>FSRD01000001.1:237500-5037500 GCA_900129675.1 Bradyrhizobium erythrophlei | reverse complement strand
AAGGACCGGGATCAAGCATTAAAGGTGCGTTAAGTCCGACGCGAGCAAAGGCGAGGAAATCACCGCCGTCCGTGATTATAACCGAGTCGTTGCCGATGGCCTGTTGAAGGGCCGACAACACCTTGTTTGGGTGCAGCTTGCCGTCTGAGCCGTTTGGCGCGCTCGCCATGCTCTGCTGCAGCTTCTTGGCCCGCTCCTCATGTCCGCTGCGCAATTTCGCGGCCCATTGCCGGTCTACCTTGGACTCGCAATTGCCGGCGTGTTCGACCATGGCCCGCAAGGTTTCGGCAGGAGAGGCCAGAATTTCGACGGCGCCGCGCCGGTTGTCACGCATCTCCGAAGGCGTGTCGCCGATGCGGACGAATTTTGCGTCTTTAAATACCGACGGCGATCCGTAGGCGAGTTGGAAGTCGAGACGGCGGCCTACGGTGAGGACTACATCGGCATCGCTCATAACCGCACCGCGCATGGCGCCGACGACGGAAGGATGACTGTCCGGCACCAGCCCACGGCTCTCGCCGGTATCGAGATAGGCCGCGCCGAGTCGGTCGAGCAGCGAGATCAGCTCGGGTCCGGCGCCGCGGGCGCCGCGACCGGAAATCACCAGCACGCGGCGGGCCGACCACAGGAGGTCTACAGCCTTCTCAACCTGGACCGGATTCGGACGCGTGACGGCGCGTGGCTTTGCAGAGAGATGCTCCTCCAGTTGCAGTGCCTTCGGCACAATGCCCCGCAACGTATCAGTCGGAAAGTCGATGTACGAAGGACCAGGTTCTCCGCCTTCGCCAAAGGCGCGCGAAATCGCTTCATCGAGTTCCTGTAGTACCAGAGAAGGTTCGCGGACGGTGCGGGCGTAGCGCGTAATCGACCGCACCAATTGGGTATGATCCATATCCTGGAGACCACCGCGGTTCTCCTGTGGACGGGGGTTGCCACCCGAAAGCACCAGCACGGACGCGCGCGAAACATGTGCGTTGGCGATGCCGGTAATGGCATTGGTCATTCCAGGGCCAGCGGTGACCAGCGCCACGCCGAGTTCGCCGGTGAGTTCGGCATGTGCCTGCGCCATGTGGACGGCGGCACGCTCGTCGCGGACGTCGATGATGCGGATGCCTTCCGCATCGAGTCGCATCCAGATCGGCATGATGTGGCCGCCGCACAGCGCGAATACGCGGGTGATGCCGCGTCGCTTCAGCAGGCGGGCAATCAGGCCGGCGGCGCTATCAGGAGAGACTTTCATGGGGCGACTCCGTTGGTGTCAGGGTTTGGATCAAATTGGCGCAAGCCAGGCGACAAGAAGTGAAACGGTCAGAACAGCGAATACATGTGAGGCGAGAATTGCGCCGGACGTTACGCCCGCCTCCAGCCCGTAGAGCTTCGCGATCGTGAACGGGCCCGATCCGATTGGCAGCGCGCTTAGGATAACAGCCGAGTGCGACCACAGAGGCGGCATCGAAAAGACGTAAAAGGCGAGGAACGCCGTGACGGCCGGCTGCAGGATCAGCTTCAGTGTAACGAGAATGCTGATCGATTTGATGTCGTCGCTGACCACGCGCTCTTGCGCGAGAAACAGCCCGATGCAGACAAGCGCCACCGGCGAAGCGGCGCCGCCGAGCAAAGTGGTGAAGCTTTCGAACGGCGCCGGAACTTTCAAACCGCTCAGGCCGACTGCAAGGCCAGCGACCGGCGCGATCAGCAGTGGGCTGCGCAGCACCGAGACAATGACCCGCGTCCCGGTCGACCAGAAACTGCCATCCTTTTGAAGATCGATTTCGACGACGATCACCGCGAATAGAAACAGAACGCAGGCGGTAAACAGAGTGGCGATGATCGATGGTGGCGCGCTTTCCGGCCCAAAGACCAGAAGGCACATCGGTATTCCCATGAATCCGACATTGCTGTAGCCGGCATCCAGTCCTTCGATGCTGGCATTGGCCACACGCCGGCCGCGAAACCGGCTGATGATGAATGCCACGGCAAAACTGACGGAAAAGCCCCCGCAAAATGCGGCTACGAAGCCGAACTGGCGCACCTGATCCGGAGTGATCCTGGACATCGCCACGAACATCAGCGAAGGCAGCGCCAGATAGACCGCGAAACGATTCAGGTTGTCGGTCGCGGTTCGATCGAACACGCCGAAATAGCCGCAAACGAATCCTGTCAGGATGAGCGCGAAGATCGGCAATGCCGAGTTCAAGACGGCGTGCATGTGGTCCTGATCCAGGAACGCTATGGTTCGACCAAACGATCATGCTCAGTTCGTGAACATCTTCTTCAGTTCGCGATGGAGCACCTTGCCGGTCGCGTTGCGCGGCATCTCGGCCTCAGCAATGAAAGCGTAAGATCGCGGACGTTTGTAGCCGGCCAGGCGTTCCTTGGACCACTCCACCAGATCGCTTTCCTTCAGCGTGGCGCCGTCGCGCATCACGATGACCGCGTGAACACGCTCACCCCACTTTTCATCGGGCAGGCCGATCACGGCGACGTCCTTAACCTGGGGATGCGCGCCCACCAGGGCTTCGACTTCGGAAGGATAGATGTTCTCGCCGCCGGAGATGATCATGTTGCTCTTGCGGTCCGAAAGATGGATGTATCCATCCTCGTCGCGGCGGGCCATGTCGCCGACCGTGCAATAATCGCCGCGGAAAGCCTCTTTGGTCTTCTCCGGCAGATGCCAGTAGTAGTCAAACGTATGGGCATTGCATGAGTAGAGCTCGCCGGCCTGTCCGTCCGGCACCTCGTTCCCGGCCTCGTCTAAAATCTTGATCGGCGCGGCGCCGACACATTCGCGACCGACAGATCCGAGCTTGGTGAACTGCTCATGCGGATGCAGCATGGTCACCCAGCCGGTTTCGGTGGCTCCGTAGAGTTCGAACAGGCCGGACTTGGGAAACATCTCCATGACCTCTCGCTTGGTCTCGGGGCGCGCGGGCGCCGACGAGATCATCAGCTTGGTCACTGCGTCGAAATTGTACCTGGCGCGTACCGCCTGGGACAGGCCGAGCATCATGATGTAATGGGTCGGCACCAGCGAGGTGAAGGTCGAGCCGCCTTCGGCCAGCGTCTTGACGGCGTGCTCGGGATCAAAGCTCTTGCGCGAGTAGATCGAATTGACGCCGCCGCAATAGCCGAACGCGCCGAAGAAGTTGAGCGAGTTCGCATGGCACATCGGCATTACAAGAAGCGCACCGTCGTTGCGGTGCAGACCGAGCTCGATTTCGGTGACCATGGACAGCAGGACGGCGCTGCGGTGGCTTCGCACCACGCCCTTCGGGTTGCCCGTGGTGCCAGAGGTGTACATTAGGGTCCACGGGTCTGACAGGGCGACGTTCTGCGCTGGCTCGCGAGCGCTGCCAGCCGCAAGAAAGTCCTCATAAGCGTGGTAGCCGGCTGGACAGGGGCCGGCGCCGAAATGGATGAATCGATCCGCATTGATCGGAATATCGTTGCGGATTTCCTCGACCACGCCGACCAAATCGCCTTGAACGATAAGGGCTGATGCCTCGGCATTGTCGACGATGAACTGAACTTCCTTGCCCATAAGGCGGAAGTTGATCGGCAGGGCGACGAGACCGGCTTTTGCCGTAGCGGCAAAGATCTCGCACCATTCGACGCTGTTGTAGGCGAGGATCGCAATACGATCGCCCTTGCTGAGACCGAGGCCGATTAGGGCGTTGGCGAGCCGGCACGAGCGCTCATTCCACTGCGTGAAGGTCATCGATCGCTCGAGATCGCGAGCGCCGGTCCGGTTGGGCGTAACCCGCGAATGTACCGAAAGCATTTGTCCGAAGTTCAGGAGGTCTTTCACGTTCTGCTCCTCAGGGCTTAAGCGCAAAGCGAAGTTCAGCTGATTACAGAAGGCCGATCGAGAACCATGGAACGATTGCAATCACGATGGTTCCGATCAGTAGTGCGAGGATATAACCGAGCATCGGCTTGATGCCCTCGTCGGGATGGATCCTGCTGATCGCACAGGCGGCATAGTAGCCGACGCCAAAAGGCGGGGCGAACAGGCCAATGCCCATCGCGAGGATGACGACCATCGCATAATGCACTTCATGCACGCCGACCTGTTTGGCGATCGGGAACAGCAGGGGGCCGAACAGCACGATCGCCGGGATACCCTCCAGAACGCTGCCAAGAATGATAAAGGCAACGATGCTCACCGCCAGAAACGTCAGGGCGCCGCCAGGCAACCCGGTCATCATCGTTGCGAGCGATGACGAGAACCCGGATTGCGTGAGCGCCCACGCCATTCCGGTTGCCGCACCGATGATGAGCAGGATCGCGCCCGACAGCGAGGCCGTCTCGACCAGCATCGGATAGAGCCGACCCCAATCGAATCTTCGATAGACCAGCAGACCGGCCAGCGCCGAATAGATAATGCCGATCGTGGAGACTTCGGTCGCGGTGGCTACGCCACCGACCACCGCCGCGCGAATGACGAACGGCAATGCGATGGCCGGCAGTGCGATCAGCAAGGCCCATCCAATCTCGCTCGCCGTAGCCCGCTTGACGTGGGAGAGGTCGTCGTTGCGGTAACGCCGCCAGACCACGGCGCACAGCATGACGGCAAGGACGAGGGCCGGCAGCAAGCCGCCTGTAAAGAGTGCCGCGATCGATACGCCGGTTACCGATCCAATCGTGATCAGCACGAGACTCGGTGGTATCGTTTCGGTTTGCGCGCCGGTCGCGGACAGCAGCGCCACCAGATCGCCCGGTTTGGCGCCGCGCTTGATCATTTCCGGAAACAGCACCGGGGCAACCGCCGCCATGTCGGCGGCCTTTGCGCCCGAAATTCCGGAGACGAGGTACATTGCCGCAACCAGTACGTATTGCAGGCCGCCGCGGATGTGGCCGAGCAGGCTGGCAAGAAAGCTGACCATAGCTCGCGCCATGCCGGTCATTTCGATCAGTAGGCCGAGGAAGACGAAGAGCGGAACCGACAGCAGGATGAGATGGCTCATTCCTTCGTCCATTCGCCCAACCACGACCGTCGCCGGCGTTGTCGTCGTCAGGGCGATATAAGCGAAGGTTGCCAAACCGAACGCGAATGCGATCGGCACTGCCGCTAACACCATCATCGCCACCAGTCCGACGAAGAAAATGAGAAGGTTTATGTTGCCGAGCGGGATCAAAACCGGACTCAGCAGATAGAGTACTCCGCCAATGCCCAGAACGAGAGCGACGGTGCCGCCGGTTAGTTTCCAGTCGCCAACCGACACCAGACGCAAGACAGCGAATAGGGTCATAAGACCGAGTCCAACCGGCAGGGCGGCCGCCCGCCACACATTAGAAATGTCAAGCGCGGGTGTCGTGACGAATATTTCGTCGGACGCGAACTCGTAGGCTGGATGGAGCACCAGGATCAGAAAGGCGAGAGGTGCGGTAATCGCCAGGACGTCGAGAAACGCCCGCGCCTTCGGTTTCAGCATTCCGATGACTGCCGTCATTCTCATATGCTCGGCACGCTGAAACGCCAGCACGGCGCCTAGCATGGCGAGCCAGAGAAAGAGGATTCCGGCAAGTTCGTCTGTCCAGATGATTGGCTTCTGGAGCAGGTAGCGGGACGAAACGCCCGCAAAGAGCACAACGATTTCCGCAAGCACTAATAGTGCCGCGGCAGTCGCGACGATCGAGCCAAGCCATTGTTCGGCTTTTTGCAGGGCGCCCGCCACTCCGGTCATCCGGAGTGGCACGACGCGGGTTTCCTCCGCTAAGTGCATGGCTGTCAACCGATGTTGCCGGCGTATTTCTGCAACAACGCCCAAGCCCCGTCGCCGAACTTGGCCTTGGCATCCTTGTAGAACGACGTCTTGGCGAGTGCTGCCTGGAAGACTTCCGCATTGGTGGTGTTGAAGGTCAGGCCCTTCGATTCCAGGGTCTTCTGATAGTCGGCGTTGGCCTGGACGATGTCGTCGCGCTGCTTCTTGGCGGCGGCGTTGAAATGCTTCTGCAGGACTTCCTGCACATCCTTCGGCAGCGTCTTCCAAACCTTGCCGCTCGAAATCAGCCAGAAGCCGTCCCAGGCGTGATTGGTCAGTGAGCAGAATTTCTGAACTTCGTAGAATTTTGCGGATTCGATCAAGGCCAGCGGATTTTCCTGGCCGTCGGCGATCTTGGTCTGCAACGCGGAATAGGCCTCGTTGAGCGGGATGCTGACAGGCGCCGCGCCGAACGCGGCGAACATCGCGACCCACAACGGCACCACCGGCACCCGGATCTTGAAGTTCGCGAGATCTTCCGGGCCTTTGATCGGGCGCGTGCTGCTGGTGATCTGGCGGAAACCGTTGTCCCACACCGCTTCGAACGGAGTGAGCCCGACCTTCTCGATGTTGCCGCGGATGAACTTGCCGACTTCGCCGTCCATCGCAGCCCACACCTTGTCATAATTGGTGAAGGCAAAACCGACGCCAGTCAGCGAAGCGGTCGGGATCAGCGTCGACATCACGGTACCCGGCATGGTGGCGAGTTCGAGTGCGCCGGAACGCAGCTGGGTCATCATGTCGGTGTCGCTCCCGAGCTGGTTGTTCGGGAACAGGTTGATCGTGACCTTGCCGCTGGTCTCGGCGGCGATCGCTTCGATGGCTTCCTTCAGTCGCACATTGACCGAGTGCGTCACGGGCAGGTCGTTGCCGAACTTCAACTTCAGCGGTGCGGCCTGCGCCAGTACGGCGGGGCTCTTCAGCAGCGATCCGGCAGCGACGGCACCAACAGCGGACCTCAAAAGCGTACGACGGCTGACCATGAGCATAGGGATCCTCCCAACCTGAGTTCCGCATTTTTTTGCTTTGCGGTGTTATGGGCTTCGCAGAATAGTCCTCCGGAGGTCCCATGCCAAGCGTCCAAGCCCAGCCGACCCTGGTTGAACAGGTTGTAAATGCTATCGTTTCCGAGATCGTCGACGGCGAACTGCCGTCCAACTCGCGCCTGATCCAGGACGAGTTGGCCCGTGCCTATGGCGTTTCCGGCCAGCCGGTTCAGCAGGCGCTGCTGCTTTTGCGGGACCGGGGGCTGGTCCGCGAGGCCTCGGGCCGTGGCCTGATCGTCTCGCCCATCGACCCCGATTTTGTCCGAAAGCTCTATGAAGTCCGGGCCATGCTGGACGGCTTGCCGCCCGCCTCGCGGCCGAACGCGGTGCCGAGCGGGCCAAGATCGAGGGACCGGCTTACCTGGATGCAGGCCGCGCCGCCGTCGCGAGCGGTTCACTGAATGAGCAGATCGAAGCCGATATGAATTTTCATGCCTTCATCAATGCGCTTTCGGAAAACTCGCTGATAGGCGAGACGACGGCGCCGCATTGGCCGTATCTGCGCCGCGTCATGGGCGAAGTGCTGCGTGACGATGCGCAGATGGCGCAGACGATCCTGGCCGAGCATGTCGCAATCCTGGACGCCATTATTGCCGGCGATGGTGCGCATGCCGAAATGCTGAGCCGCGATCACATTTCGCGAGCAGCGAAGATTTTTGTGCAAAGGCTCCAAGCACAACAGGCAGCCTCTGAAGAAGAGATGCGCCAGCGTCCTACTAGGCGCATCAAGTGACGAACCGATTGCACCCTAATGGAAAATGATTGTGACGCATGGCCCGACTGGTAGCGTATGAGCTTAGCTATCAGACGCTGCTCTGATATGGAACGGGCAACAAAATCGGCACTTATCGGACGTGCCCCGCCAAGCTGACGATGTCCGTTGATAGGGGGATATTGTTGCAAAAGTCGAAAATCGAACAACCCAAAAAAATCTCGCGAGTTGGCGCACGGAGTAAATCAGGAGGCGATGTGTCTCGGCTGCGTTGCGATACCGCGATGGCGGTGCGCCTGCGATTGCGAGCCAGGCGTAGCGGCCGCGTTTATCTCGCAGTCTCGGTACCCGGACTGCGAACCTCCTAAATAAGTGAGAGATGGCCAAATCGCCCTCGCTATGGTTAAATCTCTGCCGTTCATAGCCGGGACCGCGCGTGAGCGCAGCCGCTCGAACTTCACCCAGAGGAGCTTCAGCATGGACGGGAAAGCGAATTCCACGAGACCATCGAGGGCTTTTATCGAAAGCGATCGCGTCGAGGGTACGGGCGTCTACTCCCCTGATGGCCGTCGCATGGGAAACATAAAGCGCTTGATCATCGAAAAAGTAAGCGGTCGCATTGCCTATGTTGTGATCTCATTCGGCGAGACGAGCGACTCTGCTCATGCGCTCCCCTGGGGCAAGCTCAACTACGATCACAACCTCGGCGGGTATCACACCGACATTACGGAAATCCAGCTCCAGAAAGCGCCCGCGTTTGCTCGCCAGGAAGACCATGACTGGTCCGACCTCAAGGGTCGTGACGAACTTGACGCCCATTACGACATCCCTCCTCACATGCGCGCGATCTGATCCGGATCAGCACCTGGAGGGATCGCTGACGACACCGCTTTCGTTACGTTAAGCTTTAACTCGCCAATCAGCGAGCCAATGGACACGCGCAGCGCCAACCGTTGGTGAAGTGCTTTAGGGGGCACGCCAGATCATTTGCCCGTGCTCTTATCAACAAGTCGTTCGTTAAGAACGTTTCTGAGCACCGTTGTACGCAAGGTGTGGTTGCGATAGGCGGCGACAGAGTATCCATAACAGGACGCGTAAAAGTTCCGTGAACCAGCGGCGGAGCAGGCTGAAATTGTAGCCGGCGGCGGCGAGCACGGCGTTGATGCGGTCGCCGTCGCGACCCTTGAGATGGTTGCGGCGCATTCGGTGGTCGTCCTTGAGATGGCCGATCACAGGCTCGACGGCGGCGCGACGCCGCATCTCGCGACGGATGGCTTTGGTGACACGGCGAACCTGGCCGCTGATCCAGACCTTGAACCGGAAACTTTGCTTTGAACTGCTGGCCATGGGTGCGGTCGTTGACCCATTCGCCCGAGGCGGTGATCCACTCACCCGCTGCGATGGTTGCTGAATGGCCCACAGCGGTCACGACATCGCGGTGGCCTCGCCCTGGCTCGCAGCACACAGAAGCCATTCTCGGCGTTGTGATATGTGACGCGCTCGACCAAGCCGGCCAGTACTTCCTGGGCTGATGGTTCCGGCTGCGGCTTCATGGCGATCGTCAAATCATTGGTTCTGTCGCGGCGCGTCAATCCCAAGGTCTATCGAAGTCGCCCGACCAGATATTCCGCCGCGCGGCGTCCTCATCAGCAACTTAGTCTAGCGAATATCGCCTATAGGCGACTGCTTACCCGCTTGCAACCATCCAGCGGGTTTTCGGTTTCCTTAAAACAAACAGCAACGATGCGACGCGCGAAAAGGCGGCAGATTGGCCTTTGATGTGCATTTCGAACCAGATACGTTTCACATCTTCGACCTAATGCCGACCGGCTGTGACGATGTCCGCTCCCGCGGCGGCTAGGGAAGGAAGGCTGCCTGCACGAAGGTCATGATGTCATGAAGGTCGAGCAGGCGGGCGACCAATGCACGCTCGGCTGCAATTTCGACACCAAGCGTCCGCTTCGTGACATCCTTGCAATTTACAAGGCGGTGCTCGGGCACGTGTTCTGCCCGACGGCATATGCAGGACGGCTATTGCGGCTTGCCGTCATGCTCGATCGGTCCGATCGGCGCTGCGAACTGCCGGATGGCGACATGCGCAAGAGGCTTGGCGGCATCGACAGCGTAAACAGGACTATGCGTGCCCCGCCGGAGGTTTGCGAGCCGTTCTAGATGGCGCTGTACATGCACCTCGGGCCGTTCTCGAAGCGCGTGATCAGTCCGATTGACCGCCGGATTGGCGAGCTGGACGGTATGCCTCCGGAGGCTTTGGCTTGGCGGAGGACGCCGTGGTGCTGGCCGCGATCTACTTCCTGGTGGATGCGGATCTTCGTGGCCGTGGCCAAGCCGATCTCAAACTGGATAGCCAATCATTTGGCGCAAAATTGCGGGCCTGGATCAGGTCGCTGCCGCCTTATCCCACACTCGCATTGTTTTCGGTGCCCGTGATCATCCTCGAACCGTCAAGGCTGTTGCGGCATCTCTGGCTGCGACCGGCCAGTTCTTGAGCAGCATTGCGACGTTGATTACCGGCGAGCTTCTCAAGCTGCTGGTGGAGCGCCTTTTCAGTTCAGTCTCACCCGCGATAAGCTGATGAAGATCCCGGCCTTTGCCTGGGGCCAAGAGACAATTGATCGCTCAACTGGACCTGCCCTGTTTCTTCGGACCACGTTTAACTTGAGACGACCACCCCGATTGCTTCTTTCGTTTGCATGCCCCTTGCGGGACGGTTGTGCGACGGGGCGGGGCGCGGAGGCCCCATATACCGCAGCGATCCGCCCCGTCGCTTGGGCGTCCGTTGCGCCTTGCTGCTCGAGCTTGGCCGCGAACGCCCGCATTCGAGTCTCGGCTATCTCACGCCGGCCGCACCTTCGCCTCGGTCCGTGACCGGAACCATTCGAGGCTCAGACACTCATCGCGGAACTTGCCGTTGAAGCTCTCCGTCGCGCCATTCTGCCAGGGTTTGCCCGGATCGATCAATGCGGTGGCGATGCCTTGGTCGACGATCCACTTCAGCAAGGCGCGGGAGACAAACTCCGGCCCATTGTCCGAGCGCAAATACAGTGATGCGCCGCGCTCGGACACCAGCCGCGACAACACTTCGATCACGCGGCCGGAACGGATGCGGCCATCCACCTCGATCGCAAGACCCTCTTTTGTCCATTCGTCGGTGACGGTCAGGCACTTGAGCTGCCGGCCGTTGGCGCACCAGTCGAACACGAAGTCGTACGACCACACCTGGTTGGCGCCCGTCGGCGCGTTCGGGCGTGGGCGGCCGGTCGCGATGCGCTTTCTTGGGCGCTTGCGTGGCACCTGAAGACGCGCCTGCCGCCACAGACGGTGCACACGTCCAAAGCTCATCACATGACCGTCGCGGCCAAGAAAGATCGCGATCCGCCGGTAACCATAACGCGGATATTGCGCCGCCAACTCCGCCATCCGCGCCAGCACCGGCGTATCCTTCGCCAGCTTCGTCGAGCAACAGTGCAACGCGGATCGCCCGACACCGAGCAGCGTGCAAGCCCGCCGTTGCGACAGGCCCTTGCCCGTCGCGTACGCTACTCCGGCACGGCGAGCCGGCACGCTCACCATTTTTTGCAGTGATCTCCTTCATCACCTCGATCTCGAGGTCGCGTTCGGCAACCAGCTTCTTCAGCCGCGCGTTCTCAGCTTCAAGCCGCTTAAGCCGGCGTACATCGTCAGCCTGGAACGTTCCGAAACGCTTCCTCCACGTGTAGATCGTCTGCTCGCTGATCCCATGCCTCTTGGCGACCACGCCGATCGGCTCTCGATCCGCTCCTCGCAGGATCGCCACTATCTGCTCGTCCGTGAACCTTGACTTGCGCATCCGCTCCTCCGATTCGGAGGGCAGTCTCTCAAGTAATCACCGGTCCGAAAATCCCGGGGTAGGTCACAACGAAAAGGTAACGTGTGACGGGAAAGTATTTAACAGCGAAGGACAGTACGTCGCTAACATCCGTGTAAATGAAATTTATGATCTATTCGGCAGGAAGCTTCATGACCTCCGAGGTCAAAAGATTTACAAACCGACGGGCGAGCTCGTTGGACATCTAAACTCGACAGGTTTAGACAGACGGCTCGACAAATCGACCGACAGATTTGTTTCCATTTGCCGTGTCCTACAACACCGCTCCAACCGAATATGCTTCTGGGCGGCGCGGGCTTACGAACTGGGCCCTCAAAATCCCCCAGCGTCGATTAGTCTGCAAGGGAAGCGCCAAGGTTCGATGAATGGCCGTTCCGACCGGCTGAATTTTTGAGTTTCTTCCATTCGTGCGACAGACAAGCGATCGCCCGCGCGTGACGCGGAGCGATCACGACGGCGCTTTCATCATTGCGCTGTTTCAACAGCCATAGTCTGCGGTACGCCAGATCTGTGGCCTCCTCGGCTCATACGGCGGAGCTCTCTTCCCCAGAAGCCGGAGCGGTTTTTTATCCGATCCCACAGTCGTCCCCCAGCGAAGCCGGCTCGCATCAGCCGGCAGGAACAAACGTGGTCTCCTCGCTCTTCCCAAGAGTTCTCTGACCCAAAGCCCCAGCCTACTCGAGACGTTGGGGCCATTTTCCTGTTAGCGACGATGGCCTTGGCCATGCGACTATTTGCACAACCGATTCGCGAAATTGCAGGTTGGTTGACGTGTACGGCTGGCAGAGCATAATCAGCGCCCTCGGGAGCTAACCTCCCTTGCCCTAGGGCCACTATGCAAACCCGGGCCCGAGGTGGCCCGGGTCTTTTGCGATGGCCGGGAGGTGGATTTCGTGCGCGGAAACAACGGTGGACGCTCACTCGAGTGCTGTCAATTTGTTCGGAGGATGCCCATGTTGCCAAATGCCTTAAAGATCGTCGTTGCTGGCGTCGCCTTTTTCGTCGTGGCAGATCGAGCGGACGCAGCCGACGAAAAGATGCGCGAAAAAATGGTCCTGTTGCCGAACGCTGACGCAATCAAATGGGGCGACCCGCCGCCGACCAACTGAGTGCATGCTGCCGGTAGAGGCCCGCGAGCACGAGCGAGCGGCCCATCTAGGCCAATCGAAGCGGGCCTGCCAGAAGCAACCGCACCATTCACACTGGAAAAAAAGAAGAGCCTCCACATGAAGATACCGACCATTAGCGCGCTGGCCGTCGTCACCTCCTTGATCGCAGCATCCGGCGCGCCGGCGCAAGACACCACCGCCGGCAAGACCTCGTTCAACAAGTGTCTTGCCTGCCACGCGATTGGCGCAGGCGCCAAGAACAAGATCGGTCCGGAACTCAACGGGCTGGACGGCCGCAAATCCGGCACCGCCGAGGGCTATTCCTATTCGGACGCCAACAAGAACTCCGGCATCACTTGGAGCAAGGAAGTATTCCTCGAATACATCAAGGATCCCAATTCCAAGATTCCCGGCACCAAGATGGCGTTCGCCGGCATCAAGAACGAGAAAGAGGCAAACGACCTCTGGGCCTACATCGCGCAATTCGACAAGGACGGGAAGACGAAGTAAGGCCCCCCGCAATACCGACCCACACCGAATGGAGGCAGAACGGTGGCGTCCGCGCTGTCAGGCGCAGCCTGCGCGGGCATCTGCTGTCCTACGCCTGGGAGTGCATTGGCGCATGTGGACTTGATGCCGATTTGCTTGCTCAGCGCGGCCCGCTGATGTGACTTGCCCGCCGGCTCGGGATCTGGATGCCTCGTCTTGCCGTCTCAGCGGTGATTCGCTTTGCTGGCTGAACGCTACCAACCCAGCGGCTCCACGCTGAACAAACCGGCGCCGTCGAAGTTACTGCGGCGCTGCCGGAATGATGTGCCCAAAATCGTCATGCTTGGAGTTCCGTGCGTGGCTTTTTTGCAGTCGGTATGTCACCAAGGCCTTCAGATCGACTCCGAAGGCCTTAGGGACCAGACGCAGGTGCAGTCGATCAGGTCTGGATGTAGCAGACGTGCGTGGTCGTATACTCCAACAGACCATGCTTTCCATCGGCGCCGCCGATGCCGGATTTGCGGTTGCCCGCGTGGAACCCCTGCATCGCCTCGAAATTCTCGCGATTGACGTAAGTTTCGCCGAACGTGAGTTCGTTGCACGCCTTCATCGCGGTCCGAATGTCGTTCGTGTAGATCGACGAAGTCAGGCCGTATTCGGAATCATTCGCAAGCTCGATCGCCTGGTCGAGATTTTCGACGACATTAACCGGAAGCACCGGCCCGAAAATTTCCTTCCGCATGATATCCATATCCTGCCTGCAGTTGACCAGCACGGTCGGCTCGTAATGGTTCCCCGCGCCTAAGTTCGCCACCTTGCCACCGGTCACGACTTCCGCGCCTTGCTTCTTCGCCGATTCGACGAGATCCTCGATTTTCTGGAGCGCTGCCTTGTTGACAAGAGGCCCCATGTCGATTTCCTTCCCGCCAAGCGGATCGCCGAAGCGCGTTGCCTTCATGGAATCTGCCAGGGCCGAGACGAACTTGTCGGCTATCGGGCGTTCGACATAGACGCGCTCCGCCGCGTTGCAGACCTGCCCCGTGTTGAGCGTGCGGGACGCCGCGACGAACTTGGCCGCCTGCGCAATGTCGGCGTCCTTGCACACAATGGCGGGAGCCTTCCCGCCGAGTTCGAGGTTGACCTTCGTGATGTTCTTCGCCGCGACTTTCATGATCGCCGAACCCGTGGCAACGCTTCCAGTGAAGCTGATTAGGCCGACGTCCGGATGGCCGCACAGCGCATCGCCAGTCGTGCGGCCGGAGCCATGGACGAAGTTGATCACACCGTCCGGAATGTCTAGGCCGGTCAGAAGATTGACAAATAGCGCCGCATTGTTTGGCGTCTCTTCGCTCGGCTTAATAACGATCGAGTTGCCGCAGACGAGCGCCGGCCCGAGCTTGCGAGCGATAAGGAAGAACGGGAAGTTCCAGGGCAGCACGCCGGCGACGACGCCGATCGGCTGGCGGAAGAACAGGATCGTTTCGCCGGGTCGGTCGCTCTCGAGGATCTCGCCTTCGATTCGACGCGCCCATTCGGCCATGTAATCGAGATAGTCTGCAGTGAAGGCCGCCTCGACCTTGGCGAGCGGCAGGATCTTGCCTTGCTCCTCAGAAATCACATGGGCGATCTTGTCCGCGTTCTCGCGGATCTTTGCTGAGATTCGCCGAAGGGCGTTGGCGCGCTGGATCGCCGGTAGCTTGGCCCAGCTCTTCTGCGCCTTCTTTGCCGCCTGAACGGCGCGATCGACCATGTCGGCGGGCGTGTCGGGAATTTCGGCCAACACGGTGTCCCGAGCAGGGTTGTAGACCTTGATGCGGTCACCTGTCTCGACGCTGACGCTCTGGCCGCCTATGAAGTTCTTGTGCAATACGGTCATTGGCTCTGCTCCTGCGATATTGAACCGGTCATTGCTCCACGACTACACACACACACACACAAGGCCAAGGGACTAGGAATTCACCGGCGAAATCGTCGTGGCCAGGCCCGGAGCGTCAACGAGAGCTGTCGCTCCAAAAGCTTTGCGGCCGAAAATCGGATGAAGCTGCTGTTCATCGCCAGCTTCCTGTCCGGTCATGGTCTTAGAGGTCGCGTAGGGTGCGACGGCTGCGACAACAAGAGGCCGAGCCGTAAGATGCAAGCCCAGTGATCCTCTGCCAGCTTTCAACTCCGGGCAATCTGCAATTTTGTGATTTCGGATGTGCAAATATTCTCCAGAGCTGAGTAGGTATAGCCGTGTGACAATCGGCGTTCAAAATTGCCTCAACGGTTTCCGCCTGTGGTCGCGTCGAAACGATTATGTTCGTCTTGGATTTGACCGACAGCAAAGCGCCGGCCAAATCGCACCGAGACGCCTTCGGCAGATCAACTTTCCTTAGCCAGTTTTAGTAGCTGAGTTCCTACTGGCACATGCATACATGTTTATCTCCATCCCGACTGGGACTTCTACAATCTTTGGCGAATTCCATTTCATCTTCAGTCTCCAGGAGAGGTTTGTTAAGGCGCTAGATGAGAACGGCCTTCTTGCACCATGCAGCAACTCTCCAAGCCCACGTGATGCGAGCTGATCCGTCGGTAGACAAGATAAGGTGCCGACGATGGCCTCACTAATTGACGGCGCGGGTGATTTTCGCTTGCTTTCGGCTGACGACGGCGGACCTTTCAGTCCGCCGCTTCTCGCCTCGAGGCTTCACCCGCGGCTATTTCTTGACGGCGAACACCCAGACCACGCCGCCCTGCGGCACGTTGTTTTCCACCCCGATGTTCTGGGTGCTGAGCGCATCCTGGATGCGTTGCGCGTCGACGCCCCAGCCGGACTGGATGGCGATATATTGCGTGCCGTCGACCTCATAGGAGACCGGCATGCCCATGATGCCGGAGTTTGTCTTCTGCTCCCACAATAGTTCGCCGCTCTTGGCGTCGAAGGCGCGGAAGTTGCGATCGTTGGTCCCGCCGACAAAGACGAGATCGCCCGCGGTCGCCAGCACCGAACCGAACAATTGCGACTTCGGGAAGTTGTGCGACCAGACTTTCTTGCCGGTTGCAGGGTCCCAAGCCTGCAATTCGCCGATGTGCTTGGCGCCGGGACGGATCGTCAGACCGATGTCCTCCGGCTTGGTGCCAAGCCAGAGCTGGCCTGGAACCAGCGGCACCTTCTCGCCAGAAAGGCCGCCGCAGGTGTTCTCGTTGGCCGGCACATAGACATATTTCGTCTTCTGGCTGTACGCCGCCGAGGGCCAGTCCTTGCCGCCCCACAGTGACGGGCAGAACTCGACCCGCTTGCCGACCACCGGTTTGTGCGCGGGGTCGACGACCGGCTTACCGGTCTCGGGCTCAATGCCTTTCCAGACATCGGTGTAAACATAGGGCCAACCGGCTACGTAGCTGATCTTGTCCGGCTTGCGCTCCAGGATCCAGAAGATCGCGTTGCGTCCCGGATGGATCAGGCTCTTGACGGACCGGCCATCCCTTTGCAGGTCGACCAGCATCGGCGCCTCCACCTCGTCCCAATCCCAGGAATCGTTCGGATGGTACTGGAAATGTGCCTTGATCTTGCCAGTCTCGGGATCGAGGCCGAGCACGGAGGTTGTAAAGAGATTGTCACCGGGGTGAGCGTCCCCGGGCCACGGCGCAGCGTTACCAACACCCCAATAAATGGTCTTGGTGTCCTTGTCGTAATTGCCGGTCATCCAGGCCGATCCGCCGCCGGTCTTCCAGGCGTCGCCGCTCCACGTCTCGCTGCCGGGCTCTCCCGGTGCAGGAATGGTGAAGGTGCGCCACAACTCCTTGCCGTTATTGGCGTCATACGCGACGACATAGCCCCGGACGCCGAATTCGCCGCCGGAGCCGCCGACAATGACCTTTCCGTCGACGACCAGCGGCATCAGTGTGAGGTATTGACCCTTCTTGTAGTCCTGGACTTTTGTATCCCAGAGAACCTTGCCGGTCTTCGCATCGAGCGCGACCACGTGATCATCGGTCGTGGCGAGATACAGCTTGTCCTGCCACAGGCCGACGCCGCGGCTGGTCGGATGCAATTGGAACAGATCTTCCGGAAGCTGCCGCTTGTAGCGCCAATATTCTTCGCCGGTCTTGGTGTTAAGCGCGATCACCTGCCCCATCGGGGTGGCTACGAACATCACGCCGTTGTTGACGATCGGCGGCGCCTCATGGCCTTCGATGACGCCGGTGGAGAAGGTCCAGACAGGCGCGAGGTTCTTCACGTTCGACGTGTTGATCTGCTCGAGCGGGCTGTAACCCTGGCCATCATAGGTCCGCCGATACAGCATCCAGTTGCCGGGCTCGGGATTTTCCAGGCGGGCTTGCGTCACCGGGCTGTAATTTTCAATCGGACCGGCGACAGCAGCGGTTGAAATAAGGGTCGTGCACGCAACACAACCCGATAATAGCCATTGCTTTCTAGTCATGGACGCCATCTCCCTAGCTCTTTCTCTTTGCCCACCCTCGGTGGTGCAATCGTCTGGGGCACGGGAATCCGATGCGACCGCGCCCCATCACCCTGGTTGTTGAGCACCTACCTTTCCAACGAATCCTGCAGCTACGGTGAGCGAGCCGTCGACTATCGCCAGCGGCAGTGCCGGCAGACGCCGGGGCGCGGGCCCGAACACGACTTGCGCGCCTTCCCGGGGATTGAATTCGGAGTTGTGACAAAAGCATTTGAGAACATCTTTGTCGCCTGTCTCGGACTTCAGCCAGCCGGTGACAGAACATCCGGCGTGCGTACAGATCGCCGAATAGGCTACAATGCCGTCAGGAGAGCGTGATCGGGTCTGCTCGTCCATTTCGCCGGGATCAAGCCTTATAACCAGAATCTCGTTCAGGCGCGAGCCATTGCGGATCACCGAGGTCTTCGGGTCTTTTGGCCAGGCGGACAAAGGCGGTTCGCCGAGCTGCAGGTCTCCGGGCGTGATGATTTTACCCGCATGCTCCGGTTCGGCGCGAACGAGCAAGTCGCCTTTTTGCGGTCGCACATCACTGCCGGGCTGATCTTCCTGCGCCGCAGCGAACTTGCCCGCCGTCAGGAACGCTCCGGTACCGAGCGTCGTCAAAAGAAGCGAGCGCCGCGTTTGCTTCGGACACTGCATTTGTCTTCTCCAGCTCCAAGTCGCAAGGCTGTAAATGGGTGGGCGACGACGGTCAGTCAGCCGTTTCCTTCAAGCGGCTCACTGAAAAGCAGACGAGCAACGGCGGTCCCCGTTTCCGGATATCAGATAATAGATGAGACAGCAACGCAATCGTCGGCCGGCTTTTGATCTGACAATTCAGTATGTGCCCATTGGAGCGGGTGCAGCAAGCGCTGCTATCATCAGGAGCCTGCCCATTTCTGCACAATCCATTTGCGCGCATCCATGTTCCTTGGCGCGCTCAGCTGCCGGTTCCGCTAGGAGCCCGTCCAGATAGGCGTTCTGGCATTGGTTGAGGTTAGCCGGCTCAGGCAGCCTTTGCGAGGGTGAACAGCTTCAGGAGGTTGTGGGCGGTGCAGATCATGGCCCACTCGGCACGCACTTTTTCGACGCCCCGCAACAGGAACTGGCGGAAGCCGCGTGCCTGTTTGATCTGTCCGAACACCGGTTCGACCACTTGCTTTCTCAATCGGTAGGGCGTTTCGAAGCCGCCATCGTCGATCTTCTTTCGCATCCGTTGGGTCAGCGGTCCGCCGATTTTTCCGTTCGCGGCTGTCGGGTGCTTGGCGCGTCCAGGCGCGACGTAGCCGTCGACGCCGTGGGCTTCGAGCGCTTCGAGATTGGATTCGCTGCAGTAGCCGGAGTCCGCTGAGGCCTGCTCCGGCTTGCGGCCGAGATTGTTCTCGATGGCCTCGATCAGGGGCACCAACTGGCCCTGATCGTTGCCGCACTGCGTCAGTTCGTGCGCGACAATGATCTGGGCGCCTGCGTCGACGGCGGCCTGTGCATTATAGGCCTGAACGAAGCCATCCTTCGACTTCATGATGCGGCTTTCCGGATCGGTGAAGTTGCGTTGCGACTTGGGATCAGGTTGGTCCGATGGCGGCGCCGCCGGTTTGCCCGGCTTCTTGCGGCCTTCGGCTTGGCGCTGCTGTTCCTTTTCGACCTCGATGCGGCGCTCTTCCGCCGCCGCCAGCCGGGCGTCGGCCTCCAGCGCCGCCATCGCCTGCTGGATCTTCGCCAGCCGCTTCTCCTTGTCGCCAGCCCAATCCGGCAGCTCGTCGCCGCGTTTGTCTTTGCCGAAAGTCTCGTCCTCCTGAGCATCCGCCGCCTCAGCGGCCGCCAGCATGCGAGCGACCTCGGCTTTCAATTCCGCCTCGCGTTTCTTCATGCGCTCATAACTCATCGCTTTATGTTTCGACGCGTTCGCTTTGATCTTCGTGCCATCAAGCGCGACATGGCCGAGTTTGACCAGCCCTGCCGTCTCGCACAACTTCAGAACCTGCAGGAACAGTGCGCCGAGCGCCTTCAAATGCCGCTTGCGGAAGTCGCTGATCGTGCGAAAATCCGGCGGATCGAGCGCCACAATCATCACAAAATCGTTCCGTTCGCGGCAGGCCTTCGCGATCCGCCGCGACGAATACAGCCCACTCGCATAGCCGTGCAGCAGAAGCGCCACCATCATCCGGGGGTCAAACGGCGGTTGCCCAAGACCACTCACATAGCTGCCCGTGATCTCCTGGAGATCAAGGCTCTCCCGCACCAGCTCAACGATAAACCGCGAGACATGGCCCTTCGGCACGAAGTCCTGCACATTCGGCGGCAGCAGCGGTGTCTGATCGATATTCCAGGGGCGAAAATACTTGCTCATAGCTCAAGCTTGAATCAGACTCGCTCAAAATTGAACAGCGACTATTCGGACAGGCTCCTAGTCTTACTGCGTCACAAAAGAAGACGCTTCGTCTGTTTGATCGGGCGAATGCAACAGGGACAGCGTGAGAGGTTCCGGACGATGGCAACGATCAGTCTTCGCCGCATCGTGGCAATCGAGTTCGGGATGTGACGTTCGGGTCGCAGCAGCGGAGCCTCTGGGTCGGTAACCGTTGGAAATCGCAAGTCTCTTGAACGGCCTGGTGGAACGAGATCCCGAGGGGGGAATCGTCTCCCTCTCGGAGACCAGGAATCCGTAGGCTGCGATGCACAGCGTAGCGTGGTGGTGGAAGCCACGCCAACCTCGCCCTTCGAAATGCCCGAGCCCGACCTCTTGTTTGAGATCCTGATAATCGCGCTCGATGCGCCAGCGCAGCTTGGTTAGATCGACTAGCCTTCCAAAAGTGGTCGTTTCCGGCAACGTTGAAAGCCAGTATTTGGTCGGCTCGTCCTCACCTTCTGGCCATTCGATCAAAAGCCATTCTTCCGGTCGGCTTTCGGTGAGTTGGTAATCTCGATGCGCGACGCAAACGCGCGCGCGAGCGAAGCGCGATGATAGCCGCTCGGCCGCACCCTCTCGCCACTTGATCGTGCGCCAGACCCGCTTAGGAAGGCAAAGAGCAAGCTCCTTGACCGAAATCGGTTGATGCTTGTGGTCGCGGCGCAGCAGCTTTGGTGGTCGCCCTTTGCCCGACCATTTTTTCGGCGGTAGCGGCGCCGTGTCGGATGTCCACACCGTGGTGTTTGGCAAGATACCGGCCACATAGGTCAACGCCAACGCGCTGATGCTGGTCCGCAGGTCCGTGTTGCAGCCATATCCGGCATCCATCAGCACCACGCCGCGAGGAAGCCCGGCTCTGCAGGCTGCTTCGATCTGCTCAAGCGCGATCTCTGGCTTGGTCTTAAAGCTGATCTCCTTGGGCACGCCCGCTTTGCGCCGACGTTTCTTATCTGCCGCCCATTCCTGCGGCAGATAGAGACGATACATTGCCGGCAGACTGGCGTGGTGATTGGCAAGCGACAGGGACACCGCGACTTGGCAGTTATCCTGCTTGCCGAGCTGCCCGCAATATTGACGCGCCACACCGACCGAGTGCGCTCCCTTCTTGGGAAAACCGGTGTCATCGATGATCCACGCTTCGATCGGTCCATGGCGCTCTATCGCCGGCAGTACCATCTCACCCACTTTGGCCAAAACACCCTCGTCAGACCAAGGCGATTGGCCGACGAAGTGAAGCAGCGACTGATGCTGCGCCGC
The DNA here is from genome assembly GCA_900129675.1 of Bradyrhizobium erythrophlei. GTDB lineage: Bacteria > Pseudomonadota > Alphaproteobacteria > Rhizobiales > Xanthobacteraceae > Bradyrhizobium > Bradyrhizobium erythrophlei_A. Next base: position 5,016,384 of record FSRD01000001.1, on the reverse strand, counting down.
CGTCCGATCAGGTGCCGTTACCGCGGCCATAGGCTCAACGCTTTTACGCTCCCCCGGCATGATTAAGCCGATGCAATAATCAAACAACGGCCGGGCCCGGTCCGCATGTCCGATCACACTCACAAGTTTCTCGACAAAAGCCGAAAATCGCGATTCACTGCCGTCTGATCTCCGGAGATCCATATCAGCCCCCGTTACCGATGCCTGAATCTCAACCGGTAACTGATTCTCACAGGACCTCGCCCGCGACCTTTTGAATCAGACACTTTTCTGACTCAGTAGTACTAGTGCCACCAGATCACGGATGCGACGGCGAAACCGTTTCTCCATCTCCTCAATCCAACTCGCAGACCTCGGCTGGTATCTTTCAGCTTTGCTTGGTGGTGCCAGGGATCAGCCTTTAGCAGTCCGCTGAAAAAACCGAAAATTTCGGGATTTTCTTTCTCTCTGGGGGCGGGACGTTTGATTGGTTTGGGTGATTTTGGTTGGACGCCGAGTTGGCTACGCTGCAACAAGTTTGGGAATGCGGATCAGGTTTTAGGCGATCAGATTGAGCAGGAAGTTGGCGGCGACGCGAGGGATGCCGCGATGCTTGGTTTTGCGCATGGTGCGGTGCTGCTTGCCCCAACCGAAGATGCATTCGATCATCGCCCGGCGCGATTGTGACATGCCGTATCCTGGATGCCGCGTGGTTCGTTCGTCGATAGCGTTGTTGCGGGTCTTGCCGGTTTTGGTGACGGCCTGGTTTTGTGTCACATGCGGTATCACGTTGATGGCGCGAAGATTGGCCACATGATCGGCCGTATAGTACGCCTTGTCCTCACCGACCGAGAGGCGATGGGCGGCACCTGCCTCTGCATGATCTCCGAGGCACGGCGTTCGGCGTGCGTGACCATGCCGGCCACCGCTAGCCCATGCCGATTTTCCATGGTGGCGTGGCCCATAGCAGAACTTCGCCTCTCGCCCGGCCGCCTTGCGAGCTGTCTGGGTCGCTGGTACTCGCATGGGTGTCATTTTTGCGCTTCGGCTATGAAAGTTCGCACCGTCGTCATCGTCACCACTGCCGTCCTTGGGACGAAAGCTCTTTTGTGAAGCCCAGGCTTCGATCAATGTTCCGTCCACCGAAAAATGCTCGTCTGACAGCAGTGGCTGACCTGCGGATGGTTCAGAAGCCGGTCATGAACTTTGCAAACACCTCGCCGTTCTGCAGCCGGTCGCGGTTCGTGAAACTTGTCGGGTTCCAGACCGGGTCGTCCGGCGAGAGCCCACGAACCAGCGGTACAAGAGATTGTAGTCCGGTTGCTCCATCAACTGGCGCTCCGACCGAATGCCGTAGAACACCTGTAGCAGCAATGCGCTCAGCAATTGCTCCGGAGGGATCGAGGGGCGGCCTTCGCTGGCGTAGCCCCGCAATTCTATAGACCATGCCTCTGCTGTTCCATGTGATCCATGAATTTGGGTTGAGCGCGACCGCCCGGTCAGCCATTTCGATCTCGGCTTCACTATCGCCGACCATGTACGCCGAGATTACGGAAGCCGTTGCTAACGTTTCCGGATCACCATCATCGATGCTCAAACAAGCCGAACTGCTTCCTTGCGGTCGAACTGGGGATCGTTAGCATAGCCAAAAAGGACGTTTGCGTTATGGCAGACACCTGCCATAGAAGCGGCCCGAGCAAACCCGGGGTCAAGCTCCAAGGCGCGGTGGAACAGTCGGATTGCCTCGGCCAACCCTTCGCGGGTCGTCAGGTAGAACTGCGGCATGGCACGGAGATAAAAATCATAGGCGGTGAGGTTCTCCGGTCGCCGCCGCGTCGCCATTGCAATTTCTGTTTGAAGCATCTTTGGCTCGATGGCCGAGACAACGGCGATGGTTACTTCGTCCTGAAGAGCGAAAATGTCGGTCAGATCACGCTCGAATCTGTCCGCCCATAGATGCGCGCCTGTAACCGCATCGATCAACTGCCCTGCGATGCGAACTTTCCCCGACGCCTTCCGCACAGACCCCTCGAGGACATAGCGGACGCCGAGCCTTCGCCCGACTTCCTTGATATCGACCGCTCGGCTCTTGAAGGTGAAGCTCGAATTGCGCGCGATCACGAACAGCGACTTGAAGCGCGACAGCGCGGTGATGATGTCTTCGACGATACCGTCGGCAAAATATTCCTGCTCGGGATCGCCTGACATGTTCTGGAACGGCAGAACGGCCGTCTGATCGCGCGGCTGTACTGATGGGAAGGGCCGCGCTGAGCTGCGGCCCCTCGTTTTTCTGCCTTCGGTGCCTACTTGTAGTGCCCGACACCGCAAGCAACATCGCCCACTCTCGTCAAATAGCTGATCTTCTGTACGGGCTCCGTCTCGCCCGGGCGCGGGAACATGTAGCTCACTTCGGTTATCTTCCCTTCCTGCTGAGCGGTCTTATACATTTCTTCGCCAAATGCCTTGCCGCTCTCGTCCGTGATCGTCTTGACGTCCATGCCAATGAAAGTCTGCGCTTGGGTCACCAGAATCGTGCCGTCCGGGATGCTGAAGCAGAACGGGTAAAGATCGCGGTCCTTGAATCCACCCTCGCCCTTGAGAAACATATCAAGCGCCTTGGCCTTGTCTGCCTTGATGGCAGCGACCGCCTTTTCAAGCATCGCTTTCGCCTCGTCAGCGGTGCCGAACTTAGCTTGAGCAAGCGCACCGCCAGCGATCAGAACGCTCGCGAGCGCAGCTACTATGAGTTTGCGAAGCATGGTTTCCTCCACGGTTGGATGTCGAGTTCAATGTCCTGAGCCAGTAGCGCTTCGCGTAGGGCCCCAGTCCTCTCGCCTCAAGCCACTCGCGAAGTTCTGCCGTATGGCCCTCGCAGAGTTCGACGTATGTAGGTGTGTCAGGATACACGCAAGCTCTGCTTCAGTCAGCAACTGCTAGCCAGCTTCTGCCTGCATAGCTGGAATCCTTGGTTCAATGCGTGCTGCATTATGGGTCAGCTGCGCTGACTAAGATAGCGCCCGCGTAGCCGCTCGCCCTGGGAAGCGTGGCATCTAGGCGGTTGTGAAGTCGCCCGCTCCAGAGCCTCGCGCCTCGGGCTAACTGGCCACAGCGGTCACCGCTTCGTCAGCTTGACCACGTTGCTCGCGGCAGGCTCCAGCGCCGGTCCAAGCGACGGCAACGTCTTGCGCGTGATCTCGTCGGTGTAGTCGAGGATCGACGCGGCATAGTGCTTGCGGATCTGCTGCTCGCTGGTGTCGTGCGCCTTGGCGACTATCGAAGTCTGGACGCGCTTGAGCAGCATGCGCGTGATGCTCGTATGCCTGAAGTAGAGGCCATAAACATCGGGATCGAGGCCGATGCTTTCGACGACAACGCGCACACCGCGCCGGTAGTCGCCGCTCGGGCTGTTCTCGTTCCACGGCCTGTCGTCTTTGCACAACAGCAACGGCGCATTGCTCGGCCTGCCCTTCGCCGCCGTCTTCAACAGCGCCGCAAGCTCCGGCGAGATCGAAACCGCGTAACGCTCGACCTTGCGCTAGCCCGGATGACTGGTCCCGCCCTTGCCGCTCTTCGGCATCATCAGGCGCGGAGCCTTTGCATCGATGGTGATCAGGTCCCTGATGCGGAGCCGCACCGCCTGCGATGGCCGGGCGCCGGTCTCGCCGAGCACATGCGTCAACAGCCCGAGCTGGTGATCATGGGCATAGGCTGCCGCGACCCATGCCTGTGCCTTCGCCTCGTCCTCGATCACGACGTTGTTGGCCTCGGTGGCGTCCGGCAGCGCCTTCAGCCCGTCGCGCCAGATGTGGACACGGGTCTTGTCTGCCTGCGTCAGCGCGGCGCGCAGGCAGAGGATGACCCTGTTGACGCTCGATGGTGCGAGGCCCTTTTCAAGTATGCTGTCGCGCCAGCCTTCAAGATCGTCTTCGGTGAGCAACGTGATCGGCTTCGACAACAGCGTGTCGGTCAGATGGAAGCGCGGAAGCTTCGCATTGTAGACCCGAGCACCACGCTTCCGCAGCGTCGGCTCATACTGGGTCAAGGCCTCATCAACCGTGATCACCGCACCGTCGTCGCCTGTCGTCGTGGTGTCGGCACCGAGCTTCTTGCCCGCGAACTTCTGCACCTCGGTCTTCGCCTGCCAGAACGTCAGGATCTTCTCGCCGTCCGCCTTCAGGCCGTTGTCGTCGGCGGTCCATAGCGTCTTCTCCCAGCCCTTGCCGTTGGCGACGCCAACGCGCGCGGCCCATGATCCGGGGCCGGAGAGCGGCTTGCGATAACCGACCCAAGACGGCGATGCCAAGGGAAAAGGTCCAAGCGGCTCCATCCGCAAGGCCGAAAGTACCGATGCGCCGGAGAGGGGCGGACTGCTCCGTAGTAGCGAGGAAGCGGCTGTAATGGTCGTAGAGCGAAGGGGGCGGGTCATCGACGATGAATCGGGCCAACTGGCAACGGGAGGAGCCCGAAGCTCAACGGAAGGCGGCAGCCTTCAATCGATGGCACGAGCCGGATGATGCGAGAGTATCAAGTCCGGATCTGTGAGAGGCTCAGGGTGAAATTCCCTGGGCCTACTCGGCAAACCCGGACTTCTACACAGGCTTCGACTACACCCTCGACCGCATCGAAGGCTTGGAGCAGGAGCTGGCACGGCTAAAGGAAGAGTTGCGCCAAAGCCGGGAGGCGGGTTCCAGCGATGCTCACCCCGGTGGCGCCGTCAACCTCGAACATTAACGACCGCCTCCAGTGCCGTCGTCATCTGAAGGCAGAGGAGGTCACGGCAACCCACACCAGTCAGGAAACCCTCATGGCCAAGCTCGACGGCAAGATCGCTCTCATCAGCGGAGGCACCAGCGGTATCGGTGCGGAGACGGCCAAACTCTTTCAATTCGAAGGCGCAACGGTCGTCGTTACGGGCTCCAGCGAGCGCTCGGCGGAAGCCGCCAAGGCGGCGTTGCCCGGGATCGAGGTGCTGGTCTCGGACGCCGGCAATGTGGCCGCTACCAAGACCCTGGTCGACCAGGTCAAGGCCAAACACGGCCGCATCGACGTCCTGTTCGTGAACGCCGGCATTGCCAAGTTCGCTCCGATCGCGGAGGTCGACGAGGCCTTTTACGACGGCCAGTTCAACATCAACGTCAAGGGCGCCTTCTTCCTGGTCAAGCACGCCATCCCGGCCATTCCGGACGGCGGCGCGATCATCCTGACCGCATCGGTGGCCGGCGCGAACGGCGGCCTAGGAGGCAGCACAATCTACGGATCGACCAAGGCGGCGTTGCGATCGTTCGGCCGCACGATCGCCAAGGAGCTCACGCCGCGCGGCATTCGGGTGAACACCATCAGCCCCGGTCCGATCATCACCCCGATCCTCGATAAAGGCGGCCTCACAGCGGCCCAGAAGGACAACTTCATCGAGGGCGCCAAGACCCGCATTCCCCTCGGCCGGACCGGTACCGCCGCCGAAGTCGCCGCGGCAGCTCTCTACCTCGCCGCAGATGCGACCTATACCACCGGTGCCGAACTGTTCGTCGACGGCGGCCTTATCGATCTCTAGATAGGTACGGCTCTTTCGATCGTGCCATAGAGCTATGGAGGCAGCGCGGACCTTGATGCGCGCCGCGGATCCTTTGCTGATGGCCGAGTTGTTCGCACGCCGTTGGGTCACGTCGCCTTCGAAGACCGAGCTCAAAGTGCTTCTTCGGTCGCGAGCGACGCATAGAACAACCTCCGTTCGAACGGGAGGCCTTCGGAGAGCGAGCTCTCGTAGGCCCTGTTGACGGCGGCCGATCATTGAAGACAGAGCGATTAACCATGACAGTGGAAGAAATGGCGAAAATTTTTGAGGGAATTACATTTAGGATACCGGCCAGCGAAGCCTGTTTGAAGGCGCCCATGAAAGTATCGATTGCAAGACTGAATGAAACCAAACAATTGCGCGACGCGGCGCTGACCGTTTTGAATCGGAACGGAATAGACACGATCATAGGCGACCGGGATGAGCGACATCGCACGTGGAAAATTGAGATCGAAGGCCTTTCGATCATGCACAGCCGCCCCGCCGGCGAGCAACTGTTGGACATCTGGCAAGGTGAGAAGGTTTTCAGCGTCGCCTGGGACGCTACGGGATCGTTGACGGTCGTATCGTTCCGTCCCGGCGAGTGGCGAGATAAACTTGGTGCCTTAGCCGGGGCAGACGCAGCCTAAACCGCTAGTTTCCCTCCGTCTTAGCTCCGATAACGAGGTCTTATGGCTACTCTTTTTTCGCTTTTCCCCGATGCAGACGCTGTTCTGGAAATGACTCCCGAAGATTTGGGAGGAGTTCTTTTGCGACTCGCGCTTCCGAGAGTTCAAGGCGCGGGCTTCATCCCACATACAGTTGCGCAACGGGGCTACATCCCGCCATATAATGTTACCCAGACCTTAGCACATGAGGCCGCTGAAGATGGAGACTATCCCGTTAACAAGAGGCAGGCTGTTTTAGAGCTTGTAAATCGAACGTGGGAGATGCTGGAGCGCGAGGGCTTTATCGAGCCATCGTTAAGCATGAACGGCAGATATGGGTGGCGGCAATTCTCCGAAAAAGGTCTCAAGATCGCGCGCAGGGCGAAGATTTGTGCGCATCAAGCAGCGAAGTTTCCGACGCGATACCCGTCCACAGATGAGCCGGCGCTTCGTGCAGAGAACGTCAGCCTTTCACGGCAAGCAATAGCTCGCCTCATACCTGCAAAACCTAACGTAAAATACTTGTCGGGTAATTCAATATGTCCGCCAGAACTGGTTCTCAAAACGTCCCGAGTGCACCCGGGCAAAACATACGCCGGATTTGGCAGAGAAATCACAATTTTTGATCCAATAAGTGCTCTTATCAGTGATCCGTTCTAAGCAACTGCCATCGACCGATGTTCGAGGTTTGTCGTAGCTTGCTTGATATTCAAGGATCCCGCAGATTTAAGGAAAATGCTTGCGGAGGCCAGCACCGACCAGGGATACCCAGATGAAGTCTGGATCAACCAGGGGTTCTCCTTTACAACGACAACGATCCAAGAATGGGCCGGGAGCATTCCATTCCAATAGTTTACGGACCACCCTTTGATTGAAGAGGTTTCAGCTTTTGACAAATGTCGGCAGCTAACGGCCAACGCTGGTCTTTTGGGAATTGTCGAGAGCCGTCGCCTGCAAGTCCCCAAAGCGAAACACCGTGGCTCTGTCTCGCGCTTAGAGGTCGATTAGTCCACATGTCGATCGGCAAGTTTGGTCACGTAGCGACCCTTATCGCCGTCTTAAGCGCATCATGCGCCGCCGCAGTTGCTGCCGACTGCCCGCAAAAGAAGATTGAAACGCTAGTAGGACGGATGATCGTCGCCGGGTTCTTCGGTCAACAGGTTTCCGATCCGGGATATCAGCAGATCCTAGCAGATCTCGAGCGTGGAACCATCGGCGGCGTGCTAGTACTTGGCAGGAACATCGAAAGTCGAGAGCATCTGCAACTTATGATGAACCGCATCGCTACCTGCCGATGCGGGCAAAAACCTTTCGTCGCGATCGACGAAGAAGGCGGCACCATCGACCGGCTTGGTCCGAATATCGGCGCTGAACGTACGCCGTCCGCCTCGGAAGTGGCCAGCGGTTCGGTCACAACGGCACACGCGATTTACCGGACGGTAGCCGAAACCCTTTCTTCGTTCGGCTTCAACGCAAATCTTGGGCCGGTCGTGGATCTCAACCGAAACCCGCAGAACCCGGTCATCGGTCGGCTCGGTAGAAGCTATGGGAGCGATGTCGATGCCGTGGTCAAATACGCTACCGCATTCATCGAGGAACATCGCAAAAGGCACATCGTGACGGTACTGAAGCATTTCCCTGGTCATGGCTCATCGTCAAGCGATAGCCATCTTGGCGCAGCCGACGTCTCGTCGAGCTGGTCTGCAGACGAACTGACCCCATTCAAACGCCTGATCGATGCCGGCTTAGCCGACGCGATCATGGTGGGACACCTCGCAAACGTCACGCGTTGGGGCGGGATTGCGACGCAGAACCCGGCGAACGCCATCAGTCGAATGCTTCGCGTAGACTTGGCCTTTGACGGTGTCGTGCTAACGGACGACTTGGCTATGAGGGCCGTAAGTGACGGCAAAGCCGCCACCCTGGCCGCGGCGGTCGATGCCGTGAAGGCCGGCGCCGACATGCTGGTGGTCGGCCGCCTGGCGGACGACGAGCAGTCGGCCGACGTCGGCTCAGAGGTAAATCGCGAAATCACCTCAAAGGTGTGCACTGGCGAGATAGAGATCGGTGCGATACAACGTTCGGTGGACCGCATACGGAAACTCGGCCTTCGTTAGGCACGCCCCGCTTCTAAAGAGGACCTCACACTTGCGCCTTTCGGCTCTCTTCCTCTTGAATTTTGTTTTTCTCCTCGTCTCGGCCGACCCGCGGTCTGCGAACGCGCAGAATTCGGCGGCGCAGGCCTGGAAGAGTTGCCAGTCGTCGGATGCCGACCAGCGTCTCGCCGGCTGCAGTCTGGTGATCGCCCAAAACGCGGGTGGCTCCAAGGCTCGATTGGCCGATGCCTTGGACGGACGATGTTGGGCGTATCACGTCAAGGGATCTTACGACCTTGCCGTCGCGGACTGCAAAGCGAGCATAACGCTCCGTTCAAACTATCCGTTCGCTTTCAACAATCTCGCTTCCGCCTATTTGGGACTGCGGAAATACGATGACGCGCTGTCGGCCGCCAGCAGAGCAGTCGAACTGAAGCCCAATTTCCTCTGGTCTCATCTCAATCGCGCGCGCGCCTACACCGGATTGGGCTTACGAGACAAAGCCCTCGCCGAGTATCAAATCGTGCTGGCGATCGATCCGAAAAACGCGGACGCCAAGGCTGAGTCGAAGGTCGAGGAGACCCAGACCGCGGTCACCGACACACGATTCAGCTCGCAAACTGAAAGCCTGGCGCCAATCATGCCATCGGTCGCCAAACCTCCACCGACAACAACGGCAACTGCCGAGCGGCGGATCGCGCTGATCGTCGGCAACTCGAGATATCAATCGGTGCCCGAATTGCCCAACCCGGCGGGAGATGCGAGCCTTATCGCGCGTACCTTGAAGGCTGTCGGATTCAATGACGTTCGGGTGGAGACCGATCTATCGAGAGACGCGCTGAACCGGGTGCTGCTTGAGTTCTCGCGAGCGGCCGCAAGTGCGGACTGGGCGATGATCTACTACTCGGGTCACGGAATCGAGGTTGGAGGATTGGACTATCTCATTCCTGTCGATGCCAAATTGCAGACCGATCGGGATGTCGATTTCGAGACGGTGCCTTTGGCACTCGCCATTTCGTCGGTCGATCCTGCCAAAAGGCTGCGTATGGTCATCATGGACGCTTGCCGCAGCAATCCGTTCCTGACCCAGATGAAGCGGACGATCGCTACACGTTCGCTCGGACGAGGCTTGGCTGCCGTTGAACCGGAACCGGGTTCTCTCGTCATATTTTCCGCAAAGAACGGAGAAACGGCATTGGATGGCGAAGGGGCGAATAGCCCTTTTGCCATCGCGCTTGCAAACCGTCTCGGCACTCCTGGCCTAGAGGTACGCAGGCTTTTCGATCTTGTACGGGATGACGTGATAACGGCGACCGGACGACATCAGCAGCCGTTCGCCTACGGGTCGCTATCCGGAAGCGAGGACTATTTCTTCGCCAAAAAACAATAGCGCAGCAGGCGCTGTCACAGGCCGGATTGCCTTGAATCACGACGGTCCGCCGATCGTGCCCGCCTCTCTAGGCCAATTGGTAACGAATGAGTTCTATTTCGCCTGCTTTTCGCCGTCGGATCCTGAAGCGCATCGGAAAAGCCGCGCGGCGGAGGACCGCCCGCCGGGTCCGAAATGGCCAAAGCCGCTGCGCCCCTTTGAAGGCCGCGAGGTCGGGGACATCGAAGAGCTTCCTCGAGCGTAACGCGCGGCTGATCGACTTCGCCGCCGCAGCGCGCGGATGCGTCGAAAATGGCTCTCCACGGTCTCGCGCCCTGCTTTCGCAGATAACGGTACCGGCCTCTGCCCAACTGATCGACTGCAAAGGATGCATCGAAGTCTTAACACTCCCATCGAAGCCACGATGGCACGACCGCAAGCTCTCTTTACAAAGATCTTTTCGCTGTAGTTGCCAAAGCCGCATGCGCGAGTATTAGTAGCGGCCAAGGGGCACCTCCCCCAACATCTTGCGCATCTGCCAGATCGACTCAGAATTTTTTTGGTTTTCAGCCGAAATCGACTCAAAATTCTTTGGTTTCCCGACTCAAGAATTTTTGGCGGCATACGGGAAATCAATAGGTTAGGCGACTCGCTTTTGGTTGGTCCCGACAGGACGCCATATAAGTTTGGACTTGTGCCACCCAAGCTGGACTCCGCGCCACGTATGTCTGGACTGGAGCGAATACCTTCCCTCCCGCGCGCGCGGCTTCAATGGTTAGAACTGACCGCTCATAACGGTCTGGTTCCTGGTTCGAGTCCAGGCAGGCCCTGTGCGGACGCCGCTCTTGTGCGGACACTTTGAGAACGACTCGATTTCGTTTTGAGAACGACTCGGTTTCATATCCCACTGACACAACTGGCGAATTTCGGCCTCGTTTTTTCGTCTATTTTTGAGAGCGAAAAAACCGAGGGCGTCCTTTCCCGTCTGAGGCGCCGCATCCAGCGATGATCGAGGCCTCAACCCCTCCGAGAACGGCTGTACTTCCGGCGGACGTATTTCAAGAAGATCGCGAAGCCTAGCTGCCCGCAGCAACCAACGATGACCGTCGACCCTCAAGCATCTTGATTGCTTCGCCGGCGCTCAGGATCCTCGGCTGATGAGGATCCTGCTCCCACATTCGTTCCGAACAGTCCCAGATCCACTCCTCGAACGGTGAGACTACAAAGGGAACGAAGCGGCGAATGTGGCCGAAGTCAAAGTTGGTCCCGACCAAGTTGGCGCGGAAAAACTCCGCCAGGGTTAGTGCTTGAGAGACCTTCTTTTCCAAGCGGCGATTCCTTTCTGAAATCGTAGCCGGTTTCCCGATCTCGTAATCTAGTGGCCTGCCGATCGATACGCACTCGAACAAAAACAGTTCGTCGCCGATTGCTACTCCCGCGTCCAGTTGCCTGGTCGAACCGTCCATTGCCTTCTTGACGCCCGTCTCCACGGTGAATCCACGGGATCTCAGCGCAGAACGGAAGACCTCTTCGAACGCAGGACCTCGGCTTTGTGGCTCGTAGGCCAGTCCGACAAACAGGTTCGAAAGCAGTGATGGCAGCGCGTGAAGGTCGAGCACGTCGCCAAGTCCAAATGGAATAAATAGAAAACGAGGGCCGCCACTCCAAAGAGCGATGTCCGCTTGACGCTGAGCCGTGAGGGTCAGCGAAGAAATGATGGTGGCGATAACTTCTCGCGGTATCGTCACACTGACAGAGAACAGAGGCAAACGGCGTTCGATCTCCTCATGTAGACGATCAGATGAGAACTCCAGATGGCGGTATCCACGCATCATGGAGTTAAGGAGATTCGAGCCGAACGCCCTCATCATGTCTTCCTCGCGGTCCGTCACGAAGAAAGGTGGCGGGGCGTTGAAGATGTTGGCTATAGCCCAAATGACGCAAATAAATTGCGACAAGCTATACCCGTATTGAGCTTCAAACGGCGCGTCCAGGAACGAGTGCGAATTCAGAAAATGGCGAGCATTGAAAACAGCAGGACGGTAGTTTGTTCGCACTCGGATCATCGCGCACGCGGTGCCGCCGATGTCATGACCGAAACGGATTTCCTGGCGCATCTTGCTCGTGCGGCAGTGCCGGTGGCTGCACCAATCCAGACGCGCGGAGGTGCTTTATTCGTTCGTGGTCAATCGCCTGAGGTGTGCGCGAAGGCGTGCTCTTTCGCGCTCTCGGCGGCCGGGCGCCGGACGCGGCGTCCATTGCTGATGCAAGTGCAAATGGGACGACACTCGCGATGGCGCGCTCTAACTCAGGTTCGGTCTAAGCGCCAACGGCGACGAAGGTTGAACACCGAGCCGCTCGGCGATCACGCCAGTGGGCAGCCCCTCAGGTCGCACGTGAGGAGCAACCGAAACAGGTTTAAGCGGCTGACCTGGGCGAGCGCGCCCAGTGCAGCTATTGCGCGTTTCTGATCCATGGCCAAGCCCGAAATTGTTAGCCGGGCGTGGCGTACCGACACGCCGCGGCTGCCGTGGCAGGATGGAGATCAACCCCCTTGGGAACTTATTCCGCTGTCTCCTGCTCTGTCTGCTTCGTCTTCGACGGCGGGGACAAGGTTCGCGGCGAGAAAGTCTACGAATGCTCTGAGCTTGGGAGCGAGATGCCGGCTCGACGGCCATAGGATCCGAAGGGGTCCGGAGCGGTCAGTGTAGTCGTCGAGCACAGTGACGAGTACGCCCTCACGAAGTTGCCGGCCTATGGCGAAGTCCGGCAGGTAGGCGATGCCCATGCCCTGCTCGGCCATAAAGATTATTGGCTCGAGCGTGCTTGCCACGGCCGTTCTGGGCAGTTCGGTCTCGATGCCGGCGTGCTCGGGCCGCAGCGGCCATCGCTCGAACTTTCCGCTGGTCGGAAACTTGTGGTGCAGACAGGCATGAGCCTTGAGGTCGTCCGGGGTCCGAGGAACACCCTTGGCCGCGAGATAGGCCGGGGCCGCCACGAGGCGTCGACGATATGTGCCCAAAGCCCGGGACATCAAACGCGAATCGCCAGCCTCCGCGAAGCGCATTACGGCGTCGAAGCCCTCCTCGATGACATCTACGACCCGATCGCTGAAATCGAGATCCAATGTTATCTCAGGATAGGCCCGCATGAACGCGACGAGAGTAGGCATCATCAGCACGCCGGCCAATGGCAGGCCGACACGCAATGTGCCGCGCGGGGCCTCCTGCGTCCGCGACAGTTCGAGCTCGGCCGCTTCGATTTCGGAAAAGATGCGCCGGCAGCGTTCGAGGAATAAGGCCCCCTCCGCGGTCAGCGTGATGCTGCGCGTGCTGCGATGAAAGAGACGCACGCCCAGCCGTTCCTCCATCCGCACCACCGCCTTGCCAATCGCCGACGACGAGAGGCCAAGTTGCCGTCCCGCAACGGTGAAACTTCGGGCTTCCGCGGCCTGAACGAAGGCCTTCATCGATCCCAGATTGTCCATCTGCGACGCCTCCGTTGCGGATGATTATTCCGATATGTTTGGAATTATGGCCTATTTTTCAAACCTTCGGGAGAGTTCATCTTGGGTCCACACACCATGAAGGACTGGATCCATGAGCAGCCCCGTCGTCTTGATCACAGGTGGACTTACCGGTATCGGGCGCGCCGCCGCCGTCGCCTTCGCCAAGAAGGGCGCGAACGTCGTCGTTGCCGGTCGGCGCGATGAGGCCGGCAAGGCGCTGGCTGAGGAGCTGCGCGGTTTTGGTTCGGAGGCCGAGTTCATCAATGCCGACGTCCGCAAGGAAGATGACGTCCGCGCCCTGGTCGACAGGACCATCGAGCGCTTCGGGCGCCTCGATGTCGCAGTGAACAATGCCGGCACCGAAGGCCGACCCGGCCCGATCACGGACCAGACCGCGGAAAGCTATGCCGCCACCTTCGACACCAATGTGCTTGGCACGCTGCTCAGCGTGAAGCACGAGCTGCGCGTGATGCAGGCGCAAGGGAGCGGCAGCATCATCAACATATCCTCGACCTACGGGCACGAAGGTGGAGCGGGCGCCTCGGTCTATGTCGCGAGCAAGCATGCCGTGGAAGGCATGACAAAGTCGGCGGCGCTGGAAGCAGCGAATTCAGGCGTGCGCGTCAATGCCGTGGCTCCCGGTCCGATCGAGACCGGCATGCTCGACCGCTTCACGGGGACCTCGGAGAGAAAAGCAGCGCTCCTAAAGACAGTGCCGCTTGGGCGCGTCGGCGACCCGGCCGACATCGCGCGCGCCGCCGTATTTCTCGCTTCCGAAGATGCATCATTCATCACGGGACAGATATTGACTGTCGACGGAGGCAAGACCGCCGGCTGAAGCAACCCCGTTCACGCTGCATCGACCGGGATTGCGCAAGGAAGTGAACTATTACGACCCGATCAACGCGCAATACTACTCGAGTGGAGGACTCCGATGGCCAACGTGGTGAAGAGATATAGCATTTCTTCTGAACTGGCACAGAAAATGGTGGAAGAAGCGATTGCGAAAGCCAGACAACTTGGCGTTGCCGAAAACGTCGCGATCCTCGATGACGGCGGCAATCTCAAGGCTTTTGGCCGGATGGATGGCGCTCCGATCCTCTCCATCGAGATTGCGCAGAACAAGGCCTACACAGCCCTGTTCGGCGTCTCGACGCAGGATTTTTTTAACTTCATCCAGCGCGACCCGTCGCTGTTGGCTGGCATTCCCACGCTTGCGCGCGTGGCGGCGTATGGCGGAGGGTTTCCGATCAAGGTGGACGGAGAGATTGTCGGCGCGATCGGGGTGAGCGGGGCGCCCACGGTGCAGAATGACGTTGACTGCGCGAGAGCGGCGCTGGCGCTCGTGTCCGATGCCGGCTGAGTAGGCGGGCGAGACCATGATGATTCATGCCCGCCCGGAAATGATGCAAGGCCGCCGAGAGATGGTTCCTACCCACCAGGTGGCGCAGACGCAGTTGCTCTGAGCGAGCGCCGCATCAAATCCCAACTCGAAACAGGAGAATCCCATGTCCAGGAAACTTGAAGGCAAAACGGCATTCGTCACCGGCGCTTCGCGCGGCATCGGCGCCGCCATCGCCAAACGCCTCGCCGCCGATGGCGCCAAGGTGGCAATCACCTACAGCAAGGGCGCTGACGCCGCGGCTTCGGTTGTCAAATCAATCGAAGCGGCCGGCGGCAAGGCCATCGCGATCCAGGCGGATGCCACCGACTCCGCGGCCGTGAAGGCGGCCGTCGAGAAGACGGTTAGCGCGCTCGGCAAGCTCGACGTGCTCGTGAACAACGCCGGCACGGCGATCCCGAAGAAATTCGAAGAGACGACGCTGGAGGAGCTGGACCAGGTGATCGATCTCAATGTCCGCGGCGTCTTCGTCACGACGCAGGCGGCCTTGAAGCACATGAATGACGGTGGCCGCATCGTCATGATCGGCTCCAGCGTTGGTGAGCGCATGATGGCTCCCGGGCTCGTGCCTTACTCCGCTACCAAGGGCGCGATTCGGATGTTCACGCAAGGGTTATCGCGCGAGGTCGGAGACCGCGGCATCACCGTCAACAACGTCCAGCCGGGCCCGATCGACACCGACCTCAATCCGGCCGCGGGCGAATGGGCGGTTCCGCAGAAGGCCGTTACGGCGCTCAACCGGTACGGCAGCGTGGACGAAGTCGCGGCGCTGGTGGCGTTCGTCGCAAGCCCCGACGCGTCTTACATCACTGGTGCGAACCTGACTGTTGATGGAGGTACGAACGCCTAGTTGGCCTGCGCCGGATCGACCGATGAGCTAGGGGATGCAGCGACTAAAGAGAGAGAATCTCGAGCAATGCTGCTCGCGAGTCAGCTTTGCGCCGATAGCTGACGCCGGCCGCAAGTCCGCTTCTGATGCTGTGGACGGCTCCTCCACCGGCACGAGAGTGCCAAGGATGTGGGGGGCCGTTTAAGGCCCCCACGATTCGGAGGAGCTACCTATGCAGTCGATTTCGACAATGGCGGTAGTTGATCGTAGTGCTGCCGGACGTGGCCAAGCTGCTAGGGAAGAAGCGCGAACGACTGGGACGAAGTCAGCCAAACTAGCGCAACGCGAGGAAGTTGAGGAACTCGACGTGCTTGTGGTTGGGGCGGGTTTCGCCGGCCTGTTCATCGCCAGCCAATCAGAAGAAAGAACATATTCGATCGGAGGAAACAGCAATGGAAGCCAGCTCAACTGCAAAAAGGCCAATTTCGGCGGCGTTCACCTATGCCGAAAATTATGTCAACCTCTACGGTTCCAGACTTCACTATATCGATGTCGGCGCTGGGGATCCGTTTCTGTTTCTACACGGCAATCCCACTTGGTCGTATTGCTGGCGAAACGTCATCCCTCATCTCGAGCCGCTTGGCCGCTGCATCGCGCCCGACTTTATTGGGTTCGGGAAGTCAGATCATCCCGACATCGAGTACAGGATATTCGATCAAATCCGCTACATCGAAGAGTTCGTGATTCAGCTTGGCCTGCGGAACATAACGCTGGTTGTCCACGATTGGGGGGCGCTTGTCGGCCTCAATCTAGCCCGTCGATTTCCCGAGCGAGTTCGCGCCGTCGCGATCTGTGAGTTTCCCGTGAAACCGTTGGGGACGCTCCAAGAGACTTGGCCGCTCATCGCCGAGGAGTTCAGCAAGTTCCGCTCCCGGGAGCTCGGCCCCGAACTTCTGATGGGCCAGAACTTGATCGTGGAGAGTGCGCTTCCGGCTGTTATCGTACGAAAGCTCACCGAAGAGGAGATGAATTACTATCGCGCCCCGTTCCCGGATTGGGACTCGCGCCGTGCCATGGCCCGGCTTCCCCGCGATTGGTCCTTTGCTGGCGATCCGATCGACACAGCTTGGGTGATCGCCGAGTACAGCGAATGGCTGAAAAGATCGCCTATTCCGAAGCTGTTGATTCACGCGACGCCCGGACTATTCGTGACGCAGGACAATGTGGCCTGGGCCGCAGGCAATTTTAAGAATATCGACACCCTAGACCTCGGGCCGGGCATTTTCATGCTGATGGAGGACAGCCCCCACGAAATGGGAGAGGGCATTGCCAAATGGTTCAAGGCGAAGGTTGCATGACGGCACGCCCGGAACGGTTTGCGCAGGATACGTTTTCGTCGGAGCCGCTCGGTGCCTGTGGTAACGAAGTTGGCCAACCTAAAGCGAAGAAACCGCAAGCCAAGTCAAAATAGCATAGGAGAAGAGAAGTGGTTCGTGTTGAAAAAAACGGTCCAGTGTGGACGGTGATCCATAGCAGATACGCCGAGGCCCGCAACGCGATGGACCCCGCAAGCGCCGACGCGATAGTAGACGCACTGAAGTCATTCGATGCCGATAGTTCTGCCAGCGTGGCGGTCTTGTGGGGCGAAGGTGGCGCGTTCTGCTCAGGTTGGGACCTTAAGTTCGCCAGGGCCTTGTCGAACCGCGACATCTTTCAGCGTGAAGTCGTGGACGGCTTGGCTTTCCGCGCGGGCGCGAACGCTGCGCCTCGTGGGCCGTTGGGACCCACGCGTCTTGAGTTATCGAAGCCAATCATCGCGGCTGTGGAGGGGCCGGCTGTCGCGGGGGGAATGGAGCTCGCATTGTGGTGCGACATCCGCGTAATGGCTGAAACCGCCTATTTCGGAGTTTACTGCCGACGCTGGGGAATCCCTCTACTCGACGGCGGAAGCGTTCGACTTGCGCGACTGGTGGGCCAAGGCCGGGCCATGGAAATTATCTTGACTGGCCGGAAAGTGCCAGCGGACGAAGCAATGCGCATCGGAATGTGTGAAAAGGTCGTTGCTCCCGGTCAAGCACGGGCCGAGGCCGAAATGATGGCACGCGACATCGCACGTTTCCCTCAGGAAGCTGTGCGCGCCGATCGCCGGTCTGTCATTGAAACTTACGGCTTACCTGTTCGCGAGGCGCTCCGTCGTGAATGGACGAATGGCGTCGAAGCGCACTTCAAGGAAGGAGCTGCCGGCGCCGGTCGCTTTGCGAGCGGCTTAGGCCGCCATGGAGATTTCGGGAAAATCTGATCACTCTCCTTAGATAAATGAAGAGCGGCACCGACGATCACACCGCCCGACACGCAAGCTCAATAGCAACATTTACGATCCGAAAAAGCAGCCTGCGTACCCATGGAGGTCGTAACAAAATGCTGGTCCAAAGCTTTACAAGAGGCCCTACTCATTTGCCTCTGATCGAACGGACGATCGGTGATTTTTTTGACGAAATGGTTGAGAGCTGGCCTGACCGCGAAGCGGTAGTTAGCCGGCATGAGGGCAGGCGATATACCTACAGAGAGCTGCAGCTTGAATCGAACAGACTTGCGAGCGCGTTGCTGAATTTAGGTCTGGTGCCGGGAGACCGTGTGGGTATCTGGTCTCACAACTACATTGCTTGGCTGCTGATCCAGTTGGCGACAGCAAAGACGGGCATCATCCTCGTTAACATAAACCCGGCCTACCGCGCGGCCGAGCTGGAGTACACGCTCAACAAGTCAGGTTGCAAAGCTCTTGTGATGATGCGTCGGTACAAGAGGAGCGATTATCTTGACATATTGCTGCAGCTTGCACCTGAGCTTCAAAATCATTCCGGATCGACGCTGAGATTGGCGCAGCTACCTCATCTGCGTCACGTCGTATGGATCGATGCGCCGGGACAATTTCCGGATAGTGTCGAAGACATTCCCGAAAACCTAAGCTTTTCGGATCTCTTAAAGACTGGATCGGCTGACGACCCATCGCTCCGCAAACTGTCGCGGTCCCTCCATGCAAGTGATCCCATCAACATCCAGTTTACAAGCGGCACCACGGGCTTTCCGAAAGGAGCCACGCTCACGCATCGCAACATTTTGAACAACGGCTTCTTCGTCGGCGAGCAGATGAAGCTCACTCGTGAAGATCGGCTCTGTGTCCCCGTTCCACTTTATCATTGCTTCGGTATGGTGATGGGCAACTTGGCCTGCCTCACACACGGCTCGACCATCGTCTACCCGAATGATGGATTCGATCCATTGACCGTTCTTGAAGCCGTGCACGAAGAGCGCTGCACCGCGTTGCACGGTGTGCCAACGATGTTTGCCGCTGAGCTTGGCCACCCACGCTTTGATGAGTTCGATCTCTCTAGCCTTCGTACCGGAGCCATGGCCGGAGCGCCCTGTCCGATCGAGTTGATGAAACGGGTGGTCGAAAGGATGCACCTGACCGAAATCACGATCGGATACGGAATGACCGAGACTAGCCCGGCAAGCTGTCAGAGCGATACTAATACCCCGTTGGATAGACGAGTATCGACGGTTGGCACCGTTCACCCCCACGTTGAGCTCAAGATTATCGATCCGAAATCCGGTCAGACGGTATTGCCTGGCGTTCCTGGTGAGGTATGTACACGGGGTTATTCGGTGATGCGCGGGTACTGGGACGACGACGAGAACACGCACGAGGTGATCGACGCGGATCGGTGGATGCATACGGGCGATCTCGGCACCATGGACGTCCATGGGTACGTCAACATCGTCGGACGAATAAAAGATCTGGTGATACGTGGTGGTGAAAACATTTCACCACTTGAGATCGAAGAATTCCTTTGTCGGCATCCTCGAATTCAGAGCGCCCAGGTCGTCGGCGTACCAGATCCAAAATATGGCGAGGAATTGTGCGCGTGGATCGTGCTGACGCATGGTGACGACGATTTCGGAGAAAAGGAAGTGCGAGACTTTTGTAAGGGCCGTATCGCGCACTACAAGGTGCCAAAATACATAAAGATCGTTGCTGACTTTCCCATGACGGTGACGGGGAAAATCCAGAAATTTAGAATCCGTGAGGAAATGGAACGTCTGCTCGGATTGAAGCGTGAGACGACGGCCTAAGTCCTGCCGGTAGAAAGCAGAGCGCGCGTTTTTTGGCAGGTTTGCAGTTTAACGTCGGCTTGCTGCAGGTCCCGCTGCTTTCGCAGTGTCAGCTCATGATCCACCCGTCAAAAGAAACAAGCCCGGACCAGCCCCCCGGCCCCACCCGCCGAGCTTCCGGCGGCTTCGCTCCCGTCAGCTTGCTGTGTGTACCGAAAATCTAAATCCGAACGTATTGACGATGAAGTCCGCCCAGTATGGCGCGCGAATTTATGACGCCGGATCGCTGAACCTGGCGAGAGACAGGCGCATCTTTGTTCAATGACCGATGCGTTCTCACGCCGTTGTAATAGTCCGCATAGTTTTTCAGAATCCGACGCAGATGTTCCTCGTCCAGGACAATGATGTGGTCCAAACACTCGCGCCGGATCGATCCGATCAGCCGTTCGGCAAAGCAGTTCTGCCAAGGCGAGGCCGGTGCAATTGGCTTGTCTCGGATACCCATGGCACGCTGTCGGCGCGTGACGACAGTGCCGTAGATTCGATCTCGATCTCGGATCATATAGCGCGGAGCGCCATCCCAAGGAAACGCCTCGGTGATCTGACGTGCAACCCACTCCGCCGCCGGGTTGGTTGTGACGCCGATCCAGACGAGATCTCTGCGATCAAGCCGGATGATGACGAAACCATACAGCAGCTTAAAGCCAATGGTCGGTACTACGAACAAATCCATGGCGGCGATGTCCGGCGCGTGGTTTCGCAGAAAGGTCCGCCATTCCTGACTTGGAGGCCCGCGTCGCTTGACCATATACTTGGCGACACTTGATTGAGCGACGCTAAACCCGAGCTTGAGCAGTTCGCCGTGGATGCGCGGCGCACCCCAAAGCAAATTCTCTGTGCTCATCTGCCGGATCAGCGCGCGCAATTCTGTCTCGATCTGCGGTCGCCCTCCCCGTCGACACGATTTCCAACGCCAATAGCGGCGAAAGCCGGCCCGATGCCAACCCACCAGCGTTTCGGGTCGAATAATCATGAGAACCGGAAGGATCGACGGGAACCAGCGATACAGCTGAACCAAGAACCAGCGGTCGTTGTTCGTGAGGCGAGCCTGGCCTTTCAGCTTGCGTCGCAAGACGATCAGCTGATGTCGAAGCACCGCATTCTCCGCCTCAAGCCGGATGTTCGACTTGAATGGCGAGGCCAGCACGGCCAGAACGAAGCAGATCAGCGCGATCATCGCGCCAACTTAGCCGATTCTATCATTCGATAAACCCGGATAGGGTTTTCGGTACACACAGGCTGCGCATAACGGGCGTTCGATGAACGCTGAAGTCGTCGCCGCATTGGCGATGTATTTCGCGAAAGAGGATGCAGCAAAGCAGGACCAGCTTTTAGGAGTCGAGACGGCGATCAGGGAACTAGCTGGTAACCAACAACAGACCCTCGAACTGCTCAAAAAAATAATCCAGAGCCCTGCTGTATCGCGCCCGGCTGACGACATGGTCGACTTTATCGAGCGGCTCGACAGAGCTATTGCTCCCAAAAAGTGATCGTGCCGCGCGGCCGGTGCGACGCTGCGGCTTGGCAAAAATTGAAACGGCGGAATGGCGAGGGCGGAAAGAAGAGAGGAAAAATAAAAATGACGCGAGTGATTGTTGTGATTCGCGAGGTCGGAAGGCTCGATCCCGATTACTCTCTCGAATTTGAGCTTCCCGAAGTGCCGAAGGTTGGGTCGTACATCTCGATCCACAGGCCGAATAATCCCGAACCCTACAGTGAAGACATGATCGTCGAACAGGTGTGGTGGCGGCTCGAACATCCGGAGACCCGTCCCTCAACATCGGGCGATGAGCCTCAAAAAGTCGGATCGTTGAAAGAGATTTTCGTTGAATGCATTCAAGCGACCAGTCCGTATTCAACCGATCGCTGGCGCGATACGCTTGATCTACAGCGCAAGAGCGGTGCCGATGTCCCCGAATTCGAGGTCGCACGAGTTTCAGTGCGTCAGGACTTTGCGACTAAAACAGACGACGGCAACCCGCCGGGTCACCGCGAAGCCGACGAGGATGATTTTTAGGTCCGCTGTCGCCCTCGACGATGGCGTCCACAGCGTGGCCCCTGCGGGCCTCGCTCATGCGCCTGCGATCTCGCGGCACAATCCTCCGGTGCGGTGAAAATAATGTATGGGCGCCATGCCGCCGCGTGATCCTCATGGCCTTTTGAAACGACAAGTGCTGGAACAACCGGCCGACCTCCTCCGTTCACATGCGCACACCCTCGCGTGTGGATAGGTCGACGGGGGAATGGCTAATGCAGTTCACCCGCGTCGTTGGTCTCGTCGAGGACTTGGAAATATGGAGCGCGAGCAGCGACGGCTTTTCCTTCGTGATCAGTTATGAGAGCCGCAGCGGTCCCGGCTTCCACGGACGCGCCGGCTTCGTGGCGTCGTGGCGTCCGATCCATCCGAGCAGCCGCGCCATCAAGGTCGGCGGCTCGCCCTTTGAAACGCTCACTGAGGCCGAAGAAGCCTGCAAGGCCATGCTGGGACACCTGACGCGAAAGCTCGATGGGGAATGAGCTTAGGGACGTCGCAAGATGGCGTGCGACCGATGACGAGCGCGGGCCGCAGGGCGCCGCCCATGCGCGTTCTGTCCAGCGGCACAATCCCCCCCCCCGGCCCCTGTGAAATAAAGCGACGGGCGCCCTGCCGCCGCTTGATCTGCATAGCCCCAAAAGAAACGGCCCCAGTGCGGGCTGCACACTGAGGCCGTCTCATTTGGATGCCATAGGTCCGCTGTGGCACCCGTTGCGACGGTTTAAGGATAAGTGGTCAAAAGAAGAGCATTAACGGGGCGAAATTTGACTTTTCCACTATTTATTGGAGGCCACGGGTCTAAACTTGTTCCCAACGTGCCGCCCAAACTGGCACGAATAACGCCGCCAACTTGCCCCGCCTCGAAGTACTCCCTCGGACGGGGTTTCCCTTGTCCGCGTCCCTGCTTCTATGCCCCAAAATGACCAAAAGCCCCGGCGCGCCGCAGCAACCGGGGCTATGCATGTCGATTTTCTCGCCTGAAAAGGAGGTAACTCTATGCTTGCCCTTCGCTGGGGCGAGTTGCCACTTCCAATGCGAGCGGGACTAGAAGGCTCTGGACGTGTTCAACGTGTTCGGGACAAAGAACGCCATCCCGACTCCAGTCTCCCGGTTTGATCGTGCCAAGGTCTGAGGATGGCTTTACCCGAAACATCAGGATGCATTGCCATCCCTTCGGCATTCCGTCTTTGCTGTTATAGGTCTTGTCGCATCCATTCCAGCAACAGATGTTACCGACAATCCTGTTCGCCTCAATCATCTCAACTCTAGTCGCCACCGCGCGCCGTCTCTCCTGTCGATTTGGCATCGTTTATCTCCCCTTCCTGATGGCCCTGGCGTATCGGCAGCGTCTCGATAAACTCCGCCTGCAAGATAAGGCCATCCTCCAAAAAGACCACACTGCAGACGGTGCGAGGCCGTCTATATGCATATAGACGGCTTACGCTATCGGTGCGGACTCCCCGTTCTCGCGCGGCGCCCGCCTTGAGGATGCCGGCAACTACATCACTAAGCTTCCGAAGGCCGAGCATTGAGGCCCAGGAATGTGGCGAATAGTTTTGACATGCGCGGTCTTGGGGCAGATGATCCAGCACGTCCCCAACGCGGCACTCCACGCATCAGAATAAAGAGGGCATGTACGAGTGAGGAAACGGCGATGGCGGTTTATCAGCCTGAATTAATCAAATTGATGAAAGCAGTCCTCGACGATGCCGCTGCGATGCTTCCCGAAGCGAAGCGCACATCGACGATGAAAGCTGAAATCGCGTCGCATATTCTTGCATGTGCTGCGAAAGGCGAGCGAAACCCGACGACGTTGAAAATCGCCGCTCTCTCAGCCGTCGTGGAGTGTACTCACTATTCGCACGATATCTCTCCGGAGCGCAGGGCAGTCTAAGGCATAAAAAAAGCCGCCCGGGCATGACTCCGTGCGGCCTCCTACGCGACTGCCGGTTTCCCAGTTCCGCCGCTACCATCGACAACACGCGTGCGGCGCGAAGGTTCCGCCCGCAAGGAAAAAAACCCGCCGGCATGAACCGGCGGGCTCATCTTTCCGGTAACAATCGGCCCGGAAGCAACCTTCCGGGCCGATTTTTATCCTAGCCGCATGCCTTCATCGGCTCGGGCTCTTTCCATTCATCATCGTCCTCACTAAGCATTTTTTGCCGCTTCGTCGGTTTGGATGACTTCGATTTGCGTCGAATAAAGTGAAAGTGCAATTCATCCTCTTCCGCATCGAATACGGACTGGATCTTCATCGACAAAAATTGCTCCGCAAACTTCTGGCGCATTTCATTAGGTTTCTTCGCCTTCTTATCGATCTCTTCTTTGTTAAAAGATCGAAGCAAAATCTCCTCTGGGTCCGAGAAGAACGTGCCCAAGAAGGCAAACAACCTAAAGACTTTCTCGCTCATCGTTGACATAACTTTTGAGCCAGCCTCGCACCTCGAAAGGTGTTCGGGAGTCATATCCAAAAAATCCGCAAGCAAATTCGCCCGCACGCCGAGAGCGTTACGAACGAACTTAAGTTCCGCTCCGTTCAGCTTCCGAGGATGTGAAACCCGCGCTCTGACCACAGATTTAATCAATCCAACCAAGTCCGGAATGTGGACCTTCTCCTCGCCCGTCTTTGGGTCAACGCCAAGGGACACGCAATCCCATAGCGTTACCTTGAACGGGGCACCGAGGGTGTCCACTTCATACTGCTGAACAACACGAGCGTTGCTGCCACGATCATGCTGCATCATTGTCATCGCCATTTTCCTCCAACAGTCGTTCCACTCGCACCAAATCCACAGCCAACGTTTCAGTGACCACGATCACGGTCAGCTGAAACGAAACTGAATTTTCATCACTGCCTTCGACAACCCAGATGGCGCCCGGGTCGTCCAGCTTGTCTGCAAACACCACATACCCGTTGCGGAAGATCATGGTCACGCCCAGTAGGCTCAAGCGCGCTTCGCGCAAACGGCCTGCCGGAAATGAAAATCCAGCTTCACATGGAAGGTATGTTTTCGCGTATTCTCTAATCCAAACAGTCTCGATCTTCAGAACGTCCTTCGGTTGCGGCGGCATTAGCGCCCCTCCTATGATCCCTCAAGTTTCGCGCCTTTGGTCCCCACCGCGACAGGGACACATCTAGCACTTACTTGATCTTAGATCAAGGGGGCGACCATCAGATTTGTGGCGTTTGAGCCATAATACCGCATCTTTCAACCCGGTTTGGGGCTCAGAAAAATAGTTAATAACTTCGGCTTCAACTCAAGGGACTGAGTCGGCAAAAGGGGAGCAACCGAATGAGTCTTGCGATCGTGAACGATGTGCAACTTCATGGCATCTTGCCGATGCACGAGATCATCAGCCGCGCCGGTGCTGGAGAGATTTCAGGGGATCATCTATCGATGCTCCTCATGGGTCGGATCGCTGAAGATGTCGCCAATGCTTTACCGGACGGCAGCGCTTACCGAGACTTTTGGACGGGGGGTGAGCGGCGACGTCTTCGACTGGTTTTGCGCCCCGAGCCGCTGACTGAGAGAGGTGGATTCGCTCGCAAGCTTTCCACATCCCCGATCTGCAGCGCCTCGGACAGGCAAGCAAAAACCGCCGAGCAATGGCCCGGCGGCTTCGAAACATCAGGTTCGATCAGCTCGGCCTTTTTATCGGCAGCGTCTCGATAAACTCGAAAAACGCCTGCAAGGTAAGGCCGTCTTCTAGGAACACCTCATGATCGCCGCTCTCGCGCGGCGCGCGCAGTTTCACTTGCCAGCCGTCCCAACTCGCGAAAATAAACATCAGCAGCGACCAGAACCGGCAGCTGCTCTTTGATTGCCGCGAGGTGTTTCATGGTTGCACCTCCACGAGAGCCGATGCCAAGGTGCGGAAGAAAATAACAGGCCACGCTTCTCCGTCGATCGTTTCCGGCATGCAATCCACGCCGTTTTGATCGTCTAACGTATTGGCGGCGAGGTACTGCAGCACAGCGATGGCGCCAAGCATGGTCGTCGGCGGGGTTTTACCGCGATTTGTTGTTGCAATAGGCAAGGATCGCGCCGTCCGGCGAGAAGGCCGGTCAATCGGTATGGATGCAGATGCGTTGAGGCGGCCATTCAGCAGCCCTTGCTTTGATGCCTCAAACAGAGCCGCCAAGTCGGAGACTTGAACTCTTATCAACACCATCGCAATTGGAACATTTGAACGTGCGCAGTTCGAGATTCAATCGGGCTGAATTAATGTGGACGAGCATCATCGGGGCACGATAGTTTGCGCAAGGATCGCAGGCAACGAGGAAGCCCCGAAGCCTTTTCGAAATTGATATATGCATGCTCCGAGTGATCGATTCCGACGTCTCGAAGAAGCGCGGATGAGAAGAGTCAGATCGTGCCCTCGTCTCGCTTTTGCGAAATCAAATCTAAAAAAATATTTGCCCAATCGGGGAATTTTCGACTATGGTGCATGATCACGACAATCACGGAGATGGCGTCAGCCGTCGTACCGGGCTGGAACTTCGCTACTGGTGGTTGTCCATACCTATTACCCCCTTCGTCCGAGTTTGAAAGCGCTTCGTCCAAGACTCCCGAAATTAGAAGGAGAATGCTGACGCATGAGCTTCCCAGAATCAGAAACTGCGCACGACTAAACTAATCCAAAGACGAGACCGCGCCGGCAAGCACCCAAGCGGAAAACCAAAACAGCTCCGTCCGGAGTGTTTTGGCGCGGGAGGGGTTTTGCATTGAACAGTAAAAACCGACGGATCACGGTTCGCGGATCACCATCGTGAGGAGAACAGGATCATGCTACGCCCAACTAAGCAGTTCGGAACTTCTTCCACCCGCCGTTCATTCCTGCGCTCAGGCCTGGCAGCGCCGGCCGTGATCGGCGCAAGTATGGCGGCCAACTCAATATCAACAGCGGCATTCGCCGAGGATGATGATGGTCCGACGGTCGGGGACATCAGCATTCTCCGTTTCCTTGCCGCGCTCGAAATACTCGAAACCGATCTGTGGGAGCAGTACAACGAGCTCGGCGGCATCAGGGACCCGGAAGAGCCGTCAGGCAGCGGGAACAAGCCCTACATTGATCTGCTTGCGCAGATTGACGGTGATATGTCGCAATATATTCACGACAACACCGAGGACGAATTCACCCACTTCAATTTCATCAATGAATATCTCAAATCCAAGGGCGCGAAGCCCGTCAATCTCGAGCGATTCCGCACGCTTCACGGCAGCATTGCCCAAGGCTCGTCGGGCAAGAAGCGCCTGACCAACCTCATGAACCTCACGGTGGACGCTTCCTGGTGGGGGCGCTATCGCAGCCGGGAGGCTAATCCCGACCTCGGCGATACCACCTTTGCGAATCCGGTCCCGGGATTGCTCAAGGGCAAGTTTCCCGCAATCCCGAGGACCAATGACGACACGACAGACCCGAAGCATCTGCTCGCGATCGTCAACACGGCCGCATTCCATTTCGGCACGATCGAGCAGGGCGGCAGCAGCCTCTATCCCTCCCTTGCGCAGCGCGTCTCGAGCGTGGAGGTGCTGCGCATATTGCTCAGCATCGGTCCGACGGAAACGATGCACTTCCAGGTGTGGCACGACAAGGTGGGCAATATCACGAAGGTGACTGATCCGTTCAATGGGCTCACTTTCCCTGATATGGCCTCGTTCCAGGGAAACGAGGATCTGCAGGCCAATCTAATCATGCCGGAGCCCACCCACTTCCTGAGCCGCTCCCTTCCGGTCTGCTCGATCATTCGCCCAACCGCGACGCGGGGAGCGGCGGCGGCAGCCGTTCGCGCGCTCACTGACGATGGATTGTTCATAGGCCAGTCACTGGACTTCTTTACCGAGCTCCACGAGCTGGCGGCGCATGCAGACGCGGCACAGCGCCGGCAATGAACCTGCCGGACCGCGGCGCGGCCGGGTGGAGTCCTGGAAAGGATATGACGGTAAAAACCGTCACCTTTCAGGTGTCACGAGGCTTCGGCATCGGGTATTCGCTGCACCGTTTCGTTTAGCGTAGCGGATATTTCTGAACTCGCCATACGCCCAATCGATCGGATGATGTGGTGACCTTTTGATCTAGGATTAATTGGCCACCTCATCTCCGTCATCGGCTCACCCGGCGCGGGCCTAGATAGGCCTTGGACGGGCTTGCGGGCCTCGCCTATGAGTCCGGCCCCGATGAAGCGTCGCGCTCCTGGCGCCATTAACCAAACCAACCGAGCGGCCTCATTCGGGACCAATTTGTTCACAAGGCTCGGAGCCTCTCTGCATAGGGGCTCCGCGTGATTAGAGCCGTCGCACTTGGAGTGGTTTGCCTGGCTGGACTAGGCGCTATTGCTGCCGCTGCGAAGAAATCAGCGCCGCTGCCCTCGCCAGAACTTGTCATGCCTGTAGTGGCCGGTAACAAGGCCGATCGCCTGCCGCTTATTATCAATCAGGACACGCCGACCAGCGCCGAGAAGGTTGATGTTGTGTTCGTTCAGCCCAGCGAACAAGGCCAAGCCGATTTGCCACCACCAGCGCCAAAGCCAGCCGTTGTCCCACCGCGTCGCGATATTATTCCTCGTCATTGGCACGATCCGCATGATCCTAGGGCCGAGGCCGCAAACAATAGGGCCAGCATCACAAAGCAATCGAAGAAGGGCGCCGCTGATAAGCCTCCAAAGCAGGTCAGTGAATTTAAGCCGTGCCGCTCGGACGGGCTGGATCCACTCCTGAGAAAGCTGAACTTGTCGCCCCCGTGCGATTCATGACGTCACTTCAACGATCCGGCGCCATTCCGATTAATGATCGCCCTCTGCGCAATTCATTCTAGCCCAGGCGTCTCGCGGCTGATTCGCCGTTAACGATTGGTTTAGTTCCCGGCATGATCATTGGGGACCACAAGGGGTCCGATCATGCAATTGCATCAGGCGAATACCTTGGAAGAGATCCGGCCGGCGGAAGCTGACGGCAGCTGCGAAGTCCCAAGGCAGCCTGCGACGCTGGACCCCTGGGATTTCTCAAGTCCCAATGGGGGTGAGGTTCTGGCGTTGTTGAAGCCGGACCGCGATCGAAAGCGCACTATCTGGCTGGTCGCAGGCGCACTGGTTGCGGGCTTTGGATTGGGATGGGCTGGCGGCTTTAGTTGGTACGGTCCCGCAAATATCTCGGCCCTCAATCCAATCACTCAGGCAGAAACGCCATCGCGCCAAATTGCCGAAACAAAGTCAGGCGGTAAGAGCGAAGGCGCCCGAAAGACGGCATCCACGTTAGGTTTGCGAACGCCATCAGGCGCAAGTCAGGTCTCGGCAGTTGCAGCGAGCATTTCCGCCAAACCTCTCGCCGCATCGTCGGACGGGGCTCACCTATCTGTGGACTCTTCAAGCACAGCCTCTCCGGCTATCCGGGCAGATATGACTCCGACCGGCTCGATAGCGCCCAGGGGACCTGTCATACCGGCGCCAGAGACAAGACCGACAACTATTGAGGGTTGGACAGTTCTTGACGTTCGAGGCGGAACGGCGGTGCTCGGAGGGCCCGACGGGGTGCGGATGGCAATGCGCGGCGATTCAGTGCCCGGCATTGGGCGGATCGACTCTATCGTGCGTTGGGGCAACCGCTGGATAGTTGCAACAGATAGCGGATTGATCGCGACGCCGTAAAAGGCGGGTAATGGCTGTCAATAAAGCAATTCCTCGCGACCGCCCGGCGGCGTTGTGGCCGTCTCGTTTTAACCCACGCAGTCCCAGAAACGCACAACGCCGCCCGACCGAATATACTGGTTGAGCGGCGCTGAGACATCGCTGGGCCCTGAAATTTCCCAGCGTTGATGTCGCAGCAAGTCGAGTGCCAAGGTTCGATCAGGAGCAAGGGGGCCGTAGTCTTGCGGGGTCATTCGCGCTGAAGGCGGCCGACACGGTTCATTCCAGAACATCATATTCGAACGCCACGCCTTCCGGGTCGTTTTCCTGAAGCCATGTGTCTGCCGCAGCCTCGCTCGCGAAGACCTTCAGGTGATCGCGGTCGCCCACCTGCTTGCCCGTGTCGACGTAAATCCAGACTTTCAGCTTCCGGCGCCCCCAGTGGGGATCCTTCCGTGAAGTATTGAACTCTCAAACGTGGCCGCGGTTCAACGCTCGCATGACGCCAACTCGAGCGAGCATTGTCCGTCCGCTGTGCTCGACCACCAGCATCAGCGCCTCGATCGCGGCCTGCCACTCCGGCTCCGCGGCTTCCCTTTTTTGCGTGGTGGTGAAGGTCGCTGTATCGCGCAGCGTAACCATACGTCCGGCCGTCTGGCAGGGCAATCGGTTCCTCGAATTGGCGCTGCCAGCCGTTGTCAGCCACGCCGCGCTTTCATGCAGTAAGTATCAGTAACGGTGTTGTGCCAGGAAACTGCGCCTGCTTAACGCGATCTCCCGTGCAGCCAGCCAGTGTAACACTGAGCGCGATGATCATCAGGATACGCATTTGCTGATCTCCCAGATCAGGACGACCTATACAACCGCAACTCTTGGGGGCGAGCAAGTCTGGACGGGAAAAAGCCGCCCGTGAAGGCTGCGCCGGCTTACTGTTTTTGACCGGTGGGCGGGGTGGTTTCGGCCGTGGGCGCGCCGCCCCTAAGTGCCGCGGCGTCCGCGCAGTCTCCGGCCCAAAGCTTGGTCCCTTTAACTGTCCCGACGAGCTTGCAGCCCATTGGCGCTTTCGGCGTTGCCTGAGCGAGCGGCGGCTTCTCGGCGCTTTTGGGTGATGGGCTTTGAGCGAATGCGGTCGCTGAAAAGCAGACCGCGGCAAGGATGACCAGCGCCCTCATCGTCATTTTCGAGAGTCCGCTTCATCTCTTCTATCTTGACCCGGTCGCCTATCGAGTCCGGATCGACGTTCGCCAGTTAGTTGTTTTTCCGCTGCCGATCGGGTGTCTGTTCCAGACCGTCGTTCTTTCTTCGCTCGCCTGTCTTCGCCCGACCGCTTCTCATCGTTGCCCATCGTGGTCTCCGTGGGTTGCCGAGAATCATGTTGGACCGTGCGTATTATCGCACAAAAGCCGCCGTGAGGGCTTGGCAATCCTCGTAGGCACCCAAGCGCTGCACCGCACCCAGCCCGGTGACTGGCGGGGCATTGCCTCAGTCATCTTGACGCCCGCGACCCGAGCCACAGTCCCACGAAGGCGCCGACCCCACTGAGCAGCACTCCCGAATAGGAGATCATGTCGCCACCCCAGAGTTCGGGGATAAGCCCACCGATCGTAGAGCCAATAAAAATCCCTATCCAGATCGATGATCGCATGGGGCAGCGTAACCAGGCGCGGCCGCGCGCGAAAGCCTTCGACAACGGAGAATTGTCAAATCGGCAAATCAGGCGGGCTTTTTGTCCTTTGGCCGAACGCCGTCAGTCGAGGGCAGCCCCAACGTTTCCCTCAGATGGGACACGGACCCTTTTCCGATATCCGGCAGGCCCAACAGCGTTGCGTCAGTAGCCTCGCGAATTTCGCCAACTGTTTTCAAGCCGGCCGCTGTTAACGCGTTTCGGATCCTCGTAGAAAATCGGACGTTGTCGATCGGAGTGTTATCCGGCAATTCTGGTGCAGGGTAGAACATTGTTCCCGCCATGGCTTCCCGCGCCAAGCGTTCTGCCCGCAGGCGTTCACGGTTTCCATGGAACGACTGCAGCGCCGCTTCGTGTTCAGTCATCGCCTCTTTTGCTTCGGCGCCCCTGAAAGCCCTCCGCTCCGCGGCGGAGAGACCAGGATCAGTGCTTTTCTCTTTGCCGATCATTTCCCCTTCGCCTTCTCGGATGGATAGATCGGTGATCGTTCGCCGTCCAGCCAGTCCTGTTCCTCAGCCAAAGCGAGCCACGCGGCTTCCATTCGCTTGTACCGATTATAGGCGGGCTCGCCCTGCGCAGCCTCTGCCATCTGCATGCAGTTGTCGGCGTTTTGTCGATAGATGTTAGACTGCCTTATCATTTCTTCGCCTTGGGCAGATCGACCCGGTCTTCGCGAAACTCTGTTGGCCCTTTGGTGAGGCGGCGCCGGCGCAGGGCTCGTTCTTCTGGTGGCGCAGCGGGATCGATAATCTTTTCGATCGCATTTGTGGCGAGTTCCTGAGCGCGCAAGCGCCGGCCGGGCTTGCTGACGGGCCTCGCGGGCGTCTTGACCCTGAGCCCGAGCGCGACCAGGCGGCGAATGGCGTGCGCTCGGGTAATGTTCTTGTCGGGTGATGATGCGATCCAGGCATCGATCGCCGCGAGCTCAGTGGGGTGCCAGCGCTCGCCCACTTGGGTACCGCGCCCAGTCGTGGCGGGCCTTCCCCTTTTCTTTTTAGTGGTAACCCGAATTGGCTTGGTCATGAATTATGGTTACCACTAAAGCAAGCCGAGGGGAAGCTGTAACTTCCGCCCCGGCTCTAACCCGAGCCAAAAAGGACTGGAATCCAAATGACCCAGGCTGACGGCGTGCATAGCACGCCACCCACAAACACGCTCGTCGATCCAACGCGGCGGCGCTTTATATCCCACGCAACCGCCCTTGCTGCAGCGCTGACGGTATCGCAGCACGAGCGGCCGCTCCCGCGGTCGACCCGGTCTTTGTTGCCATCGACGAGCACAGAAAAGCCAATGCGGCCCACTTGGCGGCGATCGACGAACTCGCCCGCCTTGAGAGGATCCATGGCGTGCACGATGCTGACGGGAGCATCACGGAAAAGCCTTGCCATGACGAGAACGACGCATTTGAGACCCTCGTCGGAGCCGCCGCTACCACGCTTCCGGGTCTCCTTGCCAAGCTGGCGTCGCGAGCTCGGTGAGCAGAATGCCTGGATGTTTGATGAACGCGAGGGCACCGCGCTGCGCCTGGCCATGTGGTCGCCGCGCGGCTCCTCGGGCATCCTGTTGGCGGCGCGACGGAGAGACCCGGTCCGGGCTATGAGGGTCGCGTTTGGGGCGAGCGCCACATGGAGGCGTTCGCGAGCGGTCGCGGCGACGCCTCGAACGTTCGCGAGGCACTTGCGCCGATGATGCCGAAAGCTGGTGAGGATCGCAGTTCAGTCTCTGATGTCTTCGGGAATGTGTATGCGCAATGTGTTCCGGCTCCGAATATTGACCCCTCCCCCGTGCGGCGCCAGAATCTGGAATGAGTTGCAGCGCTTAGGATATGTGTTGTGGGGTCAGCCTTGGGCGCCGATTGGCGGTCAAAGGCCAGGCCGATTCACACGCAACCGACCAGACCGGCGTCACCTTCCGGTGGAAGAATTACCGGATCGAGGGGTCTGGCCGCTATCAGACCATGACGCTGTCGATCCACGAGTTCATCCGGCGCTTCCTGATGCACGTGCTGCCCTGGGGCTTCCACCGCATCCGGCACTACGGACTGCTGGCCAGTGGCAGCCGCGCCGCCAACATCGCGCGGGCGCGCCAACTGCTCGCCGTGCCGGTCCGATCCGAACAGCAAGATGCCTTAGAGGCCCCAGCGGCCGACGAACCCCGCATGCTGCCACGACCGTGCCCCTGCTGCGGCGGACGCATGTTCATCATCGAGACCTTCGCGCGCGGCAGCGAGCCAAAGCATCGACCCACGCCGGCGCCAGCCGCGATCAGGATCGACACCTCATGATGCCGTCATCGCTGATCCAGCACCGCACCGAAGCGCGCCATTCCGGCCGGCTCTCGCCCGACAGCACACCCGCCTGCGCCGATCAGCAAGATTGGTCCGTGATCGCACAGCAAACCCCGTCGAACAAAGTGCAATCCGCTCGTTCGCGCCAGCACGCACCCCCAAGCTTCAAGCTAAAGCCATCCGATCGCCAGCGTCGGCCCAACTTCCGCAGCACTCACGCCGACGCCAAATCCCCATAGCGCCCGCTGCACCAACAGTGCCCCACACCCCGCGATTTCGTGCCTTGGCGCTTTTCGGACGCCGGCTGTCCGAGGCTGGGCAGGATCTCGGCATCCCGGCATCCGAAAACCTGCACAAGGGCAGACACGGCAAGTCCATTTGTGGCAAGTCCATTTGTGAAGCTCTATCGTGCTGAGATATGAGTGAGACAATTGCGCGTCCGGAGATCGTCGCGCGGAGAATCGGGAGCGCTCGATGGAGAGGACTCCGCTCCACAGTCGTCCAAGCTGGTGGCGCGCTCGGCCTCGTGCCGCACGTTGTCGAGGCGAGGCATACGCCCGATTTGGTGTCGGCGCTTCGAGGCGGCGCGCGCGCACGGCGACTAGGCAGAGCTGCAGGCGTCATCCACCTTGTTCAGCCCAACCGGGTAGCTCACGTGGCTCAGGCGACGCGCGTTCAGCCCCCGCTGAGTTGCGAGCAATCCCGCTCCGATCGTATCGCCCGCCTGACCTCCGGCCGGAATTGCTCAGGTGGCCGCTACACTCTGAACCAGCGGCCGAACCATCCACCATTGGCATCCCAGAACGTGCTGTAGATGCCACCGTCCCGGCCCATGACGAAAAGGTCGATGTGGTCCTGGAAGCGCGACAAGGCGGAGACGCGTGACCCTGGCGGGATTGTGAAATTGTCGCCGAAGTTGGTATCACCGAGACGGAACCAATGATTGAACCAGCCGCCATTGGCGTCCCAGAACGTACTGTAGATGCCGCCGTCGAAGCCCGTCACGAACAGATCGATGTGGTCTCTGAAACGAGACAGACTCGAGACCGGCGAACCAGGTGGGATCGTGAAATTATCCGCGAAATTGCTATCGCCGAGACGGAACCAGTGATTGAACCAACCACCATTTGCATCC
This sequence comes from Bradyrhizobium erythrophlei, assembly GCA_900129675.1. Lineage (GTDB taxonomy): Bacteria > Pseudomonadota > Alphaproteobacteria > Rhizobiales > Xanthobacteraceae > Bradyrhizobium > Bradyrhizobium erythrophlei_A. The sequence continues at coordinate 4,982,044 of FSRD01000001.1, read as the reverse complement.
CAGAAGGTGCTGTAGACGCCGCCATCGCGTCCGCTCACGAACAAATCGATGTGGTCCTGGAAGCGCGACAAGCTCGATATTGGCGATCCCGGCGGGACCGTGAAATTATCACCGAAATTGTTGTCGCCGAGGCGGAACCAGTGATTGAACCAACCACCATTGGCGTCCCAGAAGGTGCTGTAGACGCCACCATCGCGCCCGCTCACGAATAAATCGATGTGATCCCGGAAGCGCGACAAGTTCGATATCGGTGATCCCGGCGGGATTGTGAAATTGTCGCCAAAGTTGGTATCGCCGAGACGGAACCAGCGATTGAACCAGCCACCATTGGCGTCCCAGAACGTACTGTAGACGCCACCGTCGAAGCCTGTGACGAACAGGTCGATGTGATCGGTAAATCGCGACAGGACGGAGATTGGAGTCTGAATCGGAACCTTGAATCCGTCGGCGAAATTCGTGTCCGCCAGCCGGAACCAGTGATTGAACCAGCCGCCATTCGCATCCCAGAAGGTCGAATAGACCGCACTGTCGCGTCCTACCGCAAATAGATCGATATGGTCGGCAAAACGGCTGAGCACGCTGACCTCGGTTTGAGGCGGGACGGTGAAAAGATCACCGAAATTTGTATCAATGAGCCGGAACCACCGATCGAACCAGCCACCGTCTGGATTCCAGAAGGTGCTGTAGACGCCCCCGTCAAAGCCGACCGCGAAGAGATCGAGTTGATCGCGTGACCGGCTGAGGCTGGAGACCACAGAGGGCGACGGTCCGGAAAACTGGCTGGTATAATAGAGGTCGACCTCGCCGGCAGACGCGGCGTTGCTGACGACGATCGTGTGCTGCCCACAATCAGTGACGCTGTTCGCCGCGCCGAAATTTAGCGCGAGCGAAGCATTCGCCGTATTGACGCTGATTGAACGCATAGCCGTCAGCAACGTGTTCGGGTAATCGCGGCATTCGGACATGCTGTAGCATTCGAGTACTTCCACAGGCATGACCATCTGGTTGGCGCTATTGACTTGAAGGCTCGTTCCAGCGATCCCCGAAAATTCACATGTGTAGTTGAACAGTGTCCCGGATTGACCCGTCAAACGCATCGCGCCCGTCAGTACATCGCCCTCGTTGACATTCACGAGGGGGGTCTTGAACGCATTTCCGCTGGAATCAACAAACCAGCTCGCAACAGCCCAGCGGTTTCCGCCACCGTCGGGTGAGGTGCCCCATTGCAGGACGGGCTGCAAGATGTGCGTCACCGGGCTATCCTGAAGTCCGTTGAAAATATAAATGAGCTGATTATCCTGCCGCTTCGGCGCAGGCGGAACGACCCAGGTCGTCGTCATTGATGAAATTACGTTGGCAGAATTCTCTGTAAACGCGGCATAGGTTATCCAGCCGCTGCCGAGAGCAGGCAGATGGGGAGGTGCAACCTCGACCGGCGGAAGAGGAATGAACTGCCCGCTGCGCAGATCGAAGCGCTTGAAGACGAGATCCCGATTGACGATTTGGCCGGGCTCGACTGTGTGGATCATCGACTTCGGCCTGATCCCGCCGGGCGTGAACGCATAGAGGCCCGTCGCCACAAGCTGTTTTGTCCGTGCCGGATCGACGCGCGGCTTGCGTGTGACTGTGAATGCTCCGGTCCCGTCGCGCTGAACAACGTCGTCGGGAATAACAGTGTGAACATGATCGGCGGGTCTGACGCCGCCGGGAGTCGTCACCAAATTGTTTGAATTCGTAGCCATGGCCAAACCTCCTGGAAGTAACAAGGTGTATTTTGAGCCATCGATAAAGTGTGGACCGAAATTCGCGCCCCTGCCGTTGTTCGAACTCTGCTTTTCACAAGCGCTGTGGAGGAAGCCTTATCCGAGCTCCACGAGCTGTCTAACGTGAACCGGCCGTGTATGCCGCCAATGCGCTGAGTCTGTTGCAATACGATCATCAATCGCAAGAATTGGAAGGCACTTCTCCAGTGCGCGGACCTTTCCGGCGCGCGAGGCGCAATCGAGCGGTCTTGTAAATTCCAGTATTTGTTGAGTTTTACCCCTCTAGTTGTAAATAGCAAGGCGTTCTATCTCGTGATCCTCCCAAGCGGGCCTTGCTTTCGGTACTCTAGCTTAAGTTGACGATAGAAATATGAAGCAGCTCACATCCTTCCGGCACGGCACAAGCTAATTCAATTTGTCGCAAATTTTTTCACGTTGGTTTCGGTCTTCAGTTATCTCCGCGGCTGCATTTGTGTGTTGAAGGCGTTCTTCGGCAAATTCTTGAGACAGCTCTGATACTCGCGTTCGTGATCCGATCCTTCCTTTTCATCGCCGATCCCGCGTCACTATCAAGGGCCTATCGCGCAACTCGCTGCCCGTGCCGCTCCCGCATGCGAACCCGAACGCGCCGGCGGCTTCGATCCCGCTGCGAACGATCGCTTCGTTCGAGCAGACCGAAGGCGCGAACCAGATCAGCCGTGAGAACGGCAAGCGCCGGGTCGTGGCGACCGCCGAGGTGCGCGGCCGCGACATCGGTTCGGTGGTCGCGGACGCGCAGGCCAGGGTCGACGAGCGGGTCAAGCTCGCGCCGGGCAGCTTCCTGACCTGGGGCGGACAGTTCGAGAATTTCTCGGTCGCACGACAGCGACTGATGGTCGTCGTTCCGGGCTGTTTCCTGCTGATATACCTCCTGCTGTTCGGCGCGCTGGGCTCGCCGCGCGATGCGCTTCTCGTCTTCAGCGCGGTGCCGCTGGCGCTGACGGGCGGGATTGCGGCGCTTTGGCTGCGAGGCATGCCGTTCTCCATATCGGCCGCCGTCGGGTTCATCGCGTTGTCGGGGGTCGCGGTGCTCAACGGCCTGGTGATGCTGACGCAGATCCGCAAGTTGATCGAGGAAGGCACCGATTCCAGGACTGCCATCCGCGAAGGCGCGCTGACGCGCTTCCGTCCCGTCGTCATGACCGCACTCGTCGCCTCGCTCGGATTCGTTCCTATGGCGCTCGCGACCGGAACCGGTGCCGAGGTGCAGAAGCCGCTCGCAACCGTCGTCATCGGCGGTCTCCTCACCGCGACGCTTCTCACCTTGCTCGTTCTTCCCGCGCTGTATTCGCGCTTCTCGGTCGCGCGGGCGGGGGCCCAGCGGGCTCGCGACGACGCGAAGTTCATTCCGAAACGCGCAGCGGAATAGCGGGGAGCACCTAGTCTCAAGTAGCTCAATTGACAATTCTAGTGGACGTGCCCGATCCCAGCAGGTCTCTTCATTATGCGCAGCATCGCCGGGCCGCCGGTTTTCAGGAATCGCGAGACGAGCAATCCGGCGAGTATGAGAAACACGATATTGAGCCAAGTCTTGTAGTTCCATGTGACGGACGTTTCAGCCACGCGCGCGTCGCGCCCCAACGCACGGCGGCGACGTTCCTACTAACGTCCGGCGAAAACCAACCCAGGCGACAGTTTCAGTACCGGACGAGCACTAATTGCCGCAGCCACAGTGCTGACCAGCAAAACCATCACACCGGTTATCGGGGGCGTAAACCACATCATGCGAAAAGGATAGCCGGCAGTGTCGGCCAGAATCTGACCAACTAGGCCGCAGAGTCCGATCCCGAACGCGGTGCCGAGAAGTGCGCAGAGACCGACCTGCACAAAAATCATTGTCAGTAGCAACCCAGAGGTTGCTCCCATTGCTTTGAGCACGGCGTACTGCTTAAGGTTCTCTGCTGTGAACATGTAGAGCATCACGCCGGTAACCCCGAAGCCGACCGACATTGCCAGAGAGAGCATGGCCGCGATATCGCCGACGTCTTCTGAATTAGCCAAGAACCACCGAACTGTATCGGCTTTGAAGTCCTCCGCGGAACGTGCCCGCAAACCCGTCTGCACCTTGATGCGGGTCGCCAGTTCGCTTGGGCTAACGCCGGGAGCGGTGGCCACAAGCACGAAAGTTAATCGGTGCCGTTCGGGCAGCAGGATGCGAAGGGCGTTCGAGTAGGTTGTATAGAGTAGCGGCCGTGGCGGATACCGCGGCAAAGCATTCGACAGGCCGGCAATCCTAATACGATGATCATTCACCAAAAGCTCATCACCAACAGCCAGCGTACGGGTCGGCACGTCGAGACGCGGTGAGCGAGGCCATTGGTCCTCCAGCAGAAGCGGTGTCCGGAGCTTGCCCTCGGTTCCACCTGGATCGACTAATGCTGCGTCAGGAGTTCTGAGAACGGCAGGTGATGTGTTGTCCTTTAGCGGAGGCAAACTCGAGAACGTCGCATCGTCGATCCCGATGACCTGAAACGACTGAAATCGTCCGTTCGGGAAATGTACATCGGCGACGGCCAATGCGAGCGGAACGGCCGACCGAACGCCCTCAACGCTGCGGACGCGATCCAACGCCGATGCGGGCAAATTCGTCGTGTGCTCGGTCGAATTGACCGCAGGGTCCATGACCCACACGTCCACTGCCGGGTTCTCGGAGATGAGAGCAAACCCGCGCGTCATAAAGCCGCAAAAGTATGACGCAGCAAAGGTGACAAGGAACGACATGAACGTGATGCCAAACAGTAGCCCCACATACTTGGCCCGGTCGCCGATTAGCATTTTCAAGGCCACGCGGAGCATCTAGAGCTTCCCGGCGCGAGACTGAAGTTTTGAAGCTGCTCCCGCGCCGTCGTAGGGAAGATTCCCCGACGACCGGGGCGCCGGTGCGTTGGGTCCGGCAACAGGGGGAGCCTCGATGTATGCATCCATCTGCTGGCCGACATAGACAGGCAGTGACCTTGGTTCGAAACTGTAAATGACCTGCAACACCCGCGTGTCGGTCCGCTCGGTGCTTTGCCCGGTCAACGACACTTTCGGGACCACGTATGGCTCGAAGCGCTCAAACTTCAAAGGCGTTCCCAGCGTTGGATTACTGCGCACGAACGCCGTCGCGTTTGCGCCTGATTGAACTCGCCAGGCGTCGTTCTCATCAATGTCAACGCGTAGATGCAACCGAGAATCGTCGCCCAGCAGCATCAGTGGCGTGGTGAGAGCGCCGCTCTGTGCAAACTCGCCCAACCGCGTCTTGATCTGGAGGATACGACCTGTCACCGGAGCACGGATCGTGCGGCGTTCGATTTCAATCTTAATCTGCTCAACTTGCGCAGTCGCCGACGCGAGGCCCGCCTCTTTTATTGCCACATCAAAGCGACGGTTCTCCTTGTCTAGCGCGCTGATCGAGCTCCCGACGCTCAAACCTTCGCCTAACTTGAGCAGGTAATTCGCTTTCGCCAGATTTGCGTCAGCCTCCTTGACTTTGGCTGTCGCGAGCAAGAGCTGACCTTGCAGGTCCCGGTCGTCGATCTTGAACAGAGGGTCGCCGACGTTGACCCCATCGTTCCATTTGACGTAGATCGCCGTAACAATGCCAGCCACCGGTGTGCCGATGGCAATATTTTCGGTGCTGGCTTCGATTATGCCCGCCCCAGCAACATACGAGGCAAAAGGCACTTTCGTCGCCTGGACAGGTGGTAGGTCGATCGAGGGGGTTTCATTGCCTCGGAGAACCGCGCCAATGGCGATTGCCAATCCGACAACAGCCAAGAGCGGGAGCGCGTACTTGTTCATCATTGTACATGCTCTCTTCTCTCGCTACCCATCAATTCAACGATCTTTCCATCATCCATCCGCGCAATACGATCGGCGAACTCGAAGATGCGACTATCGTGGGTTACCACGATCACGGCGCGGCCAGGACTCTTCGCAACGTCCCGTATGACCGACATCATCGCGTGCCCGGTTTCGTGATCGAGGCTGCTGGTCGGCTCGTCGCAGACTATCAGCTTCGGATCGTGCACCAACGCGCGCGCAATCGCTACCCGTTGCTGCTGGCCTCCGCTGAGTTGCGCAGGAAGTGCGCCCAGACGGTGCCCGAGCCCGACCAGTTGGAGAACTTCTCTGGCGCGGGATTCTGCTTGCTTCCAGGAGACGCCTTTAATCAGCAGCGGCACGGCAACATTTTCGATCGCCGTAAGAGCAGGCAGCAGGTTGAAAACCTGGAAGACGAAGCCAATTGACGAGCCTCGAAAGTGCGCGCGTTCCCTGGGGTCCATGCGCTGTAGGTCGCGGCCGACCACTTCGCATCGACCGGCGTCCTGATCGAGGATCGCCGCGATGATAGAAATCAAAGTTGTCTTTCCGCATCCCGATGGTCCGACGATCATCAGTAGTTCACCGCGCCGGACGTCGATGTCGACGCCGCGCAATGCACTCACCATTGCGTCGCCTGTCCCATAAGACTTGGTAACCCCTAGGCAATGAACTGCCAGGTCATGCGTCGATTGCGAATTATCAGGTGGAGCGCCCGTGATGATCTTTGCCTCCACAGAATGCGGCCCTGCCGGGATCGGATCTGTCAGTACGCTTGTATTGTTACGGCTGTTACATTACATTTGCACCGATGCCCGTCAACTCTTGGCTCCTGCTGACCTATAAGGTCCCGCCCGAGCCCGCCAAGAAGCGCATTGCGCTCTGGCGGAAGATCAAGGCATTGGGCGCGGTTTATCTGCAGAACGGCATCTGCTTGCTGCCAAAGACCGACGATCACGTTCGCCAGTTGAAGATGATGGAGAACGACATCCATGAGATGAACGGTGAAGCGGTGATCCTGGAGACGGTCGCACTGGACCGAGGACAGGAGGAGAAAGTTGTTGCCCGCTTCAAGGAGGACCGAGACGAACAGTATCGCGAATTTCTCGGTCGATGCGCCGATTTCGAAGCTGAGATCGCCAAGGAGATCGCGATCAAAAAATTTACCTATGCCGAGCTTGAGGAAGAAGACACCGACCTGAAGAAGCTCCAGGGCTGGCTGGAAAAGATCAGGAAGCTCGATTTTTACGGCGCAACGCTGGCTGACGAAGCGGCGGAACGGCTACGTGGTTGCGAGACGCTGCTCGACGCCTACGCTCAGCAGGTCTTCGATGAACAGGACGAGAACCGTCCATCTCCACGGACTGCCAAGCCGTCATGATGGATTCACGTGCCGAACAACAACGCGCCGGCCAAAAGTCCGCCGGGATGTGGCGAGAATTCCCGGCGGAGTGCGGGCGCTCGGCTTGGCCTCGTTAGTCAGAGGATTCCCGTTGCAAGGCGATCGAGCCGGGATCCCTCCCGATAGAACACCCAGACCAGCATGGCCGCGACCGCACCGGTGAGGCTGCCGCCGAGGACATCGGTCAGATAGTGGGTGCCGACAAAAACGCGTGACCAGCAGATCAACAATGCCAGAAGTCCGAAGACAAATGCGCGGCGGGGCAAGCCGTGAAGGGCAAACGTCGCGACAATGGCGATCGATGCTGTGGCGTGATCGGATGGAAACGACCAGTCAGGGCTCTTGGAAATGATCAGATTGCTGAAACCGGCGTCGTACGGCCGGACCCGGTGGACGAACAGGAGGATGATCTGATTGAGGCCAAGCCCGATCAGAAAGGACAGCCCTGCGGCAATGCAGGTATGCCGGACATGCGTCCGATCGACCTTGCTCCACCATTGGCCGACAACGAGGGCAACGAGCAGCGGAACGCCAACGTTGGTGGCCGCAATCATGGCGGAATCCAACAGGACGTTGCTGGCGGCGAAGGAATTGATCCACTGCGTGATGGCCTGATCCATCTATATCGTTCGCTTTCTCTGCCTTAATGGTTCACTCGAGGAATGCATGAACGAACGCCGTGTCCGCCAGATTTTTGAGATCAGTGTTCTCCTGAAGGGGGCTCATGCGTTAATCGAGTGCATCGGCGGCCTTGTATTGACCTTCGTCAGCACAAGCGCCATCACAAATCTGGTCAATGCCCTCTCCCAGGAAGAACTGATTGAAGATCCAAATGACTTCGTTGCAACACATCTCCTAAGCCTGGCGCAGAAATTTAACCGTCAGCACCCAGCGCTTCTATGCGTTCTATCTGCTCAGCCATGGCGTCATTAAGCTGTTGCTCGTCGCCGGTCTGCTTCGAAACAAGCTCTGGGCCTATCCTGTTTCTCTTGTCGTGCTTGGCCTCTTCATCGTCTACCAGCTCTACCGCTTCTCGTACACGCACGGCGTCGGTCTCATCGTGTTGACGGTCTTCGATGTTATCGTGATGGGATTGATCTGGCACGAGTACCGACTGGTCCGCCGCCATCTGACATCGCGGTAAGGCACTTCTATGGCGTGGCGGTTCTGTGGCAATCCGGTGGCGACCGAGATTGAGAAGCTCGAAATAAACGGTCGCTGAACTGCCTGTTCGGCTGGGGTTCATATCAACCCGCTTAAGTTCTCCACCTAGAACTGAAAGTCAGTGAACCCCATAGCGCCTGGCCGCGTTGGGTTTACACAGCGAAGGGAGATGACCATGACCGTAAGAAAAGCTCTTCTAGTGGCTGCCGCGCTATTGTTGAGTTTGCCCGTGGTGCCCGCATTTGCTCACGATGATGAAGACTATGGTTATAGCGCTCACGATCGGTTCCACGACCAATTGTCTGACGCGCACGAACGCGCCCACGAGTACGGTTTCTACAGTCGTGGTGAGCACCGTGCCTATCATCGCGCCCTTCGGGATCTTCATGACGATGCCCATGGATATCCGCGATACCGGTATTATTCGCAGCCTAGCTATTATGGCTACGGCTATCGGGGTTGGTAGCGGCACCCGAGCGAGAGAACCGTTTGGATGCTACGAACAAGGAGGAATGAAATGTCGCGCAATACGATAGCGATAGCTGCTCTCGCGGTTCTGGCGATTGGCGCGCTTGCCACTTCGGCCGATGCTCATCTGAAACTGAAGTCTGTTAGCCCGGCCTCCGATGTTTCGAGCAAGGTCTCCCCTGAGGAAATCAAGCTGAACTTCAGCGAGGGCGTGATAGCGAAGTTTTCTGGCCTCGAGCTCAAGGACGAAGCCGGGAAAACCATCACCACTGGCGTGCCGGTGAATGATCCAGGGGATCGAAGGCAGCTCGTCGTTCCCCTGCCGGCGCCGTTGGTGGCGGGACGTTATACGGTCACCTGGCATGCTGTTTCCGAAGATACCCACCGCGTGAAGGGCGAGTATTCGTTCGGGGTCGATCGCTAGAGCCTGAATCAGGTTGCGGAGGTCGATCTGTCCGCAACCCTTTGCGCTTCAAGCCGGTGCGGACATCAGTGGGATTTTGAGCCGCCCTGATAACGCCATGTATCGCCGTCGTTGGTATTCGCCGCTCGCTGCAAACCTGACACTGATCCGTCGTATGCGAGCGCAGAACTAAATCCTTCAGAGGGGTCTTGGGTGCTCTGCCTGGCCCTCTCTCGGCCAATAGCTCTTGTCCGTGATCGTTGAACCCGCTGGGCTGTTGCAGATATCGCCATTACTTGCATCAAGAGCCAAATCGTAAGAAGACGTTTTAACATTGTCCGGCTCCAACATCGGAATGTTCGTGTCTTTTCACCGGTCAGGAAATAAATTTGAGTTAGGCTGACTACAACAGCACTCATCCGACGATTCTGGCCGAAAGCCAGACTGATTTGGCCATGAACGCTTGCTTTGGCGAGAAGGCCGGCGGCGGAAGAGGCCAGCTGCGGGTGCTATTCATTACTGACCGATCGCCGGCCGCATGGTTCCCAACACGGAAACGGCCAGAAGGATTATCAGACCCAAGAACTGCTCGCCGAGCACATGGTAGCGCAACCTGGCGAGCCACACGGCCGGCTCTCCGGAACGCCCCGCTCGGGTCTCGATCATCCGCGGAACGAGCCAGAATCGGTTCGCGGCGGCAAGCGCGAGCATTGCAGCAAAAAATGCCACCTTCGCGAGAAGAATCTGCCCGTACAGAGTAGTCAGCAAGCTGGAGACCGAACCGACCAAGAACCAGCTATTTATGAGGCCCGATGCGGCGAGCGTCGCCACCGCGACGTAGCCCATGCTTGAGAACCGCAGCAAAATCCGATCCACGTCGACGATCGGCTCGCCGCCCCTGATCGAATAGTTGAGAAGGATGAAGCCGAGCGGAACTAGCCCTCCGAGCCATGCGCCTGCGGCCAGAAGGTGCGCTGCGTCGGACCCGGCGTGGACCACGCTCATCCAGCCTTCCTCGATTTGGGCATGGCCCGTTCCCGCCAACGACGCCAACAGGACCGCCGCGAGACATGCGGTGATCAGATCTCGACCGGCGATCGCCATCCATAACGGACGCGCGGCCGTCACGCCTAGAATAACGACGACGAGAACCATTCGCGCCACCCAAACGCTGCCGAAAGTCGTTTCGCTCAATACCGTCCAAAGCGCCTCCTGATCGGCGACGCCGGCCCACGTGCCGCTCATGTTTGCCACCGAGCAGATGAACCACAGCAGGCCACTGAGCAACGCACCGGCAGCGGCGGAGCGAAGCACCGCCTGCCGCCGCCGAGATAGCTCCTTCGGTTCGGTGGCCGGGTAGGCGTACAGCGGAAAAAACGACACACCGGCGAGCGTGGTCACCGCCGCGTAGTGCAGAAGCCGCGCGACGACGAGTCCGAGATCGATCATCAGGGCGCCACGCTGAACGAGAAACTACCCTTCACCCGGTGGGTGTCGTCGGAAACCGCGTGCCATTCGACCTTGTAGTCGCCTGGCGGCAGTTGCTCGTTGACCGGCACCACCAGCAATTTCTTGTTGGTCGGATCGGTCGCCACCTTACCAGTCGCGATGATTTTGCCGGTTTGGTCCTTCACCTCGACGCCGGACATTTTTAGGATCAAGTTCTCGTTGAACGTGATCCGTATCTGCTTGGGCGACGTCGTCGTGGCCGCTCCGGGAGCAGGATCAGCCGATTGGAATTCCGGATGGGCATACGCGGCGCCACCGAACAGGCTCGCCGCGATCACGCCAACGGCGGCCATTGAAATCATCTTCGACACTCAGTCTCTCCTCGATGTTTCGGATCGTGCAAGAAATTTGTTTTCACGAATGGCGGGGGCGAGCATCGAGCCGCCCCCGCCATTCGTCGAGTCGGGCTCTCGGTGTGAGGCGCTATTTCGATTTCTGAAGTGAAGTAACGGCGATCTCCCCGTTTACTCGCCCGGCTTCGAACTGCACCTTGTCTCCGACCTTCGCCTGCTTGAGCATCGCGGGATCCTTGACGCGGAACACCATCGTCATGTTGTCTTCGTCCATATCCAGGCTCTTGATCGGCCCGCTAGTCAGCGTAATTTTCCCGGCGCCCGCGTCGATCTTCTTCACCACGCCCTTGACCATCTCGTCCTGGGCGGATGCCGCCGACGAAGCGAAGACGGAGAGTGCGAGTGCTACTGCTGCGAGTTTGTTGAGCTTCATTTTCTTTCCTTTCGTGAGATTGGGTTTGGTGTGCGTTATCTGACGACGATCGTTCCGATCATTCCTGCCTCCCGGTGACCCGGGATCAGGCAGGAATATTCGAAGTCGCCGGCCTTGCTGAATTTCCACACGATCTCGTCGGTCTGCTTCGGGGCAAGACGCTTACCGTTCGCATCGTCGTGTTCCATGTCCGGATTCTTCTTCATGGACTCGGCGTGCTTGAGATTTTCGGCAGTGGTCGCCAGTATGAATTCGTGGACGAGTTCGCCGTTGTTGCGCAGCATGAACTTGACCTGCTCATCCTTCTTGACCTCCACCCTGTTCGGCAAGAACAGCATCTTGCCGTCGGATTCGATCATCGTGACCTGAACGATCCTGGACGGCTTTGTCGCGTCGCCCGGCTGGCCGGCCGAAAACGAGCCTTCGTGATGCTGATCCGGAGGCCCCTCGCTGGCTAAAGCCGTGACCGACAGAAGCAGCGTCGCGACGAGCGCGATGCCGGTTCGATTTAGCGTTTTCATAATTCGTCTCCTTGTTCTTGGTACGTGTGGCTACATGCCCTTCATGCCTTTCATCCCTTTTATTCCCTTCATCTCGGCAGGTTTCGTCGCCTCCTTCGGTTTGCCCTGCCGAGGAGGTTTGGCGTCGGGCGCATCGATTTCATAGGCGACGGTGCCGGGGGGATTTTTGTACGGCCCGGGATCGGCGTAGCTGTCCCGAGCGAGGCCATCTCTGATCTTCATGACGGTGAACATGCCGCCCATCTCGATCGGGCCGAACTGACCCGAGCCCGTCATCATCGGCAGTGTGTTGTCTGGCGCCGGCATCTCCATCTCGCCCATCGCCATGCCGGTCGATCCCATCGACATCGCGTCGGGCGCGAGCTTGCCGACCACGCGGGCGAGATCCTTTTTCGACACGCCGATGAAGTTGCGCATGTCGTGGCCCATCGCGTTCATCGTGTGATGGGCCTTGTGACAGTGCAGAGCCCAATCGCCCGGATTGTCGGCGACGACATCGAAGGCGCGGATCGCGCCGACGGGCACGTCGATCGTGACCTCCGGCCACTGCGCGCTCTCCGGGACCCATCCGCCATCCGTGCAGCTGACGGCGAAGCTGTGTCCGTGCAGGTGGATCGGATGATTGGTCATGGTGAGATTGCCGACGCGCACGCGCACGCGGTCACCCAGCCGCACCGGCATGGGATCGATCCCCGGGAACACCCGGCTGTTGAACGTCCACATGTTGAAGTCGGTCATTTCGTTGACCTTCGGCAGCGAGGTGCCCGGATCGATCAGGTAGCTGCTCATGACAAAGACGAAGTCGCGGTCGACGGCACGGAACGACATGTCGCGCGGGTGCACGATGAACATGCCCATCATGCCCATCGCCATCTGCACCATCTCGTCGGAATGCGGGTGGTACATGAAGGTCCCGCTTTTCTTGAGCTCGAATTCGTAGACGAAGGTCTTGCCCGGCTTGATGTGCGGCTGGTTGAGCCCGCCGACCCCGTCCATGCCGTTGGGCACGATCATCCCGTGCCAATGCACAGTCGTATGCTCGGGCAGCCTATTGGTGACGAAGATGCGCACCTTGTCGCCTTCGACCGCCTCGATCGTGGGGCCCGGCGCCTGGCCGTTGTAGCCCCACAGATTCGCTTTCATGCCCGGCGCGAACTCGCGCACCACGGGTTCGGCCACCAGGTGAAACTCCTTCCAGTCGCCGTTCATGCGCCAAGGCAGCGACCATCCATTGAGGGTCACCACGGGCCGGTAATCCGGACCGCTGGACGGATGCAGCGGCGGCTGCATCACCGCCTTGTCCATCGTCGGCGCTTCCGGAATGCCTGCGGCCTGCACGCGGCCCATCACGGCGCCGGCACCGATCAGCGTCGCGGTACCCATAAATTGTCTGCGCGAAAACATCACTGACCTCCTTTATGGACCGGCGCCGGACGCTTGAGCGCCCGAGCCCGGCGTTGGCGTATCCTGCGCGCCGCCGCCCCCGCCGCCGTTGACGGCGGTCTGCAGGTCCGACTGCGCCTTCCAGAAATTCCGTTTCGCATCGACGGCAGCGCGCAACGAGGCGAGCCGCTGGCGTCCTTCGGTCACCAGCGCGAAGATATCGACCTGCATGGTCGAGAAGCGCAGCTGCATCTCGTCCGAGATGATCTTGCGCAGCGGCAAGACCTCGCGTTGGTAGTGTTCGGCGATGTCATAGGCCGATCGATAGGAGCGGTACGCATCCCGCGCTTCCGAGCGCACGTTGACGGCTTTCTCCGTCAGCCGATTGAATGCGGCGTTATAGGTCTCCGTCGCCTGCCGCACGCGCACTTCGCCGCCATCGAACAGCGGAATCTGAAACTGGATATCGAAGCCGCGCTCGCGGAACGGCGGGGTGTCCGGGTCTTTCGTTTTGCGATCGATGCCGGCGATCTGCAGCATGGTGACAAAGCGGCTCGCTTCGGTCAGGTGCAGGGATTTTGCCAGCGCGTCCAGCTCTATGCGCGCGATCTGTAGATCTATTCGATGACCGACGGCATCGGCCTCGATGAACGGCAGCGTCGCCGGCCGCCGCGGCAAGGCCGGCAAGCGATCGGGTAGCTTGAAATCAAGATCGCTGCCCCAGAGGCCCATCAGACGCGCCAGTCTTTCGCGCGCGCTGGAGGCCTCCTGCCGGGTTGCGGCGAGATCCGCCGTCGTTTCGGCGTAAAACACCTGCTCGCGGGCCTGGTCGAGTTTGTTGACGGAACCGGTCTCGCCGAGCTTGGTCGCGAGCCGCGCCGTCGCTTCGGCGGTCGATTGCGCATCGGTCAGCAAAGCGGCCAACTCCCTGGCTGCGACCGCCTGATAATACGCCCGCCTGACATCGGCCGCGAGCCGCAGCGTGACGAGCGCCGCGCGCAGCTGCGCTTGCTTGAACCGTTCGCGGGCGATCTCCGTCCGAAACGGAAGCGTCGCCAGCGCCAGGATGTCGCCCACGATCTGGCGCTCGGTTTCGGTGGCGCCGTCTCCGGCAATGCTGGAGATCGAGAAGGTCGGATTGGGCGGTAAACTCTCCTGGATGGAGTCCGCTTCCGCCAAGGCCAGTTCGTTGTAGGCGGCCTGCAGACCCTTGTTGTTCAGCAGCGCGATTTGAACGGCGGCCTCGACATCGAGCCTTCGCCGCAGCAGACGATGCACCCGCGCGTCGATCTGCTCCGACTCTTCGGGCGTCCGCACGAAAGCGACGTCTTTCTTGAGGGTCTGGCTGCTGAGATCGGCGACCATGCCCAAGCCGCCGTCCGGAGAGAAGCTGGCGCATCCCGAGAGGAGAAGCATCGCGAAAAGGGCCGCGACGTGAGGGACCTTCGCGGACCGGCTCTTGAAGTGAAGCTCTGGCTGCATCTGCCGCTCCTACCGATCCGATTTCGGCGCCGGAGCGACGCGGTCGTTCTGCTCGCGCCAGGACGAAGGCGCGGCGGGGCGCAGGCTGGTGTAGGGAGCGACCGTGGAACGGTAGCCGACGCCGGCCACCCTTGCGCCAGGGTCCGCGGGGTCCGGCCCCGCCAAAGGCACTGTCGTCGGTAGACAGCCCCCTAGCGTGAGGGCGGCTGCCATAATGGCTGCAGGCACCCCGTAACGTGTCCCGAATAGCGTCGCGGCCACCGAACGAACGGCGGCGATTTTTACCCCAAACTGCGCAAGCATGGTCTTTCCCCGAACTGACGATGAAACACGGGTGCGCGTGCCCTCGGCGGGCGTGGCACCGCGTCCTTGTCGATCAGGTCAGGAAATGGGGGGACGGTAGAGGGTCGGAGGAGCCTTGCCGGCCACGTTCCGATACGTCTCGGACGCGCAGCGGGAGGTCGGCGCCGTGGGGGTGACGAAATCCGTCACGCTTGCCGGCAGCGCGCTGATGCAGACCATGCCGCAGCATTGCGCGCCGGGCGCCTTGTGGCCGTCGTGCGCGGGGGCAGACGGAGCCTGGATGTCCGCCGATGCCATCGCCAAATGCGAGGCCATCCCCATGTCGTCGTGGTGACCAGCCTTGGCCGACTGGGCATGATCATGCGGGTGGGCGTCGTTGTGGACGTGCTGGACGGTACCCGCGGCCGTTTCGTGGACATGAACGATGCCCATGGCGTGATCCGGGTCGGTCAGGCATGGCGCCGCGAGAGCGCCGTCGGCGAACGCGAACGACAGGGCCGGCATCAAGACGCAAAGCATATAGATCGAGGCAAGGATCCTTCCTGCCCTCAATCGTCCTGCTCTCGTCAATCGCATCAGCATCGAAGTCCGGATCTTAATCGCTCAGGCAAAAATCTAGATAGACCATAAGCCCAAACTCCATGCGAGCCAAGATGGGACCGACCATTCAGATTTGGTTTCCACCACGCCGAATCCCTTGTTTCGCTTCAATCAGCGGCAATCCCGCGTCTTGACCGTGATCTGTTGGCGGCGGCGCGTCCAGCTTGCGCGACCACGTCCTGTAAGAAGCCACGCACGTCATCAACATCAGCCCGCCGAGGCTGACGCCGATCTGCGCAGTCAGGCGATCGGAATACATTTCCAGGACGAAGTGAACGACGA
Organism: Bradyrhizobium erythrophlei; assembly: GCA_900129675.1. GTDB lineage: Bacteria > Pseudomonadota > Alphaproteobacteria > Rhizobiales > Xanthobacteraceae > Bradyrhizobium > Bradyrhizobium erythrophlei_A. The sequence goes on along the minus strand of FSRD01000001.1, from coordinate 4,966,195 downwards.
ACGACAGAAAGATGCCGACGCAAAATACTTCGAGCGACCGTTGGCCGCAAAGCACGAGCGGTCGTAGCAGGCGCCTGTTCAGGCCCGCCCAATCCTTCGGAATGATGCGAACCACGATCACCGCGAGAGCCAAAAAGTGCAGTACACGGTAGGGCGCCAGATTCGTCTTATCGTTGGGAACGACGATTTCGAGCCCTCCGGCAGGCATGAAGCCTGCCGCCCCGAATCGGACGGCCATTGTCACGATGAGCGCGAGAAGAACAAAGACGACGCTTGCGGCCAGGACGAACCGTGATCGTGCCAACGATTGCGCCCGAGCAGCGCCGCCCAATGCCGCCCAGGCGCCCAGCGTGAACAGAAACTGCCATGCGAACGGATTGAAGTACCACCCCCCGGAGGGATAGGCTGAAAAATTCCACCCGAAATAGCGCGCCAGCAAGTAGACGCAGCATGAGGCCGCCAACGCCGCATTAGGCGACCGCATCATGAGAACCAGCAGCGGCGGAAATCCCGCCATCAACACGATGTACAGAGGGAGGACGTCCAATTGAATTTCAGCAGCAGCCCTTGCGTGAGCGTTGCAATCGGCTGTTCGATCATTCCGGCAACGTTGAATTCTTCGAGCAGATGGGAACTCCCGTAGCGCTCTGCTACGTAGCCTATTGCGGCAGCATAGAAGATGAACAGCAGGACATGCGCAACGTAAAGCTGCCAAGCCCGCCGCATCAACAACGCCGTCCCTGCTAGGATCCCCTGCGTCGACATTCGTCTCGAATAGACAAACGCCGCGGTGTAGCCGGAGATAAAGACGAAGATGTCCGCCGCGTCGCTAAAGCCGTAATTCCGCGTCGTCAGCCATGCGACCGTATTGTTCGGGATATGGTCGAGAAAGATCGCCCAGTTGGCGAGTCCGCGGAAAAGATCGAGCCGAAGATCTCGTCCTCGGGGTAGAGGGAGCGCACAAACTGTCATGAAACTGCTGAGGTTGGTTGAGGGGGACGGCGACGTGCCAGGAGGAAAATAGTCGTGTGGAAAAGCTATCGTGATGCCTCGCGGCTCAGTGAGTTCAGCCGTCGTGCTTCGAAATCGCCTCCCTGAGCTTTCTCTGCTCCTTGATTCGCCTTCGCCAAATCTTTTTAGGAGACGCGTATCAGGTTTCTGACATCGCACCTCACCGCCTCATAGCCGCGGCGGGGGCGACGGACCTTCCTCGGACAGATCAATGATGGAGCCGAGACTTAACTAACCAGACGCTGCTCGGGGAGCGGCACCACCGTGTCGCCAGCATCCGGTGTTCGCTTGCGTGATCGACTTGATAACCAGGAGTTGATTCGCTCCAGATACAGGAAGATCACGGGCGTCGTATACAGCGTCAGCGCCTGGCTGAGAATAAGGCCGCCGACCATGGAATAGCCGAGCGGCTGGCGCAATTCCGCGCCGGTACCCGATCCAAGCATCAGCGGCACCCCGCCGAGCAGCGCCGCCATCGTCGTCATCATAATCGGTCGGAATCGCAACAGACATGCTTCGCGGATCGCGTCGAACCCAGACAAGCCGCGGTCCCGCTGCGCCGCGATGGCGAAATCGACCATCATGATTCCGTTCTTCTTGACGATCCCGATGAGCAGAATGACGCCGATCAGTGCGATCACGCTGAAGTCGAAGCCGAACATCATCAGCATCAGCAGGGCGCCTACGCCGGCTGACGGCAGCGTGGAGAGGATGGTCAGCGGGTGGATGTAGCTCTCATACAGCATGCCAAGGATGATGTAGATGACGACGAGCGCGGCCGCGACCAGATAAGGCTCGCTGGCCAGCGACGCCTGGAAGGCCTGGGCGTTGCCCTGGAAGCTTCCACTCAGCGAGGGCGGCATGTCGAGCTGGGCCTCCGCCTGTTTGATCGCCCGTACGGCCTGACCGAGGGCGACGTTCGGCGCTAAGTTGAAGCTCAAGGTTATGGCGGGGAACTGGCCCTGATGATTGATGGACAGGAACGTGGTTGGCGCGTTTGTCCATTTCGCGAGCGTGCTCAGGCGCACCTGCTGTCCGGTGACAGGAGACTTGATGTAGATCCGGTCGAGTGCCTCCTTGGAATTCTGCAGTTCCGGCAGCACCTCCTCGATCACGTGATAGCTGTTTAGCTGGGTGAAGTATTGAGTAACCTGGCGCTGGCCGAACGCGTCATTCAGCGTATCGTCGATCAGCTGCGGTTGGATTCCGAACCGCGAGGCCTGATCCCGATCGATCTCGAGGGTCAAGGTGGTTCCCCCTGTCTGCTGATCCGTGGCAACGTCCCTGAGTTCGGGCAGGGTCTTCAGCTTCGCGTAAATTTTGGGGGACCACTGATTAAGCTCCCCGACGTCGGCGTCCTGCAGCGTGTACTGGTAGAGCGTTCGCGTCGGACGGCCGCCGACATTGATATCCTGCGCGGGCTGCAGGAATAGCGCCGCATCCTGGACCTTCGCGATCTGTGGGCGTAGCCGGTTGATGATCTGGCTCGCCGATGCGCTGCGTTGATCGCGCGGTTTCAGGCTAATGAAGAGCCGGCCGTTGTTCTGCGTCTGACCGGCCGAGGAGCCAGCCGTCATCCCGACTGTGGCCACGTCCGGGTCGCGCGACACGATCTCGGCGAGCGCCATTTGTCGGCGCGCCATCTCGGCGAACGACACGTCTTGCGCCGTTTCAGACGTCCCTATGATCAGGCCCGTATCCTGTTGCGGGAAAAATCCCTTGGGAATAACGACGAACAGGTACCCCGATGCGATCACGGTCAATATGAACACCACGAGGGTGATCAGGCTGTGACGCATTGCCATGTCCAGGCTGCGGCGATAGCCGGCCTGGATGAGATCGAACACGCGCTCCGAGGCCAGATAGAGCCTGCCGTGGCGCACTGAGGTCTCGCGTCGCATGAACAGTGCGGCCATGACCGGCGTCAGCGTCAACGACACGAATGCCGAGACCAGAATTGTCATCGTTACGGTCACGGCGAATTCGCGAAAGACGCGCCCGACGATGCCCCCCATCAGCAGCAGCGGAATGAACACCGCGACCAGCGAGAGGCTGATCGAGACGATCGTGAATCCGACTTCTCCTGAACCCTTGATCGCGGCTTCTACCGGGTCCATCCCTTCTTCGATGTAGCGGTGGATGTTCTCCAGCACCACGATCGCGTCGTCGACCACGAAACCGACCGCAATGCTGAGCCCCATGAGGGACAGGTTGTCGAGGCTGTAGCCGAACAGGAACATAATCGCGAAGGTGCCGACGAGCGCAAGCGGCACCGTCACGCTCGGGATCATCGTCGCCCAGAAATTGCGCAGGAAGACGAAGATCACCATCACGACGAGCGCAATTGTCAGCGCCAGCGTGAACTGTACGTCGCTGATCGACGCACGGATGGTCGTGGTCCGGTCGCTGAGGATGTCCACCTTCACGGCCGGCGGGATTGCAGCCTGCAATTGCGGCAGGACCGCCTTGATGCGGTCGACCGTGTCGACCACATTGGCGCCCGGCTGCTTCAGTATCATCAGATTGATAGCCCGCTTGCCGTTGGCCCACGCAGCTTGCTTGGTGTTTTCCGGGCCTTCTATCGCGTGTCCGATATCGCGGACACGCACGGGGGCGCCCTTCTTGTAGGCGATGATGACGTCGTTCCACGGTTCAGCGCTGAGTAGCTGATCGTTGGCATCGATCGTGAACGTGCGCGTCGCGGCGTCGATGCTGCCCTTTGGGCTATCCGTCGTCACTGTCGTAAGCGCGGCGCGCACGTCCTCCAGACCGAGTCCGATCGATGCCAGCTCCTCGGGATCGACCTGGATGCGCACCGAGGGCTTCTGCTGCCCGCTGATGTTGACCTGCGCCACTCCCGGAATCTGGCTGATATGCTGGACGAGCACGTTTTCGGCATAGTCGTCCACAACGGTGATCGGCAAGGAATCCGAATGCACGGCCAGACCAAAAATCGGCGCATCCGCCGGATTGACCTTTCGGTAGGTGGGCGGCGACGGAAGCGTCTTGGGTAGCTGGCCCCCGGCGGCATTGATCGCCGTCTGGATGTCCTGTGCCGCACCGTCGATGTTGCGATTGAGATCGAACTGCACTGTAATCGAGCTGTTGCCAAGCGTGCTGGACGAGGTCATCTGCGTCACGCCGGGGATCTGTGCGAATTGGCGCTCGAGTGGCGCGGTCACCGACGACGCCATTGTCTCGGGACCGCCGCCGGGAAATTGGGTACTCACCTGGATCGTCGGGAAATCGACTTGCGGCAGGGGCGCCACCGGCAGCAGCGGATAAGCGACAGCTCCGAGCAACAGGATGCCGGCCATGAGCAGCGAGGTTGCGATCGGCCGTCGAATGAATGGGGTGGAGATGGCCATGCTTGCCTCACATTCCGCCTAAAACACTGACAATCGTCGCACCGGCCTGAACCCGGGTCCCAGGCTGAAGCCGGTACTGGCCGCGGACGACGATCTTGTCGCCGGGATGAAGGCCACTCTCCACCACCGACGTCCCGTCATTCATTTGACCGACGCTGACCGGCTGCATCGCGACGGTTGAATCCGGCTTGATGACATAGACGTACATTCCGTTCGGGCCACGCTGGATGGCTGTCGAGGGGACAGTGACGACTTGCTGCAGCGTACGCAGGAGCAGGCGTATATTGATAAACTGGCCTGGCCACAGCGCGTGATCTTCGTTTGGAAAGGTCGCCTTCAGGCGGATGGTTCCTGTGCCCTGATCGATCTGGTTGTCGACGAGCGTAAGCGTGCCTTCCCCGAGCGGCTGATGATCAGTGCGCCCTTCCGCAATGACCTTGAGCGGTCCGTTGGCCATTTCCCGGGAGATGTTCGTAAGTTGCCGGTCCGACAAGCTAAACATCACCGAGATCGGCTGCAGCTGGGTAATCATCACCAGTCCGCTCGCATCACTGGCATGAACAATGTTGCCTTGGTCGATAAGACGGACGCCGGTCCGGCCCGAAAGAGGCGCCGTGATCGTGCTGTAGGCGAGTTGTGTCTGCGCGCTTTCGATGGCGGCCTGATCACCTTGGATCGTCGCCTCGAGCTGGCGAACCAGCGCGTTCTGGGTGTCCACGCTCTGCTTCGTGGCAAAGTCATGCAGGTTGATAAAACGCTGCAAATCTCGCTTGGCGTTTTCCAGTTGCGCTTCGTCTTTCGTCTTTACGGCTTTCGCTTGGTCCAGCGCCGCTTGAAATGGTCGCGGATCGATTTGGGCCAGCAAATCGCCGGCCTTGACGTCCTGTCCCTCGGTGAACGCTACCTTGTCGAGCTGACCATCTACCCTGACCTTTACCACAACGGTGTTGAAGGCCTGGACGGTCCCTAAGCCTGTCAAATAGACAGGGATGTTCTTTGTTTCCGCCAATCCCGCGGTCACCGGAACGGCAGGGACCACAGCAGATGGCGTCTGGCCTGGCGCGCTCTTAGCGGGCTGATGCACGACGTACCATGCAAGCCCGCTTGCTGCGACAACCAGGATTGCCGTGGTCAACCAAATCGATCGATGACGCATGGATTCTGCCCCTTATGAGTGTCATGAAAATGGTCGCGCAATGGCGCACTGCGAGCGCCAAAAATTACGAGATCGTCTTTGGGATTTTTGTGCCCGTGAATGCGCCGGCTCGACAGCCTCGAGACCGCCAAAGAGGAGGCGTTCAAGAAGACCTTGGAACCGCGACAGACCAAGTGGGGTGCCGAAGCAATCTAGCCTCAGACAAGCGAGAACTCCGTGCCTTACGGCAGCAAGCTCGACTTCATATGCTGTTGCTGGGTCTTGGAGGATACGGGTCTGGATGGAGGATTCGCCCAGCTAGGGCGTTTATCGCCTCGCCATAGCTGACAATCGCCGAGACCGGTACGACACCTGACGTACCATCGGGGGCGCGGTTTGCGAAGCTCGCGCAACCGAGGCAGCAGCAGGGACACGCGTGAGCGTTGTGATGCTGATGCTGGGGACTCTTATTAATACTCGTCCCTGCGTCCGCCGTGTCGTGGCAGGGGAGACCTTCGGCGCCCGATGGCATCGAGTGCGTCCGGGCATTGACCGTGGTGCCACCGACAAAGGTCAGTGCAACCAGGACAACCAGACATCGGAGCAGTACTGAACGCATCGCCATCGGATATTCGATCACGCTCTCGTTTTCAATTCGGCCGGCCATAAGGGGCCGCGCTCCGGGCAAGTGCTCGTTAGGCGATATCGTGCTGCATTGCGGCAGAAAAACGCCCCGCCAGATCAACATGATGTGAGTAAACATGACCATAGTTGTTCCAATTTAATGGGTCTTGGCGCCGTCGACTTCAGCAGCGTCAGAGCCCTACTTCGATGCGAGATTTTGCGCGAGGAGCTTGGTACAGTTAATGCATCGCATCTTCCAGAAATTCATTGATCAAATGTCGAGCGCCTCAGATTCAGAGGCCTTGCGCGAGGCCATGGCCGAAGCCGCGGCGGAGCTAGATCTGTCGTGCTTCGCCTATCTTTGCTGCTGTGTGTACCGAAAATCTAAATCCGAACGTATTGACGATGAAGTCCGCCCAGTATGGCGCGCGAATTTATGACGCCGGATCGCTGAACCTGGCGAGAGACAGGCGCATCTTTGTTCAATGACCGATGCGTTCTCACGCCGCTGTAATAGTCCGCATAGTTTTTCAGAATCCGACGCAGATGTTCCTCGTCCAGGACAATGATGTGGTCCACACACTCGCGCCGGATCGATCCGATCAGCCGTTCGGCAAAGCAGTTCTGCCAAGGCGAGGCCGGTGCAATTGGCTTGTCTCGGATACCCATGGCACGCAGTCGGCGCGTGACGACAGTGCCGTAGATACGATCTCGATCTCGGATCATACAGCGCGGAGCGCCATCCCAAGGAAACGCCTCGGTGATCTGACGTGCAACCCACTCCGCCGCCGGGTTGGTTGTGACGCCGATCCAGACGAGATCTCTGCGATCAAGCCGGATGATGACGAAGCCATACAGCAGCTTAAAGCCAATGGTCGGTACTACGAACAAATCCATGGCGGCGATGTCCGGCGCGTGGTTTCGCAGAAAGGTCCGCCATTCCTGACTTGGAGGCCCGCGTCGCTTGACCATATACTTGGCGACACTTGATTGAGCGACGCTAAACCCGAGCTTGAGCAGTTCGCCGTGGATGCGCGGCGCACCCCAAAGCAAATTCTCTGTGCTCATCTGCCGGATCAGCGCGCGCAATTCTGTCTCGATCTGCGGTCGCCCTCCCCGTCGACACGATTTCCAACGCCAATAGCGGCGAAAGCCGGCCCGATGCCAACCCACCAGCGTTTCGGGTCGAATAATCATGAGAACCGGAAGGATCGACGGGAACCAGCGATACAGCTGAACGAAAAACCAGCGGTCGTTGTTCGTGAGGCGAGCCCGGCCTTTCAGCTTGCGTCGCAAGACGATCAGCTGATGTCGAAGCACTGCATTCTCCGCCTCAAGCCGGATGTTCGACTTGAATGGCGAGGCCAGCACGGCCAGAACGAAGCAGATCAGCGCGATCATCGCGCCAACTTAGCCGATTCTATCATTCGATAAACCCGGATAGGGTTTTCGGTACACACAGCCGTTGATGGCGCTTGATGACCGACCCAGACCGGGCAAGGAGCCAACGATTACGCCGGAGGCCAAGGCCTGGCTGGTGTCGTTGGCGTGCGACAAGGCCAAGGATCACGGCTATCCGCACGAGTTGTGGACGACGCGTCTGCTGGCGCGCCATGCGCGCGAACACGGGGCGGCAGCGGGACACGGATGCCTCGCCAATCTTGTCCAGGGCACGGTGTGCAAGATTCTCGGTCAAGAGGAGATCAAACCGCATAAGGTACGTTACTATCTGGAACGCCGCGACGCCGAGTTCGAACAGAAGATGGCGGAAGTTCTGTGCGTCTATCGCGAGGTCCAGGTCCTGAAAAAGGCCGCGGCCAAGGCGAAGAAGGCGAAGAAAAAGCCTAAAACATCGCGCAAGCCGGTAGCGATTGTCTCCTACGACGAGAAGCCGGGAATCCAGGCGATCGCGACCACGTCGCCGGATTTGCCGCCGGTGCCTGGCACCTACGCGACATTCTCACGCGACCATGAGTACAAGCGCCATGGCACGCTCAGCCTGCTGGCCGGGATCGATCTGCTCACCGGCAAGGTCCACGCCCTGGTCAAAGACCGCCACCGCAGTCGCGAGTTCATTGAATTCCTCAAACTTCTCAATGCCGCTTACCCGGCCGGTACAGCGATCAAGCTGATCCTGGACAACCACTCGGCACACATCTCCCGAGAAACCCAAGCCTGGCTCGCCACTCAACCGAGCGGCCGCTTCGCGTTCACCTTCACGCCCAAACACGGCTCGTGGCTCAACCTCATCGAGGGCTTCTTCTCCAAGTTCGCCCGCTCCGTCCTGCGCCACATCCGCGTAGCATCAAAACAGGAGCTCAAGGAGCGCATCATGCTCGGCATCAAGGACGTCAATCGCCACCCCGTCGTCCACACCTGGTCTTACAAACTCGCCGAGGCTGCCTGATATGATTCAAACCAAGGAAACGCTGACCTAGTAGAGACGACAAACCTTTCTAGCAGGAAAGCGACTGCTAAGCTGGTTTGAGAGCCAGCGATAGGATTTGCCCAACAGGCAGCATCTTGGCGATCAGGGTCGTCCTGAAAAGATCCAGCGCGCGCACTAGAGCCTCTCGTGCCGCTTCAGGGGCAGGTGGAAAGCCCACTCCCGGGCTCGATATCAACTCGCCAGCGATCCTTTCGGCTGCCTGTATCGTTTCCTGACGCAAGCGGGTCAGTTCGCCCGATTGCGCCAGCGAGGCTAGGAGCGCTGTAGTAACCGCGAGACTGCTCGGCCATAGCGCTAAATGCCGAAACAGGCTCGCGACCATCGTCGGCTGCCCTTCCTCCCCTAGACCGTTGACGAAGTAGACCAGACTCCTGATGTCGGGCGCTAGTGCTTCAAGTTTCGGAACAGAAGGAATTGCGGCAATCGGCGCTCCGCTAGGTACCTCCATCCAATCCAGCATGGCGTCGTTCGAGCAGCAAGCGGGGTTACGCGCGACATGGGCGAGCGCGGTGATGCCAATGATATTGGCTGCATTTGTCAAATTATACTGAGCAACAAGAGAGCGAATGCCGGTGAGGTCAGAATCGGAAAGTCCGACGATACGCCAGAGCGATGTGGGAAGAATTATCGTGACATTCGCGGCCGGCATGGCCGCTGCGGCCCTCAACAGACCATCATAACCCCAATTCATGCGGATGCAGCCCCACACCCATTCGAGGCCCAGGGCAATCGGGTGAAGATATCCGTGACAAAAGGCTGAAGTGCTGAATCTGTTGTCGTCCAGTGCGCCGCAGGAGGGGGACGATGATGGATACCGAGGGGACACCGTTTGCAGAGGTTTCGGAGACGACGAGTTTTCTTCACCATTTCAGCGGGTTGCCGGATCATCGTCAGGCCGGCAAAGTGGATTATCCGCTCCCGGAAGTGCTGCTCCTGATTCTTCTGGCGGTTCTTGCGGGGGCGGAGGCGTTCACCGACATCGCGCGATTTGGCGAGCGGAAGATCGAGCTGCTGCGGCGGTTTCGGCCCTATGTGAACGGCACACCCTCGCATGATCATCTCGGCGATATCTTTGCCACGCTCGACGCCCGCGCCTTCCAGCTTTGCTTCGTGGCTTGGGTGGCGGCGCTGACGAACACACCCGCCGAGGTCATCGCGATCGATGGCAAGACGTCGCGGCGCTCGTATCAGACCAAGGGCTCGAAAGAGGCGATCCACATGGTCTCTGCCTTCGCCGCGCGGCAACGCATCGTTCTGGGCCAGGTGAAGGTGAACGAGAAGTCGAACGAGATCGTCGCCATCCCGGCGCTGCTCGACATGATGTCGATCGAGGGCGCAGTTGTGACGATCGATGCGATGGGCTGCCAACGCGACATCGCCACCAAAATCGTCGAGAAAAAGGCCGATTACATTGTCGCGCTGAAGGGCAATCAGGGAACCCTGCGCGAGGATGTCGAGGTTTTCGTCGATGAGCAGAAAGCCTTGAAATACAGGGATGCCACGATCAGCACGCACGAAACGGTCGATGCGGATCACGGCCGTATCGAGACCCGAAACTACACGGTGATCCACGATGTCGACTGGCTGCAGGCGCGCCACCAATGGCCGGGCCTGAACGCGGTTGTCGTGGTCGAAAGCCGGCGCGAAATCAACGGCAAGATCACCGACGAGACGCGCTTCTACATCACCTCGCTGGTGATGCCGGCCACCGCGGTCGGCCCGATGATCCGCGCGCACTGGGCCATCGAGAACTCCTTGCACTGGATCATGGACATGGTCTTTCGCGACGACGAATGCCGCGTCAGAACAGACAACGCCCCAGCCAACTTCGCAACCTGCCGGCACATCGCCTACAATCTCACCCGAAAGGCCCCAGGCAAGGATTCCATCCGCCTCCGGCGCAAAACCGCAGGATGGGACGACGAGTATCTCGCCAGCCTCATCGCCGCATGAAATCCTTCACCCGATTCCCCTGATTCGAGGCCGCCTGGGATGGTTGCAAGGTGCCGGTAGATCAGATTGACGAGCGGCGTGCCCGAAGCGCGCTTGATATCGGAATAAATACGGGCGACGGCCGCAGAAGCGTCTTCCTGCCGAATTTCGGGCAAGACGGGGAGCTGTGAAAAGGCGCTAGACATGTCGTCTGTGCTCTCAGTTATGTTAATCGACGTGTCCGACAGACCGGTGTCGCAACAGCGCCATTTCGATCACTGATGGTTGATCGGGCGACAATTGTTACTTGTCTCCTTTTAGATCGTACGTTCTACATTACAAGTGCTCGGCCTCTGGCAACGGCACGCTTGTGAATTCCCCCATAACTAGAGGGGGCTTCTAAAGAACCGAGGCTGTCGCTGTCGCCGGCTTCGCATTGGTCAAACTGTCCGCCAAATAATTAGCCAACTCGCTGACAACTCGCGAATTGCTGCGCCGGCCGTAAGAATAGACCAATTCCACCGTTGGCAGCTGCGGCAGACGCATGCCATGACGGACGATCCGCAGCGGCGGCGCGACCAGCGCGCGGGCGAGGACGGTGATCCCCATTCCCTCCACCGCCGCCGACTTGAGGCATTCAAAGCTCGGGCTGACGAAACTGAGATGCCAGGACCGCTTGTGGTCCTTCAGCGCGGCGATGGCGAAGCGGCGATAGGCGCAGCCTTCGGGAAATAAGATGAGCGGCACTGACCCATTGTCATCACCCGAATAATTCGGGCCGCTGACCCAGACCAGCTGCTCACGGAGCGCCACGGTGCCGTTTTTTGCTCCGGTTTCCTGTTTGAAGAAGGCGAGATCGAACTCGCCGCGCATGCTCCGCTTCATCAGGTTTTCGGACTGATTGGCCTCAACCTCCAGTCCGACCATAGGATGCTTGTTCTTGAAGCGCGCCAGCCAAGTCGTGAAATCACGTCCAAAGAAATCGAGCGGCACCCCGAGACGAACAAAACCGGTCAGCACGTCATCGGACATGGAGGCATAGGCCTCGTCGTTGAGTTGCAGAATCTTTCGCGCATACTGCAGAAGCTTGCCGCCCTCCGAGGTCAGTTCGAGCACACGGCCCTTGCGGCGCGTCAGCAGCGCCTTGCCGACCTGGGTTTCGAGTTTCGCGATCTGCTGGCTGATCGTCGATTGGGAGCGGCCGACGGTTTCCGCCGCGCGCGAAAAGCTCATGGTGTCGGCGATGACTAGAAACGAGCGCAGGCAGTCGATATCGAAGTTCACCGAGATCTCCATAATCGTAAAATACGATATCGATCATCGTTATTATTCATTTTGCCACTTCAGACACCGTCCGTAAAGAAGTAGTAGCCGCTTTGCGCATAATGACGCCCAAGGACTGGCCAACCCGCTGCAATGCGGGACGCAAATCGCCCCGCGCCTTCCGCGCACCGCATAATCGATGCCGAGAGCGTGAAGGACGCGATTTGATGACAAAAACGCGGGAGGGGAATCGTGGCTCGCAACGGGACATCGCTTGAGGCTGCGCACGCCTCGGTCAAGGAGTTGATCGCCGGGAAGCTGAAGTATCTGGTGCCGATGACGATCATTTTCATAGTCAGTTATATCGGCCTGACCGTATTCGCCGGTTTCGCCAAAGACCTGATGGGCATGAAGATCGCCGGCTCGGTCAATCTGGGCTTCGCGCTGATCGCGCTCAACTATCTGCTGTCATGGGTCCTCGCGATCGTCTACGGGCGCATCGCCGCCGGCAAGTTCGATCCACTCGCCGCGAGGGCTGCGATGGAGATCTCCGGGCGGGGAAATTGAGATGAACCTCACGCTGGGCATATTCATCGTCATCCTGCTGATCACCCTCTGCATCACCTATTGGGCCGCCAGGCGCACGCATACCACGAGCGATTTCTACGCCGCCGACAGCCAGCTGACCGCGGCGCAAAATGGATTTGCGCTGGCCGGCGACTGGTGTAGCGCCGCGGCCTTCCTGGGGTTCACCGGGCTCACCGCGCTTTACGGCATGGACGGCGCTTTCTACGCGCTTGGCCCGCTGGTCGCCTTTTGCACGGTGCTGTTTCTGATCGCGGAGCCGATGCGCAATACCGGAAAATATACTCTGGGCGATGTCATCCGCAGCCGGATGCAGACACGAACCTCGCTGCTTGCGGCCATTGCAGGAACCGTGGTTGTCAACTTCGCCTATCTGATGCCGCAGATGGCAGGTGCCGGCGTACTGGTGCGATTGCTGACCGGCATTTCTTACGACTGGGCGGTGATTTTGGTCGGCATCAGCATGATCGTTTACGTTGCTTTTGGCGGCATGCTGGCGACGACCTGGGTGCAGATCGTCAAAGCGGTGCTGATGCTGAGCGCGGGAGCGATCATCCTGGTGATGATCCTGTCGCTGGTGCACTTCAATCCGCTAACGCTGTTCACCGATGCCGAACAGAAATACACCGCCAAATATCTGCTGCCCGGAAATTATCTGAAGAATCCGTTCGACCAGATATCGCTCGGACTCGGCTATACGTTTGGGCTGGCGGGATTGCCGCATGTGATGACGCGATTCTACACGGTGCCCGACGCCAAGACGGCCCGTCGTTCCGTGGTATGGGTGATGTTTCTCGCCGGCGCATTCTTCGCAGGCACCACGCTGTTCGGATTGGCCGCTGCGAATTACGTCGGTCAGGACGCGATCCGAGCCGCCGACAAGGGCGGCAACCTGACGCTACCGCTCCTCGCGCAATATCTCGGCGGTGGAAAGGGCAGCTTCGGCGGAGATTTGATACTTGGCTTCGTCGCCGCGGTGGCGGTCGCCACGATCCTCGCCGTGGTCTCGGCGCTGACGCTGTCGACCTCAGGCGCCATTGCGCACGACTTCTACGTCAACTGGATCAAGCGCGGACAGGTCGACGGCAAACAGGAAGTCCGGATCGCGCGCATCGCTGCCGTCGTCATCGGCGTGCTTGCAATTGCACTCGGAATTCTCGCGCAGGGCGTCAATGTCGCGGTGCTGGTGATTCTTGCAATCTGCGTAGCCGCCAGCGCCAACTTTCCGGTGTTGATCTTGTCGCTGTTCTGGCGGAGGTTCAATACCGGTGGCGTAGTCGGCGGCATGGCGGTCGGCCTCATCTCTTCAGTCGTGCTGGCGATGATCGGACCGGCGATGCGCGGCGCCGACGCGCTCTGGCCTCTGGTCAATCCGACGATCGTCTCGTTGCCTCTGGGGTTCCTCGGCGCCGTGTTGGGCACGCTGATCTCGGGGCGCGACGCAGAAAACGAAAAACGCTTCGACGCATTCCTGCTTCAGGTTCACACCGGTGTCGCGCCGGGGTAGATGGGCAGCTGCGCTTGCTGAAAGAAGTCAGCCGCGGGTCACCGCGGCCGATCGGTTTTACTCCACAACCCGTGAGATAAAGGGTGCGCCCTGTGACGATCAAAGCTGTTGTTTTCGATGCCTATGGCACCCTCTACGATGTCCAATCGGTAGCTGCGATCACTGATGAAGCCTTCCCCGGATATGGCGAGATCATCACCCAGATCTGGCGTCTGAAGCAGCTGGAATACACCTGGCTGCGATCGCTGATGCAGCGCTATGAGGACTTCTCGATCATCACGCGCGAGTCGTTAGCCTACACGCTGCGATGCCTCGGGCTGAAGAACGATCCTGGCGTGTTCGAGCGTATCATGGGCAAATACGCCCATCTCGATCTTTATCCCGACGCGAAGGGAACGCTCGCGGCGATGAAGGGTCGCAAGCTCGCGATACTGTCGAACGGCAGCACCGATATGCTCAATTCTCTTGTTGGCAATACGGGGCTGGACCGGATCCTGGATGCCACGATCAGCGTCGATTCCAAACAGATCTTCAAGCCGGCCCCTGATGCCTACACGCTGATCGAAACGAATCTCGGGGTCGCGCCTGCCGACGTGCTGTTCGTGTCCTCAAATCCGTTCGATGCTTGCGGCGCCAAGGCGTTCGGCCTGAAAGTAGCGTGGATCGAGCGGGTGACGCCCGAGGCCATGGCCGAGGCCTGCCAGAAAAACGATCTCATCGCACCGCTGACCATGTTCAGGGCACTCCGGATGCAGATGGATGAGCTGGGCCTTGAACCAGACTATCGCGTCAACGGGCTCTCCGCGCTGGTCGAAATCTTGTCATCGATGCCGAGTTAGCGGATTCCGCTGGCCGCTTTAGCCTGCTCCAAGAGGAACAGATGACATGAGCAACAGTAAGCTCACACTCCGCTCGCTCACGGCCACGGCCGTCGCGCTGCCGATGAAGCGACCGCTCGGTACAAGCGCAAAAAGCATCGACAACGCGTGTCTGCTGCTCGTCGATCTCCTGACCCAGGATGGCATCGAGGGGCGCGCCTATGCGTTCTGTTACCTGCCGTCTATTGCCCGTTCACTTGTCCCGATTGTCGCCGAGCTAAGTGACGCGCTTACAGGGCTGCCGTTGGCACCGCTCGATCTCGCGCAGCGCGTTTCACGTCATTTCAGGCTTCCCGGCGTAACCGGTCCGCTGGCGATGGTTGGTTCATCGGTTGATACGGCTGCTTGGGACGCGCTCGCGAAGTCCGCCGGGCTGCCGCTTGCAACCTATCTGGGGGCTGACCTGCAACCCATCCCGGCCTACAACAGCAATGGGCTCGGACTGTTGTCGCCGGAGGCGGCCGCCGATGAGGCCGAGGCCTTGCTTGAGAACGGATTTGCTGCTGTCAAGCTGCGCCTTGGCCGAGCCGATTTTCATCAAGACCTTGCAGCCGTCAATGCAGTGCGACGCCGCCTGCCCGATCGGGTGCGGTTGATGGTCGACTTCAATCAGGCGCTGACGTTTTCGGACGCCATGAAATATGCATTGGCGCTCGATGTCGAAGGCGTCTACTGGATTGAAGAGCCGATCCGGCATGACGACTACCGGCACATGGCGCTGATCGCGCAGGCCGCGAAGACACCCATACAGATTGGCGAGAACTTCACAGGGCTGCCGCCGATGGCTGCGGCCCTGGCGGCTGGAGCGTCGGACTACGTCATGCTTGATCTTGACCGCATCGGCGGGGTCACCGGCTGGCAGCGCGCGGCGGGGCTTGCCGCCACCTACAATCGCGAAGTCTCGTCCCATCTTTTTCCGGAAGTGAGCGCGCATCTACTCGCTGCGACGCCAGGCCGTCATTGGCTCGAATACGTCGATTGGGCCGATTCGATTTTGCAAGAGCCAATCCAGATCAGGGACGGCATGGCCATTATTCCGTCCCGCGCCGGCAACGGCTTGTCCTGGGACACCGATGTCGTCGCAAAATATAGACTGGACTAAGCGAGGGCGAACGCACAATCCCGTTCCGTACTCAAGACTTTGGCTGCACGGCAATGGCGCGATTACCAGAGGCGCACGCCTGGAACCTATTTCGCCGAAGCACGGGATTCGCTGACGCTGGATGAGGCCTACGCCGTCCAGATGGAGGTTGCGCGTTTGCGCTGCGAGGCCGGCGACGCCGTCGTGGGATACAAGGTCGGCTGCATCGGATCCGGCGTGGTCGAGCAATTCGGCATGAGCGGTCCGATCCACGCACGTCTTTTCCGCAGTGAGATCAGGAATTCCGGAGAAAAACTGCAGTACAATGCGTACGCCAATCTCGCGATCGAGGGTGAGATGGCCGTTCGCATCGGCACGAACGGTGGAATCGAGGCGGCTTTCCCAGTCATTGAACTGCATCACTTCGTCTTTCGAGGTCCGCGTAAAACGCTCGCAGAGCTCGTCGCCAACAACGGGATCAACGCCGGCGCGGTGATTTCAAGTCGCCATACAACCACGATGCTCGAGGATTGGACGGCCGCCCGCACCTTGTCCGTTGTGGTCAACGGCGTAACGATCGATGCCGGAGCGTTGTGGGCGATGAGAGGCGGCGCTGCCCAGGCGATCGAATGGCTCCGCCACGACCTCGGTCGCTTCGGCGCCTCATTGAGACCTGGGGACCTCGTGTTGGCAGGCACGCCGCTTGAACTGAATCCGGTAAAGCCTGGTGACCACGTAATCGTTTTGGTCGATGACCGCGAATACGCGGCGTGTCGGATCGCTTAATTCCGCCGTGCAGCTTCGCGCAATCGTACGGCCATGAGGCGACCGCGTGGGCTATTTGACGGATAGATCCGGCTGCGTTTCAGCTCATTGGTGTCATAACGATCCGCCGAAAGGGCGATCGCTCTCTCATCAAATCATACCAACGCAATGCGTTCGGCAGGTCAGGATGATGGATGTCGAGCGCATACCAGCGATGAACTGTCGCTGCGGTCGGAATATCACCAATGGAAAAGGCATCGCCGGCGAGGAACGTACGGTCAGAAAGCCCGGCATCGAGTATCCGCAGAGCTGACAGAGACAGACTTTCGCCTTTCGAAATGACGGCCGCATCGCGCTGCGGCGGCGGCGCCCTTATCAGGGCGATGAACAAAGGGCGCAGTGCGGGCCAGAACACAGTCGCTTGCCGGTCCATCCACCGCTCTGCGTCAAATCCCGTCGCGATATCGGCCGGGCAGAGCCGGCCATCGCTATGCTTTTGCGCGAGATATCTAACGATCACGTTCGATTCCCAAAGCTGAATATCGCCATCGTCGATGGTGGGGATGAGGCGGTTCGGATTCATGGAGATATACCGCGGGGTGTCGGTCACCCCGAAGTTGTTTCCGGCATCGATCCGTTCATAATCCAGACCGAGCTCGTGGCAACACCAGAGCACCTTCTGAACATTGATCGAATTGGTCCGGCCCCATATCCTGAGCATTCACAGCGCCGAATGATCGCGAACCGCCTCGCCGAGAGCTGGCTTGAGGTCAAGGAAACGCTTGTCGAGCGCCGCTGGATTCTCGCGGTTCAAGGCTATCATTTTGGCGCGCGCTTCGCCGCCGCGAATGACCTCAAAGGCGTCTTCGTCAATGCCTGCAATAACGGCATCGGCAACCGCGGCGGCCGGTTCACGCGTGAAGCCCAACTCAGGCCCGGCACTTGACGAGCTCATCATGGGCGTATCCGTCGCCCCCGGATAGACTGTCATAACATGCACGCCTTCGCCGTTCAGTTCGCGGCGGAGCGATTCGCCGAACTTCGCCAGCCCACCCTTGACCCCGGCGTAGGTGGCGTAGAATGGCGCGGCAACGAGCGCGATACCCGAGGTGATGTTGACAACGAGACCATTGGTGCTTGCCCGCAATTTTGGCAACGCCGCGCGCGTCAGCAGGATCGGTGCCACGAGGTCGACCTCGACCATGGTCCGTATCTCGGCTTCGGTTGTATCCTCCAGCCGGCCGGCCCTGACTCCGCCCGCGTTGTTGACCAGGACGTCGAGACCGCCGAGCTTCTCCAGCGCAAATTTGAGCGTCGTTTCCCGGCCCTTCTCCGTGCTGACGTCTGCGGCAACGTAGTCAACCCGCCCACCGCCAGCGCGAAGCCGTTCGGCCGCACTGCTTAGAACGTCTGGCCGCCGGCCGGTTATGACAATCTGAGCGCCTTTGGCCAACATGGCTTCGGCAATCGCAAACCCGATGCCACTGGATCCTCCTGTGATGAGCGCCCGTTTTCCCTGAAGATTCATCCTTGAACTCGCTTGATGCTGTGAACGTTTATTGAGGCTTGAATCGAAAGATCAACTTGCCGCTTTGACGTAATTCGACGGGAACAGCGCGCGTCGTGTCTCTTCGTCCATCTCTTTCTTGAAGGCATGGTCCTTTCCGACCGCACGAGCTTTCGCCACTGCTGGCCGCGAATCGATCGCGCGGAACCAGCGCTTCAGATTCGGAAACGCCGTCAGCGGATCGGTGTCGCCAGGCAATACGCGCGGTGCCCGATCCAGCCAGCCCCACGCCGAAATGTCGCCGATCGAATACTCTTTCCCGATGATGAACTCTCGTCCCTTGAGATGCGTGTCGAGCACTTCATAATGACGTTCGATTTCACGGCGATAGCGGTTCACCGCATAGGCAAGCTTTTCAGGAGCAGCATGCTGGAAATGAACGGCTTGTCCCGAGAATGGTCCGATGCCGGTCGCGATGAAAAACAGCCATGACAGCAATTCCGACCTGTCGGCCGCTGAACCGATCAGACGTCCCGTCTTCTCGCCGAGATAAAGCAGGATGGCGCTGGAATCGAATACCCGCGCTTCCTTGCCACCCGGCCCTTCGGTATCGACGATGGCCGGGACCTTGCCGTTCGGATTGATGGCGCGAAACGCCGGCGTATGCTGTTCGCCCTTGCTGGTGTCGATCGGGATCAACTGATAGGCCAAGCCGGTCTCTTCGAGCATCAGAGCGACTTTCGCCGGATTAGGTGTTGGATGGAAATAAAAACGGATCATGCGCTTTCTCCCGTTACTTGAGTGATACTTTCGATTGAGGCGAAGAAACAGCCAGCATCACGCCTATGGCGATGACGCAGACGGCGGTTGCGGATGGCAATGACGGAACCTCGCCGAGAGCCGGAATCGCGAGCACCGTGGCAGCGAGCGGTACCAGCGCGACGATCGCGGCTGCGGCTCTAGGCCCAAGTGATGCGATGGCGCAGTTGAAAGCGAAAATCGCGACCACGCTCATCATGAAGCCCTGATAGAGCGATTGAAACAACAGCTCTCGACCGGACGCGTAGCGGAGATTCGAGAGGCTCAACCCGATGTAGATGGGCGCACAAAAGATGGTCGACCAAAAACAGATCAATGCCGCAGCTGAAGTGGGGTCAGCCCGCTTCGGCGCAGGCGGAGCGTATAGGCGGCCCACATCGCCGCCGCGACAATGAGGGTCAAGACTCCGGCTGCATTTTGGCGACCTTCGGTCAACGCATAACCGTAAATCAGAACCGAAAGCCCGGCTGCAATCAGGATATATCCGGATATTGCAGCCTGCGTGGCGGTTCGCCTAGCATCGCCCATCCAATCGCTCCCGCGAAAATCGGCATCAATGCCGGAGTAATCGACGACGCCAGTGTCGCAGATGTGAGCTGAAGCCCGACACCGACGAGCAGAATGAAAGGCGCGCCGCACAGATTGGCGAGTGCAATCCCTTGAGTCCATGCGCGCGCCGGCAGGCGCGACGGACCAACCAACAGCGTCGGGGTCAGCAGAATGGCCCCTTTCACCGAAGCGCAGCGCAGTCACATCCCAGACGTTGAGGGCATGCCTGAAGCCGACACGCGTGACGACGAACCAGCCTGAGAGGATAGCGACCGACAGGCCGGCCCGGGCAAATCCTGGTGCAATCGTCCGCGAAATGGATCGGTTCGAACCCAAGGCAGCCTTTGTCATTTCGATCACCGTTGGATTCATCGGATGACGATGGCACTCGTCGACATCGGCAGAGGCTGAACGATCCTGCTCTTTTCATTTTAGATCGTTTGTTCTATATTGCATCATTGGAAGGTTGTGGCAAGTGCACGCTTTGTGATTGAAAGAAGCGTGGACCTTGCGGGCCGGTATCGGAATTCAAGCGGAAGTGAAATATTGCCTTTTGAGGTGGCTGTGCCAGATGATATTTGGTTGTTCCCTGTATATAACCGACGTGGTGAATGGAAGGCATCAAGGATCATGGCAAGGCCGCGAGAGTTTGACGAAGCAGCCGTGCTGGACGCGGCGATCCGGCAATTCTGGCTTCACGGTTATGAGGCCACCTCTGTGCGCGACCTGGCCGACGAGATGGGCATCGCCGGGGCCAGCCTGTATAATGCGTTCGGCGACAAGCGAGCTCTCTTCGAGCGCTCGCTCAATCACTATCTCGACCAGACCTTCCGCGAGCGCATCCGGCGTCTTGAGCACAGCCTTCCCCCGCGGGATGCGATCGTCGCGTTCCTGCAGGAAATCATTAAACGATCTCTGAACGACAAACAGCGGCTGGGATGCTTGCTGGTCAACTCTGCGCTCGAAATCGCGCCGCACGACGAGGAACTCCGGCAGATTGTGGCAACGTTCCTGAGAGAGGTCGAATCGTTTTTTCTTCGATGTGTCACCTCGGGCCAGCATGACGGAACCATTCCGAAGGCGCAATCGGCGGAGGACCTCGCCAGACTTCTTTCGGGTGTTTTACTTGGCATTCGCGTGCTTGCGCGCGCTCGACCTGACCGCAAGCTGCTGGAGGGTCTGGTGAGACCGGTGTTTGCGTTGCTCGATAACGCCGTTCCAGCGAAACGTCTGCGCAAAGCAAGGCGCGGCGCCAGCTGATTTGCCATTCCAGTTCGCGGCACCCTGTGTTTCTGACTTAGCGGCATCCCGGCGCGAAATTATCGATCGTGTCCTTGACCTGGCACTCGCTTTTGAGATTGCCGTGAGTGAGAAGGGCGATAATGCGCCGCCGAGCTGGAAGGTAAGCGTCCGGTCGGCCCAGGTTCTCGGCGGACCTTTGCCTGAGCGGCAGCAAATCCGCGCCAAAGTGAGCGCCCTTTATGACTTGCGGAGCCAGGCGACCCTGGTACGTTGAAATCAAGGTCGGCGGCGACGTCGGTTGATGCGATCCTGCGGGAGAATTTTGAGCTGTACGTTGTGCTGATGAAAAAACTTCTTGGCTTTCGCGTAAAACCAGATCGGAAGGCCTTAGAATTGGGACCGGCCTAACCGTTTTTCTGCCAACCTTCTGTGAAGCTCCAATCGGCCTCGAATGGGAACGCGCCCATTGAGTGAGATGGGCGTGCTCCGTAGCGCTCGCAGAAGCGCTCGAACTCGGGACGGAATTCGTCGGGCGACGAAGCGGTGATTTCGCCCTTTCGATACTTCTTGAGCAGAATGCCAAGTTCGCAAGTATCGATCTCATCCAACAGATCATAGTCCGGGAACTGTAAGTCCTGATTTCGAATGCCGGTCGCGGTCCATAGGATCTGATTGCCGAAATAAAGGCACGAAAGCCTGCGGGAGGCGCCGTTCCTGTCCCGACCGATTACCCCGGTCCACCCTTTTGGTATGTCGCGGTCGAGCGTCTTGAAGAACTTATGGAAGGATTGTGTGGCAGACGCGCCGAGCCAATAGGGAAAGCGAGCACCCGAACCGGCCGGCTCGAGAAACGTCTGATCGAACGGTTCATCCCAGGGAATTTGCCCTTCTTCCTGAGCCGCGTAAAAGGCCTTCTCTAACTCGGCGACTTCGATAATCCAGCGCAGGACGGACATGCCGCGGTAGAGCTTTGTGACGTATCGATCGTTGATCCGAAGCAATCCGAGTTCGGCCCGCCGACAAAGCTCGTTCTTGATTTCATCGCGTTCCTGCTGCTCCGCGCTCGATTGGTGCAGTGGTCCGTCATATTCGACCACCATAAGCGGTCGAGCGTCCAGGTCAGTTACGACGAAGTCGCAATGGCTGCGGGTATAGAACTCGAACTCACGACTTGTAAGTCGGGTGCCCCCCTTCTGGATCACGTCGGACAGGCGCGGTTTGACAAAGACTCTCATCGTGTTGTCCGATGCGATCTGCTGAAGTTCGCGGAGGACGGTTGCTTCCGAGCGGTTAAGAAGAGAATCGACGATCTTCATGCCAAAGCATCCACGACATCACATTTAAGCAGAAGGCCGGAATACGGACCTGATCTCGGCGCAGGGATAGAGCGGTGCTGGATTGTAGAGGGAAATAAGATTACCGGAAAGCCATGCGGCGCCGACTCCATCCGTGCGACGAGCCTGCGGAAATGTGAACGCCACGGTATCGACGTGGCGCCGAGTCTCCGCTCTGAGAACCGCATGAGTGATCTGGTGCATTCCGTTTGCAGATCGCAACATACCCTCAAGGTCTGCCCGATTCACTTCGTCTATAAGATGGAGGGCGAGCAATGCTGGCCGGCTGCCGCTGCACTGCCCGGCAGCCTTCTTCGCCTCTTCCGAGATGGCATCGATCACACTATCAGCTTTGGAGCTGACAATCATCACGGCAACGACCGAAAACCCGGAACGGCCGTGGAACATCACGTTCGCGTTTTGCTTTCCAAAACGCTTTTCGAAAAATGAGATTGCGTCTGCTGGGGCGTCGCTAGGGTCGGGCCAGAGATCGAGACCGTCGAAGACATATTCAACACGCGCCAGACGATTGGTAGCCTCCCCTCTTTGGTGGACTGCCGTTGCCACGGTTGCCGCGATATCTCCAAGCTCCTCATTGGACTTACCTAGGCGATCCGGAACAACAATGAGAATCCGATGACAGCCGGGGATCTCGGTTAACTTTTGCGTCGTCGGAAGTAGCAATTGTGCGAGCCGGTTGGCCTCCTGGCGATGGATTTTTCGTCCGGTGTCGCCCGATGTGGTCTTGCACTCCACTTCGACCTCCACCGAGCCCAAGCGAGCCAGAAGATCGAAGCGTGCTGCGCACGCGTAGTCCAGGAACTCCACGTCCCATCCTTGTCGCATGAAATGGGTTGCGATACTGATCTCATAAGCAAATGGCCGTGCCCCAAACGTTCCATTCACGGCATCGCGCAAACGACCCTCGTAGGGCTTCTGCGACTCGGGCGGCAGCGCAGCGTGAATGCGGCGCGCCGGCAATAGGAAACTATAGAGCGGAAAATACTCGTCGCCCCTCGGCAGACGGCCGGTTGTCCTTCTGTACCTGCGCGCTTTCGCCAACGCAAATTCAAGGGCGAACGTCTCGCGGTAGTGGATCGAGAGGAGCGGATTGGCCGCCTCCTGTTGTTCAAGGGCGGTGATCCTCTTGTCCACGGCAGCGCCGACGAGCCCGCTAACCCAATCGACGGCCGCCTCAATGTCGGCGGGTCGGGCCTCGATGTTTATGCGCATAGGATAGCCCACTACCATTGCAGGAACATTCGATTTGAAAGCGCTCATAATTGCCAAATCAGCTTGGACAACCAGGCACAACAGTAAACAGCCAACGTCTTACGGGCATAGTCCGACTTCAACTAACTGCAAGACGCGGCAACCCGAGACGAGCTGTCGCGATAGCTCGCCCGAGCAGAGGCGCCAGTTCCTCATTAATCGATTGTAGAATCCGGAGAGTATCAAGCGCGTCGGGTAAAAAGGTCGCTGGAGCGACGTAGACGAGATTTTCCAGCCTCCGTGCAAGCATTTCCAACGCCTCCTTCCGATCCACAATTGCAGCCGCGCATGTGAGCAAGACCGAAACCGTTTGTAATAGGCGGTCAACGCCTCGACTCATAACCAGCCGTTCGATTGCGACGACGGCGACTGTGTCGGCCAACTCCGTATCCCGGTTTCGCGCGGCAATGAAGGCGGCCAAGTCGAGAGCAGCTTGAGCGAAGTCAGGATCGGTGGTCGCCAACTCCGAACGTAGGGCGGCGACGGCCTTTAGCACCGAAGCTCGGGCGTCCGATGGAAATCCAAAGGCATAGACAAGCTGTATGAACTGAAGAAACTTTTCAACGGTCGGCTCTTGCTCAAATTCGGCAAACATTTCACCGACGGGCGTGTCTGCCGGAGGCAGATCACTTGAGGGTGCCCGCCAACCTTGCAACATCGCCGCGAACATGTGGGCCATCGGCGGCACGTTCGTCTTGATTAAAGATTGTGCATCATCAAGCTTCTTGCGCCAGCTTTCTGGTGCATTGTCACCAAGCCTTTGCAGCGATGCGCTGAGGCGTCCATAAATGTCGGCAGCCACAAAGTTTGGATTTATCCAATCGGGCCGCCAGCGAGGCTCGACATCGAAATCATTCAACACTGACAGATAGAACGTCTTACCTGAGATACGCATCGCCCAATTCAGGAGCGAGCCCTCATCATCGTTGCTGCCTCCCAGAATGCGCGTTACGAGCGAGGCATGGGAAGCCGCCGCCAGACGTCGCCAAAAAACGGGTTGCCTCCGGAGTATCTGATGCTCAGCAAGATAGGCGCTCGCAATAACAAACGCCGTTGCGAAGGTCGTAAGTTCGCCGCGCAGCCGTTGTGGGTCCGCTAGCAGCCGATCGAGAATTTCGTTTCCCACATCAACAAACCTGGCGTCCGTGGCCACTCGATCGACGCAGACATCGAAGGCACCCGTCAGCGCGAAAGGGTCCTTGTATTGAAGCAGGTGCCTCAATGCGGCGAGCAGATCATCCCGTATGGCCAAAAAATTAAATCTATAAGAAAGTCGGGTAATTATCTCATCCCAGCGTAGCCTCACCGCGTGTCGTCCGCTAGGTTTTGTGGGACGATCCATGGCGCCGATTGTGGGTCCGCGAGCGAGAGGGGGAAGTTATGGAGTGGGCACGTATCCTAGCCTACATCACCGGGACCGTGGACCAAGAGCTGCTGCTACGGAATGAGTATTTGGTTGCTGAAAACCGAATCCTGAAGTCCCAGTTGAAAGGGCGCCTGAAGCTCTCGGACGTCGAACGTACGAAGCTCGGCGAGATTGGACATCGACTGGGCCGAAAGGCCCTCGGCGAGGTGGCGGCTACCGCCCTGCCCGACACTATCCTAGCATGGTACCGAAGGCTCATAGCTCGCAAGTACGATGGATCACAGGCACGTCGAGCCCCGGGGCGGCCACGAATCGACGGAGAAGTTGAGCAATTGATTGTTCGCATGGCCGACGAGAACCGGTCCTGGGGTTATGATCGGATTGTTGGGGCGCTAGCCAATCTGGGGCATGAGATCTCGGATCAAACGGTCGGCAATGTTCTGCGCCGTCACGGCCTGCCGTCCGCACCGGCGCGCAAGCACACGACGACCTGGGCGGCATTCATTCGGGTTCACCTCGCGGTTCTGGCAGGCACCGACTTTTTCACAGTGGAGGTCCTCACGCTGCGCGGACTGGTGACCTACTACGTGCTGTTCTTTATCCATCTCGAGAGCCGCAAGGTGGAAATCGCCGGGATCACCATCCACCCGAACGAGCAATGGATGCAGCAAATGGCTCGGAACGTGACTATGGAGGGATGCGGCACCCTTCGAGACTGTCGCTATCTCCTGCATGACCGCGACACGAAGTACACCATCTCCTTCCGAGCGATCATCGAGTCAGGCCGGGTCAAGACGCTCCCGCTGCCTGCGCGAAGTCCGAACTTGAACGCCTATGCCGAACGCTGGGTGAGATCGGTCAAGGAGGAGTGTTTGTCGAAGATCATTGTCTTTGGTGAGCGGTCCTTGCGGCGAGCGCTGAGTGAGTATGTGGCGCATTACCAGGCCGAGCGGAATCATCAAGGGAAGTCCAACGTCCTGTTGTTCCGTCAGGTCACGCAAACGCGTCACGAGGAGCCGGTACAATGTCGCGAGAGGCTGGGTGGGCTCCTAAACTATTACCATCAAGAGGCGGCGTGAGCAGCTGGAAGAGTCCCGGATCAACATTTGGCAATGGCCGGTGGGCCGATGCTTCTCATCAGTCCGCAAAGCTAGGCTTCGTGATCAAATGGGGCTGACCAATGACACCGATCAAATCCAGGCCGCTGATCGATCAGGAGATCGAGGAACTTGACGCGTTTCTGCTTTCCGACGGCAGCCTCGAAAATGCAATGGATGTGTCCGGCCTCGACGGCTTTCTCTGCGCAGTGCTATCGGGGCCGAATGTCATCATGCCGTCGGAATGGATGCGGTGGGTTTGGGATTCTACGGAAGGCAAGCAGTCTCCGGAGTTTACGAGCGAGAAGCAAGCGCAACGCATCCTTGACCTACTGATGCGCCACGCGAACGATATTGCAGTCACGTTGACCCAGTTCCCGCAGTATTACGAGCCGTTTTTCTTAACACGCGACCACAAAGGACGCACTGTGTCGATTGTCGACGAGTGGTGCTGCGGCTACGTCAAGGGCATCGCACTCGACCCTTCGGGTTGGCAACCGCTCTTCGAAGCGCATCCCGACTGGTTCGAGGCCATCCATCTCTACGGCACCGAAAGCGGCTGGGACAGGCTGAAGGAATTAGTCGAGGCTTACCAGGATGCCGATGCGAGACATCAGGCGTTCGTGGAATTGATAGCGCCAGCCGCCCGCAACATCCATGCGTACTGGCTTGCCCGCCGTGCACCTGCGAGAGACACCATCGACGGTACGCGACGACCGATTCACAAGGTGCTCGTTCCCGGCCGCAACGACCCATGCCTCTGTGGCTCTGGCAAGAAGTTCAAGCACTGCCATGGAGCACTGAAATTGTTGCACTAACCTGCGGTATCCAGAATTGCTTGCGACCCCCGTCGTCCCTCGTCAAGCGTCCACGGCAAGCTTGTTGTGCAACACCGGCCCAAGACCAAAAATGTTGGAACGCTGCCGCCTTTGAGCAGTCTCAATTTTTTGACCATGCGGCTCGTCATCGATGCGGCCAAGGGAAACGTCCCATCCTGGCCAGTCGACGGGAGCGCGACACTCTCAGTCACCGATAGATGCCGGGATGAGACGGTGATCATCCACTTTGCGCCTTTGCAGTGCGAGACCCTCGTAAGTAGCTGCTTCATTTCGGCGTTGGAACCGCGCTCGTTCATCGGAGCAAGGGAGGCTCCTGTGGGGAAGCCAGCCAATAACGAATTCGATCCCAAAGCCTTTCTCGCCAAGGTAGGAGCCGGCAAAACGATCTTGAATCTGGAGAAGAATCAACGCGTCTTCCAGCAGGGAGACGTGGCGGATACGGTTTTTTACATTCAAAGAGGTAGGGTCAAGCTCACTGTCCTATCCGAGCAAGGCAAGGAAGCGGTCGTAGGGATTTTGGAACCGGGCCAGTTCTTCGGCGAGGGGTGCCTCAATGGCCATCCATTGCGCATCTCGACCACAACGGCGATGGAAGAATGCTTGATCACCTCCATAACCAAAGAAGCGATGATTGCCACCCTTCATACCGAGCCGAAATTTTCCGAGCTGTTCATGGCGTATCTCTTGACGCGGAACAGCCGAGTCGAAGAGGACTTGATCGACCAACTCTTCAATTCAAGCGAGAAGCGACTCGCTCGCCTGCTTCTTCTGCTCGCGCATTTCGGAAAGGAAGGTATACCTCAGCCTATTTTAGTGGATATCAGCCAAGAGACATTGGCTGAGATGATCGGAACGACCCGATCCCGCGTCAGCTATTTCATGAACAAATTCCGCAAACTTGGACTCATCAGCTACAATGGAAAGATAGAGGTTCACAATTCGCTGTTGAACGCCGTCTTGCATGAAAAGCCCGAAATAGAGCGGGATGATTCAACAAGCGAAATCTAATCGATCGTTTGCTCGATGAGCAGCTCTCAATAAACAGGCGTTCGCAGAATGTGTTCCACAATTTCCGGGAAGCGCTCGACTTTGTTCGGGAGGTTGGTGAGCTTGCCGAGACAGAAGGCCATCACCTTTCGGCGCCCGTTGCCAGACGTTCCAGGGAACCGGCGCTCGTGACCCATTCCGGGCGTGTAGTGCCCCCATAACACTTCAGCCCGATCTCGCGCTTGCGGGATGCTGGGGCTTCGCCATACCTAGGTTGGAAGGGAGCAATGTGTGAGCCGCTTCCGTGCTGCCGCCTGCGCGAAAAAGACCTGTACCATCGTCGCGCGTTGCGTTAAGTCAAAATGACATTGATGGATGCTGCCTCGAATACCTTGGTTCATTGGTTGCTCGTTCACAGAAAGACACCGTGACCGGGCGCCCGACCAGCGTTGGGAATCGGCTTCTGGCGGCGTTGCCGCCGGCGGATTTCGGCTTGCTCACGCCCCACTTCCAGAAAGTCTCGTTCGAACCCGACGCCGTCTTAGTGCGGTCGGGCGATGAGCTCGACCAGGTTTATTTTCCCCATAGCGGCGCCATTGCCTTCATGGTCGATATGCCCGACGGGCAAACGGTCGCGACCACGTTGATGGGGCGGGAAGGCGCATTGGCCTCGCTCTCCGTGCTCGGCCCCTCGCGTTCGTCCGTTACCGCGATTGCTCGCGTGGCCGGCACCGCATCGCTGATTTCCGCCGCGAAATTCCGGGTCGCTTATGCGCGAAGCGCGGCCATCAGGCACGTCGTGCAGGTCCACGCCCGCTCGCTGTTGTTGCAGCTCCAGCACGTGGCCGCCTGCAACGCGTTGCATCGGGTGGATGGCCGCATGGCGCGGTGGCTACTGCAGCTCCACGACCGCGTTCCCGATGACCTGCTTCCGCTGACGCAGGAGGCGCTTGCCCAATTGCTCGGGGTGCGGCGGACGACGGTGACGCTGACGATGAGCAAGCTTCGCGCGGCGGGCGCCATCCCGTCCGACCGGCGCGGCTTCGTCGAGGTCGACCGAGCGCGGCTCGAGAGCGTGGCATGCGAATGCTATGCGCTAATGCAGCGCAGGATCGATCGCATGTACTGCCAGGAATTGTCCGCGCCGCAACCTGCCCTTGCGCCGTTCCGGGAAAGCTCCATCGTCGCCTCCGACGAAGCCGGCGCTGAATTCAAAGCCGCTTTGCCGGATGGAAAATAGCGGATCCCCTCCGCCCGATCAGCTTCGCTCCAAGATCGCCTGAACTCGCTGAAGGCCGATCGGGATCGCGCCAAGGCTGCGCTCGAACGGGCGAAGTCGCATTCATCGCGAGTCATCCAGATCGACCCCCGCACTGCCTGAGCAGTTCGGTCGCAGCATGCGGGAGAACTTTACCTCCGGATCGATTCCGTTCCGCAAGGCCTATCTGCAATCCCTCATCGACGTGATCGAGGTCGACGATACCCACATCCGGATCAAAGGCAGCAAAGACGTGCTCGAAAGGGCGGTCTTGCCAGCCGGAGCGAGGCCATTCCGGGTTCGCAGATGAGTACTGAGTGGCGCGCCATTCAGAATAAAACTACGAACTCTTATGTCATTGAAATTGCAATGTAATTTATAAAGCAATTACCCCAGATCGCACAATACCGATCAACAGCCTAACCGGCCATCAATAGTGCCTCCAAAGTGCCGATCCAAACTTCGATCGCTCCGATGCGGCAAACGGCAACTGTAATGCTAGGCTGCCCTGTTCGCATCGGCGATTGTTGCGTCAATATATCCGTCCATGTGGATGCCAGCGTCCCCGCCGGAAGCTCGTCGATGGCTGCACGCCGTTCCGGCCCCTGGTCAAGTTTGTCCGGATCGAGCTTTCCAAGCATGTCGACCATCCGATGGGCTCCGCGGTCAGATCAAAGCCGTGGCACGCGGTGGAACTAGTCCGAAGAGGGCATCCAGGGAGCGCCCGGCCGTCCGCGAGAGGCGCGTCGGGACCTGATCGATAAACCGGCAGGTCGCAGCCGACGCCGCGAAGATCACGACGACGGTGGAGAGCGCAGCGACCTTCGCGGCGATCGAGACGGAAATCGGCGCCAGGGCGAGAAAGAGCCACGACGTCAAGCTGCAGATGATCGGCACCTGGATCAGGTAGAGGACGAAGGAAATCTTCCCCAGGAACCGCCCGGCCCGGCTTCCGAGAATGGTTTGGGCGAACGGCCAATGCAAGGTCGCGGCGACCACGATGGTGGCGCCGAGCATGTGCCAATACCTGTCCGCGTCGCGCGCCATCAGGTCCGAAATCAAGCCGAGCAGCTTGGCGAGCACACCGCCTGCCGAACCCTGCACAAGGCAGAGCCCGAGCCCGATCGCGAACACGAGCGGGAAGGCGATCAGCGCCAGAGCCGGCACGTTGTCGCGAAGCCGCTGCGCCCAGCGGGCGAGCTCCGAGTGGAACTCGTAGAGCAGCGCGCCGACCGGAAACAAGGGCATGTAGTCGGCCATGTAGAAAAGGGTGAGCGCGACGTAGCAGAGGACCCGAAGCCCACGAGCTGACGCCGTGGCATTGATGACGAAGAGATAGAGGCTCCCGATGAGCTCGGGCGGCATCGTCCAGAGGTTGCAGTTGTAGATCGACTGTCCGCTGATGAAGACCCCATAAAACGTCTCGGCGAGCATGCCGGGGAAGGACCCATCGAACTTGTACCAGCTTCCCAGCCACCAGTTGTTCAGGGCCGCCGCGGCCTGCTGGTTTCGGAAGAGCCCAAGTGCCAGAAGGGCCCATGCGAACGTCGAGGTGAGAAGCATCGGTCCGACGAGGCGGACATATCGGCGCAACGCCTGAGCCGGAAACGTCAGCTCCGATCGCTGCGACAGGTCGGTCAGAACGTAGCCGCTGAGCACGAAAAACACGCACACCGCGGCGTTGCCGTTGAAAATCCCCAGAAGAGGCGAGTTAAGGGCGATTGCAAGGTGACTAAAGAGAACGACGCAGGCCGCGCATCCGCGCAGGCCGTCGAGATAAGGCTTTCGGAAGTCTTCCGCCGCAACGGCGGCGCTGGTGGCATGCGGTTCCGCGATGCGCCCGTGCATGTTCAAGTCTTCCTTCCCCCTTGATCCCCCTACGATTGAGCCGGACGTGTCGCGCACCCCACCCCGCCCACAATCCAAAGTCAAGCCGCGAGCTCCCACACCAGCCGCCTCCGGGCGGCCTTTCCATTTCAGGAGCACTTATGCCTACCAACGCAGCGATGATCGCGGCGAACAACGCTTGCCGGATCGATTTTCAATCCGGCGCTACCTCGAGGAATTTCTTCCAATTCTTGAAGGTGTGTTGGCCGTCCGCGAATTCAGCGATGACCTGTCCGTTTGGCAAAACCATGAATGGGACGCCCCGATGCTCATGGTTGAGTCCGTCGGCGCGCGATTGTGAAGCGCTACAGCTTGGGGCCGTGGCCGCCCGTGCGCACATGATCAGCTGATAGCCCGTGCGCGATGATCCTTCGAGGTAGTGGCTCGGGTCGGTAGACTGAATGGGAGCAAATGCGATGCGATCTGTTTTGGCCTTTCGGTTCCCGGATGGAACCGACGAAGAGACCCGGCGGTGGTTGTATCACGGCAGCGCCGCCGCTGGCTTAGGCTGATAGTCGCTGCGGGCATGCGCGTCCGCACGTGGTTAGAACCGTGGCTTTTGAAATGGCAAAGCCATTTTAGGCAATAAAATCGGGACTGCGTCGTGGCTTCGACAGATTCGCTCTTCGCCGCAAGGTGTTTCGATGGCTTCTCTTTCTCCGCAACTCGGAGGAGATACAAAGCACGCAGGCGTGCCGACAGTTGAAGGCCGGCTGCGGTGTGTCTGTAGTCAAGCGCCCGCCTCCTCACCATCCTCCCGCCCAAATCGGGGTATTGGATTGACCGGAGTTAGGGTGGATCATTGGTTGGTTAGCCGTTCACCGGACCAACCTTTGGTTGGTACGTGACCGGGGGGTTGGTACGTGACCGGGGGGTTGGTACGTGACCCGGGCTTGCTCGTTCGTCGGGGCCTACATTGGATCATTATCATAACACTCGAGAATCTGCAGATTCTCGCGAAATAAGATTGGCTTGCGGCGATAGCAAAAGCATAGCTTTTGTCTCAGGTAATTTTAACGTCGTTCATCCCGGCCACCTTAGACTCCTCAGGTTTGCAGCCGAGCAAGCCGATGTCCTCGTCGTTGGGGTCAATTCGGACAAAGTGCACGGCGTCACGCTTCCGCAGGACATGCGGCTTGAAAACGTGCGCTCGATCAGCATGGTCGATTACACGGTCGGCCTCGACGGGCCCGCTGATACATACATCGCAGCGTTGAAGCCGAACGTAGTGGTCAAGGGCAAGGAGTTCGAGACAGGCTTCAATGCAGAACAGGCGGCCGTCGATTCTTATGGCGGCCAATTAATTTTCAGTTCAGGCGAATTGCGCTTTGCATCGCTGTCGCTGCTGGAGCGGGACTACTCTGATGCAGACATCTCCGCGATCAGGAAGCCACTGGATTTTCCCAACCGCCACAGGTTCGAGATCTCCCGGCTCAGATCCACGCTCGCAAAAATGTCGGGAATGCGAGTCCTCGTGATCGGTGACCTGATCATCGACGAATACGTCACATGCGACGCTGTCGGAATGTCACAGGAAGATCCAACGATTGTCGTGACACCAATTGTCTCCAAGACGTTTGTCGGGGGAGCTGGCGGCGTCGCAGCGCACGCGCGAGGTCTCGGCGCAGACGTGCGGTATTGCACAATTGTCGGCGAAGACGAATTCGCGAAACTCGCCCTCAATTCGCTTGAGGAACAAGGCGTGCGCTGCGATCATTTCGCCGACAGCACCCGGCCAACGACCCGAAAGCAGCGATTCAGGGCCTTGAACAAAACCTTGTTGCGCGTCAATCAACTTCGACATCACGCCGCAAGCGCCGACATTCAATGCAAGATGTTGACGGCCGTCGAAGCGGCTTTGGCGAAGTGCGATCTGGTCCTGTTCTCTTGCTTCAACTACGGATGTCTCCCTCAGGATCTCGTTGATGCGATCGCGGTGAAAGCGCGCGCTGCTGGCGTGATGCTGGCAGCCGACAGCCAGGCCTCGTCGCAGGTCGGTGACGTTTCCCGATTCAAGGACATGGCTCTCATCACACCAACTGAACGTGAAGCCCGACTGGCATTGAATGACTTCGAAACCGGACTGGCAGCGATAGCCGAGCGCCTTATCGCCAAGGCCCGCGCCAAAAATCTGGTTATCACGCTTGGAGCCGAGGGCATGCTGATCAACACTTTGCGTGACGGCGCGCTTCGCACAGACCGCTTGCCTGCATTCAACCACTCCCCTAAGGACGTTGCAGGCGCGGGCGACAGCTTCTTTATAAGCTCGGCGATGGCTCTGCGCGCCGGCGAGGACATCTGGCAAAGCTCCTATTTTGGAGCACTGGCGGCGGCGTTGCAGGTTTCCCGGGTCGGAAACAGCCCTTTGACAGTCGCCGAGATTGTTGCCGAAATCGAGGAGTCCGGTTTCAGTCACGATTGATGGGAGTGATGATGCGCACGTTACTTCTCGCAGCCGGAGTCGGTAGCCGTTTGTTGCCGATCACTGCGACGACTCCGAAATGCGTCGTGATGATCAATGACCGTCCGCTGCTGGACTATTGGCTCGAACTGCTGTTCGGGGCCGGGATCGAGCGGGTTCTCATCAACACCCACTGGCTGGCGGGACAAGTGCACGCCTATGTGAAGGCGTCGCACTGGGCGTCGAGGATCGATCTCGTACATGAAAACGAATTGCTCGGGACCGGTGGGACCGTGTTTGCGAACCGGCAATGGTTTGAAGGCCAGCCGTTCATGCTGGCGCATGCCGACAATCTGAGCGACTTCGACGTTGGCGAATTGATCGCTGCCCACCGCACGCGGCCGCCCGGCCATCTGATGACGATGCTCGGTTTTCGGACCGACGACCCCCGCTCCTGCGGCATTCTGGAGCTTGATGATCGCGGTACCGTGGTGGCTTTCCACGAGAAGGTCAATGACCCGCCGGGGAATCTCGCAAACGGTGCGGTTTATGTCTTCGAACCGGAGGTCATCGACGCGATCGCCGCTATGGGACGCCCCACGGTCGATCTGTCGACTGAGATCATCCCGCGTTTTGTGGGTCGCATCTTGTGTCTGGAAACAAACGGTTATCATCGCGACATCGGGACGCCGGAGAGCTTACACCGGGCCTGTGCGGAGTTCGGTCAGCGACCGCGCGATCGCGCGACTGTCCGCGAGGGTTCCATTTGAGATTGTTCTTGCTTTCGGCACCGCGCAATTGCGGGATTGACGGACACGAAGTCCACCAGATTGGGGTCGGCTCAGCCAGGCAAAGAGTATCAGCACATGAAGATCTTTCTGACCGGCGCATGCGGCTACAAGGGTAGCGTCCTCGTTCCGAAACTGCTCAAGGCAGGCCATCAGGTTGTCGCGTTCGACATCATGTGGTTTGGCAATTTCCTCGAACCACATCCGGATTTGACCGTCGTCAAGGGAGACGTGCGCAACGCGGACGAACTCGATCTGACCGGCGTCGACGCGATCATTCACTTCTCGAGCGTGGCCAACGATCCGTGCGGCGATCTCGACCCGAAGCTAACCTGGGAGATCAGCTGTCTTGCAACCATGCAGCTCGCCGATCGCGCCAGGCGCCACGGCGTCAAGCGCTTCATCTACGCGTCGTCAGGCAGCGTCTATGGCATCAAGGATGAGGAACAGGTCACTGAAGATCTCGAACTGCTGCCGATCTCCGAATACAACAAAACCAAGATGTGCGGCGAGCGCATCGTGTTGTCTTACAAGGACGACATGGTGGTGCAGATCGTACGGCCAGCGACGGTTTGCGGATTTTCACCGCGGCAGCGCCTCGATGTTTCGGTCAACATGCTGACCATGCAGGCGCTGATGAGCGGTCGCATTGCGGTGTTCGGCGGCAACCAGACCCGTCCCAACATCCATATCGACGACATTACCGACCTTTACCTGTTCCTGCTCGATCACCCCGAGCACACCGGCATCTACAATGCGGGTTTCGAGAATATTTCGATCCTGGACATCGCCAATATGGTGGCGAAGCACGTCAAGGCAGACATCGTGGTGACCCCCTCCAACGACCCGCGCAGCTACCGCGTCAACTCGGACCGGTTGCTGGCAACCGGCTTTCGTCCCAAAAAGACCGTCGAGGATGCCATCAAGGAAATCATCGGCATGTACGCACAGGGGCAGCTTAAGAACGAAGACCGCTGGTACAATCTGAAGTGGATGGAGAAGGATGTAGTGAAATGAACACACGCGCATTCTCTACGCCGGCTAGACTTTTCGGCGATTATTCCGCCCGTCTGAGTGCTACGCTGGAAGGCTTTGACTGGACTTCGGTCGAACGTCTCGCCTATGACCTGCTCGATTGCTGGCAGACCGGGCGGCAGGTTTTCCTTGCCGGCAACGGCGGCAGTGGCGGAAACGCCAATCACCTCTCGAACGATTTTCTTTATGCGCTGTCGAAGACCCCGGGCTCGGGACTGCGGGTGCATTCGCTGTCGGCCAATCCCTCTGTCATCACCTGCCTCGCTAACGACGAAGGCTACGATCAGGTATTTTCTCTGCAGCTTGCGGTGCTGGCGCGCAAAGGTGACGTCCTGATCGCCCTGTCGGGTTCGGGAAACTCGCCGAACATCGTCAGGGCGCTGCAAGAGGCCAGGACGATCGGCATGACCAGCTACGCCGTGCTCGGCTATGCCGGCGGCAAGGCCAAGGCCATCGCCGACGTTCCAATTCATTTCCGCATTGACGACATGCAGATTTCCGAGGACGCCCAGATGGTCGTCGGCCATATGCTAATGCAATGGTTGTCCGGTCAGCGCGGCGAGATCGCTGGGTTGAAGAACAAGGGCTGACGATCGGATCGTTATGGCGGCGCCTGAAAAGTACCTTATTCTCGGATCGAACTCGTTTTCGGGTGCGACGTTTGCTGACTTCTTGGCGGCGGAGGGTCATGACGTCGTGGCGACGAGCCGTTCGGATGAGCCGCATAAGGCCTTCCTGCCCTACAAATGGCAGAAGCGCCCGGGAAAGGTTCGCTTCAGGCGCATCGATCTCAATCACGATCTCGACAGGCTGAAAACGCTGCTTGTCAGCGAACGCCCGACACATATCGTTAACTTCGCCGCGCAAAGCATGGTCGGTGAGAGCTGGTTTCATCCCGATCACTGGATGATGACTAACGTCGTCTCCACCGTGCGGCTGCATGAACTGCTTCGCAATTACGATGGGCTCGAGCGCTATATTCATGTCACGACCCCCGAGGTCTACGGTTCGACGGACGGATGGGTGAAGGAGAACGCCGCCTTCAACCCGTCGACGCCCTATGCGGTATCCCGCGCGGCGGCGGATATGAGCCTGCGGACCTACTTCGCGAACTACCAGTTTCCTGTCCTGTTCACCCGCGCGGCGAACGTCTATGGCCCCGGCCAGCAGCTTTACCGCATCGTTCCCAGGACGATCGTCGCCGCGATGGGGGGCCAGAAGCTTCGGCTCGACGGCAGTGGCAAGTCGGTCCGCGTGTTCATCCACATGACGGACGTGTCGGACGCGACCCTGAAGATTGCCCGCGCCGGCAAGCCGGGCGACACCTATCACATTTCCGGCTATGAGCTGGTGTCGATCCGCTCGTTAGTCGAGATGATCCTGAAACATCTCGGCAAGTCTTTCGACGACTGCGTCGAGATCGCTCCGGAGCGACCCGGCAAGGATACGGCCTACATGCTAGACAGCATCAAGCTGCGTACGGAACTCGGTTGGCGGGACACTGTGTCTCTGGAAATGGGAGTCGACGACGTCATTCACTGGACGGAACGATTCAGCAGTGATCTGGCAACGCTACCCGCGAAGTACGACCACAAGCCCTGACGGCCATACGCTCCGCTTCGGGGGGCGTGATTGGGAGAGGACGATGAACGTTGCAGTCCGCAAGCCCGCCTCACAAGCCGACGCTGACGCCTTGAAAGGCCGTGCAGCGCAATTGCGCGGCAAGATCATCGATATGTCGCACGCGGCGCAAGCGGCGCATCTGGCCTCGTCGCTGTCATGTGCCGATATTCTGACCGCGGCGTATTGGCACGTGCTGAGCGTCAATCCGGAACGGCCGGATGACCCGTTGCGCGATCGCTTCATCCTGTCCAAAGGCCATGCGGCGGCTGCGCTTTATGCGGTGCTGGCGATGAAAGGCTATTTCCCGATCGAGGAACTGGACACCTTCTGCAAGGATGGCTGCCGGCTTGCCGAACATCCCCCGGCGAATTTGCTGCCGGGTGTCGAAGCCGCCACCGGTTCGCTGGGTCACGGGTTGCCGCTTGGTTGCGGCATGGCGTTGTCGGGCCGGATCAAGGGCGAAACGTTCCGGGTGTTCGCTCTGCTGTCCGATGGCGAGAACAACGAGGGATCGGTGTGGGAAGCGGCGATGTTCGCGGCCGCGCAGAAGCTGGACAACGTCTGTGTCGTCGTGGACTACAACAAGTGGCAGGCTACCGCACGGTCCAACGAGACATTGATGCTGGCGCCGCTACGCGACAAATGGGCGGCGTTCGGTTGGGATGCCCACGAAATCGACGGTCATGACATCGGCGCGCTTGCCGAGGCCATGCAGCGCGTGCCGAACGGCTCGGGAAAACCGGTGGCGCTGATTGCGCATACCGTCAAGGGCAAAGGCGTGTCGTTCATGGAGGACGACAACAACTGGCACTATCGCGCGCCGACCGCTGAAGAAGTCGTCAAGGCCCACAAGGAGCTCGGCCTCGCATGAGAAATGCGTTTGCGGACGAACTAACCAAGCTCGGCGACGAAGAGCCTCGCGTCGTCATGCTGGCGGGCGACATTGGCAATCGCCTGTTCGATAATTTCAAGGCCAGGCATCCGTCGCGTTTCTTCAACTGCGGCGTGGCGGAAGCCAATATGATGGGTGTGGCCGCCGGCATGGCAATGAACGGCCTTCGTCCGGTCGCATACACCATCACGCCGTTCGTGACGACGCGCTGCCTCGAACAGATACGCACCGACGTTTGTTATCACGAAGCCCCCGTGACGATCGTTGCGGTCGGTGCCGGCCTCTCCTATTCCGGTCTCGGCCCGACCCATCATGCCTGCGAGGACATCTCGTTCCTGCGATCGATTCCGAACATGGTGGTGATTTGTCCTGGAGATGCGTTCGAGGTTCGCGCCGCGCTGCGGGCCGCCATGCAGCAGGACCGTCCGGTCTATATCCGCATGGGGAAAAAGGGCGAACCGGTGGTGCATGCGGGTCCGATCGAGAACTTCCGGATCGGAAAGGCAATTCCTGTATCCGAGGGCAAGGATGTATGCCTTTTGTCGACCGGAAATATGCTGCCTGAGGCCATCGAGGCGGCCCACAAGCTCAAGGAAAAGGGAATCTCTGCGCAGGTCGTGAGCTTCCATACCGTGAAGCCTCTAGACGAAGCTTTCCTCAAGGACGCGTTCGGCCGTTTCACGCTGGTGGCGACCATCGAGGAGCATTCGCTGATCGGTGGTTTCGGCGCGGCGGTGTCGGAATGGTTGGCCGATACGCAAATGGGGAGCCAGAATTTTGTGCGCTTTGGGACGCCCGACGCCTTCTTCAAGAAGTCCGGCGAGCAGGAGTACGCCCGCGAGATGCTTGGGCTGAGCGCCCACCAGATCGCCGATAAAATCGTTCGCGCGCTGAGACGAGACAGATGAAAACCGAAGCCGCCCTCCTCGTTCAGACGGGCACGCCCTTGATACTGACGGAGATCGAAATCCCGGCGCTCAAGCCCGGCCAGGTGCTGGTTGAGATCACCTATTCCGGTGTCTGCGGAACGCAGGTCATGGAATGGCGCGGTGACAAGGGCGAAGATAAATGGGTGCCGCATTGCCTGGGCCATGAGGGAACCGGCGTGGTTCTCGAGACCGGCAGCGCCGTTACTAAGGTAAAGGCCGACGACAAGGTGGTGCTGTCATGGATCAAGGGCACCGGCATCGAGGCCGGCGGAGCCGTCTATGCTTGGGACGGGAGGAAGGTCAATGCAGGCGGCGTAACTACATTTCAACGCCACGCAGTGGTGAGCGAAAATCGCCTCACCGTGCTGCCCGGCAACTTGCCGATGGATGTGGCGGTTTTGCTCGGCTGTGCTGCGCCGACCGGGATGGGGGCCATCTATAACGTGCTGAAGGCGCAGCCGGGCGACGCGGTCGCCGTGTTCGGCACTGGCGGCATCGGCCTCAATGCCCTGATGGCGGCGGTGCTGGTGGGTGCCATGCCGGTGATCGGGATCGATCCCAATCCGACCCGTCGGGCGCTGGCAAAGATCTACGGCGCGACGCACGTGATCGATCCGTCGGAAATCGACGTGATCGGCGAGATCAAGAAGATCGTGCCGCAGGGCGTCGATCTGGCAGTGGAATCTTCCGGCGTAGCCGCGGTGATGGAGCAAGCGATCAACGCTACCCGGCAGCAAGGCGGCCGCGCCGTGGTGATCGGCAACGCCAAGCACGGTGACATCCTCTCTCTGAATCCATCGGTTTTCAATCAGGGAAAGAGCCTGCTCGGCACTTGGGGCGGCGACAGTGTTCCCGACCGCGACTATGGCCGCTTCGCACGCCTTCTGAGCTCGGGACGGTTTCCGGTGCGGGATCTGTTGTCGAAGCCGTATTCGCTGGAAGAGGCCGATCAGGCGCTACAGGATCTGGCGTCGGGCAAAATCGGGCGGCCGCTGATCGAAATGTCGCTGCGGCGGTCCGGGTAGCCCATGCGCATCGGCATCGACTTCGACAACACGATCGCATGCTACGATGGCGTATTCCACGCAGCCGCGCTTGAACGCGGCTTGATCCCGGCGGAACTCGGGCACGACAAGAACAGCGTCCGTGATCACCTCAATGGCGCCGGCCGCAATGACGATTTCACGGAACTGCAGGGTTATATTTACGGTGCGCGCATGGACTTGGTCGCGCCCTATCCGGGCTTTGCCGGCTTTGTCGCGGCCGCGCGCAAGGCCGGCCACGAGCTCTTTATCGTCAGCCACAAGACCAGATACCCGATTCTGGGACCGAAGTACGACATGCATGCGGCGGCGCGCGGATTCCTTTCTGCACACAGTTTAATGGGAGAAGGTACGTTACAAATAGATCCGTCCTGCGTCTTTTTTGAATTGACGAAAGAAGAAAAAATCGCGCGCGCTGCCGTCACTCGCTGTGAAATCTTCATCGATGATCTTCCCGAAATTTTCACAATGCCGGGCTTCCCTGACGGGATGCGCCGTATTCTGTTCGACCCCGCAAACCAATTTGCTCGTGTCGCAGAGAACATGGGAAACCTTCATCGGCGCTTATCGTGGGCGGTGATCACTGCGGATTTGAACCATGAACGAGTCTGACACGCTTGCAGACGGGACGTTGCTTGCCCTCGCAAGCCGTCTGACAGAGAGCGCCGGCCGGGGGCATGCGCGCTCGCTCTCACGCCTCGCGGGCGGCAAGAACAATCAGGTCTACCGCCTCGATATGGACGCCGGCGCCCCGCTCGCCCTAAAGCGGTATTTCAGCGACCCGCGCGACGGCCGCGACCGGCTGTCGACCGAATGGGATTTTCTGGATCGCGCCTGGCGGAGCGGCGTTCGCGCCATTCCGCAGCCGTTTTTGAGGGACACCCTCGCGCAAGCGGCGCTTTATGACTTTGTGCCGGGCAGAAAACTTGTTGCGACTGAGCTGGAGGCCGCGCACGTTGACGTCGCCGCTGGTTTTATACTTGCGATAAACGCCCAACTGCACCCGAATTTGGTTCGGGCGTCGGAATCCTGCTTCAGCATTGCCGATCACCTGCAGATCGTGGAGCACCGACTCTCGCGTCTTGCGGCGCTCGATCCGCAGGCACCTCGCGTCGCGGAAGCCGGTCGCTTCATTTCCGCGACCTTGCGCCCGGCATGGAACGCCGTGAAGAGCAGGCTCGCGCGTGAGGCCCGCGCGCTCGGCCTCGACATGCACGGCCGTCTGGCTGACGCCGAATGCTGCCTCTCGCCATCCGACTTCGGGTTTCACAACGCGCTCGCCGCCGACGGTCGGCTGGTCTTTCTCGATTTCGAGTATGCGGGGCGCGACGATCCCGCGAAGCTTGTGGTGGATTTCTTTTGTCAGCCGGAAGTTCCGGTTCCGCTCCGGCATCTTGACCGCTTCATTGCAGGGCTCGCGGAGGGGCTAAAATTCGATGCCGCGGCAACGGCCCGGTGTCGGCTCCTGCTCGATGCCTGCCGGATAAAATGGGTATGCATCATGCTCAACGATTTCCTG
The DNA here is from genome assembly GCA_900129675.1 of Bradyrhizobium erythrophlei. Taxonomy (GTDB): domain Bacteria; phylum Pseudomonadota; class Alphaproteobacteria; order Rhizobiales; family Xanthobacteraceae; genus Bradyrhizobium; species Bradyrhizobium erythrophlei_A. The sequence goes on along the minus strand of FSRD01000001.1, from coordinate 4,925,210 downwards.
CCGGTCGGTGCCGCGCGCCGATCCTTTGCCGAGACGGGTGAGTGGGATGAGCGTTGCGCCAGGCAAATCGAAAAAGCCAGGGCGAAGCTCAGCGAGATTCTCACCTGAAGAGTTCAGCAGACCAAAGGAACCAAGATGGCCTATCGGGAGTTTGTCAGCCTCGTCCACAAATCGACCAAGCGTGACTATCTGGCACGCGTCACGCAGCGCGACAAGGCCAACGTCGCCGAAATGGCCGTGAAATTCGACTACGACTATTGGGACGGCAGCCGCGAGACCGGCTATGGCGGCTACAACTACGACGGCCGGTGGCGCAAGGTAGCGGACGCGATGGTCGCCGCTTACGGTATTAAGCCTGGAATGCGGGTGCTCGATGTCGGCTCGGGCAAGGGCTTTCTACTCCACGATTTCCGGGCCAGCGTGCCGGGACTCGAGGTTGCGGGGATCGATATTTCTGCCTACGGCATCGCCCACACGATGGAGGACGTAAAACCCTTCTGTCAGGCCGGACATGCGGCAAAACTCCCCCACCCGGACAAGCATTTCGATCTCGTGGTCTCCATCAATACACTGCACAATCTCTACAATTACGATCTGTACGCGGCGTTCCGGGAGATCGAGCGCGTTGGCCGCGGTGCCAAATATATCTGCGTCGAGGCCTATCGTAACGAGCGGGAGAAAGTGAACCTGATGTATTGGCAGTTGACCTGCCGCGCGTTTCACACTCCGGACGAATGGGAGTTTGTTTTCAAGCAGAGCGGCTATACCGGCGACCATGAATTCATTTTCTTTGAATGATCTTTCGACGCGCGCTCCCGCCAACGCGGGTTGGCGTGCTCATCTTAGAGCCTTGGTGCAGCCATGAATTCGACGCATAATGCTCGAATGTTGAGCCTTGGCTTATCTTGCCACAGCTCTCCGGACCGACGATGGACCGCTGGCGGCGCCGGTAGATGATGATGTCAGACAGTGCCGCTGCCAACAGGAACCAATCATCGCGCCCGGAAACGCTGCTCACCGTTGTTATTCCAAATTTCAATCAGATGGATTTTCTTCCTCGAGCGGTGGCGAGCATCCTGGAGGGGGAAACCCGCGAAATCGAAATCATCATCGTAGACGACGGATCAACCGATGATAGCGAGGCTATGCTCGCCTTCCTTGAGGCGCTGAACCCGCGGATCACGGTCATTCGCTGCAAGACAAATCAAGGTGCGCCGGCGGCGCTCAATAGAGGTCTTGCAGCGGCACGCAGCCGCTACGTCTCATTTCTCGGTGCCGACGATTTCGTAACTCCGAATCTCTATATGCCGCTGGTGCGCGCGCTCGACAACAAGCCGGCCGCGGCACTCGCCTGCAGTCAAATCGCGATTGTCGGCAGCGACGGATCGTTGCGGGGGATCCGGCCGATCACACCACCCTCCTTTCGCACCGAATACCTGGATCCACAGACCATCTGCCGCCGCATCGAGAGCACCGACCATTGGATTTGCAGCACCACCGCGGTCTACAGGACCGACCTTCTACGGGTTGCCGGCGGATTTGACGTAACGCTCGGAGTATTCCACGACATCATCGTCGAAAGGATTCTCGCCTTTCAGCACGGCTTCGTTTACGTGCCGGGCGTTCGGGCGGTATTTCGGGTGGCTGCCAGCACCCTCTCCGGTTCCACACTGCTTGATCAAAACGAAAACACCCGCCAGCTAGAGATTGCGCGAGAGCGGCTCTCGACTTCGATCGTCGGCCAGCTTGCCCCGGATTATCCTGATTTGTTTGCCCGGCGGTTGCGGTTTAGCGCGGCTCGCCTGCAATTGGTTTGGAATGGCCGGAACGCCGATCCCAATGTTATTGTTAAGGTCGCGGGTGGTACTGACACCGATATCAAGGCTTTGGCGGCAATTCATCAGACCATTGGCTTTGGCACGATGGGTCGGATTCTTGCCCTCGGCTGGTTAACCTTTCGCCTCAGGCCATTCTCGCCCTTTTACCTGATGGTGCACTCGTTGCGAAATCGGTTCACGCTCATTCTCAACCGTCGGCGCATCACCGATTGGATTCGTCGGATGGACGACGCACGCAGAGAGATGATTACCGCTGCTGGCACCGGTGCCAGCCCCGTTCCAGCTGGAGCACGCGATGAGCATGCCGACCTGCGCGGGTTTTGAGTCGTTGCGAGAGTCATCGATGCCGTATTCGATGACACACCTCGTCCCAGGGGTCGCGACATCCCCGTTCCGACCAGCAGCCAGTTGTCTTGATTCCAATATTCGCCTACAGCTTTGCGTTTCAAAATGGTCTCTCTCGCAATATTGGTAGCGAGAGCCTATCCGGAGCGCGCAGCGGTCAGGCCATGGACTTTGTCGAGAAGAGCGTGGTCGTAAGCATGGGGATAGCGACGGGTTTCCATTGCAGGCTGTGCGGTGGACTGCTGAACGACTGCGGTCTGTCGTTTAAGCAGGTGCCCGTCTGCAATCGTTTTACAGCACCAAAAGAACCGGTTGAATGCCATAATCTTCGCCTGGATCAGTGCGCGCGATGCCAGCTTATCCAGCTTCGCGAGCCGCTTCCGGTTGATGCGGTGATGCCGAGGCTCCCCTGGATTAAATACCGAGAGCCGGAAGGCCATCTTGATTCCGTCGTCGACCGCCTGCTGTCCGGGCATTGCTCGAAGGCAGTCTCCTCATTTGGCGTCGGCCCATTCGACCAGCCGCTCCTCAATCGTCTCGAACGGCGCGGCTTAAATTCGTTGGCTCTGGAAACGAGGCCGCCTCCATCGGGCCAAGGCAAAGGCTTTCCCTATCTCGAAACCTGGCAACTCGGATTGAATGCGGCAAATCTTGCTGAAATTGCCGACGTCCACGGAAAGGCAGATATCGTCTCGTGCCGATATCTGCTGGAACATTGTCACGATCCTCTCGGCGGACTTCGCGGGTTACGACAATTGATATCTGCAGACGGCGTGCTCATTGTCGAGGTCCCTGACAGCACCAAATTTCTCGCCGCGCGCGATTATTCGTTTATCTGGGAAGAGCACGTCAGCTACTTCGTCGAAAGTACACTTCGTTCGCTGGCAGCGAAGGCGGGCTACGCGGTTGTGGACGTCCATCGCTACCCTGGCGAATTAGAAGATGCCCTGGTCGCCGTGCTGCGACCCTCCGCGAGTGAAGGCGAAGCGGATGTTACCCAGGCGTTCGTGTCGCAGTCCGATCTGTTTCGACTTTACGTTTCCAGCCTGCAATCGACCAGGCAATCCGTGCAATCGCTGGTCGCGGCTGCGGCAGGACCTTCCGGAGATGGCGTCGCACTGTTCGGCATTGGACATCAGGCCGTGATGTTCGTTAACGCATTCGATCTGTCGGAATACGTGGCGGCGGCTGTCGATGACGACCCCAACAAGTGTGGTTATTTCCCGCCGGGGTTTCGTGTCCGGGTGATTCCATCGCAAGCATTCCTTCAGGACAATCGAGTTCGAACCTGCCTGTTTGCCGTTGCGCCGGGTATGGAGCATAAGATCCGCGACAAGCTGGCTCCGCTGGCGAAGCGCGGTGTTCAGTTCCGCTCGATTTTTGGTGGAGTTCCGGGATCAATAATATCGGGATCGTCATCATGGCACTAATCCAAAGGTCTCCCGAGGTCTTTCTGGCAGAAGGTCCGATCGCTACGATCGGAAGTGAGGACATCGAGGTGCTCCGTCAGGCCGTCCGCAAGACGCCAAAGCGGCGTGTTCGCATCAATGCCCATCCGGGAAGCAACGACGAGCTTCACGAAATGATTATCGCGATTGAAGCCGGCTCCTATATTCGCCCGCACAAGCATCCGGGAAAAAGCGAATCTTTTCACGTCGTCGAGGGCCAAGTCGACATCGTGGTATTCAACGAAGACGGAAACATTGAGCGGATCGTTTCGCTCGCCGAGAAAGGTGGCCGCCATCCGTTCTACTATCGCATGTCGAGCGCGCATTTCCACACCTTGATAATCCGGTCCGATTTGCTGGTGGTTCACGAGATCACCAACGGTCCATTTGTTCCGACTGGTACGATATACGCCGCGTTCGCTCCGGAGGAAGGTGACTCAGCAAGGGCTGCGGTGTTCCAGGCCAACCTGGTCAAGCGTGTCGCTGCAATCCAGGAAGCGCCTCAGTGAGCGCTCAACACGCCGTCGTAGTTGGGGGGACGCGTGGTCTTGGACTTGTCGTCGTCGAGCGGCTGCTGGCGCGCGGATTTGACGTCACGATCATTTCCCGGCAGCCATCGCCTCGACACGCCGGGAACTCGAAAGTCCGCCATATTGCCGTCGACCTCGAAGTCGTGGACAGCCTCGACGGCGTCTGGACCAAGGCATGCGACGCTTTGGGACAGATAAGCTATCTGGTCCTCTGTCAACGGTTTCGCGGTCAAGGCGACCCGTGGGAGGGCGAGATCCAGGTTGGCCTGACGGCCTCGAGGTGCTTGATCGAGGGATTCGCGGATCATTTCACGTCAGCCGGCGATCGTGCCATCGGCGTCGTCAGCTCGGTTTACGCGCAATTCGTCGGAGCGTCTCAGCCGGTCGGCTATCACGTGGTCAAAGCGGGGCTGAACGAAATGGTTCGGTACTATGCTTCAACGCTGGGACGGCGCGGTATCCGTGTCAACGCCATAATGCCGTTGACCTACATGAAGGATGAGTCCCGCCAGTTTTACGAAAACAATGCCAGCTTGGCGGATGTTTACGAACGGCTTGTTCCACTGCGGCGCATGGGCCATGCCGAGGATTCAGCGAATGCCTTGAATTTCCTGTGCAGCGAACAAGCATCTTTCATCAATGGACAGTCGCTGATTGTTGACGGCGGGGTTTCAGTGGTATGGCCCGAAGAAGTGGCAAAAAACTTCGCTGGCTTGTAGACATTCACATCCAGAACGCGGCGCCCGACCATTCATTTCTGCAGAAACATGGTGGCAAATGCAACATGTGACGCGTAAGTCGACCTGCCGCTTGTGCGGATCCAGCTTGCTCCAGTTGGTTCTCCCGATTCTTCCATCCGCTATCGGCGATGCCTTCGTGAGCCAGGAGCGCTTGCAGGAGAAGCAACAGGTCTATCCGCTCGATTGTTATCTCTGTTTTGATTGCGGTCACCTGCAAAACCTTGATGTCGTAGATCCGGAAATCCTGTTCAGGGAATATACCTATCGCACGTCGGTTTCGCTGGGATTGGTGGAGCACTTCCGCAATTATGCCCGATCGGTTGTTTCGGGTCTCGCGATACCCAAAGACAGTCTTGTTGTGGAAATCGGCAGCAATGACGGCTCGCTGCTCAAGGCGTTCCAGGCCGAGGGTATGCGTGTGCAAGGGATCGACCCGGCTCGCGAGATTGCAAAGATCGCGACCCAGGAAGGCGTACCGACCATACCTGATTTCTTTACAAGCCGGATTGCCGGGCAGATCAAGGCCGCAAACGGACCGGCAGCACTGTTCTGTGCCAACAACGTATTTGCCCATATCGACAACCTGTCGGACGTGGTCACCGGAGTTCGCACGCTATTGGCCCCTGACGGAGCTTTCGTTTTCGAGGTGTCCTACATCGTCGATATGATCGACAATATGGTTTTCGACACCATCTACCACGAACATGTCTCCCATCACGCCTTGCTGCCGATGGAAACGTTTCTCAATCGCCACGACATGACGCTTTTTGACGTGGTGCGGACAGGGACGAAGGGTGGCTCGATCCGCGCTTTTGCGCAGCCGATGTCGACGGGAAAACGTCCGAAGTCCCCGCAGTTGACGACACTCATGGCCGAAGAAGAGCGGCTCGGCATCACCAAACCGCAAGTCTATCGCGACTGGTTTGCGGCCATCGAGAGCCGTAAACAGGACGTGCTTGCCTATCTCGATGCTGCGATTCTGGCAGGCAAGACGGTTGCGGCGTACGGAGCATCCACAACCACTACGACGTTGCTCTACCATTTCGAATTGACCTCCCGGATCGCATTTATTGTCGACGACAACGCGCTGAAGCACGGCCTCTTCAGCCCGGGAGCCCACATTCCGGTTTTACCTTCGCAAGAACTGGCAGCGCGAAAGCCTGATATCGTGGTGATTCTCGCGTGGATCTACGCTGAGCCTATTGTAACTCGAAATGCAGAATTTGTTCGTAACGGCGGAACGTTTCTCATTCCCCTGCCAGTGGCAAAAACGATCGACATGCATGGCGCCGCGGCTTTGAGGAGGAGTGAATAATGGAACTCAATCTGCTTCACGATGGCGTGGTGGTGCGTCGTGGCGCCGTGGCGCCAGCAGACGTCGGGTTAATAAGGGCTGTAGCGGACAGGGCTTACGAGCCCATGGCGCACTATTTGTTAGTGCCATGCACGACTCCGGTCGGTTGATCAGATGCAACGCCTGGCCCGAAGGATCATCCGCGGTGCAAAATCCCGGGTAAGACGGGTCATCATTCGGCTCGCCGACTTAGTGCTGCCTTATCTGCCAGTTCGCGTGGTCCTCGGCATCGCGATACTCGCGCAAGCGCTGCGTTTGCCGGGACAACACACTTTGCTTCTCCACCTGATTTCCGCTATGGCGGCTCGGCAAAAGAACAAACCGCACTTGCCGTCGCTGCTCCAAAGTAAAATGTGGATGCCGGTCGCGTCATCGCATGTCTTATATGCATTAGGCAGGCATCAGGAGGCGGTTAAAGCCATTGAGGAGCTGAATCCGGGCGCTCGAACAAGCGCCATGACCTTGCTGATGGCGCGCGCGCTATTCGAGCTGGGGGAATTTGAGCGAGCGCGCGCCCTGCTCACCAATTCGGGCGGCGAAGAAGCTTTCGATTTTGATCCATCGACCGCTCACTTTCGGGGACTTCTCGAACTATGTGCCGGTAGCGAGAGCGACGCCGACATGGCGCTTCGAACCGCAACCGCAGGTATGCCTCACTTGATGGCTCCCCACCAAAATCTGGCTGCGAGGGACCCGTTTGCTTACCGCCCCACGCGACTTGATGTTGCGGCTGGACGAGACGGCCGGTTGTTCGATGCCTACAACTATCTCGGTCAGCGGGTGACCCACGTCGGGATGGGGCAACTCAGCACTGGGCTGTACTCCAAGGCATTCGAAGCTCAGAAACGCATACAAAAAAGCAAGCCGCCCGTTTCGTCAGCGTGCGCATCGTACCTGGCCGATCTCGGCATTTCTCTCTCTGATGTCAAAGTGTTTGCTTCGGAATGGCAAACACAAATAGGGCACCAGGGAATGCTCGACATCGAATTGCGCATGCGCGAACTTGGTTGGTGGACGGGCGAGCCAATTGTGCTCGTCGACTACGGCAGAGTCGCGAATTTTGCGTTCCTGTCCCTGTTCGAACATCGCGCCAAACTGCTCTCGGTGGGCGGGAGCGTCCCCCGCGAGATCGCCCGCGAGCTCTCCTCTTTGCAGCGGTACCGCGGGATGAGCTTCAACGCGTTCGAAATGCCGGATGGGACGGTCGTACAATGGTCGGAGGCCGCAGCATTGGCAATTCGTCTGTGGGACGAGGAAGGCCGGCAACCCCCACTGCGCGTCGAGTTCGACCGGAAATTTGAATCCAGCGAATCCTTGGCCACAACCCTCGATCAAGCGAGACGTTCTTGGGGAATGACGCCGGACGACTGGTATGTCTGTCTTCATTTGCGCGATGGGGCATTTTACGGCGAAGCAAGGGGCCTCGGCCAGAGCCACCGCAACAGCGACGTCGAAAATTATCGAGCGGCGGTCGAATACATTACGGGACTGGGCGGCTGGGTCATCAAGCTCGGCGCAAAAGACTCGCCGGAGCTTCCACCGATGCCGCGGGTCATCGATTACGGCCGCGGTACCTACAAATCCGGCCTCATGGATATAGCTCTTATCCGCGGCGCCAGTTTTTTTATCGGCACTACTTCCGGGCTAACGAATGTGGCGATCAGCTTTGGAGTTCCGGCGGCCCTGGTCAACTGCATCAGCACGGACGCTCAACTTTGGCATCGACAGGTGCGTTTTGCACCGAAACGAATTGTTCTGCAGAACGGCTGCGCGCTTTCACAAACGGAACTGACACGGTCTCCATGGCGTTGGCGGCAATTCGATGCAGCAGTGCTGGCGCGGCACGGCGCAACGCCGATCGACAACACTTCAGACGAGATTCTGGAGACCGTGAAGGAAGTCATGGCGCTCGCAACAGGCAAGGCCAACGATTATGCCGCCAGCGTTGAAGCGGCCAGTGACCTGAATTCGCGATGGCAAGAAAGTTTAAGCATGCCACACTTCTATGGAAGCGCTCAAATATCGCTCTACTATCTGAAAAAGCACCAAGCGTCGCTCCTTTCTCCCATGCCGCGCCTTAACTAAGCCATCCAAAACTAGACGACGTTTCGTTTACTGCGGTCGGCCGACAGGCGCTTCCAACTATCCCTTTGGTTCAAATGCACACTGCGGGTCCCAATCTATTGATCTTGGCTCGACACGAGTTGTGGTGGTACCTTCCTGGAAATGGGGACATAAATCGAGAAAGGACAGTGACGTGGCAATGAACCTTGACGGTCCGCTGTACTTGCAGCGGAAGGGCTTGCTGACGCCAGAGAGAAATAAAATACTCGATATCGGGCCGCAAAATGTGTATTTCGCTCGTGACGAGCAGATCCGGGAGTTCGTCGCGTCTCAGGGGCAGACGATTTCCGATGCTAACCTCGAAAAAGAGATTCAACGGCTGGTTTATTTTTCGACGCCGCGCTCGGAAGAGAGAACGACCTTGTTTTCCGAGATCGCCGACCTAACCAATATCGAATACAATTCGATCGATGTATGCCCGGGCCTTAAAACGGAGATTCTTGATTTAAACTTCGACAAGCTGCCGAAATACATGGTTAGCCGCTATGACGTAGTTCTCAACTTTGGAACGACTGAGCACATCTTCAATCAGTGGAACTGTTTTGAGGTGATGCACGATGCCACGAAAGTCGGAGGCATCATCTACCATCAGCTTCCGGCAAGTGGATATTTGGATCACGGTTACTATTGCTACACGCCGCTGTTCTTTCGAGAGATGGCAGAGGCAAACGGCTACGAAATCCTCGATCTATTCGTCACGCCGGCCGGAGAGAGCAAGATTGATCAATTGGAAATTCAAACCCGTACAGGAAGTAGTATTTTAGACCGGCTTGATCATCTTTCCCAAGACAATCGCATTCCCGCGCTAAACATTCATGTCATCCTGCGCAAAACCCGTAGTAGCGGATTTCGCTGCGCGCTGGAGATCGCTACCGCGCACTCGCCCGTAAACCAAGCGATGGCCGCACGCTACAAAGGAAACGAGCAAGTCGGGACGGGCAGCGTAAATCGCGAGAGAACTAGGAATTGGCGAAGGTGGAAGGATGTTCAGCGTAGAATACGCAATGCGCTTCGCCAATAGGTCCCACACTTCTATGGAAGCGCTCAAATATCTTTCTACTATCTGGTCGTTCTTTAACAAGCTGGATTGAGCGTTGATCGGCTGATCAAGAAGCGCAAGAACGCGATCAGGAATAGGCGCAAAAGAACCCTCAGCCATGGGCGTTGGCGGCGTCGCCGGCGCGACCTTTGAGATAGCAGCGGTCGAGATGACCTTCGGCCTTGAGGTGGCCGATCATGGGCTCGATCGCGGATTGGCGTCGCAGCTCGCGCTTGACGGCGCCGAAGACGCCGCGCTCCTGTCCCGAGATGAAGACGCGGCGTGGATTTTGCGCATCGTGTCCACGGTACCCCTTGTCGACATAGGCGCGCACCCGGTGAGTTTTTGGGCGTGGTCGATGACGTCGTCGCGCAGGGTGTGCCCGTCGTATGGGTTACCAGGCAGCGCCTTGGCGTGCAGCACGAACTGAACGCCGTAAGGCGCGCTGGCCTTGCCCTTGCCGATGCATACGGTCTCGGGGGCATGGATTGCCACAGCCGCACTCGGTGCTTGTTGGCCAGGCGGTTGAGGCCTTTGATGGCCTCGTGCAACAGCTTGGCGTCCGTCGGGAAGGCGACGTTCTTGGGCTGCACCGTGGTGTCGACCGTGACCCTCGCCAGGTCCTTGCTCCGTAAGGCCCCGCTCTCGTGAGCCAGTCGCAGACTCTCAGCCAGCAGCAGCTCCAGGGCTTCGCGGGCGGCTGCTAAGCTAGAAATCTCATCCCATGCTTCCGCAGGAAATATGCGCTCGGTAGCGCACATCCATAGTGATGACGCACTTCGAGACCATTCTTCCATTGCTCGCGGAGCCGAACATCCTCTGCGCCATCCATGTACTTGGCGCCTCCCGCGATAGAGTGAACTTCTCGGACCGTTTCCAGTATTTCGTCTGAACTATTGTCCGCGGCTGTCAAATTGTAGTACCGCATCGTGTCGACGGTAAACAGGCCCCATCGCCATTGCGACGAAATCAGTTCCTTCTGTGTCAACATGCGTCCATCTGCTCGAACAATTGGTTTAAGGCAGAATCTCACTCCGGAATGCCACAATTGCGATTCCGTCGTCAGGCAGTTAACTTGCGCGGTCGGCAGACCGAAACTCACTGCGACATTGACCAAGCCAGATGTTGTACCAACGAAGAACTTGGCATGGCGAATCAAATAAATATCCAATGAATCTGACTTGTGCCGGCTCCGAGCATAGTCGACTACTCGCTCCATTCCCGGTAACGGTGGGGATTGAGGAGCACCAAGTTTCAGAACCCACCCGCCTTGGCTCGTAATGTACCTGAGAGCTTCTTCATAATTTTTTGGATTCGCATTCCGATTGTTTTGACCGCGATCTGCGTCGGCGCCAATGTAGCTCGGTTCACGCATGTGAACACAAACATACCAATCATTTGGCCCAATACCCCATTCGCGAAAGGCATCTCGTGCCTTTTCCACGATCGAAGTATCGTCGCCAAATTTCCTGTCGAAAACACCTCGAAGAGGGTAACCCAAATTTTGACGCTCCCATTCGCATATAGCCAGCGCGGCAGCTTCGTGCCAAGGGACGACTTGGGCGTTCGGATATCTCCAAGCATAATATGGCATGCCGTGCGACGGCAACAACGAGGCGAGTTCCCTTGAAACATCATTGTGGCTATCACTGATGATCGTTAAGCCCGCTTCATCTTCCAGCAACGAGAGGAAAGTGCGGTTTGCTATTTGATTCTCGTGCGTCAACAGTATCGCATGCCCTTCCCACCAGCCGAGCTTCCTCATTCTAAGCATGATCTCAAGCATTCCCAGGTGGCCAATTTGGCTTGTCCACTCCCAGGGCAGCACGTGCATCTGCTGAAAATCGATATTCCTTTCGCTCAGAAATCTAGCCAACGACGGACTTGGTTGAGCCAACTTGCGGAGTATCGCTCGTTTTTCCATGGCTTTAGAATGAAGCAAAGGGCGCAGCTGCCCCGCCCCAACGTGAAGAACTCTCTGCCCGGTCGAGTCGTAGAGGCTGCGAAGCAATCCATCCTCGCCGAAGACAGTATCGTATTGGGTTGGGCGGTATGGTGGTGACTTGTCAGTCGTTAGGAAGAAGTACTCCGAAGGCGCCAGATAGCCAGGATCAAGTTTGACGGCCTCTCGTGCACACGCTGCTGCCTTGGACTCATCTCCCGCCAGAAGATAAAGCGAGCCGAGCATGTACGAGAAATAAGGAGATCTAAAATGCAAGACCGCTGCACACTCAAGAGCCTCTTTCGCTCGATGGAAGCGTCCGATCTCAAAATAAGAGCTGGCCATACTCTCTAGTCGCGTCGTGTCCAATTGACGCCACGCGCTTACGGCATGCGGAAAAAGAAAGGTATCAGATGCGGCAATCTGCAACGAGACAAAGGCTGTTTCTCGTGGGAATCGCGATATTAACCAGGCGGAAGAAAGCGATTCGGGATTATGCCAAGGAGCATCGGGGTCCACGCGCTCTTTGAGCAGCGAGAAATGCAAGATGCAGCGGCCAAGCCGGTCGCTGAAACTGAAGGCACGAACAGTCAGTGCGAACGAGAGACGGCGCATGCGACGCAACATAAATGTTAATATCGCGCTCAGCATAGCGCGCACCCCTGCCGTTTCGGGCAGGGGCTCTCGCCACGTGAGGTCTCTCGCTGTGTCGAGCTTATGATCAGTCACGCTCATAGCCACTCCTCCTCGAACTCTTCCCAGCTTCGATCTCCTGCATTGAGCAGTGTGGTGTAGATACCACCGGCGCCTTCGGATCATAGGTGGCTAATACTTCCACCTTCCCTTTGCGCTATTAGACCTCTAATTTGCGCTATTGGATCTCTAACATGGCTTACAACATGGCTACATGCCCGTTCCAGCTGAGCGCCGGAAGGCGGCGCATCATTTCGACAGATCGGTGACGACATTGCCTCGATTATTCGGTCAGGTGAAAATGTCGTCGCTTCTCTCGCTGAACTAATGTCGTCGTGATTGCCATTCCCTGACTGAAATGGTCCGCTAAATGTCGAAAGAGTGATCAAGTATCCGTGTCCCATTCGCACTGTTGAAAGTTACAGATCCAGAATCTGCGAGCTTCGATGGTCAGTTTAGATTCATTCGCTCCGGAGCGTCGGCAGCGAACAGCGGATCGAAATCGATAGCGACCTGCCCCACGGTCTGTTGGACCAAACGCATCCCGAGAGCGTCCGCGGCATCCCGCCTCCAAAACTTTAGCGCGCCTCTGAAGCTTCGCTCGATCGCCTAGGTTTATCGATTTGGTTATTCTGCCGCGGCGTGCACTGGCCGGTTCAATACTCTTTCGATCGGGCCGAAGTCAGCAATGCGTCCCTTCTCGAGCCGCATCCCGAGATTGCAGTGCCGAAGCAGCGTATTGGGATCGTGCGAGGCGATGACCAGAATGCCGGCCTTGCCGGTGATCTCCAGCAAGCGTTTCTGTGCCTTGTTCTGAAAAGATTCGTCACCGGCGGCAATCCACTCGTCCATCAAAATGATGTCGCCGGCCACGCTAGTGGCGATCGAAAACATCAGACGAAGGGTCATACCCGCCGAATAGGTCCGGATCGGAAAATCGAGGTATTCGCCGAGCTCGCTGAAGGCGGCAATTTCATCAGTCCGGTCCGCGATCTCGCGTCGCGTCAGACCCATCATCATTCCGCGCAGAAAGATATTCTCATAGCCCGTCGCCTCATGGTCGAACCCGATGCCGATATCGAACATGGGAATGAGCGTGCCCTGACGTTCGATCTCTCCCGCCGACGGGGCGTAGATGTCGGCAAGAACACGGATCAGCGTACTTTTTCCCGCCCCGTTCGATCCGATCAGACCAAGCCGGTCGCCCTTTCCGAGCGTGAAGCTGATCTGGTCGAGCGCCCGCACGACGTTGATCTGCGTTCCGCTGTCAATAATCCTTCCACCGATGGCACGCGCCTTCGCGACCGCAATGGTGCGAAGCGATTGTGCGCGAATTGATAGAACCGGAATATCGATCGTGAGGTTTTTGACAACAATACTGGGCATTGTTTCAAACCCAATATGCGATGCGGCGCCGATAGCGCACATACATAAGCGATCCCGCAATCAAAGAAGCCGCGGAAAGGCCAATGGCGATCATCCAGGTCTGGATTTCCACAGGTCGTCCAAGGATCGGATCTCGTACGATCATCAGCATATACGTCACGGGATTCAATTTGAGGAGTTCCGCGCCAAATTTGATTTGTTCAGGGTACCAAATGATCGGCGTCAGAAAGAACAGAAACTGAATGAGCACCTGAATCAGCGGAGGAACGTCGCGATACCGCACGCAAATGATCGCAATGATAACCGATGTGCCGACCAGAAACAGATAGAGGAGAACCAGGCCGGCCAGGCTCAGCACGGCACTGGGATGAAGCGACCATCGCACGAACGGCCAGATCGCAGCCAAGACAATTGCATTGTGCAAAACGATGATCAGATTGCGGTGTAACATCCGCAGGATGTGGAATACGATCGGCATTTGCGACGACTTGATCAGATTTCCGGCCCCCACAAGGGTGAGTGATGCTTCTCCGAGCACCGACGAAATAAAAGTCCAGGTGATGATGCTTGCGGTGAAATAAGGAAGGTAGCTGCGCATGTCCTGGCCGAAGAACTGCCCATAGAACAAGCCGATGGCCAACGCCATGGCGCCGGTCGTCATTGTGATCCAAAGCGATCCGAAAGTGGATAGGCGATATTTCGATCGAATATCGGCATTCGCCAGCGACGACCAGATCGTCGACCGAACGACGACGTCTCGAAGGTCACGCAGCGCCCTGTCCGCGTCGGTAGACGTTGCCATTAGGATAGTCCTCAATCTTCGCGAGCCCCAATTGTTTGTTTGTGGGGGCGATAACCCATTGAGAAATCGTACGAAACTTTAGCCGTTGCTGCCTAGTCTTGCAATTAACAGATGCTCCAAATATGGCATAAATTGAACTCGTCGAAACCAACGTGGGCGCTCCCGGAACCAGATGACCGACCACGACCGGTTTCGCGGGCGCCGGGTATTATAAATGAAAGTCGCTCTGGTCCGCCGGAAGGTAATGACGGCGTTGCCATGCGAGTCCCTTGGGGGTGCAAAGGAACGCGTCCGATCCGGCATCGTCGCGCGGGTGCTGTCGTTGAGGCTGCCGGTGATTGTTCTTCAAAAAAACTTGTCAAGGGATCGGCGCTGCCGTTGCTGCCAGAGGTGCGGGTCCACCAAAACACGGGCATCAGGCGTACTCCCAAGACTAAGGGACCAATTGAAAAACCCGAACTACCGGCTGGCCTCGAGCCGATCAATCGGAGACAAGCACCAGCGCTTCGTAATGTCGAAAGGTTCGCTGTCTTCGTATTCGACCGGGACCCACGTTCTGACATCGTTCGGCTTGTCCGCGTGGTAACCAATCGACTCGATACGGTCGCCCGAAACGAGAGCATACGCCCGCTGCCCGTTAACGACGTTGTAGAGGCGTCCCGGGGCGGACGGAACCATCAAGCCGTAGGCCCGTCAGAAGGGGCTTGGCGGACGTCTCGGAAGGCTTCATGCCCCGCTTGTGCGCAGCGCGGTCGACCAACGCCGATCACTGCTGCTCTAATTATTGTTCTAGTGGGAAGCATGATACTCCCTTTGGCGTGGCAAGGCGCTTTGTCGAGATTTGTGTTGCGTAGCTACTTTTTATTCTGTTTCATATTCTCGCCAGTTGACGCGTCAGTCGCGACGCGGTCGTTTTCGCGCTGATGGGTTGTGCTATTGGGCTAACGGAGACGGCCCGAACGACCGTGCCAGCGATATCAACCGTAGTTGTATAAACATGCTGGAAGCTGCCCTCAAATCCGCGCAAAAGCGTGCGAGAGTATACTCACTTTTCTTATCGGCCACGCGATCCCCATTTTGGCTCCTTTGTGTCGACATATACCCGGTTCTGGTGGCGGCCTCCATTCCGTGGTCAACGACAGCCGTCGCGATTTTTATGATCGTCTGGTTCTTTGTATTAATCCCGACAGTTGAACCACACTCATTTCTGCGCTCTCTCAAACATCCGGCTTGCTTCCTGCCAATTGCATTCTTCGCGCTAGCTGTCATCGGGACGCTGTGGGCGGATGGCCCATGGTCTGCGAGACTCCACGGCGTAAGTCCGGTGGCGAAGCTGTTGGCGATACCATTCCTGTTCTATCATTTTGAACGCTCCACGCGCGGCGTGCAGGTGTTGACAGCCTTTCTGGTATCTTGTGTGCTGTTGCTGGCGATCTCCTGGATCGTCGCGTTCGACCCAAGGCTCGCGCTCAGGGCCGTACCGCTCAAAGACTATTATGGCGTTGCCGCATATGGCGTTCCGGTCAAAAACTATATCGACCAAAGCCAGGAATTCACCCTGTGCGCCGTGGCGCTGGCTTATCCGATCGTCAGCCTGCTGCGCTCGAAAAGAATTTTGCCGGCGGCGTTGCTCATTGCGCTCTCCCTGAGCTTCGTCGTCAACATGGCGTTCGTGATCGTGTCGCGGACGGCGCTCGTCACGATGCCGATCATGCTCGCTGTATTTGCGCTGCTTCACCTAAAATGGCGAAGCATCGTCATCATACTATGCGTGACGACGGTATTCGGAGGACTGGCGTGGGCAACATCACCTCAATTGCGCTGGAAGGCCGAGACCGTTTTGATGGATTATCAATTGTACAAAGAGCGAAACGCCGCGACATCGATCGGGTTGCGGCTGGAATTCTGGCAAAAATCGCTGCGGTTTTTTTTCGAGGCGCCGTTCCTCGGCCATGGAACCGGATCGATACGCGGGCTTTTTGAGGAGGCGGCCGTTGACCAGTCCGGCGCAGCCGCACAGGTCGTCGGAAATCCGCACAACCAGACTCTGAACGTCGCGATCCAGTGGGGCGCGATCGGCATTGTCGTGCTATATGCGATGTGGCTGCAGCATATGCTGCTGTTCCGCGGCGACGGGTTGGTAACATGGATCGGATTGATGGTGGTGGTGCAAAACGTTTTCACCTCACTGTTCAATTCTCACATATTCGATTTCCACGAGGGCTGGATGTACGTGTTGGGCGTGGGTGTCGCTGGCGGACTGCTCAAGCACCAGCAGCGGCGGTGCTGCGTGTCGGTGGAGAGTGTGGGTGGGCGTAATAACGCACCCCACGTGGCATACCCCTAAGGCCGAAAAATTGAGAGCGCGCCCAAATCCCGTTGATGTTGTGGCAGTATCGCCCCGCAGCATGTGATAGATTTCGAGCGCCAACTGCTTTGCAATTGTAGTCGCCTCAGGATCTTCTCGCCCCGTGTGCAGTTTACGCACCGGAGCGCCCTTGCTCCGTCATTTTAGGACGCCATCAGCCAGCGTGTAGTAGCCCGTGTGACTTGACCCGTGTCGTCATCCTACGGCGAGCGCACCGTCGCAAGAACATTAGACATAGGCGTTGTCCGCGCGACCGCGCCGACGTGGCCTAGCAGCCTGTCGGACTTAGCGGAGCGAGCGGGGTTAGGTAGAATCGATGCATTGATTCGGCCTTTCTTCGACTGGGTGGGGCGCCGTTGAGCAATTTCCGTACGATCGATCGCGAGACCGGATACCTTCTGCCGCCGTCGGTGGACGAGTGGCTTCCTGAGAGGCACTTGGCGCGCTTCGTTGTCGAGGTCATTGATGGGCTGGATCTTTCGGCGATGAGCAACAGCTACCGGGGAGCGGGATCGGCTTCGTACCATCCCGCGCTGCTGCTGGGCCTGCTCGTATACGGATATGCGACGGGCGTGTTCTCGAGCCGGAAGCTGGAGCGGGCGACGTACGATTCGGTGGCGTTCCGCTTCATTGCGGCGAACGACCATCCCGATCACGACACGATCGCGACATTTCGGCGGCGCTTTCTCAAGGAGATCGAGGGGCTGTTCGTGCGGCTGCTGGAGCTGGCGCGCGAGATGGGGATGCTCAAGATCGGCACCGTTGCGCTCGACGGCACGAAGATCCACGCCAACGCCAGCCGGCACAGCGCGCTGTCGTATGAGCACGCCGGCAAGATTGAGGCGCAATTGAAGGCGGAAGTGGCCGATCTGCTGGCGCGGGCGGAAGCCGCGGACAAAGCGGATGTGCCCGACGGCATGTCAATTCCTGAGGAATTGGCACGCCGCGAGAAGCGCTTGGCGAAGCTTGCCGAGGCCCGCGCCAAGATCGAAGCCCGCGCCAAAGAGCGGTATGAACGGGAGAAGGCCGAGCATGAGGCCAAGCTGGCGGCGCGTGCGGCAAAGGCCAAGGCCACCGGCAAGAAGTCCGGAGGCAAGCCGCCCCAGCCCCCTACCGAAGGTGCGCTGCCAACCGATCAGATCAATCTGACCGACGAAGAGTCGCGCATCATGCCGGTGGCAGGCGGTGGCTTCGAGCAGTGCTACAACGCCCAGGCGGTGGTGGCGGCGAACAGCCTCCTGGTGATCGCCGCGCAGGTGGTTCAGGCGCCCAACGACAAGCAGCAGATCGAGCCGTTGCTGAAGCGGATCGAGGCCTTGCCGGCGGAGCTGGGAAAGCCGACCACTTTGTTGGCGGACACCGGCTACTTCAGTGAAGCCAACGTCATGCTGTGCGCGGCGGCGCAGATCGACCCGATGATCGCGCAGGGCCGGCAATCGCATTATCCGCCCCTGTCGGAGCGCTTTGCAAAAGCACCGCCGGCGCCGCAGAACCCAACGGCGCTCGATGCCATGAGCTACCGTCTGCAGACGCCCGAAGGCAAGAAGCTCTATGCCCTGCGCAAGCAGACCCCGGAACCGGTGTTCGGGATCATCAAATCGGTGATGGGCTTCCGCCAGTTCCTATTGCGCGGCCTTGAGAAGGTGCAAGGTGAGTGGAGCCTCGTCACCATGGCGGGGAATATGAAGCGAATGTTCGCCCTGGCGGCCGCTTGAAGCGCCCGCCGTCCCTACGCGGCGTTCCGCTCGGCACCGGAATGCTCGCTGACGTCGCATTCGTCCCTCAGGGACTATTGAATCCGTCCGTCACCCAGGTGCAGCACGCCATCGTCTGCACATGCCAAGATCGACACCTCAGTCCGACAGGCTGCTAGGCTTTGGTTATGAGTTTTTCGGTGCCCTGCTCTACATCAGCCGCGCCTGCTTCGGCCCGCTCCTCGTGGATCCATGCCATTATCAGCTCCCATGTCACCGCCAGGATGATGGGCCCGACAAACAGGCCGAGGATTCCATGCGCCAGCATGCCACCCAGAACACCGATGAAAATGACAAGCATGGGCGTGTTCAGCCCGCGCCCCATAAGCATCGGTTTCAGGACGTTGTCGGCGAACCCCACGATCAGGAGGTAGATCGTCAGCGGGAGCGCCAAGGCGAAATCCTTGGTCGCCCAAATCCATATCATGACGGGAATAAGGACGACCGCCGACCCGATCTGCAGGATTGCAAGAATCAGCACCGCAAAGGCCAGCACGCCCGCGTGAGGCACGCCTGCAAGCTTCAAACCGATTCCGGCCAGCAGCGATTGAAGGACGGCCACGCCGATGACTCCCTGAGCCACCGTGCGTATCGTCACTCCGGCCAGCGCGACAAAATCCTGGCTTCGCTGCGTGACCAGCCGCTCCTGAATTCTCCTTATTGCCGCAACGAGCCGCGGGCCGTAGTGGAACAGGAAGCCGGAAATCGCGACCGCCGCAACGAATTTGAGCGTTCCGAAGCCTGCACTGCCGGCAAAGGCGAGTACCGGACCCGCCAATGGCTTCAGGTGCGGAGCGAGTTCGCGAAGCGCAGCCCTGAGATTTGTCGAAGCATGGTCCCAGAGGGTGTAAATCTGCCCGCCAACGATCGGCCAATCCTTGACGCCTTCGGGAGGCGACGGAATGGCCAGGGTGCCGGCGCCGAGCTGGCCGGCAAGGCCTTGCAGGCCATCAACAAGGCCGAAGCCAAGCCATGTAACCGGTCCGATAATGATCGCGAGGATGATGACCGTGATGGTCGCGGCCGCCAGCTTCGGCCGATCGCCCAGATGCACCGATAGCCAATCGTAGGGCGGGTACAGGGCGACGGTCAGGACCATGCTCCAGACCAGTATCGGAATGAACGGGCGGACGAGAACGAACGACCAATAAACCAGGAAAGCCAGCAGCCCCAGGCGAATCGCCAGCTGGATGATCTCGTCGCCGGACATGTTTTGCCGAGATATCCTCGGGGCCATCGTTTCGATACCTCGTTCACTCGCGCGCAACCTGGCGCGCGGACCGGATGCAGCACGATAGAACCTGCCCTTACGTTCCGAGCCTATCGGCGCTCACGCAAGCTCCCGCTTGATCCAGATCAAGCACACGCACGCAAAAGGTCACTCTGGCTCTTTGGGAACATTTCCATCGGAGACCCGGGAGCCATCCATCATGGCTGAAGCCGCCGATTATTCGGCCCTGGTAGAGCAGCTTCGCGACGGCCGTCCGGTCAAACTCCGCGCGCTTCGTCCCGATGACCGGGCCGACATGCTTGCGGCGATCGGGCGCACCAGCGTGCAATCGCGTCAACGACGCTTCTTCGTGCCAAAGAAGGGTTTTTCCGAACAGGAACTGGCCTTCTTCCTGGACATCGACTTCGAAACCCATGTCGCACTCGTTGGGCAAATCGATGAAGATGGACATCCGATTATCGCGGGCGGGGGACGATTTATCGTCGTCCAGCCAGGCCAGGCGGAAATCGCCTTCGTCGTGGTTGATGACTATCAGGGTCAGGGCATTGGGACGATCCTGATGCGCCATCTGGCGGTCCTGGCGCAGGACGCTGGCCTCAAGGAACTGATTGCGGAAGTGTTGCCCGAAAATAGCGCGATGCTGAAGTTGTTCAAGAAGTTCCGCTTCAAGACCGCCTCGAAAGGCTCTCCGATCCATCTTGCATTGCAACTGCCCTGAACCGGTTCTACAACGTGGCGTTCCACGAATTGACGCACTGGACGGGACACAGGCCGCGCCTTAATCGAGATTTGAAGAACCGGTTCGGCTCGCGCAATTACGCAGCCGAAGAACTGATTGCAGAACTGGGCGCTGCCTTCCTGTGCGCCGAATTTGGCTTTGACGGTGACGTCAGGAACGCGGGCTACATTGCCAACTGGATTGAGCTGTTGAAAGCCGACAAACGGGCATTCTTTACGGCGTGCAGCCAGGCATCCAAAGCTGCCGACTACCTTCGCGGCCTAGCGCTCGCCGAGCCGACGGAGAGAGCGGCGTGATGGCACCACAGACCCTCACGGCTGGCCCGGCAAGGCACGCTGGCCATGAGCCGCTGTACGTCGCCCACCCGCAGACCGGCGCCGCCATCGAAGTGTTCTACGCGGACCGTACCATGGAGACGTTCGGCAGATGCGGTGCAGGTTGGTTTTGGTGGCCTCGTCGGCGCGGCTATCCGCCATCAGGCCCGGCCGCTGGGCCCTTCCCTACGAGCTACGCTGCGTATCGGCAAGCTTTGGGGACCGCTTTGGGGACTAAGGTCGACGCCCTAACCGGCTGTACGGCATTGGCCTTTGCCGTGGCGACTCGGTGGCGATTCCAGTCAAACAAAAAGCCGCTCTGATGAGCGGCTTTTTGATTTTCTGCTGCTAATCCAGCATCTTATTTGGTTGTGGGGATAGGATTTGAACCTATGACCTTCAGGTTATGAGCCTGACGAGCGGCCACTCAGCGCCAACAACAACAGGCGGTTGAATTGGTCTTCGAGGACCAACCGACTCGTTCTTACAGCGCGATCGACTCGTTCTTAACGTGTCGGCATAACTACTCAACAAAATGACCGCATGTGGCGGTCATATCCTACTCGTCCCGGTAAACCTTCTCGCGCTTCTCGTGGCGTTCCTGCGCTTCCACCGACAGCGTTGCGATGGGGCGGGCTTCCAGCCGCTTCAGCGAGATCGGTTCCCCGGTCTCCTCGCAATAGCCGTAGGTGTTGTCCTCGATGCGCTGCAGCGCGGCGTCGATCTTGGAGATCAACTTGCGCTGGCGGTCGCGGGCGCGCAGTTCGATGGCGCGATCGGTTTCGGAAGAGGCGCGATCAGCCAGATCGGGATGATTGACGTTCTCTTCCTGCAGGGTCTGCAGCGTGATCTTCGATTCCCTCAGGATCTCGTCCTTCCACGCCAAAAGCTTTGCGCGAAAATAATCGCGCTGGCGGTCGTTCATGAAAGGCTCTTTTTCGGAGGGTCGATAATTCTTCAACTTTTCCAAGGCCAGCCCATCTTCACGTACAAGGCGGCGGGCAAAAAGGTCCGTCCGCGCGCGCCTTATATAGCGGCGGGTTGTGACAGACAATATCGGCCCCAGGGGAAAGGAGGTACCTCCCCAGGGCCTTGCACAGACAATCGTCTCCGGCCCGACCGGGCCGGGCCGGATCTGGTTCCCGGCGCCCTAATAGCCGACGGTAAAGCGCTGGCGGATATGGGCCGGACGCTCGATTTCGTCGGCGAGTGCAACTGCGAAGTCCTCGAAGGAGATCCAGCTTTTGCCGTCGGCGGCGGTCAAAAGCTGGTCGGTCCCGAGCCGAAACTTGCCGGTCCGCTCGCCTGCGGTGAACAGGGCCGAGGGCGACAGGAAGGTCCAGTTCAGTTCCTTTTCCTTGCGCAACAGGTCGAGGAAGAGCGCCCCCTTCTCGGCCTCGGCCTTGTACTGGGCGGGAAAGCCCGCCGTCGTCACCAGCCGGACGCCGGGGGCCACTTCCAGGCTGCCGGCACCGCCGACGACGAGGTAGCGGCCGACTTTGGAATCGCTGATAGCCCCGATCAGTTTGGCCGGATCGCTATCGAGGAAATGCACCGAACTGATCGCGGCGTCATGCCCGGCGAGAAGCTGCGCCAGGCCGGCCTGGTCGAGTGCGTCGCCTTTTTTCGCCGTGACATTGGCCTGGGCGGCGATCTTTTCGGGGTTACGGGCGATGGCGGTCACGCTGTGGCCACGGCGGGCGAGTTCGGCGGTGATGCGCGAACCGGCATTGCCGGAGGCGCCGACGACGGCGATTTTCATGAAGGTCTCCTTGGCTTTAGGGGTATAGTATCCAATGGAGACTAGATAACTAAAAGCGCGCAAGTGTTAAGAGAGCACTTTGAGGTCACCTGATTACGCCGGAGTAACCGCCAGAAGAACCAACAGGAGAACGATGATGAAAGTCGCCAACGCCTATTCGGCCGATTGCCCGACGCGCCAGATCCTGGATCGCGTCGGCGACAAATGGGCGGTGCTGATCCTGCTGCTCGTGCGCGACGAGCCGATGCGCTTCAATGCGCTTCGCCGCGCGATCGAGGGCATCTCGCAAAAAATGCTGTCGCAGGTGCTGAAGAGTCTGGAGCGCGACGGGCTGATCCGCCGCCGCGCGATCGCGACCGTGCCGGTGACGGTGGAATACTCGATCACGCCGCTCGGCACCACGCTGGCCGGCGCGGTCGATCCGTTGCGCGACTGGGCGGAAAGCAACCTGAAGGAAGTTTTGAATGCGCAACGGCGCTACGACGCACAGCGCAAGCAGGTCGCGGCGTAGCGTTTTGGGGCTAGACCTGTCCGGCCTTGGCGAGTTCGACTTCGACGCGCAGCTCAATCTCGGACAGTACCGCATCGAGGCCGGGATCGCCGGAGGAGGATTTCAGATTGGCGGCGGCATCGCGCAGCCGGTTGACGGTGGAGGCATTGAGATTGCCGGACAGCAGCCCGAGCTTGAGGTCGTCGAGCACGTCGAGCGCGCCCTTGCCGCGCGCGACCGAGCGCTTGCGGCGTTCGGTCGGATCCTCGATGCCTTGCAAGGCCAGCAGCCCGTCGAGGCTGGTGGTGGCTTTCGGCGCGGTGGCGGAACGGGTCTCCTCGGGGGCTGCCGGCGTATCCGGCAGCGAAAAGCCGGTCGAGCTGGTTCGCCGCGTGTTGCTCGCGGGCGATCCAAGCGTGGTGCCGTTCGGTCCGTAGATGCGCATCGTCATGATCCCGCAGGATGGAGTGGCGAGAGCTTCGCCTTGTTATGGTTAACGGCGCGTAAACAACCCGGCAAAATCTGCCGCCAGGCGGCAGTTTCGCGCGTGCTGGCCAACCGGAGCCAAACCAGAGCGCGACAATTTCCATCAATATATCAATACATTGCCTGCGCGACGCGGCGTGGCACCGATCTCGCATAGTTAATGCCGGATCGCCGTCATGGGAGTGTCGCGCCGTCCAATGGAAGACCCAAAGGGGAGCACAGGATGCCCGGCATCCATACGGCAAGAGTATTTCGGCTGGCCTGCGCCGCGCTGTTGGCGCTGGCGCTGTCGGCCATGTCAGCAAGTGCGACCTCGCGGATCAAGGACCTCGCCAATATCGAAGGCGTGCGGCAGAACCAGTTGATCGGCTACGGCCTCGTCGTCGGCCTCAACGGCACCGGCGACACGCTGAACAACATCCCCTTCACCAAGCAATCGCTGCAGGCGATGCTGGAACGCATGGGCGTCAACATCCGCGGCGCCACCATCCGCACCGGCAACGTCGCCGCCGTGATGGTCACCGGCAATCTGCCGGCGTTCGGCACCCAGGGCACCCGGATGGACGTCACGGTGTCCGCGCTCGGCGATGCCAAAAACCTGATGGGCGGCACCCTGCTCGTCACCCCCCTGCTCGGCGCCGACGGCAACGTCTATGCGGTGGCGCAAGGCTCGCTTGCGATCGGTGGATTCCAAGCCGAAGGGGCCGCGGCCAGTGTCACCCGCGGCGTGCCGACGGTCGGCCGCATCGCCAACGGTGCCATCATCGAACGCGAGATCGAATTCGCGCTCAATCGCCTGCCCAATGTGCGGCTGGCGCTGCGCAACGCCGACTTCACCACCGCCAAGCGCATTGCGGCTGCGGTCAACGACTATCTCGGTGTCAAGACCGCCGAGCCGATCGATCCCTCCACCGTGCAGCTGGCAATTCCCGCCGAATTCAAGGGCAACGTCGTCGCCTTCCTGACCGAGATCGAGCAGTTGCAGGTCGAACCCGATCTCGCCGCCAAGATCGTGATCGACGAACGCTCCGGCATCATCGTGATGGGCCGCGACGTCCGCGTCGCGACGGTGGCGGTGGCGCAAGGCAATCTCACCGTGACGATTTCGGAAAGCCCGCAGGTCAGCCAGCCCAATCCGCTGTCGCGGGGCCGAACCGTTGTGACGCCGCGCAGCAGCGTCAGCGTCTCCGAGGACGGCAAGAAATTGGCGGTCGTGAAAGACGGTGTCTCGCTGCAGCAGCTCGTCGACGGCCTCAATGGCCTCGGCATCGGGCCGCGCGACCTGATCGGCATCCTGCAGGCGATCAAGGCCGCCGGCGCGATCCAGGCCGACATCGAGGTGATGTGATGCAGAGCAGCCTGGTCAGCGGCACCACCGGCAGCATGCCCGCGAAAGCTGTCATGCCGATGTTCAACGGCCGTGTGGATCCGCAGTTCGCCGAGGCGCTGAGCAAGGTCTCGCCGCAGGCGCAAGCCAAGGCCAAGACGACGGCGACCGACTTCGAAGCGATGTTCCTGAATTCGATGTTCTCGCAGATGACCAGCGGCATCAAGGGCGACGGCCCGTTCGGCGATACGCCGGGCACCGGGATGTGGCGCTCGATGCTGACGGACGAATATTCGAAATCGTTCGCGAAAGCCGGCGGCGTCGGGATTTCCAACGACGTGTTCCGCACGCTGATCCTGCAGCAAGCCAACCGCGCCGGCTGATCCAAAGGGAGCCCGACATGAATCAACGCCCTCACCCAAGGCCGGCCCCCGCACCGACGGCGGCGCCGAAGGCTGTGATTTCCACACCCGTCGAGGCCCGCAAGCTTGCGGAAGAGCTGATGGACGTGATGAGCGCGCTGCTCGGCATCATCGAGCGCGAGACCGAACTGGTCCGCGCCGGCAAGGTGCGCGAGGCGATGATGCTGGCGGAGGAGAAGTCGGGACTGTCACGCCGCTATGTGATTGCGCTGGAAAATCTGAGAACGAGGCAAAACTATCTGGCGCAGGTATCGCCTGAATTGCTGACTACGCTGCGGCGCCATCACGACACCTTCCGCGCCATGCTGCAGATCAATCTCACCGTGCTTGCGACCGCGCATGCGGTTTCCGAAGGCATCGTGCGCGGCGTCAACGCCGAGATCCAGCGCCGCAACATCCCCAATACCTACACTGCCGCCGGACAGCGCGCGACCCCGGGACCGCGCCACATCACGCCGCTGGCGGTCAGCCGTTCGCTCTGATCCGACATTTACATTTTTCATAAAATTCGTGCGCGGGCGTCAGCGCGGCATTCAGCGCGTTCTCTAACTCCGCGTTGAGAGGTAGCCCGTATAGTTGCGGTCCGGGAGGGGTTGGGATTTGACTCGAGCAAGCTAGTGCCGTCGCGCTAGGAGGCACCATGAGTACAGATTTCAACATCAAGCCGGTGGGGGCACCGGTTGCCGCACCGATCGTTCAACCCGTGAACGGTGCGGCCCAGCACGCCGTCAAGACCGATCTGCCGGCGAGCCAGAGCGTCACGGCAACGGACGCGAGTTCGCGCGCCGCCAGCGATTCCGACGCCGTCACCGTTTCGCTATCTAATGATTCGCTATCGAATGGTTCGCTATCGAACCAGGTGTTCATCGACCGCGACGCCGCCGCGGTCGTCTACCAGGTCGTGGACAACCGGACGAGCCAGGTGCTGAAACAGTTTCCCGACGAAGCGGTGCTGCGCCGCCGTGCCTATTTCCACGCGCTCGACCTGACCAAAGAGGCGCCCACGCGTCTGCGCGCCACCGACCGCAGCGCTTAGGAGGCGGAAGGTCTGTCATCAGCTGGATTGCGCCGCGTAGGCCGTGTCGAGATAGGTTGATCCGGTCGCGGGGTCGGTGACGACGTTCTTGATCAACGCCGTTCCAGCTTTCGTCAGGATAAATTTGGTATCCCCGACCCGGAACGACTGATCCTTGATCAGCACATCCTGATACTTGCTGGTGGCGTCGCTCTGGTAATGCACCTTGGCGCGAAACCCAGACACGTTCGCGACGGTGATCTTGAACGTCTTGCTGTTGGCGTATTTTCCGGTCCAGGTGCCCTGATAGAGCTTGGGATCGACGGCCACATAGGAGGTCTTGGAGGGGACGGTCAGCCCAACAGTCTTGTAGTTGGCCGACAGGATGCTCATCAGGTCGACCATCTGCTCCTCCATCGCCGCGACCGGAATTTCAGCCGCGGCCCGCCAGGCCGGCAGCGATGTTGCAGTTGATGTCTATCAGCGACTTCAACTTCGCCGGATCCGGGTTCATCTGCATATCCACCGTCTGCTTCATCACGAACACGCCGATATTGGCGATGTTCTGACGGATCTCGATCGGCTGGGGATTTTCGTCGGTCTGCGCCGCGCTCATGAAAATCGACCACAGCCGGCGATTGAACAGCAGCGCACGGTCCATGGCCTTGCCGGGACCGTCCCAGTTGGATTGAACTTCCTGAAGTTGCCGTGCAGCTTTCAGCAGCGCCTGCGCCTCTATTTCACGCGGAGAAGATGTCGCTTGTGACGCACGGGCGTAGGCTTGGGCTGCATTGGACATTCAATAACCTCGGTGGGAGCGGATCGCAGGCCGCGGGGCTTCAAAACTGCTTCACTTTCATACAGGTGGTGCCTTTAAATAGGGTTAGCGGCGATTATCAATGTGTCCGCTATCCGACAAAAGGCGATGGTTTCGCCCTGTCACCTGGAAAGAAAAACGGCGCGGTATCCCCCGCCGCTTTGATCGTTGCCTTCGAAGCCGGGCTCAGCGCAGGAGCTGCACTCTGCTGGCTCTGTTGGCCAGCGACAGCGCGGGCACCGCGATCGACTGGCGGGTCGACGGCGCCTGGCTGTTGGCCGCTTCCTACGGACCTTTCGCGTTTACCCGCGCCACAATTGCACTAATCGTGCGTTTACCAATGGTTAACTATCATCAGAAAGGATGCGAATCGGCCGGCGGGCACCGATAATCTGCGCGAAGAGCGACAACGGAGATCAGGCATGGCCTTAAAAGTCGAGCTCAAGCCGCACGAACGAATCATCATCGGCGCTTGCGTGGTCACCAATACCGATCAGCGCGCCCGGCTGCTGATCGACGGCGACCGGATTCCGATCCTGCGTGAAAAGGATATTCTGACACCCGAGACCGCCGACACCCCGGCCAAGCTGGTCTATCTGGCGGTGCAGCTGATGTATCTTGCGCCCGATCCGATGGCCCAGCACCCGACCTATTTCAGCCTGGTCCGCGACATCCTGACCGCCATGCCCAGCGGCTGGCCCTTCATCGAGGGGATCAACAACCACATCCTGAACGGCGATCTCTATCACGCGCTGAAAGAGTCGAAGAAGTTGATCGCCCATGAAGAGAAGCTGATTGCAGCTGCAAAACGCCCGCAGGACGCCGGCGAAGAGCGCAAATCGGCGTAACGCCACAACAAGGCTGCCCGGCACGACCGCGGCGTGAACGGCAGTTCGCCGTTCCGCCCGAAATAATCGCCTACATTGCCAGCGGCGGAGATTGCTTTAATTCCAGCACCGGGCCGTCTTCGGAAGCTGACCGCCGCGCCCCAAATTCAAGCACGGCGGCGATCAATGCATCGATATCACGGGCCTCGGTGCGGTGATTGACGATAGCCGCACGTATTGCGAGTTCGCCATCGAGCAGCGTCGTCGAGGGAGCCGCTATCCCGGATTCCTGAATGTCCATGACAATATCGCCATTGACCCTGTTGGAATCCGCGGCACGATAACGGAAGCAAACGATATTGAGCTGCACCGGCGCGAGCAGCTCGAGCCGCGGCTCAGCCAGCACGTGGGATTCCAGATATCCAGCAAGCGCGCAGGTGCGCGTGATAATGGCTCCCAACCGTTCCGTGCCGAAGGTTTTCAACGTGAACCAGGTCTTGAGCGCCCGAAAGCCCCGCGACAGATCGGGGCCGAGGTCGCAAGGCCAGGGTGAGCCCGCGGAAAGCCCCCGTGTCTCGCGGCGCAAATAAGCCGCCGGCGACGAAAACGTGTCGCGATGCCGCTGACCATCGCGGACAATCAGGAAGCCGGCGTCATAGGGCACCTGCCCCCATTTGTGGAAATCAAGCGCGATCGAATCCGCGCTTTCTAGGCCGGCGAGCCGCGGCGCGAGCATCGGCGAGAGAATTCCGAGCGCGCCAAATGCGCCATCGACGTGAAACCAGAGCCCCTCTTCACGGCATAGCGCGCTCAACGCCACAAGATCATCGACGGCCCCGATGTCCACCGTTCCCGCCGAACCGACGACGAGGAAGGGATTCAAGCCGGCCTCGCGGTCCAGCGCAATCCGGCAGCGCAGCGCCGCAACGTCGATGCGGTGGAATCGATCGACATCGATGCACCTCAATGCGTCGCTGCCGAAGCCCGCGATATCCATCGCCTTGGTGATGCAGCCGTGCGCCGCCTTCGAAGTATAGGCCGTCAGCGCCGCGCCTTCGACGCCGCACTGCCGGACCGATTGTCCGAGGGCTGTCGTCCGCGCCACCAGCACCGCCATCAGATTTGCCATCGATGTGCCGGTGACGAAAATGCCGCTCGCCTCGCTCGGAAAGCCGACCATCTGGCGGGTCCATTCCACGACCTGACGTTCGACCTCGATCGGAATGTGATCGCGTCCGCCGAGATTGGCGTTCAGTCCGGCAGCCAGCATCTCCGCCAGCATGCCGACGGCCGTACCGCCACCATGCACCCATCCCATGAAGCCCGGATGCACATTGCCGGTCGCGTAGGGTACGACGAAATCGGTGAACTCCCGATAGACATCGCCGAGCTCGGAAGCCTGACGCGGAAGCGCGGCGCGAAACCGTGCCCGGACCTCATCCGGTATCGGCTGCCAGACCGGGCGATCGCGAATGTTGGCGACGTAGTCGATCATGTCATCGAGCATGCGATGACCCTGTGCGCGGATCGCGTCCCAGTCTTGCGGGTCGAGCGTGTGGCCCGACTCGGATTGCAGCAACGCTTCGCGCACCATTTTTGTCACGCGGCCTGCTCGCGGCCCGGGCGGGACCGGCGATACAACATCGCGGCGAACGCGTCGAAGATCTTGCGCATCTGCGGGGGCTTGTAGGGGAACAGATCCGGCGAATCCATGTTGTGCACGACGGCGGTATTGTCCGCTTCGAATATCAGCAACTCCCCGCGCTTGTTTTCCGCACAGTCGATCGTGAAATAGTCGAGCCCTACCCGCTCCGCCATTGCGGCCAGCGCGTCTTGATGGCGAACCGCGAAGGCGGTTTCGAAGTCGCGCATGAAGCTCTCTTCTTCGAGCCGCTTGCTGGCGCTGAACGCCATGTTCGCGTTCAGGTACCAGATATCCCACCGGTCTGCGATCGCCATGTGGCAGGCGTACGAGCGGCCGTCGATGACAACTATTCGATATTTGCGAAACAGACCGTCATCATTGGCGTAATCGACGAAGCGGGAGACGAAGAATTCCTGCTCGGCTCTTTCGGCAAGATATCGGTCTATAGCAGCCGGCCCGTCAATCCTGGCCAGCCCGACGCCGGCATGCGAACCCCGCGGCCGGACGATAAACGGAAACCGGAGTTCCGCCGCAACATCGGCAAGCAGGAGATCCGGCTTGATATTCGGCCTGGACGCGTCCGATAATTGCGCGCGCGTCACGGATTCGGTCGCGGGAATATCGAGTCCTTTGATCCCGCGCAGCAAATTATGCAATTTGTCACGGTCAAGATTTGCAACGAGGCGCGGTGGATTGAGCATCGGCCGCGGCCAGCCGGCCGCCGCCTGATCGATGACGCGAAGCGCATCGCGGCATTCTTCCGAGTCCGAGGCGATCACGATCGCAATGTCATGATCGGGCAGCGGCACCGGCAGCGGGACTCCCGCCACGACATAAAGCGTCAGCAACTCGATCGCGGAGTCCTCGAGCAGGAATTCGATTGGCGTATTGCCGCCCATGTCGATCGAGGCCGCCAGGGCGAGGACGCGCAGTTTCGGCTTTTCGGCCGCGCAGGGCGACCGGAACAGCTGATGGAACGCAAGCACTTCTGCCTGGATCGCAAGTCCCGTCGGCTTGTCGCCGAGCAGTTGCGCAATCAGCGACAGGTCGAGCCCCTCGCCGGCATCAGCGGTTCCGCCGGCAACCTTCGAAATCAGCTCGTCCCGCAACGGGCGAAGATCGGTCCCGTTAAATGCCATCGTCGTGAGCCTGGCAAATCCGATCCGGTCCGCGCACGGCAGCTTGGCGGTCGCGATCGGCGTTTCGAAATCAGGCTGCATGTCGCAACTCCAGGGATGGACAACAATCGCCGCGGGCGTCCAGCAAGGCCATGCATGTACCGTGTAAGCGGAGCCTGCAGAGCGGCGGCGTCAACGTCACTCACGCAGCGTTCGGCACGGCTGCAGCCGTTGCAAATTGCGAAGAGAGATCGCCATGAAACACGGACGGACCGACATGATCGAGGCGGCTTTCGAGATCCGCCCAGATTTCGCCGCCGATATCCGTCCAGCGTTTGCAGAAGGCGAAATCCTCGCTGAGGTAAGTCCCGGTGTTCGGATCGATCATGCACTCGAACAATGCAAAGCGGTTGGGGCTTCCGGCGAGAGCGTCGGCGGAATGTTCGCGAAAAAACTGCAGCGATGCGTAGGCCGGATGTTCGCACATCCGTTCCAGGACGTGCCGCCTGATCATCAGGAAACCGGTTCCGGCGTAGCGCACCCGCGTAAAGCCGTTGACGACGACGACCTTGTCCGGATCGTCGAACTCGAGCACGTAATCCAGCGCCGCCGACGGCGCTTTCGACGGATTGGACTGCAGCGCCCGCTTTGCCTTGTCCCAGTTGACCCGCTTGATCGGATAAATGCCGGCCACGACGTCCGCACCGGATTCGATCAGCCGAAATACCTGGTCGGGGGTAAAGCCGATATCGGCGTCCACAAACAGGAAATGGGTTGCGGCGGGATCGTCGAGGAACATCGTCACCAGGTTGGCCCGCGCCCGCGTGATCAGCGCGTCGCCGTCCCGCATCAGGACCTTGAGGTCGATGTTGGATTTGGAGCGCACGGCCCGCTGCAGCTGAAAGATCGAGCTGGCATAGATGCTCGAGACCTGCCCGCCGAAGCAGGGCGTCGCCACCACGAGGTGAAACTGTTCGTTCATGAGTGGCTCCGACGCGGCTGACACGGCCTGCAGTTCTGAACAAACGTTAAATAGACGTGGTTAACGAAAGGCTAATAACCGCGGTTAGCCGACCGGAAGATACTTCGTCAGGGTGAGCTGGGAGAGCATCGACGTCGTCTGATAGGAAGCCTGCAGGCTGGTCTGGAGCGCCAGCACCTCGCTCGCCACCTGATCGGGCGAAACGGTCTCGGCCTGGTCGACGATACTCTGCAGCATCGCCTGACTTTGCGATTGCCGACTCGTCGCATTTTTCATCGTCATCTGCGCCGTGGCAAAATCCGCCTGAATGTCCTGGATCGTTTGCGTACCCGGGTGCGTCGTCAGACTTTGCGCCACCCGCTGGCTCAGCGCCAGAATCTGCCCCGCGGAATTTGTCCCCGCTGGCGGAGCGGAGAACGTTGAAAAAACCGCCAGGGTTTGAAGCTGCGAACGAATCGCGGATTCGTTCGCCTGCGCCCCGTACTGAACGGTCACCGACTGGTCGATCCGTGCGGTTGACGATGCCCGCGCTGAAGCCAGTGGCCCCGGATTGCCGGTGTACCAGGATACGGTATTCGCCGGCGTACCGCTGACAAACGAGGTGGCGGAGCCCAGTGGCAAGCCACTGACGCGCAGCGGCGGCTGGATCGCCGTCACCGTGGGACCGAGCCCGAGCGCCGCAAACGCGGCCGGGTTCGAACTCGTGACCGAAAGGCTTGCAGCATTGTCGGTGTGCAGCGTGACCACACCGCCGCTGACAGTCGACGGCGTCGAGGTGCCCGTGATCGAATCGATTTTCGTCAAGAGTGTCTGGACGCTGTCGGTGACGTTGAGCTGGTTTCCGGTCGCGCCGCCAGCGACGAAAGTGATCGGTGTGCCGTTGACGGTGATGGTGTCGCCGGCTGCGAAGCTGGTAGCCAGCGAGTCCGTACCCGCGGTACCGGATAAAAGCGTTGCACCGGTGATCGGCGCTGGAATAGCTGCCTGGTTGTGGGCCACGGTACCGGCAGCCGTTCCGGTCGTGTTGAAAAAATCGTTGCCCGCCTGAACGGCCGAAGCGGCCACCAGCGATGTATTGGCAAGCGTGCCGATCGCCGTGGTCAGCGCCGTGTTCAGGTTGGCGGCGGTCGCCGCCGGGGTCGTGCCGATGGCGAAGCTCCCGGCCGGCAGCGGCGTTGCGCTCGAGGCGGTGAGCTGAATCGATTCGGTCGTGCCGTCCGGCAGTTTGAACTCGAAGCTGACCTGATCGCCGTTGTTTGGGTTGGTCGCGCCGAGGACGATCGAAACGCCGTTCGGCGATCCGCCGGGACCGGTGACGGTCGCACCGGTGAGCGAGGATGACACCGCGTTCAGTTTCAGGCCGAACGGCGAGCCCGCGACGTCCTCCGCCACTTGAACCGAGCTCGCCGTCGGCGAGGAAATAACCAGACGACCGAGGCCGTTGGTACCGAGATCCGCTTGCCTCCGCTCGGAGGTCACCTGCTTCAAGCCGGCCTGGGTGGTGGTTCCGTTGAGAATGGTATCGATCGAGGCAACGGACGGCGTATTGATGGCGCTGCCCGAAAACAGGTAGCGATCACCGGCCTGGGTATTCAGGATGCCCAGCATCGCAGCCAGTTGAGAGCTGGCGGTCTGCTGCGCGATGGTCTGGCCCGCGCTGTTGAGCGCCTGCGACGAACTGTTCGCGCTGTTTTGAACCGTGGTTCCGATGTCGACCATCGCCTGCAGGGCCGCGTTGGCGACGCCGATGTTGGTGTTGATGTTGCTCATCGTGTCGGAGAAGGCGGAAATGTTGGCCAATTGCGACCGGGCGGCGATCGCGAATCCCTCGTTGACCCCCATGCCTGCATAGGACGTCGACTTTTTCCCGGTCGTCAGCTGCGACTGCAGCATCGTCAGCTGATTCTTGAGATCCACTATCGACTGGTTGAGAACGGAACTGCCGTAACTGACGCTGTTGATTGCCATGTCGATCGCCTTACAACTGGACTTGCATCAAGGTGGACATCATGGTCTGAACCACAGACATCACGTGAGCATTGGCCGCGTAGGAATTCTGCAAAGCGATCAAATTGGCCATCTCGGTATCGATATTGACACCGGAAGTGGCTTTCATTTTCTGTTGCAGCGTGTTGACGACGACATCCTGCCCCTGCTGAAGCTGCGTCGCCGAGGTAGACGCATTGCTCTGCAGGCTCAGGAACTGCTGCATGAACCCTGACAGCGTCCCCTTGAACGGCGTCGCGGCCGTACCAAGCCCGGTCTGCGGCGAGTAAGTGAACGTCCCCGACGTCAGCTGGGAATACAGAAAATCCGAACGCGTCGTATCGCCGGCGGGGGTTGCTGGTGAAGTGCTGTATGCCGTGAATTTCGACGGATCGGCGAGCAGCGCGGCATTGACCGTGATCCGTCCAGCCAATCCCAGTTGTTGCGGGGCCTGCGCCGTGATGGCCCCGGTGTACAATGCATTCCCGTCGGTAAACAACGGAAGTTGCGGACCACCGCTCGCAAGCGACGAAACCGTAGTGGTAACCGAGGCCGCGTTGACGGCCGCCGTGGCGGTGCCGTTGTCGAGCACCCGCAAGGTAGACCCGGACGGATTCGAAAACTGCAGATTGGCGGTACCGAGCGCAGCGTTCAGTTGCGCAACGACCGAGGCCATTCCACCGGTAAAATTGACGCCGATCACCGGATTGTTCGGATTGCCCCCGGCGTTCGACAGGGGAAGTGCCGCGGGATCATCGACCCGCACGATCGATACCTGATGCTGGGTGTTGGTCGTCTTGTCGGTATAGGTAAGGTTGATCGTATTGCCGGGCAGCACGCTCGAGAGGTCGAGATCGAAGCCGGCCTTGGGGGCAAGCGCGGCCGGAGCGGCCGTCCCCGCGGTGGTCTTGTCCGACAGCGCGCTGGCCAACGATGCCGCGAGTTGATCGACCTGGGCCTGCGCCTGTACCAGCGTCTTGTCCCGCAACGTGACGTCGGCGGCAATCTGACCGGAGATGATCGAGCCGGTCCCGATCATGTCCGTGACAGCGCCGTTCGCGAGCTTGATCGTGATCGTGCCGACAGATGAGTTTGCCGGATTGGCATTCCATTGCGAGTTGGCGTTCAGCGTACCCTGCGAATTGAAACTGAGCGTGGAGGCCTGAGCGCCGACCAGTTCGACACCGTTCGTGGTATAGATGGTCGCCTGATTGTTTCCATTGGTGGAGACGCGGATATCCATCAGCTGCGACAGCTTGTCGATGGCCTGGTCGCGTTGATCCATCAGGGTGGCCGCCGTGGGATCGGTTGCGCTCATTCCCTGCAGCTGGACGTTCAGATGCGCGATCTGGGTCATGGCCGTATTGGCCTGCCCCACCGAAATGTTGATGTCCTGCTCGGCATTGGAACGCAGGGTTTGAATACCCTGCGTCGTTGCATTCAGTTGCTGCGCCAGCGCCTGTGCCGCCGTCGCAGCCGAGATCTGTGACGATGAACTTCCCGATGTCGTCGAAAGCGATTGAAGCGCCGTCGTAAAATTGGAAAATGCGGTTTCGAGCGTCCCGGCATTTCCGGGCGTTCCATAGACGGATTGCAATTGGGTCAGGACATTCGCCATCTGGTCGGCATAAGCGCCGCCGGCCGTCTCCGATCGCAATTGGCTCTGAATGAATTGATCGAGTTGGCGGGACACGCCGGTGACGTTGACGCCCGCGCCGAAGTCGCCGCTTAGCGTCTGGACCTGATTGACGCCTTTGGCGACATAGCCCGGCGTCTGCGCGTTGGCGATATTCGACGACGTGATCGAAAGCGCGGCCTGATTCGCGCGCAAACCAGACATTGCAGTGGCGAGGGCCGAACTCAAACTCATCTTAGCCGCCTCGGATCAAACAAGCTGACGTGTTGCCAGCGACCATCAACGCAGCACGTTCAGCAGATCCTGAACCATGCTGTTGGCCGTGGTGATCACCTTGGTGTTCGCGGAATATGCCTGCTGGGTCACGATCAGCTTGGTGAACTCGTCGGCAATGTCGGTGTTCGAGCCCTCGAGCGAGGAACCGCTGATCGTGCCCGAGGCTCCGATGATCGCCGGCCCCGATTGATCGGTGACGGCATAGGCGCCGCCATCGAGCGCTTTCAGGTAGTTGGTGCCGTTGAAGTGCGACAGCGTGACCGAGGCGAGATCGAGGTTCTGTCCGTTGGAGAAGGTGCCTACCACGAGACCGCTATTGCTGATCGCGACCGATTGCAGCTGGCCGGCCGCAAAGCCGTTCTGCGTGATGTTGTTGATGGTCGCCGCGCCACCGGTGGTAGCATATTGGGTCAGGCCGCCGGACCCGACGTTGATCGTGAGAGTACCGAGCGACTGGCCGCTGACCTGTACGTTCGTCACCGGGATCGCCGAACCTGTCGGGCTGATCAATGCGCCGTTGGCGCCGAAGGTGAAGTTCGTGCCGACGTTGGTCCAGCCAGGATTTGTACCGGTCGCGGCGGGATCGTTCTGATAAAACAGGTTCCACGTGTCCTGATGTCCGCTACCGAGCGTGGCGCTGTCGACCTTGGCCCATCGCATTTGCAGGTTGACCGGCGTTCCTGCGGCGTTGAAAGCCGTTACGGCGCCACCGCTGATGCTTTCCTTCTGAAACGTCCCGGTGTCGTTACCAATGACGATGCCGGTGCCGGGGGGGCCAGCGGTTCGCGCCAGCGCCACGGTACCGGAGGCCGGCAGGCCGAGTGCTGCGAACGCATTCTGCGCGGACGCTGAAGTGGTGATCGTTAGATCTTGCCCGGTGCCCGTGTTCAGCGTGATCACGCCGCCGGCCAGCGTCGGCGCAGCGCCGGTGACCGAACCGATTTTCGACAGCAGGGTACCGACCGAGTCGGATATGTCGATATTATTGCCTGACGTGCCGGATACCGAGCCGGTGTTCACAAAATGAAATGTCGTACCATCGACGGTGATGGTGTCGCCGGCCGCAAAACCCGTCGTCAGCGTGTTGCTTCCGGCCGCCCCGGAAAGTGTCGTTGAGGTTGTGATCGCGGCTGGAAGCTGGCTCGACGCGGCGGTGCCGTTCACTGATGCGTTGACGAAAGTCGGGGTGCCTATCACCAGGGGATTTTGGGCGAAATCGCCGGGGTTCAGAACGCCCGCAGCCAACACCGAGCCGGCGAGAGCGGTGGTGCTTGCCGGCGTCAGCGGCGTGGTCGGGAGGTTCGCGGCGTATTGAATGGCGGTGGTGGCCTCCGCCGGAACGAAATTGTTCTGGAACTGCAGCACCTGTGGCACGTTGCCGAGCGGATTTCCGGTCTTGGGATCGACCGCCACGCCCATCAGGTAATAGCCGGCGCCGTTGACCAGATTGCCGTTGGCGTTGACCTGGAAATCGCCACGACGGGTATAATCGGTGACGCCGTTGAAAACCGGCACGTTGTCGGTGATCCCGATCGCCTTCTGCACCGAGAAGAAGCCATCGCCGTTGATCGCCATGAACGTGGCGACCGTGGATCCCGAGACGGTTCCCTGCGAGGTGATGGTGGATCGTGCGTAGGCCGTAACCGATCCGGCGACTTGCCGGTCGGGGCTCGTCGAATTCGGAACGAGATCGACGAAAGAGGTGCCGATGCCTTTGTAGCCGGTCGTCTGGGCATTTGCGATGTTGCCGGAAATGTTCTGAAGCGCGAAGGATTGCGCCTGCAAGCCCGCAACGGAAGTATTGAGAGCGTCGAAGATACCCATAACATCGTCTCCAAATTCGATCCGGACGGCCCGCCGCTGAACAAAG
This sequence comes from Bradyrhizobium erythrophlei, assembly GCA_900129675.1. Classification (GTDB taxonomy): domain Bacteria; phylum Pseudomonadota; class Alphaproteobacteria; order Rhizobiales; family Xanthobacteraceae; genus Bradyrhizobium; species Bradyrhizobium erythrophlei_A. Next base: position 4,887,904 of record FSRD01000001.1, on the reverse strand, counting down.
CGTCGACCGCAATCGAAGGAGACCATCGCAAGCGTTGTGCCAAACTAAAAACTGCAATCATATCAGTCACATAAATAAAAAGCCCCGGTCCAGGGACCGGGGCACAATTGCCGGGCGGGCAACAATTGCCGGGCTTGAGGCGTCAGGTAGCCGAGGGTGCGGCGGGGTGAAACACCAGCGCAAAACCGTCCATGCAGTAGCGCAAGCCGGTCGGTTTCGGCCCGTCGTCGAAGACATGACCGAGATGGCCGCCGCAGCGGCGGCAGTGAATTTCGGTCCGCAGCATCCCGAAGGTGCGGTCTTCGGTTTTGCCGACGGCGTTGTCGAGCGGCTGGTAGAAGCTCGGCCAGCCGGTGCCGCTTTCGAACTTCGTCTCCGAGGAGAACAGCGGCAGGTCGCAGCCGGCGCAGGCGAAAATGCCCTTGCGGTGCTCTTTCAGCAGCGGGCTCGATCCCGGGCGTTCGGTGCCCTCCTTGCGCAGGATTTCATATTGCTGCGGCGTCAGTTGCGCGCGCCATTCGGCATCGGTCTTTTCGATCTCGAATTTCTCGGCAGCCCGGGCAGTCGTCGGGCGCAGCCAGCGGAAAGCGGCAAAGCCAAGCAGGCTTGCAACCGATGCGAGCAGGATACGGCGGTCAATCATGGTGGTCTCCGTGCGAAGCGGAACATGTCTCGTTCGCCATCAGATACGGCGCGCAGGCCGCGAAGTTACACCGGTCCGTCCTGAATTTTCTCACTTTCTTGCGAGGGCGCGGCCACCGTTTCGCCCACATGCGTTTCCGCCGGCACCGGCGGTCGCGGACGCACCGGGCGCGGGCCGCCCGATGGCGGCGGGCGCCGGGGTGGCGACCTGGTTCCGGCCTGGCGATTGGCCTCGGCCAGGCGTGTTTCGCGGACCCGCTCCCTCGCCCGCGCGCCTTCCCGGTAGCGCGCCAGCGCGCCGGCGGCGGCGGCGGTTCCCCGCCCCCACAATCCGATCAGCTGGCCCGCGACCCGGCCGGTTGCGCCGCCGGCCCAGACCAGTTCGAACGGTGAAAACAGCCGCCAACGCTCGTCGCCCCACAGGATGCTGCGCGCGATCAATTGCCCGGCCATCGCCGACGTATTCAGGCCCTGGCGGCCGAAGCCGCTGGCGACCCACAGACCTTTGCGCAGCTGGCCGATCTGCGGCATGCCGTGCACGGTCACTCCGACCGCGCCGCCGAACATGTCGGCCATGGCGACCTTGCCGAGTTGCGGGAAGACGGTGGCGATCCGGCGCTGAATGGCGGAGCCAAAGCGGCCGGGCTTCGCGTTCCAGGTCGTTTCCGGGCTTGCCCACATCAGGCGGTCGCCGTCCACGATCCGGAAATGATCGATGCCGTCGCTATCGGTCACCGAGCCCTGAAAGCTGATCACCTCGGCGAGCCGATCGCCGAGCGGTTCGGTGACGCCGGCATAGCGCCACACCGGAAGCAGCGTCTCCGACAGCCGCCGCGACGCGGCGCCGAGATGGATGTTGCCGGCCAGCACGATGTGCGAGGCGCGCAGCCGCGCCGAAGGCGTGACGATCCGCTTGCGAATGCCTGAGGGATCGATGCTGACGACCGGCGTATCCTCGAAGATGCGGGCGCCGGCCCGCTTCGCCAGCGCTGCCAGGCCATGGACATATTTACGGCCGTCGATCTGGAACGCCCGGGGGTGATAGATGCCGTGGAAATAGCGCCCGGTCTTGAGCTCGGCACGGACGCGATCGACCTGCCAGCCTTCGACCTCGGTCTTGAAATCCTCGCTCAGCGTTTGCAGCCGACTGATCAGCGTGTCGCCGCCATCGACGTTGGAGACTTCCAGCGCGCCCTCGGTCAGCGCGATGCCCGGCATCAATTCTTCGGTGGCGGCAGCGCGAACATAATCGGCGCCCTGCTTCGACAGCGACCAGAGTTCGCGGGCATCCTCGAGGCCGACGCGCTCGATCAAGTCGCCGATCGGCAGACCGTAACCCGGCATCACCGTGCCGAGTTGATGTCCGGATGCGTTCCAGCCGACATGGCGGCCTTCGAGCACGGCAACGCTGGCGCCAAGGCGCGCGGCCTCCCGCGCCACCGTCAGGCCGGCGAGCCCGGCCCCCACCACGCAAATATCGACGTCCATGTCGAACGAAAGACGCGCGCGAAACGGCGCGTCGTCACCGGCTCGGTCGGGGGTACTTGTGGAAGTCTCGGCCATGGCGTTTTCTTAGGGATCGCTGCGGCGCTTGTCACCTTGTCCCGGGCATGAGCTTGTAGATTAATTCAGACCGAGACCGAATCGAGACTGTGATCATGCGCCGTTTGATGCTGTTGCGTCATGCCAAGACCGAAAGTAGCGCTCCGTCCGGGCAGGACCAGGACCGCCGTCTGGACGACCGCGGCCGGCACGATGCCGCCGCGATCGGCGACTGGATCGGCCGGCATCCGCCGTTTCCCGACCTCGTGCTGGTTTCACCGGCGGTCCGGGCACTCCAGACCTGGGAGATCGCCCGGGAAGCGATGAAGCATCCTGCCCGGCAGCCACATGTCGAATTCCTGCCCGAACTCTACGGCGCCGATCCGGCCCAGCTGTTGCAAACCGTCCGCATGGCCTCAGTCAACGATCCGCGGCGGCTCTTGGTGGTCGGGCATAATCCCGGCATGCACGAGCTGGCGTTGACGCTCACCGGCAGCGGCGACGCCGCCGCGAGGAAGGCGCTCGAACACAATTTGCCGACCGCAGGCTTCGCCATATTCGACTTCGCGACCGACGACTGGAACGATGTAGCGTTTCGCCGCGGCAAACTCGTGCTGTTCACCAGCCCGAAATTGTTGAAGCGGATTTCGGGCGACTAGGGCTGGCGGACATCCCGATGCCGACGTGCTAAACTGACCTCGAACAGGAGGCGCAGATGTTCAATTCGATTCTCGTGCCGATCGATCTCGCCGATACCGATCTGGCGAAGCCTGCGATCGCTACCGCTGCCACGCTGTCGAAGACCTGGAGCGGCTCGGTGCGGCTATTGAACGTGCTGCCGATGACGCCGGTGATGCTGGCGGAATATGTGCCGGCCGATTTCGACACCCAGCAGCGCGAGATCTCGGAAGAAGCGCTTACGATCGTGGCGCGGGAATCCGGCATCGAGCCGTCGCGCATATCCACCGCGGTCCGCCAGGGCGGCATTTATCACGAGATCCTCGAAGAGGCGGCCGCGATCAACGCCGATCTGATCGTGATGACGTCGCACCGGCCGGCGATGCGGACCTATTTCCTCGGCTCCAATGCCGGCCATGTGGTGCGCTACGCCAAATGCTCGGTGCTGGTGGTGCGGCACTGATATATCCACGCAGAACAGCGGAGGCGATCAGAAAATCCCGGGCAACAGCATCGCGACCCGCTGGCGATATCGCCGGTACTGATCGCCGAAGAAGGCAAGAAGATCGCGCTCCTCGAGCCAGATGCCGATGAACAGGTAGGTCGTCATCGCGCCGGAAAACAGGAAGTGGCCTGCCGTCATGACCGGCGCCGACCAGAACGCAAGCAGAAAGCCAAGATAGAGCGGATGCCGGACCACGCGATAGAGCCCGGGCCTCCGCAACGGGGTAGCAGACGCGGTGCGGCCGGCGAAGCTCAGCACCACCCGCTTGCGTCGAAACCCTTCGAAATGCCCGGTCAGGAAGGTGCCGAACACGAGCAGCCAGCCGAACAGCGACAGCGAATGGATCGCTGCCACCGCGCGCGGATCAGCCGCCCGCCACACCACGGCAGGCAACGGCTGCCATGCCGCGAACAAGAGGACGAGCACCAGGCTGGTGCACAGCACATATGTGCTTCGCTCCACCAAAGGCGGGACGTGCCCGGTCAACACACGCTTGAAGCCACGCCGCGCCATGACGCTGTGTTGAGCCACGAAGAGGCCGAGCAACTGCAGGTCGATGCAAAGCGCAACCGACGACGGCCAGATCGCGCCGGTATCGATGTGCTTGGGAACGGCGACGCCGCTGACGAAACCGACCGCGTAAAGCAGTGTCGCGAGAAAGATCGCGTAGACCGCAACGCCATAGCCGATGCCGAGAAGCCTCGCGAGACTTCCCGCGGTCGGCCGGCCGATGCGGTGCGACCGATGGTCAACCGCGATGGTCATGTTGTTTTCCTGTCGAGTTCGAACTCATCGCGCCCTTGGGGCGGCGGCGTTCAGCGAAGCCGGCCGAGTTTCCGATCGACAAAGCCCCAGACCGCCCGCTCGATGTGACAGCGGCTGATCCCGATATCGCGGAGCGCACGATCGTCCAGTTGCCGCAGCGCTTTGATGGCTTCCCGGCGAACCCAATGCGCGGCGAGGTTATTCACCCAACCTTCAATCCAACGGACAAATCCGCCGGACGGGTTGGCGGACGTGCGTTGCGCGGCAGTCGAGGACATCGTGGTCATTTTTTCTTCTCCGGTTGGCTTTCGCGCGGCAGGGCGATGCCGCTGGCGCAAACGCTGACCGACAGCGGCTGCACCATTTCTGACGTTGGATTGCTTGCTCCTCAGTGCAATCGCTGGGTTGATATGACCTAGATGATCCGGTACACTTCTCGGTGCAAGTAAAACATTGCTCTCGGTGCAATAATGTCGAAATTCGAGTATCTCAGGCTTGCCGATGCGGTCGCCGCCGAGATCGCCAATGGCGGGCTCAAGCCCGGCGACCGCCTGCCGCCGCAGCGCAGCTTTGCCTATGAGCGCAAGATTGCGGTTTCGACCGCGAGCCGGGTCTATACCGAGCTGTTGCGCCGCGGCCTCGTGGTCGGCGAAGTCGGACGGGGCACGTTCATTTCCGGACAAGTCCGCCGCGGGGTGTCAGCACCACCCGAGGCGCGCGGCGCGCGTATCGATCTGGAGATCAATTATCCGCTGCTGCCGACGCAATCCGCCCTGATCGCAAAAAGCCTCGAGGGCCTGGATCGGCCGGAAGCATTGGAGGCCGCGTTGAGGCAATGCACCAGTGCAGGGACGCAAACCGCCAGACGCATCTCGGCGGATTTCCTGTCTCAAAACGGCTGGTCGGCTCCCGCTGAGCAGATCGTGTTCACCGCCAACGGCCGGCAAAGCATTGGCGCCGCCCTTTCCGCGATCGTGCCGCCCGGCGGCCGCTGCGGCGTCGAGGCGCTGACCTATCCCTTCATCAAAGGCATCGCCGCCCGGCTCGGGGTGACGCTGGTGCCGCTGGCGATGGACGAACACGGCGTGCGGCCGGACGCGGTACAGAAAGCCCGCCGCGAAGCGCATCTCGCCGCGCTGTACATCCAGCCGACGATTCAGAATCCGCTGGGCATGACGATGCCGGGCTCACGGCGCGCCGATTTGTTGCGCGTCGTCGAAAAACTCGGCCTCACCGTGATCGAGGATTCGGTTTATGGCTTCCTCGATGACGTGGCGCCACTGGCGGCGTTGGCGCCGGATTCCTGTGTCGTGATCGACAGCCTCTCCAAGAAGGTAGCTCCTGGTCTGGCGCTCGGCTTCGTCGTCCCGCCGCCACGTCTGCGCGAGAGCGTCATGGCGTCGGTACGATCGGGCGGATGGACCGCGTCGGGATATGCCTTCGCGGCCGCTCAACGGATGATGGCCGACGGCACCGCGTCCGAACTCGTCAGGCTCAAGCGCGCCGATGCGCAGCGCCGTCAACAGCTGGCAGCGGAGCGGCTTGCCGGTTTCGAAATCCAGACCAATCCGAAATCCTACCATCTGTGGCTGACACTGCCGCCGCACTGGCGGTCGCAGACATTCGTCGCCGCCGCGGCCCGCCGCGACATCGCGCTGACGCCCTCGTCGACCTTTGCGGTGAGCCCCGGGCACGCGCCTAATGCGATACGGCTGGCGCTGGCCGCACCGCCCGTCGATCAGCTCGATGCGGGACTGCGAACGCTGGCGGGAATGCTGCGCGCCAACGAAGAGGACTTTGAATCCACCGAATAGACCGGCTCCAGGTCACCCTCGCCGCTCAATTGACCGGCCACTCCGCGATAAATCCCTTAGCCTTGTAGGGCTCGATCTTATCCCATTCGAAGAGAATACGGCGCCGGAATTCGGGATCGGTGTGCCATTGCGCCCGCGGCGTCTTGAAACTATCGACCATGACCAGCATCTTCTCCACTTCCGGCCAGTGCCGCTGCAGCGTCATCGGATAGCGGCGTGCGGTCCAGGTATTGCCGAGACAGATCACGCTGCGGATATTTTTCAATCCGAGCGCGGCGTCGATGAGCGGCAGCGAGAAGATCACGTTCTCGCCGGTGTTCATCGCGCGATGCTCCTGCAGAATACGGTCGGCCGGAATGCCGCGCGCCGTCATCACTTCCGTGATGATTTCGCATTCCGAACGGTTCGATCCCGGCGTGATCCCGCCGCTCACGATGGACCAGCGAAAGTAACCCTTGCTCCAAAGCCGGCAGGCTTCATCGACACGCTCGCCAACGTCTTCGCGGGTGCCGAACACGAACAGCAGATCGGCAGGTTGCAATGGCGTCTCGATCAGGTGCCGTGCATTGATCTCGGCGATTTCGGCCTCGGTCGGCAAACGCGCGCTTCGGTCCACCACGGCATGCTCATGTCTGCTCTTGAAAACACGCCAGCACGATGCCGCGCGCAAGCGGCTTTACGAAGTCACATTTCATTGCGCTTGATTGCGATGGCTAAGGCAGCAACTCGTCCGGCAGATCGTCGAAGCTGTAGCTGCGCGGCCGGTTGCGTTTGACGAAGCCCCCGACCTGCCAGGCGAACAGGGCGGCGAAGCCAACCAGGAACAGCGCGCCCACGAATTCGCCGATGAACAGCGCGCGCAGCAGCAGTCCCGCCATCGCGATCGCGATCATCGTCAACAACACGAGCGCTGCGGCATAGGTTTTCGGACCAATGCCGCCGATCAGCGCAGCCTTGCTGCCCGCATCCTTCAAGCGCCGGTGCAATTCCACCATGAAGGCCCGGTAGCCATGGTCCTGCGGCGCCATCAGGGCCGCGGTTTGCCAGGTGGTCGAGAGGATGGCGATGCGACCGCCGCCTTCCTTGTCGATATCGGCGCGGAAGCGGCGCGACTGCATCGACACCGGCCGGTAGGAGAGCCGTATCGCCGCGATGTCCGAATAGGCCCAGCCCCCGGATCTGCCGGCGATCCGCCACGACAATCCGGCATCGGTCAATTCGAATTGATGCGCCGATCCGATCAGCGACGCCTTGTAGGCGTAGCGGGTTTCGGACGCGCCCTCGCCCGATATCCCGACCGCGTTCGGTAATGATGTTGGCAATCGGAAATCCCGCTATCGGTTTCGCGCGGCCTGCTTGCGCGACGCGCCGACTTTACCTTACAAGCGGGCCATGGCCGAGACGACCTATTTTCCGCGCCGCCTGATTCTGGCCGGCGCGATGATTTCCGGGGTGCTGCTGGCGCTCGCGGTGCACATGCTGGGCGCGCGCTATGGCCTCGACCTCGGCGGCCTGTGGCGATCCGATGCCCACGAATTCATGCCGGCCGGCGCTGCCATTGCATGGTGGCTGATTGCGACGGTCGGGTTTTCCGGGGGCTACCTCACCGCCAATTTGATGCACAGCGCGGTTTCGGGGCAAATTCCGAAGCGGATGCGGCAATTCCTGATCGCGGTCGGCGTGCTGATCCTGGCCGGCGCCGGACAGGCCGCCTCGGCGCCGAGCCCGATCCCGACCATCTCCGGCGTGCTCGCGGGCCTTGCGGCGCTGTGCCTCGGCGCCGTGATGGCATTCTGCGGCGCGCATTTCGCGCTCCGCAAGACGTAGCCTTTCGGGTTCGGACGAAAGCGCCCTAGGCGACGACGCGCGGACGCACCTTGGACAGCATCTTTTCCACATCGGCGGCGGGACGCGGCGGGCTGAACAAATAGCCCTGCACCTGCGTACAGCCCTCACGGCGCAGCAGATCGAACTGCGCCTCCGTCTCGACGCCCTCCGCCGTGGTGACGATACCGAGGCTCTTGCCCAATCCGGTCACGGCGCGGACAATGGCCATGGAATCGTCGCGCGAGGCCAATTCCGTCACGAACGAACGATCGATCTTGATCTTGTCGAACGGGAAACTGCGCAGGTAGCTCAGCGACGAATAACCCGTCCCGAAATCATCGAGCGAGATCCTGACGCCAAAGGCGCGGAGTTCGTGCAGGACCGCAAGCGTCGCCTCGCTGTTCTGCAGCAACACCGATTCGGTGATCTCCAGCTCGAGCCGATGCGCCGGAAGGCCGGAGGCCTGCAATGCCGCCTTCACCGACGACACCAGGCTGGGATTCTTGAACTGAACCGGCGAAAGATTGACGGCGACGTCGACCTGCTGCGACCAGCAGGTGGCATCGGCGCAGGCCCGGCGCAAGACCCACTCTCCGAGCGGAACGATCAGGCCGGTTTCTTCCGCCAGCGGAATGAAGTTCAGCGGAGCGATCATGCCGCGCAGCGAATGGTTCCAGCGCACCAGGGCTTCGAAGCCGACCACCCTGTCCCCGGCAACGTCGCGGATCGGCTGATAATAAACCTCGAACTCGTCGCGCTGCAGCGCTGCCCGCAGATCGAGTTCCAGCATGCGGCGCGCCTGGGCACGGGCGTCCATTCCGGTCTCGAAGAAGCGATAGGTGCCGCGGCCGTCCGCTTTGGCGCGATACAGCGCGAGATCGGCCTTCTTGAGCAGTTCATCGGGATTCTTGCCGTCCTCGGGCGCCAGCGAGATGCCGATGCTGACGCCGACGACGAGCTGGTGGCCGCCGATGTCGTAGGGTGCCGCGATCTTCTCGACGATGTGGCTGGCAAGCAAGGGCACCGCCGAGGGATCGCAGTCGCTGCAGAACTGGACCACCGCGAATTCGTCGCCGCCAAGCCTTGCTACCGTGTCGTGCTCGGTAATGCATTCGCGGAGCCGGTGGGCAACTTGCTTCAGCAAGGCGTCACCGATCGGATGGCCGAGCGAGTCGTTGATTTCCTTGAAATGATCGAGATCGAGACAAAATACCGCGAGCTGATCGCTGCGCTTGGCAAGGCGCAGGGCCTTCTCAAGCTGCTCCCGGAACAGCGTCCGGTTCGGCAGATTGGTCAGCGCGTCGTGGCGCGCCATATGCGAAATCTGCTCCTGAGCCTGCTGCCATTCGGTGATGTCCTCGAATGTCGCGACCCAACCGCCGCCCTTCATAGGCTGGTCGACCACGCGGATCGAACGTCCGTTGCGGGCAACGATCCTGGTCAGGCTTTCGCCGGCGTTCGCCGCTGCCACCACCATGGCGAAGAACTCGTCGGGATCGCCGTCCCATTTTCCGAGCGATTTCTGGTCCTGGAGAACGTCGATCAGCAGGCGGCCCTGCAACGGCATTCCGGTCCGATCCATCATCTCCTTGTAGCGCTCGTTGAACAGCAGGATGCGACCTTCCGCATTGAACATGCAAAGTCCCTGCGACATGTTTCCGATGGCGGTGTCGAGCAGGACCTTCTGCCGATGCAGTTCGCCGCTTGAACGGCGATCGAGCATGGCCGCCACGAACGATATGCCGAGGATGGCGAAGGCTGCGACCGCGGTCAAAAAGGAAAGCGCGGCCGGAGAAATCGTCAGTTCGTCGCCAACCAGGGTGGGATCCGGAACGAGCGTAGCGGCTCCCATCGCCGTGAAGTGATGCGAAACGATCGCGACCGTCAGCAGGGCCGTGGCGGCGACGGTATGACCGCGATCATCCCCGCGCGTGGCAACGACCAGCGCCAGCGCCCCGAACAGGCTTCCGAACACGACCGAAGCCAGCACGATACCGGGCGACCAGACGATGCGCGCCGGAAGCTCCAGCGCCATCATGCCGGTGTAGTGCATCGCCGCGACGCCAACGCCGACCACCGCGCCGCCAGCCGCAACCGTCGACCGGCGGTCATTAAGCAATGCAATGCTAAGGCCGACGACGGAGATCGCCACAGCAAAGACCAGCGACACCAGAGTGACCGGAATGTTGTATCCGGCACCGATGCCGGGATCGTAAGCCAGCATCGCGACGAAGTGGGTGGCCCAAATTCCGCAGCCGCCGACCGCCGCGTCCAGCCCGATCCAGATCGCGCGCGTGCGGCCTTGTGAAGCCCTGGCGCGATGAAACAGGCTGATCGCAACCGCACTGGCCAACCAGCAAATGGTGCCGCCAAGGACAACCAGCCGCCAGTCATGCTCGGTGACCAGGCAATTCAGCACTTGATACATTACAGACCCCCGCTATCGGTCTGTAATGACAGTACGGATGGTGCATTATTTGTAACGGTCACCGGCTTCGTTGCGCGAATGGTGAACAAAGCTTTGAATGGCGTTCAAAGTGGCGCGCCAAACGCCAGTAGCAGCGACGAATTTTTGCAACTATTTGGCGATTCCCGGCACGGGCCCGCGGTCAGGGCCAGGCTTGCGCCGGCGGCCCAGACGCCGACCGCGCGGCCGCGCGCCTTCTCGTCCGGATAGGCATGGCTGAGCAGCGCCAGCGAATTCGGCACCAATATGGCTGCGGCCAGCCCCTGCACGCAGCGCGCCGCGATCAGGATCGCGGCATTGGGTGCTAGAGCGCAGGCGACCGACGCTGCGGTAAAGATCGCAAAGCCCGCCATGAAGACCGCTTGGCGCCGATGCGGTCGCCGAGCGCGCCTGCCGTCAGAATGAACGCGGCAAAGGCGATGGTGTAGGCGCTCACCACCCACTGCAGCTCCGAGACCCCGCCGCCAAGCGACATGCCGATGGCATTGAGCGCGGTATTGACGATGGTAACGTCGAGCTGCACGACGCCGTAGCCGAGACTCACGGCGGCGAGCGTCAGCGAACTCGCGAATTTCGAGGGCGTTGATTTGGTTTCCGGACGGGACGAAGCACGCGTGTCCGTCATCGATTGGAATTTTACCGACGCAAATTTTACCGGAGCACTTGGAATGGATCACCTCAATTTGGAGAACCAACGCGCAATAAACCCTCCTGTTTCGATCTGACGATACGGTAATTATCGAAGTATGTTTGCAGCGGAACGCGTCCGGCCACGCAAAAATGCCGCGCGAGAGTCCTGCGCGGCGTTTTGCCTCAATATCCGAAAAGACCATCTGGCTGCCGTCAGGTTGACTTCGCCTTCGGCGAGCGTGGCCAGCTTGCTCCGTGCATCCGGCACACCTGCTCCAACCGCTGCACATGGGTCCTGGTTTCCTCGAGATGAGGCCAAAAAAGCCCTGTTTGAGCCCTCATGTTCGACGGCCGATGCCGCGTTAACCAGCGGACCGCGGTGACGTTCTTGTGAAACCCTGAAAACCGCGTCATGGAACACTCGAACAGTGAGACGAATTGAATCTCCGAACGGGCCGGACTGCGACTCAAAATTCCGAACGTCAATACATATGTCCGGCGTATGACAAAGGCGGCCAACGATGGCAGAAGCTTGGATGTCAAGGACTGCACAAGGCCGCGGTTTTAGCTTATGGGTCTTCACGCACGGTGCATCTCGCCGTCTCCGGTCGCTTTTGTGACCGGTTTTTCCAACGTGTTACCGCCCCGCCGGGAGGATGAATGCATCGGCTGCTGACCACGCTCAGGCGTGGCTTCAAGGAGAAGATCGGCTGGAAACGGCTGGGTATCGCTGCGAGTCTCCTCATCATCATCTTTGCGGTCACGACGTTGCTTCACACCCTGAAGGGTGTCGACACCGGCATCATCCTGACGGCGCTGACGGAGATCGCTCCGCACCGGATCGCGCTCGCCGCTCTGTGCGTGGTCGGCGCGTTTTGCACGCTGACCTTCTATGATTTCTTCGCGCTGCGAACCATCGGCAAGAATCAGGTCCCCTATCGCATCGCCGCGATGTCGAGCTTCACCAGCTACACCATCGGCCACAATATCGGCGCAACGGTATTCACCGGGGGCGCGATCCGCTTCCGGATCTATTCCGATTACGGCCTGACCGCGATCGATGTCGCAAAAATCTGCTTCCTCTCCGGACTGACTTTCTGGCTCGGCAATCTGTTCGTGCTCGGCTTCGGCATGGCCTGGCATCCCTGGGCGGCGTCGGCGATGGACCTGCTGCCGCCGGCGATGAACCGGCTGATCGCGATCGGCTGCCTCGCCGGCATCGCGTCCTACTTCGTCTGGCTGATGTTGGGCGAGAACCGCCGTGAGCTCGGGCAGAACGGCTGGAAAGTGGTGCTGCCCTCGGCCCGGTTGACGCTGCTGCAGGTTCTGATCGGCGTGGTCGATCTCGGCTTCTGCGCGCTAGCGATGTATTTGCTGATGCCGACCGAACCGCATATCGATTTCGTTTCGCTGGCGGTGGTGTTCATCCTGGCGACGCTGCTCGGCTTCGCCAGCCATGCGCCCGGAAGCATCGGCGTATTCGACGCCGCGATGCTGGTGGCATTGCCCGAATTTGGCCGGGAGCAATTGCTCGCGACACTGGTGGTGTTCCGGATCCTGTATTTCCTGATCCCGTTCGGGATCTCGATTTCGATCATGGGGACCCGCGAATTCTGGCTCAACGTCGTGCGGCCCTGGCAGGAACGCCGCCGGCTGACCGAGGCCTGCACGGCGAAAGCCCGGGTGCGGCAGCCGGTCAAGAACCGGCAGTCGTAACCGGTAACGGCGGCGCTATCTTTTCGGCCAACCCAGTCCATTCTCTTATTTTTGCCTTACCGCTAACGTCAAACGCGCCATGGGCCGAATTCTCACTCACTCGATAAAGTCGACCATGCTGCTCGCATGCGTGCTGGCCGCGCTGTCGGCGTCATGGGCGGAAGCGCAGACCGCCGCCGACGCGCCGCTGCGGATTTCGTGGGAAGTCCGCAACCGCTTCCGGCTATTCCGCGAGGAACGGGACTTCCTGCTGCAGACCGATGCAGAGCGCGGCCGCAGCGTGCTGGCCGCCGAACAGGCGCTGGAATTGCAAAGCGACGGCCGCGGCTGGGCGCGTAACACCGTGAACCGGCTTTGCATCGACCTTTCCGGCCGCGTCAACGAGCCCTGCACCCGCGACAACGTCAAGGAAAGCTATTTGACGCCGGTCGACCATCCGATCGTGGTCCGGCTCACCGGCCCTATTCCGGTCGGCGCCACCTGCGCCTGGTCGTTTGACGATGGCGACGGACCGCAAAGCTCCACATTCGACTGCGCCGAGCCGGTCAATCTCAGGGCGCGCTACGGCCGCACCACCGTGGCGAATGTCGACGTCTCCAGCGGGTCGGATGCGACCCAGCGCGTCTCCACCGAGATTGCGGTACGCGACATCCTGATTGCCGGCCTTGGCGACAGCATCGCTTCCGGCGAGGGAAATCCGGACCGCGCCATTGCGCTGGCCGACGAAGGCTTCTGCTTCCGCTCCTATCTCGGGACGGCGTCCGCGCAATATTACCGTCCGAGCCGCGCCGGCTATAAAGGCGGACGGGCCTGCGAAGCGCCGGATTTCCTGACCGTATGGCAGAAGCAGCGCGCGCTTTGGTTCAATTCGGCCTGTCATCGCTCGCTCTACAGCTACCAGACCCGGACCGCGCTGGCGCTCGCGGTGCAGTATCCGCATATCGCGGTGACTTATTTGCCGCTGGCCTGCACCGGCGCCACCATCGCCGACGGGTTGTTGGGCTATCAACGCGTGCAGGAATGCCTGCCGTCGAAAACGGCCAACACCTGCTCCGGCACCGTCAACGGCCAGCTTTCCGAATTGCGCGACGCCCTCGCCGCCGCAAAGCGCCGTCAGCCCGACCGCAAGCTCGATCTGGTGCTGCTGTCGGTCGGCGCCAACGACATCTATTTTTCCGGCCTCGTCGCCGATGTGATCGTGGACACGCCGACCGAGCGCACGCTGTTTCGGCGCAGCGGCGTGATGGCGTCGGTGGAGGATTCACGCGCCGCACTGACGCGGGACCTGCCGCAGGAATTCAGCAAGCTGCGCGAGGCCCTAAAGCCGCTGGTCGGCGACCTCTCGCGGGTGATCTACACCTCCTACGCCAACCCGACGCTGGCCGATAGCGGTACCCCCTGTCCGGGCGGACGCGCCGGCTTCGACATCCACCCCTCCTTCAACCTCCAGCCGCAGCGGCTGGCTGCGGTCTCGAACTATGTCGAGAACGAGTTCCTGCCGCAGCTCAAGGCGCTCGCGCTGTGCCAGTCCGGCATCCTGTGCCGCGATCCGCGCGCCGACCGCATGACCTTTGTCGATGCCCATCAGGCTGCATTTGCCAATCACGGCTTCTGCGCGCGGGCCGAGAGCGATCCGGAATTCGACCGGCAATGCTTTTCAGCCAGCGGCCAAAGCTTCGATCCCGACATCGTCACCGCCGCCAACCAGCCGATGGTGTGCGGCCGCAGCGCCGGCGAATATCGCGCCTATCTGCCGCGCGCGCGCTGGATCCGCGACGCCAATGACAGTTACTTCGCGGCGATGACCTATCCGCAGGCGCTGCCGTCGTCGATGCAGCCTTCGGATATTCATGACGCGACCTGGGGAGTGCTGTCGGCGGTGTATGGCGGCGCCGTGCACCCCAGCGCCGAAGGTCACGCCGCGATGGCCGACGCGGCATTCCCGGCTGCGAGCGCGGTGCTGCAGCTCGACGCCAACGTGCCGGAAGTGATTTCGCAGCCGGTGCCGCCGATCACACCGACGCCGGCCACGCGTTGAGGCTTCCGGTTAATGCGCCGGCGCGGGAGCGGCGGTCTTCTTCGCGGCGACCGGGGGTTTTGCGCTGACCGGCGGCTTCATCGCCGCGGCTTGCGCCGGCAAATATTTCGCGATGACGGCCGGATCGAGTAACGCGAGCGACGTGTCCGGCAACCGGGTCCAGGTCTCATCCTTGCCGAACAGGGAAATGCCAAAATAGCCGCGCATGGTCAGCGACTGGCCGTCGGCGCTGACGGTCATCTTGGCCTTGTAGATCTTGCCGTCGCGCGGATCGAGAACGTTGCCATTCTCGTATTTCAGTCCGTCGCGCTTCATGTCGCGGATGAAGGGCAGTCCGACGAGCGGCATGTTCTTGCGATCGTCGGTGCATTTCGAGCAGATCTCGTTCGGATCATCGCCAGGCAACGGATATGTCTTGGCGATCACGCCTTCGAAGATTCCGTCACGATCGACGAACAGGAACCAGCCCACCGGCTTGCCGTTCTCGATTTTCTGCCACAGGCCCGCGGCCGACGGCTCCTGTGCCTGCGCGGGAAGTGCCACGGCAAACGCGGCCGACAACACCAGCGCCGTCGCGATCAGTAGTCGAAATCTGGATAGAACATTCCGCATCGTCACCACCTGATCAATCCACAAAATGAATGGCCCCAGACTAAGGCCATTTCGCGGAGGGTTCCAGTGGCAGTGACGACGGTGGCCACCACCAATGGCAGGCACGTGGCGACCCCTCAGTCATATTTCGGTTGGAATCAGTGGACCCCGAGCTTCTTCTGCAGGCTCGACGACGAGGTCGTGTACTGGAACACCAGCCGCTTGTCCGGATAGACGTAGCGGTGGGCCTTCTGCGCCATCAGGGCGCCCTCGTGGAATCCCGACAGGATCAGCTTCAGCTTGCCGGGATAGGTGTTGATGTCGCCGATGGCAAAGATGCCGGGCACGTTGGTCTCGAACGCGGCGGTCTCGACCGGCACCAGATTGTTCTCGAGCGCGACGCCCCAGTTCGCGACCGGTCCGAGCTTCATGGTCAGCCCGAAGAACGGCAGCATGGTGTCGCAATCGATCTTCGAGATCGCGTTGTCGTAGCCTTTCATGACGGCGCCGGAGAGCTTGCCGCCCTCGCCTTCCAGCGAGGTGACCTGCCCGATCTTCAGATCCATTTTGCCCGAGGCGACCAGCGCCCGCATCTGCTCGACGCTGTGGGGGGCGGCGCGGAAATCGTCGCGCCGGTGCAGCAGCGTCACGCGCTTGGCGACCGGATGCAGATTGAGCGTCCAGTCGAGCGCGGAATCGCCGCCGCCGACGATCAAAAGATTCTTGTCGCGGAATTGTTCCATCTTGCGCACCGAGTAGAACACCGAGCTGCCCTCATAGGCCTCGATGCCCGGCACCGGCGGGCGCTTCGGCTGGAACGATCCGCCGCCCGCGGAGATCACGACCACCTTGCACTCGAACACCTGGCCGGCGTCGGTCGTGACGCGAAAGCCGGGATCGCCGATCTTCTCGATCGTCTCCACCATCTCGTTGAGATGGAAGGTCGGATGGAACGGCTTGATCTGCTCCATTAGCGCTTCCGTCAGGCCGTGGCCGGTGACGAAGGGAATGCCGGGAATGTCGTAGATCGGCTTTTCCGGGTACAGCTCGGCGCACTGGCCGCCGACCTTGTCGAGGATGTCGACCAGATGCGCCTTCATGTCGAGCAGACCCAGTTCGAACACGGCGAACAGTCCGCAAGGACCCGCGCCAATAATCAGCACATCGGTTTTGATCGCTTCGCTCATACTCAGCTTCTTTTCGGTTGAACTGGGGACGCCGCGCCTGTCTAGCCAACGCCGCCGGTTGAGGAAAGCCATAAATGGGAGGCTGGGCTTCCCGGCAAGCCCTTGCCGGGCTTCGATAACTGGGCTGTAAGGGCATGAAAGCCCCGGAGATCGTCCCGTGAATGCGCCTGCCCGTCTCGATTCAACGCCGCGTCTGGAGGATTTTCCCTACCGGCTGACCGACAATGTGCGCTTTGCCGACCTCGACCCCAACCAGCACGTCAACAACGCGGTTTACGCCACCTATTTCGAAACCGGCCGCGTCACCCTGATGAAGGACCGCAGCTACGGGCTGATGCCCGAGGGGGTGACCTGGATCATGGTCAAGCTCGACATGCATTTCCGCGCCGAGCTGCGCTGGCCGGGCACGATCGAAATGGGGCTCGGCCTCGTCAAGTTCGGCCGGACCTCGGTGACGTTCGATCAGGTGGTGTTTTCCGAAGGCAAATGCATCGCATCAGCGCGATCGGTATCGGTGCTGCTCGATGAGGCCACCCGCAAGCCGACGCCGCTGACGCCGGAGATAACAGGCAATTTCCAGCGCTGGATTCGCCGCGGCGTGGATCCGAATTAGAAACTTTGTCGCTTAGGCCTGCCGCTCCGGCGTCGACACCACAAGCCCGTCGAGTTCGTCGCTGACCTTGATCTGGCACGACAGGCGCGAATTCGGCCGCACGTCGAAGCCGAAATCCAGCATGTCTTCTTCCATCGGTGTCGGCGCGCCGACCTTCTCGCGCCAGGCCTCATCGACATAGACATGGCAGGTCGCGCACGCGCAGGCGCCGCCGCATTCGGCTTCGATCCCCGGAACGGCATTGCGGATCGCGGCTTCCATCACGGTGGCGCCGTTTTCGACTTCAATGGTGCGTTTTTCGCCGGAATGGTCGACAAAGTGAATTTTGGCCATGATCGCTCGTGCTGCCGGGATGGGGGATAGGAAAACGGGGTCCGGGCAGTCCTATAACGGGTCGATACGCGCAGCGCCAGCGGTCGGGACGACAAACCTGCGGGGCCGTTTTGGCAAGGATTGGACCGGTTTTGGCGTTTCTGGTTCAGGCGGCTCTGGATGGCATCCGCTCAGGCGCGGCGCAGGATCGCCTCGATCGCCGTCCGCGCCTGCGCGACAGCCTCGCCGAGTTCGCCGAGCCGCGCGGACAGGCCGGCGCCGCGGGCCAGCGCTGCTTCGAGTCGAGCAGCGGCATCGGCGACGCCAAATGCACCGATCGCGCGCGCCGAGCCTTTCAGCGTATGCGCCAACGCGCCCGCATCGGCAGGCCCGGTCGCGAGCGTGGTGATCAGCTTGGCCGACTGCGCCGAGAACATCGCCAGCACCTCTTGCTCGAGGCCGGCGTCGCCGAGCGTCATGCGTTTGAGATGGTCGAAATCGATCGGACCGTCATCGGGAGCGAGCGGCGGCGATGGCATCCAGTCAATCCGTTCGAGATGAAGCGGCATGGCCTAACCCAATTCTCCCGGCCGCATCGATTCCGGCACGGGCGTTTTCGTCAGCCAATCACGGAACTGGTTAACGGAACGTTCGATGGATTTGCCGCAAGTTCGCCTTGTTTTTGACGAAAAGACGCCACAGTCAATCTCTTTCCGCGGGAAATTTGAGTGCCCGTAAGGCCTTATCGCACTAAGCTGTTAACGATGATTAAGAATGTCTTAATCGCGACCATTTCATTCGCATCGCTCTGCCAATAGGATGTTTGCGGATGTAGCGGACAAGCCGCCGAGGGGGCGCTTGCTTCCGCTCGGGGAATGATCCCGGCTTCAGGCATGCGGGGACGTCAGCAAGCCTGCCGGACGCGTACAAAAGTAAGAGGGCTCAGACTGAACATGGCGAACAATCCCAAGAAGGTCAAAGATCCCACCGAAGTCGCGCTTTCCGCCATTCAGGAAGCGCTCAACATCAGCGACGTGAACGCTGACACCGACCGCAATACGATCGGCGACGAACCCGCGCCGCCAACCATACCATCGACGCCGGCTTACTCCGACACACCGTTCTCCGACACACCGTTCGACACGCGCCCGAGCGACCGGCAGACCTACGATGCGATCGAGGAGCCGCGCAGCCCGCGCCGCGCCGCCAACGACGATCGCGAAACCATCGGACAGATTCTTCAGGCCATTCAAAAAGGCCGCCCGGCCCGCAGCGTCTATACGCTGGCCACGGTGTTCGCAGCCATCTGGATCATCGGCTGCGGCCTCCTGACCTTCAGTTTCCTGCCCTCGCTGCAGGCAGCGATGGGGCAGAGCGGCGGCGTGCTGGTGCTCGGCGGCCTTGCCGCCCTGTTCTTTGCGCCGGTGCTGCTATTCTATTTCCTCGCCAGCCTTGCCTGGCGCGGCCAGGAAATGCGGATGATCGCGCAGTCGATGGCGCAGGTCGCGATCCGCTTCTCCGAGCCCGAGGGCGCAGCAAGCGATTCGATGGTGACGGTCGGTCAGGCGATCCGCCGCGAGGTCGCGGCGATGGGTGACGGCGTCGAGCGCGCGATCGCGCGCGCCGGCGAACTCGAAACGCTGGTGGCCAACGAAGTCGCAGCACTCGAGCGCGCCTATTCCGACAACGAAGTGCGTATCCGCGCGCTGCTGCAGGACATCGCCCATCAGCGCGACAATCTGGTCGGACAGGCCGAGCAGGTCCGCAGCGCCATTTCCGGCGTGCAGATCGATTTGCGCCACGATATCGCGCTGATCTCGGACGCGATCGCGTCGCGCGTCGACGAAGTCGCCAAAAGCATCACCGGCGCGCTGGAAGAACGCGGCGCCCACATTACCGGCGCGCTGAGCAACGCCGGCGACAACATGATCCTGGCGCTCGGCGAGCGCGGCGGCGACCTGCTCGACCGGCTTGAAGAAGCCAGCGCCGAGACCACCCGCGCGGTGCTCGATGCCTCCGAGCGCCTGACCACCAGCCTCAACTTCAAGACCGGCCACGTCCATGACGAGTTCGTCGATCTGGCCGATCGCGTCCACGAGATGCTGAACGAGCGCATCGACCGCATCACCAGCGAATTCGAGCAGCGTTCGTCCACCATCGTCGACGGCATCTCCGACCGCACCGAACAGGTTCACGACTCGCTGAAGAACTCCTCCGACTCGCTGCTGCTGGAACTCGAGCTGCGCAGCGGCGATCTCGTCGGCAAGATCGACGAGGCCGGCAACCGGCTGGCGACCCGCATCATGACGTCGGGCGACAAGGCCAGCGACGCGCTGGATGTGACCGTGAACTCGCTGGTCGCCAAGGTGGTGAGCCAGACCGAAACCGCGCATGACTCGCTGTCCCTGCAGATGAGCGCGTTCGACGAACTGGTGAAGAACCAGGGTTCGGAACTGGTGGAGAAGTTTGCGCGCGACTCAGGCACGCTGGGTGCGCTGATCACCCGCCACATCTCGGAGTTCGACCGCACCGTCAAAACCTTCGGCGGCGAAATCGTCGAGCGCATGGGCCAGCGCACGCAGGACATCGCCGACAGCCTGAAGAATTATGTCGATACTTTCGACACCCGCCTGACCTCCAACGGCGGCGAAATCACCGCGTCGCTGGATCAGCGCCTGCTGCAGTTCGAGACCACGCTCGGCAACCGCGTGACCAGTCTCGACGCGTCGCTCGACAACAAGATCAATTTCCTCGACGGCTCGCTCGGCAGCAAGATCCATAACTTCGACAGTTCGCTCGACGGCAGGATCAAGTTGTTCGACGACTCGATCGACGGCCGCCTGAAATCGCTCGAAACGACCTTCGATACGCGGGCGAAGTCGGTGACCGAGACCATCGACAACCGGCTCGGCACGCTGGCGTCGTCGCTGACCGATGGCGCAGCCCAGGCGATCCAGTCGATCGACCAGCGTTTGACCCACCTCACCTCTTCGCTGACCGACAGCACCGCGCAGGCGATCCAGTCGATCGACTCCCGCCTCACCCATCTCACCACGTCACTGACATCGGGCGCCGCCCAGGCGGTCGATGCCGTGGACCAGCGCATCACCGGTGTGACCGAGACCATCGACGGCCGCAGCGCCCATTTGACCGAGACCATCACCGCCCGGTTCCAGGAAATCCATCAGGGCATCGAGAGCCGGGTCGGCGCCATCACGGCCGATATCGACACCCGAGTCTCGCAGTTCGAGGACTTGCTGGGTTCGCGCGTCGAAGCCGTGGCAGGGCGCATCGAAAGCAGCGGCCGGCAGGCCAGCGACGACCTCATGGCGCGCGCGGAACTGTTGTCCTCGAGCATCAGGTCTCATGTCGAGGATGCGGAGCGCTCGCTCACCAACCTCGTGGTCAATACCTCCGAAACCATCCAGACCGGTGCGCGCACCGCGCAGCAAGCGCTGCTCACTGTGTCGACCGACGTCGGCGCCCAGCTGCGGCTGACCTCGGTCGAAGTCGAAAGCGCCCTCACCGCCGTCGGTACCGGTGCTGCGAATTCGATCCTTACCAGTTCCCGCGAAGCCCAGGCAACGCTGGTGTCGGCTTCCACCGAAGTCGCCTCGCAGATCCAGGCCTTGTCCGCCGACGTCGAGCGCACGCTCTCGGCCGCCGGCAGCGCCACCGCCGCTTCGGTTCTGTCCGGCGCGCGCGAGGCCCAGACCACGCTGGTGACGGCATCCGCGGAAGCGGTAAGTCAGGTCAAGTCGCTGGCCGCCGACGTCGAACGCTCGCTGTCGATCGCGGGTTCTTCCACCGCCGAGGCGGTCACCGCCGGTGCACGCCAGGCGCAATCGACGCTGGTGGCGGCTTCCACCGACGCGGCCAACCAGGTCAAGTCGCTGGCCGCCGACGTCGAGCGCTCGCTGTCGATCGCGGGTACTTCCACCGCCGAGGCGGTCACCGCCGGTGCACTCCAGGCGCAATCCACGTTGGTGGCGGCTTCCACCGATGCGGCCAACCAGGTCAAGTCGCTGGCCGCCGACGTCGAGCGCTCGCTGTCGAGCGCCGGAACGGCCACCGCCGAGGCGATCACCGCCGGTGCACTCCAGGCGCAATCCACGTTGGTGGCGGCTACCACCGATGCGGCCAACCAGGTCAAGTCGCTGGCCGCCGACGTCGAGCGCTCGCTGTCGAGCGCCGGAACGGCCACCGCCGAGGCGATCACCGCCGGTGCGCGTGACGCCCAGAGCACGCTGCTGGCAGCCTCCACCGACGCCGCCAACCAGATCAAGTCGCTTTCCGCCGACGTGCAGCGCTCGCTGTCGCTGGCCGGCACCGCGACCGCCGAGTCGATTACGTCGGGCGCCCGCGAAGCCCAGAACACGCTCGTCACCGCATCCGAGGACGCGGCCAGCAAAGTCACTACGCTGGCGGCCGACATGCAGCGTTCGCTCTCGATGGCCGGTGCTGCCACCGCCGAGTCGATCACGTCAGGCGCCCGCGAGGCACAGAATACCCTCGTCACGGCATCCGAGGACGCGGTCAGCAAAGTCACTACGCTCGCCGCCGATGTGCAGCGCTCGCTCTCGATGGCCGGTAATGCGGCCGCCGAGTCGATCACCACGGGCGCCCGCGAAGCCCAGAACACGCTGGTCGCCACATCTTCGGAAGCGGCCAACCACGTCAAGTCGCTGGCGATCGATGTCGAACGCACGCTGACCGCCGTTGGCGCCGATACCGCCGCTTCGATCCTGGCCAGCGCGCGCGAAGCCCAGAGCTCGTTCGCAGCCACCTCGGCCGACGCCGCAAGCCATATCTCGGCGATCTCGGCCGATATCGAGCGTTCGCTCGGTGCGGTCACCGCAAAGACCACCGACAACATCCAGACCTCGGCGCAGAATGCACAGAGCGCGCTCGTCGCCGCGTCGAACGAAGTCAGCTCGAAGGTCAAATCGACCTCGGCCGACATCGAACGTTCGGTCCTCGCCGCCAGCAGCAATTTCGGCTCGACGATGACCGGCAAGACCGACGAGATCGTCACCTATGTGCAGCAGCAGACCGATCGCCTGGCGCAGATCGTCGACAGCCGGCGCGGTTCGCTGGTCGAGGCGCTCACGTCCAAGACCACGCAGCTCGCCACCGACATCGACCGCGTCACCGCGGATGCGCTGAAGTCGATCGAAACGCGCGGCCAGGCCTTCTCGCAGACGATGTCGACCAACGGTTCCGAAGTCGCACGCAACATCACCACCGCCGGCGATCTCGCCACCGGCGCGGTGAGCAAATCTCTGAAGGACCTCGAGCAGGCATCGCGTTCGGCCATCGACCAGTCGCGTCAGGTCTCGATCGCGGCTGTGACCGAGATGCAGGAGACCAGCAAGATCCTGCGCACCGACACGGTGGCGCTGTTCGAGCGCCTGCGCGAAGGCAACATCCTGCTGCAGGAAGTGCTGACCGGCGCCCACGACAACCTCAACTCGCTGGAGCGTGCGCTGGTGACCCGCGTGGCCGACTTCGTGTCCGCCATGAACGACGTCACCTCGCGCAACGGCGTCGCGACCCAGACCCTGGAAGACCAGTTGACCGTCTTCAATTCCAAGACGTCGAAGGCGCTGGAGGATCTCGGCTCGCTGTCGAGCCAGTTCGAAACCCATGGCCAGGCACTCGTCGAGGCCGCAGCCGTGGTCGAACAGGCCAACCGCAGCACGACGACCTCGGTTGCCGATCGCAAGTCGCAGCTTGAATCGCTGGTGACCACCATCGATCTCAGGACCACCGACCTCGATCAGCGGCTGTCGCGCTTCACCGGCTTGCTCGATGAATCGCTGGCCGCCGCCGAAGAACGCGCCCGCGATATCGCCCGCGTGGTGGCCGAAACCGCAGGCGCCGGCTCTGCCGCGATCAGCCGGCAGTTCGAAGCGGTCCGCACTTCGGCCGAAGAAGAACGCCGCATGACCCACGAAGCCATGAGCGAACTGTACGAGCAGAGCAACCGGGAAACCGATGCGATGTTCAAGCAGTCGACGGAGAAGTTTGCCGCCATGGTCCAGGCCATGAAGCAGATGTCTTCGGAGATGCATCACGAGCTCGAAGCCACCCGCAACGAACTGCGCCGCGGCGTGCTCGAAATGCCGCAGGAGGCCGCCGACAACACCGCGCAGATGCGCAAGGTGATCGTCGACCAGATCGAGGCGTTGGCCGAGCTCAACCGGATCGTCGCGCATCACGGCCGCGGCCTCGACGTCGTCAGCTCAGGCCGTGCCAGCGTGCAGCGCCAGGAAGAGCCGATGATGGCAACCGCCGGCCGCAACGATGCCCGCATGCGCGATACCGGCAGCGCCTCGACGCTGCCACCGCCGGATCTCGGCATGCCCTCGTCGCGCCGCACCGAAGCGCCGCCGGTCAGCCCGGCAAGCTCGGATGGCGGCCGCGACGGCTGGCTGTCCGATCTCCTCAACCGCACCGATGCCGGGGGTCCTGGCGGACGCGAGGTTCCGCGCGCCCGTCCGACCCAGCCGGTCGCAGGCGACAACCCGCTGGCGTCGCTCTCGCTCGACATCGGCCGGCTGATGGATCGCAATCTTGCCGCCGAGATGTGGGATCGCTATCAGCGCGGCGAGAGCAAGGCCTTCTCGAAGCGGCTCTATACGCCGGCCGGCCAGAAAGCCTTCGACGAGGTCGCCCGCAAATACCGCGCCGACCGCGGCTTCAAGCAGACGGTCGACCGCTACATCGCCGAATTCGAGCGACTGCTCGATGAAGTCGCCCGCGAGGATCGCGGCCCGCAGGCGCTGCGCGGCCACCTCACCTCGGAGACCGGACTCGTCTACACGCTGCTCGCGCATGCGGCGGGGCGGCTGGGGTAGCGTTTCGGATTGATTGCAGAATAAGAAACGGAGGCAGCGATGCCTCCGTTTTCGTTTCGGCGAGGGAAAACTAAATTGCTGACCTGGTAAATGAGACGGCGCAACTAACCGATCTGCTTAGCGCGAAGGTCATCAGGATTGTAAGGCGTCATCGACCTGATGAGATATTGATCGAGTTTGATGATGGGACGCGCTTATTCGTCAACAGAACCTCTGATGGATTAGAGTTTTCCGTCACGGGGCCGTAGAGTGGCCCGTCGAGCAGATTGAGTTATGTGCGTCAAGTTCAGCAAAATCGATCACGGGGTCCGGTAGAGCCATCCCCTCGGAGCCGCCGTCGCTTGCTTGCCCGAAGCGAGCGCTGGCGAGCGACGGCGGCGGCGAGGGGTGGCGTCCATTCCTTTGGTGGGCCTGAGCATCGTCAGGCGGCAGCCTTGAGCACCTCCTTCTTGTGCTCCTTCAACAGATCCATGTTCAGATAGCGGTGGTCTTCGAGCCAGGCCTCGTGGCGCTCGTGAGCGAACCACCAAAGAACGGTGGTACTGTTGCCGCGCTACGCAACTCGCCGCTGATCGGTGCAGATCTCAATCTGTCCCGTTCGCGTGCCGCCGGCCGCAAGATTGACTTCTGATCCACTATCTCTTCGACACTAAGCCGAAGAGAACAATCCCTACTGCCGCTTCCTCTCGCCGGCCGCCGGACCCGCCGGCTTCGGTGGCGCCTCCGCAGGTGCTGCGTTGTTGCTGTTGCCGGCGCCGAACAATAGCCGGGTCGGGTTGCGGTCGAGATTGTTGACCGCGCGGCTGATGTCACCCAGCGTGCGGCGGCCATCGGTCATCAGCGCCCCGGAGCGCTTGTCGAAATCATCGGCCAGTTCGCGGATCGACTTCACCATCGCCGAAAGTTCGCCGCCGGCATTGCCGCCGGCGATGGTGTTGAGGCCGAGCATCAGATGGTCGGCCTTGCCCATCACGCTGTCGACCTTGAGCATGACGTTGTCGATCTTCTCGGAATTGCGCGCCAGCGCCGCCGTAAATGTCTCGAGGTTCCGCAGCGAGTTTTTGACCGATTCCTGGTTGTCGGCGACGATCCGGTTGACGTTCTGCAGCGTGCCGCGGATCGCTTCGGTGACGTCCTGCAGCGCGTTCGGGTCGGCGGTCAGCACCGGGACGCCGTCCTCGTCGATGGGGACCGCAGGCGCCGCCTCCTCGCCGCCCTTGAGCGATATCGCGGCCACACCCGTGAGCCCCTGGAATTCGAGGCCGACCAGGGTGTCCTTGCGGATCGGGGCGTTGTTCTCGACCATCGCGAGTGCGACCACACGGCGCGGGTTGTCGAGCTTCACGGAGATGACTTCCCCTATCCGGATACCGTTGAAATTGACGCTGCCGCCGTTGCGCAGGCCGGACGCCGGGCCCTCGAAGATGATCCGGATCGGGCTGCGCGCCTTGGTGGTGTGCAGGCTCTGGAACCAAAGCACGAAGCCGAACGCGGCGGCGATTACCGCCAGCGTAAAGGCTCCGATCAGGACGTAGTTCGCCCGCGTTTCCATCAATTACTCCGGTACTGGAGGCCCGGTTCCGCTGGGATCAGAACCACGCCTTTGAATTCAGCTTTTAGACGCGCATTTCGCTCGAAAACGCTCTAACCCATCACCGCGCGGGCGCGCTTGCCGTGGAAATATTGCCGCAGCCAGGGATGCTGCGAGGCCTGCATGTCGGCAATCGATCCTGCTGCAATGACCTTACCGTTCC
This sequence comes from Bradyrhizobium erythrophlei, assembly GCA_900129675.1. Classification (GTDB taxonomy): domain Bacteria; phylum Pseudomonadota; class Alphaproteobacteria; order Rhizobiales; family Xanthobacteraceae; genus Bradyrhizobium; species Bradyrhizobium erythrophlei_A. The sequence continues at coordinate 4,861,963 of FSRD01000001.1, read as the reverse complement.
CTAAGACGGCGATGCGGTCGCAGGCCGTATAAAGGCTGTCGAGGTCGTGGGTTACCATGAAAACGGTCAGCCCCAAAGTACGCTGCAGGGTGCGGACCAGCTCGTCGAAGTCGCCGGCACCGATCGGGTCGAGGCCGGAAGTCGGCTCATCCAGGAAAACCAGCTCCGGATCGAGCGCGAGCGCGCGCGCCAGCGCCACGCGCTTGGTCATGCCGCCGGAAAGCTCGGATGGAAAACGGTCGGCGACCTCCGGCTTCAGCCCCACCATGCCGAGCTTGGCCACCATGATCTCGTCGAGCAGCCGCTGCGAGACGTTGAGATATTCGCGCACCGGAAACTGGATGTTCTGCCGGACGGTGAGCGAGGAAAACAGCGCGCCCTGCTGGAACAGGATGCCCCAGCGCCGTTCGACGCCGCGCCGGACCTTGGCGTCCGCGGCGTCGAGATCGATCCCGAACACTTCGATGCGACCAGCGACCTTGGGCACGAGGCCGATGATGGTGCGCGTCAGCACCGATTTGCCCGCGCCCGACGGGCCGACGAAGCCGAGAATCTCGCCGCGCCTGACGTCGAGATTGAGCCCGTCGAGCACCCGCGTCGCGCCGAACTGCACGGTGATGTCGCGGACCCGGATGATGGCATCGGCAATTTCGGGCGCCATGGTCACATTCCGATCGAGGCGAAGAAGATCGCAAACACGCCGTCCATGACGATGACGAAGAAGATTCCCTTCACCACCGACGACGTCGTGTGCTGCCCGAGCGACTCGGCGCTGCCCTGCACCGCAAGGCCCTCGACACAGGCGACGATGCCGATCACCGCCGCCATCACCGGCGCCTTGATGATGCCGACGATGAAATGATCGATCGAAATCGCGTCGCGCAGCCGCAGCAGGAAGGCTTCCGGATCGACGCCGCCATAAAGCCACGCAACAAGCCCGCCGCCATAGAGTGCGGCCATCGCGCCGAGGAAGGCCAGGATCGGCAGCGCCAGCACCAGCGCCAGCATGCGGGGCAGGATCAGCACTTCGATCGGATCAAAGCCCATGGTGCGCAGCGCATCGATCTCCTCGCGCATTTTCATCGAGCCGAGTTCGGCGGTGTAGGCCGAGCCCGAGCGGCCCGCGACCATGATCGCCACCAAGAGCACGCCTATCTCGCGCAGCACCAGCACGCCGAGCATGTCGACCACGAAGATATCGGCGCCGAATTTACGGAAATGGAAGATGCCCTGCTGCGAGATGATGCAGCCGATCAGGAACGTGATCAGCACCACGATCGGCACCGCGCGCCAGCACACCTGCTCCATGTGATGCACGGTCGAGGTCAGGCGAAAGCCGCGGGGGTGGATGATCATGCGGCCGGTCGCGGCGAGCACCGCGCCGAGCATGTCGATCAATCCGACCAGGGTCCCGCCGATACCGGCGACGCTGCGGCCGATCTGCTCCAGCATGCCGGATATCGTCACCGCGCTGGTTTCGACGACGGGGCCGGCTTTCACCCGGCGCACCTCGTCGACCAGGCTCGAATAATTGGCCGAGAGCCCGGCGATCCTTGCCTCGACGCCGCTCTGGCTCAGGCTGCGGCGCAGCCGCTCGATCAGCCAGGCGCCGAACGTGTCGAGTTTCGAGACCTGCGAGACGTCGATGAAGATATTGGGCCGGCTGCCGTCGAGCTTTTCAGCGTCAGCCACCATCTGCTCCAGCAGCGGGGCAAAGCGAGCCGTCCACGAACCTGCCGCACACAGCGCCAGTCCGTTGCCCTGGGCTATCCGCTCCAGTGTCGGGTCGCCGTTCAAAATGCCCACCCCTCGGCGGGGCCGCAGTCAATCGAAAAGGAATGATTCGGCACGCCGCATTGCCTTGTAGAATCCGTCATTAACCAGCCATAGTTGGTTGCACCTAGCAAGCTTGTGGTTCAGAAAATTGCCAGATTTTAAAATGACTTCCAGCAAATCCCGCCAGCTTGCCGCCCGGATCGAACGCTGGCCGATCGCGGGCGCCTTCACCATCAGCCGGGGCGCCAAGACCGAGGCCGTGACGGTGGTGGCCGAAGTCAGCCATGGCGGCCTGACCGGGCGCGGCGAATGCGTACCCTATCCCCGCTACGGCGAGACCCCGGAGGCGACCCTGGCCGCCCTCCAGGCGATGCGGGAACCGCTTTTGGCAGGCCTCGACCGCAAAGGGCTGCAGTCCGCGATGCCCGCGGGCGCCGCCCGCAACGCGCTGGATTGCGCGCTGTTCGACCTCGAGGCCAAAGGTAGGGGGGAGCGGGCCTGGCGCCTGCTCCGCCGCGCCGCGCCGCGGCCCTGCACCACGGCCTATACCATTTCGCTGGGAACGCCGGAGGCGATGGCCGCCGCAACCGCCAAAGCGGCGCGCCGGCCGCTGCTCAAGATCAAGCTCGGGGGCGATGGCGACGAGATGCGGATCGCCGCAGTGCGCAAGGCCGCGCCCGAATCCGAACTGATCGTGGACGCCAACGAGGCGTGGACACCGGACAATCTCGAGCGGAACCTGGCCGCCTGCGCCGCGGTCGGCGTGACCTTGGTCGAGCAGCCCTTGCCGGCGGGAAAGGATGAGGCGCTGGCGCGCATCAGGCGGCCGCTCGCCGTCTGCGCCGACGAGAGCGTGCATGACCGCGCGTCGCTTGAGGGCCTTCGCGAGCGCTACGACGCCGTCAACATCAAGCTCGACAAGACCGGCGGGCTGACGGAGGCACTGGCGATGGCGGACGCCGCGCGTGCGCTCGGCTTTGAAATCATGGTCGGCTGCATGGTCGCGACCTCGCTTGCTATGGCGCCGGCGATGCTGCTGACGCCGCAGGCGCGCTATGTCGATCTCGACGGGCCCTTGCTGCTGGCGCGCGACCGCGACGGCGGTCTGCGCTATGACGGCAGCCTCGTTCATCCGCCGGAAGCAGCACTTTGGGGATGATCGGCGAGACCTGTTCGCGCCAGCCACATGACTAGCGCGCCTGAAGCCGCCATCGCGGCCATCATGTAGTAAACGCCCTGCCCGAACTGTGCATAGACCAGGCCCGACAGGATCGACGTCAAGCCGGCGACGATGCCGCTGCAGGCCGCGAGGTAACCCTGGCCCCGCGCCATCACATGGCCGGGCACGTAACGCACCATCAGGCCCATGATGCCGACTTGCGTCAGCCCAAAGGTCAGCCCATGCAAGAGCTGAACGACGGCGAGAATCGCGATCGGCGGATCCTGCGCGGTGATCACCCAGCGCGCGACCGCGCAGAGTGCCGATATCACCACCAGCAGCGAAGGCTGCAGCGTAAACCGCGGCGACAGCGCGAACAGCGCGATTTCGGCGAGCACGCCCAATGCCCACAGGCCCGCGATCGTCAGCCCGCCAAAACCCGCCTGCTGCCAGGCGATGGACGCGAAGATGTAATAGGCCGAATGGCTGCTCTGGATCAGCGCCGAGGTGACGATGATGGCGAGAAACCCGCGATCGCGCAGCAAGGCGCGCGCGCCGTGTACCGCAGGTTGCGCCGTCCTGGGCTTGCCGAGCGGCTGAAGTCCGAGGCCGACGAGCGCGCTGAGCACCGCCACCGACGCGATGACCCAGATCAGGTTTCTGGCGGCGATGACGTCGACCAATAGCCCGCAGACCAGCGCACCGGCAACGAATGCCGCCGAGCCCCACAGCCGCAGCGGTCCGTAATTGAGGCCGTAAAGCCGGACGCCGCGCAGCGCATAGGCATCCGTCAGCGGCACCATCGGCGTCCACAGGCAGCAGGTGACGGCGTAGACGAGCAATACCAGCAGCGGCAGCACCTGGATTCCCATGACCAGAAACCCAAGCGCCGTTGCAAATCCCGTGACGATGATCGCGCCGCGCAGCATCTGGCGCCGCTCGGCAAAGCCGGTCACGAGGGGAAGCACGGTAAATCGCGTGACCGGCGGCATCGCAGTGATGACCCCGATCCAGAAGGCATCGATCCCGACCGCCTTCAGCCACACCGTGAAAAACGGCAGATGGGTCCCCATCATGCCGAACAGCGCGGCGTAAAACAGCGCCAGCCGCGTCGCGAATCGCTTCGATGCCGCCTGAGAAGCGATGGGGATTTTTGATTCGCTCGGCATCAATTCAATTGCGATTCGCTTGATATCGTGATGATCGTTAGCGTAACGCGCAGTGATTTGCGCGCAGAGTTTAACATGGCCGAAGAAGCATTCGCCTTATCGCCGATCTCAGCCCGCGCGGTGCAGCCGGGCGAGGAGGACTATGCCGCGATCAGCGAAGCCTTCATGGAGACTTCGCGGGGCCGCTGGTTTCTCGGCGAATACGCCAAGCGCAACCGCAATGCCGACACCCGCATGGTGCTCGACGCGGTGGCGCGGATCGAACAAAGCCTGGCCGCGCAGAAGGAAGACAGCCTTCAGAGCGAAGCAAGCCTTGCCGCGCAGCAGCAACTGGCGGCTGCGATCGCGGCAAATGCCGGGCTGGAAGAAGCCAGACTAGCTGCAGCGAAATTGGCCGAAGTCAAATCAGCTGAGGCCAAATTAGCTGAAGCCAAACTGGCTGAGGCCCTGGCGGTGATCCAAAGCGCGGTCGGTTGGGCACAGACGTCCGCGGTCGAGGCGCTCGATGCGCTGGCGCTGGAGCAGAAGCTCGCGCCGGTCCGCAAGGGCGCGCGGGTGATTCGGGAGATCGCCTGGCGATTGCGGGAAATCGGCAATGACGGGCGAATCTGCGACCTGATCGATTCGCAGGTCGCCGTCATCGAGGCCGGCGCTGGAGAAATCTCCGCCGAGGAGGCCCGGGCGGCGCTGCGCGCTGCGTTTGTTTCCATTGCAGGCCGGCTCGCGGAATTCAGCGACGATGCGGCGCTCGCGCCGGTTGCCGAGGCGACCGTTGCCGAGGCGCTGGTTGCCGAAGCCGCGGTTTCTGAGACAGTGGCGGTTGCCTCGCCCTCCCCGGCCCCGCAGCAAGCTGTCGCCGAGACGATCGAAGCGGATCCGGTTGAGGTGGCTCCGGTCGAGATGGCTGCGGAAGCCCCGATTTCTCAGGCGCCGGCAGCCGAACTGGCGTCGGCAGAAGCCGAAGTCGCGCCGGCGGAGGCGGAAGCCGCCGAGGTGGCTGAAATCACCGACGCTGCCGCCGACGCCCATGACGAGGCGGTGCTCGACCTCATCGCGCAGGAGATGGGCGCGCCGGACGAATTCGAGATCGACGATACCGCGACCATGATCGCCGAAGAGGCGCACATCATCGAACTGGCGCCGGCCGATTTCGAGATCGCCGCCGAGCCGATCGTCGCCGAATCGGTGGAGCCGGTGGCGGAAACGCCGGCGCAGGCGGCCGTCGAAGCTGCGCCCGAACCAGCGCGCGAGATTTCTCTGGGCTCGAGCATCATCGCCAGCGGAATGTTGAGGAAGCCCGGTGTTGCGGCCAACGATCCCTTGGCCCCGATCCGGCGCATGAGCCAAGCCGAGAAGATCGCGTTCTTCTCGTAGGCTCGCCCGTCATTGCGAGGAGCGCAGCGACGAAGCAATCCATCCTTTCTTGGTGTGGCAGCATGGATTGCTTCGCGGAGCCTGTTATCGGGCGGCGCTTCGCGCCGACCCGTTGGCTCGCAATGACGATCGGCTGTCATGGTGACTGCCGTCACGTACCTCAAAGCGCCGCTGCCCTACCGTGCACGCAACTGATCTCGCACCGAGATTTGCCTGGGAGCACGCCACCGCCATTGATGGCGCAACGATCCGGGCTCAGGCCACCAGCTTGGCGAACAAATCCGCGTCGACATTGCCGCCGGAGAGGACGATGACGACGTTCTTGCCCTTCACGTCGATCCGGCCGGCGAGCAGTGCGGCGAGACCGACGGCGCCGCCGGGCTCGACCACCAGCTTCAGCTCGCGGTAGGCGAACGCAACCGCGGCGCCGACTTCCGCGTCGGAGGCCGTCACGCCGTTTGCCAGCAGCTTGCTGTTGATCGAAAACGTCATCTCGCCGGGCATCTGGGCCATCAGCGCATCGCAGATGGTGCGGCCAGCGGCGTGATGGGCTTCGCGGTGCCCGGCACGGAGCGAGAGGCCGTGATCGTCATACCCCTCCGGTTCGGCGACGATCACCTGGGCTTGCGGGAATTTGGCCTTCACCGCAGTGGCAACGCCGGCGATCAGCCCGCCGCCGGATGCGGGCGCAATCACGATGTCGGGTGACAAGCCCAGCGCCATCATGTCCTCGGCGATTTCCCGCCCCGCTGTGCCCTGACCCGCGATCACGAAGGGATCGTCATAGGGGCGCACCAGCGTCGCGCCGCGCTTGGCGGCAATGCCGTTGGCGATGGCTTCGCGGTCTTCCTTGTCCCGGTCGTAGAGCACGACCTCGGCGCCATAGGCCTTGGTGCGCTCGCGCTTGGTGAGCGGCGAGTCCTTGGGCATGACGATGGTCGCCTGCATGTTCAGGATCTGGGCCGCCGCTGCCACGCCCTGGGCGTGGTTGCCGGACGAGAACGCGACCACGCCGCCACTGCGCGCGGCCTGCGGGATCGACGACAGCTTGTTGAAGGCGCCGCGGAACTTGAACGACCCGGTCCGCTGCAGCATCTCCGGCTTCAGGAACACTTTTGTTCCGACCCGTTCGTTGAGAACGGGGAATGACAACAGCGGCGTCCGTACCGCGAATGGGGCAACCACCCGCGCCGCCGCATCGATGTCCGCAGCTTCGACCGCTGCATGTGGGGCTGGTTCTGTCATGTCAGCCTTGTATCGCTCCTGCCGAGGCGCGGGCAAGACGCATTCCTGTGAAATCAGGCCGCGAAATGCGGGCCTTCGGCGACGAATTCAACCGCCTCGCCTTCCGGGTCGACCACCCGCACGTTCAAGGCATGCTCGACAAAGACGCGCGCCGAGGCTTCCCAGGTATGGGCCGCGGCAAATTCGGTGCAGCTATGCGGCGAAATTTGCAGCGCTTCCAGGCACGCCGCCCCCAGATCGTCGTCGAGGACGCCGACCGGCGCAGCTCCAATCACGTCGCGGGGCCCGGTGACCGGAAAAGCGGCAACCGGCAGGCCGGAGGCCAGCGCTTCGAGCAGCACCAGCCCAAAGGTGTCGGTCTTGCTCGGGAACACGAACACATCGGCGGCGGCATAGATCTCCGCCAGTTCCTCGCCATGGCGGGCGCCCAGAAACACGGCTTTCGGATATTTCCGCTCCAACGCTGCGCGCGCCGGTCCGTCGCCAACCACGAGCTTGGTGCCGGGCAGATCCAGATCGAGGAACGCCTCGAGATTCTTCTCCACCGCGACGCGGCCGACGCTCAGAAACACCGGCTGCGGCAGGCAAAGATCGACCGCACGCGGATGAAACAGGGCGGTGTCGACGCCGCGCGACCACAACACCACGTTACGAAAGCCGCGCATGCGCAATTCGATGGCGAGCGCCGTCGTTGCCGCCATCACCGCCTGGCTCGGCCGGTGGAACCAGCGCAGTGCCCGCCAGACCCATGCTTCCGGGATCGGCGAACGTGCGGAGACGTATTCCGGGAACCTGGTGTGGAAGCTCGTGGTGAACGGCAAGCCATGCTTGCGGCAATAGCGCCGTACCAACAGCCCGACCGGACCTTCGGTCGCGATATGAATGCTGTCGGGATTTGCCGCTTCGATCAGTTCGGCGATCTTGGCCGGATACGGCAGCGCGAGGCGCAGATCGGGATAGCTCGGCATCGCAAAGGTGCGAAACGATTGCGGCGTCAGGAAAGAGACATCGACGCCAAAGCCTTTCGCCGCCTGCGCCATCATGGCCAGCGTCCGGACCACCCCGTTGACCTGGGGATGCCACGCATCGGTCGCGACCAGGATATGCGTCATGCCGCGCGCGCCGCGACGCGGGGAACCGGGGCGATCCGGCGCAGCGGATCGGTCCAGGTGATGATTTCGAACTGGCCGTCCTCGTGCTCGGCGAGCGCCGTGCAGCTTTCCACCCAGTCGCCGCAGTTCATGTAGCGGATGCCGTGCTCGTCACGGATGGTGGCATAATGGATGTGGCCGCAGATCACGCCGTCGGCGCCGTGGCGCCGCGCCTCGGCCGCCAGCGTCTTCTCGAACGCGCCGATATAGTTCACGGCGTTCTTGACCTTCAGCTTGGCCCATTGCGACAGCGACCAATAGGGCACGCCGAACATGCGGCGGAAGAAGTTGACGAGGCGGTTCATCTGAATCGCGAAATCATAGGCCTTGTCGCCGAGATGGGCGAGCCAGCGCGCGTTCTGCACCACGAGATCGAAGATATCGCCGTGGATGATGAGGTAGCGCTTGCCGTCGGCGCCCTCATGGATGGTGTTTTCCACCACATCGATGCCGCCGAAATGCGTGCCGTAGTAGTTCCGCAGGAACTCGTCGTGGTTGCCCGGCACGTAGATCACCTTGGCGCCCTTGCGCGCCTTGCGCAGCATCTTCTGCACGAAGTCGTTGTGCGATTGCGGCCAATACCAGTTGGATTTCAGCGCCCAGCCGTCGACGATATCGCCGACCAGGTAGATCGTATCGGCGTCGTGAGAGCGGAGGAAGTCGAGCAATTGGTCGGCTTGCGAACCGCGGGCTCCGAGATGGACGTCGGAGATAAACAAAGTGCGAAAGCGCCGTTCGGGGCTCTCTTCACTCGAGGAGTCACTTCCCATGCCGGTGCACCTACCAGATCCCTGTGACAAGGCTATGACGATTCACGCGACCGATGGCCCCAAGAGAATCCATGGCGACAATCCACGACGAGAATCAGCTACACGCCCCCGCCATGGCGTAACAGCGCGATGCGACATTCAGGCGACATGGGAGCCCGTATGTTTGCGGGTTCGCGGCGGAACTTGCGTCATCCCGGCCAACGCCGGAGCGACGTGAAGAAGGAACGCTGGCTGCGTCAGAAGAATTTATGGAAATGATGGATCGTCCGCTGGAATTTTTCATCGGACGTGCATTCGCGCGAGCCGGTGGCGGACGATGACGACCGGATGTGTGTTCGCATTCCGGCGCCTGCGACGGGTCGCCCATGCGACGGCGCAGTGATCAAGACCCAAGCAGCGGGCCGACTACGCGCCCCTCAGCGGGGCCGCGCTCGCGATAGACTGGCATCTCGGCGATGTCCGCTCTTGACCACATTGCGGACCTAAGACGGATATCGCACCATGACCGAAAAGTGCCGATATTGTTGCAAAAGTCTTTTTCGGGTGGCGAACGAAAATTCTCAGAGCCGTTGATGCGTCTTACGCGCGGCGATGTGAGGGACCTCATCGTTTCGCACAAAAACGATCACGGCCCTTCGTATCGACGCTACAGAGTGCTGCAGTGGTAGAGGCGTCTAAAAATCCGCTTTTGCGAGATTTTCGGTGTCTTTCGATTTTCGACTTTTGCAACAGGAGCTAATGGGCGATTTCAGCTATTTCCGGCCATTCGCACAAATACGCAGAAACCCTTCTCCCATCGGTATTTCCGGGCTATTCTGCGCGCAGACGTTCGCACGCATTAGCGACAGTGCGGGGGGACTATGTAGCCCACCCGTAGCCCAGAACCCGGAGCAAGCCCCCCAGATGGCCGACAAGAGACTGCTAACCGACCGCTTCCTTCGCGCACTTCCCCCGGCATCGCGCGGCAAGCGCGACGAGGTGTGGGACAGCCGCGTCACCGGCTTTGGCGTTCGGGTCAGTACGAGAGTACTGACGGAAAGATTGTATGGGTTTTCGAAGGCCCGGTCGCTTTTGATTATCGCATCATCTCGAACCGGGTAGATCGGTGGGCGGAATTACCCTCAAATACACCTGCTTCGATCAAGCGGGAATTCGAATAATCGAATTGATTTTTCTATCGATCCATTGGAGCAGGCTGCGCGCCGTGATCCACGGCGAGGGTCAACGCGTTCATGCTGCCGCCGCGCGATCCTCTTTGTCGGCCCCGTGCGCGACGATCCGGAGCGCATCGTCGGGCAGCGGGCGCTGCAACGCCTTGGCCTCATCCCATGGCGCGCGCATCCACACGTCGCGCTCCTCATCGGTCGTCAGGATCACCGGCATGGCCTTCGGGTGGATCGGCTCAACCACCGCGTTCGGCGATGTCGTGAGAAAGCCATAGACCTGATGCGGCACAGGTACCGGCTTGGACTTCGTGCCGCGATCACCATTGAACGTCGTCCAGATGCCCGCGAACGCGAACAGCGGACGGTTATGGTTGAGCGCGAACCACACCACGTCCTTTTTCTTCGTCTCCGGGTTCGGCTCCGGCGCGTACTCGGCGAAGCTGTTGGCCGGGACCAAGCAGCGGCTCTCTGGCTTGAGCCAGCCGCGCCAGTGCGGCGATGACGTGTTGCGGATGTTGGTGACCGGCGGCCCGCCTGTGCGCGGTAGCGGCGGCATGCCCCATCGCATCAAGCTCAACTCGCTGCCGGTGTCGGTGTTTGCGGACCACCGGAGCCGGATAATCCGGAAACACGCCCGGCATCGGCGCGAGGTTGCCGACATAGCGGTTCATGACACGGAATAGGCGGATGATCGCCTCTTGGTTTGTGGTCATCGAGTAAAGGTTACACATGTGTCACCGCGCGAACGTTCGATAGATCGGATACCACCAGCGCTGCGCGTCGAAGTCCCGGTTGCGGTTCACGATCCCGTCGTGGGCTGCAGCAATCAGACAGAACAACAGCGTTACTGCAAAGAGTACGCCGAAGCTGTCGAGCGCGTCCCGAACGTCCGGCCTGACGCGGGCGCGGATACCTTTTACCGTTCTGATGATCGCGGCCCTCAGACGGGTCATCGTTCGCCCGGCCACCACGTCGAGGGCGGATCGCTCGCTGTGATCTTTGTTGCTCTAAGCGCGACGAGATGGCTGCGCCTATAGGGATAGCCGCGCATTTGTGAGCAGTCCTTGCAGCGAATGTAGCGTTCGAGTTCATGGACCGGCGTCGCCTTCGGTCGCCGCACGATGTCGAGGGCAACGGTCTGATGCGTGTTGCAGCCAAGGCATTTCACTTCGAGGTAGCCAAACCCGGCGTAGATCGCGTCGCCCAGCGTCGGCGATGGCTGCGCCGGACCCTGAAAGCCGAGCATGCGCTTGTTCCACGCCTCGACGGCGAGCCGGTCGGCTGCCTTGCGTGCTTCCGTCGCCCTCTCTGCCGCTGCCCGGATCGATCCGCCGTAAATGGTCTCGCGTGACTTGGTGCCCATGGCGAGAGGATCGCCCGGCCCCGATGGACAGACAAGCCGCTACAGATTGCGGTCGATAACGGGCCGGGCACAACGGAGCGATGCGCGGAACCGAAGTCTGGCGCGCGCTGTCACTTTGGAGCCGAGTGTGGATGTTGCGTGGGTGGCCGCAGCGTGAACCGTCAATGAATGCACCGTTCAGTCAACATTGCAAAAACGAAACTGATACTCCGCAGGAGCATTTGCAAACGAGGAGGCATTAAATGAAACGGCTTCTGATAATCGGACTTACCGGCTGTACCATTGCGCTCGCGCCAACTATGTCAGCGTCCGCTATGCCCGCAGCAACACCCTATGCGCTCGGCCCAACCGATGAGGCAGTTATTCAGGTCAAAGGTGGCCATGGGCATGGACACGGGCATGGGTGGGGCCATCACGGGGGGCGCGGCCACCACTACGGTTGGTACCGTGGCCACCATTACGGCTGGCGGCATCACCGGCAATGGTGGTGACTTGCACGTCAAGCCATAGGAAGAGAAACCGTCTCAGTTGGCGGCCTGCTGCTCCAGAGGCGGCTCGCCGTTCTTGTCGGCCATCTCAAGGCAGACTTTGGCAATCTCGGAGCGCACCTCGAATACGACCCGCTCGATGGCGCGGCGGGTCGCAAGATCGCCACGCGGCGCGCACCGCGCAGGTAGGCTCGACAGATGCGTCAACACGACACCCGCAATGCCGTCGATCAGTTCATCGACATCCGCCCGGCGCACAAGCTCGCGCTTCTTCTCCATCAACCGCAGTTGCAGCATTTCGGTCTTGACCGCGACGTGGGCAGCATCAGCCTCACTGCGCGGCGATTGCTGCCGCTCGCGCCGCAAGTATCGCAGGTAGGCAACGCGGCTCTGGTCGAGCGGGCAGCCGTCACCCTGCCGCTGGATCACGCCTTCGGCTTCGAGCTTCCCGATGTAGGTCCGGCTGCAGTCGAGGTGCAGCGCCAGTGCCGACGCGCTGACGGTCGCGGGCTTTCTGGATCGCGGTCGAGAGATAGGCTTGGCGTTGGGCGGGCGATCAATCAATGGTAACGGTCGCGGTCATCAGCGTCGTTCCTGTTGCGTCGCGGTAGGATACTCAGACTGGATCAAGAGCCGGAAGCATCCTGCGTTGGAGCGGGTGATGGAACAGTTCGTTCACGTTCATGGAACCGCGAGGTTTGATCTAGGTCAAGGGCGCGAAGCTCCCGCGCGCGAGGCTTCGGACAGACCCGCGGTTCGGCGCGATATGCAGGAGTCCGCGGCCTTCCTCTCTCGAAGAAGGAGTACGCTAATGTTGCGTCGAGTTCTCATCGCTTCTGCAGCCGTCGCCATGCTGCTGGTCACCACCATCCCCGATGACGCATTTGCCCGCGGCGGTGCGCGCGCTGGAGGCTACCGCGGCGGCGCGGTCGCAGCTCGGGGCTACCGGGGCGGCGCGGTCGCAGTTCGGGGATACCGGGGTGGCGCGGTCGCTGTGCGCGGCGGGCGCTACGGCTATCGCGGCTACGGTGTCGGTGCGGCGGTGGGCGCGGCGGCGGTCGGCGCGGCTGCGGCGGGGGCCTACTACCGCGGCGGCTGCGGCTACGACGCCTACGGCAACTATGTTTGCCCGGGCGGGTACTATCCGTACTGAGCTGCGCGACGCGTTTGATCGCTATGGGGGCATGGCGGACACGCCCCCATCCCGATTTATGAGAACGCATCCTCAAGACGTGTTTGCCTCCCCTGTAACTGCAACCACGGATTTTCCCGCACCAGATACCCTCAGTATCTGTGGTCGCACGGTCCCCGCGCTTTTGGGCGCTCTCCACAGTACCTTGCCGACCGATTGCGGAGGGTCGCCATCGTTGGAGGGCCGTCATCCTCCCCGCTCGCATCCGCGCCGTTCTCAGGCGTCAAGGGTTGGGATGCTGCTCTCGCACCACCGCTGCGGATGCAGCGCTTCGGGGGTCTCGCGCTGGCATCCTAACCCGGTTGCCGCATGCCAAGCGGCCGAAGCCGAGCAGCGCCGCAAGTAACGGAGAATGTCTCGCCCAGCCTTCGGCGCGTCTTTTCTCCCCCACCATTCAGACAAACAATCTCTATCAACGAGCCAACGCAATGACTGAGGCTGGCATTGGCTCTTCAGAGAAGCAGGCCGATGTACTGGATGATGGCGAGGAGCATCCCGGCTGCACAGCCGATTGCAAATAGTGCTTTTCGAACCTGCACCATTACACAGCACCAATTGATCAGCGCCCCAAGCTAAGGGAACGAAGTCAATGGGGTTCTTTTACGGCGACTTTGAGCCGCAAATCTAGCAATCAGGCGGCGTGAAGAGCTTCGGTTTCAAGGCGCTCCCCTCTGAATGGACGGCATCACGCCATCGCCACGTCGAGCGCGCCAGCGCCACGACGGCGGCAGGCGTTCCCGGCACGTGAGCGACCCCCAGCCGGGGCTTGGGGGGGCATGTAGGCTGGAGGCCGCCCATTCCGTACCGCCGGAAATACGGAAATGTGACCGGCGGCCAGCCAAGCTAACGCAGCCGTGCAGACCGTTCCCGGACAAGTTCGGATTACCCCTTCGGTTTGCTGCGAGGACGGCACCGCGCCATCATCACGCCGGGACATCCCGGCGGCAGCGCACAGGCGACGGACACCGCACCGGGGCGGCACCGCCATCGCGACGGGGGACAGGCGACGGGCGACAGGCGACAGCCGTAGGAAGGCCCTACAGCGCGCCAGAGCGGCAGGGCTACAGGAGCTCGCAAAACTCGAAAACCAGATCAGCTTTTGCAACAAAATCTGCCAGCTTCGGACATTCCGGGAAGGCGAGAGACAACTACATCAATAAAAAATCGAGGAAGTGCAAATGATCCCGTACGAAGACAGGACGCAGATGGACACCGTCTGTAAATTTCGGCTCGCGTGCTCCGAAAAAGGGTGAGCACGTTTCACCGTTCCCGCAGACGTCGGGAAAGACATCCAGGAGCTTCGCTCCGGTGCGCTCCGCGACGGCACGCAAATCGGCGTCATGCTGAGCATAAACCGCTCGCAAATCGGCAATTGGCACGGACTTCTCGGCATTCGGATCGACGCGAATCCCGGTGACACTTCGCGTGACCATACGTTGAGGGTTTAGGACTGTAAGAGACTGCGGCGCACTTAGCACGAGGTAAACTGTCGCGTTCAGTTCCAGTTCGCGAACATAATCTTCGAGGTTGGCATAAAAAGCACGCCTCCCTTCCTCTCCCCCATCCAGAGGAATAGACTTGCCCTCCCGTTCGATGAAGGCATTTTTCCTGGGCCAATAATGAGGACCGAGAACGACCGTTTGCACCTTCTCTCTTTGTACCAACTCCGACAATCTGTTCGCGACGTCGGCGCAGTGTGCAAATTCATCGCGGGCGATCACACCAGGTACCAACGGGCAGGCTGGGCCTGTCACGAAATAAGCACGGACCGCTAACCGCCCTTCGTCTGCGAGTTGCTGCAAACGAGGGCCGTAGTGAAACATCGTACTGTTGCCGGCCAGCGCTACTTTGCGAGCGCCTTGGCCGATTTGAGCCACCATGGAATATCCGCGGCCATTATACTCAAGAACGTGCATGCCGTTGGTCGGCGCGTAGGTCTCGTCGAGAGTGGCGGCGTTCATCTTTTCCAGATCGAGGCTGGCGGCAAAACGTTGCGGCACACCACCTGCGACCCATACTGCCAAGCCACAAGCACCAAGCACGGCGACGCAGGCAGCGACAATGTGAGTGCGCCGCAAGCGATTAGAACCAAGGCGAACAGGGCGTTCAATGAAACGGTATGTGGCCCAAGCTAACAGCAAGCTCGCGATCACAATTCCGAAGGCCATAAAAGAGGTCGGCGGCTTGCCTCGGATAACATAAGAGAAGGCGATCAGTGGCCAGTGCCATAGGTATAGGGGATAGCTGATAAGCCCTATGGACACCGCGACGCGATTTGAAAGAATGGTTTTGTTAACAACGGCATTTGATCCGGCCAGGATGACCGCAACCGAACCCGCCACGGGCAGCAAAGCGAGCCAGCCGGGAAAGCGCATCTCCGATGCAAACAATCTCGCGGACATCAAGATGGCTGCCATGCCCGCCAATGAAATCACATGCTTAAGGCCCGCTTTGAGATTGATATCCGGGCGCCCAGCCAGTGCTGCACCGGCCAGCAGTTCCCAGAAGCGCGAGACCGGCAGGTAGAAATCGCTCGACGTGTCAGTGAGCGAGAGCGCGATATTGACCGCAAAGGAAGCCACCAGCAGCCCAACTATCAATCGCCCAATCGCAGCCTTTAGTTTGAAGGCGATCCAAAGCAGCGGTGGCCAGAGGATATAGAACTGCTCCTCAATGCCCAAAGACCAAAGATGCAGTAGCGGCTTTGAAGTAGCGCCACTGTCAAAGTATCCGCTATCGCTCCAGAGGGCGAAGTTAGACAGGAAGCTGGCCCCGAAAAAGACTTGCTTGCCGAGTTGAGCAAGTTGCGAGGGCATCAACACGACGAAACCATATGCCAACACCGCGGCGAGGCAAACAGCGAGGGCGGGAAAGATGCGCCTGATGCGGCGCCCATAAAAGCTCGCTAAGGAGAACCGGTGCTGCTCGATTTCACTAAATAAGATTTTTGAGATGAGATAGCCGGAGATGACGAAAAACACGTCTACGCCAACAAAACCGCCGGGAAGCCACGCTTCATCAGGGAAGGCGTGAAAGATCACGACCGAAAGCACGGCCACCGCCCGCAATCCGTCGATATCGGGGCGATAGTTGTGGGCGAGAACAATTGTGTTGATCGGCGCAGTCATTTGGCGATTTGCATGGTGACCAAGTTTTAGCCAATTTTGCGACTTTGCGACCGATCGATCACGCGATTCATTCGCGAAATCAGTACAGAGATGAACGCGGCGACGGCGCCCAGCAGAAATGCGGGCGCTGCGACGCTACCGATGATGCGGGACAGTTGTTCGATCGACGGCGTTTCCGGCAGCATGTCACTCGCCTTCGCTATCGAAGCCGTTGCACCTTCGCTGCCATGTCGGCAATGCGACTGATCCCGCCCGGCGTCGTGGGAACAGCGGATAGGCTGCCATATAATCCGGGCAGCCAGAACGAAATGCCGCTTTCGTCAGCGCGGGAAACTTCAGGTGAGAACGCAAGAGCTGCGCCCGCAGCCAACAATTCTATCAGGCGAAATCCCAAATTTGCATCGAGTCATTGCAACCCCACTCTGAGACTCAATCACTCCATGCACTTGCGGACGAACTGAATCCTTTCGAGCAGCCCGAGTTTCTGCACTTCGGCCTGTTTGCGGCAACCCTCGCGCTTATCCAGGCGCAACTCGACCTTCTGAAGCAGGCTCAGGCCGACGCCGCTGGAAACCTCCGGCGCGGCGGCCTCAGCCGAGGTTTTGCCGGCATCAGCCGATGGCCCGTCACCCGCCGCGCGCGCAGCAGCTTCAAGGCGCCTGATGTCTTCCGGACTCAATTTCGGCCGGTCGATATTCAGCGTGATCTTGTTAAGCTTGCCGGTGAAAGCGAACGGCGTAGCGTAGTCGTTGTCGTCGACCGGCGTGCCGGTATCCGACCCGATGTCGAGGGCCTCATCCCACTGCAGGATGAAGGGAATCGTGTGCTCCATCTTCTCGGTCGCAACAGCGTTGCCGTCGACCTTCAGCACCCCGGTCCCGCTTGCTCCGACACCGCTGTAGTTACCGAACACCATGGTCGCCGGGCCGAGACCGTCATACTTGAAGTCAAACTCGAGCTGGTGCTTGCCGGGCGTCAGCTCCGGTCCCTCCCAACGTACACGTTTGAGATCGACCAGGTTCCAGGTGAACACGGGCTTGTTCTTCAAGAGGTAGAAGCCATATCCGCCGAACCGCCCGCCTTGCGTGATCAGCATGCCCTCGGCACCGCCCTGCGGAATCTCGACGTCAACCTTGAAATTGTAGGAGGCGTTGAGCAGGCTCGGCGCATCGCCGTTCGGCGTGCCTGTCATCGGCCGCGTCCAGGTGAACGAGGTGCGACCGGCGCTGAGGCTTGGCCGTGGCGCAATGATCCGCGTGACAACTGACGAATCGAGCGGCAGGACCTGATATTTCTCCGCTTCCTTCAAGAACAGCGCCTGCATTTCCTTCAGCTTGTCAGGATTTTTGGAGGCAACGTCTTCGTACTGCGTCCAGTCGTTGCTGAGGTCATAGAGCTCCCAGGGATAATCGAACGGGCCCGGCAATTTGGCAACCGTTACCCATGGCGGCCGCAACACCTTGGTAGAGGCGATCCAGCCGTCGCTATAGATCGCGCGATCTGCAAACATCTCGAAGTACTGGGTCTTGTGCGTCGTGGGCGCTTTCGCGTTCTTTGCATCGAAGGTGTACATCATGCTGACACCCTCGATCGGGCTTTGCTTGATGCCATCCACCTCTGCCGGCTGCTTGATATTTGCCGCTTCCAGGATGGTCGGCACGACATCGATGACGTGGTGGAATTGAGTG
Source organism: Bradyrhizobium erythrophlei (assembly GCA_900129675.1). GTDB lineage: Bacteria > Pseudomonadota > Alphaproteobacteria > Rhizobiales > Xanthobacteraceae > Bradyrhizobium > Bradyrhizobium erythrophlei_A. The sequence continues at coordinate 4,844,294 of FSRD01000001.1, read as the reverse complement.
CGAATTCCGCCCTTGTCCGTAATCACCTTCGGCCATGAGATCGCCATGCCCTGGCGGGTGCCGCCGAAGTGCGACGCGATCTGCTTGGTCCAGGAGAACGGCGTGTCGAACGCCCAGGCCCAACCGATCGACATGTGGTTGTAGGTGCGGTCGGTGCCCCAGACGTCATAGAAATATTTCAGCTGCTCCTCGACCGAGGGGTTGGCCTGGTTGAACATCGCCACTTCGTTGGGCGTGCCATTCGGCTGCCCCTCGGCGCTCGTGCCATTGTCGCCGTTGATATAGATGATCAGGGTGTTATCGAGCTTGCCTAGGTCATCGACTGCCTGAATGACGCGGCCGATCTCGTTGTCGGCGTAAGCGACATAGGCGGCGAAGACTTCGACCTGCCGAAGGAACAGCTTCTTTTCGTCGGCGTTCAGCTGGTCCCATTCCTTGATGAGATCCTTCGGCCACGGCGTCAGCTTCGCGTTTTGCGGAATCACGCCGAGCCGCTTCTGATTCTCGAAAATCGTATCGCGCAGCTTGTTCCAACCCTGGTCGAACAGCTTCATGTCGCTGATTTTCTTCACCCACTCCGGTGTCGGGTGGTGCGGCGCATGGGTAGCACCTGGCGCGAACTTGATCAGGAACGGTGTCTCGGGCGACAATGCATTGATGCTGTTCATATAGTCGATCGCCTCATCGGCCATCGCCGTCACCAAATTCCAGCCGGGCTTTCCAACATAGGGATAGATCGGCGTGGTGTTGCGAACGAGGTTGCCCGGCTCCCACTGGTTGGTGTCGCCGCCCATGAAGCCGTAGAAATATTCAAAGCCCATCCCGGTTGGCCATTGATCGAAGGGACCGGCTTGGCTCGCCTGATACTCGGGTGTGTTGTGGTTCTTGCCGAACCATGCGGTGTGGTAGCCGTTGTCCGTCAGGATCCGGCCGATTGTCGCCTTGTCTTTGGTGATGACGCTGTCGTAGCCCGGATACCCGGTGGCCTGTTCGGCAATCACGCCATAACCGACCGAGTGATGATTGCGGCCGGTGATCAGCGCAGCGCGGGTCGGCGAACAAAGCGCCGTCGAATGGAAGTTGGTGTAGCGCAGACCGTCCTTTGCGATCCGGTCGAGCGCCGGCGTCGGAATGACGCCCCCGAATGTAGATGGCACGCCGTAACCGGAATCGTCCGTAATGATGAGAAGCACGTTCGGCGCGCCCTTGGGCGGAACGATGCGCGCGGGCCAGTACGGCTTCGACTTCGTCGCATCACGTTCGATCTTGCCGCCGAATTTTTCCGGGGGCGCCGGGAGCTGGTCGCCGGGAATGGTTGTGGTGGCACTGGGCGAGCCGGGAACGCCGTTGATCTGTTGAGCGTTCGCCGAAGCCGAAACAAGGAACATCAAGCTCAATGCGGAAAAAAATGATCGATGCAAATTCACGGCGAAACACTCCGCATAAAATGTGCGCGCAACATTCGAGGAAGCAATACTGCGACTGGTGGAGCGCTTGCCTTTGATTTAAATCAACGCGGCACGGCGATGATTGCAATACTCCATTTTACGTCAGCGTCACTGACGGGTTCACAGGAAGCAAATCGTCCGGCAATGAGGTGGTCGTTGTCGCCCAACACTCAAGCGGGATTGAGCTGTATAAAGACGCGGATCGATTTAAGGGACCACTTTGACCGTTCCGAAACAAGGGAGGCCGATATGAAGCCCTCAATTGCGTTAGCTGCTGCAGGCGTCGGTGCACCGGGAATTGGAGTGCGGGCCGGAACACCGATGAATCGTGGCGGCCCTGTGAATCGCGTCGGCAGACGCTGACCGCTCCAACACTCCGATTGCAAAGTCACCCAGGCTGTTTGGGAGGAGGATTTCCATGAAGATTGCGCTGTTATCGATGGCGATGCTTGGAAGCCAACTGGTAACCCCCGTCAGTGATCGCGTTCCGAAGCTCAATGTCGAGGCGACCTGCAAGGCAAGCGTCGCAACCGACAAGGCAATGGGCCTGGACCTGGCCCAGTCCTACGAGGATTGCATGCGCGACGAGAATGCCGCGCAACAACAGCTGGCTTCCGTTTGGCTGGCAAATTCCAATGAACTCAGAAATCAGTGCGAAGGCGAGGCGACCGCGGCCGGGAGCGACAGTTACGTCGACCTGCTGACATGCCTGCAGATGGCAGACCCCGCCAAATCGCCTGCTCCCGTGCCCGCCCTTAGAGGCGCCAGCAAGAACCGAAATAAGAATTGAAGCGGCCCGCGTTGGTGCGGGATATTCCTGACATCGGACGGCGCTACTTGACTTGGTGGCAACCCGGCGGATGATACGTCCGGCAATCCTGATGGAGGATGGCTTGATCGCCTTTCGGCGATCGCAGCGCTGAGGGGCTGTCGTTGGCAGGCAAACGACGGAAATCCCGCACCAAACGTGGATCGCGGAAGGAGTCTGCCGGAAGCCCCTCGCCGGTGGCGGCGCCACAGCCTGCTCCTCGCAGGTTAGAAACCCCCCCCTTCTCGAAGCGCCATGTCTGGATTGTAGCCGCGGTCGCAGTTGCGGCCATCTTCGCTCTAGGTCTCGCTTTCCGTCTCCCCGGCAACAGTGGATCAACATCGAAAGCACCGGCCACAGCCGTCGCGAATTTCGTCGGCAGCGAAATCTGCGCGGGCTGTCATCAGGCCGAGGCAAACTTGTGGAATGGCTCGCAGCACAAGGCCGCGATGCAGCACGCCACCGACACCACCGTGCTCGGGAATTTCAACGACCAAAGTTTTGATTATTTCGGCGTGCATTCCCGCTTCTTCCGCATGGACGGGAAGTTTCTCGTCGAGACCGACGGTGCCGACGGCGAGCTCGCAACGTTCGAGGTGAAATACACCTTCGGCATCGATCCGCTGCAGCAATATCTCGTCGAATTCCCGGACGGACGGCTGCAGGCGCTTGCGCTCGCCTGGGATAGCCGTCCGCCGGACGCAGGCGGCCAGCGCTGGTTTCACCTCTCACCCAACGAGGAGATCAAACACGACGATATCCTGCACTGGACCAGGCTGAACCAGAACTGGAATTTCATGTGCGCGGAATGCCACTCGACCGGCCTGCGCAAGAATTACGACGCCAAGACGGATCGCTTCGCAACGTCATGGGCCGAAATCAGCGTAGGTTGCGAAGCCTGCCATGGGCAGGGCTCGGGTCACGCCTCTTGGGCGCGCGAGCAGCAGAGCTGGTGGCCATTCGGCAAGCGCGAGGATTCGAGCAAGGGGTTGCTCGTTCGCTTCGACGAGCGCCATGGCGTTACGTGGCCGATCGATCCGCAGACCCGGATAGCACGACGCTCAGTTGCGCCGGCTACCCTTCGCAAGGAGGTCGAGACCTGCGGGCTGTGCCACGCGCGGCGCGCGGGATTCCATGAGGATTGGTTTCCGGGTCAGTCGTTATCGCAAACCCATATGGTCGAACCGCTCGCGCGCAACACGTATCACGCCGACGGCCAGATCCGCGATGTGGAAGAGCCCTATAACTATACACCGTTCAAGCAGGGCAAGATGTTTGCCGCGGGCGTCACCTGCAGCGATTGCCACGAGCCGCACGGCGCAAAGCTTCGCAGCCCGGGCGAAGGCGTTTGCCTGCAATGCCATGTGCCCGAAAAATACGCTGACGTGAAGCATCGTCACCACGCCAGCGTCGACCCGGCGCCGACGTGCATGTCGTGCCACATGCAGACCCGCACCTACATGGTCGTCGATAACAGGCACGATCACACCTTTCGGGTCCCGAGGCCCGATCTTTCCCTCACACTTGGAACGCCGAATGCCTGCAATGATTGTCACCGCGACAAGCCGGCGCAATGGGCTGCTGCCGCCGTGGAAGAATGGTTCGGCCCCAAGCGCAAGGGTTTTCAAAACTATGGGGCTGCATTCCACGCGGCACGCACAGATCAGGTCGACGCTGCGGCGCAACTCGCCGCAGTTGCCGCGGATGGAGGTACCCCCGCCGTTGCCCGCGCAACTGCACTCAACGAGCTCGCCACTCGCGTCTCGGCCGCGAATGTGGGGACCGCGCGGGCCGGGCTCGCCGATCCCGATCCGATGGTACGGATCGGCGCTCTCGACATGCTCGAAAACGTTCCTGCGGATCAGATTTGGGTTTGGGCATCCCCGCTCTTGTCCGATCCCGTGCGCGGCGTGCGTATCAGGGCAGCTTCGCTGCTTGCGTCAGTTCCGACCGCAAGCCAGTCTCCACCTGATCGCGCGCGCTTCGATCTGGCGGCGGCGGAATTCATCGCAGCGCAACGCGCCAACGCCGAGAGACCGGAAGCGCGCACGACGCTCGGGAATTTCCTAGCGCAGCGCGGCATGACTGCCGACGCCGAGACGGAATACAAGGCCGCACTACGGCTCAGCCCGCAATACGCGACGGCGGCAATCAATTTGGCTGACCTCTACCGGCAACTTGGCCGGGACAGCGAGGGCGAAAATGTCCTTCGCTCAGCGATTGTGGCTTCGCCGCGCGAGGCCGCAACACATTACGCCCTCGGCCTGACGTTGACCAGACTCAAGCGGCCCGATGACGCCCTCGCCGAGTTGCGCAAGGCGGCCGAATTGGAGCCGGATCGTCCGCGCTACCGCTACGTCTACGCCGTAGCGCTGCATTCCAGCGGCCGTCGCGATGAAGCCATCACGATGCTGAAGAATACGCTGAAGGGTCATCCCGGCGATCGCGAGATTCTGCAGGCGCTCGTCTCGTTCAGCCGCATGGCGGGCGATGCAAAGGCCGCGCTCGGCTACGCGGAGCAACTCGCCGTCATCTCGCCGGACGACCAGAGCTTGGCCGCGCTTATCAAGGAGCTTAGGCAAGCAGTCCGGGTTCCGGCCCAATGACTGCAACGGGTCCGGCAGCGCAGCCCAACCAGATTGCCTGCTCATAAATCGAGCTTGATCGGTATGGCTTGCTCGATGTCCGCTGCGGCGACCAAGTTCGGCAGCGCAGCGAAATGTCGTGATGTGCCCAGGCTCGATCGCGGGCGGCGACCATTCGCGTGGCTGCATGGGCTCACCTCTGCGCAAGGATGGTTATCCTGGCATGTCGTTGTCGAGGTTACCGCTTCGTGTGGCGTAGTTAGATTAGTCGTCGAAAGCACGAGACGGGTTCAGAAGCGGACGGGATCGCGGCGACACGGTGGGTCTGACGAGTTTGCGGTGCTTATGCGATGCTCGCTGGAGCCGCTCCGGAAAAAATCGCTGTCAGTAAAACCTGTGGAAATGATGGATCGGCCCGTGGCCGTGGCCGACGCTGAAGTGGTCCGCGGACGCGATCGCCGCGCTGACCCAAGCCTTGGCGTTGCGGACGGCGGTTTCCAGATTGTCGCCCTTGGCGAGCCCCGCCGCAATCGCCGACGACAGCGAGCAGCCGGTGCCGTGGGTATTTTCGGTCGCGATCCGCGGTGCGGCGAGCGCGATCGTGCCTTTGGTGTCGATGAGATAATCGATGCTCTCCGCGCCCTGCCCGTGGCCGCCCTTGATCAGCACCGCCGGGCAGCCCATCGCCAGCAAACGCTGGCCCTGGTTCTCGATGGCGGCCTCGCTCACGGCCACCGGTTCGTCCAATAGTGCGGCGGCCTCCGGCAGATTGGGCGTGATCACCGCGGCGCGCGGAATGAGTTTGGTGCGGAGCGCCTCGACCGCCTCTTGCGCCAGCAGGCGGTCGCCCGAGGTCGCGACCATCACGGGATCAAGCACGACATGCTTCGGCGACCAGCGCGTCAGCCCCGCGACGATGGCATCGATGCTGGCCGGCTGCGCCACCATGCCGATCTTGACGGCGGCAACCGCGAGATCGGAAAACACCGCGTCGATCTGCGCGGTCACGAACTCGGCCGGCACCGCGTGAATACCGCTGACCCCTTGCGTGTTCTGCGCCGTCAGCGCCGTGATCACGGAGGCGCCATAGACGCCGAGCGCGGCAAAGGTCTTCAGGTCGGCCTGGATGCCGGCGCCGCCGGACGAATCAGAACCGGCGATGGTGAGCGCGATCGGCGTCGTCATCGCAGGGCTTGTGCGGCTGGTACGATCAGGGCCATGAGGTGTCCTAGCGCGACGGGAGATTGGCAGCAAGTTCGCTTGCCACAAGCCTGCATTTTTGGCCTATTGTGAGCAATAATTTCGGAGACGTCAGCGATGGTTCCCTTCTTCGTTCAGTTCAAATGCAAGCTTGGCCAGTCCTACGCCGTCGCCAACGCGCTTGCGGAAGCCGAAATCGCCTCGGAGATCTACTCTACCGCCGGCGATTACGACCTGCTGGTCAAGTTCTACGTCGACAACGACACCGACATCGGCCATTTCGTCAACGAAAAGGTGCAGGTCATTCCGGGGATCCAGGACACCCACACCATCATCACCTTCAAGGCGTTCGGCGGGAGTTAGGGCGCCGACGATAAAACGCGCGAATCGGCGCCAAAAGAGCGTGCGATCCCGAATCGATCAGCGCGCCAATTCGGGGGGAAGCATGAATCGACGACACGTTCTTGGCATGGCGGCGACATCGGCCGCGATGTTGGGCTTGCCCGCGCGCGCGTTCGCCCAGACATCGGGCCCGGGGCCGATCATGGGCGCGCTCAGCGCCTATATGAGCGCCGCCGCCACACGCGCCCTCCCCGTGGATATCACCGAACACGCCAAATATCATCTAATTGATACGCTGGCGGCGATGATCTCCGGATCGGAATTGCCGCCCGGCCAGGCCGCCCAGCGCTACATAAGCGAACGCGGCGCTAAAGGCGCGATGACGGTTGCGGTGTCGGACCTGACGGCCGCGCCGGCCGATGCCGCGCTTGCCAATGGCGTCATGGCGCACGCCGACGAGACCGACGATTCGCACAATGAATCGCGCTCCCATCCGGGCTGCTCGGTGGTGCCGGCGGCACTGGCGGGCGGCGAGGAATTCGGTATCGACGGTGCCACGCTGCTGCGGGCCGTCGCGCTGGGCTACGATATCGGAACGCGGGTCGTGATGGCGATGGGCGGCGCTGATTTCAGCTACGCGAGCAGCCTGTCGACCCACAGCATCGCCGGAACGTTCGGCGCCGCCGCCGCGGCAAGCTGCGCCGCCGGTCTCGATGCGCAGCAGATGCGCTGGGCGCTCGATTATACGGCGCAGCAATCCTCCGGCTTTATCGCCTGGCGGCGCGATACCGACCACATCGAGAAGGCTTTTGTGTTTGCAGGCATGCCGGCGCGGAACGGCGTCACCTCGGCATTGCTCGTCAAGACGGGCTGGAACGGCGTCGATGATATCTTCTCGGGCGCCGACAATTTTTTCGCCGCCTATGCGCCGAAAGCGCAGCCCGACCGTCTGATCGAGCAGCTTGGCGAGCGCTACGAGATCGCGCGAACCGACATCAAGAAATGGACCGTCGGCTCGCCCATTCAGGCGCCGCTCGACGCGATCGAGGCGATCCGCGGCAAGAAGCCGTTCGAGGCCGACCAGGTCAGGCGCGTGACGGTGCGCCTTGCGCCATCGGTTGCCAAGGTGGTGGACAACCGCGACATCCCCGACATCTGCCTGCAGCACATGGTCGCCGTGATGCTGCTGGACAAGACCGTTTCATTCCGCGGCGCCCACGACAAGCCGCGCATGCAGGATGCGGCAGCCCTGCGCGAGCGCGCCAAGGTGAACCTGGTCTATGACGAGGAACTCGCCAAATTACTGCCGGTGCGTGTCACGGTGGTCGAGATCGAACTGAGCGACGGCAGCCTGCTCACCGAGCGCATTACGGCTGTGCGCGGCACGCCGCGTAACCCGATGACGCGCGCCGAGGTGATCAACAAGTCCCGCGATCTCACGGCGCCGGTGCTCGGACGCGACAAGTCGGATAAACTGATCGAGACGGTGTTCGGAATCGAATCCATGGCCGACATTCGCAGCTTGCGGCCGCTACTGCAGCGCGGCTAATGTTTCGCGCGTTGCTTCGCAGCCGCGCTCCCCCTTGAAACCGGAGTACTGATCCTGTCATCTGAAACGACCGTCCCATTTCAGCGCCTGAAGGCCTTCATCCAGGAAGCGCTGACGAAGCTGGGCTTGCCGGACGAGGATGCCGCGACCGTCGCCACGCTGATGGCGGAAGCCGATTTGCAGGGCTCGGACGGGCACGGCGTAACCCGGCTGCCGCAATATGCAAGGCGCATCAAGGCGGGCGGCTTCAACGTCCGGCCCGACATCCGCGTGGTGCACGATCAGATCAGCACGGCGGTGGTGAACGGCGACAATGGCATGGGCCATCTCGTCATGAAGCGCGCGGCCGGGATCGCGATCGACAAGGCGCGCACCACGGGCATTGCATGGGTCAACTCGCAATTCTCCAACCATGCCGGTCCCGCCTCGCTCTATGCGACCATGCCGCTCGCCCATGACATGATCGGATTGTATTTCGCGGTCGGCAATGCCAACCATCTGCCGCCCTGGGGCGGCCTCGACATGCTGCTGTCGACCAATCCGATCGCGGCGGCGATACCCGCCGGCGAGGAGAAGCCGATCGTGCTCGATATGGCGACGACGGTCGCGGCCTATGGAAAAGTGAAGACAAAAGCGCTGCGCGGCGAGACCATGCCGGAAGGCTGGATGATCGACCGCGAAGGCAAGCCGCTGACCGATCCGAAGCGCGCCGACGAGGGCATGCTGTTGCCGCTCGGCGGCATGGAGGCCGGCTACAAGGGCTATGGCCTTGCGATGATTATCGGCCTCTTGGCGGGCACGCTCGGCGGGGCGGCGATGGGCCGCGACGTCATCGACTTCAACCATGACGACGACAGCGTCACCAACACCGGCCAGGCGATCGCGGCCATCAACATTGCCGCCTTCGGCGACGTCGCCGTGTTCAAACGGAGTGTCGATGCGCTGGTGCGCGATTTTCGCAACTCGAACCGGATACCGGGCGTGGACCGGATTCTCGTGCCCGGCGAACGCAGCCACGAGACGCGGGCGAGCCGCACGCGCCTCGGCATTCCGATCGCAGCGGCGCTCCTGCGCGGGCTCGACCAGGTTGCCGACGACCTCGGAATCGCGAAGCTTGTATAGCCGGCCGGCACGGGATGTCTTTTGATCGAACCAGCACCGGTTTCGTTCACCGCGCCCCGCTTGCGAGGAAAGGTCGAAATTCAAGCCAACGGGTCGACGCGAAGCGCCGCCCGATGACAGGCTCCGCTTGAAGTTCGGGTGAGGGGGAGTCACAGCGAACTCATCTCCTACCGTCACCGCGGCACGAGCCCCTTGTATCTGCCCATTGAGCAAAATGTGCGATGGAAGCGACTGAGCGCTTTGGCCGGTGGCCACCGGCCAAAGCGCGGGGCGAGGGAGATCAACCCGAACGCATTACGCGCTAGTGTTACTGCGTCAGAAATATATATGCGACAATCAGAGCCACCATGCTCGCGAAAATCAGCAGTGCCGAGAGGGATTTTCGGATCATTGGCCTCGTCGATTGGCGCGCCGCCGATAGGCCGGGCTGAGGTTTAGGCCCTCTCTGAAACCGCACGACTTTGCCCTCTGTCGTTGGTCTGCGAGCCGTTGGTTCCGGCGCCGCGCCCACGCCTCCCATCTCGCTGTAATAGGCGCTGTAGACCTCGCGAACGGCCACGGCCGTGGACTCGGCCTCGCTCATCGTCTCGAGTCGGGTTCGATAGTTGGTCAGAAAGCGCTGTGCGTTTGACGGAAGGTCATCGAAACCACCGAGCTTGGCCATCATGAGCCAAGTGGCAAAATCCGCCTCGGCCTTCATGCGAGCTTTCTTGGCGATACTGGTGTTGGAACTGGAGGACATGGTGGTCCGATTGGTTCGCCCGCCCAAACTCGCCGGCGTTCATGGCGATCGTTGGACAGATCGCTTGGGTATCTCGGTTGACGTCAGGTGTCCCGCCGACGAGATTAGCGGCTGGTTGCAGCCCCGTGAGTGCTGCGCCGGGATGCTCCTGGCTATCCGGGTGTCGACTAGCCTGTAGTTGGCAGTCGGTGTATAAGCATCTCCCATGGGTTGGGATACGGAAGACGTAGCACTGCTCAAAAAACTCTGGGCCGTCGGACAGAGCGCCGCGCAGATCGCGCGCCGTCTTGGGTGTAGCCGTAACGCGGTCTGCGCCAAGCTAACTCGTTTGGGCCTGAAGCGTGGTCACAAGCCGCCAACCGCAAAACCCAAGATAAGGCCGGTGCCGAAGCGGAACCCAGCGCTGTCGGCGGCCTGTGCCCGCCCGGTGGATAGAATAGTGTCTACGCGCAAGCCAGGAGTGAGGCAACCTGAGGAATTCACCAAGTCGCAGTTGGAGGCAATGTTGGCTGAGGCCGCTGCTAACACGGCGCGACTACCTCGATGATGCGTTCAACGAGCCCGTGATCCGGGAACCTATCCGCAGCATGGACATGGTCGCGATTGGTACGGTCGTGTTGACGAGCCGCCGCAGCTGACCAGCGCTGGCATGCCCCGAAAAACGGTGCGGCGCTAACCCTCATGCGGAAATCGGAGCAGAAGGGTAAAATCCCCCAGGGTGCATACCCGAGGAGCAACAACATGACCCCACACATTCCCGAGGAATTTTCCACCAGGTTGATCGACTGGAGTCCCTTCGCGATCATGGGCAACACGATGCCGCCCCGAGATCCTGATGAGGACGAAGAGGACGAGGACGAAGAGGAGGAGGACCGCGCCGACGAACCGCCGGTCGTGCGCGAGCCGGACGAAGACTAGGAATCCGTATCCGCCGCCGATTCGATCAGCGCTTTCAGAAAAATCACGATGATCTTGCCGGCGCGGCTGGTCTCGCCGGCCTTGGACATCAGCGCCATGCCGCGGCCCAGCGCGTTGAACGCGGCCGCGATCTCGACGGGATCGGCGGGCGGCAACCCTTCCTGGATCACATGGCCGCGAATCATATTCCGAGCGTGCTGCTGCCGTTGGTGATCGCGCTCGAGTTCGGCGCCGGGCTGGCGCTGCTGTTCGCCTGACAGCTATCGTTTGCGGCCTGCGCGCTGGCACTGTTCTATATCGCGACCGCGCTCGGGTTTCACCTCAACCTCGCCGACAAGGCGGAACGGACGCTGTTCGTCAAGGATCTGGCGATTGCAGGCGCACTGATGCCGATCGCCGCCGGCGCATGGCGCGCCTGACGGTCCTGCCGGCGAGGTCTGAAATCCGAAGCGACAACGCGCGCGAGATCAGGATTTGTCGTCGTTCTTTGCCTTCTTTGGCGGCCGTGGCGGTCCCTCGACCGGCGGCAGCGACTTGATGTAGTCGGCGATGGCGGCGCGGTCCTGCGGCGGCAATTGCGAGGTGTTTTTTATCACGCGCGCCATCGCGCCGCCGGCGCTGTCGCCTTCCGGCATCTGTCCGGTTTGGATAAAATACGCGATATCCTTCGCACTCCAGTCGGCCAGCCCCTTTTGCGTGATGTTCGGGACCCAGCCCTCGCCTTCCGGATCGGGCCCGCCTGCAAATCGCTGCGATCCGATGATGCCGCCGAGGAAATTCCTCGGGCTGTGACACTCCGCGCAATGGCCGAGGCTGTTGACGAGATATGCGCCGCGATTCCACGACACCGGCCGCGCGGCATCCGGCGTAAAGGGCAGGCCGTCCATGAACAGCCATTTCCAGATCCCTACGTTGCGGCGGATGCTGAACGGAAACGGCACCTCGTGATCGCGCACCTTGCCGGCGACCGGCGCCAGTGTCTTCAGATAGGCAAAGAGGTCTCTGATATCCTCGACCCGCGCATGCTGGTAGGACGTATAGGGAAGCGCCGGGAAGTAATGCTGGCCGGCTGGGGAGGTCCCCTTCTGCAGCGCGGTAATAAAATCGGCCTCGCTCCATCGTCCGATACCGTCATTGGGATCCGGCGAGATATTGGGCACGTAGAAGGTGCCGAACGGCGAAGGGATCGCAAGCCCACCGCCGAGCTTCAGGCGATCGGGTTGATTGGGCACCGCGTGGCAGGCGGAACATCCACCGGCATTGAACGTTGTGAGGCCGTTGGCGAGATCAGGCTGATAGGCGGGAAGAGCATTCGCCGCGACCACCGCCGGAATCGTCAGCCACCAGAACAACCCGAAGCCGGCGCCGCCGGCCAAGCCGGCCACAAGGAGTATCCGTCGCAACATTCACCGATCCGTCATTAGAGCGTTTTCGAGCGAAAGCCTGTCCCGCACTTGATGCGGGAGGGACACCGGTTTGCGTGAAGAAAACGCGTCAAAACAGGAATCTAGCCCGTCAATCTAATGGGCAGTATGGCCGCACTTTGCGCCATAAGCTTGCGGGAAATTTCGGGCGCTCGGCGCCAGTTCGGGAATAAATCCGGAAAGGCGTTGTTTTGAAACTGACACCGTCGTTTGATGTCAACAGGGAGAAAACCATGTCGAACAAGACCATGCTCGCCACGCTTGCGCTGGGTGCTGCGATTGCCTTTGCCGGCCCCGCCTTCGCCGAAAAGATGAAAGCCACGCTGGACGGCAAGGCCGAAGTGCCGCCGACTACCACCGCCGGCAAGGGAACGGCTGACATCGATTACGATGCCGCCACCAAGAAGCTGAGCTGGAAGGTGACCTACTCCGGTCTCTCCGGACCTGCGACTGCGGCGCATTTCCATGGGCCCGCCGAAGCCGGCAAGAACGCCGGCGTTGCGGTTGCGATCCCGAACGCGACCTCGAGCCCGGCCGAAGGCAGCGCCACGCTGACCGACGCCCAGGCCGCCGACCTGATGGCGGGCAAGTACTACGTCAACATCCACACCGCAGCCAATCCGGGCGGTGAAATCCGCGGCCAGGTGACGAAGTAAGTCTTCGCACCGGCGATGAAAGGGCCTTCGCACCGGTGACGAAGGGATCTTCGCACCGGGGTGACGAAGTAAGCTTCGGCATTTCGACATCTCAAGATAAAGGGTGGGCGCCCGGCGGCGACCACCCTTTATTATTTCGGCTATTTCGAACTATTAGAACCGGACGATTAGACCGGCTTCGGCCGAATCTGACACCGAACTATTTCAGCTTGACGCGGTAGGTCTCGTGGCAACCGGTGCATTTTTCCTGGATCGCATCGAACGCGACCTTCAGGCTGGCAGCGTCCTTGACCGTGCCCTTCACTTCCGCGATCGCCTTGCTGACGGGAGGGATCTTCGCGTCGAAATCAGCCTTGTTCTTCCAGATTGACTGCTTCGCTCCGTACGTTGCGTTCACCACGTCTTCCTTGGGATTGGTCGCAAATACGGTGGAGATCGTCGGCACGCTTTTTTCAAGATCGGCGATGGCGGCATCGACCGCTTTCTGATCGTAGGGAATTTCGCCCTTCACGGTCTTGAGCAGCACGCCATACATGCTCTTGCCCTGTGCCCGCATCAAATTGTCCTGCTTAACTGCCAGATCCTGGTCCGCCATCACGGTGCCGACACCGAGCAACAAGGTCCCTGCAATAACAACCGTTCGTATCATCGGCCAGTTCTCCATCTCGAGCAGCGGTTCCAAACGAAGCCGCGAACCCGTCTGCACGAGTCGCGGCTTATCCATCGGTAGAACTCCGGGCGCGGCATTTCATTCCCGCACCCGGCAAAATATCAAAGGCTATGCCGGCGCTGGTGCTCGCGGATCGCGATCCAGACCCGTTCGGCGGTCGCGGGCATGTCGATGTGGTCGATCTTGTATTCGCGCCACAGCCCCTCGATGATCGCGTTGACCACCGCGGCACAGGAGCCGATCGCACCGGCCTCGCCCGCACCCTTGACGCCGAGCGGATTGGTCGTACAGGGCACGTTGTGGGTTTCGAAGTGGAATGACGGGCCGTCGGACGCGCGCGGCAGCGCATAGTCCATGAACGTACCGGTGACGAGCTGGCCATCGCTCGAACTATAGACCGCCTGCTCCATCAGGGCTTGACCGATCCCCTGCATCGCGCCGCCATGAACCTGGCCGGCGAGCAGCAACGGATTGAGCGTCACGCCGAAATCATCGACGATGACGTAGTTGACGATCCGGGTGATGCCGGTGGCGGGATCGATCTCGACTTCGGCCAGGTGCGTGCCGTTCGGATAGGTGCCGTCGGCCTGGGTAAAGGTCGCGCTCGCATTCAGCTTCGAGGGATCGACGCCTGGACGTTTTGCCAGGTCGGCAAAGCTGATCGAGCGATCAGTGCCGGCGATTCGAATCCGGCCGTCGCTGATCTCGAGATCGCCCGCGCTGGTCTCCAGCGCTTCGGCAGCGATCTCCTTGAGCTTGGCGCCGAGATTGCCGGCGGCACGCTGGACGCTGACGCCGCCGGTCGGAATCGACGCCGAGCCGCCGGTGCCGAGCCCGGTGGCGATCCGGTCGGTGTCGCCTTGCAGGACATGCACGCGCTCGGGCGGCAGCCCGAACTGCTCGGCGATCAATTGCGCATAGGCGGTCTGGTGGCCCTGCCCGCTCGACTGCGTGCCGATCAGGACGGTGACGTCGCCATCGGGATCGAGCGCCACATTGGCGGTCTCTTCGCCCATGGTGCCGCAGACCTCGACATAGCTCGCAAGGCCGATGCCGCGCACCAGGCCCGCCTTCTTCGCGGTCTTGGCGCGCTTGGGAAATTCCTTCCAGTTGGCAACCTCCATCGCGCGCTTCATATGCGCGGCAAAATCGCCGGAATCGTAGACCTTGCCGGTCGCGGTCTTGTACGGCATCGCCTTCGGCGTGATGAAATTCTTGCGCCGGATAGCGTCGGGCGTCAGCCCAAGTTTTCGCGCGGCGGCGTCGACCAGCCGCTCGACGACGTAGGCCGCCTCGGGGCGTCCCGCGCCGCGATAGGCGTCGACCGGCACGGTGTTGGTGAAGACGGTGCGGACGCGGCAGTGAAACGCCTGGATGTCGTAAAGGCCGGGCAGCATGCCGGCGCCGCCGTGCGGAATGTAGGGCCCGAAGGTCGAGAGATAGGCGCCCATGTCGCCCATCAGGTCGACGTCCATCCCTAAGAACTTGCCATCCTCGGCCAGCGCCATCCGCGCGGTCGTGACATTGTCGCGGCCCTGCGCGTCGCCCATGAAGTGATCGGCGCGGTCGGCGGTCCATTTGATGGTCTTGCGCAGCTTTCGCGCGGCGACCGCGATCAGCGCATATTCGCGGTAGGGAAACAGTTTTGTGCCGAACCCACCGCCGACATCGGGACAGATCACCCGCATCTTTTCCAGCGGCATCTTCAGCACCATGCCGCCGATGATCTCGCGCAGGCGATGGCTGCCCTGACTGCCGATCGTCAGCGTCAGGTGATCGCGCTTGGCGTCGTATTCGGCGACCGCCGCGCGCGTCTCCATGAAATTGGTGACGATGCGCGGATTGACGATCGACACCTCGGCGACCGCATGCGCCTTGGCGAACGCAGCGTCGGCCGCTTTCTTGTCGCCGATCGAAACATCGAACAAGACGTTGCCGGGTTGATTGGGCCACACCTGCGGCGCATCTTTCTTGACGGCATTGGCAAGACCGACCACGGCGGGGAGCGGCGTCCATTTGACGTCGATCGCCTCGATCGCGTCGCGGGCCTGGTCGATGGTGTCGGCGACCACGAAGGCGACGGCGTCGCCGACGTGACGGACCTCATCCTTCGGCAGGATCGGATAGGGCGGGCCGGTGAAGGGATCGACTTCCAGATTGAACAGGCACGGCAGATCGCCGAGATCCTTGACGTCGTCGGCGGTCAGCACCGCGCCGACGCCGGGCATCCCGCCGGCCTTGGCGACGTTGATGGTGAATTTGGCATGCGCATGCGGCGAACGCAGCACGAGCGCATGCATCGCCGGCTGCGGCGAAAAATCGTCGGTGTAGCGGCCCTTGCCGCGAATCAGCGCATCGTCTTCCTTGCGAAGAACGCTTTGACCGACGCCGAATTTAATGGGAGCTGCCATCGTATCTCCAAATGCGCTGCTATTTGGCGCCATATTGGCGCGGTTCGCTGCGAAGCGCAAACGGGTTTAGCCGCGGATCAAGACGAAAAGCCAACCCCTGCCGAACAGCACCAGGACGGAGAAACCATAGACAAACGCCCCGACCGCGACCAGAAGCAGCAATGTCAACTCGTCGCGAAATGCATGCATTTGAGCAAAGTACAGCAGCGAAAATCTCGCGGTCAGCCATAGCGCGGCCGCCATGACGATGCCCGACACGGCGAATTTCGCGAACGACTGCATCAGGGCGCGATCGAGTTCGAGATAGCCTCTTCGCACCGCAAAACCGAGCACCAGCAAAAGATTGATCCAGGCGCCGACGGCGGTGGCGAGCGCAAGACCGATCTGGGCCAGCGTCCCCATCAAGGCAACCTTCAGCGCGACGTTGACGGCGACGCCGGTCAGCGCCGCCTTGACCGGCGTGGCGGTATCCTTGCGGGCATAGAAGGTTGCGACCGCGCTGCGGATCATCACGAACGGGATGAGGCCCACCGCATAGGCCGCCAGGGTCGCGCCCGCTGTCGCCGCATCCGCCTTCGAGAACGCGCCGCGCGCAAACATCGCCCGCATGATGACGTCGGGCACCGTCAGGAACGCGGCGACGAACGGCACCGAAAACAAAAGCGTGAAATCAAATGCCCGGCGCTGCGCTGCCGCCGCGCCGGCATGGTCGTCCGCCGTCAGCCGCCGCGACATTTCCGGCAGCAGCACCGTGCCGATGGCGATGCCGATCACGCCGATCGGCAACTGATTGAGACGGTCGGCATAATACAGCGCCGAAAGCGCGCCGGCGGGCAGGAACGTCGCGATGATGGTATCGGCGAACAGCGCGACCTGCGTGCCCATCGAGCCGATGGTCGCAGGCCCGAGCGCGCGAAAGAACGCGCGCACATCTTCGTCGAGCTTGAGCGGCGCAAAGCGCGGCAGGCCGCCGTGGCGGGCGAGGTCGCCGGCGAGCAGGAAGAATTGCAGGAAGCCGGAAATCAGCACGCCCCAGGCCGCGGCGTGGCCAGCGCTCGGGAAGAACGCCGCGAGCGCCAGCGTCATCATCATCGCAAGGTTGAGGAAGATCGGCGCCGCCGCGGCGCTGGCAAAGCGATGCATCACGTTGAGCATGCCGCCATAGAGCGTCACCAGCGTGATCAGCAGCAGATAGGGAAAGGTGATGCGCGTCAGCTCGATCGCCAGCCGCCGCTGCTCGGCGTCCTCGCTGAAGCCGGGCGCGAGGATACTCATGGCCTGCGGCATGAACAGCCAGGCGATCACGAGCAGGATCAATTGCGAGGCGAAGAGCAGCGTGAAGATACGGTCGGAGAACAGGCGCGCCGAGGCCTCGCCGCGTTCGCCATGGACGTGCGCATAGGCCGGCACGAACGCCGCGTTGAACGCGCCTTCGGCGAAGATGGCGCGAAAATGATTGGGCAGGCGCAGCGCCACGAAGAACGCATCCGCCACGGGACCGGCGCCGAGAATCGCCGCAAGCATGATGTCGCGCGCAAACCCGGTCAGCCGCGAAAGAAGCGTATAGCCGCCAACCGTGAAGATGCGTCCGAGCATAGGCCGCTTCTAGCGCATGAAGCGGTGTTAAAAAACGGCGAAATCAGGCTGAAAGCGCGCCGCGCACAGCCTTGATGACGCGCTCCTGCGTCGGCTCGTCGAGATAGGCGTGCATCGGCAGGCTGATGACGTCGCCCGACAGCCTCTCGCTCGCCGGCAGGCCGCCGTCGGCGACCGGGAAATCCCGGTACGCGGTCTGCTGATGCATCGATTTCGTGTAATAGATCGCGGTCGGCACGCCCTGCGCCTTCAGATCAGCGGCGAAAGCGTCGCGGTCGGTGCCTTTGGGCAGGCGGATGGTGTATTGCGCCCAGACCGAGGTGCAGCCGGTGGCGAGGTGCGGAACGGTGACGAGGTTGCCGAGGCCGCGGGCATAACGCTCCGCGACGGCGTTGCGCGCCGCGATCTCGTCCTCGAAGATTTTCAGCTTCTCGATCAGCACCGCCGCCTGCATGGTGTCGAGCCGCCCGGTGAGCCCGAGGCGGACATTGTCGTATTTGTCAGACCCCTGACCGTGAACGCGGATGCTGCGCAGAGTGTCGGCGAGTTCGTCGTCATCGGTGAAGATCGCGCCGCCGTCGCCGAAGCAGCCGAGCGGCTTTGCGGGGAAGAAGCTGGTCGCGGTGGCGAGACCGAAAGTACCGAGCCGGCGGCCCTTGTAGCTGGCGCCAAAGCCTTGGGCGGCGTCATCGAGCACGAACAGGCCTTCGGCCTCCGCGATCTCGGCGATGGCGTCGTGGTCGGCGCTTTGTCCGAACAGGTCGACCGGAATCACCGCGCGCGGCTTGAGGCCGCGCTGCTTTGCAGTCGCGATGCCGCGCTTGAGCGAGCCTGTGTCCATATTGAACGTCGCCTCATCGACATCGACGAAGACCGGCACCGCGCCGGTCAGCGCCACCGCTTCGCCGGTCGCGCAGAACGTGAACGACGGACACAGCACGGCATCGCCTGGGCCGACCTTTTTGGCCATCAGCACCATCAACAGCGCATCGGTGCCGCTGGCGCAGCTCACGACATGCCTGGCGCCGCTGAACTTCGCGAGCGCGGCCTCGAGCGCGGTGACTTCCGGACCGTTGATGAACTGGCAATGGGTGAGCACGCGGGAGACCGCCTCATCGATGGATTTGCCGAGCCGCCGGCGCTGCGCGGCGATGTCGATGAAGGGAACGGGTTCTGGACGCATATGCTGGTTCATGGGGCCTTGCAGGGATAAGACGAAACGGAAATCAGCCGACGACGCGGCGCGGGCCCTTGCGGACAGAGGTCGCCGCAGGCCTGGCGGGTGATTCGAGACAGCGGATCGCGATTTCGAGGCTGGCCACGCCTTCGTCGCCGGAAACCGCCGGCAGATTGCCGGTGCGGACGGCCTCGAGGAACGCGATCAATTCGGCGCGCAGCGGTTCGTCATGGCCGACCGGCAGATGGCGCATCGAATAGCTGCCGTCGGGCTTGAAGCCGAAGCACTCCGTCACCTGGCGCGTCAGCAGGTCGCCCATGACATATTTGCCACGGGTCGCCACCGTGACGCTGCGCGCCTTGAACGGCGTCAGCCAGTTGGTGTTGATGTGGGCGAGCACGCCGGAGGCGGTGCGGAATTGCAATAACGCGATGTCCTCGCGCTCGGCGACCGCGCTGGAGAGCTGCGGCTGCACCTCGACGATGTCGGACTCGGTGAACCAGCGGATCAAATCGATATCGTGCACGGCGAGATCGATGACGACGCCGACATTCGACATCCGGGGCGGAAACGGTCCGACCCGGGTGATGCCGATGGAGAGAATGTCTTCGGCCGAGATCGCCTGCTTGATCGCGGCAACCGCCGGGTTGAAGCGCTCGACATGGCCGACCATCAGCGTCACGCCGGCCCGGCGCGCGGCGTCGACGATGTCCAGCCCCTCCTGCACCGTGGGCGCGATCGGCTTCTCAACCAGAATGTGGATGTCGCGGGCGATGCAGGCGAGCGCGATCTCATGATGAAGATGGGTTGGTGCCGCGATCGTCACGGCATCGACGCCCTCGCTGAGCAGCTCATCGAGGCTTACGAACGCACGACATCCAACGAACTCGGTGGCGCGCGTGCGGTGCTCGGGCAAGGGATCGACGATGCCGACCAGCGTGACGCCGGGCAGGCCCGCCAATACCCTGGCGTGATTGCTGCCCATGACGCCTGCGCCGATCACGCCAACACGCAACGCGCGCCTGGCCTCGGTGTTCGCACCCGATGCGGACCCTTTTGAATTCATGTCGTTGACCCCAAGAGACTTTTCGAGAGACTTTCCGTCAGTAACATCCCGGCCATCTAGTAAAGCGCCAGTCCTGATGGAATCAGAACCGAGGCGTTATCTTCTTGTTTTAACGCGTTTTCTGCACGCGAACCGGTGCCCCCACCAGGTCCGAAAACGCTATAGCACGCCGTCACAAATGTGGCGAATGCCGTACACCTTTTCAGGACACGTTTTGAGTCAAAGAGTTACATTTCAAAGAGTTACATGGAGTGGCTACGAGTTAGGCAGCAAACCCGCAAAAACCTGGCTGGCTCAGGTGCGCTGATAATCGTCCTCGATGCGGATGATATCGTCCTCGCCGAGATAGCTGCCGGTCTGCACCTCGATCAGCTCCAGCTGGATCTTGCCGGGGTTTTCCAGCCGGTGGACCGCGCCGATCGGGATGTAGATCGATTCGTTCTCGTGCACGGTCTTGACCAGTTCATTGACGGTGACGCGCGCGGTGCCGCGCACCACGATCCAGTGCTCGGAGCGGTGGTGATGCTTCTGCAGCGAGAGCCGGCCGCCGGGCTTGACGATGATGCGCTTGACCTGGTGGCGGTCGCCATTGTCGACCGACTGATACGAGCCCCACGGCCGGTGCACCTTGATGTGGCTCTCGGTTACTTCGGGCGCGCTGGCCTTCAGCTTCGCGACCAGCCGCTTCAGCCCGTTGGCGTCCTTCTGCCGCGACACCAGCACCGCGTCCTGGGTCGCCACGACCACGAGATCGTCGACGCCTTCGAGTGCGACCAGCGCGCGGTCGGTCGAGACGTTGCAATTGCGGGAATCCTCGAACACGGCAGCGCCCCGCGCCGCGTTGCCCTGGCCGTCCTTGTCGGACAATTCCCACACCGCATGCCAGGAGCCGACATCGGACCAGCCGCACGCGACCGGCACCACCGCGGCGCGCGAGGTTTTTTCCATCACCGCGTAATCGATCGAGATCGCCTTGGCCGATCCGAAGGCTTTTTCATCGAGCTTGACGAAGCCGAGATCGGTTCCGGCGTTGCTCACGGCATCGCTGACCGCCTGCACGCTTGCGGCGTCGACATTGCGATATTCATCGAGCAATACGGAGGCGCGGAACATGAAGTTGCCGCTGTTCCAGAGATAGCCGGACTTGATGTAGGTCGCGGCGGTCGCGGGATCCGGCTTCTCGACAAACTTTGCTACCGCGCGAACCGCGCCGGAAATCGCCTCGCCCGGGCTGATGTAGCCGTATTCGGTGGCGGCGCGTTCGGGCTGCACGCCAAAGGTCACGATGCGGCCGGCTTCGGCGGCGGCAAGCCCCTCGCGGCAGGCGGCGACGAACGCGGCGACATCGCGGACGACGTGATCGGCGGCCAATGCCAGGACGATCGCTTGGCTGTCGCGGGTCTGCGCGAAAGCCGCACCCGCTGCGATCGCAGGCCCGGAGTCGCGCCGCATCGGCTCCAGCAGCACATCGGCCTCGAGTCCGATCTCGGCGAGCTGCTCCAGCACCATGAAACGATAGGCATTGTTGGTGATGACGATCGGCCGCTCGAACAGCGTCGCATCCGAAACCCTGAGCAGCGTCTCCTGAAAGGTCGAGCGCGTCCCGAACAACGGCAGGAATTGTTTGGGATGGACCTCGCGCGAGGCCGGCCACAGCCGCGTTCCGGCGCCGCCGCACATGATCAGGGGAATGATTCGTCCGTTCATCGCTGCCTCAAATCCGATAGTGATCGCGATACCAGGTCACAAACGCGCGAATCCCGTCCTCGATCGAAGTCTGCGGCCGAAAACCCACGTCGCGCGTCAGATCGCCGATATCGGCGTAGGTTGCCAACACGTCTCCGGGCTGCATCGGTAACATCTGCTTGACCGCGGCGCGACCCAGTTCCTTCTCAAGGACTGCTACGACATGCATGAGGTCTTCCGGCCGGTTATTGCCGATATTGTAGATCCGCGCGGGCGCGCCGCCGCCCTTCCCCTCCGTGCTTCCCGGCACGTGATCGATCAGCCACAATATACCATGCGCCACGTCGTCGACATAGGTGAAGTCGCGCTGCATCTTGCCATGGTTAAACAACTTGATCGGGGTGCCCTCCACGATCGCCTTGGTGAACAGGAAGATCGCCATGTCCGGCCGGCCCCACGGCCCATATACCGTAAAAAATCGCAATCCAGTGGTCGGGAGGCTGTAAAGATGGCTATAGGAATGCGCCATCAATTCGTTGGCCTTTTTGGTCGCCGCATAAAGGCTGACCGGATGATCGGTCCGGTCATCGACCGAAAACGGCAATTTGGTATTGGCACCGTAGACCGACGACGACGAGGCATAGATCAGATGGCCGCAGCCATGATGCCGGCATCCTTCCAGCACGTTGACGAAGCCCTCGAGATTGGCATCGGCGTAGGCGTGCGGATGGTCGATCGAATAGCGGACGCCAGCCTGGGCCGCGAGATGGAGCACCCTTGCGAACCGGTTCTTTTCGAACAGTTCGCTCATTGACGCCCGGTCGGCGAGGTCGGTCTGCACGAAACTGAACCGTGAATCCGCGCGCAGGATATCGAGGCGCGCCTGCTTCAACGCCGGATCATAATAGCTGTTGAGATTGTCCAGCCCGACAACGTTGCGGCCTTCGGCCAAAAGCCGGCGGGCCACATGAAAGCCGATGAAACCGGCGGCACCGGTGACCAATATTGTCTGACCCGACATGATACCTCGAGGACGGCACCGGTTCGACCCACAGTTCCGTAACAGGACCTCTTTACCCGCCGTGTCGAGGGTGTCGCAATACCCGGCAGCGCGGCTATTGCCAGATTGGCTTTAAAACCATACCAAGGCGGCGAAGTTCGGCGCGCGGCGCCGATTTGCGCCGTTTTTTGACTTCCCTCACAAACCTGGCAAGCACGGACGAGATGCGCCGGATCCTGCTTTCGACCATCAAAATATTGATCTCGGCTGCGCTGCTGTATTTTTCGCTGCGCAAGATCAATCTTGCCGACCTCGCCTCGCGCCTCAATGTCTCGAGCCTGGGCTGGATCGGCCTCGCCATTGCCGTGACATTTCTTCAGATCTTCGTTGGCGTGCTGCGGTGGCGCGAGGTCAGTGCCGAATGCGGCGCGCCGCTCGAGACCCGGCAGGCGATGCGCTTCAACCTGATCGGAACCTTCTTCAACCAGACGCTGCCTTCGTCGATCGGCGGCGACGCGGTACGGCTTTGGCTTGTCGCGCGCGCCGCCGCCGGCTGGCGGGCTGCGACCTATTCGATCTTCGTCGACCGCGCCATCGGACTGATCGCGCTTGCGATCATCATCGTCGCGAGCCTGCCCTGGAGCTATCGCCTGATCACCGATCCCAACGGGCGCTCGGCGCTGCTGCTGGTCGACTTCGCCGCACTCGCGGGCGGGGTCGGGTTTCTGGTGCTGGGAATGTTGCCTTGGCCGTGGCTGAAGCGCTGGTGGGGCACGCATCACCTTCACGCCTGCGCCGTGATCGCAAACCGAGTGATCTTCAGCCGGGATCGCGGGCCCAGGATTGCGGTGTATTCGGTGCTCGTCCACGTCCTCGCCGTGGTCATCGCCTGGTGCGTGGTCCAATCGATCGCGGCACCTGTGGTGTTCGGACAGATCTTCCAGCTGGTGCCGCCGGTGATGCTGATCACGATGCTGCCGATCTCGATCGCCGGCTGGGGCGTCCGCGAGGCCACCATGGGGCTCGCCTTCGGATATGCCGGTCTGATGACCACCGAAGGCGTCAACGTTTCGCTGCTGTTCGGCGCGGTTAACTTCATCGTCGGCGCATTCGGCGGGCTGGTATGGATATTCAGCGCCGAAAAAGCGGCGCAGGGTGCGGCGCCAATCGAGGTCCCCGAGTAACGGCCATTTCGAACACAATGACCATCTCCGCGCTACAATTGTCGCTCCTCGCCATCCCTGCCGCAGCGCTGCTTTCGGCCGGCATGACGCGGGCGATCCTGCCGTTGCTGCTTAAGCACGCGCTGGCAAAGCCGAATGCCCGCTCGTCGCATCGCGTTCCAACCCCGCAGGGTGGCGGCATCGCCGTGATCGGGGCGACCATGGTGGTCGCAGGCGCGATCATGGCGAGCGCTGCGACGCCGGATCTCAGGCTTCCCGTCGCGCTGTTTGGCGCGACGCTGTTCATTGCGGCCGTGGGCCTCGCTGACGACGTCAATTCGATCGCGGTGCTGCCGCGGCTCGTGCTGCAAGGGCTGGCCGTCGCCACCGTCCTGTACGCTGCGCCCGACGATCTCAGGATCGTACCGGCCTGTCCGCTCTGGATCGAACGCGCCTTTACGTTGCTCGCGGGCCTCTGGTTCGTCAATCTCGTCAACTTCATGGATGGGCTGGACCTGATGACGGTCGCCGAGGCGGTGCCGGTGACCGCGGCCGTCGCCCTGCTCGGCTGGCTCGGCGACGCCCCGGCATCGACGATGATCATAGCCGCCGCGCTCTTTGGCGCGCTGCTCGGGTTCGCGCCGTTCAACCGGCCGGTGGCAAAAATATTTCTCGGCGACGTCGGGAGCCTGCCGATCGGCCTGCTGCTCGGCTGGTGTTTATTGCAGCTCGCATGGCAGCAGCAATTCGTGGCCGCGCTATTGTTGCCGCTGTATTATCTGGCCGATGCCACGGTCACGCTGTTGCGGCGGATGGCGAGGCGCGAGCCGTTCTGGGCCGCGCATCGCTCGCACTTTTATCAGCGCGCTACCGATAACAATTTCACCGTTTCGCGCGTCGTCGGCGAAGTCTTCGCGCTCAATGTGGGTCTCGCGGTGCTGGCGATCGCACCGATCAGGGTCCATTCAGTCGCGGTCGAACTTGTGACGCTAGTGGCGGGCCTGATCGCGGTAGCGCTGCTTCTGCGCCGGTTTTCCCGCAGACGGACGCTCTGAACCGGAAACCGACCGGGCATTCATGATGGCATTTGCGCCAATCAATCCGGATTTCGCAAAAGCTCCTGGACCAGCGCTGCGTAGCTCGTCAGAGCCCGCTCGGGGCTGAAATTCCCGGCGGCTGCAACGGCGTTTTCGGCCATCGACGAATCGCTCGAGGAAGCCGCTGCCCGGATCGCCCCTGCCAATTGACCGGACATCCCCGGCGTCACGACCCAGCCGAGCTTGTTTTCCGTTACCGTGAGGGCGGCTTCCGCTTCCGGCTCGGAGACCAGAATGACCGGCCTTCCAACCGCCAGCAGATTGTAGAACCGGCTCGGCACCGACACGCCGGCCACGTTGTTGCGATAGGGGATGAGCCAGACGTCCGCCGCCGAGAGAAACGCGTCGAGGTCGCCGTCCTCGACGCGGTCGATCAGGGTGACATTTGCAAGCCTGGCTTCGGATTGCATCGCCTGCAGCCGTTCAAAGCCGATCCCCCAGCCCGACAACAGGAAATGAATGTCGGGATCGTCCCGCAGCGATCGGGCTGCCTCGAATACGATGACGGGATCGTGGGTAAAACCAAGATTGCCGGAAAGCCCGACGATGAAGCGGGCCGCAAGCTTCCGGCGAAAAGGATTATCGGGCCGGGTCGGACGAATACCGGGAACCAGCGTGGCCCAATTCGGAATGAACCGGATCTTGGCCTGCGTCATCCCGCCATAGCGCAACAGCAGCTTTTCGGTGTCGCGCCCGATAATGACGACGGCACTCAGCGCACGAAACATCAGCGCATTCAGCCCGCGCATGATTTTCGCCAGCACCGATCCCGGCTTCAACAGGCCGGCCGCGACGAGAACCTCGGGATAGAGATCATGCATGATCAGCACCGACTTCGCCCGCTTCAACCGGGCCGCGGCGGCCATCGCATAGGGCAACATGAACGGCGCGGGAACGGTGAGCACCACGTCGCCGCGCCGTAACCTGGTCAACAGCGCCGCAAATATCCGAACCGTGAACAACAACTCGGCGGTGGCGCGCTGGATCAGGGCGGCCTTCCCCGGCATCCAGTTCCTGATCTCTTCGACTTCCACCTGCCCCGATGACGCCGGCGATGCCGATCCCGGCGTGCCGGAAAGAACCAGAACTTCGGCATCCCCTGCTACGCGGTTTGCGATCGCGGCCATGATCGCGGCTGTCGTGCTGTGATCCGGCGGATAATGCTGGCTGACAACGACGACTTTTCCGGACTTCTGCATCATGGCTTTCGAGACTGCCCGCGTTGCCGGCGAGGAGGGATTAAGCGGCGTTCGATCCGAATTCCGGCACGGCATCCTTCAGGACGGCCCTGATGGTGGCGCGGTCGTCCTTTGTGATCGCCTGTTCCAGCGCGGCGAGCCAATGGCGCAACGTCTGCATCGGCGGTTCGTTCGGCTTGGCCGCCATGATGCCGGCGACGCCGATTTCGACGGTCGGCTCCTGGCTCGCGAACAGGATCTCGTTCAGCCGCTCGCCCGGCCGCATCCCGGTGAACACCACCTCAATGTCGAGGCCGGGTTCGAGGCCGGACAGTCGGATCATCCGCTCGGCAAGTTCCACGATCTTGACCGGCTGCCCCATGTTGAGCACGTAGACCGAAACGTCGGGACGCGCCGGCGTCAATGCGTGCGTGGCCGCGGTGAGCACCAGGTCGCAGGCTTCGCGGATTGTCATGAAATACCTGACCATGTCCGGGTGCGTAACCGTGACCGGGCCGCCCGCCTCGATCTGCGCCTTGAATTTCGGGACCACCGAACCGTTCGACGCCAGCACGTTGCCGAACCGCACGGAAATCAGGCGCATATGCGGCTTGCCGCCCGACTGCACCGCCAGATCATGATCGAGCGCCTGGCAGTACATTTCGGCAAAGCGCTTGGTCAGGCCCAGCATCGAGACCGGCTCGATCGCCTTGTCGGTCGAGATCATCACCATCGCTTCCGCGCCCGCCGCGCGCGCCGCATCGGCGACGTTGACCGATCCGAAGATGTTGGTCTTGACCCCCTCGCTCCAGTCGCGTTCGAGAATCGGCACATGCTTCAGCGCGGCGGCATGGAACACGATATCCGGCTTGAAATCGTTCATCAGCCGCTGCACGCGTTCGCGATCCCTTATGTCCGCGATTCGGCCCTCGATCACAACCCCGGCCCCGCGCGCGGACAGCGCTTCAGTGACCGCATAGAGTGCGGGCTCCGAATTCTCGATGATCAGCAACCGGGCGGCACCGAACGTCGCGACGCGGTCGCAAATCTCCGACCCGATCGAGCCGCCGCCGCCGGTCACGATGACGGCCTTTCCCTTCACCAGGGTCTCGAGACGCGCGTAATCGATCTTCTCGCTGGAACGCAGCAGCAGATCCTCGACGACAACGTTGGTCAGCCGCGGCACATCGCCGCTTTCCAGCGACGGCAGGCGGCTGACCATCAGTCCCAGCCGCTTCGCGCGCATCAGAACCGATTCGGGATGGGCGTCGGGATCGAACGCCGACGGCGTCATCACGACGCGCCCAATCGGCTTGCCGCGCCTGTCATAGTCGCGAATCACATCCTCGACATCATCGATACCGCCGAGCACCGGCACATCGCGTATCGACTGACCGCGATCGGCGAACGACGGGGACAATACGCCGACCGGCCAAAGGTGCTTGACCGCACCACTCTCGATGCCGCGCAGCAGGACCTCGGCATCGGCGGCGCGGCCGATCAACAGCGCGGTCAATGCCCCTTCGGTGCGGGCGCGGCGGCGAACCCGAGTATAGCGGAAATAGCGATAGCCGAAGCGCAACGCGCTCAGCGAAAATACCTCGAGAAACCAGTAGAGAACGATGGTTACCCGGCCCAGGAACACCGGCCCGTGGATGCTTGGGGCCACGAAAATAAGAACATAATCCATCACCACGAGCGCGAGCGTCAAAACCGAAGCCACGCGCAGGATATTGAGAGCATCGGGCAGCGAGATGAAGCGCCACTTCGTCGTCGTCAATTTGAAGACGTAGCAAACCACCACGCTGAACACGATAAAATAGGGCAGCACGCGCAGCAGAAGCGGCAGACGAGCGAAGAAACCTTCGCCTCCCTCGAAGCGCAGGTAAAAGCTCGCGAACAATGCAAAAGCCGTCGCCAACGCGTCATGGATCGCGATCAAAAGATTGCGTGATGTCAGTTGCGTGAAACGCGTCATCTTATTGACCAAACACAAGATTGTCTGAATTGGCAGGGATGCCCGGGCCCGCTGATAGCTTATCTCGCCGTCGCATGCCAGCGATCATGACCGGACCGCACTTTCCGGTTCCCCGGCAACCTTGCCGACCTCCCTGAGCATCGCGCCGCCGGCAACGCCGACGCCCAGCACGTACATCCAGCCCTCGTGAAAATCGAACAGGTGCGAGTTGAACAGCGAGCTGAAGATATTCTGCAGCACGACCATCAGGCCGATCCAGGCCACCAGCCCTTCGCCGCGAAACAGCAGCAAATGCACGAGCCACATCGCGTAAAGGATGACGACCCCGACGGAGCCCCACTGTACCGCGACATTCAGGGTCTGGTTATGCGGATTTCCGATCACCTGGCCGGCGGCGAGCACCGCAGGGCCGGTGGCAGCCGCCTCGAACAGTCCGCGCGTCGACCCGGTCCCGTGCCCGATCAGCGGCGCCTCGGCGAAGAAGTGCAGCGATTTCCTGTAGAATTCCAGCCGAACGCCGATCGACGTGGGCTGATTGAGTTCCTTGTATATCCGGTAATCCCGCGTGAACTTCTCGGTCGTCGCCTGCAATTGCGGCGACGCCATCCAGGCCAGCGCGGCCAGCACGACCGTGCCTGCGAACAGGATGACGTTGGCGCGCCATTTCAGATGCATCAGCGCGAACGCGGCGAGCATGACCGGCATGGTGACGAGCGCGGTACGCGACACGACGACGAAGGTCATGTTGACGATGAAACTCACGGCGATGGCGATCAAGAGCAGCGCCTGCCGGCTTTTCCGGTCCCGCAGCAGGATGACGATCGGATAGACCAGCGCCACCGCACACAACGCGAATTCCTGGCTCTGGTCGATGTAGTTCTTGACGAAGATGCCCCGCTCGGCATCGCCGTGCTTGAGCGAGAGACCGGGGTCGAGCAGCACCAGCCAGGATACCGCCATCAACAGTGTGCAGGAGATCAGGAAGGCCGCAAATACCCACAGACCGCGCTTCGTTCGTTCGAAGTGATAGAGCAGCAACGGCAGCGCGAGCAGCTTGGTGACCGGACTCAAGGCATAGAGGCGCACGCCCCATGGCGCGTCCGACCACAGGGTTCCGACCGCTGCCAGCACGACGAGCGCGATCGGCAGCAAGCAAACCGGGCGTCTCAACGAAGCCAGGAATGGATGCACCTCCAGGGTGTAAACCAGCGCGACGAGCCAGACGATCATGACGATGGCGACGCCGCTGGTCGACCACGGCAACAGCGCCGCGACCAGAACCGCGACCAGATCCACGTTCAGAATCCGGGCTACCGGATCGTGCCGTGCTGAAAGCACCAGTGAAAACATCGAGTCGATCGACGTTTTTTCCCGGCTTCGGTCATTTTGCGTCATCATGGCCCGAACGGCTCTGTCGATGCGCGGCGCTGTTTCGCAGCAAGCGTCATGCCGCCAGCTACTCCGACGCCGAGCACGTACATCCATCCCTCATGGAAATCGAACAGATGCGAATTGAACAACGAGGTGAAGATATTTTGCACGACGACCAGCAGCCCCATCCACGCGACGAGGCCTTCGCCGCGGAACAGCAGCAGATGAACGAGCCACATGGCATATAGCAGGACGACTCCGATCGTACCCCATTGCACCGCGACGTTCAGCGTCTGGTTATGCGGATTGCCGATGACCTGGCTGGTCGCGGAATAGGTTATGCCGGTGGCGGCCTGCTCGAATAATCCCCGGGTTGAGCCTGTGCCGTGGCCAATGAACGGTGCTTCCATGAAGAACCGCAGCGATTTTCGCCAGAACTCCAGCCGGATTCCGATCGATGTCGGAGCGTTTCCCGTCTTGTAGAGGCGATAGTCCGTAAAGAAGCTCTCGGTTTTCAACCGCAATTGCGGTGATGTCGTCCAGGCCAGTCCCGCCAGGAAAGTCACCATGCCAAAGATCATCAGGCTGGTCCGCCATTTCAGGTGCAGCAGCGCAAAAACCGCCAGCATGATCGGCATCGTGACCATCGCCGTCCGGGAAACGGTGACAAACGTCATGTTGACGACGAACCCAACCGCGATCGCGCCCAGCAACAGCGCCAGCCGGATCTTTTTCGCCCGCAGCAGGCTGATGACCGGATAGGCCAGTGCGACCGCGCACAGCGCAAACTCCTGGCTCTGGTCGATGTAGTTCTTGACGAAAATGCCGCGCGCGGCTTCCTCGACCGGCTTAAGCGAAACGGCTGGATCAAATGCGACAACCGACGACATCACCATCAGCAGCACGCAGGACACCAGGAAGGCTGACAACACCCACATCCCGCGCGCCGAGCGTTCGAAATGATAAAACAGCCCCGGCAGCACCAGCAGCTTGACGGTTGGGCTGACCGCGTAGAGCCGCGCGCCCCAGGATGCGTCCGACCACAGGGTCCCGAGCAGCGCCAGGCCCACCAGCGCGAACGGCATGAAGCAGATCGGGCGTTTCAGCGATTGCAAATAGACGCCGTAGTCCAGCATCAGGGCAGCGGACCCGAGCCAGCACAGCACGAAGATCGCAACCAGCGACGTCGACCAGGGCAGTGCCAGCGCGGTCAGCACCGCGAAGACATCCGCTATCGTTACCCATGTCGCGGGCGACAGCCAAAGCCGCAGCACCCGCGATATCGGTGATGTCGCAGCGTCCGCGCTCACGGCTTGCCTCCGCGTGCCCGATCGACCAGCGACGTCGTGCTGTGGCCCGGCAGAATGTCGACCAGCACGACTTCGCCGCCACAGGCTTCGACGATCTCAAAACCTACGACCTGCTCGCGGGTGTAGTCGCCGCCCTTGACCAGCACGCTCGGCCGCACCTTCGTGATCAGACCGATTGGCGTGTCCTCCTCGAACATCGCGACCAGATCGACCGCCTCGAGCGCCGCCAGCACTTCGGCGCGGGCGCGTTCGTCCTGTACCGGACGCCCCTCGCCCTTCAGCCGCCGCACCGAGGCGTCGCTGTTCAGCCCGACGACCAGGCGGTCGCAGTTGCGGCGCGCCGCGGTCAGCACCTTGACGTGGCCGGGATGCAGAATGTCGAAGCAGCCATTGGTAAAGCCAATGCGCAGGCCCTGCCTGCGCCAGTCCAGGAGATGCGCGCCGAGGTCGCCGCCGGCCGCAACGATTTTTTCCTCGGCGACCAATGCCGCATGCGGCAGGATTTTTCGCCGCAGCTCGGCCGCCGTGACCGTGGCCGTGCCCTTCTTGCCGACGGCGACCGCGGCGGCGGCGTTCGCCATCCGCAGCGCGGTCTCCCAATCGGCCTTGGCCGCCAGCGTCAGCGCCAACGCCGCGGCAACGGTGTCGCCCGCGCCGGAGACGTCACGTACCCTGACGGGAAGCGCCGGCACGTGGATCGCCTCACCGTTGCGCACGACCAGGGTCATGCCATGCTCGCTTTGGGTCACCAGCATGGCATCGCAATCGGCCAGAACCATCGCGTCCTGCGCCGCGGCGGCGATACTCGCATCGCTGTCGGCACGGCTGCGGGTCGCCTCCGCGAATTCCCTGCGGTTGGGGGTCAGCAGGGTAGCGCCGCGATAGATCGCGAAATTGGCGCTCTTGGGATCGACGATCACGCGTTTGCCGAGTTTTTTCGCGGCGTCGATGATGTTGCGGATCACGCGCGCCGTCAGCACGCCCTTGGCATAGTCCGACAGCAGCACGATATCGGCGCGCGCAAGCTGCGGCAGGATGGCGTCGATCAGTTTTTGCTCGGTATCGGCCGCGGCGGGCGCGGCCTGCTCCCAGTCCGCGCGCAGCATGTGGGTGGAAAAATGCTCGGAGACGAACCGCACCTTTCGCGTCGTCGGGCGCGTGGGATCGCACACCAGCACCGCCTCGATCCGGTCTTCCCTCGCGAGCTCGGCCTTCAGTTTCGTGCCCGCCTCGTCGTCGCCGACCAGGCCTGCGAAGATACAGCGCCCGCCGAGCGAGGCGATGTTGCGCGCGACATTGCCGGCGCCGCCGACATTGGTCTCGCTGCGCTGGACCGCGATCACGGGCGCCGGCGCTTCCGGCGAAATCCTGGACACCTCGCCATAGACGAATTCGTCGAGCATGAGGTCGCCGACGCAGAGCACGGTCTGGCTGGCAATCGCTTGCGACAGGGCTTCAAAATCGAACATGTTTTTTTCGTACCCTAAAAGCCCGTCAGCGATAGCGATCGGCCGAATCGAGAAAACCCTTCACGTAGGCGCCGACCGCGTCTTCCAGCGCCGTGAAGCCGCCATTGTAGCCGGCGTGCCGCAGCCGATCGGCCTTGCTCTCCGTGAAATATTGATAGCTGCTGCGAATCTGTTCGGGCATGTCGATATAGTGGATGTTCGGCTTGCTGCCGAGCGCGGCATAGGCCGCGAGCATCAGATCCCGAAAACTGCGCGCGGTGCCGGTGCCGACATTGAACAGCCCGGAGACCTGCGGCGTCGCCAGCAGCCACATCATCACCCGCACCACGTCGTCGACATAGATGAAATCGCGCCGCTGGTCGCCGTCCTCGATGCCCTCACGGTGCGACTTGAACAACTGCACCGGGCGCCCGGCCTTCACATCGTCGAAGCGCCGCGCCAGCACGCTCATCATCGTGCCCTTGTGATATTCGTTGGGGCCGAACACGTTGAAGAATTTCAGCCCGGCCCATTGCGGCGGCAGCTTTTCGCCACGCGCGGCACGTTCGGCCAGCGCCATGTCGAACAGGTTCTTGCTCCAGCCGTACAGGTTCATCGGCCGCAGCCGCTTCAGCGCCTCGACCGATTCGTCATCGTCGAATCCGTGCTCGCCATTGCCATAGGTCGCCGCCGACGAAGCGTAGATCAGCGGCGTCGCATTCGCCGTGGACCAGTCGAGCAGCCGCATCGACAGCCGGAAATTGGTCTCTACCACGAGATCGCCGTCGGTCGCCGTGGTCTCGGAAATCGCGCCGAGGTGAATGACAGCATCGAGCCGCCGGCCTTTCAGCCAGTCCATCAACTCGGCCGGCGGCACGACATCGGCGAGCTGGCGCTTAGCCAGATTGCGCCATTTGCCGTCCTGTCCGAGTATGTCGCAGACCACGACATCGCTGCGGCCGGCGTCGTTCAACGCGGCCACGACGTTCGATCCGATAAAACCGGCGCCACCGGTCACCAGCAACATGCCATCCCCTGCCCTGATTGTGCGGCGCCAGCTTTGCCCCACTCGCGCCCGGCAGGCAACTTGGGTTGTTGGGCGTAGTGAAGGCGGCCGGCGTCACTTTACCTCCCGCCGAGGAGCGGTTACCGACAGGGCCGGAATTCGCCGAGTGCTGCACATAAAGATATGAATATAGATTCAATAAATGGGATAGAAACCGAGGATGCTGGCGACACCCGCCCGATCCTGATTGTCCCCTATATGTGGATCGGCGACTTCGTCCGCGGCCATACGGTGGTGCGCGTGCTCAGGAAGCGCTGGCCGAACCGGCCGGTCGATCTGCTGGTGACCTCGCTCTGCGCCCCCTTGGTCGATTACATGCCAGGCGTCCGTTCCGGGATCGTCTGGGACCTGCCACGCAGCCGGCTTGCGGTGGCCCGGCAGCGGGGGCTGGCGGCGGAATTGCGCGCGAAGGGCTATGGAACCGCCCTGGTGCTGCCCCGCACCTGGAAAGCGGCGATTGCGCCGGCGCTGGCCGGTATCCCGGAACGGGTCGGCTTCTTCGGCGAAGCCCGGTTCGGGCTCATCAACCGGATGCGCTGGGGCGAGAAAGCCCTGCCCCGGTTTATCGACAAGAATGCCGCGCTGGCATTGCCGGACGGCGCAAAACTACCGGCGGAATGGCCGGTGCCGCAGCTTCGGGTTCCCCAGGACGAAATCGACCGCTGGCGGCGGGTCAACGGATTGGGCAGCGGCCCCGCGGTGGCGCTGGCGCCCGGCTCGGTCGGCGCCTCCAAGCGCTGGACCTATTATCCACAGGCCGCAAAACTTCTGGCCGAACGCGGCCTCGATGTCTGGGTGGTCGGCGGTCCCGGCGAAAAGCCGCTGGCGCAGGAGATCACAGGGATCGGCGGCCCGCGCGTCCGCGACCTCACCG
The DNA here is from genome assembly GCA_900129675.1 of Bradyrhizobium erythrophlei. Lineage (GTDB taxonomy): Bacteria > Pseudomonadota > Alphaproteobacteria > Rhizobiales > Xanthobacteraceae > Bradyrhizobium > Bradyrhizobium erythrophlei_A. The sequence goes on along the minus strand of FSRD01000001.1, from coordinate 4,810,409 downwards.
GGGCCGATCTGCGCAATGGCATTCTGGCGATGGCCGCAGCCGACGTCGCGATCTCCAACGATTCCGGCCTGATGCACATCGCGGCCGCGATCGGAACGCCGACCATGGGCATTTTCGGCCCCACCAGCCCCTATCTCTGGGCGCCGCTGAACGGCCTCGCCGCGACGGTGCTGCAGACCAAAACGGTCCTGCCGTGCCAGCCCTGCCAGCGCACGGTCTGCACCATGAACGACCATCGTTGCATGCGTGACATTTCCGCCCCCGACGTCGTCGAGATCACGCAACGCGTGCTGCGCGAGGCGGCAGCATGACGACCGTCATCGATCCAGCCCGTTCCATTCCAAGACCCGCCGCCTTCCTCGACCGCGATGGCGTCGTCAACCATGACGACGGGTATATGGGCACGCAAGAGCGGATTCGCTGGATCCCGAATGCAGCGAAGGCAATCCGCCGGTTGAATGACGCCGGCTATTTCGTGTTCTTCTTCACTAATCAATCCGGGGTCGCGCGCGGTTACTTTACCGAAGACGACCTCAATAAGCTGCACGACTGGATGCTTGCCGAACTCGCCGCTCAAGGCGCCGTCGTTGACGACATCAGATATTGCCCGCATCATCCCGCGGGCACCGTCGCCGGCTATCTCGAAGACCATCATTGGCGCAAACCCGCGCCCGGCATGATCCACGATTTGATGCAGCACTGGCCGGTGCGCCACGAAGGCAGCTTTGTCGTCGGCGACCGCGAGACCGATATCGAGGCGGCGCAGGCCGCCGGCCTGCCGGGTTTTCTGTTCGCAGGCGGCGACCTCGATGCGTTCGTCGCCGACGTGATGGCTCAGACCAGCGTGCGATAGACCGCTGCAATCTGGTTCGCCTCGGCATCGAGGCTGAACTTTTCCACCACGCGCGCTCGCGCACGCATCCCCATCGCCGCGGCCGACGCCGGATCGCGCATCAAGGGCTCCAGCGCCGCCACCAACGCGTCGACGTCGCCGGGCGGCGTCAGCACACCGGTGACGCCATCCTCGACCACGAATTCGGCAGCACCCGCCCGCGACGCCACCAGCGCTGCACCAGCCGCCATCGCCTCGATCAGCGTCAAGCCAAAACCTTCGTTGCGCGAGGTGAAGGCGTACATCGTCAGCCGCTGGTACCAGCGCTGCACCTGCTCGATCTCGAGCTCGCCGGTGATGACGATGCGCGACTGCAGCTCCGCGGCCTCGATCCGCTTCTTCAGTTCGTTGGCAAAGCCTTGCTGCTCCGGCACGACGGCGCCGACGATCACGGCGGTGAAATCGGGATAGCGCGGCAGCAAGCGGCACATCGCGTCGACAAAAACGTCGCTGCCCTTTTGCGCGCGCACCCGGCCGAAGCAGCCGATCGCATAGCGGCCGGGCAATTTCGCTTCCGCGAACGCCGCCGCGCGATCCGGCGGCGGCGCATAACGGTCGGTGTCGACGCCGTGCATCACCACCGTCGCTTCCCGCTTGAGGAAGCCGGCCGACAACGCGCTGGTGGCGATGATCGCGTCCATCCGGCGGATCAGCCAGCGCGTCAAAGCGGTATGGTGCCGCTGCGCCGCCGAGGTGAACACGAGCTTCAGCGGCCAGCCCAGCGTCCGCAGCAGCAGGCCCGCAATCATCTCGTCGTTGCGCCGCGCGTGCCAGATCAGCGGCGTGCGGTGGCGCCATAGTTTCAGGAGTTCCGCAAACCCGATCCGCGCTATGCCGTGAGGCGCGTACGGCCCGAGCCACGCCGCGCGGAACATCTTGGCGAGTTTCGGCGCCACCATCCGGTTGGTCGCGGTGACGCCCGAATAGCGCCTGTGCAAATTCGGCACGATCAGCTGCGGACCTTGGGCCTGATTTTGGGCCAGATTGTTCTCGATCGGCACGTCGGGCTCCGTTTGGCGCAAGTTCCTATACGCAACATTAAGCATAGTGACCAGTTCGCAGCCTGCGAAACATACTCTTCACCGCGTCCCCGCTAGCATCCTCCCAACAATTGAGAGGTGAGCTCATGACCGTGCTCGTCACCGGCGGCGCCGGCTACATCGGAAGTCATATGGTTCTAGCGCTGGCGGAAGCCGGCGAAAGCGTCGTCGTGATCGACGATCTGTCGACCGGATTTTCCGCCTTCCTGCCCGAGGGCGTGCCGCTGTTCATCGGCGACGCCGGCGACGAGAATCTGGTCGAGGGCGTGATCGCCCAGCACGGCGTCGAGAGCATCATTCATTTTGCCGGCTCCGTGGTGGTGCCGGATTCGATGCGCGACCCGCTCGCCTATTACCGCAACAACACCATGACCACCCGCAGCCTCCTCAATGCCGCGGTCAAGGGCGGCGTCAGCCGCTTCATCTTCTCATCGACGGCGGCGGTCTACGGCAATCCGGACCAGGTGCCGGTGCCCGAGCACGCGCCGACCCGTCCGATGTCGCCCTACGGTTCGTCGAAGCTCATGACCGAGATCATGCTGCACGACGTCGCCTCCGCGCATGGCATGAGCTATGCCGTGCTGCGCTACTTCAACGTCGCCGGCGCCGATCCGAAAGGCCGTATCGGGCTCGCTACCCTCGGCGCCACCCATCTGCTCAAGATCGCGGTCGAGGCGGCCACTGGCCAGCGTGCCAAGATCGACGTGTTCGGCACCGATTATCCGACGCCGGACGGCAGCTGCATCCGCGACTTCATCCATGTCAGCGATCTGGCCCAGGCGCATCGCGCCGCGTTGTCCTACCTGCGCCGCGGCGGCACTTCGGTGACGCTCAATTGCGGTTATGGCCGCGGCTATTCGGTGATGGAAACCATCGACGCGGTGCGCCGCGTCTCGTTGCGCAATTTCGCGGTTCAGTATGCGCCGCGCCGGCCCGGCGACATCATGACCATGATCGCCGATACCAGCCGCATCCGTTCGATGCTGGACTGGACGCCGCAATATGACGATCTCGACACCATCGCCGCCCACGCGCTGGCCTGGGAGGAGAAGCTGTTCCGCGAGCGCGACGGCCCGCTCCAGCACGCGGAATCGGCCTAAAATCAAGCGCTTATTTGGCTTGAAAAACCGCGCATTAGCGGGCAAGGAGTCACCGCAGCAGCCCTGACGAACAGGTAGTCTTAAGCCTGCGCCGTCGATGGAACGCGGATGACCGAACTGCCAAAGAAAATTACTGACGATCCCTATGGGGCGGCAATCCTGATTCGCCGCCTGGTGGCCGAACAGGGCCTGATTTATTGGCGGCGCTATTTGCTGGCGTTCGCCCTGATGGGGATCGCGGCGGCGACCACCGCCGGCTCCGCCTATATGCTCGGCGAGGTCATCAACAAGGCCTATGTCGACAAGGATGTGCGCGGCATCGCGATCCTGTCGCTGGTCACCATCGTGATCTTCACGCTCAAGGGCGCTGCGACCTACGGCCACACCGTGATCCTGCAGCAGATCGGCAACGCCATCCTCGCCAACAACCAGCGGGCGCTGTTCGCCAAGCTGATGAGCGAAAACATCGCGTTCTTCTCCGAACGGCATTCCTCGGAATTTTTGGCGCGGCTGACCGCCGGCGCCACTTCCGTGACCCAGGTGCTCAATCTGCTGATCAACGCGATCGGGCGCGACCTGCTGTCGCTGATCGCGCTCGTCGTCGTGATGCTGACGACCGACCCCTATATGGCGCTGCTCGGTTTCGCCGTGGCGCCGCCGGCGATGATCGTGCTGCGCAAGCTGGTGAAACGCATCAAGGGCCTGGCCCACAACCAGTTCGCCGGCACCGCCGATATTCTGGAAACCATGCAGGAATCGCTACAGGGCATCCGCACCGTCAAGGCCTTCACGCTGGAATCGTCGATGCGCGAGCGCATCGACGCCAGCATCAACGAGGTCGAGCGCAACGCCAACAAGATGGCGCGGGTTTCCAACCGCTCCACCCCGCTGATGGAAATGCTGGGCGGTTTCGCGATCGCGGGCGGCTTGATGTATGGCGGCTATCGCGTGGTCGCGATGGGCGCCTCGCCGGGCCAGTTCTTTTCGTTCCTGACCGCGTTCCTTTTGGCCTATGAGCCGGCCAAGCGGCTGGCGCGGCTCAACATCGAATTGAACAGCAACCTGGTCGGCGCGCGAAAACTGCTGGAAATCGTCGACAGCCCGTCCACCGAACCCGCCGAAGACGACAAGCCGGTGCTGCAACTGACCGACGCCCGCGTCGAGTTCCGCGACGTGACCTTTGCCTATCGCGCCAACGAGCCGGTGCTGCGCCGCATGAGCTTTGTCGCCGAACCCGGCAAGACCACCGCCCTGGTCGGACCGAGCGGCGGCGGCAAGTCGACGGTGCTGGCGCTGTTGCTGCGGCTCTATGAGGTCAACCAGGGCGACATCCTGATCGACGGCCAGGCGATCTCGGGCGTGTCGCGCCACTCGCTGCGGCAGCAGACCGGCTATGTCGGGCAGGACGTCTATCTGTTCCGCGACACCATCGGCGCCAACATCGCCTTCGGCAAGGTCGGCGCGACCCAGGACGAGATCGTGTCCGCCGCCAAGGCCGCCTGCGCGCACGACTTCATCATGGGCTTTCCGCAGGGCTACGACACCCCGGTCGGCGAGCACGGCGCCCAGCTATCCGGCGGCCAGCGCCAGCGCGTCGCGGTGGCGCGGGCGCTGATCAAGAACGCGCCGGTCATCCTGCTCGATGAGGCGACCGCCGCGCTGGATTCGGAATCCGAAAAGGCCGTGCAGGAAGCGATCGAGCATCTCTGCCGGAGCCGCACCACCATCGTCATCGCCCACCGCCTGCACACCATCATGCACGCCGACGCCATTCTGGTGGTCGAAGGCGGCGAGATCGTCGAGCGCGGCCAGCATGACGACCTGTTGCGGCGCGGCGGCCGCTACGCCTCGTTCTTCCGCCTGCAGCATCGCGACACCGCCCACCCCAGTCTGGCGCCGATCACCGCAACCGCGTAAAGCTGGCTCCTGCATTTCCGTAACCCACCCCGCCGAGACCATTTTCATGAACGCCACCTCCTACGTCATTCCCGCTCTCCCGCAGCCTTCGCTTCCCGTCGTCGGCGAACAGAAATCCTATCCGGTGCGCCGCATCTGGTGCGTCGGGCGCAATTATCTCGAGCACATCCGCGAGATGGGCAATGACGAGCGGGCGCCGCCGTTCTTCTTCGCCAAGCACGCCGACATGCTGGTGCCGGACGGCGCCACGATTCCCTACCCGCCGCTGACCAAGGATCTGCATCACGAGGTCGAGCTGATCGTCGCGATGAAGAGCGGCGGCCTCAACATCCCCGCCGACAAGGCGCCCGACCATGTCTACGGCTATGCGGTCGGCATCGACCTCACCCGCCGCGACCTGCAGATTGCCTCGCGCAAGAAGGAGCGGCCGTGGGAAGTCGGCAAGTCCTTCGACTATTCCGCGCCCTGCTCCGCGTTGCAGCCGGCTTCCAGGATCGGCCATCCTTCGAAAGGCAAGATCTGGCTCACGGTCAACGGCACCGAAACCCAGAAGGGCGACCTCACCGAACTGATCTGGAACGTGCCGGAAATCATCTGGCAGCTATCGCAGCAGGTCGCACTCGCCGCCGGCGACATCATCATGACGGGAACGCCGGCCGGCGTCTCCCAGCTTCACCCCGGCGACAGAATCGAATGCGGCGTCGACGGCGTCGGCACGCTGAAGGTTTCGATCGGCAACCCGGAATAAAGCCGGCGGCATTCAGAAATCAAAAAGGCCCCGGACCTGTCCGGGGCCTTTTTTGTATGCAGGTCTTGCCAACGAGCGACCGTCGCTGAATTCGACGGGCGAACGGACACGGCCTTTCCGAATCCGCCAACCCGCGCGCTCAGAACGGCACGGCGGCGCGGGCGCGGTAGGTCCAGATACGGGTGTCCGATCCGATGCCGCCGAGTTCCCCGCCGACTGCAATGGTGGCGCCGCTGGCAAATCTTGCGGCAAGGCCGGCGGTCGCCCGCGCCGACCAGCCATCGAGCAATGGCGTCGACGCCAGCGGCAGTGCGCCCGCAGCCACGATCGTGGCCGCATCGTCATGGGTGAAATAATAATCGCCGTAGAGGCCGACATAGGGCGCCAGCGCGATGATATCGGTCCACGCGAACGGATAGGCCAGTCTGACGCCGCCGGACGCGCGGCCGGTGGCGAAGTTACGATCGTCCTGATGGGTGCCCAATGAGTCGGTGTAGGCGTTCTCGCGCTCCCACAGCGCGTAGACTTTCGCCGACGGCTCGATGTCGAAGCCGTAGGCCTGGTAGTTGCCGGTCAGTCCGCTCGACACCAGCCAGCGGCGGCCGTCGAAATTGCCTTGCGCCGTTCCCGCCGTATCGTCATAGCCGATGCCGGAATACGCCACCGCCGCATCAAAGCGAATTGACGAGGTCAGTTTCCAGCCGAGATAGGAGCCGACCGTCCAGCCATTGCCCTTCAGCTTGCCGTTGAGATCCTGCGAGGTGTAGTCGAAGGTCTCATAGCCGCCGACGAACCCAACCAGAAACGTCGGCGCCACCTTGCGCGTCAGACCGATCAGCGCATTAACCTGCGAGCCATAGAGCAGCGACTGGCCGATGCCTATCGTCGAGCCCCAGCGGTCGACGCCGGAACCTCGAACATCCGCCCAAAACAACCAATCCTTCGGCTCACGCCCGATCAGCGGCGGCGTCTTCGTTGCCATGGTGTTGCGATTGATGGCGGCAAAGGCATCGTCAACGGTGGAAGGATTCTGCCGGTTGCGGGCATAACTATTGGCTCCGCCCTCACCGGCGGTGCGACCGCGGTCGAACATGCCGTTCCAGCGATCGGAGAACGCGCGCTCGTGATCTGCCGCGCTGGGCTGATCCGGATCGGCCGAGAAGTTGAAGCGGAAACCGGTGCCGCTCGGCGTCACCAGCCCGCCGCCGTCGCTGAAGCCGTCCGTGATCGCAGTGTCGATCGCGCCGGCGATCGCCTGTCCGGAGTTCTGCGCCACCACCTTGGTGACCGCGACCTGCAACTGCCGCAGCTTGATGCTGTCGGCCGGGATCGCCACCGTCTGCGTCAAGGCGCTCGACGCGCTCGCAGCAAAGCTGGCCGCGCCGCTGTAGCTCACAGCGATGCTGTGGGCCCCGGCGGCCAGCGCCGCGGTGGTGAGGGTGGCAACGCCACCCGCCAATGCGCCTGTACCGATGACGACGCCGGCATCTCTGAAGATCACGGTGCCGGTCGGCGTGCCGCCGGCGCTCGCCACCGTCGCGGTGAAGGTGACCGGCTGTCCCGGCATGCTCGGATTGACGGACGACGTGACCGCCACCGTCGTTGCCGTCTGGCCGACGGATTGGGTCAACACCGACGAGGTGCTGGACGCATTGTTGGGATCGCCGCCAAAGGAAGCGGTGACCGCATGCGATCCGGACGTCAGCGCCGCCGTCGTGAACGTCGCGACGCCAGAGCCGTTGAGTGGTCCGGCACCGAGCGCCGTCGCGCCGTCCTTGAAGGTCACAGTGCCGGCAGGAGTTGAACCCGATACCGTCGCCGTGAAGGTGACGGCCTGTCCTACCAGACTCGGGTTGAGCGACGACACCAGTGCCGTCGATGTCGTCGTCAAGCCGACGGTGCTGGTTGCGCTGCCGGATGTGGTCGTCGCGTTGCTGGCGCTGGCAGTGGCCGTATTGGTAAGGGGCCCGGGCGGGGTGCCCGTCGCTATACGCGCGACGATGGTGAAGTTATACGTGCCCGGCGCGGCAGAGGCGATCGAGCAGGTCACCGTGCCGGCGGCGCCCACCGCCGGAGTCGTACAGGTCCAGGCTCCGCCCGGGCCGGTCTCGCTGGCGCTGACAAATGTGAGGCCTGCCGGTAAGGGATCCGACAGCGATGCATTGGTCGCAGTCCCTGTGCTGACGGTGAGCGCGATCGAATAGGTGATGTCGTTTCCGGGCACCACGGACGCAGGCGATCCCGATGCGGCAACCGCAAGGACCGGCGTCGGCGCCGCGACAGTCAGGCTGAAGCTCGCCATCGCGGTCCCGCTGTTGGCGTCGGTCACCGTCACCGTGTAGGTCGTGGCCGAACTCGTTACGTTCGGCGTGCCGGTGATCGCTCCGGTAGCCGCCGCCATGCTCAGACCTGTCGGCAGGCCCGGCGAGACGCTGTAGGTCAGCGCTCCCGTGCCGCCCGAACCAGTGACCGGCGTGAAAGGTGTCGCCGCGACATTGACCGTCAGTGTCGTCGAGGCGACCGCCTGGGTCGCCGTGACGACACCGTGGACCGTCAGGCTGAAGGTCGCCGTCGCCGTCGCACTGTTGGCATCGGTCACCGTCACCGTGTAGGTCGTCGCCGAGCTCGCCACGGTGGGCGTGCCGGTGATGGCGCCGGTGCCCGGCGCCATGCTCAGACCCGTCGGCAGGCCCGGCGAAACGTTGTAGGTCAGCGCTCCCGTGCCGCCCGAACCGGCGACCGGCGTGAAGGCTGTCGCCGCGTGATTCTGCGTCAGCATCGTCGAAGCGATCGCCTGGGTTGCCGTCAGCGGCGACGCAGAGGGCGTGACCGAATTGGACGCCGCGGAGGCGCTGCCGGTCCCAATGCCATTGGTTGCCGTCACCGTCAACGTATAGGCCGTGCCGTTGCTCAGCCCTGTCACCGTAATCGGCGAAGAACTGCCCGTGGCGGTCGCGCCGCCGGGCGACGACGTCACCGTATAACCGGTGATCGCCGCTCCGCCGTCGGACGCCGGCGCGGTGAAGCTCACCCGTGCCTGGGCATTGCCGGCTGTCGCGGTACCGATCGTCGGCGCACCTGGCACGGTCGCGTTGATGCTGAGCGAGATGGTCCCGCTGGTGAAGGAGGCTTGGGTGGCCGTGCTGCTGTCGGTGCCGGTCACCGCGAAGGTGAAGGTGCCTGCGGCGGTCGGCGTGCCGGTGATTGCGCCGCTGCTGGCGAGGCTCAGGCCGCCGGGCAGCGCTCCGGTCGCGAGCGCGAAACGATAAGGCGCCTGACCGCCGCTCGCGTTTAACGACTGGCTATAGGCGCTCCCGACCGTACCCGCCGCCAAGGTCGCCGGAGAGACTACGATCGTCGGCGCCGAGACGGTGATCGAGACGGTGGCTGGCGCGGACGTGCCGGTGCCGTTGGTCGCGGTGTAGGTAAAGCTGTCCGTGCCGAAAAAGCCGGTCGCCGGCGTATAGGAAATGGTGGTGCCGGATGCCGTCGCCGTCCCGTGCGCGGCCGCCGTGGCGACCGCCACCGAGGTGGGCGCGCCGCCGCTGAGATTTAGCGTGATGCCGTTGCTGGAGCTGTCGTAGGCGACCGTGGCGCTGACCGCCCCGGCCACGACCGGCGTGACATAGGTATACTTGTCGTTTCCGCTGATGGCGCTGGTGCCGCCGGCCGTCGTCACCCTGACATCCACGGTACCGGCGCTTCTGGCCGGCGTGGTCGCGGTGATGGTGGTATCGCTGACGACGGTAACGCTGGTGGCGGCGGCGCCACCGACCGTGACGCCCGTCGCGCCGGTGAAGGCTGTCCCGGTGATCGTCAGCGATGTACCGCCGGACGTCGAGCCGTTCGTCGGGCTGACCGAAGACACGCTCGGCGGAACCGCGGCGATCGTGATGGTGACGGCGACGGTGGAATCGTTTGGAGAAGCGGCGGTCGCCGCGATCGAGAAACTGTCGGTCCCGACGGCGCCTGCAGCCGGCGTGTATGTGATCTGGTTATCACCGGGTTGAGTGCCGCCATCCGTGCCATTGGGCGTACTCGTCCAACTGCCCAACGGGCTCGAGCCGTTCGCCGTAGCGATAAGGCCGAAGCTGAGACAGGAGTCGGCAGCAAGGCCGCTCGGCGAACCGCCGAACCATAGGATATTGGCGCCGCTATTCTCGTTTACCGTGGCGGTAAACGTGCAATTGAAAGCCGAAGCGGCATTTGGAACGAACCAAAAGCCCAAAAGCAAAAAGACGAGCAAAAATCTCGAACTTAGGCCGCGTTTCCATCTCGAATCCCAATTCGGGATAACGAAATGCCCCTTCCCACGGCTTGCCACTTCCAAATTCCCAACCGCACCTGTGCTGTACACCTACGGCGACTTTGTCCGCGAGTAAATCATGCAGCATTATGTCTCAGGCGCCGGCCGAGAAAATTCATCAGATGTGTCTTTCCGGAGACTCAACCAAGAGTCTGGTCCGTCTCGAAACAGGATAACGACGAGGGACCGCTCGGGTCAAAGGCCGCCTTTTGACAACCCGATGCGCGCAAGCAGATTGCGGCGGACTCCGTTGACGCCGTCGAGCGGAGACACGACATATCCCATACCGTCGATCGAGGTCACTGCCCAGGAGCACGATATGGACGCGCCGCGAAACATCGATCCCGTCACCACGCATTCTGACAGAGACGTTATGCACTGGCTGACAAACGACACGCGCGATGAGCGCTTCATTGACAATATTTTCGCTGAACTGTGTGTCCGGCTCCAGCGAGCGGGCATTCCGGTCAAGCGGGCGTCGCTTCATATTCTGATCCACCATCCGCAATGGCTTGGCGCCCGGATCATGTGGGCGGACGGGATGCGCGAGGCCGAGCTTGCGAGATTTGACCACGATGTCAGGGAGCGATCCGAATACATCGATAGTCCGGCCAACGAAATCCATGACGGTGCCACCGAGGTGCGCGAGAATCTCGAACGCGATCCCTCGCTGGGCCGCAAGCACGCCGTCTATGACGAGATGCGGGCGAAAGGCCTGACCGACTATGTGGCGTGGCCGCTGTACCATACGCTCGGAAAGCGGCACGTCGTGACTTTTGCAACCGACCGGCGCGGAGGTTTCGACGACGCGCATATCGCCGGCCTGTTGAAACTGTTGCCGGTTCTAGCGCTGGTCAGCGAAATCCGTGTCAAGAACCGGCTGGCGCGAACGCTGCTCGAAACCTATGTCGGGTCGCATGCCGGCGAACTCATTCTGGCTGGCGCCACCAGGCGCGGAAGCGGGACGACGGTACGCGCCGCCATCATGATCTGCGACCTGCGTGATTTCACCCGGATTTCCGACAACTGGCCGCGCGATGACGTCATTGATCTCTTGAACGGCTATTTCGACGCGATGTCGGAGCCGATTGCGCGGCATGGCGGGGAAATACTGAAATTCATCGGCGACGGTCTGCTTGCCATTTTTCCGCTCAGCCAGCCAAAGGCCTGCGCAAACCTGCTGCATGCCGTGGCCGAAGCCCGTCAGGCCATGGTTGCCCTGAACGAAAAGAACGGCGAAACCGGTCGTGCGCCGCTGAATTACGGCATCGGCGTCCACGTCGGAGACGTCATGTACGGCAACATCGGGTCGCGCACCCGGCTCGACTTCACCGTCATTGGTCCGGCGGTCAACATGGCTTCGCGTCTCGAAACCCTCACCAAACAATTGGGCAGAACGGTGCTGCTGTCCCGCGCGTTCGCCGACTTCGTCGAAAGCGATTTCGATCTCGAACGCGTCGGCGAATATCCGGTGCGCGGCTTCAACGACCCAATCGAGCTGTTTGCGTATCACGGCTGAATGCCGGTATGGCCCAAAGCGGACGTCCACGCCTTCCACAACATTGGATTGGGGAACGACGGCTCCCTTTGCAGAACTGCCGACGAAGCCGGGGCCAGATCATTTTCCAGATAAAGAGCGGATCGGTTTCCTTCGATCCGGCATTGCCGTTTCCGAGACCCAGAGCCGGTATGCAATTCACCACCGGCATTCATTCAATTTCAGCGCGCGTTACGCGCGTTAGCGGCGACCGCCGAAGACAAACGGAGTGGCGCCAGGCAGCGCGAGCGAATTGATGTCGCTGTCGAGGTGTCCCGACTGTTGGGTGTAGCCGAACCCGAGTGACAGGCTGACATTCGACGTAGGCTGGAATTCGACGCCCGCATGCGCGCTATAGCCGGGCAGAGTGGTGGACGTGGAGTCGAAGGGGGCAAAAGGGCCACCGATGCCGGAATTGTATTTCAAGGTGTCGAAACCGGCATAGACCGTGAGGGGTGACCCGGCCACGTTTTGGAAGTTGTAGCCGAACTGCACGCCTTCGTAATAAAGGGAACGGCCGAACGTTCCGTACTGGCTGATGCCGTTCATGCTCAAGCCGGTGCCGCCGCCTTCGCCGCCGACGAACCAGCCGTTCGGAAAATTGTAGCGCATATAGGAAAAGCGGCCGCCTCGGGCGCCGCTGCCGTCAAAGCTCGGAAAATTGCCGTAAGTGTTCGCGCTCGGGTCGACGCTCGGATCGCCACCGAAGCCGATCGGCCAGCTTGGGAGCCAATATGTCACCGGGGCGGCCTGAGCGTGAGCGGTTCGCCCGCCCAGACAGAGCGCCACCAGTACGAATGCGAGACCTGATTTGCCTGAAAAAATGGACATCCGCGTCACCGTCAAGTGTCCCGAAACTATACGCTCAAGACATCAAAAACGCCAGTGCGGCGCCGCTTCGCGTAGTAGCGCGAAACTCTGCTGGATCCCAATCTCGGAAATAGCGGCGCTCATTCGATAACCTCGTCGGTGCGGATCATGATCGTTGGCGGCACCGTGAAGTTCGAGGCCTTGGCCGTTTTGAGATTGACGACAAGCTCAAACTTGGTCGGTTGCTCGACCGGGATGTCGGCCGGCTTCGCGCCTTTAAGAATGAGGTCGACAATCTCCGCGCCGCGCCGCCATTGCGCGCCATGGTCGGTGCCGTAGGACATAAGACCGCCCGCCTCCGCGAACTCTCGATAACCGTAGACAGCAGGCAAACCCAGGCGGGAGGCGACCGCGGTAATCTCGCTCCGCTGATTTAGCGTGAGGGGGTCCTCGAAGATCACAAGGCCGCCGGCTCCCGCGACCTTGCTGGCCTCGAGCTGTGGCGTGACCTCCTCGGGCGAGCGTACCTCGAAGGCCCGGAGTTCGACCTTCGCGACATGCGCTGCGGACTCGAGTTCCTTGTAAGCGAGGGCCGCGTACGGCGTGCCCGGATTCAAGACCGCAGCAAACAGCGAGGCGGCGGGGGCGATCTCGCGCAACAGCTGAAGCCGGCCGCCCTGCAAGCCAGCGGCCAGGTCCGACAATCCGGTGACGTTGCCGCCGGGCCGCGCGAGGCTTGCAACGACCCCCGCGCCGACGGGATCGCCGACAGCCATGAACACAACCGGGATGCCCTCTCCGGCTGCCTTGCCCGCCTTGGCCGCGACCGTTCCAAATCCGGTGACAAGCACATCGGGCTTCATCCGAGCGAGGTCGGATGCAAGGCCTGACAAGAGTTCCGGCCGGCCTTCCGCAGAGCGATAGACAAAGTGCAGGTTCTGTCCGTCGACATAACCAAGCTGATCGAGACGGTGCAAAAAATTTGGCACGAAGTTGCGATCCTCGCCCGGAAGCAAAGCGAGGTAAGCGATGGTGAATGATTTCGCTTTTTGAGCGCCAGCGCTGTGCGCGATGCCGAGGAGTGCGGCACCGGCCAGTATTTTCATCAACGACCGCCGGTCCGTCATGCGAGCCCTCTCGCCTCAAGTCCATTCAGCTTAAGCGCCTAGGGCGGGTTAGTGCAGCCCTTTCACTCGCCCGTGACGCGCCAGATCACATCGCCGACATCGTCCGCGACCAGGAGGGAGCCGTCGGGACCGAGTGTTACCCCGACCGGTCGTCCATAGGACTCCCGCTCGTCCGGTGCGAGAAATCCCGACAGAATATCCCGCGGCGGACCTGCCGGGCGTCCGTTCACGAACGGCACGAATACGACCTTGTAGCCGCTCAGCGTGCTGCGGTTCCAGGAGCCGTGCTGCCCGATCGCCATGCCGTCGGGAAAGCCCGGAAGCGTGCCGGCCGGCATCCAGCACAGGCCGAGCGAGGCGGTGTGCCCGCCGAGCGCGTAGTCCGGCGTGATGGCCTTGGCGACCGCGGCCGGATCCTGCGGCACGCGATCGTCCACCGTCTGGCCCCAGTAGCAATAGGGCCAGCCGTAGAAGCCGCCTGATCGGACCGAGGTCAGATAGTCGGGCGGCGTCTCGTCGCCGAGGCCGTCGCGCTCGTTGACCACCGTCCAGAGCACACCGGTTTGAGGCTCCCATGCCAGTCCCACCGGGTTGCGGAGGCCGCTGGCAAAGATGCGGCTGCTGCCATCGGTGAGATCGAGTTCGTAGATCGCTGCCCGGCCCTCCTCGACCGCCATGCCGCTCTCGGCGATATTGCTGAGCGAGCCGACCCCGGCATAGAGCTTCTTGCCATCGGGGCTTGGCAGCAGGCTCCGCGTCCAGTGCCCGGAAGGCTTGAAAGTGGTGAGTTTCTTCCCCGACGCGGTGATGCGGTCGGCCCCCGCCGCATACGGGAAGGCCACCACGCCGTCGGTGTTGCCGACATAGAAGGTGTCGCCCACGAGCGCCATGCCGAACGGCTGGCTCAATCCCTCCATGAAAATCCCGCGCTGCTCGGCAACGCCGTCACCGTCGGGGTCGCGCAACAAGGTGATGCGGTTCGCGCTTTCGCCGAGCGCGGAAGCACGACGCATCGTCGCCTGCATCGCGTAGCTGAACACGCTGCGGATTGGTCCGGCGACCTGATTGGACTCGGCAATGAGGACGTCGCCATTGGGCAGCACGTTGATCCAGCGCGGATGTTTCAGGGCAGTCGCAAACGCATTGACCTTGAGTCCCGGCGCCGCCACCGGCTTCTGCCCGTCGCTCCACCCCCTCGCCGTCGGCATCTTGAGCGTCGGGATCGCGCCCTGCGGTTTCGCCGCCGGCACCACCGGCGCGCTGCCCCAGGCCGGCTCAGGCGCTGCGCCCTGCAGCCGGCGCCACAGCAGCGCGGCGGCGCCGATGACCGCGACTATTCGCGCAAAAATTCCGGAAAAGCTCATGTCATTCCTCTCTTGATCGCGCGTACCCTATCCGACACCAAAGCGCGTTGAAAACCTTATCGTCGATGTGCGGGCTCACCGGCAGATGGGCAAACCTGGCCCGACGGGCAAATCACAAAGAGCTGTCCAGCCCTGTTTCAAAAAATATTTCGCTTAACCCGTCGAGGCTCGCCCGATTCCCGCCCGATCGAGGAGCGTTTCGCGATCGTCACGAACGTAGGGCGCGATGCAGTGGACGCGGCGGCGTCGGCGCGCCAATGGTGATGGCAAGGCAGCTCCTATTGGAGCCCGTGAGCGATCGACCGGCGCACAGACGAACGGCGCTGATCCCGCCTTCCCGCCGAAGCTTTAGCGAAGGCGGCAAGCCGGGCGACGACAATCGTGGTTGTTTCAAAACTGAATCAGGAAATCCAGCGAGCAGCGAGCGAGCAGCCGCTCAGTTCCGCGCCATCGCCTGCAGGCCCTTGAAGGTCAGGCGCTTGGGGTCCTTGACGCCGGCAAGATAGAGCCTGCGGATGAAGGCGACGACCGCCTCACGGTCGCAATCGGTCAACGCGACCACGGCATCGACGGCAATTCGCTGGGCGTCCATGGGCTTCCTCGTGCTGTCAGCAGCCTCAAGCCTCACAACCTCAAGCCCTGCAGCGTAGGCGGCGCCGGTTAATCCGGCGTTAACCGTCCGACTACCTTCGCTGATTCGAAGGGAGCCACGAATACGCGAAACAACGCATAGGACCATCGGACGCGGGGGCTGAACGGCCGCCACACCGGCCGTTCAGCCCCCGCAATGGCGCGGTCAATAACCGGCGACGTCGATCACGGCCTGCGCAAAAGCCTGCGGGGCTTCCTGCGGCAGATTGTGCCCGATCCCGCCGGTGATGAGCCGGTGGGCATATCTGCCGGAGAATTTTTTGGCATAGGAACTGGGCTCCGGATGCGGCGCACCATTGGCATCGCCTTCAAGGGTGATGGTTGGCACCGCGATGACAGGCGATGCCGCAAGCCGCTTTTCCAGATCGTCATATTTGGTCTCGCCTTCGGCAAGACCCTGCCGCCAGCGATAATTATGGATCGTGATGCCGACGTGATCGGGATTGTCGAGGGCAGCCGCGCTGCGATCGAAGGTGGCGTCATCGAAGGCCCATTTCGGCGAAGCGATCTGCCAGATCAGCTTGGCAAAATCGTGCCGGTATTTTTCGTAGCCGGCGCGGCCGCGTTCGGTGGCGAAATAGAACTGGTACCACCACTGCAGCTCGGCTTTTGGCGGCAGCGGCATCTTGCCGGCTTCCTGGCTGCCGATCAAATAGCCGCTCACCGAGACAAGCGCTTTGCAGCGTTCCGGCCAGAGCGCCGCCATGATGTCGGCCGTGCGCGCTCCCCAATCGAAGCCCGCGACGATGGCTTTCTCGATCTTGAGCGCGTCCATCAAGGCAATGGCATCGACCGCGATCGCCGATGGCTGGCCATTGCGGAAGGTATCGCTGGAAAGAAAGCGCGTGGTGCCATAGCCGCGCAGATAGGGGACAATCACGTGGTAACCCGCCGACGCCAGCAGCGGCGCGACGTCGACAAAACTGTAAATGTCGTAGGGCCAGCCGTGCAGAAGAATGACGGCAGGACCATCGGCGGGCCCGGCCTCGGCGTAACCGACATTCAGAAGGCCGGCATCGATCTGCTTCAGTGCGGCGAACGATGTGTTCGTGCCCGGCTTGATCGCGGCCGCGCCATCCGGTTTTCCGGTGCTGGATTGCGCGGCCGCGGAACCCGTCGTGATGAACTGGGCCGCGGCGACCGCTCCGGCCGCGGCGCCAAAGAAGCGGCGGCGCTGCAGGTTGATCGGTTCGGATGTGGTGATCGTATCCATGGCTGAACCTCCTTGGTTCTGTGGGTAGCCGGAACTGCGTGGCCCGGCCTGCAGAGATCGCCGGCCCGATACCGGCGGGCAGGCCTCCTGTGTTACATCGTATCCGCTTAATTCGTATGCGATATATATCGGTGAAAACTGGCCCGGCTGTCAATGCTTCCGATTCAATCGGATGCGATATATATCGCTGCGGAACATCACTTCCTCGTGTGCTTGCGCTTTGCTGTAGACGAGCCCTGAACGAGATCAGCGGCGCTGAAGCGCCCTGCCCGTCACGAATACTGCATCACGCCGTCATCGACCTTGCCGTAGCGCAGCGTGACGATGTCGAGCGCGTAATTCTGGTAGAGCCGCCACGGCCGTTTCGAGCCCTGCTTCGGCAACTTCGCGATCGAACGTTGCACATAGCCGGACGAGAAATCCAGCGACGGCAGTTCCGAGATCGTGGGATCGAGATTATGCGGCATGCATTGCCGGTAGCCGTGCCGGTCCATGTAATTGATCAGGCGGCAGACATACTCGCAGGTGAGGTCGCATTTCAGCGTCCACGACGCGTTGGTGTAGCCGAACGCGGAGGCCATGTTCGGTATGTCCGAATACATCATGCCCTTGTAGTTCAGCGTTTTCGCAAAATCGACCTGGCGGCCGTCGACGCTGACCTCGAGCCCGCCGAGCACCTGCAGGTTCAAGCCGGTGGCGGTGACGATGATGTCGGCCTCGAGTTCGCTGCCGTCCTTCAGCTTGATGCCGCTTTTCGTGAAGGCGTCGATCTCGTTGGTGACGACGGAGGCGCGCTTGTCCTTGATCGAGCGGAACAGGTCGCCATCGGGCACCAGGCACAGCCGCTGATCCCAGGGATTGTAACGCGGCGTAAAATGCGTGGCGATGTCGTAGTCCGGCCCGAGCGCCATTTTGACGCCGCCCAGGATCAACTGCTTGACGCGCTCGGGTTTGCGCCTCGAGAGCTGGAAGAAATACATGCCGAACAGCACGTTGCGCCAGCGGATCAGATGATAGGCGAGTTTGGCGGACAGATTGCGCCGCAGTTTGTTGGCGAGCGCATCCTCCGCCGGCCGCGCCACCACATAGGTCGGCGAACGCTGCAGCATGGTGACATGGGCCGCGGTCCTGGCCATCTCCGGCACCAGCGTCACCGCAGTAGCGCCGGAGCCGATCACGACCACGCGCTTGCCGGCATAGTCGAGTTGTTCCGGCCATTTCTGCGGGTGCACGATGCGGCCGGCAAAATCCGCGGTGCCGGCAAACTCCGGCGTATAGCCTTCCTCGTATTTGTAATAGCCCGAGCACATGAACAGGAAATTGCAGGTGAAGCGCACGATCTCGGTACCGCCCTCGCCGACCTGGCGTTCAGCCTCCACCGTCCAGCGTGCATCCTGCGACGACCACGACGCGCGTTTGACGCGATGGTTGAAGCGGATCTTCTTGTCGATGCCGTTGTCGGATGCGGTCTCGCGAACATAGTTCAGGATCCGCGGCCCGTCCGCGATCGCCTTCGCCTCGGTCCACGGCTTGAACGAATAGCCCAGCGTGAACATGTCGCTGTCGGAACGGATACCGGGATAGCGGAACAGATCCCAGGTGCCGCCGATGCAATCGCGGCCCTCGAGAATGGCGTAGCTCTTGCCGGGGCACTTTTCCTGCAAATGATAGCCCGCGCCGATGCCGGACAGGCCGGCGCCGACGATCAGGACGTCGAAGTGTTCTGCTGCCATCGCGGTCTCCCCGGGACGGGCCTCTCGGGTGCCCTGTCACGACCAGTTAGTCAGCAAGCCGGCGAAAAGCAACAAATGAAAGGCCCCGGATTGCTCCGGGGCCTATGATATCTACCACGGTCATTCCGGGGCGCGAGTGAAACTCGCGAACCCGGAATCCAGAGGTCGTCGTACGAGATTCCGGGTTCGCGCTCGCGCGGGCCCCGGAATGACGATTTCAACAATCAATAGCGGTAATGATCCGACTTGAACGGGCCTTCCGGCTTGACGCCGATATAGTCGGCCTGGTCCTTGCGCAGCTCGGTCAGCTTGACGCCGATCTTGGCGAGATGCAGCCGCGCTACCTTCTCGTCCAGCGACTTCGGCAGCACGTAGACTTTCTTCGCGTATTGGCCGTTCTTGTTGTTGGCCCAGAGTTCGATCTGCGCCAGCGTCTGGTTGGTGAACGACGCCGACATCACGAAGGACGGATGGCCCATGGCGTTACCGAGGTTCACGAGGCGGCCTTCCGACAACAGGATGATGCGGTGCTTGTCGGGGAATTCGATCTCGTCGACCTGCGGCTTGACGTTGGTCCATTTCAGGTTGCGCAGACCCGCAATCTGGATCTCGTTGTCGAAGTGGCCGATGTTGCAGACGATGGCGCGATCCTTCATCGCGCGCATGTGCTCGATGGTGATGATGTCCTTGTTGCCGGTGGCGGTGACGAAGATGTCGGCGCGGGGCGCGGCATCTTCCATCGTCACGACTTCATAGCCTTCCATCGCCGCCTGCAGCGCGCAGATCGGATCGACTTCGGACACCATGACGCGGCAGCCGGCCTGGCGCAGCGACGCCGCCGAGCCCTTGCCGACATCGCCGAAACCCGCGACCATCGCCACCTTGCCCGACATCATCACGTCGGTGCCGCGCCGAATGCCGTCGACCAGCGACTCGCGGCAGCCATAGAGATTGTCGAATTTCGATTTGGTTACGCTGTCGTTGACGTTGATCGCCGGGAACAGCAGCGTGCCCTTCTTCTCCATCTCGTAGAGACGATGCACGCCCGTGGTAGTCTCTTCGGAGACACCCTTGATGTTTTTCGCGATCTCGGCGAACCAGCCCTTCGGCTTTTCCTTCAAGAGCTTCTTGATCAGCGCGAAGAAGACTTCCTCTTCTTCCGAGCCCGGCTTGTCGAGGAATTTCACGTCGCCCTGCTCGGCGCGCAGTCCGTGATGCACCAGCATGGTGGCGTCGCCGCCGTCGTCGAGGATCATGTTGGGCGTGCCGCCGCCGTGCCAGTCGAACAGCTTTGCGGTGTAGTCCCAATATTCAGTGAGCGTTTCGCCCTTGACCGCGAACACCGGAATGCCCGCGGCGGCGATCGCCGCCGCCGCGTGGTCCTGCGTCGAATAGATGTTGCAGGAGACCCAGCGGATGTCGGCGCCGAGGGCTGCGAGCGTCTCGATCAGGACCGCGGTCTGGATCGTCATGTGCAGCGAGCCCGCGATGCGCGCCCCCTTCAGGGGCTGCTTCGGGCCATATTCCTCGCGCGTCGCCATCAGGCCCGGCATCTCTGTCTCGGCCAGCGAGATTTCCTTGCGGCCGAACTCGGCGAGCGAAATGTCCTTGACGATGTAGTCAGTGAAGGCGGGCTTCTTGGCGGCGACGGTCATGCGGTTGATCCCTTAAAAAAGCATATTCCGAAAAGCGCAGGTGCTTTCCGGAATACGCAAGACAATTACGGAGAAAGTCAGACGGCGCGCTTCAGCGTCTCGGCGAGATCGGTTTTTTCCCACGAGAAGCCACCCTCATTATCCGGCGTGCGGCCGAAATGTCCGTAGGACGAGGTTCGCGCATAGATCGGCCGGTTCAGATCGAGATGCTTGCGGATGCCGCGTGGGGTGAGGTCCATCGACTCGGCCACAACCTTCTCGAGCTTTTCCTCCGGCACCTTTCCGGTACCGTGGGTATCGATATAGATCGACAGCGGCCGCGCCACGCCGATGGCGTAGGCGAGCTGCAGCGTGCAGCGGTCGGCGAGACCGGCGGCAACGACGTTCTTGGCGACATAGCGCGCGGCATAGGCGGCCGAACGGTCGACCTTGGTCGGGTCCTTGCCCGAGAACGCGCCACCGCCATGGGGGGCAGCACCGCCATAGGTGTCGACGATGATCTTGCGGCCGGTAAGGCCTGCGTCGCCGTCGGGACCGCCGATGAAGAATTTGCCGGTTGGGTTGACGTGCCAGATGGTCTTGCCGTTGATCCAGTCCTTGGGCAGCGCCTCGCGCACATAGGGCTCGACGCGTTCGCGGACCTGCTCCGAGGTCATGTCTTCGACCAGATGCTGATGCGAGACCACGATCTCGCGCACGCCGACCGGCTTGCCGTTTTCATATTGCACCGTAACCTGACTCTTGGAGTCCGGGCCCAGCACCTTCTCTATGCCGGAGTGGCGGGCTTCCGAGATTAGGCGCAAAATCTTGTGGGCATAGAAGATCGGCGCCGGCATCAGATCGGGTGTCTCGTTGCAGGCATAGCCGAACATGATGCCCTGGTCGCCCGCGCCCTCTTCCTTGTTGGTGCCGGGCTGCAGCGCATCGACGCCTTGCGCGATATCGGCGGATTGGGGATGCAGCAGGATCTCGATATCGCAGGTATCCCAGTGAAAACCTTCCTGCTCGTAGCCGATGTCCTTGATGGCCGCGCGCACCACGCTTTCGATCTGGTCGTTGGTGACGGATTTGGGACCGCGGGTTTCGCCGGCGATCACCACCTTGTTGGTGGTGGCAAGCGTTTCGCAAGCCGCACGGATCGCCCAGGGATCAATCCCCGCCTTCGGGCCTTCGCGGAAAAACAGGTCGACGATCTCGTCGGAAATGCGGTCGCAGACCTTGTCCGGATGGCCTTCGGAGACCGACTCTGAGGTGAACAGATAAGACGCGCGCATCGACAAAACCCCTTGTTTCCGCCCGACGTCGGCGGCTCTCTTTGTGAACTATCCCGGAATGTCAGTCGCGACGACGCGAAATGACGTAGGATTCGTCGTAAAACCAAAGCCCGTTATGCTTGCGCAGAACCTCTCTGGTGGCATCGAGGGTCCGGCTGTTTTCTGTCATTTCCGTCAACCGGTCGTCTTCGATCTGGGCGACATACACTGCCGCATTCCACGCTGCAAAGGCCGTCGAGGTTCCGATCGAGCCGGTGACCTCGTTGGGCAGCGCTTCCATATCATAACGGAAGATGGAACGGTTATCGGCATAGGCATTAAAGTTAAGGTCGCGTCCGGCCGATCCGAGCTCGTATTTCACCGCGCGCAATAGCTCATGACGGCTTACGACGAAAGGATTTTCTCCGGGCCAGACCGCCTGGATGATTTCGAGGCCCGGATCCTGCCCGTGGGAGTGAATTCCAATCAAACGGCCCCCGGCCCGCAACGCCCGCGCGAGCGGCGCAATAATGCGCTTGGCGCGGAAATTCACAGAGGATTTGGCCCGGTAGGGCTGGGAAGCGATCACAAGATCGAAATTGGCCTCGGAACGGCCCGCCCGCGGGATGATCGAATCAAGCAGGAACCGGTGATCCTCCCGGTACAGCACCAGCGCCACCGGGCGTTCATAGATCGGCATGCCCGAACGCGGGCTGACATTGGCCCGCCAGTTCTGCTCAAGAAATGGGCCGAGTTCCGCGATCTGCGTCTCGAAATCGCCGGAAGACGCTCCCCGGAGCCCGACTTCGTGCCAGATCATGCCCGCCGCAGCCGCTGGCAAAGCTGGGGTCAGCCAGGGCGCCTCGGCATAATACATATTGGTCAGCACAAAGACGGTCGCTGGATGCTCGAACAGCCGGTCCGGCACCTTGTCAAGCGTGAGCCGGACGTCCTCGAGGCTGAGCTCCTTGCCGGCGATATAGAACGGCATATGGGGAAAGCGGCCATGCATGGAGCGCATCACCCGCGCCAGGACCGTGCCGTCGCCGACGCCGGCGTCGAACACCCGCAGCGCCGGCGGCCGGGGGTGAAGGCTGGAGAGCTCCAGCGCCACCCGTTCGGCGATCACCCGCTTTTCGCTGCAGGTATGGACGAACAGCAGGTATTTCTGGCGGTTCTCGAAGAAGCGGAAATTGCCCCTGGGGTCGCGCTTCTCCGGCGGCACTTGGAGCCCGCGCGGCGGCGGCAGCCCGCCCGGCGTGGACGCCGCGATATAGGCCTGGATCCGGTCCAGGGTGTCGATGGTGATGCGCTTGCCCTCGCGCAACCGATGCACCAGCTTGCCGTCGTTGACGGCGCGGCGGCCAAACGTCGTCTCCGCCATGTCGGCCTGGCGGCAGAATTCGGAAATCTGGCTCAGGATCTGGTCGTTTTTCATCGGTCGGGTTTTGGGAAACGCTGGTGGGCAGCGGCGGTTGCCAAGGCTGTCCTACCATCATCTGCCCAACGGGGGAATGCGGGGCTAGGCCGCTGGCTTTGCCCCCCGACCGCCGCCCGCAACAAATCGCCGGACACCCCTTCCGCCAAATATGACAATAACCCATTGATTATAATATAAGTTTTCAATCGCCTAGCTATCTATGCACATTTCAACGCACACTCTTTCGAATCGCGGTGCGTTAAGCCGATTCCGAAAGCTTTAATAAATTCGGACCAGCCTCCGTCAGCGACAGGAGGTGTACCATGCGTGATCATGACATCGTGTCCGACGGATTCCTCGCGCTAATCGTGGCCGCTCTTGTGCTGTTGTGCTCAAGCTGGGTCGTTCTCGCATTTAAGCTAGCCTAGCCCGGCGTCCTCACCTCTCATCGTCCGGATGCCCGCTTGTAAGTGATCGGTGGGCCGCGCCAGGCTTGTACCGCAATCCGTAGCGGCTTGTCGTCGCCCTCCCCGCCACGCTTCAATGAGCCGCGCTCCAACGGCGCGGATTGGCTGCATGCGTGAACAGAAAATCACTCTCGGGGAAATGCGGGAGTCCGGCCCTACCCGGCTGTTGGTCTTTTGCCAGGACTTTCGCTGCGCCCATTCGGTAGCGATCGACGGGGACGCCTGGCCGGATCACGTCCGGATATCCGATCTTGAACCGAAGTTCACCTGTCAGGCGTGCGGGCACCGAGGCGCCGACGTCCGGCCGATGTTCGAGCCAGCGCGTATGGGTACGGACGCATAAAGGGGTCCGCCGTGACTCCAGGGGAGGCCGCCGAATTCGCCGGAACCGCAGGAGCGGCGTCCATCGCCAGCTTGAACGGCGAAAAGTAGTATTGAATGCGGGGAGCGCCTGGCCGTGAACATCATGCCGAACTGACATTCGTCCGGGCTGGAAAACGGATCGGGACCGGCGCATACACTCCGGGGATGATGATGCACAATGCTCCCCTCTTGATAGTCATTACGCTGGCAATGTTGGTCGGCTCGCTATTGAGTGCCGCGTGGCTGGACACCATCCACAACAAGCTGCGAAAATGAAACCTTCCAAACGCCTCCGTTTGGCATTTTTTCTACTGGCTTCGATATCGCTTGCGGGGTGTGCGAGCGGTCCTGACACGGCTGCGAATCTCTCCGCGCACATCGCGGATATGCCGCATTGGATGGGAGGATTGCCGCCGGGTGTGCCCCCGCGCGCGGGGACGCCGGAATACGATGCCTAGCCAGCAGCCGAAGGCCAAACGCGCGTTGCAGGAAATCTGGATGGCCGAAACCAAGGCCGCCGCCGAACTGGCGTTCGACGCCTTCATCGAGAGCTACACGCCCAAATACGAGAAGGCGGCCGACTGCCTGAGCAAGGATCGAGACGCACTGCTGGCTTTCTACGACTTCCCGGCCGAGCACTGGAAACACCTGCGAACGACCAATCCCATTGAAAGCACCTTCGCTACCGTGCGCCACCGCACGATCCGATCGAAGGGATGCCTGTCCAACAGGACGGCGCTCGCGATGGTCTTCCAGCTGCTCGAGGCCGCGCAGAAAAGCTGGCGTCGTCTCGAGGGCCACAACCAGTTGCCAAAACTCGTTCTCGGTGTGACATTCAACAACGGGATCGAGGTCATCGCTAAACCCGCTGACCGTCAGCCCATAACCGCCGCCGCCTGACCGCCCCGGCCGTCACCAAAATTTGGCGATAGCTCCAGGCGTGTTTTCCAGAATGGTACTGAAGCCGAACACGAGGATGCTTGAGATTTGCTGCGGCGACGGTTTCAACGCCCGGCACTTTTATTCATCCGCAGCCTCGTCGATCACGGCCCTCGATTTCGATAAGGATGCCATTCCGCACGCCAAGCGCTTCAACTCCGCTCCGAACATCACTTACCTTCAGCGAGATATCCGAGACGGCTTCCCGCTCGGGCCATTTGATAACATCGTCTGGGATGCCGCGATTGAGCATTTTACTGAGGTAGAGATAGACAAGATCATGAGCGAGATCGTTGGCCTACTTGGCCTCGATGGCATCTTGAGCGGTTACACCTTAACCGAAGCGAAGGACGGCAAAAAGAGCAACGCTCTCCACGAATACGAGTTCAAAGACAAAGAAGATTTGCGCCGGTTCTTCACGCCGCACTTCAAATTCGTGAAGGTGTGGGAGACGATCTACCCGACCCGCCACAATTTATATTTTGTTGCCTCGCAAACGCCGATCGATATGTTCAGTTAGATCACTCGCAGGAGATAGGTGACGCCGATAGTGGGGCCGGCCGCCCTCCTTAACTTGTTGGACACCATTGCTAGCGACGCTGCGATATTTGGGGGCCCGGTAAGCTGCGCGTCAGTTTCCTGTAAGGTGCGGGGCACATACACCCCTGCGCACCTATTCTCAGTGGGGCGCACCGAGAGATGAAACCCCGCCAGTGACTGCCCTCTCTGGCGGGGTTTTTCTACCGCCGGCGTGAACCGGCAGGCCCCTGATCAAGCGCGTTCGTTACCACCGACCAGTGCGATATTCGTGTTTTTGACGCGATCCATGTCAGCCTTGCAAGCCGATATAACGCGCTAGCTGCCGCATGTGCGGCCATCGCTGCGCTGCTCCAATCGCTGCTGATACTGTTATAAGCGTCAGCGCCGGCATCGGGCGCCCTCCTTTGGGCCCCGCCTGCCCCGATCATCAAACAAGAAACTGACGTATCATGGGGTCGAGTGTTCGAGTCCGCACTCACCATTGAAATTACTTACTGAATTGCTTTCCCATCGCTGCTGCTAAAACCCCAATTTCACTAGGGGTAACGCCGCGGGTATCAAATCCAAGGCGGAACATCGGTGAGGTGATGGCGGCCGCTGGCTCGATGAAGTCCGCCTGTCCGACCTGGAGCCGAGGTTCACCTGTCAGGCTTGTGGGCACCGCGGCGCCGATGTCAGGCCGCTCTTTGAGCAAGCGCGCATGGGCACAGGCTCATAACGTAGAAACCCGCCGGGGGTTGCGGTCGGCGGGTCTCCGTATTCTCGCGGGGGCTTGGGGGCTATCCGCGATTGAGCCAATGCGTAGCAATCCGTAATTAACAATTTATTAGGATTGCACCTTGTTGCCCCCCGATCCGGACGACAACGGGCGGCCAGCCCTCTGCGTCAGGGATCTCGCGAAGCGGCGAACACCCAGCGCGTAACGCACAGCATTGGGGCCAGCAGTTTCCGAAGCGATGGTTGTAACGAAATACTCCGGCAGTCCGAATGCATCGGGCGCGTTGGGCGTCCCTTCTTGCATTACCATTTCCAAGCCCCCCTGATGTCGCTGTTAGCGAATCCATTCGCACTGTGCGGCACCCGACTGCGGGAGCTTCGCTGTAACGCCGATCGCGGCCCTGATCCGTTAGCCGATTCTCAAATTTTCCGCGGACGTCTTGCCCCGGTTTTCCTTCTCTTCGTAACTGACCTTTGCACCCTCAGCCAGCGAACTGAAGCCGGCTTTCTCCACCGCGGAAATGTGCACGAACACGTCCTTGCCGCCGCTGTCCGGCTGAATGAAACCATACCCTTTGGTTGGATTGAACCACTTCACTGTACCTATCGCCACACCAGCTCTCCCGTTGTCGCAAGTCCAGTAATTTAGGTTGATAGCGAGGCACACCGCAAGAAAAACCCGCCGGCGGAGCCGGCGGGCTGATAAGGCCACGAAACCATTTTCCAAGACCGCGAAGCCGGCCGGAAACAAACCCGGCCTAGCCTCTCCCCCATTAGACCAAAGGGGATTCGGTCATGTGGGCGATTTTGATCAACCTGATTTACCAGCTGTCTTGTGAGACCCATCTCGCTCAGATCCAGCTGGTGATCCAATAGGCCGGAAACAGCGCGCAAGCGCTGGTGCAGGCTCTCAACGCGAGGGCCAGGGTGTTCGTCGTCTCCGGAAATACGTGGAATGGCTGAATCGCGGCAGGCGCACCGATCGGGTGGCCTACGTGCTCGACGAATGGGACCTACCCGTCCCCCTTCCCGGCGCCGAATGGGCACGGGATTCCAAATTCAATGCCGTCGAGGAGTTGCAGGCCAACCCCGCTCTCGAGGATACATTTCGAGACGCCATCGCAAAAGGCGTTGCCGTCATAACCGTCAAATCGACAGCGATTTGAGACAACGCCGACCAGCCACCATACTCGGCTGAGCGGCGTTGTGCTGTTTAGAGATGCGCCCGGGGTTGGTTCACCAACCCTCGGTCAAGGTTGGTTTGAAGAAAGTGTGATTTGTTGGCTAGATTTCTTCCATGCAGCGGCGCCAGCGGAAAATCACTCTAGGAGAAATGCGCTCGTCAGGCGTCCGCGGCCTGTTGATCTATTGCGCGGACCACCATTGTAGCCATTCGATCGCGATCAGCACCGACCGCTAGCCCGATGAAGTCCGCCTGTCTGACCTGGAGCCGAAGTTTAATTGCCGCCATTGTCGGCACGATGACCTTTGGCCTTCTCATGTGACCAGCACGAAAGCGAAAGCCCGGCAACTTGGCGCTGCCGGGCTGATCGCAAGTATAAGTTTGCAAGAAAAAAACACTTTAAGGCCACAATCGATAGCCGTCGATTCCGGGGCAATACGGTCAGCTTATCTGACAGAAAAGGCCACCTGAGTTGGCGGCCTCTTTCAGCCACCACCGTGCGGGCGCCGCCCTAAGGGGCAAGGAAAGACCCGCCGGGGTGAGCCGGCGGGCTTCGATTTGTCGGGCAGTTGGATCAGGCGCTCTGAATGCTTTCCAGCGCCGTTCTCGACCGATCCACAAAGCAATGAGAGGATTCGCCCCGTTGCTCCTGCGCGTCGTCGGAAGCCAGCGCGCCACGCTCGGCTTCATCTGAGTAGAATGGGTTGAGCCATGATGGGGCGATTATGTCAGCGCCTGCGGCTCACCAAAATTCCGTACCATTACTAAGGGGGGCGCCGTCCGAAACAGGCCGATGCCAGGCATCGCGCTGGGCATCCAGCACGGCCTCGAGAACCATGCGGGAAAGGGCGTTGAGATTGTGGGGGGACCGGCGCGGTGAAAGCTAAAAGCGTCGCCAAAAGAACGCGACAATTATGGCTTTGCCTTCGCGTGCCGGAACCTCGGCCGGCGACTATGAGTCGGGCCAAACCAGCCGGGGTTCCGGCAGCAATAGACGGCCTCAGCATGCGCTGGGGTCGTTTTCTTTTGACCGCTCGCGGCGACTGGAGAGCCAAGGGATTTTAGCGCGTTTGAAGATCGACCGGCGTCACCGGAGTGGGGCGGCGTTCAGGGGCCTTCGTATCGCGCTGCAAGGTCGAGAAGATAAGCCCGTCGACTCAGCCCGGCGGAGTTTTTTTCGTTTTCGCAACAAAAAAGCCCCGGACGATGCCGGGGCTTTTGAGCGGTTAGGTCTTAGCAGAGATCAGTACTTCGCCGAGATCGGAGCGCCACCCCAGTTGAAGCGATAGACCAGTGAAGTCGAGATGGTTTGGTTCCAGCTGTTGAACCTGAGATTGGTACCGACAGGTAAATTGGTGCCGTCGAACAGCAGAGGGACGGATTTCTTGTCATAGAAAGCCGAGCGATACTCGGTCTTCATGAACCAGCCCGGCGAGCTGATGCCGAAGATGTTCAGGCTGTTCTCCACGCCGCCGCCGATGAACCAACCGTTGCGGGTGAAGCTGTTGGTGTGACCACCCACAGGAGCGCCGCTAAACTCATCGAGCAGCGTCGTGCGCGACCATTGAGAACCGGAGTAACCACCGTTCACGTAGGACAGAACATTCGGGGCTACCAAATAGCCGACCCGCGCACCAACCGCCCACGAGTCCTCCAACTTTATCGGGGCGATCACCTGGTTGAACGGGTCATCAAGAGTGCCCTTGATGCTGCCGAACTGGCCATCTGCAAACAAGCCGAACACCCAAGGACCGTTGAACTGCCAGTCGTAGCCGATACCGACCGTTCCGAACCAGCCAGAGCCACCCTGACGGTGATCGATGCTGAGCGGAATGCTACCTACGTTGGTTTGAACATTCTGATCGGCCGCCCACAATCCACCGCCGCCACCGCCGAAGATGTAGAAGCCAGTCCAGTTATAGACGGGCGCGATCGGAGCCGGCGCCTTGGTGTAGGGACGGGCCGCGAGGTCAGCCGCCAATGCGGGGGAGGCAAAGGCTGCTGCTGCTGCTGCTGCTGTCAGCGCGATAACTAGCTTTTTCATTTTCGATCCCTAAGCGTCTGAAACACTGCATGCAGCATACTTGGATTCGAGATAAGTGCTGTAGCCGGGAAGACACAGTGACGATTCAAATCGGAGCCTCCAATGACCGGCGTACCATTCCCTGATCCGGCAACCCTTCGCGACAACCCCGTGGCGATAGCCAAGTATCTGACTGAAGTGCTTAGCAAAAACGAGCTTATACCGGTGCTTATAGCGCTCAACCACGTGATGCGGGCGCAGAACGTCAAAGCGATGGCAGAGAACGCTGGGCTTCGCCGGGATAGGCTTTACAAGACTTTTGGAGGTGACATTGACCCGCAGTTGGGGCGTGTAATCGCTCTGTTTGCCGGGTTGGACGTCTGCTTAGCTGTGAACCCGTTACCACCCAAAACGAAGTCCCCTCGTCCAAAGTTGGGCCGCCCCAAAAAGGCCGAGATACCTGCGTCCTGAGAAATCAGCGCTTACCGAGCCATGCCTACAGCGGTCGCGCTGGCAGCCGCTGGCGTTGAGGCCAAGGTCCCGTGTTCGCGAGACGCCGGCGTGGAAGAAGCACGCGGCCGACCTCGAGGCCGAGATGCTCAAGCGCGGGATGCTTTTCAGCGTCATCGAATGGCACGAGGGCCAAGAGAAACTTCCGTTCGGATGATCGCTTGGCGCTCACAGCGCATGGGCGCCGCGGGGAGAACAAAGGCCCGCGGCTCGGTTCACGGGCGGTCGGATTTTTCGCGTTTAAAACGTTTGAGTTCGGCCTCGAGATGTTTCAGCCAGCTGCTTTTCTGGATCACGATCGGCTTATTCTGCTCGAACAGGGGTGTGAAATTCCCGAGACTGTCTTGAATTTTCATGATGTAGGCGAGATGCCGCCACGTCTGAACGTAACTGTCTGGTGTTGCTAGGTTGAGCTCAAAACAAATCAGTAGCTGATCGCCCTCTTTAAATCCAAATCCCGGTATTCGCAGCGAACCGTCTTCTGTACGGAAATAAAAGTAGGACCACTTGCCTGCACGCCTGCTTCAATTGCGTGTATTTCTCGCGCATTCACGACAAAGGGTGGTGTATCGAACGGAATTCGAAAAACCTTGTCTTGCTTGTTGCAATCTTCGGCGGCGGGATCTGCTCGCGACAAGTTTTGTGCTGACGCGCCGATGCCGGTTATGGCTGCTGCGCGATTGCCGGAATTGATGAAGGTCAACCGTGGCTTCCCCAGGCGACGAACGTGCGATTATCCAAAACCGCACCAGGCGGACGATCGATCATCACGCGAACATCGTCACGTGGTACCCAACAAAATGACAGAAGTTACCGCGGAGATTGCGAGCGATGAAAGCGACATGCCAACGGCGATCCAGTCGCGACGCGACTTTTCTGGTTGAGATTCAGCCTCAATCGCCGGGTTGTCTTTGCGCCCCACCTGAGTTGCCTGCTCCATTTTTGCGCTGTCAGCCCCCGCTGATTTTATTCGCGGCCGGAGACAACCATGCCGAGAGGGAGAAGTCCAACCGACGAAAGTTGCGAGCGCACTACTCTGCCCGTAGCTGGTGCCGTGGCTTTCCAAAAACGGATCACCAAAAGCGTAGCAACTTCAATAAGGTTGACAGGACACCCGCAAGTGAAAAAACTAGTCCACCTTAAACAATGGCTGACCCTTGCAGATGCAGCTGAGTGCCTGTGAATGAAGAAGGGTCACATTAGCACCATCCTTTAATTGTGCTTAAAAGACAAATCCGATGGAACTTGCGTGATGGAATCTCACGAAGAGGCGTAGGGGGAGGACGGCGGACCTCTCTTGGGAGCGCCGATGGCTTGCAAGAACACGGCTATTGGGGGTTGAGATTGTTTAGTAGAAAGCAAATACTGGTCACTGGCGGGGCTGGCTTTCTCGGCTCTCACCTGTGCGAGCGCCTGCTGGCCGATGGCCACGACGTATTATGCGTCGACAATTTCTTCACCGGCACGCGCGACAATATCTTGTCGCTGCTGGACAATAAGCGGTTCGAATTCATGCGTCACGACGTGACGTTTCCACTCTACGTCGAAGTCGACGAAATCTACAATCTCGCCTGCCCTGCCTCCCCGAACCACTATCAGCACGATCCGGTGCAGACCACGAAGACCAGCGTGCACGGCGCGATCAATATGCTCGGGCTCGCCAAGCGCCTCGGCGCTAGGATTTTTCAAGCCTCGACCAGCGAGGTTTACGGTGACCCGACGGTTCATCCCCAGACTGAAGACTATCGCGGCCACGTCAATCCGATCGGGCCGCGCGCGTGCTACGACGAGGGCAAGCGCTGCGCCGAAACCCTGTTCTTCGATTACCGCCGGCAGCACAATCTGAATATTCGCGTTGCCCGCATCTTCAATACCTACGGTCCGCGCATGCACATCGACGACGGCCGCGTGGTCTCCAATTTCATTGTGCAGGCGCTTCGGGGCGAGCCGATTACGATCTACGGCGATGGCAGCCAGACCCGCGCGTTCTGCTACGTCGATGACCTGATCGAGGGGTTCGTTCGGCTGATGAATACGTCAGACGATGTGACCGGCCCCGTCAATCTCGGGAACCCGGTGGAAATTTCCATTCGCCAACTCGCGACCAAGATCATCGAATTGACGGGATCGCGCTCTCCGCTCCTAAGCAAACCCCTACCGTCGGACGACCCCCTGCAGCGCTGCCCCGACATTTCGATGGCCAAGCGGCTGCTTGACTGGGAGCCCACGATCGCGCTCGAACAGGGATTGCAGCGGTGCATCGCATATTTCGATCAAGTTCTTCGTGCTTCCGCCTGACAGGCGCGCACGCGATGCCGATCGGTTGAGGAGTTGACGCATCTTGCTTGCTACCGGCGACGCCGGCTATGTGGGCAGCCATAGCTGCACGCGCTCGCAGCTGCGGGCCTCGTTCCCTCACCTACGACACACCTCAGCCGCGGTCACCAGGAAGCCATCAAATGGGGCCCATTCGAGCTGGGAGATATCCGGGATCGCAGCGGCTTGACGCGGTGCTGCGGCGATACCGTCAGGTTGCAATCTTGCGTTGCGCGGGCGTTGCCTATGTCGGCGAGTCCGTAATGGACCCCGCAAGCTACTACGATAACAACGTCACGGAATCGCTGGTGCTGGAGGCTGTGCGCGCGGCAGGAATCGATTGCGTGGTATTTTCGAGCAGTTAGACGGTCTACGGCTTGCTGGTGGCGATGCCGGTTTCGGAAGAGATGGCGTATGCTCCGATCAGCCCCTACGGACGCAGCAAGATGATCGTCGAAGGCATGCTTCGGGATTATGAAGCAGCCTCCGGCATGCGCTCGATCGTGTTGCGCTATTTCAATGCCTCGGGCGCCGACCCCGCCGGCGAACCGGACATCGGCTTTGCCGTCTCGGAAGGCATCGACCTCGACCGCGGCGCGATGCAGAAGACATCCACGAATTTCTGCTGGAGGCGGCGCGGTCGCAGGTCGCAGTGGTCTATTACGCGGGCCATGGCGTGCAGATCGATGGCCGCAATTATCTGGTGCCGGTCGACCTTCAGTTCCAGGCGCGCCGGCACGCCGATCGCGTTCGCGACCGCGCCCGGACAAGTCGCGCTCGACGGCGAAGGCGCCAACAGCCCGTTCTCCGCGGCACTCTCGCGCCACATCGGCACGCCCGGGCTCGAAGTCCGGCAGATGCTGACGCGCGTGCGCGCCGAAGTCGTCGCGACGACGAAGAGTAAACAGGTGCCGTGGTCGAACTCGTCGCTGCTGGGCGAGGTTTATCTGGCGGAGAAGTGAGGCGGCCCTACTCCTCCATGCGCTGCGCGGCGAAGGTGCCGTTCGGATGATGAAAGATCAGTTCATCGACGGTCATCCCCTCGCCACGAAATTCAACGACGCAAAAGCCTCGTTCCACGAGGGTCACTGCCGTTCTAGCGCAGCTTTTGCCTCTCCCTCCCGCGTTAGCTTCGTCTACTCTGCGGCAAGCTCCAGCCAGCCCTCTTTGAAAGGGCTCACGGTTGTCCGGGCCATTTGCGCACCCTTGGCCGCAATACCGGCGCGGCCAGCGCTACATTGAAGAGCTGACTGAGCCGCAGGGCTTAAAGGTATTGATCGAGTGCCCGTGCAAGCACCCTTCATGTTTCTGGGCGAAGGCAAGCAAGCCCATGATCATCAAAGCCGCCAGAACAAGTCCGTCTACGAGGTTCTTTATCATGGCTACCACTCCACGGGGTTAGCTCACTACGTAGCAGGCGACCGCGCCGCCAAAGATGATGAACGCCGTGGGCGCGGCCGTCAACGCGCTGCAAGACCGATTCGAGCCCCGTCGACCATGTCGGTTCTTGGGGGCAAAGCTGACTTGGCGCTTGCGAGCCCGGACTTCTGAGTTTGACCCCAAAGCGACATTTTGACCGAAGAACCTTCTCGTTATTATCGAGCTGTCGGAAGGTTGATTATTTTGCCTCTTTGCTATGGACAAAATCTAGATACTCGGTCCGACATCCCGCTTTTGCGACGATATGATCTCCGAGTTCGAGGTACGGATCGGACCCAATCCGGTATGGCTGCCAATAAGATTGCCTCCATTTGGATCAGAATTAGCATCAAAAACGTACCATCATGCCGCGGCGTCGGCCCCAATTCCCGCAGCCGGAAATGAATGTTGCGAAACGCGCAAACAAATGTTGGAGTGCTGGTCGAAATCGACCGAAGCCCTCGCCGAAATACCGAATGTCGCAGGAAGCGGTTGATCGGGCGAGTGCTCGACGTTTCGTCGCAACGGCGATACGGAGGCGCCAAAATGGACTATCTGGGCGCGCTGCGTATGTTCGTGCGAGCGGTGGAGGTCGGCAGCTTTTCGAAAGCTGCAATTGCCACGAATACCAAGACATCGACCGTCTCGCGAGCGATCGCCAGCCTTGAAGA
Organism: Bradyrhizobium erythrophlei; assembly: GCA_900129675.1. Classification (GTDB taxonomy): domain Bacteria; phylum Pseudomonadota; class Alphaproteobacteria; order Rhizobiales; family Xanthobacteraceae; genus Bradyrhizobium; species Bradyrhizobium erythrophlei_A. The sequence continues at coordinate 4,776,495 of FSRD01000001.1, read as the reverse complement.
GGATCTTGGTGTCAGCCTGTTTCATCGCACCACGCGCCGCGCGCATCTCACCGAGCCGGGCGCCACATTCTACGAGCACGCACGCGGCGTTCTGCGGGGCCTGGAGGAAGCGCGGGATGCGGCCTCGGCAATGGAGGGGCGGCCACAGGGATTGATCCGCCTGCACGTCCCGGGCGCCTTCGCCCGTCTGCACATCATGCCGTTCGTGCCGGACTTCCTGGCCGCTTACCCCGATATTCGTCTCGATGTCTCGTTGACCGATGTGCGAGTCGATCTCTTGGCCGTCGGCGCCGACCTGGCGATCCGTATCGGTCCGCTGATCGATTCCAGCCTGCTCGCCCGCAAGCTCGCGCCGAACCGGCGCATTGCCTGCGCGAGCCCGGACTATCTGAGCCGCACACCGCCGATCGCCGAGCCGAGCGACCTGCTGCAGCACAATTGTCTGGTCTATACGCTGCAGCCGACCGATCGTTGGTTCTTTCGTCACCCGGACGAGACAGGGGATGCTTTCGAGGAAGTACCGGTCACCGGCACGTTGCGCGCCGACGACTCCGAGCCGCTGCGCGATGCGGCGGTTGACGGCGTAGGGGTCGTGCTGCTGCCGACATGGCTGGTCGGGGAGGATATCAAGGCGGGTCGCCTGCGGCACCTGCTTCCCGAGTGGTCCTCCATGATCGCCACGAAGCCGGGTGGCATATTCGGGGTCTTTCCTCCGCATCGCATGGTGCCACCGAAGGTGCGGGCTTTTCTGGATTTTGCCCAGAAACGGTTTGGCAGGCCGCCCTACTGGGATCCTGATTGGACAGAGGACCGGAATAAGAGTTCGCACGACGTCACCAAATAAGACGGCTCAGAGAGCGTCTGACAATCGCGGTGCGTTGCGCGCCCCGCACTAATCTTTCCCAGCATCGGGCATAGAGCGCAGCCGATCGCTAACCCACATGAACCTTACGCCTGACGGCGATGGTTTTGTTCTAGGTTCTTAAGGAGAAGCGTAATGTCGAAACTTGGTATTGTAGGGGCGACGGCCCTGTCACTCGCGTTAGCAGTTGCGACCCCGGCCTTCGCCATGGGGCTCCGCGGCGTCCACGGTGGCGGTGCGATGTACGTCAGCAGCGGCGGGTCCCGCGTTGCTCAGACAAGCGCGGTATCGAGCGCTGATGCTTCCTATTGCCGGAGTCTTGGGGCGTACTACGACTCGACATCGAGAGAGTATATGGACGGCACTGGTCTGTGGCGTCCTTGCCCATAAAGCAAGAAAAGAGCCGCTCAGGCGGCTCTTTTCTTATGCTCGACACTTTCCAAGCTCGACCATCGGCCGGAGTAGATTGAAAGCTATCAAGCCTCGCACAGTTCGGGCGGGTTTTTCATTCGGCCACCTCAGTTTGAGGGCTCGAACGAGCTGAGATGAACCGATGACCGTTGCGGTAATGGCACGAACCGGACCTCCAGCGATGTCCGCTATTCGGTCGCTATCGGGGGAAGACCGGACATGGCGCAGACAGCCCAATTCGGTCGAGAATAACCCCGACTCGGAAGTCAAATTCGCCCTGGCCGCACGTGATAACGGTCATTTCAGGAATGCCGAGTCCACCATCCAAGCACCCCAGCCAATCAGCAGCAGACCCGAAGCGCGGCTCAGCCAAGGGTTGCAGGCAGTCTGCCACATTGCCGGTCCGGTTTTCAGATCCATTCGGGCGCTAGTTCATCCCATTGCGCCGCAGCAACCCGCATGCTGTTCACACGCCGGTGGTATAACCTCGGTCAACGCCTTATTGTCGTTCATGGGTGAACGGAGGTCGTCATGGCCGAGATTCCCGGCTGGCACATCATCGGAGACTGGTTCGACAATTGCAGCTGCGCGGTCGCGTGCCCCTGCACCTTCGCCCAGGCCCCGGACAACGGCTTCTGCGAGTCGGTGCTGTTCTGGCACATCGGACATGGCCATTGCGGCGATATCAATCTCGACGGCCTGAGCTTCGTCCGGGTGGGAAGATGGGAAGGCGATCTCTGGGCGGGGAAGGCCAAGGGGACGGCCGGCATCTTCATCGACGACCGCGCCGACGAGCGCCAAGCGGAAGTGCTTCCCCGCATTTTCGGCGGCCAAGTCGGAGGATTTCCGGCTCTCGTCGCTGCGCTGTTCACCGAAGGCCGGCAGGTGCGGGGCGTGGAACGCGCACAGATCACCTTCGAGATCGCGCCCGACCGCGCCAAGTGGGGAACGGAGATCGCCGGCAAAGTGAAGGCCTGGGCCACGGCCCTGACCGGCCCGACGAGCCTGCCGGGAAAATATCCGCAGCTCATGAACCCGCCTGGCTCCGAGACCGGACCCGGACAGCTCGTGACTTGGGGCAAATCGACGATCTGTTCCGTCGATGCGTTCGGCTACAAGTTTCAGTGGACGACAAATTCGAGCAAACACATCCCGTTCGACTGGGCCGGTCCATGATGGCTCACGCCGCTTCTCGCACATCAGCGACGCGGCGACTCGGTAATGCCTTGCGCGATCGTGCTCGCACCTCGCGGAGTCCGCTATTGTTGAGGGTTTCGGATGCCGGCCGATCGCGGCGATGCGGCTTGCACCGTGGCCGGCGTCCGAAAGCCTTCAATGAAGGAACCCGCGGGAAATGGCATGCGGTGGCGCCGCGAGCGCCGAGCGCTATGGAGGTTTGCGCACGAGGGAAGTGTGTGAGGGCAACCGACGCTGATGAGTGTGTTGGCTGACGAGGTTGCGGCGCATGATTGGTCGCTCGCAGGTGCGGGAATCTGCGGTAAGCCAGCAAGATCGATGGCGAGGTTGACGTGGTAAATGCATATTTGCTTGAGCAGACGCCTTCGGAACGCTAGCGTGTCCAGCGGACCCTCGAGCAGTTCGTCTATGAATCGTTGGAGATCTGACGTTTTGGCGGGGCGTCGCCTTGTTGCGGCGGCGCTTGCGATTTTGTTTATCGGCGGCTGGCCGCACGAGGTGCGAGCCGGATCCCAGGAGCCGCCGTCCCAAGCGCCGCTCGCGCCAACTTTCTCACACGCGGCCCTTGATCGTATTGGCGATTACATTCGCAACGAAGTCGCGACAGGCAAGATTCCCGGTGCGATTTTGCTGATCCAGCAGCACGGCAAGCCGGTCTATTTCGAATGTTTCGGCGTGCGGGACCCCGATACCGGGCAGCCGATGACGCCGGACACGATTTTCCAGATCTATTCGATGTCGAAGGCCGTCACCTCGGTCGCCGCGATGATGCTGGTCGACGACGGCAAGCTGGCCCTCGATGATCCCGTATCGAAATACATTCATTCCTTTGCGGATGCAAAAGTCGGCGTCGATCTTTCCGATGAAGCAGGACAATATCCGCTCAAGCTCGAGCCGTTGAGGCGCCCGATCACGATCAGGGATCTGCTGCGGCACACGTCGGGTATCACTTACGGCTTCTTCGGCGAAGGCGCGGTGACGAAACTCTATGCCAATCCCCAACTCTACGCCGGCGATTTCGACAACGCCGAATTCGCCGACCGGATCGCGACACTGCCGCTCGCCGATCAGCCCGCAACGCGTTGGAATTACAGCCATTCAACCGATGTACTCGGCCGTGTCGTCGAGGTGGCCTCGGGGCAGTCGCTGTTTCAATTCGAAAAGCAGAGACTGTTCGATCCGCTCGGCATGTCCGATACCGCGTATTATGTCGCGGATAAAGCGAACTGGCCGCGCATCGCCAGGTCATTTCCTGTCGATCGCTTTCGGGTGGCCGGAATCAAGGATCCGACATTGTCGCGGCGCTGGGAATCGGGCGGAGCGGGCCTGGTCTCGACGATCGGGGACTACGCGCGCTTCCTGCAAATGCTGCTGAACGGAGGCAAGCTGGACGGAAAGCGGTACCTCAAGTCCGAGACCGTCGCACTGATGACGTCGGATCAGATCGGGCCGGAGACAGGGATCATTCATGACCCCTTCTATTTTCCGGGCCCGACCAGCGGCTTCGGTCTTGGCTTTGCCGTGCGCACCTCACCGCCGCCGAACACGACATGGCCGTTGGGTGAATACCGCTGGGACGGCGCGGGCGGCAGCTTCTATTTTGTCGATCCCCAGGACGACATGCTCGTTATCTGCATGGTGCAGGCCCCGACGCAGGGCGGTCGTATCCAGCTGGCGCTGAAGACGATCATGTTTGAGGCGCTGGGCAAGGGCCTGCGCAAGGATTGACAATCGCTGGATTCCCGTTTCGCCCTTCGTTCGAACCCCTGAATGACCGGTTCTGGCACGGGCCGGAACAAATTGGCCGCTCTGATGATGTCCGTTGATCGTGGCAGACCGGGAGCGGCCAGTTGAGGGAGCAATTGACACAACTGAGACATTAGCGGGCGAACGCGGCGACGATCCCGCGCGCTGCGAGTATGATGCCGACTCTGCCTTACCCCAAGATGCTGTCATCCCGAGGGGAAGACGAAGATGGACGATGGACCTGACGCTATTGCGTCGCCACGTTCCCGAACGAGTTGCGGTTGTTCTTCTGATTATACCCGGAATCGTGTAGATTTCGGAAATACAGGTCGCGGTCGCCGCTGCTTACACCGCCCTGCCAGACGACCGGAGACGGGCCCACACCGGCATAACCACCATAGTAGGCCGCCCTGGCTCCGTAAGGGCTACCCCAACCTCCACCGGTGTAATAAGGCGAGGTGGCGCCGATAGCGGCCGCCGTGCCGACCGCGGCCGCGGTGCCGATAGCGCCGGCCGCGCCGTAACCGTATCCGTAACCGGCCCGCCGGTTTTGTCGGCGCGCCACGCCCGCAACGCTCACGGGGGTCAGGGGACGACCGACCCGTGCTTCGGCCTTCTCGACTGATAGCGAGAGGCCGCGTTGCTCAGACCAGCCGAAGGAGAGCAGCGCCGCACACGCAAACGTCGAGGCTGCAATAGCGACTGTTGTCAGACTCATCTGCTTCATGGCTTTTCTCCATTGCCTGCTTGCCCCATTTTGAAAACGATTTGCCTTCGCTTGTCGCGCGCGTTGCGACAGATCAAACGCTTCACGAACGTCACCACATGGAAACCTTGAGAGGTGCTTCCATGCCCGAGCCCGCGGACGTGAGTGTCACGATAATTTGGCCGAGCATGGTCAATAGAAGCCCCGTCCGGACGACCGGAGACGCACCCACACCGGCAAATGCGTTCATCGCTGGGCTATGAATCGCGTGGCGATGATGAGTCCGATGCGCGGCCAAAGCGGCAGAAGCAGAGAGAGTGAGGATAGCAAGACTGACAAGAATACTCTTGGTCATAGTCAGCTCCTCTGACATGCCTGCCTGCCCCAAGGAGTGGCTAATTGTAGCATAACCAGCACTCCTTCACAATCTTACGCGGCTACAATCCCACGGCTCGGAACTCGGGTTAACGGGCCGAAAGGGCTGATTTTGCGTTGACGGCGGTTGGTGATTCCCTCGGTGCTTTGATTCGGCTGGAGCATCGAGATGGACACGATCGTCGAGGACGAGAGCCCGCGGGCTCGTTTGGCGCTTCTTTTGAAGAACTTTTCCGAACTCGACGACGACCGGGAAGCGTGGCGGATTCTCTATCCGATTAAGGAGGTTCTGCTGCTGGTGACCTGCGCGACCATCGCCTCCTGCGATGATTTCGACGACATCGTCGCTTGGGGCGAGCATCATCTCGATTTCCTGCGGCGGTTTTCCGATTTCCATCATGGCATTCCGTGTGCGCGCTGGCTGCGCGACTTGGTGAACCGCATCGATCCGGTCCTGTTCCAACGCTGCTTCAATAGCTGGGTCGCCGCCATCTGGCCGGATCGGCACGATTTCATCGCCATCGATGGAAAGACGGCGCGCCGCACCCACGACCATCGCAAGGGGCTCAAGGCCCTGCACACGCTCAGCGCCTATGCCACCACCGCAAGACTGACCTTGGCGCAGCTCGGGGTTCCGGAGAAGACCAACGAGATTACCGCTATTCCCGAGCTTCTCGACCAGCTCGCCGAAGCCGGCCAGCTCGAAGGTGCCCTGGTCACCATCGATGCCATGGGCTGTCAGGTCGACATCGCCGACAAGATCGTGGCCCACAAAGCCGATTACCTGCTGGCACTGAAGGGCAACCAGCCTACTCTGGAAGCCGATGTCGTGGACTACTTCCGCACTGCCCAGGCCAGCGAGCTGGTTACCAAAACAACCGTCGAGAAGGGTCACGGCCGCATCGAGACCCGCACCTACACCGCCTCGAAGGCGGTCGACTGGATCGTGTCCGAGCGCAGCTATCCCGGGCAACCGCGCTTCACCAACATCAAGACCATCGTCAAGGTCGACACCCGGACCGAACATGCCGATCGCTCGACCTTCGACACCCGCACCTACATCTGCTCCGCGCCGCTCGACATCGAACGCACTGCCAAAGGATGTCGCGGCCATTGGGGGGTGGAGAGCATGCACTGGCTGCTCGACGTCGAATTCGGCGATGATCTGTCGCGATACAGGACAGGCCATGGCGCCAAGAACATGGCCGTCGTCCGCCGCTTCGCTCTCGACCTCCTCCGCAACCACAAAACCACCGGAAGCATCAAGACCCGCAGAAAACGGGCAAGTTGGAGCGCCGATTTCCTGCTCCAGGTTCTCCAAATCAGCCGTTAACCCGGATTCCTTGCCGTGGCTACAATCCTCGCTCCTCATCCTCGCCCCTCGTTTGGCGGACCATCCCGCAATATCCCGTAACCCCGCGGCGGATCGCCACCACGTCATTGCGAGGAGCCCTTGCAACGACTTGTCCGCCGAAGCTCAACGAGCGAAGGCGGAAGCAATCCATGCCTCAGCAAGCGGACGGATGGATTGCTTCGCTTCGCTCGCAATGACGGTGGACCTACTTCCCCCACACCTCGTTGGCGACGTCGACCGCGAGCTTCAACTTGGCCCACTGCTCTTCCTCGGAGAGGATGTTGCCCTCCTCGGTCGACGCAAAGCCGCATTGCGGCGACACCGCGAGTTGATCGAGCGGCGCGAACTTTGCCGCCTCCTCCAGCCGCCGCTTGATGTCGTCCTTCTTCTCGAGTTCGCCGAACTTCGAGGTGATGACGCCGACCACGACGATCTTGTTGCCCTTCGGCAGATAGCGCAGCGGCTCGAAGCCGCCGGCACGGTCGGAATCATATTCGAGGAAATAGCCGTCGTAATTGGTTCCCGCCAGCATGGTCTCCGCCACCGGCTCGTAGCCGCCGGAAGAAATCCAGGTGGAGCGGAAATTGCCGCGGCAGACATGGGTGGTGATCACCATGTCGGCCGGCCGCTCGGCGATCGCGTAGTTGATGATACGGGCGTAGATTTCCTGCAGGCCATCGGGATTGTCGCCGCGCTCGCGGGCCTTTTGCAGTTCTTCCTGCGAGCACAGATAGGCCCACACGGTGTCGTCGAACTGCAGATAGCGGCAGCCGGCGGCATAGAACGCCCTCACCGCCTTGCGGTAGGTCTTGCCGAGATCCTGGTAGAACGCATCGAGATCGGGATAGACATCCCTGGAGATCGCCTTGCGGCCGCCGCGGAAATGCAGCACTGCCGGCGATGGGATCGTCATCTTCGCCGTGACATGCGCCGTGTCGCACTGCTTCTTCAGAAAGCGGAAGTGATCCAGCATCGGATGATTGTCGGGAAAGTCGATCTTGCCGATCACGCGAATGGCGTCGTGCCGGGTCTCAACGCCCGCGAACTGAATCCCCGTGTCGGGATGGAACAGCTCGCAGCCGGTGAGATGGCTGAGAAAATCGAAATGCCACCAGGAGCGGCGGAATTCGCCGTCGGTCGCAAGCTTCAGGCCGATCGAGGCCTGCTTGTGCACGACCTTCTCGATCTCCAGATCCTCCGCCTTGCGAAGGTCCTCGGCCGTGATCCCGCCCTTCTCCAGTTTGGCGCGCGCTTCCTTGATGCGCGGCGGCCGCAACAGGCTGCCGACCTCGTCGGCGCGGAAAGGGGGTTTGGTTCGCTGCATGGTCGTCAACTCCCGAGAATTTAATTCAATGTGCGGCGGCGCCGGAGACGCCAAGAAAGCGTTCGAGCACGGCGGGATCAGCTTTCAGGGCAGCGCTTGCCGCATCGTGGACGATCGCGCCGCGCTCCAATATTACAACACGATCGGCCAGCCCCAGAATCTTTTGCGCATTCTGCTCGACAATGATCGAGCAGAGGCCGCCGGCGCGGGAGATGGTGCCGATCGCCCTCAGCAGTTCCTCGACGATGATCGGCGCCAGACCCTCGGTCGGCTCGTCCAGCAGCAGCACTTTTGGGTTCAGCGTCAGCGCCCGGCCGATCGCCAGCATCTGCTGCTCGCCGCCGGAGAGCTGGTTGCCGAAATTATTGCGGCGCTCCCTCAAGCGCGGGAACATCTCGTAGATTTTCGCCACCGTCCACGGCCCGGGCTGCGCCACGGCCGTCATGTTTTCTTCCACCGTCAGCGAGCGGAAGATATTGCGCTCCTGCGGCACCCAGCCGATCCCGGCCCGCGCCCGCTGGTCCGGCCGCATCGGCGTCAGATCGAGCCCGCCGAGCCCGACGGTGCCGCCGAACCGGCGGGTGATGCCGACGATCGAATTGATCAGCGTGGTCTTGCCGGTGCCGTTACGCCCGAGCAGCGCCAACACCTGGCCTTCGGCGAGGGAAAGCGTCATGCCCGGCAACACCACCGCCTCGCCATAGCCGGCGCGCAGGCCTTCGATGGTGAGTAGGTCAGACATCGGCGGCCTCGCCGAGATAGACCGCCTTGACCTGGGGATCACGCGCCACTTCGTCCGGCGGGCCTTCCACCAGCATCGCGCCGTTGACCAGCACCGAGATGCGGTCGGCGAACGAGAACACCAGATCCATGTCATGCTCGATCAGCAGCACCGTGACATCCCGGGGCAGGGCCGCGACCGCGGCCAGGATGTCGTGACGCTCGCTTTCGGGGACGCCGGCGGCGGGCTCGTCGAGCAGCAGCACGCGCGGCTTGGTCGCAATCGCGACCGCGATCTCGAGCAGGCGCTGCTTGCCGTAGGGCAAAGTGGCGGTGAGGTCGTTCATCACGTCGAGCAGATGAAAGCGACCAAGCGTTTCCGCAATCTCGCTATTGACGTCGCTGCGGGTGCCCATCCGCCGCCACCAGTCGCCGCCGCGACCGAGCCGTTCGGAGACCGCGAGCCCGATGGTCTCGAGCGGCGTCAAATCGGCATAGAGCTGGTTGATCTGGAAGGTGCGCGACAGCCCGCGCAGCACCCGCTTGTGAACCGGCAAATCGGTGATGTCGTTGCCTTCCAGCAGGATGCGTCCGCCATTGGGCTTGAGCACGCCGGTCAGGAGATTGATGACGGTGGTCTTGCCGGCACCGTTCGGCCCGATCAGCGCTTGGCGGGCGCCCTGCTCGACCCTGAGCGAGAGGTCGCGGGTGATCCTGAGGCCACCGAACGATTTTTCCAGGCCTTTTGTTTCCAGCGCGATCGTCATGACGCATCACTTTCGGGGATGGCAACGACGGCCTTGCGGCCGGCGAATTGCCGGATGACGAGGTTCGGCAACCACAAGGCCCAGCGATGAATCCGCGCGCGGCCGACCAGCACGATCACCACCAATACGAGGCCGATCCAGAATTGCCAGTATTGCGGCGTGATGGTCGAGAAGAACTCCTGCAGCATCTTGAACACGACGGCGCCGATCAGGCCGCCATAGAGATAGCCGGTGCCGCCGATCACCAGCACCAGCATCAGATCGGCGGAGCGTTCGAACGAAAACACGTCGAGCGAAGCCAGCGCTGTGGTCTGGGTGAACAGCGCGCCGGATATGCCGGCGTAAAAGGCCGCCAGCGTATAGACCGCGATCAGGCGGCGGTTGACGGGCACGCCGATCGCCGCCGCCCGCAGCGGATTGTTCCTGATCGCGCGCAGCGAGAGCCCGAACGGCGAGTGCACGACGCGGCGCGCCAGCAGGAACAGCACGAACAACACGATCAGCGAATAGAAGAAGCCGGTCTTGCCGAACATGTCGAAGGCAAAGTGCCCAAGGATCGGCTGCATCTCGATGCCCTGCAGCCCGTCGGTGCCGCCGGTGATGTCGGAATAGCGTTCCGCCAGCGCTTCCAGCAGCAGTGCAATCCCAAGCGTCACCATCAGCCGGGTCAGGTCGACGCCGCGGATCACCAGGAAACTGGTGAGAAAGCCGAGCACGGTGGCGACCAGGCCTGCCGCGACCAGCGCGATGACCGGCTCGTTGATGACGCCATGCAGCGCCATCAGCCCGGCCGAATAGGCGCCGACGCCGAAAAATGCGGCGTGGCCGAGCGAGACGATGCCGGCATAGCCGAGGATCAGGTCGAGCGAGAGCGCAAACAGCGCCAGCCGCACGATGTCGGTCATGATCAGGTAGCGGGAGGGAAACAGGAAGGCGCAGGCCAGCGCGAGGACCCAGAACACAATCTCGGCCGGGCGCCAACGGGCGCTGGCCAACGCATGGGATGAGAGGTCGGGAAGCGCGGTCATCGGGATCAACGCGTAGCGGTGCGGCCGAACAGGCCGTTCGGGCGCCAGATCAGGATCACGATCATGATGGTGTAGATCACGAAGGGGCCCATCTTCGGCACATAATATTTGCCGGCGACATCGCCGATGCCAAGCAGCAGCGAGGCCAGAAACGGCCCGGTGATGCTGGAGGAGCCGCCGACCGTTACCACGATCAGGAAGTAGATCATGAACTTCAGCGGGAAATACGGATCGAGCCCGAGTACTTCCGCGCTCAGCGCGCCGCCGAGACCGGCAAGGCCGCAGCCGAAGGCAAAGGTGAAGGCGAATACCTGCGGCACATTGATACCAAGCCCGCTGGCCGCCCGGGGATCGTCCACCGCGGCGCGCAGGCGGCTGCCGAAACGCGTCCGGGCCAGGACCAGTTGCAGTGCGACCGTGAGCAGGCCGCAGATCACGATGATCATCAGCCGGTAGCGGCCGATCCCGACACCGAAGAAGTCGAACTGGCCCTCCAGCGCCGCCGGCAGCTTGATGAAGATCCGCGACGATCCCATGATGTAATCGACCGCCGCGACCGACATGAAGACGAGCCCGACCGAGAACAGCACCTGGTCGAGATGGCTTCGCGTGTAGAGATGACGGTACAGCGCGCGTTCCAGCACCACGCCGATCAGCGCACTCGAAACAAAGGCCAGCGGCAGGCCAGCGAAGAACGGCCAGCCGGAATTATTGACCAGCACGGCGCAGACATAGCCGCCAGTCATGGCGAAGGCGCCATGCGCAAGATTGACGAAGTTCATCAGCCCGAGCGTCACGGCGAGGCCGCAGGCCAGCACGAACAGCAGCATGCCGTAGGCGACACCGTCGAACAGGATCGTGAACAGCGTGGTCATTCAGGGAAAGTCCCAGAGCCTTTGGAATCCATCATTGCGGGGCAGCGCGCAGCGCTGAACCCGGAATCTTGTGCAGCAATGTCGAGATTCCGCGTTCGCGAGCAAGAGCTCGCGCCCCGGAATGACGCCGAAGCCGTCGTCACTTCTTGGTCTTGCCGGAATCCTTCACCGCCTCGAAGGTTGCGAATTCGACGTTGTAGAGTTCGCCGTCGACCTTCTCGACCTTGCGAATGTAGATGTTCTGCACGATGTCGCGGGTTTCCGGATCGATCGAGATCGGGCCGCGCGGGCTTTCCCACTTCATGCCCTTCATCGCCGCGATCAGCTCGTCGCCGTCGGTCTTGCCGCCGGTCTTCTTCAGCGCCTCATAGATCAGATGGATGCCGTCATAGCCGCTGACCGCCATGAAACCCGGCCGCGAGTTGAATGCCTTCTTGTAGGCGGCGACGAATTCCTTGTTCATCGCCGACGGATGCGCCGCGGAATACAGATGCGCGGTGACCGTGCCGAGCGCCGCATCGCCCATGCCGTTGAGCAGATCGTCGTCCATGACGTCGCCGGGGCCGATCACCTTGATGCCAGCCTTGTCGAGCCCGCGCTCGGCATATTGCTTCATGAAATTGCCGCCCTGGCCCGCCGGCACGAACACGAACACCGCGTCGGGCTTGGCATCCTTCATCCGCTGCAGGAAGGGTGCGAAGTCCGGATTGGCCAAGGGCACCTTGACCTCTTCGACGATCTCGCCGCCGCCGGCGGTGAAATTCTGCTTGAAGAAGGTCAGCGCGTCGTTACCCGGCGCGTAGTCGGACGTCAGCGTTGCGACCTTCTTGATGCCGTTCTTGGCAGCCCAGTCGCCGATGATGGTCGACGACTGCGCCAGCGTGAAAGAGGTGCGCACGATATAGGGTGAGCGCTCGGTGATGATCGAGGTGCCCGCCGCCATCACGACTTCCGGGATCTTGCCCTGCGTCGCCAGCGGGGCGGCGGCAAGGGCTGCCGGCGTCACGCCGAAGCCCGCGATGAAATTCACCTTGTCGTTGACGATCAACTCCTGTGCGGCGGTCTTGGTCTTGTCCGGAAGCGCGCCGTCATCCTTCAGGATGATTTCGATCTTCTTGCCGGCAACGGTATCGCCGTGCTGCTGCATATAGAGTTTGATGGCGTTGTCGATCTGCTTGCCGGTCGACGCCTGGCCGCCGGTCATCGGCAGGATCAGGCCGATCTTGACGGCATCCTCGGCTTGAGCAGGCGCCACGGCAAGGACGGCTGCGACGGCGCTTGCGGCCAGCAATATTTGACTTCGGATAGACATGAAATTTTCTCCCCCTGATCGGTCGTGTGCTTTGAGCCGTGTCCCCGGCCTTGCCTCACCATAGCCCAGATTTTTCGGCCGTGTAGCGAGGCGACATGGCGTCTTCCGGCGGCTTGTTGTCAATCGGACGAAGGATGGGCTGCCGCCCGAGGCCAGTCCGCAACGCTGTCCCGCGGATAGTGACAAAGACAAAAAGCCGAACTTAGGTGCCATGATACCATCATCGGCCGCGACGGACCACAGCTCAGCGGCCTTGGGGATGGCAGCGTTCGAATGGCGCCTCACCGGATCTGGCTGTCTCATTATTTGTACGGTTGTACAAATAAAATGTTCCTGTCAACAAAGAAGCGGGTTGGGTTGGCAAAACCGGGGCCGCCGGATGGCCCTAAATCCATCATCCTTAAAGGTCTAGATTGTAGGTTGTTGCCGATGCTGATCCGTGCCCGCCATATCGCCACTTTCGCCGCGCTCTCGCTCGCGGGCTTTGCCTTGAGCGGATGCGGCACCATCAACGAGAAGCTCGCGGCCGGCGTCAGCGACGCCATTCCGGCATGGGCCGGCGGCATGCCGGCGGATGCCCCGCCTCGTCCCGGCACGGCGAAATACGACGAGTTCATGAAGGAGCGGGAAAGAAAGCGCCTGATGCCCGCCGCAGAGCGCGGCGAGGAAACAAAGCCGGCGCCGTCGTCGCAGGATGCCGTTCATTGAGAGGCGTTTTCGAGCGAAGAAAACGCGTCAAAGCCAAAAGTGAGTGCGCCTCGCGCCCTCAATCCATGAATACGACGGTCTTGCGGCCGTTGAGGATCACGCGATCCTCGAGGTGGTGACGCATCGCGCGCGCCAGCACCCTGCGTTCGATGTCGCGCCCCTTGCGCGAGAGATCTTCCGGCGTATCGCGGTGGCTGATGCGCTCGACGTCCTGGTCGATGATCGGGCCCTCGTCGAGGTCGCGGGTGACGTAATGCGCGGTGGCGCCGATCAGCTTGACGCCGCGCTCATGCGCCTGGTGGTAGGGGCGCGCGCCCTTGAAGCCCGGCAGGAACGAGTGATGGATGTTGATGCAGCGCCCCGACAATCTTGCCGTCATCTCGTCCGACAGGATCTGCATGTAGCGCGCCAGCACCACGAGATCGGTATTGCTGTCGTCGACCAGCTTCAGGACCGCCTGCTCCTGCTCGCGCCTGTTCTCCCTGGTCACCGGCATGTAGTGGAACGGAATCTCGCCGAAATCGAGATTGCCATAGGTCTCGCGTGGATGGTTGGATACGATCGCGGTCGGGATCATCTCGAGCTCACCGGTGCGCCAGCGGTAGAGGATATCGACCAGACAGTGATCCGATTTGGAAACCAGCAGCATCACCCGGCGGCGGTTGGCGCGATCGCGCATCTGCCAGTCCATGCCGAAACGGTCGGCAATCGCGGTAAAGCCGGTCTGCAATGCCTTTAATTCGACCGCGAGATCGGCGGCGGTGAACACCACCCGCATGAAGAATTTCTTGGTCTCGACGTCGTCAAACTGCTGGGCGTCCAGAATGTTCTGCCCGTTATGGGCGAGAAATGTCGACACCGCGGAGACGATGCCGGGGCGATCGGCACAGGACAGGGTCAGAACGAATTGATGATCGGGCATGGCGCGGACTTGATTACATCCAAGGCAGCAGGTGGAGCGGGTTTGCGGCCCTGCTCTATCACCGCCAACCTGCTTGCGCCAATCCCGAAACAGGAGTCAGGATGAACAAAGCACGCACGATCGGCGTTGGAGTGAGATCATGGCTGACAGACTGAACGGCTACCGCATCCTGATCCTGGAAACGCGCGAGGAAGCGCAGTTTTCTCGCCTGCTCGCCGAACAGGGCGCCGACGTGCTGCAATGCCCGATGTTCACCATTCACGATGCGCCCGACCCTGCACCGATCGAGGCCTGGATCAGGCGGTCGATCGACAAGCCTTTCGACGATCTGGTGCTGATGACCGGCGAAGGCCTCCGCCGCCTGATGAAGGTCGTGCGGCGCATCGGCGCCGAACCGGCGTTTGTTAGCGCCCTCGGCAAGGCGCGCAAATTCGCCCGCGGCCCGAAACCCGGCCGGGCGCTGCGCGAGATCGGGCTGGAGCCGCAGATCACGACCGAGAAGCCGACCTCCGAGGGCGTCGCCGAGATGCTGTCGCGCCTCGACTTGAAAGGCCGTCGTCTCGGCCTGCAGCTCTATCCGGACAAAGACCACAGCGTGCTGATCAATGCAATCACCGCGCAGGGCGCCGAGGTCGATACCGTGCTGCCCTACGTCTACGATGCACAGGCAGCCGAAACCAACATCGTCACCGCCATCGACGAGATGGCGGAGGGCCGCATCGACGCGATCGCGCTGACCAACCTGGGCCAGATCCGCCGTCTCGTGGAAGTCGCGCGAGCACGCGGATATGAAGCGCGGTTGCGCGACGGGCTGGCGCGGACGCCAATTGCCTCGGTCGGACCTGCGGTGTCGGACGAACTCAAGTCCCACGGGCTGCGCACGGATATTTATCCGGCCAATGACGCCTACTTCATGAAGCCGCTGATCTCGGCGATGGCGACCGCGCTGGCGAAGGCTCCGCCGAGGATGGCGGCGAGATAATTACTCCGCCGCCTGCTTCGACTCGCTCAGATACGCCTGATACGCGAGCTTGATCCCGTCCTCGAGCGAGGTAGTGGCGCGCCAGCCGAGTTTCGCGAGCCGGCTGACATCGAGCAGTTTGCGCGGCGTGCCATCGGGCTTTGACGTGTCGAAGCTGATTTCGCCGATATAGCCGACGGTCGCGGCCACCACGCGGGCGAATTCGGCAATCGTGATGTCTTCGCCGGTGCCGATATTGACCAGATCGTCGCTGGAATACATCTTCATCAGATGGACGCAGGCATCGGCGAGATCGTCGACATAGAGGAATTCACGGCGCGGCTTGCCGGTGCCCCAGACCACCACGTTTTTGACCCCGGACATCTTCGCTTCGTGGAAGCGGCGGATCAGCGCCGCGACGACGTGGCTGTATTCCGGATGATAATTGTCGCCGCGGCCATACAGATTGGTCGGCATCACGCTGATGAAGTCCGAACCATATTGGTGGCGATAGGCCTCGACCATCTTGATCCCGGCGATTTTCGCAATCGCATAGGGCTCGTTGGTCGGCTCCAGTGGCCCGGTCAGCATGGAATCTTCGCGTAACGGCTGCGGCGCCATCCTGGGATAGATGCAGGATGAGCCGAAGAACATCAGTTTCTCGGTTTTGTTGACGTGGGCGGCATGGATCACATTCGTCGCAATCGCCAGATTGTCGTAGAGAAATTCGGCGCGCAGCGTGTTGTTGGCGACGATGCCGCCGACCTTGGCCGCAGCTAGAAAAACCGCCTGCGGTCGTTTGGCGGAAAACCATTTGTTGACAGCGGCCAGATCACGCAAATCAACCTCGCTGCGCCCGACCGTCAACAGCTTGACGTCTTCCTGCGCCAGCCTGCGCACCAGCGCGGCGCCGACCATGCCACCATGACCGGCAACGAAGACTGTTTTACCGCTGAGCTCAAACGGGATTCTTGCCATTGACGATCTCCCGTTTCGCGATCGCAAGATCGCTCGCCACCATTTCCCTGACGAGTTGCGCGAAGCTCGTCTTCGGCGCCCAACCGAGTTTTTCACGCGCCTTGCTGGCGTCGCCGATCAGGAGATCGACTTCGGTGGGACGAAAGTAAACCGGATCGATGCGAACAACTGTCTTGCCTGACTTCCGGTCAACGCCGGTCTCCTCGACGCCTTTTCCGCGCCATTCAATGCTGCGGCCAACCTCGGCAAATGCAAGTTCGACAAATTCACGCACCGAGCGGGTTTCGCCAGTCGCCAGCACAAAATCATCAGGCTTATCCGCCTGCAATACCTTGTGCATGCCCTCGATGTAGTCTCGAGCATGGCCCCAGTCGCGCTTTGCTTCAAGATTGCCGAGATAGAGCGCCTCATCCAGGCCGGTCTCGATACGGGCAATCCCGCGCGTGATCTTGCGTGTCACGAAAGTCTCGCCGCGAATTGGGCTCTCATGATTGAACAGGATGCCGTTCGAGGCATACATGCCGTAGGCCTCGCGGTAGTTCACGGTGATCCAATAACCGTAGAGCTTGGCGACGCCATAGGGCGAGCGCGGATAGAACGGCGTCGTCTCCTTCTGCGGAACCTCCTGGACCAGGCCATATAGTTCCGAGGTCGACGCCTGATAGAACCGCGTCTCCTTTTCCATGCCGAGAATGCGGATCGCCTCAAGCAACCGCAATACGCCGATCGCATCGGCATTGGCGGTATATTCAGGACTCTCGAAACTAACGCCGACATGGCTCTGAGCGGCGAGATTGTATATCTCGGTCGGCCTGATCTGCTGCACCAATCGGATCAGGTTGGTCGAGTCCGTCATGTCACCATAGTGAAGCATGAACGGTACATTGCGCGTATGGGGATCTTCGTAGAGATGGTCAATGCGCGCGGTGTTGAAAGACGACGACCGGCGCTTGATTCCGTGCACGGTGTAACCGAGGCCGAGCAGATATTCGGCGAGATAGGCGCCGTCCTGGCCGGTGACGCCGGTGATCAGCGCCACGCGCTGTTTCGAATCCTGAGCCAACATTTCTTCTCCAACAACACGGGGGCGCGCGAGCCCGACGGGCCCTTTACCCCGCCCCCAATTCGCCCAGTCAAATCCAGCGCGCAAGGGGGGAGCCGCCAGCGGCGGAGGCCATAGCATCCGACCCCGCCGAAGTCTAATGCCAAAACCATTCGGAATCAGACCTTTGACCGACCGACTGGGGCACCAGCCCCAGACCAGCTGGTCGGCGATTTATTGTTGAGATGCCGAGCTTGGGGCCCAAGCCCCTGTTACTCGCCATAGTGCCGCAATCGCTCGAGGTCGATGATGGTCACGCCGCCATATTCAAGCCTCAGCAAGCCCTGCTTCTCCAGCCGCTTCAGGCACTGGTTGGCATTTTGCCGGGAGATGCCGGACAGCGCCCCGATCTCTTCCTGCGTGATCTCCAGATGCCGCGTCAGGTCCGGATAGAGAATGGGGTTGAACAATGAGGCGATCGAGCGCGCCAGCCGCGCGGTTGCATCCAGCGTGCGGCCGTATTCGAGCAGCGCGATGAACTGGCCAAGCCGCTCATTGAGCTGGCCGACCAGGAAACGGTTGAACCCCACGCTGTTCTCGAACAGCCAGACGAAGGTCTTGCGGTCCATCATTGCGAGCCGGGTATCGCGCAACGCCACCACGTCGTAGCGCCGCGGCTCGTTCTTCAGAACGGTGCCCTCGCCGAACCACGCGCCCGTGGTCAGACCCGCAAAACTGGCGGCCTTGCCGCCCCGGGACACGATGCCCATTCGGGCCAGACCGGAGACGACGCCGGTCCAGTACTCGAAATCATCACCGCGCATGAAGATGAATTCATTGGCGCGGTAGGATTTCTCGACAATGCCGGCGCGCGCGACCTCGATCTCGCGTTCGTTCAGTTCGCGCGACCAGGACGCGATGCGCTTCAGATAATCCGGAGCAATCATGATGTTGTCGACAGCGTCCCCAGCCCAGACATATTGCACCGCAACAATAATCGACCCGGAAACCGGAAGCGCGGGGCGCCTCCAAAATTTACTGACTAATTGTCCGGCGCAAGACATTTCACCGTATCGCTTTCCCCTATGGAGGACCACCTCGCGTCACTCCGCTCGTCACCCAACGGGATGAGCGGACGGCGCGAAGAAAAGGACGGGGGTCGGCGGGTGCGGCGTTACCGCGCCTGATTTCGATGCAGGGGAAAGGACCCGATGACCTAGGCCTCGGTAAGAGGCATCATTAGTCGGATGGCCTACCGATACCGGCCAAGGTAAGATCGGCGTTGTGATTGCAACGAAAAGATAAAGAGCGCTGCCTAAGCGCCGTATCTGGAGGGAATGAGTGGCTTACACGTTGGAAGTGCGCGGGGTGTCACTGCGCTTCGGTGGCGTCCGTGCGCTGACCGAAGTGAGCTTTGGCGTCAACGATGGCGAGCTGTTCTCGATCATCGGCCCGAACGGCGCCGGCAAGACCTCGATCGTCAATTGCATCTCGGGCCGCTACAAGCCGACCGAAGGCCAGCTGGTCTATCGCGGCAAGGACATCACAGCACTCACCCCCAACGCACGGCCCTCGCTCGGCATCGGGCGCACCTTCCAGAATCTGGCGCTGTTCCACCATATGAGCGTGCTCGACAATATCATGGTCGGGCGGCATCATTTGCTGAAGAACAATTTCATCACGGGATCGCTGTACTGGCTGACCGGCGCGCGGCGCGAGGAACTCGAGCATCGCCGCAAGGTCGAGGAGATCATCGACTTCCTCGACCTGCAGTCGGTGCGCAAGGCGACCGCCGGCACCCTGCCCTACGGCTTGCGCAAGCGCGTCGAATTGGCGCGCGCGATGGCGCTGGAGCCGGAACTGATCCTGCTCGACGAGCCGATGGCCGGCATGAACTTCGAAGAAAAAGAAGACATGGCGCGCTACATCGTCGATCTCAACGAAGAGTTCGGCATGACGGTCATGATGATCGAGCACGACATGGGCGTGGTGATGGACATCTCCCACCGCGTCATGGTCCTTGATTTCGGCCGCAAGATCGCGGAAGGCGACCCGGCCGCGGTGCTGGCCGACCCCCATGTCAAGCGCGCCTATCTCGGCGAGGAAGACGAGGTCTTGGTCGACCCCGACGACAAGCCCGCCGCCCCGGAGTGCGCGGCATGATGGATTACGCCGGTCGCGTCGCGCACGCCAACACCTATCCGAAGCTTTTGCGTCTCAACGCCAGGGAGCATGGCGCCGAGATCGCGCTGCGCGAAAAGGACCTTGGGCTCTGGCGCGTCTTCACCTGGAACGACTACCAGGCGCGCGTGCACGATTTCGCGCTCGGCATGGTCGAACTCGGCCTCGGCCGCGGCGATGTGATCGGCATCATCGGCGACAACCGGCCGGACTGGGTTTCGGCCGAAATCGCCACCCATGCGATCGGGGCACTAAGCCTCGGCCTCTATCGCGACGTGCTGGACGAGGAAGCGGCTTACCTGTTGAGCTACGGCGACGCCAGACTGGTGTTCGCCGAAGACGAGGAACAGGTCGACAAGCTTCTGGCGCTGGCCGACCGCGTCCCGAACTTGAAGCACATCGTCTATTCCGATCCGCGCGGCATGCGGAAATACGACGACCCGCGGCTGATGGAAGCCGACAAGCTCGCAGGCATGGGCCGCGACCGCGCCGCGCGCGAGCCTGATCTCTACGACAAGCTGGTGGATGCCACCAAAGGCGAGGACGTCGCGATCCTCTGCACCACGTCGGGCACCACGGCCAACCCGAAGCTCGCTATGCTCGCGGCCGGGCGCGTACTGAAACATTGCGCCACCTATCTCGCGTTCGATCCAAAGGGTCCGGACGACGAATACGTCTCGGTGCTGCCCCTGCCCTGGATCATGGAACAGGTCTACGTGCTCGGCAAAGGGCTGCTCTGCCGGATGAAGGTCAACTTCGTCGAAGAGCCCGATACCATGATGAACGATTTCCGCGAGATCGCGCCGACCTTCGTGCTGTTCGCACCAAGGGTCTGGGAATCGATCGCCGCCGACGTCCGCGCCGGCGTGATGGACTCCTCGCCGCTCAAGCAAAAACTCTACGACCTCGGCATGAAGACCGGCCTAGCGGCGCTCGCGCAGGGCAAGCATTCGACGTTTGCGGACAAGCTGTTGTTCCGCGCGCTGCGCGATCGGCTGGGGTTTGCGCGGCTGCGCTCGGCGGCGACCGGAGGCGCGGCGCTCGGGCCGGACACCTTCAAATTCTTCCAGGCCATGGGCGTGCCGCTGCGCACGCTGTACGGCCAGACCGAATTGCTGGGCGCCTATACGCTCCATCCGTTCGGCAAGGTGGATCCGGACACGACGGGCGTGCCGATGGCCGGCGATATCGAGATCCGCGTCGACAACCCCGACATCAACGGCGTCGGCGAAATCGTGGTGCGCCACCCGAACATGTTCCTGGGCTATTACAAGAATCCGGAAGCCTCCCTGGCCGACATGAAGGATGGCTGGATGCATTCCGGCGATGCCGGCTATTTCAACGACGACAAGCAGCTCGTGGTGATCGACCGCATCAAGGACCTTGCCGAAACCTCGCGCGGCGAACGCTTCTCGCCGCAATATCTCGAGAACAAGCTGAAATTCTCGCCCTACATCGCCGAAACCGTGGTGCTCGGCGCCGGCCGCGACGCGCTGGCGGCGATGATCTGCATCCGCTACTCGATCATCTCGAAATGGGCGGAGAAGAACCGCATCTCGTTCACGACCTACACCGACCTCGCCTCGCGGCCGGAAGTCTACGCGCTGGTGCGGAAAGAGGTCGAAACCGTAAATGCCACGCTGCCGCCGGCGCAGCGCATCTCGAGATTCCTGCTGCTCTACAAGGAACTCGACGCCGACGACGGCGAACTGACCCGCACCCGAAAAGTCCGCCGCAGCGTCATCAACGAGAAATACGCAGGGATCATCGACGCGATCTATGGCGGCAAGCGCGACATCCCCGTCGACACCGTGATCCGCTTCCAGGACGGCACGACGCAACGCGTCCGCACCACGCTGAGGGTGGTGGACCTTGCGCGGGATACGGTCACAGCGGAGGCGGCAGAATGAGGCTGGGTGTATCGGCATATTCAGCCGTCATGCGCGGGCTTGACCCGCGCATCCATCCGCTTTCGAAAAAAGTCCTTCTTGAGCGATGGATTGCCGGGCATAGGCGAGCGGAAGCGACGCCGTCCTTCGGACGGCTATGCCCGGCAATGACGAGTGAGTTTCCATGAACCTCCAGTTCCTGATCCAGCTCCTCGTCAACGGCCTTGTGGTCGGCACGCTCTATGGCGTGGTCGCGATGTCGTTCGTGCTGATCTACAAGGCAACCCAGGTCGTGAACTTCGCGCAAGGCGAACTGCTGCTGATCGGCGCCTGGGTGTGCTGGGCGCTGCTTGCCAAATACCAGGTGCCGTTCTGGCTCGGCATGCCGATGACGCTGGTGTTCATGTTCGTGTTCGGCATCGCGATCCAGATCCTGATCCTGCGCCCGATGATCGGCGAGCCGATCATCTCCGTCATCATGGTCACGATTGGTCTCTCGACGGTGTTTCAGGCCGCGCTGAAATGGATCTTTGGCGTCAACCCGCAGCCGTTCCCGCGGGTGTTCGAGAGCCAGTCCGTCAGCCTGTTCGGCCTGCAGATCCAGACCGTCTATGTCATGAGCCTCGTCGTCTCGGTCGCGATGATGATCGGCATGGCCTGGTTCTTCCGCGCCTCGAAATATGGCCTCGCGATGCGCGCCACCGCCTTCAACCAGCAGGTCGCGCAGTCGCTCGGTATATCCGTCAAAAGCGTGTTCGCGATGGCGTGGGCGATCTCGGCAACGGTATCGGCGGTCGCCGGCGTCGTGGTCGCCGTCGTCAACGGCGTGTCGTCCGGTCTTTCCGGCTATGGCATCAAGGTATTTCCGGCCGCGATCTTGGGCGGACTCGACTCGATCGGCGGCGCCGTCCTCGGCGGCATCATCATCGGGCTCCTGGAAAACATCGCGCAATATATCGACAGCGAATATCTGCACTGGGGCAATCTCTACGAGATCGCGCCGTTCTACGTGCTGATCATCATCCTGATGATCAAGCCCTACGGCCTGTTCGGCACCAAAGACATCGAGCGGGTATAATTCATGGCAGGTCCCTCCCTCATCCCGTCCGGCGACTTCCGTACCACCTATGCGGCGGACACCACGATCTTTCCGACCACGAACAGCCGCAACTTTGCGATTTTGGGCGTCGTCCTGGTCTGCTTCGCGCCGCTGGTGTTTTCCAACTACTGGCTCAGCATATCGATCCAGATCGGCATCTTCGCGATCGCAGCGCTCGGCCTCAACATCCTGGTCGGCTTCACCGGGCAGATCTCGATCGGCCACGCCGCGTTCTTCCTGTTCGGCGCCTTCACCTCGGCCTACATCTCCAACAATCTGCCGATCCCGGTATTCTTCGCCATTCCGCTCGCTGGCGTCGTCACCGCGCTGGTCGGACTGATCTTCGGCGTGCCCGCGGCGCGGCTGAAGGGGCTTTATCTCGTCATCGCGACATTGGCCGCGCAATACATCCTGCTCGACTTTTTTTCGCGCGCCGACTGGTTTTCCGGCGGCTCGGTGCCGGCCAGCGCCAACCCGTTCTCGATCTTCGGCTACACCTTTCGCGGCGACAAGCAATATTTCTACGTGGTGCTGGCCTATCTCGTGGCCAGCTATCTGCTCGTGACCAATCTGATGCGCACGCGCGACGGCCGCGCGCTGGTCGCGGTCCGCGACCATTATCTCTCCGCCGAGATCATGGGCATCAACCTCACCAAATACCGCACGCTCTCGTTTGGGCTCGCGGCGTTCTTCGCCGGTATCGCCGGCGCGCTGTATGCGCATTACCAGCTCGTCGTCTCCAACGAAGGCTTTGGCATCGAACGCTCGATCCTGTTTCTGGCGATGATCATCATCGGCGGCACCGGCTCGGTGATGGGCACGCTGATGGGGACCGCGTTCGTGGTGCTGTTGCCGGAAGCGATGGAATGGATCAGCGCGGGGCTGAAGGGCAGCGCGATCGACAAGGCATTGTCGCTCAACAACAACATCACCTTTTTGCGCGAAATCACGGTCGGGCTGATCATCATCGCGTTCCTGATGTTCGAACCCGACGGACTGGCGCATCGCTGGCGGCAGATCAAGACCTACTGGAAACTCTACCCGTTTTCGCATTGAGGTTGGAACGGGACTGGCTACAATCGGTATCAACAAAATAACGGGAGGAAAAACCATGACGATGAAATCCTTTTTGAGCACGGTTTCGCTGGCGTTTTTGATCGGCGGCGCGTCGGCAGCCGCGCAGGCGCAGATTGCCATCGGTCACCTGCAAGATCAGTCGGGCGGCACGTCCGACGTCGGCACGCCGTACGGACAGGGGGTCGCGGACACCTTCGCCTGGGTCAACAAGAACGGCGGCGTCGGCGGCAAGCAGCTCAATGTCGACAGCAACGACTACGGCTACCAGGTGCCGCGCGCGATCGCGCTCTACAAGAAATGGTCGGCCCCCGACAACAAGGTCGCGGCCATCATGGGCTGGGGCACGGCGGATACCGAGGCGCTGACCGGCTTCCTCGCGCAGGACAAGATCCCGGATATCTCAGGCTCCTACGCGGCCGCATTGACCGATCCGGAAGGCACCAGCGGCAAGGCAAAGCCCGCGCCGTATAATTTCTTCTATGGTCCGAGCTACTCGGATTCGATGCGGGCGATGCTGACCTGGGCGGCCGAGGACTGGAAGGCCAAGGGCAAGCCGGGCAAGCCGAAATTCGTTCACATGGGCGCCAACCATCCCTATCCGAATGCGCCGAAGGCCGCCGGCGAGGCGCTCGCCACCGAACTCGGCTTCGAAGTGCTGCCGCCGCTGGTGTTTGCGCTGACGCCGGGTGACTACAGCGCGCAGTGCCTGAGCCTGAAGAGCGCCGGCGCCAATTACGCCTATCTCGGCAACACCGCTGCCTCCAACATCTCGGTGCTGAAGGCCTGCAAGACCGCCGGCGTCGACGTGCAGTTCATGGGCAATGTCTGGGGCATGGACGAGAACGCCGCCAAGACCGCCGCCGACGCGGCCGATGGCGTGATCTTCCCGCTGCGCACCGCGGTGGCCTGGGGCGGCAACGCGCCGGGCATGAAGACCGTGATGGAAATCTCCAAAATGTCGGACCCGACAGGCAAGGTCTATAGGCCCGTGCATTACATCGCGGCCGTTTGCAGCGCGCTGTATCTGAAGGAAGCGCTCGACTGGGCCGCCAAGAACGGCGGCGCCACCGGCGAGAACGTCGCCAAGGGCTTTTACCAGAAGAAGGATTGGGTGCCGGCCGGCATGGAAGGCGTCTGCAATCCCTCGACCTGGACCGAGAAGGACCATCGTCCGACGACGAAGGTCGATCTCTATCGCTCGAAAGTCTCGGGGCCGACCGACGGCGACATCAACGACCTGATGGCCAAGGGCACGATCAAGCTCGAGAAGGTCAAGACCGTCGAACTGTCGCGCAAGCCGGAATGGTTTGGCTGGTGAGGTAGCATCAGTCGTCATCCCCCGCGAAAGCGGGGGATCCAGTACGCCGCGGCTTCTCGGTCCGTCACAGCCGCCTCTGGAATACTGGGTCACCCGCTTTCGCGGGTGACGACAGTGGAGAGTGATAACGACATGACTGAAACCGTCGAAGCAGCACGCCCCGCACCGATCGCCGTCGCCGCCCCCGCGCCCCTCCTCAGCGTGAACAACATCGAGGTGGTGTATGACGACGTCATCCTGGTGCTGCGCGGCTTGAGCCTCGAGGTGCCGAAGGGCGCGATCGTAGCGCTGCTGGGCGCCAACGGCGCCGGCAAGTCGACGACGCTGAAGGCGATCTCCGGCCTGCTCAAAACCGAGGACGGCGAAGTTACCCGCGGCGAAATCGTCTTCGACGGCGAGCGCATCAACGGCATCGATCCTGACAAGATTGTCCGCCGTGGCATTTTTCAGGTGATGGAAGGCCGACGCATCATTGCCGACATGACGTCGCTGGAGAATTTGCGGCTCGGGGCCTTCACCCGCAGCGACAATGAGGTCGGCGCCGACATCGACATGGTGTTCAGATATTTCCCGCGGCTGAAGGAGCGCACCGGCCTCGCCGGCTATCTCTCCGGCGGCGAGCAGCAGATGCTGGCGATCGGGCGTGCGCTGATGGCGCGCCCGAAGATGATCCTGATGGACGAGCCGTCGATGGGCCTATCGCCGCTGCTGGTGAAAGAAGTGTTCGCGATCACCAAGGAGATCAACCGCGACCTCGGCGTGACCATTCTCTTGGTCGAACAGAATGCGCGCGCGGCGCTCTCGGTCGCGAGCCACGGCTACATCATGGAACAGGGCAAGGTGGTGCTCGACGGCAGCGCGGACGAGTTGCGCGACAACGAGGATGTGAAGGAATTCTACCTCGGCGGCGCCGGCGACCAGCGCAAGAGCTTTAAGAACCTGAAGAGCTTCAAACGGCGGAAGCGGTGGCTGTGAACGCCATACGGCACTCAGCCAAGCACCTGCTCCGCCTCCGCGACCGCGCAAAGCACATGATAGAACGACGACGCAGGAATCGTGGCCACCAGCGAGTTGCCGTCGCGGTCGAACTGATCGTACCAGCCGCCGGGTACAGGGTGCGAAAGGTAATGCCGTTCCAGGCGCGCCAGCGCGGCGCGCGCCTCATCGGCAGCCCCGGCCTCGCCCGCCTCGGCCTGCGCGATCCACGCCTTGGCCATTTCGGTCTGCGGCCACAGGCGTCGCGTGTGCCGTCTGATGTTGCCCTCGGTGTCACCCTCGTCGACCACGCAGCCGGTGGCCTCGTCGCGATAGCGCAGCGCCGACCCGAGCAGTTCGGCGCGCGGACGCCCCGTCGGGCAGCCGGTGATGCGCTCAAAGCCCTTCAGCAGCCAGCACCATTCCGCCTGATGTCCCGGCTCGACGCTGACAGGCTCGATCTTCGACCAGTCGTCCTCGAAATATTCGCCAAGCACGTGTTTCTGCTTGTCGTAGAGATTGGCGAGAAACAGCGCGAAGAAGTCGCCGGCGCGGCTCTGGAAGACGGCCTCATGCGTGGCGTCGAACACCGCGATCATCGCTTCGAACAGATGCATTTGCGGGTTTTGCCGCCGCGGCAGCGACGCCGGCAATCCTTCCAGAACGCCGCCATGCGGCGAGCGCAAATGAGCGTCCAGGAACGAGAGCAGCGCGTCGATTTCGGCGCGGACCTGCGCGTCACGGTCGAGCGCATAAACGGTTGCGAGCGCAAACAGCACGAAGGCGTGGTCATAGGAATCGCGCAGCGGGTCCAGGACCGCACCATCGGGCGTCAACATATGCACGAAGCCCGGCCGGCCGTCGGGCGCCTTGGCTTTGGTCAACAGATGATCCAGCCCCTTGAGCGCGATTTCGCGGCCTTCCGGATACCAGCCCATCTGCGCCGCCTTGGCGAAGCAATAGATCTGCCGGGCCTGCACGAACACGCGCCGGGGCGCGAGACGATCGGCGCGCCCATCGCGATCGAGCCGGTCGATGAAGCCGCCCGAGATCGAATCCCAACCTTCCCCGGACCACAATGGCAGGGAGTGCTCGATCATGCGCAGCTTCAGTCTCGCGACGATGTCGACAGAATCCTCCGTCGCCGCGGTTTGTGCTTCAGCCATTACGTCCCCTGGGGCCTCTCCAACACCGGTGGCCGCCGTCTGATACCACGTGCAAGGCGGGGTGCAATCGGCCTGAACACACAGGACCAGCCATGAACGACCATTATGACGCCCTCGAAACGCGCCAACCCGTCCAGCGCGAGACAGAGCTGTTTTCCCGGCTGCCGGAGGTGCTGCGCAAGGCCATGGAAGCGCCGGCCTACGCCGAGCGCTTTGAGGGTACCGATCCCGCATCCATCGCCAGCCGGGCCGCCCTGGCGCGCCTGCCGGTGTTGCGCAAATCGGAACTCCCGGCCCTGCACAAAGCCTCCCCGCCCTTCGGTGGGTTCGTGGCGGGGCCGCTCGGATCGTTTGGGCGGCTATTCACCTCGCCCGGCCCGATCTTCGAGCCTGAGCCTGCCCATGCCGACCCCTGGCGCGGGGCGCGAGCACTGTTCGCGGCCGGCTTCCGGCCCGGCGACGTGGTGCTGAACACCTTCAGCTATCACCTCACGCCCGGCGGCTTTATTTTTGATGCTTCGGCGCGCGCGCTGGGCTGCGCGGTCATTCCGGCCGGTCCCGGCAATACCGAGGCGCAGTTCGAGCTGATCGAGGCCTACCGGCCGGTCGGCTACAGCGGCACGCCGGACTTCCTCAAAATTCTGCTCGACGCAGCGGCAAGCGCCGGACGCGATGTCTCCTCGATCAAGCGCGCGCTGGTCTCAGGCGCGGCCTTTCCGAAATCGCTGCAGGATGAGGTCAGGTCGCGCGGCATCGACGCCTATCAGGCGTTCGGCACCGCCGATCTCGGCTTGGTCGCCTTCGAGACGTCGGCACGCGACGGCATGACCGTGAACGAAGACCTGATCCTCGAAATCGTGAAGCCCGGCACCGGCGATCCCGTGGCGCCGGGCGACGTCGGCGAAATCGTCGTCACCTCGCTTGACCCGCATCATCCCTGGATTCGCCTGGCGCTCGGCGATCTGACCGCCGCTCTGCCCGGTTCCAGTCCCTGCGGACGCACCAATATGCGCATCAAGGGCTGGATGGGCCGCGCCGACCAGACCACCAAGGTCAAGGGCATGTTCGTGCGGGCCGAGCAGATTGCCGAGATCGGCAAACGCCATCCCGAACTCGGACGGCTGCGCCTCGTCGTCACACGCTCAGGCGAGACCGATGTGATGACGCTGAAAGCGGAGGCTGCAAATCCGGACACGTCACTGATGGAAGCGGTCAACGTGACGCTGCGCAACCTCACAAAGCTAGGGGGAAACGTGGCCTTGGTCGCGCCTCAGTCGCTGCCGAACGACGGCAAGGTCATCGCTGACGAACGCTGAGGCCTCAGTCCCCCGAAGGATAGATTTATTATTTTTTGTTAAAACAACCCCTTGCAAAGTAGAGTTTAAGGAGAAGTTTGATCCCGTCCGTACTGGCTGTAAGCCGGTTCACCCCCATATGTTGTGGGATAGCGAAAGGGCGGACACTAATGGCTACACCAAAGGCAAGCAACGGCTCGGTGGCGAAACCTGAGCGCGAGCGGACTCCGCGAGAAGCTGCAGCCGTTGAACGAATTTACGGTCACCCGGCGGAACCACGGCTGAAGGTTTCAAAGGAGGGAATTTTACCGGATCACCCTGATGAGGGGGCCGGTCTTGCACTCCTCATGGAATCCGTTGGAACGACCGATCCGGATTTTCTTGCGGGCATTATTATGCAGCTCGCCAGTGCAGGCGGCGGCAAACCCGACGAGCATCAGCTCAATTTTATTGCTCTCGGTGGTCAAGGACATCAAACCTCGAAATCACGTTGAGGCCATGCTCGCTGCGCAAATGGCGGCGGTCCACATGGCAACGATGAATTTCTCGCGCAGCCTCGCCGAAGCCGAATACATTGACCAGCGAGACAGAGCGGACGTTCAACAAGCTGACGCGAACCTTTGTGACCCAGATGGATGCATTAAAGCGCTACCGGACAGGCGGAGAGCAGACGGTCACCGTGCAACAAGTGAATGTCAGCGAGGGCGGCCAGGCCATTGTGGGCAACGTTACACAAGGCCAACGCGACGTGCCGCCCGCTGGGACGACTGCTCCGCCGTTGGCCGTTAGCCACGATCAAACGGCGCCGATGCCCATTATTGAAAGCGAGACGGACGTTGAGTATCCAATGTTGGTGGCTATCCTGAAGAAAAAATGACGGGTGATAATCCACGGAACACCGGGCCGATGCTTTCGAGCCAGCGCTGCGGGGCCAGGACCCGTTCCGGCAAACCGTGCCGATCGCCTGCCGTCCACGGTAAAAGGCGCTGCCGCATGCATGGCGGGGCGGCTCGATCAGGGGCTCCGCGCGGCAACAAAAATGCACAGAAGCACGGGCTCTATACGCGAGAAGCCATTGCCCAACGCCGGCAGCTTGGCGATCTGATGCGACAATCGCGCAAGCTAATCCTGAAGATCGAGTGAGCGACAATTTGGTAGTGCGCTTAGATGAATATGGCAATCCGCTACGCAACCGAGCTATTTCTGCCTGCGCGGTTTTCGAAATCGAACGCCCAAACCACCCCCGTTTTCATCTAGGAATTCGATTCCCGCTGCTTCAATGGCTTTTTGCAACTTGACCTGAGCATCGTCGGATACTTTCGGGCCAAAACCTCCTTCAAGACGCTTTACCGTCGGAAGAGATAGCCCAGCTCGGGCCGCAAGCTCCGACTGAGACCAGCCAAGAAGGCCACGCGCAGCACGAAGCTGATCAATTGTCTTCATAAGCGAAGTTCTGCTTGATCCTTTTTGGATCATTGTTTATGATCCTTTTTGGATCATCAAATAGCGAAGCAGCCATGGGCTGGTCTAACACTGGGAACTCACGATGAGGGAAAACACATCGGTTTTTCACAAGAATATTGATCGCCACTCCTTCATAGGCGGTTCGGATGCCCGGATCATTATGGGCGATGACGAGGTTATGCTGGTTCGGCTCTGGCGCGAGAAACGAGGGGAAGTCGCCCCTGAGGATCTCTCCGAAAACCTGATTGTCCAGCTCGGCACCGTTACCGAGGATCTCAACCGGCGCTGGTACGAGCGCAACACCGGCCTCGCCATCACGGACGTGCAGCGGCGGGTCCAGCATCCGGTCATCAAATGGATGGCGGCGACGCTAGACGGCCTCGTTGAACCCGGTGGCGGGGTATTTGAGGCCAATTCATGCTGCCCTGGAGCTTCTCGGAGGAAGCCGCCGCCGAAAAGCACATGGCTCAGCTGCAGCACAACATGTGGCTTGCGAATGCTAAGTCCGCTGTTTTGTCGATTATTACGGGCGGCGGAAAATGGGTCGAGCTCACCATTCACGCAGACCCGCTGTACCAGCACCTGTTGCTGACCGCGGAGAAGAAATTCTGGCACTGCGTCCAAAACGGCGAGACACCTCGGTTGGGAAGCATGACCGATTTCGTGGCGCCGATGCCCTGATCTTGGCAAGATCTGGACGATAAGCGATTTTGGCCACGACGGACCTGCCTGTACCGGTCTCGGCATTTGCAATGAGAGGCGTGGCATCTTTCGAGTCTGCAGACCAACACCAATGCCAGCGCCGTCCGGCTACAATGTCTGCAGGCGATCTCCGGCCGCTGACCGGCCAGCCGGTTATCGTGACGGGCCACTCGCTGGGCGCGGCGCGTGCGGCCGTGATGTGCGGCCTCATGGTCGCCGACGGTGCCGCGCCGGCCGCTCGCGTGGTGTTCGGCGAGCCGAAGCCAGGCCTGATGGATTTCGCCGAACGCATCAAGGACGTTCCGGCGCGCTCCTATCGCAACGGTGACGCGCTCCACCATGACCTGGTGACGGACGTGCCGTTTAGCTTCCCGCCGCTGCAATACGTGCATCCGACGCCGATCGTGCCGGATCTCGGCGGAGCCAACTGGCGACCTGTTCTGGCGCATGGGCGCGTTCGCTTACCACCATATCGAACTCTATGAGGCCGCGCTTGCGGCTCTCGAAACAAAGGAGAAGGCAGCATGAATTTTCTGGAACGGTTGAACTGGATCAGCATCCTCGGCGTCGTCGTCGCGGTCGAGATGCAGATCGGCAACGGCACGATGTCGATCGCCCACATGTTTCCCGCAGCATGGATTCCTGGCATTCAGGAGGCGATGGGCGACCTCGGCTCGATCGGCGCGCTGATCATGTCGGCCGGTGCGCTCGGTCGCGTGCCGGGCGTCTCCGTGGCCTCGACGTGAGTTCGGTGCAGAGTGGAAATTTGACACTGGATGGCAATATCGTTTCCGGAACTCCATCGACGGTCAGCTACAATATAACGTCGACGACCGTGCTAACGGCACAGAATAATATCTGCATTAATCAGACATCCGGGTTCTGTTGGACCACCGCCGGTGCGCAAGGAACGCTCCGCAATAACACGTTCCGCGGCGTGGCTCTGGCCAATGTGGTGCAAACGGTTGGCAGCTCTGATTTGGGCCGCTCGACTCCGTCGTTTGTTTACAATGCAAACGGCGTGATCCAGAACCTGGTGGCTTCCGAGACCGGTTCGACGGGCTCGAAATATGTTCTTCGCGAGTGGTTCTACGACATCGCCGGTTCTGGCTGGATTCAGCAGCGAATGCTGACAGGAAATTAAAGGAGATTTTCATGGTTTGTATTCCCCCAGCCGTCCCTCCCCAGCTCGTGCAAGCGACACAGATTTGCTCTGAGGCAGTCCCCACAACGGACGCCGCGCGCGCAGCACTTGCCGGGTGCACGAAGGTATGGTCGGAATATCGACGGCTCAGGAAGCCTTACGATGATTGCGTAGCCAGTGAGAATCTTTCAGACACCAAGGCCATCATCGATGGTGCAGTAAATTCCATAGATAAAGACTCGGGTCAGTAGCTAGATTTATTTTGTCGCGAGGAGAGCGACGCCACTGCCCATCTTGCGCGCGAATGGAATGCAGTTGCAGATCGTGTCGTCGATATCGGCAACCCATTCTGCTTTCGGAATCGGAAGCGATATCCCGGCCTTCAGGGCGACGATTGCCGGATATCGCGACAACGAACCATGCTGAATAACCTTCGCGTCGCTGAACATGTCAAAGAGCGGAGCAACGCGCGGCTTGTCGAGAGGCGAGCAGAAGGCGTTGGCTTCTCGTTTCCCAAATAGCTTGGTGCCGATCGTGTAGCCAGGAGCGCGCCAGGGTTCGATCGCCGCAAACTTTCCGCTTGGCGAGAGCACGCGAGAAATCTCGGCGAAGGCAACCTCGGTTCGCATGTGGTGGACGCATCCTCCGACAAAGCAGGCATCGATGTATCCATCTTGAAGAGGTATCTCCTCAGCGATCCCGATGATGCAACGTAGGCGATCTCCGAAACCAAGTAGCACCGCAATCTTGTTTGCGACTGCCGCCTCGCCCTCCATTGGAGTGAGCAGGATCGCCTCCGCCGCGCCGGCTAGGATGGCCATGATCGCAAAGATACCCGATCCGCCGATCTGCATCACACGCTTACCCATCACAGAACCGATGTGCCGGTAGCAGTCGCGTTCAGCTGCCACGTCGATCGCGGAATAGAGCCAGACGTTTGAAGGATATGGGAACGACGATCGCTCCGCAGCGGTCAGCTTCGACAGGACCGCCAAGTGCCGTATTCCATGCGAGGAATGCATTTCGAGGGACGCGATTGAGGTGATCTGTCGAGCCTGCTCGCGGCCGGCCTCGTTGTAAAACTCCATCTCCTTATAGGCTTCCGCATATTGCGGCGCCTGCAAATCTCTTGGCCATAACGGCCTTTCGGTGATGGCTTCCGGTCCGAGCAGGATTGGGAATTGGTCGTGGATCGGATAGCCGACCAGACCGTCTTCAGTGCTCAGAAGTCCATTCGAAATTTGGGTGAGCGGGCGTTTAGTAACCGGGCAGACAAGACCGTAAATGTCCATCTGAACTTGCTCCACATTGGATGATGTACGGAATCTACCACATACAACCTTACCTAGCTAGTTTCTGTCGCGAAAGACATTTCGCCTTTTAAAATAGGGGTTATCTCGCGATTTTCGAGCATGGGTTTTCTTGCGGCGTGCATGTGCATAGTATCACATACTTCTTATGAAGCATGTTGATTCGGAATCGCCTTCAGATGTCGCGCACTGGCTGCGGAGTGAGACGGCTAATCTTTGGCCTGCACTTCTCGGTTCGCTGAGCTTGCGGCGGAGCCGGTGCATCCGCAAGAATTGCCCGGCGTGCCAGTCTGGCGAGCAACATCAAAGTTATGTGCTGTACGGTCGCGCGAACGGGCGTCGTGTTGCCGTTTACGTTCCGGAAGAACTTGTGCTGGAGGTTCAGCGCAGCCTGGATAACGGGCGGGCTCTGCAGGATCTGCTGCACCAGGCGGCACCGCGATATATCAAGGCGCTGAAGCGCGCGCGCCAAGCCGAGAAGAGCGATGAGGGCTGAGCGTGTCCCGGACAGCGGAACGACAGGTCAGTTTTGCCGATTTTGAGCTGGTGCGTCAGGGCCTGCGCCTGGAGCCGTTGCTGCAAGCTATTTCCGAGTTTCTGGACGACCAAAAGGACATGATCGAGCAGGTCCGCTGCGATCTGACGCGGGGTTTGAAGAAGGCCGAGACCGGTCGCAACGGCCTGACGCCACAACAGGTGTTGCGCTCGCTGGTTCTGATGCGCGTCAAGAATTGGAACTATCGCGAATTACGCGAGCGGATTGCCGACGGATGCACACTGCGCCAGTTCACCGACTTCTATTGTCTGCCGGTGCCGCGACACGATGCGTTCCACCGCGGCTTCAATCGGCTCACGCCCGAGACGCTCAAGGCGATCAATGATCTGGTGGTGCAGGCGGCCGTCGAGCTCGGACTGGAGGACGGCCAAAAGCTGCGTGTCGACACCACGGTGGTACAGACCGACATTCATCATCCGACCGACAACACGCTGTTATGGGATGTCGTTCGCGTTGTCACGCGCCTGATCGGCCGCCTCGCCGCAGCGCTGGGGCGCCGGCGTATCAAGGGGTTCCGGGATCGGACGCGATCGGCGCGGCGTCGGATGCAAGAGATCCAACGGATGACCACAAGGCAGCGCCAGCAGCATCAGACCGGGACATACCGAGAGCTCATCGGCATTGCCACGGAGGTCGTCGAAAGTGCACGAACGGCGCTGCAGCAGACCGGCAAAGCGCGCGGCAAAGATATGATCGCCGATCTGGCGATTGCGGAGACGCGCAAGGAGATCGAGCATTTTTGTGGTCTGGGAGCCCGTGTGATTGGTCAGTCGCGCCGGCGTGTGCTCGATGGCGAGCAAGTTCCGACGGCCGAGAAGATCTATTCGATTTTTGAGCCCCATACCGACCTGATCAAGCGCGGCAAGGTGCAGACGCCGATCGAGTTCGGCCACAAGGTCTTCCTCGCCGAAAGCGCGCGCGGCTTGATCACCCAGTATAAAGTGTTGGACCGAAATCCCGTCGATGAGCAGCATGTGATTGCTTCGCTGGAGCGCCACAAGCAGACCTTCGGCGACGTCCCCAAATTGTATGGATCGGATCGCGGCTTCTTCAGCGAAACGAACGTGATGTCGTGCAAGCAGCAAGGCGTCAAGGTGGTGTGCATCCCACAACGCGGCGGCACCAAAGCGCCCGAGCGCGAAGCCTATGAGAAGACCCGGGAGTTCAAGGACGGCCAGCGCTTTCGCGCGGGCATCGAGGGGCGCATCTCGGTGTTGTTCCGCGGCCGTGGCATGAAGCGCTGTCTCGCCGAAGGTCGCGAGCGCTTTGAGCTGTGGGTCGCAGCCGCCGTGCTCGCCAACAACCTCATGAAGATTGCAGCCCTGTTGGCGGACCGACCATCGCGCAGACGAAAAGCCGCCTGACAATATCCCTCAAGTTCGTTTGCGGCGCAAAGATATCCGCCGCACCATCTTGCAACCGAACCCGCCCCCAATGGGCGCTTAATGACATCGCGACGAAAATCGGCGTCCAATTGCCTCCGAAAATGCCGACATCCGACGTCAGTTCACCCCGGTTTTTATTGGGAAATGGCATGCCTCGACACAAAAACAGGCGTTTCGCGACAGAAACTAGCTACTTTCCGGCGCAAAATTGAAGCGCTCGGTTGTTGCGGGAGAATCGCTCAGGGCATGGAAAACTGCAAGGTCGGACAGATTTGAAATTGACAGGGGCGACTGCGGTCTGATTCATTCTTGTGAATGATTCGAGATCGATCCCTTCGAGCGCGCGAGAAGCTTGTCGGCAAGCTGCCGGTCACCGGCGAATTGCTGCGTGGCTCGCTGCTGGAGCGCACCGTCCGACACACCAAAGACTGCCCGAAATGCGCGCGTGGCGAAGGGCACCGGGTGTTTGTTCTGACGGTCACCTATGCTGGTGGACGCACGCGGCAATTCAGCGTGCGTCGCGAGCGCGTCGCCGAGGTTCGCCGCTGGCTGAGCAACTATCAGAAGCTGAAGCAATCGATCGAGACCATTTGCGAACTCAATCATGATTTGCTGCGTCCGGAGCCGCGTCGAAGGCGCTCGGGAGGACAGCGTGATTGAGATGCGCCGAGCGCAGCTCAGCTTTGGCGACGGGTTGATCGCCGAAGAAGTGAGCGATCTTCGCGAAGGTTGGATGGAACACGCCGACCGGGTGCTGGCGGATGAACAGATCGTAGCTGCGGTGTACGAAGCGCTGGCGAGGCGGCATCCCAAGAGCCGCGGTCGCGGTCGGTTGGGCGCGCCCGCCGAGATGGTGTTGCGCTTGTTGATCCTCAAGCACATCCGCAACTGGAGCTATGGCGTGCTGGAGCGCGAGGTGCGCGCCAATCTGGTGTACCGCGACTTCACCCGCGTCGGCGCCGGCAAGACACCCGATGCAAAGACGATGGGACGTTGGGGTCTGGCAGTGGGGCCCGAGGTGGTCAAGCAGATTCACCAAAGGCTGGTGAAGCTGGCTCAAGCCAACGGGTTGGCAGCGGGGCGCAGAATGCGCGTGGACACCACCGTGGTGGAGACCAACGTCCACTATCCGACCGATTCGAGCTTGTTGGGCGATGGCGTGCGGGTTCTGATCCGCACCATGAAAAGGATTGGCAAGATCGCCGGCGAGACTGGCGCCAAGCTGCGCGACCGCAGTCGCAGCGTGAAGCTGCGGGTCCTGGACATCGCCCGGGCGGCGCGCTCCAGAGCCAAGCAGAGCCGGGAGAAGCTCAATCGATCCTATGGCAAGCTGCTCAATGCGACCAGCCGAGTGGTGGGACAGGCGAGGCGGTTCTCCAAAGAGGTCGCCAGAGGAACCAAGCGCGCAAGGAACGTCCTGCAGCAGTTGGTGCTCGAAGGCCTGCGCCAGGAGCTCGACGCGATGGTGCCGCTGGTCAAGCAAGTGATGAAGCAGACGAGAGCGCGTATCTTCCGCGGCGACACACACGCCGAAGGCAAGATACTCAGCCTGTTCGAGCCATCGACGGAGATCATTCGCAAAGGCAAGGCCGGCAAGCCGAACGAGTTCGGCAAGATGGTGAAGTTGCAGGAGGCCGAGGACCAGATCGTGATCGACTACGAGGTCTATGATCGGCGTCCGAGCGATTCGGACCTGCTGATAGCCGCCATCGAGATGCATCGAGCAATGCTGGGGCGTCCGCCGCACATGGTGGCAGCAGATGCCGCATTCTACTCCGCCAAGAACGAGGCAGCAGCGAACGCCCAGGGCGTCAAGCGCGTCTGCATTCCCAACCGTTCGACCAAGAGCTCCGAGCGCAAACGAGAGCAGAGGAAGCGCTGGTTCCGCAACGGACAGAAATGGCGGACCGGATGCGAGGGACGCATCAGCGTGGTCAAGCGGCGACACGGGCTCGATCGCTGCCACTACAAAGGCGATGCCGGAATGAAGCGTTGGGTCGGGCTCGGCGTCATCGCCGACAACATCGTCAACATCGGTCGCACAATGGAAAAACAATCCGTCCAGTAGGCGCCTCAATCTAAGCCAACTCGGGCCCGCCGCTCACCCCGGCGGGTTTTGTTTTGCGGCAACCAACTGACCTCAATCCCGGAAACGTCAATTTTGCGCCGGAAAGTAGCTAGACGATCGATTCCATGAAACCGGCATTGAGAATGCCAGCATTTATGGAACGGGAAGCATGTTGGTGGATTCCTCGTTTGAGAAGAGCTGAACGAGGAGCGAGATCATGGCAACATGGCGGCGAGCGCTTGAGGTGGTGATGACAGATGAGGACGTTTTGCGTCTGATCAGCATTTCCCGGTCCCGCACCGAGCCGGCGAGCCGGGTGCAGCGTGCGCAGATGCTTCTGGCCTATAGCGAGAACCCGTCTTTTTTTACCGTTGGACAGCGGGTGGGGATGCATCACCAGACGGTCCAACGCTGCATCGAGCGGGCGCTGGCCTATGGGCCGTTGATGGCGCTTGATGACCGACCCAGACCGGGCAAGGAGCCAACGATTACGCCGGAGGCCAAGGCCTGGCTGGTGTCGTTGGCGTGCGACAAGGCCAAGGATCACGGCTATCCGCACGAGTTGTGGACGACGCGTCTGCTGGCGCGCCATGCGCGCGAACACGGGGCGGCAGCGGGACACGGATGCCTCGCCAATCTTGTCCAGGGCACGGTGTGCAAGATTCTCGGTCAAGAGGAGATCAAACCGCATAAGGTACGTTACTATCTGGAACGCCGCGACGCCGAGTTCGAACAGAAGATGGCGGAAGTTCTGTGCGTCTATCGCGAGGTCCAGGTCCTGAAAAAGGCCGCGGCCAAGGCGAAGAAGGCGAAGAAAAAGCCTAAAACATCGCGCAAGCCGGTAGCGATTGTCTCCTACGACGAGAAGCCGGGAATCCAGGCGATCGCGACCACGTCGCCGGATTTGCCGCCGGTGCCTGGCACCTACGCGACATTCTCACGCGACCATGAGTACAAGCGCCATGGCACGCTCAGCCTGTTGGCCGGGATCGATCTGCTCACCGGCAAGGTCCACGCCCTGGTCAAAGACCGCCACCGCAGTCGCGAGTTCATTGAATTCCTCAAACTTCTCAATGCCGCTTACCCGGCCGGTACAGCGATCAAGCTGATCCTGGACAACCACTCGGCACATATCTCCCGAGAAACCCGAGCTTGGCTCGCTACTCAACCGAGCGGCCGCTTCGCGTTCACCTTCACGCCCAAACACGGCTCGTGGCTCAACCTCATCGAGGGCTTCTTCTCCAAGTTCGCCCGCTCCGTCCTGCGCCACATCCGCGTAGCATCAAAACAGGAGCTAAAGGAGCGCATCATGCTCGGCATCAAGGACGTCAATCGCCACCACGTCGTCCACACCTGGTCTTACAAACTCGCCGAGGCTGCCTGATATGATTCAAACCAAGGAAACGCTGACCTAGAAAGCCCCAATCCGGAGAATTCTCCATGAAGATCACCCGCATTCTGGCGGCGCTTGACGTTGCGCTGATGGCATCAGCGGCACTTGCCGCCAACGATGGCGTGTCGACGACGCCGACGATCCAGACCGCGGCCTATTCTTCCGGCAATGCCATCGGGGGCTTGCAGACCGTCCCGTTCTTTCGCTCTGCCTATCTGAGCCCATCGGGCGTTTTGGATGAAGTCGACCTGACGTCGAACTGCGGATCGACCATACCAATCACGTTCTACATCTTCGACACGAATCCAACCGCGACCACCTGCACCGACAAGTCTGCCTTCAGCCTCGGTGCAGCCGATGTCGCAAAGCTTGCGGTTCAGCCGTTCACCCTGACGCCTGCGGCCACTACGGGAACGAGCGTTGCAAGCGCCCAGCTGGTTCAGGCGACCTCCGTCGCCAACCAGGACACGCCCGCCAAGGGCCGAGTGCTCTACGTCTGTCTCGTCGTGGGTGGATCGGTGACGCCGGCCTCGACCACCGATCTGCAATTCAAGCTCTCCGGGGCATTTGACTGACATGCGCATCCTCATCATTTCGATCGCGCTGGCCCTGGCCGTCGCAGGAATAGCTTCGGGCGCGCTCGCGCTCGGGCTCAATACGTCCATGGGCCGGGTTCTGCTTGGTGCCCATGGTGCCCCGCCAGTGCCCCAGCCGACCGGCGATATCCTGCTGGTCGATGGAACGTCCCTCATTCTTCAAACGGACGGCGCGAGCCTAATCTGCCGCGCGGGAGGCTGCTGACATGCGACGTTATCTCCTGATCCTTGCGAGCCTGTTGTCGCTGGCGCTGCCGTTCGTCACGCCAGTAGCCCACGCCACCAATAGCACCGTTTCCGCCATGACGGCGGCGAGCGCGTTGGGTGGAACTGAACTGCTCTATGTGGTGCAAGGCGGCGCCGACCGCAAAGGCACCCCCGCCCAGATCGCCACTTACATCGAAGGATTGATCTCGGGCGACTGTATGATCGTTGCCAACTCGATCGTCTGCACCAAGACCAACGGGGTCGCGTTTGGCACGCTTGCCACGCTCACGCCAGGCACGGGGGTTGCGACGTTCCTCGGGACGCCCTCTAGCGCCAATCTGCTGGCGGCACTCACGACGTCTACCGGCACGGGCTCGGCCGTGTTCGGGACCGCGCCGACGATTTCCAGCCTCAATGCCACCACGGCCATGACGCTGGCCTTCCTGACCTCCCCACGGTCCGCAGACCTAACACACCCTTCCCTTCATTTAAGCAACTCAGCATCGGGAAGCAGTGGCAGCCGCCGAGATTGCCTCCTCGGCTCGTTACCAAGCCACAAGTCGGACTCAAAGGAAGGCTCGCGACGTGACGTTCGCCGAAAATGCGAGCTGAGCTTAATGAGATCGGCATTCGAGCTGCAGAAGTGGTCACTCGCACCCCGACTTGCGCACTTCGTTCCAGTGCAGCATAACTTTGCTTGGCTAGGGTTCGCACCACCAGACCCTCCCAGAAAAGCAGCGGTAACGATTTTACCGGTCCGTCCTCTTGCTCGATAGTTCTCCAGGTATTTCGAATGATGTCAAAGCGTGCGTCAGGCAAAGTCGTGATAGTGAGCCAATATTATGCTCCTGACCCCACCACTACAGCCACTTATCTGACAGCGATTGCCGATGGCCTCAAGACTGACTGCGAGGTTCTCGTGATTTCTGGAACCGCCCATTCTGCCTCAGCTGAGACTGCTAAGCTCCGTGTCGTCGAAGTCAGCACATGGGCGCCGGAAAAAGATGCACTGGCGCGAAGGGCGCTCGCCATGGCGCTGGTATCAATCAAAATGTTCTTTGCAACCCTCAAATACGCCACCAGAAACGATGTGGTGCTCAGTGTGACAGCCCCGTTCGCGCTACCATATTCAGTGACGCTGGCGGCGAAGTTACGCGGGGCGTCTGCTACCCTTCTGATCCACGATCTGTATCCCGAAGCATTGGTAATGGCAGGATTGATGCAGCCGGAGTCCTTGGTGGTCAAAACGATTCGCTTTGCCAATCGCCTGCTGTTCGGTGCACTCGACGCGATCATCACCATCGGGCGCGACGTCGAACCGCTTCTGCTCACCTATAGAAATGTGGAAAGCCACAAGATCAAGTTGATTCCGAACTGGGTGCTGCTGCCGATCGGATATCGCGAAATAACCAGTGACAATTCGTTCCGCCGCCGTTTCACGGATAAGATGGTTGTCGGGCTTTCGGGCAACCTTGGTTTTACTCACAGCACCGCCACCGTGTACGAAGCCGCACGATTGTTAAAGGGTGAGAAGAATATTCACTTTTTGCTTTCCGGATCGGGAGCCGGGTGGAAACAATTGACCGAGCTGCTTGCAAGGGCTCCGCTCAACAACGTTACGCTTGTCGATCGAGTGCCGCAGTCCGAACTTGCCGAGTTTCTGTCGGCGGCCGACGTCTGGATTATCCCTTATCGCCGCAATGTTGCTGGCGTGTCGGTTCCGAGCCGAATCTACAATCTGTTCGCAGTCGGACGGCCGGTCATTGTCACCGCCGAAGCCAGTTCAGAGGCCGCATTGATGTTGAAAGAAGAGGACATCGGCTGGGTCACAAGACCGGAAGATCCGCTCGATCTCGCCGAAGCCATTCGATCGGCGGCAGCTCATCCTGAGGAGACGCAGGCAAAAGGCCGACGCGCCGCGCTGGCAGCGCAGCGCTTTACCTACGACCGTGCCATCGCCTCCTATCGGCAAGTCATCAGCGACGTCATGCACGCCAACCGTTAGGGCGATCGCGTCGCGGTTCGTTCTGATATCCGGAGGCGCCCTCCCTCAAATCTTCCTAAACCTGTCGCTATCGATAACCTTGCTGGCGAACGGCGCGGCTTTGCTGTTTCTGCTCTGGTACGTAACTCCGCGCGCATTGTTCGAACAAAAAAGACCCAGGCAACCCGATCCTGCGCATTGACCGACAGCGCGCCAGGCGTGCAGCGTTGATTTCCACGGGCGACGAAATGTTTCGGGATACAATCGTCAATTGCGTACGACAAGCCAATGCCTTAGCTTAAGCAAGGCGTTCACCTCGTAGTCCTCACGGGCGGCAGCCATTCACGGCGTCTCCCCCTCAAATGCGCTCACAATGAACGATCGAACCACCGTGCTCGTGACGGGCTCCGACGGCTTCCTCGGGCGCCATCTCGTACCTTATCTCCCCACGCAGGGTTACAAGGTGATCGCCGCATCCAGGGCTGGCGCCGCTTTCGAAGGCCCGGACATCGTCGCGGTCCGGCTTCCCGATCTGTCCCTCCCATTCGACTGGGAGCCCCTACTGCGAAAATGCGACGCCGTCGTCCATCTCGCCGGCATTGCGCACACGTCTGCTAACGAAGACCTCTACGACCGCGTCAATCACGTAGCGACCAAGGCACTGGCCGAAGCTGCGTTTCGCCGCGGCATTCATCTGGTTTTCGTCTCGTCGATTGCCGCGCAGTCCGGCGTTTTTTCCCATCATGAATTGACCGAGGATGACCCGCCAAGGCCGAGCAGCGCCTATGGTAGGTCGAAGTTGGCCGCGGAAAAGGCCGTTCGCGCGACAGGCGTTTCATTCACAATCCTCCGTCCCGTCGTGATCTATGGCGCTGGCGAAAAGGGAAATTTTGCCACCGTCCACAAGATCTCGCGTCTGCCGTTTCCACTGCCGTTCGGAGGGTTGACGGCGCGACGCTCCGTGCTTTCGGTCGAAAATTTCAATTCTGCCGTCGCGTTGGCCGTGACCAATGCCCGTACGCGCGGAGAAACATTCATCGTCGCCGATCCCACACCGCTCAGTGTTGCGGACGTCATTGCACGCCATCGGACCAGCTTAGGCAGGCCGCCCTGGCTCGTACCGGTACCTGAAAGATTACTTGAACTGTCTCTCAAAGCCATCGGCCAGGGCGCCTTATGGCAACGGATCGGCTGCCCACTCGTTGCGCGGCCAAAAAAACTACTCGCCACAGGCTGGAAACCGTCTTGAACAAGCTACCATTTTACCGCTGTCGAATCGCCTGGACCTGTTCCCCTATCGCATGCCCTTCCCTGAATCGACAAACCTAACTGATCGAGCCGCGGCGCGATCGTGGCAGCGAGGTTTCTTTAATCGCCTCTTGGGCTTCCTCGTCGGCTTGGGGATGACGCGCGCGCACCGAGAGCCGGCGATAGCGAAACTTCGCCAGCAACTTGCCGACTGAACGTTCATGCAACGCGATTCCGAAGCGTCGTTCCAACTCGTCGCCCAAATCCACACGCCGCCAGCGCACCACCCCATGACGAGCCGGATCAGGCCTGGCCTCAACTAGTTCGGTCAGTTCGGCCTGCTCCTCTGCTCCCGCAGCGTCGATCTATGCCGCAGGTCTCGGCGGCTGATTTGCGATCAGCCCCATCGAGCACTATCGCAAGAGCCAGCATCGACCGCGCCGCTGAACCATCTTTCCCTCGGCTCGCCGCCGCACGAAGTTTTTTGACGTCAAATCACGTCGTAGGATCCTAACCGTTCTTCCCATCGTTGCCGCTCCTCTCTCAAGAGCAAGCATCGAGTCAGAGTTTCCCCGATTTGGTATTCCCAAAATGAGTCAAAAGTCGCGGCCGTTGGTAGTATTTGCGCAGATGAACCGTCCCCTATGCGAGTCGCAAATAGACGATCAAATGTCGAGTTGCCGTTCGGCGCGCTGGTAAATATCTCCATTCTGCGGCTCGACGAAATCCTCTAGCGCCGCGGAGATGTCTCGCTCTTTCAAACGTCAGTCGGTGCGTTATCGGACCAAATGAGTAGCCGCTTGGGGCCGACGAACCTGCCGTTATCACTGCATTGCGCGCTGAACTGTACCCGCGAAGTCCTTGGCAAACGCAGCCATGCGCGCATCGAGATCCGGCAATAGATTTCGAACCACTGCAGGCTCTGGATTTTGAAGCGCCTTCGCGAGATGGTCGGCAAGTGACGAAGGATCGTCGATGCTGAAGTAGCTTGCTTCGCCCTCTGTCTGCTCGCGATGTACGTCAATGTTTGACAAGATCATTGGCACACCGAACGACTTCGCCTCCTCCACTGTGGTGCTCCAGCCTTCAAAGCGAGACGGATTGATCAGGGCCGTAGCAGCGCGCAGAAGAGCGTACACGTGAGGCAG
The DNA here is from genome assembly GCA_900129675.1 of Bradyrhizobium erythrophlei. GTDB lineage: Bacteria > Pseudomonadota > Alphaproteobacteria > Rhizobiales > Xanthobacteraceae > Bradyrhizobium > Bradyrhizobium erythrophlei_A. The sequence goes on along the minus strand of FSRD01000001.1, from coordinate 4,733,002 downwards.
CGGAACCATTCCAAGGTAGCGAAAATTGCTTTCAAGGCCGCGCTCCACGACCTGCCGCATGATTCTGTCAAAATAATCGGGTTCTCGATGGTCGCCCTTGCTGCCCGAGGCAGCGACGACAACGTCGTCTCCGCGTTTCGCCAGAATTGCCAGCGCATCGACCACCACCTGATGGTTCTTATGCCGCCAAAACTGATTGGGCAGATAGAAAAATCTTGACGGCAATCCATAATGCTCGATGACGTCAGACGGGTTTGCGGTCAGAAGATCAGGCGGCGGCTGCGTCGCAAACCTCACGACACAGGTTCGACGAGCTGTTCCTGGATAAAGCTTTTGGCAGTCGCGAAGCGCGCTTTCGCTGCTGAGCATGATGGTGCGGCCCGACGCGATTTGCAGGCGAAAACCAATCTCACGTTGCCATCGTGCGGCTGGCGAAAACAGTTGCGGCAATCGCTGATGCTGAAAGTCCGGAAACCAGGCCACCGCCGGGTATGGCAGACGCCAACCAAAAAACCGTGCCGATTCGAAAACAACGTCGACCTTCCGTTCCCGGAACTCAGCTACCGCCGCATAGTCAAGCCCGAGCGAAAGGGCTGCAGCGAGGCCGGCACGACGTCGATCGAAAGCTGCGGATTGCGCGGTCTCGACGCCGGGGGTACGCGCAAGGGCCTCGAGATCGGCGGCATCGTCCTGCTCGCCTGCGAAAACAACCGGCGCAATCTCGCCTTGGCGGTAACGGTTCAGGGCTGCAAATAAGTTGCTCTGGTAGTTATATCCACCGGCCCAAATCCGGCGAGGAATAATGGTGAATGCAACGCGGAGGGGGGGGCGAGCGGTCAACGAGCCTGTTCCTTGAACCAGAGCACGTACTCGGCAAGCCCCCGCTCGAGCGGTATTTGCCGGTCAAAAGGTAGCCGACGCAGCTTGGTGTCGTCCGCCAGCAGACTAAAGGGGTCTCCCGGCCGAATGCTACCGGAATAACGCACTGCGATGTCGCCCCCCCAATTTTTCACGAGCATGCCGGCTATATCGGCGACCGTCGTTCCGAGACCGGAGCCGCCGTTGACCACCTGATAGCTTTCTCGCTGCGGCACCTCGGCGATCTTTGCAAACAGCAGCGCTACATCGCGGACATCGATCCAGTCGCGCACTTCGGCGCCGGTTCCGCCCAGAACCAGGGTTCGTTCGCCCCTCTGCAACCGGGAACACATGTCCCACAGCAATTGCTTACGCAAATGGGGGCCGTAGACCGAAAACAATCGCGCGACCGTACTGCGCAAACCGAAGGTTAAGGCGTAACTTCTGCACAACTGTTCCATCATTAGCTTGTGCTGCCCATAGGGCGACATTGGAACCGGCTCGGAATCCTCGGAGATAGGTCCTTGATACTCAGCACCATAGACCGCCGCGCTGGACGCCACAATCAGGCGGCAATCCGGTGCGGAACCGCGCAGCCATTCCAGCAATCGGGCCGTACTGGAAACGGTCCGCGAAAAATCTTCATATGGCTGCGCGATCGACAATCCGACCGATGATCCGCCGGCTAGATGAAAGATCGTCGATGGCGATCCCGACCGGCCTGCGAGTGCGTTGAGGTTGGCGGCGTCGATCTCGCCGTTTAACCACTCCCTCAAGCCGATGCGCTCCCTGTCAGCATCTTCAAACGCGCCATGACCAATGCCATGGACAGTGTGCCCCGTGTCTGCCAGCACCCGAACGAGGTGCCGACCGATGAAACCATTGGCTCCGGTAACCCACATTGTCAGAGCTGCGCCTTGTGGCCGACAAATGAATAGAGTCGTCCCGGCCGGTTGTCGAAAAGCTCCGCTATCGAGAGCAGCGACTTGAAGATGCGATTGGATCCGAGTGCGACGCGCCACAATGGTCCGGCGGGCACCTTTCGCGAAAGTCTGCCCACGACCTCGTTCCGCAGACTGTCGATCGTATACGGAAAGAGATTGATGGGGCTTTTCAGCGGAGACAGCACCTCGACCGGAGCAAAGCCCGCGTCATTGAGGGCGCCAGTATAGCGATCGAGAAGGAACGCATGCTCGCCGCCATAGAGGTGATGCAATGGGTGTTGATCAAGAAACTGTGTCAGGTCAGTTTCCTTGCTGATTACATGTTCGCGCGCGGCGATGAAAATTCCACCGGGGCGCAGCACCCGAAACATTTCGCGACATGCGCTATCCAGATCTCGGGTGTGGTGCAGCACGGCCCGCGCAAACACCACATCGAACGTGGCATCAGCAAACGGCAAGCGTTCGGAAAACTCCTGTACCACATCAACTTGCAGTCCGGCCTCGGCGGCGAGTGCCCGAATCGCCGCCGCGCCGACGATGGCACTGGGATCAGGTTCGAGCGCAGTAACCAGGAACCCTTCGCGCGCAAGCGCATAGCTAGCTATACCGCGTCCGGCGCCCACGTCGAGTGCCGTGCCCGTCCGTCCTTTCAGGAGCTGTGAAACCGTCTGCCATTCTTCGCTGCCAAAATAGCGCTCCGCGGCGGCGATCAGAGGGTCATCGTAAAAAGCGTCGAGCACAAGCTGCTGCTGGCTCGGCTGGTTGCGAAGCCAGATCACAGCGTTTTCCCACGTCGAGGTTTCCGGCTCAGCGGGCATCGGCTGGCAACTCTCTTATGAGCACAGCAGGATTTCCTGCCACGATAGAATACGGTGGAACATCCTTGGTGACGACGGCACCTGCGGCGACAACGCCGCCTTCACCTACGGTTACGCCGCGCAGTACCATTGCACCTGCACCAATCCAAGCATCATCGCAAATCTTGACCGGGCTCTCGTCAAGCGAGATCTCGCGAGGGTGTCCGTGTCCGAAAATTTGCCTGATCTGTTCATGTCGCGCCGCCGCCTGAAGCGGATGCGTAAGGCTGTCGAAAATGTTCGCCGAATGCGAAATCAGAACGCGATTGCCGATCACAATGGAGGCTGCCGACCAGATTCGGGTCCCCTCACCTACGTAGCACCACTCGCCGATTTTAATCTCGCCGCCGTGCGCGAAGGTCAGAAGTTCTCCCAAGATGCGGCTGTGCGGGCCGACAAGGATCTTGTCAATATCGCCTCTAATATTTCTGATCCTCGCACTAGAACCGAGAACTGCATCTTGCTGCAGCCGACACGTGGCGCGCCCGATAAGTCGCTGGATCAGGAAATCGATGTTCATGCCGTCAACTGCAGGCACGCCACACCCCGGGACGATGCCGCCCGGTCGGTGCTCCATCCCTTACCGGTATGAACGTCGTACACGGTCGCATTCGCCAGGGAAGCTGCGGATCCTCGGGACCAGCCATCGCTCGAGTAGCCGAAATAATCGATCTGGTGCGAACTTGGTCCAAATGTCTCGACGATTTTTTCGATCATCCCGAGATCGAAGACCTGATACCAGCCGAGATTATCCCGCTTGCCGAAGGGAACAGAAATGAAACAGGTACCGCCGGGCTTGAGAATTCGCCTAAATTCCTTCACCGCCGGCACGAACCCGTTCTCATCGGATTCCATATCCTCGGGATTTCCCGTGTAGAGCATCGTATTATTCAGGCCAATGTGCTCGATTGTGGAAATGCTGGCGATCGTATCGAATGCATGATCGGCAAACATCGTATTTCTTAGATCGCCGAAGACGTAGGAATAACCGTTGTACCAGTAGCACCGCTTTTCCGGCGCCAGCGTCATGATGGTGAGATCAGCGCCCCGTAACGGGGGCCGTTCCAAAAGGAAATCATGATTAAAGGTTGACCCGGCATCGAGCATTTTGCCGACATTCGTCGACAGCCGTGCAAACAGCCAAGGATACTCCACGACCCGTTCGTCCATGGCGACGCCGTAGCCGGGCGGCAGGTTCTTGCCGTCACGCAGCATGTCACGATCGACCGCCGATTTTATGAGCCGACGCTTTACGGTTTGATAGCCCGGGCTGAAGGGCCGTGGCCGCATTTTGAAAACGGGCACGGCGGCTCCGTCGAGCAACAATTTCATACCGTGGATAAGTCTATCCGTATGCATCATCGAAAACCTGAATTGGCCGCTCTCCGCGACTCCCTTAATATGGAACGCTTTAGCACGGCTAAATCCGCGCGACGAGATCGACGAAACGCTCCAATTGCAAGGACTTACTATAAGTCTCCGAAATCCGGTTCCGTCCCCGGGCTGCAACCTCCGCCAATCGAGGCCAGTTCTCCAGGCACTTCGAGATCAGTTCCGCGGCATGCTCCGGGGAAGCGTAAGTCTCCATTGTCAAGCCTGCTTTCATTCCGTCTGGATAATTGCCGACGTCGGACACCATTAAGGCGCCGCAGCCGATGGCTTCAAAACAGCGCATATTTCCCCGATCGTTGCCGGCCATATCGATGGCGCCATTGAGCACGATCTTTGATTTTCCGATAAGTTCGTACAGCTGCTTTCCGAATACCGGGGGGTTTGCAATTCTGGCTATGACATCCGGACGCCGGTGAGTTCGCAGCGGCAGCAAGTTGCCGATCGCGCTTTCCGCAAGCCAAGTAAGCCGCGAAGAGTCCAGGCAATACATCAGCTCGAAGGTACCGGCCAGGCCTGCCACCTGCTCGAGGATTTTTGCGCGCGCGGTATGATGTCGTGAATAGCCTCCGACAAAAAGCACATCGATCGATCGGTCGCCGTGTCCATATTCTGCCATCATGGGGTCGAGCGCTGGGAAAAAAAGCTCGACGCGACAACCCTTGCTGCGCCAGGAATCCAGGATTGAAGGAAAATTTCCGAGCACCGCGCCATAGGTTGTCAAATCTGCATTTCCTGATGGGGCGGCCCGCCAGCAGAGTGTTTTCTTGACGCACCCCGGAAGCTTGCCAACAAACGAACTCGGATACCGTATGGGATCAAGGTTGTAAAAAACCTCGGTCCGGTGGCTCTCAATTTGCGCGAGCATTATGCTTTCAAGCGATGGTTTGCCCGGCATGCCGTTTTCGCGCGCCCAATAACGTTGCAAGATTTCATCGTCGCCATTGGTGAAGAAGGCATCGGCGTCTCCTTCAAGCACCGGTTTCAAGAAATGCAGCGCACCAAATCGATCGGCCAAAAAGATCCGACGTCGCTCATCGAAACCATGCGCCCCAGATGCAAGCTGGTTCAGGCGCCGTAGATATGACGGATAAAGGCCACTGTTTTGGAACAAACGCATAATTCAAGCCTGCCTTGCCAGCAGCCATTTCATGTTCAAATACGGCCAGATTCGTCCGACCGATTCCCAGTCCCATGTCTTAGAAAACGTCAAGCGGCTGACCGTCCTGCGTAGCTTAGGCTCGTCCACCAATTCGGCGAACGCCGGAACCTTTTGATCGAGCAAATCGGCCGTCCAGTCGGACAGCGGCCCGTTCAGCCACTCCGGCATCGGCGAGTTGAAGCCCACCTTCCGGCGCCCCATGCGGATGGACTCCGGCATCTGATTGGCCATTGCCCGCCGCGCGATGACCTTGGTGTAGCCATCGGACGATTTGCTCGTCTCCGGCAGCGCCATCGTATAAGTAACCAGGCGCCAGTCCATGAACGGCATCCGGACTTCGATGCCGTGGGCCATCGAAAGGCGATCGAAGTTTCGCAGAATGGTCGGCAATACAGTGCCGTGAAACATTCGATAAAGGCGTCGGTTCAACGACCCCCAATCGCGCGGCAGCACGTCGTCATCGCCCACAAGACTGAACTGGCCGGGAACCTGGCGCAGACCGCCGCGCAAAAAATACTGCCCCTGGCGTTTGATCATCAGCGCCCGCAACAGATTCACGCCGTGCCTGGCCAGTGCTGAATTCGAGGAAATTCCCGCGAGGGCATTTCTCATCCGAAAAGCTCCGGATTGACCATCCTGGAGATAGGCCCCCATCAACTCATCGGCCCCGTGGCCATCGAGCGATACCGGCACGTTCTGGCGGCTGAGCTCTCGATAGATCAACCAGACCGCGCTTGGAAGCCCGATATAGACGTCATCACTGTCGTCGAGGATTTGGTCCAGGTCAGTCAGCGCGTCCGTCCGATCGATTTCCAGGAACGTCGGATTGACTTCCGCCCATGCGGCCGCCTCCTCGGCCATGGGCCGCTCATCGTTCAATGCGCCTGGAAATGTCGCGACAAAGGCATGGCGCCATGAGGTGCTGTCGCGCGGTCCCATCCCGGCTTTTTCGTGCGCAGCCATGGTGCAGATCACGGCTGATGAATCGAACCCTCCCGACAAGCAAGTCCCGATTGGCACGTCGCTGCGCATCCTCAGCGCAACGGCATCCTGGAACAGTTCGCGAAAGCGTTCGACGCGCTCGGGTTCGGTCCTCGGCACCGCCGGCAAATGGTCGATGGTGCGCCACCAGCGCCGGATCTCCAGCCGCCCCTGACGCAGCCACAAACAATGGCCGCCCTGCAAACGGCGCGCCTCTTGGCAGAGGGTCCGCTCGCTACCTTCGACTCCAAAGGGATCCAGCATAATCCGCCGCGCGACGTCTACATCCAGCGACGTCCCAAACAGATCGCTTCGCACCAGCGCGCGCTGCTCCGATGCGAAAACAAAGCGCTTGGGCGACGCCGCATAGAGAAGCGGCTTGATGCCGAAGCGGTCGCGCGCGAGGAACACTTCCTTTGTCTGAGTATCGTAAATCGCCAAGGCCCACATGCCGTTGAAGCGCGACAACATTCCTTCCTGCCACGCTCGCCACGCCGCAAGAATGACCTCAGTATCCGACTGGGTGTGGAAGATCGCGCCTTCCGCCTCGAGTTCGCGCCGAAGCTCCAGGAAATTGTAAATTTCGCCGTTGAAGACAATCACATGGCGACTATCGTCGGACAACATGGGCTGGTAACCGCCCGCTCCCGGATCGATAATTGCCAGCCGACGGTGACCAAAGGCAACATCTCGATCTGCACTGAACCAGGTTCCCGCACCGTTCGGGCCGCGATGTGCCAACAGATTCGTCAGGCGCGAGATCTCGGCCGGCTCGACAGCGTTGCCGCGAAAGTCAACGATGCCTGCAATCCCGCACATGGTTACGCCGCCGTTACGGGTAGGAAGCGACTTGCAATGACGCGCAGATCCCGCCAGCAAGCCGCGCCGTGCGGGCCGACTCGCGAGACGGCGACAACGACGACAAAGATAATACCTGCCGCCAGGCAATATAGACCCCCAACGTACCACCAGTGTGGGGCCTGGTCGAACAGCCTGCCGTTAATGGAATGTCGCAACACGAGTGCCGTGACGACGCCCGTTCCCAATGGAAGCAATACAAAGTGAGCCACCCGCGACCACATGCCAGCGAGGCTAAAATTTTGCCGCAGCAAGATGATGGTCGTGACGATCTGGGCCATCATGCCGATGCAGGCACTCCAGCCCGCCGCCTGCCATCCGAAATAGGGCAAAGCCACCGCGCTGGTGGCTAACGTAAATACGGCCGTCACAAAAGAGATCAGCGCGTTGGAACGGGATCGGCCGTTGGCCAGAAGATAGAATGCGAATACGTTCGCGCTGCATCCCAGCATGCCAGCGATCGCGAGCACCACCAGCACCCGCTGGGCTTCGGCGGCTACTTCCGCGCCGGTCCAGAGATGAAGCAGCGGTCCGGCGACGGGAATTAGCGCACCCAGCGCGCTCGCGGCGAGCACGTTGAGGACCCATGAAGACCGAAACAGCAGATCCGCCTTCCGGTCGCTGGATTCTTTTTGCAGCGCACTAAAGAACGGGAACAGGATTTCGCCGACTTTCAGGATGCCAATGTACATAGCTTCTTCCAGCCGCTGCGCGACGGTGTAAAAACCGACAAATTGGGGCGCAAGCAGCGCCCCGAGCAGGTAGCGGTCCGCTTGCCCCGCAATCAGGCCGCCACCCTGCGCAGCCAGTTGCCAAACTCCCAAATTGACGAGAACGCCGAGCGGGCCCCGATGAAACGCGGGACGCGCCAGCCATCCACCGATAACCCCGCGCGAAAGCGCAAACGCTGCAAGCAGGCTCGTCGCAAAGCCCAGCGCTTGGCAGCCAAGATACGTTGAGGCCTGAGGCCAGCGCGGTATCAATACCACCATGGCTGCCGTCGCGATAGTTGCGCTGATAATGTTGATCGAAGCGATCCGGGGATAATCCTGGCGCGCGGTAAACAGGGCCAGAAACACCGCGGCAACGCACTGGCATAACCATCCGCCAGCACCGAAGGCAAAAGCAAGCCCGAGATCGTCGGCGGCCTTGCCGCTCAGGTGGAACGCAAGGCGGGCGAGCGGCGGGCCAGCCAAACAGAGGATCGTCACGATCAATCCACCCATCCCGGCTGCCAGGAGCAATGCCGTGGCGAAGAAACGGCGCGCATCGTCACGCACATCCGGCGCCAATCGCTGGGCAAGTTCCCGCGCCGTCGATAGCGCGAGGGAGTTGCTGAATGCCAGTGCGGGCGCGACGCAGGCTGTCACAAGGCCTGCAACACCAAATGCGGCGAGGCCCAGGCGGAACACGACGAACGGCAGAATCAACAGATTCAATCCCACGCCAATCAGAAAAGCCGCGGCATTCCATGCGGAGTTTCCCAACAGACGAAAACTGCTGTTTGGCTCTGCCATATCAGCGATGAAACCTTTATCTACTTCGGATGCCAGCATCTCAGAACGTTCGGATCAGATCGATGACTTCGATCTGTTGATCACTGGTGATCTCGGCAAACATCGGCAGCGACAGGATGCAGCCCTGATCGCGATGCGCGTTCGGAAACTGTTCGGGACGATGCTTGAGGCGGCTATAGGCGGCGAGAAAGGGCAGCGCGGTCGGATAGTTGATCGCGGTCTGGACCCCGTTCTTGTTAAGATGAGCGGCCAGCGCATCGCGGCGCGGATGCTTGATTGTGTAGAGGTGATAGACGTGGGTCCGGCCGGCAGCGACCTCGGGCACGACCACGTTCTCGATCTGGTTGAGGCCGGCATCATAAACCCTGGCGGCATCCTGCCGCGCCTTGGTCCAGTCGGCGAGATGCGGCAATTTGGCGGACAGGATCCCCGCCTGCATGCCGTCGAGGCGACTGTTGATACCCTCGATGTGGTGCTGATGCTTGACCAGGCCGCCATGGCGCGCGAGCATCGTCATGTGCTCGGCGAGCGCGCTGTCGTTGGTGACGACCGCGCCGGCATCGCCCATCGCACCCAGATTCTTGCCCGGATAGAACGAATAGGTCGCGGCTGCGCCGAAGGTGCCGATTTGCTGGCCCTTGTAGCGCGCCAGATGCGCCTGCGCGCAATCCTCGATGACCCAGAGCTTGTGCTTGCGGGCGATCGCCATGATCGCATCCATGTCCGCCGGCTGTCCGTACAGATGCACCGGAATGATGCCAACTGTGCGCGGCGTGATCGCCGCCTCGATCGCCGCCGGATCAATCGTGAAGGTGGCGCCGTCGGTATCGCAGAACACCACGGTGGCGCCGGCATGCGTGATCATCGCCGAGGTAGAAATCCACGAATGCGCCGTCGTGATGACCTCGTCGCCGGGCTTGACGTTGAGCGCGGCCATGGCGAGATAGAGCGCATCGGTGCCGTTGGCGCAGGACACGCAGTGCTTGACGTCCACGGCGCTGGCGAATTCCCGCTCGAACGCATCGACATAGGGTCCGCGGATGAACGCATTGTCGCGTATAACGGCGGCAATCGCGGCGTCGATCTCGCCCTTGATGATTTGGTACTGAAGCTGCAGATCTGCGAAGGGTACCGGCATCCTTGATCTTCCTTATCCGCGCGCCAGCAGCCGGCGCGCCGGGTTGCCGGCATAGGTGCCGGGCGTCGTGATGTCCTTGGTCACCACCGAACCGGCCCCGATGACGACGTCGTCGACGATATTGACCGGCATAATGGTAGCGTTGGAGCCGATCGAAACCCGATTGCCAATTACGGTCTCGCGCCACAACTCCTTGCGGCCACGCGCAGGCCCGCCGGTTGAGAACGTGTCGTTGATGAACATCACGCCATGGCCGACAAAACAATCGTCGCCGATTGTTGACAGTTCGCAGATAAAGGCGTGCGACTGCACGCGGGTACGCGCACCTATGCGTACGTCCTTCTGGATCTCGGTAAAAGGCCCGACAAAGCAGTCATCGCCGATCTTGCAGCCGTAGAGATTGCACGGCTCGACGATCTTGACCCGCGCCCCGAATTCGACCTCGCGCAGACCGGCCTGATATATTTCGGGCTGGTTCACGACGCCACACCGAGCCGGCACAGCCGGGGCGTGAAATGCAGCGGGACTTCCCGGCCAGTCTCGATCGATTCATAGAGAGCGGAGATCAGCTCGAGACTTTTGCGCCCTTCGAGACCGTCCACCAGCGCCGCGCGCTGGTGGACCAGGCAGTCGATGACATGCTGATAATATGCCTGATGGCCGAAGCCGTAGACGTTCGGCGGATTGACCGAAAATTTCTCGACCACGTCCTTGTCGGAGGCCAGCTCATCGACAAAACGCCAATGCCTGATCTGATTTACGGCGAAGCCGGCAATTTCAACCGTGCCCTTTTCTCCCAGGATCGACAGCGACCCTTCAAGGTCGGTCGGCCGCGCGGCCGTCGTCGCTTCGATGATGCCGAGCGCACCGTTGCGGAACTTCAGCGTCGCCACCGCGGTATCTTCAGTTTCGATTTTCGCAAGGGCAGTGACCGCGCGCGCATGAACGCTCACGACATCGCCAAAAAACCATTCCAGCATGTCGACGTGATGACTGGCCTGATTGGTGAGTACGCCGCCGTCATAGGCCCAGGTACCGCGCCAGTCATCATGGTCGTAATAGGCCTGATCCCGACACCAGCGCACGCGCACCGTGCCCAGAAAAAGGCGCCCGAACCGGCCTGCCTCCAGGGCCTCGCGCGCCTTGACGACCGGAACGTTGAAGCGATTTTGCTTGACAACGAACAGCTTGACGCCCGCTTCGTCGCAGGCGCGGATCATGTCGTCCGCGTCCTGGAGCCGCAGCGCCATCGGCTTTTCGACGACCACATGCTTTCCCGCCCTCGCGCAGGCGATAACGTGCTCGGGATGCATTCCGCTCGGCGTCAGGACTGCAACCGCGTCGATGTCTTTTTGCGCCAGAAAGTCATCGATATCGTAATAGGCCGGCACCCCGAATTTTGAAGCGATCGCGTCAGCGCGCGCGCGAATGGGGTCGCAGACGCCGGCAAGGCCGGCCCGATCGACGTGATGGCCGCCCAACAGATCGGAGTGGCGCTTCGCGATGCGCCCGCAACCGAGCAGGCCGAACTTGATCATAGAGGTTCCTTTTTGCGGAGCGGCGGCATGCCTGAGGAAAGGAGCCGCACAAGGCGCGGCGCGGCTAAGGACACGCTGTGTCTATATTCGCAAAAGCCCTTATGAATCAAGTCTCTTGGAACCCTGTTCCGGTCGTCCAAACACAGTGGATGATTGGGAAAACAAGCCGAATCGTAAGGCAAAAGCAGCCTTCCAGTGCCGTTCGGAGGACTCCCGCCGAACTCAGCGGCCGCCGATGGGCGCTTCGTGACATTTCGCACACGGCCGCCGAAAAACGCCGTATACTTGGACGCGACGGCGAGCGGGCGATGGACTTGGCTTTTTGTTTCCCCTAAACGTTGGCAACCACGGGCTTTCGCTATCGGGATGTTCAGTCCGCACCCATTCGCTTCATGATGGATTATTGAACCTGGAACGATGACAGCTCCTATTTTGCTGATCTTTTGGTCCCACCGAATTTCGTTTATCATTGTGGCGTGCTTGACATTCATCGTCCTTGCCGTTGTCGTTTTCACGCTACCCACGCGGGTTGCGGCTACGGTTCGGTCATCGATCGAAATCGGCTCTGCCCCCGTCGGCGGCAAACAGGAGGCGTTCGAGCTGCCGGAGAATGTCGCGAGACGTATACCCAGCGTCTATGTTCCCGCCGCGCTGCTGGCGATGGCAAACAAGGGCGTTTCGCCCCAGTTTTTGGCTGCACTGCAAAACCCGAGCGTGGAGAGCATCGGGCGCTCCGTGGTGATCGTGAGCACCATCGACCCCAGCCTTGAAAAGGAAGCCAAGGAATTTCAGGAAACCACCGCCGACATCGTCATCAAGGAGTTGGCGCCGCGCGCGAGAGCATTGCGCGAAGGTGTCGCAGCCCGACTTGACCTGGCCAAAAGGGCCGCCGACAACCTCGAGCAGCAGATAAAGGACGACGCAAATGAAATCAAGCGCGTCAGCACTTTGACCGATGATCTGCGCGGTCAGTTCGAGAAACAACGCGCCAGCCTGGCTGCGCTCTATCAACGTACCGGAACAGAGTTGCAGCCTGGCGAGAGCAGCATGGTTGAGGCCCGTATTCGGGAACTGCACGAGCAGATTTCAAGCCAGACGAATTTGATAGGCAACCTAATACGTGAGCGGTCCTATCTCACCCTTGACCTTGGGAAATTGCGAAGCCTGTATAATGAGCAAAGCAAGGCCGTCGCCAATGCGCAATTTGAAAAGAACGATTTCAACGAGACGCACATCTCGCTACCGCCGACGCTGATGCCCGGAATGACGATGACACCGCGCCGGCTTAGCCTGCTGCTTGTCGCATTCCTGATATCCCTGCTGGTTGCGGTCGGAACAGTTGTCCTGATCCACAATATGGACTTGAGAAAACATTGAGCGTCAGACGAAACTCGGAATCCTTCCTCGCCGACACATCGTTTTTGGCGGAACGAGTATGACCGACTTGTATGAGGATGTCCCGCGTTTGGCCTCAATGCGGTCGCGCGTCCGGCTCGGACCAGCCTTCCTTATATATTTCCACATCGTCATATGCTGCGTCTCACTCGTTTATGTCTCGCGATGGTATGCTGATTTTCACATATTGTTCAATGCGCATCAGCTTTACCAAGCCACGTTCGGCGTCGCTGCCTTATCTTTGATCTCAATTCTATTTGCGGCGGCAGATTTCAGCTTCGGATATTTCGTTGGATTCTATTTGTACACAATGACGCTTGGCTTCGTGTGGCTGAGTTTTTTTTCATTATTCAATTATGATCAAGTACTGGCGCGCTTTTCTGCCGCCGCGTCTCTCCTCGCTTTTCTCTTGCCCGTACTGCTGATCACCTCGCCAATTCCGCCAGTTTATACGATGTCTGCAAAAACGTTCGCACGACTCCCGTTGTTTATCTTGCTTTTGTCAGCACTAGTCATTGTAATTGGATCCGGCTACGGCTTTAGAGTGGTCGGCCTCACGGAAATGTACAAATTTCGCGCCGAAGTTGTTTATCCGACAGGCATGAATTACCTGATAGGAATTACTTCAAACGCACTGTTGCCGTTTTCGTTTGCGTGTTTCGTTGCGCGGGGAGAGCGCTGGCGAGCAATGGCTTGCCTGTTACTTTTATTGCTCTTTTACCCTATAACCTTGAACAAGCTTTCGCTATTTACGCCGGCTTGGCTTGTTTTTGTAACCGTTCTTTCGAAATTATTTGAAGAACGAACGGCTGTCGTATTATCGCTTTTGTTACCGATCGTCTCGGGCGTTTTGCTTGCGTCGCTATTCGGCACTGCCGTAATTTCGTATTTCGGGACGGTAAATTTTCGTATGATAGCGCTTCCGTCGAGCGCGATGGACGTTTACAACGATTTTTTCTCCCGTCATGAGCTCACTCATTTTTGCCAAATATCCGTTCTTAGGCCTCTCGGTTGCCCGTATGAGCAGCCACTATCCATAGTCATGGCAAACGAATATCACCTTGGCAATTTCAACGCGTCACTTTTTGCGACCGAAGGCGTGGCTTCGGTCGGGCTTCAGTTCGCTCCAATCTCCATGCTGATATGCGGGCTGGTACTGGCACTAGGTAATCGAATGTCTGCAGGATTGCCGCCTTCCTTTGTTTTGATTTCGAGCGCAGTCCTGCCTCAAGTTTTTCTCAATGTGCCCCTCTCTATCATACTTCTGACCCACGGGGCGGCGTGCCTCTTCATGCTGTGGTATGCTACTCCACGTAACTTGGAAATTTGACCGTTCCGAGAAATGAGCAGACGTCCTTGCGGCTTCGAAGCCTTAATCAAGGAGCTTGCATTCTTGCCGATGATGTCTTGTAGGCACTTGAACGGCCCGGAAAAGTGACAGAGAGTGAATTTGGCCGGGACACGATAGTCCTGTTGTTCGAACTGCGGATTACACCCTTGTCCCTTCGCCGAAGCCTTGCGCTTGGTCTGACGCTCGTCGCCGGAGTGCTGCTCTCGGCGATGCTGACCTTGGGCGTCGTTATTTTGAAGGCGGGGGAAGCTCAGACCCTTGCGCATGCTGAAAAGATCTCAGCCGAAATCGGCCGTGTCTCGGAGCAGATCCGGCTCAACTCGCCTGCGGACCTCGGTAACAGTCGGCTGGACGTTCGCACCTTCATGATCCGCAGCCAATTGGCTCAGGCCAAAAGCTCCATCATTGTGATCGGCGACAGCATCACCGAAGCAGCGCTTTTCCCATCTTCGCTGTGCGGCCACACCATCATCAATGCCGGCATCGGCGGCATGAGCGTGCCTTCGTACCTCGCGATCGCCAAGCAGCTGTTACCTGATGAGCCAGCGGCTCTGGTCGTGATCGCGCTTGGAACAAACGACTCTGCAAAAACAATACCCAAGTCCCCCACGATAGAGGCTGGCTACACGCAATTGCTCGATTTGATTCGTCAGCATTCCGCAAAAATCCTGCTGGCCGGCATTCCTCCTCTCGATATGAAAGGCGAACTGGCTACGAGCTATTTCGATCAGGGTGCCGCTGCTTCAAATGATGCAATCATTCGAAAGATTGCTGCAGCCAATAAGCTCGACTTCATTGACCTGCGCAACGACGTTCGCGGCGACAACCAGACGATCGACGGCATCCATCTCAACGCTGCTGGGTACAACCAGTGGCGCGGGGCGCTATTATCCCATATTCGCTCGTCGCTCGGCTGCACCGAGGCTGGCGCCAATTAAGGCGCGGCAAACATCCATGAGGCGATGAAAGAGCGAATCCGGCACAGTTTTTTGAAGCACTTCGACCCCGAGCAAGATCTCATCGGCGTGGCCCTGCTGCTGGCGATGTTTCTCGCGGTCAATTGCATCTCGATGACTTCGGTGCTGCATAACAGTCAACCGGGGCACGAAAATTTCTGGAGCGCGGTTGCCGGGATGCTGTTGCTGGCCGGTTTCATTCCGCTCTTCCTTCTGCCGCGCTTCAATTTCGGATTTCTCGTTGGGGTCAGCTTTTACGGCACGATCGCGGGATTTGTCTGGATCACCTATTTCACCCAGTCAAGCTACGACCACGCGCTGGCACGATGGTCGGCGGCCGCGTCGCTGCTGCTGTTTCTGCTGCCTCTGCTGTTCCAAGATACGCGGCTACTGCGTTCGTTCACCCTGTCGCCGGGAGCGATGAATCGGCTTGTGGTCCTGCTTCTCTGCTTTGCCGCGGCCGCTCTGGCATGGAATTGTTATTACGGCGTTGCGCTCGTAGGGATACAGGAAGCAGAGCAGCTGCGGAGCACATTCGTTCGCCCGGCTGTATTGAACTATCTGACGGGATCCGTGGTCGGCGCCGTGCTGCCCTTTGCGTTTGCCTATTTCGCATGGCAGCGCCGCTACGTTCTTGCGGCAGTCGCTATTCTGCTGATCGTGTCTTTCTATCCGGCGTTGCTAAACAAGACGGTGCTTCTAGCCGTAGTTTGGCTACCACTCCTGTTTTTCCTGTTCCGGGTATTCGAACCTAGACGCGCTACGGTGCTGGCGCTGTTGATACCGATGGCAATGGGACTGATGCTTTATGCTTTGCTGCCGCCGGATAGCCTGCCGGGCCATTTAGCGAAATACCTATACGGATATACGAACGTCAGGATGTTCGCCTTTCCGTCAATTGCGATGGATCGCTACTCGGATTTTTTTGCAAGCCACGAATTGACGCATTTTTGCCAGGTCGGCATTGTGCGGGCCATCAAAGGCTGTCAGTACGCCTATCAGCTAGGCGTGGAGATGGAAGCCCACTACCATCTGGGCAACCTAAATGCCTCACTGTTTGCGACCGAGGGCACCGCTTCGGTCGGCCCGATCTGGGCACCGCTCTCGGCGTTGCTTTGCGGCCTGATCGTCTCAGTCGGAAACAGTGTTTCAGCACGCCTGCCGCCGCCATTGATTGCGGCCTCAGCGGGACTCGTGCTGCAGGCGCTACTCAATGTTCCCTTGTCGGCGGGTCTTCTGTCGAACGGGCTTTTCGTTCTGTTGCTGCTTTGGTCGGTTACCCCGCGGCCATTGCCCAATGCCGCGATCTCCGGTCGCGCGCCGGCTGACCAAGCTGCGCCGAGCCTAACCGGCGGCTAGCCGGAGCCTTTGGCTTTATTCCGCGACAGATCGTAGATTGGCCGGGCGGGCCCGAGCGGGAACCCACACGATGTCCTCTGTGGACGGCTCCCGCGTTGCAAGGGGTATGACGCAATGGCATGGTCGGATGCAGTCTTCTGTCCGGCCTGTTGATGCAGTCAGTTGACTGCTGGCCCTGATGGAGTCCGAGAACAAGGTCCCCTTCTGTTCATCAGGCTAGGACGCCTTGGACATCGGTTGAGTTGCCCTCATGGGTGCAACTGCACGCTGTTGGTTCCGTAAATTCGGGGAACTTATTGCTTATTTTTTCGGCTCTGCCGCTTGCTGAGCGCGCTTGGCCATCCAGGCATCATATTCGGGCGCGCCGCTTCTGGCCGGCAATCCGTGAGGTTAACCATGTCGGCAACGTATCGGCGGCTGTCTCGCCAATCGTTCGACTGCCGGCCGCGTATGACATCAGCGGCAAACACGCTCCCAAAAGCCAGCATCGCCGCCCCCATAAAAACCAATAACCAGTCCCATGTGTGTTCGTCGAGCGTTTTTCCTACCGTGTGGTCATAGCCCGTGATTTCTTGAGTGTTGGGCGCGAGCCACGCCAACAGCGCGCGTAGGCGGCAGCAACTTTCTTGCAATAGCCACACGACGTGGGTGTGGTCTACCATCCTCGATATAATCGTCACGGCTGACGACATGCTGTCGGCGCGGAAGACTATTTCCCAAATGGTGAAAAAGCCTGACTTTCGCAATGATTGACGAAAACCGACATTCGGGACGATATGTAAGTATTGTCTTTGAAGAAGGCAGAATAGGTGTGACGCTTTGATTCTTCAGTAGCGCCGCTTCTCAACATATTATCCACGGTGTTGAAGAAACTGGATTTGCTGGAATGGGCCCGGCTATCTCCACCGGTTCTCCGAGCTTGGCTTGGGCAGCAACGTTCCTTAACGTCGCCGCCACCATTGACGGGTCCGGCGGATTGCCGGTGACGGTTGCAAGGTTCTCCGACTGCGACGAGCAAGCCGCTACCAGCACACACATTGGCAATGCCAATCTCAAGCGCTTTCCAGCCCCCATTTCTATCGTCCAAAAACATGGATTGATGTCTGGAGCAAGTCCGTCAGCGTCCCGGAGCCCTTATAATCCTCAAAAAACCAAAGCGCACCAAAGCTTTACAACATCGTGCGGTAACCCGTAACAAAAGATCTTGCAGCACCCGAGGGCTTACCCCAGTGTGGGCAGGGGCAGGTCACGCGCTGGCGAAATCAACTGTCGCAATATCCTGAGCCGAAAAACCCCGCGGGGAGATATCGATCCCCAACTTGACGTTGGGGTCGCCCTCTCGCGCCAGTTTCGTTGACTTTCGATAATTGGACGTTATCGAGCCAGAGCAAAGTCTCTAGCCGACTCATCGCCGGCCAACAGAGGCCCGTCTTATGGTCGGCACGGTTCGCCAACGAGATCAGGATTAATTTTGCCCAGGGATCCCCCCGTCAGGATAGAGACCCGGCTTAGTCACCGGGTCACCTCTGCCATAATGGCCTTTTTGAAGAAGCGTTTTTCCATGTGGCAAATAACCTGGATTTCATTTATTGACCTGAGAAACGACGTTCGTGGTGACCACCGGGCGGTCGATAGAGCCATCTTAAGCGGCTGAGTAGAACCAGTGGCGCGAGATGGCATTGTCCTATATTTGCTCGTCGCTCGACTTCACCGAAGCTGGCGCCAATTAGAAGACGAAGCGGGCGTGCCCCTTTCGTTGAGTTAGAGGTTCCTAGAAGGCCTGGCTTGCGGCAGCCAGATAGGTGCTTGCACGGACGCTCAAAAAGACCCTAATCGTAGCTAACGCGGTTGTCGCGATTTCAACGACAATCGTGTAGCGAATACCGCGATATTATGTGTTCTAAGTGAGGCGCCTAGAGGCAATATCTATTCTGGTGGATCGTCTTTGACTTCGTCTCAGAGACTTGTCGGGATTAAAACAACATCCAGTCTTTACCCTGAAACAACCTGGTCTCGGCCAATCGCAGGACAATAAGATCATCAATGAGATTTCTGATCACTGGAGGCTGCGGCTTTATCGGCTCCGCAGCGGCGAGAGTCTTGGTGGGTGCCGGTCACCAGGTCCTCAATATCGATAAGTTGACTTATGCCGGTGATCTTCGAACGGTCGCAGCCGTGGCCGGTTCGCCCAATTACCGCTTCGAGAAGATGGATATCCTTGACCAAAGTGGAATCGCCGCTTCATTCAGAGACTTCGCGCCCCAAGCGGTTTTTCATCTTGCCGCAGAGACGCATGTGGATCGTTCAATCGATGACCCCGCCAAATTCATAGATACAAACATTCGCGGCACATTCGTGATGCTGCAAACCGCGCTTGGCCATTGGAACCATTTGGATGCGGAAGAGCGGAAGAGCTTCCGGTTTATTCAAGTGTCGACCGATGAAGTTTACGGTAGCCTGGGCGACCAAGGGCTTTTCACGGAGGCTACCGCCTATCGGCCAAACTCACCTTATTCGGCTAGCAAGGCGGGAGGTGATCATCTGGCGCGAGCGTGGTACGCGACCTTCGGGCTACCAACGATTATTTCCAATTGTTCGAATAATTACGGCCCCTTCCAAAACCGCGAGAAGTTGATTCCGACGATCATCCGCAAGGCCCTTGCGGGTCAGCCGATTCCGATTTATGGACAGGGCCGGAATGTTCGTGATTGGATTTTCGTAGACGACCACATCGCTGCGCTTCTCGCTGTTTGCGAGAATGGCCAGGCCGGCGAAAGTTACAATATCGGCGGGCTCGACGAGATCAGCAACATAGACCTCGCGGTAGCTATATGTACGCTTCTTGACAAGCGTCGGCCGCGTCCGGACGGCCGACGTCATGCCGACCGCATTCAGTTCGTCCCCGACCGGCCGGGCCACGATCATCGCTATGCGATCGATGCTGCCAAAGCAAAGCGGGCCCTTGGCTGGAAGCCACAAGAGAGTCTGCAGACCGGTTTGTCAAAGACGGTCGACTGGTATCTCGATCACATCGACTGGACGATGGATGACTTGAATTCTGAGGATCGCCTCGGCTTGAACCCACCGATCAAGAGCTCTCCGCGAGAATAAATAATGAAGAAGTGGAAAGGCATCATTCTGGCGGGCGGCAACGGGACCCGTTTGCTTCCGCTTACCCATGTCGTCAACAAGCATTTGTTACCGATCTACGACAAGCCACTGATCTACTATCCGCTGACTACGCTCATGTTGGGGGGCTTGCGCGACTTCATCATTATTACCAGCCCGGACGCGCTCGATCAGATCAGCACCTTGCTTGGCGACGGGACCCGCTGGGGCATTGCAATCGAGTATCGCGCGCAGGAACGTGCCGGAGGAATCGCAGAATGCTTCCGGATAGCGGCCGACGATATTGCCGGTTGCAACGTTGCGGTGGCCCTCGGCGATAACATTTTCTACGGAGCTGGCCTGCCCCGTTTGCTGTCGCAAGCGATGACCCACGAGACCGGTGCGACTATTTTCGGATACGAGGTAGCGGATCCATCAGGCTTTGGCGTGGTCGTGATCGACGAAACGGGACGCGTGGTCGACTTGGAAGAGAAGCCGAAGACGATGCGATCGCGCCTTGCAGTTCCGGGTCTTTACTTCTACGACGAGCGCGTAGTCGCCATTTCGCATGAGATTAAACCGTCTGCGCGCGGTGAACTCGAAATCACCGATGTCAATCGCCACTACCTTGGGACAGGTGATTTAAGGGTGACACTCTTCGGCCGCGGCGTAGCCTGGCTCGACGGCGGCACACATCGGGATCTTTTCGAAGCGTCCCAATTCGTCAAAGTGATCGAAGAGCGTACAGGATTGAAGATTGCTTGCCCGGAAGAAGTCGCATGGCGCATGAAATTCATTGACCAGGCAGCTTTCGAACAACTGATCAAACCCGAGCCCAAGACCGAATATCAGCGCTATCTGCGCTCTCTCGTCGATACTTCTTCGCCGATCGCGAGATAGCGACGTTGTACGATCGCGAATTACTCAAAAGGATAGCTAGGAAAAGTGGCGATTGAGACCATACCTTTCAACCGGCCCTACGTGAGCGACAAGGAACTGACCTATGTCGCCGAGGCGCAGCGAAATCGTCACCTTTCCGGCGATGGACCGTTCACGAAGCGCTGCCAGCAATGGATCGAACAAAAAACCGGATGCACCAAAGCGCTGCTGACACACTCATGCACGTCGGCGCTGGAGCTCGCAGCGCTGCTGCTCGACATCAGAAGCGGCGATGAAGTCATCATGCCCTCCTACACGTTTGTATCCACCGCCAATGCCTTCGTGCTGCGCGGCGCAATTCCCGTCTTTGTTGATATCCGCGAGGACACGCTCAATCTCGACGAAAAGCTGATCGAGGACGCGATCACGCCGCGCACGCGGGCAATCGTGCCCGTGCACTATGCTGGCGTATCCTGCGAGATGGATACCATCAATGCGATCGCCAAGCGGCACAATTTGAGGGTAGTCGAAGATGCCGCCCAAGGCGTGTTGGCGAGCTATAAAGGCCGCGCGCTCGGCGCGCTCGGCGATCTCGGCAGCTTCAGTTTTCATGAAACGAAAAATGTTTCCTCCGGCGAAGGCGGCAGCCTGCTGGTGAACGATCCCGGGCTTGTGTCCGCTGCCGAGATTATTAGAGAGAAGGGAACCGACCGCGGCAGATTCTTTCGCGGTGAAATCGATAAATATACCTGGCAAGATGTCGGCTCCTCGCTCTTGCCGAGCGAAATCACGGCGGCCTGTCTATGGGCTCAGATGGAGCAAGCGGAACAGATCACGGCAGGACGGCTTGCCAATTGGAACCGCTACCATGAAATGCTGGCACCCCTTGAGCAGCGAGGCGTGCTCCGTCGCCCGATTGTTCCCTCCGATTGCCAACACAACGGACATATCTACTACATCCTACTGGCATCAGAGGCCGACCGCATGCGTGTACTTGCGGGGCTCAAACAAAGCAGAATTGGCGCGGTATTTCACTATGTTCCGCTACATTCATCGCCGGCAGGGATACGATTTGGACGCGCTACGGGCGGACTCCTGCTGACGACCTCACTGTCGGAGCGATTAGTACGACTACCAATGTGGTTCGGTTTGAACGAATCACAACAGCAGCGCGTTTGCGACGTACTTCGCGCAATCCTCCTCGGCTAGTCGGAATGCGCCAATTGTCCAAATTTGGTCTTCAGCAACTTGCTTGGACATCCAAACCGTTGGCGGCGAGCGACCGGAGCACCTTCAATCAATCAGCACCCTAACGTCTAGTCTGTTTGAGGCAACTCCAGAATAGCTCTTGAACTGGACCGTTGCATTCTCGCGAGGCAGTGTTTGGCAGCAACAAAGCAAGGGTCGCCGCGACAACCAACAAGAAAGCCGCCGCGATAAGGTGATTTGGCCGCATAGCTTTACTTTACTTTATCATCGCGGTTAGGGCTAGTATCAACGATCATCGCATGGCGGTAGAAGGGCTTTTCGTTCCTCTGCATAATCAAGGCAGCTAGACTCCTATCGTTTGCCTGGGAGACGTCTTTCGCGTGTTCGCAAGCTTCGCGCGCAGTAGCAAGGTTTCGAATCGGCTTGAGTATATGTTGTTCGAAATTCCAGGGAGCGAAACCGCGGGCGGAATGAACAGACCCGACTTCTCGATAATCACGGGTGATGTTGATTCCACGGTCGCGAAGTGGATCGAACGAAAGGTTAGCCGAACCTGGCGCCGTCAGAATCCAAGACGCCGCGACCGCTTGACACCCTGCCAAGTCAAGCGCTGCCCTGAAGAAATCGTTGCTACCAGGGTATCCCGCAAGTAGCCATGGGGTTCCAGGCGCGTGAGCGCCAATCAAGTAGATCGAGCCAGGGCTGACGCCGCTGAGGTCGAGCATCGGGTCCCCGGCCTGGAAGCCGTTATCCGCTAGGATCTGCCTCAGATCGCGAACGTACGTGGCGCCGTCAGCATCCAGAAGAAGCGTGGAGTTCGCTCGCCCAATTTGGACCTCGGTCTTCTGAAGGCGCAGAGCATGCACTTGTCGATAAGGATTTTCCATCGCGACCAATAGGACGGTGGTGGGAACAAGCAAGGCAGCTCCAGTGATGGGAATGAGACCGTGCCATGCTGCGTTCTTCGCGGTGAGATCGATAGTAACGACAAGGAAGCCCAGCAGCCAGAAAAGGCCAGCGCGCGCCCCCTGCTCCCAGTAGTTATTGCCGGTCCCAAATGCATAGGCGTAGGGCAGCACGATAAGGAACACCGCAAGCGCAATACTATTGCGCGACAAGCTGGCGAAGTTTCGCTTCGGAGACATCAGCGCCGACAGTGCGACGGCAATCGAAATTGCCCAGAACTGCATCGGCTGAAATGGCGCGTACGAAATGCGTGGATATAGAGCTCCTGTGCTTATTGCGATACTCAATCCTGCGAGAACCATCGCCATGAGCGCTGCCCCTAGTCTTGAAGTACCATTTTTGAGCGAGCCGAGGAACGTAGCCACGAGGGCGACTGTCAAAAGCAGCGCAAAATTGACTCGCTGCTCGTGGCTGAAATTGAACGAATCCAATCGAAACATATGCGTAAGCGGCTGATCCCGTAACAGGTCACTGCCGAGCCGCAGACCTTCGAGAATGCGGTTGATGAAAATGGTAGGCGACCCATCAATAGCCAACGCGGATGCAAGCAAGAGCCCCCCCGCCCCGACGACGGATACGGCCAGCCCACGCACCCATAGCTTGCCGGCAAGGAGAAGATAGACAACCACGGCACACGCAAGGACTGCGGCCGATGTCGGCTTGCCTAGAAACGAAAGGGCCCCGCCAACTCCGATCAGTATCCATCCGGTAAGGCTGCGGTTCGAGCGCTCGCGTCTGGTCAAAACCACACCGATCGCAGCGAGCATCAGGGATGTGAAGGTCAGTGAATTGTATCCGGGGGTCGGCAGCCACAAGTCGAAAAACGTCAAAGAGCCTGCGGCCATAACAAACGCCAAGGCCACGATATGAAGGCAGGCTGTCGATCTTGCATCTACGCGCTCCGCAACACTTGCGAAGAGCAGCGCTGTGCACAGTGCAAATGCGCCCCCAAAAATAATCAGGACATTCGCCTGCCTCAGCAAAACAATGTCTCCGCCAACGAGTTGGTAGAGAGGGTGATACACAAATCCGAACTGACTAACCGAGGCTCGATAATCCTTCGGAGATGAAATCCAGTTCAGATAAAAACCTTCATCGGTGAATTCAAAGCCATGCCCGCAGCGCGAGAGAACCCAGAGGAGCAGCAGCAGGGCCGCGAAGACGCAAACGCCGAGGGCCAGCCGCTCGATCCCCTTGACGCGAGGGGATGTTGCTGCATCGCCTACCAGCCCGTTCGGAGGCGTAGCGTCACGCAAATTAAGTCCCGAAGTCTCCGGGACGCCGCACTGGAAGGACTCACATATCATATTGATTTACGCACCAGCGTTCACTGCCGACCTAGGGCTTTCGAAAAAAGCGGAGTATGATCGACGGCGCAAGTTCAAAGCCCGTCCGGCTCGCTGTTCTTTGGTGTCGAGCGCGGCGTAAAGGGGGCGTCCGATCTTGTCGTTCGATATGAATCTGCAAGAAGCTGGCCTTGCGACGCGCTTCCTGATGAGGGGATCGTGAACCGACGGTCCATTGTCAACGGCTTGCCCACAAGTCTTAGAGACCGTCCGCCTGACCGTTCTTCGGCGTTGAGCGTGGTGTAAACGGCGCATAAGACCCATCCGTGGCGCCCGAGACCGGTTGCAGCCCCGGCAGCATGGCGGGTACACCGGGTGGTGCGCCAGCGGGGCCTTCCTGACGCTGCAGGACGAGAACTTCGCTCCGGTCAGCCTTCTTGAGCGTGACCTCGCGGCCCTGGACCGAGCTGAGCTGCCATCCAGCATGGCTGTCACCCTGCCGCAAGCGGACGATTTTCTGATTGCTCCGGTCGAGGAAAACCGCAATCGCGTCGCCGTCGCCGACGACGGCTCCAATCAGCGCCAACGCCGGACGGTCCGGTTCGGCCGGCGGCGGCGGCGGCGCGACGGCCTGCGCCGCGGGCGCAACCACGGCACGCTGCGGTGGCCGCCTTGATACTGAGAAGATCGGACGCTCCTGGGTGGCCGACAGCGCCGAAAGCGGCACCGACCACAGCGGATTTCCAGTCGGCACCACCTTCGCGGGCTCCCGGCTCGGCTTCGCAAGCGGTTTCACGGCGCCGACGTCGACGTTGTCCGGGCCGCCCCCTGGCCGATCGTCGGACAGAATATCCGTGGAAGAGGTCGCCGCACGCAGTGCCGGCGAGAGGCCGATCGAGATCATGCCGCCCGATAGCAGCACCAGAGCCAGAATTTTGAGCCGTCCGACCATCCCCACCCCGCCGCTGGTCTCGCCGTTGCCTGATCTGCGGTGAACTTACCCGCAACCACGGCGCGCATCAATGCAATGCGAATCGAAGCTGTCTCCGTAGCGCTTCGGTACCCCCCAGGGTGCGGCAGGACCGCGCGCTTTCCGGGAACTTTGCTGGTGCCACGCGCCCTGAATGTTGCCAAACAGCCACGCCGCCGGAAATACGAACGGGCCCGGCCTACGCCCGCGCAAAACCGCCCGGAGGCGCGTTGCCTGCGGGCGCAACGCCGTGAGAATATGACGAAAATCGGGGTCGAAACGATTTTGATTTCCAACGCTGTTCAGACGCATTGACGTAAGAATTTGAGAAACACGCCATGGCCGATCCGAAATTGTCTCTGTCGGACACCCGGCGCAAACTGCGATCGGTCACACGGCACTCGCTGGCGGTCCTGCTCGCGACCACCGGGCTTGGCGTTGTTGCGGCGCACGCCGTCAACGGCACGTGGACCGGCGCATCGAGCAGCGAATGGACCGACGGCACAAACTGGAACTCGACCCCGAGCGTGCCCGATGGCATGGCGACGTTTAACAACACCGGCCCGGCCGCCGTCCAGAGCAACGGGCTGGTCAATATCGGCACCGTCCTGTTCACCGCCGCCCCCAACGCCCAAGCCTACACGATCGATACCAACGACATCTTCCTGGTGAACGGCACCGGCGTCTTCAATAATTCGACCAATACGCAAACCTTCAACGTCAATTCCAGTATGGTGTTCCAGAATTCCAGCAGCGCCAGCGCCGGAAGCCACGCCGTCACCTACAACAATAACGGCGCAATCTCCTTCACGAACAGCAGCACCGCCGGGACAGCCATCATCACCAACAACGGCGACGTGGAATTCAACAACACCAGTACGGCTGGTAGCGCGGCGATTACCAACAACATCGTCATGAACTTCCAGGATTCTTCCTCGGCGGGCAGCGCCAGCATCACCAATGCCGCCACAGGTTTCCTGACGTTCAATACGTCGTCGTCCGCCGGCACCGCGACGATCATCAATAACAATTCGCTGCAGTTCACCGGTTCCAGCACCGCCAGCAGCGCCACGATCACGACGAACAACGGGGCCACGACCAGCTTCACCGGCTCGAGCACCGGCGGAAATGCCCGCTTCATCACCAATGCGGGCGGCACGTTCGACATGTCGGGCCTGAGCGCGGCCGGCATGACTGCCGGTTCGATCGAGGGCGCGGGTAATTACGTTCTCGGCGGAAAAACGCTGACGACCGGCGGCAACAATCTTTCCACCCAGGTGGACGGCGTGATTTCCGGTACGGGCGGCAGCCTGATCAAGGTCGGCTCCGGGACCCTGACGCTCACGGGCAGCAATAGCTACACCGGCGCTACCGCGATCTCCGCGGGAACGCTGGCGCTGTCGGGCACCGGCAGCATCTCCAGTTCCAGCAACGTCACCGTCAACGGCACGTTCGACATCTCCGCCTCCACTGTTCCGTTCAACCTCGTCACGACGCTCGCCGGAAACGCCAGCGGCATCGTGAATCTCGGCGCTAATGGACTCGCGATCGGCAATGGCTCGACCGAATTCGCCGGTTCGATTCAGGGCACCGGCGGCTTCGAGGTCATCGCCGGGACACAAACGCTGTCCGGCACCAACACCTACACCAACGCAACCCAGGTCGATGCCGGCGCCACGCTGGCGCTCAAGGGCAACGGCTCGATCGCGAATTCGGCGTTCGTTACATTTTCACCCGGCGGACCGAGCCAGGTCGGAACCTTTGATATTTCGCAGACCAATTCGGGGGCATCGATCAAGGCCCTGTTCGACATTGCCGGTGTCGGCGTCGTCGCGTTGGGATCGAGGACCCTCACCATCACATCCGGCAGCATCTTCGCGGGCGTGATCCAGGACGGCGGCATTGGCGGCGGCACC
Organism: Bradyrhizobium erythrophlei; assembly: GCA_900129675.1. Lineage (GTDB taxonomy): Bacteria > Pseudomonadota > Alphaproteobacteria > Rhizobiales > Xanthobacteraceae > Bradyrhizobium > Bradyrhizobium erythrophlei_A. The sequence continues at coordinate 4,706,365 of FSRD01000001.1, read as the reverse complement.
AGCGGCAATCTGACCATCGCAAACGGCGCCGCGCAGCTCCTGACCGGCACGAATACCTACACCGGCGCGACGACGATCGCAGCTGGCGGCCTATTGGCCCTCACTACGTTTGGCGGCAACAGCGGCAGCATCGCGACCTCCAGCGGCGTGACGACCAATGGCGCGTTCGATATTGCGGGGCTGACCACCGGGGGCACCTCGATCAAGTCACTGTCGGGCACCGGCACCGGCGTGGTCAATCTCGGCGTCAACACGCTGACGGTCAGCAACGCGAACGGAGCCTTCTCTGGCGCGATCCAGGGCATCGGCGGCGTGACGATGACGGGCGGCATGGAGATTCTCTCCGGCATCAACACCTATACCGGCAACACCACCGTCAAGGGCGGCACGCTGGCGGTCGACGGTTCGATCGCGACCTCGGCGCTGACCATGGTGAACGCCGGCGGCACGCTCGCTGGCTCCGGCACGGTCGGCAACACCATAGTCAATGGCGGCACGCTGGCGCCCGGCAGCGCCGGCGGCAGTATGTTCGGCCCGCTCACCGTGCAGGGCAACCTCACCTTTACGGCGGCCTCGACCTACATGATCCAGGTTTCGCCGACCAATGCCGGCCTCACCAATGTGACGGGCACCGCAAACCTCGGCAGCGCCACGGTGAACGCGGTGTTCCAGCCGGGCAGCTATGTCGACAAGAAGTACACCATCCTCACCGCGACAGGCGGACTCGCTGGCACCACCTTCAATCCGGCGGTCGTTTCCAACAACCCTAACCTGCAGGCAACGCTCAGCTACGACGCCCACGATGCGTTCCTGAACATCAAGCTCTCATTCGTTTCGCCGACCGGGCTCAATATCAATCAGCAGAACGTCGCCAACGCGCTGACCAATTTCTTCAACACCACGGGTAGCATTCCCGCAGCCTTTGCGACGCTCAACGCCGCAGGATTGACGGTCGCCTCCGGCGAGCTCGGCACCGGCGTGATCCAGTCCTCGATCAAGGCCGACGACCTCTTCCTCAATCTGCTGCTCGATCCCACCATTGCAGGCCGCGGCGCGGGCTTCAGCGCCCTCGGCAGCGCCTCGCAATATGCCGCCAGCGACGACGAGGCCTCCGCCTTTGCCGAGAAACGTCTGGCGACGCCGAGCGAGCGCGCGGCCTACGCGATGGCGACCAAGGCGCCGCTATGGAGCCTGCAGCCGGCCAACCGCTGGAGCGTCTGGGGCGCCGGCTATGGCGGCTCCGCGACCATCAATGGCAACGCCGTCGTCGGGTCGCAGGACACCACGGCCCGCGTCTGGGGCATCGCCGCCGGCGCCGACTACAAGGTCACGCCGGACAGCCTGATCGGCTTTGCGGTGGCAGGCGGCGGCACCGGCTTCTCGCTCGCCAACAGCCTCGGCAGCGGCTCGGCCGACCTGTTCCAGGCCGGCGTCTTCGGCCGGCAGAATTTCGGCCCGGCCTATCTGTCGGCGGCGCTGGCCTATGGCTGGCACGACGTCACCACCAACCGCACCGTGACGCTGGCCGGCCTCGACCAGTTGCAGGGCCGTTTCCGGGCCGAGACGTTCTCGGGCCGGTTCGAAGGCGGCTACCGGTTTGCCACCCCCGTGGTCGGCCTCACGCCCTATGCCGCCGCCCAGGTGATCAGCTTCAATCTTCCGGCCTATGCCGAACAGGCAATGATCGGCAGCCCGCTGTTCGCGCTGAACTACGCCGCCCAGACCACGACCGCGACCCGCACCGAACTTGGCCTGCGCGCCGACAAATCGTTTGCGATGCAGGATGCGATGCTGACGCTGCGCGGCCGCGCCGCATGGGCGCACGATTACAACCCCGACCGCGCGGTCACGGCACTGTTCCAGTCGTTGCCGGGTGCGACCTTCGTCGTCAACGGCGCGCGCGGCAATCCGGATGCGGCGCTGGTCAGCGCCGGCGCCGAAATGAAGTGGCTGAACGGCTTCTCGCTGGCGGCCACCTTCGAGGGCGAGTTTTCCGGCAACGTCATCAGCTATGCCGGCAAGGGCGTCGCCAAATATAGCTGGTAGGCCTGATCCCGCCGGTAGCGCTGATCGCCGACTGCGTCGGAATACGGCGGGGGCAATTCGACCGTTGCCTATTTGGCTGCCTGCCATTGCCCGGAAACGCCGAGCACGACCCTGATCCGCCCCGCGCCGCCTTCATTGGCCGCCGTCGTTTGCGGCACCTGCACATCGAGTTGATCCACGAACAGGAAGGGCATGCCGACCTCGAGGTCATAGAGCAGCTTTTGCAGCGCCGGCTGCTCCATCTCGCAACTGACGACGAGGCCGACGAAACCGTCCTTGGCCTGCGTGCCCAGCACATCGACCTGCGAGGACTGGATGGTACCGCCGACATTGCCGACGGCGGTGGCGACCCGCTGCAGCAGCGCCGCGCCCGCGACCGTCACCGTCGGTCCCTCCAGGAATGGCGTGCCGGGATGCTCGGCCGAGGGTGATAACGCGCCGCGCGCCTTGCGGCCGCGCAACTGGTCGAGCAGATCGGAGGTCTGCGCCAGCGCCCGCTGGTGATCGAGGATGTTGGCAATCGCAAGCCCAGCGGTCACCAGCAGGCCGCAGGTGACCGCCAGATAGAGCACGACCGCGATCAGCGGCGAATGCGTCAGCGTGCGCGTGACGATGTTACCCGAACTCACGTTGGCGGCGCTCATGTTGCCTGGACTCATGGCGCCACCGTATTCTTCGGTTCGACCCGCGTCTCGATATGGAAGCGCTCGCCGGGATCGGACGGCGCGCGAGTCGTCGGCGCATAGAAGGTGGCGCGGGCGAAATGCGGCGATTGCTCGATCAGCGGGATCAGCGACGGCGCGTCGCGGGTGATGCCGGATATCTGCAGCTTGTTGGCGGCCAGGTGCAATTCGGTGACGTAGGTATGGTCGGGCAGAACCTGGCTCAGCGCCTCGAGCACGATGACGCTCGCCGGCGTCTCGTATTTGCGCCGCTCCAGGGCCGCGACCGGCGACCGATCGCCGCCGTCGGCGCCGGCCCGAATCGCCGCGCGCCGCGCCGAAATCTGCCGCGCCAGTTCGTCCTCCTGGGCCCCGAGATTATCGGCCACATAGGCCGCCACCGAGACCGAAACCAGCGCCGCCGCCGCGACCGCGCCGAGCCCGATCAGCAGCGCACGGCTGAGACGCGCCGCGTCGAGATGGCCGCGGGCCTTTTGCTCGAACACCTTGACGCGCCCCGCATCGCGTTCGCTGACATCGGTGCAGACCGCGATGGAAGCGGGATGAAAACCCGACACCGCCTGCACATAGGACATCGCGACCTTGCGCGTGGTGGCGGCGATCATGGTGGTGATGCTCTCGGCGCCGCTTGCCGCAGGCGCGCTGCAGCCGAACACCGCCTCGCTGGCGCTCCACGGCGTCAGGCGGTCGATCTGCGCGCGCACGATGCCTTCGAGGAAATCCGCCGCGCGCGCCGGCAATTCGAGCGGACGCAACAGGAATCGTTTGGGTTGCAGCACGATCTCGACCCGGCTTCCCCTGAAAAGGGGCGCCAGATTGGGGGCGGACAGGGTTCCGTCGCTGAACCCGATCCGCGCGGGAATGTTTTCGGCCTTGCCCGCCGCCTCCACGGCAAATCCGCCGTCGTCGGCCTCGACCAGCCGGACCACGCGCGGCGAGACGATACGGTCGAGCCCGGCGACAAGCGCGGCCGCCACGCTGCCCGTCCATGCGCTCAAGATCGCGCCGATCGGCTGGAACAGGTTCATCTCGATGAGGCCCTTTGCGATGTGGTGCTGCCGTCGGAGGCATTGCGCCACGACAATACACGATAAGGCTCGTCGCCGCCTTCGAGAAGCAGGATCACGATTTCGGCCCCGCTGCGCCGTCCGTCCGGCAGTTCGACATCGACCGCGATCCGATAGGCCCGGGAGCCCGAAAGTGTCGCGCCCTCGCCGCCGACCATCCCGATCAGGGACTGCGGGTCGAGCGTGGGATCGTTGCGTTGCGTCAGCACCGATTGCAGATTCTCCGGCGTCATGTTCGGGAGCGCCGCCAGCACCTGCGGCGCGGCATCGAGGACATTGATCGACGGCAGATTGCTGAACACCGTCACGAACGGAAGCATGCGCTCGATGATGGCGGGTGGAATGCCGCGCACGAGCCACAATTCCTCGGACGCCGGGAACGGGGCGTGGCGCGGGATATAGGGCGCTCCCGAGGTCCGATAGAACGAGTTTTCGGGGTCGTCGTCGCCGCGTTCGGTCGGGGCGCGCCAGGCGAGGATACGATCGGCATAGCCGGGCGCGTCCGACGGACTGGCGCCAAGCCCGATCATCAGTCCGGAAAGCAGGCCCTTCGGCGCGGCGTTCAGGTCGACGCGCGCGGCCTCGGAACGGAAGGTCACAAACACGCGGCCTTGACCGACCCGGGCGTTAAACGTCCCGCTGGTCGGACGGAGGCCTTCCTTGACGGTCATCAGCTGATAAGCCGCAAGCTCGACCCCGGCTGTCACCAGTGCCTCGGCCTGGATCCGGTCGGTGCTCCCGGCCACGACCACCGCGGTGTTGGTGACATAGACCAGATAAATCAGCACCAGAGCCGACAGCGCTGCAAGAATCCACAGCACGGCGACGACGATGAAGCCTCGCGCGCCCGCTTTCGACGTCAGACCCAATTGCATCCCGGCCGGCTCAGCTCTCAGAGCTGCTCCTCTTTTTTGTCCGCATCCGGCTTCTGCTTCGCCGTCAGACAGGTCGCTGGATTCTTTGCCCGCACGCATTCGGCTGGTGCATTGACGTGGACCGTGGCGGCGCGGGAGACCGCAAGCACCTGCCCGGTCGCGCTGTCGCGCACGGTGACACGGACCATATCCGGAAGCTGCGTCTTGCCGCGCCAGTCCGGCTGCCAGACCTGATCCGGCCCGGCATAGGAAAATGATACGCGAAGCGGCGCACGGATCAGAACGACCTGATCGGCAAAGCGGATTTGCGCATCGGATGGCATCGGCGCGAACGGTGCGCGCTCGCGCACCATGGCAAGGCCCTGACTGTCGGCCTTCTCGATCAGCCTGACGATTTCGAGCCCGGGGCGCGCATTGGGACCAACCGCGGTTCGCAGGAAGGTAACCGCCAGTTCGGAACCCTCGAACAGCGGCGTCTTGGCATCGCCGTTGACCGGGATCGTCTCCGCGACCGAGAGGTCGGCCACGATGCGATCGAGACCCATCGCCAGTCGCTCGGCGCGCTGCACGCGCGCCATGCCCCGGTTCCAATTCGGCAGCCACTGCGCCGTCACCGTCGCCAGTGCGGCCAGGATCACCGTCATCAGCAGCGTCGCCAGCAACACTTCGACCAGCGTGAAGCCAGCCTCGCCGGCCGGCGCGCGTCGCGGGATCGCGCTCATTCGGCGATCTTTGGCACGATCCGCACCGTGACCACCTGGATGGCTGGGCCGCCTGGCGCCTGCATCCGCATGTTGACGGCCAGCGGCACGAACGGGCTGGTTTGCGCACCGTCCGGCACCGCCATGTTCAGCGGCGCGACATCGATCCGCCAGCGATGGCCCGCCAGTTCGCCGGACTGGCGGCCCGGTTTCAGGAGATTGCGCGCCGGCAACGCGGCCAGCAGCGTCTCGGCGGCTCCGGTCAGGGCCAGCCGCTGGTCGATCGAGCGCGTGCCCTTCACGGTGGTGCCGATGACCGCCCCGATCGACGACAGCACGGCCGCGATGATCGCCAGCGCCACCAGCGCCTCGATCAGTGTAAAACCCTTTTCGCCGTCAGAGCAGCTTCTGCGGGACAATATCGACGCCTCCGGTCAGCCAGTTGACGCGCACTTCAAATCCCATCCCCGGCCGTACCAGCGCGATCACGCCGCCGCACGACATCCCGGACGGGAAGAAATCGATTGATCTGCCGGCAACGCGATCCGCGCAGCGCGATGCCAGGAGCGCGTTCACCGACACGTCATTGGGCAGACGGATGACGCGGCCGGTGACGCCGGAGCGGATCGACCGCGTCTCCGCATCGACCAGGGTCGCGACCTGGATTTGCCGGCGCAACGCGGCATTGCGATCCGTCTTCAATAGCGCAGCGGTCTCGACCGCATAGCTCTCCAGCTTCGCACGCGTGGTGGCGCGCGGAATTGCGGGCAGGATGATCGCGGCAAGCAGGCCGATGATGGCGAGTACGCAAAGGATTTCGATCAATGCGAACCCTCTGTCGCCTCCGCCGCTTCTAGCGCGTGCCGCTGGCAATATCGGCTGCCGTTCCACTGCCGCCTTCCTGACCGTCGGAGCCAAGGGAAATAATCTCGTACGGCGCGTGCTCACCCGGCGCACGGTAGACATAGCTGCGACCCCAGGGATCGTTGGGCACCACCCCGCCGCGCAAATACGGTCCGTTCCATCCAGGCGCATTATTGCTGCGCGTCAGCGCCGCGAGGCCTTCGTTGCTGTTGGGATAGCGCCCAAGGTCCAGATAATAGAGATCGAGCGCGCTGGAGAAGCTTTCGATCTGGATTTTGGCGGCCTTCGCCTTGGACTCGCTGAGATAATTCAGCACCCGCGGTCCGACCAGCGCCATGATCAGGCCGATGATGGTGATCACCACCAGGATTTCGACCAGCGTAAAGCCGGCCTGCGACCTGCGCCGGCGTCTTGCCGCACTGACTGTCAAATTTCGACGCACCGGCATCTCCTGAAAACCTCTAACCTACGATCTGACTGACGGACATTAACGCTGTCATGACAGACACGATCAATCCACCGACCACAATGCTGATGACGATGATTGCCGCGGGGCCTGCGATCCCGACCACGCGATCGAGCGTGCGTTGCAACTTGGCCTCGTAGAACTCGGCCACCCGGCCCGCCAGGACAGGCAATTGTCCGGTTTCGTCACCGAGCCGCAGCATCCGCACCGCCATCGACGGCAGCGCCTGGGTCTCGGCCAGCGCATCGGACAGTTTTGCGCCATGGCGGACGCGATCGGCGGCGTCGGTCCAGACCGCCGATGGGCCCGCAGTCGACATCATATCAACGAGAATGCGCAGCGTCGTCGTCAAATTGACGCCGCTGCCGAGCAAAAGGCCGAGATTCCGGCAGAACAGCGAGCTCCGGTAATACTTCATGACCTCGCGAATGGCGGGCAGCCGGGTCAGCGTGTTCATGAAACCGCGGCGAACGCCCTCCTGACGCAGCAGCAACCAGCTACCCGCGATGACTGCAGCGAGTATCGCCAGCACAGCGTCGGAATTGGCCCGCAGGAAGGTCGAAAGGTTCAGGAAACCGAGAATAAACGGGTCCACCTTGGCGCCGAAATCCTGCAGCACGCTGGCAAATTGCGGCAGCACGAAAGTGAGGAAGAACAACAGCACGCATCCGGCGGCGCCCAGCACGAACAGCGGGTAGCGGACGGCCTCGACCAGCCGCCGCTTCAGCGCCTCGGTGCGGGTCCGTTCATCGGCCAGCACTTCCAGCACCTGGTCCAGCGATCCCGAGGCCTCGCCGACGCGAATCAGCGCGACATACATTGGCGGGAACAGACCCTCGTGCCGCGACAGCGCTTCCGCAAAACTCTCGCCGGCAACGACGCGCGACCTGATATCGGCCACCACCGGCCGCAACCGGCCGAAATCGCGATCGGCGGCGAGCAGTTCGAGGCCGTCATTGATCCGTGCCCCGGCGCGCAGCAACAGCGCCATGTCGCGCGTGAAAATCGTAATGTCCTCGGCCTTGGGCTTGTTGAACAGGCCGCTGAAGGCGTTGCGTGCCGAGCCGCCCTCCTCCAGCGTGACGTTGTCGACCAGCACCAGACCGAGACGCTCGATCCGCTGCGCGACGTCGCCGGGCGCCGGTGCGGCGATCGCACCGGAGACCAGTTCGCCATTGCCGTTGAGCGCGCGGTAGCGGTAATTGGGCATCGGATCACCGCACTGTCGTGACGCGGAAAACCTCGGGGACGGTGGTCACCCCGGCGCGGCATTTGGCGACCGCGTCCGCCAGCATCGTGGTCATGCCGCCCGCCATCGCGGCGGCATCGATGGTGTGCGAGTCGGTCTGTGGCCCGACCAGCTTGCGCACGTCTTCCGACATTTCGAGGATCTCGAAAACGCCGTTGCGGCCGCGGAAACCGGTACCGCCGCAGCGTTCGCAGCCGCCCGCTTCATGAACCACCTCGCCTGCACCGAAGCCGATCACGGCGAAGCGCGGATCGTTGTCGATATCGTGGGCGGTCAATGTGTGCGGCACCTTGCAGCGGTCGCACAGCACCCGCACCAGCCGCTGCGCGACCACGGCCCGCAGCGTCGATTTCAGGAGAAAGCCTTCGATGCCGAGATCGATCAGCCGCGGCACGGCGGCGGCCGCGGTCTCGGTATGCAGCGTGGTCAGCACGAGATGGCCGGTGAGCGCGGCATGGATGGCGATATGGGCGGTCTCGGCGTCGCGGATTTCGCCGACCATGATGACGTCCGGATCCTGGCGCACGAACGAGCGCATCGCGGACGCAAAGGTCAGCCCGATCGAGGGCTTGACCTGCGACTGATTGATGCCGGGGATCTCGTATTCGACGGGGTCCTCGATGGTGAGGATCTTGCGGGTCGGCTCGTTCAGGATCGACAGCATGGTCGCCAGCGTCGTGGTCTTGCCGCTGCCGGTCGGCCCGGTCACCACGATCATGCCATGCGGCAGCGCCAGCAACCGCGTCATGATCTGCTCGTCGCGCGGGAACAGGCCGAGCTTGCCCATTTCGAGCAGGCCGCGGTCGCGCGGCAGGAGACGAATGACGGCACTCTCGCCGGCTTGGGTCGGCATGGTGGCGACGCGCACGTCGAGCTCGGCGCGGCTGACGCGCACCCGCGCGGCGCCGTCCTGCGGCAAGCGGCGCTCGGCAATGTTGAGGCCGGCCAGAATCTTGACGCGCGAGATCAGCGCCTGCGGCGGGATGCCCGACGGCGACGGCATCGCCCGCAGCAGCCCGTCGACGCGCATCCGCACCACGAGCCCGGTGCGGAACGGCTCGATGTGGATGTCGCTGGCGCGCAGCTCGACCGCGCGCTCCAGGAGGTCGTTGAGCGCGCGCACCACGGGCGCGCCGCTGGCCAGATCGCGCAGGCTCTCGATGTCGTCGTCGGATTGCTGGCTCGCTCCCCTCGCCCCCTCTTCCGCCGCCGCACCATCGGCCTCGATGCGCTGGTCGAGTACGGTGGTGATGTCCTCGAACGAGCCCACCGCGACCTCGACCGGCTCACCGAAAACGATTTCGGCGGCGCGGATGGCCGCGGTGTCGGAAGGATCGGCGACCGCCAGACGATAACTTCCGTTCGGCGCCCGCACCGGGAAGATCGTGGACTCGCGCAGGAAGCGACGGGAAAATCCGTCGAGGCAGGGCGTCGATGCCAAAAGTTGCGGCAGGTTCAGCCGCACCACGCCCCAATAATCCGAAACCTCGTCGGCAAATTCGGCCGCCGAAAGATCGGTCGCTTCCCACAGCTCGCGCAGCGGGCGCGTCAGGGTTGAATTCACAGGATTTTCGACGCGCGCCCGCGCCCGCGCCGGCAACGAATATTTTTCCAGGAGGTGCTGCCGGAAGGTCTCTGCGGACAGGTCTCGCATCGAATTCCCACCGCTAACCTTGTTACTGGAATACAACAGCTCTTGCGTGCAGCAAGACGGCCTTTGCCCTTGACTTATTTAGTAGCAAAAACATAATCGTGGCGCAAACAATTGAACGCCCGGACCATGGGGGATCGGGCGTATTTTTTCAGTACAGCACAGCGTTGGTAGGCGTATCTTGATCAAAGTGGTCCATCCGCTTTCGCGCCTGCGTTCAGGGCTGGCTGGAACGCTCGTTCTATTTTTGTCCGCTTTCGCGCTGACCGCGTGCATCGTGACCGCCGATCAGTCGATCGAGAGCAATCCCAAAGACCCGCGCGCCCAGGACGTCGGCGAAAGGATCCAGTCCATCGATCTGCTGCCGCGCCAGACCGCGGATAGCGAAGCCACCGGCCTCCGGCAGCCGAGCGCATCGCGCCCGGCGATCTACCTCAGCGACGGCTCGACACCGCAAGGCGCGGCCCTGACGGAGCGCGATGGCGGAAGCGGCAACGGCTACGATCTCAATTTCGAAAACGCGCCGGTCGCCACGGTGGCAAAGGTCATCCTTGGCGACGTATTGAACGTCGGCTACAGCATCGACCCGCGCGTGCAGGGAACCGTGACGCTGGCCTCGGTGCGCCCGGTGGCGAAAGCTGACGCGCTGTACGTCCTGGAAAACGCACTCAAGATGTCCGGCGTGTCGCTGGTGCGCGATCGCAACGGATACCGGCTGCTGCCGTCGGCGGAAGCCGGTCCCGGCGGCATCGACCGCACCGCTTCCGCCGAAGCCGGCCAGGGCATCAGCGTGGTTCCGCTGCGCTATGTTTCGGCACAGACGGTGTTCAAGCTGCTCGATGCCTTCGGTGTGAAAGCTGCCACCGTTCGCCCGGACAACGGACGCAATACGCTGATGATCAGCGGTAGCGGCTCCGACCGGGCGGCGGCGATTGACACCATCCTGAGCTTCGACGCCGACTGGATGAAGGGACAATCGGTCGGCATTTTCCCGGTGCGCAACTCAACCCCGGAGCCGCTGATTTCCGAACTCGAGAAGATCATGGATTCGGGCGACGGCGGCCTCACCCAGAACATGGTCAAGTTCCAGCCGATCGGCCGGCTCAATTCCATCATGGTGGTGAGCCAGAAGCCCGAATATCTCAAGCGCGCCGGCACCTGGATCGCGCGGCTCGACAAATCCGATACCGAAGCCGCCAACATGAAGTCCTACCCGCTGCGCTACGGGAATTCGAAAACTGTGGTGGCGCTGCTCAACGAAATGCTGATCGGCCGCGGTGGCGGCGGCGGGAGCCTCGACAGTGCCGCGAGCCAGATTTCGCCCGGCGCCGGCCTTTCGTTGTCCTCCTCCGGCAACAATCCAGTCGCCTCCTTGAGCGGATTGCCGACCGCGGGTGCCGGCGCTCCCGTGCCCATCACCGGAGGTCAGGGGTTGTCGCTGGGCGCGCGTCCCGCTCCCGCTCAAGCTCAAGCTCAAGCTCAAACTTCGGGTCTGGATTCACTGTCTGGCAACGCGTCGGGTTCCGGCGCGAAGTCGGTCGGCAGCGGCGGCTATCTCCAGAACGTCCGGATCACGGCTGACGTCACCAACAATGCGATTCTCGTCTACGCCAACAGTGAATCGCAGCGCATCGTGGAACAGACGATCCAGCAGATCGACCGGCCGCAGCGCCAGATCGCGATCGAGGCCACGATCGCCGAGATCACGTTGAACGATCAGCTGAACTACGGCGTGCAGTATTTCCTGGCGAGCCAGAAAGGCTCGATCTCCAGCACGATTCCCGGCGTCACCAGTAGCGGTACCGGTACCACGAGCACCGGTGGTACCACGACCACGGCGATCGAGCCCGCCAGCAACGCCGTCAACGCCGCCGCCGGTGTGCTGCTGGGGCGTGTGCTTCCCGGATTCAATCTCTTGGTCGGCGCCGAGAATTCGCCGCGCGTCATTCTCGACGCGCTGCATAACATCACCAATGTCAAGGTGCTGTCCAACCCGTCGCTGGTCGTACTCGACAATCAGGCCGCGACCTTGCAGGTCGGCGACCAGGTGCCGTTCTCGACCGGCACCGCGACCGTGCTGACCGCGAACAACACCGTGGTCAACACCATCGACTACAAGAACACCGGCATCATCCTTCGCGTGCTGCCGCGCGCCAACGCCAACGGCAACGTCGTGCTCGACATCGAGCAGGAGATCTCCAGCGTGGCGGCGGGAAGCGCGGGATCGCTGACGCCGACGATTTCGCAGCGGCGCGTCAAGAGCTCGATCGCGGTGACGAGCGGCCAGACCGTGCTGCTCGCGGGCCTGATCAGCGAGACCGAAAACAAGCAACGGCAGGGCATTCCCGTGCTGGATTCCATTCCCGGCCTCGGCGACGCGTTTTCGCATCAGACCAACTCGCGGGCGCGGACCGAGTTGATCCTGTTCATCCGTCCGACGGTGATCAGGGATCCCATCGATGCCCATGTCATCGCCGAGGAAATGCGCAGCAAGATGAACAACCGCCTGGTCGGCACCAGCAATCCCGTGGTCGTGGTCGATCCGCCGCGCGCCACGCGCTAGCGCGCCGTCGCGACAGCGGTGCGGGCTCCGCGAATGCATTATCCGCAAGCCGGTCTGATCGCGTGATCGTCCAATCGACAGGCCGGCAAGCCCTTCTCGGCCTGATGCTGCTGACGGTGGTTGGCGTCAGCCTTGCCGCGGCACCCGGACTCGACGGCGTGCTGGGCGCGTTCCTGGGCGCGCTGATGCTGGCAACCGCGGCCAGCGACTTCCGCCGCTACATCATTCCCAACGAACTGACGGGCGCGGCGCTGGCGCTGGCGCTATTCCGCGCCGGGGCGGCCGGACCGGAGGCGGGTTGGGAGGCGCTGATCTGGGCCGCCGGGAGGGGGCTGGCCATCGCGCTGCCTTTCCTGGCCCTGATGACCGGTTACCGATGGTGGCGCGGCCGCGACGGGCTCGGGCTCGGCGATATCAAGCTCGCCGCCGTCGCCGGCGTGTGGCTCAGCTTCGTAACGGTCTTTGCGGTGGTCGAACTCGCGACCCTGTCGGCACTCGGCGCCTACTTCGTGAGCGGCTATCTCAGGAAGCGTCCGCTCAAGGCAACGGCGCGGCTTCCATTCGGGCTGTTCCTCGCGCCGGCGATCTGGATCGGCTGGCTGGTCGAGGCGATGTTGAGATAACGAGCCTGTCTTGCTTTTGGCGGCCGGCCGCGGCTGACGCCTGAACCCACGCCTGCGCCGCATCAATTAACAGGAATGGTGAACTCCGGTTATGGTCGATTGATCATGCGGCGCGCCAAGGCGGCTTCCACGCGCCGTCACTGGTCCCGCCGAAGCAGCTGTTAAAGTTCAGGTGGCAGCAAGAATGTCTTACTATCCATGATTGTTTGACGATGGATGGTCTTCCCCTAACATCATCGGTCTAGGTATCAGGTCATTATCGCTAAGTTATTTTCTGCGTTGTACGGGGGTACGTCGTGTTTGATCATTTTAGTCGCCGCGCCTTCATTGGCGCGTCGTTGGTCGCTGTAGGAACTTTACGTCATTCCGTTTCAGCGATCGCAGCACCTCAGTGTGTCAGCGGTTCGCTGCCGGGCTTTTTGCCAAATCGGCTGACCGTCGACTGCGCCTCACGGATGAACTTCCGGCTGTTCCGGCAGAACCCTACCGATCTCGGGCTCGCTGGCGTCGTCAGCATGACCTTCGTACGCGGGAATCAAGGGTCTTACAGCGCGGGGAATCTGTTCCTGTTCCCCTGGTTGAAGGCCAAAGCACGCGCCCGGAAGATCGTCTGGCCAAGCGTCGCGCCGACGGACGCGACGCAATTTTTCCAGGCGAGCCCGATGCCGAACAATTATCTGCCGGTGGGCGATTATTTCTGTCAGTTCGTGCTCAAGGCGCCGGTGTCGAATTTCATCGGCTTTGAGCTGGACGCCGCGCCGTTTGAACAGGGGCGCGCGAAATTGCCGTGGGTCACCAACGTCAATAAACTCGCGGACGGCAAACCGGTGGGTATCAATTGGACGAGCTCCAATCTCAACCGTCCCTGGTTTGCCGGCAACAGTTGCATTCCGAATACCGATACCTGCAACGGCCTCGCCTGGCGCACGGTCATCGTCGATGGACTGAATCAGGCGTCCGTTGGCGCCTGCTGACCGCACGCAGCAAATACGGCCATAGCTGAACAGCCGCCCGGCCGGCACCGGCAATCCCGTGGTCGTGGCCGGGCCCACCGCGCGTCGCGCGCTGGCGCTGTTCGACCGGGTCAGGTCGCGCGAAGCGAAAAATGGGCGTGACGTACGCCACCGGATTGGGGTTTGGTTTTACGAAACACCAAGCGCCAACCAGTCCGGTCCCGTGATCATCCAGAAATCATTCCGGCAAGCCATTCCGACCCTGCTGCGGCTTGCGGCGGTTGCGGCCAGCCTCATTGCCGCCCCCGGACCTGACGGCGTGCTGGGCGCGTTCCTGGGCGCGCTGATGCTGGCGATCGCGGCCAGCGATCTCCCCTCCCCCGCTACATCATTCCCAACGAACTGACGGCGGCGGCTGCGGCGCTGGCGCTGTTGCGCGCCGGCACGATCGGGCCGGAGGCGGGCTGGGAGGCGGCGCTATGGGCCGCCGGAAGCGGGCTTCTGATCGCGCTTCCGTTCCTGGCCCTGATGGCCGGCTACCGCTGGTGGCGCGGCCGCGACCGGCTTAGGCTCGGCGACATCAAGCTTGCCGGCGTCGCCGGCGCCTGGCTCGGCCTCGTCACCCTGTTTGCCGTCATCGAGCTCGCGACGCTATCCGCGCTCGGGGCCTATTTTCTGGCCGGCGCAATCCGCAAGCGTCCGGCGAAGGCGACCGCCTTCCTGCCGTTCGGATCGTTCCTGGCGCCGGCGATCTGGCTCGGCTGGCTGGTGGAGGCGATCTGGGGCTAGATCATCAAGCGATCGCATCCCTCGGGGGTTGACCTTGAGAAAACCCCTGCTGTGTAGATAATCAACGCATCGCTGAAGGGACAAATAGTGAAAGTGTGCAGCATGGGTTCGAGATATTTTGGATATCCAAACCGTAAGGTACGTCAACTTGCTGTCGCGCTTGGCGCGTAAAACCTAAGAAAGGCGCGTTGGTCGGCACCGTCGTCGGGATGTTTAATCAATTTCCGAAAAAGGATCTTTGGGATGCTGCCATCGCCGAAACGATGACCAATCGGGGAGACGCCAATCTTATTGCCGGAATGATTGATAACCTACGGCTGCGCTTTTGCGTGCAATTGAGGCCGTCTGATTGTCTGGCTCCGGTGGAATACAATCTCGGCAGATGATCAGTTTCTTTTTCACTTTAATCCCCTGCGCGGCTAATAGCATCGAGGGCCATCTAGCCACCGCCTCAGGCACCCTCCAAAATCCCTTTCTAGAGAAAGGCCGGTGCCGGAAACAGTGCGTTCGCGCCGACGTAGATCAAACCACTCACGACGTGGAGCGCAAATGCGGTTGCGCATATCTTCCAGCGGATTGAAGCGTCTCTGTGCGACGCGATCAGCAGCCCTGTCTCTACGTACAGCAAGAAAACCGCCGTCTGGGCGGTCCAGGCAAAATTGCCCTGCACCAGACGCGGGCCGCTTTCCGCGAGCAAGACCGCATAGGCGATAGCCAAGGCGGCATAGAGCCAAGCCATCCGCAAGCGAAACGAGAATCCATAAGCCACGGTGACGACCAGCGGAAAGGCGAACGTGAACGGCAGCTTGAGAACGAATTCACCAGGCCGCGTGAACACCGCGAATGGCGAGAAGATTACGCCCGAATTGGCTTCCGGTCCGTATGTCGCCACAGCCTGCACCAGCAGCACCAACACGGTCGGAACGGCGATTGCGAGCGCGTACGCAATGACAGCTGCGAAATGTCTCCGCAACAGATCGCGCAAGGCAACGAGGCCGCTGACAGGCAGAAAGGCAATGAGGAACGATGGCTTCGCCAGCGCCGAGGCGATGCACAGGGCGGCCAGTCCACCCACCACCCGCGGCCGCCTATCTCCCGCCTCGACCAGCAGTCGCGACCAGACGACCCAGATTGCCAGCGCTAACAGCTTGTTCAGTTGCTGCGTGGGATTATGGTACGCCGTTGGGACCAGGTACCCGTAATACAGATTTAGGATAGCCAAAGTCGGAAGGAAAACATGGGAGGCAAGCAGCACGGCCAGGCTCCAGCCCCAGCTCTCTCCCGGTGGCACCCCGAGTTTGCGCAACTCACGAACAATGAGTAGCCCCATTGCACCGTAGCAAACACCCAGAATGGCCGAAGCGCCACCCTCGTAACTTACCGGGACGGCCGCGACGACTGCTTTGAGAATTAGCTGAAACAGAAAGTGCGGTGACTCGATGTCTTGCACGCTCGAAATACGCTTGGCGTATTCGATGTGGGACTGCAAATCGCTCGCTGAATTAATTGTGATACGACGCAAGAATACCAGAGCGAACACAGCCGATGTACAAATGAAGCCGACAGCATCTCTGACGCGTGTACGAGCTATCACGGGCCTTGAACTCTCCCCCTCATTGGCTGCGATAGCTTTAGGCCGCATCTACCACCGCGCCCGCGGGCTCACGTCGACGCAAATAGCTCTCACCCCGGGCAACCAAGGCTGTTCCGAAGCGCCGTGCGACCGCTGATGCTCCAGAGAAGGGGAGCAAAAACGCTAGCCCCTTTGCGACATCGATATCATATGGGAATACTTCGATGAACGTGTGGCAGAGCAGAACGGCCACGGCAGCCCAACCGCGTAGTCCGTCTAGGAAATGGAGACGCTCTGAATCTGCTAGGTCCATGCGCGCATAGCTAACATAGCCCGCGGGGGCTTAAAAGCGCTGCGTGACAGAACAGCTTGCGGCTACGCTGATCACGAAGAACACGTCGACGCCGACGAATCGCCCGCTGACGACGGTGGGGACGCATGGAATACGACGACCAGCACGACCGCGACAGCACGAAGACCATCGATATCGGCACGATAATTGAGGTTCATGTTCAGGTTTCGGGTTTTTGAGATGGCGCCGCGCTTCAACGTTCGCGGATCGGCGCCCATTCCAGCGCCCGCAGCCGCGCGCGCGCAATTTCGCCGCGCGTCATCTTGGTGGTCACGGCATCGCGAATCCGCGCGCGGGCTTCCCGCGCCTGGCGCGGCGCGGCCGCGGTCGACAGATTCAGCCATTTGCTGGCTTCGACGATATCGCGCGGCACGCCGTGCCCTTTGTCATAGAGCAGGCCCAGCGAATATTGCGCGAGGCTGTCGCCCTGCTCCGCGGCCCGGCGGTACCACATGGCCGCTTCGGTGTAATTTCGTGGAACGCCGCGGCCGGTTTCGAACAGGAAACCGAGATAGGCCTGGGCCGACGGCTGGCCCTGCTCGGCGAGCGGAATGAAGACCCGCGACGCCCGCTGATAATCCTGCCGATTGAAGGCGGACACGCCCTGCCGGAACGATGCGGCTTCGGCAAAATTGCCGGTCGAAAGCAGCAGCATTGCCACGGCGGTGGCGACGAGGAAGATCCTGACTGCAAAATAACCACCGCGGGCACTACGCATCGCTAATCTCACTGGTCCCCATCAATCGTCGCAGATTAAACCCGCAGGCCGGGAAAATCTAGAGCGCGGGCCGACCATAGAACGGCTACCGACTAGAGCGGCTAGCGCTCGGCTGGAGCTGGCGAAACGAAGAAGGGGCTCGTTACCGATCTTGCGAAACGATGCGCGAGGCCGATGGCAAATTCATTGACCGGCAAGAACGCGTAGGCAGACGCAAAGGACAGTGCGGCCACCGCAAATTCGATCAGGACTTTTAGCAGGAGACTATCCCCAAAGTACCGCATCAGCGGCTCGCCTACAGAACATAAGACAGGACCGTGTAAAAGGTAGAGCGGGAACGATATCCTTCCCAAATGAGCCGACACTGTTCCGCTCAGCCAATTCCTGATCAGGGGAATAGCTATACATCCCTGCGTGAGGGGCAATGTTCCAGTCAAACCCCAAGCCGTAACGCTGTACGGGAGCACGATCGGCGCCAGACAGCCGATTGAAAGCAACAGGAAAGCAGCCGATCTCGGAATGGCCTCAATCCACCCGCGATTGAAGCAATCTGCCAATGCCCACGGGGAAAAGCGCCAGCATGGCGGTAGATTCCGTCGGGGCCAGCCAGAGTACAAGTGAGGCTAGGCCGAGTAAAAACAGGGAGCGAAATGGTAGCGGTCTGACAACTAGAATCGCGAGCAGAACGAGCCACGACTACAAGCGGCATGGCACGACAACGCTGTTTGCGGCGCTGAAGTCGCCAGGCCGCTGGGCATCTCGACCGTGCGGGATCGGGTCTGCATGACAGCGACAATGCTGGTGCTGGAGCCGAGCAGAACAAAGACTGCTCCCCAGCCACGCGGCCCGTCCAGGAATTTTAATCGCCGCACGGGCTTCTCCGTGTTGCGTTGGTCACAACGAGACACCGACCGAATGAAGTCGCTTTTGGAAACATCCCAGCCCTCACTTGCCGCATAGGCCGTCTTTAAACAGGCCGTCTTTAAACACTAGACTTGCGGGCCAACAAAATCTACACCGCCCGCACGATTGCGATTCGACCGCCGCTGTCCGCCAATTTACGCCGGCCCGTCCGACGGCTGTAGCGTCCGGAAGAGGTTTCCGGGTGAGGTGGCGACGATAGTCGGCGGTCCATCACGAATCGCCCGGCGCATCCGACCCATTGAACCCGTAGGTTAACGGCATGTACTCCGGCAATTCTGGCAGCGTGAAGCTGAGGATTCATCCTCTCATGGTCAGCTTTGCGTTCGCCAGCACGTTCGTTGTCATCCTCTGTATCTGTTTCAACCCGCGATGGGAGTCAAACGACGACGTGGCCATGTCGATGGTCACGCACGGCTACGGATTGGCGGCCTACAGCTCGCCCAATTTGCTCTTTTCAAATGTGCTTTGGGGCTATCTGGTTCGGGGGCTGCCAACCGTTCACGGAATCCTTGGCTATTCCCTGGCGACGCTTGCAGTAGCCACCCTGGTTGGAACAGCAATTCTCTATTTCTTGGCTCGAATGGGTGTCAGTTATCTGACGGGCCTGCTTGTTCTGATACTTGTTTTGTCGCGCCCCGTGTTGTTTCCGCAGTTCACGATCAACGCGGGATTATTGACATGCGCCGCCGTGCTAGGCTGGCTCGCTCATGTGAGGAACCACTGTACATTTTGCCTTGTGGCATCCTGCATACTGGCGTTCCTCGGTTATCTGGTGCGCAGTCAGGAATTTGCTTTAGTTCTTGCGGTAGCGCTCCCGTTTCTTCCTTGGCAGCTCCTTGGAAAACATCGGAAAACTCAGGTCGCGTTTACGCTGCTTGCATGCGCTATTGTAGGCGCATTGTTGTTCGACCAATGGTCGAACTCAGGCCCGGAGTGGAGTTACTACTGGAAATTGAATTGGGCACGCGCGCCTTTCACCGATTTCGATGCCGAATCTCGCCTTCTCGCGCAGCCGGATGTCATGGCCCGTCACGGCTTGTCCAGGAACGACGTCGAACTGATCTCGAGTTGGTTTTTCGTGGATCGGCAGATTGCCGATCCAGCGCGGTTGAGAGCCATCGTGATGGAGCTCGGCCCGACTGCGATGACCACCAGCTTCGGCTCCGGTCTGACGGCTATCGCGTCTCTTTCTAGACCAGAACTGTTTCCTCTGCTTGTGTCTGCCGTCGGCCTGCTCGCGCTAACGTTCAGGCGA
This sequence comes from Bradyrhizobium erythrophlei, assembly GCA_900129675.1. Taxonomy (GTDB): domain Bacteria; phylum Pseudomonadota; class Alphaproteobacteria; order Rhizobiales; family Xanthobacteraceae; genus Bradyrhizobium; species Bradyrhizobium erythrophlei_A. The sequence continues at coordinate 4,687,013 of FSRD01000001.1, read as the reverse complement.
CGCCTGCTGATGTCCTGGGTGCTTTGCTTGGGGGGCCTGTTCGCCATGGGCTTCGTTGGGCGCCCTGGAATCCTGCGAGTCTACATTCCTTTGCTGGTTCTTCTGGTAATCGTACCGGTTGCGTTCAAGCCCTCAAGATCCGGTTTCGGGAGAATCGCCGCCGTCAGCCTGCTTGCAATCGCAGGCTTCGCCAACGCTGATCTGCTGATCAGGGAAGCGCACGTATCCGACAGAATGGTCGCCGAAGCCCAAATGAGTCATTTTATTGCTCGAGACTCGATCGTGATGTGGGGCTCGAGTTTTCCGTATGAGTTTATGTTTCCCCTCATTGGCACAAATTCAGTTGCTCGTAGCCTGAAAATGTTCGGCTTGGGAGTTTCCACATTCGCCCCGTACAGCATTGCCAGAGCCGAGGAAGAAATCGGAAAGGGTCTGATTGCGCGGCTGCAATCGGCCGATGGGATTTTGATCGCGGCGGACAAGCAATTGTTGAAATTGTTAGGCACCTACTGTGCCGAACACTATGGCACGCAGATGAATACGACTGTCGCATATGAATCAAATCTTTGGACCGTTTACAATGCAAGATGTAATGTACCGGGAGGCCCCCCTTCAGGCTGACATTTGCGTGCTGATATCGGCGAGCGATACCAATCGTGGCTTCGCGCGCCCAGAGCTGATATCGAGTGCGCGGCAACTGTCCGCGGTTTAGTCACGGAGCATCACGTGCGCATTTGCATCATCCAGTCCTGCTACGTGCCATGGAAGGGTTTTTTCGACCTGATTGGCCAATGCGACGAATACGTCGTCTATGACAGCGCGCAATATGTAAAGCGTCACTGGCACAACCGCAACCGCATCAAGACCGCCAATGGCGTCGAGTGGCTCACTATCCCGGTCGTCACCAAAGGGCGTTTCGAGCAGCCGATCGATCAGGTCGGAATCGAAAAGCCGTGGGCGGACAAGCACTGGCGCGCGCTGGAACTTGCGTACAAACGCGCGCCGTTCTTCGAACAGCTCGCGCCCACGGTGAGGGGTTGGTACGAGCGCGCGGACAAGCAGGCACGGCTGACCGATGTGAATGCGATCTTCCTGCACGGCATCGCCGAACTGCTCGGACTCAATACTCGCATGGTCAGGGATACGGCCTACCCGGCGCAGGGCGCCAAAACCGAACGGTTGTTGGGGATCGCCCGCGCGGCGGGCGCCGACCGCTATCTCAGCGGCCCTTCGGCGCGCGACTATTTCGACGAATCAATGTTCAAGGCGGTCGGGGTCACGCCGGAGTGGATGAGCTACGAGCGCTACCCGGAATATCCGCAGCTTCATGGCGCCTTCGAGCATGCGGTGACCGCGCTCGATGTACTGTTCAACACAGGACTTGAGGCGCCGCGTTATTTGAACCGCTCGGGTTGATGTTGCGGATCGACGCAATCCAAGTCGTCCCGGCGCGGCGCTGCGCAGGTGCCAAATAAAAAACCTCGCGCACGCTGCCCGAGGTTTTCATTTTGTTCTCTATTCTTCCCGACGATGCTAGAAGAAGAGTGGCGCGGCGGCCCTTGTTACTGCTGACCGAAAGCAGATGACGCGCCGCCTGCCGCGGTCGGAGCGGTGCCGGGCGAGCCATTGCCTGAGATTCGGTTGTTTCCGAATGATGTCGTTGCTCCGTTTATCCCGGTGCCGTTGAACGATATATCCGAATTGGACAATCTGACCGTACCACCGTTAATGGCGACGCCGGTCGCATTGCCGGAGATCGCGCTGTTATCCACGTTGATCGCGCTGCCGGACTCGGCGTCGACTCCCGCATTTGAGTTACCGGAAAATACCGACCGCCGGATCATAACGTTGTTGCCTGGGCCGACCGCGACGCCGAACAGGTTGTTAACCGAAAACACGTTTTCAAGTTCGACGTTGTTCGTGGCTGCCGCGCCCACCCCGATACCGGATCCCGCATTATGACTGAGAGTGGTGTTTCTGACGAACAGCTTGGTGTTACCGGCGGTGCGCTGGTCGGCGATGCCCTGTGCCGTAAACTGCGTGACGATGCAGTCCTCGATCGAGACCACTGCCGCACTCAGGATGTTGATACCGACGGTGCCGGTGTTGACGCCCTGGAGCATCAGATTTCTGATGATGACCCTGTCGGCCGCTCCGGCATTGATGACGATGGCAGGGGTTCCGGCGACGAGAATCGATCCCAGAACCTCATGACAGTTGAGGGTGATCGACTTCGTGATGGTCACGGCGCCAAAGCCGCCTGGGTCCAGACAGTCGATTTCACCGGCCACGGCGGTCTTGGAGATCGCGCCGGCAAAGGTCTTGCAGGGAGCCGTGCGGCTGCACGGATTGGCGTCGTCGCCGACGCCGGAGACCCAGGTCCGGGTCGCCTGGGCGTGGGCCGGTGCCGACGCCAAAAATGGAGCTAAAAATCCGACAAATAAAGCGAGCAAAGCAATGCGGCGCATGATCTACCTCCTTGTGTCTACTGAGATTTTCTCAGCCATGCCAAAATTGCGACGGCAGGAATTGCATTCCACGCCAGCGCGTCCCGGATATCAAATAAATGACTTGGAAAAGCGCCCGGCCCCACTTCCTGAGATTGTAGTTTTCTATCCTACCCATTTTCCGACAGGCACTCCCCAAAACAGCAAAGAAAATGCAGCGAATCAAGTGCAGACCGCCAATTTTGTACACTGACCGGCCGAAGCCAAGGGTTCCCTCAAGTTGAGGTCGCACAAATCGGGCGAAGGTTCAAACGATTTGAGGTTTTTCCGAGCGAAGAAATGACACGGCAGACTTCGCTTCTCATTGGATTGGGCCTGCGATTGAGATAACAACGTCGGCTGGCTACCCTGGCTTAAATGTCTGGGATTGACGCTCCTATGGAGACACATCCGTGAAACTGTCCATCGTGACAACTCTCTATCGATCGGCCGCGAGCATCGCTGAGTTCTACAGCCGAGCGATGAAGGCTGCGGAAGCCATCACGGGCGACATCGAGCTGGTGATGGTGAACGACGGCTCGCCGGATGACAGTATCGACCGTGCCCTCACCCTGCAGCGCGCCGATCCGCGGGTGGTTGTCGTCGATCTCGCGCGCAACTTCGGCCACCACAAGGCGATGATGACGGGCCTCGCGCACGCCACCGGCGATCTTGTTTTCTTGATCGACAGCGATCTTGAGGAGCAGCCCGAGGATCTCGCACTGTTCTATCAGCGCTTCGGAGAGGGCGACTGCGACGTGGTCTATGGAGTCCAGGAGGCCAGGCGCGGCGGGCTCTTCGAGCGGGCGACTGGCGCGCTTTTCTTTTCGCTGGTTGCCGCACTCAGCGATCAACCGCTGCCCCCGAATCTGGTCACGTCCCGCCTGATGACGCGCGATTACGTGCGAGCGCTCGTTCGCCATCGCGACCGAGAATTCGTTATCGCACATCTTTGGCAGGTGTCAGGCTTCCGTCAACACGCAATGATCGTCAAGAAATTGTCCCACTCGCCTTCGACGTACTCATTCAGGCAACGAATTGAGATGGCCGTGAAGCATGTGACGACGACCTCCACGCGATTGCTCTATCTCGTCCTGTACGCCGGTCTTTCGATTTTTGGTCTTTCCATCGGAGTGATCCTCTATTTTCTCGGCCGATATTTCACGTCGGGCATAGGTGTCGACGGCTTTACCTCGCAAATCGTCTCGATCTGGTTTCTCGGCGGTCTTATAACGCTCATTCTTGGGGTACTCGGAATCTACATTGCGAATATCATGGCGGAGACAAAGCGGCGACCATACACTATCGTACGCCGGGTGCACCGTGTAGATAGTTCAGCCGCCGCGCCTCCGAATGTTATTCGGCTGCAAGAGCTTGCCTCTCGCCCAGACACAGGCACCCCGCGGTGAGAGACGTCGCCGAGCCCGCCATTCTGTTGGACGTCGCGGCGTATTACGCCTCGAAGCTCGAACTTCACGGACCGACGCCGCAAGGCGTAGATTGGAACGGGACCGATTCCCACGAAATGCGCCACAGACAGTTTCTTCGTCTCCTCGACGGAAGCCGCGACGCCTCAGTCATCGACCTCGGCTGCGGCTTCGGCGACTTCTTGCGCTTTCTCCGCGCCGCTGGCCATCAGGGCCGCTTCATTGGTTATGACATCGCGCCAAGCATGATCGAGAAGGCGCGGGAGCTTCACGGTGAGAGTGACGACCGTCAATGGCGGATAGGAGCAGAGCCAGCGGAAGTCGCCGACTTCGCGATCGCGAGCGGAATATTGAATGTCAAAGGCGACGTTCCGAGCGACCCATGGACCCGTTACGTTCACCAGACCATCGATATTCTCGCGCACGCGGGACGACGCGGCTTTGCTTTCAACGTACTGAGCATGTCGAGTGACCAGGATCGGCGACGTCCTAACCTCTATTATGCCGATCCCGCTGACATGCTTGATCACTGCCTGTCACACTACGGGCGGTCAGTCGCGCTTCTTCAGGATTACGGGCTTTACGAATTCACCGTCGTCGTTCGTCATCAGAGTTCAGGTGATTGATTGACTGATCCGATAACGCAGGAATCGCATTGCCCGTTGTGTGCCGGAAAGACAATGGCGCTTTGCCCACCGCACCCCGAGCAATCAATCGTAAGCGACGGACGCGTGCTGCCTCGTGCGCTGAGAAGGATGTCATGCCTCAAATGCGGCGCGGCGTCTCATGCCTCCGGAATTTCCGAGACGGATGTTCGGACAATTTACGGCAGCGATTATAAGCTCGCCGGCACGGCGCCAAAATCGGATGCCGCCCGTGCTCGTGTGTACAGCCAGTGGATCCAAGGTGAATGCGCAGCACCACGATCAATCCTGGAGATCGGCTGCGGTTCGGGCGCCTTGTTGCAGGAATTTTCAATGTTGTGGCCTGAAGTCAGCTGCTTCGGAGTTGACCCGGCGCTCCCCCGTGCTGATCGATCGAACGGCAGGGTTCGCCTGGAGCGCGGCTTCGTCGAAGACATTCCGGACGACGTCCGAAATTTTGATTTGATCGCGGCAGTCAATGTCATCGAGCATTTGCCGAGTCCCAGCAAATTCCTGGTCTCCCTGCGGGCACGTTTGGCGCCGGGCGGAAAAATCGTAATCGTCTGCCCGGCCGTCAACCCACCGAACGTCGAACTTCTCTTTTACGACCATCTCTACAGCTTCACGGCGCACGCGCTTAGTTCCGCGGTCCGCACAACTTCGTTGGTCGCAAGAGAAGGAGCCCTCGCGCCTCCATCAATTGGCGACTTCCAGATGGTGGTGTTCGATACTGCTGATCAGCCATCAACTTTGCCGCTTCAGCAGCATTCATTTTCTGATCTCTGGTCGGAGAGGCAATCGTATCTTGAACGCTGGAGTAACCTGGATCAGGCGCTACTCAATCGTTCAAAAACGGCCTCACGTCTGGTTGCGTTCGGCGGCGGCCAAACCGCCGCCTTACTCCGAGCATACGCGCCCCGTACGTGGGGACGGATCGAATTGATTGTACTTGACGACACAAATGAAGCCTGGGACCTCGGTACGCCGATTGCCCCATATCGAAATGCGGTGCAAAATCTCCAAGCGGCGGAGGTCTTGATAGCGACGGCACCCCGCACGCAAAAGAGCGTTGCTGAACGACTGCGGAGAGACGGTCTACACCCCATCATTTGGGACGATCTGATCGCAAATTAAAATTTTGATCGAGGCATCATGCAGCCAGAACTTTTCAAACGATACGGCGTGATCGAGCAAACCGCATCAGAAAATGACGTCGAGTATGCGTGCGAATCCATACGGCATCTTGGCTACGCTGTTATCGACGGCGGTTATGAACCGGGCCGGCTCAACGCCATGTCGGAAGCATTCGAACGCGCCCAGCAGCGTCACACTTCCGAACACGGAGGGAGAGAGGCGCTTAAGGCAATCGACGAACACAACACCATTCGGCTGCCGCTGGTTTATGAGCGGCTGTTCCTTGAGCTTGCCGCTAACAACAAAATCCTTGAGATCTGCAGACGGCTCATTCCCGGTTATGTCGTGCTCAATCAGCAAAACGGGGTGATCAATCCGCCACACGCCGAGCGGTATAATCAAGGAGCATGGCATCGCGATCTGCCGTACCAGCATTTCGTTTCGTCCCGCCCCCTCGCAATCAATGCGCTGTTCTGTCTGGACCCATTTACGAATGAAAACGGCGCGACCAAGGTGCTGCCCGCATCACATCGTCAGGAAGCATTTCCATCAGACCACTTTATCGAAGCAGCAGCCACGACGATCGCCGCGCCTGCCGGGTCTTTCATCGTGTTGGACTGCATGATGTATCACAGCGGCGGCGTGAATACGACCGATCGGCCGCGACGTGCGGTCAATCACGTCTATTCGATCCCGCTTCTCCGGCAACAAATCGATTTGCCGAGCATGCTTGGCGATCAATTCGTAACTGATGACGCGCTTCGCAAGCTCCTGGGCTATAACGTCCGCACGCCCCGCTCGGTCGCGGAATATTTTGCCAGCCGCGCTGAGAAATCTTGAGTTCTGAAGCTGCCGCCTCCGGGGGCGCGCTAGGCCGGAAGCGCGCTTTCCCACACGGCAAGACCGAAACCGGTCGCGCCGTAACCGTTGCCATTATAGGCAAGCCAAAGCCGCTCGCGATGCCAGAACAATGCCGGATAGCAGGTCATCTCGCTGTCCCACCCCTGACCTGACGGCCCGAGGCCCATGGTCGCATCGAGACGCATCCAGTTCACACCATCGCCGCTTGATGCAGCCCCGACGCGGTAATTCTCGCCGCGACAGGCGAAGCACATCAGTAGCCTGTCGCCGGCCTTCACCACGCTGGGACGCGCGAGGGCGTACTCGCTCTCGGCCGCAAAACCAACGACGGTCGCACCGTCTCGCGTCCAGTGGATGCCGTCGCTCGACCGTGCAAGTTTGATGGCGTGACGCATATCCGCGTTACCGACGGCTGGCGCAAGATTCGACCCGTACCACATCCGCCAATCCTGTGGACCGAATTGAAGCACGCAAGGGTACGAGAGGGTGTAGGGATCTTCAGGCGCGCGATCGAGAATCGGGCCTGGCGAAAAACGTTCGAACGGCGCCCGCAGCGTTCGCGATTCTGCAAGACCGATCGCGTTGCGCCAGGGCGAACGCACGCCAAGATTCCATCCCATGTAATAGAGCGCGAAGCCGCCATCCGTTTCGGTGATGCAGCCGACACCGACCCCGCTATCGTCGAAGGTACCGTCATCACCCGGCGAGAGCACCGGTTCGCGAGCTACATCGAGAATGCGCGGGGTCGCAGACACCTCGACATCGACCCATCCGACGTGGGATCGCTGCTCCGCATCGCGCGAACTGTAGAAAAAGCGAAAGATATCCCCTGTGACATGAGCCGGCGTCGGCAACGCCGCGTGGCTGCGCGCCCAAGACTGTCTTCCGTCTGGAACAAAAACAGCGCCAAGCCGCTTCCAGGGCATTGCAGTCTCACAAGTTTCGGAGGCGAGTACTGGGCACTGGCGATCGCTCGGTTCCCCGCGGCGCGACCACCGAGAAATCCGGTTGATCCTCCAGCACCAGGGCGCCGGCGCCGAGCACGCATTTTTTCCCAATGGTAACGTGGTCGCGGATCGTCACGTTCACGCCGACGAAACTCCCCTGTCCGATGCGTACTCCACCGGATACGACAACCTGCGACGCAAGAAAAACATCGTCCTCGATGATCGAGTGGTGACCGATATGGTTGCCGCTCCACAACGTGACGTTGGCGCCGATGCCCGCGAAAGGTTGAATCGTATTGTCTTCCAGAATGAAGCAGTTCTCCTTCGGCTCGAAGCCTGGGAAGACCGTCGCCCGACTGCTTAGATAAGACACAAGTTGATAGCCTTTCGCGCGAGCGACCGCCACTTTTTCGGCGCGAACAGCGTTGATCTTCGCGTAGCTGATCGCCACGAAAATTCCAAAGTGCTCCGGCGGAAAGTGTTCGCTGATCCGTTCGAACGGCACCACGGGACGGCCGCAGAATTCCGTCTTTTTGATGTAGGAGCCGTCGACCGTAAAACCGACGACTTCAATTTCAGAATCGTGTGTGAGGTAGAAATCTGCCAGCTCAGCAATCTCGCCGGCCCCGAAGATAATGATCTGTTGCTTCTTCACCGGGTTTTAGTCCTTCCGCGAGACGCCAGTTGTATCTATTTGCGATGAAATCACAATCAATCAGCATACCTTAATATGCACTGGCGATTATGTCTAACGAGCCAGCGAGGCCGTTTCAACCGACACGCATAGATCGAAGCCGCGCTGCTAAGCCACTAATGCCGGCTCACGCAATGTGCCAATCGCTCGATATGGTTGCGATTACGTGAGCGTTATTGATCTGGCCATTATTCCAAATCGACACGGCACCGTTATCGTTATGCCAGAGGATGTCCGCGTGCCCGTTGCCATCAAAATCGCCAACGCCGGCGATATGCCAGCTGCTCGAGACCACGCCGGCGTTCGCGATGATATGGGCGCTTCCGACCTGACCGTTACCCCAGATCGACACCGCGCCGTTATCGTTTTGCCAGAGTATATCCGAGTGCCCGTTGCCGTCGAAATCGCCAACGCCGGCGATATGCCAGCTGTTCGGGACCACGCCGGCGTTTGCGATGATATGGGCACTTCCGATCTGGCCGCTATCCCAGATCGACACCGCGCCGTTATCATTTTGCCAGAGTATATCCGAGTGCCCGTTGCCGTCGAAATCGCCAACACCGGCAATATGCCAGCTGGCGGGAACGACGCCCGCGGCAGCAGCGGTAAGCGCTCCGCTAGTTTGGCCATCATCCCAGATGAATACGGTCCCGTTGTCATCGTGCCACAGAATATCACTATGACCATTTCCGTCGAAGTCGCCGGTGCCTACAATATGAGAACTGCTCGGGACTGCACCTGCGGCGGAAACAGTGTGCGCGCCGCTGGCTTGGCCATTGTCCCAGATATACACCGCACCGTTGGCATCGTGCCACAGAATATCACTATGACCGTTTCCGTCGAAGTCGCCGGTGCCTGAAATATGAGAGCTCTCGGGAACAACACCCGGATTAGAAATCCAATGCGCGTTGCTCATTTGGCCGCTATCCCAAATTGAGACCGTGCCATTATCGTTATACCAGAGAATATCGCTCTTGCCGTCGGCATTGAAATCGCTTGGGGCGTGACCGGGAACGGTAGGAGCGCCGGTAATATTAATTTGAAACGATGCAGAGCCGGTCGCATTACCGGCGGCGTCGGTTACCGTGAAGAGGAAGCTGTCCGACGTCACGCCGCCAGCTGTCTCATGGTAGCTGACGAGGCCATTGTCAATGTCGGCTTGCGTAAACGACGATGCTGCCAGCCCATTCAGCAGCAGCGTTCCATCTGCCGGTGCTTTTGTCACCGTGTAGTGCAGCTGCGCCCCTGAACTAACGTTGTCGCTGGCGCTGAGCAGGCTCGATGTGATGGTCTGTGTTGCGCCAGCCGAGATCGTTTGCGCATCGTCATGAACTATTGTGGGCGCTTGCGTATCTGGCACCGATACATGGAAGCCCAGGGCGTCGAGCAGTTCCTTGTCGACTGTCGTCAGACTCTGAAGCGTGCTGCCGGTGTAGTATTCATTGAACGGATCGTTTGGCCCCTGCACGCCGCTATTGAGGAAGTCGCTGGGATCGGAATTCTGGCCGAGGTCGGCCAATTTCGTATTGCCCCCATCGATGGAGAAATAGGCGGCCCCCGTTGTGTTGTGGCCGTCGATCAGCTGCGTGCCGGGGCTCGTAAAGCGAAACAGGTCAAAGATATCGGGTTGCGGACCGTACGGCTGACCGTAGGGGACGCGGCCCATCGCATGGGTCAGTTCATGCAGCGCGACGCCAACCAGCAAGCCCGAACTGATGTCGGTCGCAAAGGTGGCGCTGCCATCGTCGGTGGTGGTGTCGTTGGCACCCAATAGCCCCCAAAGTTTCAACTGTGCATTCCAAACGACGACGCTGGATTGGCCCTGGATCGATGACCCGCTCGGTAACGCGTTAAAGGTGGCGTCGCCCGGCGTGGCGCTGTTGACCAGATCGGCCTTAACGGTCGAATAGCTCTCGTACACGCCGTTATCGGGGCCGGCGGCCGCACCGCCGCCAGTGCCGCTATAGTCGATTTTGATGTTGACGGTAATTTTGTCGGAAATCGCGGCCGTCAAAAGCGACGCTGCCTGCTGGATGGCCGCCCGAAAACTTGCGGGCGCGGCCATCGCCGCGGCGTCGAACAGGAGGTTAATGGTGATGCCCCCCGCCGTCATGGAAACGACGGAGATCGAGCCGCTTTGAGCGCTCGAGGATGCGACCGCTTCGCTGGTCAGAGCGGGCGTCCCCGGAATCTCGACGGGGGAAGTCGTATCGGAAGTCGTGTCGGACGGGGGCACTCCAACGAAGTTGAACGAAGGCGAGAATGAGAAGCCCGCGTTTAATTCGGCCTCACTCATCTTGAGACCGAAGTCAGAATCGTCCTGCAGTTCGGTTCCGAGCTTGGACTTCATCGCTTAGTCTTTGGTTCTCAACAAGAATTCCGGCCTGTTCAACCACGTTCGGGGAATAGTTTTCGGAGCCCCCAGGTGTCGAAGGCGGTCATTGCGAGCGCAACGGTCCTTGCGTAAGTATGACCCCTCTAGATGTCGATACAATGCTTTCTCCGTGTTAATTTGTGGTTTCGAATCACGGCATAATTCGCCTCGATTTCCGACATCCGACCCGCAGCAAGGTGGCAGGGCTCCTGCCACGTCTGGGCGGGCGGCCTCCTTCCGCGCCCTCAACGGCCACGCCGCTTCGAATCCTTTTGCGCCTGGTAGACCCCGCTCCATCGCGCCCCGCATACCCGCGATCGGCTATTGAATTTGAGGAAGATCTGGCCGATCAAAAAGCCGCTACTTCCCGCGCTACAGTCCGGAGCTCATTGAATGGCCTTCCCGCCCGCCTCGCAAGCCCTATCCCGCTTCACCGTACTCGATCTTACTCGTGTCCGCTCCGGACCCACCTGCGTGCGGCAGCTCGCCGACTGGGGCGCCAACGTCATCAAGATCGATGCGCTGCTGGATGACGCCGCCGGTGAGCAGCCGGGTGGACCGCGCCAGGGATCGGATTTCCAGAATTTGCACCGCAACAAGCGGGCGATGACGCTCAACCTTAAGGACCCGAAAGGCCTCGAGGTGTTCAAGCGCCTGGCCGAGAAGGCCGACGTCGTCGTCGAGAATTTCCGTCCCGACGTCAAAGCAAAACTCGGCATCGATTATGAGAGCCTGCGCAAGATCAATCCGCGCATCGTCTATGGCAGTATCTCCGGCTTCGGGCAGGACGGCCCCTATCACAAGCGGCCGGGCTTCGATCAGATCGCGCAAGGCATGGGCGGACTGATGTCGGTCACCGGCGCGCCCGGCGAAGGGCCGATGCGGGTCGGCATTCCCGTGGCCGATCTCACCGCCGGACTGTTTTGCGCCCTCGGCATTCTCACCGCACTATTGGAACGCGACGTCTCCGGCGAAGGCCAGTGGGTGCAAACCTCGCTGCTGCAGGCCCAGATCTTCATGCTGGATTTCCAGGCCTCGCGCTGGCTGATGGAAAAAGAGGTGGCAAAACAGGCCGGCAACAACCACCCGACCTCGATCCCGACCGGCGTCTTCAAGACCTCCGACGGCTATATCAACATTGCCACCACCGGCGGGCGGATCTGGGAGCGCTGCGCGCGGGCGATCGGCGCGCCCGAACTCCTCACCAATCCCGATTACGCCACCGCGCCGTCACGCTCGAAGAACCGCGACGCGCTGAATGCGGCGATCGGCAAGCTCACCGCGAAGAAATCCACCGAAACATGGGTGAGCGAACTCAATGCCGCCGGTGTGCCCTGCGGGCCAATCTACGCCATTGACCAGATGTTCGAGGATGCCCAGGTCAAGCATCTCGGCATCGCGCAACACGTACCCAATGACGAGAACCGGCACATCCAGTTGGTGGGCCAGCCGGTGACGCTGTCGCGCACGCCGAGCAAGATGGCCGCGCGGCCGCCGGAGTTCGGCGAGCAGACCGAAGAGGTGCTTGCCGAATTCGGCTTCGGCAAGGATGAGATCGCCGACTTGCGGCAGCGCAAGGTGGTTTAACGGAAGCTATTCGCGCTTCAGCCATTGAAAAGGCCCCGGAAATCCGGGGCTTTTTGCATCTCGTAGCGAATATCGTTCAGTACTTGGCGACGACCGGGCCACCGAAGCGATAGTTGATGCCGACACGCACGATGTTGTCGGTGAACCGGGTGTGGAAGGCGGATGTAAGGGTCGTGGTCGTGACCGTATTGAAACCCGGGGTCGGCGTATTGAGCGCGTTGGCAACGGCTGTGGCCGTTGCACCGCTGCTGCCGATGTTTCCGAGATCCATGTAGAGATATTCGATCTTGACCGACCAGTTGCGGTCGATTGCGGCTTCGGCGCCGGCGCCCACAGTCCAGCCCGCGCGAGTCGAACCCCAGCTCAAGGGAATTGTCGATTCGGAAGCGCTCAGATGGCCGTAGGCCAAGCCGCCCGTCGCGTAGAGCAGGACGCGTTCGGTCGGAAGGAAGCCGACGCGGCCGCGGGCGGTACCAAACCAGTCAAGCTTGTAGTTCGCAGTGAACAGTGTCGAGCCCGGAGGGCATCCGGCAACGGTGCACACGTCGGCGCGGGCATGTTCATCGCTGCCCTGGATATCGGCTTCCAGGCCGAACAGCCAGGTTCCACGCTGCCAGTTGTAGCCAGCCTGGCCGCCGCCGACGAAGCCATTGACGTCCGCGCGCCCTATCAGCGGCAATGCGCCAAGAACGGTATCGACTGACGAGACGAGAGTCGGGCCCGCGGTACGGAAGACACTGACATTTTGTGTACCCGTCAGCGTGCCGTCCGTGCGTTCGCGGCCCCAGCTATAACCGACGTTGCCGCCGATATAGAAACCGGTCCAATCATAGACCACCACAGCAACGACTGGCGCCTTGGTATAGGGTCGCGCTGCAAGGTCAGCACCAAATGCGCTCGACGCCGAAAGCAAAGCAACGGCTGTCGCACTTCCAACCAAAATTCGCTTCATGGCCCCGTCCTTAATTAAATTATCAAAATATCAACGATGGAACGCGTGGAGCATACGAGGACAGGTTCCCCGAGTCTGTCACCCCTGGGCCACAACCGGCCTTATTCGACTACCAGCCAAGCGTGTGCGGCGCATCACATATAAGTCATTGATAAATTTATTTATTTGTGGCCAACGACAAATTGGCGCAAGCGCACCTGCTCGCTAAATGGAGGCCTTGGCTGGTCTCAGCAGCCGTCCGACGCCGCCAAATACCCTGTCGATCACCGGCCAGAACAGCAGCACGATCGCGAGCGTCGTGATCGAGCCGACGAGACCGTTCGACCAGAACACCTTCATGTCGCCGCCGGAGCCGATCATCGACAGGCGGAACGCATCCTCGGCGCGGTTGCCGAGCACGAGCGCCAGCGTGAATGGCGCCAGGGGGATGCCGATCTTCTTGAAGACATAGCCGACAACGCCAAAGCCCAGCATCAGCCAGATGTCGAACATCGCGTTCTGGATCGCGTAGGCGCCGATCGCGCAGGACACCACAATCATCGGAGCTACGGCGGCAAACGGCACCCGCAGGATCGAGGCGAAGATCGGCACCGTGGTCAGCACCAGCACCAGGCCAACGACATTGCCGAGATACATCGAGGCGATCAGGCCCCAGACGAAATCCTTGTGCTCGACGAACAGCAGCGGCCCGGGATTGAGGCCCCACACCATCAGGCCGCCGAGCAGGATCGCCGCGGTGCCGGAGCCGGGAATGCCGAGCGCCAGCATCGGCAACAGTGCGGAAGTGCCGGATGCATGGGCGGCGGTTTCCGGCGCGAACACGCCCTCGATGCGGCCCTTGCCAAAACTGTCCGGGTCCTTGGAAAAACGCTTTGCCAGATTGTAGCCCATGAAGGAGGCCGCGATCGCGCCGCCCGGGGTGATGCCCAGCCAACAGCCGATGAAGGACGAGCGCAGCAGCGTCACCCAGTATTTCGGCAAATCCTTCCACACCGACAGCACCACGCGCAGGCTGATGGCGGCGGCGTGTCCGCGCAACGCGAGGCGCTCTTCCATGGTCAGCAGGATTTCGCTGATTCCGAACAGGCCGATGACCGCAACCAGGAAATTGATGCCGCGCAACAGGTCGGTGGACCCGAAGGTCATGCGCAGTTGTCCGGACACTGTGTCCATGCCGACGCCGGCCAGCAGCAGGCCGAGCGACATCGAGATCACGGTCTTGTGCTTGGCCTCGCGGCCGAGGCCGACAAAGGAGCAGAAGGTCAGCAGGTACACCGCAAAGAATTCGGGCGGCCCGAACTTCAGGGCAAAGGAGGAGATCATCGGCGCCAGGAACGTGATCAGGAGCACCGCGACCAGCGAGCCGATGAAGGACGAGGTGAACGCCGCGGTGAGCGCTTCCGCCGCCTTGCCTTGCTGCGCCATCGGATAGCCGTCGAAGGTGGTCGCAACCGACCAGGCTTCGCCCGGGATGTTGAACAGGATCGAGGTGATGGCCCCGCCGAACAGGGCGCCCCAGTAAATGCAGGAGAGCATCACGATGGCCGAGGTCGGGTCCATGGTGAAGGTCAGCGGCAGCAGGATCGCGACCCCGTTGGGGCCGCCCAGCCCCGGTAGCACGCCGACAAAAATGCCGAGCACGAGGCCAACCATCATCAGCAGCAGCGTTTTCCATGTCAGCAGAACGGCAAAGCCGTGCATGAGCAGACCGAAGGCTTCCATTACGCGAGTCCCGTCGAACTATTTAATAGCCAAAGGCCGCTTCGAACGGTCCCTTCGGCATGATGACGTCGAAGGCGATGTCGAAGGTCACGAACATCGCGGCGGTGAACACGAAGGCGGTCAGCAGCGACTTCCACAGCGCGATCTTGCCGACCATTCGCATGAAGACTGCGATCAGGAGAAAGCTCGCGACATAGAGGCCGAGAAATTGGGTAGCGAGGCAGAACAGCAGCGTCGGCACGAACACCGCCATGACACGGCGAAGTTGCGCGCGCGTAACGAAGGTCTCGGCGGCTTCCTTGCGCGACAGGAAAGCGGTGGCGAGGCCATAGAGGCTGGCGGCGCCGAGGATCACCGACAGGTAGAACGGAAAATAGCCCGCCTGCGGGCCGGTCGAGTCCCAGGCGGCGCCGGTGCGCCAATTGTCCCATCCGAGCGTCAGCGCCAGCGCCAGCAGCAACAGCGACACCACGACATCGACGACGCCGGTGCTGGCCACCGCCGGCGAATCCGCCTCCGGCGCGGTCGGATCCTCGACGACAATTTCGATATCGGTATTGGACATGGATGAGATTGATCCGGCTGGCTACGCTGGCATACCGGATACCGTGCCGGCGTTGCCGACGTCAATGCAACCTTCAGCCTGTGAGAGCCCGCTCGGGAAACGCGCTCGCAAGTGCAGCACGCTCGGGCCTGAGCACGCCACGTTCGGTGATCAATCCGGTCACCAGCCGTGCCGGCGTCACGTCGAAACCATAATTGGCGATCGGCGAGCCCTCGGGAACGACGCGCACGGTTTCGATCCGTCCGTCGGCGGTGCGCCCGGTAAGGTGCGTTACCTCGCTTGCCGCGCGCTGCTCGATCGGAATCCGTGCGCCGTCGTCGAGACTAAAGTCGATGGTCGGCGACGGCAGCGCAACGTAGAATGGCACGCCGTTGTCGTGCGCGGCGAGCGCCTTCAGGTAGGTCCCGATCTTGTTGCAAACGTCGCCATTGGCGGCGACCCGGTCGGTTCCGACGATGGCGAGATCGACCATCCGATGTTGCATCAGATGGCCGCCGGTATTGTCGGGGATCACCGTGTGCGGCACCCCGTGATGGCCGAGCTCCCACGCGGTCAGCGAAGCGCCCTGATTGCGGGGTCTTGTTTCGTCAACCCAGACATGAACGGCGAGGCTGCGATCCTGCGCCAGATAAATCGGCGCCGTCGCCGTTCCCCAATCCACCGTCGCGAGCCAGCCGGCGTTGCAATGCGTCAATATGTTGACAGGTTCGCCGGGCTTTTTGGTCGCGGCGATCGCCTCGATCAGCCCCAGACCATGCCGGCCAATTTCGTGGTTGATCGCCACATCCTCTTCGGCGATCGAAGCGGCGCGCTGATAGGCCGCCTCGATGCGGGCCGAAGGCGCCAGCGGCCGAAGCGTCCGCTGCATCTCCTCGAGCGCCCATTTCAGATTGACCGCGGTCGGCCGCGTCGCGATCAGCATTTTATGGGCCTGGTCGAGCGCCGCATCGGAAGCATCGGCGCGCATGGCCAGCGCGACGCCATAGGCTGCGGTGGCGCCGATCAGCGGCGCACCGCGCACCAGCATGGAGCGGATCGCCTCGCCCGCGTCATCGGCGCTGGTCCACCGCGCGACAACAAATTCATGCGGCAGCCGCCGCTGGTCGATCGCGCCGACCGACCAGCCGTCGGGCTCGAGCCAGATACTGCGGAAATGTCGACCGTCGACCTTCATGCTCTACGCCCTTCGCGTCGCGCGCCCGCTGGGAGACTTTCTCACGACCGCAACACCCGTCCCGCCACCGCATCGAGCTTCTGCAACAGCGCGGGATCGCGCGCCTCAGGCGCCGTGATCAGCGCGGTATCGAGCACCCGGTCCGAACCGACCGGGCATGGCTCATGCTGGCGCGGAAAATCCCGGGCCAGGCGCGCAACCAGACTTTTCGCCTTCTCGGCATTCGAGGTCAGCACGCGAATGATATCCTGCACCGTCACCGCGTCATGATCGGGATGCCAGCAATCGAAATCGGTGACCATCGCCACGCTGGCGTAGCAGATCTCCGCCTCGCGGGCGAGCTTGGCCTCCGGCATGTTGGTCATGCCGATCACCGAAAACCCTTGCGCCTTGTAGGTCAGGCTCTCGGCGAGGCTCGAGAACTGCGGGCCCTCCATGCAGACATAGGTGCCGCCGTGCACGGCCGCGATGTCCTCGGCTTTCGCCGCCGCCGCCAGATGTGCAAGCAATCGCGGCGACACCGGATGCGCCATCGAGACATGGGCGACGCAGCCCTTGCCGAAGAACGAACTCTCGCGCTTGTGGGTCCGATCGACAAACTGATCGACGAGCACGAACGCGCCGGGCGGCAGCTCCTCCCGGAACGAACCGCAGGCCGACAGCGAAATCAGGTCGGTGACCCCTGCCCGCTTCAACACGTCGATGTTGGCGCGGTAGTTGATGTCGGATGGCGACAGCACGTGCCCCTTGCCATGCCGCGGCAAAAACACGATAGGCAAGCCGGCGATGGTGCCGCGCCGGACCGGCGCGGAAGGTTCACCCCAAGGGCTTTCGATCGTCTCGTCGCGGACGTTTTCCAGCCCCGGCAGGTCGTAGACGCCGGATCCGCCGATAATGCCAAGCACGGCATTCGTCATGATTTCTCCCAGAATTTTTCAACGGCAGACGGCTGCTGCAGCCCGCCCCCAAAGCATCCAGATGTTCGACTATACTGCGACACAAAAATCAACCATTGTTCTCGGCCTGCAAAGGGCTTGTGATTGAATGGCATTGCACCGTCAGGCTTCGGAGAAAATTGATGCCAGCCGCAAACGACCGGGAAAAGCGCCAGTCCATCATCGACGCCTGTCTGCGCATGAACGCGCTCGGCATCAATCAGGGCACATCGGGCAATATCAGCCTGCGCCACGAGGCCGGCATGCTGATCACGCCGACCAGCGTAGCTTACGAGACGATGCAGCCCGAGCAGATCGTCTATATGGGCCTCGACGGCTCATTCGACACCGCCCAGCGTCCGTCGAGCGAGTGGCGCTTTCACCTCGATATCCTCAAGGCCCGGCCGGAAGTGAACGCCGTGGTTCATGCCCATCCGCCCTATTCGACGATCCTGGCCATCATGGGGCTGGAGATTCCACCGATCCACTACATGATCGCCGTTGCCGGCGGCGATACGATCCGCTGCGCGCCCTACGCAACCTTCGGCACGCAGGAGCTTTCGCAACATGCCGTCCGCGCGCTTGAGGGCAGGCTGGCCTGCCTGCTGGAACATCACGGCATGATTGCGATCGGGCCGTCGCTCTCGAAAGCGATGTGGATTGCCGTTGAGGTGGAGACGCTGGCGCGGCAATATCATGGCTGCCTTCAAATCGGCAAACCACGACTGCTGTCGAAAAAGGAAATCAAGAACGTTCTCGGCCGGATCGCCGGATACGGCCCGGCCGGGAAATAGGCAGCTCGTGGAAAAGCTATTTCGCGACAAAGCCTGCTTCGTTCATCAGCGAGGCGTTCAGCTTGTCGTCCTCCTCGAGGAATTTGACCATGTCCTTGCCGGTGAGGAAGATCGGCTTCAGCGCCTGCTTCTCCATATAGTCCTTGTACTCGGCCGTTTGCGTCACCTTCTGGAACAGGTCGACATAGAACGCCTGCTGCTCCGGTGTCACCTTGCCGGGCAGGAACATCGCGCGCAGCATCAAATACTGCACGTCGAGCCCCTCTTCCTTGCAGGTCGGAATATCGTGCCACGATTGGCTGTCGGTCACCTTGGTCGTGTAGGAAATGCGCTCCCTGTCGAACACGCAGAGCGCGCGAACCTGGCCGGCGCGCCAGACTTCGAGATTTTCGGATGGGTTGTTGACGTTGGATTCGGTGTGGTTGCCGACCAGCTGCGTCGCCGCCTCGCCGCCGGATTTGTAGGGCAGATAGGAGAATTTCGCGCCGGTCTTCTGCTCCATGAACACGGTCAGGACGTGATCCTCGCGCTTCGAACCGGTGCCGCCCATCTTGAACGGCGAGCTTGCGGCCTTGGCGGCTTCGATGAATTCCTTCACGGTCTTCGGCCCGGCAGCATTATCCCACAATACGAATTGATCGAGCGCGATCACCGATACCGGCGTCAGTTCGCGCCAGTTGAAGGGAATTTTTGCCGACAGCGGCAGCATGTAGATCAACGAGTAGGCGATCAAAATCTTGTTGGCGTCGCCGTCGCTGGACTTCATGTACATCAGCGCCTCGGCGCCGGACGCTCCGCCCTTGAGCGACACCACCATCGGCTGCTTCATCAGATTGTTCTTCTGGATCGCGGCCTGCATCATGCGCGCCATCTGGTCGGAGGCGCCGCCGGCGCCCGCCGCGACAACGATTTCAACCGGCTTGGTCGGCTCCCAGCCGGCAAACGCCGGCGCACTGACGATCATGGCCGCCAACGCGGCCGTGGCTTTAAGAATATGTCCCACGTGTTTCTTCCCTATAATCTTGTTCTGCTTGATAAAATCCGAAACTGGCGTGCTGCGCCATTGTGCGTGGTAACGGACGCCGGTTCAAGCTGAACCGCACCGGTGCCGCTTATGACTTTCGCATGAGACCAAGATCGCCAGCCCGGCCGGCTGGATGGCGGCATCCAAAAAAAGCGTGGGCTCATCGCGAGCCCGCGCCGTTGTTCGACATCAGCCGCTATCGCCCGCTCACACGATCAGCAGATCGTGCCGGTCCAGAGGTTACAGTGCGCGCGACGCTTGGGCATTGCTGGAGTTGAAGGCCGCCAATGACAACGGCTGCACCCCGATCGATCATCCGGGACCACGCTGGAGCGGCTATGTTCACAAACTCCGCAAGGCCGGCATCACTATCGAGACCATCAGGGAGATGCACGGCGGTCCCTTCGTCGGCCAGCATGCGCGTTATGTGCTGCGGAGCCTGATTACCATCATCGAAAAGAACGGCGGCAAGTCGTGATAGCGATTGCTGGCCATAGATTCGTCACTGGCGGGGCTTCGGCCCCGCCAGCACTCCAACCCCACCGGATGTCACGAACAATCACGGACGGGGTTCCGGCCCATGTGGAGGGTGAAGTCCACGGGTTTGGTGAGCCTCAGCGCCATTCACGTTCCCCCTCTCGGAATTCGGCACTCCCTGTGGGCGCCAACGTTACCTTGGCCTGACTGAGAAAATCCCGGAGGCGGCAAACGGCAAGCGAAAGACCTCTTCAATCGATCTCGCAAATGAGCATCACGGGGCCGTCTACCCGCAATCACGCCACTCTTGAACATCATTTCGAGTAGATCGAACGCCGCGAGCGCGGATAGTTCGTCAGGCCTCATGTTGCTTTCCGGGGATGGAATAGCTCCTCGACGGACTGTTTCGGGTCCTTGATCCGAGAGCGGTCCTTGCGATCATTCTTTTGCGCTTCGAGCTTCTGCAGGAAGCGGAAGCGCGGCGATCGGGTCGCGTGCCCGGATCGGCCGTGCTTTGTCATGCCGAAACCCTTTTGGCCGCCGTGCGTCATTTGATCACCAACGCAAACAGTGCGGCTCATTTCTTGCACCCGAGAGCCGCCACCGGGGCCAAGCTTCATGGCGGAGAAAGGATAGCCCTGATCATCAAACGGCGCGAGGCTTCGAACGCGGCCGGCGGCGACCGGGCATGGGGGAAATTCCTTCATTCCCGGGACGTGCTCAGGACGGCCACAGAGCCCATGACGGCCAAAGAGATTGTGTCGGGCGTGCTAGCCGCCGCCAACATCACGGACGCCTATCAAGCCCAAAGGCGATGCACCGAATGCCGTCGATCTGCATGGGGCCGCAGGCTGCCAAATTTGGACATTTGGGCTGGCCTGCGTGCATGAACATTGCCAAGTGCTTGCAGCTTGTCAGAACTGCTGAGAGTTTTGCTGCGCAAGCGTCGATCATGGGCTCGAATTTCGTTGCTGCAAACTCCGACAGTTCGGCTGACCCTTTCGCCATACTTGACTTGCCTAGTGCCCCTAATAGGATTTGGGAGTGGCGTTCTCCGCGAGACAGGGAGGACATCCAATGAAATCCAGACCCGTTTGGATGGTGTCGGCCATCGCCCTGCTCCTGGTCGCGAGTGGGGGTGGGGTGTGGGCGGACACCAGTGACGTCAAGGGCGCCGCCCCGCTGATCGTGGGAAAATCCGGCAAGCACTGCAAGGACGATCCGCACTGCTTCAACCGGTATCATTTCGCAATCAAGCCCGCCGCCCGTGTAAATCCTGAGCAGCTTTTTGTACTCGAAACGCGCGATGCGCTCGATTCTGACCTGACCTTCGATTCGACGGCGCAGGATGTGGCGGCCGTCAATCTCAACCTCGTGCATCCGCTGACCGGGCCCGTCTACATTGAAGGGGCCAGACGGGGCGACGCACTCGCCGTTACCGTGGTGGACATCGCTCCCGACGATTTCGGTTACACTACGATCGTGCCAGGATTTGGCTTCTTGCGTGATGTCT
Source organism: Bradyrhizobium erythrophlei (assembly GCA_900129675.1). Classification (GTDB taxonomy): domain Bacteria; phylum Pseudomonadota; class Alphaproteobacteria; order Rhizobiales; family Xanthobacteraceae; genus Bradyrhizobium; species Bradyrhizobium erythrophlei_A. Next base: position 4,665,703 of record FSRD01000001.1, on the reverse strand, counting down.
TCCGTGATCCTTTCATCGTGCACTGGAACCTGACGCGTCTCGAAGCGCGTTCGAAGGATCTGCCGGGAATCTCCGTTCCCATGAATGCGTTCATGGGCACGGTCGGCGTCTTGCCGGGCGAGCCTGAGCTTGAGACGTGGCTCAAACGGGAGAAGGCGCTCGCTGACGCGGGCGGCGCGGCGTTGACCCCTCAGCCGGTTGATGCCCTGCCGGCGAATCTTTGCGGTCCCAATGGTACGGCGAAGGACAAGTGTGTTCGCACCGTTCCGCCACGGGAGAACGGCGGCAATCTCGACACCAAGGAGACGGTGGTCGGCACCACGCTGCTGTTTCCTTGCTTTATCGACGGCTGTGGGCTTTTCGCGGGTGACGTTCATTTCGCCCAGGGCGGCGGCGAGGTGGCGGGCACCGCCATTGAGATGGGCGCAAAGGTGACGCTCCAGGCCAAGGTGATCCCGGGCATGGCTTCGCTGCTTACGACCATGCACTTCGAAGGCGGCTCGCAGCTAAAGAGCCTCGCCCCGGGGAGTTTCTATGCTGTCTCGGGGCTTCCGCTCAAGCCCGAGGGCGAATTGCCGGTTTTCGACACCTACCTTGGTGGCCAGAAGATCGCTCCGCTGGCAAACCTCTCGGAGGATGTCAGTTTGGCAGCGCGAAACGCCACGCTCAACATGATCGACTTTCTGGTCAAGACAAAGGGTCTTAGCCGCGAGCAGGCTTACGTACTGGTGAGCGTGGCCGTCGATCTCCACATCGCGCAACTCGTCGATGTCCCGAACCTGGGTGTCACAGCGATCTTGAACCGCGACGTGTTCAAGCCGCAATGACGGGAGCCTGAGCCAATCGTTGGTGCAGGCTCGGCATCGCACCGCTGCCTTGGAGCTTGGCGAGTATGAAGCGGCGCACGATCCTCACGTCGGTTGCGAGTGCGGCGGCGCTTGTTCTTGCCGGGCACAGAACGTTTGCGGTCGCGGGCCCTGATCGGCTGCAACGGCCGATCGGGCCGCGGTTTGCCGACTTGAATCCGGACCGCATGTGGCCGGTCTACCGGCGCTACCACCTACTGATCGTCGGCCAACGCGATGATGAAAGCGGCAGTGCTCTTGCAGCGGCGACCGTCGACGTGCTGATGCGATTTCTCCCGAACTCGCGCGCCATGCTGGTCCGCGCTGCGGATGCTCGGCGCGTCGGCGTGCTCGTTGCCACGGATCAACAGGACGTCGCAATCATGGCTGCGGGAAGTGCGGAGGCCCTCTTTCTCGGCAAGCCGCCCTTTGACGATATCCGCGACGCGCCGTTGCGGGTAATAGTATCTTTTGGGAGCCACTCCCTCGTGTGCCGCCCGAGTTTCATGGCACGCCACGCCTATCTGATCGCCAGGACGCTGGCTGAACACAAAGACGCTTTTCCCACGCCCGCCGGTGCTCCCGACGGAGTCGTCCCGGCGCACCGGGGATCGCACGCCTTTTTCGCCGGTGAAGAGATGCCCAATGACTGACGACTCGGCCACGGCAAACGCGTCCCGCACGGGGCAATCGCTAGCCGCCGCCAGCCCGCGATGCGCAGCCTTCCGGGGTCCCGGGCCCAGGCTCGTTCTTTTCGTTCTCCTCTTTTCGACTCTTGGCGTCCGCACGCTGGTCGCTCATGATATGATCGACATCGAGCGCGCAAACGGGCTCGTCTCCGCTGCCGACGAGGAGGTCGCGCTCGCCAAAACGGCCGCCGGGCCAGGATCTGAGGGCATGGCGCAATTTGCACTCGGTATGGTTCTAGTCGAGGCGACCAACATCCTCAACCGCGATCTCGCGGCGCACAGCGGTCGGCTTACGGTTAACGCCGAACTTTTGCTGAAGGCTCTCGTCCAGCGCGATCTGGCGCCCCGCTTGGACGATGCGATCGGGCGCTACCGCCTGCCGAGAACCCCGCTCGAGGAGGCCATTCGCCTCTCACCCGAAGCACCTTATTCGCTGCACGCGCGGTTCGAGCTCCTGAAAGCCGGCTTCTACGAGAGCTTCGTACTCGATCCTTTTCAGCTTGTCGGCATTGGGTTGGACGATCTTGACCACCAGATCGCCGAGGCCAAGGCGTTGGCTTTGGCCATCGCGAGCGGGGCCGACGCCGAGGAGGCAGCGTTCATTCACGCCATCGATCTTGCGCGGGCCTCACAGCTTGCGCCGCCTAAAGAAAGGCGCGCTTACGCCGGCAAGGCGCGGACGGCGCTCGGGGCGTTCTCAGCAGCCTACCCCCAGAGCATTCGTGCCGCGACGGCCGCCGTAATCATTAAGCGCCTGGGCGGTGCCGAATGATTGGCGACCGACGCCAGCGACGCCAATGAACTGGGCACTCTGCCGAACGCGCTTTATACAAAGCCTCCGGATGCGCCCCGGCCGCGCTCGACTCAACAGCGGTCCCGCCGCGACAGCGTCTCACGCCTGGCTTGTCCTGGCCAGCGTTGCCGTCGCTGCCATCGCCACTTGGGAGGCGCAGGCGCACAATGCCGGGGTCAGCACCTCGCGCATCGTGGTCCACGGCCGCACGGTCGAAGTGGAAATCAATGCCCTTGGTCGCGACTACGAAAAGTCAGCCGGGGTTCGAATCACCGAAGCGGGATCGGGCGAGGTCAACCGTGTGGCGCTGGCGGTCATGGCGCCGTCAGTGCTCACCTACATTGGCGACCACGTTGCAGTCTTTGCCGGCAGGCAGCAATGCGCGCCTAGGCCAGGAACGGCACTGCCGGCCGACACGCACGTTCTGGTGACGGTGGCATGGACCTGTCCATTGGATGGCGGCGAGCTGCGCTATCGCGCGACCCTGTTTCACGACGTGGATCCTACCGCACGACATCTGGCTATCATCGCAACCGAGAGCGGCGAGCGCGAGCTTGCCCTCGACAGCAGAGCGCCCGAGGTCGCTCTGTCCGGTGCGGGGTCGTCGGCACTCCAGGTGGTCGGGCGGTTCGTCCAGGCCGGTATCGAGCACATCTTTCTCGGCTACGATCACATCGCATTCCTTGCCGCGATCGTGCTTTGGGCGCAGCGTTTGTGGCCGGTGATCAAGATCGTCACCGCCTTCACGATTGCTCACTCGATCACGCTGTCCCTTGCTGCGCTGCAGATTGTCGTATTCCCAAGTGCCATCGTCGAACCGGCGATCGCCGCGACGATCATATTTGTAGCGGTCGAGAACTTTTTCTCGCGCAATGTGGACGGTCGCTGGCGGGTGACGTTCGTTTTCGGGCTCATTCACGGCTTCGGCTTCGCCAGCGCGCTGCAGGAGATCGGGCTGCCAGCGAATGCGGCCGTGCCCGCGCTCGCGGCTTTCAACATCGGCGTGGAGATTGGGCAGGTCGTGATTGTGGCCCTCATCTTTCCACTTCTGCGGTGGTCGGATCGGATCGGTCACCGGGCCGCGGCACGCAAGGGACGGCATCCGGCGGTGGTCTACTTCTGTTCAGCGGCGATCTTGTCGGCCGGGCTTTACTGGCTCATGGTACGCACCGTGCTCCCCTGAAGCAGCGGCCAGTTGCTTTAGCGCCATGTGCAATCCGGCCTTGGTCGACGGCTTTGTCTAGGACCGGCGGCGACCGATCTCGTCAAGGATGCCCTACTGCTTCGGATCAACGCCGACCCGAGGCGTCTCCTCGTACGACATTGTTGCCTGGCCGCGACCACGCGGTCGAAATGGGCCTCCAATGACGGGTCGCTGCGGCGGGCTGGTTCTCGACCAGGCGCTGCTGGTCGCCGTGATCGACTGCGATGCCGGAATTCGAAGGCGAACTGCCGGAAGACGGTTCACCGGCGCAGGCGTTTGTCACGTCAGATCGCCCTTGATGCGCCCTCAGCACGTGATGTCAGGACGTTCCAGCCTCTTGATGCAGCTCGCCACCCCGCATCAAGCGGCGGGCGATGTCGGCTGTCTGCAGTGACGCGCGTTCGGTCGGTGAATGGGCCGCCAGATAGCGGGCAACCGCGATGAGGATGTGCCGGCCCTCGTCGGTGTCGCCCCACGCGCCGAATTGCCGGACTCCCGCCTCCAGCATCTGATGCGCATGCAAGCCTGCATCTTCGCGCAGCACCGCATGCGCGAGCGTGGCGATCAGCGCCTGCGGCGAATGGCCGAGCGTGAGATGCCGTGCCACCAGGCGTGCGGCGAGATCGACCTGTCTCTGCCGGTCGAAGGCGTCGAGCAAGGCGGCGCCGATCGTCTCTGGATCCGCGGGCAGATCATCGAGCTGCTCGCCGCCGTCGCCCGGGATGCGCGCTGGCGGCACATTGAGATAGCGAGCAAGGTAGAGCGCCATCGCTCCGTGCAATACGCCGCGGACGGCCGTGCCGTGAGTGTCGATGTTGGCAGTCCCGATGCGCGTCAGCATCTGGTGAACTGCGTTGGCGTAGGTGAAGACGTGATGCGCCGTCTCCCAGTCGGCGTGCTCGTTGGCATTGCCGAAGCGCGCCACCCTGAGCGCTGCCGCGTACGCGAGGGATTGGCCAAGGTCAGCAGGAGCCGCGCCGGCGCGGATCGCCTCCTTGAGCGCGTCGGCGATCCTGGCCGGATCGTCACCGAGCAGCTCTTGAGCAAGTGCGGCGTGGCCCGACCAGTCACGCGAGCCGCGTCCGGCAGCGAACAGGTCCGCGAGTTCGCTGGCTGATTCCTCACACAACGCAACAAGGTCAACGGGCTGGCGCCAGGCAGTCGATTCCTCGGCGCCACGGGCCGCTACCATCTGACCGACGACAGTCGGCAGCAGAGCCGCCGCGTGTTGCCAGCCGACCAGGTCGAGGCACTCGAACGCCTTGTTGATGAAGTCGAGCGAGTGCCCGGTGTCGGCGAAAGCCCGCTCGGTCTCGGCGGCGAACAGGGCATCAGCGAGTTCAGCCGGGGAGAAGCCGGCCGCAATCGCCGTGAGCAGGGTGCGTTCGGCCGCCTCGCGATGGCGCACGTTTGTCCAACGCCGCAGCCAGCGTTTGAGCGCGGCCGGATCCGGTCGGCTTCCAAGCGGCGCGCGTTCCCGCCGTGGCGCCTCGCCGTCGCAGTCCGCCGCCACGCGGCGTGCGCCGTGGAACAGAGCGAGATAGGCTTCCTCCTCCGGCAGCACGGGCAGGATATTGGCGAGTGCCGTAAGGATCGTAAGACCCACGCCCCAGCCGTCGCGATTTTGCGCCCCGAACAGAGCCACCTCCCGTACGATTTCGGCCTGCGGCACGCCGGCCGCGAGCTGACCATGCATGGCCTTGGCAATGATGAGGCCGAGGTTGTGGGCGAGGCCGTTCGCAAGCCGCTGACGCCAGTGCGCGGCGAGATCGGCATGGGTGAAGTTGGTCTTCACCCAGACGTCACCATCGCGCACCTCGACCGGGCAGATCGGCACGTCGTCCGCCCATAGGTCGAAGGTGCAGCCGCTTTCGAGATCGAAGCGAGCGTGGTGCCAGTGACAGGTCAAGATGCCGTCCTCGACGCTGCCGCGCTCGAGCGGGAAGCCCATGTGCGGGCACCGATTGTCGAGGGCGAAGACGCGCCCGCGGTCGTAGATGACGAGGATCGGACGATGGCCACCGTGCACAACGAGCCGCCCCTTGATCTTCAGCTCCTCAAGGCTTCCCGCCAGCGCAAATTCCTTGCTGGGCGCGTCCATGAGCGTACCTTCCATTGTCGCTTTGGGGCCGCTGCAGGTACTCCGCAACATAGGCATCCTCTCGCGCAAAGGCGAGAGGATGCCCGTGGTTTATGGGCTGCGCGAAAGGAACCGCACTGGATCATCAGGCGGTACGGAACTGAGGTACAGCTCGATCGCGTTCGGCAGCTTCGACACAAGCGTGTCGATGACAAGCAGCAAACGCACGGACGAGCACTGCGTGGCTGGTCAAACCGCGTGACCATCCATCGTCGCGCCGCCAGCAGGATTCTTTAAGCTTTGCTCATCGCTCCAATCGTAAATGATGTATTTGAGGATATGTATATCAGCTTCTGGTATGCTTACGAAGAAATCGCCCGAGATCAGCGTCGGTCGAATAACGCCGCAGGTAGAGGATAATTGCGTGCGCCAGATTCCGTTGGGAACCAAGGGAACGTTCACGTTGCATGTACAGCCGGAGCATCTTGCCAATCGGTTCAAGGACGCCACATTGCCGCAAGTGCTGGCGACGCCCGTGATGATCCTGATCATGGAAAATGCCGCGCTCAATGCGATGAGGGCATTTCTAGATGCTGGTGAGAGCGCGGTCGGCACGGCGGTAGATGTACGACATTTCGCCGCCACGCCTGTAGGTCGCGACGTGCGCGCGACAGCCGAGGTAGTCAACGTTGAAGGGAAGCGAATCGACTTCAAGGTGTCGGCAAGCGACGGCATAGAAGAAATCGGCAGCGGAACCCACCAGCGAATCGTGATCGATCTTCGTTCATTCAACGAGCGCCTCGCCAAAAAAGGTAGCCACTAACGCCGCCCAGTCAGCCTTAGGGATCAACGACGAACCGCGCCGATGCGCGGTGTTTTGCGGCCGCTTAGGTTCTGCTTTTTCAGGCCCTTCCACCGTTAACGCATGAGAGTTCGACGGGCGGTCTCTGGTTTTTAGGCGGTCCAATAACCCGAACATCGCGCCGTCCATGGGATCGGCCGGCGTTAAATCCGCACCGCCATCCTGACAGTTTAAATCTCTTGTTCGCTAGCGAGCCGCTCACTGCCTTTTCCTTGTCGCCAGCGATTAAAGTGATATGAATTGCGTGTTGAAGCGGCCGTCAGTTTTCAATGACTGCGTTCAGCCGGATCAGAGCCGCTGAACAATTATGCAAGCGCAGGTCGCTGCGACCGCCCGGCGCCAAGTGCGTAACGACAACGCAAGTGCGTAACGACAACGTCAGAGCTGGGAGGAGAGAATGGCAAGCGCTTCCGAGCGACGGAAAGTGGTTCGTGCGGCCTGCCCGCATGACTGTCCGGATACCTGTGCCATGCTGGTGACCGTCGAAGACGGACGGGCGGTTGACGTTCGAGGCGACCCAGAGCATCCCTTCACGCGCGGAGGGCTATGCGTGAAGGTCAACAACTATGAGCAGCGGGTCTACAGCCCGGAGCGATTGCTCTATCCGCTTAAGCGCTCGGGGCCGAAAGGCAGCGGCCAGTTCGAACGTATCGGTTGGCACGAGGCGATGGACACAATCCGGCGTCGCTGGACCGAGATTATCGATCAATTCGGAGCGACCGCCATCCTGCCCTACAGCTATCTCGGTACCGAGGGCATCCTCAACGGCCTCAACGTCGGCGATGCCTTTTTCAACAAGCTTGGCGCCACCATTAGCGAGCGGACCTTTTGCGATTCGGGCTCGTGCACGGCCTACTTCATGACCATCGGTCCCTCGCCCGGCATGGATCCGGAAAGCTTCAAGCATTCGAAATACATCATTCTCTGGGCCTGCAACACGATCAGCACCAACTTGCATCACTGGCCGTTCATCGCCGAGGCAAAGAACAAAGGTGCGAAGTTGGTCGTAATCGACCCGTTCAAGACACGTACTGCCCGTGAAGCCGACTGGCATATTCCTATTCGTCCCGGGGCCGACGCGGCTCTGGCACTCGGCTTGATGAACGTCATCATCGGCGAGGACCTGGTCGACCACGATTACGTCCAGAACTACACGACCGGCTTTGACGAGCTCAAGGAGCGGGTCAGTGCCTACCCACCGGAGATGGTTGCGAAGATCACCGGGATTCCGGCGCAAGACATCAGGACGCTCGCGCGCGAATACGCGACCATCCAACCGAGCGTGATCCGCATCGGCGTCGCGATCGAGCGCCACGCCAACGGCGGCCAGACGGTGCGCGCCGCCGCTTGCTTGCCGGCACTGGTAGGTGCTTGGCGCCGTGTTGGCGGCGGCATGTTGCAGTTGCCGATCTGGGCTTTCCCGGTCAAATGGGAGAACTTGATGCGGCCGGACTGGATCAAGCCCGGCACGCGCGTGCTGAACCAGTGGCGGCTGGGACCGGCACTGACGGGCGAGGAACCGCTGGATCCCCCTATCAAATCGCTGTTCGTTTACAATTCAAATCCCGCCATCGTGGTCCCGGAGCAGGAAAAAATCATCCAGGGCCTCAAGCGTGAGGACATTTTTACGGTGGTCAGTGAGCAATTCCTCACCGACACGGCCCGGTACGCAGACATCGTACTCCCTGCCACCACGCAGCTGGAGCAGTTCGATTTGATGTTCTCGTGGGGGCATCTCTATCTGTCGCTGAATCAACCGGCGATCGCGCCACTCGGCGAATCAGTATCCAACACCGAGCTCTTCCGGCGCCTTGCCCGCACCATGGGCTTCGATGAGCGGCAATGGCAGCGGAGCGACGAAGAGATGGCAGTGGATGCCTTGGATTGGGCGAACCCGGCCCTTCAAGGAATAACGATGGATCTTCTGAAGGAGAAGGGCTGGGCGCGCCTGAATGTAGGAACGCCGGAGACGTACGCGCCCCATGCCAACGGCAACTTCCTCACCCCGTCCGGCAAGTGCGAATTCAAGGCGTCAATGGCGGCAGGCGGCAACTTCGTGCTACCGCTCTTCCGTCAAGGCTCGAACGAATTCCAGGCGGGCGAGCCGGTCGATCCGCTGCCAACCTACGTTCTACCCAACGAGTCGCTGGCAACCAACGCACGGCTCGCCGCCAAATATCCGCTCAACATCATCTCCCCGAAGAGCCACGCATTCCTCAATTCGTCCTATGGCAACTTGCCGGGTCAATTGCATCACGCCGGGGAGCAGTTCGTGCTTGTCAATCCGAAGGATGCCCTCGCACGGAATGTTGGCGAAGGGAGCCCCGTTCGGATCTTCAATGATCGCGGCAGCTTCGAGGCGATCGCGAAGGTGAGCAGCGACGTCATGCCAGGTGTTGTCGTCGCTCCTCTGGGATATTGGCGCAGCCTGAGCCGAACGGGTGCGACCGTAAATGCTCTCAACCCGTCAGCCTTTGCAGATCTTGGACGCGCGCCAACCTTTTCCGACACCTTGGTCGAAGTTGCGATCGCCGAGTCAGCGATAGCAGCGGAATGATGAACCAGTGCGGCCAGGGTCACCTGCCTAATCCGGAAGATGTCCCTTGAGTACCCGCGTCGTCTAGCTCGATTATTCGATGACTAGTTGTCTTGCTTGCGAGCCCGCTTGATAGCTTCCAAGGTTGCTGTCTCCACCACGTGCCGCCGGCAGCGGCGCGGGCGCTAAGATCTCGGTGCGCGCATCTGCGATGGTGCGCGGTTGATGCGGCGGCGGCGCCTCGTCGGCGGCGCTCCAGACGCCGACCGTTCGAGCGCTATTCGTGAACGCGAAGTAACCATGTCGCGCGGCGGAGCGGTGCCGGAACTTGCAATTTCGAAACAAGGCACCCCATATTGACCGTGCCGATCGCAATCCCTGCGAAGGCGGCCGCTGCCGGTGCTACCAACACACGACAACGGCCTGACCACAACCGACTGAAAAGGAGTCGATCATGGCTAACGGCCAGTATAACGGCGATTCGCCGTTCCCGTCCCCGTTCTCGGAGCACCCCGGCATGTCCGGCAGCCCCGAGACGTTCCCCGCCAAGCCCGCTTCCTTCCCGGCCATACCGGCGATCGAGGCCTCTTCCGTGCCCGCGCCCTACATCCTGAACGGCGGCGCGGCCATGTACATCGGCGAGAGCATCGACTGCGCGCACCGGCTGCGGGATCACGGCGCCGCCGACACGACGCCGCGCCCGGACGGGACCTCCCCCACCACCATCTCCTCCATCGACTAGCCGGATCGCGAAGCTCGACGTCGGCAACGCAAGCGTTGCACGGACCGGCTCGTCTCCCGTCCAGCTCTCCAGGCGAGGTCACGGCGCTCAAACGCGGCGTCGACCGTTGTCCGCAGGCGAAAGTCGGGACGGCCGGGCATGCCCGCCCTCTGTTGGGGGCTGGGTTGCCGTGCTCGCTCAGGTTCGACAGCGCCGGGCTCTTCGATCTCTCAAACACAACTGACGAGAAAGAGAGAACCACCATGACGCTTTTTTCCGCCAACAGCTCGGTGCAGGCCGCCTGCACCAACGTCCACCGTCCGACGGGCGGCATCGAGGGCTTGCGTGAGGTGCACGACGATGTCGGCCGCCTCTCGGTGTCCGCCTTCCCGTTCGCGATGATCAAGGACATGTCGATGACGCGGGCCGCCGTGGCGGCCTGCTACGTCCTGGCCGACCACTGCACGGCCTATATCGGCGAGACCGGCAACATCGGCCGCCGGCTCTCCGACCACTACCGCGACCAGAGCAAGAGCTTCGCGCGGGAGGTCTACGTGATTTCGGGGTACGAAGGCGCCTGGTTCGACACCACCGCTGCTCTGTATCTGCAGTACCGCCTCACCAAGATCGCGGAGCAGGCCGGCCTCGTCGACATCATGAGGGGCACCAACCCGCAGGTTCTGGAACTGCCCAGCCACCGGCGGGCCTCGCTCGATATCTTCGTCGAGCACGGCGAGCGGCTGCTGTTCGATGCGGGGTGTCGGGTGCTGCGCTCGAACTTCGCCAGCCAGCGTCGCGTCATCGTCGAGGCCGACGCCATCGGTCCGGAGGATACCGGCCCGATGCAGATCGGCGTGGTCGCGACGCCGCCGATCGGCAGCGAGCTCGAACTCGCCTATGGCGATCTCTGGGCGAGGGGCTTCCCCACGCCCGAGGGCTTCGTCGTGATGGCGGGCTCCGAGGTCCGCAGCGCGGTCAACCCGAGCGCGCCGCAGATCGTGGATACGCGGCGTGACGAGCTGATGGACGCCGAGGCGCTCGTGGCGATCCCGAGCGTGCACGACAGGCAGCGCCTGTGCGTCGCCGTCCGCTTCCCGTCCGCGGCCATCGCGGCGAAGGTTGTCACCGGCGCGCATGTCGACTCCAGCAAGTGGCAGCCGCCGCGCTACCCGCAGCCGATCCTGATCGCGGCGTAAGGATGTCGATGATGACGGATGAGACCAAGGTGCTGCTGGAGCGCAAGCTCCGGCACAAGGGACCTCGCCGCGCCGGCGCTGCCAGCGCTCCGCTCGCGACCGATTGTGGATCGATCGCGGCGAACGCGTCCATCGAAAACCCGGCCTTGCGGATCAAAAAACCGCCGGATCGTCCGTGGCCGTTCAAGGCCGCGGATGTTTCGCCCCTGCAATGGTGGCGAACGCTGCCGTCCGATGCGTTTCGCGACGCCGAGCAGATCCTCCTGGTCACGACGGTGGAGCGGATCGGCGTGCTCCATGGTGGCGATGATCTGGCGGCTGCGCTCGCAGGCGATACGGCGGCCGCCATCGGCGTCGCGTTCTCCCTGATGCCGCTCGAAGAGACCACCTTGACCGTCGACATCGCGATGACCGCGCTTTGCCGCTGCGCGGTCGCACGGAACGCGGCGGCCGCGCTGGTCATGGCGCAGGTCGTCGGTCTGACCGGCCTCGACCATGGATTGGCCACCGAGCTGGCCGCGTCCTGGTACACGCACGGACTGCGCCACTCGAGCAATCCGCGCAAGTTCAGCCACGCCGAGGCCGTGCTGCTCACGGCCTTCCGGGAACGTCACCGCGACGGAGAGAGCGCATGAAGGTTCAAGTATTTTCGGATCTGCATCTCGATGTGATGCCGATCAAGCGAATTTCGATCGCCGACGGCATCCATGCCGTCATCGTAGCCGGCGACACCTGCGAAGGTGCGGTGCAGGCCTTCGAGCACCTGCGGCGGATCGTTCCGATGCCCATTCCGATCCTGATGGTGCTGGGCAACCACGAATATTACCGCCGCTTCGTTCCGGATGAGCTCGCGCTCGCTCGTTCACGGGCTCCCGCCTTTAACCTCCGTCTCATGGAGTGCGACACAGTCGTGGTCAGCGGAGTTCGTTTCGTCGGCGCTACCCTTTGGACCGACTACCGAGTCTTCGGCGATGCGAACCAGATGGCGGCCATGAACGCGTGCGCGGCCGGCATGAACGATCACCGTCGGATCGGCTGGCAGAAGGAACCCTGGCTGAGATTCAGGCCGCAGGAAGCCGCGCTGCTGCACCACCGCTCGAAGTCATACCTCGAAGCAACGTTGTCCACAGGGTTCGACGGCCCCACGGTGGTCATCACCCATACGGCCGTCCACTGGAATTCGATCCTGCCGAAGTACCGGACTGATCCGGTCACGGCGGCCTTCGTGTCGGACATGTCCGCAACGATCGAGGCGTACCGTCCGGCGCTCTGGGTGCATGGCCACGTCCATAACTCCTGCGACTACCGCGTCGGCGAGACCCGGATCATCTGTAATCCCCGCGGCTACGGGCCCGAGAACCCAGACTTCGACGGCGCCCTCACCGTGGAGATCGAGTGAGCCGACGACCCTCACTGTCAGTCATCCCTTCCTGTATGTTCGTGAGTGCTCTTCATGCTGACGCACCTGTTTCCTTTCCTCGATCCCTCCCACGTAACTCCTGACCTGGGCCGCCGGCTCCGCGCCTTGGCCGATGACTGCGATCGCCTCGAACGCGGGCGCCCGGTCCCGCCGGTCGTGCTGCAGAAGGCCCCGCTCTTTACGGACTGGGTGCCTGCCCTGACGCCGCAAGGCGTGCAGCTGATCGGACGCGTCACGGGCCATCCCCTGCTGGGCGATTGCGCAGCCGCCACCACGCCACTGTGGTTCGCCGATCCCGATGGCGCGTGGGCGCGCTCGCTGTCGCGATTCTACCGGCTGGGGCCACCGCTCGATCGCGGGGGTCTCCGCCGCATGCTGACACAGATGACGATCTCCGGCGCTGCCGGCGGCGATGGCTCGGAGGAGGAGGTATGAGCACGACAGACGACGCCGATGACACTGATCTGCCGGCGGTGGCGGACGACGCCGTCTCTACCGGAGCGGCAGCCGATTCGTCAGACTGGGACGCGCGCCTCAAAGGCCTACCCAGGATTCTGCGCTATTGCATGCTGGTCAGCGAAAACGCCAGCCACGTCGAGCAGCGGCTGATTGCCGAGATCAACGAGCTGTGCCCGAACTTGCCGCTCAATGCGGCCTGGGCCGCGGCGCTCACGGTGGACGCAGGCCTTGCGCTCGCCGCGGAGCTCGACCGCCGTGCCGTCACGGGGAACAACCCGGATTTGCGTGGCATCGCCGACAGCGTCCGGCTGTTGTGCCTGCCGGTGCCGCGCGGCGGCGCGTTCTTCGAGGGTCACCAGCGCGTGGCAAAGGCCCTGCTGCTCGCGTTCAATAATGTCCGTGACAGCGATGAACAGCTCTGCAGCGACATTGAGCGGTTTGTCTTCGGCTGGGCGGCGCTGCCCGCATGCAGCCACATGATCGTAAGCTACCGATCGGCTGCGATGAACGCGGTTCTTATGGGCTCGCGCATGGCAGAGCACCGCATCGCGGCCGTGCAGGCTACGGCTAGACGGAAACAAGAGAAAGAAAGGCGGGCTCGAGAGGAGGCGGAGAAGGAAGCGGCCCAGACCCTGCAACAAGGCTCACTTTCAGCCGAAGCGGTGCCTGATTATCACCTCGTGGTCGCTCACTTGAGCAGCGAGGAGATGAAGAACGTCAAACTCAAGGAACTCCTCGGCCCGCTGAAGGGCGTCATCAACGTGCCGTTGCCGCTGGTTGAAGTGCCGCCGTTGCATCAGGTGCGCAGCACGCTGCTGTTCGAATTCCCGTACGCCTCGGCGGTCATCGATTTCGCCCTTGCCGATCTCGTCGGCCGCAGCACGGTCCGGCTGCGGCCGCTTCTGTTGGTAGGCGACCCCGGTGGAGGCAAATCGCGATTCGCTCGGCGCCTGGGAGAGGTCCTCGGCCTCAGCGTCTGGCGCGAAGACGCGTCCCGTGCCGACGGCGCTACGTTCGGGGGAACCGACCGCCGCTGGTACTCGGCCGAACCCTGCCACCCCTTTCTCGCCATTGCCCAAGGCAAAATCGCTAATCCGCTCGTCCTCATCGACGAGTGCGAGAAGGCCGCGACGAGATCTGACTACGGACGGCTATGGGACTGCCTTCTGGGTTTCCTCGATACCGAAACGAGTGCGCGCTATCCGGATCCGGCGCTGCAGACGAATCTCGATTTGACGCATGTCTCCTACGTGGCGACCGCCAACAGTCTGGATCCGCTGCCGGGCCCAATCCGCGACCGCTTTCGCGTGATCAAATTTCCGAAGCCGAGCGCGGGCGATATCGATGGGCTCCTGCCGGCCGTCATTGCGGACCTGGCCAGGGAACGCGGTCTCGACGAGAGCTGGATACCGCCTCTCGACGGTGCCGAACATGGCGCGGTCGCGCGGCACTGGCGCGGCGGCTCGGTGCGCCGCCTGCGCCGGATCGTCGAAGCCATCCTGCGCGCACGCGACAGCGCTGCGACGAGGAACTGATCCAATCCTTGCCTTTCCTTCGGGCTCCCGCCGATGACGGCAGGAAATCGGGCCCTGAAGGGCTATCGATCGACGGGACATTGGCGGGAGGTAAGTAGGCGTCATTTTTGTCTCGGCCCCCCGTTACATGGTACGTTTTGCAACACCTACATGACGCGTTGCAACACCTACATGACGCGTACTTCGACCATAGGCCGGCATTGCGCAAACGCCAAGTAGGTGTTGCATTTCGTCATGTAGGTGTTGCACTTCGTCAGGTAGACGTTACATCGAATCCTTGAATTTCTGATTTTGGCGTTCGGCCGCCTGACACAGATGGCTCGGGAGCACTCCCATCCGGCCTTTAGAGATCGCCCGGCCGGGAACAGAATCGTTCGAGTCTGCGGGCGCACAGATCCGTCAAGACGGGCATTGTCCGAGTCTTGGACGGCGCCTGACAGCCGGACAGGATAGCCGCCAGGCTCAGAGCCAAGCGCCGGACGAGCGGGTGCAAGCCGCCGGCGGGGGCCGAGCTAGGGCGCCTGCCGGTGCGTGATCGCACCGAAAAACGCTTAAAAACGCTGGGTGGAGCGCTGGTGGCGGGATAGTGCAAGTATTGGATAATGGCGACTCCCCCCGGTCCAACAAGCTGGTGCAACACCTACATGACGCGGAGAATTCGCGGTTGGAACTGAAAAGCTTTGAAAATCAATGAATTGACGGGGGCGATGCAACACCTACTTGGAATCTTGCAACATCTGCCAGACGATCTGCAACACCTACATGACGATCTGCAACACCTGCTTGGCGATCTGCAACACCTACTTGGAATGTTGCAACGACTTCAGGGTCGATTTGCATCGTGCGAAAGTGCGACTATCGCACTGTATCGTGCAGGTGTCGTACTGTTGACCTGCAGGCGCGGCACAGTGAATCCTTGCAGAGCCGCCTGGCGGTCTCGCTGATGAGGATGCGCCGCGGGCCAGCTTTCACCCCGGCGGACCCGGGCGAGCGCACCGGACGGGCCGGAAGGGGCGGTCGAATTTGAAGGCGATCGAGACATCATGTCGCGATCGGCCCCGAAACCGACCCAGGGCTTCGTCCGAATCCTGCACGAAGCAGCCTGACGGCCTGGCTTCTGTAGTCTCAGATCAAGACCCGGATCGTCGACAAGGACTCCTCGGGCCGGCCGCGCCGACCGGAACGACGGCGGTCCAAAAGGCGACGGAGCGACCTGGCGTCCCCGCCGATCCGTGCCCTGCCGACCTGGCCGCTTAGCTTGTCGGGATGCTCCCTCCGACCATTCCGTGAAACGCCATCTGCCGACGAAGCGGTGGACAAGGCCCGCATCCCGCGGACGAAACCGCTTTACAGCCCAAGCATTTCACGGAATGGTCGGAAGCAGACCCAAGGATTCGTTTCCAGTCGGGTCGACCTTGGAGAAAGGGGTCTCCAAGGATTCGCAGACGGCAAACCGCCGTTCCCGCCGGACGGCGAAGCCTGCTTGCAGTCCCAGGCCCTGGAGGGCCTCCACGGGCCGCGGTCCGGAAGCTGGTCCGCGTGTTGGCGCCTGTTCGCTGTCTTCGGCACGGCGACTTCGCCCATCGATGCCTGCTCCGGCGTCGTCACGATCCCCTGGTGCGATGCGATCTAAGTCTTTCGTGCTCTATTTGAGACTGGTCGCTGTCAGCGGCCAGTCGGCCGCCTCTCCGCTCTTGCGGAGAACTCGACCCCGAAGGCGTTTGGCGCGGCCCGCTGGGACGGCTACGGTGCAAAGATCGGAATTCGACCAGCGGACTGCGGTCCATAGGCGCGAGCCCTTGCAAAATCGTTTTATGCAAGTTATATTCACGTTTGACGCCACCCTTAGCAAGCCATTGTAAGTTCACCGCAATTTCGGTCTTTTTTATGCAAAATCCACACCCTGCGCTCGCCATTCGAAACCTAAAAGGTCTAGATCTCGCGGTCTTCAACGCGCTTGCCGGGTCGGGAAATTCCTCTCCGACGCAAAGCGCAATCTCGACCAAGTTAGGGACGGAAGCGGCGAGCCAATCCACCATCTCACGCACGATGGCGAAGTTGATCGACCTCGGTTTGGTAGTCAAGGACGGCCGCAGGCGTGATGCCAACTTCCGTCTGACCAAAGAAGCCTCATGGTTCCGCCTTCCGCCTCATGCCAGACCCCGCGTGCCCTTCGACCTCCAACGGATCGTCGGGTACGCCACAAGCGACGGCCACTGGTTGCCGGAAGCAATCTCCTTGCGCATGAAAGACGCTGTCCCGAAAGCGAACGCATCGCTCGATCCAGCCACCTTCGCCAGGGAAATTGTGGAACGCTTTATGATCGACCTGTCCTGGGCGTCGAGCTCCCTCGAAGGAAACACATACTCGCTGCTGGAGACTGAGATACTGATCAAGTACGGGGAAGTCGCGGCCGGACACGCTGCTGAGGAGGCCACGATGATCCTGAACCATAAAGCCGCAATTGGCTGGATCGTCGACAACATCGGCATAATCGATCTGGATGCGCAGACCGCCTTCCGCCTGCACGCTCTGCTGATGAGGGGCTTAGTCGGTCCGGACAACCTCGGGGCTGTGCGCCGCCATGGTGTCGGTGTGACAAATACAGCCTACGTCCCCAGCGACGAATATGCCGATCTGCAGATCGGAATAGCCGAACTCTGCTCGGCGGCGGCACGCCGCGAAGATCCCTACGAAGGCGCATTCGCGCTGCTCATCGGCACGGCCTATCTTCAAGCATTCGCTGACGGCAACAAACGCCTCGGCCGGATCCTTTCTAGCATCCCCCTGCTGAAGGCGGGTCTGCCGCCCATATCGTTCGTCGGGGTCGATCGCACCGACTATGCATGGGGAATGCTGTCCTGGTATGAGCTGAATGACCCCGCACCGATCGCCAATGCGATCGCTGCAGCATATGAGATTTCCGCTCCTACCTACCAAGTAGCCAGGGCGGTCCGGCGCGTCCCCAGGACCGTGGAAATCAGAGAGCGCAACAGACTGTCCACCGAGATAAGGAAATACATGGTTTCGTTCGCATCCGGAGACCGCACTTCCGTCTCCGATTTCGCGAACGCGGCATTCGACCACCTGGAAGGAGAAGATCGCCAGGTCATGGTCGACTCCTTCGTCGAAGTGATCGAAACCATCGACGAAATCAAGGCCATTGCGTATCAGGTTCCGGACGATGTCTATCAAAGTTACCGGGCGGCCGGGGCACACGGCATGTAACCTGGAAAAGCTTTTCGCTATCCGGCTGATGACCCCGCCGGAAACGGCGGGGTCTTTGCTTTAGGCCCAACTTGCGCAGAATCGACACCCGGCGATAGTCAAATCAATGCCTTAGCCGAAAAGTCGGCACTACATTTTTGGCGTGGATCGCGATCAGGCAGTGTGTGCGAGGCGCGGCAGCACGTGCTCGGCGAGGCGCAGGCGCTTGGGCAGGACGATGCCGAGGCGGTCGAGGAGAGCGGCTTGGGCGGCGTCTGGCTGGGTCACGCAGCGCAAACGAATCTGGCCGTCTGGCCGTGCGCGACGGTTGGCAAGACGACATCCTGGGACTGGATGCGCGCGAGTTCTTCCAAGATGGTGCGCGGGGAATTGCCGAGGCCTGCACGCTGCTGCCACATCTCGAGGCTCTTCCACAGCACGAAGGCGAGAAAGCAGACGAGAATATGAGATTGCACGCGATCCTCGCGCTGGTGCCAGATCGGACGGACGTTGAGCTGATTTTTTTTGGATACGAAAAGCGGCTTCGGCTTGTGTGAGCTGGATGTAAGCCTTCCAGAGCTGCTGATCGCTCCAATCGGTGATGTTCGAGCGCAACAGATAGGCGCCTTCCGAGAGCGCGGCCCAGTCGTCGAATGCGGCGTTGTAGACGACGCGCAGGCGGCAGCCCGCGGGGCAGCCATCCGGCTCCAGCGTGATCGCGAAGCGGGCGGCGGCACGCTGGTTTTGTTGCAGGAGGCGGCCGATTTGGCGGTTCACCATCGCCGGATCGACACGCTTCTTCGAGCGAGCCAAGCGCGCAGCCAGACGTTCGAGCGCTTCTTCGATTCGCCGGCTGAACTTGTCGTGCATAGCCCGCTCTTTGCTGCGCCGATCGGCGGAGCGGCACAGGATCACCGTCTCGCCGATCTCGGGGTGAGGCGTGAGCTTGACCTCGACGCCATCGTGGACCATACGCCAGCCGTCCGGGCGAGCGAGTTCAAGGGCGAACTTCTTCAGTTCCGACTTCGGCGCACCGATGACGTAGCGCCGGCCGGTCTGGCGCAGCCAGACCAGATTGTCTGCACTGGCCATGCCGCGGTCGGTGATCCAGACCCGCCCCAGCATGCCATGCCGAGCCTCCATGGTGGCCACGATCGTCTGCAAGGTTCGGGAATCGTGGGTATTGCCGGCGAACACTTCGTAGCCCAAAGGAAAGCCGTCGAAGGTCACGACGAGCGCGATGCACACCTGCTTGCAGTCGGGGCGATGATCGCGGGAATAACCGCGTTGCGCCTGCGGATTCGCCTCGGCCTGGCCCTCAAAATACGTGCTCGTCACGTCGTAGAGCAGCACCTCGTTCTGGATTGCGAACAACTCGCCGCAGCGCTGCGACAGATGCGCTTCGAGTTCGGCCTTGTGTGCGAGCAGATGATCGAGCCCGCGATAGAGCCGATCCTTGTTGACCTCCTCGTCACCGAGTTGCAGCAGATCTGAACTCATGATCGCGCGAGAATGTCGCGTAGGTGCCAGGCACGGGCGGCAAATCCGGCGATGTGGTCGCGATCGCCTGGATTCCCGGCTTCTCGTCGTAGGTGATCTAAACTCAATGCTCCGCTTGGTTCTCACCGAACGATCGGGCCGTGAACAAGCCCGACGAACCAGGTCAAGGCAAGCAGACACCGAGGCCCAAGCCCTCGCTCTCGGAGGAAGCCCTGCGGATCATCGCGGAGTACGCGAACGACCTACGGGAGATCATCAAGAAGCTCCGTCAGCGCCTCCATTGAGGAGGCCTCGGTTTGGTGGCCTCTTCAAAAGTTCCCTGTTGGCTCCCAAAGCGAAGCTCCGGCATGCAGGCCTGCTGTTCGAGGCGCGGCGGTCACTTCATACTCAGGCCGCCGTGGGTGCGCTTTGTATCACCACCTCCAGAGAAGCAATGGTCGCCCCGATGTTATCCCTTCGCACCCTCAGGCTCCGCGCTAACACCGGATAAGTCGGGTCCGACAAGGCACGAACTCCTGCTCGCGCTTCCTCGTGTTCGATGTCGACCGTAAGCAACGCCACCGAGCGCGAGAGGCTCCCGATCAGTGTCGCGATTTGTAGCCCGGTGATCGCTGCGGTCCTCCGGGGCGTCTCAAGTAGATACGAGTTTGCCATTGGTAGCCTCCTGCGCTGGTCTGTTTTGGGACGCGCTCGCCGCGCACTCCGGCTTAGAGCAAAGGCGGTGCCAGTGAGCTATGGGGCACGCGGGGCGGCCCCGATGCGCTTATTCTCAGGGAGCCGAGGGTTCCATTTGTTGACTAGGCCCGCCCCCAAGCTCAGACTGGCGCCAAGTGGCATCCGCGCACTGATGGTGCCGCTTGGGCAGCTTGGCCATGAAGCAAAAGCAGCCAGCTCGGGTCGGACGCAGGTTGGCGGCCATAGTTGCGGCTGACGTGGCGGGCTACTCGCGGCTCATGCACAATGACGAAGAGGCTACGCACGTCAGACTGTCCGCGCTCCTAACGGATGTTGTCGTCCCGGCAATTGGTGAACACGGCGGCCGCATTGTCAAAAACACTGGCGATGGGTTCTTGGCGGAGTTTCCGAGCGCTGTCGAGGCGGTTCGAGCTGCCATGCAATTCCAGACCCGCATCAAGGAACTTACGATAGCTGAGGTGGAAGACCGGCGTATTGGTTTCCGCGTGGGCGTCAATATCGGTGACGTAATCGTCGAACCCCATGACATCTTTGGAGACGGCGTTAACATTGCAGCGCGGCTTGAGAGCATCTCAGAACCCGGTGGCATCTGCATCTCGTCTTCTGCCTACGACCAGGTCCGAGGCAAGGTCGGGGTTGAGTTCGCCGATCTGGGCGAGCAGAACCTCAAGAACATCGCCCGGCCGATACGGGTCTATGCCGTAGCCCGCAATGGACCTAGCCCGGCGGCAAAGGGCGGCAGCACGACGCAAAGCCCGCTCTCAGCGCCGCATCTATCCATGGTGGTGCTCCCGTTTGCAAATATCGGTGGCGGCCCACAGCAAGACTATTTCGTTGATGGCGTGACCGAGAGCCTGACCACGGACCTGTCGCGGATTACCGACTCTTTCGTGATCGCCCGCAACACCGCATTCACCTTCAAGGGCAAGGCCATCGATGTGAAGCGGGTCGGGCGCGAGTTGAACGTCCGCTATGTGCTCGAGGGCTCCGTGCAGCGAGGCAACAACCGGTTGAGGGTAAGCGTGCAGCTCATCGAAGTCGAAACCGGAAGTCACTTATGGGCCGACCGGTTCGACAAGCCTGTCGCCGACCTCTTCGATATGCAGGACGAAATCGTATCGAGGCTCGCCAACTCGCTTAATGCACAGCTTGTTGCGGCTGAGGCGCGACGTGCGGAGCGCACGCAGCATCCCGATGCGATGGATTTGTATTTCAAGGGTCGGGCTTGCTTGAATAGAGGGCCTACCCGCGAATACTTGGACCAAGCGCGCGGCTTTTTCGCTCGCGCCCTGGAGCTCGATCCTCGCATCGTCGGGGCAATGGTCGGCATGGCGACAGTCGATGCATCGGTGGGATCCTCCTTTATGACTGACGACGGGGCCACGCGGTTTGCGGAAGCCGAGGCGGCCGCGGTCAAAGCTGTTTCGCTCGCGCCAAACTATGCCATGGCCCATGTTTGCCTGGGCCAGGTCCTAATGTTTACGTATCGAGCGGATCAAGCTATTCGCGAATATGAGAACGCGTTGGCGCTGGATCGAAATTTAGCCAACGCTCACGCTCTGATCGGTTTCGCCAAGTATTATCTTGGTCGTGGCGGGGAAACCGAAACTCACATCCAAGAGGCTTTCCGTCTTTCTCCTCGCGATCCCGGCGCCTCCCGATGGATGGTGTGGGTCGGCTTCGCCAAGGTTCAGCTCAACGCCTACCCCGAAGCGGTCGCGTGGTTGCGCCGGGGCCTCGAAGCCAATCGAAATTATTCCATCGCGCATTTCAGTCTCGCCGCGGCCTTGGCGCGACTCGGCGAGCTGGACCAGGCGCGCGCCGTCGTGCATGCAGGACTCGCGCTCGATCCAAGCTTCACCATCCGTCGCTTCCGAGCCATGGTCTTAAGTCACCATCCGGCGTACCTCGCGGGGCGCGAGCGCACCTATGAGGGCATGCGTTTGGCCGGGGTGCCGGAGGGGTGAGAGCTTAGGGAAGACATGTCAGACCATGTGTCAGTCAGCCGACGCCTCGTCGCAGTCTTCGCAGCAGATGTGGAAGGCTACAGCCGCCTCATGGGCACTGACGAGGTCGGCACGCTCAAGGGGCTGACCGAACGGCGCGCGATCCTCGACAGGATCATTGGCGAACACAGGGGCCGCATAGCTAACACGGCGGGCGACAGTGTCCTTGCGGAGTTCGGAAGCGCCGTAGAGGCCGTGCAGTGTGCTATGGAGGCACAGACCGCTTTGGCCGACGCGAACACAGGTGTCCCGCCCGAGAAGCGCGTCAATTTCCGCATCGGGGTTCACATCGGCGACGTGATGGTGCGCGCTGGGGACCTCTTCGGTGACGGTGTAAACATTGCAGCGCGGTTACAGACATTGGCGAAGCCGGGAGGCGTGTGTATCTCAGGCGCGACGTACGATCAGGTACGCAAGGTCCTGCCGATGACCTTTGTGGACCTTGGTGCTCAGGAGGTGAAGAACATCCAAGAGCCGATCAGGGCTTATCAGGTGGGTGCGCAGAGTGAAACGCGAGAGGCTGCTCCTGCGCGTGTTGCCGAGACTGAGAGCCCGCCTCCGTTGCCTGACAAGCCTTCCATCGCGGTCCTGCCGTTCGAGAACATGAGCGGTGATCCCGAGCAGGAATACTTCGCGGACGGAATGGTCGAGGAGATCATCACCGCGCTATCGCGGTTCAACTGGCTCTTCGTGATCGCCCGCAATTCCAGCTTCACCTACAAGGGCAAGGCGGTGAACGTGAAGCAGGTCGGGCACGAGCTTGGCGTGCGCTATGTCCTTGAGGGGTCAGTGCGCAAGGCATCGGGGAAAGTTCGTATCACAGGGCAGTTGATTGATGCCTTGACGGGCGCGCACATTTGGGCGGATAGGTTCGAGCGTGACCTGACCGACGTTTTCGCCCTCCAGGACGAGGTAACGGTCGCCGTTGTCTCAGCCATTCAGCCAAAGTTGCTTCAAAAAGAAATTGAAATGGCGACGCGGCGGCGACCAGAGAACCTCACCGCCTATGATTTTTATCTCCGAGCTTTGCCGCAGTATTACCTGTCGACCCGCGAAGGGTTGGCCGAGACGATAAGGCTGGCGCATCGCGCTTTGGAGTTAGACCCTCGGTTCGGCTTGGTCGCGGCTCTGGCAGGTGCCTGCCACATGCAAAACGTCAATTGGGGCTACGCGCTCGATCCTCAATTCGAGCGCAAGGAAGCAATTCGGCTTCTTCGCTTGGCGTTGAGCGTCGACGATGGTGATCCAGACACGTTGGGATGGGCTAGCGTAATCTCGGCGTTCATGGTCGGCGATAGTGAAAGTGAGATCGAAATGGCAGACCGGGCGGTCGCGCTCAACCCAAATTCATTTCAGGCATGGAACGGCAGAGGCTGGGTCTATGGAATTGCGGGGCTGCCCGAGGGGGCAATCCAGAGCTTGGAGCGTGCCAAGCGCGTGAGCCCGGTAGACCCGCGGCTACACCTGACTTTTGGCGGGATGGGGTTTGCCTTTATCGAGCTTGGCCGCTTCGACGAGGCCATCGTCGCAGGGAAGAAAGCCCAACGTCAAAACCCCTCCTATCCGTCAGCTTACCGCTGTCTCGCGTCCGCTTTCGCCCATCTCGGACGTGATGCTGAGGCCCGTGAGGCGGCGGCGCGTCTGCTTGAACTTGATCCCGCCTTTACCATATCGGCGTTTATCGCTCGGGGCGGACAAGCAAAGGCGAAGCTGCAGATCGAGGGTCTCCGCAAAGCAGGGCTTCCCGAATGAGCCCGGTGTATCCCCTCGTTCCCTGTGGCGAACACGCGGCCCTGTGAACCTCGGCAGTGGCGCGCTAGCGAAGCCGACAAATCTGAAGCCGGGGATGTCGGCCATTTGAGAACCGTAGGTCAACCGGAGGAGGACCCATTTTTGGTGGTGAGGCTCACGTTGGCGGGCCGGCTCCTACCGCGTAGGGAACGTCGGGACGTTAGGCGCACATTCGGCCACACCATCCGGTGTCACCAGCGGCGTGAAATTGATCAAAAACCACCGGTTTGAAATTATCGAAGCGGCGGGTTGAAATTGTCGGCGCTGGTGCCGCCTGCCGTCGAATTTTCGATGAACGACCCGATCGAGTGGGGCTGGACGTCGCCTGTCCGATCCCAGCATCACCGCGCACGTTGTGCGGGCGCCATTGTTGCGCCGAACTCGTCGCGCTCAAGGCCGCTGCCGCGCCGCCTCCGGCGGTGGCCTGCGGCCAGCCTTGACCGCTCCTCAACTCGGCGCCCAAGACCGCCCCCAACAAACGACGCCCTCTTGACAACTCACGAACAAAAGAAAGCACGACCAGAAGCAAGAGAGCGCGTTCGATGGGTACGCGCCGCCTGGTATTCAGAATGGTGAGTGTTTGTCGAACAGATCGAGCTGCTGGCCAGGATTGTCGTCAGGCTCGGGCCTGAGGGACTCGTAGTGACGGCGGATTTGGGCGAAGTGAGCTGCCTCGAATTGCAAGGCGATCTCCATGAGCGTGTCGGCAATATAAGCGGCCGCCTCATCGGAGACGGCGTATTCGGGCAATTCGAACGAGCGTGTTCGCGTCATTGCGGACCTACTCATCGACCTCGTCCTTCATGCGGAAACTTTTGCCTTCGATGACGACAGTATCGACGTGGTGCATGACGCGATCGAGAATGGCGGAGGTCAGCGTGCTGTCATTATTGAAGATCTGTGCCCAGTGCTTGTAGACGCGGTTGGTTGTGATCACGATCGGGGCGCGCTCGTAGCGCTCGCTGATGATCTGGAACAGCAAATCTGCACCGTGCTTGTCGATGGGCAGGTAGCCGAGTTCATCGACGATCAGGACAGCGGGCTTCACATAACGGCGGATCTCGCGCTTGAGTTGGCCGGCGGACTGGGCGGCGACTAGAGTGTTGATGATGTCGATGGCGGTGGTGAAGAGCACCGAGTGTCCACTTGTACAGGCGGCGTGACCCAACGCGATCGATAAGTGCGTTTTGCCCAATCCAACGTTCCCGATCAGGACCACGTTGGTGTTCGTTGCAATGAAGTCGAGACGAAACAGGTTCTGGATTTGCGCCCGATTGATCTTTTTAGGCCAGCTCCATTGGACGTCATCGAGGGTTTTGCGGACGGGAAAGCGGGCGTTCCTGATTCGTCGCTCGATGCTGCGCATCTCGCGTGTGGTGAACTCACCCTCAACGAGCTGCGCGAGATAATCGACGTGTGAGCGCTGCTGTTCGGCAGCTTTGCTGGCCAAGGCTTGGTAGTGACTTTGGACGTACTGCAAGTGCAGGCGCTGCAGCTGAGCATCCAATTGTGTCTGATCACTCGGTGTCATGATCGTTCACCTTGTAGTCGTTGAGATCCGGGGGATCGATGTCGATGTCGAGCAGATCGTGGCGGCGGGTGAGTTGTAACGGCCCTGGTTCCGGCAAGGTCCGCGTCCGCGCTTCCAGGATGTTGGTGATGTATTCGGCGCTGAAGGCCTCAAAGGCGAGCCCGTCGGAGATGGCGCGCGCCACGAGATCGGGAGAATAGATCTCTGCCAGCGCGAGGATTTTGCGGACGTGATGGCGGGCATTGAACCTGCGCTGCTCCAAGCCATCGTAATAGGCTGCCGCATCGGGCGAGAGCGCGAGAAAGCGCATCAACAGGCGCTGTTCGCTGGCACGCCGGCGCTGAGCGATCAGACTTTTGGCATGATCGGGGTCTTCGATGTCCTGATGCCGGCCATAGTGGCGGCTGTGGCGGGCGATGAGTTGGTTGTCGAAGTAGATGCAAATGCGGTCCGGATAGGCTTTGACCGTCAATTTGCGGTGAGCATAGCTGACGGGCACGGAATAATGATTGGTGTCCAGGGTGATGCGGAACTGGTTCGAGGCAACACTCGTGAAGGTACGTGCGATGTCATAAGGGTGCGGGTTGAGCGACCCGAGATGCGGTCGCTCTTGCATCAGCAGATCGATAGGTCGCTGCTGAGTCTCGCCGTGGATTCGTACGTTGGCGACGGTGTCGAGCCAAACCTGTACAGCGACTTGGATGGCGGCGAATTCGGTGAGCTCGAGGCCGTTGAGGAAATTCTTTTTGACATAGCCGACACCGGATTCGACCCGGCCCTTCTCATTGCCGCGAGCGACATTGCAGTGTGTGATGGCGAAGCCGTGGTGGCGGGCAAAATCCAGGTAACGCGGATTGAAGACCGGTGCGACGCCGGCCAGCCGCTGCAGGACCGCCGACTTAAGATTATCGACCATGACTCTGGCCGGCACACCGCCAAACGCGCGGAACGCGTGTTCGTGACAGGCGAGGAAATGCTCCATTGTCTGGGAGACGGTGAACTCGACAAACATCTGGCGGCTGAAAGCCAGCACCATGACAAAGAACGAAAGTCGACGTTGCGTATTGCCGACGGCGACGCTTCCGTAGTTACCCCAGTCGACCTGTGCGCACTCGCCGGGAGCAAAATGCAGCTTCAGATAGACCGTACGCCGGGGCCGGGCAACTCTGGCGCGATAACAAGCTCAAATCGCCGTCTCGGCACGCGTCCAAGTGCAGATTCAAATCGGTGCTTTTAGTCGAAAATCAAACTGGTGCTGACATCCGGTGCCACGCCGAGACCCTTTTGAGCGACCACCACGACGCTCCGTAACAAGACCTTGCGTTGCGTGTCGTCCTTCAATTCGGCCGCCGTTTCGACAAGCGTGAGAATGTGCTGCAGTGCTTCGCTAGGTGTAACTGTTGCGACCTCCTATTCATTGACACGTGGACGATACTCCAGCTGCGCGGAGCGCGCGAGGAACCTTGGGGCGGCACACGGCTCGTCTTAGCTCGGCAGCGGCTCGCCAGCGAAGCCGCCAATCTTGAAGCCGGGGATCCAGGTCATTTGAGAACCGTAGGTAGGCCATCCGGAGGACCCAAATCAAACCGGGTGGTTTACCGCGCGCCGGCAGGAGACGGCCGATGAGTGACTGTGTTTGCTCCTTGGCCCGCTCAATGATGTTCGCGACGCTTTGGGCGTACCATCGTCTTCCTCGTGCGTTTAGCGCCTCTGCGACTTCCCTCAGGGTGCGCGACCGACCTTCTGTGCTTCGCGGATGATCAGGAGCACATTGGCCGCGTAGCGATACGGCCCCCATGGCATTATTGGCGCCTGATGGAGCCTTCGGGTTACCGAGGGTCGCCCTGGCCGACCGCGCCTGCCGGAGACCGCATCTACCGCGAGGCTGGGGCCACGGTTGCTTCGAACTACCTTGGC
This sequence comes from Bradyrhizobium erythrophlei, assembly GCA_900129675.1. Classification (GTDB taxonomy): domain Bacteria; phylum Pseudomonadota; class Alphaproteobacteria; order Rhizobiales; family Xanthobacteraceae; genus Bradyrhizobium; species Bradyrhizobium erythrophlei_A. The sequence continues at coordinate 4,638,715 of FSRD01000001.1, read as the reverse complement.
AGCGCAAAATCACGACAACAAAGGCCCAGCAATAGAAGACCAATTCCCCTCAATCTATTCAGCCAAAGATATTCGCTATCCGTGTCTGCTCTAACCCTTAGCTGTCGTCGGTAGTCAGAGAGTGGCCGTGGCACCAATTGCACATTCGGCGCTCCACTGCGTACGGCTTGTTTCCACGACTCCCAAGTCCATCGAGGCAATGCAGCTTCCCCCAAAGGTTGCGAGAGCAGCCACGATACAGGAACTAAAACATTTGAAGGGTGCAACCTGTCGAGAATTTCAAGTCGTCCTGTCGGAAATACCTCAACCGAAGACACTAACTGACGAACGATTTCCAGCGCGGTCCACTCGCCGACTCTCGGATCGTGAGTTGGGAACGCTGCCAATTCCAATACCCACCGTTCTAAGGTGAGCATTCCCTCCCGCTTCGCTAAGTAGCGCTTGTGGCTAGCGACCCTTCGGAAGACCGACGATGGTACAGGACTTCCGTCTAATTGAATTGGATGCTCTGACCGTTGTTGTTCCAGAAGCAAGCCGGCGTCCGAATTTTTGAACGCTCTTGGATGGTAGCTCAGGTAGCGCGCACCGCGTTCGGACATGAGTACCGGGCTTTTCCTGAGGCTAATACGGTCAAACGAGTTGTTAGGGTCAAGGCTGTTTCGGGTGATTTGCCAAGCGATCCCAGGACCAAAATCCTTTTCAGGACGCAAAGAGTCTAACCATGCCGCCCAAACGCTAACGGGAGAGCCTGTTTTCTCCTGCCAATCCGATGAGGCCGCACCAAGTTGTGGCGCCCCCACTGATAAGGCAAGTGCTTTCAGCTTTCTCCTGAGAGGAAGCCGCATGACGATTTCCGCCGCGTAAGCTGTTGCAGCAGCCAAAGCATTTCGCGCGGCCACAGCTGCAAACCCGCTGGTTTGTTCGAGTATCTGATTTATGCGGCGTCTCGCAGATTGCTTCGTTAGGCTACCTAGATAGCTACGAGCGGCGCGCCGCTGCCTCGCAAGAAGTCTTTGATTGGAAAAATCATGCGCAGAGGTTGCGATGTGGCGAGCTATAATTTGTACAGCCAAGGGGCCGAGATAAGAGGCTAAAACCCCTCGCGTGTCCCGGCCTAGCTCCGATACAATCCAATCCAGGAGTTTGATCGTATCTCGTTGTCCAGTAGTACGGCAGTAGTCTAGTGCGCGAATGAATAGCCGCGGCTTGTCTGGATGGTCTTGAAACGCTTGGAGTAAGAGCTTGAAATAGTGATTTACGCGTTTCCGATCTGCCCAGGCCTGCGCTCTGATTTGCTCGCTGTGCGCCTGCTTTGCCTGCTGCTGTTCCGTGAAGGTCGCGCTTCGATTGGCGAGGACGCTTGAAAGCTTCCGATGGCTCGCCAGTAATTCAATCGAATGATCGAACGACATCGGAACGAGCGTTGATATTCGGCCCGCGGCAAAAGCGGCGCGCGTATCCGATCTGATTTCGTCATCAGAAAGATTAGCTAACAATAGCCATTCAAGTTCGCTAAGCCGCTGTTGACGTGCATGTTCCGGCATAATCTCGAAACCCGCGCCTGCCAGTTCGGAAACTAACGCGAGAGTCTTCGTCATGAGCTTCGTCGGACGAAGGCCGTCTATCTTGCAATCGGCCGCCACTTCAGTCAGTTTTTGAGGACTGAAGTCTCCTTCAATTATGCTGCTTAGCTGCTCAGGGCTGTATTTGCTTTCAGAAATATTAGGTCCAATTTGGGATAGCGTCAGTTCCCGCTTGTAAGATTGTACCCACTCGACCAAATCGCTAAATTCATACGCCAGAACAACGTGATCATCGACAAATCGAAATGAGCAATCTTCCGACCTTTTCGAACTCGTGAATCGATCAACAGATCTAGTGGAAGCATCGCAACGTTTGACAGAAATCCCGCAACCATCAACCCGGTCGGGATGCCACTAAAATTGCCAGGCTTCGTCAACGGTTGGCAAATTGCACTTCTCAGGTTTGCGCTGCGATTCTTGCCTACGCGAAATGAAAGCATCCTTTCTAACAGAGTGCGAAGCTCAGGCTCATGTTCGAATCCTTCGATATTTTCGGAGATTCCGCGAAGCACGGCAGTTGTTTTTACGCTTGGATAAAATTTCTCTAGATCGAGTGACGCGTAAAACAGCTGGCTACCTCGGCCCGTTGGCCAGAACCCTTCGTGTGAACACTCCACCGCCTAAAGGCGGTGGCTTCGGGTTACGGCTGGAAGCCGGATTGATCGACCCTTCTGGTCGATTTTCTCAGACAACCTTGAAATTGTCATCCGGCTCTTCCGGCTTTTGATCTTCGATGTACTTCTTCCAGACTTCATCCGTAACATTTCCACTGGTTGCCACCCAATATCCACGCGACCACAGATGCTGACCCCAATAACGCTTCCTCAGCGACTGATACTCCGTCAGAAGCTTATGGGAGCTCTTTCCCTTCAGGTACTGCACCGCGCGCGACACCGAAAGGTGCGGTGGGATCGAGAGCAGCAGGTGAATATGGTCACGGTTTATCGCCCCGGCGTGGATCGACATCTCGTGGCTACGGCTGACTTCCCGCAACAGTTCCCTTGCTCGCAGCCCAACATCCCCAATCACCCAAACGATATGATATTTGCAATCCCATATCGTATGACTGCCCGATTTCGCCGTCTGCATAATACAAGGATGCTACCGCATCCCGTCGCCTGAAGGCGAGGGGTTTACGGATCCCAAAAAAGGGACTCTAAACCCAAGCTTGAGCAGTTCGCCGTGGATGCGCGGCGCACCCCAAAGCAAATTCTCCGTGCTCATCTGTCGGATCAGCGCGCGCAGGTCCGCTTCGATTTGCGGGCGCCCTCCCCGTCGACACGATTTCCAACGCCAATAGCGGCGAAAGCCGGCCCGATGCCAACCCACCAGCGTTTCGGGTCGAATAATCATGAGAACCGGAAGGATCGACGGGAACCAGCGATAGAGCTGAACGAAGAACCAGCGGTCGTTGTTCGTGAGTCGAGCCCGGCCTTTCAGCTTGCGTCGCAAGACGATCAGCTGATGTCGAAGCACTGCATTCTCAGCCTCAAGCCGGATATTCGACTTGAATGGCGAGGCCAGCACAGCCAGAACGAAGCAGATCAGCGCGAACATCGCGCCAACTTAACTTAGCCGATTCTATCATTCGATAAACCCGGATAGGGTATTCGGTACACACACCCATGCTGTTGTCGGGACCGAGCTCGGCGAGTTAGGGATTAGGGCTACTGAAATCGAAGCAACGGTTAAGCGCCCCTCCCCGATCCTGATTCCAAACTGATGGACTCTACTTTTTCCTTATCAGTCACGGATCCTGTTTGCCTATGAACGGCTGCTTTGCGCCGCCACAAGCGGACCAATACGGCAGCTCTGTCCGCGATACTGAGCACGCTTCTTCACCCCCCAATCACGATCGACCGCGTCGCAGCGTTATCTCGCAATTACCGCCTTGTAGGACCGGTTGAAATGGACACAGTATACTCGCTTCGGGATCGAGGAGGATGCCATGCCCGAAGCACAAAGCGACATTGATTATACGGTTGATATAGGCAGACACGAGACGACGTTCCGTGCGAACACACCCAAAGGAGAGGAATTCCTCGGCGGCGTTGACCTTACTATGTCCAATGAGGAGGCGCATACATTCATACAGGATGCCCGCGCAGCAGGGCTGACGGTCAAATCGTTTTTCTAACAGTTTCGCAAACAGATCCTGCACCTCGCTATTAGTCGAACGGCGGGCCATCGGATGCAAGAGACGCACGGCTTCAACACCATTCTAGTTCAGCTTCGGGCCGCTGAATGGTAACCGGGTCGCTCGCTCTGCAACGGCTCCCGCGCGACGTAGTTGCACTTGTAGCAGCGGCCATACGGGTTTGGGCGAACTCGAGGCTGTCGGCCGTAAAGCGTTGCGGAAGGCAAACCGCAGATCAGCCTAGCGCTCAGGGACGAGAACGGCATCAACCGTCCTTGAGCACGGACTTCACTTCCCGGAGCGGCCACTTTTCGCCGACGGGTATTGCGCGCACCTTTGCGCCCTCGCCTACCAGCGCGTGAGAACACACCTCGTCCTCGATGGGGACGACCGCGAGGTCCGTCTCCGGCTTCCAGTTGAGCGTGAGGTCGATATCGCCGGGAAAGATCTGCCATCGCGAGCCGTCGTCGAGCTCGACGATGTGGCTCTCGGAATGGGACCGGATTTTCATCGCACCCCATGATGCGAAGCGGCCGGATATTCGGGATTTCCGGAGGGGCGCTGCATGCTCCCTGTCCGCCGCAGTCTCCCGCTTTCCTCATGCCGGCAACGCGGGCATCGGAACCTCAGGCCCGGCTGAGCCAAGTCCGAACGGGAGGAGAAGTTTGCGGCCATCGGCCAGGCGCCGCAGTGGGGGCATTTCACAAGCAGAGTGTCGGTGTCGATCATCGTTGCGGTTCCGCGTCGTTAGTCTCCTTGGCAACCCGCGGGAATGGCGGACGTTCCTGTCGCGTCGCGCCCGTTGCCGATGTGCTGCCAGAACCCGGCGCGCTTCACGCCAGGAACAAACGGCAACAGCGTTTATTGATCGTTTGTGGGCAAACGAGGAGGCGAAAATGCCGGTTTTCTCGCACTGGGCCGTCCCTGCAGTGATTGTCATTGGTGGGGCCGGTTATTGGTTAGTTCACATGCACTAAGTTCTTCGCCGACGGCGAAGGGCCCGAGCCGGAAACGGCCGGGCCTGATTGCCGAATATGTCGGAGTGGGAAGATGGACAGTTACACGCGCGACCGCAAAAATGCCCACGGCGGCGGAACGCGATGCGAGGAAGGCCTTCAGGGAAACGGAGGCCAAGGTGGCGATCTCGGAATATGAGCGCGCTCAAAAGGCATTCCATGCAAATCGCGAGCGACTCAGGGCGGAGCGGCTGGCTCGGGAGGCATCCTCCGATCGCCAGGCCGGCGGAATGCAGCAGGCGAGCCGCGACCGGACCTGACTGACGCTTCGCCGACATGGCTGATTGCTACCGTGTTCTGGCGCGAGAATGAAGGCGACTGATTGAAGAGGCTCTCCTAATCTCGGCATGGCGGCCTTGATCGCCGGGCTGGCCAGACAAGAACGGCAATCACGCAGACCTGCGTGTTTCATCCGGACCGAGACCGGACTGCGAGGTGCGCGTGTTGTCTACAACGAGTCGAATCGTCGGCTGGACCTGGATCGGCGCGGTAACGACCGTCACGCGGGGGCCGGACGGTTGCTTCTGCTCTTCTGCGTGGGCGGGGATCGGCGCTTCCAGCGCAGCCAAGAACTGCCCTGGTGCCTGTCGGAAATCAAATCCGGACATATTCGTGATGCAATCCGCCGATGACTGGGCGGCAAAGAATACGCCCTGCCCTCTTTACGGTGTGCGATAGGGGCGCATCCTTCTCCAAGGCCAAGTGAGTGCGCGTCTCATTATACAACACCACTACGGAACGCCCGTTGTGTGTACCGAAACCCTAAACCCGGGCGTAGCGATGATGAAGTCCGCCCAAGATTGGGCGACAAAGAATGTGTCCAGCGCGATCGACGGCGGGCGAGACCGATGCATCTTTCTCCAGGGATAGATGCGTGCGGGTCCCATTGTAATACTTCATGTAACAGAGCAGCAGGTGACGAAGGTGGCGCTCGCTGAATACAATGACGTGGTCAAGGCATTCCCTGCGGATCGAACCGATCAGCCTTTCAGCATATCCATTTTGCCAGGGGGAGCACATCGGTCGATCGCGAATGCCTATCGATCGGAGCCTGCGAATAAGGATCCCCGTCCCGGTCACGAATGAGATAGCGGGGAGCCTGTTCCCACCCGCATGCTTCCGTGACCTGATTTGCGATCCATTGTGCGGTTGGATGCGCTGTGACGCCAAACCACAGAATACGTCGCCGGCCGTGCCCCATGATCAGCAATCCATAGAGCAGGCGAAACGAGATCGTCGGCACGACGAACATATCCATCGCAGCGATGCCGTCCGCGTGGTTGCGGAGGAATGTCCTCCAGCCCTGGGACGGCGGGTCTCGTCGCCTGACCATGTACTCGGCCACGCTGGTCTGTCCGATATCGACGCCGAGCTTGAGGAGTTCTCCATGATCGACGCCGGGGCCGGGCAACTCTGGCGCGATAATCGATACGGATGGCGGCTCAGTTAGCGGGGATCGTGAACTGAAAGAGAGTACCCTGCGGTTCGCACGGGATCGCCCACAGCCGTCCGCCGTGGGCTTCGATGATCGAGCGGCAGATAGATAGGCCCATGCCCATGCCCTTGGGCTTGGTCGTGTAGAATGGCTCGAACAGACGCGAGAGGCTCTCCGGGCTCAGCCCCGGGCCGGTGTCCCGCACCCCGACGCGCACGCCACCTTCGGACGGGACGGCTTCGATGCTGATCTGTAATTCGCGCGCGCCTTCCCCAATACCACTCATGGCCTGAATGGCGTTGACGATTAAGTTCAGCATCACTTGTTGCAGTTGGACCCGATCGCCTTGGACACGCGGCAAGCCCTCCGCAAATTGCGTCCGCACCGACACGCCATTGTTTGCGGCCTCCGTACGGGTGAGAGCAATAACCTCAAGGATGGCATCGTCAATCGCTACGGCGTCCTTTCGTGCGGGCACCTTCTTAATGAGCGCACGAACTCGCTCGACGACCTCGCCTGCGCGATTCCCCTGCTCGACAATAAGAGAGAGCGCTTCATCCACCTCATGAAAGTTTGGCGGCTCCGCGTTTAGGAAACGCCTAGCGGCTAACGCATATGTGATTGCCGCTGTGATCGGCTGGTTCACTTCATGGGTGATCGAGGCCGTCAACTGGCCCATCGTCGCGACGCGGTTCATGTGGGCGAAATCCGATTGCATCAGCTCCAATCGCGCCAGCGCTCGTTTGCGATCCTCAATGTCCGTCAGTAGAACGTACCAGCGCGCGACGCGCCCGGTGTCATCGCGAACAGCGCCGCCGCGAGTGTCAAACCAACGATATTCACCGTCGAAGCGGCGCAGGCGTTGTTCGAAGTGGTAGGGAATCTCGGAGGCTATCGCTTTCTTAAAAAGTTCAAGCATATGGGGAAGGTCTTCAGGATGCACCATATCGGTTATTTCCCAGTTCTTTTGCTCTTGGAGCGATCGGCCAAAATACTCGAGGCATTGGCGATTGACGGTTTCGACTTCACCGTTCGGGGCCATGATCGCAACGAGACCGGCTATCCCGTCAATTGCTGAACGTGCACTTCGTTCGCTTTCCCGCAGGGCTTGCTCGGCGCACTTGAGGTCTTCAATATCCAGATTCACTCCGACCCACTGCAGTATGGTTCCATCGCTCGCCCGGAGCGGTTCGGCGCGACTGAGGAACCAGCGATAGCCTCCGTGAGCGTCACGAACTCGAAAACTCCCCTCACCGCCGCCACCCGTGCGCAGACGGGTCGACCAATTTTCTTGTGTTTCTGCGCGGTCGTCCGGATGCACGAAGGGAAGATGGGCGTCCCACCGTGCGCCAACGTCGATGCCGAAACGCAGAGGATGATCTTTCGGAAGACCAAGGTAGTCCGCAGTTCGTTTGTTCACGAAGGTGAGCCCGCCAGACGGAGACGCGTACCAGGTATGCGCGGGAATCACATTTAGAATGGCTTGCACCTGTGCCTTGAATCCGGGCTGTACTTCGGCCTTCTTGCCTTCAGAGCCCAGTCCCGTTTCGATGATTTGACGGAGCTTGTCTTCGCTTTCCCGCTGGGCTTGCTCGGCCCGCTTGCGCTCCACGTTCTCGATCCGCAACGCTTTGTTAGTGACTTCCAATCTTTGGTTGGCGTCGCGAACTCTCGTTACCAGGAAGTTGACGACGAATGAGGTAATCACAAACGCGGATATTGTGATGAGGTCTTGTGCGTAATCGACGCGGAAGCTGTAGATCGGAGGAGAGAAAAAATAACTCAGGCAACAGACGCCAATGAACGAAAGAACGATCAGGGACGAGAGGTTACTTACAAGGGACAACAGGACAAGTACGACCAAACAGGTGAACGCCGCTGCGACCAGGGGCACGTCCAGCCAAAAATACAGGCCGGTCACTGTCGCGAGCGAAACAAGGCCGAGCAAGAGGTATCCTGCTTCGTGCAATAATGCCGTGTGCCTTTTGGCGCGCTTCCATACAGCCGCCGCAGCTCCTAAGACCTGTCCTTCCATCTGCACCACGCCTTTTTGCGATGCGTTGCAGTCTAACACCTTGCGGCCCGGCAGCGAGTGAGAAACGGCGTAAATTGATCGGACCCAATGGTCGCGGTAGGGACGAAAATTTCTCCTCGCCCGCACAGATCCCGGCGTGCGCTGCTAACGCACCGGTCTCCTCCCTCGGGTCAGACGTCGTACGATGAACGATCTAGTCACGCTCGTCGCCCGACGCACAGCCATCATTCGGATCGACGCGGCATTTCGGCTCGGTGTCCGAACCCCGGCCGTCTAACGGCTGTTCCCCTTGGGTGAGGCCCTTCCCTCCACGACTTCCGCCGGGAGTTGCCTCCCGTTGTTCAGTTGCTTCGTAAGTACTATGGCCTCATCCGACTTCTCATCCACGTACATGCTCGGCGTGCGGCTTGTCGCCTTCCCGAGCCGGCCCGGCACAGAGTCCGGGCATGGATGAGACCTCCCAGGTTCCGCGCAAAGAACTTCTCCACGTGCACAAGGTCTCCGACTGCGCGGGGTTCTTCCCATGCAAGCCAGTAAGTCATGGGACGATGTTGCCTTCTCTTCAACGGAAGGAGATCGGCACCCCGGAATTAGACCCGTTTCGCGGCTCAATACTGAACGCTTCACGGCTGCTCTCGCGAGCAGAACCTCGTGCATCACTCGGGGTCGGGGCGGTTTGCTAGACCTTCCCCGTGGGGGACTTTCACCTCCTATTCTTTGCCAGCTTCCTGGCGCACTCCATTAATGGGATGGCAAAAGCTGGTGAACCAACGCGCGCGGCGTTCTACACTTAACAGCGGACCTATCCACACCCACGATTGCATTCAAACCAGTGGCAACCCGAGCTGCCGCATCCGTCCGGCGTAGGTAGCGACGAAGTCTTGGACATGCTCGGGCACGGGCTCGCCCGCGATGTCGCACCGGACCTGAATTTCCTGAGCTACATCTTTGGAAACGTCGTCGGCCCAATGCTCCAAAGTGTTGAAGACTACGACGCGAACCGGATCATTGAATTGCCCGGCCATGAATTCACTGATGATGGTATCGAGGTCTGTGCGCTCGATCTCAGTCTCGCGGTATACGCTACCGCTACTGAGACGGTCTACCACGAGGTAGACCGTCTGATCCGCGCCGTAAGGAATGGTACTCGGCGACCAGCCCATTCCGGGCATGGCAATGCTCCAACGCAACAGGAACCCGGCGCAAATCAACCGAACGCCGACCACTTAGTTCCATCCGAGCGTTCGCGACCTTTGTGTCTTATCTCAAAATCTCGGAGTCGGGCTGCCCATCCACGATGGGGAAGCGTTCGTATGAGAGTTACTCAGGCAAAGGCAACCGGCAATCGTACTTCATCGCGTGTTATCGCGTTTGCCGTTGGTTGTGGTTGCGTCTGGTCACTCAAGCTGGCGGTGCAATCTTCGAAGTGCTCAAGGAGCGCGGCGTTGGCCAGGTGCTCCCAGTACTCTGCCTCGGCGAGCAGCTTCCAGCGTCTGTCAGGATGGTATGCGGCGCTCTGCCGACACAATGACGCCATCGCGCGCAAGCGGCGTACCGTTTCCATTTCCATCCTCCCCGTCGTTTTCCTCACCCTATTTTTTATTTTTGTGTCGGAGTCATTATGATTATGCCTCAGAACTAAATTATGATTATGACTCAGAACTAAATTTTGCGTTCTCCGCAGCGGCGGAGGCGCGGTTGATTGCGAATACTTTCGGGTTAGGCTTCACATAGGTCTTGATGTGAGAGCTGATCGCTCTCAGAGCAGTGTGGCAGAGACCGAGGCGCGAACGCGAATTCAGTTCGGGAACAAGGTACGGCACAACACGTGGCTTACCGGACACCTAGTTCGTTGATCGCCTGAGCCGCAAGCTGTGCGGGGTCATGAGCACCGGTTTGCGCGATCTTGATGATCGTCTTCGCGACCATTTCCGTGAGAGGGTCATCGCGGTCCTTGACGCATAGGGTATGCAACGCTTGCTCGTAAGCCGCTATGATGCAGCTAACCTTTTCCGGGTCCATAGTGAAGTTTTTCAGTAGTCGATAAATAGCCATTTCTAGCGAACTTATTTTGGTGCGTGTAGCCCGGGTGGGGTCAGCCTCTCCTGTAGACGGGAAGCCATCTCGGCCCGGCGGGCCTTACGAATGAGGCGCTCGCGCTCAATGCCCGGCGGAGTGCCTTGGGCTTCCTTGCGGAGACGTGCTGCTTCGTCTGCAAGTCGTTTCTCTACAGGTTCGGTTTGTACGAAACGGCGACGCTCTGGCATGCGCTGCTCCATCCCGTTAGAAGATTGGCGGCAGCGCGACCGGCGCTTCTCATCACCGATAACTGCCACAGTACCGTGCGGTGATGGAACCAGTGTCCACCGGGAACCCGAGCCGCACCAGAACAAAAAAACCGTAACAGACGGCGGGCATCGCGGGTTCCCGAGAAACTATGGAAGGAACCCTGACCCTTCGTGAACGACAACTAAGATGTCCTCACTTCTTTCCCTCGGAATTAGTCGGCCTTCGCAAACTTCGTTACTGATGGCCTGTCTGCTGTCGGAGGCCGCCTCCAAACGAATGTCTGTTGACGCCTTCCGCCGGTAGTTCGTCCGGCTATTTTGGTGGCTGCAGGCCGGGAGACGAAAGCCATTCCTGTATGCGAGCGGCGGCTTCAGCCTTACGCGCTTGGCGGACTAGCTTCTCCCGCTCGACACCAGGCGGGATACCGCGCGCTTCCTTACGCAGACGCATGGCCTGTTCTTCTAAATGCTCATCCGATGGGGTTGTTTGATTGAAACGGCGTCTTTTCATGACGGCGCTCCTTTCCGATCCGGCAAAGGCTGGAGCGCAAAACTCGCGTTCTCATCACCGATGACGGTCTAAAGACGGTGCGGTAATAAGCGTTAACGTTTCGGAACCCGGATCGTTGCGGCTGCTGTCGCACTGTTAAGCCAGCCAACGGCCCCAGCATCGGCTCCCACGGGCGCTTGCAGGATCACCCTGCTGAAATTTCGCCTGAAGTGCAGTCACGCTGACCTTTTATCGAGCTTGTCACATCCGTCGTGATTGAAACGACGCCGACACAACAATGGCCCCGACGATATTGCACGTCGGGGCCATTCGAGATCATCAGGCCGGGTACATCCGCCGCGCCTTCCGATCAACGTGTCGCTGATTAATTCCGCCGATCTTGGGGACAATGTGGCAGCGACGCGGCCGCCGGCGCGACCCTCATTCGGAGCAGCTCTGACCGATGTCGCGATCCCTTCGAAGGTCGGCTTCAAGTTCTTCGACGATGACCCGAAGCAAACACGCGGCAAGCGGATCAGTGACCTCCCGCGACAAAAGCCGATAATGCGCGATCTGAACTTCCTGCTCTTTCAACTGGCGCTTTGTCATGAGTTGTGCCCTCCGACAAACCGACGCAGAGGCTACACTATCGTTTCGCTAAAATTTTCGGATCATTTTCTATGGTTTCTATCTAGTAAATCCGTGCAACTTGCCGCTGGATCGCTGCCGAGTTGGGATTGATAATTCGCCAGCGCGGTCGCGCAGCTCATGTCATCGGGTTTACTCTTTCGTGCCCCGTCGCTTGGGTTTTGGACCGACGATCTGAAGTATCTGCGGCCATACCGCAGCCATGATGAGATACGGCTTATGACGCCGATCACTTGCGCCAGGCCATCGCCGCCAAGGGTGCATGCGCACTACGACGATCGCGACCACCCGCTATGATCGATTGCGACCAGTATGAAGGGCGGCCGTTGGGCAACACTTGGTGATTCTCAGTATTCTGGCTTGGCGTCAAGCGGGGTGGAGGCCGTCCCCGTAGTCAACAGGAGGGACCCGCGCGCGCTGCGGAGTGCCCCCACGGCTGACGCAGCGGCGCGCGCGGGAGGTCGCTGTTGACCCACGGGGGCGGCCGGGATGACGGATTTGCGTGTCATTTCTTGGCTCCCTTTGACGGTTTGCCATCCGCTGCCGTTGGCGTCGCAGGCTGCGGCGGCGGCTCGATTGCTTCGGCGGCTTTGATCTTGCGCATCGACGGGCCATCGAGTTCGAGCCGGTAGGCGTTGTGGACAATGCGATCCAATATCGCATCGCCGAGAGTGGGCTCGCCAATAACCTCATGCCAAGTGGCCACGGGGAGTTGGCTGGTGATGAGGATGGAGCCGCGGCCATGACGGTCCTCGACGATCTCCATGAGATCGCGCCGCTGGCTGGCTGAGAGGCGGTCGGGTCCCCAATCGTCCAATACGAGCAGATCGACCTTGACCAGCATCCGGAATAGCCGCGCGAAGCGGCCGTCGCCGTGGGCGAGATCAAGATCGGCAAACAGCCGTGGCACGCGGGCGTAGTGGACTGTGTAGCCATCGCGGCAGGCCTTCTGCGCCAGCGCGCAGGATAGCCACGACTTGCCCACGCCGCACGGGCCGCTGATCAGCAAGCCGCGGTGCTCGGCGATCCAGCGGCAGGTGGCCAATTGCTGGAACAGCGCTTTGTCGAGCCGGCGCGGCGTGCGGTAGTCGACGTCCTCGATCGCGGCTTGGCTGTGACGCAGCCGAGCGGCACGCAGTCGGGTCTGGAAGCGCCGGGTGTTGCGGCTGGCGGCCTCGCGGTCAAGCAGCAGTGCCAACCACTCGGCGTGTGCGAGACTGCGGGTCTCCTCTTGCGCCTCGAGCTCGAGGAAAGCCTGCGCCATGCCGTCGAGCTTGAGCGCTCTGAGCTGGTCGAGGGTGGGATGTGTGAGCATCGGTCGTCATCTCCTCAATGGAAGTAGGTGGGGCCGCGGATGTTGTCGTGCGCTATCGCCGGCCCGTCCGCGGGCGTTGCAGGCCGCTGGCGATCGAGGTTGTTCTTCAGGATCGAGTTGACTGAGCTGTAGGAGCGCGCGCCGATCTCGAGCGCACGACTGCAGGCGGCTTCGAGCCGCTCGCGGCCATAGCTCTTGGCGAGCCGCAGGATGCCGACGCAGGCGCGGAAGCCTTGCTCGGGATGCGTGCGCTCCTGCAGGATGATCTCGACGAGCGCCGAGGTATGGCGCCCGATCTCACCGGCCTGGCGCTGCAGGCGCTCCGGCGTCCAGTCGGCATAGCGCCGATGGCTCGAGGGCATGTGCTCGCGCACCGTCGTATGCTTGCGATTGGAGGACGAGCGAACATGGGCGGCGACGCGCTGGCCGCGGTGGAAGACTTCAATGGTACGCGCGGTGATGCGCGCCCAAACCGTCTCGCGCAGCAACTGGTGCGGCACCGAGTAGTAGTGCTTGTCGATCTCCACGTGGTAGTCGAGCCCGACTCTGCATTCCTTCCATTCAGCAAAAACGTAGGGCCCGGCCGGCAACGGCTTGAGGGCCGAGTGGGCGTATTAGGTGATGTCGTCGGCAAGGCTAAAGTCGTGCCACTGATCGAGCTTTTCCCCGGCTCCATTTTTGTGCAGACTTGCGCGACCAAAGGGAAGGATGTCCGGATGACCGAGACCCTTCAGACCGCGGAGTTGCCCCGGCAAGGCGTCCGGAAGCAGACCGCGGCCGCGGCGCTTACCGCACTCGGTGTTGTCTACGGCGATATCGGCACCAGCACGCTCTATGGGCTGAAGCAGGCCGTCGAGGCGGCCGGGGCGCCCACCCCCGACACAGTGATGGGCATCGTGTCGCTGATCCTCTGGGCGCTCCTCCTGATCGTCGCGCTCAAATACGCAATTCTGATCCTGCGCGCCGACAATCACGGCGAGGGCGGCATCGTGGCCCTGCTCGCGCTGCTCGAGGCAAGGCGCGCACCACGCGGGAGCTGGCGTGCCTCCCTGCTCATCGTCGGTTTGATCGGGGCTGCGCTGCTCTATGGCGACGGCGTCATCACGCCGGCGATCTCGGTACTCAGCGCTATCGAAGGTCTCAAGATCGACGCGCCCGGACTCGCGCCAATGGTCGTTCCTATCACCATCGCAGTCCTGGCTAGTCTGTTCCTGGTCCAGCGCAGGGGAACGGAGTTCATCGGCAGCATCTTCGGGCCGGTAATGCTGGTGTGGTTCGTCTCGATCGGCCTGCTCGGCCTGCTTGGTATCATGCAGACCCCGGGCATCCTCGCCGCCATCAGCCCCCACTATGCCGTTGCCTACCTCGTCCACACAGGACCCGGCATCGCCTTCGCGGTGCTCGGCGCCGCCTTTCTCGCGCTCACGGGCGCCGAGGCAATGTACGCGGATATGGGCCATTTCGGCCGGCTGCCCATTCAACTCGGATGGTTCGCGATCGTGCTGCCTGCTCTTATGCTCAACTATTTCGGCCAGGGAGGATTGCTCCTGGCAGACCCCCACGCCGTCGAGAACCCGTTCTACCTGCTCGCACCAAGGTGGGCCCACTATCCGATGGTCGCGTTCGCTACGATCGCCACCGTGATCGCCTCGCAATCGATCATCTCCGGCGCGTATTCCCTCACCCAGCAGGCGATGCAACAGGGCTTCCTGCCCCGCATGCGGGTGCAGCACACGGCCAGCCACGAGATGGGGCAGATCTACATACCTGTCGTGAACTGGCTGCTGGCCGCGGGCACTCTCGCGGCCGTGCTTATGTTCGGCTCATCCGACGCGCTCGGCGGCGCGTACGGCATCGCCGTCTCGATGCTAATGGCGATCACGACGGTGCTGGCGGCCCTTGTTGCCCTGAAATGGGGTTACAACCCGCTCATGGTGGTAGCGGTGAATGGGTTCTTTCTTGTCATCGAACTGATCTTCGTTGCCGCGAACATGACGAAGCTGATCCAGGGCGGCTGGTTCCCGCTCCTGATGGCTGGCGTTATTGCGTTTCTGATGCTGACCTGGCGAACCGGGTGGCAATTGCTTGAGCACCAGCGCTCCCGGCTGCGCCAGCGTGAGGACGAGTTCGTTGCGTGGGTGCTCAACACTCCGCCGATTCGGCTGTCTGGAGCGGCGGCGATCTTCACGGCCGCAAGCACAGGCATCCCGCTCGGCCTGACGCACCATCTGCGGCATAATCGCGTCCTGCATGAGCGTGTGCTGCTGCTCGCCTCCATCAACACCGATGAGCCCCGCGTCGAGCCTGAATACCGCATCAAGCTAGTGCCGGTCGGCGCTGGCATCACCCGCGTCCTCTTGCATTTCGGCTTCATGGAAACACCGAACGTGATGGAGGGGCTGAAGCTCGCCTGCCTCGTGCCTGAACTTCGCGGCATCGATCCTCAGAACATCACATATTATTTCAGGCGGGTGATGGTGATCCCCAGCAGCGAGGCATCCGGCATGGCTGTCTGGAGAAAATCCCTGTTCGCCATGATGCACCTCAACGCCAATCTCCCGGCCGCGTATTTCGGGGTTCCGCCCGCCCAGGTCGTAGAGGTCGGTCTCGAAGTCGAGATATAGTGTCCGCACGGATGGCCGGAACACTGGACGACCCGGGCGGGTCCGAGTGGGAGATGGCTGTATCCTGAAGCGGCGTTCAGCCGACCAGAACGCACGCGCGCTCCTCGCTGAGAATGTGTGCCGATCGGCATGTCTCAAACGTGCCAAATGGGCGACATCGCGCCGAAGAGGCCGCCAAATAAGGCGCCTTACGTTGTCGGCATTCCAGGGACGGACAGTCACGGCAAGCGAACATGACGACACGGAACGCGGTTGATTATCGGCCGATCTCGATGATCAGCCAAACTATCAAGAGCAATGCAACAGAAAATAGCGGCGAATAACGACTATTCTCGTCTCCAGGCCAATCACGTAGGTACCGCAAGCGTCGGCAAGTCCGGTGCCATGCGTCGCCTATTGCTGAATCGACAGACATTGGTCTCATGATTACGCTCGGAATGGTTTCTGCGGGCGCCCACTTCCGTTGGAGCAACGTGCTTTCCAAGACATTTAAATTCAAGGCGAAATGGAGCCTTGCCTCCTACATGCAGTAATTTGGCGATGCGGTCATGTCCTGCCAACCCCAGTCGTTAAAATCGCTCAGGCCGCAGCAGTGCGTAGAGCAAGTAACACAGCAAGCCGGCAGCGACGAGGGCGGCGAGTGAATAGTCAAAGATCATGACCCATTCTCCTCAAAGTCGTTCGCAGACGTGGGCGTAGCCGATCGCGAGCGCAAAAAAAGCCGAACGCGAGGCCCAGAACAATAACGTCCATCATTGAGTGCTCCTCCTTGTTGCGCGTGGTTATGATCGGAACAATTATCGCGCCATTTCGGCAGGCAATTTGGCGTAGATCGACGGCCAACCGGCTCGCGACCCTGTGCCTCGTCCGTGTTTTTCGGTCAGTGCTGCCACTACGCGCATATGTTTTCGAGACGCTCGCGCCAGCAACGTTATAGGAATTTCATAATTGCAGCGCGATGTTCGATCTCTCGCTGCGGGACGCCCATTCGGTATGGAGCGCGGCTCGCCTCCCGTCCAGCAACTTGCGTCACCACCGGAGAGACTTTGAATCTATGTTTTGTGCGGCTCACGCGCCAATGAAGTTGGTGTATACTCGATTAGTTTATAAGAGCACCGACCTCGCTTTGACTGGTTTGCTCTTCAGCCAACGGGTTGTCGCCTGGTGCTAGGCAGGAGTTGAAGCGGTGGTCGATGTTGAATCGAAGCTGCGGCAGGCCATCACACCGGCGCCAGATGCCGACCCCCTTTTTGGCCCGGTAGCATCCGAGTTGGTGCGCTACCTTGCTTCAATTGCAATGACCGCCATCGCGACGGTCGTGGCTGTCGGTGTCGACAGCAAGGTGACCATCCCCAACCTATCCCTAGTATTCGTAGTTCCAGTGATCATCGCGAGCGTTAGCCTCGGCTTGGGTCCGTCACTCTGTTCGGCGATACTTGGCGCTCTAGCCTTCAATTTCTTCCTTACCGAGCCTCGCTACTCACTGGCCGTCGACGACCCGGCGAACGTCTGGGCGATTGGACTGCTGTTTGTCGTCGGGGTCATCGTGAGTAGCGTTGCTTTCACCTCCCGCCAGAAGGCGGCCGAGGCGGCAATGTTAAGAAGGCAGGCGACTGTGCTGCAAGGTTACAGCCGTGACGTCGTCGCGGCCGATAATACGAACGCGATCGTCTCAATCACTTCCCAAGCTCTTGCAGCACTCTTCCAAGTTCCTGTCGTCGTGATGCTCGCTACGGAGGACAGGGTGGTTTCAATCGAACAAGTCGGCGACGTAGAACCCCAGGAGGCCGAATTGGAGGCGGCGCGATCGTCCTTGGCGACTGGAACAGTAGTGCGCAGCGGTGTTTACCCGAATCTAGCCTCGCGCTTTGACTTTTGGCCTGTCGAGACGGCCGAAGGCCAAAAGGCCGTCATTGGACTTGCGTTCGACCCGGACGAACGTCCTTCGGCGCCAGATGCGCTAGTCAATATAGTTGTGTGTGTTTTAGCCCTGGTGCTTGACCGTCAACATGTACGACGGCAGACGCAGGGTCCCGACGAGTGACAAGAGCACCAACGCGATCCTGGGGGCGCGCTACCCAACACGAGTGAGCGCAAGAGAAATACGCCGCGATGTCCGAGATGGGTCAAACGCGTCACTTTGACCGTGCGCCGACTACTTTCGCGGTAGGGACGCGAGTTACCTCGCGCCCCACCGCACAGATCCGTACGGGCCCAATTCGGGCATACGGCTTGTATGGGGCTTTCTTTGTCAAGGGGCGTCATGTCGTTTTGGTCGTCCTTTGCATTCCATTTTTTTGTTCGACCCGCGCCGCGAGCATTCTTTCGTCCCGACCGCATATTTCCATCGCCGTCGCGCGCAGCGGCGGTCAAGGACGGGCGCTTCTTCAGCGCCGCCGAAGGCTTGTCCTTGACGGACGCGAGCACGGCGGCAGGCTGCCGGCGATCGGGTGGTTGGCCGTGCGATGATCCGAGGGGAGCCTGCCATTGGCCCGCGATCAATCGCGCGAACCACGCTTGTATTCGGTTGAACCCGTATGGGGTCCCGACCATGAAGCAGTCATACGCTTCTGCGGGCAAGGCTCCGAGGCGGCGGGTCCATTCTCTCAGCGGCATTGCAGCCATAGCCGAATGCGGATTGCCGCCACCTCGGATCGTCATCGGCAACCCGGCGCATCAAGTGCGGTCAGGTTGACGAACCCTGTTTGTCCTTTCTCGTTCTAGAGTGTTGCTCACGCCGCCGGCCGCAGCTCGACACCCTCCGGCACCTCGCCGGTCGTGACCAGGCGCCACAGCGCTATCAGCAGCTTGCGCGCCAGCGCCACGATCATCGTCGTCTTGCGCGCGCCGCTCGGCCCCTCGGTCCGCGTGCGATACCACTGCGCCAGCGCACTGTCTTTCTGGAACATCAGGAAGCGCCACGCCAACTGGATCAGCCCACGTCGTACCCGCGCATTGCCGGCCTTGGCCAGGCCCTTCTCTCGGCGTTTCAAACCGCTCTCGTCGGGCGATCCCGTGAGCCCGGCGTAGCGCGCCACCGCTCTTCGATCTCGAAGCTTCCGCGACAGGATCTCCTGCACCAGCATGTCCGCCGTCTCGATGCCGATACCGATCACCCTGGCGAGCAGCCGCACCATCGCATGCGGCCCTGTATCGGGGGCCCGCTCGAGCCGCTCGGCACGTGTCTTCTCGATCGAGCTGATCTGCTCACGGACCAGTGCCAGCCGAGCCATGTCGCGCCGGAACTCCTCGATGATGTTTGCCGGCAGGCCCGTGCCCTCCGCTGTCCGCAGACCTGCCAGACGCTCAGGCGCCTTGCGCAGATGCGGCTTGAATCCCCGAATCCCGAGACGGGCGAGCGCACTCTTCATGCGGTTGGTGATGCGAGAGCGCTCGTCGACAAGGCTCTCGCGCTCGCGGCTCGGGCGCCTCGCATCCTCCTCCTCCATCGTCGGGATCGCCACCATCCCGCAGTGCCCCCGCTCACCGCGCAACCATCCCAGGAATACGCGCATCAACATCGCCGCATCCAGTCGGTCCGTCTTCGCTCGCTTGCGCTCGCGTGACACCGCAACGCTTGCCGAATGGATGACGTGCGCCTCGATCCCACGAGCAATAAGCCAGCGCGCCAGCCAGAAGCCGTCGCGGCCAGCCTCATAGGCCAGCGCGACCCGGCTGATCGGCCGGCCAGCACGCACCGCCTCGTTCCGCCACCGCTCGATCAATCGTAACAGTGCCGTCGCATCCGGCTCCAGTTTCTTCAACGGCTGGCGCTCGACGCCGGGAACAACGCCGCTCACCAGCCAGTTCGCCTTGCTCATCTCGACGACCACCACCAAGGTCGAGATCGGATCAAACGCGGTCAGGCTTCGGCTGAGATCATTGACTTGGGCCACGGGGCAACCTCCATTGGTTCGTATGGACGATGAAGGTGCCACAACCTCCGCCGCCCGCCCCATAGCTTCTCCCACCTTGGATGTCTAACGGCGAAGCGCCTCGCTGGCCACGGATGAAGGATTCGCGGTTTCGGGAGCCAGTCGTCTGCCAACCGCTTGATCCGCTCCCAGGTCGTCCAGTCTTTCTGGCTCTGACCGTGCATCCACGGCAACAGGCCGGTGGCGAGCTGCGCGTTGACGTGAAACAGCGGCAGGCCGCAGAAATAGGTCCGCGGCTCCTCGCGCTCGCCGAATACTTGCGCCGCGGCGCAGGCATCGAAGATCTCGTTGCCATGCGTGCGCACCGCGATCTTCGGCGCGCCTGTCGTGCCACCGGTGCAGAAGTAAGACGAGACGGAATGTTCCGTGATCGTCCGCGGCGCGACGAGGCGATCGGCCGGCTGGTTCTGCATCGCCGCGCGGAAATCCACGATCTCGAATTTGGCGTCAGGCACGCTGGCCGCTGCAGCCGCCACTGCCGTCCCCCCTGCGCCTCCAAGATAAGTCATAGCGCCGGCCAGCGCGACCACACGAAGCTCGGAGAGCGCCGAAAGGTGCGGCGCAAGCTTGCTCCATAACTCGGCGCCGGGAACCGGCGCGAGTGTCACCAGCACCCGCACCTTGGCCGCGCGAAGGATCTCCACGATCAGATCGGGCGCGAGCAGCGGATTGACCGCGAGCACCACCCCGGCCGCCTCGCCGCCCCAGATCGTGAAGTGGGTTTCGGGAAGGTTCGGCAGCACATAAGCGACCGGATGATCCGTGCTGACGCCGAAGGTGTGAAGGGCGTTCGCAGCGCGGGTGATCTCTGCCAGAAGCTCTGCGTAGGTCCAGGTCGAAGCGCGTTGATAGGTGTCCGCAGTCAGAAAAAACGACAGCGCTGTGCGCTCGCCGTGAACACCTCGTAGGTTGATCGCGGCAAGCCCCGCGTCGGAAGAGGCTCGGCCTCGATTCTCTGAATATCGGCAAGATCTCGCACCGGCATTGGACGCCTTTCGCCTGCAGTCGTGAGAGGAATGAGCTAATGCGGATTCAGCGCTGCCACTGACGGCCCCGGGCCGCTCCTGATGACGAGCGACGCTTTCGCGATCTTGATGCCCTATACCGGCCTGAATCGTGCGATCCCGTGCCCCTGTTCCTCGGCGGGCATGAAGGTAACCGGCTGGTCGATGACGAGTTTCTCGGCATCCTCGACGACAATGTTGGTGATCATGCGCGGGCCCTCCGCGAGTTCGACCACCGCCACGTTATACGGCGGGCGGTCTGCGAACGCCGGATGAAACGCGCGATGGAATACCACCCAGCTGATCAGCTTGGCCTTGCCCGATGCATCGTGCCAGGCCCAGTCCGCTTCCAGACATTTCGGACATTCGCCGCGTGCGGGCAGCCAATTGTTGCCGCACTTGCGGCAATGCTGGAACGTGAGCTTGCCCTTCTTCAGCGCGTCCCAATAAGGCTTTGAGACTTCGTTGATGTCCGGGTCGGGAAGCGTGGCTTTCGGCTTCGAGGCCGTCTGTACCGTCGTATTCATTGTCCCAAAATGAGTGCTGCGTGGGTGTGCATCACTCCTCCCTGGTTAGAAATGATGCAATGTTTTGCGCCTTTGACTTGCAATGAAGCGTCTCCGCGCATCTGCCGGACGCCCTCGTGGATCAGCTGCATGCCAGGCATACCTGTCTCCGACAGGAGTCCGCCCGACGTGTTCATCGGCAGCTCGCCGCCGATCTCGATGTTGCCACCCTTCACGAAGTCTGCGATCTGCCCTTTCTTGGCGAAGCCGTAGTCTTCTAGCGTCATCAATGCCGTAATGGTGAAGCAGTCGTAGATTTGCGCGACGTCCATGTCTTTGGGCTTCAGGCCTGCCATCTTGAGCGCAGTTTCGCCGGCGACTTTCGCCTGCGTCGAAGTCATGTCGGGCCGCTGCGTCACGTCCCAGGACGTTTGGCCAAATCCGAAGCCCAGGACGGGCACCGGTTTTGCGACGCCCATCTTCCTGGCCCGTTCCGCACTCATCACCACGACGGCGGCGGCGCCGTCCGAGACGAGTGTGCAATCGTCGCGGCAGAACGGTGCGACCATCGGCGGCAGATTCATGTAATCGTCAAGCGCGAGCGGCTTGCGCAGCTGAGCGTTCGGATTTTGCGCTCCATGGCGCCGAGCGGCCACAGCCACCGCGCCCAAGGCCTCACGCGGCGTGCCGAGCTCGCCCATGTGGCGGCGCGCGATCATCGCATAGGAAGACAGCACC
This sequence comes from Bradyrhizobium erythrophlei, assembly GCA_900129675.1. Taxonomy (GTDB): domain Bacteria; phylum Pseudomonadota; class Alphaproteobacteria; order Rhizobiales; family Xanthobacteraceae; genus Bradyrhizobium; species Bradyrhizobium erythrophlei_A. Next base: position 4,616,961 of record FSRD01000001.1, on the reverse strand, counting down.
GCGAACCAGCCGTAGAGCGCGTCGTCGCCGCGCGGTTGACTGTAGCTTGCCGCGGATCCGGTCTTCGGATTGTCCGCAAAGGTGACCACGGCAATCTCGCACTGGCCGGCTTCGATCGCCATGATTGCCTGCGAGATCATGATGACGTTCGACGAGCCGCCCGAATCCCATACGCCGCCGATCCTCGGTTGGAGGCCGATCGCTTCGGCAAGCTTCTGCCCGTACATCAGTTCGAACTTCGAGGTCGGACACTTCACGTAAAGTGCGTCGACCGCGTCCTTCTCGACGCCGGCGTCGTTCAGTGCCTTGCGGATCGCCTCCACATTCATCGAGATCGTCGTGCGGCCGGGCAGCGCGCCGAATCTGGTTGCGCCGATGCCGGAAATCACGGCTTTGCCGCTAAGATTTGCTCCCATTTCAGTTCCCCTTGAAATTGGGTTTGCGTTTTTCGCGAAAAGCCTTCGGGCCCTCGTTCGCATCCTCGGTCTCGCGCAGCAGCCGATTGATCAACTGCTCGATGCGCAGTCCCGTGTTAATGTCGGTGTCGCGCGAGCGGATCGCGAGCTCCTTCGCGGCCTGTACCGCGAGCGGCGCGTTGGCGGCGACGCGCGCGGCATATTCGCGCGCCGATTTCATCAGCTCGCTGTGTGGCACGACCTTGTTGATCAGGCCCCACCGTTCAGCGGTTTTGGCGTCGATTGGATCGCCGGTCAGTAGCATCTCCATGCCGATGCACCAGGGCAACTGCTGCAGCGTGCGTTGCGTGCCGCCATTACCCGCGATGATGCCGCGCTTGACTTCCGACAAGCTGAACATCGCGTGCTCCGAGGCGACGCGCATGTCGGTCGCAAACAGCATGGTCATGCCGCCGCCCATGCAGAAGCCGTTCACCGCGGCGATTATCGGTTTCCAAACCTCCAGCCCGCGGTTGAGCAACTGATCCTTCTGCGTCAACCACACGTCGGACCAATTCTGTGTCATGGTCAGGACGCTCTTGATGTCGGCGCCGGCGCTAAAGGCCTTGTCACCGGACCCGGTGAGAATCGCGCAGCGGATCTGCGGATCGTCGCGCACGGTCTGCCACGCCTTCGAGATCGCCGCGTAGTGCTCGGCGTCGAGGGCGTTATGCACCTCAGCGCGGTTGATGGTGACGGTGGCGACGCCGTCCTTGTCGACTTCAAGATCAATAGACATGATTCGTCCTCTTGCTTTCGGCGCTCTCCTCGCGGAGCTGCTCGTATTCCTCAGGCAGGGCCCATGCCCAAAAAGGCACTCCCGCTGCTCAGTTGGATCTCCTACGTTTCCGCTGTCTCGATGGTCCTGGTTTCACGGAGCCGGCCGATATCGGCCTCGCTCAGGCCTACTTCGCGGAGGATTTCGGCAGTATGCTCTCCCAGCCGCGGCGGCGGCAGCCTGACTTTGCGCGTAACGTTTTCGAACTGGACCGGGTGCGCGATGGCCTTGTGACAGCCCAGCTGCGGATGATCGTAGTCCACGATGATGCCGCGCGCCTTGATCTGGGGCTCATTCATGACGTCGGCTATACTGTTCACCGGGGAGCACGGAACGCCGATGTTCTGGAGTTGCGCCAGCCACTCGGACCGCGTGCGCGTCGCAATGATGTCCTGAACGATTTCGATCGTGGCTTCGAAATGAGCGACGCGATCAGCGTTGGTCGCGAAGCGGGGGTCCGCGAGAAGATTGTCGCGTCCCACGAGCTTGCAGAAGCGCTCCCAGTGATTGTTGTTCGCGATCCCCAAGAGTATGAGATCGTCGGACGCTTGGAAGACCTGATAGGGACAGAGCGACTCGTGACCAGACCCGGATTTCGCCGGTAATTGGCCCCTCGCCCAGTAACTCTCCAGATTAAATCCGAGAAAGCCAACAGCGGTCTCGAACAACGACACCTCTAGAAAGCAGCCTTTCCCGGTCTTGCTGCGGTTGATCAGGGCAGCAAGGATGCCGGATAGAGCATGCATGCCTGTGCCTTGGTCGATCGGCGACAACGGCACTCGCGTCGGCCCGGATCCGGGATGACCGGTCATGCTGAGAATGCCGCTGAAGGCCTGCAGGATCAGGTCATATCCGCGCGCGTCCTTCATTGGGCCGGATCGACCGTAGCCTGAAACGCTGCAATAGATGATCTTCGGATTGATTGATCGAATCGTTTCGTAGTCGATTCCGAGCCGCTCGGTCACGCCACCAGCGAAGCTCTCGATCACGACGTCAGATGTCTCCACGAGCGACCTGATGATCGATCGGCTCTCAGGATTTTTCAGATCGAGGGCTAGGCTCCGCTTGTTCCGGTTCACATTCAAGAAAACCGCTCCGAATCCCTCCCGGAAAGGCGGCCACTGTCTTGTGTCGTCGCCCTTACCGACGGGCTCGACTTTTATGATCTCGGCACCCAGGTCTCCAAGATACTGGGTGCACAGAGGACCGGCGAGGACCTGTGTGAAATCGAGCACGTGGGTACCCTCTAGCGGTTTCATGTCTCCCTCCAACACAGGATATAGATTGAGGCGCGTGCCTCCTCGTGCTCCCCTTCAACCGCAAATCCGGACACGCTTGCGCTTCTTGTCGGCGCAGAGCTAGACCTTCGGCTTGTCGTCATAGGGCGCACTCGGCACTCACCGGCCTCGGCTTCATTACGTACGCGCCGGCGGAACTCGTCGCCTGAAAGCTCAGCAAGGCCAAAGCCCGCCGTAACTGGTGCCGGCCGTGCTGTTCGGGGTCGAGTTCGCGGGGGGATGACCATCATCTTCTTATCGCCACCTGAGCAGGCGGTTCTCCAGCGAGCTCATCCCCCAGCTGATGCCGACGCCGATCATCGACAGCAGGAAGATGATGCCGAACACCCCGTTGGTCTTGAAGCTTGCGGCGAGCACCGACAGCGTCTGGCCGAGGCCGTGTTCGGAGGCGAAGATCTCCGCGCCGATCACGCCCAGCAGGGCGAAGACGAGGCCAAGCCGCAGGCCGTTGAAGATCACCGGCACGGCGCTCGGCAGCACGAACTTGCGGAAAATCTGGCTTTCGCTGGCGCCGAGCGTGCGGGCGAGCGTGATGTGATCGGGATTGACGCCGCGCCCGCCGGCCACGGTGCTGCTCAGCACGATGAAGAAGGTGAGGCTGAAACCGACAGCGACCTTCGAGCCGAGGCCCAGACCGAACCAGATGATGAACAGCGGGGCCAGCGCGATGCGCGGCATCGCGTTCAGCGCCGTGAAGATCGGGTTGAACACCGCTTCCGTCGATGGGCTCGTGACGAACAGCATGCCGACTAGCACGCCTGCGACACTGCCGAGCACGAAGGCGATCATGGTGCCGCCCATCGACCAGTAGAAGTCGTTCAACAGGCTCTGGGTGACGAGCACCTCTTGCCAAAGATACTGCACGATGCCGGTCGGCTTGCCGATCAGGATCGGGTCGATCAGTTTCGAGTGGGCCGCCCACTCCCAGAAGACGAAGAACACGGCAAGAACAATCAGCCGTGCCGCCCAGATCTTTCTAGAACCCCACACGCGTTCGTCGGTCATTGGCTCAATCCCTCTTCGAGCTTGCTCCACACCTGGGAGTAAAGCTCGTGATAGTGTGCCTCTTTCTGCAGCGCGCGCACCGATCGCGGCCGGCCGAGCGTAATCGGAACGTCAGCAATGATGCGCCCCGGCCGCGAGCTCATGACGACGACGCGGTCCGACATCGACACGGCTTCGGACAGGTCGTGGGTGATGAACAGCACGGTGCGCCGCTCGCGCTGCCATAGCGACAGCAGCACGTCTTCCAGCTGAAGTTTCGTCTGCGCATCGAGCGCGCCGAACGGCTCATCCATCAGCAGGATCGGCGAGTCCAGCGAGAAGGTGCGGGCGAGCGCCACGCGCTGGCGCATGCCTTGCGACAGCGCCTTGGGATAGGCGTTCTCGAAACCTTTCAGGCCGACCTTTTCCAGCAAGTCAAGCACTCGGGCGCGGCGCTTCTCGGCGGGCACGCCGCGCACCTCGGTGCCGAGTTCGGCATTGCCGAGCGCCGTGCGCCATGGCGCGAGCGCGTCGCGCGCCAACATGTAGGCGAGATCGTGGCTGCCCGTGACCGGCGGCTTGCCGTTCACGAGCAGCGTGCCGCGACGCGCGCCCGACGGCAAAAGGCCGGCCGCGAAGTTCAACAGCGTGGTCTTGCCGCAGCCGGAGGGGCCGACGAAGGAGACGAATTCGCCGGGCGCAATGTTCAGCGAGAATTCCGACACGGCTGTCAGCTTGGCGGGTTCGAACACCACCGACACCTTGTCGAAGATGATCGAGCCCGGCGCAGGCTTTGTTACGGTACCGGCGCTGGCTCTCGTCTGAGTTGGGTTCATGGCCACATTCATTGTTTGCTCTTTCACTTGAGCCCGCATCAAGGCGTCTGTGGCGCCTTGTCCCACAGCACCCGCTTGGCCTCGACCTTCACGTCGATGATTTTGTTCTCGAGGCTGAAGTCCATGATCTCCTGCAGCGCCGAGACCTTGACCTTCAGGTCCTTGCTGTAGGCGGGGATCACGCTCTTGATCCAGTTCCTGCGTATCTCGTCGGCGCCCGCCATGTCGCCGAAGGAGATGATCGGCGTGTAGATCTTGACGAGCTCGTCGAAATTCTTCGGATCGTTGAACCAGGCGGCCGCGTCCGTCATCGCCGCGTTGAACGCTTCCATCAGCTTCGGGTTACTCTCCACCATTTCCTTGCGCGCAGCGAAGACGATGTTGGCGCCGGTAGTCGCGTTCACCGACTTCGGACCTTCGCCAATCGTCATGTCGATCACTGTCTCGCAGGTCTTGTTGAATTGACAGAGCTGCGTCAGCGGCTGGTACATGATTGCCGCATCGATCTGCTTGCCGATCGCAAGCGCCGTGTAGGCCGTGTTCGGTGCGCCCACTGCAACATACGTCACTTCGTCCGGCTTGAAGCCGGCGTCCTTGAGCATGGCGTTGAAATACTTCTCGTTCGAGCTTCCGCGCGCGGCGACGCCGATCCGCTTGCCCTTGAAGTCGTTCATGATCTCCGGATAGCTTTTGTCGCGACTGGGCATCGGCACGTCTTTGCGCACGCTGATCGACAGCACGTTCGCCGGTATGGCGGTGCCGACAATAACGACCTCAGCGCCCGCGACCACCGCTGCGCCGACGAGATCTGCGGCGCCTTGCGTGAAGTCGATGCTCTTGCCGACCAGCGCCTGCAGGCCGAGCGAGGTCGAATTGAGTATCTTGATCTCGCACTTGAAATTGTACTTGTCGCAGAAGCCTTTCTCCTTGGCGATGATCGCATGCATGTTGCCGGTCGTGCTGGCGTAGTTCTGGATGCCAACCGTTTCGCCATTCGCGCGCGGCGTTTGTGCCGCAGCACGGTCTGAGATGGCGCCAAGTGCGATGGCGGAGACGGTGCACAAATTGAATGTGATTGACCGACTTTTCATTTCTTACCTCCCGATGCGTTCTTATAACTGCCTGCTTCAATCAGACGAACTGGTTCACCTCGAGCATGTTCGCAGAGGGATCCTGGAGATAGATCTGATACATCCTGTCCATCGCATACACTTTGGCATCGGATACGAGAACGCGGTCCCGTTCCAGGCGGACCTTTACGGCATGCACATCGCGCACCGAGAATGCCGGGTGTCCGCCGATTGTCGGGTTGTGCTCAAGGCTGTATCGGGTTGGGAAGCTTGGGTCGGCGCGAACGATGTGTATGCCGCGGTTGAAGTCGCCAAGGGACAAAAGCGAAACCATCGACGGATCTACGACGACGTCACCAGCACCAGCCGGAGCTTGCCAGAGGCCTTCGGTCATACCGCCGATTTCGACATAGAATGCGGCTGCTTCTCGCACATCGCAGGCCTCTAGATTGACATGATGGATCCCCCAGCCCCAGTCGTGCACCAAAGACTGAATGGCTTGGTCTGTTGGCCCACCCGTCGATCTCTGACAGAAAGCCACGACATTCATTGCCGGGTCGATCGTGTAAATGGCGGATGCGTCAAAGTCGCCAGGCAAAGCGTGCACGTAAGGTATCGCCGCTCTGTCCAGTCTGCTCGCGATTCCATTCAAGTCGTCAGTGTCGAAAGCGACATGGCGAGTACCTGCCGATCCGTGCAATTCGGACGCAGTTCGGTTGAGCAGCCTCGGCGGCCTTCTGATTCGCAGGCCTCGACTGCCGCTGCCGAAAGCGATCGTCTGATCGGCGACTCTAACGGCTCGGCCTAGTCCGATATAGGATTCAAAAAATTTCTGTGCCTCTGCCAGATCGTGCGTTGCAAGGGACACTCGATGGATCGCTGAAATCGTCACGCCAGTTCCTCCCGACCATTCAGTTTCATGTAGCGTTAGACTGATAACACCTGGCCAGTTGCCCTCGACCGGAAGGGACAACAGTAAGTTAGTAAGTTCTTGGTTGGATCGTCGGCGCGACTTGCACTGCTAATGAACCGGTCCAGCTTGGAAAGCGCCGAGGTGATCTGCAGCCATTGATCCCCAAAAGTAGGCCCGCATCCAGTGGCTTGACGCATCATTCCACTGTATGGAACGCAGGAAGCACGGCTCAGACTGCTAAACAGCATGTTGAGGAGGACGCACATGAGTTCTGGATCCCCGGTCGAGTCGGTTCGACGCGCCTTCGCGCTTCTGGAAGAGCTGAACCGCCAGCGCATCAACAGTATCCAACATCTGCACGAGGCAACCGCTCTTCCGAAGTCGACCATCGTACGCCTGCTGGAGACTCTTCGGCTCCTCGGCTACGTGGCGAACGATCCACGACAGGGCGGCTACCAGGTGACCTCGGGGGTTCGCACACTAAGCTCAGGTTTCCATGGTGATCCGCTGGTGGTCGAGGCGGCTCGTTCTTGGGCGATCGAATTCACCCGCCGGCACAAGCTTCCGATCGGCATTGCCGTGTTCGATCGGGACGCCATGGTTGTGCGATTCTCGACAACGCGGGAAAGTCCGATGTCACCATTTCACGCGACCGTTAACATGAGGCTGCCGCTTCTGACGCGTGCGATGGGCCGCGCCTATATCGCGTTCTGTCCCGCAGCGGAGCGCAAATACATTCTTGGTGTACTCGCTCGCTCGGCTCATCCCGAGGATCGCGCCGCACGCGATCCGGAGGAGGTTCGCGAAATCATTGCGCGCGTGCGGCGCAACGGCTTCGCGGAACGATCGCCTGATGTCCAGCCGAAGTCAGCGAACACCTTCAGTGTTCCCATACGCCACGGGCGCAAGGTTCTTGCCACCCTCGGAGTGAGTTACTTCATTTCGGCAATGCCGAAGACGAAGGCCATAGCATCTTACGTCCCTCCGCTTTTGGATCTGGCCAAGAAGATCGAAAAGAGCGTAGCGGATCTCACAAGAGTTCAGTGAGCGATTATCTGCGCCGAAGGAGCTAGGCGCCAGCAAGCAAGATGACCGAAGTGCGTTAGATTTGAGCCTCAGCAAGTCGTCCCGGTTGGACCGAGTCTGCTAACTGGCGGCTTTGATTTCACACTGCCATCAGGGCGGTGCCAATTGTAGTGATGAAGCTATCGCAGCAGATCGGCGGCGCGTTCGGGTGAAGCGTTGTACGCCTGGGCATTCCCGCAAACTCGTCTGAATGAACCGTTCGGCCTTGCCGTGGTCTTCGGCGTGTATCCCGGTGGTTGCGTCCTAGTTGTTTCGTTGTGCGGTCCAATATCCCGAGCAGCGCCCACCTCCTGCGTGGCCGCTCCAGGTCCCGCCGCCGGCGTCTCGCGTCAGCCTTCCCGAACCTGATGCGTATTTGTCATGGACCGTCACCGACGCGCGAACCGCGCCCGACCTTCCGACATATCCATTAAACTTCACCAGATTGGGATGCGTCACAACGCCATCGCTTATGTTCACTGAGAAATTGTAGGTCGGATCGCAGCTTCCGCGTTGTGTAACGAAGACGAGATTCCATGGACCATCGTAAGAGATTCGGGCTTCGGCAGCCGTCGCCAGGGTAAGGCAGGCACAGCCAATGACATTCGCGATCAGTCGCTTGTTCATGATCTTCTCTCCAGAGGAATTGGTTGATGTTCAGTAGGCAGCAGTCGTCGGTGTTGGTATTGTTGTCTTGCTCTATCGCAGCTGTGCATCGACCATCTTTCTTTCACCGTGCGTTTCAAGAGACGGTGTGCATTTCGGCGGGCCCTACGCAGCCGTCCAGCCGCCGTCGATAGAGAGGTTGGCACCGGTGATTTGCGCGGCGTCATGGCTGCACAGGAACAGCGCCAGCGAAGCTACCTGCTCGGCCGTGACGAATTCCTTCGTCGGCTGGGCCGCGAGCAGAACGTCGTTGATCACCTGATCCCTATCCATGTTGCGCGCCTTCATCGTGTTCGGGATCTGCTTCTCTACCAGCGGTGTCCAGACGTGGACATGCTGGATGCCGGCATTGTTGACGAGCACGTCCACGCTGCCAAACGTCCTCTCGGCAAACGAGATCATGTGGGCGATTTCCACTGGCTCGGCCATATTCGCGGGCGAATAGATGGCCTTCACCCCGAAATCGTCCTCGATTGCAGTTCGCGTTTTTTCGACATCGGCCGGTGCCCCAATCCCGTTGAGCACGATGTTGGCGCCTGCACCTGCGAAAGCCCGCGCATACGCGAGACCGATGCCGCTCGTCGAGCCGGTCACAACTGCGACTTTACCCTTCAGAATAGCCATGTCGCCTTTCCTTGTTGATCTGTGACGGTCTTGCGGCTCGACGCCGAGGTGCTTCTGGACTCGCGCAGCCGATCGCGTTCGTCCATCATGTGACCAGACTTCTCTCGTAGCTCCGGAGTGGGCGTCGAACCGGCGGTTGCAGATAGTCGTGAACGACCTTGCCCAGCCCCAGGGTAAGATCTGCGCGGATGTGAATCGCGGACACGATCTCGAGAACCGGCAAATCGGCCACGGGAGCCAGGGCGTGAGGCGTCAAGGCGAGAGCCGCGGGTCCGGTCCACGCTCCTTTCAAGACAAGTTGCTCAAGGTGATATTCGACAAGCTCGCAGATCCGCGGACTGCCGTCGACGTGCGGAATGATCTTGAGAAGGAAGTTCGGCTCTTCGAGAGCGGCCTTGACTTGCGCCAGGTCAGATTCGCGGTGCTTGTATCCCATCGTACCGGTTGCTACCCGCAACGGACCGTAATCCAGAGTGCCGATGAGTGTATCGACCTCGGTCCGCAACGTCGGCTGGCCGAGTTTTTTCGGAAAGCCCCAGAGCTCCCGGCCGCCCGCGATCGGTCCCTCATCGTTCAGGAACATGCAGTGGGTGTAGCCGCCCTTGCGACCGCGGAATGAGACCGGGATGACTTGGCCGCTCTCGGTATAGTCGCCAAAACCGTTGGAATCCGGCATGCGAATGAATTCGTATTTGACCAGCGCCTCGCGTTCGTCATATTCGAGCGGAGCCGGAACAACCGATCGCAGCTTCGCCGGATCGGTGCGATAGGTGATGATCAGGTATTCGCGGTTGACGAAGCGATACGGCCCCCGCGGATAGGCCGGATTGGTGAGCGGCATCGCAAATGCCCGCCTCACCACTTCATTCTCGTGCATTGAATTTCTCCTGTGACTGGAATGACCGGCTTGGCCTACTCGCGACCATCCTGCTCAAGATCGAACGTGGAGACGCCGTCCGCACTGGTCGGGCGGGCCAGTACCTCGGGATGACGAAGGGTGCGTAATGCATCATGATAACCGGCGCGCCAATGGTCCTGCATCGAGAGGCGGGAAAACTCGTAGTCCTTGGAGTGGCCTTCGTAGTCCCGCGCGCGATAGATCAGGTGGACGAGGCTGTGCACGTTGTGAGAGGCAGCCGTCCTGAGCAGCCTGACGTCCTCTTGCTCGCGCAGATCTTCAGGCAGCCTGCTCAAGAGAGCTGCCAGCTCTCGCTGCAACCGGTGCAGGCTCTTGAACTGGTCTGTGCTCGCTCGCGTGCGGCTCGAGTATTGAATCTCCTTTTGACGCGTAACGACATCGGCCATGTTGCGCGGAATCTGGCCGCGCGAGCTCCAGAGATCGACCTGAAACACAAGGGTGTCCTGACGGGCGCCACACTCGATCACCCACTGCAACGGAGTGTTGGATACGAGGCCGCCATCCCAATAATGTTCGCCATCGATTTCGACCGCCGGAAAGCCCGGCGGCAGCGCCCCACTCGCCAGGACGTGCTCGGGCCGAATCGTATGCGTGGCAGTGTCGAAATAGACCAGATTGCCGGTCCTCACATTGACGGCACCCGCACTGAACCGCATCATACCGGCATTGATACGATCGAAATCGACGAGACGCTCCAGTGTCGTCTTCAACGCGCTCGTGTCGTAGATGCTCGTGCCGGCAAGCGTTCCCCCCGCTTGTAGCCATGGCGCCAGTGGCCGCGCAGAAAAGAATCCGTTTGCGCCAAACACCGCCGCAAAGCTAGCATTCACCTGATTGAGAAAATTGCGGGTGTGATCGCTATTCATCAAATCGGTGAACGGCGCGTCCAACGTCACCTGCGTCCAAAACTCGCGAAGCCGGTCAACTCGGGAATTGGGCGGATTGCCCGCGATGATTGCAGCGTTGATCGCTCCAATCGAAATGCCGGCAATCCAATCCGGATGGATGCTGGCTTCGGCCAAGGCCTCGTAGACGCCTCCCTGGTAAGCCCCCAGAGCGCCGCCGCCCTGTAAGAGCAACGCTATGCAATCGAACGGCGGACGCCGGTCGGCGGTCGTTAGGTGTGGTCGAGGTTGAAAGTTCATGGTTCGTGTGCTCTTGGTTTGCGATTACAAAGCCCGCGTTCTGTCCGGTGCGCAGTTGTGGCGGGGGTTCGTGATCTGAATTAATATAATATACCGTATAGTTTATTAATCGCCCTGTCAAGCGAGCGCGTTCACAAGCTCGTGCTGCAACTGATCGAGTGACGTTTGCCCGACGCTGTTGTCGACTGCCCGACCAGCTCGACACGCTGACGCAACGCCGAGGTCCACTTCGACGTCGCGCAACTGCGGTTAACGAACAGGTCTTCGTTACGAGCACCAGCGGAGCCAAGGCGCTTACGAGATCCACTGCAGTGTTCGCAGGGTACGGTCCGCCCTGCCCGAATTCGTGTTGGCTAGTTGCAAACCAGAACGCGTCGGTGGCGACTGTAGGCGTAGTAGCAGTCGCTATCGGAATAAGAGCCATTGTTCGAGCTGCCATAGGCATAGCCGGCATAGGCTCCAGCGGCGTAGGCTGCACCATAGCCGTATCGCCGCCCGCCATAGCCATGGCTGAAGTTTTCGGAACGGCTGTCGCTGACCAATGCAGAGCGCGCCTGGACCGAGCGTGCAACCGCGGGTCCGTCACGACCGCCGGCGCGGATGCCGCCAGGCGCCCTTAGATCGCCGCGAGGACCAGCGCCGGCGCCCAGCCGAGGGGCCGGACCACCAAAGCCGGCACGGGGTGCGCCACCACCCCCCATAGGAGGGGGACTTGCGAATGCGGGAGGACCGCCGGCCGCGATCGGCGGAGGACCGCCCGGCCCCATTGGAGGCGGACCGGGGAATTGCGCAAACACCGCGGTCGGCGCCAACGAAATCGTTGCGAGCGTTACGCTGACGGACAGCGTCAAGAGTGTCTTCCTGGACATTATAGTCTCCGTTTCAGATTTGCGTTTCAAGGACCGGCACCGGCGCGGCCGGCGCAAGAGTCGAGTTCGACGAATGAGTGTCGTGCGCCGGGTCAACCGTCTCAGACATTGGCCGGCAATCGTCGTGGACAGGGTGGATCCGGAACCACGCCACATAGAGCGCCGGCAGGAACAAGAGCGTCAGCAGCGTGCCAACGATGATGCCGCCCATCATCGCGTAGGCCATCGGGCCCCAGAAAATCTCGCGCGCGATCGGAATCAGCGCGAGACTCGCGGCGGCCGCCGTCAGCAGGATCGGCCGCATGCGATGCTCGGTCGCTTCCACGACGGCGTCCCAGGCCTGGCGTCCCTCCTTCCTCAGATCCTCGATCTGCACGATCAGGATCACGGAGTTTCGGACCAGAATACCGATGAGTGCCAACACGCCGAGGATGGCAACGAACCCTAGCGGCGAGCCGCTCGGCAGCAGGGCCATGACGACGCCGATCGCGGCAAGCGGCGCGACCGCAAACACCAGAAACAGGCGATGGAAGCTCTGCAACTGAATCATCAGGACCGTGGCCATGACGAAGAGCATGAGCGGAACGACGGCCACGATCGGCGACTGGCTCTTGGCGCTCTCCTCCACGGAGCCGCCGATCGCCACCGAATACCCCGCCGGCAGTTCTTTAGTGAATTCCGCCACCTTCGGCGCCAACTGGTCCATGATTGTCTTCGGCTGGACGCTGGTGACGATGCCAGCCTTCAGCGTAATCGTTGGAATGCGCGCGCGGCGCCAGATCGTCGGCTGCTCGATTTCGTAGCGCAGATTGGCCACGGCCCCGAGCGGCACCGACTGCCCGCCCTGCCCGGTTAACTGCAGATCTCGGAGCGTATCGATCGAGCCGCGCTCGACCGCGGTCGCCCGTCCCGTGACACTGACGAGATAGATGCTGTCGCGAACCTGCGTGATCGGGGTGCCCTCGAGCACCGAGTTCACTGCCGTGGCGATGTCTTCCGACGTCACGCCGAGCTGGCGCGCCTTGTCCTGGAGAACGTCGACCTTGACGACGCGCGCAGGCTCCATCCAGTCGAACACGACATTGCCGAGACCGGGGTTGCTCCGGACGATGCCAGCGAGTGCCTGCGAAAGATCTCTGACCTTCGCGATATCTGGTCCGCTCACGCGGTATTGCACGGGACGTCCCACGGGTGGGCCGACCTCAAGCAATTTGACGTAGGTGTCGGTGCCTGGAAACGTCTTCCTCAGATATTCCTCGAATTGCGCCTTGACGAGATCGCGCGCCTTTATGCCGCCCTTGGTCACGACCACTTGCTGGCCAAACCATGCATTGGCCGTCTGCACGTCGAACGACAGCACGAACCGCGGCGCGCCGGTGCCGACATACGTCGACCACTGCTCGACGGAGCCACTGCCCTGCAGCTGTTCGCGCTCGAAGCGCGCCATCTGCGCATTGGTGTCGGCGATCGAAGCGTTCTGGGGGAGATTCCAGTCGATCACCAGCTCGTCACGGTCCGACGAGGGAAAGAACTGCTGCTGCACGAAAGTCATGCCGAACAACGCGACGAAGAAGGCTGCAACCGTCACGCCGACGGTGATCCAGCGGTGATGCATGCAGACGAGCAGCAGGCGGGCGAACATCTGCGCCAGCCGGCCCTTCTCCTCATGGTGGCCCTTCATCTTTGCGGGCAGGATGGTGACGCCGAGCAGCGGCGTGAACAGCACCGCGACGATCCACGACACGATCAGGGAGACCGCAATCACCACGAACAGGGTGAAGGTAAATTCGCCGGCATTGCTGCTGTTCAGCCCGATCGGGATGAAGCCTGCGACGGTGACCAGCGTGCCCGTCAGCATGGGAAATGCGGTCGACGTATAGACGTGGGTCGCCGCCTTTTCGAGGGGATCTCCTACCTCCAGTCGGGCCACCATCATTTCGACGGCAATCATGGCGTCATCGACCAGAAGGCCGAGCGCGATGATCAATGCGCCCAGCGAAATTCTCTGCAATGAAATGCCGGCATAATTCATCACCACGAAGGTAATGGCGAGGACCAGCGGGATCGCAATTGCGACGACAAGCCCGGCGCGCATGCCCAAGCTGAGAAAGCTGATGGCGAGAACAATAACCACGGCCTCAAACAGCGCTTCGGTGAAGCCCGACACCGCATGCTCGACGACGACCGGCTGATCGGCGACCAGGTGAACGCCGACGCCGATCGGGAGGTCGGCAATGACCTTCGTCATTTGCTCTTTCAGCGCCTTGCCGAAGTGAAGCAGGTTTGCGCCGGACTTCATGCCGATGGCAAGCCCGATTGCAGGCTGGCCGTTGTACCTGAACAAGGTCTTGGCCGGATCGGCATAACCGCGCGTGATGGTCGCGACGTCAGTGAGCGGAAAGAAGCGGTCGTTGATCCGGAGATTGACCGCGTTCAGGCTTGCCTCCGACGTGAACCGGCCGTTCACCCGCACGCTGATTCGCTCGGACCCCTCCTGGAACACCCCGGACGGCGCAACCGCGTTTTGTCCCTGCAGCGAGGCCATGATCGAGCGGACGTCGAGGCCAAGGGCGGCGATCTTCCGGGTGGAGAATTCGAGATAAATCACCTCGTCCTGCGTTCCCAGAATGTCGACCTTACCCACATCCGGCACGGTCAAGACCTTGGCACGGACGTCCTCGACCTCGTCGCGCAGCTGACGCTGGGTCAAGCCGTCGCTGGTGAAGGCGTAGATGTTACCGAACACGTCGCCGAAGCGATCGTTGAAGCCCGGCCCGATGACGCCTTGCGGGAATTCGCCCTTGATATCCGCGATCATGTTGCGGACGCGGACCCAGGTCGGCTTGACGTCAGCCGCCTTTGTCGTGTCTCGCAGATAGACGAATACGGTGGTCTGGCCCGCGACCGTCACGCTCTTGGTGTAGTCGAGCGATTCCAGCTCCTCGAGCTTCTTTTCGATCCTGTCGGTGACCTGGCGCGTCATTTCTTCGGGCGATGCGCCCGGCCACTGCGCCTGGATCACCATCGTCTTGATGGTGAAGTCGGGATCTTCCTGACGACCAAGCTGAAGGTAGGCAAAGAGGCCCGCCGCCATGAAGGCGATCATGAAATACCAGACGAGCGAACGATGGCGGAGCGCCCAGTCGGAAAGGTTGAATGACTTCATGGCGTCTGATCCTGTTCGATACGGACTTGTTGTCCTTGCTTGAGGCTGTGGATTCCGGCGGTCACGATGCGCGCGCCGGGATGAAGCCCATCGGAGACGCGGACATCTGCGGGGGCACCGGCGAGATCGACCTTGTGCAGCGATACGGTGCTTGTAGCCTGATCCACGACCCAGACGAAATTTGCGCCATCCTTGGCGAGCATCGCTGAGGCGGGAACGCGCAATGTCGGACTTTGCGCTATTCCAAGCTTCGCCGTAACGGTCGTGCCCAAGCGGAAGCTTTCAGGGGGATTGTTCAGGGCGATGCGGACTCGCCGTAGGCGCGTCATGGGATCTGCCTGCGGGGCGATCTCGCGAACCTTGCCTTCGATCTGAACGGCGGGGAGTAGCTGCAAGCCGATTGTGAATGGCAAGCCAATTTCAAGCGGCACCGGGAAATCCTCCCCGATATCGACCACCGCCTCCCTGATATCTGGCCTCGCAACTGTCACGACATTTTGGCCAGGAGAGACCACCTGTCCAACTTCTGCGCCCACCGCAGTGACGACGCCGGCGAATTCGACCTTGATCTGTGCATAGCCCCGTTGCTCGATCGCCTTGATCAAGTTCGCCTGTGCGTGCGCCACCGACGCAGTGGCGCCGGCCCGCGCCTGCTCGGCATTGTCCAGTGTCTGCTTTGTGGTGGCCTCGGTTGTGATGAGGGCTCGCTGCCGCTGCTCCGTCGCTGTTGCAGTCGCCAACTGCGCCTCGGCCTTCGTCAGCTCAGCCTTGGCCGAGCGCACCGCAAGCTCCAGAGCCGTGGGATCGATGACACCGACAGTTTGTCCTTCGCTGACGAGGTCGCCAACCGAGACGGGACGCCCGGTCAGACGTCCCAAGACGCGGAACGCGAGATTGGTCTTGTACTGCGGCTCAACAACACCCACGGCGACCATGCCGTCCGTGCGGCTCGGCTCAAGGACCATCGACAGCACGGGCCGCACAGGCTCGGGCGCTTTCGCGTCCTGCTGACATCCAGCCAGCACCAGCGCGGACACAAAAGTGCTGGTTGCAATCATGGCGCGTCTCTTCATGACGGGTCTCCCTCATATGTCACGGCTTGGCCAACGCTCAG
Source organism: Bradyrhizobium erythrophlei (assembly GCA_900129675.1). Classification (GTDB taxonomy): domain Bacteria; phylum Pseudomonadota; class Alphaproteobacteria; order Rhizobiales; family Xanthobacteraceae; genus Bradyrhizobium; species Bradyrhizobium erythrophlei_A. Next base: position 4,601,059 of record FSRD01000001.1, on the reverse strand, counting down.
CAGCTTGCCGCCATCGATCACGACGCGCTCGCCTGGCTGGAGGCCCGCCGCGATCAGCACTTCACGGGCTTCATAACCGCCGATTGTCACCGGCTTGAGCGCAGCCGTTTTGGTCGCCGGATCGACGGTCCAAACCGCAGGCTTCGATCCCGCCGCCGCCAATGCACTCCAGGGCAATGCGATCTGCGGCTGGGCTTTCGCTTTGACGGTTCCTGCAACGGCGCTTCCAAGCGTCATCGCTGCCGATGGATCATGGATGGCAACCTTGACGCGGATGGTCGCGCTCTTCGCGTCAATCGCGGGCGACACTTCCCTGACATGCCCGTTCGCCGTCACGCCTGTGTCGGAGACAAGCGCGAGTGATACGCGGCTATCGTCGAGATCGCCAAACAAGAGGGATTCGTAGATGTCAAACACGGCATCGCGTTCCCCGTCCTGCGCCAGGGAGAAAACGGGCTGCGCGGCCTGTATGACCTGGCCGACTTCCAGATTGCGCGCGGTGACCACACCTGCCGCTTCCGCGCGCAGTGCGGTATAGCCAAGGGCGTCTTTCGACGTTCCCAACTCCGCTTTTGCTGCTTCAAGCGCACCTTCTGCGGTTCGCAATCCTTCCTGCGCCTGATCGTAGACCGTCCGCGTGGTAAAACCGCTTGCGATCAGCGCCTTCTGCCGTTCGAAGGTTACCTTGGCCACGCGCAGCTGAGATTCTGCGGCCAGCACCGCCGCTGTCGCGGCATCGACGTCGGCCTGCTGCTCCGCTGGATCGAGCAGAGCCAGGACTTCGCCAGCCTGGACGCGGGCGCCGACATCGACATAACGTGCAAGCACACGTCCGCTGACGCGGAACGAGAGGTCGGCGCGAAAACGGGCCTGGATTTCGCCGGTCAGGGTGACGGAGGCTTGTCGGTCCCGCGGCTGCACGATCTCCGTGCGTACGATCGCCGCGCGCGTGATGGGAGCAGCGGCGTGATCGTTGCAGCCACTCAGCGCGATTGCGACAAGCGCGGCCGCCAGGATGCCGGGACCCCTCAACTTGCGTTTGCGGGCAGTTTCAACGATTTCAGTTTGGTAGGCAGAGTGATGTTTCATGACACGTCCATGCGGTGGCAGGGTGACAACAACTCGCCCAGCACATCCGCCGCTGGACGGGCAGATACCGGCTGGGCTCCACGAGACCGAATTGGATCCGGTCGTGTTGCAACGAGGCGGCTGCTCCAATCCGGGGAGATTGCCCCTGGGTAAAGCACCGAGGCATCGGATGGGTTGACTTTTGGCCGGCGAGGCGACCGTCTGATGCGGCGCTTCGCGATCGCAGAGTTCGCCTGCCGCTCACGCTCTGACAGCGGAAACGAGAGAACGACCGACGTGAATTCATTGCCGGAGCCGTGCTCGACCCGGCCGCCGAGATTCTTGGCAAGATCATTGCTGAGCCGAAGTCCGCGCCCCGCGGCGCCCCGTGCCGACCGCGACCCATTGTCCAGGACGACGCAATTCACCAGCGCGCCGGCCCGTGTCAATTTGACCCTGATCTCTCCGGACCGCGCCTCGAAGCACGCATGCTTCGCGGCATTGGTTACGAGCCCGTGAACGATCAATCCGAGCCGCCGGCATCGCGCTGATTCGAGCGGAAGAGATTCGGTTGCGAGTGCCAGCCGGATATTCATTCGATCCAGCAACGAACGGCGCATGGCGCACCCCATCATGCGGATGTATGTCGCGGCGTCGATCAGCGCCTTGCCCTTGGGCATTGCGAGCGCCTGTTGCACATCGGCATAACCATGCAACAGTTCGACCACGTCGCTTAAGGCGCGCTTGGCCTCAGGCCCCTCAACCCGGACGGCCGCGGCCGATACCAGGTTGATCGCCGAGGCGAGCCCACTATTGATCCGGTGATTCAATTCGCGCAGCAGAATGCCCTGCTCCACAATTGGCGAATCCGGCCTGCACACAGTCACGACGATCTCCTCAGGTTGTGCCGGCGAGCGGCGGCCGTTCATCCGGATGAGCTGTCGCAGGCCCTGCAATCCAAGCCGGTCTGCGACCACCATAAATACACTATACGGTATATTTTCTTTTTATTGCATTTTCCTTCTGAGCATGTCAAGCGGGATCTATGCGCGCACAAACTCGAGATTGGAGACGATGATGGCAAAGGACAAAAGCCCGAAACGCGGCAGGCCGCCCAAGGACCTTGCCAGCGACGCCCAGGCGCGGATTCTCGATGCAGCCCAGCAGCTCTTTCTCGAGAAAGGATTTCGGAGTGCCAGCATCGACGATATCTCCGAGTTGGCCCCTGCGAGCAAACCGACCATCTATGCCTATTTCCCCGGCAAGGAAGCGCTGTTCGTGGCTGTGGTGGCCCGGACCATCAACGGATTGACAGATTTCGACGGGTTCACGCCGGCAGGCCGTACCATCCAGGAAAAGCTCACCAATCTCGGCATCGAGATCGTGGAGAGATTCGTCGAGGACACGTTGGACCTCACGCGCGCGACGATCGCCGAGTCGCGGCGATTTCCCGAGTTGAGCCGAAATGTTCACGACGCGGCGCGCGACCGCGCGGCTGGGGCAGTTTCTCAACTCTTGAACGAGGCAACGCAGAGGATCGCGCGCTCATCAAAAGGGCCATTCAGCGCAAAGCGGAGCGTTGCGACCGCGCAGATGTTCATGGATCTCATTCTGCTTCCGATGCTTATGAGATCTCTGATGGGCGAGGAACTGAAGGATCTCAGAAAAGAGCTGCCGACGTTCTTGCACGAACGGGTCAATTTTTTTCTCGCGGCTTGTGAGGCAGACTGGCGGCCGTAAATCAGCCAGACCCCGCTTGTTATCCTTGCGCCACGGCTTGAGGACGTAAGTCGGCGGCCAGGTCAATCGACCGACCCCACGGTACATGACGCAGGGCGCCTGCGCAGAACTCCATCATCTCATCAAACGTGGGCCGAACGGTAGCCGCATTGATCCGCGACGGATTGAGCTACCCGTCTATTGCTTCAAGGAGGCAACAGGTCATCGCCATCGAACTTCCCGGTCGTAGCTCCCCTCGCCTGTCCCGCAGCAATGGTCGCCCGCACAAGCCCCCGAATCCGGTCTGTGTAAGACAGGGCGACCGTCCAATTCTCGCGTACTGCCGCAGCGACCAATTCGTGTTGTTTGCTGTCGTTCTCCAGCAGATGTTCGTGCAGCTGCGAGATTGCCCTCAAAGCAGTCGTTAGACGCTCAAGAGCGGAGCCGCCGCGAGCCGCAAGCGTTGCGGACGTAGAGACGTGTTCGAACAGATCCGCTACGACCACCTCTTCGATCGCCTGCTTTGAAGCGAAGAAGCGGTAGACGTTAGCGGGCGACATCGCCGCCCCGCGAGCGATATCGGCGACGGTGGTCTTCCTGTAACCGATCTCGCGGTGCAATCGGATCGCCGCTTGTACGATCCGCCAACGATTGCACGTCCATCCGGCTTGGCGCATCCGCTTCTGCATCGCTTGCGACCTCAGCGAGATGGGGTCGTATGCAATTCACGCCGGCAGGTTTCGCCGAAGTGACGCAAGGGATCCATTTCCTCCATGAGCTCTGGCAAATCGACAAGTTCGGGGTTCGGCGACAGGTAGGTTTCAATGATCAGGCGACCTGCCCGTTCGGCGGCTTGAACCACTTCATCGCTGGACAGAATCCTCATCCGCCCGACGAGCGCATACAGATTGACCAGTTGCGGAATCTCGGATTTGTCGCTGACGAGTGCGTCGGCGTAGAGTCGGGAGGCTTCTTCGATGAAGCTTCGATAGATCCGCTCGCGTTTGGAAATCGACCGGGCATAGTGGCGCTCGCGAAGCCTGCGGCGCCGAGTCACCCATCCAGTTACGATCGTGGAGATCGCTCCGAAGGCCGAGCCCCCGAACGCGGCGAAAGCGGGAGCATACATCGTGTTCATGCGATCATTCCTCATCTCTTGCGCCGCGGTATCGGAGCGATCCCGTGGTCCCGACCGAAGCAGTGGCCGCAGCGTGCTCGAAGACGGCTCTGCAAGCATCGCTCAGGTCTGATTTTCTTTGCCTGAGACAGGCCTCCACATTCGAGGCGTCAGGAATGTAGCTCGCGCATAGCCGGAAGGCATCGGGCGCGCATGCGGCCCTCTGCTCGGAAGTGCCGCGGTTCTCCTGAGCCAAGGCGGCCCCATTGCCGAACAAAGCCGCCAGCATGACGACAAATGTGTACTTAAACATATCGAATCCCTTCTTCTATTGAGCATCGCTCGTTCGAACGGACAAATGCAGCGTCACGCTCCGAGCCCCGCCCTTCAAACAGTCTGAACACGCGCTTGTGAGTCTTCGCTCTTGACACATCCCTCAGACTCGGAGGTATATGAAATATACGGTATAGTATATTTATGCAGCGGAGGATGTCAACGCTTTTGTGGTCGCTCGCGAAGGAAAATCCGTGGCCGGGGCTTGCGCTCGCATCCGTGAACCGGGTCGTGGCCCTGTCTCTCGTGGGCCTGAGCTTGCTGCAGGGCGTTACGATATCCTTGCTTGCCTGGCTGCACGGGTTCATCGATCGAGAGGCGGTGCCGATCAAGCGGCAAGCCCAGCGGTAGAGGGCCACTCCATGACGTCAGCCCTTCTCCTCGCTCGCAATTGCATCATCTATTCGGTCAACGTCTGGCTCGTGCCCGTTGAATGCGCCTTCAACATAATTCAGTCGGAGTTCGTGCGCAGAGGCGTCCAGCTTTACCCGGCCGAATAGCGCACAGTGCGCGCCACGAACTACAGTCCATGCGATTGGCGGGACAAGCGCCGCCATCTCGACGCCAAGCTCCATCTGAAATCGAAACGGAAGCAATACATGCCATCCACATCAGGCCGAACAGTCGGCGAGCGCTCCTGGATCGCGCCGAAGGGACTTCAGCGCGGGAGCTGGGCGCTGTGAGCAGAACATCCGCTTTGTCAATCCGTGCGCGCGGCTCAGTCGATACTCAAGTTCCCGCGCGGGGTTACTTTCTGTGGGTCGGCGGAGCGTTGCTCGTGCTCCTCTTTGCAGCCAATTCCCTGCTGCCCGCGCGCCCGCCAAGCAAGCTCATCGAATCGCACTCTCGGCTTCCGCCGATCCGGATCGCCTCCGCGCTGAAGGGACCGGAAGCAGTTGTCATCGATGCCAGCCAGCCCGGTTTCCTGCCTATGCTCCCAGGCAAGGAGATTACAGTCCCCTCGCCGCTCAGCTCCGATGTGGCCGATGCTATACGGCAGCCGCCCGCGTCATTGTCCGAGCATGCCGATGCGAGTGACGGGAGCCCCTCAGTCCCGACCCATGTCCGTGAAACGTTGGCAGTTAGGTGTGCCTGTCGTAAATTAAATCCGGGCGTATCGGTGGTGGAGTCCGCCTAAGATTGGGCGACAAAGAATGTGCCCAGCGCGAGCTGTTCGCTGAATACAATGACGTGGTCAACGCATTCCCGTCGGGTCGAACCGATCAGCTCGGCGATGTTGGCCGGTCGCGAATGCCTCTCGATCGGAGTCTGCGGATAAAGACCTCACCATAGGCCCCGTCCCGGTCACGAATGAGATAGCAAGGAGCCTGTTCCCACCCGCATGCTTCCGTGACCTGATTTGCGATCCATTCTGCGGTCGGATGCGCTGTGACGCCAAACCACAGAATATGTCGCCGGCCGTGCCCCATGATCAGAAATCCATAGAGCAGGCGAAACGAGATTGTCGGCACGACGAACAGATCCATCGCCGCGATGCCGTCGGCATGATTGCGGATAAAGGTTCTCCAGCCTTGGGACGGCGGGTGTCTTCGCCTGACCATGTATTTGGCGACGCTGGTCTGGCCGATCTCGATGCCGAGCTTAAGCAACTCGCCATGGATCCGAGGCGCTCCCCACAGCGGATTGGCAATGCTCATCTCGCGGATCAGCCATCGTATTTCGACCGCAACCGTCGGTCGGCCGGAACAAGATCGTGATTTCCAGCGCCAGTACGATCTGAACCCGGCACGATGCCAACGGACGACAGTCTCCGGCTTCACAATCGTTAGCGCATTGAGGGTACTTGCGTTAGCGCATTGAGGGTACTTGCGTTAGCGCATTGAGGGTACTTAGCGCCAAACGAGACAGCCCAACAAAGATCAGGCGATCCATGGCACTCAAAGTCAGTCTCTTTGGCAGGTGCCGTCGCTGGATGTTAAGCTGATGACGAAGGACCAGGATCTCAGCTCCCAACGAGGCCCGCGAGGAACAATAGGACCGGGACTTCGGGCTCGTACGCCTGAGCCGGCTTGGGCACGACGTGCCGTGGGTGAAGGCGTGAATTTTTGTCCGAGAGAAGCTACGGGGCGGGCGGCGGAGGTTGTGGCAACTTCATCGTCCATACGAACCGATGGAGGTTGCCCCGTCGCCCAAGTCAATGATCTCAGCCGAAGCCTGACCGCGTTTGATCCGATCTCGACCTTGGTGGTGGTCGTCGAGATGAGCAAGGCGAACTGGCTGGTGAGCGGCGCTGTTCCCGGCGTCGAGCGCCAGCCGTTGAAGAAACTGGAGCCGGATGCGACGGCACTGTTACGATTGATCGAGCGGTGGCGGAACGAGGCGGTGCGTGCTGGCCGGCCGATCAGCCGGGTCGCGCTGGCCTATGAGGCTGGCCGCGACGGCTTCTGGCTGGCGCGCTGGCTTATTGCTCGTGGGATCGAGGCGCATGTCATCCATTCGGCAAGCGTTGCGGTGTCACGCGAGCGCAAGCGGGCGAAGACGGACCGACTGGATGCGGCGATGTTGATGCGCGTATTCCTGGGATGGTTGCGCGGGGAGCGGGGGCACTGCGGGATGGTGGCGATCCCGACGATGGAGGAGGAGGATGCGAGGCGCCCGAGCCGCGAGCGCGAGAGCCTTGTCGACGAGCGCTCTCGCATCACCAACCGCATGAAGAGTGCGCTCGTTTCAAGCCGCATCTGCGCAAGGCGCCTGAGCGTCTGGCAGGTTTGCGGACAGCGGAGGGCACGGGCCTGCCGGCAAATATCATCGAGGAGTTCCGGCGCGACATGGCTCGGCTGGCACTGGTCCGTGAGCAGATCAGCTCGATCGAGAAGACACGTGCCGAGCGGCTCGAGCGGGCCCCCGATACAGGGCCGCATGCGATGGTGCGGTTGCTCGCCAGGGTGATCGGTATCGGCATCGAGACGGCGGACATGCTGGTGCAGGAGATCCTGTCGCGGAAGCTTCGAGATCGAAGAGCGGTGGCGCGCTACGCCGGGCTCACGGGATCGCCCGACGAGAGCGGTTTGACGCCGAGAGAAGGGCCTGGCCAAGGCCGGCAATGCGCGGGTACGACGGGGGCTGATCCAGTTGGCGTGGCGCTTCCTGATGTTCCAGAAAGACAGTGCGCTGGCGCAGTGGTATCGCACGCGGACCGAGGGGCCGAGCGGCGCGCGCAAGACGACGATGATCGTGGCGCTGGCGCGCAAGCTGCTGATAGCGCTGTGGCGCCTGGTCACGACCGGCGAGGTGCCGGACGGTGTCGAGCTGCGGCCGGCGGCGAGCAACACTCTAGAACGAGAAAGGACAAACAGGGTTCGGCAACCTGACCGCACTTGATGCGCCGGGTTGCCGATGACGATCCGAGGTGGCGGCAATCCGCATTCGGCTATGGCTGCAATGCCGCTGAGAGAATGGACCCGCCGCCTCGGAGCCTTGCCCGCAGAAGCGTATGACTGCTTCATGGTCGGGACCCCATACGGGTTCAACCGAATACAAGCGTGGTTCGCGCGATTGATCGCGGCCAATGGCAGGCTCGCCTCGGATCAGCGCGCGGCCAACCACCCGATCGCCGGCAGCCTGCCGCCGTGCTCGCGTCCGTCAAGGACAAGCCTTCGGCGGCGCCGAAGAAGCGCCGTCCCTGACCGCCGCTGCGCGCGACGGCGATGGCAATATGCGGTCGGGACGGAAGAATGCTCGCGGCTCGGGTCGAACAAAGAATGGAATGCAAAGGACACCAGATTGGCGTGACGCCGCCTTGACAAAGAAAGCCCCATACAAGCCGGATGCGGGAAATCTGCTGCCTGAGCACCGACCAGACCAGGCTGCAAGCTTCTCTCATAAGCCAGAAACATTGCGCGATTCGGCCTCACTTGCCAGCCGGATTAGATTCTAGCCTGCGGGATGTTAAAGAAGACGACTCCAACAATGAAGTGGCTCCGTCACGCGGTAGCGAGCAAATCGACGATATTCTGGATGGCCTTGTCGGCGCGGTGGCGGCGCGCTACGTCAACGCACGCGGATCCGCGCGCCCGCAGGTCGTCACTCATCGACACGAGCCCACGACGGGCGTCGCCGGCATTCCTTAAGCCCGAACTCGAAGACTACGAGCCGACCCAGCTGACCGAGACCGTAAAGCCACCGGAACCGGTGACTACCACTCCGCCGCATCTTGTCGGCATCGGCACCGGCCGGCTGCCGGCAAGCCGCCGCCCGGAGTACCTGAACCACCTCGCTCAGGAAGACCCACCGGAGTGGCCGGGTCCCGGTCGCCGAGTAGGTGTTGCAAAACGCCCTATGTAACAGTGGGCGCACAAGAAAATGTGCATACTGGTACGACGTACGCGTACGTGCCCAATTGGATGTGCAATCCGACGCTCGCAATGTTGGACAATCAGCGAGCCGGAGATCGTCCAACATTGCGACTATCGGCCATCCGGCCATCCTGCAAGATTCCAAGCATCTCGATGCTGGGTACCGCAGCAGCTGAAACACATTGAAATCGAATCAAAAATAGCGATCGCACAGTATTTTACTGTGCGATCTGCGGACCTGTGCAACCGGCTCGCATAGGCACGGACTGCGCCGGCGCCACCAGGGCGAGCTGCCTGGCGCGCGCCAGTTCATCCTCGGCCGCGTCGAAGGACTTGAAGATCGTCGCGAACGCCGGGGCACCCGTTCCACACCTTTTGGCTCTCAAAAATAGTCGGCGCGCATGCGCATCGACCGGATCACGATCGTCGGGGAGCAGGATCTTCATCGGCGGTCCGCTCAGATAATTGGAACCGGCTGGATCTGCGCCGCCGTCCTCGCGCTTGCGGTGTCGGAGTCCCGATTCCCCGCAGCCTCGACCCTGGCTTTCTCGATCTCATGAGCGTAGCCGTTGATGTTGAACTGGGTGGCGCCGACGGCGGCGAAGAGGTCATCGCCATTACGTGGCGGCAGTCCGCGATGCAGCCGGCGGAGATCCTGCCAATGGCGCGCAAACGACTTGATGTAGCTGTCGAGGCTGATGCCCCCTCTTCCAGTTGTCCGGGGCCCGCCGGCTGCCGTCTGGAAGGACCCGGTGCTGGTGCATGTAGCGGGCGGCGACCTCCTCAGCGTAGGGCGACAGATGCCCCTCGAAGTCGATCTTGCCGTCGTCGGAGTCGCGGTAGGCGCCGGTACCGAACTGCATCCGGTCTGCTGCGGGTCCGCCTGGTCGGATTCGAATTCCTTCTCGCAGGCAGCCATCGACATCTCGAAATCCCGTCCGTCCGCCAGGGCCAACCGCTGAAGGCCAATCTGTGTGATGCTTTTGACGAAATCGACGTCGCCGATGCCATGGATGCCGCGGAGCTCGATAATCGCCTCCTCGAAGCCGCGATAGTCGCAGTTTACACGGGCCAAATTGGCTTTGGCCAGCGGCCCACGGATTCGGTCGTTCTGTTTCTTCAGATTGTTCGAGGCCATCTTCGTCTCCTGGTTAGGCGGCCGCCCTGTAAGGCAGCGGATTCGGGAAATTCACGGTGTGGCGGCCGTATTCGCCGCCGTCGGCGTGCGGAGTCATCGATGACATTGCCTTGGCACCGCGCGCACGGGAAATGGGTGCGCGCGTATGCGGCGCCGGGCACCGGCTGGCTGAAGGATTCGCGGTAGACGCTGCCGACGCGCTTCACCGTTTCGTGGTGGATGTGGCCGAAGATGAACCAGCGGTACAGCGAGGCGCCCCAGTAATCGGGGTTCACCTCGGCCATGGCGCGCGCCATCATTTCAGACTTCATGTTGTGGCCGTACGTGGAGCCGATGTAGCAGCGCCCCTCCCGCTTACGACGGTCGGCCGGCCGACCGAACCGCTTCAGGACAGCTACGACTCCATGGGCCGTGTACCGGTTGTCGGCCGCTACGCTTGCGATCGCGCACGCCAGCAACTCGTCGGGATCGACGGACCATTCGCCAGTCAGCTTCATTTCGAGGACAGCAGCAATGATGGCGTTCGCCACAACGCACGTCGGTGGCTCTCCGGCGGTAGCCAGGCGCTCGGGATACGCTCGGGTTCGGTCACGTGATGGAGAAGATCGTGGCTCACTCATGCCGCTGACCGTCACCGGTGACCTGTCAAGAGACAATCCTGTTGGCCGACCAGGTAACCGACTGTCGGACTACCGATCCGATTCCTCAGCCAGGACACGCCGGCGCAACCGCTTGCAAACGACCTTGATCTCTTCGAGCCGATATCCGGCATCAGTAAGCTCGCCGACCATGCCCTGCACGACATTCATCTCGGCGACCGACAGCGCCACCTCGATCGACTCCTGATCATGCAGGCGGACTAACGACCGAAGCAATGCCAATGCAACATCAGCCGTTTCCGGCCTGCCGGCACTATCGTTTTCAGAACGCCAGCGAGCTGCCCGCACCCGACCCTTGGCTTTGGCCACTTCGGCCGGCTGACGAACGCCCTTGCGCCTGGCGAACAAGCCGGTGCGGAAATACACCTCTGCTTTTTCGCGATCGAGGTCGGCTACGGACGTTTGAAAGGATTTTTTACTCATGGCCGGATATTCTCATGGAGACCGGAAAACCGGAAGAACCAACAACCCGTCACGCGCACTCAAATATCCGCTCGACAAACATCTATATGCCCAGCGCCATCTCGTGGAAGCTGCTTCTCAAGGCTCAAGCAGTTCCGACGCGTCGCAACCCGCTTCGAAAAAACGGCACGAAATTATTGCGCCGTCGTCACTCTCGCAGCCATCGTCCTATGGCTGCGGTAATCCGGACTGGCGCGAAAAGTGCAGGCAGCAGCCGTGGGTTGCCCAGCATTTCAGCGGTACTGCTGCGTGTCTGTGAACCTCAAAATCCGTCGACGCATTTAAGCAATTCGAGCAGCATGACTGGTGGCCTTGGCCTATCCTACCTCCGCTCAGGCTGCCGAGAGCGCGCTCAAGGCAAGGAAACGTCTGGCTCGCTGAAAAGGGTTAAGAGATGTAAGTGGCTTAGCCACTTACAAATTCGGGACCTTTTGGGCGGAGAGGTCGGAAGCCACGGGCTAGGAGCTAACCTCCAAATCCTCGTGGAAACCGCCAGCATTGTGCTCTTAAGAGCATATTATATAATTTAGCATGCTCTTAAGGATACATTCATTGCTTTTAGGCCTCAGTTTAAGATATGCTCTTTAGAGCATACTAAACCTAATAAGAAGCCCTTGAAAGCAGATGGTCGCATCAAACAAACTTCAAAAAGCCCCGCCCTATCCCGTCGCTCAAGCCCTTAAGCTGCTGGGAGAAAATCTGCGTACGGCCAGAATTCGTCGCAACATCACCATCCAAGATGCCGGCGTCAGGATCGGAACGGGACCGCGCGCGGTCATGGACGCCGAACGAGGGAAGCCGTCCACCGGCATCGTGGTCTATGCGGGCCTGCTCTGGCTCTACGATCTCATTCAGCCCCTCGAAGACTTAGCTGATCCCTTGAAAGATAAAGAAGGGCTCTCCTTGCAGTCGGCGAGAGAGCGCACCCGTGCTCGCAAAGGCGGGAGCCTCGACAATGACTTCTAACCAAAACACCGAATGTTATGTTTACATTACGTTGCCCGGAGAAACGGAATCCGTAACGGCGGGACGCTTCGAACTAAGCAACGATCGACGCGGCAATGCGCTGGGCCGTTTCGTGTACGGCAAATCCTATCTTGCGCGCGCCAACGCCGTCGCTATCGACCCGATGGAACTCAAGCTCTCCGGCGAGACGTATGAGACCGCACGGCTGAAGGGCGTATTTGGCGCGTTACGCGACGCTGGGCCCGACTACTGGGGCCGCCGCGTGATCGAAAAGCATGCCGGCGTGCCTCAACTCGGCGAACTCGACTATTTGCTCAACTCGGCAGATGACCGCGCGGGAGCCCTTGGATTTGGACTTGGCCAAGAGCCGCCCGCTCCTCGCCGCAAATTCAACAAAACAATCGAACTCGCAAAGCTTCAGCAGATCGCTGAAGCCTTAATGCGTGAGGAAGATGTCAAAACCGAAGAAGCCGCCCAAGTCCAGGATCTGATGCTCATAGGCACGTCGATGGGCGGCGCGCGCCCCAAGGTTGTTGTGGAAGACAAGGACGGTTTATGGGTGGCGAAATTCAATCGTCCTGACGATCGCTGGAACAACACGCGCGTCGAACATGCCATGCTTGAACTAGCGAAAGCTTGCGGAATCAGCGTCGCGGCGAGCCGCATCCAGAGCATTGGCGGTAAAGACGTTCTTCTCATCAAGCGCTTCGATCGTGAGAAGACGGACAAAGGATACACAAAGTCGCGCATGATCAGTGGACTCACTCTGCTCCGCGCCGACGAGGCCGCCGAAGCGAGAGAACGCTGGTCCTATGTGTTGATGTCAGAAGAACTGCGTCGGGTTGTAAAAGAGCCCAAAAGGGACGCGCCGGAGCTTTTTCGGCGCATGACATTCAATGCCCTAATTTCCAATTTGGACGATCATCCTCGCAATCACGCCCTTATTGCCAAGGGGCGTGACTGGCAATTGTCTCCCGCTTATGACCTAGCGCCAATGCCCCAGATAGCGCAGGATCGACGCGACCTTGCGATGGAGATTGGCGATCAAGGCCGGTTCGCTAATGCCAAAAACATCTTATCCCAGTACGCCCGCTTTCTGCTCGATGACGCGCAAGCGAAGGCCATCGGTTCTAAAATGACCGATCAAGTGCGTGCGTCATGGTACAATTTCCTTCGGACTCATGGCGTGACCGAGAAAGACGCTGAGACCATCCGGGGCGCATTCGTCTATGAAGGCTTTCTGCGGGACTAGCCAATAATCGAGGGAAACGGTGCTTCCTGACAACTATCTGGATTCCATCGCCGCGGTTCGCGAAGAATCAGAGCCGTTTTGCATGCCGTGGCCGATGCCTGGCAATCCCGCCGCTCTTCCGTCTTTCGAAACTTTCGCGGAGTGGCGCGCGTTGCATCCCGCGCTTCCACTCATCGTATCTCGGAGCATTGTAACGAGAGCTAAGTGATTGATATTACTGGTAGCGAGAGAGGGAGCCGCCACCACCTCCGCTTGAAGGGCTAAAGCAAGCAAGTCGTCCGTGAAGAACCCTAATTTCAGGCTGGATTGATTGAAGGTCCGGGCAGAGAACGGCCAGGATTTGGCGCAACAAAATCCTGAGCCAGCGGATCGGGCGGCGGAAGTTGTAGCCGACGGCGGCGAGGACGGCGTTATTGGCGTCGCCGCGCCGGAACCAGAGATAGTTGCGGCCCATGCGGTGCTCGGCTTTGAGATGGCCGATGACGGGCTCGACGGCGGACCTGCGGCGGAGTTCGCGCTGGATCTTCGGCGTCACCCCTCGCTTTTGCCCGGAGATGAAGACCCTGAACTTGTAAACGGGCGGCGCATTGTGGCCGCGGTAGGCAGCGCCTTCACGTGGGTGACGGACTGGCCGCCCTTGCAGTGCTTGAGGGTGGTGGCAACGCTGACCTTGACGCCGAACTCGTAAGGCCGATGGGCCTTGCCTTTGCCGATGCATTCGACTTGGCGATCCGCTCGGTTCAATAGCGCCCGATTTCTGAGTTAGGAGGCCATAGCTGCCCGCGCTGCCCGCGCGGGAACTTCAGCAAGGCGAGATGATGTGGCGAGATGTTGAGCGGGCGCCACCAGTCCAAAAAATCATCGACTTTGGCGTTATCGGGCAAGACCAGACACATTGCCTGGAACACTGGAAGTAAGGTGTAGGCCTTCGCGATCCAATCAAATGCCCGCCGCTTGTACAGTGCGGGATCCCGGTAGGGACCGACGATCAAGAATCCGGTCTTGCGGCGTCGATAGGTATCGTCCGACCTAAAGTCGACAAGACTTGTGGGATCAAACCGGATGCGCTTCTCCACCTTGATGAGCGGGCCTTGGAACCAGCTGCTAATTGCCCCAGCGATTTCGTGCTTGTAGTCAAGTTCCAGTGACTTGCCTGTTCGGGCAAAGGCTGACGTCGTCCTGGATTGCTTCTCCTCCAGGCGGAGTTTTTCCACGGTTATGTTGCCGTCGATCAGTTTGATTGCAGCCTTTTTGGCAGCGATCGGGTCGTGGCTATACCAGCGAGACAAGAATTCTATCGCGGCGACCGGAAAGGTCTCTAACACCGCTGACTTGATTTTTGTTTCTTGTTCAAACCGCTCCAGGAAGTCGAGCGCTGACACCCTGCGGCGGAGCGTCTGCGGATTGAGACCAGATTTATCGGCTAGATCTTTGAGGCCGAGTTCCCGGTTGCCGCGCTGCAGCGCTGATATTTCTTGGCGAGTTTTGTGGGCGGCGAGAGCCCAAGCCTGTTTGGGTTTGTCTGGCACCATAGCAAGCCTCCGGAACTTTCATGCTTGTTAAGGATGTCTGGGGAAAAGCGCCACCGCCGCGTCATCTCTGGATTTTGGCCCTTGCATGTTTAACAGAGGTTGGGTATGAATCCAACCAGAAAGAGGTGGTAAAAATGCAATGGAATCAATATGGTTTTGCCAGGCCGATCGGCTTGCTGCCCAGTGATCTGGCGGCGCATCTGGCCGCGCATGGCGAGGACGGTCTGACCGATGACCAGGATGAACTGTTGACCTGCGCGGCGGGCGTGGCCCCGGGGTTCCCCGAGGTGTTCACCAACACCGTCAGGCGTAACAGTGCGCTTGGCCCGTATGGCAGCTATGTCGAGTTCATCAAGACCAGCCTGGATGAAGTCGAGGCCGCCGGGTACGGGGTGTCGGGCTTTGCCATCGGACACCGTCTTGGCGAGGCCGGGTTCAATCTGCTCGCACCTGCGGTCATCAGCGCCGTCGCGAAGAAGACGATCTGGGGAGACGAGCCGGGAACGATCATCATCGCGCGGGTGCGCTACGACATCCGTAAGGTGACCGGTGGTGGCATCACCATCAGCGCCTGCCCGGAGTTCGATGTGCCGGCCGACCAGCAGCAGATGGTGATGACGATGCACTGGCTGCGGGGCGAGTTTGCCCGGCGGCTTGGCGTACCCGGTGTCGCCTGACCGCTGCCACAACAACGCCGACGGCCGAAAGGCCGTCGGCACCTTCGCCCTTCGACGTCATGGGCAAGCCGATGCACCGCTAGCCGGATTAGTCCTGGATTAGTCACAAATGACCGCCCAAACCTCTTCACATAACGACAATACGACTGGCGGACAGCCGGACCCTGTCGAACAGGCGCTTCGAACGCTGCGCGAGGTTGGCCGGTCCGAAAAAAAAGCGCTCGTACCGCCTGGTACACCGGGCGCAAACGGTGGTGGTCAGAAACGCTCACGCTCAGAACAAAGTCCCGAAGCGAAGCGAAAGGCGGAAGAACGGGTACGCAAACTGGCCGAGGGATTGCGCCAGCACAGCGTCTTTACGCCGGATGATGCTGACGCGCGTGAGTTGATCAGCCACCTGGCGGCGAAGATCAAATCAAAGGCCATGCGCAAAGCCGTGCGCGCAGTACTGGCCGACCCGGAATTGGTGGTGATCGGCCGACGCGTTCGCTGCCTATCCGGCAATGCCGGCGATCAAGTGCGGAAATTGCTGAGGTTGTAGTGATCCAATGTATGGTCCGGCCGTGCGTTGCAAGTGGTTTCGCCGAGTTGGCGGCGGCGGTCTTGCATCAATGTATCCGGCCTCTGATTGGAGCATTTGGTGCTCCGGGCCATCATGGATATCAGCGCGCGTGCGTTCTAATTAGCGGACAGGCCTCGATTGGGCCATTTGGGTCACCAGTGTTCGCATGCGCCGGGAAGACCGAACCTCCATCTCGTCTCATCCTCTCGCAGACCTCGGCTGGAAACTGTTGATAGGGTTACGTCATCGCTTGCTCCTCATATCGCGTAGTTCCTTTGTTCGAGCCAAGGGCCGTTCCTTCGTCCCGGTCCGCAGAGCGTCGATCGCGTCGCGCGCAGGGGCGGTCAAGGCCGGCCGTCGTGCTTGGCTTGCGGCTGGCGCCGGCGTTGCCAGGCTGCGCCTTGACCGCGCCGAGCACGGCGCGAGGATCAAGCGGATCGGACGCCTGCATCGTCGGTCCTCGTCAGCTCGAAGGCGCGTCCTTTGGCCAGCACCGCCCAGGCGATCCGGGCAAGCTTGTTGGCGAGCGCGATCGCGAGCACGTTGTGGTGTAACCGCCTCTTGGCGGCTTCGATCCAGGATTTGAGCCCGTAACGTTCCCAGTCCTTTATCCTGACCAGCACAACCCATGCCGCCTGCACGAACAGGACGCGCAGGTAGCGATTGCCGCGCCTGGAGATTTTGCCGAGGATCGTGCGGTCTCCCGTCGAGATCTGCTTGGGCACCAGTCCGAGCCAGGCGCCGAAGTCGCGGCCTTTGGAGAATACGTCTCCAGTGCCGATCGCGGCCACCATGGCGCTCGAAATGATCGGCCCGATGCCAGGCACCGTCATCAGGCGCGAACATGCCTGATCTTGACCGGCCAGTGCTTCGATCTCGCCGGAGAGGCCATCGATACGCTGATCCAGCTGGCGCCAGTCGCCTGCCAACTCCTCGATGACATGCAACATGCGGGGCGACAGGGCATCGGTGCGCGTCGCGCAAGGATGGTGGGCAGTTCCGTGCGCAGGAAGCCGATCCCCTGGCGTACGGCGATCCCGCGTTCCAGCATGAAGGCGCGAACCTGGTTGATGATGCCGGTGCGTTGCGACACCAGACCGAAGCATTAACAAGGCGAGACCCTACCGCACGATGGAAATCCCCGGCCAATTCGGTCGAGGAGGAAAACGCGACGATCTTGGGCTGACTTGTGTTGGCCAAAAGAGTCTTCAGAAGTTGCTCTGTGCTTTCAGCCATGATTTGACCGCGTGTGTCAGAAGCGTCGTCGCGCGTTACAATCGCCAGAAGCGCCTCTTTGATTTCGTCCTCGCCGTCGAACAACAGTTCGCCGGTGGTCAAAACCGCGGCGAGCGTGGATGCATCGACGCCCAAAGCCTCGATCAGAGCCACATAGCGGGCCGCATGGATACTCGCCTTGGCTAGGTCGACCAAATTCGTCGCGCTGCCGAGCAACGGGCCGTTGGCTATTCCCACCAAATGATGTGCTTCGTCAACGACGAGGACATCGGGCACCGCCTCGACACGCTCCAAGTCTTCATGCGTGCAGATGTCAAACGCTTTGTCGAATTGCTCGAGACTCAATTTTGTTCGCAACTCAGATTCCCACTGACCGCGCAAATGTCGTGGGATGCGATTAGCACGGTGGCGTCGGGATCGTCGATCAGGTGTTGTCGGATGACGAGCCCTGCTTCGATTGTTTTTCCGAGACCGACTTCGTCCGCCAGCAAATAGCGTTGAATCGGATCAGCGAGGATGCGTCGGACGGCCGCAATCTGATGGGGTACGAATTCGATCCCTGCGGAGATCAAGGCCGACATGCCTTGCGCGGCATTTCGTAACGCTGACAGCGGACCAATTGCCGCCTGCCGTCTGTCGTGAAGAAATTGATTTTCCGCTCCTCCGGACGCGAGATTTTCCGCCGGATCGTCGGGCGCATTCCATGGACGGACGTGAAGTTGGATCTCGCTAAGGTCGGCCAGGCGCCCATTCGGAAATCGCACCTCATATTCGATTAGACCATCGGGCTGACGGAAATATCTGGTCACCCGGCCCATGTGATACCGGTCGTCTTGCCGGACATAAACGCGAGTTTGCCGAAGCCGCGTCGGAGTTGCTCCAGTGGCATCTCAATCTGCTCGGAGCGGAAAACCGAATGGAATACCGAAACGAGGCAATGCCCCTCATTGGCCGACAGAAGCTTCCCAATTCCTTGGTGCCCAGGCAATTCGACGATCATCCCCCGAGTAAGCATAATCCTCCGGTTAAGGCGTAGGCCCCGAATTATTGGCGCGAACCACCCGGCAACGCCTGGACTGCGGCGACCACGTTTTGTTGGCATCGCCAGCAGTGGCTTACGGCTGGCAGTTTCATTTTGGGGGCAAGTTAAACTGAGGGTTGATTCTTCGCAAAGATTAACATGCTGCCAATTTGGCGACTATTCGGTGGTGTACTCGCCGGGCGTGCAGGAAAGCCTTATTTTGCAGGGGTTTCTCGAAGTCACAAATGAGTGGCGGTAGAGCGTAGGGACTCGAACCCCCGACCCCAGGATTATGATTCCCGCGCTTTGGGGATTCTGGTTACGGCCTCTTCAAAAGATCGAAACGTTCGAACGAATTCTGCTTAAATATCTAGGCACCCCTCCAGTTCGGCGTACGCTTGTTGAGGAAGGCATCCATGCCCTCGCGGAAATCCTCGCTCATATAGGCGCGCAGGATCAGGTCTTTGCCCTCGTCGCGCGTCAGCGTCCGCCGAATCCGGCGCACCGCTTCCTTGGTGACTTCGAGCGTGATCGGCGCATGGCCGGCAACGAGTTTCGCGGTTTCATCGGCGCGGCGCTGCAAGGCCGCGACATCAGGCACCACTTCGTTGAGCAGCCCCAGCGCCAGCGCTTCCGGCGCTTCGACCAGCCGTGCCTTGAAAATCAGATCCTTGGTCCGCGCCGGCCCGATCAGCGAAACCAGCCGAGAAATATTCGACATCGACAGGCAATTGCCGAGCGTTCGCGCGATCGGAAACCCTATCCGCGTCGCCTCGGTGCCGATGCGGATATCGCAGCACGCCGCAATTCCCGCGCCGCCGCCGGTACAAGCCCCGGCGATGGCCGCAATCGTCGGCACCCGGCACTGCTCCAGCGCACCTAGCACGCGGTCGATCCGGGCCTCGTAATCGAGCGCATCCTGCGCGGTCTTGAAGGCGCGGAACTGCGAAATGTCGGTACCCGACGCGAACGCCTTGTCGCCGGCGCCGGTCAGGATCATGGCCTTGATCGAGCGGTCGGCGTTGACGGTCTCGCAAATGACGGCCATTTGCTCGTACATCGCAAAGGTCAGCGCGTTGCGCGCCTGCGGACGGTTGAAGGTCAGCCGGGCGATGCCGTCCTCGACGGAATAGATCAGGTCTTCGGTCGCAGCTACCGGAGCGTTCATCGCGGCTCTTTCTCTTTTTTCTGTTCTTGTCTGTTCTTGGGTTCAGCTCAATTCACGCAACGGCGGTCTTCGGCATCGGCATGACATCGCGCCCCTGCCCCTTGAGGACTTCCATCGCCGCCAATACACCGCCGCCACGATGCGGCACCTTGGCGAGATCGAGACCCATCTCGACGCCCGACAACGTGCCCATCAGCATCAGATCGTTGAAGTGGCCGATGTGGCCGATCCGGAATACCTTGCCCTTGATCTTGTTCAGGCCGGTCCCGAGCGACATGTCGAAATTCTCCAGCACAACCTTACGGAAATTGTCGGCGTCATGGCCTTCCGGCATCACCACGCCGGTCAGCGCCGGCGAGTGGGCGCCCTGCTCCTGGCACTGCGTTTCCAGGCCCCACACCTTGGCTGCGGCGCGCGTCGCGGCGCTGTGGCGCTTGTGGCGCGCGAAAACGTTCTCAAGCCCCTCCTCCTCGAGCATCTTGACCGCTTCCCGCAGCCCGAACAGCAGATTGGTCGCCGGCGTATAGGGCCAGGTGCCTGCCTTGTTGATCGCGATGACCTCCTGCCAGTCCCAATAGGACCGCATGGCGGGGTTGGCCTTCGCCACCGCAAGCGCCTTTTCCGACACCGCGTTGAAGCCGAGGCCCGGCGGCAGCATCAATCCCTTCTGCGATCCGGCCACCGACACGTCGATACCCCAGGCATCGTGCTCATATTCGAGCGAGCCGAGGCCGGAGATGGTATCGACCATCAACAACGCCGGATGCTTGACCCGGTCCATGATCTTGCGGACGTCGAGCGGGTGCGTGACGCAGCCGGTCGAGGTCTCGTTGTGCACGATCATGACCGCCTTGATCTTGTGCTGGCGGTCGTCCGTGAGCCGCGCCTCGATCTGCTCGAGGTCGGCGCCATGGCGCCAGTCACCGGGCAGGAAATCGACGTCCAGCTTGAATTTGTCAGCGATGCCGCGCCACAGCAAGGCAAACTGCCCGGTCTCGGCCATCAGCACCTTGTCGCCAGGCGCCAGCGTATTGACGATCGCGGCCTCCCAGGCACCGGTCCCGGACGACGGATAAATGATCACCGGCTGCCTGGTGCGGAACACCCGCTGCATGGCAGCCAGCACCGCATGTCCGATCTCGGCGAATTCGGGACCGCGGTGGTCCATGGTCGGCATGTCCATGGCGCGCAGCACCCGGTCCGGCACATTGGTTGGTCCCGGAATCTGCAGAAAATGCCTTCCAGTATGCAGGGTCATAGGCGTCCTTCCCGGTAGAGCCGTGGTCTCGCGAGCCGCTCGAATATCACCATTCGGCGGGCTTGTCCCGCGCCCGGCGGGTGCCGTCAATACATAAGAAGGTTTACCGGGAGCGGCGAGGCCCCAACTTCCGTAAAATTCAAGTTTATGATCGGCAAACTCGGCGGAAGTCGACGACGCGTTGCAAAGGTTTGACGTGCTTGCGGCTTACGCCCTTTTGCGATGTTGATCTCCATTTCAAAGGCAGACAGGCTCGCGGTATTCCCGACGGGTAGGAGCAGGGTCGATCCCGCGATTGGCGGCAAATCTTGTCTAAGTCAATCGCACCGGTCTCTGGCCGACCACTGATCTGTCAGGCCGCCACTGCCTTCTTGCGATTTGCTGCGATCCTTTCGTCCACGAGAATGACGATGGCGTCGAGGACGGGATGGCTCATGCCTTGTTGTTGGGCGACGAGTTGCACCAGCTTGTCGGCACGTTCGATATTGGTCGCGCCGTTGTTAAGCGCGCGCGCAGCCGAAGCAGGACGCGACAGGCTTTCCGCGGCCGCAGCATATTTCTCGAATGGTACAAGGTCATCGCGCGAGGCACCGAGCTTGACGCACACGTCCACGACGAACTCGTATATCGAACGCGCTTCCTTGAGGTTGGTATGCACCGCTTCCTGTGCGGTTCGCATGCCGTCCTGGGTGATACACCTGTAGTTGCCGGCCATTAGCATGGCCCATTTGGCCAGTGGCACGAAAAGCGAGTCGTGAACACGCAACTTTACCGGCAGCTCGATCTTGCCTTCCGGCGCATCGAAACGAACGGCATCGATATCCTTCTCGATGTTGCGAAGAATCTCGTTGCTCTTCTCGCTGTCAAAGCGTGCAACCTTGAAGTTGGTCGGCAAAGTTACCTGTAGTATGTTGACCTTCTCCTCCGGAGGCCGGACCGCCTGCGGATCCGGGCTGCACAATGTCAACGTGCCGGGATCGAAGCTGTCCCATACCGCCGGCATGGTGTATGCCGGCCCGAGCAATTCGCTGTTCAGATGGCGGATACGCTTCATGTAAGGCAGCGGCGGCATGTTCATAATCGACATGCACGGCACGCGCGACTTCGCCACGGCATCGAGCAATTCGCGCACACCGGGCGAGCCGTATTGCGGCTCCTGCATCGCCAGCCCGATCAGGTCGTAGTCTTTGGGATCTATATCGGCCGGACCGGAAGCAGACACCTTGCCCGGCAACTTGCGGGAATCGATCTCGATCTGCTCCTTGCGGCCCCGGATCGGCATCCGCACGCGAAAGCCTTCGGAATTGATGAGAGCAGCCTCAGCCGGCAAACAAACAAGTTTCACGTCGTGGCCGCCGAACATCATTTTGGACGCAAGCAGCGAACCGTACGACGCACCGAGAATAAGAATCTTGTAGTTGGGCATAGTTTGGCTCCGGTGTTGATTGGATATCGGCAAGGCTCGACGCGTAGGCACTCCGAGATACAGACAGTTGCTGCTCCCGGAGCTGATTTCGTCACAATTGAAGAATGATCCGATAAGATCTTGACCGCCGCTGCGGAGGTAAAGAAATCATTTTAGCTGTTGAGCAAGTACACCTCGCTTGACCGAATTAACTTCCGCAAGTTCTTCAAAAGGTTTTTCAGGATGCATCAGAAACGCCGAAAATCCGCCAAGCAGGAGCAATCCCATCGACATCAGGAACGGCAAGTACCAGTTGCCCGTGACGTCGATGACGTAACCGGCGACCAAAGGCGAAACGATCGCCGCCAGCGCCGAGCCGGTATTCATCAGCCCGGCGGCCGTACCGGAATATTTCGCAGCAATATCCATCGGCACCGACCACATCGGACCGATCACGAGTTCAGAAAAGAAAAACCCGCCGGACAGGCATAGAGCGACGACCGTGATGTCGTGAATGAACAGGATCGGAAGCAGCGACAGGAAGGCGCCGGCGAAGCCGACGATCGTGACGCTCAAGCGCGCAAGGCGAACATTGCCTGTTTTCCTGAGAATGCGATCAGAGAGGATTCCGCCCAGGCTGTCGCCGACGACGCCGGCAAAGAAGACACCCGAGGCGAACAGCGCCGAATTCCTGACGTCCAGATTGTAGCTGTTCTTGAAGAATAACGGCAGCCAGTTCAGGTATAGCCACAGGCACCAGCCATAGCAGAAGTAGGTGAGCGTGACGGGCCACATCCGCCGCAACAGCGGCCCCCATGGTACCTGAGGCCGCATATTGACCGCGCGTGGCGGAAGCGAGGCTAGCTCGGCCTCGGTGATCCCGGGATGATCCTTGGGTTCGTTGCGGAAATACAGCGCCCAGATCACACCCCAAACCAGGCTGACCAGTCCCAGCACGATGAACGAGCCGCGCCAGGTAAGCCAAAATATCAGCGCCGCTATCAACGGCGGGGTAACCGCGTTGCCGAGCCGTGCAAAGGCGTGCGTAAGGCCCTGCGCAAAACCGCGCTTGGTCTCGGGAGTCCAGTATTGCATGGCGCGCGTGGCGGTCGGAAAAGTCGCCCCTTCGCCGAAGCCGAGTGCGACGCGGGCAATGAACAACGTCAGCAGGCTGGTTACAAAGCCGGTCATGATGGTCGCGGCCGCCCAGATCATGCCGCACCAGAATAAGGTCTTGCGCGGCCCGAAGCGGTCTCCGACCCAGCCGCCGACCACCTGGAACAGGAGATAGGGATAGGCGAAGGCGGAGAATACCAACCCGAGCTGCGTGTTGCTCAGACCGAGTTCTTTCTGGATTTCACTGGCCGCCGTGCCGATGTTGACACGGTCGACATAGGTGATGAAGTACATGACGCACAACATCGCCAGCACGACATGGGTGGCTTTGAACCGAAGCCGCATATATCTCTCCCCGTTCCGCTTTTTTTGTATTGCTTCAACGGCTGCGCTGAACCCAAGGCGCTAACCGCCCTGACGGTCTGCGACCCTGTCAGGTTTGACCACCTTCAGGCGCGCCGGAGAATTTGACTGCGTCCGCTCTTCCAGCGATTTCATCGCAGCTTCGACACCGCCGGCCCGATGCGGCACGCCCGCAGCGGAGAGACCCATCTCAACGCCGGACAGGGCCCCAATCAACGTCAGTTCATTGCACTCGCCGAGATGACCAATGCGAAACACCTTTCCGGCGAGCTTGCTCAGACCGGAGCCGAGCGACATGTTGTAGGTGTCGAGCACCGTCTTGCGGAACTTGTCGGCATCGTGTCCCGGCGGCATCAGCACAGCCGTCAGCACTGGTGAATATTCGGCCGGTTCGAGACACAAAACTTCAAGGCCCCAATGCGCGACGGCAGCGCGGGTTGCCGCCGCCAGGCGCCGGTGTCGAGCGAACACCGCGTCGAGCCCCTCCTCGAGCAGCATCGCAATGGCTTCGCGCAATCCGTAGAGCAGGTTGGTCGCCGGCGTGTAGGGGAAAAAGCCCGCCGCATTGGGCTTCAGCATCTCTTCCCAATCCCAATACGACCGCGGCATCCTGTTGGTCTTCGCAGCGGCGCGGGCTTTCTCGGAGATGGCGTTGAAGCCGAGCCCCGGCGGCAGCATGAATCCCTTTTGCGAACAGCTGACGGTGACGTCAACTTTCCACTCGTCATGCCGGTAATCGACCGAGCCCAACGAGGAAATCGTATCCACCAGCAGCAGCGCCGGATGGCCGACCTTGTCCATCGCGGCGCGAATGTCGCCGATCCGGCTGGTGACGCCGGTGGAAGTCTCGTTATGCACCACCATCACCGCCTTGATGGCATGCGCGGTATCCTGCGCCAGCGCAGCTTCGATCGCCGCAGGATCGGCGCCGCGCCGCCAGTCGCCCGGCAGAAAATCGACATCGATGCCCCAGCGCGCCGCCATCTGCCGCCACAGCGTGGCAAAATGGCCGGTCTCGACCATCAGAACCTTATCGCCGGGCGAGAGCGTATTGACGATCGCCGCTTCCCAGGCACCCGTACCCGACGAAGGAAAGATGATAACAGGTCCGTTTGTTTTGAAGATCTTTTGGCAGCCGGTGAAAACGGCCCTGCCGAGTTCGGCGAACTCGGAACTGCGGTGGTCGATGACCGGCATGTCCATGGCGCGGAGCACGCGATCCGGCACCGGGCTTGGCCCGGGAATCTGCAAGAAATGGCGTCCCTGAGTCATGAATTCCTCGCCTGAGTTTGTTGAGCGAGCCATATTGCATTCATTTTTTGGGATATCAACTAAAATATTGCACACAGTTTTGGATCGACGATCGCGCGTTCGAAGCCTATGTTCCAGCTATGAAACCGCTGATTCCCGACGATACCGATTCGACAACGCTTGCAGGCGGCACGAGCCCCGGCCGCGAAGACCAATCCCTGCACGACGAGATCCTGACGCGACTGCGCGACTACATCGTCGAAGGCAACATTCCGGACGGTAGCCGCGTTCCCGAACGCCAGCTTTGCGAGATGCTGGGCATCTCGCGCACGCCGTTGCGCGAGGCCCTGAAAGTACTGGCGTCCGAAGGGCTGGTGGAACTGCTACCCAACCGCGGCGCCCGCGTCCGGCAATTGAGCGAGCACGATCTCGCCGAACTGTTCGACGTCATGGGCGGGCTCGAAGCCCTGGCCGGCCGTCTCGCCTGCGAAAACATCACCGATACCGAGATCGCCGAGATCGAGCGGCTGCATTACGAGATGTACGGATTCTACCTGAACCGCGACATGCATGGCTATTTCCGCGTCAATCAGCTGATCCACCACAAGATCGTCGAAGCCTCGCGCAACACAACGCTGCGAAGCACTTACGCCAACTTCGCCGGCCGCATTCGTCGCGTCCGCTACTCCGCCAATTTTGCCCGCAAGCGCGAGCGGTGGGGGGAAGCCATGCGCGAACACGAGACCATCCTGGACGCACTGCGTCGCCGCGCTGGTAGCGAACTCAGCGACATTCTGTTTATACATTTGCGCAACAAGCGGACTGCTGCCGTCGAACATCTGAAGGACGGCGTCGCCGTCGAGGCCGGACAAGGCGCCGCTCATGAGCCGAGCAATTTTGAATTCAAAATGGAAAAAAAGACAAAATAATTGCATTTATTTTACCACCCAAGTACGAGCGAGCGACGTTTGCAGGTAGCAGCGGGGGTGGAATGTCCGACAAAGGCTCAGTGACGCTCGAAAACAGGCTTGCCCGCGAGATTACCGGCGACGTGTTCTTCGACGCCTTCAATCGCGGCCGCTATGCGACCGACGCCTCGATCTACCAGATCATGCCCTTTGGGGTGGTGGTCCCCCGGACCATGGACGAGGCGCTGCGGGCGCTCGCCATCGCCAAGGATGCGGGCCGGATCGTCACCCCGCGCGGCGGCGGCACCTCGCAATGCGGCCAGACCGTCAATGAGGGGATCGTCGTCGACTTTTCCAAACACCTGAACCGCATCCTCTCGCTCGATGTCGAAGGCCGTACTTGCGTGGTCGAACCGGGCATCGTGCTCGACGATCTCAACCGGCAACTCAAAAAGCACGGACTGTGGTTTCCGGTCGATGTCTCCACGGCGTCGCGCGCCACCATCGGCGGAATGGCCGGCAACAATTCCTGCGGCGGACGTTCGCTCAGATACGGCACCATGCGCGACAACACGCGCGCGATGGACGCTGCGCTGGCTGACGGCACGCGGCTGCATTTTGGCGAGGTGCCGCGCGATCTGGCGCGGGTGAATTCGCCCGAGAGCGGACTTGCCCTGTTTCGCGATATGCTCGATCTCGGCGAGCGCGAGGCCGCCGAGATCACCGAAAAATTTCCCAAGGTGCAACGCCGGGTCGGTGGCTACAATCTCGACGCGCTGGTGCCGCGCAATACACCCAACAATCTGGCACATCTTCTGGTCGGCTCCGAAGGGACGCTGGCCTTCACTACCCAGGTCGAGCTCAAGCTGTGGCCGGTGATCCGCAACAAGGTGCTGGGTGTGTGCCATTTCGGCAGCTTCTACGAGGCGATGGATGCCGCCCAGCATCTGGTGAAACTGCGTCCGATCGCAGTCGAACTGGTCGACCGCACGATGATCGCGCTTGGACGGGACATTGCGATGTTCAGGCCGGTGATCGATGCGACCGTGCGCGGTGATCCCGATGCGCTCTTGATCGTCGAATTCGCGGAGGAAGATCAGGCCGACAATCTGCAAAAACTCAAGCGGCTTTCCGAGCTGATGTCGGATCTCGGCTTCGGCTGGAACAATTCGCAGCGCAAATGGGGCGGCGTGGTCGATGTCGTCGAGCCCGCCACGCAAGCGGCGATTTCGGATTTCCGTACGTCCGGCCTCAACGTCATGATGTCGATGAAGCAGGAGGGCAAGCCGGTCTCCTTCGTCGAGGATTGCGCGGTGCCGCTGCCGCATCTCGCCGACTATACCGAGCGCCTGAACGCCATCTTCGCGAGGCATGGCACCCGCGGCACGATGTATGCGCATGCGTCCGAAGGCTGCCTGCACGTGCGCCCCGTGCTCAACCTCAAGCTGGAGAAGGATGTCAAGGCGATGCGCGCCATCGCCGAGGAAACGTTCGAGATGGTGCGCCAATACAAGGGGTCGCACTCCGGCGAACATGGCGACGGCCTGGTCCGCTCCGAATTCCATGAAGCGATGTTCGGCTCGCGCATCGTTGCCGACTTCAGAAAGGTCAAGCAGCGCTTCGACCCCGACAACGTCCTCAATCCCGGCAAGATCGTCGATCCGCCCAAAATGGACGACCGGACGCTGTTCCGCTATCCGCCGGACTACCGCATCGATGAACTGAAAACCGTGCTGGACTGGTCGGCCTATCCGGGCGCCGGCGGCGGATTCCAAGGCGCGGTCGAGATGTGCAACAACAACGGCGCCTGCCGCAAGCTCGAGGGCGGCGTGATGTGCCCGTCCTACCGCGCGACCCGCAACGAGGAAGATGTCACGCGAGGTCGCGCCAATACGTTGCGGCTGGCGATCTCAGGCCAGCTCGGACCGGACGCGCTTTCCTCCGATGGGATGATGCATGCGCTGAAACTCTGCGTTTCCTGCAAGGCTTGCCGCCACGAGTGCCCAACCGGCGTCGATATGGCCAAGATGAAGATCGAGGTTTTGGCCGCACGTGCGGCCAGGCACGGTCTTTCGCTGCGCGACCGGCTGGTCGGCTATCTCCCGCGCTATGCCGGCCTGGCGTCGCGCCTCGCCCCGATCGCCAACTGGC
Source organism: Bradyrhizobium erythrophlei (assembly GCA_900129675.1). GTDB lineage: Bacteria > Pseudomonadota > Alphaproteobacteria > Rhizobiales > Xanthobacteraceae > Bradyrhizobium > Bradyrhizobium erythrophlei_A. The sequence goes on along the minus strand of FSRD01000001.1, from coordinate 4,573,381 downwards.
GCAACCACAGTCCGTTGCTGCGACGGCTGTTCGAGAGATTTGCCGGTATCAGCGCGCAACGCGCATTGCCTGCGTTCCGGCGTGACATGTTCAAGCCCGGCACCGAGGTGATCGGGCCCGTCGATGGCCGCGAAATCGTGCTGTTCGCCGACACCTTCAACCGCGCCTATGAGCGGGAAAATCTCGACGCCGCGCTCCGCGTGCTGGTCGGAGCCGGATACCGGGTGCACATGCCCAAGCCCGCCGACGGAACCCGGCCGTTGTGTTGCGGGCGGACGTTCCTCTCTGCGGGTCTCGTCGATCAAGCCCGCGGGGAATTGAACCGGCTGGTCGCGACCTACGCGCCCTTTGCGGCGCGCGGCGTGCCGATCGTCGGACTTGAGCCAAGTTGCCTGCTGACGCTCCGCGACGAATTGCTATCGCTGCGTTCGGACAATGACGCCCGGAGCGTCAGCGCCCATGCGCTGCTGTTCGAGGAATTTCTGGTACGCGAGGCGGAGGCCGGCCGTCTGCAACTGCCCCTCGGCTCGATCGCTGGCAAGGCCCTGGTTCATGGCCATTGCCATCAAAAATCCTTCGGTGCCTTCAAGCCGGTCGAACAAGTGCTTCGTCTCGTTCCCGATCTCGCGGTTGAAACCATCGAATCCAGTTGCTGCGGCATGGCCGGCGCGTTCGGCTATGGCGCCGACACCTACCAGACCTCGATGGAAATGGCCGAGCTGTCGCTGCTGCCGGCGGTGCGCCGCGCCGATCAGGCAACCCTGATCGTTGCCGATGGCACCTCGTGCCGGCATCAGATCAAGGACGGCAGCGAGCGTTCCGCGATTCACGTCGCGCGCGTGCTGGCCATGAGCCTCGACCGCGCAAAAGCCGATACACCCCCCTCACCCCTGTAAAGGAACCGATCCATGGCCGAACTCACCCTCGACGTCGCCCGCAAGATTCTCGATGCTGCGCTCGCGAAAGGCGTCGAGAAAAAGCTCAAACCGCTGGTCATCACCGTTCTCGATGCCCGGGGCTGCGTCAAGACGACCGCGGCGCAGGATGGCACCAGCCTGATGCGGGCCGAGATCGCGCACGGTAAAGCATATGGTGCGCTCGCGATGGGCATGGGATCGCGGGCGCTGTTTCAGCGCGCGCAGGAGCAGGCCTTTTTCATCGACGCCGCGAATACGCTGGCGCAAGGCCGCTTGGTACCGGTGCCCGGCGGAGTGCTGATTCAGGATGGCGGCGTCCTGCTGGGGGCCGTCGGTGTCAGCGGTGACACCTCGGACAATGACGAGATTTGCGCGGTCGCGGGCATCGAGGCGGCCGGACTGAAGGCGAACGCTGGCTAGTGGATCAAATCTGACATTTGAATCCCCTGAGGGATTCCCGAGCAGCCGATTGCATTCGATCATCGTTACTCGTCCTACCGTTTCCGTTTGGAGGCGCTCGTGCGGGATCGCAACGTGCCGCAGAAGCAGGTGTGGCGGGCTGAGATCGTCTTGTTGAGTGCAGACGGGCTCGGCACCAATGAGATCATGCACCTGGCGCTGGCAGCAACGCTTTAACCGGGCTTCGGAAGGCGTCTAGTAGACGTTGCAAAACGTCCCATGTAACGAGGGGCGCACAGTAGGATGTGCGTACTGGTGCATCGTACGCGTACGTGCACAATTAAATGTGCAGTCAAGCAGCCAATCCGATCGCCCAATCGCCACTGACGCGGTCCGACATTCCACGATGGTGACCCGCCAGCGCTGCGGTCAACTTACTGAAAATGATACAGAAATAACGATCTCACTGTAAAATACAGTGAGATCGGCGAGCATCCGCCTGCTGCCCCAGCCTGTTCGCAGCTTGCGACAGTTAAGCGGCCTTCCCCGCGTAGGACACGGACAGCACCGGCGAGCGGCGCGACGAGAGGGGCGGACTGCCTCGTATTAGTGAGGAAGCGGCGTAATGCCCGTGGAGCGAAGGGGGGCAGGTCATCGCCATTGGATCGGGTCGACCAGCAATGGGAGGAACCCGATCATCAATGGAAGGCGGCAGCCTTCATGCGGTCGCACGAGCCGTATGAATCGAGAGGCTCACGTACGGAATCTGTGAGAGGCTCGGGGTGAAATTCCTTGGGCCTACTCGGCGCTGGCGCAGCGGCGAAGTTTGCTTTGTCACGGGAGTGCTCCTGTCAGTTAGAATGCGCGAACGCCCAATCCTCACAGGCCGCGATGTCATCGATGAAGTGCACTTCCCCGCCTGATACGTCGCAAAAGGCGGGTTGTGCGACGGATCGGGAATGGCTCTGTTGAGCCATATTCCCTATCATCGCTGATCGTCGGCTCTCTGATTCGCCGGTTAAAGATGGACGACGCTATGCTCGACAATCCGGAGAAGACCAGCCGGCTGCTCGCCGCACTCAAGGCAGCTGCGCCATTTGACGTCGAACTGGCGCCATCGTTGATCGAATATCTGCAAGCCGAGAATGTTGCCGATGCTGATCGGATGCACCACGTCGTCTGGGATTTGTCATACGCCGGTGACGAGGGCGGCATCATCTGCCATTTGTCTCGCTCGGAAGAAACAGGCAGAGCGCTTGTCGTCTCCCTCACACATGTGCGCGTGCCGCGCTCAATGCCACTTGCAGCGGCCGTTCTCGATTATCAGAAGCACCGAGTGAAGAAGCTCAAGAAGCAGGGCCGGAGGTAGCATAGAAATGGCGCACGCGATTATCCGAGGAAAGAATGGTCGCCGATATGAAGTGGATTTTGACGACGCGCCGGTACGCGTCGAAGTTCATGCCAGTGAGGAGACCGTCGAGATTTTTGTGGAGGCAGATTTTGAAACGCACCCGGAAGAACGGCGACGTTTTGCGATAATCAACATCCCCCGCCACCTGTTCAGCGAGGCCACGGGTCGGACGGCGCGACGCGCAGCGAAGGATCGTTAATGCCGCTGCCGCGCACTCTGTGCCGCTTCCCTCTTCAGGCTGCCGCCATGCGCTCCCTACCGCGGAGCGGTTTAGTGCAACAAACCTTATACGAACCGATCGAAATCGAAGCGTCCCAGCGTTGTTGTTGCGTTGTGCTCGACGGTGGATTTTGGCACTGGCTGGACTCAACTCTGGCGCTGAGCCTCCCCCGCCATCGACCTTCTGGAGGCGTCTCGATACTGAGGTCGTTTCGCGGCCAGGATGGCAAATTGCGAGCGGTAGGCCATCCTAACACCTGCACGGGAGGTTTGGTTCCGGCGCCACACTCTGGTGGCATCATCCTTGGACTGTGAGCGCTCCAGGTCTAATCAAAAATATTTGAAATTTTTAGCGTCAACCGATGTTCGTCAATTGATGCGTCGGATATCCGAGGATGGTGCTTGTTCGGCCTGTGTCGCGATCAACGTAGATGAATGCCGGTCCGTCGATGCGATAGTGGCCCTTCCAACCGATCGCGAAGGTGGTATCAGTCTCGTCGATGTGGATCGGTTCGGGGTCTCCATCCCGGGCCAGTCGTGCAGCGAGTTGGTCGGAAGGGTCAAGCAGCCACGCATCGCCAGATTTGCTCGAGAACAGGATGAGCTGACCGATGCTGATCACGCGTCCGGTGTGGTCGGCTGCCCGACGCTGAATGTAACGGACCTCATCGGCGAGACGAAAGCTCTTGCCGTCCACCATGCGCTTGCCCGGTCCACGCTTGATGCCGGTGTTAGCCATGGAACTTTTCACCAAATTGTTCGGCGACTTGCTGCTGTTCGTTTACCATTGCTTCGACCGCATTGTCATTCACTGTCACGGCCCGAACAGGTAGTGCACTTTTTCCGAAAGGTCGTTGGCATTCCTGTGGTCAGCAAAGAGATCTTGAGCCAGCGAACGGCCGACTACCAGAACTGGGTCGAGGCCTTCGCCCGCAATCATAATATCCCGATCGAGTGGGCCGAAAAGGGGTGCGCAAGGAAGACTATGTGCTCCCCTGGCTACGCCGAATGACAAAGAGGAACGCCTATGGCGTTTATTTCATCTTCAAGAGTATGGAACAGGGCCCGACCTTCCGGGTCAGCGTGCCGAAGTATCCCACCAAGGATCCAAACCACCGCATCCTCGCCCGCCAGCGCAGCCGCTTCACACACGACTACTTCTATATCCGCGATGAAGTTCTCGGCCCCATGGTGATGCGTGTCGCAACCTTCTTCCCCTTCCAAACGACATATTACCTCAACGGCCACAACTTCATCGAGCAGGAGCTCAATCGTGAGCAGGTCGGCTTCCGCAAGAATGACAATGCCTTCCTGGCGATTGACGACATCGCTGCACTCCAGGCCGCTGCCGACAGACTGAGCCCCGACATCATTCGCAAACGGCTCGACTATTGGACCCTGATCCTCGGGCCCAAGTTCTCCGTCAAGGAGCGTAAGCGGGTAAAGCTGTCGCGCTTCTATGCCATCTCGCAAATCGAATATTGCCGCAACTTCATCTTCAAACGGAACTTTCCCATCCACAAACTGTTCGAACGCGGCTGCGAGCTCGGACTGTGGCGGCTGACAGCCCACAAGATTGCCGAGATCTTCGGCGCCCGCCTACACCGCAGGCTGCCCGGCAAGCTCGCCACCGTCATCGATCAGATCGAGCATGGCCATCACGTCTTCCGCGCCTACTTCAAGCACGCCTTCCTGAAGCAGTACGAAAAGTTCGCAACGTTCTTGCGCAATGAGCTCTGCTCCAACAACCTCAACGACTTCGGCCTCAAAAAGGGATTGGACAATCTCGACGCCGTCCGCCAGACCTTCCAAGTCATCACCAGCCGCTTCGCTGGCTTCCAGGCCCAGTGGCTCAACGTTCACGTCGACTTCCCGCTTTTGCAGCGGATTGCGCTGCCGATCACCATCGGTTCGGTCCGCTATCCCGGCATCAAAATCCACGACAGACGAGTCATTCGGCTTCTCGAGGTTCTCTTGCATGGCGCCACTCACGTCGGCGGCTGGACCGCGAAGGAAATCCACCAATCCGTCCTCACGACCTTCAGTCTCTCCGAACCATCTTATGGTCTGAACCAACTGCGCTACGATCTGCGCAAGCTCAAAGGTCACGGACTGCTTGAACGCGACGGATCCCGCTACGCTTACCGCCTCACCTCAAAGGGTGTTCAAGTCGCGTTGCTATTTCTGTTCTTCCACAAACGGCTGTGCGGACCACTTGCCAACAGCCGCTTCCACCGCCGTCCGGACCCTCAAAATCGCCCAGACAGCCGACTCGAAGCCGCCTACCACCGCGCCGACAAGGCCATCCAGAATATCGTCGATTTGCTCGCTACCGCGTGACGGAGCCACTTCATTGTTGGAGTCGTCTTATTTAACATCCCGCAGGCTAGAATCTAGATTCCAGGCCCGTCCGAAGACCCCGTCAATTAAGTCAAAGCAACCAAGTCAAAGCAACCTTTTTGATACCCAAAGCACTTGCGCCGTATCCGGGATACGCTATCTTTACCCCTATGGGCCAGAAAGATCGCACAGATCGATACAAAACAGTGGGAGGCGGCGTCGGTCTGGTGCGCGTGGAAGTGCTCGTTCCTAAGGAGGACCGTCACGTGGTCATCGAAACGGCTCGCCAACTTCGCGAGGCAAGACAATCCCTGTCGGACCAAGCGAGTGCCTTGCACGACGAAGCGCTTTCGCGCTTCAAGACGAGATGCTTCTGGAATGCGAACCCTCCGAAATCGGAGGACGGTCTCGCTGCCATTCATGACCGGCTCCAAGCCTATGGTGACATGGAAGCATGGCGACTGGCGGCGCGGATCCGCAAAGTGATGCGTGATGCCCCTCGATGACTTCCAGAAACGCGTAATCGGAATCCTGATGCCGCTCAGGTCGCCCGACAGCACTTTTGCCGGGGGAGCCGTCTTGCAACGCCATGGCTTCAGGTTGTCCGACGATCAGGACCTATTCCATCCCGACGACGCAGACATCGCATCCGTCGCCAAGCGAGATATCGCAGCCTTGGAATCCGCGGGCTTGGCTGTCGACGTTGTTCGCCCGCTCGAAGGTCTTTTCGAGGCTACCGTATTCAAAGAGGGAGAGGGCAGCACCCGCATTCAGTGGGTGCAATCGGGTACCTGGAATTTCTTCCAACCGGTACCGGACGATATGTTCGGCTGGCGGCTACACATGGCGGATCTCGCGATCAACAAGGCACTCGCCGCCGGCGGACGCCGCCAGGTCAGGGATTACGCCGATCTCGCCCTGATCCATCGACACATGATCCCGCTCTGGCACGTCTGCTGGGCGGCTCCCGGCAAGGATGAATCCTGGTCGCCCATGTCGCTCGTGGAAAAGATCGCCGCCACGAGCGGCTTTCGGCAGGCAGATTTCGATGCCGACCTGTCGAGCACCGTGCCGCTGAAGGCTGCGGAGGTGCTGAAAACCTTGCGAGAGGCGATCGAACAGGCGCGCGAGGTATTCCGACGTCTCCCGGCCGAGAGTGCCGGCAAGCTATTCGTGGACGACAAGGGTGGCGTCGTGAGCGACGTGGACAGGATCCTTTCAGGCAGCGTGAACATCGTCGAGGCTACGAAGGGCGGCTCGTGGCCGTCCTCGCCCGACATCGACAGCGCCCTGGTCGAGCGCATAATCGATGCCTTCGGCTGGGAGGGCGCTGGCGAGCCCAGCTACGACCCCTTTTCCAAGAGGTAGAAGGCCCGGGTCAGGAGCGCGGTCCTCGGAGATTATAGAGCGGCTGCATGCCCGGCACCGGACGATGTCGCGCCGAAGCTGCCGAACTGCGAGCCTCCCTGCACTCCGTTAATTCCTTGCGGAAAACTGGTTCAGCAATTCCACACGATAATCCGAGATTTGCTTGTTGTGGATGATCGCGGATTCAACACGATATTCCGAGAAGCCGTAATCTTGAAGGGTTCTGACTTCAGCGTCCGCAAATTAGATTGCGCACGTCGACCTTCGTTGGCGCCGCTGGAAGCCGTCCTGTTCGCTGAGCTGCGCTTGCGGCCTAGCGTCCAGGCCCTTGCAGATACATATTTTACGTATATTATATGGACGAGGAGGACGTGATGCTGACGATCTCATCCCAGGAATTGCAGAAGCAGATCGGCGCGGCACAGCTTGAGGCCGCGAAGGCGCCGGTCATCGTCACCAGTCATGGTCGGCCACGGAGCGTGCTAATGTCGGTCGACGAATTCATACGCCTTAAGGAGCTGGCTGGCGAGCCGGTGGCCGTCGATGGCCTGCGGAAGCGCGCCATGACGCTCCGCGCGTCCTCCGACGAACTCGGCTACGACGTCTCCGACCCCCACGCTGCCATCCTGCGGATGGCGCGGGACGCCAATTCCGGACGCACGCGCACCGCCGTACAGGCCGAACTGGCCGCTGTGCGCCGGCGTTACGGAGGAAACCCGCGTTGATCGCGAAGGCCGAGGATCCGAAGAAGCCGAAGCTGCTCATCATGGATAACACGCCGTTGTCGGTGCTCTCAAACCTGCCGGGGGCGCTCGACTGGCTGTTCAAGCCTGGGTGCGACGTCGTGATCGCGGACATGGTGCTCGAAGAGGTGCGCCGAGAGCGCGGAGAAGGCGCGGACGCCATGCGCGCGGCGCGCGCGGAATTCGAAGCTTGGTTCAAGAGGAATAGGCACCGGATCCAGGTGGCGCCGACGAGGATCGGCCGGAAGTATCGACAGGCTATGGAGTTGTGGGAAAAGGCCGGCCGCCCGGCCGATCTCCGCCCGGACGAGGCCGATCTCGGCGAGGAGAGCGTGCTCGCGAAGGTCAAGATAACGCGGGAGCTTCTGCTGCCCGATCAGACGTTCCTCGTACTCATGGACGACCGCGACGGCAGGGACGCTGTCAAATTGCTTCGGACGAATGTCGATCTGATGAGTACGCAGACTTTCGTCCAGTGGATGGCCGAAGACTTCGACGTGAAGGAGGCCGAAACGGCGTGGGTCACGCTGGAACGGATTCTTGGTGACGATTTGGATCCTGGGCCCGCGGAAGATCCGGTCTATGTGCGCAAGTTCGGGAGCTGACCTTTTCCGGCACATTCGATTGGTTCGGTACGGCGGATTGCCGTTGCACCGGCTTCACCTCGTGGTTGCCAGCATTGCCATTTAAGGGATGCACTTTGCTCGGCAACCACGAGCTTCGCGCCAAAGCCCCCAAATCCGCGTCGGCAATTTCAACGACTTACGCGACGCATAGTTGACGAACTATGCCCGGTGCTGCAGCCGTGGGCAAAGTTGGTCCCCTACTTTTCGTAGGAGGTACGTAAAAAACAAAAATGGCTCGCCGCGAACAGTCAGCTGCGAGCCATTTTTATTCTCGGTCTCGTAAGGGAAAGAAGTCGAGGTGCGGCGACGGGCATAAAACGCCCCTACTAAAACGTCCTCTACTTTCGTAGGACACAAAAAACCCCGCCGGCGACGGCGGGGTTTTCCTTTGGGTGATGCGGTTGAACTTGATCGAGAGGGCTATCCCTCGAGCTTGTGGGTCCCCTCCAGCCATCCGTGGAGCAATTCCTCGACCACCCCGGACACGCTCGTCTTTTCGCGGGCGGCGAGGTCGCAGAGCGGGACGATGCCATCAGCGCGCTTTCGCATCGCCATTTATCTTCATACGAAAACGAGGTATTTTGATACCTGATTCTGCCAGAATTTGAACTTGATTTCATTAGTTTAAGTATTTTATGATATTTGAGGAAGAGGAGATAGTCATGGCCAAGGCAAAATCGCGTTCGACGTCTCTCCCCGAGGATCTCGATCTTCGGGTTCGCACGATTGCACTCAGAGAAAATCGGACTCCCGCCAATGTTCTCGAAAATGCCGTCAGGGTTTTCACATTGATACCTCAGGACCTCCGGAATCTTTTGATCGAGACTTCGGCTGATCAGATGAAGGGCGCGCGGAAGATCGAGGAGCTGAGCCGTCGCATCATGTTCTCACTGGCCAGGGAACGTTTCGAACAGGCCGCTGCGAAGCTTGCCGCTTCCGATGGAAAGATCGACCACGACATGCTTAACGCCGACGAGATGGTCGTGGTCGAGACGTACGGTCCTGCGGCAACTTGACCATGATCGTCGTGGTCCCGGACATCAACGTACTCGTCTCAAAATTGTATGCCGACAAAGCGGCCAAATCGTCGACGATAAGTCAAATGGTCGTTCTGCATCTCGTTTCCGGGTCGATCAACGGCGAGCCGGTGCAGATCGCCATGTCGTTCAAGATGCTCGACACGTATCGCGAAGTGCTCCTCCGAAAGGAATACCCGGAAGCCCTGGTGGAGGAGGAGATTTCCGCACTTGTCGACATGATGAAGTTCGGGCCAGCCGGTTTCGACCCGCACATCGTCCTAGGTGGGTCTCCGGACCCGGCATTGAAAGATCTCGAGGATGGCGGCGTTTTTGCGACCGCCTACGCCGCGCATGCCGGCATCCTGATCACCGATAATCTGAAGGATTTCGCCGGACAAGATGCGGAGACATACCGGACGTCGCACGTCCAAGCGCCCGACGGCAAAACGCGCGAACTCTATTGTGTCATTCGCGCCAGACCAGACGGAAGAGAACTCGTGATCGTGCACCCGGCCGATTTCATATCGTGGATTGACCGTAAGTTTAAGATTTCGCCCGAGGCGATCAGACAGGCATTCGCCGTCATACCGCAACCGTAAGGCGCGGCGGATGGTCGAGATTCGAGATACGTCGTCCAGGGGACATACTTTGCCCGGCGACCTCTGCCAATGGTTCGCGGCGCTCAATCCAGCACTTGCATTTTCAATGATTTGGAGAGGGATTAGAGGACGTACTTTGCCCTTGGCCGCAAGCGCCGGTCCCGGGCCGGGCATAGTTCGTCCCCTTGATTGATCGTTGGTCCGCAAATGAGGGCAAAGATGGTCGCAAGTTGAGGCATAGTTCGCCTGCTACCAAGCGCGCGACGAGACCCGTTAACCTCGTCGCGCTGCCAGACACGACGCGTCCGTTGCCTTATGCTTTGGGAATGCCGATATTCATCGGTAGGTAGCTGGAACCGCTGATTTTGGCCTGATCCATCTGGCAAGGCTCTAAAATTTTAGCGGGGGAACGCCCGTCTGGTGGAATAATGTGGCACGCGCTCAATAGCTTCGATCGGGGCCGGTTTTCCGGGTCGAACTTGTTGTCGTTCGACCCGCCTCTGTCGGACGTCGCCATCGACTGGTGGCGTGATCATATATATGCGCAGCATGGACTTTACCCCGACGACCTCGGAGAGCTTCTTTCGGCGAGCGCGACCGGCGGGAAAGCCATAACCATGATCTCAACCCGAACGTCGGTTCGTTCGTCGTTCGCATCAAGGGATTTCCGAGCGACAGCGGCGAGGCATGGTGGACCCAACGCAAGCTCGATCTCAGCGGCCCCCTGTTCGAAGCGCAACGTATGCTCATTCCGCGTGGAGACAGGCAGAAGGGCCAGGGTCGCATGGTTATGGCGGATCTGGTCGATACCGCGGTTAGGTTCGGTATAAACACGATCACCATCGAAGCGCAGGACATCGGGCGATATGCCTGGGCAAGGTTTGGGTTCGTCCCTGATCGTTCTTCCTGGATGTGGCACGTCAGGGTCGAAGCGCGCCGACGTCTCAAGATGACGAGCGCCGAGATTTCCCAACCCGCGCTGGGCGCATACGGTGAGGTCTTGGACGGTGAAAACCCGAAACTCGTTCGCGAAGTCGCGAGTTGGCGCGATCCCGTCACGAGCATCGTAAAGTTCAACAAAGATACCGGTCTTCCGGAGAAAGTGCCGCTCGGACAGGCTTTGCTGCTAGAAACTCAATCTCAATGGTACGGCACCTTCGAATTGGACGACCCGGAGACGATGGATATCTTCGAACGGTACGTCGGGAGGAAATGATGAATTCGGTGAAATACGGATCCAACGCGGAATCCAAAGGCCGGGAAGACTTCCTCAAGCTCATTCCCGTCCCTGACGACGTGTTCCTTGCCGCCGCCAAACGTGCCGTTATCAGCGCCGGATTGACGGACGAAGTAGTGGAAATACTGCATCCGGAAAATCGATCCGGGCCTTCCCTGCGTTGATGTCGCGCCGCTTTCTTCCCTGGGAGGTTTCCGTGCGCGCAGCCGACTGATTTCATGCGCCATGGATCGGGAATTCGATTCCGGGTCAGCTATGCTTCGAATTGCGGCCGGCTTTGCCTGCATTTGCGGATCAATTGTGTGACCGGGAATGCCAAAAAGCCGGATTTTATGAAGGCGTTGGCGGACAAACTATGCCCTCTTTTACACTGACTGTAATGAGCAGGCGTTGGTGACCACGGGTGTACTTTTGTCGGCGCCGCGAGCCAAAATTCAAGGCGCGCGGAATGCCGGAGTCAATGATTTCAGGGGTTTCTTGGGTCGGACCACGGGCAATCTATGGTCGGGACAACAGTTGCAGTGCAGCGACGGTCAAAGTACGTCCCCTACAAGTACAACCCCTAATTGGGGCAAAGTAGGTCCACTGCTCGGCGCCGCCGGCGCCGAGTGAAACAAGAAGGGTTCGCGGCGGGCTTCGGCTTCGCCGCGAAAGTGCGAACCGAACGAATCGTGAATTAGCCCGAGCGCAAGACGATCTTGTTATCGGCGGGCGACTAAATTTTCCCAAAAATGGAACACCCCCTTCCATTTTTGGGAAATCCATGGTAGTATTCTTCCATGCTGGTGATCGGCACGGACATTGTTGAGCGCTATTTTGCCGAGCGCTCTGGTCATCGGGGCATCGATGCGGCGCGCGCTCAATACAGGGCATGGCTGGCGATTGCGGAGGCTTCGGACTGGCGGACGCCGCAACAGGTGAAGCGATCGCATCCCAAGGCGAGCATCCTGAAAGGCGGACGTGTGGTGTTCAACATCAAGGCCAATGACTACCGCCTGATCGCCGTGGTTCAATATCGTGATGGCGTGTTGATGATCCGCTTTTTCGGCAGTCATGAAGACTATGACAAGGTGGACGCGGAGACGGTGTGATGAAGGCAACGTTGATAATTATCCAGAACCAGGCCGATCATGAGGCGGCCAAGGCGCTTGTCGGCAAGCTGATGCAATCGAACGAGGCTGCCGATCGAGCGCGCATGGTAGCGCAGGCTCGCCTTATCGAGGCGTATGAACGCGCGCGCTGGCCGCGCAAAGCGCCGCCGTTGCCCGATTTGCTGACCTATCTGGTGGAGCAACATGGTTTGACGCGCGCTGATCTTGTGCCGCTTCTGGGCACTGCGAGTCGCGTCAGTGAGGTCATGTCCGGCAAGCGCGAATTGAGCATGACGATGGTGAAGCGTCTGCGCGAGCGTTTCCATATTCCGGCGGATTTGCTGATTTCCGCGAGTGGAAGTGTTGCGGCTTAGGTCAATCGGGACCATGACTTTCGATAGGGGGCCGTCGCATCGACGCGAGAAATTCAGCGCATGCGATTCCAACGACGTGCAGGGGTTTAGGGGACGCACTTCGACCGGCGCCGCATGCACTGAGCAGCGCCGACCAAAGTACGTCCCCTAATAATAGGTTCCCCACTTTCGTAGGAGATGTAGACCCCGCCGGTAGCGGCGGGGTCTTGCTTCAGATATGACGTCAGAACCTGACAGCTGCACTCGGGGTCGGTCGGCTGCGGGCGCATTTTCAATCGCCGGACTACCTTGGAATCCCCCCGTTGATAACCGCGGGAAATCGCGACTTGCGGAGCTTAGGTCGGCGCCCCTCTAGTCGTTCGCCACTCCCGGAATGACGATCTGGTGCTCGTCGAGCAGGTCTTTGAGTGAGCTGGCTCGCCAGACCTCTTCCAGCATGGCGGCGAGGGCGCTCTCGTTGACATAGATAGCGATCGTTTCTGCAAAATTATCCGGGACCGCCCAGCCCCGTCGTGCCATGCGCGAGCTCAACTCCTTCGCCAGCTTGGTTTTCTCGCCGTCGTCGGCAACCGGTGGGGCCGCAGCCTTGGCTGTGTCGGCGACGACCGCCGGCCGCGGCTGGTACAGTCCGGGAAACCAGCGCTCGATGACGGTCGACGGGAAGCCGAGGCGGACGGGTCCCTTCGGCGTATCGGACAGTAGGACACCCTTGGCGATCAGATCGCCGAGCACGGTGCGCGCTTGCCTGTCCTGATAGCCGGTCAATTCGGCCGCGCGCGCGCGCTGAAACTCTCCGACCAGGATAGCCTCCCGCAGGAGTCGCCATGCCCCCTTGGGCAGACGCTTGGCCCGAACCTCCTCGTCCGTCCAGAGTTCGACGCGGTTCATAAGCTCGGTCGGATTCAGCAGAGACTTCATAAAGTCGATCTGGTCGATGCAGACCTCGAGGAAGAAGCGGCAAAATTCGGCGAGGCCGGCTTCGGTGAGGGTGCCGCGTCCGTCCAGATCTCCGCGGCGGGGCTCGTCCGCGGACTGCAGCAGTTCCTTGTAGCGGCCGACATTGCGCGCCAAGCCGCGCGATACCGACCACAGCCCCGAGCCGATGCCGAGTTCTTTCAGCAGCGCGTGCGACAGCAGGCGCGTGACGCGGCCGTTTCCGTCCATGAAGGGATGGATCCAGGCCAGGCGGTGGTGACCGGCACCGACCGAAAGAATTCGCTGCGTCTTGCTCAGCATCGAAGACGAGTAGGCCTGGACGAAGCGGACAAGAAGCGCCGGCAGCGCCGCAGGCTCCGGCGCGAAGTGCTCGCCGACCCTGACGTGGCGTGTTCTGAGTTCCCCCGGCATCATGCGGATCGTGCTCTTCGTAATGGGATCCTCGATTTCCAGCAGGCTGTCTGGAAGGCGGCTGCAGAACTCCCGGTGGATCCAACATATTCCCTCGACCGACAAAGCCGGGAACGGCATCTCTCCGCGATCGATCATCCGTTGCACTTCGATGTGGGCTTTGGCCTCAAGCTGGAGGTCCCGTTTCTTCGGTTCCTTTGAGTAGTCGTTCTTCATCGCTCGCTCGATATCGGCGAGATGGGTATCGTGCCCTTCGATGAGGTTGGAGTAGTAGCAGTTCATCGCCCTGACGATGTCGCCGACGGAGGTCTTTAGCGACGCGTTGAGGCCTCCGCTGAAGGAGCTGGACTTCTCCACCAGAGCGAGTACCTGATCGCCGAGCCCCGGATCGAGGTCCGGAAGCATGGGTTCCATGTGAGCGACACCGATCATTTTGCCGATCTTTCTGCCTTCGAAAATCATCTATAACAGTATAATACTACACCGTTTTTCGGCGTGCATGAAACAGTTTTGCCTCTGTTTTTGCCGATCTTCTTGCGGGTCCAGCATGAGGAGCGAATGGGTCAAGAGCGGCGGTCGAAGGCCCGCACAAGCTCTGTCCGGTCGACCCCAGAAAGTCGACTCACGCCGCCTGCTGTGGTCTTCGACGTGTCGGCGGGCCTGATCCTCTGACGGCCGTCTGCCGCGAGTCCTAGAGGACAAACTTTACCCGGAATTCGGAAGCGTCGTGCGTCAAAGCGCAAATTTCCAACGAGCGATTCCAGAACGTTGCCGAGGATGTAGGGGACCAACTATGCCCGCTGACCTTTTCCGGTACATTCGATTGGTTCGGTACGGCGGATTGCCGTTGCACCGGCTTCACCTCGTGGTTGCCAGCATTGCCATTTAAGGGATGCACTTTGCTCGGCAACCGCGAGCTTCGCGCCAAAGCCCCCAAATCCGCGTCGGCAATTTCAACGACTTACGCGACGCATAGTTGACGAACTATGCCCGGTGCTGCAAGCAGCGGCGACGGGCATAAAACGCCCCCTACTAACTAGAGCCTGTCCTCAATTAGCGGATTCCCAAGAGGTTCCCCAAGTGATTCATGGGAGGTCAACTTGATTCGGAGTTGACTGAATGCGCCGTTACGCCCTTCGCGACGATCAATGGGACAGGATCAAGAATATTTTGCCGGGACGTGAGGGTCACGTCGGCGCTACGGCCAAGGATAATCGGCTGTTTGTAGAAGCAGTTCTCTATCGTTATCGCGCCGGCATGCCCTGGCGGGATCTGCCGGAACGTTTTGGCGACCCGATCAAGATTCATACCCGATTTTCGCGCTGGGCGAAGAGCGGGGTATGGAAGAAGATGTTCGAGATGCTGGCTGCCGACGCGGACAATGAATACGCCATGATCGACAGCACTATCGTACGCGCGCACCAGCACAGTGCCGGCGCCCAAAAAAAGACAGCGAAGACCAGGCGATCGGGCGCAGCAAAGGCGGGTTGAGCACCAAAATCCATGCCATGGTCGATGCACTTGGCAATCCGTTGGCGTTCCTGCTGACCGCAGGGCAAGCCCACGATTTGGAAGGCGCTGACGCGCTGCTGCCTCAGATGCAGGCCGATACCTTGTTGGCGGACAAGGCCTTCGATGCCGATCTACGTGTCATCGAGCCTCTGCTTGCGGCAGGAAAAACGCCGGTGATCCCGCCCAAGAGCAATCGAAAGCTCCAACGCGCCTACGACAAGGAACTGTACAAAGCGCGCCACCTCATGGAAAACCTCTATTGCAAGCTCAAACAGTACCGAGCCATAGCCACCCGCTACGATAAGACCGCCAGAAACTTTCTCGCCGCAGTCCATCTCGCCGCCGCAGTCATTTGGCTCAATTGAGGACAGGCTCTAGCCTGAAACACACAAAGCCCCGCCGTCGCCGGCGGGGCTTTTCATTTCGAGGCTTTAATCGCTTCTCCCCGGATCACGCTGAGATGCGCCGTTGCGCTTGATCTTCGGCCAGATCAAACAGATCCGGGCGCAGCAGCCAAGAACATCGCGACCGCGATGGATGCGGAGTGTGAGAGGCGTGGCGGATACTTCGGTGAAAACCTCGGCGACGAATTTCCCGCGACCTGGTGGATCAGTGGCGGTTGAGGATGGCAGTTCGTCCCGAAGCTAGATCGGCGGTCCGCCCGATGCGCCGCCCCCGGCTCCATCCCCGCCGTCGTTTTCGTCGTTCGGATCGGGGTCGACCTGCTTCCTGAACCGCGCGATGGCCTCCTTGATGCGGGACACGACCCGTCGCGCAGCGCCGACCGAAGGCTCGGCCTTGGTCGGAATGAATTCATCATAGTCGCAGTGCCGGACGCGGTGGCGCATCCTCAGGCATTCGAGAAGGTCGCGCCGCATCTCGTCGTCAAAAAAGGCAGGCCTCGCGTTGCTTCCGCCCATGGGCCTCGAAACGCGCTCAATGAGATCCCGGTGCCAGGCGTCGCCCGAGGGCGGCGTCTCGCCTAGGATGTCAAGGATGCGCTTCAAGGCATTCTCGACCGACGTGTAGCCCGCCCCCATCGCGTGCATGAAGGAAGTCGAGCTCTTGTAGCCATCCAGATCGGGCGCGTCGAAGCCGTCGGCTTGGAAGATCCGGTCAGCCATGCCGAAGTGCTTCAGCGCGAGGTCGATGTCCCTGTCGACGTCGGTCCACCTGGAGTCGCTCATGGCACCTGGACCATGTGATTGCGGATGCGATCCAAAAATCCACTACTGGAGGTGGATTTCAGATGGATGTCGGCCGGAAGGTCCTGCCTGCGGCAGGCGTCCTCGACGAAGTCGTATGCCTCCGATTCCCGCTCGGCCGGGAAGTCGACGACGACGTCCAAGTCGCTGTCGAACTTCATCCTGTCCTCGGCAGCCGAGCCGAAGATGAGAAACCTTCCGCCATGTTCGGTGCCGAATGCCCTCATCTCGGACATGACAAGGTCGGCCGCGGCGCGACGCCTTGCGGTCTCACGGGCCTTCCTCTCGGCAATAGTCACGATGCTGGACACAGGCTGCTCTCAACGAAACGCGATTTTCGTTGGCAAATATAAACAATTAGCCGGAAACTAGAAAGGGGCGCGGATTCGCGGCGAGCGGCGATGGTTATGGCCGGGGCCGCGCACGATCACGTCGATCTTCTCGTCGCCGATCCGGTCCTTGAGCTCCACCGCGAACTCCAATTCGTTGGCCAGGTTAGCGAGATCAGAGCTCTCCGCCTGGATGTGGAGGTCGATGTCTCCGCCGATCCCGTGGTCGTCAATCCTGGATCCAAAGAGGCGAACGATCGCGAACTGGCCGAAGCGGCGCTTCGCCAGAGCTACGATCTCTGCATGTTCTGCGTCCGTGAGCCTCATGGTCTTGACCGGTTTGAATGGCTTACTGGTGCTTAGAAGTATAAACACTTGATCGGCAACAAGAAAGGGCATCTAGCCGGACTATCGCCTTCCGCCAGCCAGCCCTGGAGCAGATCCTCTACGGGACTGGAGTGGCCTTCCAAGCCACTGAGACCGGTCTCATATCGTTTGCAAAGCCATGATCCACGGAGAGCTCGCCGTCACGCGCAGGCGGACGAGCACGGCGGGCCGTGACGGCGGGGATGTACTTTGCTTGGTACCCGTGAGCTTTCGCGGCGCGGTGCGAAACTCAGCGCATGCGATTTCAATGATTTGCGGAGAAGCTAGGGGACCGACTATGTCCGGCGCCGCAGACGTGGTGCAGAGAGCAGATGCAATGGTGATGCTCAGCGCAGTGCGGCCTGATGGGTCAACATGACCCGCTGCGGCGGGCCGTTCCGCGAGGCGCTCGCCGCCTGCGTCGTCAATGCCGGTCCACTCCGGCAAACTTCGCCCTGTTGGTTTCGACCCATTCCGCCGAGAGCTTCTCGAACAAGATAGGCGGAACGTCGATCCTTCGTCCTCCTTCGATCAGGGCCAATGCCTCGGCTGCTGACGACGGCCATGACGGTTCGGAATTGCTGCCCAATGCCTCCAGCACACGCTCAGCGGTAGTCGGTATGAACGGCCATGCAACCGTCGCGGCCAACGCCACCAGGTTCACGCTGGTGCGAACGACGACGGCAGCGTGGTCGGGTTCCTTGATGACGTGCGACCATGGCGCACCCGAGACTAGATAGGCGTTGGCGACACTCCAGATGGCGCGGACCTCATCCGCTGCCTTGCGAAGCGACCGTTCCTCCTGGTGCGATTTCAGATTTGCCAAGTGTTGCGTCAGTTCGGCGGCGAGAGAATGCTCAAGTTCGCCCGTTTTGCCCGCTGCCGGCACGACGCCGTCGTATTTCGCGATGACAAACTTCAGCACCCGGTTGACGAGATTGCCAAACGTATCGGCGAGATCGTTGTTCACGCCGGCAGCAAACCGCTCGAAGGAAAACGCCGCGTCGCTACCCTCGGGTGCGTTCGCCGCCAGCCACCAGCGCCAATAGTCCGCCGGCAGCAGATCGAGCGCCTGGTCGAGAAACACGCCTCGGTGCTGGCTCGTGGAGAATTTCTGCCCCTCATAAGTGAGCCATGAAACGCCCTTGATCACGTCGACGGTCTTCCAGGGCTCGCCCGATCCTAACAGCGTGCATGGAAACGAAACCGTATGAAAAGGCACGTTGTCCTTGCCAAGGAACTGCAGATATTCGACGTCGTCCGCCTGCCACCACCACTTCTTCCAGTCGCGGTTATCAGGATCAGCGTCAGCCCATTCCTGCGTCGCCGCGATGTATTCGATCGGAGCGTCAAACCAGACGTAGAAGACCTTGCCTTCAAAGCCTTCTTTCGGCACCGGGACGCCCCAAGCGAGGTCGCGCGTGATGCAGCGGTCTTGGATACCCTCGTCGAGCCACTTGCGCGCTATCGACGTCACCAAATGCGGCCAACCCTTGCGCGAAGCGAGCCACGTCTCAAGAGCGCCGACCAATGCCTGCTGACGCAGAAACAGATGCTTGGTCGGACGCACTTCCAGGTTCGTGCCGCCCGAGACCGCAGACCGTGGCCGGATCAAGTCGGTCGGCTCCAGTAGCCGCGAGCAGTTCTCGCATTGGTCGCCGCGGGCGCGGTCAAACCGGCAGTGCGGACAAGTGCCGACGATGTAGCGGTCCGGAAGGAAACGCCTGTCGTCTAGCGAATAGACCTGGTTCAGCGTGCGCTCCTCAATGAAGCCACGGTCGTCCAGGCTTTTGAAGAAGTGCTGGGTCAATGCCTGGTTTTGCGGCGACGACGAGCGCCCGAAATGGTCAAATGAAATCCCGAGTCGACGGTAAATATCCGCCTGAATTCCGTGCTGTTGAGCGCAGTAAACGGCGATGGGGAGACCAGCTTCGGCAGATGCAAGCTCCGCCGGCGTCCCATGCTCGTCGGTTGCGCAGATGAACAGCACGTCGTCGCCAGTTTGGCGCCTGTAGCGGGCATGAATGTCGGCCGGCAAGAGCGATCCGGCCAGGTTGCCGAGGTGCTTGATGCCGTTGATGTAGGGAAGTGCGCTGGTGATCAGCGTCTTCTTGATGTCAGTCATGGTCGTGCTCCTGGAATTTGTGCGGTGGGAAATCGGCAATAAAAAAGGCCCCTAAAACGAGGGCCTGGTCCGATCGCTGCACGCATTCTCAGGACGCGTCAGGTCACCCCAATCCCTCTCTGGAGGCTGGGCCGCGCATTCGTGCTTTGGCGCTAGAATATGTGATGACGTTCACCATGGGTTTCTCGTCATTCATTATGTCTCCGTCCTATCCACTTATCAAGTGCGCCTCAAGAATACACGCGCGTCCTCCGAGGGACGTTGGGCGAGGTCTGTCCGGGTCAAAAAACGCAGTTTTGGACGTCGGCTGCTCACTTCCGGTTTGCATGTTCGCCCGGCCGTCAGCTTTAGAGGACGTACTTTGCCCGGCATCCAGCAGGTAGCACGTCAGAACGCGAATTTCGCACTAACGATTCCAGAGGGTTGTCGGAGCCATAGGGGACCAACTTTGCCCGGTGCCGCACAGCGCTGCGGCTCAAGGTCGAAAGCGGACACGGCAAGCTGCGCGACGCCTTCGCCGTGTCGTCCTTTCTGGGGCACTTGCTACGGGGCCTGAAGCAAGATCACCCGGCCTACCAGCCGTTTTCAGTCTGACGCGGTCGCTGCGGCGGGACAGCGTTCAAGTGGGTGGGCCGCCGGAGGCTCCCCCGCCCCCGCCGTCGCCGTCGTCGTATTTCCGCATGAGCGAGCGGGCGGCTTCCACGGTCTGGGGCACCGACGTGGTAGCCGTGTCCCAGACGATCCCTCAGTCGATTCTGTAGTACCCGTGGGTCATGCGATCGCGCATCCTCCGGGCGAGCTTGAGGTTCAGCCCGGGGACGGTCCGATCCAACTCGGGATCCAGGTCGTCGAGCTTCCCGGCCGCTTCGCCCACCGCTTCGATGCACTTGCAGACGGCGTCCTGAATGACTTCGCTTCCGAGGAAGCCTGCTCGATCAACACCGGCGATATGTCGCTGCAGGCGCTCGCCCCAGGCGATGATGTCGCCCAGCCACTCATGTTCGGAGCGCTTGGTCATGGAATGGGCGCGAGGTCGGCTTCGACGTTCTCGGCGACATCGGGCGCGAGAAAGCCTTCGGTCAGCACCTCGACCTTGCAGCCGAGCAGTCCTTCAAGCTGGAGTTCGACCCGCGCAAGATCGTAGAGCGTGGTGCCCGGAGGTGCCTCCACCAGGAGGTCCAGATCGCTGTCGTCGGTGTCTTCGCCGCGCGCCGTCGAGCCGAATACCTTCGCGTTGCGCATGCCGGCGCGTTCCAGGATCTCGCGAACCTGGTCCCCGTGCTCAGCTATGGAAATCGATGGTCTCATCAAACTGCCGTCCGCGACACTCTCTTCGGGCGGCTTTTTGAGCGCCCGCCTCCGGAATTCTGCTCAGAAATATAAACAATCGGCCTGAAACAAGAAAGGGTGGTGGCAGCGAGAATAGGTTCCGAGCCGAACAATATCAGCCATTGTGCGCCGGCAGTCTGCCGTAGACGTGTCGTTGGTGAGCGCTCGCCATTACCGTATAGCTCATTGCAGCCAGGGAGACAGCCTGCAGACGGCCGAACCCAGGCTCGCTCGTGGTTGGCCATGGAAGCGCTGGAAGAAGCAGCGTTTGTTTTAGGGGACGTGCTTTGCCCCGGCAGTCGCCGATCTGGGGAATCGCAGATGTCGCGCTGTGTGTTTTCAGCGACTTATATGGGCATTAGGGGACGTACTTTGGTCCCGCAGTGAATTGCAGTGCATGAGCACTGATGATGTCCCGACCATAGTTTGCCCGCTACAAGTTGGCCCGCGTTACCGATCATAGTGGGCCCGCTATCGACAAGATAAGAAAGCCCGCCGGAAACGGCGGGCTTTCTGCGTCTACGTGCTGATCTGGCGGTCGCCGACAAGGGCGGCGTGTCGGCGGATGATCTCCGGTCCCATGCATTCGTCCGGGGCGCCGGCCTGAACTTTCAGCACCGCGGCGAACGACTGACGCGTTTTTCGCTGCGGCGAATGCGGGTCGCTGTCTGTCCTGAATGCCTCAAGCACGATATCGCCAATACCAACTCCCAACCGCAGCTTGCCCCCTACGGACGGGCGCTGTGGCAGATCGATGCCATCAAAACCTGCCCGACCCACGACCTTGCGCTCGTCACGATCGCGAAAGACATGACGCCGGGCCAGATGCACGACTTCACCCACCACGCCGCGCCGCGCTGGCCGGCCTCGACCATCTGATCGGCCAGGCCGAACGCCGGCGACCCACCGGCCTCGAAATTTACGTCCTGACCCGGCTCGGCGGTGAACGCCGTTCGCCGTACCTCGATTCCCTCGACTTGTTCGTCGCCATCAAGACCTGCGAGCTGCTCGGCGCCGTCGACCTGTTCGGCCGGACCGCTAACCTGAACCGGCTGACCGATGAGGAATGGCGACTGGCCGGCGCCGCCGGCTTCACGATCGCGGATGGCGGCGCCGCGTCAGTTCGGGACTTCCTCGGCAAGCTGCAGGCTACTCCCTGTTCGCACTCGCCAAACAGCGCCGCCAGCATTTTCTGGTGGTCAAGAAGGAGCTCGAGGAGGTTGGCGTCGAGCCGGTGTTCAAACCCAAGAAGATCGGGGCGACGTTGTATCGGAGAAAGGATTGTTCCTTTCCGGATACTTGGTTGCTGTTTCAAGGTCCACTTTGCCACCGGAATATTCGGAATGGCTCGACGCGTTGAAGTCTCAAATACGGCAGGCACAAGGGCGTGCCGCCCTGACCGCAAATGCTGAGATGATTCAATTGTATTGGAGGATCGGTCGGGAGATTCTGGCCAAGCAGGCGGCCGCCGGATGGGGTAAGCGGGTCATCGATCGCCTGGCCGAGGAGGCAATTTGGCAGCAGCGTGCTGCCAAATTGGAACCCCGCCGTCACCGGCGCGGTTTTTCTTTTCGGCTATTCGAATTATCGTGTTGGAATTTACCACGTTCACCGGTCATCGGAGGCGCCTCAAACGTGGTCGTGGACTGGCGTTAACGATTCTTCCCCCAGGGCTTATATGTTCCTTTTGGCTCGCTACGGTACTAAGCTAGGCGAGACACTGAGCAGGTTCGAATGGCCAGTCGTATCGACAGCGTGATCGGCGAGCGGATGGAGCGCAGGCGGGCAACTGCGATCGCCTGTGTCGAGCCGTTGTTGCGTGGCCTTCGCTCGGACGGCTTTGACGTCGTGGTGATCGGTTCGCTGGCGAGGCGGGAATTCAAGTCCCATTCCGATGTCGACTTTCTTGTTCGGGGCAATCTAGATTCGCAAGGGCGAGCGAAGGTGGAACGCGCAGTGGCTGCAGCTATGCGCGGATCGGGCATCTCGTACGACCTTATCTATGCGGACGACCTAACTCCCGAGCGGCTTAGGGAGTTCGAACATGATCTCGTCTAAGCACCCGGCCTTCGCAAAACTCGCAGCCAAACTTGACCGGGCTAGGCAAGAGCTCGTCAAGATTGACGGCTATCTCCATTCGATCAAGGGGTCAGATCACCCCGTCAACGAATGGGCGAGAGATTCGGCTTTGGCATTGGGTGTCCACAACATCTACAACGGCATCGAAGATGTGATGCTGAACATCGCCAACGATATTGACGGCTATGTGCCGACGGGCGAGTCGGCGCATCAGGATTTGCTTGACCAAATGTCGGCCGCGATCGATGGCAAGCGTCCTGCTTTACTCTCGTCCGAACTCTACGGCCTTCTCGTCGAGTTGAAGGGGTTCCGGCATGTTGTTCGCCTTCGGTACGGGTTTGACCTCGATGCCTCGAAGGTCGACGAGAATCTCGCCAGGGTACGCGTAGCCTTCCCGGCGTTCGTTGAAGCCGTAGCCAGTCTAGAGAGATTGATGACCGCAGAAAAAAAGGACGATGAGGAGCCTTCGGGGTCGTCTTGCGCTCCATGATGAAGGCCTGCTTGGGATAGGTAAACCGCCTCTTTGTGTAGATCTTCCGGGAGATCGTCCACATCTCCGATGGCAATCCACTCCTGGGGTACTCCGAGACCCGCATCATGTAGTCGTCACCGGCCGTTCCGACGAGAACACCGGCGTAACGCTGCCCGGCAGTCGTCGTCGCGATATACAGATCGTTCCAAGGGAAGGAGTTCGACTCCTTCAGAAACTTCAAAGCCTTTCTTAGCGCGCCTACCCTTCGGGTGTCGGATATTTCCCGAAGCAAGCGCTTGGCGCCGTCCACATCGCCGTCGAGCCCCGCGACGCTAATAGCGATCATCCGCTCTCTCGTGACGACGTCGAAAGCAAGTTCGTGGCCAGCGTTCCTCGCCAATTCTTTCAGGAAAAAGCGTTGAACTCGCCCGTTTCCTTCCCTGAAGGCGTGGAGATTGTTTATCTCGACGAACAATTCCGCCGCCGTACTAGCGACGGGGCGCTCAGGTCCAGCAATTCGCCAATGCCAACCGCTCTCTTGCGAGGGTCGCCCACACGGAATGCCAAGGGGATGTCGGACGAGCTAGGGGACATGCTTTGCCCTGCGCTTGCACAATCGGCAGTCGACACCGCTGCAGCGCCGACGGCATTTCCGGAAGGTGAAACAGGCGCAGTCCCCGCTCTCCATCAGAGCTCGGGCGACCTTAGCGGACCGGGCAGCTTTGCTGAGAATTTTGCTGATCATTCCGACCTTCGAGGATCATGCCGTCACGCTTGATCGCGCGTATCAGCGCAGGATTGCGATGAGTATCCGGATGCTCCCATTCGTCTCCGGAGATCGGCACCGCCTGGACCTCCACGTAGGTCTCCGTGATCGCGTCGTAGGCGATGTCCGCCAGCCGATCACGCTCGGCGGCGCGATCGCGGATGTCCTTCAGGACGACCGCGACGTCGACGTCGCTGTCCGGGCCGGCATCGCCGCGGGCGCGGCTGCCGAACAGAACAATCTTCAGAAAGTCGTCGCCGTAGGACCGGCGGGCGTCCCGTTCGAAAAGCTCAAGCGCCGTCGCCGCCGCGGGCGTCAAACCCTCGGTCCGTGGCAACTGCACTGATGCTTCTGCGATCATGTCACGATAATCCCCGGGGCGCTGCGGCAAGAGGCCAACGCCGCTTAGAAATACAAGCGATCGAGCGGCAATAAAAAAGGCCGCTCGCGGCGCGCGGGGGCCGCTACCGCCCCGTCTTTCGGCTTTCTTCGTCGTCCAGATGCCCGATTAGGCCCTTAACCACGATGCAGACAATTGCTGGAGGTGGGTAATCTCACCCCGAGATTCCGGCTCGTGCCGGGGGCCAAGCGCATTTTCGGGAACGGACGGTCACGTCCAAGCGGCTGCGACGGAGGACGAGATCGGGGCGAGCGTCGAAAACTCGGCTATCCGGAAAATCGTGTTGAAACGTCAATATCCATCCAACACAAATCTCGGAATAACGTGTGGGCGCGGTCGCTGCCCGACCGGCCTGTCAACCCTGACTTCGGGTGGATCCAGGGAGTGTGGGGCTCCGTCGGTCGTCGGACACGAGCCGATAGCTCACTTGAATGCTTGCCCCGAACACGGCGAGGACGCGATTGATGCGAGCAAGGCTGAACCTTTCGACCCGTCCCGAAAGCATCTCGGATATGTGAGAGCGTTCGCAGTCGGCCTTCTTGGCCAACTGGGTATGGGACATTCCCGACTCTGACACTCTTTGTCTTAGAAACGATATGGCCGCCGCCTTAGCAGCCTCCAAATCTGCCGAATCGAAAGCTTTCACCGGCCGTGCTTGGCCGTGGACGCGTTGACGGCCGCCGCGATCGTCTGGAGAGCCATATTCGGATCGAAGTCGATGTCGAGCATCTCGTCCAGTGAAAGCGGACACTCCGGCGGCAAATCCGGAGCTACGACGTCGTGCTGAGCCAATTTTGAAGTGGCGCCCTTCTTCGCGAGCTTCCAGATCTTTATGAGATCGAGGCGCTGTTTGATGCCAGGCGAGAAGGCGAGCACAGCTTCGGCTTGGAATCGAAGCACCTGTTCAAACCAATGTTGGGCGGAAGGAGCTTTCGGATCAAGGTGCAACTTGAGCAGGTGCACCAGCATTTGGACCAGAAAGCTCGAGGTCTTACGTATCTGCTCCAATCCCATGTCTTCGATCTCTTCCGCCAGTTTGTCAGTGTCGAGTTCGCTGCAATCGAGGGGGCGAGACCGGAGAGCGGCAGATTGCTGCTGCGTCCATTCGAAAAAATCCAAATCGTGATTTGGCGCATCCATCATGGCAGACCTCTTGGCAGACCTCTTGGCAGTATATTGTGCACCAGTAAGTGGTACAAATGTCAACGCTCCCAAATCGGGCGCCTAGGAACTGCATGCAGATTGGTCAAAGCGTTCAACGAGTGTCCTCGAGGGACCCAAGCCTGCTTCGAGCACCAGAGAATCTACACGGCCGGAGAGTTCAACGGCAGCGGTATTTCAACACGATATTCCGGATAGCCGAAAACTCGAAGCTGGCGCCGCGCGTCGCGCAGACTGGCTCTATCGCTTCCGCATTGGTGACGCGACGGTGCGGGGAGCGCCGAACGTCGAACTGCGCTCTGGCATCGCGAATAGTTAGAATTATCATTCCGATCTGCTGCCGTCCAGAGCGGCGCTGCAGTCGCTGGCGCTGAAGCGGGCGTTTCCGGCAAGGCGGTCTCGACTTGCCTCAAGCACCCATTCTCTGCGCCGCCGCCGCTGCCGTCGGCGTCATGTGGCCGATGCGCGCTCCTGCGCTCCGCGTTGACAGATCCACCGTTAGTGTCAGCGATCAGCCCTTCCCGTGCTCAATAGCGCAAGTTTTCCTGAAAGAATTGGCGAGGAACGCTGGCCACGAACTTGCTTTCGACGTCGTCACGAGAGAGCGGATGATCGCCATTAGCGTCGCGGGGCTCGACGGCGATGTGGACGGCGCCAAGCGCTTACTTCGGGAAATATCCGACACCCGAAGGGTAGCCGATCTATTTGCCCGGCCACGAAGGCTTGCGCTTTTCGCTGAACGCTTTCAGGCCTTCCTTGGCATCCTCGGTCATCGCCAATAGCGCGATCTGGCTTTCGGTATAGGCGATGCTTTCGTCGAACGACATCGAGGCGATCGCGCGCATGGCATATTTGCCGCGCCGGATCGCAGTCGGCGATTTGTCGACGATGCGGCCGATCAGCCATTCGACCTTGGCGTCGAGTTCGGCTGAGGGCACCACGTAGTTGAGAAGCCCGGCGGCCTGCGCGCTTCTGGCGTCGAAGGGTTCCCCGGTCAGCGCCCATTCATTGACGAGGCGCGGCGGCGCCATCGATTGCAGCAGGCTCATCACCTGCATCGGGAACACGCCGACCTTGACCTCGGGCAGCCCGAAGATGACGTGATCGGCGGCGACCGCCATATCGGTCATGCACAGCAGACCCATGCCGCCGGCCATGCAAACGCCGCCCACCCGCGCAATCGCGGGCTTGGTAGCATTTTGCGACAGTCGCAACAGATCGGCGTAGTCGACGTTCGGCCTGGAAAAGTCCATCGCAAACGCAGCACCGCTGTTTTGCAGATCGGCACCGGCGCAAAACGCCTTGTCGCCCGCGCCGGTCAGCACGATGACGCGGACTTCCTTGTCATCATGCGCGTCGCGATAGCCCTTGGCGATGCCGGCCACCACGTCGGCATTGATGGCGTTGCGCTTGTCCGGCCGGTTGATGGTGATCCAGAGGGCCTGCCCGCGCTTTTCGCGTATCACGCTGTGATGGTCGGTCATTGTCCCGCTCGCCTGTTTGCCATATGTCGGCGAACATTTGCGGCAGGATGGCGGCGGACCGCAAGAGAGATTTAGCCCGCGGACGCGACCTTCTTCACCCAGACCTTATTGTCATGGAAGGCGGCACCACCGACGGGTGCGACCGCCGCGGCGCCGGTCAGCGTGTTGATGCCGCGACCGCCGATATGGGCCTTGTTCGGCTGGATCGATTCCGCAACCAGCACGCCGCGGCGAAGGCCGTCGAACACCTTGACGGTCAGATTAGTCTCGCCCCTGACGTTGCCGAGCGTGACAATCTCGCCGTCGACGACACCAAGCGCGGCGGCATCCTCGGGATGCATCATCACCGAGGGTTTTCCCTCGCGCGCGATCGACGATGGCGTTTCGTTGAAGCTGGTATTGAGAAAGCTGCGCGATGGACTGGTCGCGAGCCGGAACGGATGCGCCTCGTCCGCCTCCTCGATAATGGTCCAATGATCCGGCAGCGACGGCATCTGCTGCCATGGCCCCAGACCAGGGTTGCCGAAGGGAGGATGCGCCCAGTCGGCCTTGAAGTGGAACTTCTTGTCCGCGTGCGCAAAACCGTCGAGGTAATGCGAGGTACGAAAATCCGGCTGGATGTCGCGCCACAGATCCGCCTCCAGGGCTTCGATACCGCCATGGCCGCTCTTCTGCAGCGTCACGTCGATCAGTTGCCGCGGCGACATCTCGAAACCCGGATGGACGGCCTTGAGCCGCCGGCCGAGGGCCTGCAGCACTTCATGGTTCGAGCGGCATTCCCCGGGCGGGTCGATCAGCTTGGCGCCGACCGAAATATGCTGGTGGCCGCCGCCGTAATAGAGATCGTCGTGCTCCATGAACATGGTCGCGGGCAGCACGATATCGGCCATGGCGGCGGTCTCGGTCATGAACTGCTCGTGCACCGCCATGAACAGGTCTTCGCGGGCAAAGCCCTCATGCACCAGGGTCTGCTCCGGCGCCACCGTCATCGGGTTGGTGTTCTGGATCAGCATCGCCTTGACCGGTGGCCCGCCTTTCAAGGCCTCCGTGTCGCCGGTCAGGATCCGCCCGATCTGCGACTGGTCGAGCCAGCGCGTGGTGCGGTCGATCGCGTCATGGCCTTCGATGACCGACTCATTGAACTTCCAGATCGCGGCATTGTTGAAAAACGCGCCGCCGCCTTCATATTGCCAGGCGCCGGTCACCGCCGGAATGCACAGCGCCGCGTGCATCTGCGCCGCCCCGTTGCGGCTGCGGGTAAAACCGTAGCCGAGCCGGAAGAACGAACGCTTGGTCTGGCCGACCAGACCGGCGAAAGCCTCGATTTCCTCCACCGGCACACCCGATATCGACGAGGCCCATTCCGGTGTGCGTGTCGCCAGATGCGCTTCCAGCTCATCCGGGCAATCGGTATAGCGATCCATATAAGCGCGGTCCGCATAGCCTTCGCGGAACAACACATGCATCACACCGCAGGCGAAGGCGCCGTCGGTACCGGGCCGCAGGATGATCTTGATATCGGCCTGCTTCATGGTGTCGTTATTATAGATGTCGACCGCCGCGATCGTGGCGCCGCGCTCCTTCCGGGCGCGCATCGCATGTGTCATCACGTTGACCTGGGTATTCACGGGATTGGTGCCCCAGATCACGATCAGGTCGGAGACGCCCATCTCGCGCGGATCGACGCCGGCGATCTTGCCGGTACCGATGGAAAATCCGACACGGGCGATGTTGGCGCAGATGGTGGAGTAGAAGCGGGAATATTTCTTGACATGGGACAGGCGGTTGATGCCGTCACGCATCACCAGCCCCATGGTGCCGGCGTAATAGTACGGCCAGACCGATTGGGCGCCGAATTCGCGTTCGGCCTGATCGAACCGCGCGGCGATCTCGTCCAGCGCCTCGTCCCAGGAGATCCGCGCGAACTGGCCGGAACCTTTCGGCCCGGTGCGACGCATCGGATAGAGCAGCCGGTCGGGATGATGGATACGTTCAGCGTAGCGCGCGACCTTGGCGCAGACAACACCGGCCGTATAGGTCTGCAGCTTGGAGCCGCGGACCCGGCCGATGCTCTTGCCTTCGATCACCTCGATGTCGAGCGCGCAGGCCGACGGACAATCATGCGGACAGGTGGAATGGCGGATGTCAACCTTGGCGTGCTGGTTCATGCGTCCCTAGGTAACATTAAATGACCGCGTCGCCGAGTGCATTTATCCGGGAATACCCCGGCGAAAACGGCAGCAAAGCCATGCATCAAACGCCCAGATAAGCCCCGCCATTGGCATGGATCGCCTGTCCGTTGATGTAGCGCGCGCCCGGTCCGCACAGGAATCGCACGGCGGCCGCCACGTCTTCCGGCCGCCCGCGCTCGCCGGTGATGGTCTGGTGGGTCAGGTGATGCGCAGGTTCCGGCTTGTCTTTGGGCCGCGGCGTGCCGATCAGCCCGGGCACCACGCAGTTCACGATGATGCCGTCATCGGCGAGGTCGTGGGCGAGCGCGCGGGTGAGGCCGACGATCCCGGCTTTCGCGGTCACTACATGCGCCCGATTTTTCGCGCCCGTATGCGCGCTCAGGCCACCGATATTGACGATGGTCCCCGCGCCGGATTGGCGCAGCGTCGGCAGGCAGGCCTTCACACAATGGAAGGTGCCATCGAGGGTGACGTCCAGGATTTCACGCCACGCGGCATAATCCATCTCCGCAAACGACTTTTCCCGGCGCAACGCAGCGTTATTGACGAGGATGTCGATCCGGCCGAACTGTTTTACGGCCGCATCCGCCATCGCCTGCACCGCCTTGGCGTCGGCAACGTCGCCGATATGGACCAGCGCCCCGGCGCCCAGGGATTCGATCTCGCGCGCAACGCCTTCCGCCTCGGCGCGGTTGCTGCGCGCATTCACCACGATGGACGCACCGTCGCCTGCCAGCGCCAGCGCGATCGCGCGGCCGATATTGCGGCCTGCGCCGGTGACGATGGCGACCTTGCCGGTGAGTTCTTTGGCTGTCATGCACGCTCTCTCCTCGTCATGCCCCGGGGCTTGTCCCGGGCATCCACGTCTTTCCTAGTCTGACACCATAAGACGTGGATGGCCGGGACAAGTCCGGCCATGACGACATTCAGTTCCGCAACGACGATAAATCGATCTTGCCCTGATACAACCCCGCCAGCAGCTTCAACGTCGCATCGCCCTGCGCCTTGCTCCAGCCGCCATGCTGCGCGTTGAGCGCGAATTTATCAGTCACATCCTGGCGCGTCAGCGGCTCCTGCGCGCCGCCGCGCATGTGCGGTTGCCGCTCTTCAATCACGCTGCCGTCGCCGAGCGTCGCACGGATATGGCCGGTGTAGTTGTTTGGATAGGGATTGTCCGGATCGATCACGAATTTCACTTTCGCTGCGAGCGCCAGCACGCGCGCATCGCGGATCGCGCTTTCCGTGAACGCGCCCAACCCGACCCCGCCATGCACGAAACCGGTCGCCAGCAGATAGGGCGTGGCGAACTTGGCGGCATAGCCGTTGCGCGGTCGCTGCTTGTCAGCCAGCGGCTCCCACAGCCGGTGCACCGTCCCCTCTGCGACCTCGCAGACGATTCCTGTGACGTCCTCGGGCTTGATACCGCGCGCGGCGAGCCGTCGCGCGCAATCGATATAGGGCTGCGCCATCGTTCCGCAGGGATATGGCTTGAACGCCAATGTGTCCGTCACCCAGCGCGTGCCGAAATCGCCGGTCAGCGCGTCGTAGTCGCCTTTGACGGCGTGGGCAAAGCCGTGGAAGAGGCCATGGACGCCTTCGAACACCGTGCGCGGGCCGACGAATCCTCCTCGCGCCAGCAGCGCCGCACGAATGCCCGACTGCGCCGCCCAGCCGGCATGCAGCCGCTTGGTCCAGGCGCCCTCGGCGAGATATTCGATGATGCCGCCCGCCATGCTGCCGGCAATACCGAGCGCATCGACGATTTGCCTGGCGTTGAGGCCGAGCGCCGCACCGACACCGGCAGCCGCCCCCATCGCGCCGAATATGGCGGTCGGATGGAAGCCCGCCTTATGGACGGCCTTCGGCACCACGAGACTTAAGCGGCAGAGCACTTCGGTCCCCACCGCAATCCCGATCAGCGCCATGCGGCCATCAGTGTTATGGCGTTCGCAGGCGGCCAGAACCGCCGGCACGATCACCGCTCCGGCATGAACCGGGCCGCCCTCGAATGTATCGTCAAAATCCTCGCCATGCGCGGCAGTGCCGTTGATGAACGCGGCGCCGGCGGCATTCAGCGTGCGCTGATGCCCGATCGCCGTGCAGGGGCCATCATCGTCGCAACCCGCCAGCGCACTCCTGATATAGTCCTCATTGCGCGCGGTGACGCAGAGGCCGACGACATCGATCAGCAAATCCTCGCATTTGCGCGTGCTGGCGGCCGGCAAATCGCGCGGCTGCAACGCGACAATCTTCGCAGCAAGCGTCTCGGCGACGGACGTCCTGGGCAGTTCAGAGGTCATTCGGATCAGACGTGGAAGATTTTGGTATAGCGCGCCTTGATCGAATCGCCTTCTTTTTCCACCGCCGCGGCGTCATCCTTCATGGTCTTGATGTCCTTCAGCGGCTTGCGTCCCGCTTTCTCGGTCGTCTGCGCATGGACGGAGCGCAGGCCGCCGACGTCGATGATGAGCTGCTGGGCCTCACGGCCGAGGCTGAACGACTGAAACAGTTTTGCCGCGCTCGGATTGGGCGAGCCCTTGAAGATTCCGTTCGGGCCGATGATCAGCGGCGAACCCTCGGTGGCATAGACCGGTTCGACCGGGCGGCCGGACTCCTTCATCTGAAAAATGTTGTACTCGTTGCCGTCGGCCATCACGGCGCGTTCACCGAGCTCGAGCTTTTTCGGCGGATCGGCGGACGATTGCACCTGCATGATGTTCTGCTTGGCGAGCTGTTCGAAGAAGCTCCAGCCGAGATCGCGCTGCATCTGGTAGGTCGCGGTCATGATGGTGCCGCTGTAGCCAGGATGCGCCTTGACGATCTTGCCCTTCCATTTGGGATCGAGCAGGTCGGCAAAGCTCTTGGGGGCGTCTTCCGCTTTCACCAGATTGGTATTGTAGGCGATGATGGAGAGCCAGACGCGGAAGCTTGCGAACTGGCCGTCGGGATCCCTGTGGTCGGCGGGATAGAACTTTGCGACATCCTCAGGCACATAAGGCGCAAGAATGCCGTCGCGTTTCCAGACGATGAAATGCGCCGCA
Source organism: Bradyrhizobium erythrophlei (assembly GCA_900129675.1). Lineage (GTDB taxonomy): Bacteria > Pseudomonadota > Alphaproteobacteria > Rhizobiales > Xanthobacteraceae > Bradyrhizobium > Bradyrhizobium erythrophlei_A. Next base: position 4,541,230 of record FSRD01000001.1, on the reverse strand, counting down.
TCCGACGAGTTCACGACGTCCACGGCGTGGATGTTGCTGGAATATTCCTGACCGATTCGCTGGAACACCCGTTCTGCGCCGGTGCGCTCGACGCGAACCGCGATCCCCGGGTATTTCGCCTCGAACGCCTTGGCCAGTTTTTCCGCGACCGGCAGGTCGGTCGAGGTGTAGTAGATCACCTGGCCTTCCTTCTTCGCCGCCTCGATCAGCGCCGGTGTGACCGATTCCGCCGGCGGCGCGTCGGCCATGACGCCGGTCGAGAATGCAGCGCCCGCCAGTACGGCACCGGTGCCTCGCAGCACGGCGCGGCGAGAGATCCCTTGGTATTTCATCGTTTCATTCCCCGCGCTTGTTGGCGAAGTTGGGTACACCGGCTCTAGTCTTTTATTCCGATGCCGTAGGCAGAGTCTATCGTCGACAGCGGCTTTGCATTGCAGCTAAACTCGCCGCAAGGAACAAGACTAAAGTTTGAGGGGAAGAAATGACGGGCTCAAGGTTTGCGATGGCGCTGACGGCCGCTCTGCTGGCGATGCCGATCCTTAACTCGCCCTTGCCGGCGGAAGATTATCCGGCGCGGCCTGTTCGGGTCATCGTTCCCTTCGGCGCCGGCGGGCCGGCGGATGTCACCGCCCGCCAGATCGGCAGCATTTTACAGGAAAGTTTCGGCCAGCCCTTCGTGGTCGAGAACCGGACCGGCGCCGGCGGGGTGATCGGCACGCTGGAGGCCGCCAAGTCGCCGCCCGATGGCTATACGCTGTTGATGATGTCGAACACCCAGACGGCGAATGAATCGCTGGTGCCGCAGCGCAAATATGAGCTGATGCGCGACCTCGCGCCAATCGCGCCGGTCAATTATTCCGACCTCGTGATCGTGGTCCATCCCGCCGTGCCGGCGAAGACGCTGCAAGAGTTCATCGCGCTCGCCAAGGCCCAACCCGGCAAGCTGAACTATGCCTCGTCCGGCCAGGGGACGCCGTACCACATGGCCGGCGAACTCTTCAAAGCCATGGCCGGCATCGACGTACTGCACGTACCCTACCGCAACAGCGGCGAGGCGCGCAGCGGCGTGATCGGCGGCCAGGTGCAGATGATGATCGACGCGGTTCCGGCGATGGCGCCCAATATCGCCGAAGGTCAGGTCCGCGCGCTTGCCACGACCGGCAAGACGCCCTCGAGCGTACTGCCCAACGTGCCGACGGTGACCGAGGCCGGCATTCCCGGCTATGAGGCCACAATCTGGCTCGGACTGATGGCGCCGGCAGGCACGCCGAAAGCGATCATCGACAAGCTCAATGCGGCCGTGAATGCCGCGATCAAGCGACCCGACATCGTCAAACTCTGGACCGCGCAGGGCGCCGTTCCGATGTCGATGAGCCCGGAGGAGTTCGACAAATTCCTGCGCGGAGATATTGTTAAATGGGCTGAAGTCGTCAAGAAATTCGACAAGCCGCAATAACGATCCATAAAACAAGGTCCGCCTCGATGCCGAGCGTTCGATTTCGCCTCAATGGCGCCGAGATGGATGTCGATGCCGATCCCGATCGATCACTGCTGGACATATTGCGCGGGCCGCTCGGCATGACCGGACCGCATTTCGGCTGCGGCGCCGGCGAATGCGGCGCCTGCAACGTCATTATCGGCGATCGCGCGGTGGCCGCCTGCGACACGCCGCTATGGTCGGTGGCGGACAAGGACATCACGACACCCGAGGGGCTCGGAACCGCCGAACGACCGCATCCGCTGCAGCGCGCCTTCATCGCCGAGCAGGCGTTGCAATGCGGCTATTGCGTATCCGGCATCCTGATGAGCGCGGCCGCCTTGCTGATGCGAAATCCCGCACCCTCCGGCCAGGAGGTGAAGCAAGCGCTCGACGCCAACCTTTGCCGGTGCGGTTCGCATAACCGCATGGTGCGGGCGGTGCTGCGCGCGGCAGACGAAATGGCGGCGAGATGAACCCGCAAACGCCCTCGCCGCCCCCGGCCAAATTGCCCCTAAGTCTCGCGGCAAACCCGAAACTGTCGTCCTGGCTGAAATTCTCGGCGCAGGGCCAAGTCACCGTCACGCCCGGCAAGGTCGAAATCGGGCAAGGCATCGTCACCGCGCTGGCGCAGATCGCTGCCGACGAACTCGACGTCGACATTTCGCGTCTGCAGATGGTCCGCGCGTCGACCGCCACCAGTCCCAATGAGGGCGTCACGTCGGGCAGCCTCTCGGTACAGCAATCGGGACGCGCGCTGCGACACGTCTGCGCCGAGGTTCGTCAGATCTTTCTCGGACTGGCATCGGAGCGGCTGGGTGTGGGGATCGACGCGCTCGCTATCGAGGACGGCACCATCTCGGGACCCGGCAATGTCAGGACCAGCTATTGGGAGCTTGCCGGTGACATCAGGCTCGATCGGGACGCGACGCCTGACGCGACGGCCAAACTGGCAACGCGCCGTGCGCAGGCCGGAAATTCGATCCAGCGCATCGATATTCCCGACAAGGTGTTCGCGCGGCCGCGTTTCATCCACGATTGTGCGTTGCCGGGAATGTTGCACGGCCGCGTGCTACGGCCGGTGAATTCGCGCGCGAAACTCACCGAGCTGAGCGAAGAACGCACCCGCGCGATTGCCGGTCTCGTCGCGGTCGTACGCGACGGCAGTTTCGCAGGTGTCGTCAGCGAGACCGAGCATGGCGCGGAGGCGGCGCTCGCCGGCTTGCGCAAGGGCGCAACATGGTCTGACGGCGAGCCATTGCCTGACGAAAGCGACCTCTCGGCATTCCTGAAGACCCAGCCGTCCGAGCTGACCATCATCGATGACAGAACGCCGTCAGCCGCTCATGCAAAGACGCGCACCATCCGGCGGCAGTATAGCCGGCCCTACATAGCTCACGCTTCGATCGCGCCATCCTGCGCGATGGCGCAGTGGAACGGCGACCGCGTTCATGTCTGGACCCATAGCCAGGGCGTCTATCTCTTGCGCGCCGATCTGGCGCTGGTGCTGAGACTAGCGGTCGAGAATATCACCGTCGAACATATGGAAGGCGCCGGCTGCTACGGGCATAACGCCGCCGACGACGTCGCGCTCGATGCCGTGCTGCTGGCGAAAGCCGCGGGCGGCCGGCCGGTACGGGTGATGTGGTCGCGCGAGGACGAGATGTCGCATGCGCCATTCGGCGCGGCTATGGCGATCGAAATCGAGGCCGGTCTCGATGCCGAGGGCGAAGTCGTCGACTGGCGGCATTCGGTCTGGAGCAACGGCCATGCCGCGAGGCCGGGACGCGCGGCGCAGCCTGCCTTGCTCGCGGCCTTTGAACTGGCAAACCCGTTTCCGCGCATGATCTCGAGCGATCCGCCGCAGGCCAATGGTGGCGGCGCCGACCGCAACTCGGTTCCGCTGTATGATTTCCCGTCGTGGCGCATCGAGAGCCACCGCCTGAAGACCATGCCGGTCCGCACCTCCGCGCTGCGCACGCTCGGCGCACAGGGCAATGTGTTTGCGATCGAATCCTTTCTCGACGAGATCGCGGCCGAGCGCCATGAAGATCCGGTCGCGTTCCGGCTCCGCCACCTCCGCGACGAGCGCGCAAAGGACGTGATCCGCGCGGCCGCGAAGCGCGCGAAGTGGAGACCGGACAAGCAACGCGGCGTCGGCCACGGCATCGGCTTTGCCCGCTACAAAAACACCGGCGCCTATTGCGCCGCGGTGGCCGAGATCGAAGGCGAGAAGGATATCCGTGTCAGGAAGCTGACGCTCGCGGTCGACGTCGGCGAGGCGATCAATCCGGATGGCGTCATCAACCAGATCGAGGGCGGCGCCATCCAGGCCACGAGCTGGGTGTTGAAGGAGCGGGTCCGCTTCGATCGGCAGCGCATTACCAGCACGAATTGGACGGACTATCCCATCCTGCGTTTCAGCGAGGTGCCCGAGGTGGAAGTTGAAGTGATCCAACGGGCAGAACTGGACCCGGTCGGCGCGGGCGAAGCCGCCCACGGGCCCGTCACGGCAGCCATTGCCAATGCGGTGTTCGATTGCCTCGGCGTGCGCGTCCGCGATCTACCGATCACGCGCGACAGCCTGATCGCAGCCATGGAATTGGGCTCATGAGTACCTTGAACATCCTGAGCGGCGGCGCGGCGCAGGGATTGGTCGGAAGCGTGGCTCCGGCGCTCAGGACGCAGACTGGCTTCGAAATTGGCGGCGAGTTCGGCGCGGTCGGTGCCATGGCCGACAAATTGCGCAAAGGCGCGCCCACCGACATGGTAATTTTGACCGCGGCGATCGTCGCCAAGCTTGCCGAGGAGACGCTGGTAGTCCCGGCATCGATCCGCGATATCGGCCTGGTCGAGACCGCGCTCGCGGTCCGCGCCGGCGACCCCAAGATATCGGTCACCGATGCCGCAGGCTTGCGCGAGGCATTTCTCGCTTCGGACGCGATCTTCGTGCCTGACACCAAGGTTTCGACGGCCGGGATTCACGTTGCAAAGGTGCTTGGGCAACTTGGCATTGCCGAGAAAGTTGCCGATCGGCTGAAGATCTTTCCGAACGGCGCCACCGCGATGCGTCATCTGGCCGAGTCGGATGCGCGACGCCCGATCGGCTGCACGCAATCGACCGAAATCATCAGCACTGACCGCGTCGTTCTGTCCGGTTCGCTGCCATCAGGCTGCGCGCTTGCGACCATGTACACCGCTGCCGTCACGACGCAGGCCACGTCAGCGCAACAGGCGGCGCGGCTGATCGATCTGCTGACAGCCGCCGACGCACAGGAGCAGCGCAAGGACGCAGGGTTTGTCAGCGTACCAGGGTAGCCTCACCCGGTGAACCGAGACTTAGCGCGACAATTCCGTCAAGCCCGTCGGCGGGCTCAATGGCGGTCCAGCCGCCGTCGACGAACAAGGTGCTGCCGCTGACATAGCTCGCCACATCCGACGCCAGATAAGCGACGGCGGTCGCGACTTCGTCGGCGCTGCTCCAGCGATTTAAGACCGTGTGACCGGCGTAGAGATTGTAGATATCCGGCCGCCGCGTGATGGGGCCGGTCAACACCGTCTCGGTAATGCTCAGCGTAATGGCGTTGACGCGGACCCCAAAGCGGCCGACCTCCGACGCGAAACCCTTGACCAATAGCCGGATGGCGGCCTTGGTCGAGCCGTAGACGGCAAGCCCCGGTTCGATCGTGACAGCGCGCACCGAAGAACAGGCAATCAGGCTACCCACCCGTTGCTTGACCATGATGCGGCCGAACGCCTGGAAGAACCAGACGGTGTCCTTGATATTGAGATTGATAACGCGATCGAGATCCTCATCCGTATGATCAACGATCGTCTTGCGGATGTTCAACCCCGGCGTCGTGACGACGATATCCAGGCGCGGAAACGCTTCCGCCGGCTTTGCCGCAAGTGCTGTGACATCGGCGCTAACAGCCGCGTCGCAACTTTCCGATATCGCCGATCCGCCTTGCGCGCGGATCGCTGCGGCGGTGGCTTCAGCGCCTTCGCCGGTGCGATCGGCGCGCATAACGCGGGCACCGAGGGACGCCAGCGCCTCCGCCGACGACTTGCCGATGCCGGAGGCCGCTCCGAGCACCACAGCCGTCTTGCCGGTGAAATCGAAAAGCCTGCGATTATCGGTCAAGACAGAACCTCCATTGTAGAAAGAGCGTGCAGCCAAAGGCCTGCACCGCGAGGCACGAGACGCCGCCGCTTTTGCACCGCCGAAGCAGCATTTTGTGAGCTGATTAGCCAATTTTTATCGGCTTCTCGTAATATCGTGTTGAATCCGCGATCATCCACAACAAGCAAATCTCGGATTATCGTGTGGAAACCGGTTTTCCGCAGGGAATTAACGGAGTGCAGGGAGGCTCGCAGTTCGGCAGCTTCGGCGATTTGCAGAGGGGCTGATGTTGCGTGCAAGTGTAATTACAGGGGGCAATCCGGCGAAGACCGGAGCGTTTCGCTGCGAAACGCTGGGCGTCCGTGCATCTTGCGCGGCGAAGCCCGGTTATTTCGTCTGGTGATGAAGTGCATCATGTCGATGGAAAGCACTGTGAACAAGCTTATTGAAATCGACGCTGCTGGCCAGATACGAATCGCCGATTAGCCTAATCATGAACTGGCAACGCCATGGGCAGATCCGTTCAAATAGAGGTTGGAGCCATGGTTCGGCGTCGGATCTCGCGCGCATCGGGGCGACGTCGTATCGCGGCGTCCAATACAAGGGCCGATCCGCATGGCAATCGAGGTTGGCGGATGGGTTAGGCGTCGATAGCGCAACGATCCGCCGCTGGTTGATGGATGAGGCGGCATCCCGCCGATCTATTCCGCGTCCGTTGGCACTTTTGCTGATTGCCGCCAATAGAGTATCCGACCGTTTACAGATGTGGGACCAGCCGCGCGGTACCTTGATTGTAGACCGCATGGCTGAGATCGCTCTCGAAGCTGATGGATCGGGTAGATAACAGGCAGTCTTCCCTTCTTTCGGCGTCCACGACCTCGGCGGTCGTCCGAGACATCGCTCTCGTCGGAATCCACCGACATTGCGTTTCAATCGGCGTCTCTTGACGGCGCCGTCGCCCCTCCTGCCGCTGGCTTCGGGATGTGGAAGGACGTGAGGATCCCCTCAGTTAGTTGTGTATTGTATTTGACAGTTCCGGTCCGCGCTGTGTATTAGGATACACATGTTCGAGGTCCGCCAGACAGACACTTTTGTGAATTGGCTCCGGGCGCTCAAAGATGCGAATGCCGTTGCTCGGATCGCCGCCCGCATCCGCCGTCTCGAACTCGGCAACCTGGGCGATGTGAAAGCGGTTGGCGAAGGCGTCAGCGAACTGCGGATCGACTAAGGGCCAGGGTATCGCATTTACTTCGTTCAGCAGGGCAACACCGTGGTTATCCTGCTCTGCGGTGGCGACAAGCGGACCCAGAACAAAGACATCAGGACCGCCAAGCAAATGGCGAAGGAGGTTTGATATGCCCCTTAAGACAACCAAGTTCGACGTTCAGGACTACCTGAAGACGCCGGATCAGCAGGCCGCCTATCTAGAAGCAGCGCTTGAGAGCGATGACCCTTCGTTCATTGCTGCCGCTATCGGAGATCTAGCCAAGGCTCGGGGAGTTTCGAAGTTCTCCCGCGAGACTGGACTGAGCCGCGAAGCGATCTACAAGACGTTTCGCGTGGGCGGCAATCCAACGCTCGATACACTGAGCAAGGCGACGGGCGTTCTTGGCTACAAGCTAACTCTTGTGCCGAAAGGTCGGATTGTTGGCTCGTCGGCAATTGGTCGCCTGAGCGGCCAGCGCGCTACTGCCGCCAAGGCAAAGAAGCGCGCTTGAGGAGGAGCCGCCCCCTTCACGGCCGAGTATCAATCGGAGTCGGACCTCGTTATTTCCTGATTAGCAGCGTCTCGGACCGGTCGAATCCCTTCAGTGGCCCTGGTCCAGATAATGTCGAGATCGATATCGTCGTAGCCGTGTCGTACGACATTCGATAAGCCGCGAACGTCTCGCCACGGGACGTCAGGGTAACGACTCTCCATAAGTCCCGGCTCGCCGCGACGCTTCTCTTCCTTGTCCAAACGAATCGCCGCGTCACCCACCGTTTGCAGCGAGTAAAGCACGGCATTCTGGGTTCGCAGATCTGCATCGCGTTCGGGCGGGTTTGAATTAGGGGACGTACTTTGGTCGGCGCTGCACATTCCTAATGGATAATGGACCCCCGGGATTTCATATTCCAACCTGAAGCAGAAAAGCCCCGCCAGCAATGGCGGGGTTTTTGTTTCGAACTAGAGGCGTGTCAAAGACGTCAGCCGAATGTGATACCTGAATAGATGCTCTCCAGCGCAACGGAGAAGCCGACTTCGGCCAGATCGATGACAGCTTTGGGGTCCGAGAGCATCGACCGGTCCCATCCCTCTTCCATCTGCCGATCGTGCACTACCGCCACGCGTTCGGCGTCCACAAGAACGATGTGCCGGACTGTCGGCATGTTCCAATAGATAGGGTGCTTGAGGCGCTCGTCGCGGCGCTTCGATTGGGACGACATGACCTCGATCACGACGATCGGGTCGTCGATGTAGGTCCGGTCTCCGACCGGGCCGCGGCGGACCAGGATATCGGGGCGAAGTTCGCACGCCGGGATGTCATCGCGACGAACCGCCATGCGGACGTAGGTGCGGCAACCGATGAGGTCCATCGCCGGCTTGAGTGCAGCGAAGACGTTCATCGATATCTGTTCGTGGTTCTCGGTGGGCTCTTCGATTGGGAGCCGGACGCCGTCCAGGATCTCGAACCTGCCGTCTTCATCAAGCTCGGATGATGCGCCATCTCCGGCCGGGCCGATGTCTTCGAACAACGCACGCCGGGCCGCATATTCCTCATCGGTCTCGTCGGGATCGCGGTTGAGTTCGTAGTGCTCCAGCGAGAACCGCGGCATCTCTGAACCTCCAGTTGCCCCGGGAGGTTCCAAATTTGGCAGCACGCTGCTGCCAAATTGCCTTGGGGCCAGCACCGGGTCTGTTCTCGATGAGATTGGAAATCCGGTGGACGAAGCGATCTATGCATACAACAAGAAAAGTCTAGGATCTTGCCGGTTCGACCTCGCCGAACTAGCAGTATCGGGTGCTGCTAAATAGCGCAATCCGAGAGATTCACTCGCTTTGGCAGTGACTTACGCATCGCGCTTTTTAGCTCACATACGAATATCTGTGCAGTAATATAAAGTAGCACGCACCCCTATGGCCAGGGAGCAGTGCCGCGCGACAATCAAGGTGAGACGTTCTCATCCAGATTGTCGCGCGATAGAGCAGCGACGGCTGGTGGAAACCATGCGCTCCACGACCTTTGACTTCAGCGCTCTCGCCCGCTCACGGGACGAGTTCGGCGGAGGCATGCAGTGGCTCAAGGTCAAGAAGTGGGAATACCTGACCCGACTCGGCGGGATCCCTTCACCGGCGACCAGAAGGCGACTTCGATTGGCCGCCGATCGCCCGAGACCGAGGTGATCTACGATCGCTTCGTCACAGGGCGAGCTGATCTCGATCGGCAGATGGACACGCTCCGGCCGGAATTGGCCGAACAGGCCAGGATGGCAAAGGCGCTCCGGCTCTCGCGCGCACCTTCGGAGATTGGTGACGTTGCGCGCGCGATCGGCCTTTCCGAGATGATCGACCACGTTACGATCACCGGCGAGGCCGCTGTCTACGCCTATGAATGCGAAATGGCCACGCTCCTGCCGCGCGAGATCCTGCCCGACGACGGCATGGACTTGCTGGTGCATCCGACCGACGTAATCGACGAACTGATAGCGGTGTTGAGGCGCGCCTCCAGATGCGCTGAATCGATGGAGTGAGTGAACGTCTGTGCTGACTGCAATGTCGCAGGTGCGACGCCGCCGCATTCTTAATCTCGATAGCTGCAACATCGATGCGCGAACGCTGCGCAGGCGGAAGCGCCAACGATTGCGAGAGCCGGCGTTGCATTGCTGCGGCGGCGGGCAGCGTGCGATGCTGCGTGGGTGGTGTGGTGGAACGCCTTGGGGGCCGCCACCCATCGCATCGGGCCCCGGCCTTGTGGTCTGCCCGCTGGAGAAGTCCGCTAGGTCAGCACGGAGTGCTTCTTCGCGTATTCAGCGAATTGCGGAAACGTCTCCTCGAACGTCACTTCAGTCCCGCCGGCATCAAACCAAGTCTGGCGGACTACCTCAGCCAAATCCTCTCCAACGATCCCGACATCGAGCGATGGATCCCGCGCAAACGCGCCCCAGCTATGCTGGGATAACGCATTACCGCGACGTTGCGCCCGGAGTTACCGGAACGGTTGCCCGGTGCCGCACCGACCTCCGTATAGCGATGATTGCTCCTGCTTCGACATGTCTTGCACCGCGAGGCACGAACCGCCGCCAATTTTGCATCGCGGAAGCAGCAATTTACGAGCAGATTGGCCAATTTTATCTTGGTTCGGACCAATTCATATACTAATATATCAATTTAACAGGCAACCGAACATGCCCCCACGCGCGACTAAGAAGAGCGAGAACTCGGTCCGTGCCGTCAGCTATCGCCGGGCGGGCCGCCCGCGTGCCGCGACCGCCGCATCGCGCATCTATTCGGATATTCGCGCCGAGCTGGTGTCATTGCAGCGCCGTCCTGGCGAGGCAATCTCGGAGGCCGAAATCGCGCTTTCCTACGGCGTCAGCCGGACGCCTGTTCGCGAGGCGATCCTGAAATTATCGGATGAAGGTCTCGTCGAAATCTTTCCGCAATCGGGCATCTTCGTCGCCCGCATACCGCTGGCTGCGCTCCCAGAAGCCATCATCATCCGCAAGGCGCTCGAGGAAACCACCGCGCGATTCGCGGCTGAACGGGCTACTTCGAGCCAGATCCTCAACCTGCATTCGATCCTGGAACGCCAGCGCGAGGCCAGTGCCGCCAGAGACGACGACACCTTCCATCGCGCGGATGAAATGTTTCACGCGATGATCGCTGAAGTTGCTGGATATCCCGGAATTTGGACGTTGATCCTTCAGGTGAAGGTGCACGTCGATCGCTACCGTCTACTGACGTTACCGCAGCAGGGACGTATCCCGCGGGTCATCGCAGAGCATCAGGCGATCCTGGACGCGATCGAGGCGCATGATCCCTCGCGCGCCCGGATGGCGATGGAGATCCATCTCGAAGGTCTTCTCGACAACATCGCTGTTACTCAAAACTTCAATCCGGAGTTTTTCGACAAGTGAGCAGATAACGCAAACCAAGCGCGCGGGTGCAACGGAGACCATGCTAACCGAAGCGGAAACGTCAAGAAGTTCCGCAAGATCGTCGACAAATATCGCAGGACTTGAGTCTCCGCCGGATATCCGGCGGAGGAAAAACAAGCAACACATCTGGGAGGATTCGGATGCAGCGTCGCGATTTCATAAAGCTGAGTGCCGGTATTGGAGCGGCGGGCTTGACGATGGGCCTTCCGGCGCTGACGCCCGCCCGCGCGCAGGCGAAAGCGGTCTTCAAGGCGTCCGACGTTCAGCCCCCAGGTTACCCGACCGTTGCGGCGACGGAAAATCTGGGAAAGAAGCTCGAGGCCGCCACCAACGGGCGCCTCTCGGTCCAGATGTTTCCGTCCATGCAGCTCGGCGGTGAGAAGGAAACCATCGAACAGACGCAGATCGGCGCGATCCAGATGCTGCGCGTCAGCGTGGGATCCATGGGTCCCATCGTCGACGACATCAATGTCGTCAACATGCCGTTCCTGTTCAAGAACACGGCGCACGCGCAGCGAATGATGGACGGGCCGATCGGGCAGGAACTGCTCGACAAGATCACGGCCAGTCCCAATGCCGGACTGGTCGCATTGTGCTGGATGGATTCCGGAGCGCGCAGCCTTTACAACACCAAGAGACCCATCAAAACGATCGAAGACCTCAAGGGCCTGAAATTCCGAGTCATCGGCAACCCGATCTTCGTCGACATGATGAACGCCCTTGGCGGCAACGGCGTCGCGATGGGGTACGATCAGGTCTTCAGCGCGCTGCAGACCGGCGTCATTGACGGCGCCGAGAACAATCCGCCGAGCTACGTATTCAGCAATCACTACACGGCGGCGAAATATTACTCGCTCACCGAGCACCTGATCATTCCCGAAGTGCTGGTGTTCTCCAAGAAGGCCTGGACATCGCTTTCGAACGACGATCAGGCCCTGATCAAGAAATTCGCCCGTGAGGCGCAACTGGAGGAACGCGAGCTCTGGAAAAAATACGAGACGCAGGCGATGGAGAAGGCAAAGGGCGCGGGCTGCGAGATCGTCGAGATCGCCGACAAGGCGCCGTTCCAGAACGCGGTCAAACCGGTGTGGGACAAATATGGTCCGAAATATCAGGACACGATCAAGCGCATCCAGACAGTTTGATCGAGCGCTTCAGGGGGCGGGAATGGCCGGGTTTCGCCGAGCGATGGACTATCTGTACTTGCTGTGCGTGGGGATCGGCTGCACGGCGCTGGTTTTGATTTCGGCGATCATTCCCTGGGCGGTGTTCACCCGCTACGTGCTCAACAGCGCCGCATCCTGGCCCGAACCGCTCGCGGTTCTCCTGACCATCGTCGTGACCTTCATCGGCGCAGCCGCCGGATACCGGCTCAACCTGCACATGAATGTCGGCTACTTCGCCGACAAGCTGCCGGAAACAGGCCGTCGCCTGCTCGAGCTCCTCGTTCAACTCCTGATGGCACTGATCGCGATTTTCATGATCGTCTGGGGCAGCCGGCTGGTCGAGGTGACCTGGCACAACACCATCGCGGATTTTCCGTTCCTGTCCGTCGGCGTCACTTACCTGCCGATTCCAATCGGCGGGGTTTGCCTTTTGCTCTTCATCATCGAGCGCATTTTCCTTGGCATCCCGCCGGATCCGATCGCTCAACACCGGGAAGTCGCGGTCGACTGACCCGGAGGAGCCATCATGGATATTCTCATTCTGCTCACGACGATGCTGGTTTGCTTTCTGATCGGCATGCCAATTGCCTATTCGCTGGCGCTGGCGGCGATCGCCGGAGCTTTCTCGATCGGCATTCCACTGGAAGCGGTGATGCTGAAGATCTCCGACGGCGTCAGCAAAGTGGCGATGCTGACTATTCCATTTTTCGTGCTGGCGGGCGCCATCATGGCCGAAGGCGGCATGGCGCGGCGGCTGATCGCGTTTGCCGACGTCCTGGTCGGGTTGACGCGCCTGCGCGGTGGCCTCTCCATCGTCAACGTGCTGGCGACGACCTTCCTGAGCGGCATTTCCGGCTCAGCAGTGGCCGATACTTCGGCCATCGGCTCGGTGATGATCCCGCAAATGGAACGGGCCGGTTATCCCAGGGTGTTCGCGACCAACCTGACGATTACCGCTTCGGTTCAGGCATTGCTGGTTCCGCCAAGCCACAATGCGGTGCTGTACTCGCTCGCCACCGGCGGCACGATCTCGATCAGCGCGCTGTTCATGGCCGGCGTCTTCCCGGGTCTTTTGCTCGGCTTCTCCCTGATCATTCTTTGTCTCGTCATCGCATACCGGAACGATCATCCGCGCGGCCAGACCGTTCCGGCAAAGGACGCGATCAAAATCGTCATCGACGCAGCCTGGGGTCTGGTGACGCTGGTCATCATTCTCGGCGGCATTCTGGGTGGGATCTTCACGGCCATTGAAGCCGGGGCCGTCGCCTGCATCTGGGCGTTCTTCGTGACCATGTTCATCTATCGCGACTATCGCTGGCGCGACCTGCCCGTGCTACTGCACCGGACCCTGCGCACGGTTGCGATGGTGCTGACGCTGATCGCCTGTGCTTCAAGCGTCGGCTACATCATGGCGCTGACACAGATGCCCGCCAAGATGACGGCGTTCTTTCTGTCGATCTCCAGCAACAAATACGTCATCCTGTTCCTGATCAACATCCTGCTGCTGGTGCTCGGCACCCTCGTTGACATGGCGCCATCGATCCTGATCGCGACGCCGATCCTGCTGCCGGTAATGGCGAACTTCGGCGTCGATCCCGTCCATTTCGGCATGATCATGCTGCTCAACCTCGGCATCGGACTGTGCCACCCGCCGGTCGGAGCGATCCTGTTCGTCGGCTGCGCGGTCGGCAAGGTCACAATCGAGCAGGTGATGCGGAAGATATGGCCGTTTTACGCGGTGATGTTCTTCGTCCTGATGTGTGTGACCTATTTGCCGGAAATATCGCTTTGGCTGCCCCGGCACGTCATGCGGTAGAGACCCGACTGTCTTGCGAAAGCTAAGGAAAAGCGCCAGCATCGCCGGCCAGAAGCGCACCCGCGCCAGCTCCGCCAAGAAAGGGCACCTGCCGTGAAGATCGTCGATCTCAGCCGTGAACTCTATCACCGCACCCCGAGCTATCCGGGCCATCCCCCTGTCATGCACGGCATGTGGAAGAACCACGAGGAAGCGCTCGCCGAATCCAAAAACGTCTACGGGCTTTCGTCGATGTTCATCTCGATGCCCGACCATGCCGGCACCCACATCGATGCGCCCAGGCATTTTGGCAAGAGCGGCATCCCGATCAACGAATACCCGCTGGAAAAATGCATCGTGCCGGGGATCTGCATCGACCTGCGCCACATCGCGCCACGCGCCGAGATCACGCCATCCGATCTCGAAGCGGCGGTGAAGAAGGCGGGAGTGCCGGTGCCGAAGGCAGGCACTGTGCTGCTCTGCACCGGCCACCATGAGCGAACATTCCCTCGCAAGGAATATTCGACCGACAATTCCGGCGTGAATGTCGCCGCCACCGAGTGGCTGGCCGGGCAAGGCGTCGTGCATTTCGGCATCGATTCGATGCGGCCGGGGCCCGACAGCGACGTGAACCTGCTCGTTCACAAGGCCTGCCTTGACCTCGACATCACTCATATAGAAAGCCTATGCAATCTCGAGGCGCTGCTCGGCAAGGGCCAGTTCACCTTCATCGGCCTGCCGATGAAGTGGCGAGAGGGCACCGCTTCCCCGATCCGCGCCGTGGCGGTATTTGACATATGAAGTTGAAGTTGTCGCAACACGGGTCGGGAGAAACCTAATGCTTGATAAGATATCCAATGGCCTGTCGCGCCGCGAGATGCTGCGGGCCACCGGCCTCCTGGTCGGCGCGGTTGCCGCCTCCAGCCTTGGGCTGGCGCCCGCGAGGGCGGCCGGCTATCCCGAGCGCCCGATCAAGATCATTGTGCCGTTTGCGCCGGCCGGACCGACCGACATCATGGCGCGTATTCTAAGCCAGCATCTGGGCGATGCGCTGGGCGGCACGGCCGTTGTCGAGAACAAGCCCGGCGCCGGTGGCAATATCGGGATCGGCACCACGGCCCACGCCGAGCCGGACGGCTATACGCTGTTGATCACCTCGAGCGCGTACGTCGTCAATCCCGGCCTGTACGCAAAGATCCCATACGATCCCTACAAGGATTTCGCACCGATCGCGGAGCTTGGCACCTCGCCCAACGTGATTCTGGTCGATCCCAAACTCGGCGTGAATTCGATTGCGGATTTGATCAAGCGTGCCAAGGCCAATCCGAACGAACTCAACTATGCCAGTCCAGGCATCGGGACCACACCGCATCTCTCGGGCGAACTGCTCAAGATCGTCTGCGGGATCGAGATGACCCATGTGCCGTACTCTGGCGCGGGTCCGGCGATCCAGGCGATCCTCAGCGGCACCACGCAGGTGGCCTGCGCCGCCCTGCCGCCGGCACACCCGCATATCGAATCCGGTGCGCTGAAGGCACTGGCTGTGACCGGCGCGCACCGCTGGTTCGACCTGCCCGACGTGCCGACGATGATCGAACTCGGCTACAAGGATTTCATCTCCGACACCTTCCAGGGCTTTCTGGCGCCGGTGAAGACGCCCGCGGCCATTGTCGAGCTGCTGTCGAACAAATCGATCGAAATTCTGAAGACGCCGAAGATCGCCGAGCAGTTGCGCAACAACGGCTTCGAGGTGATCGCCAATGGGCCGGACGGCGTGCGCAAGCGCATCGAGGACGAAGTGCCGAAATGGCGAGAAATCGTCGCCAAAGCCGGCATCAAGCCGGTTTAACCGGATCAAGATAGCGCGACACGTCCGACGTACCGACTTGCCCGACGCCTCTGGTATACCTTAGGTTGCTCCCATAAAAACAATGCCAGGGAGGCAATCGTCATGACTACACGCCGTAATTTCCTGAAAGCCGGCACAGCAGCGGCCGCCACCGGAATCGTCTTTTGTGGCTGCGGTTTGCTGCACAGCGCGCACGCCCAGCAACCGACCCGTCAGAAACTCCCCGTCAAGATCGGCGGCAAGCCGGTCAAGACCATCGACATTCACGCGCATTGCCAGTTCCGCGAGGCCGGCGCGCTGCTCGGCGCCGATGGCCCCAAACTCCAGCTACCCCCGGTCAACGGCGCAGAGGAAGCCTTCCTCGAGATCGACAAGCGCCTCGCCGCCATGGATGCGCAGGCCGTCGATATGGAGGTGCTGTCGATCAACCCCTTCTGGTACGACCGCGAGCGCGATCTCGCCGGGCAGATCGTGAAGATCCAGAACGAAAAGCTGGCCGAACTCTGCGCCTCGAAGCCCGATCGGTTCGCAGCCTTCGCCTCGCTCACCCTGCAGGCACCCGATCTCGCCGTGCAGGAACTTGAGACTGCGGTGAAGAAGCAGGGATTGAAGGGCGCCGCGATCGGCGATGTGGTGAACGGCCTCGAATTTTCCAATCCGAAGTTCCACCCGGTATGGGCCAAGGCTGAGGAACTCGGCGTACCCCTATTCATCCATCCGCAGGGCATTCCCGAACTCAACAAGCGCCTTGCCGGCAACGGCTGGCTCGGCAACACGATCGGCAATCCCCTCGGCACGACGATTGCGCTGTCGCACCTGATTTTCGAGGGAACGTTCGATCGCTTTCCCGGCCTGAAAGTGATTGGTGCGCACGGCGGCGGCTTCCTGCCGTCCTATGCCGACCGGTCGGACCACGCCTGTCTGGTCGGCCCCAAGGGCTGCAATCCAAACATCAAGCTCAAGAAGGAGCCGACGGAATATCTCAAGCAAATCTATTTCGATTCGCTGATCTTCTCGCCCGAGGCGATCCGCCATCTGGTGGCCCAGGTCGGCGTCGGCCAGATCGTGCTTGGCAGCGACTATCCCTATCCCTGGCAGCTACAGCCGGTCGACCACATCTTCGCCTCTACATCGCTCAGCGACGACGACAAGGCCGATATTCTCGGCCGAACCGCGGCAAAGCTGCTCAACTTCACGGCGTAGCGGGCAAGCGTGCTCTGGCGTCGCGTTCACGATCGAACGCGGCGCCAATCTCTTATCCGCGGTCAGTGTAACCTGACGGTCCTGATTTCATTTGTCGGCTGGGCGAGCCGCGTCGGCGGCGCAAGGTCCGGCACAAAATCGGTGCCGACAAATTCGGCCTGGGCGGCTTCCGATATCAATTTCGACGCGTTCGGGTGGCTGACCGCCAAACCGATCAGCGCAATCACGACGAGAATGGGCAGGGCGACGAGCTTAATGTCCCAGCCACGATGCGCGCTTTGGTCGTCGCGGGGCGGTCTGTCGAACGAGCCGTGCATGGTGGCCTCCATATTGCGGGTGTGTTCCCCTGAGCATCAGCTACCGCAATGCACGCACAGCCGGTGTGAATTGCCTCACACGTTCTCCCCGTTCACCTGTTCGTGAGATGATCCGCCGGCATGCCGGCAAGCGAAGGCGCAATCGGTGGCGCGCTATTCGCCGTCGTCGCCCGGCCCGGCATCGACCAGCGCCTGCAGCGGCTCGGCCTTCAGCACGACGATGGCGCCATGTTCAAGCCGCACCCAGTCGCGCGCCGCCCAGGATCGCAGCTGCTTGTTGATGCTTTCGCGCGTCATGCCGACCATCTCGCTGATTTCCTGCTGGGTGATCGCGATGGTGCGGCCCTGCGGTTCAAGCTTGTGTTTTTCGGTGAGACGAAGCAATGCGCTGGCCAGACGGCCCGGCAGGTTCTGGAGGATGACCTGTTCGACCTGGTCGCTGGTCCAGCGCAGCCGCGTGCACAACAATTCGATAAGCTTCATCGCGAGCGTCGGCTGGCTGCGCACAAAGGGAATGAATTCGCGACGATCGATGATGAAGAGTTCGCAGTTGGTATTGGCGGTGCAATCGGCCGACCGCGGCTGCCCGTCGAGCAGCGCGATTTCACCGAAGATCTCGCCAGCCCCGATCAAGTTCAGGATAGCATTGCGGCCATCAGGTGAAGAGATGCTGATCTTCACGGTGCCGGAGATCACCGCAACCAGGCTGTTGCCCGGATCCCCCTTGGAAAAGATCGTGGCTCCCCGCTTCAGCGTCGTATGCTTGGCGTAGCGGCAGAGCTGATCGAATGCTTCGGGCTCAAGATCGGCGAAATACGGATGCTTGCGCAGAACCGACAATTTGCTGGATGCAACCGGCCGAGAGGCAGCAGCTTTTCCGTCCGCAGGCACGCCGGTTATGACCATCTGAAATTTGCCTATCATCGGCGCAAACTGGAAGCAGGGGCCAGCCAGGAACCCCGATCCTCAGCGCTTGAGGAACTTATACCTTCGCAGGGAGCCCCCAGCAAGAATGGCCTCGAACAAATCCCGGCCTTTTAGACGACTGCTCGCAAGAGGTGAGTACGATTGCTCTACAATTTTCGATAAGTGCGACGGGTTCCCGCTTGTCGGATCAGGAGCGGCACGTGATATGCTTGGTTTAGGAGCTAACTCGCTACCTCGTCAGCCGTTTTTGCGACGCCATCGGATTGGGGCCGAGACTGCAGGGCTCGATTTTGGCAGTATGGGGATGCCGACGATCCCCTCATCTCATCCGCGATGTGTTTAATCTCCAGATCGTGGCTTGCGTCCACGTTGCTGCCGACCATTTACTTCATGCGGTGTGCGGTTCGGCATGGCGCAGTTCGACCGATCACCTCGATCAATTGATCGCAAAGTTGCCTTGAGGATGCCCCCGGGATGCTTTTCCCGGATGCCAGTTCAGCGAATCTCTTCGCCGTTGACGCGATACGCGGCGGGCCGAACAGAGCATTGATGTTGTTTTCGTGGTCTTCGCCGTAAATCCCGGCCATGCCTCCTCCTGCATTGTTGGCCAGGCGAGAAGCAATTCCAGCCAGGCTCTTCGACGCCGGAGGACGTTTCGAACGATCGCACATCGCTGTTTTTGACCGAGCGCCTCTTCCCAAAGGTCGTAGATTTCTATTGTGCAACCACAACTTTTCGTGCCAAAAATTTGACGATGTCGATGCAGACTCTCGATGTTGCCACGGTCTTGCCAGCGCAAATACGCCGGGCGCGCCGCGATACGCTGGCGCATATTCCCGGCAACGAGGGATGGCCGTTCATCGGCCGCACGCTGAACGTCCTTGCCGACCCCAAGGGCGAGGTCGAGCGAATGGCCGCGAAATATGGCCCGGTCTACCGCACGCGGATGCTTGGCGAGACCGGCGTCTGTCTGCTCGGGCCGGAAGCGAACGAATTCGTACTGTGCGATCAGACCAAATTGTTCTCGTCGGCCCTCGGCTGGGGCACTTTGCTTGACCGGTTGTTTCCGCGCGGGCTGATGCTGCTCGATTTCGAAGAGCATCGCGTGCACCGGCGTACGATCTCCGTTGCCTTCAAGGCTGAGTCCATGAAGTCCTATCTGACGGAACTTGACGCCGGCATCGCGGCGCAAGTCATGCGCTGGCGCAGTCGGCCGGGACCAACGCTTATCTATCCCGAGATAAAGCAGCTCACATTCGATCTTGCGGCAACATCGTTTCTTGGCCCCGATACCGGCCGCGAGATGGACGACGTCAAGTGCGCCATCAGCGACATGGTCGCAGCCGCAGTGGCTCCAATCCGAAAGCCGTGGCCGGGCACGAAGATGGCGCGTGGCGTCAGGGCGCGGGCCCATATCGTCGGCTATTTCTCCGCGGAGGTCTCGAGACGCCGCGCCCTCGACGGGGAGGATCTGTTTTCGCAGCTATGCCGCGCGACAGACGAGAGCGGCGCCCTGTTGTCGACGCAAGAAATCATCGATCATATGAGCTTCATGATGACGGCAGCGCATGACACGCTGACGTCGTCGCTGACTAGCCTTGTCTATTTTCTCGCCACCAATCCGCAGTGGCAGTCAGCGTTGCGCGACGAAATAACCTTGCTTGAATTGTCCCCAGCCCAACCACTCGCCTACGAGAAGCTGGCGGCGCTGCCCCAGACCGAAATGGCTTTCAAGGAGGCGATGCGAATAAAGCCGCCGGTACCTTCGGTGGTCCGTCGCGCGACGCGCGACTTTACGTTCGGTGGCCACACCATCCCCGCCGGCACGCTGCTCGGAATAAACCAGCTCTACACCCACCATATGACCGAACATTGGCCCGAGCCGGATCGGTTCGATCCGACGCGGTTCACCGATGCGGCGCAGCGGGCGCGGCATCGCTACGCGTATCTGCCGTTTGGCGGCGGCGCACATATGTGTCTCGGGCAACATTTTGCCTACATGCAGGCCAAATGCTTCGCCCGGCATTTCCTGCAGAACCTGACGGTGTCGCTGGAACCCGGCTATCGGCCGGCCTGGCAGATGTGGCCGATCCCAAAGCCGAAGGACGGGTTACGAGTGACCCTAGGGTTAGCGGGCTAGAGGATCAGCCCGCCCCCGAAATGGATCACGTCAAATCCGAATTTGGGCAAAGCATGTGAAGGCCGATGTATAGCCGACCATTGTGAGCAAACGTCCTGACATGGAGCTCATGGGTCGAATCGATATTTTCACCGACTTTCAGCATCATCGGCATTGGAGATGCCGATCTGAAATTGGTGGCAATGACTTCGGTGAGGCGGTTCTGAATCGACTCCGGAATCGCTCCCGCGTCCGCATCCCAGTTCGTATAGTCACTCGCTTGCGGGGTCGTGAGCTTGACAAACTTTCCAAAGGAATAGGGTCCGTACTGCTTCTCCAGATCCGTAAATTTCTTTGCCGTCGCAGCGACGTTCTCCGGCGCGCTCAATTGATTCATGATTTTTTCAAATTTTCCGCCATAGACCAATCCGGACATGTTTCACTCCATTGATTAGTGGCAATAAGCGCCTTGATTGCATCTGTCATAAAGTCGATAGCTTTGAGAGGGCTGCCTTAGCACGTTCCAGTTGAACAGTCATTTTCGAATTTTCGAAGAGCTCGGCCGCCTGGGATAGCTCATCTCGAGCCTCGGACGTCCTGCCCGAAGTGACCAACAAACGGGCCAAGGCCCCCTTCGCCAACCCCAACAAGGGTCGGGTCCCGAGCCGGGAGGCAATTTCGATCGTTCGCTCGAGACGCGCGATGGCCTCAGCCGCGCCGGGCGCTCCTTGAAGCGATAATATGCCAGCCTCGGCAAAAGCGGCCAAGGCCTCAATCGCCTGATAGCCCTTCTGCTTCGCCCCCGCCTGGCAGGCCCGCGCGGCTTCCAAACCTTCGGATCTATCTCCAAGCTGTGCACGCGCGGAAGCCAGATACGTCGACGCGAGCAGAATGCCGCTGTCGTGCCCCAGCGATTGCGCTTCGGCCTTTGCTTCTAGCAAGCTATCTCTCGCTAACGCCCCGCGCCCCTGCTGCAAATAAATATTTCCCAGTGCGCACAGGACAAGAGGCAAAAACAACCGGACCTCATTCTCGCGCGACAGGAACGAGGCTTCCGCAAGAGCGCTTTCAGCCTCCTCAAGATCGCCGTGGATCATTTTTACAATGCCACGGCCGTAATCGGCTGCAATAATATCGTAAGGCCGGTCATTCCTTTCGGCGAGATCGCCAGCCTGTTGAGAGCTTCGCTCGGAATCGTCGTATTCGCCGATCGAGGCATAGACCATGGCCTTCATCATGTGACAGAGCACGAGGAGGCTCGACCCCGTTGTGCCCGGCGGAACATTTTCGGGAGCGTACATAAATCGCCCGATCGCCCGGTCTAATAGCAACTCTGAGTCCCGATATCGGCCGGCAACGAAATAGGCCTGTCCGAGGCCATACTCGGCAAAGCCGAGCCAAGTTGTGTCAGCAAGCTTGTCAGCCAGCGCGACAGCCTGTTCGCCCGCAGTGATCGCCTCATAGGGAGTTCCATAGAAGTTGAAGGCCGCTGCCCTGACGGCGATAGAAGCGAGCCTTCTCCTCTCGTCGCCAATCTTCTCCGAACGTATCTCCGCATCGCGACACAGTTCGAGCCATTCCGCCGTTCGTCCGAATGGAGAAAATGTCATTCGAGCTTCGATACGCAGATCTATCGCACGCCGCTCGCGTTCTAATGAGGCGGGCAGCTTCTCGACTGCATCCATCGCAATTTCCAGGTATTCGGTGGCATTCCGATACGCTGACCTCGCCAATGCCTTCCGCGATGCGAGCTGCCCGTAATGGCTTGCCTTCGCCCAGTCCTGCGCCTTGACTGCGTGATGACAAAGCGCTTCCGCAACGTCTTCCTCGCGGCCAGCGGACGTTGCTTCCAACGCCGTCAATATCCGCCGGTGCAGGACTTCCCGCTGCGTTCGGAGGATCGATTCATAGGCGACCTCGCGAATGAGGTCGTGCGCAAAAACATATTCCGGGGATATCAGCGATTGCGATTCCGTCAGAAAATCGAGGATCTCCAGCGACCAGAGACGGCTTTGTAATTGCGCCGCGGGCATGCCGGTCACGGCGGCAAGCAAATGCGGCGAAACCTGAGGTCCGACGACGGAAGCGAGTTGAAGAAGGGCCTTGTCCTCCCTCGGCAAGCGATCGATGCGGGACGCGATGACCCCCTGCACCGTGGGAGGAATTTCCGGCGCATCCCCGGGGACCCTCGGGGCAAGCCGGCCCACGTCCGCTCCAAGGGCACCGCGATTGATCAGTTGCCGCGCCACCTCCTCGATGAAGAGCGGGATCTGGCCGGTGTGACGAAGAATGTGAGCCTTGAGCGCGTCGAGGTTTGCGGCCGTGCCAAGCAGGCTGTCTAGCAACGCATGCGCCGAGGAGATATCGAGCGACCGAAGCCAGATTCTCCGAACATCGAGCTGCGCCAGCCATTCCGGCGTGTATTCGGTCCGCCATGTCAGCAGCACCAGCAGTGGCCGGCTTGCTGCGAACGGCATCAAAGCCTCAATGACGGCCTCGCTCTGGCCGTCGATCCAGTGCATATCCTCCAGCAACAAGACCGTCGGGCGCGTCGAGACCACCTTACCTACCGTACCGCGCACCGCGTCGATAATCACACGCCGCCGCAACAGAGATTCGAGATCGCGCCAGCGTGGATCGGCAATCGGTTGGTCGAGAACGGAGCAAAGCGCGGCCGGCCAAAGATCGGTATGCGCGGATGCCGGTTCTCCATCCGAGCCGGTTTGATCTTCGGGTGCGATGTTTCCGACCTGCAGCGCACTTTGAAGAAGCTTCTTCAGCAATGCGTAAGGGACCGCCTGCTCCAGCGGACTGCCTTCGGCTTCCAGAACCTGCCAGTCGTTCTGACGCAACGAGCTGACGAATTCGTGGGCCAGCCGGGATTTTCCGATACCCGCCGTTCCCACCAGTGCGACGATTTGTCCGGACCGGCCGACCTCGTGCGCCGCGCGTTCCAGCAGCGAAATCTGCTCGGCGCGGCCGACGAAGGACGAAAGTCCCTTGGTCGAGCGCGCGCGCCAGCGCGTCAATCCGCTTATCTGGACGAGTTCATAGCAAGGAACAGGTGCGGGAAATCCCTCCATCCGTTTCGGCGGCAGTGCGTTGAAGGTCACAAGTCCTGTGGACAAAGCCTGACAGGATTCCGACACCAGGATTTGTCCGGCCTGGGCCGCACTCTCGAACCGCTTGACCAGATGCACCGCCGGTCCGCCCGCCTCATAGATCGAGGAGAAATCAGCTTCGATGACGTGGGCGACGACATAGCCCGAATGAATGCCGACCCGGACCTTAAGTCCGGGGTCTTCCAGCAGTTTGATACGGTGAACCAACTCGACCGCCGCGTGACAGGCCATCACGGCATGATTGTCATCCGCGTGCGGCGCACCAAACAGCGCTATCAACCCGTCGCCACCTTCCTTGCTGACAATCCCGCGGTTGCGACGAACCGCCGTGCGCATGGCGATCAGAGCCGGTTCGAGCCGGGAAATGGCCTCTTCGGGATCGAGCTCCGAAATCAGATCGGTCGAGCGCTGCAGATCGGCACAAAGGACGCTGAGGTATTTCCGCTCGCCCGCGATGCGGTCTTGAGCCTGGGCCGCGGCCGGCTTGGGCGGGTGGTCCGGCACGACCGCGCCGCAGGCCGAACAAAACAGATCGCCAGCCTTCAGGGTCGATGAACAGACCTGACAAAACACGCTCGGCTTCCTCTATCCACGTGGCTCAGATTAGCGAAAGATCATGGGGGAACAAGCGTTTGCGGCGTCTATTGCGACTGACGAGCGCACTGCTGGAGCGATCCATGACGCCGGTGGGTATTGATGGGACGGCTATCTCCAAAGAATACAGCGGAGACGGAGGTAGCAAACAACCGACCGTGCACCCGGAGAGCGGCAGTCGACCCTGCCATGTCACAGGTTTTGCGAGAGCAACCCAAGGTGAACCTTTCGCGCAGATACCGCACTAACCGCACGGGCCGGAGCGCGGATAGACCGGTGGGCGCCGATCGCGTCCCGCCGGCAGCTCATTCGTTGGCGATGCCCATTTCCTTGATCACGCGCGCATATTTGGCGAGCTGATCGCGCGTCAGGACGCGCAATTCCTCCGCCGAACTGCCGCGCACCGCAAAGCCCAGTTCCTCGAGTTTGCGGCGAACATCGGGATCACCGACCGCCTTCAACACCTCGGCATTAAGCCGGGCGACGATGTCCTTTGGCGTGCCGGCAGGAGCCAGAATCGCAAACCATGAATTGAAGAAGAAACCCGGCAAACCTGATTCCGAGACCGTGGGCACGTCAGGGAATTGCGGCAATCGCTTCTCGGTGGTCACGCCGATCAGCTTGAGCTGGCCGCCCCGCACCAGCGGCGCGACCGTACCCAGCCCCTGGAAGCCGACCGGAATCTGGCCGGCGGCGACGTCGGTCGCGGCCTGGGTCGCGCCCTTGTACGGCACATGGGTCAAGGATATGCCGGCGGCGGAAGCAAACATCGCCATCGCCAGATGCTGCGGGCTGCCCGGGCCGCCCGAGCCGTAATCGATCTTGCCAGGGGCCGCTTTCGCAGCTGCGATCAAGTCCGCCGCATTCTTAAAGCCGGTCTGGTTGTTGGCGATCAGTCCCCACTCCACCGTCGCAACCAGCGACACTGGTTCGAAATCCTTCAGGATGTCCCAGCGCATCTTGGCCTGCAGATTGGGCACCATGGTCATGATGCTGTCGTTGAAGCCGCCGATCGTGTAGCCGTCCGGATCGGCGCGGGCGACCTGCTCGGCACCGATCAGCCCGGAAGCGCCTGGCTGGTTCAGGATCACGAATTGCTGGCCCATATTGTCGGCCATCTTCTGCGTCACGATCCGCGCCGCAACATCGACCGCACTGGCCGCCGCCAGCGGCACGATCATCTTGATGGGCCGATCCGGATAGGCCGTCTGCGCCCTTGCGCCGGGACCCAAAAGCAGCGCGAGCGCGGCGACCAGCAAGTGAAGCAAGCGCATACCGAGTTTCTCCCCTGTCAACCGGATCACGGTTTGCAGTAACCAGCGTAATCCTTGCCGCAATGATTGCCCTCTCGCTTCCGGCTTGGCAATGTATCCTGGCGAAGAAATCAAGATGAGTCGGCGAACGACCGGCCCCGGAAGCGTTCTATCGAGGGAGGCGACTAGTGACCAACCGCAGGAATTTCCTGAAAGGCGCCGCTGCGACCGGGATCGCATTTTGCAGTTGCGGTATGCTGGATGCGGCCCGCGCGCAACCGCGAGCCTCTCGCCTGCCGGTCAAGGTCAACGGCAAGCGCGTGATGACCGTCGACGTCCACGCCCACTGCTACTTTCATGAATCGATCAGTTTGATGGGCGATCAGGCCGATAAGGTCTTGCCACCGGTCAAGGGCGTTCCCGAGCACTTCATCGTCATCGAGCAGCGCCTCAAGGAAATGGACGCGATGGCGATCGACATGGAGGTGTTGTCGATCAATCCGTTCTGGTACGGCAAAGACCGCGACACCGCAGCTCAAATCGTCAAGCTGCAGAACGAGAAACTCGCGGAGCTTTGTGCTTCACGCCCTGAACGGTTTGCCGCCTTTGCTTCGCTGACTCTGCAGTATCCAGACCTCGCGGTGCAGCAACTGGAAACCGCGGTCAGGAAGCAGGGCCTGCGCGGAGCGGCGGTCGGCGCCAGTGTTCTGGGAGAAGATTTCTCCGATCCGAAGTTTCATCCCGTCTGGGCCAAGGCGGAGGACCTCGGCGCGGTTCTGTTCATTCATCCGCAGAGCACGCCCGAACTAGCCAAGCGGTTCAAGGGCAACGGCTGGCTGTCGAACACCATCGGCAATCCGCTCGACACCACGATGGCCTTGCAGCGTCTGATCTTCGAGGGAACGCTTGACCGCTTTCCGGGACTCAAGATCATTGCGGCGCATGGCGGCGGCTATCTGGGCTCCTACGGTGCGCGCGGCGATCATGCCTGTTTCGTGTCGCCCCAAAATTGCAATCCGAACATCACGCTGAAGAAGAAGCCGTCGGAATATCTCAACCAGCTCTATTTCGACGCCATGGTGTTCACGCCGGAAGGTTTGCGGCATCTGGTGGCGCAGGTCGGCGCAAGCCAGGTGATGCTCGGCACCGACCATCCGATCCCATGGGAACAGCATCCCGTCGATCACGTCTTCGCGACCACGACGCTGTCGGACAAACAGAAG
Source organism: Bradyrhizobium erythrophlei (assembly GCA_900129675.1). GTDB lineage: Bacteria > Pseudomonadota > Alphaproteobacteria > Rhizobiales > Xanthobacteraceae > Bradyrhizobium > Bradyrhizobium erythrophlei_A. The sequence continues at coordinate 4,514,923 of FSRD01000001.1, read as the reverse complement.
ATCGCCATTCTCGGTGGCAATGCGGCGCGGTTGTTCGGGATGAAGGAGGCTTAGCCGGACTGTCCTAAAGCAGCTTCCCATCCGGCCCAAAGAACGGATGCGGCCCGTCAAAAGTCCCGATCGGCACCTGGTGCGTGACGAGGGTGCCAAACCGCTCGCCTGGAAACCAGGTGTGGAGGTGGAAGGCAGGCGGCTCGACCTTGAACGACGGCTCGCGCAGTTCGGCCAGATCGAGATCGACGGCATGGTTCGGCGCCGGGCAGATCGTGGTCGGCACTCCCGCAAACATCGTCAGCGCGGCCCGGTGAATATGGCCGGTCCCGATCAGTTGCACGCGCGGATGCCCCCTGACGATTGAAGCAAGCTCGCTCGCGTTCACGAGATTCTGGCGGTCCATGTGCCAGATCCCCGCCTTGAACGGCGGATGGTGCAGGAAAAGCAACGCGGGCCGATCGGGCGAAGCCGCCAGCGTTGCGTCGAGCCACTGCAGCGTCAGCCTGTCGAGCTCGCCATGCGGCTTTCCGTGCACGCTCGAGTCCAGCAGCAGCAGATCGAGCCCGCCGACCTCGATCTCTTGATTGAGCGGCCCGGACGCAACGGCATAGCGAGTGGAGGGAAACGCCGCACGCATCAACTCACGCGAGTCGTGGTTGCCCGGAACGCCCGAGAACGGGAGCTTCAGCGGCGTCAGCAGTCGACTGAGGTATTCATATTCTCCAGCCGTCGGGGTGTCCGCCAGATCGCCTGAAATCACCACAAAGTCAGGTGCGGGATTGAACTCGTTCAGAGCCGCGACGCAACGTTCAAGCGCCTTCGCCGTATCGACCCGGCCGTAGGCGAGCGATCCCGGCAGCTTGATGTGCAGATCGGAAATTTGCGCAATGCGAACAGGTCTTGACGGCATTGGCCTTCTCAGCTTTCGGGCGGCAGCAAACGGACGGCGTCCGGCGAAATCAACAGTCCGACCCGTTCGCCGGCTTTGGCGACAACCGCGTTAGGGGCATCGACGGTGAGCAGCTTGCCGGATACGCCGCTCACGACCATGCGTTGCCGGTCGCCGATGAAGCTGACGCTGTCGATGAGCCCCGAGAGAGGTGCACTCCCGGCTTCCACTACGCGAATGGTTTCGGGACGAATCATGGCGACCGCGGCCGATACGGTCGCATCGCCACCGATCGGCTGGCGACCGCCCGGCAGCACGAGTTGACCGCCCTCGATGGGGGCTTCGATGATGTTGGCCGCGCCGATGAATTCGGCCACGAAGCGGTTTTTCGGCGCGAAGTAAATCTCGCGCGGCGAACCGATCTGGGCGATCGTCCCCTTCTGCATGACGACGATACGATCGCCGAGCTCCATGGCCTCGGACTGGTCATGGGTGACATAAATCGTGGTGATGCCAAGCGCCCGCAGCAGGCGATTGAGCTCGCCGCGCAAACGATCGCGCAATGCTGCATCGAGCGCCGTCAGCGGTTCGTCGAGCAGCAGAATGCCCGGCCGGATCGCAACCGCCCGCGCCAGTGCCACCCGCTGGCGCTGGCCGCCGGAGAGTTGATCGATGCGGCGGTTCTCGAGCCCGGAAATGTTCGTCAGCGCGACCAGTTCGGCGACACGCGCCGCGCGCTCTTCGTTCGGTACGCCGCGGATCTTCAGGCCATAGCCGATATTGTCCGAGACGCTCATATTGGGAAAAAGCGCATAGGACTGGAAGACCATGCCGACATTGCGCCGTTCGATCGGTACGGACGTCATGTCCTTGCCGTCGAACAGCACCTTGCCGCCTGTATCGGGCAGTTCGAGGCCGGCGATAATGCGCAGCATGGTGGTCTTACCACAGCCGGATGGGCCGAGCAGCACCAGAGTTTCGCCGCGATCGATATCGAGCGTGGCGGGCTCGAGTGCGCGCGTTCCATCAGCGAACGTCTTGCCGCAGGCCGCGATGCGCACCGCGGCGCCATGTCCAGCCGACGTGCTCATCTCTTCTGTTCCTTCTCGGCGAACAATTGCATCGCTACCAGCAGCGGAATGATCATGACAAAGAAGATCAGCGTATAGGCCGAGGCGACTTCCAGCCGCATCGAGGCATAGCTGTCGGCGAGCCCGATCGGCAGTGTCTTGGTCAGCGGCGTATGCAGCATCCAGGTCAGGTTGAACTCGCCGAGCGAAAGCGTCACTACCATCAAGGCGCCGGCGAGGATCCCCGGCACGGCGTTGGGCACGATCACGTCGCGGAAGCGCCGCCAAGGCGATGCGCCAAGTGATGCCGCACCTTCGTCAAGCGTCTTGATGTCGACCGTTGCGAATACGGCCATCACCGACCGCACCATGAACGGCATGGTGAAGATGACATGGCCGACGAGGATGAAAAGCCAGGAGCGGCGGAAGTCGCTGAAGCCTTGATAAGTGAACAGCAACGCCAGCGCGATGGCCAGTCCGGGTATCGCCAGCGGCAGCGTGATGATCTCCTCGACGATCCGGGCCAGCCGCCCTCCCCGTACATGCAAGGCGTAGGCCGCCGGGACGCCGGCGGCGAGCGTCACAGCGAGGGTTGCAAATGCAATCACAAATGACAGCAGGATGGTGCCGGCGTAGAGCTCCCAGACCTGGGCCACCCATTGCAGGGTCAGGCCGGACTGGATGCCGCGAAAGTAATTCACGGTCACGCCGGCGGAAATCGACAGGATCGCAGGCACCACCAGGAACGCAGCGGTGATCAGCGTGAAGATGAATTGGCCGGTGAAAATCAAGCGATCACGCATGGTCTCATCCGGCTGCGGCGACGGCGCTGCCGCTGAATGAACGGGCAATCGCCAGGATGAACCAGGTGATGATGCCGAGCCCGACCGACAACGCGGCAGACGTCGAGAAATTCGCCGCCAGCGTGAACTCGGTATAGATCAGCATCGGCAACACATCGATGTTCGTCGCCAGCGTAAACGCGGTTCCAAATGCGCCCATCGCAGTCGCAAAGGCAATCGCCCCGGAAGCGACGAAAGCCGGCGCCAGCGCTGGCATCACGACATCGCGCTGTACCGCCCACGGGCTCGCGCCGAGCGAACGCGCGGCTTCTTCCAGACCGACGTCGAGTTTCTGTACCGCTGCCATGATGGTGAGAATGACGCGCGGGATCGAAAAATAGAGATAACCGAGGAACAGCCCGTAGATCGAATAGGCAAAGACCAGCCTCTCGCCGAACAGGCGGCTCGAGAGATCGCCAATCAGACCCTGGCGGCCGGCAAGCAGGATGATCAGGAAGCCGACCACCACGCCGGGAAACGCCAGCGGAAAGGTCAGCATCGCGATCAGGACCGCACGGCCGGGAAAACGATGGCGCTGGAGGAACATTCCGGCGATGGTCGCCACGATCAGCGTCACGATCGTGGTCGCAGCCGCCAGCATGACCGTGTTGATCAGCGTGGCGCGATAACGCGGCTCGGTCAGGATTGCAAGATAGCCGGCAAGTCCCTGCGGGCCTTCCGCGCCGGTCACGACGAGCCGCGCCATCGGCAGCAGGAAAAATGCCACTGTGACCACCGCAAGCGGCAGCAGGCACAACCAGACAAAGAATTTATGAGACATTGGAAAATGGCGCCCCGGCGATGGGCACCATCTTGCCTCAGCGGACCTCGGCGAGATAGCGGTCAACAAAGCCTTTTTGCATGTTTTCCATCTGCCCCCAGTCGACGCTCTTGGCGCGAGCGTAGTCGCTATCCGGTAGGAATTTGTTCTTCACGGCCTCCGGCAGCTCGATCGGGCGCGCGGGACGCAAATATGCATTGGTCCAGATCGCCTGTCCCTTGTCGGACAGAAGATAGTCCATCACTTTTTTGGCCTTTTCCTTGTCGGGCGCGTTCTTGACCAGGCCGACGACGTAAGGAAACACCACCGATCCCTCGCAGGGGATCACGAATTCAAAATTGCCCTTCTCGGAATATTTCGCGCGATAGGCGTTGAAATCATAGTCAAGCAGGATCGGCATCTCCCCGGAAACCACGCGGGCATAGGAGGTCTGCTTGGGGACGATCGGATCGTTCTTCCGCAGATCCTTGAAGAAGCTGATCGCGGGGTCGAAATTCGATGCTGAGCCGCCAAGCGCCAGATTGATTGCAACGGCGCCGACATATCCGACCGCGGCAGAGGTTGGATCGAGATAGCCGACCATTCCCTTATAGTCCGGCTTCAGGAGGTCCTTCCAACAGGCCGGCACCGGCTTGCCGCCGAGCGCATCCTTGTTCACGAACAGGCCGAGGGTACCGGAATGAATCGTGGTCCAGTAGCCGTCGGCATCCTTCAAACCGGCCGGAACCTGATCCCAGTTGGCGGGCCTGTAAGGCTCCAGCGCATCCTGAGCCTTGGCCTTCATGCCGAAGGTAACGCCGAAATAGCCGATATCGCCAACGGGATTGCTTTTCTCGGCAAGGATCTGCGCCAGCGCCTGACCCGAATTCTTGTTGTCGTGGGGAATGTCGTAATTGAGATCCGCCTTGATCGCCTTGAGCATGGAGGCCCAGTCCGCCCATTCCGGCGGGCAATTGTAGCAGATGACGTCGGCCGCCTTAGCGGATTGCCAGGGCGCGATCAGCGACAGCACCAGCAAGGCAAGGAAAAGACGGACGGTCTTCATGAAGGTCACTCCGGATCAGCGAGGCTGCAAAAGGATTTCAGCACCAACCGGTGACCAAGTATAGGCCGCGTATGAAGGTTTTGCGACGAGGCGTATTGCTATGCAGCAAGCTTGGAAGCCCGGCACGAAATGCGTTTCCATGGCTCGCGGCAATTCGGCGTTTGCGATAGAATTTCTGACCTAACGGGATTTCCCAGATGTACCGACCATCAGGCGTCAAGACCTCACCCGACCTTCCTGTGCCCGACCAGATGAAGGCCTGGGTTTTGGGCGAACCCGACCAGCTCTTCCTGCGCGACAAGCCAACTCCCGTTCCTGCACGCGCTGAGGTCCTGGTCCGGATCGATGCGGTCGCGATCTGCGCGACCGACCTTGAGATCATCCATTCGGGTTCGCCGGCCAGCATCCAGGGAGGCCTGCCCTTCAACAAGAATTTTACGCCGGGCCATGAATATATGGGCACGGTTGCAGCACTTGGGCCCGACGTCGACGAATTCAGGATTGGTGAACGGATCAGCGTCGAAATCCATGCCGGTTGCGGCCAGTGCAAGCGCTGCCGCCAGGGCATGTACACCTCATGCCTGAATTACGGGAAGCCCGAAAAAGGACATCGCGCCAACGGCTTCACCACCGACGGCGGCTTTACCGAATACGCGGTCAATCACATCAATACGCTGGCGCGGGTGCCCGATACCATGAGTGATGCGGAAGCGACGCTGGTGGTCACCGCTGGGACGTCGATGTATGGCCTGACGGAGTTGGGGGGATTGGTCGCCGGCGAGAGCGTTGTTGTGATCGGGCCTGGCCCGATCGGGCTGCTAGCCGTGGCAGTAGCGAAGGCGCTCGGCGCAAGCCCGGTCATCCTGACGGGAACGCGCAACAAGCGGCTGGCGATCGGCCGCGATCTGGGTGCCGACCGCGTTATCAACATCAACGACGAGGATGCCGTCGAGATTGTCAAACAGCTTACTGGGGGAGTTGGTGCGGACTATGTGGTGGAATGCGCGGGGAGCGAGGCGACGATCAATCAAGCGATCCACATGACCAATCGCGGCGGAAAGATCTGTCTGGCTGCGTTCCCACACGAGCCGGTGAAAACGGACCTGGCCCATCTCGTGAAGAACAACATCTACGCCTACGGAATCCGCGGCGAGGGCCGAAGCGCCACCCGCCGCGCCATGGCATTAATGGCGGAAAAGCGCTTCGATGCGACCAAGATTCACACTCATACGTTTCCGCTGGCTGATCTGCCGACCGCGCTGAGGTATGCCCGCGACCGGGTCGATGATGCGATCAAGGTCGTCGTTACCAACCGGGAATCCGGTGCGATCGCCCGCGCGGCTGAATAGGCTCTCGCCGTGATGCAAATTGAGTACATATTGCTTTCATTCGCATCACGCGGGTCCCAAACGACCCGACCGAGGCGCCCTTTGTAAATGCTTTCGGAAGTCACGATCGCGATGTCTGATCAATTTCCAGTTTTTGAAAGAGGTCTTGAACACTTCCAGCCGGCGGACCGGCTCGGTGATAGCACTATGTTCAGTGTCCATTCTAAGCCTAACGGTCAAAACCAGACCACAGACTCGCAGATCAGGACTTCATCCGGAAGGTGATCGCAGCACACCGCTTACGATCGAAGCCGCCAAGAAACGATTGCACCACAATGTGCTGGCGATTGCGCTCGCCAACAAGCTCGCCCGGATCGCCTGGGCCCTTCTCAACAAGGGACGCGCCTTCGAGTGCGTCAAGACCGAGGAGATGACGTCCCGACCTGCTCGATCCTCGCGCCGTGCTCGGGGCCGTCAAGGCGCGGCCTGGCAGCGGTAGAACAAGGCGTCAGGACAGTACGACGGCCGGCCTTGACGGCCCTTTGCGCGCGGCGCGTCTGCGTGCGCAGGTCGGGACGAAGGAACGACCGCCAGGCACGAACAAAGGAACAGCGCGAAGTGAGGAACGTTCGATGACGTAACAACAACACCCCTTACCCGCCGAGGCCTGCGAGAGGAATGAGACCGTATCGAATCCGCGGAGTCCAGAGCTTCGGAGATAAATGGGCCTTTCGGAGAATAATGAGAGCGTCCTACCGGGTTATGGGGGCGAATCATCGCAAAGCGTCCGCCCCAAGAGAAACACCCGGTCGATGCCTCCCATGCTCGACGACTACAAGGAAACCGAGTTCTTGATTTAATATTAGTGGCTACTTACACTTGTTCGCTGGCTAAATTTTATGCTTGTTGGGTTCGAGGTGCGCTATGCGATATTGGTACGTGTACTTTGCCTTGGCCCTTTTGGCGCAGTTCGCCCTATCTCAGGTGCCGATTTCCCATGAGCCCGGTGTGTGCCTTACCAAATTGGACGGTGAGTGCATCAAGGTTTCGTATGCTCGCAAATCACCCTGAAGAATGTGGTTGCAGATGAACGTGGTCGCACGTTGTTATATAGCGATGCGGCCGCCCGCGAACGCCCTCTGCAATACAGCGCATTTGAAGCCATTTCAGGGGTAGCTTTTATCGATGCTCAAACCTTGGATTTTACGGCTACTTTTCTGTCTCCTTTGCGCGGGCATCCTGGGATCTAATTTCTGGACCATGCGCAATTGGACCGAACGAACCGGTGTCTATGACGACATCTGCTACCTCAGGCAGGCGCACTTGTTTCAACGCTTTGGCCTTAGTGGCTTCGACACCAATATAGATCGAGACGACGATCGATACTTCGCCACGTTGGCGCGAGAGATTGGTTATGAAGCTTGGGACAACTCGGCCCGCGCACCCTGCCACACTCAAATAGGGGAGAAGCACGTAATCCAGTATCCGCCAGGTACCGGCTTGGCTCTTTCAGTCTTCCCGGCCGGTTTCCAAAGGATACCGCTATACGCTGTCGCGAACTTCTTCGTTTTTCTAGCGGCGGTTCTCGCTATCTATTCCGCCCGGCGTCCGCATGAAATTGCTGGATCGGGCGTCGTCGGCATGGCCGCGATCTATTTCATGGTGAACCCGTCAAAAGCCAGCTACTCGATGGCGCCCACGATGATAGTCTGCGCAGTCGTCGGGTTTTTGACTGCAATCATGGCAAACGATCCAAGGTCATCGCGCCGAAACACGGCTGCGGCGGCGGCCGGCATGTTCATGGGACTGGCGGTCTCGTTCAGGCTTCCAAACCTCTTACTCTCCGCTGGCTACTTCCTAGCTCTGCTGGCGCTGGCGGCCCGATCGGCAAAGTTGGATGATGTCATGCGGCTAGCTTTGTTCGGAGTCGCGTATCTAGTGGGGTTGGTGCCGACGCTAGTTTCAAATGCGATCAATGCCGGAAGTGTTATAGCCACGACTTACGGCGCAGTTGACGCGACGCCTCCAGATTTCAGCTTCAGCATCGCTTGGCAGTATTTTAGTGACATGCAAGGTGCGCTGACCTTACTGGTGGTAACCTGGTCAATCGTAGCTTTGGCTGCTAATATCAGAAAGACTGCGGCATCGATCGTTGCAATCAACATTGTTGTAAACCTCGGATTCTTTCTCACTCATCCTATTTCTACACCCTATTACCTGATGCCATTCTTGCTACTGTCCATGTGGACGCTGCTATTCTCTTTCTTTAATGATTCTGATGAGGGCCGTGTCAGGTACGCTCGCTAACGCTGCGTGCCTCACCCGTTTCTATCGTGCAGCGGGACCGCCGCGGATCGCGTTCGGAAAGGCGTGATGGAGGACTGAAAGTACAGCAAAGGCCCGCAGCCCATCGATGTCCGGGCGGTAGTTGTCGGTGGCAGATGGCCAAAGAAAGAGCTTCGTCATGCTGACCGCATTGTCTCGGATCGTTTTGACATTCGGACAAAGTAGAGTTGCCGACACTGATCCGTTGAGCGTGGAGTTTTGCGCCTATTTCTGGACTGGCGCGTCAAGGGCAATCTTGCGGCCGCGTGGTCAGAAGCGTTCGAAAATGTGTGAAGCCGCAAGTAGGCCCAACCGCGGCTTAAAGCAATCCGTGAGCGTACGGAAGGCTGTGAGTTACGACCCAAGCCCAAAGTCGCCTCGTTTGAGAAACTGCTACGCATCCCAAAAGGGTATTGTATAAACGCTAAATGGTCATCTCCGTTGTTGACGGAGGCGTAGCGACGGCCATTCACAATTCATGTGGTGTTTGCGCCGTACCACGGCAGATTCGCCCCAAGGCCGCCAGGATAACCTGAGGCGTCAGCGGAATCTCCGTAATTATCGTCCCGAACGGCCTCAGAGCGTCGTTGACAGCATTTGTCACCGCCGCCGCCGCCCCAGCCGTCCCGGCTTCGCCGGCGCCCTTGGCGCCCAACTCGGATTCCAGCGTCGGCGAGACCACGTGGCCGACATCAATGTCAGGCATTTCACCGGACATCGGAACCAGATAATCGGCCATATTGGCGTTGGTGAGCTGGCCGCGCTCGTCATAGATGCATTTCTCAAACAGCGCGGCGCCAAGGCCCTGCACCACGCCACCCCTGATTTGCTCATCGACCAGTTGCGGATTGATGATGGTGCCGCAATCCTCGACCACCCAGTGCTTCAATAGTTTGACGAATCCCGTATCGGTGTCGACCTCCAGCCAGGAGGCCTGAACGCCATTGGTGAAGGCAAAGGGATATTGGCGCGGCACAAAATGCCGCGTCGCCATCAGTTCGGGCTGAATACCCGACGGCAACGTGTCCGGCCGAAAATAAACGATTCTGGCTAATTCGTTCAGTTCAATACGCGGAGTACCATCATTGGCGTTCACAACGCTGTTGTTGACGATGTCGAGTTCACTCGACGTGGATTGCAGGATGGCGGCAGCGACATCGAGGATGTTCCTGCGTAGCACTTTCGTGGCCTGAAGCGCGGCCTCGCCGCCGATGCCCGCGCCGCGCGAGGCCCAGGTGCCGCCGCCATACGGCGTATTATCGGTATCTCCCAGGATGACGCGGACCCGATCCATGGAGACGCCGAGCACGCTGCCGACGATCTGCGCAGTGAGCGATTCCGACCCCTGCCCCTGCTCGGTGATGCTGGTCTGGCAGATCACAGAACCCTGGGCGTCGAGTCGCACGGCCACACCATCCTGCGACGAAATCCTGGCCCCGCCGACGCCATAGAACGCCGCGCTGGGATTGGTGACTTCGATGAAACTGGCGATACCGATGCCGCGATGAATGTTCCTGGCGCGCAACGTCGCCTGCTCGGCACGCAGCCCGTCGTAGTCCATTATCTTGATTAACTTCGCGAGCGACGCGTGATGCGACAATTGCTCAAACCGTAGGCCCGACGGCGAAGTGCAGGGATAGGCGTCATCGGCAATCAAATTGCGGCGACGGATTTCGACGGGGTCCATGTCGATCTTCATTGCCGCCAGATCAACCAAACCTTCCGTCACCGAACAGGCAATCGGATGGCCTACGGCGCGGTACTGGCACATCACGTTCTTGTTTTGGAACACGACCCGGGCGCGCGCTCGATAGTTCTTGGCCTTGTAAGGCCCACCGACGAGATTGACGACCTGATTAGCCTCGATCGCGCTGGTGCGCGGATACATCGAATAGGGTCCGATGCCGGTTAGATCGTCGATCTCGAACGCCGTGATGACGCCGTCGCGGTTGACGCCTATCTTTCCCCTGCAGATATGATCGCGGGCATGAATGTCGGTATTGAAGCTCTCGACGCGGTCAGCGACGAATTTGATTGGCCGTCGCAGCAGCTTCGACAACGCATAGGTCGCCATCTCGTCGGCATAGATATGGACCTTGATGCCGAAGGAGCCGCCGACATCCTTGCAGACAACGCGGACCTGGGAATCCTGTAGACCCAAATGCAGCGCCGCGATGTTCTGCACCATGTGCGGCGCCTGGGTGCCCTGATATATCGTCAGCCTCGCTTCGGCCGCGTTCCAGTCGGCCACCACGGCACGCGGCTCCAGCGTTACGCCGGTATGACGCCCAAAGATGAATTCCGCCTCGACCACCTCGTCGGAATCGGCAAAAGCCTGGTCGACGGTGCCGGCGTCATGGTTGCGCTCAAAGGCAAGGTTGTCGCCGAGCGAAGGATGGATCACAGGCGTTGCCGGATCGAGCGCGCTGCGCATGTCCGTCACCGCATCGAGCTCTGCATACTTGACCGAAACATACTCCGCCGCGTCCTCGGCCAAGGCGCGGCTGGTCGCAACCACGGCCGCGACGGCCTCGCCCTGCCAGCACACGCGGTCGATAGCGATAGCGCTTTGCGGGGCGGATTTGAGGCCCTTCATATGCGAGAGCACGCCGACCCACGGCGTAATGACGGCAGCCAATTCCAAACCCGTAACGACGGCGATCACGCCCGGCATATGCTTCGCCGTTGCCGCATCGATGCCAGCGATTCTTGCATGCGCGTGAGGCGAACGCAGAAACACCACATGCGCCATGCGCGGCAGCTCCATGTCGCTCACATAGAGTCCCCGCCCCTGCATCAGCCGATCAAGATTCGGCCGCGGCACCGACTTGCCAATATAGGAATTCGGCCGATCGAGCGCCGAAAGCGCGTCTGGATTTTTCGGCGCTGAAGTCATGGCGCGCGCGCCATCCGCTCCAGCGCCGTGGTTTCGACCGCGTCGACGATCGCCTGGTAGCCGGTGCAGCGGCAATAATTGCCGGAAAGATGCTCGCGAATCTGTTCCCGATCGGGATTAGAGTTCTGTTTCAGCAGATCCTGCGCCGCCATCAGCATTCCCGGTGTGCAAAATCCGCATTGCAGGGCGTTGCGGTCGCGGAACGCCGTCTGAAGGTCGGCGATTTCGCCGCTATCGGACACCCCTTCGATCGTCTCCACCGATGCGTCGTGCGCCTGCACTGCCAACATCAGGCAGGAACGCACGATCTCGCCGTTGACGCGCACCGTACAGGCGCCGCAAACTCCGTGTTCGCACCCGAGGTGCGTGCCGGTCAGCTTCAAATGCTCGCGCAGAAAATCCGCGAGATTCAACCGCGGCAGAACATTGGCATCGACACGCTCGCCGTTGACAACGAGCGAGAGGGACACGGGAGCCGTCATGCAAGCCCTCCCGCGCTGAGATCAGGGCGAGAGAGCAGCGTAGACACGCAACGTATCAGCAATACCTTCGCCAGGTGGCGGCGCATCGCGGGAGATGCCTGGTGATCTACTTGCGGATCAAGCTCTTCGCTCAGCGCCGCCGAGGCATCGGACAACAGTTCAGGCGTAATGGTGACGTTGACAAGTTTGCCGGCGGCCCTGGCTAATAGCGGCCGATCGCCGACGGCAAAAAAGCCGAGACGAAGATCGGCGAACAGATCGCCGTCGAAGATCGCCTGTGCCGCCAGGCCGACAATGGCGTAGTCGCCATGTCGACGGGCAAATTCGCGGAAGAAATGCGCGGAACCTTTTCGCGCCGCCGGTAACTCGACTGCGACCAGCAACTCCTGCGGCGACAGTACTGTCTCATAGATGCCGGTGAAGAATTCCCTCGCCGCGACCCGCCGCTCGCCGCGTGGGCCACGAATAATGATGGTTGCGTCCAACACGACCATGCACGCAGGCAGTTCGGAAGCCGGATCCGCATGCGCAAGGCTACCGCCGATTGTGCCGCGATTGCGGATTGCGGGATGTGCGACATGGCTGATCGCTTCCGTCAGCAGGGGGACATGAGCGGCAATTTCGGGAGATTTGAGGAGATCGGCATGACGCGTCAACGCGCCAATGGAAAGGACGTCGCCCTTTACCGCGATCCCGCGCAGTTCAGCAAGTTCGCCGATATCGACAATAATTTCGGGAGAGATGAGGCGGAGGTTCATCGCTGGCATCAGGCTCTGGCCACCCGACAGCACCTTGGCCTTGTCGCCATGCGCGGCCAGCAGTTCCAGCGCATTTAAGACGCTCGTTGCGCGGGCGTAAGCGAAAGCCGAGGCCTTCATTTCGACGTAACCTCCCCCGGGCCGGATGTCGGTATTTTCTTTGGATTAGACGGCGGCAACCTGTAAAGGTCAAGTTTGTTTATCGAGTGATTATTTCGACTTTGGACTTGTCATCATGCCGCGAACGACGCACGTTTCCTGCCAAACAAAAGCCTGCCCTTGGGGAGGAGCAGACCATGAAACTCGGGTTTTTTACGATGCCGATCCATCCTGTCGGAAAGGACTGGCGGCTGTCCCTCAAAGAAGACCGCGAAGCCTTTCTGCTGGCGGATGAGCTAGGATTCACCGAGGCCTATGTCGGGGAGCACGTCACCGACAAGGCCGAAAATATTACATCCTGCATCGCCTTCATCGCCTGGCTCGCCGCAGCGACCAGGCAAATCAAGCTCGGCACCGGCACCATCAATATGCCGAACACGCATCCAGCCGCGCTCGCGGCTTCAATTGCGATGCTCGATCACATGCTCGACGGTCGCCTGATTTTCGGCATCAGCCCGGGCGGGCTAATGTCCGACGCGGAAGTTTTCGGCAATCTCGAAGCCAACCGTAACGCGATGTTTCTGGAAGCCATCAATCAGGTTCTGGCGATTTGGGCGAGCGAGCCGCCGTACAATCTGCAAGGCAAATACTGGAACATTTCGGTGCAGAAGAACCTGATCGAGGAGATTGGTCAGGGCTTCATTGCGCGTCCACTACAAAGACCCCATCCGCCGATCGTGGTGACGGCGGTGGCGCCATTCTCGAAAGGCGTGACGGAAGCGGCCGCGCGGGGCTGGGATCCTATCTCGGCGAACTTCCTGATGCCCGCCTGGGTGAAAAGCCACTGGCCGAAATATGTCGATGGTTGCGAACGCGGCGGTCGGACCGCGGATACGGCGAACTGGCGTGTCGCCAAGAGCGTTTTTGTCGCCAAGGACACCGCTACCGCAAAAGCCTATGCCACCGACCCGGACGGGCCGTATGTCTATTATTATCGCTCGCTGTTCACCAAGCTGAAGCGTGGCGGCCGCATTGAACTGTTCAAGACCCGCCGCGATCAACCCGATGAGGAAGTGACGCTAGAGTCCATCTGCGACAAGCTCATCATTCATGGCACGCCGGAGAGCGTCGCAGATCAACTACTCGCTTTTCAGGAAGAGGTCGGCACGTTCGGAACGCTGCTCTACGCCGGCAAGGATTGGAAGGATCGCGAACTTGGGCGGCAATCGATGATTTTGATGGCCGAAAAGGTCATGCCGCGAGTCGAGGCGGGTATGTCCGGCCGGACCAAGGCGGCCGAATAGTCTTTCAATCCAGGGAAATCTTGCCGTGCCCCTCAGCGATCGTATCCCCTATCAAGCACAAATCGACCGACCGAAGCTGACGCTTCCGGGCGGCAAGAAGCTCGCGGTATGGGTCATCCTCAATGTCGAGGAATGGCGGATCGAGAACGCGATGCCGCGCACGGTGCTGAGCCCGCCGATGGGCCAGCCGCTGTTGCCTGACGTACCGAACTGGTCATGGCACGAATACGGCATGCGCGCCGGTTTCTGGCGTCAGTTCAAAGCGTTGACCGACCGCAAGATGCCGGTGACGTTGGCGCTGAACGCCAATGTCTGCAACACCTACCCGCGTGTCGCATCTGCCGCGCTCGAAGCCGGCTTCGAATTCATGGGCCATGGGTTTGTGCAGGGCCCGATGCACAAGCTCGACAACCAGGCCGACGCGATCAAGCGATCGGTCGAGACCATCGCGAACTTTTCAGGCAAACCGCCGCGGTCATGGGAAAGCCCGGGTCTGACCGAGACCGAGGAAACCCTCGATCTCCTGCGCCTCAACGGCATCGAATATCTGGCGGACTGGGTGATCGACGATCTGCCGCAGGATATTGGGACACCCCACGGCACCATCACCACGATCCCCTATTCGGTCGAGACCAACGATATCGTCATCCATGCGCTGCAGCATCTGCCGTCCGAACAATTCCTGAAGCGCTGCACTGATCAATTCGACCGCCTGTACCTCGAAGGCGCATCGAACGCACGAATCATGGCGATTTCGATTCACCCGTATATTACGGGCGGCCACATCGTATCAAATACCTGGAATCCCTGCTCGACTACGTCATCGGCCATGACGGCGTGGCGCTGATGACCGCAAGCGAAATCGGCGACTGGTATCGCGCGCAGATGGCGAGGATATAGCGTATCCGTCTATCCAACCACCTTCGTTGGAGCGCGCCGGATGTAGGCTGAGGTCTCGGAAATCCGCTCAAAGCCGGCCAGAAAAACATCCAGCGCGTCACTGATCATCTGTTCCTTGTCTTCAAGCACGGGAGATTCATAGATATATTTGCGAACGCCATAATAGAAGATTCCACCGTGAAGCACCCAGGCCAGTTCGATCTCCGCCGCCGTTGGCTTGTTTTGCACGGGAAGTCCCACTTCATGGCGGCATTCCCTGATGATGCGGGTCAATATCTTGTCCTTGACCATGCCGACATACCAACGATTGATGTCGAGGCCCTTCAAGCCCGAATAGAGATAGATGCGCAGCCATTTTCGGGTGAAGATCGCATCGGTGTAGGTACCATAGAACTCGCGCAGCCGGTCGCGGAGCGGCCGCGAGCGATCGCTTAACAGCTTCTCCCAGCCGGTCTCGAGCGGATCGAGATAGACGGTGCGGTAGACTTCCTTGATCAGATCATCCTTGCTCGGAAAGTAGCGATAGAGCAGCGGTTGTGTCACGCCGAGCCGCCGCGCCAGCGCGCGAGTGCCGCCGCCAAACCCCTCTTCCGAGAAAAACTCGGTTGCCTTTGCCACGAACTCCTTGCGGCGCTCATCGGGAGAACGCCGCCTCTGCTTGGCGTCCGCGCGCTTGGGCGAGACTTTCCTGGTCATGGGGATTTGATGCCGTCGCCGGTGAGAAATCGACCAAAGCCACCCCGCGCGAACAACAGCGGCTCCTGTCGATTATAAGCATACGCCTCAACGGCGCCCAGAAATATGATGTGGTCGCCACCGTAATACCTGTTCGCAGCGCGACACTGGAAATTGGCAACGCTGTCCGCAAGGATCGGCGCGCTGCCAAGCCCTGGTGTCCAACTCACGCCGGCGAACTTGTCACCCGACGATTTTGCAAATTTTGCCGCCAGCGCCTCCTGAGACGCGCCGAGAACATTGACCGTGAAGTGGCTGGCATTCTGGAAGATGGACAAGCTCTGCGAAAACATGCCGAGGCTCCACAGCACCAACGGCGGATTGAGCGACACGGAGGCAAACGAATTGCATGTCACCCCGTAAGGCTTTCCGTCAGCCGCCATCGCCGTAACGATGGTAACCCCCGTAGCGAAAGTGCCCAGCGCGTTGCGGAAATCACGAGGATCGATTGCCGAGTTGTCGCTGGCGAATTCATTGGCTGGATCGGCCGGATGTTTCGGTGCGTCAGACATCCAACGGCCTCAAAGCGTCAAGTTTTCGGACGGCAGGCCAAGCGCCACGCGTCCATAATTGGTCCCCGCCGCATCGAAATTAAACGCGAGGTGTGAATTCACCGCATGCGCATCGCGAAACTGCCGCTGCAACGCACCCGATGTAAACAGGCTCCGTGCGCCACTCGCCGTAAACAGCAGCGACACCGCATCAGTGCAGAGATTGACCGAAAACGCACCGTCACGCCGCAGCCTCGTCTTGGCAGCGATATCGGGAACGTGGCCCCGCTTTGCATCCGCCATCGCCGCGATGCAGTTTGTACGCATGATGAGACGCGCCGCATCTATCTTGGCAGAGGCTTCGGCGATCTTGATCTGGGTGCTTTGCATATCGCCGACCTTGGCGCGATTATAGGTCGAAGCGCGATGTCGAGCGATTTCGACATAGTCATCCAGACACGCTTGTGCGTTGCCAAGACCCACCCCGGACAGCACATAGGGAAACAGCGAAAACACCGGTAGAGCGTAGAGCGCGTTCGGATTCACGGAACTACCCGGCGTCGGTCCGCCCGTCAGATCGCCGACCGCAATCGTCATCCGATCGGCAACAAATGCATCCATAACTCTGACGTCGTTCGACCCCGTTCCCCGCAACCCCGTCGCGTTCCAGGTGTCGTTGATCTTGTAGTCGCTCTTGTTGAGCAGGAAAATCCGGTACTCGACGCCGTCAGCTTCATCTTCGGACCAAACCACGCTGGCGAGCATATTCCATTCGCAGGACTCCACGCCTGAGGAAAACGGCCAATGGCCGTTCAGCCTATATCCACCTTCGACTTTCGTGGCCCGACCGGCCGCGAAGATAAAGGAGGACGCAATCAATGCGTCGGCGTCCTTGCTCCAGACCGCATCCTGCGCATGCCGATCGAACATTCCCAGCATCCAGTGATGGCTTGCGAGATTGGCAAAATTCCACGCCACGGAAGCATCGGCCCGTCCCAGCGCATCGGCACAGTCCACCAGAGCAACATAATCGAGCTCGGAGCCGCCAACGCGCTTGGGCTGTACGATTCGGAACAAACCGGCATCATGCAAGTCGCGTTCGGTTTCCGGCGGCAGGCGCCGCAGGTCTTCGGTCTTGGAAGCGCGCTCGCGCAATTTCGGGATTAGCGCCTCGGCACGCGCGACCATGGCAACATAGGTGTCTGTGCCTGGTCCCGCGGGCGTGCTTACATTTGGCCTGCGGCCGTCCCCTGCCATTGGCGTTTCCTCGCTCGGCCAGTCATTGTGATCCGGATGTGGCCGACACTATCCCGTCAGTCTATCGCCTGATCACCAATGATCAAGGCATGCAGGAAACATGGTTACTCCGCCATATTGTGCTGCTGCCAGCGCAACAGATATGCCTGCAGCCGCCGGATCATCGCCGATAGAGCAACGCCGACCAACATCAGCACGATGACTGCGACCATCATGCCGGAGGCTTCCGCCCGTGCTTCGGACTCGATGATAAGGCGTCCGATACCGCGTTCCGCACCGATGAACTCACCGACAATGACGCCTATCAGCGCAAAGGATATTGCCGGAGACAGCGAGGCAAAAACCCAGGCCATGGTCGATGGAATCACCACCGTGCGGGTGATCTGCCATTCGCTGGCGCCCAATAGGCGCGCGGCGTTAATGTAGCCTTCGTCAATCGTGCGCGCCCCTTCGAAGGTGTTGAAAAACACCAGAAACACCACCACGATCCACGATGTCACGACCTTCGACGTGTCACCTATTCCGAACGCCAATACGATAATCGGCGCCAACGCGATGCGAGGAATCGAATTAACCGCAGTGATAAAGGGCTGAAAGATGTCGCTGAGCCGGTCCGAGCGCCCCAGCAGCAATCCCGCTGCAACGCCCGACGACACGCCAAAGACAAACCCGAAAAAGGTGTTCTTCAGCGTAATGGCGGTCGCGATCCAGAGATTGTTTTCGTTTCGCGCAATGCATTTGGCGAAGTCGCCGTTGAGCCAGCCGTTGAACATGCCCGGCTTGGACTTGAGGCAGCTCAGAATCAGGAAATGTTCGAAAATCTCCGATGGCTTCGACACAAAATAGGGATCGAGCAGGTCCGGAACCAGCGATGGAAATCTGGCATGCAGATCGTAGCCCCACTGCCAGATCGACAGCACGACAATGCAGATCGATATCTGCCATGCCGACGTGCTGGCGCGGTGTCGCGGCATCCTCATGGGCTACGTCCCTTGACGAACTCCTCGCCAAGCGAATGCCAGATGTGCTGGAACAATTCGGCGTAACGCGGCGTCTCCCGCACCTTTAAAAATTTGAAGGTCTGGGAAAACTCCGTGCCTTCGCGGTTAGTTTTCCCCTTTGAAAACTCCACGACAATCCGGCGAGCGCTCATTGACCCACTTTCGGCGACAGGCTGAAAAAGTGGGTCACATCTGTTCCCGGATTGGCCTCGCCGCAGTTATCGTGCGCTACGTCACCGCGCATCATCCACATCTCGTTATCCGGCGACCGCAAGGCGCAGGGGCATCCCATACGCACACGGGATCTACGCGAGCCAGCACCGCGAATCGGTTCTGATCCGGAGCGCCGCCGAGGCGAAAATCCGTGAGGCCGACCGGCTGCATGTGCGAAGGTTGGAACGCGATTATGTGGGCCGGTGCCCCGGCGATGCCCTCGCCTGGCGACCCGCGGGCTGAGCCGACGATCCGGCCAGCGCTGCATACACCAGCCGCAAACGGGCGCGCCGTGACTCTAGGAAGGCCGCCGGTGCGGGTCGGGGCCGAAGGCTGTCCATTCCGGTCGATCGGTGCCAGCGCATGAGAGAGTCTGTGCCGCTGCCCGGCCGCCGTCGCCGCCCTCACTTGAAAAGAGGGCCGCTTCACTTGGCGGCCTCCCCGGTCACGGCAGTTGGTCGAAGGTCAGCGTGTTGTCGAGCGTATCGCCCTGGGCAATCGAGCCTTGCGGTGCGCCCAACTTCGGGCCGCGATACCACGGGTCGTTCACCTGGCTCCGGTTGCCGCCGCTCACCTGGTCGAGTTCGTCGATGTTCAGTTCACGAATGCCGTTGTTCAGCTTGCTCATGTCATTCCCCTGCCTCTTCGATGAGGACCATTCCTCAGCTCGTGGCGACAGGAATACGTCAGTTCGCGGTTGCGTTATGTGACTCGCGTCACCTTGTGGGTTACATAGACGACAAGGCGGCAGCGGGCTGAAGGCGAAGGTCAAATGAATGCGGAGCGGCTGCGGGAGTTAGAAGAAATCGCAGCAAGGCTGTTGGCGCTTGCTCGTGAACTTCCGCCGGGCGAGGAGCGGCACAAGGCTTTTCAGCAGATCGGAAGGTTTCAGACCCGCATAGACACGCTGAAAGATATTGTTCCGCGCGGGCAAAAGGCGAGAGGAAAGTAGCTATGCGGGCGTTCCTGGTTCTCTTCACGGTCTGCTTTGCGGCGACCGCATTCGCTCAAACTCCACCGCCCAAACCGGGCAACAAGCCGCCGGCCCAGATGAAGCCGAAAGAGCCAATGGGCTGCAAGTTCGTCGGGACGGTTAAAGGGACCAAGCTTTGGGCCGGCGACTGCGCGAACGCGGCGGAACTTAGAGGCGCCGCGTCAACGACCGAAACCACCCCGCCCGCCCCAGGCGCGATCCCAACTGGTCAAAAAGAGTAAAGTGGCAAAGCCCTCACGGCTGCTTCCCGAGCCTAGCTCTGAGTTGGATGCAGTGTGGCAGTCGGATTACGCTAAAAATCCACCCCCGTTTCGGGGTGCTTCGGCGCGCAGATGCCTATTTGGGTGTGACCACTGGCCATCACGGAAATCGAGACCTTCCTCAATCTCGGACCTCTCAACGTCCGTTAGCATTCGTCCGCAGCAATGGCGCGTGAGGGTTCTAGCGATCTCAATACCGGGGGCTCGAGCTCCGAAAGTGGTGGCCGGCACGCCGCCACAAACCTTGCACCGCATGACGTAGCGTTTCTTACACGATCGGGATTTCAGTGCGGCTTCAAGCTTCCCGATCGGCGTGTCCCGCGGCCGGCCGCCAGGGCACCGGCGGCTTCGGCGGGACTGGGCAGGTCTGGGCGGTACAACGCGACGGGTGCTGGTTGTAGGATCCTGGGCTATTAAGCCTGCGCGCGGAGCCCGCGGCCGCCGGTGCAACAAATACGAAGCCAATCTTTTTCTTTTCGGACCGTCGGTGACCGACGTCGGGCTATGCTTTGCCTCGTTCCCTGGTGCTCGGGCGATGGCGGGTTGCTGGTGATGGCGACGGCACAGCCGCTGGCCAAGGCCTTCAATCGCGGTGATTTTCCGGATTGGGATTATCGACCAGGCGAAGACGATGAGCCCTTCGAGTAGCCAAAGCTTATGGGACCTATCCTGCTGAGGCGACTTTCGGCCCGTCGCGTCGCACTCGATAGGCGTTGAACAGCCCTAGAGTGTCGTACAACCACCGCCTATTCCATCGTTCCCAGTCGAAGCCCTTTCGATACACTCGGTCACACGCCAACGATTACGCATATTTGGGCAGCTTTGCCTTCAAAGCTAGAGCCTGTCCTCAATTGAGCCAAATGACTGCGGCGGCGAGATGGACTGCGGCGAGAAAGTTTCTGGCGGTCTTATCGTAGCGGGTGGCTATGGCTCGGTACTGTTTGAGCTTGCAATAGAGGTTTTCCATGAGGTGGCGCGCTTTGTACAGTTCCTTGTCGTAGGCGCGTTGGAGCTTTCGATTGCTCTTGGGCGGGATCACCGGCGTTTTTCCTGCCGCAAGCAGAGGCTCGATGACACGTAGATCGGCATCGAAGGCCTTGTCCGCCAACAAGGTATCGGCCTGCATCTGAGGCAGCAGCGCGTCAGCGCCTTCCAAATCGTGGGCTTGCCCTGCGGTCAGCAGGAACGCCAACGGATTGCCAAGTGCATCGACCATGGCATGGATTTTGGTGCTCAACCCGCCTTTGCTGCGCCCGATCGCCTGGTCTTCGCCGTCTTTTTTTGGGCGCCGGCACTGTGCTGGTGCGCGCGTACGATAGTGCTGTCGATCATGGCGTATTCATTGTCCGCGTCGGCAGCCAGCATCTCGAACATCTTCTTCCATACCCCGCTCTTCGCCCAGCGCGAAAATCGGGTATGAATCTTGATCGGGTCGCCAAAACGTTCCGGCAGATCCCGCCAGGGCATGCCGGCGCGATAACGATAGAGAACTGCTTCTACAAACAGCCGATTATCCTTGGCCGTAGCGCCGACGTGACCCTCACGTCCCGGCAAAATATTCTTGATCCTGTCCCATTGATCGTCGCGAAGGGCGTAACGGCGCATTCAGTCAACTCCGAATCAAGTTGACCTCCCATGAATCACTTGGGGAACCTCTTGGGAATCCGCTAATTGAGGACAGGCTCTAGATCGATTTGAGCAAATCCAAAATTATTTGGTTTTTGGTCGAGACCCGGGCTGCTCGCATGGCTTTCCAACCGATGCGCCGAGAACGATCGTAGCAATTGCCTCGACCGAGCGATCGGCCGCGCCCTGGAGCGCCGTGCAGCCCCGTAGGCGCGCCGCGAGAGCCTGGCTCGACATTTTTTTCATTTTGCGCGCTCCGTCCACCACTGAGCCCGCATTGCGTTTTTATAAGGGGTCTCCGAAGCCTGGAAACCCGAACGCGACGGGGTCATCAATTGAAGCTGAACCGGCGAAACGGCGGCGACACCTTCACCACGATGACTTATCAGTCGCAAACAGTCATTTGCCGCCGTCGTCAACGGTTTTGGGAGCATCATCCGCGAATATGAGTGCATGGGTAAATCGGGGCCGGTGGAGGGCGCCAAGCGCGCTGGACACGGACGTTGCTACTGATTCCAGCTTTGATGAAGGCCTGATCTTCCGAGCATTTAGTATACGGAGAGCGCCTTCGTCTTTTGTTTTTGGGCTCACAAGCCTCTTGCCTTTGCAAAGGCCCAAACTCGAGTACGCCAGCGCGGAGCGCGTGATGTCGGACTGGTACTACTGTATCAGTGAAAATCTAGGGTAGGGACAAGGTCGGCGCGTTCTCGGGTAGACGCCACGTCCCAGAATGAGGCCCGCCAGTTCAGGGTTTCCGGTGAATTTGAAATATGCGTTGCGATCACGATAGCGATCTGCGCTGTTTGGCGTCGTCCGTTGCAACGCGAAGCCAGGCGCGCTCGTAGCCAGAGACGACCGGGCTCGTCGAAGCAGACCACCGGCCGGTTGGGATCGGATCCTCGTTGCTCCGAAAGATCTGCCCTTCCTGATTTGGCTCAAAATCAACCAGTCATAATCACTGTGACGAGCTAGTAAATATCCCCCGGCAAAGCCGGCACGGCAAGGAATCCGGGTTAACGGCTGATTTGGAGAACCTGGAGCAGGAAATCGGCGCTCCAACTTGCCCGTTTTCTGCGGGTCTTGATGCTTCCGGTGGTTTTGTGGTTGCGGAGGAGGTCGAGAGCGAAGCGGCGGACGACGGCCATGTTCTTGGCGCCATGGCCTGTCCTGTATCGCGACAGATCATCGCCGAATTCGACGTCGAGCAGCCAGTGCATGCTCTCCACCCCCCAATGGCCGCGACATCCTTTGGCAGTGCGTTCGATGTCGAGCGGCGCGGAGCAGATGTAGGTGCGGGTGTCGAAGGTCGAGCGATCGGCATGTTCGGTCCGGGTGTCGACCTTGACGATGGTCTTGATGTTGGTGAAGCGCGGTTGCCCGGGATAGCTGCGCTCGGACACGATCCAGTCGACCGCCTTCGAGGCGGTGTAGGTGCGGGTCTCGATGCGGCCGTGACCCTTCTCGACGGTTGTTTTGGTAACCAGCTCGCTGGCCTGGGCAGTGCGGAAGTAGTCCACGACATCGGCTTCCAGAGTAGGCTGGTTGCCCTTCAGTGCCAGCAGGTAATCGGCTTTGTGGGCCACGATCTTGTCGGCGATGTCGACCTGACAGCCCATGGCATCGATGGTGACCAGGGCACCTTCGAGCTGGCCGGCTTCGGCGAGCTGGTCGAGAAGCTCGGGAATAGCGGTAATCTCGTTGGTCTTCTCCGGAACCCCGAGCTGCGCCAAGGTCAGTCTTGCGGTGGTGGCATAGGCGCTGAGCGTGTGCAGGGCCTTGAGCCCCTTGCGATGGTCGTGGGTGCGGCGCGCCGTCTTTCCATCGATGGCGATGAAATCGTGCCGATCCGGCCAGATGGCGGCGACCCAGCTATTGAAGCAGCGTTGGAACAGGACCGGATCGATGCGGTTCACCAAGTCGCGCAGCCAGCGCGCACACGGAATGCCATGATGGAAATCGGAAAACCGCCGCAGGAAATCGAGATGATGCTCGCCCCAAGCGACGATGTCGTCGAAATCATCGCAGGAGGCGATGGTCGCGCAGGTCACCAGCAGCAGAACCTCCTTAATCGGATAGAGAATCCGCCACGCTTCCCGGTCGTCGTCGAGTTCGGAAAAGTTCTTCAAAAGAAGCGCCAAACGAGCCCGCGGGCTCTCGTCCTCGACGATCGTGTCCATCTCGATGCTCCAGCCGAATCAAAGCACCGAGGGAATCACCAACCGCCGTCAACGCAAAATCAGCCCTTTCGGCCCGTTAACCCGAGTTCCGAGCCGTGGCAAAGCCGGGGGCTTTAGATATGGGGCCGCTCAAAGCGGCCGGTCCAGATCCGAAGCTCCATTTATGTGGCCAGCGCACGAAGTACTTCCTCGCTATGCCACATCAACCCGCCATCCAACTTTTTCTGCGACACTTGGAGAACAAATACCCCGTGATATTTGCATTCCCACTTGGCGGGTTTAGGTTTCATGATTGTCCATCGAGAAACTCCCTTTCGTGTGTGTGGTGGCTCATGACGCGGGTGTTTCGTCGATGGACGACTGCCGTAAATGTCAAACTTCTACTGCCACCCCGGCAGAGCCGGGGGGCCTCCCGATTGGGCTAGGGGCGGCTGAAAGATGGCCGACTAGTTGCGTTGGATTATTCGACGCCGGCGCACCACACAAAAGAAGAGATTGAGGAGCTGATGCGCGCCGCAAAATGGCCGGAGTGATGGCTGAGGTCACGGCACCTCACCTCTCATGTCCGCCCACCCCATGGTCGACATGCCCGACGGACAAACGGTCGCGACCACGTTGGGGTGCGGAAAAGCGCGGCAGGCTCGCTCCGTGTTCGGCGTCGCCGCGACGCTCGCGTATCCGGATTTCTGCGTCGACGGACCATTTATTCAACTGTTGCAGTTCACCCGGCGATTGCATATGCCGACACGTCGTCCAGACCCCTTCGGGAGGCACCTCCTTTCCGGTCGTGCCGTTAGGCTTTCTACGAAAGACACATGATGAAAAAGCGCATCCTTGCCATGGCCGCTTGCCTCGCCGTCGTGGCCACGCCGGTCCTCGCCACCGACTTCAAGGTTGAGGAGGCGACGATCCCGGAACTCGAGCAGGCGTTCCGCGATCACCGCCTGAGCTGCCACCAACTCGTCCAGACCTACCTCGACCGCATCGCGGCTTACGACAAGCAGGGACCGAAGCTCAATGCGATCCTGACCCTGAACGGAAGTGCGCTGGCTGCGGCCGACCTCCTCGATGCCAGCTTCGCCCATGGCGGAAAGCTCAGCCCGCTGCACTGCGTGCCCGTCGTTCTCAAGGACAACTACAATACCGCCGACCTGCCGACCACCGGCGGCTCGCTGTCCCTGGAGGGCGCGCAGCCTGACAAGGATGCCTTCGTCGTCGCCCGGCTGCGCTCGGCGGGCGCCATCATCCTGGCCAAGACCAACATGCACGAGTTCGCGCTTTCGGGCACCACGGTGAGTTCGCTCGGCGGCCAGACGCTGAACCCCTACGACCTGACGCGCACCCCGGGCGGCTCAAGCGGCGGCACCGCCGCGTCGGTGGCCAGCAACCTGGCGATGGCCGGGACCGGCTCCGACACAGTCAACTCCATCCGCTCGCCCTCCTCCGCCGCCGCGCTGGTCGGTGTGCGGCCAACCCACGGGCTGCTGAGCCTCAACGGCATCATGCCCGTCTCCAGCACGCAGGACGCCATCGGGCCGCTTGCCCGCCACGTCGTCGACGCCGCCGCCATGTTGCAGGCGATGGCGGCAACCGATCCAGCCGATCCGGAGACCGCGGGCCATCCGCACCCGGACTACACTGCCGCGCTTGATGTTGACGCGCTTAAAGGCAAGCGGATCGGCGTGCTGCGCGTGATGTTCGGATCGAAGCCTGAGCACAGTGAAGTCGACGTGGTGATGGAGCGGGCCATCTCGGCCATGAGACAGGCTGGCGCCGTCCTCATCGACATTGACGCGCCGGAGCTGGGCGCGGACCAGCTCATCGCCCAGAACGACGTGCAGAAGTACGAGTTCAAGGCGGTGATGGACCGCTATCTTGCCACCATCCCCAACGCGCCTGCCAAGACCGTTGACGCCATCTATGCGGGCGGACGCTACAACCATCCGACCCTCGAAGGCTTCCTAAAATCCGCCGTCTCCTTCAAGGACGGCCTGTCCGAGGCCGACTACCAGGTCCGGCTCGATCGCGACGCCAAGACCCGCGCCCTCCTCGACAAGGTGATGGACGACATCCACCTCGATGCCGTCGTCTATCCCTTGCAGAAGCGGCTCGTGGTGCCTGTCACCGAACTCAACCAGGCGGACCGGAATGGCATCCTGGCATCGGTGACTGGCTTCCCGGCGATCACGATCCCGGCCGGGTTCTCCGCGTCGACCGATACCGCCCCGCTTGGCGTCCCCGTCGGCATGGACATCCTCGGCAAGCCATGGAGCGAGGCAAAACTGCTGTCGCTGGCCTATTCGTTCGAGCAGGCGACGCATTTCCGCCGCTCGCCGGAGAGCGCGCCGCCGCTGCCCTCGGAGAAATAAGGGTGGAAAGACAAAGGGGCCAGCGAGACGAACTTGCTGGCCCCTTGATGGATGCACGAGCCGCTCAGCGGTTACGCAAGAAGGTTCGCCAACCCTGGCTGGACGCCCCGTCGTTTGATCATTTGAACCGGCACACGGGTCGGGGCGCCAGTTCCTCACCCATGTGAAGGCGTTGCCCGGCAATCCATATGACGGCCACACGCTGGCAACGGTGACTCCGGACATGGAGGCGCTGGTCGGCAGCACCATCACGCGCATTCTCGCCGACAAGGGCTACCGCGGCCACAATGCGCCGCCCGATTACAAGTTCAGGGTCTTCCTCACCGGCCAGAAGCGAGGGGTGACGTCCAGGATCAAGCGCGAACTGCGCCGCAGGTCCGCCGTGGAGCCCGTTATCGGCCATCTCAAAGCCGAGCATCGCATGGGCCGCAACTATCTCTGGTTCCGGCGCGGCGACGCCAACAACACTGTCCTCGCCGCCGTCGGCTACAACTTCCGCCGCCTGCGCCGGATCGTCGAGGCCATCCTACGCGACCGCCGCGCGACGAGGAACTGATCCAATCCTTGCCTTTCCTTCTTTCCTTACCTTTCCTTCCTTCGGGCCTCCGCCGATGACGGCAGGAAATCGGGCCCTGAAGGGCTGCTGCGCGACGGGACGTCTGCGGGAGGTGATGCGGCGTCATTTTTATCTCGGCCCCCCGTTACATGGTACGTTTTGCAACGTCTACTATCGCCGATGCAACGTCTACTTGACGCGCACTTCGACCATAGGCAGGCATCGCGCAAACGCCAAGTAGACGTTGCACTTCTCCAAGTAGACGTTGCATCGAATCCTTGAATTTCGGATTGTGGCGTTTCCGGCCGCCTGACGCGGACGGCTCGGGAGCACTCCCGTCCGGCCTTTAGAGATCGCCCGGCCGGGAACAGCATCGTTCGAGTCTGCGGGCGTGCGGATCCTTATTGCCCGGTGTCTTGGACGATGCCTGACAGGAGCCAGCGCCGGACGAGCGGGTGCAAGCCGCTGGCGGGGCCGAGCCGGGGCGCCTGCCGGCGTGCGATCGCACCGGAAAACGCCCAAAAACGCCGGGCGGAGCGCTGGGTGGCGGTGTGCAGGTATTGGATAATGGCGGCTCCCCCCTGTCCAACAAGCGGGTGCAACACCTACTTGAAGCGGAGAATTCGCGGCTGGAACCGAAAAGCTAGGAAATTCAATGAATTGGCAGGGGCGACGCAACGCCTACTTGGAATCTTGCAACATCTACTCTTCGGACCGCAACGTCTACTCGGCGATCTGCAACGTCTACTCGACGATCTGCAACGGTTACTTGGAATGTTGCAACGTCTTCAGGGTCGATTTGCATCGTGCGAAAGGGCGACTATCGCACTGTATCGTGCAGGTATCCTACTGTTGACCTACAGGTACGGCACAGTGAATCCTCGCAGCGCCGCCTGGCGACCCCGCTGATGAGGAAGCGCCGCGGGCCAGCTTTCCCCCCGGCCCACCCGGACGAGCCGCATCGGACGGGCCGGAAAGGGCGGTCGAATTCGAAGGCAATTGAGACATCATGCCATGATCGGCCCTGGAACCTGTGTGTACCGAAAACTTAAACACGGGCGTATTGGTAATGAAGTCCGCCCAGGATGGCGTGTGAACTGATCTCACCGGTTCGCTGAACCGGGCGAGACACTGGTGCATCCTTGTTCAAGGACCGATGGCGGAATTGCGCGCGCTGCCTATGACGGCGCCGATACCCTTTCGCGGCGCATCGTGGCGGCGCATGAAATGGCGGTGCCGGTGATGGCTATCGTCGGCGGGCGCGAGATGAGGGACGGCCGGGTGAGCCTGCGCGAACGCGACGGCTCACAGGCCGACGCTCCGCTGGCCGAGGCGGTGTCCCGCCTGCGGGCGAGGGCCCGGCCAGGCGCCCTTGTGGCTGAAGCGTTGTAAAGCGCGCTTCAGCCCGCTCCGGTGTGCGTCGGAATCGCGGCGCCGATGTGCCAAAGGGCATGGCTGGTTGCAGGACTGGATGACATGATGGCGGATGGGCGTGTCCCGCACGGGTGCTCTGTTCATAATGCGCAGCATCGCGGGGCCGCCCGTCTTCAGGAATCGCCAGGCCGGTCGAGGTCGGTAAGGTTCGACTAGACTCCGATTGAGCCAGAAAGATCGGCCACTGACCCCGATGGAACCAAAATGGACTCGAATGGCAGCAGAAAACTTCCTTTAAATTACTGCGCTTTTGTCCAGAGTCGGACCGAACCCGAAACGATACCGACCCCTCATCCGAGGCCGATGTCGTTGCCTGGTTCAAGAACCACACGATCTCCAAACTCTTGTTTCGCCCTTATCCCTCTTGTAAATGATTCTGGTTATCACCATATCTGGATAACCCGAATCATCTAACATGGGGATGGACTATGTCCCCCACTAAGAAAGCCACTGAGCTGTCGGGTGTCGGCACGCTCACCGGGACACCCGAGCAAGTGCGGACTGGACTTAGCCGCTTGCGCGCGGAACAGGTGATCGCATTGACTTTTGAGCACGGGAGCGAAGCCGCTGCCCGAGCCCTGGCGGGTACTGTGGCCAATCTCGCGCCGCTCGTCCGGAGCGTCGTTGAGCGCCGCCAGGAGGAAGCGTTCCGTTCGATCATCGAGGCTCTCGTCCCGGAGGTCCCGCCTCCCCACCACAAACTGGTCGAGGCGCGCATGACGGCTGAAGCGCGTAAAGCCGCGCTCGAGAGCGGTGATTGGCTGACCGCGGTACAGATCGCCGAGATGGCCGGATTCAGCGCCAGCAACCCCAGTGCCCAGCCGAACAAGTGGAAGAAGGACGGGCAGATCTTCGCCGTGCGCCATCGCGGCGTGGACTACTTTCCAGGCTATGCTCTGGATCCCTCAGCCGGCTATCGGCCGGCCAAGGGTCTGGCGAGAGTGCTGGGCGTGTTGCGCGGACGGAAGGATGACTGGGGCCTCGCTTACTGGTTCGCCTCGGTCAACAGCTTCCTTGGCGGGAAGCGGCCGCAAGACCTGCTGATCGACCAGCCTGATCGCGTCCTCGCTGCGGCGGAGGACGAGGTGGCTGGCGTGCTGCATGGCTGACAGGAAGTCCAGGGTCAGTCGCGCGGCATCGCGGCCGTCGCGTGTGCCGGCGCCGCTCGCCAACATCGCTAAATTGGTGAGGACTGTGATCTGGCCGAAGGCCCAGGTCATCCATCGCATTCATCTGAAAATCTATGGAAGCAGCGAATTCAATCCGGGTCCGAAGGGCAACGCGCGGTTCAGCCCGATCAGAGCTTCAGATCGTGCGAGCATTCCCACGTTTTACGGCGGCACAACATTCGATTGCGCCGCGATAGAGACCGTGTTTCACGATGTGCCGTTCGCCGCGGGATTGAAAACGTTCGACAAACAGAAGTTAGTCGATCAGGTCTATTCGCAAGTGACACCGAAACGCGATCTCAATCTGGTCGATCTCAGTACAACGGCACTCAGAAAGCTCGGCGTCCAGCGCAATGAGCTCATCGATACCGAGAAAGACAAATACCCCGACACACGGAAATGGGCCGAGGCCATCCACGCCGCGTGTTCCGATGCCGAGGGGCTCTGTTGGATATCTCGACAGGATGACCGCGCCATAGCCATCGTGCTCTTCGGCGACCGCGTCGCCTCAGCCGATCTCCTGCCAACTGCAGGTCCACGCAATGTACTGGCGGATGTCTCCGTCTACACCAACCTCCTGGTCCTCGCCGACCGGATCGGCGTCAACATTGTCGGCGGCAAGTAGGCGCACAACGGAACGGATCAGCGCCGCGGCGTGTCCGTCGCAACCGACCTCGTCCTCCCGGAATTGGCCAGGCCCTCGTCCGCCAGCCTGCTCCAATCTCAACACGATGATGATCCGAGGCCCAACTGTCTGGCAAGGTTCACCGCCCTTAGCTGGACTTCGATGGAACAATGAAATCGGCGGTCTGACTCGGATGGAACCAAGGTGGACTCGAATTCAGCAGTGAAATTACCGGTTAGAAACGTGCCCCGTTTTACTGCCAAGACTCAGATCCAACCAGAAACGACAGCCTTCGATCTGAGTCCTTTCTGTTCAATCGTTCAATCGGAGTCGGACCTCGTTATTTCCTGATTAGCGGCGTCTCGGACCGGTCGAATCCCTTCAGTGGCCGTGGTCCAGATGATGTCGAGATCGATATCGTCGTAGCCGTGTCGTACGACGTTCGATAAGCCGCGAACGTCTCGCCACGGGACGTCAGGGTAACGACCCTCCATAAGTCCCGGCTCGCCGCGACGCTTCTCTTCCTTGTCCCAACGAATCGCTGCTTCACCCACCATTTGCAGCGACCAAAGCACGGCATTCTGGGTTCGCAGATCTGCTTCGAAGGCCTCGCGTGTGGATCCGCGCAGGAATGCTTCGATCTGATCGCAATATTTCACGATGTCGCGTAAGCACTCGATCCGGTGCCGCTTAGTAAGCATGGACCGCGTCCCTGTTGAGCTCGACGTCTAACTCGGGACGCGTCCGACCTCGCCGCGCAATATCCACGCGACGGCCAACAAGATCCTGGAGCGTTCGTTGCACCCGGCTGTATGCGAATAAGTCTCGCACAATGGCAGGATCGAGATCGACCAGGATGTCGACATCACTGTCCGGCAGATCTTCACCGCGGGCCACGGATCCGAAGATCTCCACATGCCGGATACCGATCTTTTCGAGCTCTGCTCGATTGGAGCGAAGCAGCCGAATAACTTCCACCAACGTCGGACGCGACTTCGGTCCGGCCGTCAGGTCGCTCAGAACCAGGTCTTCCAGGTAGGCCGTTAGTTTCTTGCCCTTCGTTGTGGCTCTGACCCGGGCGGCCTCGGCCGCCTTCGCATCCAGACGAAACGACACCACCTCTCTCACGGTTGTATACCTCCGTATACCCTGTATACGCTGTATATTTCGTCAGTCAAGGTGCACCCACCCCACCCGATTTCTCTTGGGCGGGAGCCAGCGAATGCACCGGGAACTCATCCATCAATCGTCGGCGCTGGTCACTTGGGCGCATCGTCGGCAACTCTCCCGGGCCGTCGGTCGCGATCAGCGAGGAGCCCTTCTTTTCCCTCCATTTACTTGATAGCCACAATTTTAGACGCTATATTGCGTCATAATCTGCGCAAACGGAGGTTCCGATGGGCTTGGTTCAATATGCTGACGACGGTTTTTTCGTCCCGCGCAAGATCGCCGAGGCGTTGCGGACGACGAGCGAGGAAGTCGCTCGCACCGCGGGGCTTGGTCGCGACGCCGTGCAGCGCAAGGAGCGGGTGCGCTCCGACCGGACCCAGCGGCGGCTTCGGGAGATGGTCGAAGTTCTTAACAAGGTCGAACCGCGCTTCGGTTCCGCGCTCATGGCCTATGCCTGGTATCGCTCCGAGCCTTTGCCAGGCTTTTCTGGCCAGACCGCGATGCAACTGGTGCGCAACGGGCGCGCCGACGAAGTGCTCGACTACATCGACGCAGTCGATGCAGGTGTACACGCCTGACATCGCCCATGCTCTATCGCGGACCGCTGTTTCGCGCCCTTAATCCCATTTATGCGCGCGAGCCGCTGTCAGGCCGAGGTGCGGAACTCTACGGTGGGCGGTTCAATCCGAAAGGCGTTCCGGCGCTCTACTCGTCGCTCACAGCCCTGACAGCATTGCGCGAGGCCAATCAAGCCGGCTCCCTCCAGCCGACGACCCTCGTTTCTTACGACGCCGAAATCGATGGCGTGTTCGACACAAGGGACGAATCGGCGCTTGCGGCCGAGGGCATGGATGCGGCGTCACTTGCCGACAAGACGTGGCGAGATCAGATGAAGGTAACCGGAGAGGCAAGGACTCAAGCTTTCGCTCGACGCCTCATTGCGAAAGGCTATCGTGCGATGTTCGTCCGGAGTTTTGCGCCTGGCGCAACGAACGACGAGCTAAACCTCGTACTTTGGCAATGGGGAGATTCTCCTTCCTCCCGACTCACGCTCATCGACGATGGGAACCGGCTGTCGAGATAGGTGACCACTGAGGGCGGGTCGCGGGCACAGGAGTCCTGCACGCCGCGTGGCCCCCACCAATCACTCGCCAGATCAAAACTCAAGGTCGACGTCTTGCGCGATCCGGCCTTTGCGACGATGCCTTTCCGGCCTGGTACCTAGCCGGCCCTGCGGTCGGTGTACCTATTGACCAACTGCCGTCGAGCGCGTATCTACATTGTATCTTCAATGTCGGAGACCGAACATGAAGGTGGCATTTCAGAAGTGGGGCAACAGCCTCGCACTGCGAGTGCCAAAAGCATTTGCCGATGAAATCGGTGCCAGCGCCGGCAAAACCGCGGAAATGACCGTGAGCAACGGCAAACTGGTGATCGAGATCGCGCGGTCGCCGCGGCGCAAGCGCCGCTATACACTCGACAAGCTGGTTGCCGGCATAACACCGGACAACCGTCATGAAGAGATTGATTGGGGCCCGCCCGTTGGCAACGAAGTCTGGTAACTATTGTCCGGAGGCGGGCGATTTCATCTGGATCGATCTTGACCCCACGGTCGGCCACGAACAAAGCGGCCGACGACCGGCAATTGTCTTGTCGCCGCACAACTACAATGCCGCAGCCGGACTTTGCGTGGTCTGCCCAATCACCAGCCGTGTGCGCGACTATCCTTTCGAGGCCAAGCTGCCCGATAGTGCCAGCCTCCGTGGTGTTGTACTGGCCGACCAACCCCGCAGCATCTCTTGGGAGAAACGACCGATCCAGCATGCCGGACGAGCACCTGACATCGTGCTCACGGAAGTGCGCGAACGCTTGGCTGCGTTGCTCGGAATCGATTGAACTACTCGTTCATCTGAGACGGTCTGCTAGCGGCGGTAATGGGACTCGGATCGGCGTCAACATTGTTGATGGAAAGTAGACGGGATCCTGGTCGTCGAGCTTTCCGTCACCTCGCCTACCGCTTCGATGCACTTGCAAACGGCGTCTTGAATGACTTCCCGACAGGCGGTCGGTGATCACGCGTCGTCTCCCTCCCTGGCTTCGTCCCGTTGCTGGCTTGTTGGTGCTACTGGCACTATATAAAATTGTCATCAGGAGAATGGTCATGGTCGTTTTGGACCGCGTCAAAGTGGTTTCCGACGAAGAGGTTATGAGCGGCGATCCCTGTATCGAGGGAACGCGTATTCCCGTCGAGACCGTCCTCTTGAATTTACGGGCCGGCCATTCTTTGGACCGGATTTTCGAAGCCTATCCTACGCTTCCGCCGGGCGGGATCGAGGCTGCTATTCGTTGGGCCGAAGCTCATGGAATTGAGTGGCGACGTTGAATGGATGGCAGCACCAAATTCCTGATTGACGCTGCTGACGGCGCCGTCGCCCCTCCTGTCGCTGGCTTCGGGATGTGGAAGGACATGAGGATCCCTCAGTCAGTTGTGTATCCCGGTCGCGCTGTGTATTAGAATACACAAGCTCGAGGTCCGCCAGACAGACACTTTTGTGAATTGGCTCCGGGCGCTCAAAGATGCGAATGCCGTTGCTCGGATCATCGCCATTCCCGCCGCTCATCATCGGTTGAACTACATCGATCCGTTCGTCGACGGCAACGGTCGGGTCAGCCGGCTGATGTCGCACGCCATGATCCTCCGCGCTGGCATCGGCGGAAGCGGTCTGTGGTCGATCTCGCGGGGCTTGGCGCGAGGCCTCCGCGGCCGCCAGGAGTACAAGATGGCCATGAATGCCGCGGACAGCCCGAGAAGTGGTGACCTCGATCGCCGCGGGAATCTTTCTCAGGCTGCCCTCATTGAGTTTTCGGAGTGGTTCATGAAAGTCATGCTCGACCAGATCCGCTTCAGCAAGGCCGTGTTCAGACTCGACGGGATCGAGGAGCGCTACAAGGATTTGCTCGTTCATCTGGGAATGGAGCCGCGCGCCATCGATCTGGCGGCGGCGGTGTTCAGATTCGGGCAACTGGAGCGAGGCGAGGCGGCCGCAGCCCTGCGCGTTCCAGAGAGGACCGCACGAACGACGGTGTCCAAACTGACTAAGATCGGCTTCCTCAAATCGGCCCCCCCAAGAGCGCACTCCGTGTGGCATTTCCCATCGACTATCGGGAGAAGCTTTTTCCGAATCTGTTCGCCGATGCACCGATTGAAGCTCCAGAGCCGCCTGCCCACGCCTTTCGTTAGGATGCCCGCTACCATCGGTTATAAGTGGGGCGTCCAGGTCTCGCACGCTCTCGGCGGCGCGCCTCCTTCACCGAGACTCGCATTTCGATGGTGCTATATGCCCTGGACTCTTAATTGACTTAACCGGGACTCATACTCCGTTTTATTTAGGCCATTGACATCATGGGCTTCGACGCTCGGAGCGACTCCGAATCCGATTTATGGCTCACCTTGACGGCCCCGAGCACGGCGCGAGGATCAAGCACGTCGGGACGCCATCTCATCGGTCTTGACGCGCTCGAAGGCGCGCCCCTTGTTGAGAACCGCCCAGGCGATGCGGGCGAGCCTGTTGGCGAGCGCAATCGCCAGCACGTGTGGTGCAATCGTTTCTTGGCGGCTTCGATCCAGGATTTGAGGCCATAGCGCTCCCAACACTTTACCTTGACCAGCACAACCCACGCGGCTTGCACGAACAGAACGCGCAGGTAGCGATTGCCGCGCCTTGATATCTTGCCGAGGATCGTGCGGTCGCCTGTCGGTATCTGCTTCGGCACCAGTCCAAGCCAGGCGCCGAAGTCGCGGCCTTTCGAGAACACGTCTCCAATGCCGATCGCGGCTACCATCGCGCTCGAGATGATCGGGCCGATGCCCGGGACCGTCATCAGTCGCTCGCAGCCTTTGTCTTGACGAGCCAATGCTTCGATCTCGCTGGAGAGGTCCTCAATGCGCGCGTCCAGTCGGCGCCAGTCTCCTGCCAGGTCCTCGATGATGCGCAACATGCGAGGCGCTAGGACATCGGTGCGCGTCGCGAGGATACCCGCGGAGGCCGTTAGCGTTTCGTCCGAAAGGAATATTGATCGGGCGAATCGCTACCACCCGCCGCTTTTTGACCTCGCCTCGCGGTTCAACCCGAATTTAAGATCTTAAAGACCAATTTAATCGCCCTTCCGCCCACCCGTCTTATTTTCTGATTAGCGCTCGCGTGCTCGATGATCCGATTTCGAGGGCTGCGGGCCCCAGTCTTGTAGGACGGAGCATCAGTTCATTTGAGGCTCCCATAAAAGAGGAGCCGAACGATGAACAAGAAATACTTTCCGGTAGCGCTGCTGGTCGTACCGCTATTTGCTATTCCGGTTGCAGCTCCCGCGCGAGCGCACGAGAGCCGAGCTGGGATCGTGGGGCGAGAGATCGCGGCCCCGCCTTGGAGCGCTGCCTGTATGACGGACCACGGCCCAAGCCAATGCGACGAGCCCATGTGGGTCTACGGGAGCCCTCGCTACGTCGAGCGATTCAAGAGCGCCTTCTGAAATCGGTCGGCGTTGCGCCAGATTGCTGGTCAACCATCCGGCAACAAGGGATCCGCCATTTGAAGAGGGTTGTGATGCAAGTCGGAGATGTCCTACGCAAGAAAAACTCTCGCGTTATTACGGTTAGAATGAACGAAACCGTCGCTATTGCCGCGCAATTGATGCGCGCCAACAATATAAGTGCGCTGGTGGTTAAGGATGTTGTGCGGACCGAATGCAATACCGCGGTCGGTATGTTTACAGAACGCGACGTGGTCCGCGCAGTTGCAGATCACGGCTCGGCCGGTCTCGATCTGAAGATTTCGAAGTTGATTTCGTTGCAACTGGTCTGCTGCGGTTTGACCGACACGACCGAGCACATTCGTCATCTCATGAACGAGAACCACATGCGCCATTTGCCTGTCATTGACAATTATAGCTTGATCGGCGCCATCAGCATTAGCGACATCGCTGGACAACGAGCACCGACGAGATGCGATGCTCCCTTCAATCGCAACGGCCCAGTTGATCGATCCGAAACGTAGGTATGTTCTTCTCAACCGAATGTAATGAACGGATCAACCTCCATTCAATGGTCCGATCCATCGCTCTATGATTACGCTTGGGGCGGTAACTTGGGTAGCCCGGGTATCCGGAACGGCCATAGGTAAACAAAAAAATGAGGAACGAATCATGGGCTGGATGTTCGACAATGTCGGACGTTTGATTGCCTGGTTGCAGAAGTCGACCGACAACTGTGTGCCTTTCACTCCGAACGATTCGATGGCGTTACGTGACACCTTGCGACCGGGTGACGTTTTGCTGGTTGAGGGCAAAGGTCGCATTTCGGGCAGCATCAAATATCTCACTCAGTCGACTTGGTCGCATTCTGCCTTGTACGTCGGACCGATGGTCGGCGCTGCAACAGACAGCGAGCCCCACGTCCTGATCGAAGCCAATATCGACGAAGGTGTAGTGTCGGCACCGCTGTCGAAATATTTGCATTGCCAAACCCGAATCTGCCGGCCGGTGGGCCTGAGCGATGCGGACTGCGAAAAGGTCTGCCGTCACGCCTGCGAGCGCATTGGTCTCGGCTACGATCTCAAGAACGTGATTGACCTGATGCGCTATCTGTTCCCCTGGCCGCTTGCGCATCGTTGGCGGCACCGAACGATCGCGCTCGGCTCCGGGAATGCCAGTCGCATCATCTGCTCGTCGCTGATTGCCCAAGCATTCGACGCGGTGCGGTACCCGATTCTGCCCAAGATAACGCGTGTCGATAGCCAAACGGCGCGGCGCGAAGTCGCAGAGATCCGTCACCCGTCACTTTATGCGCCGCGCGACTTCGATATTTCGCCCTACTTCATGGTTGTGAAGCCCACGCTCGCACGCGGCTTCAACTATAAAGACATGCATTGGGCCGACCTTCCCCAGGTCCACACACAGGCCAGCCACGCGCCAAAGATCGATGATGCGATCGCGGAGGGAGCTTACGTCTGAATTCCCGGATGAGGCACCGGCTTGCGGATCGCTCAAGCCGTTTCAGCGTCAGCAGTTTTTTTGTGGATTGGCACTGCGGAAGATGATCCTTGAGCGAGTAAAGAACGCAAAGCGCGAGACTCGCCCAGATCGCCGCACTGGGTCAATCGACTATTCTCGGCGCCCTCGACTACGTCATCGCCAAGGACTACCCGGCGCGGTCGGTCGCATTCCGCTCACGGACGCCGAGCTGGTGAAGGCGTTCCGAGCCGGCAGTCACTCCATCGGAACCCCCGCACGGGCGAGACCGTCTCAATAGCGAGCGATGTCCTCCGATTTCTTTCACCGAAAATTCTTTAGATGCTGTTCAATGGCCATCCGGTCCTCGCGGATCAGTGTAAGAGCCAGCAAGGCCGCCTCCCGAGGATCAGGCCCCGGATAGGACCGCGATTGCACGATTGAGTTGAGGATCACCTGGACCCATGGAGGCCGGGTCAGCTTGGACCTCGATCGTGGGTGCGACGCCAACGCCTTCCAGTCGCTCGCCGTCGACCTGCACGTCCGCGACCGCGAGCAACAGCAAGCCGCCGCCAATGAGGAATGCCGTCGCAGCGAGGACAGCTCCCTCGGTCCGGCTACCGATGACCTCGCCAAGCCGATATTTCTTGAAACCATAGGCAAGAATCTCCTTGCCGCTGCGGGTGCCACCGTTGACAAGCATGGCGACAGGCTTGCGCCACCTCACGTTCTCGAGTTCGCTGGCGCCATTGCGATCAGTGACCTGCATCGTCGGCGCTCGCGTGTTGAACAAATCAAGATACTCGGGGATCGCGCCGCCCCAGCCATCGCGCAGGTCCCAGATCAGCGCGTCGGCGTCGTTCAGCGGACTTTGCGATAGAAGATGCTCGAGTGTCCGCTGATACACGGAGCCAGCGTAGCACCAGACATGGACATAGCCGATGCTTCGGCCGTTGGCCCGTATTATACGGGCACTGGCATTCAGGCCGTCCAAGAACATTTTGTTGGGCTCAATATCGACCGGGGTAACCGATATTTGCATAAACGTGCCGGCACGACGCAGGCCCAGCGCGACTTCCTTGCCAACCTGGCCACGGAATGACTGGACCGGCTGAAACGGTGCACCATCGGCGAAGACGATCACATCGCGAGCGAGCAGGCCGGCTTGTTGGGCCGGCGTGCCTTCTATAACACCGGCAATCACGCCGCGGCCCTGCATGTCGAGACGCGAGAGGACGCCAATGCCGGGATAGGAGATACGGCCACTCGGAAAAGCGCGTTCCAGTCCGCGCCGCCTTAGCACACCGGCAAAGATATCGGAAAGCTGGTAGTACTCTGGTTCGTCCGGTGTGTAGTAGCGGGTGTGCGAAGCATGCAGCTCAGAGAGCATGCTATTAATGACGCTGGCCAGCGCCTCTTCGGAGCTCGCCCGTGTGGCGTCCGGCAAGTAACGTTCCCGGACCGCCGACCAATCGAGCCCGTGTAGGTGCGGATCGTAGAACCGGTCTCGCACGGTCCGCCATATCTCCTCGAACGTGGCGATGCGTGCGGATACGGCCTGGGATGTCGCCGAATCCGCTGCTTCTCGCTGCTCGGCCCGCAAAACCGTTGGAGCCAGGGCTGATGCCGCAGCCATTGATGTTAGCCGCAAAAAGTGGCGGCGCGACGGTGCCGAGTTGATGACCTTCTTCATCGTGCAACCTTGCGATGGAGCTCGTCGCTGGCAGAGGGCCACAAGCGGAAGTGAAGCGGCACGCAATCACCTGTACGACGCTGAACGATATCGTTCAGTCACTGCTGGATGAAGTCACGGATTACCGCCATGGCGCGTTCAGGGGCATCGTTGATTGCCGGCAATAAGGAAACCGTTCGAACTGGACCAGGTGCGGAGGCAGCGCCGCAACGATGTCGCGGTGAGCCCGTTAGCCCGTATTCCTGACCGCTTCAGCTAGAATGGCGTAAAGCTGGCACTTGCTTAATTCCTTAGGCTGCTTCCTTGCTGTCTTCCGCGACACTTTCTTTGCCACCGGGCGGGCACAGGCGGCCAACAACGCCGGCCTTCGCTTCGGGACCGACCTTATCTTGGGTTTTGCTGTTGGCGGCTTGTGTCCACGCTTCAGGCCTAAACGAACTAGGCTGCCGCAGACCGCGTTACGGCTACACCCGAGACGGCGCGCGATCTGCGCGGCGCTCTGTCCTACGGACCAGAGTTTTTTGAGCAGCGCTACGTCTTCCGCATCCCAACTCATGGGAGATACTATAACGCCGACTGCCAACTGGCCAGTCTAGTCTTCGTCCGGCTCGCGCACGACCGGCGGTTCGTCGGGGGGGTCCTCTTCCTCCTCTTCCTCCTCTTCCTCCTCTTCCTCCTCTTCCTCTTCGTCTTCATCAGGATCTCGGGGCGGTATCGTGTTGCCCATGATCACGAAGGGATTTCAGTCGATCAACCTGGTGGAAAATCCCGCGGGGATGTGTTGCTTCATGTTGTTGCTCCTCGGGTGTGGACCCCAGGGGATTTTACCCCTTCTGCTCAGGTTTCCGCATCAGGGTTAGCGCCGCACCGTTTGCGGAGTACCGGCAGCGCGCGCTCGGCCCGGCGAAGAAGCACAATTTCATATCGCCGAATGATGATCGAAAGCGCAGATCCAGCGCCAATAAACAATCCCAGTGACACCAGGCTCAGCGTTTCAGAAATCCTATAGATTTCGGTTCCGACAGCGTGGGCACCGAAACCGAAGAGACATGCCCAGCAAATGCCCCCGGTCACGTTGAAGAAGAAAAAGCGACCCGCCGGCATGCCATTTGCGCCAGCAAGCAAAGCGGCAAACATGCGTAACACCGCGATAAAGCGGCCAAAAAACACGACAGCGTTCCCATATCGAAAAAACAGATATCGACCGATCAGCATTCGGTTTTCATCGAGACGAATGTACCGCCCGTATTTGCGAAGAAGCGGCATTCCGAAGCGGCGCCCGACCGTATATCCGATCGCGTCTCCAACGATCGCACCTGCAGCGGCCGCGGCTACAACGACAGCGATATCAATCTGATTGGTGGCGGCGGCCAGGAGAGCAGCGGCAACAAGGATCGTCTCTCCGGGAAGGGGCACGCCGGCGCTTTCGAGTGCAACAACGACGGAAATGACCCAGGGTCCGTGAACCTGGATCAAACGAATCAGAGAACCCGAGAGAAAGGCAAGGTCCATTTTCTAAGACTGCCTACTGCACTTGGGGTCGAGTTTGTCTCCACCCCGAAGCAAAAAATCACCAGCGAGTACGGTAGCATACTCGGAAGTCGGGTGATTGTGAGCGGGAAGTTTTATTCTGCAGACAGCCTCGATCGAACGAAATACAGACTGGTTTTGAAAGGATCCCAAGGCTTCGCGACGGAATCTTCTCCTCTTGAAACTCGGCGACTTCGGCCGGATACTGGATCGAGGTCCTTGGCCATCAGCAATCCGAGGAGGACGATCATGGCAATCCAGATCGTGATGGACCGCACCGGCGACAGCCGTCACCCTTTCGACCCGAACGACACACAGGAACTGGCGACGGCGGAGCAGCGGTTCTACGAGCTGACGAAGGTCGGCTTTACCGCCGCGGTCCGGACCGGTCCGGGTCAGGTCTCGCAGATCCGATCGTTCGATCCGAACGCGGAAGAAACCGTCTTCTTCCCCAGGCTGGTCGGCGGATAGCCGCCAGCTCATGTTCGGCTTTCGACCATCACCGCCGGGCGGGCGTTCGCGCATGAGAGCCGCAAGGGCCCTCTTCATGATACACGGCACCGAAAGAACTCCGGAGGGCCGGTCTCTCCAGCTTCTGCGGGAATGGCTGTCGCCGAGCCAGCGGGCGCAGTTCGCGGAGAAGGGCTATTTCGAGGTCGTCGGCGGCGAGAGCGGAAGGCGCTACAGGATCCATGTCGGGGCGGCGACGAACGTGTGCGAAATCGATGAACGGGGCCGCCCGAAGGCTGGGTTGTGTTTCCTGCCGATTGGCAATCTGCCGATCGGAGACGTCATGCTCGCCCAGAAGATCGCGCTGGAAACTTCCGAGAGCTGCGCGCTCGCCGTCGCCAGAAACTTCGTTCCGAACGGTTTCTCGTTCCGGCAAGGCCGGCCGCTTGCTTGAC
Source organism: Bradyrhizobium erythrophlei (assembly GCA_900129675.1). Taxonomy (GTDB): domain Bacteria; phylum Pseudomonadota; class Alphaproteobacteria; order Rhizobiales; family Xanthobacteraceae; genus Bradyrhizobium; species Bradyrhizobium erythrophlei_A. Next base: position 4,474,002 of record FSRD01000001.1, on the reverse strand, counting down.
GGTGCGATACCCTGGTGCGATCCTTCCGGTGGAAGACCGCTCCCGCTGCAGCACCGGGCATAGTTGGTCCCCTGCAAGTTTGTCCCCTTTACCGGGCAAAGCAGGTCCCCTAGTCAGAAAAATGAAAACCCCGCCAGAAACGGCGCGGTTTCTCTTTCATCGGAAAGCTTGCGGATCCTTATTGCCGGCCTGAGCTACAGCCGTTTGTTGTCAAGAGCCGCCGATTTTATCCCCAATTTCCGCCACCGATCGAGGACAGAGGGCCAGATCGGCTAGAATTACGATCCTGTTAACCTCACGGCCCTCTAGAAAAATTGTAATCTTCGTGCTACATAACCGCCAAATCTGTAGCGCGAAGGTACCAAATGCCAACCCCACACAATCCCCCTGCCGCCGTTCGGCGGGCCATGCGCAAGCTCGGCGCGGACATCCACAATGCCCGTCGGCGTCGGCGGCTGCCGATGGCGGTGGTGGCGGAGCGCGCCTTTACGTCCCGCTCGACCCTGCAAAGAGTCGAGGCTGGGGACACCAACGTGAGCATTGGCATCTATGCGGGCGTCCTTCAGGCGCTCGGTCTGCTCGACGGTCTGAGCAAGATCGCCGACATCAGCAACGACAGCGTCGGACAGGCGCTGGCCACCGCCGAATTGCCCAAGCATGTCCACCTCAAACGCAAGACCGGAGCCTCACATGATGGCTGACTTCGAGGTGAATATCGATCTGGGCGGCCACACGCGTCCTATCGGACTGGCGAGGAGCAATCGCGTTCGCGGCGCGGAGACCACCCTTTTCGAGTATGACGACTCTTGGCTCGAGGACGCTGACCGGTTCTCACTGGAGCCTGCCCTCGCCCTGACGCTGGGCACCTTCGCTCCCCCTGCCGGCCTCGCGACTTTCGGCTCCATCGGCGACTCAGCGCCCGATACCTGGGGCCGCCGTCTCATGCAGCGCGCCGAACGCCGCCTCGCCGACCGCGAAGGTCGTGCCGTCCGCACGCTTGCAGAAAGCGATTATCTGCTCGGCGTCGCCGACGAGACGCGGCTCGGCGCACTCCGATTCCGCTGGGTCGGCGAAGACACCTTCCAGGCGCCGATCCGCGCCGGCGTACCGGCCCTGATCGAACTCGGCCGGCTGCTCCAGATCACCGAGCGCATTTTCCGGGACGAGGAAACGGACGAAGACCTTCAGTTCATCTTCGCGCCCGGCTCCTCCCTCGGCGGCGCACGGCCGAAGGCGTCGGTCATCGACCAGCACGGCAACCTCTCCATCGCCAAGTTTCCAAAGGAGACCGACGACTACAGCATGGAGACCTGGGAGGAAATCGCGCTGCGGCTGGCCGGGCAGGCCGGCATCGCCACCCCGCAACACGAACTCATCGAAGTAGCCGGCAAGGCGGTCATGCTATCGCGTCGCTTCGATCGCGACGGTGCGATCCGCATCCCCTTCCTCTCAGCGATGGCGATGATGGGCGCCAAGGACGGCGAGCGTGGCAGCTATCCCGAGATTGTCGACGCTCTCGCGCAGCACGGCGCGCAGGGAAAGACCGACGCTCATGCCCTCTATCGGCGCGTCGTCTTCAACGTGCTGATCTCCAATGTCGACGACCACCTGCGCAATCACGGCTTCCTCTGGCTGGGAAAGGCCGGATGGTTACTGTCTCCGGCTTATGACCTCAATCCCGTGCCAACCGATGTGAAGGCGCGCGTGCTGACCACGAACATCGATCTGGACGAAGGCACCTGCTCGCTCGACCTGCTTGAGGCCGCATCCGCATACTTCGGGCTGACGCTGGCGCAGGCTCGCACGATCATAAGAGAGGTCGCGACGGTCACCGCCACATGGCGCAACATCGCCAAGACGGTCGGCGCACGGTCGGCCCAGATCAACCGCATGGCCAGCGCCTTTGAGCACGACGATCTCAACCGAGCATTGGCGCTATGACAAGAACGGGCTTAGTATATAGGGTCGCCCTGCCCTCAAATGCTGCTGGGCGAGCGGATCACCGCGATCATCGCCGCCATCATCATCCTCATCAACATGCCGGTTACACCGCGATGATCGCCGATCAGCAGCAGCGGCAGCAGCGCCAGCATCATGCAGGCGCCAGACTGGATAATTGCCACCTTCGCTAATGCGTGTGTGTACCGAAAACCTTATCCGAGTTGATGACGTATTGGAATCGCCTAAGCTGATGGAATGATCGGGCTGTTCTGTTTCGCTCTGACCGTGCTGGCCTCGCCGTTCAAGTCGAAGTTTCGGCTGCGCCACGCATCCATGGCGAACTGCACAAGCTCGGGTTTGAGATCGCACAGTCGAGCGTCGCCAAGTACATGGTCAAACGACGGGGGCCACCCAACCAGGAATGGCGAACCTTCTTGCGGAACCACGCGCCGGACATCGCCGCCATCGACCTGTTCGTTGTTCCAACTATCGGTTTCGACCTGCTCTATGCCTTCGTCATTGTCCGGCTCGGCCGCAGAGACCTCGTCTGGATCAACGTCACAGCAAATCCGACGGCAGAATGGGTTGCACGTCAGATAACGGAGGCGTTTCCCTGGGATGAGGCTCCGCACCACCTCATCCGTGATCGCGACCGGATCTATGGCAGCGTCGTCAGGCGCCGATTGCGCGCCATGGGCATCCGGGACAGGCCTACCGCACCAGGTGCAGCACCAGAGTGTTCAACCTGGTGCGGCGGAATGTCTCTCCACGTCCACCATTCTTTTTTGTGGCCCTGCTTGAAGAGGGAGTATCATAACTTGCATCGGGTGACGGCTCGCGCTCAAGAGTGGTGGAGCGCGCTGACTTAGGCCGGGTCGAGCTATCGTCGGAGCCAGCTGCCATTGCGGGTGGGCCCCAGGATATCGACGTATCCTATCGCGGGCCAAATAAGCATCTTTGGACCAGCTGGGGACCGGACCAACCAGGAGGTCAGTTTTTTAGCGCGCCTGCGGACTTAGGGGGCGAGGCTCTTACATCGGCGCCCACCGCAGTCGAGGAACCAGGTCAAGGCCTTTTCAGCGCCAGCCTGCGAAAGAGCCCCACCACGTTGCCGTCAAGACAATGACTTGTCAGGAGGAGGCAAACATGCGGTCAGGACGAAAACTTTCCACGTCAGCCGTCACACGACGCGGGTTCTTTAAGCAGGTGGGCGCCGCGGCTGCAGCTGCGGGTCTGGCGCCGGCGGTTTCGTCGCCATTTGTCTCTACCGCTCTTGCACAGGCCAAGACGCTAAAGATCCTCCAGTGGAGCCATTTCGTGCCGCAGTACGATAAGTGGTTCGATGGTTTTGCAACGGAGTGGGGCAAGAAGAACGGCGTCACCGTAACCGTTGATCACATCCCGCATCTGGAGTTGCCGGCGCGCGCCGCGGCCGAGGTTTCTGCTGGAGCCGGACATGACATTTTTGCCTACGGTGGATCGGGCGGCCCGCATTTATACGAAAAACATGCCGTTGATCTCAGCAGTCTCGTCGGCGAGGTGGAGAAGAAGCACGGCAAGGTCCACCAGATCGGTCGCCAGATCGCGTACAACGAGGGTACGAAGGTCTGGAGCGCCCTTCCGGCCTACTACATCCGCTTCCCCGGCCTTTACCGGAAGGACCTGTGGGACGAGATCGGGATGAAACCGGATACTTGGGAAGATATCCGCGTCGGTGGGGCCAAGCTGAAGGCGAAGGGTACCCCGATTGGAATTGGACTTGGGCACTCCGTCGACCCGAATCTCTCGTACCGCAGCATGCTGTGGAGCTATGGCGCGTCTGAATGCGACGATACGGGCAAGCGCGTCACCCTCAACTCCAAAGAGACGCTCGAGGTCGTGAAGCTCGTTCGCGCCCTCTATAAAGACGCCATGGAACCGGAAGTCCTGTCCTGGGACGATGCCAGCAACAACCGGTATCTGGCGTCCGGTCGAGGATCATGGATTCACAACCCGATCTCTGCATACCGGTCGATACAGAAGTCCAACCCCGAATTGGCCGACAAGATCTACATCTGGAAGACGCCGGCCGGCCCTGTGCGCAGGTTGGCGGCTGGAGCGCCCAACTCCTACGCGGTCTGGCGTTTCGCACGCAACAAGGACGCGGCAATCGAGTTCCTGCGCTACTGGACTGACAACTACTTGGCAGCCTTCGAGGCGAGCACGGGCTACAATCATCCGCTGTTCGAGGACATGGTGCCCAAGCCCATGCCGATCTTGTCGAACGACCCAACCTCGCATCCGGCCGACAAGCTGCAGGTGCTGGAGACCGCCAATGAGTGGCACGCTACTTATGGCTATCCGGGACCGGCCGGACCGGCCTCGGACGAGGTCGCGGAAAGTTTCGTCATCGTCGACATGATGGCCAAGGCCGCGACCGACAAAGCGACGCCAGAAGAGGCGGTCGCCTGGGCGCAGAAAGAGATCGAGCTGATCTACAGGAAGTGGTCGGCAGCATGAACCGATGCGAACCGCGGGGCGGGCGGAGAGAGTTGCTCGCCTCGCGAAACGTCAGCGCTTCCGTTATACTGGCGAAAGTTGATACCGATCCGGCAAGGCAACTGCAGCCTGCCGGCCGTGGAGGGGCAGCTTTAGACGTTCCTTGCTAAGGCATCGAGGAAGTCCAGATGGCCGCGGTTACTACCAAAGACATCAGGAAGGATTTCGGTGACGTCGCTGCCGTCGATGGTGTCAGTCTATCGGTCCGCGACGGTGAGTTTCTGGTGCTGCTCGGTCCATCGGGTTGCGGCAAGACCACCTTCCTGAGGATCATCGCCGGTCTCGAGCGGCAAACCTCCGGCGACGTCCTGATCAACGACGAAATCGTCAATGACATAACGCCGCGCGCGCGTGGTGTGGCAATGGTGTTTCAGAGCTACGGCCTCTATCCGCACCTGACTGTCGCCAACAACATTGCATTTCCGCTGAAGACGCAGGGCACACCACGGCCCGAGATCAAGTGCAAGGTGGATTGGGCCGCCGGCCTGCTCGGGATCGACGGCCTGCTTCACCGGCGTCCCCGCCAGCTTTCGGGAGGCGAGCGCCAACGTGTGGCGCTGGCCCGCGCGCTCGTACGCAATCCAACCGTGTTCCTTCTAGATGAACCGCTGTCCAATCTGGACGCGAAGCTACGGGCATGCGCGCGCAGTGAGCTGAAGCAGTTCCAGCAGAAGGTGGAAACGACCACCATTTACGTCACGCACGACCAGGTCGAAGCCATGGGCATGGGCGACCGCATCGCGGTTATTGACCATGGCAAGCTCCGACAAGTCGGAACTCCAAGCGAGATTTACGACCACCCCGCCGACGATTTTGTCGCGAGTTTCCTCGGGACCCCGCCCATGAACCTGGTCGAGCACACCGGTGGACTCTTGGGCTTTCGGCCGGAGCATTTCCTGCCGCGGGAGATGCTCGACGGAGCCGCTCTCTCCGAGCTGCCCTTCCGCATTGATCGCATGGAGTATCTCGGATCGGAGCGTATCTTGTACGGCGCGTTGGATGGCTTCCGGGCGAAGCACGAAGTCACGGCGAAGCTGCCGGCCCACGTTCAGCTGTCTGGCATCCGCGCCGGTGAATGGCACAAATTTGCGGTTCGGGAAGCTGAGCTACGCTATTTCGACCGGGACGGTCGGCGTACCGTCGGCACCCAGGAGCAAGCTCGATGAGCGTGATCGCCCAGGCAGCCGCGCCCCGTCGGCTGGCGCGATCGCGGTTTACGTTCGATCGGCTCGAGGTGCTCGGGCCGCTGTTCATCATGCCCGCGATCCTTTATGTCATCGTACTCGTCGGGCTGCCATTCCTGCTTGCGCTGTATTACAGCGTCAGCGCCTACAGCATCTTCAATCCGAGCTACACGTTTGTCGGGTTGAAGAACTTCCGCGAGGTCATCGACAGCGAGATCTTCCGGCGCACATTGGCCAACACCCTCATCTTCACGATCAGTGCCCAAATCATCGGCCTGCTGCTCGGCAAGATCGGCGCCATGCTCCTCATGCAAGAGTTCCCGGGGCGTCGGCTTGCCCGCGCACTTATCGTTCTGCCCTGGGCAGTACCGGTGTCACTGGCGACGCTGGCCTGGGTGTGGATGTTCGACTCTCTCTACAGCGTCATCAACTGGACGCTGGTCGCGGCGGGATTGATCGACGCGGCACACCGGCCACAATGGCTGGGGCAAGAGGATTTGGCGATGATTGCCGTGGCGGTCGTGCATGCCTGGCGGTTGTTTCCGTTCGGCGTCGTGATCTTCCTTGCCGGATTCACGTCGGTGCCGCAGGATGTCCTCGATGCCGCCACGATCGACGGTGCGGGCTTCTGGCGGCGCAACTATCAGATCATCCTGCCGATCATCGCCCCGATCATCATGATCGCTGTGATCTTTGGCACCGTGTTCACCTTCACGGATCTCAGCGTCGTCTATTTGCTGACGAAGGGCGGACCGATCAACAGCACGCAGGTGCTCGGCTCGCTGGCGTTCCAAGTGGGCATCCTCTCGGGCGATGTCGCTCACGGGGCGGCCATTTGTCTGTTCCTGTTCCCGTTCCTCTTGGTCGCGGTGATCCTGCTGTTGCGGTCGCTGCGGCGGCGGGAGATTTGATATGCCGCGGCTTGCCGGAAAAGTAGTTGGGCAGAGTTCGTTTTATGCCGCGGTGGTTACTCTGGTCGTGTTCGCCGCGTTTCCCTTCTATTGGATGCTGATCACCACCTTCAAGACGGACGGCGACCTCTACAATCTCAAGTCCATCCCTTATTGGTTCAACGCGCCGCCCACGCTCGAGCATCTCAAGTATTTGTTTGAAGACACGTTGTTCGTGCAATGGCTGTCCAATAGCGCGCTTATCGGGCTTTGTGTGGTGGCTATCACTCTTCTCGTGGCCCTGCCAGCCGGCTATGGGCTGGCGCGCATGCCGGGCCGTAGCGGTGAAAATTTGAGCATCGGTATCTTCCTGACCTATCTGGTGCCGCCGACGCTTCTGTTCCTGCCTCTCGCGCGGGTGATCACATTGCTCGGATTGCAGGACAGCCTGTGGGCTCTTGTCGTCGTCTACCCCACTTTCACCATCCCGTTCTGCACCTGGCTGCTTATGGGCTTCTTCAAGTCGGTGCCGCGCGAGATCGAGGAGGCCGCCATCATCGACGGCTGCACTGTCGTGGGAGCATTCGTGAAAACGGTCCTTCCTCTTTCGGTACCTGCCATTCTGACCGTAGTGATCTTTGCGTTCACGCTAACGGTGCAGGAGTTCGTGTACGCGCTGACCTTCATCTCCTCTTCCAGCGAGAAGCCCGTTACTTTGGGAGTCGCGACAGATTTGATCCGCGGAGATATTTTTTATTGGGGCGAATTGATGGGAGCGGCGCTCATTTCCAGCGTTCCGGTGGCGATCGCTTACAATCTTTTTTTGGACCGCTTCATCAGCGGCATCACAGGCGGCGCGGTCAAATAATCGGCGATTTCCGTGCTGCGCCTACCACGCACGGCTCCCGGTGCCGCGAGCCCATCAACTGCGAGGTCGACGGAGAATTCAGGCGGGATGACGCGCAATTACGCAACAGTACATGCTTTGACCGCAACATGACCGAGTCGGGTCAAACTGAGAAGAACTCACTGTGAGCAAATGTCTTCCGGGTTAGGTTACCCCTGATAACGTACATTGCTCGATGCAGTCGGCACGTCGCATTTGCGCCAATTGCAGACGTACAACTTTCGCTGACGACGCTGCGGGCGAAAGCAAGCGCATCGTCCTTGGCTCACGATGGCTTGGAGGAACGCTGCACGCTGAAGCGGGACGTTCCTGCACGGTACGGCGGCGGCTTATGGGCGTCCGGGGGCGAATTTACGATCGCCTCGATGGCGATGCCCCTGTTGTCGTAAATTAAAATCCGGGAGTATCGGTGGTGGAGTCCGCCTAAGATTGGGCGACAAAGAATGTGCCCGGCGCGATCGACGGCGCGTGAGGCCGGTGCATCTTTCTCCAGGGATAGATGCGTGCGAGACCCATTGTAATATTTCATGTAACAGAGCAGTAGGTGACGGAGGTGGCGCTCGCTGAATACAATGACGTCGTCGACGCATTCCCTGCGGATCGAACCGATCAGCCTTTCAGCATATCCATTTTGCCAAGGGGAGCGCACCGACGTCGGTCGATCGCGAATGCCTATCGATCGGAGTCTGCGGATAAAGACCTCACCATAGGCCCCGTCCTGGTCACGGATGAGATAGCAAGGAGCCTGTTCCCACCCGCATGCTTCCGTGACCTGATTTGCGATCCATTCTGCGGTTGGATGCGCTGTGACGCCAAACCACAGAATATGTCGCCGGCCGTGCCCCATAATCAGCAATCCATAGAGCAGGCGAAACGAAATTGTCGGCACGACGAACATATCCATCGCAGCGATCCCATCAGCGCGATTACGGATAAAGGTTCTCCAGCCTTGGGACGGCGGGTGTCTTCGCCTGACCATGTATTTGGCGACGCTGGTCTGGCCGATCTCGATGCCGAGCTTAAGCAACTCGCCATGGATCCGCGGCGGCCGAGTGGACCCGGGGATTTTCACCCCGAGTCCCTCACAGATTCCGGACTTGATACTCTCGCATCATCCGGCTCGTGCCACCGCTTGAAGGCTGCCGCCTTCCGTTGAATATCGGGCTCCTCCCGTTGCCGGTTGACCCAATCTCAACGGCGATGACCTGCTCGCTTCGCTCCGCGGGCATTACCCCGCTTCATCACTACTACCAAGCAGTCCGCCCCTGGTCGGCGCATCGGTACTTTCGGCCTCGCGGTTTTGGCCGCTTGTGCCTTTTCCCTTGCCATCGCCGTCCAGGTTCTCAAGTTCCGTGCAAAAGCCCGAATGAGAGTCACGCCTCCTCAACACCGGACACCGCATGGCCAATACGTAGGTTTCCGCCATACTTTTCCCGGAGCTAGGGAGAGGCCCCGGTTTTGATGTCATCTGAATCCGTTTTCGATGCTTCGCCAGAGGTTCGCTTGCGCTCGTCTCTCTCATCCATACTTGACGTGATCAACGTCACGCCTTTTGACCATAACGTTCACCACCGCGGCTTTTGGCCGAAGCAGCTTATGGCAGTTTGAAGCCTCCCCCTACAGGACGGCTCCGAAGGGTCTTCCTTCATCTCTCACACAGCATGACGCTCGCGCGTCTTCTTGACACAACTCCCCACAGCGGATTGGCAATGCTCATCTCGCGGATCAGCCGTCGTATTTCGACCGCAACCGTCGGTCGGCCGGAACAAGGTCGTGATTTCCAGCGCCAGTACGATCTGAACCCGGCACGATGCCAACGGACGACAGTCTCCGGCTTCACAATCGTTAGCGCATTGAGGGTACTTGGCGCCAAACGAGACAGCCCAACAAAGATCAGGCGATCCATGGCACTGAAAGTCAGTCTCTTTGGCAGGTGCCGTCGCTGGATGTTAAGCTGATGACGAAGGACCAGGATCTCAGCTCCCAACGAGGCCCGCGACTGGAACAATAGCACCAGCACCGTCCAGACCAGGCTGCAAGCTTCTCTCATAAGCCAGAAACATCGCGCGATTCGGCCTCACTTGCCAGCCGGATTAGGTTTTCGACAGGACAGGCCAAGAGAGAACTGACCATGCGACAGATACGACAAATGTTACGGCTTGCCCGTGACGGGGTGAGCGCCCGGGAGATCGGACGCACGCTCGGGGTGGCGCGTAGCACGATCCAGGACAACCTCAAGCGGGCGGCAGTGGCCGGGCTTGCCTGGCCTTTGGCTGGCCCCCTCACGGACGCCGTTCTTGAACAACGTCTGTTCGCCCATGCCGGCGTCAAGCGCGGGTTCCGCCGGCGCGCCGAGCCAGATTGGGGCTCGCTCGCCTGCGAACTCAAGCGGCCCGGCGTCAATCTGATGGTGCTGTGGGAAGAGTATCGCGCGATTCACCCGTCAGGTTATGGCTACAGCCGTTTCTGCGATCTGTTGACCCTGGCACATGCGCAGACCTCGTTTTCGGCGGGGCAGGCCGGCCGCACGGGCTCGCAAGGGCGCTTCGCGGCATGGACCCTCAACGTAATGAACCCGGCCAAGTCGTACGGGTTCAACCCGCTGGACATGATCCAGGTCGGCACCTGCGCATTCCTCAGAATCTCATCAGTACGTTAATGTGCATGATGTCTGCCTTTGGCCGATAGTGTTGCAAAAGTCTTTTCGTCTCGCCGATCGCAAATTTTCCGGGCCGCGGGTGCGGCGATCGAATATCTATGTGAGGGACTACGTCATCCAGTGACTACCTCAACAGCGACTTTGGTAACGGGCGTGAAGCGACGTTGGCCGCCGCTTGCCGCTTGTTTCGTCTTTTTGCGCAAAATGAGCCGCACTGCATTTTGGGACTTTTGCAACACTACGCAAGTTGGGCTAGACCGAAGTTTGCGCGAAAACTTCGGCCTAGAGCTTGAGAGAGCCGTCCGGCTCCCAACCAGGCATAACTATTCCATCCCGTGCGAACATCGCCTCCATGCCACCTTTCACGGGGTCATCAGACCTTGCGCTCGAAGCGGCGCCTGCGGCCACCATGCGCTGAAGCTCGGCGGCATCACCATCGGTGTCCCCCATCGGCCACAGTGCGGACTGAGCCATCTTCCGCTTCCGCTGCATAAGGCTGTGCAGCAGACAATCGAATGATTGCTCACGATAGGCCGGGTGCACAGCCATTGGAATGTGCACCGTGACCGGCTTAGCCTGCCCTATTCGGTGAACCCGATCGTTGCATTGCTCTTCGACAGCTGGATTCCACCAGCGGGACAGATGGAGCACATGGGTTGCCGCAGTCAAAGTTAGCCCCGTCCCCGCCGCCTTGGGCCCAAGAACAAGCAGATCGAATCCTCGGGTGTTTTGCTGCTGCTGGAACCGATTGACGATCTCCTGTCGCTTATTGATCGGCGTATCGCCATTGATCAGTTCGACCCTCGCGAGGCCAAACTCCGCCTTCGTCAGTTCGATGAAGCGGTATTGCATCCTGCGGTGCTCAATGAATACAAGTGCGCGTTCCCCTTTGCTTGCAATCGCCCTTAGCACCTCGAAAGCAGCCTCGAGCCGTGCAGACGCGGAGATGAAATCGGCATCCGGAAGCACCTCTTCCAGCAGGGGATGCACCGAGATGGTGCGAATGTGATGAAGCATTTTTAAAGCTGCGCCGGCTCCGCGTTGCGCCAGCTTTAGTTTCGCATCCTCGTACGCCAGTGACTGATGCTGCGGCATCCGTCTGGGATGTACGCGCCGAGTTTTTTCGGGTAGGTCACTTACCACTGCCGATTTCAGCCTGCGGATGGCAAGCGCCGGAACAGAGCCGCGTGGCTTGAACACGATCCGATGCAGGTCAGCCATATTTTCCGTAGTGGGCGTGCCATAGCAACGCTTGAATGCCTCCAGGGAGTCCAGACTGCCCGGTGCGATCTGATCCATGATGGCCCATAAATCCGTGGCGCTGTTCTCGATCGGCGTTCCTGTCAACCCGATACGAAAGTTTGCCTTTAAGCTCCGGGCCGCTTCTGCGCGCATACTGAAGGGGTTCTTGAGAGCTTGAATTTCATCAAACACTGCGGCCGCGAACGGCACCCTGGCGAGGGAGTGCTGGTAGTTCACGAGTGTTGTGTATGTAGTCAGTACCCAGAAGCGGTGCGCGCGCTTCTCCCGAACGGCTTCATGCAGGAACTCGAGGTCCAGTTTGGCCTCGCCGCCATCGATGTCGCGTCCTTGTCTGCCGGTCAGCTTGCGCGAGCCCGTCGCGCTCCCATACAGCCTGATCAGGTGACCGAGCCCAGGTTCTTTCAGATGCCGTGCCACCTCCTGTTCCCAGTTCACCAGCAGTGAGGTCGGTGCAACCACTAGCAGCGGACCACAATCCTCGCTTCTTCGACCCATATGCGCCTGCAGCCAAGCGAGAAAGGCGATCGTCTGCAGGGTTTTGCCGAGTCCTTGCTCGTCCGCATTGAGGACGCCCGGCAATCCCGCAACCCAGGCCGCAATCTGCCAATTCAGGCTTTCCGTTTGATGATGCTTGAGCACTGTCCGGATGATCTCGGGACGATCCGCTGATGCGGCCCCATCTCGTGGCTTCAAACTCGCAATCCAAAGGAGCTCGGCCTCGTTCGTCACCGTTTGAAGGACGAAGGGGCGCGTGGGCTCCTCCGGTCCGTCGGACTCGTCTGGCGCCGCTCGGCTGGCAGCCATCCTGTGATCGATTGTCTTGAGCGTTTCAGGCCGAGCGGGAATTTCCAGGCCGTCCACCACGACCGAAGGCTCCTTGGATTCAATTGCGTTCGACACCCGGTCTCGGAGTGATTGCAGTTCTTCGTGCGATCGGCTGGCCAGCAGGTCGGCAAAGCGTTGTCCGAAATCCTCCGGTAGCCAAGTCGTTGCACCGCCACCAGTGGGACCCGCCTGCTGCTTCTCGTAGGCCCTAACCCCGATCACACGGTCAGAGAATTCTTGTGTTTCAACGAATAAGGGGCCGGCGAGCCTCTCAACCGCATCCTCCACACCGATTTGGTCTAATCCGGCCAGCTGACCTCCACGGCGCAGTGCTTCTTCCACCGCTTGGCTGATTTTCGGTCGGGGGTTGCGAATGAATTCGGCCCGCTCCTCGATTGAAGCATGTTGCATGGAGGCCATGACCTCCAAGGCAGGCATCGCTGCGCGGTCCACCACGACGTAATTACCTGGCCCGATGCGGTATGCCGACAAGGCGCCCCGATCCCGCACACGTTGCTGGAAGACTTTCAGGCCTGCACCTTCCAGCTCTCCGTGGCTCTCCCGGACGTTTCCATCCTCTGCCAGCAGCCCTTCTCTGGATAGTCGCTCGCCGGAAAATGGCACCACCTCAAAGTTGGTCCCCTGCGGGTCGGGAGAGAGCGAAAACCTATCTGCTAACCGAACCTCGAGGCCGGAGAGAAAGTCAGTCATCGAGATGCGGGCAGCCTTATTTCCCAAACTCATCTGGACGCCGGGCTCAAGGGCCTGCCTAAACTTGGCGAGAGCTTCCCATTGTTCGGCGTCATCTGATCCCGGCCTCAGCCCGTCTGCGATTTCAACCGCATCCAATAAGAATTCCGGCAAACGACGCGGACCGTCCGCGGTTTCGAGAATGGCACCAATACGACGGGGGTACTGCCGCTGCCCATTCTTGACCCACTGGTACCGGAGCTTGAAAGATTTGGAGCCCAAGACCCCTTCCGCGTCGGTGCGCAACGTCAGGTCGATAACGGGAGGAAGCCCAAGAACGCGCGCCGTTTCGCTGTCCAATCGGGCGGCAAGTCGATGCGAGAGCCGAATCTCGTCAGCCGTTATTGTCAGCTCCTCCGGGACGTCTTCACTCACGCTCCTCAGGTCTCCGATTGCACAGAGTAGCTCCGAGTCTGCCGGCGAAAGTTTGCTGAGGTCCCTTGTTTGATTCGACATCAAACGACCCAAAAGCCCGCCTTTGCCTCGCGGCACTTTGAGGCTAATCAGGGCTTCTGAATATGAACAATGCAGCTCCATCGGGCCTAGATCCTCTCGAGCACCCATCTCTCCCAATGGCCGAGATGCTTTTTGGCCTGGGCGCCGGATATCCTGCGAATGGCGTCGCAGTCGTAAGAAGGTTGATAGAGCTTGGGAGCTCGCGAATTTCGCTCGTCGAAGATATGGATCCTGTAGTTGCTGGATCCCTCGACGACGATCTTTCCTCCGATTTTGAGGATCAGAAGGCACGTGCCTGAACGACTGCCGCCCGCAATTTGGCGGCCAAATGGTATTGATTTGTCTCCCGCCTTTCTTCGCGCTAGGGCTGCGCCGGCATCGCTGAATGCCACCCACGCGGCATCGATCCGCTTCTGGTTGTACAGGGACAGCCAGAATTTTTCGCGGGGAGCCCACATATGACTGTCCTCGACGGCAGACACAACCTCGAGGAAGAACCTGATATTCGCGCCAGTAAGCCACCGCAGGAGGATAGTAAGGAGATCTTCCGACACAGAGGACCAGGCGCCCGCTCGCCCCCTCACGCGTGGATCGCCATAGTAGCTAACAATTTTGGTGATGAGATCGTGCTGCACGTGTGGAGACGGGTCCCGATCCCGCCAGGGCGTGAGCAGCGCCTCGATCGCCGCACCCGCGCCTGAGGCCCGCGGCTCGTGTCCATCGGGCTTCAACCAGCGCAGCAGCCGACCAATTTCGGTCGATTGATCGAGCTTAGGAGCCAAACTTTCAACGAAGGCGAGATGTGCGAAATCCATGATTCCAGGTGCATGGGGGCTGAGAACGTGCAGATTTCGCAGCCCCTGCCACGGATCATTCATCTGGACCATGAGCGATCCGAGCGCCTTTGCCCCCTTGTGCGGGTCAAGCACCTCGGGGACCTGATCGACCAACAATCGCGATCGCGCATCCAACCGCTGCCGAACCTTAGCGAGCGACCGCGCCAAAGCGACCGTGTGTGTTGCTCCTGGCTCGTAGCTGCCGAGATAGACCGACATCATCGCTGCAAGGAATGTCCGACTGTTACTTGCCTCGATCTCTTCGCAGTAAAAGCGTCGGAGGCGTTCCAGAGCGGGACGAGACCGCCGCTCTGTATCGAATAGCGCACGTGCGGCCGAAGTCACAAACGACAGCCGGGCGTCTTTCCAATCCCGAGTTTCGAATCTGCGGAACATTTCCGCGACCAGGCGCTCACGATCGCGTTCCGGAGGATTGGCGACGACATCAGGCCAGCGCGACAAGATGCGATGCGCTGCCGCGGCCAGCCTGGTCGGAGCGGGAAGGCTCGGCGGCTGGTAGTGAACAGGCCGATTCAGCTTTGCGAAAAGGCTCATCGCCCCTCGACGATCAGGCCGGAGTGCAAGGCCTTCCGGATGTTCTCAATTTCTTCGGAACGGCTGGGTGTGTACATGATGATCCGCAAGTCAATGCGACGATTCGTGGCCCGTCCCGCATGTGTGTCGTTGCTAGCAACCGGCCGCATCCTTCCGTAGCCTGCTACTGATAGAACGGGCTGCCTTTTGAAGTTTAAGTGAGCGACCAGCCCCGGCTCCCGCGCCGTCATGGCGAAGAAGGTAGAAATGGCCCTTTCCGTTGAAAGTCGAAGGTTGCTGAGGTCATCACCGGTCGAATCCGTGTGCCCCTCTATCTGCACCGCCTCGATGATTGCGCCACCGCTATTGCATCCGTCGGTCCACCTCGACTGGCTGCCAAGCGTGTAGCAGGGCAAGATCGCCTCGAGTCTATCGGCAATAGATTCAACGATTGCTTTTCGATCTGGACGCAGAACGCTCTGGGAGCTCTGGAATAAGCCATCGCCCTGGAAACGAAGTGCGTCGTTCTCTTCGCTGATTACGACCTGAAGATCGGGGAAATCGACCTTTAGCTGATCACGCAACCGTTGCAAGATTTGCCGGCGCTCGTTCGCAGTTTGCGCCAAGTACTCTTCGAGCGGATTCTTCTCCTGAAGCTTCGCTATCAGCCACTTTATCTCCGCCTCCAGAGAGGCGACTTTGGCATTTGCCCTGGCCAGCGCAGCGACTAAATCATCGCGTTGGTGGACGACATTATCATACTGCGCCTTGGGTACGCTTTCCTTTGGATTGAATCGACTGGCGAAAAAAGCCAAGAGGATCATGACAATAAATAGAAAGCTCACCGTCATGTCGGTCATCGACACGAACGCGGATTCTTCCTCCTCCTCCTTCTGGTGCCGGCGGAATGCTCCACGCATTCGTCAGCTCACTCCCTCTATTATGGACCGCGGAGCAAATTGCTCGGCCTGATCGACAATGATCTGCAGCGTGTCCAACGCTGGAGCGAGCCTTTCCTGCAGTTCGTGGACATGCTGCCGCATACCATCCACCGCGCCGGCGACTTGTGTTGTGTACGCATCGAAGGCTTTGCCCAGCTTCACGTCAATGTCGTCGATACGGTCGCCCTGGCCTTTAAGGCGATCAAGCATGACGGAGACCCCGTCTAGAGTTGCTTCGACTGCTTTTGCCTTGCTTCCGAGGACAACCTGGGCGGCCGCAAGCGCGTCGGCCGCGCTTCTGGCCGTCACCTCCGCGGATTTCGTGATCGTACCTGCCGTGTTCCGGGTTATGTCTGCGAGTTGGCGTAGAGATCCCTCCATCCGTTCCGCCGTGGACCGCACAGGTGATGAGGCATCGACAAGGTCCCTTGATGCCGACCGGAACGCTGAAGCGGCCTCGACCGTTGCGTCGGCGCCGGATCGAACCCCATCTGACAATATTCGAAGATCGGCGCTTGCTCCGGCGACCTGATTTGCGACCTCCTGAATCTGAGCCGCAATTTCACTCAGCGGAGACATGAGCTCCTGCCCGACCTTCGAAGTCAGTTCGCCCGTCAATCCGGCGATGCGAACCCCCGTTTCTTCGATACGTGCGCGGGCCGCATCACTGCCGTCGCGGGCGGCCTCATCCATCTGCTGACGGAATGCCTCTCCCGCCTGCTTGAGATCGGCGGCGGCCGAGCTGAGCGCTTGGGCTCCGATCGACGTGTTTTCCTGAATGCTTTCCAGCGTGCGGTTCATGACCGTCAACAGCTTCTCAGCTCCGTCGCTGAATACGCTTCCGGTGTTTGCCGCAGCCGTGCTCAGGGCACTCTGGATAGCTTCCATCGACTTCGCGATTCGCGATACCGCGCCATCAAGCTCCTGTCCGGCCTTTGACGTCACTTCGTCGGTCAATTTGGCGATCCGGGCCCCGTTGCTTCGATGCTTGCGCGGGCCGCATCGCCGCCACCGCGGGCTGCCTCATCCATCTGCTGACGGAACGCCTCTCCCGCCTGCTTGAGATCCGTGGCGGCGGAGCTGAGTGCCTGTGCCCCGATCGACGTGTTGTTTTGAATGCTTTCAAGAGTGCGGTTCATGACCGTCAAGAGCTTCTCAGCTCCATCGCTGAATACGCTGCCAGTGCTTTCCGCGGCCGTGCCGAGGGTGCTCTGGATAGCTTCCATCGACTTCGCGATTCGCGATACCGCGCCATCAAGCTCCTGCCCTACGCGAGTCGAGCTGCTGTCCATTCGCTCCGAGAGTTGAGCGATGCGATCGCCGGCCTCCAAGAGACGGTCACTCGCCGCGCTGAGGGCTCGGCTGACGTCGCTCGTAAAGCGCGAGGAAAGATCCTGTACGAGCGCCCCGACTCCCTCGGTGCCCGCCTTGCCGACCTGGGCAAGCAACGGCGCCATGGCCGTCTCGATGCCGCTTGAAATCGCGCGAGGAATATCCTCACGCAGCGGACGGCCGAGTTCAGCCACTAACTCCATACCGATGCGGCGGAAATGCTCACGCTGCTCGCGAACGGCCGACAACTGCTCAATTGCTAGGTATTCTAGGCTGATAAATGAGAGGCGGGCTTCGATCTCGTTTGCTACATGGTGGGATGCAGCCTCAGCACGGGAGGTGCCGATGCGTAGCACCAGAGTGAACAGGATCGAACAAAGCAGTCCGGTCAAGGACATGATGAACTTCGCCGACGCGACGGAAAGTAGGGTGCTGAGCTGATCGCTACCGATGACCTCGCCCTTGGCGGGCACGATTGATTCGAGAGCGGAGACGAGACCCAAGAACGTCAGCAACAATCCTACCGAAACGAATAGGCTCGGGACGTAACGCCAGAAGCCCGCGGAAAACCCCAGATCTTCAAGATTGAAGAAGGCGGACGGGCGCACAGAGTTTCGCAGGATCACCTGCCCGTCCTCTTCGTGCGGAACCAGAGTTTCGCGGAATTCACGCCAAGCCGCCGCCACCCTCCCTTTGGCCCCAGAAGTGCCGAGGCGCGCAACATTCCTGTCTACATCTGTAATGCGGCCACTTAGCTCCGTCGCAGTTCTGTGAGTTGTGATCTCTTTGGCAACGCGGTTTAGTGCACCCACGCGGTTCCGCATGATGAAGCCAAACCGCGCGATTCCCAAGACTAGGAGCACCAGCAAGGCAAGGCTGACGAGTCCTGGCACGAACTCCTGGCGCAGTAAGCTTGCCGCATCCAACACAACATCCCGGACCCAAATTCCGGTATTAACGACAAAGTCCAAGTTAGCCCCCTAGAGATCCCCCGACATCTATCGCGCTCTAAATCCTTCATGCAACAGCCTTTTGGATAAGGTCTTTTCGATTTCCGTGTTTTCCCGGATGTGACCCGGCCCACGACGACGCAAAGTCCCCCGACTATTCGCCGAACGACAAATCGTGTTCGAGCAATGCGAAAGCAGGCTTGGCCCACCACCACGCGCTGCACGACGGAGTCTGGGCCCGGAGGTCAGCCTACCCTGGTGCGGAACTCGCAGTTATCCTCGCGGCGGTCTGATCATTCGCGCAAAGGCGGCAAATGGTATTCAAGTATGGCGACCGAATCTGCTAGCGCGCATGTTCAGCCTACTCGCCAACATTGGCGCACCCGAGTGAGAATATGGCCGATGAAGCTGCCCGATGACTGCCCTTTTGCAAAGGTGCCCCTGCAGCAGTTCCTTGAGACCGAGATACATCGCTTCGACTGCTGCCGAGCGGGAGCTGCTGCCGCATGGCTTACACGCGTGCTGTTCACCCTTCACGCTTGTAATGATCCGATCGCCGGGCGACACGCGCGTGTGTCCTTCGAGTGTCTCAATAAAGTATCCCTTCCCGCGCGGGTCGTTCTTCGGATTGCAGATAACGGCCGGGTGGTCACCCGGTTTCAGCAACGACCGGCTTCTGTCAAGACCTCACGCATCTTCACTTTCCTTGGGTCTGACCAGAATGCCTCAAGCCGGTCCTCTACCTTTACCGGTTTCTCTGGGTCGCCCCCTCACCGCGGTCTTATGGCCGTAAGTCTCCATGCTTTCCATCGTGCGTGCTGAGCAACCTTATCGGTGATGGCGACGAGCAGCGGCCACCCAACTTGATCGATGGCTTTTGATAGGTCTCATCGAGCTTGGTCTCGGCATCAACCAGCTTGAATGCGTGTTCCAGCCGATCGTGATCACCGATTCCAGACCATCGTGATCACCCATTCCAGAGTATCGTGATCATCGTTTCCAGCCGATCGTGATCGCTATTTCCAGCGATCATGATCGGGGGCAACGCGGAGGCGCGCACCGCTGACAGTCTGCAACCTGTGGATAGGCGTCGAACCTTGCCCCCTATGAAATGAAATATATCAGGATGTTATGTCGCCGATCGGCGACCAGACCCCACGCCGATTTACACTCATCCGCCGGATCAATTCGCGCAGTTCCGGATCGATTTGCGGTCGCCCGCCCCGGCGATGCGATTTCCAGCGCCAATAGCGGCGAAAGCCGGTCCTATGCCAACGCACCAGCGTCTCGGGACGGATGATCGTGAGAACCTGCAGGATCGACGGAAACCAGCGATAGAGCTGAACGAAGAACCAGCGGTCGTTGTTCGTGAGATGAGCGCGGCCCTTCAGCTTACGCCGCAAGACCACCAGTTGATGTCGGAGCGTGGCATTCTCAGCCTCCAGCCGGATCTTCGACTTGAATGGCGAGGCCAAGACCGCCAGGACAAAACACAGGAGCCCGATCATTCCGCCAGCTTAGGCGATTCCATCACGTCAGCAACTCGGATGGAGTTTTCGGTACACACACCGCTTTCCGAAGACCCCCAATCGACAGCTTCATGTTTGCTGTCCCGCCCCGAGCGATCCACGCAGATATTGTGAAGGCGGGATCGACCTCAAGCAGACGCGCCGCGGCCTCACGGGCCTCAGCATCGCGTCCCAGATGGGCGGAAGCGGGCACGAGCGTTTCGCCATTCCGCGGACCCGCAGCGCGTGACGACAAGCCTTCTGCGACCGAACATCTCGCGTTTGCGAGACACCACTTGGCCGATGCGCCTGTTAGCTCAATTCCGTCGTTGACCGCACGGCCCACTTCCCAGCGCCGCATTTTCATGCATACTTTGCACAACCGTCGGAAGGGACGTGCGCATGGCCCAGGTCCTTCAGGCTGAGGGGAGGCCGCGGCAAGATCCCCAGAAGCTGCCCGCCGCCGCGGTGCTGACGGCACTTGGAGTTGTCTACGGCGATATCGGCACCAGCACGCTGTACGGGCTGAAACAGGCCGTCGAGGCCGGCGGGGCGCCCACGCCAGAAACGGTCACTGGCACCGTGTCGCTTATCTTCTGGGCGCTTCTTCTCATCGTCGGACTCAAATACGCCATTCTGATTCTGCGCGCCGACAATCATGGCGAGGGCGGCATCGTGGCTCTGCTCGCGCTGTTGGATGCAAGGCACGCACCGCGCCGAAGCGCGCGCGGCTCCCTGCTCGTCGTCGGCCTGATCGGGGCCGCTTTGCTCTATGGCGATGGCGTGATCACGCCGGCGATCTCGGTGCTCAGCGCCGTCGAAGGTCTGAAGATCGACGCTCCCGCCCTGGCACCAATGGTCGTTCCCATCACCATCGCGATCCTCGTCGGCCTGTTCCTGGTGCAGCGCAAGGGAACGGAGTTCGTCGGCAACATTTTCGGGCCGGTGATGTTCGTATGGTTCGTCGCAATTGCCTTGCTCGGCCTCAAGGGCATCATGCAAGGCCCAGCCATCCTCGCCGCGATCAGCCCGCATCATGCCGTTCTCTACCTCGGTCACGCGGGACCCGGCATCGCCTTCGCCGTGCTCGGCGCCGCCTTTCTGACGCTCACGGGCGCGGAGGCCATGTATGCCGACATGGGGCATTTTGGCCGGCTGCCCATCCAGCTCGGATGGTTTGCGATCGTGTCACCCGCCTTAATGCTCAATTATCTCGGCCAGGGAGGGTTGCTTCTGGCCGATCCCCACGCGGCCGAGAATCCGTTCTACCTGCTCGTGCCGCGATGGGCGCATTACCCGATGGTGGCGTTCGCGACCATCGCCACCGTGATCGCCTCACAAGCCATCATCTCGGGCGCGTATTCGCTCACCCAACAGGCAATGCAGCTCGGCTTCCTGCCTCGCATGCGGGTGCACCACACGGCAAGCCATGAGAAGGGGCAGATCTACATCCCCGTGGTGAATTGGCTGCTGGCGGCCGGCACGCTCACCGCCGTGCTCCAGTTCGGCTCGTCCGACGCCCTCGGCGGGGCCTATGGGATCGCCGTCGCGATGCTGATGGCGATCACCACGGTGCTGGCCGCTCTCGTCGCCCTGAGATGGGGTTACAACCCGCTTCTGGTCGTGGCGGTGAACGGGTTCTTCCTCGTCATCGAGGTGGTTTTCGTTGCCGCGAACATGACGAAGCTGGTCGAAGGCGGCTGGTTCCCGCTCCTGCTGGCAAGCGTCATTGCATTCCTCATGCTGACCTGGCGCACCGGATGGCAGTTGCTTGAGCAGGAGCGCTCCAAGCTGCGCCAGCCGGAGGACGCGTTCATCGAGTGGGTCATTAACACGCCGCCCATACGGCTGCCCGGGGCGGCGGCGATCTTCACCGCGGCGACCACCGGGATCCCGCTCTGCCTGACCCATCACCTGCGGCATAATCGCGTGCTGCATGAGCGCGTGCTGTTTATCGCGTCTATCATTGTCGACGAGCCGCGGGTCGAAGCCAGTGAGCGCGTCAAGCTTGTCCCGGTCGGCGCGGGCATCACGCGCGTCCTCTTCCATTTCGGTTTCATGGAAACACCTGATGTGATGGAGGGACTGAGGCTTGCCTGCCGCAAGCCGGAGCTTGCCGGCATCGATCCCGATAACATTACCTACTATTTCAGGCGCGTGATGGTGATCGCGACCGATAAAGTAGCAGGCATGGCGGTCTGGAGAAAATCCCTGTTCGCCACAATGCACCTCAACGCCAACCTCCCGGCGGCGTATTTCGGAGTTCCGCCCGCGCAGGTTGTGGAGGTTGGCCTCGAAGTCGAAATATAGTGCTATCTACGGTCTTCGAGATCGTCGACCTGTTAGATCCAGGCCACGAAGTCGCCGAGAAGCGGACGAACGGCAGCCGCGCTACGATGTCGGCTGGGTCAGACGCGGAAGTCCGGACCGGCGCCAGCCGCGTCCGGTCTACGCGCGGAAGCCGACGTATCCAATCGTCGCCGCGTTCTTCCAATCAGAGCCAGAAGCGGCCCTTGAACCGTATTTGAGGCTCACGCTCGCCAAGCCGCACTTTCGTTGGTTACGATCCACGTAATCCAGCGCGCCGCTGCAGTTCCGAGCGTTACCTCAACGCGCGCTGAAGGTGAGGCCGGCGCGCTCCTTTGATCACCTTTGAGGGTTTGCGTTGAGAATGCTCGCTGGACCATCGATGTCCGAGATGGGTCCCAATCGCTACAGGTCGTTTGCTACTGGGCCGGAGGCGAAGTCCGCTTTGGCCCGAAAACCGACCAATGCCTAATCCGGTGGCACATGCTTCTCGCTCTCTGTAACCGAGCCGAGGAGTATGGCCATGCAGGATCAAGTGAATGTGCCCCCCGCGCCCAAGCGAGTGCCGTGGAACAAGGGACAGCGGCACGGCCAGCACCGATAGCGGTATCATCAAGCCGAGGGCCTCCGCAGTCTTGAGGTTGACGACAAGTTGAACTTGGTCGGCTGCTCGACGGGTAGGTCACTGGCGCTTGTGCCTTTGACGCCGCGCGCCGGCACGTTCGCGCGTACCGGCTAATTGGTGTTCAAGTGGAAGGCTCGGACGACGGCGCGCAGACGACGCTCAGGCGACGGGCATGGGAGATGTGGCGTCGTCACGTGCGGCCGCCGTACGATTCGAAAATTCCAATGAAAAAGCCCGCGGTTGATTTCTCCGCGCGGGCTTCAGATGCTTTTGCGATGATGACGGTATGCCCGTGATTTGCCCGACGTGCCAAATCTTTTTCGAAGGCGTCAACAAACTAAGGAAAATTCGACAAAACAGGTTCGATAATTTGAAACTGTCTCTTTCGATAAGACCCCGACAAATAAAAACCCCGCTGCCGATCTCTCGGCCCGGGCTGTATGATATCGGCGATAATGTCGGTGTGCCCCTGATTTGCCCGACACGTCAATTGGGCGGACATTTCCGGTTCGGCGCGCGGACATTCAAACAGGATTGTTGGGCGCTTGGCAGCGCCCGTCGGATCGCAAGGAGGCCGTCGATGTATTTCGCTGCTGCCGTGCTCGCGGTTTTGTCAGGACTGTTCTATGCCGCCAGCCATCACGAGATCGGCTCGTTCGGTGTCACGATGTGCCAATATGGCAGCCCGTTTTGCGACAATCCGCTTCTCGTGTTCGTTGGCGCCTGTCTTGCCGCGCTTTGGGGCATATTCGTTAGCGTGCGCTGAAGCGCTCCCGAGCCCTGAAATTTTCGCGATGATGGCGTTGTGCCCGTGATTTGCCCGACGTGTCAAACGCCGGCGTGTCTATGCCAGACCCTTCCTCGCTGGCAATAGCGACCCCAGATCGGCGACAAGACCACCTTCGGCAAAACCAGACCGAGACTGACCCACCTGGCTACCCGGCATTCACATGAAGATTGATGCCACGCTCAAGGCGTCGAGCCTGGCCGACGCAAAACCTAGGGCGTCGCGGGGGTTGCCGGATGAACGGGCCTCGGCCCAGGAGCGGTCGGTTCAACTTGCGACTTCGGTTCGGACCGCGTCACGGCCGCGCCCACTGCTCGCGCGGCGTCACCGGTTGTGGTGTAATTGGCCATCGCGGCAGTCTGTGCCTTGGGTTTATTCCAGGGTTCGTGATCGACAATGAGCATACTGAGCACGCCGAAAACGGCGATCACAATTGCTGCTACCAGCGGTATGCCGCCGCTTCGCTTCGAAGGATTTTCTTCCGAATAATTCCTCGCCATGTTGACCGCCTTGTTTGGTTTCCTCTGCTGGATTCAAGCCTTGGCGCTGGCGAAGGTTCCGTTTTGCGGGCGCTAAGCCACGGCCCCGCGGCTGGAACAAATTTGTCGGTGACGCATTTCCAGTCGAGACCGTTGCTCATCGCGGACGACCAGAGACGTCGGCCCTATTGAATTTTTCGGCGAAGCCGAAAAGCAGTCAGCGAGAGTACCGAAACGTGACCATCGAAACGGCTGAACTGCAACCCGGCATGGCGGAGCGCGCAATCGATACCGCGACCGACGTATCGCGAACGATCACCGAAATGTCCGCTGGGCTTCACACTGCGGTCGATCGTCTGAGCGAAACGATCGTAACGGCGCGGCAATCGGGAAAACCGCTCGCCACCATAAGCGCGATCACGCGGGAAGCGCCGCTGGCAAGCCTGTTCGTCGCCTTCCTGTTCGGCGTCGCGGTAGCGCGCTGGCGCTAACGATCGCGTTCGTCAGAACTTGCCCTTTGTTGCGTCCTTTGCTGCCGACATGACGTCGCCGGTGATCTGTCGCATATGTTCGCCGGCGTTGGTGAACTGGCTGCGCAAAAATTCCGACTGGATCCGCATTGCTTCCTGCAGGTCCGTCGCATGGACCAGCTTTCGGGCATGCTCGAACGCTGCCTTCATATTCTGTTCGGTGAACGAGAGCGCCTGCCTGGAAATCTCGGTTCCCGGGCCCGGCATCGACGTCATTGATTTGCCGGCGGCGTCGAAAAACATGCCAAACGCCTTTTCCGCCTGATCAATGGTTTTTTCGGCCAGATCGCGCAGCTCCGCTGGAACTTCAATTTTCGGTTCAATCATGATCGCTTTCTCCAATGTCGTGCCGGACGTTAGCATACATCCGGACGGCGTCTGTGCAGTATTGGCCGATGCGACCGGTCCCGGGAAGCCTCCGGCCGGCCTCCGCCGGCCCTGCATAAGGGAATTATTTCCTGTATTCGTACGGAAGCCGCGCCCGATTCCAATGATGTCAGCAATATGGCATACTGATTCGCGGCTTGGGCCGATAGTCTGTGGCGTTGCGTCTCTTTTGGGGACATGGGGATCCGATGCTGCAAACATTCCGGCCGACACCGACATGCACGCGCTTTCAAACCAGTATAGAAATGCCCTGCATGAAATGCGGCGCGCAGATGAGACTGGCCCTGATCGAGCCGCGCGATCAAAGCTATGATGTGCTGACCTACCGATGCACTCCCTGCGATTCCGGTGAGAGCTTCCTGAAGGCACGCTAGATCGGATTTTCCGATCGCCGACGCCGATATTATCCGTTCAGCACGGCCGTTCCGGCCTGCGTCAGCACAGGCCCTTCATCGCGCAGCTCAATCAGACCGAGGTCGGTCAGAACGCGCAAGTCCTCGCTGCTGACAGGCGACATTTTGAGCCGGCGGGCCTGAATGTCGCGCAGTGTCCAGCGAAGATCGATGGCTCTTTCGAGACTTAATTCAGCGAAGGGATTGTCCACCATTCGCTTCGACTAGTGCGGCATTTCGCTCAGATTTTGTCTTCGCGACGGCGGAACTTTGCAAGCGGCGGATCATGCGAAGTTGTCACCGGATTCCTTCAAACCGATACCAGGGACTGCAGCGAAGACCGGACATCGGCGGCTTCAATGTATGAGGCCGACTAAGCCGGTTCGCTCTGAAGTCGCCCTCCTCAATAGCGATACGGTTCGATATCGAGCAGCGGGAAGGCACTGAAGACGCTCGGCAGGTTGGTCGGCGTCGCCGCGTGCAGATAGGACTTGTTAAGTTCGGCAAAGCTGGTGACGCCCAGCAGTCCCAGGCACCGGATCACTTCATCCTCGAGCAATTCCAGCATTCGGACGATGCCGGCTTCGCCCGCCGCGGCAAGCGCCCAGCATTGCAGTCGGCCGATGCCGACGAGATCCGCGCCGGATGCGATCGCTTTCACGATGTCGGTGCCGCGGCAGACCGAGCCGTCAACCATGATCTTGGCGCGGCCTGCGACTGCCTGAACGATCTCAGGCAGCACATGCATCGAGCCGCGGCCGTGGTCGAGCTGACGTCCGCCGTGGTTCGACACATAGATCCAGTCCACCCCATGGTCGAGCGCGATGGCTGCGTCCTCCGCGGTGGCGATCCCCTTGAGCACCAGCGGAATTTTATACTTGTCCTTGATCAGCTTCACGGTTCGCCACTCCAGCCCCTTCTGGAAGTCGCCGCCGGTGGCGCGAATGCGGCTTTCACGGACGTACCGCTTGGCGATGTCGCGCTCGCGCCGGCTGTAATGGGCGGTGTCGACGGTCAGACAGAACGCCGTATAGCCGTTGGCGATGGAGCGGCTGACCACGTCTTCGACGAAGGCATCATCGCCGCGGACATAGAGCTGATAGATCCGCAACGCATCGGGGGCGGCATTTGCGGTTTCCTCAAGCCCCGGCTCGGACACCGAACTCAGCATATGCGCGGCGCCGAACCTGCCGGCTCCGCGCGCGACGGCCGCGCCGGCGCCGGGATCGAAAATCTCAAGCGCGCCAACCGGTGCGATCATCACCGGCAAGCGCAATTTGCGGCCGAACAGGTTCGCCGACGCGTCGAGCTGGGCAACATTGCGCAGCACGCGCGGCCGGAACGCAATTTCGTCGAGCGCCATGCGGTTGCGGCGCATGGTGGTCTCGGTCTCCGAGGCGCCGACGACGTAATCCCATGCGTTCTGGTTCAGCCGGGCACGGGCTTTCCGCACGAATTCGTGGAGATTCTGGAATTCTTCGCCGCTGGCGCCGAGTTCGATGTTTCTCGCGGGCCGGATGGGGGTCCCGTCATTCATGGTGCTTCTCTCCCGTTTTGGCGGCACATTAGCCGCAGATAAACCGGAAAAGCTACCGCCTTGAACGGGTGAATCCGGCGCAGAAACGGAGGGCTGCTATTCGCCCGCGAGGTGCATCGGCGCGGCGTGGAAAATTCCCGCGCCCGAGACCTGGGAAAGCGATCAGGAACGCCGCCATGACGGCCGGCACGCTGATGAATCTCAGGAATTGATCAATCGAAAGCATTGCTGTCGTCCCAAAGCATGGCTGTCGTCTCCAAGGTGCTTCAGAGGCGAATTCAATTCGTCCCTTGCGTTGTCTGCTGATCGCCCATGAAAAGCTGGTCGGTATAGGCCGCCCCGGAAATCGTAAGCAGCGAGAATCGAAATGACGGCCAATGTTTTCATGAGGCCGGCGTCGGGTTCGATTGTGGCCAAAAAGATCTGAGCTTGGCGCATTTTCCGGACCAACACAGGGGAACTTCGTGGCCGCGGGCGCGGCGCCCCCTACCGTTCAGCCGCCCGAAAAGCGATTTCGGTACTCTGTGGGCGATACGCCGAGGTGCCGCAGGAAGGCCCGCCGCATCCGCTCGTCGTCGCCAAAGCCGGCGCGTTTGGCCACCTCCACCACACCGCCTATTTGCCTGCTTTCCAGCAACAACCGCGCAGTTTCCACACGCAACGCCTCGACGCCGCTCGCCGGCGTCATGCCGGTACGGCTGGCGTAACTACGGGCGAAGGTCCGGGGCGTCATCCCGGCCTTTTCAGCGAGCGTCTCGACCTTGAGATCGCTTGCGATGTTTTCGATGATCCAGGCGTGCAGTGCACTAAAACGCCCTTCGACGTCGGAGGCCTGCGCCGCGAGCACGGTGGAAAACTGGCTCTGACCACCAGGCCGCTTCAGAAAAACCACCAGTCTTCGCGCGACGTCGAGCGCGGTGGTATGGCCGAAATCCTCCTCAATCATGGCCAGCGCCAGATCGATGCCGGCGCTGACACCGGCCGATGACCAGACCCGTCCGTCCTTGACGAAGATCGCATTCGGCTCGACGCGGATGTTGGGGAAACTGTCCTGCAGTCTCGGGCAATAGCGCCAATGGGTCACGGCGCGCTTTCCATCCAGCACGCCGGTCCAGGCCAGCGCGAAAGCCCCGAGGCATACCGAGGCGACGCGGCGTGCCTTGGGCAGCGTCTGCGCAATCCACTTCATCAACTGGGCGTCTTTGCGCATCTCCCAGATGCCGGGGCCGCCCGGGATCACCAGCGTATCGACTTGGTGCGGCCGGACGCTGTCGATCGGCGCGGTATCCACCATCATGCCCACGTCTGTCGGCACCAACCCGCCCGAGGTCGAGAGATACGACAGCGAATAGCCGGGGCCGGGTAGTTCGATTGCCTGCAACTCAGCGAACACCTGCGCCGGCCCGGAGATATCGAGCAGGGTTACGCCCGGAAAGGCGACGATCGCGATGCGCCGCGTCAACGTTTCTTCGCGTGGGTCGGGACGGCGGGATTTGGCAGATTTCGAGGGCATATTGTCCTTTAAGCCATTCGAGCCTCGCCTGTATAGCTCACGATGGGTAACTGGAGTTCGGCCATGTTGCGGAATCTGGGCAGCCAATGTCAGGCGATTACCTCGCCTTGGACGGATTGCGCAGTCTACAGTTTCCCCGACGCGTCACGCATTGCCGCCTCCGACCGGCAGCCGCTGATGGACGCCATGAACGGCATCATCGCCGTCAATTGGAAGGCGACGGAGCCGCACTGGACCGCAGCCTCCTCCCCATTCGACAGCAAGTACAGCCTCATACTTGTCTACGACGGCTCCGGCCTGGTGGCGTTTTCAGTCTATCGCGTGCTGCAGATTTCCGGCGGGCTTGCGGTCTACCGCAGCGGCACGGAGGTGCTTCCCGCCCACCAGGGCCGCGGCTTTTACGGTTTCTTTACCTTCGAAGTGCTGAAATGCTCCGGAGCCGCCCAGAAAGGCGACTGTAGTGTGCTCTACGGATGGCGGACACGAAATCCCATCGTATGGGCGGCTAACGCCAAGATCTGCGAAAAGGTGACACCCTCGCTGCTTGGCGACGCGCAGGATCCCGCATTGCAAGCGGCCTGCGTCGAAATGTGCTCGTCGCTTTATCCGGGCCAGCCACTCGAAGTGCCCGGCATGATCATGCGGGGCGCCTATGGCCATATCGAGCATCATCGGCAGACCTACTACGGCACGGCGTCGCTGGTCGATGCCGCGATGTCCCGCATGATTCCAAATTCAGCGGATGCCCTCTTCTCGGTCGGCTATGCGAGGGTGTGATGTCGATGCTTGGACAACAAGCCGTGTTCGCCCCGACCTCCCGGTTCGCTGATCGTGCCTATCTGGCCTGGGCGACGGTGGCCACCGCTTACGCGATCGCATTCCTGCAGCGGGTATCGCCGCAATCGGTCAGCCTCAACTTCATGCATGACTTCAGCACCGACGCCGCCGGCGTCGCGATGCTCGCCTCCAGTTATTTCTGGGGCTACACGTTGATGCAGATTCCGGCGGGCCTTCTGGTCGACCGCTATGGCGTCAAGCGGGTAGTGCTGTGCAGCATGGCGGCATCTTCGCTGGGGAGTGCCGCATTTGCGCTGGCGCCGAACCTGCTGGACGTTTTTGCGGCCCGCCTCATCGTCGCCTGCGGAGACGCGCTCGTCTTCACCGCGCTGTTGAAGCTTGTCGCATTGAGCTTCACCGACGAGCGGTTCGGGGTCATGTCTGGCATCTCGCAGGTGTCGGGCTACGTCGGCGGCGTCCTCGCGACAACGCCGCTCGCGGCGGCGGTCACGGGTTTTGGCTGGCGCGCCTGTTTCCTGTTCATCGCCGGCGTTGGTCTGGCCAACCTTGCCTTCGCCAAGGTCGCGCTGAAACCTGATCCGGCGCCGCGCAGCAACAAGACGCTGAAAAGCGTTGTCGTCGCCGCCCGGCAATCCCTGTCGCATATCGCGAACTGGGGCTGCGCCATGACCTTTGCTTCCCATTTCGCGGTGGTGACGACGTTGTCGGGCGTCTGGGGCATTCCGATGGTGGCGCATTTCTTTAATATCTCTCCGACGGCGGCAGGAACTCCCCTGCTCGCCTTCATGATCGGCAATGCGGTAGGCTCGATCTTTCTTGGCCACGCCGCCGACCGTGCGGCGGCTGCACTCGACAGCGCGCTGATCCGCATCTGTGCGCTGCGGATGATCCTGATTGCGATGCTGCTGCCACCGGTCGCGCATGCGTTCGGCCTAGTCTATGTCACCATCGTGTTCACCGCACTCGGGCTTGTCGCCGGCGGGACGGTACCGCTCGTGCTGAAATGCTCCAAGAAGCTTTACACCGCGGACCTCATCGGCGTTGGCGCGTCGGTAAATACGACAGCGGCGGGAATTTTCGCAGGCATCTCGCAGCCTGTCATTGGATTCGCCATGGTTGCCGCCAGCCGATTTGCTGCAACCGACGCAACCCAAGGTCCAGCGCCTATCGACGACGCCGGCTATGGCACCCTGATCGGAATTCTGCTGCTGATGTCGCTGCCGGGTATCGCCGGACCGTTATTGATGAGAGGCAAATTGATCAATCGTTAGTCACGTTAAACGTACAGGGGGCATTATGGAGCGCTTGTTTTTGAGAAAAGGGGACGTTGCTTCGACGTATCCAGTGAGCAGCTGGCAATGCGTGATGTTCTCTGAATTCGAAGCGCAGATGAGCAGCGAGGCGCGGCCCTTTCCCTGTGTTTTCGGTGTAGCCGGCCATCGCCAGGACCAGTTGCGCTATTTGTTCCTTGACCCCTATGACGTCGAAGTGCTCGGCGTCGAACTCGCGCAATATGTTTCCGAATCCAGATCATATGGACCCAACACATCGCTGATCGTGTTTACAAGGCCGCGCCCGGTGCAGACGCTCGACGCCTATTATCGCAAGATGTGGCTGACGCTCGACCAGCTGGCGCGACTCGACAAGAGCCCGTGGCCCGAGGAGATTCCCGAACAGATCGATCATCCGATGTGGGAGTTCTCGTTTGCCGGCGAGCCGATCTTCGTCGTCTGCACGACACCCGCACATGTGATGCGGCAAAGCCGCCGATCAAGCGCTTTCATGCTTACCTTCCAGCCACGATGGGTGTTCGAGAAGATTCTTGGAACCGAGAAGGCTGCCAATGCCGCGTTCGCGGAAGTGCGCAAACGGCTAATTCCCTACGACAGCGCGAGTCCCTCGCCGCACCTCGGACGTTACGGCGCGACCGACGGACGCGAGTACCAGCAATACTTCCTGCATGACGACAATCAGGCGGCGGGCGGCTGTCCTTTTGCCAAGCTCGCACAAACGAAGACGGCTCACATCGAAAACAAGGAGCAAGCGGCATGACCCAGATCATCGTAGGTCACAAGACCGAGTTTGCCATCGATCCCGCAATCCTGAACCTGCTCCCGGAGCAAGGCAGTATCGAATTGCAGCACGACGCTGCGGGCAAGGTACATCGCTTCCACACCCATCCCGTGGATGAGATCCTGGTGATCATCAGCGGCAGGCTGAACTTCATGTGGGACGGCGGCCAGCGCATCGTCGGTGCCGGCGACACCATCCTGCTGCCCGCCGGCACGCTTCACCAATCCGAAGCGCTGGAGGGCGGCGCGGTCTATGCGATCGCGACGCGCCCGCCCGGCAATCCAATCAGCAACTGAAACGAGGACGCTTAAGAGGCAAACGATGTTTTCATGACAATGAGGGATCGCTCGGCGACGGGTCAGTCGCCAAACGTTCGACCAGTTCAATGATTTCGGAACGCTGGTCGGGCGCAAGTTTGAGGAAAGCCTTCAACAGCCGCAGGCTTTCCACGGTTTCGCTCGATGGGGCTCCGAGTTTCTTCTGTAGCTCCGCAACATATGTGGGATTTTTCATCTCGCACCTTAGGTGAGGAACAGGAATGGCATACCCAGGTAAACGTGAGGGCTTGGCCCAGAGAGTCGATACCGCAGCGCAGGAGGCCGAACGTCTCGGCCTGACGACAGCTACCTTGATACTTCGTATGGCTCGCCTCGAGATTGACCGGGCAGAACCCGACGAAGTTGAAAGTATGCCAAGGAACAACCTGCGCAGCAAGCCGAACTGAACGGCCGAAACGGCCCGATTTGGCTCTCTGAACAACGGTTTGCGGTATTAACGTAACATCCCGGGATGGTCTGAAAGGCCCATACCCGGTGGTGTGCGTCCGCTATCGGGGTGTTCGCAATTGTAGGGAGGTCGGCGCGAACGTTTCCCGCAAGGCGCGGCCCGTTGACAGGCTCGGGCATCACCGGCGAATGGCGCGGCAGCTTCCATCGGCAGGATGGCGACGGGTTGCGCTAGCGCTAGTCAACCCAGCCAGCCGCCCGTCAACCGGTATTCCTGCTCTTTCCGAAGGCACCCGCCTCGGCCAACGCCGCAATCCGGCGGTCGTCGTAACCGAGCGTCTTGCGCAGCACGTCTTTCGTATGCTCGCCGAGTAGCGGCGCTGCAATGGGATCGATAGTGGGCGTCAAGCTCATATTGAGCGGCGTCTCGATGTTGGGAACGGCGCCCGCGGTCGGATGCGGGATCTGGCTGAGGCGATGACGATCGCGCACCTCCGGCGCGTTGAAGCCCTCCTCGACGGTGCGCAGATAGCCAACCGGTATGTTGGCCTTCTTCATCTTCGACATCCAGTTCTCGAGCTTGTCGCCGGCAAAGACCCCGGCAATGATGGCGCGCAACTTTTCCCTGTTGGCCGTCCGGTTCTTCCGGTGAGCAAATTCGGGATCGGTGACGAGATCGGGCCGTTCCAGCACCTCGGTGACCAGCCGGCGATACAACCGGTCGTTGGCGCAAGCCATGTAGAGGGGTCCGTCGGACGCCTGATAGACGCCGACGGTGGGCGAGCCGTTAGGCGAGTTGCCAAAACGGCCCGGGTTCGCACCGCTGATCAGATAGGCCATGCCATAGAAGCCGGTCATCGCCACCGCGATGTCGATCAGCGCGACCTCGACGTGCTGGCCGCGGCCGAGCCGGTCGCGGGCCAGTAGCGCAAGCAGGATGGCGTTACAGGCCGACATTCCCGTCGCCATGTCGACGATCGGCGGGCCGGTCCGCACAGGCTCCCCGTCGGGAAAACCATTCAGCGACATGAAGCCGCTTTCAGCCTGCGTGACCGGATCGAATCCTGGACGCAAGGCATATGCGCCCTTGCGGCCATAGGCCGAGATCGAGCAATACACCAGGCGCGGATTGGTCGGCGCGACCGATGCATAGTCGAGGCCAAACTTCTTCATCACGCCGCCGGAGAAATTCTCCACCACTACATCGGCTTTCGCAATGAGCTCACGCGCAACCTCCAGCGCCGCCGGGTTGGTGAAGTCCAGCGCAATGCCGCGCTTGTTGCGATTGAGACTGAGATAAGCCGCGCTCTCGCCGCCGATTTCGGCATGTTCGTAGGCGCGTGTGTCGTCGCCACCCTCCGGGTTTTCGATCTTGATGACCTCGGCGCCGAAATCCGCGAGCGTTTGCGTGCATGCGGGACCAGCAACGACGCGGGTGAAATCCACGACCAGCAGACCATCGAGGGCAGTCGGTTCGCCCTTTGCGCGCGGCGTGCGCTCCGGCAATTGCGGTCTGGCAGTCATGTCAGGCGCTTCCCTTTGTTATTTTGTCAGGCGGAACTGATCGCCCTTGCCGCAAAATGCGGCTTCGGAAGCCTTTTACCGGAACCCTGCAGGTAACGCCAAACCCGGATTTTGCAGGGCCGGAGCTGCCGCTGACATAGCTCTTCCCTCCGGGAGCTGGCGCGGAGGCCTGGCTCTCGGGCACTTCGAAGGCTCAGCCCCACAAGACCGCCGCCCGATCCTGGTCCTAGCCAGAGATGGAGCGGCGGAGATTGATCGGTCAGCCCATGGCGAATGGTGCTGGCTGCATTGTCGTTATCGGAAACTGATTTCCCTACTCGGCGATCATTTCACCTGAGCCACTCAACTCCGCGGGAAAGTCTTTCAGCTTGGGCAGACCGTCCCGCATCGGCAGCACCGCCTCGGCATAATTGACGTGTACGCCGGGCATGAAGGCAAGCGTCGGAATTGTCGTGGCGAAGACATCAACGAGTCCGAGCGTCGGATGATTGGTCATCAGATGCCCACCGCATTTCACGCAATATTTACGCTGGCTCATCGCTGTCTTTTTGAATGTTGCGACGTACTGCGAGCCCGAGGTGATCTGCACCGCCTTCGGCTGCCACAAGGTGAAGGCGTTGACCGGTCCGCCCGACCAGGAACGGCAGGAGCCGCAATGGCAGTAGCCCATGCCCTCCGGCGCCCCCGTGACCTGCACTTCGACCGCGCCGCAAAAGCAAGTTCCCGTATGTTTCATGGATATTTCACCAACAGACAATTAGTACTACTGAGTCAGAAAAGTGTCTGATTCAAAAGGTCGCGGGCGAGGTCCTGTGAGAATCAGTTACCGGTTGAGATTCAGGCATCGGTAACGGGGGCTGATATGGATCTCCGGAGATCAGACGGCAGTGAATCGCGATTTTCGGCTTTTGTCGAGAAACTTGTGAGTGTGATCGGACATGCGGACCGGGCCCGGCCGTTGTTTGATTATTGCATCGGCTTAATCATGCCGGGGGAGCGTAAAAGCGTTGAGCCTATGGCCGCGGTAACGGCACCTGATCGGACGGCGGCGCAGCATCAGTCGCTGCTTCACTTCGTCGGCCAATCGCCTTGGTCTGACGAGGGTGTTTTGGCCAAAGTGGGTGAGATGGTACTGCCGGCGATAGAGCGCCATGGACCGATCGAAGCGTGGATCATCGATGACACCGGTTTTCCCAAGAAGGGAGCGCACTCGGTCGGTGTGGCGCGTCAATATTGCGGGCAGCTCGGCAAGCAGGATAACTGCCAAGTCGCGGTGTCCCTGTCGCTTGCCAATCACCACGCCAGTCTGCCGGCAATGTATCGTCTCTATCTGCCGCAGGAATGGGCGGCAGATAAGAAACGTCGGCGCAAAGCGGGCGTGCCCAAGGAGATCAGCTTTAAGACCAAGCCAGAGATCGCGCTTGAGCAGATCGAAGCAGCCTGCAGAGCCGGGCTTCCTCGCGGCGTGGTGCTGATGGATGCCGGATATGGCTGCAACACGGACCTGCGGACCAGCATCAGCGCGTTGGCGTTGACCTATGTGGCCGGTATCTTGCCAAACACCACGGTGTGGACATCCGACACGGCGCCGCTACCGCCGAAAAAATGGTCGGGCAAAGGGCGACCACCAAAGCTGCTGCGCCGCGACCACAAGCATCAACCGATTTCGGTCAAGGAGCTTGCTCTTTGCCTTCCTAAGCGGGTCTGGCGCACGATCAAGTGGCGAGAGGGTGCGACCGAGCGGCTATCATCGCGCTTCGCTCGCGCGCGCGTTTGCGTCGCGCATCGAGATTACCAACTCACCGAAAGCCGACCGGAAGAATGGCTTTTGATCGAATGGCCAGAAGAGGGAGACGATTCCCCCCTCGGGATCTCGTTCCACCAGGCCGTTCAAGAGACTTGCGATTTCCAACGGTTACCGACCCAGAGGCTCCGCTGCTGCGACCCGAACGTCACATCCCGAACTCGATTGCGACGATGCGGCGAAGACTGATCGTTGCCATCGTCCGGAACCTCTCACGCTGTCCCTGTTGCATTCGCCCGATCAAACAGACGAAGCGTCTTCTTTTGTGACGCAGTAAGATTAGGGATTGGTCAGATCGTCCTGCGCCAGGGCAGCAGCATCGATACCCGATGTCTGTAGCGGCGATATTCGTCGCCGAACATGTCGACGAGATCGCGCTCTTCCAGCAGAATGCCGACGAAGATGTAGGCCGTCGTCACCGCCGCAAACAGCAAATGCCCGGTGCTCATGGTCGGCGCGGCCCAGAACGCGATGATGAAGCCGAGATAAATCGGGTGCCGCACAAAATTGTAGAAAAGCGGCGTCCGGAAGATCGGCACGGGCATTTTCCGGCCAACGAGATTATTGGCAACCTGATGTAATCCGAACAGCTCGAAATGGTTGATCAGGAAGGTGCTGGTGAACACGATCACCCAGCCAAGGAATGACAACCCAGTGAGCGCCGTGGCAATTTCGGGCTTTTCGACATGCCAGACAACGGCCGGCAGCGGACGCCACTGCCAGAACAGCAAAAGCAGCGTCAGGCTGGCGAGAAGCACATAAGTGCTGCGCTCTACGGATTTGGGAATAAATCGCGTCCACCATTGTTTAAACTGTTTGCGCGCCATGACGCTGTGCTGAACGGCGAACAACGACATGAGCGCGAGATTGATGGCGATCACCTCAAGAGCCGGCAATTCTACGCCAGTATCGATGGTTTTCGGCACTACAAGCCCCTCCACGAAGCCAATGGCATATAGATTCGTGACCAGAAATGTGATGTAGGACACAGCGCCGAACAGAAATGCAGTGAATCGTGGTATCCGATTTCCCGGCACGGTCGGGCTAATGACTCGGGTTTCGGTCATAAAATTGACTCCGCCAGGGGCAATGGGATCGCAACTTCGATTTGTGCAGAATGCCGGAAATGCGACCAAAAGACTTTGCCTGACGCTTGATCTCTCCCTGAGACCGACTTGATTGTTTCTTGAGAAAAGATGCGATAACGCACGTGAAATTTAACTTTGAAGATCATGTTCTCGACACCGCCCTTCGCGAGTTGCACCGTGGCGGTGAGCTTGTTGCGATGCAACCGCAGGTATTCGACCTGCTGGTTCATCTGTTGAAGCACCGCGACCACGTCGTCAGCAGGGATGATCTGATTGAGTTGGTATGGGGCGGCCGGATCGTGTCGGACTCGACGCTTGACAGCCGTATCAACGCCGCCCGAAGCGCGATCGGCGATAACGGCAAGGAACAGAAGCTGATCCGGACCATTCCGCGAAAGGGCCTTCGTTTCGTTGGCGCCGTGAACGGCCAACCGGACCTCGATCAGCCGGCTGCCATGTCACCGGAAGACGTCAACGAACGACTGCGGCCGCCGCTGCAATTGCCGGATCGGCCGGCAATCGCCGTGCTGCCGTTTGACAATATGAGCGGCGACCAGGAACAGGAGTATTTTTCCGACGGAATCAGCGAAGACATCATTACCGCGCTGTCGAAATTGCGCTGGTTCTTCGTGATCGCCCGCAACTCCTCGTTCACCTACAAGGGCAAGGCGGTGCACCTGAAACAGGTCGCCGCTGAGCTTGGCGTTCGCTACGTCGTCGAGGGCAGCGTGAGAAGGAGCGGCGACCGCGTGCGCATCACCGCGCAGCTCAACGACACCGCGACCGGCAGCCACATCTGGGCGGAACGCTACGACCGGGACCTCGTCGACGTATTCGCGGTGCAGGATGAGATTACGGATGCCATCGTCACGGCGATCGAGCCGCAGATCTACGTTGCGGAGAATTTTCGCAGCCGGCGTAAACCGCCCAACAGCGTTGACGCGTGGGACCTGGTGATGCGGGCGCTGTCGCATCACTGGCGAGTGACGCGGCGCGACAGCGCGGCGGCTCAGGTCTTGCTGGAAAAGGCGATTGCGATTGATCCGAACTACGGCCAGGCGCTGGCCCTGTTCGCCACCAATCACATGTTCGGCGTCCATCTCGGCTGGGTGGATATTGCAACGGCGGCACCTGTCGCCGAGCGTGCCGCACTTGCGGCGATCGCCGCCGACCGCGAGGATTCGTGGGCACATACCGCACTCGGCAGCGTCTATTTTTCAACACGCCGTCTCGACGACTCGCTGGCCGAGTTCGAACTGGCGCTGCAGCTCAACCCAAACTTTTCGCTGGCTCAGGGTTACTACGGCCTGGCGCTGTCGTATTCCGGGCGCTGGCAGGACGCCTATGTGGCGACCCAGCGCGCCATCCGTCTCAGCCCGCGTGACCCCTCTTCCGCGATTTATTATGGCGTCGCCGCCTATTCCCAGTTCGTCGGGAGGAACTATTCCGAAGCGATCGCGCTGGCGCGTGAAGCGACCCGTCAACGCGGCGATCTCACCGGCGCCTACCGGGTGCTGACAGTCGCCGCCGGCATGGCCGGTCAGATCGACGTCGCCAAAGCCGCACTCCAGGAGTTACGCCGGACGCAACCCAATATCTCGCTTGCCTGGATCTCGACCCAGTTGCCATGGAAGCTCGACCTCGACCGCGAGCATTATCTGGAAGGCTTTCGCCGCGCCGGGCTGGATTAGGTCCGCGGCTGATCTGCCTCATGGCTGCTTTTCCCAGAACGACAACAGCCCCTGCGAAGCCGAGCCGCCGATCACGCAAGGGATGCCGATTGCAACTTGCCCGAGCGCCGCGGCCGAGACGCAGCCGAGCGCAACCGCCCCGACACCCACCTGGCCCCAGAAGTCGAGATTGCGCCTGGAGTCCGAGCCCTTGGTCTTGAGTTCGTCCACCGCGGCAAGCGCATCCTTGCGGAGTGCCGCGATTTGCACGGTGTCTGCCGCCTCCACTACCTCGCCGAGCGGCGCCTTGACCGGCGCCGGTTGTCTGGCAAGTTCGCTGCGGAGAAATTCACGCAAACCGGCGTCGCGGATCGCGTAGCTCGCCAGCGTGTACCGCGCCATGGCCCCGATCGTCAGCTTGTCGACAGTGTCGCGGCTCTTGCTCCACGGCAGCATTTGCATGATGCGCTGGATCGGAACATGCGAGCCGGTGGCGAAATAATATCCCCATAACGTATCCAGCAGGTCCTGATTGCCCGCAAACGTCAGCGTCGTGTTCAGCTTCCTGTCTTCCTTGGCGAAGGGATTGCGCGTGAGCGCGCCGCGCAGCCTGTCGAGCATGCCGGGCTTTGCTTCTTCCAATGGGATGTCGGTCAAGGTCGGCAGCTTGCCCGCGAGATAGCTGTCGATCATCACGTGTCGCGCCGGCATTCGCGGCGCGACCCTGCGCAGTATATTCCTCCAGTCGGGCAATCCCGAATAGGCGATGGCGCGGACGACGACCCATTCGTCTTCCGGAGGGACCGGAAAGAAACCGGCGATGAGCTGCTCGGCCTTTTCGGGGTTCGAGCCGATCGCGCCGGCGATAAAACCCAGATAGATGCCGGCGTTCTCCGGCTCCTTGAAACTCTGCGAATGAAACAGCACGCGCACGGCTGCGGGGACATGCGCGTAGTCCGGTTTAGCCCGGTAATTGTAAATCCATTGCTGAACCACGGCGAGCGAAGCGCGCGGATCGATATCCGGTGTCTTCTCCGCATAGGCGGGCTGGATCAGCATGAGCGAGGCGGCAACGAGGGCTGCATAACGCATGTGATGCTCCTGGCGAGCGTTGGCGCATGCAACGGTCACAGCGCGAACGTCTCGGTCTCCTTGATCCCCGAAGCATGAAGCGGCCATTGCGACAATTCTGAGAACGCGCAGGTTAAGTTAAGGCGTTGAAATTGTGGCGGCCAGCACGAATCCAGCCCGCAACTCACCTTACGTGAGACATTGTTTTGCCCCGCGCGAGCAATTCGATCAGGGACGGTCAGGTGGGAGACCGGCAGGACGTGAAGGTCAAACGCATCACGCAATATTGGCGATCATCGCGGCCGCACGTTGCCGGCTGGTGGCTTGCCGCCGCGCTCGGGCTGATTGCTGTGAGGCCTGCCGCGGCCGAGAGCGCGCCGCCCTCGCATGAGGCCATCGTCGTGGAGGGCAATCGCCGCGTCGAAGCCGATACCGTGCGTTCCTATATTCATGCTGCGCCTGACGGACAATTCGACGATGCCGCGCGCGACGCGGCCCTGAAGGCACTGGTCGCAACGGGCCTGTTTGAGAAGGTTTCGCTCGAGCGCGCCGGCGAACGGCTGGTCGTCCATGTGACCGAAGCGCCCGTGCTCGATCGCGTCGTCTTTGAAGGCAACCGAAAAGTGAAGGATACGGATCTTGCCGCCGCGGTCGAATCCAAACCGCGCGGCACCCTGCAGCGCGCCGCAATACAGGCGGATGTCGGCCGCATCATCGAAGCCTACCGGCATGTCGGGCGCGACGACGTCCGCGTTGCGCCCGAAATCATCGACCGCGGCAGCGACCGCGTCGATCTCGTTTTTGGGATCACTGAGGGCGTCAAGACGACGGTGCGGCAGATCAACTTCACGGGCAATCACGTTTTCGGCAAACGCCAGCTCAACGCCGTGATCAAGACATCCGCGACCAACATGTTGAGCTTCCTGACTGGCGGCGACGTCTACGATCCCGACCGCGTCGCGCAGGACCAGGAGCAGCTACGTCTATACTACCGCAGCAAGGGCTATGCCGACGCCAGCGTGTCCCCAGCCAGGGCCGAATACGATCCCTCTGCGAAGGGATTTACGGTGACCTTCGCCATTGACGAAGGCCCGATGTATCATTTCGGCGACGTCAGCGTCGTCTGCAACATTCCCGGGCTTGATTCCGAAAAGCTTCGCCGGTTGCCGCTGGCGCGCAACGGCGCGGTGTTCGACGGCAGCGCGCTGGACAAGAGCAGCGAAGCTCTCGCGATCGAAATGGCAAAGCTCGGCTATCCCTTCGCCCAGGCGATACCCCGCATCATCCGTGACGCCGCAGCGCAACGCATCGACATCGCATTCGTGATCGACCAGGGACCACGGACCTATGTCGAGCGTATCGAGATCCACGGCAACAGCCGCACGCGCGACTACGTGATCCGGCGTGAATTCGACATTGCTGAAGGCGATCCCTACAACAAGACCCTGATTGATCGGGCCGAGAGGCGCCTGAAGAATCTGAACTATTTCAAAACGGTCAAGATCTCGAACAGACCCGGCTCGGCGTCGGATCGAATCGTGCTCGATGTCGAGGCCGCCGACCAGTCGACCGGCGACTTCAACATTGCGGGCGGTTACTCGACCACCGATGGCGCGCTCGTCGAGGTCAAAGCCGGCGACCGCAACTTTTATGGCACCGGGAAAGATGTCCAGGCCTCCGTGACCTATGGTCAGTTTGCGCGCGGGATCGACCTGAAGGCGTCGGAACCGTATTTTCTTGGCACCAGGGTTTCAGCCGGAATCGAACTGTTCGGCCGGCAGAGCGACGTGACCAGCTATCAGTCCTATAACAGCACCAACTACGGCGGGGCACTGCAGTTCGGCACGCCTATCACCGAACAACTCGGCGTGCTGTGGCGCTACTCAATCTACAATCAGAATATCACGCTTGGCACGACCACCTCAGGCTTGCCGCCATCACTGGCGATCCAGCAAGCTGCGGCGAACGGACCCGCGTGGGTCTCGGCGGTCGGCAGCACCGCGACCTACAGCACGCTCGACAACCCAAAGAGCCCGACCGACGGGATCAAATCGCAGCTCAGCCAGGATCTCGCCGGCCTCGGCGGTGACGTCAAATTCCTGCGGACCACCGAAGACGTACGCTATTACCATTCGCTTAACAGCGATCTGATCGGCATGGTCCGCGCGCAAGGCGGCTACGTCACCGGCTGGGGCGGCCAACAGGTGCCGCTGATGAACAGCTTCTTCGGCGGCCCGACCATGGTGCGTGGATTTGCGACCAACGGTTTTGGCCCGCGCGATCTCACGCCCGGTACCACCATGGATAATGTCGGCGGCAACATGTACTGGGCGACAACCGCCGAGTTGCAGAGCTCGGTTCCCGGCGTGCCGGACGAATACGGCCTCAAGGCATCGGCCTTCGTCGATGCCGGCAGCGTCTTCGGCTATGGCGGCCCGACCAGTTTTGGGAGTTCCTCGCTTCAGGTCGCCAACAAGAATGTCGTACGCTCGTCGGTCGGTGCCGGCCTGACCTGGGCCTCGCCGTTCGGCGCGCTCACGGTCGACTACGCGGTGCCGATCACAAAGGCAGCTTATGACGTGGTGCAGCCGTTCCGCTTCAGCGCCGGAGGTTTTTGACGGGGACGGGATTGGCGGTCGCGAATCCATAGATCAGCGCCAGCCGGTCGAGGCATTCCTTGAGACGTCGCGCGAAATAGTCGTGCCCACCGCTTGGTGCGCAATCCCCGATGCTGCCCGACCTGCTCCATGGTCATGCCGTGGATCAGAACGTCGTGCACCAGCGCCGAACCGTCGGCGCCAAGCTCGCGCTCGGCGCGGTTCAGCCGCAGCACCGCCTTGCGCTGGCCTTCGGTGATCGGCTCGCGCATCTGCCCACCATCGACATATTCCCTGGTCGGATCGACCGCGCGCGGCCCGCGCTCGGCCTTCTCCCAATCGTCCTGAAGGGCGCGCCCGCCCTGGTATTGCGCCTCGTCGATCTGACGGTGCGAATGCAGGCAGCCCAGCGGATCGTTACGGATGGAGCGCAGCGCGACGATCTTCTCGCCCGGCTCAAGCGCCAAGGGGTTGTCAACCTCGACGGTCGCGACTTCGGCGTTGCGGGGCAGATCTCGAGAGCGGCGGTCGTGCGCCCGTGCCGGGTCATGTGGCTTCTTTCGTTTGGCTCGTGACATGTCTCATGGCCTCCTTGGATATGAAGAATCTGGGTGCTATGGATCGTCCTTCAGGCCGCTTCGATGACCTTCAGCGCGGCGGTGCTCGCGGGGCGCTCCAATGCAGCATCGGGGTTGCGGCTCAGGTGAAAATGCGGCGTGCAGTAGCTGGAGCCGGGCCGCCTTGGATGACCGCAGAAGGTAATGGCCTCGCCCTCGGCATCACCGCCGTACGGGTATCGGCAATCGCGGCGCTCAAGTTCGACCAGCGATAGATGGCGCGGGTCGATTTCGACGCAGCGCAGCTTGGGCGGCTCTGCCTCTTCGAATACCGGAGGCGACCAGTGGAACTTGGACAGCCTGGGTTCAGCGGGGCGAAGTTCGCCCAGCCTGCTCAGCCGCGGCTTCGCCTGCGGTAGCGATTCCGGCCGGACCGGCCGGCCGAGCCCCATCCGCTTGGCACGGCTGAGCGTGGCGTTACGCGAATATTTGGTTTTGAATTTCGAGTTGATCGCCTTGGCGATCTCCGAAAAGGTCATGCCTCGGGCAAAAAGTTCCCGCAGCGCGTCCGAGTGCTCGGGCGCCCAGTTTGTCGCTTCCATCATTCCTGCCTGCTTTCCTGGCATCGCCCGACGCCTCCGTAACTTCGGATATTCCGAAACGAAAGTCAGGCTTGATTTCGGATAATCGGAATTGCTATCATTCCCGCGATCCGGGAAAGGAAAGGCCATGCTGGACGTCAGATTGATCGAGCGGGGACTGGAGAAGCCGGGCAAGACCAAAGGCGGTCTGGCGACGGCGATGGGCGTTCGCCCGGGTGCGGTTTCGGAAATCCTGTCCGGAATACGACTGATCAAGGCATCCGAGATCGCGCCCATCATGGAGTATCTCGAACTGAATTCGGTGCCGATCATGGGTCGCGTCGGCGCCGGCGCGTCGATCGAGCCGGAACACGAAAAGGTGCCGCCGGAAGGCCTGGGCGAGGTTGAACTGCCCTTCCCGATTGCCGAAGAGATCATCGCTTTCGAGGTAGCGGGCGATTCCATGCTGCCTAAATACGAAAATGGCGATGTTATCGTGGTCTATCGCGAGCAGCGTCATCCATTGTCGAGCTTCTACGGCGAAGAAGCCGCGGTACGCCTGAAAACCGGGGAGCGTTATCTGAAGACGATCGAGCGCGGAAAGTCGTCGACGCTGGTCAACCTCACGAGCTTCAATGCCAAGCCAATCAGCGGGGTGAAGCTGGAGTGGATCGGCGAGATTTGCGTCACCCTGCCCAGGGGCCAGATCCAGCGCTTGCGGACCAAGGCGACGGCCCGAACACGCAAGGCGGCCAAGGCGCAGGGCGGGCGCACACCGGAGAAATAGGGATCCTTAGGGGGGCCTGATTCGACCGGCCGCCCCGGAGCACTATCGGCCACTCAAGGATAAATTTCTGTTTTTCAGAATTTTGGACCTGACTAGATTCCGATTTTCAGAAATAATGCCGTCATTCGCTTTCAACGCCCGGGATGTGCTTCGGCTCGCAAACATGCAGTATCTCGTCGTGATGATCGACTATGGCCGGCGCGGCCGTGAAGCCATTGTCGATCCCGAAATCACCCGGCGGTGATCTCGCGCATTGTGTCCGGCGAATACAAGAACATCAGTTTCATCCACGAAGTCGCCGATTCCTCGGTCGAGGATGTCACCGCCGATATTCTGGCCGAGGCCGCCGTTCCCGAGATCGGCGCGACGGGCGTAGATCTGCAGGCCGGCCATTTCGATCACGCCCGCGACCTGCGCAAACATGAGCCGGCAGACGGGCCAATGTTCTCGCAGGCGATCACGTCCTGATTTCGAAAACGTGATCGCCGGCAGTTTCAATCCCCCTGCGCGCGAATTAGATATTGTTCACGCAAAGTCTACTCGGATCGCGCGTATCGTCACGCTAGTATGCCGATTCGTTTCTCCGGGCTTGTGAAGTTTCACTTTCAATGAATCAATGTGTGAAGACCGAGATCGCGGCACGCGATGGCGATCTCCGAATCCTGCTGCTGCTTGGCATCGCGAACTGGTTTCTGTTTGTGGATCACGTTCCGCACAACGCGGTCAGCTCGCTGACCCTGCGGAACTTCGGATTTAGTGGCGCAACCGACTTGTTCGTATTCGTCGGCGGTTATGCCGCAGCGATCATCTACGCGAAAAAAATGGTGGAACGCGGCTCTGTGGTGGGGGCGACCCGCATCTTCAAACGGCTATGGCAGCTTTACGCGGCCTATGTCGTCCTGTTCGTGATCTATGTCGACCTGATCGGCTATGTCGCGGCACAGACCGCGGCACCCGACATCATCGCCGAATTCAACATTGCGGGATTCATCGACCACCCGATCCGCACCTTGATTCGCGGCCTGCTGCTGCAGGCCACGCCGCTCAATCTAGACGTCTTGCAGCTTTTCA
The DNA here is from genome assembly GCA_900129675.1 of Bradyrhizobium erythrophlei. Classification (GTDB taxonomy): domain Bacteria; phylum Pseudomonadota; class Alphaproteobacteria; order Rhizobiales; family Xanthobacteraceae; genus Bradyrhizobium; species Bradyrhizobium erythrophlei_A. The sequence continues at coordinate 4,429,585 of FSRD01000001.1, read as the reverse complement.
TCGTGCTCATGGCTTTCCTCCCGATCGTCTTGATCGGCATGCTGCGCTGGCCGACCGTGACGCTGGCCGGATCGGCCGCGCTCTATGTCGCGGCGCGCATATTTGACCGGAACCTATTGTCGTTTCCGGAGGGAGACTCGGTCTTCAATCCGCTCAGCTGGCAATTGCTGTTTGTGTTGGGTGCATGGTTTGCGCTGAGCGGTGCCAGGCAGGCCCGCTTGATCCGATCGATGCAGAGGCTTCCGGCACTGCGCATTGCGGCACTGCTCTATCTCTTGTTCGCGCTCGTGATCACCTCTGCCGGGAAGCTGCCCGCGTTGGCGGAAATGGTCCCGCATTCCCTGCTCAGTGCATTCCTGCCCAACGACAGGGAGAACCTGGCGCCTTACAGGGTGCTGCATCTGCTCGCCATGGCCTTCCTCTTTACGCTGGCGGTGCCGGGAGGCTGGCGCGGATTTCGGTGGCCGGTCCTGCAGCCGCTCATCAAATGCGGAGAAGAATGGCTGGCCGTGTTCTGCGCCGGCGTCTTTCTGTCGTTCGCCGCGCATTTCATCCTGATCACCGGGCCGAATTCACTCGCCATGCAGGTTCTCGTCAGCGGCGCCGGAATTTTGATGATGACCGCCGTCGCTTACTACGTGTCGTGGTCCCGGCGGCAAGACTATAAATCCGCGCTTGGTGCACGATCCTGAGGGCCGCACCACGCCGATAGTGTATGGCGATGTCCGCGGTTCCCCGGTAGCACAGCAACCGGCGGCGGCCAGCCCTGATCGATTAATTTCTTGGCGACCGCGGATTTGTGCTGATCAATGCCGGCGGCTGCTATGTGATGCCGGGCGGCATTGATCCGCACACCCATCTTGATCTGCCGAACTGCATTGCAACACCTGCCGACGTCTTTTACGGTCCGCCACGCTGACATAAGCGGCGGCCCGTGCGTCGTAAGATGGTTTTACATCGACAAGCCGCGATCTACCAGCATCGAGATCAGGCCGCCTTGCCCCCTCCGTCGGTCGCCAGGTGTCCTCCTCGCTAGTCCGCCGGAAAGGCACGCTTCAGCCGCGCCTCGCTGTCGTGCAGAATCGCCGGGTCGAGCTTTCCCCGGCCGAACGCGTCGGAGGCGCAGGCAAAGATCCGGTAAAACTGCGCGCCGTCGTAAGCGACCAACAGCAGATCGACGCCCGCATTGAGCGCCTCCACCACCGCCGTGCGTCGTATTGATAGATCGCGCCCATGACCAAATCGTCGGTGATGACGACGCCCTGATAGTTCCATTTCTTGCGCACGATTCCGTCGACCACAGCCTTCGAATGCGACGCCGCCCGATCGGGATCGATCGCCGTCAGCGTGACATGTCCGATCATCAATTGCGCGTTGAGGCCACCAGTACCTCCCTGAACGGCCGCCAGTCGGAAGCTTCAAGCTCTTCCACAGGCGTGTCGAGATGGGCGCTGAAATGATGGGTGTCGGTACGAACGCGTCCCAATCCCGGGAAATGCTTCACGGTAGCACCGACGCCCGAGGCATCGAGACCACGAATATACGCCCTGGCGATTTCGCTGACCGTGGCCGGATCACTTGAAATCGCGCGATAGCCTATCAGCGTGTTGAAATCAAACTGATTGCGCTTCACCTCCGCCCGCAGATCCAGCACCGGCGCGAAGTTGAGCGTGACGCCAAGCGCCGCCAGCTCCTCGCCGTGAATACGCCCGAACTCCTTTGCTTTCTCGGCACGAATATCCGGCGGAAGGTTGGCCAGGATCGATAGCACCGGCAGCTTGGTCAAGGGCGGCGACAGATGCGAAACAATACCGCCTTCCTGATCGGCCGCGACTGACAACGGCGGCAGGCCCGCGGCGCGCCTTTTGTCTTGAAGCACGGCAATTTCAGCTTTCAGCGTCTCTGCCGTCTTGTCCTTATCGTTATGTTTGGTGATGTAGATGCCGGCGATCAGGCCCTTCTCGGCCAGCGTCGCCACCTCATCGAACGACGAATAGCCCACGACGAAATGCTTTCCGAGGCTGCGAGCCAGCGCGGCATCGGTTTGCATAACGTTTTTCTTGCGGACCTCGAAGGAAACATGCGCGCCCAGCATCGCCAATGACGGCAAGCACCACATCAGGACGAGCAATTTTCCTGCGGTCCTTCGCCTGCTCCAGTAGCCGCGACGGATCAAGACAGCGAAAGCAGCCAGACTCGTCACAGTGAGAACGACGTTTCCGGAGCCTCGTAGCGCGATCAAATAGGGATCGTTCTTGTTGGCGGCGGCGAGAACGAAAGCCAGTCCGGCGAACCAGGTGAGGATAACGCCGACACGTCTGAGGGTTTGCATGAAGGTGACGGTGCTTCCGTGTGACCGGGCGGGAGCATCGCCGGTATCAAACTTGCCTGTCTGGCGCGATCGCATAAGCGCGTCTGCACAGAATCTGCATGAAAATCCTGAACTCTTGCAGACAGCCCTCCAGTCAATTGCACAATGGCGATTGATAGTTCCTCCTGCAAACCAGGAGTGCGGTTATCGAATGCCTGTTCCCTCACGATTAGCCAACGACGGGTGGTGGCTCTGCGACAACCCTTCGATTGCATCGGTTCACAGTATTCCCCTCCAGACCGGTAGCGCGAAAATGACGAGCTTCTCGGCGGCGGAGTCCGACGTCCGGCCCGTTCAAGAAGGCATCTTCCCGGTAAAATTGGCGCTCGCCCTCTGTCTGACCGCCCTGGCCGACTGGCTGTTCTACGGCGAGAAAATTGGAATATCGGCCGTCGTTTTTGCGCTCGCTGTGACCTGCGGATCGCTGCTCGCCAATTTCTCTCGCTTGAACAAAAAGAAGACGTTGCTGGCTGGTGTCCTCGTCATCGCCGGCCTTGTACCTGCCATCGAGGAATTCAACGCCGTCTCGCTGTGTTTGATTGTGCTGGCGCTCGGGGTTGGCCTCCTGCTGACAACCGGCCGCGAACTGGTTGGTCTGGCAGACCGGGCCGTGGCCCTGTGCGACCTGTTACTGATCGGTCCATTCCGGTTTTTCCGGGACGCCATCGGCGTGTTCAATCTCCCGGCGCTAACGACCGGATTCACGATATGGTTCATTCCGCTGTTTCTCGGAAGCATCTTTGCAGCCCTGTTCGTCTCGGCGAATCCATTACTGGAGAAATGGATCAACCTGATGAATCCGGGCAACGCCGCCTCTTATGTCAGTTTCGGAAGAGTGCTGTTCTGGGCCGTGGCGCTATCGATCGTTTGGCCGTTCATTCATGTCTGGTGGCGCAAGAAAGCCGAGGTTGTGGAAACTCCGGCCGAAGCCATCGAGCACGAACACGAAAGACTGTCCGATTTCTCCGGCTTCCTCGGTGTTGCGACCATCCTGCGTTCGCTGATCCTGTTCAATTTGCTGTTCGCGGTGCAGACCCTTCTCGACGCGATCTTCCTTTGGGGAAATGCGGCTTTGCCCGCCGATATCACCTACGCGGCCTATGCGCATCGCGGCGCCTATCTCTTGATCCTTACGGCGCTGCTGGCGGCAGGCTTCGTCCTGGCGGCGATGAGACCCGGCGGTCCGGCCGAACGATCGAAGGTGATCCGGCCGCTGGTCTATCTGTGGGTGGCGCAGAACGTCCTGCTGGTGGCTTCCTCCATACTTCGCCTTGGCCTCTATGTGCAGATTTACTTGCTGACCTATTGGCGCGTCGCGGCGTTCATCTGGATGCTGCTGGTCGCACTGGGGCTTCTACTCATTGTTGCCCGCATCATCCTGCACAGATCCAACGATTGGCTGATCCGTGCGAACCTCATCGCCCTGACGGCAACGCTCTACATCTGCTCGTTGATCAATTTCGCCGCCATTATTGCCGACTACGATGTCAGCCATGGCCACGAAGCGTCCGGCCAGGGCGTACAGATCGACATGAACTATCTGGTTCAGCTTGGGCCCCAGGCGTTACCGGCCATCGATAGGGCGATTCAGCTTCGCGGCGCCGACCCAAATCTTGTTTCCCGCCGTAATTGTCTTGTAGAAGAACAACGCAGGGAAATGGCTTCCTGGCATTCCTGGGGTTTTCGGCGCTGGCGGCTGCAACGCTTCCTCGACGACCACCGGAAGACCTCGGCAAGCTGACGACTTTCGGTCCGGAGAGACGTTTGACACACCGCATCCTCGTCGTAGACGACGACCTGCATATTCGCGAAGTGATCCGTGTCGCGCTCAAGAAAGCGGCCATGACCGTATTCGAGGCGCGGGACGGCAAGGAAGCCTTGACCCGTTTCGCCGCCGACAGGCCGGATCTGATCATCCTGGATATCGGCATGCCGGAATTCGACGGATTGGACGTCTGCCGGGAAGTCCGAAAATCATCTGACGTTCCGATCCTGTTCCTTTCGGCGCGCGACGACGAAATCGATCGCGTGCTTGGCCTCGAGATCGGCGGCGACGATTACGTCACCAAACCGTTCAGCCCGCGCGAACTCGTCGCGCGCGTGAATGTCATCCTGCGCCGCAGCGCTTCTCGCGGGCCGAACACAAATACGCCACCGGCGGCCCTCTCTCAAGGCGGTCTCTCCGTCGATCCGGAGCAGCACGTCGCGGCGTTCTCGGGCACGGCGCTTCGCCTGACGGCCATCGAGTTCGGAATCCTGAGGGCATTTCTGACAAGGCCGACCGCAGTTTTCAGTCGCGAGCAGATCATGACGGCGGCCTATCACTTCAATATCCAGGTTTCGGACCGCACCATCGATAGTCATATTCGCAATATCCGCGCCAAGCTGTCCGCCGTGAACTGTGACAACGTGATCGAAACGATCCACGGTGTCGGCTTCAAGCTCGGGCGATGCGAGCCACAGGTATGATCCAGCTGAGGAACGAAAAATGGCGACCGTCGCTGAACCTGGTCATTTTTGCCGTGCTGGCCTCGGTGGCCGCGCTGCCTCTGGTCGGACTTTTCTTCTTCCGCCTCTATGACAACCAGCTTATTCACCAGACCCAGGCTGAGCTGATCGCTCAAAGCCGGGTACTGGCCGCGGTCTTCGCGCGCGAAGTGGAAAGCCGCCTCGACGCCGGGATCGTTCTCGGCGCTGAAATCCCGCCGGGAGCACGCCCTGATCCGGAAGACCAGGTCACCCCGATCCGGCCTGCGCTCGATCTGGCCGGCAACGACCTGCTGCGACGCCGGCCTGATGCACTTCCGGCCGGCGCGCCGGCCGATCCGGCCTACATCGAGATCGGCGCACGGCTGATGCCGATCGTTCTGGAGACGCAGAAGGTCACGCTCGCCGGATTTCGGATCCTCGATCCGCGCGGCGTCGTGATCGCCGGGCGGCAGGAAATGGGGCAATCGCTCGCCCATATCGAGGAAGTCGCAACCGCGCTGCGAGGACAGTATCGCGCGGCATTGCGGATCCGGGTTCCGGACAAGCCCCCTCCCCCGATCTATTCCATCAGCCGCGGCGTCGGCGTTCACGTATTTTCGGCGATGCCGGTGATCGTCAACAACCGGGTTGCAGGCGTCATCTACACATCGCGAACACCGAGCAATATCTTTGACCATCTTTATCAGGAGCGCGGCAAGTTCATCCTGGCGGGTTTGGCCGTCATTTTCGCGACCATCATCATCGGCCTGGTCTTTTCCCGGACCATCACCCAGCCGATGCGCGAACTGATCGATCGCGCCGCGCGTATCAGCCGCGGCGATCGCGATGCGTTTCAGCCGCTCGCGCATTACGGCACGCGCGAATTTGCGCAGTTGTCGCAAAGCTTCCTCGACATGGCCGAGCAATTGTCGCGACGGTCGGACTATATCGCGATCTTCTCGTCGCACCTCACCCATGAATTGAAATCGCCGCTGACGTCGATCAAGGGCGCAGCCGAGCTCCTGCTCGATTCGCTGCAGAGCAAGTCCGACAATCTCACGCGGATGGAGCAAAAGAACTTCGTGTCGAACATTCTGGGCGACACCGGACGCCTCGAGGCGATGACGCAGCGGCTGCGCGAGCTGGCCCGCGCCGAAACCGCTCCGCAAAACGAGCACACAGAACTCGGGCTGGTAGTCGGGGGGCTGAAAAGCCGGTTCCCGACGCGCGCCATCAACGCAAACGGCTGCCTCGAACGTTCGATCGGCATGTCCAGCGAAAAGGCACTGATCGTCCTGTCACATCTGACCGACAACGCCATCCGTCACAATGCGAAACATGTCCGGCTGGAAGCGGTCGGTGAGGATACGACGGTCAGGATGACCGTGAGCAATGACGGCGACCCGATTTCCGAACCAAACCGGGAAAAGATATTCGACGCCTTTTTCACCACGCGCCGCGATGCCGGCGGCACGGGAATGGGGCTCGCGATCGTGCAGGCCGTCATGACCAGCCACGGCGGATCGATCCGGCTGCTGCCGTCGGACAAGGGTGTCGCGTTCGAACTGCAGTTTCCGGCCGGCTGAAGTTCTGCAAGCCCTAGACCCGCTCGATGATGATTGCCGGCGCCATGCCGCCGGCGGCGCACATCGTCACCAGACCGCGCCTGAGGTCGCGCCGCTCCAGTTCGTCGAGCACGGTGCCGATCAGGATCGAGCCGGTCGCGCCGATCGGATGGCCGAGCGCGATCGAGCCGCCATTGACGTTGACCTTGTCGCGGTCGAGCTTGAGATCCCGAATGAACTTTTCGGCGACAACCGCAAACGCCTCGTTGATCTCGAACAGGTCGATATCGTCGAGCGTAAGGCCTGCCTTGGCCAGCACCTTGCGCGCCGCCGGCACCGGTGCGTTCAGCATCAGGGTCGGCGAATCCCCCATGTTTGCCATCGCGACGACGCGGGCACGCGGCTTCAAGCCGTGCGCCTTGGCGTAACTCGGTGACGCCAGCAGGATTGCCGCCGATCCGTCGACGACGCCGGAGGAGTTACCGGCGTGATGCACGAAGTTGATATCGAGACCGGGATGCTTTTCCAGAATCAGATTGCGATAGGTCGTGCCCTTGTCGTCGAGCGGATAGTCCGCCACCGCGGTGAACGCGGGCTTCAGTCCGGCAAGTCCCTCGAGCGTGGTCTGCGGGCGCGGATATTCCTCGCGATCGAGCGCAAGGCTGCCATCCTCGCGGTGAACCGGAACAAGGCTCTTGTCGAAATGACCGCCCCTGATGGCGGCGGCTGCGCGCCTCTGGCTTTCAAGGCCCAGTGCATCGACGTCCTGCCGCGTGATGCCCTCCAGCGTCGCAACGGCATCCGCGCAGACGCCCTGATGCGACTGCGGGTGACGGGCGCGCAGGCGAAGATTGCCGGCGTCCATCATGAACGGCCCCTCGCCGCGGCGGCCTTCCATCGACATCATCTCGGTCCCGCCGGCGATCACGAGATCCTCCGAGCCCGACATGATCGAGTTGGCCGCCATGTTGACGCTGGTAATGCCGGAACCACAAAAACGATCCAGCGTGACGCCGCTGGCGCGCACGTCATAGCCGGCATCAAGCGCCGTCATCCGGCCAAGGTCGCCGCTCTGCGGACCGCGCTGGGAACTGGTACCCCAGATGACGTCGTCGACGTCGGCGGTATCGATACCGGTTCGATCGGCGAGCGCGCGCAATACCGCGGCCCCGACTTGCTGCGGATGGATGCCCGAGAGTGCGCCCTTGCCCGCCTTGCCTATGCCTCGCGGCGTCCTGCATGCGTCGATGATCAGCGCGTCTACCATGGGGTTTTCCTCAGAGAATTTTGGTTGACCGTATTTGCCGACGATCGCGGCGCAAAGTCAATTCGCGGGGCAAGCGGCAGGTATTTGACGCGGGTCTGCGCTTCCCGGTAGTGGCATCAGCCAGGAAGCGAAATCCGGGGAACCAGATACCATGGACCGGAATCGCTTCGCTCATCCAGGCTACAAGATTATCAAACCTACCGTCCGCGCAACGCGAGAATCTTCTCTGCCGCCCTCAGATGCGGCTTGTCGATCATCTTGCCGTCGATCTTCACCACGCCGGAGGTCGGATTGTCGTTGAACGCCTTGACGATCCTCTCTGACCACGCAATCTCCTCATCCGTCGGCATGAACGCGGCATTGACGACGTCGACATGCTTGGGATGGATCACCGCCTTCGCCAGAAAGCCATCCTGACGCGCGGCGATCGACTCTTCCCTCAAGGCGTCGAGATCATTGATATCGGTGGCGATGGTATCGATCGCGACGACGCCGGCGGCCGCAGCGGCGATCAGGCAGAGATCGCGGGCCAGCACGAACGGACTGTGAAAGCGCCCGTTGGTGCGGTTCCGCGACGCGCCCAGCGATGCGGCAAGGTCTTCCGCGCCCCACATCATGCCCCACAGCCGCGGGCTCATATTCTCGAAGTCGAGCAGTTTGAGGACCGCGCGCGCCGTCTCGGTTGCCACGGTGACGATCCGCGTCGTACCCGCCTCAATATTGGAAGCGGCCTCGAAGGCATCGAGATACAGAGAGAGGCGGTTGACGTCGGCGGCGCCCGCGCATTTCGGCAGAACGATGCCATCGGGCCGGCCGGGCATCACCGCCGCAAGGTCGCCAAGCGTCATGCCGGTGTCGAGCGCGTTGACGCGGATATAGATTTTCTGGCCCGGATTGCGGGCATCAAGCATCTCGCGCACGGTGCGCCGCGCGCCGGCCTTCTCGTCCGGCGCGATCGAGTCCTCGAGATCGAGGATCAACGCATCGGCCGCGGTCTTCTTGGCGTTTTCGAACTTCCGGAGGCTGTCGCCGGGAACGAACAGGAACGAGCGCATCGACTTTAAGCCTTCGGTTTGCAATGCATCAGGCCGGTCCGGCGGCAGCTCGCAACCACCTCGCCGCGCTGATTGGTCATGGTGTGTTCGAACTCGACCAGGCCCTGCGTCGGCCGCGACTTGCTGACGCGCTTGGAGATAATTTTGGTGTGCGCCTTCAGCGTATCACCGTGGAACACGGGCTTTGGGAATTTGACGTCGGTCATGCCCAAATTGCCGACGGTGGTGCCCAGCGTGGTGTCGTACACGCTCATACCGATCATGATGCCCAGCGTATACAGGCTGTTGAACAGCCGCTGGCCGTACTCGGTCTTCTCGGAGAAGTGCGCGTCGATATGCAGCGGCTGCGGATTCATGGTGAGCAGGCTGAACATCGTATTGTCCATCTCGGTAACAGTCCTGGAGAATTCATGATGAAATTCCCGGCCGACCTCGAACTCTTCGAAATATAACCCCGCCATCACCGTCCCTTGTAGTTGGGCGTCCGCTTTTCGACGAACGCATTGAGCCCTTCCTGACAATCTTCCGTCGTCGCCACAAGCGCGAAACTTTCGGCCGCATTCTCGACTGACCGCCGAAAATCGGCATCGACCGCACGCATGAAGGCATCACGGCCGATCTTCATGACGATCGGCGACTTGGCGGCGAGCCGCCGCGCAATCTCGCGGGCGCGATGCAGCGCCGATCCCTTCGGCACGACTTCGCTGAGCAACCCCATACGAAACGCGGTCGCGGCATCGAAGGGCTCGCCCAGAAACAACGGGCCGAACGCCTGATGCTTGCCGACCAGCCGCGGCAGTTGCACGAAGTGGATGGCCGGAATAAGCCCAACGTCGATCTCGGGATAACCGAAGGTCGAGGCGTCGCCGGCAATGATCATGTCGCAGGAAATGGCGATCGTCATGCCGCCGGCCCGCACCGCGCCGTCGATCGCCGCGATGGTCGGCTTGCCCATCCGGTATTGGGTATCGTTCAGCGCAAAATACAGCCGCTCGAGGAATTTCTTGGTTTCGATGCCCGGTTTACCGCGCACGATGTCGAGATCAAGCCCGGCGCAAAACACCTTGTGTGCGCTGCCGATGATGACGGCGCGCACGGTCTCGTCATCCCTCGCCTTTGCCAGCGCCGCCAGCAGCGCATCGATCAGCGCCATGCTGAGCGCATTGACCGGCGCGCGATCGAGCATGATCTCGGCAATGCCATCCGAAACGGAATAACGAACAAGTTCAGCGCTCATGATGTACCGCCTCCCTTGGCCTGACGCACAGCGCCGGCCCTGACCAGATCGTCGATGGCGCCGCGCTCGAAGCCAGCTTCCACGAGCAGCGCATAACTATCCTGTCCGACATCCGGCGCGGGACATAGCCTGTCTTCGGAAAGGCTCGCAATGCCCGGCGTCCGCGGCGAATAGACCGGACCAACGCCGGGCGTGTCCTGGCAAACTGCGCCCTTGGTCGCTTCGACGTGGCTGTTGCGGAGCCATTCCCCGGGATTGAGGATGCGCTCCGCGATGATGTCGGCCGCGTGCAGCCGCGCCAACCAGGCTTCCGTCGGCTGCGTCAGGAACACCTCGCGCATTTGCGAGATCAGCGTATCGGCGGAATCCGCTCGCCTCGCAAAATCGACAAACCGTGGATCGGCGGCGAGGTTGTCGCGGTCGATGGCCGCGCACAGGCGCTTGTATTGCGGCTCGTTCACCAGCGTCACCATCATCCAACCATCGCTGGTTTGATAGGAGCCCGCCGGCACGTTGAGGGCGCGCGGCGCGCCGCCTTCCAGAATATGCTCGGCGACCTTGTGGCCGAGCAACGCTGCGGTCGATTGGCAGAGATTGACGTCGATCCAGCGGCCGGTGCCAACGGTTGCGCGGGCAAACAGCGTGGTGGCGATGGCCTGGAAGGCGTAGACGCCGGTGACGACGTCGGAAATCGTCGCGCCGACCCGGTGCGGGGTCTTGTCGTTGCCGACATTGATCGACACCAGACCGGAAAACGCTTGTGCGACGGAATCCGAACCCGGCCGTTTCGAATAGGGCCCGGTCTGGCCAAAGGCGCTGACGGAAAGATAAACCAGACCGGGATTTTCTTGCGCGAGGTTTTCGTAGCCAATGCCCAGCCGGGCAGCGACGCCGGGCCGAAAGCCCTCGATCAGGACATCGCAATCCCTCGCCAGCGTTTGGGCGACGGCGATGCCGTCCTTATGCTTCATATCGAGGCACAGGCTGCGCTTGCCGCGATTGTAGACGGCCGAGAGCGTCGTGTGGCTGCCGTACGTCGTCCCGAGATACCGCGACCAGTCGCCCTCGGGCGGCTCGACCTTGATCACATCGGCCCCGTAGACACCGAGCAGCATCGCGCAATAGGGCGATGCGATGCCCTGCCCGAAATCGAGCACGCGCAAGCCGCGATAGGGCGCGTCGTGCGTCGGCGATAGCTTCCGTTCAACTGGCATTTACTCTCCCGGACCGGCTGGCTGAAAGCTACAGCGCAAGATAGCGCTGACGAATGTTGTCGTTGGCCTTCAGCTCTTCGATCCCGGATGTGTAGACGATCTGGCCCTTGTCGATAACCGTCGCGTGGCTCGCAAGGCCAAGGCAAAAATGCATGTTCTGCTCGGCGATCAGCACCGTGGCGCCGGTGCCGCGGAGTTGCCGCAGCAATTCGCCGATCCGCTGCACGATGATCGGCGCCAGCCCCTCGCTCGGCTCGTCCAGCAACAGCAGCGCCGGATTGCCCATCAGCGTGCGCGCGATCGCCAGCATCTGCTGTTCGCCGCCGGACAGCCGGCCCGCGATCCGGTATCGCAGCGGCTCCAGCAGCGGAAACACGTCATAGATCCGCCGGATCGACCATTCGTCCTGGCCGTCCGGGCCCTTCTTCTGGCCGATGACCAGATTGTCCTCCACCGTGTGTTCGGGAAAGATCTGACGGTCCTCCGGCACAAAGCCGAGGCCGGCCCGGGCAATGTGATGGGGCTTCAGTCCGGACACCACGCGGCCGCGCAAGGTAACCTTGCCGCGGCGCGCCGGCGCCAGGCCCATGATGGCCTTCATGGTGGTCGATTTGCCGGCGCCGTTGCGTCCGAGCAGCGCCATGGTCTCGCCCTGCCGCACGGAGAGGCCGACCCCGAACAGGATCTGGCTGGTGCCGTAATAGACGTCGAGGTCCTCGACCTGAACGACCGGCTGCGCACTCATATCGCGGCCTCGGCGTGATGTTCAGTGCCGAGATAGGCCTTGATGACCGCTTCGTTTCGCCGGATCGCCTCAGGGGTGCCGGTTGCGAGAATCCGGCCGTAGCACAGCACGACGATCGCAGGTGCAATCTTGAACACGATATCCATGTCGTGCTCGATGAACACGACGGTGATCTTCTGCGTCTCCCAGAGCTCCCTGACCTTGTCGATCATGCGCCAGCGCTCTTCGGTACCCATGCCGGCGGTCGGTTCGTCCAGCAGCAGCACTTTTGGCTCGAGCACCAGCGCCAACGCGATATCGAGCAGTTTCTGGTCACCATGCGACAGCGTCGCCGCGGTGCGGTTGCGCTTGCCGGCCAGCCCGAGCAATTCCATCGCGTGTTCGGCGCGGTCGCGGGTCTCGAGAAGCGGAAAGCGCCGGTGCAGCACGCTGGCGCGGCGCTGATCAGCGCAGACCGCCGCCAGCATGGTCTCATGCACTGTGAGCGAAGGAAAAATGCTCGCCACCTGAAACGCCCGGCCGATGCCGTAACGGACGATATCGGGCGGCGAGCGTCCCGCCATATCGACGCCGTTGAGCAGGATCTGGCCGGAATCCGGCTTCAGCGCGCCCGTGATCAGGTTGAAGAACGTGCTCTTTCCGGCGCCATTGGGACCGATCACGGAGGTCAGCGAACCGTCGGCGAAGTCGAGCGTGACGTTATCGGTCGCCTTGACGCCGCCAAAGGATTTGGAAAGCCCGCGGATTTCCAGCATGGCTAGCCGCGCTCCCCGGCGCCATCACGGCGCTGCCCGTACCATTCGACCACAAAATCCATCAGGCCTTTGCGCAGGCCGATCGCGAAGAACAGGATCACGATGCCGAGCACGATGCCGTAATACTCGGTCAGGCGCGTGACGGTATCATTGAGGATCAGCAGCAAAACGGTGCCGACCATCGGGCCCAGGAACGTCGTGACGCCGCCGAGCATGTTGATGAAGATGCCTTCGCCCGAAATCGTCCAGTAGGCGAATTCGGGATAGGCGCCCGATACGAACAGCGCCATGACGATGCCGCCGGTGGAAGCAAACAGTGCCGCGAGGACGAAGATCGTGAGCCTGGCGCGCCAGACGTCGATGCCGATAAAGCTTGCCCGGTTCGCGTTGTCGCGGATCATGCGCAAGGTATAGCCGAACGGCGATTGCGCGATCTGGCGCATCAGAAGCAGCCCGATCACCAATAGCGCGCAGCTTGTGACATACAGATGCACATGGTTCGACAGATCGATGCCGAGGAAGACCGGACGTGGAATGCCGCCGCGCAAGCCCTGATCACCGCCGGTCAGCGACGCCCAGGACAGGATCGTCGAGTGAATCAGCATCTGGAACGCCAGTGTCACGAACGCAAAATAGATTTCCTTCAGCCGCACGCAGATCGCGCCGATCACGGTCGCGATAATGGTCGTGATGACAAGGGTCGCGACAAAGGCGACCGGGACCGGTACGCCGGTGCGCTGCATGATCAGGCCGAAACCATAAGCGCCGAGGCCGAAGAACATGCCGTGCCCGAACGAAATCATGCCGGTGTAGCCGACCAGCAGGTTAAGCGAGGTCGCGAACAGGCCGAACGCCGAGCAGCGGATCACGAAATCCAGCAACGCCTTGCTGCCGAAGAACAGCGGCAGCACCGCGAGCACGCCAAAAGCCGCAAGCCCAATCAGGACATCGAGGTAGCGCGGGCGCTGCGACCTGGCCTCGTCGCGCGCAATGCCGAGCGGCTCTCCAGTCCGTCCGGCCCGAAGCTCGGTCATACGACCTCCTTGCCGAACAGGCCCGTGGGCCGGATCACCAGCACGATCACCATGAACAGATACATCAGGCCTTCCGTGAACAAGGGAAAGCCCAGCGATCCGAAGGAGCGAATCATGCCGATCAGCAGCGCACCGATCAGCGCGCCCAGGATCGATCCCATGCCACCGATCACGGTAACGATGAAGGATTCGATCAGCACCGAAAATCCCATGCCCGGCGTCAGCGAGCGCACCGGTGCGGCGAGCGCGCCGCCAAGGCCTGCCAGCATGCCGCCCAGCGCAAACACGCCGCCATAGATCAGGCCGGTATTGATGCCGAGCGCCGATACCATGCCCGGATTATGCGCCGCCGCGCGGATCACCTTGCCGAGCCGGGTGCGGGCAAGCCCGAGCCCGAGGATCACGGCAGCCACTAGCGCAACGCCGATCAGCAACAGATAATATGGCGGCACCACGCCACCGGCGATGAACAGTGGCGCGACCTGGAAGGCCGCGGGCATGCCCATCGACCTGAATTCCGGGCCCCACACCATCCGCACGACGTCGTCGAAAATCAGGACGAAGGCGTAGCAGACCAGAAGCTGCATCAACACGTCAGCGCCATAGACCCGGCTCATGAACACGCGTTCGAAGATCAGGCCGAGGAGCGCGGTACCGGCGGCCCCACAAAACACCGCCAGCGCAAAGCTGCCCGATAGCTGATAGGCCGTCATCGCGAAATAGGCGCCGAACATGTAGAAGGCGCCGTGGCTGAAATTGACGACCTTGAGGACGCCGAAGATCAGCGTCAGCCCGACGGCGACGAGAAACAGCAGCATGCCGATGATGAAGCCGCTGGTGGTTTGCGTCACCAAGCAGGCGGGACTAGCGAGACAGCCGGTGAGCGCGTCGAGATCCACGGGGAGATATCCGTTACGGCGAGCCGCAATGATCGGCTCGCAAAAAGCCTACAGCATCAAAACTGAGGCGGCTCACACCGCCTCAGCGCATGCCGGTCCGTCAGGCGTAGCCCTTGCTCTTCTTCCACTCGGCTTCGAGTTCGAGAATGGTCTTCCAGTCGCCGGGCTTGACGTCCGGCACGTAGGGCTCTTGCGGGATCGTCGTCCCCCAGCCGATCGCGTAACCGATCAGGGTCTGGTCTTCGGCTCGCATCGTCACGGTTCCATCGGCGCCGAACGGCGATTTGATCGTCAGCCCGCGCATCGCTTCCGCAATCTTCTTGCCGTCGGCAGAATTGGCTTTCTTCGACGCTTCGGCGATCAGCATGACCGCGGTAGCATTCTCCCACGACCAGTTGGTCGGGTACTCATTGTATTTCGCCTTGTAGGCGTCGCCCCAGGCGGCGTTCTCTGCGGTCGCCGGATAGGTCTTGATGTAGCGGTTGCCGGAATGAATGCCCTTCGGCAGGTTCTTCACCACCGTCAGCGCGGTGTAATCAGCCATGTTGACGGCGAACACTTCCATCTGGCTGAACATCGCGTAGATATTGGCCTGATCGATATAAGAGGTGAGATCGCCGCCCCACAGGCAGGTATAGAGCGCCTGCGGTTTCGCCTGCAGGATCTTGGTGACGACTTCCGTGTAGTCCGGCTGAAACAGCTTCGGCCAGGACTCGCTGATGATTTCGACATCGGGTGCAAAGCGCTTGAGATACAGCGTGAACTCACCGGTGGTGTCGCGGCCGTAGGCGTAGTCGGGCGCGCAGGTCGCCCATTTCTTCAGGCCCTTGGTTTTCGCGATCGCCGCCGCGTAGCTGCCGCCGACGATCGAGTCGTGCACGCCCTGGCGCGCAGTGCGGAACGCATTCGGGATGTGCTGCTTCGGATCCGCGGTCAGTGCCGAGGTTTCCGAGTTAGTGTGAATGCAGAACACACCGAGATCGCGCGCGACTTCGTGCACGGCGAACGCGCCGGAGGATGCCTCGGCATCGATCAAGAGCTCGCACCCGTCGGTGTTGACCAGTTCGCGGGCGACGCGCGCCGCTTCCTGCGGCGCCCCCTTGGAATCGCGGATCACCATTTCGATCTGCCGGCCGGCCAAGCCGCCCGCCGCGTTGACCTTCTCGACTTCCAGCATCACCGCGTTGCGCGACGAGGTGCCTAACTGCGCGACACGGCCGGAAAGAATGGTCGGCATGCCGACCTTGATGGTTTTGGCTTGCGCGCGCGCCACCCATGGCGTCGCGAACGTCACTGCGCCGGTGCCCATCAGTGCAAGAGTCGCGCGGCGGCTAATGCCCGGTTTGCGGGTTCTCTGCATTTTCCCCTCCCTTTGGGTCGTATTCCCAGGAATCCCTGGCGGAGATCGTTCCGTCTCCATGTCCACAATGTTTTCAGAGCAAGGGGGGTGACGTCAAGCCAAAGATGAATTACGAGTCATAATTCATCTAGGGAAAAACGAGGCCGAAAGCGGCCCTTTTGAGCGGCGAATGATCAATCTTTCGAGCTTCATCGCGTTTCATGCCCGGCGGACCCCGGACCGCTGCGCGCTGAAATACCGCGGCGAAGACATTTCATATGCCGGTTTCGACCAGCGGATCTGCAAGGTGGGTGGCTGGTTGGCGTCGCAAGGGATCGGCGCCGGCGATGTCGTTGCGGTCCTGATGAAGAACAGTGCGGCGTTCCTCGAACTCGTGTTCGCGACCAGCCACATCGGCGCGGTGTTTCTGCCGATCAATTATCGCCTCTCCGCTGATGAAGTCGGTTACATCGTCGGCAATTCCGGCGCGCGCATTCTGATCGGCGACGAAGAATTCGAAGGCGTGGTTACAGGTGGCGTGCCGGTCGTGCTGCTCGACCAAGCCGCGCAATCCAGCGCCACGCGGCTGGCGCCCGATATCGCGCCGGCGCCGATACAGCCGCGGCAGCCGCGCGACCTGATGCGATTGATGTACACGTCAGGCACCACGGATCGCCCCAAAGGCGTGATGCTCACTTACGAGAACATCTACTGGAAATCGGCCGATCAGACGCTGGTGCTGGGGCTGAACGCGGATACGCGATTGCTGGTGGTCGGTCCGCTCTACCATGTCGGCGCGCTCGATTTACCCGGTATCGCCGTGCTCTGGCACGGCGGCATGCTGTCCATTCACCGCAATTTCGAGCCGGAGCAGGCACTGGCCGCGATTGACGCGGAAAAGCTGAACGCCGCCTGGTTCGCGCCTGTGATGACCACGGCAATCCTCACCTGCCCTGCTCGTCAACGCTATGACGTCTCCAGCCTGCGGTGGGCAATCGGCGGCGGCGAGAAGACGCCGGAGGTACGTATCCGCGCCTTCTCCGAATATTTTGGAAATGCCCGCTACATCGATGCCTACGGGCTGACGGAGACCTGCGGCGGCGATACCTTTATGGAGGCCGGCCGCGAGATCGAAAAGATCGGCTCGACCGGCCGCGCCATCGCCCATGTCGAGATCGAAATCCGCGACGAAGCGGGCAATCGCCTCGCGCCCGGCAAAGACGGCGAGATCTGCCTGCGTGGACCAAAGGTCACGCAGGGCTACTGGAGAGATCCCGAGAAGACCGCTGCCGCCTTTTTCGGCGACTGGTTTCGCAGCGGCGACGTCGGCTATCTCGACCAGGACGGCTTCCTCTATCTCACCGACCGCAAGAAGGACATGATTATCTCCGGCGGCGAGAACATCGCCTCCTCCGAGGTCGAACGCGTCATCTACGAATTGCCGCAAGTACGCGAAGTCGCCGTCATTGGTATGCCGGATGAGCGCTGGGGTGAAAAGCCGGTCGCGATCGTCGTGCTGGCGGAAAGCGCCACGCTGGAATTGCCCGATCTGACCGACCACTGCCGTGCGCGATTAGCCGGCTTCAAAATCCCAAAGCAGTTGATCATCCGCGACAGCCTGCCGCGCAACCCTTCCGGCAAAGTGCTCAAGCGCGTGCTGCGCGGAGAACTAGAGGCCACCGCATGACGCAAGCATCGCAAGACACATCGGGCAAGGTCACAAAGCTCAATCGCGTCGAGCGCAACGCCTGGACCAAGCGCAAGATATTCGACGCCGCGACCAAGGTCGTGGGCAAATATGGTTATGCCGAAGCCTCCGTCGCCCGCATCACGGATGCTGCCGGTGTCGCGCAGGGCACGTTCTACAACCATTTCGAAAACCGCCAGGAACTGCTCGACCAATTATTGCCGACGATCGGCATCGACATGGTGCGCTTCATCCGCGAGCGCACCGGCACACCGCAGACCGCGCGACAGGAAATCGAACGCTTCAGCGCCTTCTTCGACTTCATCCGCGAGGTGCCGGAATTCCTGCGCATTCTCAACGAGGCCGAATTCTTTGCGCCGATCGGCTATCAAAAGCATTTCGATAACATTTCGACCGCCTATGTCCGCATCCTGAAACGGGCGCGGCTTGCCGGCACCATCGAGGGCTACAGCGACGAGGAGTTCGAAGCGATCGTTCAAATGCTGATGGGCGCGCGCGGCTATCTCAGCCGGCGTTACTCCTATTCCGACGGCGCGGTCACGGCCGTGCCCGATCACGTCATCACGGCCTATCAAAAGCTGATTACGCGCGGGCTGTTTAACGTATAAGACGGCAACGGCCATGAGCGCTAACGGCATCGTTCTCGTCACCGGCGGCAGCCGCGGCATCGGTGCGGCCACCGCGGCGCTGCTCGCCAATCAAGGCCAGCGCGTGGTGATATCGGATATCGCGCCCGGGCCGCTTGCGGGAACGCAGACGATCCTTTGGCCTGCTCCGTTCGATGTTGCCAGCGAAAGCGCCGTGGTCAGCGGCATCGCCGATATCGAAGCCGCGCACGGCCCGATCACGGGCCTCGTCAATGCCGCCGGCGTATTCGGCAAGATGCATCCGGTCGAACGGGTGCGGATGGATCAATGGGATCGTGAGGTCAATATCGATCTGCGCGGCACGTTTTTGGTCGCCCGCAGCGTCGGCGTGCGCATGGCACAGCGGCGGCATGGCGCCATCGTCAATGTCGCGTCCGTCGCCGGCATGACGTCCGGCCCGATCCACGCCTACACCGCCGCCAAAGCCGGCGTCATTCAGATCACGCAGACGCTCGCGGCCGAATGGGGCCGTGTCGGCGTGCGCGTCAACGCCGTCTCACCGGGATTTACCCGCACCGTCGCACTCGAGGCCGGCATCGCTTCGGGCGCGCTGAACAAGGATCTGCTTGCAGGCCCTACGGCGATGAATCGTTTGGTCGAACCGGTCGAGGTCGCGCAGGCAATCGCCTGGCTGCTCTCGCCGATGAGCAGCGGCGTGACCGGCATCAATCTGCCGGTCGATGCCGGATTTATCGCAGGCACCACATGGGCCGCCTATGGCGGTTTGCCGGAAGCACCGGAAGCGTAGAGGAAAATATGAACATCGAGGTACCGCGCAAGAAGCTCGATCTGTCGTCAGCGATCGCCGAAGGCGATATACGCGTGTTGCTGATGGTGCTGGTGCACATGACCGGTGACGCGCGCTGGCTGGAGCCGCCATACAAGCCCCGGCGCGATGTCCGCCTGATCCCTGATCCCCAGGCCGGCTTGCCGCCGGAAATCCAGAACGAAATCCGCGCCGCGGTGCTGAACCTGTTTGCGAACGGTGAGCCCAAGCCCGTCATTACTGATCCCGGCAACGATTTGATGCTGAGAATGATGAACGCGACGCTCGGCGAAAACGTCGCGCCGGAATATGCGCCGCTGATGCGCGAGGAAATGGGTTTTATTCCGCGCGACGCGCGTTGGACCAAACGCCCGCCCAATGAGGCGCTGGCGCAGCAGCATGTGCTGATCGTCGGCGCCGGCGTCTGCGCCATTGCGCTCGGCGTCGCGCTCGGCCGGCTCGGCATTCCCTACACCATTGTCGAGAAGAACGATGAGCTTGGCGGCACCTGGTACGTCAACCGCTACCCCGGCTGCGGCGTCGATACGCCGAACCATTCCTATTCCTTCTCGTTCGGCGCGCGAAACCCGTGGACACGGTATTTCGCGCAGCGTCAGGAGCTGCTCGATTACCTCAAAAAGGTCGCGCTCGAATACGACATCCGCAGCCATATCCGTCTCAACACGGAGTTGATCGCCTCGCGATGGGACGACAACAAGCGACGCTGGATTTCGACGCTGAAGACTGGAGATGGCGAGGAGACCTTTGAATCGACCACGCTCGTCAGCGCGATCGGGCAGCTCAACGACCCCTCGCCCGCGCATTTCAAGGGGGAGGAAGATTTTCAGGGCACGATGCTGCATTCCGCGCTGTGGTCCGATGACATCCAGTTCGACGGCAAGCACGTTGCCGTCATCGGCACCGGCGCGACCGCGATGCAACTGGTGCCGGCAATCGCCGACCGTGTCGCATCGGTCACGGTCTATCAGCGCACCGCGCAATGGGCGCGGCCGGTCGCGGGCTATTCCGATGAGATCACCGAGGGGGCGCAATGGCTGCTCGCGCATCTGCCGTTCTACGTGCAGTGGTACCGCTTCAACATGTTCTGGCGTTACGGCGACGGCTTGCTGCCGTTCCTGCGCAAGGACCCGAACTGGCCGTACCCCGATCGCGCCGTGAACAAGGGCAACGACCGGCATCGCGAGGAGCTGACCGATTTCATCCTTTCCGAACTGAAGGATCGCCCCGACCTGATCGGGAAATGCGTGCCGACCTATCCGCCCTATGGCAAGCGCATCCTGCTGGACAACAACTGGTTCAAGACGCTGACCAGGCCCAACGTCGAGTTGGTCACCGACCGGATCGACCATTTCGCGCGCGACGGCATCGTTGCGTCGGATGGTAAGTTACGGCCGGCCGACATCATCGTGATTTCGACGGGTTTCAAGGTCTCGGAAATGGCGGCGCGCCTCAACATCAGCGGACGCGACGGCAAGAACCTCAGGGCTGCCTGGGCTAACGACAATCCGACCGCCTATCTCGGCCTTACCGTACCGGACTTTCCGAACCTCTTCCTGATGCTTGGTCCCAATTCCGGCCCCGCACATGGCGGCAGCGTGATCTTTCAATCGGAGTGTCAGAGCCGCTACATCTCAGCCTGCCTTGTCGAGATGATCGAGCATGGCATCGCCGCGATCGACGTTCGCCACGACGCGCACGATCAATACATCCGGCAAGTGGACGCCGAGCATGAGCAGCTGATCTGGACACATCCGGGCATGACGACCTATTACCGCAACGGCCAGGGTCGGGTTTTTTCGGCGATGCCGTGGCGATTCGTGGACTACTGGAAAATGACTCACGATCCCGACTTCAGCCACTATCGCCAGACCAAGGCCTGACCTCGATCGGCCGCATGTTTCGAGTGTGGATAGTGAGGCCGGCGATGGAACTCAAGCGGGTTCCGTCCGACTTAACTTGACACCCGACGATATCTGCCGCAGCATTTCGATGCTGCGCCCATCGGGGTAGCGGAGCATCTGGCTCCCCTCTTCGCGGGTATTGGCGCCCGATCATATGATCGAACGGCAGGCAGCGGGCGCGGACAGTTGTCCGTGGGGACCACACTTGGAGAGGAGCATGACGCCACCGGCTCAGGCCAGTGACCTTGCTCAGCGGCAAGGTCTCGGCGCATAGAGGTGAACAGCAGCTGCTCGCCCCATTTGCGTCGCCAACAATCCAACCATCATATCCACGGGATCGGAACGCAAAGGCCACGCGGTGTTCGATCTTGATAATGAGCTGATGTCTATCAGAAATCCTTCGCCTAAAACGAAGATGTAGGGCCCCGCGATGCTTGAATGCACCGGGGCCCATTCGTTTGGCGCAAGTTCTGCTGACTTCAAATCTTCTGACTCCAAATCTGCTGACACCGGGTCAGTCGACCGCTCTCCCACATCAATGATCGCGCCTGCAGATTGCATCCCTGGTCCGGATCGGGAAGGATCGTTCGATCGGAACGAGGACCGGCGATGGCCAAACCGCGCGTGCGCATCTACACCGACTACAAAAGCCCCTATGCGTTTGTAGCCAACAAGCGGTTGTTCGAGCTGGAGGAAAAATACGGCGTCGAGCTGGAATGGCTGCCCTATACGTTGCGGGTCGCCGAATTCATGGGAACGGTGGAAGAGCGGACGCCGCATTTCTGGCGCAAGGTGCGTTACGCCTATATGGATGCGCGGCGCTATGCCAACGCCCAGGGCCTCACCATGAAAGGCCCTCGGCGCATTTATGACGGCTTCTATTGCAGCGCCGGCATGTTGTTCGCGCAACGTCACGGCTTGTTCCGGCCCTACCACGACACGGTGTTCCTCCGCTTCTGGAGCCACGACCTCGAGATCGACGAGCTCAGTGATATTTCCGGCGTGATCGCCTCGGTCGGCGGCTCGGCCAGCGAGTTCGAGGCTTACGTCCACGGCCCCGCACGGGCCGAGCATGACCGCATTATCGACGAGGCGGAGACGCTCGGCGTGTTCGGCGTGCCGACCATGGTGTTCAACGGCGAATTGTTTTGGGGCGGTGACCGCATCGACATGCTGATCGAGCGCATCAAAAACCCGGAATCCATCGCGACCGCGCTGGGTAGCCGGCATCGGACATGAGCTCGCTGCGGCGTTTTGAATCTGTTTACCAACTTTGGCTACCCTGCGGGATGGTTGAAACACCGGAACCGAGGCATGTTCAGAGAAAGCCTCCCGATCGCCTATGACGCGCCTGCCGACCTGAAAAAGTGGCCTTCGCTCAGGAACGAGCGGGTCGCCAGCAAGACGCCGTATCTGGTTTACAACGGCACGCTGGCGGACTGCATCAGGCAATTGCTGGCCAAGCCGATCAGGCAAATCTCGCTCTACGACATCTTCACGCAACGCCAGCCGGCATTCGATCGTCCTGTCCTGTCGCCCGGCGACGCCGCCGAAATTGCGATGCGCAAGGATTTTCCAAAGGGCTGAGCTTCTCATTTGGCGATCAGATACGCCCAGCAGCCCGTCCGCTCCAGCACGGGCTTTAGCGCCGCCCGGTCTTCCGCATTGAGCGCGGCAAACTTGCCGCGCAGCTGCTGCAGGCATTTGACCTGATATTTGAACGGCGCCAGCGTGTATGGCAAACCCCAGGCGCTAATCTCCAGCCGATCGACGCCCTTCGCAAAGGCTTCCGCATTTGCGACCAGGAACGGTAGATAAAGCTCCCCGGCAATTCTCAGCAAAGACTCGGCCATTCCGCGCAACACCTGCGCGCGCGGATACCACTCGCCTTCGACGCCGGAGGCGTCATCCACCCGCCGCACCCAGTGATCGGTGAACGGCGCCTTCGCGCGCATGATCCGCATCGGGGTCGGGTCGGTCGCCATTTCGCTGAGCTGGCCGAACCAGGCGAAATCCGCCAGCGACGGCCGACTGCCGAACAGATAGCTGGTCATCCCGACAAACGGCTCGAACGCCGCCAATATTCTGATGTAGCTCTCCTCCAGCAGCGGCTTGTTTTCCGCCGTCGCCCCGAGGATGACCATTCGCGAAATCTGCCGCTGGCGGAATTGCTCGATCTCTTCAGCGCTGCCGGTCGCCGCCTCCGACACCGACCACTCCTCGCCGGCCCAGCGCGAGACATAGGCCTGATCCTCCGGATCCCACCACCGGTACAGAAACAGCGGTTTGACCGCCCATTCGTCGGCAAGGTCTTCCAGGAGATCGCAGACGAACGCGACCGCCTTGTCCCCGGGAATGACAGAGCGCTCCTGATGACGCGCTTCCAGATCGTAGGCCAGCGTCGTGGTCTCGCCACGGAACGTACCATCGGGATATTGCAGCACCGGGATCAGGTTCGGGCGCAGATGCCCGGTCGCCTTCCGCAGCGCCTTGGTCATGATGATCCAGTCGAAGGGAATCCTTCGATAGCGCAACAGCGCGCGCAGTTTTATGGCGTAGGGCGACGCGGTCGATCCGATCAGGCGATAGCGTCCTTCGGTCATTGCAGTGCTCACTTGATAGGTCAGGCAGGAAACACCGGATTGCCGTAAGGATAATACTGCGTGAGGTCGACGTGCTCATACGGCAATCTGTCGAGGCGGGTCGTTCCAAGGAAGGGCTGCTCCGGCTCGACCAGCAGGATCGTCCTGGCAAAACCGCCGTCGTCAAAACCGCGCCGGAAGTGAACCCGCGATTTGATCGCCATGATCTCGAACGCGCCGATATCCAGCCCCAGCGCCTTCAGTGAAAACGGCTCCATGATCTGCATCAGATAGGTGGTGAGGATCAGGATATTGTTGCGGCCGAACCGGATGCAGACCCAGAATTGGCCGTAGCCCTCGACCGTGTTCAGGATCGTTCCCTGGATGCGCACGGGATCGCCGGCGGATTCATCGGCGAGGCCACCGATCTCCACGTCAAAACTGTCGCCGGCCTTGGCACCCATCGCCTTGAGCGCGGCAGTGGCCTTGGCATCGGCGATGGTGGCAATCAGCGTGTCGGAAAGGTCCTGCGCCACGATCTCCCGAAGCAGCCAGGTCGCATAGCCGGAGCGGTCGCTGTGATCGGCAAGAACCACCGGCGTGTTCCCGCTGGCCACAGCCTGCTTCGCCAGCGCGACACCGCCCGCAATGGTGTGGATTTTCGTGGATGTCAGCAGCGCCTCGCGCTGCCGCCAGATCGCGTTCGAAAGATCGAGGCCGATACGTTCAGCAAGTTCAGGATTGCCGTTGGTCAGTACCTGCACCGTCATGCCGACGTCGGGCACGTCGGCGAACGGAAAACCGAAGAACACATTCACATACACATCCGGCTCGCGCGCCTCCCACACCAAAGCGCGCTGCACCAGATCCATCCACGGCGGGGCGCCGGTCCATTGCAGTACGGTGGGCGAGATGACGGGAACGCGGATGGTCACGTGCGCAGGCTTGTAGTCACCCCGAATCGCCCGCACCAGCGTGCGCGCCGCGCGCTCGCCCTGCAGATATTCGTCGTAATGCGGGAAATATTTCACCGTGAACGCCATATCGGCATGCTGCAAAAACGCTTCATCCTCGTTGCCGTGCAGGTCGAAGGTCGCGGCAATGAAGGCCTTCGGCCCGATCACGTCGCGAACCCGCCGCGCCAGTTCGGCCTCCGGCCTCGGCACGCCGCGCACCGCCATGGCGCCGTGCAGGCAGAGATAGACGCCGTCGAACGGACCCTCAGCCTTGATGCCGGCAATCATCCTGCCGACGAAGGTCTCGAAGGCTTGTTCGGTGATCCAACCCGATCCGGTGCCTGTCCTGGGCCACAGCGGCGATTCAATTCCGACCAGTTCGACGCCGCCGAACTCCCGCGCCAGCTTCACAAAGCCGCCCATATAGGATTTCGGATACGATCCCAGCAACGCCTCGCCCCTGGCCGGCGACCCCGGATAGATGAAGTCGTCCAGGGTCGTGTCGTTCTTCAGGAACGTCACGGTTTCATGGGAAAAATGCAGCACGGCGATACGGATGGAACGGTTGGTCATTGCGGCTCGGCCTTCGGTGGCAATCCTTTCCTCATACTGGCATCACAGCGGATTTGGCGCCAACGGCGCATTCGGATTTCGCCCGCCAGACCTGCAATTAAGCCTGCGGGCTTGCCTTGCGGCGCAGCGAATTTTGCCGCTATCCTGCCCGCCAACGATCGGGCCCCGCCCGGCCCAATAACACGCCCCAGTGGAGAAACGCCATGAACCCTCCCGTCAGCGCTCCCGCCATCAAGGTCGTCAAGTCGGTCCGCGAACAGGTGAGCCCCGAGGAATGGCAGGCACGGGTCGATCTCGCGGCCTGCTACCGCCTCACCGAGATCTACGGGATGACCGAGATGATCGCCAACCACATCTCCTGCCGGGTGCCTGGAACGACGGATCAGTTCCTGATCAACCCCTACGGGATGCTTTACGAGGAGATCGACGCCTCCTGCCTGATCAAGGTCGACGTCGAGGGCAACACGCTGCTGAACGCGACCGACTATAACGTCAACCTCGCCGGCTTCGTCATTCACAGCGCCATCCACATGGCCAAGCACGATATGGATTGCGTGGCGCACACGCACACCCCGGCCGGCATGGCCGTCTCCGCGATGGAATGCGGCCTGTTGCCGCTGGCGCAGACCGCGATGCGGTTTCTTCACATCGCCTATCATGATTTCGAAGGCATCGCCGACGATGTCGACGAGCGCGCGCGGCTGGTCAGGGACCTCGGCGACCACGAAGCCATGATCCTGCGCAACCACGGCCTGCTCGTCGTCGGCCGCACCGTGCCCGCGGCGTTCAATGTGCTGTGGCGCCTCGAACGTGCCTGCCAGGTGCAGGTCATGGCGCTCTCCTGCAACACCAAACTGACCTACCCGCCGCAAGAGGTGATGGAAGAGACCTACGACAAGATGCGATCGCGTCCCGACAGGCCCGCGCGAAACGGCGACCTCGCCTGGCCGGCGCTGCTGCGCAAGCTCGACCGCACCGATCCATCGTATCGCAACTGAGGTTCCGTCAGGTTCGACAGCCCAGATGAGCGGTGATGGCGACAACGCTGTCACCCTCCATGCTTGCATGGCTCCGCACGATCTTTGGACGCAAGCTGCCTGTAATTTGATCGCACACGCTGCCGGAAAATCGCCGGCCCTTGATCATCAAGGACCTGTACAATTCCAAGGGATTTTTGCGCTGGGAGGAAGCTTCCGAGATCGGCATCGATTGCGGCGTCGGCATCCCCTATACGACAGGCAACGACCAGACCTGGGTCATGACGTTCCTGTCGGCACAGGCAACCCCAATCGCAAAGCGCTTCTGGGTGCCGGATCAGGCGCGAACGGCGCTGATTTTTAACTCCGGCGATTGCAGCAAGAATACCGATCTGGCATCGCTTTATGCTTCGAAGACGATCGGCAAGGCGAAGGCAGCATCGGCGGCGCCTGGGCGACCGGCATGCCCGCCATCAATGAGCATCTAACGCTCGACGAATCGGTGGCGCCATCGCCGGCCCGTACAGCCGGCATGAATCAAATCGTCGTGCTGCCGGTGATCGAAAACGCCCTGCTCAAGGCGGTGCTGGCCTGGTATCTGTGACTTGCAACGGATTCGATTTTTCAAAACAGCCACGGCACTCCAACCATCATTGCGAGCCAACGGGTCGCGCGAATGCGCGCCCGATGACAGGCTCCGCGAAGCAATCCATCGCGCCGCATAGAGAAAGATGGATTGCTTCCGCCTTCGCTCGGTGAGCTTCGGCGGACAAGTCGTCGCAAGTGCTCCTCGCAATGACGGTGCTACAGATATGACTTTACGATGCCGCGGCGCGATGCGCCCGGCCTGTGCATGAAAGCTCCCTCGAAGTCAGAGGGTGCGGGGTATGCCGGGCGCACGCTGCACCCGCGGTCTCGTGTGCAAAGGCTGTGCGAAGAAACGCACACGAGCATACAGGTTCAGCGGAGGCACTCCGGCATTCCCTGCGCAAGGGAGAGAGGGGCGTAAAAAATCTAGATAAATCAACGCAATGCCGCTGCAGTGTCCACGTGGAGCTATAAATTGTTATGTAAAATTCTGCGATGCGCCGCGCCGCGTCCGATACCCGGCGGCGACATGCCAACATCCTGCCAAGGTTTTCAATCCCGGTTAAATACAGGGCTCGCTCGGTTCCAACTGAGGCGTCTTCCGCTGATCCAACGCTATAGATCATCGCTCACGGGCGGAGCGCACAAGTGGCGGATTGGTCGCGCCGGTTTTTCGATCCGATCAACGGCCGGTGCCGGATGATGCGCTCAAGATCGTTATGCGCGGAGCCGACAAAGAGGACAAGATCGCGGCCTAGACCCAGCCATGATACGGAAATTGGGCGGCTGCGCAGGCCCCGGCGCGGACCTATCAATTAACCATTCGTTAACCATATGCGTTCAGGCTCAGAACGATCTGGGATCGTTTATCCTTGGGCGGCGGGCGAATGCCCCCGTGAGGGGCTCGATGGAGCAACGGCATGTTTGGTGCCTGAGATGCAAGCCAACGCAAACTTGCTTTCAGCATTCGCTTTGATGATTGCTGGCGCCTTGGGCGCTGGCCTTCCGATCGCGCTAGTGATTATTTGGCTTTGTGCCTGACGCTTTCAGCAACCCGGCACTGGGTTGCTGCCGCATGGTTGCTTCTTGTTCCGATCCGCGCCGCGATAGCCGCCGACCTGATCGGGCGCGCCACCATCATCGACGGCGACACGCTCGAAATCCACGGCACGCGCATCCGCCTGTGGGGCATCGACGCGCCCGAGAGTACCCAGCTCTGTCGGGGCGACGACAGCCAGCAATATCGCTGCGGCGCTAAAGCTGCGAACAATCTCGACGCCTTCATCGCGAGACGGCCGGTGAATTGCATCCCTGGCCCCAGTGATCCGCAACACCGACGCTCGCACCGAGATGGTGACGATGCGCTGGGGCATGCCTCCACCTCCGCGCACGGGCGCCGGGCACCAGCTTCCGAAATACGTCCTCGCCGCACTGGTGCCGCTGGCCCAAGGTCGGAAAAACTGGTGCCGTCATTTCACCTTTTGTGCGTCCGAGCTATTAGCCGGTGCGGCATCGAGTGACTGGCCTTTGCGATAGGCGGCCTTGTGGTGTTGATTGCCTTGTTTTGTGATCTTTGTTGTCCAGCCGGTGTTCCAGGTAATCACCGCGGCGTCCCCCTCCTCCTTCCATGTACCAGTCATGCCCTCGCCTCGGGTTGCTTTCGCCGCGCCGCCGCTGGACAGCGTAATCTCGAAGGGTTTCCCAGCCGTGTCCTTGACCTGCCACACGCCTTCGAAAGCGCTTGCCGCGAGGGCCGAAAGGCTCGTCATGCCGATCAGGCAACCTGCCGCCACTGTGATTATTAATTCTCTCCTCATTGTCTCCTCCTCCAAACGCGCACTGCGAGCCAACACTCGGCGTTTCGCTCGCACGCGCAACGCTCGAATTGTGGATTTCCGCAGGAGCCGACGGCAGGACGTGTGTGCCGCCCAAGAGTTCCTGCGCAGCGGCTGCGACAGAATGACTTAATCACGAACGCTCTAAATTGGTGAGATTTTCTGGAACGCGCAACCTCGTCCCGGCCAATAGCTTCGCCGAGTACGCGCCAGAACCGAACCCAGAGACCAAGAAGAAAGACGTAGTGAAGTTCGCGCTCGATGAGGATCGGCCGCTGTTTGCATTCGCCGGCATCTGGACCGAATTCAAAGGCGACCGAGGCACAAAGTCTAAGCCGACCCCCGGGGCCGCATTTGGTCTACGGCTTCCTGACCACTTCGCCCAACGCGATGGTCGCGCCGATCCATCCCAAGGCGATGCCGGTGATGCTGACGACAGACGAAGAGCGCGAGGTTTGGATGCGCGGGCCGTGGGATGAGGCGAAGGGGCTGCAGCGGCCGTTGGCGGAGGATGGGCTCAAGATAGTAATGCGCGGAGCCGACAAAGAGGATAAGGCCGCGTAACGGTTTCGGGCACCTCATTCCGCGCGAGGAGAGTCCAATAAAAAGACCGCCTGGATTGCCAGCGGCCTCCCGGGAGAATGTCTTCGGGAAACGCGATGCAACTCCTGACCCGGTGCTGCTTTGGCGCGTGGCCCAACCTTGAATTTTGTGGAGCTGGAAAATGTGGTTCCGCCGTGTGGAACAATAGCCGTCTAACCACAGCGCGCATTCGTGTTGGGCAGACCGCACAGCTTTCAAATCATCCCGAGGAAGATGAAAATACCTATCTCGATCACGACTGCGGTTCCTAGGGCGGCGACAGCAAGGAAGGCGTCGGCTGGTGACAGGAACATTGCTCGCCTCGCTCGTGGATCAGCCCGGCCTTTTGGATAAATCCCGTAACCCGACATGGGTTCCTATCGTCGGCGGTGCACGCCGCTGGAACTTCAACAGATCGGGAACGAAAGCCCCCACCGCGACTTTAAAGTGCAAGACCGTTGCTCGCCGTTAACAATCGACGGCGCATGTCGCGGATAGCCAAAGGTCCTCCGGACCCGCTGTTCAAAAACAAGCGCTCTCGCAGATAGCCAAAAGCGGCGGTCTTCCTCTCCGCTTTCGCTGCAAGCCGTGCATGTGAATGCGTGTGCTTACTCCTATGGCGGTGGATGAGTTTGGTGGGCGGGAGTCACGGGAACGAAGGTTCATGCAAAACCGCATTGATATTGACCGCGCACACAGCCGGGCAATCTGTCAAGAGATTGGCGAACGACTCCAGCTGTACCTGAGAGAGCAGTCTGAGCCATCGGCGAGCCTCCGAAGGAAGATTGACCGGCTCCGCGAGTTGGACGGCCGTTCGCCATCAATAGCCGCTTCGTCGCAAAGGCAGCGATGAATTTCGAACGCCCGATTCCAGCTCCTGGCACCATGCCTGCAGGCGTTTGCGCCACCTCGGGGTAGCGAAGGCGGCGCGACCCATTTGCTCGCACAGGCCGCTCCTGTTCCCCCGCGGGGTAAGGCAGATGCGAGGGGCTGTCAGGATATGGCGCCCACCTGCGGCCTTCAAATCCCGAACACCCGCGCTCCAGCCATCTCCGCTCTCAAGCGCATCTCGGACCCAGGATTGACACTCCGCGACGACCGAAAAGTGCCAAAGGAAGCCGCGTCGTCATTCGATCACTTCGTCAGCGCGGGCAAGGAGAAGAGGTGGAATACTGAGCCCGAGTTTTCTCGCGGTCTGAAGGTTGAGCCGCAGATTAAACATTACAGGTTGCTGGATCGGAATATCGCCCGGTTTTTCTCCTTTTATTATCTTGTCCACCACCGCTGCTGAGTGGCGGAAAATATCCGCGTGGTTCGGTCCGTAAGCGAGGAGCGCGCCCGCTGTGGCGGCGTCGAGATTGGCGCCCATGTACGGTAGACGATATTTGAGCGGCGACACGCTCGAAATCCACGGTACGCGCATTCGCTTGTGGGGCATCGACGCGCCGGAAAGTACCCAGCTCTGCCGGGTCGACCGAACACGTCGCGACGGTCCGTCCGTATTGATCCAGCGAGACCGCGACGCACAAAACTGGCCGTCGCGCGATGAAGGCGTCGAGATCGTTTGCGGATTTCGCGCCGCAGTGATATTGCTGGCTGTCGTCGCCCGCTCATCCCTAGCCGGTCGGCACTTCGGATTTGACTCATGGTGCGGCGGGTTTGTTTATTCGGCCTTTGCCGAGGCATTCCGTGCATTTTGGGGGAAAGATTTTACGGCCCGGCGGCGTTGGCTGTTTGATCTTCTGAAACCGCGTGCCATGGCAGGCGGGGCAAACAACCTCACTCAAAATTTCAAGTGGTCTTTTCATCGCGATCAATCATTAAAACAAAAGTTGAAATCATTTGCGCGAGGATAACGGCTAGTCCGAAGTTTTCGGCCGGACATAGGCGAGCGGAAGCGACGCCGTCCTTTGGACGGCTATGCCCGGCCATGACTGAAAGTAAATCAATCTCAAGCTACTAGGGCGAGCCCTAAAAAGTGCTGGCTGCATTTTCGGTCGGCTTTCAGGCAGATTCGCGCGCAGTTGTGGCCCAAAATGACGCTTTTGGCTCTGCCGGGGAGATCACCGCCTGTCGCGATCCCCGCTAACTCGTCTTTCGATGATGGCGGTAGAGCATCGTTGCAAGGATCGTCGACGCGAGAATGTAGAAGATGATGACGTCGATGTTCGGGTGTCCCTCGACTAAAGCGAGCATGGCTATCCACTCCTCAGGTGGCGTGGCTTCTTCTTCCCCTCGGGCGAGCCTTGAATTCCGGAATCTAGCCGCGAACCCGGTGCCCCGATAGCCGACTTTATGCGGAGGGCCGGCGCAACAGCCGAAAGAAGTCCCGCACCTCCCGGACAAACAGCTCGGGCTGCTCGAAGGCCCCGAAGTGACCGCCCTTCGGCATTTCGTGCCAGTGCCGGATGTCGGTATAGCTCGCCTCCATCCAGCGCCGCACCGGCGCCACGATCTCCTTGGGAAAGACAGCGACGCCGCTGGGTATCGTGACCTTGTGGGCGGTCCGGCGTTTTGGCCCAAAACTCTCCCAATAGAGACGGGCGGACGAGGCGGCGGTCGCGGTCACCCAATACAGCATGACGTTATCGAGCAGTTCGTCACGGCCGAGGCTGTTCTCGGGGTGGCCGTCGCAGTCGGTCCAGGCCCAGAATTTTTCCAAAATCCAGGCCGCCTGCCCGCTCGGCGAGTCCGTCAGCCCATAGCCAAGGGTTTGCGGCCGGGTCGATTGCTGCTTGGAATAACCGGAATCCCAGTCGGCGTAATACTGGATTCCCTGCAACGCCCGCGCCTCCTCCGGCGTCGGCTGGCCATCGACGCTGGGCCGCGTGCTCATGGCTAGCGTAATGTGGATGCCGGCGCAGTGTTCGCCGTCCTGCGCGCCGAGCGCGGTCGTCACCGCCGAGCCCCAGTCGCCGCCTTGCGCGCCGTACCTCGTATAGCCGAGGCGATCCATCAGCACGGCCCAGCTTGAAGCAATGCGATCGACGCCCCAGCCGGTCGATGTCGGTTTGGCCGAGAAGCCGAAGCCGGGCAGCGACGGGCAGACGACGTGAAACGCATCGGCCGCGCTGCCGCCGTAGGCGGTCGGATCGGTCAACGGCTCGATCACCTTCTGGAATTCGACCACCGAACCCGGCCAGCCATGGGTGATGATCAGCGGCATTGCTTCCGGATGTGGCGAACGAACGTGCAGGAAGTGAATATCGAGCCCGTCAATCTCCGTCGTGAACTGCGCGAAGCGATTGAGCAGCGCTTCACGGCGGCGCCAATCGTACTGTTCGGCCCAATAACCGCAGACCTCCTGGATCCATTTCAGCGGCGCGCCCTGGCTCCAGTCATCGACCAGTTCGGCTTCCGGCCAGCGCGTCCTGCGCAATCTCGATTTGAGATCGTCGAGCACATCGTCGCCGACCGCGATTCGAAACGGCTTGATGGCGGTGCTCATGGAAGCTTCCTTCGATACCCGGGACTTAGCGCGGCGCATGAAATCATACGCAATACCTTGGCGCGCGTCAGCCTCTCAATGCCACGTGGCAAAAACCGGTCAACCTCGGAAGGCTAAGGTGGCCGGCTGAACGGCAGCTTCAGGCCCGCTGATAATCGTCCTCGATGCGGATGATATCGTCCTCGCCGAGATAGCTCCCGGTCTGCACCTCGATCAGCTCCAGCTGGATCTTGCCGGGGTTTTCCAGCCGGTGGACCGCACCGATCGGGATGTAGATCGATTCGTTCTCGTGCACGGTCTTGACCAGTTCGTTGACGGTCACCTGTGCCGTACCGCGGACCACGATCCAGTGCTCGGAGCGGTGGTGATGCTTCTGCAGCGAAAGCCGGCCGCCGGGCTTGACGATGATGCGCTTGACCTGGTGGCGATCGCCATTGTCGACCGACTGATACGAGCCCCACGGCCGGTGCACCTTGATGTGGCTCTCGGTCACTTCGGGTGCAACGGCCTTCAGCTTCGCGACCAGCCGCTTCAGCCCGTTGGCATCCTTCTGCCGCGACACCAGCACCGCGTCCTGGGTCGCCACCACCACGAGGTCGTCGACGCCTTCGAGCGCGACCAGCGCGCGGTCGGTCGAGACGTTGCAATTGCGAGAATCCTCAAACACGGCAGCGCCCCGCGCCGCGTTGCCCTGGCCATCCTTGTCGGACAATTCCCACACCGCATGCCAGGAGCCGACATCGGACCAGCCGCACGCCACCGGCATCACCGCGGCGCGCGAGGTTTTTTCCATCACCGCGTAATCGATCGAGATCGCCTTGGCCGATCCGAAGGCTTTTTCATCGAGCTTGACGAAGCCGAGATCGGTTCCGGCGTTGCTCACGGCATCGCTGACCGCCTGCACGCTTGCGGCGTCGACGTTGCGATATTCATCGAGCAATACGGAGGCGCGGAACATGAAGTTGCCGCTGTTCCAGAGATAGCCGGACTTGATGTAGGTCGCGGCGGTCGCGGGATCCGGCTTCTCGACAAACTTTGCTACCGCGCGAACCGCGCCGGAAATCGTCTCGCCGGGGCTGATGTAACCGTATTCGGTGGCGGCGCGTTCGGCCTGCACGCCAAAGGTCACGATGCGGCCGGCTTCCGCGGCGGTCAGCCCCTCGCGGCAGGCGGCGACGAACGCGGCGACATCGCGGACGACGTGATCGGCGGCCAGCGCCAGGACGATCGCTTGACCGTCGCGGGTCTGCGCGAAAGCCGCCCCCGCTGCGATCGCTGGTCCGGAGTCGCGCCGCATCGGCTCCAGCAGCACATCGGCCTCGAGTCCAATCTCGGCGAGTTGCTCCAGCACCATGAACCGATAGGCATTGTTGGTGATGACGATCGGCCGCTCGAACAGCGCGGCATCCGATACCCTGAGCAGCGTCTCCTGAAAGGTCGAGCGCGCCCCGAACAACGGCAGGAACTGCTTGGGATGGACCTCGCGCGAGGCCGGCCACAGCCGCGTCCCGGCGCCGCCGCACATGATCAGGGGGATGATTCGATACGAGGAGAGTTGAGCCAATTATCCGGACCTTTCGATAGAGAGATTCTCCGATGTGCAATTGCACATCGTAGTTCGCGTCTTCGGCGCGCCCCGGCGACAAACGCTACGCGTTTGCACAGGGAATGACCCTAGCGGGTCACTCCGCCGCGAGTTTCACTTCCGGCGCGGCGGCGCGGACTTCGGCGTCGACCTGGGATTCGAACTTGGCAAAGTTCTTCTGGAACATGCCGACCAGCGCACGCGCGGTCTTGTCGAACTCGACCTTGTCGGCCCAGGTCTTGATGGGATCGAGGATGTGCGGTTCGACGCCGGGCAGCGAGGTCGGAACCGCAAAGCCGAAGTACTTGTCGGTGCGGAAATCGGCTGATCGCAGCGAGCCGTCGAGCGCTGCGGTCAACAGCGCCCGCGTCGCCTTGATCGGCATGCGGCGGCCGGTGCCGTATTTGCCGCCGGTCCAGCCGGTGTTGACCAGCCAGCAGTCGACATT
The DNA here is from genome assembly GCA_900129675.1 of Bradyrhizobium erythrophlei. Lineage (GTDB taxonomy): Bacteria > Pseudomonadota > Alphaproteobacteria > Rhizobiales > Xanthobacteraceae > Bradyrhizobium > Bradyrhizobium erythrophlei_A. The sequence goes on along the minus strand of FSRD01000001.1, from coordinate 4,395,018 downwards.
GTGTTTGGCGATCAATTCGCGCAGCAGGTTGCCGTACACGGAAGGGTCGCGCGGCAGGAACGGCGAGCCGAAGCAGGTCGAGAATTCCGGCTGCGGCTCGTTGCCGAGACCGCGTTCGGTGCCCGCGACCTTTGCGGTGTAGCCGGACAGGAAGTGATACATCGCCTGCGCCGGCGTCAATTTGGCGATCGGCGGCATCACGCCGAAGGCGTCGGCCGCCAGCATCACCACGTTCTTCGGGTGACCGGCGCGGCCGGTGCGCGAGGCGTTCGGGATGAAGTCGAGCGGATAGGCCGAGCGGGTATTCTCGGTCTTCGATCCATCGTCGAAATCGGGCGCGCGGGTGTTCTGGTCGAGCACCACGTTTTCCAGCACCGCGCCAAAGCGCTTGCTGGCGGCATAGATCTCGGGCTCGGCCTCTTTCGACAGCTTGATGCATTTGGCGTAGCAGCCGCCTTCGAAATTGAAGATGCCGTCCTCGCCCCAGCCATGCTCGTCGTCGCCGATCAGCGTGCGCTTGGGGTCGGCCGAGAGCGTGGTCTTGCCAGTGCCCGACAGGCCGAAGAAGATCGCGCTGTCGCCATCGGGGCCGACATTGGCCGAGCAGTGCATCGGCATCACGCCCTTCTCGGGCAGATAATAGTTCAGCGTCGTGAACACGCTCTTCTTCATCTCGCCGGCATAATAAGACCCGCCGATCAGGACGATCTTGCGGGCGAAATCGATCGCGACGACGTTCTCGGATTTGCAGCCGTGACGTTTCGGATCGGCGCGGAAGCTCGGCAGGTCGATGATGGTGAGTTCCGGCACGAAGCTTTCAAGCTCCGACGCCTCGGGGCGGATCAGCAGCGTGCGGATGAACAGCGAGTGCCAGGCCAGTTCGGTAAAGACGCGGGTCTTGATGCGGTGGCTCGGGTCGGCGCCGCCATAGAGATCCTGCGCGAACAGCGTCATGCCTTCGGCGTGCTTGAGGAAGTCGGCATAAAGCGTGGCGAACTGGTCCGAGGTGATCGACTGGTTGCCGGCCCACCACATGTTCTTGTCGGTGGTGGCGTCCCGAACCGTGAACTTGTCCTTCGGGCTGCGGCCGGTGAACACACCGGTATCGGCGCAGAGCGCGCCATCGGCCGAGACCACGGCTTCGCCCGCGCGCAGCGCGTGCTCGTAAAGCTGGGGCGCGCCAAAGTTCCAGTTCACGCCCTCAAGATTTTTTAAGCCGAATTTGTCGGCGCCAAAGGCACCGTTATGCACGCCCGTCTCTTGCACGAAGAATCCTCCCACCACTCGAACTCAATCTGCACCCGGCTCACGAACTGCCGATGACAAGATTGAATACGCAAAAATGGTGCCATGACCTCCGATATTGGCCGCAAAATGACGGGCAGATATGCGGCCAATTCAAGTCGCCCATATTTTGCTCAGAACAGGCGATTTGGCCGCCTGGCTGGATCAATCCCTGAATGAACCATGCAGCGCGTCGGCCAATGGCGAGTGGTAGCACTCCTTATCATAGTCGTTATCATAATCGTTCTGCTCGCGATTGGCTTCGCCGCCGATTATGGCACGCGCGGACTGATCTCTCGCCAAGCGGCACGCGGAATACCTGAAATTCCAACTCTACATTTCGCCCACGCTCAAACCCAGGCACCAATCTTCGGATCAAGGCACGAGGATGCGAGATGCAGCGTCTGAACCGCCAATGACGGAAAGACGGCGAGCGAACCACGACATCACGCGCTCATTTCAGGACGTTATTCACGGGTCGAAGCCTGCGATGCCCGCCGGCGCAAACTTGCCCCATGGGTCATTTTCGAACCCCGCCGGTTAAATCAGAGCCACACATGCTGCGTGGCGTTCCGGGGGTGACGGCCGACGCACAGCAGGGCGAGAATGAAACCGAACAGGCCGCATAGTCAGGGCGTGCGCCTTCGCGCAGAGAACTACTCCAATGCGGCCACAACCCGCGGGATGAAGTTAGTAAATGGCTGAGGATGTTCCAGGAAACTGCTCCGCTGTCCGCCCCAGCGAAGTGACAGGCGCACCAATCGACTAGTCAGCGCAGCGAGAAAGTGGTATCTTTTCAGCAGTTCTGTGGTTGAAATGCGACGATGTCCGTGCCCTGGACGTCGCTGACGCAAAGGCGGGAGGGGGGTGGATCTTGGTCTCACTGATAATCGCAAGCGGCATAGCCGGTCTTCTTTTGGGACGTTTTTTTCGCGGATACGCGGTTGTTCCAGCAACAATTCTGATCATGGTTCCAGCGGGGTATCTGGGCCATGAGCAGGGTTTCGCCACCGGCGTGACGGCATTCGTCGTAAGCGCGATGGTGATGCAAGTTTTTTATTTCGCGATCGTGGTGACCTATATGCTCATCGAAAGCCTTTCGGTGATCGACCGGGTGCAGTCGGAGGCATCCGTACAGCTGCCTGAATCACGAACCGCGGTCTAGCCAAATCGTTTGCCGCGAAAGCAGGCGAATGCCGCGGATTTCGTCGCCTTGCAGTACCTTCGTTGCAAGTTCTTCAAATTCCTATCTGCTCGACATCTGCTGATGACTATGCGCGATGCGGATGATGTCGTCCGCGCCGAGGAACTGCCGGTCTGGCCCATCGATCACAAAGACCTCGGCTGCCTCGTTGCTGGATGGAACTTCTCTAACCGGGTTGGCGACGCTGCTGGCCCTGTCCTACTCCTCATATCTCATTGCCATCCAGTACTTCGCACCGAAAAGGGCGCCGCAAAGCGTCTGTTGCGCTACGGTTACGGAAAAATGGCAGCCCAGATCTGAGGGAGCTTTCCCGGATTGCAGGCAAGACGATCGGCTTGCCTGCTTGAGCCGGATCACTTGGCGTTATCATCGTCTACCTTGCCGCCATTCGCGACGCACTTGCGGAAAAAGTCGTGCTGCGCGCGGCCGGATCCTTTCGCGCTTCCCGCCGCCGGGTTACCGGGCTCTCGGGGCGGAAATTGTTTGGTGGTCAGCGCACTGCACTTTCGGGCAATTTCGGCGGTTATCGCCGACGCAGAATCGGTGACCAAGCCGAGCGCGATGCAGACCAATGCGAGCAATACGCATCCAGACTTTAACCCGGCGAACATGTCATCCTTCTCCTTGCCCGCCGCAAACGACACCCTGCCTTCCGCGTCGATTACGGGTCATTGTAGTCAGAACGCTGATTTTGGTACAGGCGAAAAGTCCGTGTTCAGGGCGCATGGGTTGGATTAATCTGCAACTGAGCACAGCGGGACGCAGCCAAACCGATGAGTTCGGGAGATTTGATACCGAATGATCACGACCACGTTGCGCCGGTCGCCAACGAGGTCCAGTTCGCGCTCGTCATCGCCCGCATGCACGCTTGTCCTGAAAACCCAGGCCCATGATTTCACCGTTGAGGGCAACCCCGTCGATCCCAAGCAATGCATCGAGCGGATCGTCGCTGCTAACGACACCTTTTATACCGATTGCAAGAAGCCGTGACCTTTTCCCGGACCGGGAACCGGGAACTTAAGTGAGAAACACGAACTTGTCTTTTGACCGCCCTGGTTCGGGCAGATGGAGGCTTCAATGTTACCGCTGCGATTTTTACTGATCGTTCCGCTCGTCCTTGCCGCGCCCGCACTTGCACAAGGGACAAAGCAAGGTACCCCGAACCGCTCACAACATGTCACGACCGGCTCGCGCACGCCGGTAGCCACTCACCCCAGCAACAATCCGTTCCAAAATCCGATCGGCCAGGGTGTTCCTCCGGCCGTCTCCGCGAACCCCAACCTGAACAGTAACAGGACGAATGTCCCTCGGTGAGCGGGCGATCATTTCGTTCATTTGAATTGCCGGCTGCGATCGGACAGCGCCGGCTTGCTTCTACCGGTCCAACCGCTCGGTGGCGCGGCATCCGAGCGCTACTGGTGAAGCATGAAATTGTGGAACTCCGCGAAGTGGACGTCTGCCGGCGTCGCGGTGTGAGTTAGTTCCAGATGATAGCTGCCAGCATCGAGCGCTGATCGGAGGCTATCCGCCATCGACATCCATTTGGCCCCTGCGTCATTGATGGTTTCGATGGCGAGGCTATCCGGGCCTCCAGAGGCGTCGGCATGGCCAAAGACAAAGCCATCACCTCCCAAACGCGCGAGCGCAACGGGTTGCGCGGCCGGTGCCGATTGCTGCGCCGCGACGGGCGCAAAATCAAATCTCTCGTTGGGAGGATCGATGACCAGAGTGCCGCCGCTTCCATCGCTGGAAAGGCCGAACGTCGAGTGGGTGTAGTCTCCGACCACCGAAAGATGCGCCGCGTGATTTTGAGCATCGATCACGGTCAAGACGCCGCCGGATGTATTCCCGGAAAAGGAAGCCGACGTTCCCGTTGCGTATGTGATATCCTTCAGATCGATGTGGTTGGAGTTGGACGCGGTACCGTCCCCGGTCAGACCGATCAACGTTCCAGTGAACTGGGAAGCGTGGTCGAGCACCAGATTGCCGGTCGACGCGTTCAAGGTAATTGATCCGGAAACGGCACCCGTCGACTCGAGGGTTGCGCCAGCCTCGATGGTAGCCGCTTGCGTCATGTTGCTTAGGTTCAATACGATTTTTCCGGAGATATCGAGGACGGTGGACGAAGTATTGATCACGCCGTCGCCGTTGAGGTCCTGGTAGAAAACAGCCTCGATCGATTTAAGCGACGTGTCTGATCCGGACACGTTGTTCAGAATCTTGGATATGAAGTTGCCGTTGCTGTCTGTGGCCCACACCGCGTAATTGCCGGTGACCGAATCCTTCCAGGCCACATCGTAGCCGCTCGACGTTGCCTCTGCGCCCACTGGCGCCCATGTGCCAAACTGCCCCGAGACGACTGCGGCGCCGCCATACTTCAACGTGGGTCCATTGCTGCCAACAGTCGGATCGAGCAGGTAATTGCTGCCGACCCGAACCAGTATAGTCGAGCCAGATATCTCAATTGTCGTGGTCTGAGGCGCGGGAAGGCCGATCACGCCATCGCCATTGAGATCCTGGTGGAAAACGGTCTCGATCGATTCGAGCGTCGAGTCCGTTCCGGATACGTTGTTCAGAATCTTGGATATGAAGTTGCCGTTGCTATCGGTGGTCCACACCGCGTACTTGCCGGTGGCCGGATCCTTCCAGGCCACATCGTAACCGCCTGACGTCGCCTCTGCGCCCACCGGCGCCCATGTGCCAAACTGACCCGCCACAACGCTCGCGCCGCCATTTTTCAGCAGGACAGCGGCACCGGTTTTCGACAGATAAAAGTTGTTTCCAGCCTCAGTAAGCGTCGTGGTGCCAGCCGCCTCGATTACCGTGCCGACAACCGCGTCCAGGACACCGGAGAGCTGGCTTGAATTGCCGGCTGCGTCTGTTGCGGTCGCAGTAAGATTATGCGGACCTCCGGTCAGCGCTCCGGTATAGATACTCCAGGCTCCGCTGGACGCCGCCAAGCCCGTGCCCAGCAAGGTCGTCCCTTCATATAATTTAACGGTGCTTCCCACCTCGGCCGTACCGGAAACAATCATTGCATTCGCGGAGACGAGCGTATCGGAGATAAGGCTAGGTGCATTGGGCGCGACAGTATCTATGGTGACATTCAATGCCGCCGAGGCCGCACTCACGTTACCTGCGGCATCCACAGCTTTGCCGGCGAACGTGTGGCTACCGTCGAACAGCGCTCCCGTTGCAAACGACCAGACGCCACTGCCATTGACGGTCGTCGTGCCGATCTGGGTAGCACCGTCAAACACCTCTACCATGCTCCCCGCCAATGCGGTTCCGGTTAGGGTCACATTATTGACGTTGGTGATGCCATCGCCGACGACATTGCTGTCGGGAGAGAACGACGCCACTGTGGGCGCGGCCGGGGCGACGGTGTCGACCGTGACGTCGAGCTCAGCTGAGGGCGCGCTCAGATTGCCGCCACCATCCGCCGCAACCGTCTTAAACGCATGGCTTCCATCGGCCAGCGTTGCGGTAGCAAAGCTCCAGGTACCATTGTTGTCGGCGCTCGCTGTGCCGATCTGACTTGCTCCGTCGAATACAATGACGGTGACGCCTGCCTGCGCGTAGCCGGTCAGGGTAAGATGATTTGCATTGGTGAGGCCCGCCCCGGTCGATCCGCTGCCGGCGGCGAACGAAATTGTTGGCGCGGAGAGGGCTGTCATGGTCATCGACGCGCCCGTCGCGGAAACGAACGAGTAGTCCGACGCCGTCAGCTGGGTCGTGCCCACAATATGCAGGGTATCCGCTCCTCCCGCGTAGTGAATGGTCCATACGTCGTTCACATTGGTCAGGTAGGCGCCGGCGTCGTAACCCTTCAGTATCAGCTTGTCATGCTCGGAACTCGTGCTTGTCGGAACGTGGAAGTCGGCGATTGTAACGTTACCGCTGCCCGTGCTGTAGATGAACGTGTCGTTGCCCGCGCCTCCGTAAATCCAGTCATTGCCGCCGCCGCCATTGAGGATGTCGTCGCCGCTCGAGCCTACGATACGGTTGGCCAGCTGGTTGCCGGTGCCGGTGAGCCCGCCCATCATCAAGGTCAGGTTTTCGACGTTGGCGGGCAGGGTATAGGAGGTCCAGGCCTCGACACTATCTATGCCGCCGCCGGGATTCTCGACTATTTTCTGGTTCGCATTGCTGATGACGTAGGTATCGTCGCCGGTCCATCCAACCATCGTGTCATCGGTATTTACCGGTGTAATCTTGTCATTCCACGCCGTGCCGTAGACAATATGGCTGCTGACGCTTCCATTGATCCAGGATGTGATCGTGCCGCCGACCGGGAGAGATCCAGGCAGCTGGAAATCATCACTGGTAAAGGCCGAGATCGTGGTGTTGCGAAAGACCAGCGTATCCTGATTTGTCAGCGCCAGATAGACGTCGTTCCCAACCTGCGTCATGGCCGCGTTGACGTCGGCGAACGAAATGAAGGCAAAGCCGTTGAGCTGAACGACGTCGTGCCCCGCCCCCGAACCCGGCGTGAAATCGGTGATGATGTCCGAACCGTCGCCGGCATTGATGACAAAGGTATCCGCGCCACCGCCGCCGGTCAGGATGTCGTTGCCGAGCCCGCCGGTGATGACGTTCGCGGCATCATTGCCGGTGATGATGTTGGACTGCGAGTTGCCGGTGGCGTTGATGGCGGCCGATCCCGTGAGCGTCAGGTTCTCGACATAGTCGGGAAGCTTGTAGGTGACGGACGACTTTACCGTGTCGACGCCGCCGCCATAGCTTTCGACGATCTTGGCGTTGGAATCGGAGACGATATAGGTGTCGTCGCCGCCGCCGCCGGTCATGGTGTCGGCGCCTCCTGCTCCGTCGATCAGATCGTTGCCCGATGTACCGGTCAGCGTGTCGGCGCTCGCGGTCCCGGTGATCGTGCTGGTCGGCGTTCCGCTGGTGAGCAGCGTATAATTCGCGAGCGTGTATTCCGGCAATTGATACGCGGTGATCGAATCGATGCTCACCGTCGCCGTCGCGTCGGGCGCGGCATTGCCGGCCCAGCTCCCGCCCATGGCAAGGTTGGCGATCATGTACATCGCCGTGTTCATATCGGAGGGAGTGGCCACCTGCCCCACTTCAGCGCCATCCACCAAAAAGGTCAGCGTGTACGGTGTCCATTCCACCGCGAACGTATGCTGGCCCGCGGTCAGGTTGGCGGTATTCGACCAATATCCCTGGTCAGGTGTGGTCGAGGATCGGAAGCCCCAATGCGACTGGTCGGGATGCGTGCCGAGCGCTTCGAGCACGTCGAGTTCGGTCGAGAGACCGTGCGGGTTGGTGGGCAACATCCAGAAGGCAGGCCACGCGCCGGGCGTGCCGGACAGCGTGGCCGTCATCTGAAAATGCCCGTAGGTCTGAGCGAAGCTGTTCTGGGTCGAGATCATGCCCGACGAGAACTGGTGGCCACCGGCATAGGCCGCGTCGCTCGCAGGCAGCGGCTGCGCGGTAATGACGAGATGGCCGTTCTGGATCGAGAACGGATTGAGGCCGAGCGGCGCCGAAGCTTGGGTTCCCGGCAATCCCGAAAAGCTCGGGTCGACGTAGATCTGCTGCTCGCCCGCAAGCGAGTAACTCGCCGCACCGCTCCAGGCATAGCTTGTGCGCCATGTCAGATGCGGGTCCTGGCCCGCGGAGAGCGCGTTGAAATCGTCGTTGAAGGTCTGCACCAGCCCGGTGGGCTGCGTGACGATATTGACGTTGGCCGTGGTGAAGTTCTCGACTTTGGTGTTGTTGAGCCGGAGGGTTTCGCCGCTGATTAGCGTAAGGACGGTGTCGGTCCCGACCTGCTTCATGGCGGCGGTGACGTCGGACAACGTCCGGAAACCGGTGCCGTTGAGTTGCAGGATGTCGCCGCCGGCGCCGGTCGTGAAGTCGGTAATGATATCGTTGCCGTTGCCCACGGCGATGACAAAGGTGTCGATGCCGCCGCCGCCGTGGAGCACGTCATTGCCCTTGCCGCCATCGATGACGTTGTTGCCGGCATTTCCGATGATGATGTTGTCGAGATCGTTGCCGGTCGCAGGCGATGCGTAGCTGCCGCCCAGGATCAGGTTTTCGACGTTCGGCGCATTGACGAGGCTGTAGCCGTCGATCATCCCATCGTTGATGGTATCGATACCCTGCCCGCTCTGCTCGACGACCTTTGTGTTGTGGTCGTACATGAAGTAGGTATCGTCTCCCGCGCCCCCGATCAGGGTGACCCCGGTTCCGAGCGCCTGCAGGGAGTCGTTCATCGCACTTCCGGTCAGCGTGCCGCCGGCCTGGACCGTTAGCGCCGCCGTGTTCGGCGAGGCGCTTCCCTGAAGCGGATTGTCGAGGACGACATTGGACGCGACGAGAGAGGAGAGCGCGAGGTTCTGCAACGTCAGCGTTTCAGTGCTCGACAGGGTGACGACCGTATCGGAGCCCACCTGCGTGGCGGCTGCAACGAACTTTGCGAAGTTCGCAAACCCGTAATTCTGGACGCGCAGGACGTCACCGCCGACGCCGGCCTGGAAGTCGCTAATGGTGTCCGAGCCGTAGCCCTTCGAAATCGCGAAAATGTCACTGCCGGCTCCTCCGGTGAGAAGGTCATTTCCGGTGCCGCCGAAGAGAATGTCCGATCCAGAAGTTCCGACGATGACGCTCGCGTAGGTTGGGTTTGTTGTCATGATAGATTGTGGCTCCTTTGCGCCACAACCACCACAAAGGCGTTCAAGGTTTATGAATTTCGGAAAAAATTGCAGCATGCGGAAGAACGCACGGTGCCTCGTTCAGGTTTCTTTCAAGTGCACGCGCTCACGCGCAATCCATTACGAGTAAATTCCCGGAGAGAGAGGAACAGCCTGTGCAACAACAGTTTATTCCAATCAGAGCGTGAATTCCGATCGGTCGCGAAACGCCGGCTCCACGGTCGCGCCTTCAGCTCCAGACCTGATCCGTAGTACTACGGGCCCAGGAAACGACGGCGCGATCTCGGCGCGCGTGGTCGCGGAATTTTTGAACTCTTGGTTTGCCCTGAATTGCCGCGCAAGGGAAGTTCAACGTCCGGTTCGGAGGGCTTCCACCCGAAGGTTACGCGCAAAGAGGCTACCGGAGTCCGCGCGCAGCTTCGCCGGAGTACCCTGCGCGCAAACCCGGCCGGCCTCGAGGCACACCACGTGATCCGCGTCGAGCACGGATTCCAGGCGGTGGGTAATGAGCAGCAAGGTCCGGCCCTTGAACTGCTGCTGGATTGCGCGCTTGACACTCTCCTCCAACGAGCGGTCGAGCGCGCTCATGGCCTCGTCAAGGATCAGGAACTCGGGATTACGGACAATCGCGCGGGCAAGTCCAATACGCTGACGCTGTCCGCCCGAAAAGCGCATGCCGCGCTGCCCGATCCAGGTGTCGTACTTGTCGGGCAAGGCTTCAACGATGTCCGAAATACCCGCTACGCGCAACGCGTGCAAAATCTCCTTCTCCGAGGCGTCGTTCTTCGACATCCGCACATTGTCGATCACGGTGCCTTCGACAAGATCGACGTCCTGGCCGGCAATCGCGAGCAGACCGAGCCAGTCGGTCCGGCGGAGATCTTCAATGGGACAACCATCAACCCTGATGCTTCCCTCGGTTGCCGAATAAAGTCCAAGCAGAAGGTTCACGACCGTGGTCTTGCCCGCCCCGCTCGCGCCGACGAGCGCGGTGATCTTGCCTGCCGGAATGTCAAAGGAGACATCGTGAAGCGCGGAATCAGATTCTACGTCGTAGCGGAAGGAGACATTGCGAAACGAGATGTTGCCGCTCAGCCCGCTGATCGCGACGTGTCCCGGCTTCGGGTATTCCTTGTCGTCCTTCGCCAGCATGAGGCGGATGGAACGCAGCTGCGGCTCGATTTGCGCCATATATAACAGGCTGGTCTCGAGCTCTCGCATATGTGGCTGCAATCGATAGAGCAAGGCTACCGCCGTAAGGCTGGTCGCAAACCCGATTCCCCACATGTCGGCGGAAGCGATAACGAGGCAAAGCACCACCAGATATCCAACTTCCGTAAGCGGAGACACCAGCGCGGAAAGGCGCGCAAGTCCCAGTGCGACCCGGCGCGCCTCCGCTGACGCGCCCTCGAAGCGCTCCTGATGCACCTTCTCCTGGCCATACGCACGGATCGTACGCATGCCCTGAAGGGTCATCAGCATATGCTCTCCCAGTCTCTGATGGACCACCTTCACCCCGCCGCCGAGCTCCTGCATCGGCCTCGAAAGGTGACGCAGCCCGGCAGATACGACCATCGATGCAGCGATAGCCATAACCGTGATCTTCAGCGAGAGCGCAAAGAGAAATGACACGAAGAGAAAGATCGAACAGGAGCTGACGATGATCCGGGTAAGACTGCTGTAAGCCCCCGCGATCAACCACGTCTCGGTCCCCAGGACCTCCATGAGGTAGGCCTCGTCATGGCGCTGAAAGAACGAATATGAGGTTGACAGATATTGCAGGTGAACGCGGTTGCGCGCGACCTCATTGATCTGCTCGCCAACGCGCGCGCTGATCAGCGTATTGGCGAAAGCCAGGGCGCCGCGCACAACGATCAGAAGAAGCACCACCAGAGCGGTCTCGGTCGAGCTGTGAAACCAGGTGGTCGCGTGCCGCAGCGCATCGCCCAGGACGCCGCTTGTCGACGTGGCGAGCTCGACTTGCCCCATGGCGAGATAGAAGAAAAGCAGCACGAGCGTGATGCCGACCGTTTCCGCCAGCGACGAGGCCAGGCCAAGGATGATCAGCAGAGGCGTTGCCCAACGCGGCAGCGGAGTCACCTTGAGGAGCCGCCACAGCTCGGCCAATGCCGCGCGCCGCGCGGCTCTCGGCCTGTTCATGTCGCCAGCGTCTAGCATCGAGATTGATTGGGGTCGCCGATCAGGAACGACGGCAGCGGCCGTCGGAGCTCTCTGTGCCGCAGACCGCGGGACATCCACCACGCCGCAGAGGCAATATCCCGCGGCAGACCGAGCGCGACGACCTTGACGGCCAACAAGGGGTTCCGCCGGCCTAACAGCGCGAGGACCGACGCAAAGTAGCCCAATCGGCCGCCGATCAGCGCTCTTCGAAGCAGCCATCGGGCGTAGTTGCTGATTCCCCGATCCAGCAGGGCAGCGCGATCGGGATGGCGAGCCGCCATCTCGTCCGCAACCAGCATCCAGGAGCGGAACATCCGAGTCATGTCGCTGGACATATTGTTCGGCAGGTAACGGTAGCCGATCTCATATTCAGGAACCACCGCGAAGTGATACGCTTCCGCAACCCGGCAATAGAACAGCAGATCTTCGCACCCCTGCGCACCCAACGCCCGGAGGCCGCTCTCGAACCCATTTGCAGCAACCAGGGCTTCCCGGCGGACCATTGCCGAACTTCCGTTGCCGATGAAATTACCTTCGAACAGATAGTCCAGCACCTCGCCCGCATGGTAGACCGGGTCGGACTTGACGTTCACGCGACTCTTCGCATCAATCCAGGCGTACCAACTGTAGACGAGGCCCGTCCGCTCTCCTCCATCAATCATCACCTGGAGCTGTCGCTTGATCTTGGACGGCGCCCACAGATCATCGGCGTCGATGAACGCAATGAATTCCGCACGAGCCGCCTGCCATCCGACGTTGCGAGCCGCCGCCACGCCTGCGTTGCCCTGCCTTATGATCTTGATACGGGGATCCTGGTCCGCATGCCGCTCGGCGACGGCGAGCGTGTCATCGGTCGAGCCGTCGTCCACCACGATGATTTCGAGCCGTTCGTGCGACTGGGATCTGACGCTGCGAAGCGTTTCGTCGATCGTCGCGCCGGCGTTGTAAGCCGGAATGACGACACTGACCAGGTGCGTACCGGTACTCATTGATACTGCTCCAGGCAGTGCACAAACTCGTCCAAACTACGATCTCCTCTGACTTCTATACGCGGCAGATCGAGCAGATCATCTTTCAAACAGGCAGCCCGCCCGACCGTGTTGAATACGGATTTATAGCCGCACTCCGCCGCAAGAATTCTGAACCGCTGATCGGTGCATCCAAACGGAGCCGCAAGCGACGTCGTCGGCCGCCCCAGCCACATCTCCAGCTGAATACGAGACCGTAGCAGTTCTTCGGCAAGTTCCGAGCTTGAGAGCCGATCGTTTCGAGGATGGCGCGCAAGGTGACTGCCAAACATTGCACCTTCGCCGGCAAGCGCGACAATCCTGTCGGCATCCATCAGCGGCGCAGGCGTTCCGAACGATGTATCCCACTCTGCCCGCCCGCCCGCCAGATCAGTGACAATGAACACCTCTGCGGACAGATCATTGGCTTTCAATATAGGCCACGCCTGTTCGGCAAAATCCTCATATCCGTCGTCGAAGGTAATCAGCAGCGGCCTGCCCTCAAACGGGCAATCGTTTGCGACAAACCACGCCAGTTGCTCCGAGTTGATCGTATGGTAGCCGTTTCTGCGCAACCACAACATCTGCTGCGCAAACGCATCCGGATTGACGCGATAGCGCGCAAGCTCTTCCGGTCCATCGGTCGCGATTCGATGATACATCAAGATAGGAACGTGCGTGCGCCGCTCCGATTGCACGACCTCCGATCGCAGCCTGACAGCGCCATCCCACACGATGAATCGCGCAACCTCCCTTTCAATCGGCGCCTCTATTCGCGCAATCGTGACCTGCGGACCCGGCGCGACCTCGCCCGGCTTCAGTCGCCTGTAGCGATCGACGCGATAGAGCTCGGTTTGTATCGATGCTTCAAGCGCAAGATCGGGCAGCTGTGCCATCACCCGCGCAATCGTCTCGGCCCCGTACGGATTCTCCCAATCGAACCCGGTCCGGTCTCTGTTGTCCTTCAAGACGAAACTGTGCGCCGTTATGAGATGCCCGCCAGGACGCAATGCCCCCGCGATTTTTTGTGCGACAAGCGCCAATTCGGCTTGGTCATCCAGGTAGTAAAGCACCTCGGAGCAGCAGATGAGATCCATCTCGCCGGGGAGAGGGTCGGCCGACAGATCCAGCTTGAGAAAATCCACGTTGCAAATTCCGCTGCATCGCCGGCGAGTCCGCTCGAGCGCTGTTGGTGAAATGTCGGATGCCAATAGGTGCCCGACTTTCGTCGCCAGAGGCCGGCTAAAATGCCCTTCCGCGCATGCCAGTTCGATGGCGCGTTCCGCCGGTTCAGGCGGCAGCAATTCCAGTTGCCGCCGATATTTCTCCTGCTCATAGGGCGAGCCGTAGTTCCAGGGGTCTTCTTTTTGAAAGAACCTTTCCCAGAACAACTCACGTCCAACGTCGCGTGGGCCTTCTTCAACGGCATGGCTCTCCCTGCCGCCTGACATCGGGGTGCTTGAAGCAGGCCTTGACTTGGCTTCGCTCGACACACGGTCCTGCAACACCTGCAGCCGATGCTGATGACCATCCGGGTTGCTGCGCGCAAGCTGCCGAAAACGTCGCATCAACCTGGCTGGTTGGCTCGGAGGTCGCCGGCACTTGCCGACTTGAATATCCAAATGAGCGAGGTGCTCGTGAACAAGATTCGTCCAGAACTCGACATCCACCGCGCCGAGCAGCCCGACGTCGAGCAAAGCCAGTATTTGCGGTCCATCGCAAATGTACACGTAAAGCCGGTCCACATGATTGGGCGGGCAGAACGCCGGAAGCTGCCGAAGATCGACGCGGAGGCCGAGTGTCAGAGCAAGTTCGCGCGGAGCCGAAAGGTCGTCGTAGTCGAGCAGCATGCGCTCAAATCGGTACTGGACCTTTCGGGCTTCCGCCGGATCGTTCCAGGCCCGTCCGATTGCGCTGATCAGTTCGGTCACATGCGCGCCAAACAGCGTCCAGCGACTGGCCAACTTCGCCGGCGCTGCCCGGGCACCCACCGCGATTGCGTCCAGCAGGCAAAAGGCGATCTCATCCGCCGCTGTCCCTGATTGCGGTATGTCGGCAAGAACTTCGCTTGAAGGACGGCTCCCCGTCCCGCGGACGCAATTTATGCCGCCGCACCAAAGTGCAAAATAGGCATGTGCTGCCGCCTGCGATCTTCCGTGCGCGGCAGATGCTCCGTTTTGATGCCCCGGCGCAGGGTTCTCGACCCGTTCGTCGATGGAAAATCCGCGAGCAATAACAGCATTCCCATCAGCCAGCATTTGCTGGAGGTCGCTGGACAGGGAATGCTCGCTTGACCAATAATAGCTCAGCAACTCATCGACATGGATCCAACTGCCGCCGGTTCGCGCAATCCGCTGCAACAGGTCCCATTCCTCGCAGGTGCGAAGATTGACGTCAAAACCACCAACTCCCAGGACGGCACTTTTTTTGATAAGGACGCTGTGAACGGCGACTGGGCAACTGCGCGCGAAAGCTTCAAATGGATTGATCGCAACTCGTGCATTGCTGTAGCGAGGCGTTTGGTCGCCGTCAGGCGTGACTCGACAATGATCGCAGCACGCGGCGATGGCAGAAGGATTTCCATTCAGCGCCGCGTTCATTTTGACCAGAAATTGCTCGTCAATCCAGTCGTCGCTATCGACGAACAGAAGCCGTTCTCCGTTTGCGTTGGAAAGGCCGACATTGCGGGCCGTCGATACACCCCGCCCATCGGATTTGAGGACAACAAAGCGGGCATCTCGCACCGCATAGCCGTCAACGATAGCGGGCGTTGCATCGACAGAGCCGTCGTCAACGATCAGGGCCTCCCATCTCGGGTCGGTTTGGGCCAGCAGGCTTTCGAGGGTACGAGCGATGGTTTTCTCGGCGTCGCGAGCGGGGATTACGATCGACGTGAGCGAACCGGCCGTCATTTCCGCTTCCCCTCCCGGTGATAGAAGCGAATGCCGGACACACAGCCGGCTATCTCCTCCTTGAGAAAACGGTCGCCAATGCGCTTGCGACCGATGGCGCTGCGAAGCAGCCGATAGGAATACCAGGCCGGAAGATACAGGTACGCACGCACCCGGTTTTCTGCGAGTGCCGTT
This sequence comes from Bradyrhizobium erythrophlei, assembly GCA_900129675.1. Lineage (GTDB taxonomy): Bacteria > Pseudomonadota > Alphaproteobacteria > Rhizobiales > Xanthobacteraceae > Bradyrhizobium > Bradyrhizobium erythrophlei_A. The sequence goes on along the minus strand of FSRD01000001.1, from coordinate 4,379,570 downwards.
CGTTCATATTGAACCAGTAGAGCCGCAACGTGGCCTCGCATGTAATAATAGATTTGGCTTGCGAGCCCCTCCATTGTCCGTCGGTGAGAATGGAAGGCCACAGCAGAAGGTGCGTAGCGGCACTTATGGCCACTTGCGAGCAGTCGGTACCAAAATTCCGAATCTCCAGAGCAGCCCGCCTGGCCTACATCGAGACGCTCGTCGAAAAGACCGACCTTTTCAAACACGTCGCGGCGGAACGCCATGCTGGCTCCGGCACCGACATCCCACGCGGGGAAAGCGCCGCTGAAGCATGAGCTATCGAAGTCTTGCTCCCGATAGCCTTTGCCAAATCCCCAATAGGTCTCGAAGTGCCGTTGCGCCTCGGTTGCGAGTTCTGCAGGAAGCACGAGCCCGGTCACGGCAGCGACCTGTGGCTGATCGAATGCGGCCACCAGCCGCTCCAGCCAGTGGGGATGAAGCAGGACGTCGTCGTCGGTAAAGGCCACAATGTCGCTGGTTGCGCGAAGCACGCCGGTATTGCGGGCGACATCGAGCCCTGGCCGGTCTTCGCGTATATAGATGACTCCCTCGGCCAACGCGACATCCCGCGTCCGCCGATCCCGCGACGCATTATCGACCACGATGATCTCACGCGGCCGGCAGCTCTGCCTGGGCAATGACGCAAGACATGCGGCCAGTTCATCCGGCCGGTCCCGCGTGCAGATCACCACACTTGCCGAGACAGTCGGCTTGATTTGCCTTTGCTGTTCATCCTTGATTGCCAGCAGGTAGTCGGCGTCGACGTGATCGATGCTCGAGCCGGTCCATTGCCCCTCGTGCACCAGCACGTGGCCGATCGGACGGTCGCCGTGCCAAAACACGGTCATGCCCTCGCGCAATCCTGTTTCGGCAATGTCCGCAGGCGACGTCACCGCCACATGCGTGACCCCCTCCCCTAACGGCAAGCATGCGATGGAAGCGAGCGTGGCCATTTCGTTGCTGCATCAAACGGGCGAATGGCGGTCCCGCCACTCAAGGGCGGTCTCGATGATGAACTCGATTTGGGAGTGCTGCGGCCGCCAGCCAAGCTCTCGCTCGGCCTTTGCGAACGATGCAACGAGCTTGGGGGGATCGCCCGCACGACGCGGACCGCGGCGCACGACCAGCTCGGTCCTGGCGACACGCCTCACCGCCTCGATCAATTCGAGCACGCTGGTGCCGACGCCGGTACCCAGATTGAACACATGAGTGCCGCCCCGCTCGACCAGCATTTCGCCTGCGAGCAAGTGGGCTCGCGCCAGATCGTTGACGTGGACATAGTCCCTGATGGCGCTGCCGTCGGGCGTCGGAAAATTCGTGCCCAGGACTGTAAATGGCCGATCGGTTCGGCGCGCGGCCTCGATCGCGAGGGGGATGACGTGGGTTTCGGGCTCGTGTCGCTCGCCAATTTCTCCCTCCGGATCAGCACCGGCGGCGTTGAAATAGCGCAAGGAAACAGATCCGATGCCGTAGGCCCTGCCAAAGTCCTCCAACATTCGCTCGATGATCATCTTCGACCAACCGTAGGGGTTGATCGGCGCCTGCGGATGGCTTTCATCGATGGGAATGTGCTGGGGCACGCCGTAACTGGCGCAAGTGCTTGAGAACAGAATATGGCGGCATCCCGCCGCACGCATGCCATTCAGCAGCGCAAGCGTGCCAGCGGTGTTGTTCTCGTAGTAGATCGCCGGATTTTCTACCGACTCGCCAACGTAGGCGAACGCCGCAAAATGCGCGACCAGATCCGGCTCATACTTTTCCAGCGCGCCACGCACCTCGAGTGGATCGCGAACATCGCATTCCACGAGGGGACCCCAACGAACCGCGTCGCGCCAGCCGCGCGAGAGATTATCGAGCGTCACCACATTCCAGCCAGCCTTGGCGAACGCCTTGCAGCAGTGGGAGCCCACATATCCGGCACCGCCGGTGACCAATACCGTCCTGGTCATAGTGCCTCTCCGGCGCGATGCCGGCTCGGCAGGCTGTCAAAACAGGCGATCGACCCTACAAGTCGTTGACGCAACTGCGCGCACGGCGACCACGAGACGCTTTCGCGCACATACATCATGACGGGCTGGCCTTCAAAAACTGGAAACATGCTGAACTTGAAACTCGGATTTGCCGCCTAAATTCGATGGGCCCAACTCCTCGCGCAATATTCTCTTTCAAAGTAGCCCGGCTGTGACTCCGGGCGGAATGCCAACCTATCGATTCAAAATACGGCTTCTTCGCGATCCATGAACAAACGGCAATTGCGGTTCCACCGTCCCGCAGCAAGGAGCGAACAGCTATCGCTCGCGCGCACTTCGGGCGCGCAACAACTGTGCAAGGAACTTACGCATGTCGGCGCGCGTCCGCCGAGTTCCTTTGCAGAGGTCGCCTGAAAATCAAGCACGTACGCTAGCGGATGAGCCGCAGCATGCAAAATCCGCAAGTCAGGCTAGCGTGGCTTAGCCGGCTTGCGTGGAACCAAGAATCGTTCCGTCGGTAAGAGGAGTAACGTTTCCGCGGTGGAAAATACGGCGAGTTCCCCCGAGCATGTCCGAATTTGATCCATGCGACGATGACAATGACATAATTGCGCTCCGCACGACTGCAGGAAACAGTCGCAACAAGGGACGTCGCGAGATGTGGAACTCGGAAGATCGATTCGACGATTTGTTCGACGCCATTGAAGCCCTGTTCGCAATCGCGGCGACAATACGGCGCACGTTCAAGGACGTGTCATATGCAAATTTTTTCCCGGACCTGACTGGACCGGGGTCAAGGTTTGTCCTGCGCAAGCTCATCGGTTGGATAGAAGCGCGCCTGGTGCGCCTCGGACAGGACCTGTCCAGTCGCCGATTTGACCTGCGCCGTCCATTGGTACACGGCAGGCTTGCATGGGGCGAAAGTTCGGAATGTCCCGGACGGCAAAATGCCATCCACCGGAATCGGCAATTGCTGCCCGCCCATTTCCCTTACACCTTGGGTCAGCGTAAGCGACAGCATTCTGGCGCCTTCGGGAATGTTGCGAAGATGGAATTCCGGATTTGGGAACAGCGTGACGCAGCCCGTGGACCCGCGCCAGGAAAAATCCAGCGTCATCGGATCGGCAAAGGCCGCTTGGCACGCTGCAAGCCATCCGACCAGCGCGGCAGCAATGAACCTAGATGACATAGGGACCCTAAAAATCGGATCTGCTCCGACGGTACACTTCGCGCGCAGCCGCTTCGTAGACCTGCCTATGTGGCCGCTTTGAGGCAAAGGCGCATGCCTCGACAATTTTTAGGCACGTGCCGGTGGCGCTGCTTGGGTGTTGCTCGCCGCTCCCGCCACCTGGCACCGAATTTGAATTCATAATCGACACAAGAATTTCTTACTCGTCGAATAGAAGCCGCCATTATGAAGCAGTCCGCTGATGTCCAATATTCAAGCAGTGAGCCCGCAGGCACGCCAAACCATGCGGCGTTCGACAAGGTTCGAAATTAAAGATAATGCAGACCAACGGCAAACAACTCCGATCCATCGACACATGGCTGGCGATCTCGCGTCGCGAGCATTCTCATAACGGCCACGTTTCGGTTGCGAGATTGGTGCGACAGTCATGAAGATCTTCGTCCACGACTACGCGGGGCACCCGTTCCAGGTCGATCTCAGCCGCGAACTGGCCGTTCGCGGACATGAAGTCAGCCACGCGTATTTCCACGGTGACCTCGGCCCGAAGGGCAAGCTCGAGAGATCGTCCGTCGATCCCGATCGTCTGTCCTTTACCGGAGTGAAGCTGTCCCGCCCCTACGACAAGGCGTCCTTCGTGCGCCGCAGGTTCGACGATGTCGCCTACGGAAAGGCGGTTGCAAAACTGGTGCATTCGGACAAGCCGGACATCGTTATCTCCGGCAATACGCCGACGGAGGCGCAATCGGCCATCGTCAACGCGTGCAAGCAGACCGGCTCGAAGTTCGTGTTCTGGGTCCAGGATTTCTACAGCGTCGCTGTGTCGCAGCTGTTGCGCAAGAAGCTGGGGCCACCTGGCGCCATGGTCGGAGCCTACTATCGGTTTCTTGAGCGGCGGCAGTTCCAGAGCTCCGATGCGGTCGTCGTCATCACGAACGCCTTCTCGCCTCTCGCCACGAGGTGGACCGGCACCGAAGCCAACGTCTTTGTGATCGAGAATTGGGGTGCGCTGAACGATATCGCGCCTTATCCGAAGGACAACGAGTGGGCACGCCGTTACGGGCTGTACAACTCGTTCAACTTTCTCTATTCGGGCACGCTTGGGCTGAAGCACAATCCGGACCTCCTGGTACAACTCGCCAGGGCGGTGAAGGGACGCGCCAACGTTGTGACCGTCAGCCAGGGCGTTGGTGTCGCACATCTCGAGCAAGCCAAGGCCGAGCTCGGGCTCGACAATCTCATCCTGCTGCCGCTGCAGCCTTTTGCGGATCTTCCCCTGGTGCTCGCCACCGCAGACGTCGCCGTTGCGACGATCGAACCGGAAGCGGGAATATTCTCGGTGCCTTCAAAGGTGCAATCCTATTTCTGCGCCGGACGTCCGGTCCTGCTTGCAGCACCCAAGGAGAATCTTGCTTCCGATGTCGTTCGCCGCAATGGCGCCGGATTGGTCGTTGATCCCGTCGATCAGCCGGCCTTTGTAAAGGCTGCCTTGCAGCTTCTCAATGACGAAACCTTGAGAGCAAATGCCGCGGCCAAGGCGAGGTCATTTGCGCTCGAAAATTACGACATCAAAACGGTAACGGACCGATTCGAAACAGTATTTGACTATGCTATCGATGCGACAACTGCGAAAAGGAAAATCTAATGGCGACGAAGAACATACCCACCGCTCTTGTCTGCGGTGCAGGTGGTTTCATTGGTGGGCACCTCGTCAAGCGGCTAAAGCGTGAAGGCTTCTGGGTGCGTGGCGTCGACCTGAAATTTCCGCCATTCGCGGAGACCGAGGCCGATGATTTCGTGGTCGGCGATCTTCGTGATCAGAATTTTTGCCGACAGATCACCGACCGAAAGTTTGACGAGGTGTATCAGCTCGCCGCCGACATGGGCGGCGCCGGCTACATCTTCACTGGCGAACATGATGCCGACGTGATGCACAATTCGGCAACCATCAATCTCAACATGCTGGACGCCTGCCAGAAGCGGAACGTGCGTGGAATGTTCTATTCGTCGTCGGCCTGCATGTATCCGGAGCATAACCAGAAGGATCCCGACAATCCGAACTGCGCGGAAGATTCGGCCTATCCGGCGGCGCCCGACAGCGAATATGGCTGGGAGAAGCTGTTTTCGGAGAGATTGTATCTCGCCTACAACCGAAACTATGGAATGCGAAACCGCGTCGCGCGCTATCATAACATCTTCGGGCCCGAGGGCACCTGGGAAGGCGGCAAGGAGAAGGCGCCCGCTGCGGTCTGCCGCAAGGTTGCCCAGGCCTCCAATCATGGCGAGGTCGAGATTTGGGGCGACGGCACCCAGACGCGCTCGTTCCTCTATATCGATGAATGCCTGGAAGGCACGATCCGCCTGACGCGGTCGGACTTCGAAGGTCCCGTCAACGTCGGATCGGAGGAGATGGTCACGATCAACCAGCTCGTCGATCTCGTCTCCGACATCGCCGGCAAGAAGGTGATCAAGAAGCACATCCCCGGTCCGCTCGGTGTGCGCGGCCGCAATTCGGACAACCGCCTGATCGGCCAGAAGCTTGGCTGGAAGCCGTCCGCGACACTCCGCTCCGGTCTCGAGAAGACCTATGAATGGATCGAACGGCAAGTTCGCAGCAATACCAGGGCGGCCGCTTAAGGCGGCGGCCCAAAGCCGGCCACGTTCACAAGACGATGGCCGGCACGATCATTTGGAGGCCTTGATGTAACAAGCGGGTGCTTCAATGGTTGCAGACTTGATCTACGACGTTGGACTGCACAAGGGCGAAGACACGGCGTTCTATCTCAAGAAGGGGTTCAGGGTTCTCGGGATCGAGGCCAACCCTGAGCTCGTCCAGCACTGCCAGGCGCGGTTTCGCAACGAAGTCGCGAGCGGGCAATTGCGGATCATCGAGGGAGCAATCGCGCCGGAGTCCGAGGGACCCACGATCACCTTCTACAAGAGTTCGGACTCCGTGCTGAGCACAATCAACAGGAACAGGGCCGAGCGCACCGAGAAATTGGGCCACAAGAGCGAATGCATCGTGCTGCCGCGCCTTGACGTTGTCGAAATCTATCGCTCCTGCGGCGTGCCATATTTCCTCAAGGTCGACGTCGAGGGAGCCGACCAGCTGGTATTGCAGGGACTGAAGCAACAGCCTAGCCGCCCTCAATATGTCTCGGTCGAGTCCGACAAGGTCGACTTTGACGAGGTTGAGGCGCAGCTCGGCCTGCTGCGCGAGCTTGGCTACCGGAAGTTCAAAGCCGTGCAACAGCAGCGAATTCCGGGATCGCGGGTTGAGACCAGGGCGCTTGACGGCTCAAAGGTCGCGCATGTCTTCGAAGGCGGCGCCTCCGGTCCGTTTGGCGAGGATCTCGGCGGTGATTGGCTGGACTTTGACGGCATCATCCGCCGCTACCGATCAATATTCCGCGACTATCGGTTCTTCGGCGACGACTCCTTGCTGGCCAAGTTTCCTGTTTTGGCCTTGCCGTTCAAGGCCGCCTATAAGCTCTTTACGGGCCAACGCGGCTCGCTGCCCGGATGGTACGATACCCATGCCAGCCTGTAGACAGCGCTCCGAGATCGCCGCCGCCGGGAGGAGAACACCGGCTGTCATTCTCCCCCGCCTTTTGACATGCGCAGGACCTGATTGTGGATGCTGATCCAACCAGCGAGATCGAGGTATCGATCGTAATCTGCACGCGCAATCGTGCGAGCCGCCTGTCGGGAACGCTGGGCGCGCTGCGGGCGCTGAGCACCAGTCACGGCTACGAGGTGATCTGGGTGGACAATGCATCGACCGACGATACGGCGGCCGTGCTGCAGCATGCGTTCGCCGACGACATTGTTTCGAGATACATCCTCGGCCAGCGAATAGGACTGGGCGCTGCCCGCAATCTCGGCTGGAAAAACGCGCGCGGCAAGATCGTCGCCTTTACGGATGACGACTGCTATCCTTCGCCGGACTATGTCGACGCCCTGCTTGCCGCGTTTGCCGACCATCCCGATGCCGGCGTGATCGGCGGGCGTATCCTGCTCCATAATCCGAAGCACGCGAAGGTGACCATTGACGAGGGCCAGACAGTTCGTAAGTACCAGAGGTACTCCTATGTACGGCCAGGCGTATTGCAGGGCGCAAACATCGCATTCCGGCGCGACGCGCTTGTGGCTGTCAACGGCATGGACCCGGAGCTGGGCGCCGGGACACCATTCCCCTGCGAGGACATAGATGCCATCGTAGCAGTGCTTTGGGCCGGCTTTGAGGGTTATTTCGATCCTCGTCCGATCGTGCGGCATGATCATGGACGCACTGAGGCCGATATGCCCGCATTGCTGCGCTCATACGACCGTGGCCGCGGCAGTTTCTTTGCCAAATACATCTTGCGACCCGACACGCGGCTGACTATTTTCCTAGGCTGGCTGTGGTCGGCCTGGCACCGGCGTGACTGGGCCGGTCTGCGAGCGCTCTGGACCGAAATGGCCACGGCCACGCAATATACGCGTTCCAAACGGCGCTACGGTGCGCTCTTGATCGCAATGCCGATCGGCGCGATCGTGTTGAGCTTTCAGCTCGTGGTCACGTGCGCGTCCGAAGCCTTGTTGCGCCTGGCAAAGCAGCTCAACTCTCATTCGCGCCGATTGAAGGCATGACGATAGCGAGCCGGCCCTTCGTCACGGGAGACGATCAAAATGATGTTCGTCGCCAGACAATGAGTGCCACAAGGCGACAATTCCTCACACGCGCCACAGCCGCCGCCCTCACGGCCGCCTCCCCTGCCCTGTGCCACGCGCAAGCGCAGACGCCAGTTCCTCCATCACGCCGCGAGCTTCCACCGCTTCCTACCGGCGGCACGGTGGTTTTTTCAGATGATCTCCTCGCCCCGGACTTCGCCAGCGACAGCGGCTTTCGTGCGGACGGGAGGCCCTGTTGGCAGAGCCGGCTTTCCAAGACGCGGCAGCAGGTCGGCAACAGGGAACTCGGCTACTACGCGGATCCGGCTCTCAACCCGGAAGCTAAGGTGTGGGGCCTCGATCCATCGACGGGGCACCGCTTCATTCAAGCCGAATACATCCCGGAGGGGCTTTCGGATGGCCGGGGTGGCAAGATCACTCTGGGCTGGCAGAAAGAAGCACCCGTCACCTATACCGCAGCGATCATTACGTCACAGACGTTCTTCAACCGGATCACAACTGGAAGCTATGTCGAGTTTGATGTGAGGCTGTCGAAGATCGCCGGAAGCTGGCCGGCGCTGTGGCTCCTGCGCTCCGGCAAGTGGCCGCCAGAGATCGACATCATCGAAGCCTTCATCTCCTCTTCCGACTATCCGCGGGATGGCGTGGCGACCAATCTTCACTGGGTGAGCAGCAAGGGGCATGAATCTTCGAGCGCACCGATCAAGTTGAGCGACTTCGAGCCGGGCGCTGATATCTTTACGCGCTTCAATCGGTTCGGCTGCTTTCTCGGGGAAACCGAGATCGTGTGGTACTTCAATGGTAAACCCTATCGAGCAATGGCGAATTTGGTGGGCCCAGGTCCGTGGTACATGCTGATGGATGTCGCTGTGGGCGGACTCGTGGCGGCGCCGAGCGACCCGTCTGCCTTTCCCGCACGGATGTACATCCGCGGCGTGAAAGTCGTTCAGTTTGGTAGCGCTTGAGAACGACAGGCCGACAACCCGACATGCGTTCGGCAGAAAACCGCGATCAAAAGGCCACAATTCGAACCAAGCATGTCTTGAAACGCCCCGTTTTCGATGGGATCCTCTCCATGCTGCATCAGATCAAGAAGACCGTCCGGACGGCTACGAAGTTGGCCGGCTTTGACCTGCACCCCTATTCCATGACAAATTGGAAATGGGGTTATGGCGTCGATGAATATTATCCTGTCGACCCGAAGCCACGCTGGGGGTTTGGACATCCTCCTCACGGCAAGCTTGCAGAAGTGATTGAGCGTGGCCGGGCCGACTATGCCAGTCTCATTCAAGCATTCTCAGGCTGCCGCGACATTTATTCCAAGATACCGCTAACCAGCGACGAGCTATCCACGACGCCCAACTGGCAGAACGTCTGGTTCAAGGACTTCGACGCGGTTGCCCTGATCGGAATTTTGGTCGCGCGAAAGCCGATGCGCTACTTCGAGATCGGGTCCGGCAATTCGACGAAGTTTGCGCGCTTTGCCATCAATGATGCAAAGCTTCAGACCACGATCACTTCTTTGGACCCTAACCCAAGAAATTCAATTGACATCCTATGCGACAACGTGGTCCGGCAACGTCTCGAAGATTGCGACCTTTCTCTATTCGATCAATTGCAAGCCGGTGACATCCTGTTTTTTGATGGTTCACACCGGGCGTTCACAAATTCCGATGCAACGGTGTTCTTCCTTGAATTGTTACCACGCCTTGCCTCCGGCGTCATCGTTCAGATCCATGATATCTTCCTTCCCTGGGATTATCCGCCGCGCTGGAACAGACGACTTTATTCCGAGCAATACCTCTTGGCCGCAATGCTGTTATGCCAACAACAACCCTTCAAAATACTCCTGCCGAACTGGTTTGTTGAACAGGACGAGCGCCTTCGCGCTCAAGCTAAAGAAATCACCAAGCCGTTGGGCTGCAAGTCGGAAGGGTATTCGTTCTGGTTGGAGACGGTTTGAGCGATAGTATCCACGTTGTTCGCTTACAAGGCGCGTGCAAACTGCAAGAATACATATTTCGTGAAGACCGTTCAGTTTTGACGAGATGGGAGCTTTTGACGGTGGTCGACCAATGAACGAGCACGCCTATTGCGGTCGATCTGGTTGTTGAGGGATCCAAGTGTGACGTCAATTAACAAGACAGCGCTGATCTACCGAAACGAGTTGTTGCCGCTCTCCGAAACGTTCATCAAGGAGCAGATCCTTGCCCTGAGGGACTGGCGCGCCGTGCTGGTCGGACGCAAGAGGTTGGATCAACTTCCGTTGGACAACCTCGACGTTCGCCTGATTGGGCCAGCCAGCCCAGCCTTCCAAGATCGACTGTTATGGAAGGCGCATAAGTTGGTGGGCCTCATGTCAAGCATACGTTACAGGCGGAACAACCTTCGTTGCTTCGGTGCTCCCAGCGATCCGCAGGCCTTTCCCTCGCGAATGCATATTGCCGGAGTGAAGGTCATCCAGTTTTGAAAATGCCGAGACGAGACGCACCGCGTCTCGTTCAACGATGAAAGTCCCGTCGGATCTGATCGGCCGCTGCCTCGAGCTTCGCGACGGCCTTTCCGAGCGCAATATCGGAGCTGAGCACGGGCTCCATTTCGCTCAGCCGCCGCAGTCCGCGCGCGGCGATATAGGGCAGCGCGTTATTGGCCGCTCCGACGGTCAGTTGAACCAGCCTGTTGTTGCTGGACATCCAATTGCCATCCCTGCCCGTCCTCGAAACCCAGAGGTCGTGCAACGTCGCAGGAAAGGTAGCGTAGGGCTTGAGATCGATCTCGAGAGCGCCGGCCCAATCCGACCATTTGAATCGATGAGATCGGTGGAACGGAAGAACCGGCACCCACGGTACCCGGAGCGCATCCGCGACAATGGCGCCGTGCATCGCCTCGGTAATGACCGTGTTCGAGGCCTGGATCATTTCGAGGACCCGATCAACCGGCCAGCGTGGATCGATCAGCTCGACGTTGGCCAATTCACAAGCCTTGGGCCAGTTGCCATTCAACAGGCTCTGCCAATGCGGAATATAACTGACCTTGAAGCGCTTCGGGACTTCTTTCCTCAAGTGACGATTGACCAGCACGGCCGCATCGGCCGCGACCAGGCGCGCGTCCAGTCCCAATGCTTCCGCGGTGAGCGGCCCACGCACGCAATAGAATCTCCAGCGGTCGTCGAGCCGGGGAGCCGCGGTGTACTGCCCGAATCCCGACCCAAAGACCACTTTCAGGGCCCGTTGCGGATGATGGTTGAAGAGCACTGAGCCAATCGCAAGGAACAGGGTCAGATCGTCTTCATCAAAGAAGCGCGGGAACACTTTCGGCATGAGCACATTGTTCAGATCGTCACCGAAGTTCGGTGCGGTGCTCCGATAGTAGTAGAGTTTCATGATCGCGCCTGACGCAGCATGGTCGAGTAATATTGCATGGCGCCTCCGAACAGCGGGCCCACGGCGGCACGCTTCCTGATCTGCCTGCGGATGTCCCGCGCGATCTCGACGACGGTCGCAGGCGCGTGCGCGGTCAAAAGGTGCTTGGCGTAGACGGCGCCCGCGCCGATGTCGTAGTAGTGCCCGCGAACGAACGCCTCGTTGTCAAAACGGCCATGATCATGGGCCACGCTTGGCTCCGGGAAATACCCGCCCGTCCAGCCGGCATATGACGCCCTGACGGCGACTTCCCATTCCTCGCCGGCAAACGGAGTGCCGGCGCCAAAGCGGTCATCGAACATGCCGGCATCGATCAAACACCGGCGCCTGAACGCCATGTTGGAGCCTTGGACAAACCCTCGCTGGACGAAGGTGGACGAGGCAAGAATTTGTGTCGTGGTGCTGGTATTGCAACCAAGCGGCGACTGCCGTGCGTCGTACGGCAGGATCCTTCCGGAGCCAAAGCCCAGCCCGGGATCTTGCGCGAATACCGTCTTCCAGGCGGACGCAAAATCCCGGTCTGGATAACAATCGTCGTCGATGAACAGGATGATTTCGCCGGAAGACGCCGCGATCCCGGTATTTCGACCGGCCGAATTGCCCGGCTTCGTTTCCTGCATGGCACGCCACAGATTTGGGTTGGCCCGGCAGAACTCCTGCATGACGGTGAAGGTGCCATCCGTCGAGCCGTTGTCGACCAGCACAACCTCGATGGCATCCGCGCCGCCCATCGCGCGAATATGATCCAGGCATTTTTCGACGGTCCTCATTCCATTTCGAGAACACAGAACCAACGTTAGCGCAACTTCGTGCATTCTACTTGCTCGGGCCGACACATGACGCAATGGACGTCGAATGACATTAAGGTGATTGCGTCAGGGGACGCAACCAACGTGTTCAACCAGGTTTCGACACAACTCTGCGCTGGCCCCGTGGCTTGAACCTGATCGACCCCGCGAGCAGCTTCGCGACGTCCATCGTCTGGTCCCTGGCGATCACCAGCATCGCTCCGAAATACGACACCGCTCCAACCGCAACGTTGATTCCTAGCGCAATCACGGGCGGAAGCTCCGGAAGAAGGTGCCTGATGGCGGCGATGCAGACGACCATGACCATGCAGGAGCCGATCGGGCCGACGAAGACCTGCAAATACTCCGATACCGGTTCCGCCAAGAGCCGAGACGTCTTTATCACCGCAAACGGCCATCTGGCGATGGTCGAGATCAGAACGGCTGCCAGTAGCGCGGTCACGCCGAATCTCGACATCAGCAGCAAGATCGCCAATGTGACTATTCCTGCGGCAAGCTGGTAATAAAACCACCAATGAGCATGACCGCGGCTGTTGATGAGGCTTCCCTGAATCACGCCGATGCAGGCCATCGTACCAAGTCCACAATACAGTCGGATCGGCTCAACCGTATCGACCCAGCGCGCTCCGAATATGACAGGGACCGCAAGGTCCGCCACCATCGCAAACCCGATGAAGACCGGAAACGATAACGCCGACGAAAGAAACGTCGCCAGCAAATAGCCTTTCTTGACTCGATCCACATTCTCCTGAATGGCCGAGAACATCGGATGAGCCACCGCGCCAATCGGCGTCGCCAGGACGTTGAGGATCATCTGGAACAGGTTCCGCGAAAAAGCATAGATGCCCGCTTGATGCGGCCCCAGGAAAAGTCCCACGATCGCGGGATCCGCCTGGGTCGTCAGGGCCTGCATGGCCCGAGTGCCCGATGAAAACGCGCCATAACGTGCGAGCGATTTGAGCGCGTCCAGGCTGATCCGCAATTTCGGCCGCCACCCTGCTCCCCACATGGCGGCCACGGCCGCGGTGACGGATGACGACAGTTGCGCGATGAGGAGAGCCCAAATGCCATAGCCGGCGACGAGAAGGAGTACCGTCAGCGCCGCCGATACCACCGTGGCGAGCAATGTCCGGCCGGCGATCAACTCAAAGGACATTCTTCGCGTGATGATGGCCTGCGGAACTATGCCGGCGGCGTCTGCGAACAGCCTGAGCCCGGCGACCGGAAGCAACACGGCGATCCATTCGGAGCCAAGCATTCGGCTGAACAGTCCACTGCAGACGGCGAGCAAGGCATACGCGACGAGCGCGCAGATCGATGCCACCCAGAACGTCGAGTCAAGATGGATGTCGTCCACGGACGACCTCTGAACGATCGCCTCCGCGAAACCGGTCGGCAACAGCACTGCGAGCAGCGCCACCAGACTGCCGGCAAGGGCCACGACACCGAACTCGGCCGGACCGAGGTAGCGCGAGGTCACCAGGAAAACGAGAAAGCCGACGAGCGACGGTACGACCGAGTTGACGCCCGACCAAAATACGCCCCGGATCGCGCGAACAGCGTGTGTAGGGTTGCCGGGTTCATTGTCTACCATTTGCAGAATTCTTCCCAGATCATAACGTTCCCGGCGTGATTACGTATGGTCACACTGCAAGCATGCAACGACATCCTTGCGCGAAGGTAGTTGCCCAACGGGCAGTTTTCGACGTCCATCCAACTCTATTGCCATCAGACGCTTCCAGGAAGGGGATGAGCGGAAGGCGCCCCGGCTCGGGCCACATGATCCATCCACCGCCAACCAACCGAGCGGACAATTGGCAAGCTAGCACAGTTGCAGATGAAGACGCAGGGTTAGCCTTCGCGACTCCCGTGCGGAACAAATAAGCTTTCAACCAGCTCCGAAATGCGACCAAATTGCAGCCGAAGACATCAAACTCGGGCATGATCTCGTCCGGGCAGATCATAGCCGCGCACACAGCTTCCTCGGCCATCGAATGCTAGCCAGGGACAGAAGCGCGTTAGGTAACGGCGTTGCGTTGCTGGATCATGACCGCAAGCTGATCCGAGGTGGCGGCGTCCATGACCTTGCGGCAAAAAAGGAACTCGCCAGCAACATAAGCACCTTCTTCCGCCCTCACGATCGGATTGGCGCGGAACATCGCCACGTGCTGGTCGCGGATAGGGGACGGACTATTTCCCCCTTTGCTCCAATCTGTATAGGTTATGTTACGGCGCATGCTTGACCGGAACGGCGAATTCGCAAGGATGGTTTGGAAGACCATTTCATCCGGCGAAGAGGTATTTTCAAAAAACCGCATGAGCCTGGGATTGCCTACAGCGAATTTTTGGATGTAGTCGCACGCATCGCGCGTAAGAGCCCACCACGTACTCCCTCCATAAGGCGCAAGGTTACCCAGATATACCCTGTAGTCACGCTCTCGAGGGATGACATGAAGTTTGGCGAGCAACTGGCGAACTCTACCGATAATCCAGCCGAGCAGTCCGGGACGGCGCTTATAGTCGGTTAGCCGCGACAGGGGCTTTGCTACTAGCGTCGAAGGCATTGCCACCCAATTGATGAATTCAAGGCCCTTGTTTCGCAGGAAGAAGTCCTCGATCTCTGCTGCCGAACGCAGCGGATAGTCGACACCGCTGAGCAGAACGAAATAGTCGTAATTGCGGGGCACCGCCAAGGCTGTTTCAATCAGGAGGAGGACTGCATCGACTTGGGAATAGTCAGCCCAATAAACGGGGATTCGCTTTTCCGTAAACTTGACGTGGGATCCGACCGCCCGCATGAACGGACCAATGTTTACCTTTGCGTCGACATGTACAAACATGTCCGCAGCAGGCGTCTGCAGCTGACGAACTAGCCGAGAAAGCTGCTCGGGATGCTGGTGGGCAAGAATGAGGTAGGCAATATTCATCTTCTTGTCGTCCGGTATGACCACGCCATCGCACTGATGAGCGCAAGATTCAGCGAACCCGACAACATTGGGTGGAAGGATAGTAATAAGAGTTGTCGGTTCCGATAAGCAGGATTCTCGCAATAGACCGCTGGCCGCTTAACGCCACGAGGGTTCAAGGAGGTCCCAAAATCCGGAACTTCAGCGGCTGCTTTATTGCAGAGCGCGTCTGCGTTATGCGCATGCATGACCTGGTCCGTCAGTAAGGCAAATAGACATGAGCGCTCGCATATTTGATCACCCGCCGACCGGGCCTACGGGAACAGAGGAGCCGGTCTCGCTCGATCGCTGGCCTGAAACTCTGCGCTTAGCCGCGAAGGTCGCCAGGAATCGCGAGCGCAGCCGACGCGTCATGGGAAGCTCGATCTTGAAGTAGACGAAAAATCCAACCAGCAACGAGGCTGTTGCGGCGAGAATCGCGAACAACGCAAACTGCAGAGCGCCTTCCAATGGCAGCCGAAGAAAGACCCGGCGAAACACGAAAAGCGTCAACGCGTGCGTCAGATAGATCGAATAGCTCGCATCCCCCAGCAACCGCAGCCAGCGAATTTCGGGAATCTTGAATGATCGCTCGGTGGCGACCGCGCCGATCATTATCAACGCCGCGCACAATCCATTTTGCAGAAACAGGTTCGGAAAGCGCAGAATATGTGCCGCGAACAACGCCAAAACGCCTGCCGGCAAAAGCAGCCAGACGTTGGGAATATTCCCGTTCAGGAACAACCATCCCAACACGATGCCGGCGGCAAATTCCAGCATCAGGGGATGCGTATACATCAATAGCGGGTGCGTATAGGTGTGAAAGATCGATTCATCGGCGGAGACAAGCTGTCCGAGCACAGCGAGCAGGGGAATCAGACAAAGCGGGACTAGCAGCGGTTTGCGAAAAAAAAGGCCAATCGCAAAGATCAGGTAGAAGAACATTTCGAAATACAGGGTCCAGCCCGGGTTCAACACCGGCCAGATCGTGCCCACAAAAATCGAGCTGTGGTGTGGAATGAACAGCGCGGAACGAATCACGTCGTTCACGAGCGTGATGCCGGGCCTGGCGGCACCGAACAGCAGAAGGAGACTGGCCGCGCAGAGCGTCAGGATCCAGTACAGCGGCGCGACCCGAATGAGCCGCAATCCGACAAAAACTGCAGGCGCCTCGACCCGTGACGAAACGTACATCACCACGCCACTGATGATGAAAAAGATATCGACCCCGGCCTCGCCCATGTCGAACGTTTGGAGCGGGTTGTACAGATTCGGCCAGGGATTTCTGATGTGGTGCAGGACCACCATCACGGACGCGATGCCGCGCAGATACTGGATGGTCAAGAGCTGCGTAGCTGTTTTTTGATCCAGCGCGGTTCCAGGAGTCATCTGTTGTCACATTCAAAAAGAGAGAAAGCGCGCTGAACCCGTCAGCAAATAACCGGATAGGTCCGAAACAGGCCGGAGATCGTCACGGTTGCACAACGATCCGTCGCAAGGGCAAGTGGAACTCCGCTTCATAGCTTTGCCACAAACTTTTCGCTGAGAGTTCATGCCGCCGCGATGAACAATCCGAGCGGCAGCCGTAACTTGGTGCTATGCATCTGGCGGGCCAATCGCGCATGCTGTCTTGCGGGAGCCATCGCGCTATGCGCAGCAGCCCACGACGTCCATGCGAGGCACTTCATGTTGACCTTCATCATACCGGTTCGCCATCCGGCAAATTCCAAGAACTGGGACGCCCTCAAGGCGCGGCTTGCGCAAACCATAACATCGATCTCGGGTCAGAATAGTGACCGCTGGCAAGCCATCATTGTGGCGAATAGCGGTGCGGACTTGCCCGCCCTGCCGAAAGGTTTTTCGGTTGAACGTGTCGATTTTGCGCCGAACCCGAAGCACGAACGCAATGCCGCAGACGACGTCGAGGTTTTCCGGGACTTCGTCCGCATCGATAAGGGACGCCGCGTGCGCGCAGGAATGCTGGCGGCACGGAACGCCACCTTTTTCATGATCGTCGATGACGACGATTTTGTTAGTTCCAGGCTCGCCGACTACGTCGCCAGGCATCCCGACGAAAATGGATGGTACATCGACCGAGGCTACATGTGGAGTGAAGGCAACCTGCTGCTCGGTGCCATCTCAAAGTTCTTCATGCTTTGCGGCACCTCCCACATTATCAATGCCCGGCTTTACGATCTGGAGAGGCTCGGGAGAATCGATGCAGACGACTACATGAAGCGCATGCTTGGCAGCCATATAGCCGTCGCTCAGGATCTGGCCGCAGCGGGAGCCCCGCTGAAGGCCCTCCCATTCTTCGGCGCGATATATCGCGTCGGACATCCGGGCTCCCACAGCAGCTCGACCGGGCTGATGGCAACTTTCTTCAAGAAAGCGACGCTCGCCAATCCGCTTCGTTTCATCAAGACCGCACTTTCGCTGAGACTCATTACGCCGAAGCTGCGACGTGAGTTTTTCGGAGCAGATCCCGCATAGTGAACCTCCCATGCCGCCGAAATATCGGTTCGCCTGGATAAGAGCGCGATCAACCCCGCCGCGCCGGGCTGCCTCAATGCGACTGCGCCTGCACGTCCAGATAAAGTAGCTTGCACACCGTGGCTTTGGCCGGCTGAACGACATCCGTGCTGCACGTCACCGGACTGGGCAGCACCTGCTTTGCTCCGCTGCCGTTGGGCACGTCAGCGGTCAGCCTGCCGAACAGAATGTAATTTCCGGGACGCTGCACGGCAGGCAGGGAGGCCACGGCGATGGTGGAGCCGTCGGCTCGCTTCTTGCCGGCCTCGACCTGCAGCTTGGTATTGGCGGACCCTACAATGGCGCCCGTCGCCTTGTCGTAAACGGTCAGCTGAAGCGTCCGATCGGACGGATAGTCTTCCGGGATTTTGAGCGGAATTTCGACGTCAAGCCTGTCGCTGGTGCTTAACGCGAGGACACCTGCGTTGGGCCGCTTGCCCGCCACCACCTTGCTGACGCCCAGGAATGCCGGCTTCGCCATGTCGTTGAGCGGCGCGGAATAGCCAAATTGCTTCGGATCCGGCGTCAATTCGCTCGGGCCGCACTGCCGGCCGCCGCGTTCGGAGGTCGTGTACTGACAAACGCGGAGATAGTCGATCTTGAAGGTCTGCGGAAACGCGGCTTCATCAATGCCATGGCGGCCCGCCCATTTGCTGCCGCCGACGGCGAAGTTGAGGTCGACATGCGCCGGCGGACCGAGCTTTCCGTCGCTGCGCAGCCACTGGTAGTTGCGCGTGTACATCAGCTTGCCGTCCCAGAACATCGAAATTTTGTCGGGCGCCCACACGAAGCCAACAGTGTGCCAGCCCTGATTGAGGTCCTCGCTTCCATACATGTTCTGGAACTTGAGCTCGAAGGAGCGATCGACATAGGTGTATTGCTGGGGACTCCAGGGTCCCACCACATTCGAATGCAGCGAGTTCGCCTTGTCCTCAACGCCGTTGATGACAAACTCGAAGATGTCGATCTCCGGCGGATGCCAGGTCTTGCCGTCGATATCGTAGTCGGCCTCGAGCCAGAACGCCGGCCAGACTCCCTTTGCGTTGGGCAGGAACACGCGCGCCTCGTAATATCCGTAATAGAATGTTCGATGGCTGCGGATCATCGCGGATTCGTACAGACTGACCGATCCGGGCATCTTCTTTGCGATCAGGTTGAGCACGCCGTCCGCCACGACGTGGCCGTCGCGGTAGCGCTGATTCTCGTCGTTGAAATGATCCATCGTTTCGTTCTGGTAGAGATAACGCGTCGCCCACTTGGTTCGATCGAGCTTGTCGCCGTTGAACTCGTCAGAAAACACCAGTTCCCATCCCGCCGACCGCGCGGACGTCGAAGCGGCCGTGAGAATCGTCAGTGTCAGGAGAACACGTTTGCAAATCTCGGTGAGGATCATTCAGCGAGCCTTCTGAGCGGGTGTAGGTTGGATGGCAGGGACTACTGACGTCACCAACAAGTCTCGGTCAAGTTGACAGCCTTGCATCGGTAGGACAGGTTAGCCTCGCACTCCAGGGATTTCCCGATGATCGGCCATTCACGTTGACGAAATGGACGAGGACGGGGAATTGGCGTCGGATAAAACACATCAAGCTTGGCGATGATGTGGTCGGGCTGCCGAATATGTGTCCGGAGAATGACGATATTTACGGCAGCGCCCCTCGCCCTGTGCAAGCGGCAAATCAAATGTGAGAGAGTTCGTGGCAACCGACGCAACAATACCTGCCTTCGTCATCAATCTTGATCGAGACGTCGCGCGATGGCAGGACATTTCGAGTGCGCTGACGCGGCTCGGAGTCCCCTATGAAAGAATTCCCGCAATCGACGCCAAGAAACGGATGACGCTTATTCGTCGGGTGATCCGCCGCGAATTCCATTTCGCTCCCGCCAATCGCCCGATGAAGGCAGGGGAAATCGGCTGCTATCTGTCGCACATTGCCGCGCTGAAACGCATCGTGCGGCAAAACCTGCCGATGGCGGTCATCTTCGAGGACGACGCCGCGTTCGGCGAACGTTTTCAGAACTTCTACCGACGCGATCTGCCGCACTTCCTGATGAAGACCGATATCGTGAAATTCGAAGGCATTCACTATGCGCACACGTCCAAGTCGAGCATCTCGCTCGTCAAGGGCGAAACAGCCCAGCTCGTCGTTCCCCTGAAGCCTGCGCTGGGATCCGCCGCCTATGCCGTCACCCGAAAGGGCGCAATGGAACTCATAAGGGCGCTTTCGGTCGCCGACCGGCCACTTGACCACAAGCTCGTCTATTACGATCGGCACGGGATTGATTTTGCAGAGACCCAACCGTTTCTCGTCACTCAGGCAGCCTATGAAAGCAGCATCGAGTTGCGCAGCCTCGATGCCCCCCCGTTGCAGCCCGCGGAGCGGTTTCGTCAGGGGCTTGCCTCGATCGGTCGCGGCGCGAAGCGGATCGCCTACGTTGCAAAGCTCCTGGTGAAGCGACGTTTGCTTGGAACGAAATCTCCATCCGTCGCCTGATCCCAGGTCGCCGATGCGCACTTTCGGCGTCGGAATTCTGTTCTGAGCCTTCTCTTTCGAGATCGAGCGATGAAGAAGATTCTCTGGATCGCCGGCCGCGTCCCATCGCCGCTCTTTAGCGGCGACGCGCTCTATTCCGCGGGAATGCTCACAGCGCTGTCAAGAACCGAACGGGCTACCGTAACGGTCGTCGGCACGCGACGCGAGAACCGGCCGATCGAGGACCGCCTGCTCCGCTTGCCGCGCACGGCCTTCACGGAGGCGCCATGGCCACGGCGGTTCGGACTCCTGAGTCTGCTTACATCGTTGCCACGAGATGCCTACAGTCTTGCCCCGCCTTCGATCGGGACGGCCCTGGCCGAACTGTTGGATCAACACTGGGACTGGATCGTGTTCGATCACGCGCGCTCCGCTGCGTTCCTGCCGACGGTATTGCAGCAACGGAAGCGGGCCTCGATCTGCTACGTGGCGCATAATGCCGAGGGAAAGATCAGGCCCGAAATCGCGAAAGACTTCGCCAACCCGTTGCGCCGGTCTATCATGCGCTGGGATGCCGAAAAGTACCGGCGACTGGAGCGACGCATCGTCGACGCCGCAGACAGCATTCTCTGCATCACCGAGGCGGACGCGACCTACTTTGCGCCGTCCGGCAAGACCACCTTCGTGGTACCGCCGATCTATCTCGGAACAATCGCGCCGAGCGATCGCATCGAGCCGGCCCGGCCGAGGTCCATCCTGCTGCTCGGCTCGTTCGAATGGGTCGCAAAGCAGCGCAATCTCGAGCACATCGTCGGCACGCTGCTTCCGGCTTTGAAGAGCAAGAACGTCACGCTCGACGTCGTCGGAAACGTTCCGGAGGACATCAAGGCCCGCTATGCCCATGAACGACCGAATCTGGTGTTCCATGGCCCGGTCGCCGATCTCGCTGGCGTGCTTGCGAAATCGCGCGGCGGACTGGTTGCGGAGACGCTCGGCGGGGGTTTCAAGCTGAAACTGCTGGATTACGCCTTCGCGAGGCTTCCCGTATTCGGACTTCGAATGGCGGTCGATGGCACCACGGCCGATGAGCAGTCGGCGATGTATCTCGCCGACACCATGGAAGGCCTTGCAAATGCCATCATCGACGGCATCGACGACCTCCCCGCCCTTAACCGCAACCAGACCAGGCTGTTTGAACTGATGTCGAACCGGTTCGGGCTCGAGCATGGAACCGAGCGCCTTCGTGATATCCTGTTTCGGAAGGACTGACATCTTGATTGGAACCGCACATCGATCGATTCCAGCTGATCAATTGTGCTAGCGTGCTCGTGATCCACCGAGGTCAAGGCCGCAATGACTCTTGAGTTTCAGGTTCCCCTGGCGGCGCCGGTTGGGACCGCGCACCCGCAGTCACCGTCTTCGGAAACCGAACTCAGCAAGTCGGGGAGATTTGCCATATGGGCATCGATCATCTCCGTCCTGTTTCTGTCGCAGATTGCCTACAACATCAACGCGTTCCCGGCATCGACCGATCTCATCTGCTATGCCGCCGTGACGGCGTTTCTGTTGATCAGCGGTTTCGCTTCGATTGGGTTCCCGTCTCTGGCCCTGTTCATCGTCGCATTGGTGCTGGCCTGTTTCGGGACATTGACCGCGACATCGTCGACGTCGTGGACGTCGCTGCTGCTGCTTTTCGTTCTCTATGCTCCGTTCGCCATTCGGCTGAAGGCAGAGCCCGAGGCGGTCCACCAATACATCCTGTCCGCCTATGTTTCGGCTGCAACCATCATCGCCGCCGTTGCGGTCGTGCAGATCGTGCTGGTCAACGCCACCAAGTCGTCGCTTCTGACCAACATCTACTTCAACCTCCCCGAAGCCATTCGCGGCGCCGGGAACTACACCTTCGTTCGCGAGGGCGGTGGAATTATCAAGGCAAACGGTTTTTTCCTCCGCGAGTCGGCGGATCTTTCGATCATCGTCGCCCTCGCCCTCGTCATCGAGTTCGGGTCGCGGGCGCGGCTGCGCATCATGGGCATCCTCGCGGCCGGATTGATTTGCTCACTTTCGGGCTCCGGCCTGCTCGCGATCACCGCCGGATTGTTGATGCCGAGATCACTCGTTCGCATTCCGCTATTCTTCGTCTATCTCGTCGGCCTGATCCTGGCGCTCTACCTGCTTTACAGTCTGGATATTCCGGGCCTGGGCCTGTGGTTCGACCGCCTTTCCGAGTTTCAAACGCCGAATACCAGCGCTTATGCGCGCTTCGTCGCGCCGATGGAAATGATCGGACACAGCTTCGACGTCGGCCCCCTCACGACCTGGTTTGGCAACGGCGCAGGCAGCTATCTGAGGGACGTCAAGCTGTACCGCATGAACTATGAGGTCAACGACCCGACCTGGGCAAAGCTGATCTATGAGTACGGCCTGCTCGGATTTGGCCTGATCTTCGCCATTCTGCTGCAAAGATTGTATTCGAGCCGGCTGCGCGTGGAGATATGCAACTATCTGCTGTTCAGCTGGATCAGCGTCGGAGTTGTGCTGAAACCAAGCTTCGCGCTCATCGTCTGGTTGCTGACACTGGTCGGAAAGCCGGCGCACCGGCCGATTCAGCGCGCAAGGCCGCGATAATCCATCACCGCGCCGTGCGAAGTGGATCGAGCGCGCGCTTTTCGCACAACTGCAGCTCAATTGATATGTAGCTCCGGTTGACGATGGAACCCGCGGCGCAAAAAGAACGCATAGCGTCCACACGAACAACGAAGTCCGTTGGGAAGATGGGAGGCTCCGCGGAACGCCGTGAAGCTGGCGGCCGCGATTCGTGCCGAGTTCACCCATGCGATGGACCTGCGGCCGCGCATGCAAGGACGCCGCACGGAGCATTGTGTGCGCCTTTCCGACAGTGGCGGTCGCAAAAGGCTACTGGAGACAGCGTTGTCAAGGCTTCTCTCCCTGCAGTATCTGAGAGCATTTTCGGCCTTCGGTGTCGTGGCATTTCACGCGCAAGGCTTCACGTACGGACGGACGCTCGTCATCGGCAGCGCAGGCGTGGACGTCTTTTTCGTCGTCAGCGGATTCGTCATGTGGACCGTGACTGCCTACCGCCCGCAGACGCCGGCAGATTTCCTTCTGAACCGCATCGTCAGGATTGTTCCGATGTACTGGTTCGTGACGCTTTCCTTCGTCTTCGCGGCGATCTTGTTTCCGACCCTGTTTCCGCGGCTGGTCCTAAGCGCCAGCCACACCCTCGCCTCGCTGTTTTTCATCCCGATGCGATCTCCGAGCAATCACGAGATATGGCCGGTAGTGGTGCCGGGATGGACTTTGAACTACGAGATGTTCTTCTATGCCATATTTGCCCTGGCACTCTTTCTCGAGAACCCAAAGCGGCTGCTGTTCGTGGCCGCGGCGTTTCTCGCCCTGACTCTGGTGGGCCGCATTTACACCGGCAACAGCCCGCCGATGATTTTCTATACCGACCCGATCATGCTCGAGTTTCCGGCGGGGATTCTGCTCGGCAGAATGTTTGAGCAGGATCGCTTGCCGCAGCTCCGCTGGGGTTACATCTCGCTGGCGGCTGGTCTGCTGCTATTTCTCGTTTCAGCCCGGCTCGAGATCGAATCGCCCCGTGTCGCGGTCTGGGGAATACCTGCGCTCCTGCTCGTCGCCGGAGCCGTCATCATCGAAAAAAACCGGAACATCCCGCTTGCTCCTGCACTTGCCGTGCTCGGCGATGCCTCTTATTCGATCTACTTGACGCATACGCTCACCATCTCCGCGATCGCGAAGTTCAAGGCGTATTTCACTCCTGCGTCGTTCTTCGTCGCGAGCCTGGTTCTTTCGGCCTTGATAGGCGTTTCGGCATGGCGATTGCTTGAGCGTCCGTTCGCCGAATTTCTGAAACCGCGTTCGAGCGTTCAACAGCCGCATTTGGCCGAGTGAAAGCCATTTATGTTCGCACCAGACAGCGGGCAATGCGGCTATGCTGGCGCTTTTTTCACCACCCGAAGCAGGTTAAGCGCTCGCTTCATCAATTGCGGCCGCGCCGTCGGCACATAGCGCCAGCTCACCACGGAACGGCGAAAGCCGCGCGGCCCGAACAATGCAAAGATCATCCACAAGAACAGCGACGCTCGCTGCGCCTTTGAAAAGCCTTGCGGAAACGCAAGGGCCTTGAAAGTGGCGGCCGCGATCTGCGTCGCGCTGTCGCCCGAGATCGGATGGATGTCCGGCCGCAGGGAGCACGACGCCGCGCGCAGGCACAGGAACAGCAAATTCCGGTTGAGCGCACCCGTATCCACCCGCATCCCCGCGCTGCTTGCCACATCCGTGAAGAATTTGTGACGCCGGCGCGTCAGGTCAACTTCCCGCGCAAAGCGGCTGTCATCCAGATGCAGGTGCGCGCCATGATTCAACCCGTGAACGCGATAATCCACCAGCGGCTTTGGAACCGTGATGACGTCGCCAAAGACGGGCGCCGCTGCGATCAGGTAGCTGTCGGGTGCGCGGTCTGCAAAATCAGATTCAAATCCGAAGATTCGCTCGACCACCGAGCGCGGATACGCGCTGCCCGACCCCGGAGGCGTCGGATAGACGCCGGTCGTCGTGACCCATGTGCGGATGTCATGAGGGGTGGGAAGTGAGAAATATTGTGGCAGGATGCTGCCCGTCGGATTTCCCTTGGCGTCGATAACCCGCATCTGGAACTGGAACTTGCTCGCCGCATCGGACCAGACTGCCGCTATTTCAGTCATTATGTCCGGATGAAGGGCATCGTCCGAATCGAGGAATATCACCACGTCGCCGGTGGAGCGGCGGAAGCCGTTGACGCAAGACGGCATCTGGCCGGCATTGGGCTGGCTGATGATGTTGATCCTGTCGGCGTAGCCATTGATAACATCGAGCGAATTGTCCGTCGATCCATCATCGACGACGATCACTTCGACATTGGGCCAGCGAATGTCGAGTGCGCTCTTGACCGCAATGCCTACATAATCGGCGTAATTGTGATTGGGGATTACGACCGACAAAACCAGTTCATTCGTCACTTCGGGTTCCTCACCCATGATCCAAGACCAGTTTCTTATTTCGTATTCTCGCAATGTGGCAACGAATTATCTCAGCAGGCACGCGCGTTGCTTATCTGATCTGAATAGCGCCGAAACTGTGTCATCGAATTTCGGATATGTGGCTGCGCATTCAACCGCCATGAAACTGTCGAATTATGGATAAAGATTGTGGCTAACAACAAAGAGGGGAATCGCAAGCAAGTCGGGCAATGACCGTGTTGCCATGAAAAGGAAACGGCTGTGTCCGCAGAGCTATATCGAGAACTCGCCTGGCTTCCGAAACCTCCCGCCGATTTCTCGGCTCAGTGCAAAGAACTGGCAACCGGTTCCGGCGAGGCTTTGGGAAGGAAAATCAGAGCGCTGGCGACGAACGCGCTCGATGAGCGGCAACTGTCGCGGCTGGGTCGGACCATTCGATCGCTGCAACTCAGCGGTGCATCGCTTGCACCGCTCGTACCCTTTCGCCTTGGCCTGATTGGCAACGGCACGCTCGATCTGATCGTTCCCGTGCTGGTGGCAACAGCTGCCCGTCACGGTTTTGCGCTCGAATGCGTCACGGGCGCCTATGATCAGTTCCTGCAGGATGCGCTGCAGCCGGATTCGCTCCTCAACAAGGCGCGGCCCGACGCGGTCCTGCTTGCGCTCGATCACCGCGGACTGTCCCTGCAGCCGTGCCCCGGCAACGAGCAACTGGCCACCGAAGCCGTTGGCGCGGCAATCGGACTTCTTGATTCGATCCGTGCAGGCGTGTCGCGCAACAGCGGCGCACTGTGCATCCTGCAAACGCTCGCCGCGCCGCCCGAGGGGCTATTCGGATCCTTCGACCGCGCGCTGGCCGGCACGGCCCGCAATCTGGTCGATCGCGTCAATCAGAAGATCTGCCAGGCGGCGCTGCAGTCGACCGACATGGTCCTTGACGTAGCCGGCATCGCCGAGACGGTCGGCCTTGCCGACTGGCACTCGCCCGCCCAGTGGAATCTGGCGAAACTGCCGTTCGCGGACGCCTTCGTGCCGCTCTACGCCGAGCATGTCACGCGCATCATCGGCGCGCTGCGCGGCAAGAGCCGCCGTGTTCTCGTGCTCGATCTCGACAACACCGTCTGGGGCGGTGTGATTGGCGACGACGGCATGGAGGGCATCCAGATGGCGCGGGGTGATGCGACCGGCGAGGCCCATCTGTCGGTACAGCAGCTCGCGCTGGCATTGCGCGCGCGCGGCATCGTGCTCGCGGTGAGCTCAAAGAACACCGACAACGTCGCGCGCAGGCCGTTCAAGGAACATCCGGACATGCTGTTGAAGGAAGAGCATATCGCGGTGTTCCAGGCCAATTGGAACGACAAGGCGACCAACATTCGCGCCATCGCCAAAGAGCTCGCGCTGGGCCTCGATTCCTTCGTCTTCCTGGATGACAATCCGGTCGAACGGGGCCTGATCCGGCAGGAGATTCCGGAGGTCGCGGTGCCGGAGCTCGATACGGATCCGGCGAGCTACGCCCGCACGCTGGCCGCGGCCGGCTATTTCGAGGCGATCAATTTCTCCGAGGAAGATCGCGCACGCGCCGAAATGTACCAGGCCAATGCGCGCCGGCTCGGCCTACAGGGCCAGGCGACCGATCTGAAGTCGTACCTGCGGTCGCTGGAGATGCGCATCGTCTTCGGCGTCTTCGAGCGGACGACGCGCGCCCGCGTCACCCAGCTCATCAACAAGAGCAATCAGTTCAACCTGACGACGCGCCGTTACACCGAATCCTTGGTCGAGCAGCTGGAAGGCGACCCCGGTGTCATGACGTTGCATGCGCGGCTGATCGACAAATTCGGCGACAACGGCATCATCTGCGTGATCATCTGCCGCGCGACCCGTCGCGACACCTGGACGATCGACAGCTGGCTGATGAGCTGCCGGGTGCTCGGACGATGCGTCGAACAGGCAGTGCTGGCCGAGATCGTATTGCAGGCGCGCGCCGCCGGTATCACGACGTTGGAGGGCATCTATGTTCCGACCGACAGAAACGAGATGGTCTGCGAACACTATGGCAAGCTGGGCTTCACCCGCCTCGACGATGGCGCCGACGGAAGCAGCCGCTGGGAGCTCCGTACCGACGTTGAGCTGGAAGATCTGCCGATGGCGGTTCAACGTGAGCTGAAGCAGTTCGAGCCGGCCTGATCTGAGCAGATAGCCGACAAACTTGAACAAGAATTTCGAACAGCCTCGAGCCTCACATCCATGAGTCTGACGTCGCCCCTGTTTTTTGCGTTTCTTGCCGCGGTGGTGGTCGCCTTCCACGTCAGTGAATCCGTCGCCTACCGACGGTTCGTGCTCGGGGCCGCGAATACCATCTTCATCGCAAGCTACTTGACCGACGTCACGCAGGTGTTGCCGCTGATCGCCTTCCTGGCGCTCGGCTATGTCTGCGTATCCGCGCTTTACCTCCGCCAGTCGTCCCTTGTGCTGGCGTCGGGTGTCGTCGCGATACTTTGCTGCTATGTATTCCTGAAGCGCTTCTCGTTCTTCGAAGGGTTGGGTCAGCTTCCGTTCCCCTATCTCACCATCGGGCTTTCCTACATCCTGTTCCGGATCCTGCACATCATGGTCGATGTGCAGTCGGGCGATCTGGCCGAGCGAATTGGTCCGCTGGCATTTTTTCGCTTCACTTGCAACTTCCTGTGCTTCGTCTCAGGTCCGATCCAGCGCTACCAGGATTTCAGCGCGATGGATGGAAAGGCGGCGGTTCGGCTCGACTCGTCGGTGGTCTATGCGGCGTTTTCCCGAATCGCCACCGGCTATGTGAAATTTGTCATCATTGCCGCGACCGCCGACTACGCCTTTACGTTCCTCAGTCCACACCTGCTGCAGCCTGCCGGCCTGCCGCTTCTCAAGCTGTGCGCCGTCTACGCGGCCGTCGCATCGCTCTACACGATCTATCTGTATTTCAATTTTTCGGGATACATGGACATCGTAATCGGCATCGGAACCCTGCTCGGGCAGACATTGCCGGAGAATTTCGACAAGCCGTTCTCGGCGCGCAGCTTCCTTGAATTCTGGCAGCGCTGGCACATGACGCTGTCGCAGTGGTTCAAGTTGTATCTCTTCAACCCGCTCCTGATGTTCCTGATGACCTGGGTGCCCTCGCCTGCACTCACGTCCTATCTGGGTGTGCTCGCGTTCTTCATCACGTTCGGCGTGATGGGCGTCTGGCACGGTACGACGGCGGTCTTCGTCATTTACGGCCTCCTGATGGGCGCCGGCGCAAGCATCAACAAACTCTGGCAGGTGGCCTGCACCGAACGCCTGGGCAAGAAGCGTTATCGCGCGCTTACCGGATCCACCGCCTATATCTACTTTGCGCGGGGCCTCACGGTTGCCTATTTTGTGCTCGCACTGACCTGCCTGTGGGTCCCCGAACTGCCTCAATTCACCTATCTGTTGGCGCGGCTTGGCGTCGCCGGCGTCGTGGGCACCTTCGTCCTGGTGGCGGCGGCGTTCGGGATGGCGGCGTTGAGCCTGGATCTTGTCCAGGCTCGGATCCGCATCCCGCTCACTCTGTCGCTGACCCAGGGCGGCGAGATCACCAAAAATCTGCACCTGGCAGGCAAGATGATGGCGATCATCGCCGTCGCGACCCTGCTGCACAAGGCTCCGGACTTCGTCTACAAGGCGTTCTGAAATTGAAATACATCCTTCGGCAGTCGGCGTTGACCTTGTTGTCGTTCGCCTTTCTTTACGTGCTGCTCGCCGGCGCGTCGTTCGTCGTCTTTCCGGATCCATCGAGCGCCGGTCCGCGGGATTTCCAGGCTGCGGAACAAACGCTTTACATGACGGTTCCCAAATATGTCTTCCTCGGCCGCAGCGTGCTGGCCAACCCGGACAGGAAGATCATCTTGGTGGGGGCATCGAACACCGGAGTCGGATTCCGGCAGAAGCTCGTGCAGTCGAACCTCGGCTGCGCCAAGGTCAGCAACCTCGCGATGGGGGGCGCCAACATTTCCGAGGTCAGGCAGGTGGTCAATCTGGTCCACGAGGTGCAGAGCGATCAGGAACGCCGGCTGAACACCTTCGTGATCGGCGTCTGGTTCGGCATGTTCATCGATTCGGATGTGAAGTATGCGGAAGGCGACCGACATCGCGGCGAGACCGATGTCGATATCGAACGGTACCGATATGGCTTCTACCGTCGCACGCCGGACGGTCCGGTCGCGGTGTTGCCCGCGAAATGGCTGGACGCGGGCGTCATGACGATCCGACCTTTCCTGCTGCTCGAGAAGGTCGCGCGCGAGGCCAGGGCCGGCGTCAATCTCGTGCTCACCGGCCGCACCAGCGCCCAACGCACTGACGACGAGCGCGAAAGCGTTGTGATGTCGGACGCTGAAAAGCAAAAGGCGCTGGAATCCTGGAAGGAAACCATGGGGCGCACGAGCGATATTTCTCCAACCCAGGTCGAAGTCTTGAAACAGACCATCCAAGCGCTGCTGGACTCGGGGGAGAAGGTCGTGCTCGTCGACCTTCCGATCCCCGCATGGCATCGCGAAGCAAGCCCCTATCAGCCGAGCTACCGGCGGGCGCTGACAGACCTGCTTCGGGAGTTTGGCGACCAGCCGAACTTCAGCTCACTGAACATGGACGACCTCGACAACGATCTGGACTATTCGGACGAGGTGCATGCCAAGCGGCATCTGGCCGATGTCTGGTCGACCAGGCTGGCGAGAAAGCTGGATTCGTTCGTCTGCCTGGAGAAACCTGACAAATCTTCACCAAAGGTCACCACCTTGCGCTCTTCGGCGCAGGTGACAACAGCCGCTCCGGGTAACTGACCGGCCTGCGATCCACGCGCCGGCACCGCCAACACAGTCGACAAAGGATGACGCAATGGAAAAGGCCGAAGTCTACAGCAAGCTCACCGGTGTTTTTCGGGACGTATTTGACGAGGACGATCTGGCCCTCAC
Organism: Bradyrhizobium erythrophlei; assembly: GCA_900129675.1. Taxonomy (GTDB): domain Bacteria; phylum Pseudomonadota; class Alphaproteobacteria; order Rhizobiales; family Xanthobacteraceae; genus Bradyrhizobium; species Bradyrhizobium erythrophlei_A. Next base: position 4,349,534 of record FSRD01000001.1, on the reverse strand, counting down.
GCCGCAAACCACCGCCGACGACGTCGACGGCTGGGACAGCCTGTCCCATATCCGTCTTGTGCTGGCTGTCTCCAAGGCCTTCGGCGTGAAATTTTCCGCGTCCGAGATCGGAAGTCTCAAAAATGTCGGCGAGTTCGCCGATCTGATCGAGAAGAAAGCGTAAGGGGACGTGAACCGCGCAGCGAACGACATCGCGCCGGCATCGGCTGCATTGGCTTTCCATCACCTCGGACTTGCGGTCGCATCCCCGGAGGAGGCTTTTCGTTACCTTGCGTCACTCGGCTACACCGCGGGAAACACCGTTTTCGACCCGGTACAGCGGGTTAACCTCGCCATGCGGCATCACCCCGTGATGCCGGACGTCGAAGTGATCTGGCCGGGCGACGGTCCCTCGCCGATCGACAAGCTGATCAAGCGAAACGGCACAATGATCTATCACCTGTGCTACGCATGCCCCGACGCCGAACAGGCGCTGGGTGCGCTGGCCGCATCCGGGATCGAGATCGTGCCGGTCAGCGCGCCGGCGCCGGCGGTCCTGTTCGGCGGCCAGAAAGTCTCGTTTCACCACGTTTCCGGTTTCGGCCTGATCGAGCTTCTCGAGACCGGCAGTGAGCCCTAGAGGCCGATTCAGCTAGAGCCCTGGCAGATCGCATGAACCACGATTTCACGTCACGCCATTTCAGCCACGTCAGCCGCATGACTTGCAGCTTGGCGCTCGGCACCCTGGTTCTCGCATCGGCAGCGCAGGCCCAAGTCGTCGGCTACGGAAGATCATCGGCGCCAATGTACGGAGGAACCGGCGTGTCGCCGATGCCAGCGAATCCTTTCCCGCCGATGAAGGGTACATATGCCCCCAGCCACAAGGCGCCGGACGGAACGGCCTGCATATCGGTCCATCCATCTACGCGTCCGCAAATCATCAATCCGAAGATCATCGATCAGATCGTGACCGTGAACAACACTTGCGGCCAATCCATCAACGTTCAGGTCTGTTATGTCGGCAGCTCGGACTGCATCACGGTTGCGCTGAGCGGCTATCAGAAGTTGCAAAGGATCCTCGGCATCTCTGCGGGTTCGACCTCATTCCGCTACGAGTACCGCGAGTTATATTGATGGCGCGTGCAACACCAACCGCAGTCCTTGCAAGGTCCCACGTGGTGGAAATCTGCCACACCGAATTCAGCACCTTCACTCGAATCGAGCCTTGAGCCGCATGTCCAGCCCCACTCAGGCCTTCGTATTCGGAGGTGCCGGCTTCATCGGAACACATCTGATGAACCGGCTCCTCGCGTCCGGAAGCTACGATCGGATCGTCGCCCTCGATATCGGCAAGCCGCGGACCCAGGTTGCCGGCGTCGAATATGTCCATCACGATATCCGCGAGCCCGTCGATCCAAAGCACGCGCGAGGAGCGCCTGCCGACCTTTTCAATCTGGCGGCGATCCACACCACGCCGGGCCACCCGGAGGGCGATTATTACTACACCAACGTCCTCGGTGCGGTGAACGTGTGCCGGTTTGCCAAGGAAACCGGTAGCCGGAACATCACCTTCACCAGCTCGATATCGATCTACGGTCCGAGCGAAGCCCCGCTCGACGAGGATTCGCAGCCCGCGCCGGTCAGTGCCTACGGGCGTTCCAAGCTCTCGGCCGAAGCCATCCATCTGCTGTGGCAATCGGACGACGCGGCCAGGCGGCTCACGATCGTTCGCCCCGCCGTTATCTACGGCCTTTACGAGCAGGGGAATTTCACGCGGCTGTCGAGACTGCTGCAAAGACAGGCTTTCGTCTATCCCGGCCGAAGCGACACGATCAAATCATGCGGCTATGTGAAGGACCTGGTCTCGTCGATGCTTTTCATGGCGGCTCGCAACGACGGCGTATCGATCTACAACTTCTGCTACGAGCACCGCTACACGATCAGCGAGATCTGCGCGGCATTCTCTCAAGCCGCCGGCTACAGGGAGCCGACGCTGACCATACCGGTCTGGTTCATGAATCTCGCGGTCCTTCCGTTCGAGATGCTGCACAAGGTCGGCATCAAGACCGGGATCAATCGCGACCGCATTCGGAAATTATGGTTCTCAACCAACATCCTGCCGAAGCGCCTGGTCGCCAGCGGGTTTAGGTTCGAATACGACGTGGTAAGCTCGCTAGACGAGTGGAAGCACGAGTCCCGGGTAAAAGACTTTGATTGACGATCGGGGTCGGCTTCGGGCGGGTGTCTGAAGCAACATCCCTGGCTCGGCACCGGTGCCGGCACCTTTCGCTGGATATTTCCGAACGACCCCGCCGAGAGTTCCCATTCCCGCCCTTGGAACTTGGGAACGGGCGCACATTGGTTGTTCGAGGTTGTCGTCGAAATGGGCGCTCCCCTCGCAATCTTGGTGACTATGGGCAGGGTGCCTGCCATATCTGTCATCGGTCGAGGCAAAATGGCGCGAAAATGGGAACAAGCGTTGCCGATCGCGATCGCTCCGTATCGGTTTGTTGGCCGCCTTCCATTGTCTTGTCGATTTCTTGTTGCAGATGTCCAGCTTATCGCTCGCGATATAGCCGCAGACCGGCATGGGAATTGCTCTGGCAGGATCTAGACGGGACCGCACTTAACCAAGCGTTGTCGTCCTGAACCGGTACACGTTGCCAATTCCTCCTCGGGCTCGCGAGCGATCTCAGGCGGGTTCCGGAGATATATGATGCACCGCACTCTTCCTGACACATTTATTTGGCACGTTCGGTTCGCTGATGCGCTCAGGGCTGATGCGTCTCAGCTTGCTCCGACACGGCACAATCCACGAACTCAGGTCAGGTAGACGAGCCGGATGCTCCAAACTCGAATCACACCCCCTCGCGAGATCGAATCTCCCGCACAAGAGTCGGCTTCTCTGGAGCAGACGATTTCTTCTGCGGTCGCGCTCATTGGCCGCCAGTACCCCGTGATGATCTTCATGATGTGCCTGTGCATCGGCCTGGCCGGCGTCTATTTGTTGACGGCCCCGAAGCGATATACCGGCACCGCTGTACTCCTGATCGACAGCCGCAAGATGCAGGGCCTGCAGACCCAGGCGCCGGCGGGCGGCGACAGTCCGATCGATTCGGCGATGGTCGACAGCCAGGTCGAAGTCCTCAAGTCGGAGACCATTGCGGCATCCGTCATCAAGGATCTGCATCTGCTTGATTCGCCTGAATTCACCGGCAATGAACGTGGACTGCTCTCCAGCGTCTCCGACCTGTTTTCCTGGATGTTTCCGGAATCGCATCCGTCCGAAGCCGCTTTGATGCGGATCGCGATTGGCAAGTTGACAAGCAATCTCTCGATCAAGCGCGTCGGCCTGAGCTATGTCATCGAGATCTCCTATCAGTCGCTTTCGCCCGACCAGGCTGCGCGGGTCGCCAATGCGGTGGCCGAAGGGTACATCGTCGATTCGCTGGAATCGAAATATCAGGCGTCGCGGCGGGCCGCGGTCTGGCTGCAGGATCGATTGAAGGAACTGCGGGAGCAGGCTTCCACCGCCGAACGCGCGGTCGTCGACTTCAAGGCCAAGAACAACATCGTCGATGCCGGCGGGCGCCTCCTTACCGAGCAGCAGCTGGCGGAGATCAACAGTTCGCTGACGCAGGCCCGCGCTCAGCGCGCCGAGGCGCAGGCCAAGCTTGAGCGGATCACGTCCATTCTGAATGCGGACGACAACGACTCCAAAGTCATCCTGAACGACCTGGCGACCGTGACCGACACCATGAACAATCCGGTGATCACCAAGTTGCGCCAGACCTATCTCGATTATGCGGCGCGCGAGGCCGACTGGTCGAATCGATACGGCCCGACCCACCTTGCGGTCGTCAATCTGCGCAACCAGATGCGCGAAATCAGGCATTCGATCACCGAGGAATTGCGGCGCACGGCCGAGGTTTACAAGAGCGACCTCGCGATTGCGAAAGCACGCGAGGAATCCGGCCAGAAGAGCCTGAACGATACGATCGCGTTATCCAACGGCACCAACCAGGCGCAGATCGCCTTGCGCGATCTGGATAGCAATGCGCAGAGCGCCCGCGCGCTCTCCGACAACTTCCTCCAGCTCTACATGGTCTCGGTTCAGCAGCAATCGTTTCCGATCACTGAAGCGCGTGTGATCACGCAGGCGTCCAACGCTCCCAACAAGACGTCGCCCAAGACGACGCTCGTTCTGCTGGCCACGCTGATTGGCGGCGCAATCCTTGCCGGGCTCGTCGCCGTCCTGCTCGACATGATGGACCGCGTGTTCCGAACGGTGTCCCAGGTAGAGCAGCTTCTTCACACCAGCTGTATCGCTTCGATTCCGGCAATCGGCAGCGAGCAGAGCGTGGGAATAGCCGGGCACCCTTTGCTATCCAAAGCGGGAAGGTTGTTCAACAGGCGGCCGAAGAGACCCCAACCGGTGGCACCAAGGCCGATCGGCGCCACGGCTCCGGGTCTGCCGCTGCGAAACTCCGAACTCGGTGCCAATCACCCGCAGCCGCATCGCGACCGTCTGCTGACTGCCGAGAACAGCGTCGGCAGATACGTGATCAATTCGCCCTTCTCGCGTTTTGCCGAGGGCTTTCGCTCGATCAAGCTCGCATGCGACCTCAGCAATTACGGATCGTCCAACAAGGTCATCGGCATCACCTCGGGACTTCCCAATGAAGGGAAGTCCACAATCAGCGAGGCGCTGGCTCAAACCGTGGCCCAAGGCGGGTCCCGTACCCTCCTGATCGACGGCGACATCCGCAATCCAAGCCTCACGGCGAGGCTGGCGCCCTCGGCGCGGGCCGGCTTGGTCGATGTCGTCCTTGGCAGGCTTGATTGGATGGACGCGGTCTGGATTGATCCGCAGACCAATCTGCATTTCCTGCCCTGCGTCGTGACCTCGCGTTTTTCCAATTCCAGCGACGTGCTGGCCTCGCCTCAAATGGAACGATTGTTCCAGCATCTGCGCGAGCACTATGACCGCATCGTTCTCGACCTCAGCCCGCTCGCACCGGTGATCGATGTTCGGGCCACCGGTGCGCTGGCGGACTCGTACGTTCTCGTCATCGAATGGGCCAAGGCAAAGGTCGATATCGTGGAACGCGTGCTCAACGAAACCCCGGTCGTCCGCGAACGCTTGCTTGGCGCCGTCCTCAACAAGGTGAACATGGCGGTGATGAGCCGCTACGATATCTACAGCGCGGGCTACTACCGCAATCGGTACTACAAGAGGTACGGATATATCGACTAACGCGTGATCCGGAGAACGCGTGCCGGCACCTTCTCCGCACCAAACGCCGAACGCGTTTGGGCGGAGTGGATCAGCGTGTGAAGGCGTCACATGCCTCGATCGGCGCGGCGCTCGGCTCTGCACCGACCGACGGACCCATGCGGTTCGGCGCGTATTGGAGCGCCATCCGCCAGGGCGGCGCGATCACCGACACTTCGAGAAGCCGGCAAAGTCCTGGGCGACCCCGGGACCGATCCGCGAGCAGCTCATGGCGGAACCCGCAAAAAGGCGGCCGGATTCCCGCCTTCAGCTTGATCGGGCATGGCGTACCCAGGACCCGATCGATCCCCGGCGTCGGCTCCCGTGAATTCAGGCCAGGGCGCTGAGCCGGCGGTGCGTGCCAAGCGTCCTGGTCCTAGGATCCGTCACTGGCGCGTGCTGATCCTCAGGATCTGCGCGTTGTTTGCGGTGACGATCGTGTCGTTGGCGGTGCCGATCACCAGCCGGGCGAATTGCAGGAACTTTGCCGTGTTGACGGTGGCGGCGTTCGCGGCAAACAGCACGTCCTTGTCCCGCATTTCAAACTTGCTCGCGAGGAAGAAGGCGGCCGGATCCCGGAAGTCGGCGTTATAGACCACGGGCACCAGCGGCCCGACGAATTTGGAGCAGTCGACGCCCAGTCGTTCCGCCAGCTCGCGCGGCTCGCGCCGATAGACAAAGACGCCCGCGGGTTCGGCCTGCGCATCAATCAGGCCGCCGGCCTTGGCCATTGCCTGAGCCATGGTGATCTTCCACATATCGAACGGGAACTGAGCCTGTCCTCCAAAACTTCCTCCGATCGTGAACGCCCCAAAGGCGAGGAAGACTTGCGGTTCGCGGTAGACATAGATGGTGTCGCCGGGATGGACCCAGACGTTGTTGGCCGGCTGATATACCAAGGCTCCGAATGGAACCGTGGCCCGCTTGCCGGCGCGCTCCAGCGTCACCCAGCTCTCCCAGCCCGGCCCGGTCAGGCCGCCAGCGCGCGCAATCAAGTCAAGGACCCGCTCGCCGGCCGCATTCGCCGTCAGACGGGCTGGCGTTCTCACTTCACCCAGCACGCTTACGAGCGAGGTGTTTTGCGTGATCAGGGACACCACCACCTGCGGCTCGATGGCGCGGTTTCCGATCGCCTTCACGATATCCTTCTGGATCTCGCCCGGGGTGCGACCGTTGGCCTTCACCGCGCCCGCGTAGGGAACCGTAATGAACCCGTTCAAGTCAACGTTTTGGTTTGGCAAGGCCACGAAGTTACCTGGCCGCACGCCGGCCTCTGCCGGGATAAACAAGCCTCCCGCGGCGGCTTCGAAGATCGACACTGCCACCGTGTCCCCAATGCCAAACCTGATGCCTGGCGGCGGCCGGTGATCAGGAAATGACCCCGCGATTGCGCCGGGGCCATATTCCTTCAGGATATCGACCACCGTCGGCGTAAGCTTAACGAGACCATACTCAGGCCCCGATCGCGTCACCTCACTCTTGACGACGTAATCTTCGGGACCGGACATGGGCATGATCGCGCACCCCGCTGAAGACAGCAGAATGCCGAGCAAGACTCCCCATAGTAAAACGCTGCGCCTCAAGACTATTCCCCATTACATCCAAGTTCAGAACATCCAAGTTCAGAGCTGGCCAAATCCGAAGTGGCGCCAACGAAGCCGCAGGAGATGGTCAGAATAAGGAGATGTTGTCGCAGCCAAGAATAAGGGGGGGGTGTTGCAGCGCAGTCACAGACTATCCCCCACCCAATCTTAAATTAGGCAGAAGCGTGCTCAATTTGCATCGCATGTGCGCGCAAGTTCCAGCGGTCAGCGGTTGATGCATTGGAGGGCGCAATTGGAGAGGGCGCAATTGGCCTCGCTTCATTTGTTCCACGCGCGCGGTTTTTGTCGCGAGCCATTTGTCTGCTGCGATGCCGTTCCATATTGAGGCCGAAACGCCTCGTCTGACAAACATAATTTCGTCGGTGTCGTCGTCCAGGGAAGCGACATCGCGCTGACCCAGACGACACAGTTGCGCGGTGCAATGGATCATGTTTCTGACACGACTGCTGAGTAACAGGTGACGAATCTGGTTTCAGTGAGGGTTCCGTCTGCGTTTGTCACGATGCGTGTAACCCTGCTCTGCGCTGCTCTTTTGGTGGTGGCAGGTTCCGGCCGGGCCGAGCCGCCGCGTCCAGGCATGCTGAATTGCGCATCCAGCGTCAGCCCCGAGCAGCGTCAACGGTGCGATGAAGAAGCCTTCAGGCAGGTCGAGGCCGGCAGCCAATCGACACAGCTTGAGGGCGGCTGGCGATTGGTGAAGAGCAGAAATCCCGACGGCGGCGCCGACGCCATTTCAGCGATGCATGTTGTCGATAGCGCCAAATCGGATGCGCGCCTTGCGGGCTTGAGCCTGCAATGCGGGAGGGACGGTATTGAAATCGTGCTCATCGCTCTCGAACCCCTGTCTCGCTCGACGCGGCCGAAAGTGGTCCTGATAACAGGAGAAAAGCGGGCAGAGTTCGAAGCATCCGTGATCCAGGGCGGCGCGGCGCTACTGCTGCCCGCGGACGCGTCGAAGCTTGCGACCGGCGACTGGCAGGGCGCAACCGAGCTTTCGGTCGAAATTGCGACCAAGCCGACCGCGATCCGCGGAGCGGTACCGATCGGCGGATTGTCTACGGCTCTCCGTTACCTGTCGCAAAACTGTCCTTCGCGATAAGTCAGCCGGTGACGGGAACTTTCTCACATTGGGTGCGAGCGTGGGAGCCGAAACAGACAGCCGCCGCGATGTGATCGGCGGACGGCGTTGGCGTCGCGTATTCGCTTATGCGATAGTCGCGGCCGGTTCCCCTTGCCGCGGTCAGATCCATCCCGGCCTCGATCCCAATCCTGCTTCGAAGTCTCCCATTTTGTCGATCGCCTCTTCCCTTCTGACCATATTGCTGGCCGTGACTCCGATCTTGGCAATCGCTAACGGTGCTTTCGCGCAGCATGCGGTCGCGATCGTCGCCGCCGTTATGCTGGCCGCGGCGGCAAAGGGAGCGGAGACCGAACTCGCGTCAACCGCGCAGTCGCTGAAGCGATTTTCACCCGCGATCCTGCTTCCTCTCGTCTGGATGGTGCTGCAGACCTTGCCGCTGCCTTTTTCATCGCTTGCAAATCCGGTCTGGTCGACGACTTCGATCGCACTGAACGATCCATCGCTGCCGGGCCGCATCAGCCTTGATCCCGGCGCCACGCTGCGCGGCCTCTTTCTTTATCTGGTCGACGCGTCGCTGGTGGTGTCGACCGTCATCATCACCAAGGATCGCCACAGGGCCGAAACGGTCTTGTTTGTGTTGTGCGCAGTAACGACCTTCATGTCGCTGCAAGTCCTGCTCGGTCGGCTCGATTTGTTCGCAGGCATGATTGCCGGTGCAGGCGGGCCCACGAGCCCGTTTCCGGCAGCAACCGCGCTCGCCATAGTGACAAACGGCGCGCTCATTGCCCGGGCAATCGAACGACACCTGCACCAGCCGGACATCCGCAATCTGGCCTCGGTTCCGCTATGGCTTGGGATTCTTTCCGGCCTGTCCGGAATTGCCGCAGCGTTCGCTGCAATGGCGACCTTCTCTCGCGGCACGTTGTTGGTGGTCACTGGCCTGGGGCTGACCGTGATCGTTTTCATTGTGGCCGTCCGCCGCCTGGGATTTCGCTCCTGGCCGTCGGCGATGTTGTTTGCAGTTGTCGTGGCGATGGCCGGCGCCATCGCCCTGCCGCGCGTTCAGTCCGGCGGTTCGGGTCTGCTTGGACTTGTCAGCTTCGCCCCGGAAGCAGTTGCGCTGGCGGAACGCGTATACGCTGATGCATCGTGGTTGGGAAATGGCGTCGGAACATTCGGGCTTTCGTCGAGAGCCTATCAAGAGCTTGGCGCCGCGACTTTGGCAGTCCCCCCTTCCACCGCGGTCTTGATCGCGATCGAGTCGGGACGATTGGCGCTTGTGATCCTGGCAGGCTTCGCCGTCCAGCTTTTCTTCGCTACCTTTCGCGGCGCCGTTCGGCGGGGACGAGACTCCTTTTTCGCATCGGCTGCGGCCGCCGGCATTCTGGTTGTACTCTGCGAGAGCTTTCTCGATTCAAGCCTCTCAAGCCCCTCGGTGCAGATCATCGTGGCTGTGATGGTCGGACTTGGACTTGCACAATCTGCAGGCCGGACCGGCGGCCTCAAACGCTAGGCGACGGCATGCTCGCCATACGACGGCCTTATGTTAGATGGCCTTTGGATTGAACTAATCCATCGGGAATGACTTCTGTGAGCAGATTTCGCATCCTTCTGACGGCATTGGCGTTGACCATCGGATTTTATGCGATTGCCTCGGCTATAGCGCAGATGACGGCGCTGGAGCGCACCGCATTTCCGGCCGATGCAGCCAAGATCCGCTCGCCCTGGGCTGGAGACGTGCCCTCCTTGCTGGCAACGTTCTCTCCCTTCAGATCGGATCTGGACAGCAATCATGCCTTGATCACCGCGCTGCAGGCGATCGAGTTAGGCCGGCAAAAGTCGGCAACCATACGATCCGCGGAGCATGCCGACGCCCTCGGCAGGGTCAGGCAGACGCTGTCGATCTCGCCTTACAATCCCGAACTGTGGCTGGCGCTTGCGCTGCTTCAGGCCCAGCGCGATCCGCACGATCCCGTCGTGGTCGAGGCGCTGAAGATGACATATTTTACCGCGCCAAACGACGCGCGATTGATGCCGGTGCGGCTCGACATAGCGGGCCGCTTCGATGCGCTCGCTATTCCGGACGTCAAGGACCTCGTACGCAACGACGTTCAGCTGATCATGACCCGCCGGCCCGAGTTGAAACCCGCGATCGTGTCGGCTTATCGGCGGGCGTCAGACCTCGGCAAGACTTTTTTCCAAGATGCGGTTCAATCGATCGATCCGTCATTCGTTCCGACACTGCGCCGCTAAAATTCGGGCACGAAACGGCCACGAATTCAGCACAAGCACAAGGCGCAGACGGACTTATTGAACCATCTCCGCCACACTTCATTCAATTTTCCGACGGCAAGATCCGGCCGGTTGCTCGTCCAGGCGCGAGCGTCTAAGGTTGCTCGCAATCAGGGGAACAAAAAGCGATGTCACGATCCTATATCGGCCTTCTTGCGCTCGCCTCGACTGTGATCATTTCGGTCATGCCGGCGCGCGCCGCCGACTATGCCGCCCATCCGCTAAAAGCCCGCCCCGCAGCAAGCGTGCTGCAGATCGATCGCGGGCCGAATCCTTATTGCGGTCCGCGATGCGGTTGCCCGGACGCAGTTTATGTTCGGCATCGCTCGCTCGAGGCGGCCTATCCCTACACCATTGATCCGCGCACCAGGAGCGACGAACCGCATTATTATTATGGTCCGAACCGGACTTACGTCAGGTATGTGAACCCCCGTAACCCTGACCTGGTGTTTCAATACTGAGCCGGCCCCGATTGTATGTTGCGCGCATCTGCTCAAACAGATGCTGCGGGTTATCGACGCGGACCTCGCGCGCAGCCGCCCGCGCTGCGCCATCGAGGTGTAGATGGGCGATTACGTCGACCGCGGCCCGGATTCACAGGCAACCCTCGACATCCTGTTCAACCGCAGCCCGCAGAGGCAACTCTTCCTGAAAGGAAACCACGAGGTGTTTCTTGGCAATGTCCTGCGCGACCCGTCGCTTCTGACCAAGTGGCTGCACGTCAGCGGATTGTACACACCGACGTCCTACGGCCTGACTCCCTCGCCCACCCCATGGGGACGAGGAACGGCGCGCATTGGTGCGCGAATTGGCGCGCGCGATGCCGCGCCGGCACCTTGAGTTTCTCAGCTAACTGCGGCTGACATTCACCTGCGGTGACTTCTTCTTCGTCCACGCCGGCGTCCGCCCTGGCGTGCCATTGGCCGAACAGCAGGAGGATGACCTGCTGTGGATTCGCGAGGAGTTTCTGCAAAGCCGGCAAAATCTCGGGAAATTCGTCGTGCATGGCCACGCACCGGTGCGCCATCCGAATTGCTTACGAACCGTGCCAATATCGACACCGGTGCCTATGCGACCGGCGACCTCACCTTGATGACGATTCAAGGGACCAGCATGCTCGCCGTCTGAAGCCATCTGACCGCGCCGCCCTCGCGGAGCGGCGCGCGATTGGCCTCAATAGGCTTCCTGATACATCAGCGCGACCGCGGTCTGGAAAATGATCCGGATGTCGAGCCAGATGCTCCAGTTGCTCACATACCAGACGTCGCACTCGACGCGCTTCTCCATCAGGTCGATGGTCGGCGTCTCGCCACGGAAGCCGTTGGCTTGGGCCCAGCCGGTCAGGCCGGGCTTCATGTGGTGGCGGTAGACGTATTTGCTGATCACCTGGTCGTAGTAATTGTCATGGGCGAGCGCGTGCGGGCGCGGTCCGACCAGCGACATCTCACCGCGCAGCACGTTCCAGAGCTGCGGCAACTCGTCGATGCTGGTCTGGCGCAGGAAGCGACCGACCCGGGTCACCCGCTTGTCCTGCTTCGTGGCTTGCGTGAGTGTGGCGCCGTTCTCGGTCACGGTCATGCTGCGGAACTTCCAGATCTGGAACGGCTTGCCGTTGAAGCCCCGACGCGACTGACGGAAGATGACCGGGCCTGGCGTATCGAGCTTGACCAGGATCGCCGCCGTGATCATCAGCGGCGCCAGCATCAGCAACGCAAAGGACGCAAGTCCGATGTCGAGGCAGCGCTTCTGGGCCCGTTCAAACACCGTCAACGGCGGCCGCTGGATCTCGATCGCGACGGTCCCGCTGACCGGCAGGAACGGCCGCGACACCAGATCGGCGATCGGGAAATCGGGCAACAAACGGATCGGTTGCGGAACCATCCGCAGATGCTGGCTCAGCCTCTGCAGCATTGGCAGTTCGTTCCAGTCGATCGCCAGCAGGAACTCCTGGGCATTCGTGGTCCGTGACTGCCGTATGACATTCATGATCTCGAGATCGAGCGCTGCCTCGTCCTGTGCCGCGTTCAAAACGAAGTGACGCACCACGTCAAAACCGTTCTTGCGCAAATCCTTGAAACGGTTCGAGGTGAAATCGAGCGATTTCAGGCTGAGCAGCACAACCCTGCGGTCGATGAAATGCCCCTTGGCGAAAGACGACGCCAAGCCGATGCGCCAGGCCACACGGTGTGCGCCCAGACTTGCGAGACCAGTGACCGCAAACAAGATGGTCGTGCCGCGCGACAAATTGGCCGTCGACTTCAAGAGAAAGGCGGCGACAGCCAGAATTGTCAGCGCCAGCATCCATGCGAAGACAACCTTGCGTGCCTGCCAGATTCCGTTGAGCAAACGATGGCCGTCGTAGACACCCTGGAAGAACGCGATCGTGACGAAAGCCACGCCGACAATCAGGCCCGCGCCGATTGAAACCTCCTGGTCAGCAGGAGATCCCATGAATTCGCGATACAGAATGCCTGCCGCCAGATAGCTCAGGAGGACGAGCAGGAAATCGCCGCTGATGAAGAATATCTGGAAGGGTCTTTGTAGGGAAGTTCCGCGGCTGGCAATCGTCGCATTGACGTCTTCGGTACCATATGTTGCTGCAGACATCTCAGGCCTCTTCACTTCATCGCCGCAACTGCCGACAACGCTTGCTAGTCACTATTCGAGCGAACGTCGTCAGTCGGAGCGAACGTCGTCGAATAAGTTTGCCGAAAATTCCCGGCAAGGCTTTGCCGGGAAGGTCTCGGGAGACTGCTAACCAATCGAAGCGAGAGTGTGGCACCGCACCAAAAAACAAATCGGATTTTGCATTGCAGTATTGTGATGCTGAAACAATCACCGCGTGCCGCAGAACCGTTCAAGGTGAGCGCTATGTACGCAGTCGATCTCAAAAAACGGCAGCTTCGTGAACTGCGTCACAATTTTGATAATTTGCGGAACACGATCGACAACACGAAACTATGCGGAGCAGCAATTGGCAGAGAGGCTGCTGTTCTGGATTACCTTTTCGGGTGGGCCAATTGATGCCACACCCACGAGGATCTCACGATCGTCGAGAGATCGGAACAAACCGGAACAAAGCCGAGACCCGCTTTAGCTGCCGAGGGATCGGCAACCAGGACGGGAGGATCGCCGGCGCGGCGGGGCTTCGTGACGAGAGGAACCCTAAGTCCTGTCTCGCGCTCGATGGCCGCCAGCACCTCGCGCACCGAGAACCCGGAACCCGTGCCAAGATTGTAGTGACCGCCACGGGAACCATCCAACAGGGCATTGACGGCCCGAACATGCGCGGCAGCCAGATCGACGACGTGAATGTAATCGCGTATCGCCGTTCCATCGGGCGTCTCGTAGTCTTCGCCGAAGATCGCAAAGTCACAGACATGTCCCTGCAGTGCCATCATTGCGCGTGGAACGAGGTGGGTTTCGGGGTCCCGAAACTCACCGATCGATCCCGATGATTCGGCGCCGCAGGCGTTGAAATAACGCAGGCAAAACGAATTCATCTCATAGGCCCTGCGATAATCCGCGAGGATCTGTTCGATCATCCATTTCGACGCGCCGTAGGGATTGACGACCGCGCCGGCCGCGCCCTCGCTGATCGGATCGCGCCCGGCATTGCCGTAGACTGCCCCGGTGCTCGAGAAAACCAGACGATGGCATCCCCGTTCGAGCATCGCCTTCAACAGCGATAGCGTCCCGCAGACATTGTTCAGATAATATTTCTGGGGATCGCCGACCGACTCGCCGACCTGACTGAAGGCCGCGAAATGCATCACCGCCACGACCTGATGGGCCGCGATCGCTTCAGTCAAACGCTGGGTATCGCCAACGTCGCCCTCGACGAAGGGGCCCCACTTCACGAAATCGCGGTGGCCGGTTGAAAGATTGTCGAAGCAGACCGGCACGTAGCCGGCTTCCGACAGCGCCTTGCAGCAGTGAGCACCGATGTAACCGGCTCCTCCGGTTACGAGAATCGCTGGGCTTTTGGACATGTATTTCCTGTCACGATGAAACAGCCTTCGGAGCCCGGCCGACGCCCGGAGCGCGGCGAACGCGAGCTACGCTTCGGGCTTTCCGGCGCGCCCGACGCATTCATACAGGAACCCGCGCTTGGTCAGCTCATTGGGATCATAGATATTGCGAAGATCCACCACCACCGGGCACGCCATCTCGCGCTTCAATCGATCGAGATCCAATGCCCGAAACTGCTCCCATTCGGTGACGATAACCAGCGCATCGGCGCCGGCGGCGCATTCGTACGGATCCTCCGAGTAGTGAATATCCGGCATTTCGAGGCGTGCGAGCTCCATACCCACGGGATCAAACGCCCGCACCGTTGCGCCCATATCCTTCAGCGCGGTGATCAGCGGAATCGAAGGCGCCTCGCGCATGTCATCGGTGTTCGGCTTGAACGTCAAGCCAAGCACCGCGATGGTCTTGCCGCGAAGATTTCCGCCGAACGGCGCTGCAACCTTTCGCGCCATCGCGCGCTTGCGGGTATCGTTGACTGAATTTACCGCCTCCACGATTCGAAGCGGGGCATCGTAATCCTGCGCGGTCTTGATCAGGGCGCGGGTGTCTTTCGGGAAACAGGATCCGCCGAAACCAGGCCCCGCATGAAGAAACTTCGATCCGATGCGATTGTCCATCCCGATTCCGCGCGCAATCTCCTGAATGTCCGCCCCGACCTTTTCGGCCAGATCGGCCATTTCGTTGATGAACGTGATCTTGGTCGCCAGAAATGCGTTGGCGGCATACTTGATCAGCTCGGCGGTGCGGCGGCTGGTGTACATGATCGGTGCCTGGTTGAGATAAAGCGGCCGGTATATCTCGCCCATCACCTTGCGCGCGCGCTCGTCGGTCGTTCCGACAACGATACGATCCGGATGCTTGAAGTCGCGCACTGCCGCGCCTTCGCGGAGGAATTCCGGATTTGAGACCACGGCGACGCCGGCCGACGGATTGACCTGCATGAATATCCGTTCCACCTCGTCGCCGGTACCGACAGGCACCGTCGATTTGGCAACCACCACCGCAAAACCCTTGACCACCTCGGCTATCGCGCGGGACGCTGCATACACATGACTGAGATCCGCGTGACCATCGCCGCGACGCGAGGGGGGTGCCCACGGCGATGAAGATCGCCTGTGCATCGCCGACAGGCCCGGCAAGGTCGGTCGTGAACGAGAGCCTTCCGGCGCGCGCATTGCTTTGCACAAGGCGCTCAAGATCGGGCTCGAAGATCGGAATTTCGCCACGCAACAGCGCCGAGATCTTCTCGTTATCCCTGTCCACGCAGGTAACGTGATGTCCGAAGTCAGCGAAACAGGCCCCCGAAACCAGTCCCACATATCCTGTTCCAACGACGACTATCCGCATGAACCAAGCACCTGTTCGTTATCCGCACCAATGCCGTATCTAGATCAATGTCGCAGGTGGGTCAAAAACTAGAGCATCGTATTTCTGCAGGACAGGCAGACCACGATTCTCGCCATCACTTCCCACTCACGTCATTTTACCGACAACAATTCCCGGGAGCGCGGAATCAAAATCGCGCGAACAAAGTGCGTGCTGGAATGAGCTGCAACGAGCGAATTTTTTTGCTGTAATTTTGGCCGGTTTCCTGCCTGGTCCGGCGTTTGCTGCGCAATCGTTAGGCGATCGGGTGGCGTCCAATCCCGCTCAAGCCGACATTGCCAGCAGGGTACTTGCCAGACATTTCCCTGAATTCGACCGGCCATATTAAGCCATCTTTAGGCGGCGCCCGTTGCGGTTTCCAATTCATTTGTGGAGTACGGTTGTGTGATTACGCTGGCGATTTGCAGCACGCTGATTGTATCGATACTCGGAATTCGATTCAGATTTCTCGCTCTGCCCCCGTCATTGTTCTCGGCGCGGCCTGCTTTGCGGCACTTTCCAATGCTCAGGGCGCCACATTGTCGCGGACAATAGTGCCGATCGTGATATTTGCGACGCTGCTGCAGCTTGGATATCTCTGCACCGCGCTGCTCAAGCACGCCGTGACGCTGGCCCATGCCGACGGGCGACGTCCCTCGCTCGGAACCCCGAAGCTTCGATAAAGTACACGCTGAGGTTCGACCTGCCCAAATCGGACCATTTCGCGTTGCGTCCACAAAACCGGCAGAGAATCAACACATTTGCAAGGGACTCTGGCTCGTGATTGGCTGGCTTCATGGCTAACATGTGCCCGTCCCCCGGTTCGCCGTCTCGGGACGTGAGTAAGCGTGCCTGTCATTTCAACCCCAAACCGTTTCAGGAATATCCGACACCAGATGTTGTCAGCGCTACGATCTACCAAGGCGACGGCCAAGCCAAGGTTGCCGGATGGGGTTCGAATCTACGCGATCAGCGATATTCACGGCTGCGCGCATCTGCTCGAACAGATGTTGGGGGTTATCGACGCCGATGTTGCACACAGCAGGCCACGTCATGCGATCGAGGTGTATCTCGGCGACTATATCGATCGCGGACCAGACTCGCGCGCGACACTCGACCTCCTGATCAGGCGCAGCCGGCGCGGAAATATGGTGTTCCTGAAAGGCAACCACGAAGCGTTCCTGGGCGCCGTTTTTCGCGATCCCTCGCGCATTGCCGATTGGTTCCAGTTTGGCGGGAGGCAAACCCTGATGTCCTACGGCCTCTCGCCGTCGCTCCATCCGGACGATGAGGAACAACGTGAATTGGTGAGGGAGTTTGCCGCCGCACTGCCCCCACGGCATCTCGATTTTCTGCAACGCTTGCGCCTGACCTTCACCTGCGGAGACTTCTTCTTCGTTCACGCCGGTGTCCGTCCGGGCATTGCCCTGTCCAAGCAACAGGAAGCTGACCTGTTGTGGATCCGCGAGAAATTTCTGCACAGCCAGAAGAATTTCGGAAAATACGTTGTGCATGGCCATACCCCGGTTCGCTGCGCGGAAGTTCTTTCCAATCGGGCCAACATCGACACCGGAGCCTACGCCACCGGGAATCTTACCTTGCTGTCGATCCAGGGCAGCCGCTTGTTGGCCGTATAATTCCGCGCGAGGCGGATGAAGTGCCGACGCGCAGGGCCGACCCCTGCTTGCGCAGATAGGCGATGACCGAAAGCGTCCGGAGCGGCTCCTGATGCGTTCGATCGGAATCCGCCGCGGCCCGAGCTTCCTGCGATACCCATATTGCCGCACCCGAACGAGACGAGCTTCAGCAGGCTGGCTTAGCCGGCATAATGCTGCTACGCACAAATCATGGCTAGAGCACTAACACTATTATTGTTGGGTTTCGCCGCTTGCTCGGCCCCCGCGTCGGCAGCATCGGACCCTTGCAAGGATTGCAGCCCGGCCCCCGAGCTTACAATCAGAGAGCAAATCAAAGCAGATCGAGCGCGCGAGGTAGACCGTGTGGCTAAAGAGTCCATCGCTAGACCTTGGGACGGCAAGGATCTTGGGGGAGTAAAACGAACTACCACACCCGGATTCGTTCGCTAAACCGGCAATTGATGGTCGATTAAGCAGTCTTGACGAGCAAGGGTTTGGAGCCGCCTGATCAATCTTCAGACGCTCTGCCTGGTTTCCGGCGTCTTGTAGGACGGGAACCTGCTCAGCACGGCGGCCTTCATAAATCTGAAATGGGAAATCTCCGTAGCCAGTTCCTTGAGCCTACGCTGCCCATTTAAAATCTCGGCGCCAAACAGATCCTGGTGATAGTTATCCAGCGCATCGCGCTCCAGATATTCGTCGGTTCCATTTCCGAAAGTCACCGCGGCGCGTGCCAGGACATCGTCCACCCGGCGGCTCAAGCCGGATTGTTCGCTCTCTGCTGCATGCAGTGCGGTTTCGATCGCGGTCACAATCGAGCCGACACGGGCCAAATCCGTCTCAGCATCCCGTTCGGCCGAACGTGCCCTAAACCCGTCGTCACCCAGGCGGCCCCTGATAAAATTGTGTACTCGACCGCGCAAAAGCAGCTGAAACATTCTCGTATCCCGGGTTCATACTAAGATGACAGGAAACAAGACATAAGGTTGCTCAATTATATTTAACAAATCCTGAAGCTTCACGGCGATCCGCCTGAGCTTGCGTCTTCCACTCTATCCAGGCGATATCGTGCTTGCAATAGAGTTCGCGCCAGCGCTTCTCACGGGTCGTGGTCGGGGCACCGTTTTCATCCCGGGCAACATGCCCGCCTGTCTCATCCAGAGCCGGAAGATTGTCTAGTCTTTCAAATTCACGCGTTTCTTCGGTCGTCAAACCGATAAGCACGCGACGCCCGCTGCCATCGACAAAGTATCGCCGCGGTGAATGACCCCGAGAGCTAGTCATTTCGCGACATCGCGTTTGCGAGCCATCGACCCGCAGACAATTCCGGCCCAATGACAATTCCGGCCCACTGCCGCACGCCCGCCACTGGTCAAGAAATCATCCAGAGTACGCAAGCCCTTGGCTATTCTCTCGTTCTCATCAAGATAATAGCTGTGAAGTCTGCCTAGAATCACGACTATCGCGCCCACCAGAATTGGAATCAGAAAGCTATTCAAGATTAGTCCCCACAATCATGTATCAACGAGCCGCCAGACAGCATATCGAGTCAGGCTCTTCGCATATCTAGAATGCCCGGCGCGCTTGCCCCAGCATGCGAGACTGCGATTTGGATTGGCAGGGCGCGTGGTGCGTGCGCCGTTTGTGCGACCGCCAGGAACGCACCGCATATCCAGCGAAGAATATCGACGACAAGATCAGGATAGGAAGCATGGTGGTAGTCCCGTTTCGCCCACGCTTATCTTCATTCCGAAGTTGTGACGACATCATGATTCCCGACGCCGAAAGATTGTTCACGTGCTGAAATTTTTGTGCAACCCACCGCCCCTCAAATCATCAACTTCCATTTCGTCGTGAAATATTCCTCGCTCAGGAAAAAACACCAAACACACATTTCAGAAAAATCGAACCAAGTAGATAAGCCCATCCTGCCATTGTCACCCAACAAATGCGCCGGGCAAATCTCGCTCCTTCATTCTCGCCAGCAGAGACAGTTTTTTTGGCAGGTAAAGCATTTTTGAACGTTCGACCAACGATTGACGGGAACCAATATCCATCGGGCAAATTCGCGCGGCGCCTTGCAAGCAAGCGGCTACCCGATCAAAGGTCTTTATGCGGCAGATGCCTCGTTAACCCGTCCCAACACCAAACCGATTTCAGGGAAACGGCAACCACCCAGTCGCCTTCCGCCGCAAGCCAAAGGCGCCAGCCAGTTTCATGCTTTCGATAGAGTTCCAGCCACCGTTTCTGTTCCGGTGTCTTTGGATCGCTCTTTAAA
The DNA here is from genome assembly GCA_900129675.1 of Bradyrhizobium erythrophlei. Classification (GTDB taxonomy): domain Bacteria; phylum Pseudomonadota; class Alphaproteobacteria; order Rhizobiales; family Xanthobacteraceae; genus Bradyrhizobium; species Bradyrhizobium erythrophlei_A. The sequence continues at coordinate 4,329,991 of FSRD01000001.1, read as the reverse complement.
GAATCGTCTGCGACCGGAAGATTTAGGCAACGTACTGCCCAGCAAATATTCGAGCCGGCGCATGCGACACATGCGGGCGCGGCCTCGCGGGGCCCAAATACTCAGGTGCCGACGCGCAACGCGGAGCCTTGCTTGCGGAGATAGGCGATGACGGAAAGCGCGGTGATGCGCCCCGTCTTCGGATTCTCGGACGGGATGTTCTCGATCGACATCGAGAAACGGGCGGAATCGGATTCCACCTCGATCCGATGCACGTTACGGGTCAGCGCCGGATCCGCCCAGATTTCCAGCGTGGTGCGGTCAGGCCCGAGGCCGGCCAACGACAGCGCCACGGCTACGTTGAGATTGGCGGGAAAGCCTTTGGCCGCCTCGCGCGCCGTGCCCTGAAAAATCCTGAGCGGCTCCTCGATGCGTTCGATATCGATGTTGTTCTCGACCAGATAAGGCGCGCCGGCCAGGCCCGTCACCGGCTTGCGTGTCACCATTTTGACCGACAGGATCTTTCCCTCCGCCGCCGCAGTGACCGCGTCGAGGCCAATCAGCGCCCCCGTCGGCACCACGATCTGGCCGCCGTTCTGTTTCGCCAATTCGATCAGATCTTCGTTCTCGAGCAGCGCGCCGGCGCTGAGCACGATCGCGGTTTTCCCGCGGCTCACAAACGGCGCGACGATCGACCGCACCAGCTTGCTGGGCGCGCACTCGATGACGATGTCGGCGACATCCGAGAGTCCATCGATCGGCAGGACGGCGGGCGGCCTGCTCAAACGCGCAAGGAATTGCTGGTGCTTGGCCGGATTTTGCGCCGACACCGCCGCGAGAACCAATCCGTCGATGCCCTGATCCAGCGCCTCGACAATCTTGATTCCGATCGCTCCGAGCCCGGCCACTGCGACGCGCTGCGGGCTCCTTGATGAATTGGCCATCTAGCGCGCTCCCTGAAACCCGCCGAGGACGGCGGTGAGATTATCGCCGAGCACATCGGACAGATAGCCGCCCTCCTGAACGAACACCGTCGGCAGGCCGATGCGCGCGATCGCGGCGCCGATACGGCTGAAACCACCCGTGGTAATCGAAAGCCCTTTGAGAGGATCGTGCTCGGACGCATCCAGACCCAGCGCCACGACCAGCGCGCCGGGCGCAAAAGCCTCGATTGTCTTTCGCGCCGAGTCCAGCGCCAGCAGATACGCGTCGTCTCCGGTTCCGATCGGCAGCGGGATATTGAAGTTGGCGCCGAGACCGGTGCCCTCGCCCCGCTCATGCGCATAGCCCCACACGAACGGATAGTAATTTTTGGGGTCGGCATGGATGGAGACGGTCAGCACATCGGCGCGTGAATAGAAAATGCCCTGCGTGCCATTGCCGTGGTGCACGTCGACATCGAGGATGGCGACGCGTTCGTGCCCGAGCCGCAGATGCGCGGCAGCGATCGCCGAGTTGTTGAGGAAACAAAAGCCGCCGGCCATGTCGTGATAGGCATGATGGCCGGGCGGGCGGCAAAGCGCGTAGCTCGCTTCTTCGCCGTCCATCACCAGTTGCGCCGCCGTCACCGCGACGTCGGTTGCGGCGCAGGCCCCGGCCCAGGTGCCCGGACCGATCGGACAGCCGGTATCGGCGGTGTGCCAGCCGAGCTTGCCGACGATGCTGGTTGGATAGGTCGCGGCCTGGCGCACCGGATGGATGTTGGCGATCATCTCAGGCCCGGCATCGCCGAGCGCCGACCATTCCTCCCAGGCCTCCGCGAGAAAGCGCAGATATTCGGGACTATGAATTCTGGCGCGCGGACCCTGACCAAACACGGTCGGTTCGACCAGATCGTGAGACCCGGCGGCAAGGCCCTTGAGCAGCCGGTCGGCGCGCTCGGGCTGCTCGGTAGTGCGCCGGACGACGCCGCGCACCAGAAAGAACTGCGGATCGTGGCTGCGATGCCGTTCGGTGTAGACCGCTTTCAATTGAATGTCCTTCGAAGATCAGCGCGGGAACACCGGAATAGATCAATATCTTGACGAGCACGCAATCCGAGTTCGCCTCTCATCCACGTGAAGATGCCGAACCGCCGTCCGCCGCACAAGCTCAGCGCGGCACCACCGCCGTGGCCTCGATCTCGACGCGCGCGGCCTTCTCCACCAGACGCACCACCTGAACCAGCGCCATCGCCGGATAATGCGCGCCGAAAATCTCGCGATAGACCCGGCCGAGGGACTTCAGGTTCGCCAGATATTCCTCGATGTCGACGACATACCAGGTCAGCCGCACGAGATGCTCAGGGCTGGCGCCGCCTTCGGCGAGAATGGCCGAAATATTGCTCAGCGTCTGGCGCACCTGGGCGACGAAATCATCCGGCAGATGGCCCTGTGTATCCCAGCCGATCACGCCGCCGGTCACGACGAGGCGGCCGTCGGCCGCCATGCCGTTGGCATAGCCCTTCGGCGCCGGCCAGCCGCTCGGCTGCAGCACCTGCGGACCGGAAACGCCGGTCTTCGGGATCGGCACCACGGTCAATGCGGGGCCTTTTGGCGATGTCACCGGCTCGTCTCCTTCGCAATCCAATTTGAAACATTCACTCGGCGGCGTCGCGCGCCGAGCGCGGCGCAGCCCCGGCCGCGGCCATCTGCCGGAGCGCAAATCGCTGCAACTTGCCGGTTTGGGTCTTGGGCAATTGCGCGACGAATTCGATCGCGCGCGGATATTTATAGGGCGCGATCACGCGCTTGACGTGGTCCTGCAGATCCGTCGCCAGCGCCGCATTGCCTTCGGTGCCGGACGTCAGCACCACATAGGCTTTGACGATCATGCCGCGCGCCTCGTCGGGCGCGCCGACCACGCCGCATTCGGCGACCGCCGGGTGTGCCAGCAATGCGGCCTCGACGTCGGGCCCGGCGATATTGTAGCCGGAGGAGATGATCATGTCATCGGAGCGGGCCACGAACGACAGCCGGCCGTTGGCATCGCTGACGAACGCATCGCCCGTCAGATTCCAGCCATTGCGTACATAGTTCGACTGCCGTGCGTCGGCCAGATAACGGCATCCGGTCGGACCGCGGACCGCAAGCTTGCCGACGGTGCCCGCCGGCACCTCGTTCATGTCATCGTCGACGACCTTCGCCTCGTAGCCGGAAACCGGACGCCCCGTCGTTCCAGCGACGGCATCGCCGACCCGGTTGGTAATGAAGATGTGCAGCAATTCCGTGCTGCCGATGCCGTCGAGAATCGTCTTGCCGGTCTTGCGGGTCCAGGCTTCGAACACCGGCGCCGGCAAGGTCTCGCCGGCCGAGACCGCAAGACGCAGCGACGACAGATCGGCGCCGTTGTCCATCGCCGCCATCATCGCCCGATAGGCGGTCGGCGAGGTAAAGCAAATCGTCGCCTTGTAGGTTTCGATGATCTTGACCATCTCCGGAGGCGACGCGTTTTCCAATAGCGTCGCGGTGGCGCCGAACCGCAGCGGAAAGATCGCGAGCCCGCCGAGCCCGAACGTAAAGGCGAGCGGCGGCGAGCCCACGAACACATCATCTTGCGTGACGTTGAGCACTTCCCTGGCATAACCATCCGCGACGATCAGGAGATCGCGATGGAAATGCATCGTCGCCTTCGGCTCACCCGTGGTGCCCGAGGTAAATCCCAGCAAGGCGACGTCATCGCGGCCGGTCTTGACGGCATCGAACCGCACCGGCTTGTTCAGCGCCACCCGGTCGAGCTCGGCATCGTGGTTTGAGGTACCGTCGAAATTCACCACCTGCTTGAGAAACCGGCTGGTCTTCGCGCACGCCACCAGTTCATCAGCGATCCGGCTGTCGGTCAGCGCCAGCGCGATCTCCGCCTTGTCGACGATCTTGGTCAATTCACCGGCACGCAGCATCGGCATGGTATTGACGACGACGGCGCCCGCTTTCGTTGCCGCAAGCCAGGCTGCGACCAGCGCCGGATTGTTGCCGGAGCGTATCAGCACCCGGTTGCCGGGCTTGACGCCGTAGTTTTCCACCAGCGCATGCGCCAGGCGGTTCGACCAGTCGGCCAGTTCCTTGTAGGTGCGCTGGCGACCGTTGCCGATCAGCGCGATGTTATCGCCAAGCCCCTTTTCGACGATACGATCGGTCAGTTCGACCGCGGCGTTGAGATATTCAGGGTATTGAAACTCCGGCCGGTCGAGCAGCAATTCCGGCCATTGCTGGAACGGCGGCAGGTTTCGCCGCGCGAAATCATCAACGTGACCCGACGGACCAAGGCTCCGAATTTCACCTGACATTTCCATCGCTCCTCGTTTTCGGGAGGAAAGGCTCATTTCCAAAGTATTTTATACTTAAAGTAATTTCGCGCAATAGTCCAGATCGGGATGATCCTGTGTTTTTTATGTGAGGCCGCCGGGCCTCAACGCCGGGCCAGTTCCCTCAAGCGCGCCACGACAGGCGAGCCCGGATCGGCCAGCGGCGCGATCGCGGTAAAATGGTTGGCGTCGGGAACAGTGCCGAACCGGGTCGCGACGCCGGCGGCGCCCCAGGCATCGACGATGGTCCGGCTCTGCCGGAAATATTCGGCGCTTTCGTTGCCGCCGACCACGGCGTCCAGCGAGCCGCGCGCCGGCGGCTTCCAGAACAAAGGGCTCGCGGCTTCCGCCGCGGCATCGTCGAGTTTCAGCGCGTGGTTGATGGATGTCCTGACCAGCGGACCGAGTTCGAACAGGCCCGAGATGGCGTAGGCCGCGGTCACGAGCGCTTCGGGCAGCGACGCATCGAAGGCGCGCCAGTCCGTCGCCAGCATGCAAGCGGCGAGATGGCCGCCGGCGGAGTGACCGCTGATCACCAGGGGCCGCCCCAACTTCGCCAGTTCGCGCGACGCCGTCTGCATCTGCCGGATGATATCGCCGACCGATACGTTGGGGCAAAGATCGTAGCTGGGTATCGCGACGTCGATGCCGCGGGCGTTCAAACCACCGGCGAGATGGCTGAAGAACGAGCCGTCGAGCGCCTGCCAGTAGCCGCCATGGATGAAAACGACGATCGGCCCTGCGCCGCCGCCGGGAAAGAAATCGATCCCGTTGCGCGCGCTGCTGCCATACGGGATCACGCGCCAGCGGCCTTGCCGCGCCTCGCGATAGGCGGCCGCGTCGCGCGCCCAGCCGGCGATGATCGAAGGGTTTTCGGGAACCCGGGCCCGGTTGTTGTACTCGACCTCGTAGTCGACATCCGCTTGCAACGGATCAGCCTTTCAAAATCACGACGCTTGCCGTCAGACCGCCCGCTGCCTGGCGGATTTCTGTGCCGATGCCTTGGTCTTGGCCAACAGCCGCATCAATTCGCGGACGTCCTTCGGGGTCAGATCCCCGAAGATGTCGGCGATCCACAATTCGTGCTCCGCGGCCATTTTACGAAACTCGGCGCGGCCGGCTTTCGTCAGCCGGATCACCTGGACGCGACGGTCGGAATCCGAGGTGCGCCGGTCGAGGTGGCCGGACTCGACCAGACGCTCGACCAGCCCGGTGACATTGCCGTTCGAGACCATCATCCGCTTCGAGACGTCCGACAGCGTCATGCCTTCCGGCGCCTTGTCGAGCTGGGCCATCAGATCGAAGCGCGGCAGCGTGACGTCGAACCGCTCGCGCAGCCGGCTGCGCACCTCGCCCTCGATCAACGTCGTGCAGGTCAGCAGGCGCAGCCACAACCTGATCTCGTCGCCGTGATCTTCCGGCAGCTCAACGGCCTTGGTCTCTGAATCCAGAATCATGATGCAATCTTGGCTTCTTTTGATCCTGCCGGCTTAAACCGACATTTTGACCTTCAAATAATTCGGGACCCGCCGCAAGTCAAAACGCCGCGGCGAGCTGCTTTGCACAATTATCCAACTCCTTTAGGATTAAAGCATTTGGCCCGAGCCTTGCATACCAAAAAATGCTGCGTTTGCGCTCGTTCGCTTGCTGCTTGCAGCGGCAGCCGTCATACGAATAAGCTGGATTTCGAAGTGTTGGTTGGCGTGGGGTGCGGCTGCGCGAAGCAGCCGACCAAAGGGGGAAGTCATGAAGCAGCAGTTGAGATTGGCCGGGCTTGCAGTCCTGCTCGGTATCGCAGCCGGCCCGGCCGCCGCCCAGGAGAAGGTCAAGATCGGCGTGATCGTGACCCTGTCCGGCCCGGCCGCCGCCCTCGGCGCGCAGGTCCGCGACGGCTTCGCCCTCGCCGTCAAGGATCTCGGCGGCAAGATGGGCGGCAAGGACGTCGAAGTTGTCATCGCCGACGACGAACTCAAGCCGGACGGCGCCGTGAGCAAGGCCAAGGGCCTGCTCGAGCGCGACAAGGTCGATTTCGTGGTCGGGCCGATTTTCTCCAACATCCTGCAGGCGATTCACAAGCCGGTCACGGATTCCAGGACCTTCCTGATCAGCCCGAATGCCGGGCCATCGAGCTATGCCGGCAAGGAGTGCAGCCCGTTCTTCTATGTGACCTCCTACCAGAACGACCAGGTCCACGAGATCCTCGGCAAGGTCGCCCAGGACCGCGGCTACAAGCGCGTCTATGTGCTGGTTCCGAACTATCAAGCCGGCAAGGATTCGGCCGCCGGTTTCAAGCTCGACTACAAGGGCGAGATCGTCGAGGAAAGCTACATGCCGCTGGGCACGCTCGATTTTCAGGTCGAGCTCACCAAGATCGCGTCCGCAAAGCCCGACGCCGTGTTTACCTTCATGCCGGGCGGCATGGGCGTCGGCCTTGTGAAGCAGTACAAGCAGGCCGGCCTCGCCGACAAGATTCCGGTGCTGTCAGCGTTCACGGTCGATGAATCGACGCTGCCGGCGCAGCAGGATGCCGCGGTCGGCATGTTCGGCGGCGCCAACTGGGCGCCCAACCTGGACAATCCGCAAAGCAAGAAATTCGTCAGCAGCTATGAAGGCGCCTACAACAACGTGCCCGGCACCTATGCCATGCAGGGTTACGACACCGCGATGCTGATCGACAGCGCCGTCAAGGCGGTGAAGGGCGATCTCGGCAACAAGGACGCGGTGGCGGCGGCGCTGAAAAAGGCCGACTTCACCTCGCTGCGCGGCGATTTCAAATTCAACACCAACGGCTACCCGATCCAGAATTTCTACCTGACCAAGGTCGCCAAGCGCCCGGATGGAAAATTCCAGACCGAGATCGTCGAGAAAGTGTTCGAGAACTACGGCGACCGCTACGCCAGAGACTGCACGCCCGGCAAATAAGAACTGGAAGGAAACATCATGAAAACCGAACTTGCCGGCATCACCCGGGCCAATGAGGGCCTGCAGGGCATCTCGTGGAACATTCTCGGCCAGACCTATGTGCCGAAGAACGTCACCGAACACTCGTTCTCCTGGCACGCCACCTTCCCGCCCGGCACTTTCGTGCCGCCGCACATCCATCCCGACCAGGATGAGTATCTTTACATCCTGGAGGGAAAGCTCGACTTCATGCTCGACGGCGCCGACACCCAGGCCACGCCGGGCGATCTGGTCCGGCTCGCAATGGGCATTCCGCACGGCATCTTCAATAAATCCGGTCAAACCGCAAAAGTCCTGTTCTGGGTTTCGCCGAGCCGCCGGCTCTACGATCTGTTCTGGGCGATTCATAATCTGAAGGAGCAGACCCCGGATGCGGTGGTGGCGCTGGCCGCCGAACACAACGTGCACTTTTTGCCGCCGCCTCCGGGGGCGTGAGGTTGCGCGGCCTGAGGTGCGATGTCCGCGGCCGTCATTGCGAGCGAAGCGAAGCAATCCATTTTGCCGCGTAAAGAAAGTGTGGATTGCTACTGCCGGTACGGCGTATGCCCGCGATCGCATAGCGCGTCGATCATCGAGTTCTCGAAGTGCGTGCGGCGCCACCAGGTGACGAAACTGTTCGGTTCTCCGTCCCAGCCCTTCTCCTTCAAGAAGGGCGTCACGGCCTCGGTAAGCCCCTTCTGCATGTCAACGATGGTGCCGTATTGATCGAATGCCAGCGCCTTGATTTCGCGCCTGAGAACGTCAAGCGTCTCCATCTTGTATCCCTCCGCTCGGGTGGAAGTATCCGTTAGCGCCGAGGATCACCGAACAATATCAAATTGGCGAGGACCAGTCAGGGGCTTGTGGGCGGGAAGCAGACCGCCAGCCGAGTGATTGCCGACCGGCCTGGGGACGAGGGCCGGCGCGACTGGTCGGCGGGTTGGCAGCTGCGCAAGTTTCTCATCCCTGTCTGTACGGGTCAAGAGCGTCGTCCTCTGCCATCAGGGCAATCGGGTGAAGATATCCGTGACAAAAGGCTGAAGTGCTGAATCTGTTGTCGTCCAGTGCGCCGCAGGAGGGGGACGATGATGGATACCGAGGGGACACCGTTTGCAGAGGTTTCGGAGACGACGAGTTTTCTTCACCATTTCAGCGGGTTGCCGGATCATCGTCAGGCCGGCAAAGTGGATTATCCGCTCCCGGAAGTGCTGCTCCTGATTCTTCTGGCGGTTCTTGCGGGGGCGGAGGCGTTCACCGACATCGCGCGATTTGGCGAGCGGAAGATCGAGCTGCTGCGGCGGTTTCGGCCCTATGTGAACGGCACACCCTCGCATGATCATCTCGGCGATATCTTTGCCACGCTCGACGCCCGCGCCTTCCAGCTTTGCTTCGTGGCTTGGGTGGCGGCGCTGACGAACACACCCGCCGAGGTCATCGCGATCGATGGCAAGACGTCGCGGCGCTCGTATCAGACCAAGGGCTCGAAAGAGGCGATCCACATGGTCTCTGCCTTCGCCGCGCGGCAACGCATCGTTCTGGGCCAGGTGAAGGTGAACGAGAAGTCGAACGAGATCGTCGCCATCCCGGCGCTGCTCGACATGATGTCGATCGAGGGCGCAGTTGTGACGATCGATGCGATGGGCTGCCAACGCGACATCGCCACCAAAATCGTCGAGAAAAAGGCCGATTACATTGTCGCGCTGAAGGGCAATCAGGGAACCCTGCGCGAGGATGTCGAGGTTTTCGTCGATGAGCAGAAAGCCTTGAAATACAGGGATGCCACGATCAGCACGCACGAAACGGTCGATGCGGATCACGGCCGTATCGAGACCCGAAACTACACGGTGATCCACGATGTCGACTGGCTGCAGGCGCGCCACCAATGGCCGGGCCTGAACGCGGTTGTCGTGGTCGAAAGCCGGCGCGAAATCAACGGCAAGATCACCGACGAGACGCGCTTCTACATCACCTCGCTGGTGATGCCGGCCACCGCGGTCGGCCCGATGATCCGCGCGCACTGGGCCATCGAGAACTCCTTGCACTGGATCATGGACATGGTCTTTCGCGACGACGAATGCCGCGTCAGAACAGACAACGCCCCAGCCAACTTCGCAACCTGCCGGCACATCGCCTACAATCTCACCCGAAAGGCCCCAGGCAAGGATTCCATCCGCCTCCGGCGCAAAACCGCAGGATGGGACGACGAGTATCTCGCCAGCCTCATCGCCGCATGAAATCCTTCACCCGATTCCCCTGCCTCTGCCATAGACGGCTGCCCATCAACTTCCGCTATGCTTTGCTAGCGACCGAGATCGCGCGGCGGTGCAATATGTCGCGAAGGGCCATATCCGGACATAACGGAACACGCTGGTAAGCGCGATCAATCTTGGGATATTTATGATCGCCTCAAACTACCAGTATGTCTATGAAAGGCAGTGATAGACAAATGTGGTCACACATTCGATCCTTCTGGTTGACGGCGGTAGTCTTTGTCATCGGCTCTGGCCATGCGCTTGGCCAATCGAGACCGCTTGTGGGGGGCGCTGCATTTGGTGACTGGCGCTCCGATAGGCCGGGCTTGAGTCGAATCATAAAACCAGAGGATTTGCCGAAACCCGGGGCGACGTCCTCGGTCGCCAATTACCCTCATGTGGTGCCGCGACCGCCAACTGCTATCCCGCAAGTCCCGCCCGGCTTTAGAGTCGAATTATTCGCTGAGGGATTGAACGGACCACGCGAGATGCGCGTTGCTCCTAATGGTGACATTTTCGTCGCGGAAACCACCGCGGGCAGAGTCCGTGTCCTGCGAGCGGCCAACGGAGACTCAAAATCCGTAAATGAGATCTTCGCAAGTGGGCTTAACCAACCCTTCGGAACCGCCTTTTTCCCAAGTGGAGACAATCCCCAGTGGATTTACGTCGCCAATACCGACAGCGTCATTCGTTTTTCTTATACGGTCGGCGATACCAAAGCCTCCGGAAAACCTGAGGTCATCGTTGCCGGGCTACCGAGTGAAGGAGGTCACTCGACGAGAAACCTAGTTTTCACGACCGACGACAAACGAATGTTGGTATCGGTTGGTTCGAGAAGCAATGCCGCCGAGGGCCTAAGAGATCTGATAGGAGTAAATCTGATAGGAGTATTGCAGTCGTGGAGTGGCGAATATCCGCTGGGCGCAAGTTTGGGAACCGAGACAGATCGCGCAGCAATATTGATGTTCGATCCGGATGGAAAGCGCCTTGGCGTGTTTGCTACGGGCATCCGCAACTGCGTGGGTCTCGCAGTTCATCCTATGACCGGGGATTTGTATTGTTCGACCAATGAGCGCGATGGTTTGGGAGACAACTTGGTGCCGGACTACATTACCCGGGTACGCGAAGGTGCGTTCTACGGATGGCCTTGGTTTTTCATCGGTGACAATGAAGATCCGCGACATATTGGAAAGCGTGGCGACTTAAGGGGAAAGATTGCCACTCCCGATGTTCTAATCCAAGCCCATTCTGCCTCTCTCGGGATGACGTTTTACAACGGCAAAATGCTTCCGTCTGAATATTGGGGTGATGGGTTCGCGGCCGAGCATGGATCTTGGAATCGATCAAAACGCACGGGATATAAAGTCATCCGAATTCCTCTCAAAGACGGATCTCCTACTGGGGAGTACCAAGATTTTCTCACCGGGTTTGTCATCAACGACTCCGATGTGTGGGGAAGGCCCGTTGGAGTGGCAGTCGCGCAGGACGGCGCACTCCTCGTGTCGGAAGACGCTAACGGAACGATCTGGCGGATTTCACACTGAAACCGTCTTTCGCGCCCCTCTGGCTATTCGGTTTCGTCTCATCCCACACCGTCAATGCCGCAAAGCCGGATGTCCGAAGCGGGTCTTGGTTGTGTAAAACCGCTGAGATGCTGGAGGGCAATAGAAGAAATTATTCGTCTAAGACTGTCTTAGCCCACAAATTTGCAAGCGCCTTCACCTCAGAGAGCGAACTGAAGAATGCAATTCTCGCTGCGTTTCGGTCTTTCGTGTTTTTACACAGCCAGGGTCATGAGTTGCCGAACCCATTCGCGCGATCAGTTCGCGTATGACCGCAAAACTCTGAAAGCTGAAGTCATTTCGCCGCGGCGGCTTGTGTTGCCGCGCATGCTCCCGGCTCTCAGTAACCGAGGAGTACGACCCCGTTGAACGACCGTCCCCGCACGCGCGCGCTGCCCTGATAACGACTGATGCTTCTTCGAATCCATCAGCATGTCGTACACTTGGCGTGGCGACGCCTTGAACAGGACTGTCTGTTGCAGGGTCTTGGTCTTCATCCGATAACTCCCCATCCAGCGGTCCTATTTTTCGCTGTCCTTAACGTACCTATCAAACGGGAGTGAAAACGATGGAATTGCCCGGATCCGCATATCTGTACACGCTTGCGACTCTGGCAATGACATTTGCCGGCTTCTGCGCAATCGTCATCGTTCTGCGTCAAACGACCGGCAAGAGTATGTCGGGCTTCCACGTTGTTCTGACCCGACTATACCTGGAATCCGGACTTTTCTCGGCGGCGTTCTGCATGCTGCCCCCATTGTTGGCCCTGTGCGGCCTAGCCGAGACGACGGTTTGGCGTGTCTCAAGCGCGATTATTGCAGCGGTGCTGCTCTGTTTCGGGGCGACCTATCCAAGGCGTCGCGCCGCGATCACGGCGGAATCGCTGCCGAGCACGCGCTGGATGCCGATCGTCTCCGTCTCGATACTCGTCGTCGTCGCGCTCGTCAGCAACGCCGCCGGGTTTCCGTATCGCCCGACAATTGGGCCGATAGCCGTCGCTGCTACCTGGTCCTTGGGTTGCGGGGCCACGGTCTTCGTATTGGCGCTCAATGCGGTTTGGACGGACACCGCCGAGGTGGAGGCCAACCGTTGAAGTCAGCTCCGGGGTCACGAGCGACAAACCTCATGTTGAGCACAAAGAGTCCGCTCCTACCCTGATCGCCGACATTCCAAGGGGACATGGATTTCCGTTGCAATGGGCCATCAGAAGCAGACACAAAGACTGGCGCGGCCCGCTGACAACCGGTGTGATGAAATCCGACCGAGCTAGTTCCAGTAAAGACCAATGATGGCGATTGAGGCAATGCCGACCCCAGCGGCAGTCAAGCCTTTGGCCAAGCGGGAAGCCGAGTTCAGCGACGATGGATGACGGCCTTGATCCGAAATAAGCTAAGTAGTCCCGCATAGGTGGCACATCGAGCGCATGCGCGAGAGCGGGCACATCAGTTCCATCAGTGATAGTCGGTAATTTCGGCGACCGTAGACCGCTCCTATTTCTTGCAGACCACCCAGTCAAACACGCCATCGCTGGGTCGCGATTCCCACCGACCCTTCACCTCTCCAGCGTGCATGTCGTATTGTGAAATGTAATGTGTGGCCACACCTGGCGATGCATACCAATGTGAATCCACTTGATCAGCGTAGCCATACGCGATGCAGATCTCAGTGGCAGCTTTCGACTGGCCGCGCGCCGAGCAATCATTCGTTCCATCTATGTCTGCGCAGCGATCGACATTTCCTCCCTGGACCTTGGGATTCTCGATCCGTGCGGGGCTACTCTGAGCGAAGGCAACCGCGATTGCAGCGATTGAGAACCATATTGCCAAACAAATCAAAGCTCGCACGTCAGCCTCCTTAGCCGTGTCGCCATCCTATCTGAGCGGTCGATGGCGCGGTAGCAGGATCAACCTCAGTCGCGAGCAGAAAGGTCGGCGCGTCGTCCGGGAACAACCTCTTGAGGTTCCACAACTAGCTAGTTTCTGTCGCGAAATACATTTCGCCCTTTAAAAAAGGGGTTATCGCGCGATTTTCGAGTACGTTTTTTCTTGCGCCGTACATGTGCGCGGTATCACATACTTCATATGAAGCATGTTGATTCGGAATCGCCTTCTGATGTCGCGCGCTGGCTGCAAAGCGAATCGACGACTCTTTGGCCTGCGTTTTTGGGTTCGCTGAGCCTGCGCCGTAGTCGGTGCATCCGCAAGAATTGCCCAGCGTGCGAGTCTGGCGAGCAGCATCAAAGTTATGTGCTGTACGGTCGCGCGAACGGGCGTCGTGTTGCCGTCTACGTGCCGGAAGAGCTTGTGCCGGAGGTTCAGCGCAGTCTGGACAACGGACGCGCCCTGCAGGAGCTGCTGCAGCAGGCTGCGCCGCGCTACGTGAAGGCCTTGAAGCGAGAACGGACCGAAGCAGCCAAAAGCAAGAAGAGCCGAGCGGTGTGAGAGCGACGTCGCGACAGATCAGCTTTGCCGATTGGGAACTGATGCGGCAACGTGATCAGGGCATTCGCCTGGAGCCGCTGCTGGAGGCGATATCCGGCTTTCTCGACGACCAGCGGGACGTCATCGAGCGCGTCCGGCGGGATCTGGTGCGTGGCCTGAAGCAGCCCGATAGCGGTCGTCACGGATTGACGGCGACACAGGTTCTGCGCTCGCTGGTTCTGATGCGGCTCAAGAACTGGGACTATCGCGAGTTGCGTGAACGCATCGCAGATGGATTGACGCTTCGTCAGTTCACCGACTTCTACTGCGCGCCGGTGCCGAAGCATGACGCCTTTCAGCGTGGCTTCATCCGTCTGACCCCACAAACGCTGAGAGCGGTCAACGATTTGGTGGTTCGGGCAGCGGTCGAGCTCGGATTGGAGGACGGCGCGAAGCTGCGGGTCGACACTACGGTGGTGCAGACCGACATTCATCATCCGACCGACAACACGTTGCTATGGGATGTGGTCCGCGTCGTCACACGCTTGGTCCGCCGTCTGGCCAAAGCGCTGGAATTGCGAAGAATCAAGGGCTTTTGCGACCGCACGCGCGCGGCGCGGCGCCGGATGTACGAGATCCAGCGCATGACGACGAGGCAGCGTCACGAGCAGCAGACCCGAACGTACCGGGTGCTCATCGACATCGCCGAGGAGGTCGTAGGAAACGCGCGCGCGGGGCTCGAGAGGACCCGCACGATGCGCGGCAAGGACATGTTCGCCGACATAGCCATTGAGGAACTGCGCAGGCAGATCGAGCACTTCTGCGGGCTGGGAGATCGTGTCATCGATCAGGCACGTCGTCGTGTGCTCTTTGGTGAGCAGGTGGCTACCGACCAGAAGATTTATTCCATCTTCGAGCCCCATACCGACCTGATCAAGCGCGGCAAGGTGCGCACGCCGGTCGAGTTCGGCCATAAAGTCTTCCTCGCCGAAAGCGCGGAGGGCCTGATCACGCAATACGAGGTGCTGAAAGGCAATCCGCCCGACGAGGTTCACGTGGCATCTTCCCTCCAGCGCCACAGGCAAGCCTTTGGCCGTGCCCCGCAGCTGTACGGCTCGGATCGTGGCTTCTTCAGCGAGCAGAACCTTGCCTCGTGCAAGCACGCCGGCGTCAAGGTGGTCTGCATTCCGCAGCGTGGCGGCAAGAGGACGGGACGACGTGAAGCGTACGAGAAGAGCGCGGTCTTCAAGAATGGTCAGCGCTTTCGCGCCGGCATCGAGGGACGCATCTCGGTGCTGTTCCGAGGCCGCGGCATGAAGCGCTGTCTTGCCGAAGGACGCGACCGCTTCGAATTGTGGGTCGGCGCTGCTGTGCTCGCCAACAATCTCATGAGGATTGCGGCAATGCTGGGGGCACGATCGCCGCGCAGGCAAAAAGCGGCTTGACCTTCATGGTGTCCCCTTCTCCGAAGCCGCAGGTACCCCCGCGGCTCAACGCCTCTTGATCTGAAACCTCGCTGCTCAATACCGAAATCAGGCCCGAAAATCAGCCCTTCGGAGCTTGCCGATCCCTGCAGCTACTGGCATTTTGTGCCCAATCCATCGGCATAACTTAGATTGCGCCACTCAACCCGGGCGTTTCGCGACAGAAACTAGCTACTTTCCGGCGCAAAATTAGCGATTTCGGGATTGTGGCCGATGAGGTGCGCAAAGCAAGACCCGCCGGGGCTGCCGGCAGGGATATTTTGAGAGACTGATTGGTCGAGGAGCCGGCGCTTAGGACGCCGCCCGCTTTTCCATGGCACGGCCGATGTTGATGATGTTGTCGGCGATCACGCCGAGCCCGACCCAACGCTTCATTCCGGCGTCGCCCTTGTATCGGCAGCGGTTGAGACCGTGCCGCCGCTTGGAGACGCTGATGCGTCCCTCGCAGCCGGTCCGCCACTTCTGACCGTTGCGGAACCAGCGCTTCCTTTGCTCACGCTTGCGCTCGGGACTCTTGGTCGAGCGGTTGGGAATGCAGACGCGTTTTACGCCCTGGGCTTTCGCTGCTGCCTCGTTCTTGGCGGAGTAGAATGCGGCATCCGCTGCCACCATGTGCGGCGGACGTCCCAGCATTGCTCGATGCGTCTCGATGGCGGCAATCAGCAGGTCCGAATCGCTCGGACGCCGATCATAGACCTCGTAATCGATCACGATCTGGTCCTCGGCCTCCTGCAACTTCACCATCTTGCCGAACTCGTTCGGCTTGCCGGCCTTGCCCTTGCGAATGATCTCCGTCGATGGCTCGAACACGCTGAGGAGCTTGCCTTCGGCGTGTGTGTCGCCGCGGAAGATACGCGCTCTCGTCTGCTTCATCACTTGCTTGACCAGCGGCACCATCGCGTCGAGCTCCTGGCGCAGGCCTTCGAGCACCAACTGCTGCAGGACGTTCCTTGCGCGCTTGGTTCCTCTGGCGACCTCTTTGGAGAACCGCTTCGCCTGTCCCACCACTCGGCTGGTCGCATTGAGCAGCTTGCCATAGGATCGATTGAGCTTCTCCCGGCTCTGCTTGGCTCTGGAGCGCGCCGCCCGGGCGATGTCCAGGACCCGCAGCTTCACGCTGCGACTGCGGTCGCGCAGCTTGGCGCCAGTCTCGCCGGCGATCTTGCCAATCCTTTTCATGGTGCGGATCAGAACCCGCACGCCATCGCCCAACAAGCTCGAATCGGTCGGATAGTGGACGTTGGTCTCCACCACGGTGGTGTCCACGCGCATTCTGCGCCCCGCTGCCAACCCGTTGGCTTGAGCCAGCTTCACCAGCCTTTGGTGAATCTGCTTGACCACCTCGGGCCCCACTGCCAGACCCCAACGTCCCATCGTCTTTGCATCGGGTGTCTTGCCGACGCCGACGCGGGTGAAGTCGCGGTACACCAGATTGGCGCGCACCTCGCGCTCGAGCACTTGGTAGCTCCAGTTGCGGATGTGCTTGAGGATCAGTAGCCGCAACACCACCTCGGCTGGGGCACCGCGCCGGCCGCGGCTGCGGCTCTTGGCATGTCGTCTTGCCAGAGCCTCGTAGACGGCCGCGACGATGTCCTCATCCGCCAGCACCGCATCGGCGTGTTTCATCCAGTCTTCGCGAAGATCGCTCACTTCCTCGGCGATCAGCCCGTCGCCGAAGCTGAGCTGCGCCCGCCGCATCTCAATCATGCTGCTTCCTCCGCCTCTTCGATGCGGCCCGTTCCGGACGCAGCAGATCATGATTGAGCTCACAAACGGTCTCGATCGCCTCCTTCAGGTCCTGATAATTGCTCAGCCAGCGGCGCACCTCGGCAACCCGCTCGCGCCGCACGCTGAACTGGCGCGTATGTCCTCCCGGGTAGGTCACCGTCAAGACAAACACGTGATGCCCTTCGCCACGCGCGCATTTCGGGCATCCTTTGGTGTGTCGGATGGTGCGTTCCAGCAGCGAGCCGCGCAGCAACTCGCCGGTGATCGGCAATTTGCCGACCAGCTTCTGACGCGCTCGGAGGGTCCGCTCTCGAATCATTCATAAGAATGAATCAAGGGGCGCGACAAACGTCAACCCAAATCCGTCCGATCTTGCAGTTTTCCGCAAACCAGTCGATTCTATCCAAAAGCCAACGTCATCCAATTTTGCGCCGGAAAGTAGCTAAGAGTCAAAACTCATAATGAGGCGTGGCTCGGCCGCTTCTGGCCAATCTCTGATGACCGCTCCGGGTCATTCGCGACCGGGTCGAGCCAACAGCAAGCCCCGCCTAGTCCGCTATGCCGCCGAAAGCGGAAGCAGGACCGCCCATCAGTGGTTCTCCTCCCGAAGCAGTTTCCGCACCACATCACAGCTCTCGGCCACACTCACGAACTTTCCATCGGCCAAGCCGACCACGCAGCGCACGTCGTTGACCAGCAGCTGGTTCTCCTGATTTTTCTTGGCCGCGTGCAAGCTGGTGACGAGCGCCGGATTAATGCTGACCTCATGCCCGTCCACGGTGTGCAGCACGACCAGATGCAATACGATCAGGCTGCTGAACAGTAAGGCCATCAGCTCAACACCCTTTGCAAATGTTCGGCGTGTGCGGATCGGCCGGTGGCAGCGGATCGAATTGCGACTGCCTAGCGGTAGACCCAAAAGTGCGGCAGGCCACCGCCGAGGCCCAGCACGCCAGTGAGCCACACCACGATGGCGATGATGCACAGCAGGCCGACGATGATCTGGCCCCATTTGAGCAGGTTGGCGTCGATGCTCGAGCCGAGGAAGCTGGTGATCAACCATTTGATCGCATAGGCGACGAAAATGATGATCGCGAGATACAGCGGCAGGTTCAGAAAGCTGATCAGGATGCCCATGCGCAGCTCCCAAGAAAACACCGGCCTCGTTCAATGAAGCCGGTTAAGCCGTTCGCGTTCCAGTAGGGTGCGGGCACAGCCACACACTTCGGGCCGCGCCTGCGCGCGTGAAGAGATCAACCGGAAACTGAAAAATCAATTCCCTGCAGTGGAGGGAAGATCCGTTTTGGATTGATCTGGCTTTCGTTAGTGAGAATTTGCCGAAAAATGCCGCAGGCGGGCTCGGGCCTCGGCATAGGACATGCCGCGACCTTGCTGCTTGGCTTCGAGCCGCCACGCGCGATAGGCCGAATTGAACCATGACAGCTCGCCAGCGGCTTGCGCCTGCGCGATCCGTTCCTCGATGAAGGCGACCGCCGAGCGCGCACGCAGCAGCACGGTGTCATGCTCGGTCAGCGCGATGCCCATGTGCGCGGCGACGTTCTCGACCTTGCGCTGCGCGGTCTTGGCATTGGCTACCAGGAGGCCTTGCTGACCATGCGCAAGGCTGGAATTGACCTGAGCGGATCGGCTCAGGCCCCAAATAGGCCCCTGTCCAGCATTGGATGCGCAACCTCATCAATGAACGGCTCATCGCCGAAGGGTGCTGCCGTTCCTCATGCCGCGCGATAGTCTGCCAGCCTGTCGAGTTCGGTCGCCAGCCGATCATTGACATCGTCGCCGCGCTTGGCTTCGGCGAGGGCCGCGCTGCCGAGCAGATAGATACAGCATAGGTGTCCTGCGATGGTCGGTGACCCTTCTAAGCCATCATTCTTGCCGTAGCCCCCATTGGCGTTCCCACAGCCATCCTGAACTGCCTCAGCCTCATTCTCCGGGCTTTCTGGACACAAATCCTGTCAGTGACCGAAAACAACCAACCACAATCCGTTCCCACTAGCTAAACAGGTTCTTGCTCAGTCTCGTCGGGCAGATTTTAGCATCAGTCTGTAGGGTAGGTAGAGCGCAGCGAAACCCACCGTGAGACACACAGGACGTCATCCCGGCGTAACGGCTTCGCCGTTACGCCGGGATGACGTCGGACTTGCGGCTAGCCTTACGCCCGCACCGCCGTGAGGCCCGGCGGCGGCGCTGCAAAGCCGGCCTTTGTCGCGTAGCCGCGCACGATGGCTTCGCGCTGCGCGTGGCTCAGCACCTTGTCGATATCGGTAAAGCCGTCGGGCGCCAGTTGCTCGACCGCGTCGATCACGCCTTCGGGGCCACCGCGCCGGTTCGAACGCACGATCTCCGCCGTCATCGGCAGCCGCTTTTGCTCGTAGGCCACCAGCGCCTGGCGCGGATGCTCGGAGCGCACCAGCGCATCCGCCAGCGCGCGGGCATCGAGGATCGCCTGCGACGCGCCGTTCGATCCGACCGGATACATCGGATGCGCGGCGTCGCCGAGCAGCGTGACGCGCCCGCTCGACCAATAGGGCAGTGGATCGCGGTCGCAGCAGGGGTATTCATAAAATTCCGGCGTCGCCGAAATCAGCGAGCGTACGTCGACATAGGGCACCGAAAACCGTTCCACATGCGGCATCAATTCGTCGCGCTTGCCGGGCCGCGACCAATCCTCGCGGCGCGGCGGCGGCGACGCGCCATCGCCGATCTTCACCAGCACCGCCCAGTTGGTCAGGCGGCTGGCCGGGCTCGATCCTTCCGCGATCGGATACACCACCACCTTGGCATGAAGGCCGCCGGCCACGATCATTGAGCGCCCGGTCAGGAACGCCGGCCAATCGCGCGCGCCGCGCCACAGCATCAGGCCGTTCCAGCACGGCGGTCCCTCGTCGGGAAACAGCGTTTCGCGCACCCGCGAATGGATGCCGTCGGCGCCGATCAGAATGTCGCCGCGTGTGGTATGGATATGCGCGCCGGTGCGATCGAAGAAATGCGCTGACACGCCGCCTTCGTCCTGGGTGAAGGCGCCGAGCCGGCAACCGGTATGGATTGCGTCCTTGCCCAGCCGCTCCTCGACCACGGCATGGATCACGCCCTGCAGGCGGCCACGATGGATCGAGAATTGCGGCACGTCATGGCCGGCGCCAAGCCCGCGTGGCTCGCGCCAGACCTGCTGGCCGTGGCGATTGAGATAGTACAATTCATCGGTGCGGATCGCGACCGCGTCCAGCCGGTCGAGCAGGCCGAGGCCAGCGAGTTCGCGGATCGCATGCGGCAGCGTGTTGATGCCGACACCGAGTTCGCGGATCGTGTCCGATTGCTCATACAGCTCGCAATCGAGCCCCCGCGCGCGCAACATCAGCGCAGTGGTGAGGCCGCCAATGCCGCCTCCGACGATGATCGCTTTCATCAGCCTACTCCACTCTACCCGCCGCTCTTTCACCTCTCCCCGCCTGCGGGGAGAGGTCGGCGTGCAACGCACGCCGGGTGAGGGGGTACCGCACTCACCACGATCTCGCTCGCGAAAAGAGCCCCTCACCCCAACCCTCTCCCCGCAAGAGCGGGGCGAGGGAGCGATAGAGCGTCGCACAGGCCGTTATTCGGCCGCAAGCCGCTTTGTTGCCTCCGCCTTCAGCTCGGCGCGCGTTTTGGGCTTACCCTTAATTTTGAGGTCGTCGAAATCCTGCCGGTCGCGGACGCTATTGCGGAAAATCTGCTCCTTGCCGGGCAGATATTGCGGCGGACAGGCAATCTCCGAGGCGCCATACCAGGCTGCCGCCCGCATTGTGAAAAACGGGTCGACCAAATGCGGCCGGCCGAGCGCCACCAAATCGGCGCGGCCGGCGGCGAGGATGGTATTGGCCTGATCTGATGTCGTGATGTTGCCGACGCACATGGTCGCAACCCTGGCCTCGTTACGGACCTGCTCGGAAAACGGCGTCTGGAACATCCGGCCGTACACCGGCTGGGCATCGCGCACGGTCTGGCCGGTGGAGACGTCGACCAGATCGACGCCGGCCTCGCCGAACGCCCGGGCGATCGTCACCGCGTCGTCGCCGGTGATGCCGCCTTCGGCCCAGTCGGTGGCGGAGATGCGCACCGACATCGGCTTGTGCGCCGGCCACGCCGCGCGCATCGCCTCGAATATTTCGAGCGGATAGCGCAGCCGGTTGGCGAGCGTGCCGCCGTATTCATCGGTACGCTGGTTGGTCAGCGGCGAGATGAAACTCGCCAGGAGATAGCCGTGGGCGCAATGCAGCTCCAGCATGTCGAAGCCGCAAGCCTCGCCGCGCTCGGCGGCCGCGACGAATTCGGATTTGATGCGGTCCATTGCTGACCGGTCCAGCTCGCGCGGCACCTGGCTATCGGGAAAATAAGGAATCGGCGACGCCGACACGACATCCCAACCGCCCTGCTCCAGCGGCCGGTCCATGCCGTCCCACATCAGCTTAGTCGCGCCCTTGCGGCCGGCATGGCCAAGCTGCAGGCAGATTTTTGCCGCCGAGTTGGCGTGCACGAAATCGACAATCCGCGTCCACGCCGCCTGCTGTTCGTCGTTCCAGAGCCCGGTGCAGCCGGGCGTGATGCGGGCGTCGCGGCCGACGCAGGTCATCTCGGTGAAAATCAGCCCGGCGCCGCCGATGGCGCGCGAGCCGTAATGCACCAGATGGAAATCGCCGGGCACGCCCTCCTTTGCTGAATACATGCACATCGGCGACACCACGGCGCGGTTGGCGACCGCCATCTCGCGCAGCTTCAGCGGCTGGAACATCGGCGCCAGCGGCTTGTCGAGATTGACGTCAAAGCCCTTGGCGCGGACCTGCCGGGCGAACGCCTTGTCGACTTGCGCCACGAAGTCGGGCGCGCGGAGCGTGAGGTTGTCGTAGGTGATGGCCTTGGCGCGGGTCATGACCCCGAACGCGAATTGCACGGGATCGAAATCCCAGAACCGGTCGACATGCTCGAACCACACCAGCGAGACGTCAGCGGCGTGCTGGGTCTTCTCGACCTCCTCGCGCCGGCCGTGCTCGTATTTCTGTAAAGCGCGCTCGACCGTCGGTGAATCCGCCATCGCCTTGGCCAGCGCAATGGCATCTTCCATCGCGAGCTTGGTGCCGGAGCCGATCGAGAAATGCGCCGTCGCCTTGGCGTCGCCGAGCAGCACCATGTTGTCCTTGACCCAGCGCTCGCTGCGGATCATCGGGAAATTGCGCCACATCGAACGGTTGGTCAGCAGCGGATGGCCTTCCAGGAACCAGCCGAAGATCTCGGCCATGCGATCGGCGGATTGCCGCTCGCTCAGGCCCTCGAGCCCGGCACGCTGGAACGTCCCGGCGTCGGTCTCGAAGACCCAGGTCGAGCGGCCGGCCTCGTATTGATAGGCGTGGGCGATGAACGGCCCCCACTCGGTCTCCTGGAAAATGAACGTGAAGGCATCGAGCGGCCGGGTCGAGCCCATCCAGGCGAACTTGTTCGAGCGCAGGTCGACTTCGGGGCTGAAATGATCGGCGTATTTGTCACGGAAGCGGCTGTTGATGCCGTCGGCCAGAACGATCAAATCGGCATCGGCAAAGCGGCGCTCGTCGTCGACGTCGGTTTCGAACAATAGCGTGACACCGAGTTCGCGCGCCCGTTCCTGCAGGATCAACAGCAGCATGCGGCGCGAGCAGCCGCAAAAGCCGTTGCCGCCGACGCGGTGCACCGTGCCGCGAAAATGCACGGCGATGTCGTCCCAATAGGCGAATTCCTCGGTGATGCGGCGGTAGCTCGGGGAATCGTATTTCTCGAAATTATCCAGCGTCGCATCCGAGAACACCACGCCGAAGCCAAAGGTGTCGTCGGCACGGTTGCGCTCGTAGACCGTGATCTCGGCCTGCGGCCGCTGCTTTTTCAGCAGGATCGCAGCATAGAGACCAGCCGGTCCGCCACCGATGATCGCAATCTTCATGCGCCACTCCAAAGCAGGTTACGGGGGCCATCCGGATATTGTTTTAAACCTAAAACAATTTTCCGGCAAGCCCCCTCACCCCTCCGCTCGCCTATGCCGGGGCATCCACGTCTTCAGGGTGCGGAAGCAAGAAAGACGTGGATGGCCGGGACAAGCCCGGCCATGACGATCAACATCCCAATCTTCAATTACCCTGGAACGCCGGCGTCAGCTTGCGCGAAAATGCCTCGAACGCGCGGGCGAAATCTTCGGTCGTCATGCACAGGGCCTGGGCCACGGCTTCGGCCTCGATCGCCTCCTCGACTGACATCGCCCATTCCATCGCCAGCATCCGCTTGGTCATGGTGTTGGCGAAGGTCGGGCCTTCGGACACCTGCTTGGCCAGCAATTGGGCCTGCGCCAGCACGTGATCGGGGGCGACGATGCGGCTGAAGAAGCCCCAGCGCTCGCCCTCCTCCACGGTCATGAAGCGGCCGGTATAGAGCAGTTCCGAGGCGCGCGACTGTCCGATGATGCGCGGCAGGATCGCGCACGCGCCCATATCGCAGCCGGAAAGGCCGACCTTGTTGAACAGGAACGCGACCTTGGCGCCGGTTGCCGCCAGGCGCATGTCCGAGGCCATGGCGATGATCGCGCCGGCGCCGGCGCAGATGCCATCGACGGCCGCGATAATCGGCTGCGGGCAGGCCCGCATCGCCTTGACCAGATCGCCGGTCATGCGGGTAAACGCAGTGAGACCCTTGGTGTCCATCTGCACCAATGGACCGATGATCTCGAACACGTCGCCACCCGAGGAGAAGTTTCCGCCGGCCCCTGACACGACGATGGTCTTGACCTGGTCGTCCATCGCGCAGGCGCGGAAGAAATCCGTCAGCTCGCGATAGCTGTCGAAGGTCAGCGGATTTTTTCGCTCGGGACGGTTCAGCGTCACGGTGGCGACGCTGTCGACCACGGCCAGCAGGAAATGCTTTGGCGTATAGTCCGCCAGCGGCAGCGTCACGGGATTGGCCGGCTTGCTCATGGAATCTCCTTGCGAATACATCTTTGCTGGATGGCTGGACGGCGCGTCATCCCGGCCGTTCATATTTCTCCGCCGGCAACGGCGATGGCCTGGCCGGTGACTGAGCTCGCGCCCTCGCCGCACAGCCAAAGCACGGCGTCGGCGACTTCCGACGACGCCACCAGGCGGCCCTGCGGATTGTGTTTCGCCAGCTCAGCCGTGGCCTGCTCGCGGCTGCGGCCGGTCTTGCGCATGATGTTGTCGATGCTGCCTTCGAGCAGATCGGTTTCGGTAAAGCCCGGACAGACGGCGTTGACGGTGACGCCGCTTTTGGCCGTCTCCAGCGCCAGCGAGCGCACCAGGCCGATCACCGCATGTTTGGCAGCAGCGTAGGCGCTGACATAGGCGTAGCCCTTGAGGCCGGCGGTCGAGGCGACCGCAACAATGCGTCCGCGGCGACGCTCGACCATGCCAGGCAATACCGCCTGCGCGGCATGCACCACGCCCATGAAATTGATGTCCATCATGCGGGCAAACAGCGCCGCATCGGATTTGCCGAACGGCGCGGATTCGGCCGCGCCCGCGTTGGCGATCAGGATGTCGATCGGCTGCCGCCCGGCGGCTTGCGCGATCGCCGCGCTGACGGAGGCCTGATCCGCCACATCGGCGACGGCGGCGAAATGCGCGGCGCCCAGGGCTACGGCGTTATCCAGCGTTTCGCGATTGCGGCCAAGCACGGTGACGGTCGCGCCCGCCTGCACCAGCGCCGATGCGATCGCGCGGCCGATGCCCCGTCCACCGCCGGTTACGAGCGCATGCGAGGAACGCGGCAGTCCGGACATGCGTTGGCCTCCCCGAATGAATTCGTCAAACCGTGGCCTGAAGCCGGTAACGCATATATTTTAAACTTCAAGCTTTGGCAAGAAAGGGACCGGCGAGGCGATCGGGCATGCTTGACAGTGGGAACGCCGCAGGTAGCGTCGACCCAACCAGCACAGGGATGGGGTCGATGGCAGCGCTCGAAAAAGGCATTACGCGGAACGGAACGGGCTATTCCGGCAAGACCTGGAACATCCTTGGCCAGGTCTATTTCCCGAAGGCGGTGACGGATTCGACCTTCGCGTTCGAGACCAACAGCGATCCCGGCCAGTTCGTGCCCGTGCACATTCACCCGACCCAGGACGAATTCATCCTGGTGCAGGACGGCATGCTCGATCTGAAGCTCGACGGCGTCTGGGTGCAGGCCAGGGCCGGCGATCTGGTCCGGCTGCCGCGCGGCATCCCGCACGGCTATTTCAACAAATCCGACAAGCCGGCCCGCGCGCTGTTCTGGGTGTCGCCGACGCAGAAGCTGGACGCGCTGTTCAACCAGCTTCATAACCTGACCGACGTCGGCGAAATCGTCCGCATCTCGGCCGAGCATGAAGTGAATTTTCTGCCGCCGGAAGCGAACGAGTGAGCGCGGGGCTCAGGCGGAAACGCCGGCGGCGTGCGCCTTGACGTCGTCGACCGGGGCCATGCCGGCAAAGGCCCGCGTGATCAACTCACGGATCGCATCGCGCTCGATCGGCCGCGGATTCCAGTATGGATTCTTCACCGCCAGATCGGCGGCCAGGTCGATATCCTGCACCCGCATGCCGATTTCGCCGAGCGATCTGCGGATGCCGAGCTTGCCGGCGAGTTCGAACAGCCCGCCGGCCGCATCGTCCGCACCCAGCGCCCGCGCGATCTCGGTCATCGCCTGCGGCTCGGCGGAGGCGTTATAGGCGACCGCATGCGGCAGGATCACCGCGTGGGTTTCGGCATGCGGCAGGTTGAAGGTTCCGCCGAGCGTGTGGCAGAGCTTGTGGTGAAGCGCCATCCCGACCGCGCCAAGGCAGCTTCCGCACAGCCAGGCGCCATAAAGCGCCTCGGAGCGGGCTTCGATATCGCTGGCGTCGTTTTTGATCTTCGGCAGCGCCCGGGCGAGATTCCTGATGCCTTCCTGCGCCATCAACGAGATGATCGGGTTGCGGTCACGCGCGTAAAGCGCTTCCACGGCATGCGCGATGGCGTTGAGCCCGGAGGTCGCCGCCAGTTGCGGCGGCATCGTCATGGTCAGGTCGACATCGTAGATCACCGTCTCCGGGAGGATCTTTGGGCTCGACTGCGTCGTCTTCAGGCCGTCGCGGGTCTCGCCGAGGATCGGCGTCATCTCGGAGCCGGCATAGCTCGTCGGCACCACGATTTGCGGCAGATCGGTTCGCAGCGCAATCGCCTTGCCGAGCCCGGTCGTCGAGCCGCCGCCGATGGCGACGATGCCATCGACCTTCAGTTCGCGGACGCGCGCCATGGCACGATCGGTCACGTCCACCGGCGTGTGCATCGCCGCCTCGGCAAAAACGCCGGCGGCGCGATCGCCGAGCATCGCGGCAATATGCGAGGCCTGGGGCGCCCGATTGGGCGTGGCCAGCACCAGCGCCCGCGAAATGCCGAGACGCGCCAGTTCGCCCGGCAGCTGGCTGAGCGTGCCGGCTCCGAATATGACCCGCATCGGAGCCGTCTGGTAGGTGAAGCCCTGCATCAAAACCGTCCCTTGTAAAAACCCGTCAGCGCCCTATCCAGCACCGCTTCAATCCTCACGAAGCCGACCGCGCCATGTTGGTCGGCAGGCTCGCTCTTAGACCGACTTCTTCGTAGCCGCCGCCGGTCTCGTCCGGCCAGGACGTCGCGATCTCAAAGGTCTCTCGAGCGAGCATTTGCTTGTACCAATCGACAACCCCGGGGGCGCTTGGTCGCGGGCCAGAAGCGTTCTTCGCCGAGCGCCGACAGCCTGAATAAATACGGCGCAACGGCGATGTCGGCCAGCGAAAACTCTCCGACGACTTCGGCGTCCGGATGGGCGAGCTGTTCTCGCGGCGCTTTGCGACGTACGGCATAACGCTGCCGATGTACCGGGTGCTGGCAGCGGTATGGGAAACCGGCGATCAGCGGCTAAGCGATCTTGCCGCGCGACCAGGCTGAGCGGTCCTGGCCGTGGAGATGAAAGAGTTCGTCGGCGATCGCCTCGGGCTTGATGAAAAAATCGTCGGGCTTGTCGCTCATCCGCTCGCGCATCCGCGGCGCGTCAATGACCGCATCGATCAGGATGTAGGCGACGTGCACGCCGGCCGGCCCGAGTTCGCGGGCGTGATCATGCCATTGCATGCCGCATGCGCGCTAGCGCTGCATATCACGCCGGGTTGAACAGCCCTCCGTGCCGGCTATCGGAATATCCGGACACGCGCATGAGTCTGGTTGGTGAAAGCGCTGATGCACGGCGCGAACGATACGGAGATGCAAGATGACCAGATTCACGCTTGTTGGCGTCGCCGCAATTCTGTCAGCGGCGATCGCAACGCCGGTACTCGCCGCTGGACGCGAGACGACCACCAAACCGTGGTTAGCGCCCGTGGGGCACCGCCAGCCGCGCACCGCCGATATTCCCGCATCATCTTCTTCATCTCAGCAGAGCCTCGATCAGGAGGACGCGTATGTCGACCGCAAGATCAGCAACGTTTGCCGGGGCTGCTGATCGCCGTGGATTTACGTTGCTATCCACTATCAAAGGAGCCCTGACAATGAAGACCCCGCAAATTTTGACCGCGCTGTTGCTCGTGGCGTCGCTCGCGGCGCCGGCGACGGCTCAGGAGCGAGCCCACAAGCGTAGCGCGCGCCCCCAGACACAGGCAATCGAGGGCCGCGAGGTCGCGGCACCGCCATGGAGCGCCGCCTGCATGACCGACCACGGCCCAAGCGAGTGCGGCGAGCCAATGTGGATCTACGGCAGCAGTGGCGATCGCGCCACTTACCGAAATGCGTTCTGACACGCCGGTGTCCGGCACCGCAGCACTTGAGAGGAACGCTATGCGCCGAGATCGGATTCATTCACGGACCGTCAACTCGTTTCGCCGATCCGCCGGCGCATCTCGAATCGCGAGCCTCGTTCGATATGCAGCCGCGGGGCTGGTGATCGTTATTTGCCGCCTCCTCTTCGCCGCAGACGGCTCATGCCTTGGAATATCCGTGGTGCCTGGCGCTGGAAGGCTATCTCTATTGTTTCTACAAGACGCAGGAGCAATGTCAGTGGACCGCCTCCGGCATCGGCGGCTGCGCCCTCAATCCGCGTCTACTTTTTCCGATCAAACCGCGCGATTCATGACCGGGCGCCAGTCGTGTCCTGAACTGGGCATATCCGAGAATACCGTGAAACCGCCGGTCTCGATTTAGCGATGTGGCCGAGGCTTCACTGGCACGCTCTCCTCCCGGCCCCAAAAGCGGGGCTTGGACAGCGACATTAGGTCCAGATCCCGGGGCGCCTGCTATAGCGCCACGCCCAAGGCGATCCAGACGGCCAGAGCAATGCACCAGACGATAGCTGTATATGGGAGAGCGACGCGCATTTGCCCCCCTGTTCGAACGAGCGAAGCCGACGCGGATGACAATATCGGAACAACGTTTGTTCGCGTCTACCCGATTCGGGCCCGCGCGCGAATACCCCAAAAGAGGTACTCCGGGTGCGCTGCATCCTGCTGAATAGGATGAAGTGCTAGGCTTAGGCTAGCTTCTGATTGAATTGATTGCAGCCTGGACTGGCCCGATGAAGTCCAATCTTGCGGTTGGCGTTCGCGTTCGAATGAGCGCACTCGGTGCGTCGCGGTGTGCGCGCCTCGCCAATAAGACGGGCACGATTGTCGGAGGAAGCGTGTACGCCAACAGCGTCAGCGTCCTGTTCGATGGAAATCGAACACGGACCACAATTCATCGTGAATACGTCGAAGTGTTGCTGCCGGGCCTGGATGCAACGCGAGACAGCACGGCGCCGCGCTGAGCCCGGCATAAAACGAGGTGCCACAGGTCGTGATCGACACGCGATTGATATCGCGAAAATCCAATTCCGATTCCCTGCCGCCTGCTCAGTGCGACGTCACCGTCTTCCAGGTAATTGATCATGTCGGTAAGCCGCGAGAGCGATCGCGTCCGACCCGAGATACATCTCGCCTCGGCTATACCCAACCGCAAGCGGAGATCCTTTGCGCGCGCCGATGATCAGGTCGTCGTAACCTTCAAACAGGAACGCGAGTGCAAACGCTCCTCCCAGACGCGGCAACGCAGCCCGCACCGCGTCGACTGGCGTGCATCCTTTCGTCAGCTGCTGATTTGCGAGATGAGCGATCACTTGCTTCCGCATCCAGGTCGGCCAATGACCCGGCGCTAGCGACGGCAGCCGCTGTTCGGCGGCGGCATTCCATGGAGCCCGCCCGCCCCTTTTGCACTCAGTCCGACCAGAACGGCAGAGGCGGCCTGTCCTCAGGAGGACCCGCGCGATCGCTCCGTGAAATCGCGAACGTCGCGAGCTCTGTCCGGTTGCTGATTTCGAGCTTCTGAAAGATGTGATGCAGATGCACCTTGATGGTGCCGTCGGTAATATTCAGCCGTCGCCCAATTTCCTTGTTCGACAACCCTTCGGATACCAAACGCATGATCTGGCGCTCGCGCTCCGTCAGCGTTGTGAGCGCCTTCTCCCTGATCGCGTTTTGCTCCGGAGTCACAGCCTGCACGGATGAAGGCAGCGGCAACAGCAGCTGGCCTTCGACAACCTGGTGCAAGGACTGCACCAGAACCTCAGCCGTGACGTCCTTCGGAATGATGCTGTAGCCGTCGGCCGCCGCTGCCAGAACCAGTTCTCTCTCTTCATCAGATGCGGTGAAAAAGACCAGGCGCGTGGAAAGACCTTCGGAATTGACGATGGAGAGAATTTCAAGCCAGCTCACGCCGGGCATTGAGGCGTCGAGAATGGCGATGTCAGGTGTTAAATTCCGAAGTGCTTCGATGCAGCTCGCACCATCGCCGCAACACGCAACAACATTGAAGCCCCGGTGCGCGTCGAGCAGGTGGCTCAAACCGTGCAGAACCACGGGATGGCGGTCTGCGATCACGATGCTGGTACTACGCATTGCGCGGTCCTCAGCCTGTCGCCCCAATAGCTTAAACCCTTCGCGCCCTACTTGTTTCCTCTTTAGCCTAAACGAAATCATAACAAATTTTCAAGAATGCGACATATGTGGAATTCCGCGGCGCAAAAACGAGGTTAACGGGAATTTGGGTCTGTCCGCTTGCCTGCGCTTGTCCAGAGAAAAGCTATCGGCAAAACTCCCGCAAAACTCCCAACGGATATCCGTAAAACTGCGGATCGGTTCAGGCGCGACGGAGTGCCGCTGCCTCCTCGCTGTGCAGATCTGTTCTAGGCGCTTTCCAATTTGGGTGCCTCAGCAGAACATTTTTCACAACGTTTGATAAACGTCGCACTCCTCACTCGCGCAGAGAATGTCGTCGACCTGAACAAATGTCACCTACCGGACTAAGAAATCGGCGGTACGTTGTTGCTTCTCGGACGCCGACAGCCGTTTGTTATTATCAGCGACATCCATCCGGACACACGCGGGCACCTATAACGAATGGTATATAGGGATATCGTGAATTCGAATCTAACATTCATTAAGGGTTAACGATACGGAGCCCTCGAAATCTGCCAACAAAATATCCTGTGAAAGGAGCGCCGACCTAAGAAACCAAATGGTCAAAACCAAATAGCGTAAGGGCTGGGAGAGTAAAATGTACAGGCAACATTCATTTGCAACGATACTCATTGGAAGAAGCGTCTTAATCAGAGAAGGAATTGCGAAAATTCTCCGGGCGGCAAATCTTCGCATCGCTGCCTCGGTATCATGCGGTGACGATCTGGCGCCGAATAAACTCCAACCGCACCAACTGCTGTTTCTCATTGTCCACACCGGCGATGATTTCGACGTCGTCCTTGAACAAATCGAACTCTTGCGGGACAGCCATCCGAAAGGACGCATTGCGATCGTGGCCGATCACCATCGGCTGGACGACCTGGTTTCCGCATTTCGAGCAGGCGCGAACGGCTATTTCGTCGACGTCATGACGTGCGATTTATTCATCAAGTCCGTTGAACTGGTGGCAATGGGCGAAACGATCTTTCCGCCGGCATTTTTGTCATTCGCTCTCGATTCCGAAAACGATCGCGTCGGCAAGGCGGTGCTGCGCGACGAAAACGCACAGGCGATGCTGTTCAAGACAAAGGACAGGATCGCGCCGCAGCTTTCCCCGCGGGAGCAATCAATTCTGCAATGCCTGATCGAAGGCGACTCCAACAAATGCATCGCCCGAAAGATCGATATCGCCGAGGCGACGGTGAAGGTTCACGTCAAGGCGATCCTGCGCAAGATCCGGGTCCAGAACCGGACCCAGGCGGCGATCTGGGGGATTAACAATGGGACCCTGGCAAGATCGCAAAACGGCTGCGCGCTGCCCTCAACCGTCGACACGAGCCCACGGCTTGCAAAGCCCATCGACGTGATCTCCGAGATCAAGCAAATCGAGGGTCCGGATCCACTAAAGGTTATACCCCCCCAAGTTAACCACGTTGGGGTGCCTCGAATTGACGGCCTGATCCGCAAAGGCATCAACCGAAGAGCCCTCTGAACGGCACGGTTCGGACAGCCAGGCAAAGGGGCGAGGCGCACCGGCGACTTCGACGCAGCGGCGGCCGCAGATTTGAAGGCGACCACGCCGCTGCTGTTAACGCTAGCCGGATTGCTGGGCGTTCTACCCGCGCTCCTGCCGGGCAACGCAGGGCTATGGGTCGTCGGCAACGCCAAGCGCCGCCGCGACTTAAATCCGCTATTTCAACCGATGACTTGACACAGGATTCGGGATGCCGGTCAAGCGACCGAGGGGCCCAAGCCACGGCTCGGAACTCGGGTTAACGGGCCGAAAGGGCTGATTTTGCGTTGACGGCGGTTGGTGATTCCCTCGGTGCTTTGATTCGGCTGGAGCATCGAGATGGACACGATCGTCGAGGACGAGAGCCCGCGGGCTCGTTTGGCGCTTCTTTTGAAGAACTTTTCCGAACTCGACGACGACCGGGAAGCGTGGCGGATTCTCTATCCGATTAAGGAGGTTCTGCTGCTGGTGACCTGTGCGACCATCGCCTCCTGCGATGATTTCGACGACATCGTCGCTTGGGGCGAGCATCATCTCGATTTCCTGCGGCGGTTTTCCGATTTCCATCATGGCATTCCGTGTGCGCGCTGGCTGCGCGACTTGGTGAACCGCATCGATCCGGTCCTGTTCCAACGCTGCTTCAATAGCTGGGTCGCCGCCATCTGGCCGGATCGGCACGATTTCATCGCCATCGATGGAAAGACGGCGCGCCGCACCCACGACCATCGCAAGGGGCTCAAGGCCCTGCACACGCTCAGCGCCTATGCCACCACCGCAAGACTGACCTTGGCGCAGCTCGGGGTTCCGGAGAAGACCAACGAGATTACCGCTATTCCCGAGCTTCTCGACCAGCTCGCCGAAGCCGGCCAGCTCGAAGGTGCCCTGGTCACCATCGATGCCATGGGCTGTCAGGTCGACATCGCCGACAAGATCGTGGCCCACAAAGCCGATTACCTGCTGGCACTGAAGGGCAACCAGCCTACTCTGGAAGCCGATGTCGTGGACTACTTCCGCACTGCCCAGGCCAGCGAGCTGGTTACCAAAACAACCGTCGAGAAGGGCCACGGCCGCATCGAGACCCGCACCTACACCGCCTCGAAGGCGGTCGACTGGATCGTGTCCGAGCGCAGCTATCCCGGGCAACCGCGCTTCACCAACATCAAGACCATCGTCAAGGTCGACACCCGGACCGAACATGCCGATCGCTCGACCTTCGACACCCGCACCTACATCTGCTCCGCGCCGCTCGACATCGAACGCACTGCCAAAGGATGTCGCGGCCATTGGGGGGTGGAGAGCATGCACTGGCTGCTCGACGTCGAATTCGGCGATGATCTGTCGCGATACAGGACAGGCCATGGCGCCAAGAACATGGCCGTCGTCCGCCGCTTCGCTCTCGACCTCCTCCGCAACCACAAAACCACCGGAAGCATCAAGACCCGCAGAAAACGGGCAAGTTGGAGCGCCGATTTCCTGCTCCAGGTTCTCCAAATCAGCCGTTAACCCGGATTCCTTGCCGTGGGGCCCAAGCCGTCAGATGCTGACAGGATTGTTGCATCCTGGCTTTTTGCGCACACCGTCATTTGATTGTCATCGCCATCCTGGCCGCGTCTACGCGCGGTCCACGCGAGGCAAGAAGATCCGACAGATTGGAACGAGACGGCGCGGATCGCAAAGGTCCGCCGACTGGATCACGGTCGCAGGTAGCTCCAGCCTCGCTCCTGCAGCTCCATGAGCCGGACCACTCCGGATTTGGTGACCTTTGCCTGCGAGATGAGCGGGATCTCCTTCTCCTCGGCTCTTGTCATGTTCTCGCGGGTGTTCCCGCATGCCGAGAAGCTGAGCTCGGGCGTGGTTTCGCTCATGGACTTGATGCGCGCTTTGACCGGAGAGGTGTCTTCGCGCAGCATATGCAGTCCGGGGCCAAAGGCGACCACTTCGATTTCAACCTTCTGGCCGATCTCGTTGTAGTGCTGCACGGTATTGCTCACATTATTGAGAACGAGATTCATGGTCGCGGGGTCGTTGACGTCAACCTGTATAGCGAGCCGATGCGGCTGCGTTCGGTGAACGCCGGCGGTCATTCTGGCGTTTGCATTGATTTTGCCGAGAGTGCCGGCTGCCGCAGAATCGCTGGTTTGAGCGCTCAGCATCAAGGTGAGCCCAACAGCGGCCACGCCGGTGAATACGGCGAATGATCTGTTCATGTTGTTTCCTTGAGTGTGCAGGGAGTTCCGACTCAAGTCTGCGCCACAACGTAGTCACGCGCGAATATGCGGGTCAAGAATCGTTCAACAAATGCGGGCGTGATCTACTTAATTGCCGGTATTCGTGCGTCTACCTCATTGGGACTACCTCTGCTGCGACCGACATAGGAGTAGCGGTTCCAGCCCTGGGTGCTAAAGGGATTTTCCGGGATCGTGTTCGCAGAAGTGAATCGCGGCGAGCAACGGATCGTAGACGCGGCCGCGCAGGTGAACGAGGCCGGAGACCGAGAGTTCTTCCTCGCCGGGGAAAATGGATTGCGCGGCTCTCCAATTGCGGGTCGAAGCCGCGATTGCCGCGGATATCTCCTTGCTCGACGCCGAAGCCGTCGGCGAGGCAAGTTTCCCGAGTTCGCTACGCGACGAGCGCTGGGCTTCGCGCCTATCGTACGTTAAGCCTTCGTCGAATTCTCCGGCATCCAGGCGCCAAGCACGATGCTCTCCTGCCGCTCTTGCATGAGCCGTACAAGATCGCGGCGCTCTCGAGTTGACGACGTGAAGCGCGCAGGTTCGTCAGATGAACGCCGGCTTCATCGCTCTCGCAGCGACTCCTGCTTGTATCTCGCCAGCGGCGAGAGAAGGTAGCTGATGATCCTGCGCGTGCCAGTCTTGATCTCGACCGTCACCGCCATGCCGGGGCCGAGGTTGACGAGCTTGTCCTCCACCTGCATGTGCGTACGGTCGAGTGAAATGCGCGCCGCATATTCCAGCTCCTGGCCTTTCGGCTCACTGCTGCTCTGCGCTGCGCCCGGCGTCCGGTCATTCGACCCGCCCTGTGGCCGATCGCGCGTAATGGCGTCCGTCGACACGCTGAGCACGTCTCCATGAAGGAGCCCGTAGCGCGTGAAGTTGAACGTGTCGACCTTGATCTCCGTCTTCTGTCCCGGATGGACGAATCCGATATCGCGGTTGGAGAGCATGGCCTCGATCTCGAGATGGCTCTCGCTCGGAACCACCACGGCGAGCGCCTGAGCAGGCGTCACCACGCCTCCCACCGTATGAACGGCGAGCTGTTGCACGACGCCATCGACCGGCGCAGTCAACTGCTGGAGTTTCGTGCGGCGCTCCGCCTTGATCACGTCCTGCGCAGCACTCGCAGCCTTCTGCTCGGCTTTCGAGAGTGCGTCAAAGGTCGTGCGCCGATACTCCGCGGAGGTCTTTTCCCTCGTTTCCTTTAGCAAAGCGATGGCCGCATCGGCTTCGCGCAGCCGGCTCTGCTGCACGACGAGATCCTGCTGAAGGCCGACCAGATCCTGATACTCGGTGAGATAGGTGACCTTCGAAACCAGTGCCTTTTCGAGGAGACTCTTGCGAATGTCGACCCGCTCCTGCAGCACCGGTATCGTCGCCTGCAGCTTCGCGACGCTCGCCGACGTGGTCGCCCGTTCCGCCTCCTTCTGGCCTTGCTGGCGCTCGATCTCGGTGAGCTTGGCGCTCTGCTCGGCCCGCTGGCTGATCAGGAACTGACGATGCATCTCGATCTCGGCAGCGCCCGCGCTCTGCGGCGGCCGGAAGGCGGCAAGCGGATCCTCAGCGAGCGCCGCGCGCAGCCGCGCCACGTCGAGTTCGGCCGCAACCATATCGCTCCTCTGACGCTCCTGGTCCGCATCCGTCATCGTCGGATCGAGCTCGATCAGGACGTCGCCGGCCTTGACGCTCTGTCCGTCGCGTACGTGGATGGCGCGGACAACGCCGGTCTCGAACGGCTGGATCAGCTTGGTGCGTCCGCCCGGCACGATCTTGCCCATCGCGGTAGCGACGATGTCGACACTGCCGAATGACGCCCACGCCAGCGCAACGCAGAAGACCGCAATGATGCTCGCCCCGATCGCGCGCCCGATCGGCGACGGCGGCGATTCGGTGATTTCGAGTGCCGCCGGCAGGAACGCTATTTCCTGCTCGCGACGGCGAACTTCGGCTCTCGGAAATGGAACGATGTTTCGGCTAGCGGACGTCATGGATGCCGGCCTGCAGATAGTGAAGGTTTGCGTAACGCCCGTTCGAGCGGATCAACTCGTCGTGGGTACCGTCCTCGACGATGCGGCCATGCTCGATCGTGATGATCCGGTTCGCGTGGCGCACGGTCGAGAGCCGGTGAGCGATGACGAATACGGTCCGGCCGGCGGAAATTCGTTTCATGTTCTGCTGGATGGCGCGCTCGCTTTCGTAGTCCAGTGCGCTGGTCGCCTCGTCGAAGATGAGGATGCGTGGATCGGTAATGAGCGCGCGGGCGATCGCGACTCGCTGGCGCTGCCCGCCGGAAAGACTGCTGCCGCGTTCGCCCACGATCGTGTCATAGCCCTCAGGCAGCTCCAGGATGAAATCGTGAGCACCGGCGAGCGATGCCGCCGCAATGACACGCTCCATAGGCATCGCCGGATCGGCGAGCGCGATGTTCTCACGAATGGAGCGGTTGAAGAGCACGTTTTCCTGCAAGACGACGCCGATCTGGCGCCGAAGCCAGGCGAGGTCGACCATCGCCAGGTCGACGCCATCGACCAGCACGCGTCCGCTCTCCGGCACATAGAGACGCTGTATCAATTTGGCGATGGTACTCTTGCCCGAACCCGAGGAGCCCACGATACCGATGACCTGACCCGGCTCGACGCTGAACGATACGTCGTGCAGCACCTCGGGACCATCGATGCGGTAGCGGAAAGTCGCATGCTCAAATGTGACCTGCCCGCGGATCGGCGGCAACGCCGCGCGGCCGGGATTGAAGCTTGGCTCAGGAATGGTGTTGAGGATGTCGCCGAGACGATCGATCGACAGACGGGCCTGATGGAAATCCTGCCACATCTGCGCGAGCCGCAGCACCGGCATGCTCACACGCGCGGCCAGCATGTTGAACGCGACGAGCTCGCCGACGCTCAGTTCGCCGCCGATCACGAGCCTGGCGCCGAAGTAAAGGGTCGCGGCGACGACCAGTTTGTTGATCATCTGGACCGCCTGGCTCGCCGTATTATTCAGGCTGAGCACACGGAAACTTGCCGCCACATAGCCAGCGAGCTGCTCCTCCCAGCGGATCTGCATTTGCGGCTCGACCGCCATGGCCTTCAGTGTCTCGACGCCGGTGACGCTCTCGACCAGGAAGGCCTGATTCTCGGAGCCGCGATTGAACTTCTCGTCGAGGCGCCGGCGAAACAGCGGCGCAGCTCCCGCAGAGATGCCGATATAGAATGGGAACGATGCCATAACGATCAGCGTCAACGTCGTCGAATAATAGAACATCACGACAAGGAATACGACGGTGAACAGGAGATCGATCACGAGCGTAAGCGCCGAGCTCGTCAGGAACTGGCGGATATTTTCCAGCTCGCGGACACGTGCGACCGAATCGCCGACGCGACGGGTCTGGAAATATGCGATCGGCAACGCCATCAGGTGGCGAAACAGCCGGGCACCGAGCTCAACGTCGATGCGGTTGGTCGTGTGCGCGAACAGATAGACGCGCAGCGTGCCGAGAATGGTCTCGAAGACGGTCAGCGCGACAAGGCCCATGACCAGCACGTCGAGCGTGCTCATGCTTCGATGCACGAGCACCTTGTCGATGACCACCTGGAAGAACAGCGGCGAGATGACGGCAAAGACCTGAAGGAAGAACGACGCTAGCAGCACCTCGCTCAGAAGACCGCGGTATTTGCGGACTGCGCCAAGGAACCAGCCGATGTCGAACCGCCGTGAGAGATCCGTCAGCGCGGCGCGCCGGGTCATCAGGATGATATCGCCGTCCCAGATGGCCTCGAGTTCGGCCTGCGTCATTGCTTCGGGTCGCGGGGACAATGGGCGTTGGACAAGGAGATTGTCGTCGATGACCTTGCCGAGGATCAGAAATCCGCCGTCCCGCAGCACGGCGATCCCGGGCAGCGGAGTGACCGAAAGCCGGTTCCAGCTCGTCCTCTGTACCCGAGCCTTGAGCGCGAAATCCTTGGCACAGCGCAGGATTTCGGTAACGCCTACTCGCGCCGCACCCACCCGGTGCCTGATCTGGTCCGGGTCCGCCGCGATGCCGTGGCAACGTAGCAATATCGCCAGGGCCAGAAGCCCGGATTCATCGCCGCTGCCAGATTCCGGGCTCGCCTCGGATTCGATACTCGCCGCCGGGGCGGCACTATCGCGTTGATCGGCAAAACGCGCACGCACGGTATCTCCGGCACGCATCAAGACATCGCGGACGCGCCGCACAAGGCCACGTCCGCGGATGCTCATGCCGGCAAGGGCATGAAGCGCCCGCCCTGCGGGGTTCTGTGATCCGGCCAGGATCAAACGGCCATCCCAGACCGCATCGAATTCCGCGCGCGTCATCAGCTTCGGATGCGACGAGGTTGGATGCAGCACAAGCGCCGCCTGATCGTCGACCTTTCCGAGAAGCAGAAATCCGCCATCACGCAGCGACGCGATTCCGGGGAGCCCGATGCTCCCCAGCCGCTTCCAATGTGTCGTGCGCGAACGGACCTTGAGCCCGAGTTCGCGGGCACAGCGAAGCATCGCGCGGATGCCGATCGTTTCGCTCCCGCACCGATCGCGGAGCTGGTCGGGCTCAGCGTTCACGCCATGCAGGCGCAGGAACAGAGCCAGGGCTCGAAGCCCGAGATCTGCGGCGTGGGCATTTCCATTCTGGATCGCCATATCTTTAACTCAACCCTTCGCGGCTACCGACCGCGTTCGAAGTTCCTTCTCATGCATTCCCAACGTGATGGTGTCGCACCCTGCCGAAGCCGAACGCTGCTCCACGCCGTCGATCGACGGCATGGAGCGCGTGGGTGCGGAAGCAGATCAATGTTGCGGTCTGGTCAGGAGCGAATCCTGCCCCCAGCCGGCTCCTTGCGACACCGCCGCCACGATCTGACCGGGATCGACCCGGCCAGTGTTACCGGCCAGATACTGGTTCAGCAGCGCAAAGCTTTGGCTTGCCAGGGACGCCATGGCCTTGCCGGTCGCAGGCGCAGAATCCGTCTCGGGGATCGTCTGCGGCACGGAGATAGGCGCGGCGCCGGTGACCCGGTCCAGATGCTGCTGCAGCAGCGCAAAGCCGTCGTTTGCCAGGGACCCTATCGTCGCAGGCCAAGGATTCTTCGCGGTGATCGCCTCCGGCTCGGTGGTCGCCACGGTGCTGGCAGCCTGGTCCTCGTGCTGGCCCAGCCACCCAAAGCCCTTGCCTGCCGGGAACGCCGTGGTCGTGTCGGTCGCAGGCGTTACGGTGATCGTCTGCGGGGACGCCGTGGTCGTGTCGGTCGCAGGCGCAGGATTCGTCACGGTGGTCGTCTGCGGCGACGTTGTGATCGTGGCGGTCGCAGGCCGAGGATCCGTCACGGTGATGGTCTGCGACGCGGACGTCGTAACGGCGCCGGTGCTCGGATCCTTCCCGGCTGCCGTCAGAGTTAGGGTCGCTACAGGATGACCCCCGCCCCGGTAGTTCGATTGCAGCACCAGTCCGCTGTCGACCTCCGCAGCCGTCATGGTGACGTTATTTCCCCTGAACGTCTGACCATCGAGCTTGTCGGTGATCGTCTCGTACTTCGGCAACCCCGCGATGTTGACGGTCACGGCGTCGTTGGGATCTGTCGTTGTCACATTGACCCCCAAATCGACCTTACCGCCGTCCCCAGCCACCGAGAGCGTCGAATCCGCGACGGTGAGGACCGGCGCGATCGATGACGGGGTGGACGGCGTCGATGGCGGGGTGGACGGAGCCGATGGCGAGGTCGATGACGTCGCGACCTGGAGACCGGAGAACGTCTTCACCGCGCCCGCGAGGTTCGCCGCAGCGCCGGATGCATCCCTGATGCTCGCACCGTTCGCAAGATGGACCCCGGTGATGGCGAGCGCCGAGGTATTGGTGTCGGTCGATGCGACCGTGGTGCGGAAGGTGAGCGTGCCCGTGCCCGAGCCACTGACGTAGCTCGCCGTTCCACCATCATTGAGCGACAGTGTCGGCGTGCCGCTCACCGTCACGGCCTCGTTGAAGCCGAGCGCCAGCGTGATCGTGTCTCCCACGTGCTCGGTGCCGGTTCCCGGAGAGGCTGTGGCCTGCGTTACCGCCGGCGAGACCGTTGGGGTCGTTGGCGTGGTTGGCGCCGTCGGTGTCGTGGGGGGCGGTGCCGACCCGGTCGTGATGTCCAAATTGCTGTAACTCGCAGTAATCGTTTCCGGGGCCGGCGCGCGGTAGACGCCCTCCTTCCAATAGTAAGTTGCTCCAGCCATTCCTATCGCCCCCTGATACTTCACGATCTGGACGCCATCTCTCCAAACATTGAGATAGCCATTTCCGTTGGGGTCGAAATTGACTTGAACGTTCATATCATACGCGTGACCCCGTTGAATGGGGTTTGGATCACGATAGGCCACCACCGTTGTGTAGCTCGACATACCCGCTGTCTTATACCGCAGGGCGATCTCCATGTGTTCGCCGTCCATCTGGACGGAGAACGGAGGAGGACCTTCGGTGGTTGCGTGCATTTGGTTGAGGACCAGCCACGATGCAGTATTCGCCAGGCCGGGTTGTACCGTAAGCTGGTAACCTAAGTTTACCTGAGTGCCTTGCGCATAGTTCGGGTCAATCGAAAGCTCAGAACGCTCAGCCCCATTATCGTTTGTAAGATCGCTCCAAGTGGCGGTGCTCCAATGATCGCCGGAGTGGACCGAAAATTGGAGCGTGTTGCTATCGGGCTCTGTCAGGCTCCACGAGTCGTTCGCGTTCTGGACACTCGCGGTGTGTCCATCGATTATTATGCGAGAGCCATTTGCACTCGAGAAATTGGTGATGTTCGGTGACGGCGTCGATGGCGGGGTGGACGGAGCCGATGGCGAGGTCGATGACGTCGCGACCTGGAGACCGGAGAACGTCTTCACCGCGCCCGCGAGGTTCGCCGCAGCGCCGGATGCATCCCTGATGCTCGCACCGTTCGCAAGATGGACCCCGGTGATGGCGAGCGCCGAGGTATTGGTGTCGGTCGATGCGACCGTGGTGCGGAAGGTGAGCGTGCCCGTGCCCGAGCCACTGACGTAGCTCGCCGTTCCACCATCATTGAGCGACAGTGTCGGCGTGCCGCTCACCGTCACGGCCTCGTTGAAGCCGAGCGCCAGCGTGATCGTGTCTCCCACGTGCTCGGTGCCGGTTCCCGGAGAGGCTGTGGCCTGCGTTACCGCCGGCGAGACCGTTGGGGTCGTTGGCGTGGTTGGCGCCGTCGGTGTCGTGGGGGGCGGTGCCGACCCGGTCGTGATGTCCAAATTGCTGTAACTCGCAGTAATCGTTTCCGGGGCCGGCGCGCGGTAGACGCCCTCCTTCCAATAGTAAGTTGCTCCAGCCATTCCTATCGCCCCCTGATACTTCACGATCTGGACGCCATCTCTCCAAACATTGAGATAGCCATTTCCGTTGGGGTCGAAATTGACTTGAACGTTCATATCATACGCGTGACCCCGTTGAATGGGGTTTGGATCACGATAGGCCACCACCGTTGTGTAGCTCGACATACCCGCTGTCTTATACCGCAGGGCGATCTCCATGTGTTCGCCGTCCATCTGGACGGAGAACGGAGGAGGACCTTCGGTGGTTGCGTGCATTTGGTTGAGGACCAGCCACGATGCAGTATTCGCCAGGCCGGGTTGTACCGTAAGCTGGTAACCTAAGTTTACCTGAGTGCCTTGCGCATAGTTCGGGTCAATCGAAAGCTCAGAACGCTCAGCCCCATTATCGTTTGTAAGATCGCTCCAAGTGGCGGTGCTCCAATGATCGCCGGAGTGGACCGAAAATTGGAGCGTGTTGCTATCGGGCTCTGTCAGGCTCCACGAGTCGTTCGCGTTCTGGACACTCGCGGTGTGTCCATCGATTGTTATGCGAGAGCCATTTGCACTAGAGAAATTGGTGATGTTCGGTGACAGCGCCATTCCAGATCCTTTTGAATGTTGACGACGAGAAATTCCACTGCCGCGCATGCGATGACGCGCGACATACCGCATGTTCGCAGCGCGTAGCACCGTGAACAGAGTTCATGTGCCGCGCATCGCGATGGCCGCGAGACGCAGCGCATGCTCGCAACGCGCTTGGCGCCGCGAACAGATTTCAATGGCAGTGGGATTTGAAGTTGCCCCCCCAACTGCTCAGCCGGCTGGATAGTTAGGAAGTGTGGCGAAAAAAATTTCAAAATGTGACTTTATACATACGTATACGGCGGCAACACGTGCGCCAGTATGGCGCTGAAAACATGCACTATTCGGCCTGCCAATCGGACAAAATTGAATGGGGCGGTGTCGTGGAGAAGTCGCGAGCGCGACGAGTGCGTGATCGGCTTCTCGGGTTTTTCAGCACCAGCTATCGTTCCAGTTAGTGTTCAAGTGATGGGACAGGCGATTCAGCAGCGCGATCGTCATCGTGGCGCCTGTGAAGACACTTGCCCATTCCGCGAAGGCCAGCCTGTCGGCTGACGCGCACCGAGTTGCGCTGGTGCAGCCGACTAATGAGAACAAGCGGCGGCGCGAACGGCAGATAATCGAGTGGAGCTTATCGAGGATAGCTCGAGGTCCTTGCGAGCTGAATAGCCCCAACCGGTGCAACCGCCCTGCCAAGCACGCATCAACTGGGCGTCGTCCGAGTGGGTCCAGAAATCCAGGAAGTTGCTGGCGTGACCCTGATGAGATGCGCCACAAGCGCACCACTGCCGCGGATCGGCGCCGAAACATCGAAACAGCGAAGACGTAGCGCAACCCATCATAGCGAACGACTTCGCGACAGCATGATCTCCGTCGTCGGTTTCGAAAAAATCGTCACGTGATGTCGGCTTGATCGAAGCATTTCGGCGAGCGGAATCGCCGGCGCGCCTAGTACCCAGAATTGGGTAGCCACTATGCCCCAAGTGAATCTTCTCGGTCCCCGGTGAACGCCTCAACCTTTTTGCTTAAACTTGCAGTGAAGTGACACGCGCCAGGCGGGAGGAGGTGATGGGTGCGTTCGATCTCTGTCGCACGCCGCGTACATTCCCACTGAGCTGGCGGAACTGCACCACGTCTTCGCGAACTCTCGGTCAGAGAATGGCGGCGATCCTAAGGAGTAAGGAATTTGCCTGGTCCAGATCGAATGATTCTGTTCTACTTCTCATGATTTAAGTACGCCTTGCCATCGCAAGCGCCGCGACAGACGGAGATTGCAACCTGAGCGCAGGGTGACCTCGAGAATGGACCTCGGTACGAGAGGGGGGGGGTGCGTGCATAATTTCGTATTAGACAGAGCTGAGTCATTAAGCCTCATGCACGGCACATCCTACCCATGCATGATGGATGAATGTCGAGAGTCGAGTGTGCCGGAAATCCGGGGGGCAATTTCTGCAGCATGGTTAGGCTCCTGCCTGAACGGATTCCAGCTGCGCCCTCAAGTGAAGCAGCTGTTAAAAAATGGCCTGTTTTATGGGATCGGCGGCGTTGGACTTTTTCCAGTTTTTCGCAGAATCTTCGCTGGTAGGGCAGCCATCGTGATGTTCCACGAAATTCAGCGGGATTGTCGGTCGGAATTGATGACTGGCACTTCCGTCGAACTTTTTGAATATTCGCTCAGTTGGCTGCGGCGAGAAGGATGGGCGATTGTTAGCCTTGAGGAGTGCCTTGAGCAGCTGGCCAGGAATGACCGATCGCGCCGCTACGCGGTCCTCACTTTTGATGATGGATACCGAGACAATGTCTCGGTGGCGCTTCCAATCCTCGAGCGCAACAACGCCCCATTCATGGTGTACGTGCCCACCGCCGCCTTAACGCGGACTTTGCAATCGTGGTGGTTGGGATTACGCGAGCTAATTCGCTCAAGAGATGATATTACAATCGATGCAATGGGCTTTCGGTTTCATTGTCCTGACTTCCGGAGCAAGCGAGCCGCCCTGACAAGAGTGGACCAGTGGGTTCACCAGGATTATAGGCGTGTCGCGGCGCTTGCGACGACCTTCAAGAAGGCTGGTATTTCGATGTCAGCGTTGAACAATCAATACTTCCTGGACGAGCGCGCGCTTCAAGGTTTGGCGCGTCATTCTCTCGCATCGATTGGCGCGCACACAACCTCACACGCAGCGCTCGCAACCTTGGACGCGTTCTCAGCGCGAGCCGAGTTGGCCGATAACCGCAACTATCTGGAGAATTTACTTCAATTGCCCGTTCAGCACCTCGCTTATCCGTATGGCACCCCCGGCGCATGCGGTCTGCGTGAAGAGCATCTCGCTAGTGAAGCTGGCTATTTTAGCGCCGTAACAACACGACACGGTCAGCTAAGCGACCATAAGCTAAATCAATTCGCGCTTCCTCGTATTGGCGTTAGTAGTTCGTTTGACTCGGAAATATCGTTCGCTGGACGAATGAGCGGTGTCCAGTTGGCAGCGCACATCCTATGGAAGAAGATCACAGGCGCAGCCGTTTGAAGATCAAATGCGCCTGGCTCGACCGGCAGTAGGCTGGGTGGGAGGGGAAGTCTCCTGAAGAGCGATCACCGGTGGGGTTGGGGAAATGGCATCGGCGGAGTGGTAATCTGCAGATATCGGTAATCCACGATTATCGTTTCGATCGCCGGCGAACGATAGATGCCTTCCTTCCGACAGTAAGGAGGAACTCCGCCATGCTAAAGATCGCTATTGTCGTGGCAACAGCCGCAGCGGCGCTGACAACCGCTCCGCTTGCCACTCTGGCAAAGGCTGAAACCCTCAAGATGGCCCAGCGCCGACGCTCGCGTGGCTGGCGCGGCTCACCGGCCGCACGCAGCTTCGCACCGAATCGTCATTTGCACCGAAGGAAGCCCTCATGCTAGGTGAGACCCTCGACTACTGGATGCTCAAAGTCCTCGCGCACCGCCGCAACATCGCCACCGAGGAAGAGCTCAACTCGCACGCCGGCCAGGCCACCTCGCAAACCTTCGAGGCGGCGATGCCGAAGATGCGAAAGCTGATGCGGCGCTTCGGCGGCCACCTCAGGGCCGATCTGGCGAAGCGCTACCTCGACATGGGCTGCGGCACCGGCGAGTTGACGCTCGCGCTCGCGCACATGGGCGTGGGCCAGATCACCGGCGTCGATTTCGTGCCGC
Source organism: Bradyrhizobium erythrophlei (assembly GCA_900129675.1). GTDB lineage: Bacteria > Pseudomonadota > Alphaproteobacteria > Rhizobiales > Xanthobacteraceae > Bradyrhizobium > Bradyrhizobium erythrophlei_A. The sequence goes on along the minus strand of FSRD01000001.1, from coordinate 4,285,517 downwards.
GCTCGATCGACACCGCGCGCACGCACGCGGCGCGCATGGGGCTCGCCAACGCGAGCTTCGAATGCTGCGACCTGCACACCTGGAGACCGCGGCACAAGTACGACGTGCTGCTTTCCTTCGACGTCTTCGAGCACATCGAGGCGCCGCGCCAGTTCCTCGCGCGCATGAAGGAGCTCATCGCGCCGGGCGGCGTCGCCGTGGTGAGCTTCGGGCCGCTGTTCCATTCGCCCTTCGGCGACCACATGTGGGGCTTCTTCCGCCTGCAGATTCCGTGGCGCGGCGTGCTCTTCTCGGAGCAAGCCATGCTCAGGCTGCGGCGCGAGTGCTTCCGGCCGACCGACCCGGCGCAGCGCCTGCGCGAGATCGCCGGGGGCCTGAACCAGATGCGCTACTCCGAGTTCCTGGGGCACCTGCGCGCCGCGGGCTGGCAGTTCGACTACCTCGCCGTGAACGCAATCGAGCTGCCGCTCGTGCGGCCGCTGTCCAACGCGCTCGCCCGCGTTCCGGTGCTGCAGGACTTCATCGCGCATAACGTCTATTGCGTGCTCAGGCCGATTTAGACGGGCGGATGGCCGAGACCCGCAACTTGACGCCCGAGGAAGCCGAAGCGCGGCGGAGGCAGGCCGCGAGGCGGCCGAGCGCAACCGGCGTCACGAAGAAGAGCGGCGCGACAGCACAGGCCCGTGCGGCCGCGGAACACGAGGCACGCAAGGCCGGCGAGGAGCTGCGCGCCGCGGCCGAAGCGGCGCGCGAAGCGGCCGTCGAGCAGCGCCAGATCCTCAACGATCCTCAACGAGATGAAGGAAACCGCGAAGGCGCTCGAGGAACTGCGCCATTGAATTCTAGTCTATAGTCTAGCAGCCTGTCGGACTGAGGTGTCGATCTTGGCATGTGCAGACGACGGCGTGCCGCACCTGGGTGACGGACGGATTCAATAGTCCCTGAGGGAAGAATGCGACGTCAGCGAGCATTCCGGTACCGAGCGGAACGCCGCGTAGGGACGGCGGGCGCTTCAAGCGGCCGCCAGGGCGAACATTCGCTTCATATTCCACGCCATGGTGACGAGGCTCCACTCACCTTGCACCTTCTCAAGGCCGCGCAACAGGAACTGGCGGAAGCCCATCACCGATTTGATGATCCCGAACACCGGTTCCGGGGTCTGCTTGCGCAGGGCATAGAGCTTCTTGCCTTCGGGCGTCTGCAGACGGTAGCTCATGGCATCGAGCGCCGTTGGGTTCTGCGGCGCCGGCGGTGCTTTTGCAAAGCGCTCCGACAGGGGCGGATAATGCGATTGCCGGCCCTGCGCGATCATCGGGTCGATCTGCGCCGCCGCGCACAGCATGACGTTGGCTTCACTGAAGTAGCCGGTGTCCGCCAACAAAGTGGTCGGCTTTCCCAGCTCCGCCGGCAAGGCCTCGATCCGCTTCAGCAACGGCTCGATCTGCTGCTTGTCGTTGGGCGCCTGAACCACCTGCGCGGCGATCACCAGGAGGCTGTTCGCCGCCACCACCGCCTGGGCGTTGTAGCACTGCTCGAAGCCACCGCCTGCCACCGGCATGATGCGCGACTCTTCGTCGGTCAGATTGATCTGATCGGTTGGCAGCGCACCTTCGGTAGGGGGCTGGGGCGGCTTGCCTCCGGACTTCTTGCCGGTGGCCTTGGCCTTTGCCGCACGCGCCGCCAGCTTGGCCTCATGCTCGGCCTTCTCCCGTTCATACCGCTCTTTGGCGCGGGCTTCGATCTTGGCGCGGGCCTCGGCAAGCTTCGCCAAGCGCTTCTCGCGGCGTGCCAATTCCTCAGGAATTGACATGCCGTCGGGCACATCCGCTTTGTCCGCGGCTTCCGCCCGCGCCAGCAGATCGGCCACTTCCGCCTTCAATTGCGCCTCAATCTTGCCGGCGTGCTCATACGACAGCGCGCTGTGCCGGCTGGCGTTGGCGTGGATCTTCGTGCCGTCGAGCGCAACGGTGCCGATCTTGAGCATCCCCATCTCGCGCGCCAGCTCCAGCAGCCGCACGAACAGCCCCTCGATCTCCTTGAGAAAGCGCCGCCGAAATGTCGCGATCGTGTCGTGATCGGGATGGTCGTTCGCCGCAATGAAGCGGAACGCCACCGAATCGTACGTCGCCCGCTCCAGCTTCCGGCTCGAGAACACGCCCGTCGCATATCCGTATACGAGCAGGCCCAGCAGCAGCGCGGGATGGTACGAAGCCGATCCCGCTCCCCGGTAGCTGTTGCTCATCGCCGAAAGATCCAGCCCATCAATGACCTCGACAACGAAGCGCGCCAAGTGCCTCTCAGGAAGCCACTCGTCCACCGACGGCGGCAGAAGGTATCCGGTCTCGCGATCGATCGTACGGAAATTGCTCAACGGCGCCCCACCCAGTCGAAGAAAGGCCGAATCAATGCATCGATTCTACCTAACCCCGCTCGCTCCGCTAAGTCCGACAGGCTGCTAGTACCCGGAATCAGAGCTGAGTGATACGGCGGCCTTTGAATCGGCGTTGACGGACCTTTTTCTTGGTCCAGACGAAGGGCTCAGCTTTGTCGTTATATGCGTTGATGTAGGCATCGATGTGTTCCTGAAGCTGTTTGAGACTTGTGAAGGAGGTGCCGCTGAGCGACTGCCCCTGCAAGATCGAGAACCATACCTCGACCTGATTGAGCCAGGACGCGCTTGTCGGTGTAAAATGGAATTGCACATTGGGATGCGCCTTGAGCCAAGGCTCGTTCTTCTTGTGGGTGTTGAGGTTGTCGAGGATGACGTGAAGCTGGCGGTTCGGAAAAGCCGTGGTGACACTGTTCATGAAGTCGAGAAACTCGACGCGGCGACGCCGTTTTGAATGGGCCGCAATGATCCTTCCGGTGGCGACTTCGAGCGCCGCAAACAGCGTTGTGGTGCCATGTCGCTTGTAGTCGTGGCTCTGGCCGGTCAAGGCGCGGCCATTGGGCAGCTTCAGATAGCCCTGCGCTCGCTCCAAAGCCTGGATCGAGGGCTTTTCGTCCACGCATAGCACAATGGCCTTCTCGGGCGGGGCGACATAGAGGCCAACAACATCGGCGGCTTTGGCCGTAAAGTTCGGGTCGTTGCTCTCACACCAGGACTTGCGAGCCGCGAGGTCAATCTTGTGGCTGCGCAGGAACCGCCAGACATATTGGACGTCGACATCGCCCAGCGCCCCGGCCAGCAGGGGCCCGGTCCAGCGTGCGAACCCGTCCGGTGGCGGTTTGTCCAGCAGCCTCAGAATCCGCTTGTCGGTGGCCTTCGTATAGATCGGCTGCTTGCCCGGCCGCGGCTTGTCTTGCAGCCCTTCAAGGCCATGATCGGCATAGCGATGCCGCCAAAGGCTGACAATCCGCGGCTGGACCCCAACTTCCTTGGCGATCGACCGGGTGCTGCGCCCGACCGCCGCCAACAGAACTATCCGTGCTCGCTTCAAATCGCGCTGCAATGTCATCGGTGAGCGACAACACGCCTCAAGCACCTTGCGATCTTTCCTCGAAAGGCGGACTTCTCTTCCTTCGGGTATCATCCCGACCTTGAATCACGACTCACGATCTAAGAAAAGTGGGTACTAGGGCACCCTGCTGCGGCGGTGCCCGGCTCTCCGAACTCGCGAGGACATCACTGAGACGCTGGAGGTCACCGCGGATGGCCGGATCTGCCTGTCGATCGCCGCCGCGCGTGGCGTGCGCCGCATCGCTTTGGGCCGCAAGTCCTGGCTGTTCCGCGGCTCAGATCGCAGTGGCGAGGGGAGCCGCGATCATGGATGGCCTGGTCATCGCCGCCAATATCGTCACCGAAGTCCGCTTAAAGTACTCGACGAACTGCTTCCCTGGAATTGGAATAGGCGCAGCGCGCCGGCCAATCAGGCGGCCTGACATCGCTATCCGCGGTCATCGGGAAATGATCGCTTCTGACAACCGCACCGAGTTCACCAGCATAGCGATGCCGCGCGGGTCGCGGGGGAACGAGATCGAGTGGCGCTACATCGCGCCCGGCAAGCCAGATCAGAGTGCGATTGTGGAGAGCTTCAATGGCCGCCTCCCGGACGAGTCGCTGAACGAAGCGTTGTTCAGCTCTCGCGCGCACACACACGAGAGGTTCTGTCGCTCTGGAAAGACGATTGCAACATGATCAGGCCGTTAGTGGCCTCGGTAACCTCGCGCCAGCCAGCTGCGCCAAAAGGAGTGCTCCCGAAGAGCAACGGGATAGGACGCTGCGCTAGACTGAGGGCTCCGCACCCCGTCCCGTTGCTCCACCGAGCCAAATGGGTTCAAATCAACTCGGACTCTACCCGTCCCTGGATGAAGCAGGAGCCAATTGTGTTGTGTGCAGCGCGCGAAGTCTGGTACGATTCGGGCCGACGTTCCTGCCAACTTTGTCTTCTTCGGCGCCATCGCCGCTACCATCTAGGTCGCTGATTCATGGCATCAATATTCCGTCAAGGCATTGTACTCTCCGTTGCGCGCTACGTCGAACAGGCCATCATGCTATTGACGCCGGTCGTTCTGGTGCGAACGATCGGCACCACAGCCTTTGGCGAATATCGGTTGTTCTGGCTGCTAGTAACTACCGTGGCCTTGTTGTTCAACTTTGAACTGCCCCGCAGCTTGCTTTTCTTCTTTGTCCGTTTGGATTCAGAGCGACGCCGGCTTTATGTCGGGCAGACGGCGCTGTTCTTGCTTGGCATAACGATGATTGCGGTGCTTCTGATTTTTGTCTTTGGTAATGCCCTGCCCTCGGGCATGAAAGACCTGCTGCACCACCATGGGTTTTTCCTTGCGCTTTTCCTGCTTGCCTGGAATTTGGGCTTGTTACTCGACGTGTTACCCAACGCCGCAGAGCAGATTCGCTGGCAGGCACAAGCTATCCTGGCCACATCGGTGCTCAGGGCCGCGCTCATAATTTCCGCAGCAGTATTTTTTCAACGGCTTGAAGAGGTGCTGGTTGCCACATTGATTGGTGCCTGCATGCGCCTTGGGTTTTTGGCCTATTTCATTGCACGCTATTGCGGTATTCGACTGTTCCCGCTGGACATGCAGCAATTCCGTGTACAGCTTCGTTATGCTCTTCCATTTGGCGTGGCCGGCTTGCTATTCCACATGCGGAAACAGACCGAGCAATGGATTGTCGCCGCGGTGTTTTCGCCAGCAGTGTTCGGCATTTTTTCAATCGCAACTACGCTCCTCATGCCGTTTGAAATCCTGAGAACCGTACTGGGGAACTTGCTCTTGCCCAAGATGAGCCACCTCCATTCACTTGGTAGTCACCAAGAGCTATTGCGCCTGAACAATCAAGGCAATGTAATCGTCAGCGCGATCATGTTCCCCGCTATTGCGGCGTTATTCGCCTTTTCCGACGAGGTCATCCAGTTCCTGTTTACGAAAGAGTACGTGAGCGGCTCGCCAGTGTTGCGCATTTATCTGGTTCAGACCTTGGTTTCGGTTGAAATTACCACCCTGCTGAATGTGTTCGGACAAGGTTCATATAATTTGCGCTATGAAGCTTCAATTTTGCCCTTTGCTGTAATATCCAGTTTGGTCGGTGTCTGGTATTACGGTTTGCCGGGTGCGGCTATAGGGTCGGTAGTGGCCACTTTCGTGGTGTATACGCTTTTTCTGAAAAGACTTTCGAAGGTGATGAGCGTTCCTATCGCAAAATTGCAGGATTGGAAAAACCTTGGAAAAATTTGGAGCGTATCGGCAGTTTGCGCAATCGTGGTACGTTTTTGCGCCGACCTGCTCGAGCCATCGGCCCCAATTGCTGCGATAGTCGGGCCTACCGCAGTTTTGGTGTTATATGCTACTATTTTGTTGGCGACGGGGTATTATCGAACGCTTGCTGAGATGCGAAGAGAATAGGAATCAATCCGCATTTGCTAATACATCTCGCCCACATCGTGGGGGAGTCGGCCGCCCAGATGTCAACTGACCATCTGCCGACAAAATGTCTTACCGTTGTTTCACGTCGCTGGTCGCCAAGTGTCCAGGATAAGGTTCTTAAACCGCGTCGCAAGATGTTGGGGTCCCAGAGCGGACGGCCGCGTCACGCCCTCTTCGCAGACCGTTCTGAAGTCCTCTTTGTGAAGCAGGCGCATGTGGAAAGAAAGGGGGGCTCGCGATTTAAGAACACGGTCAGAGCCGGTCGCGGAAATCTGGACAGGACGATAAGTGGAATTTCTGCCTGACAGCGGCGATAATTGCCGTGAACAGGAGAGACCATGAGCAGACGACTGAAGTGGACCCCGGACCTGGGACCAGGGATCGCCGAAGTTAAGGTGTGATCGCGCCTGCCTTTGTCCTTCAAATCAAGCAGCTTCCTGCTGCTGCTTTTGCGTCTGCTGTGGGTATGTGGGCAACGCGTTTGCGTTGTCCAAGCGAAGCGGCATATCCACAGTCTTCGCCGCCTCGATCCTGTCCATGCCGGCACGCCATGCCGCCATGGGAAACTGGTTGTTCATCGCCTGATGCGGGCGGCGATGATTGTAAAAGTTCATCCATGATCCGATGCCGTCTCGCGCTTCGCGCCCGTCAGCATAGGCTTTCAGATGGTCGAGTAGCGCGGGGGAATTCCACCCCCACGCCCTCCGAGAACCGGACGTGAGTCTCTCGACTCATCCGGCTCCTATCGCCCCAACCGGAGATTCCGTGGATCAATGGGCGAACAGGTTCGGCTGGCGGGATTTGACCCCGCGTAACCAGCCCCACGCTCGCTTTGCGTGTCCCCGAAGTCTTTTGTATTTCCGCTGTGCCCAGCGCACGATAAATGGATCTACTGTGCGCAGTGCCCTGCGAAGCGCCGAACGATGAAAACGCCCGTAATAGTTGACCCAGCCAACAAGAATAGGCCGTGCCCATTGGGCGATTTTCTCCAAGTCGAGATCGTTGCGATGATGCAGCTTCCAGCGACGCGCGTCTTCGCGCATCGCCTTGGCCGCTGTGTCGCTGACCGCAGGAGAGAAACTGACGAACAGCTTTCCAGCGCGATTCATCGATTGTCGGGGTCGAAACGTAAAGCCCAGAAAATCGAAGCGTTGCTCCGGATAACCGTTCGGTCGGTTCGAGTCTTTGCAGTACACAATCTTCGTCTTTTGCGGATGCAATTCCAACTTACACGCCGCAAGCCGCGCTTCCAGCGCTTGCCGCAATGAAAGCGCTTGCGCCTCACTGCGACAGTGACAGATGGCATCATCCGCGTAGCGCTCGAACGGAATGTCTGGATTATTTTCCTTCATCCAACGATCGAACGCATAGTGCAGGAAAAGGTTTGCCAAGATTGGGCTGACGACTCCCCTTACGCAAAAGGCAACTTCACCTTCGATCGGGTGATTTGTGGCTGGCGCAGAGGGCTGGCTGTGCTCGACCTGCGTCTTAAAAGGTAATATGCGTGCGGCGCACGTAAACGAGTTGTTAACCATGGTTATGTTCAAAAATAAATACGTTTATGTCAGATGGCACGTTCAACGAAGACGCAGAAAGCCCTGAACTTGAACGCGGCGCATGGCCTGTTGTCGCGGGGAAGCAGCGTGGCAGAAGCGGTGACCATGTTGGCGCAGGAACGCGGCATCTCGCTGCGGCAAGCGTATCGGTATCTGCAACGCGCGCGTGCGCTCAGACGTGCGATGCCGGTTGGAGAACCGTCAGTGCCGGCGACGTTCAAAATTCCCCGCGACGTGCTCGCGCAATTGCGTGCGTATTCCAGGCGCAGCGGGTTGCCGCTGAGCGTGATTGTCACCGAGGCGATCGAGAAGCGTTTGACCGCAACACGTCGGCGCGGAAGACATGGCTAAGCGCTCTGCAGAGCGTCCTGCCGTTTGTTTGGAATTTGCTTTCGATCGCCTGCTCCCCATCAAGTTACAACAAGCCTACGGGCTGCTGGTTGCGAACTGCGTTCGTCCCGTAGGGCAGGACTCCGAGAAGAGAGGAGACGGCCGTGAAGCCTGCAGTGATCTACGCCAGGGTCTCGTCGGACAAACAGAAGGAAGAACATACCATTGCGAGCCAAACGGAAGCTCTGCGCGGCTTCGCCCTACAGCAGGGCTTCAGCGTGCCCGATGAATGGGTGATCGAAGACGAGGGTTACAGCGGAGCTACGCTCGTTCGCCCCGGCCTGGAAAGGGTTCGCGATTTGGCGTTGGAGGGGCAGATCGATGCAGTCCTCGTTTATTCACCAGATCGACTGAGTCGAAAGTATGCATATCAGGTGCTTCTAATTGAAGAATTTGCACGACATAACGTCCAGACGGTGTTCATCAAAGCGCCCCAGACAGCTACAGCGGAAGATCAGCTGTTGTTGCAGTTCCAAGGCATGATCGCCGAGTATGAACGGGCGCAAATTCTGGAGCGGTCACGCCGGGGCAAAAGGCACCGTGCACTGCAGGGAGTTGTCAACGTTCTTTGCGGCGCTCCGTATGGCTACCGCTATATCCGCAAGACTGAGCACGCGCCCGCGTCTTACGCCATCATTGACGCTGAGGCGACCGTGGTGCGCAAGGTCTATGAATACTACACCGTCGCGGGTTTGAGCATCGGCGCCATCACGCGTCTGTTGAACGAACAAGGCATTCCTACGCGCAAGCGTATCTCTCGTTGGGAGCGTTCGGTGGTTTGGGCGATGCTGCGCAATCCTGCGTACAAGGGAACGGCATGCTTCAACAAAACGAAGACGGCGAAGCGACAACGCATCACGCGGCCAATCCGTCTGCGGGGCGGATTTGCCTCACGTGACAGCGCCCACCACGAGCGGCCACGAGAGGACTGGATCGAGATTCCGGTACCACCAATTGTCACCGAGGAGACCTTTGCACTGGCTTCGGAGCGGCTTAAGGCGAACAAAGACCACGCGCCTCGTCGCACGATCACACCCAGCGTCGTGCAAGGCTTGGTGTCGTGCCGCAAATGCAGCTACGGTCTTTATCGCACTTCGACGCGGACAAGTGCGCGTATGATCCACTACTATCGTTGTCTTGGCTCCGACGCATGGCGCCGCCTTGGCGGGCCGGTGTGTGATAGTAAGCCGATACGACAAGATCTTCTTGACGAAGTGGTATGGCGTGAGATCCTCAAACTGCTGGAGAGTCCACGCCTCATTCAAGAAGAACTGGAACGGCGATTGGCTGCGGCACGCACTGCCAGCCCCGTCAAACGCCGTGAAGAGCACTTGCAGCGGGAGTTGGCACGCGTACGAAAGAGCATGGAACGTTTGATGACCGCGTATCAGGAAGAACTGATGTCGTTAGACGATCTCCGCCGTCGCATGCCCGAGCTTCGCAAACGAGATCAGGCAATCAGCGCCGAGCTAAATGCGCTTGAGAGCCAACTTGCCGACCGCGCTGGATATCTGCGACTAGCAGAAACCATGACAAGCTTCCTTGCACGACTACGCGAAACGGCAAAAACGCTGGAGGTCGCGGAGCGTCAGCGCATTGTGCGTCTCCTGGTCAAGGAGATCTTGGTGGACGATGACACGATTGTCATCAGACACTCGATTCCAGCTCCAACCGGATCAACTGACGGCAGTGGGCCGACCTCGCGCTCCAAAGGTGACCAACCGCTAGGCGACGCAAGTTACCTTTTGCGTAAGGGGAGTCACGACTGCCCCTTGCGGGGTCCCTTTCTCTCGGCTGACCAGCGCGCCATCCGGCATGCTCACGGGTGCCTTCAGCCATCTTTCGATGTAGAGCAGCACCCATGGGCAGTCGGTATGACGACGCACCGCTCGCATCAATAACTCCCAATCGATGTTGTCGAAGAAGCCTTTGATGTCGAGATCGAGCACCCAGTCAAAGCGCCAGCATCTCTGCCGTGCTGCAGCCAACGCATCATGCGCCGACCGACCGGGACGATATCCAAAGGAGTCATCGTGGAACACTGGTTCCAGGACGGGCTCCAGATATCGCTTGACTACCATTTGGGCGATTCTGTCAGAAACGGTCGGGATACCTAACGATCTCGTTCCCCGTCCGTCCCCTTTCGGTATGTCAACTCGACGAACCGGTGGCGGCATGTAGCTGCCCGACGACATTCGATTCCAGAGCCTATAAAGGTTGTTAATCAAATCCTTCTCGAACTCCGCGATCGTTTGATCGTCGACGCCAGCCGCCCCGCGGTTTTCCCTCACTCGCTTATAAGCCAACCATACTTCGCGCTTGGAAATATTAAACGGTCTTGCTTTATCCACGCTGGTCCTCCCCTTGCGGGTTGCCAACATAATAAAGCCGGGCGACGTCACCCCTTCGGTCCAGCTCCGTTACAAAGCCTTCATCCCTACTACGAGCGACTCCGCCCCTGTGTCCCGCATCGGTACTCTCGCCCTCGCGGAGTCCATCCGCTTGAGCTTCTCCCTTGGCATCGGGACGACAGGTTCCTGAGTTCCTTACCAAAGCCTGGATGGACGCCGATTGAGCAGTAGACAGGTTCCCCTCAATCTTTATTCGCGGAACAGAAGTCTGGGTCCCGGTTTCGACGTCGTTTGATACGTTTCGACACGTCATCAGCGGTTTACTTCCGTTCGTCTCCTTGAACCTCACCTGACGGAGTCTTGCTCCGCCTTTTCCATCGACGTTCACCACAATGGCTCTTGACCAATGCAGCTCGTGGCGGTTTGAAGCCTGCTCCTGCAAGCCGACTTCGAGGGGCCTACCCCCATCTTCAGTAAAGCATCGCACTCGTCCGAAACCCGAACGATCACGTTCACAGCACACCACTTCCTCGTATTTGATCGAGCGCCACAACCGTTCGATGAAAATATTGTCCATGAAGCGACCGCGTCCGTCCATCGAAATCGCGATGCCCGCAGCCTCGAGCCTGCCGGTGAAGGCGGCGCTGGTGAACTGCGCGCCCTGATCGGTGTTGAATATTTTCGGCGCGCCGTGCCGCGCCAAAGCTTCGTCGAGCGCCGCGATGCAAAAGCCCGTATCCATCGTATTCGACAAGCGCCACGCCAGAACCGCCCGGCTGGCCCAGTCGATAATCGCCACCAGATACAGAAAGCCGAGCGCCATCGGAATATAGGTGATGTCGCTGGCCCAGACATGATTGGACTCGGTGATGCTCACGCCGCGCAGCAGATAGGGATAGATCTTGTGGCCGGGCGCGGCTTTGCTGGTGCCGGGGCGCGGAACCAGCGCCTCGATCCCCATCACGCGCATCAGCCTTTGCACGCGCTTGCGGTTGATGCCGTGGCCTGCCTGGTTGAGTTCGAACACCATTCGCCGCGAGCCGTAAAACGGCCACTTCAGATGCAATTCGTCGATCCGCCGCATCAAGGCCAGATCGTCGGCGCCGGTGACCGGCCCGGGGCGATAGACGCCCGAACGCGCCAGATTCAGCAGCGCACATTGCCGGCGAACCGACAAATTTCCGCCAGGCCGCTCGACCATCGCCCTGCGCTCGGAGACACTCATCGTCCGGGCCTCCTGGCCAAGAAATCCCTTTCAACCGTCAACTGGCCAATCTTGGTATACAGCTTCGCCGTCTCGCGCTCATGCTCCTCCTCGCCATCCCCCAAAGCGCTCGCGCCACGCGCGAAAAGGCTCGCCACGTTGTCGAGAACCTGCTTCTTCCAGCCATAGATCTGGTTCGGGTGAACGCCGTGCCGCTTCGCCAGCTCCGGGACCGTCGCTACCTCGCGCAGTGCCTCTAGGGCAATCTTGGCCTTGAATGCGGCATCAAACTTCTTGCGTGATTTGGTCATATCCGTACTCCATCGGTTGAGACAGAGCAGGACGCTTCACACCTTAACGTTTGGTCCTATTTCCGGGGTCCACTTCAGACAATTGTTCTATTTGCAAGCTGCGATGCTGCGCTCGCATTACCTGCCGTGTCTGTATCGGTGGCAGCAAAGCTGTGCGCACCTTCGGATGGGCCTGCAGCCACAAAATTCCAGGAACCACTTCCATCCACCGTCGTAGTACCGAGGAACGTTAATCCATCATGGATGTTCACAATGCTGCCAGCCACGGCAATGATGGCTGGTACCATTATCATTGCCACTGCTCTTATCCGTATTCTACTCAGTAGTCGGAGCATGATGACAGCAACACTCTATCGTGAAATTCGGTCAGCGTACTCCCGCAGAAATGCTTCGCTGCTTGCGAGAAGAGCTCGTTCAAATCCCGATACAATTTATCGACTGATTCAACCGTCGGAAAATAAGGACTTCCGCCAGGCATAAGCTCCGAGGAATGCGTCATAAATTCTACATACGGCCGATTTTGCGAGATAGCGATGTCGAGAATGCGCAGCATCGACGTTAAATTCGATCCCGTGGGGCGCAGCCAATCCAGTGGCCAAACGTGGCGCCGGGCCCTATCCGGTAAGTTAGATATGCCTTCACAAGCTTGGGTCGCCCGGGTCAGCAAATCGGGCGATCGGTTGATGATCGTCATTGGAACCTCCAGTAACGAAGAAGTTCCTGGAAGCGCGATATTTCGCTCACTCATCCAATAGTGCTGCTCAGGGAACGCCCGATAATCGGTTCCTCCCGCACCGTCCGGATCTCCTTTAGTGCTGCGCCAATCCACATGAGGGGTCACGGAACAGTCTACTCTAAATCCCAGATCCCTCAACACATCGGCGTAGAATGCATTAAGGGTCCAGCGGCCCGATCGATGGCTCAGCATCTTGACGCCGAACACGTCCTCGAGGAAATGCGTGTGAAGTTCTATTTTCTTGCGGATTTCGTCTTCTGGATATTCGATTAAAAAGGGCTGGTACCAAGAATCATTGCTGGTCAGGGGATGGATTGGGGGTGAATTCCAAGCGTGCAAATGCATCCCGATTTCGCCGGCACCTCGTGCGATGAGATTGCGTCCAAATTCAACAAAGCCACGATCATTCGCCATTTCATTGTTCACCAGGTAGGCGGGCTTCAGTCCGAATTTCTCACATAGCGACTGAAAGCGAGGAAGAAAGGAAGCATTGCGAGTTTCTATGCTTGAAGGCCTGCTCCAAATATCATCGCCCTCTGTATCGATTGTAATAAGAAAGCTTCTCAAGACATCTACTCTACCTGAAGCAGAGGGACCCGGACCTGCACGATAACTACAACATCTCAATTCGATAGCAGCACATCGACATCGCTGCCGTCCGGGCAATGTGCCGAGACTTGGTAGTGGCCGGCAAATTGGAGGGACGCATAACGATAGCACTTTGCAACCGTCACTCCGTCTCAGCTAAATCAATACATACCGGGTCACTGGATGGGAATCGGCAATAAATGGGTAACTACTATGGTCCATCGAGCCAGGGCAGTGCGGGACTAAATTCGATAGTTTTTTAGGGGAAAATTACTTTACCATTGCCGTCGCATTAAGTCCGGGTGTCAGGTGCGAATTCTCTCGATAGATTTTTCCATTCCTTATCTACTGAAGGATGAGAACTATCCGATCGGCGGGTGGGCCATCGAACTTTCAATATGGCTTCGCGCGCTTGAAAACGCCGGTCACGAAGCCGCTGTCCTTACCTGGAAGGGCGCTTTGGCCCATGTTGGCTCGGGCCAGCAAATCAAACTTATCGAAACCTATGATCCCGCGCAGGGGGTGCGGGTGGCGAAGTATTTCTACTCATATATTCCCAAAATATTGGCAGCCGCCCGCGCCTATCGTCCAGATATCATCATCCAAGGCGCACGTGGGCTCCATACAGCCATCATGGCCTTCGTCGCCGGCCAACTAGGGATTCCGTTCGTTTACCGCGTTGTAAGCGACGCAGACGTCGATGAACGATACAAAATCGGTCTTCGACATTATGACTGGTTATCTTATTCTTGGGCTCGGCATCGTACAGCTGGATTTCTCTGTCAGAATCAGTATCAACGCGATCAACTGGCAGCACTTTTTCCGGGCAAGCCTATTCACGTCCTTCATAACCCTATTGTCGTTGCAGAGAACGCGACCGCTCCTTTGCCGCGCGCAGAACGCAGATATGTCGCCTGGCTTGGTGTCTTCCGCTATCCAAAGAACTTGCCATTGCTTTTTCGAATCGCCCGGGAACTTCCCGCCGTCAAATTCCGCGTGGCAGGGATGCTATCCCGAGATGCGGATCAATCGACGGTGGAGGCCGTGAATGGCCTGCGCCATCTGCCAAATGTGGAACTGGTTGGCTATATCCGACGGGCAGACATTCAACGATTTCTTTCAGAAGCGGCGATGCTTCTCTGCACATCGCATTACGAGGGCTTCTCGAACGTATTCCTGGAGGCTCTGGCCGCGGGCACACCTGTCGTGACGCGCCGGCCTGTCGATCCGGACTCGATCGTCTTGCGTCATGCCCTTGGCGCATCGGCTGAAGACGAGTTGGCACTTTCCAAATCCGTGAGGGCAATTTGGGACATGGACGCGAACGAATACAACGCGCTCGCGCGACGATGTCAGATCTATGTTAAGGCCAATCACTCGCCGACGGTAAAAGCTCGCGAGTTAATTGCCGCTTTGACGCCTCTTGTTGCTAAGTCAAAAACGCCCATGGCAACCACTTTGAATTGAACCACTCGAACGTTATCCATGTTGCTACTTTAAAGGTGTCCCATCGCGGAATGGCTCGCCGCCTTCGGGCTCGATGCGCCAGAACCTCGGATCTGGTGGAATCAAAGGAGGGCTTCGGCCAGCATGCACCGAGAAGGCAAAAGCTGCCAGCACGAATGTTGTCAGCTTCGTGCGTTATGACAGCGGAGAGATCTGGTGAAGAGGCGATAATCCGGGAACAAATGCCAGGTGTCGCTCAGCAGACCAAGTGGTTCAACCGCGCCCCATCCGCCGTTGTGCCGACGCGCGGTTTGCTTAGCGGCGGTCTCGACCAGCCGGTGAGCAATTTCCGCCGCACTCATTGCCGCCAGACGGTTACGATACAACATGCTTGATGTAACTGCGTTTCGAGCATCGCGACAAACGACAATCTTCCTAGTGCATGTCACATGTCGCGCGCGGCCCTCCTGTCCGCCAACCCGCGATAAAGGCAAAGATACGCGTTAGTCATCGTATCAAGCGAAAATGCTGTTTCAATACGCCGACGCCCTTCCATACCGAATTCATTAGCAAGCTCAGCGTTATCGAGGAGTTTGAGCACACGATCGATCAAGACTACAGCGTCGTGGCTCGGCACAAGAAATCCCGTCTGTCCTTCCAGGACCAATTCAGGAGTGCCCCCATCGTTTGTTGCTACAATTGGCTTACCCAGCGCCATACATTCGACAATCGCGTTGGAAATCCCCTCCCCGTGCAGACAGCTGTCGGTAGCGAGAACTCCCACAGTGAAGAGATTAACGATACTTTCTACATCTTTCCGCCGACCCAAAAACTTTATGCGCGGCGACTGTTCTAGCGGGACGCTATCGCGCACTTGCGACAATGTTTCACCGTCGCCGACAGCCACAAACGTAACATCGTCCCTCAGATGGCAAATGCGGCATGCCATTTCGACAAAGATTGCATAGTCTTTATAAGGCGTGAAGTTGGCAACCATCCCGACAATGTGGGGGGTCGTGATTCCCAACATGCTGCGAAGCTCTGCCTTGTCCGTTAAGTTCAAGACTCTTTCAGGATTGAACCCATTGTAGATGCATACACCTTTGCGCTCGGGAATATCGTAGGCAGCCAGGCCTGCGCGCGAATTGGCCACAACAATGTCTGAAAACGGCAAAGTCAGTTTTCCCCTTAAATAGTGTTTATTCCGCAGCGTCATATGCGGCGGCGCGTCCCGCACAAAGCCATTGACGAAAGCTGTGCCGCACAATCTCGCAACCGGAGCTGCATAAATGGAGCACATCGAGCCCCAAGAGTGAACGATATCTATTTTCAAATTAGAGGCCAGATCGTACAAACTCTTGAAAAGGCGCAAATCTCTCCTGCTTTTCCGAATGAGCGGAATAATTTGCGCATGTTCACTGTCAATTTCGTATTGATCATCCTCCTCGTACGTAACCGTAACCGCGACGAATGACTCTATGTCACGGTGAAGGAAAAGCCCCCTCAACAGTTCGACGATTTGTCGTTCTTTCCCTCCCCGGCCTAGAGATTCAGTAAAGTGTAATATACGCATGTCAGCGCTCCCCCGCGTCGACTGATTCAGTCCAAATCGCAACGAGGCGTTCAGCGCCAACTTCAATGTCTAACCGCGTTTTATATAAAGCCATCCAATCTTCTCCTAGACGCCGTCTCAAGTCTGGATCCTCCATGAGGCGACCGAGTCCCTCGACATCACCTGGTTTGACGATCAGTCCAGTCCTCTCGTGCTCAATAATATCTGGAAGCGCCCCAACCGGGGTACAAATGACGGCCGCGCCGTAGCTAAAGGCCTCAATCACTGACATCGTGAGATTTCACCAAAGAATAGAAGCACCAGAATATCGGCCGCATGCAACAGTGCCTCGACCCAATCTGAATCGACCCATCCCGGCACCGAGATACGATCGCCAAGGCCCGCTCGTTCAACTGCGGCTCTCGTATCCTTCACCGCCCCGTCACCTACCAGCCCTCCAGCCAGACTTGGAACCCAGACTCGCAAGAGCCATCACAAGTTGCGGCACACCTTTTTCTGGTCCGGCAGCCCCAAGAAGAGAATGTTAGCCACTTCATCCATGACCTTTGGATTTTTGAAGATGGCTATTCGTGTGGCGTTCGGAACAATGATCATTTTTCCAGAACAGTCGGGAATTCTGTCAGAAACCATCTGTTTCCAGTAGCTGCCAAGTACGATGATCCTTTGGCTCCTTAGGAATATCAGATCTATTTCTTTCCTCATACTCTTCCGCGAATCCCAAAAGCAATCAAACTGGCCACTATGTAGATGCAACACATATGGCAATCGGCAGATTCTCGAGATGCGGGCTAAGATGAGTTTGCGATACCTGCTGCCGTGGGCCGACAGATCTATATGCACAACATCTACTCGTCCGAGCAGCCGAAGCAGCAACAAGCGTACAATTGCATGCGCAAGAAATAGGGGTGACAATAGTATCGAGCCAGGACCTCGAGTGGTGATAAAATGAGCTTTGATGTTTGCGAAACGATCTTGCAAGGCGTCGCGCAATCCGTCCATCATACGATCAACGCCCCCTTGGCCGCCTGCGCCGAGGGGAGCAACAATGACAACTTGAAGCGGACCAGCCGCTTCTTCATTGGATCTCGTTTCGCTTACGCGAGCCCCGCCTGTTTGTTTAAGGTTACAAGCCAACGAGGGAGTCATCTTTAAGCCTGTCATCGCGGGGGCTCACACGCCAAGTTTCAATCCATGTCTGTTCAATGCTAGCTCCGTAGCGCCGACGTGAGTTGGACGCCAGCGTCGAAATAAGTCGATTGCCCAGGCTTCGCAGACGGATTCAAAACGCAAGAGCCGGCTATCGTCATGTTGCTATCCTAAAGGTACGCAAGAAGATTTCGAGATTTATCAATGACCAAAGAATTCTTTCGTGGTTCTGTCGACCGCTAAGGTGCTCTGTTACAAGCCTGCGAAGTTTAAGGCTGCTTATCATTTGCGCTAAACGGGACGTTTCGCTCACGAGCATGTCCTGTACGAAATCACGGTAAGGGCCTCTGAACCATTCTCCAACCGGCACACGGAATCCGACCTTTTTCCGCCGCACGATTTCCGGCGGCAGGATCTTGTCCATTGCCGCGCGCAGCACCGTCTTACCGCCCTTGCCTCCCGTCAGAAATTCGTCGGGGAAGCGCGCTACGATGCTGGCCAGCATCGTATCCATGAATGGCATCCGGCCCTCGATCGACCCCGCCATCATCATTCGATCGCCTCGTTCCAACAGGTTATCTGGAAGCCAGGATGTCTGATCGAAGAATAATGTACGCCGCAGACTGGATTCTATTTCCGACGAATATGGGAAGAGGTCCGGCGGCGTTGCCGATGGGAGCCGACCCAGCATTGCTTCGCTTTCGCCAACCGAAAGGCCGCCGAACCACACCCGCATGCGGTTCACAAGATCGCGCTCGCCCGCGGCCAATGCAAGGATCTTCACACGCCGCATCCCATAGGGCAATGAACGCGCCAGCGGATAGATCAGCCGCTCGTGCACCAGCCGTGGCATCAGCCATTGGTACAGATCTATCCACTGCTCAGCCCGATGCTTCGGATATCCACCCATCAACTCATCGGCGCCTTCTCCCGTGAGTACCATCTTCACGCTACGAGAGGCCATCTCCGAAAGCATAAAGATCGGGACATCAGATGCCTCGCTGACCGGAGCACCACGGCGCAAGACGGCGGTTGACCAATGATCCATGAAGGCGTCGGGTTCGACGACTAGTTCATTATGAATTGTACCGAACTGACCTGCAATGACACGCGCATGATCGAGCTCCGAATATGCCGCTTCCCGAAAGCCTACTGAGAAGGTTCGTACAGGCTCCGCGCTATGCCTAACCATGGTTGCCACGACCGCCGATGAGTCAATGCCGCCGGAAAGATAAGCGCCGAACGGCGCGTCGCTACGCATGCGAATGCGAACGGCCTCATCGAATGTTCCTTCGAACAAACAAATTGCATCATCGAAGGATTTAACGTCCGGCACTGTCGTCGCAAAGGGCGGCGTAAAATAGCGTGTCGTTTTCAGCGTTCCGCTCTCCCACACGGCATAGTGACCAGGCTGCAGCTTCTTCACCGCGCGAAACAACGTGGAAGGCCCCGGAACATAGCGATTGAGAAGATAGTGGCCGAGTGCTTCGGAATCGAACGCTCGGTTAAGGCCCGGAAACTGAACGAGCGGCTCAATCTCCGAGCCGAAAAGAAGAACACCCTGCAGCTCGGCGAGAAACAGTGGCTTTTTGCCGAAGGCGTCGCGGGCAAGTATTAGCCGCTGCTCTGCTTCATCCCACAGCGCAAAGCCGAACATGCCGCGCAATCTGCGTACTGCCTGGAGCTGCCAGGCGCGATATGCTTCGATAAGTACCTCGGTGTCCGAGTTCGTGCGAAAACGGTGGCCAAGGGCAACGAGTTCCTGTCGCAGCTCGAGGTAATTATAGATCTCGCCGTTAAAGATTAAGGTGAAGCGGCCATCCTCACTCGACATTGGTTGCGCGCCGCCACCGATGTCAATAATTGAAAGCCGGCGGTGGCCGAAGCCGATTTGAAATCGCTCATCAGCCGTCTCGTGAAGCCGGTAGCCCGAGCCGTCCGGCCCCCGATGAGCCATCAAATCGGTAAGGCTGACAAGGGTCTTGCGATCCTGATGCTTCGCGGCCTCAACGACCCATCCAAATATCCCACACATTGCGACGCCTTATCTGGACGAACATCAGATGATTGCCGACATATGCTCGTCCTGGAACCGCTGCGATCAAGCTATCAATCAAACGAAAAATGCCAGAAGGCCGAAGGAATGGTTGCCTGTGGTGAGATCGCCGGCATCAGCGCGGGCTGTCTCGTCGCCTCAATTCAAGTACGTCAGCGCGTCGCTGGCGGCTTGATGAAGATCTTAGACTGAAAACCTTCTCATAAGCACTTAAAAGGTTTGCCGTCTCGTGGTCCCAAGCGAGTTCATCACGGATTCTCTTCTGGCCGAATGCGCCCATACGGTCACGCCGCACCGGATCATCGATAAGCTCCAATATCTTGTCACCAAACTCCGCAGTATCTGTATTCCTTGCATATAAAGATGCCTCTGCGGCCGAAACCCGCCCTTCGGTGAGGTCGAATTGAACGATGGGCCTGCCCAAGGCCATGTACTCCATGATCTTGTTCATCGTAGATTTGTCGTTGATCGTGCTGGGACGGTCCGGATTTACGCAGACGTCTGCCGTCGAAAGTATTGTGAACAGCGTCTCATCATCAACACGGCCGGTGAATGTCACCAATTCGTCCAACTCAAAGGTCGCTGCAAGTTTCTTGACTTCCTCCAATACTGGCCCACTCCCGACAATGACGAACTGGACATCATCGCGGTTTCGTCTCCTGCGAATGTGCTTGATCGACTCCAGTAGCAGATCGATCCCTTCCGGTTCTCCAATAACACCCACATATGCGACCAGGAACTTCCTTCCCTTCTTCCAAGCCGGATCTGGTGGAAGCGATCGCACGCGCGAAAGGTTCGGACCGGAGCGCACAACGAACACACGATCCGGGCTCATTCGCCCTCGTTCAATGGCGATGGTACGGTATGATTGATTTGTCGCTATTGATACGTCAGATAATGCGAATGTCATGCGCTCGAGAAGAACCAAAACCCGCCAGAGAAGGCCACGACGTTTGAATTTTGCTTCATAAAACTCCGGGTTGATATCGTGCTGGTCGTAAATGAATGACTTCCCAAATAGGAACCTATGAAATGCACCAACTACGAAAATGAGATCCGGTGGATTACAAGCGTGGACGACATCAAACCCGCGCGTTGTAAGAATTTTCAAACTCAGCACGGACTCCCAAAACAATGCCGCGCTGTACTCGGCGAAATAACTTAGCACCCCACGCCCTTCTCTCGGCAACCAGTGGCGATAGACAGAGATTCCCTCGATAATCTCAAATGAGGCCGTTGCGCCCGGTCCCTTGGGACAAATTACAGACACTTCGTAGCCATGCCGCGACAATGTGCTGGCTTCCGACCACACTCGGCGATCGAACGGTACCGGAAGATTTTCGACGATGATGAGCACCCGGCGGCGAACCGAACCATTGATGCCGGGTTGGGGAGCCGGCGCGGCGCCAGCCAATCCCGCAGAAGTGGCATCCGAACCGGCCAATTCGCAGAGCTCGCTCTCGACGCAGACCGACTTGGGTGGTTTCGCTACACTCGCTTGAGCAGGACGGCTTGCGCCGTAATCGTCACGAAAGCGTGTTAACATCGATGACCCGCCTGGTGCGTAACGCCATTGTTTTTGCCCATCCTCTGGTATCAACGACAAGGTCGAATAGCTCCGACTCGGCGACCGACTTCGGGATTAGTAGTTTGCGAAGTGCGGGCAGATTTGAGAACGCATAGCCGAGATTCTGCCCCAACAATTTGGACGGCTCGACGTGGGGATCGTAGATCGACAAGTCGATGTGCGACTGCAGGAATTTTCGAGCCAAGTCGATGTTAGGACTCTCGCGAAGATCGTCGCTATCCTCCTTGAAGGCAAGCCCCAGCATAAGCACGTGCCCGCCCGCCGAAACTGCTTTCACGCAATTCTCAAACAGGAAATTCTTATGCGCATCATTCGACCTCAGAAGCGCATCCACAAGGTGAGTATGCGCCCCAACGTCGCTTGCGATGTATTGCAACGCGCGAACGTCTTTCGGCAGGCATGAGCCGCCGAATGCGCCACCTGGCCTCAAATAATAGGGCGAGATGTTGAGCTTCGTGTCAGAGATGAATATGTTATGAACAGTGGCCGCGCTGATACCGAGCTTCTCGCAAACGCGACCAACTTCGTTGGCAAAAGCAACTTTTACTGCGTGAAACGTGTTATCGACGAATTTTGTCATCTCCGCCGCACGATAAGTCGTGTAGAAGACAGGTGCCTTGATTGTTGCGTTCAACTCGTCGAGAGCCGTGCACCTTTCCCCGTCCTTCGTCCCAATCACGATCTTCGGTGGATTGAAGAAGTCTTCGATCGCTACCGATTCGCGCAAGAATTCGGGGTTGTAGACAAGCTCGACTAGATCCATCCTACCTTTCAATACGTCCTCGAAAATCGGGAGCACCAGCTCCTCGATCGTACCGGGCCGCATCGTGGAGCGAAATACGACCGTTAACGGCGTCGCTCGAGCGGGACCGACCAACTCCGCGATCTGATGGGAAACCTCGACGATAAAGCTCATATTGTGAGATCCGTCCGGCGCACTAGGCGTTCCCACACAAACTATGGCCATGGCGCAACTGTCGAGATGCCCGCTCGCATCCTTCGTCGCGCTCAACAAACCTTTTCTGACAGCACGTGCTACAAACTCATCGAGACCGGGCTCCGTGATCGGCGACTTGCTCGCATTGACGATCGCCACTTTTTCATCGCTGACGTCGACACCGATCACCTCGTGGCCATTCCAGGCGAGGCAAACCGCCGCCGTCATGCCGACGTAACCAAGTCCGAACACCGCAATTTTCATCCCGTTACAATAGCCTTGGGGCGTGCCGAGCAAGCGTAAGCAAAAGGGTTGTTACCTGGGGCTGAGTGGCTACCCAATTGGGAGTACTCAGGTGATGAACTAATATCTCGATCGCCGTCGTCTACGTTAGCCCGCAACGTGAACGCCGAGCCCGACCACATCCGCAATCGCTTTGATTAAATGCCGGCCTCGCCGGCTGGATCTATTGCGGTTCACACCACTCTTGTAAGAAAGCGACTAAAGGTAGTAAGCTCAGACGACTTTTCACGTTCTTCACGCTAATTGCGCAGCAAGGAAATTATTGCGCATCGGTGCGCAGCGTTTTCGGAAGAGTATCGGATCATGATCGTCGCCGTTAAAGCGGCACGGCTAAGCGGGAATTGCCGAGCATAGCTGCGCCGCAGCATTCGCATTGACACATTTCGGTGTATTTGATGCTTACAACCCAGAACACCCTTCGCTTGATCGTGGCTACACCCTTCGGCCAGCATGGGCGAGGAGGAATTGATCGTCTTACGGATCTCATCATTGATACAATCGACCAACGCGGAGATCTCGGGGTGAAGACCGTGCGGCTGGTAACTAGGGGACAGAGGAGCATCTATTGGGCGCTGGTGGTCTTTGCACAAGCACTGGTCCAATTCGGTATCGCCGCAAGCCGTGGTGAGGTTGACCTAATCCACATTCAGCTCGCATGGCGCGGGAGCGCGTACCGCAAGCTGATTATCGCGGCTGTAGCTCGCTATTTTGGAGTGCCCTATATCGTTCATCTTCACGCCGGCCAGTTTGATCGGTTCTGGTCAACATGCGGGACATATTTGCGTCGAAGCATCAACCGATTGTTCGTGGATAGTGCGGCCATTATTGTGCTTGGCGACTATGGTGCGCGCGTCATTCTCGATCGGCTTCCCACACTTCAGGATAAAATCACGATCCTTCCGAACGCAAGCGCGTCACCCAGCCAGCCAAACCGGGGCCGGTCCGGATCCGAGCGAATTCGCATTACCTTCCTTGGCCGACTTGATCCAGAAAAGGGCGTGCCACAACTTGTTGATGCACTGGGCAAACTCGCCTGGCGCGCCGACTGGACCGCGACCATAGCTGGAAGCGGAGAACTACAGCAAACTCGCGATCGAGCTCAGCGGCTCGGAATCGCCGATCGCGTGGACTTACCGGGCTGGCTTGCCCCTTCAGAAACCGCCGCGCTGCTCCAGCAGACCGATATTCTCGCGCTCCCATCGTTTGTCGAAACTCTCCCAATGGCGGTCATCGAAGCCTTCGCTTACGGTGTAGCTGTAGTCGCAACACCTGTTGGTGCGGTTCCCGAAGTCATTGCTCACGGACGCAACGGGATCCTCGTGCCGGTTGGGCACGTCGAGGCGCTTGCTAATGCGCTCAGCCAATTACTCGAAAATGGAGCGTTGAGGCGAAGTCTGGGCGACGCCGCCCGTCGTGACCATGCAGAGCGATATGAAATCAACACCTATATCACGCGCCTGGTGTCGATCTGGCGAAAGGCGGCACGATGTTGACTCATCAGAGATTCGCGGACACCGGTTGTCCGAAAGAAAATGTGAGATAGCAGGCACCATACCGGCATCCCGCGCTCTGGCGCCGTGCCTGACTTGGTTAGACTTTGTCATGGCTCTGTTAACATGCGTTCGGATACGATTGGTGAAGGAATACTCGCATGATAGCCGCGCGGGTGATCATGCCATTCTTGATCATGGCGTTCTCAGCAAATGCGGGTATGATTGGCAACGGACTCGCCAATCTCCCGATATTGTTGTTGCCCGGCATGGATAAGGCGAACGGCCAGGTGAGCAAGTCCGATGCCACGCCGCCACTCGGCTCGGAAACAGTAAGCGGCAGCGGTGGGTGGACTCCTGCGACCAGCAGATTGTCGGGCGGCGCCCACACGTTCAGTTCGGCGGACGCCACTTCCGGAGGCACAAGCCAGGCGTCGGCGCCCGTGGGCGTGACGGTCGTGCCGAACATCACCAATTTCTCGGGTGCAAATGGCTCTCGCATAACAATCGATGGACACACCGCGAGTGTCCAGAACTCGAACGAATCGTGGAGCCTCACATCGCCCGATACCCGGACGCTCCGATTTGAGGTCCACTCCGGGGATCATTGGAGCAGCGCCACTTGGAGCGATCTCACAGACAATCGCGGGGCGGAGCGTTCTGAGGTTTCGTTTTCACCAAACTATTCACAAGGCACGCAGATAAACGTGTCTTACCAGCTTATGGTACAACCCGGCCAGGCGAATAATGCATCGTTTCTGGCCCTCAACCAAATGCACGCGACCACCGAAGGCCCTCCTCCGTTCTCCGTCGAGATGGACGGCGAACACATGGAGATCGTCCTGCGGTATACCCCATCGGGTTCGACGAAGTACGCAACGGTGGTGGCCTACCGTGATCCGAATCCCATTGAACGGGGTCACTCGTATGACATGAACGTTCAGGTCAATTTCGATCCTAACGGAAATGGCTATCTCAATGTTTCGAGAGATGGCGTCCAGATCGTGAAGTATCAGGGCGCGATAGGAATGGCTGGAGCAAGTTACTATTGGAAGGAAGGCATCTACCGCGGGCCGGCGCCGGAAACAATAACGGCGGATTTCAGTAATGTGCAGATTACCACTCCGCCGATCCCATTTCCCCAACCGCACCAGTGATCGCCTCAGCGGCGGCGAATGCATTGACGGTCGCTCTGCAGGAGACTTCCCCTGGTGCCAGTCTACTCCCGGCCCAAGCGCCTAGCGTGTGCGCTGACAACAGGACACCGCTCATTCGTGCAGCGAACGATATTTCTGAGTCAAACGAACTACTAACGCCAATGCGTGCCTAGCTGATCGTGTCGTGCTGTTACGGCGCTAAAATTGCCCGCTGCACTAGCGAGATGCTCTTCACGCAGACCGCATGCGCCGGGGGTGCCATACGGATAAGCGAGGTGCCGAACGGGCAATTGAAGTAAATTCTCGAGATAATTGCGGTTATCTGCCAACTCGGCTCGCGCCGAGGACGCATCCAGGGTGCGAGCGCTGCGTGGGAGGTTGTGTGCTCGCCAATTGATGCGAGAGGATGACGCGCCAAACTTTGAAGCGCGCAGGGGTCCAGGAAGTAATCGGTCGTTCAACGCTGACGTCGAAATACCGGCCTCATTGAAGGTTGCCGCAAACGCTGCGGCACGTTTGAAATCCTGGTGAACCCACTGGTCCACTTTTCTCAGCGCGAACCGCTTGCTCCGGAAGTCAGGACAATGAAACCGAATGCCCATTGCATCGATTGTAATGTCATCTCTTTAGCGAATTAGTTCCCGTAACCCCTAACGACCACGACTGCAGGGTCCGCGTTAAGGCGGCGGTGGGCACGTAGACCATAAATGGGGCGCGCTCGAGGATTGGAAGCGCCACGGAGAATAGTCTCGGTACCCGTCGTCAAAAAAGTGATCACCGCATAGCGGCGCGCAGGCCTCGTGGCCAGAACACGTCGGAGGGCGGGCAGCAGCAGGGGCCAGACGATCTCGTCTACGCCGCCCGCATATCGCTCGACCAACGGCAGCTGAAGGCCGGGGAGCGGGTCGTCGACCTCGGTCCGGGCATGGCGGTCACCGTGGAGGTGAAGACCGGATCCCGCCGCATCATCGGCTATCTGCTCTCGCCGCTCGCTGGGTATGAGCATGACGTCCTGCGCGAACGGTTGAAAAGTTTCCGCGGCGCACTGCCAGCCGCACCCGGAGTTGCCAACGCCCGATATCAGGAATCGTTCTGACGCTCCAGCCGCCCTGAGCGGTTTTCTAGCACCCGAACAGAAGCTGAATTCACGATCCTTGAGGAGAGTTCAACCTGGGCCTCCAGACCTTAAAACCGCAGAACAGTTCAAGGGATATGAACCGCATGACCTGTTCGCAATAGGAGGCAGAGGATTTGCCCCGTTGCTGACCATGCGCAGCATCGCCAACCGAATGAGCTGCGCATTTCCGACGTAGAAAATCGCTTCTTCTCCACAACCTGCGAGGCTACGCGGCGCCGATACGCCCTGACTGCGCGAGGTAAGCGACCAGCGATGCGGCGCAATGACTGATGGGCTACGCCTTCCATGCATGAAAGCACACCAAATGCTGAAAAAGTTGGAAGGCGGATAAGTTTTTTGTTGTTCGGCCTCAGCTCGGCACGGTCCCGATTTGGCGTGAACCCTGCTGGCCCTATGGTTTCCGGATCGCAAATTGAAGATAGGGTTCATAAAATGCATTATCGACTCGCGGGCCATGGCGTCGCAGCCATTTCTCGAACGAGCGATCGAAAACGAACCATTTTGCAAGTTGGAGCGGATTGCCACGCTTCCAGCGATTAAAGCTGTTGACCTGGAGCGCAGAAAGATCTCCCAATGACAACTCAAATTCATGGTAACTGGCGGCCCGGCCTATTCTGGTCAAACGTTGGAGCGTTTGCGCCGTTATCGGTGGCCTCAATCGCTCATTGAAGGGGAAACGCGGACTGAACCGTGAATAGTGCGCGGCCAAGTCATCTGGCAGCCACAGATAGAAAGGCAGAATCGCGGTATGTGAATCGAACCACCAAAGGCGATTGGGAGTTTCCACCACAATCAAATAGGCACCACTGTGCAGGGAACGCCAGACGGAGGAGAATGAAGACAGCTTTTCGTCAAGGGTCATATGTTCCGCTGTTGCAAAAAATATAACAGCGTTGACCTCCGCTATTCGTGCCGCGGGAATCTCGGTAGCGTTCCCATTTATCAGCTCCGCTTTAAGATCGTAAATGGAAAGACGCTCGCTGCCAACCGCCAGACTTGCCTCGTCTATATCATAACCAAATACCTCGGCCCCCTGTTCGGCGAGCGCGACCGTTGAGCTGCAAGTACCGCATCCGATCTCAATAATTTTAGCGCCATCTAAACAAAATAGGGTATCAAGCCAAGGAACTATGGTTCTGCGATCTGCATAAGTGCGGCCAATAACATGATCGTCAAGATCCTTCTTACCCGCCTGTGTGTTGAGAAAGTCTGGTGGATCGCGAAAGTAGTACTTTGCCAAAGCAGCTACGAGACGCTCCTTGCCAGAGGGTGAAAGAGGACGCTGGCGCACTCTCAAGCGCCGGCTTAGGTGGCGATACTTCAAAAAGCCGACAATCCGGCCGCTATCTAGATAGTCACTGGCCCACATGCGTTCACTCCATTCAGCGATTAAAGTAGCCGCTTCCAACTCGTCCCACCCGCGCGAGGTTTGCAGTAAACTCTACGCTCATGGCATCGACTTCCAGCCTTTATGTCGTTGCGGTCATCCACCAGGGGTGAGTCATTGGGTATCCAATCTAACTTCAAATTCAGCAAACTTCCGAAGCAAGGGCAATTATAAGTTTCCGCCCTCTCGAGTTAATCAGAAAGGAAACAGCAGCTTGTGAACCTCCGTCGAATGGAACGTCAACGTCGGTCGTTTACCGAGGAGTATAAGCGTCAGGCCGTTGAACTCGTCGTGTCGAGCGGCCGGTCGGTCACGTCGGTCGCCAAGGAACTCGGTCTGCGCGATTCTGTATTGCGCCGGTGGTTGGAGAAGCTCGGGCCGGAGCCAGCGTCGGCGACGCGGCGCCCCACAACGCAGGCGACGCCGACGTCGGCGGAACAGGCTGCGGAGATCGCCCAGCTACGCCAGGAGAACGAGCGCCTGCGCATGGAGCGCGAACGGCGCTCACGATGTCACCCTGGAGTTGCCGGAGGGCTACGACACCATCGTGGGCGAACGCGGCAGCAGTCTTTCCGGCGGCGGCCAGCGCCAGCGTGCCGCGATCGGCGAACAGCCGGATGAGCAAGTCCGATGCCACGCCGCCACTCGGCTCGCAGCGGTTGGTGGACCTCTGCGACCACCAGATTGTTGGGCAGCGCCCACAGGTTCAGTTCGGCGGAGGCACACGCCGAATTCCGTTCCCTATTCATACGGTGTCGCGGTCATAGCGGTAACGGTCCCTAATAGTAGCGGTCATCCCGATCCCGTCCGAGTGCCTCAAGGTCCGGCTGTAGACGATTTCGCGCAAGCTGTCGGCCTGGCATGATCAGGCGTTCGCGGCGCAAATGATCGGCAGGTGGCTCATGATTTTCGAAGACGTTATGGCATCTGGTACAATTGCAGGGGCCGTTGGGTTAACGACCATCATTGGCTACTCAATGCGTAGTAGACGATCATACCCCGGTCTTGCGAACTAACCCGCCTTATTCGTACGAATAAGGATCCGGCCGCGCTAGAATAACAATTCCGATTACGGAATGAGGGATTTCTTCTTGAATTATAACAGCGGAGTTCTTCATCATCGCACGTTTGCGCATCTAGGCTCGCAAAGTGGAAGATATGTTTTTCTTATTTTCGTTTTTATGTTGCCATTCCAGCGCGTAATATTTCTCAGGGAGAATTTGTTTGGCGTCCAAGGGTTGAAGCCGTTCAACTTGTTGTCAGCTGCAGTCTTGGCCTATTTCGTGTTCCAAGGTGCGCTCTCGCGCCCGACAGACAAAATTGAACAAAGGTCCATCAGAATTTTCCTCCTGTACTTCGCTATCTTCACCATTGCCCTCCTTCGATCAATTCCAAATGCCCCGCTCTTTCATAGCCGCCTCCCTGATGTATTTCAGGAGTCCTATCTTGATTATATACTGTCATCATGCATCGTTCCGGCCCTTTATGTTTTACCATTTCTATTTATTCTAAAGCATATGTGCTCCTTTCAGGAGCTTGAAAGGATCACTACGGTGATCTGCCTATCAATATTGCTGCTATCAGCAGCTTTACTTATCGTTGTGCTGATGAATCCGTCCGTTCTGCTTTCAGGCAGCCGGTATGAAATGGCTGATTTGTGTGAAACTTATTTTGGTGTCCATTACAATACGATTGGAACAATATACATTTGTATTGCACCTCTGTTGCTCTATAAAGTTCTTACGCGCAATGCTCTCTGGATTGTACCTCTCGGTCTATCGCTTGCGGCAGTTCTTGTCGTCCAGTCACGCAGCGCGCTTGTCACAATAGCGGTTTCGTATTGTCTAATTCTGATTTTGATGCGCAGGTTTGTCATTTTGATTCTTGGCGCTGCGGTGGTTGGCATCACTGCCCTCCTGTGGACCGGACCAACTATCAACGCTCTGCTTTCGATCGGGTTTGAAGACAGTTCCGACTTCTCGGCCGATGCCTTGTTGACGGGCCGCGTCGATTTCATCTGGGTTCCTCTGCTCAATGAATGGACGAGCGATATCGGCTTATTCCTGTTTGGTGCTGGTCGCTACGGAATGATCACGAGCCAACTTTGGTACACGGGAGCCCTCATTCAGGCCACTCATGCGCATAATGCAATTATCGACTTCTTTCTTGATTGCGGGGCCATTTTTACCGGTGTACTTATAATTTTCCTTTTCGTTGGAGTAGCTATCGCCTGGCAAGTTGGGCGAAGGTTGAATAGTGATCTATATTGGGCCTTGTTCACATGCGTCTTTGGCTATGGAATTGGTATGATGACTGAGCGTGAAATTTTTCCAACAATTGCCAATATGTATCTGTTCCCGATCATTGCGATGATGATCAACTTGGCGCGGTTGCGCCATCTGGGTGCATTTCGCGGTTGATCCAGTCCCACAAGATTTGTCCCACGCTTGCGTCGGGGTGACACGCCCCCAAGATTGGGGCGTACCCGTTGGTGCCAGCCCTCTCGCGAGGCCAACGGGGTGAACTGGCGCCCAGGCTATCGGCTAACTCTTATGGATTACCTCGCAATCCTTTTCATTTACTTGATCGGGCGTTCACTCTTGGAGTTGCGCTTACTAGGAGCGCGGTCATGAGCTGCTCCAACCAGCCGCATGACCCACAACCCTGGAGCCGACAACGCCGAGAATGACAGCGCAGCTAAAGATGGAGATACGCTCGCGACATAAAGTTCTCCAAACAGGACAACCCCGAGTGCTCCATGGGCGAGCAGCAGCGCAAGCGAGGGCACCACGGCATTATCGCCGCAGTCGGCAAAAGTATCGGGAAGATGTACGTCAGGATTTCTTTCGCAACGATCGGTGCGGGACCCTACAGTCTGTCCGCGCAAAGTATCCGACCAGGCCGCGCCATGCCGTTCCGTGCCGATGGCCGGTCCCGATTTCCCCGGACCATGAAGAGGGCGCACCGATGAGCATCGTCCTGCGGGCTTGGCCGAGGATCGAGGAATTCTGGTTCGACGAAGCGATTTCCCCGCGCGGCGTGGACGTGGCCTGGTTGTATCAGCGGCCCGCCATTCCGGAGATCGCCCAGCCGTCGGCCAAATACACGCTCGTCGTGGATCTCACGCTGTCCGACGAGCAATTGCTCGCCAACATGCAGTCCGAAACCCGGTACGAGATCCGCCGTGCCCAGAACAAGGACGCCCTGGAATTCCGGGCGCCTACTGCTCCCGACGCATCCTCGCTGGCGGCCTTCCACGATCTCTTCGCGCAGTTCGCGGCCGACAAGGGGCTGTCGCCGGTGCGCATGGAATACCTCCAGGCCGCCGCCAAGGCCGGCGTGCTGCGCCTGGGCAGCATGGTGCACGAGGGCGAGGTCGTCGTCTGGCATTCCTATCTGCTGATCGGAAGCCGTGTCCGCCTGCTGCATTCCGCGTCGCTGTTCCGAGGCCAGGCGCCGGCGCGCCGCAGCCTGATCGGCCGAGCGAACCGGCTGCTGCACTGGCTCGAAATGCAGCATTTCCGAGGCAGGGGCGCCACGCTGTATGACTTCGGCGGCTGGTACGCAGGACAAGACGATGAAGATCAGCTGCGTATCAACCGCTTCAAGGAAGGCTTCGGCGGCACTGTACGCCAGGAGGCTGAAGGCGTGCGCGCCTTGACGCTCCTGGGACGGGCCTACCTCTGGGCACGCCGGCTTCGAGCCTAAATTAGGCAGAAGAAATTGGACCTTCGCTGGCTCCGACGAGGGCGCTTCATACTGCTCATCTCATCATCCCCTTATAGATCGTAAGCGGTTATTTTCCCCCACCTTGTTGTAGGCGGGCTGGCCTGCAATATGCGTTCCGTCATGAAGAGAGCGGATCGCAACATGATTTCGGATGTTGTTGACGCGTTACAGGCTTGGCCCCTGCGCCGTCGTTGGAGCGACGATGTCAAGGCGCAGATCGTGGCAGAATCCTACGCGCTGTGCGCTGTGGTCTCGGAGGTCGCGCGTCGGCACGAGATCTCGCCGCAGCTTCTGTCGGCCTGGCGGAAGGCTGCCCGCCACGGCTTTCTGAAGCCGCCGGACGGCACCGAGGCGAAGAGGCCCGCCGGAACAGCCGCGATCCAGGATCGGCGTTGGTCAAGCGGCGAGGCTTCTTCCGCGCTCGGCGGCCCAGGCCCAGGGCATCAGTTCGTCCAGACGGGAGGCCGGCCAGAGATTGACCAGCTTGGTGAGGACGTCGGTCAGATAGGCCTGCGGCTCGACACCGCAGAGCTTGCAGGTCTCAATCAGCGAAGCGATGCAGGCCCAGTTCTCCGCGCCCTGATCATGCCCCGCAAACAACGCGTTTTTGCGATTGAGGACAAGAGGACGGATGCTTCGCTCGACGATATTGGTGTCGAGCTCGATGCGGCCGTCGTCGAGGAACCGCGTGAGCCCGTCCCAGTGGTTCAGGGCGTAGCGGATATGCTCGGCGATCGTCGCCTTGCCCGAGACGCGGGTGAGCTGCTGCTCGAACCAGGCCTTGAGCGCCAGCACGAGAGGCTTGCTGCGCGTCTGTCGGACGGCGCGGCGCTCATCGGCGTTGCGGCCTGTGATCGTCTTCTCGATGGCATAGAGGGCGGCGATGCGCGCAAGCGCCTCGCTGGCGATCGGCGCAGAGCCGCTTTCTGCGATATCGAAGAAGCGGCGCCGCAAATGAGACCAACAGAACGCCAGCGTGATCGCCTCGTCAGAGGCGGCGTTGGCAATGGTCTTGTAGGCGGCATAGCCGTCGCATTGCACGATGCCGCGATAGCCGTCGAGCAGCTTGAGCGCGTGGACGGCGCCGCGACCGGGCGCGTGGGTGTAGGCCACCGCCGGCGGGTCGGTCCCGCACCACGGCCGATCGTCGCGCGCGATCGCCCAGAAGAAGCCCTTCTTGGTGCGGCCGCGGCCGGGATCCAGCACCGGTGCCGTGGTCTCGTCGACCGCGATCTTGCCCGCGGTCAGGGTGATCTCGCGCAGCCGCAGCCAGAGCGGATGAAGCTCCGCGGCCGCATAGCCCACCCAGAACGCAAGCACCGCGCGCTTGATGTCGATGCCCTGCGCAAGCAGCATCTGGGCCTGCCGATAGAGCGGCAGATGCCAGGCATATTTGGCGACCAGCACAGAGGCGACCATCGCCTCGGTCGGCAGCCCGCCCTTGATCAGCCGCTCTGGCGCCCGGGCCTGAACCACGCCATCCGTGCAGGCCCGGCAGGCATATTTGGGACGGTGCGTGACGATCACGCGGAACTGCGCCGGGACGACGTCGAGCCGCTTCGACGTTTCCTCGCCGATCACATGCATCGCCGCGCGGCAGCACGGGCAGTTGGTATCTTCGGGCGCAATCGTCACGTCGATATGCGGCAGATGGGCCGGAAGTGCACCACGATCGGCGCGTCGCTTATCAGCGCGCTTGCGTGCGCCCGCAGGGTCCTTCTTGTCCTCAGCCGCCTCGTCGCCGGCAAGGGCCTGCTCGATGTCCTCGATCGCCAGCAGCAGTTGTTCCGGATCGAGCTTTTCCGAGCGGCGGCCGAACTGCGCGCGTTGCAGCTGCCGCAAGAGGTGGCGCAGCCGATCCATCTGCGACAGCGCGTGGTCGCGCTCGGCGATCGCAGCGTCGCACTTTGCGATCGCAGCGTCGCGCTCCGCGCGCGCCGCCGCCACCAGCGCCTGCAGCGCGTCGATATCGGTCGGAAGCTGATTTGTGATGTCGTCCACATCAACCATTCAAGCTGATTCGCGGGACGTTGTAGTATGCGAAGAGCGACCTGATTCAATTGGTCGCAGCGGCTCACGATGTCGCTGTCGGCTGCGCAACGTCGTGGACATGCAGACGCGACCAGTCCAGGCCGTCCATCAGCGCGGCAAGCTGCGAGGCGGAGAGCCGCATCACACCATCGCTGATCGGCGGCCAGCGGAACGCGTTTTGCTCCAGACGTTTCCACAGCAGCACCAGTCCGGACCCGTCCCAGGCCAAAATCTTCAAGCGGTCCGCGCGCTTCGAACGGAAGACAAAAATCGTTCCCGAGAACGGATCATGGCGGAGTTGCTCGCGCACCAGCGCGGCGAGACCGTCGGCACCTTTGCGGAAGTCCACCGGCTTCGTCGCAACCATGACCTTCACACCCGCCGAAGCCGCGATCATGTCGCCGCCCTCACGGCCCGCAGCACATCGCGCAGCCACGCCGGGTCGACCCCGGCCGCCGCGCGAACCACCGCACCGCCAATCTCGATGCTGATCGTTGTCGAGCTCCGCGTTACCGCTTCCGTGCCCGGCCCAGCGCTGCGCAGCTCCGTCACCACCGGAACGAAGAGGGGTGCCTCGTCGGCCGGCAGGCTCAGCAAGCCGGCACGCGCCGCCTTGCGCCAAGCGAACAGGTGTTGCGGCGAGATGCCGTGTCGGCGTGCCACCTCCGACACGACCGCCCCCGGCGCATACGACTCCGCCACGATCCGCCCCTTGACATCGTCGCTCCACCGGCGGCGACGTCCCGCACCGACCTGGATATCCACCCGGCCCCGCGGCTCCGAAGCGTCAACTATATGGTCAACCATATATGCGAACCGTACTGTATGTGACGGCTCGTATCTTGCCGGTCAGCTCGCCCCCGACAAGGTGGGGGCAGAGAACCGCTTACTATAGATCCAGCAGATTTTGTTGACGATCGTCAGGCTGCGGCCGTCGTGATCGGCGCGCATTAGCTCCAGCTCGGACTGAGTCGGCCATCAGATCACCATGCTTTATTATCCAGGGCGCTCCTCTGCATGGTTGGGTTGCCGGCAGTGTTCCGTTAGCGTTGAGACGCCGTATCGTGGTCGTGCTGACGGATAAAACCGTCGCCGCTTCATTGATCGTCGTCTCTTGGCGTTGCGCGCGCTCACCTGGCCGATGAATGGCGATGTCGTATTGATAACGCAAGGAGCAGACGCTGCCGCGGGTCCAGCTATGCCCGTGGCTGGTGGATTTACCAAGGCGATTGAGAACGGCCGCTACCGTCTGGCATGTGACGCGCCAGGGCTCGCACAAGCTCAATTACATCCTCCTCCGTGCACCAGTCCGTTCGGCCAGTGCGGTTCTCCTTCACCGTCAGGCGGGTATGATCGCCACCCCGCCAGTGATCGACCATTTCCAGTGTGTCGCCGACCACGTCGACGACGATCTCCGTAATAACGGCCCGGATTATCTTTTTACGCGTCTCGGGGGTGGCTCCAGGACTACCCCAGGCCGCGGCCACGTCGCGCCCGAGTGCCATGAGGCGTTCCCGATCCACGCTGGTGAGAAGCAACTCAGTCCCGGCGTCGAGCGGGTTGATCTCGGTCTCAAGACTTCGTACGGCGGCGAGTCGCTCGTTCCAACGTCTCTCTAACTCTTCGGCCACAAGCCGGTTGTCAGGGTCGATCGCGTCATATTGTCGGTGCGCCCGAGCCGCCTCGAAACGGGCTTGCCGGAGCGCGAAGTCAAGCTGGTCCCGCTTCTCGGAGCGCTTCTGGCTATGCGCCTTGATACCCGCGAGGGCGGCTTCTATGCCCAGGGGCTGGAGGCGGTCGATCACCTCCTTAGACACCATTCGATCCGGGCGATTCCCACTGAAAATTATGCACTTTGCCGAGGCGACTTGGTTAAATGCGCCAACACATTGGTAACGGGCCGCTCCGTCGCTGTATCGAACGTGAAGCTTCCGCCCACAGCGTGCGCAGCGGAGAAGACCGGCAAGTAGCGCCTCGCCGCGACGAATGGAGCCGCGACTCATGAACCGCTTGCCGTTGGCGTTATCGGCGATCAGGTTCTGATTCCTCTCAAAATCGGCCCAGGGAATATACCCCTCATGGTGATCCTGGATCAAAACACTCCAGCAACGCCAGTCACGCTGCATGCTGCGAATTATGCGCTTACGTCCGTTCTCAACGACGACGCGCATGGTACGGCGTCCGAAGGCATATGCGCCGGCGTAGACCGGGTTGGTCAAGATGTGATGGACGGTTGGATATACCGGCGCTCGCCAAATGACCCGATCGGGCGCATCACCAACCGTCAATGCGGGAAGTGGAATCTTCTCCTGCCGGAGCCACACCAAAACCTGCCGGATCGTCTGCAACTCGTTGAACTTCCGGAATACGAGGGCGATCGCTTCCTGTACTCTCCGATCGGGGTCCTTCTCGATTTTGTCGAGCCCTGATTTAACATAGCCCACCGCCACGGTCAGAAAGAGCTCGCCCCGGCGCGCCTTCTGCTTCATGGCTTCGATGGAACGCTGGCGAAAAACCGAAAGCTCCATCTCGCTCATCGTGCCCTTCATACCAAGCAGAAGCCGATCAATAGGCGAGGCTGGATCATAAACCCCGTCCTCATCGACAATAATCGTGCCAACGAGACCGCAGAACTCCAGCAGTGTGTGCCAGTCGCGTCCATTGCGGGCTAAGCGAGAGGCTTCCACAGAAAGCACGGCGCCGACGCGGCCTTCACAAATCGCAGCGAGCAGTCTCTCAAATCCCGGACGACGGACGCCGCCACCAGATCGGCCGAGATCGTCGTCGATTACCTCAACATTCTCCCAACCCAGGTGGCGAGCACGGTCCGCCAGGCTATACTGTCGGCGTTGGCTCTCTAAGCCAATAACCTCCAGCAAAGCTGGAGGTTTGATTGAGAACCGCCAAAGGCGGTTTTAAGGGATGTTTGGACGATTGATTGGATTTTGGGCTGCTGAAATCTTCAGCTCAAACTGCTCCAATTGCCGATCGGCCAGTTCTTGGTTTCTGATATAGGCCCGGATCACTTCCTCGTCCCGGCCAACGGTCGTGACAAAGTACCCGCGCGCCCAGAATTTGTGGCCCAGAAAATTCCGCACTTGCGTTCGACATTCTGCGCGGTAGGGTCGAGGACTGGCGCGCCGGCAGGCCTTTCGACCGCGCCACGTTTCCAGTCCCCTCCGCGTCGCACGCAGCATGCGGATTTCCCGCACTGCGCGCCCCCATTTACTTCACGCCAAGGCTTATGGGACCTATCCGGCTGGGGCAGCTTTCGGTCCGTCGTGTCGCACTCGATAGCCGTTGAACAGCCCGAGAGTGTCGTACAGCCACGCCCTATTCCACCGCTTCCAGCAGAAGCCCTTTCGTTTCTGAGCTTGCGCCAGTTGGCGCCTGACCTTCTTCTCCACCCAATCTTTGATGTAGCTGAAGCACTCACTGGAGTGTCCAACCGCGAAGTAGTTCACCCACCCCCGGAGCTTCGGATTGAGCAGGCTTATTACCCTGCCAATCGGCTGCGACCGGTGTCGGCGAAACACCTCTTTAAGCTCACGCAGAAGCGCCGTCCGCTTTTTGAGCTTGGGCGTGTAATGCGGCCGCATCGCTCCGCGTAGGCTGCGGAGGTAGCGGAAGTCGAACCCCAAGAAACTGAAGCTTTCGCCTCGTTCCAGGTTTACTGTTCGGCTCTTTTCATCATTGATTTCCACCTGCAGCTTGGCGAACTCCTCCCGAAGTCGTTTGGTCACGGCTCCAATCAGCCAGTCATGACGTTTGTAGGCGTCGATCAAGACCACCAGGTCGTCAGCGAATCGCGCGTATTCGACGTGGGTGTACTTGCCGTTGCGGGTGACTTCCCGCGCTCGCTCCAGCATCTTGTCCACCTCATTGAGGTAGAGATTACTGAGCAAGGGCGAGATCACACCGCCCTGCGGAACGCCCTTCTTGCCAGCGGCTTTCAGCATAATCTTCAGCAGATGCATGATGTCCGCGTCATCAACCCGCTGCGCCACTTTCGCCAACAGCCGGTCATGCCGGACATTGTCAAAGTAGGCCCGCAGGTCAAAGTCGAGAACCCGTACCTTCCGTTGGACTATTGCTTCAGCCACTCGCTTGATCGCATCATGTGCTGTCCGCTTGGGACGATATCCAAACGATCCCGGTTGGAAGTCAGCCTCGAACACAGGCTCGAGGATGAGCTTGAGCGCACCTTGCACCACTCTGTCGCGGATCGCCGGAATCGAGAGGACACGGACTTTGCCCCCGTCCTTCGGTATCTCCTGCCTCCGCGCGGGGAGTGGCTGATAGGTACGCCCGGTCAGTTCGTCCCGTAGTTGCTCGAGCAGAGCCTCCACGCCTTGCGCCTCGATGGCCTCGAACGTGACCCCGTCTATTCCCGGTGCTCCATCGTTCTTTTTGGCCATCTCGTACGCAGCGCGCAGCGTCTCCATCTTGCAAACGTGGACGTACAGTCCCCAAAAACGCCAGGACGGTTCAGCCTTCGCCTTGACGTATAGTCTCCGCCTCAGGTCTTGCAAATCGATGGACGCCTTTGTCATCTCGTCCTTGCCTTCCTTATGTTGGAGACATCGCAAATGGCAGGGCCCCTTGGCTCCACGGACATTACTCCGCTTCGTCGCTACTACGGACCCGGCCGCCACCTTCTCGTCTTCGGCCGCCTTCCCGGTGTCGCCGGTTATACGGCCTACCTTGCTCCGGCGATTTCTCCCCGGGACGAGGAAGGCTTCTCCAGTTGCTTGGCATGTCCTTGTCACCGTGCCGTCGCTTCCACCCCGCCGAGATGAACAGTCGTGTCGGTTAGTGTTCGGCTGTTCATGCTGCCTTCGCCCTATGGATGCGGGCTCGGCCCTCGGACTTACTTCTTTTCGAGGCCACAACGCGTTCACTGTTATTACGGCCCGGTGACTCGTTAATCTCCCCCAGGGAGATTTTGTCGATAGGCTTCGTAGGTTCTGTTTCCATCTCCTCCGCTATCCGAACTACGGGGCTCTAACTTCTACCCCGGCAGGACTGTCCCCTGCTGAACATGCTAGCCTTTACTGGACACACATCCATATCGAACTCTTCCCTTTCATGTATCCGATGATCTGCGCCACCGAATATTTGGGAGGTATCGATATCAACATGTGAACGTGATCCGGCATCAAATGTCCTTCCTCGATCCGGCACTCCTTCCGTCGCGCCAGATCGTGAAACACTTGCCCCAGGTGCCGCTTTATCTTGCCGAAAAGAAGCTTCTTGCGGTACTTCAGTGTAAACACGACGTGGTACTTGCACTCCCAGGTCGCGTGATTAAGATGATTGAACTCTGCTTCCATCATGGTCTCCTTGAGGGTTCTTGGCGGTTCCCCAAGGAGACTTCATGACTTCATTCCCGTAGCTGTAAAACTTCCTGTTTTCGCCCCGCCACAGGCGGGGGCTTAGCAGGTTTGGTTATGCGTGACCTGCATCGCTGTCGATTGACGAATGTAAACGAAGGCGCTGCGGGCGAGATGGTCAGGCGTGATTTTTGTCATCGCTTACCCCCGACCGATCCGAGTTGTGTGCGGCGAGCGGCGGCGGCGTCATCGCCTCCATCAGCAGCAACAGCAGATGATCCACCAACTTCGTCCGTTCCGCCGGAGTGAGCCTCGTCCGAGGCGGCGGCGTCTCGAATAGATCTGGTTGTGGAAAGGTCTGACGCATCGCGATCCAAGCCTCCATGATCAGGGGGCATCTCCCCCGCCTGGCAGCCTAAAACCGAGTCGATCAGTGCTCGCAGCTCAAGGATCGAGGTCAACGAAAGACATGGAATATCAACAATCTTGACAGACGCTGCCTCTGCCTGCGTCATCCAGGCCGGGACGAGAAACGAGGAACCATCTTCCGATCGGAGGTTAAAGTGCCGACGATCAAAATGGATCTGGTCGCCGACGATCGTCGCGGTCCGCCCAGAAAGAGGGTGAAATGGGTAGAAGACTTCGATCTCACGCCCCAGACTCCGGGCGTTATGGCGTCGCGTCGGATGAGGGCGGCCAGTGTGCGGCTGCGATCTACACCCTCGTCGCTACCGCCAAACTCAACGATATCGATCCGCAGGCTCGGCTCTCCGACGTCCTAACTTAACTGTAAGCGGTGCTCTGGCCCCACCTTGCATTGAACTCCCTGATCCTGAAGATACGCGTCGTCACTTCCGGATCGGTTCGCATAATGGTTGACCATATAGTTGACGCTTCTGAGCTGCGCGGCCGCATGGATATCCGCATCGGGGTTGGGCGGCGGCGACGGTGGAGCGTCGAAGCTAAGGTCGGGTGGTCGCCGAATCCTACGCACCTGGGGCGGTGGTTTCAGAAGTTGCCCGTCGGCACGAGATCGCACCACAACATCTGTTTGCATGGCGCAAGGCAGCGCGCAGTGGCCGGCTGGCACTGCCGGTTGATGCGGCGACGCCGATGTTTGTGCCGGTGGTTACCGCTAAGGGCGAACCTGACGCGGCGGGTGGAATTGCTAGTCGTGGATCGATCGTGATCGAGATCGGAGGAGCGTTGGTACGTGCCGAACCCGGCGTTGACGTTGTCTGGCTGAGGGATGTCCTGCGGCCCGTGAGGGCGGCGACATGATTGCGGTTTCCGCAGGCGTGCGGGTGATGGTGGCAACAAAACCGGTCGATTTCCGACGCGGTGCCGATGGGCTGGTCGCACTGGTTCGCGAGACGCTTGGGCAGGATCCTTTCGCCGGAACAATTTTTGTTTTCCGCTCGAAGCGAGCTGACCGGGTGAAGATTGTGGCTTGGGACGGATCTGGTCTGGTTCACTACACCTCCTTCAGCTTCAGTTGAGGGTTTTAGCACCATGGCCGTCTTGAGGGCGGCGGCTCGATCGACAAGCCGATTCCATCGATTGCATTGCTTGCGCGGCAGATTCGATGCGAGGACCTCGTACAGGTAATAGTGCGCATTGTAGGCATGCTTGGTGAGGAGTCCATGTCCAGCCCATCTGGCGAGGGTCGTTTCGTGGATGTTGAGGCGCGCAGCGGCTTCCCGTTTTGTCAGCATTCCGCGATCTCGCAGTCGGTCATAGCGCGAGCGCAGGCCGTAGCGCTGGACGAGATACGCGACCCGCAAAGCCGTAAAGCGGGCATCGTGGCGGCCCCGCCGCGCTGATCCTCCTGGGCGATATCCTTGCTGGTTGAGGAGTTCGGCGATCTCAGAATAGATGTGTTTGTCGAGGAGCTTGTCGACCAATTCGACGATACCGGGCTGCGTCTTCACCTGCTGCGCGGAAGATTTTGGGCTCATGGTGGTGAGCGTTTGGATTTTGCCGCCCTTGAAGCGGACGTGGATATTGGTGGTTCCTTCCGCCGGCATCTTAATGAGGGTGACATCCTCAATGATGTGGGCGAGCAGCCGTTTGCGTTCACGGTCCGGCGTATCTGGATCTGCCCAAAGCTTACTGAAATCTACCGTCATCGCGATCAGCCGCTCGCGGACAGCTTCATCGAGGACGAGTTGATCCTGCTCTCGAGCGCGCTCTCGATCTTCGCGGGCTTTGGCCAACACGCGGAGCTTGTCGTTCCATTCACCTTCGAGCGTGTCGGCGACGAGACGATTATTGGGATCCACCAACATGAAGCGGCGTTGGGCGATATCCGCTTCGATTTGGGCGCGTTCGATCGCGCGACAGCGCAGCCGGTCTGCTTCCTCATACCGGGCCTCGATCTCCCTGCGGATCTCGAGCGTCAACTCGACTGCGGCCGGCGTCATCTGTTCGGCAATCAGTGTGCCAATGGCTTTATCGATCGGACGCCCGGCGATTGACTGACAGTTGGGCTCGCCGCGATAGCCGTGAGCGCGATCACAGACGTACCAGGCATCGAGCCGTCCGCGCCGGGCAGCGTAGCGGATACGGAAATGTTTACCGCATCGCCCGCACACCACCCGTCCTTGCAGCAGTGCCGTACCTTCCCGTGGAGGCGATGCGCGCGCCACTTCATATCCTCGACCGTTGGTCTTGAGAATCTTGAGATTCTCGTGGAATTGCTCCCAAGTGATGTAGCCGGGATGGGCATCCGGGATGCAAGCCAGCCAGTCATCGTGCTCACGCCGCTGCAGGGTCTTTTTACCGTCGATGGTTCGTCGATAGCGCCGGCGTCCATAGGCGTAGGCGTCGGCGTAGCGTGGGTTGTTCAGGACACGTATTGCCGTCGATGCGGTCAATGGCCGAAAAACCGTGGTCTCGCTGTTGCGTAGACGCGAGGGAAACAGAAGGCCTTCCCTGCGAAAGGCCTTGACGGTTTGGCATGCGGAGCCGACGCGAGAGAACGTGTCGAAGAAATGGTCGATTGTCTCCCTGATCTGCAAGTCGGGATCGAACGTCACGTTGCCGGACTGGCCATAGATCAGCCCGGTTGGCAAGACGCAGTGGTACTCACCGCGCCTAACCTTGTTGAGGATTCCGCCGCGTAGCCTTGCTTTGATCACATGCAACTCGGCCTCACTCATTGTGCCCTTCGAACCCACGACATACTGCCCAGCAACAGCCGCTTGAAGTCGTTGTCCAGTATCCACATCACCCGCGCACCGGCGAGCGCCTCACGGTTGTGCGTCATCTCGTTTACGCCGGCATCGCGCATTTTGTCGTCGAACTGCCGGATGGCGGCCGGCTCCTGCTGCCGGCGTGGATGACCGAAGCCGGCGCGGCGGCATCGCCTATCGTGGCCACGCCGCAGCTTTCCCTTACTTGCTTGAGGGAGCTGCGCCGGCTCGTCGATCTGCAGGACGTATCCTTGTCGCCAGCGAATGAAGCGATTCGCAACGATGGAGGCGATGATGGAACAGCGTGCCCAGGAACGGCAACTGGATCTTCTCATGCTGGCGGCCGACGACGTCGCGCCGCCTCTGTTCGACCTGGCGACTCGCGCGCAGATCGTAACCCTGCTCAAAGTTCTTCTGAGCGATCGCCTCGCGCGGGTCAGTATGCCGACGGAGACGGACGATGACTAAGATCACTGGCGATCACCTGGCGCGCAGCGCCTATGTCTACGTGCGGCAATCCAGCATCGATCAGCTCTTGCACAATCCGGAGAGCCGACGACGCCAGTATGCGCTGACGACGCGCGCCTGCGCCCTCGGTTGGGATAACGCGATTGTCATCGATGACGATCTCGGCCGCTCGGGGGGCGGGACGGCGCGCCCGGGCTTCGAACGCCTGCTGGCGGCGATCTGCAGCGGCGACGCGGGCGCGGTGTTTGCCCTTGAGGCCTCGCGCCTGGCCCGTAACGGGCGCGATTGGCACACCCTTTTGGAGTTCTGCGCCCTGGTCGGCAGCCTGATTATCGATGAGGACGGGGTCTACGATCCGCGGCTCGTAAATGATCGCTTGCTGCTCGGCATGAAAGGCACTTTCAGCGAGCTCGAACTGTCGACGTTGCGGCAGCGCTCGCAAGAGGCTTTGCGCCTGAAGGCGGCGCGCGGCGATCTGCACACAACAGTCGCCATCGGCTATCGGCGCAGCGCCGATGACCGTCTGGAACAGGACCCGGACCTGCGTATCCGCGAAGTGCTGTCTCTGGTGTTCCGAAAGTTTCGAGAGATCAGCAGCGTGCGCCAGCTGGTCCTATGTCTGCGCCAGGAAGGAATCGACCTGCCAACCGCTGTGCATGGTCCGCAGGGGCGGACGGTGCGGTGGGGCCCGCCGCGCTACCATGCCGTCCATCGGCTGTTGACCAATCCGGTCTATGCCGGGGCCTATGTCTTCGGACGAACGATTTCACGCACGCGGGTCGAAGGCGGCCGTAAAGTCATCACCCACGGTGTCGCGCGCCGACGCGATGACTGGATGGTACTGATCCGCGATCACCATGCTGGTTATATCTCCTGGGAGGAGTATGATCGCAACCGGACGATCATTGCCGGCAATGCGAGTATGAAGGGAGCGATGGTGGCGGGCGCGGTGCGCAATGGCAGTGGACTTCTCGTCGGCTTACTGCGCTGCGGGCGCTGCGGACGCAAGTTCAAGGTCCTCCATCATTCGAGGCGCGATGCGCGCTATGTCTGCGCTAGTCACGTGGATCCGTCGCGCGAGAGAGGGTGTAGCGCTTTCAGCAACACGCGCATCGACGCGGCGGTGTCGGCGGAAGTGCTGCGTGCGATCTCGCCACTGGCGCTCGAGGCGGCGTTGCAGGTGATTTCCGGTCGCAAGCAAGCCGGCAGCGAGCGGCTGCGCCAGAGCGAGCTTGCCCTGGACCAGGCCCGCTATGAGGCGGCGCACGCACGCCGGCAATACGACGCTGTTGATCCCGACAACCGACTGGTCGCCGGCGAGCTCGAACGGCGGTGGAATGACTGTCTCGC
The DNA here is from genome assembly GCA_900129675.1 of Bradyrhizobium erythrophlei. GTDB lineage: Bacteria > Pseudomonadota > Alphaproteobacteria > Rhizobiales > Xanthobacteraceae > Bradyrhizobium > Bradyrhizobium erythrophlei_A. Next base: position 4,242,169 of record FSRD01000001.1, on the reverse strand, counting down.
GGCGGTCGCGCGGCTCGAAGATCAGATCCGGAGCTTGCGCAGCGAGCAGCCGAGCGCCGTCAGCGACGACGAGCGCATGGCGCTTATGGCGCTTGCCGGTGACCTGCCAGCGCTCTGGAACGATGCAGCTGCTTCCATCGAGACGCGCAAGCGGATTGTGCGCGCCGTGTTGAAGGAGATCATCGTCACAGTCGAGACCGGTCGGCTGCACCTCGTGCTGCACTGGCAGGGTGGAGATCACACGCGGCTTGAAGTGCTGAAGAACCGATCGGGCCAAAATCGCTACAAGACCGATGTGGCAACCGAGCAGTTGGTGCGCGAACTGGCCCGCCTGTTGCCAGACCACAGCATCGCCCCCGTTCTCAATCGGCTGGGTATCCGCTCGGCCAGAGGCCAGACCTGGACCCAGCTGCGCGTGCGTAATTTTCGCGGCGCGCATCAGATACCGGTCTACCAGGAGGGCGAACGTGCAGAGCGCCATGAGCTTATTCTGGGCGAAGCCGCAAGCCGCCTCGGTGTCAGCAAGATGACCGTTGTTCGCCTGATCCGGGATGGACTGCTGCCTGCAAGGCAGGTTTGCGCCCGCGCACCCTATGTCATCCGCGAGGATGACCTGGCGCGGCCAGCCATTCGGCAGGCGATCGCGAGAGTTCGCCCAATATCAGCCGACCCGCGACAGGAAATCCTGTCTTTTCAATGAGATCACGAGGTACTGCATTATGTCGCCGTCCTGTTGAGCCCGAGCAGGAGGCGATCATTGAAGGTTGACGGATCGTAGATGCCATCCTCATCGAGGATTAGGGTGTCGGCCAGGGCGCAGATCTCCAGCAAACGCTGCCAGTCGGCATTGTTCCGCGCCAGGCGGGAGACCTCCAGGCCCATCACGATACCGGCGTGCCGCATGCCGACGTCGCTGACCAGGCGCTGAAAGTCCTCGCGCCAGGCAGCCGATGCACCGGACTCGCCCTGATCACTGTCGATGACGACAATTTGCTCGTCGCGCCAGCCAAAGGCAATTGCGCGTCCACGAGGTGCATATTGCCGCTTCGCGCTCTCGACGTTCTCGATGACTTGTCGCATCGAGGACTGACGAATGTACAGGTAGGCACCGCGTTCGAGGTGGTGAGGCTGGACCTTGAGAGACTCCTTCATGGCGTTCTCCGATCGTGGGTGCTCATCGCGATTGTCGCCAGCACGTGAACGACAGCTGTGCGCTCGTTACGCGGTGGTGGAGTGAGCGATGATGTGTGAACTGGTTGTTGAACGGGGCTTGCGGCGACCAGCGTCTGCGTCCAACCCCACATGCCCCGACGCAGAAAGAGCATGAGGCCACTGCGGGCCGTAGGCGGCAGCGCCTCGCCGAGAGCTGCCATGCGCAGCACCTCATACTGGGCCGCAATGGCGGACGATGGGATGGAACACGCCAGCGTCGTGGCGTCTTCATCCGGCAGTTTTTTTTAATGCTCGCTCGATCGTCCTGGGATGAACCTCGATGCCGAGCTCGTCGCGGATCAACCTGGCAAGCTCCCGAGCGCGAACCGGCTCGCCCGGGACCAGCCGTGCCTGCAGGAACGCAAGAACCTCGCCGTGGACCTTGTGGGGGCCGTGGGGGCCTGGCCTCTTTGGGACCAGTCCCGCAATCCCTGCAGCATCGAAGTTCGCCTTGGCCTGGTAGTAGGTCGGCCTGGAAATGCCATACTCGTCGGAAACCTCGGTCACCGAGGCGTTGTCGATAGAGACACGACGCAGCATCTCGTACTTGACCTGCACGGCGTCGTGCGGATCGAAGAACTCGCTTCCCTGAAATTTTGGATCGCGCACCTTCTCGGGCGTCGGATTGAGCGTGCCCTCTTCGTGGAGAGCGTCGGTCTTTGAGCGCTTGCTGTCGTGCTTCGCCGGCACCGAGCATGCGAAGGAGCATTAACGTAAATATATTTACACCGCACGGCATGCCGATGTCAAGGCCACGACAGCAATCGTTAGCACAAAAATAGCAGTAATGCTGCGATATGACACGTACAATGGATGACTGTTGCGGCATCAATCACCTTACATCTGCGGCGTAATCATCCTTACGTTCTGCGGCACAATCGCAAGCTGCCTCTTCGGAAAGGCGCTTCACCAGGCTGGCCAGGTGGCGCCGCCAACCCGCAGCAAGAGGCGTTCGCCATACCGGTTGTATCGTTTGCCCACACAGGGAAGCTGCCGCCCGAACAATGGGTGGAATGGATGCGTGACCCGCACAAACTGCCGCGCCGCATCCGAAGAGTCTGCATTCTCAGTTGAGGTACAAGCGGCTGGAACGCGGCCGTTGCCGATCGCACGGCGGTTAGTCGTCCGTTAAGAAGCTGATTTCGGCACCGGCCGGTCACTGATGGTCGCGATGATCGCGCCCAGGATGAAGCACAAGAGAACTCTCGGCCATGCGAGGATACGGGGGAAGTTGTAGCCGACGGCACATTTGCTGGATCGCGGCCTTTGAGATACCAGCGGCCGAGGTGGCCTCTGACTTCAGGTGTCCGATCCCAGGCTCTGTGGCAGAACGGCGCCCCAGCTCAAGCTTGATCGCGCCGAAGACGCCGCCTTGCTGGCCGGTGAAGACCCGGCGCGGATGTTTTGCGTCGTGCCCGCGATATTCCTTGTCGACACAAGCACGCTCGATCGCGCATCCGGTAAGCATCGGTGTGTCTTCGATAACGTCCCAACAGCGTGTGACCATCATAAGGGTTATCCGGCAGCGCCTTCGCGTGCAGCACGAAACTGACCGCCGGGCCTTCACGCCGAACTCGTAAGGCGCACGGGCCTTGCCTCGTGATCTGGTCGAACCGCGCCCGGAACAGGTCGCACGATCCCATCGTCTTCTTCGGCCCCATCGTTCACTCTGGTGAGGATGCCCCGACCTAACAGATCGCGCAGTATTCCGATGACGATGCCAAGAAGAATCCCCGCAGCCATCGATATTCCAAGTACGATTCTGGCTTTCGGCCAACTGGCTCTGAAGGGGCGGGATGCCTCGGTGAGCACGCGCGCCTCGAACACTGGCAAGGATTGCTGTTGCATGGCGTCGGTATAGCGCAGCATGCGGAGAAAATTATCATAGGTCTTTGCGGCGGATTCCGCGGCGGATTCCAGTTCGCGGAGATCGCGCTGCATCTTCGTCGCAGTCAACTGCGATGAGGGCTTACCTGCGTCGACAGCATCCGCGGAATCCGCGACATCGCTCCTGTTCTTATGATAATCCGCGACTGCTTTTTGAGCAGCTGACGCCTGGCTGCTCAGTTCGTTCATCCGCTCCTTGACCCATTTCTCACTTCGCAACGTCGATTTGTATTTTGCGTCCATGCTAGCCATAATATGGGTGTCTGCGACAGTATTTACGATCTGCGCCGCTAGCTGGGCGTCGGAGGATTCGAAGCTAATCTGGACAATGTACGTAACGCCCACGCGCTTGGCCGAAAGCTTGCGTTCGAACGATTCCCAGGCATATTGCTCTTGGGTAGCCTCAGTTTCTGGTCTACTCCAGCCTAGCAGCCGGGATATCGATTTGATCATTCCGCGCAACGCGCTTTCTCGCCCGACAAATTCCGGATTCTCTGCCAGGCCCAGTTTCCGTATCACTGCACGACCGACACCCTCAGACTTTATGATTGCGATGTGACTTCCCACGATCGTTGCCACGATCGCAGGTTCTCCCGGAGCCCCTTTCGAATCTATGACGAGTTCCGCCTGGGCGGTAAACGTCGGCACCGTAGTAATGAGGTAGAGTAGAGCAGCGCCAATCGATACAAGACACGTCAGCAACGTGATCAGGAGGTGTCGTCGTATGAAGGCCATCCCCTCAGCCAGAGTCTCGGCCAACGGGCGACATTCGGGCGGCCTAGTGTCCGGATTTACCAAATTATCCGTTCTATTAGACTGAAGCATTTTCTCATACCAGCGCTAGCAGTTGCACTCTTAATGCTTCGCAGCGATGAAGCGAAGCGCCTAGTGGGACACGACGGGTGCCCAAGTCCAATACGCATTGCGATTTACCAAATGAAAGGTCGGTTAGCAGAAGATGCTGCCGACATAGCCGCGTTAATAAGCATTCCAGTACACCTTTCTGGAAAATAAGGTCATGACTATGATCTTGAGATCGAGAAGGAGTGACCAGTTGTCGATATAGTGCAGATCATGCTCCAGACGGCGTTGCATCTTCTCGAGGGTATCGGTGTCGCCACGGTACCCATTGACCTGAGCCCAACCTGTAATGCCAGGCTTGACGTTGTGACGACGGTAAAATGACGAAATCAGCTCAGCGAAGGCCTCGTTTTGTGCGGTTGGATGTGGACGGGGCCCGACCATCGACATGTCGCCGGCCAGGACATTGAACAACTGCGGAAGCTCATCGATATTGGTATGGCGCAAGAAGCGTCCCAGACGGGTCACACGTGGATCGTGTCTGACGACTGGTCTGAAATTGTCGCCCTCCTCCATCACGGTCATCGATCGGAATTTCAGCACGCGAATGGGTTCGTTGTTGTAACCGTGCCGCGTCTGCCGAAAAAACACCGGCCCACGGGAGTCAAGTTTGATCGCGAGCGGAACGATGACGAAGAGCGGGCTAGCCAGAATGAGACCAGCGATTGCAGCGGCGACGTCGAATGCTCGCTTGATTGCTCGGTTGAATGCAGTAAGGGGGGACTGGAAGATGCGCATCGTCACCATGTTGCCGAACTGGGTGATCCGCGACACGGCCATCAGATCGATGGATCCAACAGGGACGACGTGAACGTCAACTGGCAGGTCTGATAGGGCGCTGGCGAGCGCGAGAGCAGACGGAACATCCGGTCCCGAAGTCAAAATAACAATGTCATCAGCTCGGAGGGGCCGGCACTCCGTGACCAGTTGGCGGGCATCAGGTAGCGCTTGGACCGCGTCGGGACGCGCCGGTGCCGAGCAATCTGTGCGAACCATCGGAAAGTCGAAGGAGCGGATGGTCCGAATTCCGGTGGCGATTGCTTGAGCGGAAAAATGCAAGCAGTGACTGGGGTCTCCTATAAGAATGACGCGCCTGGCGTCTATCAACCCTGATGCAATTGCAGGCTGCAATAATGAGAACCATATTGTTCGTGTGCAGAGTACCGTAAGGAGGACGCTCACAGCTTGGGCTATGACAGTAGCGCGCGAGTAGCCTTCTGAGATTTTCAGAAGGAATATCGTCGAAATGAAGAAGGAGAACACGAAGAAGACGCCGCTGGCGCCGCTCCATAGGAACACGTGCCGGGGCTGAGTCTGGATCCGGGAATATTGCCCGTGCCCTATGGAAACAAGCAACTGCAATGTGGAAATCAGAAGGGATTCCTGGACGTACTTGGCGTCCGGCGAGTCCAGCAGGATCAGCCGATAATAGAGAACGGCTGCGGAATAAGCCGCAACGGCTACGAGTATGAATTCGGTACTTGCTGCCAATGCTAACAGGGCAGCCAATCGGCTCTTACCAACGCCCCCTGGAATTGCCCTGCCGCCAGCGACCGAATGTGCCGGAAGCTTGGTGGAGGCCGGCGAATTGGTAAAGGACGCATAACTCACCGGTCACTCCCAGCCAGCCATTTCGTTTCCCAGCCAAAACAGTAGCATTCGGGTCACTGGGTGGACTTGGCAATAAATGGGTAGAGTGGAGTAACTACGATGGACGATTGAGCCGGGGCGCTGCGGGATTAAATTGTCGAATAATTTAAAAGAGAACAGATCAATCGAACATAGAAGGCAGCGAGCGGCCCAGCGCCGATGAGAAAACAGAACGTTGGTTTTGCGGATGGCCTGTTGGGACGGGCGCTCCGACGGTAGCGGTGTCGACGCTCTGCCCTCCGCGGACAGATTTGAAGGATTTCACTGGATAACCACGTCCGTACGGAGAGTTGCCGCCATGCCGAACTCCACGCTGCGCAATTGTTTCCATGTCGATGTGTTTGGCAATAAGCTGGGTCGTAGCATCAAATGGGGCTTGGTGACTGTTGGCGTGACAATTTCCGTCACTCAAGCAAGGGCCGAATATCGAATAAGCATTGGAGATGTACTGGAGGTCGCGGTGGCGGGCGCGCCGGAGCTGCGACATCGTGCTGCCGTCCAGATGGACGGGAATATTTCGTTGCCACTGGTCGGAATGCTTCCAGTAGCCGGCCTGCCCTTACCGCAGATCCGAGCCCAAATCGGGGCCGCACTGGCGAGCAAGGTGTTTCGACAGAGGACTTCGGATGGCCGGGAGGTCGTCATCGTGATAGACGCAGACGAGGTCACGACGACCGTCGCGGAATATAGGCCGATTTACGTGAATGGGGACGTGTCGAAGCCGGGTGAGTACCCTTATCGTCCGGCCGCCACCGTACGCCAGGTCATCGCTGTGGCGGGCGGCTACGACATCATGCATATCAGAATGAATAACCCGTATCTCGAGTCTGCGGACTTGAGAAGCGAGTATGGATCGCTTTGGACGGAATTCGCCAAAGAGCAGGCGCGGATGTGGCGCATCAAGACCGAGCTCGGAGAGGGGACGCAGATCAATCCCGGCGTTCTGACGAATGTGCCCATAGCTCGATCGGCGATTTCGGAAATCGTCCATGCAGAAACGGAATATTTGAAGACGAAGCAGAGCGATTATCAGCAGGAAAAGGCGTTCCTTCAGCGCGGCGTCCGACAGGGAGACGACGAGGTCCGCGTGCTGTCAGAGCAGCAGAACAAAGAGGAAGAGGGATTTCAGTCAGACCTCGAAGACCTGCAGAAAGCGTCCGATCTCTTCGGCAAGGGTTCCTTGACCAGTCCACGCGTTACGGATGCGCGTCGCGCGGTGCTGCTGTCATCGACCCGGAAGCTGCAGACCTCTGCGCAACTGCTGCAGGTCAAGAAGCAGCAGGATGAATTCGCCAGAAAGCTGACAAAGCTCGACGACCAGCGGAGGCTCGACCTGCTCCGTGAGTTGCAAGACACCAGCGTAAAGCTAACCCAAATTCGCGAAAAGCTGCAGAGCGTCGGCGAGAAGCTCCAGTACACAGCGATGGTTCGATCGCAACTCGCACGCGGAGCCAGCAACCAGCCGGAGATTGCCATCATTAGAAAAGGCGAGAAGGGGTCGGAACAGATTATCGCAAGCGAAGATACCGAGTTGCAGCCGGGTGACGCCGTCGAGGTCACCTTGCGATACCAGGACCGTCTTGACGCGCCTCCCCGAAGGCTGAGCAGTTCAAATATCCCATCAGAGATGGGTTCAACCGTGGCGACCGAGGACGACTCGCCGCGCGTCGGGCGGAGGTGACGAGGGTGGCCGCGACTCCGGAAAGCAATTCGTGGCGATTCGAGGGTACCTCCAACGCGGTATTCGCAGGCTTAGCGGGGCTGGGTGCCGCGCGGCGTTACATTCAGGGTCCAAAGATGGCCTCGGAACGGAAGGGCGCTACGTCTGAGGGGTGAGTGCCGACGCTGCTGGCATAATGCAGCGTCGGCCTAATCATTTCGAACGGAGATTAACATGCGACGTAATTATGATAGTTGCAAACGCGTTTTGGTCACCGGAGGAGCCGGCTTTTTGGGCTCCCATTTAATCGATCGACTGCTCTCCGACGGTAATGAGGTCGTCTGCGTGGACAATCTCTTCACGGGAACCAAGCACAACATTGAACATTTGCACGCAAACGCGGGCTTTGAATTGCTGCGGCACGATATCACCTTTCCCTTGTACGTCGAAGTCGACGAAATCTACAACTTGGCCTGTCCCGCGTCGCCGGTCCAATACCAGCACGATCCGGTGCAGACCACAAAAACATCGGTGCACGGCGCGATAAATATGTTGGGTCTCGCCAAGCGGCTGAAATGTCGAATTCTGCAGGCTTCGACAAGCGAGGTTTATGGCGATCCCGCGGTTCATCCTCAAACCGAGGATTATTGGGGCCATGTGAACCCCATTGGTCCCCGGTCCTGCTATGATGAGGGAAAGCGTTGCGCCGAAACCTTATTCTTCGATTATCACCGACAATGCGGCGTCGAAATTAAGGTCGCTCGCATCTTCAACACATACGGGCCACGGATGCATCGGGCTGACGGTCGAGTAGTTTCCAATTTCATTATTCAGGCACTCAGCGGCGAGCCGATTACGCTTTACGGCGACGGCAACCAGACGCGTTCATTCTGCTACGTTGATGACTTGGTAGATGGTCTTGTGCGCCTCATGGACAGTCGAGCTTCATTCACCGGACCAGTCAATTTGGGTAATGAAGGAGAATTCACCATTCGCGAGCTTGCGGAACTGGTGCTCGCTGAAACCGGCTCCTCGTCAAAACTCGTCAATTTACCGTTGCCCCGCGACGATCCTAGACAACGCCGACCCGATACTTCCCTCGCCAAAGCCGAATTGGGCTGGCAACCGACCGTAAGACTGCAGGACGGACTGAAACCGACCGTTGCATTTTTTCGCCGCGACCAGGCACGCCGATCGTACAAGGAGGAGCCACATCCGATCGCCGCCGAATAATCGCTCGCTACATCGTGAAGCTTCGGCATTCCGAATTCAGCCGATTTCACAGCTTGCATTCGTTGGGGTATGCGAAATCATTGTCGACCGGAAACTCACCCGATCAATAAAGGCTATCGGCTTCTCAGAGGGGATGATTGAGGCGGACGAAATCACGGAGGGAGAATGGTCGTCACCGGTCTTGAGGAAGTGGTGTTCTGTCCCGATGGCCAGGCTGTCGCGCCTTCGCAGCTGACCGCCTTCAGGCGATGGTGTGAGGCGCGGACGGGGCTGCACCTGCCCGATCATGCTGCGATGGACCGCTTCTCGGTGGAGGAGTTTCGCAGCTTCTGGCGCCTCTTCATGGAATGGTCCGGTTTGCCCCGGGACGGTGCGCTCGACCCGGTCTGTGTCGGCGATGCCTGCGAGACCGCCCGCTTCTTCCCGGATCTCCGTCTGAACTACGCCGAGTGCCTGCTGGCCGGCAGTCGCGACCAGCCGGTCCTGACGTCCTGCCACGCTGGCGGCAGCCGCGACCGGTTCACGCGTGGCGCACTGCGCATCGCGGTCGCGCGGCTGGCGACGTCGTTGCAGCGGCTGGGTGTGCGCCGTGGCGACCATGTCGCGGCGATCGCGCGCAACAATGCCGAGGCGGTCATTGCCGCCCTGGCCACCGCTGCCATTGGCGCGACCTTCGCCAGCTGCGCGCCGGACATGGGCGTGCCCGCGATCCTCGCGCGCTTCGCCCCTCTCGAGCCCGTCGTGCTGTTCGGCTGTCTCCGGGCGGAGCCATGGGATGCGGGCGTGCCCGTCGCCGAGCGCGTCGCCGGCGCGGCGGCCGGCCTGACGGGCCTTGCCGCGATCATCGCGCTGGACAACGGCTCGCTTCCCGCCAGCGAGAGGACGGTGCCCCAGCACAGGCTTGCCGATCTGCTGCGCGATGCCGTTGGCAGCGAGGACCGACCTGGCTGGCTGCGCCATCCGTTCAACCAGCCCCTGTTCACGATGTTCTCCTCCGGCACCACGGGCGCGCCGAAATGCATCCAGCACGGCGCCGGCGGCACCCTGCTGGAGCACGTGAAGGAGCACCGGTTGCACTGCGATCTCCGACCGGGCGACAAGCTGTTCTTCCAGACCTCCTGCGGCTGGATGATGTGGAACTGGCAGCTCTCTGCCCTGGCCTCCGGCGTAGAGATCGTCCTTTACGATGGGCCGCTCGAAGGGCCGGACACCTTCTGGCGGATCGTCACCGAGGAGTGCGTGACTGTCTTCGGCACCAATCCTGCCTATCTTCACTTTTGCGAGCAGGCAGGCTTCTCCCCGGGCCGGATGTTCGACCTTTCCGCCCTGCGGGCCGTGCTCTCCACCGGCTCGATCCTGTATCCCCGCCAGTACGACTGGGTGCGCGGCGAAGTGAAAGCGGCGATGCCGCTCCAGTCGATCTCGGGCGGCACCGACATCATCGGCTGTTTTGTCCTGGGCAATCCGGTCCTCCCCGTCCATCGCGGCGAGGCACAGTGCCGCAGCCTCGGCCTTGATGTCCGCTCGCTGCCGCCACCCGACGATCCGGAGACGCTGATCGGCGAACTGGTCTGCGCCAACCCTTTTCCCTCGCGCCCCCTCGGCTTTCACGGTGATGCCGACGGCACGCGCTTCCATGCCGCCTATTTCGCCCAGAACCCCGGCTTCTGGACGCATGGCGACCTGATCGAGGCCACGTCGGATGGCGGTTGGCGGCTGCATGGCCGTTCCGACGGGGTCCTCAATGTGCGCGGCATCCGCATTGGCACCGCGGAGATCTACCGCATCCTCGGTGACATCGAGGAGATCCTCGATGCGATGGCGGTCGAGCAGCAGGCAGAGGAGGAGCCCGGCGGCACGCGCATGGTTCTCCTGGTGGTGCTGCGCGAAGGCCTCGTGCTCGACAGCGCGCTGGCGAAGCACATCCGCTCGGAGCTTGCGCGCTGCGGCTCCCCGGCGTTCGTGCCGGCGCGCATCGCACAGGTCGAAGCGCTTCCGGTCACCTTCAACGGCAAGCGGTCCGAAGCCGCGGCGCGCGATGCGGTGAATGGCCGCCCTGCACGGAATCGTGATGCCCTGCAGAACCCGGAATGCCTTGATGCCATTGCCGGGCATCCGGTGGTCCGGGCGCCTCCGGCCATCAGGGCGTCGCCGGGACCGGCGCCTGGCCGTGGGGTGATCGCGGATGGTGAGTGGCTGCGGCGGGAGCTGCAGGCGATCTGCGAGCGCGTACTGGGCGTCTCGCCCATCGCCTGGTCCGATAATCTTCTTGGCTTCGGCGCAGACTCGCTGGTCGTGGTAAACATGCTGCTCGAGATTGAGGACTATGTTGGGCATCCCGTGCCCCTCTCGGCCTTTCTGGCGGCGCCATCAATCGAAGGCTTGGCCACGGTCCTGTCCGTCAGCGTGGAGGCGATGGCGGCGCAACAGGGTGGTCGGTCTGGCCCGCATCTGCGTGCCATGGGTCCGGACGACCGGGAGCCGGTCTGCCGCTTCCTCGAGCAGGCCTTCCGCGAGCCGGGACTCAAGGCCGCCACCTGGCGTCGGCTGTTCGACCATAACTGGTCCGATCACGAGCGCGGTTTCGTGCTCCTCGACGGCAACGCAATCGTCGGCTTCATCGGCACCATTACCACTACCGCCCGGCGGCAGGAGAACGGGGAAGCAGTGCTCGTCTGCAACATCTCCTCCTGGTCCGTGCACGCAAAATACCGCGGCTGGGGCATGGCCCTGCTCGCCGCAGCGCTGCGGGACGAGAGCCTCACCTACACGGCTTTCACCCCGCAGTCGACCTCCTGGACTGCCCTGCTGGCGCAGCGTTTCACGCCGCTGAACTCGCACAGCATCGTCATGCCGCCATTGCTACAGGCCGAGGCGCTGTTCGGGCCGAACCGGCCGGTCATCAGCTTCGATCCGGCCATAGTCCGCGAGAGGCTGACCAGCCAGCAACAACAGATCTTCGACGATCACGCACCGTATGATTGCCTGCAGCTCACCGTCAGCGACGGGTCCGATCATGCCTATCTGGTGGTGAAGCGCCGTACGCACCGGCTGGGTGCGAGACGACTGGGGGGACTGGGGAAAGTTCTGCCCGTGCGGATCCCCTATTCGGACATCCTGCATTGCAGTGCGCCGGAGCTGCTGTCGCGGCATCTCGAGCGCGTCAAGCTCGCGATCCTGCGCCGGCAGCGGACGGCGGTACTCGTCGCAGAGGCGCGGCTCTTTCCGGTCCGGCCAAGGGGCGTTCTAGTCCCGATGCGCACCTGTTACCGTTCCCCGCTGCTGGCGGCCGGTGACCTCGACAGGCTGTATTCGGAGATTGTGCTCCTGCCCATCTGAGGCGCATGACGGCGTGCCGGTTTGCCGCTCGGACGGCCGCGTCCCGAGCGATCAGGCCGCCCGGCGATGCCCTTCCGGCGCATCGCGGAGGCTTGCATGTCTGGCGAACGGCGAATGTGCTTCTCCCCAGCCTCCGGAGGTAGCTCGAGCAGTCGATAGTATACAGGGATCGTACACGGCGCTCGGCGCTTCTGTCTTTGTTCTCTCGCCCGTCCCAGCGCGGGCGGTGCGCCGAGGTCGCCATTCCTTGCTTCCGGTTTAGGGGGCGGATCCGGAAGTAGTAGATCGATTCCTAGATCCGCAAGTTGTTCCTAGTCTAACCGCCGAATTTCGTTCACTCTCGCTCGGGCAGCGGCATGCCCGTACAGGCCAACCATTGGACCGGGCAGACGCAATCCAGCTTCGTCCCTCGCGGTTCAGCCAGCTCCGACTTTTGGGCGGTCTCAGTGAGTGCACGCGCTGAGCCGCTTTTCTTCTTCGGCGTGAAGTGAAGCCTCCGCGGCCCTCGCCGGATGCGAAGGCCGACGCCGCGGGAATCAAGGAAGGGAAAGCTCGGTACGAGGCGCTGCGTCGGTAGCACCTATATTCCCGGCTTTTCCTCGCTCTCGATCGCCTTTGTCGCGTGTGCCATCGAAACACTCTCAGCGAGGCGCCCGAAGGGGTAATCCTTCGGGGCCGTTGCACTGGGCTTCCGGCGAGAGTCACGTGGAGGGATGATTAAGCTCACGGTCTCTGCAGAGCGTAGCCGGCGCCTGGGAAGGCATCGCACGGAAGCCGTTTGAGCCAACAGGGAAGGTGTCGCTGATGATCATGTTGACCGGAGGTGCCGGCTACATCGGATCCCATGTCTGTATCGCGTTACTGGACGCCGGGCTCGACGTCGTCGCAATCGACAATTTCTCCAACAGCAAGGAAGCCTCTCTCGAACGGGTACAGTCCGTCTGCGGGCGGTCGCTCGTCTTCCGGCACGCCGACATCCGGGACGAAGAGGCCATCTACGAAATACTTCGTGACTGCGGAGCGACCGCAGTCATTCACCTTGCGGGGCTGAAAGCCGTCGGCGATTCCAACGTTCGGCCGATGACGTATTACGAGAACAACGTCCTGGGAACGATGCGGCTCGTGTCGGCCATGGAGAGGGCGAATGTGAAGACGCTCGTCTTCAGTTCGTCCGCTACGGTTTACGGGACCCCCCGGTACCTGCCGCTCGACGAGAAGCATCCTCTCGGGCCGACAAATCCGTACGGCCGCACAAAGTGCTTCATCGAAGAAATTCTGAGGGATCTCTATCGGTCCGACGATGATTGGCGGATTGGCATTCTGCGCTACTTCAATCCGGTTGGCGCGCACGAAAGCGGGCTCGTCGGAGAAGACCCGCTGGGCGTTCCGAACAACCTGTTGCCATTTGTGGCGCAGGTGGCAATTGGACAGCGCGACAAGCTGTCGATTTGGGGCCGCGACTATGATACTCCGGATGGCACCGGAATCCGCGACTTCATTCATGTCGTCGATCTTGCATCCGGTCATCTAAGCGCCTTGCGCCACCTGACACGGCCCGGCGTGCTCACGGTCAATCTTGGAACAGGCAATGGCAGCAGCGTTCTGGAGGTCATTCGGGCATTCGAGACGGTGAGCGGCAGATCGATTCCGTATGAAATCGGGGAGCGCCGGGCAGGAGATGTCGCCATCTGTTATGCCGACCCGACGTTTGCGAGGGAAGCGCTGGGTTGGAGATCGGCGCGGTCCTTGGAGCAAATGTGTGCGGACCATTGGCGTTGGCAATTGAAGAATCCCAACGGCTATCGCGATACGCCGGTTCTGAAGGTCCAGGGGCGGTCCAGATCTCTGCCGTCACGGCTGAGCACCCGACGACGCGGCAGAGCGTCGATCTGAGATGCCAAGGCGGATGGGCCAGCGCCTTCATGCGAGGGGCCCCCAATGACAGCTCCTTCGCGCGGTCAGCATGTCCTGGGATTCGCCAGCCCACGGCGTCTCCACGCGGCGGTGCAGGCCGCCCCAGGTGACGCGCCGCCCATCGGAGGTAGCTCGTAAGGACCCAAAATCTCCACGCACGATCGCGACGCTGGCAGGTAGAATGGCGCCGCTGGCCGGGGATAAGCGATGCCGCTCTATCGTGTCTACATCCTGGACGAAGATGGCCAGCTGGAGGGCGTGCTCAATCTTGACTGCGCAGACGACCTTTCCGCGAAAGCGCTCGCCGGGCAGCTAGCGGACGGTTACGAGATGGAGCTTTGGCGACTGGTCGCGGAGTTCGAATTTCAATATCCGCGGCACCGACCCAGGCGGCGACGAAGCGCCTTCGCACACACGCGCTAGAATCGATCGACAGTTGCGTGCGTTCGTCGCGACTGGCTCCCGCGTCGTGCTTCGGCAATTTGTGTGAGCATCGATCTCTACATCATCGAAACCACAACCGCTGGCGTTTCAACAACGGGGGAGACGATCACGCACTCATCGCGCTCGCAATCTCTCCGCAACTCCGACGCCGCGAGCGCTATCGCCAAAACTCGTCGCCGCAGCGGGCTAAAAGCGGACCCCGATGGGCAACTGTGGATTTTGGAGACGAAATAGGGCACGTGTCGGCGCTACACACACCGTATATAAATCACATTTTGAAGCTTTTTTCGCCATTTGGATTTTAACCGACCGCCCCAGCAGTAGGGGGCCTTATCGGACTCCAGCACCCGTTGGGTTCGCGACTGGAAGTGGCCACCTGCACGCAGCAACCATCTTCGTACGCACCGCATCCAACCCGACTAGCGAGAACGTTCCATCCAGAGCAGTTCCGTTCCGCGATGCAACGTGGATGCTGAGGCTCCCACTGTCTGGAAGGGACTGCAGCAAGCGAACGACGTCGCCCCCGAACGCGATGCCGGCTCGAGACGCCGCCACGGCTGCCGCGATCTGCAGCGGTTGACCGTCATTGATGCGATAGGAAATCGCGTAATCGTCGCTGCGGCCGGAGATGCCGGGTCCCACGACTATCACTTCGCTCCGCTCGCCGCGGCAGCGAATTGAAAGCTTCATTGCTGATTCGCGCGCACCATCGCGCGATGAGGTCGTGGCGGTGGCGACTGGTGAATAGTCGACGGGCGAAGTCGTCAGGCTGATGGTCCAGTTATCTCCTTTGGCCGGCTGCTGACGCGCAGGCGCGATGGTGCGCGACGCCTTGTCCAGGCACTCCAGCCGTTCGGCGCGCTCCATCGGGGAACAGTCGCGAAGCTTCGCCATCGGGTCTTCTGTCCCTTGCGCCAATGCAATCCCGCTCGTCACCACGATTGCAACTGCGAACGGGATGGCCGCGCGTTTCATTGCGATACTTGCGTTGCGCGCGGCTGGCGATCAAGCCACGCCTGCGCCGCAGGGAAGCGCGCAAGACCAGGAACCGTGGCCCCGAGATTGATCGATTTCCACTTCGCGTCGAACCCGGGTCCCTGCAACTTTTCAATCCGCGAGAACAGATGGTCGACGAAACGTGCGACGCGCTCAAAGCGGTTCGTCTTGGCCGGCCAGTTGAAGGCGACCAGCGCGGTCGGTACGGCAATCGTGGTCACGCGTTCGCCCTGTTTGATCAGGTTGGGATAGTCGGTCGCGTCGAGAGCTGCTGGAAGATAATAGTCCTCGAACTTGCTGTCATATGGGAGCGGCAGGAACTTGAAGCCGGACTCCCATCGGCCCTTCACGAAAGCATCCACCGGCTTCGACGTAATGAAGACGACGGCCGCCATCTCGCCCTTGCGCATCTGCTCCAGCGCGATCTGATGCGGAATGAACGTCTTTTCCACCTCGAGACCGAGGCGACTGAAGATCAGCGGTCCCGAATAGGCTGCGGCAGTGCCCTGGGTATTGAAATTCACCTTCTTGCCGACGAGGTCGTTCAGGCTCTGAATCTCCGGTCGGACAAAGATATGCAGTTCGGACGGGAACAGATTGAGCACATAGGCAAGCCGGCGCTGGACGTCCGGCACCTGGCTCTTGTACTCCTCGAGCGCGTCGGAATTGATGATCGCCGCGTCGATGCCGCGCAAATAGAGCAGTGAGTTCACGTTTTCCGTGGCCCCTCGAGTCACGACCGGCAGAACATGCAGGTTGTCTCCGTCGTCGACTACACGGGCTATCTCCGCTGCCAGGCGGATAGGCGCGCCCTCGAGGAGACCTCCGGCGATACCGACGGTCCAGGCGTTCATTGCCGCCACTTCCGGCCTTGGCGGCGGTGGCTCGACCCGCACCGGACGAACGTTGTGCGGCCGAATATCTTGCGGCCGCGCGTCCGCAAAGGAAGGCTGAATGATCATGAGCAGCGGGGCCAGTGCCGCGAGCAAAAGCTGCCGGCGGAATCCAACAAACTTGTTCATCGAACAACTCCTTTTCACGGCAAGCCGTGTGAGGGATTTTCGCAGCTCCGAGAAGCCTGGTGCTACCGACGCAGCGCCTCGACCCGCGCTTTCGCCTCCTTCATTCCTGCGGCGTCGGCCTTCGCATAGAGATCTTGCGCTTTGATCGTATCGCCGCGCGTCCCATAAGTTCCCCATTTGGCAAGGATCAATGGGTCATAGGTTTCAGCGAGCGAGAAGCTCGCTTGGGCGCTGCCCATTTCGACGGCGCGCTCCAGCACAATCCGCGCTGCCCCTATATCGCCCTGCCGGAGCAGCGCGCTCGCGCGCGCAACCAACCCTGCCGCCACCGCAGCTTCCTCGGAATTGGGCTGAGCATCGCCCCGAGCGCTCGCCGCTGGTGCCTGGTCGGCGGCGGGATCGTTGCTTTCACCGACCGGGTTGTCCCGAGCGTTCGAACCGATGGTCACGACATTGGTCGCAACCCGTTGCGCAAGCGCGAGATCGCGTTCGAGCCGTTCGGCCCTGGCGCGCTCCTGCTGCAGCGAGCTGCGCAACGCGGCGGAGTCCCGCTCGGCCGTCTGCCTCGCCCGGGCGGCCTCCTCGCTCGCCTTGGCCGCCAGTGCGGTCTGGGTTTCGAGATCGCGACGCGCCGTCGCGAGATCCTGCTCCAGCCGCTCCGCCCGATCGCGCGCGTCCTGCGCGGATTTGCGGAGCGACGGCGCGCCGTTTGCAACCGCCTGTCTGAGCTCCGCCGCTTCGTCGCCGGCTTTACTGGCTCGAGCCTGATACGCGTAGACCTCGCTCCGCGCCAGCAAGAGGTCGCGCGCAAGCGCCTCGGCCCTGTCGTGCTCTTTCTGCATTGATTGCCTCAACTCCGTGGCACCGGCATCCGCTGCCTGTTTCCGCCGCGAAGCGTCCTCGCTTGCCTTTGCCGCCAGCGCGGTCTGGGTCTCGACATCGCGTCGCGCCGCCGCAACATCTTGCTCGAGCCGCGCGGACCGCTCGCGTTCCTGTTGCAAGGATTTCTGCAGCTCCGCCGCGCCGCTCTCCCCCGCCTGTTTCAGCCGGGAAGCTTCCTCGCTTGCTTTCGCCGCCAATGCGGTCTGGGTCTCGAAGCCATGCCGCACTGTCGTAAGATCCTGCTCGAGCCGCGCGGACCGCTCACGTTCCTGTTGCAGGGATTTCTGCAGCTCCGCCGCGCCGCTCTCCTCCGCCTGTTTCAGCCGGGAAGCTTCCTCGCTTGCTTTCGTCGCCAGTGCGGCCTGGGTTTCGACATCACGTCGCGCCGCCGCGAGATCCTGCTCGAGCCGCGCGGACCGCTCGCGTCCCTGTTGCAGGGATTTCTGCAGCTCCGCCGCGCCGCTCTCCTCCGCCTGTTTCAGCCGGGAAGCTTCCTCGCTTGCTTTCGTCGCCAGTGCGGCCTGGGTCTCGACATCGCGGCGGGCCGCCGCGAGATCCTGCTCCAGCCGTGCGGACCGCTCGCGTTCCTGTTGCTGGGATTTCTGCAGCTCCGCCGCGCCGCTCTCCTCCGCCTGTTTCAGCCGGGAAGCTTCCTCGCTTGCTTTCGTCGCCAGTGCGGCCTGGGTCTCGACATCGCGGCGGGCCGCCGCGAGATCCTGCTCCAGCCGTGCGGACCGCTCGCGTTCCTGTTGCTGGGATTTCTGCAGCTCCGCCGCGCCGCTCTCCCCCGCCTGTTTCAGCCGGGAAGCTTCCTCGCTTGCTTTCGCCGCTAGTGCGGTCTGGATTTCGACATCGCGTCGCGCCTCCGCAAGTTCCTCCTCCAGTCGCGCAGACCGCTCGCGCTCGTCCTGTGCTGATTTGCCCAGCGCAAGCGCGCCGTTTGCAGCCGCCTGTCTGAGTTCCGCCGCTTCGTCTCCAGCTTTGCGGACCTGAGCCTCGTATGCATAGATCGCGCTGCGCGTCAGGGAGAGGTCTTGTGCCTGCGCGTCGGCCCTTTCGCGCTCCTTCTGCATCGATTGCCTCAGCTCGGCAGCACCGGCTTCCGTCGCCTGCTTCCGCCGCAAAACTTCCTCGCCTGCCTTTGTCGCCAGTGCAGCCTGGGTCTCGACATCGCGTCGCGCCGCCGCGAGATCCTGCTCCGGCCGCTCCGCCCGCTCACGCGTCTGATGCAGGGAGTTCTGCAACTCCGCCGCGCCGCTTTGCGCAGCCTGCTTCACCCGGGCAGCTTCTTCGACCGCTTTAGCCGTCAGCGCGGTCTGAGTTTCGACATCGCGTCGCGCCGCCGCAAGACCCTGCTCCAGCCACTCGGCTCGATCGCGCTGCTGCTCGAGATGTTGCAGCAACTCGATATCGCGCCTTGCATTGGTGAGTTCGCAGGACAGTGTCTCGGCCCAGTGGTGTTCCTGTTCCGGAGACTGTCCTGTATCGCTGGTCGTCGCTTGTGCAACCTGCACCGATTTGTCGTTGCCGCCTCGGCTCGGCGGCAAGGCTTCGAAATCGCCATCACCTGCCGCTCCACCAGAATCGAGATTGCGGACAGCCATCGCGTATTGCGTATCCGCCCGCGATTGATCCGGGGAAGCCCGCGTTTCCGACGCCCATGTCATCGCGAGCATGGCGACGGCCATCCACAAGATCGCGGATCGTCCCGGCGTGGGCAGGTCCCTCATTGATTTTTGCGTAAGCCGCCTCACGCTCGAAGCGTTGCGCGACGTGCCCGCGATGTCGCGGGCAGTATTGACTTGCTCGTGGAGAACGACCGTACGACCCATCTGCACTCTCCCGTCGCATGGCGATACGGCGTGTTCAGACGCATCATTATGCGCGCCGTCCGTGCGCGAATCCTATTACTCCCATGGGGGATCCCCCCCCCCCCTTTTGGGTTAGCCGGCGGCGGATTGTGACCGATCACGGAAGGCGTGAACTGCTCGAAGTTCCCTTCTGAATGACTTCATGATTTGAATTGATCGCCGGGCAGCGGGGTGGGGTCATTCAGGAACGCGCGGTCGCGGCGGTTCCTGGAATTGGTGTCATCCAGCGTGCAATTTTGCCCCCCTGCATGGCGCAAAATCGCTCCTGTTTGGCCCGCCCGGCGGCGGCAGTTCCGAATCGAGCCGCGATGCGCATAGATCGAATGTAGCTACCAGGGCCACTTTGTCCAAAAGGAGGCCCGCTGCCGCGCGTCGACCCCAGCGGTTCAAATGACTGGAGCGAGGCGGCGCTCTTGACGTCAGAGAAAACGATCGTCGCGGCGCGGGATACGAGGCCAAGTAGCCGGTACCAACCATTGTTATTCGTTATTCGCATGTCAGACCGACGACTCCGGGATCAAACGAGAGGTGATGGCTTACTCAACGGGCGCTCGAAAACCATCCTTCGTCAAAGACAGCCGGAGGTAACTTCGCGAGACCAGCCGTGCGATTAAGATACCCGCGCAAAGTCCCACCGCATCGACCAGAAAATCCTCCAGGCGAGCATGCCGCGTCGGCAGCGGGATCTGCGTGCCTTCAATGAATGCCGCGAATGCTATTGAACCGAGCAGCATGGACCTTGCTTCGGCCCGGAATCCGAAAGCGAACAGGAGGCCGAGAAGCGAGAATGCTCCGAAATGTTCAACGTCGTGCTGGAGACCGGTCTCGGGCCGTTCTGCGGCCGGTACGATCGTCAATATCACCAAGGTCAATGCAAAACCAATTGCGCAGAAACGAACGAATTGTTCCAGGAGCCTGATGTTTCTTTCTTCAAACCGCATGTTCCACACCTGAGAGCGCAAATTGAGGCCTCACTTTGTAGCCGCTTTCGGCCCATCTTCGGCAATAATTCTAATGGCGCCGCACCGATGGCCTGTCCAAGCCGATTGGTGTTTCCTCGATCAGCGATGCAGGTTTGCTCACGGTCTCGCGTGACTGGATCAACGAGAGCGCGCTCCTTATCTTGTCTTGGCGAAACGGCCACCGCTCCGAAATCCTGGCGAAACACAAAATGCGGCGTGTGCGGCCACTGGATATTCCGTCATGCTGCATCGCGAAGTCGATGACTTCTGTCCCGGTGTTCGTCAGGAACACCCTTTCCTGAAACAACACGGCCTCTGCGCCACCGTTGCTGAAGAGAAATTTATTGGCAACCAATACTTCATTAAGGACGACAAGATGAAAGGACGACAAGATGAAAGGACGACAAGATGACTTCGCCAAACTTCGTCAGAGCTGGCGACTCGCTCCGGGAGAACAGGGATTCTCTGCGCCGAGCAGGTCGAAGCGCGCAACACCGAGAGATGCTACCAGAAAGCTGTCCATTGGAGGCCTCGAATTCGGAGGTACCTACGAGTGAGTAGCCGGTCCGCAGTTGCTTGGGCGAAGCACTTCATCAGCAATGGGCAGCGCATCTCTCTTTTTTCTTTTTTTGCCGCCGCATGCAACTATCCGAGTTGCAACGTCGGTGAAGGCCCAACCGGGAGGCGCAAAAAATGGCAAGGTATCCGATCTGCCGGTAGCCATCATTGACGCTGGGCCATTTGGCTCGTCGGTTGCGGCTTACTTGCGGTCTTGTGGCGTGGAGTTCCGTATCTTTGGCTCACCGATGAATCGCTGGCGAACGCAGATGAAGGCATGTTCCTCAAGTCTGAGGGATTCGCTTCGAGCCTTTCGGATCCGACCGGGCGCTACACTCTGCAGCAGTTCTGTGGCGAGGCAGCGCTGCCCTACGGAAGTGCACCGGTGTCGCTCGAAACATTCACCCAATACGCATTATCGTTTCAACAGCACCTTGTCCCCATGGTTGAAGAGGTGTTGGTCACCATGCTGGATCGACAATCCAATAGGTTTGAGTTGCGGCTTGCCACGGGTGAAGAAGTAAGAGCCACCAGGGTGGTTGTCGCAACTGGTCTGTCGCACGCCGCGTACATTCCCTCTGCGCTGGCGGAGTTGCCTGCGGAATTGCTGTCGCACAGCAGCAACCACCACGATCTAAGCAAATTCAAAGGGCGGTTCGTCGTCGTCATCGGCGGCGGTCAATCGGCGCTCGAACCGGCGGCTCTCTTGAACGAGGGACAAGCGAGGGTAAGCCTGCTCATTCGGCGGTCATCAATCGAGTAGAATAGCGTCCCGGCACCGGGGCCACGATCGCTATGGCAACGGGTGCGCCGACCAGCGTCGCCACTGGGAGGTGGACTTGAGACGTGGTTCTGCGCCAACGCTCCCATGCTGTTCTATCACCTGCCCGAGGAAATACGCATCGACAGGGTGCGGCCTTACGGGCCACGTCGCTGGAAGCGTGCACCGGTGCTTGGCCCCGCAGGTGCGTGGTGGCTCAGAGAGCGGATTGTGGGCCGTATGCCGATCCTGCTCGGTCATAGCGTGCGAGGAGTCGAAGCGAAATGCGGCAAGGCAGTGCTGCACGTCGATGGACCAGATGGAACGTCGCACGATCTGACCGCAGACCACGTCATTGCCGCAACTGGGTATCGCTTTGCTGTTGGATCGCTTCCATTTCTCAGTCGGAAACTGATATCCGACTTGCGCTGCGTGCAACAGGCCCCTTCGCTGTCGCCTAGCTTCGAGTCCTCCGTTTCGGGCCTCTATTTCACTGGCCTGGCCAGTGCGGACAATTTCGGACCGGTGATGCGGTTCCTATGGGGCACTCACTATGCGGCCCGGCGCATTTCCGGCGATATTGCGCGTGAGCAACGCCGTTCTCGCTCGTCCATTCTTGTCAGACTTGCTCCCGCACGCGATCGAACCGCTTGAGGCAATGACGAACGTGAACGATGGTCTGGCGCCCTTTCCGGTCCTCATTCTGAAGACGGGCCGCTATGTGGTTAATCATGGCGGCCTTGGCATAGTCCGAAGTCTGAGGATGTTGGGCGTTCCAGTCTATACAGTTATTTATGCGGGCATAATGGAAATCGACTATCGATTCGATAGACGAGATGCAAGCTTCTGGACTTCAACCCGCGCATCGGCGCTCAGTTTCGATTGTTCGAGCATAGCGAGAGAATTGATGTTGCGAGAGCGCTCTATCGCGATCTCACGGGCCAGTCCGTGCGGAGGTCTCCACAGACCGATGGACGAGTGTTTGTCGTCGAGCCCATGATTGCCTGACCAGCATGCACCACCTCTTGCGTCGCGAACTCTCGGTCAGAGACTGGTGGCGATCATTCAAGGGGCCAAAAGAATTTGCCTGGTTCAAATGGAACGATTCTGCTCCATTCTTGATGGTCTGGATACGCCTTGCAATCTCCGTCCTTGCAAAGGCGTTGCATGTCCTGACACTTCGCTCTCGACGGGCCATTTTGAAGAAGAGCTTTTTTGAAGAAAGCCTTGGCCGCAGGCCGCGTACGAAACAAATCCATCAGACATGTGCGGTCAACTCTCCAGGGCGAGCGGTGTGTTTCTTGGCGGCTTAGGATAAAACAGCTTCTCAAAACCGGCATATTCCACGCGGCTCTTTGGTCTGGACTGACGCTGGCTCTCCGCAGGATTTTTGCTGGCAGGGCAGTTATCCTGATGTTCCATGAAGTTCAGCAAGATTGTCGCTCGGAATTGATGACCGGCACGTCAGTTGCCCTTTTTGAATATTCACTCAATTGGCTGCGGCAAGAAGGATGGGAGATCGTCAGTCTCGAGGCATGTCTCGAGCGATTGGCCACGGATCCCCGCCCGCGCCACTATGCGGTGCCTACCTTTGACGACGGCTACCGAGACAAATGTGTCGACCGCGCTTCCAATCCTCGAGAAAAACAACGCACCTTTCATGATGTACGTTCCTACTGGCGCCCTGACGCGAACGCTGGAATCGTGGAGGCTGGGTTTGCGCGAAATATTTTGCTCGGAAGACACGGTTACGATCGATGCGATGGGCATCTGGTTCCACTGTCCCGACTTGCACAATAGGACGCTCGCCTTGACCAAGGTAATCCAGTCTCCGCCCCGCGGCGTTCCTGTTCCGAAGACTGCAACGGCGCTTCCATATCGCTCGCCGTCGCTCGCGCAACCTGCACCGATTTGTCGTTGCCGCCTCGGCTCGGCGGCAACGCCTCGAACTCGCCATCGCCTCCCATCAAAAGCGAGATTGCGGGCAGCCGTCGCGTGTTGCGCATCCGACAGGTGTCGCGCTTGATCCGCGGAACGCCGCGTTTACGACATCCATGTCATCGCGAGCATAGCCGCTGCCATCCACAGGGCCGCGGATCGTCCCTGCATGGGAAGTGCCCTATTGTCTTCTGCGTCTTCTCCGAATCGGTCCGTGTCGTGCCCGCGATGTCGCAGGCGGTATTAACTTCCCCATTGAGAATGTCCGTGCGACCCATCTGCAATCACCCCTCCGCTGATGGGAATTCCTATGACTCGCATGGGGGTACCCCTTTTGGGTTAGTAGGCTGCAGGGGATCGAGTCCGATCGATGCCATGAACTGCTCAAAGTTCCTTCACGCATGATTTTGCGATTCGAACTGATGGCGAGCGTTGGCGATCGAGGCGAATCTTGGAACCGACAAACCGCGGCGCGAAGACACGCCCGCGGCCTTTTTGAAACAGACGGTTCCAATTCACGAGGAAGCCTGCTTCAAATCGATGACTGCCGGCGCGTTCATGCTTCACCAGTGAAAGTTCAGACTATCAGAGCGCTCTGAGGCATCAGCCCGATACCGCAGCGAGGGATCGATCGAGTGTTTGGCGTACATCAGATCGAACTTCGATCACCACGGGACCCTTAGCCGACATTGCGTCCGCGACGATCTCGGCCGCTTGCGCGGCGTTCGTGATCGTATAGCCCTGCGCGCCGAATGCGCGGGCAAGGGCCGCAAAGTCAGGGTTGGACAGGTCCGTACCCCAGGGACGTTTCGGAAATGCTTTTTCCTGATGCGAACGGATGGTCCCGTACGACTGGTTGTTGGAGATGACGATCTTGATATTGAGCCGGCGGGCAACTGCAGTTGCCAACTCGTTCCCGGTCATCAGGAAACCGCCGTCTCCGCAAAACGCGATTACCTGACGATTCGGATGACGAAGGCTCGCGCTCAATGCAGAAGGAACACCACTGCCCATCGCGCCGCAGGCCGAGCCGAGCAGTCGGGCCGACGGCTTGAAGCGGAATATACGGTGTACCCAGGCGGCGAAGTTGCCGGAGTCGGTCGTCACGATACCATCTGCTCGGAAACGCTTTGCGACGGCCGCAACCGCATGCCCCAGGACATCCGCGCTGGGGATGCGCTGCTCGGGCCATGCGTGCACCGCCTCCCGAGCTTTCGACACGGCTTCGATCCAACCCGCGCGCTCGCGTGAGACGACCGGCACGTCGAGCCAGGATATCAGGAAGGCATGCGCCGACGCGACGATCGGAAGATCCGTATGGAAGTGAGTCCCGATCGCATTCGGATCGGGGTAGATGTGAACCAGAGGCTGCGGCGTCGGCGATTGTCGCGGAAACCGAAATCCCAGAGTAGACAAGTCGCCGAGCCGCGTTCCGATCGCAACGATCAGATCCGCTCGCTCAAAGAGCCCAACATGCGCTGGCGAAGTGAAGAAGCCAAGCTGCCCAATCCAGAGCCGGTGATCGTTCGGAAACTGATCTTGCATCTTGAAGGTGGCCGCGACCGGCACATTCCAGCGCTCGCTCACCGCAATCAGATCCTCGCGAAATTCCGCAGTTCGACACTCTCCTCCGACAAGCAGAATCGGCCGCTCCGCCTCGCCAACCAAGGCGGCCGCCTGCTCTACGGCGGCGCGACTGGGCTCGGCTCGCGCAACGCCGTGAACCCTGGCGGAGAGCAGACCGGCCTCCATCTCGAGAACGTCTTGAGGAAGCTCGATCACCACCGGCCCGGGCGTGCCGCCAAGCGCCACGGAAAATGCGCGCGCCATCATCTCGGGCACCTGGGCCGCTGAATCTATTCTGGTGGACCACTTAATGAGGCCGCTGAACGCCCGCCCGGTGTCGATCTCCTGCACTGCGTCACGATTCAGGTTCGGCGTGTCAACCTGACCAACCAGCAATACGAGGGGTATGGCCTCCTGGGAAGCCACATGCAGGCCAAGCGCCGCGTTGGATGCGCCCGGTCCGCGGCTTACCATCACAACGCCCGCCCTGCCGGTGAGCTTGGCGTCGGCAACTGCGGCAAGGCTCGCGCTTCCCTCGTGGCGGCAAGTCACGAGATCGATCTCGTCGCGTTCATACAGAGCGTCCAGGAGCGCAAGAAAGCTTTCGCCGGGCACGCTAAATGCCCGGTCGACGCCGTGCGCAATCAGAGAATCCACGATTAGATCGGCGACCCGAAAAGCCATGCGACACAATCTCGGTTGGAGGTTCATCACCATCACGCCGCAAGCTTCACCGCGTGCGCGAAATCCCAATACAGCTTCCGCGCGCGCGCATAGAAGGGCCCGGGCGTGAGCTGCCGGTCGTCGATCCGGATCACTGGCGCGACCTTGGCGAAATTGCCGGTCGAAAAGATTTCGTCCGCGGCGAGGAAATCGGCATAGCGCAGCGTGGCCTCTATCACGATGACGCCCTCGCCGCGCAAGAGCTCGATCACCCGCTGGCGGGTGATGCCGTTCAGGAAGGTGCCGTTCGGCGCCGGCGTGTAGACGGCACCATCCTTCGCCATGAACACGTTGGCATTGCCGAACTCCGCGACATTGCCGAGCATGTCCAGCATCAGGCAGTTCTGGAAGCCACGCGAGGCGGCCTCGATCAGCGCACGCGAACAGTTCGGGTAGAGACAGGCGGCCTTGGCATCGACCGGCGCGCATTCGGCGGTCGGCCTGCGGAACGGCGACAGCGTGATCGCGCTGCCGACAGGCTTCGGCAACGGCGCTTCGTAGATACAAAGGCACCAGTCCATCGTTTCCGGATCGAAGAGCACGCCGCCGCCGACGCCATTCTGCGGCCAATACATGGGACGGATGTAGAGTTCGGCATTGGCCGGGAACCGCGCGATGCCTTCGCGCGCCAGACCCAGCCATGTGTCGAGATCGACGATTGGCTTGAGCCCGAAGTTGAGCGCGGATTGATTGACGCGGGCGCAATGCCGGTCGAGATCGGGCGTAACGCCTTCGAAGGCGCGTGCACCATCGAACACCGTCGAGCCGAGCCAGAGCCCATGGGTGCGTGGCCCCATGATCGGCACGTTGCCCTCGTGCCACTGGCCTTGGAAGAATGTCCATGTCCGCGAATGGGTGACGGGCTTGCTGTTGAAAATCATGACGGCCTCCTGAAGGTTTCCCGCCCTCAAAGCCGTTGGCCCTTAACCGAACGCTCGGGGGTGAAGTGGCGGAGTTGGACTTCCTGTACGTTCATGGCCCAACGCCTCCCTTTGATGGCTGTACGACCCGAACCGGGTCGAGATGCGGCGCGCATTCTATGCCGCAATCTAACCGACCGCACTTGCGTAGTCGGGGGCGCAAAGGTGGATGTCGGGAGGCCCGCGCTTCCGAGCGAGGTACCTCCGAAGTGGAGCTACCGACCCGAGCTGTGGTCAGGTATCGTCGCGTCGATGATGATGACATGACACGACATATTGACGCGATAGGCCGAATTGAAATGGAAGTCTTTGCCGCCAGCATGCTGGCGAGCGACAAAGTGCTCATGGGTTCGCTCGGTCTAGGGATGGCCAATGGCTAGTTCCGAAAGAATGTATCTTAATGATGCGAGAACCGTAGTCGGATACGGAGACACCAAGGATTTGGCCCTGAATGATTTGTTAGAAAAAACTAAGGCGCACGAAAGCGAGATTAGATGTGCCTGCTCACACGAAGCGAAGTTTGTCGACCTTTCTTGTTTCCTCCGGGCGACGTCAAGTTCCGCATCTACTGGCGACAGAGTACCGGCAAGATTCGTTGGAAGTGCTTGTGGGGTCCTGGCGTGTTGGAATTCGAGTGCGCCCGTGCTCTTGAATCCGAAAATTGAAATCACAGTGCGAACCGCAACCGAGCACAGTCAACAAGAGTACGACCATCCACGCAACTCGATTTGGCAGTTTATAGGTAGGCGTTGCCCCGCATCAAAGTCCGACTCATAACTGACGCCGACATCCCGGCGGCCATAAATCTGCTGACCCGCGGATATGGGCCAGGGGGGGCCGAGCCCGGCCCCGCCCGCCCTCGCAGTTTTTGGGAGCATATTTTCTCCTATTTGAGGCTTCGACCGCTGCACGCAGGAGAATTGCCACGGTTTGGATACGTCATCGACAGTGACGGCGAGCTTGTTGGTATTTTGCTCTTAATATTTTCGACAATTTGGGAGAATGGCAAAGCCAAGATCCGTTGCGGCGGGTCCGGCTTGTATGTTGATCCGGCATTTAGGATGTATGCGCCACTGCTAATAAGAAAAGCCTCCAGCATCAGGGACGCCACGATACTTAACCTTACGCCGGCCGAACATACGTTTCGCATAATCGAAGCTTTGAGCTACGTCAGATATTGCGATGGAATCTTTGTTTCAATCCCCTTGTTCAGTCGAGCTCCCAAGGACGCACCTGTCAGCGTCGTCGATGTGCATACCAAACTGGATGTTTCCTTAGATCCACACGATCGCGATCTACTGCTTGAGCACGCAGATTGCGGATGCACTAGTCTGTGGTGCATTACGCCTCAAGGCGCGCATCCTTTTGTATTTCGAAGCCGACAGTTGAAGAAGGTTTCATGTGCGCAGCAGCTTGTCTATTGCCGCAATGTGGATGACTTTGTACGTTTTGCGCGGCCGATAGGTTTGTTTCTTGCCCGGCATACCGGGCGTTTTTTGGTGGTGCTCGACGCGAACGACCCAGTTCAGGGGCTGGTTGGTAAATACTTCGCAGGAAAAGCCAATAGGTTTTTCTGCGGATCTGATCGGCCACGGTTGGGAGATTTAGCTTATACGGAGATATCGCTGTTCGGCATCGGCGTCTGAGGGCTTTGGCCCTTTCCGGCAGCTATCATCTAAAATGCCTTGCGTCGCAACACACTATTCTATTGTCCTCTAATCTCCGGGTGCATGATAATATCATGCTTGCTGAGCAAATTCATGCCGGTTGAGATTTCCGGAAGTTCCTGTTCGTCGTAGCGCAGCACCAGCTCCTTGGCGAACATAATGAGATGGATCTGAATCTCGAGCCGAGCGAATTGCTCACCTATGCAGTTACGTGGGCCGGCGCCAAACGGGCACATCGCCAATTCGTGCCGATCGTAGCTGCCGCTCGGACTCATCCGATCGGGATCAAAGTCGTCCGGCTCCTCCCAGAGCTGCGGGCTGCGTTGAATAAGGTAAGGCGAGATATAGATTTCCGTTCCTGCAGGCACAAAAAATTCGCCCAGATGATCATCATTGATTGCTTTGCGTGTCATAAGCCAAAGCGGAGGATAAAGCCGAAGGGCCTCATCGATAACTTTCCGAGTGTAAGCGTACTTCGGAAGGGAATCCATGGTGGGAACTGCCGGCCAGGGCAAACGATCAAGTTCAGCGGAAAGCTTGTCTCGCGACCCGGGGTGTTGGGACAGAAGATACCATAGCCAGTTCAGCAGGCCGGCAGAAGTCTCATGGCCGGCGACCACCAGCGTCATCACCTCCTTGGACAGCTGTGCGTCAGGCATAGGTTGCCCGCGTTCCCGATCGCGCGCCTGCATTAGCTTACCGAGAATATCTGTCGCCGCCGCTCTATTGTCTCGCCGCCTTTGTGCAATGACTTCGACGATGATTTTTCTCAAGGGACTGAATGATCGGGCAAATTCAAGGTTTCGCGCAGATTCTTCGGCGAGCACATTGAAATGGGGTGCGACCACGTTGTAGTCGTCACCAAAAATCGCAACCAATGTGATCTTTAGGACCATTGAACTGACGTCGCGCGTGACGTTGACCGCTTCGTGGCGCTTGGCGGCTTGCCTCCATTTATCGAGCAGCTCGTTATTAATACTGGCAATCATCTCGACCATGCCACTAATCGAGTTTTTGGAGAAAGCCGGCTGCATCATGCGCCGCTGGTTTGCCCAGAACTCGCCGTTGCTCGCTATAAGTCCGTTACCGAGCAGCAACGCAATGCGCTTAACGACTTGACCCTTTCTCGCATAATTTTGCCAATTCAAGCGGAGAATCCGCTCGCAATATTCCGGAGCACTGATCACATACACGTCGGTTCCTACAACTGAAGCTCGGTAGATGTCTCCATAGAGAGCAAAATTTTCGATTATCCAGCAAAAGAGATCTTCCGCTGAACTGTATGACTCGGTCGGCCCCGGAGGAATCCGAAACTGCCTTGCGCTCGCGACGTTGACGGTGATACTTCCGGAATGTTGTTGTTCCACCGTATTTTTCCTCAATTTGAACCTAACGCGCTGGGCTTGGTGAGCTAACCCCGGGAATCTTGCGGGGCGTTCGTGCAGAAGCGTCCGGCGGGACCGAGGCGTTTTGGATGCCAAGGTTCCCGCCGCCATCGTCCCCGTGCGGTGTAGATCAACAGCGGAACGCCGACGGGCGTCCGCGTTGTCTACGCCACGGCCCGCCCGGGCCTCGTTTGGTACCTTCCGTTGACGGCTGGCGGCTTTGAGCGTCCGGCTCGCTGTGACGCCATGTACAACAGCCAGTTGCGGTACAAGCGCCTGGCCGCCGGATGCCAGGCGTTTCTCAGATCCTTTGCCGCTTGATCGGCCGGAAAATTGGCGAACAACTCCGGACTTCTGTCCGTAAGGGCTTTCCGCCGGAAGGTCGTCAGGAGCTGTTCCGCCTCCGTGTTGAAATAGCCTGTCGGTATCGTCGGACAGACTTCGCTCTCCGCTCGGAGGAAGCGACCCATGTCCCTTCTGTATTCGCCCAACAGGGTATGGGTTTCGTATTCCGGATGGCCCTGGAAATGGACGAAAAGGCTCTTCTTCTGCTGCTTGACGAAGCAGTCGACGCCGGCCGCCACCGATCTGGTGAGGACGGAATATCCGCAGCTCTCGAGAGCCCTCTCCTGCACCTCGTTCCAGCGGGCATGCGGTGTTCTGAAGGTCGCCGGAACGTCGCGCATCAAGGGATGATCTCTCGTCTTCGTTTGAGCAAAGACACCGATGCATTTGGCAGGCAGCTTGTGGCGCTCCACGCCGTCCATGTGCAGGACGGCCCCATGGACGGCCAGACAGGAATACACCGACGACACGGTATTCTCCCTGGCCCACTCGATGATTCGGACGAAGGTGCTCCAATATGGTTCTTCCGTCAGGCTGGCGGCTCTCGGTTCGGCGCCGGTCACGATCACTCCGTCCAGGCTCGTGTTCAGCAGATCGTCGGTGCCGCGGTAGTATCGACGCACGTAATCGCGCCCCCAGTCCGAGCGGGGCGTCGTCTCCATCGTGTAGAAATGCAGCCTGACGAAGAGCCCTCCGGCCGCGGCGCCGAGCAGGTCGAACAGCTGGCGCTCGGTGGACATCAAGGCGGAATCCGACATGTTGTTGATCAGCCCGATATCGAGGCACTCCTCCCGGTTTCTCGGTGACGCGGCGCCGCTTCCGTTCCTCGCTCTTGAGAAGAGGTGGTGGTCGTACGAGTCTATGTCGATTAGGACAGGCATCGGAATGCCTTCATGGTTGACCTGCATTCAATCTGTGGCATGAAGCGCCTGATCGAGGTCGGCGATGATGTCGTCGACGTGCTCGATACCGACGCTCAGCCTGATCATCTCGGGCCGCACGCCAGCCCTTTCCTGCTCTTCGGGCGACATTTGCCGGTGCGTGGTCGATGCAGGGTGGCAGGCGAGCGATTTCGCGTCGCCAATGTTGACCAGCCGCTTGACCAGTCTCAGCGCGTCGTAGAACCGCTTGCCGGCCTCGAACCCTCCAGCCACGCCGAAGGTCAGCAGCGAACACGCCCGGCCGCCCAGATATTTCTGCGTCAGCGCGTGATAGGGGCTATCGTGGAAGCCTGCGTAATTGACCCATCCGACGCGGCGGTCGTCGCGCAGAAACCGCGCGACCTTCTCGGCATTCTCGACGTGCCGCTCGATTCGCACCGCGACGGTCTCGATGCCCTGGAGCAGCAGGAAGGCGTTAAACGGCGCCAGGATGGAGCCGGTGGTCCTCTGGGAGACGGCGCGGCAGCGCGCGATGTAGGCGGCGGCCCCGTAACGCTCGGTGAACACCAGCCCGTGGTACGATTTCTCCGGCTCGTTCATCATCGGAAAGCGCCGGCGATGCTCCGCCCATGGGAACCTGCCGCTATCGACGATGATTCCGCCGAGCGTGGTGCCGTGCCCGCCCATGAACTTCGTCAGCGACTCCACCACGATGTCCGCGCCGTATTCGATCGGTCTGAGCAGGATCGGGGTAGGCACCGTGTTGTCGACGATCAGCGGCACGCCATGCCTGTGGGCGACCTCGGCCATCGCTTCGATGTCGCAGACGTTTCCGGCCGGATTTCCGACGCTCTCGCAGAACACCGCCCGCGTATCGTCGTCGATCAGTCTTTCCATGCTTTCCGGCCGGTCGTCTTCCGAGAACCGGACCGTGATGCCCTGCCTCGGCAGGATGTGCGCGAACAGCGTATGCGTGGTGCCGTAGAGCTGCGGGACCGAGACGATGTTGGTGCCCATCTCCGCGATGTTGATCACCGAATAGTTCACCGCGGCCTGGCCGCACGCCACGCTCATCGCCTCGATGCCTCCTTCCAGGGCAGCGACCCGCTTCTCCAGCACCGCGTTGGTAGGATTGCCGATCCGGGTATAGCGGAAGCCATCCACTTCAAGATTGAAGAGCGCGGCTCCATGGTCGGCGCTGTCGAAGGCGTATGAGGCCGTCTGGTAGATCGGCACGGCGACGGCCTTGGTGGTCGGCTCGACTTCGTAGCCGCCGTGGATAGCGAGAGTCTCTCTTCTCATGGAAGCCGGCCCTTCGGCTCTTCGGTCCCGCGCGACCTCTGGATTTCCTTGGCGCATCGAAGTTCCTCGAATGCTCACGCCGTCTACCGGTCGTTCGGCGGGAAGCCGAGCAGGTCCCGCACTGCGGTCGGCCACCTGGCGACGTCCCTGCCGTGGGTATGGAACATGGCGACGGCGAGACGGTCCATTCCGAAGGCCACGCAAGCGGTATGGGCCGGCTCACCGGCCGCGTCCGCAATGCCCCAGGCGGTGCCGAAGTGATCGCGGTGGTAGTTGAAGCTCATGCATGCGGTCGGTTGCTCCTCGGAGCGCAGAGGGACCAGCAACTCGAATTTCAGCGACTGCTGCTTTTGGCTCACCGCCATCATCTGGCCGACCCGGCCGAAGAACGGATCGCTGGCGTAGTCGACCCTGAAGGTCAGCCCGAGATCGCGCGCGATCTCCTGAGCGAGCACCATCCAGCGCTCCCGGAACGCCGAGACGTGGTCGGGGCTGCCGATGCAGACGTATTCGCGCATCCTGAAGGACTGCAGCCGGTCGAGATGGCGCGAGGGCTCGCGACGGAAGCAATCGGCGGCGACGTCGAAGCACCAGCCGCTAGCCGGCACGGGACCGCGGCTCGCCGCGATCGGATAGACCGGATAGCAGGCGGCCGGCGACAGCACGAGGTCGGCCGGTGAAAGCGACATGGTCCAGTCGCCGCCGGCATCGAAGCAGCTGACCGCCGCATCGATCTCGCTTTCCGTGCCGTGCAGGCCGCAGACGCAGCCGAGCAGGTTCGGAAAGCTCTTCAGATAGCCCGACCTCTCAAGCTGCGTGCGGTTCATGACGGGGGGGAAGCGCAGCACCTCGGTGTCCACTTCGCGATGCCGCGTGATCAGCGCTGCAAGCCGCTCCACGACGTCTTCATAGAGCGCGGTGCGGCCATAGACCCCCGGAGAGCCCATCTTTTGGAACAGCACATCGGCAAGATAGTCCAGCGGATCGGCCGGAGGCGGAGCGGGTTCCGAAGGTGCAAACATGGCCACGTTCATATCAAGCCCCATTTCCTTCGAGGAGAAACATCAATCGCGCAGGGACGCCGGGACGGCGCTCATCAGCGTGGCGGCACCCATGCTGGCAAGGATGCGGTCGTTGTTGATCATGATCGGAGCTGAAAGCACGTCGCGGAGGTGGCGGCCGACGCTGACGTCGGTGTCGTTGCGGTAGCCGGACAGGCCGCAGGCGCGCATCGCGTGCATGACGGCCGCGACCGCGAGCTCGGAGGCCTCCACCTTGAGAAGGTTGATCGAGGACTGGAAGTCGACGGACGAGAGCGCGCGCTCGTCCCGTTCACGGGCAGCAAAGGACTCGGTGTTCACGGCGATGATGGCGCGCAGTTTCGCCAGCGTCATCTTGGCGGCGGTGAAATGCGCCGCGCCGGGAGGCATATTGCCGCCGGACCCGCGGGCGGCCTTGCGAATGAAGAGTTGCGCCCGGTCCACCGCCGCGGCCGCGATTCCCGCCCAGACCGACGACCAGCACAGATGCGCGACGGGCGTCATCGTCTGCGCATGGATCCTTTCGTAGGCCACGGGGAATATCTGTTCCGCGGAGCCCTTGAAGTTCAGCTTGAAGCCGGCGCTGCAGGTCCCACGCATGCCGAGCGTCTCCCATGCGAGCGTTTGCTCCAGCGTGTAGTCGTCCCGGGTGATGGCCAACATCACCTGATCGGATCCGGCGGCGTCGTCGGCGCGGCGGGCGATGGTGACGATGCCGTCCGCCTCAGCGCCGTAGGAAATCACCGTCGCGTCGCGCTCCAGCGAGATCTCGGCGCCCTCGCGCTCCACCGCTGCCGAACTGAAGCGTATGTTTCCGCCGTTCTGGCCTTCCGTGGTCGAAGACGCCAGGAGCAGCTGTTCGGCCGCCACGCGGCGCATGAGCCTTTCGTGCCAGCCGCTGCCCGCGCCGTGGCGGATCAGACACGCGATCTTGGTCTGATGCATCGCGAAGATCATCCCGGCCGAGGCGCAGGCGCGGCCGAGCGCGTAGCACATGTCGGCCACCTCGGAAATCGACGCGCCGTCGCCACCGAACTCGATCGGGATCTGGGCGCCCAAAAGCCTCTCCTTGCGCGCCGCGTCGATGGCCTTCAGCGGGAAGCGCGCCTCGCGGTCGACCGCTTCGGCCTCCGTCGCCGCAGCCTCCGCGACGGCGGCCGCCCGTTCCCGGAACGAGGCGCGGTCGGGAGAGAATGCTACTCGGCTGCTTTCGGGGGCGAAGTTGCGGAATTGGACTTCCTGGACGTTCATGGCCCAAAACCTCCCATTTGATGGTCGGACGACCCAACCGCGTGGACATGAATTCCGCTCGAGTTCGAGGGTGGCAATCTAACCAACCGCACTTGAGGAGTCGGCGGCGCAGAAGTGAGCACGGGAACCCTTGCGAGGTACCTCCTAAGTAGAACTACTGACCTGAGCTGCAGTCAGGTATCGTCCCGTCGATTATGATCTGCCACCTCATCGCGATGAGTGGAGTTGAAATGCAAGACCTTGCCGCCAGTGTTCAAGACCGTGTTCTTTCCGTCGTCAGAATCGTCCTCCAGGAGAACGCGATCATCGCGGATGTCCACCCGGAATCCCGGCTGGTAGATATCGGACTGGACTCGATGGATATGGTCGCGCTGATGCTCAAGGTCGAAGCCGAGTTCGATCTCACCCTTCCCCAACCCGAGATCACGCCAGAGAACTTCCAATCGGTGAAGACAATGGAGCTGATGATCCTCAACCAGCTCAGACCCGGACCGGGATGAAGCGACTTGAACAGACATGCGTCTTCGGAAAGCGAGCGAAACCGGATCGACAATGATCGCAAGGTCGCGCCCGGTCCGGCGCGCCGCTTTCCCCCTTCCGCCGCAGCTTTATCGCCTCGGGAGCTGGTCGGCGCGGACATCGATCGAAATCATCTGCATGGTCAGATCATGAAAGCAGACGTGATTCAGCGGGCGACCGGAAGCGGCGACCCGCGATGCAGACCCTCCGCCGCCAAAGCCTGGCTGAAGGCCATCGAACTGACCTCGCGGATCGAGGCCGAGCCGCAACGGCTATTCGCCGACGTCGTGGAAGAATGGGCGAAACGGCAGCCCGGACGCCCCGCATTTTGCTCGGACCGCCAATCATTCACCTACGGGGAGCTCAGCGCCCGGATCAGCCAATATGCGCGTTGGGCGCGGGAACTGGGCGTCCGCACCGGCTGCACCGTCTGCCTGCTGATGCCGAACCGGCCGGACTACGTTGCCTGCTGGCTCGGCATCAGCAGCGTTGGCGGCACGGTGGCGCTGATCAACACCCGGCTGGTCGGCCAGTCCCTCGCTCATTGCATCGACGTTGCGTGTGCCGACCACGTCGTTCTTGCCGCCGATTGCGTGGATGCGTTCGAAACCGCACGTCCGCACCTGGATCGCGTGCCCCAAATCTGGAGACTCGGTCCCGGCAGCGCTGGCGCCGATCTGGATGCGGCGCTCGCCGCCGCGGGTCCGCGCCCGCTGTCCTCCGCCGAGCGCGGCGACGTCACAATCGATGGACGCGCCTTACTCATCTACACCTCGGGCACCACGGGGCTGCCGAAGGCGGTAAACGTCAGTCATCGCCGCATCCTCAGCTGGGGCGGATGGTTTGCCGGGCTGACAGACGCTTCCGTCCACGACCGCCTTTACGATTGTCTTCCGCTCCATCATTCAGTGGGCGGTGTCGTCGCGCCTTGCAGCATGCTCCGCGCCGGCGGTTCAGTGGTGATCGCGGAGAAATTCTCCGCGGAAGACTTCTGGGACGACATCATGTATTTCGACTGCACCATCTTCCAATATATCGGTGAACTCTGCCGCTACCTTCTGAACGCGCCGGCGTCCGGGCTAGAGGTCGTACACGGGCTTCGGCTGGCCGTCGGCAACGGATTGCGCGGCGACATCTGGGAGGCGTTCGCGAAGCGGTTCGCGATTCCGCAGATCCTCGAATTCTACGCCGCGACAGAAGGTAATTTTTCGCTATTCAACTTCGAAGGAAAACCCGGCGCGATCGGCCGTATCCCTCCGCTGCTGGCGCATCGCTTTCCCGCCTCGATCGTGAAGGTCGATGCGGAGCGTGGCAGCCCGGTCCGCGGCGACGACGGGCTCTGTATCGCCTGCACCCACGGCGAGGTCGGCGAGGCGATCGGGCGCATCGGCACCGCCGATCGGGGCGGCGGCCCTTTCGAGGGCTACACTGACCCGGCCGAGACCGAGAAGAAGATCCTGCGCGACGTATTTGCCGAAGGCGATGCCTGGTTCCGGACCGGCGATCTGATGCTGCGCGACGAGCAGGGCTACTTCCATTTCGTCGACCGGATCGGCGAAACCTTCCGCTGGAAGGGCGAGAATGTCGCGACCAGCGAGGTGAACGACGCGATCAGGGACTGCCCCGGCGTTCTCGACGCCTCGACCTACGGGGTCGCCGTCCCCGGCGCCGACGGCCGCGCCGGCATGGCGGCTTTGGTGGTGGACCAAGGTTTCGATTTCGAGATCTTTGCGGAACTGCTGTCGCGCCGGCTCCCGGTCTATGCGCTTCCGATCTTCGTCAGGTTATGCCGGGCGCTCGACGCCACCGAGACCTTCAAGCAGAAGAAGCAGCGGCTGATCCGCGAGGGATTCGATCCCTCGGTCGTGGGCGACCCGCTGTTCCTGCGCGATCCGGCGACCGGCGACTATCGTCCGATCGACCGGGCCGTCTACGCGCGCATCGTGGAGGGCGGAATCAGATTCTAGCATCGGCTCGAGGAGCCGCTTTCTTGAGAGATGAGGTGTCCCATGTCGGTAAGGTCGACGATTTTCTCGGCGATGCAGCTGATCGCCAAAGAGCAGGAGGTCAAGCTTCCGCCGCTCCAGGACGATCTGTCGCTGCACGAAACCGGGTTCGACTCGCTGGCGTTCGCAATCCTCGTCGCGCGGCTGGAGGACGATCTCGGCGTTGATCCGTTCACCGTCGCGGAGGACGCCGCCTTCCCGTCGACCGTCGGCGAATTCGTAAGAGCATACGAGAATGTCCCCGCCTGAAATCTTCGCGCTGCGCGAATATCTCGGCCCGCAGCTGAAGGGCCGCACGATTTCCGATGCCCGGCACGGCGTATCGCTGACCGTCATTCTCCGGCACAGCTGCCTGATCGGCAGATCCCGCGAGCTGTCCGGCCGTTCGGTGCTGCTTGCGACATCGGGACAGCTGCTGTCCGCGCTCGCGATGATCGAGCTCGACGGCATCGCCCGCCGCATGCTTCTGTGCCCGCCCGACATCGATCCGGATCGCATCCAGGCCCTGCTTGCTGATGCCGAGATCGACGCCATCGTCACCGATCAGTCACTGCACCGATGCGATGCTGGCGCGTACCTGGTTGTCGGCGCCGGCCTGCCCGAACGGGCGGCCGAGGGATGGAAGACCGAACGCGCGACCGAGTGGCTGATGCTGACCTCGGGGACGTCCGGGCTGCCGAAGATCGTCGGACATACGCTCGATGGGCTGGCCGGCGCGATCATCGCCGAGGGGCCCGCGCGCCACCCGAACGCGACCTGGGCGACGTTCTACGACATCCGCCGCTACGGCGGCCTGCAGATCTTGCTGCGCGCCGTGATCGGCGGCGGATCGATCGTGCTGTCGGAGCCCGGGGAAGCCATCGCCGACCACGTGGCACGGCTGCGGGCAGGCGGCGTCACCCACATCTCCGGGACGCCGTCGCACTGGCGCAAGCTCCTGATGAGCGGTGCGGCCGCGAACTTCTCGCCGCGCTATGTCCGCCTGTCCGGTGAAATCGCCGACCAGGCGGTGCTCGACGGCCTTGCCCGGGCGTTTCCGCATGCGTCGGTCGGCCATGCCTATGCTTCAACCGAGGCCGGCGTCGGTTTCGCGGTGGACGACGGGCGCGAGGGTTTTCCCGCCGACCTGATCGGGCGGAACCGCGACGGCGTCGAGATGAAGGTCGTCGACGGTTCACTCCGGATCCGCTCCCAGCGCACGGCGCGCGCCTATATCGGCGCCAATGCGCCCCCGCTCGCCGATGCCGAGGGCTTCGTCGACACCGGCGACATGATCGAGCTGCGCGGTGAGCGCTACCACTTCGTCGGCCGGCGCGGCGGCATCATCAACATCGGCGGGCTGAAGGTCCATCCCGAGGAGATCGAGGCCGTAATCAACCGGCACGAGTCCGTGCGGATGTCGCGCGCGCGGTCGCGCAGGAGCCCGATCACCGGCGCCATCGTGATCGCCGACGTCGTCCTCGCCGACGGCACCGATGCGGCTCGCCACGAGACGATCCGCATG
Organism: Bradyrhizobium erythrophlei; assembly: GCA_900129675.1. GTDB lineage: Bacteria > Pseudomonadota > Alphaproteobacteria > Rhizobiales > Xanthobacteraceae > Bradyrhizobium > Bradyrhizobium erythrophlei_A. The sequence goes on along the minus strand of FSRD01000001.1, from coordinate 4,203,871 downwards.
GAAATTCTCGGCCGGTGCAAAGACGCGCTGGCGGCGCACAAGGTCCCTGCGGTGATCCGCTTTATCGAGCGGCTCGACGTCACGGAAGCCGGGAAACTGGTGCGCGCCGATGCGTAACGTCCTCGTCACCGGCGGCAGCCGTGGCATCGGGCTTGCGATTACGCGCAGGCTCGCCGCATCCGGCGACTACAGCGTGATCGCGGTCGCGCGTCGCGAGAGCGAGGATCTGGGACACGCCATCCGCGAAACGGGAGCGGACCGCCTTCACTTCAGGGCGTTCGATCTTGGCCGGACCGACGAGATTCCCGCCTTCGTGAAGGAGCTGCGCGACGCCTTCGGCGCGATCTACGGCCTCGTCAATAATGCCGGGATCGGCACCGAGGGGCTGCTCGCCACCATGCGCAATTCCGAGATCGAGGCGTTGATCTGTCTGAACGTGCTGTCGCCGATCGTTCTGACCAAATACGTGGTGCGCCACATGATGGCCGACGGCGCCGGGCGCATCGTCAACATCTCCTCCATCATCGCCTCGACCGGCTACAACGGCCTGTCCGTCTATGCCGCGTCCAAGGCCGCGGCCGCCGGCTTCACCCGTTCGCTGGCCCGCGAAGTCGGCAAGCTCGGCATCACCGTGAATGCGATCGCCCCCGGCTTCGTCGACACCGAATTGACCAGGTCCTTAGACGACGACGGCCGCCGGCGCATCGCCGGCCGCAGCGCGTTGCGCCGCCTGCCCGAGGCCGACGACGTCGCTTCCATGGTCGAGTATCTCCTGGGCGAAGGCGGCCGGAACATCACCGGCACGGTGCTGACGGTGGACGCCGGCAACACCGCCTGACCGCCGCGATGGCAGACGCGCACCGTTATCCATGCACGATCATCCCTCGCGCAGATCAATCCGATTGCGCCGACCAGATAGGGCACATCGTAGCTCATCCGCCACTGCCTCCGCAACTCATGGTTGCTTCGTCGACCAGGATATTGGCAAACGCAATCCAGAGTAGCGTTGAGGTCGACAATGGTGCGAGGACTTGGCCTTGGTCTCGCGCTTTTTGTCGCAGTCCGCAAAGGACGCTCCATGTGTGGAAATCCGCAGACAGATCGAGCCGTGCGGCGCGGCGCTGCACTACTTGCGGCAAAGTGGCCTCTTTATACTCTTCGCGGAAAATCTCATTATGCGGATCCCGGAAGAATTGAAGATCAGCAATTAGCGTCACCGGGATCTTTAGAAGCGTGTACTTTATTCAATCATTTGAGGTGACCGATGCCGCTTGCGCTTATTGAAACCGGGCATTGCAACGTGGATCTCAAGCCGTCGCCGATCGAACCATCCTGGATTCTTGAAGGCAATCCGGAGGCCCGCTCGCACCCGCTGTCGACCAGCGCGTGCGGCACTGCCAAGACCCTGATCTGGTCCTGCACCGAGGGCAAGTTCAAGTGGTACTACGATCTCGACGAGACCATCATGATCCTCGAAGGATCGATCGTGCTCGAGAGCGAGGGCATGCCGCCGAAGCGTTATGGCGTCGGTGACGTGATCTTTTTCCGCGAGGGTGCGCACGCCAAATGGCATGTCGAGGGTTATGTGAAGAAGGTCGCCTTCCTCCGGCAGAGCACTCCGCTCTGGCTCGGTTCCGCCATCCGCGCCGTCAACAAGCTCAAGCGGATGTTCTTCGTCTCCGCCGAGCGTCGTGCCGCGCGCTTCATAGAGGCCGGCTAGTACCTCGCCACAGTGATTATGACTCTTTGGATGTGACGGGATAGGCGCGGCCCATTTTGGCGCGGGCTTTTTCGGTTGTGAACATCCATCTGATGCGGGCGCCAGCGGCGTTTCGTTGTCGTTCCCATGCGTCGATTTCGCGGCGGAGCCAGTCTGGGTCGTCGATTCTGCGGTCCAGGCACTGGCCGCGCAGCACGCCGATCTCGATCTCGACCATGTTGAGCCAACTGGCATGCTTGGGGGTGTAGTGGAACTCGAGGCGGCGCAGAATCCGCCGGGCTTCGGCAGGTGCGAATGCCTCATAAAGGGCACCGGCCGAGTGGGTTGACAGATTGTCCTGCACGACGCGGATGCACGCGGCTTCGGGATAATGGACATCGACGAGTTCGCGCATGCAGTGGGCGTAGTCTTCTGCCGCCCGGCGCTCGGTGACCTTGACCTTGCGCCATGGCCGATGCACGTCGATGCAGACGAAGAGATTGACGGTGCCGTTGCGGCGATACTCGCAATCGTAGCGTTCGAGCTGGCCCGGCTCGGCCGGAATCGGTTGGCGCACCTCGCCGATGAGCTGGACCGGGCTCTCGTCGAAGCAGACCACCGGCCGCTGGGGATCGGGCGCTTCGGCATAGAGGTCGAGCACGTCTTCCATGCGGGCGACATATTCGCCATCGACCTTTGGAATGCACCACATGTCCTTGCGCCAGGGTTTGAGACCGTTTTCGGCCAACCGCCGGCGTACCGTCTCGCTCGACAGGCTGTCGTGATCGGTGAGCCTGACCATGGCATCGGCCAGCAGTTCCAGCGTCCAGCGGGCGCGACCCTCGGGAGGGTTTGCGCAAGCCGTTGCCACCAGCAAGGCTTCCTCCTTGCCGGTGAGCTTGCGCTCTGCCCCAGGACGCGAATCTTCGCTCAGCGCCCGTTCCAGATTGCCTTCCACGAAGCGCCGCTTGGTCCGGTACACGGTGGAACCGCCCACCGACACCGCGCGCGCAATCTCTTCATCGCTGCGGCCGGCATCGGCCGCCAGCAATATCTGGGCGCGCTTGAGTTTGCGGGCGGCTCGTTTGCCCTTGCTCAACATCGCGGTGAGCTCACCGCGTTCGGCTTGGCTCAATTCGACCCGATAACGTACATTCATCCCGACCTCCTTGTTGGAGGACCGGACGAATCGACAAATGAATCAAAAATCAGGCGCCGCTCGCAGCCTCACGGCTCAAGGCTTCACCGAAAAGCAAGGCCAGTACCTGGCTTTCATCTACACCTATGCGCACATGTTCCGGCGCCCGCCCGCTGAAGCCGACATGCAGCGCCACTTCCAAGTCAGCCCGCCATCGGTCCACCAGATGATCGTGACGCTCGAACGAAACGGTCTCATCAGGCGTCAACCCGGCGTCGCCCGAAGCATCCAAATCCTCGTGCCTCCGGAAGACCTGCCCATCCTAGATTGGCTCGGAATCAACCAGTCAGAACCACTGTGACGAGGTACTAGCGACCTTTCAGCGAAGCGCTTCCCAGCGTGGAGACGGGCCGGGACAACAACCCCGGCCCCTTTTTGATCAAGACGGCAGCTCGACGCGCAGTGGCGGCATACACCACCGCATCAACACCGTCTCGTGCTCATCGCCCGCGTTGCGGATCACGGGCGCAAGATAGTCGGGGAAAACGGAACTGGCGGATATTCTCGAGCTCGCGGGCGCGTGCCACCGAATCCCCAACGCGGCGTGTCCGGAAATATGCGATCGGCAACGCCACCAGGTGACGAAACAGCCGGGCACCAAGTTCGACTTCGATGCGGTTTTGCACGCACGATCACAGCACGCGCTTCGTAGGTCTCGGGCGGTGCCTCTCCTATCGACGAAACTTTATCGGACAGCATCAGTCGTTGGGTTTCGCGATGGCATGTGGCCATTTGCACGCTGCGGCCAGCTTGGCACGCACCGTCTCCAGCCCGGCCAGCGAGAACAGAGGGCGGAGCCCTTAGCCCAACAGAAAAATGGCGTCTGCGCTGCAGCGAAGCGAAGGCCAGTCGGCAGCCGCGAGACCGGTTAAAAAGGCACCCGCAGGAGGGTCAGCATTGCGCCGTCGGCATGCCAATGGCGGCGGGACCCGGTACCGAGTGCCTCCGGCGAGCGGCTCAATAGAGCTTGGCTCTGACGTACCGCGAGGGATCGAAGCCGAAAGCCGAGACGTCTTGCGGCCCGGTTCACGAGAGCCCGACCATGCGTCGCGGGCGCGCCTAGCTGAAACTCTCAAGAATAATTCCCCGGGTGCGCACCAAGTTCCCAGCCTACCCGCTCGAAGTTAGTTGGGTCGTCTGCGCCTGGCCACTGATCTGTCCGCCGATCAGCGAATTGGACCAATGATTTACGCTCTTCCGAGGCTGCAACTTCCGTCTAGGGCAGGATTCTACGTGCCGAAGCGCGCTTACGCTCTACGCGTGCAGCGCCCGCCGGTTCATATGGTGAATGATGCGGCGTGATCTCCATCCGACACGGTGCGCTGCGAGCAATTGGAGAAACGACACATCGAATTGCATTCCTTGCAACATCACGCCGGAACGACAATGACACGATTGGTGCCCAATGTTGGATCTGGTTCGCTGAATTTGATGCGCCGAATGACGTCCTCGACGCAGCAATTTACGGCCGCTACGTCGTATCCATCTCCCTGTGAGCCGATGATCAATCCACGACCCGGAAAGCGCTGGCCGTCGATTTCGAAGGAGAGCCGGTGCTTGAACAAGCCTTCTTCGTCTACATACAGGATATCTCCATGCGCAAATTCCGCAGCTATTTGAATGCAACCGCCAATCGCGTTCTGCAGGGATTCCAGCGCGTCCGCCACTCCGACTAATTTGACGATACGGTGATATGGGTCGATCAGAATTGCAGGATAGCTCCGCAACGTGTGGGCGTCGTCGGGCTTGGCCGTGGCGGTCGGTCCGGAAACGGGAGGCAGTCGCGGCACGTTGAAGAACGTCGATCCGGAAGGAAGGAACGCGTCAGCGCCTTCGAGCCCTTCAGCCTTCCTGATATCGAGTTTTCGTAGATGATTAGTAAAGCCGCGGTCATGTTCGCAGGCCGCATGCCAGCAGGTCACGCATCCAACTCGCTGAAGTTCTTGCGCGAGTTTCGAGGCTGTCATGCCGGCTGCTTGCAATAGATCCGCGCTTACTGGTTCCTGATTCGGCGGACCTCCTAATGGCGGCAGAGCATCGGTGGCGATGACCTCATTGGGAGAACCCCATATCCACGTCAGAATCCGGCGGCTAAATTCACCGGGCGGCGACACCACGGCGAATGCGCGCGGTGCCCCAAGGTGCTGTCCATCGGGACTCCTTTGGGTCAAAAGCGCGATGGCAGACACTTCGAATTTGTCGGCAACCATCAACGCTTGGTCAACAAAGTCTAAATAGACGGCAAGGTACTGAGCATTGAACATCTCCGCCTTATCGGCCATTTCTCTCGTGACCCGCAGCTTAACAAGACCCTCTATGGTCTCTCGGTCGAATTGGAATGCCGCGACGTGACGATCGCAATGCCCACTTTGATCAAGGAACCAGCGCGCAATCGTTGCATCGAACTCTGTATTGATATCGACGCCGCTAGGAGACTTTGCGCGGATAACAGCCGCTCGATTTGCCGTCGCCATCATGGCAAGCAGTGGATTCTTCGCATGCAGTAAGTGACCCTGACCTTTGGCCACGAGGTCGACCGCCACCTCGCGGCCAGCATCCAACACGAAACGGTCCAACCAAGTTGTCATTTTGATGCTTTCCTCAACTTAATTGAGGCCTATGTACACGGCGCTGCCTCTTATTGAATGAATCCAAATGATCAAATTCAACCGATCGATGCCGAACTTCGCCGAAGCCAGAATGTGCATACGAATACGCGCTGTAAGCTGGACATGAGCGATAGATTGCAAAGAACGCGAGCAGCTGTAATTAAATATTTGGTCAGAACGCCCATCGCTTCCGCTCATCGCCGCAAGGTCCTAACGCAAGCGTCGGCCGCAGCCCCTTGCGGTTTGCCTGCCAGCCGGCGTGCGCTGGCGCCGCGACCGCCGACACGCCGATGGAAACAATAGAAAAAATACCCCGCATGCCCCGAATCCCGACACGAGCTCCTTGGGAACAAGGGTCATAGGAAATCGGCTGGTATGCGAATTCACCACCACCGGCGGATCCGTCACGCTCGCGTAGCTGCCAAGGAGGTCCGCTGCCGATTTCGCCATTGCGTCCTTCTTTAGGTCGGTGATGCGCCCGGCCACCTACGGTGAAACCGCCTCTTGAACCGCTTCCAGAATACGCAGTTTGGAAACCCGACCCAAATAACTCTCGACAGTGACGGTCCAATACCTCGTTATGTCCAGATCAGCACCATTTGAGAGTAGGCCGGCGTGGCGAAGGCTGTGGGGCCGTCGATCCCAAGTGACCTGCACGGCATTGACGCTGAGAGACGCACAATGCGCCAACAGACCGAGGCAACTGTGGGCATCCAGTGCGGCGATGGATCGCAACAATCTGCTCCTTGTCGCGAGGTCGCTGGCGCGCCCAGTTGTCATGCCAGGCGGCAACGTTGCTGGAAGCGAGGCAGTCATCGATACCCAGTGCATGTGTGCAAAGATAATTCGACCCAAAGCGCACATCTAAACAGGTCGCGGGGTCATGGCTGGTGTAGAAACGCGCGAATCGTGTGCGTGCACCATAAGGCGAACATCAGGTCCGGGTTCTCGCCAGAGGATCCCGGAAGGCCGCCGTCCGGTGGGTCAGTCAGGACCTTCTCCGATAGCGGCTTCGTTCCATCGCCATCGTCGGCTTCAACAGCATTTTGAGAACCTAACCCGTTGCTCCTGCGGTCACCATCCGAGGCGGCGTCTCCAATCGGTTTCGCTTCATCCTTGCGACGGATAAAACCGCGCTCGATTCGGGCCTCTCCATCGTGACCGATGGTGATAAAGACGCCAGTCCCCACAGCATCCTCGGCGCTATAGGCGGAGGCTTTCGTCGTAAACCGGTCGATTTCGTCCGGCAAGGCGTCAAGCTGGTCGGCTACCTCAACCGGAGGACCGGAATGCACGAATAAGCGTCGATTTGAGCTTTCGCCTGCGTCGTGAGCTTCGCGACAGCGTCAGAAAACGCCTCCGTCGGCGGGTCAGCCTCGGACTGCTTTGCTTCAGGCTGCTCTACCCTCTCTTACCTCATGCGTGCTGGGGGAATCGGTGTTCCCGCGCCGCCTTACGCGGGTGCCCCAATTGTGCCCCGGACCGAAAGTGCCCCAGCGGCGGCCAACCGGTGAGTTGCATTTAGTGTTATCTTGCAGGGGCTTAAATGGTGGGCGCACCAGGGCTCGAACCTGGGACCCGATGATTAAGAGTCATCTGCTCTACCAACTGAGCTATGCGCCCGGAACCGGGTCCGGAAACCCTTCGCAAGAGGGCGTCGTTTAGCAAAGCGACCCCACGATGTCCAGCAAAGGAACGGGAGTTTTCCCGGCCTTTGGCAGGGGTCCGGAACGCTAAAAAGCCGCCGGATTTCAAGGGCTTTCCATTTGGTCCGCCGAATGGCGTCCATAGCGGCCGCCCGGACCGGTCCGGCGGCCGTCTGCCCCGACGGATCCCCGGCAGGAGTGAGCGGTCGTAGCCCTCGGTACACCGCTAATGCGTGGCCCGGTCGAGATATGCGTCAAATCTTGCCTGCCGAACCGCATCCAGCGCACTTTGTTCCGCCGGTGAAGCAACGTTGTTCTTTTGCAGCGCCGATCTTCGAGCCGCGAGCGACAGCACAGCCTCGCCCGCAACCCCTTTGGAGATATCCATCGACAGGCCGATGATCACCATGTGCTTGTCGATCCGTTGCGCGAAGGCGCTAAAGCTGGTCGGGCTTGCCACACCCCATTGGTTCCTTATCGGCGCAATTTCGACATGAGGGCTCACCGATCCAGTCAGCGTGGTCAGGAATGTCATCGTGTCAGCGAAGACCCGTGAACCGGAGTCCAGAGTTTGCAGGCTTTTATCTTCGTTCAGGTCTATGAACGTTGAAATCAGCTCGCGTATTCCGATCCTGCCGGCGATTGGATAGACAAAATTTTCAACTCCATCGCCACGGCAAACCAGATGGTCATCAGCCAGGAGTTTGGCGAACGTGTCGCTCATGATGAAGCGCCGCGCGTTGTTTCGGCTGAACTCACCGCTTGCACCCACACCGATACCGGCCACCCCGTTTGTGATGAGTCGCGCCGGGTCCGCCAGTAACGCAGCCTTGTTGTCTTCGGTGATATCGAGCGTGAAATCGTAGGCAATACCGGTTCGGATGTATCGGTTGTAGAATGCACGCTCTTCCTGCGTGGTGAGTATTCTGGGATCGAATTTCCAGACCTGACCGCGTTTCGCTTTCAGCGACTTTGCGAGATTTATCGAAGGTTCGTATTGTCCGCCCTTGTAGGCGAACAGGAGTTCGATCGCCTTGTCCTGGATCGCAAGCCGCGTCTCGCAGCGGATGTGATGGATTATGTCGACGGGCGGCACGCCCGTGACATCCTGCTGCACCGGGTGGATGGAGCATCCGGAAACGATCAACGAAAGCAGCGGAAGCGCCAGTCTCGCTGCGCTCGCCCAGAAAGGGTGTGGCGCGCCAGTTCGCTCGGTATCCCGGCCTCTTTTCCCAGTAGCCGCATCCATTGCTGCCCCCAACCAACGCGGTCCGAGAGCGCACGCGTCACTGCCAGACGTATTTGCCCCGCCACGCAAAGAAGTACGCATTCGTATTGCAACGTTCGATCAGAGCCGCCCAAAAGCGGCGCTTATCCCCGGCCCACCAGAGGCCCATCAGCTGCAATTCGCAAAAGTAAATTCTTAGCTCAAGTCCTCAAGTCGACTAATCTTCTCCGCAACTAATGGTTGGTCAAGTGGACGACTTCAACGGTGCAATTTTAGCCTTTCACTGTTGCGCGAATGAAACATCGAGAATGGACGCAGCACCGAATCCGATCCAGGAACCAGAAAAGCCGCCGGAACCCGGCGGCTTTTCCAACGTACAGTCGTCAGCGGTCAGAGCCGCTCGGGTCCGCCTCTGTCGGGCCCGCCGTCCCGATCGTAACGGTCGCGGTCGAAGCCGCGATCCCGGCCGCCGTCGTCGCGGTCCCGGTCACCGCCGCGATCCATCATGCCGTGCTCGAATCCGCGATGCCAGCCTACGCCGCCGAACCGATGGCCCATGTGGGTCAGGGCGGCGAGACGCCGCTTCTGGCCGTCGTCCAGCGTCTTGTAGAGCGGATCGGCCGCATCCGCGATTTTCTTCATCGCGGCCGCTGACGTCGCCATGTTGTCGGCGTGTTCGCGCAGGCGCGCGACCGGATCGTCCGGCTTCTGCGCGTCGGCAGAATCATTCTTCCCGGCGTTCATCCGCGCGTTGGCGCGATCGATCCGCAGCTTTGCGAAATCCCGCACTGCGGTTTCCACCGGCGGCCACAATTTTTCCTGATCGGGCGTCAGCTTGAGGCCGGCATGAACGGCGGCGATCCGCGCATCGGCAAACGCCGCCCTGTCCTCGGGGTTCATCCGCATGTAGCCATAGCCCCAATGGCGGTGCTGGGCGTAGACGGCGGTCGAACCGGCAATGGCGAGGGCCGCAATGCCGGCAATAGCGAATTTCCTCATGGAAACCTCCTTTGAAGGTTGCCTGAAGATGAGCCTGCGCGCCTGCGCATTCAACTTACAAGTTGGAAATAAGCCTCTCTCTTACCAAGATGTAATCTGCATGAAGGCTTCTCAGATCATCCCGAGCAGCCGCGGCAGCCACAGCGAAATCTCCGGCACGTAGGTAATGAGGCCGAGGAACGCCAGCATCGCGCACAGCCACGGCAGCACCGCGATGGTGATCTCGCTGATGCCCATCTTGGCGATTGAGGAGGCGATGTAGAGATTGAGCCCGACCGGCGGATGGCAGAGGCCGACTTCGGTGTTGACGATCATCAAGACGCCGAGATGAACCGGGTGGATGCCAAGCTTGGTCGCCAGCGGAAACAGGATCGGCGCCATGATCAGAAGGATCGACGACGGATCCATCACATTGCCGGCCAGCAGCAGGATGACGTTCACCACAAGTAAGAACATCCAGATCGAGAAATTCTTGTCGATGATCCAGGCCGCCATCTCCTGCGGGATCTGCTCATGCGTCATCAGGAACGAGAACAGCACCGCGTTGGTGATGATGTAGAGCAGCATCGAGCTCATGGACGCGGCCTGCAGCAACACCTTTGGCACTTCGGTGAGTTTGAGTTCCTTGTAGACGAACACCGTGATGAAGAAGGCATACACCGCGGCCACCGCCGCAGCCTCGGTCGGCGTAAAGATGCCGCCATAGATGCCGCCGAGCACGATGCCGATCAGCAGCAGGCCCCAGATGCTTTCGCGGAACGCGGTCCATTGCTGGCCGAGTGTGGCCTTCTGCATTTTGGGATAGCCGTTGCGCAGCGCCACGAAGAAAGTCACCGCCGCCAGCATCAGCGCCAGGATGACACCCGGAATGATGCCGGCCATGAACAATGCGCCGATCGAGGTGTTGGTGGAAACGCCGTACAGCACCAGGATGATCGACGGCGGCACCAGGATGCCGAGCGCGCCCGATGTCGAGATCACGCCGACGCCGAACCGGCGCGGATAGCCATGCTCGACCATCGCCGGCATCATGATCGAGCCGATCGCCACCACCGTCGCGACGCTGGAGCCAGAGATCGCCGCGAACATCGCGCAGGCGGCGACGCCGGCCAAGCCCAGTCCGCCCGGCAAATGACCGACCAACGAGGTCGTGAACGCGATCATCCGCCGCGCCACGCCGCCGCGGGTCAGGAAAGTGCCGGCCAGGATGAAGAACGGGATCGCCATGATGCCGAAATTGTCGAGACCGGAAAACAGCTTCAGGCCGACGCTTTCGATCGGCACTTCCGTCATTGTGAACAGGAAGGTCAGAACGGTGAGGCCGAGCGAAATCGAGATCGGCATGCCCGTCAGCATCAACGCGAACAGCAGTCCGAAGATAAGGGCGGCGCTCATCAGGCTTCTCCCAGCGAGATTGGCGCCTTGGGATCGACGACGATACCCTCGACATGCGCCGCATCATGGTGCGGCAGTTCGCCGGTGCTCCAGTAGGTCCACATCACCTGCATGAAGCGGAACGACATCAGATAGGAGCCGAGCGGGATGCAGGCATAGACCAGCCAGCTCGGCAATTCGAGATCGGGCGAAACCTGGTCGGTCGACATCAACTCGATGACGAATTTGGCGCCCATGGTGCCGACGATGGCGGTGAACAGCGCGCCGCCGAACAGGCCGAACAGGATGACGCCCTTGCGCCAGCGGTCGTTGAGGCGGTTGATCAGCACGTCGACGCCGACATGGATGCCGGTTCGCACGCCGTAGGCGGCGCCGAATTTCGCCATCCAGATGAACATGTAGATGCACAGCTCCTGGGCCCAGGCGATGTGGATCTGAATGAAGAGCGGATAGAGAAACGATATTCCGGTGCCGAAGCGGTGCACGACGGAAACGAAAATCAGCACCGTCGCCGCGCCCATCAGCGAGGTGATTATGATTTCCTCGAGCCGATCAAGGATACGAAGCATCTTTGAACTTTCCCCACTTATCGCGTATTCGTCATGGCCGGGCACAGTAGTCTGCCTTGCGCAGACTACGTAAACTTGTCTGCGCTCCCGACCATCCACGTCTTTGTTTTCGAGAAGCAAGACGCGGATGCCCGGGACATAGGCTAGCGGAAGCGACGCCGTCCTTCGGACGGCTATGCCCGGGCATGACGAAGGTTGTCCCTTCTCAACGGCACGAATAAAGCGCGTTCCCTTTCAAGCCATGTCTATCAGTGGCTCGCCGCGCCGGTCTCTTTGAGGAATTCGTCGATCAAGGGCTGGCCGACGCGGCTAGCGACATCCTTGTAGACCGGCTCCATCGCCTTGCGCATCGCAGCGTCCTGCTCTGGCGTCAGCGTGACGATTTCGGTCTTGCCGGCTTTCTTGATCTCGGCGAGCGCGTCCTCGTTTTCCTTCGCCGACTGGCCGTTACCGAAAGCGGTGGCTTCCTTCATCGCCTTGTCGAGCTGGGTGCGGATGTCGGCGGGCAGACCGTCCCAGAACTTCTTGTTCACGACCACGACATAGCCGATATAGCCGTGATTGGTGACGGTGGCGTATTTCTGCACTTCATGCATTTTCTGGGTGTAGATGTTCGACCAGGTGTTCTCCTGGCCGTCGACCACGCCGGTCTGCAGTGCCTGATAGACTTCGCCGAAAGCCATCACCTGCGGGATCGAGCCGAGCGCGCGGAACTGCGCCTCCAGCACCTTCGACGACTGAATCCGGAATTTGACGCCTTTATAGTCTGCAGGCGTGAGCAACTTCTTGTTGGCGCTCATCTCCTTGAAACCGTTGTCCCAGTAAGCGAGACCCGTCATGCCCTTTGAATCCAGCAGCTTGAGCAGCCGGGCGCCAAGCGGGCCGTCGGTCACCTTACGCAGGGTCACCAGATCCGGCAGGATATAGGGGAGATCGAACACCTCGAACTCCTTGACGCCGATCGGCCCGAACTTGGAATTGGACGGCGCCAGCATCTGCACCGCGCCGAGCTGCAGCGCTTCGAGTTCTTCCTTGTCCTTGTAGAGCGTCGAGTTCGGATAGACTTCGACCTTCACCTTGCCGTTGGTGTATTTCTCGGCCAGTTCCTTGAACTTGTCGGCCGCCTTGCCCTTCGGCGTGTCGGAGGCCACGACGTGGCTGAACTTGATGACGATCGGCGCCTGCGCCGAGGCCGGCCCAACCAGAGCAAGGGCCGCGATCGACGCCGCAGCCAATATCAATTTACGCATGTTTCCTCCCGCGTATTTCTCTGGGGAGAGCGACCAGCCCGCCCCGAACCTTGTATGTCAGCCGCACCAATACAGAGAAGCCGGCCGGAACGCCATTGCCCCTTTAGCAGGGGCTATTTTGTGAATTTTGCTGCACCGCAAAATGCGACATTCTGTCCGGGTAGCCGCTACCGGCCCGTTTTACGGACAATCGTTCGCAATGCGCAACACCGAACGCTGTGCCCGGCCTCACCGCCCGCGTCCAATAGAGGTTGGCTAATGGGGAGTTCGCCGTTGCAGAACGCTGGTATCGGGGCGGCCTCTTCCCGACCGTCATTGCGAGCGAAGCGAAGCAATCCACGCCGCAGCGGAAAGAAAGGATGGATTGCTTCGCTTCGCTCCTCGCAATGACTCCAATTTTAGGCATAAATCCGCATGCTCGCGGCACGATGCGCCCGAGGTTTGCTGGAACATTGTCCCTCCAAATAGAGAGGGAGCAGGGAAAGCCGGGTGCCCGGAGCACCCGCGGCCCGTGTGCATTGGTAGTAAGCACACGGTAGTCACCACGAGTATTCCGGAAATCGCCCGGCTTTCCCCGCGCAATGGTTTTAACGGTTTCCTTCGTGCTCTTGTGTCCGCAAATTCCTTTTTGTCACCGTCGCTGAGCGGATTGATGACGACCTCACCCGGTTGGGCCGGTTTCGCCTCCGCTCAACTTGACATCAGCAACGGATGCCAGGACCACACGACTTCGCCGTACGCAGCGACCTCACCAAACGCTTCGACCCGCCGTGTGCGGCCTGCCGAAGTTTTAGCGAAGGCATTGAAGCGCCGTTCGTCCGCGCGCGCTGTTGCTCGCTCACGGGGGACCGCCCTGCGAACACATTTGCGCGCCCGACTCTGCCGCGTCCACCGCATCTCAACCCGCGTTCGTGACGATCGCGACCCGCCCCTCGTTTGGGTGAGACGCGCGGAGTCAAACCACTGATTTGCCCGACGGCGAAAGCGAAATATTTTTGCAAACCGGGCTGGACAGGTTTTGGTGATTTGCCCGTCGGGCTGTCTCAGTGCGCCACTTTTCCGGCTTGCCGATCGCGTCGATCGACTGCCGCGGTTCGAGCCAAAGCCGACATCGGGCTTGATGCCCGAAAACGTCGGCTTTTGACCCAAACGGACATGACGCGAGGGCGCCAGTATTTCATTCACATGAAGCCGCGCCCGCATGTCCGTAGCGGGTGAAGTTGTCGTATTTTTGTAGCTCGTGATCTGTCGCCTTCGTTGTTAAGTTTCGGAGGATCCGGAAGGCGTGGACGGGTCCGCCGATTTGGTCATGCCATGGATACTGCGGTCTGGTTAGCCCTCCGGGTCGGTTTCTTTGTTCGACTTGAAGCCCGTTTCTCCGCCCCGACCCGCGCTATCTCGGCGGCGGCGCGCGCAGGAGCGGTCAAGGACGCGCGCTTGCGCGCCCGCAAGGGCTTGTCCTTGACGGCTCCGAGCACGCTGCCAGGCTGAGGCGCGTCGGGGCTGATCTGCTGTCCGTCGGCGGAAAACCTCGTCAAACGGTGCGGGCCAAGGAACACGCTCACGGTGCCATCGGGATACGCGTGAACGCGGACCACGGCCTTGACGAAGTGGGGCCTGAGCCTGCTCTCGGGCAGCTGCAGCCGCCGACCGCTCCATGCGATCGTGTTGTCGTTGCCGACGGTTCGCTCTTCGATCACGCACAGCGCCTCGCGCCACGCCTCGTGCCGGTCGGCCACGAACGCCGTGCCTTGCTGTTCGGCCTTGATCGCAAACGCCGCGTTATGCTCGGCGATGTAATGCGCCTTCAGCCACGCATTGGCGGCTTCGACCGTCTTGATCCCGGCGAGCCGCAGCTCCTTCGGCAGCCGGCCTTGCAGCGTGCCGAACATCCGCTCGGAGCGCCCGCGCGCCTGCGGCGAATAGGCCGCGATATGCTCGATCCCAAGATGCGATAAAGCCCGTCCCACCTGGGTTTGTTGCGTCTTCGAGACCTTCTCGCCAGCCTTCGGGGTGTAGAAGTAATGGCTGCCGCGATCGGTGTAGAGCGCGCAGAACAGACCGCGCTCGCCAATCACTTCGCCCAAGGCCTGGAACGTCGACGCCGTCCCTTCTTCCTCGACCAGCAGCATCGAGTAGATCTCGCTCGTCGCATCGTCCATCGTGACGATCAGGTCCATCGCGGGCAGACCTTCGATCCAGGCGTGGCGCGACCCGTCCTGGTGTAGCAGCATGCCCGGCAGCGGCCGGCGTGGACGCTTCTTGCGGTGCGCCGAACGCTTCGGCGCCTTCCGCACCAAGCCCGCCGCGTGCAAGGCGAGTTTCGTCACGGTGTAGCCCAGCACATAGCCATGGCGCTTTTGCAGTTGCTCGTGGAAGTGCTTCACCGTGAAGTCCGCGTATTTGTCCCGGAACAGCCCCAGCATCCGCTCCAGCTCTTCCTCCGGCGCCCGCCGCGGTGATCGCCGGCCCATGCGCCGGTCGATCAGCCCGTCATCGCCCTCCGCCTCGTAGCGTTCCGCCCAGCGTTGAAACGTCCGCACGTTGATCCCCAGAAGCTCAGACGCAGCCTCCTGCGTCAGCTCCTTCGCCTCCGTCCGATCCAGCAAATCCGAAAACCGCATCCGTCGTACACCCTCGTGAATGGATGCCGTGCCCATCGTGCCCCCTTTGTTCTGGGGGCACCAAAAACACGACACTTCACGAGCTACAAACAGGTGACAGATCACGCGCTACTGACATGAAGCCGCGCCCGCATTGAGTTTATTTGTGAGCAATCTAAGCTTGCTATTTTGACGGGTAGCCCCTTAACTGAGCCATCCTTGCTACTAGGTTCTGCCTGCGGTGGATGTTCATGTTTCGCATCGTCAATATCTCATGCGCCCGGCTCGCGCTCCTTGTCGGCGTCTGCATCAGTGCGGGGCCGGCCAACGCCGTCGTTTATTGCAAGACGGAGGGTGTGCCGAGGGGCTGCGTTGTTCGACCGGCTGCAGCGGCCCCGGTTGTCGTCGCGCCGGTTGCCAGCCCCGTTGTCGCATGCAAGACACGCGGCGTTCCCAAAGGTTGCGTTATGCGATGAACGCTCGTGGCATCTTCGAGGGATGCCACCGAGAGTGCCTGTTTGCAGGTGGAGCGAAATCATTCCGCCCGCGTCTGACGCAATAACGCGTCTCGAGGATTGGACGTGATTGATTTTTGATCATGTGGGATTTCCGCTCATCGCATGTCACCTCTACGGGCGCTGCAACGCGCAGCTACAGGAGCACGGTTTTGTATTGATACGCTGACAAAAGGAGAGGCCAAGATGAGAGCCACGGCGATACTGTCGTTAAGTGTTCTTCTCGGTACTGCCGCTTTTCCCGCAGCAATGGCCCAGCAGATCTATGGCACGCCGGGGTCGCCGAGCGCGACGACCACGATCGACGGGAAACAACTGCCGCCCGAGCCTCCAAAGTTTGGTGGAGTGATCAAGGAAGACGCCAAGGATTCGAAGCCTTACTGGCAACCTTCGGTGGTACCGCCCAAAGGCGCGCCAAACGTTCTGCTGATCATGACCGATGACCAAGGCTATGGCGTGTCCGGGACCTTCGGCGGCATCATCCCGACCCCGAGCATGGATCGCATCGCCAAGGCGGGATTGCGCTATACCCAATTCCACTCCACGGCGCTTTGCTCGCCGACGCGGGCGGCGCTCATTACCGGCCGCAACCACCATTCGGTCGGGTTCGGCGTGATCGGCGAAATGTCCACTGGCTATCCGGGCTATGATTCCGTTATCGGCCCCGAGAGCGCGACGATTGGAACCATTCTTCGCGATAACGGATATGCCACGTCGTGGTTTGGCAAGAACCATAACACCCCAACCTATTTGTACAGCGCGGCTGGGCCATTCGATCAATGGCCGGTCGGCATGGGCTTCGACTACTTCTACGGATTCATGGGCGGCGAGACTGACCAGTGGACTCCCTACCTGTTTCGCAACACGACCCAGGTTTTTCCGTGGGTCGGCAAGACCGGCTACAACCTCATCACCGACATGGCGGACGACGCCATCAGCTACATGAACGGGTTGAACGCCGCCGCTCCCGAAAAGCCGTTCTTCGTCTATTACGTGCCCGGTGGCACGCACTCGCCGCATCAGCCGAAGAAGGAATGGATCGACAAGTTCAAGGGCAAGTTCGACATGGGCTGGGAGAAGCTGCGCGAGCAGATCTTCGCCAACCAGAAGCGGCTTGGGGTCATCCCGGCAACTACCCAACTCACTCCTTGGCCGGATACTCTGCCGAAGTGGGACACGCTTTCGTTCGTGCAAAAGAAATTGTACGCGCGGGAGGCGGAGGTGTTTGCTGCTTACGCCGCCTATACCGACAATGAGATTGGCCGCGTCATACAGGCGGTCGAGGACATGGGCAAACTCGACAACACGCTGATCATCTACATCAGCGGCGACAACGGCACCAGCGCCGAAGGCACCCTTGACGGCACTCCGAACCAGATGACCGCCTACAACGGCATTCTGAAACTCCCAGAAGCCGAACTGATGCTGCATTACGAGAATTGGGGCTCTGACAAAACCTACCCGCACATGTCGGTGGCATGGTCGTGGGCGTTTGACACGCCGTTCAAATGGACCAAGCAGGTGGCGTCGCACTTGGGCGGCACCCGGCAAGGCATGGTCATCTCGTGGCCCGGCCACATCACGGACGCGGGTGGCATCCGCACCCAATTCCATCATATGATCGACATCGTGCCGACGATCCTCGAAGCCTCGGGCATCCAGGCTCCGGCCACGGTCAATGGCATCGCGCAGAGGCCGATCGAAGGCGTGAGCATGGCCTATACCTTCGACAAGGCGAATGCCAACGCACCCTCGAAGCGCGACACGCAGTATTTCGAGATGTTCGCCAATCGCGGAATCTACCACGATGGTTGGTATGCGTGCACGACTCCGCCCGCACCACCCTGGCTTCTGGGCACGGCCAAGCTGCCCGAGGTCAACGACTACAAATGGGAACTTTACAACATCGCTGACGACTACTCGCAATACAATGACGTCGCAGCCAAGAATCCCGACAAGCTGCGCGAGCTACAGGCGTTGTTCCTGACGGAGGCGGCAAAATACCAGGTGTTACCGCTGGACAACTCCATCCTGCCCCGCTTGGTGACGCCGCGCCCGAGCGCGACCGCCGGGCGAACGGTCTTCACCTATTTCGGTGAGAACGCCGGCATTCCGCTCGGCAACGCACCGAGCATTCTGGATAAGGATTACACAATCACGGCCGAGGTGACGATCCCCACAGGGGGCGCCGAGGGAATGATCGTGACGCTGGGCGGGCGCTTCGGCGGATACGCCCTTTACCTGCTCAAAGGCAAGCCGGTCTTTTCCTACAACATGCTCGATCTGGAACGGTTCCGCTGGGAAAGTGGCGTAGGAGGTCGCGATTTGTTTGGCGATGCGCTCAAGCCCGGCAAGCATACGATTGTCTTTGACTTCAAATATGACGGCCCTGGCCCGGGTAAGGGTGGCACCGGTGTCCTGACTGTTGATGGCAAGCAGGTGGCCCGAAAGTCGATCCCGCACACAATTCCGATACTTATGACCATCGACGAAACATTTGACATCGGGAGCGACACCCGCACGACGGTGGACGACACTTACAAGCTGCCTTTCCGCTTTACCGGCAAGATCGACAAGTTGACGTACAAACTTGGTCCGGAACAGATGACGAATGACGAACAAAAGGTCATTCGGCATGCACTCGAAAAAGCGAGAGACTAGGCGCGGCGGTCGGGGACGACATTTACGGGCGTCGGTCGGCGCCCGTAATCCCAACGGGTCTTCGTTCCTCGATCAACGTGGCTAGCCAGTGAGCGGCCAGCGCTGCGTATCGCTTATTGTGACACCCTCCCTGGACGTTCCACCGCTAGGTGAAGGAGAAGGCGTAATGAGCCAGAACCACTTTACCCTCAGCTTTCCCCTGAAATCGCCAGCGGCTGCCCAGGCGCTGGCGGAATTGCTTCCGCCGATGATGCCCGGTCTGTTTCAGGCAACTGACGCAATCGGCCGGGTTCACTACTCACGCTTCACGGTTCTGAGCGAAAGGACGTTGCTGTTTCTCGGCGATTTCGACGGCGATTTCGGTCAGCTCATGGCCGATCTCGCCAGGCTCGCGGGGCCGGTGTTCGATGGCATTTTCGCCCATGTGGATGATCCGCCGTCCACCCCGGTTGCCAATAACGTGGACGCCTTCGTCAAATGGACGAAGGCGAACCTGCTCCAGGCGGTGAATCTCTACACCGCCTATCCCGAGGTGACCGCCAGGGAGATCAAGGCCCTGGCGTCGGCCGCGGACATCAGTGGATCCGGCGAACTGCATCCGTTTCTGGTGATCCTGCCCATCAGGTCGTACCTGCATTTCCTCGCCGTACAACTGATCCTGCGCGCCCGTGGCAGCGGGACCACGAAAGACCTGGATAAGGTCGGCACGCCGCACTTCGCTCAATTTGTGCCGCTCGAGGACAACCAGATTGGTTTCTTCACCGTCTATGACGGCTCCTTCGACAAGTACATTGCCGACTTCACCAAGAACATCGGAGAGGTGTTCGATCTGATCTTCAAGTTCACGAAGAACCCGCCGCCGTCGCCCTGCAGAAAATATCTGCAGGAATTCATTGATTTTGCAGCCGGCGCAAACCGTGCCCCGATCGGCTTTTACCAGAACTATCCGGGACTATCGGTTCAGGACATCCATGCCTTGATCGCCGACAGCAAGTCACCATCCGCCGCGGCCGGGTAACGGAAGCGGCGCAGGAGCACAATCGTGGTTCAGCGCGGAAGCACCAGGCCAGCTGAGAGCGGAGGACTTCTCAGCCGGCTATTTGGACGCAACGCGGGCTCGTCTCGCCCCGCCAACGCAAAGGCTGCGTTGGACCTGCCGGATATTCAGGGGTTTATCCTGCGCGGCTACAAAATGCCGATGGTGCGGCATTTCTTGCTGACGGTCGGTGTGCCAGCCGAAGCCCGCAAGCTGCTCGGGCGGCTCGTCAGCGGCAACGAGGCGGACGCACCGCAGATCACGACCGCGGAGGACTGGCACGTCGGGTTCGAGCCGGGACCGGGAGACAATCCTGCGGGCTCCCCGCGCCGCAAGCCCGATTACTGTCTTAACCTCGGCATCACCTGGCCCGGGCTGGTCGCGCTGGAGATCAGGGATCGCGTCCCGGCGCTTTCGTTCAAGTCGTTCGGCGCGTTTATTGCCGGCGCCGCCGAACGCGCCAAACTCGTGGGCGATACCGGCGAGAGCGGCCCGCAGCACTGGATCGGCGGTTTCGGAACCGGCGGCGATCACGTCCTGGTTACGTTGCACGCGCTGAATCCCGAGGCGATGACAGCCTACAGCGAGCGTCTCAGCGCGCTGTTTGCCGAAGGCGGCGCCTTTCGCGAAATCTGGCGCGCCGACGGGATGGCGTTGATGGAAGTCAGGGACGGTCAATCGGTCCCGACCTTCAAGGTTCACTTCGGCTACACCGACGGCATCAGTATGACGACCATTGACGGCGGCCCGGAGCGATATCCGCCCGACCACCAGCAGCCTTGCGAGCCCTGGCTGTTTGTGTTGCGGGACGACGCCGAGAATTATTTGATGCCGGAGCCCCGAGAGCTCGGTTTGAACGGCAGTTTTGCCGTCTTCAAGATGATCAGGACTGACGTTGTCGGATTCGAAGCATTTCTTCAGTCCAACAAGGACAAGATCGATCCCGAGTTGCTCGCCGCCAAGATGTGTGGACGCTGGCGTAACGGCGTGCCGCTGATGTTGTCGCCGGACAGCGACAGCCCCGAGGGCGGATTGGCTTCCGCGCAGCTCAATAACTTCGAATATGTCAATGCGGACGGCTCGGGCGATCCCAAGGGCCTGCGCTGCCCCGTCGGGGCGCACATGCGTCGCATCAATCCGCGTGGCCAGCCCGTAACGGGCCAGGGCCAGCCCGGTGGCAGCAACAATACGCACCGGTTGATCCGCCGCGGCCTGCCATACGGGCCAGTCTATGATCCTGCTCAACCCGATGACGGGATCGAGCGCGGGCTGCTCGGCTATTTCATCAACTCAAGCATCGAGAATCAGTACGAGTTCGTGCTGGGACACTGGGTCAATGACAGCGAATTTGCCGGAAAAGTCCGGCTAAATCCGAAGTCAAAGGATCCGATGATCGGGACGCAGGATCCCGCGGAAAGCATCTTTGTTATTCCTCGGGCCAATGGCGAAGCCCCGATCAAGATCACAGGGTTTTCCAGCTTCGTTACGACACGTGCCGCTGCCTATTGCTTTCTGCCAAGTATTACCGCGGTCAGGTTCATCGCCCGATTGGGATGAGCGCCGAGATCCGATGGGAGTCCTTGATGGTGTCCCTGACCCGATGGTTCGGAGTGACCGAGAGCGACGCTGACCGGAACCTGGCCCGTGAAAAGGCCGATATCGAAGCGATCGTCGAGAAATCGCTGTTGATGCAGTCCAATGCTGCGGCCATCCAGCACCGGCCGCTGTGTCGCGGTACCCATGCGAGCGGCATCTGTGTCCGCGCACAATTCGAAATTTTTGACCTCAGCGCCGGCCGCGCGCCTGAGCTGGCCGCGCGGCTTGCGAAGGGAATCTTTGCAAGGCCCGGCGTCTATCCCGCCGTGGTGCGGTTCGCGAACGCAGACGCCAACATCAATTCCGATTTCAAGCCGGATGTCAGGTCGTTGTCTTTCTCGGTCGATCTTGCGCCGGGCGACACGGCCGGCGCAGGTTCCTCGCGGCAGGACTTCTCGATGCAGAATGCGACCACGCTGCCCATCAACGACTCTCCCGCTTTTGTGGCGACCATCAAGGTGCTTACGGCCTCGAACCCGGTCGCCGGCCTGTGGCCGCTGCCCTTCAAGGACAAGTTGAGGGTCGTTCGAACTCTCGCTTTGGCGGAGCTGCAGGCCCAGCAGAAGATAAGGCCCTATCAGCAGCTGCGCTATTGGAGCACCGTTCCGTTTCGCCACGGGCCGGATGATGTTGTGAAATTTTCGGCCATACCATCGCCGGACAATCCGGCCCGCCCGCTGCAAAAGACCAACCCGAAGGGCCTGCAGGACGAACTGGCGCGGCACATCAGCGAAGACAACCGGCTAAGCTGGTTCGACTTTGCCATTCAGTTTCTCGAAACCAGCAAGATGACCTATTGGGGCAAGACTCGCGACGCCAATTTCTGGATCGAGAACGCGAGCGTGGAATGGAACGAAGCCGAAGCGCCGTTCCACCGCGTTGCGAGGCTTGCGCTGTTGGCGAATTCGCAGTTGTCGGCGGAAGCGAGCGAGACGATATATTTCGATGTGACGGGTAACTCCACGCCTGACAGCCGGCCCGTCGGCAGCATCAACCGCGCCCGCTGCCCCGCCGAAGTCGCAAGCCGACAGGCGCGAGCGCATGCGGCCGCCCGACATTGACGCGCCGGAACGAAGACGCATGTCTCATTCCGACCGTCTGCCGTATTTCAGCGTGCCGCCCGCGACATAGGCGATGTTGGCGGTCCCGGCATTGTCGTAAGCGAGCGACGGCGATCCTGCGCTCACCGCATCGACGGCCTCGACCGTCCAGTCGCCGAACTGGCTGCGGGACGCCAGCTTGACCGCGTCGATGTCGGAATAGGCGACGCGAAAGTCGTTTCCCTTCGCCGCCGCCGACGGGGTGACGATATTGTTGACGTTGGCCGCGACGGTCTCGATGCCGGAGAATCCGCCCGACGAGACGCTGGCCTTCAAGGTTTTGCTGGCCATGTCGAAATAGGCCAGGCAACCATCGGAAAATGTCCGCGCGATCGATGTCGGCCGCCTGACATTGATCTGCTGCGATCCTTCGATCACGGCAGGCGTGGAAAACGTGCCTTGCTCGATGTCCACCACATGCGTCTCCCGGACCGAAACGAAGTCCTGCGGACTGCCCGAGTGAAAAAAGCTGACATAGCCGACAAAGAAGTTTTCCGAGGGATCGAATGAAACCGACGGATCGGCGAACGTGGTCAGTTCAGTCGTGTCGACTTGCACCGTCACCGGCGTGGGCCCGATGCTGCCGGTATGCGCAAAGCCGATGCCGTCGGTTGCCAAATCGACATAGACGAAATACCCGACATCGCGGCTCTCCGTATCCAGTCGTCCCGGATGGAGCGCGAAGGTAACGCCCGCAACTCCGCCGGGCCCTTGAATCGGCGTGAGCTTGGTCGAGATATGCGTGAACGACCACTGACCGGCGCTCTTGACGGCGTGGATCAATTCACCGCTGCTCAAGTCCTGATAGCCGAGCCTCGGATTGCCCGTGGAATCGATCGCCAGCCAGGGCCTTATGTCGGCACCGATGAAGCCGCCCGGCACGTTCTCGTGCGTCCAGGCGCCGGCGTTCCGCCGCGCGACGACGATCTGGCCCGATCCTGCCTGGGAAAATGCGATGCTGGGATTGCCGGCCTTGTCGAGGGCCAGGCTGACTTCCCCGCCGCTAACCGCGATATCGTTAGCTACCGCCTCGAACGTGAATGGCGTCGCCATGACCGTCCTCCCGCGTGTCCAACTCGCTGACGCCGCATTAGCACAACCTGTGCGGGACGTATGTGAATTGGTTCACGTTGGATCGGCGCGAAAGATCTTTGCAGCTGGAGGCAGCGGAGCCTAAGCCGACGGAGGCAACCGCAGCAGGCTGACCAGTTCGGCTTGCCGGCCGGTACCCGTCTTGGAAAAAATCGCCTTCAGTTGAACGCGGATCGTATTGGGTTGGACCGACAGGGATTCTGCGATCGCCTTGACGGATTGCCCCTGAGTCATCATGGCGGCAACGCGTGCTTCGGCGGGGGACAGATCAAACAACGCTTGCAGGAGTTCGCATGGTGGGCCGGCCTGCTGAACGACCGGGGTGATGTACAGCAGAAGCTCGGCGCCTGAGAAGACGTCTCTCCCCTGCCCCCGCATCGGCACGACATGGACGACGAAGGCGGACCGTGTCAACGATCGCGCAACGGGAATGGAACCGCCCGAGGTCAACGGCGACAAACGCCCTTCACATGCTGCGGCGAAAAGGGCCCGTGTCTTCGAGCTGGAAAATTCAACGCGATCGCCCGCAGCAATACGGACATCCGGCGCATAGGCCAGCAGGGCTTCGTTGGCGGCAAGCACTCTGCCTTGACGGGCGAGGACCGCCGCGGGGAGCCCGATCAGGTTGAGGCCCTCGACGGTGGCGCGTGCCCTTTCAAGACCGAAGCGCGCCGACAATACGGCCGCGCGGGCAAGGTGAGGTCGCAGCGGATCCAGCAACTCGGCGACTTCCCGCGGTACCGGACCCTTGGCGTGCGCCTTCTCTATGGAAAAAACCAGGGTGTCACCGGCCGGTGAATGGATCGATGTTCCAACGCACCAGCCAAGTCCGCGCGGTCGCAGGAAAGAGGTATAGAAAGTTTCGCGCTCGATCTCTTCGGCTGTGAATGCGTCCAAGTCGGTCAGAAAACGTGATTCCCTGGTCGGAACCAGTCGTTGGCCGCGCGGATTATCCTGGTAGAACGGACTGCTGACCCAGGCTTCGATGGGCCGCCGGATTCGATCAGATGAGAGCCAGCGCGGCTGTCCGGGCGCGGCAGCGAACAGGAGAGTTCCCTCGGCGTCCGCCAGTTGCGCCAGCTGATCAAGTACGCCGATCCAACGTCCGGGGATGACCGCCGCTTCGTAGATTTCGTCGATAAGCCGCTCGAAATGCATCCAACACCATCCGCGAGCGCCTTTAGCTAAAGGCTCACACGGACGTCAATCCGCACATTTACGTATGTACGTAAGCGTTTACGTTCAAGCCGATCCGTTTCCGATCACCCCTCCGATGCGTTCACATGACAGATCACCTGGCACCAATCCGATAGATAAAGCGAAGCAAGCTTCGCCAAATCGCATGGATGGAAATGCCCGGATGGAACGACGGTTCAAGAATACCGGCAGGCCGCGACCATCACAGTCCGGAAACACCCCAAGCGGGCCGCCGGCTGATCGAGAAAAACCGGCGGCCCAAGCCGACCACTTCCAATTGCCCTGCCTCAACAGAAGCCATGACCGACCAAGCCATCACCTTAGGGCCCGCGCGCCCGCACTGTCATACCCCATTTGGGTAAAGCACAAACCGAGTGAGTTCTGACGCCGTCGAGCACGTTGAGGATGCATCCGTTCGCAGGGCATTGCGGACGTAGCGTCTGCGTCAACCTCGCACACAGGATGGATTGAAGCGCGCGAGAGCGATCCTGCCATGAGTCGCAACCGATGTTTCGCTTCGCTCCACTGATCCCATCAAGCGCTGACGGCGTCTCTCTCCGGCCGCTCCGCGGCGCGGAGATGATCGAGCACGAGGCGGCTGGTGCTGGATAGATGCGCGGCATCGCGTACGACGATCCGGAGTTCTCGTTTCGCCCATTCGTCGCGCAAGCGGATCGATCGCAGTCCCATGCCGGCGCCGACCACCTCGAAGGCGCGGTCGGGGATCAGGCCGATGCCCATATTCGCCTGCACCATGCGGCAGACCGCCTCGAAGCCTGGCACGTTGATGCGCAGCCGCATCGACTTGCCGGCTTGGGTCGCGGCGTATTGCGACCGCAGATAGATCGAGCTCGCCGCATGCAGGCCGACATGGTCGAAGTCGAGCGTGTCGGCGAACAGCAGGTGATCGCGCTTCGCCAGCGGGTGATCCGCGCGCACCACCACGACCAGATTATCGGTGCGGTAATGAAACGCCTCGAGGCTGCGCGTCTCGGCCTCGCCGGAGCAGATGCCGATTGCGGCGGCGCCTTCCTCGATGCCCCGCACCACCTGCCCGCTCGGCCGCTCCTGCAGATCGACCCGCAGCAATTCATGGGCGCTGAAAAAGGCGGAGAGATCTTCCGGCAAAAACTGCACGATCGCCGAGAGGTTCGCGAGCATCCGGACATGGCCGCGGACGCCTTGCGAATACTCGGACAGTTCGACGGCGATTTTCTCGACGTTCAGCAGCGTGACGCGGGCGTGGTGCAAAAGCGCCTCGCCGGCGGGCGTCAGAGCCATGCCCTTGGACAGCCGCTTGAACAAGGTGACGCCGAAGGCGAGCTCGAAATCGTTCATCCGCTTGGAGACGGCGGACGCCGCGATGCCCTCGCGCTGCGCCGCCCGCGTCAGGTTCTGCTCGTCGCAGACCGCGATGAACAGCCGCAAGGTCGTGAGATCGATCCGGCGCGTGAGCGCGGTTTCAGCGGGTTTTGGACCGCGCTGATGATGCGGCGCATCGAGGTCGATCGATTCAAGCGACATGGGCGACGTCCCGATTTGTGGACGTGGAACGTTAGCGCCAACGATCGCGTGATAGATCTCAAATTTAAGCGGAATAGCCCGCTTTTCTGGGAAACGATTCTAACCAGAGGCCAGAAATGCGCGTTTCATTCCAGCATCATTGCGAGGAGCGATAGCGACGAAGCAATCCATGCTTTCTTTCCGCGGAGAGATGGATTGCTTCGCTTCGTTCGCAATGACGTGCGGCCGCCTCAGCTCGCCGCCACCGCGGTCTTGTCGCGCTGGTGCTTCATCACGATCTTGTTGAGTGCGCCGAGATACGCCTTGGCCGACGCCACCAGCGTATCCGGATCGGAGGCCTTCGACGTCATCGAGCGGCCCTCATGGGCGAGCCGGACCGACACCTCGGCCTGCGCGTCGGTGCCCTCGGTGACGGCGTGGACCTGAAAGAGCTCCAGCTTCGCCTCATGCGGCACCAGCGCCTTGATGCAGTTGAACACCGCGTCGACCGGACCATTGCCCTCGGCTTCCTCGATTTTGGTCTGGCCGTCGACATCGAGCTTCATGGTGGCGCGCTGCGGCCCATGGGTGCCCGCGATCACCGTCAGCGAGGTCAGCTTGATCCGGTCATGGGAGGCCGCGATCTCCTGATCGACCAGCGCCTCGATATCCTCGTCGTAGATGTCCTTCTTGCGGTCGGCCAGCGCCTTCATCCGCGAAAACGCGTCTTCCAGCTGGTTGGCGCCGAGCTTGTAGCCCATCTCCTCCAGCTTGTGGACGAAGGCATGGCGCCCGGAATGCTTGCCGAGCACCAGCGACGATTTCTTCAGGCCGACCATTTCGGGACGCATGATCTCGTAGGTCGAGGCGTCCTTCAGTACGCCGTCCTGATGGATGCCGCTCTCATGCGCGAACGCGTTGCGGCCGACGATCGCCTTGTTGTACTGCACCGGGAACGAGGTCGCGGCAGAAACCAGTTTCGAGGCCCGCGTCAGCATCGTGGTGTCGATCTTGTTCCACCACGGAAACACGTCGTTGCGGACATTGATCGCCATCACGACTTCTTCCAGCGCGGCATTGCCCGCCCGCTCGCCGATGCCGTTGACGGTGCACTCGATCTGGCGCGCGCCGCCGGCGATGCCGGCCAGCGAATTCGCAACGGCCATGCCGAGGTCGTTGTGGCAATGCACCGAGAACACCGCCTTGTCGGAATTCGGCACCCGCTCGATCAGCGTGCGCATGAAGCGGGTATATTCCTCCGGCACGGTGTAGCCGACGGTGTCCGGAATATTGACGGTGGTCGCGCCGGCCTTGATCACGGCTTCGACGATGCGGCAGAGGTAGTCCATCTCGCTGCGGGTGCCGTCTTCGGCCGACCATTCGACGTCGTCGATCTGGTTGCGCGCGCGGGTGACGTTGGCGATCGAGAGCTCCATCACCTGCTCCGGCGTCATGTTGAGTTTGACGCGCATGTGCAGCGGCGAGGTCGCGATCACGGTGTGGACGCGGCCGCGTCTGGCGAATTTCACCGCTTCCGCACAGCGGTCGATGTCCTTCGGATTCGCCCGCGACAGGCCGGCGATCACCGAGTTCTTGGAGCGGCGGGCGATCTCGCTGACGGCCTGAAAATCGCCTTCCGAGGTGATCGGGAAACCGGCCTCGATGACATCGACGCCCATGTCGTCGAGCATTTCGGCGATCTCGAGCTTTTCCTCGAACGTCATGGTGGCGCCGGGGCACTGCTCGCCGTCACGCAGGGTGGTGTCGAATACGATTACGCGGTCCTTCTCGGACTTGGGGGCGGTGGTCATTGGAAGAATTCCTTATGGGTCGTGCGCTGTTTTCTAGGCGCTGAAGGGTCTGGTGATCTCGCGCGAACCCCTGAGTGCCCAGGCGCAACCGCCCAGACGGCCCTCAGGGGCCGATAAGAAGCAGAAGCCCGCCAAGAAGCAGGGTGGGCATGGACGCAGCCGGAATCGCGGGGGCAGCCTTGGCCGCTCCACCCCGAACTCCCAACTTTTCGCTGCGAATCAGCATTGCCAGACCCTTGAGGAGCCAGAATCCTCGGCCAAAACCATTGACGGTTCGTTGCCGGAACGCCGCTCCAAGGCCGTTCTAGACGAGAAATGTGGCGAACCGCAATGCCAAAAGATGGTCAGGAGGGATGACCTAAGATGCGGAGGGCCGGCACCCGGAAGCGCCTTCGGGCGTTACCGGCCAGCCAGTTTCAGCGAGCATCAAAATGGGCGTTGAGACCGAAATCAAGTTCCGCATGCCGACGCGCCATCTCGGGGCATCTTCTGGATTGACCGTGCCCGGCTGCAAAATTGGCCAGCGCTCGGAGAGCAATCTGCTGTCGACCTATTTCGATACCCCGAAACACAGGCTGAAACGCTGCGGACTTCTTCTCCGGGTCAGGCGAACGGGCGGCAAGCACGTTCAAACGATCAAGAAAACGTCCGGCGCGCAGTTCGGCCGCGGCGAGTGGGAAACCGAAATAGAAGGTCGCACCCCCGATCTCGACGGGGCGGACGGCACCCCGCTTGAGCCCTTTGCCACGAAGTTGCAGCGCAAGCTGAAGCCGATCTTCGAGACCCCGGTACACCGCACCACCCTGCCGATCCGCACCAAACGGAGCCAACTGGAACTTGCCATTGATCACGGCAGGATCGTCGCGGCGGGGCGCACAAGCCGCATCGAGGAGGTTGAAATCGAATTGAAAAGCGGACCAGCAAAGGACCTGTTTCGCGTCGCGAAGGCGCTGGAGCGAAAGCTCGCGGCCGAGCTTTGTTTGAGAGCGAAGGCAGACCAGCGCTACGATCTCGTCAACGGCAAGCGCGCTCAAGCCGTATTTGCCGAGCCAATCGAGCTTGAGAAGCGAATGACCGCCATCGAGGGTTTCCAGGTCATCGCCCGCTCCGCGCTTCGCCATTTTTCCGGAAACGCCGATGCCGTCCGTAACCTTGATCCGGAAGGCGTACACCAGATGCGCGTAGGCTTGCGCCGCCTGCGCGCGGCCATCTCGATGTTTTCGAAGGCATTGCCCGCAGCGAAAACCGAAGAGATCAAGGCAGAACTCAGGTGGCTGACAAACGAACTTGCGCCTGCACGCGAACTCGACGTCTTCCTGCAGGAGAAGATTGATCCTGTCGCCCGCGAAATAACATCGCAGCGGGGCGGCAAAGCCATCGCGAGGCAATTTGCCAAAAAACGCACGGAGGCGCTCGAGCGGGTGAGGACGGCTGTCAATTCGCCGCGATGCCGCGCGCTGCTCATCGATGTGCTCGAGTGGATCGAGGCGCAGCGCGGCCGGACGGGCGTCGCAACCAGCGAACTTGGCGAGTCCGCCGCGGAACTGCTGGATCGGCGCATGAGGAAGGCACACAAGGACGCAGAGAAGCTGCAAGAGATGACGGCGCGCGAGCGGCACAAATTCCGGATCAGCATGAAGAAGCTCAGGTACGCGGCCGAGTTCTTCGAAAGCCTTTTCCGCAGCAAACGCGAGCGAAAGGCGCTCGCACGTCTATCGAAACATGCGAAGAAGATTCAGGATTGCTCTGGGCTCGCTCAACGACTTCATTGCAGACCGAAAGCTGGCGGCAGAGGCGGCGCTCCGCGCACCATCGCAAGACAGGCGCGCCCGCGCGTTTGCTTTGGGCATTATCGTTGGCCGCGAGGATGAGCAGGCAAGGCCTCTCATGAAGGCGGCAGCAAAGCAACTGCGCGCGCTTCGCCATCTTTCCGGACCTGGCTGACGCTTTCGTCACCCGCGTTCGGGCTGACCGCAGGTATGCCATAGGTTAGCAAAGCCACCGGGTCGCGCGAATGCGCGCCCGATGACGGGCTCCGCCTGCGCGCCCACGATCGAATGGTGGGCACCGCGCAAGAGCGCCTTCGCCCACCCTACTTCTTCTTCCCCGCGCCCTTGCCTTCGGCCAGCAGCGCTTCGCGCACCTGCTTGAATTCGCTGCGCTCGGCCTTGTCGACTTTCGGAAAATGCAGGTCGAGCCGGTCGAGCGCAGCGACGATGGTCGAGCCGATCACGACGCGCGCGAACCATTTGTGGTCGGCGGGCACCACGTGCCACGGCGCCGACCGGGTCGAGGTGTGGCGGATCACCTCCTGGTAGGCGGCCTGATATTTCGGCCACAGCGCGCGCTCGGAAATATCCGCAAGCGAGAATTTCCAGTTCTTCGCCGGCTCCTCCAGCCGGGCGAGGAAGCGGGCGCGCTGCTCTTCCCTGGAAACGTTGAGGAAAAACTTCAGGATCACGGTGCCGTTGCGCGCCAGATAGCGTTCGACCGCGGAAATATCCTCGAACCGGTCGCGCCAGATGTCCTTGGTGACGAGCCGGGCGGGAAGTTTTTGCTTGCCGAGGATTTCCGGGCGCACCCGCACCACCAGGCATTCCTCGTAGTAGGAACGGTTGAAGATGCCGATGCGGCCGCGCTGCGGCAGCGCGATCATGCTGCGCCACAGGTAATCGTGATTGAGTTCGAGCGTCGACGGCAGCTTGAACGAAGTGACTTCGCAGCCCTGCGGATTGATGCCGTCAAAGATGCTCTTGATCGCCGAGTCCTTGCCGGCGGCGTCCATGCCCTGAAAGATCAGCAGCAGCGACCAGCGGTCCTGCGCGTAAAGTTTCTCCTGAAAATCGTTCAGCCGCTTGCGGTTGGCATCGAGAATCTTCTCGGCCTTGTCCTTGTCGAGACCGCCCTTCTCGTCGGTCCTGTGCGATTTGAGATGGAATTCAACCGATCCGTCGAAGCGGAACGGCGCGATGAAGGGTCTCAGCTCGTCGGCGAGCGGCTGCGTCGGTTTCTTGCTCATGACCTCTGGGGCATCTTGCGTTGCGTTTTCAATCTCGCGATCACGCTACCAAGAATGCCCTTGGGAAGGAATATGATGAACAGCACCAGCAGCACGCCATAGACGAGGTTGTCCCAGCCCACCGCCTTGGTCCCGAAGCCGATGCGCAGGATTTCCGCCAGCAGGATGGTGATGATGGCGCCGACCGTCGGCCCGAGCGACACGTAAACGCCGCCCACGATAACGGCAAACACCATCTGCAGCGACACCGAGATGCCGCTCACCGTGTCTGGCGAGATGAACATCTGGTACTGGCAGTACAGCGCACCCGCCAGCGCCGTCATCAGCGCCGAGATCAGCGTGATCTTGAGCTTTTCGGCGGTCACGTTGACACCGGCCGCAGCGGCCGCGTCCTCGTCCTCCGAGATCGCCTCCATCGCGTAGCGGCTCATGCTGCGGTCGACCCAGCGCCAGATCAACAGTCCTGTGAGCCAGACGAACAGCGCGATGAGGTACCACGTCGCCTTGTCGTCGAACTGCAGCGCCAGCAACGCGCTGCCCCTGGTGCGGTTCGGCGTATAGCCGAGCGACCCGCCGGTGTAGTCGCGGGTGGCGGTGATGACCTGCAGCACGATGCCGGACAGCGCCAGCGTCACCAGCACGAAATAATGGCCGGTGATGCGGAAGCGGAAGCAGGGATAGGCGACCACGAGCGCCAGCACCCCTGCCGCCAGCATGCTGACGGGAATGCCGATCCATGGCGACACGCCGAGGTGGTTCCACAGCAGCGCCGTGACATAGGCGCCGACGCCCATGAAGCCGCCATGCCCGAGCGACACCAGGCCGAAGCGGCCCATGATCGACCACGAGGTGTAGGCGAACGACCAGATCAGGATCAGCACCAGGATATGCAGATGGTAGGGGTCGCGATAGACGAAAGGCAGCGCGATCAGCGCCGCTATTCCGGCCGCCCAGGCAAGGTATCGCGGGTTCACGTGCGCCTCGCCAGCAGGCCGGCGGGCCGGATGAACATCATGACGATGAAGAAGGCGAAGGCCAGCACGTAGCCCCATTCGAGGTCCGAGAACAGCCCGCCCAGCGAAATGATCTCGGCGAACACGAACGCCGCGATGAAGCCGCCGACGAAATTGCCCAAACCCCCGAGCACGCAGATCAGGAAAGTGATCGGGCCGAACGACAGCCCGACGAACGGATGCACGTCGTATTGCAGCACCAGGAGGCAGGCCGCCAGCCCCGCGAGCGCGCCGCCCAGCGCCGAGGTGATGAGGTAGATGCGCCTGGTATCGACGCCCATCAGCGACATGATCTGGCGGTCCTGCGAGATGGCGCGGATCGCGGTGCCGGTAAAGGTGCGCGTCATGAAGAGATAGACCGCCACCATGCCGATCAGGGCGGCGGCAAACGACAACAGCCGGGCGTAGCTGAAATGCATCTCGCCGAATGCCAGCACCGGCAGGCGGATGCCGAGATTGCGGAAGTCGATGCCGAAGGCGACGGTGGCAAAGCTCTGCAGGATGAACAGCACGCCACCGGTCGCCAGCAGCTGGTTGATCGGCGGCGCCGTCAACAGCGGCGCGATCACGATGTAATGCAGCGCCGCCCCGAGCGCTGCGACCAATAGAATGGTGAGCGGCGCCGCGGCCCAGTACGGCACGCCGAAGACCTGGACCAGGTAATACATGCCGTACATGCCAATCATGACCAGCTCGGCATAGCAGATCCAGGTCACGTCGATGACGCCGAAGATCAAATTGAGCCCGAGCGCCAGCAGCGCCAGCACCCCGCCGAGCAGGATGCCGTTGACCACGGCTTCGAGCAGATAGATGTCGAAGATGTCGAGAAATGCCTGCATCGCCGCCCTCGCCCTACACGCCCAGATACGCTTGCTTGATGGTGTCGCTGCTCATCATCTCCGCCGACGTGCCGGAGGCGCGAAGGCTTCCCGCTTCGAGCAGGTAGGCGCGATCGACCACGCGCAGCACCTGCTGCACGTTCTGCTCGACGATCAAGACCGTCAGCCCGCTGGCCCGGATCCGCTTCACAAGCTCGAACACCTGCTGCACCACGACCGGCGCGAGGCCGGCGGAAGGCTCGTCGAGCAACAGCAGTTTCGGATTCGACATCAGCGCGCGGCCGATCGCGCACATCTGCTGCTCGCCGCCCGACATGGTGCCGGCCATCTGGCTACGGCGCTCCTTCATGCGGGGGAACAAGTCGAACACGAATTCCAGCCGCTCGGCATATTTGGCGCGCGCACCCGGCATGAATGCGCCCATCTTCAGATTGTCGTCGACGGTGAGCCGCGGAAACAGCCGGCGGTTTTCCGGCACATGGGCAATGCCGAGGCTGACGATGCGGTGCGCCGGCGTCGCCAGCACATTGGTACCCTCCATCGTGATCGCGCCTTTGGTCGGCCGGATCAGGCCGGAGATCACCCGCATCAGGGTGGTCTTGCCGGCGCCGTTCGGGCCGATCACGCCGACCGCCTCGCCCGCCTTCACCTCGAGGCTGACGCCGAACAGCGCCTGAAAACTGCCGTAACCCGCATCGACCGATCTGAGCTCGAGCATGTCAGGCTCCCGCGCGGCGGCGCGCTTCGGCGGCCGCGACCTGGCTCGAATCCGCATCGGTGCCGAGATAGACCTCGATCACCCTGGGATCGCTGGCGACCGCCGACGGCAGCCCTTCCGAAATCTTCTCGCCGTGATCGAGCACCATGACGCGATCGACCACGCGCATCAGCACGCCCATGATGTGCTCGACCCAGATGATGGTGATGCCGAGTTCGTCGCGGATTTTGCGCAGCATGTCAGCGGCGGCGTCCATCTCGGTCTCGTCGAGCCCGCCGAGGCTTTCGTCGGCCAGCAACAATTTCGGGCCGGTCGCCAGCGCTTTCGCCAGTTCGAGCTTTTTCAGGCCGGCGGCGCCTAGGCCATCGACGCTGGCGTGCCGATCGGTCGGCAGGCCGACCATGCCGAGCGCACGTTCGGCGGCTTCGTCGGCAATGGCCCGGCTGTGGCTGCCCTGGCCGTAGAAGCCGGCCAGCGCCACGTTCTCGAAAATCGTCAGCCGATGGAACGGCCGCGGGATCTGGAAGGTGCGGCCGACGCCGCGGTTGATGATCCGGTGCGGTGCGACGCCCGATATCTCCGCGCCGTCAAACTCGATCGAGCCCGCCGTCGGCACCAGCGTGCCCGACAGCATGTTGAAGATCGTGCTCTTGCCCGAGCCGTTGGGGCCGATCAGGCCGAGAATCTCGCCCTGCTCGACCCGGAACGACACGTTGTTGACCGCGGTGAAGCCGCCAAAGCG
The DNA here is from genome assembly GCA_900129675.1 of Bradyrhizobium erythrophlei. Taxonomy (GTDB): domain Bacteria; phylum Pseudomonadota; class Alphaproteobacteria; order Rhizobiales; family Xanthobacteraceae; genus Bradyrhizobium; species Bradyrhizobium erythrophlei_A. Next base: position 4,169,833 of record FSRD01000001.1, on the reverse strand, counting down.
CTTCACCAACCCGCTCACCGTCAGCACCTCAAATACTCCTTAAGCCCGCCGCCGGGCTTACTGATTGCTGAACGTGGTACCCTTCGGCAGCGGCAGCACGGTTTCGCGCTGCATCTGACTCTTCGGCCACACCACATACGACTTGTCGTCGATGTACTGCAGCACCACCGGGTATGAGCGCTCGTTCTGCCCGGCGAACTGGCTGCCTTCGCCGTAGAACTTGACGCCGAAGCCGAGCATGGTGCCGCCTTCGGGGATGTCGGTATCGAGCGCCGCCTTGCGCAACGCGTCGGGATCGACCCCGCCATATTTCTTGATCGCCCGCGGCAGCACATCGTCGAGGAAGACATAGGCGTTGGAAGCGCCGATGCCGACATGGGCGGAGCGGATGGCGACGCCGGGCTTCAGCTTGTCGAACTCCTCGCCGACCATCTTGATGACATCAGGCAGCTTCGGATCCATGGTCTTCTGGTTGGCGAGCCAGATCGAGATCGGATCGGTGTTGAAGAGGAAATTGGCGTCGGCGCCGAGACCTTCCTTCAGCTTCTCGTACACGCCATAGCCCGCGCCATGGCCGACGATCGCGCCGAACTTCAGGCCCTGTTCGCGCGCCTGCCGGAACAGCAGCGTGATGTCAGGGTTGTAGCCGGTGTGGAAAATCACGTCGGGCCGGGCCCGCTTCAGCTTGGTCACCAGCGCGGAGAGATCGGGCGCGGTGGCCGAATAGCCTTCCTTCAGCACCAGGTTGAAGCCGGCCTTCTTGACCCCGGCCTCGTTGCCCCTGGCGACGTCGACGCCATAGGCGCCGTCCTCGTGGATGATGGCGACCCGCAGATCCTTCGGCTCCTTGCCGAACTTGGACAGCGAGTTCTGCGCGATGAAGTCCGTCGTCATCATGCCGTACTGGTCGCCGGCCGCCTGCGGACGGAACACGTATTTGTAGTTCTTGCCGCCGAACACGCCGGAGGAAATGCAGGTGGTGATCCACATGAATTTCTTCATCTGCTCGACGCGCGCCGACACCGGCACGCACTGCGCCGACGAGAAGAAGCCCATCAGCATGTCGACTTTTTCCTGCTCCAGCAGACGCACCGCCTCGTTGATGGCGACATCGGGCTTGCTCTGGGCGTCGGCATAGACGGCCTCGACCTTGTAGCCCTCGACGCCCGTCTTGGCGTAGTGGTCGAGCATGATCTTGACGCCGGTATATTGCAGCTCGGAGCCGCCGCCGGCGAGCGGGCCGGTCAGGTCGAAGATCACACCGATCTTGATTTTCTTTTCCTGCGCATCGGCGGAAACCGCCATGCCCAGCACCGCCAACGCGGCGGTCACTCCGACGAGCAGGCGTGCAGCATTGCGCACCGGCATGAAACCCTCCCCTGATTGTGCACTGCATTTTTTTGTTTTTATCGGCGCCTATCACAGGGGGAGCGCCGACCGATGTCAAGCGCATAGGGTATGCATCCTTCGGACGCACGCGCCCCCTGGAGTACCCAACGCCCGCAACGCTGGGTTAGCTGGAAAGCTGCGCTTCGATGAAGGCCGTGACAAAGCGCGGCATCGCGGCGTTGAGATCGCCTGTTCCCCGCACCAGATGGATCGCCGCAAGCTCGGGCGATGGCTGCAGGGCCAGATTGGCTTCAATCCGGGCGCGCAGCACCTCGCCCGGCAGATCGACGCGCAAGATTCTGATCATCGCAACGGCGGGGCCGGTGGAAACGCAATGCCAATGCGCCTCGCTGCGATATTCGGCCGCGGTCAGCCCGGTTTCCTCCTCGAGTTCGCGCGCGACGCTGCCCGCAATATCGACCGCACTGCCGCTGATATCGTCGAGATCGGGGGTGCCGGACGGAAAATAGATGCGCCCTGCGTTCGAGGTATGCTGGCCCATTTCGCCCAGCGCAAACGCGCCGTCGCTGGAAAGCAGCGCCCCCATCCCGAAGCCGTTGAAGACGTCCTTGTCCGGAAAACCCCAGTCGCGCCACGCCAGAAAACTGGCGAAATCGGTCTCGAAATAGCTGGCCGTGAAGCGGTCGCCGCCGAAAACAGGATTGCGGCCGAGCAGAACGCGGCCGTTCCAGAGCTTCGGCTTTTCGCGCTGCTGAGCTGCGAAATGCGCATCGATATCCGCGCGCCGCGCCGCGGCGAACGGCCACGACCATGGCTGCACGGGCAGATCAAGCGATGTCACGCGATGAATGACCGGAGCCGTCATGCCGCTCATCGCTGCACGTTACTTCGCATTCATCCCCGTCGTCTTCTTGACCTGTTCGACGTATTTGTTGGTCCAGGTCCTGGTCACATCGATATTGGCCTTGGCGACCTCCGGCGAGCCTTCGCTGAACACCGCGAGCACGGCGTCGGCGCCCTTCGGATCCATCTTGCCGGTTTCCGAATACATCGGGATCGTGTTCTTCAGCGCCGCGAGATACTGCTCCTTGTTCTTGCCGACCATTTCCTCCGGCATCTTCGCCATGATCTCTTCCGGCGAATGCGAATGGATCCAGGCGAGCGTATTGACGATCGCCGATGTCAGCGCCTGCACCTCTTTCTCGTGCGAGCCGACCCAGGCCGCGGTCGAGTAGAGCGCGCCGCCCGGATATTCGCCGCCGAACACCGCAAGCGTATCCTTTTGCGTGCGGGTGTCGCTCAGGATCTTCAGGTCCGGATGGCTGGCCTGCAGCACCGTGACCGCGGGATCCAGCATCACCGCCGCATCGATTTGGCCCTGCTCCATCGCCGCCACCGCGGTTGCGCCGAGGCCGACGCCGATGACGGCGGCGCTGGCCGGATCGAGGCCGTTTTTCTTCAAGAGATATTTCAGGAAGAAATCGGTCGACGAGCCCGGCGCGCTGACGCCGACCTTCTTGCCGGCCAGATCCTTGATCGATTTGATTTCACCGGTGTGCGAGGGCGACACCACCAGCACCAGCCCGGGATACCGGTCATAGACCACGAAGGACACCAGTTCCTGTTTCTTGGCCGCCAGGTTGACGCAATGGTCGAAATAGCCGGAGACCACGTCGGCACTGCCGCCGAGCACCGCCTTCAGCGCGTCCGAGCCGCCCTTGAGGTCGACCATGTCGACGGCGAGCCCCGCGTGTTCGAATTCGCCGAGCTGCTTGGCCAGCACCGTCGGCAGATAGCACAGGCAGGCCCCGCCGCCGACCGCGACCGTGATCTTGCTTTGCGCTGCGGCAAAGCCCGACGTCAGCGCCAGCGCCAACAGCGCTCCGGCCAGCCGGCCAAACATCTTCCTCATGGGAGTCCTCCATTCAAGTTGGCGGCAAGATAGAGCAGCGCGCCGGGCTTGAGAAGGCGACTTTGGTGCCAAGGTGCGACCGCAAAAACCGGGGTTTATTCCGGGCCGCGCGCATGATCTTTCGCCGGGCCATGCAGGCTCACGCGCTGGTCAACGCTGGTTTCGCGGCATACCATTGCATCACAAAAAACTGGGAGGACTATCCATGAATCGCATCGCCACCACGCTTTCGATCGCCGCGGCCTTTGCCGCCGGCTGCGGCATCACGCACCTGCTGCGCCCGGCGCTGGCCGCCGAGAGCATCACGGCACAGGTCATTCATACCGGCGAGTTGGAAGGAGATGCGCTTGCACCCCCCAATGCCGGCGGATTGCGCTCAAAAATGTTCGTCTCCGCCGATGGCGCTACCGTCTCGGTCCAGGACGGCAACGTGCCCAAGCACCTGCATCCGATCGCCAACGAGATGCAGTACATCCTCGAAGGCACCGGCACGATCTGGCTCGGCGACAAGGAAGTGAGGGTAAAGCCGGGCGATCTCGTCATCATCCCCCACGGCACCCCGCATGGCGGCACCAAGCCCGATAGCCGGCCATTCAAGGCGATCGCGATCAAGACGCCGCCGCAGACGCCGGATGATGTCAAGATGCTGAACTGACGGCCCGGCTTCGCGCCGTCATTCCGGGATGGTCCGAAGGAGCAGACCCGGAATCTCGGGATTCTCAGGTGCGCAATTGCGCACCGTAGTTCGCGCTTCGCGCGCCCCGGAATGACAGGGAGAAGCCTACCCCCGTCCGTCCGCCGCGGCCGGGCGCCAGATCAGCAGCCGCCGCTCCACCAGCGTCACGCCCATGTCGATCAGGATGACGAAGGCGGACAACACGAACATGCCGGCGAACACGCCTGAAACGTCGAACACACCCTCGGCCTGCTGGATCAGATAGCCGAGGCCTGCGGCGGAGCCGAGATATTCGCCGACCGCCGCGCCGACCACGGCAAAGCCGACGGAAGTGTGCAGCGAGGAGAACATCCACGACAGCGCCGACGGCCAGTAGACATGCCGCATCAGCTGCCGCTCGCTCATGCCGAGCATGCGGCCGTTGTCGAGCACCGTGGTCGAGACTTCCTTGACGCCCTGATAGACGTTGAAGAACACGATGAAGAACACCAGCGTCACGCCGAGCGCGACCTTGGACCAGATGCCCAAGCCCAGCCACAGCGTGAAGATCGGCGCCAGCACCACGCGCGGCAGTGCGTTGACCATCTTCACATAGGGATCGAACACCGCGGCGACGCGGGGCTGGCGCGCGAACCAGAAGCCTACCATGACGCCGCCGAGCGAGCCGATCGCAAACGCCAGGATCGACTCCCACAACGTGATGACGAGGTGCTTCCAGATCACGCCGCTCTGGAACCATGCGACGATCTGGCTGAATACGTCGACCGGGTTGGAGAAGAAGAACGGCGGCAGCACCATGCGCTCGAACACCGGGACGGTGGCGAAGAACTGCCACAGCCCGAGCACGACGACGGCGACCAGCACTTGCAGGGCGAGAAGCGTCGAACGGCGCATCAGACCGCCTCCGCCGCTTGCGACGATTGCGCATAACCCTTCATCACTTCGTCCTTTAGCACGCTCCAGATTTCCCGGTGCAGTTCGTGGAAGTCCTTCTCCATCCGCACTTCCGAAATATCGCGCGGGCGCGGCAGCGACACCCGCCAGTCGCCGATGATGCGCGCGCTGGGCCCCGCCGACATGATCACCACGCGGTCGGCGAGCGCAATCGCCTCTTCGAGATCGTGGGTGACGAACAGCACCGCCTTGCGGTCGGCGTTCCATAATTCCAGCAGCAAATTGCCCATGATCTGCCGGGTCTGGGCATCGAGCGGCCCGAACGGCTCGTCCATCAGTAATATCTTGGGATCGCGGATCAGGACCTGGGCGAGGCCGACCCGCTTGCGCTGGCCGCCCGAGAGCATATGCGGATAACGGTTGCCGAAGGCGCCGAGACCAACTGAAGTCAGCCAGCCCTGCGCGCGCTGCAGCGCCTGCTCGCGCGGCGCGCCCTTGATCTCGAGCCCGATGGCGACGTTGTCGACGGCGGTCTTCCAGGGGAACAGCGCATCGGCCTGGAACAGATAGCCGGCATCCCGGTTCAGGCCCGTCAGCGGCTGGCCGAAGATCCTGACCGACCCCGAAGCCGGCTTGAGCAGCCCGGCGGCGACGTTGAGCAGCGTGGATTTCCCGCATCCGGTGGGCCCGACGATGGCGACGAACTCACCATGCGCCACTGCAAGCTTGGCCTTTTCGACCGCGGTGTAGACGCGCGCATCGGCCAGGCGAAACGCCACCGTCGCGTCGTCAAGCGCGACCGCATTTGGCTGTGCCGTATCCACCGCGTCCCCCTCTCGAAGCGTTTGGAGATGCCTTAGCGGTTACAGACGGCAAGTTCAACGTGACGAGATGAAATGCGAGTTCTTGCCCTCCCCTGGAGGAGCCCCTGGAGGGGAGGGTAAGCGCAGCGAGCAGCGGTCACTGCACCCGTCGTTACTGCGACAGCTTCACGAAATCAGGGAATTTGAGTTTCCCATCGGCGACGGCCTTCGGCCACACCGCGACCTGCTTGCCATTCTGCCACTGGAACACGAGGCCAGTCACCGCACCGGGACCGGCCTTGATGCCGTGCGTGAATTCGTCGTCCTTGCCGTAGAACTGGATGCGCCCGATGGTGCCTTCGAAATTGGTCTTCTCCAGCTCGGTGACCATTTTGTCGGGATCGGTCGAGCCGGCCCGCTGGATCGCCTCCGCGATGATGTAGACCTCGTCATAGGCGGTGTAGCCGGTGTAGGCCGGAGCCGTGCCGAACCTGGCCTTGAAGGCCTGCGCGAACGGCTTGGTCTTCGCGGTGACGGCAACGTCCGGCGTCGCGACCGCGAGCGAAGGAATACCTTCGGCGGCGGCGTTGGTGTCGTTCCAGAAGGTCGGGCTCAGCGCCTGGGCGCTGATGCCGAACATCGGGACCGGCACCTGCTGGTTCTTCCATTGCACGGACGGCTGCACGCCGACATGCGAGATACCGGTCACGATCACATCCGGCTTCTTGCTCTCGATATTGTTGAAGATCGGCGTGAAGTCGGTGGTGTCGGGCGAGAAGCGCACGTGGTCGACCACCTTCAATCCGGCTTTCGGCAGGCAGGCCTCGTAACCGATATCGAGTGGCTTGGTCCAGGCCGCATCCTCACTCATGATTGCGACCGTCTTGAACTTGAGCTGGTCGACCAGCAGGTCCTTGGCGGCGTCACAGACGAGCTGGGCCTGAGCTGCCGACGTCAGATAACCATGAAAGGTGTATTTGTTCTTGTCGTAGTCGTTGTGGATCGCCTTGGTGATCTCGTTGGACGCAGCACCCGGCGTGATCAACGGCATTTTCAGCCGCGCAGCCCACGGCTCCAGCGCAAGCACGACCTCGCTGATATAGCTGGCGATCACCGCCGAGACCTTGTCCTCGCTGACCGCGCGCTGGAAGGCGCGCACGGAATCGGCCGACGAGCTCTTGTTGTCGTAGCTGACGATCTCGATCTTGCGGCCGAGCACGCCCCCCTTGGCATTGATCTCGTCGGCGGCGATCTGCGCGCCGCCTGGGGTCGCGGCGCCCGCGATCGACTGCACCTCGGCGATGACGCCGATCTTGATGGGGTCTGCGGACTGCGCGTGAGCCGAAGTAGCAAGACAGAGCGCAAGCGCGGACGCCAGCGGAACGAGGCGAGCCGGACTCGAAATATCAAATGGTCGTCGCATGGTGTTCTCCCTTTCTTTGCTTTGTTGTTATGTTGCTCGCAAACTAGAGATATCCGGCGCCGGCCTCCTCGGCGAAGCGACCGGGATCGCCTTCCCAGACGATCCGCGCGTGCTCGAGCACATAGACGCGGTCGGCATGCGGAAGCGCGAAGGTCACGTTTTGCTCGCCCAGCAAGACAGTGATCGAGGTGGTCTGGCGCAATCTTTCCAGCGCCTTTGACAGCAGTTCGAGAATGACCGGCGCGAGTCCCAGGGTGGGCTCGTCCAGTATCAGGATCTGCGGCTGCATCATCAGCGCGCGGCCGATCGCCAGCATCTGCTGTTCGCCGCCGGAAAGGGTCTGCGCCATCTGGCCCTGACGCTCCTTCAGGATCGGAAACAGCTCGAACAGCCAGCTGAGCTGCTCGGCCCTCGCCTGTTCGGTCAGATGGTGGCCGCCGAGATCGAGATTCTCGCGCACCGACATCTCGCCGAACAATTCGCGCGACTCCGGACACTGCACGAGACCGCTGCGGGCGATCCGCGCCGGGCCGATGCCGCGCAGCTTTTCGCCGCCGCGAAGGATCTCACCGCTATAGGGAAGGAAACCCGAGATGGTATTGAACAGCGTGGTCTTGCCGGCGCCGTTGAGACCCACGATGGAGACGAACTCGCCTTCATGCACATGGATCGAGACGTTCTCCAGTGCCTGCGCCTTGCCGTAGAGCACGCTGACGTTCTCGACCTGCAACAGCGGCACCTTGTCCTTGAAGCTGGTTTCCGGCCGCGCATGGATTTCGAGGGCGCCGCCGAGATAGACCCGCCGCACGGTCTCGTTCCGCATCACCTCGTCGGCCTTGCCGGTGACGATTTCCTCGCCGAGATACATCGCCAGGACGCGATCGACCAATGCGGCAACGCTCTTGACGTTGTGATCGACCAGCATCACCGCACGGCCTTCGTCGCGGAAGCTGCGGATCAATTCGGAGAACACGTCGACCTCACCGCGCGTCAGCCCGGCGAATGGCTCATCGACCAGCACCACCTTCGGATCGCGTGCGATCGCCTTCGCGAGCTCAAGCCGGCGCAAATCGGCGAAGGGCAATGTCGGCGGCCGACGGTCCATGACGGCGCCGAGGCCGACGCGCTCCGCGATCCATTTGGCGCGCTCGTTCAGGGCCTTGTCGGGGAACAGCATGAACAGGCTGTCGGGCAATAGCGCGACCATGATGTTTTCGAGCACGGTCTGCCGGTTCAGCGGACGCGAATGCTGGAACACCATGCCAAAGCCCTTGCGCGCGATCTTGTGCGCGGGAAGGCCGGCGACGTTCTCGCCCAGGAAGACGACCTCGCCCGCGGTCGGACGCTCGATGCCCATCACGCTCTTCATCGCCGTCGATTTTCCCGAGCCGTTCGGCCCGATCAGGCCAAAAATCTCACCGGCACGCAGATCGAAGCTCAGATTCTTGACGGCGGTCAGCCCGCCGAACCGCTTGGTCAGGCCGCGGACCTCGAGAACGGGTGCGCTTGCGACAGTCTTGTCCATCACGAGTTCATCCATCAGGAGCGCGCCTCACGTGACAGGGCCGCTCCGAGGAAACCGCCGGGGAAGAACAGCACGACCAGCAGGGCCACGGCGGAGACGATGAAGGTCGCCAGTTCGCCGGTCGGCCTCAGGAATTCGCCGGCCACGATCAGGAAGATGGCGCCAAGTGCTGCGCCCAGCACGGTGCGGCGGCCACCCAGCACCGCCGATACGATGACGTTCACACCAACCGCCACGTCGACCACGGTGCCGACCGACGCGGTGCCGAAGTAGAACACCAGCAGCGCCCCGGAGAGCCCCGAGAAGAAGGCGCTGACGATGAAAGCCGCAAGCTTGTGCTTGACGATGTTGAAGCCGAGCGCGCCGGCCTGGACCGGGTCCTGCCCGCTCGCCTGCAGCACGAGTCCGACCGGCGATTGCGAAAGCCCGTACAGGATGGCGGCGCTGATGGCCATGAATCCGAGCGCGATCCAGTAGTTGGCGCCGGCATTGATGGTGATGACGTCGGGGATCGTCAAGCCGATCTCGCCGCCGGTAAGATCGGCGAACACCACGATGAAATTCTGCAACATCAGGACCGCGACCAGCGTCGTCAGCCCGAAATACGGGCCGCGCACCCGCAGCGCCGGGAGCGCCAGCACGAGGCCTGCGATCACCGAGGCCAGCGCGCCAAGCACGATGCACAGATAGACCGACCATCCATACTGATTGTTGAGGATGCCTGCGGTGTAGGCGCCGACCCCGATCAGGAAGGTCGGCCCGAAATTCACTTCGCCGGCAAACCCGAACAGCAGGTCCCAGGCCATCGCGAACACGCCGAAATAGAAAGCGACCGTCAAGAGGCCAAGGATGTAACCGGAAACGTAGAGCGGCAACGTGGCGGCGACGATCACGGTCACGAGCGAGATGAAGAACAGGCGCGACTTGAAGAACCCGGCCATCGTCAACGCCTCCCCAGCAGGCCTTGAGGCCGGATATACATCACGATCACCAGCAGCAGCAGCGCCGGAATGGTGCGATAGGCGGGCGAGACGAGATAGGCCGTCAGCGTCTCGAGATACCCGACGACGAAGGCGGCGATCAGGGAACCGGAGACGCTGCCGAGCCCGCCGAGCACGACGATGGAGAATGCGCTGGCTGTAAGCGGGCCCACGCTGTAGGAGCTCACGCCGAGGAACATGCCGAGCAGCACGCCGGCGATCCCGGCAAGCACGCCGTAGATCGCCCACACCACGACATAGATGCGCGTGAGTTCGAGCCCCAGCAGCGTGACGCCACGCGGGTTCATCGACGCCGCCAGCACCGCCTTGCCGGTCCGGGTGCGGTTCACCAATAGCCAGAGCAGGCCGATCACGAAGCAGCAGACCACCGCGGTGAAGATCTCGTTCCTCGGCGTGCGCACGCCGAGCACATCGACGACGCCCTCGACGATCGGAAGCACCGTCTTGGCATTGTTGGTGAAGAAATAGGCGATCAGTTCCTGGATCATGATCCCCCACAGCAAGGTGCCGGTGAGGACGAAGATTTCCTTCTCCTCGTTGGGGATGAGTCGCGAATTCTGCATCGGCCGCACGACCGCGAAGTAGGTCGCGAACGCGGCGACAAGCGCGACCGCGACCCCGATCAGCGCGCCGAAATAGGTGTTCACATGCAGCACGCTGGCGGCGGCCCAGGCCGCCACCGCTGCCGCCACCATGATGGCGCCGTGGGAGAGATTGAGCACGCCCGAAACGCCGAAGATGAGCGTAAAGCCGGTCGCGCCTAGCGCATACAACGCACTGATGGCAAAGCCATCGATCAGAATCTGGAACGCAAGCATTTATGAATGGCCAGGGCGGCCCGGCCGCCTGTTGGAAAGGAAGGGTGCTGCATATGAATCGGCTCCCGGGAGGGCCCGGGAGCTGATGTATGCGAGACTTAGTTCGTCACCTTGACGAAGCTGGGGAATTTCAGTTCGCTCTTGGCGACTTCCTTGGGCCAGACCGACACCTGCTTGCCATCCTGCCATTGCAGCATCAACCCGGTGATCAGGCCCTTGCCGTATTTGATCGAATGGGTGAACGGATCGTCTTTGCCGTAGAACTGGACGCGGCCGATGGTGCCTTCCCAATCGGTCTTTTCGAGCGCATCGACCAGTTTGTCGGCATCCGTCGACCCCGCCCGCTTCACGGCATCGGCGATGTAATAGACCTCGTCATAGGAGGTATAACCGGCGTAGGACGGATAGTTGCCGTACTTCTTCCTGAAGGCTTCGGCGAACGGGACCGACTTCGGGGTTACCGCGACGTTCGGACCGGACACACCCTGATAGAGCACGCCTTCCGCCGCCTCGTTGGTATCCTTGCCGAAGGTTTCGTTGGTCGCCTGCGAACTGATGCCGAACATCGCGATCGGCACCTGCTGGTTCTTCCACTGCACCGTGGGCTGCACGCCGACATGAGAAATGCCGGTGATGATCACATCGGGCTTGGAGCCCTCGATCTTGTTGAAGATCGGCGTGAAATCGGTGGTATCGGGCGAGAACCGGATGTGGTCCAGCACCTTCAACCCGATCTTGGGCAGGCATTCCTCATATCCGACGTCGAGCGGCTTGGTCCAGGCGGCGTCCTCGCTCATGATGACCGCGGTCTTCATGTGTTTCTGATCCACCAGCAGATCCTTGGCGGCGTCGCAGACCGACATCGCCAGCGCGGCCGAGGTGAGATAGCCGTGGAAGGTGTATTTGTTCTTCTCGTAATCGGCGTGAACGCTCTTGCTGATTTCGTTCGAGGCCGCACCTGGCGTCACGAACGGCGTTTTCAGGCGTGAGGCCCAGGGCTCGAGCGCGAGCACGACCTCGCTGATATAGCTGGAGATAACGGCATTGACCTTGTCCTCGTTGACGGCGCGCTGGAAGGCACGCACCGAATCCGCCGAAGAGCTGTGGTTGTCGTAGCTGACAATTTCGATCTTGCGTCCGTCGACGCCGCCTTTCGCATTGATCTCGTCGGCGGCCAACTGCGCCGCCTGCGGGATCGAGGCGCCGGCAATGGCCTGGGCTTCCGCGATCACCCCGATCTTGATGGGGTCTGCGGCCAAGGCTGCACCCGAAAAGGCGCCGCTGGAAGCCGTCGCCAACAGGCCCAGGGCAGTCGCACCGAGGAACCCTTGCAATGTCCGAAATGGGAGGCGGAATGTTCTTATCATATTGTTCTCTCCACTTTATTAGGCCTCTTAATGAGCTGTTCGGCGCGAACTATAGCGGCGACTGCAAGCGCAGCAAGCCTTACTCCGCCGCAGACCGTATCACCATGGCGAAACTGGAACTAAAGTATAGCAGCGGGGTGGAACCCGTGGATTTCCAGCCAAAGCAGGCCCGCTTCCCGGAATAAGCCACTGCGCGGCTCACGACCTGCCCGCTTTTTCGGCTATCACTATGGGCGTTGGGAGAGCCACGGGGTTGAGATCAGACGAATGCCAGCACCGCCGCTGATCGGCTACACGCATGTCGGCAAGACTTTTGACGGCGGCCGCGACGCTGCGCGCGTGGTGGCGGTCGACGACGTCTCGCTCGACGTCGCCGAGGGCGAGTTTTTGGCCATCGTCGGCGGCTCCGGCTCGGGCAAGACCACGCTGCTGCGGCTGGCCAACCGGCTGATCGAGGCCGACGGAGGCAGCATCACGGTCGAAGGCGAAGACGTCCGCAACGTCGATCCGATCCTGCTGCGCCGCCGCATAGGCTACGTGTTCCAGAGCGGCGGGCTGTTTCCGCATATCAGCGTCGCCGGCAATATCGGGGTCACGCCCAAATTGCTCGGCTGGCCCGCGGCGGAGGTTGCCACGCGGGTGGATGAACTGCTCGATCTGGTGCGGCTCGACGGCGCGCAATACCGCGACCGGCTGCCGCATGAATTGTCCGGCGGCCAGCGCCAGCGCGTCGGCGTGGCGCGCGCGCTCGCGGCAAAACCGCGCATCGTCTTGATGGACGAGCCGTTCGGCGCGCTCGACCCTCTTACCCGCGACGCGCTCGGCGACGATTTTCGCGATCTGCATCGCAAGCTCGGCCTGACCACTGTCATGATCACCCACGACATGACCGAAGCCATATTGCTGGCCGACCGCGTTGCCGTGATGCGCGGCGGAAAACTGCTGGCGCAGGGCACGCCGGCCGAACTCACGGGAAGCAGCGATGCCTATGTCGGCGAATTGCTGCGCACGCCGCGGCGGCAGGCCGAGCGGCTCGGGGCCTTGCTGCCGCGGGATGGCGCGGCATGAACCTGTTCTCCGATCCGCGCTGGAGCGAGGCAGTGGCGCATCTGCCGGATTATCTCGGCAATCATGTCCGCGTCAGCGTCACCGCGCTAGCGCTGGGCCTTGCGGTCAGCCTTCCATTGGCGATCATCGCGCGTAACCGGGCGGTGCTGCGCGGCGCGCTGCTCGGGCTTGCCAGCATCGTGCAGACGGTGCCGGGGCTGGCGCTGCTGGCGCTGTTCTATCCGCTGCTGCTGGCGCTCGCGGCGTTGTCGCTGTCGTGGTTCGGATTTGGATTCTCCGCGTTCGGATTCCTGCCCGCCGTGCTGGCGCTGGCGCTCTATTCGATGCTGCCGGTGCTGCGCAACACCATCACCGGCCTGCAGGGCGTCGACGCCGCGATCCTGGAAGCGGCGCAAGGCGTCGGAATGACGCCGCAGCAATCCCTGTTCACGGTCGAACTGCCTCTGGCGCTGCCGGTGATGATGGCGGGCATCCGCACCGCGGCGGTCTGGGTGATCGGCACCGCGACGCTGTCGACGCCGATCGGCCAGACCAGCCTCGGCAATTACATTTTTGCAGGATTGCAGACCCAGAACTGGGTGTTCGTGCTGTTCGGCTGCCTCGCCGCCGCGGTGCTGGCGCTCGCGGTAGACCAATTGCTGGCGCTGATCGAGAACGGCTTGCGCAACCGCAGCCGCATTCGCGCGGCGATCGGCGGCGTCGGCATCGCCGCATTGGTCGCGGCCACGCTGGTGCCCACGATGTCGCGCTCGGCGTCGAGCTACATTGTCGGCGCCAAGACCTTTACCGAGCAATATGTGCTGTCGGCGCTGATCGCGCAGCGGCTGCAGGCGGCCGGGCTCTCCGCCAGCTCGCGCGAAGGCCTCGGCTCCAACGTCATCTTCGATGCGCTGGTATCCGGCGATATCGACGTCTATGTCGATTATTCCGGCACGCTGTGGGCCAATCAGTTCCATCACAGCGATATCAAGCCGCGCGAAGTGCTGCTGGCTGAATTGAAGGCGACGCTGGCACGGCAAAACATCACGCTGTTGGGCGAACTCGGCTTTGAAAACGCCTATGCGCTGGTGATGCCGCGCCGGCGCGCCGAACAATTGGGCATTCGCAGCATCGCCGATCTGGCCTCGCGGGCGCCGTCGATGTCGATCGCGGCCGACTATGAATTCTTCTCGCGTCCGGAATGGGCCGGCATCAAGCAGGCCTACGGCCTGCCGTTCCGCACCCAGCGGCAGATGCAGCCGGACTTCATGTACGCCGCCGTCGCCTCCGGTGAAGTCGACGTGATCGCGGGCTACACCAGCGACGGGCTGATCGCCAAATACGATCTGGTGGTGCTGGAAGATCCCAGACACGCGATCCCGCCCTACGACGCGATCATGCTGATCGCGCCGAAGCGCGCTTCCGATTCGGTGCTGCGCGAGGCGCTGCAGCCGCTGCTCGGCAGGATCAACATCGCCGCGATGCGCGAGGCCAATCTGCGCGCCGCCGGCGGCGACGGCGCGTCCTCGCCGGATGCGGTGGCGCGCTGGCTGTGGGATAAGATCGGGAAACGTTAGCGCGATGCCAGAGGCAGGATTTCAGGCAGCAAGGAATTGTCCAAGATGATTTTCGACCGCGCCGCCGCCCGTATTGTTGTGGCGCTTGCCTTGTTCGCATGCGCGGTTTCCCAACAGGCCAGCGCGGCCGGTTACCCCGACCGCTCTGTTCGTATCGTTGTGCCGTTCGGGCCCGGCGGCATTGCCGACACCACGGCGCGCATCGTTGCGGAAAAGCTCGGCGACAGGCTCGGGCAGCGCTTTTACGTCGAGAACCAGCCCGGCGCCGGCGGCATTGCCGCGGCCCGAACCGTGATCTCGTCGCCGCCCGACGGCTACACCCTGGCGCTGCTCTCCAACGGCACCGCGATCAGCGTCTCCCTGTTCAGGAAATTGCCGTTCGATCCGCTGAAGGACTTTGCGCCGGTTTCCAGCCTGGGGTACTTCGACTTCATCTTCGCGACGGGATCCGGTTCGGAATTCAAAACCCTTGGCGACTTCATCGCGGCGGCAAAGGCAAAACCCGGCGCGCTCAATGTCGGGACCATCAACATCGGCAGCACCCAGAACCTGTCGGCCGAATTGTTCAAGACGCTGGCCGGGATCGATTTCACCATCATTCCGTTTCGGGGCACGCCCGAGGTGATGGTATCGCAGCTGCAGGGCGACATCGCGCTGATGATCGACGGCTACTCCTCGATGAAGGGCAATCTGGCCGACGGGAAATTGCGGGCGCTGGCATCGTCGGGGCCGGTGCGATCGGAAAGCACGCCCGAGCTCGCCACCGTACGCGAAAGCGGGGTTACCGGTTACGACGTGATTTCCTGGAACGCGCTGTTTGCCCCGGCCGGCACGCCGCCGGAGATCGTGAACGCGCTCAACGCCGCGTTGCAGGCTATCCTCGCCGACGCCGAGGTGAAAAAGCGGCTGCTCGAACTCGGCATCGAGGCCAAGGCCAGTACGCCGCAGGAGATTTCGGACCGGTTGCAGTCCGACATCGACAAGTGGCAGAAAGTGATCGAGAGGGCCGGAATTCAAAAACAGTAACCGCGTCGCCCTTCGCCGTGCAACCGAACCGAACATGGAGATCGTTTGGAATGACCGCGACATCGACCGAACCCAGGCAGTGGAATATCGGCCTCGTCGGCTACGGCGAAGTGGGCCGGATTCTCGCCGAGGATTTGCGCAAGCAGGACGTCAAGGTCGCCGCCTACGACATCAAGCTGCGCAGCGACCAAGCCGGCTACGCGTTGCGCGATCACGCCGCCACGCAATGGGGTTGCGCTGACGACGTCGCATGCCGATCTCGCCGCGCAATCCGAGTTCATCGTTTCCGCCGTCACCGCGAGCCAGGCTGTCCCGGTCGCGGAAGCCTGTGCGGGCGCGGTGAAACAGGGCGCCTGGTTCCTCGACTTCAATTCGGCTTCGCCCGGCGCCAAGCAGCGCGCGGCTGATCTGATCGACGGCAAGGGCGGCCGCTATGTCGAGGGCGCCGTGATGACGTCGATCCCGCCCTATCGCATCAAGGTGCCGCTGCTGCTGGGCGGCGCCGGTGCGGCGACGCTGGCGCCGCTCTTGGTGGAGCTTGGCTTCGACGCCAAGGTGGCGAGCCAGAAACTGGGCGTCGCCTCGGCGGTGAAGATGTGCCGCAGCGTGATGATCAAGGGCATGGAGGCGATGGTGATCGAGGCCTTCACCACCGCGCGCGCCTACGGCGTCGAGGATGCGGTGCTGGCCTCGCTGAAGGAAACCTTTCCCGGCATCGATTGGGAGAAGCAGGGCGCGTATTTCTTCCAGCGCGTGATCGAACATGGCCGCCGCCGCAGCGAGGAGGTTCGCGAAGTCGCCGAGACCGTGCGCGAGGCCGGCCTGACGCCGTGGTCGGCGCAAGGCACCGCCGAACGCCAGGCTTTTATTGCCGACCTCGCCGACGAAGGCCTGTTCGGGCCGAAAGGCAGCGAGGCGTTTGCCCGCAGTGCGGACTGGCGCGTGGAAGCAGACCGGATACTTGGGGCGGTGAAGAAGAAGCAGGACTGAGAGGTCCGCTTCGATGGCACTCTCCCGTGCCCCGGACGCAGCGCAGCGCACTTGCGGTGCGCTGCAGAGCCGGGGCCCACGCCCTGATCGCGCCTATCGTCGATATGGGTCCCGGCTCTGCGGAGCAGCGTGAAGAACGCTGCACCGCGTCCGGGACACGAGGGAAATGACGTCCTACAATCCCTTGATCATCCCGGCGTCGATCAGCAGCCGGTTGAAGCGCCTCGCCTCCGCGCCGTTCTTGCAATCATAGAACCGCCCCTGGCAGCGGAGCATGATGCTCTTCTGCTCCTCGAACGACGGATCGAGCGGAATCCCGGCGGCTTCCTGGATCACCAGCGGCAAATAGGCCGCGTCGATGGTGTCCATCACGGCCGGACTCTTCACCGGCTCGAAATTGACGGCATCGATGGCGTAATAGGTCCCGTAGTAGCGTGGGTCGTAATTCTCCAGCTTTTTGCCGACGCCGGCCTCGTCGAGGCCGGGGTCGAGCAGATGCGGTGAGAATTCCGGCTGGTGATCGCCGTAGCGCACGATCAGGAACGGCTGTGCCGGAAATTTCTTCTTCAGCCCGGCGATGAAGGCCGAGAAATCGTTGGCGCTCATCGTCTGCCGGCGCAGATATTCGTCGACCTCCGGCTCGTTGCCGGGCTTGCGCCAGGACGGCATCAGGTCGGGGCGGAATCGGGTTTCCCAGGGAAAATGATTGGCGGCTAGGTAGACGAAGGTGAACAGCGGCGTCCCCTGCGGCTGCTCGGCGATCAGCTTCAGGGCCTTGTCGTAGAAGAAGCTGTCCGGCTCGACGTCTTTGGCGTGGAGATCCTGCGCGTCGTAGAAATGCTGGATGCCGGTCGTAGTCTGGAAGCTGCGCGCACTCATGAAGGCGCCGAACGCCGGATAGAGCGACAGCGTGGTGTAGCCGCAGCGGCGCAGCGCCAGCGGCAATCCGCGCTCGACGCGGCCCGAAGCGATCCGGGTGACGAAATAGGCGAACCGGCCGAACGAGCGCGAGGAGAGGCCGGCGAGCACGTTATATTCGGTGAACCAGCTCGGCCCGCCGTTACTCTCGGCCAGGAATGTTCGCTCCTTGCCGTCGTACGATTGGAAATGGCTGCCATAGCCCGCGGGCACCTTGATGCCCTGGGCCTGACGGATGTCAAAACTCGACTCGTCATGGATCATGACGATGTTCGGCCGCCGTCCCGCCGGATGGCAGGAGTCCACCAGCGGCACCTTGAGGCGCTCGGTGGCTACCGCGTCCGACTCCATGAACCCGTAATTGATGAAGTCGGATACCGCTGTCACGCCGGAGCGGGAAAATTTCGACAAATAGCCGTCGTCATAATAGCCGCGCCAGGCTTCATCCGGCCAGGCGAAGGCGTATCCGACCAGGCCGGCAAGACAGGCGAGGCAACAGGCCAGCGCCGGCAGCCGGCGGATGCGGAACGGATCGAGCCACCACAGCGCGTACATCAAGGGGATGGTGACGAGGCCGGCCCCGATCACCGACCAGCGCAGATTGGGGAAGATCGTAAACAGGAAGGCGGCGGTATCGCGATCGATCACCATCAGGTCGACGAAGTTCGCGGTCATCTGCACTACGTCGTGCTTGAGCCGCGACAGCAGCACCAAAACCACCACCAGCGTCAGCGACAGCGCGCCCGACAGCGCCGGGCGCCGCAATAGGGCGATGAAGAAGAAGTTCAGGATCCCCCACGACAGCAAAAAGCCGATGCGCGCACTGAGGTCGGTTTCGGTCTGCAGCATGACGGCGAGCGCGGCCAGATGGGGTGCCGCCACGGCCAACAGCCGCCAGACGCCGATCGCGGCGATGCCGCCGGCAAGGGCGGTAACGGAGGAGCCTTGATTTGGCGGGGGCGCCATGGGCGGGACGCAACATTACCCGGCGCGATGCTAAGGCCTTGGCTGGCGACGACCAGGAGACGCACGGCGCATCCGGAAGCTGCGTCGCGTCATAAAAATGTAGTGGAACCGTCATGAACAGGCAATGAATTTGCCGGTGGCAGCCAGGCTCTGGCGGTTCGCGCGAGGCTGGACCGCGCTACACCATCCTGGGCGGGGCCGTCCGGCCTCATCCGACCACCTGCAGGCAGTCCCAATTTCGAGGATTTTGTCGGCGACCGGACAGACAGGCTTTTCAGATCGGCGCTAGTTTTGGGCCATGGCCGGGATGAGGAAACCCGATCCGGAACTACTGCCTATCCACCGTCCGCGCTGTCCCGACTGCCGCACGCGGATGATGACGGCTGCCGTCACGGCCGGACCGGAAGGTTTCGAACACCGCCGCTATCAATGCCCAAGCTGTGCTCACACCGAGACCAGGATCGAGGCGATCGATCCGCTCGAGGCCGACGCCGCCGGCTGGGGCGGCGCCGAGCCCGGACAGCCGGCACCCGCACCGGGCTCAATCCAGAGTGCCCGGCCACCAATCCAGCCCAAATCGACGCATTGAAACCGAAGAACTGAAGCGATGGCCCGACCGATCAAAAACCCGCGGCCCAAACTCGATCTGGAGACCGAGGCGCTGGCAGCCCTCGAACAGGCCCGCGCGCTAGCACCCGGGCCCGAGCGGACCGAAGCGATGAAACGTGCCGGCATTCTCAGGAATGCGGTGGACATGCAGGGGCTGTTGTTTGCGAAGCGAGGCAGACCGCCGAAGATGTGAATTGCGCTGCGGCTGGCATCTACGCAGCCAGTTAACGCTGCGCGCGCTCCACGCCGCCTGCTCAACCCGTCCCGGCTACAGGATCACGAGGAAGGCGCCGATCGCGGTCAGCGCACAAGCCATTGCAACGCGTATCGTGATCTGGATCAGGCTGAGGTCTGCGGCGGCCGGACATTGGTCGTTAGCCGTTCAACAGTTTTCGATTTCAGCGGAGCTGCGCCGCCCGGGTCTCGATGAACTCGCATTTCGCGCATTCGAAGGTCCGCTCCTCCGACCCGTCAGGCAGGGGCGCGATACGCGCGAGCATCATCCGGGTTTGGCACCGGCGACAACGCGGACGCTCGATCGAAGTGAAGTAGGCATGCCTCACTGACCCAATCCAAACGCCGTGCCGCAGCAGAACTGTGCGCCAAATAGTTTGTTCACCCGTCTGTCCGGTACCTGACACAAGCGGAAATAATTCCCTTGCTATGTCCGCCACCTGACGTACCGTCCAGGAATTATCGGGTATCGCGCCCAAGACACCGATAGCTGAGAGTTCTTCGCGCTCTCGCCTGTCGTCAGGAGCGCATTTTATGAAGAACCTTTTGCTCAGCCTGCTTTCTGCTTCCGATCTGAAGCTTCTCGCACCGCATTTGAAGCCCGCATATTTCGAACAGCATCACCTGTTGTTCGAGGCGGACGAGCGAATCGGTTACGTCTACTTTCCGACCGGTGCCGTCGTGTCGCTAGTCGTCACCCTTTCAACCGGAGAAATCATCGAAGCGGCGATGGTCGGCGCGGATGGGGTTTTAGGGGCTTCTGCGGCCCTCGACGGAAAAATATCGCTGAGCCGCGGCATCGTTCAACTGGCCGGCGAAATCGCCGTCTGCGATATCGACGCGCTGAAATCCATAGCCTTGCAGAGCCCCAAATTGTTTTCGCTGCTCATTCGACACGAGCAAACCGTGTATGCCCAGGCGCAGCAGTCGGCAGCGTGTTTCGCCACCCACCAGGTCGAGGCAAGGCTGTGCCGCTGGCTGCTTCGCGCACGGGATTTGTCGGCGAGCGACAATCTCCCCTTCACGCAGGAATACCTCGCCGAGATGCTGGGGGTCAGAAGGACGAGCGTGACGGAAGTCGCGCATGCGCTGCAGGAAGCGGGGTTGATCCAATATGCCCGCGGCAAGATTCAGATCGTGAATCCGGAAGGTCTGAGGGCGAACACCTGCGAATGCTACGCGTCGGTCAAGGCGCACTACCAAAAATTGATCGGACCCTCTCCAGGTTAGGTTACCGCGCCGCCGCGCCGGGTCGATTGGCAATGCCCTCAATGAACAGGTCGCTTCGCGGTGATGGATCCCGCGGGTTTTGCCGCCGCGATGTCGCTTGCCTCCTGCATCTTCGGCGGCATCGGCAACATCGTCATCATCGCGATGACCGAAACCTCCTTCGATCGCACCGCCGCGGCGATCGGCCCGAGGGCCTGGCGCAGGCTGCATCTTGCAGGCGGTTATTATCTGCTGTTTCAGTTCATGATCTCGTTCGGCAAGCGGATTCCTGACATGCCGCCATATGCGCTGTTCCTGATCCCGCTGCTGGCGGTGCTCGCGCTGCGGATGATCAGCATGGCGTCGGCGCGAACGCCGCATGCTGTCGGGGCTGGATAGCGCGGCGTCAGTCGTCCCCGAGCAAATGGAACTTGCGGCCAAGCTGGTGGTGAATGGTGATGACCGCCCGGTCGACATCACTGATCAGACTGTCTCCGAGGATGACATTCGGGATTTCCCAGTTGCGAGTTCCACGCGCATTCGCCAACGCGTGTAGATCGGTGATGACAGCGGTTTCGCATCCCGGCTGGTTGCGAAGCTCTTCGTTCGCGAGTTGGGTCAATTCCGCCTTGTTCCTGCCACTTGTCATGATCACTCCAGTCGAGCAGGAATGCGCAAAATTCCTGCGAAACCGGTGTTTCACGTAGCTTTGGCTTTTTATTGGTGGCCGATATCTTCCAGTTCCCTGGCACGCGCTTGCGTCATGTTGCGCATGCACTCGCCGGCATCGATGCGGGCGATGGTGCCCTCGCCCATGCCGTAATACAGGCAATTGGCGTCGCGGTACTGGATCCATAGCCGCTGCGCCGCGCGCAGCTGATCGCGCTGCTGCGGCACCGCATCCTTCAAGGCTTGCTGGTAAGCGACCGTCATCCGCTTGTCCCATTGCGCCGTCCGCGTCTTGAGACACTCGACCATCTCGAACGTGTTACCCACGCAGGATTTTTCGGGATCGCCCTGGTCGCCGGCATGTGCCGCCGACGCCAGCGCGACAATCGAGGCAATGACAATCAATCGTCCCGGCATGATGGTCACGCCGGCGGCATCAGGCGGAGGCGCTTGGCGATGATCCTGTCGAGCATCCGTTTCGGCAGGATCGCCATCATCAGGTACCGCATCGGGTCCGGCGTGATCTGGTAGCGCACCCTGGGATTGGCCGACCTCAGCGCCCCGGCGATCCGCTCGGCGATCTTCTCCGCCGGCAATCCGGTTTCTCCGAGCTTGAGCATGTATTTCCGCATCCCCTTCAGCGCCGGAAAATAGGGCGAGTTCTGGTAGGCGGAAATATCGACTTCCTCGGCCTTGCTCCAGATCGGGGTCTTCACCGCACCGGGAGCGACGATGATGACATCGATGCCGAACAGCATCAGCTCGCGGCGCAGGCTTTCGGACAGCCCCTCGATCGCATGTTTCGACGCCGAATAGGCCGACGTCAGCGGATTGCCATTTTTGCCGGCGACCGAAGAGATCATCACGATGCGCCCGCGCGGTCCCTTCAGCGACGGATCGGAGCCGAGCAGCGGCCCGAAAGCCTGCGTCGCGATGATCGGCCCGATGACGTTGACATCCAACTGGCGGCGGAATTCGTCAGCGGCGAGTTCGAGCACCGGGCCGGCAACCGCGATGCCGGCATTGTTGACGAGTCCCGAGAGCGTTTCGCCGTCGAGAGCGTTGCGGACCTCGCGCGCCGCCGCCAGCACCGCGGCCTCATCGGTGACGTCGAAAATCAGCGGCGTGAAGTTTGCGCCGAACTCGCCCTTGAGGCGGTCGGCGTCGGCCTGCTTGCGCACGCTGCCGAAAACGCGAAATCCGCGGTCCAGCAGCAGTTTTGCGGTAGCCCAGCCGATGCCGGTGGACGCGCCGGTGATGACGACAGATTTCATGATAAAATTCCCCTCCGGACGGTTTTCCAGCACTCAGCGCCAAAAAACCAGTCCCCGGCTGCACATAAATTCATGCGCTGGACGATTCGAGCCGTGCCTGTGACACCCAGGCCCGGTAAAGCCGGGTGCGCCGTTTGGTGATGACCTGCTGGCGGATCAATGCCAGCAGTGGACTGGCGTCATGTTTCGGCTGCTGGCCCTTGCCGAGGCGGCGCAATTGCAGCTTCACCAGCGCCATCCTCGCAAGGCTTGCATAGGCCTTGTTGCGCCAGCCGACGCTCGGGATCTCGATCTCAAGTGCTTCGCCGCGCTTCCATCGTTCGGGCAGCTTCGGCTCGAACGCCATGGCGCTGGCGATGCCGACCATGGCGACGCCCGGCCTGCCCTCGCTTGGCTTCAGCGCGTGCTCGGCGACGGCGCGACGGCGGATACCGCCGGTGACCATGACCGGCATCCGCGCCACCGCGCTGATGTCGCGGGCAAAGTCGAGAAAATAAGCTTCGCGCGCAGCGGTGCTGCCGGCCTGCGGCGCGCCTTCCGTGGCCTGCGGCGCCCCTTGCATGGCCGGGCTTTCATAACTGCCGCCGGACAATTCCACGAGATCGACCGGCAGCTCGTTGAGCCAGCGAACCACCTGCACGGCATCCGACGCCTCGAAGCCGCCTTTCTGGAAATCGGCCGAGTTCAGCTTGACCGCGACCGAGAAGCCGGGTGAGACCACGGCTCGCACGGCCTTGACCACATCGAGCAGGAGCCGCGCGCGATTCCGCAACTCGCCACCCCAAGCATCGGTGCGCCGGTTGGTCAGCGGCGAAAGAAACTGGCTGATCAGATAGCCGTGGGCCGCATGGATCTGCACGCCGGAAAAGCCGGCAACCTCGGCCAGTCGGGCGGTGGTGACGAAACGCCCGACAATCGCAGCAATGCCCGCTTCATCCAGCGCGCGCGGCACCGGAAACAGATGCGAATAAGCACCCATGTTGACGCCGATGGCCGACGGCGCCACCGCCTGTTGTCCCATCGCAGCAAAGACCTGCCGGCCAGGATGGTTGATCTGCAGCCAGGCCTGGTTGCCACCACGCATCGCCGCCCGCGCCCAGGCCTTGAATGGCGCGATCGGCTGGCGCTCGTCGAGCACCACGCCGCCGGGTCCGGTCAGCGCCGTTGGATCGATCATCACATTGCCTGACAGGATCAGGCCAACGCCACCCTGGGCCCAGGTTTCGTAGAGCCGCCGCAGGCTTTCGCCCGGGATCTGGCCGCTATCCGCCATGTTCTCTTCCATCGCCGCCTTCGCAATACGATTGGGAACGACCGCGCCGTTCCGCAGCGTCAGGGGAGCGGACAGCGACGACGGCGGGATGGGTGTGTGCATGGATTGACCTTGAATTCGGTGACGGATGAGCGCACGCTACACCTTTAACCTAACTTGAAGGTCAAGCTAATTCGAAGGAGGCAACAGCCATGCAGATCGGTGAACTGGCGCGGCGGTTCGGGGTGGCGCCGTCGAAAATCCGCTTCCTGGAGGACGAAGGCCTGGTGCGGCCGGTGCGCAGGACCAAGGCCGGCTACCGTGAATATGACGAGAGCTCGGCTGAGGCGCTGACGATGATCCTGCAGGCGCAATCGCTCGGCTTTACGCTCGACGAGATCAAGGGAGCGCTGGCGGAGACCAGGGATCATGGCCTGCGCCGCGACTATTTGATCGGGCATATCGCGCGGAAGCTGAACGAGCTCGACCGTCACATCGTGCAGGCGCAGGAGTTGCGCGCCCGGCTGGTCTGCGCCAGCAACGAGCTCAAGGCGCGCATGAAGAACGGCGCGAAATGCGACGCAAGGCCTTCGGCGCCGGCGCCGATCAGGACCAACAAGCCGCGCCCGGCGACGCGGGTCCATCGCAGACGAATGACGATAGCGGGATGAGCAATGCTCTTCGCGGCAACAATCCTGCCCGGCGCTCCACCGAAACCCGCGAGGCGATTACCTGAACCGCAGATTTTCGCGTGAGAGCTGGCCGATCGCCGTGCAGCCCATCAGCTTCATTCCGCGCTCGATCTCCGCCCGCATCAGCCCAAGCGCCCGCTCGACGCCGGCCTGCCCCGCCGCGGCGAGGGGATAAAGATAAAAACGTCCGACGCCGACGGCTTTGGCGCCAAGCGACAGCGCCTTCAGGACGTGGGT
Organism: Bradyrhizobium erythrophlei; assembly: GCA_900129675.1. Classification (GTDB taxonomy): domain Bacteria; phylum Pseudomonadota; class Alphaproteobacteria; order Rhizobiales; family Xanthobacteraceae; genus Bradyrhizobium; species Bradyrhizobium erythrophlei_A. The sequence continues at coordinate 4,145,364 of FSRD01000001.1, read as the reverse complement.
GCCGCGCTGGATTCCCCCGTCCATGATCACGTCAATTCGGTCCCCCACCGCGTCCACGATCTCGGCCAGCTGATCGAAAGCTGCCCGCGAGCCGTCGAGCTGCCGGCCGCCATGGTTGGACAGCACGATGCCGGTGCAACCGATCTCAACCGCGCGTTTCGCATCCGCCACCGTCATGATCCCCTTCAGACAGAACTGACCATTCCATAGCCGGACCATTTCGGCGACGTCGTCCCAGTTCATCGACGGGTCCAGCATCTCGGTAAAGTATCTGCCGATCGACACCGCTCCACCGCTCATGTCGACGTGCTGGTCCAGCTGCGGCAGTTTGAAGCGCTCATGCGTCAGGTAGTTGATGCCCCACATCGGCCTGATCGCGAACTGCAGCATCCCGCCGGGCGTCAGCCTGAAGGGGATGGAAAACCCGGTGCGCAGGTCGCGCTCGCGATTTCCGCCCGTGATGCTGTCCACGGTCAGCATCATGACCTCGACCCCGGCCTCCCTGGCACGTTGCATCATCGCACGGTTGAGGCCGCGATCCCGGTGATAATAGAATTGATAGACCTGCGGCGTGTCGTGCGCCTTGCGCAATTCCTCGATGCTGACCGTGCCGAGCGAGGATACGCCGAACATCGTGCCGTACTTGGCCGCAGCCGCCGCGACGGCGCGTTCGCCGTCGTGATGGAACAGGCGCTGCAGCGCGGTGGGCGAGCAATAGACCGGCATTGCCAGCTTCTGCCCCAGCACGGTCACCGACATGTCGACGGTTTCCACGCCGCGGAGGACGCTGGGCAGCAGGTCGCAGCGCTCGAAGCTTGCCGTGTTCCGGCGATAGGTCACCTCGTCGTCGGCTGCGCCGTCGATATAGTCGAAGATCGGACGCGGAAGCCGTCGTTGCGCCAGCCGTCGAAAATCATGAAAGTTGTGACAGTCGCGCAAACGCATATCGTACTCCGCAATCGCGCAAGCCCCGGCGGTACTGCGCGTTCAGGAAGCGATGCTACCCGCTGGCCGGTGTTTGCACCATGCCGATTGCCCATGGCCGGGCGCCGGCTTCGCTCCTGCCCCAAAAGGGGAAGCCGAAGCACTGCCCCTACTCCGCATGCCCGTCGATGATCGGGCCGAACAGCTGCCATTTCTCGCCGGTGAATTTCATCATCTGGACCTGCTCGATCGGATAGAAATCGGTTGGCGAGGTCTTGATGCGGATGCCCGGGATGTAGGTGTTGATCTCGAAATCGAGATTGGCCACCACCTTCATGACGTTCTCACGCGTCAGATTGTCGCCGCACCGTTTCAGCACCTCAACCAGGGCGGTCGAGGTGTTGAAAGCCGTCAGCGGTCCGCTCTCGGACTTGTCGGCTTCCGGATAATACTTGGCCATGAACGCGCGGTATTTCTGCATGCCGGGATAGCTGTCCCATTGCGGATCGGTGACATCCATCTGATAGCCGGCGCTCAGGATGCCGGTAGCATTGTCGAGGCCCGCGGGCTTCAGCACCGCGCCGACCGAGGCGGAAACGTTGGTCATGATCTGGATCGGGTGCCAGCCGAGCTCGGCAATTTTCTTGATGGCCTGCGCCGCGAATTTCGGCGTGCCTATATTGACGAAGATGTCGGGGTTGGCGGTCTTGATCGCGACCACCTGCGAATCCACCGTCGGCATGCTGATTTCATAGGGCACGCTGGCGACAACCATGCTGTCATACTTGTCGCGCAGCACGTCCTTCAAGCCCAGCACGTAGTCTTTGCCGAAATCGTCGTTCTGGTAGAGCACGCCGATCTTGGCCTTGGGATAATGCTGCAGAATGTAGGTCGCGTAGATACGCGCCTCGGCCCGGTAGTTCGGCTGCCAGCCGATGGTCCACGGAAAATGCTCGGGGTCGCCCCAGCGCGAGGCGCCGGTGGCGACGAACAGTTGCGGCACCTTCATCGTATTCAAATATTTCTGGATCGCCGCATTGCTCGCGGTGCCGAGCGGCGCGAAAATCAAAAACACCTCGTCGCTCTCGACCAGCTTGCGCGCCTGCTCCACCGTCTTCGGCGGGCTGTAGGCGTCGTCATAGCTGATGAAGTTGATCTTGCGGCCGTTGACGCCGCCATTGTCGTTAATCATCCGGAAATAGGCGCTCATCGTCTTGCCGATGATGCCGTAGGCCGAAGCCGGCCCCGAATACGGCATGATGTTGCCGATCTTGATTTCCGTGTCGGTGACGCCGGTGTCGTATTTCTTTTGCGCGAAGGCCGGAGCAGAAACTGCGGCGAGGATGGTGACGGAAATTCCAAGCGTCTTTACCAGATCCATAGCGGCGCGCTTCATAGAGTCTCCTCCTGCAGGGCTGGGCCAGGCGTGACGGCTTGTCGGCGATTCCTCAGTTTCTTGTTTTGAGACGGGCACACGATAGCAGCGGGCACGGCTTCCCGGAAGCCGCGTGCGGCTCAGGCAACGAGGATAGCCAGAGGCGATTTTACGCGTGAAAGCGCGCGCTGCGCCGCAGCAAACGGACCGCCGCAATCGAGAGGCAAGCGATAGCGGAGCCACGTGTTCTGCCCGGTATGTCAGCCGGTTCAAAACCGGGAGTCCTTGGCGGCTCAACTAGCCTTGAACTCACCGGTCTTGACGAATTCGACCGGCTTTCCGGACGCCTCGCTATCGAGGATCTTCTTCACCTTCTGCTCTTCGGCCGGAGCGAGGGCGCGCGTGAGATATACTGTCAAACCCGATCCACTGGTCCCGACGCCGCTGATGAAATCCAGCGGCAACAGGTGGTCGGATACGCGTTTCTTTGCGCCGGCCAGATCGTCTTTGCTGTCTTTGTCAGGCAACGATGCTTACCTTGAGTTGGTCGAGAACATCCTCAATGTGATTGGCAATAGTATGGCTGCCAGATCCCGCGAATAATAACCCAACCGGACGTTTGGCACTTTGTTCCACGATGAGGGAGCCGGAATCCCCCGCGTCTGAAAAACTGGACGCCCCGCCGACAATGATGATCTGGTCTGAAAACGTCAACGTCCCGATTTCGTACTGCACTTTCACATTCGCGCTGATGTCGCGAATCGTGCCGCTAGTAAAGCCGGTGGTTCTCCCGGTCTTTTCGACCTTCATGGACACTGCTGCCGCCAATGGCTGCCCCGATTTGAGCTTTCCCACCTTGGGCATCACCACCGCACTGACAAGCTTGTTACTCGTTACTTCCGCGATGGCGCAATCCACCTGGTTCGGTGCGCCCGTCTTGAGGGTGATGAAGTTCGAGAGTTTTGCGATCACATCCGCCGTCGGCGTGTTCTTGTCCAGCAATCCCGGCTGAAAGATATCCGAGCCGATCGGCAGCGCGTTCTCGTTCGCGAGCACATGATTGTTGCTCAGAACGAATTGCTTGCCACCGGCTTCCACGACGGCGCCAAATGTCCCCGCCATCACCGACCCGGCCTGTGGTCCGCTGAACGCAAATCCTACCGAGCAGCCGGGCCGCGCCGGTCGAATCCGCGTACGCTCCTTAGGGACGCTGGCGAATGCACGGAACAGTCCGGTTTCGATCACATCCGTCGGAATCCCCTTATACTTCGCTGGTAACATGAAATTGCTCGGGATCGATTGCTTCGGGATTTTTCGCTCAACATAAAAGCGAACGCAAACCCGTGAGGAGACCTTGCCCTTTACGACTTTATGGCCGAGGCCTACACCGACGACATTGTGGCGCGGATTGGAGTGGGCAAGAAATGCCGTCGCCGTTGCTGCGACCGCCCTGTCCGGCGAGAGGAATTCGGCGGCGGCCGAGTTCTTTGCACTGAGCAGTGAATCCGAGATCGTTTCACGCGTCAATTTCAGCGTTGCCATGGATTTGTTCTCCGTAAAAATAATGATGCGCACAAAATATGCCGGATGCCAGCAGCAGTCCGGTCTGCGCCTAAATAATCTAGCCGTTTACCCGTTTGGATCAGCGCGTCATTGCCAACGTCGCTTCTCGTCAGGGAGGATACACGCGGCAACGCCGATTTACAATCCTTAATAGAAATCAGCGCGGCCCCACAACCTCACTGATTTGGTTCAGTTGGCGAGGTTGCCGGATATAGGTGACCGAAGGTCACCTAACCCTCTTCCCATGAGGGAAGAGGCAGCGTCTCGCAACGGTCCTTGATCAGTTCAACCAGGCAGCAGCACACCACCACCTGCTCGCCGAACAGATCGGTCCGGAAAGTCCAAGCGTCCTGGCAAGAGCCTTAATGAAATTCGTCGTGAAGAGATCCTTAAGCGTACGCTTCATGAGTTTCCTCCCCCCGGTGCGGGCAAATTTGACGGTTTCTGTCGGACAGTTTCCTCGAGCGGCTTTTTTCGGAACGGCGCAAAGGATAGCAACCGGACCGGGTTACCGGAGGCAGCGGCCCCCGCCGAATTGCGATCGCCAGAGACCATTTGCCGCGCGAAGGGCGTCCGGCTGCAGCGCAGCAAGAACGATAAGGTTACCGGAGTCTCTCCGCGCAACGAATGATTTTGCTGCACGCGCTCACGGGAAAAACAGAATAGTTACAGTTGCCTAACGGTCAGCTTCAATCCGCGCCATTGATGGACGCCGCTTTAACGCGAGTGTAAGGCGGCGACCGTCATTGTCTGGCTCAAAGCTTGAATCTGTCCCTGGACTCCCGTGCATGCAGCAACAGCCCGCTCATTCGATCATCGCCGAACTCGAGGAGGCCGTCCGGGGCGGCTCGTCAGCCAAGCGGGTCGAAACCCTGCGACAGGTGACGGATCTCTTCCTCAACGACGGCGACCGCCTCAGCGACGAGCAGGTCCAGGTTTTCGACGACGTGCTGTGCCTTTTGATCGCCCGCGTCGAAACGCGCGCGAGGGCCGAACTCAGCAAGCGGCTGGCGCCGCTCGATTACGCGCCGTTCGAGGTTATCCGGCATCTCGCATGGGACGATGAAATCGCCGTCGCCGGCGACGTGCTCACCCATTCCAGCCGCCTCGGGACCGAGGCCCTGGTCGAGATTGCAAGCACCAAGGGCCAGTCCCATCTGCTGGCGATTTCAGCGCGCGAAAACCTGCCGGAGGCTGTCACCGACGTGATCGTCAATCGCGGCGAAGCCAGGGTCATTCGCAGGCTTGCAAACAACGCCAGCGCGCGGTTCTCCGAGACCGGCTATTCCGGCATCGTGGCGCGCGCCGAAGGCGACGACGAACTGGTCGAGATCCTCGGCCTTCGCCTCGATCTCCCGATCAAGTTCCTGCATGACCTGCTGCGCCGCGCCAAGGACGCGGTGCGCGCCCGGCTCATGGCCATTGCGCCGCCGGCACTGCTTGAGGAAATCAAGCGGGTGCTGAACGACATCGTGCGCGGGGAAGATTCATCGGCCCGGAATTTCAAGGTGGCCGAGCAGCTCGTCAAGCTGATGAAGGAGTTGCACGAGCTGGACGACGCCGCCGTCTTCACATTCGCCGAAGCCAGGAAATTTGACGAAATCGCCGCCTCCCTCGCGCTTCTCAACGACGCCCCGACCGAAATGATGGCCCGGCTGCTGGAAGGCCCCCGCGCCGATCTGGTCCTGATCCCCTGCAGGTCGGCCCGCCTGAACTGGCCAACGGTCGAAACGATCCTTCGCAACCGGCCCGCGCCGCACCCGATCGACGAACCAACGCTGAAGGTGGCGGAGCGGGATTACAGGAAGCTGTCGATGGAGACGGCCCAGCGCACCGTGCGTTTCTGGCAGCTCCACAACAGGATCGAGAAATAGCCCGGGAAGCGCCTTGTCGTGACAGGCGCGCCGGCGCGGCGCAAACAAAAAGGGCCGCGCGATGCGCGACCCCCGATGTAGACGCAAGCGAATAAGAACGATCAGTTCTTCGTCTTGTCGACCAGCGCGCCCTTCTTGATCCACGGCATCATGTCGCGGAGCTTTTCGCCGACTTCCTCGATCGGATGGGCGGCGAGCTTGGCGCGGGTCGCCTTGAACGAGGTCTGGTTGACCTTGTTCTCCAGCATCCAGTCGCGCGCGAACTTGCCGGACTGGATGTCGTTGAGCACGCGCTTCATCTCCTTTTTGGTCTCGTCGGTGACGATACGCGGGCCGGTGACGTATTCGCCGTATTCGGCCGTGTTGGAGATCGAGTAGTTCATGTTGGCGATGCCGCCTTCATAGATCAGGTCGACGATCAGTTTCACCTCGTGCAGGCACTCGAAATACGCCATCTCGGGCGCATAGCCGGCTTCCACCAGCGTCTCGAAGCCGCCCTTGATCAGCTCGACCAGGCCGCCGCACAGCACCACCTGCTCGCCGAACAGATCGGTCTCGCATTCTTCCTTGAACGAGGTCTCGATGATGCCGGCGCGGCCGCCGCCGATCGCCGAGGCGTAGCTGAGGCCGAGGTCGTGGGCATTGCCGGAGACGTCCTTGGCGATCGCGATCAGGCAGGGCACGCCGCCGCCGCGCTGGTATTCCGACCGCACGGTGTGGCCGGGGCCCTTCGGGGCGATCATCAGCACGTCCAGATCCGCACGCGGGTCGAGCAGGTTGAAATGCACGTTGAGGCCGTGCGCGAACACCAGCGCCCCACCCTTCTTCATGTTGTCGTGCAGGTGATCGCGGTAGATATCGCCCTGCAGTTCGTCGGGGGTCAGCATCATCACCAGATCGGCCCATTTGGCGGCTTCGGCGACTTCCATCACCTTGAAGCCGGCGGCCTCCGCCTTCTTGGCCGAGGCCGAGCCCTTGCGCAGCGCGATGGCGACGTCCTTGACGCCGGAATCCTTCAGGTTCAGCGCATGGGCGTGGCCCTGGCTGCCGTACCCGACGATGACGACCTTCTTGCCCTTGATCAGGTTCAGGTCGGCGTCGCGATCGTAATAAACACGCATAGTGGTTTCCTCTTTGGGGGCCGGAAATGGCCGATTAAATCAGGCTTTCGGGTGGGTAGGACCGCCGGGCGCCCGCGAATTTCCGGCGTTGTCTAGAGCATTTTCCCCCTCAGGGGAAACTCGTTTATGCATGGCGCGGTGCGGCATCATGCGTCCATGAAGACCGGATAGAGCGAGGCCAAAAGCAACAAGGCCATGATGATATTGAACGCCCGCACCAGCCTCCGGGAGGTCAGGACCGGCCGCAGCGCGCTCCCGAACAGCGCCCAGGCGGTGCATGAAACCACTCCCAGAATGAGGCTGAGCCCGACCTGGATCACGATGTTCCAGGGATAGGCGGCAATCGCCGCATAGGCGGTGATGGTGCCGATCACCATGACCCAGCCCTTGGCATTGACCCACTGGAACATGGCCGCGCCCCAGAAGGTCATCGGCCCGCGGCGGTTGTCCTGCTCCGGGGCCACCGGCTCGGACATCGCGATCACAGCGGCCAAATAGATCAGATAAGCGACCCCGGCGTATTTGAGGATCGTCTGCAGCACCGGGTAGGCGATGAAGATGGTGCCCAGACCTGCGCCCACCGCGCCCACCATAAAGGCGAAGCCGATCGTGATGCCGGCGACATGCGGCAGCGTCCGGCGGAAGCCGTAAGTGAGCCCCGACGACAGCAGCATGATGTTGTTCGGCCCCGGCGTAATGAACATCACGGTGGCGAACATCACGAAGGCGATCAGCAGCGAATGCGACATGGCGGGGCTCACGCGATTTTCGGCAGAGTTTGCGCACGTCTCGACAGCAGCATCACCGCGATGCCGCCGACCACGGTGACCATTCCGGCCAGACGCAGCGGCCCAAAGGTTTCGCCGAACGCGACGCTCGACGCCGCCGAACCGACAAACGGCACCAGCAGCGCAAACGGCACCACCTGCGCCGCGGTGTAATCCCGCAACAGCCGGCCCCACAGCCAGTAGGCGATGCTGGTGGAAATCCCGCCGAGGCCGAGCATGCAGACAAGGCCGGTCAGCGACATCTGCGTCAGCGCGTGCCAGGTCGGCTGCGGCCCGTTGCTGACCAGCGTCAGCACGAACAGCGGGACCGCGGCGGCCAGGCACAGCCACGCGAACAGGTCGAACATCCGCACGTCCTGCGCGCGCCGCAGCAAGAGATTGCCGACTGCAAAACTGACCGGGGAGACCATCAGGACCGCAAACGCGCCGACGCTGAAATCATAACCGACGGTGCCGCAGATCATCAGCAGGCCGACGGTCGCAATGGCGATGCCGATGGCCTGCATCCGCGACGGCAATTCGGCGAACAGCAGCGCCGCAAAGCCGATGGTGAACAGTGCCTGGCTCTGCACGATCACGGAGGTCAAGCCGACTGGAACGCCCCGCGCAATGGCAATGGATTGCGCCAGGAACTGACCGAGAAACAACGTAAAACTGATCGCGATCAGCAACGGCCAGGAAACCTTTGGCTTACGCACGAACAAGCACGGCACCGCGGCGATGGCAAAGCGCAGCGTCGTCATCAGCTCCGGCGAAAATTCGTCGAGCGCGATCCGGCTCGCGACGAACGCAAGCCCCCAGATCACCGCCACCAGGACGGCGATGCAAACGTCGGCCGGTTTCATTTTTTTCTAGCTCTGTTGGTCCGGCTTCGGTTTGCGCAAGAGATAAGTGCCGTGCAGCGGCGCGTGGTAATCGACCGATTCCAGCGTGAAGCCGACGTCGGTCAACATGCGCTCGACCACCCAGCCGAAGGTCGAATATTCGTCCCGCATATGGGTGACCACGCTCTCGCGCTCGAAATCGTGATTCTTGATGGAAAAATCGGCCCACGCCTCGACGTCGCGCTCGACGCCGTCGGGCATGCTGACGAAGACGATGTCGCGAAGATAGAAATTGGCGCCGGGTTTCAGCGCGGCATAGATCCGCGCCAGCGCCACCGCCTTCCAGAAATCCGGCAGATGATGCAGCGTGAACTCGCTGACGATCAAATCATAGGAATTCGGCTGATAGGCGAAGCTCAACAAGCCCGCCGGCTGGGTGCGGATCGCGACCCTGCGGTCCTTGGCCTGGATATTGGCGAGCGCCAGCATCGCCGGCGAAATATCGACCGCGTCGACCTCGGCGCCCATCAGCGCCGCCTCGACGGCCAGCACGCCGTTGCCGCAGCCGATATCGGCCACCCGCCAGCCGTGCTGCACGCCCAGCATGGTCAGCGCCGCGCGGGCGCGGATGTCGCTGTCGTCATGCCGGTCGTAGATCGAGGCGACCGCGCAATCGAGCCCAAGCTGCCGCCGTTGATTGTAATACCAATCGCGCGCCAGCATGGTTCACATCCCCTCAGGCCCGCGCCCGATCGCGGCAACCCCGGTGCGCGACACCTCGACGAGGCCGAGTGGACGCATCAGGTCGATGAACTGGTTGATCTTGGCGGAATTGCCGGTGATCTCGAACACAAAGCTCTCGGTCGTGGCGTCGATCACGCGGGCGCGGAACGCATCCGCCAGCCGCAGCGCCTCGACGCGGTTGTCGCCGCCGCCGCGCACCTTCACCATGGCGAGTTCCCGCTCGATCGAGCGGCCGGTCAGCGTCATGTCGACGACGCGGTAGACCGGGACCATGCGGTCGAGCTGATGCTTGATCTGCTCGATCACCATCGGCGTGCCGGTGGTGACGATGGTGATGCGGGAGAGATGTTTCTGGCTCTCGGTCTCGGAGACGGTGAGACTTTCGATGTTGTAGCCGCGGCCGGAAAACAGCCCGATCACGCGCGCGAGTACGCCCGGCTCGTTCTGCACGAGGACCGAGAGCGTGTGCGACTCGGTCGGGTCGTGGCGCTCTTCGAGGAAGTATGCGGATGCGGGCTGGTTCATTGTCGTCCCTATCAATCTCTCATTCGTCATGCCCGGGCTTGTCCCGGGCAACCACGTCCTAAAGTCCCCACGGAAAGGAAGACGTGGATGGCCGGGACAAGGCCGGCCATGACGACTTCTTTCTCAACATTCTCACACCATCGCCCTTTCACCGGCAGTGGTGGCCATTTCCGTCCCGACCCATCGGCGGAACAGATCGAAATCGATATTGCCGCCGCTCAGGATCAGGCCGACGCGCTTGCCGCGATTGCGGGCCTTGTCCTGCAGCGCCGCCGCAAGTGGTGCGGCGCCCGCGCCTTCGGCTAGATTATGGGTGTCGGTCCAATAGAAACGGACGGCGGCGGCGATCTCGTCGTCGGTGACCTGCACGATGCGCGAGGCGCCCTTGCGGATAATTGCCAGCGCATCGGCGACGGGAATCCGCGTCGCCATGCCGTCGGCCAGCGTATTGCCGGTTTCGGTCGTCACCACCGTGCCGGCCGCGAACGACAGCGCGTAGGACGGCGCCTCGGTCGATTGCACGCCGACGATTTCGGTTTTGAGGCCGAGCAGGTCGCGCGCCAGGATGCAGCCGCAGATGCCGGAGCCCAGCCCGATCGGCACATAGAGAACGTCGAGGTCCGGCGCCGACCTGAAGAGCTCGAGCGCGTAGGTCGCAACCCCGAGCACGAGGTCCGGGTGGAACGACGGCACCATGTGCAGTCCTTCGAACTGGCCGCGTCGAACCGCCTCATCCCGCGCCGCCTCGAAATCCTCGCCGTGCTCGACCAGTTCGGCGCCGAACGCTCGCATCGCGCGGTTCTTCTCGACCGAATTGCCTGATGGCACGCAGATCGTCGCCCGCAAGCCGTGACGGCGCGCCGCGAACGCGAGGCTCTGGCCATGATTGCCGCGCGTGGCGGAGATGATCCCGGGTGAATTGGGCTGCTCGCGCTTCAGGCGCTCGAGATAGACCAGCCCGCCGCGCACCTTGAAGGCGCCGGTCGGCGCATGGTTCTCATGTTTGACCACGACATCGGTGCCAAGTCGCTCAGCGAGCAGCGGCCAGGCATGCGCCGGGGTCGGCGGCACCGCGGCGCCGACGATCCCCTGCGCACGTTCGAGTTCCCTGAGATCAAACATTCGTTCGCCTCACACCAGCGCCTTGCCGCCGGCGAAGGCGGACGCGGTGGCCTCATCGGTTGCTTCAGCCGGCAGCAGCATTTCGTTGTGCGCCTTGCCGGACGGAATCATCGGGAAGCAGTTTTCCAGCGCCGCCACCCGGCAGTCGAACAGCACCGGGCGCTTGATCGAGATCATCTCCTTGATCGCACCATCGAGATCACCGGGCTTGATCGCCTGCAGGCCGACGCAGCCGAAGGCATCCGCAAGCTTGACGAAATCCGGCAGCGCCTCGGAGTAGGAGTGCGACAGCCGGTTGCCATGCAGCAGCTGCTGCCACTGCCGCACCATGCCCATATACTGGTTGTTCAGGATGAAGATCTTGATCGGCAGTTCGTATTGAACCGCCGTCGACATCTCCTGCATCGTCATCTGCACCGAGGCGTCGCCGGCGATATCGATCACGAGGCTGTCGCGGTGCGCGACCTGGACGCCCAGCGCCGCCGGCAGGCCATAGCCCATGGTGCCGAGACCGCCGGAGGTCATCCAGCGGTGCGGCTCCTCGAAACCGAAGAACTGCGCTGCCCACATCTGGTGCTGGCCGACTTCGGTGGTGATGTAGGTGTCGCGGCCGCGGGTCGCCTCGAACAGGCGCTCGATCGCGTATTGCGGCAGGATGATATCGCTGTTCTTCTTATAGGACAGCGAATTGCGCGCGCGCCACTTTGCAATTTCCTGCCACCACGGCCTGATGTCCGGCTTCTTCGCCTCCGCCTTGAACACCTGCAGCAGGTCGCCCAGCACATTGGCGCAATCGCCGATGATCGGAACGTCGACGCGGATATTCTTGTTGATCGAGGACGGATCGATATCGATATGGATCTTCTTCGAGTTCGGTGAGAACGCATCGACACGGCCGGTGATGCGGTCGTCGAAACGCGCGCCGATGCACAGCATGACGTCGCAATCATGCATCGACATGTTGGCTTCGTAGGTGCCGTGCATGCCGAGCATGCCGAGCCAGTTCTTGCCGGTCGCCGGATAGGCCCCCAGCCCCATCAGGGTCGAAGTGATCGGAAAGCCGGTGGCCTCGACCAGTTCGCGCAGCAGCTTTGACGCTTCGGGTCCGGAATTGATGACGCCGCCGCCGGAATAGATCACAGGGCGCTTGGCGGACGCCAGCAGCGCTACGGCCTTGCGGATCTGCGCCGCGTCGCCCTTGACCCGCGGCGTGTAGGACACGTGCACGTCCGATTTGCACGGCGGGTGGTAGGTGCCGGTCGCAAACTGCACGTCCTTGGGCACGTCGACCAGCACGGGACCCGGACGGCCCGTGGTCGCGACATAGAACGCCTCGTGCAGCACTTTTGCGAGGTCGTTGACGTCGCGCACCAGCCAATTGTGCTTGGTGCAGGGCCGGGTGATGCCGACCGTGTCGCATTCCTGGAACGCGTCATTACCGATCAGATGCGTCGGCACCTGGCCGGTGATGCAGACCAGCGGAATCGAATCCATCAGCGCGTCCGTCAGCGGCGTCACCATGTTGGTGGCGCCGGGACCGGAGGTCACCAGCACCACGCCCGGCTTGCCGGTGGAGCGCGCATAGCCTTCGGCGGCGTGGCCGGCGCCCTGCTCGTGCCGGACCAGGATGTGCTCGACCTCGGTCTGCTGGAAAATCTCGTCATATATCGGAAGCACCGCGCCGCCGGGATAGCCAAAGAGGTGTTGCACGCCGTGATCGATCAGAGCGCGCACGATCATCGCGGCGCCGGTCATCTGGTTCGGATCGTGGCTCTTGTCGGTCATGACTTACTCCGGATGCGCTGTCCCAGCGCGGCTTCGTCAGTTTCAGTTTTGGGAAATAAAAAAGGGCCTTAAGAGGCCCCATGCACACCGTCCGAATTTGGATGGCCTCAGCCATCCCCGGCGGTGCGCCTGGGTACGACTACGATAAGGAGTTTGGTAATAATATTACGCATTTAGCGGCTCGGACTTCCCAAAGGTTGCGCGTTTATAGCCACCAGACCCCGGAAGTCAAGGGAAGGCGGCCACTTGGCGCGATTTTTGGAGCTTAGCGGGGTTCCTGGCTTTCGGCGAGTGCGAATTTCGCCGTTCCAGCCATGCGCGGGGGGCCCTTCACCGTCGTTCCGGGGCGCGCGAAGCGCGAACCCGGAACCTCGAGATTCCGGGCTCGCTCGTTTCACGAGCGCCCCGGAATGACGGCGGCAACCCACCCCCTCGCCGCTTCCGGCTTCACCCACTCGAACTCCGGCAATTGATGCCGGAACCAGGTGAACTGCCGTTTTGCGTAATGCCTCGTGTCGGCACGGCCGATCTCGGCCGCCTGCTCCAGGGTGATCTCGCCCTGCAAGTGCCGGATCAATGTCGGCACGCCATGGGCCTTCATCGCCGGCAGCAGCGGATCGAGCTTTCGTGCGGCGAGTGCGGCGACTTCTTCGCGCGCGCCGGCGGCAAGCATCACATCGAACCGAGCATCGATCCGCGCGTAGAGGTCTTCGCGATCGGGCGCGAGGAATATTGCGCTGAATTGTCCCGGCGGCAGCAGCGGCGGCAGGCCTTCGCGGTGCCAGTCGGTCAGCGAACGGCCGGTGGCTTCGACGACTTCAAGCGCGCGGGCGATCCGGGTGCGGTCGCGCGGCTTCAGACGTTCCGCCGAGACGGGATCCTTTTGCGCCAACGCCGCATGCGATGCCTCGACGCCGTCGCGCTCCAGCCTTGCGCGCACGTCCTCGCGCACTTCGGCAGCGATCGGCGGCACCGCCGAAAGCCCGCGCGTCAGCGCCTTGAAATAGAGCCCGGAACCACCGGTGAAAATCGGCAGCCGGTTTTGCGCACGCGCCTCCGCCAATGCCTTCGCGGCATCGCTCACCCAGGCACCGGCCGAAAAATTCACGGCGGCGTCGACATGGCCGTAGAGCCGGTGCGGCGCCTGCGCCTCCTCTTCCAGCGTCGGCCGCGCCGTCAGGATGCGGAGATCGCGATAGACCTGCATGGAATCGGTGTTGATGACCACGCCGCCGGTTTTTTGCGCCAAATCGAGCGCGAAGGCCGACTTGCCGCTGGCGGTCGGCCCTGCGATAAGCACCGCCTTGCCCTCAACTTGCGAATTCGCCTGCATGTCCCTCGTCGCCACGCTCATCTGCAATCCCGCCAACCCCGCGCTCGACTCCACCATCGTCGACGGCGCGCTGGCCGTTCTGCCCTCGCCCGGCAGGGCGCAGTGGCTGTTCGACGAAGTGGCGGTCGACATCCCCTTCGATGCAAGCGAGGATATCAAGGCCATCGAGAACCGCCTGCGCCAGGCGCGCGGCGATCTGCCGATCGACATTGTGGTGCAGCCTCGGGCGGTCAGGCGCAAGAAGCTTTTTCTCGCCGACATGGATTCCACCATGATCGGCCAGGAATGTATCGACGAACTGGCCGACTTCGCCGGGCTGAAGGCCCATGTCGCGGCCATCACAGAACGCGCGATGCGCGGCGAGATCGCGTTCGAGCCGGCGCTGCGCGAGCGCGTCGCGCTCTTGAAGGACATGCCGGTCGGCGTGGTCGATGAAGTGCTGGCAAAGCGCATCACGCCGACGCCGGGCGGCAGCGAGCTGGTCATGACCATGCGCGCGCACGGCGCCTATACCTGCCTGATCTCGGGCGGCTTTACGCTGTTCAGCAACGCGGTCGCGGCGATGATCGGATTCCAGGAGAACCGCGCCAATGAATTGAAGGTGCGCGACGGCAAGCTCACCGGCGAAGTCACCGAGCCGATCCTGGGCCGCGCCGCCAAGCTTGCGACCCTGATCGAACTCACGGAGTCGTTTGATCTCGACGAGATCGACACGCTGGTGGCCGGCGACGGCGCCAACGATCTCAGCATGATCGAGGGCGCCGGCCTCGGGGTTGCCTATCACGCCAAGCCCGCGGTCGCCGCAGCCGCCGCCGCGCGGATCGACCATGGCGATCTCACCGCACTGCTGTACGTGCAGGGCTATCGGCGCGACGAGTTTGTGGGGGGTTAGTCTTTCGGCTTCCTCAGCCGTCATGCCCGGACTTGATCCGGGCATCCATCAAACTTCATAAGACTCTCACAAAGAAGATGGATTGCCGGGTCATTCCCGATCAAGTCGAGGACAGGCGGGCAACGACATATGCGTACACCCAACGCCCCCTACTGCACGCTCAGCGCCACGAACCGCAGTTCGCCGTCGCCGTTGGCGACCATCAGCAGGACCGACTTCTTGCCGTCCTTCTTGAGCTGATCGACGCGCTTCTTGACGTCGGCGGCGTTGCTCACCGCTTCCTGCGCCACCTCGACGATGACGTCGCCGGCGGACAACCGCTTGTCGGCAGCGTCCGAGGTGCCGTCGACGCCGGTGATGATCACGCCCTTCACGGTGTCCTTGATCTTGTACTTGGACCGCAGATCCTTGCTCAGCGTCGCGAGATCAAGGCCGAGCGCCTTTTGCGTCACCGGTTTTTCGGCGGGCTCTTCCTTGGCCTTGGCGGCGGCCTGCTGCACCTTGTCGGTGTCCTCCAGCCGCCCGAGCGTCACTTTATGGGTTTCTTCGGCGCCCTTGCGGATGATGACGACCTCGACTTCCTTGCCGACCGCGGTGTCGGCGACGACGCGCGACAGATCCTTCGGGTCCTTGACGTCCTTGCCGTCGAACTTGACGACGACGTCGCCGGGCTCGATGCCCGCCGGCTTCGCCGGACCCTTGTCGTCGACGCCGGCGACCAGCGCGCCGCGCGCGGGCTTGATGTTGAGGCTTTCGGCGATCTCGTCGGAGACCTGCTGGATGCGCACGCCGAGCCAGCCGCGGCGCAGCTCGCCGAACTGCCGGAGCTGGTCGACCACGCCGGCCACGGTTTTCGACGGCACCGCAAAACCGAGACCGATCGAGCCGCCGGTCGGCGAGATGATCAGCGTGTTGACGCCGATCACTTCGCCCTCGAGGTTGAACAGCGGTCCGCCGGAATTGCCGCGATTGATCGAGGCGTCGGTCTGGATGTAGTTGTCGTACGGGCCCTGGCTGATGTCGCGGTTGCGCGCCGACACGATGCCGGCGGTGACGGTGCCGCCAAGGCTGAACGGGTTGCCGATCGCGATCACCCATTCGCCAAGCCGCAGCTTGTCGGAATCGCCGAACTTCACCGCGACCAGCGGCTTCACCGGCTTGAACTTCAAAACCGCGATATCGGTCTTCTTGTCGACGCCGACCAGCTCGGCCTTGATCTTGGTGCCGTCGTTCATGATCACGTTGATCTCATCGGCGTCCGCGATGACGTGATTATTGGTGACGACGATGCCCGAGGTGTCGACGATGAAACCGGAGCCGAGCGAATTGGTCTTGCGCGGCTGCATGTCGCCGCCGCCCTTGGAACCGCCGCCCGGCCCCCTGCGGTTCTTGAAGAAGTCGTCGAAGAATTCCTCGAACGGCGAACCCGGCGGCAATTGCGGCATCGCCCCACGGTCGCCGCCGCCCTTGGCTTCGACGGTCTGCGAGGTCGAGATGTTGACGACGGCGTCGATCACCTTCTCGGCGATGTCGGCAATGCCGTCCGGCCCGCGCGCGAACGCCGGCGCCGCGCAGAACATGCTCGCAGCGCCGAGCATGATCGCAGCTCCCATCAGGCGCAGGCGACGGCTCACGGCGGGTCTGGCAGCGGTCATATCGGCTTGTCTCCAGCGGGTCGATTTGGGGTCCACAGTGCGCCCGAACCGGCCTGCGGCGCAAGCATTTGAGCCGGACATTTCGGCGAAAAACCGGCCGGAAACGGGTAACGATTCCGTTGATTCGCAATGCGATTTCTGCCTCTTCCGTCATTGCGAGGAGCGAAAGCGACGAAGCAATCCATTCTTTCTTTGCGCGGCGCGATGGATTGCTTCGCTTCGCTCGCAATGACGGAATAAAGAACCAGCCGCTACCGCCGCACGAACCAGATCAGGACCAGGCCCGCGACCGCCGATCCGATGCCGACGGCGCGCAGGATATTGTCGGGTGTCGCCAGCGCGCTCTTCATGGCGCGGCGCATCCAGGCCGGGCTGGCTGCGAACATCAGGCCTTCCAGCACGAACAGGATTCCCAAACCGATGAGGAAGTCGGCGAACGCTATGGACCTCATCGGATGGCAACCTCCCGTTTGACGTAGTTTCTTGGTTGAGCGAAGCGGAACCCGCTTCGCTCAGTCTTGTGCCGGGCCGGCTAGGTTTACGGCTTCGGGGCGGCTGGCACCGCGGCCGCCGGCGGATGACCGGCGGGATTGGCGAAGAAGCGGAAGAACTCCGAATCCGGCCGCAGCAGGAAGCGGGTATCGCTGCTCTTCAGGCCGGTCTCATACGCGCTCATCGAGCGATAGAACGCGAAGAAATCCGGATCCTTGCCATAGGCTTCGGCGAACAGGCGGTTGCGTTCGGCGTCGCCGGCGCCGCGCGTCTGCTCGGCGGTCGAGTTGGCTTCGGCGATGATGACGGTCGCCTCGCGATCGGCCTTGGAGCGGATCTCCTGCGCCTTCTGGCCGCCCTGGGCGCGGAACTCGGCGGCTTCGCGCTGCCGTTCGGTCTGCATGCGCTGGTAGACCGCCTGGCTGTTCTGCTCCGGCAGATCGGCACGCCGGATCCGCACGTCGACCACCTGGATGCCGTAACCGTCGGCCTCCTTGTCGAGCTGGTCGCGAATCCGCGCCATCAGGTGCTCGCGCTCGTCGCGCACCACGGTGATGAAGGTGACCTCGCCCAGCACGCGGCGCAGCGACGCGTTCAACAGCGTCGTGAGCTGGATGTTGGCGGCCTGGATCGAGCCGACGCTCTGATAGAAGCGCAGCGCGTTCTTGATGCGGTAGCGGGCGAAGGCGTCGACCACCAGCCGCTTCTGATCCGACGCGATCACTTCCTGCGACGGGTTCTCCAGGTCGAGGATGCGTTTGTCGATCGAGATCACGGTGTCGATGAAGGGCGCCTTGAAGTTCAGGCCCGGATCAGAGACGACGCGGATGGGCTCGCCGAGCCGCACCACCAGTACCTGCTCGGTCTGTTGCACGGTGAAGACCGAGCTGTAGCCGACGATAATGACGATAAACAGCGCGATCAGGGTAACGATGCCTGCAATGGGAGATCTCATCGCGTGCCTCCACCCTGCTGCGGCTGGCCGGTCGTGGCCGGCGCGGGCGGCCGCTTGGGCGTCAACTCGCTGAGCGGCAGATACGGCACGATGCTCTGCGAGCCGCCGCCGTCATAGACGAGCTTCTCGGAACCGCCGAGCACGCGCTCCATCGTCTCCAGATATATCCGTTGCCGCGTCACATCAGGCGCCTTCTTGTATTCGTCGTAGACTTTCAGGAAGCGCGCGCTCTGGCCCTTGGCCTCGGCGATCGCCTGCTGCTGGTAGCCTTCGGCAACCTGCAGGATTTGCGCGGCGCGGCCGCGGGCGTCGGGGACGACGCGGTTGGCATAGGTCTGCGCCTCGTTCTGCAGCCGCTCGAGATCGGCGCGCGCGGCCTGGACGTCGCGGAAGGAGTCGATCACCTGCGCCGGCGGATCGACCTTCTGCATCTGCACCTGCTGCACGAGGACGCCGGAACCGTAACTGTCGAGCGTCTTCTGCATCAACTCCTGGACGTTGGCTTCGGTGGTGGTGCGGGCGCCGGTCAGGATCGGCTGGATGTTGGCCTTGCCGACGGCCTCGCGCATCGCACTTTCGGCGACCGCCTTCACGGTGCCTTCCGGGTTCTGGATGTTGAAGAGATAATCGCCGACGCCGTCGGGCTTGATCCGCCACAACACGGTGAAGTCGACGTCGACGATGTTCTCGTCGCCGGTCAGCATCAGGCTTTCCTCCGGCACGTCGCGCATGGTGCGGCCACGCCGCGCCGGATCGTCGATCAAAGTCATGCCGATCGAGATGGTGGAGACGCGCAGCGCCTTTGGCAGCAGCACGGTCTCGATCGGATAGGGCAGATGATAGTTCAGGCCGGGCTGCACGGTGCGCACATGCTTGCCGAAGCGCAGCACGACGCCGAGTTCTTCGGACTGGACGCGGAAAAAGCCGGACAATCCCCAGATCGCCAGGGCGCCGATCAGAACCAGCGCGATGCCCATGCCGCTGAAATGGCCGCCGGGCAGAAGCTGCTGCAGCCGGTCCTGACCGCGGCGCAGAAGGTCCTCAAGATCGGGTGGCCGTGGCCCGACCGACTGCGGACCGGAGCCCCACGGCCCTTTCGGACCCGAGCCCCATGGGCCCCCGCCTTGATTCTTCCACGGCATCGATAATCTCCTAAGGCGGGGTCCGGGACCACCGGTTTGGGCAAGATGCCCAGCCTCGCAACTCGCCCGGCTTTATAGGGGACCGTCCGGGCCCTTACAACGCAAGCTTCCAGTGCAACGAGCTATGCTTGAGGCCACAATTGTCAATGCAAACATTGGTTAGCGCGGTTAATGCTGCCTTCGCCGACGATATGTCACATAGGAAAAGTCGGCACTATCGGCCGGACCGGCCGGATTTCGCACGCGCGCGACCTCTTGCCAAACCGCGGGCTCAATTGCGGCGAAACATGTATCGCCGTCAGGCCGGGCATGCACTTCGGTGATTTCCAGCCGGTCGGCGCACTCCATCCACTGCGCGTAGATCTCGGCGCCGCCGATCACCGCGATCTCAGTGGCGAAACGCCGCAGCGCGTCGCCTGTGGCGATCGCGTGAGCGTTGGCAAAGGAATTGGTCACCACCACGCCGGCGGCGCGAAAATCCGGATCGCGCGTCACCACGATGTTGGTTCGCCCGGGCAGCGGCCGGCCGATCGAGACGAAGGTCTTGCGTCCCATCACCACCGGCTTGCCCGACGTCAACGCCTTGAAGCGCTGCATGTCGGATTTCAGCCGCCACGGAATGGCGCCATCGGCGCCGATCACGCCGTTCTCGGCGACCGCCACGATGAGCATGACTTCCATCAGCGCGCCCCCTGCGCCAGCGCGGTCAATGCCGGGCCGGTGACCCGGCATACCGTCCACTCGTCCATCAGGACCGCGCCCAGCGATTTATAGAATTCGATCGACGGCGTATTCCAGTCCAGCACCGCCCATTGCAGGCGCGACCAACCGTTCGCCACGCATTGTTTGGCCAGATTCACCAGCAGCGCCTTGCCGATGCCCTTGCCGCGCAGCGCCGGGCGGACGAACAGATCTTCCAGATAAATGCCGGAGCGGCCGCTGAAGGTGGAGAAATTGATGAACCAGACCGCGAAGCCGGCCGGCTCGCCGTTCCATTCGGCCATCTCGCAAAACAGCCGCGGATGATCGCCGAACAGCGCGGCGTCGATGTCGGCTTCGGTGGCGTCCACTTCGTGCAGCAGTTTTTCGTACTCGGCGAGTTCGCGAACCAGCGACAGGACAAGTCCGGCCTCACCGGGACGCGCGCGGCGGATGACAAGCGACATTCAATCGCTCACACCACGGCTCATACAGCCACCTGCGCCTTGATGTGCGGATGCGGGTCGTAGCCTTCGAGCACGAAATCCTCGTAGCGGAACGCGAAGATGTCCTTCACATCGGGATTGATCTTCATGACCGGCAATGGCCGCGTCGGCCGCGTCAATTGCAGCCGCGCCTGTTCGATGTGGTTCGAGTAAAGATGCGCATCGCCAAGCGAGTGCACGAAGTCGCCCGGCTTCAATCCGGTGACCTGCGCCACCATCATGGTCAGCAGCGCATAAGAGGCGATGTTGAAGGGCACGCCGAGGAATACGTCGGCCGAGCGCTGATAGAGCTGGCACGACAATTTGCCGCCTGCGACATAGAACTGGAACAGGCAGTGGCACGGCGGCAGCGCCATCTTGTCGACGTCGGCCGGATTCCAGGCGCTGACGATCAGCCGCCGCGAATCCGGGTTGCGCTTGATCATGTCGATGACGTTGGAAATCTGGTCGATGCTGCGGCCGTCCGGCGCCGGCCACGACCGCCATTGCGAGCCATAGACCGGACCGAGATCGCCATTGGCGTCGGCCCATTCATCCCAGATCGAGACGCCGTTATCCCTGAGGTATTTGATGTTGGTGTCGCCGGCCAGAAACCACAGCAATTCGTGCACGATCGATTTCAGCGGCAGCCGCTTGGTGGTCAGCATCGGAAAGCCGGCCGACAGGTTGAAGCGCATCTGGTGGCCGAAGATCGACAGCGTGCCGGTGCCGGTGCGGTCGTGCTTCTCCGCGCCGTCGGCGAGGATCCGTTCGAGCAGATCGTGGTACTGGTTCATGGCGGTCGGTATCTCGGCCTTGTCCGGAAGGCGTATTTAGCGGCAAGACGATTTAGCGGTCCTGCTGGCCGTTCGACAGCACCGATTCGGCCGTATGGCGGCATTATACCCGGAAAAATGAGAGTTCCGCCCCAAAACGACAAGGGCGGAACCCTAAGGTTCCGCCCTTGATCTACTGGCCCTGTGGAAGCCGCTTAACTCTCTGACTCCACGAACACTTCGTCGCGTTTCTTGCGCAGCGTCGGCAGCAATGCCAGCACCAGCAGGAAGGCCGCGATCGCCATCAGCACCGCCGACAACGGACGGGTCAGGAACACCGACCAGTCGCCGCGCGAGATCAGCAGTGCGCGGCGCAGGTTTTCTTCCATCAAAGGTCCCAGCACCATGCCGAGCAGCAGCGGCGCCGGCTCGAAATCGTGCTTGATCAGCCAGTAGCCGACCAACCCGAAGGCGCCGGCGAGCACGACGTCGACGGGTGCGTTGTTGATGGAATAGATGCCGATCGCGCAGAAGATCACGATCGAGGGGAACATCAGCCGGTACGGCACCCGCAACAGCCGCACCCAGATGCCGACCAGCGGCAGGTTGATGACGATCAGCATCAGATTGCCGATCCACATCGAGGCGATCATGCCCCAGACCAGCTCGGGCTGCTTCTGCATCACCTGCGGGCCGGGCACGATGCCGTGAATGGTCATCGCGCCGACCATCAGCGCCATCACGGCGTTGGGCGGAATGCCGAGCGTCAACAGCGGGATGAACGAGGTCTGGGCCGCTGCGTTGTTGGCGCTTTCCGGCGCCGCCACGCCCTCGATCGCGCCGCGGCCGAACCGCGACGGATCCTTGGCTATCTTCTTCTCCAGCGTGTAGGCCGCGAACGAGGCGATGACCGCGCCGCCGCCCGGCAGGATGCCGAGGATCGATCCGAGCACGGTGCCGCGGCAGATGGCCGGGAACGAGTCCTTCAAATCCTTCCTGGTCGGCATCAGCCCGGTGATCTTCTGCTGCACCAGATCGCGGTCCATCTCGGCGCCGGCGTCGAGATTGCGGATGATTTCCGCGAACCCGAACACGCCCATCGCCACCGTCGCGAAGCCGAGACCGTCGGCGAGCTCGGGGATGTTGAACGCCATGCGCGAGGCGCCAGTCTCGATGTCGGAGCCGACCATCGACAGCAACAGCCCGAACACGATCATCGCGATCGCCTTGAGCACGGAACCCTTGGCCAGCACCACCGCAAAGATCAGGCCGAGCACCATCAGCGAGAAATATTCCGCAGGCCCGAACGCCAGCGCGAGTTTCGTCAACGGTGCGCCGAGCACCGCGATCAGCACGGTGGCGACGCAGCCGGCGAAGAACGAGCCGATCGCGGCGATCGCCAGCGCCGGGCCGGCGCGGCCCTGCTTGGCCATCTGGAAACCGTCCAGCGTGGTCACGACCGAGGTCGCCTCACCCGGGATATTGACCAGGATCGAGGTGGTCGAGCCGCCATATTGCGCGCCGTAATAAATGCCGGCGAGCATGATCAGGGCGCCGACCGGCGGCAGTCCGAAGGTGATCGGCAGCAGCATCGCGACGGTGGCGATGGTGCCGATGCCCGGCAGCACGCCGACCAGGGTGCCGACCAGCGCGCCGATCAGGCAGAGCATCAGATTGATCGGCGAAAAGGCAACGCCAAAGCCGAGGCCGAGATTGTGAAAGAGATCGACCATCGCGCCCTCACTGAACCAGGAAGCGCGGGAAGAGCTGCAGCGGCAGCCCCAGCGCATAGGGGAAAAGCAGACTGCACCCGATCGTCAGGCAGATGCCGACGATGATGGTTTCCCTCCACCTCGTCTCCGGGGTTCCCAGCGCCGAAACGATGAAGCTGACGAACGCAGAGATCACGAGGCCGAGCGGCCGGATCGTGATGGCGAAGGAAACGATCGCCAGCGACACGAACAGCGGACCCCGCCAGGCATAATGCGCCAGATGCGGACCTTCGGTGACGATTCCGACGACCGCGATCGCGGCGCCCAGCGCCAGCAGCAACACGGCGAACATCCGCGGCGCGGTGCCGGCGCCGAACGAGAACCCGTGCATGCCCTGCAGATCGCTCGACGCCCACAAGGCGAATAGTGCGATTGCAACGAGCGCAAGACCGCCGACAAAATCCTGCGGACCACGAACCCATTTCGGCATGATGTATTTGACCGGCGCATGGCCCGGCGAATCACTCATCGATCTCTCTCCCCAACAGGGCTTCTCGCCCATTCTGTTTGGATGGTGCTTAGTGCAGACCCCTGTCCTGCCTACCGATTTTCCTCAGACAACGCCAGCGAAACCCAACAGCCCCCCGGCCAGCAGCATCCAGAACGGGTTGAGCCGCGTGGCAAAGGCGAGCGCAGCCGCGGCGGCCGTCATCAGGACCGCGACCCAGGTCCGGTCGGCGGCTTGCGCCAGAATCAGGCCGCTGGCGCCCATCAGCCCGATCGAAAGCGGAACCAGCGCCGCCTGAATGGTCGCGGGCCAGCGCGACTGGCTCGATCGCGCCAGAAAACGGCTCACGCCATAGGCAAGCATGGCGGTGGGGCCGCACATCGCCAATGTGGCGGCCAGCGCCCCTGCAATTCCCGCAACCGAATAGCCGATCAGGGTCACGATCAGCACGTTCGGCCCCGGCGATAGCTGGGAAATGGCGTAGATGTCGGCGAATTGCTTGTCGGTCAGCCAATGCTGAATGTCGACCGCGATCCGGTGCATTTCGGGAATCGCGGCGTTGGCGCCGCCCACCGCAAACAGTGACATCAGGCCGAACGTCCAGACCAGCGTCGCGATGGGATTGGCACCGGAGTTCATGGGCTCGCCCGCCGTCGCATGACAAAGTTGATGGCAAGGCTGAGCGGGGTCGCCGCCAGCAGCACGGCTGCCAGCGGCAGGCGCAGCAACCCGATGGCGATGAAAACCGCGACCATCAGCCCAAGGCCGATCACGTCGCGCTTCCTGATCGGCGGCATCATCATCCGGAAGACGACCGCGATCGCGAGCCCGACCGCGGCGCAGGACACGCCGGCCAGGATGCGCCGCAACACGTCGATTTCGCCATATCGCACGTACAGCGCGGCCAAAATCGTCATCAGCGCCATCGGCGGGAGCAGCAATCCGGCAAAGGCCGCAATGCCGCCGGCAATGCCGCGGAAACGCGACCCGAACACGACAGACAGATTGACGACGTTCGGCCCCGGCAGGAAATGGCACAGCGCATAGGTCTCGTTGAATTCCTCCGCCGTCATCCAGCGGTGCTGCTCGACGATGGCGCGCCGCGCCCAGACCAGAACCCCGCCAAAGCCGGCCAGCGACATCTTGGCGAACGCAAGGAACAACTCGGCCAGGCCGGGCCGGTTGGGCAGGTGAGCGGCTGCAATATCCGGCGCCGGGACGGCGTCGGTACGGGAATCCGGAGGCATGCCTCCAGATTTAAAGCAGCCGCCGGGCCGACACCAATGCAAAATTGGCGCGCTTTGCGGCGCGGAATGCGGGGTGCAATGGCTCTGTTTTTCTCAACTTTTGCACCCTATATTGGGGGTGCCGGTTCGCCGGCTATGGAAATAAATTGCCGTCGCAATAAACCATTCGGACCCGGGGGCAGTACCCGGCGCCTCCACCCAAGCCCACCCTTCCAATCGGCGGGTTTCGGTGGGGGCGAAACAGGATCGACGAGGGCGTAAAGGGCGTGTTTTTTCCCGGTATGGTTCCGCCGTTATCGGGCTATGCAATAGTTGCAAACGACAACTATGCTCCGGTCGCTCGGGCTGCGTAACGCAGTTTGAAAGACCAAGTCTAAAGTCCTGATGGGTTAAGCTCCGTCAGGCGGGGTCCGGAGGCACCTGGCAACAGAAGCCTCCACTTCATTTCCTTGCGATTTGCCGCTCGGCCCGGATTTCTGCTGCAAATTCGCTCCATTCTGCTGACCTGCGGCCCCCGCCGGAGTACCATGGGGCAAAAGGCGAGTCGGGCGACCGGCGGCGTCACTTTCTCAACACAACAGGACCACCATGGCGACCGATCACATCCGTTACGACGTGCTGACGCGCGACGCGCTACGCGGGGTGCTGCGCCGTGTGCTGACCGACGCCGCCGAACACGGCCTGCCCGGCGAGCATCATTTCTTCATCACCTTCCTGTCCACGGCCGAGGGCGCAAAGCTGTCGCCGCGGCTGCTCGCGCAATATCCGGAAGAGATGACGATCATCCTGCAGCATCAGTTCTGGGATCTGGTGGTGACCGAGGATCGCTTCGAGGTCGGCCTGTCGTTCGGCGGCATTCCCGAGCGGCTGGTGGTCCCGTTCGCGTCGATCAAGAGTTTTCTCGATCCCTCGGTGAAGTTCGGATTGCAGTTCGAACCGACCGAGGCCGAAGTCGAGACGCCGGCGGCAAAACTCCCCGCCGTTCCCCCGCCCTCGGCCTTGCCGGCTGCGGCAACCGAGCCCGCCGCCGAGAGCGAGGCCGAACCGGCCAAGCCGAGCGAAGGCGCCGAAGTGGTGCGGCTGGATCGTTTTCGCAAGAAATAATTCGCGCGGGAAATTCCGCGACACTGACACGGGATGATTTCTCTTCGCGAAATCATCCCGCCTGGCTTTTTGTTTTGCACATGATCTCCGAGCAAACGCGTTCCGTGTTTGTCGCGAGGGAAAACCGGTACCCACTTTTCAGGATCATGCTGTAGAGTGTTCGTTCCGCGGCGCAACGGACATTGTTCATGGCTCGATCCCCAGCAACATCGCGAAACAAAACCCGTAGCGAGACCGACAGCTTCGGTCCGATCGACGTTGCCGCCGATCGCTACTGGGGCGCGCAGACCGAACGCTCGAAGCAGAATTTCCGCATCGGCCAGGATCGGATGCCGATGCCGGTTGTGCATGCGCTCGGCATCGTCAAACTCGCCGCCGCGCAGACCAATCGCGAGCTCGGCCTGATCGACGCGCGCCGGACCGGGGCCATCACCCGCGCCGCGCGCGAGGTGATCGAGGGCAAGCTCGACGATCATTTTCCGCTGGTGGTCTGGCAGACCGGCTCCGGCACCCAGACCAACATGAACCTCAATGAGGTGATCGCCAACCGCGCCAACCAGATGCTCGGCGGCGAACTCGGCGCCAAGAAGCCGATCCACCCCAACGACCACGTCAATATGAGCCAGTCGTCGAATGATTCATTCCCGACCGCGATGCATATCGCCGCAGCGCAGGGCATCGTCGCCAATTTGATCCCGGCGCTCGGCGAGCTGCACCGCGAATTGCGCAAGAAAGAAAAGGCTTTTGCGAAAATCGTCAAGATCGGCCGCACCCACACCCAGGATGCGACGCCGCTGACCTTGGGTCAGGAGTTTTCCGGCTACGCTGCCCAGGTCGAGAGCGGCATCGCGCGGCTCCGTGTCGCGGTGAAGGATCTGTTCCCGCTGGCGCAAGGCGGCACCGCGGTCGGCACCGGGCTTAATTCCAAACCGAGATTCGCAAAGCGGTTCGCCAAACACGTTGCCAAAATTACGAAACTGCCGTTCACCAGCGCGCCCAACAAGTTCGAGGCGCTGGCCTCCAACGACGCCTATGTGATGGTGCACGGCGCGATCAACTCGGTGGCGACCGGCCTGTTCAAGATTGCCAACGATATTCGCCTGTTGGGATCGGGCCCGCGTTCCGGCCTCGGCGAATTGATCCTGCCGGAAAACGAACCGGGCTCGTCGATCATGCCGGGCAAGGTCAACCCGACCCAATGCGAAGCGATGACTATGGTCTGCTGCCAGGTGTTCGGCAACCAGACCGCGGTCACGGTGGCCGGCAGCCAGGGCCATTTCGAGCTGAACGTGTACAAGCCGGTGCTGGCATATTGTATGATGCATTCCATCCAACTGTTGTCGGACGTCGTTCGTTCATTCACCGAGCATTGCGTTGTGGGAATACGCGCCGACGAAAAGCGCATCCGGGACTTGATGGAACGTTCGCTGATGCTGGTGACCGCGCTCGCGCCCAGGATCGGTTACGACAGCGCCGCGAAGGTCGCCAAGACGGCGCATGCGAACGGCACCACATTGAAGGAAGAGGCTGTGCGGCTTGGCTTTGTTACTGCAGCGGAATTCGATCGTCTGGTGCAGCCGGACAAAATGACACACCCGGGCTGATCGTCGTACGAGCCCGGGAAACTACGGGTGAGTGTGTGATATAATTGTAGATCATAACGCTGAAGGAATGAGGCCGTTCATCTATCGGCGTCGCGTTGACGCATGGTAGAGCCACAAAATATTTAGTTTTCGCAGAGCGAAATACATTTTTTGATGCTATCAGAGAGCGTTGAATGGGGATTCTGGATGACCATCGAGTCTACTTGCGCGCAGCGCGACCAAGCTTGTTATCGCAACAAGCTCTCACGCCTTCCGGCCATGGGATGATGGAGGTGGGCATGGGGGAATTGGTCAACCTGAAGCGGTTCAAGAAGCGCAGCGAGAAAGAGCAATCGGCCAAACAGGCCGATGCCAACCGCGCGCGGTTCGGCCGCACCAAATCCGAACGCGTGCGCGATGAGATCAGCAGCGATCGCGCCCGCGATCTGCTGGATCAGCACCGGATCGATGGCGGAGACGCATCATGAAGTCGCCCGTCGTCAAACGCTCGATCGTGGTCGCCGGTCACAAGACCAGCGTCAGCCTCGAAGAGGCCTTCTGGAACGGCATGAAGGAAATCTCGGGCCTGCGAAACATGACGCTGTCCGAACTGGTCGGCGAGATCGACAGCAACCGCCAGCAGGGCAATCTGTCGTCGGCGATCCGTCTTTTCGTGCTGGATTACTTCCGCACCCGCGCCGTGCCAACGGCGGCGCCCTCGGATGCAAGGCCGCAGGCCTAGAGGCGTTTTCGAGCGAGCCGTCGCAGCCATGCAAACCCGGACTTGGTCCGGCGATGCGCCATGTGACTATTTAAAATCGTTCTAAGCTCACGCGTCGTTGCAACCGCCGCGCTTGACCTGTCGCTCCGCGATTGGAAAGACAGGACATGACCGAAGCAAACGACGCGCGTCCGCAATTGCCGCTGGGTTTGGCCAAACGCGGCTATTCCGGCGTGATCCACCGCATCGCGGCCGCCGATTCGGGCTCGGCGCTGTCGGACATCGAACTCGAAAGCCGCCTGATCGAACTCGGCTTTGTCGAAGGCGCCCGGGTCGAAGTGCTGCATGAGGGCATCGTGGGCGGCGATCCGATCGCGGTCCGCGTCGAGAACGTCACCATCGCCGTACGCCGCCGCGAGGCCATGGCCATCATTGTCGCCTGAAGCGAACGGGACTTTACGCCATGGAAGCTCCATTGATGCATCTCGCACTGGTCGGCACGCCGAACAGCGGCAAGACCGCGCTTTTCAATGCGCTCACCGGCAGCCGTCAAAAGGTCGCGAACTATCCCGGCGTCACCGTCGAGCGCAAACAGGGATCGTTCGTCACGCCGCTCGGACGTCAGGTTTCGCTGGTCGACCTGCCCGGCACCTATTCGCTGCGCGGCCGCAGCCCCGATGAGGAAATCACCCGCGACATGGTGCTCGGCCGGACGCCCGGCGAGACCGTGCCGGACCTCGTGCTTTGCGTCGCCGATTCCACCAATCTGCGGCTGACCATCCGCCTCGTGCTCGAACTCAAGCGCACCGGCCGGCCGCTGGCGCTGGTGCTCAACATGTTCGACATCGCGACGCGGCGTGGCGTTACCGTCGACGTGGCGCAGCTCTCGCAGGCGCTCGGCGTGCCGGTCGTGACCTCGATCGCGGTGCGCAAGGGCGGCACGGCCGACCTGTTGCGATTGACCGACGATATCTCTGCGCAGGGCCAGTTGCCGGCGTCGCAAAATCTCTGGGAGCCGCTGACGGTCGCGCAGTTGCGCGCCACCCAGCGCGAGGCCGATCGCATCATCGCCGCAACCGTCAGCCTGCCGACGCGGCCCGATACCTGGACCTCGCGCATCGACGCCGTGGTGCTGCACCCGGTGGCGGGGCTGGCGATCCTGGCGCTGATCCTGTTCGTGATGTTCCAGGCGGTGTTCGCCTGGGCGCAGCCCTTGATGGAAGCGCTGTCGTCGGCGTTCGCCGCCCTCGGCCAGCTGGTGCACGACACCCTGCCCGCCGGGCTGTTGCAAAGTTTCCTGCAGAACGGCGTGATTTCCGGCGTCGGCAGCGTGATCGTGTTCCTGCCGCAGATCATCATCATCTTCCTGTTCATCCTGCTCCTGGAAGACTTCGGCTACATGGCGCGCGCGGCGTTCCTGATGGACCGCATCATGGGCGGCGCCGGCCTGCACGGCCGCGCGTTCATCCCGCTGCTGTCGAGCTTTGCCTGCGCGATTCCCGGCATCATGGCCACGCGGGTGATCGACAATCGCCGCGACCGGCTGACCACGATCCTGATCGCGCCGCTGATGACCTGTTCGGCGCGGATCCCGGTCTATACGCTGATCATTTCCGCCTTCATTCCCGACGCGCAGGTTTGGGGCTGGCTCAATCTGCGCGGCCTCGTGATGTTCGGCCTCTACGCGGTCGGCATCGCCAGCGCGCTCGGCGTGTCGTTCCTGATCAAGTTCTTCATGCTGCGCGACTATGCGCCGGCGCCGTTCATGCTGGAATTGCCCGACTACAAGCTGCCGCGCCTGAAAAGCATTGCCATCGGCATCTACACGCGGGCAAAAATGTTCCTGCAGCGCGCCGGCACCACGATTTTCTCGATGATGGTGCTGATCTGGTTCCTGGCGTCGTTCCCGCCGCCGCCGGCCGGCGCGCAGGACCCGGCGATCAACTACAGTTTTGCCGCCATGATCGGCAAGGCGCTGGCGCCGCTGCTCGCGCCGCTCGGATTCAACTGGCAGATCGCCGTGGCGCTGATCCCGGGCATGGCGGCGCGCGAAGTTGCGGTCGCAGCGCTCGGCACCGTCTACGCCATCGAGGGCGGCAAGGAAGCCGCCGAGCAGATCGGGCAAGTGCTGGCCACTAAATGGAGCCTCGCCACCGCACTGTCGCTGCTGGCCTGGTACATTTTCGCGCCGCAATGCGCATCGACGCTGGCGGTGATCCGCCGCGAGACCGGCAGCTCGAAATGGATGGTGATCACCTTCGGCTATATGCTGGCGCTGGCTTATGCTGCGAGTTTGGTGACCTACCAAATCGCCGTTGCGCTGGGCGCCGGCTAAATCCGCTTGCGCTGAGGCCGCCAAGTTTTTAGAAACAAGGACCGAACTCAAACCCCATGGAGTCCCAAATGGACATCGCCAAGCTCACCGCTCCGCGAAACCTGTCCATTTCGGAAGTTCTCCATGCCCGCGTTTGTTATTCTGGATTCCATTTCCCTCATTACGCCTGACGGACGCCAGCTGTTCGACGGACTGACGCTTGCGCTGGGGCGTGAGCGGACCGGCCTCGTCGGACGCAATGGCTGTGGCAAGTCGACGCTGCTGCATCTGATCGCAGGCAGAATCGAACCGGCGAGCGGATCGGTTCAACGCCCAGGCTCGATCGGCATGCTCGCCCAGCTTGCGGACGAGCGCCAATCCGTCAGTCAGGCGCTTGGCGTCGCCGGCGATCTCGCGCGCTTGCGGCGGCTCGAACATGGCGACGGCTCGCTGGACGATGCAGCGCAGGCCGACTGGACGCTGGAAACCCGGCTGCGGACCGCGCTGGTGGAAACCGGCCTGCCTGATTTGGCGCTGGATCGCCCGATCGCTCACCTGAGCGGCGGCGAGCGCACACGGGTGGCGCTCGCGCGTCTCCTGATCGAGGCGCCGGACCTGCTGCTGCTGGACGAGCCGACCAACAATCTCGACGTCGACGGAAGGCTGGCCGTGGCGCAAATGCTCGAACGCTGGCAAGGCGGCGTACTCGTCGCCAGCCACGACCGCGCGCTGCTGGAGCGCGTCGATCGCATCGTCGAGCTGACGCCGATCGGAATCACCGTGTTCGGCGGCGGGTGGTCCGCCTTTGCCGAACAACGCGATGCGATCAGGGCCCGCGCCGAGGCTGATCTCGGCCGCGCCTCGGACGCGTTGCGCCAGACCGAACGTGTGGTTCAGAAGGCCAAGGAGAAGAAGGCGCGCCGCGACAAGGCCGGCCGCGCCTGGCGCGCCAAGGGCATCGAGGACAAGATGTTCATGGACCGGGAGAAGGAGCGCGCCGAAAACAGCGGCGCGCGCGAAAGCCGTCTCGCCGACCGCCTGATCGGCGACCGCGCGCAAGCGCTCGAGGAAGCCCGCGCGCGGGTCGAGATATTGACGCCGCTTGCGATCGATCTGCCGAACACCGCCCTGCCCGGCGGCCGCGAACTCGTGACCTTCAGGGACGTGGCGATGGCGTTCGGCAGCCGCGCCTTGTTCGGCCCGCTGTCGTTCGAAGTGCGCGGCCCCGAACGGATCGCGATCCGCGGCGCCAACGGCACCGGCAAAAGCACGCTGCTGCGGCTCATCGCCGGAGAACTCAAGCCCAGCGCCGGAACCATCCACCGCCCGACCGATCGCGTCGCCGTACTCGACCAGCATGTCGGCCTGCTCCATCAGGCCTCAAGCATCCTCGATAATCTCCGCCGGCTGAGTCCTGATCTGTCCGACAATGATGCGCACGCGGCGCTGGCGCGGTTTGCCTTCCGCAACAAGGCGGCGTTGCAGATATCAGGCACGCTCAGCGGCGGCGAGCGCCTGCGCGCGGGACTGGCCTGCGTGTTCGCGAGACCGCAGCCGCCGTTCCTGTTGCTGCTGGACGAACCGACCAACCATCTCGATCTCGCCTCGATCGAAGAACTGGAAAACGCGCTACGCGAATTCGACGGCGCGCTGATCGCCGTCAGTCACGATCAGACTTTTTTGCAGGCGATCGGGACCGAGCGGGAGATCGCGCTTTAGGTCTGAGTGCTTTCGGTGGAATGGGCACGCCTGTCTCAGCCCCGTCATTGCGAGCGGAGCGAAGCAATCCATCCCTCCACAAAAAGAGAGAATGGATTGCTTCGTCGCGGAGCCTGTCATCGCGCGCGCATTCGCGCGACCCGTTGGCTCCTCGCAATGACGATCTAATTCTGCCGCTGCGAGTCAGACTCTCGAAGTGACGGCGATGCGCCAAGCCCAGCGTCAATCTGCCGTCAAAACCTAATTGCTGTTCTGTAACGCCGGCCGTTGCGGCGGCGGATTGGCGACTTGCGGCGTCAGTGACAGCGGCGGCCGCGGTCGCAGCTTCAGCACGCCAGGCGCCGGCTTGACGTCGATCGGCGGCGGCAACGGCGCGACCTGCGGCTGGCTCGCCACCGACGGCGGCGGTGGAGGCGCATTGACGACCGGCGGCACCAATGGCGGCCGCGGCGCGACGACCCTGGGCTTCGGCAGCGGCCTGCGCGGCGGCGGCACGTCGGTTGGCTGCGGGCTGGCAGGATTGGCCTCGGGCGTCGCCGGCACCGACTCGGTCGGCAGCGGGATCGCAACCGGAGCCGGTGTCGGCAGCGGTGGCGGCGGTTCGCCGCGCTCGATCGCATCCAGCCGCCGTGTTTCGCGGTCGATCGTGCGCACCGCCAGCCAGGACGACAGAGCGGTCACATCGATGGTGCGATTCAACGCATCGGGCGTGCCCTCGGCGAACAGCTGGATTTCCGGACGGCTGGTCGCCGTTCCGGCCGATGCCGACGCCAGCGTGGCGCGGATGTCGGCCTGATCGGCGGGAATATCGTAGCCGCCGGAGACGATGGCGCGCGCGCCATTGGCATCGAGCGCGGTCGCACCGATGCGAATCCGGCCGTCCCGGATGTTGAACGGAATTTGCGCCGACGCCACCGACAGCGTGCCAGCCAGAAGCGCCGGCTCGACGAACTGCTTCAGCCTGGCGTCGTCCTTGGCCTGACCGGCGTCGCTGGCACGGATCGCGACGTCGAAGGCGCGCGGATCGAGCCCGGCGATCACGGCGGATTCCAGCGTCACGGTGCCGCTGCCGGACAGCGCGCCGGTCAATGCCAACGCACTGCGGCCCTGGCTTGCCAGCGCCATCTGCATCGACGCGCGGCCCCTGGGCATCGCGAGGTTCCGATAACGCAGCGCTGCGCCGTCGACGCTACTGAGCTGAACGCTCGCATTCAAGGCAATGCCATTCACACTTTGCCTGGCGTCGACATTGGCGGTTACTTCGCCGCCGCCGATCTTGCCCTTGAGGGCATCGAAGGTCAGCGACTGGCCGTCGCCTTTGACCATGCCGCTGACCGGCTGCAATTCGCTGCCGCCCGGAAGCAACCCGCGCAGCGCCTGAAACGCGATGCTGCCGCGCCAGCCCTTGGTCAGCCCGGCGCCGAGCGGCTCGGCGGCATCGTGCCCGGCGGCGCCGATCGCCAGCGCGAATGCCGGCGCCAGGGAAAGCTGGTCGAGTCCGATTTCGCCCTCGATGTTCTTCTCGTCCCCCATCGTCAGCGCGACGCGGCCGCGCAGCCGGGAGCCGGCAATGATGCTGTCGAGATCGTCGAAGGTCAGCCGGTTGCCGGCCAGCGAAACGCGCGAGAACACGCGGATGTCCTTCGCCAGCGTGTCGGACGGCTTGAGTTCGAGCAGCGGCCCGAGATCGGCGCTGCGAATCCGCAGATTGACGCTCGCCTTGGTCTCCGGCGCCCAAGGCTCGGCCGAGCCCTCGGCATCGGCATCGAGCCCCGCGCCCCACACCTTCGCCTTCAGCCGCAGCGGCGCGCGCCACGCGCCGGTGACCGTGCCCTCGAATTGCGCCGGGCCATCGCCGGCTGCGATGGCGCGATCGAGGCCGAGCAGCGCCAGCAACGCGCGGCCCTGTTCCGATGACAGCCTGGCTCCGACGCTGATCTCGTTGCGGCCGAGCGCTTCGAGATCGGCGCTGCGGATCGCAGCGACCGGCGGTGACGCCCCCATCTTGATGTGACCCTTAAGCGGGGGCGCGTCGACATCCAGAATGGCGGATGCAGCAACGCGATCGTCAGGCGTGGTCTTGCTGTTCCTGAGGAGATCGAGCGTCAACTTGATCCGTGCCGGGCCCGGCCCCGCTCCCACCGCATTGAGCCGCGCGGCAATCGACGGCGCAAATGGTGCAACAGCTCCGGCAAGCTGTCCCAGCGACGTCGCGGTGGAATCCAGCGCCAGCTTTCCGGTCGCATTGATGCGATCGAAATTGCCGCCGCCATCCAGCATGACGTTGTCGGGCTGACCGATCTTCAACCGGTCGACGACGATCTCCTTCGGGCTGTAGCGGACCTTGGCGAACAGCGGCCGCATTTCCTGGCCGGCGTACATCGCGCGGCCGATGTCGAGTGAAAGCTGCGCCTCATCCGGCCATTCGCCCTGCGGACCGGCGAGCGAGCGCACAAACGCAGTCGCGGCATCGAGATCGAGACGCTCCGCCTTCAATGCCGCGTCGACCTTCGAGCCGCTATTCGCCGCGCGATGCGTCACCGCGACTCGCCCGTCGACGGCGCCGCCATCGATCTCGGCTTTCATGGCATCGATGGCAAAGCCGCCGGGCGACACGGTGACGTCGCCGCGCAGCCGCAACGGCTTCTGGCTGCGAGAGGCGAGATCGCCGCGGCCCTGCAGCCAGGTCAGCAGCGTATCCGGATCGGCGGATTCGACGTTGAGCGCCGCCTTGAAACTGTCCGGTGAAGCGCCTTGCGCGGTCGCACCGTTCAACGACACCCGGGTGGTGCCCGGCGCACGAAACTCCAGCCGGTGAATGGCCCAGGATTTTCCGTCGCCGGCAAGATCGGCGGCGATATCCTGCAATGGGCGCCCGCCCAGCATGATCTGCTCGGATGCGAATTCGATTTGCGTGGGGATCGGGGTTTGCGGAATTCCCGATAGCAGCGTGCGCAGTGCCGGCAGCACGCGAACCGGTTCGGCGGCGTTGCCCTTGCTGTCCTTGATAGTGTCCTTGACACTGTCCTTGGCGACAAACCTGTCGGCATCGAGCTGGCGCGCCGACAACGCGGCGTGAAGCAACGGCGAGGCACCGATGCGAATGTCGCCGCTGCCCGAAAGCTTCAGCGCACGTTCTTCGGCGCCGTAGCTCACCTCGATCGCGTCGAGCCGCGCGGCCGAAGTGTCGGCCTTGACCTTGGCGGCGATGCGCCACGGCGGCGGCGGCACATCGTCGGCGGTGCCTCTTTGTCCGGCGGGCACCGCGAGCGTGACCGCCCCCTCGAAGCGCGGGGCCCGCGCCTCGAACGTGAGCACGCCATCGAGATCGGCTGCGAGCGCGCGCTGGCCGGGATCGATGTTGAGATGCACGCGGGTGCCATTGCCGTCGGGGCCCTGCCCGGACGAGATGCGAAACGGGTAGCGCACGCCCGACAACATGAAATTGCCGTCGCCACGGATCGCGCCAGCCAGCGAGCGCACGTCGCCGGAGAAGGCGATGTCGTTCAGTTCGATGGTGCCGCGGCTCGCCGCATCGTGCAGGGCGACGCGGCCGGTGAGATTGAGACGGTCGATCGCCACCGATCCCAGATTGAACGGTCCGGTCGAGGCCGGCCAGTCGATCCGGCCCTTGGGATCGAGCCCGAGATCGAGCGACATGCCGTTGATGGTCAGTTCGGTGGCGCGCCATTGGGCGCGCATCAGCGCGCCCAGGCTGAATTCCACGTCGAGCTTGTCGGCGCGCACCTTGCCGAGATCGTTGGCGCCGCCGACCACCACCGAACGCAACTGCAGCGACGGCGTCGGCAACAGCCGCGCGTCGAGCTTGCCGCCGACGCGCACCTGCGCACCGAGGATCCGCGTCGCTTCGGCCTCGAATTGCGGCCGGAACTGGTTCCAGTCGATGAAATACGGCCCGACGAGCGCGGCCAGCAGCGCAATGATAATGGCGATTGCCAGGCCGAGCAGCGTCGTCTGCACGGTGTCTCCCCTTGAGCCCGGCCCGGCGCGCGGCCGCGCCACGCAAAACTCAGCGCCGAAGCAGCCCAATATATCAGTATATAGAGACAAGTGTGGCGAAGTCACAGCAACATCGCTGTGACGGCGCTATCCCCAACTTGCGGGCAGGTGTTTGAGCCCGCGCAGCACAAAGGTCGGCCGCCACTCCGGGTTCACCGCGTCATCGAGCCGCAGGTCCGGCAGCCGGCGTAGCAGAGTCGAAATCGCGATCTCCGCCTCGATCCGCGCCAGTTGGGCGCCGAGGCAGAAGTGGATGCCCCCGCCAAAGGACAGCGGCTTCACATTGGGCCGCGTGATATCGAGCCGTTCCGGCCGGTCCGGATAGACGGCCGGATCATGGTTGGCCGACCCCAGCAGGCACAGCACGCTTTCGCCCTTCGGGATTTTCTTGCCGCCGAGGTCTTCGATGTCTTCCAGCGCAACCCGGCCGGTCAACTGCACCGAGGAATCGTAACGCAGGAACTCCTCGATGGCGTTGGTGATCAGCGAAGGATTGGCCTTGAGCAGTGCGAGCTGATCGGGATTGCGATGCAGCGCCAATAGCCCGTTGCCGATCAGATTGACTGTGGTCTCGTGGCCGGCGCCGAACAACAGAATGATATTGGCGGTCAGTTCCTCATTGGAGAGCTTGCTGCCGTCTTCCTCGGCCTGCACCAGCTGCGTGGTCAGATCGTCGCCCGGGCTCTTCCGCCGCAGTTCGAACAGCTGATGGAAATACATCTGGGCCATGGCGTTGTTGGCATTGCCCTGCGCAATTTCGGTCGGCGTCATTGGCACCGGATCGAGGATGCGCCCACCATCGCGCGAACCGGCATAAAACACCTCGCGATGCTCCGGCGGGATTCCGAGCATGTCGCAGATAATCGTGACCGGCAACCGGAACGCAAAGTCCTCGATCAGGTCCATCTTGCCCTGCGGGACGATGCGATCGAGCGTCTCGTCGACGATCTGCTGAATCCGCGGGCGCATGTCCTCGACCCGGCGCGCCGTGAAGGCTTTCACCACGAGGCCGCGCAGACGGGTGTGATCCGGCGGGTCCTGCTGCAGCATCCAATGGCTCATGCTGCGGAACACCGGCTCCTTCATGATGTCGGGGCCATAGCGCCGGATGGTGCGCTCGACATAATCCTTGCCGAAGCGCTTGTCGCGCAGGACCAGGCTGGCCTCAGCGTGACGGCTGGCGACGAAGGCGCCATGCACCGTCAGGTGCATCGGATCGGTGGTGCGCAGCCGCTCGTAATAGGGATAGGGGTTGCGAATGAACTCGGGCGCCAGCGGATTGAAAAGCGATTCGCCTGCTTCGGTCTGAACATGCTCGTTCATGGTGACCTCAATTCGTTGGAGCGCTGAAGCGCCTGCGCATTCTAGCACATGGCGCGTATTAATCGGGACCGAAACTCGATACACTATTGTATCGAGTTGCATTTTGCCCTAAAATGGCGGGATGTCAAGAGTTCGAACGCGACCGACCCGGGACGACACCTGCGAAAAGCTGTTCGAGGCAGCCGCGCGCGTGTTCGAGGAACAGGGCATCGGCGGCGCCAGCATCGAGGCCATCGCGGCGGCGGCCGGCTTTACCCGCGGGGCGTTCTATTCGAATTTCAAGAGCAAGGACGAGCTGATCATCGCCATGATCGAGGATCACGTCGAGCAATCGATCCGACGCAATCTCGATCTGCTCGCCAGGCACAACAACCTCGCGGACTTCCTCGACGCGCTGAAGAGCATGGACCGCAGCCAGCAGGATCCGCTCGGCCGCTCTCCCCTGCTGCACATGGAGATGATCCTGTTCGTGGCGCGCGCCGAAAAGCGCAGGCCCGAACTCGCCAAGCGGCTGCGTGCCCGGCGCAAGCTGATCGCCGATATCGTCGAGACCACGTCGAAGAACAGCGGCAGGAACGCCGTGTTGAACCCGACATGGATCGGCGCGATCCTGCTGGCCATGGAGGACGGTTTTCGTCTGCACCGCCTGATCGATCCGGAGACCACGCCACCCGACAGTTTCCTGCGGGCCATCAACGATCTGCGCAGAGCGATCGGAATCGCGCCGGCCTGACCAAGCGCATCAGGCGCCGGCGTGCGCCTTGTGCAATTGCCCGGCGACCGCGCGCACCTTGCGCGGCGAGGCCTGCCAGATCGCCACTGCCGAGAGCAGGCTGACCGCGATGCCGATCGCGAAGGCGATGCTGTAACTGCCATAGAGGTCGTGCAGGAATCCAGTCGCCCACGGACCCGCGGCGCCGCCCGCCAGCGCCGCCAGCATGATGGTGCCGAAGATGCCGCCGTAATGCTTGCCCTGGAATATTTCGAGCACCACCGCCCCCATCACCGAGGTCAGGCCATAGCCAAGCGCGCCCTGGGTGAAAACCATCAAATAGACCAGCGGCAGCACCGGCGCGTATTTCAGCGCGATCAATGCCGCAAAGCAGATCGCAAACCCGGCGCAGCTGATCGCCCATATCCATTCCCGCCCGATCCGGTCGGAGAGATGGCCGAGCCAGATCTGCCCGGGAATCCCGAGCAGGCTGACGACGCCGAGCGCCCACACTCCGACATTGGGGCTGAACCCGATGTCGAGCAGGAATTTGGTCTGGTGCACCTGCACCGCGTACCAGATGTACAGGCCGCAGAAATAGCCGAGCGCGATCCACCAGAACCGCGCGGTGCGCAGCGCGCGGCGCAGCGTCCAGTCGGTGCCGGCCCAGACTGGATCGACGATGTTCGAAACCGGCTTCACTGAGGTGGCCGACGGCGCGGCGTCGCCATCCGGCAGCAGGCCTAAATCCTCGGGCCGCTTGCGCAGCAAGAGATTGATCGGCGCCAGCACCGCCAGGACCAGGATGCCCATCGCGGTACAGGCGGTGCGCCAACCGGTTTGCTCGATCATCAACTGCACCCATGGCAGCAGCGCCACCGAGCCGATACCGACGCCGGCGAAAGCAAGACCCATTGCCAGGCCGCGGCGGCGGATGAACCAGTTCGGCAGAAACAAAGACTGACCGGAATAGCCGAGGCAGACGCTGCCCGCGCCGACCATGACGCCGATGGTGAGATAAAGATGCCAGGGCTGTGTCGTCAGCGGCGCCAGCAGCAATCCGCCGCCCATCAGTGCGACCCCGATCTCCATCACCGCGCGCGGGCCGTAGCGGTCCATCACCCGGCCTATCAGCGGACTGACGACGCCGGAAACCACGAAGCCGAAGGAAAACGCGCCGGCGGTGACGCCGCGTTCCCAGCCGAACTCGCCGATGATCGGCGGAAAGAACAGCGAGAACGCGGTCCGCGCATTGACGCCGATCGCCATGGTCACGAACGTCACCGCGACGATGGTCCAGCCGTAGAAGAAGGGGAGACGCATCGGATTTATGCTCTTCGATATTTGCGACACACCACCCCACCCATATCGGGCAACTGAACAAATTGAGCGAGGCGCAGCGGCACGGGCGCCGGAGTCTTGTCCGATCCTTGCTGGAGGAGTCGGTCTACTTGTCGGGTTGGGATTACGTAGGCGATTGAAAGTGGCTCCTGCGTCCAGAACACCGTTACTCAACTTGAGCCGATAGGGACAAACTGTCGCAGAGTCCCATCGGCTACGCAATCCCGCGACGCCCCCCGCGGTAAGGCCGCGGTCAAAAGTCCGCATTCGACGATGCAATGGCTTCAGTCGGTTGCGCTGATCGCGGTCTGGCGAGTGCCGAATAGGTCCTCGCCTATCCAAAGCGAGTATCGCGTACTACCCCAATCCGGGATCACGGCACGTGACAATAGCCTGCCGCTTTAGTAAAAACGTTTAGTTGCGTTCGACGGGAGTCAGCGTGGGAAAGGGCTAACCTGTGAAACGCAGGATGACAGCCGTCCTACTAGCGGACGTAGTTGGCTACAGCCGACTGATGTCGACTGACGAGGAGGCCACACACGTGATGCTGGCCGAATGTTTCGGCAGCTTGATCGAACCCAAAATTTCCGAGCATGGTGGTCATCTGATCCGATCCAGCGGCGACGGATTGCTTGTCGAGTTTGACAGCACTTTGGATGCCGTACGTTGCGGCATCGAAATTCAGCGAGAATTGAGTACGCGCAACGCTGCTGTCGACATAGAGCGTCGCTTCCAAATGCGCATCGGCGTAAATGCCGGTGACGTCATTGTTGATGAGCGCGATATCTACGGTAACAGCGTCAATATTGCAGCGCGGCTCGAGACCCTTGCCGAGCCAGGTGAATTATTTGTTACCAATACTGTTCGCGACCAGCTCCTAGGTCATCCGGACCTCGCCTTTGAGGACAGAGGGTGGCACCGACTCAAGAACATTGAGCCCCAGATTCAAGTCTTTCGCGTCACGCGTGCCCAGGAGCAAAAAACACTTTCTCCCTTGCGGCGAGTGCGGCTCGCTGTGCGCCGATGTCTCGCACTTTTTCCAACACCTCGTCCGATCGTCGTGGTCTCCGCATTGGCCCTCGCGGCGATTATCGGCGCGCTGCCGGTCTGGCGCGGCAAAAACCCGAATTCTGCTCAAGCTTCCATTATGGTTCTGCCGTTCCGCAGCATGAGCAATGATCCGGAGGAAGGCTATTTCGCCGACGCGGTCACCGATGATCTAACCACCGATCTGTCTCGCATGAGTGACACCGTGGTCATTGCGCGGGCGACAGCTTTCACGTACAAAGGGAAAGTAGTCGACCCTAGACAGATCGGACAGGATTGCGATGTTCGATACCTCTTGGAAGGCAGTATCAGGAAAATCGGTACCAAGGTGCAAGCCAACACGCATCTGGTAGATGCGCGTTCCGCCGTCGCTATCTGGGCCGATCAGTTTGATAGTGATGTTACAGACCTCTTCGAGTTGCAGGAAGCGGTAACGGGTCGAATCGCCTCGTCTCTCGGCATTCAGCTGGTCAAGGCTGAGAGTCGTCGACGCGAGCGATCGAGCGACCCCAATGCCGTAGACATGAGGTTACGCGCCATGGCTATTCTCATTGACTCT
The DNA here is from genome assembly GCA_900129675.1 of Bradyrhizobium erythrophlei. Classification (GTDB taxonomy): domain Bacteria; phylum Pseudomonadota; class Alphaproteobacteria; order Rhizobiales; family Xanthobacteraceae; genus Bradyrhizobium; species Bradyrhizobium erythrophlei_A. The sequence continues at coordinate 4,104,380 of FSRD01000001.1, read as the reverse complement.
ATTACCCCACAGCACAATCTTGCCGCACGCAAGTATCTTCAGGAATCTGTACGTCTCAGTCCGTTGTCAGCCATCGCCTGGAGCCAATTGGCCGATGTCTTGATGCGTGACTATCTGAACCGCTGGAACGACGCCGAAAAGGATGCCACCGCACGCAAGGATCTGCTGAGGCAGGCGGAGGATGCGCTGCAAAAGGCATTCACCCTCGATCCGACAATTGCTTTGAGCCATATGGACGATGGCTTTATTCGTCGCGCAAAGGGAGATCATCAAGGGGCACTGGACGCTTTTGACCGGGCACTCGAGCTCGATCCCAATCTTGCCCTCGCCTACGCGCAGAAGGCCAATCAACTCGTCCTGACGGGTCATCCCAAAGAAGCGCCTCCGCTGGCGTTGAAGGCGATAAGGCTCAGTCCTCTTGATCCTAGCAGGAATGTATTTTCCTGGGTCCTGGGGCGCGCGTATTTCGCCATGAGAAACTACGACGATGCAATTGTCTGGCTTCGAAAATCGGTTGCAGAAAGACCCACGGTTTGGTTTAGCCGAGCACATTTGGTGAGCGCATTTGCGCTTACCGGTAATGCAGCTGACGCGGCCGGCGCCTTGAAGGATTTTGACAACGCATTGCCCGGCTACACTCTGGCGCGCATACAGGACATCTATCTCCAGGAAATTCCTAACAAGGATCCAGCGTTTCAAAAAACCCTGCAGGAGCTCTACAAGGGGTTGCAGCAAGCTGGGATGAAGTAATCGAGGTACTGGCTGGAGTTGATCGAGAAAGCCGGCTCACCACTTGGTCACGTTTTTCCACTCACGACGCCGCGGGCGCCGTTCCGCCGGACGATCGAGGGAGGACTGCGATGAAACCTCACGCCGACATTTTCTGCATGTGGTCGCTGGCGTTGCGCTCTGCCGTATCACGCATGCGCGCATTGCCCAACTGATTGTCAGGTTTTGATCAGCACCTTCATGAGAAATCGAATGTCTCAGGTCTCACGTCGGCAACGTCGCCCTACGGTGTCCAACGTCACCTTGTCGACCTTTGCGCTCTCGGCTGCGCTGGCGCTGTCTTCGCCGGCGCACACGAAGACCCTCACTGCGGTGATGCATTCCGATTTGCGCATCATCGATCCAGGCTTTACCGGGGCATATATCACGCGCGATCACGGCTACATGGTCTATGACACTTTGCTGGCCACCGATTCCAGCTTCAGGATCCAGCCTCAGATGGCGGATTGGAAAGTCTCCGACGACAAGCTCACCTACATATTTACGCTGCGCGACGGGCTGAAGTGGCATGACGGCAGCCCGGTCACCGCGGAGGATTGCGTCGCGTCGCTCAAGCGCTGGAGCAAGAACGAGACTATGGGCCAGACGCTCATGGACTTCACCGCCACCATAGAGGCCACTGACGACAGGACTATCACGCTGAAACTGAAAGAGCCCTATGGCCTGGTGCTGGAATCGATCGGAAAACCTTCATCGATTGTTCCGTTCATGATGCCCAAGCGTCTGGCGGAAACGCCGCCGGGCCAACAGATAAAGGAGCAAATTGGCTCCGGTCCCTTCAAGTTCGTTCAGGCGGAATTCCAGCCCGGCGTGAAGGCGGTTTATGAGAAGAACACGGATTACGTGCCGCGCAAGGAGCCACCGAACTGGACTTCGGGCGGCAAGGTGGTGAAGGTCGATCGCGTCGAATGGATCACGATGCCAGATGCGCAGACCGCCGTGAACGCGCTTCAATCTGGCGACATCGACTTCTTGGAGAATCTGCCCTTCGATCTTGTGACGATGCTGGCCGCCAACAAGGACTTGAAGGTTGAAACCCTGGACAAGCTTGGCTTCCAGACCATCGGACGAATGAATTTCCTCTATCCGCCTTTTGACAACGTCAAGGTCCGCCGCGCTGCATTCCTGGCGCTGAATCAGAAGGATGTGCTGGACGCGCTGGTTGGCAATTCCGAATACTATCAGGTTTGCGGCGCTGTTTTCGGCTGCGACACGCCGCTGGCCACCGACGCCGGCTCGGAATCGCTGGTGCAAGGCAACGGTATGGCGGAAGCAAAGAAGCTGCTTGCCGAATCCGGTTACGACGGCACCCCCGTCGTGATCATGGCGCCGGGTGATGCCTTGGTATTCAAGGCGCAGCCGATCGTCGCGGCGCAGTTACTGCGTGAGGCCGGCTTCAAGGTAGACCTGCAGGCTACCGATTGGCAGACCGTGGTTTCCCGTCGCGCCAGCAAGAAGCCGCCGAAGGAGGGCGGCTGGAACATGCTATTCACCAACTTCATCATTGCCGACGTGGTGAACCCTGTTGTCAATATATTGGTCAACGCCAAAGGCAAGAATGGCGCCTGGTTCGGCTGGCCGGAAGACGCCAGGATGGAAGCGATGCGTGATGCCTTCGTACGTTCGTCCTCACGCGAGGAGCAGAAGAAGATTGCCGCCGAAATCCAAAGCGAAGTCTACGACCAGGTGATCTATGTTCCGCTCGGGCAATGGCGCGGGGTCGGCGCGTGGCGAAAATCGATCTCGGGCGTGCTCGACGGCCCGGCCACGCCGGTGTTCTGGAACATTGATAAGTCCGAGTGAGGAACGAATGTTGGGGTGGCGTCCAACGTCCCTTTCCGGGTCCAGCCGCGGAGTGACGCATTCCTGATGAAAACGCTCAAGCACGTAAGCGGCGTCTTTGACGCGTTCAAGACGCAGCCGACGCGTGGCTTTCGTGCCCGAAATAGGCGCGCTCGAGCCGCTGCGGCAGATTGCTCTCGCTGGTCGGCGCCTGCAGCACGATGTTGCCCTGCACCAGCGCGTAGACGCGGTCGGCGGCGGCGAGCGCCTTTTCCAGCAATTGTTCGACCAGCAGCACCGCGGTGCCCTGCCGGCGCAACTGGCCGATGACGCTGAGCACGCGGTCGACCAGCACCGGCGAAAGACCCGCGGAGGGTTCGTCGAGCATCAACAGCCGCGGACGGCGCACCAGGCCCTGTGCCACCGTCAGCATCTGCTGCTGCCCGCCGCTCAGCGCGCCACCGCGCTCGTGGCGTTTTTCGGCAATTTCAGGAAAGAACGACAAGGCCTCCTCGACCCGCGCCGCACGCTCGCTGCGCGGCAGATCGTAGCCGGCCAGCAACAGATTGTCGGTGACGGAAATCTGCGTGAACACGCGGTGGCCCTCGATCACATGGACGAGGCCGGCGCGCGCCGCATCGCGCGGCGTGGCGTTGGTCATGTCACGGCCGTCGAACCGCACCTGGCCCGAATTGACCGGCAGCAATCCCGACAGCGCGCGCAGCATGGTGGTCTTGCCGGCGCCGTTGGGACCGAGCAACGCCACCACTTCGCCGGCGGCGACATTGAAATCGATCCCGTGCAGCACGCGGATCTTGCCGTAGCCGGATTGCAGCGCGGTCACCGCGAGCAGAGGTTCAGCCACCGAGGTAAGCACTGACCACCTCCTTGTGAACGCGAATCTCGGCCGGCGTTCCCGCCGCCAGCGTACGCCCGAGATTGAGCACGGTGACCTGGTGGCAGATGTCGAAGATCAGGTCGGCGTGATGTTCCACCAGCAGCACGCCGGTGCCGCGCCCGCTGATCGCCTTGATCAACCCGGCCAGCCGTTCGATCTCGTCGCTGGAAAGGCCGGCGGCGGGCTCATCGAGCAGCAGGAAATCCGGATCCAGCATCAGCGCACGAGCGATCTCGATGAAGCGCAGTTCGCTGTGCTGCAGCCGGTCGGCGCGCACGTCGGCCAGCGGCTCGAGTCCGACGACACCCAGCAGCCCCCGCGCCTTGGCGGCGAGCATGCGCTCGTCCTGCCGGTTTCGAGGCAGCGACAGCATCGCCTCGACAAAGCTCGCCCTGCCCTCGATGGTGCCGCCGATCATCACGTTCTGCAGCACCGACGCCTCGCCGATCACGCGCGGGGTCTGGAAGGTGCGCGCAATGCCGCGCGCGGCCCGCAGCGCCGGCATGCCCGGCGGCAGCGCGGCGTCGCCGAGCGTCATGGTGCCGGCCCTGGCCGCGTAATAGCCCGAGATCACGTTGAGCGTGCTGGTCTTGCCGCTGCCATTGGGACCGATCAGGCCATGGATCTGGCCGGGTGCGACGTCGAGATCGAGGCGGTCGATGGCTCGCACATTGCCGAAACTGAGCGAAATGTCGCGCAACGCGAGCGCGCTGCCGCCCGCGCGTTGGCGCACGATATCGGCCAGTGCGGCGGGACGCGGCAGAATCGCGCGGTTGCTGGCGAGTGGACGGCGGTTGCGAAAATCGAGCAGTGCCGCGATGCCGCCCGGCATCACCAGCACGATCACCAGCAATAGCACCGCGTAGAGGAACGTCGACCACGCCGCCAGCGGCGCGGCGATCTCCGGTAAAATCGTCAGGATGATGGTGCCGAGCATCGGGCCCAGGATCGAGCCGCGGCCGCCGATCAGGATCGCGATGAAAAACAATACCGACAGGTCGAAGGTGAAGGCGTCCGGCGTGATGTAGGTCTGCAGGCTCGCAAACAGGCCGCCCGCGATCGCCGCCAGCGCCCCGGCGAACAGAAAGATCGCGATCAGCATTTTCGGTTTTGAAATGCCCGTGGCCTCTGCCGCGACTTCGGCATCGCGCACCGCGATCAAAGCGCGGCCGAACCGGCTGCGCGCGATGTTGGCGCTCATCCAGGTGGTGAACGCGGCAAAGGCGGTGCAGAGAAAGTAAAAGCCCCACGCGGTATTGAACGGTGCGGGAAATTCCGGTCCTGATATGCCGATGCCGCCGCCGGTGACGCTCTGCCATGCCAATGCGATTTGGGTAACGATGGTGGCGAAGCCGAGCGTCGACATTGCAAAATAGAAGGTGCGCAATCTTAGCGCCGGCAGACCGACGATCACGCCGAACATCGCGCCGACGATGGCCGCGACCGGCAGAGCGGCAAAGACCGGCACCGGCGGCAGCACATTGCCGGCGACCAGTACGCTGGTGGTGTAGGCGCCGAGCGTCAGCAGCGCGACATAGCCGATCGCCAGATGGCCGGCGAAGCCGACGACCAGATTGAGGCCGGACACCAGCACCCAATAGATCGCCGCGCGGGTGCCGATCAGGGCCCAATAGTCGTTGCTGATGAAGGGCAGCATCACCGCCAACGCCAGAATGCCGAGAAACGGCGCCAACTGCGGCAGCGCGGCGCGGATGGCTCCGGCTTCCTGATGTGCCGGGGTTGCGGTGACGGCGGTCATCACACCCTCCGCGCCGTCGACGCGCCGAACAGGCCTTGCGGCGCCGCCAGCAGGACGACGATGAACAGCGCAAACACGGCGACGGATGAGAAGATGCCCCCGACCAGGAAATTCGCCGCCTGCTGAAACAGGCCGAGCGCCAGCCCGCCGACGACGGCGCCGCGGTTGTTGCCGAGCCCCCCGAGCGCCACCGGCACAAAACCGTAGAAATTCAAGAGCGCGCCATTGGCGAAGAACGCCAGCAGCAATTCGCCGCCGGAAAATCCGGCGATGCCGCCGACGACCCCGGCCAGCGCGTAACTGGCGACGCGCAGATTACGCTCGGGCAGGCCGAGCGCGCGTGCCGCGAAATTGTCCTCCGCGATCGCCACGAAGGCGCGGCCGACCAGCGTGCGGCGATAAAGATATTCGAGGCCGAGAATCGTGATCGCGCAGGCGACGACGGGCAGCCAGAATTTTTCGTCAAAGACCCCGCTGCCGAGCCCGATCAGGCGCGGAAACGGCTGCGGTTCGGTGCCCCATTTGATCGCCGCCACCTGCTGGATCATCAGCGCCAGCGCCAGCGTCGAGAGCACATAGAGGTGCTGGTCGAGGCTTTTCAGCACCGGCCGCACCGCGACGAATTCGGTAATGATGCCGATGATCGCGCAGCCGATCAATGTAAGCAGCAAGCCCACGACGATGGGCATGCCGAGCTTCAGCGTGAACATCGAGCCGAACACACCGCCGAGCATGGCGAGCTGGCCCGCGGTAAAGCTCATCACCCGCGAGGTCGAGAACATGGTGTTGTAGGTGACGCCGACGAGCGCGTAGATCGCGCCCGCCGCAAGACCCGATGCGAGGATGGAGGCGAGCATTGGCTGCGCCCTCTCCCGCCGCTTACGTGTATCCCGGCGCCAGTGCGAAGGTGCCGTTCCTGGCGGTGCTCGCCTGCGACATCACGATCTCGTCGGTCGGATAGCCGTTGTGCTGGGTCGGGTTGAAGGTGTAGTCGCCGAAATAGCCCGGGTATTTCGACAGCGAGTTCAGATAGGCGACGATGCCGGGGCCCTCGGTCGATCCGCTGGTCTCGACGCCCTTGGCGAACAGTTCGATCGCGTCGATGCCGCCGGCGATCCACCACAACAGCGTGTCGTTCATCGCCACCTTCGCCTTGGCCAGACGATCGACCAGATCCTGGGTTTTGGCGGGCAGCTTGCCGGCACCGTCATAGCTGACGCTCTTGTAGCCGATGGCGTAGACCTTTTCCCAATTGGCGGGTTTTTCGACCAGCCCCGCGATCTCGCCCGATGATAGCGAGGGATGGCCGACGAACGCGACATCCCAGTTCATCGCGGCGCGGGTATTGAACATGCGCGCTTCCATGCCGGTCGTGACGCTCCACACCACGATGACTTCGGCGCCGGCGTTTTTCGCTCGGAGCAAATCGGGCGTCATGTCGGGCTGGGTCGCATCGATATTGGCCTGATAGACCACGTCCGCGCCATCCTTCTTGAACGCCGCCACCGATGCGCCGACCGCGGTCACGCCATAGCCCGTGGTATCGCCGATTACGGCGATCTTCTTCACCTTGAGGATATTGAGGCAGTAGTTACGGACGGCGTCGTCCCACTGGCTGTTCGACGGCGCCATGCGGAAGGCGTTCGGGAATTTCGTGGTGTCGATCAGCGTTTCGACGACGCAAGGGTGAATGTTCGGTATCTTGGCGCGCGCCATGATCGGCGTAGTAGCCAGCGCCTCGCCCGAATTGAGCGGCCCCCAGATTCCGTGAACCTTGGCCTGGCTGATCAGTTCCTGCGTGGCGTTCACCGCCTTGGTCGGATCACCCTGGGTGTCGCGCATGACGATCTCGAGCTTGCGGCCCTTGACGCCGCCGGCGGCATTGATCGCGTCGGCTGCAAAGTAGACGCCGCGGTTGAAGCCGATGGTCGGCGCCGAACTCGGCCCGGTCATTGCGGCCAGGCAGCCGATCTTGATCGGTTCCGTCTGGGCAATGGCGGGTTTTGGAAATGAAAATGTTGCAGCGCCGAGTGCGCCCGCGCTGCCCAATATGACGTCACGACGTGAAATGGCCATGTGATGCTCCCTTTGCTTTCCTTATTCGGCACCCGTCGTTGGCTGCGGGCGTCCGTTTCGTTCGTGCTCCGCGGCTCACGGCCGCGGTTGAATTTCGCGCGTCAAATTTGAGCCTGACGCAGACAGCTTGTCCAGCGTTTATGACCGGATGACGCGACATTACCGTGATGCTTGATTCATGAGCCCGGTTCCTAGCGGCCGATGGAGGCCGCCACCTGGGACGCCAGATGCTCGGCCACCATGTGATAGCCCTCCGGAGTCAAATGCTGGCCGTCGGGCTGGTGCGGCAGGCCCTTCAGCATATTGTTGGCCATCATGATGACAGGTATGCCCCGGGCGCTCAGCCGGCTCTGAATCTCGGCGGTGCGATCCGCGCTGTGCTTGCGTCCATCGTTGCCGCCCGGCTGCAGGATAACGACGCTGGTCCCGTTCGGGACCACCCTGTCCAGACGTCCCAGCATCCCTGCCGTGGTGTCGCCGTTGATGCCGGCGTTCACGACATGGACGTTCAACCCTTTCGCCCGCAAGATCGCTTCGAGCTGCGCGGGATAGGCCTGGTTGCGCGCGACGCCCTTGCCGTAGGTATTACTCGCACCGAGGGCCACGACCGTTGCGGCGTCAGCCGATGCAACGCCGAAATACAAGCTGGCGAACAATGCGAGACACACAAAAGTCCCAAGCCGAAGCGCGCGCGATTTCATTGTTCTCTCCCCTGGAATTGACCTGGAGTTGGGTGACCGCTCATGGACGGCGCGTCCAATGATCGGGGTTGACGGCACCAACGGGAACCTCGCCCTTGATGATTGCGCCGACCTGCCGAACCGTTTCCAGCGACTGGCTTTCGATTGCGGGCGGCGTCAGTCCGCCAATATGCGGGGTCGCGATGACGTTTGGAAGCCTTGCAAGCTCCGGCGTCGGCATCTGATCCAGCGCGCGGCCGACATCCATCGCGGCGCCGGCGATGCGTTTCTCGCGCAATGCGGCGGCCAGCGCCGCCTCCTCAACCAGATTGCCGCGCGACAGATTGATGAAGAAGGCGTGGCGCTGCATCCGCGCCAGCGCCGCCGCGCCGATCAGATTCTCGGTTTGCTCGTTGGCGACGGCGAGGCAGACGACGTAGTCGGAACGCGCGAGCAGATCGTCGAGCGGCAGATGTTCGATGCTGGCGTCGTCCACGGCCGCAAAGGGATCGGCGACCAGCACCCGCATCCCCAGCGCCTTTGCAATCCCGGCAAGATTGCGGCCGATGCTGCCATAGCCGATGATGCCGAGACTGCTGCCGGCGAGTTGCCGGCCCATGACGACTTCCGGCTTTCGGCCTGCGTGGTAATCCGCCGTCGCCCGCGAAACGCCGCGCGACAGGTCGACCATGAATCCGAGCGCGAGCTCCGTCACCGATTGAATGAAGCCCGGCCCGGCGCGCGTGACCAGCACGCCGGCCGCGGACGCCGCCGCGACGTCGATATTGCGGATATCGACCGCGCAGCGGACCATGGCGCGCAGCTTTGGAAGTTTTGCAAATATCTCACCCCGCCCTTCCGTCAGGCGGTCGGCGACGATGATATCGACGTCTTGGGCAGCGTCGATCAGATTCGCGGCATCGAGCGCCTCTTCACCCTCGTGCAATTTGACGTCGGCCACCGCGCGCAAACCGCCGAGGCTGCGCTCGCCGTAATATTGGCGCCGCATCTGCGGCGTATGGGCCAACAGCACTTTCAATACGGTATCTCCTAATAGCCGAGGGCGCGCGGCAATGCGGTCGAGAGCGCCGGCACGAAGGCGATCACCAGCAGGCACAGCAGCAGCAATCCGAGATAACCCATGATCGGCTTGATCGTTTGTTCGATCGGCACATTGCCGATCAGGCAGGCGCCGTAGAGCCCGAGGCCGAGCGGCGGCGCAAACAGGCCGAGCCCCATCGCGATGACCAGCACGACACCGAAATGCAGGGGATCGATGCCGAGCTTGACCGCGACCGGCAGCAACAGCGGCCCGAAGATGATCAGCGCCGCGGCGCCTTCGAGCACCGAGCCCATCACGATCAGCACCGCGATCGACAGCAGCATGAACAGCCAGACGCCGTGCGTTCCCGATATCGACAGCATCAACTCGCCCACCGCATGCGGCACCTGCTGCAGCGTCAGGATGAAGGCCAGCGATTGTGCGGCGGCGACGATGAACAATACCAGCCCCGAGCGCGTCGCCGATTGGACAAAACTATGCGCGGCGGTCCTGAAGCTGAGTTCGCGGAACACAATACTGCCGATCACGATGGCATAGACCGCGGCGAAAGCGGAAATTTCGGTGGCGGTGGCAAAGCCGCTCTTGAAGCCGGCAAAGATCATGAAGATCAGGCCGAACGAGGCGATGGCGCCGGTCCACAGGCCGGACATCGGAATTTGCGGCTTGTCATCCTCGGCCGACGGCGCGCGCTTGCCAAAGATGATCGACACCGCGATCAGGGCCAGGGCCATCAGCCCGGCCGGCAGCAGCCCGGCCATGAACAATCCGCCGATCGACAGATTGGCGACGAAGCCGAGGATGATCAGGTTGATGCAGGGCGGAATGGTTTCCGCCATCACGGCAGAGGCCGCCAATAGCGCCACCGCGCCGCCGGGATTCTGCCGGGAGCGGCGCGCTGCCGGGATCAGCACCGAGCCGACGGCGGCAACATCGGCCATCTTCGATCCCGAGATGCCCGAGAACAGCACCATCGACGTCACCATGACGACGTTCAGGCCGCCGCGCATCCGGCCCACCGCACGCTGCAGCAGTTCGATCAGGCGAACCGACATGCCGTTGGCTTCCATGAGATAGCCGACGAGGATGAAGAACGGGATCGCGAGCAGCACGAAATTGTCGATGCCGCGCGCCATCTGCTGCGCGAAGATGACGCCGGGCAGCGTGCCCTCGACCCGGATGAAGATCAGCGCCGCCAGCGCCAGCGCAAATCCGATCGGCAATCCACCGAACAGCGTGATGAAGAAGCCGATCAGCATCAGCGTCCCTGATGACGGCACCGAATCCGGCGACAGGAAATCCCAGGCGAGATAAAGTCCGGCGACCAGCGCGGTCGCCAGCATTCCCGCGACCATGTCGCGGAGGTGGCGCGCGCAAAATACCTCGGCGGCGAACACCGTCATGAACAGCGCGCCGACACCCATCGGATAGAACGTCAATTCCAGCGGCAGGCCGGAGCCGGAGGTTTGTCCGGTGGTCAGCCAGCCCATCTTGATGGCGTTGAACGCGACATAGCCTGCAATGATCATGACCAGCAGCGCGCCGATGGCATCGACCAGGCGCCGGATGCCGGTGGGCAGCCGGTCGATGAAAAAAGCCACGCCGAGATTTTCGCTGCGAGCCAGCGCGCTGGCGGCGCCGAAGAAGCTCGATCCGACCATCAGGCCGCGGGCGACGTCGTCGGCCCACTCCACCGGCGCATTGAACAGGAAGCGCAGCAGCACCGACACGCAGACGACCAGGAGATCGGCGGCGAGCAAAATCGCGGCGACCGCGTCGCTCACCGAGAGCAGCGTAGCCGAGATCCGGTAGCCGCCGCTTGGCGACGCCGCGGCGATTGACATGGCCACGCGCCTCACGCCTGCGTCGCGCGGATCATGTCGACAACGGGTTTCGCCTCAGGGCGGGCCTTGATGAAATTGTCGGTTTGCGGGAGCACGCGCTTGCGGAAGGCTTCCTTGTCGCATTCGACGACGGTGACGCCCTTTTCAATAAGCGCGGCCAGCGCCTCCTTCTCGACCGCAAGACCGTAGGTGCGGCTGTCGGCGGCGGCCTTTTTCGCGGCGTCGAGGAATCCCTCGCGCAATTTCGGGTCCATGCGGTTGAAGGTGACGTCGCTGAAATAGATCGCCAGCGGCGAAAAGATATGCTGCGTCAGCGCATAGTGCTTCGAGGTTTCGTAGAATTTGCTGGCGAGGATGGTCGGCGGGTCATGTTCCAGCCCGTCGAGCACGCCGGCCTGCAGCGCCGTGTAGATTTCGCCGAACGCCAGCGGCGTGGCGGCGGCGCCCATCAGCCGGAGGCATTCGGTGATGATGGGATTGGGCAGCGTCCGGATCTTGAGGCCGGCGAGATCCTCCGGCGTCTTCACCGGCTTCTTCGCCAGCACGCTGCGCGCGCCGAAATTATAGGCCCAGGCGATGATCCGGATGTTGGCGCCCTTCAAGAGCGCGTCCTCAATCGGCTTGGCGGCGCCGGTATCGAAGGCCTTGGTCTGCTGCGGAAAGCTGCTGAAGAGATAGCCGAGGTCGAAGGTGCCGACCAGCGGCACCAGATTGGCCGAGATCGACGAACCCGACACCATCAGATCGATCACGCCGAGCTTGACCGAATTAATGACGTCGATTTCCTGGCCGAGCTGATTGTCGGGAAAGAAGGTGACGTCGACCTGCTCGGAAAGCCCGTTCGCCTTCAGGTTCTTGACCAGATTGTCATAGTAGACGCGGCCGTTGGCATATTTGGGATCGTTCGGCAGCGACGACGAGCATTTGAGTTTGAGCGTGGCGGCCCGAGCCTGCCCGATGATGGCGGGCGACAGCATCAGGCCAGCGGCGCTTACCGCCGACGTTTGCAGGAACACGCGCCGGTTGACGGGCACAATCTTCATGATGCTTCCTCCGGGACGTGTTTTTTTGGCGCCGCTGCAATTGTTACGGCCGCTCTGTGGTTGGCCGCAAATGTATGACCAAACGGAAGCCTCGTGCAAGGGTGCGCCGGAAGCCTACTTCGTCAGCGCCACCGTCGTGCCATCCCAATCGTCGCTGGTCGGATTTTCGAGCTGTTGCCTGCAGCGCTCGATCATCACCGACGACGCCGTATCGTCCGTGCGGATATCCAGCACCTTCTCGAACGCGTCGATCGCAGCCGCAAAATCGCGCGCGCGCCATGCCGTCAGCCCGGCCTCATAGGATTTCACCCAGTCCAGCGCGCCGGTGAACTCGCCGGACATTCCCAACAGTTCGTAGATCTGCAGGCCGCCGGCGCGGCCATAGACCGCGAGCCGGTCGAGTTCGCGGACCACGATGCGGTCACCGGCCAGCTTCCGGGTTTCCGGGCCGATGATGATCGTGGAGCCGTAGACCTTGTTGGTGCTCTCCAGGCGGCTGGCGATATTCACCGCATCACCGATTACGGTGTAGTTCAACCGGACTTCCGATCCGATATTGCCGACCAGCATGTCGCCGGAATTGACACCGATTCTGATCCTGACGGGCTGGCCGTTGTCGTCGGCGAGACCGGCCTCCGCCATCGCGCGCTGACAGGCCAGTGCGGCGCGGCAGCAATCGACGGCGTGATCGGGGTTTGCCGCCGGCGCGCCCCAGAACGCCATCACGGCATCGCCGATGAATTTGTCGATGGTGCCGCCCTGCGCCTGAATCTGCGCCGACACGGAATCGAAATAGCGCGACAACAGCGGGATGATGCGGTCGCCGAGCCGTTCCGACATGCCGGTGAAGCCGGCGAGATCGATGAACATCACGCTCATGGGCTTGACCGCGCCGCCGAGCCGCGCGCCGGTGCCCTCGCTGACCAGCCGCTTCACGAGGTCGGCCGGAATGTATTTCCTGAACGCGGCGAGCCCCTGCGCCATGTCGCCGATGGCCCCGGAAAGATTTTCAATCTCGGTCAGCCGCGACGGATGGCGCTCGACCTTATCGAGGTCGAAGCGCTCGACATGCCTGATCTCGCCCATCACCTTGATCAGCGGGGCGGCGATCAGGCGCTGCACCAGCCATGCCGACAACAGCCCGGCGAAGACGATCAGCACCGCCAGGCCGATCAGCAATTTCCGGATCGTCATCTGCACCGGTCCGAGGAATTCCGACTCCGGCACGACAGTCACCAGCGACCAGCCTGGAAAGGAGATCGGCGTCAGCACCGCCTTATAGGCCTTGCCCTCCCGCGTCACCTGGGAATGAAACGCCTCGCCGCTGCCGGGGTCGTAGGCGCTGCCGGACTGGCGCATCGCATCGACGGCGACCGGAAACAGCGGATGATCGGTCTTCAGCGCCTTCACCTCGCTGGCATCCGGATCGGGTGCGGCGACCACGCCACCGTCGCGGTCGAGGATGAAGGCGCCGGCCGACTTTCCGACCGTGAGCTGCGACAGGAAATTCGAGACCCGCGTCAATTCGATGATGATGGCAACGACCCCGGCGGGCTTTTGATCGATATCGATCGGCGCCGCGAAGGCCGCGGCCAGCCGCTCGCCGTTGGGATGCGTCGTCAGCGTCGACCAGTGTTCGTCGTTGGAGCGGATCGCGGCGCGAAACCACTCCTGATCGGTGACGACGTATTTGGTGTCCTCGAACCAGCTGGCCTTGAGCTTGAGGTCGTCGCCCTCGAATTCGTACCGGTTGATCCGGAGCTTGCCGTCGCCGCTGATATCGAGCATTTCGATGACATTATCGCCGAGCTTGTGCCCGGCGAAGAACGATCCATCCGGCCATCCGAACGCCACCCATGAAATGGTCGGCTGGGAGAGCAATTGTGATTGGAACACGACCTCGCGCTTTCTGGCGTCGCGCGCGTCGAATACTTTTTCGACCAGCAGCGTGCGCACCGCCGTCAGCGACGACCGCGCCTCCGTGGTGATCGACTGCAATTCGTCGCCGACCGCCGACACGATCTGGTCGTTGATGGTATCGGCCAGGGTCTGGCTGACCTGCTGCGCCGTCCGCCACCACAATAAATGCACGCCGACGGCGCTGACGACGATGGACGTCAGGACGAGGGCCGAAATGGCGCTGCGGATGCCGATGCGCATGGGGGTCCTGTTTCAGCCGGTTCGCTACCGCAATACGGAACATATCAGCCTTTGTTTCGCTGGCGAGGCCATCCCGGCCCTGTGGACACGGGCCTGTGACCAGCCGTGAACCTGCCGGTTACGAAACTTCTGGATTGTTTGTTTCGTACAAGCCAAGACCGCGCTATGTCAGGCGGCCACTTCCAAAGGTCACGTAATGCACGATGTTTCCATCCCGGCGGCCCTGATCGCCGGTCTCGTCAGCTTCCTGTCGCCCTGCGTGCTGCCGCTGGTGCCGCCCTATCTGATCTACCTGACCGGCGCGACCATCGAGCATGTCGCCAATGAGGAGACCGCGCAGACCTCGAAGCGCGCCGTGATGGCCTCGGCCGTGATGTTCGTGCTCGGCTTTTCCACGGTGTTCGTGGCGCTTGGCGCCAGCGCGTCCCTGATCGGCGGGCTGATCCGGGCCTGGTCGGCGCAGCTGTCGATCGTCGCCGGTATCGTCATCATCGTGATGGGCCTGCATTTCCTCGGGCTGACGCGGATCGGCCTGTTGATGCGCGAAGGCCGGCTGACCGTGCCGAAACCGGTCGGGCTGTGGGGCGCTTATGTGATGGGGCTGGCTTTCGCCTTCGGCTGGACCCCCTGCATCGGCCCGATCCTGGCCGCGATCCTTTCCATTGCCGCGGCCGAGGCCACCGTGACCAAGGGCGCGGGCCTGCTCGCGGTCTATTCCGCCGGGCTCGGAATTCCTTTCCTGCTGGCGGCGTTCATGATCGAACAGTTCTCGTCGCTATTCACGCGGATGAAGCGGCATCTCCGCAGCGTCGAGCACGCCATGGGCATCTTGATGGTGATCACCGGCATCGGCTTTTTGACCGGCGCCGTTTCCAGCGTCTCGATCTGGCTGCTGGAGACATTCCCGGCGCTGCAAAATTTCGGCTAGGTCCCCCGTAACAAGCGGGCCGGCCGCAGCGAAACTCCTGCCAGGACCAGGTTGCCGCCGTCGCGGCCGCCCACTTTATGCGTTTGTTTAGCCAAGCCGCCGCGGCGGCTTCGATTAACGACAATCGTTTCGAGAGGAATTCGTATGAATTTCATCGTCAATCTTCTCATCCTGCTGCCGGCACGGATCGCATCGTACTTTTCCTGGGCCGGCCCGCTGCTGATGCGGTTGATCGTCGGCTACACCTTCATGCTGACCGGCTGGGGCAAGCTCACCAATCTGGAGCAGGTCACCGAGAATTTTGTCGGCTGGGGAATTCCCTTCCCGAAAATCCTCACCCCCTTCGTCTCCGGCGTCGAATTCTTCGGCGGCGCCATGCTGATCCTCGGCCTGTTCACCAGGATCCCCGCCGCGATGCTGGCGGTGGTCATGCTGGTCGCCATCAGGTCGGCGAAATGGGGCGACATCGACTCGCTGGAAACCCTGCTCGGCTTCGAGGAGATGACCTATTTCGCCGCCTTCATGTGGCTCGCCATTGCCGGCCCCGGCGCCGCCTCGCTGGACCGGCTGCTGGTCAATGCGGCCGGGCATCCCAAAGCATCGACCTGACCATCCCAGCATCTTGCTCACGTTCCCGTGACACCGCGGAAAGTCTGAGCCCGGATTTTTCCACGCGCGTAGCTCGGTAAACAACTGCGCTCCGGGAGCCGCCATGAAATTCGTCCGTATCGCCGCCGTCGCCATTGCCGCACTTGCGGCATCGCCATTGTCGGCGGCAGAGGGGCCGACGTGGAGCAACTGGAGCGACGATCTGTTCGCCCGTGCGGCGGCGGAAAAGCGCTTCGTGATCCTCGATCTCGAGGCGGTGTGGTGCCACTGGTGCCACGTGATGGAAAAGACCACCTATGCGGACCCCGAAGTTCGGGGACTTCTGGCCTCCAGCTATCTGCCGGTTCGCGTCGATCAGGACGCCAACCCGGATTTGTCGAACCGCTACGGCGACTGGGGCTGGCCGGCAACCATCGTGTTCGGCGCCGACGGCACCGAGATCGCCAAGATCAGGGGCTATATCGAGCCGGAGCGGATGCAGGCGCTGCTCAAGGCCATCATCGACGATCCCTCGCCGGGGCCTTCGGTCGGCGAAGCCTTCGAAATCAAGCCGGCCGCGTCGGCGTTTCTCTCCAAACAGCAACGCGCGGAGATGACGAAGAATTTCAACGAATCCTGGGACGACAAGCTCGGCGGCTGGGGCGAGAACCAGAAATACATCGACGCCGACAGCATGGATCTGGCGATCACCCGCGCCGAGGCCGGCGATGCCACGGCAGCCAAGCGCGCCCGGCAGACGCTGGACGCCGCGATCGCGCTGATCGATCCGGTATGGGGCGGCGTGTTCCAGTATTCGGAAGCCGGCTCCTGGAGCAAACCGCATTTCGAAAAGATCATGTCATTCCAGGCCCAATATTTGCGGCAATACAGCCAGGCCTACGCATTGTGGAAAGACCAGAAATATCTCGCCGCCGCCCGCGACATCGAGCGCTATCTCGCTTCCTTCCTTTTAAGTCCCGACGGCGCCTTCCATGTCAGCCAGGATGCCGATCTCGATCACGACACCGACGGCCACACATATTACGCGCTGTCGGACGGCGACCGCCGCAAGCTCGGCATGCCGCGCATCGACAACAATTTGTACGCGCGGGAAAACGGCTGGGCGATATCCGGACTGGCGGCTTATTACGACGTCACCAACGATCCCAAGATACTGGCGATGGCCGAACGCGCGGCAAAATGGGGCATTGATAATCGTTCATTGCCCGGCGGCGGCTTCCGCCACGGCGAAAAAGATCGCGGCGGCCCCTTCCTCGGCGACACGCTGGCGATGGGGCAGGCCTTCCTCGATCTCTATGCCGCGACAGGCAACCGCGACTGGCTTGCCTCGGCCGCCAAAGCCGGCGATTTCGTCGCCACATTCTGGGACGAGGCCGGCGGCTTCCTGACCTCGAAGACCCCGGAAGGAAAAACCGGCGTGCTCGCAAAGCCGGCCAAGCTGATGGACGAACAAATTCAGGTCGCCCGCTTCATGAACCTGCTCAATCGCTATTACGGCAATGAAGCCTATCGCGAGCAGGCGTCCCATGCGATGCGCTATCTCGGTAGCGCTTCCGCCGGGATGGCGCGTCCCCTGCCCGGCGTGTTGCTCACCGACGAAGAGCTGGCGGTCGAGCCGACCCATCTCACGATCGTCGGGCACAAGGACGATTCCCGCGCGCAGGCCCTGCACGCCCTGGCGCGCGCGCTGCCGGCCCGGTACAAGCGGCTGGAGTGGCTGGATCTACGCGAGGGCAAACTGCCCAATCCCGATGTCGAATATCCCGATCCCGGCGAGCCCGCGGCGTTCGCCTGCAGCAACCGCATCTGCTCGTTTCCATCCTTCAGTGCCGGGGAGCTTCAGGCCAATGTGAAGCAAATGGCGAAGCTGAAACCTTCGCGCGCGGCGCTGAACTGATCGAACGCGCTCGCACCTTGTGCGACGCAACCGGGATCGGGCCGAAACGCCGTGTAATGGCTTGAAGCGCCACGCTTTCCTGGCCACCGGCGTTCGCCGACGGCATTCCTTGCCGCGCAACGAAATACTCTTGGGGCAGCGGTGTTAGACATGAACGGGATGTCCAAACCCACAAAAAGAAAATTTTCTTTTGAAACTCTGTAACCAAGTCGACTGATGCCCCGTAGCTGCTTCTGGATGAGCACTCAAATCGCGGTGGCCCGAGGATGCTCCGCGAAGCCGCCGCGATTTGCTTGTTGTCCAAACCTCCGTTCGTTGTGCGGTTCGTGATCGAACGATCATCGGATGCTCACGGCGTCACATTTTTCTTCAAACAATCATCGAGGAGAACGTCATGAAGTTGAATTCCAAATCCGGTGCCACGCTCGCCGCGGCCGCCGCCACCCTGTTCCTGGCCGGCGCGGTCGCGTCGACCAGTTCGACCCCGGCGAATGCGGCGACGGGCAAGTGCATGGCCGGCAACGCTTGCAAGGGCCAGAGCGCCTGCAAGGGCGGCTCGAATTCCTGCAAGGGCCTGAACGCCTGCAAGGGCACCGGCTTCTCGATGATGTCCGAGGCGCAGTGCAAGGCCAAGGGCGGCGCCTATATCAAGGGCTGACCTTTCAGGCTGAGGCGAAGGGGGCTCGGCGGCGCCGGGCCTTCGTCGTTTCGCGGCCACCGCCAAAATAAAGTTGGCAGGCCGCGTAACCAGAGCTAATCCCGCGCGTAGCTATCGCTGGGTGCAGCCTGTCAGGCGGGAACCGTCACGGCTTGCGGGCGCTGCACCGTCACACTCTCTACCGTCAAACTCTCTAATGGAGGAGATGCTCATGAAGATGACTTCCAAGTCCGGCGCCGCCATCGCCGCCGCTGCGGCCACTTTGTTCCTGGCTGGTGCCGTCGTGTCGACCGCGGCCTACGCCGCCGGCGAAGGCAAGTGCATCGGCGCCAACGCCTGCAAGGGCCAGAGCGCCTGCAAGGGCGGCAACCATGCCTGCAAGGGCCTGAACGCCTGCAAGGGTCAGGGTTTTTCCGCCATGACCAAGGAAAAATGCGACGCCGCCAAGGGCAAGTACGAGCCCGCCTGATTCGATCGCCACCGGAAATTGGGGCCCGGTATGCCGGGCCTCATTTCCATGATAATTTGACGGCCAGGCTGGTTTTGCAGTGTTACGCGTTTTGGCCGTTCGAGCGGAGACGACATGAACGTCGCAAGCAGATTGCCAGAGACTTCCGCGCCGGCGCTTGCGGACCGCCCGACGACATCAGCCAAGCCGCCTTTCCTCGGTTTCGGTCTCGGCCTGCGCGCGCAGCATTACGACGAAATCCTCTCCGGCAATCCGCCGATCGACTGGTTCGAGATCATCAGCGAAAACTACATGCTGCCTGGCGGCCAGCCGCTGCGCACGCTGGACCGGATCTGCGAGCGCTATCCCGTCGTGATGCACGGCGTATCGCTGTCGATCGCGTCGACCGCGCCGCCCAATTTCGAATATCTGCAGGGCCTGAAAGACCTCGCCAAACGGGTCGAGCCGAAATGGGTTTCGGACCATCTGTGCTGGACCGGCGTGCATGGCAAGAATCTGCATGATCTGTTGCCGATCCCCTACACGGAGGAGGCGCTCGATCACGTCGTCAGCCGCGTGCAACTGGTGCAGGACTTCCTCGGCCGCACCATCGTGCTCGAAAACGTCTCGACCTATGTCCAGTTCAACAATTCCGAAATGACGGAATGGGAATTCCTGGCCGAATTGTCGCGCCGCTCCGGATGCTGGCTGTTGTTCGACGTCAACAACGTCTATGTCAGCGCCTTCAACCATGGCTACGATCCGCTCACCTTCCTCAACGGCATCCCCCCGGACCGGGTGGTGCAGTTCCACATGGCCGGCCACAGCCACATGGGCACCCACATCATCGACACCCACGACCATCCCGTGTGCGAGGATGTCTGGGATCTCTATGTCGCGGCGTTGAAACGTTTCGGCCGCGTCTCCACCATGATCGAGCGCGACGACAACATCCCGCCGCTCGACGAACTGCTGCTGGAGGTCAACCGGACCCGCGCGATCGCCGAACAAGTGTTACCGGGCAAGCTGGCGGGATGAGCGATTTTGCGCGGCAGCAGGGCGCGTTCCAGCACGGCATTCTGACCGGCGACGATACGGTTCTGGCCGAAATTCTCGATAGCCCCAGGGAGAAACGCGAAACGCTGTTCGGCGTCTATCGCCACGCCTACGGCTCGCGGCTGGTCGAGGCCATGCGTAACGACCACGAACTGCTGCACCTCTATCTCGGCGACGAGATCTTTGACGAGATGGGGCATGCCTATGTCAGGGCAAGGCCGTCGGAACATCCGAACCTGCGCTGGTTTTCGCAAGGCCTGCCCGATTTCCTGAATTCGACCGAGCCCTATCGCGATCATCCGATCCTGTCCGACCTCGCCGCGCTGGAAAAGGCGCTCAACGACGCCTTCGACGCCGCGGAAGGCCCCGTGCTGGCGCTGACGGACATGGCCGGCTTTGCGCCGGAGCTGTGGAACGATCTCATCTTTCAGCCGCACCCCAGCGCGCGCAGGCTCGATCTCAACACCAATGCGCCGGCGATCTGGATGGCGCTCAAGAATGACGAGACCCCGCCGGACGCGGAGCTGCTGGAAGAGCCTGCCCGCCTTTTGATCTGGCGCCAGGACGTGACGCCGATGTTTCGCGAACTCCCCACCGAAGAGGCGATGATGTGGGACGAGGCCGCCAACGGAATCCCCTTCGGCGTGCTCTGCGAGATGCTCGCGACCTATGACGACCCCGATGGCGCGGCGGCGCGCGGCGCGGGCTATCTGCACGGCTGGATCAGTTCGGGAAGCCTGACGGGCGTTTCCGCCGGCGACTAGATGAAAGACCCGGCATGGGCACCGACACCGATCGCAACTTTATCGAACGCCTGACGTGGGACGAGGTCGCACGGCGGATCGCCGATGGCGCCGCCGCCATTCTGCCGGTCGGCGCCGCGGCCAAGCAGCACGGCTTCCATCTGCCGCTCAATACCGACCGCATCCAGGCCGAATGGTTCGCGGCCAAACTGGCCATGCGGATCGACGCGCTGGTCTGGCCGACGCTGAGTTATGGCTACTACCCCGCCTTCACCGAATATGCCGGCAGCAGCAGCCTTTCCGCATCGACCTTCGAGGCCGTCGTGCATGAAATCGCCGCGGGGATCCTTGATCGCGGTTGCCAAAAATTGTTCGTGCTCAATACCGGGATCAGCACGCTGGCCCCGGTCGATCGCGCGCTGGCGCGTCTCGATGCCGGCCAAATCATGCATTTGCGGATCTACGAAGGCCCGCGCTATCGCCGTGCCGCCGAAGCGCTTGTCGTGCAAAGCCACGGCAGCCATGCCGATGAACTCGAGACATCGCTGATGCTGGCGCTGGCGCCACAGCTCGTCGACATGGCGCGCGCCGAGGCCAGCCACGCCCTGACACATGACACGCCCGGCCGCCTGACGCCATCGGACAAGAACTCACCGAATTACAGCCGCTCCGGCAGCTATGGCGATCCGACGCTGGCGACATCGGCCAAGGGCGAAATCCTGCTCGCCGCGATTCTCGACGATCTCAGCGAGCAGGCCGCCGCGTTGATGGCGGAGCCATCAACCGCAAAGCCGCGATCGAACCCGATCCGAAGCCTGTCGCGATGAAAAACGCCCCGCGATTCCGCTGGATCGTCGTGGCTGCCGTGACATCGGCGGCATTGGCCGGCCTGGCCTCATTCCGCGCCGACGCGCAATCGGAATATTTGCGCGGCGGTCGCATGCCTTATGACGCCTTCGACCGGTTGCCGAAAACCGATCTGGACGTATCGGGCGGCACCATCCACGTCGCGTTCGCGCCCGGCGATATCGCGCTGCCCCGGGAAAAAATATTCGACTGGATCAGGGCGTCTGCCAGGGCGGTCTCGACCTATTACGGCCGGTTTCCCGTCAGCTCGCTGCGACTGCTGATCGTGCCGGTCGATGGCGCGCGGGTGCGCGGCGGCACCACATGGGGTTATCGCGGCGCCGCCATCCGCCTGCCGCTCGGCCGCGATTCCACCGAAGCGGATCTGAGGCGCGACTGGGTGATCGTCCATGAGATGGTGCATACCGCCCTGCCCGACCTCGACGACCGCTACAATTGGCTGTCGGAAGGGCTCGCCGTCTATGTCGAGCCGATCGCGCGGGTGCAGGCCGGCGACCTCACCGCGCAGGAGATCTGGCAGGCGATGATGCGCGATATGCCGAAAGGCCTGCCGCAGGCCGGCGATCAGGGACTCGACAATACCGACACCTGGGGCCGGAAATATTGGGGCGGCGCGATGTTCTGCCTGCTCGCCGATATCGAAATCCGCAAGCGGACCGGCAACAAGTTCGGCCTGCAGGACGCGATGCGCGGCGTGCTCGCGGCCGGCGGCAATCATGAAAAGGACTGGTCGATCGATCGGGTTCTTTCCACCGCCGACAAGGCCGTCGGCGTCGACGTGCTGACCCGACTGCACGACGAGATGGGGCCAAAGCCCGTCACCCCCGATCTCGCAGGCCTGTGGCGCGATCTCGGATTGAAGGCGCAAGGCGAAAGCCTCGAATTCGACGACACCGCGCCGCTCGCGGCAATCCGCCGGTCCATCACCGAGGCGCGTCCGAAATAGGGTGCGTGCTCATAAATCGGGAACGCTCTGGAATTTGCGATGTCTGCGCTGCCCCCGGAAGCGGACATGGGGGCTAACATTCAGCATGCTGCTTTGTGCCAGAAGCGGACGTCTTCGAGCAGTCTGTTGCGAGCCCGCTAAGGTGAGGAGCCGTCGTCGGGCAACGTGAACTGAAACGTCGCACCCCGCCCGGTATTGGCGCTGGCCCACAGACGACCGCCATGGGACTCGATGATCCTGCGACTGACGGACAGTCCCATACCCGTTCCCTGCGGTTTCGTGGTGAAGAACGCCGCAAAAATCTGTTCGAGGTTCTCGCCGGAAAATCCAATCCCGGAGTCACTCACCGAAATCAGCAATTGACCGTCGTCCGTCCTCCGTGACGCGACGCTCAGTTCACCGCTCCCGTCCGGCATCGCCTCGATACCATTGAGCATGAGGTTCACTAAAACCTGCTGCAGTTGCACACGATCCGCTGTCGTCGTTGGAAGTGCCGGGTCGAGTTCGCTGCGGATCAAAATGCCATTACGGCTTGCCGTATCGCGAAGCATAACGACGATCTCTCGAATGACTCCGTTCAGATCGATCGGCTCCCGTTGTGGCGTTCCTCGACCGTAGAGCGAGCGATTTCGGTCGATGATACTGGCCGAACGTTTCGCGGCATTAATGATTCCCGACAGGGTCCGGCGGACCTCTTCAAGCTCGGGCGGCTCGTGTCGGATCCATTGCAGACCGGCCTCGGCATTGACCATCATCGCGGCGATCGGCTGCTTGATCTCGTGAGCCAGCGACGCAGCAAGTTCTCCCATCATGCTTACTCGGTTGATCCGCGCGAGCTCTCGCTCCAGTTCGCGCAATCTCTCGCGTTCCTGTTCGGCCCGCTTGCGTTCGGTGATATCTGTTACCGCCCCTATGAGGAGTGCCCTCTCCGGATCTTCGCCGGCTGCACGGTGCGCTACAACTTGAACGTATTTGACGGCACCGTTGGCCATCAACAGGCGATGCTCGGTATTGAAGCCGCTCTGCTCGGTTGAGGCGCGATCAATGACTTGCCGGACATGCATCCGATCGTCCGGATGCGTTCGATCGACCACCATTTGGACGCTGGGCCTTGTCGTCGGATCGCATTCGAATATTCGATAAGTCTCGTCGGACCAATGGATTTCACCGGTCGCCAAATCCCAGCCGAAGCTCCCGGTGTGGCTCAATCGCTGCGCCTCTGCCAGATACATCTCGCTTCGGTGAAGCGCCTCTTCAACCCTCTTGCGTTCGGCCCGTTCCCGCGCTTCGCGCAACGCGCGCTGTACCGATGGCGCGAGCCTTGATAACCGCTGCTTCAAGACATAATCGGTGGCGCCAATTTTGACGGCTTCGATCGCCACTTCCTCGCCGAGCGTACCCGAAACAAAGATGAAGGGCAGATCAGGGCGCTCGTTCATGGCGAGATTCAACGCGGAGAGCCCGTCGAACGAAGGAAGCTTGTAATCCGCGAGGATGAGATCAATCCCGCTGTCCTTGAGAGCGGCCACGAATTCAGCGCGCGTTTGAACGCGGGTGACTTCACAGACGATATGCCCTGCTTCAAGGAGCCCCTGAATGAGCTCCGCGTCGCTGGCGTCGTCCTCCAGCAGGAGGATATGGAGAGGAGATGTCACAATTCCTTTCTCGCGCTCCCTGGCGGCGGCTGATTGATGACCGCCCAGAAGACACCGAGTTCCCTCACGGCATTGACGAACTCATGAAAGTCGACCGGCTTCACGACATAGGCATTTACCCCGAGCTGGTAGCTTCTCATCATGTCCCTTTCCTCCCGGGATGACGTTAACACCACCACAGGGATCATCTTCAGGCGGTCGTCGGACTTGATCTGATGCAAGACCTCCAGTCCATCCACTTTGGGCAGCTTCAGATCGAGCAGCAAGACGGCCGGATTGTCGGAGGCGCGAGCGCTGAATTGCCCCCGACAATAGAGGTAATCCAGAGCTTCCTGTCCGTCACGGGTGACGACCACCTCATTGGCCAGGTTGTATTCTTCCAGCGCCGTCAGAGTAAGCTCCACGTCGTTCGGATCGTCCTCGACCATCAAAATCCGTCCCAGCGTATCCATTGGAGTGTTCCCATCTCTGGAGCGTTTCCATCCCGGTTCCTGTATCTCATCGCTTGGGAAGCGAAAAATAAAAAGTCGCGCCTTGATCCACGGCCCCCTCTGCCCGGACCGTTCCGCCATGCCGGTGGATGATGCGCTGGACGGTCGCCAGCCCAATTCCGGTGCCCTCAAACTCTTCCGCCCGATGCAGACGCTGAAATACGCCAAACAGCTTGTTGACGTACTGCATGTCAAAGCCTGCGCCGTTATCGGTGACGAATACCTCGACTTGATTGTCTTTCCCGTCGGCACAGCCGATCTCGATTTTGGGCCGCGGCCGTATCCGAGTGAATTTGACCGCATTGGACAGCAGGTTCGTGAGAACCAGTTTCAGCATGGAACGGTCCCCGTAACAGACCGGCAGCGCTCCGATCGTCCAGCCAATGTCCCGATCCTTGGTGTCCTGGCCGAGCTCCGCGATGACCTCACGGACGAGCAGGTCCAGGTTCACGGCCGTCTTCCTGGCCTCGGCACGTCCGATCCTCGAAAAGCCCAGCAGGTCGTCAATCAGACTGCCCATTCGCTTTGACGCCTCTAGGATCATTGCCATGTAGCGACGAGCTTTGTCGTCCAGAATAGAAGAAGATTGTTTTTGCAACAGCTCGGCGTAGCCGAGGACATGGCGAAGCGGCGCCCGAAGGTCGTGGGAGACTGAATAAGTAAACGCTTCCAATTCCTTGTTTGCCGCTTCGAGTTCCGCAGCTCGCTTCGCAAGTTCCTCTTGGGCGCCACGAAGGCTGTCCTCGATCCGGCGTCGGACAGCGGCGAACGAAGCGACAATGATCCCCCATGTTGCGAAAATGAAAAAGTATGGCAGCTCTCTGATGGAAATTTCGAAGGAGTGGAGCGGTTCCGTAAAGAAGTAGTCAAACAACACCATGGAGAGCAGGACCGCCAGCACCGAAGGCCCGACCCCTGCGTACCAAGTGGTGATCGCGATCGACAGAGTAAAAACCGGCACCTCCACATCGCGGAACCGGTAGTATTGCAACGTCAGGGCCAGCCCAAATGCAATCGCAGCGCAAGCGACTGAAAAGCCGTAGCGGAGGATCGGTGAACGGACATTGTGTAATTCCAGGTCCCAGCGCGCCAAGGCACGCCTTGCCTCCACCCGTATGCGCCCTCCCGAAAGGTCAGTCATTATAGACCTCCGTTCCGATTGCGTTGCGGGTACGGGCGGGCCGTATGTTGGTCCGCGCCTAACAAGCTATCGAACGTCTATTCCCGACTGATCCATGCCGGGATTCTTCGACGAGCCTGGCAAGCCGCCATGAGCGACGATGGCCACGAATGCAGCTCGTATTATTACATGACACTCATGTCTATTGCCACACGGGATTCAGGGCTCGCCCGTCGATCGGGCTGATTTCACCACCTGGGCCATGAGTCTGCCGTGGGTCAAAATGCGAAATTCTGGTGTGGCCAGCGCGAGTCTCCTCTAGCTCCGAAAGTGACATCTCTCGGTTTATGAGTACACGGCCCAAGCACGGACTTCGCTGGTGCAAACGCCACTAAGCCGCTGGCTTTTGGCCGCACGATAGCGGAATATTCCCGAAGACATTTGTTCGGAGGGATCGAAGCAGCGATGGCCACGGAAGCCGCCGATAAACCCGATCACGCCTGGCCGATCTTCCGCTCGCTGGCGTCGTTCCGGCCAAGCGATTTGCCCGGCGACCTGATCGCGGGCCTGACGCTGGCGGCGATCGCGATCCCCGAACAGATGGCGACCGCCCGCCTCGGCGCCTTCTCGCCGCAGATCGGCTTCTTCGCCTTCATCGCGGGATCGATCGGCTTTGCCATGTTCGGCAGCAACCGCTTCCTGTCGTGCGGCGCCGATTCCACGATCACGCCGATCTTCGCCGGTGGGCTCGTGTTGATGACCGCAAGCGGCTCGCCCGACTATCAGGCGCTCGCGGTCGCACTGGCGCTGATGGTCGGCGTGATCCTGGTATTCGGCGGCCTGTTTCGGCTCGGCGGGATCGCCAATCTGCTGTCGACGCCGGTGATGGTCGGCTTTCTCGCCGGCATTTCCGTACACATCCTGGTCTCGCAGATGCCCGGCGTGCTCGGGCTGGAAGCCCCGAAGGGACCGATGCTCGACAAGATCGGGGTGCTGGCGCAGCATCTTGGCGATGCCAATTTCCATACCGTTGCGATCGGCTTCGGCGTGCTTGCCGTGGTCGCCGGATCGGAAGCGATCAGTGCCAAAATTCCCGGTGCGCTGATCGGACTGGTCGCAGCCACCGCGGCCGTGATCGCAGCCGGCCTCGAGAGCAAGGGCGTCAACGTGGTCGGCACCGTTCCGGCAAGTTTGCCGACGCCGGCATTGCCGGACATCGCTGCACAGCAATGGGCGAAGCTCGTTCCGCTGAGCCTGCTGATCGCGATCGTCGTCATGGTGCAGACGGCGGCGACCACGCGATCGTTCCCTTCCGACCCCGACAAGCCCGCCGACGTCGATCGCGATTTTCTCGGCGCCGGCGCCGGCAGCATTTTGGCAGGCCTGTTCGGTGCGTTTCCGGTCAACGCCAGCCCGCCGCGGACCGGCATCGTGTCCGAGACCGGCGGACGGTCGCAGCTGTCCGGACTGTTCGCTGCGGCAATCGTGCTGGCGCTGCTGGCGTTCGGCGCCACGCTGTTGCGCCACGTTCCCGATGCGGCGCTCGGCGGCGTGCTGCTGTTCGTGGCGCTGCGCATCATCCGCCTCCGGCAGATCGTCCAGATCTATCGGCAGTCGTTTGGCGAATTCCTGCTGATCGTTGCGACCGCGGCAGCGATCGTCGTGCTGCCGATCGAAGAGGGCGTCGCGGTCGGGATCGGGCTGTCGCTGCTGCACGGCATCTGGACCACGACGCGGGCGCGGCTGGTCATCTTCGAACATATGCCCGGCACCACGATCTGGTGGCCGGCAAGTCCGCACGTCGCCGGCGAACGCCATCCGAACGTGGCCGTCGTCGGCCTGCAGGCGCCGCTGTCGTTCCTGAATGCGGGGAGTTTCAACGCCGACGTACTTCATGTTCTCAATGCCGCGACACCAAAACCAAAGCTGCTCGTTCTGGAAGCCACCGGTATCATCGAAATCGACTTCACCGCCGCGCAGACACTGATCGATCTCATCAGGCGATGTCATGAGGATGGCGTCACGGTCGCCATCGCCCGGCTGGAATCGACACGGGCCCAGCAAGCGTTCGAACGATTCAGGATTTACGATGTGCTGCCGCAAGAGCACATCTTCCACAGCGTCGATGAAGCCGTCCGCACGCTGGCGACTCCGTCATGAGACCCGATACCGCTCCATAACCTCCTTGTCCGGCTCGTAGCCCAGTCCGGGCCCCTCCGGCACCGCGATGGCGCCGTCGGTACCGGTATCGACGCGGCCGCCCCAAAGGCAGGCGGCGCGGTTCATATAAAACACTTCGACGAAGGTGCCGTCATCGCGCAGCGACAGCAGTTGCAGCGTCGCCAGCAGACCGGGCCCGAAATAGGGGGAATGCGGCGCGAGCCTGACGCCCATCTCATCGGCCAGCGCGACAACTTTCAGGTATTCCGTGACGCCGCCGACCTTGGTGACCGACGGTTGCGCGTAGCTCACCGCGCCCGCCTGCATCATCTGGCGGAATTGATGGACCGTGCAGGCATTCTCGCCCGCGGCGATGTCGAGCCCGCCCTTCGCGCGCACTGCCGCCAGGGTCGCAAAATCCTCCGGTGGCCAGACCGGCTCCTCCAGCCATTTGAGGGCGGCAGGGCGGCAAGCCTGCGCGAACGCGATTGCTTCCTCTCCATCCAGCGGACAGTTCATGTCGACCATCAGGGGAATCCCGGCGCCGATTGCCTGCCGGGCCGCGAAGACGGCCGGCGTCGTCGTCTCATGCAGCTTGATCGCGGTGTAGCCGCGCCGCAGCGCGGTTGCGCACTCGCCCGCGATGGATTCGGGCGTCCCGATCCGGAGCAGGCTCGCATAGCCGGGAATCCGCGCCCGCTTGCGCGCGCCGATCAGACGGTGCAGCGGCACGCCTTGCATTTTCCCAGCCAGATCCCACAGCGCGATATCGAGGCCGGAAATCGCAAACATCGTAATGCCGTAACGGCCGAACAGATGCAGATTGCGCTGGATACGCTCGATGAAGGCCGGGATGCCCTCGGCGTCCGGCACCTCCAGGCCGCGGGCCTGCGGCGCGATCATCTCATCGACCGCCGTCGCCGTCGTCTGCGGGCTGACATAGCCAAACGCGTCACCCCAGCCGGTCAGTCCCGCATCGGTCGAAACCTCGACGAGGATCATGTCGAGCGCGGCGATGGCCGACGCGCCCTGCCGGAAACTCGCAACCCCGGCATCGTAGGGGATCCGGACGTGGTGTGCCCGGACGTTCGTGATCAGCATGGCGCGCGCCTCCCGTTTTTTGCAAGGATAGCGCAGGACGGCGCGTGCAAGCCATGTGAAATTGCCGATGGCCACTTCCGGCCGGTGTTCAGCTGCCAACCATGCATCGGCGAATGCGCGACAGGGGCGTATCTGGCCGCTAGATTTCGGTTCCTTGGCCCTGCAGATAACCTTTGATTTTGGGATTCGGCATCACGACCGAGGCAACGAAGGCAACGGCGCACATGAAGGTGACATACCAGTAAAAGTCGGTTTCCGCCCCACTGTCCTTGAACCAAAGTGCGACGTATTCGGCAGAGCCGCCGAAGATCGCGTTAGCAACCGCGTAAGCCAGGCCAACGCTCATCGCGCGCACCTCGGGAGGGAACATTTCTGCTTTCACCAACCCGCTGATCGACGTGTAGAACGACACGATGGCGAGCGCCAGGACGATCAACCCGTACGCAGCGTAGGGACTCCTGACATCGCCAATGGCGTACATGAGCGGCACCGTGCAAACAGTTGCGAGGCCGCTGAACAACAGCATTGACGTCTTGCGACCGAAGCGGTCCGAAAATGCACCAAACGGTGGCTGCAGGATCATGTAGCTAAACAGCACCGCGGTCATCACTATGTTCGCGGTGCGGTCGTTCATATGCGCGGTGTTGACAAGATATTTCTGCATGTAGGTGGTGAATGTGTAGAAGATCAGCGATCCGCCCGCGGTGAAACCGAGGACCGTCAGGAAAGCCCTGGTATGGTGCTTGAAGATTTCGCGCAAGGAGCCGGCCTCCTTGCGCGAGCGGGTTTCAGCCGATGACGTCTCAGTGAGCGACGCCCGCAAGAACAATGCGACCACCGCGAAGATAGCTCCGATAAAGAACGGGATACGCCATCCCCAAGCTCGCAGTTCGGTGTCGGACAGCGCCAGCTGAACAATCAGGACAACCAGCGAGGCAAGCAACTGTCCGCCTATCAGCGTTACGTATTGAAAGGACGCGTAGAAGCCGCGCTTGCCCGGCAGCGCCACCTCGCTCATGTAAGTGGCGCTGGTGCCGTATTCGCCGCCGACCGACAGCCCTTGTACCATGCGCGCGATCAGCAGAAGCACGGGCGCCGCCGCTCCGATGGTCGCGTAGGTCGGCAGTATGGCTATGGCGAGTGACCCCGCGCACATCATTAGCACCGAGATCATCATCGAGTTCTTGCGGCCGTACTTGTCGGCAACGAAACCGAAGACATAGCCCCCGATCGGCCGCATCAGAAAGCCGATCGCGAACACCGCTGCGGTCTGCAAAAGCTGAGTGGTTTGATTGCCCTTTGGAAAGAACGCCGGCGCAAAATAAAGCGCTGTGAATGCGTAGGCGTAGAAATCGAACCATTCGACGAGATTGCCGGATGAACTTCCGAAAATAGCCCAAATTCTTTGGCGGCGATCGGCACGATGATCTGCCAGCACGGCGTCGCGGGTCATCGAAAATGTCCCCTCACAAAGCCTTTTGTTTCTTATTTTCGGGACCAGTAGACCAGAATGATTAGCCTCACAATGGTTTTGGGGTTGGTGTCAAAAATCCTTTTGCGTCACTGAAGATGAATTTTCCGAATAAGGGCGAAGCGATAGAATAGTCATGCTGGAACCGCGTCGTCAGGGCGGGCCGGCACGCAACTTCACGGCCGCAACGCCGGATGCTGGTTCAGCACATCGCCCCGGATGGATGCCGTCTGAATCGCGCGAAACAATATCTGCGCCGTTTTGGTATCGTCGGCCTTCAGGCACAGGTCCAGAATCTCGCGCACGGCGGAATCGCGCAGCAAGTCGTCGGACATCTTGAGGGCGATTTCCATCGCGATCCTGGCGGCGCGTTGATAGCGTTGGGAAGCATCGCCGTTTTTATGGCGATCCGATTTCTTGCCAACGACCGCACCGTCGGTCAGACGACCGACCCTTTCGGCGCTGTCGGCGGCAGAACGGCAGATGTCGCGTATCCGGTGGGCAGCCTCGATATCGCCGATCGGCCACTGAATGGCTTCGTTCCCAACTTCCTCCGGCTTACGCTTGTTGAACCATCGCATTGCTAAATCTTTAAAAATAAAATCGACATATGGAATCTGCGGCCGGTGCGCTCCGCAAAAACGGACGACGTGACCCGACGGCGGCATTTTCATCCCGGGAAATCCGCCGGTGGTGACATTCCGGCAACAGAGCCTGGAAAATCCTCAGGCAAAGCCGATGCGCCGCCTGGTGCGGGTTTCTGCCGCTGCCTTGATGATTTTGCGCCGGTTTGGGCTACGCCGATCGCCTCGGTCCGATTGCCTCGAACTGCGCCTTTTGCTCGTCGCTCAGCGTGGCGTAAAAATTCTCGAGCGCGGTCCGCACCGATTTGACAGCCTGCAGCATGGTATCGAGCCGCATGCCGATCGCGGTGAGCCGCGCCGGTGGCGTCATTGCGTCGTCCGTCCGGCAAGCCGCCTTCAGCATTTCGGCGGCCTTGGCACCGGCATCCTGCAGCGCGGCAAGACTGGCGCGCTGGGTATCGTTCGGGTGCAACCTGGCCTCGATCTCGCCGGCCGGCCATTCCACGCCGGACGGCTGCGCGGCGCCACAGCTTGGAACCAGCGGCGCGCCGGCATGGCTGGCCGCGGCGGTCTTGCGTTGATCGTCAGCCAGCGCATTGAGCCGGGCTTTCTGCTCGTCGTTCAGCAGACCATAGAACTTCTCCAGCGCCGGCTGCACGGTGGCGACCGCCGAGATCATCACCTCGATGCGCCGTTGCATGGCCGCCAGCCGGCCCGGCGCCGTCAATATGATTTGCGTCGGACACGCCGTACGAATGCTCTGGGCGGCTGCGATCGATGCGTTGCCGAGTTCGTCAAGTGCCGCACCTTGCGCTTCGGTCGGCTGAATCGCCGTCTCGATCTGGACGATCGGAAGGCCGGCGATATCGCGGCTGTCGTCACCGCACATCTCTGCCAACGGGGCGACCCTGGCGTGCCGTCCGCCGGACGGGCGCGGTGCCAGATAGCCAACCAGATCATCGTAGTCGTAGGGCGCAAATATGCCGGCATAAATGTCGGGGTAGCCGTAACCCCAGAAGCCGAAGCCGTCGCCCCAGATCGCATAGTCATAGATGTCGAAATAGGCGAACGGCCAGAACAGCGGACCGACCCATCCAAACCCGCCGCCGCCGTGTTGCCACCATCCGTTGACGCCGCTGCCGTGGTGCCAGCCGGTCATGGCGAGACCGGCGGCGACCTGCGCGCGCGCCGCGGGATTGCTGAGCAGGCGCCCGTTGCGCAATCCACCGGCGTGCGACAGCGAGTTCATCGCGTTGCGGGCCACCGCGGCGTTTCGGATCTGGCTGAAATTCGCACGGCCGTGTCCGGCAAACGAGCGATTGCCGTGAAAACCCCCGTGCGAAAACGAATGGGATACTGCGAACCTTCCCCCGCCATGGTGCCCGCCGCCAAAATGCGCGTGGCCGAAGCCGTGGCCTCCACCGCCGAAATGGCCGTGACCTCCACCACCGAAATGGCCGCCGCCAAAATGGCCACCACCGTGACCACCGCCGCCATGGCCGCCGCCGCCGTGACCGCCGCCGCCCCTGCCGAGAGCCGCGCCCGACAGCAGCGCCGCCAAGGCAAGGACCGCAATTCCGATGGCCGTTTTGGACATGGCACCCTCCTGCACCACGCCGCGGATGCTGCGGCAATGGAAAGACGCCGAAAGAAGGCAAAAGTTCCACGCGCGGAGCCCGCGCGCGCTTGGGGAAGAGCGCGGACTGCCACGCCGGAAAGGCGAGATCCTAGACCGCCGGCACGATCTTTCCGGGATTGAAGATGTTCTGCGGATCGAGCGCCGCCTTCAGCGCGCGCATGGCGTCGATTGCCTCGGGACCGAGTTCGGCTTTCAGATATTTCTGCTTGCCCTGCCCGATACCGTGCTCGCCGGTGCAGGTGCCGCCCATCGCCTGCGCACGCTCGACCAGCCGGTGCATGAATTCCTCGCCGCGCGCCATCTCCTGCGGGTTGTCGAGGTCGCAGACCAGCGAGCAGTGGAAATTGCCGTCGCCGACATGGCCGACGATCGGCGACAGCAAATTGAGCCGCTTCAGATCGTCCTCGGTCTCGGTGACGCAATCGGCCAGCCGCGAGATGGGCACGCAGACGTCAGTCGCGACCACGCCGCAGCCTGGACGCAGCGCCTTCACCGACCAATAGGCGTCGTGCCGCGCCTGCCAGAGTTTCGTTCGGTCCTCGGGCTTGGTGGTCCAGGTGAAATCGCCGCCGCCGCATTCGCCGGCAATCTCCTTGAAATTCTTCGACTGCTCGGCGACCTCGTTCTCGCTGCCGTGGAATTCCAGGAGCAGCAGCGGCGTCTCCGGCAGCGTCAGCCTCGAATAGGCATTGCAGGCCCTGACCTGCTCGGCGTTGAGCAGCTCGATGCGCGCCACCGGAATGCCGGTCTGGATCGCGAGGATCGTCGCCTGGCAGGCGCCGCGCACGGTCTCGAACGAACAGGCGGCGGCGGCGATGGTTTCGGGAATGCCGCGCAGCTTGATGGTGAGTTCGGAGATGATGCCGAGCGTGCCCTCGGCGCCGACAAACAGATGCGTCAAATCATAGCCGGCGGAGGATTTCTTCGCCCGCGTGCCTGTCGTGATGATCTCGCCGTCGCCGCGCACCACTTTGAGCGCCAGCACATTGTCGCGCATGGTGCCGTAGCGCACCGCATTGGTGCCGGACGCGCGCGTGGAGGCCATGCCGCCGAGCGAGGCATCGGCGCCGGGATCGATCGGGAAGAACATGCCCTGGTCACGCAGATGCTCGTTCAGCGCCTTGCGGGTGACGCCGGGCTGGATCACGCAATCGAGATCGTCGGCGTGGACCTCGAGCACCTTGTTCATGTCGTGCAGGTCGATGCAGATGCCGCCGGCGGGGGCGTTGACCTGGCCCTCCAGCGAGGTGCCGGTGCCGAACGCGATCACGGGCACGCCAAATTGAGCGCAGATCCGCACCACGTCCTGGATATCAGGCGTTTCCTGCGCCATCACCACCGCGTCCGGCGGCTGCGACGGCAGCCAAGTGGTGGTATGGGCGTGCTGTTCGCGCACCGCCTGCGAGGTGATCAGCCGGTTGCCGAACCGCGCCGCGAGCGCCTCAATGGTGCTGGCCAGCGCCTGCGGTTCCGGTCGTTGCAAATTGTCCAATCTTGTTGTCGCCACGCCAAATTCCTCCCGGCTTTAGACGACCGTGGCAAAGGATATATAAGGGGTCAAGAGACCAGATCGAACAAACAGGGATGCGTGATGACGACCGTTGCCGACGCCAAGGAAGCTATCAAGAATACTATCAAGGATATCCGGGATATGCCGCTGCCGCCTGCGCCGTTTCTATCCTCGGTGATGCAGATCGAACCGCAATGGATCGACTATAACGGCCATCTCAACATGGCCTATTACAACGTCATGATGGACCGCGCGATCGACCAGATGTGGCTGCAACTCGGGATCGGCCCCGGCTACATGAAGGAACGCCACGGCTCGACCTTCACCGCCGAATGCCATGTGCGCTATTTGCGCGAGATCCACCTCGGCGATCCGGTGCAGATTGCGGTTTATCTGCTCGCCGCCGACGAAAAGCGGATCCATACGTTCGAGGAACTGCGTCACGCCACCGAGGGCTGGCTCTCCGCCACCTCGGAAAACATGACCATCCATATCGACATGAATGCGCGAAAGACCGCGCCGTTTCCATCAGACATCCGCGCCCGCATCGAGGCAGTGGTCAATTCGCACGCGGCCGTGCCGCGCCCCGAGGGCATCGGCCGGAAAGTGGCGATGCCCTCGAAGTAACTTACTCAGCTAGACCCGCGTGCGTCCGCGCGCCAGCCCAACCACCGCCGACACCAGGAACAGGATGACGGCGATGAAGAAGATCGTCTTGGCGATTTCGATGGAGACGCCGGCGACGCCGCCAAAGCCCAGAATGCCAGCGATCAGCGCAATGATCAAAAACGTAACCACCCAGCTCAGCATGATCCGATCCTCTGTTTTCTGCCTCAATCGACACAGCTGAGAACGCCGTGCCACGACTGCAGAAACAATCCGGCCGGAGAATGCTGGTTCCTGGCCGCTAAACCGGGAAATTTTCGGATTTTCGCGGAACAAAGTCGCGCCTGGGTCGCGAAAACCAGCCTGCCGAAGCTGCTGGATAAACCTGTCAAAACGGCCGAAGAGGCCCTATATGGCCCTTAATCCCTGCTAAGAAGGCTCCCCTTCACCGCCCCATGGTGCCATCGTGGGGACAAGACGATTCGCAATGACCGAGCCGAGCAAGCTGCCCCATCACGGCGTTCCCGAGCACCAGCCAGCCGCTGGCGGCATTGCTGCGCGCGCGCGGGCCTCGGCGGCCCCGCAATATCTCACCGGCCTCAATCCCGAGCAGCGCGACGCGGTAGAGACGCTGGACGGCCCCGTGCTGGTGCTGGCCGGCGCCGGCACTGGCAAAACGCGCGTGCTGACCACGCGGATCGCCCATATCCTGAGCCAGGGCCGGGCGCGGCCGCATGAAATCCTGTCGGTGACCTTCACCAACAAGGCGGCGCGCGAGATGAAGCTGCGGCTCGGCCAGATGCTTGGCCAGGCTGTCGAGGGCATGCCGTGGCTCGGCACCTTCCACTCGATCGGCGGCCGCATCCTGCGCATCCACGCCGAACTGGTGCAGCTCAAATCCAACTTCACCGTGCTCGATGTCGACGATCAGGTCCGGCTGCTGAAGCAGCTGCTGCAGGCCGAGAACATCGACGACAAGCGCTGGCCGGCGCGGATGTTGGCAGGGTTGATCGACGGCTGGAAAAACCGCGGGCTGACGCCGTCGCAGGTGCCGGCAGGCGAAGCCGCCGTGTTCGGCAACGGCAAAGGCGGCAAACTCTACGCCAGCTATCAGGAACGGCTGAAAATCCTCAACGCCGCCGATTTCGGCGATCTGCTGCTGGAGAACATCCGGCTGTTCCGCGAACATCCCGACGTGCTCCGGCAATACCAGAACCGGTTCAAGTTCATCCTGGTCGACGAATATCAGGACACCAATGTCGCGCAATATCTGTGGCTCAGGCTGCTGTCGCAGGCGGCGAGCAAGCCGGGCGTCCCTCTTTCTGCCGTCATTCCGGGGCGCATCGAAGATGCGAACCCGGAATCCAGAGGTAATGAGGACTCATCTCGAGATTCCGGGTCTGGTCCTTCGGACCATCCCGGAATGACGGAAGACCCTCTCCCCGCGAGCCGCGCGCGGGAGCAGATCGCGCATCCCGGGCTGGCGCCCTCCTCGCCGCTCAAGAACATCTGCTGCGTCGGCGACGACGACCAGTCGATCTATGGCTGGCGCGGCGCCGAGGTCGACAACATCCTGCGCTTCGAGCACGATTTTCCCGGCGCAAAGGTGATCCGGCTGGAGCGCAATTACCGCTCCACCGGCCACATCCTCGCTGCCGCCTCGCATCTGATTGCGCACAACGAAGGCCGGCTCGGCAAGACGCTGCGCACCGAGGACGTCGACGGCGAAAAGGTCACCGTCACCGGCTCCTGGGATTCGGAAGAGGAAGCCCGCGCCATCGGCGAGGAGATCGAGGAGTTGCAGCGCGCCGGCGAGAACCTCAACGAGGTCGCGATCCTGGTGCGGGCCTCGTTCCAGATGCGCGAGTTCGAAGACCGCTTTGTCACGCTCGGCCTGCCCTATCGCGTGATCGGCGGCCCCCGGTTCTATGAGCGCGCCGAAATCCGCGACGCGCTGGCTTATCTGCGCGTGATCAATTCGCCGGCCGACGATCTCGCCTTCGAGCGCATCGTCAACGTGCCGAAGCGCGGCCTCGGCGACGCCACCGTGCAGATGCTGCATGACCACGCCCGCAAGCGCCGCATTCCCCTGTTCGAGGCCGCGCGCGCCGTGGTCGAGACCGACGAACTAAAGCCGAAGGCGCGCGGGAGCCTGCGCGACCTGATCCTGCATTTCGACCGCTGGCGCGCCCGGCGCGAGGTCACCTCGCATACGGAACTGGCCGAAATCGTGCTCGACGAGAGCGGCTACACCGAGATGTGGCAGAAGGACCGTTCCGCCGACGCCGCCGGCCGGCTGGAAAACCTCAAGGAACTGGTGCGCTCGATGGAGGAGTTCGAGAACCTGCAAGGTTTCCTCGAACATATCTCGCTGGTGATGGACCGCGACGGCGGCGCCGACGATGAAGCCGTGTCGCTGATGACGCTGCATTCGGCGAAGGGGCTGGAATTCGACAATGTATTCCTGCCGGGTTGGGAGGAAGGCCTGTTTCCGAGCCAGCGCACGCTCGACGAACAAGGCCGCGCCGGCCTCGAGGAAGAACGCCGTCTGGCCCATGTCGGGCTGACGCGCGCGCGCCGCCGTGCCAAACTCTATTTCGCCACCAACCGCCGCATTCACGGCACCTGGTCGACCACGATCCCGTCGCGCTTCCTTGATGAGCTGCCGGCGCCGAATGTCGAGATCACGGAATCCAAGGGCGGTTCGGGCTGGGGCGGCTCCGGCGGCTACGGCCCCTCGCGCTTCGACAACGTCGAGTCCTTCGGATCCAGCTATACGACGCCGGGCTGGCAACGCGCCCAGGCCAACCGCGCCCGCAATCAGAACCGCAATGGACCGGGGCGCGGCGGTTTTGAGGAAAGCCAGTCGTCGTTCCAGAATTCGCGCAACGATACCTTCTCCCGCAACAAGCGCGCACCGATGGTGATCGAAGGCGAACTGGTGGCCAAATCCACCGGGACCGCTTCGGAATTCTCGCTCGACGACCGCGTGTTTCACCAAAAATTCGGCTACGGCAACGTGGTCAAGATCGACGGCAACAAGCTCACCATCGCGTTCGAGAAGGCCGGCGAGAAGAAGGTGGTCGATAGTTTTGTGGAGCGGGCGTAACTTCTTACTTAACCCGGCCCGGCCGCAGCCGGCTTTCCGTGAGTTGGGACAAGGACCAGGAGTTCGCGATGCCGCATTACGTCGCATTGATCCATAAGGACTCGGACGGTTGCTACGGCGTGTCATTCCCCGATATTCCCGGTGTCGTTACCGGCGGCGATACCGTTGAGGAAGCCGTGGAAGAGGCGGCCGAATTCCTGCAATTTGCTGCGGAGGACTGGATCAACCCTGACGGTTCGACCGGCTTCAAAGCTCCACGCACCATCGATGAATTGCGTAATGACCCCGAATTTATTGAAGACGCAAAAGACGCCGTGGTCGCATTCGTCGAATATCCTGACCGCGCCAACGCTGCGGAATAACCGGTCGATCCGGAATTCTGCTGCTTCCCAGAGGACAGCCATTTAGGGGATGCGTCATGCCTGCCGAACCACGTTCACCTCGCCTCGCGGTTCTGATCGATGCGGACAATGCTTCGGCAAAGATCGCGGATGGACTATTCGAGGAGATCGCGAAGATAGGCGAAGCAAGCGTTCGTCGCATTTATGGCGATTTCTCCGATCCTCGCTCGAAGAGCTGGGCGGAAAAACTGTCCAGATACGCCATCATACCGCAGCAGCAGTTTGCCTATACGACCGGAAAGAATGCATCCGACATCACGCTGGTCATCGATGCAATGGACCTGTTGCACAGCGGCCGGTTCGACGGATTTTGTCTTGTTTCGTCGGACAGCGATTTTACCCGCCTCGCCGCCCGTATCCGCGAGCAAGGCGTCGATGTCTTCGGGTTTGGCGAGCAGAAAACCCCGGAGAGCTTTCGGCAGGCCTGTCGAAAATTCGTGTACACCGAGAATCTGCTCCCCGGCGCGACGAACAACAGGGATGCCGTCCCAACGCCGGAGCCTCTCCAGCCCGTGAGTTCGGCGGCACCCATCATCAAGAAGGTGATTGAACAGATGGAGAGCGAGGACGGCTGGGTCCCTCTGGGAGAAGTCGGAGGGCGGCTTTCCAACCTCGCCTCCGATTTCGATCCCAGAAGCTACGGCTTTCGAAAGCTCAGCGACCTGGTGCGAAAGACGAATTCATTCGAGATCGAGCGACCGAAAGGCGGCTTGATGCGCATTCGTATCAAGCCTGCTACCGAAACACCCGCAGGATCGAGGCCTCCCGGAAAAACGGTGCCGACGTAACCCGGCGGGCCGCTTCGCGCCATTCGCGACCGGCTTGAGCAGGCAGGCTGTCACCTCGGGCGAAACCGTGGTCGTTCCGCACGGGCCTTACTGCCGCGGCGGTTGTTTCAATGCTCACTGAGGCGAGCGTAGTCCGGGGGACGTGATCCATTCCTGCATATGCGCAGCGGCTTCGGCCTGCCGGGCTCTACGCAGTAGATCGTCCCGCTCGACCCCTGGGGGCGTGCCCTGGGCCTCTTTGCGAAGCCGCTCGGCTTGCTCCGACAAACGCTGGTCCAATGTTGTTGTTTGCTTGAAACGGCGTCGCTGCTGCATGGCGCTACTCCTGTTCGTGGGAGGCGGAGCGCAACCGGCGTTCTCCTCACCGATAAAAGCCACGGGAACGTGCGGTGATGGAATGACAATACTCTGCCAGCGCCGCTAGTTCTGTCCACTTGTGCACACAGCGCAAATGAGGGCATCGCGACCGGCTCGAGCCAGCAGCAAGTGCCCGGCACAAGGCAGCACAAGGCCGGGCATGACGAGTAGATGCCAATGCCCGAATTTGTTGATCCCTGTTTTGAGTCAGACTCTGAGGTGCGCTCGGAGGCGCAATTGCGCCGCTGGCTTGCGCGCCTCAAAGGATGAGCACGGCTCGTGGCCCATCCTTCGAACTGCGATGGAGCGCGTTACGGCGCGCCGGATCCGCCCGCCACGATCTTCTCGTTCAATTTTTGATCGACGGTCTGGACCGTGCGGTCGATCTCGGCACTGGGCACGCCGAGCTGATCCGAAACCAGCTTCACCAGCAGGTCGACCCGCTCGATGAAAGGCGCTCCACTGGCCACCGCGCGGGCCGCCGATGAGGGCTTGAGGAGGCTTTCCGCCGCTTTGGCATATTTTGCGAAAGGAACCTGATCCGTCGGGTCGGCCCCCAGGCGCCGCGCGATGGCGTCGACATGGTCATAGATCGACTGCGAGAGCTTCAGATCAGTGTGCACGGCGTCGCGGATCGACTGCGGTTCGTGCAGCGTGATGCAGCGGTAATTCCCGGTCAGCAGCATCGACCATTTGGCCAGCGGGACGAACAGCGAATCGAACACCTTGAGTTTTACCGGAACGTCCTGGCCGTCCAGCTTGACCGCGTCGATGTCCGCTTCCAGCTCCCGCAGTACCTTGTTGTGTTGTTCATCGGCAAACATCGCCGCCTTGAAGTTTGTCGGCAGGCCGACATGTAGGACGTTCGCCGCCTCTTCCGGCGGGCGGAAAGCCTGCGGATCAGGCGAGCAGAGCGACACCAGTCCCGGCTCGAACCGTTCCCACACCTGGGCGTTGGTGTATGCCTCCTCCAGATCCATTTCCGCCAATGCGGGGATCCGCTTGAGATAGGGCAAGGGCGGCATGTTCATGATCGAAAGACAAGGCAGCTTCGCCTCGGCGATCTTGATCATCAGAACCCGGATCGTATGGTTGGTGTATTGCGGCTCCTGCATGGCAAGACCAACCAGATCGTAACGGGAAAGGTCGACGTCCGAGGGCGTGACCGCGTCCAATTTGCCAGGCAGATCGCGCGAAAAAATCGCCCGGTGCATCGCCTCGTCACGCAGCTTGATGCGAACCTCGGTTCCGTCGCGATTGATGAGTTCTGCAGTCTTCTTCCGACAAACCAGAGTCACGTTGTGACCCGCCATCAGCAGCTTTGTCGCCAGCAACGAGCCGTACGAGGCTCCCAGAATCAGAATGTTACGCGCCATACTCTCTCAGCCTCTCCCACGCCCTCAAGCCGGGCGTAAGCAATGTTCGTGGAACGTCAAAGCCTGCGAAACGTCCGCTTTGCCCAGAAATCACGGACCACGTCAAGGCCCACATGTCGCCCTGATGGAATTGCCCGCGCGCGCTCACGCGGCAGCATGACGCCATCCGGGCGCTTCGCGTCGCGGGAACGAGCGCCTATGTCTAATCCGTCATCCCCGCGCAACGGCTTTGCCGTTGTCGCTGGAGGTGACGGCGAGAGTGTTGAGGCTGTTTGAAAACTGAATCAGACACCTGTGCGTGCCGTCAGCCTTGGCTTGGCAGCAAGGCCCGGGGCGTCATCCGTCAATTTCCGTTGGCTAGCAGCCTGTCGGACTGAGGTGTCGATCTTGGCATGTGCAGACGATGGCGTGCTGCACCTGGGTGACGGACGGATTCAATAGTCCCTGAGGGACGAATGCGACGTCAGCGAGCATTCCGGTGCCGAGCGGAACGCCGCGTAGGGACGGCGGGCGCTTCAAGCGGCCGCCAGGGCGAACATTCGCTTCATATTCCACGCCATGGTGACGAGGCTCCACTCACCTTGCACCTTCTCAAGGCCGCGCAACAGGAACTGGCGGAAGCCCATCACCGATTTGATGATCCCGAACACCGGTTCCGGGGTCTGCTTGCGCAGGGCATAGAGCTTCTTGCCTTCGGGCGTCTGCAGACGGTAGCTCATGGCATCGAGCGCCGTTGGGTTCTGCGGCGCCGGCGGTGCTTTTGCAAAGCGCTCCGACAGGGGCGGATAATGCGATTGCCGGCCCTGCGCGATCATCGGGTCGATCTGCGCCGCCGCGCACAGCATGACGTTGGCTTCACTGAAGTAGCCGGTGTCCGCCAACAAAGTGGTCGGCTTTCCCAGCTCCGCCGGCAAGGCCTCGATCCGCTTCAGCAACGGCTCGATCTGCTGCTTGTCGTTGGGCGCCTGAACCACCTGCGCGGCGATCACCAGGAGGCTGTTCGCCGCCACCACCGCCTGGGCGTTGTAGCACTGCTCGAAGCCACCGCCTGCCACCGGCATGATGCGCGACTCTTCGTCGGTCAGATTGATCTGATCGGTTGGCAGCGCACCTTCGGTAGGGGGCTGGGGCGGCTTGCCTCCGGACTTCTTGCCGGTGGCCTTGGCCTTTGCCGCACGCGCCGCCAGCTTGGCCTCATGCTCGGCCTTCTCCCGTTCATACCGCTCTTTGGCGCGGGCTTCGATCTTGGCGCGGGCCTCGGCAAGCTTCGCCAAGCGCTTCTCGCGGCGTGCCAATTCCTCAGGAATTGACATGCCGTCGGGCACATCCGCTTTGTCCGCGGCTTCCGCCCGCGCCAGCAGATCGGCCACTTCCGCCTTCAATTGCGCCTCAATCTTGCCGGCGTGCTCATACGACAGCGCGCTGTGCCGGCTGGCGTTGGCGTGGATCTTCGTGCCGTCGAGCGCAACGGTGCCGATCTTGAGCATCCCCATCTCGCGCGCCAGCTCCAGCAGCCGCACGAACAGCCCCTCGATCTCCTTGAGAAAGCGCCGCCGAAATGTCGCGATCGTGTCGTGATCGGGATGGTCGTTCGCCGCAATGAAGCGGAACGCCACCGAATCGTACGTCGCCCGCTCCAGCTTCCGGCTCGAGAACACGCCCGTCGCATATCCGTATACGAGCAGGCCCAGCAGCAGCGCGGGATGGTACGAAGCCGATCCCGCTCCCCGGTAGCTGTTGCTCATCGCCGAAAGATCCAGCCCATCAATGACCTCGACAACGAAGCGCGCCAAGTGCCTCTCAGGAAGCCACTCGTCCACCGACGGCGGCAGAAGGTATCCGGTCTCGCGATCGATCGTACGGAAATTGCTCAACGGCGCCCCACCCAGTCGAAGAAAGGCCGAATCAATGCATCGATTCTACCTAACCCCGCTCGCTCCGCTAAGTCCGACAGGCTGCTAGAAAGCGGACGCGGCAACCCCGACTTTTAGTCTGGTCCTGTTGCGCCGGAGCCCTTGACCAGCGGCGACTTCATCGTATCAGATAAAGCCATGATCCGGGGTCTACCGACATTGTTGGTCCTTCTGCTCGCCGCGCCGTCATTGGCGGCGGCGCAGACGATCAGTTTCGGCGATGCCGCGGCGACGCTGGGCAAGAGCTGCGGGGCGGACCTCGACGCCAATTGCCGCGGCGTCAATCTGGATTCCAACCGCACCAAGGATTGCCTCTACAAGAACCAGGACACCATGTCGGCCCAATGCAAGGCCGACTATCCCGGCGCGCTCGACGCGATTCAGAAGCACATTGCGGCGCGCGCCAATGTCGGGCGGCAATGCGAGTACGAAATCGTCAAGAAGTGCAGCGGCAAGGCCAAGGAAGCTGCAAAATCCATCGCCTGCCTGCTGGGCATCAGCAACCTCACCGCCCGGTGCAACCAGGCGATCGGCGACGCCGGATACAAGGCCGAGAGCGACTTCGTCACCCAACTCGGCGGCCTGGAGACGCCGCCGGATCTGAATCTCGTGACGCTGCGCCAGCAAACAGCCGAGCGATCGAAATCGCGGGGCAAGAACGAGCCGCCGCCGCAGAAGCGGCCGCCGATCGCTCCCGAGCTGACCAAGCTGCCGGGCTTCAGCGTCGACATCCAGTTCGATACCGACACGCCGATCGTCCGGCCGGAATCCTATCAGACGATCGGGCGGATAGCCGACGCGCTGGTCAATTCGACGCTGCTGCCCTACGAATTCCTGATCGTCGGCCATATCGAATCGACCGGCCGGCGCGACAACAACGTGCTTCTCAGCCAGCGAAGGGCCGATGCGGTCCGCGACATCCTGGTCAACACCTTCAAGATCTCGTCGAAGCGACTGCAGGCCGTGGGATTGGGCGAGGAACAATTGCTCGACCCGGCCCGTCCCAACGCCCCCGTCAACAACCTGACGCAGATCATGACGGTGGCGAAAATGCCCGAGCAGAGCGAGCAGCCCAAGGCAGCCGCGTCAAAAGGCTCGGCATCGGCTGCTAAAAAGTCGGCGAAAAAGCGACAATAATTTTTTCGGCCGATTGCGGAACCCGCTTCAGGTTCCTATCTGCCAGTGACCCCCTGTCCCGTCCGGGCCACAGTGCCGCGTCATCCTTTCCGGCATCTTCCAATCACATCATCAAGCCGCCATGCCCCCCATCATTTCCGTCTCCAATCTGTCCAAGACCTATGGCTCCGGCTTCAAGGCGCTGAACGGCATCAATCTCGATATCGTCAGCGGCGAGATTTTTGCGCTGCTGGGGCCGAACGGCGCCGGCAAGACCACGCTGATCAGCATCATCT
This sequence comes from Bradyrhizobium erythrophlei, assembly GCA_900129675.1. GTDB lineage: Bacteria > Pseudomonadota > Alphaproteobacteria > Rhizobiales > Xanthobacteraceae > Bradyrhizobium > Bradyrhizobium erythrophlei_A. The sequence goes on along the minus strand of FSRD01000001.1, from coordinate 4,060,444 downwards.
GCGGCATCGCCAATTTGAGCCAGGGCCGGGTCACCGTCGGCGGCCATGACATCAACACCGATTATCGCGCCGCGCGCTCGCTGATTGGCCTCGTGCCGCAGGAGCTGCACACCGACGCGTTCGAATCGGTGTGGGCGACCGTCAGCTTCAGCCGCGGCCTGTTCGGCAAGCCGAAAAATCCCGCGCACATCGAAAAGGTGCTGAAGGATCTGTCGCTGTGGGACAAGAAGGACAACAAGATCGTCACGCTGTCCGGCGGCATGAAGCGCCGCGTGATGATCGCAAAGGCGCTGTCGCACGAGCCGCAGATCCTGTTCCTCGACGAACCGACCGCGGGCGTCGACGTCGAACTGCGCAAGGGCATGTGGGAAGTGGTGCGGACACTGCAGGCGTCCGGCGTCACCATCATCCTGACCACGCACTACATCGAAGAGGCCGAGGAGATGGCCGACCGCATCGGCGTCATCAACAAGGGTGAGATCATCCTGGTCGAGGACAAGGCCGGGCTGATGCAGAAGCTCGGCAAGAAGCAGCTCAAGCTGTATCTGCAAAACAAAGTCGAGGCGATACCTGCCGATCTGGCGGCCTACAACCTCGAACTGTCGGAAGACGGACGCGAAGTGATCTTCAACTATGACACCAAGGGCGAGCGCACCGGCATCACCAGCCTGCTCAGCGACCTCAGATCCGCCGGCATCCGCATCTCGGACCTCGACACCACGCAGAGCTCGCTCGAAGACATCTTCGTCAGCCTGGTGAGGGCGCCATGAATTTCCACGCGATCCGCGCGATCTATCTGTTCGAAATGGCGCGCACCTGGCGCACGCTGCTGCAAAGCATCGTCTCGCCGGTGGTATCGACCTCGCTGTATTTCGTGGTGTTCGGCGCTGCGATCGGCTCGCGCATCACTTCGGTCGAAGGCGTCAGCTACGGCACCTTCATCGTGCCGGGGCTGGTGATGCTGTCGGTGCTGACGCAGAGCATCGCCAACGCCTCGTTCGGCATCTATTTTCCGAAATTCGTCGGCACGATCTACGAATTGCTGTCGGCGCCGATCTCCTATTTCGAGATCGTGCTCGGCTATGTCGGCGCCGCCGCCACCAAATCGATCATCCTCGGCCTCATCATCCTCGCCACCGCCGGGCTGTTCGTGCCGTTGCAGATCCATCACCCGATCTGGATGCTGACCTTCCTGGTGCTGACGGCGGTGACTTTCAGCCTGTTCGGTTTCATCATCGGCATCTGGGCCGACGGTTTTGAGAAGCTGCAGATGATCCCGATGCTGGTGGTGACGCCGCTGACGTTTTTGGGCGGCAGCTTCTATTCGGTGAACATGCTGCCATCGGGCTGGCGCACCATCACCTTGCTCAACCCCGTGGTCTATCTGATCTCGGGCTTCCGCTGGAGCTTTTACGAGATCGCCGATGTCAGCGTGACCTTGAGCCTCGGCATGACGGTGGGCTTTCTCGTCGTTTGCATGACCATCGTGTGGTGGATCTTCAAGACCGGCTACCGGCTGAAGAACTGACGCGCAAAGCGCGTCAGCGATAGCAGCGGAAGTGGCCGTGGCGATTGTAATAGCCACGGCAGCGATAGCCATGATCGGATATCCCGAACACGCCCCTGACCGCGCCCATGGCACCGCCGACGCCAGCGCCGACCGCGCCGCCGACCACACCACCCACCGGGCCGGCGATCCGGTTGCCCTCGTACGAACCCTCCTGGGCGCCGCGCACGATGCCCTGCGCATGCCCGGCAAGGGGCATCGCCAGCAGCGCGAGCATGATGGCGGCGGCCGCAAGCATCGGCCGCACGGGAAGGCCGGCAGCAAGCGCTGTCGTCTTAATCTTGGTTTTGTTCATTTGGATTCCTTAAATTCCGCGGCAATCGCGTCGTGAGGCGGGATTCTGAAATGCCCTTGGGGCCAAATCGTTGCGCATCTGTGACGAATTCGAGTCGCGGGTCCGTCACCGCTCGCGAAAATGTCAGGATGTCGGATTAGCGATCAGGTTGCGTGCCACTGGAACCGAAGCCGGATTGCGGGCATATTGTATGCCGGGGGACGGAGAGCCGCGGTACTGCAATCAGGTGCCTACGTCAAAAAGGCCTGGAGGCCATAGGTAAAATGCGTTCCTTCCTCAGTGCCTTCACCGGGCTCATGCTATTCGCCACCGGCGCCGCGCAAGCCAAAGTCGCCATCACCATCGACAAGGACAACCAGCAGATGACCGTCGCCGTCGACGGCGTCGCGCGCTATCACTGGCCGGTGTCGACCGGCATCCCCTCGCGCGAGACTCCGAACGGCTCATTCCGGGCCTTCCGCATGGAAGAGGACCACTACTCCAAGGAATTCGACGACGCGCCGATGCCGCATTCGATCTTCTTCACCAAGATCGGCCATGCGATTCACGGCACCGATTCCGTCGGCCGTCTCGGCACTCCCGCCTCGCATGGCTGCGTGCGGCTGTCGCGCGGCAATGCCTCGACGCTGTATGCGCTGGTGCAGGAAGAAGGCGTGCTCAACACCACGGTGACGCTGACCGGCTCGGCCCAGGTCGCGCTGGTACGCAACCCGCGGGGCAACACCGCCGTCGCCCGCCGCGCTCCGGCGTCGCAATATGAACAGCCATACGATTCCACCGGCGATCCGGTGGTGCTGACGCCGCAGCAGCAGCCGGTGCCGCAGGCCCGCGCCGATGACGGCTACATCTATCCGGCCGACGGCAGCTCCAACGAGGCACGCTATCCGGCGCCGCCCGGCAGCCGCCGCGCCTATGACACGCAGGCCTATCCGCGGCCGCAGCAGCAATATTACGTCAATCGCGGCTATGCGCCCGCGCCGCAAGGCAATTATTACCAACCGCGGCCGTACTATCAGCCACGCGGGCTGTTCACCTACCAGAATTGATGCGCGGGCGGCGCATCGATCCCTTTCACGTCGAGAGACCAGGCCCTACTTGAACGCGCGCTCGCCACGCTCCGCGGCCTTGCGGACGGCCTCAGTGAACGCACGGGCCACCGGTTCGAGAATTTCCGGACTGGTGGTGCTGACATCGTCGGCCGGCGTGTGGAAGAAGCGATGCAGGCCGGCCATCCCGAAGAAATTGCGATGCCCGCCGCGTGTGCTTGCGACATTGCATGTTGAGCAAACGAAAGAGGCCGCCAACAAGGCGGCCTCCAATGGAGTTGTCTGCAATATTGATCAATGCCAGCCGCGGTGGCGGCCTCTGCCCCAGCCGTAGTGGTGTCCGCGACCACCACGTCCCATGTGCCCATGTCCATGGCCATGACCGCCATGAGCAAGAATGACGGGGCTATCGATATCGCGCACCAGCGTGTCGGCGGTCGCGTGAGGCATTGCCGAGGCGGACAGCGTCGGCAATGCCGCAAACGCACAGGCGGCGATTCCGATCAGCAACAAACGTTTCATTTGTAAACTCTCCTTGGGCCGCCCAAGCGCGGCATGAAGAGAATGTCCGAGCAACCTGCGAGTTCCGCAGAAGCCCGACCTGTCCTCAAGACTCCCCCACCGGGACACTCGATACGCCTGAGCCTTGCGAAAGGGATCAATTGACTCGTGCATCCTAGGTCATATAGATGACTATATGAATTTGGACCTGCGCCTACCCCTATACCAGCGGCTGCGCGACACGCTGGCGGCGGCGGTCGCCGAGGGACAATGGCGCCCGGGCGATGCGATCCCGTCCGAGGCCGATCTCGCCAAGCGCCACGGCGTCGCCATCGGCACCGTGCGCAAGGCCGTGGACCAGCTGGTCGCCGAGGGCGTGCTGGACCGGCAGCAAGGCCGTGGCACCTTCGTGAAGCGTACCCGCTTCAACGCCTCGATGTTCCGGTTTTTCCGCTTTCAATCCGAAACCGGCGAACGCCGCATTCCCGTCAGCCGCATCCTGCGCCGCGAGGCGATGCCGGCACCCTCGGCAGTCGCCTCGGCGCTGCGCATCCGTCCACGCGAGAGCGTTATCCACCTGGTGCGGCTCCGGCTGATCGATGACCTGCCCCTGCTGGCGGAGGATATCTGGCTGCCGAGGGCTCGGTTCGAACCGCTGCTAGCGGTCGATCCCGGTGAATTCGGCGATCTGCTCTATCCGCTCTACGAGGAGCGCTGCGAACAGGTGGTCGTCTCGGCCGAGGAGACGCTGACGGTCGAGACCGCCGATACCATGAAGGCGCGACTGCTGCGGCTTCAACCGCACGCGCCGCTGATCGTCATCGAGCGGCTTGCCTACGATCTGGCGCGGCAGCCACTGGAGTGGCGCCGCTCGCGCGGCGCCGCCGATAAATTCCGTTACCACGTGGAAATTCGCTGACGGCTAACGCCGAGCCAAAATGGCCGGCGCGGTTCTGGGAGGAAACGATGTCGAACTGGTACCAGGAGAGTTCCGCGCCGGAGCGCAAGACATTTTGGGCGTGTTTCATGGGCTGGGCGCTGGACGCGCTCGACGTTCAGATGTTCAGCCTTGCGATCCCGGCGCTGATCGCCGCGTTTGCGATCAGCAAGACGGAGGTGGGACTGTTGGGATCCGTCACCCTGTTCGCAGGCGCCTTCGGCGGCTGGATCGCCGGCGCGCTGGCGGATCGCTACGGGCGGGTGAAGGCCTTGCAGATCACCATTCTGTGGTTTGCGCTGGCCACATTCGCCTGCGCCTTCGCGCAAAGCTATTCGCAACTGTTGATCCTCAAGACCATTCAGGGCATCGGCTTCGGCGGCGAATGGGCCGCCGGCGCGGTGCTGATGGCCGAGGTGATCCGGCCGCAGCATCGCGGCAAGGCGCTGGCCACGGTGCAAAGCGCCTGGGCGGTCGGTTGGGGCGCGGCGGTCATCCTCGCCACGGTGTTGTTTTCGCATCTCTCGGCGGATATCGCCTGGCGCGCGATGTTTGCCGCCGGCCTGTTGCCCGCCTTGCTGATCTTCTACGTCCGCCGAGGCGTGCCGGAACCTGCGCGCGCGATCGCCGCGACCGCGCGGCAGGCGTCTCCGCTGCAAACCCTGCTCGGCATCTTCAAACCCGATGTGCTGCGGACCACCATGATCGGCGGCTTGTTCGGCGTCGGAGCCCATGGCGGATACGCCGCCCTCACCACCTTTCTGCCGACGTTCCTGCGCGAAGAGCGCAAATTGTCGGTGCTGGGCAGCGGCGGCTACCTTGCCGTGATCATCGTCGCGTTTTTCTGCGGCTGTGTCGCCAGCGGCATTTTGAGCGACCGCATCGGCCGACGTGCGAACGTCGCCGTGTTCGCCTCCGCCTGCGTGCTCACAGTGCTGGTTTACGTGTTCGCGCCGCTCACCAACGCGCAGATGCTGGTGCTCGGATTTCCGCTCGGCTTCTTCTCCGCCGGCATTCCCGCCAGCATGGCCGCGCTGTTCAGCGAACTCTACCCCGCCGGCGTTCGCGGCACCGGCGTCGGGTTCTGCTACAATTTCGGCCGGATCGTTTCGGCGGGCTTTCCGATCCTGGTCGGATATCTCAGCCAGCATCTGGGACTGGGCGCCGCCATCGGACTGGACGCGGCCTTCGCCTACTCGCTCGTGCTTGTTGCCGTGCTGCTGCTGCCCGAAACCCGCGGCAAGACCTTTTCCGATACCGCGCCGCTGCCGGCTCCCGCGCCGAACCTCGCGGCGAATTGAAACGGACGGCCCAATGACCGGAACCATTCAAGCCCGTATCAGCCGGCGCACGTTCGGCAAGTCTCTCGTGGCCGCAGGACTGGGTTACGCCGTCCCCGCGCGCGCCGAGCCATCTCAAAAGCAACCGATAATGATCGACACGCATTCGCACGTTTTCCATCGCGGCCTTCAGCTTGCGGATTCCCGCCGCTACGCGCCCGGCTACGACGCCCCGCTCGATCTCTATTTGCAGCAGCTCGACGATAACGGCATCAGCAACGGCGTCCTGGTGCAGCCGAGTTTCCTCGGGACCGACAATTCCTATCTGGTGCAATGCGTTCTCGCCGCGCGCGGCCGGCTGAGCGGCATCGCCGTGGTCGACCCCAACGTCACGTCTGATGATCTCAACCGCCTGAACGATTCCGGTATCGTGGGATTACGACTCAATCTGGTCGGCAAGCCGCTGCCTGATCTCGCATCTCCGGCCTGGGGCGGGTTGCTTGAACGTGCGGAAAAGTTGCAGTGGCAAATCGAGGTGCAGCGCGCCGCGATCGATCTGGCCGCGCTGGCGCCGGCACTGCTCGCCTTCGGCGTCAACGTCGTGCTGGATCACTATGCACTGCCCAATGCCGGGACGGGAGCCGCAGACCCCGGTTTCGTGGCGCTGGCGAAACTCGGCCAATCGCGCCGGCTCTGGGTCAAGGTTTCCGCACCCTACCGAATCGGCGAGGACTGCAATCGGATCGCCCGCGAGGCCTTTGTCCTGCTGCGCGGCTCGCTTGGTCGCGACCGCCTGATCTGGGGCAGCGACTGGCCCCATACCCAGTTTGAAAGTACCCAGACCTATGCGAAGGCTCTCGCCGCCTTCGGCGAGATCGTCGGCGACCCCGACGACCGCACGGCCATTCTGCAAAACCCGCGGGATCTTTTTCGTTTCAGCTGATCGCTCCGGCAGCCGATCCCCGAGGAGACTCACTGCTCGCCGTCGCGCAGCCGCCGATAGACCGCGCCTAACACGTTGGAATAGTCGTCGGTCCACACCCGCTGGTTTTCATCGGCCTCGGTCTCGGCCCAGACATCCGAGGACGCGAGCTTGCCGACGTCGGCCTCCTCCCGCGCGGAGACCACCACCGAGGTCGAGAAGATGTATTCGTTGTCGCGGCCGGAATCCTCGCTGTAGACCCAGCTTTTCATGTCGTTGGCGTCGGCAATGCCGACGATGACGCTGGCGAGTTCCAGATGCCGGTTGGAGACGTGCATCACGACCGCGCCCTGCGGCGCCAGCTTGTCCTTGTAGATCTTCATCGCCTCTTCGGTCGCCAGGTGAATTGGAATCGCGTCCGACGAATAGGCATCGACGATGATCAGGTCGTAGATGCCGTCGGGCTCGCGCGCGAAGGTCAGCCGCGCGTCGCCGATCACGGGCTTCAGGTTCGGCTCGCAGTTCTGGATGTAGGTGAAATATTTCGGATCTTTTGCGGTATCGACCATCGACTGGTCGATCTCGAAGAACTTCCAGTCTTCACCGGGCTGCGATGCACAGGTCAGCGTGCCCGAGCCGAGCCCGATCACCGCCACCCGCAGCGGCGCGCCCTTGCGCCCGCGGATCGCCGTGATCGCCTGACCGATGCCGCCGTCCTCGTGATAGTAGGTGATCGGCTCGGGCCGGCCGGTAACCGGGGTGCCGTCATCGTTCTTGAATTTTTCGGCGCCGTGGATCGTGGTGCCATGCATCAGCACGTGATACTGGCCGTTCGGGGTCACCACGATCTTGTGGACGCCGAAAAAGCTGCGCACGGTTTCCACCCGCCCGTCGTCGGACGGGTAGGCGCGCAACAGCACCAGCGCCACCGCGACGGTGGCAAAGATCTTCCAGCGGCTGGCGTTCAGGCCGAGCGCCAGCAGCGCCGAGAGCACGCCGACTGCACCGATCATCCAGACACGGTGATCGTCGAGCCAATTCATGATCTTGCCGGGCGAATAAGACGGTCCGATCAGAGCCACCGCGAGCACGGCAAGAAACGGCCAGTACCAGCCGCTCCAGCCCGGCAATCGCGCGTCGCCGCCGGGCGGCCGGCACAGCGCCGCCAGCGCCAGCAGGATCGGGTATTCCGCAACCCAGGAGAAAGTGAATGGCGCGATCAGGCCGGCGAACAAGCCGCCAACCATGCCGCCGAACGACAACGCGACATAGAAGCCGGTGAGATATTTTGCCGGTGGCCGGGTGCGCGCCAGCTCGCCATGGCAGGCCATCGCGATGACGAAGAAACACAATTGATGGCCGCCGAGCGTCAGCAGCAAATTTTGTTCGCCGCCGACCGCGAGCAGAATAATCACGCCAGCGATCGCCAGCGGCTGCGCCAGCAGCATCCATTTGTGCGGCAGCAATGGGCGCGACTGGAACACCAGCACCCAGGTCAGGAGATAAAGCGACAGCGGCAGCACCCACAATAACGGCGCGGCGGCGACGTCGGTGGAGATGTGCGCGGTGACCGCGATCAAGAGGCCCGACGGCACCGCGGCCAGGAAGATCCAGCGGGCGCGCAGGATCCAGGACGGCGCCGGCGCGTCGGTATCCTCAGCGGGCATGTTGAGCGCGGCGGCGCCCGCGGGCGAGCGCAGCAGCAGGACGCCGCAGCTCGCGATCAGGACGATCAACAGGCCATAGAAGCCGGTCCAGATCAGGTTCTGCGTGCGCAGCGTGAACATCGGCTCCAGCAGCACCGGATAGGACAACAGCGCCAGAAAGCTGCCGATATTCGAGGAGGCGTAGAGGAAATAGGGGTCAGGGCCGCTGGGATGACCGGTGCGGACAAACCAGGCCTGCAGCAGCGGGTTGTTGGCGGCGAGCGCGAAGAACGGTAGCCCGATCGAGACCGCGAACAGGCCGAGCAGCCAGAACGCGTAACCCGAATTCGGCGGTTCGCCCCACCCGCCCGCAATCGACAGCGGCAGTGTCGTCAGCGCGATCACCAGCAGCACCAGGTGTATCGCCACCGGAATCGCGCGGTTGCGGATCTGCATCAGGAAATGCGCATAGGCGTAGCCGCCGAGCAGCAGCGACTGGAAGAACACCATCGCCACCGACCACACCGCCGGCGAGCCGCCAAGCCGCGGCAGCACCATTTTTGTGAACAGCGGCTCGACTGAGAACAGCAGCAATGCACTGACGAAGATCGCTGACGTATAGACGACCAGCACCAGCCGGTTTCGCGAGGCGGACGGCTTGGAAGTCATGAAAACTCCGGCATGAACCCGGCGGGCGCCGGCGGCAGGACGTCCGGCAAGGGACTGCCGGGAAACCGCAATGGAGCACAAGGCAACCGCGCGAGCAATGCGGGGGGTGTCGTCGAATTCGTCATTTGATGCTGTGCGGACATTCACATCTTCGCTAAGGAGTGGAGTGAGACGACATTCCGGGGCGCGCGAAGCACGAACCCGGAATCCAGGGATTTCGGGACCATCCCGGAATGACCGCGGTAAATCTAGTCAATCCTTCTTGAAGCGGACATGAACGAAACGGACGTCGTCATCATCGGTGCGGGGCATAACGGCCTCACCTGCGCGGCCTATCTCGCGATGGCCGGCCTGCGCGTGAAGGTGGTCGATCGCCGCAAGGTGGTGGGCGGGGCGGCGGTGACCGAGGAATTCCATCCCGGGTTCCGCAATTCGGTCGCGGCCTATACGGTCAGCCTGCTCAACCCGCAGATCATCTCGGATCTGAAGCTGGCCGAGCAGGGCCTGCGGATCGTCGAACGGCGGATGCAGAATTTCCTGCCCGCCCCCGATGGCAGCTATCTCTTGACCGGCGAAGGCCGCACGCAGCAGTCGGTTGCACGGCTCAGCGCGCGCGATGCCGGGCGCATCGACGCATTCTCCCGCGAACTCGAAGTGATCGCCGACGTGCTGCGCCAATTCGTGCTGCGCGCGCCGCCGAATATCGTCGAGGGCTTTGGCATCGGCGCAATCCGCGAAGCCTTCAATGCGCTCGGCACCGCCAACGCGTTACGAAAACTGTCGCTCGAGCAGCAGCGTAACCTGCTCGACCTGTTCACCCGCTCGGCCGGCGAGATGCTGGACGAACGCTTTGAAAGCGACCTGGTGAAAGCGCTGTTCGGCTTCGACGCTATCGTCGGCAATTACGCCAGCCCCTATGCCGCAGGCTCCGCCTACGTGATGCTGCATCACGCCTTCGGCGAGGTGAACGGCAAGAAGGGCGTGTGGGGCCACGCCATCGGCGGCATGGGCGCGATCACCCAAGCGATGGCGCGCGCGGCGCGCGGCCATGGCGCCGAGATCGAAACCGATGCCGGGGTGCGCGAGGTGATCGTGGAACGCGATCGCGCCATCGGCGTCGTCCTCGACGATGGCGAAACCATCCGCGCCAAATACGTCGCCTCCGGCGTCAACCCGAAACTGCTGTACACAAGGCTGGTCCCTTCAGATGCGCTGGCGCCGGAATTTCTCGAGCGCATCAGCCGCTGGCGCAACGGCTCCGGCACCTTTCGCATGAACGTCGCGCTGAATGCCCTGCCCTCGTTCACCGCGCTGCCAGGCGCGGGCGATCACCTCACCGCCGGCATCATCCTCGCGCCGAGCCTCGGCTATATGGATCGCGCCTGGCAGGACGCGCGTGAGCGCGGCTGGAGCCGCGAGCCCGTGATCGAGGTGCTGATCCCCTCGACGCTCGACGACTCGCTTAGCCCCTCCGGCCAGCATGTCGCCAGCCTGTTCTGCCAGCATGTCGCGCCGGAGTTGCCTGACGGCAAATCCTGGGACAATCATCGCGACGAGGTCGCCGATCTCATGATCGCGACCGTGGATCAATATGCGCCCGGCTTTGCATCAAGCGTGATCGGCCGGCAAGTGCTGTCGCCGCTCGACCTCGAACGCCAGTTCGGCCTGCTCGGCGGCGACATCTTTCACGGCGCGCTGACGCTCAACCAATTGTTCTCGGCGCGGCCGATGCTCGGCCACGCCGATTATCGCGGGCCGCTGAAGGGCCTCTACCATTGCGGCAGCGGCGCCCATCCCGGCGGCGGCGTTACCGGCGCTCCGGGCCACAATGCGGCGCGGGTGATCCTGCGGGATCATCGGGCGTTGTTCGGGTGAAGTCAGGTCCCGCCCCTTCCATTGCGCTGATTTCAACCGGTATGATGCCCGCTCTCTTTAGGGAGCCTGAATGAGGCGGCGCGATTTCATCACGATACTTGGCGGGGCGGTCACCGCCTGGCCCCTCACAGCGCGAGGTCAACAACCGCCGGGCGCCCGGCGCATTCCGACCGTCGGCTTCGTCGGACTTGCTTCAACTGCCGTCGACGGCGAGGCTATCGTTCCCTTTCGCAAAGCGCTTGCTGAACTCGGTTACATTGAGGGCCGCACGATTGTGATCGAAGAGCGCAACGCCGAGGGCAACGTCGAACGCGCCCGCGCCCTGATCGCCGAATTGGCAGCACTGCCGGTCGACGTGTTCCTTTCGCCGGGCCCCGCGATGTCCCGCGCGCTCGTGCGCCTGACCAAGATTCCGGTCGTTGCGATAGCGCTGCCTGCTACCGCCAGCGAGCCTGAGCTGTTCTCGAGCCTCGCCCACCCCGGCGGTACCCTGACCGGCTTTTCGGCGCTTGGGGAGGAGATGTCCGCCAAACGGATCGAGATGTTGAAAGAGTTGATACCCGGGCTGAAAACGCTCGGCGTAATGCACAATGCAACCGACCCCTCATTCACATGGGGTGAACAGACGATGGCCGACGCCAGGAAATCGGGGCTGGACCCCGTCAAATTTGGACTGAGCTCGCTTTCCACGGCCACCGTCGTCGAGCATTTCAAAACGCTGGGCGAGATGCGCGGCACGGCCATGATCGTGCTCCGCGACTTTCTGACCGCGGCGCTGACGGCCGACATCTGCAAGGCGGGAATAGACGCGCGGATTGCGGTTGTCGGCGAGTTCAGCGAGTACGCCCGAGCCGGCGCGCTGCTCAGGCTACGGCGCCGATCAGGCCGACCTGCTGCGGCGCGCCGCCGGCTATGTCGACCGCGTCCTCAAGGGCGAGAAAGCCGCGGATTTGCCGATTCAACTGCCGATCAAGTTTGAGCTGGCCATCAACCTCAAGACCGCCCGCACCATCGGCATCGACATCCCGCCGACCATCCAGGTGCGCGCCGAACAGGTGATCGAATGAGTGGATGGCCGGTTGAAAAGCCGGTGGATAAGCTGTGGAAAACCAGTCGATAAGTCTGTGCAGGAGCCGGTTCACGGACCGTGCACGTCGGCCGCCGAAGCCTGTGAAAAACCAGGGTATGCTTCCGTTGAAAAGCCTGTGAACTCAGGCGTCCGCCGGCACCAGAAACAGGCTGTCGATCAACGCCGTTTGCGCATCTCCGCTCTGTTTCAGGAATTCCGCGAGTTCCAGTTCATCGAAGCCGTCATGCCGGGAGGTCTGCCATTCGTGGCGCACCAGCAGACGCCTGATGTCGGGATCGAAGACCAGCGACCAATGATCCTGGTCGGCCGAGCCAGGCCCGCGCCAGCTCTGGTAAAATTTGCGATCAATGACCGCCATCGCGCCTCTCCGTGTTTTCGTCAGCATAGCAGGGAGGACAAATTCTGACGATCCCGGGAGGAAATGGGTTGGGAAACGGGCGACCGGCCGGTTCGCTGGTCGCGGTAATGTGGATTTCGGCCGATTCAGCGCCGGCCCGTCATCATAAAAAAAGGCCGGGCGACGTGTCGCCCGGTCCTGAGAACGCCGCGGGTTGTTCGATTATTTCAGCGAGGTGCTGATCGTGGTAAAATTCGCGCTGAGTTGGGTGCCAACACCCTGCACGGCGGTGATGATGGCAATCGCAATACCGGCCGCAATCAGCCCGTATTCGATGGCCGTGGCACCGGATTCTTCCTTAAGAAATCTTAAAATAAGCGTCTTCATGTTTGGTCCTGCCCTCTTTTGATCCCTCGGAACAAAGGGTGCTCAAAGTTCCGTCAGTGAAAATACGGAACAACATCTAAGGTTGTTTAAACGGACGAGGTGTAACTTTTCTGGATATTCAAACGCGAATACTCCTCAAGTTTGAACGAAACAGCCCCGGGAATAACCCCAAATCGCGGATTTCAAAGCCGAATTCCCTGTGGTGCATCGACTTTCATCACGGGAAGCAGGGTTGTTGCGCGACCCGATTACCGGGTAATTACGCAAGATCGCCCGTTTCGCGCTCCCGGCCTCTCAATGACTGCCACCATTCGATGACCGCCACCCTCACCCCGTCCACCCACCGCGCCAGCTTCGCCATCGGCAGCGAGCAGACCGCCAAGCACGTCGTCGATCGCCTGACCGAAAGCTTTTTCGAGGGACAGGCCGCGATATCGGCGTTTGAAGGCCCAAGCGGGCGCTGGGACATCATCGTGCATTTTGCCGATGCGCCCGATCAGACCTCGATCCGCGCGCTGGTCGGCCTCGCCGCCGGCGACGAGGTCGCGCAGCACATTGCGTTCGACACTGTCGAAGCCAGGGACTGGGTCAAGGCTGCGCTCGAGGATCTCGTGCCGGTCCCGGCCGGGCGATTCGTCGTGCACGGAAGCCACGACCGCGCGCGCGTGCCGGCCAACAAGCTCGGCATCGAAATCGAGGCGGCGCTGGCGTTCGGCACCGGCCATCACGGCACCACGCGCGGCTGCCTCTTGCTGCTCGATCATGTCCTCAAAGCGTATCAACCGCGGCGCGTGCTCGATCTCGGCACCGGCACCGGCGTGCTGGCGATTGCCGCGGCCAAGGCGCTGCATGGCGCGGTATTGGCAAGCGACATCGATCCGGCCTCGGTTCGGGTCGCCCACGACAATGCGCGCCTGAACGAAACCGGGCATCTGGTGCAAGCGATCCGCGCGACCGGTTTTGCGGCTCCGCAATTCGCGCAGCGCGGCCCGTTCGATCTGGTGCTGGCAAACATCCTCGCCAATCCGCTGCGGCAATTGGCAACGCCGATGGCGCGGCATCTGGCACGCTCGGCATTGGTGATCCTGTCGGGCCTGTTGACGCATCAGGCCGGCCCGGTCATCGCGGCCTATCGGACGCGGGGTCTGGTGCCAGTACGGCATCTCAGGATCGAAGGCTGGAGCAGCCTGCTGTTGCGCAAGGCCGGGTGACGACGCATCAACGAAAGATGGCGCCATCCCCGCTCGCCACATCAAAACGCCTCTCCGGCCAAGTGCAGGAGGGGCGTCGTTGATCGGTCGGCATCTGAAAGCGATGGGCTCTATTCGGGAGGTTTGTATCGGGCGATGACGCCCTTTTCTTCTTCTTCGCGCATGGCGCGTTTGACGCGTGCTTCCACGAAGCGATCCAGGATCTGGACGATAACGCCGCGTTGCTTTTTCTCGATCGGTGGAATCGGGCCGCGACGCACCGGTGGCGAAATCTTCTCAAACGTGAAAGCAGGCATCGTGCATCCCCTCTTCGTTGAGTTGAGACACTCCTGGATTTCCCCCGGGCATTCGTTGGATGAACGACTTGCTATGCAAACCGTTCCGCCCGGTCTAACGCAGGCAGCACGATTCAAGCATAACTTATGCCAAATTGCGGTGATTCTCGCCGCATTGCGGACTTCTCTATCCAATCCTAAAGTGGTCAAACGATGTTCGAAGCTCATTTCCAGACATTCGAAGAACCCGAAAGCGGCGTGGCGCTGGGCGCGCGGCTGTCGGCCTTTCGCGAGGAACTGGCGCGGCGCAAGCTCACGGGATTCGTGATTCCCCGCGCCGATCAGCAACAAAATGAATATGTCGCGCCGTCGGAAGAGCGGCTGGCGTGGCTCACCGGCTTCACCGGTTCGGCCGGACTGGCTGTGGTGCTGACGCAGGAAGCCGCGGTCTTTGTCGATGGCCGCTATACCCTGCAAGCGGCCAAACAGGTCGACCGCAAGGCCTGGCATATCGAGCCGCTGGCCGATCCGCCACCGGAACACTGGCTGGCGAAGCATCTGATCGCCGGCGACCGCCTCGGTTTTGATCCATGGCTGCATACTTCGGCGGCAGCCGAGCGGCTGCAGGCGGCCTGCGCCAAGGCCGGCGCGGAACTGGTCGCGGTCGACGGCAATCCGCTGGATTCGGTGTGGACCGAACGGCCGGCGCCGCCGCTCGGCCCGGTCGCCGTTCACGGCATTCAATTTTCCGGGGAGATCGAAGCCGAGAAGCTCAAACGGATCCGGCTGGAAATCGCAAAACTCGGCGTCGATGCGCTGGTGCTGTCGGATAGCCACGCGGTGGCCTGGACCTTCAACATCCGCGGCGCCGACGTCTCGCATACGCCGTTGCCGCTATCCTATGCGCTGGTGCCGAAGGACGGCCGCCCGACCGTGTTCATCGATCACCGCAAGCTCTCGAACGCGGCCCGCGACCATCTCGAGCAATCCGCCGATGTCAGGGAGCCCGACGCGCTGACGCTGCAGCTTAACGAACTGGCGCGGCATGGTGCGGCGATCGCGCTCGACGCCGCGACCGCGGCCGATGCGTTGAGCCGCCTGATCGTGGCGGCCGGCGGCAAGCCGGTGCGCGGCAATGATCCGGTAAGCCTGCTCAAGGCGGTGAAGAACATCACCGAGATCGAGGGAACGCGAACCGCGCATCAGCGCGATGCGGTGGCGCTGACCCGGTTCCTGGCCTGGATCGATCGCGAATCCCAGTCAGGCGCGCTGACCGAGATCGACACCGTCGAGGCGCTGGAAACGTTTCGCCGTCAGACCGGCGCGCTGAAGGATGTGTCCTTCCCGACCATTGCCGGCACCGGGCCGAACGGCGCCATCGTGCATTACCGCGTCACCCGCAAGAGCAACCGGCGGATTTCACCCGGCGATTTGCTGCTGATCGATTCCGGCGCGCAATATGAAGACGGCACCACCGACGTCACCCGCACCCTGGCGATCGGCGAACCCACGGCGGAAATGCGTGACCGTTTCACCCGCGTGCTGCGCGGACACATGGCGATCGCGCGCGCGGTATTCCCCGACGGCACCACCGGCGCGCAGCTCGACAGCCTGGCGCGGCAGTTCCTGTGGCAGGCCGGTCTGGATTTCGAGCACGGCACCGGCCACGGCGTCGGCAGCTATCTTTCCGTCCACGAAGGTCCGGCACGGATTTCAAAACTCGGCACCGCGCCGCTGAAGCGCGGCATGATCCTCTCCAACGAACCCGGCTACTACAAGACCGACGCCTATGGCATCCGGATCGAAAATCTCGAACTGGTTGTCGGCGCCGACATCGCAGGCTCCGAAAAGCCGGTCAATGCTTTCGAGACGCTGACGCTGGCGCCGATCGACCGGCGCCTGATCGATGTGAACATGCTGAGCCAAGCGGAACTGGACTGGCTCAACACTTACCACGCCCGCGTCGACCGCGAGGTGCGTCCGCATCTGGACGACAATGCCACGAAGCTGTGGCTGGACGAGGCGACGGCGGAACTGCACCAATGACTGTCGTCCCCCGCGAAGGCGGGGGACCCAGTACGCCGCGGCCTGTCGATGCAACCGCAGCTACTCTGGAATACTGGATCACCCGCATGCGCTGGTGACGACAACGGTATTTGTTGCGCAAGGCGAAACATCATCGCCTCGCCTCCCGAAATCGGAATAGCCGCATGCCGAAACGGCGGTATCCGCGCGTGAAGCGATCCCGCTACAGTCCGATTCACAATTTGGATCGCACCTGAATGCATGGCGTGATGGGCAAGCCGCCCGGCGCGGCGACGGACAGCAACAGCTTCGCGGCATCGAAGGTCATGCTGCTGATGCTCGTCCTGATGACGGGCGTCGCGCCGATCTCACTCTATATGCTGGTGCCGGCGCTGCCGGTGCTGGCGACCACGTTCGGGCGCGATATCTCGGTCGCGCAGATGACGGTGTCGCTCTACATGGTCGGCATCGCCTGCTCGCAGCTCATCATGGGACCGCTGTCGGATAAATTCGGCCGGCGCCCGGTGCTGCTGTGCGGCCTCGGCCTGATGGTCGCCGCCAGCGCCGGCTGCATCTTCGCCGAAACCCTGCCGCAACTGATCGCCGCGCGCTTCCTGCAGGCGCTGGGCGGCGCCACCGGCATGGTGGTCAGCCGCGCCATCATCCGCGACCTCTACAGCCGCGACCGCATCAGCAGCATGATCAGCCTCGTGATCGCCGTGATGATGATCGCGCAGATGCTGAGCCCTTTGACCGGCGGCCTGCTGGAAACCGCGTTCGGCTGGCGCGCGATATTCTATCTCATCACCGCAGCGTCGCTGACGGTGACGGTCTTCATCACCTTCGCGCTGCCCGAGACGCGCCGCGACCGTAGCGAATCCGGCGGATTTCGCGGCGATGTCGGCAGCCTGGTCAAAAGCCGCGCCTTCATCGGCTACGTGCTGTGCCAGGTGCTGGCCTCGCAGATCATCTTCACCTTCGCCGGCGGCGGCCCTTATATCGTGGTGACGCAGATGGGCCGCACCAGCGCCGAATATGGCGCGTGGTTTGCGACCACGGGGTTTGCCTATCTGATCGGCAACCTGTTCTGCGTGCGGTTCGCGCCGCGCCATTCGCTGGAGAAACTGATCTGGTTCGGGCTGGCGCTGCAGGTCGGCGGCAGCCTGTTGAACCTGGTCTGGAGCATCACCGGCTACAACCAGGCGCCATCGTTCCTGTTCGGCACCCAGATGATCGTGATGGTCGCCAACGCCTTCGTGATGTCGAATTCGGCGGCCGGCGCCATCAGCGTTCGCCCCGACGCCGCCGGCACCGCATCGGGCGCGATGGGATTTTTGCAACAGGGCATCGGCGCGCTGGTCTCGCAATTCGGCGCCTATCTCGGCGGCCATTCCACCAGCACGCTGCCGCTGACGGCGGCGATTTTCGCGATATCGGTTCTCTGCGCTTCGACGATGATCTTCATCGTGCCGCGGCGAACAGTGATGGTCAGCGAGGAATTGATCGAGCAGGCGGAGGAGGAAGAATCGGGGATGCTGTGAGATGTGTACCTGGCAGGCGAACTGCCAATGCCGTCATTGCGAGGCAACGGGTCGCGCGAATGCGCGCCCGATGACAGGCTCCGCGAACCAATCCACCGGCTGCAAGGAAGTATGAATTGCTTCGTCGCTGACGGTCCTCGCAATGACGACGACTACGCTCGTTATGTAACGTCTGATTCGATTTTCAAACAGCAGAGACAACCGTCGGCATTCCCGCGGCGCGGTGCGCCCGAGTGATGCTTGAATTTCTTGCGCCATGAAGCACAGAGGGCGCAGGGAAGACCGGGTGCGCGCTGCACCCGCGGTCTCGCGTGCAAATTGCACAAGAAAATGCGCACACGAGCATACAGGTTCAGCGGAGGCAATCCGGCCTTCCCTGCGCAATGGTTTTACGGCTTACTTCGTGCTCTCCCCGGCGACCGGGCTTTCTTGCCACCGTCGCTTGCGACTGAATCCGCAAACTTGACGCCAGCATCGGGGCGTCAGGACCACACGACTTCGCCGTACGCCATGCACGCGTTCGTCTTTGCGCGCACATCGCGTCCACCGCATCCCACCGCACGTTCGTGACGATCATGAGCCGCCCCTCTTGTCGGGTGAGACGGGCGGATTCAAATCACTGATTTGCCCGACGGCGAAAGTGAAATATTTTTACAGGTGGGTCTGGACAGGCCAAATCACGTTGAACTTATTGCAGAAAATCGCGCGAGCGCGCAGATCGGCGATTTGCAGATTTTCAGTCAGATCATGCGCAGCGGACCGAAAAACGGAGGGGGAGCATCGGGGATGCTGTGAGATGTGTAACTGGCGGGCGAACTGCCAATGCCGTCATTGCGAGCCAACGGGTCACGCGAATGCGCGGCCGATGTCAGGCTCCGCGAGGCAATTCACCGGCTGCAAGAAAAGAATGGATTGCTTCGTCGCTGACGCTCCTCGCAATGACGAGAGTCACCTTCACTCCCCGATCAGCTTCAGCCACTCGTCCTCGGTCAGCACGGCAACGCCGTGCTTCTTGGCCTCCGCCAACTTGGATCCGGCGCCCGGCCCCGCAACCACATAGTCAGTCTTCTTCGACACCGAGCCCGCGGCCTTGGCCCCCAGCCGTTCGGCGGTCGCCTTGGCTTCGTCGCGCGTCATCTTTTCCAGCGAACCGGTGAAGACCACCGTCTTGCCGGCGACGGCGGAATTGCTCTTCGGCTTTTCGGCGTCGAGGATGGTGACTTCTTTTGTCAGCCGCTCGACGATGCCGCGGTTATGGCTCTCGCCAAAATAAGCGGCGACGCTCCTGATCACGGTGTCGCCGATCTGGTCCAGCGCATCCATCTCGGCGATGGTCTCCTCGTCGCCCTTGGCGACCTTCAGCCCGGCGTCGTGGAAAGCCTGCCAGGAACCGTAGCCGCGCGCGAGCGCCAGCGCGGTGGTCTCGCCGACATGGCGCATGCCGAGCGCATAGATGAAACGCTCGAGCGAAATCCTGCGCCGGCCCTCGATCGATGCAAACAGGTTGCGCACCGACGTCTCGCCGTAGCCCTCGATCTCCTCTAGCTTCAGCCTGGCGTTGCGCCTGGGCAGCGTGAAAATATCGGCGGGCTCCTTCACCCATCCTTCGTCGAAGAAAAACTGGATCTGCTTCTCGCCGAGCCCGTCGATGTCGAAGGCGCGGCGCGAGACGAAAAGCCTGAGATGCTCGATCTTCTGGAACGGACAGGCGAACTCGCCGGTGCAGCGGGCGCGCGAGCCCTCCTCCCCCGTCGCGGTCTCCTCGCGCACCACGTCGGTGTGCAGCGGGCACGGGCATTTTTTCGGGAAGTGAAATTCCTTTGCGTTCTTCGGCCGCTTGTCGATGACGACATCGACCACTTGCGGAATTACGTCGCCGGCCCGCTGGATCACCACGGTATCGCCGATCCGGATATCGCGTCCGTCGCGCAGTTGCTCGCCGTCGCCGCCGATGCCCTTGATGTAGTCCTCATTGTGCAGCGTGACGTTCTGCACGATGACGCCGCCGACGCCGACCGGCTCCAGTTTGCCGACCGGCGTGAACGAACCGGTGCGCCCGACCTGGATCTCGATATCGCGGAGCACCGTCGTGGCGCGTTCGGCCGGGAATTTATGGGCAATCGCCCAGCGCGGCGTCCGCGACACGAAGCCGAGGCGCTCCTGCCAGTCGATCCGGTCGATCTTGTAGACGACGCCGTCGATGTCGTAGTCGAGTTCGGCGCGCTGCTCCTCGATCTTGCGATGGAACGCGATCAACTGATCGGTGGAGTGACAGAGTTTTGTCAGCGGGTTGGTCTTGAAGCCGCAGCGCTGGAACCAGCCGATCATGCCGGACTGGGTGTCTTCCGGCATCGCGCTCATCTCGCCCCAGGCATAGGCGAAAAACCCGAGCGGCCGCGAGGCGGTGATGCTCGGATCCTTCTGCCGCAGCGAACCGGCCGCCGAATTGCGCGGGTTGGCAAAGATGGTGTCGCCGGCGGCCTTTTGCCGTTCGTTGAGCGCGAGGAAGGCCTTCTTGGTCATGTAGACTTCGCCGCGGACCTCGCAGATGTCGGGCACGTTGCGGCCCTTCAGTTTTTGCGGCACATCCTCCAGCGTGCGGATATTGGCGGTGACGTCCTCGCCTTCCGCACCATCGCCACGGGTGGCGGCGGTGACGAGTTCGCCGCCCTCGTAGCGCAGCGACATCGAAAGCCCGTCGATTTTCGGCTCGGCGGAAAAATCGATCTTGTCGTCCTGCAACTTCAGAAACCGTTCGATGCGGCCGACGAAATCGAGCACGTCCTGTTCGGCGAAGGCGTTGTCCAGCGACAGCATCGGCATCGCGTGGCGGACTTTCTTGAAACGCCCCGAGGGTGCCGCGCCGACCTTTTGCGACGGCGAGTCCGAGGTGACGAATTCCGGGAAGCGCTTTTCGATGGCGTTGTAGCGCTGTCGCAGCGCATCGTATTCGGCGTCGGTGACGCTGGGCGCGTCGTCCTGGTAGTAACGCTTGTCGTGACCTTCCAGCTCCAGCGCCAGCCGCATGTGCTCGACCTTGGCCTGGGCCTTGGTGAGCTCGGCGACATCAACGGGGATTCTTGTCTTTGCGGTCTTGGCCATGGGCAATGATTACGATGAAGTTGGTTGAGAGAAAAGACGGCGATGACCCCGGCGTTCCCCGGATGCTGCGCAGCGCCATTAGCGCGTTCACGCGCGTCTTCGACACGCTATGGCGGTGCGCTGCTGGTCCGGGGTCCATCCTATTGAGTGTGGGTCCCGGCGCTGCGACGCAGCGTGAAGAACGCTGCGCCGCGTCCGGGACACGAGTCGTTACGCCGTCGCCGCGCGCAGCAGCCGGTCGGCGGCCGCCCGCGCTTCGGCGGTGATCTCGGCGCCGGCCAGCATGCGGGCGATTTCTTCGCGGCGGTGATCGGCGGCGAGCGCGTTGACGCGGGTGGCGACGCGCTTGCCCTTGTCGAGCGCGTCCTTGGAAATCAGCAAATGCTGGTTGGCGCGCGCAGCAACCTGCGGCGCATGGGTCACCGCCATCACCTGGACCTTGCCGGCGAGCCGCGCCAGCCGGGCACCAATGGCATCGGCCACCGCACCGCCCACCCCGGTGTCGATTTCGTCGAACACCAGCGTCGGCGCCGAGCCGCGATCGGACAGCACGACCTTCAGCGCCAGCAGGAAGCGCGACAGTTCGCCGCCGGAAGCGACCTTCATCAGCGGCCCCGGTTTGGTGCCGGGATTGGTCTGCACCCAGAACTCGATGCGGTCGATGCCCTGCGGTCCCGGCGATTTGGCGTCGGTCTCGACCTCTGTCATGAATTTCGCGCGTTCGAGTTTGAGCGGCGCGAGTTCGGCATTGACGGCCTTGTTGAGCTTTTCGGCGGATTTGGTCCGCGCCGCCGAGAGTTTCGTAGCCGCTGTGCCATAGCGCTTGTCGGCTTCGGACGCCGCGGCCTCCAGCTTCTTCAACTGGTCGGCGCCGGCATCGATCAGCGCCACATCATCAGCGTATTTGGCCGCGAGCGCCGCCAGGCCATCGACGGCGGTCGAATATTTGCGCGACGCGGCACGGAGCGCAAACAGCCGCTCCTCGATCCGCTCCAGTTCGGCCGGATCGAAATCGGCCGCAATCAGCGCGGCCTGGAGATGTTGGTCGGCTTCTTCCAGCGCGTTGATCGCGATATCGATCGCTTTCACCGCCGGTTCGACCAGCGCCGGCGAATTGGCGGCGCGGCGTTCCAGCCGGCGCACCGCGGCGGCCAGCGCCGGCACCGGCGAATGGTTGCCACCCACCGCCTCCTGCGCCTCGCGCAAATCGCCGGCGATCTTCTCGCCCTGCATCATCGTGGTGCGGCGTTCCGCGAGCGCGGTTTCCTCGCCGTCCTTCGGCGCCAGCGTCTTCAGTTCGCCGGCGGCGTGGCGGAGGTAATCGGCTTCGCGGGCGGCGCGCTCCATGCTGGCGCGATGTTCGTCGAGCGCGGTGATGGCGGTGCGCCGGGCCTCCCAAAGCTGTTCCAGCGCCGCGACGTCCTTCTCGAGCCCGGCGAAGGCGTCGAGCAGCTGCCGATGGGTCGAGGCATCGACCAGCGCGCGCTCGTCATGCTGCCCGTGGATCTCGACCAGCGCCGAGCCCACGGCTTTCAGGGTCTGCACGCTGATCGCCTGGTCGTTGATGAAGGCGCGGGTGCGGCCGTCCGCAAGCTGCACCCGGCGCAGGATCATTTCGCCGGTATCGTCGAGGCCGTTATCGCTGAGGATCACCGCGGCCGGATGGCCCTTGGGTACATCGAACACGGCCGTAACCTGGCCCTGCTCCACGCCGTGACGGACGAGGCCCGCGTCGCCGCGGCCGCCGAGCGCCAGCGCGAAGGCATCAAGCAGGATGGATTTGCCCGCGCCGGTCTCGCCGGTCAGCACCGCGAGGCCACGGGAAAACTCGATATCGAGCCGTTCGATCAGGACGATGTCACGGATCGACAGACGCGCCAGCATGCGAAGTAAATTCCTAGCCGAGACCCATCTTCTTGAAGGCCCTGGAAATGTAAGAACCCTGATTCTCGCTCGGCTCGAGACCGCCGGACTTTACAAGATTATAGGCGTCCTTGTACCAGCGGCTGTCAGGAAAATTGTGGCCAAGCACGGCGGCGGCGGTCTGCGCCTCGCCGACGATGCCGATCGCCATATAGGCTTCGGTCAGCCGCGCCAGCGCTTCCTCGACATGCCGCGTGGTCTGATACCGGGTGACCACGGTCTTGAAACGGTTGATGGCGGCGGTGTAGTCGCGCTTGTCCATATAATAGCGGCCGACATCCATTTCCTTGCCGGCGAGCTGGTCGCGCGCGCCTTCAAGCTTGGCCTTGGCGGTGGTGGCGTATTCCGAGGTCGGATATTTGCGGATCACCTCTTCCAGCGCCGCGATCGCCTTCTCGGTGCGGCCCTGGTCGCGGGAGATGTCGGGAATCTGGTCATAGTGCGAAGCCGCAATCAAATATTGCGCGTAGGCCGCGTCCGGACTGCCGGGATGCAGGGTCACGTAGCGGGTCGCCGCACCGATGCAGCTGTCGTAATCGCCGGAGGTGTAGAACGCATAGGCCGACATCAGCAGCGATTTGCGCGCGTAGTCGGAATAAGGATGCTGGCGGTCGACTTCCTCGAATTTCTTCGACGCCGCCTTCGGCTCCTTGCGCTGGTTCATCAGGTACAAGCCCTCATTGTAGAGCTTGTCTGCGGGCTCTTCGACGAAGGTGTCGTCCTTGGCGAGGAACTTGTCCCACAGCGAACCGGTGCCGCATCCGCTCAGGGGGATAGCCAGCACGATCAGGCCCGCCGCCAGCCGAAGCGACCGCACGGCCCGGTTGAGGCTGCCATAGCCCGATGGTCTGCGTTGTTCGAGCGTCATACGCTGTGCCGACATGGAATTTAAGACCTGACGCTTATGATGCGGTTAATGATGGAGCCCGCCCGTCCATGAACCGCGATCATGGACGCAATATTCCCCCGCGCCAGTGACGCCTTAATTTTGCAACCGCAGGGCCTGTGTAGCCGAAAAATGGTCGTTAACCAACCGAATACGCAGCCATTCCGCCCGGATTAAGGCGGCAGAAAACCATCGTTACCAATTGTGGTTAGCGCATGATCCGCCAAAGTGTGAGCGGTTTGGCGATCAGATCATGCGCCACTTATAATTAGATTAGAGCGCGACCGGACGCAAAACCGGCTTCCACTTTTGCTGGTCGCGCTCGCAGAAAACGCCTGTACAGAATCAGGAAACGTCCGGACCGTAGGCCGGGGCAATCATGCCGCCCACCATTCCGCTGCCGGCTTCGCCATGGCTGCGCGGACGGCGCGCTGTCTCGGCCTCGACTACCCGCCAGGCGCTGCGATCGGCCAGCAGCGCCGTCAGCACCGCGTGGTTGAGCTTGTGGCCGCCACGCACCGAGCGATAGGCGCCGAGCAGCGGCAGGCCGGCCAACGCGAGATCGCCGACCACGTCGAGCACCTTGTGGCGGGCGCATTCATCGCTGTAGCGCAGGCCTTCGGCGTTGTGCAGACGGGTTCCGTCGAACACCACGGTATTCTCAAAGGAGGCGCCGAGCGCGAAGCCGGCGCTGCAGAGCCGCGCGAAGTCGTTCATGAAGCCGAAGGTGCGGGCGCGCGCAACCTCGCGGCGGAAGCTTTCCGGGTTGAGATCGAGTGAGTAGCTCTGGCGGCCGATCACGGGGTTTGCGAAGTCGATTTCGACTTCGGCGCGGAACCCGCCGGCATAGGGGCGCAACTCACCGAAGGAGTCGCCGATCGCAACCTGCACCGGCTTCAGCACCTGGATGAAACGGCGGGTCGCGGATTGCGTAACGATGCCGGCCTGATCGATCGCGGCGACGAAGGCCGCCGCGCTGCCGTCCATGATCGGAACTTCCGGACCGTCGACTTCGATGATGGCGTTGTCGACGCCCATGCCGCGCAGTGCAGCCAGCACGTGTTCGGCGGTGGAGACCAGCGGACCGTCGCGGTCGCCGAGCACGGTCGCAAGATCGGTTGCGATGACGGATTCGGCGGTGGCCGGAACTTCACGGTCGGAATCATCGAGGCCGGTGCGGACAAAAATAAAGCCTGCATCGATGGGTGCAGGCCCAAGCGTAAGACTAACCGGTAAACCGGAATGAACGCCAACGCCCGTCACGGTGGCATGCGACCGAAGCGTCGTTTGACGGCTGAACTTCATGTGATAATCGCCCACTACCCGACTTAACCCAAACGCAGGAAACAGCGTTTACGCGCTGATTCGAGTTTTAGGCATCCCCAAGTCACGGCAGACCATAGTCACAGCCCCAAAGCGCGCCAACTCACGCTTTTTTACCGATTGTTACCCTATCTCTGCCGCATTCACGCCCAAGCTTAACCAAGTTACGGGACGGTTGGGGACCGTTTCAGCCGCGGCATCTGACCATGGAATTCATAATTAATCGTTTAATATCAGCCGCTTGATCACCCAGCTGTGACCTGTTTCAGGGCCAAAGAAAAAGGCCCCGGCTGGATCAGCCGGGACCTTTTTAGTCACCAGAATTGTAACAAACTTCAGTTCGACTGCCGTCGCAGGAAGGCGGGGATATCAAGATGGTCGTCGCCCTGTGGCGCCGCGGCAACAGGTGCCGGGCGGCCATGGACGTCCAAACCCTGCGGCGCCGGGCGTCTTGCATACTCCGATACCGGCTCATTACCGGCCATCTGCTGAGCGACCGACCGCTGCGGCTTGCGTTCGGGGAGCGGCGGCAACGGCGCCATCGCCGGTCCCGAGGCGCGCGCCTCGATCGGCGGCTCGGTCTCTTCGTCGCGGCGGCCGAGGCCGACATTGGCCAGCCGCTGCAGCAACGACAGCCGGGTCTTCTGCGGGTGCTCTTCTCCGGCCTCGCCGCGGGCCTGCCGGATTTCGGCCTGCGCCGGCATCGGAAGATCCTCGAACTTCGGCATCCGCGGAGCACGGACCGGCGGACGCTCAGCCGCCTGCGGGATGAAGGTGTCGGGCGTCGCCGGCTCTTCGGTGTGGACGCGGGCGATATCATGATCGGGGAACAGCGACGGCTTCTGCGCGATCGGACGAACCGTGACGTCGCCATAGGAAGCGGGCTGCAGCGGCGCCGACGGCGGCGCTTCCGGGGCGACGGCAGCGGCGATGGCGGCCAGTGCCGCGCGCTCGACGCTGTTCGCCGCGCGCTGCGGCGCAGCGGCGCCTGGAGCCGCGGCCGGAGCCATCGGATTCTGGGCACGTTCGGCAAGGCGCTGATTGTCGGCGCGCAGCCGTGCGGTCAGATCGGCCAGACGGCTGTCCGGCGTCGAGGCCGCGGCGTTGGTCACGACGGCGGGCGGCGCCGCGGAGTTGCGTGCGATGATCGCCTGTTCGATGCCGGTGGCAACGACGGAGACGCGGATGATGCCATCCAGGGTTTCGTCGAAGGTCGCGCCGACGATGATGTTGGCGTCCTGATCGACCTCCTCGCGAATCCGCGTGGCGGCTTCGTCGACTTCGAACAGGGTCAGGTCCTTGCCGCCGGTGATCGAGATCAAGAGGCCGCGCGCGCCCTTCATCGATGAATCATCGATCAGCGGGTTGGCGATCGCAGCTTCGGCCGCGGTCAGCGCGCGCTTCTCGCCGGTGGCCTCGCCGGTGCCCATCATCGCCTTGCCCATCTCGCGCATCACGGCGCGGACGTCGGCGAAGTCGAGATTGATCAGGCCTTCCTTGACCATCAGGTCGGTGATGCAGGCGACACCCGAATACAGCACCTGGTCGGCCATCGCGAAGGCGTCGGCGAAGGTGGTCTTTTCGTTGGCGACCCGGAACAGGTTCTGGTTCGGGATGATCAGGAGCGTATCGACCACCTTGTGCAGCTCGGCAATACCGGATTCGGCGGTGCGCATGCGGCGCTGGCCTTCGAAGTGGAACGGTTTTGTCACCACGCCGACGGTGAGGATGCCCATCTCGCGCGCGGTCTTGGCGATGACGGGGGCTGCGCCCGTGCCGGTGCCGCCGCCCATGCCGGCGGTGACGAACACCATGTTGGCGCCGCTCAGATGATCGCGAAGCTCGTCGATAACCTCTTGCGCTGCGGCCGCACCGACATCGGGCTGGGAACCTGCGCCGAGGCCCTGCGTGACTTGCGTGCCCATCTGCACGATGCGCTGGGCTTTCGACATGGTCAGCGCCTGCGCGTCGGTGTTGGCGACGACGAAATCGACGCCCTGCAGCCCGGCAGTGATCATGTTATTGACGGCATTGCCGCCTGCTCCACCGACGCCGAAGACGGTAATCCGCGGTTTCAGCTCACTGATGTCAGGGGGGGTCAGATTGAGTGCCATGGTTGCCTCTCGATTACGCGCGCGTTGGTTCGCCCCGGCCGGCGGCCGCGGGAGTTGGTGAAAGTCGTTTGGTCTGGGATCCAGTCATCAGAAGCCCTCGCGAAGCCATCGTCCGACCTTTCCGAAATAGCCGTCAGTCCCTGTTCTGAGTTGCCGCGTATGCCGCGGTTCGACGTGTTCCAGATGAGCGTATTGCGGATAGACCAGGAGGCCCGCCGGCACCGCAAACGACGGGCCCTTCGCCTCATTGGGCATGCGGCCGAAGCCGAGCGGGCGGCCGATCCGGACCGGCCGGTTGAGAATGCGGGTGGCCAGCTCGACGGTGCCGGTGAGCTGCGAAGCGCCGCCGCTCAAGACAACCCGCGCCCTCGGCTCTGCCGCAAAGGGGGAATCCGCGAGCCGGTCCCGGACCATTTCAAAAATCTCCTCGGCGCGATGCCGGACGATGTTCGCGATCGTGGCGCGCGAGACGATCTGCGGAGCATCGCGTTCGTCGCCCGCAGCGGGAACGGACATCAGCTCGCGCGCGTCGGATCCGCCGGTCAGCACGGTGCCGTATAAAGTCTTGATTCGCTCAGCATCCGCAATGCATGCACCGACACCGCGTGCAAGATCCATCGTGATGTGTTGCCCGCCGACCGCAAATCCGGAGGCGTGCACGAACCGTCCGCCCGAATAGGTTGCAATCGTGGTCGAGCCGGCGCCCATCTCGATCACGGCGGCGCCGAGATCGGCTTCGTCGTCGGTCAGGACCGAGAGGCCGGCGACATAGGGGCTGGCCGCCATGGCTTCGACGTTGATATGGCAGCGCTCGACCACCAGCATCAGGTTTTTGGCGACGGTGGCGTCCGCGGTGACGACGTTCATGTCGACGCCGAACTGCCGCGCCACCATGCCCCTGGGGTCGCGGATGCCCTTGGCGCCGTCGAGGGCGTAGCCGACCGGCAGCGCATGCAGAACGGTGCGGCCCTCGCCGGTGGCGTGGCGCATCCCGGTCGAGGTCACGCGGGTAATGTCGGCCTCAGTGACGGAACCGCCGCGAATATCGGCTGCGGCTTCCACCAGTTGGCCGTGCAGCCGGCCGCCGGAGACCGACAGAAAAACGGATTCGACGCGAACCTTGGCCATGCGTTCGGCCAGCGCCACCGCCTGGCGCACCGCCTGTTCGCATTCGG
Organism: Bradyrhizobium erythrophlei; assembly: GCA_900129675.1. Classification (GTDB taxonomy): domain Bacteria; phylum Pseudomonadota; class Alphaproteobacteria; order Rhizobiales; family Xanthobacteraceae; genus Bradyrhizobium; species Bradyrhizobium erythrophlei_A. The sequence goes on along the minus strand of FSRD01000001.1, from coordinate 4,032,317 downwards.
CGAGGTCGACCACCGCGCCGGCCTTGACGCCGCGCGACTGGATCTGGCTGTAGCCGATCAATTCCACCGCATGGCTGCGCCCGCGCAGAGCCTCGTTCGGCGGGCACGGCTTCAGCCGCGCGATCATGCAGGCGATCTTGCTGGTGCCGACATCGAGGGAAGCCACCAGCGCGGTGCGCTTCTGCGCCATCGGGCGCGTCTTCGGGGTCTGATTGCGATCGAGGCCGGTCATGCGTCGCCGGCCTTTTTCTTGGTCTTCTTGTCCTTGAACAGCTCTTCGCGGGCCTTGGCCGCATCCTCGGACAATTGCACCGTCAGCCGGTCCGGCAGGCGCATGTCGATCGCGACGATGTCGCGCGAGAACAGCTTTTCCTCTTTGTCGAGCTTGCTCAGGGCCGCCAGCGCATTGCCGACGTCGCTTTCAGGCAACCTGACATCGAGACCGTCCTTCAGCCGCAGGTTCCAGCGCCGTTCGCCGACGAAGATCGCAGCCTTGGTTACGGCGCGGACCTGCGGATAGCGGTCGAGCAGCGCCAGGAAATCCTTGGCTCTGACATCGGCGCCCTTGCCCACCACCAGCGGCAGCGTGACGAAGCGGCGCGACACATAGGGCTCCAACACCGCGCCGTCGTCGGCGATGACGGACAACCGGCCATCCTCCTGCCACAGCGCAAATGCCGACCGCTCGGTTATGTTGATCTGAAGCCGGCCGGGATAAAGCTTCAGGATCGTGGCATCGGCAATCCAGGGATTGGCCTTGAGCTTGTCGCGCACGGTGGCGGCATCGAGGAACAACAGCGACGAGCGGCCGTTGACGCCGCCGATCGCGAGCACTTCGTCCTGGCTCAACTGCTTGCGGCCGTTGATAGCGACGGTGGTGATGCGGAATCCGGCGGAATTGGCCAGCGCATTGCGGGTATCGCTCAAAGCCTGGGTCAATTCGTCGACATGGCCGCCCTTGACGATGCCGAAGCCGGCGCTGCCAAGCAGCATCAGCACGGTCAAACTAACGCCGGCCCGGTGGGGCAAATAACGTTCGAGCGCCAGGATGAAACGGTTGGGCGGGGCGCGATCGAGCGCCGGCCGGGCGCGGACGCGACCTCGGCCCAGCCACTCGCGCAACAGCACGACCGCTCCAACAGCGGCGGCTTTCAGGTCAGCTTGGGGCCCCAGCGATCGCAGCGATCGAGCGAGGCGTCCTGCACCATCCATTGCACGAGCTCGTCAAATGTTGTTCCCGCAAAACGCTTTGCGAGTTCTGGCGCAAATGACGCCTCGGTGATGCCGGGTTGGGGGTGTGACCTCCACGCAGAAGAGGCCTTTTTTCCCTCGATGCGGTCGTCGAAGCGGAAATCCGCAACTGCTCACGCCCCGGCAGCCAAGCGCCACATGCGCCGCCAGCGTTAACCTTCGGACTTCCTGGTAAACAAAGTGTAAATCCGGTGCGCTCAGGGCGTGTTTTGATGTGCCGTGTGAGTACTTTGCCGCGCAATCGTTAGGATTTTCGCAATAAATCGTCCGGCGCGCCGGTTCCCTTCGCCAAGGGGCGAATAGCCGGGCGGTGAGGCCATTCCTGCTATGGCCCGCCGCGCTTTTCGGCCAGCACGATCTGGTCGCGCAGGAAATCGGCGAAATCGATCCCCTGCGCCTTGAGCGCCTTCGGATACAGCGAGGCCGGGGTCAGGCCCGGCAAGGTGTTGGTCTCGAGGTAGATCGGCCCCTTCGCCGAGACGATGAAATCGGTGCGGGAATAGCCGGTGCACGACAGCGCCCGGTGCGCCCGGATCGCCTGATCCATGATCTCGGCCGTGGTTTCGGGCGAAAAACGGCCCGGGCAGATCTCCTGGGTCGATTTCAGCAGGTATTTGGCGGCGTAGTCGAACGCGCCCTCCGCAGGCACGATCTCGATCGGCGGAAGCGAGAACACCGCGCCGTCCGCCTGCTCCAGCACGCCGCAGGTGGCCTCGATACCGGCGACGAACGGCTCGATCAGATATTCCTCGGTTTTCGCGGCGGCGCGGACGGCGACCAGGTCCTGCTTCGCATTGACGAAAATCAGGCCGTAGCTTGATCCATCCCTGGCCGGTTTTGCAATCAGCCTGCCGTACTCGGCTAACGCGGCCTCGATATCATCAAGCGCAACGTCTGCCGGTGCCTTCACGCCCGCGATGGCCACAAAGCGTTTCGCCGCAGCCTTGTCGAAGGCGAGATTCGAGGATGCCGAGCCGGATCCGGTGAACGGAATGCCGCGCATCTCGCACATCGCCTGCAACTCGCCATTCTCCGCCCGGCCGCCGTGCAGGCCAAGCACCAGCAGGCGGCCCTCCTCCCTGGCCTTGTCGAGCGCCGCTTCGAACGCGATGCCGCGACTGCCGGGCTTGAATTCATCCTCGAACGGCCGCGTGTGGCCGAGCAGGCTTTCGGAGCGGACCTCGTGCACGGTATCGGCGACATCCCAGAACCAGAGATCGGCCTCCGGCAAGGCGCGATGCAGCGCCTGCGCGCTCGCCACCGAAACCAGGCGCTCTTTATTGGTGCCGCCAAAGAGAATGGTAATCCGCATCAGCCTTGCTCGATTCCAATTCGCTTGATTTCCCAATGTAGCTCGATTCCCGAATTCTCTTTAACCCGCGCGCGCACGGTCTCGCCGAGGGTTTCGATATCATGCCCGGTGGCATCACCGGTATTGATCAGGAAATTGCAGTGCATCTCCGATACCTGCGCGCCGCCGACGCGAAGACCGCGGCAGCCGGCGGCGTCGATCAGCTTCCAGGCGCTGTGGCCGGGCGGGTTCTTGAAGGTCGAACCGCCGGTCTTTTCGCGGATCGGTTGCGCCGTCTCGCGATGGGTCTGCACTTCGGCCATGCGCGCGCGGATCGCTTCCGGCGCGGTGATGCTCCCGCGAAAGCGCGCCGAGGTAAAAATGATCGCGGGATCGACGCCGCTGTTGCGGTAGACGAACTTCATGCCGGCATTGGAAAATACATGGCGGGCGCCGTCGCGGCCGATGCCGGTGGCTTCGACCAGCACATCCCGGGTCTCGCTGCCGTTGGCGCCCGCATTCATGCGCAGCGCGCCGCCGATGGTGCCGGGGATGCCGAAGAAAAATTCCATGCCGCCGATATTGGCCGCCGCCGCCGTTTCCGCCACGCGCTTGTCGAGCGCAGCAGAGCCCGCGCTGACGATATCGCCCTCGGCGCTGGTGTCGCCGAACCCGCGCGGCGACAGCCGGATCACCGCGCCCGGGATACCGCCATCGCGCACGATCAGGTTGGAGCCGACGCCGACGACGCTGTCCGGCAACTCCCTGGGCAGATGCGACAGGAAATAAGCCAGGTCGTCTTCATCCGACGGCGTGAACAGCACCTGCGCCGGACCGCCGACGCGAAACCATGTCAGTTCGGCCAGCGACTGGTTCGCCAGCAACCGCCCGCGCAATTCGGGCATCGCAGCTTTCAGGTCGGGCGTGATGTCGGGGAACATCAACGGAAGTCTCTCAACTCGTCATGGCCGGGCTTGTCCCGGCCATCCACGTCTTGCAGAATATCAACATGGCAGGTGGATACGTCTACATTCTGACCAATCGCCCTAACGGCATTCTCTATGTCGGAGTGACAAGCGATCTTGTCCGCCGGGTATCCGAACATCGTTCCGGATTCGTCGATGGGTTTACCAAGCGGTACGGGTTGAAGCGTTTGGTGTATTTCGAGCAATTCGATGACATCCGTGATGCCATCCAGCGCGAGCACAACATCAAGCATTGGTCGCGCGCGTGGAAGGTTCGGACGATCGTCGCGGTGAATCCAGATTGGGACGATCTTTATCCGACGATCACGCAGTGAAGACGTGGATGGCCGGGCATAGGCGAGCGGAAGCGACGCCGTCCTTCGGACGACTATGCCCGGCCATGACGATCCTATGTGCATCGCCGTGCTCACCCCAGCGCCTTCAATTCGCCCGGCAGCGCGTATGCCCATTGCGTGATATTGCCGGCCCCCAAGCAGACGACGAGATCACCGCGGCCGGCGATGCCGTGCACGACCTTGGCGAGTTCCGAAGAACTCCGCAGCGGAATCACCTCGCGGTGGCCATGCGCGCGCAAGCCGAGAACGAAATGATCGCGATCGATGCCCGGGATCGGCGCCTCGCCGGCCGGATAGACTTCGGCGACAACGACCGCATCGGCGTCATTGAAGCAGGTGCAAAATTCCTCGAACAGCGATTGCAGGCGGGTGAAGCGATGCGGCTGCACCACGGCAACGATCTTGCCGCTGGTGGACTCCCGCGCCGCCTTCAGCACGGCTGCGATCTCGACCGGGTGATGGCCGTAATCGTCGATCACGGTGACGCCGTTATATTCGCCGGTTTTGGTGAAGCGCCGCTTGACGCCGCCGAAGCCTGCGATCGCCTTCCGGATCCCGTCATCGGAAATGCCGAGCTCATGCGCCACCGCGATTGCCGCCGTGGCGTTCAATGCATTATGGCGTCCGGGCATCGGCAGCATGAGGTCCGATATCTCGTGCGTGGCATCGGTCTTGCGGTTGCGGAAGACGACCTTGAATTTCGAGCCGCTGCCCATCGGCGTGAGATCCATCAGCCGCGCATCGGCCTGTGGGTTTTCGCCATAGGTGATGATGCGCCGGTCCTCGATCTTGCCGACCAGGGTCTGCACCACGGGATGGTCGGTGCACATCACGGCAAAGCCGTAGAACGGCACATTCTCGACGAAATTGCGGAATGCCTCCTGGATCGCCTCGAAGGTCTTGAAATGATCGAGATGTTCGGGATCGATGTTGGTGACGATCACCACGTCGGACGGCAGCTTCAGGAACGTGCCGTCGCTCTCGTCGGCTTCCACCACCATCCAGTCGCCGGCGCCGAGCCGCGCGTTGGAGCCATAAGCGTTGATGATGCCGCCATTGATCACGGTCGGATCGAGACCACCGGCATCGAGCAGCGTTGCCACCATCGTGGTGGTGGTGGTCTTGCCATGGGTGCCGGCGATCGCAACGCAGCTTTTCAGCCGCATCAGTTCCGCCAGCATCTCGGCGCGGCGCACCGCGGGGATGCGCTGCGCGCGCGCCGCCATCAATTCCGGATTGTCGCGCTTGATTGCGGTTGACACCACGACCACGTCGGCGCCGTCGACATTCTCAGCCTTGTGGCCAACGGAAACCGTGATGCCCTTGTCGCGCAGCCGCGTGACGTTGCCGCTCTCGGAGGCGTCCGAGCCCTGCACGGTGTAGCCGAGATTGCTCAAGACCTCGGCAATCCCGCTCATGCCGATGCCGCCGATCCCGACGAAGTGAATGGGTCCGATCTCGCGCGGCAGTCTCATGCTTGTTCCTCGGTGTCATCGCCCGCCAACGGGTCGGCGCAAAGCGCCGCCCGATGACAGGCTCCAGCGGGCGATCCAGTGTTCCGCGCCCCCCGTGAGTCAAATCAGCGGCGCGGCGTACTGGATGCCCCGCTTTCGCGGGGCATGACAAGCGCAATTTTGTGCGCAAGCGCCTAGATTCCGGCGACTTTCATCACCAGATCGGCCAGCCGCTCCGCCGCATCGAGCCTGCCGACGCTTCGGGCGGCCGTGGCCATCGCGGTCAGCCTGGCGGGCTCGGCGGCAAGCGCGGAGATTTCCGCGGCCAGACGGTCGGGGGTAAATTCGGTCTGCGGAATCCGTAAAGCCCCGTTCGCCTGCGACAGCACTCCAGCATTGGCGAACTGGTCCTGATCGATCGCGCCCGGCAGTGGCACCAGGATGGAGGGCCGTCCGATCGCGGCTAGTTCGGCGACCGTACCGGCGCCGGAGCGCGAGATCACCAGATGGCTCGACGCCAGCTTCGCCGGCAGGTCGCCGAAGAACGGCGCCAGTTCGGCGTTGATCTTGAGCCGGTCATACACCGCGCGGACCCGCGCCATGTCCTCTTCACGGACTTGCTGCGTCAGCATCAAATGGCTCCACAGCACCGGCTCCAGCCGCTCGATTGCACCCGGCACGATATCGCTCATCACCCGCGCGCCCTGGCTGCCGCCGACCACCAGCACGCGTAGCGGTCCATTCGGTTCCGGTGTCGCAAATGGCACCGCCGCGGCGGCGAGGATCGCCGGACGCATCGGCGTGCCGACGGTGGTCGTCTTGCCGGCCAGCGAAGGATCGCGATCGAGCACGCCGGGCAACGAGGTCGCGACCGCATCGACGCGGCTGGAAAGAAACCGGTTGGCGCGGCCGAGTACGGCGTTGGCGTCGTGAATGATGCCGGGCACGCCGAGCCAGCGCGCCGCCATCAGCGGCGGCACGGTCGGATAACCGCCGAAGCCGACCACGGCCGCGGGTTTCAGCCGCCGCACCAGATTGAGCGCCACCACGGTGCCATAGCCCAGCATGATGGCGGTGCGCGCCAGCGACACCGGGTTGCGGCTGCGCACGGTCTCGCTAGGCACCACGTCGATCATGCCCCTCGTGAACAACCCGCTGTAGCGCAGCGCGCGGGCGTCGGTCGCCAGACGCACGCGCAGGCCGCGCTTGACCAGTTCGACGCCCAGCGCCTCGGCGGGAAACAGATGGCCGCCGGTACCGCCCGCGGCCAGCAAGATCAGAGGTGCGTTTGTCATGGGGGCAATCTTTGCGATCTAACCGTCATTGCGAGCGAGTTGTTCGCCGTAGCTCGACGAGCGAAGGCGGAAGCGAAGCAATCTACATGGCCACAAAGAAAGGATGGACTGCTTCGTCACTTCGTTCCTCGCAATGACGAAAAGCGCGTCTTTCCCGTCGGGTCAAGCGTAACCCCGCGCCGCGCTGGCGTCGTTGATCGATTCCATCTCGGTGCGCGGGCGCTGTCGCGTCAGCGCCAGCATCATGCCGACGCCATAAGCCAATGAGACGATCGACGAGCCGCCATAGGAGATGAACGGCAGCGTCATGCCCTTGGCGGGGATCAGCTGCAGGTTGACAGCCATGTTGATGGCGGCCTGCACCCCGAACAGGATCGCAAGACCGGAAGCGGCAAAGCGCGCGAACATGTCCTCGGTGGCGTAGGCGCGCGACAGCGTGCGGATCACGACGAAGGCGAACAGCGCGACCAGCGCCAGGCACAGGATGATGCCGAATTCTTCCGCCGCGACCGCGAACACGAAGTCGGTATGGCTGTCCGGCAGGCTGCGCTTGGCGATGCCTTCGCCGGGCCCAAGCCCGAACCAGCCGCCGTTCCAGAACGCCTCCATCGCGGTGTCGACCTGAAAGGTGTCGCCCGAGGCCGGGTTCATGAAGCGCTTGATGCGACCGGCAACGTGCGGCACCAGCAGATAGGCGCTGAACAGGCCGGCGCTGGCGGCGCCCGCGAGCCCCAGCACCCAGATCATCCGCATGCCCGCGATGAAGAACAGCGCGCCCCACACCATCAGGATCAGCATGGTCTGGCCGAAATCCGGCTCCATCACCAATAGCGACACCAGCATCATCAGGAGCACCAGCGCCATCGAGGTCGCCGGCATTTCCGGACGCTTGGTCGATTCGGCAAACAGCCACGCCGCCATCACCACGAACGCCGGCTTGGCGGATTCGGAAGCCTGGATGTTGACGCCGAGCAGCGTGATCCAGCGTCGCGAGCCCTTGACCTCGGGACCGAGCAGCAGCGTCGCCACGATCAGCGCAATGCTGAGCGCGAAAACGACCAGCGCGGAACGGCGGATCTGCCGCGGCGACAGGAACGACACCGCGATCAGCACCATGAACGACGGTAGCAGGAACAGGATGTGCCGGTTGAAGAAGTGGAAGGGATCGAGCCTGATCCTCGTTGCCACCGGCGGGCTCGCCGCCAGCGACAGGATGATGCCAGCCAGCATCAGCGCGATGATCGCCGCCAGCAGCAGCTTGTCGACGGTCCACCACCATTCGGAAAACGGGGTGCGTTGGTCACGGGCAAGCATGGGCATCCCCAAATGGCAGAGGTAATGCCCATTGGTGGCGCAGGATGGTTTCCAAGGGGTTAATGACATCATAATCTTTTGAGGGTGAGCTCTCGTGCCCCGGATGCTGCGCAGCGCCATCAGCGCGTTCACGCGCGTCCTCGACGGCTTTGCCTTGCGGCGCGATGCGCTGCTGATCCGGGGCCCAGCGCGGCTGGGTCCCGGCTCTGCGTAGCGGCATTCCATGCCGCAACGCGTCCGGGACACGGGTGCGGCTGCGCTCACACCACCGGCTTGACGCCGGGCAGCGCGGTGACGAGATCGCGGAAGGCGGTGCCGCGGATTTCGAAATTGCGGTACTGGTCGAACGAGGCGCAGGCCGGCGACAGCAGCACCACGGGATCGGCGAGCCCTGACGCTTCCGCGTCGCGCGCGGCATTGGCCACCGCGACGTCCAGCGTCTCGGATATCTCGTGCGGCACGCGATCGCCCAAGGTCCCTGCAAATTCCGGCGCGGCTTCGCCGATCAGATAGGCTTTGCGGATGCGCGGGAAATATTCGGTCAGGCCGGTGATGCCGCCGAGTTTTGGTTTGCCGCCGGCGATCCAGAATATCTCGCCGAACGACGACAGCGCGTGCGCCGCGGCGTCGGCATTGGTGCCCTTGGAGTCGTTGACGAACAGTACGTTGCCGCGGCGGCCGACCTGCTCCATGCGATGGGCGAGACCGGGAAAACTGCGCAGGCCGTTCTGCAGGATATCGGTGCCAATACCCATCGCCAGCGCACAGGCCGCGGCACAGGCCGCGTTCTGTGCGTTGTGCAGGCCGCGCAGCGAGCCGATGCCGCCGAGTTTCGCGATTTCGCTGCGCGCGCCGCCGGAAGCAAGCACGATGGTTTCGCGCTCGACATAGACGCCGTCGGGCAACGGGTTCTTCACGGAGATGCGCACCACGCGCTTGCCGGCCCGGTCGAGGCGGTCGGCGATGTTGCGGCACCAGCCGTCGTCGACGCCGACAACGGAGGTGCCCGCCGGCTGCACGCCGGCGACCAGGCGCGCCTTCACCGCGGCGTAATTTTCGAGCGTGCCGTGGCGGTCGATATGATCTTCGCTGACGTTCAGGAGAATCCCGACCGAAGGATCGAGCGAGGGCGAAAGATCGATCTGGTAGGACGACATCTCGACCACATGCACCCGCCCCATCCGCGGCGGCTCCAGCGACAGGATCGCGGTGCCGATATTGCCGCCCATCTGGGTGTCGTAACCGGCGACCTTCATCAGATGCGCGATCAGCGCCGTCGTGGTCGACTTGCCGTTGGTGCCGGTGATCGCCACGAACGGCGCCTCCGGCGCGTGACGCCTTCGTTCGCGGCAAAACAGTTCGATGTCGCCGATCACTTCGATACCGGCCTGCCGCGCCGCCAGCACGCTCCAGTGCGGCGCCGGATGGGTCAGCGGCGCACCGGGCGTCAGAATCAGCGCGGCGAAATTCTCCCAGGACACGGTGCGCAGATCGGCGGTGATGAAACCGGCCTGGGCTGCCTTGACGACATTCTCGGTACTGTCGTCCCCCGCGATCACTTCCGCGCCGCCCGCCTTCAGGGCGTGACAGCTTGCAAGTCCGGAGCCGCCGAGCCCGAAGACGGCGACCGTCTTGCCGGCGAAGGAGGTGACGGGAATCAAAGGCTCACCGCAGTTTCAGCGTGGAGAGACCGGCCAGCGCCAACATCACCGAGATGATCCAGAACCGGATCACGATCTGCGGCTCGGTCCAGCCCTTCTGTTCGAAATGATGATGCAGCGGCGCCATCCGGAACACGCGTTTCCCCGTCAGCTTGAACGATACCACCTGCACGATCACGGAGACTGCTTCCAGCACGAACAATCCGCCGATCACGGCCAGCACGATCTCGTGCTTGACCGCGACCGCGGTCGCACCCAGCATGCCGCCGAGCGCAAGCGAGCCGGTATCGCCCATGAAGATCGACGCCGGCGGCGCGTTGAACCAGAGAAATCCCAATCCGGCGCCGAGCACCGCGCCGCAGACCACCGCCAGTTCGCCGGCGCCGGCGACATAGTTGATCTGCAAATAATCGGAGAACACCGCGTTTCCGGTCAGATACGCGATCATGCCGAAACTGGCGGCGGCGATCATGACCGGCACGATCGCAAGCCCGTCGAGTCCGTCGGTCAGATTGACCGCGTTGCCGGCGCCGACCATGACGAAGGCGCCGAAGATGATGAAGAACCAGCCGAAATTGAACACCATGTCCTTGAAGAAGGGGATCGCGAGCGAGGTCGAGGACACGTCGCGGCCGAGCCGCACCAGGGCGTAGCAGGCGGCCAGCGCGATCGCCGCCTCGATCGCAAGCCGGAATTTTCCGGCGAAACCGCCATGGGTCTGCTTGGTGACCTTCAGATAGTCGTCGTAGAATCCGACGAAGCCGAAGCCGAGCGTCACCGCCAGCACGATCCAGACGTAAGGATTGAGCGGATTGGCCCACAACAGCGTCGAGACCACCAACCCCGAAAGGATCATCAGCCCGCCCATCGTCGGCGTGCCCTTTTTGGAGACGATATGCGACGCCGGGCCGTCGGTGCGGATCGGCTGGCCCTTGCCCTGGCGCAGCCTCAAATGGTCGATGATCCACGGCCCGAACAGGAACACGAACAACGCCCCGGTCACCATCGCGCCACCGGTGCGGAAGGTGATGTAGCGAAACACGTTCAACAGGGTACGGAAGACGCCGAAGCCGGGAACGGTATTGGAGAGTTCGATCAGCCAGTAAAACATTCAATATGCCCTATACCGCGGCTTCGTTCGCCGTCTTGCCGGGAAAGCGCCTTGCGGGTGTGTTGATAATCGCTTTCAGCCTCAAACCAAGCAAAACCTTGATCATGACCGCGTCGTGCCTCGCGAATCGGGGCACGGAAAAGCGGGTCGTAAGCATGGGCAGTTTACGCCCTTGCCTGTAGGGCGGCCAGCAACCTCGGCACAAACTTGTTGACCCAAAACATTTTTTTGCTGCCCTTGACCACGACGACATCGCCGTCCCGCAGCAAAGTCGCGATTTTTTGCGGCTCGAGCGTGGCCGGGTCCTCGTACCAGCCGAGGCCGTTTTCCGCCGGAACCAGGTCGTATAAATGCCGCATCAAGGGGCCCACGCAGTACACACCATCGATGCCCGGCAGGTGCCTGGCCAGCTTTTCATGATAGGCCGGCGCATCGGCGCCGAGCTCCAGCATGTCGCCGAGAATGGCGATGCGCCGGCCGTTATGCACCGGCCGCGCCTTCAGGCTGTCGAGGGCGGCCACCATGCTGGCGGGATTGCCGTTGAAACTGTCGTCGATCACGGTCACGCCGTGCGCGGTCTGCTCGACCCCGCGCCCGCTCATGATGCCGACCTTGCCGAGTTCCTTCGCCAGTAATGTTTCATCCAGGCCGGCGGCGTGAATCGACGCCAGCGACGCCAGCGCATTCTGCAGACGATGCGGCGCGCCGGGCGTCAGGCCGAATTCAATCTGCTTGCCGCCTACCTGCGCGACCACGTTCCAGCTTTCGCCTTGTGCCGAATGTTTCAACGCCCGCACCTCGGACCCATCGCCGAAGCGGACGATCTTTCCATTCCATTCCGGCGCGTCGACATCCCCAGGCAGCACCAGCACGCCTTCTTTCGGCAGACCCTGTGCAATACTTACCTTCTCGCGCCGGATCGCCTCCAGGGTGCCGAGCTTTTCCAGATGCACCGGCTGCACGTTCACCACCAGCGCCACGGTCGGCTGCGTCAATTCGCTGAGCCGCGCGATCTCGCCGGTCTGGTTCATGCCCATTTCGACCACCCATAGTGAGGCGTTGGGGCCGGCATTGCACAGCGTCAACGGCACGCCCCAGAAATTATTGAAGCTGCTCGGGCTGGCATAGGCGCCGGGATAGGCGGCGAGAAATTCCTTGGTGCTGGTTTTGCCGGCGCTGCCGGTCAGGCCGATCACCGGGCCGCCAAATCGCGCCCGCGCCGCGCGCGCCAATGTCCACAGCCCGTCGATCAGCGTGTCCTTCACCACCAGTTGCGGCGCGCTCACGCCCTCGATCCGGTGCGGCACGATCATCGCCACCGCGCCGGCCGCCTCGGCCTGCTTTGCAAACTCCCAACCGTCGCGCGCGCTGGCAAAACTCGAAATAAAGCCGCCGCTCGGCGTGCCGCTCAACGCCACGAACAGACATCCCGGCTTCACCAGGCGGCTGTCCTGGGTGACGAATTCGATCGCCGTCTCGGGAAATTTTCCGGCCAGGCCCAGGGCGCGGGCGACGTCGGCAATGGTCCACAAATGCGCGCTCATGCGACCCTCGCTGCCAGTGCGGCCGCGACCGCATCGTGATCGCTGAACGGCAGCGTCCTGTCGCCGACGATCTGCCCGGTCTCGTGGCCCTTGCCGGCGATCAGCAGCGCATCGCCGGGCTCCAGTGCCGCAATCCCGGTCCGGATCGCCTCGGCGCGATCGCCGATATCTTTTGCGCCCTTCGCCGCGTCCAGGATGGCGGCGCGGATCGCTGCCGGATTCTCGCTGCGCGGATTGTCGTCGGTGACGATGACATGATCGGCATTTTCGACCGCGATCGCCCCCATCAGCGGCCGCTTGCCGGCGTCGCGATCGCCGCCGGCGCCGAAGATGACGACGAGCTTGCGTCTGGCGTAGGGCCGCAGCGCCTGCAGCGCCTTCGCCAGCGCATCCGGCTTGTGCGCGTAATCGACGAAGATCGGCGCGCCATTATGTTCGCCGACACGCTCCAGTCGGCCTTTTGCGCCCTCGAGATGCTCGAGGCTTGCGAACACTTCGTCCGGCGCGCTGCCGGTGCCAATAGCCAGGCCTGCTGCGACCAGCGCGTTCTCGATCTGGAATTCACCCACCAGCGGAAGCTTGATGTTGCGACGGCGCCCGCAATGTTCGAGCGCGAGGTGTTGCGCAAAACCTTCGATCGATGCGGCCTCGAGACGAATGCCCTCGCCCTCCCCATCGGCCTCGCGGCCGACGGCGATGATCCGCAAGCCGCGCGCGCGCGCCGCGTCGATGACTTGCTGCGAGCAATCATGGTCGGCCGAGATCACCGCCGGACCGCCGGCCACGACGAGGTCGCGGAACAGCCGCAGTTTTGCGGCGAGATAATGCGCGACATCGGGATGGTAATCCATGTGGTCGCGCGACAGATTGGTAAAGCCGCCGGCAGCGATGCGCACGCCGTCGAGCCGGTACTGGTCGAGCCCATGCGATGACGCTTCAAAGGCGAGATGAGTGACGCCGTCGCCCGTAATCTCGTCGAGCTGCCGATGCAACGCGATCGGATCCGGCGTGGTCAGCGAGCCATAGACAGTGCGCTTCGGCGAAACCAACCCGATGGTGCCGATGCTGGCGGAGACATGACCGAGCCGCTGCCAGATCTGGCGGGTGAAGGCGGCAACCGAGGTCTTGCCGCTGGTGCCGGTCACTGCGGCGATCGTCGCCGGTTGCCGCGGATAGAATTTTGCCGCGGCCAGCGCCAGCGCGCGGCGCGGATTCGGCGTCACGACGAAGGGCACGCGACGATCGCTCGCGGCGGGATGGTCGCCCGCGATCGCAACGGCTCCGGAAGCAATCGCTGCATCGATGAATCGGGAGCCATCGGTCTTGCTGCCGGCCAGCGCGAAGAACAGATCGCCCGGCTTTACCGCGCGGCTGTCCACCGCGAGGCCGGTGACCTCGGTCGCATCGGCGGCCACGACCGCATCCGCCTGCGGCTCGATCGTGGCGTCATCGCCGAAGAGGTCGCGAAGTCTCATGATCTTCCAGTCCGGCCGGCGCAGTCCGGCGCCTCTCAGCTACGCCTTACTGGGTTGGCTTTGATGCCGCAAGAATAAGGCGGTCGGACGGCGGTAAATCGAACCGCGGCTCGATCCCCAGAAGCGGTGCGATGCGGGCAATGACCTTGCCGCCGGTCGGGACCGCGTTCCAGCCCGAGGTAATGAAGCCGTGGGTTTCCGGCGTCGTCTTCGGCTCGTCCAGCATCACCAGCAGCTGGTACTGCGGGTTGTCCGCCGGGATGATGGCGGTGAACGAGTTCAGCACCTGCTTCTTGGCGTAGCGGCCGTTGATGACCTTCTCGGAGGTGCCGGTTTTTCCGCCGACATAGTAGCCCTTGATGTCCGCGGTCTTGGCGGTGCCGACCTCCGCATTGAGGCGCATCAGGAACCGCATCTTGTCGGAGGTTTCCGGCTTGATCACCCGCTTGGCGAGTGCCATCGCTTCCTCTTCGCTGCGCTTCATGAAGGTCGGAGGAATCAGGTAGCCGCCGTTCATCAGCGCGTTGATGCCCATCACCGCCTGCAACGGTGCCACCGACAGGCCCTGGCCGAACGCGATGGTCACGGTGTTCAACTCGCTCCAGTGGCGCGGCACCAGCGGCGACGCGCTTTCCGGCAATTCGGTGCGCAGACGGTGCAACTGGCCCATCTTGGCGAGAAACGCCTTGTGGGCCTCTACGCCCTGACCGAGCGCGATCCGCGCAGCACCGATATTGGACGAGTAGGTGAACACTTCCTTGGTGTTGATGAAACGTCCCAGCGAGTGGCTGTCATGGATGGTGAACTTGCCGTAGTGCAAATTCCCGCGCGCATCCCACATCGAATTGAGGCTGATCTTGCCGGAGTCCAGCGCCATCGCCAGCGTGAATGCCTTGAAGGTCGATCCCATTTCATAGACCCCGGTGGTCAGCCGGTTGATACGATCAGGGTCGTGCGCTTCCCTCGGATTGTTCGGATCGAAATCCGGCAGCGACACCAAAGCGACGATCTCGCCGGTCTTGACGTTGGAGACGATGCCGGAGGCCGCCTTGGCCTTGAACTTTTCCTTCGCCTTCATGAGTTCATCGCGCAAGGCGTGTTCGACCCGCAGGTCGACCGACAATTCCACCGGCTTCTGTAGCCGGTCGGTGGCAAAGCCGGCGCGGTGCAGATCGGCCAGACCGTTATTGTCGAGCCACTTCTCCATCCCGGCGATGCCCTGGTTGTCGATATTGACCAGACCGATCAGGTGCGCCACTTCGGCGCCGGTGGGATAGACGCGCTTGTTCTCGCGCAGAAAGCCGATGCCGGGAATGCCGAGGCGATGGATGTCCTGCTGCTGCGCCGGGGTGATTTCGCGCTTCAGCCAGACAAAGCCCTTTTTCGACGACAGGCGGTCGCGCACCTCGCTGGTGTCGAGGTCCGGCAGCGTCGCGGTCAGAAGCTCGATCGCCTCGTCCTTGTCGATGATCCGACGCGGCTCGCCGAACAGGCTGGGCGCCTTGACGTCGGTGGCGAGCACCTCACCATTGCGGTCAACGATATCGGGGCGCGCGGTCGCGATCGCGTCCTGCGACGCGGTGCGGCGCGCGCCATGGCTGTCGGCGCCAACCGCGAACATCACAAGCCGTCCGGCGAGAATGGCGTAGATCGCCGCAAAGGCCAGGATCGCAAATCCGACACGGGCGCGCGCTTTCGCGGTGCGATCGACATTGCGCCCGTAGAGCAGGCTGCGGATCAGCCGCTGCCGCCAGGGTTCTGCAGGCTTTTTTGCGGGCCTGGTTGCCGTGAGCGCCTGATCGGTCATTGCTGATCCTTCGGCGCAGGCACCGAACCGGTCACCGTCTCGGCGTCGGAAGCGGCCTCGATGGTGTTGATCATCGCGCCGATCGGATCGGGCGCGCCCGGCTTCGCGAAGTTCGGCGGCCGCTCGGGCAGGTTCTTCAACTGGTCATATTGCGTCCCGTTGATCGGTTTCAGTTCCAGATGCC
Organism: Bradyrhizobium erythrophlei; assembly: GCA_900129675.1. GTDB lineage: Bacteria > Pseudomonadota > Alphaproteobacteria > Rhizobiales > Xanthobacteraceae > Bradyrhizobium > Bradyrhizobium erythrophlei_A. Next base: position 4,016,609 of record FSRD01000001.1, on the reverse strand, counting down.
GGTCGGCGAGACCTTGCAGCCGCAGCGGCGCGTCGAGCCTGGCCCATTCCGCGCGCAGCGTGGCGATGGCGTCGCGCTGCTCGCGGATTTCCGCATTCAGGCGCAGCACGCTCTCGGTGCGCGACGTCGATTCCATCTTGATCCGGTAGACATAGGCGGCCGCGAATACCAGCACGCCGATGACGAGGAAATGGATGATTCGCATGATCAGCCTCCCCGCATCACGTCGGCGAGGACGGGCCAGGCCGGCAGGCTGCCGGCCGCATGCGCCGGCGCCGCGGTCCGTTCGGCCGCGCGCAGCTTGGCGGAGCGCGCACGCGGATTGGCCGAGATCTCTGCGTCGCCGGGCGTGACCGGCCGCTTGGTCAATATCTGGAAGCTTGGCGCTGCCTGCGCCACCTCAGGCAAATGCCGCGACCCGCCGGCCGCCTTGCCGCGCTGGTTAAGGAAATCCTTGACGATGCGGTCTTCCAGCGAATGAAAGGACACGACCACCAGCCGGCCGCCCGGCTTCAGCACGCGCTCGGCCGCCGCGAGCGCCAGATGCAGTTCGTCGAGTTCTTCGTTGACGAAAATCCGCAACGCCTGGAACGTGCGCGTCGCCGGGTGAATTTCGTTCGGCTTGGAGCGGACCACCTTGCCGACGATATCGGCCAGCGCCTGCGTGGTCGTGATCGGCGCTTCCTTGCGCGCGGCGACAATGGCCCGCGCCACGCCGCGGGAGTGACGCTCTTCGCCGAAGATATAGATGATGTTGGCGAGATCGGCCTCGGACGCCCTGGCGACCACATCGGCCGCGGTCGGGCCGTCATGGCCCATCCGCATATCGAGCGGGCCGCCGAGCCGGAACGAGAAGCCGCGGTCGGCCTGATCGAGCTGCATCGAGGACACGCCGACGTCCATCACGACGCCGTCGACCGCGTCGAGCCCCTGCCCGTCGCAAACCTCGGCAAGGTTGGAAAACCGGTCCTCGACCAGGGTCAGCCGCCCGCCCGAACGGTCGACCAGATCGAACCCGCCGGTAATCGCTGACCGGTCACGGTCGATGCCGATGACCCGGGTGCCCGGGGTGTCGAGGATGGCGCGGCTATAGCCGCCGGCGCCAAAGGTGGCGTCGATATAGATGCCGCCGGCGCGGGGATTGAGCATCTCGACCGCCTCGCGGCCGAGAACGGAAATATGGCGTGGACTAACCGAGGTCATGCGCCGGTCTCTGGCACATTCCAGCGTACGGAACAGAAATTGGACGCCGACCGGCCCATTGCGCCTCAAATCCCCGCGTTTTGCCAGCCTTTTCCGGCCAAAGAGCCGTCGCAGGGCGCGATCGCCGTTCCCCGCCCCGACCAGCAAACCCTCGTTTCCGTACGGAATCTGCTGGCCTGCCATGGCGTTTCGAGCGTGAAAGAGGGCCTCGGCCGTCCCCAAATCCGGTTCGGCTCTTCACCACTTAGTAACGGCACTTAACGTTAAGAAAGCGTTGACGATCGGCCACCGGATTTGTGCGGTTTTTTACCGCCGGGAAGCCGGTGATGCCCGCCGCACACACTCGGGCAAAATGCGAAGCGAAGGGCGGCCCCCGGATTGCGCGGATGACAGGGTAAAGGAATAGTAAATACAGTTCATTTTTTTAAAAGCGTCGCATTGCCGTTCTCCTGCCCGGTTTGAGTTTTCATATGGCCCAAGGTTCGTTCGCATCTGCCGGTATCGATTCGAAGCGTCAACGTGCCCTCCCCGTTCCCAGGGCCAACGCCGAAATGCAGACTTTTACCCCGGATTCCTCGATCGCTTCCGATGTCATCCCGTCGGCGAATTATGGCGACCGCAACAAGGGCCGCCTGCCCGACATGATCTTGCTGCACTACACCGGCATGCCCGATGTGGAAGGCGCGATCGCCCAGCTCTGCACCGCCGGCACCGACGTATCAGCGCATTACATCGTCCTGGAGGACGGCCGCATCGTGCAATGCGTGCCCGAGAGCAAGCGTGCCTGGCACGCCGGCGCGTCGTTCTGGGCCGGCGAGGAAGACATCAATTCCTGCTCGATCGGGATCGAGATCATCAACCGCGGCCACGATTGGGGCTATCCGGATTTCCCGCTGCGTCAGATCGCCGCCGTGATCGCGCTGTGCCGCGGCATCATGCTCCGCCGCAAGGTGCCGTCGCATCGCGTGCTCGCGCATTCGGACGTCGCGCCCGCCCGCAAGAAGGATCCCGGCGAAAAATTTCCGTGGCATTCGCTGGCCAATTCCGGCGTCGGCCATTGGGTGCAGCCGGCGCCGATCGTGCGGAGCGAAGCGCTCAAGCTCGGCAGCATCAGCGACGACGTCGCAGGCCTGCAGGCGGCGCTGGCCCGCTATGGCTACAACGTCCCGACCCACGGAAAATTCGACGGCGCCACCCTGGAAGTGGTCACCGCGTTTCAGCGCCACTTCCGCCCCGCCCGCGTCGACGGTGTCGCCGATCATTCGACCATGACCACGCTGCACGCGCTGCTCGCGAGCTTGCCCGCGGAGGCGACGGTCGCCGCTTCGAGCTAGCGCCCGCGGCCGGGCCAATTGATTTCCATCAAGCCTGACAGACGCATTTTCGGCGACAAGCCGCGATAGCGGCATCAGCACGGAATGGGTCGATGGCATTGGAGCGCGTCCTGCGCTGGGCACTGGTCGCGGTCGCGATCGCGGGATTATCGGCGGGGATCGTTGCCTATCTCGCCGGTCGCTCCGATCTCGCCGATCTCAGCTGGATGCTTGCGACGATACCTGTAGTCGCCGGACTGGCGTTCTCGATCGTCAGGGACCTCCTGAACGGGCGGTTCGGCGTCGATGCGATCGCGCTGGTGTCGATGAGCGCGGCGCTCGCGCTCGGCCAGCCGCTGGCCGGCGCCGTCGTGGCGCTGATGTATTCCGGCGGCAACGTGCTCGAGGATATCGCGGTTGCCCGTGCCGAGCACGATCTGCGCTCGCTGGTCGACCGCGCCCCCCGCGAGGCCCATCGCTGCCGCGATGGCGGCGTCGAGGAAGTGCCTGTCGGCACCGTGGCGGTCGGCGACCGGCTGCTGGTGCATGCCGGCGAAGTGGTTCCGGTCGACGGCGTCATCACTTCGAGCAATGCAGAGATCGACGAGTCCGCATTGACGGGCGAACCGATCCCGGTGACGAAGGCGCGCGGCACGGCCATTCTGAGCGGCTCCCTGAACGCCGGCGAGACCTTTGAAATGACGGTGTCGGCACTGTCAGGCGAAAGCACCTATGCCGGCATCGTGCGTCTGGTGACCGCCGCGCAGACCGCGAAAGCGCCGTTCGTGCGGCTGGCCGATCGTTATGCGCTGATATTTTTGCCCGTCACGCTGGCGCTTGCCTCCGTGGCCTGGCTGATCTCGGGCGATCTGCTTCGCAGCCTCGCCGTGCTGGTCGCAGCGACGCCGTGTCCACTCATTCTGGCTGCGCCCGTGGCCTTCATCGCCGGCGTTGCGCAGGCGGCCCGGCGCGGGATTCTCGTCAAGGGCGGCGGCCCGCTGGAAGCGCTGGCGCGCGCCCATACCGTGTTGTTCGACAAGACCGGGACGCTGACGGTCGGCGGCGCGCGGCTGCTTTCGGTCGAGGTTGCGCCGGGCGAAACCGCCGAACAGGTATTGATGCTCGGCGCCTCGCTCGAACAGGCGTCGCATCATGTGATCGCCGGCGCCATCGTTGAGGCGGCGACCGAACGCGGCCTGAGCCTCAAGCTGCCCGAACAGGTGCGGGAATCCATGGGCTCGGGGTTGCGAGGCGTGATCGAGGGACGGCAGGTCAGCGCCGGCTCGCGCGAGATGGTGATTGCCGGCGGGCACGTTGCCGAATGGGCAGCGCGGGCGATACGCCGCGCCTCGTGGCGTTCGGCGCTCATCGTGTTCGTCGCGGTCGAGGGACGGCCGATCGGCGCGTTGCTGCTCGCCGACGAGCTTCGTTCCGACACCCCGCGCGCGATCCGGCTGCTGCGCGACGCCGGCATCGCCCGCATCATCATGGTCACCGGCGACCGTGCCGGAGCCGCGCAGGCCATCGGCGCCGCCCTCGATCTCGACGCCGTACTGGCCGAACGCGTGCCTTCCGACAAGGTCGATGCGGTGCGCTCCGAACAGCGGCTTCATCCCAGCATCATGGTCGGCGACGGCATCAACGATGCGCCCGCGCTGGCCGCCGCCGATGTCGGGATAGCGCTGGGTGCCGGCGGCGCCAGCGCCTCGTCCGAGGCAGCCGACGTGGTGATCCTCGCCGATCGCCTCGATCGGGTCGGCGAAGCGATCATGATCGCGCAACGGGCGCGGCGCATCGCCATCGAAAGCATCGTCGCCGGCATGGCGCTTTCGACGCTGGCAATGCTGGCTGGAATGTTCGGCTGGCTGATGCCGGTTCCGGCCGCCGTCGTTCAGGAAGTGATCGACGTTGCCGTGATCCTCAACGCGCTGCGCGCCCTGAATCCCGGTCGCGTCGGCACCGGAAAGCGCATGACCGCCGAAGCCGGGCGCGATCTGCATCGCAACCACGTTACGCTGATCGGGAGCCTCGACCGGCTCCGATCGATCGTCGATGCGCTCGACGATGCCGTTCCCGAACACGCGGCCGCATTGATCACCGAGGCGAACCGGCTGGTGCAGGACCAGGTTGTCGTGCACGAGCGCGACGACGAGGGTCAGGTCTATCCGCAGCTCGCCAGGGTTCTCAGCGAGCGCCACGGCCTCTCCGCGATGAGCCGGGCGCACCGCGAGATCCTGCATGTTGCCCGGCTGCTCGCCCGCGTCACCGAGGATCTGCCGTCGGAGAAGGTCGACCGCTATCTGATTCGCGACGCCCAGCGCCTGATCGAGACCGTCGAGACCCTGGTCCGCCTCCACACCGCGCAGGAGGAGGATATCTACGAGGCGGTCGCCGCGCACTGAACTCAATCCAGCTCCGCGATCCGCCTTGCATAGAGCCGCCGCAGCGGCTCCAGTTGCGTCGCAGCCGTCGCCGCCAGATAGGCCTCGCGCGCCGCGTCATGGCGGCCGAGCCGGCGCAGCAGATCGGCGCGGACCGCCGGCAGCAATTCATAGCCCTTGAGACCGCCGCGGGCTTCCAGCGCGTCGATCAGGTCGAGCGCCCGCGCCGGGCCGTCGACCATCGACACCACGGCGGCGTGATTGAGTTCGATCACCGGCGACGGGCTGATCCGCAGCAGCACTTCATAGAGGCCGGCGATCTGCGGCCAGTCGGTGTCCTTATAATTGGGCGCGCGCGCGTGCAAGGCCGCGATCGCCGCCTGCACGGTGTAGGATTGCGGCCGGCCCGGCATCCGCAACGCATTCTCGACCAGCTTGAGGCCTTCGGCGATCTGGCCGGCGTCCCACAGCCTGCGATCCTGCTCTTCGAGCAAAACGATGTCGCCACCCGCGGTCTCACGGCCGGCGCGGCGGGCGTCGTGCAGCAACATCAGTGCGAGCAGTCCCATGATCTCGCCGCGTCCGGGCATCAGCGCATCGATCAGCCGCGCCAGCCGGATCGCTTCGCGCGCCAGATCCGGCCGCATCAGATCCTCGCCCGAGGTCGCGACATAGCCTTCGGTGAAAACCAGATAGATCACCGCGAGCACGCCGCGCAGCCGCGGTTCGAGCGCCTCGCGCTCCGGTACCTCATAGGGAATGCCGGCGAGGCGGATCTTCTGCTTGGCGCGGAGCAGGCGCTGCGCCATCGCGTCCTCGCTCACCAGAAACGCGCGCGCGACCTGCGCCGTGGTCAGCCCGCACACCGTGCGCAGCGTCAGCGCGACCTGGACCTCCTCGGCAAAGGACGGATGGCAGCAGGTAAAGATCAGCCGCAGCATGTCGTCGTCGAGCGCGGTGTCGGTGGCGTCGCACGGCGCCGATGCGTTGAGCAGCAGCTCGTGCATCAACTCCTGCTGCTTGCCGCGAAAGGCGATGTTGCGGCGAACACGGTCGATCGCCTTGTTGCGGCCGACATTGACCAGCCATGCGCGCGGATTGGCCGGCAAGTCGGAGCCTCGCCAGCGCTCCAGCGCGACCGCGACGGCATCCTGCAAGGCATCTTCCGCCAGATCGAAATCGCCGACGAGACGGATCAGCGTGGCCAGCGCGCGGCCCCCCTCGTCGCGGAATATTTTTTCGATCTCGGTGGGTGTCATGGTTTATTCAATAATCGTCATTCCGGGGCGTGCCAACGGGTCCGCGCGTAGCGCGGCCCGATGACAGGCTCCGCACAAGCTATGATGTGCAATTGCACAACGAGGAATGACGGCGAGGTCTCAGTCATAGATCATGACCGGCCTGACTTCGATCGTGCCGGTCTTGGCGCCGGGAATCCGTGCGGCGATGCCGAGCGCGGTGTCGAGATCCTTGGCTTCGACCAGATAGTAGCCGCCGAGCTGTTCGCGGGTTTCCGCGAACGGGCCATCGGTCGTCAAAGTCTTGCCGTCGCGGACCCGCACGGAAGTCGCGGTCGTTGTGGGCTGCAGCCCGTCGCCGGCCTTGAAATGGCCGCTCTGGATGATGGACTGGGTGAACGCACCGTATTCCGCCGTCAGTTTCTTGCGGTCGTCCGCGGTCATTTGGCCCAATTCTGCTTCGTTCCGATAGATCATCAGCAAATACTGCATTTCGAATACTCCTCTTGTTCGGCTGGATCGCCGACACCCGGTCGAACGGGGCCCACGCAAAACGACATCTTCAGGATAATTTATTTTGGGCCGGACCGAAGCCGTTATCGGCTTGACCTTGCGGCCCCGAACCCCCATGCCTTGGGGCGTCAGTCGGCCGGACGGCCGCTCCCGCTACGGTCGAAAGGCTGCGGGGGAGGAAAGTCCGGGCTCCATCGACATACGGTGCCGGATAACATCCGGCGGGGGCAACCCCAGGGACAGTGCCACAGAGAACGAACCGCCTCGTCTTCGGATGCGGCAAGGGTGAAAAGGTGCGGTAAGAGCGCACCGCGGGTCCGGCAACGGAAACGGCATGGCAAACCACACCGGGAGCAAAACCGAATAGGGACGGCAACGCGGGCTGTTCGCGCAAGCGATAACACCGCAGGGCGATGTCAGGCTCGCCGTCCGGGTAGGTTGCTCGAGGCCATGTGCAAACATGGTCCCAGAGGAATGGCCGTCACGTATCGCATGCGCAAGCAGGCGGTGCCTTACAGAACCCGGCTTACAGGCTGGCTGATATCTTGAGAATGAGGGGTTCGGCGTTAGTGCGCCGGACCCCTCGCCATTTAGGAAATCGTCATTCCGGGCTGGTGCGCGAGCACCAGACCTCAGATGCGCAATTGCGCATCGGGGAATCTCGAGATTCCGGGTTCGATGCTTCGCATCGCCCCGGAATGACACGTCAAGCGACAATCTTCTCCAGCAACGCCATCAGCGCGTCCGGCGCGGTGACGTTCGGCGAATGGCTGGCGTCGATCGCGTAGAAGCGCCAACCTGTTTCGCTTTTGGCACGCTTGACGAACTGGCCGAACGTATCGGCGCGCGTGATCCGCGTCGCGTAGATGTAGCTGCGCGGCAAGGTCGACTCGCCGTTTTGCAGCTTGAGCTTCGTCTCGAAACATTTGATCGGCATGTGCACGCGACGCGCCGTCAGCCATTCGACGTCGGCGGGCGACGTATCCGGTGGCGTCTGCAGCGGGGGCACGCGCCAGCCGTCGCCGCTCTTGGCGGGGCGTCCTGCAAATGTTGCCGCCCGGATTCGTTGAGATCGAACAGCGACTGCCCGTCCCGCGGCACGAAGGCGTCGAGATAGACCAACTGCGTGACGCGGTCGCGGACGCGGTCGGCGACGCCGGTTGCGACCATGCCGCCATAGCTGTGGCCGAGCAGCACGATGTCGCGCAGATCCTCGTATTGGATGACGTTGAGAACGTCCTCGATATGGGTCTCGAGATCGATCGAGGGATTGGCCAGATGAACCCGATCGCCAAGCCCGGTGTAGGACGGCGTGACCAAACGATGTCCGGCGGCCTGCATCAGCGGGTGCATCTTCTTCCACGCCCAACCCGCCGACCAGGCGCCGTGGCAGACGAGAAAGGTCTTGGCGGAGCTTGAATTCATCGGGACGTTTCCCCCTGGGATTATCGTTGATTGCGATAGTACCTGCGGGCTGCCTCGTGTAAACGTTCGCCCCCAACACACCCGTCATTCCGGGGCGCATCGGAGATGCAAACCCGGAATCTCGAGATTCCGGGCTCGATGCTTCGCATCGCCCCGGAATGACGAAGGAGAAAAGTCAGATTGAGCGCGACCGTCTACGCACTCCTCATCCTCGGCGCGCTCGCCGGCGGTTTCGTGTCCGGCCTTGCCGGCTTCGGCACCGCGCTGATGGCGCTGGGGATCTGGCTCTATGTGCTGCCGCCTTCGATGGCGGTGCCGCTGGTGCTGATCTGTTCGGTCATCGCGCAAACCTCGACGCTGCCGGGCATCTGGCGCACCATCGACTTCGGTCTGGTTTGGCCCTTTATCGTCGGGGGCCTCGCCGGCGTGCCGCTGGGTATCCTGATGATCGCCCATGCCGATCCCAAGGTCTTCAAACTGACCATCGGCGTGCTGCTGCTGGTGTTTCCCACCGCGCTGTTTTTTCAGCGCACGCCGATGGCTTTCCGCTTCGGCGGCAAATGGGCCGACGCCGCCATCGGCTTCGCCGGCGGCATTCTTGGCGGTCTCGCCGGACTCTCGGGTCCCATTCCCATCCTGTGGGCCAGCGTACGCGGCTGGGGCAAGAAGGAGCGGCGCGGCATTTTCCAGACTTTCAACTGGACAATCCTCGCAACCGCGCTCTGCGTGCAGATCGCAACCGGCCTCGTCAAACCTGAAATCATCTGGCTGGTGCTATGCGCTTTCCCGGGAACGCTCGTCGGCGCGTGGCTCGGCACACGGACCTATCATGCGCTCAGCGATCGAAACTTCGGCGACGTCGTGCTCGGGCTTTTGATTCTGTCCGGGATCGGACTGCTGTGGAGCAGCGTCGGCCATTAGCATCCGTGCGGATTGATCCGATTGCACTGACTAGAGCCTGTCCTCAATTAGCGGATTCCCAAGACGTTCCCCAAGTGATTCATGGGAGGTCAACTTGATTCGGAGTTGACTGAATGCGCCGTTACGCCCTTCGCGACGATCAATGGGACAGGATCAAGGATATTTTGCCGGGACGTGAGGGTCACGTCGGCGCGACGGCCAAGGATAATCGGCTGTTTGTAGAAGCAGTTCTCTATCGTTATCGCGCCGGCATGCCCTGGCGGGATCTGCCGGAACGTTTTGGCGACCCGATCAAGATTCACACCCGATTTTCGCGCTGGGCGAAGAGCGGGGTATGGAAGAAGATGTTCGAGATGCTGGCTGCCGACGCGGACAATGAATACGCCATGATCGACAGCACGATCGTACGCGCGCACCAGCACAGTGCCGGCGCCCAAAAAAAGACGGCGAAGACCAGGCGATCGGGCGCAGCAAAGGCGGGTTGAGCACCAAAATCCATGCCATGGTCGATGCACTTGGCAATCCGTTGGCGTTCCTGCTGACCGCAGGGCAAGCCCACGATTTGGAAGGCGCTGACGCGCTGCTGCCTCAGATGCAGGCCGATACCTTGTTGGCGGACAAGGCCTTCGATGCCGATCTACGTGTCATCGAGCCTCTGCTTGCGGCAGGAAAAACGCCCGTGATCCCGCCCAAGAGCAATCGAAAGCTCCAACGCGCCTACGACAAGGAACTGTACAAAGCGCGCCACCTCATGGAAAACCTCTATTGCAAGCTCAAACAGTATCGAGCCATAGCCACCCGCTACGATAAGACCGCCAGAAACTTTCTCGCCGCAGTCCATCTCGCCGCCGCAGTCATTTGGCTCAATTGAGGACAGGCTCTAAATTGCGCACCGTCGCATGGCCGCCATGCGGCGCGCGCAAAAAACTATACGCGTGTAAGCAAACGAGCTAACCACTCGCGCCATGTCTGCTCAAGTCATGTCTTCCACGGTGTCGCGCGAGCGTCTTGGTCTGTTGCTCGGCTTTATCGGCGTGGCGATTTTCGGCGGCACGCTGCCGGCGACACGAATCGCGGTATCTGAAATTGATCCGATTGCACTGACATCGTTGCGCACGGCGATCGCCGGACTGTGTTCGCTGGCGCTGTTGCTGGTGCTGCGCCGGCCGCTGCCGCCGCGCGCGCTGTGGCTTCAGCTCGTGATCACGATGCTCTGCGTCAGCATCCTGTTTCCACTTCTGATGTCGCTCGGGATGCAGCGCGTCGACGCCTCGCATGGCGGCGTGGTGCTCGGCATTCTCCCCATTGCCACCGCGCTGGTCGCCGTCGCCATCACCCATGAACGGCCGCGTCCGCTGTTCTGGATCGCATCCGTCGGCGGCGCGGCATTGGTGGTCGCGTTTGCGCTGCGGCAAGGCGGCGGCACGCTCTCCGCCGGCGATTTGCTTTTGTTCGCCGCCGTCGCGGTCGCCGCGATCGGCTACGCGTTCTCGGGACGGCTCACGTCGCAGATGCCCGGCTGGGAAGTCATCAGCTGGGTGCTGGTGATCGCGCTGCCGGTCTCGATCCCCGCAGCCCTGCTCACCATGCCGGCCGACATCGGCCACATCGCCCTGGAGCCCTGGCTCGGCCTGCTCTACGTCGCGATCTTCTCCCAATGGGTCGGGTTCTTCGCCTGGAACGCCGGCATGGCGATGGGCGGCATCGCGCGGGTCTCGCAGATCCAATTGTTGCAGCCCTTCATCACCTTCGTGCTCGCGGCGCTCTTCAACGGCGAGACCATCACGCCGCAGATCTTGCTGTTCGCCTCCGCCGTGGTGGCGACGGTGGCGATCTCGACGCGCACGCGCGGACGGGCAGTGCCGACCGACACCGTCATTCCGGGTTCGGCGCTGCACGCCGCCCCGGAATGACTCCCAACTACTCCGCCGCCGCGACTTCGCCGAACTCGGTCGCCTGCCGTTCGAACAGCCCGCGATAGATGCCGCCGGCCCGCGCGGTGAGCGTGGCGTGGGTGCCCTGCTCGACGATCTCGCCGCGATCGAACACCAGGATGCGATCCAGGCTGCGCACCGTCGACAGCCGGTGCGCGATCACGATCGAGGTGCGGCCTTTCATCAGCCGCTCCATCGCCTGCTGGATCAGGCCCTCCGATTCCGAATCGAGGCTCGACGTCGCCTCGTCCAGGATCAGTACCGGCGCATCGGCCAGGAACGCGCGCGCCAGCGCGACACGCTGCCGCTCGCCGCCCGACAGTTTGACCCCGCGTTCACCGACCAGCGTGCCGTAACCTTTCGGCAGCCGCAGGATGAACTCGTGCGCGTTGGCAAGCCGCGCGGCCTGCTCGATCGCAGCCATGCTGGCGCCGGGCCTGCCATAGGCGATGTTCTCCGCCAGCGAACGGTGAAACAGGATCGGATCCTGTTGCACGATCGCGATCTGGCTGCGCAGCGAATGCTGGGTCGCGTGAGCGATATCCTGACCGTCGATCAGGATCCTGCCGCCCGAGATGTCGTAGAGCCGCTGCACCAGCTTGACGAACGTGGTCTTGCCCGAGCCGGAACGCCCGACCAGGCCGACGCGCTCGCCGGCGCGGATATCCACCGTGAGGCCGTCATAGAGCGGCGCGCGGTGACCGCCGTAGAGGAAGGTCACGGCGTCGAACACGATGCGGCCGCCCTGGATGTCGATCGGCGCAGCACCCGGCGCATCGGCAATGCCGATCGGCTCGCCATGGATCGCGACCAGTTCCTCCATGTCGTTGACCGAACGCTGCAGATTGTTGATGTGCATGCCGACATCGCGCAGGTAAGCGTGGATGATGTAATAGCTGGTCAGCACATAGGTGACGTCGCCCGGCGAGGCGCGTCCCGCGATCCACAGCAGGATCGCGCCGCCGATCACGGAGGCGCGGAAGCACAGCAGCACCATAAGCTGCGCGGTCGAGGTGTAGTTGTAACGCAGCCAGGTCCGCCGCACCCGCGTGCGCCAGCGGCCGATGACGCCGGCCAGCCGCGCATCCTCGCGCGCTTCCGCGCCGAACGATTTCACCACCGCGTTGCAGGTCAAAGCGTCCGCGAGCGTGCCGCCGACCTTGGTGTCCCAAGCGTTGGAGACACGCGCGGCGGGCGCGATGTAGTTGACCGAGAACGCGATCGTCATCGACACATAGATCACGGTGCCCACGGCGATCACGAGACCGAGCGACGGCCAGTGCAGCCCGAGTAGAATCATCGAGCCCAACAGCACCACCAGCGACGGCGCCAGCGCCATCAAAATCGTGTCGTTGAGCAGATCGAGCGCCCACATGCCGCGGGTGATCTTGCGCACGGTCGAGCCGGCGAACGAGTTGGCGTGCCAGTCGGTCGAAAACCGCTGCACGCGCATGAAGGCGTCGCGCGCCACGTCCGACATGATCTTCAGCGTGAACGGCACGATCGCCTGCAACCCGGTCAGCCGCAGGATCATCGACAGCAGGCCGAGCGCCACGATGCCGCCAAACGCGGCCAGCGCGGCTTGACGCGCGGCAGGGTCGGACGCGCCCAGCGTCAGCGCATCGACCAGACGGCCCGAGAACAACGGCATGAACAAATCGGCCGCGGTCGCGCCCAGCAAGCCGCCAGCGACGAGCGAGGCGCGCACGGGCTGTTCCAGCCAGTGGCGAAACACAAACGGGATCACCACGCGGATCGCGGCGGGACGCTTGTTGGCTTGAGCGGTCATGGCCTCATCCGGCTACGCGGTTCGCGCGCACGCCGGCTCCATCTGGATGGACGCGCGGCGGCACAAAACCTGATCCGGGCGTCGTTGAAAAATATTGGTAACGTGTTGGGAAGCCTGGAGATCGGGATGTCAGGCCCGATCAGAGCTGGCGGCAGGCGCGGTCAGCAGCGCGACCGAAAATCCAGCACAGACATCGGACGCGGGCGCGCGATCTGCGTATACATCGAAATCATGCAAATCCTCCCCGGTTCGAGTGACGATGCGCTGCTTATAAATGCATCACAGGTGAATGGCAATATGACAACCGCGTGAGCGGGCCGTTCAACGCAACAGTGTGACCTTCGAGCCGCGCCGGCGGCACGCGCTTTAGTGCCCCGGCTCTCCCGACGGCAATGCGGCGGGCTTTTTCAGCAGCATGACCAGGAGGCTGAGGCAGATGTAGAACACGGTCAGGATGAAGAAGGCGTCGCCATAGCCCATCACCGCCGCCTGGCGGTGAACGATCTGCGACAATTGCTTCATCGCCATCAATGCGGCGTCGCCCACGCCCTGCAGGCGCTGGGTGAACATGTTCAGCGTCTCCACCGCGGTGGCGTTGCCCCAGTTGACGCGCTCCTGCAGCCGCACGATGTGCAGATCGGTGCGCTCGTTCAGCAGCTGGTTGATGACGGCCAATCCGACCGCGCCGCCGAGATTGCGCGTCAGGTTGAACAGACCCGAAGCGTTCTTCACCCGTTCGGGAGGCAAGGTCCCCAGCGCAATCGTATTGGTCGGCACCATCGCGAACATCATGCCGATGCCGCGCAGGATCTGCGGGATCAGCAGTTCATAGAAATCGTAATCGCGCGTGATCCAGGTCATCTGGTAGGAGCCCATCGCGAAGGTGATCAGGCCGATCGCGATGATCAAGCGCATATCGATCTTGGTCATCAGCCGTCCGACGATCGGCGCGGTGAGGAACATGGTGATCCCCGAGACGAACATGGTCTCGCCTATCATCAGCGCGCTGTAGCCGCGCACTTCCGCGAGGTAGCGCGGATAAACATAGGTCAGGCCGTAGAGGCCGATGCCGACGCAGAACGAGATCAGGCAGCCGATCGCGAAATTGCGGTCGGTGAAGGTGCGGATATCGACGATCGGCTCCCGCGCCGTCAGCACCCGCCAGAAGAAGGCAATCGCGGAAACCAGGCAAACCGCGGCGCAGACCGCGACCGAGGTATCCTGCAGCCATTCATATTGCGGGCCTTCCTCCAGCACATATTCGAGCGAGCCCAGAAAACCGCCCATCGCAAACAGGCCGAACCAGTCGAAGTGCTCCAGCAGCTTGAAGTTCGGCTGATCGAAATCGACCAGGATCAGCACGCCGATGGTGATGCCGATGCCGGGAACGACGTTGATGAAGAACAGCCAGTGCCACGACATCCAATCGGTGATGATGCCGCCGACGGTCGGGCCGATGGTCGGCGCCAGCGTCGCGACCAGGCCGATGATCGGGCCGACGATGTAGAATTTCGAGCGCGGAAACACCGTGTAGGCCGACGCGAATACGGTCGGGATCATGCCGGCGCCCAGAAAGCCCTGGATCGCGCGCCACAGGATCATCTGCTCGATCGAGGAACAGAAACCGCACAGGAAGCTCGCGATGGTGAAGCCGGAGGCGGAAATCGCAAACAGCAAGCGCGTGCCGAACGCGCGCGACAAAAATCCGGATAAGGGAATCGCGATCACTTCCGCGATCAGATACGAGGTCTGGACCCACGACACTTCGCTGGAACTGGCCGAGAGCCCGGCCTGGATTTCGGACAACGACGCCGACACGATCTGGATGTCCAGGATCGACATGAACATCCCGAACACCATGATCAGGAACGCGAACAGCCGTCGCGGCGCGATGCGCTCGGACGGCGGCGCGGCTGTGTTCATCATCGAGGGCGGAGCGGTGGTGGCGTCAGCCATGATTTGCCCAGAACGGGCGCCCGGGCTTCGCCCGAGGCGCAAGGAATTACTGCGGATGAATCATCAACGGTGAATCGAGGTCGACCTCGCTGTCCGCATCGGCCGCGCCCTTGCGGGTGTCGACGGTGGTGTAGACCGACATGCCCGCACGCAGCAGGTTTTGCACCGCGACGCCCTTCGGCACGCGGATCCGGACCGGCAGCCGCTGCACGATCTTGGTGAAATTGCCGGTGGCGTTGTCCGGCGGCAGCAACGTGAACACCGAGCCAGCGGCGGGCGAAATGCTGTCGACGGTGCCTTCGAATTTGCGAAGGCCGTAGGCATCGACCTTGATCGTCACCGGCTGGCCTGGGCGGATGCGCTTGAGCTGGGTTTCCTTGTAGTTCGCATCGATGAAGACGTCGTTGAGCGGCACCACGTTGGCGAGCCGCTGGCCGGCCGTGATGAAGTCGCCGGTGTTGACGAGGCGGTTGGAGAAGGTGCCGTCGACCGGCGCGCGCACCGAGGTGAAGTCGAGGTCGCGTTCGGCCTTGGCGAGCTGTGTCTGCAATTCCGCCAGCTGGGCGCGGGCCTCGTTCTGCTGCGCCTTGGTCACTTCGACGCTGTCGCGCGCGGCGTCATAGGCCGCCTGCGCCGATTTCACCGCGGCAACGCCCTGGTCGCGGCCGGCTTCGGACACTTCGAAGGTGGCGCGGGAGGCAAATCCCTTGGTGCTCAGCGCCTGCTGACGGTCGAAGTCGAGACCGGCGCGCTTCAGCCCGGCTTCCGCGGAGACGAGTTGCGCCTTGGCCTGTTCGACCGCGCTTTCCATCGCCGTAACCTGGCGGCCGATGCGCTCGATGGTGGCTTGCTGGGTCGCGATCCTGGTGCGCGCGGCATCCACGGCGATGCGATAATCGCCGTCATCGATCTTGAAGATCACGTCGCCGGTGTGAACGACCGCATTGTCACCGGGAAAGATCGTCGCGACATGGCCGGACACCCGTGCGCCCAACGTGGTGTTGTTGGCGCGGACATAGGCGTCGTCGGTCGAGACATAGAAGCGCCCGACGAGAAGGTAGTAGGCGCCGTAGCTTGCGGCGGCCAGCGCCAGCAAGGCGACGACGCCCATCATCACGAATTTGCGCTTTCCCGATTTCGGCTCGGCCTGAGCGGCGGCATTGGCTGGCGGCGCGGCCGGCTTTTCGGTCGCGGGGCTGGCGGGCGGCTCCGCGGGAAGCCGCCTGGTTTCTTCCGCGACGTGAGTCCGGAGCTGCTCCGCCAGATGGGCGGAATTGTCGCGCACAGCCACGCCCTCTGCCGTCTCCGGCTCAGAGCGAACGATGCGTGCGGCCTGGTCTCTCGCTGCGGCCATCACCGGCCTCCCCATTACAATGTCGCGATGCCAAGGCGGCCGAAAGCAGCCCAATAGCATCGTTGGATTTCAAATTATCATTGACCGAACGGTTCGGTCAAGCTATATTCACCATGACTCGACCATAGGGTAAAAGTACCTGCCTGTGCGTATCCTGAGTTGAAAAATTCGCGGAACAGCTAACCAATGGTTGCAGCCACCCCCAACCCGCTTCATCTGGTCGGCGACGAGGATTCCTCGAAGCGCCGGCAGATCCTCGATGGCGCCCGCAAGGTGTTCATGGATCTCGGGTTTGACGGCGCCAGCATGAACGAGATCGCGCGTTCCGCCGGGGTTTCCAAGGGCACGCTCTATGTCTACTTCGCCGACAAGAACCGATTGTTCGAAGCCATCGTCGAGGGCGAGGCGCTCGAGCACGGCCAGGTCGAGTTCAATTTCGACCCGGCGCGCGATGTCGCGACCACGCTGCGGGAATTCGGCAAGGACTATATCGAACTGCTGTGCCGGCCGGGCGGCGGCTCCGCGATCCGCACCGTGATGGCGATCGCCGAGCGGATGCCGGACGTCGGCCGCCGCTATTACGAGCGCGTGCTGGAGAAAACCATCAACCGCCTCGCCGAATATCTGCAGGCGCATGTTGCGCCGGGCGACCTCGCGATCGACGACTGCCAGCTTGCGGCGTCGCAGTTCATGGAAGTATGCAAGGCGTCGCTGTTCCTGCCGTTCGTGTTTCAGGCCGCCCCCGCCCCCTCCGCCGAGCGCATGGACGAGGTGGTCGAAAGCGCGACGCGGATGTTTTTGGCGGCATATCGGGCGAGGGCGAGCTGAGCGGAAGGCGCCGGCCTCACTAAAGGTCGTCGTACCCCGCGCATACGGGGTATCCAGTACGCCGCGGCTTCCCGGTTCAATCACTGGCGTCTCTGGGCCCGCGAAAACCTCCGCCGACTTGACACCAGCAACGGGTGCCAGGACCACACGGTTTTGCCGTACGCAAAAGCGCCGTTCGTCTGTCGCGCCGGCCGCTCGCTCACAGACTTGAAGTCTGCCCTGCAAAGCCTAAGCGCGCCCGACGCTGCCGCGTCCACCGCATCCCACCCCAACGTTCGTGACGATGGCCAACGCCCCTCTTGAGGGATGAGACGGCGACGTTTCCAGACCTGATTTGGGTTGACTGGAAATAGGAATATTTTCGTTTGAGGTCCGTCGGGCAATCGCCGCAGCGGTGACGCGCTGGATTGCCTATCGGTACGGTCGGGGTACTGTCCGCATCGGCGGCAGGAAACGCGTCAAGACAAGAATCCGGGGCTTCGGTTCTGCTTCAACAGAACCGGCCATGCTCCGGCCAATCCCGGGGGGAGCAATGATCGCGACGTTGGCTCACAGGAAATTTGGCCGCGGCACGGCGGCGGGTGCCGCCAGGATCATGCTGGCAGCCGCATCGATCGTGATCGGCATCAAAGCCGTCGAGCCAGGCCGGGCGGCCGGCGCTCAAATTCCTTCCGTGGACGGACTTCAGCGTATCACCGAATTTTTTGACAATGAGATCGCCGCCGGGAGATTGCCGGGCGCCGTCGTCCTGATCCAGCAGCACGGAAAGCCGTTCTATCTCAAATGTTTCGGCGTCCGTGACGTCGCGACCCATCTTCCGATGACGCCCGATACGATTTTTGCACTCCACTCGATGACAAAGCCCATCACCAGCGTCGCGGCGATGATGCTGATCGGTGCCGGCAAGCTCGCGCTGTCGGATCCCGCCTCCAAATACATTCCGGGATTTGCCGACGTGCAGGTCGGAGTCAGTTCCGTCGCGGCGGACGGAACGCCCGTTCTGAAGCTGGTGCCACTGGACCGGCCGCTGACCATTGAGGATCTGCTGCGGCATACCTCGGGTATCACCTACGACTATATCGGCGGCAAGCTGATCGACAGGGCCTATTCGGAATCGGGGCTTTTCGACGGGCAGTTCGACAACAAGGTGTTTGCCGAGCGCATCGCCAGATTGCCGTTGGCGCGGCAGCCCGGCACGCTCTGGCGGTACGGTCATTCAACCGATGTCGTCGGCCGCATCATCGAGATCGTATCCGGGCAGAGCCTCTATCAATTCGAAAAGCAGCACATCTTCGATCCGCTCGGCATGACCAGCACCAAATTTGTGCTCGGCAGCGCCGACGAACGCGCCCGGATGGCGGAGCCCCTGCCCGGCGACACGATCCTGAAAAGCGCGGAGGCTGATCGCCGCGCGCATCCGGAATGGGAGTCCGGCGGCGGCGGATTGGTGTCGTCGCTGACCGACTATGCGCGGTTTGCGCAGATGATTCTCAACGGCGGGCAATATGACGGCAAACGCTATCTCAGCGCGCGCGCTTTCGAGTTGATGACGACGGACCATATCGGCCCCGACTCGGGGATAGCGCGGGACTATTTCTATTTTCCGGGCGACGGCTTTGGCTATGGCTACGGATTTGCGGTGCGCACCGACCCGGGCAACGCCAAACCGCCGCCGGCAGGATCGATCGGCGAACTCAAATGGGACAGCGGCAGCGGGACCTATTTCGGCGTCGATCCGAAACTGGACATGGTCTACATCCTGCTGGAGCAGACCCAGAATGAACGCGGACGCATTACGCCCGCGTTCAAGAAGCTGGTTTATGACGCATTCGGCGCGGTGAATTGATCCTGCGACGCACATCCACGGCACAAGGCGGATTACGCTACGCTAATCCGCCCTTCGGGCTGCACAATGAAACCGAGGAGCGCGGCGGCTACTGCAACTCGTTATTCAACGCGAATGCGTCAGCGTTTGCTGGGCTTTTGACTCCTTAAAATTCGATTTAATGGTGTCGATGGATTGCGAACCTACATCAGCCTCGCGGCTTGTCCTTAGCCGGAAGCAGCCAAGGGAGAGTGTCATGTCAGCACCGTTTCCTCCTTACACGTACGAGACGGCCGTCAAGAAAGTGCGCGGTGCCGAGGACGGTTGGAATACGCGCAATCCGGAAAAGGTGGCTCTCGCCTACTCAGTGGACAGCTATTGGAGAAATCGTTCGGAATTCGTTGTCGGACGCCCAGCGATCATCGAGTTTCTGAGACGCAAGTGGACGAAGGAACTCGATTACCGACTTATAAAGGAACTATGGGCCTTTACCGGCGACCGCATCGCGGTGCGCTTCGCTTACGAGTGGCACGATGACTCCGGAAACTGGTTCCGTTCTTACGGGAACGAGAACTGGCATTTCGGGACCGATGGCCTGATGCACCACAGATATGCCTGCATCAACGACCTTCCGATCAAGGAATCCGACCGGAAATACTTCTGGGACGCGTCCGGTCCCCGCCCGGCTGACCACCCCGGGTTGTCGGACTTGGGGCTCTAGCGAGTATTCAAAGTCGCCCGAAATTGATGTTCGAACCCGGCGGCGATGCTCTTCCGCGTTGGCACTTTTCGGACATGCCAACTGCATTGCGCGATCCGCTTTCAGGGGCAGAGCGGAAAACATATGCTCGCATTGAGCTTTTCCGGTTTTGACGCAAGTCGGAAGTTCAGCGTCGCTTGCTTTCTTCACACCCGCCGTTATCAGGCGGCACGCTGGTTGCGTCGCGACGGGAGATCCGGACACAGCACGAGCTTGCCCTCGAGACCGCCGGCTTCAAGGCGTCGGTGCGCTTCAGCAACTTCATCAAGCGCGATCCGCTCGGCTACGCGCGGCTGGATGGCGCCACTGGCCAAAAGAGCGAATAGGCGCTTGAGGTCCTCTATAAACCATGCAGGATGTTGCAATCGCATCGCGTTGATTGAGTAGAAGAACGCCCGCCTGCCGCCAGGCAAACACCTCCACAGATACAGACGCGCGATCCACATCAGCATGGTGAGCATGCGTCGCTGACCCTGCACGCCCGCCGAGTAGCCATAGGCGCAGAGCAGACCGCCGGGCTTGAGCGCCGCGAACGAGCGGCGATAGCCGTCCTCCCCGATGCCATCGAACACGACGTCAAAGCCGCCCGGCAAGACACGCGCGAAGTCCTCGCCCTGGTAATCGATTGGAGTAGCGCCGAGCTCGCGGATAAGGGTGGCGTGCCTCCCGTGGGCACCGCCCCACAGCTCGAGCCCCGCCATGCTCCCGAGTACGAGCAGCGCCTGACCGACTGCACCGGCAGCTCCATGCACCAGTACGCGCTGTGCTCGCTGCACCTGCGCAGCACGGTGCAGGAGTTGGTACGCAGTCATCCAGCTCAGGACCAGCGTGGCGGCTTCTGCCGCATCGACGCTCGCCGGCACCGGGGTCAAGTAGCTCGCCTGCAGCGTGCGATAGGCAGCATTCGATCCGAGCACCGTCATGTCGGCCACACGGTCGCCAAGCTGAAATCCGCTCACGCCGTTGCCGAGCTGATCGACTTCCCCAATAACATCGTAGCCCATTACAAGCGGTGGACGGCGGGACGCCGTTTGCGGGTAGAGATGGCGTCGGATCAACGTGTCGGTGTACTCAAGACCCGAGGCGAGCACCCGGACCCGCACCTCGCCCGGACCAGCCGCCGGTAGGCGAGCGTCGACGACCTCCAGCTCCTCGGGACCGCCGTAGCGCCGGAGTTGAACAACGCGGTTGCGCGGTTCGATCACATGCCGATCCTTGCAATCTCACATTCCAAAGGCGCAGCAGGAGGGTCTGCTAACTAAGCATGCCAGAGACACTGAGCTGGAAGGTTGATGCGGATCAATTCCGCTCCTTAGCGGATGTTGATCCGTGGGCGGTGAATGTCCGCTATCCGGATTGAAGCGGATATCTATGGGCCGCGTCATTTTTTTGAATTTTGAACCAAAGCGCCCCCTTGCCCTTCACGCCCTCGTCATTTGACACTTCGTCTCTTTCTGTCAAAATCGTCAAATGAGCCCCCGTGACCGCATTCTCGACGCCGCGATGGTGGTGTTTCGCCACCATGGTTTTCGGCGCTCGTCGATCGAGCAGGCGGCGGAGGCCGCGGGGCTGACGCGGCAGGCGCTGTATCATCATTTCAAGTCCAAGGAAGCGCTGTTCCGCGCCGTGATCGAACGGCTGCATCAGAGCGCGCTCGCCACCGAGATCGCCGCCGCCAACGCCGCGGAAAAGGCCGGCCTCGGCCTCGCCGATACCCTCACCGCGGAGGTCAGCGGGCGGCTCGGGCAGTTGATCGCTTCGCTCGAGGGCTCGCCCCATATCGAGGAGCTGTTCTCCGAGCATCTGGTTCACGCCCGCGACCTCTACCAGAAATATGCCGTACTCTATTCCGCGCAGCTTGCGGCGACCATCGAACGGGTCAGCGCCAGGCAACGGCTGGGTCCGCGCGACGGCATGACGCCGCAGGAACTGGCGCGATGCGTCGAGATGGCCGTTAACGGGGCCAAATCGATGCATCCGGCGATGCAGCCGCGCGACGCGTTCCTCGCCGATCTCGCTATCATGCTGCGAACACTGGTCACCGGCGCCGTCGGCCCATTGCCGAAACCGCGTTCCGCAAAACCAACGCCTGCGAAAAAATCCGCCCGCCGCAAATCTGGAGATCGCAAATGAGCATCATGACGATCAACGGCCGCACAGCCCCCCTCCCCGACGATCCCGACGCGCTGCTGATCGAAATCGTGCGCGACGCGCAGGTGCTCACCGGCACCAAGCTCGTGTGCTGCGCCGGCGTCTGTGGCGCCTGCACCGTGCTGGTGGACGGCGAACCGGTCGTGAGCTGCCTGATGCCCGCGCGCCATGCCGCGGACAAATCGGTGACAACGATCGAAGGCATCGGCGCGGAAAAACTGCACCCGGTGCAGAAGGCCTTCATGGCGCACGACGCGCTGCAATGCGGGTTCTGCACGCCGGGTTTTGTTGTCGAGGCGGTAGCATTCTGCGATCGCTGGCGCGCCACAAAAGGAACGGCGGTGCCGTCACGCGAGGAAATCGGCGCTGCATTGTCCGGCCATCTGTGCCGCTGCGGCGCCTATGACGGTATCTTTCGCGCGGTCGCCGCCGCCTGCTCGGGCCAGTTCGATGGCGACAATTTTGCCTCGCCGCGCGTCGAGGCGCGCGCCAAGGTGACGGGATCGGCAAAGTACACCGTCGACATCCAGCATGACGGCCAGCTCGAAGGCATCATCCTGCGCTCGCCATGGGCGCATGCGCGGATCGCCGAGATCGATCTGGCGCCGGCGCGAGAGATGGCGGATGTGGGTGCTGCGATCTCGCTGCTCGGCGACGACCGCATGGTGCGCTTTGTCGGCCAGCCGATCGCGGCTGTCGCGGCAAAGGACCGCAAGACCGCACTGGCCGCGATTGCCGCCATCACCATCAAAAGTGAACGCCTGCCGTCGGTGATCGGGCTGGATGCGGCGCGCAAGCCCGGCGCGCCGGTCGTGTTCGGCAAAGCCAACCGCAAGCAGGCCGGCAACGTCTCCGAGGGCGCCGGCGGGCCGGCGGCCTGGCACGGCAATATCCGCGGTCCCTCGGCGGCGTTTTCGCAAAAGCCCAAGAAGGTTCGCGCCTGGGTCGCCGAAGCGCGCACGGCACGCAATCCATTGCTGGTCGAGGAAATCTTTCGCACCGGCACGCAATCGCATGCCTGTCTCGAACCGCATGCCACCGTCGCGCGCTTCGATGGCGATGCATTGACCGTGCACGCCTCCACGCAAAATGTGTTTCACGTGATGGAGCAATTGGCAAAGCGCTACAAGCTCGCGCACGACAAGATCCGCGTGATCGCCGATCATGTCGGCGGCGGCTTCGGCTCCAAGGGCGCGCTCGGCATCGAGACCACGGCCGCGATCGATCTCGCGCGCGCGGCCAAGGCGTCGGTCCGGATCGCCTATGACCGGCACGAAGAACTTGCCGTCTCTGGCTACCGGCCCGCGGCCGAAATCAAGATCGCGCTGCTGCCCTCCGCGCAGGGCGACCTCAAGGCGCTGTCGCTCACCGCGCATGCCGACACCGGCGCTGCCACCAATTCGACGCTGGCCGCATTGGCCCGGCTGATCTATCCGGCGGAGGCCAAGGAACTCGTCGACTTCGACGTCATCAGCAATCTGCCGCCCGGCGCGCCGTTCCGCGGTCCGGGCGGCCCCCCGATGGCGTTCGCGCTGGAGCAGGCGATCGACGAGGCGGCGCTGCGGATGAGGGTCGATCCGATCGATCTGCGCAAGCGCTGGGATCCCAATCCGAATCGCCAGCGGCTGTACGATTGGGCCGCTTCGCTCGATGTCTGGCGCAACATGAAAACCCCGGCATCGCAGACCGGCCGTTATCGGCGCGGCGTCGGCGTCGCCACCGGCTACTGGCTCTATCTCTGGCAGCCCGGCTCCAAGGTCGATCTCGCCGTCGAAGGCGGACGCCTGGTCGCGAGCTGCGCGACGCAGGACATCGGCCAGGGCAGCCGCACCGTGATCGCCAACACCGTGGCGCGGGAATTCGGACTGGAGCCGCACGAGATCGAGGTGCGGATCGGCGCGTCCGATCTGCCGGAAGGACCGGGCGCCGGCGGCAGCCGCTCGACCGCCTCGATGATCCCACCGGCGCTGCTCGCGGTGCAAAAGCTGAAAGCCGCGATCGAGCAGAACGCAAAGCGGAAGCCGGTCAAAGGCTCCAACGCGCCGTGGCGCGAATTGCTCGCCGCCTCGCCGGATCTGCGCGTCTCCGCGGTGCGGCCCGAGGACGACAAGCCGACGTCGCCCGGCGTGCGCTCGCCGCTGAAGGAAGCGGGCTTCATGGGCACGATCTTCGGCTGGATGCTGCGCCGCTTCTCCAACCTCGCGGTCGGCGCCGGCGTGCCGAGTTCGGTGCAGGTGATCGAGGTCGAGGTCGATACCTGGCTCGGCCATGTCCGCGTGCTCAAGGTTCACACCGGCATCGCGGTCGGCAAAATTGCCGCACCCGCGCTGGCGCACAGCCAGGCGGCGGGATCGGTCATCCAGGGCCTCGGCTATGCGCTCTACGAGGCGCGCGAAACCGATCCGCGCACCGGCGATATCCTCACCGCGGGCATGGAGGACTACCGGATCCCCGGCATTGCCGACATTCCAGAAATCGACGTGCATTTCGACGAAGGCGGCTTCGACCATGTGCTCGGCGGCAGCGTCGGCATCGGCGAGGTCGCGACCGTGCCGACCTCGCCCGCGCTCGCCAACGCGATCCGCAACGCCACCGGCATCCGGCTGACCGAGATTCCGATCCGGCCCGATCGCCTGATTGCCGCCCTGAAAGGGAGGACCGCCGCATGACATCCGCAGCCATCCATGTCGCCGAATTCCGCGCCGCCGGCACCGATCTTTCCGAACGCCGCCGCAGCGGCGTGTCGACGGGGCCGCTGATCGATATCGCCGCGGCGGCAGATTTGACCAGCGTGCATTGGGGCGCGGATGGGACGTTGCGCATCGGCGCCTTCACCACCATCGCGGCGATTGCCGCCGACACCGCCATCGCCGCCGCCTATCCCGGCGTTGCGGCCGCAGCGCTTGGGCTGGCGACGCCGCAGGTCCGTCATCTCGCCACGCTCGGCGGCAACCTCGCGCAGCGCTCGCGCTGCTGGTATTTCCGCAATCCGCATATCGGCTGCCTGAAGAAGGGCGGCGCCGATTGCCCGGCGCGATCGGGCAATCATCTCTACGGCGTCGCGTTCGACCTCGGCCCCTGCGTGGCGCCGCATCCCTCGACCATGGCCGCGGCGCTGTTGGCCTATGACGCCACGATCGTCACCGACCAAAGGGACCGGCTGACGATCGCCGACGCCTTCGGCGACGGCTCCAACGGTGCCTCCGACAATGCGCTAAAGCCGGGCGAGATGATCAGGGGTGTCGAGCTTCCCTTGGCCCTGCCGAACGAGCGCGCGCGCTACAAGCGCGCGATCAGCCGCAGCTACGCCGAGTGGCCGCTGGTCGAGGTGTGCGCGCGCGCCGTCATCAAGGACGGCGCCTTCCAGTTCATCCGGCTCGCCGCCGGCGGCGTCGCGCCGGTGCCGCTGCGGCTATCCGCGTCCGAGGCCGCGTTGCAGGGCAAGCCCGCGAGTGCCACGATCATCGCGAACGCCGCAAGAGAAGCGACGGCGGGAGCGAGGCCGCTGCCGATGACCGGCTACAAGCTCGATCTGCTGGAAGGCGTGGTGCGGGATCTTCTGGAGCGGCTGGCGGCTTCGTAAGGTGCGGGCCGCGCCACCGCCGGTGCGGCACTGTTCATTTCCGCTCCCGACCAACTTTGTCGGCGTCATGGCGACATTGACCACGGCGCCCCCGCCGCTTCGGACGCTGGACACGAAGGCGCCCCGGAGTGACAATCCCGGCAAGGCGAACCGTCATTGCGGGGGGTGTCCATGAGAAACGCCAAGAGAAACGCCAAGAGAAACACACTGGCTCCGATCGTCGCCGCTGTTCTGGCCGCGATCGTGGCGTCCTTGCCCGAACCGGCGCAATCGCGCGTGCTTTTGCCCGATGTCCCCTACGAGATCGGCGTTCGCCGGATCGGCAGCGTCGGCGAGGTTCCCTTCCGCTGCAGCGACGGACCGGCTTACAATTATTATAACGGCGCCTTTTACGACGTGCCGCCGGCGCTCTATCGCGGCTACGCCTACCGGCCGCATTATCGCTACACCGCCTATCGCGTGATTCCGCGACAATATTTCTGCACCGAATGGTAGCGCCCGTCGCAGCAACCGCCGCAAACAGGTTGGCCTGATGCCCGCCGCCCGACTTGCCGATGCCGCCGATCTCGACGCGCTGCTGGCGCTGTTTGCGGTCTCCGACGTCAGCCGTGCGGTAGCGCCGCGCGCGAGGGCCGAACAGATCTGGCAGGAGACGCTGGCGCGCGACGGCCTTGCGGTTTTTGTTTCCGAAGCGGACGCAACGATCGTCTCGACCTGCATGCTCATTACCGTTCCCAACCTGCTGCGCGGCGGCCGTCAGCATGGGATTATCGAAAACGTCGTCACCCATCCGAATTATTGGGGACGCGGCCATGGCCGCGCGGTGATCGCGGCGGCCCTGGCTGAAGCGTGGGAGCGGGATTGCCACCACGTCCTGCTGCAAAGCGGCCGGGCCGACCCGCGCGTCCACCGGTTCTACGAAGGATGCGGCTTTGTCCCGGGGCTGCGTACCGCCTACGCCGCGCGTCGTCCGGTCGATTAGGCCGCCGGGGGCGCGGCGAACCCGATCCGACTCAAGACAAATGCCACCGTCTGGCGTAAAAGGCTCAAGCGGCAGGCAGGACGCCATTCGATGGTGACCCCGATGAAAAAGCCAGTTCTCTCAATCGACGAGCCGGAGCCGAAGAAAGCGCCACGGGCCGATCGGCCGCCCACACAAGGGTTCGTGGTGGTTGTCGACGGCCACTTCAAATCCGAATTTGCCACGGTCGAGGCTGCGGAGGCATCGGCCCGGAAACTGAAATCGGCCTATCCGATGCTTCAGATCGAAATCTATAACGCCGCCACGATGGTCCGCACTTTGCTGAGCTAGCAAGGTTGAGCTAGCAAAATTTCGCCATCGTCATCATCGGGAGCGGAGCATGGCTCTCCTCAAGCGGGAATTGCATCGTCAGGTCCAGGGGCCGGAAACCACCCATGCCGACCGCTGCACCCTGGTGTTCGATACCGACAGCAAGAGACTGTATGTCGAGCGCGAGGTCGCGCATCTGGAGGCAAGTCCGGGCGGCACGATCGAGCTCCAGACGGTCACGATGGACATTGCGGATTACCTGACCCAGGGCGGGCAAACCGCCGGCCACCGCGAATTGTGGCGCCTACTGAGAACGCTGTTCGATCAGCGCGGCGATCCCGCGTCCGACGATTGAGCTTACGCTTTATTCGTCCTCGAATTCGTCTTCTTCGTTGATGCCAGCCTTGTGCCGATGCGGCACTTTGCTGCCGCCGAGCGATCCCGTCACGTAGGGGTCGCGCGAGGCGTAGGGGTTGCGGGCGCCAACCCGCGCCGCGACTTCCTCGCCCGACACCGCCGCCGGCTCGCAGATGATGCGGCGGCTGGAACGGCGCATCAGGTCGACGTGGATGTGGTCGTAGTGATAGCGGTTGGAGCCCGGCGCCAGCACGGTGTTGAACTGCTGGCAGGCGGCGGCCTGCACGTCGCGCAGAAAGCCCTGCTCTTCCGGCAGGCCCTTCCAGCCGTCCTTTACCGAAATGCGCCTGCCATCGGCGAGCGTGAAGGCCGCGATGTCGAGCGCGTTGCCGAAGGCGTGTTCGGAAATATGCGCGTTCGGATTGCCGTTCATGCCGCGGCAGGAATAGGCGGAGATCTGCTTGATCTCGACCACGCGCGCGCCGAACCAGCGCTGCGCCGCCGGCTGCACGGAATCGGCGAGCCAGCGGTCCAGCACCGAGACGATCGGACAGGCCAGCGTCGCCGTCGGCTTGACCGCCACTGGACCGACCGCATTGACGGGATCGCCGCGCGACGGTCCGAGCCGCGGCAAAGGCGCTGCGCCGGCTGGCTGCTGCGGATAGGGCGCCGCTGTGGAGTATGGCGCAGCGCTGCGCTCGCGCGGCGGATAGGCCGGCGCGTTCATGTAACGGCCAACCTGGTCGGGCGTGCCCTCGGCCGGCAAGTCGATTTCGTCTTCCTCGGGAGCTACGCCCGGCGCCGACAGCGAAATCGGTCCATTGGCGGGCGCTGCGTAGTTCGGCTGGCGCAGCGCGTTGTCCGAATAGGGCGCCTGCGACGGCGCGGGCGCGGCTGCCGGTGCGATCGGCCAGCGCGGCTGATTGCCGATGTTGCCCGGCGGCCGCAATTCGTCGCTATAGCCAAAGCTGCCGCTGCCCTCGCCCAGCGCTGCGACCTTGAGCGGGAATTCCGCGCCGCAGACGCCGGGGCCGGAGATCGGATCGATCCGGACCAGTTCCGGGGTCTCCTTGACCGCGCCGGACTTCAGACATGCCACCTCGGCCTCAGCCCGCCACGGTTCGCGCTCCGCGGACTGGAAGAATCCGCGGCCGCAGCCCGCTAGCGAAACAAGGACGAAGGAGCCGACCAGATACAAACGAACTCCGCGCGTCATCCCCGCAGGTTCGATGAATTTATTTAAGGACTCTTCAACGCGTTGATTTTACTAATTTTTAACCACGTTGCCGGGACCGGGCGCGGTGGAGAGGCGGGAACTGACAGCAATGCTGACTTTTTACGCCGGGAACGCATTGCTAGCCTCATGCGTTATGCGCGGGCACGAGGTGAACCAAGGGAGTTTTCCCATGCCACTCGTCAGCAAAGTGAGCATTGTAACCGCGTATATCGCACTCGCCTTCGTCGGCGCCATCGTACTCGGCGTGTTCTAGGCTTTCCGTATAGAACTGGACGTTGGCGCCCGGTGGTCCCTCCACCGGGCGTTTTCATGTGCATCGGCCGTCGCGCGCGCCGTGCACGGTAGCGAGAGAAAGTTCCGTTCAATCCCGCTAATCAAAATTCGAGCAGCTCGATCCGGTGACGCCGGCGATCGTAAAATCCCTGCACATCATTCCGGGATTGTCGGGATCGGGATAGCGATCGTCGCGCTTCGCCCGCTCGCGGATCGTATGGCTGAAGCGCCAGCCATGCGCGCGCATGCAGCTCCTGTAGGCCCGCGATGTCGGCACGCCATTCCGGGGTGCGCCGAATTGCGCATCGCATATCGCCGTGTCGGCGTGCAGGGCATCGTCGCCGCGCGGCTGTTTCAGGGCATTGCTATAGACGTCGTTGTCGGCATGGGCGTTGATCGCGCTGCCCAGCAACAACATGGCAATCAGGCTCAGGCGTTTCATGACCGGTCTCCATCTCGGGCGAATAGCGTTTCAGCTATCGGTCGCATCCGATGCAGGGAGCGGTTCGAACCGGATCGATTACAAATCGGAAACGTCGGCGGCGCACACGGCGCAGCGGCACGCTTGCTACGACCGCGGCTCCGGCAATGTCTGCCGCGACGACATCATCGGCTCGTTCCTGGCTGTGATCCGGCTCCAGTTGTTGCCCGAGCAGTAGAACCGGCCGAGCGCGCAGGCTTCGACGCGGAGCGTGTCCGGTCTCTTGATGTCCATCGTGCCGTAGTAAGTATCGCCGCTGTCGTGGCTGTAGACGCTGCCGGTCCATCGCGTATCCGTCTTCGGCTTCATGTTGACCAGCACCGCCTCGCCCTTGTCGTCCGACGAGGTGTTGAGCACATAGCCGCACAGCGCGCGGCCGCATTTGACGATGC
The DNA here is from genome assembly GCA_900129675.1 of Bradyrhizobium erythrophlei. GTDB lineage: Bacteria > Pseudomonadota > Alphaproteobacteria > Rhizobiales > Xanthobacteraceae > Bradyrhizobium > Bradyrhizobium erythrophlei_A. The sequence continues at coordinate 3,987,404 of FSRD01000001.1, read as the reverse complement.
GAACCGTTCCCCTGGCCTCGGTAAGCCAGTCGCCGACCGGCGTGTCGGCCGGCTCACCTTCCATGTGCTGCAGTTGATGCAAGACCTTCAGGGCGGCGGTCGCGGGCCGCACGGCTTCGGCCGGCTTCTCGACTCGCGGCGCAGCGGGCTGTGGTGGCGGCGGAACGATCGCGGCCGGCTGAACGGGCGGCGGCGATGGCGGCGGCGCGGGCGCCTTCACCGGATCGACCGTATCGCGATTGTCGTCATCATAACGGTCACGATCGCGGCGCGATTGTGAGATGCCGGAGATCGATACCGAAGCGCAGGACGTCGAACGGCAATACCTCGACGATTCGATGTGGATCCGATGTCCGCCGATCGAGAAAGCGAACGAACCCGCATAAGCGGGCGGACTGAGCACCATCAGCACCGCGAGAAACCAGAATCGTCGCATCGCAACCTCCCCGGTAGCGCGGAGAAACTAGGCCGATCGTGGCCTTCCTGGATGTGATTTGGGTCACCCGCCCTCCCCGTGACGCACATCGACGCCTGCCGCGGTCGCAACTCCCGCACCGCAGCCGGCCCCGGTCGCCGCCGCGCCTGCGCCGACCACGCCGCTCGGCGTCTGGGCGACCGAAGAGAATAAGAGAATAAAGGCAACGTTCGCATCGAAGAATGCGGCGCCAATCTCTGCGGCTATGTCGAGAAGTCCGGCGAGAAGATCCTGATCAACATGAAACCGGAAGGCTCGAAATGGAGCGGCCGGATTCACGATCCGGACAGCGGCAGCAACTACGACTCGACGATCGCCTTGAAGAGCACCAATTCCGTCAAGGTTCAGGATTGCGCGTTCGGCATGTTCTGCGGCGGCCAGACCTGGAAGCGCGTCGGCTGACACGCGAGCATCGTTTCGCGCCCCTCGTCATTCCGGGGCGCACGAAGTGAGCAGGTGATTTACTCAATGCCAATTTGCTATCTATTTCAACGTCCCTTCCGAGCTAGCTATGCGTGCCTCGCGGCGGGTCCTTCCCCCCGGGCGGCGTGTCGGGCGGAGCAGGTGAAATAGATTTCGTTGTTCAACGCCACGCCGACCGCCGGGAATGGCAGACAAGAGGAGCGCTTGACCACGAAGCCGGCGCACTCAAGCTTCTGCCGAAGACGGGTGTGGCTGAAGCCCGTATGGTCGCCGTACCATTCCACGTCCGTTACGGTTCGGCGAATGGGCAAGCCGAAGAGCGCCCGCAGCGCCTTGGTGAGGCTGGCGTCCTGCCGGCGACCGCGAGCGGTTCGATACACGGACTTGAGGAAGCCGCTCGGCCCCGTCTCGATCGGCACCCCGAAGACAATCCGGGCATAGGGCGCGGCGAGCTGGGTGATGCTGTCGAACAGTTCATCCAGGGCCTTGTCCGTGAGATGTTCGCACACCTCGACGCAATAGATCAGGGTAAACGAGCGGCGGTGCTCGGCCTTGAGCTTGTCAATGTCGGTTGTGAGGCAGCTACCGGCGGTGACGGCGGGGTCGGCCTGGGCCAATAGCTTCGCATTTGGATCGTACCCAACCAAATTGGCCGCAGCCATCTCGCCTATGAGATGCGAGAACAAATGGGCATCGCCGCAGCCGTAGTCCAAAACCTTGTCGTTTGGGAGCGGCGCCGCGATCAACTGGAGGAGTTGTTCGTAGCGCCGGCCATGCGCGATGCGCTTCAGCGGCTCGTTGGTGTTTCTTGTATAGCTGGCATAAGTCGCACCCCACCTGCGCTGTTGCATGCCTAACGGCGGAGCCGCTCTTTGGGTCCCATATCGACCCATGGGACCCTTTTTGGCCGTGCGCGGTTCGCGGTTTCGAGTTCCTCGACCTTAAGGCCGCCGCCTCCTCCCAGCTCAAGGCGGCGGTGTCCTACCGTGAGCGAGTGGCGCGGGAGAACGCGGCGGTGGCCAATTAATCCGAAACCAAAAGGACATCACTTAAGAACCAGGTGCCCAATTGCGCACCTGAGAATCCAGGGATTCCCGGACGTGCAATTGCATATCGGGTTCGCGCTTCGCGCGCCCCCGAATGACCTTTGAAATAGCCCGGCGAAACAATTCTCCCGCTTGATCGTTTTGGCCGGCCCTGACAACAAAACGGCCATGTTCATCCTGCATTCAGCCCGGCGAGGCTGATATCCCCTTCCGCTCTTCGTCCAATCCCTCGTTGTCCGGAATCTGTCGTGATGCGGCGCTGGTTTTCATTCGCGCTCCTGCTCATCGTTTGTTATATCGGCGCGACGGATGTTTTCGCCGCAGCTGATGACATCGTGCAACTGGCGCAGGCACAGCCCGAACCGGCGCCACCCGCGACGCCTGCCGCACCGGCGCCCGCCGCGCCCAATCCGGCGGCACCGGCCGCCGACGTCCAGCCCGCCGTCGAGGAACCGATCGGCAATGTCGCAACCCTGACCGGCAGCGCCAGCGTCACCCGCAGCAACGAGACCACGCCGCTCAAGGTGAAGGACGACATCTATCTCAACGACGTGGTGCAGACCGCGGCGAGTTCGACGCTCGGCGTCACCTTCAACGACGCCACCACCTTCAATCTCAAGGCCAGTTCGCAGATCACGATCGACAACTACGTCTACGAGGACGGCGGCAACAACAACTCGGCGACATTCGACGTCGCCAAGGGCACCGTGGCCTTCGTGGCCGCGTCGGTTGCAAAGACCGGCGACATGAAAATCACCACGCCGACCGCATCGCTCGGCATTCGCGGCACCACCGGCCTGGTCGAAGTGCCGCAAGGTGCGGCCGCCAACAATCCGAACAACGTCGCGATCAAGCTCTATCCCGATGCCGACGGCAGGGTCGGGCGAATCGAGGTCAACGACCGCGCCGGCGCGCGGCTCGGCTTCCTGACCCAGGGCGCCAGCGGCTTCACCATCCGGCCCGGCGTGGGAGGCGCGCGCGTCGCCGCGGTGCCGCTGACGATTTCGCCGCAACAAATCGCGCGCGATCAGGGTTTCGTGCGTCAGGTTCACGCCGCGCAGACCGTCGGCCGGCAGGTCGTCGACGAGCAGCGCGCGTTCCGCCGCGCCAATCCCGGCGTGATCCGTGGCAACCCGCCGCGCCGATCCGGCCCGCAACAGCCAAACGGCGTGCCGGGACAGAACCGGACGGGCCCGCAACAGCCGGGTCAACAGAATCGTCCCGGACAACCGCCGCAGCCCGGTCAGCCAAATCGTCCCGGTCAGCCGCCACAACCGGGCGCGCCGAACCGGCAGGGATCGACTCAGCCGCAGCCAGGACAAGCAACTGTGCCGCCGCGATCAGGCCAGGCGTTGCCCGGTCAACCCGGCGGCACGCCGCTGCCGCGCTCGCAGCCGCCAAACCGTGCGCAGCCAGGTGTTCAGCAGCAAGGCAGTCAACAACCCGGTGGGCAGCAACAGCGCGTGCAGCCACCAAGCGTGCGGCAACCCGGCGCTCGTCCGCCGGGCGTGCCGCAACAAGCCCAGCCGCATTCGCCCGGCATTGCACCAGCCGTGCCCGGCCTGCAGCGGTCCGGATTGCAAAACCGGCCGGCGCAGCCACCGCGTCGATTGCCGCCTCCGCCCAGGGGCGGCAAGCCGCCGAAGGAAAAACGTCGCTGACGATGCCGCGTGGCAGCAGGACTCAGGCCGCACGCCGCAGCCAGTCCCTGACTCGTTGCGCGAAGCTTCTGCGCGGGCCTGGAGCGTCGTCGCCCACCGCAACGATCTCGCGCGTTTCGAACCCAACCCCGGCCGAACCGTCGGCTTCGGCAGCACTGCCGGCGGCCTGCAGCGCGATCGGCCCGACATTTTCGAGAAACGCGCGCTCATAGCCGCGCGAGAGCCGCTCGACGGCGTCCGGAAGCGGCAACCAGTCCACCGCCTTCACGTCGTGCATCAGTTCATGAACCGGCTCGCCGCCGGCTTCCATGCGCCAGTAATGCACGACCTTGGAGCGTCCGCCGGACTCATAGACCAGCGTGCCCAGAAATTCGTGCACGGAAACCTCGTGCCCGGTTTCCTCGTTGACCTCGCGCTCGGCAGCCGCACGCGGCGTCTCGCCGTCGTCGAGCTTGCCCTTGGGCAACACCCATTCGTTCCGTTTGCGCAGGCGCACCACCGCGATCAGCGGCGTGCCCTCGAGCCGCAGCACAATGCCTCCCCCCGCCAGAACAGGCGTCCGCGCCATCTCTCTTCCCAAATTTGCGATTTCGAATCTTTGCTGCGATCGCGACTATATAGGGAAGCGCGCGGCGGAATCGAGATCACGCCGACGGTTTTCTCAGCAGCGGCTCGCCGGCGCGGATGCGTGCGCCTTCCATGACGTTGTCGCCAAATTCGAAATGATCCGGCGTGAGCACGATGATGGTCGATCCGTGTTCGAACCATCCGAGTTCACAGCCCTTGCGGACTTCAGCATCGCACGGGAACACGACCGGCCCCCTGCTTTGCGCGTTGAGCGTGGCATCGAGGAAATGCAGCCGGATGCTGGCCACTAAAATGGCGGCGACCGGCACCAGCGTCAGCGCCTCGCCTGACGCAAGGCGGGTTTGCAGCACCGCGCGCTCGTTCTTGCAGAACAGCCGCTCGACCCGCTTCAGCGCGATCGGGTTGACGTTCCAGACGTCGCCATGGATGAACGTGACCTTCTCGATCCGGCAATCGGCGGGCGCGTGGAAGCGGTGATACATGCTCGACGTCAGCCGCAAGGTGACGAAGCGCCCGTTGCGGTGTTGCTCCACCAGGGCGGAATCGCCAAGCAGATCGAGCAGCGCGTAGGGCGCGCCCTTGATCTGAAACAGTTTTGTATCCTCGATCCTTCCGAACGCGCCGATGATTCCGTCGCTCGGGCTGGCGACCACGGCGGGATCGGGGTCGGCCGGCCGCAGGCCGGGGCGAAGCTCGCGGGTAAAACAATCGTGCAGGCTCTTGAACTCGGTCTTTTTCGCTTCCGACAGATCGAGATCGGAAAACAGCCGCCAGCAGGCGATCGAGGCGTCGCGCACCAGCGGATTTTCGATTTTGGCGAACCAGCCCATGAACCGCGTCAGTGCCGCCCGCGGGATGCGGTTGGTCAAGAGGAAGTTCAGGTCCTCCTGCTGCGTCAAGGCTGCGATCAGGCCCCGGATTGTCATTATTCTGTTAGCTGGATTGGCTAGCGCTGGTGGCATGGATTCGCCCCTTTCGATTCTGTCGCTGTCCGCCGCCGCGATTGCCGGCGCCGCGGTGACCTTCCCCAAATTGCAGGCGCGGCTGGCGCTGTCGCGAGCCAAGCACCGCTCGCTGACCGGACATTCCAAGATGTCCAGGATGGTCGCGCGCCTGGTGCCGCATTACGAATTCGATATCGACGATTTCTTCCGTTCCGACGGCGCGCCGCCCGCGGTGGCGATGCAGCGCCAGGACGGCTTCTTCCGCCTCTCCGGTTGCTACAGCGAACGCTACGCCAAGGGCCGGCAGATGACGGCGGAGGCGGCCAGCCGGATCTCCGATCTGCAATTCACCGAAGCCTACCGGGTGCCGTTTCAGTACAGCCGCCTGATGCGCGAGCATCTTTCGACCAGCACCTTCGTGCAGTCCTCGGCCGGCGTCACCGTCACCGATGTCGACGGCAATGTGTCCTACGACCTGACCGGTTCCTACGGCGTCAACATCTTCGGCAACGATTTCTACAAGGAGTGCATTGCCAAGGCCGAGGAGCGCGCGCATGCACTGGGGCCGGTGCTCGGGCCCTATCACCCCGTCATAACCGACAATGTGCGGCGGCTGTGCGAGATATCCGGTCTCGACGAAGTCTCGTTCCACATGTCCGGCACCGAAGCCGTGATGCAGGCGGTGCGGCTCGCGCGCTATCACACCCGCCGCTCGCATCTGGTGCGTTTCGCCGGCGCCTATCACGGCTGGTGGGGCGACGTGCAGCCCGGCGTCGGCAATCCTGTTTCGCCGCACGAGACCTACACGCTGGCCGAGATGTCGGAACGGACGCTGCATGTCCTGAAGACGCGGCGCGACATCGCCTGCGTGCTGGTCAATCCGCTGCAGGCGCTGCATCCCAACGCCAACGCGCCCGGCGATTCCTCGCTGGTCGACAGTTCGCGCGGCGGCAATTTCGATCGCGCCGCCTATGGCGACTGGCTGCGCAAGCTGCGCGAGGTCTGCACCGAGCGCGGCATCGTGCTGATCTTCGACGAGGTCTTTGTCGGCTTCCGCCTCGCGTACCGAGGCGCGCAGGAATATTTCGGCATCCGCGCCGACATGGTGACCTATGGCAAGAGTCTGGCGGGCGGCCTGCCCGTCGGCGTGGTTTGCGGCCGCAAGGATCTGATGCGCCGGTTCCGCGACGACCGGCCGGCCGACGTCTGCTTTGCCCGCGGCACCTTCAATTCGCACCCCTACGTCATGACGGCGATGGACGAATTCCTCGGCCGGCTCGCCAGTCCCAATTTCCGTTCGGTCTATATCGGACTCGAAGAGACCTGGAACGGGCGCGCCAGGGCGTTGAACGACAGGCTGGCCGCAGCCGATCTCCCGGTGCGGGTCAGCAATCTGTCGTCGATCTGGATGGTGCATTATACCGAGCCGTCCCGTTACAACTGGATGCTTCAATATTACCTGCGCGCCGAAGGGCTCGCGCTGAGCTGGGTCGGAAGCGGCCGCCTGATCTTCAGCCTGAACTATACGGATGCCGACTTTGCCGCGGTCGCCGACCGTTTCGTCGCAGCCTGCGAGAAGATGAAGCGCGACGGCTGGTGGTGGCACGACGCCGATCTCACCAACAAGGGCATCAAGCGGCAGATCCTGAAAGAGATGCTGACGCGAAAGCGGTTGCGGTAACTCCGCTGTTCTATTCCTCGTCACGGCTGGGCGGAGCCGTCCGAAGGACGGCGTCGCTTCCGCTCGCCTATGCCCGGCCATCCACGTCTTTATTCTTTGTGCCGCCAAGACGTGGATGCCCGGGACAAGCCCGGGCATGACGAACGTTAGGGGCATCCTAGATCAATTCTCAGGCGTGCTTGACGTGCTTCTCGAGGCCGGGATCGATCAGTTCGCCCTTCAACAGGAACAGCGGCGCCTTGTGATAGAGTTTGAAATCGTTGAAGGGGTCGGTGAGGATCTTCGTCATCCAGACCAGGCCGGTCTCGATATCGCGGATGAAGAACAGATGAACGGTGCGGAACAGCAAGCCGCCGATACCCACCGCGAGCCAGACCTTGGCCACCTGACGGGTGAAGTCGGCGAATGAGACCCATGGCTTGAACAGACCGAACAGGGTCGGATCGAAGTACAGCACCAGCGGCGACAACGCCCAGATCGCCATCAACACGACCTTGCGCTGCAAATTATAGCCGACCTTGATCTCTTCCTTGTGCTCATGGGTCGCGTGGTTGACGTGGTCGTAACCCCTGGGCTCGAAGAAGAAGTGGCCGGCCTGGCGCGACGTCATCGAGACCAGCCAACCGAGCAGCGCCGACACCATCGGATCCACAAACAGCATCACATAGGCGACCAGGAAGCTCACCGAACTGACGAAGTGCAGCGACTGGTTGATGCGGCTGTGATGATAGTAGCGGTGGTCGTCCCAGCGCTGGGTTCGCAGTTCCTGCAGGAAGTTCTTGATCATTGGCTCCCCCAAAATTCTTTCGGGATCATGGTTACAGGGATTCGATGTCCGGCGTGTGACATCATGATGTTGACATATGAAGGCGTGCAGCGACGGCGAAAGCGCCGCGCGCACGGACTCACGCGGCTTTGGCGACGTCGATCTTGCGGAAGCGTACCAGCGAGAAATGGCCGAGCGGCGGCACCAGACGGCGCTCCGCCAATTCCATGCCGCGCGCACCCGCCAGCCATTGCGCATAGCGCGACCAGGCGAATTCAGCGGTCCGGAAGCCGAGCGGACGCACCACCGGCTGCAGCCGCTGCTCGATGAAGCGGCGCACGCCGGCATCGGCGCTGACCCGGGTCAGGATGATCAGCTCGCCGCCCGGCCGCAACACGCGGGCGAACTCGTCGAGCGCCACTTCCGGGTTCGGCACCGCGGTCACGACATATTGCGCCATCACGACGTCGAAGGAATTGTCGGGGAATTCGAGTTTCTCGGCGTCCATCACCGCGAGACCCTCGACGTTCTTGAGGCCCAACTCGGTGACGCGCTTCTTGGCCTTTTGCAGCATCGCCTCAGAAATATCGGTGCCGAAGATCCGGACATGCGGCGCGTATTGCGGCAACGAGATGCCAGTGCCGACGCCGACCTCGAGCACGCGGCCGCCGATCCTGTTCGTGGCCGCAATCGCCGCCTTGCGGCCCTTGCTGAAGACGCCGCCGAACACGAGGTCGTACACCGGTGCCCAGCGATCGTAGGCCTGCTCGACCATCTCGCGGTCGAAGTCGAGCTTGATGATTTCTGCCATGATTGTGTTCTCGTCTCTTTCGTTCGATGAATTCTCGATTACCCTTGAACAGCACTGGTGCCGGCGACGCGGCGGGCGGGCCGCAGCGAACGGCTCGGCTGCAACGCCGTCAGATTGCCGATGAACTGGCGCGCGCTGTTCTCCCAGGAACGCGCCAGCGCAAAATTCCGGCACGCGTCGCGCGACATGCCGAGCGCGCGGACGCAGGCGCTGCGCAGATCCCAATCCAGCGCGCCGATCGGATGATCGGCGATCACGTCGAGCGGACCGGTAACCGGAAAAGCCGCAACCGGCGTGCCGCACGCCAGAGCCTCGAGTTGCACGACGCCGAAGGTGTCGGTGAGGCTCGGGAATACGAAGACATCGGCGGCGGCCAGATGCGCGGTCAGATCCTGACCCTTTTTCTCGCCGAGGAATTTCGCCTTCGGATATTTCAGCGCCAGCGCCGCCTTTTGCGGCCCGTCGCCGATCACGACCTTGGTTCCCGGCAGATCCAGCGCCAGGAACGCTTCGAGATTCTTTTCGACCGCAACGCGGCCCATGGTCATGAAGATCGGCCGCGGCAAATCGAGTTCCGCCGGCTGCTCCGGCCTGAACAGGTCGGTGTCGACGCCACGGGTCCAGAAGCCGAGCTTGCGGAAGCCGCGCGCGCTCAATTCCTGCCGCAGCGATTCGGTCGCCACCATGATCATGCTCGAGGCCGCGTGAAAATGCCGCAGCACCGCATAGCCGACGCTGGCCGGGATCATGGTGCGGACCGCGACATATTCCGGGAAGCGCGTCGTGTAGGAGGTGGTGAAGGCGAGTTTGCGGCGGCGGCAATAGGCGCGCACCGCCCAGCCGACCGGTCCCTCGGTGGCGATGTGAACGGCATCGGGTGCGGCAGCCTCGATCCGGCGCGCGATCTCGCGCCGGTTCGGCAGCGCGACGCGCAAGCCCGGATAGGTCGGGACTCCGACGGATGGAAACCCCTCGGGAGTGAGAAAGTTGATTTCGGCGTCGAGCGCCGAGGCGCTGCGGGCCAGCGAGGTCAGCGTCCGCACGACGCCATTCACCTGCGGATGCCAAGCGTCGGTCGCGATCAATATCCGCATCATGGGAACCCGAGATTCGATGATTCTCAATTTCCTGACGTTAAGGACATGGATATTTCAGGCGTATGACGTCATCGATCTGTAAGGTTGTTTTTTAAGGCCGCCTCCACGTTTTTTCGTGTAACGTGACAGTACGATGTCAAACCCCGACGAAAAGATTGCTGCACGCCGCCCTCGACGGAAGCGAAAGAACTATTCGCTGCTGATCCTCGCCGTCGGCATTTTCCTGTTCGGCGTCGCCGCGGGCACGGTCTATTTCGTGTTGCGGCCGGTCACCTTGCGGATTGCGGTCGGACCACCCGGCAGCGACGACCAGAAGCTTGTGCAGTTACTGGCGCAGACCTTTGCCAACGAGCGAAGCCCGATTAGGCTGGCGCCGATCACGACCGCAGGGGCGACCGAGAGCATCGCGCTGTTCTCCGCCGGCAAGACCGACCTTGCGATCGCGCGCGGCGATCTGAACCTGCCGGCCAACGCCGAATCCGTCGCCATCCTGCGCAAGAACGTCGTGGTGCTGTGGGCGCCCTCGGGTCTCGCGGCGAAAGGCTCGAAGAAACAGCCCGCGCCCAAGATCAAGAGCATCGACGAACTTCCCGGACATCGCATCGGCGTCATCGGCCGGAGCGAGGCCAACGTCACGCTGCTGCACGTGATCCTGACCGAGTCGGGCGTCAATCCCGACAAGGTCGCGGTGACGCAGTTCGCCACCAATCAAATCGCCGAGCTGGCGCACGACCAGACCCTTGATGCGTTCATGGCGGTCGGCCCGCTCGACAGCAAGATCACCGCCGACGCCATCGCCGCGACGGCCACCGCGCGCGGCGAGCCGAAATTCCTCCCGGTCGATGTCTCGGAAGCCATCGCCAAGAAACACCCGCTCTATGAAGCCGAGGAAATTCCCGGCAGCATTTTCGCCTCATCGCCCGCCCGGCCGGAAGACAAGATCGACACCGTCAGCGTCAACCATCTGATCATCGCGCCGAAGTCGTTGTCCGACACCGCGGTCGGCGCGTTCGCCCGTCAGTTGTTCACGGTGCGCCACGAACTCGCCAGGGAATTGCCGACTGCGGCCAAGATCGAAGCGCCGGACACCGACAAGGACGCGGCGCTGCCGGCGCACCAGGGCGCGGCGGCCTATATCGACGGCACCGAGCGCACCTTCCTCGAAAAATATAGCGACTACATCTGGGGCGTCATTCTGCTGCTCTCGGGCCTGGGATCGGGGGGCGCCTGGCTGCGGCATTACTGGAGGCGGGACGAACGCGAGCAATACGTCGCGCATCGCGAAAATCTGCTCGACCTGCTTGCGCGGGCGCGCAAAGCCGAAACGCCGGAAGAACTGACGGAGATGCAGGGCGAGGCGGACGCCGTCCTGCGCGAGGCGCTCGATTGCTACGAAGATGGCGCGATCCAGGAAGATGACCTGTCCGTACTCGGGCTGGCGCTCGAGCAACTCCATCACGCCGTCACCGACCGCCGCCTCACGCTGGGGACCCCGGCCACCGGCGTGGCCCGCGTGCGCATCGGCTAGATTTGCCCCGCCGCGCGTCCCCGGGGACGGCAAGATCGCCGCGGTGAGGCGGCGTTAACCAGCGCTGCCGCGAAACCGTCCAGAAACAGTTCATTACCGCGATGAAACCATTTTGGCGGTTTCGTGCAAACGTCCCGAAACGCCTGCCCTGTAATGATCTGCCCAACGACGCGCCGAAACTGACGCGCATGGGCGCCAAAACAGGGGACGACAATGTTCAACTCGATCAGGCTGAATACCCGCCTGGCTGCCGCCGCTTTGGGCGCGCTGGCCATCGGCACCGTCGCTTTTTCCGCTTCCGCCGCAGCCGCTCCGCTGCCGCTGTTTCCCTTCCTGCTGATACCGCAGACCGAAGCGGCGCCGCCGCCGGTTCAGGCCGCCCCGTCGCAGGACGAAGGCACCGTGGTCGAGATGCCGGCGCGGCTGAAGCGCCAGGTCGTCAACTATGCCACCCGCGAGGCGCCGGGCACGATCATCATCGATACTCCCAACACCTATCTCTATTATGTGCTCGCAGGCGGCAAGGCGATCCGTTACGGCATCGGCGTCGGCCGCGAGGGCTTTACCTGGTCCGGCACCCAGACCATCACCAGGAAGGCGGAATGGCCGGATTGGACCCCGCCCCCGGAAATGATCGCCCGCCAGCCCTATCTGCCGCGCCACATGGCCGGCGGCCCCGGCAACCCGCTCGGCGCCCGCGCCATGTATCTTGGCGGCTCGGTGTATCGCATCCACGGCACCAACGCGCCGGAGACCATCGGCACCCGGGTTTCGTCGGGCTGCCTGCGCCTCACCAACGAGGACGTCGCTGACCTCTATTCGCGGGTCAATGTCGGCACCAAGGTGATCGTGCTGCCGATGACGGACCGCCGCGCCGATCTCGGCGCCGCCATCCGCTAAGCCGACCGGAATTCGAACCTCGGAAAAGCGGTTCCGGCATTCGCCGGGGCCGTTTCCATTTTGGCCGTGATCGCCTGAATGTGTCTGCCGGGCAATCCAGGCCGCAAGGTGGACATCAATTTGCCCTCACTGGCGCACCTTTCGCCTTCCCTGTAGAACCCGTTTGGGCTCAATCGGTTCGGGGGGACGATGCGTCTGCCGATGCATCTGATGACAATTCTGATCGGGGGCGCGATCGTCGCGGTTTCGTTCTTGATCAGCCTGAAGGCAATGGACTGGCTGGCGCCGCGCGTCACGGTCAGCGGTCCCGTGCTAGTCGAATTGCCGCCGCTGCCGCCGGCGCCGCGCAGCTCCATCGTGATGGTACCGGTCGCGGTTGCGCTGTCGGCAATCCGCGACGCCGCCGATCGCGGCGCACCAAAAACCTTCAACGGCAAGGCCGAGAATCCGATTTCACAGATCCTGCAGAACGCCGATATCGGCTGGACCGCCCAGCGCGGGCCGATCGCAGCGACCGGCGCGCAGGATGTGCTTTCGCTGGCAACGCCGCTGACCGGAACCCTCAACGTCACCGGCTCGCTGTCGGCGAAGGCGACGGGTGCGGTCGGCGATGCGCTCGGCAGCCTGCTCGGCGCCAATGTCGCCAAGCAGATCGGCAGCGTGAACATCAAGAACCTCAACGCCAGCGCCGAGATCAAGGGCAATGTCGTCATCACCGCGCGGCCGAAAATCGCCGCCGCCTGGCGCATCGAGCCGAACCTCGCGGCGCAGGTGAACCTCGGCGACACCAGCCTTTCGGTGGCGGGCGCGCGGGTCAACGTTCCGGCGCAGGTCAAGCCGCTGATCGACAAGACGGTCGCCGATCAGCTCGCCGCGGTGCAGGCGCGGATGCGCAACGATACCGCGTTCGAGCAGAACGCACGGGCGCAATGGGCCAAGGCCTGCCGCTCGATCCCGCTGCAAGGCACCGGCGCCACCTCCGTGCCGCCGCTCTGGCTGGAGTTGCGGCCGACCCGCGCGATCGCAGCACAGCCGCGCGTCGACACGTCGGCGGTCACGCTGACGCTCGGCATCGAGGCCGAAACCCGCGTCACCGAGCTTGAGACCAAGCCCAATTGTCCGTTCCCGGCGACGATCAGCATCGTGCCGCCGACGCCCGGCCGTGTCAGCATCGGCATGCCGGTCGATATGTCGTTCGTCGCGCTGAGTCAGCTGGTGGAAGCCCAGTTGGTCGGCAAGACGTTTCCCGAGGACGGCTCGGGGTCGGTCGACGTCACCGTCAAACAGGCCAGCGTCGCGGCTTCCGGCGACCGCTTGCTGATTTCGCTGCTGGTCAAGGCCAAGGAGAAGAAGAGCTTCCTCGGCCTCGGCGGCGAGGCCACCGTGCATGTCTGGGGCCGGCCCGTGCTCGATCAGGCGCAGCAGACGCTGCGGCTCACCGATGTCGAACTGGCGGTCGAATCCGAGGCCGCATTCGGCCTCTTGGGCGCCGCGGCGCGCGCGGCGATGCCCCATTTGCAAAAAGCGCTGGCGGACAAGCTGATCGTCGACCTCAAGCCGTTCGCCGGCAATGCGCAAAGGAAGATCGCCGCCGTCATCGCCGACTTCCAGAAGAACGAGGAAGGCGTGCGGGTGGATGCCGAGATCAACAGCCTGCGGCTGGCCGGCATCGCCTTCGACTCCAGGACGCTGCGCGTGATCGTGGAGACCGAAGGCGTCATCAACGCCGCCGTCAGCGCGTTACCGGCGCTGTAACCCGTTGGCGTGCGATCCGACCTCTCCCCGCAGGCGGGCGCGGTAAGGAAGAACCCTTCCGGAAAACAAAAACGCTGCCCGCTTTCGAACAGCGCATGGGTTCATGCGTTGTCTTTGGCTTTGCGGGCGCTTCGAACACGGCTAGAAGGGGCCCCTCAAACGAAGCCCTCAACAAGAAGCCTGGGAGAAAAGACCATGAAATCACTCGCAGCCGCAGTCGCGGCCGGCCTCGCACTCGCCGTTTCCGGCGGCACAGCGAGCGCGCAGATATCCGACGACGTCGTCAAGATCGGCGTGCTGACCGACATGTCCAGCCTCTATGCGGATGCGACCGGCAAGGGTTCGCTGGCCGCGGTGCAGATGGCGGTCGCCGACTATGGCGGCAAAGTGAAAGGCAAGCCGGTCGAGGTGGTCGCCGCCGACCATCAGAACAAGCCGGACGTCGGCGTCAGCATCGCCCGCAACTGGTACGACAACGACAAGGTGGACGCGATCTTCGACGTGCCGACCTCCTCGGTCGCGCTGCCGGTCTCCGCGCTGACGCGCGAAAAGAACAAGATCAACATCAATTCCGGCGGCGGCTCTTCCGATATCACCGGCGTCGCCTGTTCGCCCAATACCGTGCACTGGACCTACGACACCTATGCGCTGTCCAACGTCGCCGGCAAGGCGATGGTCAAGCGCGGCGAAGACACCTGGTTCTTCGTCACCGCCGACTACGCCTTCGGCATGGCGCTGGAGCGCGACGCCGCCAACGTCGTCAAGGAGAGCGGCGGCAAGGTGCTCGGCGACGTGCGCCATCCCCTCAACTCGTCCGACTTCTCGTCGTTCCTGCTGCAGGCCCAGGCTTCCAAGGCCAAGGTCGTGGCGCTGGCCAATGCCGGCGGCGACACCACCAACGCACTGAAGCAGGCCTCCGAATTCGGCCTGACCCAGGGCGGCCAGAAGATGATCGCGCTACTGCAGGAGATCACCGACACCCACGCGCTCGGCATCAAGGCCACCGAAGGCCTGATCGTCACCGACGCGTTCTACTGGGACATGAACGACGAGACCCGCGCGTTCTCGAATCGCTTCAACGAGAAGGTCGGCCACATGCCGAGCATGATCCAGGCCGGGCTTTATTCGGCGACCATGCATTACCTGAAGGCGATCGAGGCGATCGGCACCGATGAAGCGCCGAAAGTGATGGCGCAGATGCGCGCGACCCCGGTCAACGACTTCTTCGCCAAGAACGGCAAGATCCGCATCGACGGCCGCATGGTCCACGACATGTATCTGTTCGAGGTGAAGAAGCCGTCGGAATCGAAGGGCGAATGGGATCTCTACAAGCTGATCGCCACCGTGCCCGGCGACGAGGCATTCCGCCCGCTCGACAAGGGCGGCTGCCCGCTCGTGACGCATTAAAAACGTCATTGCGGGCCACCGGGTCGCGCGAATGCGCGCCCGATGGTAAACTCCGCAAGCAATCCATCGCAATACAAAGGATGGATTGCTTCCGCCTTCGCTCGTTGAGCTTCGGCGAACGCGGTCGTCGCGGAGTTTATCATCGGCCCGCCGGAGGCGGGACCCTGTGGCTCCTCGCAATGACGAAACCAAGAAAACGCGCCCGGCAAAGCCGGGCGCGTTGGTGCTCGGATCGCAGGGTGGGCCCGGCTAAGCCTACCAAGCGTTTACGAACCCTCGAACTTGAACGAGACTTTCAACTTGGCGCGATAGGCTTCGACCTTGCCCTTGGCGTCCAATTGCAGATCGAGCTGGACCACCTCGGCGACGCGAAGATCGCGCAAGGATTTTCCGGCCCGGTTGACGGCCACCGCGGCCGCCTTTTCCCAGGAATCCTTGCTGGTACCGATCAGCTCAATGACCTTGTAGACGCTATCCGCCATGTCGTCCTCCCGTTGTTGTCAGGCAGGACGCAGGTGCTCCTGCCGCGAGCAGAGCCTAACATCGTGCCATCGGCGCTGATAGGATGCGGTGCAGCATTCCGATGGTCGTTTCGTCATTGCGAGCCAACGGGTCGCGCGCACGAGCGCCCGATGCCAGGCTCCGCGAAGCAATCCATGCCGCTGCAGTCGCGCAGTTTGTCATCGGGCCCGCCGAAGGCGGGACCCGTCGGCTCCTCGCAATGACGGAAACAAAAAACGCGCCCGGTCGCCCGGGCGCGTTTCCGTGAGTCATTCAACTTCGCGGACTTACTCCGTCGAATATTTGAACTCGGGCATTGCCTTCAACTCATCCTTGGTCGCGTTGTACACGGCATGATCCGGATACCACGGATTTTTCTTCGCCGTGTTGGGCGCGGTATTGGTGGTCGCCGCTCCCGTTGTCGTGGTCGTGGACGGCCTCGCTCCGCCCGCACTCGGCGTGTTGGCTGCGCCCGTGTAGACGATCGGCTCGTTGACGAACTTGACCTTGTCGAACGATACCGCAACCAGATGTTCGCCGACACCGAGGAAGCCGCCGACGCCGATCACCACGGCCTTGATATTTCCGCTCTTGTCGGTCAGGAGGTCGTTGATCGAGCCGACGCTTTCATTCTTGTCGTTGTAGACGTTGAGGCCGACCACTTTCGACGCGCGCCAGTCACCCTGGAACGACGACGTGGTGTCGGATGCGGCGGCGGGCGCCATCTTTGCGCTGTCGGTGGTCGCGGTCGGCGTCTGCGCGAAGGCGACACTTGCCAGCAACGCGGAACCCGCCAGGCCGGCGATGGTATATTTGGCTAACATATCGGTTCTCCTCCGTTCAAAAAAGATAAGGAGGAAACCCGTCACGTCGGCAGGTGTTCCGCAAATTCAGCGGGGAACACGCGCTCAGAAACCGCCCCAATAGGGCGGTATGCCGTAATAGCGATGCAGTTCCGCTTCCTGCGAACGATCGCCCCAGTCGAAGTCCTTGTCGGCGCGGAACGACGGCGCGCGCTTCAACTCGTCATCATCGGTGTCGAGTTCGTACGCTTCGAATCTCAGATTGTAGCGAAGCAGGCCCCAGGGCAACGGAAGCAGATTGGTTCCCATGCCGAGAAACCCGCCGAAGCTCAGGATTGCGTAAGAAACCTTGCCTGAGACCTTGTCGATCATCAGCCGTTCGATGTGGCCGATCATATCGCCGTTCGGCCGTCGCACCGCAGTGCCTTCGACGCGATCGCTCGCGATCAACTGATGCGGCTTGGTCATGACGTCAGATGCCATTGGACCCTCCACAGATCAATAAAGGGCTCAACGTTGCAATCGGCGGCCGGTTCCCGCACTGCGAAATATGCGACAGCCATCCTTCCCCTTCCGGAAAGGATGGCTGCGTCGCCGCGTCGGCAAGATGTCAGGTCTGATAGTCGATCAGGAGTGCGGAAAAAGACGAGCTGGTATTGCTCGACGCGCTCGACGTGCCGGTTGCGCTGTAAGTGCTCGATGACGAGGTCGACAGCGAGTGCTGCAGCGACTGCAGGAACTGCTTCAGGATGTCGTCGGCGGAAGCGGTGCTCGACGAGCTGCTGGTGCTGCTGTCGGTCGAAGACGAATCATCGGCCGGCGGCGGGCCGCCGTGGCCGCCATGATGGCCGTGGGCGCCATGAGCGCCGCCTGCGCCATCCGCACCACCGGGACCACCTGCACCGTCCGTTCCGCCGGGGCCGTTGGCGAACGCGGTCTTGAACACGCCCTGCAATTCGGTGGCCTGGTCGCTGGTCAGCTTGCCGCTGGAGACTTCGCCATTGATGAGGTCGTCGATCCTGGATTTGAGATCGCCGGGCGAAGGCCTGGTGCCGCTCGTCTGGTCGCTGGCCCGGCCGCTTTGCACCGAGGTGTCGATATCGGTCAGCGCCGACGACAGCGCGCCCAGATCGGACGAGCTGATAGCGCCCGAAGTGACTTCCGACTGCAGCTCAGCCTGCAGCTTCTGGAGAGGCGACTGGTAGGTGCTGGTGGAGGCCGCCGAGATCGAGGTCATGATAGCTCCAAAGTTCTCAGAGAGTTCTTAGCGAGTTCGTGCAAGACGCGCTGACGGTAAGGTTAATAATCTTAACGAGGCCTTCTCGCCGCCCACTTGGCCTGTTACCCCCTGTTGCAAGGATCGCGCTGGAAACATTGCGAAACAAAAATCCTTCGACGAAATCCCCGAATCACGAACAAAAGGTCGGTATGGCCCAGGCAGCACCCAATATCCTAGTCGTCGAGGACGACCGCGAGACGCGGACGCTGATCGCGAAATATCTGCGCACCAACGCCTGCAACGTGACGACGGCAAGCGATGGCCGCGAAATGGTTCGCGCCATGACCGACCACCGCGTCGATCTTTTGATCCTCGACGTCATGCTGCCGGGCGAGGACGGCTTGAGCCTGTGCCGCAAGGTGCGCGCCGAATCGCAGACGCCGATCATCATGCTCACCGCGCGCGGCGAGGACGTCGACCGCATTCTCGGCCTCGAGATGGGCGCCGACGATTATCTGGCCAAGCCGTTCAACCCGCGCGAATTGCTGGCCCGCATCAACGCGGTGCTGCGCCGGCAGGCGGCGGCCCACACCGCGAGCGCCACGGAGGGCGCGACCGCGCTGGCATTTCTGGGCTGGCGGATCGATCTGCGGCTGCGGGAGCTGCGCAATCCCGCCGGCGCGCGGGTGGCCATGACCAGCGCCGAATTCGACCTGCTGCGAACCTTCTGCGAGCGGCCCGGCCGCGTGCTGTCGCGCGACAGCCTGCTCGACCTCACCCAGGGCCGCAGCGCCGGCTCGTTCGAGCGCAGCATCGACGTGCTGGTCAGCCGGATCCGGCGCAAGATCGAAGCCGATCCGCTAGAACCCACCATGATCAAGACGGTGCGTTCGGGCGGCTACATGTTCACACCAAGGGTCGAAGCGGTGTCCGCCGCCAGCAACTGATCATGAAGCTGACAGGCTTTTTGAATCTGAAACGCATCAGCGGACAGATCGCCGCGCTGGTGGTCGCCTCGATCGTGGCGCTGCATCTGATCATCACCGCAAGCTTCCTGATCCACCGGCCGGACCAGCCGGATCCGTCCATTGACCGCGGCCACGCGCAGCTCGCGGCGGCGGCCCATTTGCTCGGCGCAGCCGCTGCGTCGGAACGGCCGAGGCTGTCGGCGGATATCGCGCGCGCATTTCCGCAACTCGGCATCGAACTACTTAGCCAGGGTGCAGCGCCCGCAGCCGACGAATCCGGAGCCCCCGGCCTGCGCCGCCTGCATCGCCGCCTCGGCAACGGCTATCGTATTTTCGCGCTGGCGCCCGACGTCAACACCGGCCGGATCGGCATCGCGCTGCCGGACGGCGCGATGATTGCCGCGAACCTGATGCCGGAGCAGCGGGCGCGGCCGCCGTTCTGGGCCGGGCCCTGGATGATGACGCTGCTGTTTGCCGTCATCAGCGTCACGCTACTGGGCCTGTGGGCGGCGCGCGCCCTGACCGCGCCGCTGTCGTCATTCGCAAAAGCCGCCGAAGATTTCAGCCTCAACGGCGCCGCGGCGCCGCTGCCGGAACGCGGCCCTGAGGAAATCCGCTCGGTGGCGAAGGCGCTGAACCGGATGCGGGAGCGCATCACCGGCCTGATCGACGACCGCACCAAAATGCTCGCCGCCATCAGCCACGATCTGCGGACGCCGATCACGCGGATGCGGCTGCGCACCGAATTCATCGAGGACGAAACCCATCGCAGCCGCATGCTCGGCGATCTCGACCAGATGCGCGCGATGCTGGAATCGGTGCTGTCGTTCCTGCGCAACGACCGCCGGCTGGAATCGATGACGCTGGTCGATATCGCGAGCACGCTGCAGCTCATCACCGATCAATTCGCCGACATGGGACGCAAGGTCGCCTATGTCGGCCCCGGCCATGCGATGGCCACCGTGCGGCCGGACGACCTGCATCGCAGCGTGACCAATCTGGTGGAGAATGCCGTGAGGTTCGGCGCCGAGGCCGTGATCCGCCTCAGCGTATCGGCCGACAGCGTGACCATCGATGTCGAGGACGATGGTCCCGGCATTTCCGATGCGCGGAAGATCAACATGCTGGAGCCGTTCGTGCGCGGCGACGACGCCCGCAACATGGATGAGACGACGGGCTTCGGCCTCGGCCTTTCCATCGCCAACGCCATCGTCCTCGCGCACGGCGGCACGCTGTCACTGCACGACCGGCAGCCGCATGGACTGCTGGCGCGGATTCAATTGCCCGTGCAGCAGCACACGCAGAAGTCGGCGGCGTGAAGACTTCTTGAAGACTTGCTTCTTGAAGACCTAAAGCGCGTCAGGCCGCAAGCGGCTGATGTTCGGATTGGTTTTCATCGTAGATCGCGATGGCCTCGAAGCGATAACCGCAGGCGCGGCAGGTCCAGAGATAGGACGTGCGGCCCGGCGCGCTTTCGATCCAGTCCGGCATCGCAATCGGCTTGCCGCATTGAGCGCAGGGATTTCCACGAGGCAAATAGCCAGCATCGGATCGGGCCATGGCGCATCTCCCAAGGCATTTTTTTTGGATGAGACAGGTCTGCTGCCTGTCACGCCAAATCCTAGACCTCTCTTGAATCATTTGCACGACAATCCGTCGTCGCGGCGTGCGGCAAACCGTCGTTAAGAATTTAACGATTCAGTTCAACTTCGATGCCGGAATTTCGCCACATCACCGCCCGGTGGTCGCAACAATTGGGGTGTGAAAAGCGGAACTCGGAAAATCCCGGCTGTTCGAGACCATTTCAGATGAAACGATTGCTGGCTTCCGCCTGGCTCGCCGCCATCGCCGCGCTGTCGTGCGGCGCGGATGCGCTGGCGCAGCAACGTGCGCAATATGAAACGCTGGTCGCGACCCATGCCCAGGCTAACGGCGTTCCGGAGGCTTTGGTGCATCGCGTGATCGTGCGCGAGAGCCGATACCAGCCGGCGCTGGTCGGCCGCGGCGGCACCATCGGGCTGATGCAGATCAAGCTCGCGACCGCCCGCAGCCTTGGCTACACGGGCACGGCTGAAGGCCTGCGCGATCCCGAAACCAATCTCATCTACGGCATCAAGTATCTTGCCGGCGCCTATCACGCCGCCGGTAGCGACCATAGCCGTGCCATGCATTATTATGCGAGCGGCTATTATTACGCCGCAAAGCGCCAGCGGCACGAACGCGCAAGAGTTCCGAACCTGTGCTCGCGGGTGCACCGCGGAACAGCCCGGTCGACGCCAACGCGCAGCAGGTTCCAACCCAATAACCTGGCATAGGCGAGCGGAAGCGACGCCGTCCTTCGGACGGCTATGGCCGAGCGGAAGCGACGCCGTCCTTCGGACGGCCGAAAGCCCCGTGCATGACGAGACAGTGTCCGTTGACACCCCCGCCGATCGGCTTACATTGGCAGTGTTCCGAGGGGAGCTCCGATGAGGAGCTGAGATACCGCAAGCTTTAGGCCGGTTTGGCCTTGAGACCGCGGTGACCCTTTGAACCTGATCCGGGTCATGCCGGCGAAGGGACAGGGATGTACCAGAGTTCGAAGCCGGGGGGGGATTCCCCCGTATCCATCATCGGCGCAGGCATTGCCGGCGCGTGGCAAGCCCTGCTGTTCGCGCAGGCCGGCCATGCCGTAACCTTGCACGAGCGCAGTGACGCGGCCATGACGGAATCCACCAGCCACTGGGCCGGCGGCATGCTGGCGCCCTGGTGCGAGGCCGAAACCTCGGAGCCCGTGATCACGCGGCTCGGCGTCCGCTCGCTCGCCCTCTGGCGCGAGCAGCTTCCGCAAACCCCGTTCAACGGCTCGCTGGTGGTGGCGCATGCGCGCGACCGCGCCGATTTCGAGCGCTTTGCCAAGCTCACCAGCGGTCATCGGCGGCTCGATGCGCGCGCGCTCGGCGATCTCGAGCCGTCGCTGGAAGGCCGCTTTCGCGACGGGCTGTTTTATGCCGGTGAGGGCCATGTCGAGCCGCGGCTTGTGTTGCCGCAATTGCACGCGCGGATCGCGGCCGCCGGCGGCCGGATCGAATTCAACAGCGGCGCGGATGCCGGGGATCTCGACGGCATCGTGATCGATTGCCGCGGGCTCGCCGCGCGCGACACCCAGCCCGAATTGCGCGGCGTCAAGGGCGAGATGATCATCGTCGAGACATCCGAGGTCGAGCTGTTGCGTCCGGTACGGCTGATCCATCCGCGCTGGCCGTTGTATGTGATCCCGCGCGGCGACGGCCGCTTCATGCTGGGCGCGACCTCGATCGAGGCCGAAGATTCCGGCGTCAGCGTCCGCTCCGCGCTGGAGCTTTTGGGCGCCGCCTATGCGGTGCATCCGGCGTTTGCCGAGGCGCGGATCGTC
Organism: Bradyrhizobium erythrophlei; assembly: GCA_900129675.1. Taxonomy (GTDB): domain Bacteria; phylum Pseudomonadota; class Alphaproteobacteria; order Rhizobiales; family Xanthobacteraceae; genus Bradyrhizobium; species Bradyrhizobium erythrophlei_A. The sequence goes on along the minus strand of FSRD01000001.1, from coordinate 3,965,437 downwards.
GAATTCGGCTCCGGCTTGCGGCCGGCGTTTCCCGACAATCTGCCGCGCATTGCGATCGACAATGACAGGATCGCGGTGAACGGCCTCTACCGCCACGGCTTTCTGCTGGCGCCGGCGCTGGCGGAGCTGACGCTGGGTTATGTCGCGCGCGGCGTAATCGACAATGAGGTGATGCAATGCGCGTGATCGTCAATGGCGAGGCGCGGGAGATCAACGCGTCGCGGGTCGACGCGCTGCTCTCCGAGCTCGAATACGAAGGCACGCATTTCGCGATCGCCGTGAATTACGACGTGCTGCCGAAGAGCCGCTGGGCCGAGACGGCGTTGAAGGCCGGCGACGAGATCGAGATCATCACGCCGCGGCAGGGAGGGTGAGGATGACGTGCGCACGTCACATTCAACTGTCATCGCCCGGCTTGACCGGGCGACCTAGTACGCCGCGGCTTCTCGGCTCAATCGAGGGGTCTCTGGGATACTGGATCCCCGCTTTCGCGGGGATGACAAGCTGTGGGTGGGACGACGGCCTCGGCTTGCGGCGAGCAAGGATTCTAACACCATGCTGAACTTCTACGGCAAAACCTTCGCCTCCCGCCTGCTGATCGGCAGCGCGCTGTATCCGTCGCCGGCGATCATGCAAGGCGCCATCCGCGCCTCCGGCGCCAACATCGTCACGGTGTCGCTGCGGCGGGAAGCCGCCGGCGGCAAGACCGGCGACGCGTTCTGGTCGCTGATCCGCGAACTCGATGTCGCGGTGCTGCCGAACACCGCCGGCTGCCGCAGCGTGCGCGAGGCGGTGACCACCGCAAAGCTGGCGCGCGAATTGTTCGGCACCTCCTGGATCAAGCTCGAAGTGATCGCCGACAACGACACGCTGCAGCCCGACGTGGTTGGCCTGGTCGAGGCGGCCGCCATCCTGATCAAGGACGGCTTTGAGGTGTTCCCCTATTGCACCGAGGACCTTTCGGTCGCGATGCGGCTGGTCGATGCCGGCTGCAAGGTGGTGATGCCGTGGGCCGCGCCGATCGGCAGCGCCAAGGGCGTCATCAACCCCGATGCGCTGAAACTGATGCGCGACCGCCTGCCCGACGTGACGCTGGTGGTCGACGCCGGCCTTGGCGCGCCCTCGCATGCGGCCCGCGCGCTGGAGCTCGGCTACGACGCCGTGCTGCTCAACACCGCAATAGCCAAAGCCGCCGACCCCGTCGCAATGGCGAATGCATTCCGGCTCGGCGTCGAGGCCGGCCGCACCGCTTACGAGGCCGGGCTGATGGAAGCCCGCGACTTCGCCTCCCCTTCAACCCCTGTCATCGGGACACCCTTCTGGCATGCGGTATCCTGATAAATTCTACCCCGTCGTCGACAGCGTGGCGTGGGTCGAACGCCTGACGCGGCTCGGCGTCGGCACCATTCAACTGCGCGCCAAGGAACTTGATGACGGGCAAGCGCTGCAGATCGTCAGCGACGCGCTCGACGTGACCAGGGGCACCCCGACCAAACTCGTGGTCAATGATTACTGGCGCGCGGCGATCGTGGCCGGCGCGCAGCATCTGCATCTCGGCCAGGAAGACCTGGTCGGCGCCGACCTCGGCGAGATCAGGAAAGCCGGGCTGACGCTCGGCATCTCCACCCATGATGACGAAGAGCTGGCGACCGCGTTGCGCGCCAATCCCGACTACATCGCGCTCGGACCGATCTTCCCGACCACGCTGAAATCGATGCGCTTTGCGCCGCAGGGCATTCCGAAAATCACTGAGTGGAAGAAGCGCATCGGCAACATCCCGCTGGTCGCGATCGGCGGCATCAAGCTCGAACAGGCCGCGGAGATTTTTGCCGCCGGCGCCGACTCGATCGCCGTCGTCAGCGACGTCACCCAGAACGCAGACCCCGATGCCCGCGTGCGCGCCTGGCTCGGCCAAAACGCGGAGGCCGCGTGAGGAATTTGCGAAACTATCACAGCCGTCATTGCGAGCGAAGCGAAGCAATCCATCGGCACCGCGCAGTCGGTGACAATGGATTGCTTCGTCGCTTCGCTCCTCGCAATGACGAAAACAATCGACAGAATTAAACCGGAGGATACACCATGAACATCCGCTCCAATCCCGACACCACGTTTCCCGCCGTCACCACCGGCCCGCTGCCGGCCTCGCGAAAAATCTGGGTCACGCCGGATGAAGCGCCCGATGTGCGGGTGCCGCTGCGCGAAATCATCCTGAGCGAAGGCGCGGGCGAGCCCAATCTTCCTGTCTATGACACCTCCGGCCCCTATACCGATCCGGCCGTGACCATCGACGTCAACACCGGCCTGAAGCGCGCGCGCATCGAATGGGTCAAGGAGCGCGGCGGCGTCGAGGAATATGAAGGTCGCGACATCAAGCCGGAAGACAACGGCAATGTCGGCGCCTCGCATGCGGCGAAGGCGTTCACCGCCCATCACAAGCCGCTGCGCGGCACCGGCGATCACATGATCACCCAGCTCGAATTCGCCCGCGCCGGCATCATCACCAAGGAGATGATCTACGTCGCCACCCGTGAAAATCTCGGCCGCAAACAGCAGCTCGAACGCGCGGAAGCAGCCCTTGCCGACGGCGAAAGCTTTGGCGCCTCGGTACCGGCCTTCGTCACCCCGGAATTCGTGCGCTCCGAGATCGCGCGCGGCCGCGCCATCATCCCCTGCAACATCAACCATGGCGAACTCGAGCCGATGATCATCGGCCGCAATTTTCTCACCAAGATCAACGCCAATATCGGCAACTCCGCGGTGACCTCATCGGTGGAAGAGGAAGTCGACAAGATGGTGTGGGCGATCCGCTGGGGCGCCGATACCGTGATGGACCTCTCCACCGGCCGCAACATCCACACCACGCGAGAATGGATTCTGCGCAACGCGCCGATCCCGATCGGCACCGTGCCGATCTATCAGGCGCTGGAGAAGTGCGACGGCGATCCCGTGAAACTGACCTGGGAGCTCTACAAGGACACGCTGATCGAGCAGTGCGAACAGGGCGTCGATTACTTCACCATCCACGCCGGCGTGCGCCTGCCCTACATCCACCTCACCGCCAATCGCGTCACCGGCATCGTTTCGCGCGGCGGCTCGATCATGGCAAAGTGGTGCCTGGCGCATCACAAGGAGAGCTTCCTCTACACCCATTTCGAGGAAATCTGCGACCTGATGCGCAAATATGACGTGTCGTTCTCGCTCGGCGACGGCCTCCGTCCCGGCTCGATCGCCGACGCCAACGATCGCGCGCAATTCGCCGAACTGGAGACGCTCGGCGAACTCACTCAAATTGCCTGGAAGAAGGGCTGCCAGGTCATGATCGAAGGCCCCGGCCATGTGCCGCTGCACAAGATCAAGATCAACATGGACAAGCAGCTCAAGGAATGCGGCGAGGCGCCGTTCTATACGCTGGGGCCGCTGACCACCGACATCGCGCCCGGCTACGACCACATCACCTCAGGCATCGGCGCGGCGATGATCGGCTGGTTCGGCTGCGCCATGCTGTGCTACGTGACGCCGAAGGAGCATCTGGGCCTGCCCAACCGCGACGACGTCAAGGTCGGCGTCATCACCTACAAGATCGCCGCCCACGCCAGCGATCTCGGCAAGGGCCACCCGGCCGCACAGTTGCGCGACGACGCCCTGTCCCGCGCCCGCTTCGACTTCCGCTGGGAAGACCAGTTCAACCTCGGCCTCGATCCCGAAACCGCGCGCCTCTTCCACGACGAGACGCTGCCGAAGGAAGCCCACAAGGTCGCGCATTTCTGCTCGATGTGCGGGCCGAAATTCTGCTCGATGAAGATCACCCAGGACGTGCGGGATTACGCGGCGACGCTGAACGATCCGGCGAGCGTGGGGATGACCGTGTCGGGCACCATCGAGGATGGAATGGCGGCGATGAGCGCCAAGTTCAAGGAGATGGGAAGCGATCTCTATCTGGATGCGGAGAAGGTGAAGGAGAGTAATCGGGTGTTGTGAGGGCGGCCCGCTCGATGATATCGCCCAGCGAAGGCCGCGTCTACGAGCGCGACACAGACGCGGCCTTCTTGCGCTTATTTAGAGACAATTCGAGCTTTGCAAAAAGCTTCATAAGAACCGTGACGGGAAGATCGGTTGACGACGCAGCGCTGGTAGAAGGCCAGCGACGCCACGTGGGGAGCACCGGTTCGATCGACATTTCAATTAGATATCCTTGCGGCCTCTTAGTACTAATCGAAAATAAGATCGATGCTGGCTATAGCGTAACCTTAGATGGACACGGCCAGCCACAGCGATATCAACGAACAGTTGCCACATATCGCGAAAGAGGAGTCGAAGCTTATTCCGTCCTTCTAGCTCCCGAGAACTATATCAAGAGTAGCCGCCTGGCAGATATGTTCGACCGCTGTGTTACGTACGAAAGCCTGCGCGAGGAGATAAGCGCTGCGGACGCAGCACTGATTGAAACTGCGATAAGATAAGCAGAAGCACCTTATGAGCCAATACCGAATACTGGCGCTATCAGCTTTTTCACCTCAGTTCGCAAATTGGTCACAGAACATTATCCAGACCTCTTCATGAAGCGGGATCCAAATCCGAGCGGCATCAGACCCGCCGACTCTCGGACGGTATATTTTGACACCACACGTTCGCTGCATTCGCACCCGGCCATTAGACAACCAAAAATGTCGCTACAGTGTTGGGATAGCGGGGCACCGTCTGCGTCGGTCAAGATAATGATGAACGGCTTGGCGCATCTCGCTAAGCGACTTCCCATACCGGGCGATTTGGCAGATATTGGAGGCTATTTGCGTCCAGCCGGACGCTCTCTCGGCATTGTGATTGATACTCCGCGTCTTGATACACAACGACCCTTTCAGGATCAGTGGGATGATATTGTTGAGGCGCTCGAAGCCGCAATCCGGTTGCAGGGATGGTGGAACAATAACTCTCTCGTACTAGCGAAATGGCAGATACTAGAAAGAACATAACGATGCCCCCCATCCAGCACTTCCCTCCCCCACCCGGCGTCAAGGCCCCACCCCTCTCCTTTGCCACCCGCGTTGGCGACCTGCTGTTCATCTCCGGCATCCCCGGCTTTGACGAAAACCGCGTCCTCCCCGACAGCTTCGAAGCCCAGTTCGCCAACATCGTCACCAACATCAAGCGCGTGCTCGACGAGGCTGGCGCGACCGTTCATGATCTGGTCAAGGTCAACGTGCTGCTGACGCGCGCGTCCGACGTCGCGGCGATGAATGCGCTGTATGCCGGCGCGTTCGGGCCGCCACCTTATCCCGCCCGCACCACCTGCGTGGTGCAGGCGCTGCCCGATCCGAAGATGCTGATCGAGATTGAGGGCGTGGCGTCGCTGAAGGCGTAGGAAAGCCGTCGTTGCCGGACATAGCCGTCCTTAAGGACGGCGTCGCTTCCGCTCGCCTATGCCCGGCAATCCATCGCGCGAAGCGCATCTTCGTGTTTGATGGATGCGCGGGTCAAGCCCGCGCATGACGAGTTGAGCGCGGGCGAGAAAAACCGTGGGTTTCGCGGAGTTTATCATCGGGCGCGCATTCGCGCGACCCGTTGGCTCTACCCACCCTACGAACCTACGGACGCGCCTCACTTCTTGAACATCGTCTCGAACAATTCCTTCGCCCGCTCCAGCCCCTCCGGCGTGAAGACCACCGATTTCACTTTGCCGACGGGATCGTGGATCATGCCCTTGTCGTGCAGACGGCCGAGCACGCCCCAATCGAAGCCTTTCCATGCTCTGCATTCGTCGTGCAGGGTCAGATAGAGCAGCGCCAGCGCTGCGTCGTCGATCTTGTCGGTGTTGAGGGGCATCGCGAACCTCATGCCGTTAGTCTGCCTCACGCCATCCTATTCAGGATCGCGCGATGCGCAATCGGTTCGAGCAAGCCCGAGTCAGTAGGGTCGGCAAAGGCGCGCTTGCGCCGTGCCCACCATGTTTTCCTCCGCTTGCAATGGTGGGCACGCTTTCGCTTTGCCCACCCTACGAAGCTGCTTCGCTTCACGCGCAAAGGAAAAAATGAAGCTGCGGCGTGCGACAAAACAACGCGACGGGCAAATCAGCAAAATCCTGTCCAGCCCTTCCGCAAAAAATATTTCGCTTTCACCGTCGGGCAAATCAGTGGTTTGACTCCGCGCGTCTCATCCGAATGAGGGGCGGGTCGCGATCGTCACGAACGTTGCGGTGAGATGCGGTGGACGCAAGGCGCGCGGCAGACGAGCGCGCGCAGTGCGGACGGCGAAGTCGTGTGGTCCTGGCGCCCCGATGCTGGCGTCAAGTTCGTGAGAAGCAAGCTTCTCAGGAGCGACGGTGGCAAACAAGCCGGACACAAGAGCGCGAAGTAAGCCGTAAAACCATTGCGCGGGGAAGGCCGGAGTGTTTCCGCTGAACCTGTATGCTCGTGTGCGTTTTCTTTTGTGCAGCTTGCACACGAGACCGCGGGTGCAGCGCGCACCCGGTCTTCCCTGCGCCCTCTGCGCTTTACGAGGGTGGAACGTGACGCAAAGCTCGGGCGGATCGCGCCGCGAGAATGCGTGCTCACGTCCGTTCGCTGTTTGACAATTGAATCGAAAATCTCGCCACGTCATTGCGAGGAGCGGAAGCGACGAAGCAATCCATGCTTCAGCGAGCGAGCTGATAGATGGATTGCTTCGCTTCGCTCGCAATGACGCGGAGAGAGCAGCGCCCTCAAATCCGTCTCCGTTTTGCTGAGGACACCGCCCCCCAGCTACTTCATCGTGATCGCGAGGCCGCTCAGATCCGCGTTGGCCATCAGGCCGACCTGCTGGCCGGTCAGTTCCAGCACCGCGCCCTTCTGGTTGGTCAGCACGATCGCGCGGGCGCCGCGGCCGACCGCGAGCCCCGCGCCCGCCGCGCCATAGACGCCGGCGACATCCGACGGCCGGTAGATGTTGCTGACCCGGCCGCGCAGCACCGTCCTGGAACCGCCGAACACCAGGCCGTAGTCCAGGCCGCCGGCGGACAGCCCATAGCTCCGGCCGCGAAAATTCAGCACGCCGCCGCCGCCCGAGCCGCCGATGATCCATCCGGCCTTGTAGATCGTCAGCGACACGAAGCCATCGTCGGCGTCGGCGGCGGAGGACAGGCCGGCGAACGCCGTCAGCGCGACCAGCGCAGCACGAATGGCGGATGACATCTTCATGGCTCAGGTCTCCCGGGGATTGTTGCGAGCATGCGGTGCGACACGGATCGAATCGCGCTTGGCCGACACTAGCAAGCGTAGCGCGGATGAGCCAACGGGCCGATGCAAAGCGCGCCCCGTTGATTCCGCAGCGCGGGACAAGGCTGGTGAGATCAAGCTCGCCGGCCTTCCGCATCGAACGCGTGCCGCGATACGGCGAGACAAATCAGCGCACCCTCGTAGCCACATTTGCATCCGCGCGCTGCGGCCCCGGCGCGCTTCACGAAAATGTCGGACGAAAACCCCGCCGTTGCCCGGCAATTTTCCATCTCAAGGGCGATTTACGTACAATCTACCTGTAATTGCATATCGGATAGCGCGAATGATCGGATAATTGCACGTATCTCTCGATAGTATCCGCGATACGGCAACGTTGTTGACGTGACAAGCCATGGCGTCGCGCGCTGTGAGGCAGTTCACTCGCTTTGAGATTGTGTTGTGCTAGCATCCTCTCCGATCATTTGCTCTGACAAAGGGAGGCGTGCATGAGCTGGCATTCATGGTTCAACGTATCCGGCGGCGCAGCGGCATTGAGATCGCCGGTTTCGGCGATCGCACGCAATCCCAACCATCTCGACCTGTTCGTCACCGGCACCGACGGCCGCATCTATTCCACCTGGTGGGATGCGGCGAGCGGCTGGGCGAACTGGTTCAACGTCTCCGGCGGCGCCGCCGCGCTGGGCTCGCCGATCACCGTGGTCGCGCGCAATCCCAATCACCTCGACCTGTTCGTCACCGGCACCGACGGCCGCATCTACTCGACCTGGTGGGATGCGAGCAGCGGCTGGGCCAACTGGTTCAACGTCTCCGGCGGCGCTGCCGCCCTGGGTTCGAAGATCACCGCGGTGGCGCGCAACCCCAATCACCTCGACCTGTTCGTCACCGGCACCGATGGCCGGATCTACTCGACCTGGTGGGATGCCAGCAGCGGCTGGGCCAACTGGTTCAACGTCTCCGGCGGCGCGGCGGCGCTCGGCTCGCCGATCACGGCAATTGCGCGCAATCCCAATCACCTCGATCTGTTCGTCACCGGCACCGATGGCCGGATCTACTCCACCTGGTGGGATGCGGCGAGCGGCTGGGCCAACTGGTTCAACGTCTCCGGCGGCGCCGCGGCGCGCGATCTCCGATCACGGCGGTCGCCCGCAATCCCAACCATCTCGACCTGTTCGTCACCGGCACCGACGGCAAGATCTACTCCACCTGGTGGGACCAGAGCGTCGGCTGGGTCAACTGGTTCAACGTCTCCGGCGGCGCTGCGGCGCTCGGTTCGGAAATCACCGCGATCGCCCGCAACCCCAATCACCTCGACCTGTTCGTCACCGGCACCGACAGCCGCATCTACTCGACCTGGTGGGATCAGAGCAGCGGCTGGGCCAACTGGTTCAACGTCTCCGGCGGTGCTGCGGCACTGACCTCGCCGATCACCCCGATCGCGCGCAACCCGGACCATCTCGACCTGTTCGTCACCGGCACCGACGGCCGCATCTATTCGACCTGGTGGGATCAGTCCGAGGCGGTTCGCGTTCACGTCAAGGTGCTGAGCGAACCGACCACGATCTCGCGCGCGCAGATGACGCAGTCGATGCGCGATGTCTATGCCGGCGTCGGCATCGACGTCGTGATCGCCAGCGAGGAAACGCTGAACCTGCCGCTGCTCAACGACCTCGACGTCGGCACCTGCGTGGTGGGCTCGACCACGGCAGAGCAGAACGACCTGTTCGGCCACCGCAACAATGCCGGCGCCAACGACATCTGCGTCTACTTCCTCCGCTCCACGGTGCCGCCGCTGAACGGGTGCGCGGCCCACCCGGACGGCCGGCCGGCCGCGGTGATCACCTCGGTGGCCTCGCCCTGGACCATGGGTCACGAATGCGGCCACGTGCTCGGCCTCGTTCACGTCAACGACAACGACCGGCTGATGACCGGAAACGGCACCTGGAACATCACCAACCCGCCGCCCGATCTGATCCAGTCCGAGATCAACACCATGATCGCAAGCCCGCTGACCTCATAGGAGGCGTCAATGGCCACTTTGGATGAAGTCCGCAAAGAGATCGACAAGGACGAGCTGGATTATCCGGAACTGGCGCTGGCGCTCGGCCCGGGCGCCCTGCCGCAATTGCAGGCGCTGGTCGCCGAGGACGAACCGCGGATCGCGTCGAAGGCCGCCTATCTGGCCGGCCTGATCTCGGAGGGCAATGCGCACGACATCGTCGCCATGGCGGCGCGCAGCCGTCACGACGTCGTGCGGGTGGCGGCGGCGGCCGCCGCCGCCAAGCTTCCGGCCCAGCATGCGGTGAGCGTCACCTCGCAATTGCTGAGCGACTCGGAGGCCGGCGTTCGGATCAGGGCAATGAAATCGGCCGCGGCTATCGACGAGCCGGCGCTTGCCGCGCGGATGAAGACCATGTCCGAACAGGACAAGGATCCCCACGTACGAAGCTACGCCACGGGCGCTTATCAGAAGATGCGGCAACAGTAAGCGCGTAGTCTCCCCGCGAAGACTTCGATCAAACACTGGATCGGGGCCGATGAGATCAGTCTCATCGGCCTATTTTTCTCGTCCAGTTGTGCGATGGTGGGGGCGCTGTTCCCACTCCACGAATCGGCATCCCAAATGCTCACGCTCTACTCCTACCCCACGCTGTTCGGCGTCGCCGACAATAACGGCTACGGCCTGAAGGTATTCGCCTTCCTGCGGCTCGCCGGCGTGCCGTTCCGGCACGAGCACATCTTCGACGCGTCGAAGGCGCCGCGCGGCCAGCTGCCCTATATCGTCGACGGCGACGATACGGTCGGCGACAGCGAGGCCATCCTTGGCTACGTCACCGCAAAACACCGGCCGCCGATCGACGCCGCGCTCACCGCCGCGCAGCGAACCACCAACCTCCTGATCACGCGCATGCTCGACGACCTCTATTGGGTGATGTCGTACTCGCGCTGGAAGGACGAGCGCTACTGGCACGCGTTCCGCGATGCGCTGCTGCGCGAGCACCCCGGCCTCACCGAAGAAGGCCTCGCCAAGGCGCAGGCGTTCAATGCCCAGCGCTATTACTACCAGGGCATCGGCCGTTACGATCCCGATGCCGCGATGGCGCGCGGGCTCGCCGATCTCGGCGCGATTGCCGCGCTGATTCCGCCGCAGGGCTATGTCCATGGCGAGAAGCCGACCAGCATCGACGCCGGCATCTACGGCTTCATCGCCAACATCTATTTCTACGACATCGATACCCCGCTCAAGCAATTCGTGACCGAGCACGGCAACATCGTACGGCACTGCCGCGCGATTCATGAGGCGGTCAGCTAGCGCAAGCGGCGCGAGGCGCTAGGCGCTAGGGGTCCTGGCGCGGCTTCATCAGCGCATCCCGCGCCGCGGACAGCTCGTGAAACTCCCGCTCGTTGCCGCCGCCATCCGGATGCATGGTCTTGGCCGCGCGCTTGTAGGCCTGATGAATCTCGGTTGCCGCCAGCCGGACGCCGAACGGCAATCCGAGCATCTGGCGGTAACGCTCTTCCGGCGTCAGCGTCTTTGGCGCCAGGCCGCGCTTGCCGAACCGCGGCGCGGTCAGCGTGTGCAGGACATCCCTGATGAGGCTGAGCCGCCGCCGCGCGACTTCTCTTGCGCGATGGTCCGCCGTGGTGAGCGATGCGTTGCGCAGGCTCGGCAGCGCCTGGGCTGCCGCCTGCCGCAGCGTCTCTTCCGCGCTGCCTGCCGCAATCTCTGCTGCCAGTCGCGCCACTTCGCGGTAGTCGGGCGTCGCGGCCGACCAGAACCGCTCGATGGCCGATTTCCATGCCTTGAGCTGCTGATCCATGACATCACCAAAATTGGCATCACCAAAAATGGCATCACCGAAAATGGATGATAGCAACGCGCCAGCATGGCTGGGCGTTTCAGATTCCTCAGATTTGAATTAGCTTGTCTGGAACGTTCAAAAAACCAAAACAGAGGAAACCCCCATGCCCCTTCTCCAGAACCACATCGCGGTCGTCACCGGCGCGGGCTCCGGCATCGGGCGCGCGATCGCGAAAGGTTATGCCGGCGAGGGCGCGCGGGTCGTGTTGCTCGACATGAATGAGACAGCGGCGGTCGACGTGGTCAGAGAGATCCGCGACGCCGGCGGCAAGGCCGAGAGCTTCGCCCTCGATGTCACCAGGCGCGACGACTGCGTCGCGATGGCCAGGCACGTCGCCGACAAGGTCGGAAAAGTATCGATTCTGGTCAACAATGCCGGCATCGCCCGCCGCAACGGCATGCTGGGCGCGGCCGAAGCCGTGATCAACGACTGGGAAGACATCATCGCCATCAACCTGACCGGCGTCTTCAATGTCACGCATGCGTTCCTCGAGCCGTTGCGCGCCGCCAAGGGACGCATCGTCAATATCGGCTCGATCCAGTCGTTCGTGCATCTGCGCACGCCAAGTTCCCCGGCCTATACCGCCTCGAAGCACGGCGTGCTCGGCTTCACCAAGGCGCTCGCCGCCGAACTCGGCCCAAGGACGGCGTGCGCGTCAATGCGATCGGCCCGGGTTTCATCGAAACGCCGCTGAACGAGAAGATGCGCGCCAGCAATCCGGCGCTGGTGCAGGTCTTCATGGACCACACCCCGCTCGGCCGCCCCGGCAAGCCGGAGGACATCGTCGGTCCCGCGATCTTCCTCGCCTCGGATCTCTCCGCCTATGTCAGCGGCACGATCGTGATGGTGGATGGCGGCTACCGGACGATCTGAGGTTCGGTGGCGAGCGGCAATCGTGGCGAATTCCGGGTATTCCTCGGGCTTTATGGGCCCTTCAGCCCTGCGTTAAGAACTTGTTAACCGACTCCGCCCACGGTCGCGCTTGCTTGGGGTAGTTGATTCTCGATGTTTCCGCTTCAGCGCAGAAGCGGGCGTTGATCGGGAGGTGTTAATGTCACATGCGTCCACGCTGGTCGCGCCGGAAACTCCGGCGCCTTCGCTGGCCCTCAATGAAGTCGTCCCAATGCTGATCGGCTCTACCGTCGAAGAGATCGAGCGCGAGCTCGTGCTGCAAACGCTGGCGCGTTGCGACGGAAACCGGACGCGCGCCGCGCGCGTGCTCGGCCTGTCGGTGCGCACCCTGCGGAACAAGATCAGGCTGTATTCGGCCGACGGAATCGACGTGCCCGCCCATTGTGATTAGGCTGGCGCCAGCCGGGCGGGAAGTCCCGGATGGGGCGAATCCCCAGGGGCAGCCGCATGTCCAACGCGCCGCATTACGAGATCGACGTCCAGAAGTTCTGGGCCGATCCCTATCCGGATCTGGCCAGGATGCGGAAACAGGCGCCGATCGCGTTCGTGCCGCAGCTCGGTTCCACCGTATTCACGCGGCGCGACGATATCTTCAGCCAGGAGAAGCGCATCGACGTGTTCTCCTCGCATCAGCCGGCGGGCCTGATGAACGTGCTGATGGGCCACAACATGATGCGCAAGGACGGCGACGCGCATATGTCGGAACGGGCGGCGATGTTTCCCGCGGTATCGCCGCGCACGGTGCGCGATACCTGGATCAGGCAGTTCAGGGCCCACGCCGACCGTATCCTCGACGATCTGGCGCCGGCCGGAAGCGCCGATCTCTGCAAGGCATTCGCGCTGCCGCTGTCGGCCGAATGCCTCAAGGACGTCACCGGGCTGACCAACATGCGCTTTGAGGACATGGACGCGTGGTCGCAGGCGATGATCGACGGCATCGCCAATTACACCGGCGACAGCCAGGTTGAGGCGCGCTGCCATGCCGCCACCGCGGGGATCGATGCGGCGATCGACGACATGATTCCGGTGGTGACGAAGCACCCGAACAGCTCGATCCTCAGCGTGCTCCTGGCCGCGGGCCAGCCGATGCAAAGCATTCGCGCCAACGTCAAGCTCGCCATTTCGGGCGGGCAGAACGAACCGCGCGACGCCATTTCCGGCACGGTATGGGCGCTGCTGACGCATCCGGACCAGCTTGCGCTGGCGCGCGAGGGCCGCGCGACATGGCTCGACGTGTTCGAGGAATACGCGCGCTGGATCGCGCCGATCGGGATGTCACCGCGCCGGGTGGCCAAGCCCTGGTCCTATGGCGGCGTCGATTTCGAGCCTGAGGATCGCGTGTTCTTCATGTTCGGCTCGGCCAATCGCGACGAAGCCTGCTTTGGCGATCCCGACCGTTTCGACATTACGCGCGATACCGCCAAGAGCATCGCCTTCGGCGCCGGCCCGCATTACTGCGCCGGCGCCTTTGCCTCCCGCGCCATGGTCGCGGACGTCGCCCTGCCCGGCATCTTCGCGCGGCTGAAGGGCTTGCGGCTCGACCCCGGCGAGCCAGTGCGGATCGGCGGCTGGGCGTTTCGCGGCCTGCTCAATTTGCCGGTCACGTGGGACGCGGCATAAGTGTCCGCGGCGCGGCGCAGGCTTCGAGCGAAAAGCGCTCACGTCCGCACATGCCAGCGTCGGCGCGTGATGACTGTTGATCCCGTGCAAAAGCGCCTGCCGCGCAATTGAAGTCGTCATCCGACGTCTGGTAAAACGGCTTCAATTCGCAGCGGAGCATGTCATTGGCCGACGACACATCAACCCGGCAGGGACGAGCGGGACCGCAAGGCCCGCGCGGCCGTGCGGGCGAACCGGGGCGTCCGGGACCCCAGGGTCATCCTGGAAAACGCGGCCCCGATGGCGCGCGCGGCAAACCGGGGCCGCAGGGCAAGGCCGGTCCGCAGGGCGCGCCCGGCCCACAAGGCAAGCCCGGCCCGCAAGGAAAACCCGGCCCGCAAGGCGCACGAGGCGAAGCCGGCCCGCAGGGCAAGCCCGGGCCGCAAGGCCCGGCCGGCCCGCGCGGCGAGGCCGGTCCGCCCGGCCAATTGCCGTCGATCGAACAGATCATGCCGTGGCTGCACCTGGTGTTCGATGCCTGGGAAGATCACCGGCGCATGCGCGAGCTTGAGGCCGCCGAACGCGAAGCCGCCGTACGCGAGGCGCTGGCGGCGGCCGAGCCTATCGACGACGCCTCCGGGGATTCGGAAGATGACGACGGCGATCGCAAGAAAAAGAAGAAGCACCGGCGCAAGGACAAGAAATAGGCGCGCTTGCGGATGCGACGCGGCGTTGCGGACCCTGCCGACTTCCCGCCACGAACCTAACAGCGATGGGCGCGGCGCCATTGTGCCGGCTTAACGGGACCATCGTGCGGCGGCAACAGGCGGATCAATTGAAGTAACCAGCGCATGGCGTAGTACCACGCCGAGCCCGCGAGAGCGCCGCAGACGACCAGCATGACGATGTTGGCGCGATCGACCGGTTCGTTCACCCACAGCATCCAGCCGGTCCACATTACCGCGAAGACGAGCGAGCACAGTTTGAGCTGGGTTGTCCGGTTCATGGCGCTTCTCCGATGGCTGCGACGAGATGCCATCATGCACGCCAGCGCCGAGCCGTACTGTGAGATACGTCACGTTGAGCGCGGAGAAATTTCGGAGCCTGGATGTCATCGCGCCGTTGCGTTGCGTCGCGATGCCAGCATCCTTCCGGCAAGACGATCAGCAAGCCGGGATCGACCCGGCAGTCACCGCAAAGAGGCGCGTCATCCGAATCTCGCCCGCGACCGCTCCCGCGCCTTCTCGGCCTCGACCTCGCGATCTCGCGCCGGCGCATTGGTCTGAAGCGACGCCAGCAAACGCCGGGCGGAATCGGAGACCTCGGAAACGGCACGGTTGAACGCTTCGGCATTGGCCTGGGACGGTGAATTGAACCCGGAAAGCTTGCGCACGAACTGCAGCGCCGAGGCATGGATTTCGGCCGGCGTCGCCGGCGGTTCGAAATTGAACAACGTCTTGATGTTGCGGCACATGGTATTCTCCTGAAGCCCGGGCGGCGGGCGGATCGCTTTCCCAAGGACGATCAGCCCATGCAAATTGCTACATCCTGGCCTATTCTGTCATAGAATAGGCCGTGCGTTCACCCCGGTTTCCAGTACCAGGAAGCGAGTTCCCCGATGAGCCATGTCACCTACAAGATCGTCGAGCACGACGGCGGCTGGGCCTACACCGTTGATGGGGTGTTCTCGGAACCGTTCGCGACACACGCCGCGGCACTGGCTGCCGCCCGACGCGTGGCCGCCGAGCAGCGCGTGCCCGGCCGCACCGAAGCGATCGAATACGAGACCGCGGACGGCAAATGGCACACCGAGACCGCCGCCGGCAACGACCGCCCGGAGACTAACGTCGAGGACAAGGCGTAATATTCCCCGCTCCGGTTGCACCTTTCCAAAAATTTTCCGCAGGTCCGCCAATGCTTCGTTCTCGGCTCTGTTTTCCCGACATGCTAGGCTTGTCCCCAAGCCGCCACGGCAAGGCGGCCGATGCACCGGGAGACACGTCATGGAATTGCTGCGGGCGGCGCTGTGCGCCGCATTTATTTTGACATCGTTCGCCGCCGTCGCGGCCGATTATCCGGCGCCGAAGCAGGGCGACTGGATCGCCCGGGATTTCAAGTTCCACACCGGCGAGACCATGCCGGAGTTGCGGCTGCATTATACGACCGTGGGCGAACCCACCGGCCAGCCGGTGCTGGTGCTGCACGGTTCGGGCGGCGATGCGTCGCGGATGCTGACGGCGGAATTCGCCGGCCAGTTGTTCGGGCCCGGCCAGCCGCTCGATGCGTCGAAATATTACATCATCATCCCGGACGGCATCGGCCACGGCAAATCGTCAAAACCGTCCGATGGCATGAAGACGGCTTTTCCGAAGTACGATTATAACGACATGGTTGATGCGCATTACCGCCTGGTCACCGAAGGCCTCGGCGTCAAGCATTTGCGGCTCGTGATCGGCAATTCGATGGGCGGCATGCATACCTGGATCTGGGGCGTGCGCTATCCGCACATGATGGATGCGCTGGTGCCGATGGCGTCGCAGCCGACCGCGATGGCGGCCCGCAACTGGATGCTGCGGCGGATGATGCTCGAGACCATCCGCAACGACCCCGACTACAACTCAGGCAACTACACCGCGCAGCCGCGGATGATGAAATACGCCATCAACGCCTACGGCATTGCGACCGGCGGCGGTACGCTCGGCTATCAGACGCTGGCGCCGACGGCGGCCCAGGCCGACAAGATGGTCGACGAACGGCTGGCTGCTGCCGTCACCGCGGATGCCAACGACTACATCTATCAGTGGGAAGCCTCGCACGACTACGATCCGTCCGCCGGGATGGAGAAGATCGCGGCCACGTTGCTGGCGATCAACGCCGCCGACGACGAACGCAATCCGCCGGAAACCGGCGTCACCGACGCGGCGATCAAGCGCATCAAGAACGGCAAGCTCTATCTGATCCCCGCCAGCACCGAGACGCGCGGCCATCTCACCACCGGCAACGCCAGATTCTACAGCCGCCAGCTGCAGGAATTGCTGCAGACCGCGCCGCAGCGGACGATGTGAGCCGACGCGACCCGAGCTGAGCACACAATGTCGCAACAGCGTTTCCGCCGCGTCGAGGCCGAGCCTGAAATCTTCCGTCCAGTGCCGGGCGGATGGGGCAGAGGCGGCAGCACCAATGTGCGGCTTGCGAAGGCCGGTCCGGTGACGCTGGGCGCGCTGACCATGGCGTGGCAGAACATTGCGCCCCAATCGCTCGCGAAGCCGCGCGCGAAGAGCAAGGCCTGATTTTCGCGCCGCATCAATTTTTCATTGGCCGCGGCGCTCATTTTTTGAGCGTGCATCCGCATCCCGGCTCGGGCCTAATCGCATTCCGGATTCCTCGTCATGACGCGCGACGCGGCGCCCGACGATGCGGCAATGTGGAGGATCGAATGCGAAGACTGGCACATCTCGTTTTGCTTGCCTGTCTGTCCACGCTGGGAAACGCGGCGATCGCCTTCGACAATGGTCAATACGAGGACGTGCCGCCCGACATCCGCGCCTGGTTCAAGAGCGTAATGGCGCCGAACGGCGTGCCGTGTTGCGATATCTCCGACGGCCATAAGACCGAATATGATTTCCGCGACGGCGCCTATTGGGTTCCGATCGAGGGCCAGTGGATGGCGGTGCCCGAGCGCGCCATCATCCGCGATCGCGGCAATCCGGTCGGCGAAGCCGTGGTGTGGTACGTGCACCATCGCGGCACCATCATCATCAGCTGTTTCGTGCCCGCGGACGCGGTTTAGATGGCGTCGAGATGACGCCCGCGGCGCACGATGATACTCTGACCCAAACCTGACCGGAGGCCTTCCTTGACCGATCTTGCCGCCAGCGACCTTGCCTCGATCTATCCAAAACCCACCGAGCGCGTGATCGCGAAGGCGCGGCCGGAAATCGACGTCCATGCGAAAAACTTTATCGCGATGTCACCGTTCTGCGTGCTTGCGACGTCGGGCTCCGATGGCAGCGTCGATGCTTCGCCGCGCGGCGGCAATCCCGGCTTTGTCCACGTCGGCGGGCCGAACGCGCTATTGATGCCGGATCGTTCCGGCAACAACCGCATCGACAGTTTTCGCAACATCGTCGAGGGAAGCGGCTTCGTGCAGTTGATCTTCTTCGTGCCCGGGATCGACGAGACGCTGCGCGTCGGCGGCAAGGGCAAGGTGTCGGCGGATCCAGACCTGCTGGCGTCGATGGTGGAGTTCGGCAAACCGCCGCGCGCGGTGTTGCGGATCGACGTGCACGAGGCCTATTTCCACTGCGGCAAGGCGCTGATGCGCTCAAAATTGTGGTCGGCGGATACGCGGGTCGAACGCGCGGTCATGCCCAGCATCAGCCAGGTGATCCACGACCAGACCCATCTCGGCGAGCCGGAAGAGCAGGCCGTGGTCGAGGCGCGTTACAAGACACAGCTGTGAGAGCGCAATTCCCCGCGGCTCCAAAGCTGGTCGTCATTCCCACGCGAAAGCGGGGGATCCAGTCCGCCGCGGCTTTTCGGCTCAATCACTGACGTCTCTGGAATACTGGATCGCCCGCTTTCGCGGGCGATGACAGCATTGGGCGTTGCATGAACTTCTAGTGCTCGCTCTCGAGCCCGCCGACGTGCTTCTGGGTGTAGAGCTCGAGCCCGATGCGCTTGATCAGATCGAGCTGGGTTTCGAGGAAGTCGATGTGATGCTCCTCGTCCTTCATCAGGCTTTCGAACAGATCACGCGAGACGTAATCCTTGACGCCATGGGAGTAGGTCGCGCCTTCCTGGTAGAGCGCGCGCGCGGCGATCTCCGAGTCCAGATCGCATTGGATGATTTCCTTGACGTTCTGGCCGATGCGCAAGGGATCGAGCACCTGCATGTTGGGGAAGCCGTCGAGAAACAGGATCCGGTCGGTGAACTTGTCGGCGTGCTCCATCTCCTCGATGGATTCCTTGCGCCATACCTTGGCCATTTCCAAAAGGCCCCAATTGTTCAGGAGCCGGTAATGCAGCCAATACTGGCTGATGGCGGTGAGCTCGCTGCGCAGGCCCTTGTTGAGATAATCGATGACTTTTGGGTCGCCCTGCATGGTGCACTCCGGGTTTTGAGGCCAAAACCGGCCTGAATATTCATTTAGAACGCTTCTAAGTCAGTTCAGAGACAAGGGCAACCGCTCCCGGAGCAAAGCGTTGGGAACGGCGAAATCCGACAGGTTCAGGGATTTTCAGTAGGCCGCGAGCGCGAAGTCGTTCGCGGGTTCGTCATTCGCAGGGGTATGCGGACAACCCGAGCAGCAGGCCTTGGCGCAGGGACCGAGCGCCTCGTCGATGATGGTCTTGATGGTACGCGCGCACCGGCCGCATTCGGCGCTGCAGCCGAGGCAACCATAAATCTGCTTCGCATTGCGCGGCAGTTCCCCGGCGGCGACCACGGCATTGCGGACATCGTGGTCGCTGAGGACGTTACAGGAGCAAACGATCATGGAGACGGCAGGCCCATCGGTGATGCTGAACTCACAGATATTGAACGCCGGGACCGGATGCAAAAGGAAAACCCTCACTTTCAAGCAATTCCAAAGTGATGGCTAAAGCAGTTTGGAACGGGTCTAAAATCTCCTGCTTCGCCTGAAACTCCTCGCCTTTTTTGCATAACGCTTTCCCCTGACACGATGGAAAACGATGCAAACCGCCCCGATTTGCATAACATCTTGAGGTCGCTCTGTGGTTGATCAGCGCGGCTCGAACCCGGTGACCGCGAGCGCCTGACGCAGCGTCCACAGCCCGCGGTCGAGCGCCCAGTGCTCGTCGCGGTTGGACAACACCTCGCGCATCGCCGCGTAGTCGATCCGCTTGCACATCTGCGCCAGGGCCGCGGCAGAACAGCCTGATCATTCCGCCAGCTTAGGCGATTCCATCACGTCATCAACTCGGATAAGGTTTTCGGTACACACAGGCAGCCAACGATCTACGCCGAATAGAATCCATCACCGTATCCACACACCTGCACCGGACGGAATCCTCGCCCCGACAGATCGTCGAAGGCTTGCTGATATTCCGCGCCGTCTAGACCGTGCCGCGCCTGCCATTCGCTCGGCTCGTCCTTGTGCCAGATTGCAGCGTAGCGAGCGATCCCTGTGTCGCTGTACCCGCTCACCGAAACCAGACGGAAACCTGCAGCCTTCTGTTCGTCAAAAGCCTTCTGATATTCGCTCGACGTCAACCCGTGCCGACCGATCCATTCGAGGCCAGGGCGCCGTTCCCAGATCGCTGCGAAGCGTACATCGACATTGACTCGGAAACCGCAAACCTGCACGGGCGCGAAGCCGTCGGCGGCCATCTGGTCAAAGGTTTGCTGGTATTGGCTCCGCGACATCCCGTGCCGCGCTTGCCAATCAGAAGACGCCCTCTGTTCCCAGATCGCGGCATATCGAGCCTGGCCGTTCTCGGCGTAACCGCTGACGCAAACAAGTTGGTAGCCTTGCCCGACGAGATCATCGAATGCCGATTGGTACTGATCGTTGGTTAGCCCGTGGCGCGCCTGCCAGGCGGGGCCATCTCGCAGTTGCCAGACAGCATTAAGCCGGGAGCCCGTCCCCTCGCTGTATCCGCACACATAGGTCAGCCGGTAGCCCTGCCTAACCAGCAAGTCAAAAATCGACTGATAGGCCTCCGCGGTGATCCCGTGCCGTGCCTGCCATGCCGATCCGTCGCCCTTGTCGAACAGTGCTGCGAAGCGTGTGTTGAAGCGAGAAAGTGCAACCGGCTCCTGCCCGGCCTGCCCGGCCGCGTTGTAGATGTCGGAAAAGTTCAGGTCGGCGTCAATCTGCCAGCCGCTCAGCGTGCCAATGGAAACTGGCGCGGTCGTCGGTGCAATGAACATACGCAGATGTGCGCCCCCGTTTAGGAATAGCCCGTTCACGTCATGCGGCCCGTCGCCCAAGTACGCCGTCCCAAGCTTAGTCGGCGTTCCTGGATTCGGAAAATCCTCCGACCTCCGCAGGATGAGCCGGAACGATGCGTCCCCCACGTTCGCCCGCCAGTTGCCAAGCCAACAGGCCTCGCTCTGCACAAAGGTTGGATCGACGACATCCGTGATGTACCAGCCCGAATTGATCTGCCAGTTTGGATCGTTGTTATAGGCGATCTCAATGAATTTGCCCTCGCCCCAGTGGTTCTTAGCCAAGAATACCTGCCGGTTGCGATCGAAGCCGATCAGCAAAAGCACGTGGCCACCGATGTTCGGTGTCTTGTGAAAGACGTCGCAGATTACTTCGCGGTCGGCGAGGATGGTATTCTCTAGCGCGGTGATGCTCGGGTTGTTGCCAAGAGAACCCCAACCCGCCGCCCTATAGCGAGCGTTCACCCGCGCCAGTAGCGGAATGTGTTGCTCACAAAACTCAACGGCGTCGTAGTCCTCTTGGCTCGCCAACGCTTCCACGCCGGCAAATCCCAATACGGGCAAGATGTCCAACAGCGTCTCTTGGCTTTGCAAGTATGGCGCCGCGTCCTCTGGAGGGGAGGCGTTCTCTGAAATCTTCTTCGCGATATCGCCGCTTCCTTGGAACCCGGTCAGAGAGGAGTTGTTCTCCACTGGCCGCGCTGCCAACCCCGCGCTGTCTCGGGCCAAAGCAAACGCTTTGCCCATATGAAAGATGTATTCTTCGGATACGTCGATGAGGATACCATACTTGCGGCGATATGCCGCCTCCAGCGCCGCGGCACCCGCAAAGGCCCAGCACGTACCGCGGTCGTTCTGCGTCTTGAATCCTGATTGCCATTGCGCCAACGAATAGACACCGTCGACGGGCTCCCGTAGCGCGCGCGGCCCAAGCACATCCACGCGGCCAAACTTGGTGGAGACTCGCAGGCCTTCGGCCAACAGCTGAGCGTACGCGGGTCTGTCCAGAACCGGTGATACCGCGACCTCGGCGTGTTCCGGTTTCTCGACCGAGTGCAGGTGATAGTGCGATCTAAGAAACGCTGCCGTCTGGGATGAATAGTGAAGCATGAGTACCTCCGACCGTAATGCGTGTCGATGTGGTAGTGTCATCTATTCAGCGCCGCCCCGAGTTGAGTACGTCCGAACGCGTGGAACGCGTGTGAACTCGTTCACATTCGCCAAATGAATCCTTCTAGCCGGATGAAGTCTCAACCTTGCTAGCAAAGCGGTCATCTCGTTCGGTCCACGCTTCAAGGGGAAGGAGTACACGATTTCCGTCTTGGCACTCTCGCGGAAGCTGCTTCTTCTGAAGCTTCCCAAATCACGTCCGGACCGTTCAACGGTGGGCTAAGGTCATGAGGTAGAAGAATCGGATGAAGGCTGCCGTTTCGGACAAACTTGGACGCGGCCGAGCATCTCTGGCGGCGCCATTCACGCAAATGGTTTCGTTCGGGAGTTGCTATGACGGCACTGTCCATCCTCGATCTCGTCCGTGTCACCGAAGACACCGATGCGCGCGGCGCGCTCGATAACGCCCGCGATATTGCTGTCCATGCCGAGGCTTGGGGCTATCGCCGCATTTGGGTGGCGGAGCATCACAACATGCCCGGCATCGCGAGCGCCGCGACGTCGGTTGTGATTGGTCATATCGCAGCGGGAACAAAGACCATCCGTGTCGGTGCGGGCGGCATCATGCGCCCCAACCATGCACCCTACGTCATCGCCGAGCAGTTCGGGACGCTGGCGCAACTGTGGCCGCATTGATCTCGGACTGGGACGCGCACCTGGGACCGACCAACTCACATTGCGTGCTTTGCGCCGCACGCCTGAGGCAGCCGAAAACTTCCCGCAGGACGTTCTTGAGGTGCAGGCTTTCCCGGCTCCAGCCGGTCCAAATCAGCGCATCCGGGCTGTGCCGGCCGCAGGAACGGAAGTGCCGTTGTGGATTCTAGGATCGAGTAATTTTGGCGCGATGCTGGCAGCTGAACTCGGGCTTCCCTACGCCTTCGCCTCGCATTTCGCGCCCGAACTGCTCGTCCCCGCACTGCAGATCTACCGCAGCCGCTTCAAACCGTCCGAGCAGCTTGACCGCCCCTACACCATGGTAGGAGTCAACATCATCGCCGCCAGCAGCGATGAGGCAGCGATGAGGCAGCGCGTAGGCTGGCGACGACGCAGCAGATGTCCTTTACGAATATCTTCCGCGGCGCTCGCGGCCTCAGCCAGCCACCGATCGACGACATTGAAAGCTACTGGTCGCCTGCGGAAAAAGCGCAGGCAATGGGCATGCTCGCTCGCTCCATCGTTGGCTCGCCCGATACGGTTCGTTCTGGTATCGATGCGCTCGTTGCCGAAACGGGCGCCGACGAACTCATGATCGTGTCCGATGTCTACGATCACGCAACTCGGCTGCGATCCTTCGAACTCATCGCAAGCGCCGTTAGGATCGCCTGCTAACTCGATCATTTTCGCAGCGCGCACTGGAGTTCCGTTTTGCGCCATTTGTGGCTGGTGGTGGCTGTCGCTCATCCATTGTTATGGAACGCCAAGGTCCCGTTAGCGCCAACAGCAGTCATTCGTAAATCGAATGCAATGGAATCTTGCAGTGCATGTTTATCGTAAGGTGTGGCACTGAATCGAAACGCGTCTTGCGCCTACACTGCTTTGAAGCAAGGCATTCGGAAAATCTAAAAAGATACATAAAACGGAGCGAAATCCAAAACGGTTCGCAACCTATTTAAATTCAGTGTTCCTCAACTTCGCGGGCTGATGCTCGATGCAATCGATGGGGCGCATCAGGAGCCGATCATGCCGACCAAAGCTCGAGCAGCCGCAACCACCGGCCCCGCGCAAGCACGCGAAGATATCATTAGCCCGCAAGCCCTCAGTTCTCTGAGCGCGGGTGTTGTAAGTGCGATGAGCGCCGTTGGGGCAGCAGTCCTTAAGAGGCATAAGCATGCGATGGATCAAAAGCCGGAATCGTTTTGGCACATATTCGCGAAGTGCGAGGCAAAGGCCGCTCGCATCGCCGAGCAGGCCGCCCGCGCCCCTCAGGCGTGCGGCGATGCGGCATTCATCGAGACCTATGCCAGGAGCCTGCCGAAGCTGATGACTGCCGCACTAAACGCTCACGAGAAAGGTCTAAGAACAAACTGAGCCTCAGGGCGTCGCTTAGAGCAGCCTACGGCGACCGACCTCTCTTTGTGGGTTCGACGAGCAAGCTGCGAAGTTCGTCGATCCGTCGCGCAAGATCTATCGCATTTGCCGTCAACACTTTCATCGCATGGCCCCGGTGACCTTCATCTTCCAATTCTGCGATCCGTTCGTTGAAGGCATTCAGTTCGTCTTCCAATCTCTGAATTTCATGTTGAATCGGAAATCGCCGAGCAGGATATTTATCGACGGTTGGTCGCTTCGCTGGACCCGCACCCTGCAAGCCTCTTCGGCGCTGTGTTGACATGGCCCCTCCGAATCGCGAGCACGTGGCTACTTCTACCGTGTTTATCGTCGGAAGTGGCACCATGTTGTTTGCCGCGGTGCATGGTCTGCTTTTTGGCGCTTAACCGACGTCGATAGTTTGTGTCTGCTTCGCGCCAGAAGCGGCCCTTCCACCAAGTCAGCTCTTGACCGATACTGTTGAAAAATCGACACGACCGGCATCGGCCGCCTTGTGTGGTAATCGATGTGATGCCTGCATCGCAGTGAGCGAGACGCACGGGCGGTCCTGAGAATTTCAGTCGAACGCAAAGAATGATTTTTTTAACACAATCATGCCAAAACCGAACACTGGCTTTATCGCTCCAAGGTCATGGCAACGGTCGTCGTGACAGGTGCCCGGAATCCAATCTGATGAACGACCAAGCCTGCTGATGCGCTTTCAGGGCTGATGCCGCCGGGTGATCGCGACCTGCGCCGCTTGCGCGTAGAGACCCGAGATCAAATCCAGATGGACGCTTGCGGTTTCGGACTTCGCGGCCCATCCCTCCAGCGCCTCAAGCATCGGCGGCAGCGTCGCGGCGCGCAGGGCTGCGTAGGCTTCGGTGACAGAGTGCCTGGTCGTGGTGGCCCGATAACGCGTCTCCTTGCGCGATGAGCTGCCCTCGGTCTCGATCAGGCCTGCGCGAACAAGCTTGCGCGTGGCGTATTGAAGATTGGGGACGTCGACGCGGTTGAGCAACTGCCCGATCTCGGAAAGCCGCTTCGGCTCATCACCCATCCGGACGACGTTAAGCACGGCCACATCGTCGCCGGTGAGTGGCACATCGCAGACGGCGGCAAGACACGCCGCCTTCCAGCGATAGTAAGCCTGCGCCAGCCGCTCCAAACGAAACTCGAAATCGGACAGCCGCCGCTCGGTTTCGGTGCGCGCGAGATGCCAGGATCCGGGCCGTTCGCGACAGCAGGTTGCTTCTTCGGCCTCGCAGTGTCGCCGGTTCGCTTCCGAGCGGTCGCTTTCGTCTTCTTCAAAACAGCAGTCTCCTGATGGCGGCCTCGCTCACGGCGTAGGCAAGCCCTGCCCAATCTATGCTATTTACAGGTACGATTCTTACATTAAAAATACAATTAAGAAAGTACGATGAAACGGCAATACGCGGGGAGCGGCAATGCACCGCGCTGGGGCTTGAGCGTCTCCAACAGAGGTCGATGCAATGGCCGGACAATGGATCGACATCGCTGCCGCGGATGGCGGCGCCTTCAAGGGATATCTCTCCGTTCCGGCATCAGGATCGGGTCCAGGCATCCTGCTGCTGCAGGAAATCTTTGGCGTCAATTCCTCGATGCGCGAGGTCGCCGACTATTATGCCGAGGAAGGTTACGTTGTTCTCGCGCCGGATCTGTTCTGGCGAATGGAGCCTGGTATTGAGCTCGGCTATTCCGAGGCCGACTTCAACAAGGCGTTTGGCTATTATCAGCGTTTCGACGCCAATCAGTCGATCAAGGACACCGCTGACGCGCTGAAGGTGCTGCGCGCGCGCGCCGAATGTATCGGCAAGGTCGGCGCGCTCGGTTTCTGCCTTGGCGGCAAGCTGGCCTATCTCACCGCGGCGCGCACCGATGTCGATTGCGCGGTTTCCTATTACGGCGTCGGTATCGAGGCCGACCTGGACGAAGCGGTGAAGATCAAGGGCCCGATGGTGTTTCACTTCGCCGAACTCGACAAGTTCGCACCGGCGGAAGCGCGCGAGCAGGTCAAGGCCGCGTTCGCCAAGCGTCCCGACGTGGAATGTTATCTATATCCCGGCTGCGACCATGCCTTCGCGGCTCCGGAGCGCGCCAGCTTTAACAAGCCGGCGACGTTGATGGCGCATTCGCGCTCGATCGCGCTGTTCCGCAAGGTGCTGGGTCCGCACTATGATCTCTCCACGCTGTGGGACCGGCATACCGAATTGGAATTCGGCGTGCGTTCTGCCGAAGCGACGATGGGAACGATGGTGGCGGAGCCTTACGTCAATCATATTCCGACCATGACCGGCGGCGTCGGCTACCGCGATCTGTTGCGGTTCTACAAGAACCATTTCATTCCGAAGACGCCGCAGGACACCAAGCTGATCCCGATCTCGCGCACCATCGGCTCCGATCGCGTCGTCGACGAGATGTTGTTCTGTTTTACGCACGATATCGAGATCGACTGGATGCTGCCCGGCGTGCCGCCGACCGGCAAATATGTCGAGATACCGCTTGTCGCGATTGTCCGCTTCCGCGGCGACAAACTCTACAACGAGCACATCTACTGGGACCAAGCTTCGGTGCTGGTGCAGATCGGGCTGCTCGATCCCGCTCTGCTCCCCGTGGCCGGCGTGGCGACGGCGAAGAAACTGGTGGACGAGAGCCTGCCATCGAACGCGCTGATGGCGCGCTGGGCCGAGAGTGCGCCACAGGCGGCCGAATAATCGCAATCAGACAACGGCGCCCGCTCCGGGCGCCGTTCTCGCATCTGTAGACGGGTAATTGTCATGGGGCCTTCCGTTGTGTGTACCGAAAATCTAAATCCGAACGTATTGACGATGAAGTCCGCCCAGTATGGCGCGCGAATTTATGACGCCGGATCGCTGAACCTGGCGAGAGATAGGCGCATCTTTGTTCAATGACCGATGCGTTCTCACGCCGTTGTAATAGTTAGCATAGTTTTTCAGAATCCGACGCAGATGTTCCTCGTCCAGGACAATGATGTGGTCCAAACACTCGCGCCGGATCGATCCGATCAGCCGTTCGGCAAAGCAGTTCTGCCAAGGCGAGGCCGGTGCAATTGGCTTGTCTCGGATACCCATGGCACGCAGTCGGCGCGTGACGACAGTGCCGTAGATTCGATCTCGATCTCGGATCATATAGCGCGGAGCGCCATCCCAAGGAAAAGCCTCGGTGATCTGACGTGCAACCCACTCCGCCGCCGGGTTGGTTGTGACGCCGATCCAGACGAGATCTCTGCGATCAAGCCGGATGATGACGAAGCCATACAGCAGCTTAAAGCCAATGGTCGGTACTACGAACAAATCCATGGCGGCGATGTCCGGCGCGTGGTTTCGCAGAAAGATCCGCCATTCCTGACTTGGAGGCCCGCGTCGCTTGACCATATACTTGGCGACACTTGATTGAGCGACGCTAAACCCGAGCTTGAGCAGTTCGCCGTGGATGCGCGGCGCACCCCAAAGCAAATTCTCTGTGCTCATCTGCCGGATCAGCGCGCGCAATTCTGTCTCGATCTGCGGTCGCCCTCCCCGTCGACACGATTTCCAACGCCAATAGCGGCGAAAGCCGGCCCGATGCCAACCCACCAGCGTTTCGGGTCGAATAATCATGAGAACCGGAAGGATCGACGGGAACCAGCGATAGAGCTGAACGAAGAACCAGCGGTCGTTGTTCGTGAGGCGAGCCCGGCCTTTCAGCTTGCGTCGCAAGACGATCAGCTGATGTCGAAGCACTGCATTCTCCGCCTCAAGCCGGATGTTCGACTTGAATGGCGAGGCCAGCACGGCCAGAACGAAGCAGATCAGCGCGATCATCGCGCCAACTTAGCCGATTCTATCATTCGATAAACCCGGATAGGGTTTTCGGTACACACAGCAACTTCCAGTGGAGGGCAAGCCCGCAAACCTACGGCGCCCCGAAAGGGGATGGATTTTTAACGCAACTCAGGCTTTGAGCGCTGAAACTATTACGTGCCCATCCCTCAAAACCGCCTTCAGCACCGAAGCAAACTCCGGATCTGCAAGAAGAACATCGGCCACGCTAAATGAAGCGTCCTGATTCCACTTCGCGCCGTTGCTGGCTTTGGACAGTGAGGCTTCAGTCATCGCGTAGCCTATCCGACCGCCACCAACCTCAACGAACTGCCTGACCCTGTGCACGCTCTATGCCCCCGGTTTTGCCTTTAGGACCGCGATCATCGCGCCGCCGCCGCTTTTCCGCGCTCCGTTACCTTATACAGGACGTCGCTAATGTTGATGGAGAAAGCGTCAAGCCAGCCCAGGTCCACCAGACGCTGATATCTCGTGCGGTCGACGTTGCCGAGCGTCTGTCTATGACCGCCATGTGCCACGATATCTCGAATCAATCTGAAGTCATCTGCGTCGGCCATGGATTTCTCCGGTGCGCCTAGGTTTACCGCCCCGCCAGTTATTTCCCCTTCGCCTTCAGCCCGAGGCTCATTTCCGATTTTCCTTCACTTCCGTCGGCTCACGATCGGCCTCAGCATTCCCGTTTCGCCGAAACGCCAAACCGACAAATCCTAGCACCACCAGGACGGCTCCAGCTACCATCAACCAGTGCGGATATTGCATTCCGGAGAGGATGCTCAACTAGGACTCCTCCGATCAATCAGAATAGCGTCGATCAATAAGTCAGTACGAGCAGACGTTGCACAATCGCACCTAAGCAAACGAGCACCACCAGCAACTTGAGAAGGTTCGCCAATCGGCCGTCGGTCGCAAATTTGTCGATTGCCCAAAAGCAGATGGCCCCCACGACAACAATAATCAGAACTCCGATCAGGACCGAAATGATCGCCATGGCTTCATTTCCCTTTCGTCTTTAGCCCAAGCTCGACCAGGCGGCGGACCGCCGTCACCAGCCCCAACTCGGCAGACTGCGATTTAGCCCAGACGAGAATATCTCGAAGTTCATCTTCGCCGAAAATGCGACCCACCGCCTTCTCCTCAGGTGTGGCTATCTTCAATTGCACTGCTTTCGCGATGAGAGGGTCAACCATTGTTCTTCCTCATTTTGCCGCGCCGAGGCCGAGCTCGACCAGCCGGCGGCGGATGTTTCCGCAACCTGAGCGCGCGCGCAAGCGAATCTCCCCGAAAGGGGATGGATTTTTAACCAAATCAGTGGTGGAGTGTTTGCGGAGCCTACCCTGTACGCCAACGCAGGTCCTCACGAGGAAGCGTTCCGGCTGCGTGGACTGCCGCCGAGGGAACGGGCAACGAAGGCGTGGGCGCGTCTTCGCAAGCACGGTGTTGATCCGCTCCTTGTGGTGAGCGTGTGGCTTGCGGTCGAGATGATCGTTCGGGACGACATACAAGGCGTCGATACCGTTGAGTTCAGGCGCGTCCAAGCTGCAAAGATCGTTCATCGCCTTGCTTCCGGTACGCACAAACGCTGGGCGCAGGGCGTCGGGGGTGCCAACGAGCTGCACGTCTATCCCGCGAGCAGAGGCAAGGTGCTGCGGTACATCGGCAAGGATGTTCAGGGCGCTGCGGAGCTGCTCTACGAGAATGCGAAGAACGTGCTGAGGGTGACGGTTACAAGCGCGAAGGCCGCAACGCGGCCCGCACCACGGAAGCTGAACGTGCGTCGCCGATCATCACCTAGCTTAGCTAAGCTAACGGCGACCCACTTCGCCTGCTCGATCATGATCGGAAGCGCAGGTAGCCTCTTGGCGGTTGAGGGAGCTTTGCGGTAGGTTTCTGTAATGGGGACCTATCGGGCCTACTTGCTCGATCACAACGAGCACATCATACGGGCGCATGTCCTCGAAGCGCAGGACGACGAAGCCGCCCGTATGGAGGCTCGCCAGTACCTCGACGGCCACGACATCGAGATTTGGGATGCTGAGCGTCCAGTGGCGAAGCTGCGCCACTATGCCCCACCCGAGGGTCGCCCTTAACTCTCCTATGCTGCTCCCTCCCGGTTACCTTAGGGATACTCCTTGGGGGTACTGAGGCTTCTTGGGGGGTGCTGAGGGGTCACCTGAGGGTGCCCCATGACGAGTGGCCCCCTAAGAGAGGACACTGATCATCATGACCGATGAGACTGCCAGACTAGCCCGCCTAATGAACGTGGCTGAGGCTGTGATCGAGGAGCTGCAGCGACAGGGGGTACTGGATATCGTGGCTGACCGAGGGTTCAATGTTACCGAGATGGCCAGGGCGGTCATCAAGGCGGCAGACGGCGACGTGGTCCCGATCCCGACCCGCAAGACCGAGCGATGAACTCTATGAT
Source organism: Bradyrhizobium erythrophlei (assembly GCA_900129675.1). Taxonomy (GTDB): domain Bacteria; phylum Pseudomonadota; class Alphaproteobacteria; order Rhizobiales; family Xanthobacteraceae; genus Bradyrhizobium; species Bradyrhizobium erythrophlei_A. Next base: position 3,935,462 of record FSRD01000001.1, on the reverse strand, counting down.
CCCCGATACGATAGGAGGCCCAATCATGCCCATTGATGGGACTGCCCGGATAGCCAGACTGATGAATGTCTGCGATGCCATCATTGATGAGCTGCAGAGGCAGGGGGCAGCCGAGGTTATGGCTTGCCGTGGGTTCAAGTTGACCGAGATGGCTGAGGCAGTCATCAAGGCCGCAGACGGCGACGTGGTCACGTTCCGACGGTACAAATCCTGAGAGACACCTCGGGGCCTAGTCTCGCTTGGGTTCGCGATAGTTGGCAAAAATCTCTGAAGGGGTGGCTCGAAGGGAATGGCGGGCGACCTCCCCCATGGCCCCTCGGCCTGATGGTCGTGTCCCACGCCTTCCATTCATGAAAATGGGAAGTGTGGAAGATCCGACCTTATCTTTTTGCCAATCGCTTCTCTGAGTTCTGCAGGATTTTTACAAAAATGAACATAGAGCCGGAGTACAGTCGCACATTAGCCAACTGTTTCATTAGCGCGAAGTCATGATCAATCAAGGGCTTACTTTTGCTGCACTCGTCATGGTGATGAGTTGTCAGGATACGGACCACCTGCTGACGTTCCTCCTCAAAGCCATCTCCATCGGCATCCCCTACGGAAATTGTGGAGCCGATCTTGCTCAGATTCAGCTTTGCCTTCCACAAGTGCCATAGATCAGGCGGTATACCGAACTCTCCGGCCCAAGCGGGAATGCCCTTTCTCAACTGGTCTACATTGTTGAGATAGTCGTTGTCTCGTGTTCGCGGTGCTATTCGTTCGGAAGCAGCGATCAACTTCGGCGCTTCCCGCTTCAAAACCGAGTTTAGTTTGCGGCGAAAGATGTCGTCGTCTGGGCCGGCAGCTTGCAGTGCTGCTCGCATTCGGGAAATCAGCGCCTGATCGTCGAAAGCAGCAAATGTGCCGTCAACGATCATTTGCTTCATGGTGCGCCCAGAGCAATCGAGCCCTCGGCGGACCAGCCCCGCAATGACGTCTTTCAGCACCTCTTCCAAGCCGACGACGGTTTTGTGATAAGCGACCTGGGTGTAGTCGTAGTATCGCGAAACAAGGAAATGATCAGCGGCCCTGAGCGCCTTACTTGTGAGGCACAGGTTGCCTTCCGAATCCACGCACGTCTGTGTAGTGAGGTACTCCACATCGACACCGCCGTACGGGATACCTGCCCCATGCGCTGTTCTCATCAGATAATCGAGACGATCACAGTCCAAATCCGAACTCACGAGATTGGAGAGCATGTCCGGCTGTTCACGGCTGAACACCGACCGAATTTCTTCCCTCGTGAATCCATGTTTTTTCAGAACGGAGCCGATATCATCGTCTATCTCAATGATCTTTCGCCCCAGCGTTTCGTGATCATATGCGGCGGGATCTTCGGGTATGTCGGGGTTTGGTCCGATCAACTCGTCGTCGGCAGTATCTGTTAGATATGTCTCTGCTTTGTAGTGGTTTTGCAGTACGTGCTCAGTGGCGTGAGAGAATGGATAGTGACCGACATCATGTAAGAGAGCTGCAAGACGTAGAGTTGGACAGCATGATCATCCCACTCGCGCTTGCAGTTCTGATTGATGGCGCGCATCATCCTACCTGCGACATGGCAGGCACCTACGGAATGCGAGAAGCGCGAGTAGCCAGCCCCCGGATAGACTAAGTGGGCCAGACCCAACTGCTTCACGTTGTGAAGCCGCTGGAATGCGGGAGTGGATAGAACATCCGACTCCAGCTCACTGATACCAAAGGTGCCGTGGACCGGATCAGTGAGGCGTCTGAAATGGAAACCGTCCATCCCTATTTTCAGTCAAGCAGCCGCCGCTGACGCAACTCCTGATCAGCTTTGCTGATGTAACTGACAAGATGCGGCTTGGTATTACTCATCGTTTCCTGCGCCTTCTGCGGAGCGAGCCCACTGACCTTCAAGAGATAGTGCCAAGAGGCCAAGAGTTCGTACCAAGCCGGTTCGTCCAAGCCGACATCGGGCGGGACCGTAAACAAACCTCGCAGCGCCGCCAGCTTTTCCTGAAGCGCCGGTTTGAGTTTTTTGTCTTCAGGGGGTTGGTCACCCGCGGCGAGAGCCGAGGCAAGTGCATAATAGATTCTAGCCTGCGGGATGTTAAATAAGACGACTCCAACAATGAAGTGGCTCCGTCACGCGGTAGCGAGCAAATCGACGATATTCTGGATGGCCTTGTCGGCGCGGTGGTAGGCGGCTTCGAGTCGGCTGTCTGGGCGATTTTGAGGGTCCGGACGGCGGTGGAAGCGGCTGTTGGCAAGTGGTCCGCACAGCCGTTTGTTTAGCCTGCGGGATGTTAAATAAGACGACTCCAACAATGAAGTGGCTCCGTCACGCGGTAGCGAGCAAATCGACGATATTCTGGATGGCCTTGTCGGCGCGGTGGTAGGCGGCTTCGAGTCGGCTGTCTGGGCGATTTTGAGGGTCCGGACGGCGGTGGAAGCGGCTGTTGGCAAGTGGTCCGCACAGCCGTTTGTGGAAGAACAGAAATAGCAAGGCGACTTGAACACCCTTTGAGGTGAGGCGGTAAGCGTAGCGGGATCCGTCGCGTTCAAGCAGTCCGTGACCTTTGAGCTTGCGCAGATCGTAGCGCAGTTGGTTCAGACCATAAGATGGTTCGGAGAGACTGAAGGTCGTGAGGACGGATTGGTGGATTTCCTTCGCGGTCCAGCCGCCGACGTGAGTGGCGCCATGCAAGAGAACCTCGAGAAGCCGAATGACTCGTCTGTCGTGGATTTTGATGCCGGGATAGCGGACCGAACCGATGGTGATCGGCAGCGCAATCCGCTGCAAAAGCGGGAAGTCGACGTGAACGTTGAGCCACTGGGCCTGGAAGCCAGCGAAGCGGCTGGTGATGACTTGGAAGGTCTGGCGGACGGCGTCGAGATTGTCCAATCCCTTTTTGAGGCCGAAGTCGTTGAGGTTGTTGGAGCAGAGCTCATTGCGCAAGAACGTTGCGAACTTTTCGTACTGCTTCAGGAAGGCGTGCTTGAAGTAGGCGCGGAAGACGTGATGGCCATGCTCGATCTGATCGATGACGGTGGCGAGCTTGCCGGGCAGCCTGCGGTGTAGGCGGGCGCCGAAGATCTCGGCAATCTTGTGGGCTGTCAGCCGCCACAGTCCGAGCTCGCAGCCGCGTTCGAACAGTTTGTGGATGGGAAAGTTCCGTTTGAAGATGAAGTTGCGGCAATATTCGATTTGCGAGATGGCATAGAAGCGCGACAGCTTTACCCGCTTACGCTCCTTGACGGAGAACTTGGGCCCGAGGATCAGGGTCCAATAGTCGAGCCGTTTGCGAATGATGTCGGGGCTCAGTCTGTCGGCAGCGGCCTGGAGTGCAGCGATGTCGTCAATCGCCAGGAAGGCATTGTCATTCTTGCGGAAGCCGACCTGCTCACGATTGAGCTCCTGCTCGATGAAGTTGTGGCCGTTGAGGTAATATGTCGTTTGGAAGGGGAAGAAGGTTGCGACACGCATCACCATGGGGCCGAGAACTTCATCGCGGATATAGAAGTAGTCGTGTGTGAAGCGGCTGCGCTGGCGGGCGAGGATGCGGTGGTTTGGATCCTTGGTGGGATACTTCGGCACGCTGACCCGGAAGGTCGGGCCCTGTTCCATACTCTTGAAGATGAAATAAACGCCATAGGCGTTCCTCTTTGTCATTCGGCGTAGCCAGGGGAGCACATAGTCTTCCTTGCGCACCCCCTTTTCGGCCCACTCGATCGGGATATTATGATTGCGGGCGAAGGCCTCGACCCAGTTCTGGTAGTCGGCCGTTCGCTGGCTCAAGATCTCTTTGCTGACCACAGGAATGCCAACGACCTTTCGGAAAAAGTGCACTACCTGTTCGGGCCGTGACAGCCCACTGAGGTAGCCGTGAATGACAATGCGGTCGAAGCAATGGTAAACGAACAGCAGCAAGTCGCCGAACAATTTGGTGAAAAGTTCCATGGCTAACACCGGCATCAAGCGTGGACCGGGCAAGCGCATGGTGGACGGCAAGAGCTTTCGTCTCACCGATGAGGTCCGTTACATTCAGCGTCGGGCAGCCGACCACACCGGACGCGTGATCAGCATCGGTCAGCTCATCCTGTTCTCGAGCAAATCTGGCGATGCGTGGCTGCTTGACCCTTCCGACCAACTCGCTGCACGACTGGCCCGGGATGGAGACCCCGAACCGATCCACATCGACGAGACTGATACCACCTTCGCGATCGGTTGGAAGGGCCACTATCGCATCGACGGACCGGCATTCATCTACGTTGATCGCGACACAGGCCGAACAAGCACCATCCTCGGATATCCGACGCATCAATTGACGAACATCGGCTGACGCTAAAAATTTCAAATATTTTTGGTTAGTCTTTGGTGAGGGCTGTCGAGTAAGGACCTCGAACATACCAACTGTACCGGTAGCTTTGTGCGAATCTTCCCAGAGCAGCGGCGACGGGCGCTGGCGCGGTGAGGGACTTGGAAAGCCGCGTTGAGAACGTAGGACCGCAAGGTGCAGAGCAATCCCCCCGCTAAGACGCGGGGTTTTCTTTTGTACGGTAAATTAAGTGCGTTCTTTCAACATAGGAGGACGCTCATGAAAGAGAACCCGGTTTCGCGTATCCGAGAGTTAAACGACGCTTTTCGTAAGACGTTTGCTGGCGAAAAGATGGTGATGACCGCGAGTGTTGCCGCGTTGCCAGATATGGTGAAAGCATCTGCACTGGTGAAGCTCGCGGAGTTTGATGATTTTACCCCGGAGAACGACCCGCACGGCGAGCACGACTTTCTAAGCTTTGAGCACTGTAACCGCACCTTCTTTTGGAAATGCGATTACTACAACACGGATATGGACGGCGGGTCGGAAGATCCCGCTGATCCCGATAAGACAACCCGCGTTGGCACGTTGATGCTTGCCGAGGATTACTAATCCCTGCCCCGCTATTTCGCGGGGCTTCTTCTTCCAGGATAGGTTGGGGAAGAGAGCCGTCATTCTAGCGGCGAATTCTTGCCTTCAACTTGAGACGCTTGCCGTATTGCGCGACGCGCGCCTTCCATTGTATTCGGACCCATGGCCATTGGACCCGGATGCCCCCTTTGAAAACGAGAAGCAGCTTCGCGGTGTGCAAGGTCTTTCCACCGCTCCGCTTCGCCGAGCCACTTCCAACTGTGTTGGATATCGAACGTCGCGCGCCGGCGACACAATAATTCCATATCACGACAGCCTACGGGGTCGTTCATAGCATCTCCCTAGACTTGGTTGCCCGCACCCTACGCCCGCGGACGCGGCGGCGGCATTAAAACGGTGTGACCGTTTCGAGTTCGCAATGCGTTTTCTAGAAGACGCGACAGTGAACCTGACAGGTGTTGAATGCCGCTGCAGATCTTTGAGATTGCGAACCGTAGGCCCTTCGGGGCTGTTTCTTATTCAGCCGCCATTGCTGCCGCCCAGCTGAAGTCATAGTGGGTGCTCAGTACCTTCATCGTGACGACGGCGCCGAGAACGCAGATGATCTGCAGTAGCGTCCTCGTCGAGAAAATTTTGTTGAACAGCATCATGTGACGCCCACTAGCGACGGTGACCCAGTCGAATTCCAAGCTTGAGAGCCTTCTGACGCAGAGATCCTTCAGTACGCTTGGTGAGCTTCACAACCGCTCCAACCCAATCGTACCGGTGCGACACATCGTGAGCCAATTTATGCCGTGCACGAAGATCGTCATTCGTCATTATGATCCCGTCGTCTCGATCATCGCAGACGCTGCCGAATCCGTGCGGCCAAACAGCGCGCCGGAAACTATTCGATGCAGCGGGCCATCGATCGCGACCGCCTGTAAAATGCTCTCTGCCTCAAGTTGCCGCCATTGCGCAACCAAAACGTCGCCGCGTCAGCCCCGCAGTCTGCCGATAGCAACCCGCGATCTCAAACTATCCCCATAGCCGCACCACCGTGCATATTCTCCCGCGCCTTCGTTCAATCCGGCTTCAATGAGGTCGCGTTATAAGCGCTTGCCGCGCCCTCGCGTGAGCGCGACCTCACAGAACCCTCCAGATTCCCAAATCAACTGGCGTCTGATTCATAACCGCATCTCCTCTCCAGAAGCGACCTTGAATCAAACGCCGCTTGGAAGCCCAGCATTCTCGAGTACAGTTTGGTTTTCAGAAAGGCCCAACTTTATTAAGGGCCCTGCAAGAGATAACAATGTCCAACCAAAAACCATGCGCCTTGTCGCCGAGGTCGTTGATAAATTCAGCGGCGCGCTCAAGGAGATGCAGAAGAACCTTCACGAGTTGTCGAAGGAACGCATGAGGGCGGCCCCAAGGCCGCGCAAGAGCTAGACTCGATCATCGCGCGCGCCGTTGCGTCGAAGACCCCTCGCAGACGGGCCGCTAGGCATTTTCCCTTTCCAACATGGCATCAATCTCCAATGGCCTGATCACGGGTTCCTCCTGCCTGACCGATCAATGTTAGGCCAGACGCCCTTCTAGGCAGTATGGCCCAACGCCACTTGTCCACGGCCACGAGGTCAACCTCGAAATTGACGTTCCTGTATTTCATAAGACCAGCCCCGGCGACGCTCACTCGGCTCATAGGGTTGGAGTCGTTACGCTGGATCAATCCGGGATTTTACTGCCCAATGGGAATATCCGACGCCCACGACCGCCAAGCCACTCGGGACCGTGATCGACAATCAGCTTGCCCCGGTAGAGCAAGCTATGCCCTCAGAGCCTTCATCGGTTCATGATCGCGCGTTTCAAGATGGACGCCGAGAGCAGCGCGCCTTAGGCGCGCGTCGTTGCAAGGTAATGATGCAGGCCCCGCGACAGTCGGCGGGGCGCTTCTCGCCTTTAAGACTTCGGGGCTTTCTGCTCGTCGACCTTGCCAATAGAATACCCGGCTTTGCGAAGAGCAACCATCACAGCCTTGGCGAGGTGAACACTTTCTTCGTCACTTTTCGTGACTTGGTCCCACATCGTGCCGTGGCCAGTACCGGGATGATCGATGAAAGCGGTTTTGATGGCGTTTGTTATGACGATAAGGGCGTCTTCTGACATCTGGGTTCCCCGCTGCTTGCCGCTAAAGCATATCACGGCTTTCGGCAGGTACGATGGCTCAACGGCACCATGCGCAAGCACCGCAGTCGTCAGCGCCGAAACCGACCGTTAGAGGTTTTGTTACATCCGATTAAAGCAGTCGTGGCCTTTTCGGCGCGAATCGAAAGAGATGGCGACTATGGCAGCAGCGCTGTCTTGAAGTCGCCTCGCGACCAGCCATGTTAGCGTAGTCGATGAGATGCGTAGGACTTATCGACATTACGGTAGGCAACGCGTGCGCCTCGGCGCATCGCAACGTTCCACCACGCGACGCTGCGCGTCGCACCACATCACTACGCAACGGGCGAGCCGCTGGGGAAACCCGGCGGCTCTCGCGCGTTTAACGCGGACGGTCACCCTCCCTCGTGGCCTTAACTGGCGAATTGGATGGCCGTATTAGGCGGACGCACACCCCAATAGATCGTCTTGGTGTCTGGATCGTAGGTGCCCGTCATCCAGGCAGATCCGCCGCCCGTTTTCCAGTCATCGCCTTTCCACGTTTCGTGACCTGGCTCGCCTTCGCCGGGGATAGTGAAGGTCCGCCACAGTTCCTTGCCCGTGTCGGCATCGTACGCAACGACGTAACCACGAATTCCGAATTCACCACCGGAACCGCCGACGATCACCTTTCCATCGACGACCAATGGCATCAGCGTCAGGTACTGCCCCTTCTTGTAGTCCTGAACTTTGGTATCCCAGACCACTTTGGCAACGCCGCACCTTGGCCGGGCGATACTCACCCCGGCGACAATCTCTACACAGCCTCAGTGCTCGCGCTCGATCCCGATAGCGGCAAGATAAAAACATTCTTCCAGTACCATCAAAACGATTCCTGGGATTGGGACGAGGTGGACGCACCCATGCTGGTCGACCTGCAAAGGGATGGCCGCTCTATCAAGAGTCTTATCCATCCGGGACGCAACGCGATCTTCTGGGTACTGGAGCGCAAGCCGGACAGCATCAAATATGTAGCCGGCTGGCCTTTTATTCATACCGACGTCTGGAAAGGCATTGAGCCCGAGAGTGGCAAGCCGATTGTCGACCCGGCTCACAAGCCGGTTATTGGCAAGCGGGTTGAATTCTGTCCTTCGTTATGGGGCGGCAAGGATTGGCCGTCGGCGGCGTATAGTCAGAAGACCCGCTTTGTCTACGTTCCGGCCAACGAGAATTTCTGCGGCGGCTTTACCGGCGAGAAGGTGCCGCTCGATCCTGGTAAGCTTTGGCTCGGGACCAAGCCGGAAGATATCGGTCTGAAGGTTCGTCCCGGAGCCGATCATTACGGCGAGTTGCAAGCGTGGGATCCGGCCACAGGAAAGAAGGTCTGGTCGTATAATTTCCCCAAATCGCAGCTGTTCGGTTCGGTGACGGCTACCGCGGGCGATCTCGTCCTGGTCGGAGGCACCAATGACCGGATGTTCCGCGCCTTTCATGCGAAGACAGGCGAATTGCTTTGGGAGCAAAAGACCAACTCCGGCATCATGGGCATGCCGATCGCGTACGAGGTGGACGGCGCGGAATATATCGCCGTCCAGTCGGGTTGGGGCGTAGACGCCCAGCGCATCCAGGACGCATTGGCGACCAGTAATAATATCGGTGTCGAGAATAACGTGCCTCAAGGCGGCGTCGTCTGGGTGTTCGCCGTCAAGAAGTAATCGCCGCAAACAATATCCTGGCCGCTGCAGACGGCGGCCATGTCATTTTCTTAAACTTCGATAAAGACTTGGCGTTCACGCGCAAAGGTCAAAGTGAACACGACTTTTCTTGTTGGCGAGCGCTACGGCTGCCTCTCGACGCCGTGCTTGCGCACGTGGCGGATGAGTAGCCTTTACGAACAATTACGCATCAGATTCTATATTCACCAAAACTTCCCCGGCGATGATTTCGGGGTCTCCAAGATTAAGGTCAAGCAGGCTTGCTTGAACAAACTCCAGTACTTTATCGTTCGCCGCATTAGCGCTTTCGCGGTCCTCGAATATCATCACAGCGACACCGACGCCTTCGCCCCCATCCAGTACATAATAAGATCTGAATCCGTGCGATTCCCTTAGGATCTGACCGATGCCGCTTTTGGCGCGGCGGGCAGCATCCGCAACCGAACGAACCTTGGTGAACTTTCGAATGAATATGTACATCAGGCCACCCATGCGGCTCAGTTCCAGCCCCACGCAATCAAAGCATATCGGGCCGCTGCTGGACTAGGGCCTACTTCCGAGATGGGTCAGGAACGGAAGTGGCCACAACCTTCATGTGCATGCATTACAGATGGCCACGATGTGTCGATGATCGGTCCCGCAGCATCCGCCAAGAACCGATAGTAGGGGCAGGCGCCTACGCAATTCCCGTTACAGTTGACCGAGTTCTTGCGGGTTGCCCGCTCGAGTTCTTATTTGAATCCCAAGCTATACCAGAGACGCAGCTAACCGGCTTAGGTGCGGACAATGATGAAATATCGAGACATCGAATATACGGTCGTTCAAGGCATCGGGCGGCACTTGTGGAAATGGTCCGCGTCGGTTGCTGACGTGGTGATCACGGGCCAAGCGCACAGTAAATCGGCGGCAGTGGTCGAAGCCGAGAAAGCGATTGACCGGGCACTCGCTCTAAAAAAGGTGCGACTTGTGCCACCCAAGGGGGAAACGAATATGCCTTAGCCGTTTGCTATTCACCCCTGAATGGCAAGCCGCGATTGAGGGCCTGATGCTGGTCGCGGAATTGGGAGGGCCAACGATGTTTGCGCGAATTGGCGTCATGAGAGCCTGAACCGCCGCGTTGAACGTGTGTTCGACTCGTCGCGGAAGGACAAGCATTGGGGACGCCGGAAGCTGCCGCGGGATCAATGACGAAAGCAGGCGGCCATCGAGGCCATCGACCCCGACGGCGTTGCCGAAACCGAGGCCGATCATTTCGGCAATTGCCCGATCTGCGGAGCGTTGCTCGACATGCGCGACCTGACTCAAGTGCTGGCGCATGTTCACGACGCCGAGATTGAGATCGGCGAAGGTCCGGAGCCGCGCGGGACGGTCCGCTTTTATGACAAGGGGGGCGTTAGCCGGTCCGACGCTCGTCGGCCTGTGGCGCTTCCGGCGGTGCGTTCAGCTGAACTCCGGCCCTCAGCACTTGTTGCTGATAGGCCTTCCCATCCTCCGCTAACAGTTCCATCTCTCGCGTGACCCAGTTCTGATATTCCCGGAGTATATCGGAGGGCGTCTCGGCATCGCCAATATGTTTGGCCGTTTCAAGCGCCGCTTGCATGCCCTTATGACGCCGGGCAAACCAACCATCCGCAAATTCCTGCAAGCCTTCGAGCGCGGTTTCTTGGTTCTCCCAGAACTTGACGCCTATCGGCGCATAGGCCTTCAAAGCAGCTGCTGGCTGCAAGATGTTCGGAAATAACGTCACGTTATCGCTCATGGTCATTCTCCGTTTGAGTTGACCTGCCCCATGAGTCTTATAGAGACTAATAAAATAACCATCCGCGTGTGACGCCCGATGTTCAATATCGCACAAGAAAAATTCGGCGTCGGGGCCTAGCCGGAAATCCGCTGTTACGCCCATTTAGATTTATCTACGCTTGCGCCTTATGTCGTAGTTGGATCAACTGCGCCCCTGATACAAACCGGAACACCACTGCCCCCTCTGGCCGCATTCTACGCTTTGTTTGCCCAGGCTTTCATTACATCGGTGCGGCTATTGGGTGATAGGGAAGTGCCCTTGACGTGAGGGTTCACTGTCACTCTCATTACGGGGCGTTACATTTTTCGCTTCCGATGTCCGGTAATGGGATGGTCCGGCCGTGCTCCTGTCCCGCCAGCAAGCGAAGCTGGCAAGGGGCGCCAAAGACAAGGAGCACGCCATGTCTCAGACACCCAATACTGCGATGGACGTTATGACAACCGGGCTGCTGTCGGATTTCTGCCAACGCCCGTCGCCGCAAATCGTGCATCGAAAGTAGGGTTTTTGCCATTCAGGTTGCCATGCAAGGAAGGAGGGCCACGCCGATTTGTCGGATAGGCCGGCTGACTACGGAACGGGCCCGGCGCAAGGCCATTATAATATAATGGGAAGGCGACCTTCTATGGAGGGTTGGAATGCGAAAACTGCTGCTGGCGTGCGCAATTGTCTTGGTCGGCCTCTCTGCCGGTTACGCGCGCGGCATGCATTGCATCGTGGCCTGCTAATCATACCCTCGGGAAGCCGCGCTGCTGACAGTACAGTATTTAGGATGGCCCATGACCGCCATCATCCATTTCGCCGAAATGCTGGTGGCGTCTCTTCTCGCAATCGCCCTGCTCGCAATTTCGCGACTGCCAATGAGTTCTGACGCTGTGCTTTTCGCCGGTGGTGTCATTGCGTGGACCCTTGCCGAATATATCGCGCATCGTTTCGTGCTGCATGGTTTCGCACCAACCGAACATCGGCTGCATCACGCCAATCCCGACGAAGCGGTCATCACAATTTTTTGGCAGATATGGATTTGTTTCGCGCTGGTCTATTTGATCGCGGGAGGTGCTTTCGTTGCGGGCGCGCTAGTTGCCTATACCTGGTATCTGTTCGTGCATCACTGCGCGCATCACGGTCCCGATAAATTGCCGTTACCACTGCTCAAGCACCACCGAAGCCATCATAGATTTGCAACTCGAAATTACGGCGTCAGCACAACGCTGTGGGATCACGTTTTCGGGACGATGTTGCGCTGAGGCACCTGATTGGGTTGACGCCCGGAGACTTCATGACGGTAGACATGAGCCCAAGGCGGGCGGAGCGATCTAAACGCGTTCTACTAGGATTGGCTTCTCAGGGGCTGTAAGCGGACTTTCAGCCCATTTCACTGCAGGGTCGTCACAACTTATGCATTGGAGGTCGGTGCGGCCGGAGATAGTGACAACCGGTATCATTCGTTTTCCGCACTTCGGACAGCGCGTTGTTTGATCCATGAGATCCTCCCGAGTTTTCCATCCCTAACCCGCGACTGGAACTTTTGTTCCAATCGAGCGAGGGATGCCATGGAGGCTGATGTCGATCGCGTCATGCTCGCGTGGCCAGCCTCCCCTGCGGCCTCGCCAATTACGGCGACCCGCGAGGCTTCGTCCTCGACGGCTTCGCGGATCGCGCCGGACGAAATTCACACAATCAGCCTCCAATCAGCTCGCAACGGGAATTTGCCGTTGCGAAATATTGGCCGCGCAAAATTCTAAGAGCTGCCTCCTGCTACAGAAGTTGTGGGTAAGGAGTTCGGTGCTGGTGGGTAACGGGTGACCCTCGGCGATCATGCAGATAGAGGGACTGTGCGTGTACTGTTCCAGTGTTTCACTTACTGAATCGAAACGTCTCGACTGTCATCAGGTGGGCTTTTTCAGCTCGCAGAGCATATGGGTGGCCTCGCGTAGCCACCGGCGGGTGGCAGCCACCTCTGCGGTGTATCGGCCATGCTTGTAGTTCCCGTTCTTTGGTCCTTTGGAGGCACCACTGCCGTCCGCGCCACCGTGCATTCGGCACCTGCGCCGCCCGGTGACCGGCGCCGATTTGCATGGCGCGCCCGACCGGGTCTTGGCTCCGCAGCTGGCAGCCTGTGACACTTGTCTCATCTCAGCGGGACGCAATCCCTGCGCTTAACCGGCTTCTTATTGTGGGAAGTGAGATTCTTCAAATACACAAGGCCGTCAACCGTGAGCTTGTCGGCATTGTGCTCTCCGCGCTCGGCAAGCGAAGCGATGTACGCTCTAAGTAACGCCCGGCGATTGTTATCCTCGGCAATGCCGTGCTCGAGAGAGGAGAAGATGCCCCATACCCGGTTGGTCACCCGTTCGACGGTAGTGTCATGCACCATGAGACATCCCCTTTTTGTGAAATAAGCGCCTGGTAATTTCGATTTCACGGGGGCCACAAAAGCAATTGCGCCGTCTCGCCAAGACCTCGAATCAACTAATTGGCCGCTTAATAGGTGCGGAGTCGGATCGTAGGGTCCGTAACGATGGACGCAGCTCTCTCCCGATCCGGATTTTGTTATAAGCGTAGGAGCCATAGCCGCCGTAGGCGGGTCCGAGACCATCATAGTAGCCTAGCCTAGTTTCTGTCGCGAAAGACATTTCGCCCTTTAAAATAGGGGTTATCTCGCGATTTTCGAGCATGGGTTTTCTTGCGGCGTGCATGTGCATAGTATCACATACTTCTTATGAAGCATGTTGATTCGGAATCTCCTTCAGATGTCGTGCACTGGCTGCGGAGTGAGACGGCTAATCTTTGGCCTGCACTTCTCGGTTCGCTGAGCTTGCGGCGGAGCCGGTGCATCCGCAAGAATTGCCCGGCGTGCCAGTCTGGCGAGCAACATCAAAGTTATGTGCTGTACGGTCGCGCGAACGGGCGTCGTGTTGCCGTTTACGTTCCGGAAGAACTTGTGCTGGAGGTTCAGCGCAGCCTGGATAACGGGCGGGCTCTGCAGGATCTGCTGCACCAGGCGGCACCGCGATATATCAAGGCGCTGAAGCGCGCGCGCCAAGCCAGGAAGAGCGATGAGGGCTGAGCGTGTCCCGGACAGCGGAACGACAGGTCAGTTTTGCCGATTTTGAGCTGGTGCGTCAGGGCCTGCGCCTGGAGCCGTTGCTGCAAGCTATTTCCGAGTTTCTGGACGACCAAAAGGACATGATCGAGCAGGTCCGCTGCGATCTGACGCGGGGTTTGAAGAAGGCCGAGACCGGTCGCAACGGCCTGACGCCACAACAGGTGTTGCGCTCGCTGGTTCTGATGCGCGTCAAGAACTGGAACTATCGCGAATTACGCGAGCGGATTGCCGACGGATGCACACTGCGCCAGTTCACCGACTTCTATTGTCTGCCGGTGCCGCGACACGATGCGTTCCACCGCGGCTTCAATCGGCTCACGCCCGAGACGCTCAAGGCGATCAATGATCTGGTGGTGCAGGCGGCCGTCGAGCTCGGACTGGAGGACGGCCAAAAGCTGCGTGTCGACACCACGGTGGTACAGACCGACATTCATCATCCGACCGACAACACGCTATTATGGGATGTCGTTCGCGTTGTCACGCGCCTGATCGGCCGCCTCGCCGCAGCGCTGGGGCGCCGGCGTAGCAAGGGGTTCCGGGATCGGACGCGATCGGCGCGGCGTCGGATGCAAGAGATCCAACGGATGACCACAAGGCAGCGCCAGCAGCATCAGACCGGGACATACCGAGAGCTCATCGGCATTGCCACGGAGGTCGTCGAAAGTGCACGAACGGCGCTGCAGCAGACCCGCAAAGCGCGCGGCAAAGATATGATCGCCGATCTGGCGATCGCGGAGACGCGCAAGGAGATCGAGCATTTTTGTGGTCTGGGAGCCCGTGTGATTGGTCAGTCGCGCCGGCGTGTGCTCGATGGCGAGCAAGTTCCGACGGCCGAGAAGATCTATTCGATTTTTGAGCCCCATACCGACCTGATCAAGCGCGGCAAGGTGCAGACGCCGATCGAGTTCGGCCACAAGGTCTTCCTCGCCGAAAGCGCGCGCGGCTTGATCACCCAGTATAAAGTGTTGGACGGAAATCCCGTCGATGAGCAGCATGTGATTGCTTCGCTGGAGCGCCACAAGCAGACCTTCGGCGACGTCCCCAAATTGTATGGATCGGATCGCGGCTTCTTCAGCGAAACGAACGTGATGTCGTGCAAGCAGCAAGGCGTCAAGGTGGTGTGCATCCCACAACGCGGCGGCACCAAAGCGCCCGAGCGCGAAGCCTATGAGAAGACCCGGGAGTTCAAGGACGGCCAGCGCTTTCGCGCGGGCATCGAGGGGCGCATCTCGGTGTTGTTCCGCGGCCGTGGCATGAAGCGCTGTCTCGCCGAAGGTCGCGAGCGCTTTGAGCTGTGGGTCGCAGCCGCCGTGCTCGCCAACAACCTCATGAAGATTGCAGCCCTGTTGGCGGACCGACCATCGCGCAGACGAAAAGCCGCCTGACAATATCCCTCAAGTTCGTTTGCGGCGCAAAGATATCCGCCGCACCATCTTGCAACCGAACCCGCCCCCAATGGGCGCTTAATGACATCGCGACGAAAATCGGCGTCCAATTGCCTCCGAAAATGCCGACATCCGACGTCAGTTCACCCCGGTTTTTATTGGGGAAATGGCATGCCTCGACACAAAAACAGGCGTTTCGCGACAGAAACTAGCCTAGCGGTCCATTACTACCTTACGCTCGCGGTCTTCGCGATTTCTCTCGATAATTGCGATCATCTCTGGGGGTTCCGATTCTCCTTCTTTGATCGCGGCCGTGTTCCAGTCCGTATCGTAGCAACTGTTTAGGCTTGTCCCTACCGTGACGCCGTTGTCTACCCAACGAACACTAACTCCAAGGTCAACTTCTTCTGAACTGGCTTGGGTAGCGCCCAATACAGTCGCAGCCACGACCAAGCTCAAAACGTAGCTCATGATCCGCTCTAACTTGTGACTGTTAACTAACAGGATGCCTCGGCAGAGGTTCCGGCTTGCCTCTCAAGCGATATGCGCCCTCCTTGGTTTTCTGTTCCAATTTGAGGTTCGGCCTGGCATCCGAGGCAAGTGGTCAGAGGCGAGCGGCCGGCGCCCTCTATGAGGCCTTCGCACCCGCCGAAGCCCGGCGCATCTTGCACCGCCTGGAGTTCCACGAAGCGCGGCCCATTTTGTCGCGAGCCTTGTCGGTTGTGAACATCCATTTGATGCGGGCGCCGGCGGTGTCGCGCTGCTGTTGCCAGGCGGTGATTTCGCGGGCGAGTTAGATTGGGTCGTCGATTCTGCGGTCCAGGGACTGGCCGCGCAGGACGCCGATCTCGATCTCGACCATGTTGAGCCAGCTGGCATGCTTGGGTGTGTACCCGCGCCCTAAGGGAATATCCGATTCCGAGCAGCGAAAGCGTCTGCTGCGCTTTCGCTGAAACGGGCGCCTTCAGTCCGAAGGCATAGATGCTCGCGCCCGGAACCCCGCCGCATTCCTCCATCTCCAAAGCCTGGGATGCGACGGCATCGACCGGCGCCGAGCCTACGAGGAGATACGACTGTCCCGGACGCGCGCGCTTGTCGAGAGACTGCCTGAACAGGCCGTCTTCTTGACGCCTAAGAAGCCAGGGCGGCTTCCCAACGAGGCTCATGTGCGGCGACAGTGCGTAAAGGCTTCGTTCCGGCAGGCCTTTCCATTCGAGAACGGGAGCGTCGAACGGCTCCGGCAACTTCGATACCCGACGTTCCTTGTTCGCAATCGCATGGATCGCCTGCCCCGGCCAAAACCCATCGCCGTCGAAAAGCCTGACGCGCGCCTTCTTTAGCAACGTGTCCTCGATCCCGCACGCCGTCGTCAGCGCGGTCAGATCCGGCAGCGCTACGGCAATCTGGCATGTGCCGTCGCCCGACCTCTTCGCCACCAGGCGCGGTGTCAGCGATTTTGCTTCAAGGCCAGACTGCTGAGCTGGCGCAGCGCGGTTGCCTGTCATGCTCGTCGCGTCGAAGCGGGCATTCTTAATGATGCGCGTCGCCTCCTTCATCCGTGTTGCCTTCCGTCACCGGAACGACGTCGGCACCCAGAATGAGGGTACTTTCGCGGCTCAATGGCTGGCCTGTGCGCTCCCCTGTCAACGCTTCGCCAATACCCTCACAGGTACTGGCGCATGACTCGGGGCGGTTCGCTACTCCTTCATCGTGATGGACTTGCACCATCTACTCCTTGCCGGTCTCCCGGCGCACTCCGGTCTACCCCGAACAACGGACATCATCATACCGGCCCAGTTGCTCCGGTTCGCGCCAGGAGCGGACAAAGGACACTGCCTTCCAGACGTCACGACTGCACGTCCAAAGCCGGACCGGCCACAGCGCGGACAAGGGTTCTGCGGATTCATCAAGTCAATCGCACCAAGGAAAAGCTTGATTGATCGGCATCCAACTCAGTAGTAAGTATTGGATAGGGGCGTGGGATCCACTTCAAGCAAGTCCTCCAACGTGACGGCGCATAGGTGCCTGAAGAGCGCACGCAGCATTCCGAAGACTCGAAAGGGCGTACAGGCCCTCAGGACCTGCGCGGCTCGGTCGCAACCTTTGATCGCGTCGAAAAGAGCGCCACTGCCATTGCCACCCTGAGCACCAAAAACCACGAGGTCTTGGAATCAAGGGTCCGAGATCGTTCGCACGTGTGTCTGGCTTGCGGCCAGGCGAGCGTCCATCGATTTCTTTATAGGAAGAACGGCTGCGACATCCAGCGTTGTGCGCAATGCGGTCTCGGGCGAGCTGAGACGATGGGCTTCGACCCGGAGAGCTATTATACCAGCGACTATTTTTCCGGGAAGCGTCCCGACGGCTACGCGGATTATGTCGGCACGGAAAACATCCTTCGCCGTGAGTTTGCAGGAACCGTGGAGTTCATCCGAAAGTTCCGCGCTTCCGGGCGATTGCTTGACGTCGGATGCGCCTACGGGTTTTTTCTGCAGGAAGCAAAGCGCTTCTTCGATGTGTCAGGGATCGAGCTTGCCGAGGACGCCGCCGAACACTGCCGACGATCAGGCTTGAACGTGTTCACCGGTCAAGCCGACGAGACCCTTCTTGGGCGGCTCGGCACAACCGACGTTATCGTGTTGCTCGACGTTATCGAGCACTTGCCATCCCCCC
This sequence comes from Bradyrhizobium erythrophlei, assembly GCA_900129675.1. Lineage (GTDB taxonomy): Bacteria > Pseudomonadota > Alphaproteobacteria > Rhizobiales > Xanthobacteraceae > Bradyrhizobium > Bradyrhizobium erythrophlei_A. Next base: position 3,917,754 of record FSRD01000001.1, on the reverse strand, counting down.
GCGACACAATCGCGCGCCTCGTGCATCATCTCGACCACGGTGGGATCATCGTGATTACCACGGGAGATTTTGGCTCGCTGTATTCAAGAGTTGCCGGGGCACACTGGCGGCTGATGACACCGCCGCAGCACCTATGGTTCTTTACGCAGGCGAGCATGCAGGCCATGGCGACCTCCCTCGGTCTCGAAGTCGAACATCTCGACCATCCATGGAAAGTTGTGCCATTGTCGCTAATCAGTTTTCAGCTCACACGCATGTCTGGCCTTGGACCCAAACGCATAGCGATATCAAACCGGCTGGGGCTGCCGGTCAATTTATTCGATGCCATGCGCGTCGTGCTGCGGAAGCGAAGCCGATGAGCGATCGTGTTTCACTGCGCCAAGTTGCCGCGCTCGGCGACTTTCTGCTTAACGACAAATTTTTTCGTTGCGATCATTCTCTACGCCGCGCTGACCGTTCTGTGAGTCTGGATCCTGAGCTTTAACCAGCTCTCGCGCGCCTATTCGTTCCTCGCGCTGGCATTTGCGCTTGCGCCAGCTTGGCTGCCGAACCGTTGTCGATGCGACTGCATCGTGCTGATTTTGTGTGGTCTTTTCTTCATTGCGGGATAAGCGATGACGTCGCAGGAGCCGCAAGTATGGGTAGTCATCGCTGCCTACAATGAGGCACCGGTGATCGCGAGCGTCGTCGCCGATGTCAAGCGCGCTGGATATCGCGCCCTCGTCGTCGATGATGGTTCGACCGACGCGACAGGCGCCGTTGCCGCTGAAGCAGGTTGTATCGTGGTGCGACATTCCCTCAATTTAGGGCAGGGCGCGGCACTTCAAACCGGCATGGATTTCGCGCTTAGCGAGGGGGCTGACGTTATCGTGACGTTCGATGCCGATGGGCAGCACCGCGCCGCCGACATCGCCGTACTGATCGATGCGTTGGCCAGGCAAGGCGCCGATTTCGCGCTCGGCAGCCGTTTCCTTGGGACTTCGCTCAACCAGCCGCTGTCGCGGCGCATGTTGCTCAAGGCGGCGATCTTGTTCACACGCCTCACAACCGGATTGCGTGTCACCGACACCCACAACGGCCTGCGCGCGATGACGAGCCGGGGTGCGAGCAGCATCAACCTTCGTCAAAATCGGATGGCCCACGCCTCTGAAATTCTTCACCAGATCGCTGCCAGCGGACTCAATTGCGTCGAAGCGCCTGTGAGGATCGAGTACAGCGCCTATTCGCTCGCCAAAGGTCAAACGCTCGGCGACACACTGATGATCCTGGTAGACCTGTTCGCGCGGAGGCTCCACCGATGATTGCGCAGCTCATCCTCACTGCATTGTTGCTCGGCATTTTGCTCTATGCTTTGACCGAGTACCGGCGTTCGCCGGCAGTCGGGCTCATCGCCGTGCTCGCTGCAGTCGGCGGGCTCTATTTCGTTTGGGTTCCTTCGCACGCGACCCGCCTTGCAGATTTCGTCGGCATCGGCCGCGGTGTCGACCTCATTATCTATATCTGGATCGTGATCAGTCTGCTCCTTCTACTCAATCTCCACCTCAAGCTGCGCGCGCATATGGAGCTGATCACCGTACTGGCGAGGGAACTTGCCATCGCGAACGCCCGCTCGCATCGATCGACGTCGTGAGCCCACGAGTCGCCGGGCTCCCTTGTCGGTCGGTTGATTCAAGTGGCCTTTCCATGAGCAGACGTCGATACTCTCGGGCGACAGATCATCGGCCCTGGTCTGAGGGCGGCCGGGATTTCGAAGCGCGCTATTTCATGATTGGGTGATGAGATGCTGCAAGGCGCCTCCGTGCACAAGCCTGATGCCGCCCCGAGCGCGCTGTCACGCATCGGGAGGCGATTTGGGAGTTGGCCGGCAATCGTCTTTGCCTTGCTCTCGCTTTTCTTCGGATCGGCCATCATCGTTGTCAATCCGCCACTACGCGGGCCCGACGAGATATCGCATTTTCTGCGTATTTATTCGTACACACGAGGCGAGCTTCTGCCCGTCACCGAGATCAATGGCCGCATGGGAGTCTTCGTGGAGCGCGTACTCTACGAACGGCTCCATTTCTTCAAGGACTCGGGGGAATGGTTCGCCACATCTCTTCAACAGCACAAGGGAAAATGGTTCGCTAGGTCCAGAGAGGAGGGAGTACGCTACGGCCAGATCATGGCCGAGTATCATAACATCATCGGCGCGAGAGATGATGAGGCCGCACAAACGCCTGTGTTCGCGCCGTTTGCCGGCACAGAGGGCTACAGTCCGGTCGCCTATGCTCCTTATATACTCGCGGCAGCTATCGGACGTCTGCTCAGCCTCGATTTACCCGAACTGCTGTTCCTGATGCGCTTCCTCGGCCTGGTCGTTTTCACGGCGGTAACGGCCTACGCCATCGCGGCCACTCCGGCCCTCCCATGGGCGTTCGTGTTGATCGCGATGCTGCCAGTATCGCTCTATAACCGCGTTGTTCTTAGCGCGGACGGTGCGGCGCTCAGCTATGCGCTGGTGATCACCGCACTCTGCTTCAGAGCCGCATTGAATCCCTCTGGCGGGCGCGTCTGGGAGCGCTCGCTATGGATGACGCTATGTGTACTCGCCAAACAGCCGCAGATTGTTTTCGTGCTGTTGGAGTTGATGTCCGGCCGGCTCGGCAAGCTCCTCGGCCGGTGGAAGAGCATTGCGATCGTGGTATTGCCGGGCGTTATCCTGTCGCCGCTGTGGGTGGTCGGAGTCTCAGCGGATGTAGCGGCGTGGCGTGTCCGCGAGGGATACGACTATCCAGTGGAGCAGTTTGATCCGTTGTGGAAACTCGCTTACATGTGGGAGCACCCATTTCATTTCCCGCTGGCGACATGGACGGCTCTGCGCGAATGGGGCGCCCCGCTGTGGCCGGAACTCATTGGCATCCTGGGCTGGCAGGACATTGTGCTTCAGCCCTGGACTTATATCGTGCTCACGGCCCTCCTCCTGCTTGTCCCGCTGCAAAAACTGCCGCTGGGTGGAACGCTTGCGCGCGTGGCGATCGTGACAGGCTTTGCCGTCCTCAGCTACTTTGTGTTGGTTTATCTGATTTTTTTCCTCACCTACACGCCTGTCGCTTCGCCACATGTCTTGGGCGTTCAAGGACGTTACTTCGTCATCGCCCTGCCCATGGCTGCGATCTTCATGGCCTCGCTGATCAACCTCGAATTACCGCGCGGCGTGCCCGCGCTGGTCGCGATTACCGGCTCAATGATTGCGGGAGTGACGTCCGTGGACGCGGTGCTGAAAGCGCACTGGTGATGTGGGACAGGGGGCGGACATGTGCAGCACTCGTCCCTTAGGTCCGGGTCAATCGCGTAGGCTTGACCCTCTACCAGCGAGTTCCGGACTACTCCAATCAACGGACATCAGCCGACTGCACCGGTTGGTCCGTTTCGTGCCATGAAGAGACATCTCGGCCCAGAGCTGCGCGGCACTTCCGATCGATGCCGCCAAATAAAAAGCCGCCCGAAGGCGGCTTCACTGTTCAAGCCTGACAAAGGTCGATCAGGTTGTTGCTCTAAGCCAGCGCGCCTCCGGCCCCCAGGGGGACCGGGTTCTGCGCCAGTTCTAGTAGCAGGCTGGATAGGGATAGTATCCGCAGCGTCCGCGTCCGTATGCGCCGTAAGCAGCAGCACCGACCGCAGCAGCTCCGACGCCTACGGCCACCCCACGGCGTACGGCTGCACCACGGTAAACGCCACCACGGTAAACGCCACCGTGATAAACGCCAGCACGGCCAACACCAGCACGACCACCACCGCGGTACGCAAAGGCGTCAGTTGAAATGGTCGTAATGCATCCGATGCCAATGATGACGGATGCAGCAACCGAGATAATGGTTCGACGTGACATGATTGATCTCCTTTCGGGTGATCAAATGAGATGACGGGCGCGTTGTGCCCGTATCGGGAGCAACAGGAACACGGCTCCGCCAAGGAGCCGCAATGAGTTTGCGGTACAGCGCGATGTTTTCGTCGTGCAATGGCGCGCTCGCATCAGCAGTAGCTGCCCCTCCCGGACGCTACGCAAGGATTAATAACGGCCACACCAAAAAAGAGGGGGGCGCGTTACTGTCGGATCGGCCTCCAGAATCCCCGCTGGCGGCGGACTTCCGTTGGCGCAATTCACCCCGGAGCCAACCCGCTGTTTCACGGGGCCGCGTGCCGGTCACTTTCGCGGTAGGGACGCGAGTTACCTCGCGCCCACCGGGTCGCCGGAGGCGGTCGCCCGCCCCCGGCTCCCACAGAACGTGGCGTGCGGATTTCCCGCACCACGCTCTTCGGCAGTTGGTTCACAGCTTTCACTGCTATCTGTTCAAGTTTCGTTTCCATGGTCAGCTGATCTTCTCTCTGAGTAGAAGGCCGTAACTCCCGTTGCATGGAGCCCATGTCGCCCAAGAACAATTCAACTACCGCTGACCGCTTCCCCATGTAGCCGGCTCTCCCGACCGCAGAGTACTATCAGTCAGTCTGACTTCCACCCGGTCATCAGACCCTTCTCACCTCTTCGGCTTGGCAGGTCCTACAGACTTGCGCCTGAACCGGATGGATCTCCCTTGTTCGCGTTGCTTCCTTTGGTTGCATGCTGGCGGTACGAACCCCGGGAGCATCTCAGGCCGCTCGCTATAGCGCGGGCTGCGATTCCGCCTTCCCCTTTGCGGGATAGGGTCGGCTACTCCGATCACGATCGATTTCGGGGCTATGTTCCCGTTCACTGTCGTTCCGGCCTGCAACCTCTCTGTCTACGCTTCGCAACGGCCGTTACCGGACGCCACGCAAGACTCGGTTCGCGGCTGCTCGCTAGGCTTTGCCGCGGCCGTCATCGCAGACGGCAGACTTCAACGCGCTTGCAAGGCGCAACCCGCACAGATCCGTACGGGCCCAATTCGGGCATACGGCTTGTATGGGGCTTTCTTTGTCAAGGGGGCGTCATGTCGTTTTGGTCATCCTTTGCATTCCATTTTTTTGTTCGACCCGCGCGGCGAGCATTCTTCCGTCCCGACCGCATATTTCCATCGCCGTCGCGCGCAGCGGCGGTCAAGGACGGCGCTTCTTCAGCGCCGCCGACGGCTTGTCCTTGACGGACGCGAGCACGGCGGCAGGCTGCCGGCGATCGGGTGGTTGGCCGTGCGATGATCCGAGGGGAGCCTGCCATTGGCCGCGATCAATCGCGCGAACCACGCTTGTATTCGGTTGAACCCGTATCGGGTCCCGACCATGAAGCAGTCATACGCTTCTGCGGGCAAGGCTCCGAGGCGGCGGGTCCATTCTCTCAGCGGCATTGCAGCCATAGCCGAATGCGGATTGCCGCCACCTCGGATCGTCATCGGCAACCCGGCGCATCAAGTGCGGTCAGGTTGACGAACCCTGTTTGTCCTTTCTCGTTCTAGAGTGTTGCTCACGCCGCCGGCCGCAGCTCGACACCGTCCGGCACCTCGCCGGTCGTGACCAGGCGCCACAGCGCTATCAGCAGCTTGCGCGCCAGCGCCACGATCATCGTCGTCTTGCGCGCGCCGCTCGGCCCCTCGGTCCGCGTGCGATACCACTGCGCCAGCGCACTGTCTTTCTGGAACATCAGGAAGCGCCACGCCAACTGGATCAGCCCCCGTCGTACCCGCGCATTGCCGGCCTTGGCCAGGCCCTTCTCTCGGCGTTTCAAACCGCTCTCGTCGGGCGATCCCGTGAGCCCGGCGTAGCGCGCCACCGCTCTTCGATCTCGAAGCTTCCGCGACAGGATCTCCTGCACCAGCATGTCCGCCGTCTCGATGCCGATACCGATCACCCTGGCGAGCAGCCGCACCATCGCATGCGGCCCTGTATCGGGGGCCCGCTCGAGCCGCTCGGCACGTGTCTTCTCGATCGAGCTGATCTGCTCACGGACCAGTGCCAGCCGAGCCATGTCGCGCCGGAACTCCTCGATGATGTTTGCCGGCAGGCCCGTGCCCTCCGCTGTCCGCAGACCTGCCAGACGCTCAGGCGCCTTGCGCAGATGCGGCTTGAATCCCCGAATCCCGAGACGGGCGAGCGCACTCTTCATGCGGTTGGTGATGCGAGAGCGCTCGTCAACAAGGCTCTCGCGCTCGCGGCTCGGGCGCCTCGCATCCTCCTCCTCCATCGTCGGGATCGCCACCATCCCGCAGTGCCCCCGCTCCCCGCGCAACCATCCCAGGAATACGCGCATCAACATCGCCGCATCCAGTCGGTCCGTCTTCGCCCGCTTGCGCTCGCGTGACACCGCAACGCTTGCCGAATGGATGACGTGCGCCTCGATCCCACGAGCAATAAGCCAGCGCGCCAGCCAGAAGCCGTCGCGGCCAGCCTCATAGGCCAGCGCGACCCGGCTGATCGGCCGGCCAGCACGCACCGCCTCGTTCCGCCACCGCTCGATCAATCGTAACAGTGCCGTCGCATCCGGCTCCAGTTTCTTCAACGGCTGGCGCTCGACGCCGGGAACAACGCCGCTCACCAGCCAGTTCGCCTTGCTCATCTCGACGACCACCACCAAGGTCGAGATCGGATCAAACGCGGTCAGGCTTCGGCTGAGATCATTGACTTGGGCCACGGGGCAACCTCCATTGGTTCGTATGGACGATGAAGGTGCCACAACCTCCGCCGCCCGCCCCATAGCTTCTCCCACCTTGGGTGTCTAACGGCGAAGCGCCTCGCTGGCCACGGATGAAGGATTCGCGGTTTCGGGAGCCAGTCGTCTGCCAACCGCTTGATCCGCTCCCAGGTCGTCCAGTCTTTCTGGCTCCGCTGCCGTAGCGTGCGCCGCCAGAGATTGGTAACGTGGAATAGGAACGCGGTCAGTGTCGAACTGTTTGTCGGCACCGCGTGGTAGTTGAAGTAGCCGGTGACGACCCGCTGCAACCATCTTCCCTGCTGGGGAATCGGCTGATGCATGCTCCGTCGCAATTCCTGTTTGATGGCTTGCAACTTTGCCTGCATGCGGTCCCGCCGAGACTTCCGTTTGATTTGTCGAAGGAAAGCGTCACATACTACCCATCTCCGCAACCTTTCGGGTTCGGTGACGATCCAGCGTGAGCGGCATCCGTTTGAGGGCCGCTCATTGCAACTTATGGGCACCGTCAAGTGCCGCGGCGCTCTGCTGCTGCTGGTAGTGCTTCCAGATGGCAGCCGCTCGCTCGTTCCCGCGGGCTGGACTGATTGGAAAGCAACAACACAAGCTGTTGACGAACCTTCCACATCTGGGTCGGGACACGGTGAGCGCTGCCTCGCGCCATTGACCGATTTGCTTCATGCGCGGGCGATCGTCGACGCTCTCCTGGGCCGCTGCCCGATTCCTCAGCCAAAGCCAGCGGCCGATGAGGAGAGTTTTGATGCAACGGACCCTGCCTATTCACGAACCTCCCGCTCCTGCGCAACGAACCCTGGCGTTTCTCGAACTTCCCCCTGCGGCGCAGCGGAGCCAACAGCTCGAAGCCGAAGCACGCGCCGAGGCTCTCAGCACTCTGGCCCGCTTGATCACTCAAGTCGTCAAAGCCGCCGAACAGACGGAGATGACGGATGAATGATCTCTCAAAGATCAGCGCTTCGCATCTTTGCCGCGCTGCCTGCATCTATCTGCGGCAATCCACACCCGCTCAAGTCGAGCACAATCGAGAGTCGACGCAACGCCAATATGCGCTGGCCTCCAAAGCAACCACACTTGGATGGCCGTCTCAGCAAGTTGTCGTTATCGACGAAGATCTTGGCGTTTCCGGATCCGGTGTCGTGGCGCGCAATGGCTTTGCCCGACTTACTGCCGAAGTCGCTCTCGGCCATGTCGGCATTGTACTCGGCCTCGAAGTCTCGCGGCTCGCGCGCAACAATGCCGACTGGTATCGCCTCCTGGATCTCTGCGGAATCACCGACACCCTCATCGGCGATGCCGATGGCGTCTATCATCCGGCGATGTTCAACGACCGACTGTTGCTTGGCCTCAACAGGACGGCGACATAATGCAGCACCTCGTGATCTCATTGAAAAGACAGGATTTCCTGTCGCGGGTCGGCTGATATTGGGCGAACTCTCGCGATCGCCTGCCGAATGGCTGGCCGCGCCAGGTCATCCTCCCGGATGACATAGGGTGCGCGGGCGCAAACCTGCCTTGCAGGCAGCAGTCCATCCCGGATCAGGCGAACAACGGTCATCTTGCTGACACCGAGGCGGCTTGCGGCTTCGCCCAGAATAAGCTCATGACGTTCTGCACGTTCGCCCTCCCGGTAGACCGGTATCTGATGCGCGCCGCGAAAATTGCGCACACGCAGCTGGGTCCAGGTCTGGCCTCTGGCCGAGCGGATACCCAGCCGATTGAGAACGGGGGCGATGCTGTGGTCTGGCAACAGGCGGGCCAGTTCGCGCACCAACTGCTCGGTTGCCACATCGGTCTTGTAGCGATTTTGGCCCGATCGGTTCTTCAGCACTTCAAGCCGCGTGTGATCTCCACCCTGCCAGTGCAGCACGAGGTGCAGCCGACCGGTCTCGACTGTGACGATGATCTCCTTCAACACGGCGCGCACAATCCGCTTGCGCGTCTCGATGGAAGCAGCTGCATCGTTCCAGAGCGCTGGCAGGTCACCGGCAAGCGCCATAAGCGCCATGCGCTCGTCGTCGCTGACGGCGCTCGGCTGCTCGCTGCGCAAGCTCCGGATCTGATCTTCGAGCCGCGCGACCGCCGCGAGACAGTCATTCCACCGCCGTTCGAGCTCGCCGGCGACCAGTCGGTTGTCGGGATCAACGGCGTCGTATTGTCGGCGTGCGTGTGCCGTCTCATAGCGGGCCTGGTCCAGGGCAAGCTCGCTCTGGCGCAGCCGTTCGTTGCCGGCTTGCTTGTGACCGGAAATCACCTGCAACGCCGCCTCGAGCGCCAGTGGCGAGATCGCACGCAGCACTTCCGCCGACACCGCCGCGTCGATGCGCGTGTTGCTGAAAGCGCTACACCCTCTCTCGCGCGACGGATCCACGTGACTAGCGCAGACATAGCGCGCATCGCGCCTCGAATGGTGGAGGACCTTGAACTTGCGTCCGCAGCGCCCGCAGCGCAGTAAGCCGACGAGAAGTCCACTGCCATTGCGCACCGCGCCCGCCACCATCGCTCCCTTCATGCTCGCATTGCCGGCAATGATCGTCCGGTTGCGATCATACTCCTCCCAGGAGATATAACCAGCATGGTGATCGCGGATCAGTACCATCCAGTCATCGCGTCGGCGCGCGACACCGTGGGTGATGACTTTACGGCCGCCTTCGACCCGCGTGCGTGAAATCGTTCGTCCGAAGACATAGGCCCCGGCATAGACCGGATTGGTCAACAGCCGATGGACGGCATGGTAGCGCGGCGGGCCCCACCGCACCGTCCGCCCCTGCGGACCGTGCACAGCGGTTGGCAGGTCGATTCCTTCCTGGCGCAGACATAGGACCAGCTGGCGCACGCTGCTGATCTCTCGAAACTTTCGGAACACCAGAGACAGCACTTCGCGGATACGCAGGTCCGGGTCCTGTTCCAGACGGTCATCGGCGCTGCGCCGATAGCCGATGGCGACCGTTGTGTGCAGATCGCCGCGCGCCGCCTTCAGGCGCAAAGCCTCTTGCGAGCGCTGCCGCAACGTCGACAGTTCGAGCTCGCTGAAAGTGCCTTTCATGCCGAGCAGCAAGCGATCATTTACGAGCCGCGGATCGTAGACCCCGTCCTCATCGATAATCAGGCTGCCGACCAGGGCGCAGAACTCCAAAAGGGTGTGCCAATCGCGCCCGTTACGGGCCAGGCGCGAGGCCTCAAGGGCAAACACCGCGCCCGCGTCGCCGCTGCAGATCGCCGCCAGCAGGCGTTCGAAGCCCGGGCGCGCCGTCCCGCCCCCCGAGCGGCCGAGATCGTCATCGATGACAATCGCGTTATCCCAACCGAGGGCGCAGGCGCGCGTCGTCAGCGCATACTGGCGTCGTCGGCTCTCCGGATTGTGCAAGAGCTGATCGATGCTGGATTGCCGCACGTAGACATAGGCGCTGCGCGCCAGGTGATCGCCAGTGATCTTAGTCATCGTCAGTCTCCGTCGGCGTACTGACCAGCGCGAGGCGATCGCTCAGAAGAACTTTGAGCAGGGTTACGATCTGCGCGCGAGTCGCCAGGTCGAACAGAGGCGGCGCGACGTCGTCGGCCGCCAGCATGAGAAGATCCAGTTGCCGTTCCTGGGCACGCTGTTCCATCATCGCCTCCATCGTTGCGAATCGCTTCATTCGCTGGCGACAAGGATACGTCCTGCAGGTCGACGAGCCGGCGCAGCTCCCTCAAGCAAGTAAGGGAAAGCTGCGGGGTGGCCACGATAGGCGGTGTCGCCGCGCCGGTTTCGGTCATCCACGCCGGCAGCAGGAGCCGGCCGCCATCCGGCAGTTCGACGACAAAATGCGCGATGCCGGCGTAAACGAGATGACGCACAACCGTGAGGCGCTCGCCGGTGCGCGGGTGATGTGGATACTGGACAACGACTTCAAGCGGCTGTTGCTGGGCAGTATGTCGTGGGTTCGAAAGGCACCATGAGCGAAGCGGAACTGCATGTGCTACGGGCACGTTTGCTCGGTGGGATCCGCAACAAGGCCGCACGCGGCGAACTGCGTCGCAATCTTCCCGTGGGCTTCGTCTGGGGCGAGCAGGATGGCGAGGTCTGCCTCCACCCCGACGAATCCGTGCGCGCCGCCATCCAGACCGTCTTTACTCGCTTCGCCGAGCTGGGATCGGTACGTCGCGTCTGAGCTATGGTTCCGTAGCGAGGGTCTGTGTATGCCCCTGCGGATGCACTACGGCGCTAAAATCCGCTGGGTCGACCCAAGCTACATCGCCGTCTATCATATCCTCACCAATCCGGTCTACGCAGGCGCCTACGCATATGGCAAGAGCCGTCATGAGATCACCCTCGACGCTTCCGGCGTACGCAAGAAGCGCGCGCGCAAACTGCCGCGCGCGCAATGGCAGGTGTTCATCCCGAACCACCATGAGGGCTTTATCGATTGGAACACCTATGAGGCTAATCGCGCGCGGATCACCGCCAACACTCATCCACGCCCGCATCAATCAGGTAGCGGTGCCGTGAGAGAAGGAACTGCCCTGCTGCAAGGCATCGCAGTCTGTGGACGTTGCGGTCGTAAGTTGCGTACTCACTACACGGGTCGCACTGCATCCGCAGGCTATCATTGCGCCGGCAAGGACATCACCAATGGTCGCGGCGTCTACTGCCTTACCATCGGTGCGTTGCAAGTTGACGAAGCGGTTGAACGGGCCGTGCTCGCCGCGCTCGCGCCCATCGGTGTCGAGGCGGCAATTGCCGCGGCCGAGCGGCTCGAAGCCGACCATGACGGTGCGCTCGCGCAATGGCGTCTCACGGTGGAACGGGCAAGCTATGAAACGCAACGCGCCGAGCGTCGCTATCGCGCCGTCGACCCTGATAATCGTCTTGTCGCCCGCGGTCTCGAGGCTGAGTGGGAGAAAGCCCTGCGCGAACTCGATAGGGCCAAGGCCGAGCTTGCCCATCGCGAAGCATTGCGACCGAAGACGCTCAGCGCCGATGAGCGTTGCCGCCTGCTCGCTCTGGGTACTGACTTGTCCACCGTTTGGCGGGCTCCAACCACCTTGCCACGAGACAAGAAAGAACTCCTTCGCACCGTACTTGAGGAAGTCATCATCACGGTCCACAAGGAGCAGCATCGCGCTCATCTGACGCTGCGTTGGCGGGGAAGCGCTCTGACCGAGATCGATTTCGACCTACCGCGTCGACGCGCAGCCGTGCGCACCGATGAAGACACCATTGCGCTGCTCCGTCGTCTAGCAACTCATTACCCTGACGCCGTCATAGCCGGTATTCTCAACCGACAGGAGCGCAGAACCGCGTATGGTCATCGCTTCACGGCGAATCTTGTCAGTGGCTTGCGCCGACAATGGAACATCGCTCGTTATAAGCGGCCAGCCAACCCACCAGATGGAGAACTGATGAATGTCACACAAATTGCCAATACACTCGGCGTTGCGGCATCCACCATTCATCGTTGGCTCAACGACGGCATCATCGCTGGTGAACAGATCACACCTGGCGCACCATGGCGCATTCGCCTCACCGACGACTTGCGCGCTCGTGTCGCCGAAGAAGTACCGCAGGGATACCTCACCATGTATCAAACCATGCGCCTATTAGGCGTTTCCAGACAAACAATATTGCAGCGTGTCAAGCGCGGTGAGATCCAAGCTGTCCATGTCAAGCAAGGACGCAAAAAAGGCTTGCGGCTCAAGGTGATCCGCACTCAAACAGACCTCTTCAATCAAACTTCATAAGCTGGGGTGCAGTATGAATCACGATCGAAGAACGAGCGGATGTCGGCGTCCAGTATCCAGTTCACCTCTGTGCTGGTGATCCCGACCACGAGCGCATCCATCGCATCGTGCGTGCTGCGTCCGGGTCGGAACCCATACGAGAACCCGAGGAAATCTTCCTCGTAGATCGCGCTCAGCACCGCAGCCGTCGCCCTCTGGACGATCTTGTCCTCAAGGGGGGGCGACCGCGATCGGGCGTTGCCGACCATCCGGCTTGGGTATGTAAACCCGCCGCGACGGTAGTGCCCGATACGCTCCCCGATGGACGCGAGCATGCAGGTCCTCAAGATTGCGCTCAAGGTGCTGCTCGTAATCCCGACATGTCAGCCCATCCACTCCAGCTGCAGCATTCTCCTTGAGTTCAGAGAATGCCTCTGCGAGGTGATCAATACTGACGTGATGGAAGAGCGCGGTGAACTTCTCCTTCTTCCTTTGCCTTGCAGCTTGCCGTATGCGCTTCAGCGCCTGTGACACGGTTCCCCGGTACTGTGCCCGGCCCGTGCTTTGCTGACTCACATTCCCCTCGGCCCCCGCCCTTGGCTCCACCAACTCCGCCGCCGGTTGCCCGGCTTTGTTCGTTGGCTTCACAGCTACTATGGCGGGGTCAGACTTCTCATGATCGTACATCATCGGCTACGGCTCCTCGCCTTCCCGACGCGGGCCAGTGCAGCACGCATGCTGGTGCTGGCCGACCATGAGATCTCCCGGTTCCCGAGCAAAGAGCGTGCGCACATGCCAGTGTCTAAGACCACGCCGGGCCGTCTGGGCGCTCGCGTTATCGCGCCCATCCGTGTTGCCTTCCGTCACCGGAACGACGTCGGCACCCAGGATGAGGGTACTTTCGCGGCTCAATGGCTGGCCTATGCGCTCCCCTGTCAACGCTTCGCCAATACCCTCACGGGTACTGGCGCATGACTCGGGGTCGATGCGGTTCGCTACTCCTTCATCGTGATGGACTTGCACCATCTACTCCTTGCCGGTCTCCCGGCGCACTCCGGTTTTCCCCGAACAACGGACACCATCACACCGCCCCGGCATGTCTGAAACGTGCCAAAGGCAGACTCATCGGGCTGCCGTGAAATCGGCGGAAATGGCCGGTCGTCTGCCGCAGGTCACACTGAGGTTCGCAATCCCAAGATCGTGCAGGAGCGTTTCGGACACTCGTCGATCGCGATCACCATGGACATCTACAGCCACCTGATGCCGAATATTCAGGAAGGGGCGGCCGCAGCGGTTGACGATGCGCTACGGGCGGGGCCATAAACAGGCGCTCCAAAAACGTTGGGTAGCAAAACGGTAGCAACCGGGCTTTTTTGGCCGCCGCTGCTTACAAAATAGCCAAACAACTTCAATGGGTTGGAAGGGTGGCCGAGTGGTTTAAGGCACCGGTCTTGAAAAGCGTTATCCGCCGTCCTCCCCTGTTTGTTCTAATCCCGAAAAGCCCTTGATTGTTGAGGTTTTTTCGCGTCGCGGTCCCTGCCCGTCCCGCTCCGTACCCCCTTCTCTCGGGCAATTTGTTAGCAAACCTGTTAGCAACCGGTTCGTGGTCTGTACCTCGAATACCGACGGTTAAACGCATGCTCGCTTTTCAGGGACCGGCCCAACCGTCGCCTGCGCTCGGCGATGCACTCAACGCTGGCTATCGATATCTTGAGGTGAAGTGCCTCGGGTGCGACACGCATCAAACGGTCGCGCTGGACATCGTGCGCCGACCGAAAGCGACGCCGATCCACGAGCTGGAGCGATACATGCGGTGCAAGGACTGCTCGGCAGATCGCGGCTATCCGTACAAGCGCAGCCACCTCGTGGCGCTGCGACCGACTAAAATTTCGGCGAGCGATCCACCGTCATCGTGGTGGCCGGGAGAGCGATGACGTACCTAGGGCCTCAGGCCGACTCCAACAGCCTGCTCGTTTTCTCCGCAGTATCATACACTTTTATTTGGAGCATCGGAAACTCGGCTTTGAGATCGTGTGCGCGCTTCAGAGCCGCTTGAAGCGTTGGAAATACCATCTTCATCCGGCCGTCTACTTCCAGACCAACCCCCTCGGTCGGCATAAGATCAGCGCGAGTGGTGTTTCGGGGTTGGGCCTCCGCAGGTATTGTCAGAGGTCTTTTCATAATTCCCCCTTGGAGCTTCGCTGCAGTCAGCAACTCGCTCCTATGGCCTTTCATACTCGGTCATCGCGGAAATCTAGTGTGGCCTTAGTTCGCCTTCAATCCAGCCCAGCGCCTCGGATACCAACGGGTCAGCGCTCACCTGCATTTGGTCCATGCGACCGCAGCTTATGCAGCGGAGTGTCCAGTGCTCAAAGCCCGCGCGAGCCGCCGCAATACGCTGGACCTCCATTGGCGATTGGCATACCAAGCAACGGCGCGTCATGGTTCGGCGCTGCGGCAATATAGGTTTTGGAAGCTCCGACATGACGCACCCCCTTTTTAGGCCGGGAGCGCAACACTCTCAGTCACCGACAGCAGCCAAGGGGTCTGGGCGGTGATGCTGTAACAGTGCGCTTTGTGGGGCGGCCCCGCAAGTTAATTCGGGTCAAGGCCACACGGGAAACGATGGCGTGTGCAATCTCTATTCGATCACAACGAACCAAGAAGCCATCCGCGCCCTATTCCGGGTGATCAACCGCTACGTCGGCAACCTGCCACCGATGCCCGGCGTGTTCCCCGATTATCCGGCCCCGGTCGTGCGCAACGCGGGCACAGAGCGCGAGCTGATCACGATGCGCTGGGGCATGCCGCCACCGCCGCGCACGGGCGGCCCCCTGTCACCAACATCCGCAACACCTCTTCGCCGCAACGGCGGGGCTGGCTGAAACCCGAGAACCGCTGCTTGGTCCCGGCCAACAGCTTCGCCGAGTACGCGCCAGAGCCGAACCCAGAGACCAAAAAGAAGGATGTCGTCTGGTTCGCGCTCGCCGAGGATCGGCCGCTGTTCGCCTTCGGCGGGCTTTGGACCGAGTTCAAGGACGACCGTGGCACCAAGTCCAAGCCGATCCCCGGTCCGCATCTCGTGTACGGATTCCTGACGATAGCTTTACGGCTGGTCCGGACATCAAGCGCACGATTGCGCCGAAATCGCTGGAACGGTTCAAGCACCGAACGCGGTCGTCGAGCCAATCCATTCCAAGGCAATGCCGGTGATCCTCACGACGCACGAGGAGCACGACGTCTGGATGCGCGCCCCGTGGGATGAAGCTAAGGCGCTGCAAAGGCCATTGCCGGATGATGCGCTGCGGATCGTGGCCCGTGGCACCGATAAAGAAGATCGCGCAGCGGGCGTGATCTAATATCCTGTATGCGACAAACCGAAAGAAGCACTCATGGATGTATCCGCATCGGCTCTTACGGGGGCATTGCGCGTCGGGCTTCAAGTCGTCGTTGCACGAAAACGCCCTGTGCTTGAAATCTATCAAACTCTCAACAATACCTTCGGCCCGCCTTTCGATTTCGATATCAAAGATGTCACGGGAACGAAGACGTTACGAACGGATCGACACCGCTTTCAGGACATCTTTATTGACCTCACGCTTATCAATATCGGGGGCGTCAGGGCGGAAAACGTCACGTTCAAATTAAGGGGTGAGTTTAAGCATGACAGGCCGTTTCCTGAGTTTCTCGCTTCAAACGTTCGACAAATCGCTCCGGGCCAGCCACTTTATTTGATCCGCATCGACGACCACGATTTGAACGTCTACTCCCCGGACCCGGAAGGAAGCACTACTTCATTTCGTGCGACCGGCATCAAAACGACGACTTTAACGATCTCGGTCGACTATGATGGCCCGGCATCATTCTTTAATTGGCTGATCAGTCGGCACCGGAAATGGCGTGGCCTAAAGCAATACTCAACGCAATTTACCTTTGATCCAATGACCGTGGTCGGCGATCTTCCGCCAGCGAAGTACGCCTAGCGCCCCCTTTTTATAAGGGCTCTCGGCCGATTACCGGATCATTCGATGATCGAAATTCAGCGCCGCTGACCTGACAGGCACCTGAACAGTCGCAGCGACAACTGCCATTGGGCATGCAGGGCCATCCGGACCGGCCGTGGTTGGGCGCGCGCCTGCCTCTGTGGCGGCGCGGGAGTCCGTCTGCAATCCATCCGATGCGTCTGGCGGACAATGATGTCTGCTTATTGGGTGCCGGCTCAACCGGTCGACGCAACACAGGCGTTAAATCTCTCTGCTGGTGTTTCAAATTGCAAGGTCTCACGTGGTCGTTCATTTAGCTGACGAGCCACTTTGTTCAGATGGGCTTGCGAATGCATCGACAAGTCGGTGCCCTTAGGAAAGTACTGTCTCAGCAGGCCATTGGTATTCTCATTCGACCCGCGTTGCCACGGGCTTTGCGGATCGCAAAAATAGACGTCGATTTTGGTCGCCAACGTAAAGCGACGATGATCCGTAAGTTCCTTGCCCCGGTCCCAGGTCAGGGATTTATATAGCTCCTTTGGTAGCTTCTTCGCCTGCTTGATGAGCGCGGTGACAACCGTCTGAGTGTCCTTGCCTGCCACCTTGGCCAACATCACGTAACGGGTATGACGCTCGACCAGGGTCGCGATGTAGGTGTTGTTCGGCCCGGACAGGAGATCGCCCTCCCAATGACCAGGCACCGCCCGATCTTCAACCGCCGCCGGTCGCTGACGGATTGAGACGATATCCTTGATATGCCCCCGTTTATCGCCATTCGGGTCAACCGGCCTGGAGCGACGCATCGAGCGCTTCGATCGAAGATGGCTAAGCAGCTCTTTCTTCAGCACGCCGCGCGCCTGGACAAACAGGCTGCGATAGATGGTCTCGTGTGACACCTGATTACACTCGTCTTCAGGATGCGTTCTCTTCAGCCAACCGGCTATCTGCTCGGGGGACCAATCCAATCTGAGCTTCCCTGCCACCGCCTGCCGCAGCCGCGGATTGGTCGCTAACTTACAACATTTTGGGCGACGAGATCGCGCCCAGGCATTCTCGTCCGCAAGTGTCGCTCGGTAGCGATCATAGCCGCCATTGCGGCTCATTTCCCGGCTCAGCGTCGAGGGTGAGCGGCCAAGCAGTTTGGCGATCGACCGTGCCGATTGATGTGCCGTAACGCCTCTGGAAATCTCCTCGCGTTCCGCGAGCGTCAACGCCAGCCTGGAGCGACGCCGCTCCGCAGGACGAATCCCACCATGCGGAGCTACCAAAAAATAGATCGACGATGACTGCTTGCCAAAAGCTCGTCCAATCGCCTTCAGCGACTCCCCACGCTTCCAGCGATCCCATAGCTCCGTCTTCTCTGCCGCAGTAAAACCTCTATGAAATCTCCGTTCCATCCCACACTCCATCTTTTCCCTCCAAGATAAAGTGTTGCGGCGACCGGTTGAGCCGGCACCCTGAAAGCAGACATTCGGTCAGCTGCACTGCCGATTGCGATGTCATCGTCCGCTACGGCAACGCCACGCCGACCGACACCGGAACCCACAACCCGCTGCCATCAAGCGTCTTGGACCACCACACAGCCTTGGCGTCGCAATCTTTGGCGACACCCCGCCCTCCTGTTCGATGTGGTCGGAGTTGTCGCCATCAAAGCCAATCCCGGCAAATACGACGGCGCTTGTTCAGGGACCGGGACGACAGCATATCTCATTGGCCATGCGCCTCAATAAACACACAAGAGACGCGCGCGTTGTGATGCTTGGAGGTGCCGATGTCTGTTCGCACGGAAGACTCTCATCCTCGATCAATCGCCAAGGCGGTCAGTTGGCGGATCACCGGTAGCGTGGACACGTTCGTATTGAGCTTCATCTTCACAGGGAGCGTCAAACTCGCCGGGTCGATTGCCATCGCAGAAATGGCCACAAAGATGCTGCTGTATTATCTCCACGAAAGAGCTTGGTCTGCTATTCGCTGGAATCAGCGCGGGCAATCTGCCGGTGGACAGAATTGATACTGAGCCACTGCCAAAGTAGCCCAGTGAAGTGTCCAGTAGCAGGTCGATCCCCCACCCCGGGCGATCACCGGACGGCTCATTCCGCAATTGCCAGGCACGGCGCGCCGGTTCCATCGCACATTGCTTATTTGGGCGGGGCCGTCGCCCTGGGGGCAGAGCGGCGGTCCCTTATCGCGCGGTACGCATGGCCGGGTTTTGCGGCGTCGGCAAAATCCGCACGACTATCGATATGCTAAAACTTAGAATGCTACTGGCAATTGCAATTTCGAATTAACCCTTAAGGCTATGGCGTTGGCGCTCATGGCCCACGTGCCGGACGTTATCGGACAGGCATCCGTCATCAACGGCGACACCATCGAAATCCACGGCACCCGAATTCGCGTATTCGGAATTGACGCGCCTGAGTCAGATCAACTCTGCCGCAACGAGGAGAGCGAACTGTATCGCTGCGGTCAGAAAGCATCGAACGCGCTGTTCGATTTTATTGCCCGGCGTCCCCTTGAATGCGTTGAGCTTGACCGGGACCGATACCATCGCACGGTGGCTGTCTGCTCCGTTGGGGGCACGGACATCGCTGATTGGCTTGTGAGAAACGGGCTAGCGCTCGACTGGCTCCCAAGTACAGCAAAGGCGGCTATGCCAACGCACAGGCCGAAGCAAAGCGCGAGCTGCGCGGTATGTGGGGCGGCAGCTTCACAAAGAGCCGTGGAATTATCGGGCTTGCAGGCGGTCCGGTGGAAGGCCGGAAGGTTGTTCGGATGATTGACAAGCACCTCGCCTCAAGGATTGTCTGCATTGACGAGGAGATCGTCACGTGGCTGGAGCGACGTGAGCAACGGCGTAGGGGAGAAAGCAGCCACCGTCACGTTGCAGAGCGATAGATAATCCAGATTACGACGAGAGCCGCTAGAACGAGTACCCAATTGGAAATTTGGGTACCCGCTATCGATGTTTTCTGGCTAAACCATTCCATGGCCTTACCTCCCAGATAGACCGCCCTCACTTGGGTGGCCTCCCACGCTTTCAACACCCCGACGATATCACCGATTTCCCAAAGCCGCTCGGTCAACAGGAGTTCGAATTCCCTGCCGCCGCGAAAATCGGCAAAATCATAGCCTGGTGACTTGGCCGGGACGATATCGCCGTTCAACTCGGCGCGATCCATTAGAAAAACGGCTTGACCGTTAGGCCCTTCGCTCGGGCGTCCTGAATGAAGGTATGCGTTTCCTCATTCGACAAGGTCAGCTCGGGACCACCAAGAAACTCCTCTCCCTGAGGAGTATTGGCGCGAAAAGTCGTCTCTCCTTGATTCACATGGACCGTATAATCAATATCGCCATGGGGCTCTGGCATGTGTTGGCCTCCTTATCCCCACCGGGGCATATTGCGCCGATTTCAACCTGTGAGACAAGGCGCTGATCGTCGCGAACCATTTTCTCGAAACCGATCTGGAGAAACTGCGGGCTGCGGTCTCGATGGGTTATGCGAGAGGGAAACTGTCTGAGATGCTGCCGCGTGATCGGAAGGATTGGTACGACTAGTATGCCGATGGATGTCCGCTCACAGGCGGAGAGCAAACATCGAGCAAACAGGACGGCAGTTCCGTTTTTGACCCTGGCTGTGTGAAAACGTGAAATCTTGCAAACGCTGGAGAATCTACTTCTCAGATCACGCGGCACTGGAGCTCAGTATGCTCTCCGTAGTCTCAGAAGCGGCGTCAGAAGGAATGCTTTTCTCCGCAATTTGCGCGCCGTCGCGTTTTCACACAGCCAAGACCCAAAGCCGACGTCACCAACGCGGCCTGTGTCCGCTGTTGTACGCCAATGGCGATCGCGACAGCCCTGATTGCGTTTCGACGCCCAACTCCAAACCATCGAGTGGGGAACGAAGCGATCATCCGAATAACTCCAAGTAAAATAAGAAAAAGCCGTCCACCGCGAGCGTAATGCAAAGCTCGACTAATGCCGTCCTGCTTCAGCCTCTTGTTCCGACTGCAAGATATGCGCTCGTAGCGCATAGAACCTCTTTTCGGCCACCTCGCTAAACAGCGGATCCTTCCGACTGATCAGGGTCGAAGCGATCTCCGTCCAATCTTGAGGCTCTAAAGCCTTGAGGGCGGCAGGAAAGAAATCACGATCTTCCATCATGATGTGGCGCCGCTCGTGCTCTATGAAATCGCGAACGATGGTATCCACATCTTGCCGAAGGATTTCACGGCCCGCGAGAACCCCATCGACCGCTTGCGCGGCGCGGCGCAAACGCTCGGCCCCTTTTTGGTGCTCAAGTGTGAGGTTACCCACCTTTGCAGCCGCAGCGGGATCACGAATTTTGAACTTGGCAAAGACTAAGTCTTCCAGAGGATGATGGTACAAGTCCGGGTAAACTTCAAAATAGTTAATGATCGTGCGAATAACGTCATAGTCGGGACGGTCCCCGCGATCGAAGATCTCCAGTTCGCGCTCAAGGACAGCGAGCAGCGTCTCAATATTGCGATGCTCTTGGCATAAGCGTTCAATGATCATCGCAGCCTCCAATGAAGCATTGACGAAACCAAATTAACGTGAAAACAGACTGAGCTGCTTGCGCTAGATCAAACCCGGGCCGAACGGGGTGCCGCGGCAATTTCAATCTTCGAGTATGCCGAACCGCCCGCTGAGTTGGAGCCAGGCAGCCGATATTGCCGCTTACATCGGATCGCTTCGCAAATAGCGCGGGCCGCGATCTTACGACGAAAACTCGGCGTCAGTTACGTGAACGCGATCCGCATGAAGGGACCACTCCTTCACATTTTCGATTTCACAAAACCTTAGCTTTGCCAAGTCCGC
Source organism: Bradyrhizobium erythrophlei (assembly GCA_900129675.1). Taxonomy (GTDB): domain Bacteria; phylum Pseudomonadota; class Alphaproteobacteria; order Rhizobiales; family Xanthobacteraceae; genus Bradyrhizobium; species Bradyrhizobium erythrophlei_A. The sequence continues at coordinate 3,896,622 of FSRD01000001.1, read as the reverse complement.
CGCGAGCGTTTTATTTCCAGCTTCGATTTCAAGCGAACGTTGGCAAATTTCAGCTTCATGCCCATTCGCGCCAAGAACATCCTTCATAAATCGAGCAACGTACCGTGACATTGCAGCCCGATCGTACGCGCGCACCAGCACAGTGCCGGCGCCCAAAAAAAGACAGCGAAGACCAGGCGATCGGGCGCAGCAAAGGCGGGTTGAGCACCAAAATCCATGCCATAGTCGATGCACTTGGCAATCCGTTGGCGTTCCTGCTGACCGCAGGGCAAGCCCACGATTTGGAAGGCGCTGACGCGCTGCTGCCTCAGATGCAGGCCGATACCTTGTTGGCGGACAAGGCCTTCGATGCCGATCTACGTGTCATCGAGCCTCTGCTTGCGGCAGGAAAAACGCCGGTGATCCCGCCCAAGAGCAATCGAAAGCTCCAACGCGCCTACGACAAGGAACTGTACAAAGCGCGCCACCTCATGGAAAACCTCTATTGCAAGCTCAAACAGTACCGAGCCATAGCCACCCGCTACGATAAGACCGCCAGAAACTTTCTCGCCGCAGTCCATCTCGCCGCCGCAGTCATTTGGCTCAATTGAGGACAGGCTCTAGTTTGTCGAGGCCCTTGAAGATTCGACCGAGCGCCGAATTTTCATCGGCGCTTTGCAAGAACAAAATCACGGCGACAACGATGGCAAGCTGAAACAGGGGAAATCTGACTATGCTACGGATTGGAGCTGACAGCAGTTTCATCATGCCCATTGTCGCTCCTATGAGTACCTAACCGTAATCATCTTTTCCGAAAATGACGAATCTGAAAGCGAGGGCGCTGTACGACAAGCGCGGCCCGCTGGTGCGTCCGAAGTTCGCCGCTAGAGGAATATGGCGGCCACGGCGATTAAGCGCACGGACGAGGCCGCGCTGGCGATACTGGATTGCCTTGCGCCGAAGGCCGCGCTTCGACACTCATGCCGCAAGCTGTGGTATGCCTAGCGGAACGCGGGAGATTTCGATGGCCGATCACAGTTTGTCGAGCGACAGCGTCACCGTTACGGGCTTATTTCATGATCTCATGTTGAAGCGTTCATCCGCATCGGTTGTTTGGGCTAACGATACCGAAAAGCGGTTGGGTCTGCCGGTGGGTGTGCACTTCATGACATTCAAGCCGAGGCCGAAAAAGCCATGCGCGAACTGTCCGACATAGCAAAGATTGCGGTCAAGTTGCCGAAATGAACATGCCGCCTGCGTAGAGCCGATGGCCGACGAATCGCGAAACCAGTGCCCGTGTGATCGGCGGCGACGGCCTTCGCGCATTTCTGTATCTGATCCGCAACAGTTTTTTTGTTCCTCAAGTGGAACAGGCGTTTTGATTCGCGGGCTTCCACCGCTTCGACTACTCTCTGAGCACCGGGCCTGGTGAATTTCATAAGCATTCAATTTTTTACCCGGAGGCCGCAGGTCGAAAATGTCTGCGGCCTTTTCAGTTTGGTGGACGCCGATACACAGAGACCGCCTTCGAGGGGTACTGCCAGCCGCCAATTCCGGTGATCCTTCGCGGCGTATCCCCTATTTGGAAACCTGCCAGAATGGGATTGCACGAATGAGGATCATCGCCCTGTTATTTGCTTTCGTGTTGACCGGATGCGCTGGCGACCGGTTGCAAGCAGCGACAAAATGCGACGCAGTCTCGGCAGTTTTAGGAAATCCGTCTGCAACACGCGGTCAAGTCGCAGCAGCAATGGAAATGGGTCGAAATAACCGATGCTTTGGTACGTGACCGCCTCGAAACTTAGAGGACTGACGTCGCCTCAGCGCTGGCCGGTGGTGCCCGCTGCGTTCGCCGCTACGGTGATGGCGGCCACGGCGATCTAAGCCATGGGCGAGGCTAGCGCTGCCTCAGTCCTATCGCCGATCATTTTCGTCGGGATGCACCCAGACGTAGGGCGTGATCTCGCCCTCGCGGGTCAGTTTGATCATATGAACAGGCGGCGCGTATCGTCCCTTCTTGCATGACCGGCATTTCAGTGCCGCTTCAACTTTCCAGATCGGCGTGAGCGTGTCATTGTGGGAACGCAGCGACAACACTGCTTAAACGCCAAGACCGCGATCACTGCGTACCATCGCAGCCGATCCTATTCGTCCTTTGCCCAAGCATTGCTTGCAGGGGGGAGCCTTTCTTGTATGACCCGAATCCCACATTCAGCGCCATCCGCAGGACTGTCGAACTGGTAGGTGAAGGCAATCCACTGGAACGGGGGCTGATTGAAGCTGTGATTACGGGCCGGTCACCCTCAGATGCAGGGGCACGCGCCCCTTGTCCGAGTCGATGATATAGAGCTGTAGCTTGGGCAAGATCTTCTCCATGGCTTCCAGATACAGTCGTATCCTGGTGACGTCCGGTACCTTTTCATACTCCTTCTGCAGCGCGAGAAAGCGGCTCGTCTCGCCGATGGCAGCGGCGACGCGCTGTTGCTTGTAGGCCTCCGCCTCGCTCAGCCGCGTGCGCGCCTCGCCCCTTGCCTTGGGAATGAGGTTGCTCGCGTAGGCGCGGGCCTCATTGATCACCTTCTCGCGGTCGGCCATGGCATCCGCCACGTCTTGAAAAGACTGGACAACCGATCTGTCGAGAGAGATCGTCATGATGCTCGCAGACACGATGCGAATGCCGCTGTGGCGGCGGTCAAGGAGCTCCTGTGTCTTGGCCTTGACCCGTTCCTGCACTGCGACCCGCCCCCTGGTCAGTACCTCGTCGATGGGCATGCCGACGACCGTCTCGGTCAGCACCCCCTCGGCGATGGCCTCGACGAAGGCTTGCGGCTCCTCGATCTGAAAAAGGAATTCCGCCGGATCGCGGATAACATATTGCAGAGCGAGGGCAGCATTGACGATATTGGTGTCCCCGGTTAGCAGCTCCATGCCGGACGGCGCGGCCGAATCCCCGGTGGGTATCGCAAATCCCACGCCGACCTTCATCACGCTCGTCGTCTTGACGACGTCCACGCGATCAACGGGCCATGGGAGGCGGTAGTGCATGCCGGGGCCGACCTCCGCCTCGACGGTACCGAACCGGCGTACCACCGCGCGCTCGTCCGCCCCGACGACGTAGAATCCCGAGGCCAGATGGGCTCCAAGAAAAAGGACGAGAACGCCAAGGATCCAATAGCGATAGCCAAGCCGGAGGCGCGCTAGTCCCGGACGCGACCGCAGGTCGACGCCGTGCGTCAGATCTTTTGCGGCTTGGTCTGCTTCTCGCCGCGCGTCGCCGCCCAGGCCTGGATCGTACGCGAATGTCACCGGACCTCCTCCTCGAGTTTTTTGTTCAGGAGTAGATCGGCGCCGGTCGAAATTGCTCCGGGCGGCGGAGGGGACGGTCCGACCTGGAGCGGTTGCGTGTCGAAGTGCAGCATCCGCAGAACGTCAGCGTCTGCAGGAAGGAAGAGAGTCGTCTTGTCGTCGAGGAACTTGTCGTAGGCCCGCAAGGTCCGCAGGAATTGGTAGAATCCTGGATCTTGCGAGAAAGCTGCAGCATAGGTGCGCGAAGCCTCGGCGTCGGCCTCGGCCTTGATGCGCTCGGCCTGTCCGGCAGCCTCCGAGTCGATGCGGATTTTCTCATGGTCGGCCTCGGCGAGGATCCTCTTCGCCTCCAACTCGCCCGCCGAGCGGTTCTCCTTGGCGATCTTGGCCCGCTCGGCCCTCATGCGTTCGAAGACATGCTCCCGGTTCAGTTCCGGCAGGTGGAGGCCGCGGATGTCGACGCTGACCACATCGATACCATAGGCCGTTCGGGCCAAGTCTGCGACGCGGCGAACGACTTCCGACGCCATGGCCTGATAGTTGCTCTTTGCTGGGTCGGTGGAGATGAGAACGGACGCCGGATACCGTCCCATGACGGCGCCGATCTCCGCCAGGATGATGTCGGAGAGACGCTGCTCGCCCGCAGCCGGGGTCGCGACCGCGGCGAGAAAGCGTACCGGGTCGGCGATCCGCCACGTCACGAGGCTATCGACGCCGAGGTTCTTCTTGTCGATCGTCAGATACTCGGAAGGCGCCGGCCGAAAGAACAGGACGCGCTTGTCCAGCCGCACAACGCGGTCGAACGGCGCAACGACGTGGAGGCCAGGCTCGGCGAGGACACGAACCACCCGCCCGAAGCGCGTGACAAGTCCATATTCGGTGATGTCCAGGGCGAAGAACGAGGAAACAAGCGCCCAGACTGCGAACGCCGCCATCAGTGCCGGCAGGGTACGCCGAAGCACGATGTTCGATCGTTTGTTCGCTGTCGTGGCTCGTTCCGCCATTCTCGCCTGCCGCCGCTGTCAGATCCTGTCCGTTTGACCAAAAGTCCTCGTCATCCTGCTCTCGCCTGATCGGCTCCTTCCTCGAGGCACGTGATCCGCGCGAAACCGGCCTCGCTACTTGCTTTGGCCCGAGCCCAAGGGCTGCACGAGCCACATGTCAAAGTCTTTCACGTCGCCGCTGCCGGGTCGCACAAATTTCCGCATGCCCGGCAGCACGTCTTCGAGCGTTTCAAGCTGCAATCGGAATTTTGTAAGCCCAGGGGCGTGCTCGTAGGCTTCGAGCCGCAGCACGAAAGCGTTCGCGTCAGCCTGAGCGCCCGCGATCCGCTGCTCCTTGAAGGCCAGCGCCCCCTCAGTCATCGCGGCGGCTTCGCCTTTCGCCTGGTTGATCTTCTCCACCGCGAAGACGTTCGCCAGGTTGATCGTACGCAGCTTGTCCTCGAGCGAGCTGGCGACGTCTCGGAAGGCGTCGTGGACCTGGTCTGGAGGGTGGTCGTAAAGCAGGCTGACGGAAAGCACCTCGATTCCGGCCTGGTAGCGGTCCAGCATCGACTGGGCGGCCGCACGCGTCTCGCGTTCGATCTCCTCGCGCGCTGTGGTGTAGACCGCATCGATGGCGCGGGTCGCGACCGCACCCCGGAGCGCTGCCAGGATCGTGCTGCGCACGAGTGCCTCTGGTTCGGCGAGGTGATAGGCGAACGCCAGCGCGTCGTTGACCCGGTACTGGGCCGTGGACCTCAGATCTATGAGGTTGCTGTCGCCGGTGAGCAGGAAGGAGTCGCCGGGCGCCGTCTCCTTCTGGAACCAGACGCCGCTCGCCTGCTGCGGCGCTGGGTTTGATCCAAAGGCCAGCCGGCTGCGAAGCTGCGCGCGCGTCGCCTCCTCCCGCGACAGTTCCGGTGGAAGTCCGAACTCGAGCCGTTGCGCCAGATTCTGCACGATGAGGCGGTAGCTCTCGAACGGCCAGGGCCATCTGACGTGCAGGCCAGGCTCGAGATCCGACGCCAGGATCCGACCGAACCGCAGCCTCATGCCGACCTCGCCGGGCCCGACCGTGAAGAGTCCGCTCCCGAGCCAGAGTAGCGCCACGCCGCCGGCGGCAGCGTAGCCGAGGCTGCGCGGGGTAACGGCAATCCCGGTCAGCTGCGCGGCTCTGTCCCGGAGCCAGACCCATTCGTCCGGAACGCGCGTCCGGCGCATGCTGAGGATCAGCAAGCCGCTGAGCAGCACGGCCCCGACGTCCTTGACAAGGTCCGGCACGAAGCCGGCCGCGGTCCCGAACGTCGCTCGAGGGTCGAGCCCCCAAGCGTGGTACAGCATGTTGAGGGCGAAACCGGCGGCGAGCGTCATGAAGACGACCGCAACCAGATAGGCAGCCACCGCGCGGCGGCCCAGCACCTTCATGAGGACGACCAGGCTGCTGATGTTCGTGGCCGGCCCGGCGAGAAGGAAAACGAGAACGGCGCCTGGGCTCAATCCCTTGAGCGCCAGCGCCGCCGCCATGGGCGTCGAGGACGAAGCGCAGGTGTAGAGAGGGATGCTCAAGATGAGCATCAGCAACATCGAGACGATTCCGCCGCCCCACACGCCGTCGAATAGCTGCGCTGGAACTGCGACGACGGCGACGGCGGACAGAACGATGCCCAGAGCGAGCCACCAGCTGATGTCGTCGAGCAACTCGACGAAGCCATAACGGATGATGCGCCTTGTCGCATCGACCGCCGCACTGCCGCTTGTGGCTCCAGAGTCGGGCTGCGAATTCGCCTCCCGGGCGTGGTCGTGGTGGTGATCCTGTCCGTGCGCGTGATCAAGTCCCTCAGCGGCGTCGCCTGCATGCTGACACTGGTCGCTGTCGCTACCTGCGGCGGGATTTTTGGCGGACCTCAGGGGCCGTCCGGTCGCGCTGGAGCCCGGGGCGCCGAACAGATTTGTGGCGAGGCCGGCGGCAATCGCCGTTGCAACCCCGGCGACGGGGCGGAACACGGTCATGAGAGGGTCGGTCAGCGCGTACGTCAGGCTGATACTGTCGACCCCGGTTTCCGGCGTCGCGACCAGGAACGCCACGGTGGCGCCCGGCGTCGCCCCTTCCTTGCGCAGCCCAAGCGCTGTTGGCAGGACGCCGCAGGAGCACAAGGGCAATGGCGCGCCGAGGACTGACCCCCAGAGCACCGACTTTATCTTTCCGGCCCCGACGAGCCGGGTGAGCAGCCGGCCCGGCACCAGGACCGCAAGCACCCCGGCGAGCAGGAAGCCGAAGAGGAGGAAGACAGAAGCGTCTTCCAGGATTCCCCAGGCTTCCCGAAGGACATCGAATAAAAAGCTGACCATCATAGTCCCGTTTTCGAAGTTTTCGCGGACCGAATGCTCCCGTCCCAACCGCTTTGGCCAGCGGCGGTGCCTTGCGGGCGCCGCCGCTGGCGCGGCCGTGTTACTTCGGCAGATATTTCTTGTTCAATGCGCAGGCCACGGAGAACTGCGGGTCGACCACGTTGGCGATATAAAGGTGAGCCGCCTGACCAAGCAATTCGACGGCGTCGTACTTCTCGAAGCCATAGTCAGTCGTGAGCCAGGTGACCATGTCGGCGCAGGCGAGGCGCAAGGCGTCGATCAGAGGTCGCGTGCTGCCGATCGACATGATCTCATTGTCGTTGATCAGGTGCGGCCAGTTGATCTTCTTGCCCTTGATCAGGTTCGCGGTGAACTTGACGGTGAATGGCGTCTCGATCGCAGCACCGTCGATCTCCCCGTCGCCCTGCGCGGAGTGCCCGTCGCCCAGCATGAACAACGCCCCCGGCTCGAACACCGGGAAGTGCATGGTGACCCCCGCGACGACCTCGTTGAAGTCCATGTTCGCGCCATAGGGACCAGGATACAGCGAGCTGATGCACTCCTTCCCTCCCGGAGCAGTACCGATGGTGCCGAAGAACGGCCTGATCGGAACCTCGACTTTGCCGATCTTGCTGTTCGGCATGTCAAGAGTGGCGACTTTGCGGCTCTTGTCGAGACGCCAGATGAACAGACGGTCGGGGACAGGCGGCGTCACCATTGCGGTCTTGTACTCGGGCGCAAGCAGCCCGAAGTTGGGAATTGAAGCACCCCATCCCCAGTCGCGGTTGAGCTCGATGCTGTCGATATGGACCTCCAGCGTGTCGCCGGGCTCGGCACCTTCGACGTAGAACGGGCCGGTCTGCGGATTGACCTTGGTGAGGTCGAGCTTTGGCGCGACCGATGTGTCGGAGACGGAGAACGCGTCGTTGGAGGCGTCACGCGTGCTGGTGATCACCGAGTCCCCGGGCTTGATGCGCAAGGCCGGCGGATGGGCATGGCAGTAAGTGAAATAAACCTTGTCGCCTGGATCGTACCTCACTTCGGCCGCCACGGCCGGCCGGGCGAGCGAAAGCCCGGCGATCGACAACAGCAATGCGGCCGGCAGCAGCCGCAACGTCTCTCTCGGTGCTCGATAAGTCTCAGGCATATTCGTTACCTCCCTCGGATCTTTTGGTTGCATTTCGTATGCACTCTCACGCGATCTCTTGCATCCTGCCGGGCTATCTCATGTTTGGTCCCCTCCTCTGGAACCCCATCTACTTTCTCGGCAACTCCCCGCGGACGCCATCGCTCCCGGGAGCGCCGCCGTTGAAATATTTGCTGTCGAAGAGCACGCCGAACAGCGGGGAATCCGCCGGCAGCACCATGGTCGTGCTCTTGCGCGCGAAGGTCCGCGACGTTTCCATGGTACGCAGGAACGCGTAGAATTCGGGCGCACGGCTCAGCGCGTTTGCATAGATGCGCGCCGCCTCGCCGTCCCCCTCGCCGCGGCGCCGTTGCGCCAGCTCGATCGCCTTCCCGAGGATGCGCGCCTTCTGCTCCTCTGCGGCGGCTCGCACCTTCAGTCCCTCCTCCTCCCCCTCCGAGCGGTACAGCATGCTGATGCGGCCGCGTTCGGACTTCATCCTGGCGTAGAGGCGGAGCCGGTTTTGCTTGGGAAAATCGAAGCCGCGCAGCTGGACGTCGACGACTTCGATGCCGTAATCCCTCTGTGCCACAGTGCCACACCGGCGGGCGATCTCGGCGACAATGGCATCCGCCCGGTAGGCTGCGGCATCCGTCGAGACAAACGCGACCAGGCGATTGCTCCCGATAGCGGCCCCGAACTCCGCGGAAAGGATGTCGCCGAGTCTCGATTCGGCGCCCCTTCTGTCGATGACGGTCTCGAAATACCGCTTCGGATCGGCCACGCGCCACAAGATGGTGCCGGATGCTACGACTGGCGTTTTCTCGATAGTCAGCAATTCGCTCGGCGGCGAAGCGTAGACGAACAGGCGACGGTCGAACGTCCGCACGCTCTGCAAGGGATGCTTGAACCGGAGCCCCGGCGCAGTGATCACTTGCGTCGGCTTGCCGAAATCGGTGACGATCGCGTAGTCCGCGCTATCCACGGTGAAAAAGCAAAGGCTGGCGACCGCTGCGACCAAGCCAATCGCTGCGACCACCGCAACGGCGCGCCGATACGGCCACCTGTCGGATACCACTGCGTTATCACGAGATCGAACCATGGCCCGTCCGTCCCGCTGGTCAACTCCAGCGTTGGGCTATTCGCCTCGGCGCGACGGCACCGCGGCGGGCGCCTCGACATGATCAGGATTAGGACTAGGAAGTGTGCACCAATGCCGCATCGAGGGCAAGAGACGGTGATCCGCGTTTTGCGCCCGTGGCGCTGGCGGGATATACCGCGGCGGACACGCCCGACCCGCGTGTATCCTTACTGCGCGCGCCACGTCTCGCGAACCTATCGCCTTTCTGTGGTCTGCACCCCGCGGTACGATGCTTGCGCGACGAAGGTGATCGTACGCGGCGCCCATGCAGGGCCGCGGACGTTGGGTCATCCACCATCGGGGTGCGGGATTGATCCACGGTTTTTTGGAATTGCACAGGCATCGCCTGCAGGGCGCTTCAAGCGCCGCAGCGCGCCCGGGCGGGTTTAGCGGCAATGCCTTTTGCAACAAAATCCGCCAGAAGTCGCCGAACGGCACAAACACATATCACTTGAAAAACGAATGCATTCATTTTTGACCCCAATTGCGCGGCAGACCAGTAGCAATCTCGGAAGCCGCGGCTTTGAGATCGTCCAAATGCTGTTCCCCCACCGGGACTCAAGCTCCGGATGTCCACGCCGTTGCCAGCCGATAGCCAAGGAGCCTTTTGTGGCGCCGCCTGTATAGTGGTTGCCGGCCGCCAAAATGTCCGCAATTGGCTGACGTCAGGGTTTTAGCCAATGTCCGCTTTGCGCCAGAAGCAGCTGTTGCAACCAAGTTGAGATGTCTCGATTTCTGCAAAGTTAAGATGTCACTCGGCAGCTTCTGACGTAGCCGGGGCCGTCGCTGCGTAGACGCCGGTATCGCAGCTGCGGCGGCCCCGGCGGGCGGGGCGTCTGCCTGGTTTTCAGCTCTCGCTTGCTCATCAGCACCACACCCATCGGATCCCCAGCCTCCAAACCCCGTAAAGAGGTCGAAGACTGACATTCCAACTTTGCTCAGGGCTGACATTTTAGCTTTGCGCCTACACAGCGTTCGCCGATCCAACGTTATGGAATATCAAGCGAAAGAGAGACTGCTTCGCGCCAGACAGCGGACATTTCTGGACTTCGGTTATTGTGTAGAGAGGCGTCGGGAACGGAACTCGGTTGTACGCCTTTTGATTTTGCCAACCCTCCACACACCAACCTACATCTCATCTACCGCCTACTCTACCACCTACACGTCCGGGACGTGGATAGGCGCGCGTATCATGCTTCGGCCCTATTTGATGGCGTGTGATGCCCACGCGCCCCTATTTTGGGATAGCGAGCCCTCCCCGACGTTCGCCCACACGCCGCTGCCAAGCAATAGCACTGCAACGCTCAGTCCGAATAGCTCCCTCCAGGTCACTTTCATTTTGACGCTCCTTGGTTGGACTCACAAGCACCCAGTCCCAGAAGCGTTCCCCTGCCGTGGTACATTTAATGTGGCCTAGTTCAACAACAGGAGGTCGCTATGCCGTTCGTAGATTTGCCGCGCTCAAACAGGCGTATTTATCGAGCAGACCACCGTCTTGCTCGGATTAACGTCCTTCGAGGCTCGGGTTAGAGCCGGGGCGAAGCTCTAACTTCCTGTCCCTGTCGCAAACCTATTGGCTGGCGGTTGACCGAGAATCGGGCGATGCCCGCGTCAAAGAACGGGCTTTTTCGTGCAGCAGCGTAGATTTTACGAGTATGGGGAAGCTCACTCCGAAGCGGAAGACGACCACGCTGTTTCGCATCTCGCGGAACTCGCTATTGTGGCTGATACCCCTCAATTCGCATCAGCAGATCTTCTTCCAGCCCAGCCCTCCGCTCCTCGAGCCGCTTAACCTCCACTTCGAGACCATCAAGGCGCTCGAGGCGCTCGATGACCTCGCGGTACTCGTCACAAAGCGCGTCGAAGCGTGCGTCTGTCGCCACTAACTGGCGCACGGTCTCTTCATTCTCCGAGAACCTTGCCAGCAATGATCGGATGCGTTCGACCATTTCGTTGGTTCTCCATCTTTCCAGAATAACTGATCGCTTCCCCGTGCTCCGTACGATTCTTTTCTCAGGACAACATTCCACGCCCTCGGCCTAGACCTTTATCTTTCGAATCTCATCAACGATTTCAGGATTGGCCAACGTTGAGATGTCGCCGGCATCCTCGTTGTTCGAAATCGCCCCGAGGACGCGGCGCATGATCTTGCCGGAACGCGTCTTTGGCATGTCGGGGACGATCACGACACGGCGCGGGCGGGCAATCGGCCCTATCTCGCGGATCACGGAGTCTTCCACTCGTTTGCGGATGTCCTCGCTTGGGTCGAGCCCGGGCTTCAGCGATACGTAGAGGTCAGGGACCTTGCCTTTGATTTCATCTCTAGCAGGGACCACTGCCGCCTCGGCGATCTCCTCAACGAGCAGACTGGCGGACTCGATTTCCTTGGTCCCGAGCCTATGCCCGGCCACGTTGATGACGTCGTCGATTCGACCCAGGATGCGATAGTAGCCGTCGGCCGCCTGCAGAGCGCCGTCGCCGGCCATGTACGGCCAGTCGCGCCAGTCACGGCTCTTTCGGTCCTTGCAGTAGCGCGCGTAGTACTGTTGGACGAAGCGATCGGGGTCCTTCCAGATCGTCTGAAATGAGCCCGGCCAGGGGTTCTGGATGCAGATGTTCCCAGCGCGGCCGGAGCGCGGCGGAATCTCGTTGCCGACCTCGTCATAGATGATCGGATGAATGCCGGGCACGCCCGGCCCCGCGCTTCCCGGCTTCATCGAGTGGAGCGCCGGGACCGTGCTGCACAGGAAACCGCCGTTCTCGGTTTGCCACCAAGTGTCGACGATGACCGCCTCGCCCTTGCCCACGACGGCGTAGTACCACCTCCACACCGCCGGCTCGATGGGCTCGCCGACTGTGGTCATATGCTTGAAGCGGTGATTGTATTTCCGCGGCTCGTCGGGCCCGGCACGCCTAAGCGCCCGTATCGCCGTCGGCGAGGTGTGAAAGATATTGACGGCAAGCTCTTCGGCGATACGCCACGGCCGCCCGGCGTCGGGATGGGTGGGAAGCCCCTCGTACACCACCGAGGAAGCGGCCAACGCTAACGGCCCGTAAACGATATAGGAGTGACCCGTAATCCAGCCAATGTCGGCCATGCACCAGTAGACATCCTGCGGGTGGATGTCCTGGATATACTTCGACGTCCCGGCGACGTAGGATAGGTATCCACCGGTACTGTGCTGACAGCCCTTCGGCCGTCCGGTGGTGCCGCTCGTGTACATCAGGAACAGCGGTTCCTCGGCCAGCATCTCCACCGGATCGATCTTGCGGCGCCGGAAACCCGACAACACCTCATTCATGACGAAGTCGCGGCCCGCAACCAATGGCGTTGGACTCGAATATCTGCCCGGGTACCTCTGCCATACGAGCACCTTCTCGACTTTCACGCCCTCCTTTTCCGCCTCGTTGACGGCGACGTCCGCTTTCTGTTTGTGATCGAGAAGCTGGCCACCGCGGTAATAGGCGTCCATCGTGATCAGCACAGGGCTCTCGGCGTCGACGATGCGGTCCGCTGTGGCCTTGCCACTGAAGCCGCTGAAGACCTGCGAATGAATGACCCCGAGCCTGGCGCAGGCGAGCATCGTGATCGGAAGCTCAGGCACCATCGGCATGTGCAGCGTCACTCGGTCGCCTTTCTTCAAACCGCAGAAGTCTCGCAACAGCGCGGCGACCTCATTCACGCGCACAAAAACTTCCTGGTAGGTGACGTGCTGGATAGCTTCCTGCTCCGGTTCGGGAACGAAGTGGATCGCGGTCTTGTTCTTGTACTCAGCGAGATGGCGATCGACGCAGTTGTAACTGGCGTTGATTCTGCCGCCGACGAACCATCTCCAGAACGGCGGATTGCTCGTGTCGAGCGTGATGTCCCAGGTCTTGTACCAGTCGAGAAGATCGGCGTACTCCTTGAAGCAGTCCGGGAAGTTGTCGAGACTGAATCGTTCAAGGACCGTCTTGTCGGTCAGGTTGGCTTGAACAACGAATTTCTCTGGCGGGTTAACGTTGGCCTCTTCCTGCCAGTGGACCGCGATCTCTGCCTCAGACGCTTCTGCGGTTCGCTGCTGTGACATGCGCTGCCTCCCAGATCATTACGGGGCTGAAGGAAGCCATGGGTATCAAGCAAACGTTGGCAGCATAGCACCAGCTTCCGGCGGCCGAAAGTCTGACGGTTGTGCCTGTCGAAAATCAAATCCGGACACATTGACGATGATCAACAGAGCGACCCATGCGACCAGCGCACCATAGGCATTGCCGTGACATGGATCCGGAGGACGGACCGATCTCCTGCGCCGTCGCTTCCGTCCAAAGTGTCCACCTTGCACCGCGATGTGCATTGGGCAGCACGACTGACCGATGGGATACCCGTTAGGCGGACTTGATGACCGGAACAAATCAGCGCAGGGTCAACCCCGGGGGTGCTGACGAGCCAACGATCCAGCCAAGGGTCGCGTATTTTGGCTGCCACATCGATAGGCCGAATAGTCGTGCCGTCTCTGGCGCTTGTTGCAGCATGTGGTGCAGCACTTGTCATCGGCATCACGCACGTACGGCACGAGCCGCCGGTTGAAACCAGAGCCGCAACCGCCGTGCCGGCGGTTTCGCCTGCGTCGGGTCGAGATGACAAAAGCTCGGCCGCGCTCGCAACGGCACAGGCTGAAGCAAACGCCGTGGCAGCTGAACTTGCCCCATCGCCCCGCTCGCCGATCATCGATGAGACCGTGCCCGCCTTCGACATTGCCCGCATTGAGCGAACGGGTGACGCGGTCATCGCCGGCAGGGCTGCGCCAGGCGCGATCGTGGAACTGTTGCGCAACGGCGAGCGCCATGATCGAGCGGTCGCAGATCAATCCGGACAATTCGTCATGGTCCCTCCCCGGCTTCCCCCTGGGGACTACGAGCTGACGTTGAGGTCCAGACAACCGGACGGCAAACAGGCAACATCCAAACAGAGCGTGGTGGTCGCATTAGACGCGGTGGAGTCCAGCTCCGGCGCAGTCCGATCGCGGGCCGAGGTGCCGTTTAATGTTCCGGAGACGGTGGTGACAAACCGTTCCGTGCTGGATCAGGCCGTTGGGTCTTCTCAAGCGCACCCTCTGTCAGACGGAGGCTCACCGTCCGCCGCGGTCGTGCCCAAGATCGCGACCACGGTCGTATCCCGCGGCGACAGCCTCTGGCGCATCAGCCGTGTCACCTATGGCGCTGGCATGCGATACGCAGTCGTTTACAAAGCGAACCGGCACCAAATCCGAAATCCAAATCGTATTTATCCCGGCCAGATCTTTGTCCTTCCTATGAAAGCGCGCTGAAAAGTGCCGGAATTTCCAGCGCCCTGCACGAGGGATGGTTACGCGCCTTTTTTGCACGCGCTCGACCATGCGCGGCTCGCCATCGCCTTGCTCCGACCGCGAGGTTGGAGACTGAACCCGGATAACAGGCAAATCCTACTCTGTCAGGCAGCGAGCAAAGGCAACAACGCAGAGCCAGTGAAAGCTGGCACTAGGGGCGCCGAAAACCATTACTATATTATTATAACGAAAGGGAGGGAGGTGAGCATCATGCGCATTCGACATTGGCGTGTGGCTGGTTGTGTCACCGCTCGTCCTGGGCTTCGCCGGGGCGGCTACTTGGGTAACCATCGTGCTTGGGTTGTTCGTCATTCTGTTTGCCGTAGAGGGATTTGTCATTCCGTCCTATCTGGAGGAGTGGGGAGAGCTTCTCCTCGGTCTGGCTCTGCTGGTTGCACCTTGGACAGTCGGCTACGAGTCGGTATCGGCTACGGTAAGCAGCGTGGCGTCCGGTATATTGGTGATCTTGTTTGCAGCCTGGGAACTGATGACCGATCGCGATTTCACCAACTGGTGGCACGATCGCTGGCATCACCCGGTCGCCTGATGACCTGATGGGAAGGGTAGTTGCTTGAAGCCTCAGCCTGACCGTCATCTGGTGACGGCCGGATGTGGAGTGTCTCGAGAGCGCGCAGCGTGGACCCGTTTGCCCCTTTACTCGAATCGGCACGCAGCTCCTGGGACACGGGAATGGTGCGCCAGCCTGGATAAAGATGGGCACTGGAATCAGCGTAGATACGCGATCACCTAACTGGAGGCAGACGCATGATCAAAGATATTCTTGTCAACCTGTCTTACGGGACATCGCGAGATGGCGTTTCCAATTACGCCTTATCGGTTGCGGAAACATTCGGCGCACACATCGTGGGGACCGCCTTTGCCTACCCGGTAATGGCCAGTGGCGTTCGCTTGCCGGCTAACTTTATTCGAGCCCAGCAAGCAGAAGCTCAAGAACGCGCAGAGTCAGTGGCCGTCGCGTTTGACGAGGCGACGCGTCGCGCCGGCGTCTCAGCCGAAACGCGCAGGATTGAAGCTGGCATTGGCGACGTACCAACCCAGTTTGCGCATATCGCAAGACGATTCGATCTTTCCGTCATTGGCCAATTTGAAAGGGACAGGGGTCATCCGACCACGAATATCGTCATTGAGGCGGCGCTGTTCGAATCCGGAAGACCGGTGCTCATCGTTCCTTTTATTCAGAAAGATCGCCTCAAACTCGATCATGTCATGGTGTGCTGGGATGGCAGCCGGGCAGCCGCGCGAGCGGTCGCCGATGCCATGCCGTTTCTTACCCGCTCCGGCAAGGCGAGTATTGTTGTTGCGGACATTCAGAGCGCCAAAAGCGCAGACCTTCCGGGTGCGGATATCGCGACCCATCTGACCCGTCACGGAGTAAACGTCACGATTGAGCGCATTCCCGTCAGCAAGATCGATGTTTCAAATACAATCCTGTCATATGCAGCCGATACAGATCCCGATCTCTCGGGCATTCCCGGCTGCGGGAATTTATTCTTGGCGGGACGACACGTGGTATGCTTGCCTCGATGACCAAACCGACATTGATGTCGCACTGATCCGATAGGCCTTGTTAAATCGACGAGCATCAATGTGTGTCGAGACACGTCGCAAAATGTCGGCGCAACGCCCCTGCTGGTAGCATGCGGTTCCGTAAGCATGAGCAGCATCAAGCTGTTTCAAAATGCCGGTTCGGTGCAGGAAATTGTGCACCAGCGTATCGACCGCGATCATTTGACTGCCCGCCTCAAACCAGTTGGGTCGGGAGCCTGGGGCTGCCGTCAAGACCCCTGTGTGTACCGAAAACTCAAACCCGGATGTAGTGATGGTGAAGCCCGCCGAGGATTCTGTTTGAACGAATGATTCCGGTGTGATGAATCGAACGAGAAATCGGCGCATCCTTGTGCAAAGACCGATGCGTTCTGACGGAGTTGTACAACACGACGACGGAACGCCCACGGGATCGCGGAGTACGAGCTTCTTTATCCGTGGCATCCTTGGGCCGGCTGCCTGGTCCATATTCATGAGGTGGTTGAGAAGGCTGGCAGAGAGGTTTTCCGTTGCAGCCTCTCTGGTCGGGCATCTGCGCGATGGCTGGAGATTCCGGCCTGGATGTTTGATCGGGCGGCTCGCGCGACATGGCGTGTTGGCGCCACTCCCTATGTTGAGCTTGCGGTGCTCACCGCCTTGGCAACGCTGCTGCAGGATGTGACGTCGGTTTCTGGCGCACCATCGCAATTGCGGGATTCAAGCGCAGCATTGGGCTCTCACGACGCGAATCGGGGAGATGTCCATGCGCCCGCCTACCGCTCACCGCCATCCTCACAGCAATGCACGTCAGTTCGATCTGTTCTGCGACCCGCCCTACGCCAGTCGGGACAACGAACAGATCCATCGCGGCAATGTCCGGCGCGTGGTTTAGCAAAAAGGTCCGCCACCCAGTGCCGCACACTCATCAACGTGGCGCTTGCATTCTTCGATCGTTTTTTCTGGCACCACGTTCATTGAAATGGTCATGCGCGCCCCCTGATTAGTTTTTACCACACCGCGCTAATCGCGCAAATACGTGTGCCTATCGGAAATAAACTCGCACATACAGATGATGAAGTGCGTTAAGAAATGGCGCAGGCAAAATGCGACCAACGGAATGTACTGTTTACGCGGCATCTCTTCCATCAAGGTTCTCCGGCTTCGGGATATCGACCTCTTGGAGGCGGTGCTGTTACCGCGCAAGCTCAAGCCGGGACCCGCTCATTCGATCCAGCACGTTGACGCGGGCGAGCAAGCGTTGGTGAGGTGATCGAATGAGACGGAGGTTGCCGCCCAGTGCTCGGCCATCAGTGATGTCGGCAGCCATTTTCGAGACAGGCTCTAAGGCGACGACCACCCCTGTTGCGCCAGCGGGTGTTTGCATTTTCCATGCAGGCGGAGCAGTCAATCGTCGTTGATCCAAAAAGTCCTGGCGGCATCAATTCGCCGCACGGCCTGATCCTGTTCGACGGCGTATGCGTCCTGTGCTCGCGCGGCTGCCGCTTCGTCAGCAAACGCGATCGCCGCGGCTATTTTCGCTTCGTTCCGATCCAGCGCCGCCCTCAGGAGCGTGCACTAGATTTTGTGGTGATTGGCTCGATTGCACCGGTCGTTCGCACGGCATTGCCTGCTTCGAAGTGAGAAGCGATTTCCGCTTCGGCCTCGCGTTCCCATTTTTCCGCCTCGACGAGCCAAAGGAAACGTTTGGTCGGATCGCTCATTGCGAGCTGGCGAAACTTCGCTTCTAACTTGCGGCACTCCACCAGGTTTTTCATTGTCACCTCCTAGGAGATGCGTTTTCCGCGACAGCTTAGGCTCGTCTTGACGACAAAGTCATTGGTTTCGGAGCGTATTTCTTGCGTGCGTCATTGAGGCGCGGGAGATAATTGGGGCCCTGTGCGTACCGAAAATTCGATTCGGCGTACACGCAGCAAGCGGACGGCGTAAGCTCGCATCCTGATGACCGATCTGTTCAAGCTGATTCTCGGTATCCTGAATGCGGCGCGGTGCGACGCTGATCAATTGCGGATCAAGGGGTCGCCTTGGCCGAGGCCGAGAGATGCTGTCGACGCCTATATGACCGCACTCGTCGCGCCCCGATTCTTCACCAATGTCCCTGGCAACTCACCGGCGGCCACGACGGTGCGAGCCCATGTGGACTCGCCAGCACGGCAAGCAGTTCTCGCATCAGGTCACCCCTCGGAAATCCTCCGTGGCAGCGATGCAGCGACAGTATTGGAACCCGCTTTTGAACGCTGACGAATAATAGCCGGTGTGGAGGGTGCTGGGCGGAACTAAAGCCCCCAAGGCGCTTGTTTCATAGCAACAACAGTTTTGCGGAGGACGGCACCGGAGCGCCGATCCGGAAGTTCACTTGTCGATCGCTGGATGCAAACGAAACCCGCTTCGCGACATCGGGCGTATGACTGTCAATTCGACCCGGAACTAAATTCGGAAGGCTCCGCGGAATCATTCGAGCGGGACGGGGTGCAGCTTTGCCAACTGGTCGAGCGACAGTTTCGCTTCCTGATCCGTCAAGGGGAACCGGACGATAATGTCCTGACGGCCCAGCTGCCCCCAAAGCCCATCCGAAGACCACTTCTGCGGCTCAGGCCCGCGCAGACCTTCGACCCAAACAAGGTACCACTCCGTCATAGGAAGCGTCCAAAAACTCGAACACTGTGAAAATGCGACCGGTGCCTTAGCTACTGCCCCTCGCCGGCCAACTGGAGCCGTGTGACAGCCAAAGATGTTGGACCAGAGTCTGATTCTTGCGATTGGTTGAACACGAAATTCCAAGGCTCGTTGCATGAACAGATCGAACCTGCGGCACATGCGTCCCGAACCCTATTACTGCACCGCATATCGCTGAAGAGTCTAGCTTTTTGGCTCTATTCGCACTCGAATAATCCCGCTCGTTCTCGACGTAGCCGGGGTTATGTTGGGGTTGGCGCTCCAGAGACTGGATTGGTCTATGACCGAAACGGCAACAAGATGCCGAATATGAACCACGCCGGCGTCTATTCCACGATCCGGGCTCATCTGGAGGCGGTTGCGCGAAAGAAGTCCGACGATGGACTGTAGGTGGTCGAGGAAATGAAGGACGACGAGATCGACGATCCGCTGTTTGCGCATCTAAAGGTCAGGCCCGACGGCCGGGCGATCCACGACACGTATCTCGCTAGGGTGAAGGCCCCAGGCCAGAAGAAGCCGTGGGACTATTATGTAATCCAATCGACTATCCCGGCCGACAAAGCTTTCAAGCCTCTCGCCAAAGGCAATTGTCCGATCGTCAATCCGATGACTGCTACGATTGAGGCTGGCTCGGCTGCAGCGGGCGATCACTGTCCGCAAGTGGGTGATGTCCGAAGACCTACGTAAACATCCGATACTTCGGCGTCCGACGGGCATCATCATACTACCCGGCATGGGCCGCCACATCGTATTCAAATGTCCCCAAACCAGCATGAATGTGCAGCACTGGCTGGCGGACACCACAGATGATGCAAAAGACGCCTATGTACCCGTGCTCTGTCAAGCTTGCACCAAGCTGCATTTCATCAACAGTTCGACTGGCAATCTGCTGGGCGAAGCAGAGAAGTAGGGCCTTATGCTTCCTACACCCGCCCAATGCCGCGCGAAGGCCAAAGAAAAAGCTGAGCTAGCAGAGCCCGATCCCCGGCACCGCAAAAGCCTCATGTCGGCCGCTCAGGCATGGGCCTTCTTGGTTGATAAGATGGAAGAGGCCGACAGCGTCATCAGCAATGCCGAAAGCAAGGCGCGCAAAGCGGATGATACTAAAGCGCAGCCCTTGACCTTAGTGCCGGCCTTCGACGTCCCGCCGCTTGGCGGCGTGAGATGCAGATAAAATTCTCAAATGATCCGCGAAACGGGCGGGCCGCTGAGATGCTTTATCAGTTGGCCAGCGAAGCCAACGACCTAACTGACGAAAACTGGAGAGAACTTCAAACTTTTTTACGACTGGACGTCTGAAAAAAGGCCTGTGCCTGTCGTAAATTAAATCCGGGCGTATCGGTGGTGGAGTCCGCCTAAGATTGGGCGACAAAGAATGTGCCCGGCGCGATCGACGGCGCGTGAGACCGGTGCATCTTTCTCCAGGGATAGATGCGTGCGCGTCCCATTGTAATATTTCATGTAACAGAGCAGTAAGTGACGGAGGTGGCGTTCGCTGAATACAATGACGTGGTCAACGCATTCCCGTCGGATCGAACCGATCAGCCTTTCGGCATATGCGTTCTGCCACGGGGAACGCGGCGATGTTGGCCGGTCGCGAATGCCTATCGATCGGAGTCTGCGGATAAAGACTTCACCATAGGCCCCGTCCCGGTCACGAATGAGATAGCAAGGAGCCTGTTCCCACCCGCATGCTTCCGTGACCTGATTTGCGATCCATTCTGCGGTTGGATGCGCTGTGACGCCAAACCACAGAATATGTCGCCGGCCGTGCCCCATGATCAGCAATCCATAGAGCAGGCGAAACGAGATTGTCGGCACGACGAACATATCCATCGCAGCGATCCCATCAGCGTGATTGCGGATAAAGGTTCTCCAGCCTTGCGACGGCGGGTGTCTCCGCCTGACCATGTATTTGGCGACGCTGGTCTGGCCGATCTCGATACCGAGCTTGAGCAACTCTCCATGAATCCGCGGCGCCCCCCACAGCGGATTGGCAATGCTCATCTCGCGGATCAGCCGTCGTATTTCGACCGCAACCGTCGGTCGGCCGGAACAAGGTCGTGATTTCCAGCGCCAGTACGATCTGAACCCGGCACGATGCCAACGGACGACAGTCTCCGGCTTCACAATCGTCAGCGCATTGAGGGTACTGGCGCCAAACGAGACAGCCCAACAAAGATCAGGCGATCCATGGCACTCAAAGTCAGTCTCTTTGGCAGGTGCCGTCGCTGGATGTTAAGCTGATGACGAAGGACCAGGATCTCAGCTCCCAACGAGGCCCGCGACTGGAACAATAGGACCAGCACCGACCAGACCAGGCTGCAAGCTTCTCTCATAAGCCAGAAACATTGCGCGATTCGGCCTCACTTGCCAGCCGGATTAGTTTCCGACAGGGACACCTATGGTGAGGCCTTCATCCGAAGACTTCGATTAATGGGCATTCGTGACCGGCCGACATCGCCGCACTCCCCATGGCAAAACGGATATGCCGAACGGCTGATCGGTTCGATCCGACGGGAGTGCCTTGACCACGTTGTTGTGTTCGGCGAGCGACACCTCCGTCATGTACTGCTGTCGTACATGAAATATCACAACGAGATAAGGACGCATTTATCTTTGGAGAAGGATGCGCCGGTCTCGCGCGCCGTCAAACTGGCCGGGACCATTCTTTGCCGCCCGGTCCTGGGCGGGCTGCACCACCAATATGTTCGGATTTGATTTACGACAGGCACAGGTTGGAGTCACGCCGCTTTTAGGCCGACCGCTCGGAGGAGGGTCTCGAGATCGTCGATGACACGCTGGTATAGGCGATCGAGTTGAGATCGCCTTTGGGATTCGAGCCGGGTATCTGCTTTGATAGGGCTGAGAAGACCTGCCGTGAGTGGGGCATAGACGCGTTCAAAGAGCTTCAGGAAGACGAGGCAGATCGAGTACCCCTGCGAGAGGAGTTGATAGCGTCGCGAATTCGGGAGCTTGGCGACGAGGCCTTTGGCGCGGAGTTTCGATAGATCATAGCGAAGCGAGGCGAGCGTGTAGCTTTCGGGGGCGCAGCCGAGCGCTGCGATGACGGCGGGATGGATTTCAGCGGTGGTGAAGCTATTGCCGGCTGCGACGTGCGCGAAGCGTACGAGCGCATGCATCAGTGCCAGTTGCCGAGGATGATCGAGCTTGAGGCCAGGAATGCGCTTTCCTGTCGATGTGATGGTCGGTTCCGCGAGCTTTCGCAACTGGCCGCGATCGACAAAGGTCTCCAGGATGTCCTGCTGGACATTGAGGTAATTATCGTTGATCGCCGATAGCGATTTTTGGAGGACGGGTAGATTTTCGACGGCTTTCTTGACGCCGTAATCGTTGACGTTGTTGCTCGCGGCCTCCGTCCGCAGGATGAGGTGGTCGCGAACGTACTGCTTGATGAAGCCGTTGCCATAGTGGCTGCGAATCACCGGGTTTGGCAGGTTCATGTCCTCGATCTCGGTTTGCAGCTTGCCCCGATATTGCTTGCTGACCTTGCGCCCGAAGATCACGGTGATCTTGTTCGGCTGCCCGATTGTTCGATTGGCATCGAGCAGGCGTTGGCCGAGATTATCCAGTGCCGCACGACGACGGAAGATGAGGTTGTCGCAGTACTCGACTTGCGAGAAGAATAGCCGGTGCTGGCAACCCGCATGCTCTCGCTCTCTTGCGGTGAAGAACGGCGTGAGGTGCGCCAGCCACTTTTGGCCGCAGCTCACCAGATCCCGAGGGGTGAGCGAGTTGGCGAGCTCTTGCAAGCGATCGGGAGCTACGCATTTCAGGAAGGCATTGGCGGTTTGCTTGAATCCGATGCCTTGCTCGCGCATGCGGTTGGCCAGCCAATGGTGCTGATTGAGGCAGAGACGGGCGGAGAATGGCAGGTACGGGCAGACGCGCACGAACATTCGTCCCCAGTTCCGGTCATTGATATAAAAATTGTATTGAATGACCCAGCGTTGCGCGAACTGGAGGTGCCATCGGTTAGCGACCTTGTCGCCGATGGCAGTCATGATGCGCGCCGGTTCTCGCGCTTTGAGGATGACCGCGATTGCGTCGGGCTTGGCCCGTTCGAAATACGGGTCGACGAATTCGTCACGACGGCCCTTCGGTGCTTCGACAATTGGGATGCTGCGCTTTTCGGCTCGCTCCGTCACCCAGCGCTGAAATTGGTCGGCGATGTCGCGCAGGGTGTACCGCGTCACTGGGTATAGCTGGCGATACGTGTTGAAAAAGCCGACCACCCGCTCGGGCTGCTGGAACGGTTGAATCAGCCCATTCAGCAGAATGCGGTCGAAACAACGATAATGCCAATGGATGCTGTCCTCGTGGTGCTCGTAGAAGGAGTTCAAGGCCGCCTCCCAGTTGCAGTGCAAGCAACGGGATCGTAGCGGTTATCTCTGCCCCTCAACCATAGCTCCCCTTGATTTTGCGCAATCGTCCATGGCCCCCTCGTCAGGCTCAGACGCAAGGGATATCAAGGGCGGAGCCCTTGGCTAGTTAGGGTGGTGACGTTCGTGAAACTGCATTTCGCCGTCCAACAGTCAACGTGCAAATTTGACTGTTACGATGAACTGAGATCGAATCAGGCGTGCGCCTAAAATGCATGTTCAAACCAGGAGAGATACTATGTGCGCGGGTGACGACAAGAACTGTCCGGAATTCGAATTGCACCACCGTAAGTTCAAGGAAACGCTCGATCGGGAACGCCGGTCGTTCTTGAGGTCGAGCTTCGCCGCGGCCGGGGGCGCGGCGGCGATGACCGCGGGCGGCATTTCTCTGGTGACGCCGCAGATGGCGGCTGCCGCCGAGAAGAACCAACCGGCCAAGCGGTCCTATCACCATTTGCCCGCGAATGCCGACACAGTGCATTGGGGCTATTTCAGCAAGAAGCTGAAACCGCAGGTCGAGATCGATTCTGGCGACTTCATCACCATTGAGGCATTAACCCACCATGCCAATGACGACGCCGAGCGCATGGTGAAGGGCGATCCCGGCACCGAAAGCGTGTTCCTGTGGACCAAGGAAAAGAAGGGCGTAAACCGGCGCGGCGCTGGACCGATGGATGCCTCGCTGTTCGGGCGTGGCGCCGGCGAAGGCCTTGGCGTGCACATCTGCACTGGCCCGGTCTACGTACGCGGCGCCCAGGAGGGTGACGTGATCGAGTTGCGCATTATCGACGTCGCACCCCGGCCTTGCGCCAATCCGCAATATCCCGGAAAGGCTTTCGGCAGCAACGCGGCCGCATGGTGGGGCTTTCACTATAAGGACTTGCTCACCGAGCCTAAGCCGCGCGAAGTGGTCACGATCTACGAGGTCGACGCCACCGGCGAACGCAACTGGGCGAAAGCGGTGTATAATTTCAGATGGACTCCGCAGACCGACCCTTCCGGCGTAGTGCATAAAACCATCGACTATCCTGGCGTTCCAGTCGATCACACCACGATCAAGGAGAACCACGGAATCCTGAAGAATGTGCGCATTCCGATACGTCCGCATTTCGGCGTAATAGGCTTGGCGCCCAAGGAAGCCGATATCGTCGACTCGATTCCGCCGAGCTATACAGGTGGCAACATCGATAATTGGCGGATCGGCAAGGGCGCCACGATGTATTATCCGGTTGCGGTCGAAGGCGGCCTTTTATCGGTTGGCGACTCGCACGCTTCGCAGGGAGATTCCGAGCTGTGCGGTACGGCAATCGAATGCTCGCTGAACGGCACCTTTCAGATCATCCTGCACAAGAAAGCCGATCTCGTCGGTACCGCTCTCGAAGCCCTCGACTATCCGATGCTGGAAACCAAGGACGAGTGGCTGGTGCACGGCTTCAGCTTCGCCAATTATCTCAGCGAATTAGGGGACAAGGCGCAGTCGGACATTTACTCGAAATCGTCGGTTGATCTTGCTTTGCGCGATGCGTTCCGCAAGATGCGCAGATTTTTGATGACGACCAAGAAGCTGACCGAAGATGAGGCGATCTCTTTAATTACGGTTGGCGTCGACTTCGGGATCACCCAGGTGGTTGATGGAAATTGGGGCGTTCACGCGGTCATCAAGAAGGATATCTTCGCCGGCGGCGAGACCTGATACATAACACCGACGCGGTCGGGTCCGGCACGAGCCTGGCCGCGTCGCGCTACCGTTTCAGGGCAACCGCGCTGATGTCCGAAATGGGGACCCTGAACGGACATGCGGGCTGAACGTAACCGACGGCCACCCCTCCAGTCGGAGTGCAGGTTGTCTGACCTAACAGGTCGAAGTAACCTTGCCAGTTCACGGGCAAAGCGGTCCTGGAGGCCTCGCGAGCCGAAAATGACCCAGAGATGGCCTTCTTGGAAGGCTCATGGGCGTGATCTCACGAGGCAATGTCTGCGCTCACCGGCAGGGTAAGCTGAAACGTGGCACCGTGGGGTACGTTTGCAGTGGCCCATAGCCGGCCACCGTGGGTCTCGATGATCGAACGGCAGATCGAAAGTCCCATACCCATGCCGCTGGATTTGGTGGTGAAGAAGGCGTCGAACAGCCGGTTCTCGTTTTCGGCGGAGATCCCGACGCCGCAATCCGTCACACTTACGAGCACTTGTTGCGTCTCGTCCTGGCGGGATCGGATCACCAGCTCGCGCGGCCGATCCATGACCGATTGCATTGCTTCAATGCCATTCATCGCCAGGTTGATAATCACCTGCTGCAATTGGACCCGATCACCCAGGATCATGGGTAGAGTAGGTGCGAGCTCTGTTCGCAACGATACGCGGTGACTGATCAACTCCTGCTGCACCAGGGCGGTGACCTCCCGGACGACGTCATTGACGTCGAGCGGCACCTTCTCAATGTCGGTCTTGTTCGCGAGCGCCCGGACGCGTCGGATCACCTCGCTCGTCCGAACGCCGTCGTCTATTACCCATTCCACCGAGCGGCGCACTGCGTCCAGGTCGGGAGTTTCGCGGTCGAGCCAGCGCAGACAGGCCTCGGCGTTGGCGACGACGGCGGCGAGCGGCTGGTTCACTTCATGGGCGATCGAGGCCGCCAGTTGCCCCATCGTGGTGACACGATTGACGTGCGCGAGCGTCATTTGGGCGTCGAGCAGGCGCTGTTCGCTCGCGCGCAGCTTCTCTTCTGCCCGCTTGCGGTCGGTCATGTCGAGGACAAAGGCAACCCCCTCGTCTTGTTTCCACTCGAAACGCGCGCCGGCGATCAGAATCGGCACGCGGCTGCCGTCCTTGTGGGAATATTCTTTCTCGAACGGCTTGCAGCTCCCGGTCGCGCTTATCTCGGCCAACGCATCTTGGTCGGCGGGGGCCCACTCGGCGGGTGTCAGCTCCGCCCACCCTATCCCACCTGAGACAAGCTCTTCACGGCTGTAGCCCAACATGTCGAGAAAGGCTTCGTTGGCTTCGAGGATCCGGCCCTGAAAATCCCAGAACACGATCCCGATGATGTTCGAGTCGACCAGGCGGCGGATCCTGGCCTGCCTTTCCTGCAGATCGTTGTACAGATGGGCGTTCTCCAGCGAGATCGCTGCTTGAGATGCCAGCAATTCCAGCACCGAGATCCGGGAGGGCGTGAACACGTGCGGTGCCAGGTTGTTCTCGAGATAGAGCACCCCGATCAGCTTGGCCTGCTTCACCAGGGGCAGACAGAGCACCGACCGGGCACGCTTCTGGCAGATGTACTCATCTGCCGGGAACGGATTCCGCGCCGAGGCGTCATCAAGGATCACGCTCTCCCGCGTCCGGATCACGGTGTGGAGCACGGATTCGGGAAGCTCGGCTGGTGAGGCGGCCGTCTGGCGCAGCGTGACCTCCACCTGGCCGCGGCCGGTCGTCGCTTCCGCCGCGATCCGTGGCTCGTCGTCCGGGAACAGGATGAGCAGGCCGCGCTCGGCGCCGGCATGCTCGACCGCGATCCGCAGCAGCGTCTTGATGAGCTCACCGAGGACGATCTCACCGGACACCACCTGCGCGGCCTTGAGCACCGTCCCGACATCCAGCCGGTCGACCGGCGCGCCAATGGTAGCGGTGGGAGATGCGGGGACTGGTGTGTCGCGGAGATGGGGATGAAGCTGTTCGAGTTGCCGCACCTTGCCATCGGCTCCCCAACGCAGATAGCCGTGGCGGGCGTCCTGCAAATACACGCGGGCTATCTTCTCGAAGCCACGCGCCGCGTAGAAGCAGGAAGCGAGCTCATTGGCGAGCGCCTCATTGTGGATAAAGCCGTTGGCGCGGGCCGAGCGGATGGCCTGTTCGTAGAGGCGCTCGGCATCGAGCTCCCGGCCTTCGATCCGCGCGATCTCGGCGCTGACCAGCGCGGCGCGGTTCTCGAAATTCTCCGGGCAATTCGCCGCCCAGAGCTGGAGCTGCCGGTGGTGGGCAGCCAATGCGTCGACATGCTGCTGCAGCTGGCCGGCCGCTGCTGACTCGCAGGATGCCGCTTGGGAGAGTGCACCGTAGAAGTGATACTCTGCCGTTTCGAACATCGACGGCGATGTCCACAGCAGCCGATGCGCCCGCGATGAGGCCTCAATGGCCGACGTATAGTCGCCGGCAAAAAAGCGCGCCTGCAGCTTGCGGACCCAGTACCAGCCCTCGGCTAGCGCCAGATCCGGGTTACTGGAGAAACGACGCTCCATCCGAAGCTCGTCAAACTGCTCATCGTCAAAACAGCCGAAATTCGGCGTCGAGCCGCGCAGCGTCCGAATGAGCCCGAGCTGTGCGGCGATGGAGTCAATGGCAAGACCGAACCGCATCTTCTGCGCAAACGCGAGACCAAGCTCGGCTTCGCCTTGCACCTCATCGAGTGGATCGCCCGCCGCAAGAAGGTTCGTGTTCAGGTGGCTGCAGCAGTACGCCGCAAAAGTGAGGTCACCGATCCTGTTTGCAGCCTCGAATCCCCGACGCAGCAAATCGCGGCCTGCCCGGACATGTCTCGTCCAGGGCGTGACTATACTTCCAAAGTTCAGATAGATCCTGGCCTGGAAGCGCTTCAGCCCGCGCTGTTCGACCAGTTCATAGCCGAGCCGGCCGAATCGAAATCCGGCCTGGTAGTCGCCGAAGCGCGGTCCGGCGAGTAAGCCAAGCACTACATAGGCGAAGCACGAGCCGTCACAGTTGCCGCCCTCGAGGCTGAGATTGACTGCCCGACAGATGACCAGGGAAAGTAGGTTCGTATCCGTATGCCAGGCAGGCGGCCCGAGCTTGGTCAGAACATCCAGAGTGGCGAGCGAGGCCGCGTCGCTCATCAAGGGCAGGTCGATTAGAGCCTCGATCGCGCGGTCGCCGAGCTGCGAGCAGATCCGCTCGTATTCGTGTCGCGCCTCGTCTTCCGTCGGGTGCGGCGACCAGTCGATGCCGAGATGCCTGAGATAGTCGAGACCGACGGCGATCGCGCGGCTGCCCTGATCGAGGGTCGTGTACAGATCCGCCCGCAGGCAGGCGACGCTGGCGCGTTCGACTGTCGTTGCGGCGCGCGCCGACAGCGCCGCCAGGCGCTGTTCTGCTTCCGCCAGCGCGCCGGTGAGGAACTCGCATTCGGCCCGGTTTAGCTCTAGCGCAAAGGTGAGCTCGTGCCGATGCTCCCACGAGTCTTCCGGCAACAGGGCCGCACCGGCGCTGAGATAAGTGAGCGCGGAGGCGTAGGCGGTACTGGCCTTGGCGCGCCGGCCTGCGAGCAGGTTGAACTCGGCCAACTGCTCACGCTCGTCTGGTGAGGTGATCAAGGCGGTGCCGCGGTTGAGCTGATTGACGATTTCGAAGACAGCCTCTTCGCGTTTTTCCGCAGGGGTATGCGCCGCGAGCAGTCTTCCGATAAGCAGGTGCGCGTCGGCGCGCGACACCGTGGGTGATGACTTTACGGCCGCCTTCGACCCGCGTGCGTGAAATCGTTCGTCCGAAGACATAGGCCCCGGCATAGACCGGATTGGTCAACAGCCGATGGACGGCATGGTAGCGCGGCGGGCCCCACCGCACCGTCCGCCCCTGCGGACCGTGCACAGCGGTTGGCAGGTCGATTCCTTCCTGGCGCAGACATAGGACCAGCTGGCGCACGCTGCTGATCTCTCGAAACTTTCGGAACACCAGAGACAGCACTTCGCGGATACGCAGGTCCGGGTCCTGTTCCAGACGGTCATCGGCGCTGCGCCGATAGCCGATGGCGACTGTTGTGTGCAGATCGCCGCGCGCCGCCTTCAGGCGCAAAGCCTCTTGCGAGCGCTGCCGCAACGTCGACAGTTCGAGCTCGCTGAAAGTGCCTTTCATGCCGAGCAGCAAGCGATCATTTACGAGCCGCGGATCGTAGACCCCGTCCTCATCGATAATCAGGCTGCCGACCAGGGCGCAGAACTCCAAAAGGGTGTGCCAATCGCGCCCGTTACGGGCCAGGCGCGAGGCCTCAAGGGCAAACACCGCGCCCGCGTCGCCGCTGCAGATCGCCGCCAGCAGGCGTTCGAAGCCCGGGCGCGCCGTCCCGCCCCCCGAGCGGCCGAGATCGTCATCGATGACAATCGCGTTATCCCAACCGAGGGCGCAGGCGCGCGTCGTCAGCGCATACTGGCGTCGTCGGCTCTCCGGATTGTGCAAGAGCTGATCGATGCTGGATTGCCGCACGTAGACATAGGCGCTGCGCGCCAGGTGATCGCCAGTGATCTTAGTCATCGTCAGTCTCCGTCGGCGTACTGACCAGCGCGAGGCGATCGCTCAGAAGAACTTTGAGCAGGGTTACGATCTGCGCGCGAGTCGCCAGGTCGAACAGAGGCGGCGCGACGTCGTCGGCCGCCAGCATGAGAAGATCCAGTTGCCGTTCCTGGGCACGCTGTTCCATCATCGCCTCCATCGTTGCGAATCGCTTCATTCGCTGGCGACAAGGATACGTCCTGCAGGTCGACGAGCCGGCGCAGCTCCCTCAAGCAAGTAAGGGAAAGCTGCGGGGTGGCCACGATAGGCGGTGTCGCCGCGCCGGTTTCGGTCATCCACGCCGGCAGCAGGAGCCGGCCGCCATCCGGCAGTTCGACGACAAAATGCGCGATGCCGGCGTAAACGAGATGACGCACAACCGTGAGGCGCTCGCCGGTGCGCGGGTGATGTGGATACTGGACAACGACTTCAAGCGGCTGTTGCTGGGCAGTATGTCGTGGGTTCGAAAGGCACCATGAGCGAAGCGGAACTGCATGTGCTACGGGCACGTTTGCTCGGTGGGATCCGCAACAAGGCCGCACGCGGCGAACTGCGTCGCAATCTTCCCGTGGGCTTCGTCTGGGGCGAGCAGGATGGCGAGGTCTGCCTCCACCCCGACGAATCCGTGCGCGCCGCCATTGTGTGTACCGAAAACCTAAACCCTGAGGTAGTGGTGATGAAGTCCGCCCAGGATGGCAAGTGACCTGACCACACCGGTTCGCTGAACTGGGCGAGAAACGGGCGCATCCTTCTCCAAGGCCAAGTGCGTCCGCGTCTCATTATAATAGTCCGCATAGTTTTTCAGAATCCGACGCAGATGTTCCTCGTCCAGGACAATGATGTGGTCCAAACACTCGCGCCGGATCGATCCGATCAGCCGTTCGGCAAAGCTGTTCTGCCAAGGCGAGGCCGGTGCAATTGGCTTGTCTCGGATGCCCATGGCACGCAGTCGGCGCGTGACGACAGTGCCGTAGATTCGATCTCGATCTCGGATCATATAGCGCGGAGCGCCATCCCAAGGAAAAGCCTCGGTGATCTGACGTGCAACCCACTCCGCCGCCGGGTTGGTTGTGACGCCGATCCAGACGAGATCTCTGCGATCAAGCCGGATGATGACGAAGCCATACAGCAGCTTAAAGCCAATGGTCGGTACTACGAACAAATCCATGGCGGCGATGTCCGGCGCGTGGTTTCGCAGAAAGGTCCGCCATTCCTGACTTGGAGGCCCGCGTCGCTTGACCATATACTTGGCGACACTTGATTGAGCGACGCTAAACCCGAGCTTGAGCAGTTCGCCGTGGATGCGCGGCGCACCCCAAAGCAAATTCTCTGTGCTCATCTGCCGGATCAGCGCGCGCAATTCTGTCTCGATCTGCGGTCGCCCTCCCCGTCGACACGATTTCCAACGCCAATAGCGGCGAAAGCCGGTCCGATGCCAACCCACCAGCGTTTCGGGTCGAATAATCATGAGAACCGGAAGGATCGACGGGAACCAGCGATACAGCTGAACGAAGAACCAGCGGTCGTTGTTCGTGAGGCGAGCCCGGCCTTTCAGCTTGCGTCGCAAGACGATCAGCTGATGTCGAAGCACTGCATTCTCCGCCTCAAGCCGGATGTTCGACTTGAATGGCGAGGCCAGCACGGCCAGAACGAAGCAGATCAGCGCGATCATCGCGCCAACTTAGCCGATTCTATCATTCGATAAACCCGGATAGGGTTTTCGGTACACACAACCGGATTGTCACGCGTAAGAGCGGTGACAGGATTTTCGAGGGGACATGCAGGCCCTCCCGGTAGGTCTTTAATTCCCCTTCCATCATCCCCACATACTGTCCATGACCACATGGACAAAAAGCTTCACGCGCGAAGCGCCGAAGACCAAGGCCCAGCTTCGCGAGATGCTGGCCGAAGCTGTCCGCAATACGCAACTTGAGCCGAAGCGCCCGCCGCAGGCCAAGAGAGATCGCAGCGAAAAGGCGGCCTAACTCGTATCTGAGTGCAAGAACCTCGGCTGGCCGACCTTCCCCCGAGGCCCCACAGCCGGGAGTTCCGACACAAGCGGCCCCGGCATTTCGCTCGCGCCGGGGCCGTTTCTTTGCGCATATCTGGCCACACGCAAAAAGCCGCCAAGGTCTCCCTCGACGGCTCGTGCCGTTGCGTTTTTTGGACGCACGCGACCTTCAATGAGGCGGTGGGTGCGTTGCCAGTGTGTCGGGCCAACGATCCCCGATCCTTATGAGATGTGACTGGCGGCGATGCTCTTCAAGCCCGCTGTCCCATTAGATGGCAAAAGTTTTCAATTGAGCGCCCTTCGATCATCATCAGCAGTCAAGATCAGCAACCGATCTGCCACGGCCTGGCCGCGACCCTTGAATATCGTGATGCGCCCTCGCGATGTCAGCATCCATGGGGACAGGAGCGGAAGGGCGGGAAGTGACCGGAATACGAAGCTGATGATTGTTGCGCGGGGGACTGACAAGGAAGATCGGGCGGCGGCCTAAAACGCCCGTCATGCTCTTCGGGCCTGAATTATATTTCGACTAGGCGGTCCCTGCGAATGATGCCTAGAATGTCACTCCGGGGGTGAGAGTTCGGTTGTTTCGGAAACTATTTTGAGCCCGGTCGGGCCGCTGGCCATACTGTCGGCGGCCCTTTTCATGGCCGCACATCGACGGGCAAAGCTGCTTCATTGAAAACAATACCGCGCGGCGACAGCGTCGGCCTCTGTCATTCGTCGAAATCGTCGTCATCGTCCCTCGGCGCTATCGTGGTCGCACGCTGCAGGAATTGCGGCGTGTGATGGCGCGGTTCGCGCGGGGCCGGGCGCTCGGACGGATCGCGGGCGATCTTCGACTGTAATTCCGCGAGGTCGGTAAAGACATCGGCCTGGCGCCGCAGTTCGTCGGCAATCATCGGCGGCTGGCTGGAAATGGTCGAGACCACGGTGACGTGGACGCCGCGGCGCTGCATCGCCTCTACCAGCGAGCGGAAGTTGCCGTCGCCGGAGAACAGCACCATCTGGTCGATGTGTTCGGCAAGTTCCATGGCGTCGACCGCAAGCTCGATGTCCATGTTACCCTTCACCTTGCGCCGGCCGCTGGCGTCGATGAATTCCTTGGTCGCCTTGGTGACGACGGTGTAGCCGTTGTAGTCCAGCCAGTCGATCAAGGGGCGGATCGACGAGAATTCCTGATCTTCGATGATTGCTGTGTAGTAGAACGCGCGCAACAGCGTTCCGCGACTTTGGAATTCCTTGAGCAGACGCTTGTAATCGATGTCGAAACCAAGCGCCTTGGATGTCGCGTAGAGATTGGCGCCATCGATGAACAACGCAAACTTGTTGGAGGAAGATGGCATACTGACCTTTTACAAGTACGCGGACAAGGCCCTCTAATTCAAACTCTGCTTGGATATTGCGAGAGACAAGAAAGTCGCGATTGGGCGGTCTCTCAAGTGATGCTCGACAATCAAATCGCAAGTGAAGATTAAAGTGTCGCAAATGCGAACGAGTGAAGGCAAAAGCGCTCAGGCCCATTCTTCGGGGGTAACTCCAATTTGACCCCAGGCCCGGTTTCAAGATTGGAATTGGTCTACATCTAGATGTTTTAAGTTTCAATTAGTCTTTGTCTAAAGAAAAAGAGATGCTTGTATCTCGACGTCCATCAATACAGGTTCATCTGGTACATTTTGGCGCGCTTGCCGGTGCGATCCTGCCACCGCCGGATGGTGACGATTGCCACCAGCACCGACCTTTCGATCGATACGGGGCGGACATCAGCAGTAGGAAGAGTGCCCTGTCAGCTTTGTATTTGGCAGCGGCTCGGCTGCTTTCCGAACCCAGCATGACGACATCCCCTTCGGTTGTGCACACGCGCCAGCTCCATGTTCGGCCGCGCCGCTTCAACACCTCTTCAAAAACTGGAAATTGGTCAGACATCGCGATCGTGACTTCCGAAGCACTTGCAAGGCGGTCTCGGTCGGGTCGTTTGGGACCCGAGTGATGCGGATGAAAGCAAGATGTACTCTATAAAACATGACGGCGATCTTGATGTAGCGCAAGCGGCCCTGCTCCCGTCCTGCCTTCCGGCCCTGTGGCTTGTCCCCGGCCCAAGGCCGTCCCAGTCGCCGAGAGCTGGCCGTCCAGCGCTGTTGGCCGGGCAAGGGGTCTTGTGACACGGGCCGGATCGGGGTTTGTCCGGGGGTTTTATGCCAAAAATCATAAAAATATAAATAAAATCAATGTCATATGGCGGAGGGAGAGGAGCTGGGATCGAACCTTCTCCAGGTACTCCATCGTAGGCCCACGGAGTTGGGTCGCAGGGGCACTCCCAGCCCTCCCTCCGGATCGAAGGCCGCGAAACAGCCATTCTGCCCTGGAGGCGACCGTTAGCAGCCAAAATCCGGGCTGGCTGTGCGACCACCAGCAAACTATGGCCACTGCCACGTTCCGCTGACCGCCGACCACTAGCCCAGCTCAAAGGTGGTCCCTAGGGTGTTTGGGGTGGTTGTTGGTCATTCGCCTTCCACGATCCTCAACCTGCCAGCGTTCGTTAGTCGAAGTCCGCCCGACAATTCCTGCATGTACCCTAGCTGGATCAGTCGGTCTTTATGTTCGACTGGGATTGCCCGGTGCGTCAAACCCTTGACGCACTCCCGCAACGAGACGAATTCCTCGTGGGTTAATGGTGGTGGTGCAGGTGCCATCCCGCGAATATGCGCCAACTCTTCGTCTGGACGTTTGATCAGCTCGAATGTGGCAACATGGGTGCTTTCCAACCAAGACTCTAATATCGCCCCGCAGACTTCACAGGACGCGCGACCCGTGTGCGGCATCAAGAACTTTGCTTCAGTTCGTTCGTACTCGGCGCCGCAATTGCATCTGACAATTGTCGCCATTCTCGGAATATGCGCCCGGAACCGCCCATTTTCCAGTGCTTAAGTCTGCCACAATCGCCCGCGCAAATCCTTTCGCACGGTGTAGAAATGGAGGAACGCGAAACTCGCACGTAATTGACGCAGGAGACGGTCGCGGCCAGAGCGCCTTTGAGCTCGCCGATGAAGAAGCCTTCCGGATCGGCCGCGGCGAAGCAGGCGTCGTCGGCGAGGCCCGGGTTCCAGCCTTCGGCCGTCGCCCCGTTCACGGCGAAGCGACGCGCTGGAGAAACGCCGTAGGCTGATGGAAGCGTGGGCGGCGTATTGTGAGCAGACCACCGGCAATGTTGTGCAAACGTCCTATGCGTCGATGACCGGCCGGTTCTCGCGTTTGCGGCATCCGGCCGACAGGAAGCTCTGGAGCTTTGCAAGGAGCCTGGCTGCGAAAAGGATCTCAGCACCCTGCGCTCTGAAGGCGTCGCAGGGGCGACCCTTACGGTCCGCCGCCCGGCAGCGGCCAAAGAGGATACCGCTTGTCAGGAAAGCAATTCGGCTGCTCAAACAGACGATTTGGCCTTGGTGTATGGGACTTGACGGCTGGCAAACCGGAGGCGACCCTGACTACTACTCGCGTCCCTCGTCCCTCAGTTCCTGGTCCGTTTGCAACCATAGTCCAAGTCCCGTCAGGAGGACAGCCGTGCTGTTCTCAAAGGTCGCGGGCGCGTGCCCTGATTGCTTGACGCCGAAAGGTTGAGGCTGGTCCGACCTGATCGCGAAGAATCATGAGCAAACCGGCCTGCAATGGCGGTCTCGAAAAGAGGTCCCCGGGCGTACTCAACGCGCGGGGCTTGAAGTCGGGGGTACTGTCTGCGGGCGACTCGATCGCACCGGCTAACCAGTCCATCAGGGCACGTGATGTTCCCCTCTTGCGCCGCTTAGGCTGGCGGGGTCTCCTATGATCATTGGACCGTACGTCGAGAGTTAGTACTTAAACTCCGGCATGGCCTTCAATTCATCCTTGGTGGCGTTATACACGGCGTGATCGGGATACCAACGCGTACTGGCGCTGGTTGTGGTGGTTGTCGTGGTGGTAGTTGCGGCACCGGTGGTGGTTCGCGTGGTCCCATCTGGAGCGGAAGTAGTTGCAGGAGCATTCGCCGGTGCGGACGTTGTTGAGGCAGTTGTCGAGGTCACCGGCTGGTCAACCCACTTCAGCTTATCGAAGCCGACTACCACGTAGTGCTCGCGCAAGCCGAGAACGCCGCCCACACCTAGAATGACCTTGGCCACCTTGCCTGACCTATCCAAAATCACGTCGTTGATGTCGCCGATCTTCTCGTTTGCTTCATTGTACACATCGACGTGGACCAGCTTGGACGCGCGCCATTCACCCTCCTTGTGCGTGGTAGCACTGGCAGTCGAAGCCTCTTGGTTTGCGGCTGTTTGCGCCGACGCCGCGCCGATCATCGAGGCGGTAGCCAGGAATGCTATTGCAAGAAACTTGGAAATCATGATGTTCCTCCACTGTTTGGGGAACAATTATGCGGTAGGACTTTGGTTCCAGCGGCGTAACGGTACACGCGCCTGCCTCCAGAACGTCCGCCATCGCCGTAGGGGACCCAGGCGGTCCCTCTCCGGTCCCATCCTAATTTCAGACCTCCTGACATAGGGAGTGCAAAAATGTCCGGTTTGAGCTCCGGTCAGGGAGCCGGGGCACGAGCCGAGGCGGCGCTGCGCTCGACCGGCGAGCCGGGAAAGGCAAGCCCGATGCGCCGCGGCGGGCGGATTTCGAAGTGCATCCGCAGGCGAGAGCCGGGGAAGATGGTTGCCGCTTTATTGAGGACCTCACAGAGCGCCTGGGCGGCGTGCGTGCGATGCGGCGAGCTGAGTGGAGCCAAGGTGATAGTAAGCTCGCTGTCTGAGACGTGGATATCGCCTGCAGTGGCGAACAGCTCATGCAGCAGGGTTCGCCCCTCTTGATCGACACGCGCGTAGTGAGGTCGCAGTAGTGCAACCAGATCGCTCTCGGCCTGATAGGCTACCATCTTGATGATGTCGGTCAGATGCTTGCGCTCCGTGGCGAGCTTGACCAATACGCGATCGTTGACCTCTCGGACTTCAACGCGCTTGGGAGCGTCGCGGCGCTGGTTGAGCAGCCGGCTCAAGTGCGCGCGGACGTTGCGCAGTTGCTTGCCGAGTTTACCGTGGGCAATCTTGAAGCCACGCATGGTCGGCCGGCGGTGTTCTGCATTGGCTGCGGCCGCGGCCCCCAATTCGCGTTCGAGCTTGGCGACCTCGGCGCGGGCCGTACGGATCTCGTTGTCCAAAGTCTTGCGCTCGGGATTGGGGATGGTGCGGGTAGGCTCTTCCGGCTCGATCTGGTAGTCGACGAGCGCATCAAGCAGGAACTCTTCTCGCATGTACTTAAAGAAGTTCTCCTGCCGCCAGCGCTCGAACATGCGATAGGCGACCTGGATGTCGCGCAGGTCCCATCGGCTCGTGATCACCGTCGTCTGATGGCCGCCGTCGCACAAGCGGGTGACTTGCCGCAAGCGCAGCTTGCCTTTGAGGAAACGCACGGGCCCATCATGCAGAAGATAGTCAACCGAGCATCCGTCGAGCACGGCGCGACGGCGGACGAAGCGCCGCTCATTGATGCGACGGCACCGGCCCTTGCGGTAGGTCAGCACATCGAAGCCGTCCTTGATCATTGCGGCGAACAGTTTCGGGCTCCAGCCGCCGCGATCGAAGACAATGGTGACCCGCCGCTCCCCGACCACCTCCCGAACCTCGCGAAGCAGACGGGGCATAGCCTTGGTCAATGCAGCGTCAACCTCCCCGGTGATCACCAGCAACGGGTCGCCCGAGCGATCGTTGACCCAGTAGTCGGTGGTGGCGGGCATAGCCAAATGGCGGCGCGCCACATAAGCATTTGATGAGATCGCGCGTTGACCGTGATAGGCACGCACATGGCCGTCAACGTACAAAAACCCCATGAGATGTCCGCGCCGATCGACACGCACACCCGCAAGCTCCGCGCCGAGCTGCTCGGCGCAATGGTGCGCAGCAAGGCGGGTCAGGCGCCGCCGCAGCGTCTTCACCTCCGGGGCGCGGTCGAGACCGAGGAGCCTGCCGAACGCGGCAGGGTCTTTCTCCTTGAGATGCTCGGGGCGCTTGATGCGTAGCAGCGCCATGAGCAGTAGCGTGAGCAACGTCGTGCGCAGGCCGTAGAAAGCCGGGCCGATCTCACCGAAGAGTTTGCGGCTGATCCGAAACAGCCCGCTTTCGACCAGACACGGGAGAGCCAACAGCACACCGACACCGGGAACCGAGGACCCCTCGCGGAACAGCGGTGCAGCATCATCGAGCAGCCCGAGATAAGCGAGCTGCCGATCAAACGTCCGATCGTCAGCGTCGCTGTCGAGGCTCATCGGCACCGGTTCATCGTCGTTTGCGGCCTCAGGCGCGGTGATCGGATCGCGGTCCCCTGAGTGCTCCTCCGCCGATCGACTGGCGTGATCTCCATCTTCGCCGCTCGGCGTCGCGGATGGCACGGCCTTTGTCGCCGGCTTCTCCGCGGTGGGCGTGATCGCGGCCAACGCAAGCTGTGCGCTCTCGCGCTTAGATGGTCCCACCAGCTTGCGGATGGCGTTCTCGCTGACACCCAGCCGGTGCGCGATCGCACGGTTGCTCATTCCCTGGCATTTTAACATCTCGATGCTGCGCAGACGTTTCCCGGAGAGACGTCGTCGGCCACGACGCCACCCTTCCTCTTTACCGAGCGCAGCCATTCCGCCGTGCGCATAGCGCTCTTGGTAGCGCCGAACAGTGCGCACCGATCGCTCGAATGCCCGCGCCACGTCTGTCTGCTGGGCAAAGCCCGACTCCACCAAGAACACCATCGCATAAGCCTCGGCGACCGCGTCCTCGGCGCGATAGTGGTGCACCGGAAGTCCGGCGACGACGATCACCCGCTGATCCGCTTCGATCCGAACGGTGCAGCGCGCATTGATGACCACAATATTGGACGGCGCCGGCGACGGCAGCGCCAAGGCTTGTTGAGTGCTCATGGGCGGAGCTAGACCGGACAGGCTTGGGTGCGCAAGCCATCGTAAAATCTTCCAGTCGTATCAAAAACTTCCGTCCTGGCAGTCGCAAAAACCGGACAGGTATTGGTGCGCACCAACCGGCACCCCAGCGGGCCGAAAGCCGAGTCAATTCAGTCGTAGAGGCTGGCTATGTCAGGAGGTCTGAATTTATTAACTCATCGCAATAGAGCAAAATTGACCAGTGCCCTGCCAACTTGAAATCAGCCAAGTTTAGTACCAGCGTCCACGGCCGTACCAGCCGCCGCCGGCAAACAACAGAACGAGAAGGACAATTATGAGAAGCGTCGTGGTATCCATGTGCGTCTTCCTCGGAACGCTGCGTATTGCGCAGCCTGGAATTCTGGCTTTTTGACAACATTTAGATGGTCGTCCGGTTCCAGGAACGCACGTGGCGAGATGGCGCATAGTGACGCGCTTACATCGGCTTGGCTGCTATCTCTTAAAGGGTCAGTCGCGTCGTTCTGGCTGTGCGCCGATGACTTCCGGTCTTCCCCGACAAGAAGACAAATTCAGAGCCCGTCGGGCTTCGCATTTGTGCCATCAAGAGACATATGCACCACAGCAATTAGCCGCTCATTCGATCACCTCGTCGGCACGAGCAAGCAGTGGGGCGGACCGTGAGACCAAGCGGCTTTGCAGGCTGCAAATTGGCTGCCAGCCAGAAGCTAGCCGGGAATTCGATCGGCAAGTCGCTCAGTGCAGCGCCCCGCTGCTGACGACTGCCCCGCCTCGTCACTCCGGCCAAGGCCCATGGCGTCAAGATTGCCCAAGGCGGCGATGTTCAGATCGGGCGGGACCGCGACGACCGGTACGATAGGGACCGTCGCCGACGGTACTACTCCGACACCACAGTTGGCGTCGATCCCGGTGGTGTCACCGTCGGCCCACGACAGCGCTGCCGCATGGTGACTACCACGGTTGAACGGGATGACGGCCGCAGGATCACGCGCAAGGAGCGCCGCTGCGACTAAACGGCGAGCAACACAGAAGGTGCCGGCTCCTTCCTTCCGGTTCTTGCAGTTTCCGCCCTCGCGTTTTTGCGGCGCGGGACCGGGAACATCTCACTTCTTGCCGAGCCCCTTCGCCTGTTTCTGTAAGGCGACAGCATCAGCGAGAATTTTCTTGATACTCTCCGGCAGCGCATCGCGCGTTCGCTTGCCATCCTCGCTGAGCTGCATCTCAAATGCCTCGATCCAGCTATCGATCAAGGCGTCAACGTCGCTGACGTGTTCTTTCATCCGCTCGACAAGCTCAAATGCTTGATCGCGTTCGGCCCGCATTTCGGCGATGTGCCGCTCGGTCTCCTTCAAAGCATCCTCAAGCTCTCGGATGCGATCCGGCTCTGGTTTTCTTTGTGGCATTTGATCGGTTTTCTCCCCGGAGAGGCGTCAGGTCCTGCGT
Source organism: Bradyrhizobium erythrophlei (assembly GCA_900129675.1). Taxonomy (GTDB): domain Bacteria; phylum Pseudomonadota; class Alphaproteobacteria; order Rhizobiales; family Xanthobacteraceae; genus Bradyrhizobium; species Bradyrhizobium erythrophlei_A. The sequence continues at coordinate 3,857,096 of FSRD01000001.1, read as the reverse complement.
CAAGTATTCGCGGCGAAAAGATATGGCGGAGCCCATCGAAGTAGAACACGGCCCGCCTTGGGGGTGGTGCACGCGGGTGCCGTGCCGGGCCGCCGAGCGGCCCGATTAATCAAGCGGGGCTTTTTAAGGTCGTTCCTGCTGCGATCTAAAATAGGCGAGGCCCGGATGAAGGTACCCGCCTCTGAGCAAAAACCTGAACAGCCCCCCTCCGTGCCGCTCAAGCGCTGCTAATCGGCTATCGGACGTTTATGTCCGCAAGGGCACAACTGTCCGTGTCAAAGGTTCGGACCGTCTTGGTCTGCGACTTCTGCTCTGGGTCCAGGCTGTGGGAAAACTCATACGCTGAAAAAGCGCGTAGAATTTCCATCGCGATTTCGTCGTTGCGGAAACTAATCGCACTGATAGGCGCTGCTGGCGGAAGGCAATTGAGAAAACAACTCTGAGCGTTCTTGGCTCAGACGCGTTTTCACACAGCCTGGGTCAAAGGCCGACCTGGGCGTTGGGCTTTTGAACGTCCGCTTTCGCCACGGTAGCGGACACTGTGTTGCAACCAAGTTGAGATGTCCCGTGCTCTGCAAAGTTAAGATGTCACTCGGCAGCTTCTGACGTAGCCGGGGCCGTCGCTGCGCAGACGCCGGTATCGCAGCTGCGGCGGCCCCGGCGGGCGGGATGTCTGCCTGGTTTTTTCCCCTGAACGAGACGATCAACGCGGTCCTTCATCAGGCCGGCTTTCTGATTTGACCGCCTGGGGCCGGCTAAGTTGTCACGATAATGGGGGTGCTTGTCCTGCTGCTGCTTGATCCAGGCCAGCACTTCGCCGAGACGCTTGTTCTCGATGATGGCCGCGTGGCTGACGCGCTGCAAATGGTCGAAGACGGAGTAGGACAAGGGCAGTCCCCTCCAGCGGATCTCCAGCCGGCCATCGGGAAAGTCATAGATGTCGACCAGCTTGCCTGCCAGTGCCGCCGGGGTCTTGTCGGGCCTCAGCATGAACTTCATGCGGTTATAATTGACCACCAACTGTCGCGAGACCGAGCGCTGTTCGCGCCAGCACAGGATGCCGTCGAGATCGTTGGTGCCCGCGATCGGCCGATGCAGGTCCCGCTTGCTCGCCGGAGGCTTGGCGAAACGGTTATTGGAGGTCTGAACGAATACCGGAAGAAATGCGTTCGCAGCCTCCATGGTGCTGATGCCTGCCAGCCGAAGCTCCTTCACCAACCGGTCCTGCAGCGTGTGATGGGCCCGTTCCACGCGGCCCTTGGCCTGGCTGGTATTGGCGCACAGAATCTCGATGTTGAGCTCCGACAAAGCGCGGCCGAACTGGGTCATGCCGTCACCGCTGGCGGCGGCCGTCGCGCAATGCTCATAGTCACAGAAGCTACTTCGAACGGAGCGGTTGCTGGCTACTATGTCTGGGGAGCACCCACAAAATCTTCGTGGGTACAGGATGAGGCTGGATACACAGGTCAAATCTCGGATGGAGAGCTCGAAATTCGATTTGCCACATTAGCGATGACAGCGCGATTGGACAGTCGGAATGGTCTGATTGTTCGCCTCAAAACGACCCATGGACCAGAAAAAACTGCGATGGGCCGCTTTTCAAGCGTGTGGCAGTTCGAGAAGGGAAGCGTCACGGAAACATCTCAGAAGAGTCGAAAAGCGAATGTAGAAAAGAGAGCGACTTCAAGTTGTGCCTGTCGTAAATTAAATCCAGGCATATTGGTGATGCAGTCCGCCCAGGGTTGGGCGACAAAGAATGTGCCCGGCGCGATCGACGGTGCGCGAGACTGGTGCATCTTTCTCCAGGGATAGATGCGTGCGGGCCCCATTGTACAACACGACGACGGAACGCCCACGGGATCGCGGAGTACGAGCTTCTTTATCCGTGGCATCCTTGGGCCGGATGCCTGGTCCATATTCATGAGGTGGTTGAGAAGGCTGGCAGAGAGGTTTTCCGTTGCAGTCTCTCTGGTCGGGCATCCGGGCAATGGCTGGAGATTCCGGCCTGGATGTTCGACCGGGCGGCTCGCGCGGCCTGGCGTGTTGGCGCCGCTCCCTATGTTGACATTGCGGTGCTCACCGCCTTGGCAACGCTACTGCGGGATGTGACTTCCGTTTCGGGCGCACCATCACAATCGCAGGATTCAAGCGCAGCATTGGGCTCTCACGACGAGCGTTGTGCTTCGCGGTTTAGCGAACCGCTTAAACGCACGCAGATATCGGTAGGGAATTCTGCAGCGGTCGAAGTAACGGATTTCTACTCCGTGGGTTGCAGGTTCGAATCCTGCTGGGATCGCCAGTTATTTCAATGAGATGGGTTCTTTGTTCTCGAAAAATCCGTGTCGCGTTCTGTATTGAAGAAAACCCCTTGATATCAGGCTTTCCCGTCTAGTGCCGACTGCTCCATGCGACACGGACGCGACACGGCGGTTTCAGTTTTTGTTCTCAAAAACCGCAAAGCGCTTAGCGCCATTTCTGGCTCAATCCGCAAGCTATAGCGGCTTGCCGCCGCCATCCCTTACGCGCTTTGAATGGGGCCATGCTCCAATGGCCTGGGCTTGGCATGCGTGAACAGAAAATCACTCTCGGGGAAATGCGGCCTTCGGGGCCCCGCCGGCTTTTGGCCTATTGCCAAGACTATCGCTGCGCTCATTCGGTCACAAGGCCCCGGATCGCTCCGGGGCCTTTTTTGTCCATCAGACGTTGGCGGATTCATACCGGGCTGCAGGTTGGGACGCCTGAGGCCTTTCCTCGATTGGGCTCGCAGGCAATTGCAGTACCGTAGCCCTTTGCCCCGCAGCGAGGTCAGTAACAAGAACGATTGCACCGTTTGAGAATTCCAGCGCGTCGTGATGTTGATATGGCTGCTTGAGGTTTATTTGGCGAAACCGCGCTAATCGAACGCCGATGTTCTTGCGAAACATCATGCCGTCAGTTTGAACGTCATTCTCGAATGCGATCTCGGTCCCAGGACGAAGGCAGACCGCGACTTTCGGATCGTCAGGGCTCGCAAAGCCGTGAGTCCCGGTAGAAAAGTTGGTCGAGACCAAGGTTTCCGCGACCTCAGCGGGACGTGTCGCGACCGCATGTAAGCTGTAATCGCACATGGATGCGCCTCCTATAAACCGTCACCCCCCAAATCACGAACCTTCGCAAACCGATTTGGTTGCGAGGTGCGGTGATGGGGATCAGTAGATTCCCCATCCGTCCGGGAGTCGACCTGAGAAACATTAATTCGGCCAGCCCCAGAGGGCCTAACCGCCCGGGCCGCGCTTTGATAGGCCATGCTCCAATGTCGCGGGCTTGCATGCGTGAACAGAAAATCACTCTCATTTAGCCACGATCAGCGCCGACCACTGGCCAGATCGCGTCCGGCTGTCCAATCTCGAGCCCTATTCGTCTGCCAGGCTTGCGATCCGCGGTCGCGTTGTACGTCTCGATCCGGGTTGCCTTGCGGCACTACCTCCCGCCAGACACCTGAGCCGAGTTCCGCCAGATGGCCTCGCCCGTGACGTCATTCGAACGGTAGTTTCTCCTGGCCGTCGTGCCATTCGATCACGCCGAAAAGCATCCCGCGCTTGAGCATCTCGGCCTCGAGGTCGGCGGCGTGCTTCTTCCACGCTGGCGTGAACGCGAAACCTTGGATCCTCGCCGCGCTGTTCCTGCGCGTCGTCGGAAGCCAGCGCACCGCGCACGGCCTCGTACATCAGGGTGAGGCTGCCGTTCGTGAAGGCCTGATAGTCCATCGAGGCTCCTGCGAAAAGCCGGCGCTGGGGGCAGCGACGGCTCTACTCAACGCGCGTGACCATCACTCAACACGCGTGACCATCCAGGTCATTACGACGGTGAGCCCGAACGGTTAATCTGCGGTTACCGGACAGGTGCCGGACCGAAGCCCCGCGGCGACTCTAGGAAGCCCGCTGGTGCGGGTCCGGCCTTGCCGGTGTCATGGCGCCGGTCGATCGGCGCCAGCGCATGGGCGCCTGCCCCTGATTCCTGCGGCGCCCTTGTGGACCTTTAGGACACGGCGAACGTTGAGGTCCGTAACCGGGGCAGGATCGCGAACCGGGAATGCGTTATGAGCATTGTTCCTCTCGACCTGCAAAGAAAGTTCGAACAGCGGTGGGCCGCCCGATTTTCGCGGCCGCCGGCGGTGCCTCAAGCGCACCGGCCTGAAAGCCAGGGTCACCCCCTTGCCGCAGTCGCCAAATCCAAAAGAAAAACCCGCCGGGTTGAAGCGGCGGGCTGGAGGCCTGCACCGGCGATGTGAGCGCGGAACCGAGCCCCGCGACCTGCCTGTTCTCGGTGGCGCGTCAAAGGCCCTTCTTCACGATCTCAAAGCCATTCGCGGCCAATTCCGACAAGATGACCTTGGTGACGTGAGCGCTGTGCTCAGGTTGGATCCACTGGTAGTCCATATGCGGACCGCCATCCCCCTCCGGGTAAGTGGTAAGGGCTTCGTGGATCGCGCCAACGATTATGTTTTCCGGGGTTTTTGCGGACATTTTCCCTCCTGGGTTCGGTCCCCAGGATAGCACGGACAGCGACGCAGAGTGAGGGGCGCGGGACCGAAGCCCCGCGCCCGCTGTTGTCACCGCCGCATCCGCCTGGCGTGAACCGCCAGCCGCTGCCGGTTGCGGGTTCTCATCGATCGGCGCCTACGCTTCATGATGCGTCCGGCTGTTTCTCACAGTAGAAGGCGGCTTCATAGTCCGCCTTCAGCTTCTTCAGCATGTCCGCGACATGGAACACCGCAAACATCGCTTTTTCAGCCTTGGGCGACCTTCCTTCGATTGCATGCTCGGCCAGCTGCAATGCGATCACCGACACGGTTGCGGTTGCGCAATCGAAGATGCTCTTTTCAAGATCACGGAAAGCCCGCCCGTGAACTTCATCGATCATTGGTTGCGTCCATTCGATCTCAACCGGCTCGGCGCCTGGAAAACTGATCACGTCGCCGCTCATTGCCGCCCCCTTGTTTTGGAGCGTCGAGCTCGGCGGCCATCTTCCGCAGCCCAGCGGCGAGGTTTTGGAGGAATGCCATCGGCCAGGGCCGATCGCCAACTTTGTCCGGCAGGGACCATCCGCCGCTGGCACAGCCGTCGGGGTCATTGAACTGCGAAACTAGGTAACGAGCCTGATGGATCAGGCCGCGGCGCGTGATCGGCCGGCAGAGGATCACGGCACGCGCAAAGAGCATCATTTCGTCAAAGGCGTTGCGTGAGTTGCGCTGCAGATGCGCAAATGCGTCGGTAGAAACCTTGTCTTCCGCGTTCTCCGCGGTCACGCAACGGTCGTAATGGGCTGCCGCCGCCCGATGATCGGCGATGAAGTGAAAATCTCGTCCGCTTCCCCCGCCGGGTCGATGATCGGCAAGCCGTCTTGGTATTCGATCCGCGTGCGGTCGCTATATGGTCCGCGCGCCTTTCGCTTGGGTAGTGGCTGCTCGCGCATGGGCGCGCTGGGGCCGGAAGATTGGCCGGCGAAATCAGTCCCTGCTACGATTTTGAACGCAGTTTTCCGTGGCGTGCTATGCACGCTGTCAGCCTGGGTCATTTGGATTCCACTCCTGTGTGGCTTGGGTTAGAGCCGGGGTGGAAGCAGCAACTTCCCCTCGGCTTGTTACTGTGTTATACAAAAAGTATGAAGAAAACAACCCGTGTTAAACAAAAAGTCATGGGGCGCCCCCGTACCGGCATCACTCCGCTGATGGGATTTCGGGCAGATCCCGTAATTCGAGCGTCAATTGTGAGGTGGGCTGAAAATCAGCCGGACACGCCAACGCTTTCGGAAGCCATCCGCCGGCTGGTCGAGATCGGGCTCACGGTCAAGACGCCCGCGCGGGCCGCCAGCAAGCCCGGCCGGAGGTTGCGCGCTCAGGAGCTCGCCACAAAGGCGATCGAAAAGATTATCGATCCCGCCGCCGGAAGAACAAGCCCAGCGCCGACGACGGCTAACCAAGGGGCCGACAGAGTTTCGCGAGGCTCGCGTTGATCAGCCGAAGGTGAAGGCGAAGATCGACAGCACAACGAGGTTGCCATGATCTCAGTTTTGATAGGGGTTTTAATTATCGTCGTCGTCGGCGCAATCTGCTTTTGGGCCATCGACAAGTTCGCCACCGACGGTCGACTAGCAAATCTCCTCAAGTTGCTCGTGGTGCTCGTTTGCCTCGGCGCGATTGTGCAACGAGTGCTGCCGCTGACATATTAGCCAATGCCCGCGGCTGGTCGGAGCCTCGGGCTGAAGGCGAAGGGAAAATAACTGGCGGGGCGGTAAACCTAGGCGCACCGGAGAAATCCATGGCCGACGCAGATGACTTCAGATTGATTCGAGATATCGTGGCACATGGCGGCCATACGCAGACCCTCGGCAACGTCGACCGCACGAGATATCAGCGTCTGGTGGACCTGGGCTGGCTTGACGCTTTCTCCATCAACATTAGCGACGTCCTGTATAAGGTAACTGAGCGCGGAAGAGCGGCGGCGGCGCGATGATCGCGGTCCTGAAGGCGAGGAAATGAACCGGCTCCGGAAGTACATCGAGCGGATGGCTGATGGTCGAGAACTACGCGTAGCCTATGCAATGGCCGTAATGGCACTTCCCGATCCGAGGCCACGGGCGCAGTGGCGAGAAGACGCATTGTTCAGTGCGGCCGACGAACTGCTGACAGACCCAGGGCTCAAAGCCATATTTAAAGCTGCGATCGAAAGAGGTTTTGCGATCGTGCCGAAGTCGGGGTGAAGCCGCGGCTCCCACCCCGTGTGTGTACCGAAAACCTAAATCCGAACGTAGTGGTGATGAAGTCCGCCCAAGATGGCGTGCGAACTTATGACGCCGGATCGCTGGACCAGACGAGAGACAGGCGCATCCTTGTTCAACGACCGATGCGTTCTAACGCCGTTGTAATAGGCCGCATAGTTTTTCAGAATGCGGCGCAGATGCACCTCGCCCAGTACAATGATGTGATCCAGACATTCCCGCCGGATCGATCCGATCAGCCGTTCGGCAAAGCCATTCTGCCAAGGTGAGGCCGGAGCAATCGGTTTGTCTCGAATGCCCATGGCGCGCAATCGGCGTGTGACGACGGCGCCATAGATCCGATCGCGATCACGGATCATGTAACCCGGAGCCCCGTCCCAAGGAAAAGCCTCGGTGATCTGGCGTGCGATCCATTCCGCCGTAGGGTTGGTTGTGACGTCGATCCAGATCAGCTCTCTACGGTCAATCCGTACAATCACGAAGCCGTACAGCAGTTTGAAGCCAATGGTCGGGACCACGAACAGGTCCATGGCGGCAATGTCTGGAGCGTGGGTTCGCAGAAAGGTCCGCCATCCCTGACTTGGAGGTCCGCATCGCTTGACCATGTACTTGGCGACGGTTGATTGAGCGACACTAAACCCAAGCTTGAGCAGTTCGCCGTGAATGCGTGGCGCACCCCAAAGCTGGTTCTCCGTGCTGATCTGCCTGATCAGCGCCCGCAATTCTATTTCGATTCGCGGGCGCCCTCCCCGCGAGTTCGATTTCCAACGCCAAAAGCGACGAAAGCCGGCCCGATGCCAATGTACCAGCGTTTCGGGCCGGACGATCGTAACGACCTCCAGGATCAACGGAAACCATCGATACATCTGGACGAGGAACCAGCGATCGTTGGTCGTGAGATGAGCGCGGCCCTTCACCTTACGTCGCAAGACCACCAGTTGATGTCGGAGCGTGGCATTCTCAGCCTCAAGCCTGATCTTCGGCTTGAAGGCTGAGGCCAAGACCGCCACGACGAAACACAGGAGCCCGATCATTCCGCCAGCTTAGGCGATTCCATCACGTCAGCAACTCGGATAAGGTTTTCGGTACACACACCCGACAGAAGGATGCGAGACGACAAAAAAATGTGCTTAGATTCGGCGATTGCCAAATTGCCTGTTTTGAGGCCGGTTTTTATATCGCCCGCGTACATCCACACCGCTTAAAATGGACCGCTGGCGAGCGGGGCAACGTTAGGATTACATGGGTTGCTCCTGTCGCCGAGGCCGGCAGGGCGTCAGCACCTCGCATAACGGTGCCGCACATGTTGCCTTCGAGCGAATGAAAACCCTCGGCCCCTGCGACGTCTGATCTTACGAGGCTCAATCCCACACCCCACGCAATTGCTGTGTACGCTTCGCAGCCACTGTCGCCAGTGACCACGCAACACTCGCTACCAAGCGGGCGCTGCCCCTTATTTGGGCCGGACTTCCACCGGCTGGATCGCACCAGCTTGCGGCTGGCGCACTCACTCGATCACCTCGTCGGCAAGTGCAAGTACTGAGGGGGCAGGTAAGGCCGACCCCTGAATAACGCGGCGCTGCGCGCAAAATGGGAAAATTTCGGGCTATGTGACGCAATTCACAAACGCGCAATCCTGCTTGTGCCATGCTTCCAAGCCACTTCTGAAAGAGTGGAGACGCGTCATGAAACCAATGACAAGCACACGCTCAAAACTTGCAGTTTGGTTGGTGGCAGCTTTTGGATTCGTAGCGACCGTTTCTGCCGCAAGGGCACAAGATTGGTATTATATCAACCGCCAGCCGGCCTCTCTCAGTGTGGCACAGGCCATGGCCGCCAGAGGCTTGCCCTACGGTTACTACTGGCTTCAGCCCAACGGAAATTGGGGCTTTGAGGGCAACTCAGATGTTGTAGGAAACATCTACGGGCGTCGACCGAGCCTTTCCGAGCGTGGCCTACTATACTCTCCAGGCGAATTGTTAAGGTAGCTCAGCGTCCTTGACCAGGAGCGGTGTTGCCTGTCACGAAGGGAGCCCGCACATGGACATTGTAGCAGGACTTCGAATGATCGAACGGTTGCTTGCGGTCGGTATCGGCGGCATGTCGATTTATCTCGGCTACCGCTTGTTCCTTGCGCTCCCCGCCATCCGTGACGCAAGCGGTGAGTTCCACCTCCCGCTTGATATTAAGGTCATCCTCTCGCGGATCGGCCCGGGCGCTTTCTTCGCGCTGTTCGGCGCGGCGGTGGTGGCGCTGTCGTTTTATTCAAGCGTGCGTTACGACGTCGCCCGAGCTCCTGCAACCGTGAATGCCGACACAGGATCTCGCTTGGAGACGCGATCCTTCACCGGCCTCGGCAGCGCGCACACCACCGACAGCGGCGCACCGCAGCGCGCCGATGCTCGCAAGCTGCTGCAGCGGGACATGGTCGAACTGAATGCGCTTTCTGGCAAGCTGCGGGACGACCTTGCGGAACCAGATCGCGCCGAGGTCGGCGGGCTGGTCCGCCGCGTAAAACTCAAATTGCTGCGTTCGGTCTGGGAAAGCGACTGGGGCGATCCGTCGACGTTCGACGACTGGCTCGCAAGCGATCGCCCTGATCCGCCTCCCGCGCTCATCGACGCGGCGGAACTCTACTTTCGTGGAACCTCCAAGCGGGTGCGACCGTGAGGCAACTCGTTTTGTTGCTAGCGACCCTCGTTGCCTGGATGGCCGCGGCGCCGGCCAAAGGAGGCGATATGAATGACCTGTCGGGCCTCTACGATCGCGAGACGCTGCAATACTGGGGCAAGCGCTACCAGGTCTCCACCGGGAAGATCCTGGATCAGGTCATTGCGCCGGTTCTGCTGTCGGAGGAGCGGCGCGCCCTGGGCCAGGTGCAGGTATTCTATCCCTTGCCCGGCGAGGATCCGCGTGCGAGCTGGCCTTTCGGCTACTATAGCGTGAGCGATCCAGGCGGCGGCAAGATCGTTCTTCCCATACTCTCACTCAAATTCCTCGACGATCTCTGCATAGCCTATGCCTGGCTTCAGGTGCACAACTACAGCCTGGAGACGATTTCCGACTACGTCGCAATGCTCAAATACAGAGATCTGCAAAGCTTACCGCCTGTGCTCCCGACGCTCGGCATCCCCGTCGACGCGCTGAGCGATAAAGAGGTGGACGAACTCTCGCTCGGTCACTTTGTCACCGCGCGCACCTTTATTCTGGCCCATGAGCTCGGCCATCTGCGCTTTCACCACGCCGGATCGAGCATTTCAAACGAGGAGCAGGCCGACGCCTTCGCGGTCGATGTGATGCAGCGCACCCCGCTGCCGCCGCTCGGCATCATGGTTTTCTTCATGGCGGACGCGCAGATGGAGGACTATCCGCCACAACGAAACGCGACGCATCCTTTGAGTGCCGACCGGCTCCGCGCTCTGGCGGCGCGCCTCTCCGACCGGACGCTCGCCCTCAAGATCGCCACGCTCGGCAAGTTTCTCGCCGAACCGGACATCCAGGCGAGCATCATCGCGGTCGGCAAAGCCACGAACCCCGCCGATCTCGGTCCTCGGCGTCCAGGCGCGCCAGCGACGCTCCGGCAGTCGCCTGGGGCCACCGACCAAGCATTCAATGGCCGTTTCGTCGGGCAGTTCACACAATTCTCCGACCCGGATGAGCCGGGCGCGATCGTCGTCACCCTGCGCCGCAGCGGCAACAGCGTAGCCGGCGAGTACAGCTTCGGCCTTGGTGCAGGACGGATCTCGGAAGGAATTGTCGACGGCGACACGCTGTACTTCGTCTGGGAATGGGCCACCAGCTATGGCCACGGCACTCTCCACGCGACCGACGGCGGCGCAGGGTTCGATGGCTATTGGGGATATCAGGAGTCGCGCACCGACGCTGGCCGTTGGACCGCCCATCGTGAGAGGTAACGCCGATAACTAACGCGACGGCAATTGCGATCGCTCTGCAAAATGCAAGATCCCGATTCCTCGGTTGAAATTCGCAAACGCGCTCTAACCTTCAGCGCGCCGAGCGCCGGCTTGAGAGAAGCACTCCATTCCTGCATTGGAAGTGGCACGCTTTCACACACAATGAGCTATCAGTTAGAACTATTGCGGTTGGCTAAGCACTGTGGCCTTGCTCCAGGAGTCGCCGGCACGGGATCGAATCTCCTCGCATGCGCCAGTTCCTTGAGGCCAGCTCGGCCTCGCAGAGCGGACCTGCGCGCAGCGCCTTTCATGGTCCGTTGGGGGTCAAAAACAGCCCTGACAGCCCCGAAACGCCATTTTCGCGGTAGGGACGCGAGTTACCTCGCGCCCCCCACCGGGTCGCCGGAGGCGGTCGCCCGCCCCCGGCTCCCACAGAACGTGGCGTGCGGATTTCCCGCACCACGCTCTTCGGCAGTTGGTTCACAGCTTTCACTGTTATCTGTTCAAGTTTCGTTTCCATGGTCAGCTGATCTTCTCTCTGAGTAGAAGGCCGTAACTCCCGTTGCATGGAGCCCATGTCGCCCAAGAACAATTCAACTACCGCTGACCGCTTCCCCATGTAGCCGGCTCTCCCGACCGCAGAGTACTATCAGTCAGTCTGACTTCCACCCGGTCATCAGACCCTTCTCACCTCTTCGGCTTGGCAGGTCCTACAGGCTTGCGCCTGAACCGGATGGATCTCCCTTGTTCGCGTTGCTTCCTTTGGTTGCATGCTGGCGGTACGAACCCCGGGAGCATCTCAGGCCGCTCGCTATAGCGCGGGCTGCGATTCCGCCTTCCCCTTTACGGGATAGGGTCGGCTACTCCGATCACGATCGATTTCGGGGCTATGTTCCCGTTCACTGTCGTTCCGGCCTACAACCTCCCTGTCTACGCTTCGCAACGGCCGTTACCGGACGCCACGCAAGACTCGGTTCGCGGCTGCTCGCTAGGCTTTGCCGCGGCCGTCATCGCAGACGGCAGACTTCAACGCGCTTGCAAGGCGCAACCCGCACAGATCCGTACGAGCCCAATTCGGGCATACGGCTTGTATGGGGCTTTCTTTGTCAAGGGGGCGTCATGTCGTTTTGGTCGTCCTTTGCATTCCATTTTTTTGTTCGACCCGCGCCGCGAGCATTCTTCCGTCCCGACCGCATATTTCCATCGCCGTCGCGCGCAGCGGCGGTCAAGGACGGCGCTTCTTCAGCGCCGCCGAAGGCTTGTCCTTGACGGACGCGAGCACGGCGGCAGGCTGCCGGCGATCGGGTGGTTGGCCGTGCGATGATCCGAGGGGAGCCCGCCATTGGCCGCGATCAATCGCGCGAACCACGCTTGTATTCGGTTGAACCCGTATCGGGTCCCGACCATGAAGCAGTCATACGCTTCTGCGGGCAAGGCTCCGAGGCGGCGGGTCCATTCTCTCAGCGGCATTGCAGCCATAGCCGAATGCGGATTGCCGCCACCTCGGATCGTCATCGGCAACCCGGCGCATCAAGTGCGGTCAGGTTGACGAACCCTGTTTGTCCTTTCTCGTTCTAGAGTGTTGCTCACGCCGCCGGCCGCAGCTCGACACCCTCCGGCACCTCGCCGGTCGTGACCAGGCGCCACAGCGCTATCAGCAGCTTGCGCGCCAGCGCCACGATCATCGTCGTCTTGCGCGCGCCGCTCGGCCCCTCGGTCCGCGTGCGATACCACTGCGCCAGCGCACTGTCTTTCTGGAACATCAGGAAGCGCCACGCCAACTGGATCAGCCCACGTCGTACCCGCGCATTGCCGGCCTTGGCCAGGCCCTTCTCTCGGCGTTTCAAACCGCTCTCGTCGGGCGATCCCGTGAGCCCGGCGTAGCGCGCCACCGCTCTTCGATCTCGAAGCTTCCGCGACAGGATCTCCTGCACCAGCATGTCCGCCGTCTCGATGCCGATACCGATCACCCTGGCGAGCAGCCGCACCATCGCATGCGGCCCTGTATCGGGGGCCCGCTCGAGCCGCTCGGCACGTGTCTTCTCGATCGAGCTGATCTGCTCACGGACCAGTGCCAGCCGAGCCATGTCGCGCCGGAACTCCTCGATGATGTTTGCCGGCAGGCCCGTGCCCTCCGCTGTCCGCAGACCTGCCAGACGCTCAGGCGCCTTGCGCAGATGCGGCTTGAATCCCCGAATCCCGAGACGGGCGAGCGCACTCTTCATGCGGTTGGTGATGCGAGAGCGCTCGTCGACAAGGCTCTCGCGCTCGCGGCTCGGGCGCCTCGCATCCTCCTCCTCCATCGTCGGGATCGCCACCATCCCGCAGTGCCCCCGCTCACCGCGCAACCATCCCAGGAATACGCGCATCAACATCGCCGCATCCAGTCGGTCCGTCTTCGCTCGCTTGCGCTCGCGTGACACCGCAACGCTTGCCGAATGGATGACGTGCGCCTCGATCCCACGAGCAATAAGCCAGCGCGCCAGCCAGAAGCCGTCGCGGCCAGCCTCATAGGCCAGCGCGACCCGGCTGATCGGCCGGCCAGCACGCACCGCCTCGTTCCGCCACCGCTCGATCAATCGTAACAGTGCCGTCGCATCCGGCTCCAGTTTCTTCAACGGCTGGCGCTCGACGCCGGGAACAACGCCGCTCACCAGCCAGTTCGCCTTGCTCATCTCGACGACCACCACCAAGGTCGAGATCGGATCAAACGCGGTCAGGCTTCGGCTGAGATCATTGACTTGGGCCACGGGGCAACCTCCATTGGTTCGTATGGACGATGAAGGTGCCACAACCTCCGCCGCCCGCCCCATAGCTTCTCCCACCTTGGATGTCTAACGGCGAAGCGCCTCGCTGGCCACGGATGAAGCATTCGCGGTTTCGGGAGCCAGTCGTCTGCCAACCGCTTGATCCGCTCCCAGGTCGTCCAGTCTTTCTGGCTCACGGCAAGGAATCCGGGTTAACGGCTGATTTGGAGAACCTGGAGCAGGAAATCGGCGCTCCAACTTGCCCGTTTTCTGCGGGTCTTGATGCTTCCGGTGGTTTTGTGGTTGCGGAGGAGGTCGAGAGCGAAGCGGCGGACGACGGCCATGTTCTTGGCGCCATGGCCTGTCCTGTATCGCGACAGATCATCGCCGAATTCGACGTCGAGCAGCCAGTGCATGCTCTCCACCCCCCAATGGCCGCGACATCCTTTGGCAGTGCGTTCGATGTCGAGCGGCGCGGAGCAGATGTAGGTGCGGGTGTCGAAGGTCGAGCGATCGGCATGTTCGGTCCGGGTGTCGACCTTGACGATGGTCTTGATGTTGGTGAAGCGCGGTTGCCCGGGATAGCTGCGCTCGGACACGATCCAGTCGACCGCCTTCGAGGCGGTGTAGGTGCGGGTCTCGATGCGGCCGTGACCCTTCTCGACGGTTGTTTTGGTAACCAGCTCGCTGGCCTGGGCAGTGCGGAAGTAGTCCACGACATCGGCTTCCAGAGTAGGCTGGTTGCCCTTCAGTGCCAGCAGGTAATCGGCTTTGTGGGCCACGATCTTGTCGGCGATGTCGACCTGACAGCCCATGGCATCGATGGTGACCAGGGCACCTTCGAGCTGGCCGGCTTCGGCGAGCTGGTCGAGAAGCTCGGGAATAGCGGTAATCTCGTTGGTCTTCTCCGGAACCCCGAGCTGCGCCAAGGTCAGTCTTGCGGTGGTGGCATAGGCGCTGAGCGTGTGCAGGGCCTTGAGCCCCTTGCGATGGTCGTGGGTGCGGCGCGCCGTCTTTCCATCGATGGCGATGAAATCGTGCCGATCCGGCCAGATGGCGGCGACCCAGCTATTGAAGCAGCGTTGGAACAGGACCGGATCGATGCGGTTCACCAAGTCGCGCAGCCAGCGCGCACACGGAATGCCATGATGGAAATCGGAAAACCGCCGCAGGAAATCGAGATGATGCTCGCCCCAAGCGACGATGTCGTCGAAATCATCGCAGGAGGCGATGGTCGCGCAGGTCACCAGCAGCAGAACCTCCTTAATCGGATAGAGAATCCGCCACGCTTCCCGGTCGTCGTCGAGTTCGGAAAAGTTCTTCAAAAGAAGCGCCAAACGAGCCCGCGGGCTCTCGTCCTCGACGATCGTGTCCATCTCGATGCTCCAGCCGAATCAAAGCACCGAGGGAATCACCAACCGCCGTCAACGCAAAATCAGCCCTTTCGGCCCGTTAACCCGAGTTCCGAGCCGTGCTTTCTGGCTCCGCTGCCGTAGCGTGCGCCGCCAGAGATTGGTAACGTGGAATAGGAACGCGGTCAGGGTCGAGCTGTTTGTCGGCACCGCGTGGTAGTTGAAGTAGCCGGTGACGACCTGCTGCAACCATCTTCCCTGCTGGGGAATCGGCTGATGCATGCTCCGTCGCAATTCCTGTTTGATGGCTTGCAACTTTGCCTGCATGCGGTCCCGCCGGGACTTCCGTTTGATTTGGAATTTGCCCCGACGAGTTTTGCTGCAGATGAAGATGAATCCCAGGAAGGTGAAGGTCTCCGGTTTGCCGAGCCCGCGCCGCTTGCGGTTTTCCGCCGCGAAGCGTCCAAACTCGATCAGCCGGGTCTTCTCCGAATGAAGCGACAGTGCAAACTCCTGCAACCGCTTACGCATCTCGTCGAGGAAGCGACGGGCGTCGGTCTCGTGCTCGAAGCCAACAATGAGGTCGTCGGCGTAGCGCACGATGATCATATTGCCCGCAGCCTCACGCCGTCGCCAGCGCTCGGCCCAGAGGTCGAAAACGTAGTGTAAGTAGAGATTGGCCAGAAGCGGTGAGATGACTCCCCTTACGCAAAAGGCAACTTCACCTTCGATCGGGTGATTTGTGGCTGGCGCAGAGGGCTGGCTGTGCTCGACCTGCGTCTTAAAAGGTAATATGCGTGCGGCGCACGTAAACGAGTTGTTAACCATGGTTATGTCAAAAATAAATACGTTTATGTCAGATGGCACGTTCAACGAAGACGCAGAAAGCCCTGAACTTGAACGCGGCGCATGGCCTGTTGTCGCGGGGAAGCAGCGTGGCAGAAGCGGTGACCATGTTGGCGCAGGAACGCGGCATCTCGCTGCGGCAAGCGTATCGGTATCTGCAACGCGCGCGTGCGCTCAGACGTGCGATGCCGGTTGGAGAACCGTCAGTGCCGGCGACGTTCAAAATTCCCCGCGACGTGCTCGCGCAATTGCGTGCGTATTCCAGGCGCAGCGGGTTGCCGCTGAGCGTGATTGTCACCGAGGCGATCGAGAAGCGTTTGACCGCAACACGTCGGCGCGGAAGACATGGCTAAGCGCTCTGCAGAGCGTCCTGCCGTTTGTTTGGAATTTGCTTTCGATCGCCTGCTCCCCATCAAGTTACAACAAGCCTACGGGCTGCTGGTTGCGAACTGCGTTCGTCCCGTAGGGCAGGACTCCGAGAAGAGAGGAGACGGCCGTGAAGCCTGCAGTGATCTACGCCAGGGTCTCGTCGGACAAACAGAAGGAAGAACATACCATTGCGAGCCAAACGGAAGCTCTGCGCGGCTTCGCCCTACAGCAGGGCTTCAGCGTGCCCGATGAATGGGTGATCGAAGACGAGGGTTACAGCGGAGCTACGCTCGTTCGCCCCGGCCTGGAAAGGGTTCGCGATTTGGCGTTGGAGGGGCAGATCGATGCAGTCCTCGTTTATTCACCAGATCGACTGAGTCGAAAGTATGCATATCAGGTGCTTCTAATTGAAGAATTTGCACGACATAACGTCCAGACGGTGTTCATCAAAGCGCCCCAGACAGCTACAGCGGAAGATCAGCTGTTGTTGCAGTTCCAAGGCATGATCGCCGAGTATGAACGGGCGCAAATTCTGGAGCGGTCACGCCGGGGCAAAAGGCACCGTGCACTGCAGGGAGTTGTCAACGTTCTTTGCGGCGCTCCGTATGGCTACCGCTATATCCGCAAGACTGAGCACGCGCCCGCGTCTTACGCCATCATTGACGCTGAGGCGACCGTGGTGCGCAAGGTCTATGAATACTACACCGTCGCGGGTTTGAGCATCGGCGCCATCACGCGTCTGTTGAACGAACAAGGCATTCCTACGCGCAAGCGTATCTCTCGTTGGGAGCGTTCGGTGGTTTGGGCGATGCTGCGCAATCCTGCGTACAAGGGAACGGCATGCTTCAACAAAACGAAGACGGCGAAGCGACAACGCATCACGCGGCCAATCCGTCTGCGGGGCGGATTTGCCTCACGTGACAGCGCCCACCACGAGCGGCCACGAGAGGACTGGATCGAGATTCCGGTACCACCAATTGTCACCGAGGAGACCTTTGCACTGGCTTCGGAGCGGCTTAAGGCGAACAAAGACCACGCGCCTCGTCGCACGATCACACCCAGCGTCGTGCAAGGCTTGGTGTCGTGCCGCAAATGCAGCTACGGTCTTTATCGCACTTCGACGCGGACAAGTGCGCGTATGATCCACTACTATCGTTGTCTTGGCTCCGACGCATGGCGCCGCCTTGGCGGGCCGGTGTGTGATAGTAAGCCGATACGACAAGATCTTCTTGACGAAGTGGTATGGCGTGAGATCCTCAAACTGCTGGAGAGTCCACGCCTCATTCAAGAAGAACTGGAACGGCGATTGGCTGCGGCACGCACTGCCAGCCCCGTCAAACGCCGTGAAGAGCACTTGCAGCGGGAGTTGGCACGCGTACGAAAGAGCATGGAACGTTTGATGACCGCGTATCAGGAAGAACTGATGTCGTTAGACGATCTCCGCCGTCGCATGCCCGAGCTTCGCAAACGAGATCAGGCAATCAGCGCCGAGCTAAATGCGCTTGAGAGCCAACTTGCCGACCGCGCTGGATATCTGCGACTAGCAGAAACCATGACAAGCTTCCTTGCACGACTACGCGAAACGGCAAAAACGCTGGAGGTCGCGGAGCGTCAGCGCATTGTGCGTCTCCTGGTCAAGGAGATCTTGGTGGACGATGACACGATTGTCATCAGACACTCGATTCCAGCTCCAACCGGATCAACTGACGGCAGTGGGCCGACCTCGCGCTCCAAAGGTGACCAACCGCTAGGCGACGCAAGTTACCTTTTGCGTAAGGGGAGTCATCACCGATCCCTGCCCGGTCCCCTTGTCACTGACCGTCACGATCCCGTCTTCCAGGACGCCTGCCTTGAGCCATTTCTGGATCAGGCGGATGATACGTCGGTCGCCGACGCGATGTTCCACAAACCTGATGAGCCACTCCTGGCTCACCGTGTCGAAGAACGAGCGGATGTCGGCGTCCAGTATCCAGTTCACCTTTGTGCTGGTGATCCCGACCAAGAGCGCATCCATCGCATCGTGCGTGCTGCGTCCGGGTCGGAACCCATACGAGAACCCGAGGAAGTCTTCCTCGTAGATCGCGCTCAGCACCGCAGCCGTGGCCCTCTGGACGATCTTGTCCTCAAGGGCGGCCACAGTCCCATCGAACTGCACTTCGGCTCCGTCAGCCTTTGGGTTCGGCTGAAGTAACCCATCCCTTTCATCCGCTTCGCGGTCATCGCTTCGTTGTCCTGAAGGTGAGGAGAGTCTCTGGCGTCGAGACGCTGAGCCTACGCCATGCGGATTTGGGGTCGTTTGCCATGCCACGCGAATGGACCGACTGGGCGCCTCCCGGCGCTCAGGCAGTGCCCACCGGCGCCCAACCGTTGCCGATAGACGCCTTCGGACTATTGGCACTCGCCGAGCTCGTTACGTCATTGACTTGCAATGATGGACTTGACTGATGGCGCGAGTTCTGAATCGATCGGACATCTATCTGATTCGGTCCGGCCGACATGCAACATGTGTCCTCCGCGGCGCTGCGCAAACGTCGCCACCGGCTTGTGGGTGGCCTGCCCCCGCTCGAGCAAATACTGCGCGGTTCACTGATCGAGACCTACAAGCGCTGCGGGCGGCCGAACTGCCATTGCGTCGACGGACCTGGGCACGGCCCGAAGCGATATCTGTCCACAATCAGCCGAACCGGCGAGCGACCACGACTTGGCTACGTGCCGAATGCGAGCCACGATCAGGTTGCCGAGTTTCTTGGCAATTTTCGCGAGCTGCAGCAAATGCTCAACGAGATCTGTGCGATCAACGCCGAGCTTCTGCGCCGTCGCGAGAGTCTCGACTAGATGGATCCGGCCGTCACAGGCCTCGACGTCGCCAAGGCGGGCGTCATCCTCGCCAACATGATCGAAGCCTATCTTGCTGGTGGCGCCCCGCCGTCCAACCCGGAGGGAGCCGCTCATGATGATCTCCAAGATTGCCGATCGACATCTGTCGCGGGAAGCCTGCATCTACATTCGTCAGTCGACGATGGGGCAGGTCCGCTTCAACCAAGAGAGCACCGAACGTCAGTACAATCTGGCGGGCAAAGCACAGTCTCTCGGCTGGAGCCCGGAGCGGATCCGGATCCTCGACCGGGATCTCGGCCAATCCGGTGCGCGAACGACCGGTCGCGAGGACTTCAAGGTGTTGGTCAGCGACGTGGCGCTGGGCCAAGTCGGAGCGATCTTCTCCCTGGAAGCCTCGCGGCTGGCGCGATCGAACCAGGATTGGCATCGCCTGCTCGAGTTGTGCGCCATCTCCGGCACGCTCGTGATCGACGAGGATGGCTGCTACGATCCGGCCGAGTTCAACGACGGCCTTGTGCTCGGCATGAAGGGGACGTTCGCCCAAGCAGAGCTGCACATCATCCGCGCGCGCCTCCACGGCGGTAAGCTCAACAAGGCGCGCAAAGGTGAGCTGCGCTTCTCTCTGCCGGTTGGCTTTGTTTTCGACGACGATAAGATCGCGCTCGATCCGGACCAGGAAGTGCAGGGTGCGGTTCGAACGGTCTTCGAACTGTTCGAGCGAGAGAGCACTGCATACGCCGTGGTCCAACGCTTCCAGGAACTCGGCCTTCGCTTTCCACGTCGGTCGTACGGCGGCGCCTGGGACGGCAAACTGCTTTGGGGTCGACTGACCCATTCGAGGGTGCTCGGAATCCTTGCCAATCCATCTTACGCCGGCACCTACGTGTTCGGGCGATACCAAGCTTGCAAGCAAATTGGGCCGGCCGGCGAGATCTGCACTCGGTCCCGTCGCATGCCGCAGGATGAGTGGCGCGTCGTCATTCCTGATCACCATCCCGGCTATATCACCTGCGAACAATTCCTCACCAACCGTCAACGCTTGGCGGCGAACCGGACCAATTGTGAAGTCCTCGCGGGACCAGCTCGAGAGGGTTTTTGTTTGCTGCAGGGCCTGTTGATTTGCGGGACGTGCGGGCGGCGTCTGGGCGTGCGCTATACCGGCAATGGCGGTCTCTACCCAATTTATCAATGCAACTGGAAGCATCGGGAAGCCCTGGCGCGACGAGCCTGCATGGGCGTGCCCTCCGGACCGCTCGACGACGCCATTGCCAAGCGTCTGGTGACGGCCGTCACGCCGCTGACGATCGACCTCGCGCTCGAAGCACTGAGCAGCCTGGAAGAGCGCGATAAAGCCATTGCCACACAGTGGCGTCGACGGATCGAACGGGCACGCTACGACGCCGACTTGGCGGAACGGCGCTATGAGGCCGTCGATCCCGCTAACCGCCTCATCGCCAGCACGCTTGAGCAGCGCTGGAACGACGCGATGCAACGCTTGCTCGAACTGGAGACCGAACTGGCCAACTTCGAGCGTCAGACACTCCGTGCCGTCACGGCCGAGCAAAAGCGGCAAATCCTGCAATTGGCGACCGACTTCCCTCGACTGTGGAACGCTCCCACTACCGCAGCGCGTGACCGCAAGCGCATGCTCCGCTTGCTGATCAAGGACATCACCGTCGTCAAGGCTCCCGAGCCGAAGCTGCTGCGACTAAATATCCGCTGGCAGGGCGGCACGACCGAAACGGTCGCGCTACACCTGCGGCCGAACCGCGCAGAAGCTATTCGTTATCCCGATACGTTCGTTGCCAGAATCAGCACCCTCGCAGCCATCCACGACGACGACGCAATCGTCGCGCTGCTCAAGCGCGAAGGCCTCGCAAGCTCAACCGGCAAGCAATTCACGGTCAGCATGATACGCTGGATCCGCTACAAACATCGCATCCCCGGCCCGTCGCTTCTCGCCGGAACGTTAAGCGTCGGCCAAGTTCGGGAGAGATACGGAGTAAGCATGTGGGTGGTTTACTATTGGATCGACCAAGGTCTCGTAACAGCACACCGGAAGAAGCCCGGTTTGCCATACGCCATCACGCTCACCGACGCGACAGATCGCACGCTGCGGGATTGGGTTGCAAATTCGCCCCGCCTTGCCTTACCGTCCCCAAATCCAAGTTGAACAAGGTGCATTATGCAGCCCATGTCGCGACCGCGATCGGGCGTTGCCGACCATCCGGCTTGGGTATGTAAACCCGCCGCGACGGTAGTGCCCGATACGCTCCCCGATGGACGCGAGCATTTCAGGTCCTCAAGATTGCGCTCAAGGTGCCGCTCGTAATCCCGACATGTCAGCCCATCCACTCCAGCTGCAGCATTCTCCTTGAGTTCAGAGAATGCCTCTGCGAGGTGATCAATACTGACGTGATGGAAGAGCGCGGTGAACTTCTCCTTCTTCCTTTGCCTTACAGCTTGCCGTATGCGCTCCAGCGCCTGTGACACGGCTCCCCGGTACTGTGCCCGGCCCGTGCTTTGCTGACTCACATTCCCCTCGGCCCCCGCCCTTGGCTCCACCAACTCCGCAGCCGGTTGCCCGGCTTTGTTCGTTGGCTTCACAGCTACTATGGCGGGGTCAGACTTCTCATGATCGTACATCATCGGCTACGGCTCCTCGCCTTCCCGACGCGGGCCAGTGCAGCACGCATGCTGGTGCTGGCCGACCACGAGATCTCCCGGTTCCCAAGCAAGGAGCGTGCGCACATGCCAGTGTCTAAGACCACGCCGGGCCGTCTGGGCGCTCGCGTTATCGCGCCCATCCGTGTTGCCTTCCGTCACCGGAACGACGTCGGCACCCAGGATGAGGGTACTTTCGCGGCTCAATGGCTGGCCTATGCGCTCCCCTGTCAACGCTTCGCCAATACCCTCACGGGTACTGGCGCATGACTCGGGGTCGATGCGGTTCGCTACTCCTTCATCGTGATGGACTTGCACCATCTACTCCTTGCCGGTCTCCCGGCGCACTCCGGTCTACCCCTATGAACGGACATCGTCAGACCGGCCCAGTTGGTCCGTTCCGTGCCAACAACCGACATCAACCTGGGTGGGCAACCCTTCTGATCCGCCGTATAATAGCACTGAGGTTGGATTGCGGGCCATGGTGCAAGAGCGGCCAGTCCGGGTCGAGCGCAGGTTGTCGGCTATATTGGCCGCCGACGTGGCTGGCTATTCGCGGCTCATGCACCATGACGAAGAGGCGACGCATGCCAAACTGACGTCGCTCCTCGCGGGTGGCGTCGAGCCGGCAATCGCGGAACACGGCGGGCGCATCGTAAAGAACGCCGGTGACGGGTTCTTGGCGGAGTTTCCGAGCGCGGTCGAAGCGGTTGGAGCTGCCATGCAGTTCCAAACCCGCATTGATGAACTTACAATTGGTGATGCGGAAGACAAGCGCATTGCTTTTCGTGTCGGTATCAATATCGGCGACGTAATTGTAGAGCCTAATGATATTTTTGGGGACGGCGTGAACATTGCGGCGCGGCTTGAAAGCATCGCAGAACCCGGTGGCATCTGCATCTCGTCTTCTGCGTACGATCACGTCCGAGGCAAGGTCGGGGTTGAGTTCGCCGATCTGGGCGAGCAAAACCTCAAGAATATTGCCCGTCCGGTCCGAACCTATGCGGTGGTCCGGGATGGGCCTAACCTGGCGACACAGCCTGAATGCGCCCGGTCGGGCGCGCTTTTACCACCTCGTCTCTCCATCGTTGTGCTGCCCTTCGCCAACCTCAGTGGCGATCCCGAGCAAGAGTACTTTGTTGATGGTGTGACCGAGACCCTGACCACGGACCTGTCACGAATCCGTGGCTCGTTCGTTATTGGCCGACACACCGCGTTTACTTACAAGGGCAAGGCCGTTGATCTCAAACGGGTCGGCCGCGAGTTAAGTGTCCGCTACGTGCTCGAAGGTTCGGTACAGCGAAGCGGCAATCGCCTTCGGGTCAACGTGCAGTTGATCGACTCAGAGACCGGCAATCACCTATGGGCCGAGCGGTTCGACAAGCCAATTGCCGACCTGTTCGATATGCAGGACGAAATCGTATCAAGGCTCGCCAATACGCTGGATGCCCAGCTCATTGCGGCCGAGGCACGGCGAGCCGAACGTTCGTTGCATCCTGACGCGATGGAATTGAATTTTCGAGGCATCGCTTGCTTACACAAAGGGCTGACCAATGAACACCTTGCGCAAGCGCGCGACCTTTTCGAGCGTGCTTTGGCGTTCGATCCGGGCAATATCGAGGCACTCGTTGGCACGGCAATAGTTGACCTTAATAGGGGCGTTAACTTTTATCTTGACGACAGGGCCGCGCGGATCGCGGCGGCCGAGGTGACCTTGGTCAAGGCGTTGGCCCTGGCTCCACAAAACGCCGTGGCCCACATGTATCTGGGCGCTGTGCATATTTTTACGGACCGGGCGGCTCAAGGTATTGTCGAATGTGAGCACGCGTTATCGCTGGACCGAAATTTGGCGAACGCTCATAGCTGGATCGGTCTTGCCAAGTATTATCTGGTCGCCCGGAGGAGACTGAGGCGCATGTCCACGAAGCGCTGCGCCTCTCTCCCCGCGACATCTTCGACCACCGGTGGATGATGTTTGTCGGCATCTCCAAGGTGGCACTCAACGCCGACACTGAAGCGGTTGTTTGGCTGCGCCGGAGCATCGAGGCCAACCGCAATTACCCTCTCGCGCATTTCCTTCTCGCCGTCGCTTTGGCCCTGCGTGGATCGCTCGACGAGGCACGGGCCGCCGCGCGGGTGGCGCTTGCATTAGATCCAGGTTTCACCATCCGCCGCTTCCGCAACGGTGCATCGAGTGATAATCCAATTTTCCTCGCCAAACGCGAGCGCTTCTATGAGGGCATGCGCATGGCCGGGGTGCCTGAAGGGTAATGTCAGGTTGGGATCATTCACTACCAAAATCGACCATTCAGGTCACTTCCGCTTATCCCCCAAGAGCGGAAGTGCAGCGGACATCGCTGTTGGTCCGGTTGGTGCCACTTCCGGACTTGGCCATTTTTGCCGACACGCGGCATTCCACGCTGCTGCAGCGATAGTCACTAACAAAACCGGAGGACTTGGCCTAAGCTTGGGCACGACGGGCGCTGAATGCGCATGCGGCTTCGACCGTTGCGTCGATGACCCAATAACATTGGGCCGGGGCACGTAAACGCCGTTCGAGAGAACCGAAAAAGGGAGGTGCAGACTCGCTCCGCGTCGAGCGACCTACCTCAGCGGAACTTGGTGTCCTCACCCTCTCGCCAGTTAGTCCTTTCGAAGGTTAAGGGCCCCAACTAATGGGAAGGAAGGAGGAAATCGTATCATTAGGGATGCCGACGGCTTCGACCCATGAGTAGTAGCCGGGTCCCAGAATCCAAGGGTTGTCGCCCACACCCTGGAAATTGGCGTCCCTCCAGAACTGCCATGTCCCGGAAACAACGATGATCGACGAAATCTGATCATTCCAATGGTCTCCCACGTAACTGTATCCGAGGTTCGTCCGCCACGATTCACCACCGAAATTGGCATCCCAGAAAACAACTACCTCCGGAACAACGGTTGCTGCCATAACTACCTCCCTTTTTTGCTTACTGAGTCATGGAGTCTACCCGGCTGTGGAGCCCAGACGGACGATGGGTCACCGCCGGATTTCCGTGCCGACCGCTGTCTCCGGTTTCGCGGCGGCGGAAGGCGGCGTCGGTACAGGTCCCAAGTGGACCACAGGTCCTTTACCGGTTTCCGTGCCGACCGCTGTCTCCGGTTTCGCGGCCGCGGCGGCGGAAGGCGGCGTCGGTACAGGTCCCAGGTGGACCACAGGTCCTTTACCGGTTTCCGTGCCGACCGCTGTCCTCGGTTTCGCGGCGGCGGAAGGCGGCGTCGGTACAGGTCCCAGGTGGACCACAGGTCCTTTACCGGTTTCCGTGCCGACCGCTGTCTCCGGTTTCGCGGCGGCGGAAGGCGGCGTCGGTACAGGTCCCAGGTGGACCACAGGTCCTTTACCGGTTTCCGTGCCGACCGCTGTCTCCGGTTTCGCGGCGGCGGAAGGCGGTGTGGGTACAGGTCCCAGGTGGACCACAGGTCCTTTACCGGTTTCCGTGCCGACCGCTGTCTCCGGTTTCGCGGCGGCGGAAGGCGGCGTCGGTACAGGTCCCAGGTGGACCACAGGTCCTTTACCGGTTTCCGTGCCGACCGCTGTCTCCGGTTTCGCGGCCGCGGCGGCGGAAGGCGGCGTCGGTACAGGTCCCAGGTGGACCACAGGTCCTTTACCGGTTTCCGTGCCGACCGCTGTCTCCGGTTTCGCGGCCGCGGCGGCGGAAGGCGGCGTCGGTACAGATCCCAGGTGAACTACAGGTCCTCGGCCGGTCTCAGTTTCCGCCCCCGTCTCGGGTGTGGAGGCCGCGGCGGCGGAAGGCGGCGTCGACCCATGCCCTGAACGCTTTGTTTTCATGACGATGTCTCATGAACTTGATTCAAATTAGCGTGCTATACGAAAGCTTGCTCTCTGCTGATCGGCGGCCCGGATTGGGCGGCGGGACTTCGGGACCATACAGATTATTACGATGGTCGCCGTGGCTAACCCTAGCTGGATCTTCTTGGCGGTTTCGGATTTCGAGTTTTCCCGTACCGGCACTAGAATCTTCCAGGTAGCACAACCGTTTCATCATTGTCAAGCAGAGCCGACATCTTGTGCAGGGCAATCGGGTGAAGATATCCGTGACAAAAGGCTGAAGTGCTGAATCTGTTGTCGTCCAGTGCGCCGCAGGAGGGGGACGATGATGGATACCGAGGGGACACCGTTTGCAGAGGTTTCGGAGACGACGAGTTTTCTTCACCATTTCAGCGGGTTGCCGGATCATCGTCAGGCCGGCAAAGTGGATTATCCGCTCCCGGAAGTGCTGCTCCTGATTCTTCTGGCGGTTCTTGCGGGGGCGGAGGCGTTCACCGACATCGCGCGATTTGGCGAGCGGAAGATCGAGCTGCTGCGGCGGTTTCGGCCCTATGTGAACGGCACACCCTCGCATGATCATCTCGGCGATATCTTTGCCACGCTCGACGCCCGCGCCTTCCAGCTTTGCTTCGTGGCTTGGGTGGCGGCGCTGACGAACACACCCGCCGAGGTCATCGCGATCGATGGCAAGACGTCGCGGCGCTCGTATCAGACCAAGGGCTCGAAAGAGGCGATCCACATGGTCTCTGCCTTCGCCGCGCGGCAACGCATCGTTCTGGGCCAGGTGAAGGTGAACGAGAAGTCGAACGAGATCGTCGCCATCCCGGCGCTGCTCGACATGATGTCGATCGAGGGCGCAGTTGTGACGATCGATGCGATGGGCTGCCAACGCGACATCGCCACCAAAATCGTCGAGAAAAAGGCCGATTACATTGTCGCGCTGAAGGGCAATCAGGGAACCCTGCGCGAGGATGTCGAGGTTTTCGTCGATGAGCAGAAAGCCTTGAAATACAGGGATGCCACGATCAGCACGCACGAAACGGTCGATGCGGATCACGGCCGTATCGAGACCCGAAACTACACGGTGATCCACGATGTCGACTGGCTGCAGGCGCGCCACCAATGGCCGGGCCTGAACGCGGTTGTCGTGGTCGAAAGCCGGCGCGAAATCAACGGCAAGATCACCGACGAGACGCGCTTCTACATCACCTCGCTGGTGATGCCGGCCACCGCGGTCGGCCCGATGATCCGCGCGCACTGGGCCATCGAGAACTCCTTGCACTGGATCATGGACATGGTCTTTCGCGACGACGAATGCCGCGTCAGAACAGACAACGCCCCAGCCAACTTCGCAACCTGCCGGCACATCGCCTACAATCTCACCCGAAAGGCCCCAGGCAAGGATTCCATCCGCCTCCGGCGCAAAACCGCAGGATGGGACGACGAGTATCTCGCCAGCCTCATCGCCGCATGAAATCCTTCACCCGATTCCCCTGACATCTTGTGTAATAAAACATTCAAAATGTCCTCTGCATAAAGTTTCAGTCACAAAGCGAGCTTTTGTGTCGCTCAAAAGAAACAGAGTACCAAGGTCGGAATTGCAGCACCGCCTGCACTCTCATCAGAGCGGGCAATGGGTTTTTGCTTGCCTCACCCGGACGAGTGCTCATCTGGATTCGTGGAACACCGAGTCGAGTCATGAGACACTGAACACGGAACTGCCTGCCCGGACCAGCTGCGCAAGCCTTCCAGTGAGTTGACCTCGAATGCGACCATTCAGGCCAAGAAGACTATTTCTAGGGGTAGCGATTAGGACGCCACAGCGCCGAATGGCGGCCACGAGCGCGCCAGACGACCTTGTCGCAAGACAACAAGCCTTCCCAGTCGCGCGAACGCTGCGCTGGGACGACCACGTTCGTTGCGGTGCTCAGTTCGGAAGCGGTACCGAACTCGTTCCGCACCAGTACCGTACTCGCTCCCCGCGAGTGCCGCGGGCATCGTGATTTTCGCTTCGGAAGCTCTGACCAACCGTCACGCCCGGGCGCGTTCAAAAGCGAGCCGCACCTTCTGCGGGGAGGCGTTTACGATTGGCTTCAAGTTCGGTTCTGATGGTCTCTAGGCTGAAGGTATTTGCAAATAGGGATGCCTGCGGAAAGCTCGAGTGATCTAATTTTTGTGTCATCTGGGCAACGCTTGTTGAGTTTCTCCGGCGGAACGGGAAGGCCGACGTTTTGGATGATATTAAATCTGCAAAGTCTAGGTCGACGAATAAAGTTAGAGGCTCGTACCTGTTCGCGACCATACGTAACGGGTCACATGACTACGGGCCGCTTTTCCCGCGCGGCTAGCCTCGGTTGTGGAGGGTGATCCTTAAAGCGAGCTGTGCTCGGACACTCCGCAAGTCCGCTGGGGTCTTGGCTGTGTGAGAACGCGAAGACGCTCAATCGCGATAGAAGAAGTTATTCGTCCAAGACCGTTTTAGTCGCTCAACGCGCAAGCGGATTCAACTTGGAGATCGAACTGAACAATATCATTCTTCGTCGCGTTTCGATTTTTGAGTTTTCACACAGCCAGGGTCAAAAGCGGAAAAGCTCACTGGGGAGTATATGTTTTCCGCTCTGCCCCCAACAACGGACATAGAGCGACCACGGCGGTTTGTCCGAGTTGTGCCATGAGCGGAAGTGAACGCACTCATTCGATCACCTCGTCGGCGCGAGCGAGGAGCGCCGGGGGGATGTTGAGGCCCATTGCCATGGCGGTCTTCAGGTTGATGACCATTTCGAACTTCGTCGGCGCTTGAACAGGAAGGTCCGCCGGATTTGCTCCCTTCAGTATCCGATCGACATATGCGGCCGCTTGTCGGTACTGGTCGATCAGGTCGTTTCCGTAAGAAATCAGACCACCCGCTTCCACGAAATGCCTAAAGGAGTAAACCGCTCGCACCCGATAGCGTGTCGCGAGAGATGTCGTAAGAGCAAGATTGGGTCCCGTTCCAAAGAGCGGTTCTCCAGCAACATACAGACCAGTGGTCGGTCTATCGCCGAGGCTTGAGATTACGCGTTCGATTTCCGAGGCATCACGCGCAGGCGCGAAGGTAAGCTCAACGCGATGATATCGAGCCGCTGCTTCCAGGAGCGGGCGCGTGATAAAAGTAGCAGGGCTATCAGGGTTAGACATTACGACGACGGCTGTCATGCCGGGAGTTATTTCCTTGAGTATCTCTACATACTTGCCAACAAGCGTTGGCTCGAAATTAGAAAAACCCGTGATGTTGCCTCCGGGATGAGAAAGGCTTGCAACAGCGCCGCTTAGTACAGGATCAGTGACTGACACAAAAATGATTGGGGTGGTCTTGGTTTCGCGCTGGAGTGTCGCAACGGTCGGCGTTCCCTGCGCCAGTATAACATCTGGTTTTAGGCTAAAAAGCTCTCTTGCCAGCGCCGGTATTTGAGCGACGTCGTTTGCTGCCCGACGCTGGTCAATTTGGATGTTTTTTCCTTCCGTCCAACCAAGCTCTATCAGAGCCTTTGTGAACACGGCTCTTTGCTGAGCGCCGAGTTCTCCATCTGCACCCAAGGTGAGAACGCCAATTCGATAAATTCGATCTGGCTGCTGCGCACGAGCGGACAGCGGCAATAATGCCGCGCCGCCGATAAGCGTGACGAACTCACGTCGCTTCATTGCCCAATCCCGCCCCTGATGCTCTCGACCTCAGCGTAAGCAATTTTTCGGTACAGGTCCAAGCAGCAGATGTCCGAATTGGGCAGTCAAAAGCGAACCTGACGGCCCCGAAATCCAACTTCCGCTCTACCCCCGAAAGCGGACTCAAGTCAGACATCGCGCCATGTCCGAAAAGTGCCAATGAACGAACCCGCTTTGCGGGAGCGCGCTGCGCGCGGAGCGGAGCCAGTGGCACCGATGGAGTGACGAGGTGAGGTAAGCGGGAGACGGTGACAAGCCGGGCGTCCTGTCTTGAGAATCGAGGGGTCAATCAACCTCCACCTCAAGACAGGAGCACCCCGAATGAGTGATAAACCCATCAGCCCGCTGCGCCGGCGCATGATCGAAGACATGACGGTGCGCAACTTCGTCGAGAAGACGCACAACGACTATATCCGGCACGTCAGGACATTTACAGCCTTTCTCGGCCGCGCGCCGGATACGGCCGCGCCTGAGGATCTTCGCCTTTTCCAGCTGCATCAGACGCAGATCGGGGTGCGTGCGCCGAGCATCAATGGCTCGGTTGCGGCGCTGCGTTTCTTCTTCACCGTGACGCTCGACCGCCCCGAGATGGCAAGGCACCTCACTTTCGTGCGGGAGCCGCGCAGGATCCCGGTGGTCTTGAGCCTGGAGGAGATCGCACGGCTGCTGGAGGCGGCCCCTGGGCCGAAGTACAAGGCCGCGCTGAGCGCCGCCTATGGCGCCGGACTGCGGGTCTCCGAAGTCGTGGCGCTGAAGGTGTCGGACATCGATTCCGAGCGCATGCTGCTGCGCATCGAGCAGGGCAAGGGGCGCAAGGATCGCTTTGCAATGCTTTCCCCGCGGCTGTTGGAGTTGCTGCGCGATTGGTATCGCATCGCCCGGCCCGCGGTCTGGCTGTTCCCGGGCCGTGATCCGCTGCTGCCGCTGACGACGCGGCAATTCAATCGCGCCGTTCATGCCGCTGCCGACAGGGCGGTGATCAAGAAGCGAGTGACGCCTCACACATTGCGCCACAGCTTTGCCACCCACCTGCTCGAAGAGAAAACCGATGTGCGTTTGATCCAGGTTTTGCTCGGACATGCCAGGCTCGATACGACCGCGCTCTATGCGCAGGTGGCCACCAACGTGATCCGAGCGGTCATGAGCCCGTTGGATCGGCTCACGCCGCTGACATCGGAGAAGAAGCCGCCGTCATAAGCCACGACGATCATGGCTCGTCCCGCCCTGGAGATCGCGGATATCTTCCGCGACCACGGGCCCGCTTGGCGTAAAGCTAATGATGGTCACGTCAGCCTCGGCCAGTTGAAGGTGATGTCGGCGATCGAGAGCTGCCGCACGGCAGCTCTCGGCGGGCATGTCATGCGCTGCGAGGACTGCTTGCACACGCAGATCGCCTACAACAGCTGCCGTAATAGGCATTGCCCCAAGTGCCAGAGCTCGCAGGCGCTGGCATGGATGAAGCAGCGCAAGTCAGAACTGCTGGACGTCCCTTACTTCCACGTCGTTTTCACGCTGCCGGCGCGGATTGCCGCCATCGCCTACCAGAACAAGGCCGGCGTCTACGATCTCTTGTTCAAGGCTTCCTCGCAGACAATGCGCACGATTGCGGCCGATCCCAAGCGCCTCGGCGTCAAGATCGGCTTCACCTCGGTGCTCCACACCTGGGGCTCCGCGATGAGCCATCATCCACACGTCCACATGATCGTGCCGGGTGGTGGGATATCGCTCGACGGCACGCGCTGGATCGGCTGCCGTCCAAACTATCTCTTGCCGGTGAAGGTGCTGTCGCGGCTGTTCCGCCGCCTGATGCTGGAGATGCTGCTCGCCGCACACGACGCCGGCCGCCTGCAGTTCTTCGGCGACCACGCCCACCTCGCCGGCAAGGCCGCGTTCAACGCCTATCTCGCGCCGCTGCATCGGACCAAGTGGTTCGTCTATAGCAAGAGGCCGTTCGCCGGGCCCGAGCAGGTGCTGGCCTATCTGTCCCGCTACACCCACCGCGTCGCGATCTCCAACCGCCGCCTCATCGCCGCCGACGCGACCGGTGTAACGTTCAGCTACAAGGACTACCGGATCGAGGGACCCGGCCGCTACAAGACCATGACGCTCAAGCCAGACGAGTTCATTAGCCGGTTCCTGATGCATGTCCTGCCTAACGGATTCCACCGGATAAGGCACTGCGGTCTGCTAGCCAGCGGCACCAAGACCGAGACCATCGCGCGGATCCGTGAGCTGATCGCTTCTGTGGCACCTGTGCAAACCGCGCACCAGCCGCAGCCTCCCGATAGTGCCCCGGCAACCGACCAGGCGACCCACTCGTGCCCGTGTTGCGGCGGTCGCATGAACATCTTCGAGACCTTCAACCGCGGCTCGACACCGCAATATAGACCCCCACCGCCAACCGTGATCAGGATCGATACGTCATGATCACGTTCCCCATTTCACAGATTAAAAATCCCGTTCTTACTCGCCGGCCCTCGATCCGCCACGGCGACGCTCGTGCAAATATGCATCTACCGCGTCAACCTCGCCATCGATCTTGCTGGCTTACCGCAGATTCCCGCACCTGCGAGCGACCAATCATGCGCCGCAACGTCGTCAGCCAACACACACATCAGCGTCGGTTGCCCTCACACACTTCCCTCGTGCGCAAACCTCCATAGCGCTCGCCGCTCGCGGCGCCACCGCCTGCCATTTCCCGCGGGTTCCTTCATTGAAGGCTTTCGGACGCCGGCCACGGTGCAAGCCGCATCGCCGCGATCGGCCGGCATCCGAAACCCTCAACATCTCCGGACTCATGCACCGCAGCAAACAGATCCCTTATTCGATCACCTCGTCCGCGCGGCCGAGCAGCGTCGCCGGATATCGATCCCGAGTGCCTTGGCGGTGCAGCGACCCGACGTCGGTCGCCGCGCCAACAACGCCGTGAGCCACGGGCGATGCCTGACGTCAGCATTGGTCCGCGAAAATCCTCAACTCAGGAGGCACGAGGTCATAACTGGGCGTCACACCATGTATTGCCCGCCGTTCACGGTGAGGGTCGACCCCGTGATGAAACCAGCATCGTCGGCCGCAAGGAAAACCACGCTGCGCGCGATCTCCTCCGGCTCGCCGAGGCGATTGACCGGGATCAGCGGCAGGATGCTTTTCTCCAGCACCTCCTTCGGCACGGCCTGTACCATTTCGGTGTTGATGTAGCCCGGGCAAATCACGTTCACCGTGATGCCGCCCTTGGCGTTCTCCAGCGCGAGCGCTTTGGTGAAGCCGATGTCGCCGGCCTTGGCTGCCGAATAATTGACCTGGCCGAACTGGCCCTTCTGGCCGTTCACCGAAGAGATGTTGATGACACGGCCGAACTTGCCGGCGCGCATGCCCTCGATCACCTGACGCGTCATGTTGAACAGCGAGCCGAGATTGGTGTTGATCACAGCATTCCACTGCTCAAGCGTCATCTTGTGAAACGCACCATCTTTGGTGATACCGGCATTGTTGACGAGCACATCGACCGGGCCGAGGTCGGCCTCGACCTTCTTGACGCCCGCGGCGCAGGCGTCGAACGAACTCACGTCCCATTTATAGACGGGAATGCCGGTCTCGGCCTTGAACTTGTCCGCCGCCGCGTCGTTGCCGGCATAACTGGCGGCGACCTTGTAGCCTGCGGCCTTCAGCGCCTTGCTGATCGCCGCGCCAATGCCCCG
The DNA here is from genome assembly GCA_900129675.1 of Bradyrhizobium erythrophlei. Taxonomy (GTDB): domain Bacteria; phylum Pseudomonadota; class Alphaproteobacteria; order Rhizobiales; family Xanthobacteraceae; genus Bradyrhizobium; species Bradyrhizobium erythrophlei_A. The sequence goes on along the minus strand of FSRD01000001.1, from coordinate 3,824,381 downwards.
CGTTCCCCCCGTCACCAACGCAACACGTGCCATGTCGAATTCCTCCCTGGTAGTCTTTTTATAAGCCGGAATTATCCCGGTCTTTGACAACGTCTTCCAGATGAAAATGCCCGGCGCGAGACCGGGCATTCCGTTTTTATCAGCGTGAGCCGAAGTTGACAGATGATCTTTTCATCATTCCGACGTCGAACTTGCGTGTAGAAATTCTGTCTCGATTACGTTGAATTGGAAAAGGACAGCTCTGCCAGTCACCATCGAAAGAAGAAACGGGAGAAAACAATTCTGCGCATTCTCTGCTCATGCACGTTTTCACACAGCCTGGGTCATGAACTGACGAGAAGCGATGTCCGCGGTGAGTCCGTTTAGCCCTCATCAGCGGACGTGCGCTGAACGGAATGGCACGTCAGTTTCGTGCCATAAGAAGACTCATACACCGCCGCCATCATCCCCTCACTCGATCACGCCATCGGAGAGCAATTGCATCGAATTGGCCCAGCGCTTTAGCGGCTTTCAACAGCAGCCGCGGAAGCGGCCCTTGCCGACAGCGTAGCGAGCGTTCTGGCGCTCCACGAAGAATTCTTCGTACGTCATGATCGGCTCGTCCGGATGAGTCTGCCGGCGATGCTCCACGTAGGTCTGATAGTCGGGAATGCCGACCATCAGACGCGCGGTGCGTACCGACCATTCTTTCAGCGTCATGATGTCAGGCAAGGTTCGCTCCCGGGATGTTCGCGGGCAGGACGATCTCGATGGCGGTGATCTTCGGGTCACCCAATGCCCGGCGTATGGCGATGACACCATAGACTATCATGGCCAGCACCACCGCGACGAATAGCGCGGACAGTGTAGCGTCGACGTAATCGTTGACGATGACACGGTGCATCTCCTCTATCGTCTTCGCTGGCGCCAGGATCTTGCCCGCCGCGGCGGCGTCGCCGAACACCCGCGCGTGGGCAACGAAGCCGATCGCCGGTTCGGCGCTGAAGATTTTCTGCAACCCTGCCGTCAGCGTGCATACGAGGAGCCATAAGGTAGGCACGATCGTAACCCAAGCGTAACGCTGGCGCTTCATCTTGAACAGTAAGACTGTGCACAGGATGAGCGCGATCCCTGCCAGCATCTGGTTGGAAATGCCGAACAGCGGCCAGAGCGTGTTGATCCCGCCCATTGGATCGATTACTCCCTGGTAGAGGAAGTAGCCCCAGGCGCCGACCGCCAGCGCCGATCCAACCAGATTGTTTCCCCACGACTCGGTCTTCCGGAACGACGGCACTACGCTGCCGATCATATCCTGGATCATGAAGCGGGCGACGCGAGTGCCTGCGTCGACGGTGGTGAGGATGAATAGCGCCTCGAAAAGGATGGCGAAGTGGTACCAGAGCCCCATCAAGACGCGACCGCCGAACATACCGGACAGGATGTGCGCCATGCCGACCGCGAGTGTCGGGGCGCCGCCGGTGCGCGACAGCAGCGTCTTCTCGCCGACGTCCTGGGCGATCTGGCTGATCATGTCGGGGGTGACGGTGAAGCCCCAGCCGGAGATCACCTGCGCCGCCTGCACGGCGGTGGTGCCAATCACTCCGCTCGGGCTGTTTATGGCGAAATAGATTCCAGGCTCGAGCACGGTCGCGCCGATCATCGCCATGATGGCGACGAAGGATTCCGTTAGCATGGCGCCATAGCCGATGAAGCGGAGCTGGCTCTCATTCTCTACCATTTTAGGGGTCGTGCCCGAGGCGATTAGCGCATGGAAGCCGGATACCGAGCCACAGGCGATGGTGATGAACAGGAACGGGAATAGGCTGCCCGACCACACCGGGCCGGTGCCGTCGATGAACTTGGTGATCGCCGGCATCTTCAACTCTGGCTGGACCAAGATGATGCCGACCGCGAGCAGCGCCATTGTGCCGACCTTGAGGAAGGTCGACAGATAGTCCCGTGGCGCCAGCAGTAGCCACACCGGCAGCACCGAGGCGACGAAGCCGTACCCGATGATGATCAGCGCCAGCGTCTCGCCGCGCAGATCAAACCATGTTGCGATCGCCGGGTTTTCCGCCACGGTCCGGCCGTAGATTAGCGACGCAAGCAGCAACACGACGCCGATCACCGACATTTCCGCGATGCGGCCGATCCGGATGAAGCGGGCATAGACGCCCATCAGCATTGCAATTGGAATGGTGCAGAACACCGTGAATGTGCCCCACGGACTGCCGACCAGCGCCTTCACCACAACCAGCGCCAGCACGGCGAGCAGGATGACCATGATCAGCAGCACGCCAACGAGCGCGATGCCGCCGGCAACCGGACCCATTTCAGAGCGCACCATGTCGCCGAGCGAGCGGCCGTCACGCCGCGTGGAGAGAAAGAGCACAGTCAGATCCTGCACCGCACCGGCGAAGACGACGCCAGCGAGAATCCATAGCGTGCCAGGCAGGTAGCCCATCTGGGCGGCGAGCACCGGGCCGACCAGGGGGCCGGCGCCAGCAATTGCCGCGAAGTGGTGACCGAACAGCACGTAGCGGTTGGTTGGCACGTAGTCGAGGCCGTCATTGTGTTGGTAGGCCGGGGTCTGCCGTGTAGGGTCGACGCCCAGTACCTTTTCGGCGACGAAAAGCGCGTAAAAGCGGTAGGCGATCAAGTAGATGCACACCGCGGCGATGACGAGCCATGCCGCGTTGACGTTCTCGCCTCTGCTGAGCGCGACGATCCCGAAAGAAAGCGCACCGAGCGCGATCACTGCGGCCCAGAGGAGCTTTGACTGAAGTCCATTTCCCTTGATGGCGAGCGAACTCATGTCTCCCTCCAATCTCAGCTTCCTCAGTGTCGGCTCGATCCAATTTCCAATGTTGGGCTAATTCCGCCGATTAGTTCACCAATTTCCCGCCGAAAGAACCCGCATTGATGCTGATCAAACTGTAAGAAATATAAAATATAAACGGAGTATGGCAACGTCGAGTGCAGCGCAGCAAGTAGCCCGAGCAGCCCAACTCGCTACGATTTGAGCGTCGCGGTAAGGGTCAGCACAGTTGGCGCTTTTCCTGATCTAACGGTGAACAACAAAACCAAACCGACCAGTGCGCCCATGTCCGAGATGGGTCCAGACTGTGTAAAAACGCGGATGTTGAGGTTTGAGGCGCAGCCGGCTGGCTCATGAGCCGAGCCTACGCTCGGATCGCTTCTATTAGTCCGCCAACGCCGAGAATGCTCATGACCCGTTTCATGTTGTAGGCCAGGACGTGTAGCGCCATTTCGGTACCGACGTGCTTGAGCGTTTTCATCTGGAAGTGCGTCGATCCCATCCACGACTTTATCGTACCGAATGGATGCTCGACGGTCTGGCGGCGAAGGCGCATTTTCGCCGGGTTTCGATCGAGCCTCGCTTGCACGGCCTCAAGGACGGCTTCGTGCTCCCAGCGCGAGATCCGTCGCTCTTTGCCAGTTGTGCACTTGCCCTTCAGCGCGCAGCCTTGGCAAGCGTTGGTCCAGTAACGCCGCAGCGTCTTGCCATCCTCTTCGTTGGTGTAGTGATAGGTTAGCTGCTCGCCGGAGGGGCAAAGATAAACGTCGTCCGCCGCGACGTGGACGAAGTCCTGCTTGCCGAAGCGCCCTTTGACGTTGAGGCCCGACGTTATCGGCTTCGGCAGATAGACAGTGACGCCGGCTTGCTCACAGGCAACAATTTCCTCGCCGCTATAGTACCCGCGATCGGCCACAGCCTCGATCGTCTCAGAACCAATCGCTGCGCGTGCCTGCTCAGACATGCGGGATAGCTGGCTCCGGTCAGAACCAACATTGGTCACCTCATGGGTGACAATGAGATGGTGCTTGGTGTCGACGGCACTCTGCACATTGTAACCGACCATCCCGCTGCCTCGACCGCTGGTGGCCATCGAGCGAGCATCGGGATCGGTCAGCGATATCTGCTTGTCCTCGGTCTGCATCATCTGAGTGTTCAGACCGTTCAGGCGCTGTATTTCTTGGCGTAGCGCTGCAATCTTCTCGTTGAGCCGGGTGATCTTGGCCTCTGGTACGGCTTCCCCCTGGCGATCGGCGCTGTCGAGCTGTGAGAGGTAGCGGGCTATGCTCTCGTCGATCTGCGCCAGCCGCCGCTGCATCTTGGCCTGCGTGAAGTTCCGGTCCCGCGTGTTGACGGCCTTGAACTTGCTGCCGTCGATCGCAACGCTCGCCTCGCTGAACAGCTCAAGGCGTCGGCACAGCACCACGAACTCACGGCAGACCTTGCGGATGGCCTCGCCATTGTCTTTCCGGAAGTCGGCTATCGTCTTGAAGTCTGGCATCAGGCGGCCGGTCAGCCAAACCAACTCGATGTTCCGCTGGCATTCTCTCTCCAGGCGCCGGCTCGACTGCACCCGATTGAGGTATCCGTAGACGTAAATCTTCAACAGCGTTGCAGGATGATAGGCTGGCCTTCCTGTCGCCTCCGGCTCAACGCCGTCAAAGCCGAGCTTGGCCAGGTCAAGCTCATCGACCAACACATCGATCGCCCGGACCGGATTGTCCTCGCCCAAATAGTCATCCAGCCGCTCGGGGAATAACGTGCTCTGACCGCGGTCATCGCCAACGACAAAGCGCGTCATCGAATCCTCCAACCGAATCGCTGGAGAATCATATCATTGAGGGTGTTTTCATTGAGGGTGTTTTCACACAGTCTGGGTCAAAGTCAGAAGAACTCAGGAACAGCATATGTCTTCCGGGTTACCCCTGAAAGCGGACACCGCTCGATGCAGTTGGCATGTCGCAAACGTGTAGAGTCGAGGTGTGACGCGGTAGCTTTAGGTTCGAACATATCTGTTGCCGCCCCTTTCGTCCGGCGGTGCCTTACTGGTTCGACCGTGGCCCCGTTTTCACACCCCGCTCATCGAACCGGACAGGCGGATTTCCCGCATCCGGCTTGTATGGGGCTTTCTTTGTCAAGGGGGCGTCATGTCGTTTTGGTCATCCTTTGCATTCCATTTTTTTGTTCGACCCGCGCGGCGAGCATTCTTCCGTCCCGACCGCATATTTCCATCGCCGTCGCGCGCAGCGGCGGTCAAGGACGGCGCTTCTTCAGCGCCGCCGACGGCTTGTCCTTGACGGACGCGAGCACGGCGGCAGGCTGCCGGCGATCGGGTGGTTGGCCGTGCGATGATCCGAGGGGAGCCTGCCATTGGCCGCGATCAATCGCGCGAACCACGCTTGTATTCGGTTGAACCCGTATCGGGTCCCGACCATGAAGCAGTCATACGCTTCTGCGGGCAAGGCTCCGAGGCGGCGGGTCCATTCTCTCAGCGGCATTGCAGCCATAGCCGAATGCGGATTGCCGCCACCTCGGATCGTCATCGGCAACCCGGCGCATCAAGTGCGGTCAGGTTGACGAACCCTGTTTGTCCTTTCTCGTTCTAGAGTGTTGCTCACGCCGCCGGCCGCAGCTCGACACCCTCCGGCACCTCGCCGGTCGTGACCAGGCGCCACAGCGCTATCAGCAGCTTGCGCGCCAGCGCCACGATCATCGTCGTCTTGCGCGCGCCGCTCGGCCCCTCGGTCCGCGTGCGATACCACTGCGCCAGCGCACTGTCTTTCTGGAACATCAGGAAGCGCCACGCCAACTGGATCAGCCCACGTCGTACCCGCGCATTGCCGGCCTTGGCCAGGCCCTTCTCTCGGCGTTTCAAACCGCTCTCGTCGGGCGATCCCGTGAGCCCGGCGTAGCGCGCCACCGCTCTTCGATCTCGAAGCTTCCGCGACAGGATCTCCTGCACCAGCATGTCCGCCGTCTCGATGCCGATACCGATCACCCTGGCGAGCAGCCGCACCATCGCATGCGGCCCTGTATCGGGGGCCCGCTCGAGCCGCTCGGCACGTGTCTTCTCGATCGAGCTGATCTGCTCACGGACCAGTGCCAGCCGAGCCATGTCGCGCCGGAACTCCTCGATGATGTTTGCCGGCAGGCCCGTGCCCTCCGCTGTCCGCAGACCTGCCAGACGCTCAGGCGCCTTGCGCAGATGCGGCTTGAATCCCCGAATCCCGAGACGGGCGAGCGCACTCTTCATGCGGTTGGTGATGCGAGAGCGCTCGTCGACAAGGCTCTCGCGCTCGCGGCTCGGGCGCCTCGCATCCTCCTCCTCCATCGTCGGGATCGCCACCATCCCGCAGTGCCCCCGCTCACCGCGCAACCATCCCAGGAATACGCGCATCAACATCGCCGCATCCAGTCGGTCCGTCTTCGCTCGCTTGCGCTCGCGTGACACCGCAACGCTTGCCGAATGGATGACGTGCGCCTCGATCCCACGAGCAATAAGCCAGCGCGCCAGCCAGAAGCCGTCGCGGCCAGCCTCATAGGCCAGCGCGACCCGGCTGATCGGCCGGCCAGCACGCACCGCCTCGTTCCGCCACCGCTCGATCAATCGTAACAGTGCCGTCGCATCCGGCTCCAGTTTCTTCAACGGCTGGCGCTCGACGCCGGGAACAACGCCGCTCACCAGCCAGTTCGCCTTGCTCATCTCGACGACCACCACCAAGGTCGAGATCGGATCAAACGCGGTCAGGCTTCGGCTGAGATCATTGACTTGGGCCACGGGGCAACCTCCATTGGTTCGTATGGACGATGAAGGTGCCACAACCTCCGCCGCCCGCCCCATAGCTTCTCTCGGACAACACTTCACGCCTTCACCCACGGCACGTTGTGCCCAAGCCGGCTCAGGCGTACGAGCCCGAAGTGCCCGTAAAGATGCGAGAGTGGATAGGTCCCGCCCTTGCGACGCCTGGTTCTGTGCTTGAACTGCAACCACCGGCGCAACCGCATCGCTGTGTAGCTGTCGAGTGCCCGATACGCCTTGCTGACGGTGCCTACTTGGAAGTAGTTCGCCCATCCGCGCAGCGTGCGGTTCACCTTGCCCACCAGCTTTGTGGTTTCTTGCCATGTCCCCGTTCGGTCCGTTAGTGCATGGATTTGCTCAACCATGCGCTTGATGCTCTTCTTCGATGGCCGGTAACCCAGGCGCGCCTGGCCGGTTCTCTCTGAGAACATCCGTCCGAACGTGTAGCCCAGGAAGTCGAACTCCTCTTCCGGGACCCTGCAGATTCGTGTCTTCTCCTCGTTGACCGTGAGCTTCAGCTTGCTCATGATCTTGCGCAGTTGCTGCCACGCCTCATCGGCGTTGCCCTTCTTGCACAGGATCACAAGATCATCGGCGTAGGTTACGATACGACTGCCGAGGCGTTGCTCCAGTCCGAGCTTCTTCCATCCCAGTATGAACCGGCGCATGTATATATTCGCCAGCAACGGTGAGATGGGTGAGCCTTGCGGAATGCCGCGCCGGTTGTCCCGGGCTTCGGTCGTGCGTGTCTTCCGTCCTCGATCATCGGTTTCTTCCACGGTGCATTCCAGCCACATCTTGATCAGATGCAGCACGCGCCGATCAACGATCCGGCGCGCTACCGACTGTAATAGCTCGGCATGGGGGATGCTTCCGAAGTAGTCCGCGAGGTCGGCGCCAACGACTTCCGGGTGGCCGCGGAACAGCAGCCCTTCCACCTTGACCACCGCCTGTTGGGCATTGCGCCCGGGACGGTACGCGTACTGTTCGGGTGGAAGGTCGGCTTCGAAGATCGGCTCCAACACCAGCATCGCTGTTGTCATGCAGACCCGATCCCGCAGGTCGAGATGCCCAGCGGCCTGAGCTTGCCGTTGGCCTTCGGGACGAACACTCTTCTGATAGGATCCGGTTGGTAGCTCTCCTCCCGGAGCGCAAGCGCCAGTTCGCCAAGCCACCGCTCGACGCCATACGCCTCAATGTCCGCGAAGTCCTGACCGTCGACCCCCGGTGCGCCCTTGTTGGAACGGCACTGGGCAAACGCATGGGCCAGAATGTCCTCACGGCTGATCTTGTCGTATAGCGTGTAGAAGCGATAGCCGGCTTCTGCCTTCGCTTTCGCGTGCAACGCCTTCTGTAGTTTCTGAACAGTTTTCGGAGTTGATAGGTTGCCCAATCTCCAAATCCCTCACCACTTGTTGCGTCTGTCTTGAACTGAGGTCCACTGGGATAGAAATCGGGCGCGTCCCGCTGTAGGTGAGGGGTTTCCGCTCCTGCTCTTTCGATTGCAGGACGGGTTCACAGTCTCACCATGGCTTACGTTTCCCGAAGCCCCCCTATAATCCCGGACGGCCAGATTTCCCGGGTCCGGTTTGAAACCTTGGCTTTCTTCCGAAGGCCTTCCCAAGTTTGGAGAGGTTTAAACGCTGGTCCGTGTACACCCCCGCCATTCTGGTTTGCCTTCAGCCTCGCCTCCTGAGCTGTCGTGGCGTTCCGCCGGTTTTATCAAGCCGGCCGCCATACGGCCAAGTAAGCCGCCAAGTGTCCTGAGCCCCTTTGCCCAACTTCGGTGCTACCTCCGTTGGGGAGATGTGAGTGCCATCTCCTCCGAGGGCGTTACCCCTCCGTCATCGCTCCTACGGGCTCATGTGCCACTCCCGTTGGGCTCTCTCCTGCTTCGGCATTTAGCCTCGTTCGAAGAGTCCTGGCAGGTTGTACGCAGTCCCTGCTGCCCCCGGGAGCTTCCCGACGTTATCTCTGAGAATCTTTCCTTGGATGCTGGATCCCGTACCCCGGCGGTACACCGTGTGCTCTCACCTGTTTCTTCCACGATGTCATCGGCCTTCCCCAAGGAAAGAATGGGTCGGCTTCCCGCGTTTTGTCCCCACGAATTACGACTTCTCGCAGGTCCGTGTTTCGAGGATGCAGATATTCCTTAATGTTCCGGCCTCCAAGTTTGCTCTCCCCCCAGATCGTTCCTACCGCTGCGATACTGCTGCAGGGCAGCCGGGGATTTTACGTCCGGGCCTATCGTGCTTTGTTGCCTCCACACGCACCGGATATGCTAACCGTCCGAATACAGGTAATTGACGGTACAGGGACTTTCACCCTGTCAGACTCTCAGCCTTGTCGGCTGCTCACTTCCCTCCACCGGTGTTACCCGTTCTCAGCGGTAATACGAACCTCTCCGCCACCCCATGGCGGCCGACCTGTCCCTCGCGGGCGTTCGGTTGGTCATCGCTGACCTCGCCTTGGGGCTTCCCGTGTTGCGTACGCTTTCCTTGTGTACATGCCGCCGCCAATACCCCGGTGTAGCAACTGGCCGTACTCTTTGCTCAACTCGCCCAGCTGTTTCAGCCTTCCCCGATATGGCAGTCGGATCGGCCTACACATCTTCCTTTTCGAGGCTTGCTCGACGTTCACTCGTGTTGCGGCCTGCACACTCGCGCTGTCACCAATTCGTGACACGCTAATCGAAGGCTTCAGTCACTTCGTTACCTCCATGACTGCTCCGATTGCTTCCGGCTGGAGCGGTTGCCGGGTGGGGCTTGCACCCACTGGAAAGCGCCTCCTTTGCACGGCGCACGCCAAACGCGGAAGTCGTCGCGCTTTCTGGCAGCTAAGCCTCTGGTCGGGCGTCGTCGCGATTGACTTCAAACGACAGGGCAATACCGCCGCTCATAAATGCCAAATCAATGCGGCGCTGGCGGCGGTGCTCCCGGAAAGCGCACCCCGAAGCGTTGGATGAGGCTGGGAACGCTGCTCATGTCCATGTCGAGCGCGTAGCGCGCGCAGAGCGCCGCGAGCCGCTGCGGATCAGGGGGGCCGCTGATCAACTCCGTTCCTAGCTCGCGGAAATAGTTCTCAAACCCGGCCGGCGATATGATTTCCAATACCTGGGCGGGCGCGTCGCCAGCGTTCCAGAACGTGTGCCATTGTTCGCGCGGCTTGAAGATCAGGTCCCCCGGATTGCCAATCACCACGGAATCTCCGAGCAGCGCCCCGATGCTGCCCTCGAGGACGAAGCTATATTCGTCCTCGCGGTGGTGCCGGTGCATGGGAGCCGCCAAGGCTCGCGGCTGCATCGGATGCTCTACAAGTGCGAAGCGCTTGCCAGCGTCGTCCCCTTCAATGATAAGCCGGGCGCCGGTGCCTCCTAGAATTGCGAGGTGGCCATCATGCGGACCGAGTACCCTTGGCGATGCCATGGAGCACTTCTTTCAACCGCAGTAGTCTGCGGCGCAGAGGTATCACTTTAAAGGGTAACCGTATTCCCTCCCTCCCTTTCGATCAACTCAGATGAATGTCCGTTAATGGGATGGTCCGGCCGTGCTCCTGCCCCGCCAGCAAGCGAAGCTGGCAAGGGGCGCCAAGGACAAGGAGCACGCCATGTCTCAGATACCCAATACCGCGATCGCCGTGATCGGCATCGATATCGGCAAGAACTCGTTCCACGCCGTGGGCCACGATGCGCGCGGCGCCATCGTGCTGCGGCAAAAGTGGTCGCGTGGCCAAGTGGAAGCGCGGCTCGCCAATATACCGCCCTGCCTGGTCGGCATGGAAGCCTGCGTCGGCGCCCATCACCTGAGCCGCAAACTCGCATCGCTTGGTCACGATGCCAGGTTGATGCCGGCCAAATATGTCCGCCCCTATAGCAAGAGACAGAAGAACGACTTCAATGATGCCGAAGCGGTTGCCGAAGCCGTGCAGCGCCCGACGATGAAGTTCGTGGCGACCAAGACCGCGGAGCAACTGGATCTGCAGGCGCTGCATCGGGTGCGCGAGCGGCTGGTGTCGCAACGCACCGGCATCATCAACCAGATTCGCGCCTTCATGCTGGAACGCGGGATCGCCGTGCGCCAGGGGATCGGCTTCCTGCGCACGGAACTGCCCACCATCCTTGCAACGCGCACCGATGCCCTGTCGCCCCGCATGTTGCGTGTCATCGAGGAGTTGGCAGGCGACTGGCGCCGGCTGGATCAGCGCATCGATGGCCTATCCGGAGCGCTGGCCCGTCAGGATCAGGCATGTTCGCGCCTGATGACGGTGCCCGGCATCGGGCCGATCATTTCGAGCGCCATGGTGGCCGCGATCGGCACTGGAGACGTATTCTCCAAAGGCCGCGACTTCGGCGCCTGGCTCGGACTGGTGCCCAAGCAGATCTCGACGGGAGACCGCACGATCCTCGGCAAAATCTCCAGGCGCGGCAATCGCTACCTGCGCGTTCTGTTCGTGCAGGCGGCATGGGTTGTGCTGGTCAGGATAAAGGACTGGGAACGTTACGGGCTCAAATCCTGGATCGAAGCCGCCAAGAGGCGGTTACACCACAACGTGCTCGCGATCGCGCTCGCCAACAAGCTTGCCCGGATCGCGTGGGCGGTGCTGGCCAAAGGACGCGCCTTCGAGCTGACGAGGACCGATGATGCAGGCGTCCGATCCGCTTGATCCTCGCGCCGTGCTCGGCGCGGTCAAGGCGCAGCCTGGCAACGCCGGCGCCCGCCGCAAGCCAAGCGCGACGGCCGGCCTTGACCGCCCCTGCGCGCGACGCGATCGACGTTCTGCGGGCCGGGACGAAGGAACGGCCCTTGGCTTGAACAAAGGAACTGCGCGACATGAGGAGCAAGCGATGACGTAACCCTATCAACAGTTTCCCGCCGAGGTCTGCGAGAGGATGAGACGAGATGGAGGATCGGTCTTCCGAGCGCGTGCGAATACTGGTGACCCAAATGGCCCAATCGAGGCCTGTCCGCTAATTAGAACGCACGCGCGCTGATATCCATGATGGCCCGGAGCACCAAATGCTCCAATCAGAGGCCGGATACATTGATGCAAGACCGCCGCCGCCAATTCGACGAAATCTTCTTGCAACGCGCGGCCGGACCATACATGCGGGTCAATAGGCGACATTGCTTGGTTTGAAAAGAAAGAGGCCGCCGACTGAGGCGGCCCCCAAAGAAATCCAAAGCTTATTTTTTTGCGTCGAAAGAAGGCGGCTTAACTGTCAATTTCAATTGTTGTGCGGGGTGTTTATTCGGAGTCCGTCTACGGGGCCAAATCGGAGTCCGTCTACGGGGCCTAGGCCCCCAGCCACTTTATTGAGGTCTTGCTCGTTGAGTTCGTCCTTCGTGGGCTTTGCCTTGTTCGGCTCGTCCTGAAGCGACGTTGTTTTATTTTCGGAATGTTTGTTCATTGTCTGCACTCCCATTCCGGCAGTGGACACCATTGTCCGCTATCCGATGAGCGTAGATTAACGCCGATGGCGCGGCAATTACTGTGATGGGGATCACGCGGGGAGTTAGGTCAGCACATCTGATAGGAGCTGAAGAATGGCTCTCTTGAAACGCGAATAACTGATCAGGGCCGATGTCCGTTATTTTCAGACCTCGGCGGGCGTCAGAACGAGGTCCGTTCATCCCTCAACAACGGATATGCGGCGACTACGGTGGCATGTCCGTTCGGTGCCATGAACGGACATGGCGCTCTATTCGATCACCTCGTCGGCACGTGCCAGCAGCGACGGCGGCACGGTGAGGCCGAGCGCCCTGGCCGTTTTTAGGTTGATGATCAACTCGAACTTGGTCGGCGCTTGCACCGGTAAATCAGCAGGTTTTTCGCCCTTGAGAATCCGTCCGGCGTAAATACCCCCCTGACGATAGGCGTCCATGGACCTCGTTCCATAACTGATCAAACCGCCGGAAGCGGGGAAATCATCGAAGGGGTAGATTGCCGGAATCTTGGTGCGTGCCGTTTGCGCCGCGAGTTGCTCTTTTCGCACGCTAAAAAAAATGTCAGTTCCAACAACCAGTGCGTCTGGGCCCAGATCAGCAAGAGATGTGAACGCTGCGTCAATTTCGTTCGGCGTGGTGGCGTTCAGCAACTTAATCTGTACCCCGTTTGCCTGCGCCGCCGCCTCCGCGTCCCTGATTTCAGGCGGGGCTTCGGGACTGGCAGGATTGATGAGCATCGCGATGTTGGCAGCGCCGGGAATGAGTTCGCGCAGTAACTCCAGCCGCTTCTGCACGAGCCGTCCCGGGACCAGAGTCATGCCGGTGGCGTTGCCGCCCGGACGGTTGAAGCTTGCGACCAATCCGGCCGCGACCGGATCAAGCCCCACGACGAAGACTATCGGGATGGAGGTGGTTGCTGTCTTCGCGGCCAGTGCGGCGGGTGGGAACCTAATGCATTCCTGTAAGCTCGTCCTAGATTTCCTGCCGCAACTGGGAAAAGGGTGATGACAAAGAAGGGGAACGAACACGAGCATGCGATTGAGATCCCTACATTTCTCGACATCGCACGTCGAATTGTTCCCGATGAAACGCCGTCCTGGCTCGCAGCCCACCTCGAATGGTCGTCGCAGGGACTGCAGTATGATCGGCTCGTGGATCAATACCGCCCCTCAAAAGCGGAGACTGCGACTAGGCTTGACGCGCTTACAGAAGCGCTTGGTTTGGTGCAACGGGAACTAGACGATCCGTCTATCCGAAACCTCTTGGAGGACGCGAAATACATCAAGCATCTCTCTGTCTCGTCGGGGATGGTACGGGATCTTGCCCAGCGAGCTGACCTGGCTCGCATTTCACCAGGTCTCACGACGAACAGCGGTAAGACAAAACGCGGGCGCGGCAAACCAAAGGTACCCAATCTATTGGGCGCAAAGGTACTCTGCGCCGCACGAGTGGTCGAGACATGGCTGTATTTCCGACAGCCTGAGCCTGGTCTGGCAAATTTGGACGCCGCAGCCATAGCTCAAGGCTAATCGTGATCATTGCCACGAGCAGAAATGCGAGTGGCCTACTTTGGGGGAATTTGAACGCTTTGGCATAGGGAGGTTCTGATGGACGACAATCACGTCACCCAGCGCCAGAAAGTCATAAAGGCCGGGACAATCTCGTTCGATGGCTCCGGGATCGACTGTTTGGTCCGCAATATGTCCGTTGGCGGTGCGAACCTTGAGGTCGAAAGCCAAATCGGCATTCCCAGTTCATTCGAACTTGTCATCAGCGTCGAGCACAGCAATCACCACTGTCACGTCGTTTGGCGAAAGGGCCGCCGGATCGGCGTTGCATTCCATTAGGGTCTGTCCGCAACCGAACAGACAAAGTAGACGAGCCATTCTAAAATGTTGCGGATGGCACGATTTGGTTTTCAAATCCGGTATGGCCGATGCGCAAATCACCACGTCGTGGATTTGCCGCGTGCCGAAGACGCTCGGCAAGAAGCCTCGCAAGTGTGCTGCGACATGATCGGAGATGTTTTAGCCGCCCTGGATACGAACCCTGAAATACTCTGCTTCTGACGGCAATTTATCGAAATCGGGCTTGTATTTATTTTCCTCATATTTTGATCGCGGGATCGGAATGTTGCCGGTTTCGTAATCGACCTGCACCCACCCTTCCTCACTACGAAACATTCCAACGGGCATAAGCGTTTCTCCCTGCTTTACTCCAGGCATACTGTTGTGTGTACCGAAAATCTAAATCCGAACGTATTGACGATGAAGTCCGCCCAGTATGGCGCGCGAATTTATGACGCCGGATCGCTGAACCTGGCGAGAGATAGGCGCATCTTTGTTCAATGACCGATGCGTTCTCACGCCGTTGTAATAGTCCGCATAGTTTTTCAGAATCCGACGCAGATGTTCCTCGTCCAGGACAATGATGTGGTCCAAACACTCGCGCCGGATCGATCCGATCAGCCGTTCGGCAAAGCCGTTCTGCCAAGGCGAGGCCGGTGCAATTGGCTTGTCTCGGATACCCATGGCACGCAGTCGGCGCGTGACGACAGTGCCGTAGATTCGATCTCGATCTCGGATCATATAGCGCGGAGCGCCATCCCAAGGAAAAGCCTCGGTGATCTGACGTGCAACCCACTCCGCCGCCGGGTTGGTTGTGACGCCGATCCAGACGAGATCTCTGCGATCAAGCCGGATGATGACGAAGCCATACAGCAGCTTAAAGCCAATGGTCGGTACTACGAACAAATCCATGGCGGCGATGTCCGGCGCGTGGTTTCGCAGAAAGGTCCGCCATTCCTGACTTGGAGGCCCGCGTCGCTTGACCATATACTTGGCGACACTTGATTGAGCGACGCTAAACCCGAGCTTGAGCAGTTCGCCGTGGATGCGCGGCGCACCCCAAAGCAAATTCTCTGTGCTCATCTGCCGGATCAGCGCGCGCAATTCTGTCTCGATCTGCGGTCGCCCTCCCCGTCGACACGATTTCCAACGCCAATAGCGGCGAAAGCCGGTCCGATGCCAACCCACCAGCGTTTCGGGTCGAATAATCATGAGAACCGGAAGGATCGACGGGAACCAGCGATACAGCTGAACGAAGAACCAGCGGTCGTTGTTCGTGAGGCGAGCCCGGCCTTTCAGCTTGCGTCGCAAGACGATCAGCTGATGTCGAAGCACTGCATTCTCCGCCTCAAGCCGGATGTTCGACTTGAATGGCGAGGCCAGCACGGCCAGAACGAAGCAGATCAGCGCGATCATCGCGCCAACTTAGCCGATTCTATCATTCGATAAACCCGGATAGGGTTTTCGGTACACACAGCTATTGATTGGCCAGCCAATTTAACGCGAATAGAAAGTGAATCCCGCGATCACAAGCATGGCTGTGATGGCCAGCGTCTGCGCAAGCGCTTCCGAGGCCGTCCTCTTGGCGGCTGATTTCATTCTCACTCCCTAGACCTACGCTTTTTATGACCCAGACACTTCGCTCGCGGATACGCAGGACTTTTTACGGTGTAAGCCGCAAATAGCGTCTCTCGAGTATTTTTCCGGCCGAACACGAGCCATCGTTGACGAACACGACCGCGTAAGGATCGAGTATCAATGGCTCAGTCGTTAGAAGCTTTTGAGCAAATGACGGCTGAATGGCCGCCAAGAGAACCCCACTATGGGTATTCGCATCTGAGTCCCCACTCTGCGATTACCGATCGTTCTAAAGTTGAACAACATTGCGGCGGGAATTAGTCTGCCTTTGCACGCCGCTGCAAAATCTTCAGTGCTCGGATCTCATCGGCCACAAGCGGATCGTCGCGCAGTGCTTTGGTGATGGCGTCGATGAGGGCCCGGTGTCCCCGTGGCTTCTACTCGAAGGAAATTCAAATCTTCCACGCGTCTAGCGCGGGACGGTTAACCCCGCTGGCCTTGGTCACGGCACGCCCCGCGCGCGCGCGTATAGACGGCGCGCGGTACGGCATAATTTCGTTAGTGGGAAGACGCGCGTTATGCTGGTAACATCCCACTCGATAGACGCTCCAGAAATTGATTATGCTGTTTGTCGCCGGCACGAGTCCGGTTGTGTGAAGGTTTTCGGAACTGGCGCAACGTCTGACTTGAGTCCGTAATGCGCGCCAAAGCAGACGTCGGCCACGCCTGCGGATTTATGAGGCCCCCGCACGCGCGGTGGCGCCTCCGGGCAACTTTGGACGAAGCGTGAGGGCGATGGTCACGCCCTGTTGATCTTTGGTTTCCCACTGACGATTCGGCGTGGGCTGTGTCTTGAGCGTGCGCATTGCAGCCGCATTGGTTTCACTGAATGGCCACAAGAGAATCAGACCCTAACCAGATTTCGTGGATAAGAGTTTCTTAGCTATTCAAACTGAAAGGATTGCGCATGCGCATCTTTACGGCATCCGTCATTATTGCAGCCCTCTCCCTTCGGGACGCCGGCTTTCGTGCAGGCACAAGGAGCACCCTCGCAACCCGAGGCACAGACACCGCCTGCCCAGTCCAGTACGGTCATACGGACCATACAGGTCGTCGACATTAAGCAGTTGCAACCGGCGGTGCGCGCTAAGGTCGATGAAATCGTCGGGCAGACAAGCGAAGAAGATATACAGTCACTTCGGAAATCCATTGACGCGACACCGGCAGCGGCATCCGCGCTTAAGGCCAAGGGCCTGAGTTCGGCACAAGTCGTTGCTATCAACATTGTCGACGGTGTCCTGACGTTGTTCGCCAAGACAGCTTAAACTAACTTGGAGAGCCGCATGCACTTTCGAACGTTCGCCGTTATTGCTGTAGTCATGCTGGCGGTTGCTATCCTCACATGGGGACCGTGGAACACTGAGCATGTTGCGAGTAATCGCGGACCGAGCGGAACACCGGGATCGACGGAGCTAGACCGGGCCCCACCGCCAGCCGCCAGTCCGTCAGAGGGAACCACCGGAGCGGCGCGCTGAACGCCCTTGAAGGCTTCGGTGATAATCTGAACGCCGATAGCATCCCTCTCCGCCTATTCATCCAACTGGTTCAACGCAGCGTCAGCTAGAAGGCGCTCGATCTCTTTGCGCTCGTGCGGGCCGGGATCTTCATGGAGCCGTTCGAGCAGCCGCTGCTTTTGCGCTAGGAGTTTTGCAATGGTAGTCATGACGAGAACGACTCCTTGACCCGGCTGATCGCCGGATGACTTCGGTTTTTCATCTTGATCCAATCACGCGACCTGCCGGCGCGGTAAGGTCGATCGCGGCGCTTGGAGACCATGCCCTCAAGGCCGAACTCTTTTGGCGGCCGTGCGCTCCCGGGTGAATTTTTCGCGGACGCTCAGGGCACATATAACCTGGACTGGTTTTCCCGATCCCGTCTCACCGACCGTTGCGCCATACCCTCCTTCGACCTTCTCACACATTCGACCGCCTCACATCCGCAATCCTGCTCACATGGTTGCGGCCGGAGCTCGATAAATTCCACCCCTCACCATACTGGCGCATGACTCGGGGTCGATGCGGTCCGCTACTCCTTCATGGTGATGGACTTGCACCATCTACTCCTTGCCGGTCTCCCGGCGCACTCCGGTCTACCCCTGCGGGCTCAACCGGTCGACGCAACACAGACGTTGAATCTCTCTGCTGGGGTTTCAAATTGCAACGTCTCACGTGGCCGTTCGTTGAGCTGACGAGCCATTTTGTTCAGATAGGCTTGCGAGTGCACCGACAAGTCGGTGCCCTTCGGAAAGTATTGTCTGAGCAGACCATTGGTGTTCTCATTTGAGCCGGACCGAGATCAGGGCTGGCGAGCTGTTGCAAAGCCTTCGCGCCTATTCGTCTTCGTCGGGTTCTCTGACGACCGGCGGCTGGCGCTCGTCGTCCGGTTCGGTGTCGTTGTCTTCGTCCTCGTCATCATCATCGTCATCATCATCGTCATCGTCATCGTCATCGGTGGGGTCTCGCGGCGGCATCGTGTTGTCCATGATGGTGACGAGCCTCCACTCGGCCGCGGAAAAGTTCTCGGGGATGCGCTGGGTCATGGTCGGCTCCTTGCTGGATGTCGCGACATTCATGCGCGGATGTTATGGCGCGGGGCCAGAGCCCCAGCCCCTAGTTACGGTGCTTCGGGCCCCTCGCGAGCATTGTGCGTGGAAAAAGCAATCCGGTCTCGCCCCGATTCGGGTGGCCACCAAGCACCGTGCGCGCGCCTCCCTAAGCGGCAGCGATGAGCGCGGCGGCAAGTTCCTGAGGTTGATCCATCATCACGTCGTGCCCGCAGGTGAAGCTGACGAACTGCCAGCCTCGATCGCCCTTGAAGCGCCCGCCGAATTGCTGGAACGGCGACGGCTCCCAGCCGGCGGCAAGCATGTACACGCGCTTCGGTCACCAGGCGCCGTGCACGAGAACGAAGGTGGTCATGGTCGTCCTTCCGCTATCGGCCGGGTCGGCGCAACCTACCATTCTGGCACCGTCTTGTCCCGCGCCTGAAGCGGCAGCCTCCATGCCACATTGAAGGGATCACGAGGCCTGCTTCGGATCGTGGAAAGAAAAAGTCTCCGTGAGCGGATCTTGTCTGCAATGCCCCAGAACTCAGAGTCTCCTCAGCGCGTTCAGACACTTCTGGTTCGCGGCAGACTCGGAACTGCCTGACACGCGAACCTGGTTCGCCTCTTTTCTAACAGCCGACTTAGGAGAGACCTCGTCAAGCGCCGAAGACGGGCGGCCCCTAATCGCGTGGCTCAACTGATCACGTGCGAAGCCGGCAATGCTCAACGCGGGCGCGCAGATTGGTCTCAAATGACAGCGCAAAAATAAGTCTCTGAAGGTGAACCAGCTCACACCGGAACCTCCAGCGGCAGGCCCATCTTGTCAGCTTGGGGTAACCCAGATGCACGATCGAATCGCCACCCCAAAGCTATTCGTCGGCGAGCTACCGGAGCTGAAAGGCCGGGCCCGCGATCTTCGAATAGATGCCTGCCGAGGCATCGCGCTGTGGTTCATCTTTCTTGACCATGTCCCCAACAACAGCGGATGTTGGCTGACGCTGCGGAACTACGGCTTCAGCGATGCCGCGGAAGTATTCATGTTTGTCTCGGGCGTAACCTGCGCGCTGGCCTACGGCAAGACATTGCGCTTCGAGGGCTGGACCGGGGTGATCCGCCGGACGCTGCGGCGAAGCTGGGACATTTATGTCGCATTTCTGCTGCTCACGCTCGCCTGCGCCATCTTGGTTCACCTCGCAGGAGGCGGCCGTCTTGCCGACGACAGCAATACGCGCATTCTGTTGGACCATCCGGGCGCGACGCTCGCGCACGCGGCGATCTTGCAATACCGTCCGGTCAATACCGACGTGTTGCCGATCTTCGTGCTGCTTCACCTCTCGTTCGCGCCGTTGCTGTGGCTGCTGCTGCGCGTGCCGAACGTGACGCTTGGCGCCTCGTTGGCGCTTTATGCGCTGGTGCATGTCTTCGGCTGGACCCTCCCGGCGTGGCCGAACGGCCACTGGGCCTTCAATCCGCTGGCCTGGCAGCTGCTCGTTGTGCTTGGCGCGTGGTGGATGATCGAGGACAGGAGCGTCCGACCGTGGGTGACGTCACGTACGGCGCTTGCACTTGCCGTCCTGTATCTGCTCCTCAGCTTGGTCATCGTATTGAGTTCGCGCATCAAGCCGCTGGAATCACTGGTCCCGCAGATGCTATCGCAGCTGTTATATCCATTGGACAAATCGAATTTCGATCCATTGCGACTGCTGCATTTTTTGGCCATAGCGGTTTTGGCGGCATGGTTCGTGCCTCGCGATTGGCGATGGCTAAAGACGCCGGTGATGCGCGGCGCGATCCGCTGTGGCCAGAACTCGCTGCCAATCTATTGCGTCGGCGTTCTGCTGGCGTTCGCCAGCCACATGGCGCTGCTCAACATCTCGGACGGGCTTGCGATGCAGATAGCGCTGAGTCTCGGTGGCATCGGGGCGATGATCGCGACCGCAACGCTGCTGGGCTTGATCGGCACCAAACCCAACCAGCAATCATAATATTTCTTGGCACTGCGATCAGCGAGAATGTCTATGAAAGACGAAGAATGCCGTCATCGCCGAGATCGCCGCCTGCCATCGCCATTCCGCTGACGGCACTCAGTCTCTGCGCTCGCGGCCATTGCAGCGGTTTAGCTTGCCTCTATGACCCAATCGATCCAATAGTGCGCACTCGCAATAAGCAGCGCGCTGCTGAATGAAAATCAGCCAACGATGACCTCTCAACCCGCTGGCCGATAATGTCCGCTTTGGTGTCGTTTACCGACTTAGGCAAGTGCAACTGCGATGACCGCTTTGCCACGATCACTTGCGCACGCCAGTGGAAACGGTCTCGTGTGCACGCACCGGGGTGCAACTCGTGAATACGAGCGCAAACGGGCTGCACTGCCAGTCAGCGCCGAGCGCGGCCCTAGTGGGTGATGTCAGGTTGACCGACAGTAATGCCGCCACGCAGGCAAACATCACGTACGCCGCGATCAGCACCGCTCCCTTGTGGGTCCTTGGGTGGGAAATCATGGCTTTGGCTCCTGTTCGATGGCCGGAACTATAAGGAGCAGGCTCCGCAGTCCTTGTGATCTAACATCCTGACCCACATTTTTTCGCTGGTGCCCGAAAGCGTACGGGATTGCCGGCACTGGATCAGCGCCGCAGCGTTCAATGCTGCAACGCAGTAGCATTCTCTGACGTGCATTCTGCATATATTTTGCCGGAAGTTGCTCACAAGCTGGACTTGAGGTAACCTGATCGCTGCAATTTTAACTGGCGTTTGATGGGTTAGGAAACCGACAGAATTGTTGTCGGCACTCTGCGATCATCCTGAAGTCGATGGCCGAGCCCCCTATGAAACGTGGAATTACCGTTCTGCTTTCACTCTCCGTGCTTGTCACGGGCGCGTACTTCACCATCAGCAAGTGGGCGATTCGCCACGAGACGATTACGTTCTACGATCCGTCGCGCGACAACCGTCCGGTCGCGATCGATATCGCCATCCGCCGCGACAAGGAAATGCAGGCCAATGCCGGCATGATCAAGTTGCCGGTCGCGGTCCTCAACCACGGCAACGCGGTCAAGAACACCGAGTATTCGTTCCTCGCCAACGCCTTCGCTGCGCGCGGCTATCTCGTGCTCAGCCCTCAACATGACCTGCCCACCGATCCGCCGATGGTGACCAAGGTCGGCGAGCTCTATGTCGGCCGTCTGCCGCAAATCCTGCGCGGCGTTGCCAACATCCATTTCGCCGTCGGCGAGATGAAGAAGATCCAGCCCAGCGCCGACTACGACAAGCTCACTATGGTCGGACATTCGATGGGCGGCGACATCTCGATGTATTTCGCCAGACAGTATCCGGACGAGATCAAGAAGGTCGTGACGCTGGATAATCTGCGCGTGCCGTTTCTGACCGAGGGCAAGTTCAAGATTCTCTCGTTCCGCTCCAAAGATCCGCAGTTCAAAACTGATCCAGACGTCATTCCGAACGAAGAGCAGCGCGAGAACGCCGGGATTACGGTTGTGCAAACCACCTTCCAGCACAATGACATGCGCGATACTGGCCCGGACGAGGCCAAGAACTCGATCATGAGCATGTTGGATAAATTCCTGGTTAATACCGACGGCGAGGTTGCGCCGGTCGATACAAGGAACGCGCCGCCGCCCCAGATTCTCGACCCCGGTCCGGTCACGCCGTACGTACCGGTCGCACCAGCCAGAACTGACACCGGCTTCACACGCCTCGATCGAAGCAACTAGGCAATCGCACCGTCGGCTCAGATTTTGATCCGGGCAAATGTCCGCTAATGGAATGGTCCGGCCGTGCTCCGGCCCTGCCAGCACGACAAGCTGGCAAGGGGCGCCCAAGACAAGGAGCACGCCATGTCTCAGAAACTCAGCTCAGCGATCGCCGTGATAGGCATCGATATCGGCAAGAACTCGTTCCACATCGTGGGCCACGATCAGCGCGGCGCAATCGTGCTGCGGCAGAAGTGGTCACGCGGCCAGGTAGAAGCACGGCTCGCCAACCTGCCACCGTGCTTAGTCGGTATGGAGGCCTGCGTCGGCGCGCATCATCGTCGCCTCCGTCTGAAGAGGCGTGAAGTCTCCTCAGTTAGCGCCTCTTTCAATTTAGCTTAGCGGCCATTTCCACCTCAATCCACAAGCCGTAGCAATTTGCCGTAACGGGGACCCGCGCTTCAATAGGACACGCCCGCAGTCATCCGCATCCGCATAGCTATCTCTTGGACTCAAGATAAGTGGTCCACGCGGCGCTGGCTAATGTCTGCGACGTTTGCTGAGCGCATGTCTTTTCGACTTGAGCCACTATCGCCGCCACGTCAATTTTCGCCTGTGTTTGATCACTTGCTGCAGCAACATAATTGAGTCCCGTCCAGAAACCGTAGACCCAGATGGTACCCTCTAATCGATGCGCTTGCGTAGACCGCCAGTGGGCGCAACTCATACGCCCTATTCCGATCAGATCGACCGAAACCTTGGTATCCTGCGCTGAGACTAGGCAGACCGGAGCGGCAAAGGCCAGTGCCGCAATCATAACTCGTCTTATCATGCGCCAAGTCCGGGTGCCCCTCTACAGCATCACTACAAATCAGGCCGCAGCGTGACGGCTGGTCGCCGCGGGCTGAAAACGACCGTTCGACGATCCGATCCCATTGCCGAGCGGCCGCCAGCTCGTCACGCTGAAGGATGCCGGCACCTATATCACCACCGATGATGGAGGTGCCACGCAATCGTTGAGCGTGCCCATCGCGGCCGCATTGGCTTCAATGAAACGCCACATGAAAATCAGACGTTTACCAAATTTCGTGGATAGGATTTTTCGGTTTTTCAAACTGGAAAAGGAGTGACCATGCGCATCTTTACGGCATCCGTCATTATTGCGGCGCTCTCCCTCGGGACGCCAGCTTTCGTGCAGGCACAGGCACAAGGAACACCGCCGCAATCCGAGGCACAGACACCGCCTGCTCAATCCAACAAGCTCATAAAGAGCGTACAGATTGTCAACCTCAAGGACCTGAAACCGGAGATGCGCTCGAAGGTCGATGACGTCGTCGCGCGCACAAGCGAGGAAGATATGCAGTCACTTCGGACGTCTATTGACGCGACACCGGAGGCAGCATCCGCGCTTAAAGCCGAGGGCCTCGGTTCATCGCAAGTCGTTGCTATCAACATCGCTGGCGGTGTCCTGACGTTGTTCGCCAAGACAGCTTGAAGTCAGGATTACTAAAACTAACGTGGAGAGCCGCATGCCGGATAGTCAGGATTGGGAGGCAGCTTTCGAAGGTTCGCCGTTATCGCTGTAGCGTTCGTGCTGGCGGTTGCTATCGTCACATGGGGACCGTGGAACACTTCCCATATTGCGCCGAATCCCGGACCGAGCGGAACACCGGGATCGACGGTCCTAGACGAGACCCCACCGGCAGCCGCGGAGTGTCGGTACGCCACGCCCGGCTAACAATTTCGGGCTTGGCCATGGATCAGAAACGCGCAATAGCTGCACTGGGCGCGCTCGCCCAGGTCAGCCGCTTAAACCTGTTTCGGTTGCTCCTCACGTGCGACCTGAGGGGCTGCCCACTGGCGTGATCGCCGAGCGGCTCGGTGTTCAGCATGGCTCTTCCCTGCTGTGTGTACCGAAAATCTAAATCCGAACGTATTGACGATGAAGTCCGCCCAGTATGGCGCGCGAATTTATGACGCCGGATCGCTGAACCTGGCGAGAGATAGGCGCATCTTTGTTCAATGACCGATGCGTTCTCACGCCGTTGTAATAGTCCGCATAGTTTTTCAGAATCCGACGCAGATGTTCCTCGTCCAGGACAATGATGTGGTCCAAACACTCGCGCCGGATCGATCCGATCAGCCGTTCGGCAAAGCAGTTCTGCCAAGGCGAGGCCGGTGCAATTGGCTTGTCTCGGATACCCATGGCACGCAGTCGGCGCGTGACGACAGTGCCGTACGGGCGCTTCGAGCGCTCGCACCTTCATAGTTGAGCTTGGTGGCTGAAAACGTTGCTTCCGGTTGATCGCCCACACTCGATGATTCGTATCGTCCTTGGCGTGAGACGCTTCGTACCGCCAATCACGATCTGGGCGATGTTGGTTGCGCCAGGATCGTTTACTGCAGCAGGTCCGATCAGCGTTGCCCACGATGATACGGGGCTTTCGCCACTCCAGCCATGACAACTGACGCACGCTTCCTGGAAAACCCTTTTCCCGATTGAGTTCGCGGTCTTGCCATCCTCCGTCGGGCGCCATTTCAAACGAGTTCCAAAAGAAGCGCCCTGGCGTCACGAACCTCGCGTGTCTCTTCGCCGCCCTCAATGACATCCAAGATTGGCTCTAACATCATCCGGCGATCACGGCTCGTAGCATTCCTACGCCCTAACCTTGCAAGTTCTGTTACCGCACGTAGTTCGTGCAGACGCGCTTCTTGCTGCCGCGCCGTCTCGATGGCCTTTAGGAATGCGGCCTCAGCCCCTTCAATATCTGGCTCCGCTTGCGTCAGCTTTACCAGGCCCGTGAGACGATATAATTCGGCCAGCCACCATCGTTCGCCCGATTGTTCTACAAAATCGAAGGCGCGTTGCAGTGTCAGATCAGCTTCCGACACCTCTCCGGCTCCCAGCAGAGCAGCGGTAAGGTTCGCAAAGAAAAACGAATCTCCGAGATGCGCGCCAGTTGCGTGCTGCGCGCTAATGGCATCGCGAAACGCAGCAATGTTTTCGGGCGTTGGCTTTATCATTGAGCGCGCGCACGTAAGTGAGAGTGTTCCCCAGAGCCGGAATTGCGCTACCTTCTTTTCGGTGCAATAAGCGACAAGATCCGCACTGTGTTGCTCACATTCCTCAGCTTTACCGGACAGGAGTTCGGGCCAAATTACGCCGAAGAACGTGCAAGTTGCTATGGTCGGTGGGTGTCCATGGTCCTTAAGTTCAGCCGTCACCTGCTCGGCGACTTGTTTCGCTTGATCGAGAAGGCCGAGCTCCATCAATGCCCATAGCTTGTAGCAGAGGACTGCAAGACCGGGATCGATTCCAAAGCGATAGCTTAGCAACTTGAGCTTAATGGGATCTCGATATCCCTCAGCCAAGCGTAAAGTCTCCAGCGCCTGACGATATTGTCCAGTAAAGTATTGCACGGAGCCGAGCGCACGGTAACTAAGTAAGCGGAATGCGGGATCGTCTTGCCGGTCGGTAAATTCAACCATCTGCAGGGCGATTTCGAGCGCTGCGTTCATCTTGGCGGCTACATAATTTGCGGTGCAAAGACCGTGTAATACCAAGATGCGTTGCAAATCTGACCCAATTCCAGACTCGAGAATTTGCTTTGCCGCCATCAATGCGGCCAGGGTTTCCGAGGTGCTGTAGCCCTTCAGCGGTAAGAGCGCATTTGCATGCGCAAGATGCAACGATAATTCAAGAGATTGTCGATCGGATCCCTGAGCAAGGTGGGGCACCAAGGCCAGCCCGGCTACAATATGGCGATCAGCTTCGGTCGGGGCCGACTTGGACAACGCTCTCTCTGCGGCAGCGAGCCAGTAACGCACTGCGGGCTCATAAAGTCCTGCTTCAGTGTAGTGGTGGGCGATGATCGCGGGCGCCGATTCAGCCTTATCGGAAAACTGTTCGACTAGCGCGCGTGCGATATCGGCGTGTACAGTTCGTTCCTTCAGCTCCGCCGGCGACATTTCGAGCGGCTTGTATCGATCACCCGTCGGGACTGAGAGTAGCGAAGCGACGTAGGGCGCGATTTCCTCTTTGTTGTCTAGTCGCCCGATTCATTCAGATTGAGGGGTAGAGGTGCTTGAGTTTGATACGTGCGTTGGATGTTGAGAAGTGCCAATTGGCCTTGGTGTGGTTGGCGTTGCGGTCGTGTTGCCAAGCAGCGATTTCCTCGACGAGGGTCTGTTTGTCGGGAATCCGGCGATCGAGGCACTGGGACGACAGGACGCCGAGTTCGGATTCCGCCAGATCGAGCCAACTGCCGTGCTTTGGGGTGTAGTGCCATTCGAAGCGCTCGACCAGGCGCCTGGCTTCAGCAGCCGGGAAAGCTTCATAAAGTGACGCCTTGCTGTGGATGTTGAGATTGTCCTGAACCAGAACAATGGTCTTGGCGCTTGAGAAGTGGACATCGGCCAAGTCTTTCAAGACGTGAGCGTAGTCCACGGCGGTATGACGATCGGTGACTTTGACGTGGCGCCAGCCTTCGAGCGGCGCAAACATCATGAAGAGGTTGGCGGTCCCATTGCGCTCGTACTCGTAATCACAACGGGCCGGACGTCCCGGTTTCATCGGAAACGGCAGGCGCGTTTCGGCGAGCAGTTGCTTTGAGGTCTCGTCCAGGCACACCAGCGGACGATCAGGATCGCGCGGTCGCATGTAGACGGCCAGCACGTCCTCCATGGCGGCTACGAACGCGGTATTGGCCTTCGGCGGAATGACCCAGCACTGTCGGCGGTGGGGCTGGAGAATGTTTTTTTTAGCGTCCTTCCGATCGTTGAGTCGCTGGCACGATCGACAATCTTCAGTTCCACGACCTTTTTCTCCAACAGCCGCAGGGTCCAGCGCGCGCGTCCCTTGGGCGGCTTGGAACAAGCCAGGGCAATCAGTTTGGCTTCCTTCTCGCCGTCAAAAATCCGAGCAACCCCCGGTGTCGCCCGCTGCTTGCGGCTCAACACAGCCTCGAAGCCTTCCTCCACCAATTGCTTTCGCACCCGGTAAACCATCGAAACGCTGGTGTCCAAAGCCTTAATGATCCGGCTGTCACTCCAACCTGCACCGGCTTCCGAGACATCGGCCTTCAACAATATCCGCGCCTTCAGCAGCCGCTGCGCCGGGCTTTTGCCTTTCCGTATCAGCGCTTCAAGCTGTTCGCGTTCCTCGCAGCTCAGCCGAACAACATACTTCTTTACCGAAATCTCCTTGGCAGCGATGATTGCCTCCGTCGCCCGCGTTGCGACGGAATCGAATCACAAAACCCATCTCCGTTCACATTAATTGAAGCGGCCGACTAGGACGACCGCGCCGACCGCCCGCTTGGTTACCTCGAGCGGCGTGTGCCAGCGCGGGTGAACCAATTTCTCAAGATATCTGAGCACCGGTACAGATCGTTGCAGCACGGTCGCGAGGTATCGCGTCGGCAAAGAACGCGTGGCGATGCGGTGGGGGAAGACCGGAGCCGGCTTGCCCGTAATCATCTGGAACCCCGGAATCATGAGGAGCAGGCCGGCTACGATCGAGAGGCCCGGTGCGATGGCGACCAGAGCAAGCAGAAGCATGATGATGCCGAAGGAGCGCTTGTGCAGGCTGTGCATGAGCCAGCCCAGCGTGAAGCGGTCCGCCGGCATCTCATCGTGCAGCCGCTGCAACAGGACGGAGGTGGCAACAAGCGGCCTCGTGTCGGCTGACGGTCTCAGCATCGACGAACGCTCCTGACCTCAGGAGCCTGAGGGGCCGGCTTCTCGTTGGCCCTGTTGCGACGCAGTCGCTTTTCGGAAGTCCTGATAGCACTCATCGAGAACCTGCCGGGTGAACTTGCCGATCGAGGCGTATTCGATCTCCGTCAGATTGGCGAGCGAAACGCGCGCCGAAGTATCGACAACCTCGAATCCGTTGCCGGGCAGTAAGACAACGCCGGTTTCATCCGCCAGGCGAAACAGAAAACTGATTCCCAGGTCGCTTTTGATGAACCATGTCTTGAATTCGGGTCCATACAGCGTGCCGCCGATCTCCTGCAGGTCGATCAGCGAGTAGTAATTCACGTCATTGGAATCGTGCAGCGCTGTGACGCCCATATGGTTGTAAAGCGTCTGGTATCGCTTGCGTATCAGCTGCTTGGCCGCGTCCTTGTAGCGATGTTCGCGGTCCATCAGGCCGCTCAGCGCGAACAGCGCCATCTGCAATTGCTGCGGCACCGACAGGCCGGCGGTGTGGTTCAGCGCGACCGCGCGGCTGTCGGCGACCAACCGATCGATGAAGGGGATCTTTCGTGGCGTGGTGGTCAATGAGTTATAGCGGCTGTCGAGCAGAAGTTTTGCTGGTTCCGGCAGTGCGCCCAGCGCCAAATCGAACACGTTGTCGTCATGCAGGGCAATCGCGCCAAGACGCCATCCGGTTGCGCCGAAGAATTTCGAGAACGAATAGACGCAGAGGGTGTTGTGGGGGCACTTCGCAAACAGTGAGACAAACTTATCGGCGAAAGTGCCGTAGACATCGTCGGTGACGATGAAAAGGTCCGGACGCTTGGCGACCAGCGCGGCCAATTGGTCCAGAACATCGTCCGACAGCTTTGACGAAGGTGGATTACTTGGATTGACCAGGCAGAACATCTTGATCGCGGGATCCATCAGCTTGTCGATCTCGGACGCCGGCAATTGCCAGTCGTCGAGCCGGTCCATCCGGATATCGACGATTTCGAGCTGGTAGTCGTCAAGAACGGGAATTTCCAGATAGGGCGAGAAGATCGGCGTCGCGATGGCGATCTTGTCGCCGGGCTTGATCAGGCCGTTCGCGCGCAGGCTCTGGAAGATGTAGGTCATCGCCGCAGTGCCGCCTTCGGTGGCAAACACCGAGAATTCGCCGCTCGGCGGCAGCGGGCCGAACATTTCCTGCGCCAGATACGCTTTCACGATCTCTTCGGTGTGGCACAGCATCCTCGGCGGTGTTGGGTAGGTACTCCCGAGAAATGCGCTGACCATTTCGAACAAAAACGCATCCTGGTTCAGGCCAAGTTGGTCTTTGACATAGGAGATCGCCGCGCGCAGGAAGCGCACCCCATCGGTTTCGCGATGGCCTGTTGCGTAGGCATCGAACCGTTGCACGATGCCGTCATGCTCCGGCAGCCCGCCGAAACCGCTGTCCAGGTATGAGTAGGATCGTTCCGATTCGCGCAGCGCAAAGTCGCCCAGGCTCAGGAATGCCCAGCGCGGCAAGGTCGCCAGGAAATTCGGATTGCCTCGCCCGGCATTGAGCATCAGCCGCTGCGCATCCGAAGAAGCAATTTCGATCAGCTGGTCCTTCAGTTCAAACGGGCTGAGCTTGGCATATTGCGTGAGATTGCGTTCCAGCATGATGGAGTCCTCGGCTTCAGTCTATGGAGATGCATTTTTGGTGATGATGCCGACGATCAGCGGGCCCCATAAAGTGAGGAATACATTGGCGACAGCATAGGTGACCGTGAACGAGACCACGGGCGTGGCATTGCCCGCCTTGGCGAGCAGCGCCGCGAAGGCCGGATTGGCGCTGCGGCCGCCGGCGACACAGGCGAGCGCCTCGATCGGGCTTTGGATCCGCAGCACGTAATATGAGAAAAAGAAGGTGATGATTTGTGGGATCAGCGTGACGCCGACGCCAAGGAAAAACAGCCTGAGGCCGTAGTGCTGGATGGCGACCAGAGCCTGCGGGCCCGCGGAGATGCCGACAATGCCGACAAATACCGCGAGGCCGAAGTCGCGCAGGAAATTGGAAGCGCCGACCGGCAAGGCCGCGAAATTTGGATGCACGCTGCGAAGCCAACCGAAGAACAGGCCGGACAGCAGACAGCCGCCGCCACTGCCGATCGAGATCGGGATCCCCCAGATCCTGAACTGGATCATGCCAATGAGCATGCCGGTCAGCATGCCGATGCCGAAGAAGATGAAGTCGGTGACCGCCGCCGCGCTGATCTTGTAGCCGATCTTCGATTGCACCCGGTTGAGATCGGTCGGGCTGCCGGTAAAATGCAGTTCGTCGCCTCGCTTTAGCTGCAGCTTGTCGAGCAGCGGCAGATCGAGCCCCATGCGCTTGACGGCGGTCAGAAACACGCCGTGACGGGTTTCGACGTTGACGTGATCGTGGATTTCGCGGATTTCGCGGTCATCGAGCGCGCGGTTGGTCAGAATGATTTCGCGGTTTTCCTGCACCAGCAGCAGGCCGTTCGGCGGCGTTACCTCCCGGCCGAACAGGCCGCAGGCGCTCTCCATGACTGAAATCATCCCGGTGATGGCGACGCGGTCGCCAACCTGGATGACTGTTGCGTCGGTCAAATCGACCGTCTTGCCTTCGCGATAAATGGCTTCGACCGAGGCATCGGAAAGCCGCTGGTCGATCGCCAGCGCGGTCTTGCCCGCGGTCTTGCTGTCCGTCGCAATCTGGTAGATTCGAGTGGCAATCGGCTGGGCGGCGTTGAACTGGCCCGGATCGAGTTCGGGGTGGCCACCGGAAAGCAGGTTGGCGAGCTTGATGGCCTCCTTGCGGACGTCCCACTTCATGATGAGCGGCAGGAACCAGCTCACCATGATGATCGGACCGAGCGAGCCGAAGATGTAGCAAACGGCGTAACCCACGGCGACGTTGGTTTGCATCGTCTTGGTGAGTTCAGCGGTCAGTCCGAGCTTGCCGATCGCGTCGCCGGCGGTGCCGATGATCGCCGACTGCGTGAGGCCACCGGCGGCGAGCCCCGCCGCCATGCCCCGATCCAGGTCGAACATCCAGGCCGCAGCCAATACGCACAGCAAGCCCGTGAAGCACATGACGAAAGCCGAAGCGAGCTGGTTCAGCGAACGCCGGTTCAGGGCATGGAAGAACTGCGGGCCGCCCTGAAATCCCACCGCGTAGATGAATAGAGCGAAGAATATCGACTTGATGCCACTGTTGATATCGACGCCGAACTGACCAATGACGACACCGACCAGCAGCGTTCCCGCGATTCCGCCAAGAACGAAGTTGCCGATCTTCAGCTTTCCGACGAGGTAGCCAAGCGAGATGGTGAGGAAGAGCGCGAGCAAGGGCTCTGTCGTGATCAATCGGTGCAACAGGTCCATGTGTCTCTTTCAATGTCGATTGGGCAGTCGGCTGTCGGAAGGGGCTGATCGCCGATCCGGCGCAGGGCGATTTCGCAAACCATCGTTACTCGCCGAGACGCGGCGAAATCTCGTCTTTCAATCTTCGGTAATCGTTCCGAGCAAGGTGCTGTGGTCGACGGATCCGCCGTCTCTCACCAGAACGTTAGACAATATGCCGGTGACTGACGCGCGAATTTCGCAGGTGACGTTGTCGGTGTCGATCTCGACCAACGGTTCGTCGCGACAGACGGGGTCACCGATGTGTTTGAACCATCGCCCGACCGACAGCTTGACGTCGGATTTCAGGTCGGTTGGTACCAGTATTTCCGTCACCATTGATAAATCCTTCAATATTGATTCGAAACCGTCAGGCGCTGACGGAGAGCACGGCGAAACGAATCAGCGAAAGCCAAGAGCAACCCGCTGCCGATTATCGGCGCAAGCGCTTCGTCCTGCGACGGAAGATGTTGGGGTTAAGGGGCGTCAACTCTGTTGGAACAGAAGAGGAGCGATCAGCTCGTCTACGCTGCTCGTTGTGAGGGGATCGCGCCTACCTGGGATCCATCGAGCACTATCGCGCAAAGGACATAGCGCGTTGCACCGTCAAAAGTTCCCTACCAGCTATCGATTCTTTTTGATGATGGCAGGTGTATCTGACCGGTCGTTCTCACGGTTCGCGCTTGATCTCGGGTTTGTCGTACAAAACCGCATTCAACAACGAACTATTGACCTCGATTTTCCCATTGTAGTTGATGAAGCCAAGCTTGCGAAACTTGTTCATGAAGAAGCTTACGCGGGATCGGGTCGTGCCGATCATCTCGGCCAAGGTTTCCTGGCTTATGTTGGGAATGATCGGTTGAGGGCTGCCCCATCGTCAGCCTTGCCGCTCAGGTCCGAAAAGTGCCAATAGGCAACTTCAGCCAATAGCGCAGAGTGGATTGAGAAGGTTTGCAAGGGCGGCCCCTCGGGTGCTCATGCCTGCACTGGTTCGCTTGCCCCGGCGGTTCCTTTCTTTTTTCCGATCACGAAACCTTTGCGCTGCTCATCTATTGTATATGCAACGGCGGAACCGGGAAGCCGACAGTCGTTTACAAAGGCCGCGCGGAGTCATGCCCGAGCGGCTCTTTTTATAGGGCCGACGCGCGTCCGGCCAATCGGGAACGTCACTTAGGGACGACCAGGGTTAAGGAAAGCAGATGAGGCCTGTGATCAGGCAGCCATTCAAGGCGCGTACCACTGAAGAGCTCATGGCCCTGCTCAGCACGGTGGCGACTGCGATCCTCGCTGCCATAATTATCGCGATGCTCTATTTTGGTCGCGAGATCTTCGTGCCCATTGCATTGTCGATTCTTCTTAGCTTCGTGTTGGCGCCGGTGGTTGGAATAGTGCAGCGTATCCATGTGCCGCGTGGGCTGGCGGTCGTGAGCATCGTTATACTTGCCTTCGCGCTCATTTTTGCGATGGGGAGTCTTCTCGCCACGCAACTGACGCAACTCGCCGGAGACCTTCCGCGTTATCAATCGACGATAAGCGAAAAGATCCAGTCTTTTCGGGATACAAAGGCTGGCAGGGGTACGCTGGAACGCGCCTCCGACATGCTCAAGGATCTCAGCAAAGAACTCGATAAGCCAAAGGATGCTGCGTCTTCGCGTGGATCAAACTTGATTCTAAATCCAAATGTCCCCGGTCCACAGCTGCCCGTTCCGGTGGAGGTACGCCAGCCAGATCCCGGTGCGCTGGAGAGCCTGCGGTCCTTGATTTCGCCGCTCGTTCATCCTCTCGCCACAACTGGCATCATCATCATTTTTGTCATCTTTATTCTGCTTCAACGCGAGGATCTTCGTAACCGCCTCATTCGGCTGGCGGGCTCATATGACCTCCAGCGTACTACAGCTGCACTCGACGATGCGGCGGGGCGACTCAGTCGGCTTTTCCTGACACAGCTCATTGTCAACGGCGCCTTCGGCGTCGTGATCGGGATGGGCCTGTGGCTCATAGGCGTCCCGAGCGCGATCCTCTGGGGCATCCTGGCAGCAGCCCTCCGCTTCGTACCCTATATCGGCGCTGTCATCGCAGCCGCGTTTCCGCTCGCTCTGGCGGTAGCCGTCGATCCCGGCTGGTCGATGCTACTGTGGACGCTCGCGCTTTTTCTTATTGTTGAGCCGGTCGTAGGCCATGTCATCGAGCCGATGGTCTACGGCCACAGCACGGGGCTTTCGGCCGTTGCTGTGGTGGCGTCGGCAACATTTTGGACTGCGCTTTGGGGACCGATTGGGCTCGTCCTTGCGACGCCTCTTACAGTTTGCCTTGTCGTACTTGGGCGGCATGTGGAACGCTTGGAATTTCTTGACGTGATGTTTGGTGACCGACCAGCTCTTTCTCCCCCCGAAATCTTTTACCAGCGGATGCTGGCTGGCGACCCGGCGGAAGCTGCCGAAAAGGCCGAACAGTTCCTGAAAGAACGATCTCTGGCTTCGTACTATGATGAGGTCGCTTTGAAAGGTCTGCAGCTGGCCCAAGTTGATGCTGAGCGCGGGGCGCTTGACCAGGAGCGTCTCACAAAGATTCGAGATGCCGTAAGCGAATTTTCCAGCGATGTTTCCGATCAGGATGACCGTCCGCCGGCGAAAATCAATCTAACCACAGATGCAGAAGCAACGTCTGCAGTGGAGAGCGTGGCGGAAAATGCAGCGCATGAAAACTTGCCCATTCTCAGCAAAGAAGAACTGCCGCCTGAATGGCTGGGTGCACATCCCGTCCTCTGCGTGGCCGGACGTAGCCTTATCGATGAAGCTGCCGCGATCATGCTGGCTCAGCTTTCAACTGCGCACGGTCTAGCGGCGCGGGTCGAAGGCGCAGAAGCGCTCTCTTCGACGAATGTATTCCGACTTGAGACCACCGGCGTTGCGATAGTCTGCTTGGTCTATCTCGATGCTAATGGGCCGGCGCACATGCGATACTCCGTTCGGCGCCTAAGGCGAAAATTGCCAAGCGCAACGATCATGCTGGGCTGTTGGGTCAAGGAAATCGACCGAACGGCGCTAGAACTGTTACGGGACAGCGCGAAAGCCGACCTCGTTGCTGCGAGCCCCGGCGAAGCGGTCAGACTGTTTATCGAAGCTGCAGGCGTGAAGGACCAAACTTACGGAACCTCCAAGCAGGAAACGTCCGTAACGGCCGCTGCGTCGTAGCCGTCGCGGGTGAAGAGCGCGCACCCCTTACCAAGTGGTGACGGAGATAGCTACTACCCTAGTTGCAACCGTTGTCGGAGCGCACATACCACCCGGGCGAAAGACCAGAGTTGGATGCCCAGCTCTGGGTCAAAAGCTGAAGTCGAGTAGCGCCCCCTCTCTCGCGCTGTTCCTAA
The DNA here is from genome assembly GCA_900129675.1 of Bradyrhizobium erythrophlei. Classification (GTDB taxonomy): domain Bacteria; phylum Pseudomonadota; class Alphaproteobacteria; order Rhizobiales; family Xanthobacteraceae; genus Bradyrhizobium; species Bradyrhizobium erythrophlei_A. Next base: position 3,790,132 of record FSRD01000001.1, on the reverse strand, counting down.
GCATGTCCCGTCCTATATGCAGTGTAAAGGGCAGTACCATAGATCGTACAGCAGGTTGTTGAGAAGGATCTGCATCGGCAGCATCGGGAGGAACGGCAACGCGATGGACGCGCTACCGCCCATCGACAGCATGTTCCCGAAATTGGAGCTGGCGCCCATGCGCACATATTTAAGGATATTGGCGAACGTTCGCCGGCCTTCCTCGACACCGTCGGCGACCACCTCCAGATCCGATGCAAGAAGTATCATGTCTGCTGCAGCCTGCGCCACGCCTGTTGCGCCTTCGACCGACAGCCCAATGTCCGCAACTTTCAAGGCTGGCGCATCGTTGATGCCGTCGCCGAGGAACCCTACAACCGCACCTTTCGACTGAAGCGCCTTGACGATCCGAGACTTCTGGTCGGGCGCCAGACGCCCATACGCGTCGACTGATTGAACCTGAACCGCCAACGCATCGTCGCTCAACGCAGCGATATCGCTGCCGGACAGAACCTTCTCGGCATTGAGTCCGACAAGTCCGGCGAATCGCTTCACCACGATCGGATCATCGCCGGACAAGATCTTGAGCCTAACGCCAGCGCTCGCGAGCCGTGCGATCGCCGCCCCGGCGGTTGGTTTGGGCGGATCGGCAAAGGCGCAGATCCCTTCAAATACGAGTTCGTTTTCGTCGGCTGCTTCAACTTCGTGGGTCTTTTCCGGCCAGGGACGCGAGGCAACGGCAACGGCACGAAGTCCATCCTGGGCGAGCGCACGCACCCGGTCCATGGCCTCGGTCCGCGCCTTTCCATCCTTTGCCAGCACGTCTTTGCCGCGCGGCATTTTGTGCAGAGCATGAGCACCGCCTCGGGGGCACCCTTGACGATCAACAACTGGCCGTCCGGTCCTGTCGCTAAGACCGATCCTAACCGACGAGAGAAATCGAAGGCGTGCCGGCCGACGAATGTCCAACCCTCCGCCGCCCCTGCCGAACCGCGGAGCAGAGCAGCGTCGAGCGACCCTCGATCGCCGCCGAGGTCGGCAGCAATGGCACCGAGTCGGGCAGCGCGCGGATCGTCGGCTCCAAAAGGATCGAGGCTACGCGCGAGAGTGATCTCGGCCGAAGTCAGCGTACCGGTCTTGTCGGTGCAAAGCACCGTCATGGCGCCTAGATCGTGGATCGAGGCGAGGCGCTTGACGATGACCTTGCGGCCGGCCATGCGCATCGCGCCCCGCGACAGGGTGACCGTCGTGATCATCGGCAACAACTCGGGTGTCAGGCCGACGGCCAGCGCCACGGCAAATAGCAGCGAATCCAAGACTGGACGGCCTACCAAGACCCGCGTCGCTAGAACGATGACCACGAGAGCGAGGGTCAATCGCGCTATCACAAGACCAAATTCGCGCAAGTCGCGCTGGAAGGGAGAAGGCATCTGAGCCTGTGCCAGAGCGGACGCCGCAGCCCCGAACACTGTTGCTCGGCCTGTATTGACTGCGAGCGCGATCGCTTCTCCGGTCTGTGCTACAGCACCGCGGAACAACGTGTTCGACGCTTCGCCGGCGTTCGTTCCCGTGACTGGGCCAGCGCGCTTCTCGACGGGATAAGGTTCTCCGGTCAGAGCTGCCTCGCCGGTGGTGCAGGCGGTGCTCTGGAGGATCAGCGCGTCAGCCGGAATGATATCGCCAGCACGCACGCGCAGGATGTCGCCGGGAACAACTCTTTCCACCTCGATCTGATGAAAGGCTCCATCGCGCTTGACCTCAGCCTTGAGCGCCACCGATCGTCGCAGGATATCCGCGGTCCTGACCGCATGTCCTTCCTGCACGGTGTCGAGCCCAATCGAGAGCGCCAGGATCGCAACGATGATTGAGCCACCGACCGCATCGCCGGTAACAACAGAAACGATGCCCGCAGCAAGAAGAATTAACGACAGGGGCTCGAGCAATCGACGGAAGATTGCGCGCAACAGACTGTCAGCCTTGGTTTCGGCGTCGCTATTGGGTCCATATTGAGCGAGTCTCTGTTCGGCGTCGCTCGAACTTAAGCCTTCCAACCCGCAATGAAGCGTGGTCGAGATAACTTCTGGCGTCTGGGTCCAGAACCTGTCGCGGCTGTCCGCATGTTTTTCCGCGACGTCGACCGTTTTCATCTGGCTTCGCCGATCATGCAACGATGTGGAAGCGACGTAATCGTCCCGATTTGCGAGACCAGGATTTTCTCCGAAGGTCTCTATTTGGTCATCCCAGCACGAACGTATCGTCCTCGGTTGGCCCCGCTCATACTACTGTTCCAAACAAGGCCCCGACGCCTGCGGTCATTCCCATGGCCAGTGCACCCCAGAACGTGACGCGTATTGCGCCCACCGCCACACCCGCGCCGCCCGCGCCCGCCGCCAGCGCCCCCAAAAGTGCGAGGAACAGCAGTGAAGTTGCAGGGACAAGGATAATCAGACTCGCCTCTGGGACGAAGGCAGTGGTTAAGAGAGGCATGGCTGCTCCAATAGCGAAGCTAAACGCCGACGCGAACGCAGCTTGAATCGGACGCGCTCGGAGCGTCTCAGTGATACCAAGCTCGTCGCGGGCATGTGCGCCTATCGCGTCATGCGCCATGAGTTGATCGGCGACCTGCTTTGCCAGCGAGTGATCGAGGCCACGAGCGACGTAGATCGCTGTTAGTTCCTCATGTTCTCCCTTGTCGTCAGCTTTGAGTTCCGATCGCTCACGCTTGAGTTCGGCCTGCTCGGAGTCTGCCTGCGAGTGGACAGATACGTACTCACCGGCAGCCATCGCCATAGCCCCCGCGACCAGGCCGGCGACCCCTGCGACCAATACGTTGCTGCGGGTCCCATGCGCAGCAGCGACACCGAGCACCAAACTCGCTGTCGAAACGATACCGTCGTTCGCGCCTAGTACCGCTGCGCGCAGCCAACCCATGCGTCCTGTGCGGTGCAGTTCCTTTTGACGCAGAAGCATTCTCGAAGCTTTCTTGATGGGAATACTGTTAGAAAGTTGGGTTCGAATTGAGATATCCCAGACAAGCTCGCATTGCGAGGATGATTCAGAACGACCCAGTCGATTTGCGGCTGTCTGAATGTGAGCAATTCTGCACAGTCTTTACGTCAGCATGGGCGTAGCTTCGTTGGCGCGGACGGACCCTCCCTCTCCTTCTTGGCGAGTGATGTTAACCAACCGTCTCTGTTAGTTGGACGGCCTCCAGGTCGGCGACAAACTGCGCGTCCGGCCGGGAGAAAAGGTGCCGGTCGACGGCCTCATCCTTGAGGGCCGCTCCTCGCTTGATGAATCGCTGGTGACCGGCGAATCCATGCCTGTCACCAAGGAGACCGGCGGCAAGGTGATCGCCGGCACGCTCAATCAGTCCGGCGGTTTTGTGATGCGCGCCGACAAGGTCGGGCGCGACACGCTGCTTTCGCAGATCGTCAAGATGGTGGCGGAGGCGCAGCGCTCACGCGCGCCGATCCAGCGGCTGGCCGATCAGGTGGGCGGCTGGTTTGTGCCCGTCGTGATCGTCGTCGCGCTTATCGCCTTCGGTGCCTGGGCCTGGTTCGGACCGGAGCCGCGGATGGCGTTCGGTCTCGTCGCAGCCGTCAGCGTCCTGATCATTGCCTGTCCCTGCGCGCTCGGTCTGGCCACGCCGATGTCGATCATGGTCGGCGTCGGCCGCGGTGCGCAGGCCGGTGTATTGATGAAGAACGCCGAGGCCCTGGAGCGCATGGAAAAGATCGACACGCTGGTGGTCGACAAGACGGGAACGCTGACCGAAGGCAAGCCGAAGGTTGTCGCAATTGTTCCGGCAGCGGGATTTCAGGAGGCCGGTATACTACGGCTCGCAGCCAGCGTAGAGCGCGCAAGCGAGCATCCCCTCGCTGACGCAATCGTTCGGGCCGCCAGGGAGCGCAATCTCGATTTGAGAAAAGTTGAAGAATTCGACTCGCCGACCGGCAAGGGCGCGACCGGCAAGGTCGACGGCAAGAACGTTCTCCTCGGTAACTCAAACTTCCTGACATCGCTCGGTATCGAAACCCAGCCACTAAATGAGCAGGGCGAGCGTCTGCGCGGAGACGGCGCCGCCGTCATCAACATCGCGGTCGACGGGAAGCTCGCAGGGTTATTTGCCATCGCCGATCCGGTCAAACCATCGACGCCGGATGCCTTGAAGGCGCTGGCGGCGGAAGGCATCAAGGTCATCATGCTGACCGGGGACAACCGGACCCCGGCGAACGCCGTCGCACGAAAGCTCGGGATCACCGATGTCGAGGCGGAAGTGCTGCCGGATCAGAAGAGTGCTGTAGTTGCGAAGCTGCAGAAGGCTGGACGGATCGTCGCCATGGCCGGGGACGGCGTCAACGACGCCCCTGCCCTCGCTGCAGCGGAAGTCGGCATCGCCATGGGGACTGGCACCGATGTCGCGATGGAGAGCGCCGGCATAACGCTTCTGGGCGGTGATCTTGGCGGCATCGTTCGCGCACGCCGGCTTTCGCAAGCGACCATGAGCAATATCCGGCAGAACCTGTTCTTCGCATTCATCTACAACGCCGCCGGCATCCCGATTGCCGCGGGTATCCTCTATCCCAGTTTCGGTATCCTGCTCTCGCCGATCATTGCCGCCGCGGCCATGGCGCTGTCGTCGGTGAGTGTGGTTGGCAATGCATTGCGATTGCGCGTGACGCGTCTCTGATTCATCTCATCCGACGGCGTCGTCGGAGATCGTGCTCTGCAAGCTATGGAGTAGCGTCATGGTCGATTTTACACCGATATCGGCAGCGATCGGCGGCGGCTTGATTGGCTTCTCCGCCGTGCTGCTGATGCTGTTGACCGGCCGGATCGCGGGCATCAGCGGCATATTCGGTGGCCTGCTCGACCTTGCAAACAAGGACAAAGGCTGGCGCATCGCCTTTATCGCCGGGCTCATTCTGGCACCCCTTATTTCCGGCTGGATCGGTTATCGATGCCGACACCCAAAATGCCGGCAAGCTGGACCCTCATCATCGCGGCCGGCCTGCTGGTCGGCTTCGGCACCCGACTGGGAGGCGGCTGCACGTCAGGTCACGGCATCTGTGGTGTTGCGTACGCTTTCCTTGTGTACATGCTGTCGCCACTACCCCGGCGCAGCGGCTGGGCGTACTCTTCGCTCTGCCTCACCCAGCCATATCAGCCTTCCCCGAAAGGGTCGTCGGGTCGGCCTGCGCATTGTCCTTTTCGAAACAGGGAAATATTTTCGAGGAACAGGGAATTTTTTTGCAAGAACAGGGAATTTCACCCACGAGAATCGCCGGATGAGCTTTTCGGTACACGCAGGGCTCGTGTAGGTGCCGAGCGGATGAGGCGTGAGCCGTCGATTCACCCATTCGGTGTACTTTGCATCGGAACTCCGAATGCGGACGGCGGGGGCGCAGGTAGGCCGAGGTCACCATTGGTTTCCCTCGGCGGCCTTGCGTCGCGCGGCGAAGATATCCGGCGGCAGCTTGTCGAACGGGCTCTTGCCTCCTCGACCATCAGCGAGTCTAGATAAACCAGATGACGAATCCGATCCGGTATGGCGTCCACGACGCCGCCGATCGCCAGCCCGCCAAACGAATGACCGACGAGCATCCACCCATCAGTTGGGCATTACCTCCGCTTCTATGTAACGTAGATTTACGTAGTCCCATTTTGACTTCGAATCGCCGAATCTGGAAATGCGGCTTCCGGGCGTGTCCTGGCATGACTGAGACCGCTGGAGCCGCCGGGGGCAAAGGAAGTCTTCCGGCCGCCTCAGTCGCCGGTCTCTTTCATTAGGTCGCTAGTTGTCGAGAATGGTTATCCGGTAGCGGCTGCCTTTGTCGCGCATGACGTCATGACCGACCGACTGCACAACGCCAGTAAACCCACCAACGTGCCCTTCAAGCGTCAGGCCTGTGATGGTGATGGGCCTGCGATATTTGATTGAATCGCTATAGCGTTGCAGTATGCGCATTAATTGTGCACGAGCGTCGAACGGCAGAAGGGAATCGAAAATGCCAGTCAAAATATTTTGCGTGGAGGGCAACGAGCTGATCGGTGGACTAGAATCGGAAATCAACAAATGGCAAAAAAGCCTAGGCTCCAAAGCGTCTGTGACTCATACATCTACCGCCATGACAGAGCATAATGACGAGGCCAAGGGCTGGCAGACACGATTGGCAGTAACGATCTGGTACGAACTGTAAGCCTGAACCTGAAGCTCAATGCTCGTTCAAGCGGGCCGAGTTAGTGCGCCGCCGCGTCATACACCTTGACCTGAAGCAAGGGGTATCTGGCTTTCAGGTTCTCAGCGCTCTTCTGTGCCTCTTCTTGCGTGGGGAATACACCGCCTTCATCCGACCATCGACTTCCAGGCCAAAGCCTTCCGTCATCAATACATCGAAGTTAATGAGCGTCGCGAATTCGAATACAAATAAGGCAAAACCGGCGCATGCAAGGGCGTGCGCCGGGGAGAAGGACCAAAGTTTCCAAGGGTCCAGGTGCGGTAGTCAGAAGCTTAAGTGGAGCGAGGACAGTTCGCGAAGGGCCAAGAAACGGTAGTGACCGTACCAGACGACGTCCCACCAAAGAAGGTCGAGACCGCGCCCGGCGCCGCGCCCGCAGAGGTACGGCACGTAGCGAGAGCCGAGGACCCCCGCGAAGGAACCGAGGCCGACGATCGGGTACTGACGCTGCTCGTTGGGGTTCTTCACGCCGTATGCAAGGAGGCCTTCAATCTTCGCCGGCTCCCAGAAATTTCGCCTGTCGTCGGCCGTGATGGCCTCAACCGCATCCTCGGAGGAAATATAGCGGTTGAAGTGGAAGACCTTTGTCTCGAATTGGACGATGCCGACGGCAGTGATTGGAAACCCCCTTTGGCGTGATGGAAGGGTTGACCCAGTCGTAGCTGCCGTCGGCCATCATGTTTTGAAGCGACTTGCTGTAGTCGACGGCAATGATGCCGGTACTGATCGTATCAGTGTTCATCGGACTGCTCCTGTTGCTCTAGCGATGGCTGACGTTTGTCACGCCGCCGCACCGAACAAACGAGATGCCCTCTCTCCTGTAATTGAATCACAGATTGAAATTTTGTCAAATTCTGCCCGCAGAATTTGAGCGCGTGGCCGTCGATACCAAACGTCGCGAAACAGATATTGTCCGACCCTTTTTATATGGCTCTGTTGAGCCACTTATTCCCTTTTGCGAAATCTGCGCGGCGAAAATGGATGAAGTTGAACACTCAAGACTGCTTTTGAGGGGCGAGTTTATTGACAGAGTTTAGTTTGTGTTGTGTGGCTTTGGTTTTGAGAGTCTGACGATGCTATCGTTTGCTAACTCTTCGGCCACGTTAATTCCCGCGCTGAAGGCACTATTAAACCGGATTGAAATCTCATTCGATCACTGCATCGAAAATAGGCGAACGACAAAATCCGGAGAACGGAACTGGGTTAATCAATTCCGGTCTCCGGGCGTTCTTGCGGCGATCGTTCAGGATTAAGCGGCCTTGCTCGGTGCAGCGCCCGACTTGATATTGATTGTCTTGGTGGTCTTTATGGCCTTAGCGGGCTTCTTGATCGTGAGATGCAGCACACCCTTGTCGAAATGAGCGTCGACCGCTCCGTCCTCCGGCTCGAAAGGCAGGAACATCGATCGGTAGAATGAGCCGTAGCTCCGCTCCTCGACATGCCAGTATTTTTCTTCTTTCCTGCTCTCCGCCTTTTTCTCACCGGAAATGATCAGCTGGTTGTCGTCCAGACTGACCTTGATATCTTTCTCGTCCACGCCGGGGAGTTCGGCTGTCACTTCGAGGGCATCGTTTGTTTCCGCCACACTAATTGCCGGCGCGCCAGCCCCAATGTCGGGAGAAGACGAATTCTGATCGAAAGCACGAAACGCGTTTGCCATTTCGCGCCGCATGGCTCGGAACGCGTCCGGTGTCAGCTCTTGGCTCCTGGTCCACAATCTCGGAAGACTCATCTGTTCCCTCCATCGCAGGTTAGAAAAAATGTCGAAGGCCACCCCCGGCCATGTCGGCCTTGATCTAGCTCAGGATCGCCGAATTACTTCGAGGCGGAAAACTGATTTTCTGATTTTTCCGCGAAAACTTCCGCTTCTTGAAAAGCCTAGCCCGAAGCCTTCGAAGAGAACTCAAGTGCCTCAATAGGCACGCGCCGTGGCCATCATGCCAAATGATCTTGATCAGGCCACCACGGCGGCCCCTAAAAACGTAGAGATCACCAGCGTGCGGATCCCGCTTCGAACTCTCGTGAACCAGACGCGCAACGCTCGGGAACATATGACAACCGAACACACAGTAGTTCGTTCCGGCAAATTAAAAAGAAAGCCGTTCAATTCAAATGTGGCAGGCCACTTGCTAACTATCGCGGGCGAAACTGAACGACGAGAGAGTCCACATTTTACCCGATGAATTGATCGCCTAACCGAGCGGCGACCTCCTGACGGACGCAGCGCAGCCGACCAGCGCGGCTCCTTGCGCCACGATTCCCAGAATACGCATTGAACTGATCCCCCGACCCGGCAACCATCCAAGCGCAACCGGAGGTCGAAAGGGAACCCTAGTCGCGCGAAAAGCCGCCCGTGTGGGCTTGGCAATCACTCCCGCGGGCGTCAGCTTGCGCTTCTGGATCTCGCGCGACAGCGTCAACGACTTGCTGACCGGGGCGCTCTCATGGTTTGAATTTATTGATTTCCGCCGCGATATCGTCGTCAGTAGCCTTTTCAGCCGTCATCAATTCCTGCAAAAGGAAAATCACGCTCCGCTGTTTCCATCAGGCCGGCCACCAAATCTTCTGGCACTCGATTGAGAGCAGCGTCCTGATAGATTTCGGAGTTGACCGAATAAGTGAAGCCATTTGCCGGGATGCCGTCCATGAAAATGCGAACCATCCAGCCGTTTAACGTCGGGATCGCGCGAACTTCGTAGATCCGGCCGCCGTGTTCGAAGGTCGTAGTCTTAGGCATCGCACTCTCCAGACTGCCATGGCCGGCCCCGCCGCAAACGCACAAAGCTCCCCGGTGGGGAATTGTCAAATCAGCAAATCAGGCGGGCTTTTTGCCCAAGGGTCTGACCCCGTCGGTTGAGGGAAGGCCCAGGGTTTCACGAAGATAGGCGATCGAGCCGCTGCCAAGGTCCGGCAAGCTGAGAAGCCTATCGTCCGAAGTCTCACGCACCTCGCCAATCGTTTTCATTCCCGCAGCATTGAGTGCATTCCGGATCCTGGTAGCAAATCGGACGTTCTCGACGGGGGTGTCGTCCGGAAGCTCTGGGGCCGGGTAAAGCATCGGCCCTGCCGCTTCCTCTCGCCTGAGACGTTCTTCCCGCAGGCGCTCCCGCTTTTCATGAAATGCCTTCTGAGCGCTTTCATGCTCCGCGATCGCTTCTTCTGCCTCGCGGCTTCTGAGAGATTTCCGCTCAGCGGCCGAGAGGCCGGGATCGGTGCTTTTCTCGTGGCCGCCCATTTTCCTTCACCCTTAACGCGGCGCCCTTCGCCTTGTCGGTCATTTGCCCATCGCAATCCGCTGTAAGCCGTCGTCAGTCAGAACAATCCCGCCCAAAACATCCTTGGTGTAACCAAGGTCCCTTAGGCGGGATTGGATGCGCGACGGAATGTTGCACGTGGTCGGATGCAGCTTAATTTGCCGCAGAATTTGAAATTCTAAGTCGTTTAGCTTTGGCGGAAGAATTTGGTCCATTCTGCAAATATGCGCCTCCAGTGTGCGCGATCAAGCCGAATTCGCGGAACCACCGTCGACAGCGGAGCGAACGTGCTGCAACATCCAATCCTTGCCACCTGCCGCCCTCAGGACTCGTTTTCCGCGGCGGCCGGTGTCGGACAGCATTCCGAGCAGAGACGCACCAGCGGCGTTCCTGGAGTCACGGCGCGCGGCGGCGGGCGCCTTTTTGAGCGGGATAGGCCCAGCAGTCGCCGGCTCATCGGTATCGAGAGCGGCGTCTTGAACCTCCACAGGCTGCCGATCTTCAGGAGCCCGCCGGAAAGCTTTCACTATGTCTTCATCGGACGGTCGCAGTCGATCAACAACGGTTAGCGTATCTGTTGCCCGCGCTTGTCCCACGGTCGACGGGGACTCTTCTGCAGAGGGCGCTACAAGGGTGCAGGCTGGGAGACTGGCGCGGGTGCGACAACGAAATAGGTAAGGCACCCTGCCACATGCCAACGTACACCCGGCATCACGAAGTTATTGGAGGCTCCACTCAAGCGGCACTAAATCACAGGCGATCACACCGCCCCTTGCGACTAAATCACCAAAAACGCGATGAATCCGCGGCAGATTCCTCAACGTGTTTCCATGGATTTAGCGTGGTCCTGAGCCTCGCGGGAGGGCTGCATGAGACGGCCCGATGGCGGTGCGGCGGTTACCTAGGTCGAACAATTGACTACGGTCGAGTAGTTAACCCTTCCCGCCAGCTTTGGACGTTCCGTGACCTGTTTCTGATCACCGAGCTTTTAGATTCCGAGGCCGAGAGCGACGATGTCGGTTTTTGGAGCGGAGTTGGCTTGGATGTCCTGTCAGATCGAGCGGGCTTTCCGGTTTGTTGAGGTCCTCAAAAAAGCCGCCGCCGATCCATCAAACCGAAGCTCGATTGATCCGCCGCTATTCCGGCTATCTAGGTCGGGGTCGAACTCATGCTGCCAAAGCTCATTGAGCATCGTTTCATGAATCGTATTTTTTACCCGCTGAGCTTCTTCTGCATTTCCTGATGCCGTGAAGTTAGCGAAAGCAGAAACGAACCTGTTGATTTCGCCAAACGGCAGCAATCGAGCGTACTGCAACTCGATTTCGGTTCCGACCTGTGGATCAGCGGGGCCGTAGTGCTGGCTCGCAAAAATCTGCAGGTTTCCAACGCTATATTCGTTATAGAAAATCTCGTAGCGACGACCGTACTCCGGTTCCTCGCGGCCTGTGAGTTCAGCGTCAGGTCGTTCTTGCAACCGCCATGGCTCGTTTGGCTCGAGTCTGTGGTTTAGAGCGTCGGCAAACATCTCGAAATCGGAGAAGAACCGTCGATCCTCGTCGGTGATTCGTAGCTCGATGCCGTTTCGTAACGAAGACGGTGTATGATTGGGCGTGATGGGCTGCCGAAGCCCTACCTCAGCTCCGATCTCGCGCGGATGATTCGGACCGCGCTGGCATCGTGAATTCTTCCGGATGGGCAGGCGCTCCCATGATCTAAGAGTCTGTCCGGGATCATGCTGTTTTTTGACAGAGCTTTCTGAGCATGAGGCGGATTGAGGCAAGGCGCAAGAACGCCAAGGCCTTTCGGTTGAGGCACTCCCAATCCTTGGCCAAGCGGCGGCAGCGATTGAGCCAGGCGATGGTGCGCTCGACGATCCATCGCTTGGGCAAGACCGCAAAGCCCTTTGCTGTATCGGAACGCTTGACGATTTCCACGTCGATTTGCCGGAGGATTTTGCGAACGGCGGACTGAAAGATCGGCCCCTGATAGCCGCCGTCGGCATAGAGCTTCAGCAGGAATGGATGCAGGCCAAACAGTGTGGCCATCACCAACACCCCGCCGTCTCGATCCTGGATGTCCGCCGAATGTACAAGGGCGTGGAGCAATAAGCCCTGGGTATCGACTAGGATGTGGCGCTTCTTGCCCTTGATCTTCTTTCCCGCATCGTAGCCATGCGGGTCAATCCACGCCCCCCTTTTTCCGCGCTCTTGACGCTTTGACTGTCGATGATGGCGGCGCTCGGGCTGGGTTCTCGGTTGGCCAACTCCCGACATTGTACATAGAGCGCGTGATGGATGCGATCGAGCGTGCCGTCCCAAGTCCACAAGTCAAAATAACCGTGCACTGTACTGCGCGGCGGCAGATCCTTCGGGATCGCTCGCCATTGGCAACCGCTGCTCAGCACATACATCAGACCATTGACCACCTCACGCACATCCACCGTGCGCTTGTTGCCGCCTCGCTTGGCTGACGCAATCAGCGGCTCCACCAACGCCCATTCCTCATCGGTCAAATCGCTGGGATAGCGTAGCCGGCTGCGGTCGTAACGACCGCGGTTCTCTTTCGTCCACATCGGCGCTCCTTCAGATTCGGACCGCCTCCCTTGAATCACAAATGATTCCGATGATTCAACATGTTTTCGGACAGACACTAAGGAGTGGCGTAGGGCGCGTCCAACACCGTACCGGCATCAGCCGATGAGGTTGGTCGGCTAATGGGATGGTCCGGCCGTGCTCCTGCCCCGCCAGCAAGCGAAGCTGGCAAGGGGCGCCAAAGACAAGGAGCACGCCATGTCTCAGATACCCAATACCGCGATCGCCGTGATCGGCATCGATATCGGCAAGAACTCGTTCCACGTCGTGGCCACGATGCGCGCGGCGCCATCGTGCTGCGGCAAAAGTGGTCGCGTGGCCAAGTGGAAGCGCGGCTCGCCAATATACCGCCTTGCCTGATCGGCATGGAAGCCTGCGTCGGCGCACATCACCTGAGCCGCAAACTCGCATCGCTTGGTCACGACGCCAGGTTGATGCCGGCCAAATATGTCCGCCCCTATAGCAAAGGACAGAAGAACGACTTCAATGATGCCGAAGCGATTGCCGAAGCCGTGCAGCGCCCGACGATGAAGTTCGTGGCGACCAAGACCGCGGAGCAACTGGATCTGCAGGCGCTGCATCGGGTGCGCGAGCGACTGGTGTCGCAACGCACCGGCATCATCAACCAGATTCGCGCCTTCATGCTGGAACGCGGGATCGCCGTGCGCCAGGGGATCGGCTTCCTGCGCACGGAACTGCCCACCATCCTTGCGACGCGCACCGATGCCCTGTCGCCACGCATGTTGCGTGTCATCGAGGAGTTGGCAGGCGACTGGCGCCGACTGGATCAGCGTATCGATGGCCTATCCGGCGAGATCGAAGCCCTGGCCCGTCAAGATCAGGCATGTTCGCGCCTGATGACGGTGCCCGGCATCGGGCCGATCATTTCGAGCGCCATGGTGGCCGCGATCGGCACTGGAGACGTTCTCCAAAGGCCGCGACTTCGGCGCCTGGCTCGGACTGGTGCCCAAGCAGATCTCAACGGGAGACCGCACGATCCTCGGCAAAATCTCGAGGCGCGGCAATCGCTACCTGCGCGTTTGTTTGTGCAGGCGGCATGGGTTGTGCTGGTCAGGATAAAGGACTGGGAACGTTACGGGCTCAAATCCTGGATCGAAGCCGCCAAGAGGCGGTTACACCACAACGTGCTCGCGATCGCGCTCGCCAACAAGCTTGCCCGGATCGCCTGGGCGGTGCTGGCCAAAGGACGCGCCTTCGAGCTGACGAGGACCGATGATGCAGGCGTCCGATCCGCTTGATCCTCGCGCCGTGCTCGGCGCGGTCAAGGCGCAGCCTGGCAACACCGGAGCCAGCCGCAAGCCAAGCGCGACGGCCGGCCTTGACCGCCCCTGCGCGCGACGCGATCGACGTTCTGCGGGCCGGGACGAAGGAACGGCCCTTGGCTCGAACAAAGGAACTGCGCGACATGAGGAGCAAGCGATGACGTAACCCTATCAACAGTTTCCAGCCGAGGTCTGCGAGAGGATGAGACGAGATGGAGGTTCGGTCTTCCGAGCGCGTGCGAACACTGGTGACCCAAATGGCCCGATCGAGGCCTGTCCGCTAATTAGAACGCACGCGCGCTGATATCCATGATGGCCCGGAGCACAACGCGCTCCAATCAGAGGCCGGATACATTGATGCAAGACCGCCGCCGCCAATTCGACGAAATCTTCTTGCAACGCGCGGCCGGACCATACATTGGGTCAAAACCGGAAAAGCTCAATGTGAAGCGCGGTAGGGACGGTCATTGCTGACCGCCCACCGGGTCACGGAAGGCGGTCGCCCGCCTCCCGTTCCCACAGAACGTAGCGTGCGGATTTACCGCACTACGCTCTTCGACAGTTGATTCACAGCACTGCAAGAGCCTGCAACCCCGCATATGGGAGGCGCAGCTTTGGTGTCAGTAACGGCGTCCTTGCTTTGATCCGGTTGTACTTCTCCCAGGTCAAGCGTCGCCCGGCCCAGCTGCGGCTACGCAACATCCGACGCCAGTAACGCTCCACGGCGCGGTACACCTTCACGAGACACCGAAGATTCCCGGCGACACCGTAATAGGCATAGTGGCCGCGTAGGAAGGCGTTGATTTCGCCGACCTGGTCACTGATCGGATGATGTCGTATTCGCCGCATAAGCTCCTGCAGCGACAAAAGGCTGCGCCGCAGCCGAGATTTCTCGGTGCGCATCCCAACCTTGAAGTTGCCTTTCAGGTTTCGCGTGCAATACAGCGTCAGCCCCAGGAAGTAGATGGTTTCCGGGCGCTTTCTGCCGCGTTTGCCCGCGTGTCGCTGCGCGAACCGTCCAAACTCGACCAATTTGGTCTTGGTCGGCTCGAGAGTGAGGCCGAACTTTCCCAACCGAAGGCGTAAGGCGTCCTGAACACGAATGGCGTCCGATCGATATTGGAAGCAGATCACAAAGTCATCGATATAGCGCACCAGCCGGGCTTCGCCCCGCAACCGGCTCTTCACCACGCGTTCGAACCAGAGGTCGAGCACATAATGAAGATAAAGGTTGCTCAAAAGCACGCTGATCGATCCGCCTTGCGGAGTTCCTTCCTCGTTCGGATGGACCTTTCCATCTTCCAAGACACCCGCCTTCAGCCAGCGCCGGATCAAACTGATCAGGCGTGGATCACCGACTCGATGCGCGACGAACCGGAGCACCCAATCATGATTGAGACTCCCGAAGAAGTTCTTGAGATCCGCCTCCAGCACCCAACCCATCTTGCCGCCAGCGATGACCTCAGTGACGGTCGCCAGAGCATGATGCGCGCTGAGCTTTGGCCGGCCACCGAATGAGCAGGGCAGAAAGTCCTGCTCATAAATGGCAGACAATACTTCGGCCGTGCTGCGCTGGAGCGCCCGGTCGGCGACAGTTGGCACGCCAAGTGGCCGCTTTTCCATCTTGCCGGGTTTGGGGATATAGACCCGCCGGATATCCGGCGCACTATATCCTCGGCGGTGAATGGACTGGAGCATCGGCTCTATCCATCCATTGAAGCTCCTCCTCGCCGCCTCCACCGTCTGTCCATCCACCCCTGCGGCCGACCACTTCGGAATCTGTGACAGATTCTTCCGCACCCGATCGCGCGTGATGTGATGAGCCAGCGACGTGAAACGGAGTTTTGGTTCACATCGAGCTTTCGCTGCTATTTGTTCAAGTTTCGTTTCCATGGTCAGCTGATCTTCTCTTTGAATAGAAGGCCGTGTCTCCCGTTGAATGGAGCCCATGTTGCCCAAGAACAATTCACCTGCCGCTGACCGCTTCCCCATGTGGCCGGCTCTCCCGTCCTCAGAGTACTATCAGTCAGTATGACTTCCACTCGGTCGTCAGGCCTCCCTCACCTTGTCGGCTTGTCGGGCCCTACAAACTTGCGTTTGAACCGAATGGATCTCCCTTGTTCACATGCATCCCTTTGCTTGCATGCCGGCGGTAAGAACCCCGGAAGCATCCCAGAATGCTCGCCAATGACACCTCCTGGGATTCTGCCTTCCCCTTAGCGGGACAAGGTCGGCTACTCCAACCACGATCGATTTCGGGGCCATATTCCCGTTCACTGCTGTTCCGGCCTACAAACTCCCTGTCTACGCTTCGCAATGACCGTTACCGGACACCACGCAAGACTCGGTACGCGGCTGCTGGCTAAGCTTTGCCGCGGCCGCCATTCCAGGCGGCTGGGTTACACGCGCTTTCAAGGCGCAACCCGCCCAAATCCGTGCAGGCGGAATTCCCGCACACGGCTCCTACCTTGGGTGCATGACGGCGAAACGCTTGTCAGGATACGGGTGAAGGATACGCGGTTGAGGGAGCCAGTCGGCGGCGAGCCCGTGCATTCGTTGCCACGAGAAGCGGTCCTTCTGGCTACGCCGCCGCAGCGTGCGCAACCAGATGCGCTTCACATAATAGTAGAATGCTCTCAGTGCAGGGCCGTTGGTCGGCACGGCATGGTAGGCGAAGAAGCCTCTGACCACTTGCTTGAGCCAAGCCCCTTGCTCGGGGATAGGTTCGTGCATGCGCCGTCGCAATTCCTCCTTGACCCTCTTGAGCGTTGCCCGCATGCGATCGCGCCGTGTTGTTCTTTTGACAAGGAACTGCCCACGGCTGTTGCGTTCACAGATGAAGGTAAAGCCAAGAAAGTTGAAGGTCTCCGGTTTTCCGAGCCCGCGACGAGCGCGTCGTTCCGCCGCAAAGCGGCCGAACTCGATCAGGCGGGTCTTGTCCGGATTGAGCGACAGCGAGAACTCCTCGAACCGCTTGCGCATATCGTCCCAGAAGCGCCGGGCGTCCGCCTCGTGCTCGAAGCCGACGACAATGTCATCAGCATAACGCATGAGGATCATATCGCCCGTGGCCTCATGCCGTCGCCAGCGCTCGGCCCAGAGGTCGAACACGTAATGCAGGTAGACGTTGGCAAGCAGCGGTGAGATGACTCCCCTTACGCAAAAGGTAACTTGCGTCGCCTAGCGGTTGGTCACCTTTGGAGCGCGAGGTCGGCCCACTGCCGTCAGTTGATCCGGTTGGAGCTGGAATCGAGTGTCTGATGACAATCGTGTCATCGTCCACCAAGATCTCCTTGACCAGGAGACGCACAATGCGCTGACGCTCCGCGACCTCCAGCGTTTTTGCCGTTTCGCGTAGTCGTGCAAGGAAGCTTGTCATGGTTTCTGCTAGTCGCAGATATCCAGCGCGGTCGGCAAGTTGGCTCTCAAGCGCATTTAGCTCGGCGCTGATTGCCTGATCTCGTTTGCGAAGCTCGGGCATGCGACGGCGGAGATCGTCTAACGACATCAGTTCTTCCTGATACGCGGTCATCAAACGTTCCATGCTCTTTCGTACGCGTGCCAACTCCCGCTGCAAGTGCTCTTCACGGCGTTTGACGGGGCTGGCAGTGCGTGCCGCAGCCAATCGCCGTTCCAGTTCTTCTTGAATGAGGCGTGGACTCTCCAGCAGTTTGAGGATCTCACGCCATACCACTTCGTCAAGAAGATCTTGTCGTATCGGCTTACTATCACACACCGGCCCGCCAAGGCGGCGCCATGCGTCGGAGCCAAGACAACGATAGTAGTGGATCATACGCGCACTTGTCCGCGTCGAAGTGCGATAAAGACCGTAGCTGCATTTGCGGCACGACACCAAGCCTTGCACGACGCTGGGTGTGATCGTGCGACGAGGCGCGTGGTCTTTGTTCGCCTTAAGCCGCTCCGAAGCCAGTGCAAAGGTCTCCTCGGTGACAATTGGTGGTACCGGAATCTCGATCCAGTCCTCTCGTGGCCGCTCGTGGTGGGCGCTGTCACGTGAGGCAAATCCGCCCCGCAGACGGATTGGCCGCGTGATGCGTTGTCGCTTCGCCGTCTTCGTTTTGTTGAAGCATGCCGTTCCCTTGTACGCAGGATTGCGCAGCATCGCCCAAACCACCGAACGCTCCCAACGAGAGATACGCTTGCGCGTAGGAATGCCTTGTTCGTTCAACAGACGCGTGATGGCGCCGATGCTCAAACCCGCGACGGTGTAGTATTCATAGACCTTGCGCACCACGGTCGCCTCAGCGTCAATGATGGCGTAAGACGCGGGCGCGTGCTCAGTCTTGCGGATATAGCGGTAGCCATACGGAGCGCCGCAAAGAACGTTGACAACTCCCTGCAGTGCACGGTGCCTTTTGCCCCGGCGTGACCGCTCCAGAATTTGCGCCCGTTCATACTCGGCGATCATGCCTTGGAACTGCAACAACAGCTGATCTTCCGCTGTAGCTGTCTGGGGCGCTTTGATGAACACCGTCTGGACGTTATGTCGTGCAAATTCTTCAATTAGAAGCACCTGATATGCATACTTTCGACTCAGTCGATCTGGTGAATAAACGAGGACTGCATCGATCTGCCCCTCCAACGCCAAATCGCGAACCCTTTCCAGGCCGGGGCGAACGAGCGTAGCTCCGCTGTAACCCTCGTCTTCGATCACCCATTCATCGGGCACGCTGAAGCCCTGCTGTAGGGCGAAGCCGCGCAGAGCTTCCGTTTGGCTCGCAATGGTATGTTCTTCCTTCTGTTTGTCCGACGAGACCCTGGCGTAGATCACTGCAGGCTTCACGGCCGTCTCCTCTCTTCTCGGAGTCCTGCCCTACGGGACGAACGCAGTTCGCAACCAGCAGCCCGTAGGCTTGTTGTAACTTGATGGGGAGCAGGCGATCGAAAGCAAATTCCAAACAAACGGCAGGACGCTCTGCAGAGCGCTTAGCCATGTCTTCCGCGCCGACGTGTTGCGGTCAAACGCTTCTCGATCGCCTCGGTGACAATCACGCTCAGCGGCAACCCGCTGCGCCTGGAATACGCACGCAATTGCGCGAGCACGTCGCGGGGAATTTTGAACGTCGCCGGCACTGACGGTTCTCCAACCGGCATCGCACGTCTGAGCGCACGCGCGCGTTGCAGATACCGATACGCTTGCCGCAGCGAGATGCCGCGTTCCTGCGCCAACATGGTCACCGCTTCTGCCACGCTGCTTCCCCGCGACAACAGGCCATGCGCCGCGTTCAAGTTCAGGGCTTTCTGCGTCTTCGTTGAACGTGCCATCTGACATAAACGTATTTATTTTTGACATAACCATGGTTAACAACTCGTTTACGTGCGCCGCACGCATATTACCTTTTAAGACGCAGGTCGAGCACAGCCAGCCCTCTGCGCCAGCCACAAATCACCCGATCGAAGGTGAAGTTGCCTTTTGCGTAAGGGGAGTCATTACCGATCCCTGCCCCGTCCCCTTTTCACTGACCGTGACAACCCCGTTCTCTAGGACACCCGCCTTCAACCACTTCTGGATCAGGCGGATAATGCGCGGATCGCCGATGCGGTGCTCCACAAATCGCACCAGCCAGTCTTTGCTGACTGAGTCGAAAAAGGAGGCCACATCTGCGTCAAAAATGAAGTTCACTCGCCTGCTCGTGATCCCGACGACCAGCGCATCCAGCGCATTGTGCTGACCTCGCTTGGGTCGGAACCCGTAGCTGAACCCGAGGAAGTCTTCCTCGTAGATGGCGTTCAGCACAGCCGCGGTCGCTCTCTGGACAATCTTCTGTTTTCCATCAGCCTTGGGTATGTACGTCCGGCGTGATGGCAGTGCCCGGTATGCTCCCCGATGAACCCGCTCGTGCAGATCAGTGAGGTTTCGGTCAAGGTCTGCTTCGTAGGTCGGCCACGTCAGTCCATCCACCCCGGAGGCGGCATCGCGTTTGAGCGCGAAGAACGCCATCCGCAGGCAGTCGATGCTGATGTGGTGGAGGAGTGCAGTGAACCTCTCCTTCTTCCGTTGCCTTGCGGCTTGCCGTACGCGCTTCAGCGCCTGTGACACGCGCTCCCGTCCCTGTGTCCGGTGCGTGCTTTGCTGGCGCGCGTTCCCCTTGGCCCCCGCCCTTGGCTCCACCGGCTCCGCTGCGGTCGGGACCGCTTTGTTCGTCGGCTTCACAGCTACTATGGCAGAGTCTGACTTCTCGCGACCGTGCATCATCGGCTACGGCTCCTCGCCTTCCCGATGCGGACCGACGGCTGTTGCCGAGCGGTCGATCGCGAGATCTCCCGGTTCCCATGCAAGGAGCGTCTGCACATGCCAGGGTCTCTGACCACGCCGGGTCGTCCCGGCGCTCGCGATGACGCGCCCGGATGTGTTGCCTTCCGCCATATGCACGGCGTCGGCACCCAGAATAGGAATCTTTCGCGGCTCAATGGCTGGCCTATGCGCCCCCCTGTCAACGCTTCGCCGAAACCCTCGCGGGCAACTGCGCATGACTCGGGGCCGATGTGGATCGCTACTCCTTCATCGTAAGAGACTTGCACTCTCTACTCCTTGCCGGTCTCCCGGCGCTTCGCATATGTTTTCCGCTCCGCCCCTGGAAGCGGACATCGCGCAATGCAGTTGGCATGTCCGAAAACCTGCACATTTCCGGACTCATGCACCGCAGCAAAAAGGGGCTCTGTTCGATCACCTCGTCGATGCCCGCGAGCACGGTTCATTCGGGCAACCCCGCTTTGCGAAGGCCATCAATCAAGAGCGCCGCAGCTTGTTTCGAGGTTGATGCTCCGCCCCGGGCGATCCACGCCGATATTGTGGCGGGATCGGTCTCAAGTAGACGCGCCGCCGCCTCCCGCGCCTCAGCGTCGCGTCCGAGATGGGCGAAAGCGGACGCGAGGCAGCGGTAAGGTCCCGGATAGGGGGGAGTTTGACGTAGAGCTTTCTTCGCGGCGACGATGGCCTCGTCAAATCGACGAAGCTCGATATACGCCGTCGCCATCCCGAGAAACGCCATGTGTAGCTGCGGGTCCACCTGGCTCATGCGCACGGCCCGTTCAAAGCTCGGGACCGCGTCCTCCGGCAGCCCCGCAATCTTATAGACCCAGCCTCTGCCGTACCATGCGTAAAATGAATTGGGGTTGAGCGCGATCGCCCGGTCAGCCATTTCGATCTCACTTTCACTATCGCCGACCATGAACGCCGAGATTATGGCAGCGTATGCTAACGTTTCCGGATCACTATCATCGAAGCTCAATGCCAGGCGAAGAAGCCGAACTGCTTCCTTGCGCTCGAATTGCGGATCGAAAGCATAGCCCCAAACGGCGTTGCGCTCGTGACAGAGACCTGCCAGAGCAGCGACAAGGCCGAACCGAGGGTCCAGCTCCAAAGCGCGATGAGCCAGCGCTATCGCCTCGGCGAACCCTT
Source organism: Bradyrhizobium erythrophlei (assembly GCA_900129675.1). Classification (GTDB taxonomy): domain Bacteria; phylum Pseudomonadota; class Alphaproteobacteria; order Rhizobiales; family Xanthobacteraceae; genus Bradyrhizobium; species Bradyrhizobium erythrophlei_A. The sequence continues at coordinate 3,769,360 of FSRD01000001.1, read as the reverse complement.
CGCGGGTCGATAGGTAAAACTGCTGCATAGCACGGAGAAAAAAATCGTATGCGGTGAGGTTCTCTGGTCGCCGCCGCGTCGCCATTGCTATTTCTGTTTGAAGCAATTTTGGCTGAATGGCTGAGACAACAGCGACCGCCACTTCGTCCTGGAGAGCGAAAACGTCTGTCACGTCGCGCTCGAACCTGTCTGCCCAAATGTGCGCGCCTGTCACCGCATCGATCAACTGCCCTGTGATGCGGACTTTCCCCGCCACCTTGCGCACAGACCCCTCAAGGACATAGCGCACGCCAAGCCTGCGCCCGACTTCCTTGATATCGACGGCTTTGCCCTTGAAAGTGAAGCTCGAATTTCGAGCGATCACGAACAACCATTTAAACCGCGAAAGCGCCGTAGTGATCTCCTCAACCATTCCGTCCGCGAAGTATTCCTGCTCGGGGTCGCCGCTCATGTTCTCGAACGGCAGCACGGCGATGGATGGCCTGTCTGGGAGTGAAGGAACCGCACTTAGCCGCTCGGTCGGCGCGCTATGCGCTCCCGCGCATACAGCGTAAGCGCGGACCGGTTTGGAGATGTTTTTGAGCTGCTGCTGCCCGCGATCCTCGAAGCCAACGTCCAGCTTGCCTTCAACTTCGCTGTAAACCTTCTCGGAAATCAGGATGCCTCCCGGATTGGCGATCCCCTCCAGCCGGACAGCAATGTTGATCCCGTCGCCGTAGAGATCACCGTCCTGCCCAACGATAACGTCACCAAGATTGAGCCCGATGCGTAACCTTAAGGGACTGCTGCCCGACGCGAGATGATCCTGTATCTCAACCGCGCATCTCACGGCGGCTAAGGGGCTCGCGAACTCGGCGAGCGCGCCATCACCCGTTGTCTTGATAAGTCGCCCTTCGTAGCTGGAGAGGCTAGGCTCGATCAATTCTCGCTTGAACCGTTCGAACTCGGCGTAGGTGGCTTCCTCCTCGCGTTCCATGAGCGCGGAATAACCGACCACGTCGATGGCCAATATTGCCGCTAAACGCCGGTGAACGCGCTCGGTCACAATACCCTCTAAGGACCAGACCGCAGGGGCCTGCCACCCAGCTACCTCCACCACATCAGGCTGGCTTCGTGGGGATGCTCAGCCTAGCACTTTGCTGCGGGCCTGTGGGGCCTCTAACGGCCTTCGCCGGGCCGGCGCATCGGGCGGCAACATCCGTCAACTCGGGAGGTCTGAGTTGGGTCAAAAACGGAAGTCGCGAGGTTATTCGATCACCTCATCGGCGCGCGCGACCAGCGACGGCGACAGCTGGAGACCGAGCGCCTTGGCTGCCTTGAGGTTGACGACAAAGCGGTACCGGCTTGGCCGTTCCAGCGGCAGGTCACCCGGCTTTTCCCCCCGCAAGATCTTTGCGATCATAGCGGCTGGCCGTGGGTATAGATCGTCGAGGCTGGGACCATAGCCCATGAGCCCGCCTGATTTCGCGAATTCGGGAAACAGCGTGATCCCGGGGAGGCGATGCAACGCTGCCTGCTCCGCGACCTGCCTGATGCCACTGATGGCGCTGAACAAGGGCGAGGACAGGACGATTAGACCTTGTGCCTGCTGCGCATCCATGGCGGCAAATGCTTCCGGCAGCTTTCCGAGATCATCGACTTTCAGGGTCTGCAATTGCAGGCCTCGTGCGGCAGCGGCAGCGACCGCTGCCTCGATCTGCACCGATCCGCTCGCCGGATCCCAGAGTGCGGCAACACGTGATAAGCCTGGCCTTGCTTCCTGCAACAGTCCAAGCAGCTTGCCGCTAAACTCCGGAAAGTCGAAAAACAGCCCGGTCACGTTGCCGCCCGGATGGGAGAGACTCTCTGCAAACCCCGCCTTCACCGGATCGGTTTCTAGATCCAGTGCGACGATCGGGATCGTGGCGGTGACCGTTCGGGCGGCTCGCAGCGCCACCGGACCAACCGCCAATATCGCTCTTACGCTTGGCCGCACTAGATCCTTCGCGAGCTTCAGCAACTGCCCATTGTCGCTTGCCACACTCATCGACAGCACAAAATCTTTACCTTCGACTAGGCCCTCCGCGCTTAGCGTGTCCCGTACCAGCTTCGCACGTGCCTCCGCCGACGCGGTCGGACCCGCATAGAACAGAACGATTTCAGGATTGGCTCCTGAGGCCTGCGCGAGCACGGTTCGCGGAAAGCCCGGCCACGTCGCTGCCGCGCCACCTAGCACACCGAGAAATTCTCGCCGCCGCATCCCCATCACCTAGTAACAGGACGACGCATCCTATTGCTCAAACGAGTTCCTTTCTAGGTGCTACAACCGATATCAAAGCTACTACCGCAATGCACCAACAATGTCGCAGTTGGGTCAAAAACGGTCCTGACGCCCTTGAAATGGGATGTCTGTTTTACCCCCGAAAGCAGGCATCGGTCAGCTACGCTGCCGATGGCGATGTCGTCGTCTGTTGCGGTGGAACGAAGCTCGCCATCAAAGCCAATCCCGGCAAATACGACGGCGCTTGTTCAGGGACCGGGACGACAGCATATCTCATTGGCCATGCGCCTCAATAAACACACAAGAGACGCGTTGTGATGGTTGGAGGTGCCGATGTCTGTTCGCACGGAAGACTCTCATCCTCGATCAATCGCCAAGGCGGTCAGTTGGCGGATCACCGGTAGCGTGGACACGTTCGTATTGAGCTTCATCTTCACAGGGAGCGTCAAACTCGCCGGGTCGATTGCCATCGCAGAAATGGCCACAAAGATGCTGCTGTATTATCTCCACGAAAGAGCTTGGTCTGCTATTCGCTGGAATCAGCGCGGGCAATCTGCCGATGGACAGAATTGATACTGAGCCACTGCCGAAGTAGCCCAGTGAAGTGTCCAGTAGCAGGTCGATCCCTGGCATCCCGCTGCTACGGTGGAGCGAAGCTCACTGACAAGCACCTCGCCTCCAAGATCCATTGCGTTGACGACGAGATTATCGAATGGCTGAAGCGCCGTGAGCAACGGCGTAGGGGGAAGCAGCCACCGTCACGTTGCAGCGCGATAGATAATCCAGATTACGACGAGAGCCGCAAGAACGAGTATCCAATTGGAAATTTGGGTACCTGCTATCGATGTTTTCCGGCTAAACCATTCCATGGCCCTTGCTCCCAGATAGACCGCCTCACTTGGGCGGCCTCCCACGCTTTCAACAGGCTGACGATATCACCGATTTCCCAAAACCCGCTCGGTTACCGTTGCGGCCACGGCCTCGCATTCTGTCAGTGGCTACCTGACTTGCAACGTCCACTCATGTTGCGTTCCTATGGACGCCGAGTGCCGCCGGACTAATTCCGCGAGTCCGGCGTCCTAAATTGCTCACCGCACGGTCTCAAATAGCAGTACTACTGGCCGCCTGATCATCGGCAAGCAACTGGGAGGAAGTCATGAAAACTTATACGATGACATTGCTCGCAGGCATCGCAATTGGTGCTATCGCGCTTCAGGGCCTCCACGCCCAAGGAGCCAAAACGAAAGCTTACTCCATCAGCGAAGCTGAAATCCTTGATGCTTCATTCCAAGCCACATACCTCCCTGCCGCCCGGAAGGCGATAGAGGCAGCCCATGGTCGAGCTTTACGCACCGCAGCCGGACGGGTTGTTCAAATAGAGGGTGGACAGCCTCCCAAGAGCGCGGCCATCGTCGAATGGGACAGCCTTGACGACGCAGTGGCATTCTACAAGTCGAAAGCCTGGACGGACCTTGCACCCCAGCGTGAGAAGGCGGTTAAGGTAGTACGGCGGTACGTCGTCGAAGTCGAGAAGTAGAACCAGGGAGGAATACCATGAAGCGATCCATCACAGTCATGACCACGAGTTTGGCGCTGCTAATTCTGGGACTCGCGTTCTCCGTTGGCACCGCTGTCGCACAATCCGCGAAGGACCTGGTCGGAACGTGGACACCTGTTTCGGCGGAGGTATTTGGCCCCAATCCAAAGGGCAACCTGACCTTCGATGCGAATGGCCGTTTCTCGCTCCAACTCTTGCGCGCTGACCTCAAAAAAATCGCGGCAAACAAACGTGATATGGGAACCCCCGAGGAAAACAATGCAATCGTGCACGGAAGTATCTCTTACTATGGCACATATACAATGAACGGGACGGAGCTGGTGCTCCACGTCGAGGCGTCTTCGTTCCCGAATTGGACTGGAACCGACCAGAAGCGAACGAATGTCTCTCTCACAGCCGATCAACTCACGTACACAAACCCGGCGCCATCGGTTGGTCCAGGAACGCCCACTATACTGGTGTGGAAACGAGCGCCAGCAGTGCGCACAAACTAAATCGCGTCACTTCTTAGGTTGGCCCCGCTCGGCTTCGGCCGAGGGGGCCTTTTTGGACACAAAATGATCGACCAATAGTGAAGAGACGGAGGGTCCGCTCAGGGTCAAAAACGGTCCTGACGCCCTTAAAATGCGATCGCACGGAAACTGCATTTCAATGTACACTTTCGCGCAGACCGAAGGCATGAACCTCCGTAGAAAGCGACGAGCATTTTTACTGTACGGCGGTTACGGACCCCGGTAAGGTCCCAGCATCGCGTGTGACAGGGGGTACTGTTGCCCGGCGTGGTTTACATCGTCGACGACGACGTTTCGTTCCACACCGCTGCTCGACAGCGACTGGAGCTAGCCGGATATGAGGTGCAGATATATTCGTCTGCCGAACAAGTCCTGAATCAGCAACGCGGCGATAGCCGACTTGGCTGCCTTCTCGTCGATGTCAGCATACCCGGACCTAACGGCCTGGAGCTACAAGCCTGGCTGTACGAAGCCGGTTCAACGCTCCCAGTTGTGTTTGTTTCCGCCTACGACGATATCAAAACTGTCGTACAGACGATCAAGGCCGGTGCGGATGATTTTCTGGTCAAACCCGTGACATCCGACGTACTACTCGCGGCAATTGAACGCGCAATAGCTCGGCATGATGTTTCAAGAAAGCTCCGGAGCGAGCTGAACCTCCTGCGTACTCTTGTTGCTACGTTGACCCCGCGTGAGCGGCAGGTTTACAACTTGGTGATTCAAGGCAAGATGAACAAGCAGATTGCGTATGAACTGGGCGCGACCGAACGGACGATCAAGGCGCATCGACACAGGGTCATGGAGAAAATGGACGTACGGTCGTTGGCTGAACTGGTCCTGATCGCTAAGCGGCTGGGTCATTCGGCGGTGTGAGCCACACCAGTGGCCCAATGGCGCGCCCCAAATGCCTCCCGACCTCGATGATCAGTGAAGCCGGCTGATATTTCCGTCGCACTCGATGACGAGGCGCGCGGTCCTGTTTTGGCTGACCATAGTGACTTTTATTGGCAGTGTGAACGCGTCGTTCTCGCAGTGCTTGGTCAACACGACAAGCTTCGCACCTTCGTTGAAACCTGCCACCAGCACGCTGCCGTTGTCACCCACGGTGCAGACGACGAGCGGCGGCTGCATATCATGCTCGTCGAGGCACTGCTCGATCATCGTCGACAGGAACTGCTCAAAGCCTTCGTTCATCTGTCTCTCTCTGTTGAGCGTGACGATCTAGCGTCAGACTTCTGTGCTTTTGCTTGACCTAGATCAACGTTTCTGAAGCTGGACTGGCGGAGGGGTTGCCTATGAAGAATTATCAGCAGGCATTGTGACCCCACCACTTGGGACACTGAAGCGCCGATGTCCGAGTTGGGTCAAAAACGGAAAAACTCAACTTGAGCAGATGTTGTCCGCTGTTCCGCCGATAGCAGACATTGTCAGCGAAGCGGTTCGGCTCCGTGGGATTCCGCATTCCATAACCGCTCATTACGCGAAATGTGCTATGGTGGTCGGGACACGGGAGTGTGACCATGCATCCTGATGCCGAATCCGGACCGTTCGCGCCATGACGGATACCTCGCCCGCTATCGATCCACCGGCGAACGGCATATCATCGGCATCGGCCGGATCGTAACCGGTCAACGCAAGGACGGAACCACTTTCCCGATGCATCTTTCAATCGGCGAAATGCAATCAGGTGGAGCACCCTATTTCACCGGCTTCGTCCGCGACCTGACCGAGCATCATCAGACCCAGGCGCGGCTTCAGGAACTGCAATCCGAGTCTCGTTCACGTCTCGCGCCTGAGCGCGATGGGAGAGATGGCGTCGGCGCTTGCGCACGAGCTCAATCAGCCGCTCGCCGCGATCAGCAATTACCTGAAGGGGTCCCGCCGCCTGCTGAGCGCCAGCGCCGATCCCAACATTGCAAAGATTGAAAGCGCGCTGGACCGTGCTGCCGAGCAGGCGATCCGCGCCGGGCAGATCATCCGACGGCTTCGCGATTTCGTGGCGCGGGGAGAATCCGAGAAACGTGTCGAAAGCCTTTCCAAACTGATCGAGGAAGCCGGCGCGCTCGGTCTCACCGGCGCCCGTGAGCAGGGCGTGCAGCTTCGCTTCCACCTGGACCCACATTGCGATCAGGTGCTGGTGGACCGGGTCCAGATCCAGCAGGTGCTGGTCAATCTGTTCCGCAACGCGCTCGAAGCCATGGCGCAATCATCGCGCCGCGATCTGACAGCAACCAATACGCCGGTAGCCGACGATATGATCGAAATTGCGGTATCCGATACCGGATCCGGCTTCGGGGATGACGTGTTGCAAAGCCTGTTTCAGACCTTCTTTACGACCAAGGAAACCGGCATGGGCGTCGGCCTGTCGATCAGCCGCTCGATTATCGAAGCGCATGGCGGTCGGATGTGGGCTGAGGCCAATGCTTCGGGCGGCGCGACGTTTCGCTTCACATTGCCCGCCGCATCAAGCGAGAGTGTGACAGATGGCGCATAGGGGAAAGGTCTATGTTATCGACGACGATGGAAGCCATTCGAGGACGACCGCCTGATCGGCATGATCGATATCGCGCTGAAGCAGGCCGAGTCCGGAGCGCAGACCGAAGCCGTCACGGTGGAGATCGCCGCAAGGATAGCGAGCCTGAGCCCAAGGGAACGTCAAGTCATGGAGGGCCTGATCGCTGGCCTCTCGAACAAGTTGATTGCCAGGGAGTACGACATCAGCCCCCGTACCATTGAAGTCTACCGGGCCAATGTCATGACCAAGATGCAGGCCGGCAGCCTCTCGGAACTTGTTCGTCTTGCGATGCGCGCCGGCGCGATCAAGAATTGAGGTAAATCAAGTCATCGGCGCGCAAATGCGCTTTCAATGCCGGATGCATCAACACCACCAACACAATCCGGACGATGATTCCTGATGGCCTCGGCGCCCCCAACACCTGTTGTCTACGTTGTTGACAACGACACCGATGTCCTCGGATCGCTGCGATTTCTGCTTGAAACGGACGGTTTTGACGTTCAGACGTTTCGTAGCGGCGCTGCGCTGCTGAACGGGAAAATCGCCGGCAAGGTCGATTGCTTCGTGATCGACTACAAGATGCCGGCGATGAGCGGCATCGATCTGGCGAGCCGGCTGCGGAACCACCATGTCGGCACCCCGATCATTCTGATTACCGGCTATCCGGATGAAAACATCGAGGAAAAGGCCGCCGCGGCTGGCATTCACCACGTTCTGCTGAAGCCCCATCTTGAGGAAAGCCTCGTCAGCCGCATCCGGGGCGCCATCGAGGAAGGCCCGGCCGCCGGGCGATAAGCGCCGATGCGACCTCCGGTAAACTACTTAGGGGGCTCCCCTTAAGATATCGTGCGAAATTTTCAGCCTCCGTCACCTCGCGTAGGGTTTGGTCATCCGCCACAGAGGAGATGGCTCATGCTCACCCAATCGCTCAATACTTCCATTAGCTCGACCAAGGCCGCCCCGGTCCCGTTTACCAAGCCCGACCAGTTCTGCGGCCTGACCGGGCACGCCGGCCTCGTGGCGTCGGAATTTTCGTACCGGAAGGACGAAGAGATCTATGGTGAGGATGAGCCGGCCGAATACGTCTATCAGATCATCCGCGGCGCGGTTCGGACCTACAAGCTGCTTTCCGACGGACGCCGCCAGATCGGCTCGTTTCTTCTGCCGGGCGACGTCTTCGGACTGGAATCGGGAACCAGCCACCGCCTCGCGGCGGAAGCCATTATCGATACCAATGTACGTTTGGTGAAACGCAGCAGCCTCGAACAGGCAGCCGGCGTCGATGTTCGGGTCGCGCGCAAGCTCTGGAGCATGACCGCGGGCGAGCTCCGGCATGCGGAAGATCACATGCTGCTGCTGGGGCGCAAGAACGCGATGGAACGGGTAGCGAATTTCCTGCTCGAGATGGATCGCCGCCTCGCCGTTGCCGGGATGATGGCGCTTCCGATGTGCCGCCGCGATATCGGTGACTATCTCGGATTGACGCTGGAGACGGTGTCGCGGGCGCTGTCGCAGCTCCACGGCGAGGGCGTGCTCGGATTTTCCGGCGCCCGGCAGATCGTGCTGCGCAATCGCCAGCATCTGCGGAACATGGACGCCTGACGCCAGTCCTGCAAAACGGAGGCGGCACCATGAAGGTCAGCCGTTTTGTTGCCACCCGCTTTCGTCGCATCAGGGCCTATCTGAAGGCCCTGATCGCACGGATCGACCTCACGGATTTCCCGGGATCGTGCTGCGGTTGAATCGACCGCCGGTCGACGCCGAATCAGATTGCTCCGAAAGACAGTTCGACCACCGAAGCCGCGGCGGGACCGCCGTCTCCACTAGGACGGGAACTCCGCATCCGTCAGGTGAACGCGGTCCGCATGGAGCAGCCAATCCCCCACGCGCTCGGTTTCACAAAATTTCATCTTCGCCAATTCAGTGGCGTCGATGACGCTGGGGGCCTCGATCTCGATCGAACGCTGGCAGATTTCGGCCTCATGCCCGTTTTCGCCGAGCACATTTTTCATAAATCGAGCGACATAGCGTGACATGCTGGGCTCCCGCCTTGATCAGACTATCCTTGTTTCCAACTCTATGGCACCGCGAGGCCGTTCGCCTTGACGCAGGTCAAACGGCAACGCAGCGCATTAATCCGACAACAATCCTGTCATGTCCGGCGCGTCGACCAGGCGAGCCAGACAGCGACCAGCACCAGCGCAAGAGAAAGTATCCGCCGAATTGATTTTTGGTGGGACCCCGCGATCAGCAGCGATCTCAGCTGGCCCGCGAGCAACACGATACTCGCATGGATAGAGGTTGCAATCGCGATGTAGATCGTCCCCAGCCGCGCGGCCTGAAATAGCAACCCGGATCCGCCTGTATCGTACTGAATGAATCCGGGAACGACCGAGATGAAGAACAGGATCGATTTCGGATTGAACACGTTGGAAAAGAACCCGCGCCAGAACAGCGAACTTGATGGTGCCGCCGCCATATCCGATTGCGTCTTCCCGTTCGACTGCCAGGTCTCCCAGGCGAGGTACAGAAGGTAGGCAACGCCGGTCCAGCGCAGCAGATTGTAGATCAGCGGGGCCTTGTTGATCAGCACGCCCAGCCCAAAGGCTGCGACAACGGCATGGACCGACAGACCTGCCGCGACGCGGGCCGTGGCCAGCAATCCGGCACGTCGCCCTCGATCGAGCGTAAGCGTGGCCAAATAGGCCATGTTCGGTCCCGGGGTGAGTTCGAGCAGCAACACTGTAAGGATGAATTCCGGCACGTGACACCGACCTTGCAGCACGCAGATAGCCGATCCATGGTCATGCCGTTTGATCCATCGCAACGACGCGGCGCTACCACACGACCATGCTGGGCCAGTTTCAGCCACGTGAGGGAGCGAGCCATGGCAGCCCGAACCAAAACCTACCCGATCGTCGAAAACGCCATCAAGCTGTTCGGCGACTGGCTCAAGCACCGGCAGGAAATGCGTGAACTCCGCGATATGAATAGCGGCGAATTCGCCCGCATTGCGCAGGACCTTTGCGTGAGCCCCGCCGAGCTCGATGCCGTCGTCCGCCAGGGACCGCACGCCAGCGACGAATTGCCGCGACTGCTGAAATCCCTCGGCATCGACGAGGCGACCCTGTCTCGGACGCAGCCTGTCCTGCAGCGTGACATGGTGCGCGTCTGTGCCTCATGTCAGCAGAAGGCCCGGTGCAATAGCGATCTCGACGCAGGCACCCTCGCTCAGCACTATGAGCAATACTGCCCCAATGCGCCGGCCATCGACGAACTGGACCAAAGGTCGTGATACATTCGTCAGCTCCGACCGGTGAGCAACCGGGCGAAACTGATTGAGAAACCGAGGAACGCAGCGGCCCAGGCGAAGGCGGCAAGGTGCAGCAACGGCCCGTTATGCGACGGATCGACTGCCGCGCAAATCCTCGCCAGTGCTGCGACGATGATCGCGGCGTAGATCAGTTGCGTGGTGACGGATGCGGTCAATCGCTGCCCGGTATGCCCAAGGGTCGCGCGGCTCATGACCGCCAGTGTCATGATCCCGGCGGCTCCCGCCATCCAGGCATGAATACCGGCGCCGGCCGGGACCAGTCCAAACGCCGACGCCGCGTTCAGCAGGAACCCCAACGGCACAAAGGCGTAGCCGACATGCAGGATCAGCAGCAGCCGCTCCCGCGCGGTCCGGTCGCCGGCCCAGCGTGCGAGACGAACGAGATGCAGCAATCCCGTGAGCGCCAGCGCCGCCCCGGCGAGAATGCCGCCGGGATTGGCAATCCAGCACAAGAGCGCCAGCGCGCTGATCACTACGACAATCACGTCGAAGCGGCCGAACGGCACCGGCAAGCGGCCGGGATTTTCGCGCACCAGCCAGTTGCGGGTGAAGCTTGGAATGATGCGGCCACCGATCAGCGAGATCAGCAGCACGACGACCGCGATGCCGATCCGGATCCCGGCCTCCGCACCTCCATGGAAATGCGCCTCGAGATGGAACGCGACATTGCCCGCGAGCAACAGCAGAACCAGCATCACCACGTTGAGATTTCGCCAATTGCGCCCGGCCAGAATCTCGCGCGCTGCCGCCGCGGCGACCAGCGCCAGGAAGCTCGCATCGATCAGCATGGCGACCAGCCAGCCAGTTTCCGCGGAAAACGTCACGCCGATGCGCCCCGCAATCCAGATGAGCACGAGCGCCAGCAAGGGTGTACCCCGTATCGGCAGACGCCCGGTCCAGTTCGGGATCGCCGTGAACAAGAATCCCGTGATCACCGCAGGCAGGTAACCGTAGAGCATTTCATGCACATGCCAGTCGCGCGGCGCGAATGCGGAAGTAAGCCGCAGTTCGCCGTAGAACACAGACAACCAGACCAGGACTGCGAGCCCGGCATAGATCGAGCCAAACAGGAAAAATGGGCGAAAGCCGCTCGCAAGCAGCGGCCAGCCCCGATAGGCGCCGGGGCGACCGGCCGCCATGATTGCTGCGTTTGCCATCTACTTCGCTGCGGCGGCTTGGGTCGGAAGCTTTTCGAACAGCGCTGCGAATACCTGCTTTGCCTTGCCGACCTGCGGAACCGACTTGGCCTCTGCAAGGTTGCCCGGGGTTCCCACCACGATCAGCGCCACCATGCCCATGCCGTAATGCGGCAGGCATTTCACGCCGTACGCGCCGGGCTTGTCGAAGGTGACCGCGACGTCCTCGCCGCTTTTGCCCACGAACGGCGTCGCATCGGCCGGCAGCATGCCCTTGATCGATTCGGCATTGTGACCCTTGTCGGCTGCGATGAACTTGACGTTGTCACCCGGCTCGATCTTCACCAGCGCCGGTTCGAACACCATTGCCCCCTCGGTACCCTTGTTGAGCATCTTGACCTCGACTTCGGCGGCCACCGCCACGCCGGCGAAACTCATCAGAACCGCGATCGTCGCCAGCGTCACTACCTTGCGCATTGTCATTCTCCATGGACTATCCGTGGCCCTTGAGGGCCGGTTTGGCTGTGATTTAGGAGGAATGCCGCACCACAATGTTGAGCCAGCGCAACCTTCGGCTCGATTGCGGGATATAATTGCATCCGCCGATACCGCCGGGGAAACATGGCCACAGTTGATCCTTCACTGGTTGCCCATCTGCCGCTGTTCGCGGGATTCAGCGCCGACGAGTTCGGCGAAATCCTGCGCGAGGCTCGTTCGGCGCGATTTGCCAAGAACAACGCGGTGTTCCAACAGGGCGAAGAGGCCCATTCATTTTACGTGCTGCAGCACGGTCATGTGCGCGCCAGCAAGACCACGCCAACCGGAGAACAGGTCGTGGTGCGCTATGTCGCATCCGGCGAGACCTTCGGCGTCGCAATGGCAATCGGGCTGCAGCGCTATCCTGCGACCGCGACCGCCGTCGATGACAGCGTGGTGCTGGCGTGGCCGTCGGCATCATGGCCACGGCTGGTGGAGAAGTTCCCGGCGCTTGCCACCAACACGCTGCAGACCGTCGGCAGCCTGTTGCAGGAAACCCACACCCGCGTGGTCGAGATGTCGACACAACAAGTCGAGCAACGCGTCGCGCACGCGCTGCTGCGGCTTGCCAAGCAATCCGGGCGCAAGGTGGAACACGGCGTCGAGATCGACTTTCCGATCAGCCGCCAGGACGTCGCGCAGATGACCGGCACCACGCTGCATACGGTAAGCCGTATCCTCTCCGGCTGGGAGCAGCGCGGGCTGGTCGAGAGCGGCCGGCAGCGCATCGTGCTGCGCGAGCCCCACAAACTGTTCGTACTGGCCGAGACCGTTCCGGGCGACAGCGAGCCGCCGGTCAAGCCATAGCCTTTGCGGCGACCGATCGCAGCGCCTCCAGGACCGCATCGCGATCGACGCCGTGTTCGCGGCAGGCGTCATCCACGGTATGAAAACACGCGATCGGGCAGCCGACGCATCCCATCCTGAAGGCGAGGAACACGCGGATGGTCTCCGGGGCGGAGCTCATCACATCGTCAACCAGATCGTCAAATCCAATGGGCATGCGCATCTCCGTTCTCCGGTGAACGATAACGCGACCCGGCTCCCGAACTCTTTGTCCCGGCGCAACCTTCAGCGTATTTACAGGCCGGAACGCTAGACCGCGCGGCTGTGGAGCTGCTTCGAACCCTCCAGATGCGCGTCGAAGGCCGCAGCTACGCTGCGAACCAGAAAGCGCGAATCATCCGTTACAGCGAGCGAAGCTCCGTCGAGTTCGACGATGCCGTCGGAAATCAGATCCTGCAGGCGGGGTGACGATTTCAACATGGCCTCAGCCGCCGATCCGTGCCGTGCGCAGATTTGGCCGAGATCGGCGCCGAAGTCGCACATGATGCGCTCGATGATTTCGGCACGCAGCCGGTCGTCGGCGGTCAACGCGTAACCTTTGACCGTGGCCAGTCGGCCGCTCGCGATGGACTCTGAATAGGCACGGGTGCCAACCTCGTTCTGCACGTAACCCTGTGGCAGGTGCCCGATGGCGCTGGCACCGAAGCCCAGCAGGATGCTGCTGGTATCCGTGGTGTAGCCTTGGAAATTCCTCCGCAGCGTGCCGTCGCGCCGCGCCGCCGCCATGCAGTCGCCCGGCAGCGCGAAGTGATCGAGGCCGATCTGCACGTAACCGGCCCGCGTCAGCGCACCGGCGATCGCCTCGGACTGCCGATGCCGTTCGAGGCTATCGGGCAAGGAGGCTTCTTCGATCTTGCGCTGGTGCTTCTTGAACGCCGGAACGTGCGCGTAGCCAAACACCGAAAAGCGGTCGGGCCGCAGTTCGACGCACCGTCTGACCGTATCGAGACAGGACGCCACAGTCTGGTGCGGCAGCCCGTAGATCAGGTCCAAGTTGATGCCGCTGATGCCGGCGCGCCGCAGACCCTGGGTCGCGGCGGCAGTCGCCTCGAAACTCTGCACCCGGTTGATGGCACGCTGCACGACCGGATCGAAGCTTTGAACGCCGAGGCTCGCCCGGTTGACGCCGCCATAGGCAAGCGCTGCGATCATCTGATGCGTGAGCCTGCGCGGGTCGATCTCGACCGCGATCTCGGCCGAAGGCTGGACAAAGAACGAATGCCGGATCGATCCGATCAGGTCGGCAAAGGTTTGCGGCGCCATGATGGTCGGCGTTCCGCCGCCGAAATGGACGTGATCTACCTTCAGACGATGACCGATCTGCTGCGAGACCAGATCGATCTCACAGCGCAGTGCCACCGCATAGACGGCAATCGGCTCGTCACGGCGAGCAACCGAGGTGTGGCAGCCGCAATACCAGCACATCGCCCGGCAGAACGGGACATGCAAATAGAGCGACGCACTGGCATTTGGCGGAATTGCCTTGAGCCATTCGGCGCAGGTATCGGGACCGATCGCCACGGAAAAATGCGGCGCGGTCGGATAGCTCGTGTATCGCGGCAGTCGCTCCTGTCCGTAGCAGGCCGCAAGATCTGGCCTCATGTCGTGCTCATCTCCCGCATGGAATGATCGCTGTCGGGGCGTCCGCCGCCCCTCATGCTCGCTCAATAACCGAAAGCAGCGAGAGCGGCTTTGCGCTCGCTCAAAGACAGGCCCGTCCCTCCGATCCTGATCAGCCGACTACGTACAATTGCGGATGGTCCCGCAAAATCACCGGAAGCTTGTTCCAGCGCAAACTTGCTTGCAGCGAACGGCGCAATGTACCGACGCTAGATAAACGTCCAGATGAAGGAACGATCCAATGCTGACCCGCAGAGCCGCCGCCATGTATAGCGCAGCCGCCGCAGTCCTCATGCTGGCGACGCCCGCCCTTGCCGAGGAACTGAAGCTGCCGCGGCAGCACCTTGATCTCGTCGCGCCGCCCTTCGTGCATCCGCATGAACAGGCCACCAGGCAGGGCCCGAAGATCATGGAGTTCACGCTCAAGATCGAGGAGAGGAAGGTCGTCATCGACGAACGGGCACCACCTTCCAGGCCATGACCTTCAACGGCTCGGGGCCCGTTGATGGTGGTACATGAGGGCGACTATGTCGAAGTGACGCTGATCAACCCCGACACCAATTCAATGCCCCACAATATCGACTTCCATTCCGCTGCCGGCCCGCTCGTGGGCGCGGCGCTGACGCTGGTCAATCCCGGCGAGCAGGTGGTGCTGCGCTCTAAGTCAGAAGCGACGGCATGTCATTGCGGCGAACTCACCGCGCTCAAAAGTATTTTCAGCAAAATGACAGCAGCAACCCTTTGCGGATAGCGCCGAAGAGTTGCTGAGAACCCGCCAATGACCGCGACTGCGATCTCGCTGCCAGAGGCCCACGATCTATCCTATCGCTTCGTCAAGTAATGCCCGGGGCGCGTGCGACCGCGAGGTGCTCGCCGCAAAAAACAACCAAGCACTGCGGATGAAAGCGCGCCTACTTTCGTTCGGCTTCAGCCTCTTGCTCCAGCCGCAAAATATGTGCGCGTAACGCATCGAACCGCTCTTCGGTGACATCGCTGAACAGCGGATCCTTATGACCGGTTACGGCCGAAGCGATCTCCGTCCAATCTTGAGGATTAAGGCCCTTAAGCGCGGCAGGAAAGAAATCTCGATCTTCCATCATCATGTGGTGCCGCTCGTGCGCGATGAAATCGCGAACAATGGTATCGACATTTTGCCGAAGAACTTCAGCATCCGCGAGCACGTTCTCGACCGCGTGAGCGACGCGGCGCAAGCGTTCAGCCCCTTTGTGGTGTTCGTGAGCGAGATCACCGACCTTCGCAGCCGCAACCGGATCGCGCTCTCTTAGCTTGGCAAAGACCAGGTCTTCCTGGGGATGGTGATACACTTCCGGGTAGACTTCGAAATAGCTGATAACCGCGCGAATAACCTCGTAGTCGGGGCGGTCTCCCCGGTCGAAAACCTCAAGTTCCCGCTCGAGGATGGCAAGCAGCTTCTCAATATTGAGATGCTCTTGGGATAAGCGCTCAATGATCATGGCAGGGCTCCACACAGTGAACACAACAAATTATCCCTGACGCGGTACCAGCTTTTGCGGCAGATCAAATCTGGGTCGGAATAAGGTGCGGCGATTTCACTTTTCGGACCTGCCGATATGAGACTGCGGCGAAGCCCCGACGTCGTGAATAGTCCTGGAAATACTGGATGATCGACTGCAACATTTCATATTCCGGTCGCGCTCTGCGATCGAATACCTCTAGTCGTGCTCTAGTACGAGAAGCACTTTTCTGATGTTTTGATGCTCTTCGAGCAAGATATCAATAATCTTTGGTATCGATACACCTCGATCAATCGCCGATAAGGTTATGATCGTTTCCCGGGCTACCGGTACTGCATTCTTGATCTGGCAGTGTAGCGCAAACGCAATGCCAGACTTTGCGCTAAATTAATGGCCTTACGACTTCGACTTGCGCAGCAATGAAACTGCGGGGTGTGACGCGCATAGCGCCTTCTAGAGCTTAGTTCAGAAAGTCGATATCAGGGGTGACCAATGAGGGCGTGTGGACAGGACTACGCCGCGTCGGCTTGAGGTCGGCATTAGGCAGAAGCATCATTGCCCATGGGTCGGCCCAATTTGATTTGGATCAATGCGCTAGAGCAGCATTCACTATTAACATTCCATGATACCGAGAAAAGAGGAGGGTTAGATGCCAGCCTCATACAATCACCGCTGGTCGATTTTCAAGGCTTGGAAAGATCGGAAAGCGGCCTGCTTGAGCTTTGCTGATTCTGATGTTTGTAGCGAACACGAACTGAAGCGCAGAGCCCATTACTTAGGTATTCCTGTTGCCCAGCTACGTTGGGTTTCAAGTTTTAGCCCGGACCCAATCAGTCTCTTGGAGCGCCGCATGGAGGCGCTTTCGCTCGATCCGGACGAAGTCGCCCACATAGAGCCCCTCACGGTACGGCAACTTCAGCATCGTTGCGTAAGGTGTGAGAGGCGCGGACAGTGCGCGTTAGATCTCGCAGACAAATGTGCCGATCGCGGGTGGCAGTACTGGCGGGATTATTGCCCGAATGCCGCAACACTCTCGATGCTAAGCACCCTCCATAGCTGCTCGAAGGTCTACAAATAGAGCGATCGCTGTGGGCTCATTATAAGGCCGTGCGCGCACTCTTTAGCCGATCGAGTTTGCACACGGTCGCACGCGCAGCCGAGACGGCGGCCGTTGACGGAACGGAAGCAACCTTTGCCGGCACCTCGTTGACCTGGGTCAAATCGTACCGCTGTCAGCAATTGTAGAGTTATTTTTGCCCAGCGCCTCTCAGTGCGAAGCTCCAGATACGATGCGCATCGATCCCTCCAGGTTTGAGTCCAGGAAGTCGATATCGAGGTGGCGAAATGCGGCGCGCTTTCTTTCCTACTCTTTTCTGCGGAGAAGCCTGCGATCCGCTCGAACTTCGAGAACTTCGGAGGCTCGCAACCCAACTCTATTTTGGCGCGGGAAAGACAATATTCGCGGAAGGTGACCTGGCGGATAGCGCTTTTGGCCTCTCGCAGGGCGTTATACGTCTTTACAAGCTGTTGCCAGACGGACGGCGTCAGGTTCTGGCATTTGCGCTACCTGGCGATTTCCTGGGAATGCCGCTCGCTGACCGGCATAGCTTTTCGGCCGACGCAATTGGCGAGGTAGCTGTGTGCAGATTTTCAGGCGCAGACCTTACGAAATTCATTCGATCCAGCCCAAACATCATGCTGCGGTTGATTGAATTTGCGACCCGCAAACTTGATATGGCGCAGGATCAATTGCTTCTGCTCGGCAATGGATCGGCAGAGGAAAAAGTTGCGATATTTCTCGTTAGCTGGTGCAACCGGTTAGGGCGCCTCTCCATGCTTTCGGAAACGGTGCCGTTGCCGATGCGACGTCAGGATATCGCTGATTTTCTTGGTCTGAAACTTGAAACGGTCAGTCGTACGCTCGCCAAGCTTGAGCAGAAGAAGGTAATTCGCCTCGTTCCGAACGGAGTCCTCCTGACGGGCCTGGCGCAGACGCCTCTGGTCACCTCGAGAAGCCATCAGCCACAGATTTGAAATTCAAACGCATGAGCTCGGTCCTGGAAGTCTTGTGATTTGTCGGACACCAGGCAAGAAAAGCAGTCTTTGGAAAGGTAACTATTCACGTTGGGTATTGTAGGAACGTCTGCCATGGCAAGACAAGCATCAAGCGCTCACTTAAATCCAGACGAATTGAAGAAGCTCGCAGAAACACAGATTGCTCGGGCAATGCAGATTAAAAAAGGCTCCGAAAGGCTGAGAGTGCAAACGGTTGCCGATGCGCTGATGAATCTGGCCGAGATCAAAATGCTGTTGGTGAAATACGAGCGGCGGTTGCTGAAATAGGCCCATGCCCCGGGGGCGGCCCGGCATCCAGCGTATGCGTCCCGATCAACTCGCACTGCTTTCGTGGAATCGATTTGCAGCTTACCTAACAAAGCTGAGGTATGAGGCAAGTGCTTCGATTTCGTCCGGGCCCAGCGTGCTGGCAGCCAGAGGCATCGGAGACGCTGGAGCGGAATGATATCCTTGGCCCCATTCCTCGAGCCTCCGCTTCAGGTAGAAATAGGACAATCCTCCGAGACGCGGGATCTCTCTCACGCCCTGGCCACCCGGGCCATGGCAGGCAAGGCAGGCCACGATATTGGCGTCCGGAATCCCCTGCAGGTAAATCGATTGTCCCTTTGCTGCGAGAGCCCAACGTCCATCATGGGCGGATTTCGGCGGCAGCGATGCAAAATAATCCGCCAGATCTCGCACTGTGTCGGTACGGAGATTCGCCGCCGCCCCCCACATGTATTGCTTCGAAAGCGGATTGTCGCGGATGTGCGCGGCATAGCCGCGAAGCTGGGCCTCGATGTACAGGGCCTGTTGTCCGGCCAGCCGCGGCGCGACCGTATAACCCTGCGCCCCGGTTCCATGGCACCAGGTGCAATTGCGGATACCTTCCGCGATCGAGCTGCCTGCCCATGATGAAGCGGGCGAGCAGAGCCACGCCAGGATCGCTAGTTTCGGCCAGATCCGCTTCATGAAATAAACTACCTGAGACCACTGACATAGGCAGCGACGGCTGCGATTTGCGATTTAGTTAAGTTGTGCGAGGTCGGCCCCATGACGGCGGATGAATCCGGCATCGAGGAATTCTGTCCGCGCTCCGCGCTCCAGTTCACCAGTTTGGCGTAGAAGTAGTCAGGGAGCTGGCCCGCCAGACGCGGAATCTGTTCCTGACCCTTGCCGTCCGGACCGTGGCATGCGGAGCATGCGGGGACATTGGATTCGGGAAGTCCCTCCTCGTAAATGCGTTTGCCCGTGGCCACTGCGGCGCCCGATCCGCCGCCTCCCAGCGGTGGCGGATTGAGATCTTGGAAATGATGCGCCAGCGCCGACAGCATCGACGGCGACAGCGCATGCGCCACATTGGCCATGATCTGGTTTTTTCGCCGGTGCTCGATGAAAGCCCGCAGCTGATTCTCGATGTATTTGGGTTGCTGTCCCGCGAGGCGAGGCATGGGATAGTAGCCATGATAACCTTGGCCCGACAGACCATGGCAGGTCTTGCAATATTGGAGCTTGGCCTGAAAATCATCCGCGTGGCCGGCAATCGAGAGACCAGCGGAAAGCGCCGCTGCCAGGATCGCGGTTCGCAGCGCCGAAAGTAAGCCAACGATCTTCATCATCCTGCTTTCGTCACTGGGTGTTGTGGCCTGCCCCCCAGAAGAATGAGCCGCTGGTTTGCGAGCTTGTGCATCGATCTACTGCCAGCCCCAAACATGGAAATTCACCCCGAGCTTGACCATCTGCATGGTCGTTTTGAAACTCAGGGGGCCTGGACCATTGACGGCATCGTTCATTGTCGCGGTATGGGTGCCGAAATCGTAGTAGTCGTATTCGAGCCTCGCCGACCAATCGTCCGCGAAGGCCCATTCGACGCCGGCACCCGCGGTCCAGCCGGTACGCACGCTCAATCCTTCGAAGTCGAACGGGAGACCTAGTCCGGCGCCCCCGTTGAACGTTCCGACGACGCTATACTTGTTGCTGGCCCAGGCGACGCCGCCCTTGCCATAGAACAGCCAGTGATCGACCGCATAGCCCATCCGGGCCGTCAGGGTCGGCATGAAATCGGTTTTCACGCTAACAAGGGCTGTGTCCGGCGGACTGTCCGGAAGCCCCACCAGCCTGCTGCCCTTCATCGTCGAGCCCGACACCGCCCCCTCGACACCGAGCACCAGATTCGACGGGAACTGATAGTCGCAACCGATCTGGCCCCCGATCACAGCGCCGCTCTGGTTGACCCCGACCGCGGTGGGACCGCCAGTTGTGAAGCCGGCCCCGCCCAGTCCAGCATTGTCCTGCACCAGCAACACCGGGTCGGTCACAGCTTCTTTGGCCCAGCCACCGCCGAGGTGGGCGCCGAGATAGCAACTGGTCCAGGTGAAGCGTTGCACGAATGATGCCTTCACGGGCATCTGGGGCGGCAGATCGGCTGCGAATGCAGGTCCGGTTACGGTCAGTGCAAACCCTGCGGCAGCGCCCAGGAAAATCAGTTTTGTCATGAACATATCTCCTTAGTGCTCCGATCACGCCTACATCGCAAACCAAGCGTGGAGGAAGAGGGTGTTGTTGTCATGGGCGCCGACCGTGGTGCCGTTGAACTTGTTGTAATAGATGTATTGCAGGCCGAGCTTGGCGTTGAACCATGGCCAGCCCGGCGCTTTGCTGACGCCGAACGGAATGTAGTCAAGCTCGGCCATCCAGCCGTTGCTGTTCGGGGTAAGGGCATTCCCGGTGATCATGTCGGTGCCGTACAAGTTTGCGTCGGCAGTGCCCCAGATACTGAAATATTGACCGGTGAGCGCGATGCGGTTGTCTCCGCCGAAAGTAAACTCTCCCGTCAGCCGAAGGGTGTTGAGCTCGTTGGTTGGGTTGGACGACGCGCCCGTGGCGAAGGATGCATCCAGCCGCTGAAACTCGCGAATATAGTTGGCGCGGAGTGTCACCCAGTAATTCGAACCTTGATATTGGTACTGCGAGTCGACGCCGATGTCGGTGAACCTGTTGGATTGCGCCAGCGTCCCGGTCGTCCCCAGTGCGAAGGTGTTGTCGATCCACGGATTCACGTCGAAGATCATGCCGTAGGTGCCGAGCATGAACGTGTGGGGTCCCCAATGCGGCTCGAACGCCACGCGCCAATACGGTGCCACGCCGTTGAACAGGCCGGGCGAGGCGAACGGATCCAGGCCCAGCGAGTTCTGGTGATCAAACTTGAGCGTCTGATAGCCGGAAAACTCGAGAAAGAGCATGTCGTTGATCATCGTGTAGGCGCCGACGCCGCCCACATGCGCGGCAAAAGCGCCCTCTATAATCGTCGCGGCGGCGGGTTTGGCCGCAAGCGTCGAGCCGGCATAGGGGAATGTCCACGCCGGAGTCGTATTCCACGGATCCTGAACGGTCGGATTATTGTTGGCGGTGATGCCGTAGATGACGTCGAGCCCGCCGATATTTGCCGTGCTGGCGAAGCGGAAATCGGTATTGTCCCAGGTCCAGGTGTGCAGGAATTGGTCTGCCGGAGTGCCAGACAAGCCGGATACCGGGCCTGGCGCGTTATAGGTGACCTGAACGAAGGCGCCGATGTTACTGGTGATCGCGCCGCCCCAGAACCCGCTGAACGGCGACAGCACGGTGTTGTCATTTGCCTTGTATGGGTCCGTCGGTGGCGAGATTTCGGCGACCTGCGTGTGGGTAAAGCCGGCGATCGCCATCATCGAGACCGGCGGCACCCAACCCTTCTCGGCGACGGGAGCAGCAGTGGGCGCGTCGCCATTGCCATCAATCCGGTTGGAATAGTTGCGAAGCGCGGCATAGGCATTATCCGGGCCCGCGTTGTTCGAGAATGGCGTCGTCTTGTAGAGGCCGCCTCCCGTCGTATAGCCGAGCAGCTTGAAGCGGCGGCCAAATGGTGTCAGCCCGGGGAAATTAGTGTGGCAAGTACCGCAGGGCTGTCCGGTCTGGCGCGCGAAACTCGGTAGCGCTTGCGCCGGCGTCGCAAATCCGATTGTCAGGTAACCAGCCAGAACAACAACCGCGACGGCTGCGAACAGCCCGCAGTTCCCCAAGGGTCGAGTAGAACGGTCGCGCATCGCATGCTATCCCGTTGTTCGCGGCACTCCGTACAAATGCGCAACACCGAATTGAGAGCCGTTCACGACAACAAGATAGTGCAAGAGTCGCGAGCGCAGCTAAGCCAATAGCAACGACGCATCCGATTTCGTGATTGGAGAGACAATTTTGCAACAATCGTTGCACATGCAACAATTTCACGTGCGCCGAAACGTAATGTCTCGTCGCCGACCCATCCAGTACAATGGGAATAATGTTCCGATTTTTTGCCCCGTGGCAATGATCTCGATCAAATCCAACCGGAAAGATTGAACTGGATCAAAATGCCCGGCCAAGCGTAACTTGGCTCATTGTCGAAAGGTGGGCCTATGAGCTTTCAACCCGTATTGCTGACAGCAGCCTTCGCCATTGTAGTTTCCACTGCGGTGCGCGCGGAGGACAGGGGCGCGGCCGCTGTCTCGAACCAGGAACTCAAGGCCAAGACGGACTATTGCAAAACTTGCCACGGAGTGTCGGGGCAAGGTTTTCGCGGATCTTTTCCTATGCCGCGACTGGCGGGACAGCAGCCGGAGTACCTGGAGAATCAGTTGCAGGCATTTATCGAGCGCCGGCGAACCAACCCTGTGATGTTTAATGTGGCGCATGTTCTGAACCCGCCAATGCTGAAGGCTCTGTCCACGCATTTTAAAGATCTCAATCCCAAGCCGCTGGGAGGAGCTCCAAAGGAACTCGTGGCCGAAGGGAAGAAACTCTATGAAGATGGCATTCCCAGTGCGGAGGTTCCTCCATGCGCATCCTGTCACGGACCGGACGCCAAAGGCGCTGACGCATTTCCTCGGCTGGCAGGACAGCTCCATGACTACGTCTACCGGAAACTGACAAACTGGGAGAAAGAAAGAGGTCAAGACAAAGCCAAGCCGGACAACTCCGCCATCATGCAGCCGATCGCGCATAACCTGACCGAAGCCCAGATCAAGGCTGTCGCAGCCTATCTCAGTTATCTGGAATGATTTCCTCTGCGTCGGCCAACAACGCAGCGATAACATTGCAAAAAAATTCGTGGCGCGGTTGCGCCAAATCAAGCCGGCGCGGAGAGAAACCAATCAGGATAATATTGTTGATTGGCTCTCATAGCAGGACACTTCGCCATGACAAGACGACCAGAAATTTCCCGGCGCCGGGTTTTGAGCATCGCGGCCAGCGCCGCCGGTGCATCGATCACGGGCGCGGCGGCCGCGCAGGCGGCCAAGGTACCGCAAAAGATCGTGAAATATCAAGACACGCCGAAGGGGGAGCAACGCTGCGACAATTGCGATCTGTTTGAGGCCCCCTCGTCCTGCAAAAACGTAGATGGAACTATTGCGGCGCAGGGCTGGTGCATCGTCTATAGGAAGAAGCAGGCGTAGAGTCTCATATTGGGCGTGAACGGAACCCCAGCTGTTCACTTGAAAACGCTTGGACTGCCTTTGACGCCTTCAGCTGTTGCCCGATGCCGAACTTGCGATCGAGAGCGATCCGTGCACACTTACCCATTCGATGGTTCACCAGATTGGGTCACTTCACTTCAACCGCGCCAGTTTCGCCGTGCAGGCATTTGACGCGAAGGTCCAGGCCGCCATCAAACGGATCTAGCCGCCCGAAATCGTCAAGCGCGCGACCAGAGGTCTTCACGCTGCCGGCGTGCCGAACATCAATTTCGACCTCATCTACGAGCCGCCTCATCAAAATGCGGCGGCGCTTTGTCGAACTGTCGAACGATGTGTCGCGATGAAGCCCGATCGCATTGCGCTGCTTTGGGACGCACACGCCCCTTGGGTCGCAACGATGCGCTCCTCTCTCCAAGGACGTTCAGACCGAGGTCGGCGCCACTACGGCTTCGTAGATGTCTTCCTCCTGTGCCGTATGCATGCGTACCAGAATCTCAACTGCCTCGATGACCCGCTGGGCGTCGCGAATGAGATAGCGGTCGACCGTCTCCAACGGCAGGTCCTCGACCACGCGGGCTAGCAGCCGGGCGAGATGCAGGATCTCGCGGTGCGCCCGGCTCATGGCGGATAGGCCGTGGCTCTCCTGCAGAATTCTGGCGAGCCGTGGATAGACGGTGCCCTCGTCGTCGCGTTCGTGCGCGACCACCTGCTCCTGAACCACCTTGTTTGCCTCCGCGATCAATGCAGCGCCGCCCTCGGGGGTGGCATCGTCGAGCGCATCGACGATCGACCGCAACCGATCGAGCTGGCCGATCAGCGCGACGTGGTCGCGATGCAGCTCGCGTCCAGCCGCGACGGTCATGTGCCTTCCGGCGTGGCCAAAGGCCGGCGTCAAGGCGCGCAGGGCATTCAGGATCACTGCAACGTCGATCACCTCCTGAACGATGGCCGCCGGCACCGGCATCAGCCAACCGACGACAGCCGCCAGCATAGCCAGGGTTGAAAGCCCCATACCCGCAACGATGCTTTCGATGGCGATCCGCCGCGCCCGTTGCGCAATCACGATTGCCTCGCCGACCCGATCGAGGCGGTCGGCGAGGATCACCACATCAGCCGCCTCGGACGAGGCGCTAGCGCCGCGGGCGCCAAGCGCGATCCCGACATCCGCCGATGCCAGCGCAGGCGCGTCGTTGATCTCATCACCGGACCAGCGAATGCAAAGACTGAATTGGTCGAGTACATTCACCTTCGCGACCCCAAGCTGACGAAAGTCATAGCCGGAGTAGAAACAGTCGACCATCCAAGCGACGCGCAACTCGTCGCTTATGCAAGAAAATATCTCATGGCGACGGACCGGATGCAGCCGTAGAGTTTGCTTTGGTGTCGGGATGTCAAATTTTCGATTGACCTATCTAAAATGGCAACGGCATCTTGTTCTTGGGGATGGCTGGCGGATATTTGTCCGGCCGATCAGACCGGATGACGAGTTTCTGATTCGCGACCTTCTGGTCCACGTGACCAATGAAGATTTGCGGCTTCGCTTCTTCGATTCCATCAAGGAATTCTCGCATCAATTCATCGCCAAACTGACGCAGCTCGATTATGCGCGCGCGATGGCCTTTGTCGCCATCGATGAAGCCAGCAGTGAGATGCTCGGCGTCGTCTGGCTCTACTCCGACTCGATCCACGAGACCGGCGAGTTTGCGATCTTGCTGAGATCGGACCTTCACGGCAGAGGCTTGGGCTGGGTTTTGATGCAACTGATCATCGAGTACGCAAAATCCGAGGGCCTGAGCCGCATCTACGGCGAGATTCTCCAGGAAAATTCCGTCATGTTGAAAATGTGTCGGGAATTGGGATTTAAAATCAAGACTGATGTCGAGGATGGCGGCGTGTGCGACGTCACTCTCGTGCTCGAAGCCGGGTGATCCGCGAGCAAGAGAGATACAAAGGCACGATGGCAGCCGTAAGGCGGTCGATCGTAGCAATAGCAGCTCGGTCCACTGTTCAATGCGATTAGGTCAAAAATTGCACAAATGAAAATAAAAAAAGGTCACCGGGGGGCCTCGTGCAATTGCTTTTACGATTAGCTCGTCCGGCTCAATGTCTGGAGCTTCGGTCTCATACAGCTTGTAGAGTTCTGGGCTAAATGTGCGGAAGCGATCGGGAGAAAGTGGACACACGCCTATGCTTTTCGTTTCCAAGTTGATCACATTCACGATGTTATCCGCGAGTATATCGCTGGCTTCGGCTGCGCCAACCTTTGATGTCGAAGCGATTTGCCGAACGGCGATTGCATCAATTATGGGTCGCGATCCGAAACTAATGCAGGTAACCCTGACCACCGGCGACATCCTGTTCTTAACCTACGTCCGGCCCACGGATAATTTCGTTTGGACCTACAGATGCCGGATCGAAAGCAATCGCGTCGTTTGGGCTACCGAGCCTGGGCGATGGCGCGACGATCCGAAAGACGACGAAGTTTTCTTCGAGGTCGTCGGCGCCGGGAAGCAACTTCGCATTATCGACAACCACAGAGACGGCTCGAGTACAAAACAGTTGTTTGATCGCGATACGATTTTATGAAAGCGGGTCGACCAATCCCTCCCAAAAAGTCAGATGACGATCTCGGCACGTTTTGGCCCCTGCCACCCGAGGCAATTTGCACTACACTTCATTGCGGACTGGTAGGCTTAAGTTCGGATGACGCGAAACGACGGCTGAAAGTGGGGACGCATGGCTGAAATCACTACTTTCGTGGCATTGCCTTTTGATTTCGATGATGGCGACATTGCTGCTGGTGAACCCATTGACTGCCAAAGCCCTGCCGCCGCGGTACAGCGCGCGCAAGGGCTTTGGAAAGTATTTGGACACGCCGGTCCTGTAGCGTTCAGCCGCACTACCGATTTTGAGACGGGCAAATTCAACGATAAGCATCTGCTTCGCCGATTTGGGCAAGTGACAGAAGAGTATCGATGACACTCGCGGGTCTGTCCGATCCAGAGCATCCCACCGATCGCAATGCGGCGCTGGGATCGAACACCGCGACTAGCCGCGTCAACGGCACTGCTGTCGGCGCAGACTATCGCTTTTTGCTGTTCACCCCGAGCCGACTTTGCGCTGCCCGGCGGCGGCACCAATTTTCTTTAGCGAACGGTCTTGGCTCGAGGCCGTCCGATCTGTTGCAGGCGGGAGCGCCACACCATCGGACCATATCTCAGCGGCGAAGACAGAGCCCCCAGCAAATTGGGACGCTAAAAATAGAAAAAGCCCCCGGTAACCAGTGGGACTTTTTATTGTACGAGGAAAGATTTTCTGCGAACGCATGTTTGTTGAAAGTCTGTTCAACGAGCAACCGGTCGGTTAGACTTTGCTTGTTGAATCATCCCGCTCTATCTTGGGCTTGTCATGCAAAACGGCGTTTAGCGGTCCCAGCGCCGAAATGAAGCAGTCCGCATAGGTAATGAGGGGAATTTGACCGGCTAGAGGAAGTCTCGCAGGGGTTCGCCTGTCGCAATGTCGATGATCGACTTAGCGAGCTGGTGGGGGTCCCTGGGGCGTTCGGGGTGACTTGGCATTCGTATTTTCCTGCCACGCCTCAGAGTGCTCAGCAATCCACTTGACCGCGTCATGTTCCGTGATGAACCCCTTGATGACTTCCGTTTCGCCATCTGGCCATAGAATATCGACCCCCCAACCAGAACCGGGATTTTTCCGCGCCACGAAAGTTGGCCGCTGCTCGGACATCCTTCGAATATGCGCCTATGACGGCCCGGTTCAAGGCAGCTACCCTGCCACAATCAAACTGACCCACTCCTTGTGTGCGCCGAAAACCTCACCCTCACGTGGTGCACCCCATATCGGATTTTCGTTGCTCATCCGCTGGATCCAAACGCGCAGCTCCGTGTCGATCTGCGGTCGCCCTCCCCGTCGATGTGATTTCCAACGCCAAAGCGACGAAAGCCGGCCCGATGCCAATGTACCAGCGTTTCGGGCTGGACGATCGTAACGACCTCGAAAACCTGGGAGTCGACAACGCTCTTCACTTCATCGGCAACGACATTCTAAACGCAGCCCGTGAGCGGTCGCCCTGTCGGAAACCTAATCCGGTTGGCAAGTGAGGCCGAATCGCGCGATGTTTCTGGCTTATGAGAGAAGCTTGCAGCCTGGTCTGGTCGGTGTTGGTGCTATTGTTCCAGTCGCGGGCCTCGTTGGAAGCTGAGATCCTGATCCTTCGTCATCAGCTTAACATCCAGCGACGGCACCTGCCAAAGAGACTGACTTTCAGTGCCATGGATCGCCTGATCTTTGTTGGGCTGTCTCGTTTGGCGCCAAGTACCCTCAATGCGCTGACGATTGTGAAGCCGGAGACTGTCGTCCGTTGGCATCGTGCCGGGTTCAGATCTTACTGGCGCCGGAAATCACGACCTCGTTCCGGCCGACCGACGGTTGCGGTCGAAATACGACGGCTGGTCCGCGAGATGAGCATTGCCAATCCTCTGTGGGGAGCGCCGCGGATTCATGGAGAGTTGCTCAAGCTCGGTATCGAGATCGGCCAGACCAGCGTCGCCAAATACATGGTCAGGCGGAGACACCCGCCGTCGCAAGGCTGGAGAACCTTTATCCGCAATCACGCTGATGGGATCGCTGCGATGGATATGTTCGTCGTGCCGACAATCTCGTTTCGCCTGCTCTATGGATTGCTGATCATGGGGCACGGCCGGCGACATATTCTGTGGTTTGGCGTCACAGCGCATCCAACCGCAGAATGGATCGCAAATCAGGTCACGGAAGCATGCGGTTGGGAGCAGGCTCCCCGCTATCTCATCCGTGACCGGGACGGGGCTTATGGTGAGGTCTTTATCCGCAGACTCCGATCGATAGGCATTCGCGATCGACCGACGTCGCCGCGCTCCCCTTGGCAAAATGGATATGCTGAAAGGCTGATCTGTTCGATCCGCAGGGAATGCGTTGACCACGTCATTGTATTCAGCGAGCGCCACCTCCGTCACCTACTGCTCGGTTACATGAAATATTACAATGGGTCTCGCACGCACCTATCTCTGGAGAAAGATGCACCGGTCTCACGCGCCGTCGATCGCGCCGGGCACATTCTTTGTCGCCCAATCTTAGGCGGACTCCACCACCGATACTCCCGGATTTAATTTACGACAGGCACAGGCCCTTTTCATGGCCGCACATCGACGGGCAAAGCTGCTTCATTTAAAAGCGGCCGAAAACAATACCGCGCGGCGACAGCGTCGGCCTCTGTCATTCGTCGAAATCGTCGTCATCTCCCCTCGGCGCCGTCACAGTCGCACGCTGCAGGAATTTCGGCGCGTGTTGACGGGGCTCGCGCGGAGCCGGGCGCTCGGATGGATCGCGGCCGATCTTAGACTTTAATTCCAGGAGATCGGTGAAGACATCAGCCTGACGCCGCAGCTCGTCGGCAATCATCGGCGGCTGGCAGGACATGCTCGATACCACTGTAACGTGAACGCCGCGGCGCTGCACCGTCTCCACTAGCGAGCGGAAATCGCCGTCGCCGGAAAACAGCACGATCTGATCGACGTGTTCGGCGAGTTCCATCGCGTTGACAGCAAGTTCGATGTGCATATTGCGTTTGATCTTGCGGCGTCCCTCGCCATCATCAAACTCTTTTGCGGATTTCGTGATAACGGTGTAGCCGTTGTAATCGAGCCAGTCGATCAGCGGGCGGATAGACGAAAATTCCTGATCTTCAATCAGCACCGTATAATAAAACGCGCGCAAGAGCGTTCCGCGACTTTGGAATTCCTTGAGCAGGCGCTTGTAGTCGATGTCGAAACCGAGCGTCTTCGCTGTCGCGTGGAGATTGGCGCCATCGATGAACAACGCAATCTTGTTGGAGGAAGATGGCATCTAAGTAATACCTTTATAAATAGATACGGACGCAAGGCCCGCTAATTCAAACTGCGGCAGTCTGTCAGCGATGTTCGACAATCAATGTCGTAAATTGCGAACGACTTGATCCGGCCTTGGCTTGAAGATTGAAACATTTCTACATCCAAATATTTTAAGTTTCAAATAGCTTTTTTGCAGAAGCAGGTGATCGATGATGAAACTCTAGATTGTAACTACCCCGCCTTTGGCGAGACGTAATCAGCTCGATTCGTTGCGGATTTTGCGACACCTTTGTGTAATTTTTGTGCACTAAAGCTCCGGGCCGCCTCAAAAAAAATTCTTTGAACCCCATGAGGAGACCACTACACAAAAGAGCGAGGGATTATCCCTTTGCAAGCGCTGGACCAAAGTCCACATCACAATGCCCGATCAATTTCTAGTTTTTGAAAAGGTCTTGAAGAAGCGCCGCCGAACATGGAAGTGGCGTGTATGCACTACCGAAGGTGATGTCATCATGCATGGTTCAGAAAGCAGCCGACCCGCTGCCAGATACCAAGCTGACAGGGCCCTCTTCCTGCTGCTGCTGTCCGCGCCGTATCAATTGATCCGGGTTGCCGCTCGGGCCGAAGCCGTCCCCAAGCTTACGCTCAGTCTTGCCCTTTTGGTCTTCTCCGGGATCACGGCGGGTCGGCAAAATCTAGTCGATTTATTGTTTTAAGCGACGAACGCTGCAGCACCTGAAGCGATAATCGTGGCTACCGGACCAGCAAAGTCCTTGATCGTCTGACACCAAACCATTGTCCTGCGCTCCCAACCCTCAATTGCAGCGCGGATAGCCTACCATCTAGAGGATTTAAAAAGTCCTTTGTTTGGCGCACTGGAAACAGGCCTCTCGCGCGATCCCAAGGAACGGGCCGCCCTTTTCGCCTGTTCGACAAGGATTTCAAGCCCAGCGGGACCGATGTCTACCCGGGGGTTTTACCCAAAAAAGTCGAAATAACTCAATGAAATCAATGCAATATGGCGGAGCGAGTGGAATTCGAACTCCTGGCAGGGTCGGGCGGCAGTCGTGATCAATCCGGTCTCCGCCGATAGTCTCCGCAAAACGGGAATATCCGCGGACAAGGCCGGAGACTTTCTGCGATTTCCGCCTCCACTTCGGCGAACCGGGAGTCCACAGACGAAATTGAATTCGCGAAAAGCCCGGATTTTCGGCCCATTCTCGCGTTTCTTCTGGAGCCTGGCCGACCGCATGACTGGCTGGCTGGGGCGGGAGGGATCGAACCTCCGAATGGCGGAAGCAAAATCCGCTGCCGGCATGTCAAAGTAGATGGCCGACTGTTCGCATCACAGCGTCAGTCGCGCGCGGGCACATGAAACATGCAGTTGCGCGCCGGGAGCGGCATCAGGTTGCGACGTCGTCCGTGCCCCAATAGTGCCCTGCGCCAAAAGTGCCCCAGCAAGCGGCGAACACCCGTTCCACTTTATCTTGATATTTTAAGGCGTTGCGATGTGGGCGCACCAGGGCTCGAACCTGGGTCCCGATGATTAAGAGTCGCTGGCTCGATCTTTCACCGGACGCAACAGTATCGAGCCAGCGATGGTGAAAGCGATCGCCGCGTCAGATGAAAATCCGCGAAACGTGACCCAAACGTGACCTGACGACAAAGTGACCTAGGCGATAGCAGCTAACGATCTGGCAATTTCCTGTATTAAAACAAGATGGTGGGGGAAGAAGGACTCGAACCTTCGAAGTCATAAGACGGCTGATTTACAGTCAGCCTAGGTCACAAAAGCACGCTCGAACATCCAAAAGGCAGGGAACTCGCCTTTACGTAACATAAGATGTCGGCGTCTCAACCGTCACCGCACCGTCGGTCCGACGGTCACCGTCCGTGGACCGTACGGGCGAGACGGACGGTGCACGGTAATTGCGGGGAGAGCGGATTTTTTCGGTAGAAATTTGCAGGCTTTACCGGAATTGTCGAAGGGCTAGGCGCTAAGTGCGCGCCAGCACAGGATAATTTCGGAGGATAGCGGCGTGAGCCGACAGTGCTGCATTGGGGTATCGCGACGCGGTGGAGGTGCACCATGACGCACCTCGCCGAGCGATGGCCGGCTGCCCTGCCGCTCCATATGGCGGCGGAATACTGCAGCCTGAGCGTCGACACCTTCAAGGAGGTGTGCCCGGTCAAGCCCGTCCAGTTCACGCAATCCACGCGCGGGGATCGGTACCTCCGGACCCGCCTGGACGCCTGGCTTGAAAGCGTAGACCCAAATGGGCCATCCTTCCCGATGCCGAGGCGGCGCATTGGGGAGCGGATCGGTGGTGGCTAGAGTGAAGCTGCAGGGGCTGAATATCTACCAGTCGCGCGGCAAGTGGTACGTGTACCGCCGGGCGACCGGCGAGGCGCTGATCAAGGGCTTTGAAGGCGAGCGCGCCGATCTCGATCGCGAAATGGCGAAGCCTGATTTCATCGCAGCCTACAACCGGCCGCGGAAAAGTCTCGAAGCGGCCAGCAATATGCCAATCGAGACGCTCGGCGGATTCGTCAACTGGTTCACCAACGGCGACATTGACCGCAACAAAGAACAGCGCCAAGACCCGAACCGTTTTGAGGGCAGCGAAGGCTATCCGAAATGGCCCAAGCTCGCGACCGCGACGCGCCAAGACTACATCGAGGCATTCGAGTGGCTGCGGCCAGAATTCGATATCAATCTGACCGACATTTCACAGCCGGACCTTTATAGCCTGCGCGACACATGCGCCAACAAGAAGTGGCCGCGCTTCGCCGACCAAATGATTAGCGCGCTGTCGTCGATGTTCCGGCAAGCCGTGAGGCGCGGGAAGATGACGATCAATCCCTGCCTCGGCATGGACAAAGCCCACGAAGCCGATCCGAATGCGAACCGGGAGTGGTTCCCCGAGGAATTTCCGGTCGCCCTCGAGCGAGCGCCGATGGAGATCAAGACCGCGCTGATGCTGGCACGCTACGCGGGCTTGCGCGGGCAGACGATCGTGGTCGCTGGCTGGAAGCAATACCGGACACATCCGCTGACCGGCATGGCGATGCAGCTGGTGACGCGGAAGAACAACGAGCCGAACTTCCTCCCGGCCATGCCGGAACTGCAGGACTTCGTCGGTGCCCTCACCCGGTCATCGACAATGATCGCAGTCCGTGACGATGGCACGCCCTGGGAGAGCGAAAAGGAGATGCAGACCCGCGTGAGCCATTACCTGCGCGATCTGGAGCGAGATGGCCTGATCGGCGCCGGAACCACGCTGCACGGCCTGCGCGTCTCCTACGCGGCATGGTGGAAGCGGAACGGAGCCACCGACGCGGAAGTGGCCGATCTGCTCGGCGACAAGTCGCAGAGAATGGGCACACACTACACCCGCCACGTCACGCGCGAGGACAACGTCATCCGCGCTTTCAAGCGGGTGAAGGACGCAACGTGAACAGGCTTTGCATAACACGGGGCCCCGCCTGCATAACATTTGCCCGCGGACACCGAATACTCTAAGCAAATCAATAAGCGGACGTGGCGGAACTGGTAGACGCAAGGGACTTAAAAACCCTTGCGCCGCAGGCATCAAACGCGGATCTGCCGATCTGGCAGAGTAGCGTCAATCGCCCCCGCCACCACCGCCGTCGCCTCCTCCGCCACCGTCGCCGCCTCCGCTATCCCCGCCGCCGGAGTTACCCGATGGGCCCGAATGGTCGGAAGTGGAATTGTCGCCGCCGAACCAATTGAGACCATGCCAGCCGCCGCCGGAATCGTAGCTCGCCCCGTCGGCCGAGCCCTCGCCAGCCGGGCTGCGTCTCGCGCTTCGGTTCTGCACCCGGTTCATCAGCAGAAAGCAAATCAGCGATGTGCCGCCGACCGCGATCACGAATGCCGTCATCCCGCTCATCTGGATCCTCTCGGCGGGTGACCGAAAAACCGCCGTTTCGCACCGCAAAAGCGCCTGACCACCGCCAGCATTCGTCGCCAAATGAGGCACCGCCGTTCATTGATCATTCAAGAGAAATGTGGAACCTTCACTGCGACGGACCGCTTGTCCGCAGTCCTTTGCACCCACGAGAGAGGTGAGGCCATGAAGAAGACATTGGTGGCACTTGCTGCCGTCGCCACGCTGGCGATTTCGGCTGTGGCGGTCCCCGCCCCTGCCCAGGCGCAACGCGGCGTAGCTGCGGGCGTCGCTGCTGGCTTGATCGGCGGCGCCATCGTCGGCGGCGCGATCGCATCGCAGAACAACGGCTACTACTACGGCCCGGGCTATTATGGCGGCCCAGCCTATGTCGCCGGTCCCGGTTACTACGACTACGGCCCGGCCTGCGTCTGGCAGCGCCAGCGCTTCTGGGACGGTTATGGCTGGCGGGTTCGCAGCGTCAGGGTTTGCGACTGATCCCGTTCACCTTCATTAAATCGAACGCGACGTCCCGGAAAACCGTCGGTTTTCCGGGACTTAAGCTCATTATGGCCTGAAAAAACCGTTTTTTCGGCCCATCAGGTTCCGACGTTTACTTTCGGTTGACTGTTGTGCGCCTTTTTTGCGAGACGGCAGTTCGAAGCCAGCGTGCGAGTCACCTTAAACCCGGCGTCGGCTGAAGGCGCCATCTCCAGGAGAAACCAAGACATGAAGAAGACAGTTGCTGCCTTCGTCGCCGCCGCGACGCTTGCCGTTGCGGTTGCCCCCGCCGCCAAGGCCGAGAACGGCCAGATCGCCGCGGGTGTTGCGGGTGGCCTGATCGGCGGCGCGCTGCTTGGCGGCGCCATTGCCGCGAGCCGTCCGGCCCCGGTGTATGTTGCTCCGGCTCCGGTGTACGTCGAAGAACCCGCTTGCCGCATGGTGCGCGAGCGCTTCTGGGATGGCTACGGCTGGCGTTACCGCCGCATCGAGGTCTGCAACTAAGCGGCGCAATGACCACGCTGATTTCAGAACCCGGCCGAAAGGCCGGGTTTTTGCATAGCGCTTCCAACCGAACCGGTTCGCGTGAAGAAAGCGCGTCAGAATATAAGAGACCTATCGCGCCGCGCTCATCGCGCGCAGCACCGCGTCGCTCGGCCAGCAATCGACCTTCAGGCCGGCGGACTTCTGATACGCCCCCAGCGCCGCGCGGGTTTGCATGCCGGCCTTGCCGTCGAGCTTGTCCTTGTAGAGACCGATCCGCGTCAGATGGCGCTGCATGGCTTCGACATCTTTGGTGCGCATCTGGGACGACGCCGACCACGGCGTCGCGAACGGCAGCGGACTCACCATGCGGTCGCTGAGATGACCGACGAACAGCACATACAGATCGGAAAAATTATATTCCTTGATGACGAAGTAATTCTGCGTGGTCAGGAAGGCCGGGCCGTAGATGCCCTCGGGCTGCAGCAGCGAGGCTGGCTGCGCCTGTTCGGCCGCGCTCAACTTTTGTCCGCGCACCGGCACGAAGCCCGCGCGCAGCCATTCGCCAAGCGGTTTCGTCACTTCGGGCACACCCATGGTGCAGTCGACATTATCTGGCGCGCGCACTTCATAGGCCCAGCGCACGCCCTTCTGCCATCCCTTGTTGACGAGCTGCTGAGCGGCGGAGGCGAGCGCGTCCGGCACCGAATGCCAGATGTCGACGCGGCCGTCGCCGTCGAGATCGACGCCATGCTTGTAGTATTCGGACGGAAGAAATTGCGTGAGACCGGTGGCGCCGGCCCAGGACGAGCGCATCTCCTTGCGCGTCACCGCTCCCTCGCCGAGGATTTTTAGCGCCAGGATGAATTCGGTGCGGTACTGATCCTTGCGGCGGCCGACATAGGCCTGCGTCGCAACCACCCGCAGCGTGTCGTAGGGCAGTGTGTAACGCCCAAAGTCGGTTTCACGCCCCCAGATCGCGAGCACGACCGACGCCGGCACGCCAAAACGGGATTCGATCTCGTTCAGCGCGGCGCGATGCTTCGCCATCAATCGCTGCCCCTCCTCCGCCAGCCGCGCGATCGACGCTTCCCTGACGTAGTCGGCCGGCACCTGCACGAACTCGGCCTGCGACGGCGCGCCGGTCGCGGGCCGTCCGGGCAGGATCAGGTCGGGCAATTTGTAGTCGGGCTCGAGCCCGCGGGTTTCGGCATCGAAGGTCGCGCGCGACACGCCGGCCGCTTGCGCCTCCGGCCACAGCGAGGCGATGAACTGGGTGAAGGCAGCATCTGCGGCGCGGGCGGGAAGCGGCAGCATTACGGCCGCCACCAGCACGAGCCCGGTTAGCGCGGTTTTCCAACGCCTGAAATAGGGGTGGTATTGCATCGGCGTCTCGTTTTGTATATATTGAGCATATACAGAATGATCGACCTTGACCAGATCACGGGTTTTGACTGGGACGACGGCAACAGCCGCAAGAGTGCGGATAAGCATGACGTCAGTCAGGCCGAAGCGGAAGGCGTCTTCTTCAACGATCCGCTGATCGTTGTCGAGGATGCAAAGCATAGTGAAACAGAGCCACGTTTCAATGCGTTGGGACAAACAGCGCAAAACCGCCTGCTGCATATCACTTTCACCCTCCGGCGGAATGGAACCTTGATCCGGGTGATATCGGCGCGCGACATGCACCGAAAGGAGAAGAAGGCATATGAGCAAGCTTAAACCTGTTCCCGCTTTCAAGTCCGAGGCCGAGGAACGGAAGTTTTGGGAAACCCACGACTCCACCGATTACGTCGACTGGAGCAAGGCCGAGCGTGTGCGCTTTTCAAACTTGAAGCCGTCCACCACAGCGATCTCAATTCGTCTGCCACTGGGCCTTCTGGAGCAGATCAAGATCGCCGCCAACAAGCGCGACGTGCCGTATCAGTCACTGATCAAGATGTGGTTGGCGGAGAAGGTGGGGTAGCGACGAAGTTGAGAAAGAACCAAACTCAATCTTGATAGAACCAGCCCGAGGCTAGGTCATTAATTTCATTTTTCAAGAGCAAATCGTGTGCCCACCTTTGAATGAAGGCGCGCGGCGGCAGAATGATCCAACCGTTGTTGTCCCCGACCGCACAGTATTTCCCGATTGCAACGCTGACCGCACTGATTGCGCAAATTAGGGACGCCCTATCATCGTGATTTTCGACCTCCCCCAAATCTCTCAAGAGTCTGCGGCAAGGCAATAGATGGTTCAACAATCTAAGGAAGGTGCCATCGCCGTGCAGAGCAACGAAGAATTTATCCGATCTATTCTTCCGAACAGCACCGATGCTTTCTGGATCAGAAATCATTAAGCCCAGATAAGAAGACGGAAAGGCCTCGACGACGCACTGCTCAGCAATTTTGATTTCCGATGGTGATGGCGCCACATCAGCGACCGATAGGACGAGTTTCACGCAATTATTGGCTTCTTCGTTCAATCGAATGCCAACTGGCGAATTGGATTGACCGGGTTTGCCAATTCTAGCTCCAAAAGATTTCGTAAGCATTCTCTCGGCAACACGGTATTCACCTATATGGCTAAATCCTTTTTTTAGCGGCCCATCGAAAGCGACTGCCCGAAGTGACCGACTTCCGAGCGTACTGCGAATCGTCTCTAACCGCTCCGAATCCGTTGCACGATAGCGCCTGATTTTCCAATCTATGCTATCATCGTCCCACGTCATCAGGCAGACAGCGCTTGACCGCCGTATAGCGGAATACCCGACGTCAATTCCAGCGACCGCATTGCGGGGAGGCATATTGGATGTCTCCGAAAATTTACCGCGTCAGCTTCTTGTACTTCACCCGATGCGGGATGATGCTGTCCTGGCCCAGCCGTCGCATCTTGTCTTTCTCGTAGTCCTGGAAATTGCCCTCGAACCATTCGACATGGCTGTCGCCTTCGAAGGCCAGGATATGGGTGGCGATGCGGTCGAGGAACCAGCGGTCATGGCTGATGATGACGGCGCAGCCGGCAAAATCCTCCAGCGCCTCTTCCAGCGCGCGCAGCGTATCGACGTCGAGGTCGTTGGTCGGCTCGTCGAGCAGCAGCACGTTGGCGCCGGATTTCAGCATTTTGGCCAGATGGACGCGGTTGCGCTCGCCGCCTGACAGGGCGCCTACCTTCTTCTGCTGATCGGCGCCCTTGAAGTTGAACGACGAGCAATAACCGCGCGAGTTGACTTCCTTCTTGCCGAGCAGGATCAGCTCGTTGCCGCCGGAGATCTCCTCCCACACCGTCTTCTTGCCGTCGAGATCGTCGCGGGATTGATCGACATAACCGAGATGCACGCTCTCGCCGACGGTGATCGAGCCCTTGTCCGGGGTTTCCTGCTTGGTGATCATCCGGAACAGGGTGGTCTTGCCGGCGCCGTTGGGGCCGATCACGCCGACGATGCCGCCCGGCGGCAGCTTGAAGGTGAGATCGTCGATCAACTCGCGATCGCCAAAGCCCTTGCTGAGGCCTTCGAAGTCGACCACGTTCTGGCCGAGCCGCTCGGCGACGGGAATCGTGATCTGCGCGGTCTGGTTCTGCTTCTCGCTGGCCTGCTTCAGCAGTTCTTCGTAACGCTGGTAGCGCGCCTTGGACTTGGCCTGGCGCGCCTTGGGCGAGGACGCGATCCATTCCTGCTCGCGCGCCAGCGTCTTCTGATGCGCGGCGTCCTCGCGGCCTTCCTGCTCGAGCCGCTTCTGCTTCTGCACCAGCCAGGACGAATAATTGCCCTCGTAGGGAATGCCCTTGCCGCGGTCGAGTTCGAGGATCCAGCCGGTGACATTGTCGAGGAAGTAGCGGTCATGGGTCACGATCAGGATCGCGCCGGGATAGTTGCGCAAATGGCCTTCCAGCCACGACACCGACTCGGCGTCTAGATGGTTGGTCGGCTCGTCCAGCAGCAGCAGTTCCGGCTGGTCGAGCAGCAATTTGCAGAGCGCGACGCGGCGGCGCTCGCCGCCCGAAAGTTTCGTCACATCGGAATCGTCGGGCGGGCAGCGCAGCGCGTCCATCGCCTGATCGACCTTGCTGTCGAGATCCCAGAGCCCGGCGGCCTCGATCTCGTCCTGCAGCTTGGTCATCTCGTCGGCGGTCTCTTCCGAATAATTCATCGCCAGTTCGTTGTAGCGGTCGAGGATCGCCTTCTGCTTGGCGACGCCGAGCATGACGTTTTCGCGGACCGTCTTGGTGGCGTCGAGATGCGGTTCCTGTTCGAGATAGCCGACCCGGGCGCCCTCGGCGACCCAGGCCTCGCCGTTATACTCCTTGTCGAGGCCGGCCATGATCCGCAGCAGCGTCGACTTGCCGGAGCCGTTGACGCCGAGCACGCCGATCTTGGCGTCGGGGTAGAACGAGAGATGGACGTTATCGAGCACCTTTCGGGTCGGATAGCTCTTGGTCAAACCCTGCATGAAATAGACGAACTGACGGGCCATCGAATCCCCTGGAAACCGTTGGATTTATCGGAAATTTGCTGCCGCTGATGTAGCGGCGCGGCCCCCAAAGGGCAACCGCGGGGGCGTGTTTTCCATCCGTTCACCACGGATGAATACGGGATGGACACCATGTGTGCGCCAAATCACGCTAATTGAAACTAACTTTTAATTAATGAGGCGAAAACTCGTTTTCACGACGTCCAACAGTACGTCCAAGGCGGCAAAAGCCGCGGTGAAAACAGAGGTCTCGCGTCATGGCTACGATCACTTCGGCATCCGTTTCGCACCCGGCGACCGGCCGCAATGGACGGGTCAGGCTGTTCGCCGAATTCCGCCCCTTCTGGCGGCAGTTCTTCGCCCGGGCGTTCAACCCCTATCGGCCGGAACTGCACTATATGCGCGGCCCCGGCCCCGCCTGGCGCGCCAAGCACAAGGCCTTGTCGCCGGCCGTCCGATCGATGGTCGCCGAAATCCGGGCGGCAAAGTCTCCGAGGCCGTTGGCGCCTCAATAACAGCTGGCTTTTGAGCCGCGGGTGCTTGCGCGTCCCGGCGTTGCGCGCGACCATGGCGCTCTCCGACGGCGCGCTCCGGGCCGTCTTCCTCGCCATGAACGGACCTTCGATGACGCGGCTGCGCTGTGCAATTCTCGACGACTATCTCGATCTGGCCCTGAGGGTCGCGGACTGGTCGAAGATCTCCGACCGCGTCGATGTCACGGTGTTCAATCAGCCGTTTACGACCGCCGAGGCCGCGGCCGGCGCGCTGCAGGATTTCGAGATCATCTGCGGGATGCGCGAGCGGACGCCGTTTCCGCGCACGCTGTTTGCGGCCCTGCCCAAACTAAAGCTCCTGATCACCTCGGGCATGCGCAATGCCGCGATCGATTTCGAAGCCGCCAAGGACCACAAGGTGACGCTGTGCGGGACCCAATGGGGACGCGATCCCACCGCGCCGCTGGCGATGGGCCTGATCCTGGAACTGACCCGCAATATCGGCCGCGAGAGCGCACGGATGCATGCCGGCGAACCCTTGCAAAAGTTCGTCGGTATGGAAATCGAGGGCCGGACGCTGGGCGTGATCGGCCTCGGCAAGCTCGGCAGCAAGGTCTCGAAGCTCGCGCAGGCGTTCGGCATGAACGTGATCGCCTGGAGCCCGAACCTGACGGCCGAACGCTGCAAGGAAGTCGGCGTCGGCTACGCCAGCAAGGAAGAATTGTTTGCGACCGCCGACGTCATCACCGTGCATGTGGTGCTGGGCCCGCGCTCGCGCGGGCTGGTGGGAGCAGCCGATCTCGCGCGGATGAAGCCGACCGCCTACCTCGTCAACACCGCGCGCGGGCCGATCGTCGACGAAGGCGCGCTGCTCGAAGCCCTGACCCGGAAGAAGATCGCGGGCGCGGCCGTCGACGTGTTCTCGGTCGAGCCGCTGCCGGTCGATCATCCCTTCCGCAAACTCGACAACCTCGTGCTGACGCCGCATCTCGGTTACGTCACCGAGGACAGTTTCCGCAATCATTATAGCCAGATGGTCGAGGGCATCGACGCCTGGTTCATGGGCGAACCGCTAAGGAAGCTGGCCTGAGGGGCCGAAGTATTCACGACCGTCATTGCGAGCCACCGGGTCGCGCGAATGCGCGCCCGATGACAGGCTCCGCGAAGCAATCCATCTTGCCCCGCAAAGAAAGAATGGATTGCTTCGGTCGCGGAGTTTATCATCGGGCCGGCCGAAGGCCGGACCCGTTGGCTCCTCGCAATGACGAAAAAAAGGCCCACTCTGCGGGCCTTTTCAATAGCGGTTGCGTAAGCCTCTAGCCTTCAGCGCACCGTCACCGGTGCGGGCAGCGGCGGCACCACGGTCGGCTGCGTGCCCGGAAGGGGCTGGGCCAACTGCGCGGACGCCGGACCCGGCGCCGCACCGGGCGGCGGCGCGGCTGACGCGGTGACCGCTCCCGGCGGCGGGCCACCGGGCAGCACCACCACGCGGGTGCCGACCTTCACGCGCTCGAACAGATCGGAGACATCCTCGTTCAGCATGCCGATGCAGCCCGAGGAGACGAACTTGCCGATCGTCGAGGGCTGGTTGGTGCCGTGGATGCGGTAGACGGTCGAGCCGAGATACATCGCGCGGGCGCCGAGCGGATTGCCGGGGCCGCCGGCCATGAAGCGCGGCAGATAGGGCTGACGCTCGATCATCTCGGACGGCGGATGCCAATCCGGCCATTCGGCCTTACGAGTGATCTTCTGCACGCCGGTCCAGGTGAAACCATCGCGGCCGACGCGGACGCCGTAGCGGATCGCCCGGCCGCCACCGAGGATGTAATAGAGGTAGGTGTTCGGGGTATCGACGACCAGCGTGCCCGCGGGCTCCTTGGTCGCGAAAGCAACTTCCTGGCGGCGCAGATTGGGCGCGAGCTGCGCAGGACCCGTTTCGGGCTGTTCATCCGGCGGCAGTGCGGACAGCACCATCTTGCCGTCGGCGCTCACAGGCGATTGCTGCGGCTGAACCGCTCCGGTGACGTTTGGCGCGGTGCCGACCGCCCCCGGTGGACGCAAGCCACGATCATCGTTCGGATACACCACGCCAGCGGCCGGAACGCGGCCGTCCGGACGGTCGGAATAGATCACCGGCGGCGGACCGGCGGGCCGGCCATAGCGCGGATCATCCGGCGAAAGAACGGGGCCCGTGGGCATCGGCGGAGCGCGATCGGAATAAACCGGGGCGCCCATCGGGCGGCCATAACGCGGGTCGTCCGGAGAAAGAACGGGGCCTGTAGGGACCGGCGCGCCGCGGTCGGAATAAACCGGAGCGCCCATCGGGCGGCCATAACGCGGGTCGTCCGGCGACAGCACCGGGCCGGGCGGCGGCAGCGCGGTCGAACTCTGCGCGTTCGGCGCGTCGTCATCGTCCAGCGCATCGAAATCCGGCATGCCGGGGCCGCGGCGTTCATCGACGACATAGCCGCCGGGCGGATAGGGTCCCGGGGCCGTCGAATAGACCGAACCGGGCGGTACCGGATAGCTCTGTTGCGCGTGGGCAAGCGAAGTTCCCGCCGCGCAAGCGGCTAAGGAAACGCTAAAGGCAGCACAAATCGTCAGAATGCGGTTGATCATCATCGTTTTTATATAGTCCCCAAGCCACACCGGACCGTTAACGGCAGATGGCCGAAGATAGCGGCGCATTCAAGACAAATCAGCGAAACTCGGCCCAGATCGGTCATTTTGTGATCGCCCGTGACAGCTGCGGTAAAGATGCCTCACCTCCGCAAAAACACGGCTCTGCCGCCCCATCGCGAGCGCCGGCCGCATATTTTGTAACGAACAGCGTCGAAGCGTTGCGATATTCTCGAATCGGGCTGATTCGCGGCATGCGAAGCCGGCTTTGTGGTCACCGCGTTCCCTTCAAGTCTCAACGGCCCGATCCAGGGGCCCCCGCCAAGGCGGAACCCGCGACCATGCTCCCCGGCTTTCGTTTTCTGTTCGCCGCGATCATCCTTTCGATGTCGGTCCTGGTCTTCGGGCTTGGCGCGGCGGCGCTGTTGCAGGCCGCGCATGAGCAATTTGCCAGCATGCCGTCGCGACAGGTACCGCCTGAAACCGTGTTTGCGCCGTCGAGCGAAGCGCCAGCGCCGACACTGGCGCTGCTGCGCGTCGAGCCGCCGGTCGAGGAGAATACGCCGGACAATGTTGCCGAGGCTGCGGCGCCAACCGAGCAGGCTGCGGATGCCGCGCCGTCGGTAGAGCCCGAAAAGCTGGCGGCGCTGAAGCCGGAAGAGGCGTCTCCGCCGGAGGCGGCGAAACCGGACATCTCGACTGCAGAAACACCGCCCGACATGCCGGCCGCCCCGGCTCCAGCCGAGACGCCCGCTTCAA
Organism: Bradyrhizobium erythrophlei; assembly: GCA_900129675.1. Classification (GTDB taxonomy): domain Bacteria; phylum Pseudomonadota; class Alphaproteobacteria; order Rhizobiales; family Xanthobacteraceae; genus Bradyrhizobium; species Bradyrhizobium erythrophlei_A. The sequence continues at coordinate 3,726,901 of FSRD01000001.1, read as the reverse complement.
CCGACGAGCCGAAGCTCGCCGCGATCACCGAAACGCCGCCACCGGTCACCGAAACTGCACCACCGGTCACTGAAGCTGCACCACCGGTCACTGAAGCTGCGCCGCCCGCCACCGAAGCTGCGCCGCCGGTCACGGAAGCCGCGCCGGTGGCGTCCGAGCAACCGGCCGTGGTGCCCTCGCCCGAAACCAGCATCGCAGCGACCAGGATCGCCACGCTGGGCGGACCAGCGGTCGCGATCAATCAGGCCCCAGCAGCAAAAGCCGACGCCACACCCGCAGGGAAGCGGGCGCAGCGTGCCCGGGAACGCCGGCGCATCGCACGACGCGCGCGCATTGCGCGACAGGCAGCGGCGGCCCAGCCACAAGCCAACCCGTTCGCACAACCCTCCATCACGCCGAGAGCGCGCTAGCGAAGCGCGCGGGTCAGGCGCGCTTCCCGCAAATTTCGCCGGCGTAGCCCTACTGCTCGACGAACGAAATATTGCCGACGACCGCTTTCGCGTCCGCGGCCGGCGCCTTCGCCGGAACGATCGTCACGGCGTGCTCGGTCTTCAACAGACCCTTGGCATCGAGATTGGCGGCAATGTCGGTGATGTCGAAGCTGATCGACCGGGCGACGTCCGCGTGGTCGTGGTCGTCGCCATGCGCAACCGCGGCGAAGAAATTGAAGGACCCGACATAGTGGCTGTTGACCGGATCGGACGGCGGACTATCGGGCAGATCGAGATAGACGCGGAACAGCGTCTCCGGCTGCGCGTCGGCCTTGAAGTCGTTGATGACCAGATAGACCCGGTGATTTTCCGGCAGGGCTGAAAGCCTGGCAGACAACGGTGACGCCGCGGTCGAGGGAGACGCCGCAGCCTGCAGGCTGACCCGAACCGGCGCAGCGCCGAGCGCCACCGGTCCACCCTGTGTCTTCGCCACCGTCACCGGAGCCGCGGCCGCCGCAGGCGCGAGCGACTCGGCAACCGAAGCGACGAGCTTCGTACCGATCAGCTGATCATATTGGTAATCGCACTTCTTGGTGTTGGTGTAATCCTTCACGGTCGCCTTGACGCCCTTGCCGTCGGGGCCGGCGAATATGAACACCTTGCCCTGCCACGCCGCGGTGTTGGGATTGGCGTGACCGGCGTTGTTCCAGCTCGCCCAGATGCGATCGATGTTGCAGTGATGCATCCAGAAGATCGGGTCGTTCGCGGCCCAGGGTATCTGGCCCATGCCCTGGCTGTTGCCGGTGAAGACGTGCACGTTGCCGTGGAGACCGAAGTCGAGCGTCTGGTTGAAGCCTTGTATCGCGCCGCTCGGCAGATATTGGGTTTCCGCCATCGCCGGCGCAGGACTCATATCGCTGGCGGAACCGCCGGCGGCGAAGATCGGCTGCCCTGCATTCGATGTCGGATTGCGGTTCGGGCGATACAGCGGCCCCCACAGCGGATCGTTCTGCATGCGGAATTCCTTCGGCACGGCATAGCCGGCCGGCACCGTATAATTCCAGTATGGCAGCGTGAACTTGGGATCCTTCAGGATCGCGCGGATGATCTCCTCGAAGTAGCAGACATACATCCGGTGCCACGGGCAAAAATACGGCTCGCCGGAGGCCGCGAAGTGCCCCTGGCAGGTGTTCCACATCTCGGTGGCCAGCGTCTTGTTCGGCGACGGGTTGGGCCCGAAGATCTGCGTCAGCGCCGCCGCCTTGGTGGTATTGGTCGGCACCGCGTGCGTGTACCACTGGAAGGTCCAGCTCAACGGATCCTTTGGCGGTAGCGCCATCATGAGCTTCACGGCCTGGGCATATTTCTTGAGCATCACTTGGCCGTTCGGCGAGGCCAGATTGTACCGGATCGACGTTGCGGCATTCGCCTCTCTGATGGAGCCGGGCATTAGGCTCGCGCCTGCTCCGGCAAGCCCGCTGACGACGAGATGACGACGCGACAGCTCCGCCATGTCTACCTCCCTCTGTTGTGATGATCCGCACGATCGCGCGCAGACTACCGCATCGAGGGTGTCGACACAACAAAATGCAATCTTTAATTGCTGTGTCAAATTGGCAGTTGCTGCGTCATTTGGCTGCAGAGATTCTTGTTTTGACGCGTTTTCTACCGCAGATAAGTCTACGCAATCTGCGCAAGCTTGATTGCTATGCGAACCGGTGTCCACTTCGCTTGAAAACGCTCCAAGCAGCCTACTGCTCGACCAGCGCGACCTCGGCGATGACGGGCTTGGCGCCGGCGCGGGGCCTGCCGGCCGGAACGATCGTTACGGTTGTATTGTCGCCCAGCGAATGACGCGACTGCAGCGTCCGCAGAAGCGCGGTCACGTCGAAACTAAGAAAGCGCGGATCGGATCGCGCGGCTCCCACGGCATGGAAGAAATTCAGTGAGCCGACATAATAAATCGCGTCGGGACTTGGCGCGACGTCCGGCGGCAGCCCGAGGTAAATCTGGTAGATCGTCTCCGGCGGCTCGTCGGTGCCGAGCCCTCTGGCGACGAGATAGACCTTGCGGTTCTGGCCGACGTTTGCGACCCGCGCGGACAGCGCCTTGCCCGCAGCCGGCGGCGCAAGCGTCACCGCCACCGGTTCGGCGCCGAGCTTGACGGGCGCACCGGCCGACGTCGCGAGCGTTTCGACATGTTCAGCGGCCACCGCGTTGACACCCGTGGTCACGGCCGCGACCGGCAAGAGCAGCCAAAACGCCCATCGACCTGTCCGCATGATCCGACACCTTGGGCAGCGCGCGTTCGGCTGCCGTGCAGCTCAGATGTAATACCACAATCGCGGCACCACCCTTGCTTGCGACCACCGGTCGCAGCAATTTTCCGTGAAACGACCGGCGTGCGTCACTCAGGCCGGGCCGGTCGCAACCGGCGGCCCGTTGGGCAAACCCCATTCGGCCCACGAGCCGTCATAGAGCGCGGTGCCGCGTACGCCAAGGCGATACAGCGCCAGCGTCAGCACCAGCGCGGAGACGCCGGAGCCGCAGGTGGTCACGATCGGTTTTGTCAGTTCGACGCCAGCGCCGGTGAAGGCCTTGCGCAGTTCCTCGAGCGGCTTCATCGCGCCGGTCTTGGCGTCGAACAATTCCGCGTAAGGCACGTTGCGGCTGCCGGGAATGTGGCCGGAGCGGGAATCCGGCCGCGGCTCAGCGACGGTACCTTCAAAACGCCCGCGCGGGCGGGCATCGACCAACTGCTCGGCGCGCGTTTCGATATTGGCGAGCACTTGCTGCTGGCTTCGGATGTAACCGGGATCGAGCCTGGCTGTGAACTGTCCGGGTTTCGGCGTGACCTTGCCGGATTGCGTCGCGCGGCCTTCGCTGGTCCATTTCTTCAAACCGCCATCCAGCACCTTCACGTTGCGATAGCCGAACGACAGGAACATCCACCACGCCCGCGGTGCTGCGACCCAACTGCCGGAATCGTAGGCGACCACGGTATCGCCGGTGGAAATCCCGAGCGCCGCCACATCGCGCGCGAACTGCCCGGCGTCGGGATACATGTGCGGCCGCGGGTCATTGTGATCGGAAACCGCGTCGACATCAAAAAATGCCGCGCCCGGAATATGCGCCGCGAGATAATCATCCAGCGGCAACGGCAGCACGCCCGGCAGCTTGAACGAGGCATCGATAATTCTTACGCCGGGATCGTCGAGATGTGCGGCGAGCCAGTCGGTGGAGACCAGCGGATCGTCGGTTAAGGTCATGTGTGCAAATCCTCGTTGTCATTCCGGGATGCGCCGGCAGGCGCAGACCCGGAATCCAGAAGTTGTTCCAGGAGATTCCGGGTTCGCGCTGGCGCGCGCCTCGGAATGACGAAGTGAAAGAGCGAAGGCGCGTCAACCTCAGCCGTTCTTCTTCGGTTCCCACTTTTCGATCGGCCCGCCGGCGTCGCGCCAGGCGGCGAAGCCGCCGCCCATATGGGCGACCGGCTTCAGGCCCATGTCCTTTGCCGTCTTGGCCGCCAGCGCCGAGCGCATGCCGCCGGCGCAGTGGAAGATGAATTTCTTGTCTTCCTGGAAGATCGGTTTGGCATACGGGCTCGCCGGATCGATCCAGAACTCCAGCATGCCGCGGGTGCAGGAGAACGCGCCGGGAATCTTGCCGTCGCGCTCGATCTCGCGGGGATCGCGGACGTCGACGATCACGACGTCGGGACTCTGCGCGGCCTTGATCGCGTCCGCCGCGCTGACGGTCTCGATCTCGGCATTGGCTTCGTCGATCAGGGATTTGATACCGCGGTGAATGGTCTGGGGCATTTTTTCTTACCTCGTTGTGCAAGCCGCCTCCCCTCACGTGTCCCGGACGCGGTGCAGAGTTCTTCACGATACACCGCAGGGCCGGGACCCATGACGCAGCCAATTCGATGGGCCCCGGCTCTGCAACGCACCGCTTGCGCGCTGCGCTGCGTCCGGGGCACGTAGTCCCGCTACCGCACCAGTTCCTTCATCGCGCCTTCCAGTCCCTCGATCGTGATCGGATACATGCGCTCCGAGAACAGGCGGCGGATGATGGTGGTGGATTCCGAATAGTCCCAGTGTTTCTGCGCCACCGGATTGAGCCACACCGCATGCGGATAGGTGCGCGTAATACGATCGAGCCAGACCGATCCGGCCTCTTCATTGACATGCTCGACCGAGCCGCCGGGGACCATGATCTCGTAAGGCGACATCGAGGCGTCGCCGACGAACACCACCTTGTAGTCGTGCGGATATTTATGCAGCACGTCCCAGGTCGGCGTGCGGTCGGTGAAGCGGCGCTTGTTCTGCTTCCAGACGCCTTCATAGAGGCAGTTGTGGAAGTAGAAATATTCCATGTGCTTGAATTCGGTCTTGGCCGCCGAGAACAATTCCTCGACCTGCTCGATATGTGAATCCATCGAGCCGCCGATGTCGAAGAACACCAATACCTTGACCGCGTTGCGCCGCTCAGGGCGCATATGCACGTCGAGATAGCCGTGGTTGGCGGTCTCCTTGATCGTGGTGTCGAGATCGAGTTCGTCCGGCGCGCCGGTGCGGGCGAACTTGCGCAAACGTCGTAGCGCGATCTTGATGTTGCGAATGCCGAGTTCGACATTGCCGTCGAGATCCCTGAACTCGCGCTTGTCCCAGACCTTCACCGCGCGGTTGTTGCGGTTCTTCTCCTGGCCGATCCGTACCCCCTCGGGATTGTAGCCGTGGGCGCCGAACGGCGAGGTCCCTGCGGTGCCGATCCATTTGTTGCCGCCCTGATGGCGGCCCTGCTGCTCTTTCAACCGCTGGCGAAGCGTCTCCATGAGCTTGTCCCAGCCCATCGCCTCGATCTGCTTCTTCTCTTCCTCGGTGAGGTATTTTTCCGCGAGCTTCTTCAGCCATTCGGCGGGAATGTCCGCCTTCTCCATGGCGTCCAGGAGGCTTTCCAGTCCCTTGAACACGGTGCCGAACACGCGATCGAACTTGTCGAGGTTGCGCTCGTCCTTCACCAAAGCGGCGCGGGAGAGGTAGTAGAAATTCTCCACCGTCTGCTCGGCGAGGTCGGCGTCGAGCGCCTCCATCAGCGTCAAATATTCACGCAAGGTCACCGGGACCTGGGCGTCGCGCAGCGATGTGAAGAATTGCAGGAACATGCTCTCTAGATTGCCCGCCGGGGGGCCCCCGTCAAGGGCCGCCGCCACGGTAAAGCCCGCTGGCAGCTATTCAGTTCTGACAGACAATCCGCAGGGACTTGCTGCGCGCGATGCATTCCGTAGGGCGGAAACAGTGCCCCCGTGCGCGAAGTCGCCTCCAACATTGTTTGAAACGGCCTATGCGGAATCCGCGGTAGACCTGCCGGCTTTTTCCACTAGTATCAAAATGAAACCTATCCATACGGGGTATTATGAAATTTACCGGTACCAAGGACTACGTCGCCACCGACGACCTCAAGGTCGCCGTCAACGCCTCGATCGTGCTCGAGCGCCCGCTGCTGATCAAGGGTGAGCCCGGCACCGGCAAAACCGTGCTGGCCGAGGAAGTCGCGAAAGCGCTCGGCGCGCCGCTTCTGACCTGGCACATCAAGTCCACTACCAAGGCGCAGCAGGGCCTCTACGAATACGACGCGGTGTCGCGGCTGCGCGACAGCCAGCTCGGCGATCCCCGGGTCTCCGACATCTCCAACTACATCAAACGCGGCAAATTGTGGGATGCCTTCACCCACGACAAGCGTCCGGTGCTCCTGATCGACGAGATCGACAAGGCCGACATCGAATTCCCCAACGACCTCTTGCTCGAGCTCGATCGCATGGAGTTCTTCGTCTATGAGACCGGCGAGAACATCAAGGCAAGCCTGCGCCCGATCGTGATGATCACCTCTAACAACGAAAAGGAGCTGCCGGACGCGTTCCTGCGCCGCTGCTTCTTCCACTACATCAAGTTTCCCGACGCCGACACCATGAGCCGGATCGTCGACGTGCATTTCCCGAACATCAAGAAGCGCCTGGTGGAAGAAGCGTTGCGGATCTTCTTCGAGGTGCGCGAAGTGCCGGGCCTGAAGAAGAAGCCCTCGACGTCGGAGCTGCTTGACTGGCTCAAGCTGCTGCTCAACGAGGACATTACCCCGGAAATGCTCCGGGAGCGCGATCCGCGCAAACTGATCCCGCCGCTGCACGGCGCGCTGCTCAAGAACGAGCAGGACGTGCATCTGTTCGAACGGCTGGCGTTCCTCAGCCGCAGGGAAGTGTAATTCGCCGCTGAAGGTGCCGGGGCTCAAGTCCCGGCACCTCGGTTATGCGGACGCAACAAACAAAAGATCAGGGAATATGAACGTTCAAAGCCAAGTTCACATAACTGCGTCCGGCACGACCGAGCATTTCGACGTCCTGATCGCTGGCGCCGGCATCTCCGGCGTCGGCGCCGCCTATCATCTGACCACGCAGTGCCCGGGCACGAGTTTCGTCGCCCTCGAAACCCAGAAGACCTTTGGCGGCACCTGGAGCACCCACCGCTATCCCGGCATCCGCTCCGACAGCGATCTCCATACCTTCGGCTACCGCTTCAAGCCGTGGACCAGCGCGCCGATCGCGAGCGCCGCCGAGATCCTCAAATATATGGGCGAAGTGATCGAGGAGAACGATCTTTCCCGCCACATCCGCTATCAGCACACCATCACCGCGGCGAAATGGTCGAGCGAGCAAAATCTCTGGACCATCGAGGCCACCCGAGGAGACACCGGCGAGACGGTTCGTTTCACCACCAACTTCTTCTGGATGTGCCAGGGCTATTACCGCCACACCGAAGGCTATACGCCGGAGTGGAAGGACATGGCCAGGTTCAAGGGCCCGATCGTCCATCCGCAGAAATGGCCTGATGACCTCGACTACAACAACAAGCGTGTGATCGTGATCGGCTCGGGTGCTACGGCGGCGACCCTGATCCCGGCGATGGCGAAGGACTGCGCGCATGTCACCATGCTGCAGCGCTCGCCGACCTATTTCCGCACCGGCCGCAACGCGATCGAGATCGCCGAGCAGTTGCGCCTGTTGCAGGTCGACGAGAAATGGATCCACGAAATCACGCGCCGGAAAATCCTGTTCGATCAGGACGCCTTCACCCGCAAGACGTTCGAGGAGCCCGAAGCCGCCAAGAAGGATCTGCTGTCGGCGGTCGAGGCTTATCTGGGCAAGGATTACGACATCGCCACCCACTTCACGCCAAAATACCGGCCGTGGCGGCAGCGCATTGCCTTCATCCCCGACGGCGATCTGTTCCAGGGCATCAAGTCCGGCAAGGCCTCGGTCGTCACCGACGAGATCGACCGCTTCACCGAGAAGGGCATTCTGCTGAAATCCGGCAGGGAACTGGAAGCCGACATCATCATCACCGCGACCGGCTTTAATCTCTCCGCCAACGGCGACATCGAATTCGCGGTCGACGGCAAGAAACTGGATTTCGCCGATACTGTGACCTATCGCGGCATGATGTTCACCGGCGTGCCCAATCTGGTCTGGGTGTTCGGCTATTTCCGCGCCAGCTGGACGCTGCGCGTCGATCTGGTCGCCGACTTCGTCTGCAAGCTGCTCAACCACATGAAAGAGACCGGCGCCAGGAAGGTGACGCCGGCGCTGCGGCCGGAAGACCACAACATGCCGCTGCTGCCCTGGATCGATCCGGAGAATTTCAATCCGGGCTACATGATGCGCGGCATGCATCTGCTGCCGAAGCGCGGCGACAAGCCGGAATGGCAGCACAACCAGGATTACTGGGCGGAGAAAGACGAATTTCCGGCCATCGATATGAACGACCACGTGTTCGTGTACGGCTAGCGACGCCGATCGCCTGACAGCCGCTCGGCTGAGGCGGTGCCAGATTTTTGAACCGCTCCCTGCCCGGGGAGCGGTTTTTTCCAGCGGACTATTGCCAACGGCGGAATTCCGCGTCCGGCTGAAAGGTTCGGACACCGAGTTGGTGGTGCAGCAAACCAGCTCCATGCTCGACGTGCTGAACGAGGCCGGCTTCGAGATGATGTCGGACTGCCAGCGCGGCGAATGCGGGGTGTGCGCCGTCGACGTCGTGGCGGTCGAAGGCGAGATCGACCATCGCGACGTCTTCTTCAGCGACCAGCAAAAGCGCGACAATCGCAAGATCTGCCCGTGCGTATCGCGCGCGGTGGGCACCGTCACCATCGACACGCTGTACCGGCCCGAGGCAAACTGACTCTTACTGCGCGAACTTCACCGCCTCCGGCGCGGCCTTGCCGCGGATCATGTCGGAGGCCTTGTCGGCGATCATCAAGGTCGAGGCATTGAGATTGGCCGAGATCATCCGCGGCATGATCGAGGCGTCGACCACGCGCAGGCCCTGCAGCCCGTGCACGCGCAGCTGGTCGTCGACCACGGCCCATTTGGCGTCCGCCGGACCCATCCGGCAGGTGCAGCCGGGATGGAACGTGGTGGTGCCACGCTGGGTCGCCGCCGCCAGGAATTCATCGTCGCTCTGCACGTTGGGGCCGGGAAAATCCTCATAGGCATAATACTGCGCCAGCGGGCCAGATCCGAGCAGCCGCCGCGCCAGCTTCATGCCGGCGACGACGACGCGGCGGTCGAGTTCTTCGACGAGATAATTGGTCTGGATGATCGGCGGCGCAAACGGATCGGCCGAACGGGCGCGGACATAGCCGCGGCTCTCCGGCCGCTGCTGCCAGGACGCGATGGTCATGCCGGGCTCGTCTTCAAGCTCGCCCTGCACGCCTTCCTTGTAGCTCGCCGGCGTAAACGTCAGCTGCAAATCGGAGCTTTCGGTGGTCTCGCCCGAATGCCAGAAGCAATAGACCATGGTCGGCGACAGCGACAGCAGGCCGCGCCGGGTCGTGGCCCATTTCAGCGCCTCGACCCACAGGCTTAAGCCGCGCCGGAGCTCATTGATGGTCCTTATGTTCTTGACGCGCGCGACCGAACGCGGCGCGTAATGATCCTGCAATCCTTCGCCGACGCCGGGCAAGGCGTGACGCACCTCGATGCCGAGCGATTGCAACAGTTCCGGCGATCCGACGCCGGACAGTTGCAGCAGCTGCGGGGAGTTGTAGGTGCCGCCGGACAGAATGACTTCCTTGTTGGCGCGGACCTCGACCGGCGTGCCGCCCTTGCCGCCTTTGACGTAGCGCACGCCGACCGCGCGCTTGCCTTCGAGGATGATGTTGGTCACATGCGCGTGCGTGCGCACATGGACGTTGGGCCGCTTCCGCGCCGGATGCAGGAACGCGGTCGCCGCACTGACGCGCAGGCCGTTTTGAATGGTGCGCTGGGCGTAGGAGACGCCCTCCTGGATCGCGCCGTTGTAATCAGGGTTTCTGGGAATGCCGAGGCTGATGGCGCCGGCCATGAACGCCTCGCACAGCGGATCCTGCCAGTCCATCGTGGTGACGGTGAGATTACCGTCGCGGCCGCGATAGGTTTCATCACCCTCGCCGACGCGGCGCTCCAGCCGCTTGAAATAAGGCAAGATGTCCGGATAGCCCCAGCCGCGATTGCCGAGCTGCGCCCAGGTGTCGAAATCCTGGCGCTGGCCACGGTTGTAGATATGGCCGTTGATCGACGACGAGCCGCCGAGCGTCTTGCCGCGCGGCGCGTAGATGCTGCGACCGCCGGTCCACGGACCGGGCTCCTGCTGGTAGGCCCAGTTGACGCTCTTCATGTGGAACGTCTTGATGAAGCCGGCCGGCAGATGGATGTAGGGATGCCAATCGCTGGGCCCCGCCTCGAGCACGCAGACGCTGGTGCCGGGATCCTCGCTGAGCCGGTTGGCGAGCACGCTGCCGGCAGAGCCTGCGCCGATAATCACGTAATCGAACGTTTCCATCGTGTCGTTTCTAACGCGGCTGAAGAAGTTACCGCGCCTTTTCGTTGAGTTGATAGTTGAGATGCGCCTTCACCGTCGGCCATTCGCTGGCGATAATGCTGTACACGACGGTGTCGCGCAATGTGCCGTTCGGCGCGATCGAGTGGCTGCGCAGAATGCCGTCCTGCTTGGCACCCAGGCGTTCGATGCCGCGGCGGCTCTGATGATTGAAAAAATGGCTGCGGAACTCGACCGCAATGCAATCGAGGTACTCAAAGGCGTGCGTCAGCAGCAGCAATTTGCACTGGGTATTGACGCCGCTGCGCTGCACACGTTTGGCGTACCAGGTCGAGCCGATCTCGACGCGGCGGTTCGTCGTATCGACGTTCATGTAGGTCGTCATGCCCGCGATTCCGCCGCCGGCATCAAACACCGTCCACGGCAGCATCGACCCCGCCGCCTGCAGGCCCAGCCGGCGGTCGATTTCCCTAAGCATGCCCTCGGCGGTTGGAACGGAAGTGTACCAGAGCTTCCAGAGCTCGCCGTCCTTCACGGCTTCGGTCAACCCGTCGCAATGATCCTGCGACAGCGGCTCGAGCCGTGCATGCGTGCCGTAAAGGGTAACCGGTTCAAGCCAGGGCATTCAGAACTCCGTTTCTCACGGCGTCATTGCGAGCGCAGCGAAGCAATCCATTCTCCGTCATTCCGGGATGGTGCGCTAGCACCAGACCCGGAATCTCGAGATTCCGGGTTCGATGCTTCGCATCGCCCCGGAATGACGACTGCGTTTTTCGCAATCGTCACTTGTTCAAAAAATTCAGCGCCAGCCCGGGCCGGGCCCAGTCCATCGCGATCAGTTCGCCCTTGCCTGACAGCGTGATGTAGGCGGTCTTCAGGTCGGGCCCGCCGAAGGCGATGTTGGTGGTGACGCGATCGCCGGTCGGCACCTGCTCGACCAGGGTGCCATCGGGCGCGATCACGGAGATGCAGCCGGAAATCAGCGTCGCCACGCAGACATTGCCGGACGCCTCGACCGCAAGCGAGTCGAACATCTGGTAGCCGCCGAGGCCCGCGATCGGCTTGCCGCGTTCGCCGCGATAGATCACGTCGCGCGGCTTCACCGTGCCGGGCTCGGAGATTTCGTAGGCCCACAGCCGCGCGGTCGGGGTCTCCGCGATATAGACGGTGTGTTCGTCCGGCGACAGCCCGATGCCGTTGGCCGGCAGGATACCGTGCACGCCCTCGACGATCTCCTTCATGCCCGGCTTGAGGTAGTAGAACGCGCCGACATCCATGTCGCGGGCGCGCCGCTTGCCGAGATCGGAGAACCACAGCCCGCCATGCCGGTCGAACACGAGATCGTTCGGCCCCCGCAAGGCATGCTCGCCGCATTTGTCGACGACGGTCTCGACCTTGCCGCTTTGCAGATCGATGCGCTGGATCGAGCCGCCGACATAGTCGTCGGGCTGCGGTCCCGGCATGATGGTATTTTTGGTCGGAATCCAGCTGAACCCGCCATTGTTGCAGATGTACATCTTGCCGTCGGGCCCAAGTGCTGCGCCGTTCGGCCCGCCGGGAATTTCCGCAACGACCTCCTTGCGCCCATCCGGATAAACCCGCGTCAGCCGCTTGCCGCGAATTTCGACCAGCACCACGGAGCCATCCGGCATCACCACCGGCCCCTCCGGAAACTCCAGATCGGTAGCGAGAACGCGGACATTGGCCATGAAATCCTCCCGGCTTGCTTTTGGCTGCAGGCGGATTTTGGCTGGATCCCGCACGCGCAACTTCGTTGCGCAAGGTTATGGCAAAGTCGCTATCGCTTGCCAAGCCGACGGCACGCGCAACAGGTATTACCGGGACGGGCGATGGCGAAAGCTTCGTTTGCAAACGCGGCTCCGTGATCTCGCGACGCGATACGCCCAAGGTCTTGCACGAACGCTGTCCCCCGAAAGAAGAGGGCGCAGGGAAAGCCGGGTGCGCGCTGCACCCGCGGTCTCGTGTGCAAAGCTGCACAAGAAAATACGCACACGAGCATACAGGTTCAGCGGAGAGCATCCGGCCTTCCCTGCGCAATGGTTTTACGGCTTATGGCGCGCTCTCCTTGGTGAGCCGGGCTCTTTTGCCACCATCGCCCGCGAGAAGCCTGCTTCTCACGAACTTGACGCCAGCGTCGGGCGCCGGGACCACACGCTTTCGCCGTCCGCGTCAGCCGCGCTCGTCAGTCGCAGCATCCGCGTCCACCGCATCCCACCGCGCGTTCGTGACGATCGCGAGCCGCCCCTCTTGTCGGGTGAGACGGGCAAATCAATAGACTGATTTGCATTTCGGAAAAACAGAAATATTTTTCGCGCGAGGGCTGGACAGGTTTTGGGTGATTTGCCCGTCGCGTTGTTTTGTCGCGGCCGTTTTGCAAGATTTCGCTTGCGTGCAAGGCGACGCAGTTGGCGATGGCAACGCTGAGCGGTCCGTTGGATGGGTAGAGCGCTTGCGAAACCCATCGCTATCGTCGGTGAAGGTGATGGGTTTCGCGAAGGCGCTCTACCCATCCTACGATCCTACTCCTTCACCGGGATCCAGATTTCGAGCCCGCCATCGCCGGTGAGCGGGTCGAACTTTTCGTCATAGCGTTCGAAGTTCGGCGCGTCGGCCGCTTTCAGCCCGGACATCGGCAGCCAGTGATTCCAGATCGTGTTGACGGTGCGGCGGATGGTCGAGATGTGCTCGCTGTGGGTGAACACCGCGTATTTCTGTTCGGGAATCCGCACCCGGCTGAATTCGCGCGGCAGGTCGGAAAAATCCGTCACTTCGACGCCGGCGATGTAGTCGAAATTTCCGGCGTCGTCGCCGTTGCAGCAGACGCCGTAGGCGACCTGCCCGATCCGGCCGGGAATGTTGTCCACCGACTGGTGAAAGCGCTGCCACTGGTTGGGAATGCCGGCGCCCTGGTTATCGTGGGTGATCCGTTCGCCGATGCCGGCGACGAGCAACGGCTTGCTGGTTTCAAAACGCGGCGGCTTGAGATGGTCGAGTGCGGTTGAGTCCATCTTGATCGGCTCCTGAAGCTTGAGTTTATCCGGGCATGTTGCGGCGCGAACCATTTCCGGCGTCACGCCAAAGTGGTCGCGGAACGCGCGGGTGAATGCTTCGTGAGAGCCGTAGTCCGCATCCAGCGCGAGGCTGAGAATGTCGGGTGCGCCGTTGGCGAGCGCGCGCGCCGCCTCGCTGAGACGCCGGGCACGCACATAGCGCATGACCGGAAATCCCGTCGCAGCGGCGAACGCCCGCACCATGTGAAAGCGCGAGACGCCGCCGATGGCGGCGATCTCGTCGAGCGTCAACGGCTGTGCCAGATGGCTTTCGATATACCAGAGCGCTTTCTGGGCTGGATTCATGGATGACGGCCTTCATTCGAAGCAACCGCATCATGCTCGTTTGCGTCGCGCTTCATTTGACAGTCCTTGCTCTCATCTTCGCGCTTGCCGGAACCGCTGCCTGTTCCGCCAAGCGGAATTGCCAGCACTGGTAACATGTTCCCAATCGTGCATACTGCAATCCTGCATTGATCCGACGGCTCACTTTAAGCTGCCCACTAATCAAGACTGCATGAGCCTCGGCCAGCACGTCAGGGAGGACGATGATGCACTACCGTGTCTTGAGCCATGCCACATCCGTATGCTTTGCGGGACTTCTCGCGGTTGCGGTCGCAAGTTCAGCCAATGCCCAGAAGAAATACGATCCAGGCGCGACCGATACCGAGATCAAGATCGGCAACATCATGCCCTATTCGGGCCCCGCGTCCGCCTATGCCACGATCGGAAAGACCGAAGCGGCCTATTTCAACAAGCTCAATTCCGAAGGCGGCATCAACGGCCGCAAGATCAATTTTATCAGCTATGACGACGGTTACAGCCCGCCGAAGACGGTCGAGCAGGCGCGCAAGCTCGTCGAATCCGACGAGGTGCTGTTGATCTTCAATCCGCTGGGCACGCCGGGCAATACCGCGATCCAGAAATACATGAACGCCAAGAAGGTGCCGCAGATCTTCGTCTCGACCGGTGCGGCCAAATGGAACGATCCGAAGAACTTTCCCTGGACCATGGGCTGGCAGCCCAACTACCAGACCGAAGCGCGGATCTACGCCGCCTACATCCTGAAGAACTATCCGGGCAAGACGATCGGCGTGCTCTATCAGAACGACGATTTCGGCAAGGACTATGTCATCGGGCTTCGCGACGGCCTCGGCGACCAGGCCAACAAGCTGATCGTCATAGAATCGTCCTACGAGACCGCTTCGCCGACGGTGGATTCCCAGGTGGTCCAGATCAAGGGCGCTAACCCCGACATCTTCATCAACATCGCCACGCCTAAATTTGCCGCGCAGGCGATCAAGAAGATCGCCGAACTGGATTGGCACCCGGTCCATTTCCTCACCAACGTGTCGGGTTCGATCGGCGGCGTGATGAAACCGGCCGGTTACGAGAACAGCCAGGGCATTCTCTCCACCGCCTATCTGAAGGATCCCAAGGATCCCGATTGGAAGAACGATCCGCCCATGAACGAGTGGCGGGCGTTCATGACCAAATGGTATCCGGAAGGCGACCAGGACGACGCGGCGACCGTGTTCGCCTATGGCGTTGCCAAGGGCCTCGAGCAGGTGTTGCGGCAGTGCGGTGACGATCTCACCCGCGAGAACGTCATGAAGCAGGCCGCGAACCTGAATTTCGAGATCGGAATCTTCCTGCCGGGTACCAAGATCAAGACCAGCCCGACGGATTTTGCCCCTCTCGAGCAGCTTCAGATGATGCGCTTCAAGGGCGAGACCTGGGAACGCTTCGGGCCGGTGATGAGCGGCGAGAAGAACAGCTGACCAGGTAGCCCTGTTTCAACATCGTCATGCCCGGCCTTGTGCCGGGCATCCACGTCTTGGCGGCAACAAGGAGGACGTGGATGCCCGGGCATAGGCGAGCGGAAGCGACGCCGTCCTTCGGACGGCTATGCCCGGCCACGACGGCGTTAGCGGTTCGAATTACTTCGCGCCATCCTTCGCTGCCGGCGCAGCATCCTTCGCCGGCGGCGTACCGTCTTTGACGGGCGTCGCGTCGGCCTTCTTCTTCAAATCCTCCGCCGTCTTCTTCTGCGCCGCCTGCAGATCGTCGACGATCTTCTGCAGGCCGGCGAGCGCGCTTTTCAGTCCTTCGATCTGCCGGTTGGCGGCATCAAGTTTCTGCTGGTGGTCGAGGCCGAGCTTGCCGATCGTCTTCTGCAGGAAGTCGACATTGCTCTGCAGGCAGCTGGTCCGCCGCTCCATGGTCTTTTCGACGGTGCAGATTTCGATGCCGGGAACATCCTGCGCATGGGCGCTCACGGCGAGCTGGGGCATCAGCAACGCCAAAACTAAAAAAACAGTCCGGCCGATCATCAAATCCTCATCCAATAAGCGTTTATCACGGCAAATTGCTCGAAGCCTGCGCGCGGCGCCAGAGATACCACACTGATACCGCATTCGGGCGCTGTGGTTTCGTGGATACAGGCAATAGACTTTTGGCCGCGGAACTCAAACCGACGTTTGCAGGCCCCGGCTACGGAGAATGATGCGATGGCAACGCGCGAAAAGCGGCTGGCACAATTCGACGGCAGCGGCGAACCGCCACCGGAACAGCCGGTGGAGGTGCTTTGCGAGGATCACAGCGGCACCTATCAGCTGCCGTTCGCCTGCCGCTTTATCGATGGTCAATGGCGCAATGACAGGACCGGCGGCCCAGTGGAAGCGACGGTCATTGGATGGCGGCTGCCCCGCTTCAAACAGCAGGCACAGCCTGACGCGCCGCGCATTGTGCCATAATGCGACGGGGACGAGCGCCGTCTTAAGGTTCGGAACGCCGACGGAACGAAGCGCGTCCGAATCAGCGGTCGAGTGCTGTACTCCCCTGTTCACGGCTAGATGTCGACCGCAGTCGCAGGCGACGCACCATATCCAGCACCACGACAATCGGCTGCACCCGGCGTCCGACGACAAAAGTTAATTCCTCCGGCGACGACAAATCCGTCACTTCCAGGGCGTCGGCGGCGGCACCTTGTCGACGGCCGGCGGCACGTCGACGGTCTTGAAGTCGGCGGGGCTGACGATTTCCAGATACTCCATGTCCTCGGAGTAATCGTACAAATAGTGCGTGATGCCCGGCTGCTGATGCACGACGTCGCCGGCCTGCACCAGGGTCGACTTGTCCTCGTACATGAAGCGAGCCCAGCCCTTGGTCATGATCACGATCTGGAAATCGCACAGATGCTTGTGCCAGCCGGTGCCTTCCTCGGGGGGCAGATCGGGGTTGGCCTTGACCAGATGGCAGATCACCTGGCCGCCGGTGGCGTCGGCGATGCCAAGGTCGCGATACAGGAAGAAGTCGCGCAGACCCCCGCCCTTGAATTCGGTATCGCCAGGTTTGACGTGGGAAAATTTGCTGACGACAGCGTGCTGATTCATTGAAGCCTCCACAGTTCTCATTGGCGAGATCGCGGCGCAGCTCAGCGTCCAAATTTTCGGCAGCGTCGCATCGTCGCGTTCACGGCTGCATGGTGCTATGCGAAAATCACGCCAGCCGCGCTGCACTGCGGCGATTTTGACGATCGCCGCCGCAAAGCCGCCGAAGCGCTTGGCGAGATACCGGAATTCGAGTTGGGCGATTGCCGGCGCGCCGTCTGCGACCCGGCAACAAGGGCGGCGCGCATATCGTCGGCAGCACCGGCCTTGAGCAAACCCTGCCGGCTGCTTGAGCCCTTCAAACGGGCAACGCGCCGCGCGCATTGCCTAATATTCGACCTCGAGTTCCTCGATATCGGCCGGCTCGGCCTTGGCGGCCTCGATCCACTGCTGCATTTCCGGCATGGCCATGATCGTCTTGGCGTAGGCCGCCAGCTTCGGGTCGAGCTTCACGTCATAGGTCATGAAGCGGGTCACGACGGGCGCATACATCGCGTCCGCCATGGTGCGTTCGCCGAACAGAAACGGCCCGCCCGATTCGGCCAGGCATTCGCGCCAGATGGTGCAGACCCGATCGATATCGGCCTGCGCCCGCGACCAGATCTTGAAGCCGGGGAAATGGCCCTTCAGATTGACCGGCAACGACGCCCGCAGCGTCGTGAAGCCTGAGTGGATCTCACCGCAAATCGAGCGGCAATGCGCCCGGTGGATGCGGTCCGGCGGCAACAGTCCGGCGTCAGGCCTTATCTCGTTGAGATACTCGGCGATGGCCAGCGTATCCCAGACCGTGGCGCCCTCGTGCCGCAAACACGGCACCAGGATCGACGACGACAGCAGCAGGATTTCGGCACGGGCCGATGCATCGTCGGGTGCGGTGACGACCTCTTCGAATTCCAGTCCGGAGAATTTGGTCAACAGCCAGCCGCGCAGCGACCACGACGAGTAGTTCTTGCTGCTGATGGTCAGTGTTGTTTTTGCCATAGGCCCTTCCCTCACGCATGCACGTCGATTCCACGGTCAAACGGGCACGCCCGCTCGGCCCGATGGTTCGCGGCCCGTGCCCAATGCCTATGCTCCCGGCTTCCTACGCAGCAAGCGACGTGCCAGTTTTCGAGGCCGTTTGATGCCGCCTTGGCTTCGATATTGCATAGCAATACGGGAAGGGGCGGACCCGAATGAAGTCAATGATGTACCAAGCGTACGAGAACCACATGGACCTTACGGCGCCGTGGCGGACCGGAGCCGCGGCAGCCCTCAAATATCTCAATCTCGTGCCGCAGGGTGTCTCCGACAAGGTGTTCGGGCGGCTTGCGGCGGCGCTTGAATTGATTTCACGCTCCTCGCTGACCAACGCGCGCCCGCCCTACGGGATCGACAGCGTGACGGTAGGCAACCGGGAACTGAAGGTGGAGGAAGAAATCACCTTCTCGACGCCGTTCGGCTCGCTGTTGCGCTTCAAGAAAGTGGATGGGCCGGAACAGCCGCGGCTGTTGCTGGTAGCGCCGATGTCCGGCCATTTCGCGACATTGTTGCGCGGCACCGTCAAGACGCTGCTGCAGGACCACGACGTCTACATCACCGACTGGCACAATCCACGCGACATTCCGCTCAATGCCGGCAGATTCGGCCTTGAGGACTACACCGAACATTTGATCACCTTCCTCGACAAGATGGGCCCGCGCTCGCACATGGTGGCGATCTGCCAGCCCTCGGTCTCCGCGCTCGCGGCAGCCGCGGTCATGTCGGAGGACAATCATCCGGCGCGACCGGCAACGCTGACCTTGATGGCAGGGCCGATCGATACCCGCATTCAGCCGACCAAGGTCAATGAATTCGCCAAGAGCAAGCCGATCAAATGGTTCCAGGAGAATTTGATCAACTACGTGCCGTTTCAGTGCAAGGGCGGGTTCCGGCAGGTCTATCCCGGCTTCGTGCAGCTCACGGCCTTCGTGTCGATGAATCTCGAGCGCCACATCAAGCAGCACATCGATCTCGCCCATCACCTCGCCAAGGGCGAGAAGGAAAAGGCCGAAATCATCAAGACGTTCTACGACGAATATTTTGCCGTGATGGATCTGCCGGCGGAGTTCTACATCGAGACCGTGCGCGATGTGTTCCAGGAGCATTTGCTGCCGCAAGGCAAGTTGATGCATCGGGGCCGGCCGGTGAACCCGGCGTCGATCAAGCGCATGGGCCTGATGACGGTCGAAGGCGAGAAGGACGATATCTGCTCGATCGGCCAGACGCTGGCAGCGCAGGACCTCTGCACCGGCGTGCGCGCCTATCGCAAGGTGCATCACATGCAGGCCGGCGTCGGCCATTACGGCGTGTTCTCGGGCCGGCGCTGGAACAACGAGATCTATCCGCTGCTGCGGGATTTCGTGCACGTCAATTCGTGAGTTGACTCTCTCCACGTCATCGCGAGCAGCGAAGCGACGAAGCAATCCAGTCTTCAGCGTTTCGAAAGAGCCCGACGCCGGCCGGGCCCTGATCAAGTTCCTCGTCTCGCCAGCCGCCCGCGACACCCTCGTCAAGAGCGGCCTCGATCCGATCCCGGCGAGCGCGACGAATTGATTCTGGATGAGCTACTTCGTCTGCGTCCGGATCGGGGTGTCCTTCAGCCCGTTATTGTCATAGGCCTTGCGCAGCGTGCCGTTGGTCGTCGCGTCCGTCATGAACTTGGCGGCAAACGCGGCCGACAGCGGATGGTTCAGCGGCACCGCGACCGCGGTGACGGTCTGCTTGAAGGTTTCGTCCAGCACGCGGGTCCCCGAAATCTTCTTGGCCATGGCGTTGAGCTGGTCACGCGACAGCGCGAACGCGTCGATCTCTCCGCTCTTGAGCAACGCGAAGATCTCGTCATAGGTCTGATAGCCCGTGACCTTGGCGTTCTTCAGATGCGCGATTGCGCCGCGCATCGTCGTCGTGTTGTTGACGGCGGCGACCTTCATGCCGGGTTGGTCGAGCGTCTGGAAATTTGTGGCCGTCGATCCGGCCTTGACGATGTAGGTGGCGTCCGCGACCTCATAGACGGGCCCGAACGACATCCTGGCTTCACGCTCCGGGTCCTTCGGCAGGAAGGTGACATCCCAGGTGCCTTTCGCGGCGGCGTCGGTGATCTGCCCGGAGTTGTTATGCACGACGTATTCGACGGGCACGCCGAGCTGCGCGGCCATTTCCTTGCCGAGATCGACGGGTACGCCGGCATAGCCGCCGGCTTTGGTCTTGGTCGACCAGAACGCGCCGCCGGCCGCGCTGATCGCGATCGCCACCCGCAGCTTGCCGGTCGGCGCGATTTCGTCTTTCAGGGCATCGGCGCGTGCAGGTCCGGTCATCATCATGGCTCCCAAAACGAGGCCGACGACAAGCGGCAGTTGACTGGACATCGGTTTCCTCCCATCGGCCCTTGTTGGTCCTCGGGCCTTCACCGACCATCTTGGTCGATCGCGGGAGATGTTGAAACCCAAATTGCTGATCGATCCGGTAAATTTATCGAACCCCGGGGCCGGACAACAACGAAGCCCCGCAGGGCGGGGCTTCGCTGTCGGATGGTCCGGATTACCTGGTCGCAACCTTGGTCGGATCGTTGATCGCCTTGAAGGTCTCGAATTCGACGCTGTACAGCGCGCCATCGACCTTCTCGACCCGGCGAATGTAGATGTCCTGAACCACGTCGCGGGTTCTTGGATCGATCGACATCGGGCCGCGCGGACTTTCCCACGCCATTCCCTTCATGGCCTCCACGAGCGCAGGACCGCCGGTCTTGCCTTCGGTCTTCTTCAGCGCCTGATAGATCAGGTGCATGCCGTCATAGGCGCTGACGCTGATGAAGTTCGGCCGCACGTTGGCGTTGGCCTTCTGGAAGGCCGCGACATATTCCTTGTTCATCGCCGAGGGGTGATGGGCGGAATAGAAGCCGGCCGTCACGGTGCCGATCATGGCATCGCTCATGCCCGGCAGGTCTTCGTCGTCGGCGATATCGCCGGGGCCGATCAGCTTGATGCCGGATTTATCCAGCCCGCGTTCGACGAATTGTTTCGCCAGGATCGCGGCCTGGCTGGCGGGAACGAACACGAACAGCGTATCCGGATTGCCGTCACGGGCACGCTGCAGGAACGGCGCGAAGTCGGGGTTCGCCAATGGCACCTTGAGCGCTTCCACGATGGTTCCGCCGGCCTGGGTGAAGGTCGCGGAAAATACCCCGGATGCCTCGTGCCCTGGCGCCCAGTCGGAGGAGATGATCGTGGCGCGCTTCGACCCGTTCTTCGCCGCCCAGTTGGCGAGCACGCTCGCCTGCTGGGCGTGGGTCCAGCTCGTGCGCACAAAATAGGGCGACCGTTCGGTGACGATCGAGGTCCCCGACACCATGACCACCGTCGCCGTCTTGCTCTCGTTGACCAAGGGCGCAATGGCCAGCACGTTCGGCGTCAGGCCGCCGCCGAGGATGGCGACCTTGTCCGTGACGATCAACTCCTGGGTTATGCGCTTCGAATTGTCGGGAACGCTGGCGTCGTCCCGGACGACCAGCTCGATCTTGTGGCCGGCGACCATGTCGCCATGTTGCGCCATGTAGAGACGGGCGCCGGCGACGGCCTGTTTTCCGACCGGGCCCAAAACCCCGGTGAGCGGCATGACCAGCCCGACCTTGATGGTCTCTTGCGCTGCAACTTCGCCGGCGAACAACGCGACGGCCAGGGCCGACGCCGCAAATAAATGGAAAGATTTCCTGAGCATGACCGCCTGCCTCCCTCAGTATCGATTGTTAATGGGGTACGCTTAGGCGTATTTTCTCATATGCGGCAGCCGCAAGATTGCGTCGCGCGAAGTCAAGAGTGAATAGCTCATGTTTGACTGGGACGATCTTCGGCATTTCCTGGCGGTGGCCCGCCATGGCAGCACGATCGCGGCTGCGAAGGCGCTCAATCTCAGCCAGTCGACCGTTCACCGCCGGCTGGCCGAACTGGAAAAGCGGATCGGGCGGAATATCGTGATCCGGCATGCGACGGGCTACCGGCTCACCGAGTTCGGCACGGAGTTGCAGCCCTGGGCCGAACAGGTTGAGAAAGCGATCGGCGCGCTCGAGCGCTATCTGGTTGCCGCGGACGAAACGCCGACCGGCTCGGTTCGGGTGACCTGCTCGGAATCCATCGGCTACCGGTTGATGCAGTCGCCGCTGCTCGACACCTTCCACAGCCGCCATCCCGGCCTGCGGGTCGAACTCATCATGAGCGACCACTTCCTCGATATCGCCAAGGGCGAAGCCGATGTGGCGATACGCGCCGGGATTCCGAACGAGGAGACGCTGGTAGGGCGCAAAATCGCCGATGTGCCCTGGGCGCTCTATTGCAGCCGCGGCTACCTCGAGCGCCACGGCCGGGTGGAACGGGCCGAAGACATCGCCGGTCATTCGGTGATCGAGTTCGACGGCGACATCAGGGATCACCACGCCGCCAAATGGCTTCGGTCGGTCGCTCCGAATGCGCGGGTGGTTGTCCGAAGCAATACCGTGCCGGGGTTGCTCATGACGGTGAAGTCGGGCGCGGGCCTCGCGCCGCTGCCGATGCCGCTTGCGGTCCGGGAAGCCGACCTTGTCTCCGTGCTGGGGCCGTTACCTGGACTTTACTCGCCGATATACCTGCTGACGCACCCCGACCTCAGGCATATGCCGCGCGTCCGCACATTCTTCGATTTCATCATTGCCGAGATCGACAGCGTGCGCCCGGTGCTGACGGCCGGCAACTAGCCCTGTTCGGCCAGATCAGTGTGCCACCAACGGACAGCCGCTGTCGGCCAGCGAACGGAACGCCTGGTTGCCCGGGATCACGCCTAGGATTCTGTAATAGTCCCAGGGCTGGGTCGACTCCGACGGCTTTTTCACTTGGGCAAAATACATGTCGTGAACCAGAGGCCGGACTGGTCGTTGAGCACGCCAATCCTGACGACATCATCGGAAACCTGCGCCTGGGCCGCAGGTACGCAAAAACTGGTGGCTGCAAGGATCGAGACAACGGCAAGCTGAAATTGCACGACATCCCCCAGGGGCTTCGCCCGGATTGTTGTCTGCAACCTAGCCCACCCCTGATTTGACGTACAGCTATCCCTCTTCTCGCACCCGCGGCACGACCGGACGACAGTCATGCCTTCATTCATCTGGCGTGGTATTGCCGAAAATCGACTAGGGCTGCGCCGCCGGCACTTTGATTTCGGTCGGCAGGATGATTGCGGCCACGATCACCAGCAGGCACAGCGCGCCGAAGGCGTGCAGCATGGTGACGAAACCGCCCTGCTCGTACAGCCAGGCCACGAGGCCGACGGAGGCGCCGGCCGCGGTGAAGCCGATGAAATAGCGCACCGAGTAGGCCCGCGAGCGCCATTCCTCGCTGGTGTATTTGCCCACCATGGCGTCGTTGACCGTGACCTGGCCGAACGCGCCCATCACGATGCCGATCGAAACCAGGATCAGCGGCAGGTTCGACAGCGTGGCGGCGAGATACAGGAACGGCGCCAGCACGAACGACAGCGGCAGGCTGACGGCTTTGAGCGAACAGCGGTCGATCAGCTTGCCGATGGTGTATTGCGTCATCGCGCCGAACACATAGACGGCGGCCGCGATCGCGCCGAGCAGCGCCGGGCTTTTGGTCAGGTCGGCCAGCCGCTCCGCGAACAGTTTTGGCAGCGCCACCGTCACTGCGTTGAAGGTGGTCGAGATCGCAATCACCACGATGAACAGCGCGAGGATTACGCGCCACATGTCCTGCTTTGCCACCCGCGCCTGCGCCGCGGCCTGCCTGAAGCCTGAACGATCCTCATGAACGATCATCTTTGCGAAGGCTACGCCGATCAGGATCGTGACGATGCCGGGGACGATGAAGGCCCAGCGCCAACCCAAATACTGGCCGATCACGCCGGTGACCAGCGCCGAAGAGGCCACGCCGAGATTGCCCCAGACGCCGTTCAACCCCATCTCGCGGCCGAGCCGGTCGGCATAGGACACGATCATGGCGGTGCCGACGGGATGATAGATCGAGGCGAACAGGCCGATCGAGAGCAGTGCCGCGCCAAGCTGCAGCGGTGTCTGCACGAAGCCGACCGCGATCATTGAGGCGCCGATGCCGGCAAAGAAGATCACCATCATGTGGCGGCGGCTCCAGCGATCGCCGAGCCAGCCGGTGACGAGCGAGCCCGCGCCGAAGGCGACGAAGCCCGGGGTGGCGT
Organism: Bradyrhizobium erythrophlei; assembly: GCA_900129675.1. GTDB lineage: Bacteria > Pseudomonadota > Alphaproteobacteria > Rhizobiales > Xanthobacteraceae > Bradyrhizobium > Bradyrhizobium erythrophlei_A. The sequence goes on along the minus strand of FSRD01000001.1, from coordinate 3,702,923 downwards.
AAGGCAGCAGCTCCGAATAGGCCATGCCGAGCGCCGGGCCCATCATGATGACGGCGGCGGCGAAGATCAGCATCGCATAATGGTCGATGAAATGGGCCGCGTTGACGAAGCCGATCACCCGGCTGGGGCTGTTCATGCTCAAATTCCCTGGTCGAATCCTCTTAGGTCTTGAAATAGGTTATAGATTCTTGTTCTGACGGGATGTCGCCAATGACTGTCGCCGAAACGCCACTAGCTGCCCTGTTGAGGGGCCAACGCACCACCGGCGATGGCATCCATCTGGTCGCGCGCACCTACAAGAGGGGAGTCCGGCTCGACACCCACATGCACCGCGAGGCCCAACTGGTCTATGCGGCGAAGGGCACGATGCAGGTGACGACGCCCAAGGGCCGCTGGCTGGTGCCGCCCGACCGTGCCGTCTGGGTCCCCGCTTTGTTCGAGCATGCGATCGATGTTCTCGCCGATATCCAGATGCGGACGCTGTATTTCGATGTGGCCCGGCTGAGCCGCGAAAAGCGCAGCGCCAGCCTGGCGGCGGAATTCGTGGTGCGGGTATCACCGCTGCTGCATCAGGCCATCCTTGCGCTGTTCGACGCAAGCAATAGCCGCGAACGCGCCGAGCTTCTGGTAAAACTCGTCATGCTGGAGCTGCATCAGGCCGAGGATTCTGCGACCTTCATTCCGCTGCCGCAAGAGCCGCGCTGCCGGCGCGCCGCCGACATCGTGCTCGGCGATCCGACCGGGGCGCACGAGATCGAGACGCTGGCGCGGGCGGTCGGCACTTCGGCGCGGACGCTGTCGCGGCTGTTTTCGTCGGAGACGCAGTTGAGCTTCAAGACCTGGTGTCAGCGCGCCCGCATTGCGGCGGCGATCGAAAAACTGTCGACGGACGCCAATGTCTCGGTCAAGCAGCTCGCCTCCGACCTCGGCTATGCCAGCGTCCCGGCGTTTTCCCACGCCTTTCGCCAGGTCACCGGCAAGACGCCGACGGAGTTTGCCGAGAAGAACTAAGCGGAGGTCGTCATACGCGGGCTTGACCCGCGTATCCATCACTGAAGACAACCTTTTTTGAAGAGAGATGGATGGCCGGGTCAAGCCCGGCCATGACCCGTTACGAGGCATGACATATTTCCGTACTATCCATGCCCTTGATTGTGATCGGCTCGGACCTAAATCCCATGTAAGGTTCGGCACCACCCGGATTCGACCCAGCCAATGGCCAACGCCTTTTTCTCCGACCTGCTCTCGACGATCTCCGAACGCGGGCGGACCCTGCTTCGGCGGGGCGGGTCGTCCGACGACCGGCAAGACGCCTCCGAACTGCTGGAACTGTGCCAGGCGTTGCTGTCGGGCCGCGGCGAGGCGTCGGGCACGGCGATGGCGCGCGAGGTGCTCGACCGCTACCACCACCTCGACGCCGCCGGCCGGCTGACGTTCTTCGAAGCGCTGGCCCGCGACTATGGTCCGGACCGCGAAAAGCTGTCGCAGGCGATCGAGAGCTGGCGCACGCAGCCCAGCGACGACGACGCCAGCGACCTCCACTTCGCCTCCGAGCCGCGGCGGCAGGAGTTGATCCGCCGGCTCAACCGGGCGCCCGGCGGCACCAGCGAACTGGTGGCGATGCGCGCCGACCTGCTTGCCCTGATGAAGGGCAACCGGGATCTGGCCGCCGTCGACCGCGACGTGGTGCATCTGCTGTCTTCTTGGTTCAACAGGGGATTTCTCGTGCTGCGCAGGATAGACTGGTCTACGCCGGCGAATATTCTGGAACAGATTATTCGCTACGAGGCCGTGCATGAAATCCGCGACTGGAACGATCTGCGCCGCCGCATCGATCCGATCGACCGGCGCTGCTACGCTTTCTTCCATCCGCAGCTCGCCGATGAACCGCTGATCTTCGTCGAGGTCGCGCTGACCGAGTCGATCCCGACCGCGATCGCGCCGCTGCTCGCCGAAGAGCGGCAGCCGGTGCCGGTCGAACGGGCCCGCACCGCCGTGTTCTATTCGATTTCCAATACCCAGCGCGGGCTTGGCGGCATCTCGTTCGGCAGCTTCCTGATCAAGCAGGTGGTGGAGGAATTGCGGCGCGAATTGCCGAAGCTGGATAATTTCGTGACGCTGTCGCCGGTGCCGGGGTTCGTGCAATGGCTGAAACAGGCCACCGACGTTCCGGTGTCGGACGACGAGCGGGCTCTGCTGGAAAACCTCGACCAGCCCGACTGGTTCGAACATGCCGATCTGACCGCGCAGCTGCGCGGCGTGCTGGAGCCGCTGGCGGCGCATTATTTCCTGAAGGCGCGGACGCCGAAGGGACGGCTGATCGATTCGGTCGCGCGCTTCCACATCGGCAACGGCGCGCGGCTGGAGCGGATCGACTGGCTCGGCGATGTCTCGCCGAAGGGCCTGCGCGAATCCGCCGGGATCATGGTCAACTATCTCTACCGGCTCGACGATATCGAGAAGAACCACGAAGCCTACGCCAACCAGGGCGAGATCGCCGCCTCCAGCGCGGTGAAGAAGCTGCTCAGGAACGAAGGCCGCAGGCTGCTCGATATGCGGCTGTCGTAGGCCTCCAACGGCACCGCTGTCATCCCCGCGCGCTGCTCTCTCAACGTCATTGCGAGCGGATCGAAGCAATCCATGCCGCGGCTTGCGGAGAGATGGATTGCTTCGTCGCTTCGCTCCTCGCAATGACGCGCTGAAAAATATGATTCAATTTTCAAAACAGTTCGTAGGATGGGTAGAGCGAAGCGAAACCCATCATCCTTCGTCGGTGTAGTGATGGGTTTCGCTTCGCTCTACCCATCCTACAGTTCTGATTCGATTTCAAACAGCCAGGAAGCTATGCGTTCGCGTTCTCGCGGCGCGATCCGCCCGAGGTTTGCGTCAACTTCGCTCCCTCCCAAAAAAGCAGAGGGCGCAGGGAAAGCCGGGTGCGCGCTGCACCCGCGGTCTCGTGTGCAAGCTGCACATAAGAAAACGCACACGAGCATACAGGTTCAGTCGGACATCGCGCGAGGTCCGAAAAGTGCCACAAGCGGAAGTTCGCGCTTCCGTAGTCTGGTGCACTTCGAGGCGGATCAGCAGCATTGATGCCGGGCAACTTGGCATCGACCACGCGCTGTGTCATGTTGCATGAAGAATGGCGAAGGAGGGTCGTCTCTTGTCCCTGCACGTTGGAGTTCTATGCTCGGCCGCAGTGCTCGTACTTTGCACTACGTCGGCTGCCCTCGCCGGCGACTCGGAAAAATGTCAGGAAATCAGCCGTCGGTTTCAAACCGCGCAATCTCAGATCACTGCAATGGAGGTATCGTTGCTTCTATTCTCAGCAGCGGACGAGAATTGTACCGAGCTGGCGACGGCACTGCTCGACTATGGCGCGTCAGTGGACGCGCGCGACCGGTTTGGCGCCCGCCCGCTCAGCCACGCCGCGCGATCCGGCCATCTGGAGATGGTCGATCTTTTGCTTGCGCGTGGCGCTCCAATTGATGCGCGCAATCTCGCAGGCGCAACGGCGTTATACTTCGCGGCTGAACGCGGCCATGTCGCGGTCGCGCAGCGGCTTGTTGAACGCGGCGCCGACGTCAAACTCACCGGGCGCAGTGGAGTTTCACCGGTCGCGGCCGCCGCCTATGCGGGCAGCGACGCAATCGTCGAAACGCTACTCGCGCATGGCGCTGACGAAGGCGCGCCCGACGACACCGGAAAATCGCCAATTGTCTACGCGGCGGCCCGCGCCCGGCTTGACATTGCGAAGCGCTTGCTTTCGCGAAACATCGATATCAATGCCCGTTATCCGAATGATCTGACGCTGCTGATGTGGGCTGCGGGTCCGGATGAAAAAGTTCCGGAGACGGAGGCTGTCAAGGTTGTGAGGTATCTACTGGATTCAGGCGCGCACATCGATGATCGCGATGCCCGCGGCCGGACGGCTCTCATGATCGCCGCCGAAGGTGGGCGCGCTGAGATCGCCGGTCTCCTGCTTGCGCGAGGCGCCAATCCCTCACTCAAGGACAACGCGGGCAAACGCGCCGCGGATCTCACCTCATTGTCGTTTTTGCGTGATCGACTGGCTACGCCGTAGCGAGGGCACGCCCTGGTCTAAAGACCTGCGAGATATTGCGCGAGCGCTGCAAGATCGTCGACAGGCGTCGCGAGCATCAGATCCGTCATGCCGGGGTTGTTGCCGCGCGCACGGGTGCGGAAATCGGCGATTGTCTTAGCGAGGTATTCTCGGCTCTGCCCAGCCAAGCGCGGTGTGGTACCACTACCTTGAAACTGAGCGAGATGACAGCCGGTGCAGCCTACCGAGTGCTCGGCGCTGAGCGCCTGCTGGGCCACTTGCTTCGGCGCGCGGGGCTGGCCCAGATCAGGCCACGGCTTTTGCGCGAAATACTCCCCGATCGCCAGCATCTCGTCCTTCTCGAAGGACGACACGGTCGGCTGCATAATCTCGTTCTTGCGGTCCCCCCGTTTGAAGTCGCGCAGTTGGATGTAGATGTAGCCGGCTTGCTGTCCCCAGATGACGGGAATCGACTTGTCGCTCGGCTTGCCGTCCTTGCCGTGGCAGCCGGCGCAGACCTCGACCTTTTCCGCGATGCTTTGTGCAAAGGCGGGGGCTGCGATCAAGAATGCCCCGAGGATCATCCCGCCCGAAATCATCCAGCTCAAATTACTGACCATCGAGTTCATTCCGGTGAGGTAAATAGAAGCGGGGCCGGAACCGGCCCCGCTTGGGTGATCACGACGTGATACCCGCTCGTTCAATCGAACGTAAAGGCGATGATGTTGTTGCCACGCCTGAAGTTCACTTGGGTGTTACCGCCCGCGCCGACCACGATGTATTGCTTACCGCCCACCAAATAGCTGGAAGGCGGTGCATTGACGCCCGCACCGGCGTGGAAGCTCCACATTTCCTTGCCGGTAGACGAGTTGTAGGCGGCGAACTTGCCGTTGCCTTCACCAGCAAAGACCAGACCGCCCGCGGTGGCGAGAATGCCGCCGATCATCGGCTCTGGCGTCTTCACCTGCCATTTGATCTTGCCGGTGTTGTAGTTGACGGCGGTGATGTTTCCCGACTGTTTCTCATCTGGAATGGCCGTGAAGGCGCCACCAAGCCAGAGCTTGCCGTTCGGATAAGGCGAGTTCTCGACCCGGTAGTGCATGGGCTGATGCAGATTGATAGCGTAGGCGAGATCCTGTCCCGGGTCCGTAGCAATCGGCGACCATTCCACGCCGCCATTTGCGCCTGGAAGCATGCGCGCGCCTTCCTTGGTCGGCAAGGTCCACATATTCTCCTGCGGCACCATCGCCTCGGAGAACCGGATCAGGCTGCAGTCTTTCCGGTCGTGAACATAGATGTGACCGGTTTTGCCAGCATGGATCACGCCCGGAATGGTCTTGCCGCTCTTGTCCTTCACATCCACCAGCACCGGCGGGCTCACGGCATCGAGATCCCAGACGTCGTGGGCAATATACTGAAAGTGGCAGACATATTTGCCGGTATCCAAGTCAAGCGATACCAGCGAGTCGGTGTAGAGGTTGTCGCCGGGGCGCGGCGAGCCGTCGAGGTCGGGAGATGGATTGCCGACCACGAAATAGATCCGGTTGGTGGCGAGATCGACAGCGGGATTTTGCCAGACGCCGCCGCCCAGCTTCTTGTAGGGGTCGCCGATCTTGGCGAATTGGTCCTTTTCAGCTTGGATATCACGATGCATGTCGCGCCCGGTAGCGTCCTTGGTTGCCCAGACGCCGACGGTATTTTCCGGGATGGTGTCGAAATTCCAGACCAGCTTGCCGGTCTTCGCATCATAGGCCCTGACAAAGCCACGGATGCCGTATTCGCCGCCGTTGGTGCCGATCAAGACCTTATCCTTGACGACCGTCGGAGCCATCGTCTCGCTATAGCCGAGTTCGGGATCGGCAATGTCGGTGGTCCAGACAACATCGCCGGTCTTTGCATTCAATGCCACCAGCTTGGAGTCCAGCGTGGCGAGGTAAACCTTGTCACCGAGTACCTGGACGCCGCGATTATTGGGACCACAGCAGTAAGTCGTTACGGGCCCCATCTTGTGGCTATAGTGCCAGAGTTGTTCGCCCGTCTTGGCGTCGATCGCGTAGACATGGCTAAACGACGTTGTCACGTACATCACGCCATCGATCACAATGGGCGACGTTTCCAGGGATTCCTTGACCTCGGTCTGGAAGATCCAGGCGACGTGCAGTTTTTTAACATTGTCGCGGCTGATCTGCTTTGCAGGGTGAAAGCGCGTCTGAGCGTAATTGCCGTTGGTTAGCAGAAAGTTCGTTGCATTCTTGTCTGCTGCATTGAGCTGATCTTGGGTGACCGGAGAAATCTTCGCCTCGCGCGGAGGCGACCATTGATCCTGCTTCGGGACTTCTTGCGCATGGCTTGATGCTGCGAGCGTGCAGCTCAGGCCGAACAACGTGGCGTATGCAATAGAATATCTATTCATGGATTCCGTCCCATATTGTTCGAATTATTAGAACCACATCTCATGCATATCGAACTTCTTGAATTCTGATCTTGCGAAACCTGTTTGACAAGGAGAAAGCCATACGGGCGCGCGCTGCGGGCGCTCAAGCCTTTGGCGTTCGCAGTCGCGAAATCAGCGCGCGTTGATCGCTACGCGAGTGCGGCAGTGCCGCATGCATTTCGGCAGGACACAGACGCAGGCAAGCGTGCGCTACCGATCAGAGAAATATCGTCAGAGAGATATCGGCAACCACCAATCGCTCTTAGGTCATAGTCCCTGACATAAAGCGAGCTCAGATGGCGTCTGTACGCAACATCAAGCCGACATAGCGCGTCGTTCGCCGAAATCGCTACTGGTCTCGCTATCGCCAATTATGGTGCTGGCACCGAAATTCTCGGAAATTCTTCGATCGTCAGTATCATGGCCGGTGGGCACGACGAAGTCTGACTTTCAACAGGTCGTTAATGCTCGATAGTTGAATTGATCGCAGTAACAGCATCTCATTCATTGAACTCAGTCGTTGCGTTCTTCACGCATCTCGTGGTCGTCGATCAATCCAACGACGCCTTCAAGCTTCCCGATACTATCCCGCAATACATCAATACCTTCGCGCAACATTTCGCATTTTTCCGTTGCGCGATTTGGTATCTGGCCTTTTTAAAAAAAGGCAAATCAACAATGTCGGCCCTGCTGATGTCAGCAGTCGCGTCATTTTGACCGCCGACCAGTCGTTTCCGGTTTTCGCCGGTAAGCAGACATGCCAGGCCCCCGTCGTCACGCCTCAAAAGTTTTTCGGACTTTGGCCCGGTCCTGATCAAGGTCCACGCTTCCCGGGGCGATGCCGCCGGGTCCGCGCCAGGCGCAGACCGATGACACCTTACGCCGCCAGCCTCTTCATTTCCTTGTAGAGATCCGACTTCCCTTCAAACCCGATGCCCGGCAAATCCGGCATGGTGATGTGGCCACTCTCGACACGAACGCCGTCGGGGAAGCCGCCATAGGGCTGGAACAGGTCGGGGTAGCTCTCATTGCCGCCGAGCCCGAGCCCGGCCGCGATGTTGAGCGACATCTGGTGACCGCCATGCGGGATGCAGCGGCTCGGCGACCAGCCGTGGGTTTTCAGAACGCTAAGCGTGCGCTGATATTCGCAAAGCCCGTAGGATAGCGCGCAGTCGAATTGCAGCCAGTCGCGATCGGGCCGCATGCCGCCATAGCGGATCAGATTCTTCGCGTCCTGATGGCTGAAGAGATTCTCGCCGGTCGCCATCGGCGCCGGGTAAAACTCCGCGAGCGCGGCTTGCAGCGCGAAATCGAGGGGATCGCCGGCCTCCTCGTACCAGAACAGCGGATAGTCGCGCAGCATTTTTGCGTAGGCGATCGCGGTCTCCAGATCGAAGCGGCCGTTGGCATCGACCGCGAGCTGCGCATCCTTGCCGATTTCCTTCAGCACCGCCTCGATGCGTTCGCGGTCCTCCGCAATGGGCGCGCCGCCGATCTTCATCTTGACGACATTGTAGCCGCGATCGAGATAGCCGCGCATCTCGCCACGCAGCGCCGACAGATCCTTGCCGGGATAGTAATAGCCGCCGGCGGCATAGACGAACACGCGCGGGTTCGGGTTAAGGCCGTGGCGATCGGCGAGCAGGCGGAACAGCGGTTGACCTGCGATCTTGGCGACCGCGTCCCACACCGCCATGTCGATGGTGCCGACCGCGACCGAGCGCTCGCCGTGGCCGCCCGGCTTCTCGTTCGACATCAGCGTCGACCAGACCTTGTCCGGATCGAGATTGCCGCCGGATGAGTCCAGCAGCGTCTTCGGATCGGCCTCCTTGAGCCGCGGCGCAAAGCGCTCGCGGATCAGGCCGCCCTGCCCGTAGCGGCCGTTGGAATTGAAGCCGTAGCCGACCACCCGCTTGCCGTCGCGCACCACGTCGGTGACGACGGCGACGAGGCTGGTCGTCATCTTGGTGAAGTCGATATAGGCGTTGCGGATCGGCGAGGAGATCGGCTTTGTGATTTCGCAGACGTCGACAATGCGGACGGACATGGCGGTTACCTTCGCAAGCGGCAGATATTGTGCGTGATGTCTCTACACCGTCATTGCGAGCGAAGCGAAGCAATCCATCGTGCCGCAAGGGAAGAATGGATGGCTTCCGCCTTCGCTCAAAGCTACGGCGGAAAAGTCGTCGCTTCGCTCCTCGCAATGACGGATGACACGACAGCGCGTCAGGACGACGCCTTGTCGCGGAAATACGGCTCGACCGGGCCGTGAACCTTGATGGTCAGCGGATTGCCGTAGCGGTCCTTGGCATTCCCCGCAGTGACGCGCACCCAGCCCTCGCTGACGCAATATTCCTCGACATTGGTCTTCTCGACGCCCTTGAAGCGAATGCCGACGTCGCGCGCCAGCACCTCCTCATTGTAATAGGGGCTCTTCGGATCGGTCGACAGACGGTCGGGCAATTGGTCGCTCATGGTCTCGCTCTTCTCGTTCACAGCAACGCCTCGATCTCTTTCTTCAGGCCTTCGGGTGTCGCGGTCGGCGCGTGCCGCGCGACCACCTTGCCCGAACGATCAACCAGGAATTTGGTGAAATTCCACTTGATCGAGGCACCGAGCAGGCCGGATTTCTCGCTCTTCAGGTAATTATACAGCGGATGCGCATTGCCGCCATTGACGTCGATCTTGGCGAACATCGGAAACGTCACGGCATATTTGCTTTCGCAGAACTGCTCGATCTGTTTGGCGTCGCCCGGCTCCTGGGCGCCGAACTGGTTGCAGGGAAAACCGAGCACCGCAAAGCCGCGTGGCGACAGCGCCTCGTGCAGCGCCTGCAGTCCCTTGTATTGTGGCGTGAACCCGCAGGCGCTGGCGGTGTTGACGATCAGGAGCACCTGCCCTTCGTACCGCTTGAGCGGAACCTCCTCTCCGGCCAGCGACTGCGCCGTAAAATCATAAATGCCAGGCATCATATTCTCTCTAGCTGGCGGGATCGATCGCCGCCGACGGCGTACCGCCGGCTTCGATTGCCTCGCCCGCGGCAAGGCACAGATCCTCGCGGTAACGGCCGGACACCAATTGGACGCCGACCGGAACCCGCCCCACCAATCCCGTGGAGACCGTTAGCCCGGGAAGCCCCATGAAGGGAATGGCAATCATCGGCAATTGCGCGTGCCACACCCGCGCGAATGACGCATCGTCCTTGCGGTCGAGTTGATCCGGGAACGGCAATTCCCCGGACACCGGCATCAGCAGCACGGCGTATGTCTCGAAAAACTCCAGCCATTGCCGCGTCAGGGTCGCGCGCCGGGTCAGCGTTTTCGAGAGATCGAACGGAAACACCTTTGTCCTGTTGCCGCGCAAACAGGCGAGCGCGCCGGGATCGCCCTCGCGCTCGGCCATTTCGAGTTGCGCCTCATAGCCGTCACCGAGCCAGAGCTTGGTCTGCAGGTCGGCTGGCTCGCGCAGCGGCGGCGTATTGGCGATCTCCTCGACCGTCCAGCCCGCGCGCTCCAGCCGCTTGCCGGCATCGGCAACCGCCGCCTTCACGTCCGCTACAGGATCCAGTCCGTCGGGGTTGAGGCACATCGCGACGCGCTTTGGCATCGCAGGTCCCTCCAGCGGCGCCGGCACCCACCAGGGATCGCGGAAATCCTTCGCCGACATCGCCGCCAGCGCGATCCTGAGATCGCCGATGGTGCGCGCCAGCGGGCCGGACACCGCCGAGATCTGCGGGCCGATCGGCCGCTCGGGCAGCGCGGCGTTGAAGCCCGCGATGCGGCCCACCGTCGGCCGCAGGCCGTGCACGCCGCAGGCGTAGGCGGGATAGCGGATCGAGCCTGCGATGTCGGTGCCGTGCGCGATTTGGCCGATGCCGGCCGCGACCGCAGCCCCCGCGCCGCCGGACGAACCGCCCGGCGTGATGCCGGGATCCATGGGGTTTTTGGTATCGCCGTGGATCAGATTGGTGGTGAACCAGCGATAGGAAAATGCCGGGCAATTGGTGCGGCCGAGAATGACGGCGCCGGCCTTGCGCAGATTGTCGACCACCGGGCTGTTGGTCGCAGCGACGGCGTCGCGCTGCAATTTCAGGCCGTTGGTGGTGGCAAAGCCTGCCTGATCGATATTGACCTTCACCGTGACCGGCACGCCCGCGAGCGAGCCTGGGTCTTCGCCACGCGCGATCGCGGCATCGATGCCGGCGGCTTGCGCAAGCACTTCGGCCGGCCGGTGGTCGATGACGGCGTTGATTTTGGGGTTGACCGCATCCAGCCGGGCCAATGCGGCGGCTGCCGCCTCCCTGGCCGAGACTTTTTTCGATTTTATCAGCGCGGCGAGGTCCGCAGCCGACAGACGCCAGAGATCTTGCATGTAAAACTCCGTTTGACCCCGTCTTGTAGCGTCAGGCGGACGGCATGGCCAGCGGCGGCTGGCACACGATTTTAGCGGAATCGGGCGATGTAATAGGCAAGATCGGCGATCTGCTCCTTGGTGACCGAACCCATCACGTCGGCCATGGTGCCGTCATAGCCGTGGCGGCTGTTGTCCTTGTATTCGGCCAGTGTCTTGGCGAGATAATCCTCGCGCTGGTTGGCGATGCGCGGGACGTTCTCCTTGCCGGAAAAATCGGGATTGTGGCAGTTGTTGCAGAGGTACTGGTGCGCCAGCGCCTGGCCCCGCGCCATCCGTGCGGGATCGCCGGCATCCGCCGGCGGCGCCGGCTTCGGCAAGGTGGCGATGAAGTCGGAAAACGCGCGCAGATCGTCGTCGGTGAACGACTTCGCCGTCTCGTTCATCGGCTCGAACGTGCGCAGCTTTTCGCGAAACATGAAGAGCTGGATCAACGCATAGGGCGCCTGCTGGCCGCCGAGCGAGGGCGTGTTCTCGGTTTCCGATTGCCCGTGCTCGCCGTGACAGGCGAAACAGGTGACCGCACGCTCTTCGATGGTTTCGGCGCCCGCCGAAAAGGCGATGGAAGCAAACGCCAGCGCCGTTATTATTTTACGCATGATTCATTCCTGTTTCGTCATTGCGAGGAGCGTCGCGACGAAGCAATCCATGCTTGCCTTGTGGCTGCATGGATTGCTTCGCGGAGTTTATCATCGGGCGCGCATTCGCGCGACCCGGTGGCTCGCAATGACGTGCTCTTGGTTACTTACTGCGCCGCGACCTTCGGCTTGCCGTAGGTGATGCGATAGACCGCGCCGTTCCAGTCGTCGGAGACCAGCAGCGAGCCGTCCTTGGCAACCATCACGTCGACCGGGCGGCCGACATACTTGTTGTCTTCCAGGAAGCCGGTCATGAACGGCTCCATCGACTTCACGGTGCCGTCCTTGTTCAGCTTGACGACGACGACGTCACCGCCCTCTTTCTTCGACTTGTTCCACGAACCGTGACGCGCGATGAAGATCGCGTTCTTGTAAGACTTCGGGAACATGTTGCCGGTGTAGAACCGCATGCCCAGCGCCGCGGTGTGCGGACCCATCAGGCCGACCGGCGCCGTGTAGTCCTTGCAGTTCTTGCCCCAGCCGAGTTCCTGATCGATGATGTTGCCCTGCCAGCAATAGGGCGCGCCGAAATCCTCACCCATCTTGGTGACGCGATTGAGTTCGTCCTCCGGCACGCTCTCCGACAGCCAGTCGCGGCCGTTGTCGGTGAAGTACATCTGCTTGTTCTCGGGATTCCAGTCGAAGCCGACGGAATTGCGAACGCCGAGCGCGTAAACCTCGGCGCCGGTGCCGTCGAGGTTCATCCGGCGGATCTGGCCATGCGCGTCGTCATGCAGCACGTTGTTGCCGGGCTGCCCGACCGGAACATACAATTTGTTGTCCGGACCGATGGCGATGAACTTCCAGCCATGGGCCTCGTCCTTCGGCAGATTGTCGTAGATCATGGTCGGCTTCGGCGGGCTGTCGAGATTGTCCTCGATCTTGTCGATCTTGGAAACTTTCGAGAGCTCGGCGATGTAGAGCGTGCCGTTCTTGAACGCGACGCCGTTCGGACGGTAGAGGCCGGACGCAATCACCTTGACGGAGCGTTTACCGTCCTTGTTGACGATGCCATAGACCTTGTCGACCAGGCGGCTACCGACGAACACGGTGCCTTTGTCACCTTCGGCGAGCGAGCGCGCGTTCGCCATGCCGGCGGCATAGACTTCGAGGTTGAAGCCGGGTGGCAGCTTGAGCTTGGCCAGCGGCAGCTTGTCGGGCGCGGCCGGAATCGGCGGCGGCGCAACCGGCGCGAGCTTGGCGGCTGCTTCGCTGTCCGGTCGTCCGATCAAAGGCGACCCCGGAGGAAGCGGCGCGGCGGCGGGGGTAGCACCCGCGGCTGGCGGACTGGCGGGCTGCTGCGCGGCCGCAGCAAACGTGAATGCACCGAACAAGGCGCCGGCCAGCAACAGGCGGCGCGGCGCGGTCGAATAGCTCATCATGACGTTCTCCCCTGACGGAAGCCTTGATTTCCTCGCGCGGGCAACACCTTGCCAGCGCCGGTGGCTTTCCAGACGGCACTCTCCGATATTTGTCCGCCGCTGCGCAATCGAAAAACTTGCCGGAATAGATCCCGGCCGGCGCCGTAGCGCGGAGCGGCCTTGTCGCGGCGTCAATGCTTTGTGATGGAGCGGCCGGGGACGTCGAGGAGCGCCTCGGTAAAGGGAAATTCGAGCACCACCTCGCCGGCGTCATCGGTCACTTCGATGACCGCATTCAACAGGGCGCCGTCGGCACCCTCGGTCTTCAGCAGTTCCCGGATCATGGCGCGCGCCATTTCCCAGGCGCGGTCCGGATTGCGGAGCTCTTCGCCCTCAGGGTCGGCAATCAGCTCATCGCCGATACGGGTGTTGAAGAAATATCGTGGCATCGGCGGAAACCTGCTCCGGTAGTGGCCCCCGCAATCAGAAGGCCGGTTGAATCTCACAAGTTCTTTATCCGGAACCGTCAACGCTCCGTCGACCCAGAAGCTGGTGGTGGCGGCGATGCAAACAACCGCGAAATGCTTGATCGCCCGATGTTTTGGCCACGACCTCCCGCACAACTCCGTGAATTCTCTTGCAATGCAGCATATCCCCGGAGCGGCTTATGACAAAAGATTTCACTGGCGAACTTTTTGATCCGAACTACCTTACAGGCGAGGGCGGAATTCGTCCCGTTCCAAAAAGGAGAGCCAAATGGCCTGGAAAGCACCAAAGATCGTCGAAGTGCCGGTCGGCATGGAAATCAATATGTATATGTGCGCGACCCGCAAGTAAGCGGCAGCGACACTTAGACGTCTAGCGCAGGTGGACCTCCGGGCTTGACACGTTCCCGATCGTGGAACCGTGTCTCAGGTCGGTGTCCACCTCGTGGCGTTTGCATCACCAGCGTTTTTATCAAGCGTTTAAATCTCCAGGAGACGGATCATGCTTCGCGTCGTCGTCCTGGGCGCCGCGGCGGGTGGTGGCATTCCGCAGTGGAATTGCGGATGTCCGGTGTGCCGGACAGCGCGAAGCCAGCATCCCGAGCTTCAGAGCACGCAAGCCTCGATCGCGGTCAGCGCCGACGGCCAGCATTGGTTCCTGATCAACGCCTCTCCAGATCTGCGCCAGCAACTGATCGCGACGCCGCAGCTGCATCCCAAGGCTGGAAAACTTCGTCATAGTCCGATCGCGGGCGTAATCCTGACCAACGGCGAAATCGATGCCGTCGCGGGGCTGTTGTCGATGCGCGAGGGCTCACCGTTCACGATCTACGGGCATCAGCGGGTGCTTGCGATCCTGAAATCCAACAGCATCTTTAATGTGCTGAACGAGAAGAACGTGAAGCGGCAGCCGATCGCGGTGGATCAGGTTTTCGAGCCGGCGCTACCAGATGGTTCGCCGTCCGGGCTGGAAGTGCTGCCGTTCGAGGTTCCCGGCAAGGGCGCGTGGTATCTCGAGGGCAAGGCGCATCCCGCCGGCGGCGACGGCGTGGGCGACACGCTCGGGCTTCGGATTGCCGACAGAGCGAGCGGCAAATACTTCTATTTCCTTGCCGCCTGCGCGCGGGTGACCGACGATCTCAAATCCCGGCTTGCCGGAGCGCCGCTGATCTTCTTCGATGGCACGGTGTGGCGCGACGACGAATTGGTGGTCGCGGGCCTCGGCAACAAGACGGGACAAGGCATGGGACATATTTCGATGTCCGGCGATCACGGCGCGATCGAGAGCCTCAAGGGCCTCGATATCGGCCGAAAGGTGTTTTTGCATATCAACAACTCCAACCCGGCGTTGTTGCACGGCTCGGACGAGCGCAAGGCCGCCGAACATGCCGGCTGGCAAATCCCGGCGGACGGAACGGAGATCACGCTGTGAACGTCATGACCACCAACGCAACGACCGCGCTGTCGATCGGCAAGGGCGTCCCGCTCAACAATGCGGGCGAACTGGAGGCGGCGCTGCGCCACATCGGTGCGACGCGCTATCACAGCCTGCATCCGTTTCACCGGCTGTTGCACGGCGGCAAACTGAACAAGGGCCAGGTCCAGGCATGGGCGCTCAACCGCTACTTTTATCAGAGCACGATCCCGCTGAAGGACGCGATGGTGATCTCGCGGTTTCGCGATCGCGCCACCCGCATCGAATGGCGGCACCGGATCGAGGACCACGATGGCGACATCGGCAGCGAAGGCGGCATCGAGCGCTGGCTCAAGCTGACCGAGGGACTAGGGCTCGACAGCGCCTATGTGGAGTCCACCGAAGGCATCCTCCCCGCGACGCGCTTTGCGGTCGAAGCCTACGTGCATTTCTGCCGCGACAAGACGCCGCTGGAGGCGATCGCCTCCTCGCTCACCGAATTGTTCGCGCCGAACCTGCACGAGGAGCGCATTTCGGGGATGCTGAAGCACTATGATTTCGTCAATCCCGACATCATGAGCTATTTCAGCCGCCGCCTGGCCCAGGCGCCGCGCGATGCCGGTTTTGCGCTGGAATACGTCAAGCAGCACGCCAAAACCCCGGCGGAGCGCGAGGCGGTCTGCAATGCGCTGATCTTCAAGACCAATGTGCTATGGGTTCAGCTCGACGCGCTGTATCATGCCTATGTCGACGGGCACATCCCGCCCGGCGCGTTCGTGCCGAAACCGGACTAGAGCTGAAGATGGCCAGCCGCAACATCAGTGTCAGCGAAACGAGCCGGCCGGTATTGCCGCGGCATACCAGGCTGAAATTCGATGAGACGCGGCAGGTCTGGGTGATTCTGGCGCCGGAGCGGGTGCTGGCGCCGGACGAGATCGCGGTCGAAGTGCTGCAGCTTTGCGACGGCGTCCGCAGCGTCTCCGACATGGTCGACCAGCTCGCCGCCAAATACGCCGCCGACCGCACTGACATCGCAACCGACGTGATCGCCATGCTGCAGGACCTCGCCGACAAGGGCTTTCTCACCCAAGCGCGCGAGAAGACGTCATGAGTGAAATTCTCAGCCAGGGCACAGCGACGCCCGCCGCCTCCAGCGACGGCCTCGCGGTGTTGGAAGGCCGCCGCTCGACCGCGGAAACCTTTGGCATTCCGCTCGCCGTGCTCGCCGAGTTGACGCACCGCTGCCCGCTGCAATGCCCTTACTGTTCCAATCCGGTCGAACTGGATCGCGGCAGCAGCGAACTCACCACCGAGGAATGGAAGAAAGTTTTGACCGAGCTCGCCGAAATCGGCGTGCTGCAAATCCATTTCTCCGGCGGCGAGCCGACCGCGCGCAAGGATCTGGTCGAACTGGTGCAGCACGCCAGCGATGTCGGGCTGTACAGCAACCTCATCACCTCGGCGGTGCTGCTGACGAAAGAAAAGCTCTCCGCGCTGGCCGATGCCGGGCTGTGCCACGTGCAGATCAGTTTCCAGGGCAACGAACCCGTCGTCGCCGACCGCGTCGCCGGCCTGAAGCACGCGCATGCAAAGAAGATCGAGGCTGCGAAATGGACGCGCGAGCTCGACCTGCCGCTGACTGTCAACGCGGTGATGCATCGCCAGAACCTGCATCAGCTGTCCGATATCATCCAGATGGCGGTCGATCTCGACGCGGATCGTTTGGAAGTCGCCAATGTCCAATATTACGGCTGGGCGCTGAAGAACCGCGCCGCGCTGATGCCGACCGTCGAGCAGATCGAGGAGACCAGCCGCATCGTCGAGGAAGCGGCTGTTCGGCTGAAGGGCGTGCTCGCGATCGACTATGTGGTGCCGGATTACTACGCGCTGCGGCCGAAGAAATGCATGGGCGGCTGGGGCCGGCAGTTCTTCAACATCTCTCCCGCCGGCAAGATTTTGCCGTGCCACGCGGCCGAGAGCATCACCGGGCTCGAATTCGAATCGGTGCGCTCGAACCATTCGATCGCCTGGATCTGGCAGAATTCGGAAGCCTTCAACCGCTACCGCGGCACCGGATGGATGCCGGAGCCGTGCAAGAGCTGCGAGTTCCGGGAAGTCGATTTCGGCGGCTGCCGCTGCCAGGCCTTTGCGCTGACCGGGGACGCCGGTAACACCGATCCGGCCTGCACGCTCTCCCCGATGCATGAGCAGATCTTCAAGCAGGCCGAGCGCGAAGCCGCCGCGCACCAGGACCGTTTCCTCTATCGCAATTTCGCGGGCGGCACCCTGGAGACGGAAGGCGACCATGGCGCCTGACGCCGACGCCGGCAAATCCTCACATCACCGATCCGATCCGTTCGCGCCGCTGACCTCCGAGCAGCTGGCCGTCGGCGAGGGCCACGAGATCTATGTCGAAAGCGTCGGCCGTATCGGCGGCATTGCCGCGGTCTATCTGCATGGCGGGCCCGGCAGCGGCTGCCAGCCCGATCACCGCCGGCTGTTCGATCCAGAACGTTTCCACGCCATTCTGTTCGATCAGCGCGGCGCCGGCCGCAGCCGCCCGAAGGGACGGCGCGAAGACAACACGCTCGCGCATCTGATCGCGGACCTGGAAAAAATCCGCGAAAAATTCGGCTTCGAGAGCTGGATGGTGGTCGGCGGCTCCTGGGGCGCGACCCTGGCGCTGGCCTATGCGCAGGCGCATCCTGACCGCGTCAGCGGCATCGTGCTGCGCGCCACCTTCCTCGGCACCCGTCAGGAAATCGAAGGCGGGTTTCTCGATGTGCTGCCGCGCTTCTATCCCGCTCTGCACGAGGACTTCCTCAACGTATTGCCGGCGGAAGAGCGCATGCAGCCGATCGACGCCTATTTCCGCCGTATCCTCGATGCCGATTCCGCAGTGTACAGCCCGGCAGCGCGAGCCTGGGGCGAGACCGAGCGTATTCTTTCCGAACACACGCCGAACCGCGGTCGGCTCGATCCCGCCGCTCTGAATTCGTCGCGGGCGCTCCCCGCGACGCCGTTCATGGAAGCGCATTATTTTGCCAACGACTGCTTTATGAAGCCGAATCAGCTGATCACGGACGCCGGCAAGCTCGCGGGCATTCCCGGCATCATCGTGCAAGGCCGCTACGACCTGCTGTGCCCGCCGGCCACCTCGCATGCGCTTGGCTCGGTGTGGCGCGACGCCGAGATCAGGTTCGTCGAGGGCGCCGGACATACGCTGTACGATCCCGGCGTCCGCGACGCCGTGATGAAGGCGGTCGCCGACCTCGCTTCCAGAATGACCAGATAAGGATTTCATAAATGCCGCTGGCCGGAAAAGGCATGCTGCTGACGTCGATGGATATCGGCGTATCAGACGAAGCCGAATTCAACCGCTGGTACGACCGCGAACATCTCGAGGAACGCGTCGCCATCGATGGCTTTCTCGAAGCCCGGCGCTATGTCGCCCATGACGGAAAACCGAAATATCTCAGCCTGTATTCGACCGCGACCTTCGAGGTGCTGGACAGCCCGGCCTATCGCACCGCGCTCGCCAACCAAACCGCCTGGTCGAAGGCCAACATCTCCCGCTTCAAGAACATGATCCGCGCGGTGGCGCGCATTACGATTAGCCGCGGAACGGGCCGTGGCGCGGCGCTCGGCATCATCCGCCTTCGCCCGGTCGCGGGCAGCGCAGAAAAACTGCGCGCGGCGCTGCGGGATCAGCTTGATCCGGCAAAGCTCGACGGGATCATCTCCATGCACCTGATCGAGAGCGATCCTCTTCTGTCGAAGCCGATCACCGACGATCCCTCGGCGCCCAATCCCGGCGCCGGCGACTGGTTCGTGCTGATCGATGCCACGGACGTGAATGCGGTCCCGGCTGCCGCGGCGCGTTTCGCCGCATTCAAGGCCGAGACGGTCTCGAGCGGCGTCTACAATCTGATGTGGGATATCGCGAAAAGCGATCTTTAGAGAGTTGAAACTTTAGGACCTAACCGGCGCGTGCGGCCTCGAAGAGCATCCAAACCGGACGGCACGGCCCGTCAAGAATTCCCTGGTCCAACGCTGCGCCGGTAGGCCGCATCCATGTAGGGCTGACCAAGCGCCGCCGCCGTGGATGAACAAATTGGCGAACCACTGCGACGGGGTCGCCTCGAAGTGCGGCGGTCCCCACACCAGCAGCGCCAGAAATGTCAGCGTCATGCAGAAGACGAAGTTGGGATAGAGGCGGCTGAAGCGGGCGATGGCGAAGCCGACCGCCGTCCTGCCCTCCGCCGAATAGGCAATCACGAAACCGCTGATCACGAAGAAGGCAGGCACGCCGAGAAAGCCGTATTTCGCAACCGGCATCAGCCAGGGAATGGCAGGTATCCCGTTAGAGCCCGGCCCCTAGAAGCCGAAGTGGTACAAGACAACACCCAACACCGCGACGAGGCGCAACAGATCGAGCGCTTCAACGCGCGGCGTTTGACGGGCGTTTGGCAGCATGGAGCTCAACATTCCCATTGGAACTGCGAACGTTGGCGATGCTGGCCGCCGCCGGTGAAGGGGCCATTAACGGAACGCCTTAAGCTGGGATCAAGGAATCCTTTTAGCAAGCAAAGGATACCTGTCGGGTCCGACGGCGTCGATCTGCAAACTGCAACGCACATGCTGCACTGCCGCATCGCGTATGATGACATTAACCTCAAGCCGGTCATGCGGTTGAAAGCTGGAGATCGCGCAAAATTGCCTTTGTGCAGCGTCTGGAATGGCTCTAATAAGATAAGCCTATGATCCAATTCAAAAACCACAAGAACGCCACTGAGCGTTCGCAGGCAAAATAAGGCCGCGCTGTTCCTGGTGTTCACGCGGACAAGGTAGGAATGAAACCGACTGATATCTCGGCGCCGGACTACTTTCACAAAGTGGTCGATTGCCAATGGGCCTGCCCCGCTCACACGCCAGTTCCCGAATACATCCGTTTGATTGCCGAGGGGCGTTATAGCGACGCCTATATGATCAATTGGAAATCGAATGTGTTTCCCGGAATCCTGGGACGCACCTGCGATCGACCCTGCGAGCCGGCATGCCGCCGCGGCCGCGTCGAGGAAACCCCGGTTGCGATCTGCCGCCTGAAGCGCGTCGCGGCCGACTTCAAGGACGACGTCAAGCATCGCATGCCGAGGCCGCTGGCCAAGAACGGCAAGCGCATCGCGATCGTCGGCGGCGGCCCCGCCTCGCTGACGGTGGCGCGCGATCTCGCCCCGCTCGGCTATCACTGCACCGTGTTCGATTCCGACCCCAAGGCGGGCGGCATGATGCGGACCCAGATTCCGAAATTCCGGCTGCCGGATTCGGTGATCGACGAGGAAACCGATTACATCCTCAACCTCGGCATCGAGTTCAGGGGCGGCCATCGCATCGACAGCCTGAAGAAGCTGTTGGCGGAAAACTACGACGCGATCTTCGTCGGCTCCGGCGCGCCGCGCGGCCGTGAGCTCGATATCCCCGGCCGCAAGGAAGCGGCGGCCAATGTCCACATCGGCATCGAGTGGCTGGCTTCGGTCTCGTTCGAGCACGTCAGCAAGATCGGCAGGCGCGTGATCGTGCTTGGCGGCGGCAACACCGCGATGGATTGCTGCCGCACCGCGCGCCGCCTCGGCGGCGAGGACGTCAAGGTGATCGTGCGTTCCGGCTTCGAGGAAATGAAGGCGAGCCCCTGGGAAAAGGAAGACGCGCTTCACGAGGATATTCCGATCCTCAATTTCATGGTGCCGGTCGCCTTCACCCATGACGGCGGCAAGCTCACCGGCGTCACCTTCCAGAAGGTGAAGGCGGAATACGACGCCAAGGGCCGGCGCAATCTGGTGCCGTCGGGCGAACCCGACCAGACGATTCCCTGCGACGACGTGCTGGTCGCCGTCGGCCAGGAGAACGCCTTCCCCTGGATCGAGCGCGATTGCGGCATCGAGTTCGACAAATGGAACATGCCGCAGGTCGATCCAACAACCTTCGGCTCGACCAATCCAAAAGTGTTCTTCGGCGGCGACGCCGCGTTCGGCCCCAAGAACATCATCTGGGCGGTGGCGCACGGCCATGACGCCGCGCTGTCGATCCACAAACTGCTCTCCGGCGAAGACATCACCGAGCGTCCGCTTCCCGAAGTGCATGTCTCGTCGCAGAAGATGGGCATTCACGAGTGGAGCTATGACAACGATGTCTCCGGCGACAAGCGCTACAAGGTGCCGCACCGCGACAAGGTGATCGCGCTGAAGGATATCCGCACCGAGGTCGAGCTCGGCTATGACGTCAAGCTCGCGCTCGGCGAAGCGCAGCGCTGCCTGAATTGCGATATCCAGACCGTGTTCAGCGCGCCCGCCTGCATCGAATGCGATGCCTGCGTCGACATCTGCCCGATGGATTGCATCACGTTTACAGAGAATGGCGAGGAAGCGGATTTGCGGGAGCGGCTGAAGGCGCCCTCGCCGCATCACGACCAGGCGCTCTACGTCGCCGACGGGCTCAAGACCGGGCGCGTGATGGTCAAGGACGAAGACGTCTGCCTGCACTGCGGCCTCTGTGCCGAGCGCTGCCCGACCGGCGCCTGGGACATGCAAAAGTACCTCATCGATATGACTCACGCGGGATCAACATGCCAGTCCAAAGCCCGATCAGCAGCGTAAACGACTTCGTCGTCCGCTTCGCCAACGTCAACGGTTCGGGTTCGGCCAGCGCCAACGAGCTGTTCGCGCGTTCGATCCTGCGCCACGGCGTGCCGGTCAGCCCACGCAACATCTTCCCCTCCAACATCCAGGGCCTGCCGACCTGGTACGAGGTGCGCGTCACCGAGGAAGGCCATCTCGGCGCCCGAGGCGGCGTCGACATGATGGTGGCGATGAATCCGCAGACCTGGGACAAGGACGTCGCCTCGATCGAGCCCGGCGGCTATCTGTTCTACGATTCGACCAAGCCGATGCCGTCGTCGAAGTTTCGCGCGGATATCACCGTGATCGGCGTGCCGCTGACCGCGATCACCAACTCGACCTACACCGATCCGCGCCAGCGCCAGCTGTTCAAGAACATCATCTATCTCGGCGCGCTCTGCGCGCTGCTCGACATGGACCCGAAGCTGGTCGAGCAACTGATCGCCGAACAATACAAGGGCAAGGAAAAGCTCCTGTCCTCCAACGTTCACGCGCTGCATCTCGGCCGCGACTGGGCGCTGCAGAACCTGAAATGCCCGATTGGGCTCCGCGTCAAGAAGTCCGACAAGGTCGGCGACCGCATCTTCATCGAAGGCAACAGCGCGGCCGCGCTTGGCGCCGTCTATGGCGGCGCGACCGTGTGCGCCTGGTATCCGATCACGCCCTCGTCGTCGGTGGCGGAAGCCTTCACCAGCCACTGCAAGAAATACCGCCACGATCCGGCGACCGGAAAAGCGAAATATGCCATCGTGCAAGGCGAGGATGAACTCGCGTCCATCGGCATCGTGATCGGCGCGGCCTGGAACGGCGCTCGCGCCTTCACTGCGACATCAGGACCGGGCGTCTCGCTGATGACCGAATTCATCGGCTTGTCGTATTTTGCCGAGATCCCCGCCGTGATTATGAACATCCAGCGCGCCGGGCCCTCGACCGGCATGCCGACGCGCACCCAGCAATGCGACATCATCGCCTGCGCCTATGCGTCCCATGGCGACACCAAGCACATCCTGCTGTTCCCGGAAGATCCGGCCGAAGCCTTCGAATTCGCGGCGCAATCGTTCGACCTCGCCGAGCGGCTGCAGACCATGATCTTCGTGATGCTCGATCTCGACATCGGCATGAACCACCGGCTCTGCCGCCCGCTGAAGTGGGACGACGCAAGGCAATATGACCGCGGCAAGGTGATGACCGCGGAGATGCTCGACGACGGCCGCGACTTCGGCCGCTACCTCGACGTCGACGGCGACGGCATTCCCTACCGCACCTATCCGGGCACGCACCCGACCAAGGGTTCGTTCTTCACCCGCGGCACCTCGCGCGACCGTTACGCGCGCTATTCCGAGGAAGGCGCGGTTTACGCCGACAACATGCAGCGGCTGGTGCGCAAGTTCGAGACCGCGCAGGACATGGTGCCGCGGCCGTTGCAGGCCAACGCCGCCAAGCCGACCAAATATGGCGTGATCTATTTCGGCTCGACCTCGCCGGCGATGGACGAGGCGATCGGGCTGTTGGAAGCGCGCGGGCACCAGCTCGACCGCCTGCGCATCCGCGCCTTCCCGTTCCACTCCAGCGTGGCGAGCTTCATTGCCGATCACGACTTCGTCTACGTGGTCGAGCAGAACCGCGACGCCCAGCTGCGCTCCTTGATCGTCAACGAAAACGGCATCGATCCGGTCCGGCTGATTCCGATCCTGCACTATGACGGCACGCCGATCACCGCGCGGTTCATCGCCGGCGCCATCGGCGACCATCAGGACCATCTCAAGGTCACCCCTCTGCGCAAGGCCGTGTCATGACCTACATTGCAAAACCGAAATTCAGCCATCCCGGCCTGCCCAGGAACGAGCTCGGCTTCACCCACCGCGATTACGAGGGCAAGATTTCGACGCTGTGCGCCGGCTGCGGCCACGACTCGATCACCGCCTCGATCATCGAGGCCTGTTTCGAGCTGTCGATTGAGCCGCATCGCGTCGCCAAGATTTCCGGCATCGGCTGCTCCTCGAAAACGCCGGACTATTTCCTCGGCAATTCGCACGGCTTCAACTCGGTGCATGGCCGGATGCCGTCGGTCCTGACCGGCGCCAACCTTGCCAACCGCGACCTGATCTATCTCGGCGTCTCCGGCGACGGCGACAGCGCCTCGATCGGCTTCGGTCAGTTCGCGCATTCGATCCGG
Organism: Bradyrhizobium erythrophlei; assembly: GCA_900129675.1. Classification (GTDB taxonomy): domain Bacteria; phylum Pseudomonadota; class Alphaproteobacteria; order Rhizobiales; family Xanthobacteraceae; genus Bradyrhizobium; species Bradyrhizobium erythrophlei_A. Next base: position 3,679,268 of record FSRD01000001.1, on the reverse strand, counting down.
CGCGGCGTCAACATGACCTATATTGTCGAGAACAACGGCGTCTACGGCCTGACCAAGGGCCAGTTCTCGGCCACCGCCGACCGCGGCTCGAAGTCGAAAAAGGGCGTGACCAACACCGACAACGCCATCGACCTGGTGGCGATCGCGCTGCAGCTCGGCGCGACTTTCGTGGCGCGAAGTTTTTCCGGCGACAAGTCCCAGCTGGTGCCGCTGATCGCCGCCGCCATTGAACACAAGGGTGCTGCCTTCATCGACGTGATCAGCCCCTGCATCGCCTTCAACAACCACAGCGGTTCGACCAAGAGCTTTGACTATGTGCGGGAGCACAACGACGCGGTGAACCGCCTCGACGTCATCACCGGCCGGGACCCGATCACCGTCGATTACGCGCCGGGCACGGTGCAAGTGGTCGAACAGCACGACGGCACGCGGCTGGCGCTGCGCAAGATCGACGCCGATTATGACGTGCATGACCGCCTGGCGGCGATGACGTTCCTGCAAAAGCACGCCGCCAAGGGCCAGATCGTGACCGGCCTGCTTCACATCGACCCCGAAGCAAACGACTTGCACGATCGTCTCGACACCGTCGCGACGCCGCTCAATAGGCTCGACGAGGCGGCGCTGTGCCCGGGTTCCGCCGCGCTGGACAAGATCAACGCCAGCCTGCGCTGAAGCAGACGATCGCAATCGCAGGGTTACCTCTATCTGAGACCCCTGAGGCGGGACCGCCGCCACTAACCACGGCTGTCGTCACAAAATTGTGCAAAGATTGCAGCGATTCCATGGGATCAAATCCAGGGGATCGAACTGACGTGAACGGCGTTATCCCCCTCGCGATAAGCATTTTCCGCCCGGCAGCCCCGCCAACCAATTGTTGACATTCCGGCCTCCCGCCCGAAAGCTGTCGGGAACCCGAGAAAACGACCAGATCGAACAGAACAGGCACCATGAATCCCGTCAAAGCACTCGAAAACCACGGCCAGGCAGTCTGGCTGGATTTTTTGGCCCGTGGCTTCGTCGCCAAAGGCGACCTCAAGCAGCTGATCGACACCGATGGCGTCAAAGGCGTCACCTCGAACCCGTCGATCTTCGAAAAAGCGATCGGCAGTTCGGACGAATATGACGGCGCGATCGGCAATGCCTTAAAAAAGGGCGATCGCCCGGTCGCCGACCTGTTCGAGCACCTCGCGGTCGAGGACATCCAGCACGCCGCCGACGTGCTGCGCCCGGTCTATGACCGATTGGACGGCGACGACGGTTTCGTCAGCCTCGAAGTGTCGCCGTATCTGGCGATGGACACCAAAGGCACCATCGCGGAAGCCGAGCGGCTCTGGAAGGACGTCAAACGCAGGAATTTGATGGTGAAGGTGCCGGCGACGCCGGAGGGCCTGCCCGCGATCGAACAACTGATCGGCGAAGGCATCAGCATCAACATCACGCTGCTGTTTGCGCAGAAGGTCTATCGCGAGGTCGCGGAGGCCTATCTCAAGGGTCTGGAAAAATACGTCGCCAAGGGCGGCGATCCCTCTCACGTCGCCAGCGTCGCCAGCTTCTTCGTCAGCCGCATCGATAGCGCCGTCGACAAGCAGCTCGACGAGAAGATCGCCAAGGCGAACGATCCGAGCGAGAAAGAACGGCTGGCTGCGCTGAAGGGCAAGGTCGCGATCGCGAATGCAAAGCTCGCCTACCAGGACTACAAGCGGCTGTTTTCGGGCGCGCGCTGGGACAGGCTCAAAGCCAAGGGCGCAAAGCCGCAGCGGCTGCTGTGGGCTTCCACCGGCACCAAGAACAAGGCGTACAGCGATGTGCTCTATGTCGAGGAACTGATCGGTCCCAACACCATCAACACCGTGCCGCCGGCCACGCTGGACGCATTCCGCGATCACGGCAGGCCGCGCGACAGCCTGGAAGAGAATATCGAGGACGCGCGTCACGTACTCGAAGAGCTGGAAAAATCCGGCGTCTCGCTCGACGCGATCACGGCGGAACTGGTCAAGGACGGCGTCAAGCAATTCGCCGATGCCGCCGACAAGCTGTATGGCGCGGTCGCGCACAAGCGGGCCGCGTCGCTCGGCGGCGGCATCGATCACCAGAAGCTGGCGCTCGGCCCCGGCATCGCAAAGGCGGTCGAGAACAGCACCGAGGACTGGCGCGCGTCGGCCAGGATCCGCAGGCTTTGGCAGCAGGACAAATCGGTCTGGACCAATGACGATGAAAACAAATGGCTCGGCTGGCTGCATAGCGCCGCCGCAGCCGACGTTGCCGACTACCAGGATTTCGCCCAGCGCGTGAAGGGACAGAAGTTTACCGACGCGGTGGTGCTCGGCATGGGGGGCTCGAGCCTCGGTCCCGAAGTGCTGGCGGAAACCTTTGCGAAGAAATCGGGCTTTCCGAAATTGCACGTGCTCGACTCCACCGATCCGGCGCAGGTGCGCGCGATGGAGGCGGCCATCGATATTTCCAAAACCCTGTTCATCGTCTCCAGCAAATCCGGCGGCACCACCGAGCCGAACGCGATGAAGGATTATTTCTTCGATCGCGTCTCCAGGGCGATCGGGACCGACAAGGCCGGGCATCGCTTCATCGCGGTGACCGATCCCGGTTCTTCGCTGGAGAAGGTCGCAACCAAACAAGGCTTTGCGCGCATCTTCCATGGCGATCCCACGATCGGCGGGCGTTACTCCGTGCTGTCGCCGTTCGGCCTGGTGCCCGCGGCCGCCGCCGGCATCGATACCGGGACCCTGATCAGGCACACGCTTGCCATGGTGCGCTCCTGCGGCGCCGACGTGCCGCCGCATGAAAATCCCGGCGTGCAGCTCGGGCTTGCGCTCGGCCTCGCCGGTCTCGACGGCCGCGACAAGGTCACCATCTCGTCGTCGAAGAAAATCGCCGATTTCGGCGCTTGGGCCGAACAGCTGATCGCGGAATCGACCGGCAAGGACGGCAAGGGCCTGATTCCGATCGACGGCGAGACGCTCGGCGATCCCCCCCTCTACGGCAACGACCGCTTCTTCATCGACCTGCGCACCGAGGGCGAAGATGACACAGCGCATGACGACAAGCTCGCCGCGCTGGAGGCCGCCGGACACCCCGTCGTCCGCATTGTCATGAAGTCGATCGACCACATCGGCCAGGAATTTTTCCGGTTCGAGATGGCGACCGCGGTGGCCGGCGCCGTTCTCGGCATCAATCCGTTCAACCAGCCCGACGTCGAAGCCGCCAAGATCAAGACGCGGGAGTTGACCGGCGCGTTCGAGAAATCAGGCGCGTTGCCGGCGGAGCAGCCGGTGATAGCCACGGCAGAAGCCGATATCTATACCGACGAGGCCAACGCGGCGGCGCTGCGCAAGGCCGGCGCCGACGGCGATCTCGGCTCCTGGATCAAAGCGCATCTGTCGCGCTCGGGCAGCGGCGACTATGTCGCGTTGCTGGCCTATATCGAGCGCGACAAGGCCTTCATCGACGCGCTGCAGAAGATGCGGCTTGCGGTGCGCGACAAGCGCCATGTCGCGACCTGCGCCGAATTCGGGCCGCGGTTCCTGCACTCGACCGGCCAGGCCTACAAGGGCGGCCCCAACAGCGGCGTGTTCCTGCAGATCACCGCCGACGACGCCGAGGATCTGCCGGTGCCGGGCCAGAAGGCAAGCTTCGGCATCATCAAGGCGGCGCAGGCGCGCGGCGATTTCGACGTGCTCACCGAGCGCGGCCGGCGTGCGCTTCGCGTCCATCTCAAGGGCAGCCTGGGGCCGGCGCTCGCCGCACTGGACGCCGCCATTACTGAAGCGCTGACTTAAGGAATTTGCAGAATGCAGCTTGGTATGATCGGCCTCGGCCGGATGGGCGGCAATATCGTCCGCCGGTTGATGAAGAGCGGACATACGGCCGTGGTTTACGACAAGGATTCCAAGGCGGTCGCGGCACTCGCGGCCGACGGCGCGGTCGGCGCCGATTCGCTGGAGGATTTCATCGCCAAGCTGACCAAGCCGCGCACCGCCTGGGTGATGCTGCCGGCCGGCAAGATCACCGAGGCGACCATCGACGCGCTTGCAAAGCTGATGCAGGCCGACGACGTCGTCATCGACGGCGGCAACACTTTCTGGCAGGACGACGTCCGCCGCGGCAAGGCGCTCCGGGAGCGCGGCCTGCATTATGTCGACGTCGGCACTTCGGGCGGCATCTGGGGCATCGAGCGCGGCTATTGCATGATGATCGGCGGCGACAGGCAAGTCGTCGGCCGGCTCGATCCGATTTTCAAGACACTGGCGCCGGGCATCGGCGATATCCCGCGCACGGAGGGCCGCGAAGGCCGCGATGCCAGGATCGAGCAGGGCTATATCCACGCCGGTCCGGTGGGCGCCGGACACTTCGTCAAGATGATCCATAACGGCATCGAATATGGCCTGATGCAGGCCTATGCCGAGGGGTTTGACATCCTGAAGAACGCCAATATCGACGCGCTGCCGCCGGAACATCGCTTCGATCTGGATATCGCCGATATCGCCGAAGTCTGGAGGCGCGGCAGCGTGATCCCGTCGTGGCTGCTGGATCTCACCGCTTCGGCGCTCGCGACTAACCAGACGCTGGATAACTATTCCGGGTTCGTCGAGGATTCCGGCGAAGGCCGCTGGACCGTCAATGCCGCGATCGACGAGGCCGTGCCGGCCGAGGTGCTGACCGCTGCGCTGTTTGCGCGCTTTCGTTCGCGCAAGGAGCATACCTTTGCCGAAAAGATTCTTTCGGCGATGCGCGCGGGCTTCGGCGGCCACAAGGAACCGCCGAAGAAGCCGGGTTCAAAGGCCTGGGATAGATGACCGTCAGTCAAGCCAAACAAAAACAGCCCGATCCCTGCTCCATCGTCATCTTCGGCGTGACCGGCGATCTTGCCCACCGGCTGGTGATCCCTGCGCTCTATAACCTCGCCGCCAACGACCTGCTGCCGGAAAATTTCTGCATCGTCGGCATCGCCCGCAAGGGGATGTCGAGCGAGCAATTGACCGAGAGCCTGACCAAGGGTCTGCACCAGTTTGCCACCCGCAAGGTCGACGACGCGCTCGCCAGACGGCTGCTCGCCTGCGTCACCTGCATCGAGGCCGATCCGAAAGACCCGGCGTCATTCGATGCGCTGCGCGATAGGCTCGATAGACTTGAAGCCGCGCGCGAGACCGGCGGCAATCGGCTGTTTTATCTCGCAACACCTCCGAGCGGCTTCCTGCCGATCAGCCGCGAGCTCGGCCGCACCGGCATGCTGGCCGAAAACGGTTCATGGCGGCGGCTGGTGATCGAGAAGCCGTTCGGCACCGATCTGGCCTCGGCGAAGACGCTGAACAACGAATTGCTGAAGCTCGTCGACGAGCATCAGATTTACCGGATCGATCATTACCTCGGCAAGGAAACCGTCCAGAACATCCTGGTGCTGCGCTTCGCCAACGGCATGTTCGAGCCGATCTGGAATCGCAATCACATCGACCATATCCAGATCACGGTCGACGAGAAGCTCGGCGTCGGGCATCGCGGCAGTTTCTATGACGTGACCGGCGCGCTGCGCGACATGGTGCCGAACCATCTGTTCCAACTGCTGTCGCTGGTCGCGATGGAGCCGCCGGTGAAGTTCAACGCCCACGCCGTGCGCTCGGAAAAGGCCGAAGTGCTGGCGGCGATCCAGACCCAGACCGAGCAGGAGGCGCTGCAAAACTCGGTGCGCGGACAATACCGGGCCGGCAGGATCGGCGACACCGAGATCGAGGACTATCGCCGGACCGCGAACGTCAAGCCCACCAGCACCACCGAGACTTACGCCGCGCTGAAACTGACCATCGACAACTGGCGCTGGGCCGGCGTGCCGTTTTACCTGCGCACCGGCAAGGCGCTCGGCGCCAAACGCACCGAGATCGCGATCAAGTTCAAGCAGGCGCCGTTCGCGATGTTCCGCGACACGCCGGTGGACCGGCTGTCGCAAAACTACCTGATCATCTCGACCGAGCCGACCGAAGGCATCGCGTTGCAGTTCAATACCAAGGTGCCGGGACCGGCCGTCAACATCGATGGCGTCGAGATGAAATTCCGCTACAAGGATTACTTCCAGGCCGAACCCTCGACCGGCTACGAGACGCTGATCTACGACTGCATGATCGGCGACAACATCCTGTTTCAGCGCGCCGACAGCGTCGAGGCCGGCTGGCGGGCGGTGCAGCCGTTTCTGGACGCCTGGAAGAACGCCGGCGGCAAGGGGCTGAAGATCTACGAACCCGGCAGCGAAGGCCCCGAAGAGGCCAACGATCTCCTGGAGCGCGACGGCCGAAGCTGGCGGAAGCTGACCTGACCATGGCCATGGGCGATCATCGCAAGGTCATCGCGGTCGCCGATCCGGCGGCGCTGGCGAACGCCGCCGCGGAACGCGTTATCGCCAGGATTGCGGCCAATCCCGGCCGCATCGCGATCTGCCTGACCGGCGGGTCCAGCCCGAAAGCGCTCTACCAATTGCTCGCGACCGAACCGTATCGCGGCAGGATCCCCTGGGATCGCGTGCACTGGTTCATCGGCGACGAGCGTTTTGTGCCGGCAGGCGATCCGCTCAACAATATGAACATGGCGCGAAAGGCCTTTCTGGACCAATGCGCCCCCGCATCGAACATCCATCCGATTCCGACCGACACCGCCCATCCCGATAATCCCGATAAAAGCGCCGAGCTTTATCAACACGCGTTGAAATCGTTCTATGGCGCTGACGAACTGGACCCGGCCCGCCCCTTGTTCGATCTCGTGCTGATGGGCGTCGGTCCCGACGGCCACACCGCCTCGCTGTTTCCGGACTACCCGGCGCTGGACGAAACCCGACGCTGGGTGGTCGGCGTCCCCAGGGCGCATGTCGAGCCGTTCGTGCCGCGGGTCACACTGACACTGCCCGCGCTGGCCTCGTGCCGCGAGATGCTGTTCGAGATCGCGGGCTCCGAAAAGCAGGCGATCTTGACGCGGCTATTCGCAGCCGAGAACCTGCCGGCGAACCGCGCGCGATCCCTGGGCGAGACGATCTGGCTGGTGGATCAGGGGGCGCTGCCGGAGAATTTTCGTGGGTGATGCAGCCAACCCTTGCGCGCTGGTGGTGATGGGCGTTTCCGGCTCGGGCAAGAGCACCATCGCCGACCGCCTGGCCGCACGCCTCGGCTGGCGTTGCGAGGATGGCGACAAGTTTCATCCCGCGAGCAATGTTGCGAAAATGAGCGCCGGCCATCCCCTCACGGACGAAGACCGCTGGCCCTGGCTGCAGGCGATTGCCGACGAGATCGACCGCGTCTGCAAAGCCGGCCAACGCGCCGTCATCGCCTGCTCGGCGCTGAAGCACGCCTACCGCAACATCCTCGTGCACGGGCGCGACGACGTCCGCATCGTCTTTCTCGACGGAACATATGATCTGATCGCGGGCCGGCTTGCCGCGCGCAAGGGGCATTTCATGCCGCCGGGATTGCTGACCAGCCAATTCCAGACATTGGAGCCGCCGGACGCGAACGAACATCCCGTGACGGTATCGATCGACGCGACGGTCGAGACAATCGTCGATGACATCATCCGCCAATTGAAGTTGGAACACTCATGACCCGCACCGCCCTTGTCGTCTCCGATGTCGATGGCACGCTCCTGACCAAGGACAAGGTACTCACCGAAGCCGCCACGGCTGCGGTGCGCAAGCTGCACGCAGCCGGCATCGGCTTCACCATCGTCTCCAGCCGGCCGACAATCGGGATGGGATTCTTGATCGCGCCGCTTGCGATCACGCTGCCGGTCGGCGCCTTCAACGGCAGCTCGATCGTCGATTCGCAACTGAAGCCGATCGAGCAGCATCTGATACCGCCCGCGACCGCCCAGCGCAGCCTCGATGTGCTCACCGAATTCGGCGTCGATATCTGGCTGTTCACCAACGATCGCTGGTACACGCGCAACCCGGACGGCGAATACGTTCCGCACGAGAAGCGCGCGATCAAGCATGACCCTTCCATCATCGCGGATTTCACGCCTCATCTCGGCGCCGCCTGCAAGATCGTCGGCGCCAGCTCGGACGCGGCGCTGCTGCAACGCTGCGAAACGGTCATGCAGGATGCGGTAGGCACAAAGGCCACCGCGGTTCGCTCGCAGACCTACTATCTCGACGTCACGCCGCCCGGCCACGACAAGGGCACTTTCGTCGAGGCGATGGCGAGGCGGCTGGGCATTTCGACCGATACCATCGCAACGATCGGCGACATGCAGAACGACCTGGCGATGTTTTCCAAAAGCGGTATCTCGTTCGCAATGGGCAACGCTACCGACGACGTCAAGGAACGCGCCACCCACGTGACCGAAACGAACGAGAACGACGGCTTCGCCAGGGCGATCGAGCGGGTTCTGGAGATCAACCAGCTTGCTTAGCGGCACGATATGTTCGGGTCCTCACCTCTGCGCGTTCCTGTCACTCGGCACACCTTCAACGAACTCCACCGGCGTGCCTTTCTTGATATTGCTGGCGAGCCAGGTCGCGTCCCAGTTGGTTAGCCGGACGCAGCCGTGCGATTCGGACTTGCTGATCTTGCCGGGGTTCGGCGTGCCGTGGATGCCGTAACCCTCGGCCGAAAGTCCGATCCAGTATGCTCCCACCGGATTGTTCGGCCCCGGCTGGATGGTGAAGGGCCGCCTGGACCGCACTCCCTTGAACTTGTATTGAGGGTTGTAGCGGTAAGTCGGATTGGCATCGACGGAGACGACTTTCAGGGTCCCGCTTGGCGTAGGCTTCTCCTCGCTGCCGACAGTGGCCGGAAAGACACCGACCAGTGCGCCTTGTGGATCGAATGCCCTGACCGCCTGTCGGGATTTGTCGACCTCTACGCGGCCAATCGTCACCTTGCCTGGCTTGTTGAGGACGTTCGCCACAAAAATGGTGTCGCCGGCCCGGTCGAACGTTTTTCCGGGATTGAGCGCCGATAGCAGCGCTTCGCTCATGTGAAACTTTTCGGCGATGGCTTCCCGCGGACTGCTGTAGCTCAGCGCCTTGAGGTTCTTCATGTCTTCCATTTTCGCCGGAAGCTTTTTCAGAAATGGCCCCTTCACGTCGCCTTCGGCGATCGTGTACTGGGTGATGACGGGATCCTGACCGGTCTGGGTAAGCGCGGTCCAGAGCTCCGGCGTAATCGTCGTCTGAAAGGTCAGGCTTTTCGCGTCGGCAAAGGCCCGCAGCGCCTTTTGGGTGTTTTCGGCGAGCTTGCCATCAATTTCGCCGGGAGAGAACAGTGCGCGGTCGAGAAGAATTTGCACCTTCACGATCACCACGTCCGCTTTGTCTTCGGCCGGAGGCTTGCCGCGGAATTCGGCATTGTTGATTGCGGTCGCGTCGAGGTTGGCCGGCACCGCGGGGCTCGACAATAAGCACACAAGAGCAGCCGCGACGAACAGGCGAGCCATCCGTCAACCTCCTCGCATTTCCCCAGATAATCGATGATGGACTCACAAGTTCCACGCAACGCTCGATGGATCGAGCTATTTCGACCGCTGCACCGCCGGCTTCTCGGCGGTTTTCATGGCGTCGCTGAGGTTATGCGCGGTGTTGATCAGCGCAATATGCGTCAGTGCCTGCGGGAAATTGCCGGTCTGGCGGCCGGCGCCGGGGTCGAATTCCTCGGCCAGCAGGCCGAGATCGTTGGCGACCGCGACTACGCGGTCGAACAGCGCTTGCGCCTTTGCGGTCTCTCCGGCCAGCACATAGGCGTCGGCGAGCCAGAGGCTGCAGGCCAGGAACGCGCCTTCGATCGGCTGCTTTTCGTCGGATACTTCGCGGGGATCGTGCCGCAGCACGAAACCGTCCCGCATCAGATATTTTTCGATCGCTGCCAGTGTGCCGCGAACGCGAGGGTCCGACGGCGGAAGGAACCCGACCGACGGCAGCATCAGGATGCTGGCATCGAGCAGTTTCGAGCCATAGGACTCCACGAACGAATTTAGTTCGCGATCAAAGCCGTTTTCGCAGGTCTCGCGATGGATGGTGTCGCGCAAGGCCCGCCACTTCTCCAGCGGCGCCTTGAATCCGAATTTTTCGGCGCTCTTGATGCCGCGGTCGAAGGCGACCCACGTCATGACTTTCGACGAGACGTAATGCCTGCCGTCGCCGCGCCGTTCCCAGATGCCGTGGTCGGGCTGGTCCCACTCCTCCGCAAGATGCTCAAGCACAGCGCATTCGAGCGCCCAGCTTCCTTCGTCGAGCTGCAGCTTCGCCATCCGTGACTGGTGGAAGGCGTCGATCAGCTCGCCATAGACATCGAGCTGCAGCTGCGCATGCGCGGCGTTGCCGACCCGGACCGGCTTTGCACCTTCGTAACCGGGCAGCCAGCCAGCTTCCCATTCCAGCAGGCGCCGCTGGCCCATGATGCCATACATGATCTGCATGTTGGCCGGCGATCCCGCCACCACCCGCAGCAGCCAATTATGCCAGGCCGCGGCTTCCTCGGTATAACCGGAGTTCATCAGCGCCAGCAGCGTGAAGGTGGCGTCGCGCAGCCAGCAAAAGCGGTAATCCCAATTGCGTGCGCCGCCGAGCTTTTCCGGCAGCGAGGTCGTGGGTGCGGCGACAATGCCGCCGGTCGGAGCATAGGTCAGCGCCTTCAGCGCGATCAGCGAGCGCATGACGAGATCGCGATTGCCGCCGTCATAGCTGCAATGGCGGCACCATTCGGTCCAGAAATCTTCGGTATCCTGCAAGGCCTGCGCCGGATCGATCGGCTCGGGGACGGGCAGATGCGAAGGTCCGTAGGTGAGGACGAAGGGGACGGTCTCACCCTCGCTTACTTCGAAATCGGCCACCGTGGTCAAATCTTCGCCGCGGGTCTCGACCGGCGTTCGCAGCACCGTCATGTCCTGCCCGCAAATCGCGAGCAGCCCTGATCCGTCCGGGTTTTTCTTGACCCAGGGAATATCGGTGCCGAAGCCGAACCGGATCACCAGCTGCATCCGCAGCTTCACCCGGCCGCTGATGCCGCGCACCAGCCGGACCACGTCGGAGGCCTTGCCGCGCGGCGGCATGAAATCGATCAGGGCAACCACGCCGTCGGCGGTCTCGAATCGCGTTTCCAGGATCAGCGTGTTGTCCCGGTAACGCCGCGAGGTCTTTGTGATTTTGCCCGAGGGCGCGATCTGCCAGCGGCCATTTTTCAACGTGCCAAGCAATGCCGCAAAGCAGGCGTCGGAATCGAACGCCGGCCAGCACAGCCAGTCGATCGATCCGTCGCGGCCGACCAATGCTGCGGTCTCGCAATCGCCGATCAGCCCATAATCTTCGATTCGGCACGACACGTTTCAATACCGTCTTAAATCAAATCGAGGCGCGCTCACGCATTGCGCGCTTGAGCGCGTCGATGTCGACGGCGGAGGCGATATGCTCAATCGAGACCGGAAGCCGCCTCCGCCAGTTCGGATGTTCGTCCACGGTGCCGGGGATGTTGGGCTGGTCGATCAGGCCCAGCAGATCCTCCAGGGAGACCGCCAGCATCCTGGATTTGGTTCGCGCCAGGAACTGCAGCACCGAATAGAGATCGTGGCTGTCGATGGCGTGGTGACGCAGCACATCATCCAGCATGGTCAGCGCGTGCCAGCGCGCATCGTCGCTCTCCCCCGGATCCATTCCGAGCGAGCGCTTCAGCTTCAGATCGCTGAAGGAGCGCCAGCCGGCATAGGTCGAGAGATCGTGGGTATTGATGGTGACCAGCGCATTGGCCGCGTAATGGTCGACGCCCCTGAACGGGCCGTGATCCTCGCGCTCGAACATCATCACCAGATAGGACCAGATGCCCCAATCGGCCATCCGCGCACGAAAGCCCTCCGGCACGGTGCCGAGGTCTTCGCCGATCACCACGCAGCGATGCGCGACGCTTTGCTCCGCGGTCACGGCCAGCAGCGCCTCGAGCGGCATCTTGACATAGACGCCGTCAGCCGCGCTGAACCCGCGCGGCACGAGGTAGAGCCGCTCCAAGCCCAGCACATGGTCGAGCCGGATCGCACCGGCGTGACGCATCGAGGCGCGCAACATCTCGCGATAAGGCTCAAACGACTGCGATTCCAGTCCGGCGGCATTGAAACCCGCGAGGCCCCAGTCCTGTCCGGCGGGAGCCAGCGGATCCGGCGGCGCGCCGATCCCGAGATGGCGCGAGATCGCCGCCTGCTCGTTCCAGGCATCGAACCCGCCGGATTGCACGCCGACGGCGACGTCGAGATAGAGCCCGACCTTCATGCCGAGCCGGTGCGCGTGATCCTTGCACGCCTGCAATTGCCGGTCGGCGATCCATTGCACGAATTCGACGAATTCGATTTCCGGCGCATCGGCGCCGTTGCGCAAGCCGGCGCATCTGGCCTCGTCGGGTTGCCGCCATTGCTCCGGCCATTCCCACCAGGCCTCGTTGAACTTGTGCCGCAGCACCTCAAAGCAGGCGAAGTGCGCCAGCAATGGCGCGCGCTCGGCGCGGAATTTTTCAAAATCCTGCTTGCGTTCGGCGTTTGGATTGATTTTGAAGGCGTCGAACGCCGCCCGCAACGCCCGCCATTTCAGCCCGGCCACCGCTACATAATCGACCACGTCGTTGGCCCGCAGATGCGCGAGCACGCCCCTGGCCTGCGGATCGGCGCGGAATTCGGGAAGTTTTTCGACATCGATATAGAGCGCATTGAGGAACAGCCGGCTGTTCGGCGAGTACGGGCTGCAATCGGCGGGCCGATCGTCGAACAGCGCATGCAGCGGGTTGAGGCCGACGCCGTCGGCACCCAGATGGTGCGCCAGTTCGATCAGGCCGTGGAGGTCGGTGAAGTCCCCCATCCCCCAGTTGCGCGCCGAGCGGACGCCATAGAGCTGGACCGCGAGCAGCCAGCAGCGGTCGAAATCCCCGCCAAAGGCCCTTGCTGGCGCCACGATCAATGGCACATCTTCGGTGAACGGCGACGCATCGGTCAGATTGAGCCGGTGGACACCCGGCGGCAAGTCCTGTGGCCAGACGATAACGCGATCGGAGGTTCTTCCCTCGGCGATAACCTTAGAGCCAGCCACGATTTTCCATCGCAGGGGCAATGTTGCAGCCTGCGTCAATTCGCTGCGCGCGGGCTGGCCGGATCGAACCACGACTGGGTCGGCGAGCAGGCGGCGTGGCGTCTGCGGTGGCAGGGAATCCAGGATGATCTTGAGCGCCGCTGCGTCCGTCACACGGCGGTGGCCTTGACCGTCGATAAATTCGGTCTGGATTCCCCGGTTTCTGGCTAGATCGAAAAGGTCCATTCGGCACGCGCTTTGCACGCAACAACCCAAAAGGCGTCGCGAAATTGTCTAAATACAGGAAGGGGATAGACGATGTTTAACGCTCTACCCTGCCCGGCGTTCCCCGGGAACCAATGCCGGGCGAGCGGCTTTCTATATAAGCTCGGCGCGTCTCCTTCCTGTGACCGGGACGTCATTTCCACATCAATGGCGGCATCACCGTGAACAAAACTACACAAACTGTCGAGAGTGCCATCGGCGCTTTCCATATCGAGGATGTTTATCCCTTGATCGATGGCGGCCGTTTTCCGGTCAAACGGATCGTCGGCGAGCGCGTGGAGGTATGGGCCGATGTCTATCGCGACGGGCACGACGTGGTCGCCGCAGCGCTGGTCTGGCGCGGCGAGCTCGACCGGGAATGGCGACGCGAGCCGATGATCCTCCATAGCAACGACCGCTGGGGCGGTTCTTTCGTCCCGGACGCACCGGGTCGATACGTCTACGCGATCGAAGCCTGGACCGACGAATTCGCCACTTGGCGCCATGGCTTTGAGCTTAAACAGAAAGCCGGCGCCGACCTCACCCTCGACGCCATCGAGGGCGCGGGCTTGCTCACCAAGGCGCAAGCCGGAGGGCGCGCCGCGGCGGCTGTCATCCTCAAACAGTGCGAGGATTATTTACAGACCGGCGATACCGCGCCGCTGCTCGCCCCCGAACTGAAAGAGGCCATGGCTGAGAGCCAGTTGCGGCCTGACCTTACGCGGTCGCAGCTCTACCCGTTCGTCGCCGACCGGCCGCGGGCACGGAACGGCGCCTGGTATGAAATGGTGCCGCGAAGTCAGGGAAAGACGCCCGGCCAGCACGGGACGTTCAGGGATTGCATCGATCGCCTGCCTGACGTCGCGGCGATGGGGTTTGACGTCGTCTATTTCACGCCGATCCACCCGATCGGGAAAGTCAATCGCAAGGGCCGCAACAACGCGGTGGCCGCCGCCGAAGGCGATCCCGGCAGTCCGTATGCCATCGGCGGAGCCGAAGGCGGCCACGACGCCGTGCATCCGGAATTGGGCACGCTGGAAGATTTTCGCGCCTTCGTGGCGGCGTGCAAGCAGCACGACATGGAAGTGGCGCTGGACTTCGCCGTGCAATGCGCGCCGGACCATCCATGGCTCAAGCAGTATCCGCAATGGTTCAAGCGCCGGCCGGACGGCTCGATGCGCTATGCAGAAAACCCGCCCAAGAAATACGAGGATATCGTCAATCCCGATTTCTCTTCGGAAGACGCCGGAGCGTTATGGAATGCGCTTCGCGATGTTGTCTTGTTTTGGGTCGATCAGGGCGTAAAAATCTTCCGGGTCGACAACCCCCATACAAAACCGTTCCGGTTCTGGGAGTGGCTGATCCACCAGGTCCAGCTGCACCATCCCGACGTGCTCTTCCTCGCCGAAGCTTTTACGCGGCCGAAGCTGATGAAGGGTCTGGCAAAGCTCGGCTTCACCCAGTCCTATACCTATTTCACCTGGCGCACGCAGCGCTGGGAGCTGGAGCAATATCTGACCGAGCTGACCCGCTATCCCGAGCGCGATTTCTATCGGCCGAACTTCTTCGTCAATACGCCCGATATCCTGCCCTATCATTTGCAGAGTGGCGAGCCCTGGATGTTCAAGTCCCGCGTCGCGCTGGCAGCTATGCTGTCCAGCACCTACGGCCTCTACAACGGTTTTGAACTGCTGGAGCACGAGCCGATCCCGGGCCGCGAGGAATATCTCGACTCCGAAAAATACGAGATCAAGCTGCGGGACTGGGACAGGCCCGGTAACATCAAACCTTATATCCGCGATCTCAACCTCGCCCGCCGCGCCAACACGGCGCTGCAGCAGACCAGCAATTTGCGCTTTCTTTCCGTCGAGGACGGCAACGTGATGGGCTTTGTGAAGGAATCGGTCGACCAGACCAACACGGTTGCGGTCGCCATTGCGCTATCGCGCGACGTCCACGAATTCTGGCTGCCGCTCGGCGACGTCCAGGTCGGCACCGGCAACGACCGCCGGAATGTCGCGGCGGTGGAGAACCTCGTCACCGGCGAGCGCTACCCGATCGAGTGGGGCGGCATCCGCCTGCGGATCGACCCGGCACGCGATCCCGCGGTGCTGTTCCGCTGCCTGGCGTGAGGCAGCGGCCATGAATGTACTGTCATCGATCGACGCCAAGGAACTGACCGCAACCGAGACCGCCGATGAGCTCTGGTACAAGGACGCCATTGTCTATCAGCTTCACGTCAAGGCCTTTGCCGACAGCAACAATGACGGCATCGGCGACTTTGCGGGACTGACCGAGAAGCTTCCCTATCTGCAGGAGCTCGGCGTCACCACACTGTGGCTGTTGCCGTTCTATCCCTCCCCCGGCCGCGACGACGGCTACGACATCGCCGACTATGGCGACATCAATCCCGACTTCGGGACGATGAAGGATTTCAGGCGCTTCATCCAGGAAGCAAAAAAACGCGGCCTGCGCGTCATTACCGAACTCGTGATCAATCACACCTCGGACCAGCACGACTGGTTCAAGCGCGCCCGCCGCAGCGATCCCAAATCGAGCGCGCGCAACTGGTATGTCTGGAGCGACACCGACCAGAAATACCTGGGCACGCGGATCATTTTCACCGACACCGAAAAGTCGAACTGGACCTGGGATCCCGAAGCCGGCCAGTTCTACTGGCACCGCTTCTTCTCGCACCAGCCGGACCTGAATTTCGACAATCCGCGCGTAGTGAGCGCGCTGGTGCAGGTGATGAAGCGCTGGCTCGATACCGGCGTCGACGGCTTCCGGCTCGACGCCATCCCCTATCTGTGCGAGCGCGACGGCACCAACAATGAGAACCTGCCCGAGACCCACGCCATCATCAAAAAGCTCCGTCACGAACTTGATTCCTACGCCAAGGGCAAGGTGCTGCTGGCGGAAGCCAATCAATGGCCGGAGGACGTGCAGGAATATTTCGGCCGCGGCGACGAATGCCACATGGCCTATCATTTCCCGCTGATGCCGCGCATCTACATGGCGATCGCCCAGGAAGACCGCTTTCCGATCACCGACATCCTGCGGCAGACGCCGGATATCCCCGGCAACTGCCAATGGGCGCTGTTCCTGCGCAACCATGACGAGCTGACGCTGGAAATGGTCACCGACGTCGAGCGCGATTATCTGTGGTCGACCTACGCCAACGATCCACGCGCCCGCATCAATGTCGGCATCCGCCGCCGGCTCGCACCGCTGATGGACAATGACCGCCGCAAGATCGAGCTGATGAACTCGCTCTTGCTGTCATTCCCGGGCACCCCGATCATCTACTACGGCGACGAGATCGGTATGGGCGACAACATCTATCTCGGCGACCGCAACGGGGTGCGCACCCCGATGCAGTGGTCGCCGGATCGCAATGGCGGCTTCTCCCGCGCCGATCCGGCAAGGCTTTATGCTCCGACCATCATGGACCCCGTTTACGGCTACGAATCGGTGAACGTCGAAGCGCAGTCGCGCAGCCTGTCGTCTTTGCTCAGCGCGACCAAGCGGCTGATCGCGGTCCGCAAGTCCACCCTTGCCTTCGGCCGCGGCACCATGACGTTCATCCGCCCGGAAAACCGTTCGGTACTGGCTTACGTCCGCCAGACTCAGGACGAGGTGATCCTCTGCGTCGCCAATCTGTCGCGGTCGGCGCAGGCGACCGAACTCGATCTGTCCGCGTTCCAGGGCCGCATCCCGCTGGAAATGCTGGGCAGGACGCGTTTCCCGACGATCGGCGAATTGCCCTACATGATCACGCTGTCGCCTTATGGCTTCTACTGGTTCCAGCTTCAGGAGCGTGACAAATCCGAACCGGCGGTACCCAGAGCCGTGCCGGAATTCGAAACCCTGGTGGTGCCGCTGAACTCGACATGGGTCTCGCTGGCGCGTACCCGCGGCGTGTTCGAGCGCGACGTCTTGCCGGGCCACCTCGCACGCACACGCTGGTACCCGGAACGTTCGGCGAAAGCGATCCAGCCGACCCTCGTGTCGGCCATCCCCTTCTGCGATATCGGCGACAACCGGCCGTGGCTCGCGTTCTTCGAGTCGACGCAGCGTGGCGCGACGACCCGCTATGTCTTGCCGCTGCAGATCGAATGGGTACGCTTCGACCGCGAACGCTATAACCCGCGCGCCCTCGCCGCGGTTCGTCAGGGCGCGCGCGAAGGAACGCTGCTCGATGTCGCCACCGACCAGATCTTCATCGCGCTGCTGCTGCGCAATCTGCGGCAGTCGCTGATCGTCGAGGAAGGCGAACAGGGCTTGCGGCTCGAATTCCGGCCGACCAGCCGTTTCTCCGACAAGCCAATCAGGCAGCCCGAGCGCATCCGCTCCGTCGAGACCGAGCAGTCCAACAGCACGGCGCTGGTCGATGACGACTATGTCGTCAAGATCTATCGAAAATTAGAGGCCGGTATCAACCCCGAGATCGAAATGGGGCGTTTCCTGACCGAGGTCGCGGGGTTCGCCAACACGCCAGCACTACTCGGCAGCGTTGAACTGGTCGAGGGCGACAGGAGAAGCGCGGTCGGGATCGTCCATGCGTTTGTTGCCAATCAGGGCGACGCCTGGACGGTGACCGCGGCCTATCTCGATCGTTTTGTCGACGAGCAGCGCGTGCTGCCGGCAAGCGAACATCCCGGCGAAAGCGAAGGACAGGTGCCCTATCTGCGCTATATGTCGCAAACGGGTCAGCGCGTCGCCGAGATGCATGCCGCGCTCGCGAGCAACAAGGATCTTCCCGACTTCGTGCCAGAGCCGACCCGGCCCGAGGACGTACAACGCTGGATCGGCGATGTCATGGCCCGCGCCGAACGTGTCTTCGATACCCTGATGCATCGGCGCGATGCGTTGAGGGAGGCCGATCGTCCGCTGGCGGATCAATTGCTGACCTACCAGTCAACCCTGCCGGATCGCCTGAAGGCGCTGTTGCCGCGCGATATCGATGGGCTCAATATCCGTCATCATGGCGATTTCCATCTCGGTCAGATGCTGATCGTCAAGGATGACATCTTCATCATCGACTTCGAAGGCGAGCCGAGGCGCGCCATCTCCGAACGCCGGCGCAAGGCGCCCGCGGCGCGGGACGTCGCCGGCCTGATCCGCTCGATCGATTATTCGGCAACCGCTGCCCTTGAGCGCGCGCTAAAGGTAACTCACGACGACGCAGGCAGGCTCGCCGCTGCGCTCGCCGATTGGCGCGACCGGGCAACCGCGGCATTCCTCGCCGGCTATCGCGAGACCGCGGCCAATCAGCGCCTGTGGCCGGCCAATCCCGATGCCGCCGAACGATTGCTGAACTTCTTCCTGCTCGAGAAGGCTTTCTACGAGATCGAATATGAACTGTCACACCGGCCGGAATGGCTGCGCGTACCCCTGACCGGAATGCTTCGAATTATGTCGCAACAGCCGCTTGAGGCCTCATGACCAAACTACCCGCCGAGGCCTATGCGATCATCGAGGGCCGCCACTCGGATCCCTTCCATTATCTCGGCCTTCATACCGAGGGGGATCAGAACGTCGTGCGCGCGTTCCTGCCGGAAGCTTCCAACGTCGAAGCGATCGGCGAACATGGCGCGACGGCGCCGCTGGCGCGGATCCACGATTCCGGACTGTTTGCCGGGGCGCTGCCGAATGGCTCGAAGCGTTACCAGTTGCGCGCCCGTTTCGGCGACAAGGTCGTCGATCTCGACGACCCCTACCGCTTTCCGCCGATCTTGAGCGAGTTCGACCTCTATCTGCTCGGCGAAGGCACCCATCAGCGCATCTACGACAAGCTCGGCGCGCATCCGATGACGCTGGACGGCGTCGACGGCGTGGCGTTCGTGGTGCTGGCGCCGAATGCGCGGCGCGTCAGCGTGGTCGGCGATTTCAATTTCTGGAACGCCCGGCGGCACCCGATGCGGGTGCGCGGCGTCGGCTACTGGGAGCTGTTCATCCCGCACGCCCGCGACGGCGATCACTACAAATTCGACATTATCGGCCGCAACAGCCAGCATCTGGCGCTGAAATCCGATCCTCTGGCCTTTGCCGCGGAAGTCCGCCCCAAGACGGCATCGATCGTATTCGACGAGACCAGAATTCCGCATCCGCGCCCCGCGCCTTCGGGCGCCAACGCGCTCGGCGCGCCCGTCTCGATCTACGAGGTCCATCTCGGCTCCTGGCGGCGCAAGGGCCACAACGAGTGGCTGAGCTATCGCGATCTCGCCGAACAGCTTCCCGCTTATGTGCGCGATCTCGGCTTCACCCACGTCGAATTCCTGCCCGTCAGCGAACATCCGTTCGACGGCTCCTGGGGCTACCAGCCGACCGGCATGTTTGCGCCGACCAGCCGCTTTGGTGGCCCGGAGGATTTCGCAGCCCTGGTCGACGCCTGCCATCGCGAGGGCATCGCGGTGCTGCTGGACTGGGTGCCCGGGCATTTCCCCGACGATCCGCATGGGCTCGGTCAGTTCGACGGCACCGCGTTGTATGAACATGCCAACCCGCAGCAAGGCCGCCATCTTGACTGGGGTACGCTGATCTACAATTACGGCCGCACCGAAGTCGTGAATTTCCTGGTGTCGAACGCGCTGTTCTGGCTGGAGCGCTACGCCGTCGA
Source organism: Bradyrhizobium erythrophlei (assembly GCA_900129675.1). Lineage (GTDB taxonomy): Bacteria > Pseudomonadota > Alphaproteobacteria > Rhizobiales > Xanthobacteraceae > Bradyrhizobium > Bradyrhizobium erythrophlei_A. The sequence continues at coordinate 3,659,355 of FSRD01000001.1, read as the reverse complement.
CGGCCTGCGCGTCGATGCCGTCGCTTCCATGCTTTATCTCGACTACAGCCGGCCGGAAGGCGGCTGGATTCCGAACAAATATGGCGGCCGCGAAAACCTCGAGGCGATCGACTTCCTGCGCCGTTTCAACACCGAGGTATTCGCGCGCTTCCCGCAGGCCACCACGGCGGCGGAAGAATCGACGTCCTGGCCGCAGGTGTCGCGCCCGGTCGAATTTGGCGGGCTCGGCTTCGGCTACAAATGGAACATGGGCTGGATGCACGACACGCTGAACTACATCGGCAAGGATCCGATCCACCGCAAGCACCATCACGGCGACATCCTGTTCGGCCTGCATTACGCATTCTCGGAAAATTTCATCCTGCCGCTGTCGCATGACGAGGTCGTGCACGGCAAACGCTCGATCCTCGGCCGAATGCCCGGCGACCAATGGCAGCGCTTCGCCAATTTGCGGGCCTATTACAGCTTCATGTTCGGCCATCCCGGCAAGAAGCTGATGTTCATGGGCTGCGAGTTCGGCCAGGAGCGCGAGTGGAATCACGATCGTTCGCTGGACTGGCATCTGCTCGAGCAAAAGAAATATGCCGGCATCCACTCCCTGGTCCGCGATCTCAACCGGCTGTATCGCGCGCTGCCGGCGCTGCATGAGATGGACTGCGACCAGGGCGGCTTCGAATGGGTGATCACCGACGATGCCGGCGGCAACGTCTTTGCCTGGATCCGCAAGGGCAACGATGCGCGGGCGCGATGCCTCGTGGTGGTGAATTTCTCGCCGAATGTCTATTACGATTACCGCGTCCGCGTGCCGTTTGCCGGCAAGTGGCACGAGGTGTTCAATTCGGACTCCGCGCATTATGGCGGCAGCAATGTCGGCAATATCGGCGAAGTCCGGACCCGGGAAGGCCTCGTGCCCGAACTCGATTTGACAATCCCGCCTCTGGCCGCGATCTTTCTGGTACCGGAGAGCTGATGCATGCGATTGACCGCGGGAACGGCCGCACGCCTCGGCGCAAGCTGGGACGGACGCGGTACCAACTTTGCGCTTTTCTCGACAAATGCGGAGAAGGTCGAGCTCTGCCTGTTCGACGGCCAGGGCCGCCGCGAGCTCGAGCGCATCGAATTGCCCGAACGGACCGAGGACGTCTGGCACGGCTATCTCAACGACGTCTCGCCCGGACAGCTCTATGGCTATCGCGTCCACGGGCCGTATGCGCCTGAGCACGGCCACCGTTTCAACGCCAACAAACTGCTGCTCGATCCCTACGCCAAGCGGCTTGCCGGGCGGCTGGTGTGGAGCGATGCGCATTTCGCCTATCGCACCGGCAGCCCGCGCGAAGATCTTTCGTTCGACCGCCGCGACAATGCCCGCGGCATGCCGAAGGCGGTCGTGGTCGACGAGACCTTCAACTGGGGCCGTCGCGAAATCCGCCCCAACATTCCCTGGGAAGACACCATTATCTACGAGGCCCACGTGAAGGGGCTGACCCAGAAGCGCGACGACGTGCCGCCGAACCTGCGCGGCACCTATGGCGGGCTCTCCTCGCCCGCGATGATCGATCATCTCCGGCGTCTCGGCGTCACCACCATCGAATTGCTGCCGATCCACGGGCTGATCGACGACCGGGTGCTGGTGGAGAAGAAGCTGTCGAATTACTGGGGCTACAATACGCTGGCGTTCTTCGCGCCGGAGCCGCGTTACGCGCAGGACAACGCGCTCGATTCCTTTCGCACCACGGTCGCGCGGCTGCACGATGCCGGCATCGAGGTGATGCTCGACGTCGTCTATAACCACACCGCCGAAGGCAACCATATGGGCCCGACGCTGTCGTTCCGCGGCATCGACAACGCATCGTATTACTGGCTGAACCGGGAGAACCCGCGGTACTACGACGACTTCACCGGCTGCGGCAGCTCGGTCAACCTCACCCATCCGCGCGTGCTGCAGATGGTGATGGATTCGCTGCGCTACTGGGTCGAGGTCTGCCACATCGACGGCTTTCGCTTCGATCTCGCCACCACGCTGGCGCGCGGGCCGAACGGTTACGACCGCAATGCCGCCTTCCTCACCGCCGTCCGGCAGGATCCGGTGCTCTCGACGGTGAAGATGGTCGCCGAACCCTGGGACCTCGGCCTGGGCGGCTATCAGGTCGGCGCGTTCCCGTCGCAATGGTCGGAATGGAACGACCGTTATCGTAGCTCCATGCGGCGCTACTGGAGCGGTGAAGGCAGCCTGATCGGCGAGGTGTCGGGCCGCATGACCGCCTCGTCCGACCTGTTTCACCACGACAACCGCGCGCCGCGCGCCGGCATCAATCACATCACCGTCCATGACGGTTTTACGCTGGCGGATCTGTTTAGCTATAACGAGAAACACAATGAAGCCAACGGCGAGGAAAACCGCGACGGCTCCAACGACAATCACAGCAATAATTGCGGCATTGAGGGCCCGACTGACGATCCCGAGATCATCGGGTTGCGCCGTCAACTGCGCAAGAACCAGCTTGCATGCCTGCTGCTGGCACAGGGCACGCCGCTGCTTCTGGCCGGCGACGAAGTCGGCAATTCGCAGTCCGGCAACAACAATCCCTATTGCCAGGATAACGAGATCGGCTGGGTAGGCTGGGCCAACCTCGGCAAGGACGGCGACGACCTCACGGATTTCATCGCTCAACTGACCGCCTTGCGGCGCTACTTCAGGCAGATTCGCTGCCAACGTTGGCTCGACGGCCGGCGCGCGGACGGCTCCTACGGCGTGTTGTGGCTGACACCCGCCGCCGAAGAGATGAAGGAATCCGACTGGAATTTCCCGGAAGGCCGTTTTCTCTCCTATGTGCTGGGGCCGATGGAACAAGGTCAGGCGCCGATCTTTATCGTTCTGAATGCCGCCCCCGAAGAGATTGCGTTCAAATTGCCCAGGACGAGCGAATACAAGAGCTGGCGGCAGGTTCTGAACACCGCCGTCGGCAAACAAGTCTCCGCCGATTTCCTCGCCGGGGCCGATAGCAAGGCGCCGCCGCGCGCCGTGCTCGCCTTTGCGGGCTCGGTATGAATGCGCGGCAATTCGGCCCACAGCTGACGAAGGCCGGCACGCTGTTTCGGCTGTGGGCGCCGGCGGCCAGGCGTGTCGATCTGCTGCTGGAGAAGCCTCACGCCCTGATGCGCGGCGAGGATGGCTGGTTCTCCGCCGAGATTGCCGGAGTCGGCGCCGGCACACGCTATAAATTCCGCATCGACGACGAAATCGACGTCCCCGATCCGGCATCCAGCTTCCAGCCCGAGGATGTCTCGGGCCCGAGCGAGATCATCGATCACGCCGCCTATCGATGGCGGACCACCGGCTGGCGCGGACGGCCGTGGCGCGAAGCGGTCGTGCTCGAAGCCCATGTCGGCACCTTCACGCCCGAAGGCACCTACCGCGCCATGATCGACAGGCTCGATCATCTGGTTGCAACCGGCATCACCGCGCTGGAGCTGATGCCGCTGGCGGATTTTGCCGGCCGCCGCAACTGGGGTTACGACGGCGTGCTGTGGTACGCGCCCGACAGCGCCTATGGCCGCCCCGACGACCTCAAGGCGCTGATCGATGCAGCGCATGCGCGCGGGCTGATGGTGCTGCTCGACGTGGTCTATAATCATTTTGGCCCCGAGGGGAATTATCTCGGCCGCTTTGCGCCGGGCTTCTTCACGGACGCGCAGACGCCCTGGGGCAGCGTGATCGATTACCGCGTGGCGCAAGTGCGCGATTTTGCGATCGAGAATGCGCTCTATTGGCTGCGGGAATATCGCTTTGACGGGCTGCGGCTGGACGCCGTGCATGCGATTGCCGAGCTTGGCGAAATCTCGATGCTGCATGATCTCAGCCTCGCAGCAGGGAAACTCGCTACCGAGACGGGCCGCCAGATCCATCTGGTGCTCGAAAACGACGACAATGCCACAAGCCTGCTAGCGCCCTGTGAAGCGACGCCGCATGGCCAGTTCCGCGCACAGTGGAACGACGATTACCACCACGCCTGGCATGTGCTGCTGACCGGCGAGAGCCACGCCTATTACCGCGACTATCAGCGCGCTCCGCTCGCCGATATCGCCCGCGCGCTCGGCTCCGGCTTTATCTATCAGGGCGAGGCATCCCTGCATCGCCGCGGACGACCGCGCGGCGAGCCGAGCGGCGGCCTTTCGCCCATTGCCTTCATCAATTTCCTGCAGAACCACGACCAGATCGGTAACCGCGCGCTCGGCGACCGGCTTGCAAGCATAGCGAGCGCCACGGCGATTGAAGCGGCGCTTGCGATCACGCTTCTGGCGCCGATGGTGCCGATGCTGTTCATGGGCGAGGAATGGGGCTCGAAGGCGCCGTTTCCCTTCTTCTGCCATTTCCACGGCGACCTTGCCGATGCCGTGCGCCAGGGACGCCGCAGGGAATTCGCCAGCGCCTATGCCAGATATGGCGACGAAATTCCCGACCCGCTCGATCAATCGACGGCCCGGTCGGCGGTGCTGGATTGGGCGGCCCGCGACGGCGAGCCCGGGCGGACGCGGCTGGCGCTGGTGCGGGAGTTGCTCGCCATCCGCCGTCGCGAAATCGTGCCACGGCTTGCGGGCGCCCGCTTTGGCGAAGCGCATGCGGCCGCCAATGGCTTGCTGACGGCAAACTGGCGCATGGGCGACCGGACCACGCTTCGGCTCGTCGCCAACCTGTCGGAGCGCGGCGTCCGCCATGCATCCCCTCACATCCAGGGAACCCTGCTGTGGGGCAGCGCGTTGAGGGAGAGCATGCCCGCCTGGTCGGTGCGCTGGCACATCGGATAGTCAAATGCCTCCGGCGATCCCGATCGCGACCTACCGCCTGCAACTCACCGCGGATTTTGACTTCGACGCCGCAGCAGCCGTCGTGCCCTATCTGAAGGCGCTCGGGATCACCCATGTCTACGCCTCGCCGTTCATGAAGGCGCGCAAAGGCAGCACGCATGGCTACGACATCGTCGACCACACCCGGTTCAATCCCGAGCTTGGCGGCGAGGCCGGCTTCGAGCGGCTCAGCGCCGCACTGAAGCAGCATGATCTCGGGCTGATCCTCGATTTCGTACCCAACCATGTCGGCGTGCATTTTGCCGATAATCCATGGTGGCTGGACGTGCTGGAATGGGGTCCGGCCTCGCCGCATGCGGCGTCGTTCGACGTCGACTGGGAGCAATTGCCGTATCGCGCCCGCGGCGGCGTGCTGATGCCGATCATCGGCTCGTCCTACGGACAGGCGCTGGAGCGCGGCGAGATCGAGCTGCGCTATGATGCGACCGAAGGTGGCTTTTCCGCCTGGTATTTCGAGCACCGGCTGCCGATCGCGCCGGAACGCTACAGCGAAATTTTGCGCACGATCGTCAAGGAAGCCGCGGCTGAAACCAGCCCGGCCGGCAAGGCCATCCTCGCCCTCGCCTCGCGTTACCGGGGATTGCGTCACCCCAACCGCAAGGAAGCACCCGCCTTCAAGGCGGAGCTGAAAGCGATCGCCGGAGGGCCTGCGATCATCGAACGCGGGCTTGCCGCCTACCGTGCCGGGCGCGATCGCGCCGCGCCGACGCTGGCGCTGCATCATCTGCTCGAACGCCAGCATTACCGGCTCGGCCATTGGCGGCTGGCCTCCAGCGACATCAACTACCGCCGCTTCTTCGACATCAACACGCTGGCGGGATTGCGGGTCGAGGATGCCGGCACGTTCGATGCCATCCATCGCCTGGTCAAAAAGCTGATCGCGGAGGGAACGCTGCAGGGCCTTCGCCTCGACCACATCGACGGCCTGCGCGATCCCGCGCAATATTTTCAGCGTCTCCGTCGCCTGATCCGTTCTGCCCAGGGTGGCGCGGCCAGGCCGTTCTATCTGGTGATCGAAAAGATTCTCGGCGAGCATGAAAAGATGCATGCGTTTGCCGGCGTTCACGGCACCACGGGCTATGAGTGGATGAATGCGATTACCCATGTGCTGGTCGACGGCAACGGCCTCGAGCCGCTCGACGAGATCTGGCGGCAGATCAGCAATCAATCGCCGAAACTCGAACCCATCCTGAAGGATGCCAAGCGCCGGGTGCTGGAAACCCTGCTGACTAGCGAATTCACCGTGCTGACGCGCCTGCTGGCGCGGATCGCCAGCGGACATTACTCCACTCGCGACTATGCCGCCGACAGCCTGCGGCAGGCGCTCGAACTCTATGTGCTGCATTTCCCGGTTTATCGCACCTATCTGACGTCGTCCGGTTCGGCCGCGCATGACCGCGCGCTGATATCTGCGACGATCGAGCGCGCGCGGGCCGACTGGTTTGCCGCCGACGACGGCATCTTCGACTTCCTGCGCGATACCCTGACCATGGATTTGATCAAGCCGGGACGCGCGGCGCACAGCGCACCGCGGGTACGTCGCTTTGCCTTGAAGGTGCAGCAATTCACCGGACCCTTGATGGCCAAGTCGCTCGAGGACACCACGTTCTACCGTTACCACCGGTTGCTGGCCCTGAACGAAGTCGGCGGCGATCCCTCGGCGAAAGCGCTTTCCGTCCACGGCTTTCACGCCATGATGCAGACGCGCGCCTGGGAATGGCCGCACGGCATGACCGCAACCGCGACCCACGACACCAAGCGTGGCGAGGACGCCCGGGCACGGATCATGGCGCTCGCCGAAATCCCCGGCGAATGGGCCAGCACCGTGGCGCGCTGGAAAATCTTCAACGCGCCGCATCTCGTCACCGCAGGCGCGATGCGCGCGCCCTCGGCGACGTTCGAATACATGCTGTACCAGGCGCTGCTGGGCGCGTGGCAACCAGGCGACGACAAATTTCTGGAGCGAATGCAGGCCTATGCGTTGAAGGCCGCGCGCGAAGGCAAGCAGGAAACCAGCTGGCTCAATCCGCATCAGGCCTATGAGGCGGGAATAACGACCTTTATCGCGCGGATTCTGGATCGCACCATCTCAGCCGAATTCCTGGAATCGCTGGAAACCCTGGCGCGGCGCGTGTCGCTTCTGGGGGCATTGAATTCGCTGGGCCAGCTTACGCTGAAGGCAACGATGCCCGGTGTGCCGGACTTCTATCAGGGCACGGAATTCTGGGATCTTTCGCTGGTCGATCCGGACAACCGGCGGCCGGTGGATTTTGCCGGGCGCGCCACGGTGCTGAGCTCCGTCAAAACACCGGATTGGGAGAACCTCGCACGGCATTGGATCAACGGCCATTTGAAACTGGCCTGGACCCGACAACTCCTGAATCTGCGGACCGAACTCGCCGATGTGTTTGCCGACGGCGACTATCAGCCGCTGGAAGTGAGCGGGCCGCATCGCGATCATGTCATCGCCTTTGCGCGGCGGCACGGCCGCGATGCAGCCGTTGTCGCGGTCGCGAAATCCTGCGCGGCGTTCACGGAAGGTGGACGCACCTGGCCGCGCGCCGATGCCTTCGATGGCGCGATCGACCTCAAGGAATATGCGACGGAAGCTGGCGAAAGCGAGCTTTCGACTTTGTTCCGGCATTTGCCGGTTGCGGTGCTCAAGGCGAGCGTCGCCGGCGCTTCGCAGCCAGCCCGCAAACGAATTCGCGCGTAACCGGCCTTCGCAAATGCGAAGGCCGCCCGGGATCGATGGCCGGGCGGCCCGGCGGTTGTCGTGCCGACGACGAAGGTCGGTTCCCTCCTCCCGCGCAGGCCTACATGATCCCACAAAATTCGTTACCAGCAAGCTGATGAAACTACGGAGTGCGTCTGTTCTTCGAAGACTTTCGTTGCTGCAAAGCACAATCAACCCAACGCATCAATCTCGTTTCGTCAGCAGCAGACTGCCGCGATTGCGGATCACAGCCTGGGCTGCTTCGGCAAAACGCTGCAGCAACCACGGCAGCACGACCTCCACGCGCACATGGTCGTCGGCGACATCGATATGGCCCGCGACCGCTTGTCCCAATGCGCGAAGGCGGAAGACCATGCGATTGTCCTCCCATCTTTCCTCATCGACCTGCAACACCGGCACGCTCGATGCCGCGCGCGTCAGCCCCGTCTTCAGGCGGCGCACGGCTTCTTCGCGGCCGAGACTATGTGGAATCGAAACGACCAAAGGTGCGGACATCGCTGAAATCCTCTTTGACCCAACAGCATGTAATTCCAGATCGTTCGAAAAGAAGAGCCGTGCGCGCGCATCGCGACGCACCAAATGGAACGTTCACAGTCGCCGTTCGTTTCCCTCCCGAAGGCAGAGAGCAACCAGGCCTTTGGGCTGAGGAGAACTTTCAATGTCACTCGGAACGATCATTCTTATCATTCTCGTCATCGCGCTGCTTGGCGGCTTCAGCGGCATCGGCGGCGGACCGTTTTACGGCACCGGTTATTACGGCGGTGGCGGACTTGGTCTGGTGGTCGTGATTCTGCTGATATTGCTGTTGCTTGGGAAGCTATGAGACATCGTGACGTCGTCGCGGGCTGCCTCACAGCAATAACTGTCATCACCCGCGAAAGCGGGTGTTCCAGTATTCCAGAGATGTTCGTGTCTGATCGAGAAGCCACGGCGTACTGCATACCCCGCTGGAGCCTGTCATCGGGCTCGCCGAAGGCGAGACCCGGTGGCGGGGTATGACATCCTCTATTGGGCAACAGCTTGCGCATCATCACCTCTGCGCCGCCAGCTTCTTCATCGCCGCCTTGATCGATGACGCCGCATCCTCATATCCTTCCCACGCTTTGGTCTTCGCCAGCAGCGCCGGCACGGTGCGCACGGTGTAGCGTTTCGGATCGAGATCGCCGCGCAGCTGCGTCCAGGTCAGCGGCATCGAGACGGTGGCGCCCTCGCGCGCGCGCGGCGACAAAACTGCAACCGCCGTCGCCATCCGGTCGTTGCGGAGATAATCGAGGAAGATCTTTCCCTTGCGCATCTTCTTCGACATGTTGAGCAGATAGCGCCCGGGGTCGTCGTTCGCCATCCACTGGCAGATGCCCAGCGCAAACGCCTTGGCTTCCTTCCACGTCACCCTGTCTCTGGCGCCGTGAAGCAGCGGCGTCACCACGTGCAGGCCCTTGCCTCCGGTGGTCTTGCAAAAGCTCTCCAGCCCGACCGCGGTCAGCCGTTGCCGCATCTCCCTGGCGGCCTCGATGACCTCGGAGAAATCAACCTCCGGCGCCGGATCGAGATCGAACACCAGCCGCCCCGGCACGTCGTAGGCATCCGGCGCGCAATTCCAGGGATGCAGTTCGAGCCCGCCGCTCTGTGCAACGGCTGCGAGCCCCTCGATCCGGTCGATCTGCAAATAGGGTTTGCGGTCGCCGGAGACTTTGACCAGTTCCAGCAGATTTGACGTGCTGGGCATTGCGTGACGCTGAAAGAACTTTTCGCCGTTGATGCCATCCGGCGCGCGGACAACGGAGCATGGCCGGCCTTTCAAATAGCCGATCATCCATTCGCCGACCGATTCGAAATATCGGGCCAGGTCGAGTTTCGTCACCCCGGCGCCGTCGCCGGCGTCAGGCCACAGCTCCTTGTCGGGTTTTGAGATCACGACGCCCATCACTTCGGCGGATTTCTTCGCCGCCGGCCGTGCGGCTGTCGTCGCGGCTGTTCCGGCCGGTTTGGCGAGCCTGGTCATCGATGGTCTCTCCGCCTCCACCTCGATGGCGGGCTTGTCCTGCCGAAGGCCCTTGAACGCCGCCTGCCGGATATTGCCGCCGTCGGTCCAGCCTGCGAATTCGATTTCGGCGACCAGTTCAGGCTTCAGCCAATGCACGTCGCGGGTTTTCTTCGGCGCGTCCTTGCCGCCGAACGGACTCTTGTCCGACGCCGCCGCCTTCAGCGCCGGCATGATGCGGCGAACCGTATCCTGCCCGAACCCGGTGCCGACGATACCGACAAAGGCCAGATGATCGCCGCGATAGACGCCGGCCATCAGCGAGCGGAATTTGCCGTTGGTGGTTTTCCAGCCGCCCAGCACGACCTCGTGCCCGGCGCGGCACTTGGCCTTGGTCCAGTGTTCGGTGCGGCCGGAACGATAGGGCGCCTCGAGCTTCTTGGAGACGATGCCTTCGAACGACAGCTTGCTTGCCGCTTGCAGGATCGCATCGCCGCCGCCTTCGAAATGTTCGACATAGCGGATCGGTCCGTTCTTGCCTTTACGGGCCTCCAGCAATTTCTTCAGCCGCGCCTTGCGTTCGGCGAGCGGCAGCGGGCGCAGATCTTCGCCATCGGCAAACAGCAGGTCGAATGCAAAGAAGATGAGCCCGCCGGTCTTGCCGTCGGAAATCGCGGCCTGCAACGTCGAAAAATCCGGCGCGCCGTTGTGATCGAGCGCGACGATCTCGCCGTCGATCAACGCGTCGCGAAGCGATGTTGCGGCTTTGGCGATGCCTTGGAATTTTTCGGTCCAGTCCAGCCCCTTGCGGGTCTTCAGCGCCGCCTCGCCGTCCTCTACGCGCAACTGCATGCGGTAGCCGTCGAATTTGATCTCGTGGCACCAGCCGTCCGAATTCGGCGGGCGCTCGACCGAGGCGCAAAGCTGCGGCGCGACGAACTCCGGTATCGACGAGACTTTCTTGGGCTTCGGTGCTTTTGCGGCAGCGCGCGCCTTGGGCGACGGCGCCTTGGTTTTGGCGCGGGCCTCGGCCGCCTCGCCGCGATTGGAATGCCAGACCGCGTCGGCTCTGGTCTTGCCGCCCTTTGCCAGCATGAACGGCTTTGGCGCCTTGCCCCTGCCCTCGGCAATTTCCGCCATCGATCGCCCCGACGCCACCGATCGATCCGCATTGACGAACGCGTTGGCCTCACCTTCCTTCGCAAACGCATCGCGGTGCTTGATCAACAGCCAGTTGGTCCGCTTGCCGCGATAGCGATCGCCCTTCATCCGCACCAGCACCCAACTGCCGTGCAGCTTCTCGCCATACAGGGTGAATTTCAGATCGCCCTTCTTGAAGCCGCCGTCGGGATCGTCGGACTCCCAGTAGCCGCGGTCCCAGAGCTGCACGGTGCCGCCGCCATATTCGCTCTCGGGAATCGTGCCTTCGAAATCGCCATAGTCGAGCGGGTGATCCTCCACCTCGACCGCCAGCCGTTTGTCGTGCGGATCGAGCGATGGGCCGCGGGTCACCGCCCAGGATTTGAAGACGCCGTCAAACTCCAGCCGGAGATCGTAATGCAGCCTCGTCGCATCATGCTTCTGGATCACGAAGCGGCGGTGTTTTGCAGGCCCGACCTTGACCTCGCCGGAGGGCTCGTCGGTCTTTTCGAAATCACGTTTCTTCCGGTACGTGGACAGGTTTCTCAGCGACACGGTCAAGCCTCACACGGTCGACGTTCCCAACTCGAACTGCACGACTCGGGCAAAACGCGCCGCGGGGTCGCGAATTCGCCCCGGAGAGTGTAGTGGCTCCTTGCGCCGATTGGAAAGGCCCGGTCGCCGTCAAGCGGCTTTACGCGCCTTGGCCGCCGTGCGCTTCCTGGAGGCCTTCTTCGGCACTTTCCTGCCCTTCGCCCGCGCCTCGGACAGGCCGATCGCAATCGCCTGCTTGCGGCTCTTGACGGTCTTGCCGGACCGGCCGCTCTTCAACGTGCCGGCCTTGCGCTTCTTCATCGCGCGCTCGACGTCGGCGGAAGCTTTCTTCGAGTATTTTCGTGCCATGGCGTGTCTCCCGGTTGCCGGGAAACAATCGGCGCAGCACGCGAAAGTTCCGGACCGCGCCGGCGAGGTGCGCGGCCCTCAGGCGATCGCCGCATAAAGCTCGGATGCGGTTTTGGCGGCCCGCAATCGCGCGAGATTCTCCGGCGGCCGCAGCGTCCGGGCGACCAGCGCAAGTGCCGCGAGCGCTTCGGTCTCCGCAGCCGCGGGCAACAGCAGAACGAACAGGATGTCCACTGCTTGGCCGTCGATGGCGTCGAATTCGATCGGTTGCTTCAGTTTCCCAAGCAGCCCACAGGGCCGCTGCAGATCCGGCAACCGGGCATGGGGGATGGCGACGCCCTTGCCTATTCCGGTCGATCCCAGTGCTTCCCGCTTGAGCAGGTAGGACGCAACCCGATCGGCGGGCAGACCAAGACCAGCCGCGGCCCTGGTTGCGAATTCCTGCAACAGCAACGCCTTGTTCGAAGCACGCACGTCGATCGCGACGTCCGCCGGCGACAGCAGATCGGAAATTTTCATGGTCGCTCCAAGAGGACGCATCCTAGCATTGATCCGGTCTCGGATGATACGTGGCTTTGGCAACCTAGTCCGGCGCGCGCAGCCGGTAGCCGATGCCGGTTTCGGTCAGCACGAATTGCGGACGCTCCGGGTCGGTCTCGATCTTCTGCCGGAGCTGGCGAACATAAACCCGCAGATATTGTGCGTCGGTCAGTTCGTCCCACAGCTCCTTCAGCAGAAACCGGTGGGTCAGCACCTTGCCGGCGTGCTGCACCAGCACGCGCAACAGCTCATACTCCTTGGGTGACAGTTTGACGTCCTTCTCGCCGACCTTGACGATTCGGCGCACCAGGTCGACCGCAAGGTCGCCCGATCGAAATACCGGGCGTTCGCCATGGACCTGCAATTGATGCCGCAACGCCGCGCGCATCCGCGCCAGCAGTTCGTCCATGCCGAACGGCTTGGTGAGATAGTCGTCGGCGCCGAGATCGAGCGCCTGGACCTTGCCGGCCTCGTCGCCGCGGCTCGACAGCACAACGACCGGGACGCTGTCGTTGCGCCCGCGAATCATGCGCAGCAAGTCATGGCCCTGGATGTCCGGCAGGCCGAGATCGAGTATGATGAGGGCAGGATCCTGCGCCAGCAATTCGAGCCCGATCTTGCCGTTGGAGGCTTCCAGGATCTCGTAACCCTGCGTGCTCAATCCCATCCGCAACAGCTTGCGGATCGGCGGCTCGTCGTCGATGACGAGAACCTTGATCGGTGCGGCGCTCATGCGGCGGTGTCCAATGCGTTTGATGCCGCCGGAATCGGAAGCCGAATGGTCAGCACGGCGCCACTCCGGTCGGTGCGGTTGGCGGCCAGGATCGTGCCGCGCATCGCCTCGACGAAACCGCGCGAAATCGCCAGACCAAGCCCGGTGCCGGGGCGGACATGGTCGCCCTTTTGCGCGCGGTAGAACTTGTCAAATACCATCTCCAGCTCCGCCGGCGGAAACCCGTCGCCCTCGTCGATGATTTGCAGGGATACAAAATCCCTTTCCCGCAGACTCCTGATCGAAATCGTGGTGTCGGCGGGCGCGTATTTCGCCGCATTGTCGAGCAGGTTGAAGAGCACCTGCTCGAACAGGACGGCATCGAGTTCCAGCATCGGCAAATCGGCCGCGAGTTCCAGCGAAATCCTGTGGCTCGCGAGAATCTTGCTGGCGCGCCGCAACACGCTGCCGACGATCTCGCCCACATCATGCAACGCCGTATTCGGCACGATCGCGCCGGATTCCAGCTTGGTCATATCGAGCAGATTGGCGATGAAGCGGTTGAGCCGTTCGGACTCGTCGATCACGGTTGCCAGCAGATCGCGCTTTTCGGCATCGCTCAGGCCGCTGGCAAGATCGCGCATCGTGCTGGCGGCGCCGAGCACCGAGGCCAGCGGCGTCTTCAGATCATGCGAGATCGACGTCAACAGCGCCGATCGCAGGCGATCGGATTCCACGGTGCGCTTGACCCGGTCCATATCCTCGACCAGCTGCACGCGTTCGATCGCAAGCGCGCCCTGATCCATCAGGGCATCGAGCAATCGGCGTTGATCCGGCGTCAGCAGCGGTCCGGTCTTGTCGTCGTCGATGCCGATGACACCGATCGGCCCGCGTCCGGTTCGCATCGGCAGAAACAACCGCTTGGCGCCCGGCAGCGTATCCGCACCGCGCCCGGCCGGGCGATCGTTGCCCCACGCCCAGTTCGCTGCGGCAAGGTCGGCCTTGTCGAGTTCGTCCTCGGGCGGGTAGCCGGTCTTGACGGTCAGGACACCGTCCTCGGGCAACAGCAACACCACGCGCACCTTCAGCATCAACGCCGTTTGATAGGCGGTCGCCCACAGCACGTCGTCCAGCGTCGCCGTGCCTGCGAGCTTCCGGCTGAAGGCGTAAAGCGACTCCGTGGTGCGCACCCGGCCGATCGCGGAGTCCGCCTGGGTGCGCACGCGCGCGGCGACGTTGGAAACCAGAATCGCGATCAGCATGAAGAAAAAGAACGCCGCGACGTTGGTCGGGTCGGTAATGGTGAAGGCATAGACCGGCGGCAGAAAGAAGAAATTGTAGCTCAGCGATGCCGCGACGCTGGCGAACAGCGATGGCCACAACCCGTAACGAACCGCCACGCCGACCACGGCCGTGAGGAACACCAGATCGACGTTCTCGATGCCGAACATCGGTTGGATCAGTTCGGCAGCGCCAAGGCCGACGGCCACGATCAGCAGCGCCATCAGATATGGCTTGGGATCGAACGGTTCGGGCCGCTCGGCCGCGCGCACGGTCTTCTTCGGAACCGGCTCCGCAGCGAGCTCCTCGCCGGCGATCACGTTGACGCTGATATTGCCGGCGCGCCGCACCAGATCGTGGACGACCGAGCCGCGCCTGAGCTCGAACCACAGGGAACGCGTCGACTTGCCGATGATGATCAGCGTGACGTTGTTGGCCTGCGCAAAGCCGATGATGTCGTCGGCGATCCGGCGTCCGACGCCGGGAATGGTGATGGCCTCGCCGCCTAGCGCTTCCGCCAGCCGCAACGTATCGGCCAGCCGGTCGCGCTGCTCGTCGGTCAATTGCAGGCTGCGCCGCGTCTCGATGCTGAGGGCTGTCCAGGGCGCATGCAGGCGGTCCGCCAATCGCCTGGTGTAGCGCACGAGCCCCGCCGACCGCGGATCCTCGCTGAGGCAGACCAAGATGCGTTCGCCCGCGGCCCAGGGTCCCGCGATCGCGTTGGCCTGCATATGGGTCAAGAGCTGTTCGTCGACCCGCTCGGCGGTCCGCCGCAGCGCCAGCTCGCGCAGCGCGGTCAGGTTGCCCGGCGAGAAATAATGCTCGAGCGCGCGCTCGGCCTGTTTCGGGACATAGACCTTGCCCTCTTTCAGCCGCTGGATCAGATCGTCCGGCGTGAGGTCGATCAGTTCGATCGCGTCGGCGCGGTCGAACACCGAATCCGGCACGGTTTCGCGCACCCGCACATGGGTGATCTGCGCGACCACGTCGTTGAGGCTTTCGATGTGCTGGATATTGACCGCGGTATAGACGTCGATGCCGTGGGAGAGCAGTTCCTCGACGTCGAGGTAGCGCTTGGGATGGCGGCTGCCGGGCGCATTGGTGTGGGCGAGTTCATCGACCAGCGCGATCTGCGGACGGCGCGCAATCAGCGCGTCGAGGTCCATCTCCTCGAGCATCTGGTCCTTGTATTCGAGCCGCTTGCGCGGGAGAACCTCAAGGCCGGTCAGCAGCGCCTCGGTCTCGATCCGCCCGTGGGTCTCGACCACGCCGACGACGACGTCGGCACCGGCCCTCAATTTGGCCTGCGCGCTCTGCAGCATTTCATAGGTCTTGCCGACGCCGGGAGCGGCGCCGACGAAGATCTTGAGCCGCCCGGCACGGCTGTCCTCGCGCCGGGCTGCCTCCAGCAGGGCCTCCGGCGAGGGGCGTTGTTCGGAATCGCGGCGCTGCTGGACCATCCGTCAAATATAGTCCTTACGACGCATCCAGCCTAGCGGCGCTACTTCGTCGCGGCACGGTCAAGGGCCAAATTCAGCGCCAATACGTTAACGCGGGGTTCGCCGAGCAATCCGGCAAGGCGGCCCTCGGTGCTCATCACGACCATCTGGCGGACCAGGTCTTCCGGCATGTTCCGGGCCTTCGCGACACGGGGCACCTGGAACAGCGCGGCTTCCGGCGAGATGTCGGGATCGAGGCCGCTGCCGGACGTGGTGACGAGATCGACGGGCACCGCCGCGGACGGATTTTCCGCCTTCAGCTTCTCGACGTCTTCCTTGACCCGGTCGTTCAGCGCCCTGCTGGTCGGGCCGAGGTTGGAGCCGCCGGAATTGGCCGCATTATACGGCGCCGAAACCGTCTTGGTCGAATCGGCGGGATCCGGGGCCGAGGTCGCCGACGGCCGGCCGTGGAAATACTTGTCGTCCTTGAATTCCTGGCCGATCAGGGCCGAGCCGACCACCTTGCCGTCCTTCTCGATCAGACTGCCCTGCGCCTGCTTCGGAAAGATCACGCCGGCAATCGCGGTCATGGCGAGGGGATAGGCAAGGCCCGTGATCAGCGTGAGCAGGACCAGGATGATGATGGCGGGGCGGAGTTCTCTTAACATAACCGTATCTCCTTAGTGACCGTCATTGCGAGCGAAGCGAAGCAATCCATAGAGCCGCAAAGAAAGAGTGGATTGCTTCGTCGCTTCGCTCCTCGCAATGACGCGTGTGGTTAGACCAGGTGCAAGGCGGCGACGACGAGGTCGATGGCCTTGATGCCGATGAAGGGAATGATGATGCCGCCGAGGCCGTAGATCATCAGGTTGCGGCGCAACAGCGCGCCGGCGCCGATGGCGCGATAGGCCACGCCCTTCAGCGCCAGCGGAATCAGCGCGATGATGATCAACGCGTTGAAGATGATCGCCGACAGAATCGCGCTCTGCGGGCTCGCCAGATGCATGATATTGAGCGCATCGAGCTGCGGATAGAACGCCAGGAAGATCGCCGGGATAATGGCGAAATATTTCGCCACGTCGTTGGCAATCGAGAACGTGGTGAGCGCGCCGCGGGTCATCAGCAATTGCTTGCCGATTTCGACCACCTCGATCAGCTTGGTCGGGTTGGAGTCGAGATCGACCATGTTGCCGGCCTCGCGCGCGGCCTGCGTTCCCGTGTTCATGGCGACACCGACGTCGGCTTGCGCGAGCGCGGGCGCGTCGTTGGTGCCATCGCCGCACATCGCCACCAGTTTTCCCTTGGCCTGCTCGTCACGGATGAGCTTCAGCTTGTCTTCGGGTGTCGCCTGCGCCAGGAAATCATCGACGCCGGCTTCGGCGGCAATCGCAGCCGCGGTCATCGGGTTGTCGCCGGTGATCATCACGGTGCGGATGCCCATCCGGCGCAGTTCGGCAAATCGCTCGCGGATACCGCCCTTGACGATATCCTTGAGGTGGATGACGCCGAGCAGGCGGCCATCCTTCGCGACCGCGAGCGGGGTGCCGCCGGCCTTCGCGATTTCGTCGGAAATCGCCTGGATCTCGCGTGCGACATCCGTCAGCCCCGCCGACTGGATCGCCCGCACCGTGTTTCCTGACGCGACGACCCGGCTCCCGCCATTGACGTAATTCAGGATCGCATCGACCGCGCCCTTGCGGACCGACGACGCGCCGGCATCGACGCCGCTCATCCGGGTTTGCGCGGTGAACGGGACGAATGTGGCGTTGAGCTCCGCCATGTCGCGGCTGCGGATACCGTATTTTTCCTTGGCCAGCACGACGATCGAGCGGCCTTCCGGGGTTTCGTCGGCCAGCGAGGCAAGTTGCGCCGCGTCCGCCAGTTCCTGCTCGGTCACGCCGCGCACCGGGCGAAACGCCGTCGCCTGCCGGTTGCCCAGCGTAATGGTGCCGGTCTTGTCGAGCAGCAGGGTATCGACGTCGCCGGCGGCTTCCACCGCGCGGCCGGACATCGCCAGCACGTTGAAGCGCACCAGCCGGTCCATGCCGGCGATGCCGATCGCCGACAGCAACGCGCCGATGGTAGTCGGGATCAGCGTCACGAACAGCGCCACCAGCACGACAACGGAAATCGAGCCGCCGGCATAGGCCGCATAGCTCGGGATCGTCACGGTCGCGAACACGAAGATGATGGTGAGGCCCGCCAGCAGGATGTTGAGCGCAATCTCGTTCGGCGTCTTCTGCCGCTCGGCGCCTTCCACCAGCTTGATCATGCGGTCGATAAAGGTCGAGCCCTGCGCGGCGGTGATGCGGACGCGGATCCAGTCGGACAACACCTGCGTGCCGCCGGTGACCGCCGAGCGGTCGCCGCCGGATTCGCGGATCACCGGCGCGGATTCGCCGGTGATGGCGGCCTCGTTGACGGAAGCTACGCCTTCGATCACCTCGCCATCGGACGGAATATTATCGCCGGCCTCGACCAGCACGACGTCGCCGACCTTAAGACTGGTACCGGAGACCAGACGAAAGGTCTTGTCGGAACCGGTCAACAGCTTGGCCTGGCTCTCGGTACGGGTCTTGCGCAGCGACTCCGCCTGCGCCTTGCCGCGGCCTTCGGCAACGGCCTCGGCGAAATTGGCGAACAGGACCGTGAACCACAGCCACAGAATGATCTGGAAGGTGAAGCCGAGGCTCGCGCCGCCCGTGGCCAGATCGCGAACGAAGATCACCGTGGTCAGCGCGGCCACGATCTCGACCACGAACATCACGGGGTTCTTGATCATCAGCCGCGGGTCGAGCTTGACGAAGGCCGCGCGGATCGCCGGCACCACGATTTTCGGATCGAGCATTGCCGAGGCCGTCGCCTTTTTCTGCAGTTTCATGGTTTCCATGGACGTGACTCCGAAATGCGTTCGATCAGAACAGGGTGTTGGCGTTCATAGCGAGGTGCTCGACGATCGGCCCCAGCGCCAGCGCCGGGAAGAAGGTGAGCCCGCCGATGATCAGGATCACGCCGACGACCAGGCCGACGAACAGGCCGCCCGTGGTCGGCAAGGTGCCGGCCGAGGGCGGGATCGATTTCTTGCCGGCGAGCGAGCCCGCCAGCGCCATCGCCGGCACGATCATGAAGAAACGGCCGACGAACATCGAACAGGCGAGCGTCAGGTTGTAGAAGAAGGTGTCGCCGGTCAGGCCCCCAAAGGCCGAGCCGTTGTTCCCGGTCGCCGAAGTATAGGCATAGAGCACCTCGGTGAAGCCATGCGGGCCGGCATTGGCCATCGACGCCACCGCCGAGGGCAGCACTACGGCGACCGCGGTCCAGCCCAGATACATCAGCGGCAACACCAGGATGGCGAGCATTGCCATCTTGACCTCGCGCGCCTCGATCTTCTTGCCGACATATTCCGGCGTGCGGCCGACCATCAGGCCGGCGACAAAGATCGCCAACACGACGAACAGCAGCATCCCGTAAAGGCCGGCGCCGACGCCACCGACGATGATTTCACCGAGCTGCATGTTGATCAGCGGGATCATGCCGCCCAGCGCGGTAAATGAGTCATGCATGGCGTTGACCGCGCCGCAGGAAGCCGCCGTGGTGATCACGGCGAACAGCGAGGACGCGACGATGCCGAAGCGGACTTCCTTGCCTTCCATATTGCCGCCGGTCAGGCCGAGCGCGCTCAGCGCCGAGGTACCGTTGGCCTCGGCCCAGTAGGTGACGGCGACGCCCGAGATGAACAGCACGCCCATCACGGCCAGGATCGCCCAGCCCTGGCGCTGGTTGCCGACCATGCGGCCGAACACGTTGGTCATGGCGGCGCCGAGCGCGAAGATCGAAATCATCTGCACGAAGTTCGACAGCGCCGTCGGGTTTTCGAAGGGGTGCGCGGCGTTGGCGTTGAAGAAGCCGCCACCATTGGTGCCCAGCATCTTGATCGCGACCTGCGAGGCGACCGGGCCGACCGCGATGGTCTGCTTGGCGCCTTCGAGCGTGGTGGCGTCGACGTAAGCGCCGAGCGTCTGCGGAATGCCCTGCCACACCAGGAACAGGGTGTAGACGACGCAGATCGGCAGCAGCACGTAGAGGGTGCATCGGGTCACGTCGACCCAGAAATTGCCGATGGTGCGCATCGAGGAGCGCGAGAAGCCGCGGATCAGCGCCACCGCCAGCGCGATGCCGGTCGCCGCCGAGAGGAAGTTCTGATGCGTCAGGCCGAGCATCTGCACCAGATACGACAGCGTGCTCTCGCCACCGTAGTTCTGCCAGTTGGTATTGGTGATGAAGGAGATCGCCGTATTGAACGACAGATCCTGCGCGACGGCGGATTGTTCGGCCGGATTGAACGGCAGCAGCGCCTGCAGCCGCATCAGGCCGTAGATGATCAGGAAGCCGCCGACATGGAACAGCAGCATCGCGACCGTATAGGTCAGCCAATGCTGCTCGCGCTTCTCATCGACGCCGCCGATCCAGTAAAGCCCGGCCTCGACCGGCCGCAGGATCGGAGACAGGAACGTGCGCTCGCCGTTGAAGACGCGCGTCATGTACCCGCCGAGCGGTTTCACCAGCGCGACCACGATCGCGCAGTACAGAAGAATTTGAATCCAGCCGATGACGGTCATGGGATTGCCCTTTGGGGAATTGCCGTTGGATGCAGGTTCAGAAGCGCTCGGGGCGCAGCAGCGCGTAGGTCAGGTAGAACAGCAGACCCAGCGAAACGAGACCGGCGAGCGAGTAATCGAAAATCATGGCTCTCTCCTCTCACAACCGTTCGCAGGCGTAGGCGTAGCCTATGCCCGCCGCGAAAAAGCCGAGGCCGAGCGCCAGCATGACGATGTCCAACATGGGATGTTCCTTTTCGCGCCTCGTTTCCGTGCGCGGCAAGACGGTTTCAATCGATTGAGCGGGATCTCTCCGCAACAATCCCGACCTTCCGTATCAGGCTGTGAGGTGCCACTTCGGATGTATGATTTCGAGGCGACCGCACGCTAAGTTTTATAGGAATTCCATAAAGACGCGATTTTCCCGAACACGGGTGGTCAAATTCGCAATTTAACCTAGTCGCCGACGAAATCGCGGTCTTGCACGTAGCACCACTTTTTGTCGAAACGCGCGCTTATGAAATTCATATATCTCAGCCTTCCATTCCCTCTCGTTTTCAAATGGCGTCTTGGCCATTTTGGCAGCGTGGCCAGAACCATTGGCTACGCCCTGAACGAGATGACGTCATGCCGCTGATTTCAGAACATCAAAATCCCGCCGAACTGGTCGACCGGCTTCGCGACGCAGGTGCGGTGACGGCCGGGTTGATGTCCGAGATCATCAGCAAGGCCTGCCGGCGTTTTCCGTCGCAGGGGCAAAGCGGCAAGACCTCCCGCGTCGAGCGGCTGATCCAGTCGGGCGCCTGGACCGATGCTGCGCTGGCGCTGATCGATCTGGAACTGCCGCAATGGCAGGTCCGCCGCATCGCCTATGATGAAGGTGAATGGTTTTGCGCACTGTCGCGCGAACGCGAACTGCCGGACTGGCTCGATCATTCGATCGAAGGCCGTCATGCGGATCTGGCACTCGCGATCCTGACCGCCTTCGTCGAGGCCGAGCGCCTCACTGCACCGTCGAGCAGGACCAGCGTTCCGATCGTGAGCCGCGACACGAACCCGCTCTACGAGCCGGTCTGCAGCGATAATTTCGCGTAAGGCCGCGAGCTGTTGTCTCTCCGGCTTCCGGATTTACGCGCGTGATACGGCTGTCAAATTACCCGCGAAAACTGCGATCGGCCCAGGTGCTGATCCGGTTTGGCATGCGGATGTTCATCCTGGTGATTTTCGCGATGTTCGGCGGCATCGGCTTCGGCAGGAGCCTGGCCGCCCTGCTGTGGATGTCCACCATCCTCAGCGCCTGCATCGCCGTCATCCGGCGCGAGCTTCCACTCGATGCCGAGCTTAACCAGTGGGATGAAACGGTGACCTATGCCGCCATTTGCATGCTGGTCAGCGGCCTCAACCAATCGCTTTAACGGCGCCTGGCTTATGCGGCTCCTATGAGATCGCCGCCTTGTCACGCTCGATTTCATATCCGGCGGGAAACATATTGGGCGCGCACTACCCCATCTCTGGAAGGAATACCAACGTGAAGCTCGCCGAACCTCCCTCGTGTAGTTCTCCGTCTGCAATCGTCTTCATCGGCAGGAACAGGCGCGGCAACTGGGTCGCCCAGGAACAGAACGGCCTTTATGGCGGGCTGTTCGTCAACCGCGCGCAAGCCGTCAAATACGCGCTGTTCGAGAACGGCCACCATCCCGAAACCATCGTCGAACTGGCACTCGAAATCGAACTCGACATGGGCGGCACGCCCGCTTCCGGTCCCGCATCGCAGGTCGCCGGCGCCACAGCCCGGCGCGTCGCGTAACAGGCCGGACAGACTTCCCCACAAGGAGAGCAAGATGGGTCAGCCTCATTCCGATTCGAACCGGGAGCAGGTCGTCGATACCATGATCGGGCTCACGCGCCTGACCAACCTGCATCGCGCCATCGTTGCCGGCAGCGGCAGCCTGGAACTCTATGTTGCGCTGCGCCGGCGCGGTTTCATGCGGGTAGCCACCACCAAGACCTGCCGGATCCCGAAAGGCCAGCACGCGGTTGGCCTGATCACCGGCCACAATTCCCTTCAGGCGATCGAGACCGCGCTTACCGGGATATCGCAATTCCTCGGCGCCAGCGCCGCCATCGCGGTCATGATCGACTGCCACGAAGCCGGCGCCGGCCTGCGAATCCGGGGCAAGCTCGAACAGATGGGATTTCGGATCGAGGCCGGTGTCAGGTGCCAACAGGGCTTCGTGCTTTCAGCCGTTCGGCAAGACTTTGGCGAGATGCAAAACGCGGCGTAAAATCCCAATGATCGCATCTTCAAATCCAGCCACATGGCTGGCGGGCTACATACCCGATATTCCCACCCCCTTCGATGAAACGGGTGCAGTCGATCTGGCGACATTCGCAAAGCTTTGCGAGCGCCAGATCGAAGCCGGCGTCACCGCGATCCTGGTCAGCGAAACCAGCGGCGAAAGCTCCACGCTGACGCCGGCCGAACAGGAAAGCATCATCCGCGCCGCCGTCGAAGTGGCGCGAGGCCGCGTCCGCGTCATCGCCGGAGCCGGATCCAATTCGACCAGTCAGGCGATCGAACTGACACAGCGCGCCGAAGCGGCCGGCGCCGATGCGGTGCTTTCGGTCGTGCCGTATTACAACAAGCCGATGCAGGCCGGAATTCACGCGCACTTCCGGGCGATTGCGATCTCGAGCGGGCTGCCCATCATCCTGCACGACGTTCCAGCCCGGACCATGCGCGAATTGTCCGACGACACGCTGTTGCGGCTGGCCGAATCGAGGCGCTTCGTCGGATTGAAGGACGGCGCCGGCGATATCGTGCGGCTGCTGCGCTTGCGGCCACAGCTGCCGGCAGGATTTCGATTGATGTCCGGGGACGACGCAACGGCGCTGGCGTTCGTTGCCAATGGCGGGGACGGTTGCATATCCCTGATATCGAACGTCACGCCGGGACTGTGCCAGGCCATCTTTTCTAACTGCAGGCAGGAGCGGCTACAGACCGCGAGATACCTGCAGAACCGGCTGGCGCCGCTGGCAGCCGCTCTCGCCAGGGAAAGCCCGGCCGCCCTGAAATACGCGCTCTGCCTGCTCGGCTTCATGTCCCCGGCGACCCGCCTGCCCCTCGTTGAACTTGGCGAGCCCGCAAAGGCGGAGGTCGCGGGCGCGATCGCGCAGATTGGCGATGAGGATATCGCATGTCCGGTCGAAAGCCGGCACACACCGCGTGCTTGCGAGCATTCCGCCGCTGCAGGGCAGGCCCAACCCGGATGAGCCCAGCCGCTCACGGAATCGAGCGGCACGCCAGAACCCTACGCGCCTGACATCTGGCGATCCTGCGGTATGCCGTGACGCTGGACAATGCCGACCGCGCGCCGCAATCCTGCAACCGAACGAACGCGCCGCTGCGATCCTGCGCCAATACCTCGCACGGATCGACGACGACCGCCTGCGACGGCTGGTTGCGACAGCGGTCGACATCGGCTAGCCGAAGGTCTCTCCCGCCGCCAGTCCAGTTCGACAGCGAAACGACCTGTGGAAGGGGCTTTCCACCCGCGGCAATGATTGACTCGATGCGTTGCGGCACGTGTGTCGCGCGACCGTATCAAGGGCTCACGCGCCGCCAGGAGATGCACGATCCAGAAAATGCTTCTCCCGCCATTTCGGCCCGGGACCGCGCATATAGTGTTGCTCGGGATGGTAGCGCTTGACCGGCCCATCCCAGGATGGGCCGAAAAACGTCACCAGTGACCTGAACGCGCCGCGAACAAGGGCGACAAAAGAAGCCGGCTTCATCGCGAACGCTCCGTCGGCCCGGAATGGCGCGCCACCCAATCGTTGGTGTCCCGGTCGAAGCGAATGCCGCGCAGTTCGAGTTCGCGCTGCATGCGGCGTACCTTCGAGTCGGCGATGGCCTCGATCATGTTCTTCAGGAAGCCGTTGACGCGCCTTAAGGCGTCGCGCATCCGGACGCGGTCGCGTTTCGCCTGCGACCGGGCGAACCGGTAGTTGCCCGATGAATCGCGCCGGCTGATGAGATACGACCGATAGTCATCGTCGCAGGTCACATCGCGGAATTTATCTTCACCAGTGAGCAAGTGAGCCATGGTAGATCTCCACCGTCCGCCCGCATTGCGGGCGCCTGGTGCCAAGATGCGGACGATCGCATAGGAAATCGAGGCGATCTCCTGCCTCCTCCCATAAGGGCGGCATAAACGTCTACGGCGGCGTCAATTCCTATATTTCTCCTATGACATCCACGATCGATCCGTCTCGTATTCCTACGGCTTTGCCTGCACATCATGACATTGGATTCGTAAGGAGGCCGCGATGGGCGCGATCAGTTTCCATACCGCGCATCCTGCTGCGGGACGGCCTCGGGCCGTGCTGGCTGCTGCGCGCAAAACGATCGACAGGTTTGTCAGTTGCCAGATGCAGCATGCGGCAGCGGAGGCCGAATGCCCGCGCCGCGAACACACCCACACGCCGCCGCGCGACGAGCCCGCGGGCGACAATACGCAATTTCAACCACTCGATTCCGGCATCGTCAGCGAGGCAATTCCGGGGTTCTTCATCGGGCGCAATAGCGAAGGCTTCTGGGTTGCCCGGGACGCGAAGGGAAGAATCGGCGGGCTTTTCCTGTTCAAGAGCTCCGCGCTGTCCTTTGCAAGGACCAACAGCCGGCCGACGGGATGCGCGACGATATTCCCTTCTCATCGGTTCGAGCTCGACCTGGAAAACAACGGCAACGCGCTGGTCCCGCATCTTGGATCGGTGAAGCGGCTCGTGACGCGCCATCTGCAGCGCTTGGTCGCCTCGATCGGCTGATAGCGCGGCGCGCTGCCAACAACCGGAGTGAAGGATTCCCGAGATGTCGATGCTGACGCACGCTGGCGGCCGATTCAAACCGGCCCCCTGTTCATCGGGCGGGCACGACATCGCAGCAACGGGCCTCGCGAAAGCGCACATGGCGACGATCAAGCGGCTCAGCAAATTTGCGCTTGCCGTCCTGACGGTCGGAGGTGCCCTCGCCGGTATCATCGCGCTAAAAGCCGCGATCTTTCTTTCGCACCTGAACTTTTGACGCCTGCCGATCTCGTTTCATTGCGCCGCGGAACGGATCTCGGCCTTCTCCGCCCGCAGAATTCCGGGATCTTGCCGAACGGATCGAGCGCCGGATTGCTCAGCAGGTTCGACGCCGCCTCCGCGTAGCAGAACGGCATGAACACCATGTTTTCCGGCATGTCGCGGTCTCCAGGAAACTCGCCTCATGGCTTGCGATCATCGCGGTTTCCGACCGTGTTTTCTTGACGCGAACCAGTACCCACTTTGCACGAAAGGCTATAGAATGCTGACGAGCCAAGATCGGCAGATGGATGAGTATCATGACTGCCACACCGATGAGCCGAATGGTCGTGCCGTTGATGGCGTCTGTTGCGGCCTGTGGCGTGGCGCTTGTCTTCGCCGTCCAGCACGTCCGCCGCGAGCCGCCGGTTGACACCGGGGCCGCAACCGCCGCGCCGGCGGTCTCAAAGCCGGCATCCGGGGCGCGAGATCAGGGTCCGGCCGCGCTCGCAACGGCGCAGAGGGAAGCAAACGCCGTGGCGGACACGCTGGGCGGATCGCCCCCAACGCCGGGCAGCGACGACGGCGTGCCGGCCTTCGACGTTGCCCGCATCGAGCCGACGGGCGAAGCGGTGATCGCCGGCCGGGCGGCGCCGGGCGCGACAGTAGAACTGCTGCGCAATGGCGAGGTGCATGATCGCACGGTCGCGGATCAATCCGGACAATTCGCCATGGTCCCGCCCCCGCTTCCTTCCGGCACTTATGACCTGACGCTGCGTTCCAGGCAGGCGGACGGCACGCAGGCCACGTCCAAACAGAGCGTGGCGGTGGCGCTCGAGCCGAAACCGACCGACCGGCCGGTCGTGGCGTTGATGACACCGGACAAGCCCACCGTCGTGCTGTCGCAGCCGGCGGCGCCAAAGCCGATGGCCGGCACAGTGGTCGTGGAGGCGGCCGATATCCAGCCAGGCGGCAAGTTCCATGTCAGCGGCCGCGCGCGCCCCGGCGCCGCGGTAAGGCTTTATCTCAACGACAGCTTTGTTGCGTCGGTAACGGCCGGCGCGGATGGACATTTTGCGGTCACGATCAATGAAGGGGTCGCGCCCGGCAGCTATCGCGTCAGGCTGGACGAGGTGGAGTCGAATTCCGGCGCGGTACGCGCGCGCGCCGAAGTGCCGTTCACCGTTCCCGACACCTCGCCCACCGGGTCCGTGCCGGAGCAGACCACAGCGTCGAAGCAGCCGGGCATAGCGACCGCTCCACCGCGGCCGCAGCTGGCGGCTGCGGGGGCCGCCGTGCCGCCAGACGCAGCCTCGCCCTCCGCCGTGGTCGTGCCGAAGATCGCAACCACCACCGTCTCCCGCGGCGACAGTCTCTGGCGCATCAGCCGCCTCACCTATGGCGCGGGCACGCGCTACGCCGTCATTTATCAGGCGAACCGGCGGCAGATCCGCAATCCGAACCTGATTTATCCCGGCCAGGTCTTTGTTATCCCAACGCGGTGACCCGCAGCCATAGCAGCAGCCCCGTCACGTCGCGGTTGAGATTGTATCTCATTCATTCCGCGGCGGAACGGATCTCGGCCTTCTCCGCGCGCACGGCGCAGAACTTGAATTCCGGGATCTTGCCGAACGGATCGAGCGCCGGATTGGTCAAGAGATTCGCCGCCCCCATCTCGCATAAACGCGATAGATAAGGATGCGCGGCCGCGGGCCTGCAAGCAGATGAAGACGCCCCCGTCAATAGATAGCAGCACTGTTCCAATACAACCGGCACAGTGATAGGCTGGCGCAACAACCGGGGGACATCAATGCAGCGCCGGGAATTGGTCTTGCAGCCGGGGGCACCACGCTTGGGTGTCGCGGGACGCCTGACCTGCCTCGACACCGCCGGCTGGCGTTCCGGTGAATCACGGTGATGTTCGACCGAGCCTATCGCCAGCGCCTCGAAGCTGATCTTGCGCAATGGGAAGCCGATGGCGTGATTACGCCTGCGACGCTGGCCGCTGTCCGCGTTGCACTTCCGCCGCTCGCGCCAGGCATCAACATCGCTGTCGTGATAGCCATCGTCGGCGGCCTTTTGATCGCGGCTGCGTTCCTGGCTTTCGTCGCCGCCCATTGGATGGACATCGCGCGCCTGTTGCGTCTGGCAATTCTGCTCGCCGGCATCGCCGTCGCCCATGGCCTCGGGGCCTGGTTCGCCCATGCGGACCGGCCGGTCCTCGCCGACCTCAGCGCCAGCGTGGGCGCGATCATCTTTGGTGCCGGGGTCGCCCTGGTTGGCCAGATGTATCATTTGGGCGGGGATTTTGCCGGCGGCATGCTGTTGTGGGCGATCGGCGCGCTCGCGGCCGCGGCGTTGACCGGCTCGCGCGGCGCGCTTGCGGTCGCGCTGGTCGCCGCGACCATATGGAGCAGCATGCGCGTCCTTGAAATTCCCGATGTCCCGCATTTGGCGTTTGTGGCGTTCTGGCTCATTGCCGCCGCCCTTGCGTTGGTCTGGAACTCGCGGGTGGCGGCCCACCTTGTCGCGCTCGCCGCGCTCCCCTGGTGGACCGCGACGGCAATTCGTCCCGGATTCGAATCGTCATTTGTTCTCGCCGACGGTGCAGCCTTGCTGTTCGGCGCGGGAATCGCGCTTGCCGCGACGGCGTGGCAGCGAGCGTCTTCCGCCGGGACCGTGCTGTCGATCTATGGGGCTTTTTCGTTAGCCGGTGTCGCCACTCTGGAGGTGGCAACGGCAAACGACCTCGCCGGCCCCGCGGCGAGCCAACCGTTCTGGGCGATCGCCTGCGGCGTCGCAGGAGCGATCCTGGCCTTTGCGGCTTCCGCGGCGACGCGCCGGGCAGGCGCGGCACTGGCCGGAACTGCGATCGCGCTCGTCCTCGTGGCGGCGGCATTGTGGACGCCGCCGCAAGCGGGCGAACCGTGGCCCACCTACGCCGTCGAGCTCTGCGCCATGCTCTGCCTGGTCGTCTCGGGCACGCTCGACGATGCGCGTCCGCGGATCGTCGCCGGCTGGCTCGGGATTGCCGGCGTCATCGCGGCAATCACGTGGGCGGTGAAGGGCTCGCTGCTGCGCCGCTCGATGTTCCTCGCGGCGGCTGGCGCCGTCGCCGTCATGCTTTCCTTGCTGCTCAATCGCCTCGTGCCGAGAACACAGCAATGATCAAGACTCCCGCCGCATCCCTCGCTGAGTTTTCGGCACGCATCCCGAAAATCGTGCTGTTCGGCGCAGCCGCCCTGATTCAGGTTGCGCTGATGACCGTGATGATCATCGATCGCGTCCAGATCCTGCGCGACGGCACGGAAGTAACCCTGCAGAGCCGACCGGTCGATCCGCGCGATTTCCTGCGCGGCGACTATGTGGTCCTCGGCTACGACATCTCGCAATTGCCGGCAGGCCCGCTCCTGGGCCAGCCCGTCGGCAACCACACGGTGTTCGTCAAGCTCACGCCCAATCGCGACGGACTCTACGAGGCCGTCTCGGTACATACCGATGCCGTAGGGGTCGCAAGTCCCGAAATCCTGATACGCGGCCGCGTCGCCTACGGCGCCAGTTGCGGCACAAGCAGGCGTAACTTCTGCGACAAGCTGCAGATTCGTTACAATCTCGAGAGCTATTTCGTTCCCGAAGGTGAGGGCCGGAAGCTCGAACAGGCCCGCAACCAACATAAATTGACGGTTGTCGCAGCAGTCCTGCCGTCAGGACGCGCCGCTATCAAGCGACTGCTGGTCGATGGTGCACCGCTCTATGAGGAGCCGTGGTTCTAGCCCGCGGCTATTCCGCCGCCGAGCGGAGTTCCACCTTCTCCGCGCGCACGGCGCAGAACTTGAATTCCGGGATCTTGCCGAACGGATCGAGCGCCGGATTGGTCAACAGGTTCGCCGCCGCCTCCGCGTAGCAGAACGGCATGAACACCATGTTTTCCGGCACGTCGCGGTCGGAGCGGACCTTGACCTCGACGGCGCCGCGGCGGGTCTCCAGCCGGATGAAATCACCCGGCCAGACGTTGAGCCGCCGCATATCCTTGGGCGACATGAACGCCACCGCCTCGGGCTCGATCTGGTCGAGCACGTTGGAGCGCCGGGTCATCGAGCCGGTATGCCAATGTTCCAGCACGCGGCCGGTGGAGAGCACCATCGGATATTCGTCGTCGGGAATCTCGTCGGGCGCGACCACCTGCGCCGGCACGATCTTGCCGCGGCCGCTTTCGGTCGGGAACCCGGTAGTGAAGATGATCTCGTTGCCGGGCTGATCGGGATCGTCGACCGGATAGGTCACCGCGCCCTCGCGCACCATCCGTTCCCAGGTGATGTTGTTCAGCGACGGCATCACCTGCGTCATCTCGGTGAAAACATCCGCCGGTCCAGCGTAGTTCCAGGGCAGGCCCATGCGTTTGGCGATTTCCTGGATGATCCAGAGATCCTGCTTTGCGTCGCCGGGCGGCTTGATCACTTCGCGCGCGAGCTGCACGCGGCGGTCGGTATTGGTGAAGGTGCCACTCTTTTCCGCGAACGCCGAAGCCGGCAGGATAACGTCGGCGTGGAACGCTGTTTCGGTGACGAACAGATCCTGCACCACCAGATGATCGAGTTTGGCCAGCGCCTCGCGGGCGTGCTGCAGATCGGGGTCCGACATCGCCGGATTTTCGCCCTCGATATACATGCCGGTGATCTCGCCGGCGTGGATTGCGTTCATGATCTCGACGACCGTCAAGCCACGAACCGGATCGATGTCCTGATGCCAGAGTTTTTCGAAGGGCTCGCGCAGATCGGTGCGACCGACCGGCTGATAGTCCGGCAGGAACATCGGGATCAGGCCGGCGTCGGAGGCGCCTTGCACGTTGTTCTGGCCGCGCAGCGGATGCAGGCCGGTGCCGGGACGGCCGACCTGTCCGGTGATCAGGGCCAGCGCGATCAGGCAGCGCGCATTGTCGGTGCCGTGGACGTGCTGGCTGATGCCCATGCCCCAGAAGATGATGGAAGCGCGCGAGCGCGCATACATCCGCGCCACCTCGCGGATCGTTTCCGCCGGGATGCCGCAGATCGGCTCCATCTTCTCCGGCGCGAACTCCTTGATCCGCTCCTTTAGCTCGTCATAGCCTTCGGTATAGCCGGCGATATATTGCTCGTCGGTCAGGCCCTCGGCGATGATGGTGTGGATCATCGCGTTCAGGATCGCGACGTCGCTGCCGGCCTTGAACGCCAGATGCCTGGTGGCGTGACGCGACAGCGATTGCCCGCGCGGATCCATCACGATCAGCTTGGCGCCCTTTTTCGCCGCGTTCTTGATGAAGGTCGCCGCCACCGGATGGTTCACGGTCGGATTGGCGCCGATCACGATGATGACTTCGGCATCCATTGCCGCCGAGAACGGCGCCGACACCGCGCCGGAATTCAGGCCTTCCATCAGCGCCGCCACCGACGAGGCGTGGCACAGCCGGGTGCAGTGATCGACATTGTTGGAGCCGAAACCGGTGCGCACCAGTTTCTGGAATAGATAGGCTTCCTCGTTGGAGCCCTTGGCCGAACCGAAACCGGCCAGCGCCTTGACGCCCTTCTCATCCCGGATTTTCACCAGGCCTTTTGCGGCGATGTCGAGCGCTTCTTCCCACGAGGCTTCGCGGAAATGCGTGAAGGGATTGGCGGGATCGACCTGGTCGTTGGAATCCTTCTTGGCATTCGGCAGCCGCACCAGCGGCTTGGTCAGGCGATGCGGATGATGGATGTAGTCGAAGCCGAAGCGGCCCTTGACGCAGAGCCGGTTGTGGTTGGCCGGGCCGTCGCGACCTTCGGCGTAGATGATCTTCTCGTCCTTGACTTCATAGGTGACCTGGCAGCCGACGCCGCAGAACGGACACAGCGAGTCCACCTTGCGGTCCGCATAGGTGACGCGGGTCTGGTTCTCGTCCAGCATCACGGAGGGCATCAGCGCGCCGGTCGGGCAGGCCTGCACGCATTCGCCGCAGGCGACACAGGTCGATTCGCCCATCGGATCGTCGAAGTCGAACACGATCTTGGAGCCATGGCTGCGATAGGCCATGCCGATGACGTCGTTGACCTGCACCTCGCGGCAGGCGCGCACGCACAGGCCGCATTGGATGCAGCTGTCGAGATTGACGCGCATGGCCGGATGGCTGGCATCGCCCTCCCAGCGCTCGGCCGCCGGAAAGCGGCTCTCGGTCACCTCGACCTTTTCGGCCCAGTGCCAGAATTTCGATTCGGGATCATGCGAGGTCGCGCGCGCCGGCTGATCGGCGACCAGCAGTTCCATCACCATCTTTTGCGCTGCGACCGCGCGCGCGCTTTCGGTCTTCACCTTCATGCCGACGCTCGGCGTGCGCTTGCAGGAGGCCGCCAGCACGCGCTCGCCTTCGATTTCGACCATGCAGGCGCGGCAATTGCCGTCGGGCCGGTAGTCCGGCTCCGGCGAATAGCACAGATGCGGGATCTCGCGGCCCTGGCGGTGTGCCACCTGCCAGATGGTCTCGCCGTTGATGGCCTCGACCTGCTTGCCGTCGAGTTCGAACTGGATTTTCGTCATTCCGCAGCTTCCTTGAACTCGTCTGGGAAGTATTTAATCACGGAGGTCAGCGGATTTGAGGCCGCCTGGCCGAGGCCGCAGATCGACGCATCGCGCATCGCCTGGCTCAATTCGTCGAGCAATTCGCGGTTCCAGACCGGCCGCTCCATCAGGATTGCGGCCTTCTGCGTGCCGACACGGCAGGGCGTGCACTGGCCGCAGCTCTCATCCTCGAAGAAGCGCATCAGGTTCAGTGCCGCTCCTTTCACGCTGTCCTGCTCGGACAGGATGATGACCGCGGCGGAGCCGATGAAGCAGCCATATTTTTCCAGCGTGCCGAAATCGAGCGGGATGTCGTCCATCGCGGCGGGCAGGATGCCGCCGGACGCGCCGCCCGGCAGGTAGGCGTGGAACTTATGTCCATCCGCCATGCCGCCGCAGAACTCGTCGATCAGTTCGCGCACGGTGACGCCGGCGGGCGCAAGCTTCATGCCGGGATTCTTGACCCGGCCCGACACCGAATAGCTGCGCAGGCCCTGACGGTCGTTGCGGCCGTGGCTCTTCCACCACTCCGCGCCCTTCTCGACGATGTCGCGCACCCACCACAGCGTCTCGATATTGTTGATCAGCGTCGGCAGACCGAACAGCCCGACCTGGAACGGATAAGGCGGCTTGTGCCGGGGCAGACCGCGCTTGCCCTCGATGCTCTCCAGCAGCGAGGATTCCTCGCCGCAGATGTACGCGCCGGCGCCGCGGCGCATATGAAGCACGGGACCGCCAGCCGGCAGCTTTGCAAGTTCGCGCTCGAGAATTTCCCGCGAGGCCGGGTATTCGTCGCGGATGTAGATGTAGATTTCGGTCGCCTCGACCACATGCGCGCCGATCAGCATGCCCTCGATGAAGCGATGCGGATCGGTTTCGAGATAATAGCGGTCCTTGAAGGTGCCGGGCTCGCCCTCGTCGCCGTTGATCGCCATCAGCCGCGGTCCGGGCTCGCCGAGCACCGCGCGCCATTTACGTCCCGTCGGAAAACCTGCGCCGCCGAGACCACGCAGGCTCGCATCGTCGAGCGCTTTGAGCAGATCCTCTTTCGGCAATTCGCCGGAGCGCAGGCGCTTCAGCAGCGCGTATCCGCCGCCGGCCACATAGGCATCGTAGTCGACATATTTGGGCAGATGCGGGTGGGTCTCGCCGGCCTTGGCGGCGGCGAGCACATTGGCAACCGTGGCGTGATCGACAAAGTGATGACCGACTTCGGCCGCCGGCGCGGTGTCGCAGCGGCCGACGCAGGGCGCGCGCACCACGCGAATGCCGGGACCGGCCTTGTCCTGCAGCTCATGCAGCAGTTTTTGCGCGCCCAGCATCGCGCAGGTCAGCGAATCGCAGACGCGGATGGTCAGCGGCGCGACATCCGGCTCGCCTTCCTTCACGATGTCGAAATGAGCATAGAAGGTCGCGGTCTCGAACACTTCCGCGAATGCCAGCTTCATCTCGTCGGCAAGCGCTGCGAGATGCGCAGCGGAAATCTGATGATATTTGTCCTGGATCAGGTGCAGATGCTCGACCAGGAGATCGCGGCGCCGCGGCCGGTCGCCGAGCAGCAGTTCGATCTCATGCGCCGCGGCCGGATCGACCTGGCGGCCCTTGGGGGTCGATTTGGCCCGCTTGCGCCCACCGCCGGGATGCTCAAACGAACGGACTTTTTGCACGTCATGAACCATTGAAAACGTCTCGTTCCTGCCTGTTCAGTCTGGCGACCTTAGTCCGTGGCATGCCAGATGCCAAGAGAAATTATGGCGTCCAAATAAGCATTTAAGGGGCATGCAGCTTTGCTGTCATGCCCCTTCTGCAACGCCGTCAGCGAACCGGGGCGATCAGCTCTTGCCCATGCAGTCCTCGATGTAGAACAAGCGGTCATCACCAACCAGCCCCTGCTTCTTCACATCGACGCGGCAAGCCTTGAGCTTGCCCTTGTTGGCGCTCCACTTGGCCTTCATGTCCCTGAGCTTGTCGGCGGTCAGTTTCATCCTCGACGGCTTGGCCGTGGCAGGAGCGGCAGTGGTAGCGGCCGGCGGGGCTGCGGGCGCGGTGGTTTGGGCCGAAGCGGTATGGAGCGTGCCAGCGACAAGCAGCATGGCAGCGAAACAAGTTCCGGTGCGAAGCATTGGGAAATTCCCCTGGGTCAGTCGTTGAATGGAACGGAAAGACGAAAGGCGCCGCGGGGCGAAAATGTTCGTCCCGCGGGCCACGCGATGTTCGATCAGAGTATCTTGACCGCGCTTTCCAGCGTCTTCCAGACACCCCATGCGAGCGGAATACCAACGAAGGCCCAGAACAGCGCTGCCTTGACGTCGAAGCCGCCCCTGCCGATTCCGAACGAGCCGGTCTGTACCGCGGCCGTGTTCTTCGCGCTCGCTGCCTGAAGCCCGGCGACCTCATCAGCACTCATGTGCCATTTCCGATCGACCGGCTTGATCAGATAGTTGCAGATCAGACCGGCGATCAACATCGCACACAGGATGTACATCGTGGTGTTGTAGAGCTGGTCGCGTGGTACGCCGGCCGCGAGCTGAAACTCGCGGATGTAGTTCACCACCACCGGACCGATTATGCCGGCGGTCGACCATGCCGTGAGCAGCCGGCCGTGAATGGCGCCCACGAACTGCGTGCCGAACATGTCGGCGAGATAGGCCGGCACAGTGGCGAAGCCGCCGCCATACATCGACAGGATGATGCCGAAGCCGAGAACGAACAAGAGCTTCGAACCCATTGCCGCAAACGTCGGCGCCAGCGCGTAAAGCGCAATGCCAAGCAGGAAGAAGCAGTAATAGGTATTCTTGCGGCCGATATAATCCGACAGCGACGCCCAGAATACGCGGCCGCCAATGTTGAACAGCGATAGCAGACCGGCAAAGCCTGCGGCGATCGCGGCGATCGTTACCTTCTGATCGGCGGTCAGCGCGTTGAAGCCGACGGTCGGCAAACCGATCAGTTTGCCCGCGAAGATCTCCTGCAACATCGGAGAGGCCATGCCGATCACGCCGATGCCGGCCGACACGTTCAGGCAGAGCACCCACCAGATCAGCCAAAACTGTGGCGTCTTGTGTGCGTCCTTGAGGTGGACGTTGTACTTCGAGATCATCGCATTGTCCTTCGTCGGAGCCGTCCAGCCTTCGGGCTGCCAGCCGGCCGGCGACACGCGATAGGCAAAGGCTCCGATCATCATGAAGACGAAATAGATCACGCCCATGGTCGCGAAGGTTTCCCAGACACCGACCGAGGTTGGCGTCTTGAAATAGTTGATGAGGTTATTGGCGAGCGGCGCGCCGATCATGGCGCCGCCGCCAAAACCCATGATGGCCATGCCAGTTGCCATGCCGCGGTGGTCGGGGAACCATTTGATCAGGGTCGAAACCGGGGAGATGTAGCCGAGGCCGAGGCCGACACCACCGATGACGCCGGCACCAAGCCACATGATCCAGAGCTGATGCACGTAAACGCCGAAGGCGCCGATCAACAGGCCACCGGCCCAGCACAGCGCCGCCACGACACCGGCCTTGCGCGGGCCGACACGCTCGAGCCAGCCGCCCCAGATCGCGGCAGAGACGCCAAGCAGCACGAAGAACAGCGTAAACATCCAGCCAAGGCTGGCCACCTTCCAGTCGCAGGTAGTGGTGAACAGTTCCTGGATCAGGGTCATGTCCGGACACGCTTTCGGCGCCGTCAGTCCAATCGCGCGCGACAGCGGCAGCCAGAACACGGAAAAGCCGTAGGCCATGCCGATGCAAAGATGAATGCAAAGCGCCGCGGGCGGCACCAGCCAGCGATTGAAGCCTGCCTTGGCGATGGTGTGTTCGCGATCGAGGATTCCCTCGCGCGCGCCAGACACACTTCCAGTGCTGCTGATTGTCGTCATCGATTGCCTCCCCCCTGCAGCCGCCCTTGATGGGCAGGTCTGCCGTCTACGATCCCGTTGCGTTCAGCACCCCAGCGAACCAGCTCCCACTTTGCTGCCTCGCACAATTCCAGAATGCGCTGGAATCAATAAGCGCATCCCGAGAACTCCAACCCCCGACGCGACAGGATATGCCGATGCCAGTGCCGGCCTAGATCAGAAAATGTGCCCGCCTGCGTTTTCGTGCCCTGCCACGGACGCGACTAGACCTCCGCAGCCCCGCGGAGAACATCGATTGGGACAGAACGCGGGACAGGTGTCGATAGGCAAAAGGTAGGTATCAACCTGGCGGTTACTTGGACCCAGGCGACAAGCCATTGGCTTTTTCTATCAGATCATTCGCTTTCTCGATCAAGAACACGATGCGGCTTTCGCTTCGTTCCGATATCTCGACCTTGTCGCCGGTTTCGCGGATCAGGTTCGGGATATCGATCACCGACAGCGGATCGGTGCAGTGCACTTCCAGCACATCGCCGGGTGCGACTGACTTCAGCGCCTTGCGCGTCTTCAATGCCGGCAGCGGGCATTTGAGACCGGTGAGATCGAGTTTTGTCGTGGTCATGGAGCTATACTTGGCGGAGCCAGTAGACCTCGTCAACGGACATCAGCTGCGATGCGCCCGGCGATGGTTTCCGCCTACTCAGGCGGTGGCTTTCGCCCCATATTGAAGAACCTGCACCTTTTCGAGCGTGATGAGGCCGCTGGTCATCATTTGATCCAGCGTCGGCAAGAAGCCGTTGATCTTCTCCTCGCTGTCGACGATCTCGATCACCAGCGGCAGGTCCTCCGAAAGGCGCAAGATCTTTGTGGTGTGAAGCCGGCTGGATGCGCCGAACCCCATCGGGCCGCGCAGAACGGTCGCGCCGGCCAGGTGCAACTCGCGCGCCTTGAGCACGATCGCCTCGCACAGCGGCGATCCGGCGAACCTGTCATCCTCGCCAATGAACACGCGGAGCAGTAGCGCCTGTCTTGGGATTTGCATCGTTAGCTCCCTTTCAAACGGTTGAGGCGGCTTGCCAGTGCATATCCCAGCCAGACGGCCAGGAGCCAGGTCACGGTCGAGACCGCGATATTTGTGAACGCCATCCGCGTCATGCCGGCTTGCAGCAGCTTGAATGTTTCCAGGCTGAAGGTTGAAAACGTGGTGTAGCCCCCGCAAAACCCGGTCATGACGAACTGCCGTTGCCGGGCGCTCGCGAACAACCTTCCGTCGGGACCGCTCAGGGTGCTGTAAAATCCGATGATAAACGAGCCGGTGACGTTGACGAACAGGGTCGCCCACGGGAATCCCGGCCCCGGCAGGATGATGAGCGATGCAAGATAGCGTGCAACGCCACCTATGACGCTGCCGGTCGCGACGTATCCGTAGAGGATCGCGGTATTCCACTTCGTGCTGGCGGGAGTGCCGCTGGTCATTGTCCGGGATCCCCCTTCATCTCAACAGATCGACAAGTGCAAAACCCACGGCGACGGCTCCGATCGACAGCGCTACGGAAATCGCGACGTAGCCGATGGCGCGGCCGCCCTCTCCGTCTCTCGCCAGCGCCAGCGTCTGCAGACTGAACGAAGAGACGGTCGTGTAGCAGCCCAGGAAACCCGTCACCGCGAACAGCCACGGATTCGGCGAAGCAAGCAGCGACGCGTTGTCTTGCGCCAACGCGCCAAAGATTCCGATCAAGAAAGCGCCGCTGACGTTGATCGTGAGCGTGCCCCACGGAAACGTCTCGCCGACACGCCTCGCGATGACTCCCGAAAGCAAATAGCGCGCAGTACCTCCCAGCACACTGCCGAGGACCACAGAAATCAGCGCGGTTACCATTGGCGGGGACTTCCTGGCCGTTTCAGCTCGAACTGAACAAACATGCTCATCGCTTCAGATTGACGTCTCTCACAATCATAATCGAATCTCAGCCAAGTCATGCGATCTTCCCCAAAGACAACTCCAGCCACGAAAATGCAGGCCACGCGCTGACGCGCGGATCGCAAACGGTCTCCTCGCGGAGCGTGGCAAGGCCTCGCAACGCGTCGCCGGCATGCCTCATGCGGCCACTCTTTCGAGCAGCGCATATGGCCCATCCAGTTGCTTACGGTGGAGGAGTTCAGACATGCTCCTACCGACGCAAAGCGCCTGGCAGGAGTCATCAGCCTTGCGGCGGTTATCGGGGGACCCCATCCCCATCGGGATGAAATTTATTAGAGGCAGCGCAGGCGCGCAATAGCTTTTCCACGGACTGTCAGTAGCGCGTGATCTGTCACCTGTTTGTAGCTCGTGAAGTGTCGTGTTTTTGGTGCCCCCAGAACAAAGGGGGCACGATGGGCACGGCATCCATTCACGAGGGTGTACGACGGATGCGGTTTTCGGATTTGCTGGATCGGACGGAGGCGAAGGAGCTGACGCAGGAGGCTGCGTCTGAGCTTCTGGGGATCAACGTGCGGACGTTTCAACGCTGGGCGGAACGCTACGAGGCGGAGGGCGATGACGGGCTGATCGACCGGCGCATGGGCCGGCGATCACCGCGGCGGGCGCCGGAGGAAGAGCTGGAGCGGATGCTGGGGCTGTTCCGGGACAAATACGCGGACTTCACGGTGAAGCACTTCCACGAGCAACTGCAAAAGCGCCATGGCTATGTGCTGGGCTACACCGTGACGAAACTCGCCTTGCACGCGGCGGGCTTGGTGCGGAAGGCGCCGAAGCGTTCGGCGCACCGCAAGAAGCGTCCACGCCGGCCGCTGCCGGGCATGCTGCTACACCAGGACGGGTCGCGCCACGCCTGGATCGAAGGTCTGCCCGCGATGGACCTGATCGTCACGATGGACGATGCGACGAGCGAGATCTACTCGATGCTGCTGGTCGAGGAAGAAGGGACGGCGTCGACGTTCCAGGCCTTGGGCGAAGTGATTGGCGAGCGCGGTCTGTTCTGCGCGCTCTACACCGATCGCGGCAGCCATTACTTCTACACCCCGAAGGCTGGCGAGAAGGTCTCGAAGACGCAACAAACCCAGGTGGGACGGGCTTTATCGCATCTTGGGATCGAGCATATCGCGGCCTATTCGCCGCAGGCGCGCGGGCGCTCCGAGCGGATGTTCGGCACGCTGCAAGGCCGGCTGCCGAAGGAGCTGCGGCTCGCCGGGATCAAGACGGTCGAAGCCGCCAATGCGTGGCTGAAGGCGCATTACATCGCCGAGCATAACGCGGCGTTTGCGATCAAGGCCGAACAGCAAGGCACGGCGTTCGTGGCCGACCGGCACGAGGCGTGGCGCGAGGCGCTGTGCGTGATCGAAGAGCGAACCGTCGGCAACGACAACACGATCGCATGGAGCGGTCGGCGGCTGCAGCTGCCCGAGAGCAGGCTCAGGCCCCACTTCGTCAAGGCCGTGGTCCGCGTTCACGCGTATCCCGATGGCACCGTGAGCGTGTTCCTTGGCCCGCACCGTTTGACGAGGTTTTCCGCCGACGGACAGCAGATCAGCCCCGACGGGCCTCAGCCTGGCAGCGTGCTCGGAGCCGTCAAGGACAAGCCCTTGCGGGCGCGCAAGCGCGCGTCCTTGACCGCTCCTGCGCGCGCCGCCGCCGAGATAGCGCGGGTCGGGGCGGAGAAACGGGCTTCAAGTCGAACAAAGAAACCGACCCGGAGGGCTAACCAGACCGCAATATCCATGGCATGACCAAATCGGCGGACCCGTCCACGCCTTCCGGATCCTCCGAAACTTAACAACGAAGGCGACAGATCACGAGCTACAAAAATACGACAACTTCACCCGCTACGGACATAGCTTTTCCACGGACGTCGGCCGCCCGCGCCACAAGTCAGGTCAGGCTCGCATAGGACAAAAACCCGACGGTCTGGCCGGGCTCGACAAGGGTCACCTGTTCGCCGAGTTCTACCAGGCCGTCGGTGTCGACCAGCGACGACAACAGGCCGGCGCCCTCGCGCGGAAATTTGACCGCCTCTAACCCGCCGTCCGCGCCGTTGCGCAAGGTGACGCGGACATATTCGCGGCGGGCGATCTTCTTCTTGTAGGTGAAGGCCGCGCGGACCGGCATCGGTACCAGCGGCTGCAGCTTTGCCCCGGACAGCGCCATGATGGTCGGCCGCACCACATGGACGAAGGTGACAAAACTCGCCACCGGATTTCCCGGCAGGCCGATGAACGGCGTGCCGCCGATAATTCCCATGGCGACGGGGCGGCCGGGCTTGATCGCCATCCGCCACAGCACGAGCTTGCCGGCACTCTCGACCGCCGCCTTGACGTGATCCTCTTCGCCGGTCGACACGCCGCCGGTGGTGAGGATCAGGTCATGGTCACCGGCCACCTTCTTCAAGGCGCTTGCGAGCGAGGTCCGTTCGTCCCTGAGGATGCCGAGGTCGGCGACCTCGCAGCCGAGCCGGGCCAGCATCGCCATCAGCATGAAGCGGTTGGAATCGAACAGTTGCGCCGCCGCGCGCGCCTCCCCCGGCGAAACCAGCTCGTTGCCGGTGGAGAACACCGCGACGCGGATCCGCCTGACCACGCCGATCTGCGTCAGGCCAAAGGCTGCGGCGAGTGCGACATCCTGCGGCCGCAGGCGCTGGCCGGCGGTTAGCGCCGCATGGCCCGACGGAATATCTTCGCCGGCCGGACGGACATTGGCGCCGGGTTTCAGGCCGGCGGGAAGCACCACCTTGCCGTCTTCGAGGCGGACATCCTCCTGCATGAAAACCGTGTCGGCGCCTTCCGGCATCGGCGCGCCCGTAAAGATGCGCATGGCCTCGCCGGGTTTAACCGGCGCCCGCGCCGAACCGCCCGCCTGCACCCGTCCGCTCACGGCAAACGCCTGCGCCTCGCCTTGCGGCAGATCGCGGCCCGCCACCGCATAGCCATCGACGGCGGAATTGGTGAAAGGCGGCAGCGGCAGCGGTGCTGCAATGTCGCGCGCCAGCACCCGCCCATCGGCGGCCGCGAGCCCGACGGTTTCGACGTCCTCAACCCTGGTCACCCGCGCGGCGATGATGCCGACGGCTTCATCGACCGACATCATCGGACCACCGAAGGCAAAGCAATCGTCGGACAATTGCGCCATCTTCCGTCTCAGCCCTCGCTAAAACTTTTCGCCAGCACGTCCTCGACCGATATCGCGGATCGCTGCATCATGGCCGCGATCGCCTCGATATCGTCGAGATGGGCCGTCGGCAACGTGGTTTCAACGGCCGTGTCGGTCGCGATGCCGATCACGCCGGGATCGTCGGGAAACAGCAGCGGCTTGCCGTTGGCGGCGCGGTGCACTTCGATCTTGCGATGCGGCTCGCGCTTGAAACCCTCGATGATGACGAGATCGACCCGGGCCAATTTGGCCAGCAGTTCCGGCAGCCGCGGCTCACCGGCGCCGCGCAGCTCATGCATCAGGGCCCATCGCCGCGTCGAGGACACCAGCACTTCCGCGGCGCCGGCCTCGCGGTGCCGCCAGGAATCCTTGCCGGGTATGTCGACATCGAACCCGTGATGGGCATGCTTGATGACGGAAACGCGCAAGCCCCTTTCCGTCAGATGCGGGATCACCCGCGTCAGCAAGGTGGTCTTGCCGGCGCCGCTCCATCCCGCGAGGCCTATCACTTTCATCTCGTTCATCCCCACCGTCATTGCGAGCGAAGCGAAGCAATCCGTTTCACGGCTTGGTGAAACGATGGATTGCTTCGTCGCTTCGCTCCTCGCAATGACGTTTCTGGCCATATTTCGCTTATGCTCTGAGATGCTTTATATCGGCTGGGATGCAATGTCATGCTAACCTCGCGATATGATGAAAATCGACAAAGCCCCCGTCCCCCTGATCGTGCCCAACCCGGACGATCCCCGGCTGACCGAACGCGTCGCCGGCACCGACCAGAGCGGCACCACGGTGGAAATCAGGGTGCCGGTGGAACGGCCGCTGACGCTGTACCTGAACGCGCAGGAGATCGTCACCATGATGACGATCGGCGACTATCCGGAATATCTCGCGCTCGGCTATCTCCTGAACCAGAACATGCTGAAATACGACGACGTCGTCACCGAGGTCGAATATGACGACGATTTGCAGGTGGTCGTCGTGCGCACCGAGCACCACACCAATTTCGAACAAAAACTGAAGAAGCGGACGCAGACGTCGGGCTGCGCGCAGGGCACGGCGTTCGGCGATCTCCTGGAAGCCGTCGAAAGCGTGGCGCTGCCGAAGGCCGAGTTGCGCACCTCCTGGCT
The DNA here is from genome assembly GCA_900129675.1 of Bradyrhizobium erythrophlei. GTDB lineage: Bacteria > Pseudomonadota > Alphaproteobacteria > Rhizobiales > Xanthobacteraceae > Bradyrhizobium > Bradyrhizobium erythrophlei_A. Next base: position 3,617,401 of record FSRD01000001.1, on the reverse strand, counting down.
CTACCAGATGACGCATGCGATCAACACCATGCCCTCGCTTTATCTGGAGGCCGGTGCGATCCATGGCTGCGTGCTGTGCAAGGAAGGCCAGCCTGTCTGCTACACCGAGGATGTCGGCCGCCACAACGCCGTCGACAAGATCGCGGGCTGGATCTATCGCCATGGCGTCGATCCCGCCGACAAGATTCTCTACACCACGGGCCGGCTGACCTCGGAGATGGTGATCAAGACGGTGCGGATGGGCATCCCGATTCTGGTTTCGCGTTCCGGCTTTACCGCCTGGGGTGTCGAGCTGGCGCGGCAGGTCGGACTGACGCTGGTCGGGCGCACGCGCGGCAAGCGCTTCATCGCGCTGTCGGGTCAGGAGCGCATCATCTACGACCAGAATCTCGATTACGTCGAAGAAGAATCCGCGCGGCACAAGCGCAAGGGCGAACAACGTGACGACTGACGCGACGCCAAGAGGCGCGCTGGATATCCCCGGCGTCCTGCTCGCCGGCGGCCTGGCGCGCAGAATGGGCGGCGGCGACAAGCCGATGCGCCGGATCGGCGGCCGCACCATTCTGGAGCGCGTGATCGCGCGATTAAAACCGCAATGCGACGGGCTCATTCTCAACGCCAACGGCGATCCCGCGCGGTTTGCGGCGTTCGGTTTGCCCATCATTCCCGACGGCGTCGCCGATTTTCCCGGTCCGCTCGCCGGCATCCTGGCCGCACTTGATTGGGCGGTGGCGAACCGGCCAACAGTGTCGCTGGTGTTGAGCGCGGCGGCGGACTGTCCGTTCCTGCCGCGCGATCTGGTTTCGCGTCTGTATCAGGCGCTGGCAGAACAGAACGCCCAATTGGCGGTCGCCGCATCCGACGGCCAGTCGCATCCGGTGATCGGATTATGGAGCGTCGCCTTGCGCGAAGAGCTGCGCCATGCGCTGGTGGTCGAAGACGTCAGGAAGATCGACCGCTGGACCGCGCGCTACAAGCTCGCCACCGTGACATGGCCGGTCGCGCCGCTCGATCCGTTCTTCAATGCCAACACCATGGACGACATCGCGGAAGCCGAGCGGCTGGCGGAGTTGGACGGAGCTTCCGGCGCCTAGGACGTGGTCTCATTAACGCGCAGCCAGAGCCTGATTGACGCAAGCTGGACGAAGGCCAGGTAGTTGGCGGCAAGTTTGTCGTAGGTCTAACAAGTGTCTAGCGCTCGCCGGCGCATGAGCGGTGGCGCGTGCCTAGTCGTCCTCTCAATGTCGATGCGCTTCGCCGACGGTCACGTCAGTCTGGTCCGGCCGCGTCGGCCGTGACCCAGACTTCGCATGGGGGTCGTCGAGACTAGTGTTCGGGCTCGCATCGTCGCGCGCCAATTCCAGGCAGGTTAGCAGCTCAACATAGCTTACGAAGCCCCCGATCTGCGTCGTCCCCATGCAGGACCGCTTGTCGGCACCGACGAACTGCATCCATTCCGTCTTGAGCTGCCCCAGTGCCGCCGCTTCGTCTCTCGAGCACTGCTCGATGTTAGCCGCCGACGCGCCCTCATAGCGGCACTCTCTCACGATGTCGAATGTCGGCACGGTGTCGGAGACGGGGATGGGCGAAAGCGTTGCTAGAATTGCGATGGGTAGATGAAGTAACATGTTACACTCCTTTGTTAGACTTGAGGCAGAGAAGAAAGCGATGAGGTCAATCTCAATGGCCCATGTGAACGGGGCCGCCGAGTTTGACCTCGCGCAGGGCAAGCGCGAGCGGCACGGCGGAAAGCGAGATCAGCATCAGAACCCAGAACGCATCCATGTAAGCAAGGAATGACGCCTGCGCCTGAACCTGCGCGCCAATCCATTGAATGGCCTGGTCATGCGCCTGCGCCAGCGAGCTCCCATGGGCCGTGAAGTAGTTCGTGATCTGTTCCAGCGTGTCCTGATACGTCGTGCTTGACGGGATCACCTGCTCGACCAACCGGCTCTGGTGGAACTGCTCGCGATGCGTCAACACGTTGGAGACGATGGAGACGCCGATCGAACTTCCCGTGTTGCGGGCTGCGTTGATCAAGGCCGAGGCCTGGTCGGTCTTGGATGGCTCAATGCCGTCGTAGGATGCGGCCATGATCGGCACGAAGATCAGCGGCAGTCCAACGCCGAGCAGCATGCGCGAGCGCGCCATGAACCAGAAGCCGAGATCGGCGTACACGTTGGTCATGCCGTACATGGAAAGCGCGATGAGCACCGCGCCCGCGACGATGAGATATTTGGGCTGCACCTTGGCTGCCACACGGCCCACCACGATCATCATCACCAACGTGACCACGCCGCCTGGAGAGAGCAGGAGGCCGGCCCAGGTCGCGGTGTAGCCGAAATCCTGCTGCACGAGTTGCGGCAGGAATTGCGTAGTCGCGAGCAGGATCGCGCCGGTCGTCAGCATCACCAGGAAGCAGGCGCCGAACTGGCGCGTCGCCACCATTCCCAGGTCGATGATCGGATTGCCGCGGGTCAACCCCCACGGAATCATCAGTACGAACGCCAGACCCGAGATGACCGCGAACGTGACGATGAAGGGTGAACCAAACCAATCGTCCTCCAGACCGCGGTCCAGCACGACCTCCAGCGCGCCGAGGAAAGTCGCGATCAGGATGAAGCCGACGACGTCGAATCCGTTTCCTTGCTGCGAATGGCTTTCCGCATGCGCGGTTCTGGGCTCACGCAGGACCAGCGAGATCAGCGCCATTGCGATCACGCCGACCGGCACGTTGATCAGAAAGCACCACTGCCAGGAGACATTGTCGGACAACCAGCCGCCGAGTGTCGGCCCCACTACCGGCGCCACGACAACGGCGACGCCGAACAGCGCAAAGGCCTGGCCGCGCTTTGCCGGCGGGAACAAATCTGCCAGGATTGACTGGGCGACCGGTACCATGCCGCCGCCACCAACGCCCTGCATGATACGGAACAGCAATAGCGCGTTCAGATTCGGGGCAAACCCGCTAAGCAGCGAGCTCAGGGTGAACAGTCCAAGAGAGATCAGGAAGAAGGTCTTGCGGCCAAGCCTTCGCGCCAGATAGCTGCTGGCCGTCAGGATGATGGCGTTGGCGACGAGATAGGTGGTGACCACCCAGGACGCTTCGTCCTCGCTCACCCCCATGCCGCCGGCAATGTAGGGCAGCGCCACGTTGGCGATGGTGGTGTCAAGCACCTCCATGAAGCTTGCGAGCGCCACCAGGACCGCGATCACCCATGGGTTAACCGCGCCGGCGCTTGCGGATGCGGGAGGGTCGACCTGGATCGCAGCGGCACTCATAGGTATCTCCTCAGTCGCTCATAGAGGGACGGCCGCAAATCAACCCGCGCGGTCGGGACGACCGACATGCCCGGGCCGAGCGCGACGTCGGTCGGCGGATCGTCCATGACGATCTTGACCGGCACCCGCTGCACGATCTTGACGTAGTTGCCGGTGGCATTCTGGGCAGGCAGCAGCGAGAACGCGGTGCCTGATCCGGGCTGGACGCTCTCGACATGACCGTGGAACCTGCGTTCCGGATAGGCATCGATTGCGAGCGTCACCGGATCGCCGGGCCGCATGTGGTCGAGCTGAATCTCCTTGAAGTTCGCCGTCACCCAGATTTCGTCCGGCACAAACATCGTCAGGCTGTTGCCAGGCTGGGCGAATTGACCGACGGCGGCGCCCAGGTTGACGACGCGCCCCGACTGGGCTGCCGTCACCGTCGTGTAGGAGAGATTGAGTTCTGCCTGATCGCGCTGGGCTTTGGCTTGCGCGAGGCTCGCGACGGCGCTGTTGTGCTGAGCCTTGAGCGCCTCGACTTGCCGCTGCGCCAGCCTCAACGTCGCCTGCGCGCTCGCCAGCGCAGCCTGCTGCTGGTGGAGTTGCGAGGTGTATTGCTGGGCGTTCTGAACGGTGCCATAGCCCGTTTGCTCCAGATGCTCGTACCGCGCTGCCTGCTGCTGTGCGAACACCAGCGCCGCCTGCGCCTGGTCGACCTGGGCCTGGTTGGCGCTGATCTGGGCCTGCTGCACATCGAGTTGCGCATCGATGTTCTCGATGCTGGCTTGCGCCGCCGCGACTTGCGCCTGCGCCTGCTCGAGCGCCGTGCGATAGTCACGCTCATCGATGCGGGCGATCACGTCGCCGGCTTTGACGTGCTGGTTGTCGGTGACGGGAACGGCGGTGATGTAGCCAGAGACTTTCGGCGCGATTGAAAACTGCCGCGCGGCGACGAAGGCATCATCAGTGGACTCGAAATGTCTTGCGTAGTCCATATAGAGGTAGCCGCCGGCGATCGCGGAGGCCAGGAGCACAGCGCCGATCGCGGAGACAACGGGACGGCGACGCAAGAAGCTGGCCCTGCGCTCTTTGCCGGTCGCCTCCGGCCGCGCGGTTTCCGCCCCAACGGGTGAGGCAGGCGCTCTGGCAGCCGGGCTTTCTTGCGGGAAGGGAGCCCGCGCGGTGACCTCCTCTCGATCGGACTCGAAACTGGGATCGTGCGAGGCCGGGACAGATCGCGGGCTTTCGACGCCTTCGAGCACCCGCTCGCCCCGTTCCAAAACCTTGTCTTCGAACATGCTTGCCGCTCCTGCTGAGAGGCGACGCCTACCGCGACGCGGGTATAACGAAACGGAACTGTACCGTTTCGATGAAAAATAACCGCGGAAACGAGTCTGTCAATAGGAACTAGACAGTTCCGTTCTGTTTACATGCATCACACATGCGCGTAGATGAGATGCTCAGCGGAACCCTGAAAGCCCGGTCGAAATCGCCATGAAAACCAGCAATTTGAAGAAGATACCGGCGGCGAAGGCAAAGCGCGCCACAGTGCGCGTTGGCCGGCCGCCAAAGGAGCTTGCCGGCGAGGTTGACACGCGCATCCTCGATGCGGCGCGAAAAATGTTTCTTGAGCGCGGGTTCGAAGGCGCGAGCATCGACGAGATCGCCGAGGCTGCACGCTCTGGCAAGGCCACGATCTATGCCCGCTTCCGCGACAAGCGGGCGCTATTCACCGACGTGGTGACGCGGGACATCCTTTCCCGAATCATGGAATTCAAGACCGGGGTGCCAACCGGCTCAACAATCGAGGAGCGCCTCACAAGCGCCGCCAGCACCCTGCTGCACTGGGGTTTGGACAGCGAAAGGATCGCGCTGATGCGGCTGGCTATAGCAGAAGCGCGCCGCTTCCCTGATCTCGCAAGCACAGTCGGCCGGACGGCGCGTGATCTCAGCACTGAACTTGGGGTCCGGTTGCTGGGCGAGTTGACGCAATCCGACGCGGTTCGGTCGCTGCCGGCCTTTGCGCCGGAGCGCCTTGCAACCACAGCTCGTTTCTTCCTCGATCTCGTCGCTGTGCCCACGCTATTCCGGGCGCTGTTCGAGGTGGACCTCAAGACGCTGGACGAAGAGATCGACGCGCACGTGGCGCGCAGCGTTGCGTTCTTTCTTGCCGCCTGCCGGCACGGCAGCGTGAGCTGAGCCTAGTCAGGGAAACAACCTTTCGATCGCCATTGAACCTGACGGCGCTCAGCAGCGACCATGGAACAATGCGCCAGCCTGCCCTCGGGCTACGAGAGTCTTCGATGCTCGAGCCGCTTTGGAACTTTCTGGTCTTCGTGCTTCGGGCGATCGATTTCGTGCTGGACATCCTGGTGACCATCACGCGGCTGCAGCGGTTGGCCCGATTGGCAACCGGAAGCGATGAGATCGTCGAGGCGCCGTCAGAGCCGAAAATCCTGCCGCCGGCGGCACAGCGCGCGATCGCCGAGGCCGAACAGCGCCGCCATGACGACCCGTCATCCTTCGACACAAATGTCAGCGCATCCCGTAAATAGATGCCTCATTACGCCGCCAGCGGCACGTTCCAGGCATCGTAGCCGTAGACCCAATCGCCGTCGGTTTTTTCCTTGAGCCAGATATTGGCCCGCGATGTCTGCTGCACGCGCGCCGTGCGGTCCTTTCGGCTCGCCTCGAACCGGCGGAAAGCGTCCGGAACCTGGTCCCGCTCCACACCGTCGATGCACCGCGACAGCACCGCGGCGTCCTCGATCGCCATCGCCGCACCTTGCGCCATATAGGGCGTCATCGGATGACAGGCGTCGCCAAGCAGCGTCACGTTGCGGTCCGACCAGCGCTCGAGAGAATTGCGATCGACGATCGCCCATTTGTGCACATCCGGGCACGCCGCCAGTACGGTTTCGACCTGCCGGTCGAAGCCCGCGAAGGCCGACCGCAATTCCCCGACGTCGCCCTTGGCCGACCAGGACTCGATCCGGAAATCCGGCTCCGGCTGGCTGGTGACGAGATAGATCTCGCTGCGGTCCGGCTTGACGTAATAGATCACGATGTGACGGTCCTCGCCCCACCATTTGGTGCAGTCGTCGATCTTTTGCCCGTTCAGAAGGGCGGCAGGATAGGTCGTGCGGTAGGCGATGCGGCCGGTAAATTGCACCGGCGATGCGCCGAACAACATGTCTCTCACGACGGAGTGAACACCGTCGGCGCCGATCACGGCATCGGCGACCGCGGTCTCGCCGTTCGCAAAAGCAAGCCGAACGCCGTCGCCGGTCTCGTCCAGCCCAACCAGTTTGTGACCGAGCTTGATGCATTCGCCGGGAACCGCACTGGCGAGCGCCGCGTGCAGGTCGCCGCGATGCGCCAGCAGATAGGGCGCACCGAATTTCTGTTCGGCGGTCTCGCCGAAAATCATGTCGAACTTGACTTCACCGGTGCGCCAATCCCGGTTATTCCATGAGCGCGGATAAAACGACCCGTCGCGCAAACGGGATTCGAGCCCCAGCCCGCGCAACACCTTCATGGCGTTGCAGCCGATCTGAATTCCGGCCCCGAGCCTGGCGAATTGCGGTGCCTGCTCATAGACCGTGACGTCGATGCCGACGCGCCGCAGCGCCGCCGCCGTCGCGAGCCCGCCCATGCCGGCACCGACAATCGCAATTGCGAGCGGCCTTGCCATCGATTCCCCCATTTCCGGTCTAGGCCGGCCGAAACCCCGCCTGCGCCAGCGCTTCGCGGCTTTTATCCGACGCCAGCGCCTCCAGAAACGCCTGCACCGCCGGCCGCTGCTTGCGTGCCGTCACCAGCGCGAAATCATAATGCTCTTCGGCAAACGGAATGAAACCCAGACCGGACGCATGCGCGACCGGCGCAATCGTCATGCCCCAGTCGGCGCGATGCTGCGCCACCGCGGCGGCCACCGCGTTGTGCGAGCGCGGCTGATTCCAGTAGCCGTCGGGGCGCGCCTCGCCGAGCAGCCGGTCGATCAGAATACGCGTGCCGGCGCCCTGGTTGCGGTTGACCATGATGCAGGCGGGATCGGCCAGTGCAGCGCGCACCGCAGCCTCGGCGCTCAAGCCTTCGAAGCGCGTGTTGCCCTTGCGGAACACGATGCCCTGCATCCGCCGCCAGCCCGGCACCAGTTCGAGCCCGGGGCTGAGAAACGGCGCGTTGTAGCGCTCGGTTTGTTCGTCGAACAGATGGATCGGCGCGAAATCGCACTCGCCGCGTTTGGCCGCCGCAAGCCCACCAAGGCTTCCGACCGCGATCGAACGCACCGAAAGCCCGGCATGCGAAAGCTGTGCGGTGACCAGATCGAGCCCGGTGCAATGGCTGCCGACGATGACCAGATCCGGCACCCGCACATGCGGCGTGAACAGCGTCACCTCGGCCTCGGCCCCCGCCGGCATCTGATCGGCCAGTGCATCGATCCGAAGGAACCCGTCGGCCTGGGCAAACGACGTGATCGCGCCCGAGCCCTTGCCGGTGGGATAGGCGATCAGTCCGTCCGATCCTTCGACCAGCGACACCATGACGAATTCGGTGCGGCCGATTTCGCTGGCGATCCGCACCGGAATTTTCGCCGTGACCCTGGCGTCGGAGCGCGGCGGCAGGCCGGCCATGCGCCGCAGCATCGGCACGATCATGTCGTGGAAGGTGAACATCGCCGAGGTCGGAAATCCCGGCAGGATCACCACCGGCTTGCCGTCGCAGACGGCGAGGCACAGCGGCTTGCCCGGTTTCAGCGCCACGCCATGCGCGATGATGCCGGGTTTTCCGAGCCGCGCGATGATGCGATGGGAGACGTCGCCCGCACCCTTCGAGGTGCCGCCCGACAGCACCAGCATGTCGCTGGTTTGCAGCGCCTGGCGCATCGCGGCTTCGAGTTGCTGCTCGTCATCGGGAACCGCGCCGAGAAAGGCCGCCTCGCCGCCATTCTCGGTAATCGCCGCGGTGACGATCGCGCCATTGGTGTCGAAGATCGCAGCCGGGCGCAGCGACGCACCGGGTTGCACCAGTTCGTCGCCGGTGGAGAGGATGGCGACGCACGGCCGGCGTGCGACCGAAACCTGCGCGATGCCGCAGGCCGCCAGCATGCCGATCTCGCGCGAGCCGATCATGGTGCCGGCGCGCAGCAGCGCCTCGCCGCGCGAGATGTCGGAACCGGCATAGGAGACGTATTGCCCGGGTGAAGCGGCGCGGCGGATCTCGATGGCGCGGAAACCCGCGGGCTGGGTGTGTTCGACCATCACGATGGCGTCGGCGCCGCGCGGCACCGGACCGCCGGTCGCAATCGATGTTGCCGTGCCCGACAACACCGGCCGCACAGGCTGAGTGCCGCAGGCGATCACCTCATCGTTCAGCATCATGCGCACGGGTGCGGCTTCGCCGGCCAAGGCGAGATCGGCGGAACGCACCGCAAAGCCGTCGACATTGGAGCGATCGAACGGCGGCACGTCGATGGGTGCGACAATATCTTCCGCGAGCGCGCATCCGAGCGCATCGCCAAGCGATCTCTGTTCGCTCGGCACTGGACGCGGAAATAACGCGGCCTCGAAACGCGCCAAGGCGTCTTCGCGCGTCAGGATGGTCAGGAACTGGTCCTGGTCGACATTGTCGTGATTTTTCTGCAGGGGCGTCTTGGTCATGCGCGAATCCATCTCACTCCCGCAACATAATATAGGCATCGACCGGCGTGCCCGCAGCAAATCCTTCCGCATCCGCGGGCACCGCCAACCACGCTTCGGCCCGCGCGATCGCTTCGAGCGACAGTTCCCCGACGGCCAGCGTGATCCAGACGCCCTGCTTTTGCTCCAGCAGCACGATCTCGGCGATGCCGACGGCGGAGGCGATCTTGCGCGCCAGCGGCAGATTGAGCGTCTTGCGCGGCCGGCGCCCGGAAAGCCGATCGAGCACGGGAAGCGCCAGCGTCCACCACGCCGCGAACGCCTGATCCGGCGCGCCCGGCAGCGCCACCACGGGCGTCGTACCGATGCGGCCGACGGCCGACGTGCGGCCGGGTTGCAGCGCGATGCCATGGCTAAGCACCTCGCCGCGTTCCGCCAGCGCCGTCACGGCCGCGTCGGTGCGGCCGACGCCGCTGCCGCCGACGGTCAGCAGAAGATCGCAGGGCGGCCCATCGAACGCCCCGGCAATCGACGCGGCATCGCGTGAAGCCGCGGTGACGCAGGCGACATCGGCGCCGGCGGCCCGCGCGCTCTCCGCGATCAAATCCGCCGTCACCGTTCCGCCGGGAATATTGACGATGCGCAGGCGCGGACGGCGTACCCTCAGCTTTTCCATTCCCGCCGCGCGCGCGATCATGAGATCGCGGGCCGCCACGCGCCGGCCGGGCTCCGCGACAAAACTTCCCGCGGCGATATCGGCGCCGGCGCGGCGGACGCCCTGCCCCGGGATCGCTTCGGCCAGCACCTGCACTATCGGCCCTGATTGATCCACGGAATCGGAATCCAGCACGCAGTCGCAGCCGCCGGGAATGGCGTCGCCGGCCTCGACCCAGCGCGGCGCTGCCGCCAATGCCAGCGGCGAATAGGACGACGCGCCGACGAGGTCGCTCGAGCGCAACGCAAAGCCGTCGCTGGCGGCGATGTCATGCGCTGGATGCGCCGCCAGTGGCGGCATCTCGGCCGCGATGCAGCGCAAGGCTTCCGCAAGCGGCAGCTCGATCGGCGCCACCGGACCCCGATCGCGCAGCAACGCGCCAAGCGCCGCGTCGAGCGGGGTGAGCAAAGCCGGCAGGCGCTGGGATGTAACCATGGCCCGCGTATGTACTGAATCGGTCCCAAAATATACAGCCTGCCCCCGTCCCGGGCAGGGTCATTAGCCGCAAGGCGCGTTGACGCCGGCCCGAAAATAGTTGCAAAAGAAACCAATCTGGCCGGGGCTCCAGGTCCCGGTAAAAAGCAAAACGGTCAAGCAATAACGGCCAATGTGCCGGAGCTAACGGGAGGAGACAGGATGTTCGGCAAGAACCTATTTTCACTTGGCTTTTCGCTCGGGGCACTCGCGGCCGCGCTGCTGGCCTCAACGGCGGCATCGGCGCAGATATCCGACGATGTGGTCAAGATCGGCGTGCTCACCGACATGAACGGTCCGGCGTCGACGCCGACCGGTCAGGGCTCGGTGACCGCGGCCCAAATGGCGGTCGACGATTTCGGTGGCAAGGTGCTGGGCAAGCCGATCAGCGTGATCGTCGGCGACCATCAATTGAAGGCCGACATCGGCGCCAGCCTGGCGCGGCGCTGGTATGACACCGAGCAGGTCGATCTGATCGTCGACGTGCCGGTCTCGGCCGTGGGCCTCGCGGTGCAGACCGTCGCCAACGAAAAGAAGAAGCTGTTCATCGCCCATTCGACGGGCTCTGCGGATTTCCACGGCAAGTTCTGCTCGCCTTACGCCATCCAGTGGGTGTTCGATACCCGCGCGCTCGCCGTCGGCACCGCGCAGGAAGTGGTCAAGCGCGGCGGCGACAGCTGGTTCTTCATCACCGACGACTACGCGTTCGGGCACTCGCTCGAGCGGGATGCCTCCGCCGTCATCCTCAAGAACGGCGGCAAGGTGCTGGGTTCAGTGAAGCCGCCGTTTGCGACGCCCGATCTGTCGTCCTTCATCCTGCAGGCCCAGGCCTCGAAGGCCAAGATCATCGGCATCGCCGGCGGCCCGCCCAACAACATCAACGAGATCAAGACCGCCGGCGAATTCGGCGTCATCAAGGGCGGCCAGCAGATGGCCGGGCTGCTCGCGCTGATCACCGACATCCATTCGCTCGGGCTTCCCGTGGCGCAGGGGCTGTTGCTGACGACGTCGTTCTATTGGGACATGGACGACAAGACCCGCGAATGGTCGAAGCGCTATTTCGCCAAGATGAACCGGATGCCGACGATGTGGCAGGCCGGCGTCTATTCGTCCGTGACCTATTACCTCAACGCCATCAAGGATTCCGGAACCGACGACCCGCTCAAGGTGGCGGCCAAGCTGCGCGAGAGACCGGTCGAGGATTTCTTTGCCCGCAACGGCAAGCTGCGCGAGGACAATCTGATGGTGCACGATCTGATGCTGGTGCAGGTCAAGTCGCCGGAAGAGTCGAAATATCCCTGGGACTATTACAAGATCCTGGCGAAGATTTCCGGCGAGGATGCGTTCGGCCCGCCCAATCTGGAATGTTCGCTGGTGAAGAAGTGAGGTGAGCGAATGGCGCAAACCTCGGACGCATCGCGCCGGGAGAAGGCGGATTGCTCGGCTCTTTGACAATTGAACCGGAAACCTGCCCCGTCATTGCGAGGAGCGCAAGCGACGACCTCTCCGCCGTAGCCTGACGGGCGAAGGCGGAAGCAATCCATCTGTCCCCGCGCGGCGGCAATGGATTGCTTCGCGCAGCCTGAGGCCGCAACCGATATAAAAAAGTCCGGCGATATGCCAAATGACAACCGCGGCCACGATGTGGCCCATCGCTGAACGTCCGCCGGCTGATGCGGTTCGCGTCAGCCTAGTAAATGCACTGCCGGACGTAATAGCCACCGCTCAGCCTTATCCACTGGCATGGGCTGGGAGGTGGCTCCTTGATGATCGGCCATCCGTGAATGTCGATGTTCGTCGGCGCGGTGATGCCGCGCCAAGAGACTGCATTCGCTTCAGAGGAACGGAAAATCAATCCCCCCGCAAAGCAGGTGATGGCCGTGCAGATTAACAGGAAGCAACGCATTTGTTTTGTCCGTTGCGACATAAAGTATGCCAATGCTACGCCAAGTTCGCGATTAAGCCAAGGCGCGGACATTTCCGGCAAGTGCCTCGCTGACGCGATCAACACGAGAGATGAAAACCGGAATTGCGGTGTCTGACTTATGGGGTGCAGTCCAGCACTGTCACCGTAATTCCAGCTGCACTTCAAGTGCGGCTTGGAACCATCGCAACCGAAGCGGAGCGGACCTTCCACAGCAAGGTCATTCAGACAATTGGCACTGGGGATAGTCCGATGCAATCGGCAATCACCGAAGAGAACCGATGCGGCTGCGCGTGCCATTGAGTTGAAACCAATCGCAGGCCACGAATAGCGCTCTCAATGCCTGCTCCGTTCGAATTTTCCGAGTGACGCTATTCGAGATATGGCAAGAGCTGCTTTGGAGGCGGCGCGCACCGCATAGAACAAGCCGCCCGGGCGATCGCCGGACGGCTCATTCCGCAACTGCCGGCACGGCGCCGGTTCCATCGCACATTGCTTATTTCGGCGGGGCCGTCGCCCTTGGGGCAGAGCGGTGGCCCCTCATCGCCCGGTACGCATTGGCCGGGGTTGAAGAGCCGTCGGCCAAATCCGCACGACTATCGTTACGCTAAAACTTAAAATGCAACTGGCAACTGCAATTTCGAACTAACCCTTAAGGCTATGGCGTTGGAATTGCGGTGACGGCGCACTAAACCGGCCGATGAGCGTGCCCCAGGGCTGCGTTCTATTCCTGCCCACGAACAATCCACGCCCGCCAGGGCGAGCGGCACTATGGATTGCTTCCGCCTTCGCTCCATGAGCTACGGCGGACAAGTCGCGGAGCCTCGTCATCGGGCGGCGCTACGCGCCGACCCGTTGGCGCGCAATGACGAACTGCCGTTTTCGGATGCGACAAATTGGCACGACGGGCAAATCACTAAAACCTGTCCAGCCCTCTCGCAAAAAATATTCCGCTTTCGCCGTCGGGCAAATCAGTGGTTTCTCTCCGCGCGTCTCACCCGATGAGAGGGGCGTTGCGCACGTCACGAAACGCGCGGTGGGATGCGGTGGACGCGATGCTTGCGTAAGACGAACGCAGGCGCTCGCGGACGGCGAAGTCGCGTGGTTCTGACGCCGCGATGCTGGCGTCAAGCTGTGCGGAAGTATCCGCATGGCGACGGTGGCAAGAAAGCCCGTTCACCGGGGAGAGCGCGAAGTAAGCCGTAAAACCACTGCGCAGGGAAGGCCGGATGCCTCCGCTGAACCTGTATGCTCGTGTGCGTTTTCTTTTGTGCATTTTGCACACGAGACCGCGGGTGCAGCGTGCACCCGGTCTTCCCTGCGCCCTCTTTTCCTTAACGAGGGCGGAAGTTTTGGGCAAACCTCGGGCACATCATGCCGCGAGAATGCGGATGCATGTCCCTCTATCGTCATGCCCCGCGAATGCGGGGGCATCCAGTACGCCGCGGCTTGTCGGCTCAAGCAGTGGCCTCTCTGGAATACTGGATCGCCCGGTCAAGCCGGGCGACGACATCGGAGAGCGTTTTGAATATTGAATGTGAGCCTCACCACGTCATTGCGAGCCAACGGGGCGCGCGTTCGCGCGACCCGTTGGATCGCAATGACGGTGGATGGAATCGCGCGCTATTTCACCACGCCGATCTCGCGGAAATATTTCAGCACGCCGGGATGGATCAGATCGACATTCGGCGCCGCGGCGACCGTGTTCGCCGCCGTGGTCTCGCAGGCCTGCGACAGCTTTTTGCAAAATTCGCCTTCGATCCCGTGCAGCGTCTTCGCCAGCCGGTAGGCCACCTCATCCGGCAGGCTTTCGCGTACGAGGATGTAGCTCCAGGAGCCGACCGACGAGATCGGTGCGCTCTGGTTCGGATAGCTGCCGGCCGGAACCGTCAGCGGCTTCAGGTAGGTGTGTTTGGCGCGGATGCGTGCGATCTCGCTTGCGTCGGGCGCGATGAAGCGCGCGCCACCGGGGCTCTCCGCCATCGCCTTGAAACCGGGCCAGCCGATGCCGGCGCCCCACAGTGCCGCGGCGCGGCCGTCCTGCACCATGGCGGGGCCGTCGCCGGCGCGGTCGAGATAGATCGACTTGAAATCCTCGTCCTGCTTCAGCCCGATGCCGTCGAGCATGTAGCGCGACAGGATCGGCAGGCCCGAGCCCTTGGCGCCGAACGCAACGGGCTGGCCGACCAGATCCCGGATCGTCTTGTAGGGACTATCGGCGCGCACCACGAACATGCCCGGGCTCGAATACATCGCGGTCAGGATTTTGAGTTTGGTCGCCGGCCGTCCGATGCCCATGAAGGCTTCGTAGGAAGGTTCTCCCGCCACCAGCGCGATATCGAGCTGGCCCGCTTCCAGCAGCGGAATGTTCTCGTTGGAGCCCTTGGTGTTGCGCGGCTCGATCGACAGCGCCGGGTCGGCGGCGTTCATGACTTCGGCGAAACTATTGCCGTAGAGCGGGAAGCCGCCGCCCGGCGTCGCGGTCCCCAGGCTGATTGTGGTCTTCGTAATGGCCGTGTTTGTAATGGTCTTGCCTCCCTCTTGCGCCGCGGCGCTCCCCGCCAGCAGCAGCGCGCCGGCACAGGCAATATGGGCGAGTTTCATTTTCGGCCTCAAGTGTTCTCTCGTGCGAAATGACCAATCAACGCGCGGGAGGTTGTAGGCAATCGCGGTGATTTATGAAAGCATGCGCGCAACGGTAACAAGAAAATGACGGGGGCGGCCATGACGGGATTTCTGCGCGCGGCGTCGTTCGCTGCCGCCTGCCTTCTGGCCATCGCGGCCGGGAGCCTGCCGGTATCGGCCGCGGATTATCCGAACCGCCCGGTGCGCTGGCTGATCGGTTTCGCTCCCGGCGGCCCGGTCGATATCGTCGCGCGCATCATGGCGCAATGGCTGTCGGAACATTTCGGCCAGCAATTCGTGGTGGAGAACCGCGCCGGCTCCGGCGGCAACATTGCGACCGCGGCCGCGATCGGCTCATTTCCTGACGGCTATACGCTGCTGTTCAGCGGCGCCAACAACGCGATCTCAGCCTCGCTCTACAGGAAGCTGCCGTTCGACTTCATCCGTGACACCATGCCGGTCGCAAGCTTCATGCAAGTGCCCAACATGCTCGTGGTCTCGAACGCGATGCCGGTCAAGACGGTCCGGGAGCTGATCGACTACTGCAAGGCCAATCCCGGCAAGGTGGCGTTCGCCTCGTCGGGCAACGGCACCACGGTGCACATGGCGGCGGAGCTGTTCAAGGCGATGACGAAATGCGACATGGTGCACGTACCCTACCGGGGATCGGCGGTCGCCTTCCCCGATGTCATCTCCAACAAGGTGCAGCTTATTTTCGACAATTTGCCCTCGGCGCTGGAACAGGCGCGCGGCGGCAGCGTGCGCGCGCTCGGCGTCAGTTCGCCGCAGCGCTGGCCCAGCGTGCCCGACATTCCCGCCATCGCCGAAACCGTACCGGGATATGAATCGAGCGTGTTCTACGGCATGTCCGCGCCCAGGGGCACGCCGCCGGAAATCATCGGCATCCTCAACAAGGCGGTCAACGAGGCCTTGAAGGATCCGAAGCTGGTGGCGCGGCTGGCCGAGATCGGCGGGGTCCCGAAGCCGCTCACTCCGGAAGGGTACGGCAAGCTGATTGCCGACGAGACCGAAAAATGGCGCAAGGTGGTCGAGTTCGCGGGCGTGTCGGTGGACTAGATCGTTTTCGAAACGTAGAACAGCAGCAACGAAGAAAAACAACGGAAACCCCATGATCGGATTTTTACGCGTCAGTCTTTTCAGCCTGGTATTTCTCGCAAGTCTCGCGACCGGCGTCGCGCCCTCCTCCGCCGCCGATTATCCGAACCGTCCGGTGCGCTGGCTGATCGGCTTTGCCGCCGGCGGCCCGGTCGATATCGTCGCCCGCATCATGAGCCAGTGGCTGTCGGAGCGCTTCGGCCAGCAATTCGTGGTCGAGAATCGCGCCGGCTCCGGCGGCAATATCGCCGCTGCCGCGGCGATCAGTTCGCCGGCCGACGGCTATACGCTGCTGTTCGTCGCGCCCAACAATGCGATCTCGACCTCGCTCTACAAGAAGCTGCCGTATGATTTCATCCGCGACACCGTGCCGGTCGCCAGCATCATGCAGCTCACCAACATGCTGGTGGTGTCGAACGCGATGCCGGTGAAGACCGTCCAGGAGTTCATCGACTACTGCAAGGCCAATCCGGGCAAGATCTCGTATGCCTCCTCGGGTAACGGCACCTCGGTGCATATGTCGGCCGAACTGTTCAAGGCAATGACCAAATGCGACATGGTGCATGTGCCCTACCGGGGATCGGCGATCGCGTTTCCGGACATCATCTCCAACAAGGTGCAGCTGATCTTCGACAATCTGCCCTCGGCGCTGGAGCAGTCGCGCGGCGGCAGCGTGCGCGCGCTCGGCGTCACTTCGCCGCAGCGCTGGTCCACCGTGCCCGAAATCCCCGCCATCGCCGAGACCGTGCCGGGATTCGAATCGGTCGGCTTCTACGGCATCTCGGCGCCGAAGGGCACGCCGCCGGAGATCGTCGACCTCCTCAACAAGGCCATCGATGAGGCGCTGAAGGACCCCAAGCTGGTGGCGCGGCTGGCCGAAGTCGGCGGCATCCCGAAGCCGATGACCCCGGCCCAATTCGGCAAACTCATCGCCGACGAGACCGAGAAATGGCGCAAAGTGGTCGAATTTGCCGGCGTTTCGGTGGATTGAGGGCGGCATTGCGGGATCGCGGGTCACCCTGTAAACGATCCCGGCACCGTTGCCGGCCGCGCCTCGCGGCCGCCCGCGGCGGGGCCTGTAGCTCAATGGTTAGAGCCGGCCGCTCATAACGGTCTGGTTGCAGGTTCGAGTCCTGCCGGGCCCACCAATAATAAATCAAGTGTGCTTATCGGGTCGCATCAGCGCTGACTCGGATTCGCAAGAGTTGACTCCTCCACCTGCCGGCATCGCCGAACAGGCCTATTGTCAACCCCTCCAGCGGGATCGTTTGCGCCGATCGCCACCAGCCGCATGGCAAGCAACGCCCCGGCTGTTCCCCCGAATTGGCTGCACGACATCTGACTCGACTATCTCTGTTGGCGGCGCGGTTTCACGGATCTCACCGTTGCTGTCCCCGAGTTGTTGTGTCCTCCACCCCATAATAGTGTCACCCACCCCAAAAGTGGGTCGGCGCGCCGGGAGTGCGTCCCACAGCTCGAAAAACTTGCACTACGCTAGCTGCCCGCGGTAACCAGTGATGACTTCCGACTCTCAAGCATCTTGATTGCTTCGCTGGCGCTCAGGATCCTCGGCTGATGAGGATCCTGCTCCCACATTCGTTCCGAGCAGTCCCAAATCCACTCCTCGAACGGTGAGATCACGAAGGGAACGAAGCGGCAAATCTTCCGGAAATCAAAGTTGGTGGGCCATTTTCGGACTCATGCGCCGCACAAAGGGAGCGCTTATCGATCACCTCGTCCGCGCGGACTAAGTCTTCCTCGCCTCGCCCGAGAACAAGGTGAGCCGGGGCGGCGTGGTCCCGGTCTTCGGGGCTTCCTCCACCTTGGGCCAGGCATCGAAATTGGCCTTCGGTTGGTGGGGGTATCCATGATCGAGGGCGCCACGGCGTTCACCAGGATTCCCTCGCCCGCCAGCTCCTCGCCCAGCGCTGCGGAGAGCGCGGCGACGCCGGCTTTGGCGGCGGTAGAGGCGCTTATATTCGCCCCGGTGCGCGGCTCCAGGGCCTGGCGCGCAGCCACGTTGACGATACGCCCGCCGGCCTTCCCCCGGCGCATCGCCGCCACCGCTTCGCGGCAGCAGAGGAAGCAGCTCACGAGATTGTCGTCGATCAGCCGACGCAGCAGTTCCCCGCTGGTATCGGTCAGCGGGGCGAAGGCGAAGCCACCGGCGATATGGATCGAGGCCCAGAGCGCCGGGAGCCCGCCATAGAGCTTCGCCACCGCCGCCTCATCCGCCAGGCTCGGCACGGGGATCAGGCTCAGCGCCCCGCTGGGAAGGCCTTCCTTCTCCCGCTCCTGCCGATAGGGCACATGGCAATGGGCGCCCGCCGCCAGCAATGCGCCCACCACCGCGCGCCCCAGCGCGCCGGTGCCGCCGGTTACCACCACGTGACGATCGCGAAAATCCATCCGACCCTCCTGTTTCCTCTGCCTCGATCCGGCGGCGCTCGCCTACGCTCATCCTGCCGCCTTCTTCTCCAGCCGAGCCAGGGACCTGGCCGGATCGATGACGGCGCGCTAGTGGAAGCCTGTGCCGATAATCTCCTTCTCGCCCCGGCACTCCAGCTTGAAGCGCAGCTTGCGGTCCTCCACTGCGACGAGCTTCACCTGGGCGATCACCCGCATGCCCACGGGCGTCGCCGCCACATGGCTGAGATCGACATGGGTGCCCACGGTCTTCGCCCCTCCCGAGAAAAGGCTTCAGCGCATCGATGCAGGTGGCCTCGACGAAACCCACCGTGCACGCCGTCACCGGCATCGGCGGCATGTCGGTGAGCGGGCGTCAGCGCGGGCACGATGACGCTCGGGTCGACGATCAGGACCGGCTATGGGTCAGCCCCGCCTGCGGTCCTTCTGCCGTCATTCTCTCCCTCTCTCATGCGCGCCCACGGGTCCGCCCGCTTTAGAACCTTCAGTTGGCGGATGCGGATCAGGCTTTTGCCTGTGAGCGGCGGAGCCATTCGTCCAAACCGATGCGGCCGAGGCGCGCTTCACCCAACGGCACCAGCGATTTCTCCTCGACCCGGCCGCCGAAGTATCGGGCCTCGGGGTCTCTCACGACCTCACGCGGATCGCCGAGCGCCTTCAGATAGCGAGCAACGATTTCGTTGAACGGTGCTCGTTCCGGGCCGGCAATCTCGACGATGCCGTTTCGCGGCGCCGCGAGCGCCACATCGGCAACGCTGGCAGCAACGTCGTCCGACGCGATGGGCTGGAACAGGCCGGGCGAAAGCCTGACCAGGTTTCCATCCGCACTTGAAGCGGCGATGCCGCCGAGGAATTCCATGAACTGGGTCGAGCGGATGATGGTGTAGGGGATGCCGGAGGCCACGATCAGTTTCTCCTGGGCGACCTTGGCGCGGAAATAGCCATTGTCGCTCCGGTCGGTTCCGACGATGGAGAGCGCGACATGGTGCCGGACGCCGGCTGCGGCCTCCGCCGCAAGAAGGTTGCGCCCGGAGGTCTCGAAGAATTCCAGCACCGCCTTGTCTTCAAATGAGGGTGAATTGGCGAGGTCGATCACGACCTGCGCGCCGGCCAGGGCCTCTTTGAGCCCCTCGCCGGTGATGGTGTTGACGCCGCTGTTGGGCGAAGCGGCGACGACCTCATGGCCGCCCTGGCGCAGAATGGCGACGGTCTTCGAGCCGATCAGGCCGGTGCCGCCGATGACGACGATCTTCATGTGATGACTCCCGAGTTCGGTCCAGCGACGTGCTGGACATTTGTTATCGGTTCAGCTGGCGCAGAACGGACATGACGTCACGGCATGGACCAGCCGTGGCTCACAACCAGCGAGAGGCCGACGAGCCCGTGCTACGCCGTGACGCAAAGGCCTTTGAGCAGCGAGCCTTCCTTGGAATGGACCGAGCAGATCGGCCGATTGCGATCTTGGCGCCCTCACGCACGAAGGTACGGGCGATTTCCTTGCCAATGACGCTCGCGGCACTCGTCATCATCGTCAATGGCGTCGCAAACGCTCGCTCGCGGACGTCGCTTTCTCTCATCGCTGAAGCTCCTGATATCGGTATGTCGAAGGGTCGCCGCGTCTCACGGCCCGCGGCTCAATCGCGATCACCGGTAAAGTCGAAGATGGTCAACTCGTGGCCATTGGCGGCGCGCTCAAGCACCTCGGGATGGCGCAGCGTGCGCATGGCGTCGTGGTTGCCGGAACGCCAATGCTCCGCCATGGACATCCGGGAGAACTCATAATCTTTCGAGTCGCCTTCGTAGCCTCTCGGTCGATAGATGAGGTGCACGAGGTTGTAAGCGCGGCGTTGTGAGATCGAGGCCAGGTACTTGGCTTCATCGCTTCCCTTGAACTCGTCCGGCAGCTGGTCCAGGAGCGTGGCGACGGAATATTCCACCCTGTGCAGCAGCTTGAGGAAATTCGTGAAGGCGCGCGTGCGGCTCGAGTATTGGATCTCCTTCTGACGGGTCGCGACTTCCGCGAGGTTGCGCGGGAACTCGCCGCGTGCGCTCCAGAGATCGACCTGAAACACGAGCGCGTCAGGCATCCGCTGGCCCGTCACGCGCGTGTTCGTCACAAGCCACTGGAGCGGCGTGTTCGAGACGAGGCCGCCATCCCAATAGTGCTCGCCCTCGATCTCGATGGCTGGGAAGCCGGGCGGCAGCGCGCCGCTGGCCATCACATGCTCGGGTCCGATCACCTGCGTCCGGGGGTCGAAATAGACCAGGTTGCCGCTGCGCACATTCACCGCGCCGAGGCTGAGACGCGTGTCACAATTGTCGGAGTTTACGCGGTCGAAGTCGACGAAGCGCTCGAGCGTGGCTTTCAGCGGCCGCGTGTCATAGTAGCTCGTCGCCTCGATCGTACCGGGCGGATGAAACCACGGATTGGGGAGTCGCGGCCTGAAGAAGCCCGGCGTTCCGGCGCAGGCAACCGTGACCGCGCTCACCTGATTGGCGAGCGCGCGTGCAGCCTCGCCTCGTTCAAAGAGGCCGACGACGTCGGCGTCGAAGCCCATGGCAGGGGCGGTGATTTCCTCCCAGAATTCGCGCAGCCTGTCGACGCGTCTCTCGGGCGCATTGCCGGCGATGATAGCGGCGTTGATGGCGCCGATCGAAATGCCGACGACCCAGTCGGGATGAAGTCCGGTCTCGGCCAAGGCCTGATAAACGCCCGCTTGGTAGGCGCCGAGCGCGCCGCCCCCCTGCAGCAGCAGCACGACGCGATCGAAAGGGAGCCGCGCGCGCAGGTTCCGGCCCTTGCTCGCTGCGCCCGGTTTCGGGACGAGCGGTTTTTCAGCAAGCGGCGTGTCGGGCACGCCCTGATCGCGCAGCGCTATCGTCGGCATACTCTCCGAGATCGTGCTCTTGGCCATGTTGACCCTCCCTCGTCGATGACTGGAGATTCTTTGATGACCGGGGCGCTTTAAATGGGGTTCGAAAAGTGGGTTCAAATGCTAATGAGAAGAAATTATCCGGTCGCCCCTTCGCACCCAACACCAGGATAACATGCCGCGCCGCTTTCTTCGACGGCGTCGACTGGTCAGCCATACTGATCTATTTGTGGGAGGCACCCGGATGGCTCATGTCCGAGTTGGGTCGTGTGTCACGAGCATCGCCGGTCCACACGCGCGGTGCACAACTGTACGAGAGATGAAGGAGGGCCCTTCGAGGTCGGAAATCAGGTGTTGACCGCAAAGGCGTCGAGCGCGATCGCGAGAATCAGTAGTGGCGCGTCTGGCACAAACTGCTCCCCTGTCCCATGTCGGCTCGACCACTGAGAGCGGATGTCACTTGCTCCAGGAGCCAAGTCCGCTATGGGCCCCTTAGCGGAAGAAGCACAAACCGGCCGGTAATCGGCCGAGCTATCCGCGGAACCTGCGAAACCCGGGGCATTGGCGGAGGCGCAGGCGTTAGCAGCAATCGCTCTACAGGTACGGCAATCGCTCTGGCGCAGCCGCAGCTCCGATCCGCTAGATCATCATGGTGCCAACATCCAACCGGACGGAGAAAAAAGATGACCCGGAAAAGCATCGTCAGCCCCCGTGCGATCGCACCGACTTCTGCACGCTGGTTCGCAATGTCTTGTTTTGCACGCAAGACGGCTGAGACAGTCTCCGACTTCGCCAGCACCGTTCACGACCTGGTTATGGACGTGCGCGATAGTTACCGGCCCGAGCTGCACTACATGCGCGGGCCCGGCCCGAAATGGCGTGCCAAGCATCAGCCTTGGCTAAGATTCGATTCTGAAGCTGCTGGGCAGCACCAGCTGTCGCCGGTGCATGTACGCCGTCGTAACGCAGCTGACCCCATCCGATAGCCGGGCCGAGGTTACCAATCATGCGCGCTCGCTGGACCACCCGAGTTTGGATATTGCTCAGTGCCGCCACCGAGTGCATCGCATTGCTCGGCCTGGTGGCCGTGCTGAGCGGTTCGGCGTATGCTGGCGTCGCCCCCGAAGAACGCAAATTGCCGATGAAGTTCAGCTGGGTCGATTGCCGGCCGAATTGCCGAGGCTGGGTCAGCGCAGTCGGCATCGTCACCGCCGAGACCCCAAGGGATTTCGATGATTTCGCGCGCGATCGTCAGCTCACGGGCGAAACTGTCGTGCTGGATTCCAGCGGCGGCTCGGTCAACGACTCGATCGCGCTCGGACGGCGGTTCCGGGGCTCGGGATGTCGACGACCGTCGGGGTGAGCGTGCTTACCCATGGGGCGCGCGGCGAACGCGCCCAAGTGTCGCCGGAGGCCTACTGCGAGTCCATGTGCGTTTTTGTGCTGCTGTCGGGCAAGTCGCGCTACGTGCCGCAACAGGCGCGTGTTCGCGTGCATCAGATCTGGATGGGCGACCGCGCTGAGAATGCGCGGGCCGCGAGCTACAGCGCAGATGATCTCACGATCGTGGAGCGCGATATCGGACGCCTCGCCAAATACACCTTCGACATGGGCGGCGCGGGTGATCTGTTGGCATTGTCGCTGAACAACCTCAGCCGACAACGATGCGTTCGACCAACCAGTAGGTGCCGATCGTGGCCACCGTCAACGAGGCGATGCGCGGGGTCAGCCGCGCGCCGCGCCCGCGTGCCAGCCACATCAGCGCCGGCAGGAAGACGGCGACGAAAAGTAGCTGCCCTATCTCGACACCCAAATTGAAACCCACCAGTCCGCGTACCAGCGCCGCCCCCTTCAGGCCGAGTTCGCCAAGTGCGGAGGCAAACCCCAGGCCATGTACAAGGCCGAAACCGAAACTCCAGATCCACCGCCTCCGGTCCGGCTCCGCTGCGAACAGATTTTCCAGCGCGACCCAGACGATCGTCGCCGCAATCAGCGGTTCGATGATGCGGTCAGGTATCGTCACAATACCCAACGCGCCGACCGTCAACGTCACGCTGTGAGCCAGGGTGAAGGCCGTGACGATGCGCACCACCGACCACGGGCCTCGCGCAGTGGCGAGGAGCGCCACCAGGAACAGTAGGTGGTCATAGCCGGTGAGGATGTGCTCGACACCGAGCCTGACGAAGTCGAACCAGCCCGTCGCGGCCGTGCGGTCGATGTCCACGCTGGCGGTCCTCGACGCCTCCCCGAAGGTCATCTGGCGCTCGCCGCTCGTCGTGCGGACATTGCCGAGGGTCTGGTAGTGCTCGCCCAGAACGGCGCTCCAGTCTTCGGTAATGTCGAGGCGACCATGTGAGGTGGCGCAGGTGAAGTCGATCTCGATCGTTGCACGCGTCTCGTTTGCGCCGGCGCCGCCGATGCGCACCCGCCCCGTCCGGCAGCGGACGCCGGCTAGGTCGACTGTGACGCTCCTGCGCGCCGCTTCGGCAATCGCCTCCGCCGTTGCGCGGTCGCCGTTGGCTGCAGCGATGAGGATGCTCGCCGACGCGGCCGGCAGCTCGGGCAAGGCAACGGAAAGCGCATAGAGCACCCGACCGCCTGCTACTTCGATGCGGAGCAATCCCGTCGTGGTCACATGCGCAAGAGCGTCGCCGCAGCCGATGAGCACCAGCCAGAGTGCCGCCCATCGCATGAGCCTCGTCGTCACGGCGTTCCTCCTGTCCGCTCCCATTCTTCGGCCACGAAGGCCGGCAGCAGCGCGATCTCCGAACTACCGTCAAGCCTCGCATACTGCGACAGACCCATCGGATTGGTGACGCCGAACGAAATGGCGAAAACCGAAGCGTCGGGCCCGCTGACAATAATGCGCAGCCGCGGCGGCGCGAGGCCGAACTGCGCCGCGCCGGCCCGAGCGACTTCCGCCTCGGTCAGGACGCGGTCCGGACCCGAATTGCGCAGGAGCTTGAGCGCGCTGTCGAGGCGCGCCTCGAAACCTGCGGTGGCTGTCCCCTGCGTCGCGCGCCAGCCGTCCTGTGTGCGCACGAAGTGCCAATGGCCGCGCGGGGCGGCGACATCGATCTCCCGCACGTCCTCGATCGGGATCGTC
Organism: Bradyrhizobium erythrophlei; assembly: GCA_900129675.1. Classification (GTDB taxonomy): domain Bacteria; phylum Pseudomonadota; class Alphaproteobacteria; order Rhizobiales; family Xanthobacteraceae; genus Bradyrhizobium; species Bradyrhizobium erythrophlei_A. The sequence goes on along the minus strand of FSRD01000001.1, from coordinate 3,593,235 downwards.
ATCAGTCCCTTCGGTACGAACGGCTCAAGCCCCGGGCCGCCGCGACCGCCGGTAAACGCGAGTGTCACGAGGAAGGCCGTGGCGCCGAGCGCGGCAGCTGCCCAGGCCAGCCTGTTCATCGTCGCCACCACCACATCGCGCTGCCGGCGAGCGCGATCAGTCCGGGCATCAGCAGGACCGTGATGAAGAAGATGCTGCGCATCTGTTCGCCGGTGAGCGAGACCGTGGGAAGCACTTCGACGGGCGGTTTCATCGCCGGTGCCCTTTCCTCATGCGTGAGCCACGCGAGTTCGGCCAGCACGGCGTCAGAGTTGGCCAGATAGGGAAAAAAGGAATTGGAGGCGAAATCGGCGTCGCCCGCGACAATCATGCGGAACGTCGTTGCCGCCGATTCGCTCAATCGTCCCTCGGCGGCGAGAACGATGATCTGCGATGCGCGCGGCCCGGACTTAGCCTTCCATTGGTCCTCCAGGCGATTTGCCATGACGTAGCTGTCGGCGCTGCTGCTGGCGAGCGGCGTCACCTGTACGCCCGCCGCGGGCAAGACCTCCAGCGGACGCGCTCCGGGATAGAACGAGAGTGCCAGTCCCCGCGTGGCAGGATGGGGCCCGTAGCGCGCCACGGCGATCATCTGCTCGTCGGTGAAATAGTGCTCCGTCGGGTCGACGATCACGCCGTCGCGCACCACGATGCCGGCGCTGGCAAGCAGGGCCACGATGCTCTCGTCGAGCGTGTAGTCCGGCTCGATCAAGAACATCGCAGAGCCGCCGCGCTCCAGATAGCGGCGCAGCACGTCGGTTTCGCCGGGGCTGTAGCGGGTCCGCGGATTTGCTTCGACAATCACGGCGCAATCATCCCCGATCGGCTGCCCGGTGGCGAAGGAGACCTTGCGGGCGATCAGGCCCAGCTTCTCGATGGCGCGTCTCAGGCGGCCGAGACCGTGCTGCTCCATCTGCACAACACCCGTGCCGGAGACGTCGTGGCTGTGGTTGTGGGCGCCTTCGAAATGGGTGTGAAACTCGAAATTGTCGATGTCGTATTCGCCGTGACCCGCCACAAAACAGATCACGACCTGGCGTCTCCGCAGCAGTCGCAACACGCCGAGCGCGATCTCGCGATCGTCAGTGGTGATCATTTCGACGCGGCGCTCACCGAGGCGCAGCACGGCGGAATTGTAGGTTCGTACGCCCAGGCTGCTGGCCATTGCCGGATTCTGGTCGGCGTCAATCAGCTGCACGCGGAAATTCGCGTTCTGTCGCTCGAGTTGCCGCAGCATGGCGCCAAGTGCCTGTGCGGCCAGGTTCTGCTTCTGGTAGAAATAGGCTATGTCGACCTGTTCGCTGAGCCCGCGCACGACCTCGCGCGCCTCTGCCGACGGCGTGAAGGCTTTTTCATGAGTGAGGTCGAGGTGCGCGTCGTGGCGGAAGAGCGCCACATTGGCGAGGATCGCGACCGTCAGGGCTGCGGCGACAACCAGCGTGGCAGAGGCGATGCGGCTTGCGAACGCCAGTCTCACCGGCACTTTGAGCCCGGCCGCAAAGAGCACCGCCAGCGCGAAGACGACTCCGGCAGACCAGCCGAGATTAATCCAATCAAGCGATTGCAGCGGCTGCAGGAGGAGGCGAAGAAAGCTGCTGTCCTCGACCGGCAGGTCGTTGAAACCCTGCTGGTCGATCATCGCTGCGCAAGCCCCCAAGCGGTGAGGAAAAGCGCCAGCATGCTCGCGGTGACAAAATAGCCGATGTCCGACAGGAACACCGAGCCGCTGACCATCGGTTTGAAGTGGCCGATCAGGGAGAGGTTTATCGCAAAGGTGTCGAAGGGTGGCGGCAGAAGATAGGACACCGAATCGGCGAACCAAAGCATCAAGAATGCGCCGATCGACAACGCCGCGGCGACGACCTGGCTCTCGGTGATGCTCGACATGAGGAGGCCGACCGCGACCAGGAGCGAGGCATGCAGCGCCAGCGCCAGATAGCCTGCGTAGATCGGTCCCCAGTCCGGCTCGCCGTAGCGGTCGAGGATGACAGCGTAGACGAGCGTCAGCGCGAAAATTCCGATCACGAGCGTCAGCGTAGCGGCATATTTTGCCAGCACGACCGAGAGTTCCCGAACCGGCGTGGTGAGCAGCAGTTCGAGCGTCTCCGATCGCCGCTCCTCGGCGAAGGTGCGCATAGTCAGTACGGGCACCAGCAGGATCGACAACACATACATTTGGTGAAAGATGTATTGGAGGTTCGCGACCTTGGTGACGAATAGCGTCAGGCTGAACGTATAGCCAAGCACAAGCAGGAACACGGCCGCAACCGTGTAGCCTATCGGCGACGTCAGTGTCGCGTTGAGCTCCTTGGCAAAGAGGATGCGCAGCGTTCTCATGTCAGTGACAAAAACCAGCCTTCGAGATCCGGGGTGTCGGCCATCGCCCGAACGCCGAGCAACCGGCCGTTGAGCAGAACCGCCACCCGGTCGGAGGTCTTCTCCACCTCGCTGAGGATATGTGAACTCATGAGTACTGTGTGGCGCCCGGCAAACGAGCGGATCAGCTCCCTCATTTCGATGATCTGGCGTGGATCGAGCCCGTTGGTCGGCTCGTCAAGGATGAGGATGTCGGGATCGTGGATCAGCGCCTGGGCGAGGGCAGCTCGCTGGCGATAGCCGCGCGACAGGGCCCGCGTCGGCTTATCCACGACAGCGCCCAACGCGAGCTGGTCGACGACCCGCTCCACGGCGGCAGCGACCGCCCGTTCGGGCAGCCCGCGAAGCCGCGCCATGAATGCGAGGAATTCGCCGACGCGCATCTGCCGGTAGAGCGGCGCCGATTCGGGCACATAGCCGATACGCCGTCGCACCGCGAGCGAATCGCACACGGTGTCGAGGCCTGCTACCGTGAGCCGCCCTGCAGAAGGCAGCAGATAGCCCGCGAGCAACCGCATGAAAGTGGTCTTGCCGGAGCCGTTCGGCCCCAAGAGGCCGAACACCTCGCCGCAGCGGATGTCGAGCGTGAGTCGGTCGAGCGCCGTGACCGAGCCGTAGCGTTTGCTTACGCTGACAGCCGAGATCGCCGGAGCGTCCGTCGCTCGGGCCGGCGCATCGTCCGGCGGCGCCGCGTCGATTGACGAGATCATCATGCAGCGTCTCGAAAAAGCAGCACCTGCCCCGCAGACAAACTTGCGGCTACGTCGCCTCGGCGGGCTCGCCTGGAGGTCCGCTGCGGACGCTCCGAAGGAGCGCCCGCTGCGTTTAGTCTCAATCGTAAAAGTCGGGCGCGTGCTTCGTCGCCTTGAAGACCTCTGGATCGTGTCCATAGAAAATCTGCGCGTTGTTGGCGTCGCGCACCAACCGAATGCGCTGATAGCTGCGATAGGCGTCGCCCGGATTCACCGTGCCTGGAATCGGTGGGATGAGGTTCTTGTCGAGATTTTCCTTGAGATAAACAACGTCGCTCGTGAGGATTACGGAGCCGGTCTTAGGCAGCTTCACGGTCACAAACTGGCTGCCAGGGGTATGACCGGGAGCACGCATGATGCGCACCGAGCCGTCGTCGAACAGATCCAGGTCGCCATTGAGACGGATGATGTTCATTTTCTTCGTGTCGGCGAAATCGCCCGGAATGTAATACAGGGAAAAGCCTACATCCGGCCACCAGGCAGCCTTCAGCTCGTCGTCCTGGACGACGAGGGTCGAATTCGGGAACTGGCTGATATTGCCGCCGTGGTCGAGGTGCAAGTGACCGGCCACCACGTACTTAATGTCGTCGGTCTTGAGGCCAATCTTTGCCAGCTGCGCAGGGATCGCGTCATCCTTGGTCATCTTGAGCCCGAAGCCCTTGGCGAGCGGTCCCCACCATCCCTCGGCGTCGGTTATCGTCTTGTCGTTGTTTCCGGTGTCGATAATGACATTGCCCTTGGGATGTTTGAGCACATAGAAGCTCACCGGTGCCCAGTCGATGTTGCCTTGCCCGCCCATCTGCAGGGCGGCCTTCGGGAACCCCCCCAACGAGCCGGATGTGAAGACATAAAGTTTCGGGCCTTCCTGTGCCGCGGCCGGAGCAGCGGCGCCCGCCGCAAGGCTGAGCGCGATAGCTAGACTCACGACAACATGCTTCGTCGTCATAGCGTTTCCTCCTTCGCGTTCTTTTTTACCGGCTCTCTGTGTAGCCACAAAGCCCCGCCCGACGCGGTCGAGGCCAAGCGCCCAAGAATAGGTTGAGCGCCCCGGCAAAAGCAAGTTGGGAATGGTCTTCCAGCAGGGCAATCGGGTGAAGATATCCGTGACAAAAGGCTGAAGTGCTGAATCTGTTGTCGTCCAGTGCGCCGCAGGAGGGGGACGATGATGGATACCGAGGGGACACCGTTTGCAGAGGTTTCGGAGACGACGAGTTTTCTTCACCATTTCAGCGGGTTGCCGGATCATCGTCAGGCCGGCAAAGTGGATTATCCGCTCCCGGAAGTGCTGCTCCTGATTCTTCTGGCGGTTCTTGCGGGGGCGGAGGCGTTCACCGACATCGCGCGATTTGGCGAGCGGAAGATCGAGCTGCTGCGGCGGTTTCGGCCCTATGTGAACGGCACACCCTCGCATGATCATCTCGGCGATATCTTTGCCACGCTCGACGCCCGCGCCTTCCAGCTTTGCTTCGTGGCTTGGGTGGCGGCGCTGACGAACACACCCGCCGAGGTCATCGCGATCGATGGCAAGACGTCGCGGCGCTCGTATCAGACCAAGGGCTCGAAAGAGGCGATCCACATGGTCTCTGCCTTCGCCGCGCGGCAACGCATCGTTCTGGGCCAGGTGAAGGTGAACGAGAAGTCGAACGAGATCGTCGCCATCCCGGCGCTGCTCGACATGATGTCGATCGAGGGCGCAGTTGTGACGATCGATGCGATGGGCTGCCAACGCGACATCGCCACCAAAATCGTCGAGAAAAAGGCCGATTACATTGTCGCGCTGAAGGGCAATCAGGGAACCCTGCGCGAGGATGTCGAGGTTTTCGTCGATGAGCAGAAAGCCTTGAAATACAGGGATGCCACGATCAGCACGCACGAAACGGTCGATGCGGATCACGGCCGTATCGAGACCCGAAACTACACGGTGATCCACGATGTCGACTGGCTGCAGGCGCGCCACCAATGGCCGGGCCTGAACGCGGTTGTCGTGGTCGAAAGCCGGCGCGAAATCAACGGCAAGATCACCGACGAGACGCGCTTCTACATCACCTCGCTGGTGATGCCGGCCACCGCGGTCGGCCCGATGATCCGCGCGCACTGGGCCATCGAGAACTCCTTGCACTGGATCATGGACATGGTCTTTCGCGACGACGAATGCCGCGTCAGAACAGACAACGCCCCAGCCAACTTCGCAACCTGCCGGCACATCGCCTACAATCTCACCCGAAAGGCCCCAGGCAAGGATTCCATCCGCCTCCGGCGCAAAACCGCAGGATGGGACGACGAGTATCTCGCCAGCCTCATCGCCGCATGAAATCCTTCACCCGATTCCCCTGGGTCTTCCAGGTTGACCGGCCTCCCGTTTTTTGGGCCACGCCAGGCCGGAAACTCCAGTTTTGGATTTAGCACCTGGCCAGGTCGCCCAGTCCCACGAACGCGACAGCAGATTCCGATCGCGCAAGGAATTGCAGCCGTGTCGAACTACTAAACTGCTGCGCTAAACCGATCGCGACATGTCCGGGTTGGGTCAAAAGCGTCGTCTTGGCCCTCTGCCAGCCACTTCCGGTCAACTGCTATGAACGGACATCGCCAGACCGGCCCGGTTGGTCCGGTTCGTGCCAAACGCGGACTCATGCGCTGCAACTATCTGCATGTTATTCGATAACCTCGTCGGCGATCGCGACCAGCGTTGGCGGCGGCGTGAGGCCGAGCGCTTTGGCCGTTCTGGCGTTGATAACCAACTCGAACCTGGTCGGCCGCTGTATGGGAAGGTCGGACGGGCTCTCGCCCTTGAGAATTCGATCCACATAAACCGCCAATTCGCTGAATAAGCCGGCTGCGCTTATGCCGTAGGACATCAGCGCACCCTCCTCGACCAACTCGCGATTGTTGGCGGCCAAAGGCAGCCGGTGCTCTACCGCAAACGTCACGATGCGGCCCCGCTGCACATAGATGATCGGACTGCCCTCCGTGACCAGCGCGTCTGCGCGCTCGCGCAGAATGGTGGCGAACGCTTCATCGAATTGCTCCGAGCGGTTCACCGGCGCAAAAACCGGGGGAATCTCGGCATCAGCGGCGCTACTGCTGTACGACTCCCAGACCTGACTGCTTGCGATGCAGGCCACCCGCGCGGCCGCGGGAGCCAGTTCCTTGAGCAACTGAAGTCGTTTCCCGATTAATTCTCCGCCGGTCGAGATCATTACTCCGGCGAGATTACCGCCAGGCCGGGCGAGGCTTGGCACGACGCCTTCCGCAATGGGATCAGCATCGAACAAGAGGACTGTCGGGAGCGAAGCTTGGATTTGTCCGCTTAGAAAATTGTAAACGGGGACAAGGTTGAGGGGCCAGTTTGTGCCCTGCTCAATCGTGGGCCAGAGCTCAAGGGCGCCTCGTGACCCGCGTTTGGCACCGATCGTTTTGCCCTCAGCAGCGGATCCAAGGATTGCTCCCCGAACGGCCGCTTCGCGCCAAGAGCGGTCAACGGGAGGTATTGTGACCAGAGTTAGGTCCCTGCCCCAGGCCCGATAACTACAAGCTGCCGTTCGGAATCAGGAATGACCCTTGTTCCGAACTGCTGACATCTCCCACCCAATGTCTGCTGAATCCATTCGATGTCCCGCCACGATGGAATGGAGAGACGAAAGTTCTTGATCTGCAGGGGAACCAGTTTGAGCGCATGGAGGCTTCCGTTGGTCGGATCCAGGTCGGCGAAATACATCAAGGCCAGGTCGTCCCGGTAGCGCTCGTAACCATGGATCCCTTCATAGTCGTTCAGAAAATCACCGCAGCCATAGAGAATGAGGCGGTCTCGATAGATTTCGATCGCTCTCGGATGATGCGAAGAATGGCCGTGAACGATCGACACGCCTGCCTGGTCGATGAGGGCCCGGGCCAAAATCTTCTGCTCGTCCGGGATGTGATATCCCCAATTGGATCCCCAATGGATCGAAACGACGATGAGATCGCCCGGCCGCCTGAGCGACATGACCCGGTCAGCGACCTCCAACGCGCTCGCCTCGCACAGGTCAGGCAGCAAGTTGACACCTGGAGCGTCGGGTGTCGCAGCCCACTCGAGCGGGATGCCGCTCGATGTCGATCCAAACGAAAAGATCAAGAGCCGGGCTTTGCCAACGTTAAGCACTGCGGGTGCACGCGCTTCGTGATCGTTGCGTCCTGCGCCCGTCGCCTTGACGTTGAGTTTCTGCAGGGTCGTCAGCGTCTCAAGCAAGCCGGCGCGGCCCCAATCGAGCACATGGTTGTTGGCCAATACACAGCAGTTGATCTTGGCCGCCGCGAGACATTCTGCATTCTCGGGGCTCACGCGGTAGTTGATGCCCTTGTTCACGCGGTCGTGGCTGCGGGTCACAGCCGTTTCGAGATTGATGATCCGCGCGTCCGGCTGCATGCGCTCCAACTGGCCCAGTGCAGCGCCCCAAACGTAGGACGACCCGTTGCGCCGCGGAATGGGCCCGTTCGCCTGCTCGGCGAGCAGCACATAACCCTCCGCCGATCGTTCGTAATCTTCGTAAATTTCGGGGCTGCAGGGATGCGCCAACACCTGGTCGATTCCGCGGCCGCACATGACATCTCCGCATAGGAAGAGTCGCACCGATTTCCGATGCCCAGCCGGCAAATGTCTTTCCTCGGGCATGAAATACCCCTCAGGTTTTTGCGTCAGGTGTGGGATCCCTGAACGCCGTCATCACCTCGGCCAGCATGCGCTCCTGCGCTCCCGCATAGCGCGGAGAGAAGTGAAACGGCTCGACGCGGCGCACATTGGCTTCCCGCGCAATTTCTCCCGCAGCCGTGGTTGTAAGATGGGCCCGGTCCCTCGCCAATGCGGCGTCCGCCCCCGCAAATGCCGCCTCAATGAAGAGGATATCCGCATTCTGAACGAGCGCCACGATGGCGGCACGATTGGCCGGCGTGTCGGTGACATCGGTAACATAGGCAATCTTCTGGCCGGCAGTGACCGTCAGGACGTCACGCAGGCTGCCGAGCCGCTCGAGGCGACCTTCCGAAGTCGCAGCTCCATCGATCGGTATCAAATAATCGTCCGGACGGCCTTCCACAACGGCCTGCTTGAGCCACCGCAGCCACGGCCCGACAGGAAGCCCGCGCTCGGACAAGCGATTCTTCCAAATATTGACATGGGCCGCTTCCTGCAGGGCAAAGCCGAGGCAGGGCGTACGATGCTCGAGGATGGCGGCTGAGACGCGGCAGGTCCGTTCGTCACAGAGTACGCCGTCAAGAGTTGTTTTCGACGCCGACGGTTCCGCGGCAAAAGCCCTCTTCAACCGGAACTGCCTGGTAGAGATGGAGTTCGGCGTCTCAAGCTCGCTCACAACGAAGACTAGATCGGAGCCGTAGCTCTCGACCAGGTTCCATCGATAGGCCTGAAGCTTGTGATAGACGCACTCGGCAAAGCCGGCCGGGCCGTAAAGGCGTACTGTTTTCTCGTGTCCCACAAGCAAACGGAGCAGATGATCGAAGCCAATGAAATGATCGATATGCGCATGCGAGACGAAGATCTGGTCGACGCATCGTATCTTCCGCGGTGACAGTGAAGCGATTTCTCCGAGATCGAACAGCACACTGTGCGTTTTGAACAGCGTCTCCACATAGACCGTCGGGTCGCCGTAGCGACCGTTGACCAGGGTCGGATGGAAGATCGGTCGCATGGCAAACTATTCTGCAGCAGGTTTTTCACGTGTCTTGTGCGTCACAAGACCTTCACTGGCCAAGGAACCCTCCTTTGTACACCGGGTTGATTTTGGTCAATGCTCCATGAACTTTCAGATTTAAGCAGACTTTTGGACTCCGCACCGGCAAGATCGAACTACGGCTCTGCAATCTGATCACGCTCGTTCGGCTACGCGACGAAGTACGGCAATCCGCGCCTTACCTGGTCCGTGAGCAACACGCTCGGCATCGGTTCTCATGGCGCTCGCGCCGGCTTGATCGCAGGAAATCGTTTGAGAATAGCGATAACCTCATCGTCACTGATCTGCCGAAAATCGCGGTAAAAATATCCAATCGCGCCAAGATCCCGCGGCGTTTCCAGACAAACGATTGTATCGACTTCGGAATGCAGCTTCTCGACGGCATCAACCGGCGCCACGGGCACCGCGAGCACCAGTTCCTTCGGCTCCCGCTTGCGAACGGCTCTTATTGCTGCAAGCGTCGTTGCGCCGGTCGCAATCCCGTCATCGACGATGATCGCCACTTTCCCTCTTACTTCTGACCTTGCTCGACCGCCCAGATAGCGTTGACGTCGTCGCTCTATTTCGGCGTGTTCCTCGCGGCAGACCTGTTGGAACGTTCGCTCGCTCACGCCAGATAATTCGACAACGTCATTGTTGCGAATGACGGTCGGCTTATCGCCGTCCACGACGGCTCCCATCGCAAGCTCCGGCTGGCTTGGCAAACCGATCTTGCGGACAAGTATCAAATCAAGTGGAGCATCGAGAGAGGCGGCGATTTCCGCCGCGACCGAAACGCCGCCTCTGGGAAGCGCCAGGACCACGGGGTGGCGGCTCCTGTATATGAGAAGTTCCTTCGCCAACTTCCGACCGGCATCGGTTCTGTTTTGAAACGGCATGACGGGCGACCCTTGCAAGGTCCTACATTATCGGCCCCGACAGGCATATTGTTGATTAGCATCAAACCGGCCGCGGCCTCAATTGGTCATGGCGCTTTCCACGCTTGTTCAGCAAAACCAAGCCTTGGACAACAGCGCGACCGCACTCGCTCGTAAGGTAAGCTCTCTGAGCCGGCCGGAGAGCTACAAACCGACAGCCGACAATGTGGTAGCGCGCGAACCACGCCCAAAGCCGCAAACTGATAAGGATTTCGATATTTGCTTCTTTGCTTATCAGTGCGAACTGACTCCATTTCTACTCATTCCTTATCAGTTACGAGATGGCTATTGCATTTGAACGGCCGCTTTGCGCCAGAACCGGACCTTCCTTAAATGTTGCTTTTGACCCCGACTAGACATGTGCTTGGCAGCTGCCTTCGCTATCCGCACATCTGATCCGGCAGGATTTCTGCCATAGCCGCCTGGGCCCGGCACTTGCCCGGTACGGCGCGAAGTGGAATCCTTGTTGGCTCAGCGCTGGATCGAACGGTCAACAGCAAGCTGAAGGAGTAACTATGTAGTTTACCGCTGCGCCATGAGCTGATGGCGAAGCGCGTAGAACGGTATATACAGACCTGGGAGGAGAAGATGGCGAGCGCTTCCGAGCGGCGGACAGTGGTTCGCGCTGCATGCCCACATGATTGCCCAGACACCTGCGCGATGCTCGTGACTGTGGAAGATGGACGCGCGGTCGCGGTACGTGGTGACCCCGAGCACCCCTTCACTCGTGGAGGGCTGTGTGTAAAAGTCAACAACTACGAACAGCGGGTCTACAGCCCGGATAGAGTGCTCCACCCGCTCAAGCGCTCCGGACCGAAAGGGACCGGACAGTTCGAGCGTATCAGCTGGCACGAAGCCATCGAAATGATCCGCGACCGCTGGACCGGGATCATCGGCAACTATGGGCCAACCGCGATCCTGCCATATAGCTATTTGGGCACCGAGGGCATCCTTAACGGGCTCAATGTGGGTGACGCCTTCTTTAACAGGCTTGGCGCCACCATTAGCGAGCGGACCTTCTGTGATTCAGGTTCCTGCACGGCCTATTTCATGACGATAGGTCCCTCTCCCGGCATGGACCCAGAGAGCTTCAAGCATTCGAAATACATCATTCTATGGGCGTGCAATACGATCAGTACCAATTTGCACCACTGGCCGTTTATCGCGGAGGCGAAGAGCAGGGGCGCAAAGCTGGTCGTGATCGATCCTGTCAAAACGCGGACAGCCCGCGAAGCCGACTGGCACATTCCTATCCGACCAGGCACCGACGCGGCGCTCGCGATGGCTATGATGAACGTTATCATCAGCGAGGATTTGATCGATCGCGAGTACGTGGAGAACTATACCGAGGGGTTCGAGGAGCTTCGGGAGCGCGTCCAAGCCTACTCGCCCGAGCGGGTCGCGGATATCACCGCCATTTCGCCACAGGACATCAGAACCCTAGCTCGAGAATACGCGACCACTCAGCCGAGCGTGATCCGTATCGGAGTCGCGATCGAACGCCACGCAGGCGGCGGCCAGACGGTGCGCGCTGCCGCGTGTCTTCCGGCCCTCGTCGGTGCGTGGCGCCGAGTTGGTGGCGGCATCTTGCAGCTGCCAATTTGGGCCTTCCCGGTCAAATGGGAAAAGCTGATGCGACCGGATTGGATCAAGCCCGGAACGCGCGTGCTGAATCAGTGGCGCCTCGGCCCGGTGCTCTTGGATGAAGACAAGCTCGATCCGCCCATTAAATCCTTGTTCGTCTACAACTCCAATCCTGCGATTGTCGTCCCGGAACAGGACAAGATTATCCGAGGTCTCGAGCGCGAAGACCTTTTTACCGTGGTGAGCGAGCAGTTCCTCACTGACACGGCCTGGTACGCAGACATCGTTCTCCCCGCTACCACGCAGCTGGAGCAGTTCGACATCATGTTCTCCTGGGGGCATCTGTATCTGTCGCTGAATCAACAGGCGATCGAGCCACTCGGCGAGGCGGTCCCCAACACGGAGCTGTTCCGGCGACTTGCCCGCACCATGGGCTTCGATGACCGGCAATGGCAACGCAGCGACGAAGAGATCGCGTTTGACGCTCTGGATTGGGCGAGTCCAGCTCTTCAGGGGATTACAATGGATCTTCTAAGGGAGAAAGGATGGGCGCGTCTCAACGTTGGAACACCCGACACGTACGCGCCGCATGCAGCGGGTCACTTCCTCACTCCATCGGGCAAGTGCGAGTTCAAGGCGTCGATGGCCGCGGGCGGCAACTTTGTCCTACCGTTGTTCCGCCAGGGCTCGAATGAGTTTCAAGCGGGCGAGCCGGTGGACGCATTACCAACCTACATTCCACCACGAGAGTCGCCGGCGACCAACGCGCGATTGGCGACGAAATACCCCCTCAACGTGATCTCGCCGAAGAGTCACGCTTTCCTCAATTCCTGCTATGGCAATCTGCCGGCTCAACTGCATCACGCGGGCGAGCAGGTCGTGCTTGTCAATCCAAGAGATGCAATCGCACGGAACATCGGCGAGGGAAGCGCAGTACGGATCTTTAACGATCGCGGCAGCTTCGAAGCAATTGCGAAGGTAAGCGCTGAGGTCATGCAAGGGCTTGTTGTCGCACCCCTAGGATATTGGCGCGACCCGAGCCGAGCGAAAGCTACGGTGAACGCTCTCAATCCCGGCGCCTATGCGGATCTCGGAAGGGCTCCGACATTCTCGGACACGCTGGTCGAAGTAGCGATCGCCGAGCCAGCAGCCGCGGCCGAGTAACACTTGGAAAGCGCTACCACTTCGCCGTCTGCCATGGTGGCGACCTCGCATGGAAGGAGAACGAGCTGCGGATTACAGCGCAACGGGAAGACAAGATGTTGCGCGATCAAGAACCGCTTGCGCAACCGGGTATGGCGCCCCCTATGGCGGAGGCGTCATGGCCGGCGCCGACGAACTCGTCGACCTCACTTACTTCATCAAGCGCCGGCCTTCGGTTGAACTGCACAGCTGATCTCGCGCTGCGATTAGTGGTTTTCACCAGCATGCTGCCACTGAAATGGTCAGCAAGGTCACCAGATCGCGGGCACAGAGAATAGCTTCGCAAACGTCGCCGACATCGGGGCGTCTGGCGGAGGACGACCTTCCAAGAAGGGCGATAGATGGTCTAGCCCATTCACGCAGACTCGCATGTCCGTTCATGCCGCATAGCTGAAGTCGGCTTTTCGACGAATGGCCGATTTGCGCCACAACCGGACGCTCCCTTAAAGTCAGTTCATGACCTACTTCGGAAATCGCGGTGAAAATTCCGCTTCGCCTTTGTTGGCTTTCTGGGAAGCCCAGAGTAGTTCCGCAGAGAGGGCTACCCGCTACTCTCGCCCAGGCGGGGCCGCCATCATGCCGCTCGTCGGCCCCATAGCTTCAGCCGTCTTGGTTGATTTCGCCGGCTCTCGATTTGTTTCGGTCGTAAGCGCACTGCTTGCGAAGCGGTCCTGCACCGGTTTGGGCGTCAGTTCGATCACCGCTGCGTTGGGGCTGGCCGGCTGAGCAACCATATCGGTGGTGACGAGATTGGTCAGTCGCAATTCTTCCCGAGACAGTTCATGCAGATCTTCCCACGGCGGCACGTTTAGCGCCAGCGACAACAGATCGCCCGCACCGCCCATGTCGAAGGTGTATTTGGCGAGACGCCCGATATCGCGTTCCACGATTGTCAGATCATTTGCGCTGTAGGTCGCGGCCTTGGCGTCATCCGCGCGGTCGCCGATCCAGATCTGATGGACCCGAACATGGGCAGTCTCGGGCACGTAACGCGTCTTGCCCGACAGGAGTAGAAACACGCACATCGATTCGCAATACGCCGCGGGAGCAATACTGGCAGAAACGCCCTGCGCGGTATTGGTCTGGACGCTGATGCCGACGGTAGTAAGCGCCCCGAGATTGCGCCAGCGCCTTCCGAGCGCGATCGAATCGTTGACCGAACCGCCGCCGGAATCCAGCACGATGGTCGCACCGCCAAGCTGTCGGCCGCGCGCGAATTCATCGAAATCCCTTGGACTGTCGGCGGTCACGATGCCGACCGCGCTGACCCAGCCCCGGCAATTCGGCTGGCAAGCGACCCAGCTAAACTTCATTGGCAATTTGCGTTCTTCGAGCGCGATGCCGGCATGCGCCGCACCGTCCAGCATAGGCACCAGGCCGGGCAATGCGATGCAGAGGGAGGCGGCGCCGAGCAGCGTCCAAGCTCCGGTTGCCGCCCAACGAGTGCGAGTGGAGGCTCGATCGGAGATGCGGGCTAAGAGCGAGACGGCAAACAATAACACCCGTATCATGAACATCATTCCGAAACCTTGGCCGGCTATCGGGGCGGGTTATTCTTCTCGCGACCGCGCACATACAGGCGACAGGTCGTGCTGCCCGCCCGGCGGTACGGCTTCAGCATCGAACCTCAACCACGGCTGATGATGCTTGGCGTGCCATTTCGGACCGGGGCCACGCATGTAGTGCACTTCTGGCCGGTAGCAGTCGCTTACGTCGAGGATCAGGTTGCGAACGACGCTGGCGAAGTCGGAGGTTGACTCCGCCGCCTTGCGGGCAAAACCTGACAACGTGTTTGCGTCCATGATTCTCATCGATGAACTCCTCGGATCATCTTGCCGACGACACATCGGCGGTTAAGCCTAATCGAAGAGAGGCGGATCAGACCATTGCACGGAGGGTTCATCCGTGCGTTACATTTGGCTGAGAAGAGCATACCTAGGTTTAGGATCGGCCACTCAATGATATGACTCTCCTGTAGCGAGCCCTCTCGTTCAACGAGCTCGGCTACAGGCGCGAAGGTAGGCCGGTCGAAAAGACCGTGCGATGCTAAGCATGGAGACCGAGAATTCGCCAACATGGGGCACCTCTAAGGCTCGAAACCCAGACCATTCCCGCGCATTCCAGTGTTGCGTCTTACTGTCACTGCGCGCACGATCCCACAGGCGTCGGTGTTTTTCCGAAGTGTTTCTGGGCAGCATGCCGCACCTTTTCAAACGCACGCGTCTCGATTTGCCGGACGCGCTCCCGTGACACGTTGAACTCTTCCGCGAGGTCTTCCAGTGTTATGGGATCGTCGGCCAGAAGCCGCGCCTCGAAGATGCGGCGTTCGCGCTGGTTGAGTACGCCGATCGCGTGGATTAGCGCTTTATGCTGGTGATCCGTCTCATCACGCGCGGCGAGGAGTACTTCCGGCGAGGGCAACTGATCAACGAGGTAGTCCTGCCACTCACCGGCCTCGCCCCCCTCATGATGTACGGGCGCATTAAGCGATGTGTCGCTACCAAGGCGCCGGTTCATGTCAACCACCTCCTGATATGTAACGCCGAAGTCTTTGGCAATCCGCGTCACCTGATCGGGGTGCATGTCGCCGCTTTGCATTGCCACGATCTTGTTTTTTGCCGATCGTAGCTTGAAGAAGAGCTTTTTTTGGCTTGCGGTGGTGCCTATTTTCACAAGTGACCAGGATCGCAGGATGTAGTCCTGTATCGCGGCCCTGATCCACCACAGCGCATAAGTCGAGAAACGAAAACCTCGGTCGGGTTCAAAGCGGTCGAGCGCCTGCAACAGGCCGACGTTGCCTTCGGAGATGATTTCGGAGACAGGTAAGCCATAGCCGCGATAATTCATGGCGACTTTAACGGCGAGACGCATATGGCTTGTGACAAGCTGATTCGCTGCATTGCGATCACCGTGCTCGCGCCAGCGTTTGGCGAGCATGTATTCCTGGTCTCTTTCGAGCATCGCAAACCGCCGGATACCTTCCAGATAGCTCGCACCGGGTTTCTTTCTTGCCGACGCCAATTGTCGCCGGTCTTGGAACGTCGGGGGATTGGCTTGAACAGCATATTCTGTCGGGGTGCCATCAATGCTCATATTGGTTCCTCCTCCACCAAGGCTGGCATCAATCAAAGGACGGATGGTTCCAAGTCTTCCTATGAGCCTGCAACACTTGGTCAGGCCGCCTGAGGTCGGCGTAACCATCTGCGGTCGCCCTCCTGGCGGGCCTTGAAGCGAGCAACGCACTTCTTTGAACAAAGGCCAGTTCGGCAGGAGTAGTACCGGACGAGACCAAACTTTCCGTCACAGATGGCGCACCGCTTCGCTGTGCCATGTTGAAGATATTGGGAGCTATTGAACATTTTGGCCTCCTCTGGGCCTTGCGTGGATAGTGCTTGGTGAGCATCCCGCCGTGTTCCCTTCCTAATCGCCTATCGCAGCGCCCTTCAGGGAGGAGCTGGTTCGTCCGCTCACCGCGGTTCAGTAACAACTCTGCTGTGATGCCCTCTCAAAATGTGGCAGTACAATTTCACGGTTATTCGAACGCCTCTTGAACGGATTTGATATGTCGGGGATGCCATTGCTTTTTTGTCGTCGCGCGATAGCCGCTTGCTGCGGGACAGCATGGTTTCGCGGTTCCGGACCTTCCAAGAGATCGCATCCGGATCGGCGATTTCTCCTCTTGAGGGAAGGATTTGAGGGGAATATTCTGGAATCGAATTCGACAACCCATGGGCAAGCCGACTGCGGCGCCTCCAAGGAATAGTACCACCGCCCAGCGGGCTCGATTTATCTATGCCGCTGTCGGACGCGAGAGGCCCGATAGCTCCCAGCTACGATTCCATCTTAGAGTAGGTGGTGTGATGGGAACGTTGGAGCGCCCAGCAAACTCGATCCGGACTTTCGCGCAGCACGCCGAACTCGCTTATTCGGTGGCAGAGGGAGCGACGCCTACGCCAGACATCGAGCAGTTTTCAACCTCGTGGTGCCGTTCCGCGACCAGATACGGCATTGATCCTGCAGATGGCAGCGCCCCACGCATCCTTACGTGTGGTGAGTTGAGAGAGCTTCGCGAACCGCTTGGTAAGCTTATCTTCAGCGCGCAAGAGGAGATTGACCGACTATACAAAGTGGTTCGCGAGGCCGGATATACCATTCTATTCTGTGACACGGCGGGTGTTGCAATCGAGCATCGCGGCGAAGATGTGGAGGCGAGCGGGTTTGAATACTGGGGAACATGGCTCGGCGGCGTCTGGTCCGAGGAGATCGAGGGTACGAACGGTATCGGCACGTGCATCGCCGAAGAGCGGCCCGTCACCGTTCACAGAAGCCAGCACTTCAGATCGCGACATATGAATTTGAGCTGCTCCGGCGCGCCCATATTCGGCGTCGACGGAAGGCTGATGGCGGTCTTGGACGTATCGGCTATCGATCCCCACCGATCGGAACGAGCGCACGCTCTGACGGGCGCACTCACGGTAAATTCGGCGCGCACCGTCGAGGAGCGATTTTTCCGCGAGCATTTCCATCACGAGTGGATCCTGGCGATTGCGCCGCGAGAGGAGGGCGAACTTGGCATGTTGCTGGCGGTGGACGGTAATCAGCGCATTGTCGGCGCAAACCGTTCCGCACGTATGTCCCTCTTGCTCGATGATCGTGGGCTGCAGGCCGGTGTCAGTCTCTGGACGATATTCGAACCAGACCTGGACCTCTTTCGACGCAGGGACAGGGCCGACATTAGTACGCGATTGGTGATCGCTGGCAGTAATGACAGCCGGTCTGCGCTCGTAACGCCGCCGGTCCACACCGCTTGGCGCGACGCAACGAATGTCGCACTGCACATGCGTCCGCGCCTCGACGTGATCGGCTCCCTTGCTAAGATGGCGTTAGCGCCGCAAGCACATGGCGGACTCGCGCCCAGCGCCATGCGTCGAGTCCGAGAATTTGTCGAGGCGCACTTGGGCGACAGTATGGATCTGGCAACGCTGGCCGCCGTCGCGGGGCTGTCAATACATCATTTCGCAAGAGAATTTAAGCAATCCACCGGCTTTACCCCGCACCACTATCTCACCCAGAAGCGGGTCGAACGAGCGCAGGAGATGCTGGCTCACACGGCTCTTTCACTGTCGGAGATTGCATACGCCGTAGGCTTTTCCGACCAAAGCCATCTCGCGCGTCATTTTCGTCAGATTCTCGGCATCACACCGGGACAGTTTCGATGGTCGCGGCCGTAGCAGCGCGCCAACGCAAGCGACGGTCCTGCGCGCGGATTTGCGCGGGATAATAACGTCAAGGGCGAGCGTGTTGGGTCAAACCGGAATTACCCTTGCTACCCTAGAGCTCCAGGCTACGCCTGAGTTTGTCGTGAGAAAGCGCGCCCCTCACTGTATTTCATGTCGAAGCGTGAAATGCCGAGGGCCTTCGCGGTCGCAGCGATCCTGCGGGCGGCAAGGATTTCACCCTCGGCGATTACGCCAAGTTCGCTGAATTTGTGGACGCGTCAGCGCCCGGAGCCGGATGCGATCCGATCGAGGCGAAAAACCATTCTTGGTCCCTGCGCCCTGATCATCGCTACCTTTTATTCGGAGCAATAGCATATTTTTCCGTAGCGTCTCGGGTCCCGCCAATGCCCTCACCAAGTCGACCGTGAACAATGAAAGCTGGCACTTGGGGGCGCCGAAAGCTATTACTATATTGTTATAAAAAAAGGGAGGCGATCACCGAACTGGAGGCAGACACATGATCAAGGATATTGTTGTCAACCTGTCCTACAGGACATTGCAAGATGGCGTTTCCAATTACGCCTTATCGGTTGCGGAAACATTCGGCGCACACATCGTGGGGATCGTCTTTGCCTACCCGGTAATGGCTGGTGGCGTTGGCTTGCCGGCTAACTTTAGCCGAGCCCAGCAAGCAGAAGCTCAGGAACGCGCGGAGTCCGTGGTCGTCGCGTTTGACGAGGCGACCCGTCGCGCCGGCATTTCAGCCGAAACGCGCAGGCTTGAAGCTGGCATTGGCGACGCACCGACCCAGTTTGCGCATATCGCAAGACGATTCGATCTTTCCGTCATTGGCCAATTTGAAAGCAGCAGAGATCATCCGACCAAAAATATCGCCATTGAGGCGGCGCTGTTCGAATCCGGAAGACCGGTGCTCATCGTTCCCTTTATTCAGAAAGACCGCCTCAAACTCAATCATGTCATGGTGTGCTGGGATGGCAGCCGGGCAGCCGCGCGAGCCGTCGCCGATGCCATGCCGTTTCTTACTCGCTCCGGCAAGGCGAGTATTGTTGTTGCGGACATTCAGAGCGCGAAAAGCGCAGACCTTCCGGGTGCGGATATCGCGACCCATATGACGCGTCACGGAGTAAACGTCACGATCGAGCGCATTCCCGTCAGCAAGATCGATGTTTCAAATGCAATCCTGTCATATGCAGCCGATACGGATCCCGATCTCATTGTCATGGGCGGGTACGGGCATTCCCGGCTGCGGGAATTTATTCTTGGCGGGACGACACGTGGTATGCTTGCCTCGATGACCAAACCCACATTGATGTCACACTGATCGGATATTCCTTTTTAGACCGACGAGCATCAATTTGTGTCGAGACACGTCGCAAAATGTCGGCGCAGCGCTGAAAGTTTCCTCAATTGACGAGGCGGGGCGGTATGCATCGCGCTCGAATGCCTCGACCAATGGCACGAGCTTACGTTTGAGTTCGTCAGAGCGGACCAGATCGAGCCACTCGATATTGCGGCGCAAGGCTTCTCCTTGCGAGAACGCCGCCCAGTCACGGCTGACCGCCTCCTCCATGAGCGCGACCACATGTCATGGTAGCGTGTCCAGGGCGGTGCCGAAAATCGGCACTTAGCGGACGTCACACTCGCGGCCAGTGATTTCCGCTATCGGGAGAAGCGCGGACGTCACAACTGAGCCTCCCGAAGTTCGCTAATGAGACCCTTATCGGACCTGACCAGCTGGTCTGACGATGTCCGCTCACACGGGCATAAGCGGACTTCGCGCCAACGACCTGCCGACTTCCGAGTTTGGACGGCGGGTTCAACAGGTCAGCGCAACACACTAATCTTTTAGCAAGATGGAGTGTCGACCATGAAGCAACGACGTTACATCTACTACTCATCCGCTCAGCGGTCTGAGGTCTGGGATCGCTGGCAGGCTGGGGAGTCGATGAGTTCGATCGGACGCCGATTTGATCGGGAGTCCTCGTCGGTATTGTGCAATTCCGAACCGTCAAAACTGCCCCGATCTCTCTCCAGCAAAAGCAGGAAAGCCTCCCCTGCTCTGGAACACTGTACTTATACGGCTGGACACCGAGCCCCGTCCGAAGGCGGACAGATGAATCGGCAAAATCATCGGAGAACGCACCAGGGCTCGAACCTGGGACCCGCTGATTTAGAAGCGCGTGTCAGCGAGTCATCAGATCTCGAGCATTGCCGATATGCCGAAAGCATTGCGACGCTCGAATGTAGCGGTCTCGAATTTGAGGCCTAATTCGCGAGCGCGGCGCCAAGAATCCTCAAGCTCTGCGTGCGTCGGTCGGCGAGCGATCTCCGCATATTTGTCCCGGTACTTGGCGCTCGCCGGATCGCAGAAATTGTCGGGATGGAACTGCGCCATCACGTTCACCGGCGCGGCCGGCACCCGTTCGGCAATCCATTCCAGCACCGGATACGTGCAGCACTCGATGTGATTGGGCATCACCAGGTGGCGGATCGAGAAATCCTCCCCCCACTCGTCGAGCAGCTCAATGTTGCGCGTCACCGTCTCCCAGTACCATGGCGTTTTCGCCAGCGTCGTCGCGCAGCGGCCGGGACCGAATTTGAAGTCGGGGAGCCACACATCGGTCAAGACGCGCAGGATCTTCAAGCTTTCGAGAGTCATGAAGAAGTTGCTGTTCCAGAGCATCGGCGCATTGAACGCCCCCTCATAGAGAGCGGCGTCGGGCACCTCGTCGAACCAGAAAAAGCGATCAGCCTTCGTTTTGCGGACTCGCGCCAGCTCCGCTTGCGTGGGTGTGTAGTCGCGGCCCAACAACGCGATGGCGTCGACGATGGAATGCAGGTGAATAACGACCTCGCCGCCGACCCAATTGATGTTGTGGCAACCCTCGCGGCGCAGCGTCCAGGCCATCGCCGCGAGCGTGCGCGGGTCCGTCTCTTCGCCATTGTCTTTGTCGGTGCTGATGTCGCCGTTCTGGCAGAAGGCGCACCGCATGTTGCATGAGGTGAAGAAGATCGTGCCCGAGCCTTCGCTGCCGCGATAGAACAGTTCCTCGCCGGTGTGATGGAAATACGAGCTGACCCGTGAGCCAGCGGCGAGCTTGCAGGCGCCGAACCTGGTCCCCGCCACGCGGTCGACGCGGCAATCCCATGGACAGAAATTGCAGTGGCCGAGCATGCGGTAGGCGAGCTCGCGGCACAGCTCCAGGAGGCTCGGTCCTTCCGCCGCCGGCGGCAACCGTTGACCCGCCCGGATCGCCTCCCAGCGCGCGAGAAATATCGGCGTGAGGCGGTCGAGTTCGGCCCAGAGCGCATCCTCGCCGCTGGCCGCCGGATCGAGCTTCGTGGCGACCGTCGCGGCAATGCGAAACTTGGCCGGTCGCCGGTTCTCCGCAACGGCCAGGTACCAGGACAAGGCACCGCGGATGGCCGGGTCGTCCCAAACTGTCAGTCTGGTCAAATCGCTCATGGGACCTGCTCCCGCTTCGTGGCGGTGGCCGTGAGTTGCGGTCGGCTACGGCGGCCGTCGGAGGTTGCTTCAAAGTTCAGTCGTCGCGATTTCACTGCACCCGATATTTGCTCATGTAGTGTTTGCGCAGGATCTTGCGGGTCTGCTCGGCAAGGCGCCTGTTAGCGCTCGCCTGCGGCTCGTCGCCGCGCTCCGGCGGCTTCGGCAGATGCGGATGAGGGCGTTGTTTGGTCGGTTGTTGCCTTTGGGTCAAAGCGGCAGGCCTTCGTTCATGCGACGATCTCGACCGGACTGCCGATGGCAAGACCGAGATCGCGGTCCGCCCGCCCCTGATTGACGGCAAGTTCGGCAAGCCCGTTGGAGTTCTCATACCAGAAAGCCGCGCCTGGCGGCAGATCACTGAAGGTCCTCGCGCGGTCCAGAACCTGACCTGCCGCGGTCAGCCTTGCGCCGGGCGGCAGCATAGCCGCCCTCAGCCCGGTCATGGCGTTGCCGTAGTGATCGACGTAAACGATTTCGCAGAGGTCATCCGGCCAGACTGCCCGGCGATCTGCGTCATCGTGACGTGGCTGGCCGGGGGGTGGATCACCGCGCGCCAGCATGGCTGCCACCGGGGCGAAGAGGTCGCGCCCGTGAAAGCTGGCCGAGAGATGCTTCGGCTTCCAGTCGATGTCCCAGCTGCGCGTCTCTCGGGCTCTGCGCTGGATCAGCTCAAACAAGCCGTTGCCGGGGCCGATATACCAGCGGCTGTCGGACTCGATAAAAATGGATGGCCGCGTCCCGCCGACGCCGGGATCGACAACGCAGAGAAAAACGGTTCGCACCGGAAACCATGCCGCATAGGACGCCAACAGATACGCCGATGCCTTAGGATTGCCAACTGGCGCATCGGCGAAGAGGTCGATAATGGGTATACCCGGCGCCATCTGGTGCAGCACCGCCTTCATCTGACCCGTATACGGGCCGTGCAACCCAAAATCCGTGAACAGCGCAATCATGGTGTCAGCTCGGCCACTGCGCCGGCGCCTTGCAACCTCGCAGTTGGTTAGCGTTATCCCTTCCCTGATCCCTTGGCTCGCTAACCGCCAGCCGTCGACGCGTCTTGCTGAGGGCTGACGGCACTCGGGAGTGTTCGCGGCCGGCCAGCCGGCAGCATCATCGTCCGCGCCGTAAGCAGCCACGGCATCCACATAAATTGCGCAGCCTGCACCCAAAACGTGAAAGGGTTGGCTGCTTCAAACAAGGACCCGAGCGCTTCGAAGGACGGTGTTGCCCGCAGGTTGATCGATATCTGCTCCCAATCACCATTCGGCGATTGTCGGTGAATGATGTCGACGTCGAGACCGGGCAAACGAGCGCTTGCTCTCGTGGCATCGATCTCGCTCTCTCGACTGTACGTCCGCTCAGGCATGGGCCTTTACCATTTCCATGCACCGACTCCATCCCGCTGGGCACTACCTACCGCGACCGGTTTGCTGATTATCGCTCATTAGGCCCGGTATTGAAAGCTCGGAGACTTGCTGCCACGACCATGGCCGTGCCTCGCGGAAGGACAGGACCCCCGCCTCCCTGAGGCGACCGTGCTTCTATTTCGAGCGCACGGTCAGAAAGGTTACACGGAACGCTAAAAAAGAATTCGACTTCTTTCGTCGCCAATTGGCCAACTTTGTGAACCTGCAGCTGTGACCTCAGCTACCCTCCGGCCTTGATCAACGAGTTCTCGGCGGTGTCCTCTCCCGGGCCTTTCGCGCGAATGTCGAATGTGCGCGCTCCCACCTCCGACGGC
This sequence comes from Bradyrhizobium erythrophlei, assembly GCA_900129675.1. Lineage (GTDB taxonomy): Bacteria > Pseudomonadota > Alphaproteobacteria > Rhizobiales > Xanthobacteraceae > Bradyrhizobium > Bradyrhizobium erythrophlei_A. Next base: position 3,570,152 of record FSRD01000001.1, on the reverse strand, counting down.
ATCGGTTCCAGCCACGGCGCAGCCATCAACGTTTCACGAGCATCGGATAGACCCTGCGCCCAACGAGTCTCCATTGTCAGGCGGTCAAATTCGTAGTCCTTTGATTGTCCTAGCGCGTGCTCCGGACGGTAAATCAGTTCAACAATGTCCATCGTGGTCACGCAGCGGAATTCATCGAGCAAAGCGGTTTCCGGGCCGCTCCTCAGATCATCGGGCAGCTTGTCCCAGAGCATGTTGATGCTGTGGCGCAGATCATGCTGCCGCCGCAATGTGTCTGTAACCGCCCGCGTTCGGCTGGAATAGCGGATGTCCTTGTCCCGCTCGCCCACCTCGTTCAAATTCCTGGGCAGGGCGCCGCGGGCCGGGAAAAGGTCCACCTGGAAGATGAGATGGCTGCGGCGCGGGTAATACTCGATCACGTGTTGCAGCGGCGTATTGGATACCAGTCCGCCGTCCCAATAGTGCTCGCCATCGATTTCCACGGAGGGAAAGCCCGGCGGCAGCGCGCCGCTCGCAAGGACGTGCTCCGGCCTGATCTCGATCTCCGCATTGTCGAAGTATACGAAATTGCCTGTCCGGACGTTTACGGCTCCGACGCTGAAGCGAATTTCCCTGGAATTGATGCGGTCGAAATCCACAAGCCGCTCCAATGTGGATTTGAGCGAGTTCGTGTCGTAGTAGCTGGTGGGCGTGCGGCCGAACCACCAGTCGGCAGGCTTTCGCGGTGCGAAGAAGTTTGTCTGGCCGAGAAGCAGCGCATGCATCGCGCTAATCTGCTTTGCAAGGTCGAAGGGCAGACCCGCGCCGTTGAAGAGACCGGAAATCGGTACGGCCCATCTCGCGGGCGTCGTGATCGCGCGCCAGAACTCGCGCAGTTTTTCGACGCGCGTTTCAGGTGAATTGCCGGCGATCAAAGCGGCATTGATTGCGCCGATCGAGATCCCGGCCACCCAGTCAGGCTTGTAGTCCGATGAGGCGAGCGCCTCGTAAACACCGGCTTGGTAACTTCCAAGGGCGCCCCCGCCTTGCAAGACGAGTGCAACCTTCTTCGTATATGATTCTGGCCGCGAGGCAGCTTGCTTCATTGTCGTCTCCTGGATTCGATTGTGGAAGATTCCTGCCGCCGCCTGCGGATCTGGCAAGCGGGAAATTATCGTCGGAACAGGAATGGCGCTGATTCTCAGCGTCTTGCTCTCATAAGTTACCTTGAACGGGTCGTTACCTCGGTTCGGTTAACGAAGCGCAATCGACCGGAAGCTTCCGGCATTCAATGCCGATGACGAGGCGATCAGCGGCTTCTTCCGGCGAAAGCTCCGACTGCTTGTGCATTGGTAATGGGAGCTGGCGCGTGGCAGTACGCTGGAATGGCAGGTTAGACCTTGAGAGGCGCCGGGACGAGCTTGCTCCCGGTGCGGTTAAACTGTCCGCCGGAGATCACGCTACATACCTTGAGATTCGATCGTGGCAAAACCAATCGCCACGCTATTGGATAAAGACCGCCCACAAATTGCCCGCGCAGTTTGGGTCTTCAGATTGGCAACCGTTTGCAAACCATCCAACGGATCGCGCAAATACCAGTAACGAATCAAAAATCGTTCTTGCGCACATTCCCGCCAGCCAACCGGGTGAAGGGGAGCGCAGATCATGAGCAGGGAAGCAGTCTTAGAGAACGTACGCCGATTTCGCACGATCGCTTCGTTATACCGGCAAACCGCTGCCTTCCGACCTGGCCAAAGCTGGTCCCTGTTGGAGCAGGCTAAAGATTGGGAGTATCGCGCATTGGCAGAGTTGGATACCTATTTTGGGGGCTCCGCGCAGCCAACCAGCGGGCAATTGGGGACCGCTATGGCCGCCTAAGTACCTGCTCGGCGGAAATCGTATCCAACCTTTGGGTGTCAACCTCCCGTACCCGACGACGACATCATCAAGCAATCCGGACACCCGCAAAAGGAAATCATGCAGGACGTCTACAAGCGCGAAGGAGCGGCCGTATCGGAACGCTCGCACGCCACGCGGCAAAAGCACCGTAATAAGACACAAGCTTCCCAGGTCGGGGAGCAAGGTTTGGTGTTGCTCAGTCCCGTGACGAACTCTGAATTTCGAACTTCAGACGTTTTCCACGACGGTCAGTTTATGCCTTATGCTAGGTCGTCTGCTTACGGTAACGCTTATGGTAACGCTACGGTAATCAAAACCAAAAGGGCCCGTGTTGGTTGAGTTTTTGGCGCGCCTGAAAAGATTCGAACTCCTGACCCCTAGATTCGTAGTCTGGGTGCGACCATTGAAATCATTGCGGCCTGTTACCGTAAGAACTGCTTACCCCGGCGGCTGCTCCGAAACCACCCCGAAGCAAAAAATCACCAGCGAGTACGGTAACATACTCGGAAGTCGGGTGATTGTGAGCGGGAAGTTTTACTCTGCAGGCAGCCTCGATCGAACGAAATACAGACTGGTTTTGAAAGGATCCCAAGGCTTCGCGACGGAATCTTCTCCTCTTGAAACTCGGCGACTTCGGCCGGATACTGGATCGAGGTCCTTGGCCATCAGCAATCCGAGGAGGACGATCATGGCAATCCAGATCGTGATGGACCGCACCGGCGACAGCCGTCACCCTTTCGACCCGAACGACACAGAGGAACTGGCGAAGGCTGAGCAGCGGTTCTACGAGCTGACGAAGGTCGGCTTTACCGCCGCGGTCCGGACCGGTCCGGGTCAGGTCTCGCAGATCCGATCGTTCGATCCGAACGCGGAAGAAACCGTCTTCTTCCCCAGGCTGGTCGGCGGATAGCCGCCAGCTCATGTTCGGCTTTCGACCATCACCGCCGGGCGGGCGCTCCCGCATGAGAGCCGCAAGGGCCCTCTTCATGACACACGGCACCGAAAGAACTCCGGAGGGCCGGTCTCTCCAGCTTTTGCGGGAATGGCTGTCGCCGAGCCAGCGGGCGCAGTTCGCGGAGAAGGGCTATTTCGAGGTCGTCGGCGGCGAGAGCGGAAGGCGCTACAGGATCCATGTCGGGGCGGCGACGAACGTGTGCGAGATCGATGAACGGGGCCGCCCGAAGGCTGGGTTGTGTTTCCTGCCGATTGGCGATCTGCCGATCGGAGACGTCATGCTCGCCCAGAAGATCGCGCTGGAAACTTCCGAGAGCTGCGCGCTCGCCGTCGCCAGAAACTTCGTTCCGAACGGTTTCTCGTTCCGGCAAGGCCGGCCGCTTGCTTGACGGTGCTATACCCTGGTGCGATCCTTCCGGTGGAAGACCGCTCCCGCTGCAGCACCGGGCATAGTTGGTCCCCTGCAAGTTTGTCCCCTTTTACCGGGCAAAGCAGGTCCCCTAGTCAGAAAAATGAAAACCCCGCCAGAAACGGCGCGGTTTCTCTTTCATCGGAAAGCTTGCTATCCAGGGTCGCATGTACCCTTGCAGCACCGGGCAAAGCAGGTCCCCCAATCAAAACCCCGCCGGAACCGGCGGGGTTTTCTTCGTGTAGACAGAACCGTTTCCTTACCCGGGGCCCAATCTTTTCTCTAGAATGGACCGGTTTAGTCAGTGGCCCATCTTGGCAGCGGTGCGAAGCGGCCCGTGTTATTCAGGGGCGCCGACAGCAGCAGCCCATCGCCGGGCCTCGGCCTTCGCTCGGCCCGCGAATCGTCCGCCCGCCCGGACTGCGCACTAGGCCGCCACTCTGTGCGGCTCCGGAGGCGTCCCCGTTTCGACCAGGTTCGGGGACGTGTCCAATCCTTCCATATCCTTCGAGAAGACCATCGCCTTGTTGTCGACGAAGGCGCGCGGGTCGAATGAATCATGGGCCATCACGCCATGAATCTTACGACGCTGCATGCCGATGTTGCCGGCGTCGTAGATCGGGAAGCACAGGGCCTCACGCATATATTTCTCGAGCGGATGGCTCCTATCGTAGCTGTTGACGCCCATGATGCGCATGCACGTGTATACGACCTCGACACAGGTCTCCCCGCCGAAAATCTTCGACCAGGCGCCTGGGACATGGCCCTCGCTGTCATAGAGATCGAGGTATTGGGCCGATTTCCAGGAGAGATAGCGCGCAGCCTCTATCTTCATAGCCACATCCGACAGCAGATAACCCACATGCTGGTGTTGCATGATCGGCTGAGCACCACCTGCCGTGTGACCCTTGGCCCATTCGAGGGTGTATTCGTAGGCGGCTCTGGCGACACCGACTGCGGCGATCGCCGCGACCGGGCCCGACCATGTGAAGGCCTTGCTGATGACGAGGTCGCCGTTGCCCTTCGTGCCGGAAATGATGTTCTCTGCGGGAACACGCACGTTGTCGAACACGAGCGAATTGTTCTGACAGAGGCGATGGCCCATCGTGTCGATGACCTTCTCGACGCGGAAGCCCGGCGCGCCTCTCGGGACCATGATTGCGCTCAGACCCTCTTTGCCGCCCTTCGTCTTGTCCGTCCTGACGATGCATACGTTGACGTCGGCGCCCTGTTTGTCCCACCCGCCGGCATTGCACGGCCAGTATTTGCGTCCATTCAGCACGTACTCGCCGTTCGTCAGCTCGGCGGTGAGACCGATGCCTACGGGCGACGGCTGTGGTGCATCGAAATTTGCGGTGCCGCCGGGACGGCCCCCTGCCTCGCTTACCACCCAGCCGGCAAGATACTCTCCCTTCGCATCCGTGCAGGCCGGCCGAAGCCACTTCTCCTTTTCGGCATCGGTGCCAAACCAGGCGACGTTCATAAGGCCCAAACCATTGACCAGGAGCGTCGTCGCAAAGCCCGGGTCGACGGCGCAAATCTCCTCGGCGACCAGCTGGAGGTCGAGGTTGCTGACGCTGCCGCCACCGTACTCCTTGGGAAGGAATCCCATGGCGAACCCAAGCTTATAAGACTCGACGTAAGCCGGCTTGGTCTTGGCGAAGGCCTCATGCGGGTCGCGCGTTGCATCTGCATCGGGAACCAGCGGTGCGAGCACGTTCTGCGCGAAGTCACGCGCGGTCTCCCGCAGATTCTGCTGTTCTGTCGTCAACCTGAAATCGATGGCCATTGCTGCTCCTCCCTCAAACGATGGTCCGCGGGCAGCACGCAAGTTCCACGGCGGCCGAAGCTGCTGCTGCCGGTGTGCTTCCGTGCTCCTCAGCTTTTGTGGTACGCCCCGATATCTGATGGACAACTGGCAATTGCAGCACGGTCGCTCGCTGGCCTTCGACGAGCAGCGTCACCAGGACATTGCTTCCATCGGGAAATTCAATCGCGTCGTGATGGCGATGCGGCACATTTGGTTCGACCACACCAAACTTGGCAACGCGGAAGCAGGTTGTTCTCGTCCAGATCCGTCCCTGGTCGTACTTAACGTTTTGCTCGAAGGCTAACTCGGTTCCGGGAAGGAGGCAGACCGCCACACCGGGTTCGCCTTCTGCAGCAAAGCCACGGGTCGAGGTCCTGGGGAACGTTGTGGTGACGAGCGTCTCTCCGACTTTGGCGGGACGCGATGCCACGGCATGCAGACTATAGTCACACATCAGATTTGCTCCTCTTTCGAGATAGCGCACCCGCATCCGCGGTGGCGCGGGCGTCTATCAGTGTGGTCCAGTGGTGAATATTACCCTTGCGGGCAATTCTACGGCCCTCCTCAATTCAAGCATTACAAAATCCGCGCGGTTCACGCCGGCGCGCCTTACTTCGGTGAGTGCAAATCGCCTTGAAGCCAGCGTCCAAGACCCTTGGACTTCATAGGGTCTTCATACGCGGCAAGGGTCTTATGTACGCGACTGCAGATAGCGCATTCAAACGTATGCAAGTCGACGCCCGGGCGTACCAGCTCGATACTGACGAGCATCATCGTGGCCTTGCACCTCGGACAAGCGGGGCGCTCAATTGCAACGAATGGAATGACGGACGACAGGCGCTGGGGCATGATGCTTCCCCCGAACAGGCGGGAGCGCAACACTCTCTGTCACCGGTAATGCCTAGGAGGCGGAGCGGTGATTGTCCGAGTATGCGCCTCCACGGTCTCAAACGCGAGTTAATTCGTCGAGACGTGGAAGGAAAGTAGGCGCCAGCCTCCGGGCCCGCCGGATCACCCCGGCGCGCCGTGCAAGCCGATGGCTCTGTAAGCTGCGAGGCGAACGAAACGTTGGTCTCTGTGTTCTGTCCGAGTGGCGGAGCTCCGGACGGAGCGAAGTGCGGTCCCGGCCATGAAGGGAGCCCGGCGGCGTAGTCGTCCCGACTGAGGGCGGCGATCCGGGACCGGTCCCTGTCGCAAGCCTTATGAGGTGGGGGCATTCGACTACACCGCCGGCACTGCTGACAAGTGAGGAGCGCGATAGACTTGAAGCCGTGCCTTGAGGCATTAACTAAACGGAATCAAGCGAAGGACCGCACAATGAGCGAATGGCGGGACATCAGTACTGCGCCTAGAGACGGGGTGTTCGTTCTGCTGCACAATGACCGCTGGTCGAGCGATGTGGAAGGATTTTGGCACAAGGGCAGTCGGTCCTGGTCTGCCAACACGCGCATCCCGGGCATCGAAAACCGCGTAATCAGTCCGGAGCCGCCGACGCACTGGAAACCACTGACGGTCGAAGAAGAGAAATACTGAAACGGCTTAAGCGCAAGCTCTGGTGGCACCCGTCACTGCGCATCGCAAAGTCGCAATGACCATCAAAGATGCGAAGGCGAACGATTCTGTGCTCGCACGCTGAGGCTGGCGGGCGAGCGGGGAGCTACGATCATGGTTCCGCTCGGCGGCAAGCCGCGCGTTTCGGACGAAATGCGCCGTACCTTGTTTGCTGCGGTGCACGAGTCCGTTTGTGGCACCTTTGAGACATGCCGACCGGTTGAGCCGGCAAGGGAAAAGCGGAAAACATCTACTCGGAGTGAGTATTTCGCCTTTTGACCCATCTCTGACACCTTGTGGCAACGTTCGCCGCTTCTGTGGGCAGGCATATGTAGGCATGTGACAGTCTCAGCATCCGATCACGATGCGCTGTCCGAATGGGCGGGCACCGTGAATTGAAAGATGGCACCGCGGGACACGTTGGCGCTCGCCCACAGTCGCCCACCATGCGCTTCGATGATCGAGCGGCAAATTGAGAGCCCCAGCCCCAAACCGCCCGGCTTGGTCGTGTGGAAGGCCTCGAAGACGTGATCGAGAGTCCCAGGCGCCAGTCCGGGGCCTGAATCTCGCACAGCGACGAGCACGCCACCGGACTCGGGTTTCCCGGTGCTGATCAGCACTTGGCGCGGCCCGTCACTGGCTTCGCTGATGGCCTGGACGCCGTTGATGATCAGGTTCAGGATCACTTGCTGCAGTTGCACCCGATCTCCTTCAATGAGAGGCAAGCCGTCCGCGAGTTGCATCTGCACCGACACCCCGTTCTTCATCGCTTCGCCACGGGTGAGCTCAATCACCTCGCGGATCGCTCCGTTAATCTCAAATCGATCCTTCCGCGGAGGCGCCTTCTTTACGAGGTCACGGATCCGGTCGATGACCTCGGCCGCTCGATAGCTCGTCGCAACGATACCCTCGAGCGACTCGCGCACCTCCTCCAGTTCGGGCGGTCGACGCGCAAGAAAGCGCAGAGCGGCCTCGGCGTAGGCGGCCGCCGCACCGATCGGCTGTTTGACTTCATGGGCAATCGAGGCCGTGAGCTGCCCCATGGTGGCGACGCGGGCTGCGTGGGCCAGCTCGGCCTGCACTTCGCGATAGCGGCGCTCGCTGCCGCGTGCTTCGGCTTCCGCCCGCTTGCGCTCGGTCAGATCCAGCACGAAGCCGACCCCTTGGTCTCGTTTCTCGTCGAACGCGGTGGCGCCGATCAGGACGGGGATGCGGGTACCGTCCTTGCGAAAATACTCCTTTTCAAAGGGCTGCACGGTTCCGGTCGCCTTCACCTCAGCCACCGTCCGTGCGTCGCGCTCCCGCCATTCCGGCGGGGTCAGATCTGTCCGATTCACGCGCCCAGCGGCGAGGTCCTCACGGTCATATCCCACCATGTGCAGGAACGCGTCATTGGCCTCAATAATGTGACCTTCGATATCCACGACGAATATCCCAATGATGTTGGCTTCGACCAGGCGCCTTTCCCGATGATGCGCGGCGGACAATTCTGAAAGCATATCATTGAACGCGGCTCCGAGTTGGCCAACCTCGTCCTGACCGACATCGCGAACACGAAGGCCATAGTATTTAGTTTGACGAACCTGCGTTACCACGTGTTTCAGTCGCTCGAGCGGCTGTACAATGCTTTGATACATCACTACGGCGAGTATGATGCTGACAATTCCTAGGCCTCCGGTTACTACGATGCTTCGGAGCATCCGGCTATTCAAGTGCGCAACTCGCTCGGTTAGCAAACGATCGAGTTCCGCCTGCACAACCACCCAAAGCCGAAGCGAACTATCAACCGCGGCTGCAAAGGGGGCACCAAGCGAGCTGGCGTCAATATCCTTTCCATCGCGCCCGGCAAGTTGCTCGTCCGTCGCATTGAAGTAGAGGCCCACGTTCCGAACCATTTCGCTGGCGTCAGCGTCCAATTGCCGTTTTAGACTGCCGTCGATATTAAACCGATATGCCGTTGCAAGATCTCGTCTCAGCTCGGCTGTGCTCGAGCGGAGCAATCCGTCCACCATCAGCAATCTGCCGTGGCGCTGGCTTGAAAGCTTCCCAGCAGCCGCGATCTCTCCGATTAGAGTTTGCTCTTCACTGAGTTGGCTCAAAATCGCCGGCAGCTTTGTGACGACGATATCCTGCAAATAGTAGCTTTCTGGGATTGGATCGAGCGCCAAATTGGAGTCTTCCCCAATGCGCGACGCCAGTTCTCTTATTACCCCGAGCGCGTCTAACACAAAACTGGCCCTCGGCGTGCGCGCGCTATCCTTGGACCAAAGCGCACGCAGTGTTATCGCCAACGAGCGCGCTAACTCCGCCGTCTGCATCATTCCGCCCGAGTTCGCTTCGGCAACTTTGAGCGCGTTCAACACTTCGTCGGAAGACGCTGTGGACCGCAATGGCACTGGAGTGTTAGGCGCGCTGGTTAGGACCGAGGCGTAGATTCCGCGAAGGATGGCAACGTAACGGGAGCCCACAAGCTCCCTACTGAGGAGCTCAACTTCGTTCTGTCTGTATTGGAGTAAGCTGTAAATTGGAACCGCAATAGCGATGATGAATGTCAAACAAAGAATGGTTAACTTCTTGCCAGTGTTGACGTTTCTGAACATCTCACGCAGCCTCGCATCCGCTTCGATCCGCTCACGTGAATCATCTAGGCCAATACTTCTTCGACGCTTCGTAAATAGCGTGGGTCCAAGCCCCATCCGGCGGTTTGCTGATGATCGATATGGGTGAAGACAAAAGAACTGCTACCGCCCTTTCATAGTCCACAGGACTCAGATAGCCGAGCGGATTGGAGGAATCGGTGATGAGTTTGCTGACCTCAGCCATCATCCGTGTCTGATGTCTCTCGGTCTGCGTGTGAGTATCATCGTTGTCGAGCACAATCTTTACGGCTTCAGCGGGATGATCGATTGCCCATGACCATCCCCGAAGTGAGGCTGCCACGAAGCGCGAGAGTTTGTCGGCGAAGACGGGATCCTTGAGACGATCGCCCGACACATAAAGGCCGTCCTCTACGCTTTCTCCGCCATCATCCGAATATTTAAAGACGACGAGATTGCTAGGGCTAAACCCTGCGTCGATGACTTGCCAATATTCGTTATAGATCTGGGTCGAGATGCAGGCCGCTTGTTTATTTATCAGCAAATCAATACTTCTCTGGTTGACCAAAGTCACGCCGTTAGGGCCGCCTTGGGTCGGAATATTGTGTTTGGCCATCCAGCCGAGAATGAAATATTCTTTTCCATAGAACCAGACACCAATCGCGTGACCTGGCGGAGCTATCGCTGAAAGTTGGTGACGGCGGGAATCGGGAAGGCGGCATATCATGGGGGTGCTTGACGCCTCCACTTCTCCACCAAAGGAGCGATATGCCGTGTCCAAAGATAACATCATCAAGCTGATTCAGCCAGCAAACGTCGACGATCAACTCACGGAAATCTTGCGTACTGGGGCCCGTGTTCTGTTGGCCCAGGCGGTCGAGGCCGAGGTCGCGGACTTTCTCGGCAAGCATGCCGATTTGAAGACCGCAGACGGCCACCAGCGGGTCGTGCGCCACGGTCACCTGCCGGAGCGCGAGGTGATGACCGGTATCGGTCCGGTCGCCGTCCGCCAGCCGCGTGTGCGCGATCGCGAGGCGGACGCTACCGACCCCGACCGCATCCGGTTCTCGCCCTCGATCCTGCCGCCCTATATGCGCCGCTCTAAATCGATCGAGACGCTGCTGCCTATCCTTTATCTGAAGGGTATCTCGACCGGCGACTTCTCCGAGGCGCTGGCAGCACTGCTCGGCAAGGATGCTGCCGGATTGTCGGCATCCGCCATCGGCCGCCTGAAGGACGGCTGGCTTGACGAACACACCGCGTGGCAGAGGCGCGATCTGTCGGCGAAACGTTACGTCTACATCTGGGCCGATGGCATCCATCTCCAGGCACGCCTCGAAGACGAAAAGCAGTGCATCCTGGTGCTGATCGGCGCGACGCCGGAAGGCCGCAAGGAACTGGTCGGCTTCACCGATGGCGCCCGCGAGAGCGCGCAGGACTGGCGCGATCTGCTGCTCGATCTGAAGCGGCGGGGGCTCGACGTGCCGCCGCGGCTTACCATCGCCGATGGCGCGCTCGGGTTCTGGAAGGCCGCCGGTGAGGTCTGGCCGAAAACGCGCGAGCAGCGCTGCTGGGTGCACAAGACCGCTAACGTACTCGCCAAGTTGCCGAAGAGCCAGCAGCCGAAGGCCAAACGCGCGTTGCAGGAAATCTGGATGGCCGAAACCAAGGCCGCCGCCGAACTGGCGTTCGACGCCTTCATCGAGAGCTACACGCCCAAATACGAGAAGGCGGCCGACTGCCTGAGCAAGGATCGGGACACGCTGCTGGCTTTCTACGACTTCCCGGCCGAGCACTGGAAACACCTGCGAACGACCAATCCCATTGAAAGCACCTTCGCTACCGTGCGCCACCGCACGATCCGATCGAAGGGATGCCTGTCCAACAGGACGGCGCTCGCGATGGTCTTCAAGCTGCTCGAGGCCGCGCAGAAAAGCTGGCGTCGTCTCGATGGCCACAACCAGTTGCCAAAACTCGTTCTCGGTGTGACATTCAACAACGGGATCGAGGTCATCGCTAAACCCGCCGACCGTCAGCCCATAACCGCCGCCGCCTGACCGGGCCGGCCGTCACCAAAATTTGGCGATAGCTCTGACCTGGCATATCGGATAGTCTTTTGATGCCGCTCGATTTCAGGCATGTAAGGACATAGCTGGGGCGCTGGAAAATTTGGGCAATGTTGACGAGGGGAATGTCGTGCTCGCGCGCGGCTAGGGCGTACGGCAACCCGTCCACAATCACATCGGCGTCGCCCGAAGCGAGAAGTGCATGGTTATTTGTATCCGGGCCGCCAGGCTTAATCGTCACATCGAGATCGACGTCCCTGTAGAAACCTTTGTCCTTGGCGACATAGTAGCCTGCAAACTGCGCCTGCGTTACCCACAACAGCTGGAGATTGATCTGATCCGACGCATTCGAGGTGCCCATTGTGATCGTCGGGAGCACTAGAACCAATCCCAATTGCAATAGGTTTCTTATCGAACATCTGCCGACCATCGATCTACTCCGTTGGAAAGCTTCTCTTTGGCTTGCGCCTCTGCGGCAAGGGTGACCAGTAGCTTGTTGCCTAAGTTGGTCAAACGATCGATCTGCACCTCGACCATTTCCTGGGCCGCCCACTTCTCGATCAGTGACGTGCTCGCGGCGTTGGCGCCCGGCACCCAATGGTCCCAGATGCCGACCGTTAGTCTGCCGCCCGCATATGAGCCGCGGACATAAGGCATTGCGACAAGGGCCGTGGAGGCGCGGTCGTTGCAAGAAAACGCCGTCGTGTGAGCTTGCGCGTAGGCATGGCGTGCACTCCCTCTGGAAACGGAGCACAGACGCGCCATTGTTGTTGGGTCATCGATGCTGCGGTCGAAGCCGCATGCGCATTCAGTGTCCGTCGTGTGCTAGCTTAGGCCAAGTCCTTCGGCTTTGTTAGTGACTATCGGTGCAGCAGCGTGGAATTTGCAGCGTGTCGCAAAAGTGGCCATGTCCGGATCTGGCAGAGATTGTTGCAAAAGTCGAAAATCGAACAACCCTAAAAATCTCGCGAAAGTCGATCTTTGGACCTCTCTGCTGCTGCGTCGCTTTTCAACGCCACTACGGAAGTCCGTGATCGATTTTGAATGAAACGATATGGTCCCTCACGTCGCCGCGCGTAAAGCGCATCAGCGGCTGCAGAAATTTTCCTTCGCCACCCAAAAAAGACTTTTGCAACAATATCGGCACCTCTGAGACATGCCGACCGATGCTGCAGATGTCTGTTCATAGGGGAAGAGCGGAAGTGATCGGCGCACCGTCAAGCTGACGCGATTGACCCTTGGCGGACATCGGGTTGTCGCTAAATGACCGGTAAGTGAAGCCCCCAGGCTCTTACAATGTGCTAATTTGAGCCGGCACGATCCACTGTCTTCAGCCCGGAACCGTTGCACCATGACCGATTATCATAATCCGGCATGGACCAAGGAAAGCCGCCGCTTCCGCGGTAGCCTCGACGATGTGATTATCATCCCACTCGTTGTTGTCGCGCTCGCCGCCAACAAAATCCTGCGCTTCATCCTTTCGATCCTGATGCGGCTGCTCGACTACGCCTTCCCTTTGGCAATGCAGATCGTCTGGCTTCCGCTCTTCGCGGCCAGGGTTCTTGGCAATGTCATCGTTACTGCCATAAGCGGCGCGTTACGTCTTGTTCCCCTTTCCGAGACGAATCGTCGGCGCTGGAGCGTATCGATCCGCCGGAACTGGTCGTGGCTTCGGCGGAAGATTAGCTATCAGGCGTTCGAACGAGCTGTGCACACCGCCTTTGAGAGCGGCATGGCATGCGTGTTCCGGAAATGCCGGCATCTCACGCCGAACACCGCACTGCTCGTGATCCTGGGCGCGGTACTTTGGCTCCCGATCTCTTTCGGGGCAGCAACGGCGATGCACGCGATATTGTTTGCGAAGGTCACGTCCTGGCCGGCGTGGATGCAACTCTTGCATCCGCTGGCAACGGTCATCTCGAAGAGCAAGCTCTTGGTGCTGCCGGTGTACCCGGCAGCCTGGCCACAGGCTAAAAGACACCCCCTCGTTCAGCTCGTATTCAAGGGCTATGAAACCCTCAAGCGCATGTATGTGATCAAAAAGGTCGGCTTTCGCTATCGGCAGGCAGAGATCGCCGGCATCGCAGTGGTTGAGAGGCTCGAGCGTACCGTCGGCATCGCATCGGCGGTGAGGTGGCTGCGCAACGCGCACGTTGTCGAACATTTCGGCGTCGAGAAGCCCACTCAGAAATTGCAATCGTTCTTCTCGCGATGGTCAATCAAGTTCTCGGCCGACTACTACGAGGCGAAAGAACAGCAAGCCTCAGATGTCCTATCGTTAGGCAGCAGCGCGCTGCGAACGCTGAGGTGATTGTCAATCTCAAAACCGTATGCGGCCGTAGTCGCTATGGCGTAACCTTGAAACGCGAGCGTCATCACACCAACGAGCCAACGGCGCTTTCGCCTTGTGAGAGGTCCAGCGATGCCCGCAGATCATGATACGCGCCTTCATACGCGCCCCTTGGGTCGAACCGGCATCCACGTGCTGCCCTTGGGCATCGGCACGAACAAATGGCGGCGTGCCGATCGTGGGGCCGTGTTGGAAACATACAGGATCATTCATGATGCCGGCCCGTGCATGATCGACACGGCTGAGATCTATTTCTCGGAGCGCGTCGTGGGTGACTGCTTGCGCGCCGGTCCCACCCACGCGGTGATAGCATCGAAATTCCTTCCCTTTCCGGGCCGAACCTCTCCGCGCCGCCTGATGAGCGCGCTTGACGGTTCGCTCGCGCGCCTGGGCCTCAAGACAATCGATCTCTACTATGTTCATTATCCGCTGCCCTTGATCGACGTGGGAGTGTTCGCCGAAGGTCTCGTCGAAGCGGTTAAATCCGGCAAGGCACGCGCGGTCGGCGTGGCAAATTTCAATGCGGACCAGATGCGCCGCATCGCCGATCACCTCGCCAGGGCAGGCGTTCCGCTCGCCGCCAATCAGGTCAACTACAGCCTGCTCCGACGAGCAGCTGAAACAAATGGCGTGCTCGAAGCCTGCCGTGAGCTCGATGTGGCACTGGTCGCGTATTTTCCCCTTGCGTCCGGCCGCCTCACGCAGCCGTCGGACAGCATGGGGACGAAAGCGCTGCTGACGCGTCTCGCCGATATTGCCCGCGCGCACGACGCCAGCATCAGCCAGGTCGCCCTGAACTGGCTGTTGGCGCGCGACAGTCACGTGATTCCCATCCCCGGCGCAACCAAGCCTGATCACGCCAGGGCCAATCTCGGTGCACTCGGTTGGCGCTTGAGTGAGACCGAGTTCGACGCGATCGACCGAGCCTCAGCAAAGAGTGGAACGTGATCCGGCGCCCATCAAATCCTGATCTCCACCTCTGACCTCGACACGATCGGCATCTATCCTTGTCCTGGCGGCCGCGCGCCTGCTGCGCAGCGGAGCCTGACCCCACCGCTGGCGCCGTTCACTTAGGCGGCGCGAACGTAGCCGTAACGCAGGTTCGAGGGTTGTTTCGCAGCTTGCGTGTACTCGTTCTTGAGCGCCGCGAGGCGGTCCTCGGAGAAGGCGGGCATCCTGGTGTTATCGGCCGCCTTCAGCTTGATCTTGTAAAACCTGGTGGCGTTGCCCGCGAAGATCAGCTGCTTGGATGCGCTATTGGCGTCGCCGAGCGGCGCAAAGCCGTATTTCTTCTGCATGTCCTCCGGGATTTCGAGCCGGCGCAGCGCCTCGATCTGCCACTGCGGTGAGCCGTACCAGACCGAGTCGGTCCCCCACATTACGTGGTCGACCCCCATGCCCTTGATCAGCGTGCCGACCAGCGCGGCGCAGAACTTCGGATGCGCCACCGCCGAGTTGGCAAAGGAGGTGCCGATCTCGGCATAGACATTGGTGACACCGAACTTCTGCGGGATTTCCGCGAGATCCGACGCCCACTGGATGCGGCCGGTCTGCTCGAACTCCGCCCACGCCTTGTCCGGTAGCTCGAGGAACGGCCGTAGCGCCGAGTGATAGACAATGAAGTTCATCTGTGGCCAATCCTTCGCGGCCTTTCCAATGTCCCACGCCGTTGCGTATTCCCACACGCCGGCGAACGACTTCTCGTAATCGGGCGGCAGCAACCCCTTGTGGATACACAGCGTGTTGATGCCGGCCTTCACCGCTTTCTCGTAGAACGGATACATCAGCTGCTCGTCGTCGAGCCGCCATGGGAACTTCGAGGGCGCCAGCGGATCGCCGATCGTGTAGGACTTCCAGGAATCCGGCTTGTAGACCTCGATCGCCTTGTCCACCTCCTCCATCCAGCCGGGTTGCTTGGGGGTGATGACAGAGTGTGCCAGCAGGCGCCGGGAGCCAGCGAAGTCGTTGATCAGCCCGCGAGCCTTGACGATCTGCTCGTTGGACAGGAGCCACCAGCTCGGGTCGTCGAACGGCGCGCCGCTGAGGAGCGCCATGTTGGTGTCGCTGTCGTAGTAGACCTCCTTCACATAGTTCTGGAACTTGTAGCGGGCGAGCGAGGAGACGCCCTCCTCCTTCATCTTTGGGTTCCAGTGTTCGCCCGCGAACTTGCCCAGATCCAGGAGCTCCGCGTGGTTGAAGTCGTCGCGGACGAAATGGGTCTGGACGTCGAAGATGAACTGGTCGGCGAGGCTCTGCGCACGCGCCAGCATCAACTCGGGCTCATGGGCCTCGGCGGGCGCGACTTGGAAAACGTTGCCGTAGATGTCGTTCATGGCGAGGAACGCCGCCGCCATGCCGCAGCTCGTGTGCAGGAACTGCCTGCGGCTCAAGCCGAGGTGCTTGCTGTTCACGTCGGCGAGCTCGTTGATCCGTGCCTCGACCTTCTTTTGCGTAGCGCTTTGCGGCGGCGGGAGATACTCGCCATTGGAGACAATCTGAGTCGGAATCGGCGTCGCCGCCGATGCCGCCTCCGCGCCGGCGACGAGACGTTGTTCTCGCTCACTAAGCCAAGTGCTCATGTTCTCCTCCCATTTGTTGGCCATCGACAGTGCTGGGCGGTGCGCGCATGACGCTGCGCGCTTGGCCACTCCCGATAAGTTGGGTGGACCGATTAGGCGTACCTCCCTATTGAGCTACGCATGAAGAAGCCATCACCTCGCCTCACGCCCCGGCGATCTCTTCGTCGCTTCATCCTGTAAGAGCGCAGGAACACTCGTAAAGCTACTTACGGTGGTGACGTATCTCCCGCTGAATTCAACGCTCAAACTCTCATTGGTGCAAGCGACGTAGTCCGACAGTCACACTGTCCCAACCCCTTACCCCTACGACGCGCTGACGTGGCAGCGATAGCGACAAGGGTAGGACCGATCAGGCCGGCGATCGTTCTCGATGTGGTCATCTATGCTCCGTTACGGATGCGCCACGGGGCTTATGATAAGCCGGGTTCAGTCCCCTCGAGTTGAGAGAATCGGACGGGTAGAATCTCTTTCATCGTCATTCTGCCGTTGGCGAGCTTCTCGGCCACAATGAGCTGCTGCGTATTGGGCAGGCCGGCCGGTATCACCATTTTCCCACCCGCTTTCAATTGATGGATCAGCGGAGGAGGAATGAGATCGGGAGCAGCCGTCACGATCACCTTGTCAAAGGGGGCGTTGTCTGACCAACCGTGATAGCCATTGGCAATCTTGAGTTCGACATTGCTGCAGCCCTGCTGTCGGAGTCGTCGTTTCGCGTCTTGGCCAAGCTCTTCGATGATTTCCACGGAGTATACCGTGCGGGCCAGCTCCGCGAGGATGGCGGCCTGATAGCCAAGACCGGTGCCGATTTCGAGAACGCTGTCGTCGGCCTTGATGTCGAGCAGATCGGTCATTAAGGCGACGATAAATGGCTGCGAGATCGTCTTTGCGAAGCCGATTGGAAGTGGAAAATTGGCATACGCGTAGGGCTGAAGTTCGATTGGCACAAACTCATGCCGCGGCACCTTGCCCATGGCCGTCATGACGCGTTCGTCAAAGGCACTCTTGCCGATTGTGTCACGCAGCGCAAAGGCGCCGGCGGCGATGACCGCGAGCATGTGTTCGCGCAGGGCCTCAAGATCTTCTGCTCGCATTGGCAACCTTCACGGGCACGCGATCGGAAAGCTGGCCCCAACTGACGCTCCGGCCGTCCACATCGGCATTGCGCATGAGCGAAATCGGCGGTGCACCCGCGGACGCCTAGCCGGCTATCCGCTACGGCCGTCTACCCGACGATCTGGAACGCGTCAGCCGCACGCAACACCGTGCCGTCCTCCCAGTGGCGTCCGACCAGCATCATGCCAACGGGGAGCCCTGCCGACATGCCTGCCGGAACCGTCGCGGCAGGATGGCCAGTGACGTCGAACGGGCAAGTGTTGGAAATCATTTCGAGTGCCCGCGCAACATAGTCCTCGCGGCTTGCGTCCGGGGCTGGGAGTAGCGTGGCCTTCAAAGGTAACGTCGGCATGAGCAGGAGATCGACATCTTTGAGCGGCTCATCGTAGGCGGCACGTAGCACGCGCGCGAGGTTTTGGGCCTTGGCGTAGTAGCGACCCTGGTAATTGTCCTGCATGTACTGGCCGAGCAGGACCACGAGCTTGACGGTCTCCGAAAGGTCGTTGGCGCGCACCCGTCGGCTCCGGCCGTAGAAGTCCAGGAGCGAAGTCGTGTAGTGCCCTTTCCAGTTGGTTCCCATGCTGTTGCCAGCGACCATCAGCGCCGTGGCGCCCTCGACGGCGATAGCGTTCCAGATATGGATGCCGTCGCGGTGGAGAGGGATCGATACCTCATTCACGGTTCCCCCCGCTCGCGTCAAGCGCTGCGCCGCCTCGCGTACCATGGCATCGACATCGGGCTCGGAATTGGGCCAGCCAAACCCTTCCTTGACGATCCCGATCCGCAGGCCGCGGGCGTCTCCGGTGAGCTGCTTGGTATACGCTTCCGTACGCAGTCCCGCCGGTTGGCGCGGGTCGAGGCCATCGGCTCCGGCGAGCACCTCGAGAAGCCGGGCGGCATCGCCGGCGGTACGGGCAATGGGCCCGGTATGATCAAGTGTTAATTCGATCGGGAAGACACCGGTGTATGGCACAAGCCCGTGGGTGGGCTTGTGGCCAACCGCTCCGCAGAAAGAGCTGGGAATTCGGATCGATCCCCCCTGGTCGCCCCCGATGGCCATGTCGCACTCGCCGGCGACGACGAGCGCGGCGCTGCCGCTGGAGGAGCCCCCGGCAGATCGCTTCGGATCGTGCGGATTGAGCACGGGCCCAGTGTCGGAGGTATGGCTTCCGCCCGAGAAGCAAAGATGCTCACACACGGCCTTGCCGATGATCTCCCCGCCGGCATCGAGGATGCGGGTCACAATGGTCGCGTCCACGTCGGGGACGTAGCCCTCCAGCACGTTGGAACCGTTCATCATCGGGATGCCGGCGACGCACACATTGTCTTTGATGGCGATTTTCTTGCCCGCGAGAGGCCCCGACGTTGCGCCTTTGATCGAGCACCGCCAGTACCAAGCGTTGAGCCGATTGTCCGAGGCACCTGGACGGAACCCCGCGTCTCGCGGGTACTTCACCGCCAATGTCGGCTCCGCGAACTGGTCCAGTCGACGGTACGACGCCAGTACACCGTCCATGAGGTTACGGAACGACGTCAGATCGTCGCGGCTGAGAGCCAAGTTGTAGGATTTGGCGATGCGCTCCAATTCAGGCAGCGGAGGCTTGCGCAGAATCCGCGGCGCCGTCGCCATCGGGGGTGGCGCCTGCATGCCCGCCTCGGCGGCCGCACGAACAGGCGTTGTCGCGGCGACGACGGTTGCCGCTACCCCGGCCGTGCCGGTATGAAGAAAGCGACGGCGCGAATAGTTTGGCGATGCTCGCATAGCATATCCTCCCTCGACCAATGGGTTGACCCCTCAATAGACCGCTCGCCCGCAAGTGTCGGGAACCGTCTGGTGGTCGGTGGCCGCGACGGTCACCAAGCGGAGGCTGCCGACGCTGCGGCCGGCGTGCCAAGCCGCAACATCAGAATAATCCCTTGGATCCGGACAAGGCGGAGCCGCAGAAGCCGCCGGGACGTGAAGCGTGGCCAAGCGGATCGGCTGCGATAACCAAGGCCGCTACTGGATGCCTCCGGCATCCTCGTGCGGACTGCGGAGCGACGCGCCGTCCAGAAGATAGATTATCGTGCAGCCACATGCGATCTTCAAGAGCTTGCGTTTGTCACGGTCTGCGCTTGTCAGCCACGTCGCCGGGCGCTTTGACGTCGCGACACACGCACAGTCAAGCCACGCGTGCGATGTCTCTTCCTGGCACGAAACGGACCAGCCGGGCCGGTTAAATAATGTCCGGTGATCGGGGTAGACCGGAAGTAATCGGCAGAGGGTCAAAACGGCTCTTTTGACCCTGACCCGTGTGCCTGTCGGAAATCAAATCCGGACATATTCGTGATGCAATCCGCCGATGACTGGGCGGCAAAGAATACGCCCTGCCCTCTTTACGGTGCGCGATAGGGGCGCATCCTTCTCCAAGGCCAAGTGCGTGCGCGTCTCATTATACAACACGACTACGGAACGCCCACGGGATCGCGGAGTCCGAGCTTCTTTATCCGTGGCATCCTTGGGCCGGATGCCTTGTCCATATTCATGAGGTGGTTGAGAAGGCGGACAGAGAGGTCTTCCGTTGCAGCCTTTCTGGTCGGGCATCCGGGCGATGGCTGGAGATTCCGGCCTGGATGTTCGATCGGGCGGCCCGCGCGACCTGGCGTGTTGGCGCCGCTCCCTATGTTGAGATTGCGGTGCTCACCGCCTTGGCGACGCTACTGCAGGATGTGACGTCCGTTTCGGGCGCATCATCGCAATTGCGGAATTCAAGCGCAGCATTGGGCTCTCACGACGCGAATCGGGGAGATGTCCATGCCGCGCCCGCCTACCGCTCATCGCCATCCTCACAGCAATGCCCGTCAGTTCGATCTGTTCTGCGACCCGCCCTACGCCGCGGCGCAGACGCCGCAATGGCAGGCGTTGCCCGCCGAGACGCGCCATACGCTGACGAAGCTGATGGTTCGCCTGATCTTCGGCCACGCCGACGGCGACCTCCGGCGAAGGGAGGAGATGCGTCATGATGTCTGAGAAGATCAGGCCGCACCATCTGGAGCGCAAGGCGATCCTGTATGTACGGCAGTCCTCCGCCCATCAGGTTCTCCACAATCGCGAGAGCAGCGCCTTGCAATATGCGATGCGCGATCGTCTGACGGCGCTGGTCTCGCATCGAAACGGTCGATGACGATCTCGGGCGCTCGGCGGCAGGCGGCGTCGCGCGTGCCGGCTTTGATCGAATGGTGGCCGAGGTCTGCCTGGGCAAGGTCGGTGCGGTCGCGGCGCGGGAAGTCTCGCGTTTCGCCCGTAACAGCCATGACTGGCAGCAGCTGATCGAGATGTGCCGCGTCGTCGATACCGTGCTGATCGATCAGGAGATGGTCTATGCGCCGCGTCAGGGCAACGACCGGCTGTTGCTGGGATTGAAGGGCAGCCTCAACGAGTATGAGCTCGATCTTCTGCGCCAGCGTTCGCTGTCGGCCCGCTATGAGAAGGCCCGGCGCGGCGAACTCATCGTCGCGGCCCCGGTCGGCTTCGTGAAGGTCGGCGACGGGCTCGAGAAGGATCCCGATCGCCGTGTCCAGGAAGCCGTCATCCTCGTCTTCGACAAGGTCGCCGAACTCGGCAGTGTCCGGCAAGCCCTGCTCTGGTTCATCGAGCACGGGCTGGACTTGCCCGCCAAGCGCCACAATGGCGAGGTGGTCTGGCGCAGGCCGCACTATGCGACCATCCACCGGATGATCGCGAACCCGATCTACGGCGGCGCCTACGCCTATGGTAAGAGTCGTGTCGCGACAGGATATGATGCAGCAGCCGGCGTGATCCGACCCAGCAGCCGTCGTAAGGCGCGAGCCGAGTGGCTGGCGCTGATCCCAGGCGTCCATGAGGGTTACGTCAGCTGGGAGCGGTCGGAGGCGATCCGCAAGATGGTGAGCGACAACATGCCCACAGGCCGACATCACGGAGCGCCGAAGCACGGCGACGCTTTGCTCGCCGGCCTTGTCCGCTGCCGGCGTTGTGGACGCAAGCTGATGGTCCGCTACACAGGCGCCAAGCATAACATTCCGCGCTATTCCTGTTGGCGGGGTTCGCTCGACAATGGCGAGCCCCGCTGCATCGCATTCGGAGGATTGCGTGTCGACGACGCCATCGAGGAAGCTCTTCTGCGGGTTGTCGAACCGGGAGCGATAGCTGCGGCCGTCGAGGCCGAAGCACAAGCGGCCAGCCGCCGCGATCAGGTTCGTGAGGCGCTGGTGCGCGACCTCGAGGCGGCGCGCTACAGCGCCGATCGGACATTCCGCCAGTACGACGCCATCGATCCGCAGAACCGGCTGATCGCGGCGGAACTGGAGTTGCGATGGAACAGCGCGCTCACACGTTTAGGCGAGATCGAGACCAGGATTGCCGCACATGATGCCTCGACATGGCAACCATCATTGTCGCCAGTACGCGTCGCCGCGCTGGCCGCTGATCTCAAGGCTGTCTGGTCGGCGCCGTCGACCGACGCGAGGCTCAAGAAGCGAATCGTGCGCACCGTCATCCACGAGGTGGTCGCCGATATCGATGACGAAGCGTCAGAGATCGTTCTCCTGACCCATTGGATTGGCGGCGTTCATACCGAACTGCGCCTGCCGAGGCGTCGCCGCGGACAGCGCAACAGTATCTCCGCCGACATCCTCGCCGCCGTCCGCCAACTGGTTCTCATCGCCAATGATGATCTCATCGCCGGCATCCTCAACCGGAACGGCCTGGTGACCGGCCACGGCAATCGCTGGACACGGGAGCGAGTCAGCGCGCTCAGGTCGCATCATAAGATCCCGGTCTTTCGGCCGGCGCCAGATGGGAACGAGCCATGGCTTAATCTGAACAAGGCGGCGGGTTTGCTCGGCATTGCACCGAAGACGCTCAGGCTCGCCGCCGAAGCGGGCGAAATCGAAGCGGGGCATCCCCTGCCGGATGGCCCGTGGCTCTTCCGCCGATCAACCCTCGGCGAACCGGCGGCTCAGCGCGTCGTTCATCGCGCGAGGCAGAACCCAAATCACCCCGCGGGATCGCATCCAGATCAGCAAAACCTCTTCTCTCCAATCACATAGACAGATGGGCGTTATGAAGCAGGATTGTAGTAGCAAGCGTAGGATTTCAGAATCCGGCGCAGATGTGCCTCGCCTAAGACAATGATGTGATCCAAACACTCACGCCGGATCGATCCGATCAACCGTTCGGCAAAGCCGTTCTGCCAGGGTGAGGCCGGTGCAATAGGCTTGTCCCGAATGCCCATGGCACGCAATCGGCGTGTGACGACGGTGCCGTAGATCCGATCGCGGTCTCGGATCATGTAACCCGGAGCCCCGTCCCAAGGAAAGGCCTCGGTCAACTGACGTGCAATCCACTGTCGGGTTGGTTGTGACGTTGATCCACGCGAGGTCCCTACGATCGAGCCGCACGATGATGAAGCATAGAGCAGGTCGAAGCCATTGGTCGGGACAACAAACAAGTCCATGGCGGCAATGTCCGGCGCGTGATTATGCAAAAAGGTTCGCCATCCCTGACACGGCGGCCCCCGTCGTTGGACCATGTACTTGGCGACGCTCGACTGCGCGACCTCAAGCCCGAGTTTGAGCAGTTCGCCGTGAATACGTGGCGCACCCCAAAGCGGATTCTCCATGCTGATCCGCTGGATCAATACGCGCAGCTCCGTGTCGATCTGCGGTCGCCCTCCGTGTGGGCGCGACTTCCAACGCCAGTAGCAGCGAAAGCCGGCCCTGTGCCAACGCACGAGCGTCTCGGGCCGGATGATTGTGAGAACCTTCAGGATTGCTGGAAACCAGCGATACAGCTGGATAAAGAACCAGCGATCATGGTTCGTGAGCCGAACGCGACCATGCAACCTGCGCCTCAAGACATGCAACTGATGTCGAAGCACCGCGTTCTCAGCTTCAAGCCGTACCTTCGACTTGAATGGCGAGGCCAGGACGGCCAGAGCGAAACAGAGCAGCCCGATCATTCCGCCAGCTTAGGCGATTCCATCACGTCATCAACTCGGATAAGGTTTTCGGTACACACAGCGATCCCAACTGGTCAAAAAGAGTAAAGTGGCAAAGCCCTCACGGCTGCTTCTCGAGCCTAGCTCTGAGTTGGATGCAGTGCGGCAGTCGGATTACGTTCCGGGTGCTTCGGCGCGCAGATGCCTATTTGGGTGAGACCCACTGGCCATCACGGAAATCGAGACCTTCCTCAATCTCGGACGTCTCATCGTCCGTTAGCATTCGTCCGCAGCAACGGCGCGTGAGGGTTCTAGCGATCTCAATACCAGGGGCTCCGAGCTCCGAAAGTGGTGGCCGGCACGCCGCCACAAACCTTGCACCGCATGACGTAGCGTTTCTTACACGACCGGCATATCAGTGCGGCTTCAAGCTTCCCGATCGGCGTGTCCCGCGGCCGGCCGCCAGGGCACCGGCGGCTTCGGCGGGACTGTGCAGGTCTGGGCGGTATAACGCGACGGGTGCTGGTTGTAGGACCCTGGGCTATTAAGCCTGCGCGCGGAGCCCGCGGCCGCCGGTGCAACAAATACGAAGCCAATCTTTTTCGGACCGTCGGTGACCGACGTCGGGCTATGCTTTGCCTCGCTCTCTGGTGCTCGGGCGATGGCGGGTTGCTGGTGATGGCGACGGCACAGCCGCTGGCCAAGAAGGCCGATCATGCGTATCTGTTCAATCGCGGTGATTTTCCGGATTGGGATTATCGACCAGGCGAAGACGATGAGCCCTTCGAGTACAAGGCATCCGACTAGGGGCGGCTGAAAGATGGCCGACTAGTTGCGTTGGATTATTCGACGCCGGCGCACCACACAAAAGAAGAGATTGAGGAGCTGATGCGCGCCGCAAAATGGCCGGAGTGATGGCTGAGGTCACGGCACCTCACCTCTCATGTCCGCCCACCCCATGGTCGACATGCCCGACGGACAAACGGTCGCGACCACGTTGGGGTGCGGAAAAGCGCGGCAGGCTCGCTCCGTGTTCGGCGTCGCCGCGACGCTCGCGTATCCGGATTTCTGCGTCGACGGACCATTTATTCAACTGTTGCAGTTCACCCGGCGATTGCATATGCCGACACGTCGTCCAGACCCCTTCGGGAGGCACCTCCTTTCCGGTCGTGCCGTTAGGCTTTCTACGAAAGACACATGATGAAAAAGCACATCCTTGCCATGGCCGCTTGCCTTGCAGCCGTGGCCACGCCCGTCCTCGCCACCGACTTCAAGGTTGAGGAGGCGACGATTCCGGAGATCGAGCAGGCGTTCCGCGATCACCGCCTGACCTGCCACCAACTCGTCCAGACTTACCTCGACCGCGTCGCGGCCTATGACAAGCAGGGACCGAAGCTCAATGCCATCCTGACCCTGAACGGAAGTGCGCTGGCCGCGGCCGACCTCCTGGATACCAGCGTCGCCCATGGCGGAAAGCTCGGCGCGCTGCACTGCGTGCCCGTCGTTCTCAAGGACAACTACAATACCATCGACCTTCCGACCACCGGCGGCTCGCTGTCGCTGGAGGGCGCGCAGCCTGGCAAGGACGCGTTCGTCGTCACGCAACTGCGCTCGGCTGGCGCCATCATCCTGGCCAAAACCAACATGCACGAGTTCGCGCTTGCCGGCACCACGGTGAGCTCGCTCGGCGGCCAGACGCTGAACGCCTACGACCTGACGCGCACCCCAGGGGGCTCCAGCGGCGGCACTGCCGTGGCTGTGACCAGCAACCTGGCGATGGCCGGGACCGGCTCCGACACGGTCAACTCCATCCGCTCGCCCGCCTCGGCCAGCGCGCTGGTCGGTGTGCGGCCAACCCACGGGCTCCTCAGCCTCAACGGCATCATGCCGGTTTCCAGCACGCAGGACGCCATCGGGCCGCTTGCCCGCCACGTCGTCGATGCCGCCGCCATGTTGCAGGCGATGGCGGCAGCCGATCCGGCCGATCCGCAGACCGCGGACCACCCGCACCAGGACTACCTCGCCGCGCTGGATGCCGACGCGCTCAAAGGCAAGCGGATCGGCGTGCTGCGTGTGATATTCGGATCGAAGCCTGAGCACCGTGAAGTCAACGCGGTGATGGAGCGGGCCATCTCGGCCATGAGGCAGGCTGGCGCGGTCCTCATCGACATTGACGCGCCGGAGCTGGGGGCGGACCAACTCATCGCCCAGAACGACGTGCAGAAGTACGAGTTCAAGGCGGTGATGGACCGCTATCTCGCCACCATCCCCAACGCGCCTGCCAAGACCGTTGACGCCATCTATGCGGGCGGACGCTACAACCACCCGACCCTCGAAGGCTTCCTTAAAGCCGCCGTGTCCTTCAAGGACGGCCTGTCCGAGGCCGACTACCAGGTCCGGCTCGATCGCGACGCCAAGACCCACGCCCTCCTCGACAAGGTGATGGACGACATCCACCTCGATGCCGTCGTCTATCCCTTGCAGAAGCGGCTCGTGGTCCCTGTCACCGAACTCAACCAGGCGGACCGGAACGGCATCCTGGCATCGGTGACCGGCTTCCCGGCGATCACGGTTCCAGCCGGGTTCTCCACGCCGACCGATACCGCCCCGCTTGGCGTCCCCGTCGGGATGGACATCCTCGGCAAGCCATGGAGCGAGGCAAAACTGCTGTCGCTGGCCTATTCGTTCGAGCAGGCGACGCATTTCCGCCGCTCGCCCGAGAGCGCGCCGCCGCTGCCCTCGGAGAAATAAGGGTGGAAAGACAAAGGGGCCAGCGAGACGAACTTGCTGGCCCCTTGATGGATGCACGATCCGCTCAGTGGTTACGCAAGAAGGTTCGCCAACCCTGGCTGGACGCCCGGTCGTTTGATCATTTGAACCGGCACACGGGTCGGGGCGCCAGTTCGTCACCCATGTGGAGGCGTTGCCCGGCAATCCATATGACGGCCACACGCTGGCAACGGTGATTCCGGACATGGAGGCGCTGGTCGGCAGCACCATCACGCGCCCGACTTTTCGACCATCCGACCATAGTACGTCCCCTAGTAGTACGTCCCCGACTTCGTAGGGACACGAATAAAGAAGGGCTCGCGGAGAACTCAAGGTTCGCTGCGAGCCCTTCTGATTTTAACTTCCAGCTGGGCAGCCTAGTCGACGTGCTGACCTGACGCCTCGGAACGCGATTTCAGGAACATTGCATCCAATTGCTTGGCTCGGTCTCATTTTTGGGGATCAGATTCCGAATCTCCGCGAGGGCTTCCAACGCAATTTCGCAGGATTTGTCGATGAATTCCTCGCCCCGCGGAGTTGAGTTAATCAGCTTTCTCATTTCCGATTGATACTGGTGCTTCGCAAGATTCAACCGGTTTAGAGCAGACGACACGACATGATCGGTGATTGCCGGACATTGTGCAATCTCGCCTAGGGCCGAACGATCATACAAGTAGATCGCAGCAAGATCGAACGTGTCGCGCGCCGTGTACGTCGATGCTCGATAGACCAATTTTTTGGTCGCGATTTCTGCAGACCGCTCCGCAGCAATGGAGCGGTCGCCAAATTTCATCTGATACGTTGGATTGTCGATATACGATGGGGCGTTCAGAAAATCGATCTCACCAACGTCGCGCAGGATGAGTTTCAGGTACTTGCCCGGCCATTGCCACGTATCGCAAAGCGACTTCGTCACCTGGTTAATATTTGGGCGCGAGGTTCTTCAAGACGGTGCTTGAATCCAAGAAAATATCGACGTCGTAGCTGATCCGATGACCCAGGATCTGCGCCAAGGCAGTGCCGCCACCGAATGTCCACGATCCGGGCCCGCCCTCCAAACTATCGAGTGCGATCAGCGCTTTCTGCATGAGATCTTCCCACCTCGAAGGAAGCCATATCCCTGATCCATCTTTCATTCTCGGACTCCGTGACCTGCCAGGTGTCGATTGCCTTCAATAGATCGTCGAACGACACGAAATGATCAACGACGAGATTGTGAATGACGGAAACATCGACCTCATCGAACAACGCTTGCACGTACACGCGCCATTTTCGCTCGAGAATTTCCCCTTTCAGACATGCCAGCAAAGTGCCTTCGTCGATGCGGAACGGCATCGGCGTGTTGATCGTGGTCACGGCTGCAGTCAGGTTCTCGAACGCATTCTTAGACATCCTCGCAATATGGTGCCATTCGGAGAAAGCCTCAACTGCCGCCCCCGTTTCATCGTTAACTCGTGGCGCAGCGGACCTAATAAGTCTTTGATAACGTTGCCTTATGTTTGCCTGTCAAGATGACGGCCGGCGGCCGCTTGCCCCTTAGAGCGAACGTTCCTTTCCGACTTCGTTCGGGCGGGTTTGAATTAGGGGACGTACTTTGCCCGGCAATCCTCCGATTTCGCCAGTCCGCAGGGAATTCGGATTGTGAGATTCAAACGGCTTACAAAGACACTAGGGGACGTACTTTCGTCGGCGCTGCACCCAAAGAAAGCCCGCGATTCCCACTCTGACGCCCGCGACCGGGCTTCCATAAAACAGCAGAAACCCCAGAGAAATGTGGGGTTTCTTACAGGCGGGCGGCCTACGGCCCCTCCGCCAATTGCACTCAGACCGGCCTGACCACTGTTGCGAGACCAGGCCGGTGCAGCGCCGGGCATAGTTCGTCCCCTAATAATACGTCCCCGACTTTAGTAGTAGAGAGCAAAAAAAACCCCGCCGTCGCCGGCGGGGTTTGATTAGGCAAGGGCGTCGATCGTCTTTTGGATCGACCAACGCCACGGAGTTTGGGAGGTGCAGCCCCAGGGCATAATAAGACGTCCCCTATTCGGAGCATAATAGGTCCACGAATCAAAACCCCGCCGGCGACGGCGGGGTTTCTGCATTCGGGGACGGCTGACGATTAGCCATCAAGAGGCCTGCGACCACCGTCCCGCGAGAGAGACCGCCGCTGTGGGCCAATGGGCCGTGTTCGCTGACGGCCTTCCTTTACTTATGTCCCTGTTCGCGGCTCGGAAGCCGCGCAAGAATGCCCAGAAATACCGCGCACATGAAACACATTCTTCTCTCGATTGCGTTGCTGGTGGGCTTGTCTGGCCTGGCATTCGGGCAGACGACGCCCGCGTCGGAGATCGCGCCGGGCGGAAAGCTGCGCGTTGGCACGATTGCCATCACGGTGATCGGCGGCGTGGCCGAGCCCGTCGCGAGGTTCATCGGACAGAAGCTCGGCGCGGCCGTTGAACTGGTGATGTATCCGAACCCCGAGGCCTATCTACAAAGCTTCGGCAAGGGCGAATGGGACATCGTCATCGCGGCACGCGTCCTTGTTCCCGCGGACAAGGCCGATTCCATTGCGGACCTTTGGGTCATCAGCCTTGTCTATGTCGCCGCACCGGGAAAGGAATTTCCCGATATCGCCTCCGTCGACAAGGCAGGTGTGAAGATTGGCGTCATCCGCGGCGTTCCCTCCGACCGCGTGTTGACGCGGGAGATCAAGGCCGCCGAGATCGTCCGCATCCCGCTAAGCCCGACCATTGCGGCTGACGCAGCGGACCTGCTGCGCTCCCACAAGGCGGACGTCTTTGGGGCGGACTCTGGCGTTGGGTATCCTGTCGCCGAGGCGCTGCCTGGCGCCACGATCGTGCCGGGCGCCTTTGCGATGGTTCGCGTGGCAGCCGCGCTGCCGAAAGGCCGCTCTGCCGCAGCGCAGGCCGCGCTCGCGACAATTCTAGACGAAGCAAAGCAGAGCGGCGTGGTGCAGAAGGCAATCGACGCGAAGGGCCTCAAGGGCGTGAATGTCGCGACGAAATAGAGAGACGCAACGAGGCCAACGAGCCAATCGAGCCCCTTTGATGAAATGTTGCCGCGGGGCTGAGTGTGTTACTCGCGGCGAAGTCCACTGTGGGTCTTGGCTGTGTGAAAACGCGAAGACGCTCAATCGCGATAGAAGAAGTTATTCGTCCAAGACCGTTTTAGTCGCTCAACGCGCAAGCGGATTCAACTTGGAGATCGAACTGAAACAATATCATTCTTCGTCGCGTTTCGATTTTTGAGTTTTCACACAGCCAGGGTCAAAAGCTGCCCTGACGGCCCCGCCGCGCGACTTCCGGTCTACCCCGAACAACGAGCATCATCTAACCGGCCCGGCTGGTCCGTTTCGTGCCAATAGCGGAAACACACCTGTCGCCAATGGCGTGTCGCGAAACGTCATTTTGTGCGGCATCGCTGGAGCGGCCCTGTTGAGCTATTCCCTGCCGCTGCCGTCGGATCGGTGTCACTCAACGCACGGGTGGACTGAGATAGTGTGAAGTCTTGCCAGCTCATGAGGTCGAGAATGTTGACGCCCGATATGAAGCGGATCATCGAACAGCAACGTCTCGGGTTCGTCGCGACTGCCGCTCCCGACGGCACGCCCAACCTCTCGCCGAAAGGCACCTTCGTCGTGCTGGACGACGCGACAATCGCGTTTGGCGAGATTCGATCGCCTGGAACAATACGCAACCCTGCGAGAAAATGCCCTCATCGAGGTAAATTTTGTCGATCCTTTCGTGCGCAAGGGCTAACGGTTCGCCGGGACAGCACGCGTCGTCGAACGCGGGGAAAGCAGCTTCGATATGCTTCTTACCCACTTCCGAGGAGCGCTTGCCGGGCGTATCCGAGCCATCGTGGCGATCACCGTGACAAAGGCCCTGCCCCTGACATCGCCTGCCTACGACGATGGCAAGACAGAGTTCGAGCTGAGGCGAGCTTGGACGCTTCGATACCGCAAGCTCCAACCGAATGAGAGATTTGAGGAGTGACCTGTCGATATGGACTGCTGGCGAGCGATCAATTTCCAGTTCTCCACTTCGCGAACCCAGACTGCCGAGGAAGCTGAACCACGTCAGCATTCCAAACGGGATACATCACTGAAATGACCAAGGTCGGCTAATGGTCAGTTGCGCTGTTCTGGCCTTGCGCCAGGCACTTCTGTCTGCCCGATAAGCAGACAATCTCAACGCCGGATCGGACTTCGCATTTGGCCAACAGCGACGTTTGATTCATCGACTACAACACCTGAAAAACATCTAGCATTCGTGCATTCGCAGAAAGCGAGCCGCTGGCGATCGAGCAGATGCGGTTCATCCAACTGTACTGTTCTGAACTCGTCTCGAAGTAAGGTGTGGTGCGGAAATAGTAGGCTCCCGGGTCGACAATCTCGCCTTGATAAAGGCGGTCCATGACTTCTTTCGGACCATGGCGAAGTCCCTTCCAGGCCGCGTAGATTTGATGGTTGTCGTTGGTCTCAAGGATCAACCGCGCGTCCACCTCCATCACGTCGTCGCGGCGGATCAGCAACCAACCACCGCCGCCTGGCAACACCTTGCCCTTAAGCTTCGGTCCGTCGAAGCTGCCGCCATCAAAATGAAACATGCGTCGGCGACCGTAGGGAGTATCGCCCAGACTGGATACTTGAATTTTGAGAGCGAGCGTGAATAGAAACCTGGTGTTGATCTCCGGCATAGAGGCCTCCCGATGACTGGCATCCGCCCTGTGCTGCGAAATGTACCTTAAGCCTTTCGGTTTAACTCGCCTACGCCCATGCTTCTCGATCGCATGCTCCTTCGTTGCTCTGGCTTTTCCGGGACAAATTTGGAAGGAGCGCCATGACCGTTAATGGGATGGTCCGGCCGTGCTCCTGCCCCGCCAGCAAGCGAAGCTGGCAAGGGGCGCCAAAGACAAGGAGCACGCCATGTCTCAGACACCCAATACCGCGATCGCCGTGATCGGCATCGATATCGGCAAGAACTCGTTCCACGTCGTGGGCCACGATGCGCGCGGCGCCATCGTGCTGCGGCAAAAGTGGTCGCGTGGCCAAGTGGAGGCGCGGCTCGCCAATATACCACCTTGCCTGATCGGCATGGAAGCCTGCGTCGGCGCCCATCACCTGAGCCGCAAACTCGCATCGCTTGGTCACGACGCCAGGTTGATGCCGGCCAAATATGTCCGCCCCTATAGCAAAGGACAGAAGAACGACTTCAATGATGCCGAAGCGATTGCCGAAGCCGTGCAGCGCCCGACGATGAAGTTCGTGGCGACCAAGACCGCGGAGCAACTGGATCTGCAAGCGCTGCATCGGGTGCGCGAGCGGCTGGTCTCGCAACGCACCGGTATCATCAATCAGATTCGCGCCTTCATGCTGGAACGCGGGATCGCCGTGCGCCAGGGGATCGGCTTCCTGCGCAAGGAGCTGCCCACCATCCTTGCAACGCGCACCGATGCCCTGTCGCTCCGCATGTTGCGTGTCATCGAGGAGTTGGCAGGCGACTGGCGCCGGCTGGATCAGCGTATCGATGGCCTCTCCGGCGAGATCGAAGCCCTGGCCCGTCAGGATCAGGCATGTTCGCGCCTGATGACGGTGCCCGGCATCGGGCCGATCATTTCGAGCGCCATGGTGGCCGCGATCGGCACTGGAGACGTATTCTCCAAAGGCCGCGACTTCGGCGCCTGGCTCGGACTGGTGCCCAAGCAGATCTCGACGGGAGACCGCACGATCCTCGGCAAAATCTCGAGGCGCGGCAATCGCTACCTGCGCGTTCTGTTCGTGCAGGCGGCATGGGTTGTGCTGGTCAGGATAAAGGACTGGGAACGTTACGGGCTCAAATCCTGGATCGAAGCCGCCAAGAGGCGGTTGCACCACAACGTGCTGGCGATCGCGCTCGCCAACAAGCTTGCCCGGATCGCCTGGGCGGTGCTGGCCAAAGGACGCGCCTTCGAGCTGACGAGGACCGACGATGCAGGCGTCCGACCCGCGTGATCCTCGCGCCGTGCTCGGCGCGGTCAAGGCGCGGCCTGGCAACGCCGGCGCCCGCCGCAAGCCAAGCGCGACGGCCGGCCTTGACCGCCCCTGCGCGCGACGCGATCGACGTTCTGCGGGCCGGGACGAAGGAACGGCCCTTGGCTCGAACAAAGGAACTGCGCGATACGAGGAGCAAGCGATGACGTAACCCTATCAACAGTTTCCAGCCGAGGTCTGCGAGAGGATGAGACGAGATGGAGGTTCGGTCTTCCGAGCGCGTGCGAACACTGGTGACCCGAATGGCCCGATCGAGGCCTGTCCGCTAATTAGAACGCACGCGCGCTGATATCCATGATGGCCCGGAGCACAACGCGCTCCAATCAGAGGCCGGATACATTGATGCAAGACCGCCGCCGCCAATTCGACGAAATCTTCTTGCAACGCGCGGCCGGACCATACATTCGGGTCAAAAGGGCCGGTCGGATTGACGGCCAGCCGCTTCCGGACCACCCCGACAAGCCGACTATTTCAGAACCCGCCCGGACTTCGCATTAGGGCCAGAACGCGACATCACCAGAACGGCGGACTTCGGCCGCCAAGGACGAAGGAGCCACCAGGGGGTAGTGTGGCCGGTATCGCGCCGAATGCTCGAGTGCTCTGCCGTGACATCACGATGTAAGCGGAGCCCGTGTCAGGTTCATGGAATAGAACAGAAGCTCCGCTTCAAGCGCCTGGCGAAGATGTGCCGACTGACGAAATCCGTGCTTCTCGTCCTGGAATATAAGCAGACAGGTCGGGATATTTCGGCGTTGAAGCGCCGAATACATCCTTTGAGCCTGATTGATCGGCACGACCTGATCGTCCTTACCGTGGAGGAATATCACTGGAGCGGACAGCCTATCGGTGAAATTGATCGGCGAACGGTCGTAGTAAAGTGCGCTGTTCGGCCTAAACGGCTCGATAAGCCAGTCGGTGTAATGCAGCTCGAATTTATGAGTCTCGGTGGCGAGTGCGACCAGATCACTGATTCCGTAGTAGCTCGCACCGACGGCAAATTCGGTATGAAAAGTGAGCCCGCACAACGTCGTATAGCCGCCAGCGCTGCCGCCCGTGACCGCCAACCTTCCTCCGTCGACATCGCCACGAGCGGCAAGGAATTTCGCGCCCGAAATGCAATCCACGACGTCAATAACACCCCACTGACCGTAAAGCTTTTCCCGGTATTTCCTTCCATACCCGGTGCTTCCGCGATAATTCACGTCAAGAACACCGAATCCCCGACTGGTCCAGAATTGTACCGAAAAATTGAGCGCCGAATCGGTCGCGGTGGTCGGCCCGCCGTGGCTCTTCACGAGCAAGGGAGGTCTTTCCGAAGCTGGCGCCCGCCAGTCCGTATTGTACGGACGATAATAAAAGGCGTGGGCGATGTCGCCGTTGCTAGTCGGAAATTCGATCGGTTGCGGCGTCGAAAAGTAGTTTTGGAATTTTTGCAAGCTGTCTGATGGAACCAAAAGCTTGATCGGCGAAACCGCTCCCGTGTTCACATCGACGGTCGCGATTGCCGGCGGCGAGGTCATTGTGGCACAACGCAGCACTACGGTTGTTGCCGACGCATGCACACCCGACAAGGAGGAAAATTCCATCGGATAGTCGTGAGCGATCAGTGTCGGTATTTCTAACCAGCCCAGGCGCCATGTGCCGTTTTGGACAAACGAGTAGATCAGAATGTCTGGTGACGTAAACGCGTAGGTTGAAAGACCGAGTTGCCACTGAGGGACACCGAATTCCGCGTCTCGAGCTAGGACCCGCTCCACGCCGGAGGCGTTCCAACGGTATAGGTTCCAGAAATCCGTGCGGTCTGAAATGAAGTAAAGCCTCCCGTCTGGCGACCATTGGGGTTGAAATAACGATTCGGAACCGCCTTGGACGATTTGCTTGTCTGTCAGCGTGCCCGCCTGATCGAGACCTGCTACATTCAGATAAGTGGAAGTCCACGGCATGTTTGGATGTTGCCAGCTCAGCCACGCAAGTCTTGACCCATCCACGTTGAGCGTCGGCGACGAGTAGAAGTCCCATCCGCTATCGAGCGTTGCTTCGCGGCCCGTAGCGATGTCGATGGCGACCAGCGTATGGATCGCTTTGATGACGTCACCGTTTGGATGCTCCTCCCTTATTGCGATCAGTCGATTTCGTGCGGCGTCGACGCAAATATCTGCAAACAAGCTTTTGGCACTAGACGTGATTTTCGTCGGCGCGCCGCCCGCGACCTGTTGGTAGATTTGATTGTCGCCGAAATTGACGAAATACACGACGTTGTTGCTGACGGCATAGGCGCCCCCACCGTAACTATAGACCTGCGATCTCACGTTGAAGGGGGACGGCGTAATGTCTCTGATCGTGCCGTCGGCGGCTCTGGCCACCACGACGTTGCGGCCCTTCTCGAGGGGTCTCCCCTCGATCCAGTAGATATTGTCGCCGTCAATCCGCGGCTCCGAGAGTGACCTGGTTTCGGCCACGGCCGCGTCGGCTGTGATGGGGGAGATCCATGATCCGAAATTCCCGGTCTGCTGACTCACCATGAATCTTCTCCGTCGCAGTTGGGTTCAAGAACACCCGAATACTCGCGCGCCCTAGGCCGCAAGACGGGCTGAATGACGACCGATTACATAGGCCGTGATCAGCGCCTCTGCTGGCGCCGCCATGCTGGAGAGGCGAGAAGCGACAGTGACGTTGCCCCGAGCGGCCGCACGTCATGCTATCCCGCCCTCAGCGCGAGCCACAAACCTGCAATATCAAACGCTCTTGCGCCTTCGCTCCCGCCACGGACGCCGAGTTGCCCACCCCCGGACCAATCCTCGAAGTACGGAATGAGTGCATGCGTGAACACGCCGTCCTAGCGCGCCGACCAACGCTGCCATAGGATATTCGCTTTTGGTGGCAAAGGGCACCGGCCGCGGTGTTTTTAACTTAACTACTGTCAATGTCGGCTGCCAGGACGAAGCGGTAGTTACGCAAGTGGCAGACGTCGCTTATGGGTCAAAAGGCGAACTACTCACCGCGAGCAGATGTTTTCTGCTGTTCCCCAATAGCGGACATTCGGCAGTGCATTTGCCGATCTCCTAGGAGGCTACTGAGGCGGAACCGGTTCGGTAATGGTGGGGAACAGGTTCTCTACCGCTTCCGAACTGAGCACCTCAGCTCCAAACGCGGGCACCGTTGTTAGAATTGTTCAAAGGGAGGGCTGTCTCACTGTCTCATGTACTGAATCAAATCAGTGAATCGAATTGAGACAGCAAGGGGAGCGCTCTTCCCTCGGGAGCTTCCGAAGGTCGTCGTCCCCGCACAGAAGGTCGAAGGCATAATAGACCAGTCTGCCCTGCCTGCCGGCGGCGAGTTCGGCCTGCAGTTCGGAGAAATTAGTCCGGCCTTCATGGATGACGACCACCTGCCCGTCGATGATGGCTTGACCGGGAATATCGAGTCCAGCTCAATGACGCGGATGCCGCCAGCATCGGCAGCTTACCCCATTCAAAAGAGTTTGCTGTCTCACTGTCTCATGTACCGAATCAAATTAGTGAAGTGAGACAGCAATGGGAGTGCCCTTCCCTTCTGCCAGCGGCTGACCCCAATTCCACCCGTGAGGATCATCTTGGAGAAAATCCGGCCAAGACTCACCGACCTTCATCAGCCGCATGATGGCGATCCTACGAACGACTTCGATGCGTGAGAGCTTACTCATGCGCTACGCTCCCTTAGCGATCCATTCCGCGGGGGCTCCCGTGCGGGTAATGTCCAGACCATTTGGTGGTAGCGGCGTCGGTGCATTGCCGATGATCCCGCCGTTTCCGGCTCGCTAAAAGGCGCGGCGAACGCTCTAGGTGTGTCGCTCTCGCAACGTCACAATTGTTCCATTGATCGTCGAGCCCCTTTTGACTTCACAGGGTGGCGAATGCGGAGTTTGATAATGGCGGACCTAGGGCAAGGGATTTCATCTCGAAGCCATTTTTGAGGCTGGGTTCAAGAGGCCGCTGTCCAGCGCCAGCGGTCTCTTCGTTTTGTTTTATTTGCGGGAGGGGCCGTCCGATGCCGACGCAAGTACGGACTCTCGCGACGTCAATCGGCTGGACAGCCGTCGTGGCCGTGATCCTGCTCTATATTATCTTCAGCCCTAGCTAATCGGGTATTGGCGCTGCGATGGCCGCATGCACCGACGGCTCCGCGCAGGCTAGCACGGCGTCCGAACTCGCCCCCAGTAGGAGCTTCATTTTTCCAGCACGTTCCCAGATGATCGCAACAGAATACCGCTCCACCGCTGGGCTGGAGGCTAATCGCGATGGAGCGGTAGCCAGAGGCATTTGTCAGCAGCAGCAGCACGGCCTCCGACTCGTCGCAAGTGCGACCATGATTCGGGCACGTTGAGGGCGATTGCAGGGAGCGATTGTTTTTATCCGCCGAACAGATTCCACATTATCACCAGCGCGACGATCAGCATGATAGCGAAGATCGTGCGCCGGCCGATGCGGTTCACTCCTCATATTCGAACGCGACGCCTTCCGGATCATTTTCCTGAAACCACGTTTCCGCGGCGTCCTCGTTTGCAAAGACCTTCAGGTGATCGCGGTCGCCAACCTGCTTGCTGGTATCGACGTAAATCCAGGCCGTCATTGCTGATCTCGTTTCAGCTTCCGGCGCCCCAACGCGGATCCTTCCGTGAAGTATTGAACTCGCGAACGTGGCCGCGGTCCAAAGCCCGCATGACGCCGACGCTCGCGAACATCGTCGGGCCGGCATGCTCGACCACCAGTATCAGCGCCTCCATTCCGGAAGCGCAGATTCCTTCTTCGGCAGACCGGTGATGAAGTTCGCCGCGTCGTGCAGCGTGACGAGCACGCGCCCGTCCGGCAATTCGATCGGATCCTCAAATGCGCGCCGCCAACCTTTGCCGGCCACCAGATGCTTTACGCGTGCGGTTCAGCCGCGCTTTTCGAAGAGGATATCTTACCGAGCGGGAGGCCATTGGCCGTCAGCCCCTGCATCGCGGACTGTTCTTCCGTTAGGCGTCTTTCGACGAACTGCCGCTCGTGTTCGGTCAGGTTACCCTTGAGCAATCGGCGATAGCGATGGATGTTGTTGCTGTGTGCTCTCAGGCGCACCAACTGCTCGTCGGTCATCTCCATCCCCGAATCCCGCTTAGCTCCCGGCGATTTTAGGTGTGTGTCGCGCGGCAACGTCACGATTATTGCATAACTTCGACCTGCTTTTTCCCACAGAGTCTCAAGTCCGGTGTTTGATACTGCTGCCCGGGCGACCCCTTAATTTTTTGAACCCAGGCCGGAAGGCGGCTGTCCCAGCGACAGCGGTCTTTTCGGGGAAATAATCTGCTCACAAATTATGGGCGGCCTCATCGCATAAAAGCCAGGATCAGCACCATCGTGACGAGGGCGTATGTACTGGTAATGGTGATGCCTAGACGACCGATTCCATGAAACCGGCATCGATGAAGCGCGAACCATGGAACCGGAAGGATGTTGGCGGATTCCTCGTTTGAGAAGAGCTGAACGAGGAGAGACATCATGGCGACATGGCGACAAGCGCTTGAGGTGGCGATGACGGATGAGGAGGTCGCGCGGTTGGTGGCCCTTTCGCGGTCTCGAACCGAGCCGGCGAGCCGGGTGGAGCGTGCGCAAATGCTTCTGGCTTATCGCGAGAACCCATCTTTTTTTGCCGTGGGACAACGGTTGGGCGTGCATCATCAGACGGTCCAACGCTGCATCGAGCGGGCACTGGCCTATGGGCCATTGATGGCGCTTGATGATCGCCCCCGACCGGGCAAGGAGCCATCGATTACGCCGGAGGCCAAGGCCTGGCTGGTGTCGTTGGCCTGTGACAAGGCCAAGGATCACGGCTATCCGCACGAGTTGTGGACGACGCATCTGCTGGCGCGCCATGCGCGTGAGCACGGGGCGGCGGCGGGACACGGATGTCTCGCCAATCTTGTCCAAGGCACGGTGTGCAAGATTCTCGGCCAGGAGGAAGTCAAGCCGCATAAGGTGCGTTACTATCTGGAACGCCGCGACGCCGAGTTCGAACAGAAGATGGCGGAGGTCCTGTGCGTCTATCGCGAGGTTCAGGTCCTGAAAAAGGCCGCGGCCAAGGCGAAGAGCAAGCCTAAGAAACCGGGCAAACCGGTAGCGATCGTCTCCTACGATGAGAAGCCGGGAATCCAGGCGATCGCGACCACATCGCCGGATTTGCCGCCCGTGCCTGGCACCTACGCGACATTCTCGCGCGATCATGAGTACAAGCGCCATGGCACGCTCAGCCTGCTGGCTGGGATTGACCTGCTCACCGGCAAGGTCCACGCCCTGGTCAAAGACCGCCACCGCAGTCGCGAGTTCATTGAATTCCTCAAACTTCTCAATGCCGCTTACCCGGCCGGTACAGCGATCAAGCTGATCCTGGACAACCACTCGGCACATATCTCCCGAGAAACCCAAGCTTGGCTCGCTACTCAACCGAGCGGCCGCTTCGCGTTCACCTTCACGCCCAAACACGGCTCGTGGCTCAACCTCATCGAGGGCTTCTTCTCCAAGTTCGCCCGCTCCGTCCTGCGCCACATCCGCGTAGCATCAAAACAGGAACTCAAGGAACGCATCATGTTCGGCATCAAGGACGTCAATCGGCATCCGGTTATCCATACTTGGTCTTACAAACTCGCCGAGGCCGCCTGATATGATTCGAACCAAGGAAACGCTGACCTAGTACCCGGAATCATAGCTGGGCGACACGGTGGCTTTCCTTCGAAAGCCGGACATCTCTTACTTCGAGTATCATCTCGTCCCTGAAATACGACTCACCCTCTAAGAAAAGATACAGCCGCTCCATAATGGCCTCGTCCTACTACGCGCACGGTCCCCTAGCTACTTTCCGGCGCAAAATTGGATGACGTTGGCTTTTGGATAGAATCGACTGGTTTGCGGAAAACTGCAAGATCGGACGGATTTGGGTTGACGTTTGTCGCGACCCTTGATTCGAGAGCGGACCCTCCGAGCGCGTCAGAAGCTGGTCGGCAAATTGCCGATCACCGGCGAGTTGCTGCGCGGCTCGCTGCTGGAACGCACCATCCGACACACCAAAGGATGCCCGAAATGCGCGCGTGGCGAAGGGCATCACGTGTTTGTCTTGACGGTGACCTACCCGGGAGGACATACGCGCCAGTTCAGCGTGCGGCGCGAGCGGGTTGCCGAGGTGCGCCGCTGGCTGAGCAATTATCAGGACCTGAAGGAGGCGATCGAGACCGTTTGTGAGCTCAATCATGATCTGCTGCGTCCGGAACGGGCCGCATCGAAGAGGCGGAGGAAGCAGCATGATTGAGATGCGGCGGGCGCAGCTCAGCTTCGGCGACGGGCTGATCGCCGAGGAAGTGAGCGATCTTCGCGAAGACTGGATGAAACACGCCGATGCGGTGCTGGCGGATGAGGACATCGTCGCGGCCGTCTACGAGGCTCTGGCAAGACGACATGCCAAGAGCCGCAGCCGCGGCCGGCGCGGTGCCCCAGCCGAGGTGGTGTTGCGGCTACTGATCCTCAAGCACATCCGCAACTGGAGCTACCAAGTGCTCGAGCGCGAGGTGCGCGCCAATCTGGTGTACCGCGACTTCACTCGCGTCGGCGCCGGCAAGACACCCGATGCAAAGACGATGGGACGTTGGGGTCTGGCAGTGGGGCCCGAGGTGGTCAAGCAGATTCACCAAAGGCTGGTGAAGCTGGCTCAAGCCAACGGGTTGGCAGCGGGGCGCAGAATGCGCGTGGACACCACCGTGGTGGAGACCAACGTCCACTATCCGACCGATTCGAGCTTGTTGGGCGATGGCGTGCGGGTTCTGATCCGCACCATGAAAAGGATTGGCAAGATCGCCGGCGAGACTGGCGCCAAGCTGCGCGACCGCAGTCGCAGCGTGAAGCTGCGGGTCCTGGACATCGCCCGGGCGGCGCGCTCCAGAGCCAAGCAGAGCCGGGAGAAGCTCAATCGATCCTATGGCAAGCTGCTCAATGCGACCAGCCGAGTGGTGGGACAGGCGAAGCGGTTCTCCAAAGAGGTCGCCAGAGGAACCAAGCGCGCAAGGAACGTCCTGCAGCAGTTGGTGCTCGAAGGCCTGCGCCAAGAGCTCGACGCGATGGTGCCGCTGGTCAAGCAAGTGATGAAGCAGACGAGAGCGCGTATCTTCCGCGGCGACACACACGCCGAAGGCAAGCTCCTCAGCCTGTTCGAGCCATCGACGGAGATCATTCGCAAGGGCAAGGCCGGCAAGCCGAACGAGTTCGGCAAGATGGTGAAGCTGCAGGAGGCCGAGGACCAGATCGTGATCGATTACGAGGTCTATGATCGGCGTCCGAGCGATTCGGACCTGCTGATTGCCGCCATCGAGACGCATCGAGCAATGCTGGGACGTCCGCCGCACATGGTGGCAGCGGATGCCGCATTCTACTCCGCCAAGAACGAGGCAGCAGCGAAAGCCCAGGGCGTAAAACGCGTCTGCATTCCCAACCGCTCGACCAAGAGTCCCGAGCGCAAGCGTGAGCAAAGGAAGCGCTGGTTCCGCAACGGTCAGAAGTGGCGGACCGGCTGCGAGGGACGCATCAGCGTCTCCAAGCGGCGGCACGGTCTCAACCGCTGCCGATACAAGGGCGACGCCGGAATGAAGCGTTGGGTCGGGCTCGGCATGATCGCCGACAACATCATCAACATCGGCCGTGCCATGGAAAAGCGGGCGGCGTCCTAAGCGCCGGCTCCTCGACCAATCAGTCTCTCAAAATACCCCTGCCGGCAGCCCCGGCGGGTCTTGCTTTGCGCACCTCATCGGCCACAATCCCGAAATCGCTAATTTTGCGCCGGAAAGTAGCTAGTGTCAGTAAACTTAATACTTAGCGACTTCGCAGTCGGAATTCCGACTTACAGTAGTTCTAACGTGCATTAATCCATACGGGGTAACCCATGTTGACACTCCGAAAATCAACTTAGAAGCAGGCCAGTGCCCAAACTATCAATCCCTCGGGGATCGGAACGGCGGCGAGCCACTGCGCGTCGTGGGTGTGGAAAAGCGGCGCCCGGATTTCGGATTGGTTGACCACGCTCTTGATCGGCGCAACGCTCGTGCAGATCAAAGATCTCGCGGCCTTGGATCGGAAATCTCGGCAAGGGGTCGCTCCAGGGCGGCGCGGCGGCCAACGACGCGATCGTCCCCGTCATCGTCATCTATTTCTTCACGCTGGCGTTCCTGGGCGTCTATCTGATCACCCGCCTCTATCTGACCTCGGCGTTCGTTCAGACACTCGGAATGCTCACCGGCGCGCCGGCCGCTACCGATCCTAAAATTCTGGTCGATACGCTCGACGCCGCCCTTACCTCGGGCAAGTTCGATGACCTGCGGTCTGCCCTTGTCGCGTACGATGGAAGCGTCCTGTCGGAGGCCGATAGGGCCAGTCCGCAACTGAACGCAAAGTTGGCTCGGGTGGCCGCGAAGTCCATTGCGGCCGGCTTACCGACCGGACGGATCGGCAACCCGGTTGCGGAACTCAAAGCCTTTGTCATCCGGGCGGCCGCCGATCCCGCAAGCAAAGCCGGCTTGAAAGCCGATCTGGATGCGCAGAAGGTCACGACGAGGAACGCGGTCATCGACACTGAACTCGGCGCCGCCCTGAATTAGCACCCGAGGCGTTGCGTTACTTCCGCTCCTTGACCTGGCCGCTGCTGTCGACAACGAGGGACACGTCTTTGCCGTCCTTCATCGCCTTGACCGAAATCCCTTCGGCCGTGGATTTGATGTCGCGGATCTGCGTGTAGCCGGCCGATTCAAGCTTGGCGATCAGCTCCTGGTCGGTAAGGGCATGGGCAGGCACAACGAGGCTAACCATCAGGCACAAAAGGGTTGCGATTGTTGGCTTCGACATGGTTTTTGCTCCCTGGCTTGTCCGCCGCGGAGGAATTAATTTGCGGCTTCAACATTGGTTCGCAGCGAGCGCCCCTCCTCTGCGCCCGAAATCCGTCACTTGATCATCACCCCTGCCGGCTGCAGCCACGAATATCCGATCAATCGGCTGGTTTGACGGTGTAGTCGGCGAAGTACATATGGCTGTCAGCTTTGGACCACAGGCCGATGCGGCCCGACACCGGCTGCGCCAGCGTGTCTTCAAGATAGAGCTTGCCGTCGAGATAGCCCTCGACCCTGGAGCCGTTGATCTGGACCTTGAGCTCGTGCCATTGCTTCGTCGCGGTCGGCGTATTGCGTACCCACTTGACCGAGGAGCGCTTGCCCTTCTCGAACTTCCATAGCACGAGGTTGTTTTCCAGACAGTTGGCGCGGATAGTCATGTAGTCGCCAGTCGGCTTGAGATTGAACAGGATTCCGGCGCCCTGATCGATACGACCCGACAATCCCTCAAACCGCACCGTGATCTCGCCGCCTGTGAAATTTTCGACGTCGGGCACGACTGCGTACGGAAAGTAGGCGTAGGCTTGAACGCGGTCGAGAAACTCAGCATAGCGTTCGCCATAGAGCGCGCGCGCCTTGTCGGCAATACCCGCCGATGATTGCCCCTCCTTCCATTGCCGCCCGTCGACGGTGAGCACCTTCTTTCCATTGTCGTTTTCAATTCGCCAGATCCCCACGACCGGCACGAGCGCCTTTGGCTCGGCTCCGACAGTTTCACCGGAAAGATCGATGGTTGTTGGCTGTGCCGCTTTACCTGGCAAAGCCAGCGCCGCGAGACCGATTGCCAAAACGATCCATGCAATAATGTTTCTGTTGATCATGACGGACCTCCTTCATGCGAGAAAGTTGTCGACGGAAGGTGGGCAGCGGATCCACCACCAGCAAAGGACAATCAGAAGCGGCAATCCGCCGAAAAACCAGAAAAGCGCGGCATCAGCCCTGGCGACCAGGGGATAGCCGGGATATTCGCCGCCGGGCGTTGGCGAGGGAGGCGAAACGCCCGCGAGCGCATAGATCAGCGGCAAAATCTCCCGGGGGCTCGTCGACCGGCTGATGTCGGATCGAATGCCATAGACGTATTCGACCTCGCCATAGGATTCGTCGCTGCTCCCGCCCGAGAAACCTTGCCGTGGGCCGGCAAGAGTGACTGATACGTTTGGCATTGCGCGCCCGAGTTTTGCCAGCACATTGCGTTGCAGGTCGGCATACCGTGGATCCTCGGGAGCCAGATGCACGCTCACGAGCAAAGGGAGCCGCAGCGTCGCGAGCAGCTTTTGATCAGACCCCGGAAACGAATTCCGTCTGTCCTCGGTGACGTCGACTGTCAACCTCAGTTGGGCAGCGGCGCCAAGCATCACCGCTACGGCCAACACCCACGGCAGCGAGCTACGCAGTTTGCTGAGCGATGGAACTCCGGGCGGCAACCACACGGTGGCCAGCGCGATGAGGCCAAAGATCACGGACGCTGTGCCCAGCACGAGACTGCCCGACAGCAGCCCCTGCTCGAACGCGCGCAGCGTCTGGGTGAGCGACAGCTGTGCAATCCATGACAGTAGCCCTGGATTGCCGGCGACGGTGAAATCCAGAACCCAGGACCCGATCGTGATGGCGAGCGCAACGATCGCGGCGGTAGCCGCGCTATCCGAGATCGACGCCGAGAATAACGCGAGCGCGCCGACCAGCAGGCCGTAGGCCAGATGGCCGAACAGGAGATTGGCCGTCTCCGCCGGCGCCAAATGCCCACCCAGAATGCGCCAAAAGGTAAGGGCGGAAAGCGCTGGGATACTGGCAAGACCCCAGGCCGCAAGCACTGCTGCAAGCTTGGCTAACACGAGCGTAGATGGACGATACGGCAGTTGCAC
Source organism: Bradyrhizobium erythrophlei (assembly GCA_900129675.1). GTDB lineage: Bacteria > Pseudomonadota > Alphaproteobacteria > Rhizobiales > Xanthobacteraceae > Bradyrhizobium > Bradyrhizobium erythrophlei_A. The sequence continues at coordinate 3,526,271 of FSRD01000001.1, read as the reverse complement.
GAGCAGGCGCAGCGCACCCGTTTCCTTCTCCTGGCCAAGTGCGCGGATGGCAACGAACGGAAACAGGAGCGTTACCGCGACGTAAAATGAGCCAAGCGTGGGCACCAGAATGCCGTCCAGCGGCGATAGGCTGCTTGCCAGGACCGGAGATTGCAGCGCCGCCGTGCTTGCTTCGTTGTAAAGCGAAACAGCCTGGAAGAAGCTATAGCCGATCAACGGGCACAGCAGCAGCAACATGGTCCACAGCGCCCGGCCGCTGGTGATTTCCCGCAACTCCTTTGCGAGCAGCGGCCACAGCGGCGCGGTTTGCCGGCTATATCTCTTACGTGAGCGCAAGAAAGATATCCTCCAGTGAGCCGGCAGGCAGCGCGGTTTGCGCGCGTAATTCGTCCAGGGTGCCGGCCCCACGAACCCGGCCTGCTGCGATCAGAATCACGCGGTCACAGACCCGCTGCGCATCGGCCAACTGATGAATGGCAAGAATGAACGTCCGACCGCGCGCGGCTTGGTTGCGGAGCACCTCGACGATCTCGCGTGTTTGCCGCAAATCGAACCCGTCGAATGGCTCATCCATAAGCAGGACGGGGTGCGGTGCCAACAGAGCCAACGCCAGCAAGAGACGACGGTTATACCCCTTCGACAACGCATGTACGCGCTTGTGAAGCACTGGACTCAGCCCCACCGAATCGATCGTGTCTGCGGTCTCCGCCTTCGATCGCCTGTAGATACCTGCAAAAAACGACACGACCTGGAAAGTCGCCTCATCCCGATAAGGACGCACGCCATCCGGCAGATAAAAGAGTGCGTTGCGCCTTTGCGATGCCGGCAGCACCTGGCCATGCCATAAAACCTCCCCCGAATCAGCGGGAAGGAGGCCAACAACCGTTTCCAGCAGAGTGGTCTTGCCGGCACCATTTGGCCCGATAATGCCGACCACGTCGCCGGCAGCCGCAGAAAACGTCACACAATCGATGGCCCGCTCCTCGCCATATCGTTTCGTCAGGTCAGTGACGTGCAATGGCGGAACAGAACTATCGCTGGTGGGCAATTCTGCTAACGGCATGTAACACCAGTTTCAAAGTCGTGCGAGATAGTGGGCCAGAGCCGCGATTTCATCGTCACTCAAGGGATAGGCGACCTCCGCCATCGCGGCCACGCCTCCTCCCGACCGCACGCCGGATTTATAATCGTGAAGGGCCTTCGTGATGTACTCCTCATGTTGTCCGGCTATTCGGGCGGCTGCCTTGCTGCCTGCGAATTTGTCGCCGTGGCAGGACGCGCAGCGACCGGCTGCCGCCACTTTCTTGCCAGCCCCGGTTAGGTCAGGATGATCATCTGGGGCCGCCGCGGGACTTTCAGGCGGCTTGAGCGAGGCAAAATAGGCACCGAGATCCCGGACGTCTTCGTTACCAAGCTGCTCGGCGAGCGGACCCATAACTTCGTTCTTTCGTGCCCCGGCTCGGAAGAAAATCAACTGCCACTGAATGAAGAGATCAGGTTGCCCGGCCAACGAAGGCGTGTTCTCGATTTCGGAGATACCTTTTTCGCCGTGACAACCGGCGCACGCTTCCGCCTTGTTCTTCCCGGCGACGGCATCAGCGGCAACCACGCCGGCACCGCCGACGACGGCCAATGCAGCTAGAGCAAGCGCCGCCAGTGAACGCCAGGAGACCGTCAGCCATTTCCGGGACCATTGATTGCTTGTGGGAATCATCCGCCTACTCCGTCCTGCTCTCGCCTCCAGCCCGATTTCGCAGGTTTTCGTCGTCGCCGACGTATGTCAGCGGTGTTATCTCGATCTGGTTGAAGCGTGTGACGTCATCTCGTTCGGTCCAAATTCCGAAGTGACCGCCAGCTGGCTTGCCGTAGTCGAACGCCGTCAGCGCCCAGCGATTATCGAGCGACATCTTGAAGCTGTTGCCGTCGACGACGACTTCCAGGCTTTGCCAGTGGTCTAGCGTGATATCGGCGTCGACCCCGGCAACCTCTTCCGCCATTCCATTGACGACATGAAGTAGCGACAGGCGCTGTTCGAATGCGCTGACACGCACGAGATAGTAGTCGTTCGGGCTGGTCACCCGGACGGCGATGCCGGCGCTCGGCATCGATCCATCGATCAGCTTGAACTGGACCCGGATCCTGGCATTGACCGCCGACAGCGTCTTGCACGCGGCGAGCGAAGAGTGCAGGTCACGGTTCCCGCCTGACCGCTGAACTGAAACGCTGCTATCCGAGGCGCCATCGCGCTCCACGGTCCAATGACCAGAATCGCCCTCGCCTGCGCGCCAGAACTCGAAATCTTGTGGCGGCGCGCCGATCGGCTGACCCGACAGGTCGATAGTTTGGGATTGAGCATTGGCCGGATCAGTTGCGGCAACGACGCAAGTGGCCAGTATCAAAGCGACATCGGCCAACCGATGGAATGCTTTCGCAGAACTGCACCGATCGATTCGAAATCGTTCTGAAAAGATAGACTTGATAGCGGGCATGCTGCGTCCTTGGCGAAAAACTGGACGCGATTCTTGGGCATGTCGCCTCATGGGGAGATCGCTTTCCCCATGGGGGCAACTAGAGCCAGACCCTTCAAATTGTCAATCGGAAGAGGACGGAACAAGAAGGGCCTCGCTGAAGCGTGATCATAGAACTCGCGTCCGGAACAATCCCGGGCGGTTCCAGATCAGTCGCCCTTCTCCTTCATCGGCCGCAATGACCAGCCGAGCTTCTTCAGTTGGCGCAGATCGCTCGTCGCTTCCGCGAGCAGCCACTCGCGGAAGGTCACAATCTTCGGCAGTGTTGCGGTGGCCTTTGGACAAATGATCCAGTAGGTCTTCGAAAGACGCAGCGATTCCGGAAACGGCCGCACCAACCGTCCGTTGATAAGATCCCAAGCCGCCAACGTTGTGCGTGCGAGCGCGACGCCCTGGCCGTTGATCGCGGCGTCAATCACCATGCTCGCGCGGTTCAGCACCGGGCCATGCACGACGTTGCTGCCGTCCAGCCCTGCCGCCTGCAGCCAATTTGTCCAATCGGTCCGGCTGTCCAGGTGAAGCAATGGAAAGTTGAGGATGCCAGCGAGTTTGTTGAGGCGGCGCCGGCCAGACAGCAGTTTCGGGCTGCATACGGCAAAGAGCTGCTCTGCACTCAGGCGGACCGTGTCGAGTCCCGGCCAGTTACCATCGCCGTGACGCACGGCGAGGTCGACCTCCTCCCGCGCGAAGTCGACGTGATGCAGCGTCGCAGAAACCCGCAAGTCGATGCCCGCATGCGATTCGGCAAAATGGCCGAGCCGATGCACCAGCCACTTGGCGGCGAAATCCGGCGACGTGCTGACGGTAAGAACGCCGGCGTTCTGACGCTGCATGAGCCGCTCGGTGCCGACGGCGATGCGGTCCAGCGCGTCACGCACGACGGTGAGATAGTCCTTGCCCGCTTCCGTGATGATAAGGCGCTGCCGTTCTCGGTTGAAGAGCTTGATGGCAAGTTCGGCTTCAAGCGCTTTTACCTGATGACTCACCGCGCCCTGGGTGACGCAGAGCTCTTCGGCCGCCCGCGTAAAGCTCTCGTGCCGGGCCGCGGCCTCGAAGGCTTTCAGAGCGTTCAATGGTGGTAAGCGTGGGCGCATCGCACGACTTCATGAGAAAAACTAGGGCAGGCAAGAGAAACGATGCTTTGCGGGCAACCGCCCGCTGACAGTATTGGAAAGCTCCAACGCAATATTTCATCAGATTTGGAGCTTGTCGATGTCAACCTTGATCACTGATCCCTTCTCGGTTCCGTTCATTCCGGCGGACGACCTTCCCACCCGACTTCATCAATCAGATTCCGGACCGGGCCCGGCTATTGGATGCCGCGGATGGTCAGGCTGGGCGGCCCGGCGCAGGCTGCGCGGGGCGCTCCGCGAGCTTGCCGAGGACAAACACCTGCTCGCAGACATCGGCCTGACGCGCGAGCAGGCCCTGGAGGAAGCAGCCAAACCGTTCTGGCGATAATCGATTTCACCAAGGGAGAAACAGATGGCAGACCCGATCGTCTACGGCTTCCCGCGAAGCACCTTTGTCAACATTGTTCGCCTGATCCTGACCCACAAGGACGTGGCGTACAGCTTTCACGACCTTGAACCCGTAATGGGCCAGCGCGAGCATCTGGCGCTGCATCCATTCAACCGCGTTCCGATCCTCAAGCACGACGAATTGACAATCTACGAGGCCAGCGCAATCGCATCCTATGTCGATGAGGCATTTGGCGGGCCTCGGCTGACGCCGCAGGATGTCCGCGAGCGGGCGCGCATGAACCAGTGGATCAGCGCGGTCAATTCCTACTACTACCCCTACATGATTTACCACGTGACCCATGAACGGCTGGTTTTTCCGGAGCTGGGGATTGCGTCCGACGAAAAGGTCGTGGCGCATGCGCTGCCGAAGGTCGAAACGGCGCTCGCGGTGGTGGAGTGCGAACTCGCTCATGGTCAAGACTATCTGCTGGGTTCGGAACTCACGATCGCTGATTTCTTCCTCCTGCCGAGCACGTTTGCATTCAGCTTGACCGAAGAAGGAAAGGCCTTGTACCCGAAGTATCCGGCCTTCTGTCGGTGGCGGGAGCGCATGGAAAGCCTGCCGGCGACGCTAAAGTTGCGCGCGATACTGCCGCCGCGCGAACCCATTCCGCATGCCCGCGAATGGGCAAACTCGCACAGACCGAGATACTGACTCAGCAAATCCCAACTTGCCGGAAACCACGGCAAGGACTAACTTGATGCTACGGGGAAACACAGGCTCCCCGCCAGACGGTCAAACCGTCCAAGCTCTGTGCAACGCTCGAATTTCGAGGAGATTGCACGTGGACGGAGTTCCCATTCGATCTATCGGACGGATTACACGCTCTCGGCGGCATAGCGATGCGAGGTCGCCATGCCACTGAAGAGTCTTGGCGTCATCAAGATACCGGGCGCTGCGGACAGCGCGTTCGATCATGCCGCATTCGATCCCAGAACCCGGCGTGTCTTCGTCGCGCATACCGCGCGTAACACCGTTGAAGTGATCGATCACGATGGGAGTAAACACGAAGCGACGCTGCCGGAATTTCCAGGCGTCGCCGGCGCCGTCGCCGACGATGGTGATATCCTCGTCACAAACCGCGGCTCGGCAACCGTCGCCTGGCTGGACGGCGCGACGCTTGAGACCAAAACCGTGCTCAACACCGGCGCCCGGCCGAACGGCGCGGCGATCATCAAGCGCCTCGCACTTGGGATCGTCGCCTGCATCGGCGACGATCGGGAAACTCCGACATTGCATGCTTTCGGCCTCAACGATCGCAAGCAGGTGTCAATCGATCTGCCGGGCCGGCCGCGATGGTGCGTGACCGATGCAGAGGCGAAGCGGGTATTCCTTTGTATCCGCGAGCCTTCGATGGTGCTGGTTGCCAGCCTCCCCGATCTGAGCCTGATCGCGCAATGGAAGCTCCCGTCGGGCGGCGCCCATGGTCTTGATATCGACCATTCGCGTGGCCGGCTCTACGCCGCCTGCGACGACGGTGCGCTGGTCGAGATCGGCAGCACCTCCGGCGAGATCACCAATGTCTGGCCGATCGGCGGCGCGCCGGATGTAACCTTCTTCAACCCCGCAACCGGCCGCGTCCACGTCGCGATCGGCGAGCCCGGATTGGTCGAAACGATCGATCCGCGAACCGGTACAGCTGTTCAGACAACGACAGGGATCGGAGCCCATACGACCGCGCTGGTCGTGCCGGACCAGCTCTACGTTATCTCACCCGCTCATGGCGGAATTCTCGTTCTGGCGGATGCCTGAACTGCCAAACCCAACATCGAACAGGAGGACCAGATGAAGTGGATTACCCGAGAACACGTCAAAGTCGATCGCGTGGCCTGCCCCTGGCTGATCAAGAAATTCGTCGACAAGGATGCTGAGTTCATCTTTGCGCCGGCGGATAGGGTAATGGTCGAGGCAAAGCGCCTCGACGCCATTCCCTATGACGTCAAGGACGTCGAGCTCGGCCACCACGGCAAGGAATGTTCATTCGAAGCGATCCTGAAGAAGTACAAGCTGGCGGGTGATCCCGCACTCGCGCTTCTCGGCCGGATCGTGAACGGCGCCGACACCGACAACACGCTTTACCATCAAGCAGAGGGACCCGGGCTGATGGCGGTGGCCGAAGGCTTCCGGCATCTCGGCTATAAGGACGATCATGAGCTCAACGCCGCCGAGTGGATCGTCTATGACGCGCTTTACGGCTACGCCCAGGAAATGGTGAAGCGTGGCAAGCCGGCGGGTCAGTTTGCCGACGGACCGTGAGCCGTTGGTGAATGGGTCGCACGCCCGCAGAGCGTCATGATCTCAGCGCGGAATAAGGAGCGGCAAAAATGCCGCGTCGGGCTATTTGATCGCGGATCGGGTCAGGCTCCCTGTAGGAGCGTCGTGGGAACATCGATGGACGTTGGCTTGACCGTCGGCAAACTGACCCGAAAACGGGCGCCGCCTGTGGGCTACAATCTAAGCTACGGCTGACACGGCTCGCTTTGGTGTGGTTGTTCTAGCGCCGCCGACAGATCGCGGCGCGTGGCCGCCTGTGCGCTGGCGCGGCCTGCCCGGTGTTCCCCTGTAGCCCTGCCGCTCCGGCGCACTGTACGGCCTTCCTGATGGCCTCGCCCCTGACGCCTGCCCGTCGACTGCCCCCGTCGTGGCGATGGATGAACGCACGGATCGTGCGATGATCCGGGCGTGGTCGTCGTCTGCGCGCTGCCTGCCGCTGTCGTGCGTGGTGATGGCGCGATGACGTGGTGCCGTCCTCGCAGCACACCGAAGGGGTAATCCGAACTTGTCCCGGAACGGTCTGCAGGACTGCGTTAGCTTGGCTGGCCGCCGGTCACATGTCCGTATTTCCGGCGGCACGGAATGGGCGGCCTCCAGCCTACACGCCCCCCCAAGCCCCGGCTGGGGGTCGCTCACGTGCCGGGAACGCCTGTCGCCCGTCGTGACGCTGGCGCGCTCGGCGTGGTGATGACGCGATGCCATCCGCTATCGGTCGCCTGTCCGCGCCGTGATGCTGGTGCGCGTGGTAGTGGTGACGGTGATGCGGTGACGGTGCGAGCCGCTGCCCGTGCTGCCGGTGCGCGCTGCCTGCTGCCATCGTGGTGATTGCTGTCGCTGTTGTCGTCGTCCGTCGTGGTCGACGTCGAGGTGATGCGGCGTCGATCTCGGCGTTGGGGTAAGCCTCAACCAGCTCGCCGCCGATGCCCCAATCAATCCCTAAAGTATGTGAACTCGTTCACAACCACTTGCGCTCTTCCGGCACAGAATACGGGTCGCGGAGGGAACAAGCCATGACCCAACAACCCGCGAAGCGCATACCCCAGTGGCTCAGGATCGACCTGCTGGTGATCGTCGTGTCGCTAGCGATGATCGGTATCTATCTATATGGCCTAGCCATCGATTGAGCCGCCTATCAGTGCTGCCGCTTGCTGGCTTGCCCTGCGTCCGTTCGGTCGACGCGGCGCGCGTGCGATGGTCTCCGGCGCGAAGGGCTTGCGATGTCCGCATCACGCTCAGAAGCGGACATTTGGGCTGGCCTTCAGCACGTCTGGTTTGTGCCAGAAGGCGACATCGCTGACGCGCCACAATTGTCGCAGACGACTTCTTCGATTGAACTGCCTAGCTGTGAAGTTGCGAGTTGAGGCCGTCCCAATTTGGTGTACGTCTGGTTGCCTCAAGAGCGCCGCTCTGGGAATTACGACGAAAAAGAAGGCCCTTCTGGCCCGAGAGTTCTTTAGCTTTCAGTACTCGGCCATCTTCCAAAAGGATGCGCGCGCCTGCCGTGACATAACAGCCCGCTTCGACGATACAATCGTCACCCAATGAAATGCCGATACCGGCGTTGGCTCCGATCAGGCAGCGCTCACCAACTGTAATCCTCTCTTTCCCTCCTCCGGACAGAGTGCCCATGATCGACGCTCCGCCACCAACGTCGCTGCCGCTTCCCACAACCACACCGGCGCTTATCCGGCCTTCGACCATGCAGGGACCGAGCGTACCCGCATTAAAATTGCAAAAGCCTTCATGCATGACGGTTGTGCCCGGAGCCAAGTAGGCTCCGAGCCTTACGCGATCCGCATCTGCAATTCTCACGTCCGCAGGCGTCACATAATCAGTCATGCGCGGAAACTTATCCACGCCTGTCACCTCAAACGCAAGGGCACGCTTTCGCGCTACGATTCGCGCTTCCGGTACACGAGAGCATTCACAGGGACCGAGTGTCGTCCAGGCAACGTTAGGTAATAGACTGAAAATTCCTTCAAGGTTCAGGCAATTAGGCTGGACGAGCCGGTGGCTCAGTAGATGGAGTCGAAGATATGCGTCGTGCACATCAGTCGGCGCAGATGCAAGGGAGTCAATTTCTGTATGAATGGAAACGATGTCGACATTGCGGATGTCGTCGTGTCGCGCATATCCGTCTGCCGACTCACCCAACGATCTGTTGATCTCGTCGCTCGTCAGCCGTACCGTTGCCGCCTTGTCGGCCTCCACAACTAGGCGTAGCCGAAGAAACCAGGAATCTAACACGCGACCATCAGCGGCAATCGTCGCAAATCCCTCGCCTCTCGCGCCCCTCAGCTCCATCGCCATTTGAATTTCTCACACTACGATCCTACACGTAGTGCATACTCAAGTTCTCGTAGAAATGGCAACTTCTGGACTCTCAAACACGTCCGATTTGGGTCAAAAGCTGGAAAACTCGATGCGAGCATATGTTTTCCGCTCTGCCCCAACAACAGACATAGAGCGACCACGGCGGCATGTCCGAGTTGCGCCAACAACAGACTCATGCACCGCAGCAAACAACTCGTTATTCTATCACCTCGTCGGCGCGGGCGAGCTGCGAAGGCGACAATTCGAGGCCGAGCGCTTTGGCGGTTTTCAGGTTGATGACGAATTCAAACTTGGTCGGCTGCTCGACCGGCAAATCGCCGGGCTTCGCACCCTTGAGAATCTTGTCAACAAAATCCCCGGCGCGCGAAAACAGATTCGTATAATTCGGTCCATAGGACATCAAACCACCGGCTTCGACGTAATCCCGAAAGGCGTACATCGTGGGCAGTCGCGCGCCCTGCGCCAAAGTGTTGATGCGTGCACGGTTGGCAAGGATGAGCGGGTCGCTGACGGCGTAAAGCGCGCTGGCGGCGCCTTTCACCGTCTCGAACGCGGCGGATTCCAGGTCCTCCGCTCGTCGGATTTCGAGCGCGGCGACCTCCAGGCCGAGCGTGCGGGCCGTCGCCTGAATCTCGCGCAACTCCTGCACCGACGTGGGATTGGCGGCATTGGCCAATATCACCATCTGGCGGAGCCCGGGAAATACCTCGCGCAAAATTTCGAGCCGCTTGCCGGCAAGATCGGCCGACTGGTTCGACACGCCAGTGACGTTGCCGCCCGGCCGCGACAGGCTCGTAACCAGGCCGGTGCCAAGCGGGTCCGGCGCCACCGCGAAGACGATGGGAATGACCGATGTCACCTGCTTTACTGCGAGAGCTGCGGCGCCCACGGTGACGATGACTTCATTGCTAATCCCGCCCCGGACGCTCTCAACCGCAGCGTAAGCAAATTTTCAGTACAAGTCCAAGTGGTCGGATGTCCGAGTCGGGTCAAAAACGGAAGTAGCGTCGTTGCGGCGGGATGTCTGCTTTGCCCCGGGGAGCGGACATCGTGGTCGTGACTGTCGAGGTCATGACGCGCTGGCGCGGGCCGTCGCGATCCCTCCGCAATCGCTCGTCAGGGTCCTGTGGAGAGCGCCCCAACGTGCCGGGACCGCGCGACCCCACCTACCGAGGACATCTGCTGCGAGAAAATCCGTGGTTGCTGTTGCAGCGGAGGCAGCGCGGCTGCTGTGAACCTAGGCTCGCCAGAAAGTCCGCTATCCGCTGATAGCGACCAACTTCCGCTTCGCAGGCACGATGGACCGATAGATTGATCTATCTCAAGATTGTATCCGAAACACGGGCCCAGCTTACATTCGGAAGGCAGCGATACGTCCAGACAATTGAGAGGTGAAGCATGTACCGGCATATTCTCATTCCGACAGATGGGTCGGAGCTAGCGGAGCGTGGGGTGGCGCATGGGTTGGCGCTGGCGAAATCCCTTGGAGCCAAGGTATCCGTAATCTTCGTTGTGGAACCGTTTTCAGAAATGACCGGGCAGCTCCGTGACGCAGTCGCAAGATATGCCGCGCTACGCAAGGAAGAGGCAACGAGCGCGTTGGAACGCGCGGCAAAGGCGGCGAAGGAGACTGGTATTTCCTGCAAGACGACTCAAGTGGAGAACGGGCAACCCCATCAAGCCATCATCGCAGCAGCCGAGGACAAAGGCTGCGACCTCATCGTTATGTCATCGCACGGGCGCAGCGGACTTTCCATGCTTCTAATCGGCAGTGTGACAAACAAGGTGCTGACGCACGCGAAAACCCCCGTACTGGTTTGTCAGTGAATGTGCGGACCGCTCGATGGGTCAAAATAAACGCGCCGGGAGATGGAGATGATAATTTCGGGTTGGGGTCATTCGCGACCGAGTTGGCCAGCGGCAAGTCCGGGCATGGTTCCCCTATGCCGCCGAGAGCGGAAGTGAGCTATCCTACGGCAACGCAGCAGGACCAACACTATGCCTGAGACCGTTACCGTTGATGGCCCGCCCGTCGCCAACGAGCTGCGACCGTCAGCGCGTCGGCACTAGCGCAGCACCTTGATTGCAGCCGCACCTACATCGGCAAGCTCGAAGGCGAAGGCGTAATCCAGCGGCAAGGTGACGGCTTCCCGCTCGACCAGAGCCGCGTTGCCTACCTGGGGTTCCTGCGGAGCAAGCGGCGGCAATCGCCACGCCATGAACATCGCGCGAAAGTTCATCGCGAGCGGCGAGCGCGGGGCCGAGGTGCGGCCAAACTTTCCGGGTTAGTAACTGCGAGGATCTATAGAGAGAAGCCCCGGCACCGTCAGGGCATCCCCCCTCACAGCGGCCTTCATATCGAGGCCCTCATCGCGAGATCGATCACCCGTACCCGCGATATCTCTCAAACTATACTAGGGAGTGTACTCATAAAATACGCCTTGCGACGCGTCCGCTCTTCCCCCCAAAGCTGACATTTTATTCGGCGATCAGCATGTCCGCTTTGTGCCATTGATCGGGATAGGGGGGAGCCTCGCGGCTCCGCCCCTCCCACACCACCGTACGTACGGGTCCGTATACGGCGGTTCGAGAAGTTACGCTAACGTGCTTCGATCAGAGACGGGAGACCGAGCGATTTGAAGTAGGCATTGGAGAGTCCCACGGAGAGGGCTTTGCTCCGGGCGAGGTGCCAGGGTCCACGGCCGCTACCGGCCGTATTGCGCAATTGCCCCGAGACTCCCAGTGCGATGAGTGCTGCTCGGCGACGTCCTGGTGTTTTCCATTGGCGCCAAAGAGCTGCTCTTAGCCGCAGCCGGACCCAACGAGTGAGAGCGATCAACACCTCGGGCGTTTCGCAGAAGCCGAAATAGCCGCGCCAGCCCCGCATATACTTGGCCAGCTCTTCCATTGTCGTCGTGATGCTGACGCCCTTGGCCTTTCGCGTGGTATCTCGGATTCGCAGCTTGAACCGTTCCAGCGATTTCGGCGCGATCGTGCGCTTGATGCATGGACCAGCCGTGAAGCTGAACCCGAGGAACTTTCGTTCCTGCGGTCGTGCCACCGCACTCTTCGCCTCATTCACCTTGAGCTTGAGCTTTTGTGTGATGAAGCGCGAGATGCTCTCCATCACCCGCTGACCCGCGCGTTCGCTGCGAACGTAGATGTTACAGTCGTCCGCATAACGAACAAAGCGGTGTCCTCGGTGCTCCAGTTCGCGGTCGAGTTCGTCGAGCACGAGGTTACTTAGCAGTGGCGAAAGCGGTCCTCCTTGCGGAGTTCCTTCCACGCTCGGACTGACCAGCCCGTTCTCCATCACCCCTGCGTTCAGAAACGCCCGGATGAGCTTCAACAGCCGCTTGTCCTCGACCCGTTTGGCAATTTGGCCCATCAGTTTGTCATGGTTGACTCGATCGAAGAATTTTTCCAGATCGAGGTCGACCACCCATCCGTTGCCTTGCGCGATGTACTGCTGCGCTTGAGCCACGGCGTGATGTGCCGACCGACGCGGTCGGAACCCATAGCTGTATTGGGAGAACGTCGGATTCCATCGCCTCTGCAGAACCTGCATCACCGCTTGCTGGACAAAGCGGTCCAGCACGGTTGGCACGATTGCTTCGAACTGCACTTCGGCCCGGTCAGACTTTGGGATCGGCCGAGATAACCCATCCCTTCCACCACCTTCGCGGTCGTCGATTTGTTGTGCTGAAGGTTAGGACGATTTCGGGCGTTGAGACGTTAAGCCTACGTCACGCCGAGATGGGCTCGCTGGCTGTCCCGCGCAACTGGACCGACTGGGCACCCCCTGGCACTCCGAGCGAGCCTATCAACGGCCAGCGGCCCTTGCTGATCGACGTTCCCGGTTTGCTGGCGCTCGCCAAACTCGTTCTTTCGTTAAAACGCAACAAATAAGGCTTGACCAATGACTCGAGCTCTGAATCACTCGGACATAGATTTGATTCGGTCCGAAAGGCATGATGAAAAACGCTTCATCTGCGGCCCTGCGCAAACGTCGTCACCAGCTAATGCGTGCTCTGCCGCCGATCGAGCAAATTGTACGCGGCTCATTGATCGAGACCTACAAGCGGTGTGGCCGACCCAGTTGTCACTGCAAGGACGGACCTGGACACGGACCCAAGCGATATTTGTCCACGATCGCCCGAACCGGCGAACGCCCATGGCTCGGCTATGTGCCGAACGCAACCTACCCGCAAGTCGCCGAGTTTCTTGGCAATTACCGGACACTACAGCAGATGCTCAACGAGATTTGCGCGATCAATGCCGAGCTACTGCGTCGCCGCGAGAGGCTCGACTAAATGGACCCGGCCGTCGCAGCCCTCGATTTTATCAAGGCGGGCGCCATCATCGCCAACATGATCGAATCCTATCTTGCTGCAGGCGCTACGCCGTCCACCGCGGAAGGAGCCGATCATGCTAAATCCGAAGATTGCCGATCATCATCTGGCCCGGCAAGCCTGCATCTACATTCGTCAGTCGACAATGGCGCAGGTGCGCTTCAATCAGGAGAGCACAGAGCGCCAGTACAATCTAGCGAACCAGGCGACGTCGCTCGGCTGGACTCCGGATCAGATCCGGATCCTCGACGGAGATCTCGGTCATTCGGGAGAGCAGACGAACAATCGCGACGACTTCAAGACCCTTGTGAGCGATGTGGCTATGGGGCAAGTCGGTGCGATCTTTTCTCTGGAATCCTCGCGCCTGGCACGATCGAACAAGGATTGGCATCGGCTGTTAGAACTGTGCGCCATCACCAAGACATTGGTGTTCGACGGAGATGGCTGTTACGATCCGGCCGATTTCAACGACAGCCTTGTACTGGGCATGAAAGGCACGTTCGCGCAGGCAGAACTGCACATCATTCGCGCGCGCCTCCACGGAGGCAAACTCAACAAGGCGCAGAAAGGTGAGTTGCGTTTCCCGCTGCCAGTCGGCCTGGTCCTCGATGGCGACAAGATTGTCCTCGATCCAGACCAGGAAGTGCAAGGTGCTGTTCGCGCGGTCTTCGAACTGTTTGAGCAGGATAAAAGTGCCTATGCTGTGGTCCAGCATTTTCACGAATTCGGGCTTCTGTTTCCACGCCGTTCGTACGGCGGCGTCTGGGATGGCAAGCTCATCTGGGGTCGATTGACACATTCTCGGGTGCTGGGCGTTCTCGCCAATCCATCTTACGCCGGCACTTATGTGTTTGGTCGATATCAGTCTTGTAAGAAGATCGGCCCCACCGGCGAGATCTGCACTCAACTGCGCCCGATGCCACAGGATCAGTGGCGTGTTGTTATTCCCGATCACCATCCAGGTTATATTACCTGGGACCAGTTCGCCGCCAACCGCAACCGCTTGGCGGCGAACAAGACCAACTGCGAAGTTCTTGGCGGACCAGCTCGCGAGGGACTGTGTTTGCTGCAGAGCTTGTTGCTTTGTGGTGTTTGCGGGCGGCGTCTGACTGTGCGCTATACCGGCAATGGGGGCATTTACCCGATCTATGAGTGTAACTGGAGCAGACGGGAAGCAATCCCGCACCACTGCATATCACTCGCGGCGAGACCGCCAGATGACGCCATTGCCGAGCGGCTGTTGACCGCCGTCACCCCGCTAACGATCAAGCTCGCACTCAAAGCGCTGGCCAGCTTGGAAGAGCGCGACAAAATAATTTCTGCGCAGTGGTACCGAAAGATCGAGCGAGCCCGCTACGAGGCTGACTTGGCGGAACGCCGTTATGAGGAGGCCGACCCCAGCAATCGGTTGGTTGCTAGTACGCTTGAGAAGCGCTGGAACAACGCGATGCAACGGCTTGACGAACTTGAGGCTGAACTGGCCACTTTCGAGCGCCGGACAATGCGCAGCGTCACAGCCGAACAGAAACAACAAATTCTACAGCTCGGCAGGGACTTTCCTCGGTTGTGGAAGGCTCCAACCACTTCAGCTTGCGATCGCAAACGCATGCTCCGCTTGTTGATCCGCGATATCACGATCACCAAAGGGCCAGAACCGAAGCTGTTGTGCTTGCAAATTCGCTGGCAGGGCGGAGCAACCGAAACAATCGAGGTCCGTCAGCTGCCGAACCGTTCCGAAGCAATCCGTTATCCTGATACGTTCGTTGCCAAAATCCGCACCATGGCACAGCGATACGATGATAACGAGATCGTCGCGCAGCTCAAAAGCGAAGCGCTGACAAGCTCAACTGGCAAACCCTTTACGATCAGCATGATACGTTGGATCCGCTACAAGCATCGCATCCCGAGCCCGTCGCTTCCCGCAGGGACGCTCAATGTCGCCGAGGTTCGTGCGCGATACGGCGTGAGCCTCGGGGTCGTTCATCACTGGATCGAACGCGCTATTGTCTCAGCGGTGCACCGCAAACCGAACACGCCATACGCGATCACAATCAATGACAATGTTGATCGACGCCTGCGAGAATGGATCGCCAACTCCAGCCATCTTCATCCATCATCCCCAACGCAAACTGTATGAGGTGTTTTATGCCCGGTGTGTCGGGATGCCAAGCTTTCGCACCCCTCCGCCATCCGGCTTCGGGATTTCCACCCGTCTCACCGGTTTCGGTTCGTAGATCCCGTTCAGCAATTGCTCCCGAATGATCGGCCAGTGCTGGTTTAGGTAGTCACCGAGTTTATCAACGGTCATCCCATCGATGCCGGCGCTGCCCTTGTTGCTCCTCACTTGCCGCAATGCTTCCTTCAGGTTTTCTCGCTCACATACCTCCTCCATGATTCGACGCGTGTCGGCTGAGCGTTCGGGCTCATTCGTCACCGAGAGCGATTCGATGTCTTCCCCTCCCGCCTGCCGGGCTTCACCCGTCGGCGCCGATGAGAAGTCCAGTCTCAACTGGATGTTCAGCCGCTTGTCGCTCTCGAGATTCATGTCCTACTTGCCTCTCCTCTCGTTCGGGCCTTCAGCCATCGTTCCCGGCTCAGCCTATCTGTTGCCTCCACCTTTCGGCGACGGAGTGCCTCACTAGCCTTGCCGACGACATGACCTAATACGCCCTCTGCTGACTTCTACCCCGCGGTCAGGGTGCCTCGCAGCATCCTCAGTCGCCGAAGCGACACAGAGCAGATCTCCTGGGGTAAGTTCAGTCGCTTTCCGTGCACCGTCGCCGGGTCTACGCTTCGCATCTTTGATGGATATGGACTTCGCGGTAAGTCGCCCGCTCGTCCGACGCTCGCGCCTTGTACCCGGTTCTTGTCCATCGACTCGCACGTTTGCTCGACGCTTCCTTCAGACCTCGCCTCGCGGCGACAGCCCTTGCGTTCTCGCTAACCCTTCACCTCCATCAGGTTGGGTAGAGGACTTTCACCTCCAAGCTACTGAACATGCCCAGCACACGACTAAACCGCTCGCGCGGTAGGGCGCTGCGGCGGGCGGCAGTGCCAATCAGAGAATAAAGATGATCTGCGACTCCGACCCGAAGGTGACACGGCTGCATTGGCACCGCCAAGGATTCGAATGTGAGATCCGCACAATCTGAGCTGCGGTGATTATCTTGACCAGCAGATCGAAACAGTTTCAGTTTGAACGCGTCGACGTTTTACTCCCGAAAGCGGACTCAAGTCGGACATTGCTGGAGGTCCGTTTCGTGCCAACAACGGAACATTAAGGCTTCGCGCGGCTCGTTAAGGCAGGTTCATCGAAACGGTGTAGCGTGATGGCTTCAATAGGTGAAGTCATGATCATCATTCGCACGCAACCCTGTAGGAAATGCAATTGATCTCATGGTCGATGCTGCTGGTGTTGACCTACTTATCGAACGTCTGACCGCGCTGAAAACCCCTGATACATCAAGAAGCCACTATCATATCGACGCACCTGATTTTGGCGATACTTCACCCTTCGGTCACGCAAAAGTTTTTGGCGGGATCATTATCGACTGGATTGGCGAGCCTAATCTCTTTGGTGAGGACGGATAGAGCTATGATCTCTCATTGGATTGCGGTGATCGTGTTGGTCCTAATCGTTGCGGGCGGAATGGCGTTGGCTTGGCCGCATCGGAAGAACCCAAAAACAGGTCTTGGGGCTGACGTTAATGGCCCCGGCTCGGAGATAAGCAGCGGAGACCATCATCATGGAGGGGATGGTTTCTCGGCACATGACTAGCCGACGTTCCCAAGGCAACCCAACTTCGTGATTGAAATGATCAACGCGCAGCCTCTGGCTATCGTCATCCGCATTCCAAACGTGGTTGCTAAGCAACTGGATTTGGAAGCCATCTTGAAATGCCAACTAGCAAGATTTGAGCGATCAGGCGGATCAAGCTACGCCCAACTGGATATCTCCGAAACGTCCGATCAGTGGTCGGCGGCTACCCAATTGATCCAAAGCATAAGCGAGCCTATCACAAGGCTCGTTTCCACGCGAATAATTGGACGCCCATCATTAGATATAGCGCTCCGATTTCCTAGTGGTTCTCTGTCATCATCGGCCTCCATTCCAGCATGAAGGTTAGTTATTGTGAAGCCTATGTCCGTTAATGGGATGGTCCGGCCGTGCTCCTGCCCCGCCAGCAAGCGAAGCTGAGCAAGGGGCGCCAAAGACAAGGAGCACGCCATGTCTCAGATACCCAATACCGCGATCGCCGTGATCGGCATCGATATCGGCAAGAACTCGTTCCACGTCGTGGGCCACGATGCGCGCGGCGCCATCGTGCTGCGGCAAAAGTGGTCGCGTGGCCAAGTGGAAGCGCGGCTCGCCAATATACCGCCTTGCCTGATCGGCATGGAAGCCTGCGTCGGCGCCCATCACCTGAGCCGCAAACTCGCATCGCTTGGCCACGACGCCAGGTTGATGCCGGCCAAATATGTCCGCCCCTATAGCAAGGGACAGAAGAACGACTTCAATGATGCCGAAGCGATTGCCGAAGCCGTGCAGCGCCCGACGATGAAGTTCGTGGCGACCAAGACCGCGGAGCAACTGGATCTGCAGGCACTGCATCGGGTGCGCGAGCGGCTGGTGTCGCAACGCACCGGTATCATCAACCAGATTCGCGCCTTCATGCTGGAACGCGGGATCGCCGTGCGCCAAGGGATCGGCTTCCTGCGCAAGGAGCTGCCCACCATCCTTGCAACGCGCACCGATGTCCTGTCGCCCCGCATGTTGCATGTCATCGAGGAGTTGGCAGGCGACTGGCGCCGGCTGGATCAGCGTATCGATGGCCTCTCCGGCGAGATCGAAGCACTGGCCCGTCAAGATCAGGCATGTTCGCGCCTGATGACGGTGCCCGGCATCGGGCCGATCATTTC
The DNA here is from genome assembly GCA_900129675.1 of Bradyrhizobium erythrophlei. GTDB lineage: Bacteria > Pseudomonadota > Alphaproteobacteria > Rhizobiales > Xanthobacteraceae > Bradyrhizobium > Bradyrhizobium erythrophlei_A. Next base: position 3,508,339 of record FSRD01000001.1, on the reverse strand, counting down.
GAGCGCCATGGTGGCCGCGATCGGCACTGGAGACGTATTCTCCAAAGGCCGCGACTTCGGCGCCTGGCTCGGACTGGTGCCCAAGCAGATCTCGACGGGAGACCGCACGATCCTCGGCAAAATCTCGAGGCGCGGCAATCGCTACCTGCGCGTTCTGTTCGTGCAGGCGGCATGGGTTGTGCTGGTCAGGATAAAGGACTGGGAACGTTACGGGCTCAAATCCTGGATCGAAGCCGCCAAGAGGCGGTTGCACCACAACGTGCTGGCGATCGCGCTCGCCAACAAGCTTGCCCGGATCGCCTGGGCGGTGCTGGCCAAAGGACGCGCCTTCGAGCTGACGAGGACCGACGATGCAGGCGTCCGACCCGCGTGATCCTCGCGCCGTGCTCGGCGCGGTCAAGGCGCGGCCTGGCAACGCCGGCGCCCGCCGCAAGCCAAGCGCGACGGCCGGCCTTGACCGCCCCTGCGCGCGACGCGATCGACGCTCTGCGGGCCGGGACGAAGGAACGGCCCTTGGCTCGAACAAAGGAACTGCGCGACATGAGGAGCAAGCGATGACGTAACCCTATCAACAGTTTCCAGCCGAGGTCTGCGAGAGGACCAGACGAGATGGAGGTTCGGTCTTCCGAGCGCGTGCGAACACTGGTGACCCAAATGGCCCAATCGAGGCCTGTCCGCTAATTAGAACGCACGCGCGCTGATATCCATGATGGCCCGGAGCACCACATGCTCCAATCAGAGGCCGGATACATTGATGCAAGACCGCCGCCGCCAATTCGACGAAATCTTCTTGCAACGCGCGGCCGGACCATACATCCGGGTCATTCGCGTCAGTTTGGCCGCGTACCGACGACTTCCGCGGTACCCCTATGAACAGACATCGTTACCATGCGTCGGCATGTCTTAAATGTGCCATTGGCAGACAGGCGGCGCGTTTCGGTCAGTAGATCAAGACGGACGAGGTTTTCGGCAGACTGGCGTCAAGCCGCGAAGGCGGCCGGTCGTTCAAGGACGCGCAATGAGCAACGGGTGCACGTTTTCGCCGCCTGCCATTAGGGGATTCGACGGCTCGAAGCGCTCGCGCACTTCTTGCTTTTCGACGAGCGAGCGCGCAACAACAAAGGCATCCTTCAGGCTCTTAGCTTGCCGGAGTGCTATATTGAAAAAGGCGTTGCCGAAATAGGTCCACTTGGCTTTGTCCCGGCAGCCGAACGATGGATGGTCGGCATCGGCCGCGGTGATTACCAGCGTATCGGGGTTCGCGATACGAGGGATAAAGACCCCAGAATAGCAGGCCGAGATGACCACCACCTTGTATCGCACGCCGGTCCGCGCCAGCATGTAGGCGAGATCATAAGCCGCCCCGCTTTGACTGCAAGGCCGGCGCGGGAGCCGTGCGAGGTGAGAATCAAAAGCAGAATGTCGTTGTCGGCGTCCATCCCGTTGGCCGCCGCTTGCAAGGACATGGCCAGTCCTTCAATCGTGGCACCCCCACCTTTCTTCGAATTGTATTGCACGTTGATCGGGGTGCCCCCGAAACGGCCCGCTACGACCCGTGCTGCGCCGGTCGCCTCGCTTCTAAACACGCCTTGATCGCCGAAAAGGCCGAAGGACACTACGCTCACCTTGCGAGTATCCTCAACGGCGTGCACCGTCGAAACCGACGGCCCAACGGTCAAAACAAAAGCAATGAGCGGAGCGCCGATCCGGCTGATCCAACGTGGATACACAGCTTCACCAGGGCATTTCTTTCAACAGGTCACGTGAAGGAGTCCGATTCTCTTGCGCGACCGGTTGAACATCCGAATTGCCTCGGGTGTCGGCTTCAACACGACCTCGCAGCCCTTTGTTTCGAAATAGGCTTCAGCTTCCGGTGATAGGTGCACGTTGCCCATCTGACCCGAGCCAATGACGACCTGATCGCACCCCTTCTCGAAGAGAAACTTTGCCTCGTCTTTTGAAAGCACGTGCGAGGTACCATACAGCTTCTTTGATAGCTTCTTTTTCCGCTTCACAACTTCGCCGGAAAGACGAACGACCACGTCGTGCTGATAGATCTTTCCGTCAATCTTAATCGCGCCAAATATGGTGCTGTCAATCTTCATCGCGACATCCTAATCAGGCTCCCGCTCCAACACGCAGCAGGGGGGCGCCTCGACGTCGGCATCATCCTCATTCAAAAGCGTTCCAGTCTGCCGATCCGGATCGGGACGCGCCGCCGTCCCCAACTGCCCGGGCGTGCCTCGAACAGGCCGGGGATCGCGGTGGAGCAAATGCCGCAGCGGCCGTCGCCGGTCAGCCGCCAAGTGGTGATGTCGTACCAATCTCGGCCGATGATCCGGCTACCACAGCCCGGGCAGTACGTGCTTTGGCCCGTCTCATCATGGACATTCCCGGTGTAGACGAAATGCAGCCCGACCTCGCGGGCGATATCGCGAGCCCTCGTCAGGGTGAAGGCCGGCGTACAGGGCAGATCCAGCATCTTGTAGTCAGGATGGAAGGCGCTGAAATGTAAGGGCACGTCAGGTCCTAGCCTTGTCATCACCCATTCGCTCAGCTTTTTCACTTCCTCCGGGCTGTCATTGTGACCTGGGATCAGCAGCGTTGTGATTTCGAACCAGACCTTCGTCTTGTTCTTCAGATACTCGAGCGTCTCGAGGACGGCGCCGAGATGGCCGGTGCACAGCCGATTGTAGAACGCCTCGGTGAACGCCTTGAGGTCGACATTGGCGGCGTCCATGAAGGTGTAAAGCTCCTCCCGCGCCGCCGCGTCAATGTAGCCCGCTGTGACCGCCACGTTCTTGATCCCGCGCCGGCGCGCCACCTTTGCAACATCCACGGCATATTCCAGGAAGATGACGGGGTCATTGTAGGTGTAGGCGATGGAGCGCGAGCCCGTGGCAATCGCTGCCTCGACAATATCTTCCGGCGAGGCTGCGTCCTGGAGCCGGTCGAACTGTCGCGCTTTGGAGATGTCCCAGTTCTGGCAGAACTTGCAGGTCAGGTTGCACCCGGCGGTACCGAACGACAACACGGGAGTTCCGGGCAGATAGTGGTTCAGTGGCTTCTTCTCTATTGGATCGATACAGAATCCCGAGGAGCGGCCGTAGGTCGTAAGCACGATCCGGTCATCTTGCCGGCCACGCACAAAGCACAGGCCGCGCTGGCCTTCGTTAAGCCTGCAATAGCGCGGGCAGACATCGCACTGGATACGCCCGTCTCCGAGCCGGTGCCAGTAGCGGCCAGGAACGCCTTCCAAACGCTCGGGTTCGGTCATGGAATTTGTCGTGTAGATCGCTGGGCACACCTCAGTTTGTCGCCAACGGGCGTGACGGAGAGTTGCCACGATATCTACCCGGGCCCGCCTAAGGGCACGAACGCCCGTGGACGTCGGCTCATCTTACTCCTGATGGGCGGAGATGGTAAGCCGAACCGTCGGTTCCCCAATTCCACTCAGAGCCGAGGCCAACTGTTCCTATCGTAACCGGCAACTTGCTTCTTGGTCCCCGAAAGATGACCGCCCTTGGCGACCTTTACCGGCCCGGCGGGTTGCCGTAGTGAGTGATATTGCGTTCAAGAAGGCAGTTCAAAGCCAGCACAATGAGGGTCGAGTTGGTATCGGCGCAGTGCAGAAAATGTAGCCACCAAAGATATTGCAGGAGAGCTCCGCGTTCCGCTGAGGGAAGAAGTCTCACGTGATGGGGCGTCCTGCCAACGGCGGTAATCGTCTCCTAGCGGCGTTGCCACCGGCTGACCTCGCGTTGCTCACCCCTCATCTCCAGAAGGTCTCGCTTGAACAAGATTCCGTGGTCGTGCGATCGGGAGATCGGCGCGAGCATGTTTACTTTCCACACAGCGGGGCCATTTCCTTCATGCTCGACATGCCGAACGGAGCAACGATTGCAACCGCGGTGATCGGGCGCGAGGGCGCCCTTGGCGCTCTATCGATCCTGGGACCCTCCCGATCTTCCGTGACCGCGGTCATGCGGGTAGGCGGCACCGCATCACAGATTTCCGTATCGCGGTTTCATGCTGCCTACATGGGGAGCAGTGCCATCAGAGACGTCGTTCAGGCGCACACGGGGTCGATTCTCATGCGGCTCCAGCACGTCGCAGCCTGTAATGGGCTGCACCCGGTTGAAGCCCGCCTGGCCCGCTGGCTGCTAGAGCTGCACGATCGAACCGAGGGCAACATCATGTCAGTCACGCAGGAGACGCTTTCGCAGTTGCTTGGAGTGCGACGAACGACCGTGACACTGGTGGTTGCCAAACTCCGCGCCGTTGGTGCTATCAGATCCGATCGGCGAGGCTTGATCGAAATTGACAGGCCGCGGCTCGAGGCAGCTACCTGCGAATGCTACCAAATCATGCGCCATAAAACCGATCAGATCGTCCCGGGTAAGCTATGACGCCGCCCCTGCATTTTCCGCTCACGGCGGATGATGCCGCGATTGTCGCGAGGCGCTGACAACCAGTGACGCTGGAGGAGCCCCCCGGGGTCTCGAAACGTGCAGCGACCGAGGGGCCACGAGGATGCCGTCCCTCCAGAGATTTGCGCCAACTATCCGGGGAGCCCATCCCGGACCCTTCAATGACCGCTGCGGCAGCGTCACATCTTGGGAGCGCCGCGACTTCCGTTAATGTGGATCAAACTCAAAAGTCCAGTTGCTCAACCAAGAGGTCGGCTTTGCCCGCAATAACGGACGTCGTCTGCCGGGCCTGTCAGGTCCGTTAAGTGCCAATGAACGAACCCGCTTTGCGGGAGCGCGCTGCGCGCGGAGCGGAGCCAGTGGCACCGATGGAGTGGCGAGGTGAGGTAAGCGGGAGACGGTGACAAGCCGGGCGTCCTGTCTTGAGAATCGAGGGGTCAATCAACCTCCACCTCAAGACAGGAGTACCCCGATGAGTGATAAACCCATCAGCCCGCTGCGCCGGCGCATGATCGAAGACATGACGGTGCGCAACTTCGTCGAGAAGACGCACAACGACTATATCCGGCACGTCAGGACATTTACAGCCTTTCTCGGCCGCGCGCCGGATACGGCCGCGCCCGAGGATCTTCGCCTTTTCCAGCTGCATCAGACGCAGATCGGGGTGCGTGCGCCGAGCATCAATGGCTCGGTTGCGGCGCTGCGTTTCTTCTTCACCGTGACGCTCGACCGCCCCGAGATGGCAAGGCACCTCACTTTCGTGCGGGAGCCGCGCAGGATCCCGGTGGTCTTGAGCCTGGAGGAGATCGCACGGCTGCTGGAGGCGGCCCCTGGGCCGAAGTACAAGGCCGCGCTGAGCGCCGCCTATGGCGCCGGACTGCGGGTCTCCGAAGTCGTGGCGCTGAAGGTGTCGGACATCGATTCCGAGCGCATGCTGCTGCGCATCGAGCAGGGCAAGGGGCGCAAGGATCGCTTTGCAATGCTTTCCCCGCGGCTGTTGGAGTTGCTGCGCGATTGGTATCGCATCGCCCGGCCCGCGGTCTGGCTGTTCCCGGGCCGTGATCCGCTGCTGCCGCTGACGACGCGGCAATTCAATCGCGCCGTTCATGCCGCTGCCGACAGGGCGGTGATCAAGAAGCGAGTGACGCCTCACACATTGCGCCACAGCTTTGCCACCCACCTGCTCGAAGAGAAAACCGATGTGCGTTTGATCCAGGTTTTGCTCGGAAGGGCGACATACTGCCCGCGAACAACAGGCTGAAGCACGCATCACCTACCGATTTCATCCTCGCTTCGGCGAGACGGTAGGCGTTAGGCGGCGGCTTGAGCGAGGCGGCGCCGCGTTTCTCGTTGTGCACCAACTTGACGGCACCTTTGCCTGCCTTCCGGCGTGGATGACTGACGAGGCTGCGTCCCGGTTCCAGATCGGCGTTGAGCCGCATTTTCCCCTGGATGTTCTTTGCTCCCTACGCAACGAGGTCGATGCGCTTCTAGGCTATCTGGCGTCCGAATCAAAAACGGAGCAACCAGAGAATGACGCATCGATCCGAGAATCTCCAGCCAAGCCTGTTCGAGGCCGGGCGACCGTGCGTCGAACTGCGTGCAGCTCAAAAGAGCGAGCTCGCGACGGTCATCGAGGTGCTGCTGCGCGAGATCGCGGCGGCGCTGGCAAAGGCGGCAAGCGGGGGAAGCGGCGATGACCAAGATCACGACTGAGCATCTCGCCCGCAGCGCCTGCGTCTACATCCGGCAATCGACAGCAGACCAGCTCGCGCATAATCATGAGAGCCGACGGCGCCAATACGGCCTCGTCGATCGCGCCAAACAGCTTGGCTGGAGCAACGTCGAGGTCATCGACGAGGACCTCGGCCGCTCGGGCGGCGGCATCGCGCGTCCCGGCTTCGAGCGGCTGCTCGCAACGATCTGCGACGGCCGTGTCGGCGCTGTGCTCGCGATCGAGGCGTCGCGTCTTGCCCGTAATGGCCGCGACTGGCATACGCTGATCGAGTTCTGTGGATTGGTCGGCACGCTCATCGTCGACGAGGACGGAATCTACGATCCTCGCCATCCCAACGATCGGCTGCTGCTTGGCATGAAGGGCACGATGAGCGAGCTTGAACTTTCGATGTTCCGCCAGCGCTCGCAGGAAGCGCTGAAGCAGAAGGCCCGCCGCGGCGCGCTGGTCCTCGGTGTCGCCGCCGGCTATGTGAAGATCGGTCGCGATCGCATAGAGAAGAATCCGGACAAACGCGTGCAAGATGCCCTGCAGCTGGTGTTCACCAAGTTCGCCGAGCTGCAAAGTGCGCGACAGGTGCACATCTGGCTGAGAGACGAGGGCATCGAGCTGCCCGTCAAGTCGCGCCAAGGCGAGGCGCATGGCGTCGTGTGGCGACTGCCGGCCTACAACATCGTGCACAACATCCTAACCAATCCGATCTATGCAGGTGCCTATGCGTTCGGGCGCACTAAGAGCCGTGTGAGTGTCGAAGGTGGACGCAAGCATATCCGGCGTGGTGTGCAAAAGCCCATGGCCGAATGGGACGTCTTGATCAAGGATCACCACGCGGCCTACATCACCTGGGATGAGTTCGAGCGCAACCTCCGGGTCATCGCCAGCAATGCAACCGGCATGAGCAGCGCACTTGCTCGCGGAGCACCCCGCGAAGGCGAGTTGCTACTGGCTGGACTGCTGCGGTGCGGCCACTGCGGCCGCAAGCTGCATGTGCACTACGGCGGCAAGATCGGCCGTTACAATTGCTACGGCGCGCGCACGAACCACGGCGCCGCGCGCTGCATTTCGATCAGCGGCTTGAGCATCGATGCCGCGATCAGCAACGAGGTCGTGCGCGTGCTGAAGCCGCTCGGCGTCGAGGCAGCGCTCAAGGCAACCGAGGCGCAATCAAGCACGACGACCGCAGCTGTGCGCCAGCTGGAGCTGTCGCTGCAACATGCACGCTACGAAGCCGCGCATGCGCGCCGACAGTATGACGCCGTCGACCCGGCAAACCGTCTGGTCGCTGGCGAGTTGGAGCGTCGCTGGAACGAGGCATTGAAGGCTGTCGCAAGGGTCGAAGGAGAGATTGCCGCCCTGATTGCGCGTCGTCCGCCGCCGCTCGGTGAGTCGGAGCGCCAGCAATTGATGGCACTCTGTGCTGATCTGGAGCGCGCCTGGTTGCATCCCGCTGCAACCGCCGGAACACGCAAGCGCATCCTTCGTGCGGCTCTCACGGAGATCGTAGTGCGCCGGGACGGTGTAATCATCCATGCGGTCCTGCATTGGCAAGGCGGCGATCATACCCAACTGCAAGTCAAACAGCGACTGAATGCGGCCGGCCGGCACAATCCGCGCATCCCCGACGACACGATCGCGCTGGTTCGTGAGCTGGCGCGGCTGATGCCCGATCGGCAGATCGCGCGCCTGCTCAATCGCACCGGTGTCGAGACCGGGCACGGCAATGCCTGGACGCAAGAGCGCGTGTGCGGCTTCCGCAATCATCACAACATCGCCGTCTTCCGCGACGGCGAGTGGGCGGAGCGCGGCGAGATTACGCTCGAAGCGGCAGCAAAACTCATCGGCGTCTGCAACATGACGGCGTTGCGCATGCTCCGCCGCGGCGACATCAAAGGCCGACAAGCTTGCGCGGGCGCGCCTTGGGTGATCAGGGCTGAGGACTTGGCAGGCTTTGCCAAGGGAAAGCTTCGGAAGCCTCCGCTAACACAAAATGCCACGCAGCACGTCTTTGACTTTCAATGAGTTAAGCCGAGGTGCATTATGACTCATGACCGCTCGGACATGCCAGGCTCGATACGACCGCGCTCTATGCGCAGGTGGCCACCAACGTGATCCGCGCGGTCATGAGCCCGTTGGATCGGCTCACGCCGCTGACATCGGAGAAGAAGCCGCCGGCATAAGCCACGCCGATCATGGCTCGTCCCGCCCTGGAGATCGCGGATATCTTCCGCGACCACGGGCCGGCCTGGCGTAAGGCTAATGATGGTCACGTCAGCCTCGGCCAGTTGAAGGTGATGTCGGCGATCGAGAGCTGCCGCACGGCAGCTCTCGGCGGGCATGTCATGCGCTGCGAGGACTGCTTGCACACGCAGATCGCCTACAACAGCTGCCGTAATAGGCATTGCCCCAAGTGCCAGAGCTCGCAGGCGCTGGCATGGATGAAGCAGCGCAAGTCAGAACTGCTGGACGTCCCTTACTTCCACGTCGTTTTCACGCTGCCGGCGCGGATTGCCGCCATCGCCTACCAGAACAAGGCCGTCGTCTACGATCTCTTGTTCAAGGCTTCCTCGCAGACCATGCGCACGATTGCGGCCGATCCCAAGCGCCTCGGCGTCAAGATCGGCTTCACCTCGGTGCTCCACACCTGGGGCTCCGCGATGAGCCATCATCCACACGTCCACATGATCGTGCCGGCTGGTGGGATATCGCTCGACGGCACGCGCTGGATCGGCTGCCGTCCAAACTATCTCTTGCCGGTGAAGGTGCTGTCGCGGCTGTTCCGCCGCCTGATGCTGGAGATGCTGCTCGCCGCACACGACGCCGGCCGCCTGCAGTTCTTCGGCGACCACGCCCACCTCGCCGGCAAGGCCGCGTTCAACGCCTATCTCGCGCCGCTGCATCGGACCAGGTGGTTCAAGAGGCCGTTCGCCGGGCCCGAGCAGGTGCTGGCCTATCTGTCCCGCTACACCCGCCGCGTCGCGATCTCCAACAGCCGCCTCATCGCCGCCGACGCGACCGGTGTAACGTTCAGCTACAAGGACTACCGGATCGAGGGACCCGGCCGCTACAAGACCATGACGCTCAAGCCGGACGAGTTCATTAGACGGTTCCTGATGCATGTCCTGCCTAACGGATTCCACCGGATAAGGCACTGCGGTCTGCTAGCCAGCGGCACCAAGACCGAGACCATCGCGCGGATCCGTGAGCTGATCGCTTCTGTGGCACCTGTGCAAACCGCGCACCCGCCCCCGCCTCCCGATCGTGCCCCGGCAACCGACCAGGCGACCCACCCGTGCCCGTGTTGCGGCGGTCGCATGAACATCATCGAAACCTTCAACCGCGGCTCGACACCGCAATATAGACCCCCACCGCCAACCGTGATCAGGATCGATACGTCATGATCACGGTCCCCATTTCACAGATTAAAAATCCCGTTCTTACTCGCCGGCCCTCGATCCGCCACGGCGACGCTCGTGCAAATATGCATTTACCGCGTCAACCTCGCCATCGATCCTGCTGGCTTACCGCAGATTCCCGCACCTGCGAGCGACCAATCATGCGCCGCAACCTCGTCAGCCAACACACTCATCAGCGTCGGTTGCCCTCACACACTTCCCTCGTGCGCAAACCTCCATAGCGCTCGGCGCTCGCGGCGCCACCGCCTGCCATTTCCCGCGGGTTCCTTCATTGAAGGCTTTCGGACGCCGGCCACGGTGCAAGCCGCATCGCCGCGATCGGCCGGCATCCGAAACCCTCAACAAACGCGGAAGTACTAGCCTCGCTTGGGGAACAGCTTGTCGCGGATGTAACGAGAGGTCGGTGTTAAACGGATGCCGCGCCCGCGCGGTTTATGCCACGTCGCCTTGTCTATTTCCTGCTTGTCACCGATGGCGAGACGACCGGAGGCTTTATTAGCGATGAATATAGCATCGCTCATCTTGCGTCCTGATCTGGGGTTCTTTGCCTTGACTGCTCTCCAGAGTTTCAAGCGCCCCAGTTTGAGCTTTGGAAGCTCCTCCCGGATTTCCCTGCGCAGGCAATCTTTTTCCGTTTCCCGGCTACGCCTGCGGCCCCCCGGAAACATCCATAACCGGTCGCGCCTCCTTCTAACCAACAAAATCCGCCCACGCTTTGCCGCAATGAGTTTTGACGACTTCGCCATTACTGTTCCGCATCGCCTAACAACAAATTCATCTGTGTGGTTTTATATGATGTTCCTTGATAAAAAAATAAAGGTGTCTGCTCTGCCGAGCAGAGGCTCCACAAGAGGCAATCACCAGCAGCTGATGTCCGAGGTGGGTCAAAGTCGGAAGTTGGCTCGCTTGAACGGCATGTTCGTTCTACCCTCACCAGCAGACGTCGTCGGACCGCCCCGGCATGTCCGGTTCGGGCCAGGAGCCGACATCGGCTCGCCTATCCGATCACCTCGTCGGCAAGTGCAGGAGTCAGGCTAGGTCCACTGCGGGGCGCTTGAGATCGGCGAGCGAGCAGTGGCCCAGAGCGCCTTCGTGAGTGGCGCGCAAGACTACGCGGGGCGCCTGGCCCGCCTCGAGTGCTTCTTGCCAACGCGGAGCACAGAGGCACCAACGGTCGCCGGGTTTCAGGCCGCGAAAGCCGAATTCCGGCATCGGTGTCGAAAGATCGTTGCCGCGGGACTTGGAAAACTCGAGAAACGCGGCGGTCATGACGGCGCAGACCGTGTGGCTACCGATGTCCTCTCGCCCAGTGTCGCAGCAGCCGTCTCGAAAGAACCCCGTCATTGGGCTTATCGAGCAGACTTCGAGCCGCTCACCGAGCACGTTACGGGGTGTGCTCGGCCGACCGCCTCCATTACCATTATCGTCCCTCAGCATTGCCGTCTCCGCGTGCGGTGTTGTCGACCGACTACTGATCTTTGGTGAGTCGCACCTGCCGCTTCCGACCGGGTAGAGCAGCATCCGCTCTGCAACTAGCTTCGGCTCACCGATCTGCAGCCATTGACCATCCAGAATGAGACGAAGGGACGTGTGTCTCAGGCGGACGATCTATTTGGTACGGCGGCCGAACGATTCCGCGTAGGCCTCGGTGCGCGTGTTGATGATCGGGTCATCCGATGGGTCAATGCCGCTCGTCACGTTGGTTGGCAAGAACAGCAACTCGTTCTCGACTTTCTTCGTGTCCAACGCTTTGATGACCGCGATTTCGCCGAGCTCCACCGTCGGCCGGCTGTCCGGCCAAACTTTCGTGGCGTCCGTGATCGGATCACCGGCGGCGGCAAGCTGCACCAGGAGGCGGAACTTGACCGGTCCTTTTTCGAGCGACACCCGCAGATTGTCGGCTAGTGCATTCGGAGGACGCTTCGCGGCCTCCTCGTCGCTCACGTAGGCGGGCCCGCTCTCGGGCACGATGCGGTAGCGGCCGAACTTGCTTGTTCCTTGCGCATTAGTGAACTTGAACGCGTTGACGCCGAAGAACGGCTGCGTGCCGTAACTGACCGCCACAGGCCGCGGCGTGGTGACAAACGCGGATGCGGCCGGGTGGGTCGATAAGAATTTCTCAACCAGCGTCGGCTTGGGTACGTCCGGACCGCTTGCGCCGACCGCCTGGAGCAAGGCCAGAAAATCCTCTCCGGTCGCCACCGGAAACCCGTTTGCCGATATACAGACTATGTCTTGCTCGCTCCCATCCGGGAGACGGAACTTGATTGCCATGCCGCGGACACGGTCGGTCGAAGGGTGGGTGTCGGGCGCGTCCGGCACGCCGCCCGCATTGGAAAAACGAATGACCAGCGGGGTGGGAGCACCTTTGAGAAAGACAGCTGAGCTGAGGGTGTCGGCGCCTCGTGCCGGCGTGAACATGCCTTCAAACACGGCGCCGTTGGCGTGGTTTGCGCGAACGCCCGCATGCTGGCCGTAAAGCGCATTCATTTGATTGACCAGCCGAACGCCAAGCTGCTCGTCTTCGGCGCCGGCGCAGGTCGCTCCTGCCGCCATCAGCGCCGAGAATGCGACGCTCGCCGCAACTCTTTGAAACAATCGCATGACTGTTCTCCTGATCTATCACGGAGCGCAGACAGAGTCGTTTCAGGCTGCCGAATAATCGCGCCCGCGGCCATCAATCTAAACTAAAATTCGCTCCCGACATAGTCGATATCCGGCCAAGCGGCGGGCCCTCGCCCACCACGTCGTAGTCCGTCTCGTTCCACTCGACGGTTGGCCGTGAGCCCCAGGAAATACATATTTTCCGAAATGACGACAGAACGTCGGCGTGTTGGTTCTTTCCGCAATGTCTCATAAGGGTCAAACGCCGAAGAACTCATAGTGAGTACAACTGGTCCGTTCCGACCCGAACACCCGACGTAACAGCGCACTTGGCGCTTCGTCGCTTCAGGGCCAAGATCAGTCGTCCGCACGCCACTTTCCACCGACGCCTACTAGTCCGACCGCGTTTCGGTTATGCTTGGGATCAAGCCAACCGGGAGGTAAGAAAGCCATGATGGGACGATTTTTCTCGCGACGGGCCACGCTTGCGGCGGTGATAGAGTGTTCGTTCCTGTTAGCTCTTGGAGCTGCAGCACCCGCCGCCCATGCCGCCGAAGTCAAGGTCATGAGCACGGTCGCGCTCACCCCTACACTCGACGAGCTCACACCGAGGTACGAGAGCAGCAGTGGCAACAAGCTAATGGTCATCTACAGTACGATCGCGGATCTGAAGAAGCGGATCGAGGCGGGCGAAACCGCACATGTGATGATCCTGTCGCGCCCTGTCCTCGACGGTCTGCAGACTCAGGGCAAGGTTGCCCAGGGCAGCATCGCCAACGTGGGGAGCTCTTATGTCGCCATCGGGGTACGTACGGGTGCGCCCAAGCCGGATATCAGCACGGCGGAGAAACTGAAGAGTGCGCTTCTCGCCGCCAAATCGATCTCCTACGCCGATCCAGCGAAGGGCGGTGCTAGCAGCCTGTCGGACTGAGGTGTCGATCTTGGCATGTGCAGACGATGGCGTGCTGCACCTGGGTGACGGACGGATTCAATAGTCCCTGAGGGACGAATGCGACGTCAGCGAGCATTCCGGTGCCGAGCGGAACGCCGCGTAGGGACGGCGGGCGCTTCAAGCGGCCGCCAGGGCGAACATTCGCTTCATATTCCACGCCATGGTGACGAGGCTCCACTCACCTTGCACCTTCTCAAGGCCGCGCAACAGGAACTGGCGGAAGCCCATCACCGATTTGATGATCCCGAACACCGGTTCCGGGGTCTGCTTGCGCAGGGCATAGAGCTTCTTGCCTTCGGGCGTCTGCAGACGGTAGCTCATGGCATCGAGCGCCGTTGGGTTCTGCGGCGCCGGCGGTGCTTTTGCAAAGCGCTCCGACAGGGGCGGATAATGCGATTGCCGGCCCTGCGCGATCATCGGGTCGATCTGCGCCGCCGCGCACAGCATGACGTTGGCTTCACTGAAGTAGCCGGTGTCCGCCAACAAAGTGGTCGGCTTTCCCAGCTCCGCCGGCAAGGCCTCGATCCGCTTCAGCAACGGCTCGATCTGCTGCTTGTCGTTGGGCGCCTGAACCACCTGCGCGGCGATCACCAGGAGGCTGTTCGCCGCCACCACCGCCTGGGCGTTGTAGCACTGCTCGAAGCCACCGCCTGCCACCGGCATGATGCGCGACTCTTCGTCGGTCAGATTGATCTGATCGGTTGGCAGCGCACCTTCGGTAGGGGGCTGGGGCGGCTTGCCTCCGGACTTCTTGCCGGTGGCCTTGGCCTTTGCCGCACGCGCCGCCAGCTTGGCCTCATGCTCGGCCTTCTCCCGTTCATACCGCTCTTTGGCGCGGGCTTCGATCTTGGCGCGGGCCTCGGCAAGCTTCGCCAAGCGCTTCTCGCGGCGTGCCAATTCCTCAGGAATTGACATGCCGTCGGGCACATCCGCTTTGTCCGCGGCTTCCGCCCGCGCCAGCAGATCGGCCACTTCCGCCTTCAATTGCGCCTCAATCTTGCCGGCGTGCTCATACGACAGCGCGCTGTGCCGGCTGGCGTTGGCGTGGATCTTCGTGCCGTCGAGCGCAACGGTGCCGATCTTGAGCATCCCCATCTCGCGCGCCAGCTCCAGCAGCCGCACGAACAGCCCCTCGATCTCCTTGAGAAAGCGCCGCCGAAATGTCGCGATCGTGTCGTGATCGGGATGCTCGTTCGCCGCAATGAAGCGGAACGCCACCGAATCGTACGTCGCCCGCTCCAGCTTCCGGCTCGAGAACACGCCCGTCGCATATCCGTATACGAGCAGGCCCAGCAGCAGCGCGGGATGGTACGAAGCCGATCCCGCTCCCCGGTAGCTGTTGCTCATCGCCGAAAGATCCAGCCCATCAATGACCTCGACAACGAAGCGCGCCAAGTGCCTCTCAGGAAGCCACTCGTCCACCGACGGCGGCAGAAGGTATCCGGTCTCGCGATCGATCGTACGGAAATTGCTCAACGGCGCCCCACCCAGTCGAAGAAAGGCCGAATCAATGCATCGATTCTACCTAACCCCGCTCGCTCCGCTAAGTCCGACAGGCTGCTAGTGGCGTCTATTTCGCCAAGGTCATCGATCGTCTCGGCATCGCCGATCAGGTGAAATCCAAGACCGTCCTGGTGCCGGGTGCCCAAGCGGGCGAACTCGTCGCGAAGGGCGAGGTCGAAATGGGGATCGCACAGGCCTCGGAAATTGCCGCGGTTCCGGGGGCTCAGGTGGTCGGCCCTCTGCCCGGTGATTTGAACAGTGCGATAGTCTTCGCGGTCGGCATCGGATCCATGAGCAAGGATCCGGCAGCGGCCAAATCGCTGATCGAGCTCCTGACCAGTCCGACCGGCGCTGCCGTGCTCAAGTCCAAGGGCATGGATCCGGCCTAGACCCGTTCTCGCTTCGCTTGGGGTCAACGAGAACAGAACCACTTCACGGTAACCCCGACAGTCCGAGACTACGACGACTGCCGCAGGTCCGGATTGGGTCTTGGCTGTGCGAAAACGCGACGGCGCGCAAATTGCAGAGAAAAGCATTCCTTCTGACGCCCCTTCTGAGACTACGGAGAGCATACTGAGCTCCGGTGCCGAGTGATCTGAGAAGTAGATGCTCCAGCGTTCGCAAGATTTCACGTTTTCACACAGCCAGGGCCAGAAGCGGAAGTCGCACTCCCGCGCTGTCGCCGCGTGTGTGCACCTTGGCTGTGATGGTCATTCGGGCAGTCCGGCTTTCCGCTGTCCTTCCTCGTATCGCGAAAGGTTGGCATGTCCATAAGGGCCCAGCACGTCTTTGAGATTGGAAACACGCAGCGCCGGATTCAGTTGCCGCAACCGGGCCACCGCCTTATGGGCTTGCTCCAGTCGTCCGGCCATTGCATTGCTTGCGGCGTCCATACGTAACGCAGGTTGAAAGTCCGGATTGTCCTGCAACGCCATTGCCGACCACGATGCCGCGTCGCCATAGTGGCCCAGGAAGAAATGGGCTTGCGAGGTCCCAGCTCGCACCCCGCTCATAAACGGATCAAGCGGGTTGAGGCGGATGGCACGGGCGAAGCGCTCGATTGCTGTTTCCGGCTCACCTAACCAGTTTTTCACCCAGCCACCCCAAAACCATGCCTCGGCCCAATTGGAATTGAACACGAGCGCGCGCTCGATCAAGGCGGCACCTCCCCCGAGATCGAGTAAAACAAACGCTGATACATATCCGCTCGCCGCGAGGGCGATCACGTCGTCCTTTCCTAGCTCAACCGCTGTGTGTACCGAAAACCTTATCCGAGTTGATGACGTATTGGAATCGCCCAAGCTGGTGGAATGATCGGGCTGTTCTGTTTCGCTCTGACCGTGCTGGTCTCGCCGTTCAATTCGAAGTTACGGCTTGAAGCTGAGAACGCGGTACTTCGACATCAGTTAATGGTCTTGACGCGTAGGCTCCATGGTCGCGTCCGGCTTACGAACAATGATCGCTGGTTCTTTATCCAGCTCTACCGCTGGGTTCCCTCGGGATACGACACTACGCATGTCTACGTGGCTCCCGAAGACGTCGACAAATTCGCGGCAAGCTTTTTGTCTGCCTTTGGAGGTCAGAGCACAAAGCAGGTCGTCGCCACGGTGACGCCGACGCCTAGCAGCACGACATCTCAGCTTCTTCAGACGCCCGTTGGCACCGTTTCTCTGTTCGGATTCAAGACGCCAATTCCTTATCCCTTTGGCGCAGAGCGGACGGGCTATCTCGTCACCGATATCGACGAAGCCATCAAGGTCGCCAAGGATTCCGGAGCCGACGTCCTGGTGGCGACCTTTCCCGATCCCATCGGACGCGACGCCGTGATCCAGTGGCCGGGCGGCGTCAACATGCAGCTCTACTGGCACACGACGAAGCCGTCCTATGCGGCATTCGAGACCATCCCGAGAACCGCGTTTACGTCTCTCCCGAACGGGCGGATGCCTTTACCCGCGGCTTTCTCAGGTTCTCGCATGGGAAGGTCGTCTCCGACGATGCGCATGCCGCCGGGATCGAGATCGGGCGAAAGGACACGTTCAGGCGCATCCGCATCGAATCGGTGTTCGGAAAGATGACAGTGTTCGTCACCTATGGTCACCTTCCTTACCCGTACGGGCGCGAGCTGACCGGCTACGAGGTCAAAGACCTGCAGGGAACGTTGACGAAGGCAAAGTCCTCTGGAGCCGTCGTGCTCGTCGATCCGTACACGGCTGACAGGCGGGTTGCGGCCATGATACAGTTCCCGGGCGGATATATCGCGGAGATCCATGCTGCAACGCCGAAATAGGAGACGCGATGGCGGTGGGCGCGCCACGGGAAATTCGGCAATTGCGCCGAGCAAGCGCAACGGCGATGCTATCGTTGATAGCCTCGCTGCAGGGCGCCCGAGCTGAGGACCAGAACACGTCCACGCCGCAGCGGCCGGCCATCATGTTCAACAGATGGCAGGAGGACTGGTCGGTGCTCGCGGATCCGCGCGTTCCGCGTCAGCCTTTCGACGAGTTTAAATATATACCGCTATCCGACGTCGACCCATACACCTATCTCTCGTTCGGCGCGGACACGCGCGAGCGGTTCGAGTCCAACAACGCCGCTAATTTCGGCACTGGTTCAAACGCCGCCCAAAATTATGTCATCAGTCGAAACGAGTTCCACGCCGATCTCCGCATAGCCAATCAAATACAGGCCTTTGTGCAGTTTCAGGCCGACTATGCGCCGTGGAAGACCATGCTAACGCCGGTCGATCGCGACAAGCTCGATCTCGAGCAGGGCTTCGTCGCTTTGACCGAGCCTGTGGGAGGTGGAACGCTGAAGCTGAGGGCTGGTCGGCAGCAGTTCGCGTTCGACCTGCAGCGTTTCGTGTCCGTCCGCGACGGTCCCAACGTTCGACAATCCTATGACGCCGGCTGGGCGGACTACGAGAATGGGCCGTGGCGGTTTATCACCTTTTACAGCCTTCCGGTTCAGGTTCGGGATGTGACGATCTTCGATGATTACAGCAGCGTCACCAAGCAGACCTTCGGGATGGCGCGCACGGAGTACAAGTTCTCCGAGTCCCTGTTCATCGCCGGCTACTATGCCAATTTCACGCAGGCGAACGCACAGTTTGCAAATGCGTCTGGCGACGAGCGTAGAGACATTTTCGATGTCCATCTGAACGGTAGCGCTAATCATTTCGATTTTGATTTCGAAGTGATGAACCAGACCGGACGTATCGGCATCGAGCCGATCGAGGCCTGGGCCGTCGGTTCAATCGCTGGGTACACCTTCTCCAACCTGAAATGGAGCCCAAGGCTGGGCATCCAGCTCGACGCGGCGTCCGGTGACCGCAACACCAAACAAACCTTTGGGACATTCAATCCACTGTTTCCGAACGGTTATTATTTTCAGCTCGGCGGTTACTCGACCTACGTGAACCTCGTTCACGTCAAGCCATCGCTCACGCTTCAGCTGGAACCATCGATGAAGCTCCTGGTCGCTGTTGCAGCGCAGTGGCGCGAGACCACCGCAGACGCAGTTTACACCATCCCTGACATTGCGGTGCGCAATACCGCAGGGCGGCCTGGAATCTATACCGGCAGCTACGGCGAGGTGCGGCTCGACTGGACCATAGACCGAGCAACCTCGTTTGCGATCGAGGCGGATTATTTCGTGATCGGCGATGCCTTGCGCAACGCCGGAGCCCACAACTCGAGTTACGTCGGCGTCGAGATCAAACGCGGTTGGTAGGGAGCCTGATGGAAATGTCGTCGGCGGCTGACATCCGTGGTCTGACCCCGCTTCTTCTCAGCCTGAACGCAGGCTACGTCGACACGGCCGGCTTCCTCGCGCTACAGGGCCTTTTCACTGCCCAAGTGACGGGCAACTTCGTGACCTTGGGCGCCTCCATTGCGCTCGGAACATCCGGAGCGGTCGCCAAAGTGTTGGCGTTGCCGGTCTTCTGCATCGTGGTGATCATGACGCGTCTCGTCGGATCCGTTCTTTCGCGCCGTCATGGTGCCAGCCTGGAAATCCTTTTTACCCTGAAGGTCCTGCTGTTGATCGCCGGCGCCTTCTTCGCCGCAAGGTTCGGTCCCTTCCATGATGATGACAGTTGGCAAGCGGTGCTGACCGGCATGACGCTAGTCGCGGCAATGGCGGTGCAGAACGCGCTGCACGGGATCCACCTCGGCAAGTTTCCGCCGTCGACGCTCATGACCGGCACCACGACACAGATCATGATCGACTTGGCCGACCTGATCTATCCGGATCCGGTCGCGCAAGGTCCCTCTGGTTCGAGGCTCGGTTCGATGTCTCTTAATGTCGTGGTGTTCGCCATCGGCTGCGGGGCCGCGGCACTTCTCTTCCTGAAGTTCGGGCCGTGGTGCTTAGTCTGGCCGCCGCTTCTCGGAGCTTTGACCCTCGTCCTTCGCCTGGCCGGATCCCGTCGCGACGAAGATAAAGATGGTTCGAAAGTAAGGGCAAACCCGGGACTCGACAGCGGAAAGACGACTTGAGAAGTATGACCAATCGCGATGACAAACCCGGTCCGGTTGCCGTCGACGGACGCGCCTCACCCTTGATCGCCTTCCGTCATGCGACCTTCACGGTAGTCTGGACCGCTACCGTCGTCGCCAACATCGGCACCTGGATGTACAACGCGGCGTCCGGCTGGCTGATGACGAGTCTCAATCCCGACCCGTCAATCGTTTCGCTGGTGCAAGTCGCGAGCAGTCTCCCCATGTTCCTGTTCGCGCTACCCGCCGGCGCATTGGCCGACATCGTCGACAAAAGGCGCTTCCTGATCGGCTGCGAGATCGCCCTCACAGCCGTCGCGTTCGCGAGCGCGGTCCTGGTCCGGCTAAATCTGGTCGATCCGACCATCCTCCTCCTGTTCACCTTTCTGCTCGGGGCGGGAGCGGCTTTCACGGCCCCTGCGTGGCAATCCGTCGTGCCTCAGCTCGTCCCCAAGCCGGATCTGGCCGCGGCGGTAGCCAGCAACGGAGTGGGCGTTAACATCAGCCGGGCGATCGGGCCGGCGCTGGGTGGCATCATCATCGGCGCTTGGGGCATCGCTGCGCCGTTCTGGATCAACGCGTTGAGCAATTTCGCCGTGATCGGCGCATTGCTTTGGTGGACGCCTCCGTCCCAACAGGGATCCCGCCTCCCTCCGGAAAGATTGCTCGGTGCCATGGTGATTGGCTTCCGACACGCGCGGTACAATGCAAATCTGCGCGCCACGCTTATCAGGGCGGCTGCGTTCTTCTTGTTCGCGAGCGCGTACTGGGCGCTGCTCCCTCTGGTCGCGCGCGACCAGATCGCGGGCGGGCCCGAACTTTACGGCATCCTGCTCGGCGCGATCGGCGTCGGCGCGGTGATCGGCGCCTTCACGCTACCGGCGATGAAAGCTGCACTGGGCCCCGACCGACTGGTCGCCGGCGGCACGCTGGGAACCGCAATCAGCCTTTTCCTGCTCGGCATCGCGCATCAATCCGCGCTCGGGATCGCAGCCTGCGTCCTCGCCGGCATCTCATGGATCGCAGTTCTCGCGAGTCTCAACGTCTCGGTCCAGGTCTCTCTGCCGGATTGGGTTCGCGGTCGCGGATTGGCCATGTTCGTCACCGTGTTCTTCGGCGCGATGACCGCCGGCAGCACCCTTTGGGGCCAACTGGCCTCGGGCCTGGGATTGCCGACGGCGCATTTCGCGGCCGCTGCGGGCGCCATCATCGGGATCGCGCTAACCTGGGGCTGGAAGCTTCAGTCGGGCGCGGGAGTGGATCTTGCGCCTTCGATGCAGTGGCCAGCACCTCTTCTCGCAGTCGATGCGGATGCCGATCGCGGCCCGGTGTTGGTCACCGTCGAGTACCAAGTCGCTCCGGAGCGACGTGGCGCCTTTCTCGCTGCCATCAGGAACCTGGAGCAGCAACGGCGCCGCGACGGCGCCTATTCATGGGACGTCTTCGAGGACGCGGCGCGGACCGGACGGTTTATGGAAACGTTCATGTTGGCGTCCTGGCTCGAGCATCTCAGACAACACCAGCGCGTCACCAACGCCGATCGGGGCGTTCAGGATGCCATCCGCGAGTTCAATGCCGACGCGGAGCCCATGGTCACACACTTCATCGCCGCGGATTTCCGACCGCCAGGCGCCTAAATCATCTGCCACGCGAGCTCCTGGCGAACCTGTTTTTGGGGGCGCGCCGCCCCAACCTCCATGCACCCACGATCACCCTCAGCGCTCTACCTCTCGCCTTGTGCCGCCATCCGGCGAAGGTCGCCGCCCAGGTGAGAACGGCCGCGACCATGAACAGTTGTGACAGCGGCAGCAGGAACGGCGCCGCCATGATCTTTGCCACGTGGTATGTAGAGACGGAATACATGCCCAACGGGAATACGCCGCCCCAATAAAGCGGGTCATAAGCAAGCGGCACGCTGCAGATCAGATAGCGCCAGACGCCGAGCACCAGCAGCATGGAAATCCACCACATAGCAATAGCCCAGTAAAATAAGGGGATATGAGGAGCGTTACTAGCTTCGACCATCTCAAGCTGTAGCGCGGCGCGGCAGTTTCCTTGCGGGGGCTATGCTGCGGCACTCGTGACGCGATGATAGGTCTTCGAGGCGATCCTCCACCCACCGTCGAGACGGAGCAGCGTCAGGTAATCGATAAAGACGTTGTCGTTGATCCTGACCTTGACCTTGGCAAACGCTTGCGTTTCGGAGGCAAGATCGATCTGAAAGACCTCGTTCTCTTCGCGCGCCCCCTGCTCCTTGGGTGGTGTGCGTTCGCTCAAGATTTTTCGGTAGGCGTCTGCGGTCCTCACCAGAGTTTCGCCCTTGGAAAGAGTGTAGAGTTGCGCCTTCTTGTCGAAGACCCTACCGAAGAGATCGAGGTCGTTCGTATACATAAGTTCGAAGTACTTCAGAATGAGGCTCTTGACCTCTTCCAGGATCCGTTCCTTGGATTCAGTTTCAATCGTCATGTCGGGCTGCGGACCTGGGAAAGTCCATCGCAGGGGTGCTTGATCGCCATCGAAGCGAAGACGGCGGCCGATCCAGAAACGTCAATTCGGCGTCGAACGTTTTCCCCACTTCTGGCGAGGTACACACGTAACGACGCCGCCGCGGCAACATTTGTTGACGGCGCCCGCACGAAGAAACCTTAGCTTCCCACCGAAAACGAAACGCTTTCCCCAAGCCTTTCTGGGGGTTGCAATTTCTTCCGAGCAGCCGGACAAATCCATCTGCGGAGCACGGCCTGGATGCGCTCGACATCGCCCGCATCGCGGGAGATCCGGACCCTACCGTCCTGTCACAGGCCAACGGCGACACCACGGTCCACATCGTTTGGGATTCGTCGCACCAGGCAAACCTGCTCCTGAGCGGGGTGCAGCTTTCCAGCTTCACGCTGGGGCAGGACTACCACCTGGTCTGACGGCGGTTCGAGGCCAAAACAGCCTGCGAGCAGGCCGTTCAATACGGCCGGCTCTCTCGGAAAAAATCGCGCCGATTCCTGCTGCATTTTGAATGGTTTGGGAGACCGAGTCGTTTTCAAAGCGAAAAACGGGAGGATCGAGTCGTTCTTAAAGTCAAAACCGAGTCGTTTTCAAAATGCGGCGTCGTGTAAAATCAATGGGATAGCCGAGTCGTTTTCAAAGTGGCCCCACAGTGTGCTGTCGAAAGCTTCAAGCTGATGTTGAAATACGCGTTTGGAGAATCCGGATCGGTGGGCCGGGTGGGGAAACCCAACGCCAAGGCGGCTGCGATCAGCATGCCGTTGGCCAGGTATCCGCGGGCGAATGTCTCCCTTCGTGCTTCCGACCATAGCTTCCGGATCTGGTATTGAACGTTTTCCGCCGTCCGAACCTGGGAGCGAGGGGTCCGGCTTCCGGGAATAGCGGGCAAGTCTACCTTTCGGACGAGCGCGGGTCTTCGGCGACGCGGTCGAATGGGTTCTGGATGGCGACGGCCCCAAGGCCGCCGTGCTGCGTATCTGGCAGTCGGGACCGTCGACGCGCGCCGGCCGCGAAAATGTCGTGAACGAGCCCGAGTTTCCCAAGCCCCCGAATAATCAGGCCATTGATGTCGATCTCGTACCAAGCGTGCGAAAGGTAGGCGTCCCGCGGAAACCGATGATGGTTGTTGTGCAGTCCTTCACCGAAGGTGAGGATCGTGGTCACCAACTCGTTGGTCGTGCCATCATCGAGTTCGAAGCGGCGGTAACCGTAGCGACCGTCGCTATGGCAGACCGAATTGACCAGCGAGGTGGCCATAGTCATGACGTAGCTGCGGAACAGGCCGGAGAACAATACGCAGCCGATCATCGCGTGCGCGCCGCCAAGCGCGTAGCCGAGGGCACCCGGAATGAACACCGCCGACATCGCGTACCAGTACCAGCGTGTCCTGGTGAAGAACATGGCGATCGGGTCGGCCAGAATATCCTTGGCGTAGTATTCTGCATCGGTGGTGGCCTGGTCCCACACCCAGCCGCCCTGCGCATGCAACATCCCCTTGACGAAGCTGACATGGCGGTTACCGACGCCGTCATAGTGAGGGCTGTGGACATCGCCGGGCTTGTCGGAGTGAAGATGGTGCCGGCGATGATTGGAGACCCATTTGAGCACCGAGCCCTGCACCGCCATCGTGGCGATCGCGGCGAGCAGCGTCCGCATCACTGGACCGCAGCGGAAGCTGCGGTGGACGAAGTAGCGATGCATGAAGCCGATGCCGACCGTGCTCAGCGCGAACATGCCGGCGAAGACCGAAATCTCCACCCAGCCGATGCCTTGCGTGAATGCCCAGACCAGCGACGCGATCGAACCTGCGATCATAATGCCGAACGCGATATAGGAATCGCGAAACTTGGCGTCGACCACCGGGCCATCAAAAAGTACTCCGGGTGGCATTTTCCGGTCCGCACCTTCTTCCGACACCACGCCCTGAATTGCGGTCATTTTAGCTGATCCATTTACGGAAAATCAACTTTTCTGCGACGCACCGTACAGATGCGGGTTATTTCTAGCAAGGACTCGATCGGCCGCGGGAGCGCGGAGCGGGGACCTAAAAAGACGCCTCACAGCGCCCCTGTTCAAAATGACGCTCTTGAGGCAAGCGGGCGGGAAAAATCGTCGGAAAGCCAGATTTCACGGGCTTTCGTGCATGTGTAGCACTTGCTGGCCTCCTCGATGAAATCCCGATAAAGAATTTGCCGGCGATTCTTCTCGTGCTGGAGCCACTGGGCGCGAACCTGGATTCGAGGACTGAGCCAATTTGCGAGCACGCTCGTCAAACCTCCAACGGCTGTGCCAGCCAATGCAGCCAAAGCGGAAATGACCGAAGCGTCCATTACTCGACCCTGAACTGACGGCGCGGCTCCAGCGCTTGCTCGTTGTCAATGTTCGATCCAGACCGTCATGCCCGGCTCGAGCGCTGCCAAGTCTCCCTGCGGGTCGAGCCGCAAGCGCAGCGTGTTGCGGTCGTGATCGCCGATCACCCGCTCGGCCTGCCAGGTGGCGAAGGTGCCGAGCGGCCGCAACTCGGTGACGACGGCTTTGATCGCCGCATTGGCGCCGTTCCGCAGCACATTCACCGTTTTTCCGATCGCAAGGCCGCCGAGATGGTCCTCGCGCGCATTGAACGAGAGCCATTGCTCGCCCGCCGCCTCGACCATCAGGATCGGCTGGCCTGGGCGAACGTTCTCGCCGACTTCCGCGGCGATGACGCTGACGACACCGTCGACGGGAGCACGCAAGGTCATCTTGTCAAGGCGACGCTCGAGCACCGTGACCGCCGCCGCTGCGGCCTGCACCTGTGTGTCGGAGATCGCACGCTCTTCGTGCGTCGGACCCGCGACCGCCGCAGCGTAATTCGCCTGGGCCTCCGCCACGTCTGCACGTGCGCTGGCGACGTCGTTGGTGGCCTGATCCAATGCCTGCTGGGACTCAAAGTTCTGCTGCGCCAGCGTGCTGGTCCTTGTGAGCTGGAGCTGCACATATTCGAGACGGGCGTTGGCTTTGGAGATTGCGGCCTTCAGCGAATCGACCTGTTCACGGCGGACGCCGGCATAGACATTGTTGCGGTTCGCGGTTGCCGAGGTCAGCGCGGCGCGCGCCTGGTCCACCTGCGCCGTCAGCTCCACCGCGGAGAGCTTTGCCAGCACGTCGCCGGCGCGCACATGGGCGCCTTTCTCGACCGCAATCGAGACGAGCTGGCCGTTCACCTCCGGCTCGACCCTGACTTCCGTCGAGCGTACGACGCCAATGATGGCGCCCGGTTGTTCGGGGCGGCGCGCGAAGTAGATCACGGCACCCGCGGCAAGCACGACTGCGATGGCAATGATGGCGGCGCGCCTAGCCTTTGGCATGTCTCTGTCCTCTCTGAATCGCAAACGCCGAGATCACGGCGAGAACGAAATAACCGACCGCCAGACACCACAGGCCTAACCAATCATGCGCGACCTCCCAGAGGCTGGCCCCGAGCTGGTTGATGCGCACGATGCCATCGATGGCGGAGTCGGCGGGGAAAAGCCGGCCGAACGCAAGCGCGATGTCGGGAATGGCCTCGCGCGGCCAGGCGAAGCCGGCCATGAAGAACTGAGGCAGGCTGGTTGCCAGCAGCAGGATGGTCGCGTTCTCCGGCCGCGTGAACCAGGCTCCGACCGCCTGGCCCATGAAGCTCGTCGCCAGCAAAAAGACGCCAGCGAGCGCGAAGAGTTGCGGGAGATGCCCGAGCGTCGAGAAGCCGTAGATGCGCGGCAGCACGATTAGATAGAGCGCAACCGCCGGCAGGTAAATGGTCAGATGGGCGGCGCCGCGGCCGAGCACGCCGGCGAAGGCGCCGCCGCCTTTCGCCACCGCCCCTCTGGTCAGCATGGCCGAGCCGATCAGAAGGGTCTGCTGCAGGATCAGGATGAACGCAGCCGGGACGACGTAGCTCGCATAGCCGCCGACGGGGTTGTAGATCGGCTGCAGCAAAACGTCGCCCGGACTCATGCTCGCCAGTTTAGCCTTGACGAGGCTTCCGTCGGAGCGCGCGCCTCGTGAAACGAGATCGGAGGTCAATGCGCCGATCGCAGTGGCGACACCGCTCGCGGTCGACCTGTAGACGAACAGATAGGTGGCGTCGGCGTAGATCGGGATGTGCGCGGTGATGCCCTTGAGCACGTCGCGCTCGGTGCCGGGGGGAATGTCGACGGCGGCAAAGGCCCCTCCGCGATCAATGGCAGCGCGCGCCTCGGCCAGCGTACGCGCGCGAACAACGACGCTCAATGCGCCGCTCGCATCCAGCGTCTCGACGATCTGGCGGCTGAGATCGCTCAGATCATTATCGACGACCGCGATCGGGAGCTTGCGAAGGATCTGGTTCAGATAGGGCTGCGGATAATAAATGCCGTAGACCAGGGGAGCGAGGAACAAGAGGCTGAAGGCACTCCTCGTTCCCAGCACGCGCCGCCACTCTGCCGCGAAGGCACCGCCGATGCCGCGCGGCACGGGGTCGCTGTCGCCTGGCTCGGCAGGTCGCGGCGTAGCGAACCAGCCCGAGCGGGTGAGGCTCGCCATGCGTAGCAACGCGAGCACGGCAAAGAGCACCGCCAGCCCCGCGAGCGCCGCAAACGGAACGGCGGAATCGGAGACCGGCAATCCCCGCGCGGCTTGTCCCAGCAAGACAACCATATACCAGCGCAGCGGCAGGATGGAGCTCCAGACTTGCGCAAAGGTGTTCATGCCAATTGTGGGAAAGCCGACGCCCGCATAGCCGAAGGCCGGAGAGGCAATGAGGCCGGCAAGTCCGAGTCCCGTCGCGAGGTCGCGTACGAGAAGCTGCAGCAAGGCGCCGAGCGACAAATAGGCAATGATCAGGAGGCAGCCGGCCGCGATCATCAGCGGCACGTCTCCCCTGAAGGGTATCTCCAGCGCGCCCTCCAGCACGAACGGCTCGGCCAGCATGATCAGGACAAAGATGCCGAACAGCGGCGCGAGCTTGCCGACGAGTGCCACGACCGGATCGCCTCCGGCGCTTTCGAGCCAGGCCCGCGCATCGCGCCGGCGGAATTCGGAGCCGACGGAATAGCCTGCGGTGAGCGTGATCACGACGTGAATGATGGTCGGCAGCAGCGCACGCAAGAGGAACTGCGCATAGTTCTTTTGTGGATTGACCAGCGCGATGGTCTCCCCAGTCATCGTTCCGATCGAGGCGGGCGCGGGCGCGGAGCGCTTGGCGGGAGCGGCCACGGCTGCCGCAGCGGACAGCGCATCGTTCAGGCCCGAGGATGCAATGCCGGACGGGGTCAGGAACTGCTGGTTATAGAAGCCGACGATTTGCGGCCGGCGCTCGGCCTTCAGGTCGCGCTCGAAATCCGGCGGGACATAGATGGCCGAGATTGCTTTTCCCGACCGTATATCCCGAACGGCCGTGGACAGCGTGCCGGCTCGATCGACGATATGCAGGCTCGGAGACGCCGCGACATATTCCATCAGCGCGCGCGACGCGTCCGATTTGTCCTCATCGACGACGGTGACGCCAAGCCCGCGGATGACGGGGTGGCTGAACACGGTCGTGAGGACGATGAACGCGAATAGCGGCACGCCGAAGATCAGCAGCAGCGCCACGCGGTCGCGAAACAGCCAGCGGAATTCGCGCTGCGCGACCAGCAGGAATCCGGGCTTGGATACCAGACTCATTGCCGTGTCCGCCAGTCGAGATAGGCACTCATGCCCGGTCGCAGCTCGGGCACCGGCTTGACCGGATAGGCGCGGATCGAAAACGTCCTCAAGTCGAAATCGCCGGAGGCACGCGTGGCCCGCCAACTCGCATATTCGCCCTTGGTCGCAATCAACTTGACTTCGACCGTGACGAGGCGGTCATCGAGCGCGGGAATATGCACGTCGAACCGATCGCCGACTTTCAAGCCCTTCACCAGATCCTCGCGCATATCGAAGTGGATCCAGACGTCCTTCAGGTCGATCAGGGTTACGAGCGGCACGCCCGGCGATACGTATTCGCCGGGCTCCACATTGCGCTGATAGACCTGCGAGGCGACGGGGGCATAAACCACGAGCTGATCGATGATCGATTGAACGCTCTGGATGTCGGCGTTGGCCTTTTCGACGCTGGTGCTGGCAATCGCCCGCTCTTCCTTGGTGTAGCCGTTGACCGCCTGCTGGTAGGCCGAGGTCGCCTGATCGACCGCCCGCTCGGTTTCGTGCAGCGTGTCGGTCACCTGGTCGAGGCGGGCTTGCGGCGCATTGCCCTGCTCGGTCAAAATCCGCACGCGCTCGTAGGTCTTCTGCGCCAGCACCAACGCCGCTTGCGCGCGCTCCATCTCCGCCTTACGCGCGGCAATGGTCTCGACCCGCGTCCCGACCAAGACGTTGGCAAGCTGCGCGTCTGCAACGGCCTTTGCGGCCTTCATCTGCTCGAGCTTGGCCACGGTCTCGGGATTGTCGATCCGCACAAGGACCGCGCCTGCGGGAACGTTCTGGCCGCGTTCGACGGGTATCTCCTTGACCCGTCCGTCGACACGCGCAGCGATGTCAAGCCGCGTCGCATCGGCCTCGCCCTGCACCAGCAGGGGCACGGGCCGCAGGAGATAGAAAAGCGAAAGCCCGACGACGAAAACTGCAACAATGCCGACGATGATGGCGGGAATGCGTGTCACGGCTTGCGTATGCTTCACCCCTTCGGTTTTTGGCGCCTCGGGTGGACTATGAATTTCCTTATCGGAGGCAGGTGCGCCCATCCGTGACTCCATTTAGCTCGCGGCCGCGATCGTTGACAGACTCGCAATCGCGAACGCGACTGTCACTGATGATCGTCCGTCGTTGTGCATATAGCGGCCTCCATATTTCACCATGATGAACTTGAGTGGCCAGCGGCGCTACCCCCAAGAGAAGCGGTGCCACCATTTGCGTCCTGAGAAGGGCAGCGAGAGACAGTTCTATTCGTAACCTATACCACAACTCTTCCACGGAACAGGCGGTAGACCAGGACCGTGTAGGCCAGCGTGAGCGGCATCACGAAGAGGCCGGCGCCCCAGAACATGAATGTCAAGCTCTCTCGGCGAGGCCGCTTGCTCGACGGTCAGCGCGAACGGAATCATGTAGGCCAAAACGAGCAGGCCAAGGTGCCGAACGCTGCCGCAAAGATCAGCATCGGTCATGCGCAGCAATTCGTTATTCAGATGCACATCATCCAGGCAATTGGCTTGACGTTCCTTCGCCGGTACATTTCGGGAAGAGTGTGGAATATGAAGGACAGCGATCTGGGGCAATGCTTCCGCATCCTTTCACTCGACTAAGGTACTTCTCAATTGGCACCGCTTTGAACGTTTGGACGATCAGAGCGTTATTTCGCGCTGCCGAGCTCCGACGGCGACCATGGGCTCGAGGGCAGCTTCGCTCACCTGCTCAGCCTTAGCCGGCGGGTGCGCGAGCAGGAACGCGGGCAGCGCGGCGCCAAGGTCTACAGCCTGCATGCCCCCGAAGTGGAATGCATCGGCAAGGGCAAGGCCCACAAGCCTTACGAGTTCGGCGTCAAGGTCAGCGTTGCCACCCCCTCAAGCATAGCAAGGGCGGCCAGTTCGTCGCCCATGTACAGGCCTGCCGGGCAATCCCTATGACGGCCATAACGCTGATGTAAGACCGGACGACGCTGAGATACTTCAAGCAGGCGTGGACGCGCGAACACCAATGAAAGAACTTGCGCACGGGAAACCGCTACGTTGATGCGATTGAGACTAAAGAGAAAGTCCATACCCCGCGGGATTTCATCCGCGGATGAGCTTGTCATCGAAATCAGGCACACTGGTGCTTCCTGGCCCTGAAACGCGTCAATCGTCCCTACCCGCGCCTCGGGCGGGAGGGCTGCCTTGAGTGCGTTTAACTGCAGGTTGTAGGGAGCGACCACGAGAATATCGCCCAACCCGATGCGTCTTTCGTTGCCGACCCTGTCCCGCAACCTCTTGCCCAGGAGCGTTTGGATCACCGTCACTACCGCGGCCTTCGATCCAACCTTTTGCCAGTAGATGGTTCTTCTCGCTTGAAGCCAAGCCCATGAAGCAGTCGCTGCTGCGCGAGGGCGACTGGGCGGGCATCATCACCATGGCGATCGGGCTCGCCGCGCTGCAAAAGCCCGGATTTCCGGCCCATTCTCGCGTCTCTTGGGGAGCCTGGCCGAACACCTGATGGGTGGCTGACCTGGGAGGGATCGAACTTCGCACATTCCCAATTGAAAAAGCCCATTGAAATGTCGGGGGAATTTTCCTTCCTTTCCCCGGATTTCGAGCTTGGAGACTTTTGCAGCCACGGGTTGCGAATTTTGAATACGCATCCGTCTCCGAAAATACTTTGGCTTGTCGAATGCTCCTTTTCGAGCCCTTTCTCACAAAGCTAACTAGACCGGGTGCCTGACAGGCCTTCGGATGAGTCTCGGTTAATCAAACCTTAAAGTATTCCTCGCGAAGGGCCTGTTCGGATTGGAATAGGGTAAAAAAAGAGTTAATCTACAAACATACCGATCGTAACTCGGATGTTGTGTAATGAACCTCTCTCGACGGAACTTTGTGCAAGGAGTCGTCCTGGGGGGCGCCGCGCTGGGCGCGGTGGGCGTATCTCAAGGCCGGCGCCCGATGTCGCCGCTGCCGCAGATGGCCGACGTTTCAAGCTTCACGCCACCCTCAGCGATCTTGAACTCGCAATCTTTGGCTCTCGGGAAGATCTTTCCCACCCTGCTGGATCCCGATGCCATCGAGGGTCCTTTCATCGCCAACACGCTTTCCAGTAAAGATTCGTCTGCCGGCTTCATTCGCCGCGGCGAGCCCGGCAATTCCGTCTTCCTGAGGCAGGCCGATGCCCGCGCCACCATTCCTTGGGCACCGATATTCGTACGGGAAAACAACCTTTTGCAGTTGCCACCGTCCGTGACACGCCAGATCGACTGCTCTGATCTTTTGGTGATGAACGAGAGCAGTACGCACTATCCCGTCTTCGGCAACAAGGCGCGCAAATATGAGTTCCTGCTTCCAAACCTGAAGTGGTCTGGATCCGAGCGTCTGGGAACAATGGGCGCGGTTTCCAGCAACCATGCGTTGCAATTTTCCTTGGCTAATCGCGTGTCTGATTTGACCGGCGATGGACAGCCGCTGAATTGTGCCCTGGACATGGTGCTTTTTGAAGTTCCGGGAACCCCGACGGACATGGCACGCCTGGCAATTTTACGGAGCCTGGTTCAGCACATTTCTCTCGCCAGCAACGATGTCGAATTGGCGGGCGAGGCTGCGTATGCATACGGGGCGCACTGGCTGCATCCGCATACGGATTCGCTCGTTCCGCCGGGCGGCTCGAACGAAGTGAGCGCCCTGGGACACATGAATGCGATCGCCGAGTTGGCGCAGTTGCTCGATACTGCTCAGGCGTGGAAAGCGCCGCCGGATGTCATTTTTGTCGCCA
Organism: Bradyrhizobium erythrophlei; assembly: GCA_900129675.1. Taxonomy (GTDB): domain Bacteria; phylum Pseudomonadota; class Alphaproteobacteria; order Rhizobiales; family Xanthobacteraceae; genus Bradyrhizobium; species Bradyrhizobium erythrophlei_A. Next base: position 3,477,278 of record FSRD01000001.1, on the reverse strand, counting down.
TGGGGAGCGGTTCGACGGTTTTGGGCCTGCTCTTGGGCGTCCATCTGATGGGATGGAATACCAAGGTGGTGGGGGTGGCCGATCAGGACAAATCCCCTCTGACGCGATGGGTGGTCAATCGGCGGCCCTCCGTGCCCTTTGTGGAAGGGAATGTTGCCCAACTCGCGCGCAGCACGGTGGAATGGCTGCACAAGATCCGCTTCCCGGGTATTTCGCCAGACGCGCTTCGCGTGATGCAACGCGAGACGTTCTTGCCGGACTCCACCAGCTGGGCGCCTGGCTACGGCTTGATCGAACCTGCCGACGATGAACGGGCGAAAGAGTTGAAAGAGGTGGGCCTCAGCCTTGATCCAGTCTTTACTTTGAAAGCCTGGCGATCGTTGCTCACCATGTCGCAAGCGGGCGCGCTAAAAAATAAGAAGGTACTTTTTTGGAACACCTACAACAGCTTTGACTACATGCCGCCTCTTCTATCCAGTTTGGGATAGCTGATGCGTAGTTATAAACCATTGATTTTCTATATGTCGGCCGTCCTGCTTCTGTCGTTGGCGTATTTTGCATCGCCTATCTCGAGAGAAGCTGTTTGGCAGCTGTTTCCGGGCTTTGAAGCAATGGCCCACGCAAACCTACTCGTCACCGCGCTGATGTTTTTGGTCACATCCGCCGTCCTTGCGTTTCTGGCCTTTCCTTCCATGCCAATGATTTGCATGGCGGCGGGTTTTTACATGGATGGGTTTGAAGGAGGCGCCGCTGTGCTGCTCGGCAGCGCCTTTGGCGGTTTGAGCGCGTTTCTATTTTATCGAAAGCACATTCAACGTCCCAGTGCTCAATTAAATGAACAATCCGGCGTGAAGATTTGGCTGACGTTGCTCGGATTGCGCCTCTCGCCGCTCGTGCCCGCGCCACTGGTGAATTTCTTTGCCGCAATCTTCGATGTCTCCCCCCTTCAGTATTTGACGACCAGTGTGTTGGGCAATGCGCCACTCGTCCTGTTCTATGCACAAGTAGGACAGCAAGGGCATCACTTCTTGTCCGGCGAAACTCCGCATTGGCAGCAATTTTCAGGATACTTGATCATATTAACCCTAAGCTCCCTGCTGAGCGCGATGGGCCCCTGGAGGTCGCTGTTGAACGAGCTCAAGCTGCTGAAGGGTTCATCCGGATCAAGTACACTTTCGCTACACTCAGCATCTGGTATGTAATCTTTTACCTTTAAACAGGGATTTTCCGAAAATTGGATTCCACTTTATTGTATTCCGCCATCCTTTCTTAAGTTCAGACTTGTAGGTTCCAGGCGCTACCAACATAAAAGCAAGGTGCGCCTCGATGCTCTCGAAACGTATCGTCCTTGGGTCGCTCAGCGGCGCCATGGCCTTTCTGTTCGTGACCTCAAGCTGGGCAGCTGATCTTGCAGAGATCAAGCAGCGCGGCGAAATTCGCCATATCGGCATTCGCTACGCCAATTTCGTCACCGGCGCGGGCGACGGTTTAGACGTCGAACTGATGCAGGGTTTCGCCAAACGAATTGGCGTGTCCTACAAGCTCGTCTACTCCGATTTTTATTCGGTGATCCGTGACCTGCTCGGCAAGGATGTAGTGCGCAAAGACGGCGAAGTCACGCTGACAGGCGACTATCCAGTCAAGGGTGATGTGATATCGACCGGATTCACCATGCTGCCGTGGCGCGAGGCGATCCTTCTGTATTCAGATCCGGTTCTTCCGTCCCAGGTTCTGCTGGTGGCACCGGCCGAGTCCGAACTCCAGCCGATTCAGGACGGCGTCGATCTCGCGGCGGATATCGCCAATACCCGGAAGGCCATCGGATCAAGGAGCGTGCTCGTCATGGAGCGCACCTGTCTCGATCCGACCAATTACGGCCTGGTCAATGTCGGTCTTGACTTGAAGTCCTACAACAAGAGCGCCAACCTAAATGAGATGGTTCCGGCCATGCTCAACCAGGAAGCCGAACTCACGCTGCTTGACGTGCCGGACGCCATTCTCGATTTGCGCAAATGGGCCGGCAGGATCAAGATTCTGGGGCCGATTTCCGGCCGGCAGATGTTGGCAACCGCCTTTCCCAAGGACGCGCCGGCACTGCGCGACGAGTTCAACGCCTATCTGAGCGACATCAAGGCCTCTGGTGTCTATGACCGGCTCGTAGACAAATACTATCCCGGCATCCGCCGATTTTTCCCGGAATTTTTCGCGAAGACAGATTGATGCAGTCTTCGCTGATCAGATTTAGTCGATCTCTAGCTCCGCATTGGCTCTCGATCGCAGCAGGGGCCTTTCTGCTGTCGATGTTCTTCCTGATCGGCAATCTTTATTCGTCGCAGATGGAATTGCGGCAAAACGCCGATGCGCGTCTGGTTTCAATCGGTGAAGCACGCGCCGCCGAGATCAGTGACTTTTTAAGCGCGCGCCAGCAAGCCGCCGTGCGGCTTGCCGGCAGCGAGGACATCGCCAATTATTTCAGCAATCTCGATCTCGGAATGTCCGTCAGATATGGACTCTTCGCCAATCTGGCCGCAATCGAGCGCCGCTTTCAGGCGACCCTGGACGAGGAGAAATATCAGGGGCAACTCGCCTATCTGCAGTTGGCTTTTTTCGACCGCAACGGCATAGCTCAAGTTGATGTCGGCGCCTCCAGCGCGCCAACACTTTCACCGACGGGTAACCCGGCCGAGCCGAGCATTCAGATCGATGAGAAGCGCCGCCTGATTGTGGCGAGCGCGCCGGTGCTGCAGAAGGGCACGATGAGGGGAGCGGTGGAGACCGTGAGCAGCCTTAATCTGCTTGCATCGCTGGTGTCTACCAACGACCTCGGACAGCCGAACGAATTCCTGCTGGGAGACGACGGCGACGTGCTGCTGCCGGTCGAACGGGAGCGCTCACCCATTGTCGCCCACGGCCGCGCGCTGGCTGCCCTTCAATCCGGCCGCATCCAGGCCCTGTCAAATCTCGAGGCTCCCGAACTGAAGGGATATCTCGCTCTGCGCTCGCCGATTGGAGGCACACGGCTTTCCGTCCTGCGGCTGGCGAGCGAGGATGAGCTTTACGGCAATACGCTTTCGCCCGTCTCCGTGTTTTATATTGGCCTTTTCGCCATCATACTGTTCGGATTGGCCATCGGCTTCGAGCGAATGCGTCAGAATGCGGCGCGGCTGCAAATCAAGTTCATCGAATCCAATCGCCATAGAGCGGAGCTGGCCGAACATAACCTCGCACTCTCGCAAGAGATCGAGCGTCGCGAAGCTATTGAGACCGATCTGCAGCGGCAGAGCGAAGCGCTGGACAAGACGAATGCTGAGCTGCGCATAGCCGCCGCCGCGTTTAATGCTCAGGAAGGCATGATCGTCACCGATACCAAAGGGGTGATCCTGAGCGCTAACCGCGCCTTCGTCAGCTTGACTGGCTATACGATGGAAGAATTGGTTGGACAAACGGCGCGCCTGTTCCGGGCGCATCGCCGCGATGCCGAGTTCTACCAGAGCATGTGGAATTCTGTTAAAAGTACCGGCGGCTGGCAAGGCGACATGAGCCTCAGGACCAAGAGCGGAGAACATTGCGCGCGCTGGCTCACCATATCCGCCGTAAAAAACGAGGCGGGCGAAGTTACCAATTACATCGGCTCTTATTATGATATTTCCAAACTCAAGCACGCCGAGGAAAAGATCCGGGAACTGGCCTTTTTCGACCAGCTCACAGGTCTGCCCAACCGCGTTCTGCTGATCGACCGCGTGCGTCAGGCACTCAACTCCAATACTCGCAACAAATCCTTCGGCGCCCTGCTCTTCATCGATCTCGACAATTTCAAGACGCTGAACGACTCGCTTGGGCACGACGTGGGCGATCAGTTGCTGAAAAAGGTGGCTCAGCGCATCTCCCATTGTGTTCGGGCGGACGACACGGTTGCCCGCTTCGGCGGCGATGAATTTGTCGTTCTTCTCGCCAATCTCGGTACGCAGGAAGCAAAAGCCGCTGCGTTGCAAGCCGAGGCGATAGGAGAAAAAATTCTCTCTGCCTTCGTTGAGACTTTTCAGCTCGACCCGTATGAATATCCCTGTACACCCAGCGTCGGCGTGACTTTGTTTTCGCCCGAGGACCGCAACGTCGATGAATTGCTAAAGCGGGCAGATCTGGCGATGTATGACGCAAAAACCGCGGGCCGAAACGGCCTCCGGTTCTTCGACCCTGTCATGCAGACTATGATTTCAGCGCGCGCTTCCCTCGAGGCCGATCTGCGAGAAGATCTCAAAAAGGAAAGACTCCTGCTGCATTATCAGCCGCAGGTTGATCATGAAGGAAGGTTGCTGGGGGCGGAGGCGCTGGCGCGCTGGCCGCATGCGGAGAGAGGCTTGGTTTTTCCGAGCGAATTTATTCCGGTCGCGGAAAGCGCAGGTCTAATTCTCCCGCTCGGCGCCTCGATGCTGAAAATCGCCTGCCGTCGACTGGCCCACTGGTCTGCCGATCCGGCAACCGAGCATCTGACTGTCGCGATCAATGTCAGCGCCCTGCAGATGCGTCAGAAGAATTTTGTCGAACAGGTCCGCGCGATCATCGAGCAAACTGGCGCCGATCCCCATCGCCTCAAAATCGAACTCACGGAAAGCACATTGGTCAGCAATGTCGACGACGTGATCACCAAGATGGACAAATTGAAGGCGATCGGGATCGGCTTCAGCCTCGACGATTTCGGAACCGGCTATTCATCCCTTTCATACCTGAAGCGGCTGCCGCTCGATCAGCTCAAGATTGATCGTAGTTTCGTCAAGGATATTCTTGTCGATCCCAACGACGCCGCCATAGCCCAAATGATCATCGCACTTAGCAAGAGCCTGGGCCTTTCCGTCATCGCCGAAGGTGTCGAAACAGATGAGCAATATGCCTTCCTGGCGAGCCAAGGACAGCTCAATTACCAAGGCTATTTGTTCGGTCGCCCCCTGCCGCCGGAAGATTTCGAGAGGTTCGCCCGAGCTTTCTCGCCGCGTCGCAGTTCGAGGCAGGAACGCCTTTTTGTCGATCGGGATGTGCGCATGAAGCGTCTTTAGAAGAACTCCACTGGCTTGGAGTCTCTAGCCGGGCGAGATCTTCCACTTAAATCGGGCGTCACAGAATTAAAGTGTGTCCTGAACAAGCGTCTGCTTGTGCCATCAGCGCTGCGTTGGATGGTCTGTTGTCCCTACCGACAACGTGCTTCGAGTCGCCCAAGCCATGATGGCGCCAATGCAGGAAGCTGGCGCTTTGCCAAAGCTTTCATCCGACGGAGCCTTCAGCCTCGTCTATTACGGGCTGGGTTTCACGATGGAGGAACAGGGACTGGATCCACGAACAGGTGGCCCGCTCGATCTCGCGAGCCGGCAAGCGAAGCTCGCGAACCTAGCCGCAATGAAGTACCCAAGCATCCACGCGGCATTGCACCCTATGTTCGACAATGATCTCGACGATCGCTTCGAAGCGGGACTCGACCTGCTGATCAGCGGGCTAAAGGCCCGGATCGATACCCGGTCGTAGTTCGCTTCTCGCGGACCTGCCAACTGCCCTTCGAGGCTCGCCAGAACGAGACGACGTCGGTAACGCGGCAACAGCAGATTGTCCAAAGCGATCGGGGCCGAGTTACCGGCCCGGTCTCAACGGTGATGACGATCAGCCCGTTCCCGATTTTGTCTTCAACTCCTTCGTTGAGCCGTACGATCGCAGTTCTTGCTGCCATTTTTGTGAATCGTTAACTATTGGAGACGCGTTGTATCGCTCGCAGGTAAGCACCAAATGTTAGCGCTCTCTGTGCGAGTACTTTTCTATGCTGAAAGATGGCAAATTTGCTGCATGGTTTAGGACTTCGCGTGGAGAAGGCACCGGCATCGTCCATCTTGCAAATGGCAAAATATCCAGTGGCGATAGCATCTTCACCTACGGCGGCTCCTACGAAATTCATGACAATCGATTCACCGCTACGCTGACGACCAAAAGGCACGCCGCAGGCCCGACCACCGTGTTCGGCATCGACGAGGTCGAGGTAAAGCTCACGGGCACCTTCAAAGGCATGATGGCTTCATGCTCGGGAGCGGCCGAACAGGCACCGGGTGTTGTCTTCGAGGCTACGCTTTTCCTTAGCCAAGATCAGCCACCTGTGTCAGACACGAAGCGCGCAGCGCCGAATTTCAGCGCCGACAAACTGCCCGTGGGCTTCGACAGTCGATCCCGTACGCGGAATCCTTTTGCGCCCATACTATTTAAGCGCTGATCCTGAATTGCTCTGGCACGTCGGTCTTTGGTGAACGTCCGCTTCGCGCCAGGCGCAGCCGTTCCATAACGGCTCCAATATGCGAACGACCGCTTTCGCGGCAATATCGGCCGTTCGACGAATTGCCATGCGCTTGTCGGCTGGCCGCGCTCACATACTCGCCGACAATCTTCGTCCACAACCTCGGCAGCCGCTCCGGTGTGTGAAATGTGCTAAGGTCGGCATCCATCTGGGCTCATGGCGTTCGACCAGCCGTGGAGAACACGGAGTGATCGGCCCTGGGCGCTCGACGGGCTGCGATCAGGTTGTTAAGCCCGCCTCCGCAGGGAGACTTTGAGTCGAGACATGACCGTTGCGATCGAGATGGGACACACGACGGCAGGCGCCCCGGCGACTCTGGACCTTGAGGAACTGCTGGCGACCCGGCTACTGGTGCAGGGCAATTCGGGCTCCGGCAAATCCCATCTGCTGCGCCGGCTGCTGGAACAGAGCGCCCCCTGGGTGCAGCAGACCATCATCGACCCCGAAGGCGACTTCGTGGCGCTTGCCGACCGTTTCGGCCACCTCCTGATCGATGCCGAGGACCATACCGAGCGGGGACTGCAGGTCGCCGGCGAGCGAGCGCGCATCCATCGCGTCTCCACGGTGCTCAATCTCGAGGGGCTCGACGCCGAGAACCAGATGCGGCGCGCCGCCGCCTTCCTCGGCGGGCTTTTCGAGGTCGCCCGCGACCACTGGTACCCGATGCTGGTGGTGGTGGATGAGGCGCAGCTCTTCGCGCCGGCAGTCGCCGGCGAGGTTTCGGACGAGGCGCGCAAGCTCTCGCTCGGCGCCATGACGAACCTGATGTGCCGTGGCCGCAAACGCGGGCTTGCGGGAATCATCGCCACCCAGCGACTGGCGAAGCTCGCCAAGAACGTCGCGGCCGAGGCGTCCAATTTCCTCATGGGCCGAACCTTTCTGGATATCGACATGGCGCGCGCCGCCGACCTTCTGGGCATGGAGCGGCGACAGGCAGAGGCCTTCCGGGATCTGGAGCGCGGGCAATTCATGGCGCTCGGACCGGCCCTCTCCCGCCGCCCGCTGGGGCTGCGCATTGGTCCAACGGATACCACGCCGCGCAACGCGACCCCGCGCCTGATGCCTCTGCCGGAAGCGACACTGGACGCACGCGCCATCATCCTGGCAGCGCCGCCGCCCGAGAATAATCGGCCCCAGCGCCGGCCGTCGCCAGACCTCCTCGGCCAGCTCATGGCGGCGAAAACCGCGGCGCTGGAGATCCGTCCCGAAGCGGTGGAGCAGCCACTCAGTGCTGAGGAACTGGCAGAGCGACGTGAGCGAGTGGACCGTATTCTGCGCGCCGTCATGGCGGAACCCGACGCGGGATTCCGTGCCATCGGCGTCCTCTATCAGGAATTCGTGGTCCGCTGCCGAATAGAGGGCCTCGGTTTGGCCGTGCCGGACCTGGGTGACTTCCGTCGCATGCTGACGCGCGCCCGCGCCGGGCTCGGCTCCGATATGGCAGAGGATGACGGGTGGCAGGATGTCTCGGTCCGCGCCTCACTTCTGCCGGAGGATATGCAGGGCGTCTTCATGATGATCGCCCGCGCCGCGAAGGAAGGTTGGCCCTGCCCGGGCGATGCAGCGATCGCCCGCGCCTATGGCTCACATTCGCTGCGCCGCGCACGGCGTCTGCTGACCTATATCGAGGAGCAGGGCCTCATCGTTTGCCAGCTTGACGGTGCCGGTCGGCGGATCGTGACGCTCGTCGAACTGGCCTGGGCGACGGCACCGGGCGACCCCAATGCCGAGGAACTGCCGGCGGAGCAAGGCTGCAGTTCGGCTCCCTGATGCGACGGTCGAGCGCGCACTCAGAAAAATAGCACGCATCAAGCAGTGGCTGTGTGGAGCAGACGACTGCCATAGGGCTTGTGTCGGGTGACACACAAACGAGGGCAACTTGATAATGGCGCCCGTCTCGCTCCGCGGTATATGATTTTCAAAAGTCGCTGAGCGTTGGAGTTCCTTTGACGAGTCCGAGGCCTTGTCGCCGGCCGCTTTTTGCATATCTCGCGTAAAAGGAGTTCTGACCTTGAGCGTTGCCTTCACCAAGGAAGACAGTGCCGAAACGGCGTCGGAGACTTTGCTTCCCGACCGCCCGGTTTCAGCCCATCCGAACCTCGTTACGGAAGCGGGATTAAAGGCGCTGGAATTTCAGCTCCAACAGGCTCGCGAGGCATACGAGAGGGCGCAGAAGATCGAAGACGTGAATGAACGACGGCGGCAAGCAGCAACCCCTCTGCGTGATGTGCGCTACTTTACGGCGAGAGTTCGGACGGCTCAGGTCATCACCAAGCCGACGTCAACTGACACCGTCGCCTTTGGGAGCACCGTGACCTTCAGGCGCGACGATGGGCGCGTGCAGAAATATCATATCGTGGGAGAGGACGAAGCGGACCCTAAGGCCGGTTCTATCTCCTTCGTATCCCCAGTAGCACGGTTCCTGATGGGCAAAGCTGTTGGGGATGTCGTCGGTACATCCGGTCAGGAGCTTGAGATCATTGCGATCTCGTAGCACGCCCGCACCGGCCGCTTTGCGCCAGAAGCGGTCATCGCTTCCCGCGTATTGACGAGATTGATAGAACGGCGCGCTCGCGCGCGTGTTTCCTTTGCCGCAACTACTGCCGCGACCATTATTGTCCCTCCTCTTGATCAGCCGCGTATTTCAGGCCCTGCCGAGAAATTCTGCTCCACCGCCCCGCGCCGGTGCCGCTGTCGGATCAAAATCGTCCGGCTTTTTGGCGATCAACGTCTGCGTCGTGAGAATTAATCCCGCGACCGATGCCGCATTGCGCACCGCGCTATAGCTCACCTTGACGGGATCGATGATGCCAGCCTGGACCAGATCAACGAGGCTTGAGTTGCGCCGCCGACAAGAATGATGGCCGTACCGCCCGCAAGCTTTGCCAGCCGCTCCTGAAACTTGTCGCGCTCGATGTTCTCCGGCGCGGCGTCATATTGCCGCTTGATCTGCTCGCGCCGGGCGTCGATGGCAACTTGATCGCCATTGCCTGCGGTGATCAGCGTTCGTTCAGCCGAGATCCGCACCTGGCGCGCGCTGCCGAGATTGGCGAATCCGCACTTGTCCACACTGCCACCGAGATCGCGGGCGATGACCTTGCCCCCCGTCGTGATCGCGATATCCTCAAGCAGGGCCTTGCGCCAGTGTCCGTATTCCGGTGGATGAATGGCCGCAACCCTGAGCTGGTCGCGCTCGCGCCGTGCCAGCATGTCGATGATGCAGGACGGGGCCACCTCATCGGCGATCAGCAGCAACGGCCGTCCGCTCTTCGCTATCAATCCATAAGCCGTCGTCAACTCGGCCGGCGACAAGATCTTGTGGTCCGTCATCAGAATGTAGGGATTATCGAGCACGACCTTCATCCTCTCGACATCCGTCACCATGTGATGGGACAGATAGCCGCGGTCGAACGCCATGCCCTCGACAACTTCCAGGACGGTGTTGACGCCGATGCCAAATTGCACGTCGACGATGCCCTGCGCCCCTGCCCGTTCAAAGGCTTCAGCGACAAGGTTTCCAAGCGCGACGTCGTTGGCGGCAACGCGCGCGATCGCCCGCACACCCTCGCCGCCCTGAAGCTGCTTTGCCTCTGCCTTCAAGGTTGCGACGGTCGCTTCGACGGCCGCTTCGATGCGAACCAGTTCCACCGGATTGGCGCCATCGGCGAGGCACGCCAGCCCCTGCTGAACAAGCGCATCCGCCAGCACCGTCGCGGTCGTGGTGCCATCGCCGGCGACCTCGTTGGTCTGCCGGGACACCTCGCGCACGATCTGCGCGCCCATGTTCTCGAACGGACATTCGAGTTTGATCTCGTCGGCTATGCTCACGCCGTCGCGGGAGACGATCGGCGTGCCGATCGGCCGATCCATGATCGCGTTCATACCCTGCGGTCCCAGCGTCGCCGCGACAGCCCACGCCAGTTTTGCAAGGACATGCAACACCCGATTCTTGCGATTGGTCGAACGGGCTATTCCCAGTCTATCAGCAGATTCAGGCCTGCGGAATCCGGGGCAAGGCGGCCACCCTGTTGATAGAACAGGGGGCGTTGTCGGCAATCTGGCCGGAATCTGTGGCTGCTGTCCGCGTGTTGCAATAAGAGGCAACGTGACCGCCCCGCCGAGAGTAGAGATGGAGGTACGTCGCCGCATGGGCGCGCGCCTAAGACCGGTTTTGTCAAGCGAAAGCAAGGGCGAGCAAGCTCGAACACAAGAGCCGCCGCGGTTACGACCAGAAATCCATCCGATACGAAGTCATGATTGCGCATGGAACACCTGCCAATCCCAATGCTCGTCCGAATTTATTAGAGTTTTCGAAACGAGCTCACTGAGGCGGGTGATGCTGCCTCTTGTAACGACACACTCTTTTGCGATCGATGAATTCAGAAGAACCTTCCAATCGCTGGGCGAAACCCTATTGCGACGAAGAAGAGCATCACCGCGAGGCCTGCATTCAATTTTCGCGGTACCAAGGGCATTTTGATCGCATGCTCAGTGCGCGCCGAAACCCCTCAACGGAAGCAGCTGTATGTCCCGGCTCCGTTCCCGCTCCGATGTGCCTGTGGGGGATGGATTGAAGGTATCCACTGCGTGCTGGCCAGATGATCCCTGCGCGCAGACCCAAGCGGTCTGTCCTATTGGCTAGATTCAGGCTGGCACCGTTCGCACGCAACGCAAGTTCGACGATTGCGAGCCCCAACCCGCTCCCCGACGCACTTTTGTGCCGCCCCCGAAAAAAGCGACTGGTAACCAGAGGAAGTTCCTCTTCCGGAATTCCAGGACCTTCGTCCTCTATCGAAACGACCGTGTTTATGGCCAGGCCACCCCCCTGGGCGTCGCGGCCACCGGTCTTGCGCGCGCAGACCTGTGCCGCTCCATCGGACGGTAGGCAATTACAGTGGGATGGTGTAGGCGGTCAGGACACACTTCGGCGAACATCTTGCTCAATCCGTCGAAGCCGGAGGTCGGCCGGCGGCCGGGCTCCTGAACAATCCTGATTGAAGGAAAGTCATGACCTCTCGTCGTTCCAGCCTCCGTGGACCAACCAATCAACCTGCCCAGGACGCGAATCCGGCTACGGCCTATTACCCCGATGCGACGTGGCAGCACAGGACGCCTTCAGAGTCGGGCGTCCGTCCCGACCTCCTGAAGCAGGCGATCGATTTTGCAGTCGCCGGGGAGACGAAGGCACCCCGCGACCTGGTGATGAACCATTATCAAACCTTCGGTCGCGAGCCGTTCGGCTACGCGATCGGGCCGATCCGGGAACGCGGAGATCCGACTGGAATCATCATTCGCAAGGGCTACATCGTGGCCGAGTGGGGAGAACCGCTGAGGGTCGACATGACTCACAGCGTGACGAAGAGCTTCCTTTCCAGCGTCGTCGGAATTGCCGTCGAGCGGGGCATGATCAAAAGCGTCCATGATGTCGTACGGGATTATGTCGCGCCGATACAGCTCTACGCCCCGCCTTCGACCACCAACAAATCGGATCGGCTCAACAGGTCCGATCTGCTGTTCCCGTTTGAATCGCCGCACAACCGCACGATCACCTGGGACGATCTGTTGCGACAGACCAGCGACTGGGAAGGCACGCTATGGGGCAAGCCGGACTGGGCGGATCGGCCTGGCGACAATCCGGCGGAATGGGGGACGTTGCCGCGCAACAAGCCGGGCACTTTTTATAAATACAACGATACCCGCACGAATGTAATGGCGCTCGCAGCGCTCAACGTCTGGCGGCGCCCGCTGCCGCAGGTCCTGAAGGAAAGCATCATGGACCCGATCGGCGCCTCCAGCACCTGGCGCTGGTTCGGCTACGAGAATTCCTGGGTCGTTCTGGATGGCACCGTGATGCAGTCGGTGACCGGCGGCGGGCACTGGGGCGGTGGCATGTATATCAATGCCTACGACATGGCCCGCTTCGGTTACCTCACGCTGCGTCGCGGCAAGTGGAAAGATCGTCAATTGCTCTCGGAGCAATGGATCGATCAGGCACGCACGCCGACCAAGCCGGAGCCGATCTACGGGTATATGAACTGGTTTCTTAACACTGACCGGAAACGCTGGCCGAGTGCTCCGGCCACCGCTTTTGCCCACGTCGGCAACGGCACCAACATGGTCTATGTCGATCAGGAGCACGATCTCGTGGCCGTGGTTCGCTGGATCGATCCTGAGGCCGTCGACGGTTTCCTGAAGCGGTTGCTGGCGGCCGTCGACCAAGGGTAGATGGGCGCCATCGCTGGCAAAGACCACCGTAGCGGCAGGGGCCGCAGCCAGGATGGTGGAATGCGGGTTGCTTCTGTTCCGCGACGCCGTATGTTTCTGCGTCGTCTACTTTTTTCGGAGCTGAGAGGACAATAAATGCGATCAGATATTTGGCTCCGCGGCCTGCTGCTGGCCGCCTGCACGACACTGGCAATGGCGGCCCCGGCGCTGGCGCAAAAATCAGCTGACACGTTGCGCATCACCTGGCGCGATGCCATTCCCGATGTCGACCCCTACTACAATTCGCAGCGCACCGGCATGGTGGTGGCGTTCCACGCCTTCGACTGCCTGGTCTATCGCGATCCCGTCACCATGGAGATCAAGCCGGCGTTGGCGACGTCGTGGAAGCAGGTCGATGCCACCACGATCGACTTCACGCTGCGCGAGGGCGTGACGTTCCAGAACGGCGACCCGTTCACCGCCGACGACGTGGTCTACACGATCAACGACATCATCCACGACAAGCAGGTGGCAATCCCGGCCTATTACACATCCTATGCCGGCGCCGAGAAGATCGACGATTTTCACGTGCGCCTCAAGCTGACCGGTGTGTCGCCGGCCGTGATGGAATATCTGGCGATGGTCACGCCGATCTGGCCGAAGGCCTATCGCGAGAAAATCGGTGCCGATGCCTACGCCCGGGCTCCGATCGGCACCGGCCCCTACAAGATCACCAAGGTCGACGGCACCACCGAGATCGATATGGAGCGGTATGACGGCTACTACGCCGGCAGCCCCAAGGGCCGGCCTGCCATCCGCTATATCAAGATCCACGAAGTGCCCGACGCCACCACCGAGCTGACCGAGCTACTCGGCGGAAAAGCCGATTGGATCTGGGGCTATAATGCCGACCAGTTCGCGAATATCGCGCGGATGCCAAATTTGAATTCGGTGCGGTTCGGCACCATGCGGGTCCATTTCGTGACCATCGACGCCGCCGGCCGTTCCGGTGTCGACAATCCGCTGACCAAGCTGAAGGTGCGGCAGGCGGTCATCTCGGCCATCGACCGCGCCACGATGGCCAAGCAGCTGATCCAGGGCGATTCGCAGGTCATCGACACGCCGTGTTTCCCCAGCCAGTTCGGCTGTGACATAGCCGCGGCCGTGAAATATCCGTACGATCCGGCCAAGGCCAAGCAGCTTCTGGCTGAGGCCGGGTATCCCAACGGCTTCGATACCGAGCTGGTGTCCTATGCAACACCGCAGGTCGGCGCGGCCTTGCAGAATTATCTCAAGGCCGTCGGCATCAACCTGCGCATCCAGCAGCTCCAGATCGGCGCTGCCATCCAGCTGGCGGAAGCAGGCAAGGCACCGCTGTATTCGGGGAGTTGGGGCAGCAATTCCGTCAACGATGCCTCGGCGTTCATGCCCTATTGGCTCGGCGGCGGATTGAACGACTACGCGCGCGATGCCGATGTGCAAAACCTGCTGAAGCAGGCCGGGGCCAGCATCGATCCGGAGCTGCGTCGCCACGCCTTTAGCGAGGCGATCCACCTGTCCACGGAGCGTGTTGATTTCGTGCCGCTGTTCAGCGACGTCCGCTATGTCGCATTTTCAAAGCAGTTGAATTTCCAGGGCTTCCCGGACGATGTGCCACGTTTCTATCTGTCGACCTGGAAATAGGGACTGGCGTCTGCTCTATGCCGGGATCGCCAGCAGACACTCGACCAGACGGCCACCCTCGCGGATGTTGTCTGGCATCGTAGCCGCGCATTTCGCCAATGCGCTCGGGCAACGCGGGTGGAAACGACAGCCCGGCGGGATATTGGTGGGATCCGGGTAGGCATCGCCCAGGCCGACATCGGGAATGCCGAGAGCCGGATCCGGTGTCAGCACGGAGGCCAGCAGCGCCTGCGTGTAGGGATGCATGGGGGTGCGGAACAGCTCCTGCGCCGGCGCCTGCTCGACGATCCGGCCGAGGTACATCACCGCCACTTCGGTGGCGATGTGCTCCACCACCGCCAGGTTGTGGCTGATGAAAAGATAGGTCAGTCCAAGCTCCCGCCGCAATTCCGCCAGCAGGTTGAGAATCTGCGCCTGCACGGAGACATCCAGCGCGCTGGTAGGCTCGTCGCACACCACGATGCGCGGGTGCAGCACGAGGGCCCGCGCGATGGCCACACGCTGCCGCTGGCCGCCGGAGAGCTGGCCCGGCATGCGCTCGGCCATCTCGCTGGAAATTCCAACGCGCGCCAGCATCTCCATGACGCGATCGGCCTGCTGCGCCTTCGGCAGATCGCCCTGGGAGGCCAGCGGCAGACCGACTATGTCGCGAATGCGCTGGCGCGGGTTGAGCGAGGAGTACGGGTCCTGAAACACGGGCTGGATCAGTCGGGCACGTTCGCGCCGATCCATGCCGGTCAGGCTGCGTCCATCTACCAGAATCTCGCCCGAGGTTGGCGGCAGCAGGCCCATGATGAGACGGGCAAGCGTTGACTTGCCGCAGCCGGACTCGCCCACCACCCCCAGCACATCGCCCGCCGCGAGCCAGAACGTCACCCCGTCCACCGCGCGCACCGGGCGATGGGCACCCGCCATGCCGCGACGCTGCTGGAATTCGCGGTACACGTTCCGAACTTCGATCGCATGGGTCATGCCGCGGCAGCTCGCTTCCAATCCGGCGGCAGCCGGCAGAGATAGCAATGATCACCGCCGGCGTCGCGCAGCGGCACGCTCTCGGCGCATTCCGGCGTAGCCAACGTACAGCGGTCGCGAAACCCGCAACCCACGAAGCCCGGCGCTATGCGAGGTACCACGCCCGGAATGTTGCCCAGCGGCTCGCCAGTCTGCGTCGTGCCGGGCACGGGAATGCAGTCCAACAGACCGCGCGTGTAGGGGTGCGTGGGCGCGGCGAACACCTCGGCCACCGTGCCGGTTTCGACCACCTCGCCCGCATACATCACCGAGACACGCTGCGCCATCCGCGCCACCACGCCGAGATCATGCGTGATCAACAGCAATGCCAGTCCCAACTCCTGCTGCAGCTTCTGCAGCAGCCGCAGGATCTGCGCCTGGACCGTCACATCGAGAGCCGTTGTCGGTTCGTCGGCGATCAGCAACTCAGGATCGCACATCAGCGCCATGGCGATCATCACCCGCTGGCGCAGGCCGCCGGAGAGCTGATGGGGATATTGCCCGAGGCGCATTCCCGGAGCGGTAATGCCCACGCGCGCCAGCAACTCGGCCGCCCTGTCCATGGCCTGCCGCCGTGTCGCCCCACGATGGCGTTCGAACACCTCGGACATCTGCGATCCGATCGTATAGGCCGGGTTCAGGCTCGTCATCGGTTCCTGGAAGATCATCGCCATCTTGTCGCCGCGCAGCCGTGCGGTCTGGCGCTCCGACATGCCCAGCAGATCCTGGCCCTGAAAGCGGAGGTGATCGGCGGTGCGGGCGATCCGGCGCGGCAGCAGGTTCATCATCGACAGCGCGGTAACGGATTTGCCGCAGCCGGACTCGCCGACCAGGCAATGCGTTTCGCCGCGCGCCACCGCCAGCGTCACGCCCCGCACGGCTTCGGTCTGCCCGAAGGAGACACGCAGATTGGCGACGCTGAGAACCGGGTCCGGTACGACGGGTGTCATCGCCGCATATCCGCCCCGAGCAAGTCGCGCAGCCCGTCGCCCAGCAGGTTGATGCCGAGCACCAGCACGAACAGCGCGACCCCGGGGGTCATGATCACCCACGGGCTGAAGAACATGTATTCCTTGGCTTCGGCGATCATCAGCCCCCAGCTCGGCAAGGGCGGCGGCACGCCCAGTCCGAGAAATGACAGGGCCGCTTCAAGCAGGATCGCCAGCGCCATTTCCAGCGTTGCCACCACCACCAAATGATTGGCGATATTGGGAAGCACCTCGCGCAGCAGAATATGCAGGCGCGATGCACCGGCGGCCTGGGCGGCGGCGATGTAATCGAGGTTGCGCACCTGCATCGCGGTGGTACGCGCCACCACGGCGAACCGGTCCCACAGCAACAGCCCGAGCGTCAGAATCACCACCGCAAGCGAACTGCCAACCAGCGCCACTACCGTCAATGCCACCAGAATCAGCGGGATCGACAGGCGACAGGTGATCAGGAACATTACGACGTCGTCGGTGCGCCCGCCATAAAACCCGCCGATGATTCCC
This sequence comes from Bradyrhizobium erythrophlei, assembly GCA_900129675.1. Taxonomy (GTDB): domain Bacteria; phylum Pseudomonadota; class Alphaproteobacteria; order Rhizobiales; family Xanthobacteraceae; genus Bradyrhizobium; species Bradyrhizobium erythrophlei_A. The sequence goes on along the minus strand of FSRD01000001.1, from coordinate 3,460,562 downwards.
AGCGTGATGCCAATGACGCCGGACGTGATGACGGTGAGCACGCCGATCAGCATGGAAATGCGCGTGCCGTAGATCAGGCGCGACAGGTAATCGCGGCCGATCTGATCCGTGCCCAATAGATGCGTCGGCTGGCTGCCTTCCATCCACACCGGAGGAATGAGGCGCTGGTTGAGATCCTGAGCGAATGGATCATGCGGCGTCAGATAGGGTGCGAAAATCGCGATCAGCACTGCGGCCCCTATGATCACTGCGCCCAGCAGCGTGGCGAGGTGACGAAATGCAGGTAACCATCGCCGGGCCGGCCGGGATTGGACAATAATGGCATTCATCCGCGCAACCTCGGATCGAGCAGCGCATTCATCATGTCCGCCAGCAAGGTCAGGGCGATGTAGATGACGGCCAAAAACAGCACGACGGCCTGGACCACCGGAAAATCATTCTTGGTGATCGATTCCCAGGCCAGATAGCCGACGCCCGGCAGTGCGAAGACAGACTCGATCACCACGGATCCTCCCAACATAAAGCCGAGTTGCACCGCCGCGATGGAGACCACCGGCATCGCCGCATTGCGCAAGGCGTGCTTGAGGATGATCTTCGCCCGGCTCAGTCCCTTCGCGCGCGCGGTGCGAATGTAATCCGCCGCCAGCGCATCGATCATTCCCGAGCGGGTCAGGCGCATCAAGGCTGGGATTGCCGAAAAGGCCAGCACGATCCCCGGCATGATGTAGCCTTGCCAGGTGTCGCCGCCCGAAATCGGCAGCCATTGCAGGTCGAGGCCAAGCAGGACGATCATCACCAGACCGAACCAGAAGCCCGGCATCGCCTGCCCCAGCAGCGCCACCATCATGATGCCCCGATCCATCGCCGAGCCCTCCCGCACCGCCGCCAGAATGCCCAGCGGCAGGGCAACCAACAGCGCGATCGCAAGGCCGGTCAGGCCAAGCGCCAGAGTGACCGGTAATCGATCGCGGATCAGCCCCCAGACCGGGACATGGTAGAGGAAGGATCGGCCGAGATCGCCCTCGGCGGCGTGGCCGGCCCATTCGAGAAACTGCACCACCAACGGGCGGTCGAGGCCATAATTCCTGGTAATGATTGCGACATCGGCCGCGGAGGCGTTCGGGCCTGCGATCGACGCGGCCAGATCGCCGGAAAGGCGTGTCAGGACGAAGCTGACGACCAGAACGGTCAGGCACACCAAGGCGGCCAGCCACAGTCTGCGGACGACAAACAAGACCATCACCGACAATTACGATAGCAAGCCAGTCACCGCAAGTTCAGATGTAGAGCCATCCCAATGGCGACATCGAAATCTGCCAGTGTTTTCTACATATGCTCGCAACATGTTCGCCATATGCCCAAGCCTGCAGCACCGACCGCCGCTCTCACTGTGTACGAGCTAAAAGAGGTTCATGGCGTAAGCTCGTTCACAACCGGAGGCGGGACACGGCACAAGGGAATGCCGGTCACATCGGGTCTGACGAGTATCCAGCGCGAGGGCGAAAATCACACCACCAGTCGATCAATCTCTATCTAAAGGTTCGTTCACGTCCCAACACGAAGCGCGGATCGTTGCTTGCGAAGATAGGCAATCACTGACAGGGCCGTAATCCGACCGGTCTTCGGATTCTCGGACGGAATATTTTCGATCGACATCGCGAAGCTCGCAGAATCCGACTCCACCTCGATACGATGGGTATTGCGCGTCAGTGCGGGATCCGCCCAGATTTCAAGTCTGGTCCGATCCGGGCCGATTCCGGCGAGCGAGAGCGCGACGGCGACATTGAGGTTAGCAGGGAATCCCCTGGCAGCTTCGCGCGCCGTGCCGTCGAAGATCTTCAGCGGTTCGGTGATGTTTTCAATGTCGATATTGTTCTCGACAATGTAGGGAGCGCCGGCCAGGCCCTTGACCGGCTTGCGCGTCATCATCCGCACCGAATGGATCGTCCCTTCTGCGGCGGCCGTCACTGCATCGAGGCCGATCACCGCTCCCGTCGGTACCACGATCTGACCGCCACTCTGCTTCGCAATCTGAATGAGGTCATCGTGCTCCAGAAGCGCCCCCGCGCTCAGTACGATTGCCGTTTTTCCCTTGCTGACAAATGGAAGGACAATCGACTTCAGCAATGCGCTTGGTGCGCATTCGATGACTACGTCGGCCACTCCGGAGAGGTTTTCGATGGGCAGAATGGCAGGCGCCCTGGACAGAGTCGCGAGGAAGTCTAGATGCTTCCCGGGCTCCTGAACCGAGACCGCAGCCAGCACCAACCCGTCCAAGCCGCGATCCAGCGCTTCGACGACCCTCCGCCCGATCGCTCCAAGCCCGACTACCGCGACGCGCAACTCGCCTTCAACGATCATTGCTGGAGTTGCCATCGTTTCAACTTTCGATCACGCGCTCAATATGGACGCGGCGGCAGTCCATCTCGTATTCGAGATCGACCACCGGCGGGCGGTTGAAATGCCAGGTCAGGCCGTTACGGAACACGCCACGGCGGCCGAGTTCGCTCTCCAGCACCGAGAACACGTTCTGCACGGTGTAAAGCTGAACGCCGGTGGTCTGGATCCAGTCCCCGGAGAACGCGCTCATGCGGCGCTCCATTTCGTCGAGGACCCACTTGGCCTTTTCGAGCATGCCGGAAGGGCTGGTATCGCCGAGCCGAACAATATAATCTCGGTAGTTCGCCTTGCCTTCCTGAGACTCGCCGCTGCCGGCCACGATGAACGAGGCCGGCGCGCCCGGCGCGACAGTCGTGAACGAGAAGGCGTGAAAGCCCGGCTCGGACGGCGGATCGAGCTTCGGACAGACGTTGCTACGCGCCACAGGATTGACGCCGTCCTTCATCACGCCCCATTCGATCAGCGTCTTGATATAGATCTCGTTGAAAGCCTTGAAGCCGTCTTCGGTGAACGGCGCCGGGGAACGCAGCTCGCAGGCGGCAAAGGACGTCAACGGCCGGCCCGCCTTCTTGATGATTTCGGCGATCTTCTCAAAACCCTGCTTCAGCGGCACCACGCTGGAGAAGCGCACGCGCTCGAGGGTGAAACCAGGCAGCGCGCCGACGCCGCAGGAATACTGGCTGACGCCGGGCATGAAACGATAGCCACTGTTAGCTGCTTCGACGGTCTGGATCATGATTGCCTCTCTGGATGGAATGAAAAGTATTCGTCGCAATGACGATGGTCAGTCTGCGAGGACGCCGAGATAGGCGTCGCGAATGATCGGATCGGCCAGCAATTCAGGGCCGAGGCCGGTGCGCACGATGCGGCCCATATCCATGATGTAGGCGGAATGGCAGAGATCGAGAGCGGTGGTGACATCCTGCTCCACCAGCAAGATCGACATGCCTTCAGCGTTCAGCGTCCGCAACGCCGCGACTAGTTGTTCGACCAGCAACGGCGACAGGCCGAGCGACAATTCGTCGATCATCAGCAGTCGCGGCGCGCTCATCAGCCCCCGGCCGATGGCGCACATCTGCTGCTCACCGCCGGACAGCGTCGCGGCGGCCTGGTCGCGGCGCTCCAACAATTTCGGAAACGTCGTGTAGACCCGCTCCAAATCGCGTGCGATCTCCGCGCGGCTGGCCTTGCGCGAATAGGCGCCCATCAGCAAATTGCCCTCGATGCTCATGGCGCCGAATAGCCGCCGGCCTTCGGGTACGTGGACGATGCCATGGGCGAGAATCTGCGCGGCAGTGTCCCCGGTCAGATCCCGGCCTTCGGAGAAGTAGTGGCCATCCTGCATCGGGATCAGTCCGGACAGCGCCCGCATTAGCGTGGTCTTGCCGGCGCCGTTGGAGCCGATCAGCGCAGTGATCTCACCGCGGCGCACCGCCATGTCGATGCCCCACAGCACCTGGATCTCGCCGTAGCCGGCGCACAAACCTTGCAGTTCGAGGATCATGCGATCAGCCACGGGCGGCATTCCGTTGTGCGTATTGCTGGCCGAGATAGGCATCCACCACGGCGGGATTCTTGATGACGTCGCGCGGCTGGCCGTCGGCGATCAGCTGACCGTTGTGCAGCACGGCGATGCGGGTGCAGACGTTGAGCACCACCTTCATCAGATGCTCGATCATCACGATGGTAATGCCGCCGGCGGCAAGCTGATGGATCAGCTTTGTGGCGCGCTCCACCTCGGCGCTGTTGAGGCCGGCATTGACCTCGTCGAGAAATAACAGCTTCGGTTTCATCGCCAGCGCCTTCGCCAATTCCAGCCGCTTGCGCATCGCCAGCGTCAGCGTCGCCGCGAACTGGTTGGCCTGCGCGTCGAGGCCGACGAAGGCAAGATGCGCGCGGGCTTCCTCGCGCGCAGATTTGAGGCTTTCGCCGGGCTGCGAGAACAAAGCGGCCGCTGCGACATTGTCGAGCGCGGTGTATTCGGCAAACGGCTGCACGATCTGGAAGGTGCGCGACAGGCCGAGCCGCGCCGCCTGATAAGTCTTCACCCGGGTGATGTCCTTGCCGTCGAACGTTACAACCCCCGAGCTTGCCGGTGTCACGCCGCAGATGGTGTTGACCAGCGTGGTCTTACCGGCGCCGTTCGGTCCGATCAGGCCGAGCACTTCGCCCTTGTTGAGGGATATCGTGACGTCGCGCAGCGCCTGCAGGCCGCTGAAGTGGCGCGAGATGTTGCTGAGGTGAAGGATCTCAGACATGCTTCGCCTTTCGCCAGAACATGCCGGAGCGCAGCGAGATCAGGCCATGCGGCAGGAACAGCAGCAGCATGATGATCAGCAGGCCGAGCACGCCGCTATGGATCTGGATGTAATTGCGCCAGACCACCTCCTCCAGGCCGAGGTATACGAAAGCGCCGCAGACCACACCCAGCGGCGACCCCAGGCCGCCCATCAGCGCCATCACGATCGGCTTTACCGAATGGAGGATGTCGAACACGTCGGACGGGTCGATGTAATGCACCCACGCCGCATAGATGCCGCCGGCGGCGCCGACGAAACACGCCGACAGGCCGAAGGCCACGCTCTTGTAGAGCGTGGAATTCAGGCCAACCATATTGGACGCCGTCTCGTTCTGCCGGATGCAGTTCAAGCCGAATCCGAGCTTCGAGGCCGAGACGATCATCACCACTACCGCCGCGATCAGCAGCAGGGCCCACATCGCATAGAAGAAGAACGTGGCGTCGGCGAGAATGCCGGAGCCTGACGCCAGCGGAATATTCAGCCCCATGCCGCCGCCGGTCAGATCCGTGGCGTTGTTGACCATTTCGCGAAATACCTCGACCAATGAGAGGCTGGCGATCGCGAAGTAGTGCCCGCGCAGCCGGAGCAGCACCGTGCCGAGCGCCGCGGCGAGCAGGAAGCACATCACCAGCGAGCCGATCACCGCGACACTCAGCGGCACGCCTTTGTTGAGCAGAATGCCGGTGGCATAGGCGCCGAAGCCGAAGAATGCCGCGGTGGCAAAAGACGGATAGCCGGCAAAGCCGCCGACGATATTCCAGGACAGCGCGAAGACCGCATACATGCAGGCGATGGTGCCGACTCGCAACGCATAGGCGCCGCCGAACAGCGGCAGCGACGCCACGCAGGCGATCAGGATCAGCAGTGCCAGATTGACCCGAGTCATTCAAAACCCTTTCGGCCAAGCAGGCCCTGCGGGCGTACGACCAGGAAGATGATCAGCAGCACGAAGGACAGCGTGGTGGCATGCGCCGGTCCGATCAGCGTCGAGCCGATGCCTTCCACCAGCGCCAGCAACAAGCCGCCGGCCAGCGCGCCGGACACGCTACCGAGACCGCCGAGCACGCAGACCACAAAGGCCTTGCCGAGATAGGCCGACGACGTCAGCGTCGAGATCGGGAAGATCAACGCCATCAGCACGCCCGCGCAGCCGGCCAGCGCCGCACCGAGACCGAAAGCGATGGCATAGATCGATTTGACATCGACGCCCATCAGCACGGCGGCATCGCGATCGAGCCGTACCGCAACAATGGCACGGCCGACTTTCGAGCGCCGCAGCAGCAGATAAAGCAGACCGGTCAATGCCAGCGCGGATGCGGTGGCGATCAGACGATCGACCGGCACCACTACGTCGAACAGCGAGATCGAGCCGGTCGGCGGGCTCAGCGTCAGCTTCCGGTAATCGGCCTTGAAGTAATAAATCATCGCGTTGTTGAGGATCAGGTCGAGCCCGAAGGTCAGCGTCAGCGTCACCAGCACCGGCGCGCTGATAACGCGGTTGAGCAACAGCCGCTGCAGCAGATAGCCGAACGCGAAAAATAGCGGCGCCGCGATCACCAAAGCGTACCACGGCGAGATCCCGAGCCATTGGTAGGCGCCCCAGGCCAGATAAGCGCCGAGCACGATGAAGGAGCCGTGGATCAGGTTGATGACGTTGAGCACGCCCCAAACCAGCGAGAAGCCGATCGCGATGCAGGCATAGAGACAACCCAGCACCAACGCATTGACCAGAACCTGGACTGCCAGCATCTCGATTCCTTCCCGAGCGCGATGATCAATTCACGCCGAGCTTGAATTCACCCTGCTTGATGGCATCCGGGAACAGCACGACGGGCTTGGCGTTCTGAATCTGGAAAACCGGCGGCTCCAGCGAATTGATCTGGCCGTTGGCGCCGAACTTGACCGGCCCGAAGAACGTCACGACGTCCATCTTGGCCAGTTCGTCGCGGACCTTTTCACGATCCAGCGAGCCGGCCTTTTCAATCGCCAGCTGAAACAACGCGCCGCAAAGGGCAGCCGATGCCTGGCCGTAATCCGGATCGCTGTTGTACTTGGCGCGGAACAGTTTCACGAAATTCGAGGTCTGGCCGAAGACATCCTTGCCGGCATATTGCTCAGCTGGATGCCACCATGACGCGCTGCTGATGTTTTCGGCGCTCTGCCCGGCGGCATCGATGAATTCCTGATACGCGGGGCCGGCGATCATCGTCACCACGGCCGCCCTCATCTGCTGGTCGACCATCTGCTTGCGGATCAGCAGCAGATCGTTGGTGTAGCCGGTGACGAAGATCCACTGCGGCGCCAGCGATTTGATCTGCGACAGCGTGGCCGAGTGATCGAGTGTGTTGATGGCGTATTTCTCAAAGTATGTGACTTCGATGCCGTTGGCCTTGGCGGACTTCTCCATCTCCTGGGCAATCGCCAGCGGGAAAAGATCGTTGCGCGCCAGAATCGCCACCTTCCTCACCTCGGGCGCCTTCGCCTTGATGATCTGGGTCAGCGGCGTGGTCAACGTGTCGTTCGGCGTAAAGGTGCCGAACAGATATTTATAGCCTTGGTCGTAGACCTGGGAGGACGACGCGGTCGCGGCCAGCGTCGGCACCTTGTATTTCTCCGAGATGGTGCTTGCCGCCTTGGCGGCGCCGGAGCCGAACGCGCCGAACAGAAAATTGACGTTGTCCTGCGTAATCATCTGCTCGGTGGTCTGCACCGCGCGCGGCGTGTTGGACTGATAGTCGGCATAGACGATCTCGACCTTGTATTTTTTGCCGCCGACCGTGATTCCGCCCGCCTTGTTGGCTTGCTCGGCCCACAAATCATAACCCTGCTGCTGCTTGACCGCCTCGGGCGCCAAGGGCCCGGTGATCGGCAGCGGCGCGCCGAAGCGGATCACGTCTTCGGCCGAGGCCAGCGATGCGGAAACGGCCAGACCGGCAACCGCCAGCAAAAGCGAGCCTGAGATGCGGGCGTAGCGAGCGAGCCGGGATTGAACCATCCGTTTTCTCCGTCGATGACCGTGACCAATGCCTGGCAAAAGCATGACAAATCCAGCCTTCGAATAAAAGCATTGAATTTAGTCGCAATCGATCTAAAAATCAGACCCCTAATCAGAAGCTGCCGGATCGTTGAGCAGCCGAATTTGGAAAATGGCGAGATGATAGAATCCACTGCCGTACGGTATTTCCGGGTCGTCACCGAATGCGGTTCGATCAAACAGGCGGCGGCATCGCTGCGGATCGCGCCGTCAGCCATCAGCCGGCAGGTGCAGGGGCTGGAAGAGGAGCTGTCCGTCAAGCTGTTCGAGCGCGGCGCGCGCGGCATGAATCTGACCGACGCCGGACACGTGCTCTATCGCTATGCAGTCGAGAACCGAAACCAGCTGGACGGGTTACGCAGCAAGGTCGAGGAGTTCGACTCGCTGCGCCGCGGCCTGGTAAAGATCGCCACTGTTGAGGGATTGCTGGCCAGCTTTCTTGCAGATTTTGTGGTCGATCTCGCCGGAGAATATCCGGGTATCTCGATTGCACTGACCGTGGTCGGTTCACGAGACGTCGCCGAGCTTGTGGGGCACAACGACGTCGATCTCGGCTTCGTTTTCGGGCGGGCGCCGCGGCGCGATTTGATTGAACTCGCCCGCATGAGACAATCGCTATGCCTGATCGTCGCGCCGAACCATCCGTTGGCGACGAAAAGCAGTTGCACCGTAAAGGACCTGGCGGGCCTGCGCGTCGTCGTCCCCGATCCTTCATTCGGCATCCGCCAGGAGATCGATCGGGCCTGCGCGCAGGCCCAGGTTCGTCTGGAGATTTGCAACGAAACCAATTCTCTGGCCTTCGCGCAAACGCTCGCCGCGCGGACCGATTTGGCCACGTTTTTGCCAAGGGATACCGCGATGCCGGCGTTGATTAATGGCACGCTCGTGGCGGTTCCGCTGAGGGAAAAGCGACTGGAAGCAACGCAGGTCACGCTGGTACGACTTGCTTCGCGGAGCGCCTCGCCGTCCAGTAACTTGGTAGCCGAAATGATGGTGACGAGGATGAAGGAACGGAGGGAATGATAGTTGTTTCATGTAAAAGTCGTGGCGCAGGGCGCGAAGCGCGTTGTGCTGGGCAATCAGGTTTTGGTTTTCGATTATGCCGCCGGTCAGTATCTCATCTTCTCGGTCGATCTGCCGTTGAGCGGGTCCGTCGTGCAGGCCAGCGCGACAGAGCCGTTTCTCGGGTTCGGCCTGAAGCTGAAACCCGACGTGGTCGCCGCGCTCTTGCTGGAAACGAGCGCACCGCGAAAGGCCAAGACCGAGCCGCCAGGCATTGCCGTGAGCGACCTGACGGACGACTTGCTCGATCCGATCGTCCGGCTCCTTCGGCTGCTGGATCGGCCGAAGGACATTGCGGTCCTGGCACCGGCCATCGAGCGGGAAATCCTTTGGCATAATCTGCGCGAGCGCCAACGTCTTCCGCTCTTGTAGTCGGTAGCAGCGTCGAAGTGTGCCTTGTCGCGGCGCCCGTTAACAATCTGTTAACCAACGCAGCATAGTTTGCGGTCATCGCCCGGTCATCATCAGCCGATTTACCGTCCGGTTCGTTCGAGGAGAACAGCCGATGTCCGTTGAGGCGTTGACATATGCCGCTCTAGGTGCCCGCCTGACAGTCTCGCCAGAGGCCGCTCGTTCGTTTGCCAAGCGACGCCGGTTGCCGCGCTCACTTTCGGATAGTGGCAAAGCCCTGGTGAGCGTTGATCTTGCTGAAATACGGCATACGCCCCGGCCGCCACGTGGTCGCCAGGCAGGCAACATCGCCCCATTTGCGGCGAAGATCGAGGCATTGAAGGCGGAGATCGTGCGGCTCGAAGCAAGGGCAGCCGATGACAGAGCAGATTTCGAGCGCGAGCGCGAGCGCGCCGATCGCCTGACGGTTGAGCTGCTGCAGGCGACTGCCGAGACTATGGCAGCTAAGGAAGTGACCGCACGGCTTGAAGATGAAGTGGCGGCTCTGCGAGCTGGCGGCTCGGTCGACAGCCACCGACAAGCTGCACGCCGACTAGGATATCTAGCCGCGACCATAGTGGAAGCAGACCGCAAGGCTTGTAGGTAGCAAACCGTTTCCTCTCATTCCCCAGCTCGCCGGAGCAACGTGAGGTAAAAATGACCGACATCACTGATATTTGCGAGATGAAGGCGCGCATTATCGTGTTTGGGGTCGGCGGCGCCGGCGGCAATGCCGTCAACAACATGATCGCGGCCGGGCTGCAAGGCGTCGACTTCATCGTCGCCAATACCGACGCACAGGCGCTCACCATGTCGATGGCCAAGCGCGTCATCCAGATGGGTACCCGGGTGACCGAAGGCCTTGGCGCCGGCTCGCAACCCGAAGTGGGGCGCGCCGCAGCCGAAGAGGCAATCGATGAGATCCGCGATCATTTGACCGGCGCACACATGGTGTTCGTTACTGCCGGCATGGGCGGCGGTACCGGCACCGGGGCAGCCCCCATTATCGCCAAGACCGCACGTGAGCTTGGCATTCTCACCATCGGTGTAGTCACCAAACCATTCCACTTCGAGGGCCAGCGCCGCATGCGTTTTGCCGAAGCCGGCATCGCCGAATTGCTGAAGGTGGTGGACACCCTGCTGATCATCCCAAACCAGAACCTGTTCCGGGTGGCCAACGAAAAGACCACGTTCGCCCATGCCTTCGCCCTGGCCGATCAGGTGCTTTATTCGGGTGTAGCCTGCATCAGCGACCTTATCGTCAAGGAAGGTCTCATCAATCTGGATTTTGCTGACGTTCTCGCCGTGATGCGCGAGAAGGGCAAGGCCATGATGGGCAGGGGCGAGGCTTCTGGCGAGAAGCGCGTGCTCAATGCAGCTGTGGCTGCGATTTCCAATCCATTGATCGAGAATCCCTCGATCAAACGCGCCAGTGGCCTCATAATCTCCATCACCGGCGGCAAGGACCTGATGTTATTCGAGATCGACGAAGCCGCCACCCGCATTCGCGAAGAGGCCGACCAGGACGCCAACATCATCGTCGGCGCATCTTTCGATGAAGGTCTGGAAGGTATCGTCCGCGTCTCGGTGGTGGCGACAGGCATCGATAATCTCGATCCGACGCACCAGACGCAAGCAGCGGAAAGCTCACTCACGGAACTCGCCGGCAGGCTGCGCATCGACAGCCGTCGCATCGCCGGCCGCATCGAGCGTAGTCCACTGCTGCCGAAATTAGAGAGTCCGCCGGTCCTCCCAGCGGCCCGACACCCCGAAGGGTGGGCGGCAAACCCGAATGCGGAACATGCCCGCCCCGCGGCTCCGCAGGGCCTCGATCCGTACGGTCGCTCCTCTCCTGCGCGCAATTTGATCGAGGAAAACGTTCTCGATATCCCGGCCTTCCTGCGCCGCAGGGCCAACTGAGCCGTCGCAAGAACGGACGCAACTCGGCTCTCAGCCCTGGCGCGCACACTTCTCATGCAGAATGCGGAACAGCAGATCGCTGAAACGCGGAAAAAACTTTTACACGCGAGCGAACTACGGATCGCGCGAATTGCAAGAAAATATTCTACTGGGAACAGAGGAGAGCCAACGATGGCCGCTGGGCGGCTCGCTCTGTTTTTTGGAGCTGCAAATGGGGATGGCTTGTTATCGCGAGCTCCCGCAGAGGCCTATCAAAGCCGCTTTCGGACCGCCAAACCTGCGGATGAGCATCGAGGCTCTGTGAGGTCCGCAGCGCACCGATAGTTCAGGCAGCTGTGCTGTGCGGGTTTTCCGCAGTTTCTTTTTTTTCCACCTCCTTGGAGCGAGACAGCCATACTGGAAAACGGAGCAAGCGAAGTACGCGATCATTATTATCTTTTGGCAGTTTGGTCGGCGCCTCATTGGCTAAACACGGAAGATCCAGTGCAGCGTGGCCGACTCGCACCGCATCCGCGCGTCGGTCCAGTTCGCGCAATAAGGGATCGACTACGGTTTCAACTTCGGCCGCGACGGACGATAGAAAGTTATTAAGCTCGCGAGCTTCGGGCACGACTGCCGCCGCCATCTCGGTCGCCTCGCAGAGCTCACTGACGACAGGCGCAAACGCGCCGGCAGTCTGTATGATTCGTTTTTTTATTGCTTCGATTTCGCCCAAGACGTGATTGCGTTCCCGCCGTTTTCTTTCCTCAGAAAGACGGGCTTCGATTTCGGCGATCTGAGCCGTCAGTGCCGTGACATCGGATGCAAGTGCGTCGCGCTTTCCGCGCGCGCGATCGAGATCGCGGCTGAGATTGTCCACTAAGTCGTTCTCTCCGAACATTTTTTGCTCCGCGTAGGACAGCCGGAACGCGAACTGCCAGCCTGGCTAACGAACGAAAAGGCAAGATCGGCCGACAAAGGCATCGACTTTGTTCGTGTCGCAGGGGCCGACATGGTGAGTCAAATTCCCTCCAAATCATTTGCATTAGGCGACCGTAGGGTTAACAAATGGTTAATTTCAACAACTGATGCAGCAGTGGTTCCCCACAGCGGATTCTAGCGATCTACAAAACGGAAAAGTCCCTGCTACCTGCGTGCAGCGGAATCTGCACCACGCACTGAGCAGGGCATTTTTAAATTAGCACTAGCAGCCGGGTTAAAAATTCGAGCACCGACAGAGCCGATCAGCCGGCAAACGAGCTGTCGCCGGTGCAGCCCGAACCGAATGCAAAAAGGCTGTGCCGTCCGGGTCACCGACGCCGACAACAAGGAGCTGCTGTATCGCACGCCGCTCGATCCTGTCCCCAAATGGCTTTCAGCGCACAGGACGGAATAGCGCAACGTCATCCGCCAATCGCTCGCGACAGGTCAAGCCCTGCTCCGCCAGGCCGCCGGAGAGGGGCGCGAGATGCCCGCTGAAGTTCATTCTTCAAAATGTAGACACACGACCGTCACGCGAGGAACAAGGCACAACCGCGAATCCAGCACAAACAGGACGAAGGCTTGTGGCTTGATTCATACTTGAAATCTGGAGCGATCCCAATGTTGAATGCAGGTGGGAATAAAGCAATCGGGAAGTCCAGCCCGCGCAAGGGGAAGACAGAGCGGCAGGGCAAGAAGGTCGAGCCGCGGAAGCAAACCGGCGAACAACAAGGCGCCGAGGCGGAGCCCAGGCCGGATCATTTGCAGGACGCCCAAGAACAGATCAACGAACAGATCAACGAGCAGATCAGCGCGCCGGTCGCGTCGATGGACATCTCTCCACTTGGACCTTCCGCGACTGAGATCATCCCGACCGTCCCTGCCGTATCGGCCGAGCCCGTCGCGGTCAGCATTGCAACGATCGCCAATGCCTATGGCGCCTACACCGGGAAATCGGTCGAACTCACCTGGTCCTTCCTGGAAAAGCTCGCGGCCGCGCGGTCGCTCAATAAGGCGTTTGAGGTTCAGACGGAATTCGCGAAGCAGGCTTTCGAGACCTTTTTTGCCGAGTCGCGAAAGATTCACGAACTCCACAGCGAATTGGCCAGGCAGAGAGTTGTGCATCTCGAAGGCTTCGTGGCCAGGATGACCCAAACCACGTTCGTGCTGCGCGCTACACGTCACTAGCGCGCAGGGCGAATTGCCGCGGCGCCAGTCGCGCCGCGGCGCGCTGCTGCCACGGTGCGACCGTCAAAACTCTGCGAGCGCACGCACGACGCTGTCGTACCCAAAGGCCGTGCCGTCCGCGTCACCGACGCCGACGACAAGGAGCTGTGTCGCAGTCGATCCTGTACCCACCCAGATGGCGTTCAATGCGCAGGGCAGAGCGCTACGTCGTTCTTCCTGATGGCGGCCATGCATAGATCGGGCGGCGGTTCACAATCTCGATCGTCCCGAGCGCCAGCACGACGAACACGACGAACACCAGCACCACACCGTCCGGCCTGACCGACCGCTCCGCTTTGCGTTCGATGACGGGTGGCCGCTCCACCGCTGCGATATCAACCCGGCGCGCGGCACAAGGGGATGGCTCCGTGTCCACCCAACGATCTATCCATGGCTTGCCGGTGACAGTATCGTTGTCCCCATCACGACGAGCATCCGCGGTCACCCCAAGCGGCTGCACAGGTCCGTTGTCAACCAGCACTTCCGATCTGGAATCACGCCACTTGGGCTGGTCAGTCGATTGTTCAACTTCACGAGCGGGAGTTTCTTGATGGGCGGGAGTTTTTTGCTGAACCTTTTGGCGGCTGGGGCGTCGTGTCGGAGCCGCATCCCAGCAATGATCCGGGCCGTGCCAGTAGATGTGAACAGAACCGAACTGCTGACGCGCTTCAGCATTGGTCATGCAGGACTTCGAAGCTTCTGATGGCGTGGTCACCACCAACACCGCCACAATGTACATCGCGACACGCATGGGTCGCTCCGCGTTAGCTCAACGCATACTGAAATTGTCTTCGCTGACCATCATTCCTGATGAGGGTTTAGACCCTGACCCGTGGGAAATTGTGGCAAAAAGGACAATATGTCTGCTGGTTTCAGGTCAGCTTCGCTGCCTGTTTGTACCGAAACCTTATCCGAGTTGATGACGTATTGGAATCGCCTAAGCTGGTGGAATGATCGAACGCCCACGGTCGACACAGCGCGCGAGGCGATTAGGTATTCGGTCATGCAAACGCTCCTGCCACGCGAGATGTTGGCTAGATCCGTGGTGCACGCGCGCGCGTGACAATCACATAAGCGGTCGATCTCGCGTTCGCAGCGGAGGAGCGGCGATGGTGTCCCGACAAAGTCTGCGGCGTTCGAGCGTGGCCATCGATCCTGGATTCGCGTTCGCTCGCAGACGCATTGTCCGAGTCGGAGAAGATGGGGCGGCCCGCGTTAAACACATCGGCACCGGTTGATAGACCGCATACGCATCTTGGTTCCGATATTGCCTCCTCAGCAAACACGGGTTGTCCGCTGCCAAACGCAGCAAGCAAGGTGGTCGCAACGATTGCAAGTCTGGACATGTAACTTGCTCCTCTTGATGCTGTATGGAGTAGCGGACCCGCTTCGGACGATCTTGTTCATTCCTGATCCATTTAGACGGTTACTGCGCAGTTCCGTGCACAACGCCAGAATCTGTTCGTCTTCCAATTCCTGCCAGCGAGAAGAACCACAAGCGTGCTTCCGACGAAGCTAAAGTAGCGGGCGATGGGCACCGCCTATCGCTCCTGCAAATTGAGCAATGTCGGCTCGTCCACGACCGCGATACAGCTCCGCAGGTGCGGCGCGACGCCTATCGGATCGGCCGCGGACTCTCGTGGAAAGCCGCTTTCCACCCTAAACTCCCCTGCCATCCTGTTTTCCGATCACGCAGCGCCACGCCGCCAGACGCTCGACGGGATGCTGCTTCATCCACTCCGCGAGCTGCGGCGCGCCCATCAGGCAGGATTGCATTGAGACCTCAGCCAAGTCCGAGGTGGTGACGGTCTGCTCGTGGCAATTTGCCGGAGAGGAGAGACTGCAGAGCACGGCGATGATCTTGATCACGACAGGAGAACCCCGTCGTTACGATGGGCATTGGCGCCGCTAACCGCTTGACTTACCGATGCCTTGTTCTGCTTCTCGCTGACCGGATCAGCCGGCGGGAAGATGCTGTCGTATATCGCGCTGGCCTCTCGAATTAGGCGGGCTCGCTCCCGTTCAGACTTTGGAACAAATCGAATAATTTCGCCCATATTCACTCCAAACATTGGTTAGAGAACGAGTCCGCAGCTAGAGAGCAAGTCCGCATGAGATGACGATAATCATCCGATATTGATTTAGGATATCAGCCCTAACTTTGAAGCCCTGCAGGCGGTAACGAAGGGGTAAACACCTCGTGACTGGCCGCGCGCCGGGATCCCACCGTTCACCACGCATTTCTTCCGCAGGCTGGACCGTGATGCTGTCCATCAAGTCCCGTACGCCACTCGCCTTCAGCGTTAGCAGCCGATCGAGCGAATGCCTTGGCCGCATCAACATGCGAGGCTTTCTCAGCTCGCCGCTGGCAGTCGTCGGCAAGGGCCTTAAGCTGACCCGCAATCGCTCGGTCGGTTATGGTTTGGGCAGCGCGAAGCACGGTCTCCGCTGTTTTTAAGTATTCCTTGCCTCGTTGTGAGATCTGCTGAAACGTCATAGAGCCCTCGCGCGGGTCTCTGTCGCTTGATCTAGGGCGAGTTGGAGCCAGGGCAGCCAATTCCGGTCACTTGCCCGGCGAGATCTGAAGCGATCGACGCACTTCTTGGAACAAAGGGGGGTTCGCCACGAGTAGTACCGGACGAGACCAAACTTGCCATCACAAACTGCGCATCTCGCGGCTCTGCCACATTCAAGACTTTCGGAGCGGTTCAGCATTGCAGTCTCCTCTTGGAATTATCGTGGTTGTTCGTCGATCACCCTTCTTTCACCGTCGCACTTCATGCGCCTGTGCGCTTTTCCAACTCATCCAGCCTAAGACGATCGCGGTCACCGGCTCAATTGAACGTGGGTAGTCGTTGGGCATCCAGAGTGGTCATAGGAACGATACGAAAGTTTTATGGCGCTCGAAAGCCGGCCACTTCTCGATGCGAGACTTCGATTAGCTCGACGGTGCAGGCGATCGTGCTCCTATCTCAGGGTATCGTGCACACCCCCAGCAATCTTGGTCATTCGTGACCTGTTTAGAGGGAAAATGCGGTTTCGATCTCAACCCTTCGAGTGAGGAAAATTGTAGCGTCCGCGCGTTCTCTGAGATCCCAGCAAGCCAAGTCGCGCGACGCATAGGATGAGGCCGACAGAAGCGGCCTGACCTTCAATTTGCCTCCGGGAAATGCCAGCCTATCCATGAGTCCCGACGCGCGACACGCCTACGCGATGCAGCTTTTGATGATGCGGGCCCATCCGCCCACTCGGACCGACAACACTCATCGCCCGTGCCCAACGTTGGTTGCTCGCTGCGATTACGAGTTCTGGCCACATGAGTCGGTGAAAATGCCCTTGCAGGCTTACGCTTGGCTCGCGCGGGTCGGCGATGAGCATCGATCGGCCGTACATCAGGATTTGGCTTAGCCAAGGAGTCGATGCGCGTTTGATCCGTCATTTCGTCAGGCAGAGGCTCGACCGACTGCCGGGCCGTGGCCACCTCGATGGACGGTGGCGAGAATGTCGGCTGATTGGTATCCAGGACAATCTTTTCCGGCCATTTGTGCGCGGATCTGATCCGGATAGTCGCCCTGTCGATGACCTCCGGCCGATCAGGAAAACTCTCCGGGTGCTCCGGCAAAGACCAGCCGGCTATCAGCAGAAGAACAGCAAGCGCGCTTCCGACAACTCCAAAATATTTGGCAATAGGCACAGCCGATGGTTCCCGTGAGTTCAGCAATCCCGGTCGGCCCATGGCAGCGATGCTTGACCACACTCATGTTGCGCGGCAAATCGACAAGGGGTGCGACACCGCTCCATCGCGCATTCACCTGGGAAGATGACGCCTCGACTAGACGAAATTCTCCTTCACCATTTCCCAGACGTCCCCTCCACGACCGTGCAGAATGGCGCGAGTCGAATAAAGCGCCATCCCGATCGCCGGCTCTACCTGCATGAATGGCGGCATGACGAGCTGCATCGGGTTGACGTGCACGTGCAGAAGTGCTGGCCCTGGTTGCGCCAGCCAGTCCTTCACAGCAGCTTCGAGCTGGTCCGCGTCCGAAACCGTCTGGCCCCAGAGACCTAACGCGCGCGCGACCCCTGCAAAGTTCGGATTCTTCAACTTCGTAAAGGTATCGAGCATCCCCTCAGCCTTTTGCTCGATCTCCACAAAGCCAAGCTTGCCGTTGTCATAGACGGCAATCTTGATCGGCAACTCCTGCTGCACGACCGTCATCAGGTCTCCGAACAGCATCGAAATTCCACCGTCACCTGCCATGCACACGACTTGGCGACCGGGTTCTGCCTTCTGAAGTCCAATGGCTGACGGCATGCCGTTGGCCATCGTTCCGTGAAGCAGACTCGCGAAAATGCGGCGCTGACCGTTCGCCTCGATATGGCGATAGGCCCAGGCCGCCGGGGTACCGTCATCGGCCGTGAACAGCGCATCTTTTGCCGCGTGGCAGCTGATCACCTGCGTCAGATAGGATCCGGGAATGCTGCCATCGTGGCCGACAGCGACTTTAGCTCGTTCCGACTCCCGATACTTCGCGTAGCGCTTAACGTATGCGCTTCGGAACGAGGCGTCGGTGCGTTCAGCCAGCATCGGCAGCAACGACGCCATCGTCGCCTTCACATCTCCGACAACGCCCTTCGCGATCGGATGACGTCGTCCCAGATGAGTGGGGTCAATATCGACCTGCACGATCTTTGCCTTGTCTGGGTAAAATTGCCGCCAGGCGAAGTCGGCGCCCAGCATCAACAACGCATCGCAGTCCAGCAAAGCGTGGTAGCCGGCCTCGTTGCCGAGCATCCCGGTCATTCCGATGTTGTAAGGATTGTCGAATTCAAGGAAGTCCTTTGCGCGCGACGTATGCGCGATCGGCGCCTTCAGCCTGTTGGCAACCGCGAGGATCTCCTGATGCGCCCCCTGGCAGCCCGAGCCGCCGTACAGCACAACATTTTCGCTTTTGTTGAGAATTTCTGCGATCTCGGCGAGATCAGCGTCGTTCGGGCGCGTGACGGGCCTGGCAACATGAACCGCGTAAGGGATGCTATCATCCACGACCGAGGCGGAGATATCCGCCGGCACGATCAGAACGGCAACACCGCGTTTCGCCAGAGCCGTTTGGCAGGCGATCACGGTCTTCCGGCGCGCCTGCTCCGGTGTATGGATCATGTCGCAGAAGACGCTGCAGTCCCTGTAGACCTGCTTGAAGTCAACCTCCTGGATGAAATCGAAGCCCAATTCGTCGCGAATGATTTGACTTGCGATCAGGATGACGGGCGCACGATTCCGATTGGCCTCGAATATGCCGTTGATGAAATGCAGACTACCGGGGCCGCAGCTCCCGGCAACTGCCGTCAGGCGATCCGCTACCTGCGCCTCCGCCTGCGCGGCAAATGCTCCCGCTTCTTCGTGTCTCACCGACACCCACTCGATTTCGCTTTTTTCGAGTGAGCGGGCGATCAGATTAAGCGTGTCGCCTACGATGCCGTAACAATGCTTGACGCCTGCATTCTGCAAGGTTTCAACAATGATGTCCGCGACCAGCTTGCCCATTGCATTCGATCCCTGCCGTGACCATTCCTGCCACAACATGCATCCAACTGCAGGCTTGGGCTTGTATCGGAATGCGAGGACTTGAACCTGGCTGCGCAGACAGCGCACGGTACTCGAAGGTGTCCGCTTTAGCCGACGGCCTCGGCGCCGGATTGGAGCTGGTTGAGGATTTGCAGGGCGCCCTTGTGAGTGGGGGATACAATTCCGGCTGGTGTTCGATCAAGAGCCGCGCTGAGATGTTTGTAGGCTTCTGGCAAGCGATCCTGTTTCAGCAATAGCTCGGCAAGGTCCGCCGCAGCCTTCAGTTCGAACAGGGTGGCGGACTGGCTTTTCGCCCAGTCGATTGCCGACAGCAGGCTTGTTTCCGCTTCGAAAGAATCCTCGTCCGACCGAGAGGCCAAGACGACCCCTTTCATCCTGAACAAGGCGGGCATGTGGAGAAATTTGCCAACGCGCTGCTGTTGCTCGATTGCATTCACGGTTAAGGTCAGCGCCTGCTCGTGTTCACCAAGGTCCACAAGAGCCGCGGCCAGATCGCAGGTAAAATCCATATTCAGCATCTCGTGATGCTGGGCGCGAAGCTCCTCCAGCGCTCTCTTCAGCAACTGGATTCCATCGATGCGATTGTTTTGAAGGAGCAACCATTGACCCCTCAGGCCAGTCGCTATCGCGCGATACGGTATCAGGGAGTGTGCGGCGGAGAGACTACTCAGTTCACCGATGTACTCATCCGATTGTCTCAAGTCCGCCATGGTCAGAAAGACAGGAAGAACCAAGGCCAGGGATCGGCAAAACGTGGCGGGGTGGCCCGACTTTTTGCCTTCCTCTCTGGCGCGCTTTGCATAATCTAGCGATTGGTCGAGCAAGCCTCTGTACAGGAGAGAACGTGCCATGCCGACGAGCAAGAAGCTCTTATAGTGAAAAAGATACTGTTCGGTTCGAAAGCGCCGACCCGACACCAAGTATCGGAGGCCCGATTCGCAATGTAGTTGTGCGGCGAGGTGATTTCCCAGCAGATGATCGGAGGCGGCCAACATTGCTTCCGCTTGCGCTACGTCGTCGAGATTCCCCGTCTTCAGCGCTAATTTCTTGCTCTGGACGGCGATGTCGGTCGCCCCCCGAATGTCCATGGTCCAATGCGAATACGTGAAGAGTCCGCTTAAAATCCTCAGCTCGTAGGCGAGGTCTCCCTGATCGATCGCAATCTCTAGCGCGCTCGCAAAAGCCGTCCAGACGCGTTGATCGTTACCTTCAGTATGCATCAAGGCCAACGGTAACGATGCATAGATTTCCATTGCCCGGCGAGAGCCTTGATTTCGAGTTCCAAGGCGCGCTATCGCGCGTTCTGCCCATGCCTGGCATTCGATGAGTAGTGATAGCTCCAGAAACACCTGTGCTGAAGCGGCGGCCAGTCGCGTCGCTATTTCGTCGTCACCGTGTGAACCAAAGCTCCATTCGAGCGCCGCACGGATGTTGCTCAATTGGTCGGAATAGGCTGTGGTCCTCCTCGCTCTCGGCAAGGCCAGCATCATCTCCCTCTGCGATTCGAGAAATTCCGCAACGTATTTCGCGTGTCGGCCGGAGATCACATCGAGCTCGTCATGCTCCTCCAATTTTTCGAGTGCATATGCCCGAGTCGTGTCCAGCAACCGATACTGTGCCTGCGTTTCATCGATCCGGGTTGCTATCAATGACTTCTCGACCAAGCCGGCGATCGCGTCAAATATTTCTCCGGCGCCTGCGCCGCGTTCGCCTGCGACATGCCGCGCGCCCTCAAGGGTGAAATGACCAACGAAAGGAGCGATGCGTCGAAAGACAATCCTCTCTGCGTCAGACAACAGATCGTAGCTCCAATCCAATGTCGCCTTGAGGGTCCGATGCCTGGGAACTGCCGTCCGACGGCTTAGTTTCAGCAATTCCGGCCGCGACACAAGGCGCGCAACCGTGTTCTTGATGCCGAGTGCGGCCGCCTGACCCGCGGCCAACTCAATTGCCAACGGTATGCAATCCAGCTTTCGGCACATTTCCGCGACAAACGACGCCTCCGCGTCGGTGAGAACGAGGCTTCCCGCTCTCGCCGCCACGCGTTGTACAAACAACTGCGCTGCCGGATATCGGAGCACGGCATTCGCCGTCTGCTCTGAGCCGTCTGGTGGAAAATCAAGGGGGAGAACCCGGTAACAATGCTCACCCTCCACTTTCAACAATTCGCGACTCGTGGTCAGAACATGGATCTCTTCCGTTTGCTGGTAGAGCTCCTCGGCAAGCGAGGCGACCGCCTCGATCACATGCTCACAGCTATCGAGAATGATAAGAAGCTTTCGCAAACGAACGAGTTCGACCAGCTCCGGGCCGGGATCTTTCGATTTGAGCGCAAGTCCCAAAGATGTCGCGACGGCTCCCGCAACATGCCGCGGATCGGTCAGGCTTTCCAGGTCCACAAAATAGACTTGCCCGCCAAGCTCCTCGGCAGCGGCGCGGCCAACAGCCAAGGCAATGGTCGTCTTGCCAATGCCGCCGGGGCCGAGCAGCGTCACGAACCGCTCATCTCGAAGCTTGCCGCTAACCTCGCTGATCACCGTTTCGCGCCCAATCATCATGAGCGGTCGCACGGGGAGCCGGCCCTGGTGTCGGGACCCGTCGCTCCTGGTCTCCGTACCACCTGCGAGAGGGACAACGGTGCCGACGAACGAGTAGCCCCGCCCCTTGATGTTTGCGATGTAGCGGTTGCCAAATTGGCCGTCACCAAGCGCCTTGCGGATTGCGGCCACGTGGACTCGTAGGCTACCCTCCTCCACGATGACGTCTGACCAGACGCGATCCATCAGCTCCTGCTTTGCGATCACCTCACCCGGACGGTCGGTAAGATAGATCAAAATATGCAGCGCCCGATCGCCGAGGGGAAGCACCTGACCGTCGCGCCGGAGCACTCTCTCGCCAATCGAAAGCTCGAAAGGACCGAACTTCAGCTTCCTATGAACCGCGGCGTCAAACATGTGTCAGCCAAAACAACGGATTTCGCGCGCCCTGTATGCCGACGGCCGGCAACCGCCACAATTGTACGAGCGTAAAGTTGGCCGCAACGAAGCTCGTAACGAACTGAACCTTGGTATAGCGCTTAATCACCTCAACGCGGAGGATCGAGCCGAACCCCGCGCCGCTGCGACCACAATGACGGGCACGAGCAGCATGCGCCGGCACGACCGTCCTGCGTTGCGCGTCCAGCCGCTTGAGCCGACTGCACTCGGCAGATAACGGACTGGTCTTATGTTCGCGCCCCCTGCGATGCCGATGTTATTGAGTTGCATCGCCGATGGCCGGCGGAGGCGATCTGTCGCGTGCTTAGTGGTCATTGATGCAACGTAGGCAAGCTAAGGCGCGCCTCTATTTCCCTTTTGCGCGATCTAGAGCGGTCTGAATACAATTCAGGAGGTCGCTCTCATCGAACGGCTTGGGCAGATAGCAGCTGACCCCCGCTTGAAGTGCGCGGGCACGAATATCATCGCTCGGATAGGCAGTTATCAGCACGGTGGGAATCTCTTTGCCCAATCGAGACAAATTGTTGTGCAGATCAAGGCCACTCATCTTGGGCATGTCGAAGTCGACAACCAGGCAGCCGGTGCGGCTCAGTTCGGGTGAGCGCAAGAACTCCTCCCCCGACGAAAATGCCTGGGCGACCAGCCCTATCGAACGCATCAAAACTTCGATTGCGTTTCCAACCGCTTCGTCGTCATCGACTATGGCCACTATTGGTCCGCTATTTGGCACTTGGCAAGACCTGTAACCGCGAGCAGCTTTTACGGAGGAACGGATATTGTCCGCGACGACACTAGACACTCTCTTATCCAGCCTAGGCGCAACCGCTACGTGCTTCGATTATACAAATGTATAGGAACTCAACGATTGGCTTCGATGGTCGGAAATCTTGTGGTCGATGGAGCAGACTGCGTCACAGGCCATATCACCCTGGCCCCTGTTACCTCACAAGAGCCCCTCCAGCCTGGATCGCGCTGGAGGGGTAAGGGAGGCCGCAGGGAGTGATCGGCCTCGAGGGAGGAGAACTTCACCATAATGGCACGCATTGGCGCTCACTATTGATCTAGCGGAAACATCGAGTACCAAATAGGATGTGCGCTTGTGCGCTGCCAGCTTATAGTCGGCTCGACTTTGGGCAGCTGGCTGCCTGACGCCGAACCTGGCCGATTTCAACCGGCCAGATCGCTCTTGGCTGCGATCCGTCGGAGCCGAATTGGGCTGGTCATCCCCTCTATCGCCCACGCGATGATCTCGCTATGCTCGGTGGCGGACTAGAAAAGCTGATGCGCATGTCAACGAGGAACATGTGGTAGAGCAACCGCCAACAGTGATAGTCGTCGACGATGATCCGGGGGTGCGGGACTCCCTGGGCAAGCTGCTTCGATCGGCGGGCTTTCGGGTCAGCTTACTCGGTTCGGTGAGGGAATTTCTCGAGGCGGACCGGCCGGAAGGACCCGCTTGCCTGGTGCTTGACGTGCGGCTTCCCGGCCAGAGCGGACTCGAGCTGCAGCGCGAACTAGCAGGTGCCAAAAGACAGCTGCCGATCATCTTCATTACCGGACATGGTGACATTCCAATGTCGGTGCAGGCGATGAAGGGTGGCGCGATCGAATTCCTGACAAAGCCATTCCGAGAGCAGGATTTGCTCGAAGCAATTCAGCTCGGTCATGCCCGTGATCGAGCGCGGCTGGAGCAGGAACGAGCTACGTCAGAGCTGAAAATTCGTTTCGAAACATTGACGCCGCGGGAGCGCGAGGTCATGGCGCTCGTGGTGACCGGGCGGTTAAACAAGCAGATCGCAGCCGATCTCGGCGTAAGCGAAATCACGGTAAAAGTTCATCGTGGCCAAGTCATGCGCAAGATGCGGGCATCGTCCTTGCCTGACTTGGCGCGCATGGCCGACCAATTGCAACTGACGCCGACAAAACCGCATAACCCGGGTCGCGTTGCCTAGCGCAGACGCTGAGCCCTGCATCTCCCGTAATGGTCCCATTGCGTCTCACCACCGATGATCAGGTGCCCGGTAGACTCGACGTCTGCCACGTCTTCGATCCGAAGCGGCATTCCACTCACGATGTGGCGGCCGGATGAGCCGGCGCAATGAAACGAAAGATAGCGCCACGCGGCACATTAGGGCTCGCCCACAACCGTCCATTATGCGCTTCGATAATTGACCGGCAGATCGACAGGCCAAGCCCCAGACCGCCCGGTTTCGTCGTGTAGAATGCTTCGAACACACGGTCAAGAACCGCCGGCGTGAAGCCTGGTCCCGAATCTCGCACCTCGACTGACACGCCATCCGGCTCGTTACGGGTACTGATGAGCAATTCCCGCTCCTCTTCGCCGACGTCGCGCATCGCTTCGATGGCATTGATGATCAAGTTAAGTAGTACCTGTTGCAGCTGGACCCGATCTCCCTGAACACACGGCAAGCCCTCCGCCAACTGCGTCCGCACCGAGACGCTATTGTTTGCGGCTTCCGTACGGGTAAGAGCAATAACCTCGAGGATGGCATCGTTGATCTCGACGGCGTCTTTTCGTGCGGGCGCCTTCTTGATGAGTGCGCGGATTCGCCCGACGACGTCGCCTGCGCGATTCCCCTCCTTGACAATAAGAGAGAGCGCGTCATCCACCTCATGAAAATTTGGCGGCTCAGCGCTTAGCCAGCGCCGAGCGGCTAACGCGTACGTGACTGCCGCTGTAATCGGCTGGTTCACTTCATGGGTGATCGAGGCCGTCAACTGGCCCATCGTCGCTACGCGGTTGGCGTGCGCGAGTTCCAGTAGCGCCCCTCGATAGCGTCGCTCGTTTTCGCGGGCTTCTGCCTCTACTGTTCGCAATGCCGTAACATCGGAGCCGGTGCCGCGATAGCCGCGGAATTCTCCGTTAGCGTCAAACACTGGCTTGCCGCTGGCTCTCACGTACATTGGAGAGCCGCTGCCGTCCACGGAGCAATATACGAGGTCGCGGAACGGCTTGCGTGATTCGAGCGTTGCCCGAACAAGCCGCCACTTCTCCGATTCGGTTTCAAGGTCGAGAGCCTGATCCCAGCAGAACGTGCCGATTCGATCCGCCGAATTCGAACGAAACGCATTCTCGGTCAGGAGCGTGAATTTGTAGTCAGGACCGATCTCCCACAGCCAATCGGAGGCAGTTGCGGCGTAGTCACGGAACTTCGCTTCGCTCTCCCGCAGCGCATCCTCGGCGCGCTTGCGCTCGATGAACTGACCGATCTGGCTGCCGATGGTAGCCAGCATGTTGAGCAGCTCCTGATCGGGCTGCCTGATCTCGCGACTGAAACACTCGATCACGCCCAAGACTTCCCCCCCGAGCAGGATGGGAAAGCCGAAGGCCGCGTGTAGTCCTTCGCGTTCGGCGATGGGTCCGCGCGGAAAGTTTTCATCAAGAACGACATCGGGCACGTATTCGGGCTCAAGGCTGGACCACACCCGGCCCGGTAGTCCCAAGCCCGGAGCGAAAGTGAGCTCCCGGCTGACTCTTTCAAATTCCGTGACTTCTATCGACGCTTTATGCCAAAGCTCGACACAGCGCAGCGCCTCGGCCTCCCGGTCCACGCGCCAGAGCGCGCCTACGTCCCATCCCAGACACTCGCCCATAGCCCGCAGTATTCTCGGAGTGGCCTCTTCGATCGTGGCAGCTTCGGCCAAAATCTGCGCGACCGTGTGCTGCACGCGGAGGCGTTCCTCTGTGCGCTTGCGCTCGGTGATGTCCGTGGCCGAGCCGATATAGCCGAGGAAAGTACCGTCGGGAGCGAAGCGGGGGGTGCCCTTGTCGAGCAGCCAGCGATACTCGCCGTCGTGCCGCCGCACGCGATATTCGAGCGTAAAGGGGCTGCGTTGGTCGAAACAATGCGCATAAGCCTCGAGGCGCGCGTCGCGATCGCTCGGGTGAATGTCGTCGGCCCAGCCGTTACCCAACTCTTCTTCGAAGCTTCTCCCCGTCAAATCGAGCCAGGTCTGACTCACATAGGTCCAGAACTTGTCGGCGTCCGTAGTCCAAATCAGCACCGGCGCGGTGTCCGCCATCGTACGGAAGCGCGCTTCGCTTTCCCGCAATGCTTCCTCGCCGCGCTTGCGCTCCGTCAGGTCAAGCACAAATGCGACGCCCTGGTTACCGCCCTCTTCAAATGTCGCCCCACCAATCAGCACGGGCACACGGCTACCGTCTTTTCTGGTGTATTCCTTTTCAAACGGCTCGAACCGGCCGCTACTTTTTTGCTGTTCGATCCTAGCGTTATTCCTGTCGCGCCAGTCGGGCGGCGTTAGGTCCGCCCACCTTATCCGACCTGAAACCAGGTCTTCGCGATCGTAGCTCACCATGCGAAGAAATTCATCGTTGGCCTCAAGAATGCGACCGTCGAAATCCCAGATGAAAATTCCGATGATGTTCGAATCGACCAGGCGCCGGATTTTCGTTTCGCGTTCTGCGAGATCGCGGTTGGCGTACGCAAGCGCCAACGTGCGTTGCTGCTCGGCTTTGAACAGGCGCGCATTTTCGATCGCGATCACCGCCTGGTCGGCGAAGGTCTCGAGAAGCGCGACCTGTTGGTCGGAGAACGGTCGGACCTCCATTCGCCGTACCAGGATTATTCCAACGGGGGTACCTTCGCGCAACAACGGCGTCCCAAGCGTGGTACGGTGGCCCTCGCGTTTTGCGTTACTGCTGCCCACCGGGTACTCGCTCTCCTCTGCGGCGAGATCATGGACATGAATGGTCCGACGATCCCATGCGGCTCGTCCGGTCACCGTGTCTCGGTTCACGGGAACGCCCTGATAGGCATGGATAACCACTGGAATTTCCCCGTATGAGGCTGCCAACCGAAGAAGGTTGTCCTCAAGGCGGAATATCTGCGCATTGCTCGCGTCGCACAGGCGCGCGGCATTTTCGGCCACCGCGTCTAGCACCGACTGAATCGGCGAGTTAGAGATGAGGCGCAGCATCTCAGAGGTGGCAGCTTGTTGCTTCTCGCGCTCCGTGACGTCGCGATACAGGTGAGCATTCTCCAATGCGATCGCGGCCTGCGAGGCGAGCAGTTTCAGGACCGAAATCCGGGCGGGCGCGAAGACGCGAGGCGTCAGGTTGTTTTCGAGGTAGAGCACGCCGATGAGTTTGGCCTGATTGAGCAGCGGTAGGCAGAGAATGGACCGGGCCTGGCGCTGACGGATATAGGAATCCACGCCATACGGGGACTGGGCCGCGGCATCGTCCAGAATGACACTCTCGCGGGTGTGCAGGACATAATGCAGCACCGACTCGGGCAGCACGCCCTCGGTCACGGCCTCGTCGACCAGACGTACGGTTACCGTATTGCCGCTGGTCGTGGCTTCCGCCTCGATGCGAGGCTCTTGCCCGCGCGGCATGATCAACAGCGCTCGCTCGGCACCCGCCTGCTCCATTGCAGTATGCATGAGCGTATCGATCAGATTTTCGAGTACGATCTCACCTGAGACGGCTTGCGAAACCTTGATCACCGTCGCGAGGTCGAGGTGTTCAACCGGCGTACCAATGGTGCTCGTTGGGCCGGGAAGTGACGCTTCCTGTCTGAGGTCTGGATATGTTTCGTCGAGTTGCCGCACCTTCCCAACGGCTCCCCAACGAAGATAACCGTAGCGGGCGTTCCGCAGATACAGGTCCGCGATCTGCTTGAATCCACGCGCCGCGTAAAAGCGCGCGGCCAGCTCGTACGCGAGCGCCTCGTTGTGAATAAAGCCATTTGCGCGAGCCGAGGCGATCGCCAGCTCGTAGAGACGCTCAGCGTCAAGCTCGCGACCTTCGATCCGGGCGATCTCTGCGCCGACAAGTGCAACGCGGTTCTCGAAATTCTCCGGGCAGTTTTCGGCCCAGACCGCGATCTGCCTGCTATGATCCGCCAGCGCCGCCAAATGCTGGGATCGCTCCTCGGCTGGAGCTTCATCGCACCGCGCCGCCAGGGCAAGGGCACCATAGAACTGGTATTCAGATTGCTCAATTTGCGTCGGCGTGGTCCATAGCAGCGGGGCGACTTTCGTTGTGGCCGCGATCGCAGCTACGGAGTCGTTCACGTAGATGCCGGCTTGCAGCTTGCGAATCCAATACCAGGACGCGCAAATGCTCAGCTCGCGGTTGTTCTCAAATCGCTGCACGAAGCGGCTCTCGTCGAACGTTGCGTCATTGAAGGAACCAAAGTCCAGTGTCAGTCCACGCAACATCCGGACCAGTCTCAACTGTACAGTGAGATTGTTGTCGGCAAGACCAAAGCCCACGTCCTGCGCGAATTTTATTCCAATTTCGGCCTCTCGTTCGACCTGGTCGAGTGGAGCACCGGAGGCGAAGAGGTTCGCCGTCAGGTCAATACAACTGTAAGCGGCATAAGAAAGATCGCCCGCTTCCTGTGCGGCCTCGAAAGCGCGCCGCAGGAAGGCGCGGCTGGTGGCCAAGGGCTGGGTCCAGTGCGCGACATGGACTGCGAAAACCAGGTAGACGCGGGCTCGGAACCGATCAAGGCAACGCTTCTCAACCAGATCCAGGCCAAGCTGGCCGAAGCGGAACCCTGCCTGGTAATCGCCGAAGTGTGTCCCGAGCACACCACCCAGCCATGCATACGCAAGGGACGATCCGTCGCTGTTGCCATACTCCAGGCTGAGGCTCGCCATCCGGCCGACAACGAGGCGGAAAAGATTCAAATCGGTGAACAAGGCGGGCGAGGTTAGCACCGTGAGCACGTCCATGGTTGCGCGCCGGTCGGGATCGGTCATCAGCGGCAGGTCGAGCAGCCACTCGATCGAGCCGGACCCGAGCCGCTGCCGCAGCCAATCATACTCATGCTGGACGTCCTCGGCTGTCGCGTGCTGCGGCCATCGGGCGTCAACCCGGCGGAGATATTCCAGCCCTACCTCGACGGCCCTGTTGCTCCGGTCGAGGGTCGTATACAGATTGATGCGCACGCAGGCGCCTGCGGCGGCGTGAACAATGGTCCGCGCCCGCGTCGACAGTTGCGAGAGCCGTTCTTCCGCTGCCGCCAATTCCCCGGTCAGGTATTCGCACTCGCCCCTGTTGAGTTCGAGCTCGAAGGTGAGCTGGTAGCACTGCTCCCAACCATTCTCCCCCAGCAGCAGGCGTCCGACGACAAAATACCGCAGGGCTGCGGCGTAGGCGGTGGCCGCCTTGGCGCGCTTACCTGCCATTAGATTGAATGTGGCGACCTGCTCGCGCTCCCGCTCTGTGCTGATCAGCGCCGCGCCACGATCGAACTGGTTCACGATGTCGAAGATGTTCTCTTCGAGGTGCTCCGGTGGGGTGCGCGCGGCAAGTAATCGGCCAATGCGAAGATGTGCCATGGCCCGCTCGTCCTCGACGATGAGCGCATATGCCGCCTCCTGGACGCGATCGTGGAGGAATGCGTACGTGCCGCCCGAACGAAGGACGAGGCCGGCCCGAACAGCTTCCCACAGCGCTGCGTTTGTCGCTTCGTCGCTCGCCTCGTGAACCAGCGCAAGCGTCTCCGAATCGGCAGCATGCCCCAGACAGGCCAACTGGCCGAGAACCTTCTGAGTCGCTGGCGGCAGACGGCCCAGCTTCGCCGCCATGAGATCTGCGACGTTGTCGGTATAACCCTTGGCGCGAATGCTATTCAGGTCCCAGGACCATCGCCCTTCACCATAGTCGAATGTGAGCAAACCCTCCTCGACAAGTACGGAAATCAACTGATTGGCGAAGAATGGATTGCCCGCCGTCTTCTCATGGATCAGTTCGGCCAGCGCGGTGACACGTTCGGGTTCGCAGTGAAGAGCATCCCCAATCAACCGTCCCAGGTCTTCACGGGCGAGAGGCGCCAGGATAATTTCGTGCACGACCGCGCCCGCCTTGCGGATCGCTTCGAGCTTGCGGATCAGAGGATAGGCGGAACTGACCTCGTTATCCCGGTAAGCCCCGATCAAGATCAGATGCCGCACGTCCGGCTGGGTCAGCAAATCCTCCAGCAGGTCGAGCGTTGCCGAGTCGAGCCATTGCAAATCGTCGAGGAACAGCGCCAGCGGGTGCTCCGGCTGGGCGAACACGGCAAGAAAGCGCCGGAAAACCAGCTGAAAGCGGCGTTGCGAGTCATGGGGCGGCAGTTCGGGAACCGGCGGCTGGTCGCCGACGATGAGCTTCAGCTCCGGAACCAGGTCTATGATAAGCCGCCCGTTCGGGCCTAGTGCTTCCCGAAAAGCCTCGCGCCATCCTGCCAACTCCGGATCGCTCTTGCCAAGCAGTGGTCGGATCAAGCTCTGAAAGGCTTGCGCCAGGGTCGAATATGGGATGTTACGCTTGTACTGATCGAACTTGCCTGATGCGAAGAGCCCGCGCGGCTCAACAACCACTCTATGCAGTTCGTTGACGACCGAGGATTTGCCGATGCCGGAATATCCGGAGACCAGCACCAGCTCCACCGCACCGTTGTTGACCATGCGATCGAAGCAAGCGAGCAAGGTCTCTATCTCGCGCGCCCTTCCGTACAGCTTCTCGGGAAGCAGCAGCCGATCGGGCGCGTCGTGTTCGCCAAGCGCAAAGGGATCGATGCGCCCTTTACGCTCCCGTTCGGCAAGACAGTGCCGAAAATCACTCTCGACGCCAGCTGCCGTCTGGTAGCGTTCCTCGGCGGTCTTCGCGAGCAGCTTCATGATGATTTCGGAGACCGGAGCGGGGATATTCTCCGACCGTTCACTGGGCGGCAGCGGCTTTCTGGCGATATGGCAGTGCACCCACGCCATGGGATCGGCCGCGGTGAACGGCAGGCAGCCCGTGAGCATCTGGTAGAACGTGACGCCGAGCGCATAGAGGTCGCTGCGGGAATCGATCGAACGATTCATCCGCCCGGTTTGTTCGGGTGCCATGTAAGCGAGTGTACCGGCGACAGTCTCCGGCGGCCCGGGCGCATGTCGCTCACGCGGCACGCGTGATGCGATCCCGAACCCCGTAAGACGCACCTGCCCGTCAGCGCAGTTCACCATGATATTGGCGGGCTTTATGTCCTTGTGCAGCAAGCCTCGCCGATGAAGCCTGCCGACAGCCACACTGATATCGATTGCCAAGCGCAGGAAGAGGTCCATCTCAAAAGGCACGCCGAGCAATCGCTCGAGCGGCTCGCCGCTGGGATCCTCGAGCACCAGCATGGTCCGGCCGCCTTCACGGATCAACCTGAGTGGACGCACCGCCCACGCCCCGTCCAGCTCCTCCTTCAGTCCATATTCGTGGGCAAGACGATCGAGTGTGGCCGGTGTGGGATGCTCTGCAGCAGGCAGCACGGCCAGTACGGAGCCGTCAGCGTTGGCGTGGCTACCGACCCTGCAGAAGACACGCTCGTCATCTTCCAACAAGGCCTGGAAGTTGGCGTTCCCTTCTGCCCCAAACAGAGTAGATGGATTCAACTGCCGCACTCCACCGTCGAGCGGCTCACCAACTCGGGCTGAGAAAGGCCTCTGACGATAGTCCACCCGGTTGGTCGCACCGAGCCTAAACAGCTAGTCTGCCACATATCATGATGAGTGACAATTTCCAGTCCTCGCGCAAAGCAGTCAATTAGCTCACCCTGACGCGACATCGGACCGACAATCCTCTTGGATCTAGAGAGGCGAGTGCAGGCGGTGTCGCCGGCGCAGACCCTGAGCCTTGTGATGCTCAGCGCCTGTTTTTCTTTGCCAGAGCAGGCTGCAGTTACCATGCTTGGTGTGGGTCAAGATGTGAATTCATGGAGCTTCTCTCGGCTTGATGATTGCGCCCCTCATCCAGCTTGTCGCGCCGGAGCGCTCGTCTGTTCGGGCATTTGCTTAGCCCGAATGAGATCAGGCGTTGCGAGGTAGCCGGCGACGTATTCTGCGTGCCGGCGGAAGACCACGTCGACTTCGGCATGCTCCTCCAGTTTTTCGAGTGCATATGCCCGCGTCGTGTCCAGCAACCGATACTGCGCCTGCGCCTCATCGATCCGGGTTGCTATCAATGACTTCTCGACCAGGCCAGCGATCGCGTCAAATATTTCTCCGGTGCCTGCGCCGAGTTCGCCTGCGACCGACCGCGCGCCCTCAAGGGTGAAATGGCCGACGAAAGGAGCGATGCGTCGGAGAAGAATCCTCTCTCCGGCGGACAGCCGGTCGTAGCTCCAATCCAATGTCGCCTTAAGCGTCCGATGTCTGGGAACGGTGGTCCGATGGCTTAGTTTCAGCAATTCCAGCCGAGACACAAGGCGGGCAACCGTGTTCTTGATGCCGAGTGTGGCCGCCTGACCCGCAGCCAACTCAATTGCCAAGGGCATGCCATCCAGCTTTCGGCACATTTCCGCAACAAACGGCGCCTCCTCGTCGGTGAGAACGAAGCTTCCCGCTCTCGCCGCCACGCGCCGTACAAACAACTGCACTGCCGGATATCGAAGCACGGCATTTGCCGTTTGCTCTGAGCCGTCTGTTGGAAAATCAAGGGGAAGAACCCGGCAACAATGCTCGCCCTCTACTTTCAGCAATTCGCGACTCGTCGTCAGAAGATAGATCTGCTCCGTTTCCTGGTACAGTTGCTCGGCAATCAGAGCGACCGCCTCGATCACGTGCTCAGAGCTATCGAGAATGACAAGAAGCTTCTGCGAACGAACGAGGTCGACCAGCTCCAAGCCGGCATCTCTCGATTTGAGCGCAAGTCCCAAAGACGTCGCGACGGCCCCCGCAACATGGCGCGGATCGGTCAGGCTTCCCAGGTCCACAAAATGGACTTGCCCGCCAAACTCCTCGGCAGCGGCGTGGCCAACAGCCAAGGCAATGGTCGTCTTGCCAATGCCGCCGGGGCCGACCAGTGTCACGAACCGCTTATTTCGAAGCTTGTCGCTAACCTCACTGACGACCGTTTCGCGCCCAATCATCATGAGCGGTCGCACAGGGAGGCTGCCTTGGTGCCGGAACTTGGCGTTCCTGCTCTCCGTACCGCCTGCGACAGGGACAACGGTGCCGACGAACGAGTAGCCCCGCCCCCTGATGTTTGCGATGTATCGGTTGCCGAATTGGCCGTCACCAAGCGCCTTGCGGATTGCGGCCACGTTGACCCGGATGCTCCCCTCCTCGACCGTTACGTCCGACCAGACGTGATCGATCAGTTCCTGCTTTGCGATCACCCTACCCGGACGCTCGGCAAGGTAGATCAGGAGGTCCAGGGCCCTGCTGCCAAGGGGCAGTGCCTCGCCCTCACGCCGAAGCACCCTCTCGCTGCTCGAAAGCTCAAAAGGACCAAACTGCAGATTTCTATGAACACTGTCGGCCATGGTTCGCAACACGAACTTGGTGCGCCTTTCCGGGTTGCTCAATCACAGCGCAAAACCCAAGCGCGTCCCTGATCGACGTTTGCTTGCTGCGGCTCTCTGCGCACAGCCTTGCTCAAAGGGATCAGCACGCGGCGACCGGCATGCTTACAGCCGACGATGCCCAGGGCTTCCCTCTCGCTAACAGAGATCGTACACTTTCACCATTGTTTGCATCCCCCGAATGGGGGGAGGACTGACGTGGATAGGGGGAGCCCTTTGATCCAGCCGCGCCCGAGCTATCTTGCATATGGAACTGGCCCCTTGCCCGGCGGAGGACCGGTGCCATTTCTGGCGACCAAGATCGTGTCGGCACGATTCCGGGGGTTGGTCGCACGTCCCCGGCTCCTCTCCATCTTGTCCGAACTCCCGGCTAAGCGACTTGGCGTCATCAAGGCGCCCGCGGGATTCGGCAAGAGCTCACTGGCAGCCGCCTGGGCCGAGAAACTCGAGCAAGGCGGCAATTGCGTCGGGTGGCTGACCATCGATTCAGACGACGACGAGGCCACGCGGTTTCTGTTTTACGTATCCCAGGCCCTGCACCATGCCTGTCCGGACGTTGGCGCCGCAGCGATTGGGCTGATCCTCGAGAACAACCTGATCGACCCGACAGCGATCCTGTCGAGCCTGATCAACGATCTGGCAGAGATGGAAGATGATGTTTACCTGTTTCTCGAAGACTATCACTGGCTCCGCTCTCCTCGTATCCATCAAACGGTCGCGTATTTTCTGAAGCACGTGCCCTCCCACTGCCATGTGGTGCTTACGACGCGAACCGAACCTCCCCTGCCACTGGCGAACTTGCGAGCCCAGAATCAGCTGATCGAGATTGATTCCGTAGCCTTGCGATTCGATATGCAGGAGACACAAGCCTTTCTGGACAGCGTCAAGCCTGGCGCCCTAGAGCTCGCCGACGTCCAGCTATTGCAACGCAAGACTGAAGGGTGGCCCGCCGCCCTTCGAATTATCTCATCCATGGGTTCGCAATCCGGGTCCGGCCTGAAAGAGTATGTACACAATCTCTCGGGTTCGCAGCGCCCAGTTGCCGCCTATTTGGCGGAGATGCTCGATGGGCTTCCGGTCGAATTGGTCGACTTCATGCTGCGAACGGCCATCCTTGATCGGCTCTCCGGTCCTTTATGCGAAGCCGTAACCGGTTCGAGCTCGAGCCGCACAATCCTGGCATCGCTGGCTCAGCGCCAAATGCTGCTCACGCCGCTTGATAATGACGGAGTCTGGTTTCGTTATCACACGCTGCTCGCCGAATATTTGAGACAGAGGCTGAACGCGGACCGCGGCGTTGAAGTTCCTGAGCTGCACGGACGTGCCGCTCTCTGGTATGCCTCCCGCGAATTGTGGACTGAGGCGGTTCAGCACGCGATCGCAGCCGGTGCTTCTGATCGTGCGATCAGCTGGATCAAGAATTGCGCAATGGCTTTGATAAAGAGAGGTGATCTCTTCACCTTGCTTGAATGGCAGCGCCAGTTTCCCGATGAACTCATGCGAGGTCAGTGCGAGGTCCGATTGGCGATCGCCTGGGGGCTGTCACTCGCCCTACGTTTTGACGAAGCGCTGAAGCTCGCAACTGACATAGAGGGCGATATCGCTGCAATGGGTCTGCCAGAAAGCGACTTGCCGCACGAATGCCAGGCGATCCGCTCTGTTGCTATCGCTTTGAAGGATGACAGCGAAAGAGCGCTGCCTCTGGCACAGGATTGCGTGAACAGTTCGTCCGACCCCTGGACTGCAAACGTTGCGTCAAACGTCGTTCGCTTCAGCCATATGAAGGCGGGCAACCTCAAGCAATTCCATGCGACGCCATGGATTCCCTATTCAGTCGAGGAGGATCGCAGGAACGTATTTGCCTCGGTGTATCGACACTGCCTGAACGGGCTTGCAGAGGAGCGGCAGATACGTCTCGCGGCGGCAGATGGGCACTACCGCGAGGGCTTGCGGATCGCCGAGCAAAATGTCGGGCCGAATTCGATTGCAGCGGCCTTGCCGGCAAGTCTGACCGCGCGAATTAGATACGAACAGGGTCATCTCGATGAGGCGGAGGCCTGGGTGATCGATCGCGTACCGCTGATCAGCTCTGGGACAATGCTCGATTGCGTGTGGAGCGCCTATTTCGTGATCGCCCGGGTCGCAACTGCCCGAATGAACCTCGAGCGAGCCCGCACGCTCCTGGAGCGAGCTGAAAATCAGGGCGTCACGCGAGACTGGGGAAGGCTCTCGGCCGGCGCGATAGCGGAGCAAGCGCGACTCTACCTGAACGATGGCCGACTGGATGAAGCCGCCGCGTGCGTCGATCGCTTGGAACGCCTTGCCCGGAAGTACCCGGCGCCAAGGCCTTGCGCCTGGTCGGAAATCGAGTGGTACCACAAGTTGGCGCGCGCTCATATGTTGGGGCAGCAAGCTCGTCCCGACGAAGCCATTTCAATCCTGCGACAGCTACAACGCCAAGCCGAAGCAATGCAGCATCGTCAGTTCCTGATCAGCATTGCGATCCGTCTGTCGGCAGTTCAGCTCAGCGCGGGCAAAGTCGCGGAGGCGGTGGGCCATTTTCGCCGCGTGCTTGCCGCGTGTGCTGCAGCCGGTCTTTATCAGACCGTTTTGGACGAGGGGCCAATTATTTCCGAGCTTCTCCGGACGACCCAGGAGAGCGGGAACGTCAAAACGGATCTGGTCCCCTATGTCGATCGGCTCGTGGCAGGTCTGCAGCGAGCAGGACAAGATCGTTCGGTGCCGACCTCAGGTGGGCGGATTCTCAGCGCATTGAGTCCTCGCGAGACTGACATTCTCACGCTGATCGCGGAAGGATTGTCGAACAAGGAAATCGCTCGAAATCTTTATATTGGTCCTGAGACCGTGAAGTCGCACATCAAGAATGTTTTCAACAAGTTGGGTGTCGAGAGGCGTGCGCAGGCGGTATCGCGCGCGCAGACCCTGGGCCTTGTCACCACGCGGTGAAGCTGAACCTAGGTACTATTCGATACAGACGACAGAGCCGACGAACGAGTAGGCCCCTCCCTCGATGTTCGAGATATATCTGCTGCCGAATTGACGCTCACCAGGCGCCTTGCGAATGGCCGCCACGCGGACCCGCAGCCTCGCCTCCCCAATAGCTGCGCCCGACCACGCACGATCCATGAGTTCTTTCTCTGCTACAATCTCGCCCGGACGCTCGGCGAGATAGATCAGAATATCGAGCGACCTCCTCCCGAGGGGAAGAACCGCACCCTCGTGTCGAAGCACCTTCTCCATGCTCGAAAGCTCAAAAGGACCAAACTTCAGCTTCTTATTAGTACCATTGATCAACACAGAGCTAGAGCACACCTGGGTCGACAAAATCCGTCCTCACGATCCAACATTGCCAAGTGCCCAACCTCGGAACCTCGTCAGACTGTCTGACCCATTTCCTCCCCTGCCAACGGCTTGTGTTACAGCTATTGTTATTTGGGCAACCGCCTGTTCAAGCTTTCGCCCTGCCCGATGATTTCGCGATCCTTCGCCCGGTTTGCCGGACCTGAACGCTCGTCTGTTCGAGGATTCGCCTGGCGGAAATGAGATCGGGTGTGGTGAGACCTTCGGAGAACCGACTGTAGACGGGACTGATCAGATCATGGGCTCTCTGCACTTCGCCGCGCCCGATCCAGATACGCGCGAGTTCCAATCCAGCTCGCAATTCGAAAGGCAGCGCTGATTCTTGCCGTGCCTGCATCATCGCCTTCGCGAAAAACTCCTCTGCCAAGAGACTCTCGGGCACGTCCCCGGACGCGAACGCCGAGCCTTTCGCCAGGAAGAATGCGGGCAGGTGAAGAGGCTTATTCGCCTTGACGACGGCGGCAATCGATCGATCGATAAGCGCTATCGCTTCCGAACGCGCGTTTTGCTTCGCCAAGCTAACCGTTAATTCGGAAACAAAATCGCTCGTCAGGATTTCGTGCCGGTGAATTGCAAGTTTCTCCAAACTCTCCTGCAGATGTTGTATGCCATCTGCCATTCGGCCGACGCGGATCAAGTAGCGGCCCCTAAGCCCTAAAGCGACCGCGCGAGCTGGCGCCAACGAATGCATCTCGGCGGTATGCTCGAGCTTTGAAAGACTGCGTTCGACCTGCTCCAAATCGTCGATCCAAAAATAGAGCCGCATCGGGTTAGCGTGCGCCCGAAACAATCCAATTGGATGCCCTGACCCTGCGGCCTCCTCAATGTTCATTTTGGCATAGTGGACGGCTTGGTCGAGATTGCCTGAGAAGAATAGTGAATGGGTAAGAGCGCTAAGGGAAGAACTCCGCAGATCGAACAAATATTGACTGGCATTGAACCGTCGGAGGTGAGGCAAGCCATGTAATGAGCGTTTCAGATGTTCTTGCGCCCGCAGTTGGTCAGAACGCAGACAGTATGCCGCCCCCAGCATGGAATCAGCGATGGCCGCATCGTCTGGACTTCCCGTTTTCCTTGCGACGGCCTCGCTGCGAAGCGCGAGTTCATACGTTCCTGCCGCGTCGACAATGCAATGAAGATACATCGACATTCCGCTAAGGAGAGACAAATGCAGACGCGTATCTTCGTGCCGCTGCGCAAAATTCAGCGCTGTACGGAACGCCTCGCGAACCCTCTCACTATTTCCTTCGGTGTACATGAGCGACAGAGCAAGCGCTGCCTGAACCTTCACCTGATGCCGAGGATCACAGTCCGGCGTCATCCGATCGATCGCCTTCTCCATCCATGTTCGGCATTCCAAAAGCAGCGACATCGCCAGGAGTAGCTGCGAAGCTGCGGCCGCCAATCTTATGGCTGTGGGGTCGTCTCCATTGGGACCAAAGCTCCATTCAAGCGCGGCACGGATATTTCCGAGATAGTCTCGCACGGCGTTAGCTGCAGCTTTCGTGAACTCCACGTCGAAGAGATCGACCGGGTTGCTTTCCAGCATTTGAATCGAGAAACTCGCGTGCCGCTCCGCAATAGAATCTTGCTCGCCACTGGTGGCCAACTTCTCCAAAGCGTAGGCGCGCGTCGTATCAAGCAATCGGTAGAACGGTCCACGCGAGCTGGTCCAAACCCCGATCAGAGATTTATTGACGAGATTTCCTAGCGCACCCGATATCTCGGACTCGCCTATCCCCACTTCCTCTGCCACTGCGAGCGCCGCCTCCAGCGTGAAGTGCCCTACGAAAATGGCGACACGTCGCAAGAGGACCCGTTCGATCTCCGAAAGATGGTCGTGGCTCCAGTCCAGCGTTGCAATGAGCGTTTGATGCCGTGGATTTGCGGTTCGTCGGCCGAACTTCAAGAGATCGAGGCGCGAACCCAGTCTTGCCATCGTGTTCCTGAGGCCAAAGATAGCGGCCCTTCCGGCGGCGAGCTCGATGGCGAGTGCAATACCGTCAAGCTTGCGGCAAATCTCGGCAATCATGGGAGCTTCGTCGTCACCGAGCGAAAAGTCGCCGCGGCGAACACTGACACGCTCGGCGAACAACCGTGCGGCGGGATAGGCAAGCACCTCTGACGCAGTCAGCCCCGGCTGCTCTGGCGGGCAATCCAGTGGACAAAGACAAAGTACGCGTTCACCAGGGACGCGCAAAGCCTCCCTGCTGGTCGCAAGTATGTAGATGTCGGGGGTATTTCGAAAAATATAGTCGGCGATCTCCGCGGCGCTCTCGATGAGATGCTCACAACTATCGAGAAGGATAAGCACCCTGCGAGGGCGCAGAAAATTAAGCAACGCCTCCTTCGGATCGACTAATGGTGAGTTGAGCCCGACCGCGGAAGCGATGGCGCCGATGACCTGCTCTTTGTCTCTAACGGTCGAAAGATCGACAAAGAAAACCGCGCCGGAGAAGTGCGCCAGCGCCGAGTGTCCGACGGACAGAGCAACCGTCGTTTTGCCCATGCCGCCAGCACCCAGAATTGTAATCAGACGTTCCGTCTGCAGCCGGGCTTGAATCTCAAGAACAACATCGTCGCGGCCGACCATGCGGCCCAGTGCGGGCGGCAGGTTGGACAATTCTGCAGATGCGTTATCCTTGTCGCGGTCCGCGGGAAGTCGAGCGACCGGCGCGATGAAGCGATAACCGTGACCCTGTGTACTCGCAATGTACTTGTTACCGAACTGACCGTCGCCCAATGCCTTGCGTAGCGCCGACAGATGGACGCGAAGACTGCCTTCCTCGACCGTTACGTCAGGCCATGCCCTCGCGATCAGTTCGGCTTTCCCGACAACCTCGCCGGCGTTTTCGAGAAGCGCGATCAGGATGTCGTAGGCCCTGCCGCCAAGTGGAACGACCTGGTTCGCCTTCTTGAGAGAGCGCTCGGCGACATTCAGCTCGAATGGGCCAAACCGAAGCCGGATTGCACTCGGTGAGCCTATTTGTTGAACCGACATGAGCTATTCCGCCAAGATCCTCGACGATTCGATCGTTGCGCCGTTCGTCGTCGGTCTTGTGCAAATACACCCCCAGTTCCTCAAGTGTTAGCCGAAACCTCTTCCAGCAACAAGCGGTCAGTGTAACGAATTGATGGCGCTATCGGCCCGGTATGATCCGTTCAACACCTGCTTGGCCAACCGTAGATCGACGGTCTCAAGGCCTTCTCGAAATTTCGCGCGAGTGGCTTGCAAGGTCCGCCACGCGGCCTCCTTTCGCCCGGCCGGCTCTTCGGCAAGAGCAAGGCTGGTCGCGGCCCTGAGCGCCCACGACAAGCTCCCTTGTCTGTCCGACAGTTCGAGCGCACTGAGAAAATACTGCCTGCCAACCGCAAGCCCCTCGTCGTTGCCCAGGGCCAGTTCACCCCTGATGCGATGCAATTCCGGAGCGTACCATTGAATCTCGTCAAGATCGATCTTCGCTCGTTCGAAGACGGCAAGTCCTTGCCTGGGGTGACCGGCGACGGCCGTACATCTTGCAAATTCTGCTTGCAGGATCCAATTGAAGACCCCATAGCGCGCCGCTGACAGCTTCTCCAGGCCGCGATAGAGTATCGTCGAAGCTGCATTGCCCTCGCCCCGCCTGACTCTGCAGAGAGCCTGTATGCTGAGGCCGAAGCCGAGATAGCTCTCTACAGCGTATTTTCCGGCGTGGTCGACTAGTTCGTTGGCGAGCGCTTCAGTCTCGCGATCGTCCGGACTTGTCAGGTACGCGTTGAAGCTTGCCCAGGCGAGCGCCACGCAGAGCGGTACCGCGTGATCGAGTTGGCGTGCCTCGGCGATCGACATCAGGTTGAGGCGCCGCGCCTGATCAGGACAGCCCCGGAGCCAGGCCAGGTTGGCCAGTACACCCAGGGCGTCGACTTTCCGATCGTAGCCAAACCGCCTGATGAGAGATTGTCGGCACGCTTCATCATCACGATGCAGGGACAACTCGAAATGAGCTTCGGCCTGCAATATTCGCCCAATGTGGTGGTATGTTACGCCGCGCATGTAATTGGCCGTCGCGATCGCGCCACGATCGCCGCTCCTGTCAGCGACATCGCCGCATCGATCTGCCAATTCGGTCGCCTCGGCATAACTTGGAAGCCGTATCTGGTGAGCCCAGAGAACAAGCAGCGAATCGAGTTGGCATTCGGTGTCGTTGAGGCTCTCGGCAAGAAGGCGCGTTTTAGCCCAGCTCGCGTACGTCTCTTCGGTCATACCATCCGTGAACATCATGCAACTGGCGAGTGCGGATTGAATTATCATTTCTTGCCGTGAACCGGCAGTCGCATCGTCGATTCGACTGATGGCTTTCGTCATCCACTCCCGGCATTCGGTAAGAAGGGCCATTGCCATCCAGGTGCTTGCCGAGGCGGCTGCAAGTTCAACGCCGACTATCGCGTCACCCTCGACCGAGAAAGTCCAGTTCAGAGCGGCTCTGAGATTGTCGACCTCGCCCCCAAGCGCCCTGAGCCTTTCAGGCATATCCCTTGAAGCGCCTTGTTTGAACAAGTCGCAGAAGTAGAGGGCGTGACGCCGGCGCCAGCTGCCCTCCTCAGCGCTTTCGGCAAGTCGTTGTGAAGCAAAGGCATGAGTGGTGTCGAGTAAACGCAGCCTCGCCCCGTGTCCCTGAGCGGCAATCATCGACTTCGAACGGAGCTCCCAAACGCAATCCGAGACATTTGCTTCATCTATCGTCTCGTCAGCGACAACGGCGACCGCCGCTTCGAACGTAAATCCGCCGGCAAAAACGCTGAGCCGGCTCAGTACGCGCTTCTCTGCCTCACCAAGCAGGTCATAGCTCCACTCC
Source organism: Bradyrhizobium erythrophlei (assembly GCA_900129675.1). Lineage (GTDB taxonomy): Bacteria > Pseudomonadota > Alphaproteobacteria > Rhizobiales > Xanthobacteraceae > Bradyrhizobium > Bradyrhizobium erythrophlei_A. The sequence continues at coordinate 3,419,155 of FSRD01000001.1, read as the reverse complement.
AGCGCGGCGTTCAAGGTCTGGTGCTTCGGCGGAGCCGTTCTTCGCCCCATCCATGACAGGTTTAGTCGATCGTCGAGCAAGCTTGCGGTCTTGCTGAGGCCAAATATGTCAACCCTGCCGGCCGCGAGTTCGATTGCCAATGGAATTCCATCAAGCCGCCGACAGATTCCCGCGGCAATCGGCGCATCCGTATCGACCAGTTCGAAGTCACCTCGTACGGCCCGCACGCGATTGACCAGCAGTTGGACGGCGGGATATTGCAGGACGTCGTTTGCCGACAAGCCGCGATCTACCGGAGGGCATGCGAGTGCGCAGAGTTCATAGACATGCTCACCTTCAACACGCATCGCCTCCCGGCTGGTCGCGAGCAGATGCAGTGTCGGAACACGGCAAATCAGTTCTTCTGCCACAGCCGACGCCCCGTCGATCAGGTGTTCGCAACAGTCGAGAATGATGAGCGTTGGCCTTTCCTGCAAACGATCGATCAAGGCTGGTACGACATTACTTGTTTGTACCGACACGCCGAGTGCAGCGGCCACTGCTGGCGCGACGAGGGAAGCGCCGCCGAGAGCACTCAGGTCGACGAAATATACCTGGCCGTTGAAAGTGGCACTCATATCATCGGCAACTGCGACCGCTACCGTGGTCTTGCCGATGCCGCCAGGCCCGACGATCGTCACGAACTTCTGCTCGGACAGCTTCATCTGGATCTCGGCCAGCGCGTTTCTTCGTCCGAGCATCCGCATCAGGCGCGCAGGTAGTCGGGACCTCGAGGACAGTTCGATATCCTCCGAAGTCGACGAGGAAAGTGACGTTACCGGTACGACGAAGCTGTACCCCCGCCCGGGCACGTTCGCGATATATCGCCTGCCAGGGTCACTCTGATCGAGAGCCTTGCGTAGCGCCGAGATGTGGACGCGGAGGCTGACCTGTTCGACTCCTCTCTTTGGCCAAACGCGCTCGATCAGGGTTTTCCTGCCAACGACCTTGTTTGCTTGCTCCACCAGGACGATGAGGAGATCCATGGCGCGCGCACCAAGCGGTACGACCCTTGCGCCATTTGTCAGAAGTCTGTTTCCGATCGACAGTTCGAAAGGGCCGAAGCTCAGGACTGTCCCGTGCTGACCGCTCATGGGATATTCTCGTTCGCTCCGGTTCTCGAGGTGACTTCGCTGGGGATTTCGCGCTCGCGTCGCCAGTTGGCCGGACTTTGACCAAAGGCCTGTCGGAAGAGCCGGCATAGATGTGCTTGATCCGAAAAGCCTACGCTCAGGGCTATTTCACTCAGCGATGCCGAACTGGTGATCATCAGGTGACTGGCTCTCTCCAGACGCCTGCTCACTACGTAGGCATGTGGCGACTCGCCAACAGCCAGCTTGAACTTACGTGAGAAGTGCGCCGGGCTTCGACGCGCGACAGCACTGAGATCCCGGATGTGAATGGTGCGGTGTAGATTGCTGTCAATGTAAGCTCGCACTCGAAGGATCTGCCAAGCCGCCAGACCGCCCGTTGTGGAGCCGTTAGCGCCCGAACAACGTTCGATCTCCGCTTGCAGGATGTGCGATGCCGTGACCAGCGACGCCTTTGCCGCCTCCTGATCACGCTCCAACTCTCGCCTTGCAGTTTCAACCAGCTTGGCCACGCTGTTCGCAACCAGGTGGAACTGGTGATCGGCTGCAAAGGAAGACTCTGGTGCGGTGGTTTGAAGTACTTCCATGATCACTCCTCGACGAGCTATCCGAGGCTTCGGATCGGCGAGAGAGTGCCGCAAGGGGCGCCGTTTGGCTCGTTAATCAGCGTTATGGAAGGTTAATGTTACCCAGCCCGGCGAAACGGATTTCGTATTAAAGATCAATATGTTAGATATTTTCGAACCTGAGTTAGCAACAATTCAGAACACCCCCGGCGGTCGCTCATATCCAAAATGCTATGAGAGACGCGAGGATGCAGACGTACAGGGCCGCCTCCGCGAGTGGAGGATTCGCGAACATTGATCGCAATCCGAGGCGACCGACAGCAAACCGAACGGCGATCAGGATCACCAACGCGAGAAACAGATATCGCACAAAGGGAGCCACCAGGATGCCCCCCAAATCAATATCCCTTGGTACGTTCATTTGATCTCCTTAAGGCAGGCTTACCAGCCGATAGAAGAGCCCCCGGTCGCGCCCGGCCACCGGCATTCCCTTTCCTCCGACAACCGAGACGCTGCAGGTCATTCCTGCAACGAGCGATACCTCCGGCGGGACTTGTTCGATCCTGATGCGCACCGGAATTCGCTGCGCAAGCCGAACCCAGGTGAAGATCGGGTCGACGTTTGGAAGGCCCTGCGTGCTGCTTGCCGCGTTCGCAGCACTGATCCCGCCCGTGATGCTCTCCACCTTTCCGTTGATCGGAGCCTGGAAGCCCAGCAGCGTCGCCTCCACCGGATCGCCGACATGGATGTTGGCGAGTTTCGTCTCCTCAAAATAGGCATCGATCCAATAGGAATGCTCGTCGATCACCGACAGGTTGGCGGCACCGGCCCGGGCGAAATCTCCCACGCGCATCAGAAGATTTGTGACGTAGCCGTCGACGGGAGACCGTACCTCGGTCCTCTGAAGATTGATCTCCGCTTGGGAAAGCGCTGCCTTGGCGCTCGCAAGCGCGGCTTCCGCCATCTTCGCGTTGCCGTCGAACACCTGCTTCTCCTCAATCGAGGTGGACAGCGTCGTAAGAGCCGCCCGCCGGGCGTTCTGCGCGTTCTTGACGGCGAGGTCGGCCTCTCGGTTCAGGATTGTTGCCTTGGCATTGTCCAGCGCCACCTCGAAATCAAACTTTTCGATGACGTAGAGCACATCTCCCTTGTGAACGTGCTGGTTGTCGTGTGCTCGCACCTCAACGATCTGCCCCGAGATCTGTGGCGCCACGTTTGCGACCTGCACGCGGACCATCCCGTCGCGCGTCCATGGAGACGTAACATAGATCAGCCAGCTATGGCGCGCGGCAACAAGCGCCGCGACGACAAGTACGCCGGTTGCGACATAACGGAGCACCTTGAACGCAGATCGCCTTCTCGTCTTCAGTGCAACGACCATCGAATATCTCCTTTCCTGACCGCGCCATGGTCGCGGAAGTGCCGGATCCTGCGTTTCTCACGCTCAAGCACCAGGCCTGCCGACCAGAGGTCGGTCGCCGCCGCCAGAAGTGGCTCGCGTGCCCCCGCTTGACTAACCCGCATCCGTCGGAGAACCGATCTCGCGCCGGCGCAAAGTCGTCGGCTGTTCCCGGACCAAAGAGCACGTTGCAATTGGCCAATCCTTGAACGGATTGCCGGGTCCGAGCTTTGCTCTAAATAAAGACGCGCCGAGGCCGCAGCGAGCGACAAGTCATTGGTCGAAAGCAGGCCCTTGAGCACTTCCCGCCGCGGCCGGCGCGTGCCGGCAACCGACGCGACGTAGTCGGCGATCCGGGAAGCCAAATCAAATTCGAGCGCGGGCAGACTGTATTCGGCGCCGGCAACGGATGCCGTCAATGTTTTCTGTGTCGCCCTGACGGCCGCATGTTGCTTGTCCAGCGCAGACACCGGCCACACCAGGCGGGAGGCCAGAAACACGACCCCGAGGGCGAAAGCGACGAACATGCATTCGGAATAGAAAGTGAGCGGATTGTAGACCTGAGGGTTGGACGGCGCGAGCAGAACCAGGAAAATGATGTTCATGATCAGACCGATGCCGGCGATCGCAGACGGACACTGAGCAAACAGCCAAAAATCACGACGGGCGCGATTCCAACGGCAAGTCTCACGAAATCCTGTGACTCGGTCAGGACGTAGAAGCGCACGATTCCGGCGCTCACCGAGGCCAGCGCGAAGCTCACCATGGCTGCTACCGCGAATTTTGAAGGACTTGGCATTATGGTGCTAAGCGCGCACAGGATCGCTGTAATCGTCAGCGCAGCAACAGATGCGGGCCATCCGGCAAACACGAGAAATGTCGCTCCCGCGACCAGCGCAATTCCGATGCGCGTTGCGTTACCCAACGCAAGGGCAAATTCCCCGCGATCCGGCAAGCGTATGTCGCGCGCGGGCTCAAGCCCTTCACGCAAAGATAGCAGTCCGTCATCGAGGAGGCCTTTCGATTCCACGAAGCGGACAGCCTGTTGAATCTGCCAAACCGCCCCGACTACAATATCCGGGCGGGACAGTTCGGCTTCACGCAGCTTTGTGAGGAAGGCAAGTGCCTCGGCGTCATGGCCGTCGAGAGCGGCTAGACATTGGTTTTTGACAGTAACGGCCACGGGATCGCCGTGCGCAAGCAAACTCAACAGCCGAACCCGTTGGACGATCTCGACCAACGCGAGCATGGCACTCCTTGCGCCCGCAGCCCGGGGCCGCCCGTCCGCCATATCGTGAGCGACGATGTCGACCTGGTCTCTCAACCCCGAGATTTGTGCAAGGAGTGCTCCCGTCCGTTCGGGATTCTCCTGGTTCCCAACCAACACATCCCGCGTATAGCCGCGGACATCGCGCCAAATGTCGTTCATCCGGCGATTCAGTTCCCGCCACACCGGCGGTGATCCGAACACATCATTTATCAGCGTCACGCACAGGATACCGATCGCGATCGCCGCCATTCGGTCGGTCATCGTCGTGAACACATTCTGCGGCGTATCGATGTTGACGAGCGCAATGATTGCGACGGTGTAACCGGACAATACGGCGGCGTAGGCCTGATAGCCGCGCAGGTAGCTTGCGACGAAGACACAAATGCATATCCAGCAAACGAAAGCGCCGAGCATTCCGAACCGCTCGCCGGGAAAAAGACCGGCGATCACGACCGACATGGTGGCGCCTATAAGTGTCGCCGCGACCCTGTTAGCCGCTTTGGCAAGCGCGGCGCCGCGCGTCGGCTGCGCCAGAATTGCCACGGTAACGGCGGCCGATGATGCTCCTCCAAGCTGCAGCCAAAACGCGACGTAAAGCGCGACTACCGCCGCCAGCCAAATTCTGAAGGCATAGGCCCATATGTGAACCGGTATTACCATGCGCGAACGTCACGTGCCTTCAAGGAACAGCTCTGGTCCTCCGCAATGAGGTGGAATGCTTTGACACAGAGCCGCGACACGCCAAACAGCAGAAACTCGATCCCCATCATGTCTCTGCCCGCTACCGCATCGCCGTCAGCGGACGAGATTTATTCTCGCCGGGTCGACAGGCTGGGTCACCCGGCCGTCGAGAACGGCCTTCGTCATCTAGATGATTTGGACCAAATATTCGTTTGCTCACTATCTTTCCTCACCTATCGCAAGAAGATCTCCCGCCGAGGGTCTCCGCGCGACGGGGTAGCACGAAGACCCTCTCGGCGAAGCGCGGGACTGTGCGCTTCGCCGTTACGGCAGGAGTATTTTCAGTCACCTACGAGCCATGGTCTTCGAGGATCTTCAGATCGCTAACTGAGTATGAAAGTGAGTAACGAAACCCTGACTCGATCCTGTTCGGCGCGAGCGCGTGTAGTTCTTCGCCATTCGCTTCCGTAAAATTAAGCTCGCCCTTCCCGATCCAGGCGCCGGTAACGGTGAGATTGTCGATGATCGACATCGCCAGCTCGTTGACTGCCGGCTTGTCCTGGTAGCCGGCCGCCAATCTCGGGAAGTATCGCAACAAGACCGTGGGTCGGCCGAGGAAAGACAATCCGTTTTCGACCGGCTTGTGCAAGGTCACGCAGGCTTCCGCAAGACGCTGGCCATGCGCCGAGAGGCTGGCGCCAAACCGGCCGCCGGACGCAACCGGCGCCGCGGCGGGGCCCGAGGCCGAGAAGGAGCGCGTCTGAAAAATGCTACCCATTTTCTTTGGAAAACCCTGCGTCCAACCGCGCGCCAGTGCAGCGTCATTGTCGACATAAATGTACGGGCACCACATGACCGGCAAGTCGCGATACATTGCGTCGACCAAAATAAACGCCTCGCGATATTGATAACGAGCCGGCTCAAGATATTCGTCGTCCTGGGCGGTGAATTGCCAATCCAGAAACATCATGACGGCGCGACCGTTTGAGTTCGGATCTGGGGAAAGACCATTCGGCAATGTCGCCGCCGTCGCATCGGGGTCCGTCCAGAATTCGACTCCGACGGCATCGCCGGCATAGTGCCAGGGCGGCGGCGGAGTTATAGCGGCCTGGCCGAATGGCGATTTCGGAACTGTAAAGCCCTTGAGCATTCGCGTGTCCTGACGCATCACTTTCGGCGAAGAGGCTACCGAAACCAGCCACAATTGATTTGATTGAAGTGCGTCGACTTGTTCATTCCTGCCCCGCAATCTCGGACGCGCTTGTTGGCATCAGCCGCGACTGCTAGGCGGTCAGGTCTGCCAGGATCTCGATATCGGTGACGGAATAGGAAAACGAGAATCGATATCCGCGTCCCACCTTCAGCGGTCCCAACACTTCCAACTCTTCGCCATAGGCTTCCGGAAAATTGAGCTCACTCTCGCCGATCCAGATGTCCTTAATCAGGAGATGATTCGAGACGCATCGCACGAGTTCATCCACAGCTGGCTTGTCGTGCATGCCGGCGGAGAGCCGCGGAAAATACCGCCGTCCCACAATCTGGCGATCGAGCAATCCGACAAGACGCTCGGCTCTTTCGCGCAAGGTAACACCGGCTTGCACCAGTAAACGGCCATGAGCGGACATGCAGGCCGAGAATCTGCCATCATGCACGAGTGGTGCCGAAGCGGCGCTCGCCGCGCCAAAAGTACGGGTCTGGTGTACGGTACCGAACTTTCTTGGATAACCCTGGATCCAACCTCTCATCAAGGCAGCGTCGTTATCCGCATAACAATATGGACACCACGCTATCCGTGCCCCCTTCCACATCGCGTCGAGGAGGACGGTGAACTGGCGACATTGATACCTGGCGGGGTCAAGATACTCATCGTTCTGCGCGGTGAACTGGTAGTCTGCGAAGAGCGCAACAGAGTGGCCTGGATGTTTCTTATCAAGCTCGACACCCGTCGGAAGGCTGTGGACTGATATATCGGGATCATTCCAAAATTCCACCGCCAGAACGTCTCCGGCAAAATGCCAGGGTGGCGACGGGACCAGCGCAGCAACGCCAAGGGGGGATCGAGGGGCAGTGAATCCTTTGAGCATTTCTCGTCCCCACCACCAGTGGCGTATCAGCCGCGCATTGTTTCAACATGAAATGTTAGCGTCGGTGTTGTTCCCGACGCTTGGACAAACGTGTGACGACTTGGTGGTTTGTGCGCCCCGACGCTGAACTCGAGCGGACCGGACGGCCTCGCATTCTGCTCGATGCGCCGCACTCACACTATCGGGAAGCGGGAGGACTGCTGCGGGGTCGAAAGCTACAAAGGCTGACGTCTCGCTACAAGCACCGGCCCCGGCAAGAGTGTATTCATATTCGCTCCGATGCGTATCGACTTCGATTATGGATGGCCTGTCCTCTGATGAACGTAAAAAGCCGGGGTAAATGGATGCTGCTTCAGCTGACGCCTTTGACACGGTGGCGCGTGTCGCTGGCGTTGCTGTCCGCGACAGCCTTGCCCGCTCCCTCCTTCGCACAAGGAACGCTGGAACAACGCGTGGCGTGCACGCCCGACGTGCTCAGACTTTGCAGTGCCTTCATCCCCAATGCAGATGAAATAACGGCTTGTCTCAGAGAGAAGAATTCCGAACTCAGCGTTGCTTGCAACTCGGCGTTCGAGGCGGGAATGAAGCAGCCGCCCAACGCGGGCGACAGCACTCAATCTCGCAAACGCACCACAAAATAGAGGGATAGGTGAGATGTCAGTTCGCAAAATGAAGTTTGTGCTGGTGAACGACATGGCACCGCGCAAGACCTCAATCTGCACGGCATGCTCGCGACCGCTGGAACAGGGCTACTTGCATGATCTTTCCACCTTGTCGCGCTATTGCGGGATCGAGTGCTACACCCGATGGATGATGGTGGGCGGATTTGTCGGATCGTTCGCTCCAACGAATCCATTCGAACTCGCTATCGCCTGGCGGAAGCTCACCGTTGACGTCGCATCGGCGCTGTTCGACAACGCCTGGCGCGACCATCGCCGTTGACGCTTGAGACGCATTCCACCTGCTCCTGTCCTGTTCTGAAAGGCGGGCGCGCTACAGAGCGGCGCCGACAACGCAATTTCCGGGCTTTGCGACGGGCATGTACCAGGTAAAGAACAATCGGGAAGCTCACGAGGCAATTGGTAGCTCACGTTTGCGCCCGCCCCGCCATATCGTCGACCTTGCGACGCGGCAGCGTTTATTGACATGCACGGCGTCCGCACCCGGCTATGGGTCACCGCGGAGACCGCCGTCAAGTGAGCCGATCGCGCCCCCTCCTAACCGACCAAGCCATTAAGACACTCGAAAACGCACTGCGCAGGGACAGCATGCTCGATTAGCAGCAGGTATCTCTGCGGCGCTCTTCAATGTTGCATCCTCATGCTCATCGGCGCGCCCGACGGCATCATCATGTTCCCGTTCATATCTGCCACGATCCACATTGTGCCCGCGACCACGACGAATACGATGAGAACGCCAAAAGCGAGCGCGAGTACGTTGTTGGTGCTTTCCGGCCCGCTGGTGATGTGCAGGAAAAATACCAGGTGGATGCCCATCTGGGCAATGGCGAGAACAGCGAGGCCCAGAGCTACGCCACCTGGCCAAATCAGCGAGGTGTTAGCGGCCCAGAACGACGTCGCCGTGAGAAGAACCGCCACAAAAAGGCCGATCGTGTAGACGAGAAACTCGGATGGAGCCGATGCGTCCATCTCGCGGCTCGGCCGGTCTCCTGGTGCGCGTTCGTGTCGAGCTTCGGTCATGGACTCACTCCCATCAGATAAACCACCGTGAATACCCCGACCCAAACGATGTCGAGCGCGTGCCAGAACAAAGAAAAGCAGAGCAGGCGATGCTGCACTCTCGTAGCGAATCCGAATACCGCCACCTGCACCATCATCACGGCCAGCCAGATCAGTCCGAGCGCGACGTGCAGCCCGTGGCACCCGACAAGCGTGAAGAATGCAGACAGAAAGGCGCTCCGCTGCGGCGTCGCGCCGATGGCGATCATGTTTGAGAATTCGCGGAGCTCGAGACTAAGAAACGTGGCTCCGAGTGCGAATGTGATCAGTGCCCCCAGATACGTCGCGAGACGGCGTCGTGAGTTGACGGCTAGTGACATCAGTCCGCAGGTGTAGCTCGAAACGAGAAGGCAAGCAGTTTCGATCGCGACCGTACCCTGATTGAACAGCTGGGCGCCGGTCGGACCGCCGGCCGTGGAGCGCACGAGGACCGCGTAGCTCGCGAACAACGCGGCAAACATGACGATGTCACTCAGCAGGAAGATCCAGAAGCCATAGGTGACCACGATCCTCTTTGGAGCAGGTCCCGCTTCACTCGCACTTGGCAGTGCGTCTTCCGAGATCTGATCAATTGCGACGGCGACATTCATGCTGCAACTCCTGCCTGGTGGGCCCGTTCAAACCGAGCGATCTCCTCGGCTGGCACCTCAATTTCGCTGTAACGGCGGAATGAGAAGGCAAGCAACGTCATGAATGCGCCGAACACTCCGACGCCGGCCAGCCACCAAATGTGCCAGATCAGCGCAAAGCCGATAACGACTGCGAAGAACGCAGTAACAAAGCCGGTGGCGCTGTTCTTCGGCATTTCGACGGGCTCGTACTTGCGCGTCGGCATCGGCTCGTCCTTTGTCGCTTGCGCGCGGCTTTTGCTGTTCCAGAACGCGTCCAGTCCGGCGACCTTGGGCTGGTACGCAAAGTTCCATGCCGGCGGCGGCGACGCCGTCGCCCATTCGAGCGTGCGGCCGTTCCACGGATCACCGGTCACGTCGCGCAGCTTCTCGCGATTACGGGTCGACACAACGAGTTGCACGACTTGGCAAACGACGCCGACCAGGATGATAGCGGTGCCGAATGCCGCCACTATCAACCACGGCTGCCAGGACAAATTGTCGTAATGTTGCATGCGCCGGGTCATGCCCATCAGGCCCAGCAGGTAGAGCGGCATGAAGGCGACATAGAAGCCGACGAACCAGCACCAGAACGAGGCTTTGCCCCAGCGTTCGTCGAGCTTGAACCCGAATGCCTTCGGGAACCAATAATTGTACCCCGCCATCACGCCGAACACGACGCCGCCGATGGCGACGTTGTGGAAGTGCGCGACCAGGAACACGCTGTTGTGCAACTGGAAGTCGGCCGGGGGCACCGCCATGAGCACGCCGGTCATGCCGCCGATGACGAAAGTCACCATGAAGCCAATCGACCACAGCACCGGCACCGAGAACCGAACCCGGCCGCCGTACATCGTGAACAGCCAGTTGAAGACTTTCGCGCCCGTCGGCAATGCGATGATCATGCTCATGACGCCGAAGAAGCCGTTGACGTTTGCGCTGGCACCCATTGTGAAAAAGTGATGCAGCCAGACCAGGAAGGAGAGGATACAGATGGTCATCGTCGCGGCTACCATCGAGCGATAGCCGAACAACGGCTTGCCGGAGAAGGTCGCCATCACTTCCGAGAATACGCCGAACGCCGGCAGGATCAGGATGTAGACTTCGGGGTGCCCCCATACCCAGAACAGGTTGGAGTACAGCATCTGATTGCCCTGGCCTTCGAGCGTGAAGAAGTGAAAGCCGAGATAGCGATCGAGCGACAGCATCGCGAGCGTCGCGGTCAGGACCGGAAAAGCCGCGACAATGAGCAGGTTAGCGGCAAGCGCGGTCCAGCAGAAGACCGGCATGCGCATATAGCTCATCCCTGGTGCCCGCATTTTGAGGATTGTTGTGACGAAATTTATTCCCGCCAGCAAGGTGCCGATACCGGAGATTTGCAGCGACCAAAGATAGTAGTCGACGCCCACGCCGGGCGAGTATTGCAATTCGCTCAGTGGGGGATAACCCCACCAGCCGGCTTTTGAGAACTCGCCGACCGCCAGCGAAATGTTGATCAACAACGCGCCCGAGGCCGTCAGCCAGAAGCTGACGGAGTTGAGCGTAGGGAATGCGACATCGCGAACACCAAGTTGCAACGGTACTGCGAAGTTCATGAGCCCTACCACGAACGGCATTGCCATGAACAAAATCATGATCGTGCCGTGCGCCGAGAAAATCTGATTGAAATGCTCGGGCGGCAGATAACCTTCTGCACCGCCGGCTGCGAGCGCCTGCTGCGCGCGGATCATGATCGCATCGCTGAAACCGCGCAGCATCATGACGAGCGCCAGTATGCAATACATGGCGCCGATCCGCTTGTGATCGACCGAGGTGAGCCATTCGCGCCATAGATAGAGCCAGGCTCCCTTCGCCGTGATGAATCCAAGGACAGCTACCACGACAAGGACCATGAACGCCGTTGCGCCCATGATGATCGGCTGATGGAGGGGAATCGCGTCCCAATCAAGCTTGCCAAGGAGATTCATCGTTCGGCCTTCTGCGATGTTGAATAAATTGATAGAGAGGAGTCTTGCGTGCCCATGCCAGCGTTTACGATGCTGCTGAACAGATCGGGGGCGACGACGCGATAGGTGAACGGCACGACCGCTTGGCTCGGCTTGGCCAGGTCCGCATAAGCCTGCTTATCGAGTACCGAACCAGTTTCGCGGGTCTGGCGAACCCATTGCGCAAATCCGTCGTCTGTCACTGCATCGACCGTAAAGCGCATGTCGGGAAAGCCGTCACCGCTGAACATGGCAGATAACCCTGCATAGGTTCCGAGATGGTCCGCCTGCAGGTGGAGGCGCGTCGCCATTCCGGACATGGCGTAGATCTGGCTCCCGAGCTGAGGCACGAAGAAGCTGTTCATGACGCTCGATGAGGTCAGTTCGAAGCTGATCGGCGTGCCAACCGGTACGACTAGCTTGTTGACGCTCGCGATCCCCTGCTCTGGATAGATGAACAGCCATTTCCAGTCGAGTGAGACGACTTGAACGTTGACAGGCTTGACCGTTGAGCTAATCGGCTTGCCCGGATCAAGGTCGTGTGCGCCGACCCATGCGACGCCGCCGACCAGGAGCACCGTCATCGCGGGGATGGACCAGACCAGCATCTCAAGACGTCCGGAATATGTGAAATTTGGCCGATAGCGCGCACGCTCACTCGATGCACGAAACCAGAAAGCAAAGCCAAGTGTCGCAAGGATCACCGGGATCACGATCGCCAGCATGATGCCAAGCGCGTTGAGCAGGATTTGCCGCTCGGCGAGGGCAATAGGCCCTTTCGGATCGAGCACACCGTCCGTGCAGCCACCGAGTGTGGCTGCGCCGATCAGGACCACAGCAAGTGAACCGTATCGCATGTTAGACCTCGCTGAAGTTGACGGTACAGCACGCGCTGCGGACGGCGCCTGACTTGAGTTCGGTATGCACCGAGACGCCGCGGCCACCATGCGACGACCGCATGGGCGGGAATGAGCCACTTCCATGGTCGACCAGGAGGGCCGCAAACAGTGCGAACAAATAGACGATGGAGAACACGAACAACCTGTGAGCAGCGCGGCGATCGGCCCCAGTGCTCCTGCTCAGCTGAAGTGCGAGAAGAAGGAAAAGCGCCCCGCAGATCGCGGTGGTCGCGCCATAGATCGGCCCTGCAAACCCGAGCATCCAGGGCAGCTCCGAGGCGAGAGCCAGCATGCCGCTGTAGATCAGGATCTGCCGTGTCGTTGCAGTCCTTCCCGCAACCACCGGCAGCATGGGAACGCCGGCGCGGGCATAGTCATCGGTGCGATTGAGCGCGAGAGCCCAGAAATGGGGAGGCGTCCAAAGGAAAATGATGAGAAACAGCGCAAGCGGCTCGAGCCCGACTTCTCCGGTTGCCGCGGCCCATCCGATCACGGGCGGTAGCGCTCCTGCAGCGCCGCCGATGACGATGTTCTGTGGCGTCGCCCGCTTCAGCCACGCCGTATACACGACGATGTAGAAGAGGATGGTGCAGGCCAACAATGCGGCTGCCGTGAGGTTGGTCGCCACCGCGAGAACCACCACTGCGAAGCCGCCCAGGACGAGTCCAAAGACAAGCGCCTCGAACCGGGAAACTTGCCGCGGGGAATTGGCCGCATCGCAGTGCGGCTCATGATTGCATCGATATCGGCGTCGTACCACATGTTGAGGACACCGGCGGCTCCAGCTCCCGCGGCAATGGCAAGAACCGCGGCAAGAGTGGTTAGCGGACCAAGTCGAACTGGCGCGCTGCTCAATCCGACGAGCGCGGTGTAGACGGCAAGCATCATCACACGTGGCTTTGTGAGGGCGATGAAGTCGGACACACCCCAATGGCCAGCCAGCTGGTGAGCAGAATCAGACGATAACACCAAGCGAGCTCGTCTTTCCCCAAGCTGGCCAGCAATGGATTTGACGTTCATCTCGCTGCTCCGAGTTCTTTCAAAAAATGAGAGCTGTCGTGTTCAGTTCGAACGGCCGCAGTGCGTGCATTCAATAAGCATCTTCACCCTCGGCCGCGATTGAACGCGGCTGCTCGATTGGGGCCAATCGTGCTCAAAACTGTCAGCTGACGAGTTCGAATCCAGAGACGCGCCGCGCTGGCATCGCACGATTCAGAATGATCCGAGCACGTTTCAACAAGCGCTCCATGTCAGCTTTTCCTAAAGCAGATCATGGTTCGGATGTCTGAAACGCGCCGCTGCCCAATTCGAATACCGACGAGATCTGTTGTGTTTTCCCGGGAGCGGCCGTCTGACCTAACGGAGATGCATCAATGAAGACGCCTTCGCTCTGGATGATTGCAGCAGTCTGCTTTGTGGCCCCGGCATCTGTCGCACACGCGCGATCCGCCTATGATGGTTCCTGGGATCTCGTCTTTGTGACGCAAGGGGGCGCATGCGATCCCAGTTACAATTTCACTGTCAATATTTCCGACGGCATTGTGACTCATCCCAATCTCGTAAACTTCAAGGGATATGTCGCGAAGTCCGGTTCCGTTCGTGCGTCGGTGACGGTTCATGACAAATTTGCGTCCGGCACGGGCAGGCTTTTCGGGACGTCCGGTCGCGGAAGATGGAGCGGCCGCGCGGGAAGTGGGCGATGCTCGGGCTACTGGACCGCGCAACGCAATTGACCAATTTTGAAAAATGGAAACATCGTGCCCCGAGCCGCTGACATGCGAGGCGGCATTGAAGACGACCGCGCCGGCAGCCACACTCCTGTTTGCTCACGGGCAAACCACAGAGCGAACGGTGACCGCTGCCGAGCGGCTTGGGCGCGCTGACGTTCGGGCTGATCCTCCCGCGCATGTTGTTCGAGCGCGTATTGCCCGCGACAGCATGAAAAGCGGCATGGACGTTCTATGCACCGCAGCGCCGTTCAAGATTAGCCCGAAGCCCTACTGTATCCGATGCTAATCGGGCCCCCAGAGAAATCGTCGGTACATCCATGACCACAGTTCTGACCAAATCGTTCCCGCAAGAAAAGCCACCTGTAATAAAGGCGGTCCCGGGCAAAAAACGTGTCTTGATCGTCGGCGGTGGTTTCGCCGGCATCGCGGCAGCGCGGGCACTCAGGCGGGCCGACGTCGAGATCACGCTGATCGACCGGCGTAACCACCACATTTTTCAACCGCTCCTGTATCAGGTCGCCACCGCTGTTTTGTCGCCCTCAGAGATAGCGGCGCCGATCCGGCAGCTCGAGGCGAAACAGAAGAACCTCAGCGTGTTGCTGGCTGAGATTAAGGGCATCAACCCGGGGGCACGCACCGTCGAGGCCATTTGCCCGGGGATTGGCAGTCGAAAACTCGAGTACGACTTCCTGGTGATCGCGACCGGAATGCGTCCGAGCTATTTCGGCCATGACGAATTCGCGCCCTTTGCGCCAGGCCTCAAGAGCCTCAACGACGCCGAGACGATCCGAACCAAGATCCTGAGTGCATTTGAATTGGCTGAATCGACCGATGACGAGAAAGAACGCGCCCGCCAAATGACCTTCGTGTTGGTGGGCGCTGGTCCGACGGGCGTCGAGCTTGCCGCTTCGATCGCTCAACTGGTCTCGGTGACTCTGCGCAAAAATTTCCGCAAGATCGACCCTGCCAGGAGCCGAATTGTGTTACTGGACGCCGGCGATCGTGTTCTTCCAACATTTGCGGAATCGCTGTCGCGAAAAGCGGCCAAGCGACTAGCGAAGCTCGGCGTTGAAGTTTCGATGGGTGTAAAGGTCGAGAAGGTTGACGACCAGGGCGTCATCGCCGCTGGCGTCCGCATTCCCAGCGCTACTGTGCTTTGGACAGCAGGCGTTAGCGCCTCGCCTGTCGTAAAAATGCTGGGGACGACGACGGACCGCGCCGGGCGCGCTTTCGTTGGCGCTTTCATGGACATTGCCGAGGCGCCCAACGTGTTTGTGGCGGGCGACGCAGCCACGATGACCCAGGATGGTCACCCCGTCCCCGGAGTGGCGCAGGCAGCCATTCAACAGGGCCGATTTGTCGGACATGTCATCGCCAACCGTGTCAGGGGACGCAAGGATGGTCGACCGTTTCGGTATCGCAACAAAGGTAACATGGCGGTGGTCGGCAAGAATTTCGCCATCCTTGAGGCGGGCCATTTGCGCAGCAGCGGCTTCGTGACCTGGCTGGTGTGGGCCGCGCTACACGTGCTCGCGCTGCCGCAGCTTCAGAACCGGTTCCGCGTTCAAACACAATGGTTCTGGTCTTATCTGTCGGGGCAGCGGAGCTCACGGCTGATTTCCGAAGCACCGCGACCGCCTGCGTCATAGTAGTAGTGAAGCCCGGTTAGTCATCACTTCCGGCAGCTGTTGGGAACTGCACCTGTGGACGCCTCCATCATCTCCGCGCTCGCCGCCCTCACCGGAGCAGCCGTCGGCGGCTTGACGAGCGGAATTGCGAATTGGCGGAGCCAACGAAGCCAGGCCCGCGCCCAGTGGATTCTTCACGAGAAGACCCGCCGGCAGACCCTTTACAGGGATTTCATCGAAGACGCCGCCAAATGTTACATCGATGCGCTCCAGCACGATGAAGCCGACATTCCCGGCCTGGTCGATCTTTACGCGAAACTGAGCGCGATGCGGGCGGTGTCTTCAGAGCCGGTGGTCCAGCGTGCCGAAGATGTTGCCCGAAAAATCCTGGACACCTATTTGGAGCCGGACAAGAACTTCGTCGAGCTGCGCCAAATGGCCATCGACGGCACGATCGATCTGTTGCGAGGCTTCAGCGACGCGTGCCACGACGAATTCGAGGAAATGCGGCCAGTATATTTTTGAACGTCACCCTGCAGTTCTAACCCGTTTCTTTCAGCATTCGCTGGCGCGGGACGCGCGGATCCGCGAGCACGCGCGCCCCCTTACTTCGGTGCGACCGCATGAATCTCCGCGATATGTCCACCCGGGAATTGTACCATGGCCGCGGCCCGTCCGTCAGAGATGTACGGTTCGACCAGCACGACGGCGCCAGAGGCCTTTGCCTTGGTCAACGTACCCTGCAAGTCCCTGACTTCATAGCCGGTCAGTTCGCGCCCGTACGGATACGGCAAGTGACCGTCGGTGACGAACACGGTCATCTTCCCGAATACGGACTCGATGCGGACGCGCCGATACGTGTCCTTTGATCGACCGATCTCAGCGCCGGATGCATGCGGATCGTCGGAAACGACTTTCCCGTGCGAAAAGCGGAGGAAGCCGCGGATAAAGACATCCGCCGGCTCCGGAGAGACGTAAACGCGGT
This sequence comes from Bradyrhizobium erythrophlei, assembly GCA_900129675.1. Taxonomy (GTDB): domain Bacteria; phylum Pseudomonadota; class Alphaproteobacteria; order Rhizobiales; family Xanthobacteraceae; genus Bradyrhizobium; species Bradyrhizobium erythrophlei_A. The sequence continues at coordinate 3,402,451 of FSRD01000001.1, read as the reverse complement.
TCTCGGGGATTGTCTCAAAGGGCCCATAGGACGGTTTTGTCGTATGCCAATAGAGTTGCATGTTGACGGCGCCTGGCCACTGGATCACCACATCGCGGCCGATCGGATCCGGAAAGGTAGCGACCAGTACGCCCGCTCCCGCCTCCTTAGCGGCCTCGACCGCTTCGTCGATGTCGGTGACGAGATAGCCTGTCCGCTCCGCGCCGAAGGGATAGGGAATCGGCGTCTTAAAGCCGAAGAGGGAGACAGTGCCTACCGGGGTCTGCAGCAACTGCGACGTCGTGCTGCTCGGCGTCGGTGTCACCGTGGCGACGACCTGCTTCGTGCTCTGCCCGCCGAAGGTGGCGAGAAAGCTCGCGGCAAACCTGTCGACGTCTTCAGGCGCCACATAGACGTGGGTCGTGTCGTATTGCGCACCGACGCCGACCTGGGAAGCCGACTGGCGGGCTGCATCCTTTGCGACTGCTGCTGATGCGCCACTGAGCAGCGACGCGAGCAGCAGGAACTTGATCAGATGACGATTGCCAATCATGGGATGCATGCCTCGTTTCTAGAGTGCGCTCTGCTCGCGCAGGGACAGTAGGGAAATGAGCACCAGGCCGGCAACCAGGCCGAGATGCTCGAAGAAGGCGTTGGTGGCTACGAAGCGGTCATGATCGGTCTTCGCCCAGAAATCGTTCGCGGTGAGCATGGCGACCGCTGTCAGCACGCCAAGTCCGCCGGCCCCCAGCCACACCCAGCGTCCGACAATCACCAGCGCGGAGCCGCCGAGTTCGACGACGATGGCCGCAGCGGCCCAGAGCCAGGCGGGCTGGAGGCCGAAATGCGCCTGCTCCGCAACGGCGGCGGGGAAATCGACGAGCTTCTGTATCCCGCCGATCAGGAAGGCGGAGACCAGCGCGATCCTCGAGATCGGCAACAACCATGGCCACGAAAGGATCATCCTTACCCAGCGTGGGTTGTCCGCCTTCGCATACATCTCACACCGCCCAGCAGGCGCAACCGAGCGCGCCCCAGAAGCTCTTGAGATCGGACACGGGGAGCCTGCCGGACCAGGCGCGGGCATGATCATGGCCGTGCACACCGCAGCTGTTGGCGCACCCGCACATCTGCATGGCGTGGGCTCTCACGGCCTCTGCCTTGCCGTCTGACCCGACCCAATTGCCGTATCCGCCGAAGCTGCGCACCGGCGACCAATCCGGCATCGCGGGCGGGGGCGCCGTGCCATCGAGCGCCTTGAAGTCGCCCGCAGCGTAAACGATGCGGCCGCCAACTACGGTGAGGTCGCTCGTCGTGCCGGCGATCTCGCTTTCGGCGCAGGAGAAGAAGTCGCGGTCCGGGACGATCATATCCGCGAACTGCCCGGCCTTGATGCGGCCTTTCTTGCCCTCCTCGTTGGAGAACCAGGTGACGTTCTCGGTCCACATCCGAAGCGCGGTCTCGCGATCGAGACAATTGCGCTGCGGGTAAAGGCGGAGCCCGCCCACCGTCATGCCGGTGACGAGCCAGGCCAGCGAGACCCAGGGATTGTAAGAGGCAACCCGGGTGGCATCCGTACCAGCGGAGACCTTGACGCCCTTGTCGAGAATCTTCTTCACCGGCGGCGTCGCCTCGGCGGCGCCGAGGCCGTAGCGCTCCACGAAATACTCGCCCTGATAGGCCATCCGGTGCTGCACGGCGATGCCGCCGCCGAGCGCGGCGATGCGATCGATGGACTGGTCGGAAATCGTCTCGGCATGGTCGAAAAACCAGTTCAGACCGTCGAGCGGGGTATCCTGGTTGACCTTCTCGAACACGTCGAGCGCGCGCGAGATCGTCTCGTCATAGGTCGCGTGCAGCCGCCACGGCCACTTGTTCTGAACGAGAATGCGAACGACATCCTCGAGTTCGCCCTCCATCTCGGGCGGCATGTCCGGACGCGGCACGCGGAAGTCTTCGAAATCGGCGGCCGAGAACACCAGCATCTCGCCAGCCCCGTTGTGTCGGAAGTAGTCGGTGCCCTGCTTGTACTTTGACGTGTTGGTCCAGTTCAGGAAGTCCTGCTTCTCGCTCTTCGGCTTCTGGGTGAACAGGTTGTAGGCCAGGCGGATCGTCAACTGCCCGTCATCGGAGAGTTTCTGGATGACGGCGTAATCCTCGGGATAGTTCTGAAAACCGCCGCCGGCGTCGATCGCGCCCGTGACGCCGAGCCGATTCAGTTCGCGCATGAAGTGACGGGTCGAGTTGACCTGGTATTCGAACGGGAGCTTGGGCCCTTTCGCCAGCGTGGCGTAGAGGATGTTGGCGTTCGGCTTGGCGAGGAGGAGCCCGGTCGGATTGCCTTTCGCGTCGCGTACGATCTCGCCGCCCGGCGGCTCCGGTGTATCCCTGGTGTAGCCGACGACACGCAGCGCAGCGGCGTTCAGCATGGCACGGTCGTAGAGGTGCAGGATGAAGACGGGAGTGTCGGGCGCGGCGGCATTGAGCTCGTCGATGGTCGGCAACCGCTTCTCGGCGAACTGGTGTTCGGTGAATCCGCCAACGACACGCACCCATTGCGGTGGCGGCGTGATCGCGACCTGCTTCTTCAGCATAGCCATCGCGTCGGCGAGCGACCATACGCCGTCCCAGCGCAATTCCATGTTGAAGTTGAGCCCGCCGCGGATGATGTGAAGGTGATTGTCGATCAGCCCGGGCAGGACGCGGCGCCCCCTGAGGTCGATGACCTTCGTTGACGGGCCGGCGAGCTTCATCAACTCCTGGTCGTGACCGACGGCGGTGAAGATGCCGTCTTTTATCGCCACCGCGCTGGCTGTCGGATTGCCGCGGTCGAGCGTGGTGAACAAGCCTCGGTGCAGGATGAGATCGGGCGAACTCATGAACGCTTCTCCTTCGCCACATCAGGCATTCGCGCGAGAGCATCGGTTTGAGCATTTGCTTGTCGTCCCGGCAGCAGGCCGAAAATATGCGGGGCGCATTGGGCCTGGCGCCAGGCGGCGGCGAGGCCGCTGCCTGAGATCAATTGCTTGCCGACCGGAACGACCTGCTCGCCGATGAGGATGCCGAGCAGGCCGACCAGCGCCACCAGCGGCGGCGCCGGTGAGCGGACATTCAGGAGGCTGTAGATGACGCCGACCAGGATCCCGGCCCCAGCCGACAGCAGGTAGGTTTTCATCTTGCTTTTTCCTGGTTGCGAAGGCGACGAGCTATTCGGCCGCGCGGGCTCCCCCTTCCGAAGCGTGCTCGCCGAGCGCCCACTTCGAGAAACGCACCTGGATCCCGTAGGGCGAGTGCGCCCGCAGGATGTCCATCACGCCTTCGTAGGTTTCGGAGCGCGCCCAGTCCTGCTGCAGTTCGAAGAGGTACTGGGCGGAAGTGATGGGAACCGCGCCGGCCTGGACCGCGCGGTCCATCGCGCGGTTGTGGGCTTCCAACGACAGATCGCCGCAGGCATCAGCCGGGATGTAGATCTCGTAACCCTCGTTCAGCATGTCCAGCGTCGGAAACATCACACAGGCTTCGGTCCAAAGGCCGGCGACGACGAACTTCTTGCGCCCGGTCGCGGCGACGGCCTTGCGGAATCCTGCGTTGAGCCAGGAGTTCATCGAGGTCCGGTCAATGATGTCGTGGTTAGGGAACAACTCGGTCACTTCCGGCATGAACGGACCCGAGAACGAATCCTTGGCGACCGTCGAGAGCACCGTCGGAATCTTGAACAGCTTCGCCGCCTTGGCGAGGACCTGGACGTTGTTGAATGGTACCAGGCGATCGTGTGATTGGACGCCCTGATACATGGCCGGCTGATAATCGATCAATGCGATTGCACTGTTTTGGGGGGTAAGCATCTCGAGCTTCGGCACCGACTCCTCCTTTAGCAATAACGTCCGATGGCAATACCCATCAGATCGGGCCTATTGATCAAATCCTCAGATTCGCCCTACCGTATTGGAGACATTTGTCGTGGCTTGTCTGTTGCTGCGCTCTCCGAGGCAGTTTCGCTTCAGCGCCCCTTCGCCGGCTCGAAGCGGTAGGTGAATTCGTTCGTCACGACGCCGCCTCCTCGAGAGCGGGCAGCACGTCCTCGATCTCCTTGCGACGCGGTTCGAGAAAGTTCGGCAGCTCCAAGTCCCGACCAAGGGCCTCGACCGGCTCGTCGACCGCAAATCCGGGAATATCGGTCGCGATTTCGAACAGAACGCCGCCGGGTTCGCGGAAGTAGATCGAGCGGAAGTACTTGCGGTCCTTCTGTTCCGTCGGGTGCCGACCGTGGGTGCGGATCAGCTTCTCGGTCATCTGCGCCTGCTGTACGTCGTCCGCAGCGCGGAAGGCGATGTGATGCACCGAACCACGTCCCTGGTGCCCTCTCAGAACTCCCGAGGCTTCGTAGATGTCGACCACGCTGCCTTTCGCGTCGCCCGCCGCGGCGAAGCGGATCCCCGATCCTTCACGGGCGACCTCGCGGAAACCGAACACATCGGTCAGGATCGCTGACGTCTTCTGCGCACTGTCGAGAAGCAGCGTCACGCCCTGCAAGCCGCGGATCGCATGTTCGGAGGGGATGTCCTCGTTGCTCCAGCCCGGCTCATTCTCGGCATCCGCGACGCCGACGAGCGCCAGCGCCATCCCATCCTGATCCGTGAAAGGCAGCACGGACTGACCGAAGCGCTTCTCCAGCGTCTGGTGGGAAATTCCCTTCTCGATGAAACGCTGAGTCCAGTAGCCGATTGAGCGCAGCGGGACGCGGAAGGCGGTCTGGCGCGTTTCGCCAACACCGCGCCGGCCGGCCGGGGCGTTTGTCCAGGGGAAGAAGGTCAGGATGGTGCCGGGACTACCGGTCTCGTCACCGTAATAGAAGTGGTAAGTAGACGGATCGTCGAAATTGACCGTCTTTTTGACAAGGCGCAGCCCGAGATCGCGTGTATAGAAGGTTAAATTCTTGACGGGATCGCCGGCGATTGCAGTCACGTGATGGATGCTAATATTTTGCCTCCTTGACGCCGAACCCTCGTGGACGCCTTGGTCCAGGGACAATCAGAGCGCGTCTCCCCTTGGATCACGTTTCGACCGCAATTGATTTGATCAACGTGCGCCGAGTTGCACATGCTTGCGGGGATGCTGCGGAGCCATTCAACAGCTTTTCAAGCGCCGGCTGGCGCATGACCGGCCGCCTGGCAGGTGCAGTCTCACCTCCACAGAAGGGTGGCACTGCGGCGGCGCGCCCACGCTGGTCAGCCACTCCGTCCTCCTGCGGTACGGAGCGCGAAGCTCTGCCAGAGACACTGCGGGCTTGCCCGCAATCTTCCACCGCGGTGATCGGTGTTACCGGGGTCGTGTGTTCGTGCCTATGCGGCCGCTGGAGGTTTGATGCTCCTCGTGAAGTCAGGCTTACGCTTTTCCAGGAAGGCGGTCAGCGCCTCTTTTGCGTCTCCAGAGCGGACTTGTACACTGAACTCTTCGTTCTCAGCCTTCATCGCCGCCTTGATCTGCTCACGAAATGGCTGCTTCATGAGCCTCTTGCTGGCTTGCAGCGCTGCGGCCGGCTTCGCGGCCAATTTCCCAGCCGTTTCGGTCGCTCTCGCCAGGACGTCCTTGTCGGATATGACCTGGGTAACCAGACCCAGCTCCGCGGCGCGCCTGGCATCGAAGGGAACTCCCAACAAAATCAGTTCCGCCGCACGGACGTGACCGGCCCGCGCCGGCACGGAGTAACTCGATCCGAATTCCGGCACGACAGCAAGGTTGATGAACGGCATCTGGAAATGTGTGCTCTCGCCCGCGTAGACGAAGTCGCAGTGCGTCAGCATGGTGGTGCCCCCGCCGATCGCGGCGCCGTGGACCGCGGCGACCAGCGGCTTGTCGAAGTTGACCAGCGCCTCCATCAGTCGGGCCTGCGGAGATTCTCCCGGCCCCGGAGGATTCTTCAGAAAATCCTCTATATCGTTGCCCGCGCAGAACGAATCTCCCGCGCCATGCCAGAGGACGACACGCGTGTTCTCGTCATTCGCCGCCTCGTTGAAGATGCCTGCGAGAGCCACGTACATGGCCGACGTCATTGCGTTCCGCTTTGTCGGGCGGTTCAACTGGACGCGCAGGATGCTTTCGGCCTGTTCGGTAACGATATCATCCATTGTCAAACTCCTGGTTCTTTGGTGAGTTTCACTGCAAGTCGAGGTTCGGGGGCGGCTCCCGCCGCCCCCGACAGTGTCGTCACGCTAAGCCGCTTGTTCCTTTGCTTTCGGAATGGCACCGCTTGCACGCAAACCATCGATTTCGGCCGCGCTGAATCCGAGCTGCCGGAGAACCTCCTCGTTGTGTTCTCCAATCTTTGGGGCCCGCTTCGCGGACACCTTGGCGACGCCATGCACCTGAAGCGGGCTGCTGATCGTGGACGTCAGCTTGCCGCCGGCACCTTCGAGCGGAACGATGATGTCGTTCGCCCGGAGCTGGGGATCGCTGATCACCTCTTGTGGCCCACGCACCGCTCCGAACGTCACGTGAACGCCGTTGAACACGTTATACCAATGCGCCATCGGTTCGGCACAGAAGGTCGCGTCGAGGATCGCCGTGAGCTCCGTCATGTTCGCCATCAGCTTCGCCGGGTCGGAGAATCGCGGATCGGTCAGGAGATCGGGCCGGCCGATCGCCTTCACCACGGCCTCCACCTTATCGGGCGTGACGATGAGAACGAACCAGGTGTCATCCTTGGCGCGATAGACATTCATCGCCGCGTTCACAGGATGCTTGCGATCGTGCAGTTCGAAGAATTTCGCCTCGCACAGTGCGGCCTGGATCGAGACGCTAGCGGACCACACGCCTTCGGCGAGAAGTGAGGTCGTGACATGCGCCCCCTTCCCCGTGCGCTCGCGACGATAGAGCGCGGTGACGATCGCCGAATAGAGCCCTACGGCGGTGGCATTGTCACCGCTACCTGCTACCGGCCAGGTCGGCGGCGCACCGGCATCGCGCGTCATCGACAGCAATCCACTGCGTGCCCAGTACGACGTGATGTCAAAGCCGGGGAGATCCGCATCCGGCCCCTTGTCGCCGAAACCCGTGAGGTCCGCGTAGATCAACCGCGGGTTCCACTGGACCACATCTTCATATTCGAGCTTCAGTCGCGCGCGCGCCGGGTGCGGCGTGTTGACGATAAGAACGTCGGCCCATTTGACGAGCTTTTCGAGAACCTGATGGGCGCTCGGAGACTTCAGATCAAGCGCGATACCCCGCTTGTTGCGATTGGCGAGGTGCCAGGGGTAGGCATCCTCAGCGACCGGCTGCGGTGGCATGTGGTGCGCATGTCGCCATAGTTCGCCGCTCGGCGGCTCCACTTTGATGACGTCAGCGCCGAAGTCGGACAAGATCACCGCAGCGCTGGGGCCCGCGATGAAGCTCGCGAGATCCACCACCTTCAGTCCAGAAAAGATGTTGTCGTTCGGCATGTTCGTCTCCTTAGTGTTGAAGTTCGGGCGCGATTGAAACGCGGCGGTCATCGTCGTTCAGCTTTTCCAGCGTCTGGACAATCCAGCCGAGCAGGCGGGTTTGAACCTGGCGTCGGTTGATCTCGTTCAGCATCTCGTGTCGACCGCCCGGATAAAAATCGAAGGTGATGTCGCGTAGCCCGGCATCGCGGTAGCGGCCAATCAGTGTGCGGAGTCCCCGCAGGTGCTGCCCGACGGGGTCTTCACTTCCGGAGAACAAATAGATCGGAAGATCGCCGCGAATCTTGCGGAGTGCGACCGGATCGCACAACCGCGGCGCGGTACCGAGGAAGGAAACAACAGAGTCGGGGTGAAGGTCTTCGAAGCAGAGGGGATCAGCCATGAACTCATCGACGATCGCCTGATCGCGGCACAGCCAGTCGAAGGGCGTGCGCGCCGGCTCGAATGCGGCGTTGAGGAGGTTGCTGCCCGCGGTCTCCGGAAGCGCGGCCCGGGCCAAGCCTTCAAGCGCTCCCGATCCCGAGAGAATCAAACCATCAATCTCGTGGCTGTGGTTGATGACGTATCTCTGCGCGGCAAAGGATCCCATGTCGTGCCCCAGGAGGAGCAGCGGCAGATCGGGATTTTCCTCCCTGGCGATCTCGCTCAAGCGGACCATGTCTTGGACGAGAAGTTCAAAGCCGCCCCTGCCAAATTCTCCCAATTGCGAGTGGGCCGAGAGGCCGTGCCCGCGATGATCGTTGGCGTAGACAGTGAGACCTGCCGCAACGAGCGCATCGACGGTGTCGGCGTAGCGCCCCATGTGTTCGCGCATCCCGTGGGCAATCTGAACAACGGCGCGGGCTGGGCCGCGACTGTCCCAGCGGGCGCACGCGATGCACAGTCCGTCCGAGCTGGTCAGTCGGAATCGCTCTGTCGGAACCAGGGTGGGATAAGGCGTTGCCATGGCAAATGTCCGGTCTCGCCTGCGCTCGAAAATTCAGCGTCCGTGAAACTGCGGCACGCGTTTTTCGAGGAAGGCGGAGGTGCCTTCCTTCTTGTCCTCCGTTGCCGCGCAGATGCCGAAATAGGAGGCTTCGAGCGCAAACCCCTCGGCCTGGCTGGTGTCCATCCCCTTGTTGGCCGCTTCCAGCGAGAACTTTACGGCGATTGGCGCGTTGGCCGCGATCTGCTTCAGAATCGCCTCGGCGCGGTCAATCAGGCTGGCTGCGGAGACGACTTCGTTGACGAGGCCAATGCGATAGGCTTCCTGCGCGGAGATCGTCTCGCCTGTGAGGATCAGCTGTAACGCACGGCCCTTGCCCACCAGGCGCGGCAAACGCTGGGTTCCGCCACCGCCGGGCAGCAAGCCCAGCTTGACTTCGGGCTGCCCAAATCTGGCATGCTCTGCTGCGATCCTCATCGTGCAAGCCATCGCCGTCTCGCAGCCGCCGCCGAGCGCAAAACCATTAACCGCCGCGATCACCGGCTTGCCGAGATTTTCGATGAGGTCCAGCACACCCTGCCCGAACCTGCTCGACTCCTCCGCATCGTAGGCGTCGACATGCGCGAGTTCGCTGATGTCGGCGCCGGCAATGAAGGCCTTGTCGCCCGCGCCGGTGAGGATCACGCCGTGCACAGACGCGTCGGCCTTTGCATCCTCGAATGCGGCCCGCAAATCGGTCCAGGTCGGCGTGTTGAGCGCGTTGAGTACCTTGGGCCGATTGACCGTCACGTAGGCGATCGAAGCCTTTTTCTCGTACTGGACGTTCGCAAGCGCCAATGCCGCCCTGGGCAAGGAGTTGGGTACTGTTGCAGGTGAAGGGGTGAACGGTGCAGCTTGCGAAACCATAATCATATCTCCCTTATTGGAGGGCGACCGGCGTCGAAGGGCCGGCCGCCGGGATGTCACACGAAGGCGCCGAGGCCAGTGATGGCCTTGCCGACGATCAGGTTCTGCATCTGATACGTGCCTTCGTAGGAGTAGAGCGCTTCACAATCCGCGAAGAAGCGTGCCGCCTTGTAGTCGGCAACGATTCCGTTGCCGCCGATCAACTCGCGGGCCCAGGCAACCGTCTCGCGGCATTTGGCCGTAGCGAACGCCTTGGCAAGCGCGGCATGGGCGTCCGTCAGCTTACCTTCGGCATGCAGCTGCGCCTGGCGCACGATCAGGCACTGCGAAGCCGTGATGTTGGAGATCATTTTGGCGAGAAGGTCTTGGACCAGCTGGAACGATGCGATCGGCTTGCCAAACTGCAAGCGCTCCTGACTATACTTCAGCGCAGCTTCGTAGGCGCCCATCGCGCATCCAGTCGCCATCCACGCCACGGCGTAGCGCGTCATCTTCAGCACCTTCGCGGTGTCGCGGAATGAATTGCCGCTCTGGAGGCGGTTCGTTTCCGGCACTCGAACATCCTTCAGCGTGATGTGGCCGTTCTGGACCACCTTAAGCGCAATCTTGTTCTCGATCTTCTCGACGCTGAAGCCGGGCGTAGTCTTGTTCTCGACGATGAAGCCCTTTACCTGGTTGTCGGCGATATCGCGTGCCCAGATGATTGAAACATCGCACCAAGGAGCATTTCCGATCCAACGCTTCTCGCCATTGAGGATCCAGGTGTCGCCCTCGCGCTTCGCCGTGGTCAGCAGGCCGCCGCTGGCACCTGAGCCCACCAACGGCTCGGTCAGGCCGAAACAGCCGATCTTCTCGAAGCGCGCCATCTGCGGCAACCATTTCTGCTTCTGCTCTTCCGATCCGTCGATGTAGATGGAGCCCATCGCCAGGCCGCCATGCACGCCCATGAAGGTCGCGACCGACGGGTCGACGCGTGCCATCTCCATCTGAACAAAGCCCAACAGCGCCAGGCTTCCACCTGCGCAGCCGTAGCCCTGCATTGCAAGCCCACCGATGTCCAATTCCTTGATCGCCGGCAGCAATTCGAAGGGAAAAGCGTCCTTCACCCAATAATCTGTGATGACAGGCGCGACCTTGGTTTCCATGAACGCGCGCACCCGTTTCACCGTCGCGAGTTCGTTGGCGCTCAAGGTCTCGTAGACCTCATAGAAGTCGCTATTTGGCGGCGGTAGCGGCTTCGGCGCGGTGGGCTTGCTTGCTGCGGTTGCGGTGGGCATTTGGGGACTCCTGATGCTGTGGCTTGAAAGCTGGAAACAGTTGAAGGACGTACGATCGATTCGCCAATGGCGCCTGGTCTCAGGCGGCCGATTCCCTCGATTTCGTTTGGCTCGACTTGGCAACCTTGTTGCGTAGCTCAATCAGGCCGAGCAGGACTTCGTCGCGTTCCGCCTCCAACTCCTCGATGGAGCGTGATCCAGCCTCGGCATGGACGCTGTCGATGAGCTTCTTCTGCACTTCCGGAGTTAGCACCGGTGAGCCGAGGGTCTTCCACCAGGCGGTCATCGGGCCGGTGAACTGCTGGAAGAAGTGCTCGATGCCGCCCGGACCGCCGCCGAGATGGTTGAGCATCAGGCCGCCCATGACGCCCCAGCGCAGGCCCGGCCCCCAGGAGAGCGCCGTGTCGACATCGGCGGCGCTCACGACGCCCTCCGCAACGAGGTAATAGATCTCGCGGCTCAGCGCCGCCTGCAGACGGTTGGCGACATGGCCCGGCATTTCCTTGTTGACGCGCACCGTCCGTTGCCCGATCGAGGTGTAAAATTCATCCGCACGCCGGATTGTCGCTTCCGAGGTCTTTGCCCCGCCGACGATCTCGACCAGCGGGATCAAGTGGGGCGGATTGAACGGATGGCCGATGACGCAGCGCTCCGGATGGGACGCGGCGCCCTTCTGGATTTCGCTCATGGTGAGCCCCGACGAACTCGACGCGATGATCACGTCGGGCGGCAGCAACTCGTCCAGCTGCCCATAGAGCTTCTGCTTGAAGTCGATCCGCTCGGGCCCGTTCTCCTGGACGAGGTCGACGCCGGCGAGCGCCTTCGGGAGGTCGGCCGTGAACGTCAGGTTCGACTGCGACGCTCCGGGCGACAGGCCCAATCGCTTGAGCGCCGGCCAGGCGGTCTCAACGAACTTCCTCAGCGCGGCTTCTGCGTTCGGTGCGGGGTCCGTTGCGACGACCTGCAGTCCCTTGGCAAGAAACAGCGAGCTCCAGCTCGCGCCGATCACGCCGGTGCCGATGATGGCGATGCGGCGAATGGGCTTGGTGTCGGTCATGTCATTTCTCCGATGCGTTTGTCAGATTTCGGCGTAAGCGATGCCAGTGAGGTTGCCCTGTGCGTAGAGGAAATTTCGTTCACCGGATCCATCGAGCCGTGCGGAGTAAACCGAGCCGGCGAAATCGGTCACGAACATGCGATCGTTTTGAACGTCGAGCGCGATACCGATCCCCTCCATGAGATGGCTCACCACGATCTCCGGCTCGACAGGCTTGTTGTCGATCGAGGCCCGGTTCACTGTGTTGCCGCGCGGAGGGTCGCCGCGGTCGGTCCAGTAGAGAACACGGTTCTTGTGGTCGAGCTCGATATCGATCGGCTCCGGCAGACCGTCGAAGAAGGTCTCGATGTCGGACCTGGTCGCTGCAGTTTGGCCGGCGGGAATTTCGACATTGGCGCGGAGGATGCGACCGAGCCCGGCATTGTCCGGGCCTTTTTGCGTCCAGTAGATATGTCCGAATTTCGGATCGATCGTCAGCCCGACGCACCATCGCATCTGATCCTGGCTATCGGCTTCGCCGCGCCCCGCCTCAATGAGCGTCTCCAGCTGCGAGCCGTCGAGGTTGCAGCGCATGACGCGCATACCCTCGCGGTCGCACCAATAGAGCTTGCCGCCTTTCTTATCGAGGATGATCTGCTTCGGAGTGTGGGTGTCTCCCTGTGTGACGATTGTCTTGCGGTTCTTGCCGTCGATGTCGGCGCGCTCGATGGACCCGTCATTCAGGTTTGGGACGCCCATGTTGGTCCAGTAGATATGGCCAGCGTCCACATCGACGACGATGCCGTCGGGCAAGTGGCAGTTCGCCACGATGGTTTTGCGGTCGGAGCCGTCCGTATTCATGGAGTGAATGAGGCCGGCGTTCAGTTCAAGGACAAACAGACGAGGGACGACAGCGCTGGCGCCAGCGCTTCGATTGCTCTTCTTGACTGCTTCAGACATGTGGCACCTGTATTGCGATCTGACGCGAAATTGGTCAGAGCTTGACCGCGACTGTGCGGCGAATACGTGCAACGATATTGAATGGGACGATCGTCGCTGGAACGGTTGTGCTTTTTCATCGCCGTGGCACGGCGCGCGTTTCGTCTCCTTATGGAAGACTTATAGTTTTCGCGGAACCGACCTGCAGTATCTTGCTGCGATTCCAATGCACCACAACGCTTCGTGCCCCCCAGGGGACACAAGATGATTTACCGTGTCGGTAAGGATTATATAATGGAGAGTATCGGCTTCGGCCAACCTGGCATTCCATAACCGCCCATTCTGAGAATTGGCGACCGTCGCCAACGTGCGCTTTGCGCGTCCAGAGAGGCACTCATCGTGAGTTCCTCTCGTTCAGGCTGATCGCGGCTCAAGCGTCCTTTTGCTTCTCAAAATCGCCCAGCGGGTGATCGCAAGAGTTATTAGTCGCATATCGCCTTGCTGCGATGCGAACGTACCACCCCGGCTGCCGCCGGCCGCAATAGACCGGATGTTCGAGGGGCTCAAAATCAGGTTTCTTGCCAGCGGCAAACGAGACAATGAACTGAGAGACGAACATCGGGAAACATCGGGAGTTCCGATTGTCCCAAGAGATGATAAGTGCTTGATTTTCTTTAGCCCTGCCTGGGGCGCGGCCGCCCGGAGGGACGCGACCGCCGTGGCAACCTGGGAAATTCCGAGTCTCCCTTTGACTGCGCGACAAGACGAATCTCGCGGCACGTCTGACGAAGGTCTGGTGGAACCCGCCGATCCCGCCGCCGGACCTCGACAGGCCGGGGCATTCCAGCAGCGTGTAGTCGAGGTGGATGGCGTCCGAGCGTGGATCGTAGGTGGCGAAGTAGTGACCGGCCCTCGCATGTGGTCCGCACGCGGACAGGACACGTTCTCTGATCTCGCGCGGCAGCCGGGCGATCCGATCTGCGCTCCACAGCGGGTCGACAGGCGCGACCGGCGAGGCGTGGGACGCACACGCCCATCCGAAAACCAGGAGCCAGGTGGACCAGGTTACAATTCGTATCATCACGTACCTCTCGGAAGAGCGCGGGCTGGCGCGGAATTTTGAGTGGGCATGTCTCGATTTCGAATTGGCTGCAAATTCACTCTGCAGGCTGCGGCGCATAGGGGGCATCGCCTGCCGCCGGGCGAACGGAAGGACGCGCAGGACAAAACCAGGGATAGAGGGCGGGGAGCACCAGTAACGTGAGCAAGGTCGCACTGATCAGGCCGCCGATGACGACGGTCGCGAGCGGGCGCTGCACCTCGGCGCCCGAGTTCGTCGAAAGCGCCATGGGAAGGAAGCCGAGACTGGCCACAGTCGCCGTCATCAGCACCGGGCGCAGCCGCGTCATGGCCGCCTGCCAGGCCGCGTCGGCCATGACGAGCCCTTCCTTGCGCCGCTCCTCCATGTAGCTCACCATCACGACGCCGTTCAGAATGGCGATACCGAACAAGGCGATGAAGCCGACCGCGGCCGAGATGCTGAACGGCATGCCGCGCAGCGCGAGAGCGAAGATACCGCCGACCGCCGCAAACGGCACGTTGAAGAAGATCAGGGTCGCAAGCCCCACGCTGCCGAACATCAGATAGAGCAACAGGAAGATGACGGCGAGCGCCACCGGCACGACGGTCGACAGCCGCGCCATGCCTTCCTGAAGATTCTCGAAGCTCCCACCCCAGGAGATCGTGTAACCCGGCGGCAGATGGACCTGATCTGCAACCGCCTGTTGCGCGTCGGCCACGAAGCTTGCGAGCGGCCGCGCGCGCACGTTAGCCTGCACCTTGATGATGTGCTTGCCCTGCTCGCGTTCGATCTGGGCAGGACCAGGTTCCCAGCTGACGTCGGCCAGATCGCCAAGAGCAACCGAAAGGCCGGCGCCGTTGCTCACACGCAGCGCCCGGATACGGGCGATGCTGTCACGGTCCTGCGGCGCCAACCGGACGCGGATATTGTACCGCTCTTCCCCGTCCTTCATGGTGCCCACGGTGCGTCCGCCGAGCGCTTCGACAACGTCGAGCACCTGGGTCGCGTTGAATCCGTGACGGGCGATGGCATCGCGATTGACGACGACGCGCAGATAAGGCTGGCCGACGGTTTGCTTGGCCTGCACATCGGAGGCGCCAGGAACGCTCGACGCCACGCGCGCAACCTGGTCGCCGAGGTCGCGGAGTGTCGCGGTGTCGGTCCCGTGGATGACGATAGCAAGGTCCGCCATCACGCCCTGCAGCAGGTCGTCCATCCGCATCTCGATCGGCTGCGCCCAGCTTTGGGTAATTCCGGGCACGCTTTCATCCAGAGCCTGCTTGTAGGCTTCGATCAACCCGGCCTCGGTCTGCGCGGTCCGCCATTCCGACTTCGGCTTGAGAATGATGAAGGTGTCGCTTTGCTCTACCCCCATGGGGTCGGTCGGGATTTCCGAACTGCCGCCGAGCGTGACGACGGTCTGGACCTCGGGGAATTTCTTCAGCGCCTTCTCCACCATGGTCTGTGTGGCGATGGCGGATTCGAGCGAGATGCCGGGCAGCTTGGTCGTGGTGACGGTTAGCGCGCCTTCCTCCAGGCGAGGCAGGAACTCCGCGCCGAGGGTTGAGCCGATCGCGAGCGCGCTGCCCAGCATCATCGTCGCGACCAAGATTGTGATGGCGGGGTGGCGCATCGTCCTCGCGAGCGCGGGCGCATAACCGCGGCGGGCGACTCCGATGATGCGGCTGTCCCGTTCGGCGACCGGCTTGCGAAGGAAGAACGAAGCGAGCACCGGCATGAGCGTGAGCGTCAGCACGAGCGATGCGACCAGCGCGAACATTACCGTCAGCGCCATTGGTCGGAACATCTTGCCCTCGACGCCCTGCAGGCTGAGGATCGGCAGATAGATCAACGTGATGATCGCGACTGCAAACGAGACCGGTCGCGCCACATCGTGCGCGGCCTCGCGCACCACCTGCGCCGCGGGGAGGGAAGGCGCCTCGGCGCGGCGGCGCACGATGTTCTCGATCATCACCACCGCCCCGTCGACCAGGAGGCCAAAATCGATGGCGCCGAGGCTCATCAGGTTGCCCGACAGTCCGGTGAGATACATCGCGGTGACGGCGGCCAGCATCGAGAGCGGGATAGCCAGCGCCACGATGACGGCGGCGCGGAAATTGCCCAGCAGCAACAACAGGACGGCGATGACCAGGAAGGCGCCTTCAGCCAGGTTGTGGGCCACGGTCCCCAGAACGCGGTCGATCAGATCGGCGCGATTGTAGTAGGGAACGATGCTGACACCGGGCGGCAGCGTCTTGTTGATCTGTTCGACGGCGGCGCCGAGCCGCTGCGCGACCACGCGCGTGTTCTCGCCCAGCGTCATGAGTGCAACGCCCACCACCGCCTGGCCGTTGCCTTGGTTGGTAACCGCGCCGAGCCGCGGCATCGGGGCCTCGACCACTTCGGCGACGTTCTTGACGTACAGCGGCGAACCGCCGGCTGCGGTGCGCAGCACGATATTGCTGATGTCGCTGATCGATTCCAGCAGTCCTTCGCCGCGGATGACCGCCTGCTCGCCGTTGCGCGCGATCGTCGCACCGCCGGTAGCGCGGTTGTTCTGCGCCACCGCGTTGTAGATTTCCTCGATCGACAGGCCAAATCGGGTCAATGCGCTCTCGGCGACGCGCACCTCGTAGGTCTTGAGTTCGCCACCGTTGACATTGACCTCAGTGATGCCCGGGACCTGCTTGAGCAGCGGTGCGACCTGCCAATCCAGGATCGAGCGCAACTGCATGAGCGAGTAGCTCTTGCCCTCTACCTTGAACTGATAGATCTCGGAGAGACCGTCGGAGAGTGGGCCGAGCATGGGCGTCCTGGCTTCTGCCGGCAGCGATGTCTGGCTCAAGCGCTGCGCCACCAGCGTGCGGTCGGTCAGGATGTCGCCGCCTTCGGCGAACTTCACATAGATGACGGAGAGCCCGTAGCGGGAGATCGAGCGGTAGCTCGTCATGCCGGGCAGCCCCTGCAACGCGAGCTCGATCGGCGTGGTGATCGAACGCTCCACGTCCAGGGGGGCCAGGCCCGATGCCTGGGTGGTGACCAGCACCTGCAGCGGCGAGATGTCCGGGTCGGCGTCAAACGGCAGCCGTTGCATGCTCAAAAGACCGGCGGCGACAAGCGCGGCGACGAGGATGAGCACGACCGTGCGGTTGCCAAGGGCGGCATCGACAATCCTGTTGATCATGGCGGTGTCTCCTTTACCCCTGGTCCGGAATGGTGGACTGCATCAGCGCGGCCTTGAGCCAATAGCTGCCCTCGCCGACGACCGGCGTCCCAGCCGCGAGCCCGCTCGTAATCTGCGTTTTCCCGTTTGCGACCAGGCCGGTATGAACCGGACGCCAAGCGAACTGACCGTCTCCTGTCGGGACAAACAAGACGCTCTGCTTGTTGACCTCCTGCAGGCTACTGCTCGGCACCAGGACGGCGTCGCCGTCCTGCGGCGACAGGATGGTGACGGTTGCGAACATGTTGACGCGCAGCGCGCCGTCCGGGTTAGGGACTTCACTGCGCACCTTGGCCATCCCCGTCGCCGACTCGATCTGGTCGGGGATGTAGGTGACACGGCCGGCAAATACGCGGCCCGGAAAGGCGCTCACTCTCACCTCGACTGGATCGCCCACCTTGACCGCGCCGAGATCGCGCTCCGCCACGTCGGCCTGCACCCAGACGGTTGAAAGGTCGGACACCGTGAAGATCGGCGTTGCCGGATCGATGATCTCCCCTTGTGCGATTGAGATCGAATCAACCACTCCGGCGAATGGCGCGACAATGGCGCCCCGGGAATTGAGTGGCTGCTGATCGCTCGACGAGCTGGTGCCCGCGGCGGCAGGGCCCACGGGCGAGAGCCGCGCCTCTTCTTCGTGGTACTGCCGCAACACCGCTTCCTTGGTGCGGAGATCGGCTTCCATGGTGGCCACGGTGGCGCGCCGGGCCTCCAGCTCGGCATGGGTCACCAAGTCGTTGCGAATAAGGTTTGTCGCGCGGTCATAAGCAGCACCTGCTGCCGCAAGTTGCGCTTTTGCCTGATTCAGCGCCGCCTCGGCGCTAACAGCCTTGCTATGGGCGGCACTGAGGTCGAAATTATCGAGGACCGCCAACCGCTGACCTGCGACGACCCGATCGCCGGCGCTTACGTCGAGCGCCTCGATCCGGCCGCGCGCCATGGGCCTGATCCGGGCCACATGGAGTTGATTGTATCCGACGCTACCCGTCGCCGACACGGCGCGAACCAGCGGACCGGCTTTCGCCTCCTCGATCTGCAATTGCATGTTCGCGAGCTTCGACTCGGAGAGAACAATGGTTGCTGGCGGCTGCGGATCGGCGGCGGCTACCGACGGGGCGCTCGCAGGCACGGCAATCGAAGCGGACGGCAACGAACGACCCGCTGCGAATCCCGTGACGACAGCGATACCGACCGCCGCAACACCGAGAAGCAATCGGCGCTTCACAACCGGTAGCCTCCCAGCAAGAAGGGACCGGCGATAGTCGGACTCCGACCTGTTGATCGCGAATTCGTGAGCTGTGCGTGATAGGCTTGTATGAATCATGTTCCCGCTCCGACGAAATATCGTTGGCCGGCATCGTTAGCGGGCTTTTCTGACGCGGGCCTGAAGGCTACCTGCTTGACGTTCAGGCTGGCGTCAGCTTTCTCCTGCAACTAGCTTTCATGACGACGAGCGAGCCCATGCGAGTCTTGCTGATTGAAGACGAACCACATCTCGGATCGGCTGTGCAGGAGCATGTTCGCTCGGCAGGACACGCGGTCGACTGGTTCGAACGGCTGGAGCCGGCGGAGCACGCGGTGCGCACGGTATCTTATGACGCGCTGCTGCTCGATCTGCACCTGCCCGATGGGCGCGGCCTGGATTTCCTGCGCAAACTTCGCCGCCGCGGCGATGCGCTCCCGGTTGTCATCCTCACCGCGCGCGATTTGGTCAGTGACCGGATCGAGGGGCTTAAAGCGGGCGCCGACGATTACATCGTCAAGCCTTTCGACCTCGACGAAGTGAATGCACGTTTGGAGGCCGTCAGCCGCCGGTATTTCGGCAAGGCAATGCCGGTCGTTCAGGTCGGTCCGGTGGAGCTGGAGTGGGAATCCAAGGTGGTGCGGCTGGACCGGCGACCGGTCGAGCTCAGCGCGCGGGAGTGGGCCGTGATTGAAGTGCTGGGGCGACGACGGCAATCGACGGTATCGAAAGAGCAAATCGAAGATGCGCTGTACGCGTTCGGCGAGGAAATCGAGAGCAACACGATCGAGGTTTATGTCAGCCGCATTCGCCGCAAGCTCGGGCGGGATTTTATCCGCACGATACGCGGTCTCGGTTATCGCCTGGGAGACTAAGACGTGGCAGGCAGGAGTTTGGTTTCGCGGTTGATTTGGTTGTTGTGCTCGTCGATGGCGGGACTGTGGCTGCTGGGCAGCGTCACCGCAGGCATGCTCACGGTATTCGAGATCAATGAAAGGCTCGATAATGCGATCGAGGAAGTGGCACAGCGGCTGCTGCCAGCCACCTATGATGCCGTGCAGCAGCCGCAGGCCATGCAGCAGATGGTTCGGCAACTGATCGCGACGACGGATCCCAAGGCTTTGGCCTATCAGATCATCGGTCCGACCGGCGAAATCGCCATGCGCTCCGACAACGCGCCAGAGACACCGTTCCAAGTCCCGCGCCAGACTGGCTTTCACGACACCCCGCGGTACCGTGTCTATGCTCAGCCTGCGGCTGCTGACGGCTATTTTATTGAGGTCGCCGAGCCTGCGGTGCACCGCTCCGAGGCGCTATGGCGGGCCGTCGGGCTCACGGTCGGGCCGCTGCTGCTGTTCTTGCCGTTGTCCTGGTTTTTGATCCGCTGGGCGGTGTTTCGGAGCATGAACTCCTTGGACCGGTTGCGCTGGGAGATCGGTCATCGCGACGGCTCCAATCTGTCGCTGATCCCCGATATGGGCCTGCCGACCGAACTCGCCCCGATCCTTGCAGCAGTGAACCGGCTGCTGGAGCGGCTCGGGCGCGCGCTGGCGGCGGAACGCCAGTTCGCCGGGAACAGTGCCCACGAGTTGCGGACGCCGATCGCTGCCGTGCTGGCGCAGATGCAACTGCTCTCGGCACAACTCGCCGGCACGCAGCACGCAGAGCGTGCCGCGCGCATCGTCAACCAAATAAAAGGGCTAGGCAGTCTTGCCGAGAAGCTGCTGCAATTATCGCGGACCGGCGCAGGAGCCGGGATGCAGCAGGATCCCGTCGATATATTGACTGTCCTGCAAGTGCTGGTCGATGAGTTTCGCCGACTCGAGGACGTGGGAGACAGATTGGTCGTCACCGTGGAATGTGCGGACGAATTCATCGTGCCGGGGGAATTGGACATTCTCGGCATCACGCTGCGCAACCTGATCGAAAATGCTGTCCGTTACGGTGCGCCCGACGAGCCGATCGAGATTGTTATCGAGCGCGGCCGACGAATTCGGCTGCTCAATGGCGGCGCTGTCATTCCCTCCGACACTCTCGACGCTCTGAAGAAACCTTTCGTCCGCGGATCGTCGGTCGGCGCCGGCGGTGGTCTCGGGCTCGCCATTGTTGATAGCGTCATGAATCAGATTGGTGGCAGCCTGACCCTCATTTCCCCTGTCATGGGCCGTGGCAGCGGCTTCGAAGCGCGCCTCGTTTTCCCTGAACCAACACCGATCGGCGAGCCAAGCTAATGCCGATCATCGTCGCCGTCGGCCGGTAGCTACCGCGCCAGTTTCGCACCAGAAACCATCCCGTCGGAGCGCGACGAATACGATCGATCCTCAACGAAAAATCCTGTCGTTCATAGCGGTCTCGTTGCAGGTTCGAGTCCCGCCGGGCCCACCAAACATAATCAAGCTCTCCCTCCCCATCCCTGACCTCGGCTAGCCACAACGTCCACCGCCAGGACAGCCGTCACTCGACTCGGCTGAGCCCGCTGGACCGAAAATGAGTGCCGGAATATCAGACCATCGAGAGCTATGCCTTGCCAGCACCAATGTCCGGCGGAAACCGGGTTCTGAGAGCATGGCTGATCCCTTGCGGTCTCCTCTGAAAGGTTTCAGATTAGGTCCACCGGGTGCGTCAGTTTGAGTTGCAGACGACTGCCTGTTTGATCCTCTGGTTTATGGTGGGGGAATCACATGCCCATTAAACCGCTCGCTGTTACGGACAGGGACCTGATGCGCGCCCGTCAAATCGAGCGCTCGTGGACGCCGCCGCTTAGGCGGCTCTCCTGCGATGAAGCTGAGATCATTGCGAGGGCGATCGCGCAGGGCATCGCGGAGGGTCGCAAGCAAGGTTTGGAACTGGCCAAGGATCTGGCTAGTTCGCCCTAGTCACCTTAGAGGTTCATCAGATCGACGGAGCAGAAGCGGACCCCCGACTGCCGGCTTACTGCTGCATCTTGAGCCGATGTCGATGAGCCGACTGTTTCGCGCGGTTGCCGCAGATCGCCATGCTGCACCATCTGCGCGCACGGCCTCGCGTGTGGTCGGCGAACATCAGCGTGCAGGCCGGCCCCTCACACGCCTTCACGTTTGAGAAGTCCTCCTCGCAAACGAATTTCGCCAGCGCTTCCCCGATCGGCAAGAGCAGCGCCTCCGGCGACCTCCATCGGCGCATCGTTCTAAACTCCAGACCAGAGGCACGGCCGTGGTCGTGTGCCACGATTCGCCCGAACCCTTCATCGCGTTCGAGTAGCCGGTTCAGCGGCTCCAACTCGCTCAGGTCTGCTGAAGTGAGCGGCCGCCCTTTGCGCTGCCGAACGAACCCTCTGAACCATTCGCGCAGGCTTCGTGCCTGAGCCGCGACGTTGTCGAACTCTCCAGGCATCGCCCGTGCCCGCAAGGTTTCAAGCGTTTCGGCCGGTACGAGTTTCGCCTGCTCCAGCCAGGCCAGCAGACCCTCACCGTCGTCGATCCAGTCAATTTCCGTGTCCAGAGGAGTGGCAACCGAATTCAGGAAATCCAGACTGAGCGCGTCGGCAATGAATATCGCGGGCGGGCGCGGGGACGCCGTCTGAGCGATCTCTCGGTGCGAGGTCTTGGTCATCTCTACGCCCTGGTCATCAATCAGCGACAAATAACCTCTCTACGACTTCTTGACAAGTTATCATCCTTAATAGTAACCGCTAAATTATTATTAGATAGGTTACGTTAGAGCCGAAAGGAGTGAGAAATGTCTCTCAATGATGTGAGCGTGGTGCTTGTCCATGGAGCCTGGGCTGATGGATCGAGCTGGAGCAAGGTGATCGGTCCTCTGAGGGCAGAGGGCGCCAGGGTCGTCGCCGCACCGCTGCCGCTGACCTCCCTGACCGACGATGTGGCAGCGCTTGATCGAACCCTGGAGCGGATTGAGGGCCAGGTCGTGCTGGTTGGCCAT
Source organism: Bradyrhizobium erythrophlei (assembly GCA_900129675.1). Taxonomy (GTDB): domain Bacteria; phylum Pseudomonadota; class Alphaproteobacteria; order Rhizobiales; family Xanthobacteraceae; genus Bradyrhizobium; species Bradyrhizobium erythrophlei_A. Next base: position 3,380,482 of record FSRD01000001.1, on the reverse strand, counting down.
GCCTACGCTGGCGCCGTAATTGCCGCGACCCGCGACGAGAAGGTCAGATCGTTGGTCTACATTGCGGCGCTCGCTCCCGACGAAGGGGAGACGGTCGCCGACGTTTTCTATCGCGCCGAGCCGCATCCGCGGGCACCGAAGCTGGCCCCCGACAATCATGGCGCGATCTGGCTTCCCGACAACGCCTTTGCCGAGGCTTTCGCTCGACATGCTTCCACCGCGGAGCAGGCGCTGCTGGCTGCCGTTCAGCGGCCGATCGCCCTTCCCTGCATCAGCGTCAAGGTGGGCCGGCCGCTCTGGAAGGATCTTGCGAGCTGGTTCCTCGTGGCCGAGCAGGACCGCATGATCGTCCCCGACACCCAGCGTTTCATGGCGCAGCGGATGAAGGCGCAAGTGCGCTCACACCCGGTCGATCATACGCCGATCGTGACGGCGCCCGGCACGGTCGTGGACATCATCCGCGATGCCATGCGCGCTGTAACGGCGATCCGTACGCCAGGCCGATGAGATAGCCGCACCCGCAATTCAAGGAACTGCAAAAGGCACCGAGGCCCCGCGCCGACGGCAGATCGCATGTCACAGCCAATAACCTTTTCTGCTCATCAAGATGGTTACAAGCCCAGGAGAACCCCAATGTCTGCCATCAAATACCGGTCTACCGATGTGGACGGCCTGAAGATCTTTTATCGCGAGGCCGGAGCCGCCGACGCGCCGGCGCTGCTGTTGCTTCATGGCTTTCCGAGCGCGAGCCACATGTTCCGTAATCTCATCCCGCTTCTCGCCGATCGCTTCCACATCGTCGCGCCCGATCTGCCGGGCTTCGGCCAATCGGACATGCCGGCGCGGAGCAACTTCACCTACACATTCGACCACATTGCCGAAATCATCGACCGCTTTACCGAAGTGATCGGCCTGAAGCGCTTCGCGATCTATGTATTCGACTATGGCGCGCCGACAGGTTTCCGGATCGCCGCAAAACATCCCGACCGCATCGCCGCGATCATCTCGCAGAACGGCAACGCCTATGAAGAGGGGCTGAGCGAGGGCTGGAATCCGATTCGCGCGTATTGGAAGGAGCCGTCGCAGGCCAATCGCGAGGCGCCCCGCGCCTTCCTCGCGCCTGAAACGACGCGCTGGCAATACACCCATGGCGTGGCTGACGAGGCGACAGTCTCTCCGGACGGTTTGTCGCTGGACAATTTCTATCTGGCGCGCCCCGGCGCCGATGAGATCCAGCTGGATCTGTTCGGCGACTACAAGAGCAACATCGCGCTCTATCCAACTTTCCAAAACTTCTTCCGGACCCACAAGCCGCCATTCCTGGCGGTGTGGGGCAAGAACGATCCATTCTTTCTGCCGGCCGGCGCCGAGGCCTTCAGGCGCGACATTCCCGCTGCGGTCGTCCGCTTCTTCGACACCGGCCATTTCGCGCTGGAGACGCATGCCGCAGAGATCGCCGCAGCGATACGCGAATTCCTCGCCATCCATATCTAGAAGCAGGAGACATCAGATGTCGACATCAGTCGCAATCGTCACGGGCGCGAGCCAGGGCATCGGTCGTTCCACCGCCATCCGACTCGCACGCGACTTTTCGTCGATCGTGCTCGCCGCGCGCGACCGTCCCAATCTCGACAAGACGGCCGAGGCGGTTAAGGCGGCCGGCGCCGAACCGCTCGTCATCGATATCGATCTTTCCGAGATAGCGGCCGCGAAAAGCATCGTCGATCAGACGCTCTCCGCATTCGGCCGGATCGATGCGCTGCTCAACATCGCCGGCGCGGTGCCGCAGATCGATCTCTTCGAGATGACCGACGCGCAATGGGATGGCGGCCTTGCGCTCAAACTGCACGGCGCCCGCCGGCTGACGATCGCGGCATGGCCGGCGTTGAAAGAAGCCAAGGGCGCGGTCGTGCTGATGTCGGGGAATTCGGCGCTGTTCCCCAAGGCGCCCTACGCGGCAGTCGGGACGATCAACGCGGCGATCGTAGCACTCGCCAAGGCTTTTTCGGATCGCGGCATCGCCGACGGCGTCCAGGTCAATAGCGTTCTGCCCGGCCCTGTCATGACCGGCCGGCGCCGTTCCTACCTCGCTCACTGGGCGCCGCTGCACAACATGACCGTGGAGGAGGCGACCGCGAAATTCCCGCAGGAAGCCGGCATCGCACGCTATGGCGAGCCGGAGGAGATCGCCGAACTGATGGCCTTTCTGGTGTCGCCGGGTGCCCGCTGGATGACGGGCTCGACGCTGCGGATGGATGGCGGCGAGGTCAAATCGGTTTGAGGCCTGGAATACCCGTACGGACTGAAGACGAAGGCGGGCCGCGCCGCACACGAGCTACGACTCGGCAAGCCATCCCCGCCCCGACAGGCTATGCCTGGCGCAGCCACGCGGCGACCGTCAGGACGAGGCACCGTCTCTCACCGCAAATGGCAGGCGACCCAATGCCCGTCGGCGCTCTGCTTGAGCGCCGGCGTCTCGCTGCTGCATAACGGAAATTGCGCGATCGGGCATCGGGTGTGAAAATGGCAGCCGGTCGGCGGAGCAATGGGGCTTGGCACCTCGCCCTGCAACCGGATGCGCTGGCGTTTCACTTTTGGATCCGGGATCGGGACCGCCGATAAAAGCGCTTCGGTATAGGGGTGCTTGGGTGAGGTATACAACGCGCGGGCCGGCGCGGTCTCGACGATGCGGCCGAGATACATCACGGCGACGCGCCGGCTGATATGCTCGACCACCGACAGGTCATGAGCAATGAAGAGATAAGCCAGCCCGAACTTCTGCTGCAGGTCCTCCAGGAGATTGATGATCTGGGCCTGGATCGACACATCCAGCGCCGACACCGGCTCGTCGCAGATGATCAGCTTTGGCTCGACGGCGAGCGCGCGCGCGATGCCGATGCGCTGGCGCTGGCCTCCGGAGAACTCGTTCGGATAGCGCCCCATATGATCCGCTCGCAGACCGACGGTCTCGAGCAAATTCACGACACGCTCTTCAAACTGGCGCCTGGTTTTCGTCAAGCGGTGAATGATCAGGGCCTCGCCGACGATCGCGCCGACATTCATGCGCGGATTGAGCGACGCATAAGGGTCCTGAAAGATGATCTGAATGTCGCGGCGCAGCGCCCGAAGCGCGCTGGCCTCCAGCCGCCTGACATTCTTGCCTTCAAAATGGATCTCGCCGGAGCTCGGTTCAATCAGCCGGAGTACGCAACGCCCGGTGGTCGATTTTCCGCAACCGGATTCGCCGACCAGCCCGAGGGTTTCGCGGCGCTCGACATTGAAATCGACGCCGTCGACGGCATGGACGCTGCCGGCCTGACGGCCGAACAGGCCGGCCTTAATCGGAAACTGCTTGGTCAGGTTCCAGACCCTGAGCAACGGCTCACTCATTGGACGACCGTCTGTTCGGCATGGATACACGCCACCTTGTGGCCCGGTTCGAGCTCGCGCAAGGCGGGTTGCGCGTGCCTGCATTCATCCGTCGCAAAACTGCAGCGGGGCGCGAAGCGGCAGCCCGTCGGCGGATCGATCAACTTCGGCACGGTGCCTGCGATCGTCTGCAGCCGGGTCTTGCGGACCGCCGCCAGATCGAGACGCGGGATCGAGCGGATCAGGCCCTGGGTGTAGGGATGGCGGGGATTTGCGAACAACCGCTCGCAGGAGGCTTCCTCCACCACCTTGCCCGCATACATCACCACGACCCGCTGCGCGACCTCGGCGACGACACCCATGGCGTGAGTGATCAGCATGATCGACATGCCGAAGCGGGATTTCATGTCCTGCAGCAGATCCAGGATTTGCGCCTGGATCGTGACATCAAGCGCCGTGGTCGGCTCGTCGGCGATCAGCAGTTTGGGACGGCATGACAGCGCCATCGCAATCATCACGCGCTGCCGCATGCCGCCGGAAAACTGATGCGGATAGTCGTTGACGCGGGCTTTCGGATTCGGGATCTGCACCAGCGCCAGCATGTCGATGGTTCGCTCCAGTACGGCGCGGCGGCTCAATCCTTCATGCAGCGCGATCACCTCGCCGATCTGATCCCCGATGGTGTAGACCGGATTGAGCGAGGTCATCGGCTCCTGGAACACGATGGCGATTTCCCGGGCGCGAATTTTGTTCATCTCGTCCGCTGCCAGCGCAACGAGGTCGCGGCCCTGCCACAGGATCTGCCCGCCGGCGATGCGGCCGGGCGGCATCGCGAAGAGTTTCAGCACGGACAGCGCGGTGACGGTCTTGCCGCAGCCGGACTCGCCGACGACGCAGACGGTTTCGCCGCGGCCGACGGTGAGATCGACGCCATCCACCGCATGCACGATGCCGTCGTCGGTGGCGAAGTGAGTCCTGAGTCCCCTGATATCCAGCAGCGCGGGCTCAAAGGCAGGTTTTTGGTCGAGCTCCATCACGGGCGCGTCGCTCAACATCTACATGACTTTCCTGGGATCGAGCGCATCACGCAATCCGTCGCCGATGAAATTAATGGCAAGCACGGTCAGGAAAATCGCAGCACCCGCGAACAGCGCCCAATGCGGCGCAATGTCGAGGTAATCCTTGGCGTCGAACAGAAGCCGGCCCCAGGTCGGAATATCCGGTGGGAAACCAAGACCCAGAAACGACAGCGTCGATTCCGCGATGATCGCGGCCGCAACATCAATGGTGCCGGCCACGATCACCGGCCCGAGCGAGTTCGGCAGGATATGCCTGAGCACCAGGCGCGGGGTCGTGGCGCCGAGCGCGCGCGCTGCTTCGACGAATTCCTTCTCGCGCAGCGACAGGAATTGCGCCCGCACCAGCCGCGCCACCGGCATCCAGCGAAAGGCGCCGATCACCAGGACGACCAGGATGAAAACGCCGCCCTCCGGGCCGAGCCAGGCTTTAAGGAAATCCCGGAACAGATAGATCACCAGCAGCAGCAGCGGCAATTGCGGCAGCGCCAGGAACAGGTCGGTGATCCACATCAGCACGGCGTCGACGCTGCCACGGGAGATGCCCGATATCGCGCCGATCAGGGTGCCGGCGATGATGGCTACGGTCATGGCCGCGAAGCCGACCGCGAGCGAAATGCGTCCGCCATACAGCATGCGCGCCAGCAGGTCCTGACCGAGATCGTCGGTGCCGAACGGGTGCTCCCAGGACGGCGAACTGAGCCGCGCGGTGAAATCGATTTCGTTGATCGGCAGGCGCCAGACCAACGGCCCGAGCAAAACCGCCGCCGCCAGCAGAGCCAGGATCACCACGCTCGCAACGGCCATGCGATGGCGGCGAAACTTTCGCCACGCCTCGAAGCCCGGCGAGATGCGGCGCGGACGACCCTCGAGCGGGACGGCAATTTCAGCGATAGGAGATGCGTGGGTCAAGCCAGCCATAGATGATGTCAGCCAGGAGGTTGAATACGACGACGAGACAGGCGAACACGAAGGTCACCGCCATGATGACCGGCGTGTCGTTGGCGAGGATCGATGTAATCAGCAATGAGCCGATGCCCGGGATGCGAAAAATCTGTTCGGTGACGATGGCGCCGCCGAATACCGCGGGCATTTGCAGCGCGACCAGCGTCACCACGGGGATCAGCGCGTTACGGACCACGTGCTTGATCACGACCTTGCCTTCGCCGATGCCCTTCGAGCGCGCGGTCGTGACATAGTCGAGGCGGATGACATCGAGCACCGCAGAGCGCACATACCTCGTATAGGACGCGGCCTGGAACAGCCCGAGCACCGCGACCGGCATGATGCCCTGCTTGAAATATTCCCAATACCAGTGCCAGCCGGTGGCGGGGATATCGACGCGATAGACGAACGGCAGCCAGCCGAGATTGACGCTGAAGATCAGGATCAGCAGCAGGCCGGTGAAGAAAGTCGGCAGCGAAAAGCCGACAAAGGCAAAGGTGTTGGCGATCTGATCGAAGATCGAATAGGGCCGCATCGCGGCATAGACGCCGACCGGCAGCGCCACCGCCAATGCCAGAAGCTGCGACGAGCCGACCACGAACAACGTGGTCGGAACGCGCTGCAGGATCAATTTATCGACGTCGATGCGGCTCGAGAACGAAAAGCCCCAGTCGCCGTGCAGCATCGCGACCAGCCAGTGCAGATAGCGGACGAAGATCGGATCGTCGATCCCGAATTTCACCCGCAGCGCTTCCCGCACTTCGGGCGGGATATTGCTGTTGGTGGCGAGTTCGCCGAACGGATCGCCGGGCGCCAGCGCCAGCAGGACGAACAGAACGAGACTGATGCCGAGCAGACTGGGAAGAGCGATGATCAGGCGCCGGAGAATGTATTTTCCCATCGTCGTCCCGCCGTCGCCCGTTCAGCTTTTTCGCATCGCAACTCTCACATCAAATCTCATGTTTCCCGGTACCAACTCGCGAGCTGGTACAGGTCGTTGTCCCAGCCGGTCATATGCGCGACCAGATTGCGGCCGAGGGCCTGGACCTTCGGCCGGCGGACCACGGGCAATATATAATTGTCGCCGACGACCAAGTCGTTGAGCTTGATGAACATCGCCGCACGTTTCACCGGGTCGAGTTCCTGTTCAGACTGTTTGAAAACCTCGTCATATTCCTTGCTTTGCCAGCGCGAGACATTGCGTCCCTGCCACTTGTTCTCCTTGGTTGCCGCCTGCCCCGATGTGTACTGGTTCATGAAGATCTGCGGATCCGGTTGGGTCATCGTGGTGTTGTACATCTGCGCGTCGCAATAGAAATGCGGGTAGGTATCCGGGTTGGCGGCGTCGGAGGAGAAAAACACCGATGCCACGACCGACTTGAGCTCGATCTCGATGCCCGCCTTCTGGCACGCCTGCTTGACGATGGCCTGCGTCTTCTGCCGGGGCGCATTGATCGAGGTCTGGTACGCGAACTTCAGCGATTTGCCGTCCTTGGCGCGAACGCCATCCGCACCCTTCTTCCAGCCGGCGGCCTCGAGAATCGCGTTGGCTTTCTCGATGCTGAATTCGAGTTTGGTATTCTTCGACCGGACGCGTTCCGGGGCGTTCAGGAAATTTGCGGTGGCGGAAGCGGTGCGGCCGTAGATGAATTTCTCGATCGAGCCGCGATCGATCAGGAGGTTGAGGGCCTGGCGCACCGCCGGGTCGCTGAACAGCGGATGTTTGGTCTTCAGGCTTGCGCGCTCGCCGTCGACCTCGACCGCCGGATCGGTGGCGTTGAGCATGATGAACTCGACAGCGCCGGTCTCGACAATATTTACCTTGCCTTTGCCGGCACTTTCCAGCTTGAGCAGGATTTCGTCTTCCACCAGCATGTTCCAGGCATAATCATATTCGCCGGTCTGCAGCACCGCGCGTGCCGCCGACACCGCGTCGCCGCCGCCCTTGAGTTCGACTGTCTCGAAATGCGGCCGGTTCGGAACGTGATAGTCGGGATTGAGCTTGGCGCGGACCATGTCGCCCGGCTTGAAATCGACGAACATGTACGGGCCGGTGCCCACCGGCTTCAAATTGGCCGGTGCGTCGCGCGATTTGCCGCCGACGTAATCCGCGAACAAATGTTTCGGGATGATCATGCCGTTCGTGCCGACAAAGGCATCGGCCCAGAACGGCGTCGGCTTTGCAAACTTCACGCGAACGGTGAAATCGTCGACCTTTTCGACCGTGATATCCTTGTAGCTGGCGATCGAGACTGCAGCGGTCTCAGGGTTACGTGCATATTCCCAGTTGAATACGACGTCATCCGCGGTGAACGGCATGCCGTCATGCCATTTAACGCCGCGTTTCAGCTTCCAGACCACCGAGAGGCCATCCTCGGCCAATCCGTCATTTTCCTTGCTTGGAATTTCGGCGGCCAGGAACGGAACCAGATTGCCATCATTGTCCCATCCGGCCAGCGGCTCGTAGAAAATCCGGCAGCCGTCCTGGTCCTTGGTGCCGACGGCGAAATGCGGGTTGAGCAAGGTCACCGCCTGCCAATACAAAAGTCTAAGAAGGCCGCCGCCGCCGGCCTTGGCCGGCTTGTAGGGGACCGCGGTCGCGGCCATCGCCACCCCGGAATGGCTCAGCATCATGCTGGCCATCGGTGCGGTCAGGCCGACGGCGATCATTTTTTGGACAAAGGCCCGCCGCGACAAGTGGCCGGTCTTGACGTCGGCAATCAGATCTCGAAGTTCCCGCTCTTGCATCGGTTCGGCTCCTCGCTGGTGCTGAATGCCCACCCCTCGATGCCTCCGCCGTTGCAGAGGCCCAGAGCGATCGGAAATGGATCAGGTTAGCACCCCTCTGTCAAAGCAGGATCCGGGCCACGCTTCGCCCTGGCGGGCTACGCGTGGCGCAGCCGCGCTGAGACTGCCAGGGCGAAGCGTGTTCGGCGAAGCTTGAGCGCAGCGAAAGCCAAGACGGACTGGAGCCGTCCCCCACGGGCTACGCATGGCGCAGCCGCGCTGAGACTGCCAGGGCGAAGCGTGTCCGGCGAAGCTTGAGCGCAGCGAAAGCGAAGACGGACTGGAACGGCCCCGCCGGCAATCCTCAACTAGCGGTCGTGTCCGGACGGCGGTAGGCTACCGGCAAAGCGGTCACAATCCGTCGGGTCAAAGGGAGAGACGCATGCGAGAACTGACGCCGGACACCATTACAGACGCGGTGCTCGACCAGATGGCGACGACGCCGGACCCGCGGATGCGGGAGGTGATGGCCTCCGCGGTGAAGCATTTGCATGCCTTCGCCCGCGACGTGAACCTGACCCCGGCGGAATGGATCAAGGGCATCGAATTCATGACCGCGGTCGGCAAGATCTGTACGCCGGCGCGGCAGGAATGCATTCTGCTGTCGGATACGCTCGGCCTGTCGGCGCTCGTCAATGGCCTGCACGACAACACGGCCGTCGAAGAAGGCACCCATACCAGCCTGCTCGGCCCGTTCTACCGCGAGACCACGCCCAAACTGGCGGCGGGCAGCCAGATCGCCGGCACCGTGAAACCCGGCAGCGAGTGTGTGCTGTACGGCCGTGTCAGCGACGTCAAAGGCAAACCGCTCGCCAACGCCACCGTTTCGATCTGGCAGACCGGCGCCGACGGTCTCTACGACATTCAGGAAAATGCCGCCTCCGTCGACTATCGCGGCGTGTTCACCACGGATGCGGATGGCATCTACATGCTGCGTACGGTCAAGCCGATCGGATACTCGATCCCGATGGACGGCCCGGTGGGCGCGATGGTCCGGGCACAGGCGCGACACGGTATGCGGCCGGCCCATATCCATTCCCTGGTCGGCGCGCCCGGCTATCGCGAGTTGGTGACGGCACTTTATTTGCGCGACGATCCGCATCTCGAGGATGACGTCGTGTTCGGCTCGTCGGGCGACCTCGCCGTCGACATCAAGCCGAACGATCCCGCCTGCCCCATCAAGGGGCTGCCGAGCATCCGCTTCGACATGCGGCTGTCACGCGAGAGCGCGGTCGACAAGATCAGCGGACGCGTCGGCGCCGACCCGTCCGCGATCCTGAAACCGGCGGCCGGGGCCGGGAACGGGCATTCTCCCGCGTCGGCGCCAGTGGCAAGCTAGGGCTGCGGTATTGACGTTCGCATCAGCTTCGCCGCGAGCGATTCGCACAAACGTTAAGCGCCGAGGACCGCACCCAAGACTTATTGTGGCTTGTGGCCGGGCGCGCTTTCGTCCTAACTTTCTGTCCGCGACAATCGGAGCGAAAAAACCGAACGCGGGCAGGCAATAAAAATACCTGGCAATAAAACACTTGGGGAGGATCAATGAAACGCAGGACATTTCTCGGCGGAACGATCGCCGCCGCGGTGGTCGGACGGACCTCGGGCGTTGTCGCCGAGCAGCCGCCGATCAAGATCGGCATGAGCATGGCGCAAACCGGCGGCCTTGCGGGCGGCGGCAAGGCTTCGCAGCTCGGCATCGAGATCTGGCGTGACGACGTCAACGCCAAGGGTGGCCTGCTCGGCCGCAAAGTCGAACTGATCGTCTATGACGACAAGTCGAGCGCTTCCGAGACCCCAGCGATCTACTCGAAGCTTCTGGATGTCGACAAGGTCGATCTGCTGTTCGCGCCCTACGCGACCGTGCCGACGGCGCCGCTCATGCCGCTCGTCAAGCAGCGCGGCCTGTTGCTGATGGGCAACTTCTCGTTTCAGGTGAACAGCAAGGTCGGCCACGACATGTGGTTCAACAACGCCCCATGGGGACCAGCCGACAGCTGGGCGGCGGCGTTCCTCGATCTCGGCCAGAAGGCCGGCGGCAAGACCATGGCGCTTCTCGCTGCGGACCAGGAATTCGCCCAGAATCTGGCGGTGACCGCGAAGGCGGTCGCGAAGAAGCTCAACATGTCTGTCGTCTTCGACCAGGCCTATCCGCCAAACACCGTGGAATTCTCCGGCATTCTCCGTGCGCTCAACGCCGCGAAGCCTGACATCGTCTATGTCGCGTCCTATCCGCCGGACTCGGCCGGCATTTTGCGCGCCGTGAACGAGATCGGGGTCGGGGACAACGTCAAGATATTCGGCGGCGGTATGGTCGGCCTGCAATTTGCGGCCGTGATGGAGAATCTGGGTTCGCTGCTCAACGGCGTCGTCAATTACAACACCTGGCTGCCGGAACCGAACATGTACTTCGACGGCACCAAGGCATTCTTCGACGCCTATACGCCGCGCGCCAAGGAAGCGAAGGTCGATCCGCTTGGCTACTATCTGGCGCCGTTTGGCTACGCCTCGGGTCAACTCGTCGAGCAGGCCATCAAGGCCGTGGGTTCGCTCGACCAGAAGGCCATCGCAAAATATCTGCACGGCAACGAACACAAGACCATCGTCGGTCCGATCGCGTTCTCGGCGGACGGCGAGCGCAAGGACACCGCGACGCTGATGGCGCAGTTCCGCGGCATCAAGGACAAGAACGTCGAGCAGTTCCGCAGCCCGGGCAAGCAGGTGATCCTGTTCCCCGAAAGATTGAAGTCCGGCGAACTCATCACGCCATTTGAGGCCGCCCGGACGTAACTCGCGGTTTTCTCTGTGGATCACACTGCTGGCCATGATCGGGGCAAATGCGCCCCGGTCAGGGCGGTGGAATAGCCGGGCGGCGCGAGCTGCGGGAAGCGGCGAACGGGTCAAGGGGGACCTCACTTGTTTTCAATGGACCTGCTGCTCGATGCGGTGGTGATCGGCGTGCTGCTCGGCTGCTTCTACGCAGCCGTCAGCCTGGGGCTGTCGGTCTCGTTCGGCTTGCTTGACGTGCCGCACGTCGCGCATCCCGCGTTTCTGGTGATGGCGTCCTACGCCGTGTTCTTCCTTAACGATCGCTTTGACATCGATCCGCTGCTGGCAGGACTGATGATCACGCCGCTGCTGTTCCTGTTCGGTCTTGTCGCCTACCGGCTGTATTACGAGACCTTCGAAAAGCGCGGCAGCGACGCCGGGGTGCGCGGCATCGCGTTCTTCTTCGGCGTCGCCTTCATCATCGAAGTGCTGATCATCCTGCAATTCGGCGTCGATCAGCGCTCGGTGACCGCGACCTATATCGGCAAGGCCTGGCGAATCGGCGATATGCGGATTCCGCTCCGGCTGCTCGTCGCCTTCGCGGTCGCCGCCGGGCTGACGATCCTGCTGTCGCTGTACCTGTCCAAAACATTCATGGGCCGCGCGATCCGCGCGGTCGCGCAGGACCAGGAGGCCCTGCGGCTGATGGGCGCCAACCCGGTCAAGATCAAGCAATGGGCGTTCGGCATTGCCACCGCCGTGCTCGGGATCGCCGGTGCCCTGCTCATCATCGTCGCTCCCGTCGACCCGATTCTCGACCGCGCCTATATCGGGCGGACATTCTGCGTCGTGGTTATGGCCGGGCTCGGCAGCATGACCGGCACGCTGATCGCCGCCATCATCCTCGGCGTCGTCGAAACCATCGTGCTGACCTTGTTCGGCGCCTCCTGGGCGCCGGCGATTTCGTTCGCGATGCTGCTCGGCGTTCTCGCCATCCGGCCGCAGGGCCTGTTCGGCAGGCGGTCATGAATCGCAACAGCATCGCTTTCTGGATCGGGGCGGGGCTTTTTCTCGTCGTCGTCGCGCTGTTGCCGCAACTCATCCGCAACGAATACCCCTTCTTTGCCGCCTATGTGATTCTGCAGTTCATCGTGCTCTCCGTGGCCTGGAGCATCCTCGGCGGCTATGCCGGTTACGTGAATTTCGGCACCAGCGCGTTTTTTGGCGTCGGCGTCTACACGGCCGTATTCCTGTTCAAGGCGACGGGGGCGCCGCTTGCGGTGCAGCTCGCCGCCGCCGCCGCCGTCGGCGCCCTGCTCGGCTTCGCGGTGGGCCTTTTGACCTTGCGCATGCAGGGCATCTTCTTCTCGATCGCGACCATTGCGCTGACCATCGTGATCGAGACCTCGGTGACGAACTGGCGCTTCGTCGGCGGTGCGGCCGGCATCCAGATGCAGCGGCCGGCGGTGATGGCGCCATTCGACGGCTATGTGCAGATGCTGGTTTTCGTTCAAGCGCTGCTGGTGGTGCTGGCAATCGTGATCGCGCGTTACATGCAAAGCTCCTGGATCGGCCGCGGCCTGCAGGCGCTCAAGGACGACGAGCTCGCCGCCGAATGTACGGGCGTGCCGACCTTGCGGCTCAAGGTGCTGGCCTGCGTGATCTCCGGCGCGCTGATGTGCGCGGCAGGCGCACCCGCGGCAATGTACCTGCAATACGCCGACCCGTCGTCCGCCTTCAATCTCAACTATTCCGTCTCGGTGCTCGCGATGTCGCTGATCGGCGGCACCGCGCATTGGGCCGGACCGGTGATCGGCGCCATCCTGCTCGGCACGACGCAGCAGCTGCTGACCGTCACCATCTCGTCGGAAGTGAACCTGCTGGTGCTCGGCATCATGCTGGTGGTGTTCGTGGTCGCAGCACCCGAAGGCTTGATCGGCCTGATCCGCAAGGCCAGCCGCAAGCGCGCGGAGCGCGAAGCATGACATCCACTGAACCCGAACTGCCCTTGCTGCGGATCGGCGGGCTGACCAAGCGCTTCGGCGGCTTCACTGCGCTGGACAATGTCAGCGTGGATATTCGCGCCGGCGAGCGCTTCGGCCTGATCGGCCCCAACGGTTCTGGCAAGACGACGCTGATCAACTGCATCTCCGGCGCGTTCCGCACCGAGCCCGGCACCGTGCTGTTCCGCGGCGAGGACATCACGCCGCTGCCGGCGCATATGCGCACCCGGCGCGGCATTGCGCGCAGCTTCCAGATTCCGCGGCCGTTCAAAAGCATGACGGTCGTCGAAAACCTGATGGTGGCGCTCGATTTTGCGACCGTTGCCGGCGGCTTCGTCCCGGCCGCGCATCGGCGCGACACCGTGATGGCGATTTTGGCGCAGACCGGCCTCACGTCCAAGGCCGACCTGCCGACCACCGGGCTCAGCCAGGTGGAATTGCGCAAGATGGAGCTCGCGCGCGCGATGGCGACGCACCCGAAACTGCTGATTTCCGACGAAGCCATGGCGGGCCTCTCCTCTTCGGAAGTCGACGAGGTGCTCGATCTCCTGATCAAACTTGCCGGCGAAGGCATCACCATCATCATGATCGAGCACATCATGCAGGCCGTGATGCGCTTTTCGCAGCGCGTGATGTGCCTTGACGCTGGCCGGATCATTGCGCTCGGGGCGCCGGACGAGGTGATGGCCAACCAGCGGGTGCAGGAGGCTTATCTTGGCACTTAGCCTCGCCATCAACGACCTCGATGCGGGTTACGGCGCCGTGAAGGCGCTGCGCGGCGTAACGATCCATGTTGAGGCCGGCGAGACCGTGGCGCTGCTCGGCACCAACGGCAACGGCAAGAGCACGCTGATGAAGTGCATCGCGGGCCTGGTCCGGCCGGGGCGCGGAAGCATTTCGCTGACCATCGATGGCAAGCCGCATGATCTGACAAAACTGTCGCCCGAGGCCATCGTCGATCTCGGCGTGGCGATGGTCCCTGAGGGCCGGCGGTTGTTTCCAAAACTGACCGTGCTCGAAAACCTCATGCTCGGAGCCTTCCGCAGGGCCGCCCGCCGCGACATCGATCGCAACCTTGCGCTCGGCTTCGACACGTTTCCGGCGCTGAAGGAGCGGCAGAGCCAGCTCGCCGGCACCATGTCAGGCGGCCAACAACAGATGCTGGCGATTGCGCGCGCGCTGATGTCGTCGCCACGGCTGTTGCTGATCGACGAGCCGTCGGTCGGCCTGTCGCCGCTTTTGGTATCCCAGACCATCGCCAAGATCGGCGAGCTCAACCGGCGTGTCGGCCTGACCGTGCTGATGGCGGAGCAAAACTTCAACCAGGCGATCCGCATCGCCGACCGCGGTTACATCATCGTCCACGGCGAGATCGTCGTCGCGGCCGCTTCAGTCGACGAATTGAAGGGCAACGACATCGTCAAGCGGCTCTATCTCGGCGGGGTGGTGTGAGCGTGCAGCAATGCCGTTGCCGCGCCGCCATATTCGCCCTCCCGGACGGCGCCTGAGCGAAGCCCTATCGCCATTCGCTTTGCTCCAGCGGACGAAATAACCAGCGTGCCGTGGAACCCGCCGGGCCCCGCGGCGATTATCGAGTCGGGAGCGTTTGAACCTTTAGCCGATGGCGGAGACCTAGCTAAGAGGGGAGCTCCAGGAGGCTGTGATGACCCACTGGCACGATAGTATGGTGGACAGGCCCGAAACGGATGATGCGGTTTACGCGACCGGCTGGACGATTTCCGGCCTCGCGGTGCTCGGGACCATTATCGCGGTCTGGGCCTTCGGGATCTGACGGCGCGGCACGGATTAAAGTTCTGCTGCGCCGCAACCAACCCTGCCCCAAGGCGCCGTCATCGGTCGCCGGTGATGGTCACGCCATTTCCTTCAACTTCCTCAAGAGCCTGCGATGTTCGCTACACCCGGCAAGGCCGGGATGCGTCAACAGCACGACGGGCGTTTCCGACCCACCGACACCGGCCAAAACAAGGCGATCGATGTGAAGACCGGGGTGACCATCGACCTCGTCGGTCCGACCATGGCCTACGTGAAGCTCAAATGCGCGATCCCGCCGCGCTTCTTCACCGATCAATTGTCGCTGCTGAAGATCGATGGAAGCTGGCAAATCGCGCAAAAGGTTTTCATGACCGAAATGCGGGAATAACCGGTTCCGGGAGGCAATGGCGATGAGCGTACTCGATGACTATCTGGTCGATCCCAATTTATCGCTGCTCGACAAGACGCGGATCCAGGCCCAGGTGCTGGTGCCGGTGTTGCGGGCGTTGCGTTCGGAACTGGGAAAGGAAAAGGCTGACGCCATCGTCAAGCAAGCCTTGCGCGACTGGTCGAAGCAGCTGTTCGCCGCCATCGGCGATGGCATCGAGGGCAGCCCGCGGAAGAAATGGGCGGCCATCCAAGCCGTATTCGGCGAGGTCTCCGGCCGGGAGGTCGAGGTCGAGATTCTGCGCCACGACGAGGAGGCGCTGGACATCGATGTGACGCGCTGCCGTTTCGCCGAATTCTTCCGCGCATTGGGCGAACCCGAACTCGGCTCGCTCTTGATATGTGAAGCCGATTTCGATATTGCGGCAACGGGCGGCAGCGAGGTCAGCCTCACGCGCGAGCAGACGATCATGCAGGGCGCCCCGAGTTGCACCTTCCGCTACCGGTTCGCACCGCGATGACGGCACCTTCACCAGCAGGGCTCGGGAGGTGTCAGGCGCTCACGCCCTCATTGACCTGCCCATATAATTGCTCGACATAGCGGTCTTCGATTTCGAGCGCCAAGGCGAGCGCGGTGATCGGCCCCTGCGGCGTTGCCATCGGCACTATCGCCGGCGAATAGCCGCCCCGCAGCATCTCGCGCCGCCACAGGATCGCCGACTCGGCAGCCACGATCCGTTTCTGGTGACGCGGTCACGAATTGGTTGGCGGAAGCCTCCGTGGCGAGGATCAGGTCCGCGTTCGAATGGCTTTACGGGGCCGCATCCATTCCCTAGTTTTCGCGCGCCAGCTCAAGCCAGTGAAAGCCTGTACCATGAACGACCTGTTCTCCAACGCCCAGCAGATCCGCAAACCGGCGGTGACCTCCAAAGGCAGCATCGTCGCCGCGCAATCGCGGAAAGCCGCTGAAGTCGGCGCCGCGGTGCTGGCGGCCGGCGGCGATTGCGTCGATGCCGTGATCGCGACCACGTTCGCGCTTGGTGTGCTGGAGCCCTGGATGAGCGGCGTCGGCGGCGGCGGGGCGATGGTGCTCTATCGCGCGCGCGAAAACCGGTATGAGGTGATCGATTACGGCATGCGCGCGCCGAACAGCCTTCGCATTGCGGATTATCCTCTCACCGGCGATGGTGCGGCCTCCGACCTCTTTCCATGGCCGCGCGTCAAGGACGACCGCAATCTTCATGGTCCTGGTTCGATCGCGGTGCCCGGCGTGGTCGCCGGCATGGAGGAAGCGCATCGCCGTCACGCAAAACTGTCTTGGAAGGAATTGGTGAGCCCGAGCGTCGGTCTCGCCGGTGAAGGCCTGCTGGTGGATTGGTGGACCACGCTGATGATTGCCGGTTCAGCCGCCGACTTGCGGCGTTATCCCGCCAGTGCGGCCGCCTATCTTCACGACGGGCTGCCGCCGGATGCGAAATGGGGCATCAAATCCGAAGTGCGCCTGCCGCAGGAAAAATTGAAAGCCACCATGGCGCATCTCGCAGCCCAGGGGCCGCGCGACTTCTATGAAGGCGATCTGGCGCGCAGCATCTCGGCCGACGTGAGAGCCGGCGGCGGCGCGCTGTCGGTCGAAGACCTCGCGTCGTTCCGCGCCCATGGCCGCGAGCCGCTGGTCATTCCCTATCGCGGCGGCAAGGTCTACGCGACGCCGGAATTGACCTGCGGACCGACGCTTTCGCATACGCTGCGCTTGCTGCAGCAAAGCCTGCAGCCGGCACGAACCGGACCGGACGCCGCGGCCTACACCGCCTACGCGCTGGCGCTGCAAACGGCGTATCGCGAACGCCTGAAAGACATGGGCGACGCCGATGGCCGCCGCGCGTTGGGCGCCGAGGCGCTGGCGCCGGCCTGCACCACGCATTTCTCGGTGGTCGACCGCGACGGCAACATGGCAGCGGTGACGCAAACCCTGCTGTCGCTGTTCGGCTCCAAATACGTGCTGCCGCAATCCGGCGTGCCCATGAACAACGGCATCATGTGGTTCGATCCGACACCGGGCACGCCGAATTCGCTTGAACCCGGCAAACGCTGCCTGACGAATTACACGCCGGTGCTGGCGCAGGCCGAAGATGGCAGGCGTCTCGCCGTCGGCGCCTCCGGCGGGCGGCGCATCCTGCCGGCGGTGGCGCAGATCCTGTCCTTTGTGATGGATTACGGCATGGACCTCGACGCCGCGATCCATCAGCCGCGCATCGATGCCAGCGAAGGCGCGATCGTGATCGGCGACGTGCGGCTGCCGCCACCGGCGCGCGAGGCCTTGCGCGCAAGCTTCGACTACGCGGAAGCCCGCGCCCAGACCATGCCGATGAAGTTCGCCTGTCCCAGCGTCGTGCTGCGCGAGGGCACCACCAACAGCGGCGCCACCGAGCCGGTCCAGCCCTGGGGCGACGCGGTGGCGGTTGCCCCGGAGCACTAACGTTCGCGCAAGGCGCTTATGCCCGCTGGCGCCGTCCCAGAAAAATGTGCAGCGCCAGCAATCCCGGCAATAAAACTCCGAAGGCCAGATGCACCCAGCTCATCCAGGGCCGCACGGCTTCGGATCCCAAATAGTAAAGACCGAATGCCGTCACGATCAGGATCGCGTTCAGCGCGACCATCACCGACCCCATCACGAGATTGTTGCCGCGCCGCCAAGCGCGCAGGAGATGAACGGGAATAAGGGCGCCCAGCAGCAGCAGGGTCACCATGGCAGTGCCGCCGTGCAGCATCAGCAGATAAACCGCGATCTGCTGCCAGGTTTCGCCGTTCACGCCCTCCTTTTGCCAATCGGCCGCGAACCAGCCAACCCCTGACAAAAAAAGTACCGCGACCGCGGCGTAGACGCCGTAGCGAAATCGAGATTTAAGCCGCAAGGGAAACCTGGTCTTTCAGATCGGAGGAAATCTGGATGTCACCGTCTGCCAGCACCAATAGCGCGCCTGCGCGATAGTGCTCAAGCAAATCGGCCGCGGAAGTGCCGGCAATCATCACGATTTTAGTCAGCGCATCCGCGATGACGCAGGATGGTGCGCGCACCGTCGTTCCCTGAATCGCGCAGGCCGGCTCGGACGTGATCGGGTCGATGATCGCCGAATTCGTCGTTTCATCCGATCGAAAAGGATCGAACCGGCGCGCCGATGACGCCAGCGCTTCATTCCTGATGCGAATGCCGCACATGAATTTTTGCGGATCGACCGGATTGCGAATCGAAACCGTCTGCGGATCCGGTCCGAATGCCGCGAGGTCGCCGCCGGCGTTGACCAGGCCGTTGGCAATGCCGAAGCCGTGCAAGGCGTCCAGTGCGCGATCGACCGCAAAACCCTTGGCGATACCGCCGAGATCGATTCCGATCCCGGGACCGGAAAAGCGCACCAGCCTATCGCCCAGCAGCTCGACCTGGTGCGCGGTCCGCGCTCGCGGGACGTCCCGCGATCCTTCGCCCGGTCCGGGAAGCAAGCCGAGCGCCTGGAGAACCGGGGCAATTGTAATGTCGAACGCGCCGCGCGACCGGAAATGCAGCTCTATCGCTATCCGCAAAACCTCGTAGGTCCAGGGGTCGACACTGACGGGATGACTGGAAGCAAATTGGTTGAGCCGGCTGACATCGCTGTCCGGCTCGTGAAAGCTCATCAGCCGATGCACCTTCGCGACCGCGTCGAATGCGGCATCGATGCCCGCATTCACATCGGCCTCGCTCGCACCCGACGCCTGTATTTCCACAAACGTGCCGAGCAGCGGCTTGGCGCGACGAATATTACCGCAATCGATTGCCATAGGCCGACAATACCCGTTTGACGCCTTCGGTGACATGGGTGGAAGACAGCGTCGCGCCGGCGATGTTGCGAATGTCGCCGTTGATCTTGAGCGGGCTGCCGCCGGTTTTGCCGACAAACTGCGCCAACCAGCTGGCGCTTCGGATCTCGCCGCCGTAGGATTCCCGATACTGCAGGATCTCGACGCTGTGCACGGCGCCCGCAGGCGTCAGCGCGACGGCATAATCGATCAGCAGATGCTTGCCGACGACGCGGTCGAAAATGAAGAATCCGACCGCGCGGCCGCCGGCCTCGGCCTTCCAGACCCGGCCCGCCTGGACTTCCGAAAAACTGGTCGCCGAGGGAAACGCCTGTTTTTGCGCCTCGGCAATCGAAAGGTACTGCATCGAATAGGCCGGCGACGCGATCGATACGATCGCGGCGGCCGGCAAGGTATATCGAACCCACTTCGTCATAGTCCAATTGCCTCCATTGTGGCGCCAGGCCTGGTCGAACCTGGCCGGATCAGAAGAAAAACCCGACGCCGCCAAGAAACGAATCCGAAAGCGCGCCGACGACGCTCTTGTCGATGACCCTCTGATAGGTCGCCTTGAGCACCACCTTCGGTGATGGGAACACTGCAACGCCCGCGGTATGGAATGTGCGCTGCCCGGCCCCCGTCGGCATATTCGCGTCCGTTCCGGCAAACCCCGCGGTCTGCAGGTTCTCATAGGTGTAGCGATAGAACGGCACGGCCTCCCACTCGCTGTTCAGGATCGTTCCCATGGGGACGTGGTAGGCGATTTCGCCGGAGTAGCCATACATCGACTTGCCGACATTGTTGAACGGATCGGTGTCGTTGTTGGCGCGAAGATTTTCGGGGTGGCCGAAATTCACCCATACATATTCGCCGCGCAGTTCGAGGCCGGTGGTGGGGATGCGGTAGCGGAATTCGGCATCGAAGATGCCAAGGCTGGTGCGGCCGAGCAACTCTCCGGTGTCCGCATAAGCACCGCGTGGCGTGACATTGGGGCTGTAATAGCCGCTGACGCTGCCGGCAAATCCCGGAACGAATGCCGGCGCGAAATCAAGTTTTCCAGCAACGGCAAGCGCGTCGCTGAGCTGTGAAAAACCGCCTCGGACCGGAGCCGCGAAAGCAAGTGCATCGAGACCGCTAATGCCCGGCGCGTAACCGATCGGGAACGGCGGCACGGTGTTGGCATCGGTTCGCAGCCCGAAGTCACCGCCAAAATCCTCGAGGCTGGTGCTGACCTGGACCTGATAGTTCAAACCGTCCGCGATGGTGCCGTAAACGCTGCTTGCGCCGGCCTTGAACGTCGACGGAATGAGCCCGTTGTAAAGCTCCGGCCGATTGACGCTGTAAAACTGGGTCGGCTCGTGATGCTGGTTGAAGTAGCCGATCGGCACCAGATCGATGCCCGGCGATCGCCAGTTGAACTGATCGATGATCTTGAAGTCGATCCAGATCTGCTCGATTTCCGCCGTGCCGTGCAGCTTGTCATCGGCGTCGAAACCTGACCCGGCATGCTCGAATTCGATCTCGGCGTTGAAGATGATATTGTCGGTGATTGCATAGGTCGGCAGCAGCACGAACCGAGCGGCATCGAAGCCGTTCTGCCACTGGCCGTTGGCCACAGGGTTCTGCATCGCACCGAATTTTATCTCGCCATAGGCACCGATACTGAGGCCGTTTACCGGCGAGGCCGCCAATCCGAGAATGGGAAGATCCGGGGAGGAAGCCGGCGTAGGAAGCGCCTTCCCGGTCGATTTGGTGCGGAGATCGGTTGCATCGGCGGGGCTGGCCGTTGCATTCGGATCCTTGCCGGCGTCCTTTTTGCCACCCTTGCTGGTGTCCTTATCGGCATCCTTATTTGGATCCTTATTGGGATCCTTATTCGGATCCTTGGCATTTGCCTGCAGCGCCGATGTTCGGGCAGGCTTTGCGGGCTCTTCGTGCTTGACGACCTGCTTCTGTTTCAGCTCCGCCTCGAGCGACTGAATGCGCTGCTCCATCTTCTCCATTTTCTTCAGGAGAATGTCGTTGGCGTCGCCATCCACGGCGAAGGCCGCTCCGCCGGTGAAGCTCGACAGCGCGCTTGCTGCCAGAAACAGACTCACTCTGTTTCGATAGCCTGTTCGAGCAACCGTTGACGGATTGGATCGCGGCGTGAAAAGACGCAAAGACATGAGGCCCCCAGACTGCGGGGGTCGATACCCCGCGACGATAGGTAGCTAGCACCGCTCGGGGGCGTTTCAGAAAACCGAAGACGTTTTCGAAATTGGAATCTGTCTAACATCGAAGTTTAGAACGAAACTAAATCGTCGAAAAAATTAGAATGGTTCTACAAGAAGTACATCGCGCGCATCAGGCGTCGGAGATTTATAATCTTCTAAGGACAGAGCCCGCTAAAGGCACAGCCTGCGGCTGCGAACCTGCGGCCTCTCCCGCGAATGTGCTCACCGACGATGCCGTCCGGTCTTATTTGCCGCCGCCGATCCCGGCTTGTCGGGCCGACCGGCAGCGGTAAGATGGTGAATGAAACGCCGACTGAAAAAATCCAGATGAATCGGGAGCGCGGGCCATGGCGAGTGCAGCAGAGCAAGCATCCCCGTGGCTCAAGGGGCGGACCTTCGAATCCTGGCGCGAGGAATTCGACCGTCGCGGCTATCTGATCTTCGAGCGCGTGCTGTCGCCGGCCAAGGTTGGCGAGATCCGGGCCGCGCTGGCGCCGCATCTCGCGCGCGATCTCAAGGGCCGCAACGATTTCGAGGGCGAGAAGACCAACCGGGTCTATGCGCTGCTGGCCAAATCGCCCGTGTTCGCGGAGCTCGCGATCCATCCGCTGGCGCTGGCCTTTGCCGAAGCGGAACTGGGACCGAGCTGCCTTTTGTCCGCCCTGCTCGCGATCAATCTGCATGCCGGCGAGACCGTGCAGCCTTGGCACTTCGACGACAACAGCGCCAAGGTGCCGCGGCCGCGGCCGGCACTTGGGATCAGCACGTTCTGGGCGATCGACGACACCACCGAACTGAACGGCGCCACCGAGATCATTCCGGGAAGCCATCTGTGGGACGGACAGATCGTCGAGGGCGCGGTGCAGCCTTCGGATTTCGCCCGCAAGGGCGCCGATCGGGATAAAGGCGAGCGGCCCGACGCGATCAAGATGGTGATGCCATCAGGCTCTCTCGCGATCACCAAGGGAACGCTCTGGCACCGCGGCGGCGCCAACCGCTCGGACCGGCCGCGCCTGATCATCACGCCGCAATATTGCGCGGGCTGGGTGCGTCAGTTGGAGAACATGGCGCTCGCCGTTCCCGCCGACGTCGCGGCGCAATTGCCGGAACGCGCCCGCGAACTGATCGGCTATTCGATCCATCCGCCGTTCATGGGGCACGTCAACGGCCTGCATCCCCGGCGCCTGTTGCGCGCAACAGAACGCAAAACATCATCCCATGCGTGACCAATAGCGGCCGAACGAACACAGTAATCTGCAGCTAGCCGAAGAAGCAGCCGTATTCATCGCGATCAACGATATCCAGAAATTCCTCGACCGATGCAACATTTGGATTCGGCTGATAGCCGTGCCATTTTAGGTCGGCGCGCTGCCACAATATCTTCCAATTGCCTTTGGTCCTATTGTAGGTCGCCTTGGCAACGGACTGTTCGACCGTTTTATCTTTTTCTTTCCAGTGAGGACGAACTTCGAATATCTCGATGCTCTGTGCGCGGATACGGAATGCGAGGTCGAGCTTGGCCCGAATATGCGGCGGCGGACGCCGCTTTGAAATAAATTCAGCAACCAGCTTTTCGCAGCGCTTAATTTCGAACTCGGAAAGGGTCATCGTCGATTGATCGAGTCACTTCTACTGCACTAACAGATTACACCGTCAGGAACGGGGTCTGCAAATTTCTGATGCTACCACGACCGTAGGGCCAGACAGGAATTTCCGATGGATCGCTCGGATTCCGGAAATCCGTGTGTTAATTGGTTAATTGCTGCGCCAGAGCCTCGATTCAGGTTCAATCTGAACCGACCAGGCCTCACATCCCCAGCCGGTCCCGCACCCGTCCGGCCAACACCGCGGCGGTGACGCCGAGCGGCCAGAACGCATGCATCGCGATCGGCTTGATGCCGGTCACGGGCATATCGATCTCGGCATTTGCACCGTCGATCAGGCGGCGCGCGAGCTGCGCGCCCATCGCGGTCGAGAGCGCGACGCCGCGGCCGTTGCAGCCGAGCGAGATCAGGAGATTTTCCGCGGGCTCGTGCACATGCGGATAATGATCGGCGGTGATAGCGAGCCGGCTGTTCCATCCATGCGTCCAGGTGACGCCCTTCAGTTGCGGCCACAGCCGCTCCGCATAGCGGATGAAATAGGACACGTCGGACGCGCGTCGGATCCAGCGCATCGGCCCGCGGCCGCCCATCAGCAGGCGATTGTGCTGATCGATGCGGTAATAGACCGTGATATGACCGCTTTCATACAAAACCGACCGCGTCGGCATGATCGCGCGCGCGACGTCATCTGACAGCGGCGCGGTCGCGGCGATCGACGAAAACACCGGCACGATGGTGCGGCGGAGCGCCGGCCAGAGGTTGTCGGTGAATCCGTTGGTCGCCAGCAGCACCTTTTCGGCATGCACGACCGCGCGCGGGGTTTCGATCCGCCAGCGCGCGCCGTCACGGCGCAAGGACAGCGCCGGCGTTTCGCCATGGACGGCAGCGCCCGCCGCGATCGCGGCGCGCGCCAGCCCGCGCACATAACTCAATGGATGCAGGTCACCACCGCGAGCATCGAGCATGGCGCAGAGATAGCGGCCGGTGCCTGTGATCTCGCGCATCTTCGCCGCGTCCAGCAGCGTCACCGGCATGCCGCGCCGGATGCATTGCTTTGCGGTGGCTTCGATCGCGGCGGCGCTGGCTTCATTGTAGGCGGCGCGCAGCGTGCCGTTCTGCCGCGCCTCGCACGGGATCTGGTAGCGACGGATCAAATCGAACGTGAAGTTGGTGGTGCCGTAGGAGAATTCGATCATGCGGCGGCCGAGCTCGGCGCCGAAATCGGATTCGATCTGATCGGGGTCGTGCTTGAGACCGGGATTGACCTGGCCGCCATTGTTGCCGGACGCGCCCCAGCCCGGCTCCTGGGCTTCCAGCACGGTCGCCTGCACGCCCTGCTCGGCCAGATGCAGCGCGGTGGAGAGCCCGGTGAAGCCGCCGCCAATGATCGCGACCGGCACGCTTGTGTCCGCCCCGAGCTGCGGCGTGGATACCGGCGCCACCGCCGTATCGGCGTAAAGGCTTGGCGGAAGCGGCAAACGGGCGTGCGCGTTCATGGATGACAACCGGATGTCTAGAGCGGATGCAGCACGCGGCGCAAGAAGTCCTGGGTGCGCGCATGCTGGGGTTGGTTGAGCACGGTTTTGGCGGCGCCCTGCTCGACGATGACGCCGCCGTCGATGAAGAGCACGCGGTCGGCAACGTCCTTGGCAAAGGCCATCTCGTGGGTGACGACGACCATGGTCATGCCGTCATCGGCGAGCTTTCGCATCACGCTCAAGACTTCGCCGACGAGTTCCGGATCGAGCGCCGAGGTCGGCTCGTCGAACAAAATCGCCTTCGGCTGCATCGCCAGCGCCCGCGCGATCGCGACGCGCTGCTGCTGGCCGCCGGAGAGCTGCGTCGGATAGGCGTCGGCCTTTCCGGCAAGGCCCACCTGCATCAGGAGATCGCGGCCACGCTCCAGCGCCTCCGCACGCGGCTCCTTCTTTACGTAGATCGGGCCTTCCATGATGTTTTCGAGCGCGGTCCGGTGCGGGAACAGATTGAAGCGCTGGAACACCATCGATATCTGGGTCCTGATATCAACGATCGACGGCGAGTGGGCGTCGACCCGCGCGCCCTCGACCAGGATGTCGCCGGCCTCGTAACTCTCCAGACCATTGATACAGCGCAGGATGGTCGACTTGCCCGAGCCCGATGGGCCGATGATGCAGACCACCTCGCTCTTCTCGACCGCGGCGGTGATGCCCTTGAGCACCTCATTCGCGCCAAATCGCTTGTGGACGTCGCGGAGCTCGATCATTTGCGGCTCGCCTTGCTCTCGAAATGGCGGACCAGCAGGATCAGCGGAATGCTCATGGTGAGATACATCAGCGCGACCAGCGTGAACACTGAGGTGTTCTTGAAGGTCGAGGACGCAATCAATTTTCCCTGCAGCGCAAGTTCAGCGACCGTGATGGTCGAGGCCTGCGAAGAGTCCTTCAAAAGCATGATCATGATGTTGCCGTAGGGCGGCAGCACGATTTTGACCGCCTGCGGCAGCACCACGCGCCGCATCGTCAGCCACCAGCCCATGCCGATGGTCTGCGCGGCCTCGATCTGTCCCTTGTCGATCGCCTCGATGCCGGCGCGCAAATTTTCTGCCTGGTAGGCCGAATAGGCAATGCCTAGCCCGAGGATCGACGCCTGCAGCGCGGTCATCGCCACACCGAAATCGGGCATCACGAAGTAGAGGTAGAACAAGAGCACGATAATCGGAATGCCGCGGATCACATTGATCAGGCCGCCGCTCAGCAGCGTGAGCGCACGGACGCCGGAAACCCGCATCAAGGCCCACAGCAATCCGAGAAATGTCGATAACAGCAGCGAACCGATGGTGACGACGATCGTCAGCCAGACGCCCTGCAGCAGGATCGGCAGGAACTCGGCGGCGTCGTTCAGGAACTTTTGCATCGGTTCAGGTCACGCTCGCACCCTGCCGTCAGGCGGCCTTTGGCTTCAGGCCCCATTTATCGAGAATCTTGTCGAGGACGCCGTTCGCCTTCAGCTTGGCGAGCGAGGCGTTGATCTTGCCGAGCAATTCTGAATCGCTCTTGCGGATTCCGATCGCGACGGTGCCGACGGTGGCCGGCTTGTAGGAATCGACCAGACGCACGTCGCCAAAAGCGCCTTGCTTGAGGTTGTAGGCCAGGATCGGATAGTCCGCGAAGCCTGCCTTGAGGCGGCCCGCGTTCACGTCGCGCAGAATGTCGGGAATGGTGTCGTAGACCTTCACCTCACCGAACAACCCCGTCTTCTTCAGCGCATCGACAAAGGCGGTTCCGACCTGGGCGCCGACCGTCTCGCCCTTCAGATCGTCCTGCGAAGCATAGTTCTTGGCGTCGGTCTTCGGCACCACGAGGCCTTCGCCATAGGCGTAGACCGGATCCGAGAAATCGATCACCTCTTTCCGCGCTGATGTCGCGAACATCGCGGCCGAGATGATGTCGATCTTGTTCGACGTCAGCGACGGCACCAGCGCCGAGAACTGCATCGGCTCGATCTGCACCGTAAAGCCGGCATCCTTGCCGATCTCGGTAATGAGATCGACCATCACGCCCTGGATGCTGTTGGTCTTGGTATCAAGGAAGGTGAAGGGAATCCCGGTTGGCGTCGAGCCGACCTTCAACACCTGCTGCGCGGAGGCTGGCACGCCGACGGTAATGGCAACAACCGCGATAGCGGCCTGAACGAGTCGCTTGAAGGGCATCGCATTACCTCCTGTACCAGGGGGCCGAGCGGTCGCCCACACGATTCTCGACGAGAAAGGCTTCTCGACGAGAAGGTTGCGGACAAGGCCGTTCAGGCCTATTTTCACCAATATGAAATTGTGGTCACATTTCCAAAGTCATTGCAAGCGATTTTCATGCACATGAAGGAAGCGGGTTGACGTGAGCGGCGGCAAGACAATGCGCAAACCGGCGCCCAAAGCAATTGGCAAGGCCCAAAGGAAGGCCCATGCGAAGCCCAGGGCGAAGCCGGCCAGGAAGGCGAAGGCATCCGCCAGGGCAGCCGAGCCGGCGATGGATCTCGCGGTCGGCCGTCGGATCCGCGAGCTCCGCCGCGCGCGCCAATTATCGCTGGAGACCGTGGTGGCGCGAACCGATCTGTCGATCGGCTTCGTCAGTCAGATCGAGCGCGGCCTGTCGTCGCCTTCGCTGCGTGTATTGGCGACGCTGGCCGATGTGCTTGGCGTCGGCATTGCCGCATTGTTCGGCGCCAGACCGGACGACGACGGCGCTTCCGGCGGCGTGGTGACGCGCGAGGCGCAGCGCGCCGAGCTGAAACTCTGGCGCACCGGCATCTCAAAGCAATTGCTGAGCCCGGCCGGCGCGGAAAACCGCCTCAATCTGTTTCTGGTGCATATGGAGCCCGGCGGCAGCACCGGCGATGAGCTCTATACGCATGACGGCGAGGAGGCAGGCCTCGTGCTGGAAGGCGAGATGACACTGACCGTCGACGCCGAAACCTGGTCGCTCAAAACCGGCGACAGCTTTCGCTTCGCCAGCCGCCGCCCGCACCGGTTTTCCAATCCGGCCGACGATACGAAAGCCGTGGTGCTGTGGGTGAATTGCGTGACGCCGGCAACGTAGGGACTTCGATTCGTCATTGCGAGCGAAGCGAAGCAATCCATAGCGCCGCAAAAAGAAAGAATGGATTGCTCACATGGGGAAGGTGTGTGTCAAGAATTAGCAGTCACCTTTTAGTTCGACTGCGGTCCACCTTTTCGTCCCGACCGCGGGCCCTGCAGGATGACGCGCGCAGATCAAGTCAAGGTCGGCCCTTCAGGGCCGCCGCGCAGCGGCTTGACCTTGAGTTGAGCGAGCACGTCATCATGCTTGGAGCGTCGGGAACGATAGGAGTTGCTCGTGTTGGCGGTTCTGTCAGGGCATCTGCAATCCTCGCATTTGCGATCCAGGGGTCGAGCCGGTTCGACGATCTGGGTTGCTTGCCAGATCAAACTCACATTCGGTCGTCGCGCGAGGCGACTGCACCACGATTCCGCTTGCGGCGGGCAGGCTCGAGAGGACGAGACCCTTCTTCGTTGCGGCGTTTCAAGCCATGCAATCCATCGGTTCGTCCACCCGGATCTTCCGAGACTGATCGGGCCTCGGCAGATGGGGTATGGTCGTTTTGTTGCGCGCGGGCGGCGAAGCCCGCCGCTCGGCGCGGTCCTGGATCAGGCGGCGGGCTTCATCACGGCCCCCTCGATGACGACGCCTTGGGTGACATACTTCCACAAGGCCACAAGAAGCTTGCGCGCCAGCGCCACGATCGCGCGCTTGCGGCCTTGCTGGCTTCGCTCTTTGAACCAGCGTGTCAGGGCCGACTGCGGCTGGTGACGTACCCACAGCCAGGCGAGCTGGATCATCGTGGTCCGCAGCCTTGGATTGCCGGCCTTCGACACGCCCTGCTCGTGCCGGATGCCCCCGCTTTGCCAGGGCGTCGCCGCAAGGCCCGCATAGGCGGCGACCTGGCGGCGGTTGGAGAACTGCCGGTAGAACGCCTCCGACCAGAGCACGGCCGCAAAGTTGGCGCCGAGCCCTTTCAAAGCCAGCAGCATCGCTACTGGATCCAGTGCGGCCTTCTCGTCTGCAGGCTTCTCTGCAGGCTTCCTGGCTGCGGCCAGCAGACCATCCCGCTCGGCCTCGACCGCCTTGATCTGTTCCAGAAGCAGTTCGATCCGATCGAGTTCGCGGCCGATCTGCGCCCTCAAATGCGACGGCAGCTCTCGCCCGTCTCCGGTGCGCAACGTCTCAAGCCGCGACCGCCGATCCCGCCGCAAGGGCGCATAGTCGGATATCCCTTGCGAGAACAGAAGCCCCTTGATCCGGTTCACATGGGTGATCCGCTCGGCGATCAATGCCTGGCGCTCGCGACAAAGCCTGCGGCGGTCCTCCTCCTCGGGCGAGGGCGCAACCACCATCGCGCAGACCCGTGGCTCGCCGCGCTTGTAGGCCAGAAGCGCCCGCAGCAGCGTCTCGCCATCGAGCCGGTCCGTCTTGGCCCGTCGTCGCCGGCGCGGCGTCGCAATCGAGGCGGGATCGACCACGTGGCTCTCGATCCCCTCCTGTTGCAGAACACGGTGCAGCCAGAACCCGTCCAGCCCCGCCTCCTGGATCGTGATGATCGGATAGCTTTGGCCGGTCCGGACCTCCGTCTTGCGCTTGAGCTCCGCAAACAGCGTCAAAAGCTCGGCCATATTGCCAGCCGCGACGCTGTGCTTGGACATCTTTTCGCCTTTGCCCGGCGACAGCGACGTCACAAGCCACGTCGAACGGCTCAGTTCCAGCGACACAAAAATTGCGCCAATATAAGTGCGGATAGCGGTCAGTCCGTCGGAAGGATGATCGAGCAACATCGTCGTCTCCAGGTTGAGAGGATCAGCAACCTCAGTCTGGCTTCAGACCTGGCCGCTATCCACCCCCATGGAATCTTCGTCGCTACGCTCCTCGCAATGACGAACGAGACCTCATCCACTATCCGCTTAAGCTGTAAGCCCCATCACGAGGTCGTCGATCCCGATTGGAAAACGCCGCACGCGCACACCCGTCGCGTGCCAGACCGCGTTGGCGACGGCGCCGGCTGAGCCGGTGATGCCGATCTCGCCGACGCCCTTGATGCCGAGCGCGTTGACGTGGGGATCGTGCTCGTCGACCGTGAGCACGTCGAGCGACGGCACGTCGGCGTTGACCGGAATGTGGTACTCGCCAAGGTTCGCATTCAGTATCCGGCCGGAGCGACAGTCCATCACGGCCTGCTCGTGCAGCGCAAACGACACGCCCCAGATCATGCCGCCGAACAATTGACTTTGGACCATGCGCGGATTGATGACGCGGCCTGCGGCGAAAGCGCCGACCATGCGGGTGACGCGGATCTGGCCCAGATCAGGATCGACCTTGACCTCGGCGAACACCGCACCATGCGCGTGCATGGCATAGTTCGACTGCGCCGCAGGATCGGCTGCGCTGTTGCCGCGGGCTTCGATCGCGCTGAGGCCGGCTCGCCCGAGGATATCGGCATAACTTTCGCTTCGCGTCTCGTCGTCGCGGCGGTGCAAGCGGCCGCCACGCGCGATCACGCCAGCATTGCCCGCCCCGAACAGCGGCGAGCGCTTGTCGCCCATCGCGAGATCGGCGAGCTTGGCGATAACGGCCGCGCCGGCATTGTGGATCGCCGAGCCGGCGGTCGCGGTATGGGCCGAGCCGCCGGCGATGCCCGCGTCCGGCAGATCAGACGTGCCGGATTTAAACTCGACCTGTTCGAGATCGAGGCCGAGCCCATCCGCCGCGATCTGGGCGAACGCGGTCCAGGCGCCCTGCCCCATGTCGTGGGCACCCGTCTCCATCACGCCGGATCCGTCGCTGCGCACCACCGCCCGCGCTTCGGCCTGGAACATCAGCGCCGGAAACGTCGCGGTGCCCATGCCCCAGCCGACCAGCAGACCCGCCTCGTCCCGCATCGCGCGCGGGGCGAGCGGCCGCTTCGCCCAGCCGAAGCGTTCGGCGCCTTGCGCGTAGCACTGGCGCAAGGCTTTGGATGAGAACGGCTTGCCCGAGATCGGTTCGACATCGGCGTAATTCTTGAGGCGGAACGCCAGCGGATCCATACCGCAGGCAAAGGCCATTTCATCTATCGCGCTCTCCAGCACGATCGATCCCGTCGCCTCGCCCGGCGCCCGCATGAACAGCGGCGTGCCGGTATCGACGCGGACCGCCTCATGCGAGGTCGCAATCGCGGGGCTCGCATAAAGCGTGTGCGAGGCATCGGCGGCGGGCTCGAAGAAATCGTCGAACGTGCTCGACACCGTCTTGGCGTGATGATCGATCGCGGTGAGCACGCCGTCGCCATCCACGCCGATGCGCATGGTCTGGCGGGTCGGCGCGCGATGGCCGACCGGACCGTACATCTGCTCACGGCGCAGCACGAGCTTGACCGGCCTGCCGACCAACCGTGCCGCCAGGATGCCGAGAAGCTGCGGTCCCGAGATAAAACCCTTGGAGCCGAAGCCGCCGCCGAGAAACGGGCTGCGGATATGGATGTTCGCAGGCGAAATGCCGAACAGTCCGGCGATCCGTCCCTGCGCCATCGCCAGCCCCTGGCTTGGCGTGTCGACCGACAGCCTGTCGCCGTCCCAAGCCGCCACGATCGCGTGCGGCTCCATCGCATTATGATACTGCGCCGGCGTATCATAGGTCGCCTCGATGCGCTTCGATGCGGCCGCGAGGTCCGCCTCGACATCGCCGCGGCGAATCTCGGACGGGTTGCCGATGCCGACGACAGGCGGCACAAAGCTTTCGTTCGAATCGAGACCGATGCGGGGCGGCAGCACGTCATATTGCGGCGCCAGCAGCGCAGCGCCTTCCGTTGCAGCCTCCAGTGTTTCCGCGATCACCACCGCGATCGACTGGTTGGCATAGCGCACCTTGTCGTTCTGCAGGAGATCGAGCCGGAACATGAAGGGATTGGTCTTGGCGTCCGGATCTTCCGCAAGCGGCGGCCGGTTGGCCGGCGTCATGACCTCGACCACGCCGGGATGGCGCTTGGCCGCGGGCACGTCGAGAAAGGTGACACGGCCGCGGGCGATGCTGCTGACCGCCAGAACGGCGTAGAGCAGTCCGGGCGGATGATTATCGGCGGCGTAGCGCGCCTCGCCTTTCACCTTCAAAATGCCGTCGCGACGGGTCAGCGGCTGACCGATATTCGAGCCGTGCCTGACGTGGGCCGGATCGCGGGAAAGGTTGATGATCTCAGGCGTCATGAAGCACTCCGGGAACGGACGAGAACGGGGAAGCCGGAAGGGCGGGAATGCGCTGCGGCGTTCCGGCTGCCGCCAGCATCAGAGCGCGTACGATGATCCGCTCGGCGAGCTCTATCTTGAACGCGTTGTCGCCGGAGGGCTTTGCATCCGCGAGCGCGGCCCTCGCCGCCTTACGGTAGATTGCGGGATCGGGACGGACGCCCGCCAGAACTTCCTCCGCGGCGCGGGCGCGCCATGGTTTGGCAGCGACACCGCCAAGCGCGAGCCGGGCCTCGCGGATCGTGCCATGTTCGATCCTCACGCAGGCGGCGGCCGATACGACGGCAAAGGCGTAGGACGTGCGTTCGCGGACTTTCAGATAGCGCGCATGCGCCGAAAACCCGCGCGCTTCGGACGGCAGCCGCAGCGCGACGATCAGATCGCCGGGCGCAAGCACGCTTTCGCGCTCGGGCGTGTCGCCAGGCAGGCGATGAAACGCCTCGAGCGCAACCTCGCGCCTTCCGCTTCTGCCCTCGATCTCCACGACGGCATCGAGCGCTGTGAGCGGCACGCAGAAATCCGACGGGTGGGTGGCGATGCAGGCCTCGCTCCAGCCGAGCACGGCGTGCAATTTGTTCTCGCCGTCGCGGGCAGCGCAACCCGCGCCGGGTTCGCGTTTGTTGCAGGCGCTGGCGGTGTCGTAGAAATAGCCGCATCGCGTCCGCTGCAACAGATTGCCGCCGACGGTCGCGGCGTTGCGAAGCTGCGCGGAAGCGCCTGATAACAGCGCCTCGGCAACCGCAGGATAGGCGCGTGCGAAGTCCATATCATGTGCGAGATCGGCATTGCGGACCATCGCGCCGATGCGAACGCCGCCATCCGGCAACCGCTCGATGCGGTCGAGCCCCGACAGGCGCGTGACGTCGACAAGGCGGTCCGGACGCGTAACCCCGCCTTTCATCAGGTCGAGCAGATTGGTGCCGGCGGCGAGATAGACAGCACCCGGTTCGGCGGCAGCCGCGATGGCGTCGGAGACGGTCGCGGGCCTGATATAGTCAAAAGTCTTCATGCGGAGCGCCTCTGGTCGGATTGCGCAAGGTTCTTTGTCGCCTCGAGCACGGCGTCGGTGATCCCGGCATAGGCGCCGCAGCGGCAGAGATTTCCGCTCATGCCTTCGCGGACGCGCTCGGGGTCGTCACCGGCCTGTCCTTCCTCGATCAGGCCGATCGCGCTCATGATCTGGCCGGGGGTGCAGAACCCGCATTGCATTCCGTCATGGGCGATGAACGCGGCCTGCACCGGATGCAGTTGATCGCCGCGCGCGACGCCTTCGATCGTCATCACGTCGGCGCCATCGTGGCTGATCGCCAGGGCCAGGCACGAATTGATCCGCTGCCCGTTGACCAGCACCGTGCACGCGCCGCATTGGCCGCGATCACATCCCTTCTTGGTTCCCGTGAGCTGAAGGCGCTCGCGCAAGAGGTCGAGCAGCGTGACGCGCGGGTCATCGAGTTCGATGTCGCGCCGCGCGCCGTTGACGGTAAGGCTGATGGAGAAATTCATGCAGGGCTCCGACGAAGCTGGAGGCAATTCTGAAGCGCGGCCCGTCGGCGTTGGCCGGCGAGCTCGTTCAGGTCTGCGCCGGGAGTTGGCGCTCATCGCCATATACGGAGGCATCCTCCGTTTATCAAGGCGCGCGCCGCTGGAGCGATAACGGCGAAAACGGCAATTGGTTTTCCGAAAAGATCGTGCTCAAACAACGCGATGGGCGCATGATCCGACAGAACCTAACCAAATCGTGATCGAGATTATTTTTTGATGGCCGGTCAGTCCGCAGATTCCCTTCGCAAGCCCCGTGCTGACGCGACGCGTAATCGCGAGCGCGTGCTGGAGGCCGCCAAGGCGGTGTTCAGCGCCGGCGGCCCGGACGCCAGCCTGGAGGCGGTGGCCAGGCGCGCCGGCGTCGGCATCGGAACGCTCTACCGGCATTTTCCGACACGCGAGGCGCTGTTCGAAGCGGTCTATCGCCGCGAGGTGGAACAACTCAGTGAACTGGCCGAACAGTTGAAGAGCGCGGCCTCGCCGGTTGACGCCTTGCGCCGCTGGCTCAAATCCAACGTCGAACTCGTCGCCACCAAGAAGGGGATGATCACGGCGCTGGCGCTGGTCGTGCAGGGTTCTTCGGAATTGTACGCCTATTCGTTCGATCGCCTGACCAAGGCGATCGGCACCCTGCTCGATCGCGCCGTCGCCGCCGGCGAGATCCGCGCCGATATCAGCCCCGAAGACGTGCTGCGCGCCCTGATCGGCATGTGCTACATGCACGAACAGCCCGGCTGGCAGTCGACCGTGCTGCGGCTGATGGATGTGTTCATCGATGGGCTTCGCGTGCAGCCGGATCGCGGTGGCAACGCGGCATCGCCGTCGAAACGCGGCGGCGTCAAAAAGAGCGTGAAGACGAAGCGGTAGACTGCCTCAGCGTCATTGCGAGGAGCGCCAGCGACGAAGCAATCCATTCTTTCTTTTTTGCCGCGCGGTGGATTGCTTCGCTTCGCTCGCAATGACGGCTACCCAAACCGATGCTCGTACCGCCCGATCGAAAGCTCGCTCGTATCGATGTCGGGCTTCCGCCCCGACAGCAAATCAGCCAGCACCCGCCCCGAGCCGCAGGCCATGGTCCAGCCGAGCGTGCCGTGGCCGGTGTTGAGATGCAGATTGCCGTAACGCGTCGCGCCTATGATCGGCGGGCCGTCGGGCGTCATCGGACGCAGGCCGCTCCAGAACGTCGCCTTCTTGAGATCGCCGCCGCGCGGGAACAGATCGCTCAGCGAATGATCGAGCGTGGCACGGCGTGCCGCGTAAAGCTTGTCGGAATAGCCCGATATCTCAGCGGTACCGCCGACGCGGATGCGGTCACCGAGCCGCGTGATCGCGACCTTGTAGCTTTCGTCCATCACCGTCGATACCGGCGCGCCATCGGGATCCGTGATCGGCACCGTGATCGAATAGCCCTTCACGGGATAGACCGGCAGTGAAATGCCAAGCGGCCTGACCAGGCGCGGCGACCAGCTGCCGAGCGCCAGCACATAGGCATCGGCCTGCAACATACCGGCAGAGGTGGCGACGCCGGTGATGCGCGTGGCGTCGGCGTTCAACCCTTCGATCCCGACATTGAACATAAAGCGCACACCGAGCTTTTCAGCCTCGAACGCCAGCGCCTGCGTGAACATGTGGCAATCGCCGGTCTCGTCCTGCGGCAGCCGCAAGCCCCCGGCGATCTTGTCCTTCACCGCAGCGAGCGCCGGCTCCGCGGCGACGCAGCCGTCGCGATCCAGCACCTCAAACGGAACGCCATTTTGCTTGAGCACCGCGATGTCGTCGGCGGTGTGGTCGAGCTGCGCAGAATAGCGAAACAATTGCAACGTGCCGCGCTCGCGCTCGTCGTAACGAATGCCGGTCTCGCTGCGCAGCGCGCGCAGGCAGTCGCGGCTGTATTCGGCGATCGGAATCATCCGGCTCTTGTTGACCGCGTAGCGCGCCGAGGTGCAGTTGCGCAGCATCTTCAGTACCCAGATCCACATCTCGGGATCGAGTTTCGGCCGGATCACCAGCGGGCCGTGCTTCATCAACAGCCATTTGACCGCCTTGACCGGGACGCCGGGACCAGCCCAGGGCGAGGAATAGCCCGGCGATACCTCGCCGGCATTGGCAAAGCTGGTCTCGAGCGCAGGTTTTGGCTGACGGTCGATCACCGTCACCTCATGGCCCGCCCTAGCGAGATAATAGGCCGAGGTGACGCCGATGACGCCGCTGCCGAGAACGATGACTTTCACGATCCTTCAAGCTCCTGCTGCGCCACCGCGTGGCGGCCGCTCGATGTTCGATACCGCAGCTGGAGCAAGGATCAGGCCACGCGTTTGATGGCGTCGCCGAGAATCGAGACCATCTCGTCGATATGGCTGCGCTCGACGATCAGAGGCGGCGACATCGCAAAGGAGTCGCCGCTCATGCGCAGGTAAAGGCCGCGATTGAAGCAGTCGACCATCACGTCATAGCCGCGCGCGCCCACACCGTCCTTGCGCGGCGCGACTTCGACGGCTCCCATCAGGCCGACATTGCGGATGTCGACGACGTTCGGAAGGCCCTTGAGCGAATGCAGGGCATCGCGCCAGTATTCGGCCAGCGAGGCGCCGCGGGTCAGCAAGCCCTCGTCCTTGTAGATATCGAGCGTCGCAATACCCGCGGCGCAGGCCACCGGATGCGCCGAATAGGTGTAGCCGTGGAACAGCTCGATCGTGCCTTCCGGACCGGACATCAGCCCGTCGTGGATCTTGCGGCTCGCAAACACCGCGCCGCACGGCACGGTGCCGTTGGTGATGCCCTTCGCGGTCGTCATCAGATCCGGCGTGACGCCGAAGAAATCGGCGGCGAACGGCGCGCCGAGCCTGCCGAAGCCGGTGATGACCTCGTCGAGGATCAGGAGAATGCCGTGCTTGTCGCACAGTTCGCGCAAGCGCTGCAGATAGCCTTTCGGCGGCGGCAGCACGGCGGTCGAGCCCGGCACCGGCTCGACGATCACGGCGGCGATGGTCTCGGCGCCATGCAGCGCCACCAAACGCTCGATGTCGTCGGCGAGTTCGGCGCCATGCTCCGGCTGATCCTTGGCGAAGGCGTTGCGCGCGAGGTCATGGGTGTGGCGGATGTGATCGACGCCCGGCAAATGAGTTGCGAAGGCGCGGCGGTTGGCGACCATGCCGCCGACCGACATGCCGCCGAAGCCGACGCCGTGATAGCCGCGCTCGCGGCCGATCAGGCGGGTGCGGGTCGGCTGCCCGGCGGCGCGGTGATAGGCGAGCGCGATCTTCAGCGCGGTATCGACCGACTCGGAGCCTGAATTGGTGAAGAAGATGCGGTCGAGGCCCTTTGGCGCGATCTCGGCGAGCCGCTCGGCGAAGTCGAAGGCAAGCGGATGGCCCATGTTGAACGAGGGCGCGAAGTCGAGGTTCGTCAGCTGCCGCTCGACGGCGGCGGCGATCTGGCGGCGGCCGTGGCCGGCATTGACGCACCAGAGGCCGGCGGAGCCGTCGATCACCTTGCGGCCGTCGACGGTCGTGTAATGCATGCCCTCGGCCGAGGCGAACAGACGTGGCGCTTTCTTGAACTGCCGGTTGGCCGTGAACGGCATCCAGAACGAATCGGTTTGCAGGGTGTTCGGAATCTGATGAAGGGTCACGGCGTCGCTCCATTGCTGACTGAAGCAGCCGAACCACGCTAATGGGACCGCAACAAGCCCTTTTCTGCGCTACCGCAACCCATTGATCTTGTTGAGGCGCGCGGTGCATATTTGCGCGATCCGCAACACCTGCAACAGGGATTTCTCGATGAGCGTCGATATCGGTGGACGGCTGCGATTCATTCGGGCGCGCCACAAGGTCTCGCAGCGCGAACTCGCAAAGCGCTCCGGCGTGACCAATTCGACGATCTCGTTGATCGAATCCAACCAGATGAATCCCTCCGTCGGCGCGCTCAAGCGCATCCTCGACGGTATTCCGATGGGACTGGCCGAATTCTTCGCTCTCGAGCCGGAGCGGAAGCAGAAAGCGTTCTACCGCTCCGACGAATTGACCGAGATCGGCAAGAAGCCGATTTCCTATCGCCAGGTCGGCGACAATCTGTTCGGCCGCGCCTTGCAGATCCTGAAAGAGCGCTACGAGCCCGGCAGCGACACCGGCCGGGTGCCGCTGGTTCACGAGGGCGAGGAAGGCGGCGTCGTGGTGTCCGGCCGGCTGGAGGTGACGGTCGACGACGAGCGTCATATCCTGGATCCCGGCGATGCCTATTATTTCGAAAGCCGCCGGCCGCACCGTTTCCGCTGCGTCGGTGCAAAACCCTGCGAGGTGATCAGCGCCTGCACGCCGCCGACGTTTTGAGCTGAACCTATGAAAGGCTCGGACTTTCCGCTTCAGTCGCTTCATCCTTCGAGACGCGGCTTACGCCGCTCCTCAAGATGAGGTCTCAGACCCTCATGGAGAGGAGCGCGTCTTCGCGCGTCTCCGGACGATGCTTCGCATCGCCGGGAGAACCATGAGGCCGCAGGAGAAGCGGCTCTGTCGCCTGCTGGAGGACAAAGTGGGCCCGTTCCCAGGAGCGGCGCCGGAAAACCGTTATCCGGTCAGCCGCGAAAATCGATGCTGCGCAGGATGATGCCGGCTGGATTGCCCTCGAATTCTCTTGCGACGAACTTGCGCGAGGCGCATTGCTCAATCTGGTCGCGCAATCGCAGGAACTGGTCTTCGCGCTGCTCCGGCGCGGTCCGCGAGACGTGTTCCAGATCGTCCATTGCGGAAGCGCTGACGGCGCAGGGTATTTCCCTGGCGCCGTCCATCATCGAAAACACCAACACCATGCGATCATATTCATAACCTCGGATGTTGCCGCGTGCGAGCGTCATCGGGGTTTCCTCCTTGACCGGAGCAATATTCCAATTCGCTTCTCCGCTCATCTTTTTTTCTTGGCCGGCGGCGGATCGATCTCGGCGATCCGCCTGAGGCAGGCGGCCTCGGAATCATGCGGGCCCGAAACGAAAGTTCCGCTGACCTTGGTGGAGTACCAGCCGGAGACGACACCCAGGCGCAGCGATTCCTCGGTCTTGACGTGGCGGGGCGAGAGATTTTGCATCAGATGCTTTCGGTTCGCCGCTCGATCTTGCAACGAGCGGGATGGATGAAGGATTCAGTCGTTCAAGCGAAGTGTCGTTCAGCTCTCACCGGAGAGCCGGGTCAGGTCGGCGAGTACCGCCGCGACGAGGTCGCGGTGATGGGTGTCGGTCGGCGCGAGGCTGGCGGAATACAGGTTCAGGACGTAACGCGCCTTTGCCACCGCCTCCGGCCATGAGGTGGCCGGCACGGCAAGCAGCTGGATTTCGACGAGGCTCTGGGCTTCGCGCAACTGCTTGGCGTTGGCCTCGACGTCGGCGAGTACGCGGCGGATATCGGTGGCCTTTTGTGCCGCCATGCCGCGATGCTTGTCGAGATCGATCGGGGTTTCAGTCACCAGGGCGCACTCGCGTCGGTGCGCTGCGCGTCGGACAGATCGACCGAGCTGATCGAGATCATTTCCATCGCGGAACGTTGCGGCGGCGCACCGGGGACCATGATCATGGTGGCGACGCGCCGAAAGCACGGAAATGAAAGACCTTCGATCATCTCCTCGTCGGTGATCACCTCGTAATCGCCGGGCGCGAGCTGGCGATCGATCCCCTTGAGGCGGAACGGGTGCCTGAAATGAACCGTTTCCCGCCGCGAGCGCATGGTCATGCCCACAGCCCAGCGGTTCTGCGCGATGAAACATCTGATTGTTCGGACATCGGTGCAGCCTGCGCGCTTTTCCGGCAATTAGCTATCGTTTTCTCGGCTTCCGAGCGCGAACAAGGCCGCAAAAGCCTTGTATTCGGCGGCTTCGTAGCCAATTCGGTAAGATACCAGTCAGGAAAGCATTTCGAATGAAGATTCGCGTCGGATTCGAAATGCTCTACGATTTCCCGCAACCAACCCCGATGATCATGGTGCTGGGCACGCATTTCACGCGCGCCTCCGACGTCATCGTGCCCGATTTCCTGACCACCAGCCCTTCGGTACCGATCACGCCTTACCGCGACCTGTTCGGCAATTGGTGCAGCCGTATTGTCGCACCCGCCGGCCGGATGCGTCTGGCCGCCGATGGCGTGGTCCGCGACAGCGGCCTGCCCGATCCGGTATTTGCTGCGACGGCCCAACACGCGGTCGAGGACCTGCCCACCGACACCTTGGTCTATCTGCTCGGCAGCCGCTATTGTGAGACCGACCGGCTCTCGGACATCGCGTGGAAATTGTTCGAGAGCACACAGCCGGGCTGGGCGAGGGTGCACGCGATCTGCGAATTCGTCCATCGCCACATCGCGTTCGGATACGAGCACGCCCGCGCCACCAAGACCGCCTTTGAGGCCTACAACGAGGGCCAGGGCGTCTGCCGCGACTACGCCCATCTCGCCATCACCTTCTGCCGCTGCATGAACATTCCGGCGCGGTACTGCACCGGATATCTCAGCGACATCGGGACACCAAAACCCTGGGCCGCGGGCGATTTCGCCGGCTGGTTCGAGGCCTATCTCGGCGGCCGCTGGCACACCTTCGATCCCCGCAACTTCGTACCGCGGATCGGCCGCATCCTGATCGCGCAGGGCCGCGATGCGTCCGACGTTCCGATCACCCAGACTTTTGGGCCGAACACACTGGTCAGTTTCAAGGTCTGGACCGACGAGGTCGCCGAATGACGGATCAGCACCCTGCCCTGAGTATGGAAGAGTTCGCCTCCTTGCGCGAAGTCAGCAAGGGCGACGCGCAGCTTGAAATCCCGCAATTGCACTGGGAGCGCCTGGTTGGCCTCGGCTACGCGGTCCGGCGGCTCGGCGAACTCGGCTTGACCGCCTCCGGCACGCGGCGCCTGGCGCAAGGCGAATAGCCCCTTCCGCCCGCATTCGCGCCGATATAGCTTTTGCGGCGACTGCACCGAACCGCGGGAGCCACAATGACCGGGACGATTTACGGCATCGCGCTGATCCTGATCGGCCTGATCTATCTCTGGAAGCCGACGATGTTTCGTCGCGGCCTGTGGATGAAGACCAGCATCGCGATCCGCATGTTCTCGGAAGAGAACTACACAAGATACATGCGTGTCCTCGGCCTGATCTTCATCGCCGCAGGCATCGGCCTCGTCATCTACGGTGCAATTTAATTGCGCAGGCGGAAAACCGGCATTCGATGTAAAACGTAACAGGTGCATCGGCAACGGAGCAGCCCCATGCGCGCCATCGTCCTGCTTCTCGCATACCTGGTTTCGATCCCCCTGCCCGCCCGCGCCGCCGACGATGTCGCCGCCGCGCAAAGCGTGATCCGCTCGCAGGAGCAGGCCTTCAGCCACGACGACGCTGCAGCCGCCTATTCCTATGCGGCGCCCGCGATCCAGCAGATGTTCCGGCAGCCCGACATCTTCATGTACATGGTGCAGAACAACTACGCGCCGGTCTACCGCCACAAGAGCTTCGAATTTGGCGAGGCGCGCGCCGCCGACGGCCAGATCGCCCAGCGCGTCCATATCATCGACGCCGACGGCGATGCCTGGGAAGCGCTCTATACGCTGGAGGAGCAGCCCGACGGCAGTTTGAAGATCACGGGGTGCTCGCTGCTCAAGGCGGGACAGGCGGTGTGAGGCGCTCTTCTCCCTCGCCCCGCTTGCGGGGAGAGGGTTGGGGTGAGGGGGACTCTCCGCGAGTCCGAATCCGCCGAGAGTCCCCCTCACCCGAAGCCTTCGGCCATAGCCGAGGCTTCGCTTCGGCGTCCTCAAGAACGGCCGCCGAAGGCGGCCTGTGCTCTCCCCGCAAGCGGGGCGAGGTAAGGGACTAAGCCATCGCCAGCCGCTGCCGGGCGCGCCACAGCAAGGACAGCATGATGGTGACGTTGACCGCGTTCCAGGCGAGGCCGTTGAGGAACGCGGCGCCGTAGGAGCCGGTGGCGTCGAAGATCACGCCGGAGATGAAGCCGCCGAACGACATGCCGAACACCGAGGCAAAAATCACGATGCCGACGCGGGTGGCGGCTTCCGAGGCCGGCATCGCCTCGCGCACGATGATGGCGTAGCTCGGCACGATGCCGCCCTGGAACAGGCCGAACATCGCCGAGATGATGTAGAGCGAGGTCAGGCTGTCGAAGAACAGATAGAACATCAGCGCGGTGCCCTGCGCGATCGAGCCGATCAGCAGCGTGGCGATGCCGCCGATCCGGTCCGCCAGAAAGCCAGAGCCGATCCGGCTGATGATGCCAAAGCCCAGCATCAGCGACAGCATCTCGGCGCCGCGCGCCACGCCGTAGCCGAGATCGCCGCAATAGGCGACGATATGAACCTGCGGCATCGACATCGCCACGCAGCAGGCAATCGACGCCAGCGCCAGGATCGCGGTCAGCGCATTGGTGGAAAGCCGCAAATCGACCCGCGGCGGCGGCGCGTTGACGTGGCTGCGCCGTGTGCCCGCGCCCATCAGGAGACGCAATCCCACCAGGGCCAGCGCCATAGCCACCGCGGTGAACAGGCCGACCGCGATATGGGTGGTGCGCCAGCCGATCGACTGCATGCCGAAATTCACCAGCGGCGGCCAGATCGTGCCGCCGATGTAGTTGCCGCTGGCGGCAATCGCGACCGCGAGCCCGCGGTAACGGTAGAACCAGTGCGAGGCTTCCGCCATCAGCGGACCGAAGGTCGCCGACGACGACAGCCCGATGGCGAAATGCACCAGGATGAATTGCCAGATCGACGATGACATGCCGGCGCCGATATAGCCGAGAGCGAGGATGCCGATGCCAAGCCCGATCGCGGTGACGATGCCGTAACGGTCGGTGATCTTGCCGGTCAGCACTCCGCCGGAGCCGAAACCGAGCATCACCATCGTAAAGGCCAGCGAGGCCGTGCCCCGGCCCGCGCCGAACTCCGTCTGCACCACGGGGAGCGCGACCACGACCGACCACATGCCGACGCTGCCGAGCGAGCCGATCAGCACGGCCACGACAAGCCGCGCCCATGCCCGGCGCGAGTCGGGAACGAACAGCTCGGAATTTGGGGCAAAATCAGAAGAAATATCCACGGCCCGCGCAACTTCGACGGCAATTGCCCGGCGGTCAACCGCCATGGCGCGATATTGGGCATGCAGATGCGTGGGGATTACCGGGCACAACCGCCTCACATCCGGGACAGATCACGCCGCACCGGTGCTGGCTGGCGATTCTCCTCCTGCGGCGCTGAACCGGCGTTTCGCACAAATTCGTCACGCGCCTACAACCGTCGTCCGGCCATTCACCGGCATCGCTGGCTGAACGCCCGCGCGCGCAGGCTGATCAGATTTACTTGCCGCTCCGGGCCGGCAACTGGACCGGGACGTGCGGCGATGTGCTGACGACCCGTGTGCTGCCGTCCGGGTAGGTTTGGCCCTGAGCCCTGATCAGGGACTCGACAATTAGAATAAACTTTTCGGCGAGCATGGCAGCGCTCCCATTATTTGGCGGTTCAACGCTGTCACGATAGCCGGCCAGGATTTCCGGCCGTCTTCGAGGCTCCGCAAAAATGGTTTCGTCGATCGGGAGTAATGTTTCTTCGCCCTCTCCGCGGCGAAACCAGATCACAGGATCGTCATAGCCGGCCGAAACGTTGCGGCCGTCGCGTGGCGGCAGCGGACTGTCGCCGCGTGCAAACAGCGATAACCCGTCACGCCAATCCGGATGCGTCGATAACCGCGAGAGCTCTCGAATGGGGGAGCTTTGCTGCCGTTTCGCCGCGAGTAGAAAAAAACGCCGCCTATCATGGAATCGCGATGAGCGTGTGATAGTATCACCGCTCTTCTCCGGGTTGCCGTAACGCGTCGCCCAGGAAAGATGCGTTTTTGGCAACGTTCGGACCGCAACAGGAGGTGGACGATGCCACTGAACCTGACGCTCCTGCGCGGCGATCTTGCCACGCTGATCCCCGAGCCGCCGCCGATCCCGCTTCCATTGCCCGGAACCGTGCAAATCGTCACCGGCCCCGGCCTCGTCGGCTTCAAGCTCAATGGTGTGCTCCGCTGGCTTGTCGATGAGAAGTGGTTCGGCGGCACTCCGGTCCTGACCTACGGTCCACTGCTGACAGGGTATCGCATCGAGTTGAAGGGCGCGCTCTACGCCGGGACGAGCCTGACGGCGGATTTCGTCATGACGCTCGCAGCGAAGACCGCAACCGGCACACCGATGGACATGGCCATGTCGCTGGGCGGCTTTCATGGTCAAGCCGTGCTGGAGCGCTGGCTCGCCGGCAGTCAGCGGCTGGCTTCGCCGGTCACCCTCGCCGCGACCGCCTGCACGCTCGGTGCCGCCGGCAAGCTCACCCTTCAGAACGCCGCCTCCGCGATGTTTGCGCCAGAATGGCAGACGACCTATGCCGGCAATGGCATCGCGGCCGTCACAGGGCTCGGCGCCACATCGCAATCCGCCAACAGCTTCCTGCTCCGCGTGCTGACGCCGGGGCAGCCGAGCCTGCGCAGCGCGCCCAAGCAGAAGCGCACGCTGATGACGTTGCACCGCGGCAGCCTCAACTGGGACCTGAAGCCGTCGCCGCTCGCGCTCGATATCGGCACGCTGACGCCGCAACCAAACCTGTTCGACGAAATCGACATCGAGGCCGGCGAGAACTCGGCGACGGACGTGGACCACACGCTGCTGGCGCAATCGACCAGCACCGACAAGCTCGCCTTCGCGCCCGGCGGCAGTATCACCAATCTCGACGGCCATGCGCTGATCGTCCCGCTCGGCGCGGCGCGCTTTGCCATCGATTTCGAGACCAACCAGACGTTTCTTTCCGCTCAGTTTCCGGCAACCCCGCTATGGCTGCAACGCGACGGTTTTGCGCTCCAGGTCGGCAACCCCGTCGGCGCTTCCGCCTTCGAGTTCGATGCGACCGGCGGCACGGTGAGCACGGACCGCTGCGCGCCGGCGTTGCTGCAGGCGGCCGCGCCGCTCGCCGGCGCCGCCGCGGCAAAGCCGTTGCCGCTCAGCGGAACGTCGCGGCTGAACTTCGTGGCCAAGCCGGGCACGACACCGGGCTGGGGCGTGCTGGCCGCCGCCGCTATTGCCACACAGCCGACGCTGTCGCTGCCGGAATTCGCCGTGGCGCTGCTGCGGCGCGACGATTTGCTGGCGCTCGATTTTCTGTTCGGCAATCTCGCGCTCGAAGGCGGCGGCGGGCTGGCGCCGCGCCTTGCGCGCATCGACGCCACCGCCGACGGATTGCTGACCGCGCGCTTCAACGGGCCACAGAATATCGTCGACCAGGCCTTTCCCGAGGTGCCGCCGCCGCTGCCGGCGAGTCCTCCGGTACAGGCGCTGGCGGCGGGGCCGAGTCGCCTCGTCTTCAAGCTCGGCGCCGGCGTGAGCCAGGTGCCGTACGACCTCGCGGGCCTGCTGCAATGGGCGGCCTACGATCTCAACGTGTCGCGCGCCGCGGCGTTGCCCGATCCGCCGCCCCAGCCGGCGAACGGTCCGGCGCCGACGCCGCCGCTGCCGACGGAGACGGCG
The DNA here is from genome assembly GCA_900129675.1 of Bradyrhizobium erythrophlei. Lineage (GTDB taxonomy): Bacteria > Pseudomonadota > Alphaproteobacteria > Rhizobiales > Xanthobacteraceae > Bradyrhizobium > Bradyrhizobium erythrophlei_A. The sequence goes on along the minus strand of FSRD01000001.1, from coordinate 3,335,876 downwards.
ATCGAAGCGCCGTGGTCGCTGTTTCTCTCGCCCAATGCCACCGCCGGCTGGGCCAATCAGACCGACGCGGTCACGCACGGCACCCAGACCGAGCTCTGGCACACCCGGCTCGGGGTCAAGAAGATCCAGCGTGGCGTGCCCATCGTCGACGAGCAGTCCCCGGCAACGCGGACGGTGCGCGCGCTGTGGTCTCCCGACTATAGGCCCGGGCCGCCGCCCACGACGGACTCCTCACCTTTCCTGATGTCGCTGAGCACGATGGACCGCGACCAAATCGTGGTGCGTTCGTCGGACTTCTCGAATCCGCAATTGCCGCCGAAGGCCGTCCAGGTCGACCGCCTGATGCTGTCGTCGCTGGGCGCCTGGCTCGACCTCGACGGACGCTGGCCCCCCGGCGGCGCCTTTACGATCGTGGGATGGCGCCACCGCGCGGCCACAGGCCGGGATAATTACGTCAAGGTGATCGACGCGGCGTTTGCCTGTCCCGTCGGCAACCGCGCGGTGCGGGTCAAGGTGACCGAGCGCAAATTTCTCGATAACCCCGCAGGCCCCACCGCCGCCTATCAGATGCAGCGCCACTACGTCGTGATCACCGAGCCGGAGAAGGACTACACTTTTCTGGCGACGACGACGGCGAGCGGCGGCCGCAACTTTCCGTTCAAGAAGATTCGCATCACGACGCTGGTGACGCCCAATCTCGACACGCCGCCCGGCGGCAACTGGAATTATTTCATCCCGACGGTCAGCGGACAGCCGTTCCTGTTCCACATCGTCGCGACCGACTGGGACGGCAATAATTCAGACTTCTCGATGCCGCTGGTGATCGCGCTGAGCGACATGCAGTCGCAGACCGGCGGGTACGCGCTCTACACCGGCTCCGATCTTTCGATCCGCCAGCGCGACATGGGTGGCCAGTCGATCGCCTTCGCGGCCAGCACCAAGCCTGGCGGCACGACGTTCAACACGTCGACCATGACCTTCAACGCCGCGCTCTTCAACGTCTTTATTCCGCCGCCGCCGGGTCAGCCGATCTTCTATCCCATCCTCGATACGACATCGGCGGCACAAGTGACCATCCCGGCGCTGCAACAGGTCACCGGCGCGTCCAGCCCGGTTCAGATCGTGTTCTATCCGAATTATGTCCAAAGCAATTTCGACAAGGGCGGCGTTTTCATTCAGCTGGTCAATGCGCTCGGCGTCGCCTTCGGCGGCGACAAGACCGGCGGCGTCGCCACGCCGAATTTGAACGTAGGCGGCCTGTCGCGCGATTTCGGCACGGTCTCCGGCGCCGGCGGCGCGCTCGACACCTTCGCCCAGGGCAAATTCGATCCGAAACAGTATTTTGGCGCCATCGCCGACGCCAAGCTGCTCGGCGTCGTTCCGCTCTCCGACGTCATCCAGGAGATCCTGGATATCACCGGAGCGCCGGAGAAGGCGCCGCAGCTCGTGACCACCCGATCGCCCACCCAGATCGTCACCACGCTGGCGTGGAAGCCCGATGTAAAGGACTGGCCGAGCCCGCCGAGCGGCGTCGCCAATTTGCATTTCACCGCGCCCGACGCGCCCAAGAATCTGGAGCTCGACGTCGTCATTACCACGCCGATCGGCGGCGGAACGCCGGATGCGACGGTCACCGGGCATATGCGCAGTTTCGACCTCGAACTGCTCAGCGTCATCAAGCTCCATTTCAACTCGGTCGACTTCACCGCTTCCCCCGGCAAGAAGCTCGACCTCAGCGCCAATTTGGGCGACGTCAGTTTCGAGGGCGATCTGGCGTTCCTGAACCAGCTGCAGCAACTCATTCCCTCCAGCGGCTTCTCCGACCCTCCGGCGATCGAGGTGACGCCGCAGGTGGTGACGGTCGGATACTCGCTGGCGATCCCCAGCATCGGCGTCGGCGTCTTCAGCATCGAGAACATTCGCCTCGGCGCCGCGCTGGAGCTGTCGTTCGTCGGCGCTCCGATCCGCTTCCGCTTCGCCTTCAGCGAGCGCCAGCATCCGTTCCTGGTGAGCGTGTCGCTGCTCGGCGGCGGCGGATTCTTCGGGCTGGAGCTTGGCCCCGACGGCATCGAGATGCTGGAGGCATCTATCGAGTTCGGCGCCAACGTCTCGATCGATCTGGTGGTGGCCAGCGCCAACGTCCACATCATGGCGGGCGTCTATCTGAAGCTCGACTTCGCCACCCAGCACTCGCAGCTCACGGGATACCTGCGCGCCGGCGGCTCCGCCAACGTGCTCGGGCTGATCACGCTCTCGGTCGAGTTCTACCTCGGCTTCACCTTCTATCCCGCCGGCGGCGGCGCCGCCTGCAAGATCGCCGGCGAGGCCTCCGTCACCGTGGAAGTGGACGTGCTGATGTTCAGCGCCTCGGTGTCGCTGTCGCTGCGGCGCGAGTTCGGCGACCCGACCGTTTCGTTTGCCGATCTGATCGCGCCCGGAGACTGGAACGAGTATTGCGACGCGTTCGCCGCGTAAGGAGCGAAGGCCATGAGTATTCGCAACATGATGTGGACCGCGCTGCCCAACGGCTTCACGACCGCCGGCGACAAGCTCGTGCTGTCGGTCTATCTCTCGCCGCGGCTGGTGACCGACAATGGCGTCGACGGCACGCTGCAGCAGTTCTTCCCGCAGCTGCAGGACTGGCCGGCGACCATCGGGCCGCTGCAGTTCAAGGTGCAGGTTCAGGGCGGGCCGGCATTCACGGTGACACGCGCGTCCACGATTCCGCTGGAATCGCCGCTGTGGGCGGCGCTGTTCAACAAGGACACCTATGTGCGCTCCTACCAATTCGAGCAGCGCACGACGCAGAACATCCGCTCCTATCCCGTGCGCAAAGTGCTGGCGTTCCTGAAGAACGCCTACCAGGCGGTGGCGATACAAACGCCGGACCGGCCGCCGACGCGCGGCGATCTCAATTTCGAGGATTCGCCGCGCACCATCACCGACCTCGTTACGATCTCCCTGGTGCTGCCCGAGCTCGAACAGCGCACCGCTGCCGCGATCGAAGTCCGGCTGTTGGACGGCCACGCCATCCCGCCCGCCTTCGGTACACCCGCCACCGATTTCTACCAGGTCCGCACCTTCCATCAGTTCCTGTCGCGGCGGAATCCCCACGGCACGCCGGCGCCGCTGCAAAAGCAGACCTTGCCAAAACTCGATTTCCACGACGTGGTGAGCCGGCTCTCGCAATATCCGGAGCTGCTGCGGCGGCTCGGATTGGTGGTCGACCTGGAGCTGCCGACGACCGTTCCGGCGGCCGGAAACATCCAGGTCATGCCGCAGCTCGCGGGACCGGCGCCGATGTCTCCATGGACCGCCTATCAGGTCGACACGACGCGCCGGCGTTTCCAGCCGGCGGCAGGCACCGAGGTCGCCGACGGCATGCTGCAGCTTGGCGGCGGCGACTACGATGCGGTCGAGGTCGACGTGGATGGCGCCGCGCACAAGATGCTCGACTTCGCCTTCAACCTCGGCCGCCTCGACCATGTCACGCGAACCCCTGGCAGCGCCAAGCGCTTCGGCTTTCCCTCGTTGCGCTCCGCCGGCTTCGCCGCCACCCGCCAGGGACGCGCGGTGCAGCTGCATGACCGCTTCGGCGCCGCGAGCGCGCAAAACGGCGCCATCGTCGCCAACCCGCAGAACGGGCCGGTGCTTGCCGCCGACGACCTCACGCGCGGCTATCGCATCGATGTCTGGGACAGCCTGAGCGGCAAATGGCATTCGCTGTGCCGGCGCGACGGCACCTACGATTTCCAGAACGTCAACCTCGTCCGCCACCTCGATCCGGACGAAGGTTTTACCGCGCTCGCCACCAGCCAATCGGCCGATGGCACATCGCCGGATCTCTATCTGCCGGAATCGCTGTTCCGCTGGGCCGGCTGGAGCCTCGCGGTGCCGCGGATCGGCAAGACGGTGGGCCCGAGCGACACCGCGGCGACGCCAGAGAACCCGGCGCAGACCGAGTTCAAGCTGGTGGTGACGTTCAAGCCGGTCCTGACGCCCAACGACAATAGGCTGCCGCGGCTGCGGTTCGGCGCCAGCTACCAATTCCGCGCGCGTGCCGTCGACCTCGCCGGCAACAGCCTGCCGCCCGACGCGTCGATCCACGCCTCTTTCAGCATTCCGCCGCAGCCGGTGCCCTATCTGCGCTATGAGCCGATCGCGGCGCCCGTAGTGGTGCTGCGTGCGGCGCTGAGCCCGACCACGACGCCCGGCGAATCCGTCGACCGCATCGTCATCCGCAGCAACTTCAACACGCCGGCCGCAGCGCCCCCCGAACGCCACCTCGCGCCCGCAAAAGTGTCGCAGGAGACGGCCGAGGTGCACGGCATGTTCGACACGCCGACGGGGCTCGACAAGACCGTCTACACCATGCTGACGCAGAAGGACGGCGATCTCGGCGTCGACCCCGCGCATCCCGACCAGCCGGTGCCGCATCCCGAGGCGCAGCTTGTGCTGCCTTACCTGCCGGATCCGCTCGCGGCCGGCGTCGCTTTCGTCAACCTTCCCGGCGTAGCAGCGGGCACGGTCTTCACCGTTCCCTTCACCGGGACATGGCCGAACGAGCGGCCGTTCCGCATCGTGCTGGCGGAAGGCGCCGGCGCGCCGGTGCTGACCGAGACGGCGCATGAGCGCTTCCTGACCGTGCGGATCGCCAAGGCGGATGAGATCGCGGTGGTGCTGAGCTGCTATCCCACCGCCGACGCGCTGGCGAAGCTGGCGATCTGGGGCTGGATCCTGGAAGCTGGCCCGCCCAATCTCGCGGTGCTGCAGCAACTGGCCGACAATGGCGGGCACTGGATGCTGACGCCGCCGCGGGTCCTGACCTTGGTGCACGCGGTGCAGCAGCCGCTGATCGAGCCGCAATTCCAGGATCTGGCCGCCGCGCGCGTGCTCGGCGACACCAAGGCCCGGCTGACCGACGACATTCCGCTGAGCGGCACGAGCACGATCAAGCTCGACATCAATGCGAGCTGGGTCGAGACCATCGACGACGGCGGCCCCGGCCCGCAGCCGAAGACGCCGCCTGCGCAAACCCGCGCCTTCGAAATTCCCGTCGACCGCGCCGCGACCTCGCAGAAGATCGACGGCGCCCACGAGTTTCACGATACCCGATATCGCAGCGTCACCTATGTCGCCACGGCGACCTCGCGCTTCCGCGAATATTTTGCCGACAGCCTGACGCGGCCGGCCAGCGACTTCACCCGCGACTCCATGCCCCTGACGCTCGACATCCTCAACACCGCGCGCCCGGCGGCGCCCAAGGTGTTGTACGTGCTGCCGACCTTCGGCTGGTCCGACAAGACCGAGGGCACGTGGAGCGTCAGCGCGCGCGGCGGCGGGCTCAGGGTCTATCTCGATCGGCCGTGGTTCTCCTCGGGCGCGGGCGAGCTTTTGGGCGTCGTGCTGTGGGGCTGCGTGCCGCCGCAGCAAGCCAGCTTCACTGCGTTCACCGTCCCCGACTATTTGTCGGCCGTCGTGACGCAGTGGGGCATGGACCCAATCTGGGACGCGCCGCCGCCGCCGTCGCAAGCGGTGCCGCTGCCGCAGCATTTCCGCAACGCAGTCGACATTGCCAGCGGGCTCACGCTGGAATGGCCGCCGGGCTTCGGCAACATACCGATCTCGGTGGCGGGACATTCCGTCGGTTACGACGCCGACCGGCAATTGTGGTATTGCGACATCGAGCTCGATTCCGGCATCGCGTATTTCCCCTTCATCCGCCTGGCGCTGGCGCGCTACCAGCCGAAGTCGCTGCCCGACGCGCACCTCTCGCGCGTCGTGCTCGCCGACTACGTGCAGCTGGTGCCGGAACGCGCCGCGAGCATCGCCTTCGACGGCTTCGACCCGACGCTGCTGCAATTGGCGGTGACCGGCGTGCTGTTCGCGAACACCGCCCAATCATTGCTGCGGGTAACGCTCGAAGCCCAGGCCAGGAACGCCACCGGCGATGCCGCGTGGGTGCCGCTGTCGACACAAACGCTGACGCCGATCAAGGGGCCGGGAGCGACCACGCTGTGGACTTCGCCCATCACTTTGCCGGCGCCGCGCGGCACACGCGCGTTCCGGCTGCGGCTCGAGGAGTTCGAGATCTACCAGACCGGCACCGCGGGCCAATCGCAGCAGCGGCTGGTGTATGCGGATGTGCTGAAGCTGTAGATTTCGGCGCCCGGCTCAGGCGGCAGAGGCCACGGCGGGCTTCTTCGCAAGCATGGATCGCCGATCGTGAATCAAGCCCTCCAGCCGATGGGCGGCGACATTCAGCGTCGCGTCATCCACTGCGCTCTCGTCCCCGCGCGCCGTCCTGGCGCGTTGCGCCCCGAGAATGGCGTCGATTTCCTCCTCGATTTCCAAAAGTTCGGCCTCGGTCCCGGCTTTGCGAATCCGGCGCCCGAGGGCATAGAGGGAATCCAGCGGGCCCTGTCCGGTGAAGGGCGCCCCAAATCCCAGGAACTTCCAGGTCGCGGCAAGCACGGTGGCCGCAGCGCCGAGCGCCATCGGCGCCAGATAAATCCAGTTGCCGTATTCATCCATAAAACTCTGTTGGGTGCCGTTGTAGACGGCCGCCGCCCCGGGGTGCAGCGCAAGATAGGCATCCTGCTCGGTGCTGGGTGCGGTGATCTGCCCAAAAATCGGATCCTCGGCCAACAGATCCCTGCGGACGTTCATGATGGTCTGCGTGAGTGTGGCGACCAGATCGGAACCGAGCTTCTTGTTCGCAACCAGATAGAGAGAAGTCCGCAGGGTGGTCAGATCGTCATCCGGCACCGGCGGCGCGCCGCGCAAGGTGCCTTTCGGGACGTCGAAACTCTCGAAGGCACGCTCGGTTTCGGCGATCGCCGCCGCGGAATCGACCGGGATCAGCACCGGCAGCGCTTTCGACCCCTGCTGGGACAAGCCGCGCACCAGCGACAAATATTTTTGCGCCAGGGGAATCACGACGAGCAGTGCTGCAACCTCTTTCGATTGAAGGGCGCGCTGGGCATCGGTCAAGGCGATATCCTTGAACACTTTCTGCCGATCCAACCCGTATTCCTTGCTCAGCACCTCGACGACTTTGGCATTGGTGCTCGCGCTAATCACCCCGACACGGCGTCCCTTCAGTTTGTCCATGCTGTCGACGCTCGAACCCGGCGGCGCGACGATGAGGACGACCATGTGGCTGACAACGACCACGGCGCGCGCTTGCGACAGGTCGCCGACATCGCCGCGAACCACGGCCAAATCCACCTTGCCGGCTGCAAACGCATTAGCCGCTTCAAGCGCGGTGCCGCTGTCGACCACCTTGAGCCGCACCGCCGCATTGGTGGTCGCGAGCCGGCTTGCAATGGCCGACATGGCCTTGGCAGCTTCGCCGTCAATCGAGCCGACCGCTACGCTCAAGGTCACCGGGCGGGTATAGTACCGATAGGCAAACAGGCCGGCGCCGGCCGCAAGACCGACCGCGCCGACCAGCACGACGAAGCGAAGCCAGAGCGGAAAATTCAGCGAAGCCATGCGCGCTCCCCCTTGTTTGCCGACCGCTTGCCGCACGCATCGGTCAACTGTTCACTCCTCGAAGCGATCAACTGCCGAACCAGAGTGCATCCAGCCGCGCGACTTCACAAGGCCGGCGCCGTCCGGGCATAGGCGCGCGGCATCACAGGATCATTATGGGCAATCCGGATTTGGGCTATAACAGCGGGGATCAATGACGATCCCAGGTTGAGCAATGAGGGAGGCGAGGTCCGATGCCAAAACTTTTGGGAACGACGGGACTGATCGTTTGCGCGGTGCTCTGCTTCAGTATTCCGGTAGCGAAGGCCGGTCCTTGCAGCGAAGACATTGCTCAATTCGAAGCCGCCATACGCCAGTCGGCGGGAAATCCGAACGCGGGATTGACGGCGCCACAGTCGGTTGGCGCCCAACTTGGCTGGCAGCCAACACCCGCTTCCTTGAAGCAGGCCCAAAAGCGCCTGCAATCGGAATTCTCGACGACGATGGCCCGCGCCAAGCGGTTGGATGCCAAGGGCGATCGCACGGGATGCAGCGGCGCGCTTACCGCAGCCAAGCGAATGTATATTCTTTGATACGAAGTCGGTCGGACGGATTAACGACAGCTTGGGCGGCCGAAATGCAGGTTGCCTGGAATACGCGATCGCCACTCCGGTCAAAAGCGGCGAATCTGACGATTTCGCATGGACGTGCTCCACGAGTTCGAGCCTGATGACAACTACACACGCGCTTCGACACGATTTCAAAAGGAAACCCTGTTTCGTGCTCGCCGCTGCTGCCGTGCCGGCAGATGCGGCGGATTGGAGGGAGGTTAAAGCGCCGCCATCCAGGGCGAGGGCGACGAATGAAATTATGACAGGAATGATGTCCTGTACGGCGCGGATGCTCGCTGATATGCTTGCCCGCGATCAGGACACAATGGCAGTCCGCTAATCCAGTGTGGTTCGTTGGAGCAACACTGGTCCTGATTCCGTTCACATTGACCCGGACATTTCCAACCCGAAGGGGATTATCAAGCGGCTGCATCATCCAACCAAAAGTATTGCGGGAGGTGTAACTATGGCTGCATCCGACTGGCGCCTCGAAGGCGAATGGATCAAGAATTGCAATTGCGCGTTCGGCTGTCCCTGCGATTTCAATGCCCTGCCGACCCACGGCTTTTGCAAGGGCATGGTCGGCATGAGGATTACCAAGGGACACTTCGAGGGCACCAGGCTTGATGGTCTCGTGTTCGCCGGAACCGTACATTTTCCCGGGGCGCTGCATGAGGGAAATGGGCAACTGCAGCCGATTATCGACGAGCGCGCTACCCCGGAACAGCGCCAGGCGCTGTTCGAAATCATGTCGGGCAAACATTCCGCAGAGGGCACGCTGTTCCAGATCCTCAGCGTGATCGTAACCAATATCCACGATCCGGTGTTTGCGCCCTTCGAGTTTTCATTCGACAAGAACGGGCGCGTCGCGCGTCTGGTCGCCAAGGGTGTGCTGGAGACCGAGGTCGAGCCGATCAAGAACCCGGTGACGGGCGCTGCGCATCGCATTCAGGTCTTGATGCCGGAAGGCTTTGAGCACAGGGGCGCCGAAGTTGCCTCCGCCAACATCCGCTCGACCGGGGCGATCAAGTTCGAGACCAAGGGCACGCATAGCTCGCTTGCCAACGTCGTCCAGACCCCCGATGGCGTCGCGGCTTGATGCTGCGCCGGAGCCTTCGCTCGAAAACGCTCTAGCGAGGTTACTCCATGAGCGACACGTCAGCGCTCGAGCAAATCTTGCGGCATGACCGCCTGATCGTTGCGGGCGGCATTGCCGGGGTGACGGCGCTGGCCTGGGCCTATCTGTTCGCCGGGGCAGGCATCGACATGAACATGGCCGACATGCCGATGGACATGTCGATGCCGTGGTCGACGTCCTACGCCGTGCTGATGTTCATCATGTGGTCGATCATGATGATCGCCATGATGGTGTCGAGTGCGGCCCCCATGGTCCTGCTGTTCGCGGCCATCAAGCGCAAGCAAGCGGCATCGGTGTCCCCCTTCCTCGATGCGTGGATCTTTCTCGGTGGCTATCTCCTGACATGGGCGGGCTTCAGCCTCGTTGCGACCCTGGCCCAGTGGGCACTCGAACGCGCAGGCCTCCTGTCGATGGCGATGGCGAGCACCAGCGCCGTGCTTGGCGGCGTCATTTTGCTGTTGGCCGGGTTTTACCAGTTCACGCCCGTCAAGAGCGTTTGCCTGCGCTACTGCCAGAGCCCGGTGCTGTTCCTGAGCCGGCACTGGCGGCCGGGCGCAGCGGGTGCATTGCGCATGGGGCTCCGGCACGGCAGCTACTGCCTCGGCTGTTGCTGGTTCCTGATGGCGCTGCTGTTCGTCAGCGGTATCATGAACCTGTTCTGGATCGCCGGCATCGCCCTCTATGTCGCGTGCGAGAAGTTGCTGCCGCTCGGCCACCGGCTCAGCCGCGCCGCCGGTGTGGGCCTGATTGCATCAGGCTTGATCGTTCTTGCGCGCGCGCCTTGAGTAAACGAAGCGTAATCCACTGCCCATCCGGGCCCGACAATCGCCAAGCAGGGAGAAAAAGCGTAGAATAACGCTGCTCGAGCAGGAACGAACACCGTGGCAGCACTTTCGGATCAGAGGGCGAAGGCGCGCATCGCGATCGCCTTCGTGCTCCTGTTCGTCGTTGCGGCGGCGCTCTCGGTCGGGGTCTATTACCTGGGCAAGCTTCAGGAGAATATTGCCTCTCAGGAAAGCCAGATGGCGCTCGAAGCCATCAACAATGCGGCCTCGATCGACGAGGCGCTGGCACGGTACCCGTCAAACAGATTCCTGAAGCTGATGGCGATGGCGACCACGGCCGCCCTGGAGACCAGCGCTGCCGCTGAAAAGCTGTCCGGTGAAATCGAACCACCTGCGCTTTCGAGGGGTGTCACCCTGGCGGCAGCGAGCCGCACCGATCTCGAGGCCCTTCGCCGCGATTTGAAGATCGCGGAAACCAACGCGACGACATTCATGCCGCGCTACTTCACCCTTCTCAAGGCCGAGCGCGACAGGCTCGAAAATTACGCGCTCTCACTGAGGATGGAAAAGAATGCCGCCGGCAGGTTTATGCAGGACGTCGACAGGCGGCACGCGGAAATCGCCGCGGTGATTTCCAAAATGCTGGCGGCCCGGGACGAATATTATCGCGCTTACGATAAATGCGTCGCGGCTCTGCTGGCGGAATTCGGCATCTACAAGGTGACGAACGGTCAATTCATCTTTCCAATTCAGTATATGGCGGACCGTTACAACGTCGCCGCCAACGCCATGGCCTCAGCCGCACAGCGCGCCTCCGAACTGGAACAAGCGAGGAAAACGCTTGCGCAGCCGCGGCTGAAGGAATGGGAGCAGATCGCCCGCGGTGGATGACCGGGCCGAAACTAATTCGGATTACTTCCGAAGAAACTGCACAGCTTCGTAATGTTCATTGCCGGAATTCCGAAGCCTCCGCATCATTTCTGGAGCCGGACATCGCCCCCTGAAACGTCCGGCGCGCCTGCAAGCAGCCGCGAAGAGGCCTCGGTTCTCCCAAGTAGAGGCCTCCCCTTTTGTTGCGGTGAATTAGAAAAATCCGGCGGAACGAAGCGCCGAAAATCATCGCACGCGGTCTGTGCCGGGAAGATCGGGCGGCGGTACCCCAATGGGGACTTAGTTGTTTGAACCAAACACCAGAGGAGATCGCCATGCATTTCTGCCTCACCGGACAATACACGCCACGCGCTCTCAACGGCATTTTGGAGAACCCGACTGTAAGTCGCGTCGAAGCGGCCAAGAAACTGATCGAGGCGGCCGGCGGCAAATTGATTTCGATGTACAGCACCCCGGTCGACGGCCCCGGAGTGCTGACAATCTTCGACGTGCCTGATCCTGGTGCAGCGCCGGCGATCGCTGGCATCGTTGTCGCAGCCGGCACCCTTCAGAACGTGAAGCTCACCCGCCTGCTGACACAGGACGAGATCATACCGATTCGGCAAAAAGCGGCTCAGCTTCGCGCTTCCTACAGCCCGCCCTTCAAGTAACGAGATTGGTGGCAGCCGACAGGGCTGCCACCAATTTCAGGCCGTCTGGCCGTTTCGTCAGCGCCGGCTGACGCCGAGCCCGTTCCAGCTGCTCCAGCTCACGCGGGCGAGGCTTTGCAGGTCGGTCGCGACCGGCCGCTTGGTTTGCCGCTCATGGGCAGCGATGCATCGCTCGGATTCGGCGATCCTCTGCTTCAGTTTGGCGATCGTGCTTTGCGTCTGGCCGCTCGCACCGCCGATTTCGCCGGTCCTGAACCGGGCAATTTCCAGCGCCCGCACGGCGTCGCGGTTCTTCTTCAGCTGGACCCTGTGCCAGGCGATGTTGCTGTTGCTGTCGGCGATCATGTGGCAGCCACTGCTCTCGATCGTTCGAAATTGTTGGGCACCTCAATATCGACTTCAAGCGTCGAAACCGTCTTGCCCCTCTCCATCCTGACGATGACCTTGTCCGGATCGAGCACGACATGCCGGGATACCACGGCCAGGATCTCCGACCGCAGCAGTCCCAGCAGGTCAGGCTGGCCGCGCAAACCGCGCTCGTGCGCGAGCAAAATCTGCAACCGTTCCCGTGCAACAGGCGCGGAAGCAGTACGGCTGCCGAAGAGCCGTCGCAGATCCATCATGCCGCCCTCCGTCCCAGTAACCGGTTGATCAGGCCTTTTCGCTCGGTCGGAACCATCATCGCGACAGTTTCACCCATCAAACGGCGCGCGGCGTCGGTATAGGCGCACGCCGGCGCGCAGGCTGCATTATTCAGGGTGACCGGCGATCCGACGTTCGACGCGCGCAGGACGTCCTGGCTCTCGGGAATGATTCCGAGCAGCGGCGTCGCCAGTATCTCGAGGATATCGTCGATGCTGAGCATTTCTCCCCGCGCCGCGCGCGCCGGGTCGTAGCGGGTGATCAGCACATGCTTCTCCACCCGCTCGCCCCGCTCCGCCTTCACCGTCTTTGAATCGAGCATTCCGATGATGCGGTCGGAGTCGCGCACCGAGGAGACTTCGGGGTTGGTGACGATGACAGCCTCGTCGGCATAGCGCATCGCCAGCATGGCCCCACGCTCGATGCCCGCCGGACTGTCGCAGAGAACCCAGTCAAATCTGGTTCGCAGGTCGTCAATGATGCTCCTGACGCCTTCATCGGTCAGGGCATCCTTGTCCCGGGTCTGGGATGCGGGAAGCAACCACAGATTCTCGAGGCGCTTGTCGCGGATCAGCGCCTGCGAAAGCTTGGCCACGCCCTGCGCGACATTGATGAAGTCGAATACGACCCGTCGCTCCGCCCCCATAATGAGATCAAGATTCCGCAGGCCGACGTCGAAATCGACGACGACGACCCTTTCTCCCATTTGCGCGAGCGCCGCACCGAGCGCCGCGGTGGTAGTCGTCTTACCGACCCCGCCCTTGCCGGACGTCACGACCAAGACTTTGGCCATCGCTATCTCCTTCAGTCGAATTAATTCAGCGGTGTGATCTTCATGATGTCGCCCTCGAGCCAGGCCTGAGCCGGCCGATTGCGCAAGGCGGAGTCGATTTGTTCAGCGGTCCGGTAGTAGCCGTCGATGGCCAGCAGTTCGGCTTCGATCTTCTGGCAGAATATCCGCGCGGACGAGTTGCCGCTGAAACCAGCCATCGCGCGGCCGCGAAGCGCGCCGTAAACGTGAATGGATCCTCCGGCGACGATTTCCGCGCCCGAACCGACCGAGCCCAGCACCGTCACATCGCCTTCGCAAAAGATCGACTGGCCGGAGCGCACCGGACTTTCGAGCAGGAGCGACGCCGGCTTCGGCTTGGCTTCGCGCTTTTTCGGTTCGTTCGAGGCGATCATGCAATTGCGCCCTCCGGTCAGCAGCGGCGGCATGCTGGCGGTGAGGCGGGCTTCATCCACGCCCTCGATGCCGAGGACGCGGATATTGCGTTGCTCGAGGCTGGTGACGAGGTGAGCGATGGCCGATTGGCTGAGGTCCACGGCGGACAGGTCGAGCACCACCGGCTTGCCGACGAAAAAACCGGGCGAGCGGCCGAGCGTGACGTCTATTTCCTCCAGCCAGCCAGCGATCGGAACCACCGGACAGAATGTAAACGCAACGTATGAGCGGCCCCTCATCCGGATTGGCTGACGTGTGGCCTTCGCAATCGCGTCCATCGTGCTCGACTCGCCATTCTTAGTGAATGGTTAATGATCGGCGGCCTCGGTTAACGGCTGGTTAACGGCGCGGCTTTTCGACGGAGGACCGTAAACTCTTCTTTGGCCAGGAAAGACGTGGATGGCCGGGCACAGGCGAGCGGAAGCGACGCCGTCCTTCGGACGGCTACGCCCGGCCATGACGGAAAAAGCGACTCACTTTCGAGCTGTCAGCGAAGGCTTGCAAACGTTGGCTGCTTTTCGGTCAGACGAAGGGTCAATCGCGTCGGTTGCTGGCGTGACCGGGGAGAATCGGGCCGTGGCTCAGCCACGGAAATGGAATCGGAAATCACGCCGTTCGTTTTTGTCCGATCGCCTCGAACTGCGCCTTCTGCTCGTCGCTCAGCGTCGCATAGAAATTTTCGAGCGCGACGCTCACCAGATAGACCGCTCGCTGCAGAGCCTCGAGCCGCCCCTCCATGGCGTCAAGACGCGCGGGCGGCGTGGTGGCGTCGTCCGGCTGGCAGTCCGCGTTGAGGATTTCGACCGCCCTGGCATTGGCGTCCTGCAGCGCTTTGAGCGCCGCGCGTTGCGTGTCGTTGGGGTGCAGCCTGGCCTCGATCTCGTCCGCCGGCCATTGCAACGCGGCCGGTTGCGCCGCGCCGCAAGCCTGGGCGGGCGCTTCCGTGGTCCCGTTTGCGGCGGACATCTTGCGCCGATCCTCGGCGAGTGCATTGAGCCGTGTTTCCTGCTCGTCTTCCAGCAGGTCATAGAATTTCCCCAGCGGCTGCTGCATGGCGGACGCCGCCATTTTCATCGCCCCGATGCGCTGCTGCATGACGGCCAATCGGCCCGGCGCCGTGAACGCCGTCTGCGTCGGACACGACGCCCGAATCATCCGGGCGGCCGAGATCAATGCGTTGGCAAGATCGTCCAGGGTGGCGCGCTGCGCCTCGTTCGGCTGGATCGCCTGCTGCACCTGATCGATGGGGAGGCCGGCAATGTCGCTTCTGTCATCGCCGCAGAGCTGCTGCAGCGAAGGGACCCTGCGATGTCTTCGGCCATGCGGGCCCGGTCCGGTATAGGCGGCAAGGTCGTCATACCCGTAAGGCGCAAAGATCGCGGCATAGATGTCGGGATAACCGTAGTCCCAGAAGCCGATGCCGTCGCCCCAGATAGCATAGTCGTAGACATCGTTGATGGCGAATGGCCAAAACAGCGGCCCGACCCAACCATATCCGCCGTCGCCGTGTCGCCACCACCCGTTCGCGGTGCGACCGCCATGCCAGCCCGCCAGCGCTGCGGCCGCGACGATTTGCCTGCGCGCCGCCGGGTTGCCAAGCCCGGAATCCATCGCGTTGCGGACTTCTTGCGGTCTGAGGGAAGCCGTTCGGATCTGGCCACGACGCGCAAAGCCACGAGCGTGATGTAACCCACCCAGCGACAATACGCGCCCTACCGCGAATCTCGCGACCCCGAGGGGACTGATGCCAAGACGCACTCCGGCTGGGGCCGCACTCGACAGCAGGGTTGTCAGAACGACAACGGCAATTCCAATGCCGAACTTCGACATGGCACCCTCCCGCGCCAAGCCTGATCGCGTCACTTTTAGATGACGCCGATTTAGATGACGCCGACAGGAACCGAAAGTTCCCTGCGTTTACCAGGCAAACCGATCTGACCGTGGGTCAGCCGCTTCCACGTAATACCGTAATACCATGACAGTGCAGCCCAGCACCGCAATTGAAAATACAACAATAAATACCAAGACAAAGCCGTCTCACTGGCCAACTTCCGACACAGGATAACGGCGAAAAGGCGCGATCCGACATGACGCTTGCGCGAAGGCAATACCGGTTCCGGACTTGCCGTCGCGCATAATTTTTCAAAAAGGGGCCTTCGTGTCGCACCAACGTCTGTGCCAACTCCTGTCCGCGATCCTGCTCACCTGCGCGCTGCTCGCCGGGCCTGTTCTGGCACAGACCGGCGCCGCGCCCAACGCAGCCGCGTCAGCCGCCCGCGGCAGCGATACGCTGACGCCCGAACAGGCCAACCGCGCCCTCGATACGCTGCAGGACGACGCCAAGCGCGCGCAGATGATCGATATCTTGCGCGCAATCGCCAAAGCCGCGCCGCCGGCACAAGCCGCACCGCCAGCGCCCGAACCGCACCACGCGATTCCGCTCACGGCGGACAGCCTTGGCGCCCAGCTCCTGCTGACGGTGTCCGAGCAGGTCGGCGATATCTCGCACGAGTTCGCTTATATGGCGCGGTCGCTGACGCACTTTCCGGCGTTCTATTACTGGATCGTGCAGACCGCCAACGATCCCGCGGCCTATGACCAGTTGCTCGATATCGCCTGGAAACTGGCGCTGGTGTTCGGTTGCGCCTTGGCTGCCGAATGGCTGATCTTCCGCCTGATCAAGCGGCCGGTGGCGCTACTCGAAGCGCGCATTCCGCAAGTCGCGCGTGCGCCGGCGCAGACGCAGACGCAGGCGATGGCCGATCCGCCCTCCTCGGCCGCGGATGTCACCGCGGCGGGCGAACGGAATCGACGGAACCTCAGCTTGGCGCGCGCATGGCAATCGCTGGTCCGGCTGCCGTTCGTGCTGGGACGTCTCGCGCTCGAGCTGCTTCCGGTATTGGTCTTCGTCGGCGTCGCCACGATGTTGCTGGGGACCGGGATCGGCGATCTCGCCACCACCCGCCTCGTGATCCTCGCGGTGGTGAATGCCTACGCGCTGTCGCGCGGGCTGATCTGCGTCGTGCGGGCTCTGGCGGGGCCGTTCGGTCTGTTCCGTGTCGGCGCCGAGACCGCGGTCTATATCGAGATCTGGGCGCGGCGCATCGTCACCGTCGCCGTGTCGGGCATCGCCTTTGCGAACGTGGCGCTGCTGCTCGGCCTGCATCGCGTCGGCTATGCGGCGCTGCTGCACCTGGTGATGCTGGTCGTGCATCTCTTTGTCGTCGTCATCATCCTGCAGTGCCGCCGGCCCGTCGCCGAGGCCATTCGCGCGCCGGCCGGCCGTGACGGCGCCGCGGCCCGTGTGCGCAATCGTCTCGCCGGGCTGTGGCACTATCTTGCGATCGCGCTCGACCTCGCGCTGTGGGCGGTGTGGGCGCTCAATATCCACAACGGCTACACGCTGCTGCTGCAATATTTCGTCGGCACCGTCGCGGTCGCGCTGATCAGCCGTCTCGCCACCATCGTGGTGCTGAGCCTGATCGATCGCGGCTTCCGCATCAGCCCGGAACTCCTGCAACGTTTCCCCGGGCTGGAAATCCGCGCCAACCGCTATCTGCCGCTGCTGCGCAGGATCGTCGCTTCCGTCATTGCATTCATCGGCTTCGTGGCCCTGCTGGAGGTCTGGGGTGTCGACGCCATGGTCTGGTTCTATGGCGGGCAGATCGGCGGCCGGCTGTTGTCGGCGGTGGTGACAATCGGCATCGCAGCGCTTGCGGCGGCGGCGATCTGGGAGATCGCAAACGCGCTGATGGACCGCCAGGTGAATGCGCTGTCGCGCGACGGCCATTACGCCCGCGCGGCTCGGCTGCGCACCTTTCAGCCGATGCTGCGGACGGCGCTGCTGTGCCTGATCGTGGCAGTGGTCGGTTTGACCGCGCTGAGCGAAATCGGCGTCAACGTAGCCCCCTTATTGGCTGGCGCCGGCATCGTCGGCATTGCCATCGGCTTCGGCTCGCAGAAGCTGGTGCAGGACCTCATCACCGGCTTGTTTCTGCTGCTGGAGAACACCGTCCAGGTCGGCGACAACGTCACGGTGTCGGGGCTATCGGGCACGGTCGAGAACGTCTCGATCCGCACCATCCGCCTGCGCGCCGCCGACGGCGCGGTGCACATCGTTCCCTTCAGCGCGGTGACGACTCTCACCAATGCCAGCCGCGGTGCCGGCAATGCCGGCGTCAGCGTCAACGTGGCCTACAAGGAAGACACCGATCGCGCCGGCCAGATCCTGAAGGACATCGTCGACGAAATGCGCCACGAGGCCGAATACCGCTCGATGATCCGCGGCCAACTCGAATTGTGGGGCGTCGACCGGGTGGACGGCGCGATGGCCTCGATCGTCGGCCAGATCCGCTGTACCGAAGCCGGCCGCTGGCCGGTGCAGCGCGAATTCAACCGCCGCATGAAGCGGCGATTCCAGGAATGCGGGATCGAGATAGCAACAGCGAACCAGACGATCCTGATGCAGGTGCCCGCGCCGGCCGATGTTGCCGCGGATGCGATGCCGCGGCGGGCGGCGGGGTAGGCGCGAGTGGCGGGTTCATGATGAAGCGGAATCGGCGGCGGTTTTCGCAGTAACCGTCATTCCGGGTCGATGCGAAACACCGAACCCGGAATGACAGGGTCGCAACCGATCAGTGCTTTGCTTCGAGCACGACGAGCACACCGGTCGGTTCCGGCTCGTGCGGCCGCAGGCTTGTGAGCGTCGCATCGCTCCAGTCGGCAAGGCTCACAATTTCGCCGGTTTGAGCGTCCGTTTCCGCGGTGTCTGCGGGCTCCAGCACGTTGAGGCCGCTCCCGTCCAGAAAGAACGTGTGATCCCCGAAAATGTTGCTCAATTGCTTGAGTGCCGGATGATCGTCTGGCAGCACTTCCGCCGCAAATTGGCTCAGGGTTCGTTCCAGCTGTGTCGAATTCAGTTTCATGGCCTGTCTTTCCTTCAGCCGTTTGGATTGCGCCCTGCCCCGATTGCTGACGGTCTGCGCGCAGCTTGCCAGACCTGCTTTCGCTGATGGTTACGCCCCGGCAGCAAATGCCGATCCGAGGCTTGTCGCGGCGACAAGCATCATTGCTCTGCCTGCCTGGCGGAACTCCATCTCTTGCTCACGAAATGGAAATCCCTGATAGGGAGACCCCTGCCTGGCGTTTTGCCTCGCACGCCTTTGGGGTTGGAATGATCACGACACCATAACGTTCCCGGCGCGAGCGATCATTTTTCCGGTGCCGGCGTGGACAGCGACTTGCCCGGCGGGAGCGCGAATGCGCGAAGGCGCGAGAACTACGCTGACAGAATTACAGTGCCAGTAAACCTATCGGTCGGACCGCGCCAATTTCCTGGCCGCGATTCATTTGCCCAGCTTGAGCCATCCTGGCGCCGACAGGTCGCGGCCTCATTTCGGCGTTCCATCCGAACGTTTGACCAACTCGAAGAAGGGAACGTGGGTTTTTTCCAGCCAAGACTCCAGCATGTCGCCGCAGACCGTACAGTTTGCGTGACCGGTGTGTGGCACCAGGAACTTTTCTTCAGTGCGTCTGTACTCGGCGCCGCAATTGGTACATCGGACAATCGTCGCCATTCGGGGAATATGTGCTCCAAATCGTATTTCTTCCAGCGGAACGCGCATTGGCCTGTTCCGACGCGTAGTGGTCCAGGTTGAATTTGGCCGTGGCCTGATCCGACGCTTAACAAGCGTCATGAGGTTGCGGCCGTGCGTTCTCCATGGAAATAATGGGGTACCCCATAAGGGTCTTGGGTGACGAAGAAGGTTCCTTGCCAAGGAACCAGATGGGACACCAAGTAAGTTCCATCGGCTGCGGCTACGGAGGCCGCCAGATGCGTGAGTATCAAGCCTACGTCCTAGGCGAGGATGGCCATATCAAGCAGCGCATCGATCTCACCTGCGCCGACGATGACGCGGCCAGGGAACAGGCTGCTTCGCTGGGAGACGGCCGCACGATCGAACTATGGCAATCGGACCGCAAGATAGCGACGTTCGAACCCGATCCTCTGAAGACTGAAAAGGCCGCCGGCTGGCTCAAGAGCGAACTACAGCCGCCGAAGTAAGGCCGCCTCAGTTGGAGCCTCGTTCAATCGCCCCCGCGCCGGATGGCAGTGGCGACGGTCAAGCAAAAATTCGCAAACTTAAAGCCCGGCGATTTTGATAAACCGCCGGGCACCACGCCAGTATTACTGCATGAACGATTACGGGAATGAATGCCCCTATTCTCGGGGGAACAACGACACGGCGTCTATCCGGAAAACCACGGTGCAGTCCCTGATGTCGACTTGCTGCGCGATGCGCCCAGCGACGATCAGCCGCAATAAAAAATAAGCTTTGCGTCCGTTCAACAGACGCGCTCAAATCACCGCATCGAATAAAGAAAACGGGTAGCGAGTGGGAGGACGGCGATGGGTGCAACTGGAGCGGTTTTTCAGCCCGAGCTAATCGAACTGATGAGGGCAGTCCTTGACGATGCCGCGGTCATGCTCCCCGAGGCAAAGCGCACGTCGACGAGGAAGGCCGAAATGGCGTCGCACATTCTTGCATGCGCCGCGAAAGGCGAGCGAGATCCGGTAGCGCTGAGAAGGGCCGCACTCTCGGCGATCGTGGAGTGTACGCATTATTCGCACGATATCTCTCCGGAGCGCAGGGTGGTCTAAAGCATAAAGCCGCCCCGGGCGTTACTCCGTGCGGCTCTATACGCGACTGCCGGTTTCCCGGTTCCGCCGCTGTCATCATAAAACTGCCGAGCCGCGCAAAGGTTCCGTCCACGAAAGCCCGCCGGCGCAAACCGGCGGGCTTGCGCGCATTGCAGCCGCATTGGTTTCACTGAATGGCCACATGGGAATCAGACGCCAACCAAATTTCGTGGATAGAAGTTTTTCCAGGCAAAAAAGGAGTGAGCATGCGCATCGTTACGGCATCCGTCATCATTGCAGCCCTCTCGCTGGGGACACCGGCTTTCGTGCAGGCACAAGGAGCGCCCTCGCAATCCGAGGCACAGCCTCCTCAGTCCAGTCAGTCCAGCACGGTCATACGGAGCATACAGGTCGTCGACGTCAAGGATCTGCAACCGGCGGTGCGTTCGAAAGTCGATGAGCTCGTGGCCAATACACGCGAGGAAGATATTCAGTCGCTCCGGAAATCTATTGACGCGACGCCGGAGGCGGCAGCCGTGCTCAAGGCCAAGGGCCTGAGCTCGTCACAAGTCGTGGCTATCAACATCGCCGACGGTGTCCTGACGATGTTTGCCAAGACGGCTTGAACAAGACAGCTTGAACGAGACAGCGTGAATTCGGGATTACCGGTACTCAAGTGGCCAACCCTTCCGCTTCATGAGAGTTTGGATGCGGCCACCAAGCCCGCCGGGCGTGAACCGGCGGGCGACCGAGTTTTCTTTCTGGCAATCAGGTTCATTTCACCGTTGCGATAAACCCGCACGGCCTCCAGCGCCGTGCATGTTAGTTTCTAAATTCCAAGTCAGAGACGCTCTCTTACGCTTCTTGCGCGCCCGCGCGGCCGCAACTGAATGCGCGGGAAATAATTAGCTCCACGCGGGGTCATTAAACACGTTGAAGCCCCGCGGAGTGGAGAGATGGACGCCATTATTCCGGGCATTTCCCGCACGCCCCGTGAATCGTTCTCGATTTCCGTGGTGTCGCGCGCCGAATTGCCTGGATGCGCGCCCTGGACATCTACTTTCGCCGACCAGCGAAAGGATCATCGGTACTACGAGATCCTCGACGACACGCTCCGGGATAACTTCGAGTACCGATATTTTGCGATTGTCGATAACAACGGCCAGGTACGGGCGATCCAGCCGTTCTTCCTCGTCGATCAGGATATTCTCGAAGGGCTTGGTGCCGAACGAATCCACTGGATTTCGCTCGTCCGGCGATTCTATCCGCGCTTCCTTAAACTGCGCGCCTTGATGGTCGGCTGTTCCGCCGGGGAGGCTCACCTCGCGGCTACCAAAGCTCTCCCCGTCCACATCGTCGCGGAAACCCTGTCGAACGGCATCGTCCAGCAAGCGAGATCGCTGAACGCGCAACTCATCGTATTGAAGGAATTTCCTTCTCGCTATCGAGAGGTGCTTCACTGCTTCGTGCAACGCGGCTTCGGGCGGGCGCCAAGCATGCCCATGACCAAGCTCGACATCGGATATGACAGCTTCGACGCCTACACGGAAAAGGCGCTGAAGAGTTCATCGCGAAGGAAATTGCGCAAGAAGCTCGAGGCGACGGCCGGCGTATCGGACATTCGCATGAGCGTCACGGACGATGCCGCAAGTTTCGTCGATGAGATTTATCCCCTCTATCTTCAGGTGTTCGAGCGCTCGAAAATGCAATTCGAGAAGCTGAGCAAGGACTTTTTCCGCCAGATCGGCCAGCGAATGAGCGATAAGGTCCGGTTCTTCGCCTGGCGTCGGGGAAACACGCTGGTGGCCTTCAGCCTTTGCATGGTGCAAGGAGACTCGCTGTACGCGGAGTACGTAGGCTTCGACTACACCGTTGCACTCGACCTGCATCTTTACCACTACATCGTTCGGGACATGATCAGCTGGGGGATCAGCAACGGGTACAGATGGTTTCGCAGCAGCGGTCTGAACTATGATCCGAAGCTGCATATGAGGCACCGGCTCGATCCCATCGATCTCTATGCACGCCATACGTCCGCCCTTGCGAACGCGATATTCAGGCTGGCGCTGCCCTGGATCGTGCCGGTACGCTACGACGCGACACTCAAACTGTTTCCGGACTACAGGGAACTGTGGTGACGATCCTGCTGCTCGGGGGTTAAGGCTCAGGAGGCGCGATTCGCAGAGCGCTCTTTTTCGATGCGCTCGGTTACGTCTCGTGCCACCGCGACCGAGCCGATCACCTCATCTTTGTCGCCTGTGACGATCGCGAAGGTCATCTCGACGTAGATCCTGCGTCCGCTCTTGTGCACCGCGCGGGTCAGCGTAGGGCGGCCTTCGAGCTTCGTATGGCCGCTCGCGATCGCAGCGTCGAAGCCACGCCAGTGCGAGGCTCGCAGATGCTCGGGAATGATCAGGTCGAGACTTTGGCCGAGCGCCTCCTTCGCCGGGTAGCCAAACAGAGCGGCGGACGCGCGGTTCCACAGGATGATCTCGCCGGAACGGTTCGCATAGATCACGGCATCCGCGACCTGGTCGAGAATTCTTTCGGCAACTTGGGATCCGAATTCCATCGGCGGCAGATTCGCACGCAGCGGCCTCAAGCACAAGGCTGGTCCGAACATCGAGGACACACGCGGTCGGCGGCGTCGGCGAGCTGGCGAGCGATCTCTTCCATCAGCAACTCATGAGTCCAGCCGCGGCCGTCGCGCTTGACGAGGTTCCTCGCGCGATAGAAGGCATGCGTCTCGGCCGCGTCATCGCCGACCCGGATCGTTACGTCGGGATGGAAGGGGCAGGCCGCGGTAGCCCGTGTCGTCAACAGTGCGCCGCGCACCGCAGACTCGAGATCGTCAGGATCGGTGGCAATCGACATCTTAGCCTCCTGCAAAGTTGGAAGGCGCCGCGACGCTGCAGACGACCTGCGCGCCCGCGCCTCCGGCCACTCGTCGGCACTACATCGCATCCAGCGAGAGTAGGTTCCAAAAGGTGCTGACCCGCGGTCGGTCGGACAGGATCGCCGAGGCTCCCTCCCCGGGCCGTTCGTGGTGACGTTGGAGGGTTCTTACGATTGTCGGCGAACGCGGCATTGAGCAGCATCAAAGGCCGTGTCGAAATCCCGGCATATTCAGCGGCAAGGGTCTGTCATGAACAAGGGTCTGTCATGAAACAGACCGCCAACTGAGCCGGCCTAGCCGAACGATCGCGCAATGTGCGAAATGACGGCCATCGCCCCGCGGGAATATTGGGCGCCGTTGAAATGCTCATCCACAAAATTGAGTATGAGGAGAGCAACCATGGTGGCAGCTATTACTCTCATGAGAGCATCATGCTGCCCGGAATTTAACAGATAGTAAAAGAATCTCATCAGCCGAGGGCGGCCTTAATCATCGCGCACGCCCCTTATCGAAGGCTGGATTGTGAGGCGATAGGCGACGAACGCGTTGCCGTCGAACTTTTCCAAAATCTCGCCGCAGGTGGGACACCGGTATTCGCCGTGGGTCGCGGGCCCGGATGCCAGCTCAAGCCGCCGAAAACCGGCTCCGCACGCAGAGCAAGTCACATCGCCCTTTTTCATTCGCCCCGCCTCTATCTTGTCCCGAACCCGATTTACCTGGGGTTCGGTGGCGGAACTTTGTTCATGACCGGAAAACTACGGGCGAAAACTGTCGCTCGCTCGTGACAGCTTCAAATCAGGCCACACCCAAAATCAAATTGGGCCACCGGGGTCGAAACAGGCCGGTACCCGGGAGGCGGTTGCTGTCCAAATTGGGACGCGCCGCATTCCAGATCGGGACACCTGAGAAAAGCACAACGCCGCCCAAGCGGAATATGATCACTTGGCGGCGTTGGTTCAGTCCCGGGGCCCCTGAAATCCCCCCGACGATATTAGGTCAGCAAAGGCCATGCCAAGGTTCAATAAAATTCGGGGCTGAGAATTGGGCGGCCCGATTGGAACCATTGCCGGGCGGAACTCTGGAAACGATTGGATGTGCCCCGCCGCCGTGGGCCGCCTCCCCAACGCCGCCGCACATAACCCGGCGAGAGCCGTTCGGGGAACGGCGGCGACAGTTTAATTATCAATTGAGTCCACTGGTACCGTGACCGCTCGGTCACCCCCGGCCTTTGTCGGATTCGCGTCGCCCGGGACCGCCAGCCTTGCAAAGACATCCTGGCCGGGTGGCTCCTGCACCTTGCGCCATTGGGCCGGCGTGATCCCCATGTAGCCCTTGAAGGCGCGCTGGAACGCCGCTTCCGATTGGTAGCCTACGGCCTCCGCCACGGCGCCGGTGGAGAGAGAAGATTTTTTCAGTTCGTTCGCGGCGAGCGTCATCCGGATGTCGGTCAGGAGGTCGCTGGCCGAGCGCCCGAGCTTCTCCTGGAATTGGCGCGCAAGCGTTGCCCGCGACATGTTGCACAGGCGCGCAAGGTCGGGCAGCGACCATGCGCGCGCAGGTTCGTTGAACAGAGCGGCCACTGCCGGTGCGAGGCGTGGATGACCGGCCAAGGCAAGGATGCCGCGTGGCGCATCTTCGGTCTCGCTGGCGAGCCGCAGCACAAGCGCGAACATCGCCGTCGACAGCGCGTTCAGCATTGCGCGGCCGCCGAGATGATCGTCCGCGGACTCGCTCCGCATCAGGGAGACGAGACCTGCGAGCTGCGTGGCGGTCTCCTCCTGCCCTGCCTGACCGCCGGCGTGCACGACCAGGCGTGGCGGGAGATAGCTGCGCAAAAGCCGGTCGTGCGGAGGCGCGATCGCAAAATGTCCGCACAACAGATCGAGCCGTTCGTCCGAACCGGGATTTTCGCTGATCGTGAAGTTGAGGGACGCACGGTTGCGGGCCGGCAGGGACGCGGCCCCGCTGCCATCGTGCATGACGTGCCGTGGGTTGCCGGGCAGCAGAAGAATGTCGCCGGCCTTCAGCTGCAGCGATCGGCCCCCCGCCGGATCCTCCAGCGTCGCGGAGCCGGCGAGCACCGCGTGATACGGGATTTCGTTCGCCTCGCCCGGACCCTGGTCGATGCGCCAGGGGGCGCCGTAGTTGCAGCGCAGGTCGAGCCGCCCGCGCACCGGCATCATTTCGAACAGCCGGCTTAGCCAATCCATCGCGACCTCCTGAAAGCACCATCGTGAGACGATGGAGCATATAGTCGAGACAACCCGGCATTCAAAGTATCAAGACGCGACCATATTGTCACTTCGCAATCATTCACCAACCCCAACGAAGGAGTGCCATCATGTCCCGTCTTTCAGTTCCCAACCTCGAATCTGACACCGGTCCGTCGGGCCAGGTTTATGCCCAGATCAAGAAGGCCATCGGCAGCGTCCCGAACACCTTCGCGGCCATTGCCGCCCATGGCCCCGGTGCCCTCAAGTCGATCCTCGCCGCCGATACAGTGCTCGCTGCGGGCACACTGACCAAGCGCGATCAGGAGGTCATCAAGCTCGTCATCAGCGCCGCCGGCGGCTGCGACTACTGCGTCGCCGCCCACGGCTATCTGGCCAAGCTCGCCGGGGTGAAGCCGGAGGTCCTCAAGCAGATCCAGGAGGGGCAGGCCAGCGGCGATGCCAGGCGCGACGCGCTGGTCCGCTTCGTCCGCAAGCTGGCGCAGTCCAGCGGCACCGTCAGCGACCAGGACTTCGCCGCGATCAAGGCCGCGGGCTACAGCGACGCCCAGCTGGTGGAGATCAGCCTGGCCTTCGCGACCACCGTCTTCACCAACGTCTTCAACCGCATCAACGACACCGAGATCGACTTTCCCGCAGTCGCGTGAAGCCGATCTCCCGTCAGATCTCGAATGAAAGGATCACGACCATGACTACGCTTTCCAACACCGTTCAAAATCCGCTTGTCCGCGCGCTGCACCGGTCCGGCCTGCTCGCGGAGGATCTCGACTACCACGTCGTCCGGGCCTCGATGGTGATCATGTTCTTCTTCTTCGGCTACCAGAAGTGGTTTCCGTACGAGTTCGAAAGACTGGTCCCGTTCATCGACAACGGGCCGCTGATCTGGTGGCTCTATCCGGTGTTCGGCCACGCCGGCGCCAGCTATTTCCTGGGCCTCTCGGAGTGGACCTTCGGGTCTCTGCTGCTCGCAGGCTTCTGGGACAAGCGGCTCGGCGTTCTCGGCGCCCTCGGTTCGACCGGCACCTTCATCGCGACGGTCACCATCATTCCGTTCATGCCGGAAGGCTGGGACGTCGCCGCCGGAGGCTTCCCTGCGATGACCGGCAACGTCCCCTTCTTGATGAAGGACGTCGTTCTGCTCGCCGTCTCGTTCTATCTCCTGAGGCAGGACCTGGTTCGCTTGACGCGGCAATGACAAGGTGAGTGACCCGGCGAGAGGGACACTCGCCGGTTACTGCGGTGACAGTGCATTTGGTTGTCGATTGTCAATTGAGTGCACTGTCACCGTAACCCCGATCACCTGGTCCCGTGGATGAACGCTTGCATCTCCTCCAGCGTAAGCTTGCCGTCTTTATTGCTGTCCATTGCCTTGAAAATTCGTTCGTGAGCTGCCTGAAACTCCTGCAGTGAGATGGTCCCATCGCCGTCGGCGTCCATCAGAGCGAACATCATACGCATCATAAAAGGTGGTCCCATCACGCCTCCACCCATCATGCCGCGCCCCATCATATGTCCCATCATGCCGCCGCCCATCATGCTACCGTGCCCCATCGTGCCCGCGCCTTCCTGGCCCATGGGATGCGATTGCAGTTGTTGCTGATCTGGTTGGGGTGTCATTTGGCTCTGTGCAAAAGCACCGACAGTGCCGTACGCCAGAATGAGAGCAGATGTCGTCAGTCCCAAGATGCGACTGTACATTTGAAACCTCCTCAGAAGCGTTTCCACCGTTCGATAAATCCCGCCCGAGTGATATGATTCTATCACTTTTCGCCAAGGTAGCCGCTAAGCTAATCGACTCTTTTGGATCGTTAGGCTTCGGCCCGGCGGGACGACCGCGTGCAGGACCGCTAATGGGATGGTCCGGCCGTGCTCCTGCCCCGCCAGCAAGCGAAGCTGGCAAGGGGCGCCAAAGACAAGGAGCACGCCATGTCTCAGATACCCAATACCGCGATCGCCGTGATCGGCATCGATATCGGCAAGAACTCGTTCCACGTCGTGGGCCACGATGCGCGCGGCGCCATCGTGCTGCGGCAAAAGTGGTCGCGTGGCCAAGTGGAAGCGCGGCTCGCCAATATACCGCCTTGCCTGATCGGCATGGAAGCCTGCGTCGGCGCCCATCACCTGAGCCGCAAACTCGCATCGCTTGGCCACGACGCCAGGTTGATGCCGGCCAAATATGTCCGCCCCTATAGCAAGGGACAGAAGAACGACTTCAATGATGCCGAAGCGATTGCCGAAGCCGTGCAGCGCCCGACGATGAAGTTCGTGGCGACCAAGACCGCGGAGCAACTGGATCTGCAGGCACTGCATCGGGTGCGCGAGCGGCTGGTGTCGCAACGCACCGGTATCATCAACCAGATTCGCGCCTTCATGCTGGAACGCGGGATCGCCGTGCGCCAAGGGATCGGCTTCCTGCGCAAGGAGCTCCCCACCATCCTTGCAACGCGCACCGATGTCCTGTCGCCCCGCATGTTGCGCGTCATCGAGGAGTTGGCAGGCGACTGGCGCCGGCTGGATCAGCGTATCGATGGCCTCTCCGGCGAGATCGAAGCACTGGCCCGTCAAGATCAGGCATGTTCGCGCCTGATGACGGTGCCCGGCATCGGGCCGATCATTTCGAGCGCCATGGTGGCCGCGATCGGCACTGGAGACGTATTCTCCAAAGGCCGCGACTTCGGCGCCTGGCTCGGACTGGTGCCCAAGCAGATCTCGACGGGAGACCGCACGATCCTCGGCAAAATCTCGAGGCGCGGCAATCGCTACCTGCGCGTTCTGTTCGTGCAGGCGGCATGGGTTGTGCTGGTCAGGATAAAGGACTGGGAACGTTACGGGCTCAAATCCTGGATCGAAGCCGCCAAGAGGCGGTTGCACCACAACGTGCTGGCGATCGCGCTCGCCAACAAGCTTGCCCGGATCGCCTGGGCGGTGCTGGCCAAAGGACGCGCCTTCGAGCTGACGAGGACCGATGATGCAGGCGTCCGACCCGCGTGATCCTCGCGCCGTGCTCGGCGCGGTCAAGGCGCGGCCTGGCAACGCCGGCGCCCGCCGCAAGCCAAGCGCGACGGCCGGCCTTGACCGCCCCTGCGCGCCGGAACTGCGCGACATGAGGAGCAAGCGATGACGTAACCCTATCAACAGTTTCCAGCCGAGGTCTGCGAGAGGATGAGACGAGATGGAGGTTCGGTCTTCCGAGCGCGTGCGAACACTGGTGACCCAAATGGCCCAATCGAGGCCTGTCCGCTAATTAGAACGCACGCGCGCTGATATCCATGATGGCCCGGAGCACCACATGCTCCAATCAGAGGCCGGATACATTGATGCAAGACCGCCGCCGCCAATTCGACGAAATCTTCTTGCAACGCGCGGCCGGACCATACATCTGGGTCAAACCCGTCTTTTGACCACGTGCCGACCATTTCCGCTTTGGCCAGGTGAGCAGACATTTTCGGGGTCCGCTGGGACGTCTCAAACGTGCCACAACCGGACTCCTGCACGGCAGCGAACAACTAAAATTATTCGATCACTTCGTCGGCGCCGGCGAGCAGAAAATGCGTGATTGTGATCTCGCTGAATTGGCCCGCGTGAAGAGAGTGAATTTCCCGAAAGCAATTTGCGCATGAGCGACAGTGATCATCCCAAAGCTCTTCGCCCTCGCGTTAATGCAGCCGGAAGACTCCGTCCACGGCGCGTAGTTCGGCAGGCTTGATCAGTTTGGAGTGCGCGACGGTGACTGCAAACAGCGGGCCTTCGAGCTTTGTTTCCCAGAACGCGAGGAAATCCTTCAAGACCGGGAAATCCGGAAACATATCGTAGTCCTGCCAGACGTAAGTTTGCAGCAACCAGCGACGATCCGGACGGCGATAAACGATTTCCGCTGTCGTCAGTCCGTAGCCCAAGACCTGCTTCCTGAAATCCCTGGAAACCGCATCTTTCTCGACCATGGCAACCTCCAGCCAACCAAGACAGCTGCATGATTCTCAATTCGCCAGGAATGAAAACGTTCAATAGGTCATAGTAATCAATGCGTTAGCAGCATGTTCCTTCGCCTGCTAGCAATCGCCGCAAGCGTTCCTCCTCAAACATCGTGGGCCGAAGCCCTTGCGCCCCTGTGTCACAGGCTTAAAGAAGGGCGGCTAGCACTCGTTCATTGCGACTGCCAATCCAGAAATAATCACAAAAGCCAAGGAGGATCGCATGAAATTCCGTCCGCTCCACGACCGCGTCGTGGTCAAACGCATCGATGCCGAAGACAAAACCGCAGGCGGCATCATCATTCCGGACAGTGCCAAGGAAAAGCCCTCGCAGGGCGAAATCGTCGCCGTCGGCCCGGGTGGCCGTGACGAAGCCGGCAAGCTGATCCCGATCGATCTCAAGGTTGGCGACCGCGTGCTGTTCGGCAAATGGTCCGGCACCGAGGTCAAGCTCGATGGTCAGGAACTGCTGATCATGAAGGAAAGCGACATCATGGGCGTCCTCACCGACGTTCCCGCCGCCAAGAAGAAGGCCGCTTAAGCGCTTTAGCCCGTTCCCTCATCCTGAGGAGCCGGCGCAGCCGGCGTCTCGAAGGAAGAGGCCCGCAATCCAAATCTCATCCCTCAAGAACCCGCCCAGTCGCGCGGACCTCGGGATCTGACGAGTAGAAAACGGAGATCATTATGTCAGCCAAAGAAGTCAAATTCGGCGTCGACGCCCGCGACCGCATGCTGCGCGGCGTCGAAATTCTCAACAACGCGGTGAAGGTCACGCTCGGTCCGAAGGGCCGCAACGTCGTGCTCGACAAGTCGTTCGGCGCCCCCCGCATCACCAAGGACGGCGTCACCGTCGCCAAGGAAATCGAGCTTGAAGAAAAGTTCGAGAACATGGGCGCACAGATGGTGCGCGAAGTGGCCTCCAAGGCGGCCGATGCTGCCGGCGACGGCACCACCACCGCGACCGTGCTGGCCGCAGCCATTGTGCGCGAAGGCGCCAAGGCGGTTGCCGCCGGCATGAATCCGATGGATCTGAAACGCGGTATCGACCTGGCGGTGGACGCCGTGGTCGCCGACCTCGTCAAGAACTCCAAGAAGGTCACCTCCAACGAGGAGATCGCCCAGGTCGGCACCATCTCGGCCAACGGTGACGCGGAGATCGGCAAGTTCCTCTCCGACGCCATGAAGAAGGTCGGTAACGAGGGCGTCATCACGGTTGAAGAAGCCAAGTCGCTCGAGACCGAACTCGAGGTCGTCGAAGGCATGCAGTTCGACCGCGGCTACATCTCGCCCTACTTCGTCACCAACGCCGACAAGATGCGCGTTGAAATGGACGATGCCTACATCCTGGTCTACGAGAAGAAGCTCTCCACTCTGAACGAACTGCTTCCGCTCCTGGAAGCGATCGTGCAGACCGGCAAGCCGCTGGTCATCGTCGCCGAAGACGTCGAAGGCGAGGCCTTGGCCACGCTCGTTGTCAACCGTCTCCGTGGTGGTCTGAAGGTTGCCGCCGTCAAGGCGCCGGGCTTCGGCGATCGCCGCAAGGCCATGCTGCAGGACATCGCGGTTCTGACCGGCGGTCAGGCGATCTCGGAAGATCTCGGCATCAAGCTCGAGAACGTCACGCTGCAGATGCTCGGCCGCGCCAAGAAGGTGATGATCGACAAGGAGAACACCACCATCGTCAACGGCGCCGGCAAGAAGGCCGACATCGAAGCCCGCGTTCAGCAGATCAAGGCGCAGATCGAGGAAACCACGTCGGACTACGACCGTGAGAAGCTGCAGGAGCGTCTGGCCAAGCTCGCCGGCGGCGTCGCGGTGATCCGCGTCGGCGGCGCGACCGAAGTCGAGGTGAGGGAACGCAAGGATCGCGTGGATGACGCGATGCATGCGACCCGTGCGGCGGTTGAGGAAGGCATCGTGCCAGGCGGCGGCGTCGCCCTGCTGCGTGCCTCCGAGCATCTCAAGGGGCTGCGTACCAGGAATGATGACCAGAAGACCGGCGTCGATATTGTGCGCAAGGCGCTGTCCGCGCCGGCCCGCCAGATCGCCATCAATGCCGGCGAAGATGGCTCCGTGATTGTCGGCAAGATCCTCGAAAAGGATCAGTACTCCTACGGCTTCGACTCGCAGACCGGCGAGTACGGCAACCTGGTCGCCAAGGGCATCATCGACCCGACCAAGGTGGTTCGTGTGGCGATCCAGAACGCGGCCTCGGTCGCGGCGCTGCTGATCACCACCGAAGCCATGGTGGCCGAAGTGCCGAAGAAGAACGCCGGCGGCGGCCTGCCTGCGGGTGGCGGCGGCATGGGCGGCATGGGTGGCATGGACTTCTAAGCCAACCGTTCAGAGCCGGCTCAAATAAGAAAGGCCCGGGATCGCTGCCGGGCCTTTCTGCATTAGCTACACGTCCATCTCGACAACGATCGCTGTATGGAGGTGACCGCTCTCCAGGGATCAATATTACGGTAACAGCACGCACGATGGTGCGACGGCCAGCGCCTTTATCGAAGGCGGACGCTCGGCACCGTCATTGAACCATCGAAGCGGCTCAGACATCAGCAGCCTCGGGCGACGAGCCGGCGCTTTTGCATTTTCTCCGGTACGGCCTTCGGCCTGACGACCGGACGGTAGTTTTCCCGCAGCCGTTCCGTGATCGTCGGAAGCCGATCGCCGCCGCCGAGAATGCCCCATTGCCGGACGAGACCGGCCAATTCCTTCCTCATCGCCATCGTCTGACTGGCTGAGGCCGTGCAATCCTGGTCTTGCCGGATTTGGTCGCGGGTAGTCGCCTCCAAGCCCAGCATTTCCCGGCGTAAAGTTCTGATTTTGCGTCGTAATTCGTTAAGTCTGTTGTCCATGGGAGCCTCCAAGTCGGGAGAGGCATCATAAGAACAAAACATGAACAGCGAGTCAATCCGGAAGGCGATGGAATCAGGGCCGAAGACAAAACGGCGGATTACGCCTCCGGCTTATCCGCCCTACGCGCTGGGATTGCTCTGGACACCGCCACCATAAACAAAGAGGCCGCCAACTGAGGCGGCCTTTACGTTTAGGCCCCACGTTACCTGGGTGATAAGATGGCGTTTACCCGAAGGCGGATGGGAACAGCAGACCGTAAAGCTAGAACAATGCCGAAATCTTGCCCGGTAACACTGCGCCCGCATCGACTGGCAACGCAGAGCCTCATTCAACAGCAACCTGTGGAGGGAAATTCCGCAGGACCTACGTGTCAAACCACGCTAATTTCCTGAACCAATTCAACTTGATTTGCCCTGTCCAGTCCCCTCCCCCAAAAACAAATCCCTTCTCGTTTCCCCCAAATCACCGGTAGAAACCCCGCCGTCTCATCCCCCACGAGGGGGCGTATCCGGATCGTCAGACACGTCGGGGTGAGATGCGGTGGACGCGGCAGCGTCGAGCGCGCTTTGGATTCGCAGGGCAGGCTTCGGCCTGTGAGCGAACAGCCGGCGCGACAGACGAACGGCGCTGATGCGTACGGCAAAACCGTGTGGTCCTGGCACCCGTTGCTGGTGTCAAGTCGGCGGAGGTTTTTCGAACCCAACCGGGTTCGCAATTCCTTCAATCCGCCGATGACGGTGACAAGACGAATTCGTCGCCGAGGAGAGCACGGCATAAGCCGTAAAACCAT
Source organism: Bradyrhizobium erythrophlei (assembly GCA_900129675.1). Lineage (GTDB taxonomy): Bacteria > Pseudomonadota > Alphaproteobacteria > Rhizobiales > Xanthobacteraceae > Bradyrhizobium > Bradyrhizobium erythrophlei_A. The sequence continues at coordinate 3,303,071 of FSRD01000001.1, read as the reverse complement.
TGCGCAGGGACGCCGGAATGCTCCGACTGTGCCTGTATGCTCGTGTGCGCTTGCTATCTACCTTTTTGCACGCGAGACCGCGGGTGCAGCAAGCACCCGGCGTTCCCTGCGCCCTCTTCTTTTTGGGCGAAACGATTTGCAAGGCCCGGGCGAAACGCGCCGCGGGAATGCGGAGGTGTGTCTTTCGCCCGTCATTGCGAGCGAAGCGAAGCAACCCATGTCGCCGCGCAAAGGAAGAATGGATTGCTTCGCTTCGCTCGCAATGACGGGGCTAGGAGCCCGTCCAGATAGCGGTCGCGACCGGGCATTTATTGCAGGATAGTCGGCTCAGGCGGCCTTTGCGAGGGTGAACAGCTTGAGGAGGTTGTGGGCCGTGCAGATCATGGCCCATTCGGCGCGCACTTTCTCTAGGCCTCGCAACAGGAACTGGCGGAAGCCGCGCGCCTGTTTGATCTGTCCGAACACCGGTTCGACCACTTGCTTTCTCAATCGGTAGGGTGTTTCGAAGCCGCCATCGTCGATCTTCTTTCGCATCCGTTGGGTCAGCGGTCCGCCGATTTTTCCGTTCGCGGCTGTCGGGTGCTTGGCGCGTCCGGGCGCGACGTAGCCGTCGACGCCGTGGGCTTCGAGCGCTTCGAGATTGGATTCGCTGCAGTAGCCGGAGTCCGCTGAGGCCTGCTCCGGCGTGCGGCCGAGATTGTTCTCGATGGCCTCGATCAGGGGCACCAGCTGGCCCTGATCGTTGCCGCACTGCGTCAGTTCGTGCGCGACAATGATCTGGGCGCCTGCGTCGACGGCGGCCTGGGCATTGTAGGCCTGAACGAAGCCATCCTTCGACTTCATGATGCGGCTTTCCGGATCGGTGAAGTTGCGTTGCGACTTGGGATCAGGCTGGTCCGATGCCGGCGCCGCCGGTTTGCCCGGCTTCTTGCGGCCTTCGGCTTGGCGCTGCTGTTCCTTTTCGGCCTCGATGCGACGCTCTTCCTCCGCGGCCAGCCTGGCGTCGGCCTCCAGCGCCGCCATCGCCTGCTGGATCTTCGCCAGCCGCTTCTCCTTGTCGCCAGCCCAATCCGGCAGCTCGTCGCCGCGTTTGTCTTTGCCGAAAGTCTCGTCCTCCTGAGCATCCGCCGCCTCAGCGGCCGCCAGCATGCGAGCGACCTCGGCTTTCAATTCCGCCTCGCGTTTCTTCATGCGCTCATAACTCATCGCTTTATGTTTCGACGCGTTCGCTTTGATCTTCGTGCCATCCAGCGCGACATGGCCGAGTTTGACCAGCCCTGCCGTCTCGCACAACTTCAGAACCTGCAGGAACAGTGCGCCCAGCGCCTTCAAATGCCGCTTGCGGAAGTCGCTGATCGTCCGGAAGTCCGGCGGATCCAGCGCCACAATCATCACAAAATCGTTCCGTTCGCGGCAGGCCTTCGCGATCCGCCGCGATGAATACAGCCCACTCGCATAGCCGTGCAGCAGAAGCGCCACCATCATGCGCGGGTCGAACGGCGGCTGCCCGAGCCCGCTCACATAGCTGCCCGTGATCTCCTTGAGATCGAGGCTCTCCCGCACCAGTTCAACGATAAACCGCGAGACATGGCCTTTCGGCACGAAGTCCTGCACGTTCGGCGGCAGAAGCAGCGTCTGATCGATATTCCAGGGGCGAAAATACTTGCTCATAGCCCAAGGTTGAATCAGACTCGCTCAGAATTGAACAGCGACTATTCGGACAGGCTCCTAGCGGTTGATGTTTGAGCCGAGAAGGCCCGGCGTACTGGGTCGCCCGGTCAAGCCGGGCGATGACAGCGGTGGGTGTGGACGAGATTCCGGGTTCGCCGCGCTGCGGCGCCCCGGAATGACGCTGGAAATTAACCCTTTGCTAACCATACACACGGCAAAAATTGCCTAGTGAAGTCGAGTGTCGTGGTCGCGCGAGAGACGGGAGTACCCCCGTGGACGCCAATGCGGTGCCTCACTTTCGAAACGGTGGTCTTTCGGCCGCCGCGCAGACGTTTGGCGCCCGCGGCCGGCATTCGCGGGGGGAAGCAGCTACCATGGTCGATGTCACCGCTGGTCAGGGCGCAGTAGCCGGCAACAAGTTTCCCAGTTTAAGCGAGATCGGCGACATCCTGCGGCGCGGCGATCTGGCGCTGGCGTTCGGCGTTCTCACCATCCTCGTGGTGCTGATCCTGCCGCTGCCCTCGATCGTGCTCGACCTGTTTCTGGCGATCTCGATCACGGTGTCGATCCTGATCCTGATGACGTCGCTGTTCATCCAGGCGCCGCTGGAATTCTCCTCGTTCCCGACCATCCTGCTGATCTCGACCATGCTGCGGCTGTCGCTCAACATGGCCTCGACGCGGCTGATCCTGGCGCACGGCCATGAGGGCACGGCGGCGGCCGGCCACGTCATCGAGGCGTTCGGCAATTTCGTGATGAGCGGTAATTTCGTGATCGGAATTATCGTGTTCGCGATTCTCGTGATCGTGAACTTCGTCGTCATCACCAAGGGTTCGGGCCGCATCGCCGAAGTAGCCGCCCGCTTCCAGCTGGATTCGATGCCGGGCAAGCAGATGGCGATCGACGCCGATCTGTCGGCTGGGCTGATCGACGAGAAGGTTGCAAAAGAGCGCCGCAAGGCGCTGGAGGACGAAAGCGGCTTCTTCGGCGCCATGGACGGCGCCTCGAAATTCGTCCGCGGCGACGCCATCGCCGGCCTCCTGATCGTGTTCATCAACGTGATCGGCGGCATCATCATCGGCGTCGCCCAGCAGGGCCTGTCGTTCGGCGAAGCCGCCCGCAGCTATACCGTGCTGACCGTCGGCGACGGCCTCGTGACGCAAGTGCCGGCGCTGATCGTCTCCACCGCGGCGGGCCTGCTGGTCTCCAAGGCCGGCATCAGCGGCGCCGCCGACAAGGCGCTGATCCGGCAGCTCTCGGGCTATCCGCAGGCGCTCGGCATGTCGGCCGGCGTGATGCTGGTGCTGGCGCTGCTGCCGGGCATTCCGATGCTGCCGTTCCTGGCGCTCGGCGGCGGCGCGGCCGCGCTGGCCTGGAAGGCGCGCAACCACAACCGCGTCACCAAGGCGGCGGCCGCCGCCGAAGCGAACGCGCCGGCGGCAGCGGCGGCAGCGGCGAGTGCTGCGGCGGAAGAGCCGATCTCGAGCGCGCTCAAGATCGACGATCTCAAGATCGAACTCGGCTATGCGCTGCTGCCGCTGGTCAACGGCCCCGACGGCACCGATCGGCTGACCGAGCAGATCAAGGCGCTGCGCCGTTCGCTGGCGATCGAAATGGGGTTTGTGATGCCGGCGGTGCGCATCCTCGACAATGTGCAGCTCGAGGCCAACACCTACATCATCAAGATCAAGGAAGTGGACGCCGGCTCCGGCAAGATCTGGCCGAACCAGTTCATGGTCATGGATCCCGCCGGCAACCAGGTCGGCGTGCCCGGCATCCACACCATCGAGCCGACCTTTGGTCTGCCGGCGACCTGGGTCGACGCCAGCCTGAAGGAGGAAGCCTCGCTGAAGGGCTATACGGTGGTCGACGCCGCCACCGTGCTGTCGACCCATCTGACCGAGCTGCTCAAGAACAACATGAGCGACTTGCTGTCCTACGGCGAGGTGCAGAAGCTGTTGAAGGACCTGCCGAAGGAGCAGGGCGAACTGGTCAAGGACATCGTGCCGAGCCAGGTCACGGTGTCCGGCATCCAGCGCGTGCTGCAACTGCTGCTGGCCGAACGCATCTCGATCCGCGACCTCTCCACCATCCTCGAAGGCATTGCCGATGCGCTGGCGTTCTCGCGCAATCCGGCCACCATGGTCGAGCACGTCCGCGCCCGGCTGGCGCGGCAGATCTGCGCGCAAAACACCTCGCACAACGGTTATTTGCCGCTGATCGCGCTGTCGGCCAAATGGGAGCAGGCCTTTGCCGAGTCGCTGGTCGGCACCGGCGACGACCGCAGCCTCGCGATGCAGCCGTCAAAGCTGTCGGAGTTCATGACCGCGGTGCGCAACGCCTTCGAGCAGGCCGCCCGCGAGGGCGAGGCGCCGGTGCTGGTGACCTCGGCTTCGATCCGCCCGTTCGTGCGGTCGCTGGTCGAGCGTTTCCGCTCGCAGACGACGGTGCTGTCGCAGGCGGAAATCCACCCGCGGGCGCGGCTGAAAACGGTCGGCAGTGTCTAGGACCGGCGGGGCAAATCAAGGGCCGGCGGCGAGACTTTTTCGCCACAGGCAAATGGTTTGTCGGGGAAGCCAGCGGCGCGGGTGGTTTCGACCACCCACCTTCGATGCGTTTAACCAATTGAAATCATTACATAAAATACGATATTCGCGTTGCGAGCGATTTCCTCAATCGCGCCCGTTCAAGTCTTTTCACTGCCTTGTGATCGCCCCTGTGGAACTAAAAGAAGAATCCCCACGTTCTCCAGCGTGAGGTGTTGAACCTGCCTGCGAACGAAATCGACGAAGACTCAACGCAGGAAGGCGGCAGGAGACTTCCATGAACCACTCGTTCTACAGCGCGGACCGCATGACCCATCTCAAGATCGTGGTCGTTGCCCTCTTCGCGGGTATCCTGGTCGCCGGGTTCAGCATCTCGGCGCGCTACACCGGTTCCGACGAAGGCTATACCCAGACGGCGCGCGTGACCAAGGCCGGCAAGCCGGTCGCGGTCACCAGTTCGAACAACTCACTCGTACGCTAAGAGGACCTACGAAATTCACCAATTCACGCTGGCTCTTTATAGCCCCCCAAAGTCGCCACGTGGATATTAAGACCCCAACTACCCCAAGTTGACTACCGAAAACGCCCGCTCCCCACGGGCGTTTTCTCTTTGGGGGGGGTCAGCGCGGCGGCGCGCCCGCCGGCACGGTCTCGATCAGCTTGCCGGTGAATACCGGCGCCGAATGCGGCTGGCCATCGGGCGATCCGCCCTCTTGCTCGACCGTCACGGCATAGGTCGCGGTGTCGACGGTATTGGCGTCAAAGGACGCCAGCACCGGCCGCGCGGTAAAATCGGCAGCCCCGATCACGCCGAGCGAACGCGGTTGCGGCAGCTTGTCGGAGATCAGCCAGAGCTCAAAGCTCTTGCCGGGCTCGGCGGCGGCGCCGACCCTGCGCACTGTGAAATTCTTGGTGACAGCGTCGACCGTCAGAATAAACGCGGGCGCCCCACCGTTCGGCTGCAGCAGCGCGACATATTGCGCCGATGGCTCTGCCGGCGGAGCCTGGGTCTTCACCTCAACCACCTGCGTGCGCGCCTTCGGGCGAAGCCCCTCGGGCAACAGGTCCGGCTGATAGACCTGCAGCGCGAGCATCGCGATCAGCGCCGCCGCGAGCGCGCTGGCAAAGCACGCGATATTGCGCCAGCGCCGCTCCCGGCTTGCCAACCGGATCACGTTCGAAGTGTCCGCAACGGGAGCGGGCTCGATGGCGGCAGGCTGTTCGGCGACGACGGGCGCTGCCGGCGGCGGCGCTTCCGGCAGTACCATCGGCGTCTGCGGCTCGGCGTGGCCAATGGCGGCGCGGATGTTCTCCCAGACGATCGGCCGCGGCTCGACCGATCCGACCATCTGGTTGAGCACACCGAGCCGGTGCTCCCACGCGTGGACGATCGCGGTGAATTCGGTGTCGACGGCCATCATGGTCTCGACCTGCACGCGTTCGTCGGCATCGAGGGTGCCGAGGGCGTATTCCGCGGCGAGCGCGATATGGTCTTCGCTATAGGCCATCATTCAGAGTCCAAGAACCTTCAAAGCCCGAGACACTCCCGGATATCCATCATGCTGCGGCGCAGCCAGGTCTTCACCGTATTCACCGGCGTCTCGAACTTCGCGGCCAGCTGCTCGCGGCTCCAGCCGTTGTAATAGGCCAGCAGCACCAGCTTCTGCCGATCCGGCTCCAGACGGCCGACGCACTCCAGCAACCGCTTCAACTCTTCCGTCATCTCGCGGCGCGCCAGCGGATCCGGCGAATCGGCGGCCACTTCCATCGCCGTCGGCTCCTCCTCGATCGAGGTTTCACTGCGCTTGCGCACCACGTCGATGGCGCGGTTGCGCGCGATCGACGCCATCCATGTAATCGGCGAAGCAAGCGCCGGATTGAACTGTCCGGCACTGTTCCAGATCTTGACGTAAGTCTCCTGAATGACCTCCTCCGCTAGATCCTGTCGCCGCAAGATACGCAGCACCACGCCGAAAAGTTTCGCGCGCGTGGCGGCGTAAAGCCGCTCAAAAGCGGCTTCATCCCCCTTGGCAACAGCGGCAATCAGCCAGACCAGCTCAGCTGGCGTCAGCATTCAGCTCCCCCAATTGCGATCCCCCATCGCTTGTTACGCCGGGAGGTGTCGAGAATCCTTGGTAGCATACCCTGCTCCAAATCGGCCACCAACCCGCCGAACGGAGGTCATTATCAAACAAAAAACCCGGGCCTTGGGGCCCGGGCTTTCGATTGAATATTCGGATTGGCGCGGACTGAAGCCGTCAGGCGATGGCGCCGATGCGGGCGCGCATCAGGCCGATACTGTCCATGTCGGCCTGCTCCCGGGCGTTTTCTTCGGCGCGCTCGCGCGCCTGGTCACGCTCGTCCAGCAGCTCGACCTTCTTGAGTTCCTCGAAGGCTTCGCTCAAGAGGCTCTTGGCGTCTTCGAGCTGGATGCGCAGTTCGTCGGCGGAGCGGGTCAGATTCTCCCGCCGCTGGATCGCCGCCTTGGCATAGGTCGGGTAGGCGAAATGGGTGGGATCGTTGATCCCGGCCCGGTCCTGTTCGGTCTGGATTTCGCGCTCGAGGTCGACCGACATCCGCTGAAAGTCGGCAATCATGCCTTCGATCTGGGTGACCCTCCGGCGCTTTTCATCGACCTGAAATTTCTTCAGGCGGATCAGCGTTTCACGTGACTTCATCGACTCATACTCCCCAGAAGTCCCATTTTGAACGCGGGACAGAGCCGGCTCCCCCCGAGGGCCCCGCCGGCATAGCTAATGGTGCGCCGGGGATGATGGCCTGACAAAGTTAGCGTTCCGTTTCCAAATTCGCGAGGATCTGCGCTAGTTGCTGGTAACCGGTGCCCAGGCTGGCGTTTTCCTCCTTGGCCTGGCGAAGGAACCCCTCCAGCGGCTCGTGCAGGGCGATCGCCTCGTCGACCTCGGCGCTGGAACCCGCCCGATAGGCCCCGAGCCGGATCAGTTCCTCCATGTCGGCATAGGTCGCCATCACCTGCCGCGCCTTGGTAATGACGGGCAGATAGGCCGGGTCGGCCGATTTCGGCATGGTCCGGGAGACCGATTTGAGGACGTTGATTGCCGGAAACCGCCCGCGCTCGGCGATCGACCGCTGCATCACGACGTGGCCATCGAGGATGCCGCGCACCGCATCCGCAATCGGCTCATTGTGGTCGTCGCCGTCGACCAGCACCGTGAAGATACCGGTGATGGTGCCGGCGCTGGTGCCCGGTCCGGCCCGCTCCAGAAGCTTTGGCAATTCGGTGAACACGGTCGGCGTGTAGCCCTTGGCGGTCGGCGGCTCGCCGGCCGACAGCCCGATCTCGCGCTGCGCCATCGCAAACCGCGTCACCGAGTCCATCAGGCACAGCACGTCCTTGCCTTCGTCGCGAAAATATTCCGCGATTGCCAGGGTCAGATAAGCCGCCTGCCGCCGCATCAAGGCCGGCTCGTCTGATGTCGCGACCACCACCACCGAGCGCGCCAGACCTTCATCGCCGAGATCATCCTGCAAGAATTCCTGCACCTCGCGGCCGCGTTCGCCGATCAGGCCGATGACCGTAATGTCCGCATCGACGTTGCGTGCCAGCATCGACAGCAGCACCGACTTGCCGACACCGGAACCGGCGAAGATGCCGAGCCGCTGACCGCGGCAGCAGGTCAGAAAGGTATTCAGCGCCCGCACGCCAAGATCGAGCGGCGCGCCGACCCGCTGGCGCGAATGCGCCGGCGGCGGCGAATTGCGATAGGGCATTGGCGAGGGGCCCTGCGCCAATGGCCCCTTGCCGTCGATCGGTTCACCCATGGCGTTGATGACGCGGCCGAGCCAGGACGGCGACGGCCGCACTTGACTGGCGGCATTGGCGATCACCGCACGGCAGCCGCGCCGGACACCTTCGAGGCCCGCGAACGGCATCACGACAGCATTGTTGCCACTAAAGCCGATCACCTCGGCGGGGATGAAGCGGTTGCCGCCGGTGTCGATCACGATGCGCGCGCCGACCGACATCGCATGGATGGGTCCGGCGATCTCGACCATCAGCCCGCGCACGCCGACCACGCGGCCATATATATTGACGCCGTCGATGTCGCCGATCTGCTCCGCGAGCGCCTTCATTGCGAAAACCTTAAGTTTCCGCGTTTTTGAACGGGGCGCTTAACCTCGTGTTTACCCGCATCGTTAATCATTACGTCACTGTCTTTGGTGACTGAGAACGCTCGTCCATCAGAAGAAGGATGAGTCGGGGGAGTCGGTTAGGCCCGTCTCTTAAAGTAGAGCCTGAACGAGAACGGATAAGAAAAGCTGCTTCGACGCAATATCTTAGGGCGATTCGACAAAAATTGCACGGTTAGAGCTTGCGAACAGGAATCAGTTTTTGTTAACCATATCCGGTCAGGATCCGAATCAGTTGTTCAAAGGCGTTTTGAGTGCCGCAAGTGCGGCCGACCTGACGCCCGGAGCGGCGACTATAGGGGACTGGCATGCGCGTTTTGCTGATAGAAGATGACAGCGCCGTCGCGCAGTCGATCGAGTTGATGCTTAAATCCGAGAGTTTCAACGTCTATACGACGGACCTCGGGGAAGAAGGCGTCGATCTCGGTAAGCTTTACGACTACGACATTATTCTTCTCGACCTCAATTTGCCCGACATGTCCGGCTACGACGTGCTGAAGCAGCTTCGGGTGTCGAAGATCAAGACCCCCATTCTGATCCTCTCCGGCCTCGCCGGGATCGAGGACAAGGTCAAAGGTCTCGGGGTCGGCGCCGACGACTACATGACCAAGCCCTTCCACAAGGACGAACTGGTTGCGCGCATCCATGCGATCGTGCGCCGCTCCAAGGGCCACGCCCAGTCGGTGATCCAGACCGGCGACCTCGTGGTCAATCTCGACACCAAGACGGTCGAGGTCGGCGGCCAGCGCGTGCATTTGACGGGCAAGGAATACCAGATGCTGGAGCTGCTCTCGCTCCGCAAGGGCACCACCCTCACCAAGGAAATGTTCCTCAACCATCTCTATGGCGGCATGGACGAGCCGGAGCTGAAGATCATCGACGTCTTCATTTGCAAGCTGCGCAAAAAGCTGGCGAACGCTTCCGAAGGCCGGAACTTCATCGAGACCGTGTGGGGCCGCGGCTATGTGCTGCGTGAGCCGCACGAAGCCGAAGAACGCATCCCCGCCTGATCTTACCGCGCGCCGCAGGGCTCGCTCCTCCCGACTGGACCCCGCCGCGAATGGCGGGGTTTTTGTTTGCGGGGGAGGCTGTCCCGGCCCCTCACCGCTGCCGCGGCTACGCGCGTACCAGCGCCTGGTCCGGCATCGAAGCCTTGTCGGCCACGTATGATGACGACGAGCTCTCCCGGATCCGGGCGATCACCAGATATCCGATGACAAATCCAAAGGCGAAGGTGCAGACGAACACGCCCAGGATAATCACGACCGCGGAGGTACGGTCCAGCAGCTCCATGACCGGAATATCGGACACCCTGTGAATGGCCGAGATCAACAGCACCGCCACCACCATGCCGGCTCCGAACACGACGCCGTCCAGCACGCGCTTCATCCGCCTGGATTTGTAGCTGCTCCACATCGAATCCTGCACCAGCAGGGCGGTCATCGTTCCGATGCTCCAGGGAAACAGCAACACAGGCAGATCGCCCAAAACCACCCGCCAGAAGTTTCGGTCGTAAAACTGATTGTAGTCGAAATAGACCTGAAGCGGCAGAATCGGCAGCGCACCCAAAAGGCCGGCCGACAGGATGAACCCGACCGGAGGTTGACCGAAGATACCCTCGTTTGCGAACGCGTAATGACGCTTGAGATAATGGACCAGCCAGAAACTGACGATGAATTCCGCCGGCGTGACTATGAACGTACGCATGACGCCGTAGAGCTTGTCCCCGGGGATTTCAATATCATGGTTCAGGGCAATCAGCCAAAGCAACGACCACGCCACCGTGACCGTCACCGCGGTCGCCACGGTCCACATGATGCCGGGTGGCGGCGCCTTCATCGTGAAGCCGATCGCTTCCAGCCGGCGTTTGCGGCCGGCAAAATCCCCCTCCCCCGCCAATGCCCCGCGCGCAATGAACAGCAACAGATTGTCGAGCATGAAATCCAGGTCCTTGCGCAATTCCTCCAGCATGCCTCCCGCCGCGTTCCGGGCCGCCAGCTGAAGTTGATTGCTTGGACTGTCTTGCGCGGCAAGCGTGTCGAGTGCGTGCCAGTCGTCGGGCTGAACTTTGCCCTCACGCATGATCGCCCCGTAGACTGCCGCGTTGCTCTTGAGCGTGCGAACCGCCTTGAACGAAACCAGGTCAAAGACCCGCAGCAGCTCGGCATAATGTTCGGAGTTGCGCTCGATGAACGTTTCGCCGTTCGCGCACCACTGCTCCAGATGGTGCATGATGGCGGCAACCTTCAGAAGGCGAGACTGGATGGCGGTTGATTGCACGGCGACAAAATCGTCAATCTGGTAGCCGATCCGCCCGAACTTTCGCCGGATAACGTCGCAGTCTTCAGGCCTTAGTTCGAAGGGGGATCCTGCCAGCTCGTCGCGGAGGTCGAACGCACAGGTCGGAATCCCGGCAATGCCCTGACAGAAGTTGCGCCACGCAACCGGAATGACGGGTACGAGCCAAACGAAGATCGCCAGCCACATTGCCGCCAGAGGCGACAGCTTGGCCGGAAGCAACAGGTAGATCACGACGAATGGAATGATGAAGATGGTAACGCCGAAATAGAACAATGCACGCGTGGTGTAGGACCGGGTGCCCTTCAGCGTACGGAACCTGAACCAATAAAACAGGACGACGATCAGCGGTCCGCCCAGATGCGTACCAAGATCGTTCAATCCCTCGAGAAGCGTTTCAAGCGACACGGTGGCCTCCTATGCGCGGCTACGCTCGATAATGCAGGCCAGCCACTGCGGGCATCTGACCTTTCTTACGCTGCCTAATTGGCGTACGCTTGGCGCTCGATCCTCGTTCTTTGCGACAAGAAATCCGCGTTATCCGGCGCCAGCGCGATCGCCGCGTCCATGTCCTTCAGCGCGTTCTCGGGATTCTTGATCTGCGCATAGGCGTTCGCGCGCGAGACGAGGTATTTCGGTTCTTGCGCGTTCCGCGAGATCGCAACGCCATACGCCTTGATCGCCTCATCAAGGAAGCCGCGCCGGTTGTCGGGACCGGAAGACATGCCGCAAATGATGCCCTTGATCCAGTAGAACTCGGGGTTGTCCGGCTGGTGCTTGATCGCCTCGGTAATATCGGCCAACGCGTTTTCGTAGAGTCCCACCATCGCGTTGAAATTGGCGCGGCGTACGCGATACTCGGCCCTGGCAGGATCCAGCTTCAGCATCATGGCGAAGCTGGCAGCGGCTTTCGGGATCAGCTTTTGCCGCTGTTGCAGGGTTCCCAGATCGAGGTAGATCTTTGCAAGACGCCCGGCAAGTTCCGTGTCGCCCTCAAGGCCGGCAAGCAGTGCCTGGCCGCGTTGGCACAGTTGCTCGAGTTCTTCCGAGGAGCCGGAAGCCGCGTCGGCGACGAGCATGAATTCCGCGCGCTGCAGCAGCAGCACTTCCCTGGAAGGCTTGACCGCTGCAGCCGTCGCCTCGAGGGGCGGGTTGTGTTCGACGTCGAAAATCTTCCCGTCGGCCGAACGCATGTACAGAACCGGAATTCCCCATTCGACCCGCGATCCGTTCTGGATGAATTGACGTGCCGTCGTAATCGCATTGTCGACTGGGCTGTTACTCGCCAAGGCGGTATAAAATCCCTCCGACATCGAAATCGCCGCAGTATCGGTGATCGGAAATTGCATGGCGACGACTGCCGGCAACCATCCGGTCCGCATCAGACCTATTGCCGGATTTCCGAACCGGTCGCCGACATTGATCTTGGCGCTCTCGCAGCAGTTAAGAACGATAAGACGCAGGGATTTGCGTGCACCGGTCAGCATCACCGCGAGATCGGAGGCGAACTTCTTTACCGGCTTGCCGTCCTCGTCGACCATGACGATGAAACCGGTCTCGTCGAAACTGCTCGCACCGCCGTCTTCATCCAGTTCCTCGACGCCGCCATGCCCGATGAAATGAAATATGTGCCACTCGCCTTCCTGCAGCTTGGTCATCAGGTCTTTTCCGGTCCCGCCCGGAACCCATTGGAAGTCGACACGCCCTTCACGCTGCAGCCTGTCCGTTCCCCTGTTGATGCGTTCCCTTTCCTTGATGACGTCCAGTTTCGGCCAGCCCGCGGTCGCCGGATCGGCAATCATGCCGAGAATCCGAAGCGGGCCCTTGACGCCCATTTGCGCGGCCTGTCCCGCCGTCTCGAGATAGCGCACGATCGGCAGCCGAAGGCTGACAAAGCTTGGCATCTCGTTTTCTTCGTAGAGATATTCCCAAGGCAGTCCGGCCAGTTCAGCCGACTCGATGCGTAGTTTGATTCTCAGGTCCTTGCTCTTGCTCCGCGCGTAAAGATCCTGGATCGACGGCGTATTCACGAAGATGCTGCGAAAAACCTCCTGTCCAAACTCGCGCAGGACTTTTTCCCCGCGCGAGGCGAGGCCATGGCGATTCTTGTCGTCGATTTCCAGAACGGCATTTTCCAGATCGCCGCGCAGCTTGGCGAGCGCGCCCGGCTCCGAGAACCAGAACTTCACCTTGCATCGCGGCGTTTCCCCGGCCGGAGACCGCAGCACCTTGCCATAGTATTGTTGCGGCCCACTGCCGGCCGGATCGGAACTGATCTCTAGCTCGAAATCTTGATATTCAATGACGCTCATTGCAGCCTCACTCGGCCAAAATCTCTTACTTCAGCGGCAACTCCGTTGCGCCCGCGTCGCAAACGCGGGAGCCAAAATTCAGTCACAGCATAAAAATCGGTCTTCGACTTCGACCTGCCCGCACAACCGGTGCATCGGGTTGAATATCGCCCCGCCGAACCAGGCCCAGTCGTTGCGCGCGATAGGGTCATTCAGCGGAAGGGCGTAGCTGCGCACCTTGCCCGGGCGGACGGTCGTGCCGATCCCGGCAGCTTCCGTAGCAACCTGCTCGCGCGGCGACCCAGCTGCCGGCGAGTCCTGCTTGTCGAGAGCCCAAACCATGGCTTGCTCCCACAACGTCGTTAGCCTAGCAAAACCAGTTTCTCGATGCAACTTTAAGGAACATTAATTAGCACAAAAGCCCATGGTAGTTCGGCCGTCATGGCGTCAAACGCCGTCATGCCACCGGCGCCGCGGCGAGTGCGGCGATGATGTCGGCGCCGTTCGGCACGCCCAATCCTGTGCACGCATTCCAGCCCGGCCCCGCGTCATAGCCTTTGCCGCCGACGCGGTTGTTGCCCTGGTCGATCTGGCGAAACAGGGACGGGTTGGCATAGAGCGTGGAATTGACGAAGCCGAGCGGCGCGCCGCGCCTGGCGTCGGCGATCGCGATCAATCCTGCCCATAAGGGGGCGACGGCGCTGGTGCCGTCCTTGATCACCTCGACGCCATTGAGGACGATGCGATAACCGGGCGTGCCGGCGGCAGCACCTGCGACATCGGGGACGCCCCGCCGCCTGGCGCCGTCGTTGACCGAGGGCGGCAGCGCGAGACCGGATTGGTAGGCCGGCACCGGAAAGGCATCGCTGATTCCGCCGCCGGTCCCGCTCGATCCGTCGTTCCAGACCGCTTCCGCGCCGATGCCGGTCCCGCCGGCACCCAGCGTCGGCGACGTTCCGCCGCAGCTCAGCGCATAGGGGCTGGAAGCGGGAAACCAGACGTGAGCCCTGCCGTCGGTCAATCCGCCCGTCGCCAACTCATCGCCGGCGGCGAACAGCACGGTGACTTGCAGGCGTTTCGCATCGGCCAGCACCGCCTGCATGGCGTCGCGCGCCGAATCCGACCAGAATTTCTCGGCGCTGCCCCAGCTGACCGAAAGCACCTGCGGCCGATTGACGTCATCGAAGATCGCCGCATTGATCGCGCCGACCAGGCTCTGGGTGGTATTGCCGGCGAAATAGACCACGATCCTGGCCTTCGGCAGCAGACCGGCCAGGATCTGCAGATCGAGCGCGATCTCCTGGTCGGATACCGTGCCGCCGCCGAAATTGTTGCCGTTCGCCGCCGGTACCGACCCCTCTTCCGCGACCGGGGTGTCGACGACGACGGATTTGTCGATGATGCGAGGGGCCGTCCGCCCCATCCCATCCAGCGCCTTGGCGAGATCGGAGCCAAGATAGCCGCCGCCCAGCGCGATGATGCCGACGCAGACCGACGACACGTCGTGGTCCAGCGGGATGCCGTAAAGGGCTGCGACTTCGGTCGACCACAATCCGGGTCCGCCTCCCGCGCCGGCCAGCGGCCGCACCACATTCACCGGCCTCACCGCAAACGGCCGCGTGTCGAAGCCGAGAATGGCGCGGGTCCACGGCGCGATCGCTTTTGGGATCATCAACTGGCCGACGCGCGCGCGAAAGCGATTTTGACCGTCATCATAGATCCGCAGCGTCGCGCCCAGCACCTCGGCCAAGGTGCGCGCGGTTGCCTCCAGCACCACGATCCGCTGGGCCAGATCGAAGCTGCGCACGGTGACGTGGTTTGCCTTCGCCAGCTTCCTGATCCGCGCCGCCGCCCGGGCGTGGGTGCGGCGGCGCTGCGCGGCAAGCGCGCGGCGCGTGATCGGCTTCGAAAGCCGAGCAAGGTCGCCGGAGCTGCCCGGCTGAAATTGGTCGGGCGAGCGCCGCTTCAGGTGCACCGTGATGACGATCCGCTGATCCGGATCGACGTCGCCGACATAAGTCGCGCCTTCCGGTTCGGCGCGATAACTGCCGGCGAGCGCTACCTTTTGCCCGGTCATGCCCACGCTTCAGCCCGTTTTATTTTCCGGCGCAATTGCTGGCGGGTATCGGATTCTGCGTATCGTCGATCGCGCAGAATGGAACCGACCAGACGAAATCGGCCGAGGTGGTGAGTTGGCTGAGGCCGGGCTTGCCTTCGAAAATCGGCGGCTGGCTGTTGAAGGTCCAGTACCATGCGGGCAGCAGCGGACCGATCGGACCGATCGGACCGTTTGCGCTGAACGAAAGGAATCCGGCGACCGAGGTCGGTTTGCCGGTTTTGTCGAACACGGCCCGGCCGTGGCAGGTCATGCATGATGCAGTGGCCACGAAGGTGTCCTCGGTCACGGAATTGCCCACGCGAATATCGAGACCGACATTGTCGACGAAGTCAGCCTGCGAGCCCTTGAGGCAATAATTCGAATAGACCGGATCGATGTCCGCATTAGCCAGAATGGCGGTCAGTGCCTGCGTCTTGGTGCAATCGGGATAACCCTGGCCGGCGACCGGGTTCGAAGGCACGAACGCCGTCTGCGCCCCAAACGCATCCTTGCAGCCGAGGATATCGCACCTGGCCGGATTGAGCTTGTGCTCGAAGGTCGCCCAGGTCCAGTTCGGCACCAGCTTGCTGATGACGTGCATCGCCACCATCGCATACTGGACGCCGCCGGAGCTGTTGACGTGGTAGAGTTGCGGCACCTGCGCGAGCGTGACCCGGTTATTGGTGAAGGCTGGAATATCGCTGACCGCCATCCAGTTCGCCTTGACCTCCATGGAGTCGATCGGGAACTGCAAATTCTTGCCGAACGCGGCCTTCAGGCCGGTGACCTTGTAGAGGTTGTTTTGCACGATGAAGTCGAACGTCGCCTTGTTGTGGCGGGTTTCCTCGGTGGCGCCCTGCGCGATGCCGGGCGGGAGCGCGGGAAGCAGTCCGCCGCTTTGCTGCACGCCCTCGCGCGCGAGCGCCGGCAGGATCGGCCGCCGCAATGCCGGCGGCGTCGCGCCCGTCGGGAATTGCGGGTTGGGCTTGAAGGTATCGCTGTCGCTCGCCCAGGTCTCGAATGTCGAGTTGCTGCCGCCGGCCCTGGTATTGGCCTGGATGAAGAGCTGCCAGGCCACCTGATCCGGCGCCGTCATCGCCGGATTCGGCGTCGACTGCGCCGCAGCCGGGAGATGGGGGAGAAGAAATAAACCACAAACGAGTGCGGTATTGATCGATCGTCTCATCGTCGCTCTCCTCCAAAATGTCAGGGCTGGAATCCGTCAGTCATCCAATTCGAATAACACTGCAGGTTGCATGCGTTATAGACGACCGTTCCGGGATTCTCTGTGAAGCCGATCACAGACACGGGCCGTTCGTTGCGGCGGCGTGAGGATCGAAAGGCATCGATCTTTCGAAATTGAACCAACGCTTCGCGTCCATCGACCAATGCGTTATGCTGCTGCGAAGCGGGACGAGTCGGGGCGCCCTCAATGATCCTACAATCGCTCGCCGGGCTGCCGGCGTTCCTGGTCTATTTCTGCACGGCACTTGTCGCCGTCGTCGCCTATCTCTCCGTCTACACCCGCGTCACGCCGCACGATGAATTCAAGCTGATCCGGGAGAATGACCCGGCGGCGGCGATCGCCCTGGGGCTGAGCCTGCTCGGCTTCGTGCTGCCGGTGGTCAGCGCCATCGCCCACGCCGCGAATGTCTGGGATTGCCTGATCTGGAGCATGATCGCGCTGATGGTCCAGATCATCGTCTACTACATCGTCAAGATACCGGTGCCGAACCTGTCGGCGCGGATCGCGGCGGGCGAACTTGCGGCCGCGATCTGGCTCGGACTTTCCTCGCTGGCCGCGGGCGCGCTCAACGCCGCCTGCATGATCTACTGACCATGGATAAGTCTCCGAACAAGGAATTCGGGAAACGCCGGCCGGTTGTGGCGCGGCCGGGCCCACAGGCACCGGTGAAACGTTCCGGCCACGTCGCGCTGCTCATGATGGGCACGCTCGCGATCGGCGGCGGCGCCTATGCGCTGATGCCAAGCGAGAACTGCCGGCCGCCTTCTCCGGGCATGGCGGGTCCGGCGATCCCGCAAATGAATGCCGAATGTCCCCCGCGGGGATCCTCATCCGGTGGCTCGGGTGGAGCAGGCTACTCCTCCCGCAGCAGTTTCTTCTCGGGCGATTCCACCTCGAGCCACGCGTCATCGGGCGGCTCCGATTCCGGCTCGGGCGGGGTGACGCGCGGCGGCTTCGGCTCGTTTGCGCATAGCTTTGCGGCACATTTTTCCGGCGGCGGTTGATAGCACCAGCCTTTTCCCGCACGTTGCCGTGAAACGGAGTGCTTTTGCTTGCCCCGACGCCACGAGGTGATGGAAACTCGCACCAGCTCTCTCCGGACCCTCAGAAAACAGGATCGCAACCATGAAACGCTCGCGTCGTGTGGTGCTGACATTGATGGGAAGTGCGGCGATCGGGGCCGTTTCGATGGGCCTGGTGCCACGAACGGACTGCGGTCCCGGCAATACGACCGTACCCGGTCCGGGCGGCAAGCCTTACTGCCGTGCGGCCTATGGCGGCTTCGGCGGTGTTCGCTTCCACGGCCACGCCCATGGTCACGGCGGTGGTCACGGCCATGGCGGCGGCTAGCACCTTTTATGCAGCGTATCATCTGTCCCGAACGCGACGACTGGCGTGCGACCGCCGAAAGCGCCGGGTTCGATTTTCACACCATCGACGGCGAGCGCTATTGGGACGAGCGGGCCTACTATGCCTTCACGCTCGATGAGATCGAACGCCAGATCGAGCAGCCGACCGGCGAGATCGACGCATTGTGCCTCGAGCTCGTCAGCCATGCCGTCGACGATGAGGACTATCTCAGGCGGCTGAAGATACCGGAAGCCTTCTGGCCGCTGATTTCGGAGAGCTGGCACCGCGACGATGGCAGCCTCTATGGCCGGCTCGATCTGAGTTTCGATGGCCGCAACCCGGCAAAACTGCTGGAATACAACGCGGACACCCCGACCTCGATCTTCGAAGCGGCGGTGTTCCAGTGGACCTGGCTCGAACAGGCGATCGAACGAAACATCATCCCCAGGCGCGCCGATCAGTTCAATGCGATCCATGAATGCCTGATCGAGGCCTGGAAGAAACTCGGCGGCGCGCATCACCTTCATCTCGCCGGCATGACCGACAATACCGAGGATGCCGGCACGCTGGCTTATCTGGAGGATACCGCAAGCCAGGCCGGACTTGGGACCACACTGATCGACATCGAGGACATCGGATTGCGCGACGACGGCAGCTTCGTCGATCTCGACGATCGCGAAATCGAGCTCGCGTTCAAGCTCTATCCCTGGGAATGGATGTTTCGCGACGCGTTCGGCGCAAAACTTGCGAAGGCACCGACGCGCTGGATCGAGCCGCCATGGAAGGCGATCCTTTCCAACAAGGGCATTCTTCCGCTGCTATGGGAGATGTTTCCGAACCATCCAAATTTGCTGCCGGCCTATTTCGAGGACGATCCGAACGCAGCGCGGCTCGGCACGTCGTTCGTGCGCAAGCCGCTATACTCGCGCGAGGGCGCCAACATCGCGCTGGTCAGCGCCGGCACCACGCTCGCGGAGCAGGAAGGACCGTATGGCGCCGAGGGTTTCGTCCGGCAGGCGCTGGCGCCATTGCCGAATTTTTCCGGTCAGTATCCGGTGCTTGGAAGCTGGCTGGTCGACCACGCCCCGTGCGGCCTGTCGATCCGCGAGGACGAGAATCCGATCACCGGCAATACGTCGCGGTTCCTGCCGCACGCGATCCTGTAGCGCATCATCAAGCGAAGACGACGGCCTCTCAGCCATCGCGCTCAACGCGCCGAAGCCACCGCTCTCAATGCGGGCGGCGCCATGATCGTGACGCCGGCGCGGGCCGCCGGCGCGGTGTTCGGACGATAAAGCCCGCGCCGCTCCGGATACGGCTTGAAGGTGTTGGTGATGCCGACCACGGATTCGGCGGCACCAAGCGCCAGCACGCCGTCAGGTTCGAGCATGCGCGAGAGGCGATAGAAGATATTGGCCTTGGTGTCCTGGTCGAAATAGATCAGGACGTTGCGGCAGAAGATCACGTCGAAGGTGCCGAGGTGGGAGAAATCCTGCAGCAAATTGAGCTGGCGGTGCTGCACCATGGCGCGGATCTCGGCGTTGAGCTGCCACAACTCGCCGGTCTGGGTGAAATACTTGACCAGCATCTGGATCGGCAAACCGCGCTGCACTTCAAACTGGCTGAAGATGCCGGCTTTGGATTTTTCCAGCACGGCCTGCGACAGGTCGGTCGCGACAATCTCGGTCCGCCAGCCCGCCAGCGCCGAACCAAACTCCTTCAGGCACATCGCGATCGAATACGGCTCCTGGCCGGTGGAGGAAGCCGCACACCAGATCCGCAGACTGCGGCGGGCGGCCCGCGCCTGAACCAGCGCCGGAATCACCGTCTCCTTCATGTGATCGAACGGAATCTTGTCGCGGAAGAAAAACGTCTCGTTGGTGGTCATCGCCTCGACCACTTCGGCGGTCAAGGCGTCGGCTCCGCTCTTCATCTTCTGGACGAGTTCGGGAATCCCGGGAAGGCCCGACTTGCGCGCCAGCGGCACCAGGCGGCTTTCGACCAGATATTGCTTGTCGGCAGACAGATCGAGGCCGGAACGCTCTTTCAGAAGCCTGCGCAGATACTCATAGTCGAAAGGCGTCACGAGCGATCTCCCGAAAACACCCGGACCAGTTTCGGCCCGATCTGATTGAGCGGCAGGATGGCAGCGCAGATGCCCGCATTGGCGGCCGCACCGGGCATGCCCCACACCACGCTCGTCGCCTCGTCCTGGGCCATCACGCTGCCGCCGGCGGCGACGATATCCTTGCCGCCGCGCATGCCGTCCGAACCCATACCGGTCAGGATCACCGACATGATGCCGCCCTGCCAGACATCGATCGCGGAGGTGAACAACGGATCGACCGCAGGCTTGCAGAAATTGACCGGCGGCCCGTCATCGAGCGCGATCACGGCATCCGCAACATGGCGCACCACGCGCATATGGCGGCCGCCGGGCGCCAGATAGATCTGGCCGGCCTTGACGATCTCGCCGTCGATGGCCTCGTGCGCCGGGCGGCGGCTGGTACGCGCCAGATGCTCGGCGAGAATCGTAGTGAAGGTCGGCGGCATGTGCTGGGTGATCAGCACCGGAAAACGATCGATCACCGGTCCGATCTCGGCGACCAGCGACATCAGGGCCTGCGGTCCACCGGTCGACGAACCGATCAGGAGCACGCGCGGCGCCAGCATGCTGAACGGACGGCGCATCAGCTGCGGCTGCGCCGCCGGCGCCGGTGTATGACGGGTCGATGCGTCGCGCGCTCTGTCGAGGGTTGGCGCCAAAGGCGGGCTCGCCGGCGCGGCCGCGCCGCGGCGCGCCTTGGCGCCGAGGTGGCGGATCTTCTGGATCAGATGGTGGCGAAAGGTCTCGGCGGCGGTCGCTTCGCGCGTGCTTTCGGGCTTTGGGATATAATCGGACGCGCCCAGCGACAGCGCCTTGAAGCTGATCTCCGCGTTACGGCGGGTCAGGGTCGACGCCATGATGATGATGAGGTTGCGCTTCTTCGCCAGCAGTTGCGGCAGCGCGGAGATGCCGTCGAGATCCGGCATTTCGATATCGAGCACGGCGACGTCGGGGTTGATGCGCTCGAGCTGGTTGACCGCATCCAGACCGGTGCGCAGCGAGGCCGCGACCACCATATCCGGTTCGGCGCCGATCCAGCGCGAGATCATGCCGCGGATCACGACGGAGTCGTCGACCACCATCACCCGCAGCGGCTCTTGCCGTGTCGAAGTCGGAGCCGGGGAACTTGTCAACGCAACGCTCATTACTTCACCAACGGCTCAACGGCACGATTACAACACTACCGCCGAAGGCCGCTCAGCCGCCGGACCGGATACGCGAGATCAGATGAGGCCGACTTCCTGGAACTTCGCGGTCACGATGTCCTTGTCGAACGGCTTCATGATGTATTCGTTGGCGCCCGCATGCAGCGCACGCGCGATATGCGCGACGTCGTTTTCGGTGGTGCAGAACACCACCTTGGGCGCGTCGCCGCCGGGCATGCGGCGCAGATTGCCGAGGAACTCATAGCCGTCCATCACGGGCATGTTCCAGTCGAGCAGAACCGCCTCGGGCATGGCGCGCTTGCAGACTTCAAGCGCTTTCTCGCCGTCCTCGGCTTCGACGATCTGGAAATCCAGACCTTCCAGGATACGACGTGCGACCTTTCGAATGACGCTGGAGTCATCGACGACCAGACATGTTCTCATTTTCGGCCTCTACTTCCCAATCCCGCAAAGGGACGTTTCCATTTTCAGTTTTTAGTACGCTTGCGTTGCTGCAGATATTTACGCCGCCACCAGGGCGGGCACGATTTCGAGGACGCGATCGACATCGAGGACGACCATGAGCTGTCCGTCCAGTCTGTGGACACCGCCGGCGAGTTTGGCCATGCGGGGATCGAGATTGACGGGGTTTTCCTCGCGGCTGTCGTCGGGCAACCTGAGAACCTCGCCGATCTGGTCGATCAGGAGCCCGTAGGATTCGCCGCGCAAATCGACGCCGACCGCCATCGGCGGCTTGCCGTCGTCGTTTTTGGGCAGGCCCAGCCGCGCGCGCATGTCGACCACGGTGACGATGCGGCCGCGCAGATTGAGCACGCCGGCGATCTCGGCCGACGACAGCGGCACCCGCGTCAGCCGCTCCGGCATGAACACGTCCTGCACCCGCGAGATCGGCAGGCCGAACAGCTGCCCGCCGATCACGGCGGTGACGTATTCGGCGACGGTGCCCTCGATGGTATCGGTCTTGCTGGTCATCATCTAATTCCCTTATGCCGCGTGCCTGGTCTCGGCGGTCTGTTCCTTCAGCGCCGCGATCAGGCCCGGACGGTCGAACTTGGCGACGTAATCGTGGAAGCCGGCCTGCCGCCCGCGCTCGATCGCCGCCGGCGACACCATCGAGGACAGCGCGATGATCGGCATCGTGCTCAGATGCTGGTCGGCGCGGATAACTTCCGCGAACTCGAACCCGTTCATGTCGGGCATCTCGATGTCGGTCAGCACCACGTCGAAGGCCTGTCCCGAACGCAGCGCGGTCAGGCCTTCCTGCGCATTGGGGGCGACCCGCACCCGGTAGCCGGCGGCCTTGAGCACCGGCGCCAGCATGTTGCGGAAGAAGGCGGAATCGTCGACCAGCAGCACCGATTGCGCGGTCGCGGCCGGGCGCATCTCCTTGCGGGAGAACCAGTCGGCAAACGCCATGGGGAGGAAGTGGCCGACGTCGATCACTTCCGTGGCCTGGCCCTTGATCACGGCCGACCCCAGAATGCCCTCGCCGGAACCGGCGACCTCGATGTGCAGGCGCTCCTCGACGATGTCGATGATCTCGTCGACCACAAGGCCCATCGAGCGGCCGTCATCGGCGAACACCAGGATCGGCTGCGAGCCCGCGGTCTGGACATTGACCCCGTGCATCTGCACCAGCGGCATCAGCTGCTCGCGGTATTGCACCATGTAGCGGCCGTTACTGAGTTCGATCTTGTCGGTCGAGATCTCTTCCAGACGGGTGACGAGGCCGAGCGGCACTGCCTTGGGCTGGGCATTGCCGGCGCGGAACACCAGGAGCGAGGTCAGCTGTTCGCCGGAATTGGCATGGGACGCGGCGTGCTCGTCCGCCATCCCTTGGGCGGTCGAGCCGGCGGCGCCGAGCGCTTTTGCGATCCCGTTGGGGTCGATGATCATGATCACGGCGCCATCGCCCAGAATGGTGTTGCCGGAGAACATGTCGATGTGCCGCAGCTTGGTCGACATCGGCTTGACCACGATTTCTTCGGTGTGGAACACGCCGTCGACCACGATACCAAAAGTCTGGCTGCCGACCTGGGTCACCACGATAAAACCGTTCTCAGGATCGGAGGAGGTGCCGTCATCGATCTTCAAAAGCTTCTTCAGGTGCATCAGCGGCAACAGCTTGTTGCGCAGCCTCAAGACCGCGGTGTCCTTGATGCGCTCGATGCGGTGTTCGGAGTTGGCGCGGGCGCGCACCAATTCGACCACCGAGAGTTGGGGGATCGCAAAGCGGTCGCCGGCGGCTTCCACGATCAGGGCGGAGACGATGGCCAAGGTCAGCGGGATCTTGATGGTGACGGAGGAGCCCTCGCCGGCCACCGACTTGACGTCGATGGTGCCGCCGATCTGGTCGATATTGGTGCGTACCACGTCCATGCCGACGCCGCGGCCGGACACCGAGGTGATCGCGGCGGCGGTCGAGAAGCCAGGCGCGAAGATGAACTTGTGGATCTGGGCTTCGGTCATCTTCTCCAGTTCGGCCTCGCTGACGAGACCGTTCTGGACTGCCTTGGCCTTGATCCGCTCGGTGTTGAGGCCGCGGCCATTGTCGGCGATGCAGATGATGATGTGGCCGCCCTCGTGATAGGCGGATAACCGGATCGTGCCCTGCTCGGGCTTGCCGGCCGCGGCGCGCTCGGCCGGGGTCTCCAGACCATGGTCGGCGGAGTTGCGCACCATGTGGGTCAAGGGATCCTTGATCAGGTCGAGCACCTGGCGATCGAGCTCGGTGTCGGCGCCGTGCATCTCCAGTTCGATCTGCTTGCCGAGTTCGCCGGAGAGATCGCGCACGATGCGGGGCAGTTTCTGCCAAGCATTGCCGATCGGCTGCATCCGCGTCTTCATGACGCCTTCCTGCAGCTCGGCGGTGACGTTCGACAATCGCTGCAGCGGCACCTTGAACTCGGTGTCCTCGTTGCGCCTGCTGATCTCCAGCAGCTGGTTGCGGGTCAAGACCAGCTCGGAGACCATGGTCATCAGATGTTCCAGCGTATCCACGTTGACGCGGATCGACTGGTTGGCGATCTTGTCGGCTTCCTGGACATCGCCGTCGGCGGCGGCAGCGGCCTTCCTCACGGACGGCTTTTTCTCCTTCGATGCGGCGGCGGGCTCGGCCGCAGCGGCCGGGGCCGCCTCCTGCTTCGGCGCCGGTGCAACCGGCTTGGCGGTGGGAGCCACAGCCTGCGGCGCGGCCGCTACTTCGATGGCGGTCTCGCGGAAGGCGCGTTCGAGATCATCGAGCGAGACTTCGCCGGGACGCAACGGCCGTTCCAGCACCTGATTCACCAGCGTGCCCTGCGCCGCGGGCTGAACCGGCGGCGACGCAACAACCGGTACGGCTGCCGCGGCAACCTCGGCGGCTGCGGCATGGGCGCCGCTTTCGGCCATCTCATGCAGCTTCTCGATCAGGTCTTCGTCGGTGCCTTCGGGCTCGTTCTCGGTCGCTTCCAGCCCGGCCAGGATTTCCTTGATGCGGTCGATCGACGACAGGATCAGCGTCACGGCGCCCGCGGTCACCGGCATGCCGTCGCGGAACTTGCCCATCAGCGTCTCGCCGGCATGCGCCAGCGCTTCCAGCCGCGGCAGGCCGAGAAAGCCGCAAGTGCCCTTGATGGTGTGAACCAGACGGAAGATGTTATCCAGAATCTTGGCGTCGCTCGGGTCCTGCTCGAACTTGACCAACTGATTGTCGACCGTATCCAGGCTCTCGCTGGTCTCGGTCAGAAACTCACGCAACAAATCATCCATGAAACTGGCCTTCGCACGTACGGGCACGCGACATCGACGCGCCTTACGGAATTTGGCCAGCTTCTATGCAAACCGTTTAATATTGGTTGAGCAATTGGAAAAGAACGGGATCAACAAAGAGATAAGACGGCTTCATCGAATCCGATGACCGGCGATCAACCTTTGGTTAACCATGTTTGCGCCGGGCCGCGCTTCAGGAGGCCGCGATGACCACTTTTTCCCCGTCGGGCGCAAGCGTCACGCTGAGCCCGCAGGCCTGTGCGAGCAGCCGGGTATAATAAGGCTGCACCGCATGCGCATCGACCGATGCGGTCGAACTCGCGCTCAGGAGGTCGGCGATATTTTGCGGCAGGCGGGCGTTCAGGCCGGCTGCGGTGACGCGAAAGCTCATCGTCTCACCGTCGCCGACCGGATCGATCGTCAGCGTGCCGCCGCGCGGGATCGTCTGCTGCGCAATCACCAGCATGTTCAACAGCAGCTTGACCCGGTTCTTCGGCAACAGCAGGCGCGGCAAATTCCAGGTGATTGTGATCTTGCCGTCCTCGATGTGGCCCCGCGCCATGTTCTGGGCGTCGCCAAGATCGATCTGCGCGCCGGCCGATCCGGCGGCGCCGAACGCCAGCCGGCAGAACTGCAGTCGTGCCGAGGCGGTCTTGGCGCTCTTGCGAATCAGATCGAGCGCGAATTCGCGGTCTTCGGGCTTCGGATTATCGTCGAGAACCTCAAGCCCATTGACGATCGCGCCAACCGGACTGATGAGATCATGGCAGACTCGCGAACACAACAACGCCGCCAGTTCGAGGGCATCGGGAGCGGGACCGGGAGACGGAGTGGCAGACATCAGATGTTCCTGGAGGGCCGCGCGAGAAGCGGGCAGTTACGAATCACGCATGCGCGCTGGCTTGATACACTGTGGACGCGCGTGCGGCCAGCTTGCGGCGGCCATGACAAGGGAACACGAACAGCCTATGAGCCCCGCATATGAATGAGGCACTTTCCCCCGTGATCGATCGCGACGCCGCCGCCGGCCTGATCGAACCGCTGACCGATCTGGTGATCCGGGCCGGCGCCGCTATCCTTGCGGTCAACCGTTCGGCCATGCAGGTCGACGGCAAGTCCGACGGATCGCCGGTGACGGAAGCCGATCTTGCCGCCGACCGCATCATCGCCGACGGCCTCGCGCGGCTGGCCCCCCACGTGCCTTCGCTGTCCGAGGAGCGCGTCCGGCTGGCGCGGCTACCGTATCAAGGCAGCTTCTTCCTGATCGACCCGCTCGACGGCACCAAGGAATTCGTCGCCGGCCGCAACGAATTCACCGTCAATCTGGCGCTGGTAACCGACGGGACGCCGCTGCTCGGCATCGTCGGCGCGCCGGCGCTCGGGCTGATCTGGCGCGGCATCGTCGGCCACGGCGCAGAGCGGCTGACGATGCGCGACGGGGCGGCCCCACGCGTCGAGCCGATCCATACGCGTCCCTGCCCGCCGCGTGGCGCGCCGTGGACCGTGGCGGTCAGCCGCTCGCATGGCGATGAGCGGACCGAAGCCTTTATCGCGGCGAGATCGGGCGCGGTCCGGGCCGTGCTGGGCTCGGCGGTCAAATTCGGCCGGGTGGCCGAAGGCGGCGTCGATATCTATCCCCGCCTGTCGCCGACCTGCGAATGGGATGTCGCGGCGGGCCATGCGGTGGTCACCGCAGCCGGCGGCAGGATCACGGATTCGAAAGGCGCCGCCCTGCAATTCGGCTTGGGCGCTGCAGATTTCATCGTGCCCGAGTTCATCGCCTGGGGCGATTCCTCGGCGGCGCCCTGATTTACTGCGCCAGCGTCTCTTCCAGCCCCGGCCAGCGCGCCTTGGCGTTTTTCAGGAAACGGGCCGGATCGGCGGCGAAGACGTCGCGGCTTTGCTCGCGGCCGAACAGATAAAGCCGCGCGCCCGTCACCAGCCAAAACCGGGGGTTACCGGCATAGGTCACGCCGCGCCCCAGATCGACCGGATCGTAGCCGCCGAATTGCGGGCTATAGACCTCGGGATGGGCCACGAACGAGGCGCGGTTGCCCTCGTTGCGGAAGCGCCAGACCGCACCCGATTCCGAAGCCTCGAAGTCCACCACGCCCTGGACCGCAATGGAATCGGTGAAATAGGCGACGGGGTCGAAACCCTCGATGGCGAGGCCCGAATAGTGGTTCACCACCACCCGTTCGGTGGTCGCGGCCAGGGCCGATAAATCACAGCCGGGCAAATCAAGGCAAATAGACGCGAAAAAGCCTGCCAATAGGGCCAAAAAGGCCTTGCCCGGAGGCCTACCGTATCTTTCCTGCCGTTGTGCCGTCATAGTTGGTACCGATAACATTCGAGTCGAGGGGACACTGGACGCAACCTAGAGCCGTGCTTGTTGGTGTCAGGTTAAGGTGGCGGCCAGAATTCGATACCAGGGGTTCTTTATGATTTTCGCATCACGCCTAGCCGCGGTAGCGCTCGCCGCGCTGATGTGCTGGACCGTGCCCGTCTCGGCGCAGCAGGCACCGCTACCGGAACAGCTGCCGCCGCAGGCACCTCCGCCACAGCGCCAGCCCGCCCCCAACACCTACGGGCCGGACGAACTGGTCGGCGCCGGGCACAAATTCTTCGGCAACGTGTCGCGCGGGCTCGCCTCCATCATCGAGCGCGCGGTCAGCCAATGGGGCCTGCCCAATGGCTACGTGCTGGGCGAAGAAGGCTCGGGCGCCTTCGTGGCCGGCCTGCGCTATGGCGAAGGCACGCTCTACACCAAGAATGCCGGCGACTTGCGGGTCTACTGGCAGGGCCCCTCGGTCGGCTTCGACTGGGGCGGCGACGGCGCCCGCACCATGACGCTGGTCTACAATCTGCCGGCCACCAACGCGATCTACCAGCGCTTCGTCGGCATCGACGGCTCGGCCTATATCGTCGGCGGCTTCGGCATGACCGCGCTGACCGCCAACAACATCGTGCTGGTGCCGATCCGCTCCGGCATCGGGCTGCGGCTCGGCGCCAATATCGGCTACCTCAAATACACCCCGCGCGCGACCTGGAACCCGTTCTGACGTCCTCTTTCGGGGCAACGTCCGGAACGGCAACGCCTCCGGTTGACGATTCACGTTAACGCGGCATTGGGCTGGCCTTTTGCCGGTCCGCCATGGCATTGTGATTAACGATTTGTCTATTGCCGCGGGGAGTAACCATCCATGATCGAACCGATCATGTATCTGGCGATCGGTTTTCTGGTCTCGATGCTGTTCGGTCTGATGATCGTGCCGCTGGTGCATAACCGCGCGGTCCGGCTGACGACCCGGCGTCTCGAGGCCGCCACCCCGCTGTCGATGGCCGAAATCCAGGCCGACAAGGACCAGTTGCGCGCGGAATTCGCGATGTCGGCGCGGCGGCTCGAGATGAGCGTCGACCAGCTCAAGAACAAGACCACCAGCCAGCTTGCCGAACTCGGCAAGAAATCCGACGCGATCAACCGCATGAAGATCGAGCTTGGCGAGAAGAACGCCACGATCTTTTCGCTCGAAGCCCGCGAGAAGGCGGTCAAGGAGCAGTTGCGCGCGACCGAAGAGGAATTCGCCGCCAAGACCGACATGCTGCGCAATGCCGAACACGCGCTGACCGACAAGCAAGGCGAGCTGGCCAAGATCAATCACGAATTGTCCGACCGATCGTTGATGGCGGACAGCCGCCAGGTCGAACTGATCGCGGTGCGCACGCAGATCGAGGAATTGAAGGGCCGCGTCGGCGACGCCGAAAAGGAATTCGCGGCAACCCAGGCCCGCCTCGCACAGGAGCGGACCGAATCCGAAAACGCGACGCGTGAACTCAACGAGGCGCGCAGCCGGGTCGAGAATTTGAGCCAGCGCGTCACCGATCTGGACCGCCAATTGATCGTCCAGGTCAAGGAAGCCGAGATGCTCGGCAACCGCGTCAACGATCTCGAAGGCCGGCTGGCGACGCAAGGCAAGCTGCTCGCCGAACGCGAATATGAAAACAACCAGCTCAAGCAGGCCAACGAGGCCGCCGGCCGCGCCGCCAAGGAATTGCGCGTCGAGATCGCCGCCCTGAGCGGCGGCGGCAATTCGCCCGCGATCGAAAAGCTGCGCACCGAGAAGGCCGCGGTCGAGGAGCAACTCCGCGTCGCGCGCGACGAACGCGCCAAATTGCAGCGTGACATCAACGCGATCCAGCAGCAGGCCGAGAGTTCCTGGGCGACCGAGCGGATGGAAAACGCGCTGCTGCGCGAGCGTATCAACGACATCGCCGCCGAAGTCGCAAAACTTGCGATGCAGCTCGAGGGGCCGAATTCGGCGATCGAGGCCATGCTGGCCGCGGAACCGGCGGCGCCCAAAACCCCGTCCAAACCGGCCAATGGCGCCGCGGCGCCAGCCGCCATCCCCGAAGGCGGCGGCACGCTGGCCGAACGGATCCGGGCGCTGCAGTCGCATGCGTCCCGCGCCCGCCAGCAGGGGGCGTGATTCTCTTCCAGGTTTCGACTGATCGCTTGACACTATGGGTCCGCACTTCGTAAATCGCGGGCTCTGACGAGGCATCTTTGCGACCCGGTGCCGCTTTAAGGCCTCTGGTCGCGCGCCAAAAATCCCGGACGCATAGCTCAGCGGGAGAGCGTTCCCTTCACACGGGAGAGGTCCAAGGTTCGATCCCTTGTGCGTCCACCATATTTGATTTTGCCGCCAGGCCCGGCAGAGACATTCACGGACAGAGCGCAAAGCGCGATCCCGGCTTTAACCCAACCGCTGGAAATTGGCCGGACCAGGCGACGCGCCTTCGTGAGATGAGAGCCGGTTGAGTTCGGCCAGTAAATCCCGCGCGGCGACATCAAGCTCGTCTCGCCGGATTCCCGGATCGACACGCCGTTCGTCCTGCGATCGTTGCTCGCGGCCGGCACGATCGTCGTTCGCTGCGATCTGCAGGCGATCGAGATCGATGGCAAACTCCCCTGCCGGTTCGACAGGCCGCCGATCCGGTTCTGGATTTTGCAGCTCTGGGTTCGGACGAGGGACCGCCTCGACGGGCCAGTCCCGGCGGCTGTGCTTGCGCCTGTGACGGCGTTGGCGGGAAACGAGTTCGCGCGCGCCATACCCCAAGCCAAAGCTCATGCCGATGATGACAGCAAGGATGAGAAACTCCATGTCGTCGTCCTGTGTTGCCCTGCCACGGTTCATTTACCTCAATAAATGCGGCGAGGAATTGACCGCAGCAGGTTCCGTATGCCGGGCGACCGCATGCCTCATCTCGCCCCGCGACCAATTCGTCGCTTCGCTCCTCGCAATGACAACAGAGCCGTCATCCCCCGCGCATGCGGGGGATCCATTACGCCGCGGCCTCTCGGTTCAAGCATCAACCGCCAGCCCCGTCATTGCGAGCGAAGCGAAGCAATCCATGTCACCGCGCAAAGGAAGAATGGATTGCTTCGCTTCGCTCGCAAACACCTTCGCCTTCCCGCGGCGCGTTTGGCCCGGGCCTTGCAAATCGTTTCGCCCAAAGAAAAGAGGGCGCAGGGAACGCCGGGTGCTTGCTGCACCCGCGGTCTCGCGTGCAAAAAAAACAATAGCAAGCGCACACGAGCATACAGGTACAGTCGGAGCATCCCGGCGTCCCTGCGCAATGGCTTTACGGCTTATGCCGTGCTCTCCTCGGCGACGAATTCGTCTTGTCACCGTCATCGGCGGATTGAAGGTTTTGTCAGGCCCGGTTGGGCCCGAAAAACCTCCGCCAACTTGACACCAGCAACGGGTGCCAGGACCACACGGTTTTGCCGTACGCCGCAACATCGTTCGTCTAGCGCGTCGTCAATCGCTCACGAGCCGAAGCCCACCCTGCGAATCCAAAGCGCGCCCGACGCTGCCGCGTCCACCGCATCTCATCCCAACGTGTCTGACGATCCGGATACGCCCCCTCGTGAGGGATGAGACGGCGGGGTTTCTACCGGTGATTTGGGGGAAGCGGGAAGAGGAATATTTTCGTAGGAAGGTCTGGACAGGGCAAATCACGTTGAATCGGCTTACGAAATCGCCCTGCGCGCGCAGGCCTCAGCGCCGGCCAATTCCCGGAAACCGGCCCCGCCGTCGCGCCGATCCGGGCTTTTACCGGGCTTTTATTTGTGTTCCGCCTCCGATACCCTTGAGTTTTAAGCGTTGGATTTCAGGAGCGTTCGATGCGTAACAGGGCTGATTACATCCTCAAGCTAAAACCGTGGTCGCTCTCCGCCTTCATGGCTGCATTTTTGGCCGTGGTTTTTGCCGCGACCATGCAGGAGGTGTTGGCCTCTTTCGGCGCTACGCTGCGCTTCGCCGCGTTCTTTCCCGCGATCCTGATGGCCAGCCTGTTGGGCGGCGCTCCGGCCGGCATCTTTGCCGCCGTTCTCGCGATCCCGATCGTGTGGTGGGCGTTCATGCCGCCAATCTTCGAATTCAATCCGCTCACCCCCGCAGACTACGACAGTTTTGCGATCTTCGTGTTGTGCAGTTCATTGCTGATCTGCTTTTCACATCTGTACCGGGAAGCGCTGGCGATCCGGATGAAATTCCCTGGCGAGTCGGACCTCACCGGACGCTTGCCGAACTAGCCGCCGATGCGCCTGCAAAAACTCGTCATCCTCGTCACCAGCCTGACCGGTGGCGCGGTCGGCTTGTTCGCACCGGTTGGCGTCGTCAAATGGCTGCTGCAGAAAGAGCCCGAGGACGCCGGAATCCTCACGCTGTTTTTCTTTCCGGTGTGGTGCGTGCTGCTGGTAGCGGGATTATTGATCGGACGCAGGCTCGGGTTGCTCCTGACCGGCGGCAAGCGGGTGCTGCAGAGGTAGCGCCGGCAGACCCCGAACGTAGAGCATCTTTCCCACGCATGCACAGCGCCTGACCCGCCGCGACCGCTCTAGGATGCTGTTTCACCGACGGCTCGGTGCCAGCCTGTTTCGATCCCCGACCTCGAATAGTTGTATCGTTTGCCTGAGTCGCGCGGCCTTTTAGCAGGAGATTTTGATCTTGAGATCGTTCCTATCAGCAGCTCTCGCGATCGCTCTCCAGCAGACGATCCGAGCCGCGCGCGCACTTCGCGCGATCGGCGCGGGCGCCTTTGGTCTAGCGAAACTTGGCTTGAAATCACAGTCGAGGCGTTTGGCCCCGATTTATCGACGCGTGAGCCGAAAGACGATCCGCGCCGGGCGCGCGCTTCGCGCGGTCGGACCGGCGGTTATTGCCCTAACGAAACGCGGTTTGAAAGCGGGACCGAGGCGCTTGGCCCTGATCTATCGACGCATGATCCTCATCCGCTACCGACTGGAAACTGGTCTAGCGACGCTTGGTCGCGTAGCTGTCGGAGCCACGTTAGCTGCTTTCATCATTGTCGGGTTCGTCCTTGCGCATGTTTTTCAAACAGCCGTCGAAGCTTATTTCAATCCGGAACGGTTCACCCTTCTACGCAACCTGCTCGCCACCACTGGTGGGGCGCTAGTAGGCGCTACTGCTATCGGCTTTTCCGTCGTTATGATCGCGGTGCAACTTAACTTTGCTCGCATGCCACACGGTCTATTCCGAAAGCTCAGTTCAGATTTCAGACTACTCGGAACCTTTGCCGCAACATTCCTGTTGGCGATCGGCGTGTCCGCCCTTTCCCTTGTACCAGACGCTAGCTGGTCGGCTCTTGCTTCGATTGGGGCGACCTGGGCGACCCTTCTAATTTTGATCCTTTTTTTCTATGGATACCAGCGTGCACTCGATCTTATCAACCCGGTTGTTCAACTCCGTCTAATTGTGGCGACCGCACAAAAGGATTTACGCCAGTGGGCGCGGCGATCACAACGCATGGCGCCGTTGCTCAACGTCCCTGCCGCAGATGAAGCGAACCACGATCGTCATTCCAAACACGATTTGGCCCGCATGGCCTTTTTTCGAGCCAATCCCATATGGACAAGTGTAGCGCGCCGCGCCGTTTCGCATGCGATCTCATTCGCACGCCGCTACTCCGAACAAGGCGACTTTGAAGTTTCCGGTGGAGCTCTGCAAGCCGTGGTCCTCATCAACGCGAGTTATGTGGCTGCGAAAGGAAGAACATTTTTTGCATCCAACCCGATCTTCGATATTCCCGAGTCATCCGACGGGTTCATCAACTCGACGCTTGAGCATCTGCGGCGGTTTGAACAAATTTCGACTGCGCGCGGTGAAGAAGATGCTATACGGCAGATTTTGATAGCGATAGCGAAACTCGTGCAAACCTACGTGGAGATCGACTATGCGGTTCGCCATACAGGTACAAAAGAGCATGCCCAACTAGCGGCAAGTTACCTGACAGGCGCGGTCGAGCGTGTTCTCCCGCGCAATTTGCCTGATGTGGTTATGGAAGGAATCCGCCTCATGGGCGCTTCGGCGGGTCTTTTTCTGACCGTTGGCCAACCGAACGACATTACAATTCTCGTAGAGAAGATTACCGCTTTTTCTATCGCAGGCGTCGTTAAGCCTGCCGACCGGGTTCTCGTAATGACCGGCATCGAACAGTTGGCGCAGCTGACTTTTGACCTACTTCGGACCCAAACACATGACATTGATTTCGCCGCAAAGCAGCTTCGCGACTCGGTCGAGTTCGTTGTCAAAATTTTTCTGACAACCGTTCCAGACGCGCCGCTTGATCGCGTTCACAGCAACTACCTCTCGCCATACTACTCGCTCACTAAAACGCGAACACTCGGCGATAAGCTCACCGAACTATGTAACGCGCTTATCGATACCAAGGAGAACGACGAAGCCGCCAAAGGCGTCTTAAGTAATATCCAGACCTGGTCTGAAGAACTATATCGCACCGAGAAGACGTTGCTTTTACTCGCTATCGCAAAGAAATCCCACTTCACCTTCGATAGTCTTCATTGGATCGCACATGTCACCAAGCTGCTCACCGCCCTCGCGCGAGCGCCGATTGTCGACGACCATATGCGAGACGAACTTGAGAAGAATGCGAATTGGCTGATTTCGGTAATTTCGTGGATCCCAGAGGATAAAGAGTCGACTCAATTCGTTGAGAGCTTCTCAATGATCGAGTTGCTGTTTGAAGCCGCCCGCGACGCCATCGATAGTCCCCTCGTTTTGAAAAGCACGCGCGATCTGCTGATCGGTTGGGCCTTCAAAGCCGGTCGTCATGAGACGGGTTGGGGCACTCTTGGACAAGCCATGATCGCGTTGGTGACTTTTGTTTTGTGGAAGGAGGATTTGCCGCTAACCCCGTGGCTCAAAGCCGAGACCGCCAAGAGATTGAGTGGCGAAGGCGCGCCCAAACAGGAAATCCGTGATCGAGCTGCGCACGACCTTCGTCGGACGGCCACATCCCTACGCCGTAGAGAGTTTGAGACGAACCGCGTCCGGCACGCCATGAATCAGATTGAGCCCACGAAAGTACGCACGCTCCTCACGGAGATAGCGGATATTCTTTCGCCGGATACGGCCGGAGAGCCGGTATCGTCCGATCTCTTTTAACTCGAAATTCCGCTCCGATGGATCGTCTGGCCGCCCCGGAGCAGAGACCATCATCAGCCCCGACCATCGCGTCGACTCTGACCACCGCGATTCACCTGTACATTCTCACATAAAATTATCCGGCCATCACTGAATCGTTTCGTGCACATCAAGAATTGGAACGTCCGGCGTGTTGATGACTTCGGCGACCACATTGTAAGACACATCGAGTTTACCCGGCTTTTTCGGGTCGGCTGTGACGGACCTGACGTGCAACGTGGCGCGAACCGATCGGCCGTCGCTCAGGGTTATCTCCGTCACGCCATGGCGGATGTGGGAAATGGTGGGGCCAGTTCGAGGACCGATCTGGAAGGAAAACGGCTGGAGATATCCGAAGGTCATTGCATCCACCTTGTTTCTCGAGGGTTGGGTATCACCACGGTTCGATCCCCTATGTCGATCATCGATACGACGCCGACGCCTCACATCCCGAACATCCGGACCGCGATGATCGTACCCAGCGATGCCAGGCTGCCGAGGGTCCAGCCGATGGCGTAAAGGGCTTCATCGTCTCCGGGCCCGCGCATCGTGTCGGTCCGTCCCGTTGCTGATCGCCGGTGCATGGCGCTTCTCCACGAGACCCGCCCGCAACGACAACGCCGACAACGGCCGCCGGTTCCACCTCAGACTCCCGTCATGCCCGGGCCTCGTGCCCTCCTTCGCTAAAGCTTCGGCGGACTGGGACCGAAGCCCGTCGAAGCCTTGGCTGCCGGGCATCCACTTCCTGCCGATCCCTCCGCAAAAAAGACGTGGATGGCCGGGTCGAAGCCCGGCCATGACGGAGAGTGAATCATTTTCAAGTTGTTGGCGGGACCTGAAAACGCCGGTCGCCTTTCATCAGGCTCTCACCCGGCGTCCACATTGCCAACCCGCCCGCCCAGCTCGTCCACCAGCACGCGCGTGTTCTCGCTGTAGTCGATCGGCACCGCGACGATGTGGACGCCGCCGGCCGCGAATGCGGCTTCCAGCGTCGGCACCAGGTCGGCGGCGGAGGCCTCGCGATGACCGTGGCCGCCATAGGACTCGGCATAAGTGACGAAATCCGGATTGCCAAAAGTCATGCCGAAATCGGTGAAGTGATCGACCGCCTGCTTCCAGCGGATCATGCCATAGGCAAAATCCTCGACGATCACGACCACCAGATCGAGCTTCAGCCGCACCGCGGTCTCGAGCTCCTGGCTGTTCATCATGAAGCCGCCGTCGCCGCACAGCGCCATCACGCGGCGATGCGGGTTGAGCAGCTTTGCCGAGATCGCCGATGGCAATCCCGCGCCCATGGTGGCGAGCGCGTTGTCGAGCAGCAGGGTGTTGGCGACATGGGTGCGGTAGTTGCGCGCGAACCAGATCTTGTACATGCCGTTGTCGAGGCAAACGATGCCATCCTCCGGCATCACCGCGCGGACGTCGTGCACCAGGCGCTGCGGAACGATCGGGAAGCGCTCGTCCTCGGCACGCTCGTTGATGTGGGCAAGAATGTTTTTGCGAAGCTCCGTCATGCCCGGATCGGACGACAGCTTGCCCTCCAGCCGTCCGGCAAGTGCTGCGACGGACGCGCCGATGTCGCCGATCAGCTCGGCGTCGGGATAAAACACCTCCTCCACATTGGCCGACACGAATCCGACATGGATCACCTTGGGGCCGCCGGCGGCCTTGCCCATCAGGAACGGCGGCTTCTCGACGGTGTCGTGGCCGATGGCGATGATCAGATCGGCGCGGTCTATCGCGTCATGGACATAGTCGCGCTCCGACAGCGCGGCCGTGCCGAGATACAAATTCGAGCCGCCGGTCACCGCACCCTTGCCCATCTGGGTGTTGAAGAAGGGGATGCCGGTGCGGCGCACGAAATCGGACAGCGCGTCGACGAGGCGCGGCCGGTTGCCCGCGGCGCCGATCATGATCAGCGGACGTTTTGCCTCCAGGATCATCGCGACCGTTCGATCGATCGCGGCGGCGGACGCCACCGGCCGGTCGACCGGATGCGGCAACATCAGGGGGGCGTCGGCCTGCTCGGCGGCGATGTCCTCGGGCAATTCGAGATGCACCGGACCCGGCCGTTCCTCGACGGCGACGCGGAAGGCGTCGCGCACCATCGCCGGGATCGAGGCGGCGGAAACGATCTGCCGCGTCATCTTGGTCAGCGGGCGCATCGCGCCGACGATGTCCACGATCTGGAACCGGGCCTGCCGCGCGCTCTTGATTGCCTTCTGGCCGGTGAGCATCAGCATCGGCATGGCGCCGAGATGGGCATAGGCCGCGGCGGTGGTGAAATTCAGCGCGCCGGGTCCCAGCGTCGACAGGCAGACGCCGGGATGCCCGGTCAGCCGGCCGTGGGTCGCAGCCATAAAGGCCGCGGCCTGCTCGTGCCGGGTCAGCACGAGTTTGATCTTCGAATGGCGCAGGGATTCCAGAACGTCGAGGTTTTCCTCGCCGGGCAGCGCGAAGATGCGGTCGACACCTTCGTTCTCCAGCGCCGCCACCAATAGGTCGGAGCCCTTGGCCATCGTTCCACTCCCTGTTGCCGGCACTGCAGCCGTCGCCCACGCATTGATCATGCGACGGGAACCCGGCGACCGCAATCGCAAGCGTCCGAACGGCGATTGCGATCGAAATGAGCAGGATTGCCCGCTCGTGCCGTACACGCGCTGCTCACGGATAACTGATCCAGGCTGTGGAACCGAGGGCGTACCGGTTCCGTTGAAGCGCGCCGTAAAAAAACCTGGGACGAGCACCAGAAAAAAACACTTCACTGAAAAACAACTTCACTGAAAAAAACTTGGAGATCGACCTGATGCGCAGACTTATCCTCGCCGCCACCGCCCTCGCCTTTCTGTCCTCGACCGTCTCGGCACAAACACCGGACAAGGCCGGAAGCGCCACGGCGCCCGCGGCCCAGAGCGGCGACACCATGAGCAAGGGCGACGCACCGAAGACCAAGATGGCATCCAAAAAGAAGGCAAAAAAGCCGGCTAAGAAGTCGAGCGACGACGCGAAGTGACGGAGCGAGCAGCACAGGAGGGCCGCCTTCGGGCGGCCCCTTCATTTTGCCTGTCACTTGACCTTGTCGCTTGGCTTTGTCACTTGGCTTGGCTCATTCACCGGCACCGGCCTGCCCACGTCATCACGGCCCGGGGCGGATTTCCGCTATTTTTAACCAGTTGCAACGAACCCGCAGGAACCTTTGCGTTTGTGACGAATTAGCGACCATTGCCACCGGTGTGGCATTTGGTGACAGGGCGGACAATGTTGAATTTGTTCAGGCATTCGGAAGAGGCCGATCTCGAAAGGATCCTCGCCGAACACGCCGCCATCGCATCGGGTACCTCGGACGACACCGAATCCCACGAAAAGCAATTCCGCGACCTCCTGCAGGCGCTGCCCGCCGCCATCTACACGACCGACGCCCAGGGACGGATCACGTTCTTCAACCGCAGCTGCGTCGAATTCGCCGGACGGACGCCGAAAATCGGCGACATGTGGTGCGTGACCTGGAAGCTGTTCCTGCCGGACGGCACGCCGCTGGCCCATGAAGATTGTCCGATGGCGATTGCACTCAAGGAGAATCGCCCGGTCCGGGACATGGAGGCGATCGCCGAACGGCCCGACGGCTCGCGCATCTGCTTCATGCCCTATCCGACGCCGCTTCGCGACGATTCCGGAAAACTGATTGGCGCCGTCAACATGCTGGTGGACATCACCACCCGCAAGCAGGCCGAAGAGCGGCTGATGCTGCTGACCCAGGAGGTCGACCACAGGTCCAACAATCTGCTCGCCGTGATCCAGGCGATGCTGCGATTGACCAAGGCCGATACCGCGGAAGAATTTCAGGCGGCGTTCCAGGGCCGCTTGAGCGCACTGGCCAATGTGCAGCGGCTGTTCTCGGTGTCGCGCTGGACCGGCGCCAGCCTCAAGACCATTGTCGAGGAAGAACTCCGGCCCTACGCCGCCAACGATGCCAGGCGGGTCAGCATCACCGGCAGCGATGTCAGGCTGCCGGCGACGCTGGCGCAGGCGATCGCGGTGTCCGTGCATGAGCTCGCGACCAACGCCGCCAAATACGGCTCGCTCTCGAAACCGGGCGGCAAGATCGACATCCGCTGGCAAACCGACGCGACCGACAACCTCCTGCTGCACTGGACGGAATCCGGCGGCCCCCGAACCGCTGAACCCGTGCGCAAAGGATTTGGCGTCGGCGCCGTCGACGGCGTGATCCGCACGCTGAGCGGCAGCATCAGCCGGCACTGGAAGCCCGAAGGCCTGGTCTGCGAATTGAGCTTCCCGAGCATCGCGGCGTAGAGGCGCGCATTCCGCTTGAGTTCGTCATGCCCGGCCTTGTGTCGGGCATCCACGCTCTTTGTATTTCACGGAGGAAGGACATGGATGGCCGGGCATAGGCGACCGAAAGCGACGCCGTCCTTCGGACGGCTATGCCCGGCCATGACGGAGAGCGAAATCTCTATCTCGCTTCCAACCCCACATCCTTCAGCTGCTGGGCCAAGAAGCCGGACAGGCTCATGTCCAGCGCGCCGCCGACATAGACCTCGGACGACGTCACTTGTTTCTTGCCAAGCGTCACCAGCACGCCGATCCGGTAGGCGAACCACAGATGCGGATCGGTCAGCGCCTGCAGCTTGTGCTGGTCGTGTTCGAGCGGCTGATGGTTGTTCGCCTTGCGCAGTTCGATGGCGAGCAGATTGTTGGGAATTTCCCGCTGGTGCACGACGATGTCGGGATAGATCGACTTTCCGAAATGATCGTCGGTCGAGACGACCGTCCCATGGGGCAGCCGCAGCGTGCGCTCGCCGAGCCGGTCGTAGTCGCAGTCGATTTCCCAGCCCGGAAAGTGCTTTTCGATCTGCACCGCGAGGCGATGGGTGAGCGTGCGCTCGCCCAGATCCTTTTCGAACAAATGCACCTCGCGGGCATAGAACTCCCGGATCGCGCCGACAAGCCTGTGCAACTCCGCCTGCATGTCGCCTCCGAACGACGGGCGGCGACGGCCGCCCTTACATCAGCACTTCGATCAACCGCGGTCCCGGCTCGGCGATGGCTTCCGCCAACGCCTTGTTGAGATCGTCGGCATTATCGACTGCGCGGCCCGGCACGCCCATGCCCTTGGCGAGCGAGACGAAGTCGATGGTCGGCCGGTCGAGCTTCAGCATGTCGAGCGCGCGCTGGCCCGGCTCGCCGGCGCCGACGCCGTCGAATTCGCCACGCAGAATCTGGTAGATGCGATTAGCGAATACAATCGTGACGACGTTGAGGCCTTCGCGCGCCTGCGTCCACAGCGATTGCAGCGTGTACATCGCGCTGCCGTCGCCGACCATGCAGATCACCTTGCGGTCCGGGCACGCCACCGCGGCGCCGGTCGCCACCGGCGTCGAAAAGCCGATCGAGCCGCCCATGTTCTGCAGCCAGTCGTGCGGGGCGGCGGCCGCCGTCGGCGGAAAGAAGCCGCGCCCGGTGGTGATGGATTCGTCGACCACGATGGCGTTTTCCGGGATCGCCATGGCGAGCGCCTGCGCGATCGAGGCGTAGGTCAAAGCCCCCGTCGGCTTGGCGATCTCGACCATTTTTTGCGGCTGCCTGTTCTCCGGCTTGGCGCCGAGCGCGGAGGCCAGCGCTTCCAGGGCGGCGACCGAGTTTTCCGCGCCCGTGGTCATGCGATGCACCTCGCAGCCCTGCGGCTTGAGCATGCTCGGCTTGTTCGGATAGGCGAAGAACGCCACCGGGTCGTTGGCCTCGACCAGCACGATGTTCTTGAAATCCTTCAGGATCGGCAAAGCCAGCTCGATCACATAGGGAATCCGGTCGATCGCGAACCGGCCCCTGCCGCGCGCCATCCGGGGATTATAGGTCTGGCCCATCACCTTGCAGCCGGTCTTGCCCGCGATCTGCGCCGCCAGCGCCAGGCCCTTTTCGGTCAGCGCGCTGCCGGTCATCAGCAGCAGCGTCTCTGCTCCGCCATTGCGCAACACCTTGGCGGCGTTGTCCACCGCCTGCGCCGAATAATTGGCGCGCTGGCTTTCCGCCGGCGCCTCGGCAATGCCGTCGGCCTCGTTCCAGGCGGTGTCGGCGGGAAGAATGAGGGTCGCGATCTGCGGCGGCGCGCTCTTGGCGGCGGCGATCGCGGCCGCGCCGTCGGCAGAGACGGATTTGGCGTCCGGCGAGGTCCGCACCCAGGCCGACATCGGCCGCGCCAGCCCCTCGATGTCGGAGGTCAGCGGCGCGTTGTAGCCAATGTGGTAGGTGGCGTGCTGGCCAACGATGTTGACGATGCCGGAGTTTGCCTTCTTGGCATTGTGCAGGTTGGCAAGGCCGTTGGCGAGGCCGGGTCCGAGATGCAGCAAGGTCGAGGCCGGCGTGCCCTTCATCCGGAAATAACCGTCGGCGGCACCCGTCACCACGCCCTCGAACAGGCCGAGCACGCAGCGCATGCCCTCGACCCGGTCAAGGGCAGCGACGAAATGCATCTCCGAGGTGCCTGGATTGGAGAAGCAGACGTCGACGCCGCCCGCGACCAATGTCCGCACCAGACTTTCCGCACCGTTCATGTCTCGCTCCCGTCCGCGATTTTTCTCAAAGACCGATCAAGATCAATCATTGTTCACCCGTTTCGTCAAAGGTTTAGCCGGACATTGCAGCCATCGCCTGCGGTGTGTTGCCTTTTTTAACCGCGGCGTTTGAAAATGGGCTCGCTCACGGGCCCGCGGCTTGCGAAATCGCGGCGATTATGGCCTGTTTCAATGCGTATTTGATTTTTTAGCGAGGAAGAAAATGACCCGCTTCGTTGCTTTGCTGTTTGCCGCACTGATCATGCTGGCCGGCGCCGGCCACGCACAGGCTCAAAACTTCGGAGGTTCTGGCTTCTTCGGCCCTGACTCGCGCGACATCATGGGCGGCGGTCCGAACTTCTTTGGCGGCGGCGG
Organism: Bradyrhizobium erythrophlei; assembly: GCA_900129675.1. Lineage (GTDB taxonomy): Bacteria > Pseudomonadota > Alphaproteobacteria > Rhizobiales > Xanthobacteraceae > Bradyrhizobium > Bradyrhizobium erythrophlei_A. Next base: position 3,261,922 of record FSRD01000001.1, on the reverse strand, counting down.
CGGCGCGAGCCCGATCCCGCGCACCACTGTGAGCTTTGCGAGCAATTATGCGCCGGGCACCATCGTCATCAACACCGCCGAGCGCCGGCTCTATCTGGTGCTCGGAAACGGCCAGGCGCTGCGCTACGGCATCGGCGTCGGCCGCGACGGTTTTCGCTGGAGCGGAACCCACCGCATCACGGCGAAAAAGGAATGGCCGAGCTGGACGCCGCCGTCGCAGATGCTGGCGCGGCGTCCCGATCTGCCGCGCCATATGGCCGGCGGCATCGACAATCCGCTCGGCGCGCGCGCGATGTATCTGGGCTCGACGCTGTATCGCATCCACGGCTCGAACGAGCCCGAGACGATCGGACAGGCGGTGTCATCGGGCTGCTTCCGCATGACCAATGACGACGTCACCGACCTCTATGGCCGCGTCTCCGTCGGCACCACGGTGGTCGTGAAGAACTAGGGCCGCGTGCCGGTCAGGGAACCCGGCATCTTTCCGGCAGTCGGGCGCGCCCGAAACAATTCTTGCGCGATTCTGCCGATTGCTGCAGCGTCATTGCAATGAGCGCCAATGGCCGGTCCCAATTTCCGCGAATACTCGCAGCCGCCTTGGTTGCCGCAGCACTCGGCGGGGCTGTCGCGCCGCCTGCCGCCAGCGCCGAAATTCCCGCCATAGCGCAGCGCCAGCGCGCCGAGAAGAAGAGCTTCACCGACAGTGAGATCGTCGACGGCTTTCTGAAGACCGCGTTCGGCGCCGAATATCATCTCGCCGGCAAGGTCGACCGTATCCGCAAATACGACACGCCGGTGCGGGTGTTCGCCGACGGCACCCGCGCGGACCGCAAGGCCCAGCTTGCGAAAGTCGTGGCCGACATCGCAGCGCGGGTGCAGCATCTCGATATCGCCATGGCCAACAGCGGCGACGACGCCAATGTGCTGGTGAAACTGGTGCGCGACCGCGACCTCTATCGCACCATCACCACGTTCTACGGCAGCGAACGGGCGAAGGAGATCCGCTCGTCGCTGGATCCGCAGTGCCTGTCAGGCTTCCGCAAGAACGAACGGTTCGAGATCGAACATTCCGACGTGATCCTCACCGTCGATAATGGAGACTTCGTCTTCCTCGATTGCGCCTATGAGGAATTGCTGCAGTCGCTGGGGCCGATCAACGATACCTCCAGCGTGCCCTGGACCATGTTCAACGACAATGTCTCGATGGGCTTTTTCGACGTCTACGACCAGTACATCCTCAATGTACTCTACGACCCCCGGATCAAGGCCGGCATGACGGTCGAGGAGGTCAAGGCGGTGCTGCCGGACGTGCTCGCGGACGTGCGCGCGTGGGTGCGCAAGGTCAATAATCTGGCGGAGTGACTCGTCTTTGCGCCGGCTAGTGAATGCTGATGGCCGTACCTCTAATTCGTCATGCGCGGGCTTGACCCGCGCATCCATCAAGAAAGATTCCTTGCTCAGAATGATGGATTGCCGGGACAAGCCCGGCAATGACAATGGATGGATCAAACCTGCGGCGGCTCAACACCCGGGAGGCGCAGTGGTGGGTTCCGCACACGACAACGCAGAGTTTCGTTGTGCAAAAGTTGTGACTTGCAAGGGTGATTCATGTCTAATGATTTCTCGGAAATGTTATATAAGATTTTCAAATGAACGACCTCCCGCGCACCCAAGCCCTGCGTTGCTTCATCACCGTGGCCCGCGAAGGCACCGTCTCGCGGGCAGCCTCGCTTCTCAACCTGACCCAGCCCGCCGTCAGCCTGCAGCTGAAAGGGCTCGAGGAGAGCACCGGCCTGCAGCTTTTCAACCGGACCCCGGGCGGTTTCACCCTGACCGAAGCCGGGGCCACCCTGCTCCCGCTGGCACACAAGGCGGTATCGGCGACCTCGGATTTCCGCACGATGGCGGATTCGCTGAAGGAGTCCCAGCGCGGAACGCTTCGGGTCGGCACCATCCTGGATCCCGAGTTCACCCGGCTCGGGTCGTTCGTGCGAAGCCTGGCCAAATCGCAGCGGACCGAGGTCTTCCTGCGCTACGGCATGAGCGACGACGTGCTGACCCAGATCGGCAAGGGCGAACTCGACGTCGGCTATTACGTCGATGCGACGCCTCCCGAACAGCTTTCGCTGCCGGCCTTTTCCGAGCGCAAGATCGAAGGCGGCAAATTCCAGCTCGTGCCGCTGCTGAGCTATGACTACCGCGTCATCGCCCCCATCGAATGGAGCGACCAGGTGATGGGAAAGGATTGGGCGGACCTTGCCGGTCTGCCGTGGCTGGCAACGCCGCCCGCGTCGGCGCATCGGCGGCTGCTCGACGATATCTTCCGGCCGCTGGGCCCCTTGCCGAAGCGCGTCGCCTACACCGATCAGGAAGAAGCCATGATCGACTTCGTCGAATCCGGCGTCTGCCTCTGTCTCGCCCGCGACGTCGTGCTCGAACAACGCCTGCCGCGCAGGCAGAACTACGTGATCGCCGACAGGGTCACGCTGACCTGCGATCTCAGCCTGGCCTGCCTGACATCGCGGCGGCATGAGCCGGCGATTTCACACGCCTTCTCGATCATGCGGGCGGTCTGGGACGCCGAGCCGGCCAATGCAGCTGCCGCCCCGGTTTCGGCGGCGCGATCGCGTAAAACCGCAGGACGGCGAGGAAGATTCGGCCGGACCGGACGATCACAATTTCGAATTGGGACCGCAGATCGATTTCAGCGATTTCCACTCTTCCGGTGTCAGCAGCGGCGGCCCTGAGGCTGGCCGGTCTTCCCGGCTCATTTGCGCCAGACGATCCTCGGTCAGGGGATGGCTGGAGATGATGGACAAGCCCTTGCCTTCCTTTCCGGTGACGCGGAACAACAGCTCCCCCATCGGTTTCGTCGGCCGGCCGAGCCGGTGCATGATGTCGATGGCGAAATCATCGGCATTCTGTTCGGCTTCGCGCGAGTGGGACGCCGTCACCAGCGTGCGGGACGCGAAGATCAGCGCGCCTGAACCGGTGATATCGCCAAACAACAGCCCGATCAGAAACGAGGTGCCGCCGTTGTGGATGAGGCCCCGCATGTTGTCGCGATGCCTGAGATGACCGAGTTCGTGGGCAAGGACGCCTGCGATCTCGTCGGCATTCTCCGCCTTCGCCAGCAATCCGTTGAACAGATAGACCTTGCCGCCGGGCAGCGCGAAGGCGTTGGGAACCGGCGTCGCCAGCACGCCGGATTGCACTGATGGATCGAGCCCGGCGGGTTCACGAAGCGCTGTGACCAGCTTGGCAAAAGCCTGCTGCCCGGCCGCATCGTCGCAGACCTTGCCACCGAACAGCGCCTTGACCTGCCCTTCCGCGACGTCGCCGAGCCGCCGTTCGAAGACATCCGGCACCAGCGGCGTCAGGCGATCGGCGGCGAGCGGGACCCCGAACAGCACGACGGCAATGATCGAGGCGGTGGCCGCGAGCGACCAGCCGACAATCGCGGCAACGCCGCGGCCGGGAACATTCTCGTCGATCCTGTTGCAGCGGGCGACAAGCTCGGCCGCGACCGTGGGGTCGCGAACCTCGAGCCGCGCCAGCGCGGGCGCCGTCACGCAGCTCAGGCGCAGCGTACCGGGCGGACTGTCGGCGCGGCGGATATCGGCATAGGCCCACACGCCAAGCGTCCGTTCGCCCTCGCTGATTTCAAGCCGGTCCGCGAGGCGGAGCGTGACCGCGCGCCGCTGGCTCGACGTCCCGTCGAAAAAAATGGCCGGGCCGGCCGAAGGCGGCGACGGATCGCTGGTTGCTCCATTCTCGGTGGGCATATCGGTCATGGGCTAGAAGCCGGCGACATCGAGCCCGTCAGCAAAACCTTCGCCGAGCGCATTGGCCAGTTCGCCTCGGGCGGAGACGTTCGCCGCCGCTCCAATATCAAGGATGATCGTCGATCCCACAATTCTGACCCAGAGATCGCGCATCAGATAGACCCGCATCACCACGTTGATCGCCAGCACGACCATCAGATAGCCCAGACCTGCCAGCACCAGCAACGGAATGCTCTTAAGGAACTCCTGCGACTTGAAGAATTGCCCGAACGGCGTTCCGCTCATGCTTGCGACCAGCGCCGAGCATATCACCAGATAGGCGGCGAATACCGCCGCAAGGAAGGCGATCCAGCCGATCACCTTCCAGTACAGGCCGATCAGCGCGCTTTTTCGCAACGTCGATTCCAGCCGCACGCCGCCGAACCGGATACCCGAGAGCCACCAGCGCCATTCCACCGCCCTGAACGCGCCGTAGACGAAGGGCGCCATCGGCCACACCAAATAGGCGATCGGCGCCAGCAGCCACAGCCACCAGCCGCGCTTGAAGAATTCCCAGCCGCGCCCCTCAAAACTTCCCTGCAGGTCGCCATAGTATGAATGGCGCATCTTGTAGCGCTCGAGCGCGGCCTCGCGCCACGGCAGCGCCAGCCCGAGCGTCACCATCACCAGCAGGCCCCATAGCGTCGCGCGGGCGGCGTACGCCCAGCCCGAACCGCTCATCCAGAACCGCACCCCGCGCCACACCGTCCGCGTCAGGCGATAGCGCCGTGCGCGGTAGATCGCGAACTGGCCGAACACATAGAAGAAGACGAACAGCGGAAAGCTGCCAAACGCCTTGAAGCGCTCGGCTTCAAGACCCGCGAGGAAGTAGGCGAGATACACCGGTACCAGGATCGCCATTGCAACCAGGAAGCCGATCAGCAACTCCTTGCCGCGGCCGGTATATTCCGCCGCGTCGCCGTCGATCTCCGTATGCGACCACAGATGACGGCGAATATCGGTCGCGAGCCAGAACCGGTAAAAGCCGAGGGTCACGAGTTCCAGCCCGGCGCCGCGCTGCACCAGCCGAAAGAAATCCGCACGATCGCCGGCAAACGCCACCGGCATCGGCGGCGGACCGGGGGGCGGCGACGGCGGTCCCGGCGGGGGCCAACTCATCTGGTTCACGGATCAACTCCGGGGCAGCGGCAAATCAGGATTAAACCACAGATTTGTCGCCGGGAATGTGATCCGGTTCGAATTCACTGCGTTTTCGAGCGAATGCGGTGAAGAAAACGTGTCAAAGCAAGAGACCAGGGTGCGTACTTATAAATCGAGTTTGATTGATGTGGCTTGATCGATGTCCGCTACGCCCCCGATGGCGACCAAATTCTGCCTCGCAGCGAAATGACGCGATGGGCCAGGAGCTGACATTTCAACTTAGATTCTATCGGGGAAACGGATGATGAAGCCGCCACGGTTCGGCATCCGCACCTTGGGCAGCGTCTCGGGGTTCATCGTGTCGGCCTCACCTATGAGTTTGTTTTTCGCCAGGATGAACGCGGTCAGAGCGTAGACCTCGTCGTCGGTGAGTGACCTCGGCTGCTGCCACGGCATCCCTCTACGGATGAAGTCGAAGAGCGTCGTGGAATAAGGCCAAAAGTTTGCGATGGTCTTCATCCCGGCCGATATGTCGGTGATCTTGCCGCCTCCGAACAGTGGCGAAAAACCGAATTTGTTCTTGCCGTCCTTGTCGTGGCAGGCGACGCATTTTTCCGCGTATATCCGCTCGCCTTGCGCCGGCGTACCGCTTCCTGCCGGCAGGCCGGAGCCGTCAGGCATAACGCCGATATCCCAAGCCGCGACGTCGGCGGGGTCGATAGGCGTGCCAAGATTGGGCCCGTCGGCGAACGCTACGCTGATGCTCAGAGCGAACACCAACGAAGCGCTGTAGACGAAAATTCTATGTATAGGCATGGCTGATCTGCCCTTTGGCGTCGACCGCCCAACTGGTGACCGCGTTGAAGTGCTGGTTGGGAAACGCCCCGATCGGCGGGACATTCTTCAACTCGCCGCGCTGAGCTACGAACTCGGCGCGTGTGGGTTGGAAGTGCCCGGCTTCATCCCAAGCCCGGCTTTGAAGTATTGCGGGGCCACCGTTCCAATGCCAAGCCATGCGGAAACGGGTGAAAGCCTTCGCCAATACCGGCTCCTGCAGCGCCGCTTCGGCCCAACTCTGCCCGCCATCGGCCGAAACCATAACCCTGGCGATACGGCCGGTGCCGGAATATGCGACACCGGAAATCTGGTAAAGGCCGGGCTGCTTTAGGGTCATTCCGGGAGACGGCTGCGTGATGAACGATTTGACTTCTTGCAGGAAATAAAACTGGTATGCCTCGCCGTTCGGGAGAAGCTGCGTGTAGGTCTTGGTCTCCCAGAAGCCCATGGCTGGTTCCGCCACGAGCTTGATGCGCCGCAGATACTTGACATTCATGTTGCCCTCGTAGCCGGGCAACAGCAGGCGCACCGGATACCCGTTACTCGGCGTGAGGCGCTCGCCATTTTGATAGAGGGCGATCATGGCGTCGTCCAAGGCCTTCGCCACGGGCACGCTGCGTGTCAGGTGAGGCGCGTCCGCGCCTTCGGCGATGAACCATTTCGCCTTTGGATCAATGCCGGTTTCTTCGAGCAGGGTGGAGAGCTTCACACCCGTCCATTCAGCGCAAGACGCGAGGCCGTGCAGTGCCTGAACGTTGCCCTGCAGCGGCTGGGGGGAAAACAGCGGTGCGCTGTTGCCGCCGCATTCCAGGAAGCTGATACGCGATACCATCGGATAGCGCGCAAGTGCCTCAAGCGTGAACATCAGGGGGCGTTTGACGAGGCCGTGGATCACGAGGCGGTGTTTATCCGGATCGATGTCGGGCGGGCCGCCATAGGTGACCACGAAGTGCAGGCCATTCGGCGTGATCATTCCGTTTAGCATGTGATGCGGGGTACGCGCAGTTTGAACGAATGGCAGGCCGTCGGGGTTGTTCAGCGTCCGCGCGACGTTCTTCTCAAACCGGGACGGCAGCTCATACGATTTGATGCTCGAACCGGGCTCAAGGCTCCATGGATCATCCTTGAGTGGCTCGGCCGCGGCGCTTGTCAGCGAGGCCCCGACGCCCGTGCTGAGCGCGCCTGCTATAGCGACGCCCTGCCCGAGCAGTGCACGCCGGTCGATCAGACCGTTTCCAGCTACAGCATCCCCCGAAGGATGACGGATTCCTTTGGGCATGACCGCCTCCACAGCTGTCGGCGTCTTGACAGTATAGAACTGATTTTCTCTCGCCCGCAATGACCGGTAATGGGATGGTCCGGCCGTGCTCCTGCCCTGCCAGCAAGCGAAGCTGGCAAGGGGCGCCAAGGACAAGGAGCACGCCATGTCTCAGATACCCAATACCGCGATCGCCGTGATCGGCATCGATATCGGCAAGAACTCGTTCCACGTTGTGGGCCACGATGCGCGCGGCGCCATCGCACTGCGGCAGAAGTGGTCGCGTGGCCAAGTGGAAGCGCGGCTCGCCAACCTGCCACCGTGCTTAATCGGTATGGAGGCCTGCGTCGGCGCGCATCATCTCAGTCGCAAGCTCCAAATGCTCGGCCACGACGCCCGGCTGATGCCGGCCAAATATGTCCGCCCCTATAGCAAGGGACAGAAGAACGACTTCAATGATGCCGAAGCGATTGCCGAAGCCGTGCAGCGCCCGACGATGAAGTTCGTGGCGACCAAGACCGCGGAGCAACTTGATCTGCAGGCACTGCATCGGGTGCGCGAGCGGCTGGTCGGTCAGCGTACCGGCGTCATCAATCAGATCCGTGCGTTCCTGCTGGAGCGGGGCATCGCCGTGCGGCAAGGCCTGCGTTCGCTGCGGTCCGAGTTGCCGGGTATCCTCGCGACGCGCACCGATGTCCTCGCGCCTCGCATGTTGCGCATCATCGAGGACCTGGCAGGCGACTGGCGCCGGCTGGATCAGCGCATCGATGGCCTATCCGGCGAGATCGAAGCCCTGGCCCGTCAGGATCAGGCATGTTCGCGCCTGATGACGGTGCCCGGCATCGGGCCGATCATTTCGAGCGCCATGGTGGCCGCGATCGGCACTGGAGACGTATTCTCCAAAGGCCGCGACTTCGGCGCCTGGCTCGGACTGGTGCCCAAGCAGATCTCGACGGGAGACCGCACGATCCTCGGCAAAATCTCGAGGCGCGGCAATCGCTACCTGCGCGTTCTGTTCGTGCAGGCGGCATGGGTTGTGCTGGTCAGGATAAAGGACTGGGAACGTTACGGGCTCAAATCCTGGATCGAAGCCGCCAAGAGGCGGTTGCACCACAACGTGCTGGCGATCGCGCTCGCCAACAAGCTTGCCCGGATCGCCTGGGCGGTGCTGGCCAAAGGACGCGCCTTCGAGCTGACGAGGACCGATGATGCAGGCGTCCGACCCGCGTGATCCTCGCGCCGTGCTCGGCGCGGTCAAGGCGCGGCCTGGCAACGCCGGCGCCCGCCGCAAGCCAAGCGCGACGGCCGGCCTTGACCGTCCCTGCGCGCGACGCGATCGACGCTCTGCGGGCCGGGACGAAGGAACGGCCCTTGGCTCGAACAAAGGAACTGCGCGATACGAGGAGCAAGCGATGACGTAACCCTATCAACAGTTTCCAGCCGAGGTCTGCGAGAGGATGAGACGAGATGGAGGTTCGGTCTTCCGAGCGCGTGCGAACACTGGTGACCCAAATGGCCCAATCGAGGCCTGTCCGGTAATGAGAACGCACGCGCGCTGATATCCATGATGGCCCGGAGCACCACATGCTCCAATCAGAGGCCGGATACATTGATGCAAGACCGCCGCCGCCAATTCGACGAAATCTTCTTGCAACGCGCGGCCGGACCATACATTCGGGTCAAAAACCGTCCTGACGGCCCGCCGCGCGACTTCCGGTCCACCCCGAACAACGGACATCACGCGTCAGAGCGGTCACTTCCGAAAAGTGCCAAAACCAGAAATCACCAACTTATTTGATTGCTTAGGACGGTGTAACTTCATAAACCGTCAACCTCCCCGTGCTTACAGGTTGCGAAGAGGAGCAGCCGCACGGAAGCAATGACAATGATAACCACCCCTCAGAGCAGCATGGCGTTTGGCGGAGGTATCGCAGCCCTCGCTTTTGCAATCGGGAAAACTGTCTACGACAGATTGCGCCTTCGCTATCGGCGAGTCGAAGATTCCAAAAAGTTCTGGAATACGATTGATTCGTCGGCCTTTGTATTGTTCGCCGGATTAATTTTTATCGGGATCGGCCTCAGAGAATATTATCACCAACCGTTGCAACACCTCTGGCCCTTGAGAATTTTCTGGCCTCAGTATTGAGGGCGGCGCGCGAATTAACGAATGTCGCGGTTGGGTCAATCGCTACCACTACACTGACCTCCAGGATTTCGAAGTTGTGAGCGATCACTAAAAAGACTCCTGGTAGATTGGCAATATGAGACCCATGGAACCCCGACGCACGATGGCAGAGTCAAGGACAACCGATGACGACGCGACCGCTACAGCGCCGCTCACCGTCAATGGCTTGACCGTCCGCCCGCGCGAGAAGGTCAACCTGTGGCGCAACGGAATTCTTTTCCTGCCGGATTTCGCGGTGCTTCTCGTCATCGCCGGTCTCGGCATGCGTCGGCTGTTGCGATATCTCGACGCCAGAGAAAAACCGTCCGCTCACTGAAGGTAATCGAGGTGACCTTACCGTTGGGCGTCCCAAATCATCCAGACAAAATACGTGCCAACGCATAGGAGCGCCAAGCCGCCGAATATGGTGACTTCCGTAAAACGTGGAAAGCCAGCAGCCGCCCAAGCGACCGCGACGACAACCGTACCAACAACATCAATCCAACCGATGTTTAGTGCGCGCTTTAGCATCGCCGCATCATAACCGGAACTCCGTCAACCTTCTACGCCAGCAACTGTTCAATTTCTACTGAACCAGTCTGTAAGCCCGCAATGGGTCATTCGCGACCGGGTCGGGCTGGCGGCAAGTCCGGCCATGTCAATGTTATTCGCGGATCGTCGATACGACGCAGACCGGATCAGGGAGCTCGCTAAGGAGCGTTGGCAAACATTCCGCCGAAGCGAAGTCGCAAAGACCCTATTTGGTTTCGCCCGTATCTGTACCGCGCGCAACTTAATCGAACACTTCGTCATTAAGATCAAGCAATGTCGGCGTGTCGCGACCCGATACGACGAACTCGCGGCCAACTATCTGGCCTTCATCAAACTTGCTTCAATCCGAATTTGGCTGCGCGCTGATGAGTCCACGCCTTGGAGCATCTCCGGTTGGACCAACTCATGGCGGCACACCTGGGTGCGCGGCCATGGTCGTCTGAACCGGAAAAGCTCTACGCCGATTTGTCGAACAGCTCCCGGCCGATCAGCATGCGCCGGATCTCGCTGGTGCCGGCACCGATCTCGTAGAGTTTGGCGTCGCGCAGCAGGCGGCCGGTCGGATAGTCGTTGATGTAACCGTTGCCGCCGAGCAGCTGGATCGCGTCGAGCGCGCATTGGGTGGCCTTTTCCGCCGCGTAGAGAATGGCGCCGGCGGCATCCTCGCGCGTGGTCTCGCCGCGGTCGCAGGCTTTTGCCACCGCATAGACATAGGCCCGCGACGCATTCATCGTCGTGTACATGTCTGCGATCTTGCCCTGCACCAGCTGGAAGGTGCCGATCGGCTCACCGAACTGCTTGCGCTCGTGCACATAGGGCAGCACCACGTCCATGCACGCCTGCATGATGCCGAGCGGGCCCGCGGCCAGCACCGCGCGCTCGTAATCGAGGCCGGACATCAGCACGTTGACGCCGCGGCCGACTTCACTGAGCACGTTTTCTTCCGGCACTTCGCAATCCTCGAACACCAGTTCGCAGGTGTCGGAGCCGCGCATGCCGAGCTTGTCGAGCTTCTGCGCGGTGGAAAAGCCCTTCATGCCTTTTTCGATGATGAAGGCGGTCATGCCGCGCGGACCGGCGTCAAGGTCGGTCTTGGCGTAGACCACCAGGGTGTCGGCGACCGGCCCGTTGGTGATCCACATCTTGCTGCCGTTGAGCACGAAGCGGTCGCCCTTCTTGTCGGCGCGGGTCTTCATCGACACCACGTCGGAGCCGGCGTTCGGTTCCGACATCGCCAGTGAGCCGACGTGCTCGCCCGAGATCAGTTTCGGCAGATATTTCCGCTTCTGCGCGTCGCTGCCGTTGCGGCGGATCTGGTTGACGCAGAGGTTGGAATGCGCGCCGTAGGACAGGCCGACCGCGGCCGACGCCCGCGACATCTCCTCGACCGCGATGCAATGCTCGAGATAGCCGAGGCCCGAGCCGCCATATTCCTCCTCGACGGTAATCCCGTGCAGGCCGAGCGCGCCGATCTTGGGCCAGAGATCCCGCGGGAACTGATTGCTCCGGTCGATTTCGGCGGCGCGCGGCGCGATCTCGTTCGAGGAGAAGGCATGAACGGTCTCGCGAATCGCATCCGCGGTCTCGCCGAGATCGAAATTGAAGATCCGGTACGCGTTGGGGATCATGGTCGGGCGGCCTCCGGCAAATTAAACGTTGTTTCAAACAGCCTTAGTCCCTGCCAATGCCCTTGTCACGGGTCGAAACAGGCCGGAATCGCCCCCTCGCCGGACCCCGTCGCCGATGCGGCCAAATGCGCGCAACTCGCCCTTGCGCTGACGCCCGCCCCGGGATGTAATGGGGTAAAACATCGCCCCTCCGGCTTTTGCTCCGGTGGGACACCAGTCAGGGAGACACCCATGCACGGGACCATCGATCTCGCTAAAGACGCCCAGCAGGAAGCCGCGCGCGAGCGCGCTTATGCCATGCCGCTGGCCGACTTCGATCCGGGCGATCCCGAACTGTTCAAGACCGATTCCTTCTGGCCGTATTTCGACCGGCTGCGCAAGGAAGACCCGGTGCACTACTGCAAGGACAGCATGTTCGGTCCCTATTGGTCGGTGACCAAGTACAACGACATCATGGACATCGAGACCAACCATTCGGTGTTCTCGTCAGCGGCGTCGCTCGGCGGCATCACCATCCGTGACGCGCCCGCCGATTTGCGGCGCGAAAGCTTCATCGCCATGGACCAGCCGCGGCACGGGGCGCAGCGCAAGACCGTAGCCCCGATGTTCACGCCGACCCATCTCGACCAGCTCGCCATCAATATCCGCAAGCGCTCCACCGAGTGCCTGGACAATTTGCCCAGAAACGAGGTGTTCGACTGGGTCGATCGGGTCTCGATCGAACTGACCACGCAGATGCTGGCCGTGCTGTTCGACTTCCCCTGGGAGGACCGCCGCAAGCTGACGCGCTGGTCCGACATCGCAACGACGTTGCCCGGCGTAGGCGGGCTGGTCGCAACCGAGGACGAACGTCAGGTTGAGCTGCTGGAATGCGCGAGCTATTTCGCAAAGCTCTGGAAGGAGCGGATCAATCAGCCGCCGAAGAGCGACCTGTTGTCGATGATGGCGCACAGCGACGCCACGCGCGACATGGACCCAAGGAACTTCCTCGGCAATCTGATCCTGCTGATCGTCGGCGGCAACGACACCACCCGCAACACGCTGTCGGGCAGCATCTATGCCTTAAGCAAGCATCCCGACCAGTACAGGAAGCTGCGCGAAACCCCCGCATTGATCGACAGTTTCGTGCCGGAAGTGATCCGCTGGCAGACGCCGTTGGCGCATATGCGCCGGACCGCGCTCGAGGACATCGAATTCCGCGGCAAGAAATTCAAGAAAGGCGACAAGGTCGTGATGTGGTACGTCTCGGGCAACCGTGACGAGGAGGCCATCGACCGCCCCTACGAGTTCATCATCGACCGCGCGCGGCCGCGCACCCACATCTCCTTCGGCTTCGGCATCCATCGCTGCGTTGGGCTGCGCCTGGCGGAGCTGCAGTTGAAGATCATCTGGGAAGAAATCCTCAAGCGCTTCGACACGATTGAGGTGGTGGACGAGCCCAAGCGGGTGTATTCCAGCTTTGTCAAAGGCTACGAGACGTTGCCGGTCCGCATCGCCGGATAATCAACTCCTTCACGCGCTCAAGGATCGATCCGATGAACGTCCAGACCGCCATCCGGGCCGACAAGGCCGAGCTTTTGCGCCTCGCGCGCGAAGAGGCCTATGCCACGCCCCTGAAGGATTTTCACCCCGGCGCGCCAAAGCTGTTCCAGGACGATACGCTGTGGCCCTGGTTCGAACGGCTGCGCAAGGAAGAGCCGGTGCATTACTGCACCAACGCGCCGATTGAGCCCTATTGGTCGGTCACCAAATATAACGACATCATGCATGTCGATACCAATCACGGCATCTTCTCGTCCGACGTCTCACTCGGCGGTATCTCGATCCGCGACGTGCCGGTGGGCTACGACTGGCCGAGCTTCATCGCCATGGACCAGCCGCGGCACTCGGCCCAGCGCAAGACCGTGTCTCCTATGTTCACGCCGACGCATCTGGACGAACTCGCAAAACTGATCCGTGAGCGCTCGATCAAGGTGCTCGACAATCTGCCGCGCAACGAGACCTTCAATTTCGTCGACCGCGTCTCGATTGAGCTGACCACGCAGATGCTGGCGACGCTGTTCGACTTCCCCTGGGAAGAGCGGCGCAAGCTGACACGCTGGTCCGACGTCTCGACCGCGTTGCCCAAGAGCGGCATCGTGGAATCGGCGGAGCAGCGCCGCGCCGAGATGGACGAATGCGCGGCCTATTTCGGCAAACTCTGGAACGAGCGCGTCAATGCCCCGCCGCGCAATGACCTGCTGTCGATGATGGCGCACAGCGACGCCACGCGTCACATGGATTCCGACAATCTGATGGGTAACCTCATCCTCTTGATCGTCGGCGGCAACGACACCACCCGCAACACCATGAGCGGCTCGGTGCTGGCGCTGAACGAGCACCCCGACCAGTATCAGAAGCTGCGCGACAATCCTGAGCTGATCGACTCCATGGTGCCGGAAGTGATCCGCTGGCAGACGCCGCTGGCGCATATGCGGCGCACCGCCCTGGTCGATACCGAAATCGGGGATAAGAAGATCAAAAAAGGCGATCGCGTCGTGATGTGGTACGTCTCGGGCAACCGCGACGAGGAGGGCATCGAGAAGCCCGACGAATTCATCATCGACCGCGCCCGGCCCCGCACCCATCTGTCGTTCGGCTTCGGCATTCACCGCTGCGTCGGCATGCGGCTGGCCGAGCTGCAGCTCAAGATCGTGTGGCAGGAGATGCTGAAGCGTTTCGACCGCATCGAGGTGGTCGGCGAGCCGAAGCGGGTCTATTCCAGTTTTGTGCGCGGCATCGAGTCGTTGCCGGTCCGTATTACGGCGTAGCCCTTTCCTGGGCGCCGCCCCCATCCGCCGGGCCTCGCCGTATCGATCACGGCGAAGGGCTTTGCCGGCGCGGGCGGCTTCGCCGAAGTGAAAACCGGCTATGCCGAACTTGCACTGGCGCAGCGCGGCGATCTGGTGCAGTTCTTCGGCCTCTGCGCATTTGGCGCGGCCAATATGCGTGCCCTCGATCCTCCAACCGAGTTCCGATGACCGCCACAGAACAGCCCCACGACGAATATGCCGACATCCGCAATGCGGTTGCCAAACTCTGCGCCCAGTTCCCCGGCGAATACTGGCGCAAGCTCGACCGCGAGATGAAATATCCGAGCGAGTTCGTCGATGCGCTGACGCAGGCCGGCTACCTCTCGGTGCTGATCCCCGAGGAATATGACGGCGCCGGACTGAAGCTGTCGGCGGCGGCTGCGATCCTCGAGGAGATCCAGCGCGCCGGATGCAATGGCGGCGGCTGCCACGCCCAGATGTACACCATGGGCACGCTGCTGCGGCACGGCAGCGACGAGCAAAAGGCAAAATGGCTGCCCAAGATCGCCAGCGGCGAATTGCGGCTGCAGGCCTTTGGCGTCACCGAGCCGACCAGCGGCACCGATACTTCGTCGCTGAAGACGTTTGCCAAACGCGACGGCAACAACGGCTATGTCGTCAACGGCCAGAAGATCTGGACCAGCCGCGCCGAATATTCCGACCTGATGATCCTGCTGGCGCGGACCACGCCGAAGGAACAGGCCAGGAAGCGCACCGACGGCCTGTCGGTGTTCATCGTCGACATGCGCGAAGCCAAGGGCCACGGCCTGGAGATTCGCCCGATCCGCACCATGATGAACCACGCCACCACGGAAGTGTTCTTCACCGACATGCGGGTGCCGGCGGAAAACCTGATCGGCGAGGAAGGCAAGGGCTTTCGCTACATCCTGTCCGGCATGAATGCCGAGCGCATCCTGATTGCGTCGGAATGTATCGGCGACGCCAAATGGTTCATCGCCAAGGCCACCGCCTATGCCAACGAACGCAAGGTGTTCGGCCGTCCGATCGGCCAGAATCAGGGCGTTCAGTTCCCGATCGCAAAAGCCTACGCGTCGATGCGCGCCGCCGAGCTGATGGTCAAGGAAGCCACCCGAAAATACGAGGCCGGGCTCGATTGCGGCGCCGAGGCCAACATGGCCAAGATGCTGGCGGCCGACGCGTCCTGGGACGCGGCCAACGCCTGCGTGCAGACCCATGGCGGCTTCGGCTTTGCCGAGGAATACGATGTCGAGCGCAAGTTTCGCGAAACGCGGCTTTACCAGGTCGCGCCGATCTCAACCAATCTCATCTTGTCGTTCGTCGCCGAGCATGTGCTCGGCATGCCCCGCTCCTACTGAGAACGCCGATGCTGCCTCTAGAAGGATTGATCGTCGTCGCTGTCGAACAGGCGGTCGCCGCACCGTTCTGCAGCTCGCGGCTGGCCGATGCCGGCGCACATGTCATCAAGGTGGAGCGGCCGGAGGGCGACTTTGCCCGCGGCTACGACGCCGCGGCCAAGGGACAAAGCAGCTACTTTGTCTGGCTCAACCGCGGCAAGGATTCCGTGGTGGTCGATCTCGCCACCAAGGAAGGCCGCGCGGCGCTGGAACAGCTGATCGCGGGCGCCGATGTTTTGCTGCAAAATCTAAAACCGGGATCGATGGACAAGCTCGGCTTTTCGCTTGAGCGCCTGCGCAAGGATTATCCGGCGCTGATCTGCTGCACCATCTCGGGTTATGGCGACGATGGCCCGTACGCCGACCGCAAGGCCTATGATCTGCTGATCCAGGCCGAGAGCGGGCTGGCCTCGATCACCGGCGGTCCGGAGGGGCCGTCGCGCGTCGGCATTTCCGTGGTCGATATCGCCACCGGCGCCACCGCGCATGCGTCCATCCTCGAGGCGCTGATCGCGCGCGGACGCACCGGCAAGGGCGCCGACATCAGGATTTCCATGTTCGACGTGATGGCCGACTGGATGGCGGTGCCGCTGCTCAATTCGGAAGCCGGCAATCCGCCGAAGCGGATGGCGCTGGCGCATCCCTCGATCGCGCCCTACGGCGTGTTCAGCTCCAGGGACGGCAAGGGCATCCTGATCTCGATCCAGAGCGAGCGCGAATGGAAGAAGCTCTGCGCCGAGGTGCTTGATCAGCCCGACCTGCCTGATGATCCCCGCTTCGCCAACATGGTCGAGCGCGTCCGCAACCGCGCGGCTACCGACAAGACCGTCGGCGACAGCTTTGCGACTATGACGCGCGACGTGCTCTTGAAGAAGCTCGCTGACGCCGACATCGCGTTCGCCGAAGTCAACACCATGGCCGATCTCGCCGTGCATCCGCATCTGCGCCGCATCGAGGTCGATACGCCGAACGGCAAGGTGACCTATGCCGCGCCGGCGGCGATTTTCGTCGGCCAACCCCGCCACTACGGCGCGGTGCCCGGCATCGGCCAGCACAGCGAACTGCCAAAACCCCCTCGCGCCCGGGCCAAATCATCATGACCGAAGCCGTCGCCGAAAAACTCGATATCGACCATCTACGCCAATGGATCGGCCGCAGCACCGAGGCATCCGACATAGTCACCGCACAACTGGTGAAGGGTTTGCGCGCGACCCTGTTCCAGGAGATCGGCGAGCCCAAAGCGGGTGACGCAGCCCCGTTCACCACGCATTGGTGCCTGGCGCAGCCGGTATTTCCGATGTCGCAGCTCAGCCAGGACGGCCACCCGACCCGCGGCGGTTTCCTGCCGCCGGTGCCGCTGCCGCGCCGGATGTGGGCCGGCGGCGAACTCGAATTTCTTGACGCCTTGCGCGTCGGCGATGAGGCGAAACGCACCTCGCGGATTTCCGACGTGACGATGAAGACCGGCTCGACCGGCGTGTTGTGCTTCGTCTCGGTCGAGCACACGATCACGACAACGCGCGGCACCGCGATCCGCGAGCGGCAGGATATCGTCTATCGCGACATGTCGGGCGCGGCGCCCGCTGCGTCGGCCAAGCCTGCGCCGCCGCCCGTCGCAAAGCACCGCGAAAGCCACATGGCCGATCCCGTGCTGCTGTTTCGCTATTCGGCGCTGACTTTCAATGGCCATCGTATCCATTACGACCGCGAATACGTCACCAAGGTCGAGGGCTATCCGGGCCTCGTGTTCCACGGCCCGCTGCAGGCGGCTTTCATCGTCGAATTCGCCGCCAAGCTGCATGGCGGCACGCCGCCGAAGAAACTTGGCTATCGCGGCGTGCAGCCGCTGTTCGAGGGCAGCGAGTTTTCGGTCAATGCCAACGACACCGCCGCCGGCATGGAATTATGGACCGCGAATTCGCAGGGCCAGCCGACGATGAAGGGCACGGCGACGTGGTAGAACGTTGACGTCATTCCGGGGCGATGCGAAGCATCGAACCTGGAATCTCGAGATTCCGGGTCTGGTGCTAACGCACCATCCCGGAATGACAGAGTAAGCAACCAGATCTTGAGGGTCACATAATGTCGTCCCGCAAACCAGTCAAAACCACGAACGCCTCGACCACCGTCAAGGACGCCACCTTCGCCCTTCTCCGCGCGTTCGGCATCAGACGCGTGTTCGGCAATCCCGGGTCGACCGAATTGCCGTTCCTCAGCGACTGGCCCGACGACATCGACTATGTGCTGGGCTTGCAGGAAGCCTCCGTCGTCGGCATGGCCGATGGCTATGCGCAGGCGGCCCGCAATGCCGGCTTCGTCAATTTGCATTCCGCAGCCGGCGTTGGCAATGCGATGGGCAATATCTTCAACGCCTACCGCAACCAGACGCCGCTCGTCATCACCGCGGGCCAGCAGGCGCGTTCGATCATGCCGCTGCATCCGTTTCTCTATGCCGAGCGCGCGACGGAATTCCCGCGGCCTTACGTCAAATTCAGCGTCGAGCCGGCGCGGCCTGAAGATGTGCCGGCGGCGATCGCGCGCGCCTATTACGTCGCGATGCAGCCGCCGTGCGGGCCGACCTTCGTTTCGGTGCCGATCGACGACTGGGCGCGGGCGACGCAGCCGGTCGAGGTCCGCAAGGTCAGCCGCGAGCTCGGGCCCGATGCTGAAACGATGAAGGCGCTGGCCGCGGCGCTTTCGGAAAGCAGGCGCCCTGCCCTCGTCGTCGGCCCCGGCGTCGATCGCGCCGAGGCCGTCGATCTGATGGTGAAGGTCGCCGAAAAGGCCAAGGCCGCGGTCTGGGCCAGCCCGTTCTCGGCGCGCTGCTCGTTCCCGGAACGGCATCCGCAATTCGCGGGTTTTTTACACGCTTCACCCGGCCAGCTCTCGGACGCGCTGCGCGAGCATGATCTGGTGGTCGTGATCGGCGCGCCGGTTTTCACTTTTCACGTCGAGGGCCACGCCTCGATCTTCGACGGAGCGACCACGATTTTCCAGATCACCGACGATCCGACCGCGGCTGCGGTAACGCCGTCGGGCACCAGCATCATCGCGACCATGAAGCCGGCGCTGGCGATGCTGCTGGATCTGCTGCCCGAGACCAAACGTGCGATTCCCGCAGGCCGCACGTTGCCACCGGCGCCGGCTGCAGCCTATCCGATCCCGGTCGAGTTTCTGTTGCATTCGCTCTCCGCCGCGATGGGGCCGCAGGACGTGCTAGTGGAAGAAGCGCCGTCGCATCGCCCGGCGATGCAAAAGTTCATGCCGATGCGCGGGCAGGACAGTTTTTACACCATGGCGAGCGGCGGCCTCGGCTACAGCCTTCCCGCCGCCGTCGGCGTCGCGCTCGGGCGTACCGGCGGCCGCACCGTCTGCCTGATCGGCGACGGCTCGGCGATGTATTCGATCCAGGCGCTGTGGACCGCGGCACAACGCAAGCTGCCGCTGACGGTGGTGGTGCTCAACAATTCCGGCTACGGCGCGATGCACTCGTTCAGCCAGGTGATGCAGGTGCGCAATGTGCCGGGGCTGGAGCTGCCCGATATCGATTTCGTCAAGCTCGCCGAAGGCATGGGCTGCGACGCCGTTCGCGTCAGCAAATCATCCGAGCTCGCCGCCGCGCTCAAGCGTGGCCTCGCGCATCACGGCGTCAGCCTGATCGAGGTGACGGTGGATTCCGCCGTGCCGCTGCTCTACGCGCAGAAGGGCTGAGAGCTAAGCTCTATCAACGTCATTGCGAGGAGCACCGCGACGAAGCAATCCATTCTTTGCTCGGGGCAATGGATTGCTCACATGGGGAAGGTGTGTGTCAAGAATTAGCAGTCACCTTTTAGTTCGACTGCGGTCCACCTTTTCGTCCCGACCGCGGGCCCTGCAGGATGACGCGCGCAGATCAAGTCAAGGTCGGCCCTTCAGGGCCGCCGCGCAGCGGCTTGACCTTGAGTTGAGCGAGCACGTCATCATGCTTGGAGCGTCGGGAACGATAGGAGTTGCTCGTGTTGGCGGTTCTGTCAGGGCATCTGCAATCCTCGCATTTGCGATCCAGGGGTCGAGCCGGTTCGACGATCTGGGTTGCTTGCCAGATCAAACTCACATTCGGTCGTCGCGCGAGGCGACTGCACCACGATTCCGCTTGCGGCGGGCAGGCTCGAGAGGACGAGACCCTTCTTCGTTGCGGCGTTTCAAGCCATGCAATCCATCGGTTCGTCCACCCGGATCTTCCGAGACTGATCGGGCCTCGGCAGATGGGTTATGGTCGTTTTGTTGCGCGCGGGCGGCGAAGCCCGCCGCTCGGCGCGGTCCGGGATCAGGCGGCGGGCTTCATCACGGCCCCCTCGATGACGACGCCTTGGGTGACATACTTCCACAAGGCCACAAGAAGCTTGCGCGCCAGCGCCACGATCGCGCGCTTGCGGCCTTGCTGGCTTCGCTCTTTGAACCAGCGTGTCAGGGCCGACTGCGGCTGGTGACGTACCCACAGCCAGGCGAGCTGGATCATCGTGGTCCGCAGCCTTGGATTGCCGGCCTTCGACACGCCCTGCTCGTGCCGGATGCCCCCGCTTTGCCAGGGCGTCGCCGCAAGGCCCGCATAGGCGGCGACCTGGCGGCGGTTGGAGAACTGCCGGTAGAACGCCTCCGACCAGAGCACGGCCGCAAAGTTGGCGCCGAGCCCTTTCAAAGCCAGCAGCATCGCTACTGGATCCAGTGCGGCCTTCTCGTCTGCAGGCTTCTCTGCAGGCTTCCTGGCTGCGGCCAGCAGACCATCCCGCTCGGCCTCGACCGCCTTGATCTGTTCCAGAAGCAGTTCGATCCGATCGAGTTCGCGGCCGATCTGCGCCCTCAAATGCGACGGCAGCTCTCGCCCGTCTCCGGTGCGCAACGTCTCAAGCCGCGACCGCCGATCCCGCCGCAAGGGCGCATAGTCGGATATCCCTTGCGAGAACAGAAGCCCCTTGATCCGGTTCACATGGGTGATCCGCTCGGCGATCAATGCCTGGCGCTCGCGACAAAGCCTGCGGCGGTCCTCCTCCTCCGGCGAGGGCGCAACCACCATCGCGCAGACCCGTGGCTCGCCGCGCTTGTAGGCCAGAAGCGCCCGCAGCAGCGTCTCGCCATCGAGCCGGTCCGTCTTGGCCCGTCGTCGCCGGCGCGGTGTCGCAATCGAGGCGGGATCGACCACGTGGCTCTCGATCCCCTCCTGTTGCAGAACACGGTGCAGCCAGAACCCGTCCAGCCCCGCCTCCTGGATCGTGATGATCGGATAGCTTTGGCCGGTCCGGACCTCCGTCTTGCGCTTGAGCTCCGCAAACAGCGTCAAAAGCTCGGCCATATTGCCAGCCGCGACGCTGTGCTTGGACATCTTTTCGCCTTTGCCCGGCGACAGCGACGTCACAAGCCACGTCGAACGGCTCAGTTCCAGCGACACAAAAATTGCGCCAATATAAGTGCGGATAGCGGTCAGTCCGTCGGAAGGATGATCGAGCAACATCGTCGTCTCCAGGTTGAGAGGATCAGCAACCTCAGTCTGGCTTCAGACCTGGCCGCTATCCACCCCCATGGAATCTTCGTCGCTTCGCTCCTCGCAATGACGTTGAGGGCGCATCGCCCCGGAATGACGGTGGTCCTTTACTTCCCGTAAGCTTCCCGCATCTTGGCCTGGATCTTTGCCATGCCTGCGATCCAGCGGTCGTAATTCTCGGTCTTCTTGCGCATGTAGCCGAGCACCTGCGGGTGCGGCAGGATCACGAAGGTCTCCTGCTCGAGCCCCGCCAAGGCATCCTGCGCCACCTGCTCCGGCGTCAGATCGCCGTCGCCGGATTGCGGGCCCTTCGGGATCGACCGCAGCATGTTGGTATCGACGCCCTGCGGACACAGGATCGAAACCTTGATGCCGTCGGCCTTGTGCGAGATCGCGAGATTTTCCGCAAAGCCCACCGCGGCGTGTTTGGTGGCGGAATAGGCCGGGCTGCCGACCTGCGACAGCAGGCCCGCCGCCGAAATCGTGTTGAGGAAATAGCCGCCGCCGCGCGCCTTCATGCGCGGGATCAGGTGCCGCGCCGCATAGACATGCGCCATGACGTGAACCGCCCAGCTTCGCGACCAGGGTTCGTCGGAGGTGCCGCCGGCATTGACCGACAGCGGATCGAAGCCGCCGCCGATGCCGGCGTTGGAGCAGAACAGCGCAATCGGGCCGAATTGATGCTCGGTCTCCTCGATGACGTGGAGGATGTCCTTTTCCTTGCCGACATCGCATTTGAAGGCCGCCCCGCCGATCGGCGTGGCGACGGCGCGCGCGCTGTCGGGATCGATATCGGCGACCACCACCCTGGCCGCGCCCGCGCGATGAAACGCCTCGCACAGCGCCTTTCCGATGCCATTGCCGCCACCGGTCACAACCACGACTTTGCCAGCCACCTGCATGGTCGTTCTCCCCTTTATGTTTTTGTTTTCAGGTCAGAACCAGATCGAGGATTGCCGTGTAGTGGCAGGCTGCGCCCATCAGCACAAAGCAATGCCAGATCGCGTTCTGGAAACGCAGCCGCTGCCACGCATGGAAGATCACCCCGAGGCTGTACAGCACACCGCCCGCGAAGATGAAGCCCAGCGCCATGGCCGGCAGCGCCTTCACCACTTTGTCATACAGCATCATGCCGCTCCAGCCCATCGCCAGATAGAGCCCGACCGCGAGGCGGTCGTAACGCCCGGGCAACGCCAGCTTGAGCGCGACCCCGACGATTGCGACGCACCACACCCCGATCAGGAGCGCGACGGCGAAATAGCTGCCCTTCAGTTCCATGATGAACGGCGTATAGGTCGCCGCGATCAGCACATAGATCGCCGAATGGTCGAAGCGGCGCAGTACCCATTTG
The DNA here is from genome assembly GCA_900129675.1 of Bradyrhizobium erythrophlei. Classification (GTDB taxonomy): domain Bacteria; phylum Pseudomonadota; class Alphaproteobacteria; order Rhizobiales; family Xanthobacteraceae; genus Bradyrhizobium; species Bradyrhizobium erythrophlei_A. The sequence goes on along the minus strand of FSRD01000001.1, from coordinate 3,239,461 downwards.
GCGCGCGACACCGGCCAGAGATTATAGGTCGCCGACATCACCAGCATCGCCAGCAGGCCCGCGACATAGACCGACACCGCGACGACGTCGAGCGCGGTGGCGTAGACCACCGTCAGCACGATCAGGACGGTGGCGGCCACGATGCCAAAACAGACGCCGACGACATGCACGACCCCGTCGGCGATCAGCTCGGCCCGGTCGTAGTTCCAATGCATGGCCCCGGCCGCGGCCTGGATCGACGTCGAGGCGAGTTGCTTCAGTCGGAAGACAGTCATGTCGGCCAGGCCACTTTCGTCAGCGATAAAACATAGTCTCAGGAGGTCAACGAACCGTTCAAACCCTTGACCGGTCATCGCGTCGGAAATGTGAAGCTTGATTTTGGCCCGCCAATCGCCATTTTCGGGGTGATATCCCGCCAATTGCCCGCTTTTTTCTCGCGAGTGCCAACCCCCGCATGGCCCCCCGTTTTCAGGATATTATCGAGGAAGCGCGCCTGTCGGCGCGGGCCCTGCTGGATTACGGCGACAGTCTGTTCAATCCGACGGTGCGGCTCGGCGTCACCGGGCTGTCGCGCGCCGGCAAGACCGTGTTCATCACGGCGCTGATCCACGGCCTGACCCGCGGCGGCCGCTTTCCGGTGTTCGAGCCCTACGCGACCGGGCGGATCGCCCGCGCCCGGCTGGAGCCGCAGCCCGACGACGCGGTGCCGCGCTTCGACTATGAGAACCACGTCCGCACCCTGATCGAGGAGCGGCGCTGGCCGAACTCGACCGTCGACATCTCCGAGTTACGGCTGGTGATCGACTACCAGCGGCAAAACGGCGCCGACCGCACGCTGACCCTCGATATCGTCGACTATCCCGGCGAATGGCTGCTCGATCTTCCCCTGCTCAACAAAAGCTATGAACAATGGTCCGCCGAGAGCCTTGCGCTGTCCCGCGAGGGGCCGCGCGCAAAACTGGCGGTGCCGTGGCATGACCATCTGACGACGCTGAACGCCGAAGGCCGCGAGGACGAACAGGCGACGCGCGCGGCCGCAAAACTGTTCACGGATTACTTACGCGCCTGCCGCGACGAGCGCTTTGCCATGAGCCTGCTGCCGCCCGGCCGCTTCCTGATGCCGGGCAATCTGGCCAATACCCCGGCGCTGACCTTTGCGCCGCTCGACGTGTCCGCCGACGGCACCACACCTGACGGTTCGCTGTGGGCGATGATGCGGCGGCGCTACGAGGCCTACAAGGACGTGGTGGTTCGTCCGTTCTTTCGCGATCATTTCGCGCGGCTCGATCGCCAGATCGTGCTGGTCGATGCGCTCGCCGCGTTCAACGCCGGGCCCGAAGCGCTGCACGATCTGGAAGCGGCGCTGACCGGCATCCTCGATTGCTTCCGGATCGGCCGCAGCACCTTGTTCAGCACCCTGTTCCGGCCGCGGATCGACCGCATCTTGTTTGCCGCCACCAAGGCCGATCATCTGCATCACTCCAGCCATGACCGCCTCGAAGCGGTGCTGCGGCGGGCGGTCGCCAGCGCCGCCGATCGCGCCGAGCATTCGGGAGCCGCGATCGACGTGGTGGCGCTGGCCGCCGTGCGCGCCACCCGCGAGGCGACCGTCGCACGCGGCCGGGACAAGCTGCCCTCGATCCTCGGGATGCCCGCGCCCGGCGAAATCGCCAATGGCGAGACGTTCGACGGCAACACAGAGGTCGCGACTTTTCCTGGCGATCTGCCCAGCGACCCCGAAGCGCTGTTCAAGGGCGAGTTTCGCGGCCTCTCCAGCACACCCTCCGAAAAGGCCGATTTCCGCTTCCTGCGGTTCCGGCCGCCGCAGCTCGAGCGCGACGGCGAGGACGAGCCGGCCTTGCCTCACATCCGCCTTGACCGCGCCCTCCAGTTCCTGATCGGAGACAGACTGCTATGAGCGAGAAAACGCCTCATCGGCGGCCGGCGACCTTCAAGCTCGACGATCCCGGCGTGATCGTGATGGATCCGGATGACAGCAGCCGCCCCGCCCGCGGCACGATCCAGATCACCCCGGAGCCCGACCCCGCGCTGCTGCCGGTGCCGATCGACGCGCCGCTGCTCCCGGTGCGGCGCGGCCTTCGCTGGGGCGCGGTGTTCTGGGCCGCGGTCGCGGGGCTGGTGCTGCTCGGCATCGGACTCGGCGTCGTCAACCTGATCGAGGATCTGTTTGCGCGCAACGAAAGCCTGGGCTTCCTCGGGCTGGCGTTTTCGTCGGTCGCCGCACTTGCGCTGACCGTCGTGATCGCGCGCGAGGCGTTCGGACTGGCGCGGCTGGCCACCATCGAAAAACTGCATCTGCGCGCCGCCGAGGTGCTGCTCAGCGACGACCGCGCCGCCAGCCGGGCCATCGTCGGCGATCTGCTCAAGCTGGCGCACCAGAACCCGCAACTGGCGCGCGCCCGCGCATCGCTGCAGGGCCATGCCGACGACATCATCGACGGCGCCGACATGATCAAGCTGGCGGAACGCGAATTGATGTCACCGCTCGATCAGGAGGCGCGCCGCCTGGTGTCATCGGCGGCGCAGCGGGTTTCGATCGTGACGGCGGTCAGCCCACGCGCGCTGTTCGACGTCCTGTTCGTGTTCGTGGCGTCGCTACGCATGATCCGGCAACTGGCGCGGCTCTATGGTGGACGGCCGGGCACGCTCGGCATGATCCGCCTGATGCGCCACGTCATCGGCCACCTCGCCATCACCGGCGGCATGGCGGCCAGCGACAGCCTGATCCAGCAGATGCTCGGCCACGGCATCGCCGCAAAACTCTCGCAGCGGCTCGGCGAGGGCATGCTGAACGGATTGCTGACGGCGCGGCTCGGCCTCGCCGCCATCGACGTCACCCGCCCGCTGCCGTTCACCGCCCTGCCGCGCCCGGCGCTGGCCGACCTCGCCAAGGATTTGCTGCGCAAGCGCGAGGAAGAGGAGTGAGGTTCAGACGATGCCAATCGCAACGCCCTCTCCCCTTGTGGGAGAAGGTGCATAGGCGGCCTTTGGCCGCCGTCAAAATTAACGCCAATGCTTTGCATCGGCTATGCGAAGGCTGCCGGATGAGGGGTCTCTCTCCGCGGAGAGAAATATTTTCGTTGAGCGAACCCCTCACCCAACCGAGTTGGTTGTCGGCGCCGCTCTGCAACCGACGACATAGGTAACAGCTGCCCTCTCCCACAAGGGGAGAAGGAAGAATCACCGTGTCACCGCCGTAATGGCCGCAACTGTTACCAGCCGCGCATTTTCCGCCAGCACCCGCCACCGAAACAGCGGCGAGTCCGGCGGCGGTGCAAGCTCCGGCGTCCAGCCGGTCAGTTTTTCCAGCGCATAGGTATCCATCACCACGCCGCGCCAGCTCCGCTCGACGCGTGCGAGCGGCTCCCGCTTGGCGGTCGTGAGATCCCACAGCGGCAAGCGGTTGTCGGGCTCGCGCGCAACGTAAAGGCCGGGATGATCCTTGATCCGGTCCATGCCGGGATCGGCAAAGCCCTGGAAGCGACCACGCTCGTTGATCTGGACGACGGGAACGCGGCCGTTGAAGTGCCAACGCAGCATCGCATAAGTGCGATAGTCCGTGGTGGCGATCCAGGTCGCGCCGGTTGTCTTCAACTGATCCCGTGCGCGCGCCGCGACCTGCTCGTAGCCCGCCTCGCCGCCGACCGGATCGGTCCGGCCGATCAGATTCCAGGGTGCGGCGACGTAGTAGAAGAACACGCCGACGACAAAGGCGATGCCGGAAATCACGGCCACCCTCGCCCACCACAACGTCGATTGGATGATCCATTCCGACCAGTTTTCGCGCGGCAGCACCGCCAGATTGATGGCGGCGGCGGCGAAGCCTGCGGGCCAGAGGAACATCGGCCAGGTGTCGCCAACCCGCAGCGTCAGCGATTTCCAGCAGAAATACAGGAAGGGGACCAGCACCGATGTCGACAGCAGGATCGCGACCGGCTCGCGCCAGCGATAACCGCGCCACGCCGTCAGCGTCACGCCCGACAATACCACCGGCAGCATCACGAACCCGACGAGGCCGAACTGCAGGCCGATAAATTCGCCCACCGTGCGCAGCGACACATCATGGGTCGCCACCGCGCGCACGAACTGGAACCGGAACGACGCCCAGTCGTGCTGCTCATTCCAGATCAGCACCGGCGAAAACACGACGACCGCGATCAATGCCGCCACCCAGGGATAAGGGCTGAGCAGCCAGCGCCGGCGCCAGTCCGGCACCAGCGCGAAGGCCAGCACCGCCGGCGCCAGCATGACCGCGGTGAATTTCGACAGCAGCGCCAGCCCCGCGAACAGGCCGGCGGCAAGCCACCAGCGCGGATTGCCGCTCTGGTTAAGCCGGACCAGCGCCCACAGCATCGCGACCGCAAACGGGATCATCGCGGTGTCGGGCGACACCTTCGCCATCAACAGCCCGTAATACAGCACCGCCTCCGGCATCAGCACCGCGAACACCACCGCGCGAACATCGTGGGTGACGCGCCGGACGATATCGGCGAGCAGCAGCTGGGTGACCAGCATCGCCAATATGCCGGCAAACCGGACGCCGAGACTGGTATCGCCGAAGATCGCGGTGCCGAAGCGGATGAACCAGGCGATCATCGGCGGATGATCGAGGAAGGACAGCGCGCTCTCCTTCGACCAGGTCCAATAATAGGCCTCGTCGGTGCGCAGATCGAGCACATGGGCGTAGATCAGCCGCATCAATGTCAGCACCGCGATCAGCGACACCACGGCCGGCAGTTGCCGGAAAGCAGGGCTGTCCGGTTTCACGCGTCCGTTATCGGGCGGGGCCATCGTCACGGCGCTTTCTCCTCGAAGCCTCGGGGGGTGTCAACGTGCCGCGGAGGAAAAGAACGTTTAGCGTCGTCCCGGCCTGGTGCGCGATTGCGCACCGGGGGCCGGGACCCATAGCCACCGATCCTTGTCAGGGAAATGACTTGTTAAAATGACTTAGGCCCCAGCGCCCCTCGATCCGCCGCGGACTATAGGTCCCGGCTCAAGGCCGGGACGACGGTGGTGGAGGGTGTTCACCACGGGAATTAAACAATACTATCGCCGATACTGTATTACATGGTTCGCATGGCCGAATTTTCTCGAGCGCAACTGGCGGCCTTCGTCCGCGGCATCAGCCTGCGGCAAATCCGTCTTGCCAGCGGCATGGTGCTGTTCGCCTATCTCGTCAGCCATTTCCTCAATCATGCGCTTGGCAATATCTCGATGGAGGCTCTGGCCATCGGCGTCCATTGGCACATCCTGTTCTGGCAATTCCCGCCGGTCGGGATCGTGTTCTATACCTGCTGCCTCGTTCACACCGCGCTCGGCATCTGGGCGCTGTATCAACGCCGGCAGTTCCACTGGAAAGCGATCGAGCCGCTGCAGCTGGTGCTGGGCCTGAGCATTCCGGCACTGATCATCACCCACATTGTCGGGGTACGGATCGGCCAGGCACTGTACGGACACGAAAAACTCTATCCGCAGGTGTTTTTTGCGTACTGGATCGTATGGCCGCTCAAGGCGTGGCTGATGTTCGCGGTCATTACCATCGCCTGGGTCCATGGCTGCATCGGCCTCTATTTCTGGCTGCGGATGAAAGCATTTTTCAAGACCGCCGCGCCGTTTCTGCTCGCCGTGGCGGTGCTGATTCCAACGCTGGCGATGCTCGGCCTCTATCAGGGCGGACGAAACGTCGTCGACAACGACAGTCCCGAATGGCGGGCGGAGAATCTCGCGCCGGACAAGGTCGGCACCTGGGCCCAACAGGCCGTATTGAGCGACATCGAGGATTATTTCCTGATCGGCTATTTGGGCCTGCTCGTCCTCGTGCTGCTGGCAAAGGGCGCGCGCACGGTCCACGAGCGCCGCGGCGGCATGGTCAATCTGTCCTACGGCAATGGACGGACGGTCCGGGTGCCGAAGGGGCTGAGCGTGCTCGAGGCAAGCCTGCGCTACAACGTACCCCATGCCAGCGTGTGCGGCGGCCGTGCCCGCTGCTCCACCTGCCGCATCCGCATCATCGGCGACTGCAGCGCGCTCCCGGAGCCCTCGCAGCGCGAGGCTTTTGTGCTCGGCCGCGTCGGGACGGCTGACCCCTCCATTCGCCTGGCCTGCCAGTTGCGGCCGACAACCGACCTTTCGTTCTTCCAGCTTTTTCTGCCGCACGCGACGTCGGCCGGCTCGCACGCGTCGAATCCGACCCGGGTCGGCCAGGAGCGCTATCTCGTCAGCATGTTCGTCGACATGCGCGGCTCCACCAAGCTTGCGGAAAAGCGGCTGCCGTTCGACACCGTGTTCATCGTCAACCGGTTCCTCGGCGCGGTGTCGCAGGCCGTGATCGAAAGCGGCGGCAGGCCGAACCAGTTCGTAGGCGACGGCATGCTGGCGCTGTTCGGACTCACCTCCGGCCGGCAGGACGCCTGCCGCCAGGCGTTGCGCGCAGCTGCCATGATCGCCGCCAATGTCGATGAGTTGAATCAATTCCTCAGCCATGATTTGCGCGAGCCGATCCGCTTCGGCATCGGCATTCACGGCGGCGAGGTGATCGTCGGCGACATCGGCTACCGCGACCACATGGTGTTCACCGCACTCGGCGACGCCGTCAATGTCGCGGCGCGGCTGCAGGACCTGACCAAGAACCTTGCGTGCGAAGCGGTCATCTCCGACGAAGTACGCGCCACCGCAGGGTTACCGGCCGACGCACTGCCGCAGCAGGAAGTCGCGATCCGCGGCCGCAACGAACCGATGATCGTGCGCACCGTGGCGGAGACGCAGGCATTGTTGGCACTGGTTGGCGACGAGCAGGTCGAGGCGGCCTGAGCGCGCGGGGACCGGTCGGCGCAGATTCTTATTCGATTTTCCAACAGCCGGTTCCGTCAACGGAGCCGTCATTGCGAGCGAAGCGAAGCAATCCATCTCGCCGCGCAAAGAAAGAATGGATTGCTTCGTCGCGGAGCCTGTCATCGGGCGCGCATTCGCGCGACCCGTTGGCTCCTCGCAATGACGCTCTCATGACGAAGGGCTCAACCCATCCAACGTACCGCTGCGGAGACACGAGAGTTATCCGCGCGGATTGACGGCAAACATATCGCTGCGGCTTGAATCGCGGCCGTGGCCGCTATGTGATTTTTCTCACACCTGAACGACCATTCAGAAAATTGTCCCCGGACGGAATGCAATTTTCTCGAACCCCCTTTCCCGGGGGTGCGACTGATGGGCGATGGGTAAGACTGGAACTGAAACTGAAACCCGCGCCAAGACGAAACGTTCGAGGCGCATCACTTGAAGGAGAACGACCATGCTTCGCAAAGTAACTCTCGCTCTCGTCGCCGCCGCCTCCCTCAGCGCCATGGCGCTGGCTCCGACCGCTGCTTCAGCGGGTCCGTGGGGCGGTGGATGGGGCGGCGGCTGGCATCACCACCACTGGGGTCATGGCGGCTTCGGCATCGGCTTCATCGGCGGCGGTGACGACGGCTGCTACGTGACCCGCAGAGTGCTCACCCCTTACGGCTATCGCCTGCGCACCATCAACGTCTGCGGCTACTGATCCAACCGCAGTTCGTTAAGCACAGAAGCCCCGGCCGCTCGTTGCGGCCGGGGCTTTCTGCTGTCGTGCTGCAACGCAACGTCAGACGCACACTGCGAAAGCATCAATTGACTTGGCACCCTGCGATGCGACATCTGCTGGATGAGTTCGGTGATAACCGACTCAAACGGAAAAAAGCTTCGGAGGAAGCGCGATGCTCGACAGACGGGAATTGATGAAACGCGCCGGCATGGCGGCGCTGGTGACGGGCCTGGGTTCGTCGAGGGCACTCGCACTCGATACGGTGACGCTGCCGTTCGACAATGGCGAACGGCCGCTGGTGAGATACCCGCAGAAGCGCCCGATGATCGGCCTGACCAGCCGGCCGCCGCAGCTGGAAACGCCGTTTTCGATCTTCAACGACGGCCCGATCACGCCGAACAACGCGTTTTTCGTCCGCTATCATCTGGCCGACATTCCCTACGATCTCGATCCCGACAAGTTCACGCTGGAGATCAAGGGTAAGGTCGACAAGCCCCTAAAACTCTCGCTGAGGGAGATCAAGAAGCTCAAACCGGTCGAGCTCGTCGCCGTCAATCAGTGTTCGGGCAACAGCCGCGGGTTCTTCAGTCCGCGCGTCGCCGGCGGCCAGCTCGCCAACGGCGCGATGGGCAATGCGCGCTGGCGCGGCGTGCCGCTGAAGACAATACTCGACATGGCCGGCGTGCAGCCGGGCGCCAAGCAAGTCACCTTCAACGGCATGGACGGGCCGGTCAGCGACAGGACGCCCGATTTCGTCAAGGCGCTCGATATCGATCACGCGGGCGACGGCGAGGTGATGCTGGCCTATGGCATGAATGGCGACGACCTGCCGTTTCTCAACGGCTTTCCGCTTCGGCTCATCGTGCCCGGCTATTACGGCACCTATTGGGTCAAACACCTGAACGAGATCACCGTGATCGACAGCGTGTTCGACGGCTTCTGGATGAAATCCGCCTACCGGATTCCGGACACGCCCAACAACAGCGTCGAGCCCGGCACCGCGCCGAAGGCGACGATCCCGATCAACCGTTTCACCGTGCGCTCGTTCATCACCAACGTAACCGACGGCGCCAGGCTCAGGCCGGGCGGCACGACGCTGAAGGGCATCGCGTTCGACGGCGGCAAGGGCATCAAGGAGGTCGCGGTTTCGATCGACGGCGGCAAGACCTGGATGCCGGCAAAACTCGGCAAGGACCTCGGCAAATATTCGTTCCGCGAATGGAAGCTGAAGGTCGCGCTCGCGGCCGGCGCCTACGAAATCAAGGTGCGCGCCACCAACAATGCCGGCGACACGCAGCCGATGGATCCGTTGTGGAATCCCGCCGGTTATCTGCGCAACGTCGTCGAAACCGTTCGCGTCACCGCGGCGTGAGGACAATGGTCATGAAACATCAGCTTCTCCTCGCGCTCGCTGCCGTCGCAGGCCTCGGCGTCGTTGCGGCCGCCGCGGCGCCCGTGCACTACACGCTCCCGGAAGAAACCGCCGCCTTCAAGCCGGGACCCAATCTCGAAGTGGTGCAGAACAATTGCACCGCCTGTCACTCCGCCGACTACATCAAGACGCAGCCGCAGGGCGAAAAATTCAAAAAGGATTTTTGGGCTGCCGAAGTGACCAAGATGATCAAGGTCTATGGCGCGCCGATCGACGAGGCGGATGTCGGCAAGATCGTCGAGTACCTCGCCGCGACGTACTGAAATCCGGCGGCTGGCCCGGTCTGCCGCGCCCGCCCGGGTGGGCCGGCCGGGCCGGTTTCCCGGCTCGGGGGAGCGTGACCCGGCCGCATTTTGGCCGCCTTAAATGATCGCGAATCAGGCAAAAAGGCGGAAATGCGGTGTCATAAACCCCATTTTTGCCAAATCCCCGCTATCGTTTGCGCTACCCAGTTTGCCCCAACCCGCGTATCCTCGGCTCGGGCAGGCCGGTGTGTGCGGGGACCGGCGTCCGTTTTTGTTTTTTGATTCCGCGGAGACGACGTGAATGGCTAAAGGTACGGTGAAGTGGTTCAATCCGACCAAGGGTTATGGTTTCATCCAGCCCAGCAATGGTGGCAAGGACGTTTTCGTTCACATTTCGGCGGTTGAGAAAGCCGGTCTTTCGACGCTTAACGAAGGACAGACCGTCGAGTACGAAGAGATTGCCAATCGCGGCAAGACCTCGGCCGAGAACCTCAAGGTTTAGCGCAAAAGCGCGAACCGCAACGGCGCACTCTCGGACCTCATCCGGGAGTGGGGCTTGAAAAAACTCTCAAAAAAACTGTGAGCGTTCGGCGGAGCGAGCACCGCCTTCGCTCGGCTTTCTCCAGACCTGTACGATCGATGCGCCGCGCGATTGCGTCACAGGCTGGTGCCGGGCTGCTGTCCGCTTTCCCCGCAGGGCACCTTCTTCGACGGCTCCTGAATTTTCCGAACAAGCGCCCTGTCCCTTTGCGGACCGTCGCAGCGGCGCATTCCAGCGCTCAGTCTTCGGTAACCCATCGCTCGACCGTCATGACATCCGGCGGCTGCAGATAGCCGCGCGGCCAGAGGTCCACGACCCATTGCATCCTGGTCGCGCGCTCGACCAGCACCGCGGTGTTGTGCGGCGTCTGCAGCACCAGCGTGTTGCCGCGATAATGCGGATCGCCCACCACATGATATTTCAAGAGCTGCCACTCCTGCAGCACCAGCAACAGGCTGGTGGTGTTGCGGGTCGTGTCCCAGCAATCGAAATTATGCTTGTCATCGAAGTAGCGGAAATCCGCTTTCGCCACGCGTTTGTTGGTGCCGATGACCGGGCCCATGCGCCGGTCGAACCAGATCACCGCCTTCTGCACCGCCGCGCGCTCGGCCGCCGCCGAGGTGTGGCCCGCCGCCATGATCCGCGTCAGCGCGTTGCGATCGCCGGCACTGAAATCGAGGATCTCGCGGCGGCGGCAAACAAAGCCGTAGCAAACCGTCATGGATTTCGCGGATGGCGGATAGATCGACACCGTGGTGTAGAGCGCCGCGATCGCCGGGCTCATCTCGAGCGCCTTCGCCGGCTGGATGCCGGCCAGCGCCATCACGAATAGCGCAATCGCGCCTGCAAGCCTTATTCGCGTTCCGGCGTTTCTCATGATCCCTGCCATCTGGAAGAAGCCGTCGCAGAATTAACGTAACCGTTCCCCGCTGCCAATGTGCTTGCCGCCGCCTGTGGATCACGCCTCCGCAAGCATCCCTTAGCCGACCGGCAGCGGCGCATCGCGCTTGACCTCTTCCATCACGGCGTAGGTCCGCGTCTCGCGCACGCCCGGCAGCGCCAGCAGGCTCTCGCCGAGGAACCGGCGATAGGCCGTCATGTCGGCGACGCGGGCCTTGACCAGATAATCGAAGCCGCCGGCGACCATGTGGCACTCCAGCACTTCCGGCGCGGTCTGCACGGCCTTCGCGAACCGCTCGAAGATATCCGGCGTGGTCTTGTCCAGCATCACCTCGACGAATACCAGCAGCCCAAGACCCAGCCGGTGCGGATTGAGCCGGGCGCCATAGCCCTCGATAAACCCGTCCCGCTGCAGCCGTTTCAGCCGCTCGCCGATCGAGGTTGGCGACAGCCCGATCCGCTCGGCCAATTCAACATTGGCGATCCGTCCATCCCCTTGAAGGATAGAGAGGATTCTGCGGTCTATATTGTCAACATCGTTCATTTATCCGGCTGATATCCGATTTATCCTCATTTTCTATGGCAATAATGCAAATTTGTCTATCGAATCGCGGCGAGGACCGCGGTAGATTCGGCCAGGCTTTGAGAAATGTGATGGCGGCTGAGAAATCATCGCTTCCACCGTTCAGCGCACCATACGCGCCCGATGACGGCGCGATCGCGGCCCGGCTGCTGGCCACCGCCAAACTCGACGCCGAGCAGGAACAAAGAATCGACCGCACCGCGACGCATCTGATCGCGGCCATCCGCGCCAATGACGATCCGCTGGGCGGTGTCGAAGACATGCTGCGCGAATTCGCGCTGTCGACCAAAGAGGGCCTGGCGCTGATGGTGCTCGCCGAAGCCCTGCTGCGCGTGCCGGACGCCCGCACCGCTGACCAGTTCATCGAGGACAAGCTCGGCCAGGGCGATTTTGTCCATCACGAAACCAAATCCAGCGCGTTCCTGGTCAATGCGTCGGCGTGGGCGCTCGGCCTATCATCCCGCGTGATCCAGCCGGGCGAGACCCCGCAGGGCACGATCGGGCGATTGACCAAGCGGCTGGGCGCCCCGGCGGTGCGCGCCGCCACCCGGCAGGCGATGCGGCTGATGGGCAGCCATTTCGTGCTCGGCGAGACCATCGAGGCGGCGCTGGCGCGGGCGCAACCGCATTCGGCGCATCCAGCGCGCTATTCCTTCGACATGCTCGGCGAAGGCGCGCGCACCGCTGATGATGCCGAGCGCTATTTCAACTCCTATGCGCGCGCGATCGAAGCCATCGGCCGCGCCGCCGATGACCGTCCCCTGCCCGACCGGCCCGGCATATCCGTCAAACTTTCCGCGCTGCATCCGCGCTTCGAGGCGGTGAGCGCTTCGCGCGTGATGACGGAACTGGTGCCGCGGCTGATCGAACTGGCGCGGCAAGCCAGGGCCCATGATCTTAATTTCACCGTCGACGCGGAGGAAGCCGACCGGCTGGAATTGTCGCTCGACGTGATCGCCGCGGCCTTCGCGGACACATCGCTCGCGGGCTGGGACGGCTTTGGGCTGGCGATCCAGGCCTACCAGAAGCGCGCCAGCAATGTGATCGTTTATGTTGACGATCTTGCGCGCAGTTTGAACCGGCGGATGATGGTGCGGCTGGTCAAGGGCGCCTATTGGGACACCGAGATCAAGCGCGCGCAGGAGCGCGGGCTCGACGGCTATCCTGTGTTCACCCGCAAGGCGATGACCGACCTGAACTACATCGCTTGCGCGCAGCAATTGTTAGGCTTGCGGCCGCGGATCTTTCCGCAATTCGCAACGCATAATGCGCTGACGGTCGCGACCATTCTCGAACTCGCCGACGGCGGAAGCGGTTTCGAGTTCCAGCGCCTGCATGGCATGGGCGAAGCGCTGTATGCGCAGCTCGGCGAAGACCGCCCCGACATCGCGTTTCGCACCTATGCGCCGGTCGGCAGCCACCGCGACCTGCTGGCCTATCTGGTACGGCGGTTGCTGGAGAATGGTGCCAACTCGTCCTTTGTCGCGCTGGCCGCCGACGAGACGGTACCGGTAGCGGCGCTGCTGCGGCGTCCGGCTGATGTCATCGGCACGGCCGAGAATGCGCGGCATCCGAACATCCCGCTGCCGCGCGATCTGTTTTCGCGGGAGCGAGAAAATTCGCGCGGCATCGAATTCGGCGAGCGGGCGGCGTTGGGAAAACTGGTCTCGGCCGTCGCGGCGGAAGCCGCGCCCGCGACGGCAAGCATCGTCGAGGCGACGCCAGCGGACGCCAATGCAGCCATCGCCGCCGCCCGGGCGGGGTTCAGGGCCTGGAGCCGCACACCGGCGGACACGCGCGCGAAAATCCTGACGAGGGCTGCGGACCTGCTCGAGCAACGAAGCCCGCATTTCATCGCGTTGTTGCAACGCGAGGGCGGCAAGACGCTGGACGATGCGCTGTCCGAAGTCCGCGAAGCCGCCGACTTCTGCCGCTACTATGCCGCTCAGGGCAAAAAGCTGTTTGGCGAGAGCGAGGCGATGCCCGGGCCGACCGGCGAGAGCAATGTGCTCGTTCTGCGCGGCCGCGGCGTCTTCATCGCGATATCGCCGTGGAATTTCCCGCTGGCGATCTTTCTGGGCCAGGTCACGGCGGCGCTGATGGCCGGCAACGCCGTGGTGGCAAAGCCGGCCGAGCAGACGCCGTTGATCGCCGCCGAAGCGGTCAGCTTGCTGCACCAGGCCGGCGTGCCCGCTTCCGCGCTGCATCTGGTGCAGGGCGACGGCCGGATCGGAGCTGACCTGGTGGCGCATCGTGACGTCGCCGGCGTCGTGTTCACCGGCTCGACCGAGGTCGCGCGCGCAATCAATCGCCAGCTTGCCGCCAAGGACGGCCCGATCGTGCCGCTGATTGCGGAAACCGGCGGCATCAATGCGATGATCGTCGACGCCACGGCCTTGCCCGAACAGGTCGCCGACGACGTCGCGACGTCGGCGTTCCGTTCGGCCGGACAGCGCTGTTCGGCGCTGCGGCTGCTGTTCGTGCAGGACGACGTCGCCGACCGCATGATCGAGATGATCGCGGGTGCGGCGCGCGAACTGCGAATCGGCGACCCGTCCGATCCGGCCACGCATATCGGTCCGGTGATCGACATGGACGCAAAAGCGCGGCTGGACGCGCATATCGCGCGGATGAAGCAGGAGGCGCGCGTACATTTCGCGGGCGCAGCGCCGGCGGGCAATTTCGTCGCGCCGCATATTTTCGAATTGTCCGACGCCGGCCAACTCACCGAGGAAGTGTTCGGGCCGGTGCTGCACGTGGTGCGTTTCCGCGCCAACCGACTTGACCAGGTCCTGCAATCGATCGAGCGCTCGGGCTATGGGCTCACGCTCGGTATCCACTCGCGGATCGACGATACCGTCGACGACGTGATCGATGGCCTTCAGGCCGGCAACATCTACGTCAACCGCAACATGATCGGCGCCGTGGTCGGCGTGCAGCCGTTCGGCGGCCATGGCCTGTCAGGCACCGGCCCGAAGGCCGGCGGCCCGCATTATCTGGCGCGCTTTGCGACCGAACAGACGGTGACGGTCAACACCGCGGCGGCGGGTGGTAACGCGGCACTGATGGCGGGCGAGGAGTAGTTCCTTCACCTCTCCTGGAGGGTGAGAAAGCGCCGTTGCATCGCGCCCCCAACATGGGTCAAATGGCCCTTCATGGGGATCATCACGCGCGATAATTCCAGCCCCCGAAATAAGAGCAACAAGACCTCATCGGAGCGACGCCACTATGGAAAAGGGCATTTTTGACGGCCTCAAGGTTCTGGACTGCGCGAGTTTCATCGCAGCCCCCGCGGCCGCCACCGTGCTGTCGGATTTCGGCGCCGACGTGATCAAGATCGAGCCGCCGGGATCGGGCGATCCCTACCGCAATCTGCCGAATCTGCCGGGCTATCCCCACAGCGAGCACAATTTTGCGTGGCTATTGGAAGCCCGCAACAAGAAAAGCCTGGCGCTCGACCTCACAAAGCCCGAGGCGCAGGCGGTGCTGTATCGCCTCGTCGCCGAGGCCGACGTCTTCATCACCAACATGCCGCCGCAGGTCCGCGCCAAGCTCGGCATCACCCACGACCATCTGGCGCATCTCAACGACCGCCTGATCTATGCGTCGTTCACCGGTTACGGCGAAAAGGGCGAGGAAGCCAACAAACCCGGCTTCGACTCCAACGCCTATTGGGCGCGCTCGGGGCTGATGGATCTGGTCCGCGCCGATCAAAATACCACGCCGGCCCGATCGATCGCCGGCATGGGCGATCACCCCTGCGCGATGGCATTCTACGGCGCAATCGTGACCGCGCTCTACAAGCGCGAACGCACCGGCAAGGGGTCGCATGTCAGTTCCAACCTGATGGCCAATGGCGTCTGGGCGGCGTCGGTGCTGGCGCAGGCCAAGCTGGTCGGCGCCAAATTCGGCGAACGGCGGCCGCGCGAGCGCGCGCTGAACGCGGTGACCAACCACTACCAGTGCAAGGACGGGCGCTGGCTGATCCTGTCGCTGCTCAATGAAGACCGGCAATGGCCGACGCTGGCGCGCTGCCTCGAGCGGGAGGATCTCGTCACCGATCCCCGATTCGCCACCAAGCCGGACCGCCACGCGCGGTCGCTCGAACTGATCAGGATTTTCGACGAGACCTTTGCCACCAAACCGCTGGCCGAATGGCGCAGGATTCTCGACGGCAACGGGCTGGTGTTCGGCGTGGTCGGCATCCTCGACGATATCCCGAACGACCAGCAGATGATCGATAACGAGGTGCTGGTGCCGTTCGAGAACGACACCATGCTGACCATCAGCAGCCCGATCTGGGTCGACGGATCGAAAAAGGTCCAGCCCCGCAAGCCGCCCGGGCTCGGCGAGCACTCGGACGAGATTCTCCGCAACGCCGGCTACGACGAGGCCGCGATCGGGAAATTGCGGACGTCCGGCGCGGTGGCGTGACAACATGCCGACCTATCGTCTGCATTATTTCCCGGAATCGGGGAACAGCTACAAGCTCGCGCTGATGCTCACGCTTTGCGGCCAGGGCTTTGAGCCGGTGTGGACCGATTTCGGCGGCGGCGTGACGCGGTCGCCCGAATGGCGGGCGACGGTCAACGAGATGGGCGAAATTCCGGTGCTGGAAGAAGACGGCGTCCGCCTCACCCAGACGGCACCGATCCTGCTGAAACTCGCCGGGCAATACGGCCGCTTCGGTGGCGAGACCGGGCAAGAGCAATTCGAACTGCTGCGCTGGCTGTTCTGGGACAATCACAAGCTCACCGGCTACATGGCGACCTACCGGTTCGACCGCACATTTACGCCGACGCCCGATCCGCATGTGCTGAGCTATTTCCGCAAGCGCCTCGACGACTTTCTGGGGATTCTCGAGCAGCATCTGCAGAACAACGCGTTTGCGATCGGCGCGCGGCCGACGGTCGCCGATTTCTCGATGATGGCCTATCTGGCGTATCCGAGCGACGAGACCGGCTACGATTTCGCGGTGAGCCATCCCGGGATCCACGCGTGGCTCGGCCGCATCGCTGATCTTCCCGGTTGGAAATCGGCCTATGATCTCTTGCCCGGCAAACGGCTCAAGCACTACGCGTAGAGCAGGGAGGCGCTTAGCGATTCAGCCACGCCCAGGCGATGCCAAACACGATCACGCCGGCGATGACCGTGAGCGCGATTGCCCAGACGCTGACGCGGACGTCGCCCACCGCCTGCCGTTCCGCCTCGTTTTCCGCGATCTCGCGATTGCGCTGCTTGTTGTCCTGGTCGGAAGAGCTCATCGGCCGGTCTCCGCTCAAGTCCTGGTCAAGACCCGGTTGTCGTCGCCGGCTGCAATGTAGCATCAAACGATGACGGCTGGTCGGCCGCGCCCTTGCCTCCGCTCATGCCCGCGATCCGGCTCAGCGAGAATGCCGCCAGCGCCGCACACAAAGCCGCGCTCGCCGCCGCTATGAAGACCGATCCCGTGCTCCATTTCGCGGTCATCAGCACCCCGCCCACCAGAGGCCCGATGATCGAGCCGGCCCGGCCGACGCCGAGCGCCCAGCCGACGCCGGTGGCCCTGACCGAGGTCGGATAGAACGCAGCCGCGAGCGCATTGGCGGCGATCTGGCCGCCCACCATGCAGAAACCGGCGACAAAGATCGCCACGGTGACGAAGACCGTCGAATGCCCGAGCTGGCCGATCGCGCCGACCGCGAAAACCGCGATGAAATACACCAGCGCCAGCGCGCGGAACGAGAAGCGGTCGATGACGCTGCCGAGCGCAAAGGCGCCGACCACGCCTCCGACCTGCAGCATCGATCCGATCACCGCCGAGGTGGATACCGAGGCGCCGAGATCGTTGAGCACCGTGGGCAGCCAGTTCGTCAGGAAATAGAGGTCGAGCAGGCTCATGAAGAACACCACCCACAGCAACAGCGTGGGAAGCGCTCGCTTCTCCCTGAAGAGATGCTGCACCGGCATGCCGGCCAGAACCGGTTCATGCACGACGAACTGCGTCGCCGCCGCAAACGCGGCCTTCGGATTGATGAGAGCGAGCAGTTCGGCAACGCGTGCATTGGCGTGCCCGGCCAGCGCCAGGAAGCGCACGGATTCCGGCAGCCGCAGCGCCAGGATCGGCACCAGCAATAATGGCGCGGCGCCGCCGACGACGAACACCGAACGCCAGCCGAATTGCGGAATCAGCGCCGCCGCCAGCAGACCACCGAGGGCGGCGCCGAGCGAAAAGCCGCAAAACATGATCATCACCATGGTGGCGCGGCGGCGTTGCGGGTTGAACTCGGAGGTCATGGCAATGGTATTCGGCATCGCACCGCCGAGACCGAGCCCGGTCAGAAACCGGATCGCCAGGAGCGCGTTGACGTCAGGGACAAACGCAGTGACCAGCGTGCCGATGCCGAACGCCAGCGTCGAAAAGATGATGATCTTCTTGCGCCCGATGCGGTCCGCCAGCGATCCGAGCGTCAGCGCGCCGATCATCAGCCCGAACAGGCCCGCGCTGAACACCGGACCGAGCGCGACCTTGGTCAGCCCCCACTCTTTGGCCAGCGAGGGCGCCACAAAGCCGATGGCGGTGGTATCGAAGCCGTCAAGAAGCAAAACCGCCGCGCAGGTCAGCAGCAGCTTGATCTGAAAAGCCCCGACCGGCTGCTGATCGATATAGCCGGCGACATCAACTGATGCGCCGGCGACATCAACAACTGATGCGCCACTGCCTTGAGCCTGAGAACCAGCCATCGTTGTCTCCCCCAAAAAAACGCCGAACCGCGGTTCTTGTCGACCGCCTCACCCCAGCCTAGCGCGAATTCAATTATTACGGCAGGACTTTCCGGCCGTTATCTACGCAGTGCTTCCTTCGAATAGCCGGCGATCTGCTTGTAGCCTTCGGAAAGTCCGACAAGCTCGTCGCGGCTGATGACGTCCTCGATCGCGCCAAACGGCCGATCGCCGGTGCGCTGAAACACCTCGCGCAGGATCGCATCCGGCGGATTGGTGCGGTTGGTGAGCACGACGCGCGTGGTCGCCTCCAGCCGTTGTTTTTCATAGGCCGCCAGCGCCGCAACCGGATCGGCATGCTGCTTGAGCGCGGACGTCAGCGCGCGTGCATCGAGGATCGCCTGCCCCGCACCGTTGGAGCCGCGCGGCACCATCGGATGCGCGGCGTCGCCGAGCAACGTCACCCGGCCAAAGCTCCAGCGCGGCAGCGGGTCCTGATCAACCATCGGGAATTCCAGCACGCTGTCAGCGGCGCGGATCAGGGCGGGCACATCGAGCCACTCGAAATGCCAGTCGGCGAAAGCGCCGATGAAATCGTCGAGCGAACCGGCCCGGTTCCAGTCGCGCTTGCGATAGGTCGGGGTCTCGATTTCGGCGACCCAGTTGACGAGTTGCAGCCCATCCGCGCCTGCGGCGCGGATCGGATAGATCACCATCTTGCCATGCGCCAACCAGCCGGCGCGCACCATGCTGGCGCCCGACAGTATCGGCTTCCAGCGCGTTACGCCGCGCCACATGTTGACGCCGGAATAGCGCGGCTCGCCCTCGTTCGGGAAAAACTGCTTGCGAAGCGCGGAATTGATGCCGTCACAGGCGATCGCGACGCGGCCGCGCACGGTCGAGCGGATGGCGCCTCCCGGCCCATCAGAGAACGTCACGGTGACGCCGCCGTCATCCTGTTCGACGCCGACGCAATGATGGTTGGTGAGCAGCCGGTCGGCACCTGCGCGCGCCACGAAAGCATCGAGCAACACCCGCTGCAGGTCGCCACGGTGAATGGAGAATTGCGGATGATCGTAGCCCGCCGCACGACCAAGCGGCTCCTGATAGATCAACTGACCGAAGCGATTGAAGAAGGTCGCGTCCGAGGTCGCGATCGCGACCTTTGCCAGCGCCTGTTCAAGGCCGAGTGCCGCGAGTTCCCTGGTCGCATGCGGCAGCAGATTGATGCCGACGCCGACCGCCCTGATTTCGGCGGCCGACTCGAAAATGCGGCAGGGAATATTGGCCTCGTGCAGCGCAAGGGCGAGCGTCAGGCCGCCGATGCCGGCGCCGACGATAATGACTTCGTCCATACTTCCGTCCCTGAAATATTTTGCCGCGATAGAACACGATTAGTAAGTCTACTGTCAATCTCGGCAAATTTCGTATCCCGGACGCGGCGCAGCGTGAAACGCTGCTCCGCCGAGCCGGGACCTATGACCGCTAAGCAGGATGGACCCAGGATCAGCAGCGATAGACGATCACCTTACGGCGAGCCCTTGATGAAACACATCCCCATGCGCGAGGCCTTGCCGGCCACCTGACAGGCCAGCCCCTCCGCACAGCCCCAGGCGCTGAAACTCTTGTCGTTATCGGCTCCCTTCGTGGATTGCTGATAGCAATGCGCGCCCCAGCCATCGCTGTATTCGGTTCCGGCCAATTCCGCGCTGCCGCGCGATTGCGGGCGGCTGGAGAAGCCGCGGGAGTAATCCGGCGACCTGCCATCCCGCAACGCGGCAAGGATATCGCGGCGGCGGATCTGGTCGCCGAAGAAATGCGGCGAGGCCGGCACGACCGTTGAATTGGAAGGCTTTGCGGCCATCCAGTCGACCCCGGGGAAATGGAAACCGCCGATGCCGCGAGTCTGATGGCAGCCCGAACAGGTGATGTCATTCAGCCGTCGCTCGAAACCGCCGACCGAGCGGATGTTTTGCAGCTTCACCCCATCAGCTACCGCCTTCCTCAGCGCGGCCACGACGTCGCTCTCCGCGAAGACGGGCTTGTCCGCAGTCCCCTCGCCTTGCGTCAGGCCGAACTCCGGCAGCAGCGCGGAAGCATCAAATCCAGCCGGTGTCGGTGCGATCGCGCCCGTGGCGAGGAACTTTTCCGGGATCAGGATCGTGCCGCGGTCGAGTTCGCCAAAATGCCTGGGGTCGAGCAGCCAATTCTTGAAATCCCGCCTGAGGCTGTCATCGGCCAGGATCCGGTCGCGATCAATCTGGTTTTCCAACGGCGCTTCCTCGAAGCGTTGCGCCTGCGCATTGTAGTTGAACACCTTCAACAAATAGTCGGTGCGGAAATCGCGCAGCGCCGATTTCGGCGCGTGCGCGATCTGAAGATTGGTTTCGATGCGGTCGATATTTTCGGGAGCGATAAGATCGAGCGATCCGTCCTTCGCCAGGAGCTTTTCCGCAAGCGCCGGGCCCGTCAGCGACAACTCGCCGGCGGCGAGCCAGCGGCGCGCGATCTCGGCGCAGGTGATCGCTGCACCGCTGTGGTCGATTCCGAGACCGCCTTTGGCCTTCAGCACGAGATTCAGCGTCATCGGCAGGCGCTGCGATACCGCGTTTTCGCCGATCAACGGCACATCCGTGCGGGTAAGACGATAGATCAGCCGGATCTCACCGCAACTCGCTTCTGACACGTAAGCACGGTCCATCCGGTTGACGATGCCGGACAACACGAAACGCGTGTCGGGGGAGTAAAGTTGCGTGCGGTCGAATAATTGGAAATCAAAGCCGTCGCCGACGCCGATGGTTTCGTTCGGCAGGTCGGCCTTGTGCCTGGCGATGTATCGATCGAACTCGCCGTCGATCGCCTGGCGGACCGGAACCATCGACGGCCACGCGAACAACTGGCTGTTGGTGAGCGGGATATTGGATGATCGCATCGGCAGCAGCATGCCGCTGAGGCCAAATCGTTCGCGGTCGAGTTCGCGCAGCGCCGCGGGATCGATGATTGCGGCCCCGCGCTCCAGCGCCGCGGCGGGCGCCCTGCGCGCCGGCAAAGCGCTGCACAGCAGGGCGAGCAGGATAACAGGAAATCGCAACGCGCGGCTCATGCCTCACTAACACCGCGCCAACAGGCCTATTCAAGTAAAAAGGCGCTTCACATCGCGGTGAAGATAATTCCGTCATGGCCGGGCTTGTCCCGGCCATCCACGTCTTTTGCGCCTCAAGAGAGTAAGACGTGGATGCCCGGGACAGGCCCGGGCATGACGAGTCCTTATTGGTGCAATGTCTTACCGCGCGACGATCAGGCCCTTGCTGGTCACGACCACCCAGCGGCCGTCCTGCTTGCGGATCGCGTCGACCCGGCCGACGCCCGGGATGGGATCGCCGGCATAGACTTCATAGATGCCGCGCCGGCTTTCGATCAGCGCGCCGCCATTGGCGACGTCGCGCAGTGTCCAGCCCTCAACGGTCGGCAACCTGCCGACTTCGGTCCTGGCCGAAGCCGCAGCCGCTGCGGCCGGCGTTACCGATCCCGTGACTTCCCTTGCCGCGACAGGCGTCGCCGCCGCAACGGCGGCCGGCGGCGTGGCGCGGAGCTTGTCCACGGCCTCGCTGAGTTTTGCGAGTTTGGCGGCCGGCTCGGCCTGCGCCTTCTCGACCTTGTCGAGGCGGTCACTGGTCTTGTTGAACTGGCTCATCCCCATCTTGGAGGTGTGTTCGACGCTGGCTTTCAGCGCGACGATATCGGCATCGATCCGCGCCACCGAGGCTTCCAGCGCGCTGTCTTTCGCTACCGCTGGCTCGCCGCCGAGAAAATGCCCGAGGCCCGCGGTTGCCAGCGCGCCGCCGAGCGCACCCGCTACCGTCGCCAGCGCCACTACCGCCGCCATCGCCGCCATCCGGGGCTTGCCCGATGGCTCGGCGCTCTTCTCGGCTTCCGCCTTTGAAGCTGTGCGGTCGCCGTTCCAGGCGCGATCGGCGGGGGACATGATCATGAGCTTGCCGGGGAAGCGCGGTGCCTCCGGCCTGGCTTCTTCAGGCTTCGCAGCCTCAACCTTGGGAGCCTCGACCTTGGGAGCCTCAGCCTTGGGAGCCTCCGGCTTGGGAGCGGTCTCTTCCTGTTCCGGCGCGAGCATGGGGGACTCGACACTGGCCTGCGCCGTCACCGGTGCGTTTGCCGGGGACAGCTCGGGAGCGGCCGGCCCGGTGCCGACGAGACCGGTTTCACCGCTGATGGGCTCGGACTGTTGCTCACTCACGTTCAAATCTCCTGATCGGGTTGACCATTTGGTAACTTTTATTGCTTGCGAAATCGTTACTGCTGCAGGCCTTACCGAAATTTTAGGAACTCATCCGGGCCGGTTCTGGCCCATAACAAGGCGGCGGCGTGGCCGGGGATTTCGTCCCTTGTCCCAATGTTGCCCTGCGGCAATCCCGACAGCTCCGTTTGCGCTCGCCTGTTTCCCGACTAACATGGGCCGACCAACCAGCCAGAAAGGCAGGGGCGCATCATGGCCATCGAGAAATGCATCGACGAATTTGATGTCGATGACGTCATTTTTGAGGAGGGCTCGACCGGGCGCGAGCTGTTCGTGGTGCTGGACGGCAAGGTCGAAATCGCCAAGATCTCGGACGCCGGAAAGACCGTCATCGTGACGCTCGGCAAGGGAGAGTTCTTCGGCGAGATGGCCGTGATCGACGGCTCGTCCCGTTCGGCGACCGCGATCGCGGCCGCACCACATACCCGCGTGATGCGGATCAATCATGCCCGCTTCGTCTATCTGGTCAGCCAGCAGCCGGCGTTCGCACTGATGATCATGGACGCGCTCAGCAAACGCCTGCGGGCGTCGAACGCCGTCACCTTCAAAGCCGCGGCGAATTCATGAGCGACCGCAAACCCAGTCCGTTCAAGACCCTGCTCGACACCGACGCATGCACGCTGATCCAGGCGGCCGAGGATGTCTACCAGGTCCGCTTCAAGAACCGCGCGGCCAACGCCTATCTGGTGCGCGGCAGTTCGCGCACCATCATGATCGACGTCGGCCTGTCGTCGAACTATCCGCATCTCGTGCAATGCCTCAATCACGTCGGCTGTCCGCCCGACAAGATCGACATGGTGGTGCTGAGCCACGAGCATCTCGACCATATCGGCGCGGCCTGGCATTTTTCCGGCCGTACCTTCATCGCCGCGCACCGGCTGGCCGCCAACAAGATCATGCTGCGCGACGACTTTTCGATGCTGCGCAAGATGTTCAACGAGCCGAACGTGCCGATCAATGTCGACATCTGGCTCGAAGAAGGCAATTTGATCGACCTCGGCAATTTCCGTCTCAGTGTGATGTACACGCCCGGCCACACCTCGGCCTGCATCTCGCTGTTCGACCAGGACAAGGGGCTGTTGTTCGCCGCCGACACCTTGATGCCGGGCGGCGTGATGGGCGGCGTGTTCGGCTCCGGCAGCATCGCCGACTACATCCAGTCGTTGGAGCGGCTGAAGGGCTTGAATTCCAAAATCCTGCTGTCCGGCCATGGACGTTTGTCCGACACGCCGCAGGAGGACGTACGGATCGCGATCCAGCGCTCGCACACGCTATTGTCGGACACCGCGCAATTGTTCGACGCGCTGGACGCGCGGGCGAATTTCGAGCCGATCATGCAATCGGTGCGCGACCTCAACAAGCTCGACGATAATTAGAGCGCGCGAGGCGTCGCCGGAGTCCAGGACGTTCCGATTTATTCCCCCGTCATTTCTGACCTCTGCGTGAGCAGCGGCAAGCTGCAGATCAGAACCATCGGCCGAATGTGATCCATCCATTTGACAAGAGCCGCGGCGGCCTGTTCAACGGCAGCAACAGCGACGCCGTCACAAGAAAAAGGGAGAGAGAACGAAATGAAGTTTTACGATTCGATTGGACCGAACCCGCGCATTGTCCGCATGTTCATGGCGGAAAAGGGCATCGACATGCCGAAGCAGGCCGTCGACCTGCGCAAGGGCGAGAATCGCGAGGCCGATCATCTGAAGCGAAATCCGCACGGCCAGATGCCGACGCTCGAACTCGACGACGGCCATTATCTCTCGGAGATCACCGCGATCTGCGAATATCTCGAAGAGAAGAATCCGAAGCCGGCGATGATCGGCGAGACGCCGGAGCAGCGCGCCGAGTGCCGGATGTGGACGCGCCGGGTCGACCTCAACATCTGCGAACCGCTCGCCAACGGCTACCGCTTCGGCGAGGCGCTGAAGTTCTTCCAGAACCGGATCCCCTGCGCGCCGGAGGCCTCTCCCGGCCTCAAGATGATCGCGGCCAACCGCCTGCAATGGCTCAACGGCCAGATGGCGGACGGCAGGGAGTACCTGTGCGGCAAGCGTTTTACACTGGCCGATATCCTGCTCTATTGCTGGCTCGACTTCGGTGGCCAGGTCGGGCAGCCGCTGGACACGGCTAACACGAATATCGTGGCGTGGATGGCCCGCGTGGCGGAACGGCCGTCGGTGAAGGCGTAACCCATTGCAGTCCAGTTCCAGAACAGCCGAAAACACATAGGTGCGCCTGTCCCGCTGCGCGAAGCGCCCGGGTTTTGAAAGGTGTCTCCCTCGAAAACGAGGGAGCAGGGAATGCCGGGTGCTTGCTGCACCCGCGGTCTCGTGTGCAAGGATGTGCATCGAAGACGCACACGAGCATACAGGTACAGTCGGAGCAATCCGGCATTCCCTGCGCAATGGCTTTACGGCTTATGCCGTGCTCTCCCCGGCGACGAATTCGTCTTGTCACCGTCGTTGTCGGCTCTATGGCTGATCGATCCGGTTGGATCGACGTCGCCACCGACAGCTTGACACCAGCAACGGGTGTCGGGACCACACGGTTTTGCCGTACGCTAACAGCGCCGTTCGTCTTGCGCACTGTTACCGCTCACGAGTTGCCTCGCCCTGCGATCATCTTGCGCGCCTGACGCTCTCGCGTCCACCGCATCCCGCTCCGCGTTCGTGACGACGCGCGATCCGCCCCTCTTGTCGGAACGGGACGCGCCGAGATAGCCACTGATTTGGGTCATGCGCAAAGCGGAATATTTTTTCGAAGGAGGCTGGACACGAAGATGAACGGCACGGCTGCTGATTTGCCCGTCGGGCACAGTGGCGACCTGTTCAGCGATAGTCGCAGGTCAGCCTTTGCGCGCAGGATCGCCCTCCCCGCTACCAAAAACTACAGTTTTGTGCGCCTTCCCTCGATCTCGCATTGATTTTCTTCGCTCGAAGGTAGCGGTCGTGCAGTTCTTACATGCAGGAAGGCGCTGCCGGCCTATCGGACTCCAGGCCGTGAACCCATAAATCCGCCGGGCGGAGGGCCCGCGAGAGTCCGCTATGCCCCGATAGCCGCCAAATTCCGCAGCGCCGCGAAATGACGCGATGGGCCAATTCCGGAAGTAGCCGCATCATTCGATCACCTCGTTGGCACAAGCCTGCGCGGGCTCACTCGGGCAACCCAGCTTTCCGAAGCCCCTCAATAAGCAGCTTCGCGCTTGTTTGCCCGCCCCGAGCGATCCAGGACGATATTGTAAAGGCGGGATCGATCTCAAGCATACGCGCCGCCGCTTCGTGCGCCTCGGCGTCACGTCCGAGATGGGCGAAAGCGGCCGCGAGACAGCGGTAAGCTACCGGAAAGGAGGGGTTCTGACGCTGGGCTTTCTTCCCTGCGATGATGGCTTCGTCAAAGCGACCGAGCTCGATAAAGGCCAACCCCCTCCCAGCAAACGATTGGTGTAGCTGCGGGTCGACCGGGCTTACGCGCATGGCGCGTTCAAAGCTCCGCACCGCTTCCCCCGGCAGCCCCGCAACTCTATAGACCCAGCCTCTGCAGTACCATGCGGCATATGAATTCGGGTTGAGCGCGACCGCCCGGTCAGCCATTTCGATCGCACTCTCACTATCGCCGACCATGTACGCCGAGATTAGGGAAACCCATGCCAACTTTTCTGGATCATCATCGTCGTCGCTCAAGGCCAAGCGAAGCAGCCGAATTGCTTCCTTGCGGTCGAACTGAGGATTGGTGGAATAGCCCCAAAGGACGTTATTCATATGACAGAGACCCGCCAGAGCCGTGACTAGGCCGAACCGAGGGTCCAGTTCCAAAGCGCGATGAGCCAGCCTCATGGCCTCGGCCAACCCTTCGCGGGTCGTCAAGTAAACCTGCGGCATAGCTCGGAGAAAAAGATCGTATGCGGTGAGGTTCTCTGATCGCCGCCGCGTCGCCATTTCAATTTCTTTTTGAAGCAATTTTGGCTGAATGGCTGAGACAACAGCGACCGTTACCTCGTCCTGGAGAGCGAAGATGTCCGTTAGGTCACGTTCGAACCTGTCCGCCCACATGTGCGTGCCTGTCACCGCATCAATCAACTGTCCTGTGATCCGAACCTTCCCTGACGCCTTGCGCACAGACCCTTCTAGGACATAGCGCACGCCAAGCCTGCGCCCGACCTCCTTGATATCGACGGCTCGGCCCTTGAAGGTGAAGCTCGAATTGCGGGCGATCACGAACAACCATTTAAACCTCGAAAGCGCCGTCGTGATCTCCTCAACCATCCCATCCGCAAAATATTCCTGATCGGGATCGCCGCTCATGTTCTCGAACGGCAGCACGGCGATGGAAGGTTTGTCGGGGAGCGGGAGCGCCCGAGGCTGGCTCACAGCCGAACTTGAATTTACTGCGGAAGGGATTTGACCAGCCAGCCGAACCCGCCACGCCCGCATAGGATCAGCAATATTTTTGAGGGACTGCTCTCCCATATCATCACAGGCAATCTCGACCTTGCCACGGACCTGCCGATAGGCATCATCAGACATGCAAAGCCCGCCCGGTTCGGCGATCCCCTCAAGGCGGGCAGCAATATTGACCCCATCACCAAAGATATCGCGGTCTTCAATGATAATATCACCGACGTGAATGCCGATGCGAAATTCAATCCGCCTGACCTCCGGTACATCTATATTGTGTTCGGCCATGCCGCGCTGAATTTCGACCGCGCAGCGTACGGCATCTACGACGCTGCCGAACTCGACGAGAGCGCCGTCCCCGGTATTCTTGACGACACGTCCGCGATGATCAGTGATTTTGGGATCGAAAAGCGTCCTTCTGAGAGCTTTCAGTTGCGCCAGCGTGCCTTCTTCGTCGATCCCTATTAAGCGGCAAGAGCCCGCAACATCCGCCGCCAGAATAGCTGCCAGTCGCCGCTCTGCGTGCTCGCTACTCAAGATGCACCCCCATGCTTGGGGAAATTGAATGGTTATATAGCAGGATTGTGGGCCGATGTCCGGCTATGCTCATGTCCGAAACGGGTCAATCGCTACAGACCCTTGGCCGCCGAGCTGGATGCGAAGTCCGCTTTGGCCCGAAAACTGACCTAATTCCAATGCCAATCCGGTGGACACATGCTTCTCGACCTCTGTAACCGAACCGAGGAGTATGACCATGCAGGATCCAGTGAATGCGCCCGCCGCGCCCAAGCGAGTGCCGTGGAACAAGGGTAAGCTGACCGGGGCAAAGCCACCGCTGCGACCTAAACACGTCTGGTCGATCCGGACGAAACTCCAGATCGAAGGCCTGCACTCGCGACCTCGCCAAGTTGATGTCTGAAACACCCGGACAGTGTGGACATGCTCTGCCCGACCTCAAACCGCCGGTTTGTGCCAAAGAGCGACATCGACTCGATCACGATCGGTCCGCTCAGGTGGCAGGGATCGTAAACTGAAAGAGAGCACCCTGCGGTTCGCACGGGATCGCCCACAGCCGTCCGCCGTGGGCTTCGATGATCGAGCGGCAGATAGACAGGCCCAAGCCCATGCCCTCGGGCTTGGTCGTGTAGAATGGCTCGAACAGACGCGAGAGGCTCTGCGGGCTCAGCCCCGGTCCGGTGTCCCGCACCGCGACGCACATGCCCTCCGGCTCAATACTCACGGTGCTGACGTGCAATTCGCGGTTGCCGTCCTCAACGCCACTCATCGACTGGATGGCATTGACGATCAAGTTCAGCATCACTTGTTGCAGCTGGACCCGATCTCCCTGGACAGGCGGCAGCCCTTCTGCGAGCTTCGTCCGTACCGACACGCCATTGTTCGCTGCTTCGGTGCGGGTCAGCGCCACGACTTCGAGAATCGCGTTGTTGATGGAGAACGCATCCTTCCGAGGAGGCGCTTTTTTTATGAGCGCGCGGGTTCGCCCGATGACCTCGCTCGCACGATTACCCTCCGTTATGATACCGGCGAGCGCCTCGCTCACCTCGCCGAAATCCGGTGGCTCCGGCTTAGCCAGCGCCGAGCGGCTAACGCGTATGTGACCGTTGCTGTGATCGGCTGGCTCACTTCATGGGTGATCGAGGCTGTCAATTGGCCGATCGTCGTGATGCGGTTCGCGTGCGCCAGCGCCATCTGCGCTTCGCGATATTGCCGCTCGCGGCGGGTGCTCTCCAGGGCAATGGTGGCTTGCGCAGCGAAGTCCCCGAATAAGGAAATCTGTTTGTCGGTGAACGGCTGCACCTGTTTGCGGCCCAGAATAATCATCCCGACTATCTCATTGTCTTTGAGTAACGGCACAACCAGGCCCGTTCGAAAACCTGCGTTCACCGCCGCGATCCAAAAATCGTCCCGACGATCGCCTTCAACTGCCGTCAATTTAGGGATGTGGGTGGGTAACCTGCTTGTGGCTAATCGATTCCGAAAGCTCCCCTTTTCGAGCACTGAAAATGATGACCACAGCTGACTAACCCAAAGGGGGTCCGCTCGCACCGCCACGAGACGAAAGCCGCTTTCATCAGAGAGACGTAAGCTGCCTGCGTCTGCTCGGCAGAGACGTGTGGCGCTGTCGAGGATGGCGTCGAAGATGGGCTGCAAGTCGTGCGGCGAGCTCGCAATGGCGCGCAGCACTTCCGAGATGGCCGTCTGTTGCTCGATGAGCTCGGTTACCCGATCTTGCAGCTCAGAGGCGGTCCTTTCTCCGTGGATACTCTCGTTCATGCGGCGCAGTTCCTCGGCTCAGACGGTGAGCGCAGTAAAACGGCTCCAGCCGCAGTTCGCGATAGCTCCCATGGCTGTCCAAACCGAAAAGAGGATCTAGCGACAATTTGAGCCAAGAAAAAGATTGGTTTCGGCCAAAAAGCTGGTGAAACCGGCCAATATCCAGGTGATTAGGCGGATACCGCAGTCTCGCCGGACATCGTCCTGAACTTATGCGGCGCCACCTTGGTCCAGCGGCGGAATGCCTGCCTGAAACCAGCGACGTCGCTAAAGCCCAGTGACTCAGAAATGTGTTCGACCGTCAGGTCCGTTTCACGCAGATATCTAATTGCCATTTCCGTGCGCAGTTCATCAACCAAGTTGCGGAAAGATGTTTTTTCTTCGCGCAGCTTTCTTCGAAGCGTGCGAGTGCTCATGTTTAGATCGCTTGCAACGTCGCTGAAACTTAACGGTTGCAGCAAATTGGTCAGGAGAAGTTGCCGAACTTTGCCAGCCAGCCCAACGCGAAGCTGAAGATCCTCCATCAGGCGATCGCATAGCTCGACCACCGTCAAATAGGTTATTTCGTGTCCGAGATTCGGCGTGCGATCGAGCCATGCCGCGTCAAACCGAAGCTGATTCTCGGATTGGCCGAACAACACCGGACATCCAAACATCTCCAAATACTTTGGCGCGTCGTCCGGCGCACCATAAGTGACATGGAGCTCCCGCCCGGCAAACGAAGGTCCTATGAAGTCGCGGTGAAGCGATACGGTAATGCCA
The DNA here is from genome assembly GCA_900129675.1 of Bradyrhizobium erythrophlei. GTDB lineage: Bacteria > Pseudomonadota > Alphaproteobacteria > Rhizobiales > Xanthobacteraceae > Bradyrhizobium > Bradyrhizobium erythrophlei_A. Next base: position 3,209,716 of record FSRD01000001.1, on the reverse strand, counting down.
AACTGCATTTCAACGAGAAACCTGTAAAGGGAAGCATCAATGTGTGGATGCGCCATCGGAGTAATTGTCCAGATCCCGCAGCCGCCCGCCTCCTTAAAGTCAATGTCGGCAAGTGGTGTCGCGAGCTGATGGTACTTCACTGCGAATTGCATAGTTCGGCGATAATTCGTGCTGCTGAGCATGGCGAAACCATACATCCCGTAGTCGGTGACGTGGAATCGCAGGCCAGCGCTATAGGCAAAATGGGGATTACGACAAAGCTTATTGGCGTTGCGGTAACATTCGATGATTTGATTGAGCGAGACGCGCGTGGCAGGCGAAGACGTTGCATTTCTGGATATACGCACGCCAGCAAGTGCGTTCTCCACCGAGATTCCCTCCACCGCCAGCGCGTCGATAACCCTCGCGAGCTTCACGACCTGATAAACTTTATCTTCTGGGCCCGTCCTGAGGCGCCTTTGCGCCAATTCGTTGAACCGCAAGCTCATTGCGTCCGCCTCGCATTCGTGGCAAGCACAAATTCGTCCGCACCAGTTTTCATGCAGGATACGCCCTGTCGAAGGATCGAGCTTGTAGGCGAATGAGTTGATTTGTACGCGACTGCGCAAGCAACCGGTCCGCCAGCGATCATGCGAGGTGACGCGCTATTGGCAAAATGTCGAGAAATTCAGATCGCCCCTGATCAAGAAAAAGGCCGGCGGGCGTTACGCCGCCGACCTTGTCTTGCAGCTGCCGCCTCGTGGGTCCGGTTCCGCTGCTTTGCATTCCGCTTGCCACTTCTAACTTGATCGGTAGCACCCAGCGCCGGCTGACGCCATTGCACGCGGGTATGGCCAAACGGTACCGAGGTAGGCTCGCACATGGAATCGGATGGAACCGACTATCCATTGGTTTAGGCCGGTGTGGTGAGCTACATCACCACCGGCGCATCCGGCAGTTCGTTCGGTCCGCCGCCGCGGCCGGGAAAATGCGCCGCCAGTTGCCGCGACACCGCCTCGATCCCCTTGATCGCGCCGCGCTCGAACCTGGCCGCCCTAAAATCCGTCTCCATCTCTCTGCAGATCTTCTCCCAGCCGGCCGCGCCGACCTTGGCGTCGATGCCGCGGTCGGCGATGATTTCGACATCGCGGTCGGCGAGCAGCAGATAGATCAGCACGCCGTTGTTGTGGGCGGTGTCCCAAATCCGCAATTGCGAGAAAATATCCAGCGCCCGCTCCCGCGCCGGCTGATCGCGAAACAGCGGAGCGCCGTCGAGCGCGCCTTCCACCACAAAGCGGACCTGGCCGGAATGCGTGGTCTCGCCGGCCCTGATCGCCCGCTCGATCGCATCAAGCACGCTTCGCGGAAAATAGCGCCGCAGCCACCAATGGTGATGGAGAAGATGCTTGCCGATGCGCTTGATACCCATGTCCCAGCTCTTTCTACCAGCTTCCAGACGCGCCGCCGCCGCCGAAGCTGCCGCCACCGCCGCCGCTGTCGCTCGAACTGCTGCTACTGCTGCCGCCGCTGGACCAGGAACCGCCGCCGCTATAACCGCCACCGGACCAGCCGCCGCCCCTGCCGCGACCGCCCGGCGCAGGCGCAGTGATGCTGTCGCTGAACATCACGAACAACGACGCGACCACGCCCGAGAGCGCCGCCGCGAGCAGCGAACCAAAGAAGAACCAGGCGATCAGCGCGACCAGGCCGCCGGATACGGCCGATCCGACCAGCCGGCCCAGCACGCTCCGCATCATGCCGCCGAACAGCAGCACCGGGATGATGAGGAACGGATTGAACAGGTCGGTCGGATCGAACGACCTCGTCGAACTTTGCCGCTTCGGCAGCTCCGGCGCCGGCAATTTTTCACCATCGATGACGCGGATCATTTGGTCGACGCCCGCAGAAATGCCGCCGGCAAAATCGCCGTTGCGGAATCTCGGCGTGATGATTTCGTCGATGATACGTTTTGAGGTGATGTCGGTCAGCGCGCCTTCGAGGCCGTAGCCGACCTCGATGCGAAGCCTGTGGTCGTTCTTGGCGACCACAAGAATGGCGCCGTCGTCGATCCTCTTGCGGCCGATCTTCCAGGCCTCGGCGACCCGCAGTGAATATTGCTCGATTGTCTCGGGCGCGGTGGTCGGCACGATCAGGACCGCGATCTGGCTGCCTTTCCTCGCTTCGAAATCCCTCAGGATTTGCTGAAGCGAGTCAAGTTCGCCACCGGACAGTGTTCCGGTCTGGTCGACGACGCGCCCCACCAGCGGCGGCACCGCGACGTCGGCCAAAGCTGGCGACAAGCCTGGAAAGATCCAGCCCAGCAGCAGCGCAAGCAGAATGGCTCTTGCAGCGTTCATCGCGATCAAATTCTTGCTTTTTGGCTATTACTATTGGCTATTTCGACGGGGCCGCCGGCGCGGGATTGAAGTCGACTTTTGGCGCCGTCGAGATTTCCTTCTCGTTCTCGACCGAAAAATTCGGCTTTTCCTTGTAGCCGAACATCATCGCGGTCAAATTGTTCGGAAAGGTGCGGATGCCGACATTATAGTCCTGCACCGATTTGATGTAGCGGTTGCGCGCCACCGTGATGCGGTTCTCGGTGCCCTCGAGCTGCGCCATCAGATCGCGAAACAAGGCATCCGATTTCAGCTGCGGATAGTTCTCGGTCACGACCAGCAATCGCGACAGCGCGCTCGAGAGTTCACCCTGGGCTGCGGTAAACTTCTGGAAAGCCGCGGGATCGTTGAGCACTTCGGGCGTCGCCTGAATGCTGCCGACCTTGGCGCGGGCGTTGGTGACCCCCAGCAGCACGTCCTTTTCCTGTTGCGCAAAGCCCTTCACCGAGTTGACCAGGTTAGGCACGAGGTCGGCGCGGCGCTGATACTGGTTGACGACCTCCGACCAATTCGACTTGACCTGTTCGTCATTGGTCTGGATCGCGTTATAGCCGCAATTGGTCAGGCTCAGCGTCGCCAGCGCCGCCAGCACGGTCCAAAATTTACGCATCGAAGTCCTCCCGGTGAAACCTTCCGCCAACGTATCAGAACGATCTCGCGAGGTAATCCCGCGCGAGGCCGCGTCCAGATTCATTTTTTGCGGCTGATAGCTCTTGCCTATCAGTCTCCGAACTAGTCATCATGGTTCAACTCGATCCCGGGAGGATCCATGAAAACAACAGAAAACACGTTCGAGACCATCATCGTCGAGCGGCCGGTGCCGTCCATCGCGCGGATCGTGATGAACCGGCCCGAGGCACGCAACGCTCAAAACCTGCAGATGACCTACGATCTCAACGCCGCCTTCGACCAGGCGGTGCAGGATGACGCGATCAAGGTCATCATCCTTGCCGGCAACGGCCCGCATTTCTCCGCCGGCCACGATCTGCGTCCCGGAGGTAAAAACGCCGCCGGCGTCGATTTTCCGGCGGTCGGAAATTGGGGCGGCTTTGCCGAACCCAATGCCCATGGCCGCTTCGCGCGCGAGCAGGAGATTTACCTGCAGATCACGCGGCGCTGGCGCAATCTGGCAAAGCCCATGATCGCGGAAGTTCACGGCAAGTGCATCGCCGGCGGGCTGATGCTGGCCTGGGCCTGCGACCTCATCGTCGCCAGCCAGGACGCGGAATTCTGCGATCCCGTAGTCACTATGGGCGTCTGCGGCGTCGAATGGTTCGTGCATCCCTGGGAGCTCGGTCCGCGCAAGGCCAAGGAGTTGCTGTTCACCGCCGACGTCTGGAGCGCCGAGGAAGCGCACCGGCTCGGCATGGTCAATCACGTGGTGCCACGCGCGGAGCTTTCGTCATTTGTCATGACGCTGGCGCAGAAGATCGCGGCCAAACCCGCCTTTGCGCTGAAACTGACCAAGGAAGCCGTCAATCGTTCGGTCGACGTCATGGGGCAGCCGGCCGCAATCGAGCAGGCGTTCGCGCTGCATCAGCTCTGTCACGCGCATAATCTGCAGGAATTCGGAATGGTGGTGGATCCCGCGGGACTTCATCCTTCCGTCAGAAAACCGGCCGTAGCGAAGTAGACCAGATGGACCTTACCTTGAGCGACGAGCAGCGGCTGCTGCGCGAAAGTGCCGACCGCTTTGTCAGCGAGACCTATGATGCCGATCATCGCCGGCGCCAGGCCAGCGATCCGCTCGGCTTCAGTGCGGCGATCTGGAAACAGTTCGCCGATCTCGGCTGGCTGGCGCTGCCGATTCCGGAAAATTATGGCGGGCTTGGCGGCGGCGCCATCGAGACTGGCATTTTGATGGAGGCGTTCGGGCGCGGCCTCGTCTCCGAACCCTATCTCTCGACGGTGGTGATCGGTGCTGCGCTGATATCGGAATGCGGCAGCGAGGCGCAGAAGCAGGCGCTGTTGCCCGGGATCGCCGACGGTTCGCTTTATCTGGCGTTCGCGCATTCGGAGCGCGCGGCGCGCTTCGATCTGGCCAAGGTTGCAACGACGGCAAGCAAGACCTCCGATGGCTGGCGTCTCGACGGCCAGAAGACCGCGGTGCTCGACGGCAACGCGGCCGGCCAGATCATCGTCTCGGCGCGGGTCGCCGGCGACAACGGTACGCCCGGAAAATTGTGCTTGTTCCTGATGCCGGCAGGCATGCCAGGGCTCGCGTCGCGCGATTTTCCAAGATTAGGCGGCGGCCGCGCCTGCAATCTTGATCTCAGGGATGTTCGTCTCCCTGCGGACGCGTTGCTGGGCGACGGCAGCGACGCGCTGCCGGCGATCGAAGCCGTCGTCGACCGCGCGATGGCAGCCCTTGGCGCCGAGGCGGTCGGCATCATGCAGACCCTGCTCGACACCACGCTCGAATACACCAAAATGCGAAAGCAGTTCGGCCGGCCGCTGTCGGCCAATCAGGTGATCCGTCACCGCCTCGCCGACATGGCGATGCAATGCGACGAGGCCCGCTCGATGGCGTTGCGCGCGGCGCTGATGGTCGACGCCGAACCCACCGCGCGCAGCCGCGCCGCGTCGGGCGCGAAAGCAAAAATCGGCAAATGCGCGCGCTTCGTCGCCGAGCAATCGGTTCAGCTGCACGGCGCCATGGGCGTTACCGAAGAGCTCGACATCGGTTCCTACTTCAAGCGGCTGCTCGCCTTCGACACGCTGTTCGGCGGCAGCGCCCACCACTATCGCCGCCACGCCGCGTTGAGCGGACGCAGCATTCAAACCTGAGCGGAGCGCAACATGGACCTGACCTTCAGCTCCGAGGAGCGGGCCTTCGAACAGGAAGTCCGCGACTTCATCGCCGCCAACCTGACGCCGGAAATCAAGCGCGCCACCGCGCTGACGCCGTCGGTGTTCTCCGATCCCGACATCGGCATGGCCTGGCAGAGAGCCCTGCACAAAAAGGGCTGGGGCGCGCCGGGATGGCCGGTGGAATATGGCGGGCCCGCCTGGACGGCGGCGCAGCGCTGGATCTTCGAGGCCGAATGCGCCCGCGCCGGCACGCCGAACGTCAACGTGATGGGCGTCAAGATGGTCGGCCCCGTCATCATCGGCTTCGGCTCGCCGGAGCAGAAGAACTTCTATCTGCCTCGGATTCTCTCCGGCGAGGATTATTGGTGCCAGGGCTATTCCGAGCCCGGCTCCGGCTCCGACCTCGCCTCGCTGAAAACCAAGGCCGTGCGCGATGGCAACGACTACATCATCAACGGCACAAAGATCTGGACCACGCATGCGCACCACGCCAACCGCATGTTCGCGCTGGTGCGCACCAATGACACCGAGCGCCAGCAGGACGGCATCAGCTTCATTCTGATCGACATGAAGAGCCCGGGCATCACCACGCGCCCGATCCTGACCATCGGCGGAGATCACGAGGTCAACCAGGTGTTCTTCGACGACGTCCGCGTCCCCGTTGCCAACCGCGTCGGCGAGGAAGGCAAGGGCTGGACCTATGGCAAATATCTGCTGGAGTTCGAACGCGGCTCCGGCATCGCCTCGGCCAAGCTGCGCGAAGCGCTGAAGACGGTTTCCGATCTCGCCGAATCCGACGCCACAGGCCGCGCCATCGACGACCCCGATATCGGGTTAAGGATGTCCGAGATCGAGGTCGATATCGACACGCTGGAAATGACCGAGCTGCGCGTGCTGTCGGCACTGCAGACCGGACAGAATCCGGGAGCGGTGTCGTCGCTGCTGAAGCTGCGCGTCAGTGAAATTCGCCAGGCCGTGACCCGGCTCGGCGTCGAGGTGATCGGCAATGACGGCCTCTATGTCGAGCCGATGCGGCCGTTCTACAAGCTCAACGAGCAGCCCGGGATACCCGAGGAGATGTTGCCGGTGGTGCCGGAATATCTCAACAGCCGGGCGTACACGATCTTCGGCGGCTCGTCGGAGATCCAGCGCGATATTGTCGCGAGGATGGTGCTGGGGCTTTAGTCGCGATAGGCACCCGGCTGCGCCATGACCGAGAACTGGACGTCGTCGTATATTTCGACGTCCGTCCCCAGCAGGGGCAATAGTTCGGACCGTAGATGCGCCTCGTTCGTATCTGCCGGATTGCGCACAATGACGACGGTTGGCTCGGAGAAGGATGGCTTGCAGCGCACGTTCGAAGGCAAGGCACCACTCTGCATGCGGTCGAGAAAAACCGTCCTTGCTGCCGAGTTGGGAAACCTGAGAATCACCGAATTCTCCGTGCTCACTGAAACCCTATCACATTCCGATTAAGTAAGCAAAAAGCGGGCCAAATCAAGAGGTTGACGCCAGCTCCGCGGCCCGTGCCACAGCCCCCTCGCAGTCCAGCAAGCCGCGCCCGACACAGGTCTTCCCCTCGGGAAGCCAGCTACAGGTCTCCCGAATGATTTCACCAACATTCCAGGGCGCCAGCCCGGGAGCAATCGAGAGGATGAGCGCGGCCGCACCTGCCACCTGCGGGCAGGCGCCCGAGGTTCCCCACCAACGCATGCGACGCGTGCTGGTTCCCCATACGACCTCGCCGTAGGTCGGCGCCACGCAATCCGGTTTCGTCGTCTTTACCGCCCACTCGCCGGGCCCACGGCTCGAACTGACATGCGGTGTCGTGGGATCACAATTGGTCAGCTCCCGGTTGACGGTTCCGACGCTGACGATTTCATCATGGGAGTTGGGACCCCAGATCGAATTTGGCCCGCACGCCATGGGATCATGCTTGCAAACGTCGTGGTGATTATTGCCTGCGGCAAAACACACAAAAATGCCGTTGTTGATCGCCGCGAGGATGCTCGTCATGTAGGGGTGTTGGGCTGGAAGAATCTTGGGCGCGGTACAGATCGGAAGACCGTAGGAGTTTGAGACAACCAGCGGCCCGTTGAGCCTGCCCTGGACCCGCGCCCGCACAAGCTCGTCGAAGATATCGGTCAGGTCGGTAGACCTCAGCGTGCTGCGGGCGGCAAGAACGGTCGCTCCCGGAGCAACCCCGTCAAATCGTCCGCCGTCGGCGCGAGAAGCCGCCGCGATGGCAGCGCACATCGAACCGTGCCCATGCGTATCGCTCCAGTGGTCGCCTTCGAATGTGGATTCAAGATCGACCGGAGACCTGCGACGTGACGAAAATTCCTTCAGCTTGCCGGCGATGCCAGTATCGACGATTGCGATCGTGACGCCTTCACCCCGGGTTCGTCTCCATGCCTCCGGGGCGCGCACCTGCTCGATTACGTCATTCAGCGAATAGCCGTCGGCAAGATCGGGTTGTGCCGCGCGCGACCAGCGGACGGGTTCGAACTCGTCATCATATTGATATTCGTCGTCCCCATCATGCCCTGGCATGACCTTGAACTGCACGTCCTCGAATATATCGGCACCAAGGGCAGCCAATTCCGCGCGCATCTCGTCAGTGGCCGGCGTATGAAGAACGTCGGGTTGAGAAAACAGGAATTTGGGCGCACTCTCCGGGTCATGGGAAAATGCGACCTTCTGCAAGGCATCGACTTTTTGCTGCGGCGAATGAAACCGGGCGAAAATACGGTCCATCGAACGCCCCCAAACAATACAATCAATGATTGCAGTGTTGCAGCGCCCTCGCGATATTGTCAACAACAGGCGCGGCTGTTCATCATCGTCAGGTTGCGTCAGCCAGACCGGGAGGAGGCGCCCGGTCGGCGGCTCAAGCCTCCGCCGCCCTGGCATCCCTGATCGCCTGCCAGATCTTGGCCGGTGTCAGCGGGGTGTTGAGCTGCTTGATGCCAAGCTCGCTGAGCGCATCCATCACGCCATTGGTGATGCAGGGCGGGCCGCCGATCGCACCGGATTCGCCGCAGCCCTTGGCGCCGAGCGGATTGGTCTTGCAGGGTGCGGATTCATCGAGCGTCACCGCAATCGGCGGAATGTCGTCGGCGCGCGGCACGCAGTAGTCCTGATAGCTCGCGGTCAGCAGCTGCCCTTCGGAATCGTACGACACGCCTTCATACAGCGCCTGCCCGATGCCCTGGGCGACGCCGCCATGGACCTGGCCGGCCACCAGCATCGGATTGACGGCGATACCGACATCGTCGACCGTGGTGTAGCGCACGACCTTGCTGACGCCGGTTTCGGGATCGATCTCGACTTCGCAGATATGCGTGCCGTTGGGCCAGCTCGGCCCGTCGACTTCGCCTTCACTGTCGACGCTGAGCCGCGCGCCGTCTTCCTTCTTCGCGATCTCGAACAGGCTGACCCGCCTGTCGGTGCCGGCCACGGTGAGAAAACCGTCGCGATATTCGATATCCTCGACCGAGGTCTCCAGCACGTTCGACGCTTTCTCGCGCGCCTTGGTGATCATGTCGCTGGTCGACACCGCGACCGCCGTGCCGCCGACGAACAGCGAGCGCGAACCGACGCTGCCGAAGCCGGTGGCAAGATCGGTGTCGCCCTGCACCACGTCGATCCTGTCCATGGGAATGCCGAGCGATTCCGAGACCATCTGGGTGTAGGTGGTCTGCAGCCCCTGCCCCATCGCCATGGTGCCGGAATGCAGGATGATCCGCCCTTCGGCGGTCGCATGCAGCGAGACCTTCTCGGTGTGCGCGCGCCCGCCGGTCCATTCGATGTAGCTGGTGAGACCGCGGCCGTAGAGCAGGCCCTTCTTCCTGGCCGCCTTCTTGCGCGCGGTAAAGCCGTTCCAGTCGGCGAGATCGGAGGCGCGCTCCAGCATGTGCGCGAACGCGCCGGAATCGTACACCTGGCCGACCGCATTGGTGTAGGGCAGTTGCGCCGGCTTGATGTAGTTCACCTTGCGGATGGTGCGGGGATCCATTCCGATCTGGCGCGCGGCGGCGTCCATCAGCCGCTCGACGATGAACACCGCCTCCGGCCGGCCCGCGCCGCGATAGGCGCCGACGGGTGCGGTATTGGTCATGACCGATTTGACCTCGAAATGCACCAGCGGCAGATCGTAGACGCCGGTCTGCACGAAGGGACCAAGCACCAGCGGAATGATGTTGCCGGTGCCGGAGCTATAAGCGCCGGTGCCGCCGACCGAACGCACCCGATAGGCCAGCACGCGACCCTTGGCGTCGAGCGCGAATTCGCCGGTCGAGGTGAGATCGCGGCCATGGGTGCCGCCGACGAATTCGTCGGTGCGGTCGCCGCGCCAGCGGATCTTCTTTCCCAGTTTGGTCGCGGCATAGGCCACGACACCGTCTTCGGGATAGAGGCTGGTCTTCTGCCCAAACCCGCCGCCGATATCGCCGACCAGCACGCGGACGCTTTCCTTCGGCCGCTTCAGGATCGACTCGGCGAGAAGGTCGCGGGTCGAACCTGGCGTCTGCGACTGCACGTGCAGGATCAGCCGGCCGGTCTTGTCGATCTCGGCAATGGTCGAGCGCGGCTCCATCGCGGAGGGGATCAGCCGCTGGCTGACCAGATCGAGCGAGACGGTATGCGCGGCGTTGGCAAAGGCCGATTCGACCTTGGCGGCGTCGCCATAGCTCATCGCAGCGACGATATTGTCTGATGCCTCCGGCCACACCACCGGCGCGCCGGGCTTGATCGCCTCGAGCGGATCGACCACCGAGGGCAGCACCTCATAATCGATTTCGATCGCCTCCGCCGCGGTCTGCGCCAGCACGCGCGATGTCGCCACGACGGCGGCGACCGCCTCGCCGGCGAAGCGCACAATCTCATGGGCGAGCAGGCGGCGCGGCGGCACCGTCATCGGCTTGCCGTCCGGCCGCTTGAAGATCGCCAATGTCGGGAGGGTGCCGATATCGTCCTTGATCAGGTCGGCGCCGGTGTACACGGCTTCGACGCCGGGCATCCCGGCCGCCGCCTTGGTATCAATCGAGACGATTTTGGCGTGGGCATGGGGCGAGCGCAGCACATACAGCCACAGCGCGCCCTCCTCCGGCTTATCGTCGATGAACTGTCCCTTCCCGGTCAGCAGCCGCAGGTCTTCCAAACGCTTGACCGGCTGGCCCGCACCGAAACGTAGATTGCCGGGAAGAATGTTCATCAGTTTGTCCTTCGAGTCTCTTGTTGAATTGGGCGGGTTTTAGCGGATTTTCGGGGCGAAACAACCGACCATTGCCGTCATTCCGGGCTCGCGCTGCGCGCGCCCCGGAATGACGAGATGGTGAGATCGCATGCAACTCGCAAGCCAGTCAGCCGACGTCCCGCAGCGCCGCCTCGACCACCTTGCGCTGATCCGCGGTCAATGCCGCCTGCGGCGGGACCGGATCGCCGACCTCGTAGCCCTGGATCGCAAGCCCGGCCTTGATGCAGGCGGCGAGATTGAAGCGGGCAAAGGCTTCGTTGATGCGCCAGAGTTTTCGTTGCAGCATCATCGCCTCGTCCCAGCGCGCACCCCGGCAGAGGTTGTAGAGCTCGACGCTCTGCCGCGGGATGATACAGGCCGGACCCGCCATCCACCCGAGGCCACCGATCAGCATCACCGCCGCCGGGATGTGGGCCGACGCCGAGAACACTTTAATATTGTCGCCGCAGCGGTTCATGATCGACAGCAGCCGGCCGGTATTGGTGGAAGCATCCTTGATGTAGCCGATGCGCGGATGGGCGGCGAGGCGCTCGATCACGTCGAGCGTCAGATCAGAACGCTGGAATTGCGGATTGGTGTAGATCACCACGGGGATATCGACCGCATCGGCAACGCTGCGGAAATAGGATTCCACCTGCGCGTCCGCGAGCGGGAAATAGGCCTCCAGGATCGCCAGGATGCCGTCGGCGCCGAGTTTTTGACAGGCCTTGGCCTGCGCCACCGCGTCCGCAATCGAGGTTGAAGCCACGCCGGCGACCACGGGCACGCGGCCCTTGGCGGCTTCGATCGTGGTCTGCACCACCGCCGCGCGCTGCGCATTGCTGAGATAGGCGAACTCGCCGGTCGAGCCGAGCGGCGTCAGCCCGTGCACACCCGACTTGATGAGATCGTCGCACAGCCGGCCCAGCACCTCGGTGCGGATTTGGCCGGACGCGTCGACCGGTGAGACCAGATAGGGAAAGACGCCGTGGAAATCAGCCATGCGAAATCAAACCTGAGACGCGCCGATATAACGGTCGGGCAGCGTTAAGAGCGTTGCGGAAAGCGCGCCATGCAAGACGGTTGCAGGACCATTTGCAACCCCTTGACGAGGAACAGACGGTCCAAACCCGCGATGCCACCCATCTATCGCCAAAGTAGAGCACGCTTCCATTTACTATTTTCCGGGCTGCGAACTAGAATGCCGTTCACCGGAGGGCTGCGGACCTTTCAGACGTCTGCCTGCGGTCACGGGCAACTGTGATCTATCTTATATTCTTTCCTGCGCGTGCGCTGGATTGTCGGTGTTTCCGGTTTGGGGGGCTACCATGACCACTTTCCTCGCTTTCCTCCGCGTTGCATGGGTATGTCTCCTCGTCGTGTTCGGCTGGGTAATCGGCCTGCCACGGCTTCTGCTCAAGGGCTGGCTCTATCTGTTCAGCCTGCTGCTGACAATCGCCCTGGCGATCTTCCTGGTCGAAGTGCTCTGGGTTTCTCCGCGCGACGTGGCCTACCGCTACGTCTCTCCGGCCGCGGCCAGCCATCCCAACGCCTGCGACCGGCAACAGAACAATCCCTTGGCTCTTGCGACCTACGATAACAGCGAGAACGAGGCGCAACGGAAGCTGGGCCGGGATAAGACCGGCCTGGAATGCATGCTGCAATATCATGTCGTGCCGCCGGAGCCGGGATCAGTCTGGTACAACAGCGACCGGCCGGTCGGGCCGATCGGCTTCTATCTTTCATTCCTGGAATTCCAGGAATCCGGCCGGCTTGCCGAAAAGGCGATCGACCGCTCCGTGCTCGAGCATTCGCAGCTCGAGGTCCTGGAGGACCACCTTGCGAAGCAGAAGAACAACTACGTCCTGGTCTTTATCCACGGCTGGCGCCACGATGCGCGCATCGGCGACGACAACGTCGCCAACGCCCGGATCTATGCGGCCTATGCCGCCAGCGCGCTGGACTACCGCTGCAAGACCACCGGCAAGGATTGCGACTACACCGTCACCGCCGTGTTCGTCGGCTGGCGCGGCGCCCGCGTGAATGAGCGCGCGATCGAAGCCTTCGCCGCCCGCAATCTGGGCTTTTTGGGATCGGGGGTCACCAAACTGTTCTCGAACGTCGTCGGCGGTTTCCCGGCGCTGCTCACGCTTTTCGACCGCAAGCCGATCAGCGAACGGATCGCCCCCTCCGTGATCGCCTCGCTGCGGCACGTCGATCGGCTGCTCAAGAAACGCAACGCCGATGCGTCGAGCGCCGACCGCCTGATCGTGATCGGACACAGCCTCGGCGGCAACATCCTGGCGACCGGGCTGAACGCTGCGATGATCGACCAAATCCGACAGCACAAGCCCGGGGAGCTTTTGCAGCCCCCGCTCGGCAACCTGGTCGTCCTGCTCAATCCGGCGGCGGAGGCGTGGAAGTGGACCTCGATCCAGCACGAGATGCGGCTGCACATCCATTTCCCCGAGAACACCACCGACGCCGACCCGCGCGCCAAGACCGATGCCGGGTTCTTCCCGCCCAACCAGCCGCCGGTCTATGTGTCGATCACGTCGGCGTTCTCATGGCCCTCCGCGGCTCTGACGCAACTCGAGCAGAAGACATTCAAGGGCGGCCGCGACGCGGACACCGACGAGATGAAGTCGCTGGCGCATTACGACTCGGCGACGCACGATGCGTTTCCGTTGTTCAAGGGCAACTTTCAGCCGCTGTCCGAGACTCTCGACCGCCTTGCCGTCTGGTTTCCAAACAGCAAGCCTTCGGAAGCGACTGTTTTTCCCGACAAGAGTATGTGTGGGACGTGGAAGACAGTCGCCGGCGCCTGCCAGCGCGCGATCGTGAGCACGTTGAGATTTGCGGCGGGAGTGGTCAGGAACGTTCCGTTCACAAAGCCGATTTCGGACGATACCCTCACCATCGGGCATCTGGACCCGATGCGGCCGCCTTACGACCGATACAACAATCCGGTCTGGCAATCGCCGCTGCCGTTTGGCACGACCAGCGAACTGGTCATCAACAACAGCATTGGCCATCCGACGCTCTACAAATATGCCGGCTCGGCCTATTTCTCGGAATGCGCCGTGGTCGACCACTGGCTGTGGAAGGCGCGTCATAATCCGTCGCTGGCTCCGTTCGAGGGCTGGGACAGCGGCTATTCCCATGTAAGGAATCACAAAATCGTCCCCGACAAGGACACGCCGAACGTCACTCCGATCCGGCCACGACCGACCGACAACGGCCATCTCGAGATTCAATTCCGGCAATATCTGTTGAAAAGCGGAACCCAGTCGATCATCACGTCGGACGACCCGATGTGGAATATACGGGCCTATGACAACGTGGTGGCGCTTCATGACGGCTACGTGTCATATCCGCTGATCTGCGCCCTCAACCAGCTTGTGATGGACGATGTTGCATCGGAACCCGGAAATTGATCGAAGGATTGATGGAAAAATTGATGGGAGCATTCATGCAGGAATCGACCGACGTTCAATCCGCCCTGTTTCATATTTCCTGACGCTTCCGCCCATCCTCGCGGTTGCGATCTTGCTGGGATGGCCCGCGACCGGCGCCAGTGCGCAGGAACGCCCCAGTGATGCAGATCTCGCGTCCATCATCGAGCAATTGAGTACGCACCACCGGGAAGGCTCCCGCGTCGAATTCGTCAATGTCGATCCGGCGATGTCGCCGTCCTGCCGGATGAATGCCGCAGCCATGAAGGTCTCGCGCGGCACCGACTCCAAATCGTTTCCGGTGCTGATCGACAATCGTGGCGGCCCCTCGGGCGTCCGCCAGATGTTCGCAAAGCTCGGCCGGATCTCGGTCGATGCCGATGGCGCCGGCCGCGCCTATCACGCCGAGGACCCGTTCGGCGATTGCAGCCCGTCGGCGGACCAGCCGTCGCGACGGATCTGCGCGCTCGACAATTTTTCCGATGCCGGCATGCGGCTGTTTCTGGGTGCCGCGCGGCTGAAGCGCGGCGATCCGAAGTCGCAAACCGCCGACGCGCCCGCATTCCTGCCGAACTGGCGCGAGCTGTGGCCGTTAATCCGCGATCAGAGGCTGGTCCCGCTGCCGCTGAAGTCGATCGGGGCGCCCGAGGGGCCGCGCGACTTCAACCTGATCCACTGGAAGGAGCGCAATCTGACCTTTGCGTTCAACACCAAAATCGTTCCGGCCACTCACAAGGGCTATCCCTGCCGGTTCGGACAGGAATCCGAATATTCCGGATATTTCATCTCCGCCACGACGTTCAAGAAAGCCAGCCCGACCCGCACCGACGGGTGCAAGCCGGCGCAATATCTCGATTCGGAAAAGGTTCCGTTCCTCGTCGTTCCCACGGAAAAGTTCGGCGGAATCGGACTCGGCGACATCGCCATCGGTTTCCTGAAAACGCCGGCGGGATTGCATGTCGCCTACGGCATCGCCGGCGACACCGGCCCCTATGACCATTTTGGCGAAGGATCGATCGCCTTCAACAAGGCGCTGTTGGACGAGCGCAGGCGAATAGAAGACGCTGCGGATGTCGACAGTCTCGACATCGATCTCGCCGAAGCCCGCCGGCAGCATCTTCAGGGCGCGTCGCTGGCCGTGCTACTGCTCGGAGGCACCAGGAGGCTTTTGGGCGGCGACTATTCCGAAGCCAACATCCGGAAAGTCGGCGAGGTGCTACTCAAGCGCTGGAGCGCCGCCGTCCCGGGCAGCGAAGGCAGGCTCAATGCCTGCCTTGACGCCGCGCATTGAGATGAGGCGCAGCCGCCTCCTTCATTTGCGCTCCCTGATCCAGGCATCGACCGGCGGCAGCGCGCGCGCCTTGAGATCGGCCGAGATCGCAATCGACTCCAGCGCCCGCGCCACCATCACCCGGCCGCCGCTGGTCGACTGCGCCGGCGCGAAGGCTTTGAGTTCGGCGGCATGGGCGTCGTCGGTGAAAATGGTCATGAAGTTCGGAACGAACTGGTCGCGGAACGACGGCCCTTGTCTGGCGAGCAGCGTATCGAAATTCTTCTGCACGAAAGCCCAGGCCAGATCGGGCTGTTCGCCGGCGGAAGCGACCGTACTGATCAGGCCCGAGACGATCGTGCTCGGCAGTTCGTCGGTCAGGGTCAGCGCCAGCGTGTCGCCTGCCAGCGTCGCATCGTGCGCGCTGGCTGCCGCGTAATAAAAACGCACGCGCTCGTTGGTGACGGTGCTCTTGCGCGCCAGCGCCAGCAGCGTGTCGTAGGCCGGCCGGTCGGCGCTGATGCCGACGAGATGGGTGACGGCGTCGCGCAGCGCGTTGGGCAGCGATTTCGGATCCTGCAGGAAGGCCGCGAACCGCCGTTTGGCTTCGGCGAGGATGTCCTGGTCGCCGAACTCGCCCAGCGCCCAGATCAGGCTGGCGCGCAGCAAGGTGGTGTCGTCATCGCCGGAGCCGCTGCCCTCCCAGCCCAGCCGGTCGAACACCGGCCGCAATCTGGCGCGGGCATAGGCCTGCAGCGCCGGGCGCTCGGCGCGATCGCGCGCCAGGCGATTGAGCCCGTTCAGGGCGCCGATCACCTGGTCCCACACCGCGCGGCGGTCGTCGGGGCTGATCGCCTCGATCAGGGCGAGATAGGTTGGTGGCTCGGCGCGTCCGGCCTGCACCAGCGCCCAGCTATCGGCGACCAAATTGACGCGATCCTCCACCGGCATCTGCGCCAGCGATTTCATCAGCGCGGCGCGGCTGTTGGGGCCGTATTCGACGCGGTAATAACCGATATCGCCGAGATTGATCTTGAAGGCTTCGCCGCAGCTGCCCGCGGCAATGTCGGCACTGCCCTGAAGCAGCACGACGTCCGCCGGCCGCGTGGCAGGCAGCGGCCCGAGCGCGACCGGGATTTGCCAGCTTCGCGGCGGCAGCGGCGCCGCGCCGGTTGTTTGCCTGGGCGCGATCACGAACCGGTCCTGCCGCAGCGTCATGCGCTGCGCATCGCCGGTGCACGCGGTCTCGGCTGTAATCAGCGGTACGCCGTCCTGCTCGGTGAAGGAGGCCGCGATGCCGGTCACGGGCTTGCCGGCCGCGCTCTCCAATGCCTGCCAGAGATCGGCCGTGGTGGTGTTGCCATAGGCATGCGCGGCCATGTAGTTGCGGATGCCGTCGCGAAACGCCGGCTCGCCGAGATAATTCTCCAGCATGCGGATCAGCGCCTGTCCCTTGTTGTAGGTGATGGCGTCGAACGCGACGGTGGCCTCACTGTGGTCAGCGACCGGTTGCTGGACCGGATGGGAGGTCCGCCGCGCGTCGAGCGCCAGCGCGAATTGTTTCTGACCGTAGCCGTTCAGCCAGTTCTGCCATTGCGGATAAAACTGTTCGGAGGCCTTGGTCGCCATCCAGCTGGCAAAGCCCTCATTGAGCCAGAGATTATCCCACCAGCCCATGGTGACGAGATCGCCGAACCATTGATGCGCCATCTCATGCGCCAGGATGTTGAAGATGCCGCGCCGCGCGGTATCCGCGTTGGTCGCGGAGTCGAATAGCAGCCGGCTTTCGAAAAACGTGATGCCGCCCCAGTTCTCCATGGCGCCGCCGAAGCCGCCCGGCACCGCCAGCAGATCGAGTTTCGGCAGCGGATATTTGACGCCGAAATAATCGCTGTAATACGCCAGCAGCTTCACGGCGCTGTCGAGTGCAAAGCGCCCCTGCCCGCTTTTGCCTGATGTCGTGACCACGCCGACGGTGACGCCATCGGCGTCCGCGGTCAGGCGTTCGAGTTCGCCGACGGTGAGCACGAACAGATAGCTCGACATTTTTGGCGTCGGCGCGAAGGCGACCTTCTTCAGGTTCGGCCCGGCCGGCTCCTCGCGCGCGACCGGCATGTTGCCGACCGCCAGGAACGAGCTTGGTACCGTCACCGTCAGCGCGAACGTCGCCTTGAACGCAGGCTCGTCCCAGCACGGAAAGATCCGTCGCGCGTCGGCGGGCTCGAGTTTGCTCGAGAGCAGGCGCTTCGTGCCGTTGCCAGTCGGATAGTCGACGTAAAAGAGACCGGTGCCGAATTTGTTGATCCGCGCCGTGAACGCGATCCGCAGCCGGTGCGCGCCGGGCGCGATCGGCTGCGCAAAGCTGAGCGTCGCGGTCTGCGCGCCGGCATCGAGCGTAACATCGGCGCGCTGTGCGTCATCGTCGAGGCTGGCGGAAGCGAAACGCGTGTCGACGGCATTCAGCGTCAGCCGCGTCACGGGCTCGCGCACCTCGATATCGACGATCTCGACACCGGGAAGCGCAAGGCTCTCCAGATCCGGCGTCAGCTCGATCGCATAATGGACGGGAACGACTGTCTTGGGCAGTTTTCCGGGCGAGCTGTCGAAGGAAAAAATCGGCTCCGCCAACGCAGCGCCGGAGAGCGACAGCAGCAGCGCGATGGCGGCGGCAACGCTCCGCCGCAGGAATGCCGGCAAGACCGCGGTGGCGTGAAGCTGCTTCATGCTTTTCCCTGCCGGCTTGGAAAAGGGGGCTCCCGTGCGGGTCAGTCGAAGACCCGTGCGAGGGCGGACTGGGCCTCGCGCTGGATCAGGCTCAAATGATTCTTGTCGCGAAAACTCTCCGCATAGATCTTGTAGACGTCCTCGGTGCCCGATGGCCTCGCGGCGAACCAGCCCGTCTCAGCCTCGACCTTGATGCCG
Organism: Bradyrhizobium erythrophlei; assembly: GCA_900129675.1. Classification (GTDB taxonomy): domain Bacteria; phylum Pseudomonadota; class Alphaproteobacteria; order Rhizobiales; family Xanthobacteraceae; genus Bradyrhizobium; species Bradyrhizobium erythrophlei_A. Next base: position 3,191,647 of record FSRD01000001.1, on the reverse strand, counting down.
CCGAAGGATTGATCGTTGCCGGGCGCCTTGGTCCTGACGGCGCGGACCGGTTCGCCGGCGAGCTCCCTGATATTGAGTTGCTCCGGCACCAGCGCCTTCAAGGCGCTCTTCTGCTTCGGCGTCGCCGGCACGTCGATCCGCTCGTAGAAGGGAACGCCAAGCTCTTCGGTCAACTCGGAAAACAACTGACTGGGATCGCGGCCGGTTTTGGCGAGGATTTCGGCGGCCAGAAGCCCCAATACGATGCCATCCTTGTCGGTGGTCCAGGCCGAGCCGTCCCGCTTCAGGAAGGAAGCGCCGGCGCTTTCCTCGCCGGCAAAGCCGAATGCGCCGCTGCCCAACCCGTCGACGAACCATTTGAATCCGACGGGGGTTTCGACCAGCTTGCGCTTCAGCTTGGCCGCGACGCGATCGATGATCGAACTCGAGACGATGGTCTTGCCGATTGCCGCCCGCTGTCCCCATTCCGGCCGATGCTTGAACAGATAGGCAATCGCGGTCGCCAAGAAATGGTTCGGGTTCATCAGGCCGTTCGAGCGCGTCACGATGCCGTGCCGGTCGGCATCGGTATCGTTGGCAAAGGCGACGTCGAATTTGCTGCGCATCCGGATCAGGCTGGCCATCGCAAATGGCGAGGAACAATCCATCCGGATCTTGCCATCCCAGTCCGCCGTCATGAAGCGGAATGTTGGGTCGACGGCGTCGTTCACGATCGTGGCGTTGATCCCGTAATGTTCGATGATCGGCTGCCAAAAATGAACGGCCGCGCCGCCGAGCGGATCGATGCCGATTTTCACACCGGACGATTTGATCAGCGCCAGGTCAACGCTATTGCCGAGATCGGCGACGTAGGGACTGATATAGTCGTAGAAATGTGTCGATGGCACCTTGCAGGCCCGCTCGTAGGGCATCCGGGCGACACCCTTGAGGCCGGCGGTGAGATAGGCGTTTGCATCCTTTTCGACGATCGCCGTGACGTCGGTATCGGCCGGGCCGCCATGCGGCGGATTATATTTGTAGCCGCCGTCCTCCGGCGGATTGTGCGAGGGCGTGATGACGACACCGTCGGCGAGGCCGCTCGTCCTGCCCTTGTTGTAGCTCAGGATCGCGTGCGAGATCACCGGGGTCGGCGTGTAGCCGCCGCGATCGTCGATCATGATATCGACGCCGTTGGCGGCAAATACCTCGATGGCGCTGGCCAGCGCCGGCTCAGCGAGAGCGTGAGTGTCGATGCCGATGAACAGCGGGCCAGTCAGGCCGTTGGCGCGGCGGTGATCGCAGATCGCCTGCGTCGTCGCCAGGATATGATCTTCGTTGAAGGCATTCTTGAGCGACGAACCGCGGTGCCCCGATGTGCCGAAGGCAACGCGTTGCAGGGGATCGCCCGGGTCGGGCTTGTTCGCGAAATAGGCCGTCACCAATCGCGGCACATTGACGAGAGAAGCGGGATCGACCGGTTTGCCTGCGGCGGAATTGGGGGCAGTCACATGACCTCTCAGGGGCGATGGCAGCTCTGAAGGATCACTTTATACCCGGAACAGGCATCAGGAGTCATCGATAGAATGACAACTCACTCAGATCGACGCGCGAGCCGAGAATTTCTCAGCTGCCATCGAGAGAAACGAGCACGCCTGCATCACTCATCTCTTGTCCTGATAAAATGGGCTTTCGAGCGAGCGGGGTGCTGTCTCGCCTCTCGCGACAGGCCAGCAAGAGAAAAACCGAGCGTCGCAGGCATCGGGCAGAAAGGCGAGACATCCTCTTGCGCCAACGTCACGAGGTCCTCTTGCGCCAAAGTCATGCCGTTTTCCAGCCAATCTCCGGCGACAGAGAAGGTGATCAGGATCGTCAGACAAACCAGCAGGACGATGACGCCGGCAAGCGGGCGCGTCCTGCACTGAACGTCGCGACCTGCCGCTCCGCAACTGTTTGTCGTGGTTTCCGTCATGCATACCTCGCAGCCCGAGTTAGGTCGCGGCCGCAGCGCTTTCAATGTCCAGCAAGCCGATTTCGAGGACTAGCCGGCGCTCATCAATGCAATGTGATGTGATGTGATGACACGCGGTCGCCTCGTCCGCCGGAACAAGCATTCGATGCACATTTCCTGGGCGGCAACGGTCTGCGGCGTGCCAACCGTCGTCACCATCGAGAAATAATTCAAGAGCCGGTCGCCTTTGACGAGGCTCAGGGGAATGACACGGGCATGAAGCGCAACACGATAGGATTCTTCCACTCGCTCTTCACATCGTAATAGGCGAGCAATGCCTTGGGCAATTCCTTGGTCTTTTCGTCTACGACGCGCCCGACCGACTCCCGAGACGCGCTCGAACAGCCACCTCGCCGCGACCTGCCAATTCACCGGGAACTGGCGCAGGCCCTCTTCATGATTCGACGAGGCGAACCCACAAGAACGTGACTCTCGGGGGTCGAGTTGCGCGCCAACATCAATGGCGGCTTGTCGCGATCTGAAAATCGCCGCGCAAGCGACGTTGCGATGACGATCGCAGCACTGCATGGTTCGGTGCGCGGTGTGCCGCGCCCCCCCCCCCGGCAAATCCGCATTCCATCGCCCGAAAGGCATCCCTTAGAATAGATATTTCAGATATCACTTATTGACACTTTAACATCATTAATTAGGATGCAGGAATGATGTTTGATATTGGCTGGGGTTCCGACCGATGATCACGGCGGCTCAATTGCGGGCTGCCAGGCTGCTTCTCGGCGTCGATCAGCGCCGGCTCGCAAAACTCTCCGGGCTCTCCGCGCCGACCATCCAGCGAATGGAGGCGAGCGAAACGATGGTTCGAGGCAATGTCGATTCGCTGGTCAAGTTGATCGCCGCATTCGACGCCGCCGGGATCGAAATGATTGAAGAAGGAGCCGTCAGCAATTCGCGGGGACGCGGGGTGCGTCTGAAGATGAATTCGGGTTCGGCCAGGGCCTATCTGGACAATCAGGCAGAGCAAAAAACGTCGAACGGCACGCGGGGGCGCGTTTGATGGCTCCCGTCGTCTTGCAAATGTCATGTGTCGCGGGATTATTGGGGGGCGCCGGGCTTGCGATCTTCCTGAGCCGCGCCAGGAGCGCCACAGCGATCGTATACAGCCTCACTCTGGCTGTTTCCCTGCTCGCCTTTTTCGGGTCGATCCGCTCGCTGCTCGGCGGCGATATCTCCGACCTGACCTTGCCGATCGGATTGCCGTGGCTTGGCGCCCATTTCCGCACTGATGCGCTGGCATCGTTCTTTCTCGTGGTGGTCAATCTGGGTGGTGCGTCGGCAAGCCTCTATGGTCTCGGCTACGGCCAGCACGAACCAGCACCGCACCGCGTGCTGCCGTTCCTCCCCGCCTTTCTGGCCGGGATGAATCTGGTGGTGCTAGCGGACGATGCGTTTTCTTATTTGCTGTGCTGGGAATTCATGTCGCTGGCTTCCTGGGCGCTGGTCATGGCGCATCATCGCGAACCCGGCAACGCCAAGGCGGGTTACGTCTATCTCGTGATGGCGAGCTTCGGCACGCTCGCGTTGCTGCTGGCCTTCGGTCTGCTGGCCGGACCGGCCGGAGATTATGGATTTGCCGCCATCCGCTCGGCGCAACACACCCCCTACGCAGCAACATTGGTGCTGATCCTGATGTTGCTCGGCGCCGGTTCAAAGGCCGGCCTGGTGCCGTTGCACGTGTGGCTGCCGCTCGCGCATCCGGCAGCGCCAAGCCATGTTTCGGCGCTGATGAGCGGTGTCATGACCAAGGTCGCGATCTACGGCTTCATTCGCGTCATCTTCGACCTCTTGGGACAGCCGACCTGGTGGGCCGGCGTGGTCGTGCTGATCCTCGGCGGCATCACCGCCGTCATGGGGATCCTCTACGCGATGATGGAAACGGACCTGAAGCGCCTGCTGGCCTACAGCACGATCGAGAATATCGGCGTCATCTTCGCAAGCCTCGGCCTTGCATTGGCCTTTCAGGCCAACGGACTGAAACTCGCGGCGGCGCTGGCCTTCACCGCGGCGCTGTTCCACGTGCTCAACCACTCCTTGTTCAAGAGCCTGCTGTTCTTCGGGGCCGGCGCCGTCCTGACCGCGACCGGCGAGCGCGACATGGAGAAACTGGGCGGCCTCATCCATCGCATGCCGCAGACGAGTTTCGCCGTTCTCGTCGGCTGCGTCGCGATCTCGGCGCTGCCGCCCTTCAACGGCTTCGTTTCGGAATGGCTGATGTTCCAGGCCGTGCTGCAAAGTCCGGAATTGCCGCAATGGGCTTTGAAGATCGCAGTACCGGCGGTCGGCGCGCTATTGGCCCTGGCGGCGGCGCTGGCCGCGGCGTGCTTCGTCAAGGCCTACGGCGTGACGTTTCTCGGGCGGTCGCGCGGAACGGCGGCCGAAACCGCCCATGAGGTCGACCGCTACTCGCTTGTCGCCATGTTCATCCTTGCCGCACTCTGCTTGCTGGCCGGAATCCTGCCGGGGCTGGTGATCGACGCTCTTTCACCGATCACAACCGCGATTCTCGGTGGCCGGATGCCGATCCAGGCCAATGAACCCTGGCTTTCGATCGTGCCGATCGCGGAGAGCCGCAGTTCATACAACGGATTGCTGGTGATGGTGTTCATCACGATATCCGCTTCCCTTGCCGTCTTCTTTATCCATCGCTTCGCCTCGCATGCGCTGCGGCGGGCGCCTGCCTGGGGCTGCGGCTTTTCCGATTCCACGCCCGCGGCGCAGTATTCGGCGGGAAGTTTTGCGCAGCCGATCCGCCGTGTGTTCGGCACGATGCTGTTCCACGCCCGCGATCATGTCGAGATGCCGGCGCCCGGAGATACCAGGCCGGCGCGGCTCAGAATCGAATTGCACGATCTGGTCTGGGAGGGAATGTATGCGCCAATCGCGGGCGCGGTCGGCTATTCCGCCGATTGGCTCAACCGCCTGCAATTCCTGACCATCCGGCAATATCTCAGTCTGGTCTTTGCCACCCTCGTCACGCTGCTGCTGGTGCTCGCGATATGGTCGTGATCTCCGACATCATCGTACAGGGTGTGCAGATGCTGCTGGTGCTGTTGCTGGCGCCGCTGCTGACCGGCTTCGTGCGCAAGATCAAGGCGCGGCTGGTGCGCCGCCAGGGTGCGTCGATGTTTCAGCCGTATCGCGATCTGCTGCGCCTGCTGCGCAAGGAGGTGGTGCTGGCCGACAACGCCTCGTGGCTGTTCCGCGTGACGCCCTATGTAACGTTCGCCGCGATCTGGGTTGCCGCCGCCTTGGTGCCGACCTTCGCGACCGGCCTGCCGTTCAACTGGACCGCCGACCTGATCGCCATCGTGGCGCTGCTGGGAAGCGCGCGCTTCTTTCTGGCGCTGGCGGGAATGGACGTCGGCACCAGTTTTGGCGGCATCGGCTCCAGCCGCGAAGTCATGATCGCGGCATTGGCGGAGCCTGCGATGCTGTTGATCGTGTTCTGCATGGCGCTGGTTGCCGGCTCGACCCAGCTTTCGACGGTCGCAAATTTCCTGGCCTCGTCCTACGTCGGCTTACGCGTATCGCTGGGGATGGCGCTGATCGCGCTCATCATGGTGGCGCTCGCCGAGAACGCGCGCATTCCGGTCGACAACCCGGCCACGCATCTGGAACTCACCATGGTGCATGAGGCGATGGTTCTCGAATATTCGGGACGTCATCTCGCGATGATCGAGTTCGGCACCTTTCTCAAACTCCTGCTCTATATCTCGCTGATCGCCTGCGTGTTCCTGCCCTGGAAGATCGCCCTGTTCGGCACCGGCCCGCTGGCCTACGCCATCGGCGCCGGCGCCTACATCGTCAAACTCGCCGTCGCCGGCTTTTTGCTGGCGCTGTTCGAGACGGCGACGGCGAAGATGCGGGTTTTCCGCATTCCGCAGTTTCTCGGGGCCGCGCTGATGCTGGGCTTGCTCGGTACGCTGCTTCTGTTCGTGTCGAGGAGCTTCTGATGCAGATGCACAGCCTCGCCTTCGACGTCTCGCATACGCTGGCCGGCGGGCTGGTCCTGATCAGCTTCATGATGCTGTATCAGGACCGGCTCTATTCGCTGCTCAACGTCTTTGCGTTCCACGCCGTGGTGCTCGCGCTTTCCGTCGCCTGGCAGGCCTTTGTCCAGCAAGCGCCTCATCTCTACATCACGGCGGCCATCGCGCTCGTGTTCAAGGCAATCGTCATTCCGGTGGCGCTGCATCGCATCGTCAAGCAGCTTGGCATTCACCGCGACATCGAGTCGGCCGTGGGTATCGGCCCGACCATGCTGGCCGGGATGGCCCTGGTCGCCCTCTCCATGGTGCTGATGCTGCGGGTCACCGCCGAGGCCGATCCGCTGGCGCGCGAGGATCTCGCCTTCGCCCTGTCGGTCGTGCTGCTCGGACTCCTGGTCATGGTGACGCGGCGCAATGCCGTCAGCCAGGTCGTGGGATTCATGTCGCTCGAGAACGGCCTCGTGCTGGCGGCCACCGGCGCCAAGGGCATGCCGCTCGTTGTCGAGATCAGCGTCGCCTTCTCGATCCTGATCGCCTTCATCGTCATCGGCATCTTCCTGTTCCGGATCCGTGAACGCTTCGATTCCGTCGATGTCTCCGCGCTCGACGACTACCGGGGCGAGCACCGATGAGCGCGGCTTCCTTCAATCCCGTGGCGGGAGTGCTGCTGATCCCGATCGGCTCGGCGGCGTTGCTGGCCGCGCTGCCCGGCTACCGGCTCACCGCGCGCCTGAACGTCGTGGCCAGTTTCGCGACATTCCTGGCGGCGCTGTCGCTGTTCGTGCTCGAGCGTCCGCAGCCGGGACCCTATGTGCTGGTCGACGACCTCAACATCGTCTTCATCGTGCTCAACACCTTCGTCGGCTTCACCACCAGCATCTTCAGCGCAGGCTACATCGCCCATGAGCTCGAAACCGGCCGGTTGACGCCGCTGTACCTGCGTTTCTACCACGCCATGTACCAGACCATGATGTTCGGCATGAATCTGGCGTTCGTGTCGAACAATATCGGCCTGATGTGGGTCGCGGTGGAAATCGCAACGCTCACCACGGTGCTGATGGTCGGCATCTACCGCACCCACGCCGCACTGGAAGCGGCGTGGAAATATTTCATCCTCGGCAGCGTCGGCATTGCGTTCGCGCTGTTCGGCACCATCCTCGTCTACATGGCGGCGCGGCCGATCGTGGGCGAAGGCCAGGACGGCATGGTCTGGACCCTGTTGATCCGGCATGCCGCCGCCTTCGATCCCGAGCTACTCAATGTCGCCTTCATATTCCTGTTTCTCGGCTACGGAACCAAGGTCGGCCTCGCGCCGCTGCATGCCTGGCTGCCCGACGCCCACGCCGAAGGTCCGACGCCGATATCGGCCGTGCTGTCGGGCCTGCTGCTGAACGTCGCGCTTTATGCGCTGCTGCGCTTCAAGATATTGCTCGTCGCCAATCCTTCGGCAATCGCGCCGGGCCCGCTGATGGTGACGATGGGCCTGGTCTCGCTGATCTTCGCCGCGTTCATGCTGTACCGCCGGCGCGACATCAAACGGCTGTTCGCCTACTCCTCGATCGAGCACATGGGCATCATCGTCTTTGCGTTCGGGATGGGCGGCCCGCTGGCCAATTTCGCGGGGCTGCTGCACATGGTGATGCACAGCCTGACCAAGTCGGCGATCTTCTATGCAGTCGGCCATATCTCGCAGATCAAGGGCACGCAGCGGATCAACCGGATCCGGGGCCTGACGGTGACCCACCCGGTGCTTGGCTGGGGGTTTGTGGCGGGCGTGGTCGCGATCGCCGGACTGCCGCCGCTCGGCATCTTCATGAGCGAATTTCTGGTCGTGAGTTCGACCTTCGCGCGGCAGCCGCTGCTCGCCATCGCGCTGGTGTTCGGGCTGCTGCTTGCCTTCGGCGCATTGACGTTGCGCCTGACCAGCGTCGCGTTCGGCCAGCCTCGCGGCAGCACGGCCTCGGCGGACGCTTCCTACGTGCCGCTGTTCGCGCATCTCGCACTGGTTCTTTGCGCGGGAATCTATCTTCCCGCGCCGCTGGTCGTCTGGTTCCAGCACGTCGCCCGTCTGCTTGGATAGTTGAGGGATGAACGGGATATGCCATCGCTGATCGATCGGATGCAGGAAGGCCGCACGATCCGGCAACACAGCCCGTGGCCGCGCGCCGTGGTCGAAGCGCACCTCTGGAATTTTGCGGCAGGCGAACTGGCGCAAGGACGCCAGGGCCTGCTTGGCCTCTGGGGTGAGCCCTCGACGGTGCACATGGCGATCATCGATCGGGATACGTCGGAAGTCGCTGTCATCAGCCTGGATTGCCCCGATCGCGTTTATCCCTCGGTCGGCAAGCACCACCCGCCGGCGCTGCGATTGGAGCGAACGATCAACGACTTGTTCGGACTGTCCGCGCAAGACCTGCCCGATAGCCGCCCCTGGCTCGATCACAACCGTTGGAGCGTGCGCTTTCCCTTGGGGGATCGCATCGACGCGTTGCCGACGACGGCGCCCTACCGCTTCCTCGCGGCGGAAGGCGATGGCCTGCACCAGATTGCGGTCGGTCCGGTGCACGCGGGCATCATCGAGCCCGGGCATTTCCGGTTTACCGCCAGCGGCGAGACCGTGGTCCGGCTGGAACAGCGGTTGGGATATACCCACAAGGGTATCGAGGGGCTGATGCGCGGCGCCAGCGTCGAGCGCGGCGCGCAACTGGCCGGACGCGTATCCGGCGACAGCACCGTCGCCTATGCTTACGCGTTTTCGAAGGCTGCCGAGGCGACGCTGCAACTTGCCGTGCCGGACCGCGCGGTCTGGCTGCGGGCGCTGCTTGCGGAACTCGAGCGGCTTGCCAATCATCTCGGCGACATCGGCGCGATCTGCAACGACGCGTCGTTCGGCTTGATGCAGGCCCACTGCAACGTGCTGCGCGAGGACGTTCTCCGCGCGGCGAACACAGCCTTCGGTCACCGCCCGATGCGGGACGTCATCGTTCCCGGCGGACTAGTTCGCGACCTCGACGAGAAGGGGCAAGCCGCCATCCGTGCGGCGCTCGACAATATCCACGTTCGCTTTCCCGCACTTGTCGAACTCTACGACAACACCGCCTCGCTTCAGGATCGCACCGTCGGAACCGGCGTCGTCACGGTGGCCCTGGCAAAGCAATATGCTGCGGGAGGCTATGTGGGCCGTGCGTCCGGGCGCGCCTTCGACGCCCGCCGCGCTCCCGGATATTCCCCGTATAACGATCTGCGCTTCGAGGTACCGGTGCTCGACGAGGGTGACGTCAACGCCCGGATCTGGATTCGGATTCGCGAAGTGGAGCAGAGCCTTTCGCTGACAAATCAGATTCTGGACCGGCTTCCCGGCGGCCCGCTGCGCGTGCCGATCGGCGCCGCGGCGGGACCGCGCGAGGGCATGGCGCTGGTCGAAGGTTTCAGGGGCGACATCATGGTCTGGCTCCGGCTCGACGGCGGCCGCATCGACCGCTGCCATCTGCGGGATCCATCCTGGTTTCAGTGGCCGCTGCTCGAGGCGGCCATCGAGGACAACATCGTCGCCGACTTTCCACTCTGCAACAAATCGTTCAACTGTTCCTATTCCGGCCAGGACCTGTAGGAGAAGACGATGCGCAAACTTCTCTTTCAAAGTTTTTTCCAGGGGCCGCTCACGGAGCCGGCGCCCGCGCTGGACCCGACCGCCGTCGACGAACTCGCGACGGCGCTGCAGCGCGCCGCACGGCGGCGCCTCGGCCGAAGCCTCTCGATCCGCGAAATCGACGCTGGATCATGCAACGGGTGCGAACTGGAGATCCACGCGCTGAACAATGCCTATTACGACGTCGAACGTTTCGGCATCCGTTTCGTCGCCTCGCCGCGCCACGCCGACGTTCTCATGGTCACCGGGCCCGTGACCAAAAACATGCGCGATGCCCTGGAACGAACCTATCATGCGACCCCGGATCCGAAATGGGTCATTGCCTTGGGAGATTGTGCACGGGATGGAGGATGTTTTGCCGGCAGCTACGCGGTGGCCGGAGGGGTCTCGCAAGTCGTTCCCGTCGATCTTCATATTCCCGGCTGTCCACCGCCGCCCGTCACGATTTTGCAGGGACTTCTCGCCCTACTCGATCGAGCGGCCAAAACCGCCGCTTCGACTTGAAGCTCTGGAAACCATTTCGGCTATTCCAGGCCGGCTTGGTCGCCGGGTGCATTCAAGCCGGATTGATCTCTGTGATGACGCCGTTGGTGATCCTTCTCGCGCAATATCGGGATCATGATTCCGGCGCGTCTGGTGACCCGGCGGTCTCGTTGATCGCGCATTTGCCATTGATCTACGTGGTGCTCGCCGCAGGGGTGGCTCTGACAAAGCACCGTTATCTGACGTTGACGACCACGCGAATCCGCCACGCTTCGCACCTCATGTCGTCTTCCGAACCGGATCGCTTAGCCGGCACGCTCGCCATCTGTTTCTTCCTGGCATCGATCGGATGCGCATCGTATGCCCTGCAGCCGCCTCCCGTCGTCCTGGTGGCTATGGACTTGCATTTCGGTCCTCACACAGCGGCGCCTATCCTGTGGTCCGCACTTATCAGCGTCTGCGTTGCCGGTTTCGGAGCAAACGCGCATGCAGCTACGGACGCCGCGTATTGATTTCCCGATCGCGTCGCGGCGGCGGCAAACGCCGCTGCTCGTGAGACGTCGTTTGATTGAAATGGGACCAAAATCCGGCGTCGACGACCGCATCTCCAAGCCGCGGGATATTTGGAGCGACAGCGAAGCATACTGTGCCGCTTTCCATCGGGAAATCCGTTTTCCGAGAATCACGGTAGTCACCTGGTCCGCTCCAAAGTCCGCGGGGACGAAGGTTTGGACTGCTTCACGTTCTTCATCTTTGGCTTCGTAACGTGCTCCCTGAGACGAACGCCGCGACCGCCGGCTGAGCTCGCAACGCCGGGATTGATCAATTCGATCCCCGCATTTTCCAGTGCGGAAACCAGCTTCATCAGGGAATCGACGTTGCCGCGGATAACGCCGTCGCTCGCTTCCATACGCTGGATGGTAGGGACTGAAAGATCGGCAAGGTCGGCGGTTTGCCGCTGATCAATGTTCAGGAGGGCACGGGCCGCCCTGAGCTGGTTGGCCGTAATCATGAAAGGGCGGTCTCCGCTGAGATTGGCATCGAATATATCTACACCGTACGAATTGGTGTTTCAAGCATCAAATTAGATGCAAAATATATCATCGGGGGTTCGGGCCCGTGGAACAGCCCCGAGCTGTCCAAGGCTTGTCGCGAACCCCGCGCCAGATGCGGAAACATTGTGCGCCATTCCTGAAAGTGTTGGCGTGCTGCACTTCACATGATAATAGATGTTCTGTGCATCTATTCTGATGCTCAACTCTTTACGTGGTTATCCGTCGTGAAATTGCTGGGACGCTATCAAGGCAGGAACGGCTGGATCGATATCGTCGAATGCTCCTGGGACGGCACGCGCGTGTATCTCGAGGAAGGCGTGCGGCAAAGCCAGGCAACGCCCGACGGCGAAAGCGTGTTCACCTACGTCAAGCTGATGGACGAACTTCTGTCCCGCTCCCGACATATCCTCGTGCTGGGCTGCGGCGGCGGAACGCTTGCGACCAGGCTGTCGCGTCTTGGCAAGCGGCTGACCATCGTCGACAACAACCCAATCAGTTTCATCCTCGCACAAAGATATTTCGAGCTGCCGGACGAATTGCCCTGCATCGTCTCCGACTTCCGGAAATTCGTGTTCGACGACCGCGCCTATTATGACGGCATTGCGATCGACGTCGGCGGCCCCGGATTTCGATTCATGGATGAGTTCGATACCGAGACCTGCGACGCGATCCGCTCCCGCCTCGCACCGGGCGGACGGATCGTGATGAATGTCACGGTCGCAAACGACATTGATCCGACACCTGACCGGATCGCCGCGCGGCTTGCCGGTGAGGAATTGCAGACATGGATCGCCGATGAGCAAGGCATCGAGGACCGTAACGCCGTCATCGCCTGCATTCCCGGGAATACACTCGATTCGCGTCCCGCGCTCGATCGCGTCATGCACCATAGTCATGAGCGGTGGGCGATCCGCCGGGGAAGATTGCGCAGCCGCGGTCTCACCATTGGATCGCGCTGATACAGACCGGCGCGTATGGTGGTTGGCCGGCGGGTCGGAGATAATGCCAGACCGCAGATTCAGGGGCATCGGACTAGTGGCCGGTGGATTGACGGTTCATCTCCTCCAGGGGCTTGCGCATTGCATCGAACTGCGCGCCGAAGCCTTTCCAATCTCCGGACTTCAATCGCTCCACCGCTTGATTGTAGCGATCAAGCACCTCCCGCGCTCGACTTGCCTCTTGGCCTGTCACGGGGATCCCCTCCGTGGTGTTTGAAACTGCCGGTGCAGCGCCGCGTTCCACGAACAGCGCTGACAGGGCCTCGGCGAGCGTCTCCCTCATCACCACATGTTCACCGTCGGCTGCGATCACGCGTTTCAGCTCCGGCAGGTGTCCCTGCTCCGCTCGCATATAGAGCGGCGTCACATAGAGGATCGAGTTCTCGATCGGGATCACGAGCAGGTTTGCGCCGCGTATCACCCGCGAGCCCATCTGGTTCCACAGCGTGAGTTGTTGCGATATCTCGGTATTCTGATTGATCCGCGCCTCAATCTGGAACGGCCCGTAGACGAGCCTCTCCTTGGGGAACTCGTAGACAATCAGCTTGCCGTAGTCGGGCGCGTCACAACGCGCAGCGAGCCACGCGATCATATTGTCGCGGCGGCTCGGCACCATGGGGAGCATGAGGAAGAACTCGGCCTGCGGTTCCCCGGGCAGCCGCATGATGATGTAATACGGGGCCATCGTTGCGATGCCGTCGCCGCCCGGCTGGCGCGGGAATTGCCAGAGATCCTCACGGTTATAGAAAACGTCGGCGTCCTCCATGTGGTAGCTCTGATAGAGCCGCGCCTGAATCAGGAACAGGTCTTCCGGATAGCGAATGTGCTTCTGCAGCTCGGCCGGCATGGCGGAAAACGGCTTGAACAAGTTCGGAAAGATGCGCTGGTAGGTCCCGGCGACGGGGTCGCCGGTGTCCATCAGATAAAAGTCGACGGTTCCGTTATAGGCATCGACGATCACCTTCACTGAATTGCGAATGTAGTTGATATCCATGTCTTGCGCAGGCTGCGCAGAAGGGAAATAGGAACTCACCGTATAGGCGTCCTGCATCCAGAACATCCGCCCGTTGCCGATGACCAGATAAGGATCGTGATCGAGCCTGAGGAACGGAGCAATCGTTCGTATCCGTTCCTCGATATTACGCCGGATCATGATTCGGCTGTCGCTGGTGATATAGCTTGAGAGAACCAGGTTCGGATCGTTGAAGTAAAAGGCAAACAGGCCCCTCCACAGCATCGATCCTATCGGAATGCCACCGGTGCCGTCATAAGCCGCGTAGACATTGTCTTTCCCTTTCGGATAGTCGAACTCAGCCGTACTTCCCTTGACGATAACGTAGTTGTCGGGCTCCTCGCCGTAGTAGATGCGCGGTTCATGGATCTGGGGGCCTCCGTCCGCAACCGGAGGAATGTCGCGCAGATAGAAGAATGGCAGCCCTTCGCCGCTCTTGCGCGTGACCGGGCTCATCACCGCCCCGTTGCCGTGCGTGAACAGCACGTGGCGGTTGACCCAGGTCTGGGCATTCGGCGGCAGCAAGGAGGGCCGCAATTCGCGAGCCGAGAGCATTACGCTTTGGTAGGAGCCATTGAGCCAGTAGCGATCAACGTCAAGATCATGGAATTTGTAGTAAGTGCGGATCTCCTGCAGCTGCGCGTAGGTATCCGACAGAGGCAGCCAGTCCCAGAGCCTGATATTATCGATTGTCGCCTTGTTGGCGTCGAGCATCCTGGAAGTAAGCTTCTGTTCGGCAGCAAACGGCTTGGCCGCGATCCGATCGAGATTGTATGCCTGCCGGGTCGCGGCGATGTTGCGTTCGATGTAGGGCTTCTCCAGCTGCAACTCGCTTGGTTTGACGAACACCCGCCGGAACAACGCGGGAGCTACGCCGGACAGCACGAACGAGCCGATCACGACGAGCATGACCGCAGCGGCAGGAAGCCGGTAGGTCCTCATCCCAAGGTTTGCCAACGCAGTCAGCGCCGCAATGACCGACAGCCCGATCATTAGCCACAGGGCCGGCAGCCCGACATGGACATCGGTGTAGCTTGCGCCGACGACAACGCCGTTGTCGCCATAGAGCAGCAGATAACGATCAAGACCGTAGGACCAGGCCTTCACCAGGAAAAGGAGACCGAGTAACGCCGAGCCGTGCGCAATTACCGTCGGCGACACCGATTGTCGATGAATGTCATATTCAATGTCGCCATGCACCCAGTAGATCGTTGCGGCAAACAGCGCGCTCAGAACGAGTGTGAGCAGCATCCAGTTCTTGATGAGGATATAGGCCGGTAGTACGAAGAGATAGAAACTGATGTCCTTGTTGAAGAGCGGGTCGTCTGCACCATAGGGGACGTGATAGAAGAATCGCAGGATGACGCCCCAATTACCGACTTCTGCGGAGGCAACCAGCAGAGCGAGCAAACCTGCGCCGCCCGCCATAATCCAGGACCATGGCAGCCGATCGCGCAAGACCGAGAACAGGTCGGGCGGCGGCACATTGCCCGAAAGACTGGACACGAAGGCGGCGACGGATTGCGTCGGCCGCCGTCGGGCAAAACGCCGCGCAAGCCATCCGTTCAACCAAAGGACGACAGCAGTCCCGATCCAGACCGCAATCAGGACGACGACTTTAGCGCCGATTGTTGTCCAGAAAACCTGCAGATAACCGATCGACGAAAACCACAACCAGTCAACCAGGAAGTCGCTCGCGAGCCCAAGCAGGATCAGGCAAATCCCACCGGCAACGGCCGCAATGATGACCCCGACCAAGGCGCTTTGTCTTGGTGCTTTCCGTTCGGGTCCGGTAATCCCGATCGTCATGGCTTGAGCATAGCCGAAATGAGGGACGCCTGCCGCCGGAATCGTGATCGGGATAATGCGTCAGGGCGGTGGACGCGGGTGCGCGAAACTCCCTCGCCCGGGACTGAGGAACGAAGCTGTTCCGAATTCTTGGAGTCAGGGCCGCACCGGCCGATCGCTTCCGCGCCTAGTCAGCCTGGCCCGTGTGAAGGAGGCCGGCCAGCAAGCGCACCACTCTTGCCCGCATGCCACCCACGGAAATGGCATCCTTGCCGTCATCGGCTCGCGGTTTTGTTCGGAGTAGTTGCAATTTGGCGTTCCCTAGCGGAATCGGTGAATCAAAGGATTTCAAAGGGTTACCGAGAAGCTTGGGAAAGCGGGCCGCATTGATCGGCATCGGGTTTCAGCGTGACCACCCAAACCCGGTCTGCCGAAGATCAGGCAGACAACGCCCTCTTTTCTTGTCGACGCCATGCTGCGGCATATTGCCATCGCCATGAAGAAACACGATCCGGGGGACCGGTCGATCTGGATAGCGACCAAGGTTGAGGCCAGTCAACGGCGACGGCAGGGTCGAGTAGAGGCGTCGATCGCTCGACGCCCCCTCACAGAGCCGGACTTGCAGGCTTTCCTGCATCCGGCTCCTTTAATGATATTGCATAGGCCCGCCCTGGCATCAGCTATTCAAATTCATCCACACCGCCTTGGGCTCAGTGAAATTCTCGATCGCCGCCGAGCCGTGTTCGCGGCCGAAGCCAGAATCGCGCACGCCGCCCCATGGCAACCGCACATCGGTGTAGCCATAGGTATTGATCCAGACGGTGCCGGCGTTCGCCTTCTTCGCGAAACGCTGCACGCGCCCGATGTCGCGGCTCCATACCCCAGCCGCCAGGCTGTAGGCAGTACCATTGGCAATGCGCAGCGCCTCGGCCTCGTCGCGGAACTTGATGACAGTCACCACGGGACCGAAGATTTCCTCCTGCGAGATCCGCATCTCGTGCTCGACGTCGGCGAACACCGCGGGGCTGATGAAGTAGCCGCGGTCGCCGACACGCCTGCCGCCGGTCGTCAACACGGCGCCCTCCTTCTCGCCGATATCCACGTAATCGAGAACGCTCTTCATTTGCTTCTCGGAGATTACCGGGCCAAGCGCTGTGGCACGATCTGCCGGATCGCCGATCCGGATCGCCTTCGCGCGTTGCGTCAGCCGTTCGACGACCTCGTCGTAAACCTTCTCGTGCGCAAGCACGCGCGAGCCTGCCGAGCATACTTGCCCAGCATTGAAGAAGATTCCTGACGCAGCGGCCTTGGTCGCGGCCTCAATGTCGGCGTCGTCAAAGATGACATTGGCGGATTTGCCGCCAAGCTCGAGTGAAACGCGCTTGAAGTTACCCGCCGCGCCGCGCAGAATTCCGCGTCCTACCCCCGGCGATCCCGTGAAGGTAACCTTATCCACGTCAGGATGATTGACGAGAGCGTCGCCGACGACCCGGCCGGGTCCAGTGACGATATTGAGCACGCCCGGCGGCAGACCTGCTTCGAGCGCCAATTCACCGATGCGCAGCGCCGACAGCGAGGTCAACTCGGCAGGTTTCATGACAATCGTGCAGCCGCAGGCCAAAGCCGGCGCCAGCTTCCACATCCCGATCATCAGCGGGAAATTCCATGGTACGATCACCGCAACCACGCCGACGGGCTCACGGACCGTGTAAGTCAGCGCGTCGTCCCGCGTCGAGACGACTTCGCCGCTGATCTTGTCCGCCCAGCCCGCGTAGTAGGTCAGCGTGTCGATGGCGGCCGGCAGGTCCTGGCGCAGCACACCCGAGATCGGCTTGCCGGCATCAAGACTTTCCAGCGCGGCGATTTCGTTCGCATGCTTTTTCATCAGGTCCACAAGCCTGAGCAGGATATGGCCGCGCTCGGCTGCGCGCATCGTGCGCCAGGGACCTTCGAAGGCACGGCGCGCGGCAGCGACGGCCCGATCGACGTCGACCTCGTTGCCTTCCGCCACGGTCGCGATCACCTGCTCGGTGGCCGGATTCAGGGTCTTGAACGTACGCCCGGAGGCTGACCGGACGTGTTGCCCGTCAATCAGCAACAGTTTGGGTCTGGAGGCCGAAACTGAGGGTGTCGTCTGACGGGAATAGTCATATGCAATCGACATCATATTTCCTCCGGTGATTGTGCACCAAAATGAGGACAAAACATGCTGCTGTAAATATGATATGATCTGCCTATGCTTGCTGATGCTTCACGCGAATATGAAGTTCACTTCATATCCTTGGGGATGACCGATGCTACATATCGAGATCGAAACCATCTGGCGCTTTCACAAGGACGACAGCCCGCAGACCGCTGTGGTCATGCTCGGAATCCTCAACGATATCCGGCAAACCGGAAAGCTCGCCAGCGCAGCGAAGCACGCCGAGCTTTCTTATCGGCACGTCTGGAATCTGCTCGAGCAATGGTCGGAATTTTTCGGTGTGCCGCTGGTCGAGAGCCATCGCGGCAAAGGCACTGCGCTCACACCGTTTGGGGAAAAGCTGGTCTGGGCGGGACAGCGTATGCAGGCGCGCCTCGGTCCGCAGCTCGAAAATCTTTCGCAGGAACTGGCGACCGAAATCAAACCTTTTCTGCGTTATGGGCCGTCCGTCATTCGCGTTCACGCCAGTCACGGTTTTGCCGTTGCCAAACTGCGCGAACTCCTCGACCAGACGCCGGGGATCGGCATCGATCTGCGCTATGTGAGCAATCAGAATTCACTGCTGTCGCTTGCGCAGGGCGCCTGCGATCTCTCGGGGGTTCACTTGCCGCGCGGCGAATTGCGCCAGCAAAGCATCGACGCCTGCGAAGAATGGCTCGATCCGCTCGAATATCGCGTCATCAGTTTCGTGACCCGCGAGATGGGATTGATGGTCAAGCGCGGCAATCCGCTCGCGATCACGTCACTCAAGGACCTTGCCGAGCGAAAGGCGCGTTTCGTCAATCGCGACCATGATTCCGGAACGCGGCTGCTATTCGACCAGCTGCTGGCGCTGCACAAGATCGACGAAGCCGGAATCAACGGATCGCAGCAGATCGAATTTACCCATGCCGCCGTCGCCGCCTATGTAGCCAGCGACATGGCCGATGTCAGTTTTGGCGTCGAAGCCGCAGCGCGGCAATTTGGGCTCGATTTCATCCGGCTTCTGACGGAAGACTATTTTTTCGTCTGCCGTCGCTCGTTTCTTGAAACGGAGCCGATGCAGCGCTTGCTTGAAGTCATGAAGGGCAGCACGTTCCACGAGGCCGTCGCCCGCCTGCCCGGCTATGCGGCAGTCAATACCGGATCGGTCAGCACCGTCCGGCAATTCCTGGACAGCCTATACCCAAAGCCTGTCACATCCCGGAAGCGAAATCTGCCAAGGTGATGCAACGCCCGCACTCGAAATGTTGCCCGCTCAAGGCGGAACTCATTCTGCAAGCTTCGCTGGATCTAACCGCCGGTCACTTCCTTGGCTTCTTCGCGCGAACCGGCGCTTCCCGCCGTTTTATTTCCTGCATCAACGCAGCCAACCAGCGCAACAAGCCAGCTTTCTTCATCGCATCGTGCCGGGCCGGTCCAGGCGGCATGCTACGCGCCATTTCTATGGCCCGATCGGCCTTTGTCTCCCAGTCGGATTTTGGGTTCGTATTCCCCGTCAAAAGACGCCCCCATGCTGTTACGCGCCGCGCATTTGACCTTCGAAAATTCGCCTGCACGCGGCAGCGATTGACGAACGGGTCCGGGTCATTGCCTGAACTCGTTGGCCAATTCGCCGATGCCGTCGATCGCGATGGTGACCTTGTTGACCTGGTCTTTCATTGACCCGACGCCCAGCGATGTGCCGCAGCAGATCAGATCTCCCGGCAACAACGTCATGTCGTGCGAGGTCTTGCTGACAAGTTGCTGTGCGCTGAAGATCATGTCCGAAATCGGATACGACTGGCGCTCCTCGCCATTGAGGATCGTCCGAACAACGAGCTTCGCCGGATCGATCCCGGATGCGATGACAGGCCCAAACGGGCAAAAGCTGTCGAAGCCCTTGGCGCGAGCCCATTGCGCAAACGTGGCATCTTTGCCGATGATATCGGCAGCGGTGATGTCGTTGACGCAGGTATACCCGAAAATATAATCATTGGCCTGATCGACCGATACCCCGCTGCATCTGCGCCCGATGACGATCCCGAGTTCGCCCTCATATGTGACTTTGCCATCATAGGACGCCGGTCGATTCACGACCGCATTCGGCGCGGCTGATGTCGTCGGCGCTTTCAGAAGGTAGAGCGGATCGTCGGGCTCGGTGACCTTCAATTTTGCCGCAAGCGCATGAAAATTATTCCAAAGAGCGATGATCTTCGAGGGCTCGGTCGGAGCCAGCAGTTCGACATCGGACAAAGCGAGGCGCTGGCCATTTGCCCGCGAGTTACCGAACATCTCGCCGTCATGGACGCTGATCTCTGATTGCGAGATCGTTCCAAACCCGGTCATGTCGCTGTGTCGAAAGCGAACCCAATAAGTCACGATGAAACTCTCCGAAGTTCAAGAGCAAGGTTACTGCGCCGGCGGCGGGCCGGCCGCAGGGTGACAACCGCGTTCAGTAGAGCCCTGCGATTCTTGCGCGTTGCGTTACGAGCGCCAGAACTGCGTCGATCGCCGGTGTCGGAATCTGCGTGAGACGCCCCATTTCCTGAACCACGGTGACGAGCGGATCGATCTCCATCGGGCGTCCGCGCTCAAGATCCTGCAGCATCGACGTCTTGTGCGCACCGACCTTGCGCGCGCCCTCGATCCGGCGCTCGACGTCGACGCGGAACTTGACGCCAAATGTCTCCGCGATGCACTGGGTTTCCAGCATCATGGCCTTCGACAAGGCGCGGGTTGCCGGATCCGTGCAGATCTTGTCCAGAGTCGCGTGCGTCAGCGCGCTGATCGGATTGAAGCAGACATTGCCCCACAGCTTGAGCCAGATTTCGTCGCGGATCCGATCGAGAATGGGCGCTTGCAGTCCGGCCTTGACGAACATCGCCGCAAGCCGTTCGACATCCGCACTTCTTTCGCCGGATGCTTCGCCGAGGGGAAAGCGATCGCCATAGACGTGACGGATGACGCCAGGCGCCTCGATCTCCGTCGCGGGATAGACGATGCACCCGATGGCGCGCTCCGGACCCAATTCCCGCCATTGCCGTCCGCCCGGGTCGATGCTTTCAAGCGTCGATCCCTCGCACTCATTGCCGTGCTTGTAGAAATACCAGTATGGAATCCCGTTGACTGCCGTGACGATGCGCGTGTGCGCGCCAAGCAGCGGCTGGATTGCCTCGATGACACCGGTGATCGAGTGCGCCTTCAGGCAAATGATCACAAAATCCTGCGGCCCCAGCTCGGCTGGGTTGTCGGTACAACGGGGATGCACTACGCGCTCCTCATCGCCGATCAGCAATTTGAGACCATTGGCGCGCATTGCGGCCAGGTGCGCACCGCGTGCAACGAGGCTGACATCTGCCCCCGCTTGAGCCAGCTGCACACCGAGATAGCCGCCGATCGCGCCGGCACCGTAGATACAGATTTTCATGCCGTCCTCCAAAGCACTGGACTGGTCGCTCATGACCCGGTTATCCCTTCAGCACGTCGATCAACGTCTTCCCAAGACGCGCCGGCGAAGGAGACACACGAATGCCGGCGCCCTCCATCGCGGCGATCTTGGATTCCGCATCACCCTTTCCGCCGGAGATGATCGCACCGGCATGGCCCATGCGGCGGCCCGGAGGGGCCGTACGCCCTGCGATGAAGCCGACCATCGGCTTCTTTCGGCCGCGTTTTGCCTCATCCTTGATGAACTGCGCGGCGTCCTCTTCCGACGAGCCGCCGATCTCGCCGATCATGATGATGGATTTAGTCGCCGGATCGGCGAGGAACAGCTCAAGCATTGCGATGAAGTCGGTACCCTTGACCGGATCGCCGCCGATGCCGACCGCGGTGGTCTGCCCGAGCCCCTCTGCGGTGGTCTGATATACCGCCTCGTACGTCAGCGTTCCCGAGCGAGAAACGATTCCGACGTTTCCCTTCTGGAAGATATTGCCGGGCATGATTCCGATCTTGCATTCACCGGCCGTCATCACGCCGGGGCAATTCGGGCCAATCAGCCGGGACTTTGAACCGTCGAGCGCTCGGCCGACCTTGATCATGTCCGCCACCGGAATGCCCTCGGTGATACAGACGATGAGCGGAATCTCGGCATCGATCGCTTCGCAAATCGCGTCCGCCGCGCCCGGCGGCGGGACATAAATCACGCTGGCATCCGCGCCGGTCTTTTCGCGAGCTTCGGCCACGGTATCGAACACCGGCAAGTCGAGATGCCGGGTGCTTCCTTTGCCGGGCGAGGTGCCGCCGACCATCTTGGTGCCGTAAAGCACGGCCTGCTCGGAGTGGAAGGTTCCGTTTTTACCCGTGAAACCCTGGCAAATGACCTTGGTATTGCCGTCAATCAGAATAGCCATTACGCGGCCTCCCTTCGTGTGGCTCTGACGATCTTTTGTGCGGCATCGTCGAGGTTGTCCGCCGGCACGACATTGAGACCGGACTCTTTGATGATTTTCTTGCCAAGCTCGACATTGGTGCCTTCGAGCCGCACCACCAGCGGTACCGTCAAGCCGACTTCCCGCACGGCCGCGACCACGCCCTCGGCAACGACATCGCAGCGCATGATGCCGCCGAAGATATTGACCAGAATTCCCTCAACATGCGGATCGGACGTGATGATCCGGAATGCCGCCGCGACCTTCTCCTTGGTCGCTCCGCCGCCGACGTCGAGGAAGTTTGCCGGCGTTGCGCCGTAAAGCTTGATGATGTCCATGGTCGCCATGGCCAGACCGGCGCCGTTGACCATGCAGCCGATCGTGCCCTCCAGCGCGATGTAGTTGAGATCGTGCTTCGACGCTTCGATCTCCTTCTCGTCCTCCTCCGTCAGGTCGCGCAGCTCGACCAGGTCGGAATGCCGGTACAACGCGTTCGAATCGAAGCTGACCTTGGCATCGAGGCAACGCAACTCGCCCTGCCTGGTGACAACCAGCGGATTGATCTCAAGCATCGCCATGTCGGTGCCGACAAAGGCTTTGTAGAGCTGCGCCGCCAGCTTCTCTGCCTGCTTTGCGAGATCACCCTTGAGGCCGAGCGCGCGGGCCACTGCGCGTCCGTGATGCGCCATGATGCCGGTTGCGGGATCGACCGAGAAGGTCACGATTTTGTCGGGCGTATCATGCGCAACCTTTTCGATATCCATCCCGCCTTCGGTCGAGACAACGAAAGAGACGCGCGACGTTTCGCGATCGACCAGCATCGATAGGTAGAACTCCTTCTCGATGTCGCAGCCGTCCTCGATATACAGGCGGTTGACCTGCTTGCCCGCGGGACCAGTCTGCGCGGTGACCAGCGTGCGGCCGAGCATTTCCCTTGCGCAGGCGGCCACTTCATCGATTGATTTGGCGAGCCGCACACCGCCCTTTGCACCGGCCGGCAATTCCTTGAATTTGCCTTTGCCGCGGCCGCCGGCATGGATTTGAGATTTCACCACGTACACTGGGCCCGGGAGCGTCTTGGCCGCAGCGACGGCTTCTTCAACTGTCAGCGCCGCTTGACCTTGAGAGACCGGTGCGCCGAAGCTCTTTAGAATGGCCTTGCTCTGGTATTCATGGATATTCATGCCGTCCTCGACTCTTGTATTTTGATGCCAGTACTTTGGAGACGAAAAAGAGAGGTGCACGGATGTTCACCTCGCCTGGATTTTCAAACAGTGGCGCTCAAACCACGCCCACCGTCCGCGTATTTGCGTCGACGCGAGCGGCTTCATTGCCCAGAATGAACGCACGTCGCATCGGCTTGATCACGAACAATGCAAGCAGCGCTGCAGTGGCGTTCAGGCCGACAGCGATAACAAAGACCGCCTGCCAGCCGTAGGTTGTCGCAACCAGGCTCGCGAGTGGGACCAGCAGCGCGGCAGTTCCCTTGGCGGTGTAGAGCATGCCGTTATTGGTGGTCGCAAATTTGGCGCCAAAGGTATCGCCGCTGGTTGCGGGAAACAGGCTGTAGATTTCGCCGAACACGCCGAAATACACAGCGGTCGCAAGGACGAAGACGATTGGGATATTGCCAAAGACGGAGAGGATCAGCACCATGAGCGCTGCCGTCCCGAACGCAATGAACATCGTATGCTCGCGGCCAATGGTGTCAGACAGCCAACCGAAGAGCGGGCGGCCGAAGCCGTCGAAAATCCGGTCGAGCGATATTGCAAAGGTCAATGCCGCCATCTGAAAGCCCAGAAGACTTACGGGTTCGTTCGCGATCTTGAAGTCATGCGCGATCGGCGCGATCTGGGCTGCCGTCATGAGACCGCCCGCGGCGACCATCACAAACACCAGATACATGACCCAGAATATTGGGCTGCGCAGCACCTGTGGCGGCGTGAAGTCGATCTTGGTTTGGGGCAGGTTGAGCTGCTTCTTTGTCACCGCCATCGCTTGCGACGGCTTGCGGATGAAGATTGCCAGAACAAAGACGATCAGGCCCTGCCCGATGCCGAATGTAAGGAACGCGCTTTGGTATCCGCTGGAAGCGATCATCTGCGCGATCGGCACGACCGTGATGGCGGCACCGGCGCCGAAACCGGCCGCGGTCGCGCCGGCGGCAACACCTCGCCGGTCAGGAAACCATTTCAGGGCATTGCCGACGCATGTTCCGTAGACCGAGCCTGCACCGATTCCGCCGAACACGGCGGCGACGTAAAGCATCGTCAGCGAAGTGGCGTAAGAATTTAAGACCCAGGCGAGGGCGATCATGACTCCGCCGAACATGACGACAATGCGCGGACCATATTTGTCGACAAACCATGCCTCGATCGGCACCAGCCAGGTTTCGGTGAGCACAAAGAGAGTGAAAGCCAACTGAATAGCTGCGCGGCCCCAGTGAAATTTTGCGTCGATCGGATCGACGAACAGGGTCCAGCCGTATTGCAGGTTCGCGATCATCGCCATGCAGGCAATACCCATCGCGAGTTGCAGCCAGCGGAAATTCTTGCCTTCAACCGTCGGCAACGCAGCAGCCTTTGTCGTGATTGTCATGCTTCCTCCGGGCCTGGTTTTGAAATGAGCCTCGTCCTGTGCTTCACGCCAGTCTGGTATGCAATATACCAGATGGCAAGCGAATAGTTTGCGGAACTTCAAAAAAAATCGCGCTTGTTACGCCGATCCCGTTAGTGCGTGAAATATTGTGTCAAAAAAAGAAAGCCCCGAAATTCGGGGCTTAGTTTGGGAGAGACTGTCGTGCAGACACGGTAGCCAGGTGTGAAATCAAATCAGGGGCTGCACATCGCGGATTTTGACGAACGGGCTGGAGGTCGAATCCATTGGTCCCGTAACCGGTTAGATATACCAGATGCCAGACCTTGAGGGCTCTGATGTCGCTTACTCCGCTGCCTGCTTCCGCGGCGGATCGAGGGCGCCGGAATTGTGGATCTCGGCGACCTGATGGTCGGTGAAGCCGAGCACCTGGCGCAGGATTTCGTCGGTGTGCTCGCCGAGCAGCGGCGAGCGGGTCACCTCGCTCGGGCTGTCCGACAGCTTGATCGGATTGCCGACCGAGATGTACTTGCCGCGGGTCGGATGATCGACCTCGACCACGGTGCCGGTCGCGCGCAGCGACTGGTCTTCCGCGATCTCCTTCATCGACAGGATCGGGCCGCAGGGGATGTCGTCCTTGTTGAGGATGTCCATCGCCTCGAACTTGGTCTTGGTCATCGTCCACTGTTCGATCCGCGCGAAGATCTCATTGAGCCGAGACAGCCGGGCCGGCGGCTTGGCGTAGTCGGGATGGGTCTTCCAGCCGGGTTCGCCGATCACGTCGCAGATCTTCTCCCAGACCGGCGCCTGCGTGATGAAATAGATGTAGGCGTTGGGATCGGTCTCCCAGCCCTTGCATTTGAGGATGCGGCCGGGCTGGCCGCCGCCGGAATCGTTGCCGGCGCGCGGCACCGCGTCGCCGAACGGAATGCCCTCGCCGAACTGGCTGTATTCCTTCAGCGGCCCGTGGGCGAGGCGCTGCTGGTCGCGCAGTTTGACGCGGGCGAGATTGAGGACGCCGTCCTGCATCGCCGCGGTGACCTTCTGGCCGCGGCCGGTGACGGTGCGCTGATAGAGCGCGGTGACGATGCCGAGCGCCAGGTGCAGGCCGGTGCCGCTGTCGCCGATCTGCGCGCCGGTGACGAGCGGCAGCCCGTCGCGGAAGCCGGTGGTGGAGGCGGCGCCGCCGGTGCACTGGGCGACGTTCTCATAGACCTTGCAGTCCTCGTACGGGCCGGGACCAAAACCCTTGATCGAGGCCACGATCATCTTCGGGTTGATGCTCTGGATCTTCTCCCAGGGGAAACCCATGCGGTCGAGCACGCCGGGGCCGAAATTCTCCACCAGCACGTCGCAGCTCTTGATCAGGGCGGTGAGGACTTCCTTGCCCTTCGGGTTCTTGGTGTCGAGGGTGATCGAGCGCTTGTTGTGGTTGAGCATGGTGAAGTACAGGCTGTCGACATTGGGAATGTCCTGCAGCTGGCCGCGCGTGATGTCGCCGACGCCGGGGCGCTCGACCTTGATCACGTCGGCGCCGAACCAGGCCAGCAATTGCGTGCAGGTCGGTCCCGACTGGACGTGGGTGAAATCGAGAATGCGAACGCCCTTGAGCGCCTTTGTCATCGTCTTTGCTCCATACTCTCGCCCACGCATCGGCAGGGCGTATTGGGGGTTGAAGGTCGGTTCACTTCTTCTTCAAGATGCTTTGCGGATTGAGGTTGCCGATGCGGCCGCTTTCGGAGCCGGCGGCGGGATCGATCACCGCGTTGATCAGGGTCGGCTTGCCGGAATCCATCGCCTCGTTGACGGCGCGCTTCAGTTCGTCCGGCGACGTCGCGTTGACGCCGACGCCGCCGAACGCTTCCATCATCCTGTCGTAGCGCGAACCCTTGACGAACACGGTGGGCGCGGGATCGGCGCCGGCGGAATTGACGTCGGTGCCGCGGTAGATGCCGTCATTGTTGAAGATCACGATGCAGACCGGCAGCTTGTAGCGGCAGATCGTCTCGACCTCCATGCCGGAGAAGCCGAACGCCGAGTCGCCTTCGACCGCGAGCACCGGCTTGCCGGTCTCGATGGCCGCCGCGATGGCATAGCCCATGCCGATGCCCATCACGCCCCAGGTGCCGACGTCGAGCCGCTTGCGCGGCTGGTACATGTCGATGACGCCGCGGGCGAGGTCGAGCGTGTTGGCGCCCTCGTTGACGAGGATGGCGTCCGGCCGTTCCTTGATGATGGTCCGGAGCACGCCGAGCGCGCCGTGGTAGTCCATCGGCGAGTTGTTGTTCATCAGCCGCGGCGCCATCTTGGCGACGTTCTCTTCGCGCTTCTTGGCGACCGCGCCGGTCCAGTCGGACGGCGCCGCCGTCCAGTTGGCGCCCATGCCCTCGAGCAGCGCCGTGACGCAGGAGCCGATGTCGCCGACCACGGGGGCCACGATCTCGACATTGGAGTCCATCTCCTTCGGCTCGATGTCGATCTGGATGAATTTTTTCGGCTGATCGCCCCAGCTCTTGCCCTTGCCGTGCGACAACAGCCAGTTGAGGCGCGCGCCGATCAGCATCACGACGTCGGAGTCCTTCAGCACCGTCGAGCGCGCCGCGCCCGCGCATTGCGGATGGGTGTCGGACAACAATCCCTTGGCCATGCTCATCGGCAGGAACGGAATGCCGCTCTTCTCGACCAGGCTCTTGATCGCGTCGTCGGCCTGGGCGTAGGCCGCGCCCTTGCCGAGGATGATCAGCGGACGCTTTGCGCTTTTCAGGACATCGAGCGCGCGCTTGACCGCCGAGGGCGCGGGTATCTGCGCCGGCGCGGCGTCGATCACCTTGACCAGCGACTTCTTGCCGGCTTCGGCATCCATCACCTGGCCGAACAGTTTGGCCGGCAGATCGAGATAGACGCCGCCCGGACGGCCCGAGACCGCGGCCCGGATCGCGCGGGCGAGGCCAATGCCGATGTCGGCGGCGTGCAGCACCCGGAACGCGGCCTTGCACAGCGGTTTGGCGATCGCGAGCTGGTCCATCTCTTCATAGTCGCCCTGCTGCAGGTCGACGATCTCGCGCTCCGACGAGCCCGAGATCAGGATCATCGGAAAGCAGTTGGTGGTGGCGTGCGCCAGCGCGGTGAGGCCGTTCAGAAAACCCGGCGCCGAAACCGTCAGACAGACGCCGGGCTTTTTGGTCAGGAAGCCCGCGATCGAGGCCGCGTTGCCGGCGTTCTGCTCGTGGCGGAATGAAATGACCCGGATGCCCGCGGCCTGCGCCATGCGGCCGAAATCCGTGATCGGAATGCCCGGCACCCCGTAGATCGTGGTGAGCCCGTTGAGCTTCAGCGCATCGATCATCAGGTTAAAGCCGTCGGTCAGCTCGCGCTCGGCTTCAGTTGCAATGCTCTGCAGTACCGCTACGGACATTCCGCTTTCTCCCCGGCTGTTTCCTGATGTGGACGAGCTTGTCGTCTTCTGTGTCGCCGCCCCAAGCGAAACCATGGTTAATCTGGCATGCCAGATACCAGATGGTCAAGACTATTTCCTCGATAAATATGTGCATTTTTGGGAAACACTCTTGACAAAATTCTCTATTGGCATACCAAATGCCACCCGCGCCAGCAGATCCTTGCCGGCTCATTGTGCGAACGCTGCCCGGCGAAAGCGGCGGCATCCCGGGCGCCGGGAACGAGGCGAAACGCGAAAAAGCCTGATGGCGGCGGGCGTGCAAAGCGGAATTTGAAATCGAGCAAGCGAACACGTCTTCACACCTACGGATGAATGCAGGTCGCGATGAAGAGAAACGTGATCCGCCGCAAGGCCATCGAGCTGAAATCCCGTTCGGATAGCGATCCCGATCCCGGCGACGGCGGCGTACAATCGGTAGATCGTGCTCTCCTGATTATCGAAACGCTGGCCGAGGATGACGAGGGATATCGGCTGACGGACCTCGCGGTGCGCACGGGCTTGTCGCCTTCGACGGTTCACCGATTGCTGACAACGCTGGAGAAGCGGCGGTTCGTCCAGTTCGATCGCGACGAATCCATGTGGCACATCGGGGCGCAAAGCTTCGCTGTCGGCTCGACATTCGTTCGGCGCCGCAATTTCGTGACACAGGCGTTGCCCTATCTTCGCAAGCTTCGCGACCAGACGCGCGAAACGGCAAACCTCGCCGTCGTCGACGACGGCGCGATGGTTGTTCTGACCCGGGTCGAAAGCCGGGAGATCATGCGATCTGTCACCAAAGTCGGTGGCCGGGTCCCGATGGTTGCCTCGGGGCTCGGCAAGGCTCTGCTCTCGACCTATTCCGAACAGGACGTCTTCGCGATCATTCAGCGTGAGGGCATGCCTAGGCTGACGTCGAAATCCATCGTGCGCGCCGGCGAGCTCTGCAAATCGCTCCACGACATCAGGCAGCAAGGTTATTCGATCGATGATGAAGAAGCCCTGATCGGCCTGCGCTGTGTCTCCGCCGTCGTCTACGACGATTGCAGCGAACCGCTTGCTGCCATCTCGGTGTCGGGCAAGGCCTCTCGCGTTCCGAACGACCGCCTGCCTGTTCTCGGGAAGCTCGTGCAGGAAGTCGCGGCCGAACTGACCAGAGCGCTCGGCGGCACGATGCCCGACGCAAAGTCTTGCTGAGCCAGAATTTCCGGGATCGCGGTGTTCTCACCGGCAAGCGGTTATCGCGTGCGTCGGCCACGTTCGTTCACACCCGATATCTTCCATTTTTGAATCCGCCTAATCGTCTGATATCGCGCATACTTCGCGATCCATTCCGCATGATGGGAAACAAATTCAAACTCATTGAGATACTCCCTCCCTCCCCCGATGATCACGCCCGAACCAAATAAATCAACGGGGTGTGAAATGGCGAAGATGCGAGCAATCGATGCTGCCGTGCGTATTCTGGAAAAGGAAGGCGTTGTGTGCGCGTTCGGTGTTCCGGGCGCCGCAATCAACCCGCTGTATTCAGCCCTGAAGAAGCGCGGTTCGATCAACCACATTCTGGCGCGCCACGTCGAGGGAGCGTCCCACATGGCCGAGGGCTATACGCGCGCCAAGGCAGGAAACATAGGTGTCTGCATCGGGACTTCAGGCCCCGCCGGCACCGATATGATTACCGGTCTTTATTCTGCGATCGCCGATTCGATTCCGATCCTTTGCATCACCGGCCAGGCGCCCCGCTCGCGTCTCTACAAGGAAGATTTTCAGGCCGTCGATATCGAGTCGATCGCCAAACCCGTGACGAAGTGGGCGGTGACCGTACGCGAACCGGCGCTCGTACCCCGTGTATTCAGCCAGGCGTTCCACATTATGCGTTCGGGACGTCCCGGTCCGGTGCTCATCGATCTGCCGCTCGATGTGCAACTTGCGGAAATCGAATTCGACGACGAAAGCTATGAACCACTGCCGGTCTACAAACCGTCCGCAACCCGCAAACAGATCGAGAAGGCCCTCGATATGCTCAATGCCGCCGAGCGTCCGCTGATCGTGGCGGGCGGAGGCGTCATCAATGCCGATGCATCCGACCTCCTGGTCGCGTTCGCGGAGATCGTCAACGTTCCAGTCGTGCCGACGCTGATGGGCTGGGGCGCTATCCCGGATGATCACGTGCTGATGGCGGGGATGGTCGGGCTGCAGACCAGCCATCGCTACGGCAATGCGACGATGCTGGAATCCGACTTCGTGCTCGGTATCGGCAACCGCTGGGCCAACAGGCACACCGGGTCGATCGAGACCTATACCAAGGGGCGGACTTTCGTGCATGTCGATATCGAGCCGACCCAGATCGGGCGTGTCTTCAATCCCGACCTCGGCATCGCATCCGACGCCAAGGCGGCGCTTGAACTGTTCGTCAAAGTTGCGAAGGAACGGCGGAAATCCGGCAAGCTGAAGGAGCGTCAGGCCTGGCCTGCGGCGTGCCAGGATCGCAAGCGCTCGATGCTCCGCAAGAGCCATTTCGACAACGTGCCAATCAAGCCGCAGCGCGTCTATGAGGAGATGAGCAAGGCGTTCGGGCGCGATACCTGCTACGTCAGCGTGATCGGGTTGTCGCAGATCGCGGGCGCGCAATTCCTCGGCGTCTACCGTCCGCGCAACTGGATCAATGCCGGTCAGGCCGGCCCCCTGGGCTGGACATTGCCGGCGGCGCTGGGCGTGCGCGCCGCCGATCCACATCGCGAGATCGTGGCCCTCTCCGGTGACTACGATTTCCAGTTCCTGATCGAAGAGCTCGCGGTCGGCGCACAGTTCAAGCTGCCCTACATCCACGTCGTGGTAAACAATTCCTACCTCGGGTTGATCCGCCAGGCGCAGCGCGGGTTCGACATGGACTATCACGTGCAGTTGTCGTTCGAGAACATCAACGCTCCGGAACTTGGCGTCTATGGCGTCGATCATGTCGCGGTCGCCGAAGGCCTCGGCTGCAAGGCGATCCGCGTGACCGATCCCAAGGACGCGCAGGCAGCGTTCTCGACGGCGCGCGACCTGATGGCACGATACAGTGTGCCGGTCGTGGTCGAGTTCATCCTTGAACGAGTGACCAATATCGCGATGGGGACCGAGATCGACAACATCGTCGAGTTCGAGGAAATTCTCGACTTGCCGATCGACGATACGCCCCCAAGTCCGCATGCGCCGTCGCGAAGCAAGCTTCTGCCCGCCTAGAGGCAGATCAATCCGGATCGATAAACACCGTTAGCGGAAGACCCTAGGACAACTGATCGTGCCGAAATTTGCCGCCAATCTGACCATGCTCTTCAACGAAATGCCATTCCTCGACCGGTTTGCCGCGGCCAAGGCTGCCGGCTTCAGCGGCGTGGAGTATCTGTTCCCCTATGATTTCGAAAAGGGCATGTTGCGCGAGCAATTGGAGCAACATGGACTTACGCAAGTACTGCACAATCTACCGGCCGGCAATTGGGGGGCCGGCGAACGGGGGATCGCCATCTTCCCGGATCGGGTAGATGAATTTCGCGATGGCGTCCTGCGCGCCATCGATTATGCAAAGGCGCTCGATTGCCGTCAGGTCAATTGCCTGGTCGGCGTCGCGCCCGCCGATGCAGACATGCGTGAGTTGAACGAAGTACTCCTGAAGAATTTGCGATTCGCTGCCGACGCGCTCTCGCCGGAAGGCATTCGCTTGCTGATCGAGCCGATCAACACGCTCGATATTCCCGGCTTTTTCCTGAACGGGACCCAGCAGGCTGTTCAGATCATCTCCGATGTCCGGTCGGAGAATCTCTTCATTCAATATGACATTTACCACATGCAGGTGATGGAGGGCGACATCGCGCGAACGCTGCAGAAACATCTGCCGCGTATCGGGCATGTTCAGCTGGCCGACAATCCCGGCCGCAACGAGCCCGGCACAGGTGAGATCAACTACCCTTTCCTGTTCCGTTATCTCGACCAGATCGGATACGGCGGCTGGATTGGCTGCGAATACAAGCCGAGGACTTCCACGATTGAAGGCCTCGGATGGCACGCGATGCAAACAATGGACACCTAATCCAACACACCCATAGGGAAGATCAAAATGATTGATGTCGGCTTCATAGGCCTCGGTATCATGGGACGTCCGATGGCCGGACATCTTCAGGCTGCCGGGCATCGGCTATTTCTTCACGACGTCGGGCCGGTTGCGCAGGAGCTCGTGGCCGCGGGCGGCATCGTCTGCAAATCCGGCAAGCAGGTTGCCGACGAATCCGACGTGGTCATCGTCATGGTGCCGGATACGCCGCATGTCGAAGCGGTCCTGTTCGGCGCAAGCGGCGTCGCGGAAGGAATTTCAAAAGGCAAGATCGTCGTAGACATGAGCTCGATCTCGCCGCTCGCCACGAAGGAATTTGCGAAAAAGATCAACGCACTCGGCGCCGATTATCTCGATGCCCCGGTCTCGGGCGGCGAGGTCGGCGCAAAGGCCGCATCGCTGACGATCATGGTGGGTGGCCCGGAGCGGGCATTCAATACCATGAAGCCGCTATTCGAGAAGATGGGCAAGAACGTCACCCTCGTTGGTGGAAACGGCGACGGCCAGACCACGAAGGTCGCCAACCAGATCATCGTCGCGCTAACGATCGAGGCGGTGGGAGAAGCTCTGCTGTTCGCATCAAAAGCCGGAGCCGATCCGGCTCTCGTGCGGCAGGCCCTGATGGGGGGCTTCGCATCTTCGAGAATTCTCGAGGTGCACGGGGAGCGCATGGTGAAGCGGAATTTCGAACCCGGCTTTCGTATCGAGCTGCACCAGAAGGACCTCAACCTCGCGCTGGAAGGCGCACGGGCGTTGGGGCTTTCGTTACCGAATACCGCAACAGCGCAGCAGCTCTTCAATTCCTGCGCGGCGCAAGGCGGCAAGGCCTGGGATCATTCTGCGATGGTGAAGGCGCTGGAACTGATGGCAAGCCACGAAATGACGAAGACCTGAGGCCGACCCGGAAGCAAATCATGACCGTCGACTATCGCCGTCTGTTGCTCGACATGTTTCAGGCGGCAGTGAACGCCGCGGCGCCCGCCCGGTGCGTGCCGGCGCATCTGCCGCCGCGGCCGAAGGGCCGTACGATCGTTGTCGGTGCCGGCAAGGCGGCGGCCTCCATGGCGGCGGCCGTGGAGGCTCACTGGAACGGACCGCTCGAGGGGCTGGTGGTGACGCGCTATGGCCATGGTGCACCGTGCCGATATATCGAGGTGATCGAGGCGTCCCACCCGGTGCCCGATGCGGCGGGGTCCAGGGCCGCTCGCCGAATTCTTGACAGGGTTTCAGGGCTGACGGCGGACGATCTCGTTCTGGTCCTGATTTCGGGTGGTGGTTCCGCCCTGCTCGCCTTGCCCGCAGATGGCGTAACGCTTGCCGACAAGCAAGTCGTCAGCCGTGCCTTGCTGAAATGCGGCGCGGATATCACCGAAATGAATACGGTGCGCAAACATCTGTCTGCGATCAAAGGCGGTCGCCTCGCTATCGCAGCAGCACCGGCGCGTGTAGCCACACTGGCGATTTCCGATGTGCCAGGCGACGATCTCTCCGTCATTGCCTCCGGTCCCACAGTGCCGGACAACTCCACGCGTGCCGAGGCGCTGGCCGTGCTGACTAAATACGGCATTGAGATTCCAGCCAGCGTTGCGATGCACCTGAATGACGCGGCTTCGGAAACGCCGACGCCGGACGATCCGCGCTTTGCAAATGTCACAAATCGTCTGGTGGCGAGCCCCCAGAAATCCCTGGAGGCGGCAGCCAAGGTCGCGCGAGACGCCGGATTGGCTTCCGTGATCCTTGGCAATGCCATCGAGGGCGAAGCCCGCGACGTCGGTCTCGTTCATGCCGGCATTGCGCGGCAATGCGGCGATTGGGGCCAGCCGCTCGAAATTCCCTGCGCTCTCATCTCCGGCGGTGAGACCACCGTGACCGTGCGTGGCAACGGCCGCGGCGGCCGCAATGCGGAATTTCTTCTGGGTCTTGGGATCGCTACCGATTGCAGGAACGGCATTTGGGCGCTCGCCGCAGATACGGATGGCATTGACGGCAGCGAAGACAACGCCGGCGCGATTCTCACGCCTGACACGCTGCATCGCGCCAAGCTCGCCGATATCGACGTCAAGACGCGGCTTGCCGACAACGATGCTTACACCCTGTTCGCGGCACTGGACGATCTTGTCATGACTGGCCCGACGCTCACCAACGTCAACGACTTCAGAGCCATATTGATTACAAAAAGGAATTGATTTTGCGCCGCTCACGGAACGCGAAAATCATCGCGACGCTTGGACCCTCCAGTTCGACGCCGGCAACGATCAGATCCCTGTTCGATGCCGGCGTCGATATGTTCCGGCTGAATTTCAGCCACGGGACCCACGACGATCACAAGAGGCGCTTTGAAGCGATCAGGGGCGTCGAACACGATGTCGGCCGTCCGATCGGAATCATGATCGATCTACAGGGCCCGAAGCTTCGCATCGGTACTTTTTTCGACGGCCCGGTCGAGCTTCACGCCGGAGACAAGCTCAGGCTCGATCTCGAAAACACACCGGGCGACCGGACGCGCGTGCCTCTGCCCCATCCGGAGATTTTCGCAGCCCTGGTTCCCGGCACCGATCTATTGCTCGATGACGGCAAGCTGCGGCTCGAAGTCCTGGAATGTGGTCCGTGCTACGCCGAAACGCGCGTGAAGATCGGTGGCAGATTGTCGGAACGCAAAGGCGTCAATGTTCCCGGCGTCATACTGCCGCTGTCGCCCTTCACTGAAAAGGACCGTCGCGACCTGACCTTCGTACTTGAACACGGACCCGACTGGGTTGCACTTTCGTTCGTGCAAAAGGCCGAGGACATCGCCGAAGCACGAACCTTGATCGGATCTCGCGCGTTGATCATGGCCAAGCTCGAGAAGCCGGCGGCCATCGAAAATCTTGATGCCATCGTGGCACTTGCCGATGGCATCATGGTTGCGCGTGGCGACCTCGGTGTTGAATTGCCGCCGGCGCAGGTTCCAATAATCCAGCGCCGGATCGTGCGCGCATGCCGCCGCGAGGGGAAACCCGTCGTGGTGGCAACACAAATGCTTGAATCCATGACTGCGTCCCCGGTTCCGACCCGGGCAGAAGCCTCGGACGTTGCAGCGGCGGTCTATGAAGGCAGCGATGCTGTCATGCTGTCAGCGGAATCCGCCAGTGGGCGTTTCCCCGTCGAATCAGTTGTCATGATGGATTCGATCATTCACGGCGTTGAAAATGATGCTCACACCCTGACAGGCCCCAAACCGGAGGATTTTCGGGCCAGCCATGCCGATGCGATATGTTCGGCCTTGCGTCTCGTCGCCAAGCTGGTCTCGGCGACGGCGGCCATCGCCTACACGAAATCCGGTTTCACCAGCATGCGCGCGGCGCGGGAGCGGCCGCTCGCGCCGATTCTCAGTCTGACGCCGTCGATTGCATCGGCACGTCAGTTGACGCCGGTGTGGGGCATTCATTCGGTCGTGGTGGAAACCGAAATCACTGATGAGGCGTCAATGACCCGGCTCGCCTGCGATTCCGCCCTTGCGGGAGATTTTGGAAAGCCTGGCGATAACATCGTGATCATTGCCGGCATTCCGTTCGGCGTATCCGGCACGACGAATCTTTTGCGGGTGGTAACTCTTTCTCCCGCGCGTGCACCAGCGGTCCTGACGGATTGATGATGGATCGAAAAGGACATCTGAACTGCTGAGGTAAACTCGCTGCCCGTCTGCGATTCAAACATCGCGAATAAAGAAGACGGCGCCAGAAGACGATTCTCGGATCGAATGCTCCTGAAATATCGACGCCGCGATGCAGCGCTGCTTCGAGGCCCGCAACACCGGCAGTACCGGCGCCAGACTGACGTTCCAGCACGACCTACCATTCGGCATGATCAGGCAGGTCCAGACCAGCGCCGGGGCCGGCGCAGCGGCTAGGATGATGAACTCTTACTTCATTGAAATTCCTTATGATTTCGCCAGCTAGGTGATGATTCGACGATCGTCGAGCCCGACTTCAGACGCTCCCCTATGGGCATTTCGGCACGTTCACGGTTCCCCACGATGGGCGGTCTTAGGCTTCGACGGCGCTCGACCGCTGAAGGCAGGAGTTACCTTGTCCGCCAATGTTTGCGTTGCGACATGCGCCCAGTCTCGCGCGGAGCTCTCCGATCGCCTGCGTGCCAGCAAGGCAAGCTCTCTCGAGATCGGTTGAAGCCGCATACTGGAGATGCATTTCTCGAGATTTAATGGCATGATCATCAAGGGCCGCGGAGGCTCCGAGACCGAGGATTGCGCGCACATGATCAATCCCGGCCAAAACGATGCGCTTAAAGAGATGCACTCCAGAATCAAGCGGACGATCGCGACTGCGGTCAGACGGCGGGAGAAATGGAGGACCCTATGGCGTCGTGGCGTGACGACAAGGCCCGGGCGACCCTGATCCACGAAGCCGCGGGTAACGTGCAGCCGGGCAAGGCGCCCCGTTCCTTTGCCGAGCATCTGTTCGGCCATACCAATCTCGAGGACCTCGTCAACTACGACGCCGCTTCCCTTGCCTTCCTGGCGGAACAGGCGTGGGAGCATGTGCAGCAACGCACGGCGGGCCGTGCCGACATCCGCGTCATCAATCCGATGGTGCCGGACGGGCGCGAGATTTCCGTGCTCGAAATTCTCAACGACAACATGCCCTTCCTGTTCGATTCCACCATGGCGGAACTCGCCGAGCAGGGCATCGAGGTCACGCTGGTCGCCCACCCGATCATCGCCGTGGAGCGCAACGAACAAGGCAAGCTGCTGCATTTCTACGGCGAAGCGCTGCCGGAGGGAGCAAAGGGCGAGCGCGAAAGCCTGATTCATTTCCACATCGCCCGTCTGGACGCTGATGCCGATCGCCAGAAGCTGATCGAGGGCCTGACCAAGACGCTCGACGACGTGCGCGCCTGCGTCGCCGACTGGCGGGCCATGCGCGCCCGGGTCGAGCAGGCGATCGTGACCTTCCGCTCCAATCCGCCGCCGCTGCCGATCGACGAGGTCGCCGAAGCCAACCAGTTCCTGCAATGGCTGTGTGCCGACAATTTCACCTTCCTGGGCCTGCGCGAATATCGCTTCTCGCCCGACACCGATGCGTCGGACGACATCAGCACGGGCGAAGGCCTCGGCATCCTGCGTGATCCCGATGTGAAGGTCCTGCGCCGCGGCACCGAAATGGTGATCATGACGCCGGAAATCCGCGAATTCATGCGCGAGCCGACCGTCCTCATGGTGGTCAAGGCCAATGTGAACAGCCGCGTTCATCGCCGCGTCCGCATGGATTATGTCGGCATCAAACTCTATGCGCCCGACGGCCGACTCGAGGGTGAGTTGCGCCTGGTCGGCCTGTTCACCTCGGGTGCCTATACCCGCTCGGCGCGGCAGATCCCCTATGTCCGCCACAAGGTCGAGCAGGTGTTGCAGCGCGCCGGCTTCGACCCAGCCAGTCATTCAGGCAAGGCGGTCCTGCATATCCTCGAAGAGTATCCACGCGACGAGCTCTTCCAGGTCGATGCCGAAACGCTCTACAATTTCGTTATGGAAGTCCTGACGCTCTATGAGCGTCCCCGCGTACGGGCGCTGGCACGGGCCGACAAGTTCGACCGTTTCGTCTCCATCCTCGTCTTCATTCCGCGCGAGAAATACGACACCGACGTACGCATGCGCGTCGCGGACTTCCTGGCGCAGGTCTATAAGGGGCGCCTGGCGGCCTCCTACGCCTCCTTCCCCGAGGGATCGCTCGCACGAGTCCACTACATTATCGGGCGCTATGAGGGCAAAACGCCCGTCGTCGAGCACGCGACGCTGGAAGCCGAGATCAGCGCCATCGCCGCGACCTGGGGCGACAAGCTGAAGGCGGCGCTCGCCGCCTCCACCGACGGCATGCGAGCGCGCATGCTCGCCAACCGCTATGCCCAGGCCTTCACCGGCGGCTATACGGAGGTTTTCGGCGCTGAACAAGCGATCGCCGATATCGCCACCATCGAAAAGCTTTCGCCAACTCGTCCGGTGACCATTTCAGTTCACCGCTTCGAGGGCGAGGACGATCCCAAGCGCTTCGGCCTGAAGGTCTTCTCGGACGCCACACCGCTGTCTCTGTCTTATCGCGTGCCGGTGATCGAACATCACGGCCTGCGCGTGGTCAACGAACGCACCTATCAGATCGTGTCCCGCGCCACGCCGGCGCCAGTATGGCTGCACGACATGACGATCGAGACCAGCGACGGCAAGCCGATCGTGATCAGCCCGGAATTCAGCCAGCGCCTGGAAGCCTCGATCATGGCGGTGGTCGGCGATCGGGCCGAATCCGACGGATACAACGCCCTCATCCTGCGTACGGCCCTAAGCTGGCGCGAGGTTTCGACCATCCGGGCGCTCTCCCGCTACCTGCACCAGATCCGCGCGCCGTTCAGCCAGGACTACATGTGGGAGACCTTGCGCAAGAACACCGCGATCACCGCCAGCATGGTCGCGCTGTTCCAGGCCCGCCTCGATCCGCGCCTCGCCACCACCGACGCCGAGCGCTCGGCACGTGAGACGACTATCCTCACTGAGATCGAGGAGCAGCTCAAATCCGTCGCTTCGCTCGACGAAGACCGCATCCTGCGCCGCTTCACCAATCTGGTGCAGGCAACCATCCGCACCAATCTGTGGCAGATCGGCGAAGACGGACATCCGCGTCCGGTGATCTCCTTCAAGTTCGACGCGCGCAAGATCGAGGACCTGCCGGCCCCGCGGCCGCTCTACGAGATCTTCGTCTATTCGCCGCGTGTCGAAGGCATTCATCTGCGCTTCGGCAAGGTGGCGCGCGGTGGGCTGCGCTGGTCCGACCGGCCCCAGGATTTCCGCACCGAGATCCTCGGCCTGGTCAAGGCACAACAGGTCAAGAATGCCGTGATTGTGCCAGTCGGCGCCAAAGGCGGCTTCGTGCCGAAACGCCTGCCGCCGCCATCAAACCGTGACGCCTGGATGGCGGAAGGCACTGAAACCTATCGCATCTTCATTCGCTCGCTGCTCGAACTCACCGACAATCTCGACGGCGACATCATCGTGCAGCCCGACTCCACCGTGCGGCATGACGGCGACGACCCCTACCTCGTCGTCGCCGCCGACAAGGGCACCGCCACCTTTTCCGACATCGCCAACGCGATCTCGGCCGAGAAGAACCATTGGCTCGGCGATGCCTTCGCCTCCGGCGGCAGCCAGGGCTATGACCACAAGAAGATGGGGATCACGGCGCGCGGCGCCTGGGAGGCGGTGAAGCGCCACTTCCGCGAGCTCGGCACGGACATTCAGACCATGCCGTTCACCGTCGCCGGCGTGGGCGACATGTCCGGCGATGTTTTCGGCAACGGCATACTGCTCTCGCCGGCGACCAGGCTGGTCGCGGCTTTCGATCATCGCGACATCTTCATCGATCCCTCGCCCGACCCGGCCGTCAGCCACGCCGAACGCCTGCGCATGTTCAACCTGCCGCGGTCGAGCTGGCAGGATTACAACAAGGCGCTGATCTCGCAAGGCGGCGGCGTGTTCTCGCGTTCGCTCAAGGCAATCCCGCTCGCGCCTGAAGTGCGGACCTTGCTCGATCTCGACAAGCCGCAAGCTACGCCCTTCGAGGTGATGACGGCGATCCTCAAGGCACGCGTGGACCTGCTCTGGTTTGGCGGCATCGGTACCTATATCCGGGCGTCGGGGGAAAGCGACGATCAGGTCGGTGATCGCGCCAATGATCCGATCCGGGTCACGGGCACCGCGATCCGCGCCCGGGTGATTGGCGAAGGCGCCAATCTCGGCCTGACTCAGCGCGGCCGCATCGAAGCGGCGCAGAAAGGCATCAAGCTCAACACCGACGCCATCGACAACTCGGCCGGGGTCAATACGTCCGACGTCGAGGTCAATATCAAGATCGCGCTGGCGCGCCCCGAACGCGAAGGACGCCTCAGTCCAAATGACCGCAACAGCCTGCTTGCCGCGATGACCGACGAGGTCGGCGCCCTGGTGCTACGCAACAATTATCTGCAGACGCTGGCGCTTTCGCTGGCCGAACGCAAGGACGTGGCCGAGACCGGCTTCCTCACCCGCCTGATGCAGTCGCTCGAGCAGCGCGGCCTCCTCAGCCGCGCTGTGGAATTCCTGCCCGACGATGCGGCGATCGCCGAACGCGCCCGGCGCGGCCAATCCTTGACTCGACCGGAACTTGCCGTGCTGCTCGCTTACGCCAAGCTGACACTTTACGACGATCTGCTCGCCACCAGCGTGCCCGACGATCGATATCTCGCCCGCGAATTGTCTCAGTACTTTCCGCACGAGGTTGAGGACAAATTCTCCGCTGCAGTGGAACACCATCGCCTTCGGCGGGAGATTATCGCAACCAATCTCGCCAATGCCGTTATCAATCGCGGCGGCCCGGCCTGTGTCGTGCGCCTGATCGACGAGACGGATGCCGACGTGTCGACCATTGTCATGGCCTTCGTGGCGGTAGATGAATCCTACGGTCTGAAGCGGCTGAATGACGCGATCGATGGACTCGACAACCGCATCGACGGGCAATTGCAACTCGGCCTCTACGCGGCGATTCAGGATCTCCTGCTCTCCCGCATAGTCTGGTATGTGCGCAATGTTGATTTCAAGGCCGGCCTGGACTCGGTCATCGCGCGCTTCGGCCCGAGCATCCGCGAGATCATCGCCGGACTCGACGAGACCCTGCCGGAGGACTTCCAGGCCGGACGCAGCAAGCGACGGCAGGATCTGATCGATGCCGGCGTCCCGGCCGACCTCGCAGGCGAGCTCGCTGATCTCGACGCCCTGGTCTCGGCACCGGATATCGTGACCGTCGCGGAGCGCACCAGCCGAACCATCGGCGACGCCGCCACAACCTTCTTCGCCGCCGAGGCTAATTTCCGCCTCGATCGCCTTGTCGCCGCCGCACGCGGCGTCCCGGCAAACGATAATTTCGAACGTCTCGCCATTGATCGCGCCATTGATCAGATCGCAGCCGCCGAAAGAAGACTGGCTGCGGATATGCTGGCAACCGGCCAATGCGGTCAGCAGGCCGCCGGGACCTGGCTCGCGGCTCATCCTGAAGCGACGCGCATCCGCCGCTCGGTCGAGGAGATTACTGCCAGCGGCCTGACCCTCGCGAAGCTGACAGTGGCGTCAAACTTGCTTGGGGATATGGTGAAGGGCTGAGTGGGCTCGCTCACGATAAGTGGTTGGGGGATATGAGCGCTCGTAGATAGTGGATGCTTTGGGAAACCGGGTTTCGCGAGCAAACGCTCACCGATCAGCCCGCTCGCGCTCCCGCGCTGCGGCATCGCTTGGCCAGGCGCGGAGTGCGCGATAGCGTCAGCACGCCGATCTGCAAATGAATTCGGCGGTATACGCTTTCGCTATTCCGCCCTACGCGCTGCTGCAATCGGAGGCGGCAAATTCGATTCTCTGCGCAATGAATCCGGCTACTGGCGCTTCGACACGGATGAGCTAGAACTGTCACGGCGCCTCAAGATTTTGCTGCGCATCTGCCAAGGCCTGCGGCTCGACCAGCAGACCTTGTCGCTCGTAACGGCGACGAGTCCTGCTGAAGCGCACGACGACGGCATATCGGCTGCTTTTCGATTTGGCGCGCCGCGTGAGCAACGCATCGCCCGCCGGCAGATACTCGAGATCATCGAGGCCAACGCAGCGCAGGCACGCAGGGCCGGGTGTCTCCATCATCAACAGATCCCCGGTGCCGCCGCACCGATTGCATACCCACTCCGTGTTCAACGGCTGGATCACCACCAGTTCCGGGGCGCGGCTTGCCGTTTCCGCCAGGCGCTCGCGCTTCTTCTCGGAAAGCTCGGGCGAGACCCAATGTGTCCGGTATGATGCCTCAATCGCAGGATTTCCGCCTCGGCTGAAGCGCAGCGTCGGGCGGCCCGGCGTACGACCGACATACGCCGTCGGGCTTGGGAACAATCCTTTCGCGATCGCCCAGGACCCGAACAGCCGCATGGCTTCCGAGATGCGCGGCAGATTGACCTGGACAACTTCCTCCAGACAATCGGTCTGCCCGCGGCGCCAGCGCTCCACCGCTCCGGAGTCAAGCCACCCGATCCCGACGAGGATGTCGATGGCGCTCACAAAGTGCTGGGCGGCAAGCGCCGCTTCAGCCGCTCTGGCGACACGATCAGCAAGTGGTACGCGATTCTTCCGGCTCATCCCATGGGCGAACTCGCTGTTCGGTGCGGCGCAAGGCTCGACGACATGGCAACTCCCGGCAAGCCGGGCGCGTTTCGTGAACGATCGTCACGTCGACGTGCCGGGCCTTCAAGAAATTATAGCAGCGAGCGCACATGCAAGAAATGGCCGTCATCCGTCACCCGGGCGGAGCTTCCGCCAGCACCCGCAGAGTTCGCAGTTTTGTCCGGGGTGGTGGTAAAGTGGCGCGCCATTCAGAATAAAACTGCGAACTCATATGTTATTGAGATTGCAGTATAATGCTGTTAGGCGCCCCGCGGATATTCATACGCAGGTCTACCAATGCGTATCGCACCGCGCCTTTGCCGGCATAACTGCGGGGTGACGTCGGATAACTCCCCTTCGAACGTGCGCGATCCCAAAATATTGAAAACAACCCCATGCAAAGTAGCAGGCGCCCGGCATGGATGCTTCGAAAGCACGTTGACACGTCGGGCAAATCACGGGCATTCTTTCATCATCCCGCAATCCTGTAAGCGCCCGCCGCTCCGCCAATGGCGGACTGTTTCGGTCCGATTGCGGCTCAAAAATGCTCACCCACCATTGAAATTGCACCGGCTCGCCGCGGCGAACGATCGCCTGCGCGTGGCCCAACCGCGCTTGCCGGCGCG
This sequence comes from Bradyrhizobium erythrophlei, assembly GCA_900129675.1. Taxonomy (GTDB): domain Bacteria; phylum Pseudomonadota; class Alphaproteobacteria; order Rhizobiales; family Xanthobacteraceae; genus Bradyrhizobium; species Bradyrhizobium erythrophlei_A. Next base: position 3,149,186 of record FSRD01000001.1, on the reverse strand, counting down.
TGCCAGGGAATATGGACATGAACATCGATCCCAACCTCACCATGCCAGCGGCGATCGCTTCAACCGACCAGGCCAGAGCTGCCGCAGCCCCGCGGATAAGACTTCTGTCGCACGGCTTCTCGATCGACCATCCAGATCCGGAGCTCGGCGAACAGCTCATGCCTGACGCATTGGGGGTCGCCGACCGCGAAGCGATGCATGGCATTATCAGGCAGTTGGTAAAGGCCAGCGTGAGCGGCGGGAGTTCCGACGAGGTCAACCTCTCCTTCATGATCTCGATGGTGAAGAGCATCAAGCCGAGGGACTCCGTCGAGGCCATGCTGGTGGCGCAGATGGTTTCGGTTCATGTGATGGCGATGCGATGCGCCCATCACCTCGCCAATGCCGAAGACCTCGCCCAGCACGACAGCGCCGCGCGCGCCCTCGGCCGGCTCGCCCGCACGTTTCCCGCCCAGATCGAGGCGCTGAACCGCTACCGGAGCCATGGCGAGCCTGCCATCACCGTGCAGAACGTCTCGGTCGGGGACGGCGGCAAGGCCATTGTCGGCAACGTCACGCAGCATGCGAGCGTGATCGTGTCGGACAAGAGCCCGGCATCCGCGGCGCGGAATGCGCCGAAGGCCTCGGGCTCCAGGCGACGGCCCGCTTCCGCTGATGCCAAGCGGGAAGCACAGGCATGAGCGATCACATCAGAAATACCTGCCCGATGCTGGCGAGTCCACGTTGCGGCGCCAAAACCCGTTCCGCCGGCGCGTGCCGCTCGCCGGCGGTGAACGGCAGACAGCGCTGCCGCATGCACGGCGGCGCACCGGGGTCCGACGCGCCCACGGCAAACCAGAACGCGCGCAAGCACGGCCTGTTCACCAGGGATGCGATCGCTCAGCGGAGGCAGATACAGGCGTTGTTGGGTGAGGCGCAGAAGTTGCTGGAGGAGATGAAGTGATTGGCCATCAATTCGGCAGGATCGACTTGATATCGTTTCCGCCCGTTTAGCGAAGTCTCGATCCTTGGTGGGCGTGCGCGTCCAGTTATCAACGCAACAAAGTTCTAACCAGGTCGCTTAACTCAGTCCTCGCATCCCAAATCTGGTCCGCAGCATTAAATACGTTCCAAATTGTCTCAAACTCCAAACTTCCCGATGCCTGAGCTACAGCGCAGATGAATTCAGTTTCGCGACACAAAGGAAAAGCCGAGCGGGCCTCCTTTCACTTGGTCGGCCGTGTCGCGAGGGTGGTGGGGATGCAGGTCTCTCTCGCCACCCGAACATTCCGGAGGGTTCCTTCTTTCCCCTCTGGCGCGGGTTGGTCAGTGAGTGCCGCGAAATAAATGAACCGCTGACAGCCAGCGCGCGAATGGTCCCCGGTGGCTGGCACTAAGGGTGCCATTAAGCGACATCGCTCGTTTGCGTCCCTGTGCGCTCCGCCTAGCCACTTTTGGTTCCTCCGACGGAACAGACGTTTGGCTCCGGTTCTTGCAAACCGAAGAACACGAGTTCAATGTCTTTCGGCATTTTAACCTGTTGGTGGACGCGGAGCCCTTACTAAACCTCATGACACGTCAAGCCGAAGACGAGCCGGACTATCTGAAGGAATTACTCGCTCAGGCGGGCATTGACGCGCAGGCTTCCAGCGTGGCCGCCAAGCTACAAGAGGTCATCATCGGTGAACTTCATCATCGGGTGAAGAATACGCTGGCGATTGTCTCGGCAATTACGTCCCAAAGTCTCAGGACGGCGAACAGCCTAGAAGAGGCCGCTAAAACGATAGCGGATCGCATTAATGCGTTGGGAGTAGCGCAAGACCTTCTGGTTCGCGAGCGATGGACTGGCGCAGGATGTCGGACTTTGATTGAAGCCGCCGTGAAGGCATTTCAATCTAAAAGCCTTGATCAGTTTGAAGTCGCCGGTGACAACATCGCGATTTCTTCTGGCCCTGCTATCGCACTCTCAATGGTAATTCACGAACTCTGCACGAATGCCGTCAAACACGGCGCGCTGTCTGCACCTGCCGGTCGCGTTTCAATTTCGTGGTCTATCTTCTCCCAAGATAACCTGAAGCGCTTTAAGCTGCATTGGAAAGAAAGAGGTGGGCCGCCGGTACACGAACCTTCTCGACGGAGCTTCGGTTCTCGGCTTATCGAGCAGGCTCTCCCTGGCCAATTACAGGGTGAAGCGCGACTTAGGTTTGAACCGGACGGCTTGAGTTGTGAGGTAAACATTCCACTGAATGTTATGCAAGAGCGGCCTCTGGCGCTTGTGGCCCCACAAGCTCGTCAATAGCGCATACTAAACTCGCATGTCCGAGTAAGCTCAATGGGAGCATATGTTTTCAGCTCTGCCCCCAACAACGGACATAGAGCGACAACGTCGGCATGTCCGAGTTGTGCCATGAACGGACCTGACGTTTCATTATTCGATAGGTTTATCGGCAGGCAGAACGTCTCCGGGAATGTGCGTGAGCAAACTCAGCACATCTGAGTGATGAACGACACATGGGAGCCTCATTCTGGCTCTGCCAGCGTCATCACTGAACGATGGGAACGGCGGAGAAAAGCTCGACCGGGAGTTCATGCAACAAACGTCCAGACTCCTGAAACGCAAGGCAGCTATCAACCATTAAACGAGGCCGCCCAATGAGACAGCCTCGCTGTGCGCAGTGGTTGCCGGTTTTGGGCGCGCCGCGCGCCGCAGCCGGTGCCCGTGAACAGGCTACTTTTCGGTTTCGACGACGTACCGCCGTATTACCTTAACTGCCTTCTCACGCTGGGGTGCAAGGTCCGTCCAGGCTTTCGACTTGTAGAATGCCACTGCGTCATCCACGCTGTCCCATTCGACGATGCCCGTACTCTTGGGAGGCGGTCCGCCCTCTATTTGAACAACCCGTCCGGCTGCGGTGCGTAGAGCTCGACCGTGGGCTGCCTCTATCGCCTTCCGGGCGGCAGGGAGGTATGTGGCTTGGAATGAAGGATCGAGGATTTCAGCTTCGCTGATGGTGTAAGCTTTCAGCTTGGCTCCTTGAGCGTGAAGGCCCTGGAGCGCGATGGCTCCAATTGCAACACCTGCGAGCAATGCCATCGTATAAGTTTTCATATGCATTTTTCTCTCCCACGTTGAAGTGCCCCACTTGACGGTGGGACCAAACGTGCGGGGCCGATGTGAACCGGCTCACATCGGCGGATGCAAATTTCTGAGATCGACCGCGCAGATGTGTAAGGAAAGCCTGTCAAGTCAGAGTCGGGTCAAACTCGGAAAATCTCCTCGCCCGCGCGGCACGTCCGGTCTACCCTTGAGAACGGACATCGTCAGGTCGCCTGCTCAGGTCCGTTTCGTGCCAGAAGCAGACACTGGATGGCGTCACTCCATCAACTCATCGGCAAGCCCTAGCACGGTGGATGGGATTGTGAGGCCAAGCGGCTTTGCGGTTTTCGAAAAATTTCGATCCGGCGGATGTCAGCTTGGGGTACTGGGGGCAGCCTCGCAAACGCCTAGGGGTTGCTAACCGAATTCGACTAACTAACATCCAGGATATCCGACTAACGCCGACGGGTACCCGCTCGGGAGGATACGATGCAGCCCAGCATTGCAGATTTTTCGACGATACTAGACCGCATTCTTGATACGGCGGCAGAAAATCTCAGGGTTGCAAAGATTCTGATTCAAATGGGACTTGATCCCAACAACATCACCTACGACGCACTGTTCAATCGGCTGTTGGAAATTGTGCTGGCCAACATCACCCTTGCCAATATGTTCGCCCTGGTCGGCGCGATCTTCTTTGTCGCTACCCTGCTGATGCAGACCATGGTTCCGCTGCGCGTCGCCAATATGGTCGGCTGTACGTTCTTCGCGACCTCTGGAGCGCTCTCGGGAAATGTCGCCAATTTTCTGCTTTATCTGCTGTTGCTGCCGATCAATGCCGTTCGTCTCCGTCAATTGCTCAAGCTCGTCAAGAAGGCACGTAACGCGACGCAGGGTGACGTGTCGATGGAATGGCTCAAACCGTTCATGACCGAGCGCCGGTATCGCCGGGGCGACAGATTGTACAAGAAGGGTGATGCGGCTGCCGAAATGTCCCTCACCGTCACGGGTAAGTTTCTGGTCAAGGAAATCGACGTCGAGATTCCGCCAGGACGCATCATAGGCGAACTTGGCTTCCTTACGCCGAACAACCGACGAACCATGACGATCGAGTGCATAGAAGACGGACAAGTCCTGACCATAACTTATGAAAGGCTGCTTGAGATCTACTTTCAAAATCCGCAATTCGGCTATTATTTCCTCGTCCTGACCAGCCATCGCCTCCTGGAAAACAACGAGCGCCTCCAGGAAAACATCTCACGGCTGGAAGCAACTCTCGCACAAGAGAAAGCGGCGCGACAGACGGCAGCCGCGCATGGGCATAGCTTGAAACCTTGACCATGACTGCTCCACCATTGGTGGCACGACTGTCCCGACGCAGTGCGGGTCTCGCGAGGCAGGGACGTCCGCTAAGGGTCCAAAAACGGTCCTGACGCACTTGAAATGGGATGTCTGTATTACCCCCGAAAGCAGACATCGGTCAGCTACAGTGCCGATGCCAACGTCATCGTCTGCTACGGTCGAGCGAAGCTCACTGACAAGCACCTCGCCTCCAAGATCCATTGCGTTACCAGAGAGATTTTCGCATGGCTGGAGCGCTGTGAGCAACGGCGTAGGGGGAAGCAGCCACCGTCACATTGCAGCGCGATAGATAGTCCAGATTACGACGAGAGCCGCGAGAACGAGTATCCAATTGGAAATTTGGGTACCTGCTATCGATGTTTTCCGGCTAAACCATTCCATGGCCTTCCTCCCAGCTAGACCAGCCTCACTTGGGCGGCCTCCCCCGCTTTCAACACCCCGACGATATCACCGATTTCCCAAACCCGCTCGGTTACCGTTGCGGCCATGGCCTCGCATTCTGGCCACACGCGAAAGCCGCCAAGGTCTCCCTCGACGGCTCGTGCCGTTGCGTTTGCGTAGAGGTACTGTGTCGAGCGGTGCTCGAACGCAGCCCGTGCTCGCTCTTATTTGGACGCACGCGACCTTCAATGAGGCCGGTGGGTGCGTTGCCAGTATGTCGGGCCAACGATCCCCGATCCTTATGACATGTGACTGGCGGCGATGCTCTTCAAGCCAGCACTACTGTCCCATTCGATGAAATGGCAAAAGCGGGTTTTCAATTGAGCGCCCTTCGAATCATCATCGCCGACTCAAAGAAAGGTCGCAGGGGGTGGGCTGCTAGATCATGATCGCAAAGCCCGTCTAGTCTGACCGATAATTTCCTGCCTCTGTGAAAGCCACATCAAGAATTCGTCTCTGGCTGAAGCAAACGACTGCTGCGAAGCCGAAACCAATTGCTGTAATTCTCGGACCTTATCGTCATCGCTATTGCGCATTTTAATCCAGACGGAAAGGCCATTGCGGTATGCGTCGGCTGCGACGCGAAATTTAATAAACGGATCCTTTGGAAACAGTATCGCGTTCATTTCTTGGCGAAATTCGCGCTCGTTCGCGAGTAAGTCGTCATAGAGGGTCGCGTCTATTTTTGCGTAAGCGGTTTTGATTTCGCCCATTCTCTGCAAATATAATTGCGCCTCATTGGGGCGGTTAAATAAGTATGTGCCCAGAGCCTGTCGGGCGAGTAACAGCATTTCTTCGGTTGGCTTGTTTATCGTGTCCGAAATCTTATCGAGGAAGGCGGCAACCTCTTCTTTGTTCTTGGCGGGATAGTAGCGCGAGGCAAGTAGAACGGATTTGAAAGGCGTGTCGACTGGTGGCTGCGCAGGCGAATGACCGACCGGTGCCGACGCCGGTTGGTTTGCTGGAGGCGGTGACCGATCGGAAATAACAATAATTGCCCCGGCAAAGGCGGCGCCAATGCCAGCAAAAATTAGAACAAGGCCAACGGACATTTGCTTGCTGCGCTTTGTGGGGAAGGGGCGTAACGCCCGAGCCGGAATCTTTTCGTCCAAAACATCGCGGTAATTGGCTATTAGCTCTTGATAGTGGGTAAGACGCTGGTTGTATATCAGTCCGACCACCAACCAACCGGCTCCCGCTCCCAAGAATAGTGCCGCAATGAACGCGACTGGAGCGCTCATAAGCACGCCCCAATTATCGATGACGATTCTTTCCATGCCGCGATCTTAGACGCGAGTTACGGCTCGGAGCGAGTCCGCTTGCTGAAAGCCCCCGGCATTAACCAAGGACTTTCTTTTGGGGTGCTTTTCCAAACTGACCCCACTACCCGGATTTGACACTGGAACGGAAAGGGAACATTCTCCCAGAGCGCCCGCTGCCTTTAGGGGAAAATTCCAGATGTCGCCCGCCCCCCCCAATCGGACGCGGACCAGCTAGAGGCGGCAGCCGATCAGGCCATCGCGGCCTGCGTCAGTAATGCTCGTGATGCGGTCAAGGCGCTGATCGTCGCCAACCAGTTTCTCGAAACCGATCTGGAGAAACTTAAGTCGGCGGTCTCGACGGGTTATTGACTGCTCAATCAATCACCGCGAACCAGCCGGTGCGCGAAGGTGTCGGCCTCGGCGACCGGCACTTTTGGTTTGAGCGACGGGTTGTTCTCCCAGGTTGAAATCTGTGCAATATGCAGCTTGGGGATAAGGGGGAGCGATGAGCGACGAAAATCCGCTGTACGGCTATGCGTTGCTGCCCGGTCCCGCCATCGTTGCTTGGCAAGCTTACAGTTGGCTCAGGACTGGAATTTGGCCCCCGATTCCAGTGTCAAAAATGTTTAGTTATTTTGAATGGCCTATACCGCATACGAGCTGGCTCGGTTTGCAAAGCATCATCGATTGGCTCTTTGACATTCCCGCCAGCTTTGTCGTGTTCCTAACCTCATTCCTGTTTATGGTCGTTTGTTTTGTGAGCGTCGCGCTATTCCAAAATTATCAAGCCAATCGAAAATCTACTTAACGCCGGGTAGCAATGGTGGCCCCGGATGACTGATACTGGCGCGAAGTCACTAAATACTTTTTGGGTGTGGCATTGGTGGAATTGATATTTAGATCACAATTAAGTCTGCGCGCAATCGTTCCCATCGCGGCGCTGATGTTAAGCGGCGGGGTGGCGTTCGCTGAAATCCATGAGTCGGATTCTGCCAACTATGTGATGCCCGGCTGTCGCAATTACATCAGCGAGAATCCTAGAAGCGGCGACATATTCAAAACGGGACTTTGTTGGGGTTTGATCTCCGGTCTCACCTACGACGACGCCTGCCAGCCATCCGCTGCGACACAAAGACAAGCTGTTAGTGTGGTCGTGCAATACATCGACGCCCGACCCGCGAGGATGCATGAGGACTTTCGGAAATTGGCTCTTGAGGCGCTGGTGGCAGCTTGGCCGTGCAAGCGGTAATCCGCCTCGTCGAACAGTGATGAATTCAACGCTGTGCATGTCAACTCAATTTTAGAAATTGCTATCGGAGCGACAAACGCTATTGCAGATGCGCATATCATGCACGTTGGTCGGATTATCTACAGTACCAAATCGACTTGATAGATGATCCGATTGCGGTGGATGGCGAGTTGACGCCCCATTGTCTCACAGGTTGAAATGCGTGCAATATGCCCGCTGGGTAAGGGGGCAGTATGAGTATTGAATTTTGGTCCGGTGTCTTATTGAGCGGCGTGATTGGCTTGCCGACCGCGATCATCGCGAACCTCTACTCAGAGCAAGTTCGGGAATATCTCGATCGGCGAAAGACCCTGAGGCTAAACAAAAAGCGCTCGCTTGAAATCATAGTTCATCAACGAATTTTGAGACTTGTGGAAGGCGAGCCAACCCAGACGTTACTTCATGCCGAACATCGTTTCATGATGGTGACGTCGATTCTGATTTTATATCTATGCTACGCCGCCTTGTTTGGCTTGCTGTATTTCAGAGAAGCAATTCTATCGATAGCTCCAAGATTGATTTTGCTCTCTGCCGCCAGCGTAGCTATGGTTTTCACCTTCGTGATAACAGTTGGCATATTGATCCTTTTTAGGGATTATCGAAACACAATGCGAAAAGTTCGCCGCTTTTCAGAGTACGAAGATCAGATGCGCAAAAAGTGGGGCGAAGATATTTTCAACGGATAAGCTTCGAGCACTCGCTTCTATTCAACGTCATTTATCACAGCTCGTTTCAAGGACGGCAGCAACCATCTGCATTTCGCTGTGTATCAATCGCGCAGTTTTTTGCGACTTTCAATTTTCTGCCCCGCAAGCAAGCCGCCGATAGTGCTGACACAAACCAGCATAAGGTCGGCAAATCGCTTCACCAGGAATTCGGCCATCGGCTGATGTACAAAGGCGTCAATCGCTGTTTCAGCGACCGCCAGAAAAGCGCAGGCTGCAAAAATGTATCCCACCACGCTGAGCACGAGCTGAAAGTCCGTCACGACACACTCCCATTGTTGGGAGTGATCCTAGTCGGCCAAAGTAAAAACCGACTTAAGTGAAACGGAAATTTAACATTTTTGTCGGCCATGGGGCTGTCCTTTCGCCGACAACCCAGATTGACATGCATTGAGGCGTGAAAGAGGCAGTAAACAGCTAAATACGGATTAAGCGCTGGCGGATGTTGGGGTAAAAAGAGCCACGTGGATGTGGAAATCCCTAGGTTGGCCGGTAAACTAGCGGGTTGGGGGGCTCTCGATCAACCGTCGAGGATGGCCGTTAACGGCGTTGACGGAGGCGGGCGAGGGCCATTTAGACCCTCGCCATCCTCATCATTCGTCGTCGGAGCAATAGTCGATCACAATTGCCTACGCCAGGAGGCGGTCTCGGAAGGCGACCTATAGACCGTTTAAGGAAGGGCCTCCGACATTGCGGAGCGGGCCTGTCGGCGAGTTCTACGGCCTAGGAGCCTGTCCGAATAGTGGCTGTTCAATTCTGAGCGAGTCTGATTCAACCTTGGGCGATGAGCAAGTATTTTCGCCCCTGGAATATCGATCAGACGCTGCTTCTGCCGCCGAATGTGCAGGACTTCGTGCCGAAAGGCCATGTCTCGCGGTTTATCGTTGAACTGGTGCGGGAGAGCCTCGATCTCAAGGAGATCACGGGCAGCTATGTGAGCGGGCTCGGGCAGCCGCCGTTCGACCCGCGCATGATGGTGGCGCTTCTGCTGCACGGCTATGCGAGTGGGCTGTATTCATCGCGGCGGATCGCGAAGGCCTGCCGCGAACGGAATGATTTTGTAATGATTGTCGCGCTCGATCCGCCGGATTTTCGCACGATCAGCGACTTCCGCAAGCGGCATTTGAAGGCGCTCGGCGCACTGTTCCTGCAGGTTCTGAAGTTGTGCGAGACGGCAGGGCTGGTCAAACTCGGCCATGTCGCGCTGGATGGCACGAAGATCAAAGCGAACGCGTCGAAACATAAAGCGATGAGTTATGAGCGCATGAAGAAACGCGAGGCGGAATTGAAAGCCGAGGTCGCTCGCATGCTGGCGGCCGCTGAGGCGGCGGATGCTCAGGAGGACGAGACTTTCGGCAAAGACAAACGCGGCGACGAGCTGCCGGATTGGGCTGGCGACAAGGAGAAGCGGCTGGCGAAGATCCAGCAGGCGATGGCGGCGCTGGAGGCCGACGCCAGGCTGGCCGCGGAGGAAGAGCGTCGCATCGAGGCCGAAAAGGAACAGCAGCGCCAAGCCGAAGGCCGCAAGAAGCCGGGCAAACCGGCGGCGCCGGCATCGGACCAGCCTGATCCCAAGTCGCAACGCAACTTCACCGATCCGGAAAGCCGCATCATGAAGTCGAAGGATGGCTTCGTTCAGGCCTATAATGCCCAGGCCGCCGTCGACGCAGGCGCCCAGATCATTGTCGCGCACGAACTGACGCAGTGCGGCAACGATCAGGGCCAGCTGGTGCCCCTGATCGAGGCCATCGAGAACAATCTCGGCCGCACGCCGGAGCAGGCCTCAGCGGACTCCGGCTACTGCAGCGAATCCAATCTCGAAGCGCTCGAAGCACATCGCGTTGACGGCTATGTCGCGCCCGGACGCGCCAAGCACCCGACAGCCGCGAACGGAAAAATCGGCGGACCGCTGACCCAACGGATGCGAAAGAAGATCGACGATGGCGGCTTCGAAACGCCCTACCGATTGAGAAAGCAAGTGGTCGAACCGGTCTTCGGACAGATCAAACAGGCGCGCGGCTTCCGCCAGTTCCTGCTGCGGGGTGTCGAAAAAGTGCGTGCCGAGTGGGCCATGATCTGCACCGCCCACAACCTCCTGAAGCTGTTCACCCTCGCAAAGGCTGCCCGAGCCGGCTAACATGCCAATAAATGCCCGTCGCAGCACCTATCTGGACGGACTCCTAGGGCCTCTAGAGATAGCGCCCCTTCGATACCCGGTTAATACTCGGTCGGAGGGACCGAAGGCGGCGGGAAATTCTTCTGAATTATTGAAAAGATTGGCGCTCCCTAGGGGAGGGAGATTGGCCGGGTCCAAAGCTGTTGTAAACCATTGCAATGAAAAGCATTTTACTGCCGCTAAGACTGCCGCTAAACACTGCCGCTAGCGACTGTCGCTAACGGTGGATCATGACCCGCAAAATCGACTACCTGTTTCTCCGCAATGGTTCGCGCAACTGGTACGTCAGGTTGCAAGGCCCGGAGCGGGCTGAAAAGTCGCTCGGCACGTCGGACCGCGCCCAAGCCGAAATCCTAGCGTTGCCTTACATCCAAGAGCACAAGATGCGGCTCTTGGAGGCGAGGCCGGGTATCCAAGTCAGTTGGCGTCATCGGTTCGCGCCGGGGCAGGAACACATCATGCCGGACGGCGAGCGCATCGTGGCGGATGACCGCGAACTAATATTTCTCAATCACAATGGCGCTATCGTGCGGAAGGAACCGAATGGCGAGTTCGCGGTTGCACTACCCCCGTTGCGTGAGCAAAAGGCAGTCGTGCGCCGCGAAGAGCAACGCCAGCGAACGGCAACCAGCCCGGACGATGCTCTAATCGAAACCTATTTGAAGCACAAAAACGTCACCGGCTATTACGAGCGCGAAACCCGTGCGGTGTGGGCGCTCTACAAGCAACTCACCAATGGCAAGCCGTTGAAGGATGCCAGCAGGGATGATGGCCGCAAGCTGGTTGACTATTACGAGAAGCAGGACCTCAAGAGCGCGACCATTCAGAAAAAGATCGGATGGCTGACTGCCGCCGTCAATCTGGCAATTGACGAGGCGACACTGAAATTCAATCCGTTTAGCAGCATCGTACCGGAACGCGACGACAAGCAACGGCGACTGCCGCTGAGCGAAACCGATATTCGGAACGTGAAGCGGAACCTTGACCGGCTCGACGAAGCCGACCAACTGCTATTCCGCGTGCTCGCGGCCACCGGCATGAGGTTGTCGGAAGCATTTGAGATCGACAGCGAAATGAAAGAGCGCGGATGCCGCTATATCATCGTCGGCCGTAAAACATCGCAGTCGCTTCGCCGCGTTCCGCTTCCGGCCGCCGTGCTCCCGTTCTTCCCACGCAAGCTAGAGGGGCCGCTTTTCCCCGGCGATCCGCGTGCGGCGTCGAAACGCCTCAACCGATTTTTGAACAACGTCGGTATCGGCGACAGTCGCAAGGTGGTCCATTCACTGCGCCATCGAGCGCAGGACCGTCTGCGGGCTGCCGGTTGCCCCGAAGATTGCCGTTGGGCAATTCTAGGCCATGAAAAGGAAACGGTAGCGGCGGGCTACGGCGAAGGCTTTCCCGTACCCCTGCTCAAGCGGTGGATTGACAAGATTGATTTTTGACCGGGGGCCGAAAGTGTTGGCGGCCCTCACTAGTCGATTGCCCGCCGGTGAACCCATCTGGCCTGAGCATCCTCGCTGTCAACTATGGCTTGTGCTCGCGCGGCTGCTCTTCCGCCTGCCGGGTGTTTCCTTAATCAGGAAAGCTTTCGATAAATTCGCAGCCCTCCATGGTATCTGCTGTGTGCCACGAGTAATTCAACGTGTGCTCTGGATATAGGCTGCACGACTGCCCAGTGGGAAGAACGCCTTTAGGGTTAGTCCGAAGGGTTTTCTCCACGTAGGACCAGAAGTGATTTTTTGGGTCTTGGGTCAAGGCACCCAATACGAACGTTCCGCATGGTCCGGTCGGACCCTCTCGGGAAATCCAAGAGTTCGTTTGAAGGTCTAGGTTGAATGTTATCTGTGAGTGGTCGTTATGAACTTTGCAGCTACGTCGGTCCTGATCCAACATTAATTTAAAGAACCGGCTCGCGCGCTCTTGGGTCGGTGCCTTACAAACCTCGATCACCGCTTTAACTGCGGCCAAACCAGCACCTTCGGTACGCGGGCTAAATGGCTTACCATCGATCCCTATTCCGGCTTTTATCTTGCCTTCGTTTTCAACGAACGATTTGCAGCTATCCCCGAAACCCTTGTTGAACTCAGCTAAGGGGTCTGTAGCAGCTTGCCGCTTTAGCTCAGTGTCGATCTCGGTTTCGCTCTTCTTCTTCATTATGAGTGTCTGAAAAACGTCGCACCGCATTTGCGTGGCAGCCAGTTTCTCGCATCTGAAATATAACCAATTGATACCGGTATCGTCTTTAGTTTCGAGGTGCCCTATTCGGACTTCTTCGGCAAAAGCGGCTCCGTAGCTCAACACCAACATCGCGGCGAAAACGATCCCGCGCAGGCTCAGAGCTAGGCGGTGAGATTGAAGCATCACGAAACCATCCTTGCTTAGTTGCTATGGTACTTCGCGGCGTCAGCCCAGCCTGTTGCGGCCGCCCCGGGAGTAGATCGCTTGATCTCGTGATGCTTGCCCTTGTACTCACCGACCGCAATCCAAACGGTCTTTGACTTCTGGTAGACCGTGATGGTCACCCTGTCACTCCATACCGTGACCGTGACGCTCCGCTCCATGCCGATTGACATTGAAGTGCCCCCTTCCCGCGATCTTGATCTTATACCGCGCCGGAGCAGGATCAAAACGCAATGTTCACGGTGCTGTCGATCCTCCGCAACATACGCAAGAGGCGGAGGCGTGCGGCGCTGCTCAGGGCGCTTGCCCGCGCCCACGAGGCCAAAACGCAGCCGTGAAGATGCGATAAAAACCGCTGCAACATCGAAACGCCCGGCCTCATCAGCCGGGCGTTTTTGCATGAGCAAGTTGCCAGTTGTTCGTATGTGCCAAATCGAATATGTTCCCCCCTGCCAGTCAAGGTCATGGACCGGGCTGTCTCTTGGCAATTCGCGCATGAGCGCGGAGCCGCAAAATCCACATCCCCCAAGGTGAACCAATGGCCGAAGATCGGACATCCACGCCCGTTATTGCGCTCTCGCCGACAGAAGCTCGCTTCGTGACGAAGCCGCCGCTCGGCGCGAAGACCATCAAGCACGCGCTCCAGAGCGGCGAGCTTGTCGCGCACCGCTGCGGCGTCAATGCGTTCATCACCGTCCCCGATCTTCTCGAATGGATCACGAACAAGGAGGACTACCGACATGCCCGAAAACTTCACGCAAGCGCAGATTGACGACCTTACGACCGACGCTATGTCGCTCGTGCCCCCGGCGAAGCTCCCCGACTTTGAGAACGATCTCAAAGCCAAGCAGAACTTTCCCTTGAATGTGCAAGGCCGGTTTCTGACAGGCGTCATCGACGCTATCACGGCTCAGGAAGTCGAAAAATATATCGACAGGCCTGTGCAGAACAACGGCAACGGCCCGACGCGCAAGCCTGACAAGTCGAACCCATGGTCGGCAGCGGGTTGGAACATAACCGCTCAGGGCGCTCTAGCGAAGCGGCTCGGCGCGGACAAGGCCGCCTCTATGGCTTCATCGGCGGGCTGCAAACTCGGCGATACCAAGCCTAACCCGCATTACTCGTAATGCAATGCCGCTTCGGAGATACACGGGCACGCTGATCAAGTTCAATCATGGTCGCGGCTTCGGCTGGGTCAAGGTCGATGCTCCGCTCCCCGAGGCTTACGTTCACATCCGAGATTTTCCGAACCATGTCGGCGTGCACATGCTCGGCAGCGGAGTGAAAATAGAATTTTATCTGGAGCAACGCGCTCGCGGCCTTCACGCGGTCCGAGCGAACATCGTGTGAGGTCATGATGCCCAAGGGTACAGTTTTGTTTTGGAAAGATAATGAAGCGCCGAAACGCGGTGGTTTTGGCTTTATTTCGCCCGATGACACGCCGGACAAACGCGAGACTAACGTGTGGTTCGGATCGAAGGCGCTCAATGGCCTGACGGTTCGACAACGCGACCGCGTCGATTTTGATTTCGGAAATTATCGACCCGGAAAAGGTCCTTCCGCCGCACACGTGAGGCTCATCGAAGATGACCGCGAAGAGATCACAACACTAGCAGGGGAGTTCGAGACATGAGCCAAAATCACAGGCACCCTCGCCAAGATCGCCGCGGCATTGGCCGCTCGCCTGTCCGCGATCACGCTGGCAATCCGAGCGTAGGCACTGAGACGCCGAAAACCATTCTCGATCCGCAGAACGGACGCGGCGCTGGCGTGAATGGTGGCACACGTGCTCCCGGTGCCAACGGTCCCGCAATAACTTCTGCATGACGTGAAATGAAGGCCGCTATTCGAATGATCCTCGCACGTCTGCGCTTTCGTCGGCGTGCTCGAAAACTCAGGAAGGAAATCAAAACATGACAGACATTGAAATCGGATCACACGAGAAGCCCGATAACGCATATGGACAAAATGGCAGCGCGCAGCCCAGTTCGCTGTTGCCCGGCCAGAAAAAGCCGAACATCAAAAATGTTTCGCCGCCAACAGTCACCTTGCCCGATGTTTCATGGCAAACGAGAGATATCGGCAAATCAGACATCAAGGCTCACGATGGATTGCAGCCGCGCACGGTATCGGACGGAAGTCCGGGCGGAGCCGTGCCGAAGTCGCTGAGCTTTGGCCGCGAAGGCAAACGATAGATCGAATTGGTCGGCGTCTCGCGGCGCCGACCGATAGGTGCCGCGCTGTTTAACTTTGGCCGGTCTAACAGCGCGGCGCATTCCTCTCCAGAAAGGTTTTCATCCATGGCACTTCAGCTTCAGCTACATAATAAATTCGGGCAGCTTGACCTCAGCGTTATAGACCCGAAGGCCGTTTCCGAATTGAGCGACGACGCTCAGAAAATTTTGAGCGTGCTTATCTCGGCAGTTCAAAATCGAGAGGCCGCGCAACTCCGCTTCAATAGCGCCGTGATCGGTGTTCGCGAAGCGACCGCCGAACAAATTGCAGCTACAGCGGCTCATATCGCCGCGAACCCCCCGCAAACCGCGCAACAGGCGCAGCAGGCCGCGATTGCTGCTTACAACGCATCCCACTAAAGGAAAGTGTCCAATGGCTTCATTCGAAAGCGATCCTCCGGAATTCGTAGGAAGAGATCAGACGACCAAAGCTGACCCCAAGGGCAAGCGTGCCACTCCGGCTCCAGTGGTAGTGCCCGTGCCATCGGTCGCCGTTTACAATCCCCCTTTGGCTGGAGAAGCGCATCCAAAAATTGCGCGCAAGTCTGTCGCCGAACGTCTCGACAAGGCCGAAGCCAATCTCACATCTGCAAATTTGGAGCTTACCGCTTCGAAGGCTCATTTACGATCATGTGAACTGATCGAAGCCGATGCTCTGTCGGCATTCATCAAGGCATGCCCGGCGCCCCCGTCGGCTGACGAAATTTACCGCGCACACATCAAGCGCGAACAGGATGCGAAGCTGGAGCGCGTCGCCAAGGGATTGCCTCCGGTCGAGCCGAAGAAAATCGCGGCCCGATCTCCGATAGACCTCGCCGCTGCTCAGCGCCCGCGTACATCTCAGGCGATGCCGACAGGCACGCCGCTTCGAAGCCCGATTGCTCGGCGGATTGTCTGACAATGGCTTCGCTTCAACACCACCCGGCCCGCATTGCGGCTCTGGCTCTCGGGGAGAAAACTTTTGATCCCGGGCCGGATTACTGTTGCGTTCACGGGCATCAAGCGAGCCGCCGCTATTCCGTATCTGGTCAGTGTTGCGTTTGTCCCGACATCAAAAACGCGGCGAGGTCGACAGGGAAGTCTCGGGGACGGCCCAAGGCCGGAGTAGCAATTCCGCGTCAGGTATCAGCCAAGCGCCGCGCGCAAAGGATTGAAGCTGCCAAGACACGGTTCAATCGTCCGGCGTTTGCTCATGCGCTGGCGGATTATAACAACAGCCGCGAAGGTCACGCAAATTCTCGGCGCCTTGATCAGTTGATCCTCAAGAAAGCCCCTCATGCTGAAAAACGATAACGAGCTTCTCATCAAAATCCTTGACGACTATTGCTCGGGCGCGACGCACAGTCTCGAAATGTTGGCCAAGCGTAATGGAATTTCAACTCGCACACTATTCGTCTGGCTCAGGGATAAAGAGATCACTCTCGACTACATGGGCCGCGAAAACATCACCTTTGGCGAGGCGATGAAAATGGCGCGCAATGTCGCGAAAGCCATCATCGTTTCGCGCACGCTGGAGGCCTACGTTGCTGAGGGCAGGCGCTGCGAAATTTTTCACCATGGGCGCCCCCAGTTTGAAGAAGACGAGGCGCTCGTGGCGCTCGGCGAGGACTTCGTTCTCAACGTGCTCGGGCTTCCCGATATGTACAAGCGCGATCTCAACGGAAACCGCATAATCGCCACGCGGATCGAGTATGCACCCGCAGCCTTGATCGAAAAATACGCCTCTTCAAATCTCCCGGGCATCTATGGCGACCGCCGCGAGATCACGATGCGCGGGAACGTCTCGCTCGGCGTCACCCAGATGCCAGCGCCGCCGTTGCCTCCGCTGGTTCAAACCATGATGACTGGCGAGACTATCACGGAGACTGTGAAGCTCGCGGCGCCGACAACAGATACACCCGAGCAATTTGAAGTCGAGCCGGACCCGGAGGTCATAGGTCCCGCGGGAGAGCCGGAGGCTGTCGAGATGGCTCCAGAGCCGCAGATCATCCGCGATCTCCCGCCGAAAGACTTCATCAAACCGGCGACACCGAAAGCAATCGGCGTTGCCGAAGTGCCGCTCAGGGCGCCAAGGTCCGAATTAGAGAGAGATTTATTTTCGCGGCTGGCAGCAGCTAGGGAGAAGGCGCAATGAGCGACGACGATTTTCTTGACGACGATCTCGGGGATAATTTTTTCGCGAGTGGCGATGAGACACCGAAGGAAGATCGCCCTTTGGGCTTAGTCATTCCGCATCTCGCGCGGATCATCCTAGATGCGAAGGGCGCGATTGTCTGGGACGAACTCGCCGAGATGGAACGAGCGTACAGGGCACGCGGGCGCCGTCCGATTATCTTCGAAGAAGAGGCCGCGGAGGATTGAGATGGACGACCCCGGAGGCTTGAAATGGACGACATGGTCAAGGTGACGAAGGTCGGCTGGAATATGGTCCGCGTGACGTATGCCTCCGGCCGCACTGAGATAGTCGGCAGGGAATTCCTTGTCCTTTCCGGGGAACTTGTCCTAAAATGAGACAATGTCCCAAAATAGGACGCCCAAAACAGGACGCTAAGTAACTGAAATCCTTAACGAATTGCTTGACATATTTCAGCAATTTGTGCTAAAAGAACCATTGCTGGCGGATGCCGTGCCCGACGAATAGCGCCATGAGGCGCGGGCCTCTCTCCCCAGTCTCCCGGAATTCTCAGCACAGAATACCTAGGACCGAAACGGACAAGGCCGCCAACCCCGAGAGGGGCAGCGGCCTGTTTCCGTGACTTGCGAGCGACCCTTGGCGGGGTCTTTCGCGGGCCGAGATTGCTTCCGACAAACCCGACCGCCGAGTGCTGACTATGAATTATCAACCGTTCCCAAAATCGTCAACGCCGAAAACCAGCTTGTCCGAAAAATCTTCGGACGAGCCGCTTGCGTTTGTCGATTTCATCTTGACCTTGCGCATCTTCCCCACTCCGCGCGGCGACCTTATCGCGCTGTACAAGACGCTGATTAGCGCCCGCGCATTCCCAACCATTACCACGTGGCCCGAGCTTTATGGTTTCATGAGCCGACGCAACGCGCGGCCGGAAGCAATCGACGAAGCGCGGAAGCTCTGGAAGCAATATCAAAAACTTAATCCGGCTGCTCCCCCTCAGCCACTACAAGAGAGGGAAGCCACGCCATGATGTACGATCTCCCCAGCGTTTCCGACTACGGCGAAGCCACTGACATCAACGAGCGCAAGACCCGCGCCGCTATCGCGAGCCGCGACGCCGCGATGACGATCATTGAAATCTCACGGCGAGGGCCAAACTTGCCGAAAGATACCTACATCATGTTCAAAAACATCCACGGCAACGCCGAGGCGGACGCGCGTCGCTTCGCGCACTATCTCCGCAGCTATGGCCGCATCTATCACGGCGAGCAGTCCGGCAAATGGATGGATGAGCAGGAAGAGATGACGATCGGTCGCGTGTCGCTAGCGCTTGTGTGGCGTCACTGGCATGCCGTGCTCGGCGCCCGCGAAGAGTATGAGAGCATCGTCGACGTGACCTTGACCGACCGATGGGGTTGCGACCCGATCACCATCGTATCGCGACAGAAGATCGATGCACGGATCGCGATGGAGCGCGCCGAAGGTCTCTATGACGTTGTGCTCCGCGCCTTCGAAGGCCGCGCGCCTCGGACACGAGAGCAGACGCTAACGCTTCGAGTGAAACCGCCGACACGGCCCGAGCCGACGCCGCTCAGCAAGATACAGAACCGCCGCAGGCGAAAGCTTGCTCAGCGCAACGCATTCGCAGGAGCATAAGACAATGAAACGTGTCCCCCGAACGGACCTTCGCGTCGTCCCCGACGGCGACTTCTCCGACCTCCTCGGCCCCGAGCCCGTAGCCATGATGACGATGGATGAGATGCGAGCACGTCCGCCGTTCAAGCCATGGACCTTCGCGGAATACGAGCGCATCCCGGCGACGCCATGGCTGATCGGCGACGACAACCGGCCCGTGCTGATCGCTCGCGGCCTCTGGGTCACGTTCGGGTTGTACAAGAGCGGCAAGACATATCTGTCGCTGGAGCAGGCGTTCTGCATCGCCGCAGGCGTTCAATTCAATGGCTTGCCGACGATGGAAGGCCGCGTCGCTTACATCTGCGCCGAGGGCGATGCAAAGCGCATCATCGCTCGCGTGGTCGCGTTGTGCGCGAAGCACGGCAAAGACCCGGCGGAGATTTTATCCCCTACGCGGTTCAACCTGATCATGTCGCCGATCAATCTGCTCCAGCCGGACGGACCGAAAGGCGTGAGCACGCTCATCAAGCAGTTGACCGATGACCTCGGGCCTTATCAAGCCATCTGGCTGGACACGTGGGCGAAGATGCTCGCCGAGTTCGGCGGCAATGATACCGACGCGGACAGTGTGATGCCCGCGATCAACGGATGCGACCGCATTCGCGCGAAGCTCGGATGCTCGGTCGTCATCGTGGCGCACGTCGGTCTCAATGTGAAGGCGAAGGACCGACCGAAGGGCCTGTCTGATTTGCCGGGCGCTGTAGACGGCGGCACACTATGCGAGAAGGAAGGCGAGGGCCGCTCGGCGACCTATATGTTCTCGGCGAAGATGCAGCGGTACGCCGCCGACGAGTATTCATTTCAGGCGAAGATGATCGGCTCGACGCCCGAGACGACCGTGCTCCGGTTTTTGAACAGGCAAGAGGCGGCCCGCGCGACGCTCAACCCTGATCAGAACCGCATGCTGGAGATCGCTCGCGAGTTCGGCGATGGCTGCTCGGTTGATCAGTGGCGTGATGCGGTGATCGCGGCGAAGCTCTGGACGATCACGCGAGGGAAGAACAAAGGCCAGCAACCGAGCAACCCCCGGCAGAAGTGGGCCGACGAACTGGGCAAGCTTGAAAAGGCCGGGTGGGTCGAGATCGTGGGGACCATGGTCGAATTGAACGATGAGCCGGTCCGGCCCGCCGAGCCCGATGCAGGCGAGGAGTTCGGCGAGGATGATGAGTGACCGGCTTAGGCCTCCGGCTCGGCAGCATTAGCACGCGGGGGGATCAATCCCTCATCAAACCATGGCCCTGTCAGGTGTCCGTCCGTTGGGGTTGTCCGTTCGTATCCCCATAGGGGGGATACGGACGAACGGACAGCAACCCGGACCGAACGGACGCAACGGACACAACGGACAATGGCTTAAAAAGCCTTATAAACCGGGCACTTATGCAATGGCTCTTGAACGGACACGAACGGACGGAACGGACACCTCGAAAGCTGTCCGTTCGCGCGAACGGACAGCTTTTCTAAACTAGTCGGCATGTTTTGCCTGTTTTGCATGCGGAGGTCGGTAATACTCACTATGAGCATAACTCCTACAGCCGGTCGAAGTGGCGCCTTAACCTTAACTATTAACCCTAACAAATTGAGAACGTGCGGACCTCGACGCGCCGATTAACCTTAATTCTAAACGTTAATAGGCGTTAACCTTTGGCGCGAGATCGCCTCGCAACAAGACGCGTGCCAACTCTGGGACAAACCCAGAAACGCAGTGCAGCGCACTTCGCGTATGCGGTGTTACGGAATATCTCGCGCTGCACTCACTGCCAACGTCGTTAACACCCGGTTAAGACGACCCCTCGTCAAGTCCAATCGCTCGACGTGGTTAGCGCCAAGGTGAGTCTCTTTAACGTTACAACTTGAGGTTAATCGAACTGATGGTCCTGTCAACCACGTTCCCGAGATACGGGGTAGGAACCCCAGCAACGTGGTTAACGCAAAATCCAACAAGCCCCTAGCTCCTTCATCTCTCGCGCTTCGACAACCGAGATCGCGAGAAAAAAAATATGGAAAAATCAATTTCGGTTTTGCAGAACTCAGAGGCCATCGGCGGGCTGCAAACCGCGCCCGATTGCAAGAATATTTTGCCGCTGAGCTTCGGTGAGGATCACGCGGTCCGGTGCCGCACCGATCCAAGTCCGCACGAAATCAAGCTGAGCATCATCGACGCCCCAGACAAACCGCCGTCCCAAGGACACGACATCAGTGTTCATCCGCCGAGCGATCTCGGTCGCATCGGTACGCGGCTTCGAAAAGCGATCATCACGGGCAGCGACGAAGAGATCATAGGGACCCATCGGCAGCGCCATGTAGGCGCGCGGGTCCGACAAACCAACGAACGCCAGCGGCCTATCCGAGGTCAGCAACGGCACCTTAGAGCCGCGCAAATCGATCCGGGTCCAATGCATGGCGGCGATATCGGGGACCGCGCGACTATTTGCGATGATGTCGGCCAGCATGTTCGCGGCGCTCTTGGCCGCCGCAGCCGGTTCGCGTGCCGCCGACGCCTCTGCCAAAGTCGGCGCATCAAGCGCCCCACGCTGCGCGGCCCAGTCAGGCTCAAGCGCCAAGGTCGCTTCCCTTCGGATGTCGGCCATGTGCGCCTTGATAAATTCCACACCCTCGCGATTTCGATAGAGCAGCGACAGCATGAACCGCGCCCAAGCGATGCGTTCGTCGGCATCAAGGGGCTGATCCGATGCAATCTTGTTCAGAGCGTTCGCGGCGTCATTGTCGAGCGGCGACATGAAATTGGTCTCAAGGATTTGCGAGATTTCCTCGGGAACGCCATCGGTGCGGTACAAGTCTTTGACGTAGCCTGTACCGGCGGGATGCCGACGCCTCGGCACGATCTTGCCCTTATCCTTGATCAACTTCATCTCGCAAAGCTGCCCGTCCTTCCCAGCCCACCGGCTGAGAAAGAACACGGGCTTGTAGTGGTGCTTGCGCGGCAGTTCCATGGTTCGCCGTATATCCCGGCGGTGGCCAATTCCGCAAGGCGAAATCATTCCGCACGACAGGCTGTAGGGACCAAGATCGCCCGACCCCGATATGTATGGCGATTGCGCGAACCGGCGCGGCGCGCTCTGATAGCAGATGGCTCCGAAACATCACCCTGCCCCGTTGTCCGGCGGCGACCGCAAAGCCCTTACCAAGGAGCTTTCGAAGTCGCGCGCCATGACCAAAATCTTCGCCGAGCGCTCGGCGGAGAAGCGCAGCGAGGGCGAGGCGCTGATCCGCGAAGCCGACAATCTCGCGTGCCAGTCGTGGAATGACAGGATGTGGTCGGACGGCGGACCAATCGACCCGAGCCCGACGATTGATCAGGCCATCAACAGCGGCTTCCCATGGCTGGAGATCAAGTGCAGCCGATGCCTGACGCCGCGCGATGTCGATCTAGCTGTCCTGCCCCACGTCGCCACTACCCATGTGCACGATCTCGCCGGGCGACTGGTTTGTCAGAAGTGCCGGAAGGCTGGGAAGCGCCCGGCGGCCACGCTGCTCCAGCTTGCGCCGCGCTCGCGGAACCATGATTAGATTGGACAACGGCTGCGACTTTGGTTTTCTAGGCCTGCTCGGAGTGTGAGCCAGCGCCCAACGCATTAAAATCGAGCCCATACTGCGCGCGCGATAGTTGTTTTTGAGATGCAACTCGCTAAGGTGCTGCGGGGGGTGCTCCAATGTCATTCGCGGACAAGCTTGTCCAAACGCCTCGACGCGAAAAGTCAGGCGAAACAGGCTACGAGCGGTACGACTATCAGGCGAGCTGGGGGCTGGCACTTATCTTCGAAGGTCACGATGACCTCGACGATTACGCCATCGCGTTTGAATTTCACGATGACATAGTCAGATTGGATAGCAGTTCTGCTCCAACCAGTGCACGATTTTACCAAGTAAAAACGAAGCTCAACGGGCACTGGACCCTTACGGACCTAATCAGGCGTAAAAAATCTAAGGATGGAACGTCGCTGCCCTCAATCATCGGAAAGATGTACGAAAACCACGAACTATTCCCTGCTGAGACTGAGCGACTTAGCTTCGTTTCAAATGTCCCGTGCCAGTTTATCGATCCATCAGCTACACTTTGTTGCTTCGCTGATTGCGATGCCGACGAATTTGCAAAATTTCTTGCGAAGTTGAAGCAGGAATGCCCTTCGGCAACCGAAAGTACGGCGAAGCACATGTATTTTGTGCGGGCGGACTTGAGTTTGCATGATGCTTCGGCGCACCTAAAGGGAATGATGCAGGACTTTGTGACGAGGCAGCTCGGTACGATCAGCTATTATCCGGACACCCTGTACAAGACCATCATCGAAGAATGCCGAACGAAGTCGAAGTATACCGGCTCTATCAACAGTTTCGCAGATTTAATCAAGCATAAGGCCGTCACAAAGGATCAGGTTAACGGGTGGCTCTCGCAGGTCAGGCTCAGCCCTAGCCCGCCGAACTGGTCAGATTTCAGCGGTGACCTGACATACGCTGCAATGGAAAAAGCTGAGCTTGCGAGGCAGTGGAACATCTATAGGGCTCTCGCATTGGGCGCTGGCAACGAAGCGATCAACCGTGTTCGCGCCCGAATTCGAATGGAGTTGCATGAGCTGCGTGGTTCTCCATCTGCACTTAGCCCGCTGACGGATGATGTGTTCAACAAAATCTGGGGTATGGCGAAGGTTACGATCTCAGACCTCACTGAAAGCCGTGCGAAAGTCATGATCATATATGAGGTGATGTCCGATGATTACTCGTCAGGAGGCGTACAAGAAGCTGATCAGAAGCCTGCGGACACGAAGTCATGAAAAACTTGCAATTCGAAAGGCTGCTACTTTTGTCCGCACGCGAGAAGGCGGCGCAGCTGGTCAACTTCGATCCCAAAACGACCGTGGTAATCGGCGAAAATGACACCGGGAAGTCGTGTCTCATAAAATCTATTTACTCCGCCTTCGGAGCTGATCCAGCGATAGTAAATCCGACGTGGCGCGACGCGAGGGTAGATATCTTAGTCGAGTTCACCGTCGATGGAGTGCCGTATAGAATATTGCGATCCGGCAACAATTTCGGCTTATATAATGGTGACAGCCGAGTGATCTGGTCGGGCACCGGCATAACGCGTGGTATCGGGCCCGAGCTGGCTCGACTGTTAGATTTCGAACTCACGCTTCCGGATCGAAATGGCGAGCTTTTAGTTCCCCCGCCAGCATTTTTGTTTCTGCCATTCTATGTAGATCAAGACGCTAGTTGGACGAAAAACTGGAGTTCATTTGCCAATCTGCAAATGTTTAGCAACTACCGAAGGGACGTTGCAAATTTCCACGCAGGCTTGCGGCCAAACGAATTTTATCAGGCCAAGGCGCTTAAATCCGCGTCAGATAGGGCACGCGAAGATTTGAAGGTCGAGCGCCGAGCGTTGGATCGTGCAAGCAAACGCCTGCGGTCGGGCCGGACGCATTTGCATTTTGACTTTTCTCCCGACGCGTTTGCGGATCAAATCGACGCGCTGGTGACCGAGTGCCAAGCTCTACAGTTCGAGCAAGATAAAGTGCAACGGGTTTTGGCCGAGTTAAACTCGAAAAGGGCGATCCTCGTTGAGCAGTCAGTGATCGCCGAAAATGCTCTTGCTGATCTAGACGCCGACTACGAATTCTTGCGGCGGGAGAGCGATGACGAAATAATCTGCCCGACGTGCGGAACGGTCCACTCCAACGATTTCGCCAATAAATTTAGTCTAATCTCCGACGTTGATACGTGTCGCGGATTTCTCATAGAGGTTCGCCGGGAGATCGATTTAACGGACACTCAAATTTCTGCCGAGAAGGAAAAGCTGCGCTCGTTTTCCGGGTCCATCCAGCGGATCAACAAAATTCTGGACGAGCAGAGAGGCGAACTAAAGCTTCGCGACTTGATCGAGGGCGAAAGCGAGAAGCTAATGGATGCCTCGTTTGCCGAAGAAGAAAAATCACTCGACGCACAAATCGGCGCGCAAGAGATGAAGTCTGATGAAGCCGCCCAAACCATGAAGTCATTTGATGACAAAAAACGCCAAGAAAGCATCAAAGGCGTCTACCTGCACCAAATGAATTCCTTCGTGCAGCAGCTCCAAGTTCCGAACTTGACCGAAAGGAACTATAGAGCGATAGACAGTAATATCCGTGAGACAGGCAGCGATTTGCCACGAGCCTTATTGGCTTACTATTTTGCGTTCATCCACACGATGAAGCGATTTTCCACATCCGCCTTCTGTCCGATTGTCGTCGACACCCCCGTGCAGCAGGATCAAGATCAAGCCAATGCCGCGCGAATGATCGACTTTTGTCTTGGTCAAGCCCCGAAGGGCTCTCAGCTAATCTTGGGAACAGTGGGCCTGCACGGCGTCAAGTACGATGGCCCCGTCATCAGGACTGACAAAAAGAATAAGCTTTTGAAACCCGAATTGTTTGAGGAAGTCAGCGAAATACTAAAACCATATTACGCCAAACTCTTGCAGTAACCTGCAAACCGCCCGGTAACTCGTCCGGGGAGCGCCGCCAACCTTAATCCTCATCGACATCGCCTTTATAAATATCATTCAATGCTGGCAGGCCCACCATGATGCTTCTGGCCGCCAACTGGCTTTCTCTCGCAAGGAACACCTTCTGTAATAGGCTCTTGAAATCTCCAAATCGCGCGTGATGAAGCTTTCGGTGGCAGCCGGGACAAAGGGCCACAATGTTCTCTGGAACATCGAGACTAACCTCGAAACCATCTTGGTGCTGCATTGGGACCAAGTGATGCGCCTCAACGAAAGGTTGCTTTGTACGACGGGACGTGAATGTTTCGTGATCTTCGTCGATCTCGCACCGATGATTAGCGGCCATGATCGCAAGGGCCGCCATCTCGGGATCACGCTTATATTTGTTCGCGCCCTTTCCTAAGACTTTGTCGGGACGAGGCTTCGCCCCAGCTGTTAAAACAGAGGCCGGTGGCTTTTTTGCAATTTCATTCGCCGCTTCCTGATAGTCGTCGGACGACAGCAGGTCCAAATGGTCCAAGAGACTAGGACCAAGTTTTTGCTCCAGTTGATCATAGAGACCGAGCAACGTCGCAAGATCAGCACGAAACTGAGCTTCCGATACGTCTTGCTTAGCGGAATACTCGCGGCTGACAATTGCCCCGTTCTCGTAACCTTCGCCCAACCCAGTCGACGCCGACAAACTGAGCCGACCCGCGATAAATCCCTCAGGCACGGCTAAATTTTGAAGGGCAATGTTCGCTACTTGCAGAACCTTTTTCTTGCCGATTTTTTCGCCAAAGGTCTTCCTGAATTGTGTGAAGCCCTGGTTCAGGGATAGAAAGCAGCTTTGCATGTCTTGGCTGAACAACAGGACGACGTAATATCCACGCTCTGTTGATCTCGTGATGTCCCTCCGTAAAATGGCGACCCAAGGAATGTACGCGAGCGTCCAGTTGAGTTGCCCAACGGAGCCATAGACCCTGTAACGCGATATGTCCCTGCCCGTTTCCTCGACAAAGGTCGTGAGCAACTCGGGCAGCCGCTGTGTAATTACGGCATCAATATCAGCCGCTTTCCCCGGGAGAAGTTGACGCCTCGACTTTTCGCCAGCGACTACCTCCTCCGAGTTCGGGAGGTATTCGGCAAAAACCCTGTCCAATTCGAGCATCGAAAAACATTTCCTTCGCGGCCAGTTGCTCTGTTTCACGCAACAGTTGTGAGCCGGTTCGAGCCGATCTTGCCCCGGAAGCGCGTTAATCGCAAGATGACGCGATTACCCATAAGCACCGGTCACGGCTTGACGCATCCGCGGCGAGCTAATGATTTCTTTACCTCGCCCGGCCACAGTCGCACCCGGCCCTGCCTATCACGGGCCGCGCTTTTGTGGAGCCGCCGCGCCGATCTCAACCCGGCGCGGCGGCTTTGCTCTTTTTCCGGCTCGCTTCGATCCGGGTCGGCTCATCTGGTACGAGCGGCGCGTCGTGATGACCGCCGAGCGTGAGCCCGAGCAATTCGAAAATCCGGCGGCTGATCTTCTCTTGCGCCTCTCGAAGAGCTTGCGAGTTCGCGATCATCAACTCGTTTGTGTACCTCGCGGAGACGCCTTGCAGACTGTGCCCCATGAGGAACGAAATCAGCATCTCGGAAATCTCTAGTGAGACCGCGATGCTGCGGAACGTATGCCGGAGCGCGTTGCCTGAGACCGGAAGGCCCGAACGATGGCCAGCTTGACGCGCACCACACTCGACCACGCGGACCTCGCCCGGCTTCATGCCGCAAAGTCCCTTCTGCACGATGCCTTGTCGAGGGGCGTTCACCGCAAGCAAGACCGGACTGCCGCTAACGACTGCCGCTAATGCCGCTAAACTGTCCTGTAAGCCATTGATTTCGCTGCTTGGCGCTCCCTAGGGGAATCGAACCCCTGTTTCAGCCTTGAGAGGGCCGCGTCCTAACCGCTAGACGAAGGGAGCGTGTGTTGCAGGGAATAGCCGCGAATTCCGCCGGCGGCAAGACGGAAGCTTCCATTCGTCATGCCCGGGGCTTGTCCCGGGCATCCACGTCCTGGCTGCCAAATGAAGAAAGGCGTGGATGGCCGGGTCAAGCCCGGCCATGACGGTGAATCAGGGCTCGATGACGAATTTGAGCTTTCCGGCGGGTTTTAGCGTCTTCGCGTCAAACGTGCGGATTTCGGTGACCCCGCCTATATCCAGCGTCACCACCAGCCGGTCGCCGGCGACGCCGGTCGAGGCGATGCGGGCGCCTTTCGGCAAGGTCGCGGTAATGTCGGTGGAGGCCGCCGTCGCGCTTCCCTCGCCGTGATAAAGGCGGTAGCCAACGGCGATCAGGACGACGACCACGGCCAGCGCCGAGGTGAGGCCTGCGATCAGCATCATCCGCCGCACCCGCGCGAACAACGCGGCCTGCTCGGGGGTCGGTTCGGGCGCAACGGTATCGGTCATGCAAGGCTCTTCTTCGGGACAAGGCGCTTCTTTGGAACAAGGCTTTTCGTCGAACAGCGGTCAGAGGCTGGAGGTCACCGTCGGCGGCGACGAGGGCTCGCCCCGGCTCGACCGCGTGCTCGCGGTGCTCCGCCCTGAACTGTCGCGCTCGCGGCTGAAGGCGCTGATCCTCGCCGGCTCCGTCGCCGCCAAGGGGGGCCCCATCCGCGACCCCGCTTATCATGTCGCGAAAGGCGATACGATCACAATCGACGTTCCGGAAGCCGCCCCGCCGGAGCCGCAGGGGGAGGATATCGCCCTCGATATCACCTACGAGGACGACGACATCATCGTCATCGACAAGCCGAAGGGCCTGGTGGTGCATCCCGCCGCCGGCCACGAGACCGGCACGCTGGTGAATGCGTTGATCGCCCATTGCGGCTTAAGCCTTTCCGGCATCGGCGGCGTCAAGCGGCCGGGCATCGTGCACCGGCTCGACAAGGACACTACCGGACTGATGGTGGTGGCCAAGAATGACCGCGCGCATGCGTCGCTGACCGCGCAATTCGCCGATCATGGCCGCACCGGGCCGATGCAGCGCGGCTATATGGCCTTCATCTGGGGCGTGCCGACCCGTCAGCGCGGCACCGTGGACGCGCCGATCGACCGGCATCCGTATGCCCGCGAAAAGATGGCGGTGCGCGAAAGCGGGCGCGAGGCGGTCACCCATTGGGAGCTGCGCGAAGCGTTTTCCGGGCGCGACGGCAAGCCGGTAGCCTCGCTGCTGGCCTGCCAGCTCGAGACCGGACGCACCCATCAGATCCGGGTGCACCTGTCCCATGCCGGCCATCCCCTGATGGGCGATACGGTTTATGGCTCGCACTTCAAGACCAAGGCCAGCCACCTCGGCCCGGAGGCCCAGGCGGCCCTGACCGCCCTCGGCCGGCAGGCCCTACATGCTTACCTCCTTGCCCTGGAACACCCGAGGACCGGGGAACTTTTGTATTGGGAAGCGCCTCTGCCAGAGGATTTGCTTCTCCTGCAAAGCGCCCTCGAAGCGGCGCTATGACGCAGGGCCTTTGGAAAAGTGCTGTTATGACAACAGGTTATGGCAGCCACACGGGGACGTGACGTCAGCAATCCTTCCCTATCCGCCCCATTTTGGTGTATGTTGCACCTGCGTTGAATATCCAACGCGGAACATCGCAGGCCGACCGGCTTTGACAAAGCGGCCGCCTGCCGGGCCCGCCGCTATCGGGGGCCTGAACCACTGGAGGGCGCTCGAATGGCCCGTACAGCTACCTTACCGGTTCTCAATGGAGAATCCGGACTTTCCCGATACCTCGCCGAGATCCGCAAGTTTCCGATGCTGGAGCCCCAGCAGGAATACATGTTCGCCAAGCGCTGGCGCGAACATGACGATCGCGACGCGGCACATCACCTTGTCACCAGCCATCTCCGGCTCGTGGCCAAGATCGCCATGGGCTATCGCGGCTACGGCTTGCCGAT
This sequence comes from Bradyrhizobium erythrophlei, assembly GCA_900129675.1. Lineage (GTDB taxonomy): Bacteria > Pseudomonadota > Alphaproteobacteria > Rhizobiales > Xanthobacteraceae > Bradyrhizobium > Bradyrhizobium erythrophlei_A. The sequence continues at coordinate 3,119,971 of FSRD01000001.1, read as the reverse complement.
CTCCGAGGTCGTCTCGGAAGGCAATGTCGGCCTGATGCAGGCGGTGAAGCGGTTCGAGCCCGAGAAGGGTTTTCGACTCGCTACCTACGCCATGTGGTGGATCAAGGCGTCGATACAAGAGTACATCCTGCGTTCCTGGTCGCTCGTGAAAATGGGCACCACCGCGAACCAGAAGAAGCTGTTCTTCAACCTGCGCAAGGCGAAGAGCAAGATCTCCGCGCTGGACGAGGGCGATCTCCGCCCCGACCAGGTGAAGATCATTGCCAAGCGCCTCGGCGTGACGGATCAGGACGTGATCGACATGAACCGCCGTCTCGGCGGCGATGCGTCGCTCAACGCGCCGATCCGCGACGACGGCGAAGCCGGCGAATGGCAGGACTGGCTGGTCGACAACTCGCCCAACCAGGAAGCCATGATGGCCGAACATGAAGAGTTCGATCATCGCCGCCAGGCGCTGAACGGCGCCATCGGCGTGCTCAACCCCAGGGAACGCCGCATCTTCGAAGCGCGGCGTCTGGCCGAAGAGCCGATGACGCTGGAAGATCTCGCCGCCGAATTCGGCGTGTCACGCGAACGCGTGCGGCAGATCGAGGTCCGCGCCTTCGAGAAGGTGCAGTCGGCCGTGAAAGGCACGATTGCCCGGCAGGAACAGGCCGCACTGGAAGCCGCGCTCTAAGCACGCGGTCAAGGCAAGAGGTAACGAAAGCCGGCGGCAACGCCGGCTTTTTGTTTGGGGGCGCTCGGCTTCAACACAAGGACTGTCGTCCTCCGCGAAACTGCGGCCTCTGGAACACTGGATCGCCCGGACACCTATCGCAAAGACGCGCTTCGCGCTTTTGCCGGGCGACGGTTGAGATTCCAACTACCCGAAGCTCGGCTCCGCCGGCTCGACCACCGCGGTGTCGCGCTCCCAGCCTTCGTTCTCGAGCTTGATATGCTGGATCGCCACCGCATTGGCGTTGGCGTCGAGATCGGGCAGCGCCTGATATTCGGAAACCCAGCAGCGAAACACCTTGTAGGACAGCACGAGCTGACCGGCTTCGTTGAACATGTCGATGGTGATGTCCTTGCGGAAGTCCTTCAGCGAAACCTCGGAGCCCGGTGCTGCGCCAAAACTCCAGACCTTGTTGGCCCATTGCTCGAACGCCGGGTCGTGGGTGACGCCGCGCTCCAGCGTGATCGGATCGAACCGGGTAATGCCGGGCGATTTGCGCCACATCGAGGGATCGCCGCCCTCGCGATGCTCGACCACTTCGGTGGTCCGCCTGAGCGCGCTGACTTTTGAGATGCCGGCGACGTACTGGCCATCCCATTTCACGCGGAATTTGAAATTCTTGTAGGGATCGAAGCGCTGCGGATTGACCGTGAATTCGGCCATGATCCAAAACCCTTCAAGTTGTGCCCCTCCCGACCACGCGCCGAGATTGCTTGAACCCGTGGGTCCGGTCAATCGACTAAGACAGGGAGAGACCAACGCGGTCCATCGGCCGGCGCGGCAGCAGACGAGGCGCATCGTGGCGATCACCCTGCAATCCACCATCGGCGGCTTTTCCGCCGAATTCATGCGCAGGCTGCCGAAGCTCGAGCAGGCCATGATCGCGAACGGGCTCGATCCGACCGAATTCGTGATCTCCAAGGACCGCGCGACACCGGCCACCGTGCCGCTGATCGGGCCGTTCTTCTACGAATACACGGTGTTCTTCGGCGGCGAGAAATTCACCGTCACCGAGCCAAACGACATGAGGTTTTTGAAATATTTTTACGACCGCTGCGTCGCGCCCGACGAGGACGGGCCGGAGCCCCAAGCACCGCGGCCGCCCGGACTGATCAGCCGCATCTTTCGCTGGATGACGCAGCCGGTTTGAGCGGCGCGCGGCCCTACTCCCCCCACTCCCGCGCCATTTTTGCCAAGGCGCAGCCTTCGCAATAGCGGGCGTCCTTGAAGTCGATCCAGTTATGGGCATAGACGCGATCGAGCGGGATATCATAGCGCGCCCGCAGGACCTTCACCAAAATCCGCCACGCCGCGACCTGCGCGTCGGTCGGGCCGCGCGTGACATCGGGATAATTGCCCGCGAATTCCACGCCGATTGAGGTGTCCTTGTTCACCTGGTGATAGGTCTTGCTGTTGTCGATATATTTGTTGTCGTTGCGGTCGGCGCCATCGGTATGGGTGGGGAGGAGATAGTCCGCCACCGCCCAATAGACCGTGCCGTCGGTTTCGACCCAGACCATGACGCCGCGCCTCGTCGGGTTCCTGGACTGCTGCTGCGCGCCGGCGCGCGCCGAGCCGGCCGGCCCCTCGGTCTGGTGCACGATGATGTTGCGCCAGGGATGGGCCTTTGCGACGTCGCCCCATGGCGACAGCCAGACCATCTTCAGACCGGGAATGTCGGGTGTACCCGACGACCGCGCGATCGTCGCGAGGTCGGGCGTCTGCGCGGAGGCCGAAGTAAACAGCGCGATGGCGAACAGCGCCGTGGCAATCGGACGAAAGATCATGGCGCTCTCATCCAGCGAACTTAATGGATAGCACGCTCACGCACGCCTGCGCAGCGTCACGTCCGACAGCGCCGGGATTTCGATCCCGGGCACCAGCGGCGGCGCCGGGTCGTAGGCCGCAAAGCAATTCCGGCCGCTCTTCTTGGCGTCGTAAAGCGCGTGGTCGGCGGCGGCGATCAGGCGGTCGGGGAACGGGCCGATCTCCCGGCTCCATTGCGCGACGCCGATCGAGACCGCGATCGGAATATCGGAGCCCACGCATTGCTCGGCGTCGAGGCGGCAGACTTCCAGCACGCGGCGCGCGATCATCGCGCCCTCGCGCAGCGTCGAGGAGGGCAGCACGATGCAGAATTCGTCGCCGCCGGTGCGCGCCAGGAGGTCGCCAGGCCGCAAACGGGTCTGCGCCATCAGGGTGAAATGCTGCAGGCAGAAGTCGCCGGCGGCATGGCCATGGGTGTCGTTGATGCTCTTGAATCCGTCGAGATCGATCACCAGCAGCGCGAACGGCTGGCCGCTGCGCTCCGATCGGGCGCATTCCTCGGTCAGCCGCTGCACCAGATGCCGCCGGTTGGCGACACCGGTGAGGTCGTCGAGCAGCGCGAGATCAGCGACTTCGTTGCGCAGCCGGTCCATCGCCATCAGCAGGAAGCCGAAATTCAGCGCCATCGACAGGAACACCAGCACCAGGATCATCGCCGACTGCAGCTGGTTGAACTGCAGGAAGGAGAATTCGCCGCCGCCACTGGCGAGGCAAGCGATCAGCCGCAGGGCATAGAACGAGATGATGAGAATGGAGACGGTGCCGGCCAGCCGGGCGCCCGGATTGATGCGGCCCTCATGCGGCGTCAGCAGCAGTCTCAGGGTCATCAGGAGCGGCAGCGACTGGGCGATCGAATAGATCGAAACCCGCATCCTCACGCTGTCGTTGCCGAAGATGAAGAAGGCGACGCCCGCAAAGGTCAGCCCCGTGATCAGCAAGGTGGCGCGCCACGTCACCGGCCGGCCGAAGAATTTCTTGATGCCCATCGCGGCGAGGCAGGCGGCAAAGACCAGAGCCGTGCCGGCGGCCAGCAGCGGCAGCAGCGACTCCGTCATCACGACGCGCAGCATCGCCATCGCCGCGCCGACCGCCGCGACGAACGCGGACCCGGTCCAGAACCGGGCCGCATCGAACGACGGATAGCTGCGCATGACGTAGGCCCAGATCAGGCCCAGCGCCAGAAAATTGATGACGAACACCGTCCATAGCGTCGGAACGCTCAGCATCGCAAACCCGCAACGCACATGGCCGCGTCTCCCCTGTTATCCGCTCGCCCAGAGCTTTCGCGCCTCAGGGCGTCTCCCCCCACGACAATCCCGGTTGTCTTGCGGACAAGTTGCAGCCATCCGCTTAACGGACTCTGACCGTGGCTTTCGCAATCTCCACCGTGGTTTTAAATTGATGAAGAGCGCAGCGCGTTGGGGCCGCGTTAACCGTGACGCGGCGACGCCGATGGCGTTGCGCAGCTGCATTTTCGGGAAAAATCGCGTCAAAACGCATAACAGCTGTGGATAACATCATGACCGCGGCGTGACAGCACGCGGCAGCGCGCCGCGAATCTGTTGGGATTGTGATCGAGGATGTTGCGAGGCTAGCCCTCCGCCAAGCATGCCTCGGTGTCGCGTTTCAATCCATTAAACCCTTGAGAGGATACTATGGCTAAGAAAGCGAAGAAGGCGAAAAAGGCGAAGAAGGCGAAGAAGGCCAAGAAGTCGAAGAAGTGACTTCAGGCCCGGGTGGAGCGCTCAGCTCCGCCCGGGCATCCAACGCCAGGCATGATCTTTCGAAAACGGCGGGCTCACGGCCCGCCTTTTTGATTCTGGGTCCATGGGGCGGCAAAGGAAGTATGGATTGCTTCGTCGTGGAGCCTGTCATCGGGCGCGCATTCGCGCGACCCGTTGGCTCCCCGCAATGACGGAAGTAGTCACCCGACTACCTTTCCGCAAACGCCAGCTTCGCCCCGAGCGCGGCGAAGCCTAACGCAAAACTGCGGCGCAGCCAGGCCATCACCTTGGGCCTGGTGATGACGCGGTCGCGCACGCCGGCTGCGAACAGGCCGTAGACCACGAACACCGCCAACGTCATCGCCATGAAGGCCGCGCTCAATTCCAGCATCCGTCCCGGCGGGTGGGCCTCATCGACCGCGATGAATTGCGGCAGGAAGGCGAGAAAGAAGATCGACAATTTTGGATTGAGGATATTGATCAGGAAGCCGGTGACGACCACGCGCCGGCTCGAACGCGCCTCCTCCGGCCGCGCCTCGATCGCGAGCGCCCCGGTTTCGCGCAACGCCTGCCAGGCCATATAGAGCAGATAGACCACGCCGCACCATTTCAGCGCCGCAAACGCAACCGCGCTGGTGTGCAGCACTGCGGCCAGCCCCAGCATCGCCGCCAGCATATGCGGGACGATCCCGAGCGTGCAGCCGAAGGCGGCGGCGATACTGGCCCGCGCGCCCGACGTCAGCGCCACCGCCAGCGTGTAGAGCACGCCGGTGCCGGGGGACACGACCACGATCAGCGAGGTCAGCAGGAACGAGAGCGTCATGGCTCGCCATATCACGGCGTGGGTTGTCGTGGAAGCGCGCGGCCTTAAGGTTTCCCCGCCACGCTCCAGGCAAACGACATCTTCTCCGCCTCGCGGATCACGTCGAGCGGCGCCCATGGCTTGGACCAGAATTGCGCGCCCTCCGGCAGCGCCTGCCGCAGCGGCTTTCCGGACGTGACGATCACGCCCATATCCGGATTGCATTTCTTGGCGACATAGGCGAGCTCCACCCCATTCATGTGGCCAGCGAGATGGATCTCGGTCATCATCAGGACCAGACTGCCGCCGCTCCGCTCCAGCACCAACTCGGCCGCTTCGGCGCTTTCGCACTGGATGACGTCGAAATCGCTCTCTTCCAGCAGCAAGCCAATCATTTCCCGCTGCATCGGGTCGTCTTCGACGATGAGTGCTTTTGCGCGGAGAGGCTTCGCGCGGAGAGGCGTCGACTGTCCCATGCATGGTCTCCATTAAGGTGAGGTGGGGTAAAGCCCGAAAGCGCTTTATTGTTCGGTTCCAATTTGCGAAAGTTGGGGAACCCGCCGCGATCCCGCGGCCGTCGCCGGCCCTTCCGTCATGGAGTGACACCAGAATGACTGCGATTTCCGGAAGCGCGGCCGTCGTGACCGGCGCCGCCAGCGGCATCGGCCGGGCGCTTGCGCTCGAACTTGCTGCGCGCGGCACCGATCTGGCGCTCGCCGATCGCGACGAAGCCGGGCTGCAGGCGGTGGCGGCCGAGATCGTCAAAACCTCCAGGTGCAAGGTCACGGCGCATCGCGTCGATGTCGGCGAGCCCGGCCAGATCCAGGATTTTGCAACCGCCGCCACCGCCGCCCACCCGGGCCTGAACATCGTCATCAACAATGCCGGCGTCGCCCTGCTCGGCCAGTTCAACGAGATCGACCAGGCCCAGATGGACTGGCTGTTCAACATCAATTTCTGGGGCGTGGTGCATGCGACCCGCGCCTTCCTGCCGCATCTGGCCCAACAGCCCGCCGCGCACATCGTCAATTTGTCCTCGATCTTCGGCATCATCGCCCCGCCCGGCCAGTCGGCCTATTGCGCGGCAAAATTCGCGGTGCGCGGATTTTCCGAAAGCCTGCGACATGAGCTTGCGATGGCGAACAGTCCGGTGCGGCTCTCCGTCGTGCATCCCGGCGGCGTCGCCACCAACATCGCCCGCAACTCCCGCACCGGCGTTGGCGTCACCGACAATTCCCGCCGCGCGCAATCGATCGACCGCTTCGATGCCATCGCCAGGACCACGCCGACGGCCGCAGCACAGCGCATCATCGAAGGCATCGAGAAGAACGCGCCGCGGATCTTGATCGGCAACGACGCGCGGTTCATGGATCTGCTGCAGCGGTTCCGGCCGGGGACGTACTGGGCGGTGCTGGCGAAGCGGATCGAGAAGATGACGGCGAATGTGGCCAAGTGAACGCGTGTTCGTCATTGCGAGGAGCGAAGCGGACGAAGATTCCATGGGGGTGGATAGCGGCCAGGTCTGAAGCCAGACTGAGGTTGCTGATCCTCTCAACCTGGAGACGACGATGTTGCTCGATCATCCTTCCGACGGACTGACCGCTATCCGCACTTATATTGGCGCAATTTTTGTGTCGCTGGAACTGAGCCGTTCGACGTGGCTTGTGACGTCGCTGTCGCCGGGCAAAGGCGAAAAGATGTCCAAGCACAGCGTCGCGGCTGGCAATATGGCCGAGCTTTTGACGCTGTTTGCGGAGCTCAAGCGCAAGACGGAGGTCCGGACCGGCTAAAGCTATCCGATCATCACGATCCAGGAGGCGGGGCTGGACGGGTTCTGGCTGCACCGTGTTCTGCAACAGGAGGGGATCGAGAGCCACGTGGTCGATCCCGCCTCGATTGCGACGCCGCGCCGGCGACGACGGGCCAAGACGGACCGGCTCGATGGCGAGACGCTGCTGCGGGCGCTTCTGGCCTACAAGCGCGGCGAGCCACGGGTCTGCGCGATGGTGGTTGCGCCCTCGCCCGAGGAGGAGGACCGCCGCAGGCTTTGTCGCGAGCGCCAGGCATTGATCGCCGAGCGGATCACCCATGTGAACCGGATCAAGGGGCTTCTGTTCTCGCAAGGGATATCCGACTATGCGCCCTTGCGGCGGGATCGGCGGTCGCGGCTTGAGACGTTGCGCACCGGAGACGGGCGAGAGCTGCCGTCGCATTTGAGGGCGCAGATCGGCCGCGAACTCGATCGGATCGAACTGCTTCTGGAACAGATCAAGGCGGTCGAGGCCGAGCGGGATGGTCTGCTGGCCGCAGCCAGGAAGCCTGCAGAGAAGCCTGCAGACGAGAAGGCCGCACTGGATCCAGTAGCGATGCTGCTGGCTTTGAAAGGGCTCGGCGCCAACTTTGCGGCCGTGCTCTGGTCGGAGGCGTTCTACCGGCAGTTCTCCAACCGCCGCCAGGTCGCCGCCTATGCGGGCCTTGCGGCGACGCCCTGGCAAAGCGGGGGCATCCGGCACGAGCAGGGCGTGTCGAAGGCCGGCAATCCAAGGCTGCGGACCACGATGATCCAGCTCGCCTGGCTGTGGGTACGTCACCAGCCGCAGTCGGCCCTGACACGCTGGTTCAAAGAGCGAAGCCAGCAAGGCCGCAAGCGCGCGATCGTGGCGCTGCCGCGCAAGCTTCTTGTGGCCTTGTGGAAGTATGTCACCCAAGGCGTCGTCATCGAGGGGGCCGTGATGAAGCCCGCCGCCTGATCCCGGACCGCACCGAGCGGCGGGCTTCGCCGCCCGCGCGCAACAAAACGACCATAACCCATCTGCCGAGGCCCGATCAGTCTCGGAAGATCCGGGTGGACGAACCGATGGATTGCATGGCTTGAAACGCCGCAACGAAGAAGGGTCTCGTCCTCTCGAGCCTGCCCGCCGCAAGCGGAATCGTGGTGCAGTCGCCTCGCGCGACGACCGAATGTGAGTTTGATCTGGCAAGCAACCCAGATCGTCGAACCGGCTCGACCCCTGGATCGCAAATGCGAGGATTGCAGATGCCCTGACAGAACCGCCAACACGAGCAACTCCTATCGTTCCCGACGCTCCAAGCATGATGACGTGCTCGCTCAACTCAAGGTCAAGCCGCTGCGCGGCGGCCCTGAAGGGCCGACCTTGACTTGATCTGCGCGCGTCATCCTGCAGGGCCCGCGGTCGGGACGAAAAGGTGGACCGCAGTCGAACTAACCCAACTTGCGCAGAATCGACAGTCGGGCATAGGCAAATCAATGCCTTAGCTGAAAAGTCTTCACTACATTTTTTGTCGGAGTGGTGGGGCTTAGGCGGTGGCAGCGAGCGCTTGCGTTTCGTGTCCGGTGAGGCGCATGCGCTTGGGCAGGACGATGCCGAGGCGGTCGAGGAGTGCGGCCTGGGCGGCATCGGGCTGCGTCACGCAGCGCAAGCGCATCTGGCCATGTGTTGCGGTTGGTAATACGACGTCGTGCGACTGGATGCGCGCAAGCTCTTCGAGGATGGTCCGCGGCGAATTGCCGAGACCGGCGCGCTGCTGCCACATCTCGAGGCTCTTCCACAGCACGAAGGCGAGGAAGCACACGAGGATATGAGCCTGAACGCGATCCTCCCGCTGGTGCCAGATCGGACGCACGTTCAGCTGATCCTTCTGGATACGGAAAGCGGCTTCGGCCTGTGTGAGCTGGATATAGGCCTTCCAGAGCTGCTGATCGGTCCAATCGGTGATGTTCGAGCGCAGGAGGTAGGCGCCCTCCGAGAGCGCAGCCCAGTCGTCGAACGCGGCGTTGTAGGCAACGTGGAGGCGAAAGCCTGCCGGGCAGCCATCCGGCTCCAGCGCGATCGCGAAGCGGGCGGCGGCACGCTGGTTTTGTTGCAGAATGCGGCCGATCTGCCGGTTCACCTTCGCCGGATCGAGCCGTTTCTTTGAGCTTGCAATGCGAGCGGCCAAGCGTTCGAGCGCTGCTTCGATCCGCCGACTGAACTTGTCGTGCATGGCCTGCTCTTTGCTGCGCCGATCGGCCGAGCGGCACAGGATCACCGTCTCGCCGGTCTCGGGGTGACGCGTGAGCTTGACCTCGACGCCTTCATGGACCGTGCACCAGCCGTCCGGACGAGCAAGTTCGGAGCCGAACTTCTTCAGCTCCGACTTCGGTGCACCGATGATATAGCGCCGGCCGGTCTGGCGCAGCCACGCCAGGTTGTCGGCACTGGCCATGCCGCGATCGGTGATCCAGACCCGCCCCAGCACGCCGTGCCGGGCCTCCATGGTGGACACGATCGTCTGCAAGGTCCGCGAGTCATGGGTGTTGCCGGCGAACACCTCATAGCCCAGGGGAAAGCCATCGAAGGTCACGACGAGGGCGATGCATACCTGCTTGCAGTCGGGCCGATGATCGCGGGAATAGCCGCGCTGTGCCTGCGGGTTGGCTTCCACCTGGCCCTCGAAATAGGTGCTGGTGACATCGTAGAGCAGCACGTCGTTCTGGATCGCGAACAGCTCCCCGCAGCGCTGCGACAAATGCGCTTCCAGTTCGGCCTTGGATGCGAGCAGATGATCGAGGCCGCGATAGAGCCGATCCTTGTTGACCTCCTCATCCCCGAGCTGCAGCAGATCGCAAAGCGCCGTGCGCCGGTACCAACCTTCCGCGATGTGCACCTCGCTCGATGGCTCGCAGAATCGTGCCGCCACCAGCACGGCCGCAATCTTCGACCACGCGATGTGCTCCTTGCCGATTGGAAGCAGCCGCGCGCACAGCTCCTCAAGACCGGTGCCGCGCCACAACGCGAGCGCCAGGTACACGTCGCCGAATTGACGCGAGCGCTCGATGCGAATGCCCTTCACTCGCACCGGCACCGTCAATTGCTCGCTGTCATCACTGAACAGCTGCATCTGTTCGGGACTGCCAATCAGCCGACGCGCCAGCGCCCGCGCCTCCAGCCGCCCCTGCCCGTCGAGCTCACCGAGATGGGCCACCGTCTGTTGAATGACGCGACGACCGACACGAACGCTGCGCACAAGGCACCAATAGCGGTGAACCTTCCCGTCCTTTTTGCGAATCGCATGGCGCAGATACATGCGCCATCTGAACCAACCGCGCCGCCCAAGAAAATACCCAAGGTCGTCACTACACGCTCAAATCAGCTCCGCGCGCCAGCTAACCGATTGATCCGATTCATCCCGCGTCTCGCAAAATCGCAGAAACCACCCCCAAGTTGCGCAAGTTGGGCTAAAAGGTGACTGCTAATTCTTGACACACACCTTCCCCATGTGAGCAATCCATTCTTCCTTTGCTTAGCAACATGGATTGCTTCGCGGAGCCTGTCATCGGGCGCGCATTCGCGCGACCCGTTGGCTCGCAATGACGGTTGGTATGGGCACCTAAGTCCTCGTCGTCGTACCCCGCGAAAGCGGGGTATCCAGTACGCCGCGGCTTCTCGGCTCAATCATTGGCGTCTCTGGAATACTGGGTCGCCCGCTTTCGCGGGCGATGACAGTGAGAGTGTGGCGCATACATTCGCAAACATGCTTTCGCGATCTCGCCGCGCATTCCGCGCGAGTTTTGCTCTTGAACATCCCGCCCCCGGAAATCAGAGGGCGCAGGGAACGCCGGATGCGCGCTGCACCCGCGGTCTCGTGTGCAAACATGCACAAAAAAACGCACACGAGCATACAGGTTCAGCGGAGGCAATCCGGCATTCCCTGCGCAATGGTTTTACGGCTTATAACGTGCTCTCCCCGGTGATCGGGCTTTCTTGTCACCGTCACCCCTGAGAAGCTTGCTTCTCACGAGCTTGACGCCGGCGTCGAGGCGTCAGGACCACACGACTTCGCCGTCCGCATCGGCCGCGCTCGTCAGTCGCAGCCTCCGCGTCCACCGCATCCCGCCCCGCGTGCGTGCTGGTTCAGCCGTCATTGCGAGCCAACGGGTCGCGCGAATGCGCGCCCGATGACAGGCTCCGCGAAGCAATCCATCGAGCCGCAGAAAGAAAGAATGGATTGCTCGTCGCTGCGCTCCTCGCAATGACGAGGCGGGCCGAAATGAGCCTCCGTCATGGCCGGGCTTGTCCCGGCCATCCACGTCTTGCTTCTGCGAGGGCGTCAAGACGTGGATGCCCGGGACAAGCCCAGGCATGACGAGCTGAATGACCAGCCGAGCGAACAACGTTGCGACGACTAGCTACCTTCCCACCAGCTGATCGGCAAAATACGCGATCGTCTTGCGATAGATCGTGGCCCTGTTCCACTCGCGCATCGCTTCGAAATTCGCACTGCCCTCGCCGTACGGCGCGCCCAGTTTGAAGCCGTTGGTGTGCAGCAGGTTCGCGGTGGAGGCGAGCACGTCGGGCACGCTGTGGCGGAGATCGACGCGGCCGTCGCCGTCGAAATCGACGCCGTATTTGATGTAGGACGACGGCAGAAATTGCGTCTGGCCGATCTCGCCGGCATAGGCGCCGATCATGTCGTTCAAACGCAGATCGCCGCGCTGCAGGATCTTCAGCGCCGAGAGCAGTTCGGTCTGGAACAGTTCGGTGCGGCGGCAATCATGCGCCATGGTCGCCAGCACGCGAAACACCGGAAGCTTGCCCATGTCGCCTTTGCCGAAATCGGTCTCCAGCCCCCAGATCGCCACCAGGATCTGCCGCGGCACGCCGAATTTCTGCTCGATGCTCGACAGCAGCGCCGCATGCCGCTGCAGCATCGCCCGCCCGCCATTGATCCGCCCGGCGCCGACGCGGGTCGAGACATATTGCTCAAAAGTCTTGTTGAAGGTGCCGCGCTGGCGCCGGTCGAAGGCGAGCACGCCCATGTCCTGCTGGACGCCGCCGAGCGCCTGGGAGATCACGCCTTGCGAGATGCCGGCGGACCCCGCCTCCGCCGAGATGCTTTGGACGAAGCCGTTGAAATCGCCGCCACAGCGGGCGGCGTGGGAGGGGGTGGCGGCAAACAAGACAGCGACAATGACGGCCAGGCAACGTCCGAGCATACTGAAATCCTTCAAAATTCTTCGCACGGCATCCACCATGCCACGACCGAAAGCGGCGCGTCAAAAACGCTGCTTTTGCGCCTTTCTCGGGGCCGCGCCTGACCCTTGATCCGCATCAAATTCTCCGCGGCGGCTTCGCCTAGCATGGCAAGCCAAAAGGAGAGCCTTCATGATCGGAATTACCCTGACCACGGACCAGATCCGCACCGCGCCCGCCGACGTCCGGCAATGGATCGAACATCAGGTGATCGCCTCGCTCGGGCTGGCGGCCGAGACGCCGGCCGCGGAGCAGCGCATCGCCACGGACCCGGCCGCGGCGCGGCTCATGCCGGCGGGGTTCGGCTGCACGGAGGAACGGATCGAGGATTGACGGAAGCCATCCAGCGCCCATCTCTGGTAAACTTGCCCAAGCGCGAGGGCGCGCGACGATGCCAGACAAAACGCCAGGCCAGCAGCGGATGCCGCAACGGTTCGATGCCTTGCGTACGCCGTTGTTCCGGCTGCTCGCCATCAACCTTGCGGTGGGCGTGGCGGCCGCGACCTTGCTGGTCGGCGGCCTGCTCGCGCTCAATCCCTTTGGCCTGCGCGACCTAATCTTCGCCGACAACTCGCCCGGCATTGCGCTCGGGCTGTTGCTGTTCGGCTTCATCGTTACCCTGGGCTCGACCGCGATGGGCTCGGCGATCATGGGGATCGGGAAGCGTTAGGCGGATGAAGGGCGCGGGGGGCGGCGAGGCCGTTGAGTTGAGGCGGGATACTTCTCGATTCAGCGCTCGGCGGACTCAGTTTCGCGGCGCAACCAATCGGGGCACATATCGAAGCCGTTGGGCCAGGTGGGTGCGCAATCTTCCAGAAACACGCGTGCGAAATACGCAGGGTCACACAGGGGCTGAACCGTGAGTCCACTCTGCGCAACCAGCGCGGAAAAGTCGTGCTCGCCCATGGCTCCATCGCTGAATGTTGTGTGCAAGCGATAGCCGCCGAGCCATTTGATTTTTGCGACTTTGTTCATCGCTTTGATCCGCGATGGCGATTTTGTCACCGCCGTCATGCGCGGGCTTGACCAGCGCATCCATCATTTTCTTAAGATGGATTGCCGGGTCAAGCCTGGCAAGGACGAGGAGAGCCGGCATCACCAACGCCCCTTCCGCTTGTTCCAGGCGAATAGCGCGTCCGCGAAGCGATCATAAGCAAATCGCGTCACCGGCAGCATCAGGCGATTGCCGAACAGCGCCGCCAGCCAGCCTTGGCCAGGCGTTAGCCGCCACATCGCGACCGCCACATCCGCGCCGACGATCAGGCCGCCGGATTCATCGGTCGCATGCAGGCGACGGCGAATGTCATCGAGCGAGACGCCATAGGACGCCAGCGCATCGGGCTGTTCGTTGATGTCTTTGAACGAGATGTGGCCGGCGCGAACGGCGGCCAAGAGCTTGTTGCGTTGCCAATCGATCCCCGCATTGCAAACGGGGCAGCGCGTGTTGTACCAGACAACAAGGCGGTGGCCGGTCATGCTACAGTTAGCCTTCGATGCTGGAGAGTGGCGCTACGTGACGCATGGAGCACTGCCATCGAAAGGTCCGTCCGAACCTCATCACGTCTTGTCTTACCAAGCGAGCATTCAAGCGCAATTGCTTGAAAGGCCCATTAACCTAAGGTGTCGCGATCTCAGGTAGACTATTTTTTGACTAGTATTTGTTCTTGTTTTGTTCTAGAGTGAACTTATGGCGTCAACGACACCAATCGAATGGACTGACGCAACGTGGAATCCTGTTACGGGTTGCACGAAGATCACTCGTGGCTGCGATTTTTGCTACGCTGAGCGCTTTTCCGAGCGCTTTCGGGGTGTCCCCGGTCATCCGTTCGAAAATGGTTTTGACCTGAAACTGCGTCCAGAGCGGTTGGCTCAACCGCTGAGTTGGCGACAGCCAAGACGCATCTTCGTCAACTCTATGAGTGACCTCTTTCATAAAGAAGTGCCCAGACCATTCATCGATTCCGTGTTCGATACGATGGAAGCTGCCGACTGGCACACATATCAGGTCTTGACCAAGCGCAGTTCGCTTATGGTCCGGTATCTCCGCGGTCGGTACGGCGCAGGCAAAGCGCCCCCGCATATTTGGTTAGGCGTCTCAGTCGAGGACGCCAAGAATGCGGTGCGAGTTAAGCATCTCAAGACTGCCGCAGCATCTGTAAAATTCGTTTCCTTTGAGCCGCTTCTCGCAACCGTAGGCAAGATCGATCTTAAGGGAATCGACTGGGCCATCGTAGGGGGCGAGAGCGGTCCGGGCGCGCGCCCTATGGCAGAAGAGTGGGCGATTGGTGCAATCGAACAACCATGGGGCGGCGGCACCCGCAAGCCGCGCGACCAGGATGTTATAAGACTAAAACTAAGCTAACGCTGGGGTCCACTAAAATGAAACGGCGGGCTTTCGCCCGCCGCTTTGTTTCGATGGATGCCCGGGTCATCCCCGATCAAGTCGGGGACAGGCGCCCGGGCATGACGACCTAAATTAGTTGTCCAGGAACGACCTGAGCTTCCTTGACCGGCTCGGATGCTTCAGCTTCCTCAGCGCCTTCGCCTCGATCTGGCGAATACGCTCTCTGGTCACCGAGAACTGCTGGCCGACTTCTTCCAGCGTGTGGTCGGTGTTCATGCCGATGCCGAAGCGCATGCGGAGCACGCGTTCTTCGCGCGGGGTCAGCGAGGCCAGCACCCGCGTCGTGGTTTCGCGGAGATTGCTCTGGATCGCGGCGTCGATGGGCAGGATCGCGTTCTTGTCCTCGATGAAATCGCCGAGATGCGAGTCTTCCTCGTCACCAACAGGGGTTTCGAGAGACAGCGGCTCTTTGGCGATCTTGAGAACTTTTCGAACCTTCTCCAAGGGCATGCCGAGCTTTTCGGCGAGCTCCTCCGGGGTCGGCTCGCGGCCGATTTCGTTGAGCATCTGGCGCGAGGTACGCACGATCTTGTTGATGGTCTCGATCATGTGCACGGGAATGCGGATGGTGCGCGCCTGATCGGCAATCGAGCGGGTGATCGCCTGCCGGATCCACCACGTCGCATAGGTCGAGAACTTGTAGCCGCGGCGGTATTCGAATTTGTCGACCGCCTTCATCAACCCGATGTTGCCTTCCTGGATCAGATCGAGGAACTGCAGGCCGCGGTTGGTGTATTTCTTGGCGATCGAAATCACGAGACGCAGATTGGCCTCGACCATTTCCTTTTTGGCCTGGCGCGCCTCGCGCTCGCCCTTCTGCACGCCGTGCACGATCTTGCGGAATTCGCCGATCTCGAGCCCGGTCAATGCGGCCAGCGACTGGATCTCGTGGCGCAGATCCTTGATGCGGTCCTTTTCGTGATGGACGAAATTCTTCCAGCCTTTTGCGGAGAGTTTCGAGACACGGTTGAGCCAGCGCGGATCGAGCTCCGAGCCCTGGTAGTTGCGCAGAAAGTCCTCGCGCGCGACGCCGTGGCTGTCGCCGAGGCGCAAGAGACGGCCTTCGAACGAGACCAGCTTCTTGTTGATGTCGTAGAGCTGCTCGACCAGCGAATCGATACGGGCTTGATTGAGCCGCAGCGACTTCACCTCGACGATGATTTCGTCCTTCAGCTTCTTGTATTTGCGCTCCTGCGAGGGCGAGAGCGTCTCGCTCTGCAGCTGGTTGGCGATGTCCTGCTCCTGCAGGCGCCGCAGCTTCTTGTACTCGGAGGCGATCTTGTCGAAGGTTTCCACCACCTTCGGCTTCAGCTCGGCCTCGATGGCGGCGAGCGACATCTGGTTTTCGAACTCGTCGTCGTCCATGTCGCCTTCGGCGGCGGCCTCGGCCGGATCCTTCTCCTCGGTGTCACCACCGGGCGCAGAAGCGGGCGCGGCGCGGAACGGGGTCGGCGACGGCGGAGCAGCGGGCGGCGCGACATGCGAAGGGGCTGCGGCCGCGCCATTGCCGTTGCCGTTGGCGGCAGCCAGCGGCTGGCCGTCGGGGCCGAGCGGTGCGGCCAGCAGCGCCGGGTTCATGTTGTTCTTGGCGTCGGGGCCGGCGTAGGTGGCTTCGAGATCGATGATGTCGCGAAGGAAGATCTTTCCTTCGTTCAATTCGTCGCGCCAGATGATGATGGCCTGGAAGGTCAGCGGGCTTTCGCAGAGGCCCGCGATCATCGCCTCGCGGCCGGCCTCGATGCGTTTTGCAATTGCGATTTCGCCTTCGCGAGAGAGCAATTCAACCGTGCCCATCTCGCGCAGATACATGCGAACGGGATCGTCGGTGCGCTCGCCAGGCTCGGATTTCTTGACTTCGGTGACGGCCTTGGCGGTGACTTCGACCAGTTCGTTGTCGGTCTCGTCGTCGGCCTCTTCCTTCTCGTCCTCGCTATCGGCCTCTTCGGCTTCCGACACGTTGATGCCCATGTCCGACAGCATCGACATGATGTCTTCGATCTGTTCGGGCGAGGTGGTGTCGGAGGGCAGCACTTCGTTGAGCTGATCGAAGGTCACGAAGCCGCGCTTCTTGGCCTGCTTGATCATCTTCTTGACGGCGGCGTCCGACAGATCGAGCAACGGCGACGGCGCGTCCGGAGAATCCTTCTCAGGCGTGTCCGCTGCCTTGTCGTCTTTTTCCTTGTCTTTAACCTGCAGCGTCTTTGCCTTGGTGGCCATTCATCAAGCTCCCGAAACGCGCTCATGCAAGGCAGCGGCTGTCGCCACCTGCTTGGATCACTAATGTCACCGAGCGCGACGACGTTTCTTCGAAACGTCATCTCGCTCTATTCTTTGTTTGAGCGTGATCCTTCCGGAAAACCGGTTTCCACTTTTCCGGATCACGCTCTTTCGACGCGGAAAGGGCGGCGCAGATTGTCGCCACCCCCGAACTCCCGTCTCGCCGGTGTCTGCACCAATAACGGTGCGGCTATTAAGTTTCGCTTAACCCTGTTTTTGCAGCCAAACCATGGGTTTGGCGAGTCTTTTAACGGCCCCGGCCACGGCCGTCCGCATCATTTTTTCATCAAACGCTGCGCCGGAACCGGCCCGAAAGCTCGCCAAAACCCTCGATCAGGGCCTCGGTGCCGTCCAGAGAGACCAGCCGGGCGCTCACGTCCATCAGCCATGCCAAATTGGCCTCGCTGGGCTCCTCGCCCAAGGCCAGCTCGGCATCCTTCTTTTCCCTAAGTAAGGCGTGAGTTTTCTGATGCAAGGTAACGAGCTGCTGCCAGGTCGAAAGAACATCTTCCCTTGCTGCCCCGGGCTGCACGCCCCACACCGCCGAGGTCGTGATCGCAGCCACAACCCTTTGAAGTATCTGCGAAAATCCTCGCGCCTCGAGATCGGCCCGCATTTTTTCGGCCTGTTCTTCGGGCTCGGGCGAATGGTGATGGTCGCTGGCGAAGGCCGCGATAATGGCGGCGCGGAGCTTGTTGGCCTCCGGATGGGCCAGTTCCAGCGCCGCCACCTCTTCCAGATGGTCGTGCAGCAGCCAGGGATGGTTGATCAGGGACTGCAAAATCAGCGCTTCGCGGCGGGACAGCGCACTGCGCTGGCCGCGCATGATCGGGCTGGCCGCAAGCTGGGCGCTGGCCGCTTGATAGGGGCCGCGGTTGCTGACCTGGCCGGCGTTCGCCTGCCCGCGGCCGCCGCCGCCGAATCGGCCCGCCGCGCCTGACGTGAAGGGGGCACGGGAGCCAAACCGGCCGCCTGATTCGCCGCCCGGGCGCTTGCCGAAATTGCCTCTGGCGTAACCGCCGCGGCCGCCTTCCGGCGCAAAGGTGCGCTGCAGCCGCTCGGCCAGATCCTGGCGATAATAGCGCCGCACCACCTCGTCGCGGATGCCGTTGGAGAGTTCGCCGATCCGCGCTTCCAGCGCCGCTCGGCGTTCGGGCGTCGCAAACGTGCCGCCCTCGATCTCGCGCGACCAGATCATGTCGGCGAGCCCGCGCGCCGCGCCGATCACTTCCTCGATCGCCGCGCGTCCGCCGGAGCGCGCAAGATCATCGGGGTCCTGGCCTTCGGGCAGCAGCGCGAAGCGCAAACTTTTTCCGGGCTTGAGATGCGGCAGCGCCAGGTCGGCGGCGCGCCAGGCGGCCTTCTGTCCGGCCTTGTCGCCGTCGAAACACAGGATCGGCTCGTCCGCCATCTTCCACAAAAGCGCGAGCTGGTTTTCGGTCAAGGCCGTTCCGAGTGGCGCGACGGTGGCGGCAAAGCCCGTCGTCACCATGGCGATAACGTCGACATAGCCTTCGACCACGATCAGGGCTGCGCCGTTATGCGTGGCCTGCCGCGCGGCCGAGAGGTTGTAGAGATTGTCGCCCTTGTGAAACAGCGGGGTTTCCGGCGAATTCATGTATTTGGCGGCGACGTCCTTTTCCAGCGCGCGGCCGCCGAACGCGATGACGCGATTGCGCAGGTCCGTGATCGGAAACATCACGCGGTCGCGAAACTTGTCGTAGGGCACCGGGATGTCGTCGCCCGCAACCAGCAGGCCCGCTTCCACCATGTCCTCGACCGGGATGCCCTGGGCGCCGAGATGCTCCTTCAGCGCAAAGCGGTCGGGCGGCGCGTAGCCGATGCGGAACTGCAACTGGGTGGCCGGCGAGATCGCGCGGTCGCCGAGATAGCCGCGCGCCTTGGCGCCATGACGCGAGGCCAGCGTATCGGCGAAGAATTTGGCCGCGAGATCCATCACGTCGTACAGCGTCTTGCGGCGCTGCTCGTGGCGCGCGGCATCCGGCGTTGCCGCCGGCAGCGCCATGCCCGCCATCGCGGCCAGCCGCTCGACGGCCTCCGCAAAACCGACGCCCTCGGTCTCCATCAAGAACGAGATGATGTCGCCGTGCTTGCCGGAGGAGAAGTCGTGGTAAAATCCCTTCTGGTCGTTGACGGTGAACGACGGCGACTTTTCCTGTTGAAAGGGCGACAGCCCCTTCCACTCCCGTCCGGCCTTCTTCAACTTGACGCGCTTGCCCACGACTTCCGAGACCGGAAGCCGGGCGCGCAGTTCATCGAGGAATTGGGGCGTGAAGCGCATGGGGTGGGTGTCGCTCGGTCCGTGCTAACCGACCATCGATATAGTGAACCAACCCTCACAATATCAGGATTGTTGGCTTTCTCCCGGCTATTCACAGGGCATCAGCCCGGGGCCATCGTTCCCCGGATGCTGCGTAGCGCGTTAGCGGTGCGCTGCTGATCCGGGGTCCACCGCTGCACGACGAATTATGGGTCCCGGCTCTGCGGAGCCATAGCGCGTCGAAGACGGGCGTAAACGCGCTGATGTCACGCTGCACCGCGTCCGGGACACGATAGGCCTTGATCCCCGCCCGGTTCCACGCTTCGATGGCGCCCATGTTCACGACCTTCCGGGGCAGCCAGAGCGGGGCTTGGCGCATCACCTCGATTTCGCGGGTGAAGGGCGAGGCGCTGCCGCGCGTGCCGGCGCTGCAGGTGGTTCAATCCGACGCCATTGCGCTGCCGATCCTGCCCTCGGCGACCGCGTGGCGGCTGGCCGGCACGGTCAGCCATCTGCGCTATACGGACCGCGCCGAGCAGGAACAGCTTGCCGCGGTCCAGGCCGGGCTCGGGCGCCCCGAGGCCACGCACGCGGCGCTGATCCCGATCCGGAAATCGGCTGCGTGGTGGGAGCTGCCCCAGGACGAGCGGCGGCGCATCTTCGAGGACAGGTCGCACCACATCTCAGCCAGCCTGAAATTTCTGCCCGCGATCGCGCGCCAGCTGTTCCACTGCCGCGACCTCGGCGAGCCCTTCGATTTCCTCACCTGGTTCGAATACGCGCCCGAGCACGCCGCCGACTTCGAGGAACTGGTCCGGATGCTGCGCGCCACCGAGGAATGGACCTACGTCGAGCGCGAGGTCGATGTGCGCGTGGTGCGGGAGGGGTGAGACCTCGCGGCAATGTTTGCTCATTCGTCATGGCCGGGCTTGACCCGGCCATCCACGTCTTTGCAGCCACAAGAAAGAAAGACGTGGATGCCCGGGACAAGCCCGGGCATGACGGAGAGTTACTGCTCCAGAAATTTCCCCGAGGCGATGCGCGGCAGGCCGGTGACCGGCCAGTTGTAGATATAGGTCCATGCCTCGCCCGTGCTGCCGTCGTCCAGCGTCAGCGGCAGCATCGCGCGGATATATTCGGTCGGCTCCGGAAAACCCGCGCCGCAGGCCTCATACATGTCGAACTCGCCGAGCAAGGCGTCGCGATCGCGCAGGCGGTACAATTCGCCGAACACGATTTCTGCGGGATCGTCCGACAACACCAGCCCCGGATAATGCTTGATGAGATAGAGCCGGCCGCGGCACTGCGCAGCGCCGAGAAAATCGGCGCTGCGCGACAGCAGCCTGGCCATCGGATGGTCGAAGCCGCGCATCAGCGTGCCGTAGACGAACAGGCGATCTGAAATCATGGGGTGCTCTATACCCGTCATTGCGAGCCAACGGGTCGCACGAATGTGCGCCCGATGACAAGCTCCGCGAAGCAATCCATGGCGCGACAAAAAGAAAGAATGGATTGCTTCGCTTCGCTCGCAATGACGAATGCGCGGCAGCGAGAGCTACGCCGGCGCGACCTCGTCGGTGACGACGACGAATTTCACCAAATCCATCCGGCCAAAGCTCGTGGTCAGCGCGACGTCGGCGGCGTCGCGGCCGGTGGCCATCAGGATGCGGCCGATGCGCGGATGATTGTGGCGGGCGTCGAAGGTGTACCACTGGCCCGACAGATAGGCCTGGAACCAGCCGGAAAAATCCATCGGCGCGGGATCCCTGGGCACGCCGATATCGCCGAGATAGCCGGTGCAATAGCGCGCCGGGATGTTCATGCAGCGGCAGAAGGTCAGCGCCAGATGCGCGAAATCGCGGCACACGCCGGCGCGCTGCTCGTAGACGTCATGCGCCGATTTCATGAAATGCGCATGCTCGTAGCCGAAGGTGACGTGGTTGTGGACGAAATCGACGATGGCCTGGACCCGCGCCCAGCCAGGCGGCGTGGCGCCGAATAGCGACCAGGCGATATCGGTGAGCTTGTCGGTCTCGCAATAGCGGCTCGGCATCAGATAGAGCAAGAGCTCGTCCGGCAATTGATCGATCGGCACCTGCTGCGCGGTCGGCATCACCACATCGGGCAGGCCGGAATCGCGCACCACGGCGTGGCCGTGAAAGGTGACGCCGCCGGCCGACGCCACCAGACGGCCGCAGACATTGCCAAAACTGTCGCGGTAGAATCCGATCGGCACGTCGGGCTCGGCGACAATGCGCTCGGTGCCGACGATATCGGCAAAGCGCGACGGGTGAATGCCGAGCATGATCACCATCGGCGTTGGCTGTGCGGCCGCGTAAGCGATCTCGAAGCCGACCTTGATCTCCATGGCTATACCTTCTCCGCTTCGCCGACCGAGACGACGTTGATAGAGACCTCCATGCCGACGAAGGCGTCGGCCGAGCCGAGATAAGCACCGTGCAGCGGGATCGCCTGCCGCGGATCGCGAGCCACCGCGACGCGGATCAGATCGCGGGTGCCGACGATGCCGTTGGTCGGATCGAACTCGATCCAGCCGGCGCTCGGCAGATAGACCTGCACCCACGCATGCGTCGAGCCGCCGCCGACATAGCCGTGGGCGCGGTCGCCCGGAATGAACAGGTATCCCGACACGAAGCGCGCGGCGATGCCGAGCCGCCGCAGCGCCTCGATCATGAACAGCGCATAGTCGCGGCAGGTGCCCGATCCCGTCTGCAGCGTGTCGAGCGGATGCTGGGTGCCCTGCTCGTGCCGCCTGCGATAGGTGAAGGCCTCGCGGATGCCGTGCGTCATGCCGCTCAGGATATTGAAGGTCGGCGTCGGCCCGTCGGCGTCGAGAAACCCGCGCGCCCAGAACGACAGCTCACCGTTCGGATCGCCATATTGCGGCGAGATGAACTGCTGCAGGTCGGGAAATTCCTCGTCGTCATAGAGGAACGGATAGAAATAGGCGGGATCATCCGCGGTCAGCGCGAATTCCTCGGCCGGATTGTGCTCGACCGTCGCCATCGAGGTGAACGACAGCGTTTCGGCGCGCTCGTCGAAGGTCGCGATCGCGACGCTGTTGCCGAACACGTCATGGATCCAGCGCAGCGACATCGGCTGCGGCTCGATCTCGAGGCTGCCGGACAGCACGCGCAGATCATGGCTGTCACGCGGGCGCAGCATGATGCGGTGTTCGCCAAACGCCACCGGATGGGTGTAGCGATATACGGTCTTGTGATGAATCGTCAGCAGCGGCATCGTCAAACAATCATCGTGAATTTGAGCCGGCCAATCTATACCGAACCCTGCTCATTTTTAAGGTTGGTATGCCGATTCGATAGGCAAAGTTGAGGAAAAGGCTCTTGGACAACGCCGGCGACACAACACTACTTCTGGATCACGAAGATGTTCCCCCGATCCATGAACATAATGCCGCGGGGCATTCACCGTTTCTGCTCACTTGTGACCATTACGGCCGGCTGATTCCGAAGCAACTTGGCGATCTCGGCCTCACCGAGCGCGAGCTGACGCGCCATATCGCCTGGGACATCGGCATCGCCGGTGTCGCCGAGGCGCTGGCGCGGCAGCTCGACGCGCATCTGATCGCGCAGCGCTATTCGCGGCTGGTGATCGACTGCAATCGCCCGCCGCATGCCGCAGGCTCGATCCCGCGCATCAGCGAGGCCACGACAATTCCCGGCAACGAAGGTCTGGCGCGGGAAGCCGCGGAGATGCGGCGCACGCAGATTTTCGATCCCTATCACCAGCGCATCGACGAGATTATCGATAGCCGCCTGCATGCGGGCCTGCCGACGGTGCTGGTATCGCTGCACAGCTTTACGCCCGTCTATGCCGGGATCGCGCGGCCATGGCACATCGGCACGCTGTATCATCGCGATACGCATTTGCCGCCGCGACTATTAAAACTGCTGCGCGCGGAGGCCGATCTCGTGGTCGGCGACAACGAGCCCTATGCGGTCAGCGACGAGACCGACTACACGATCCCGGTGCATGGCGAGATGCGCGGGCTGATGAACACCGGAATCGAAATTCGCCAGGACCTGATTTCCGATGCTGCCGGCGAGAAATCCTGGGCCGACCGGCTGGCACGGATTTTTGCCGAGATCGAACCGATGCTGCGCGCGGAGCGGCTGATTTAGCGTATTGTCCAGTTCAGTGGCCTCGGCCTTCGAGACGCACGCTGACGCTTGCCCTTCAGGATGAGGTGTTAAACCCCTCAAGGTGAGGAGCGCGGCAAGGCCGCGCGTCTCGAACCATGAGGCCGCAGCCCTAACCTCGCGTCGCGACGAACCAGGCCAGTCCCCAGAACGCCAGCGCGATAAGCCCCAGGATCGATATCAGGATGACACCGCCGCGCGGATTGAGCGTCGCTTCGGAAGGATTGGCCGGATTGACATAGACGTTCACGCCGGCGCCGTCCTGATAGGCCGTGGTGAATTTGCGCATCAGCCAGCCCGAGGTCGAATTGGCGCCGGTGGCAACGCTGCCCGCGATGCAGGTGTAGGTCACGTTGTTGTAGCTGTAGGCGAACGACGCCTGCCGCTGATACATGACTTCGCCACGCACGCCGTTTTGCGTCGGCGCGTTGCGGTATTGCTGGACGTCGGACATCTTGATGGTCCCCGGCACGACCGGCCAATGCTTCGCGAGTTGCGACTGTCGCCGCATCGCGAGCGCAAACAGCGCGATGACGAGCCCGAAAGCGCCGAATACGACGACCATCGGCGAAAATTTGGGATTCGCGAGCAGTGTCGCGACGAACCCGGTCAATCGATTGAGCCCGAACACCCCGCCGAACACGATCGCCAGCATGATTGCGGTCCCGATCCCGAGGCAGCCCCACAGACCCTTCGGCAGGTCGCGCTCGAGCACGGCCTCGTTCGGATGCAGCGGATTGTAAAAAACGGTGACGTCCATGCCGACCGGATATTTCGCGATGGTCTCCGCGACCTCGAAATTACCGCGGTCTTCGCCGATACTGACGCGGTTGTTGCGCAACTGCCTGCCGGCGACGGAATATTGGTAAACGATGTTGGCGAAGTTGCGCCGTTCGATCCGGCAGTTGTCTTCCCGGGAATCGTCGAGCACCCTGACATCCCGCACTTCGGAATTCGAGATGAAGACTTTGCCCGGCGTCTGCGGCCATTCCCTGACAGCGCGCACCTGCAGCGTCTTGTAGGCCGCGGCAAACAGAACGAGCGCGAGCGGCGCGAGCAGCATCGCGTAGACGTACCACGGCAGATCAGGCACCGATTTACCCCAGAGAGGACCGGACGGCGAAAATCCGCCCCCTTGCTCAGACGGGCCGAAGCGGCGAATGGTTCAATTCGAGCGTTTTACCGCGCCCGCGTCAGCGCCAGCCAGATGCCGCCGCCGATCATGAAGCCGCCGGAAATCCGCGACACCAGCCGCGTCCGCCGCGCCGAAAAGAACTTTCGCGCCCGGCCGGCCAGCAATGCGTAGAGCATGTCGGTCATCACGGCTGTCACCATGAAGGTGGCACCAAGCAGCGCCACCTGGGGGAAGTGCGGCTTGCTCATGTCCATGAATTGCGGAATGAAGGCGCCGAAGAACACCAGCACCTTGGGGTTCGACAACAGCACCAGAAAGCCCTGCAGGAAGAAGCCACCGCGCGGCGGCGGTGGCGGCGCATCCGTATTGACGCCTTCGACGGGCGAACGAATGAGCTTGATGCCGAGCCAAACCAGATAGGCGGCACCGGCGAAGCGCACCCAGTCGAACCAATAGCCCATCGTCGCCATCAGCGAGGTCAGCCCGATCGCGACGACGCCGATCACGATCGCAAGGCCAGCCTGCGCGCCGAGGACGTTGGTCAGCGCCGCGCGGGTGCCGTGCCGCAGGCCGTTGGCGATCACAAGCGTGACGATCGGCCCCGGCAGCAGCGCCAGCGCGATGCAGGCGGCGACAAAGGCGAGATAGGCTTGAAGGGACATGAGAGACTCGCGCGGGGTTCAAACGATCCTTCGATTATGCACGATCGCATCGGCAGGGAAAGATCGCTCCATCTCTGCCCGGGAAAGCGCAGCGAGAATGAGCGCTCGAACTGGCGCTCCGGCGCGGGCTCACCCTGCCCCTCCTTGAAGAGCCGCCGAGGGGGCTGCTCGGCGGCTCTCGCGCGGCGACCGCTCTTGGGGACGGGGGTTGTTCGCCGAGCTAACGGTTAAGGGGTGGAAAGCCGTTTCAGGCATGGTTCAGCGACATGTTCTGACGATATCCTCCCGTTGTCGCCGGTTCCGCCAGGTGCGCGGGTATTCGGCGCTTTGGACTCATGTTACGAAGAGCATTGATATTCGATTCTGATAAAACTAAACTGTATCGTTTACATAATCCAACTTCGGCGGGCTGACAAGGGGCTTTGGATGGCGAAGGAAGCAACGATGGTGGCGACGCGCCCTGCCCGGCGCGCGAGCGGCGGCCGTCCCACCCGTGAGGAGGCCGCGCGGCGTGACGCGCGCTTGCTCGATGTCGCAACAAAGCTGTTCATGGAGCGCGGCTTTGACTGCACGTCGATCGATGCGGTCGCGGAAACCGCCGGCATCAGCAAGCCGACCGTCTACGCCCGTTACCACGACAAGCGCGATTTGTTCACGGCCGTGCTGCGAGCCACGATCCAGCGCTGGCTTGCTCCGCTGTCGGCGGCCGCCGAGGCCGCCAGGGTCAACCCCAGGAGCGTAGAGACGACGCTGCACGATCTGAGCCGGCACCTGATGGCCCACTCCCGGATTCCCGAGGTGGTCATGTTGCGCCGGATCCTGGCAGCGCAGGCCGCCCAGTTTCCGGAACTTGCGAAACTCGCGCATGAGGAGGGTTGGCAGCGAGGGGTTCGGGCCGTCGCAAGCCTGCTTCAGCAGTTTGCCGAGCGTGGCCAGATCAAGGTCGACGATCCCGCCATTGCGGCCGACCTGTTCCTGAGCCTTGTGCTGGGGAGCGACAAGCACCACGGCATCGTCACTCGTCCAAAGTACCTGGAGCAGCGCAGAGAGGCCGCCGTCAAACTGTTCCTGAACGGAGTGAGGCCTCGCTGAGGTCCGGCCTGCAGCTAGCCTTGCGCGAATTTGAGCGCTGAAACAGGCCGCTTTCCAGGGTGTCCTTTGATCGAGATTCGCAGGCCGTGGAGATCGTCAAGCCAGATCGGCTCCACCGTTCCCGCCGTTCCGTCGGTGAGGACTACGGCCTTGCCGACAAGCTGCGCGTCCGCCTCCTCCAGGGCGTGGAGGATCGTTAACGCATGACGCTTCACAGCGGTCGTGGCGGCTTCGCCTGTCATTGCGACACAGCCGATCTTCGATAGCGAAGACCGCTCAGCCAGGAACCATCGGACGGCGGCGCCTTCGCCCAGAAATCACCGGCTTTCGCCTTGCCATATCCGTATTGATACAGCGAGCGCATATAGCCTGTTTCAAAACCGAATGAGCCTGGCGAGGGAACATCCTTGTCGATGTAAGTCAGATTGAATCCGAAGCTGTTGCGGCGGGCGAAGTCATACGTCCCATAGAGAAGCGACCGGATTTGCGTCTTTGTGACGGAAGCCGAAGCGCGCGCGGCAATGGATAGCCGGACAAGTAACTGGCGAAAGGAGCACTTGATCATTTCCCGCCTCTTGTCAGCCCCCTCGATCTGGATTATATAAACGATACGGTTTGGTTTCCGCGTGGTTAGCGTTATGTACGCGACTTGTAAAGTTAGTCTTAAAGGGCGGGCGGTCGCGGAACCAGCCATTGCCAGGCTCGGGCGCTTGCAACGCCCCGCACCCATCACGCCGCGAGCAGGAACAGGACCAGCAATGGCAGACAATCTTTCGATCGATCGCCGGACAAGCGCGCTGCTCGTCATGGATTTCCAGACGCTGATCGTCGACAACTATGCCGCCGGTGCGGAGGCGCTGCTCGATCGGACGGCGAAGCTGATCGCCGCGGCGCGCACAGCCGGGATGCGGGTGATCTATGTGGTCGTCGGCTTCCGCCCCGGCTATCCGGAGGTCAGCGACCGAAATGCGACGTTCAACGGGCTCAAGGCCTCGGGCGCATTCGCCGCGGGTGCCGAAAATGCCAAGATCCATCCCGCCGTCGCGCCGCGGGCCGAGGAAATCGTCGTCACCAAGCATCGGGTGAGCGCCTTCGCCGGGACCGATCTCGACCTGATGCTGCGCGCCAACGGCATCGACACCCTGATCCTGACGGGGATCGCCACCAGCGGCGGCGTACTCTCGACCCTGCGCCATGCCGCCGACGCGGACTACACACTGCTGGTCGTTGGCGATTGCTGCTCGGACGGCGACGAGGAAGCGCATCGGGTGCTGCTGGAGAAGGTCTTTCCGCGGCAGGCCACCATCAAGACGGCGGCGGGAGTCGCGCAGGCCATCGGGGCTGGGCGATAACGCCGTCACCGGTCCGTATCCATCGTGCAGCCAGGCGCTCTCGCCTTCCTCGACGGAAAGATCGCGAGCCTGACGCGAAACCCAACTGACGCACGTGATGCGCGGACGGCAGCAAGAGAAAGAGCAAGTCATGGCCAATCCGAACGAAATCGACCCGAAACTCCACAGCGCCGGCGCCGAGCAAAGCGGCCCGCACGGTCCTGAGGACAAGATCTATCGTCTGACGCGCGTTCTGCCGGAGGCCAAGGGTGCATCACGCGCAGGCGAAGCTGCAAAGCCGGAATTGAAGACCAGGCCGAACGATCGCAAGCTCGAGGCGAGGCCATCGGGTGAACCACCCCTCGCCGCTGCGGCGGCCGGCTCCGCGACGTCGAAAAGATCGCTGCGGCGGCCGTTGATGTTCGCGTTGCTGCCGGCGGCGCTCGTCGTCGGCGGATATTTTTATGTGACCGGCGGCGCGGTGATGTCGACGGACAATGCCTATGTGCAGGCCGACATGGTCGGGTTGTCTACCGACGTGTCAGGAATCGTCCGTGAAGTCTCGGTTCACGACAATCAGAAGGTCGCGAAAGGCGACGTCCTGTTCAAGCTCGACGATCTGCAGTTTCGGCTCGCGCAGGATCGCGCCGAGGCCCAGATCGGAAACACGCGAAATGATCTCGTTGCGTTGCAGGCCAGTTACCGCAACCTGCAGGCTCAGGTTGAACAGGCACAGAAAGATGTTGACTTCAACATGGTCAACTTCCAGCGCCAGGAGCAGCTGATTGCCAACAACTTCACGCCAAGAGCCACCTTCGATGCCGCCCGCAATACGCTTCAAGGGTCGCAGCAGAAGCTTGCTTCGCTGAATGCGCAGCTCGCCGGCATCGCCGCGAACCTCAACGGCCATCCCGACGCGCCGATCGAGGATCATCCGCGATACAAGGATGCATTGGCCGCGCGCGACGAGGCTGCGCGCCAGCTTGCGCACACAATCGTGCGGGCGCCCTTCGCCGGCATCGTGACCAACGTGCCGTCGCTGCAGCCCGGCCAGTATCTTGCCGCCGCAGCCGTCGCATTCAACATCGTCTCGACGGATCACGTCTGGGTTCAGGCGAGCCCGAAGGAAACCGAACTGACCTACGTCAAGCCCGAACAGAAAGTCACGGTCGACGTCGATACCTATCCGGGCGAGCGCTGGGCCGGAACCGTCGACAGCATAAGTCCGGCATCCGCCTCGAGCTTCTCGTTGCTTCCGGCAGAGAATACCAGCGGTAACTGGGTCAAGGTCGTCCAACGTATTCCGATGCGCGTCCTGGTCAAGAATGCACCCGGCAAGCCACCGCTGCGCGTCGGCATGAGCGTGGAGGTGAATGTCGATACCGGCCATGCGCGCGGATTTCCCAGTTTCGTCACCGGTCTGTTCGGGTCGGGAAGCTGAGCATGGCTGATGCCGCTGTAAATGCTCCGCGACCGATCAACCGGCCCGCGGTTACGCTGTGCGTCATCCTCGCCGTGATCATGCAGGCGCTGGATACGACGATCGCAAATGTCGCGCTTCCCTATATGCAGGGCAGCGTGTCGGCGAGCGCGGATCAGATCAACTGGGTGCTGACCTCCTATATCGTGGCTGCGGCCATCATGACCCCGCCATCGGGGTTTCTAGCCAACAGGTTCGGCCGCAAGCGCGTCCTGATGACTGCCGTCGTCGGCTTCGTGCTGGCATCCGTGCTGTGCGGCATCGCGCAATCGCTGGTCCAGATCGTGGCGTTCCGGTTGCTGCAAGGGTTCTTCGGCGCAGCGCTGGTTCCACTCGGCCAGTCCGTTCTGCTCGACATTTATACGGTGGAAGAACGCGGATCTGCCATGGCTCTGTTCGGCGTATCGGTGATGGTGGGGCCGGTGCTGGGACCGGTGATCGGCGGCTGGCTGACCGACCACTACAGCTGGCGATGGGTATTCTATATCAACGTGCCCCTGGGAGTGCTCGCCTTCGCCGGCATATCGTACTTTCTGAGAGAGACCAGGACCAGCGCGGCGGCGAAGCTCGACTGGCTCGGATTTGGCAGCTTGAGCCTCGCCATTGCCGCCATGCAGGTGTTTCTGGACCGGGGCGCGCAACTTGACTGGTTCTCTTCGTTCGAAATCCTGATCGAAGCGGTCGTCTGCGCATCGGCGCTTTACGTCTTCCTCGTCCACACCTTCACGGCGAAAAACTCCTTCGTAAATCCGAGACTGTTTCTCGACCGGAACTTCTCGGTCGGGGTGCTGTTCATCTTCATCGTCGGGATCACCTATCTGGCGTCGCTGGCGTTGCTGACGCCCTATTTACAGACCCTGATGGGTTATCCCGTGGTGACCGCAGGCATCGTCATGGGCCCGCGCGGCCTGGGCACCATGGCGTGCATGTTCCTGGTCGGGCGCCTGGTCGGACGGATCGATACCAGGCTGCTGATCCTGACCGGCCTGCTGCTGACCGCCTGGGCCATGTACGACATGACCGGATGGAATCCGAACGTCTCGCAGTGGACGATCGCAGTAACCGGATTCATCCAGGGAGCGGGACTTGGATTCCTGTTCGTCCCGCTCAACACCGTCACCTTCGCCACACTCGCGCCCGAGCAGCGGGCGGACGGCACCGGTCTGTTCAACCTCTCCCGTAACGTCGGATCCAGCGTCGGGATATCGGTCGTCTCCTATCTGCTGATCAGAAACAATCAGGTCAATCACGCGACCATCGCAAGCCATGTCACAGCCTTCAATCACGCCTTCGACAACGGCATTGTGCGGCAGACCTTGAGTCCCTGGACCGCAAGCGGACGCGCGGCGCTCGATCAGGCCATCCAAACGCAGGCTTCCATCATCAGCTACATCGACGATTTCAAGTTGATGATGATCCTCGCGCTTGCCGCCATTCCCCTCGTCCTTCTGCTGCGGAGCGCGCCTGCGTCAGGCGAAAACGACCATGCGATGGTGATGGAATGAACGGCGTTTTGTCCCTCTGTGGTCGCTAGAATCGTCTGCGGCGTGAGAAGAAAGGAAGAAAATGCACAAAATTCTCTTGGCACTCATCCTGCTGTCTGTCCCGGTTCCGATAGCCCTGGCTCACAGCGGCTCGGAGCAGGAGCAACAGGCATGCACCCGCGACGTGCAGCGTTTTTGCCGCAAGCTGATGGATCAGGGCGACTTCACCATTCTGGCCTGCCTCAAGGAACATCGTCCGAAGCTTTCTCCCGCGTGCCGCAACGTGCTGGTCAGCCACGGGCAATAGCCGACGTCCGCGTCTGTGCGATGCACGCGGCGACGAAAGCAGGATTAGCTTGAAGGGACATGGGGAGGACTCATGGCCGGAGAGCGACGACGCCACTTATGCCTGTAGGACGCAGCGATGGAAGGCGTGCCCTCCTGCTCTCTCCCCTTGTGGGATGCGCTCGACGCGAAGTTCGATCACTGAGCGGAGTTGCCGCGAGAAGAACGGGCTCACCAGCTGGAAAAAGCGCTCCCGAAGGGCGCGTGCCAAAACGGCGCTGCGCGTGGGCGCGCGTAGCGGAAACCGCTCCTCGGACTGCGTCGCCGGCTGGTGATGCCTCCCTGCGGCTCGCCGCTCAATAGCACCACGAATTCCGTGCCCTCGCCGGTTTCCGGGCTCAACCCCTCGTCCGTTATGATCAGGGAAGATCGCGGCGCCACGCCGATGCGATCCAATGCGTCCTGCGGGATGACGATGCGGTCGAGCGCTGCCTTTGCGCTGTCCGGGTCCGTCGGCACCGGCTCAACGTCGCGGCCACTACTCCCGCGCGTCCGGCCGTGTGGCTCAACTGTGTCGCTGGGCGGACGTTCGCCGCGCAATGAGACGACGCTCCATTGCAAGTGGTCATCGCCGCTCGCGTGCTCGCTGGCGGTGAAGACATGCGTACCGATTGGACGATCGGGATCTACGATCGTGACCGGACTTTCAAGGATCGGCTCAAACGCTCGGCGGACATAAAGCCGCTGGGTCTTGCGGCTGATCAACACCGATACCGGCGCGCGTTCGCGCGCGGCCTGGCGCGCCGCCTCGGCCGCCACGGCCCGCGCAGTCTCCGCAGCGACGGCGGCTTCACGCGCAGAGGCGACGGCATCGAGCTTCGATTGCAGGTCCGCCTTGGCCGCATCCCACTGCACTTGCAGCTCGGCGGCCCTGGCGACGGCCTGCGCCTTGGCGCCCTCGGCCTGCTCTTTTGCCTCCGGCGAGTTGGCAGAATCAAGTGCAGTCTCGGCGGCGGCCAATTTCGCCTCGGCCTTGAGCTTCAGATTTTCTGCAGCGCGCGCGGGCGCGGTGGCCCGCGCGGCCTCCCGGGCCGCCGTCCCCGCGGCGAGCCTGGCCTGGACGGCTTTCTTCGCCGCCTCCTGGGCCTCAGCGGTACGGGCGGCGGCGAAAGCGGCGGCACCGGGCTTCGGTTGGAACAGAACCGGATGGGTAAGCTCAACGGGCGCCACGTCGCCTGGCGCCACGATGACCCGCATGCCAATCGCAGTCGCGTCGAACAGGCGTGCGGCGAAGTCGTAGGGCATCCGGACACAGCCATGGGACGCCGGATGGCCGGGCAGGACACCGCCGTGGAGCGCGATGCCTGACCAGGTGATGCGTTGCATGTGCGGCATGTAGGCATCGTCATACAGATTCGAGTAATGATCCTCTTCTTTCTGGATGACGCTGAAGATTCCGGCGGGCGTTTCGCGTCCCTTCTGGCCGCTCGAGACCGGCGCCCGCAGGATCCAGCCCTTGGCGTCGTAGACGGTGATCCGCTGGTCGCGCAGCGAAACGATCGCCATGATCGGCTCGCCGGCGGTGCGCGACTCGATGTAATTGACCGAGCGTTCACTCTGACCGCTTCTGGCGCCGGCATGATCTCCGGCCGCGATGAGCGCGATGAAAGCCGCAATGGCAAGATGCCCGGGCCGCAGTCGCCTCTCGCCGCTCCACTTCACACAACGAGAGGTCATGCACATCGCATATGATCGGCTCTAGGCCAGGTTGTGATCAAGTAGATTCATAATTTAACGCCATTCGGTCGGACTTAGCGTCGGTCAAAGCCTCCTGCACCGCACGGCCGGACCATACATCCGGGTCATTTCCGGACCTGAGCTGCAACGCGCAGGTCCGCTTTGCGAGGATGAGCCGACGTGGTCCGGATCACGCTGTGACGGTTCCGCACAGCCAACCGGGTGCGCTTCTTGACAACCGATTCCGCGTGTTTGGTTTTCGTCCCACCGTGGTGCGCGGCATATTCCATGCCGTCGATCGGTGCCAGATGCGGCGGATCTCTATCGAGATAGGGTCGCCCGATCCCAAACTCCTTGCCGTGTGCATCAATCCATTTCCAGAGGCTTTCAGTGGAAGTCCATCGCTCCGCCTGGGTCGCGCCTTTGACGCTCACGACATCGGCGGCCAGCCCGTGGCCATAGCCGCCGCGGAAGCTCCCGCCATGGTA
Organism: Bradyrhizobium erythrophlei; assembly: GCA_900129675.1. Taxonomy (GTDB): domain Bacteria; phylum Pseudomonadota; class Alphaproteobacteria; order Rhizobiales; family Xanthobacteraceae; genus Bradyrhizobium; species Bradyrhizobium erythrophlei_A. The sequence goes on along the minus strand of FSRD01000001.1, from coordinate 3,087,032 downwards.
TGACCTGTCAGTCGCCGCCTTCAGGCCGCTTGCGATCGATTGGCGGTAGTCATCGCGGAACGCGCTGGTGATGCCAGGCGACAGCCCGGCCTGCTCCGCCGCGCGAAGCGTATAATAGAGCTTGAGCTTGAAGCTTCGATCCATGCCTCCGATCACGTAGTCGATTATCGGCATGCCGGCTTTTTCCGCCGCCTTCGGATCCTTCCACGCGAAGTTCTCCGGGACGAGGGTGACGAAGCTTCTGGTGACCGTCACCGTTTTGTGCCTCTTCTTCACGGTCACCTTCCTGCGTTCGTGCACCTTGATGGTGTCCTCCTTGGGCGTCCGCTGGTAGAGTTCCCACAGGTATCGGTCGATGCAGATGTCCGCTACCAGGCACTCGTCGATGGTTTCGATGGTGCTCACAGCCTCCCTGGCGTCGTTTGGCACCGGATCGGGCGTGTTCGCTGTCGCCACCTGCACGGGCGGTGTTTCCGGCGGCCGCATCTGCGACGGTTCAGGCAACGCCGCCCAGATGATCGATTCCGGCTCGTCCGAGGCCGCCGTCGCATCGGTGGACGCCGTCGTACCGGCCGCCGTTGCCTTCACCGGTTCGGCGACTGTCGCTGCGTCAGCGTTGGCGACAGCGGTGTTGCTCACTGCGATTGCCTGCGGTGCGTCCGCGCGTTCGGCGTTGGCGGTGAGAGCTCGAGCGCGGCGGTCCTCGATCGGCACTGCGCCGGCGTTCTCGATGCTGGCCGAACCGAGGCCAGCAGTCCGGGCGACGACCCAGCTCGCGAGAACGACCGTTCCGCACAACGCTGCCCCCACTTTCGCAAACCGTCGCGGGTTCATCATCCGGTCGCCTCCGTGCTGAACAGCCAATGCGACAGGTCTGATTTTTCGGATCAAATGTGGGCGCGCTATGACGCAAACTGCAGGTCATTTGCTTTTTCAGAAAGTGTTGCCTGAATGCAACGGGCGTCCCGGAAGCAATTGAAGCAATTGTTGTGCATTCTTCGATGCAAGCCGCGCGTTCGGGTGAGGGGTCTGTCTCCGCGGATAGAGACCCCTCATCCGGCGCGGACTTCGTCCACGCCACCTTCTCCCACAAGGGGAGAAGGGAAGAAGGCGAGCCTCAACGTCCATCCATTGCGGCGATCATCCAACTCGTCATTTTTCCTGATGCGAGATACTCCAGCGCGATACGCCGCACGTCCGCCGCGTTTCCTTTCCCCTGCGCGACCGCGACCAGCAGATCGCAGCGCCGCGACACGGCGATACCGACCGCGGCACGCTGCGATCCATCCGCCATGCGCAAATCATAGGCCCGGATGCGTCCGGGCATGTCGGCGACGCGGACCACCCTCCCCGCCTCGCGCGGCGCAAACCGCTCGCTCATCAGGTCGAGATCGGCGACGCGATCGACTTCGTCGTCATCGGCAACGCCGCTGTCGCAATTGCAGAAACCGATCTTTGGCCGGACATAGACTTCGACAGTATCGCCGCAGGACGCAGCGCCGCACCGGAAGGCGCGGCCCGCGGGCCAGCCGTCGCGCGGAAACGGCCATGCGATTTCCTGCCAGTTTTCGCCGCGCCGCGCCGTAGCCTCGTAGGCCGCGCCGCCGGACAAGGCGCCGAGCGCGAGAGCCACAACCGTGATGGCCGGCCAGACGCGCATCGTTCACTCCGTCATCGCAGCCCGGCGACGGTCCGCGCGGGACCGGTCAATTCCAGAACATGCAGGCCGGTATTGGCGCGGTCGACGATATAGACGTAGCCGCGATCGTCGGTTTCGACATTGTTGGTCTGGATTGCGACCTTGCAGCGGTCCTTGCCGTCGATGGTGACGCAGCGTTTGTCGGTCGCGACCGTAATCGACGGGATGAAATAACCGACCTCCTTCGGATGATAGGGATCGCGGATATCGAGCGCGCGGACGCCGGCATTGAAGAAGGCGATGAACGCCATCTTCTTGTAATAGACCGGCGCCATGCTCTCGTTGGAGGAATGCGAGCCGAACCGCCCGCCGCGATCGCAGAAATTGCCGCTCGCCTCCGGCACGGTGTAGCTCGAGATCATCATCGGCCGGCTCTCGACCGTGACGTCGGCGAACCACACCATCTGCCGCGCCTCGGCGCATTCGTTCAGAATCGCCTCATCGACGATCATCACGATGTCGCGGTTCTTGCCGTCCTTGTCCTTGGCGAACTCGGCGATCGGCATGCCCAGCATCGGGAACGTGGTGTGGGCGCCGTTCAGCGCCGACATCGGCATCCGCGCAATCTCGGGCAACCGGAGATTTTCGGGCGTCGGCTCCTTCGGCCCATTGATCAGCTTGTCGCGATCGACGATCTGCAGAAAGCCGCCCTTGTTGGTGCCGTAGCCGAAATAGACGCGGTTGCCCGATGGTCCCGTCGAGATCGGTCCGTGCACCTCGGTCGGCACCGCGCCGGTCGAGCCCGGCTCCTGGCCGGGCAGACCGAAGTCCCGGATTTTTTGGGGGTGCGCGGGATCGGAGAGGTCATAGACCTGCGTCATGCGGCGGGTGCGCCAGTCCGGCGCGCCGGAAACCAGAAACGCGATGCCGGTGTCGCATTCCCACCAGTTCTTGTGGGTGTCCTTCAGTCCGGCGATCCTCGTGATCAGCACCGGATTGGCGGGATCGGCGACGTTCCAGATCTCATGGGCCTCGCCGCCAAAGGTGCGCAGCATATAGACCGCATTGCGATCGCCCTTCGGCAGATCCTTGCCGTCGCAGACCCGCACCATCTGTGCGCCGCCGGATTCGTATTTGCCTTCCTGACCCGGAATGTGGCGCAGATATTTCGGCTGCGTGGGATCGGTGACGTCGACGATCGAGGTGCCGTTGGGCTCGGCCTTGCCGGTCTGCGGATTGACCGGCGCCGGAATATCGTCGGTGCCGCCGTGATGGCCGATATAGGCGATCCAGCGGTCGCCCTGATGATGGATGGTCGGCTGATAGGCGCTGCGCGCCTGCAAATCATTATAGCCGACCAGCTTCATATTCGAAGCTTCCGGCGGCGCGCCGATCACCTGGCTCTGCGCATTGGCGCCACCGGCGCATGCAAACAACGAAATCGAGACACACACCGCAAGTTTGACGCGACCGCCCATGCTTTTCCACCCCAAGTTCAACGCCAATCTTTGTTGGCCGACAACACGATAGCACGACCAGGCGCGCGGACCAAAAGCACGCTCTTGACATGCAACCATTTGGTTGCCTATTATCACCACCATGGATGAAGTCTTCAAAGCGCTGGCGGATGCCTCACGGCGATCTCTGCTGGACCGGCTTCACGCCAGGAACGGACAGACGCTGAACGAATTGTGCGAAGGCCTCGCCATGACCCGGCAGGCCGTCACCAAGCATCTTGTGATTCTCGAAGAGGCCAACCTCGTCACCACCTACAAGCACGGCCGCGAGAAGCTGCACTACCTCAACCCGGTGCCGATCCATCAGATCGGCGAACGGTGGATCAAGAAATTCGAGCGCGGGAAGCTAGCCGCGCTCTCTGAGCTGAAACGGCAACTGGAGAAGCGCGATGGGTAAGCCCGAATTCGTCTACACCACCTATATCGAGACCACGGCGGAAGCGCTCTGGCACGCCCTGACCGACAGCGACTTCCATGAGCGCTACTGGTTCGGCCATCGCGCCACCTCGGACTGGAAGGTCGGCTCGCTTTATCAATTCGAAAAACAGGGCAAGCCGAGCGTCGAGGGCAAGGTGCTGATCTCGGAGCCGCCGAAGAAACTTGCCTACACCTGGGACCCCTGCTCGGCCGATGCCAAGCGCGAGCGCACCTCGCGCGTGACCTTCGACATCGAGCCGCATGGCACCGTCGTCAAGCTGACGGTGACGCATGACGACCTCGACGAAGGCGGCAAGACTTTGCGCGATATTTCCGGCGGCTGGCCGATGGTGATCGCGAGCCTGAAGAGCGTGCTGGAAACCGGACGTCCATTGCCGGCCGATCTCCCCACGAGCGTTCGGAAGGAGGCCGCCTGTGCGTAAGCCGGAATTCGTCTACGTTACCTATATCGAGACCACACCGGAAAAGTTGTGGAACGCGCTCACCAATAGCGAGTTCACCCGGCGCTATTGGTTCAACACCGAGGTGAAATCCGACTGGAAGGTCGGCTCGCCACTTGCGCTGGTGATGGACGGAGAGGTCACCGACACCGGCGAGATCCTCGAGGCCGAACCGCCGCGGCGGCTGTCCTACAGCTTCAAGCACGAGGTTGACGATGCGATGCGGAACGAAGGGCCGATGAAAGTCGTCTTCACCCTCGAGCCCTACGACAATCTCGTAAGACTGACTGTGACGCATGAAGGCTTCGTCGAAGGCAGCCGACTGCTCGGCGGGATCTCCAAGGGATGGCCTGCCATCCTTTCCGGGCTCAAGAGCCTGCTGGAGACCGGCAAGATGCTTTCGATCCCGCCGGTCGCGCTTGGCATCGAGGGATTCGAATAACGATGAAAATCTATCGGAGGGTTCGAGCGGATATGAATATCGCAAACTTCAAGCCCGCGATCGTCTACGCCATCTACATCGCCTCCACGCCGGAGAAGGTATGGGAGGCGCTGACTTCCGCCGAGTTCAGCCGGAAATATTTTTTCGGCAATACGGTCGAGGTCGATCTCAGGGTCGGCGGTGCCTATATCGTGCGCACGCCGGACGGCGCGCTGCATATCAGTGGCGAAGTGATGGAATGCGATCCACCGAGGAAGCTGACCATCACCTTCAACGTCAACTGGCCGGAGCTGATCGAAAAGCTCGGCCCGACGCTGGTGACCTACGAGATCGAGCCCGCCGGCGATGCGGTAAAGCTGACCCTGATCCAGTCGCACGACCGGCCGCTCAGCGACGACATCCTGTCCGGCGGACGCCAGGGCTGGCCCGCGATCCTCTCCAGCCTCAAGAGCGTGCTGGAGACGGGGAATCCCCTCGTCATCAAGATGGCGCCGCCGGAACGAATGCTGGCCGCGCTGAAGAAAATGGGGATTAAGACGCCGTAGGGTATAAGCTCGTCATTCCCTGGCGCGCGCCAGCGCGAACCGAATCTCTTCTTCTACAATCTCGAGATTCCGGGTCTGCGGGCTTCGCCGGCATCCCGGAATGACGGTTAGGAAAAATGACGGTTAGGAAAGCGCCACCGGCGCGACGACGCGCCGATACAGGTGCCAGGTCGCGTGGCCGAGCACCGGCAGCGTCACCAGAAGTCCGAGGAAGTACGGCAGCGCCGAGACGATCAGCAAGACGCCAATGACGGCGGCCCATCCGATCATCGGCACCGGACTCGTCACCACCGCACGCACGCTGGTGACCATCGCGGTGACGAAATCGACGTCGCGGTCGAGCAGCAGCGGGAATGACACGACCGTTAGCGAAAACAGGATCAGCGACAGCGCCGCGCCGACGGCGTTGCCGATGGCGAGCAACAGCAGGCCCTCGTTGGTCGTGAGCGCCATGGCAATAAATTCCCGTAGATTGGAAAATGAGGCGTTGAGCCCGATCGACAATGCTATCAGGAACCCCACCTGAGACATCCAGATCACGAAGAAAAACACAGTGACCAAGGCCATCCAGCCGATCTCGCCGCGCGACCTGACCGTGGACCAGATGTCGCGCATGGAGATTGGCTGCGCGGCCTCGCGCCGGCGGCTTACTTCGTAAAGGCCGATCGCGACAAACGGACCGAGCAGCGCAAATCCGGCTGCGAGCGGATAGGCCAGATAAATCATGTCGAATGCGGTCAGGCTGAGCAGGATCACAATGCCGCCTCCGGCATAGAGCGCGCCGAAGGCCAGCCCATAAAGCGGCACGGCCTGAAAATCGCGCAAGCCCTGCCCCAGCGCTTCGGCGATGTCAGCGGATGTGATGCGGCGCACCACCGGATCGATCTTGCCGGACAAGGACGTCATCGAAGTCATCGGCGCACCCTCCAGATCTGTTTTCTTGATGATGCAGGGCATCAATGACAGCGTATTGATCTGCGTCAATAATGTTTCGGTGCCTCCACTCGCGCGACACGCCGGGGTGCGCTCCCTCGCCCCGCTCTTGCGGGGTCGAGACGAGCCAGGCTCGCTCTTGGAGGGTTGGGACGAGGGGACTCTCCACGGATTCGGACTCGCGGAGAACCCCCTCACCCGGATTTTTCGCTGCACGTAAAATCCGACCTCTCCCCGCAAGCGGGGCGAGGTAAGCGCTATCCCAACGCCCGCAACTCGCGCCGCAGCACCTTGCCCGTCGCGGTCATCGGCAGGCTTTCCACGAACTGCACGAAGCGCGGATATTCATGGGCAGCGAGTTGCACCTTGACGAATTCCTGGATCTCGCGCGCCAGCGTGTCGCTTGGCGCAAAGCCCGGGCGCAGCACGATCCAGGCCTTGATCGATTCGGTTCGAACAGGATCGGGAATGCCGACCACCGCCGACATCGCTACTGCCGGGTGTTTCATCAGCGTGTGCTCGATCTCCGAGGGACCGACGCGATAGCCGGCGGTGGTGATGACGTCGTCCTCGCGGCTGACATACCAGAAGTAACCGTCGGCATCCTGCACGCCGAGATCGCCGGTGAGCAGAAATTCGCCGGCGTATTTCTTGGCGGTGCCTTCCGGATTGCGCCAGTATTCGATCATGGTGCACGGGCAAGGCTGGCGCACGCTGATGATGCCGCGGCTTCCGCGCGGTAATTCCTCGCCCTGGTCGTTGACGATGCGGACGTCGAATCCGGGCGTCGCCTTGCCCATCGAGCCCGGCCGGATCGGAAACAGGTTCGAATTGCTGCCGATCACGAGGTTGCACTCGGTCTGCCCGAACACCTCATGCGCGTCGATGCCGAAGGTTTCGCGCACCCACCCCAGCAATTCGCCGCCGAGCGATTCACCGCCGGTGAAAATGCTGCGCAGTTTTACGCCGGGATGTTTGACGTCTGCGATCCGCATCAGCTTTAACGCGGTCGGCGGCAGGAAGACGTTGCGGATGCCAAGGTCGGCCATCATCCCCATCGCCGCCTGCGGCTCGAATTTGCGCGCGCGATGCCCGACCAGCGGGATGCCGTGATACCAGAACGCAAACAGGGCGTTGATCAGGCCGCCGATCCAGGCCCAGTCGGCCGGCGTCCACATCAAATCACCGGGCCTGGGCAGGAAATTGTGGCACATCTCGACATTCGGCAGATGGCCGAGCACGACCCGATGCGCGTGCAGCGCGCCCTTGGGATTGCCCGTGGTGCCAGAGGTGTAAATGATCAGGGCGGGATCGTCGGCTGAAGTTTCGACGGTCGCAAATTCGTCGGACTCGGTTTCGATCGAGGTCCAGAACGGCTTGGCGCCGGCGTGAACGGCGCCGCTCGTAATGTAGATGTCTTGCAGGTAGGGCAGCCGGTCGCGGATTTTCGTAAGCTTCTCCCAGCCGCTCTCGTCGGTGATGATCGCCCTGGCGCCGGAATTCGCGAGCCGGAACTCCAGCGCGTCCTCGCCGAACAGGGCGAACAGCGGGATCGAGATCATGCCGGAACGAAATGCCGCCAGATGCGCGATCGGTAATTCCAGAGATTGCGACAGAAACACCGCGACACGGTCGCCGCGCACGAGGCCGTCGGCCTTCAGCACGTTGGCAAAACGGCGCGACATCTCGGCGACCTCGTCGAACGAGGTGCGCGTCGCCACGCCGTCGTCATCGACATAGATCAGTGCGAGGCGGTTGGTACCGTCCGCATAACGATCGCAGCACGCGGTCGCCATGTTGAACCGCGCCGGGATGTCCCAGCGGAAGTTGCGGTAGAGTTCGTCGTAACTGGAGGCTTCGGTAAGCATGCGCCGGCTCTTCCCGGACCTCCACCGAACAGCCGGAAGGGGTCGCGGGTCGAGCCTAGCGACAAGTTTGGGCAAGTGACAAGGCTCCGGCTTGCCGGCCCGCGGCCCCGAAATACAAGTTCGGTGGCCGGCGGCCGGGCGCGGGACGATTTCTCAGGCCTATTGCGCCTTCAGATTGAAGAGACTGATGCCCCACATGAAATCGTTTGAGGTGAAATTCTTCTTGTTGGCGGGATCGATCATGTGCGACGGATCGATATTCCCCGTCGGGCTATTGGCGCTATCGAGCAGCGCGAAGAAGTTGATCTTGCCGTTCTCGCCGAACGAGGCGTAGCCGTGGCAGGTGATGCAGGACGACTTCAGGATCGGCACATTGGCATTCAACGGCTCGATGACGGAACTACCCAGCAGGGTCGGCTTGCCGTTTTCGTCCAGGAACGTCACCTGTGTCCCCTTCAGGCAGTAGTTCTGCCAGACCGCATCGGTCCCGGCGCTCTCCAGCATCGCCTTCAGCGCCGGGGTCTTGGGGCAATCCCCGTAGGGACGATTGGGATCCGGATTCGGCGTCACGCTGGCATTGGCCGCGCCGAACGAATCGCGGCATCCGATGAAGTCGCAGCGTCCCGGATTCATCGCGCCTTCGAAATCCGACCAGACCCAATTCTTGACCTGCTTCGAACTGATGTGGAACGACAGCAGCGCAATTTCGGTCGACACGCCAGCGATAGTCGTGGACGAGGTATAATAGTGTCCCCGGATCACGCCGGCATCGACGCCCAGCCATTTGGCGACATCGGCAACACTGGCCCAATTGAACTCGATGGCGTCGGCCGGCAAATCGACCTTGAGCCCGCTGGCAAACGCCTTGCCGAGTCCGGCGCGAGAATCCAGTCCGTTGGATACGATGTACTGAAATGACGCCCAATTTCGCCGAACCTCTTCGCCGATGCAGCCACCCGGCGGAAATGTCGAACCCGCGGCGGCGGTGCCCGGCGGCAATCCCTGCGGCTTGGTGAAGGCGAACGGACGAAAGACGGCATCGCTTCTCATGCTGGCGCGTGCCAGCGCGCTGGGCTGCAGCACCTTGGGGGCATCGACCGACGGCCACTGCGCCGGAGACTTGACATAGATATCCTCGTCCGACGCCCAGGTTTCGAATTTGACTTTCTTGCCTTTCGGATTGCCCGCCGGCGCCGTTATCTGGGTGAACCCTTCCCAGGCCACCATGTCGGAATGCTGTCCCCACGGCAGAAATGCGCCCTGGGCGTAACCCGGCTGAACCAATCCCGACAACGACAACAGCAGACCAATTGAAAAAGCGCCGCGCATGTGACTGCCTCCGGCTCAATCGTTGAGGTCAATGAAAACCGCCGTCCATCCAGCTCTTGAAGAGCGCAACCTTCTCCGGCGGCCACCTCCCATCCGGCGGCATGAAGCCGCTTGAAAGGGCCGTGAAGACCCGCTGGGCATTGGCCGGCGTGCTCAACCAGGCCTGGTCCTCCAGCTTCACCCCTTTCAAATCCATGCAGGTGATATCCATGCTGCGGAACAGCGGCCTGATGTCGTCGACATAGGTCGGGGGTCCCTCGCCGTCCGCCGGCAACTGCACGAAGGTGCCGTGATGCTGCTCGAAGCGGTTACCCGGATTGGTGATGTTGGTGATCATTTTCTTGTTTCCGTAATCCTCGACATGTACGACCGTGGTCGTGTCGCCCTCCTGCCAGGTGACGAGAAACAAATTGGGCCCGATATTTTCGGTCTTGATGACGACGGTTTCGGTCTGCCCGGGCGATCCGTCGGGATTTTGAACGACGTAGGTCAGCGACGTCGCCGACGTAAAGGAGAGAACCACTTTGAATTCGACAAAATCGACCAGGTATTTGTTTCCCGTTCCGGGAAAGGAATCATTTGGCATGGAGCGCACCCTCCGCCACATCGCTGGGATGCGCCGATCGTATTACTTTCCCCAGGGTTGTTCCAGTCAAATATTGAAACTTAATGTCGCACCGGCAAAAATACCCCCTGTGGTTGAACTGAAATTCTGGCTGCGCCTGCTCACGGCTGGAATTCAGCGCGTTGCCTTCTCCATCGCCAATTCCGCCTCGAGGCTGGCGGTGTCGCGATAGATCGACGCAACGGCGAGCACGCGGCCCCCGCTGCTGTAGCGCAGCAGGCAATCTTTCCCCGCGATATCGCCGTCGACGGCGATCTCGTCCCACTTCTCGGCGTGACCGACATAATTGATCGGCACGTCGTAATGCTGGCTCCAGAAGAACGGCACGGCGTCGAAGGCTTCGCGCGCGCCGAGCATGTTGCGCGCAGCGGTCTGGCCCTGGCGTTCGGCCACCACCCAATGTTCGACGCGGATGCTCTCGCCGGAATGCGGATCGGGCCAGCGCGCGATGTCGCCCGCCGCATAGATGCCAGGGACGCTGGTTTCGAGATAGGCATTCACGGCGACGCCGCGGTCGATCGCCAGCCCGGCCTTTTCCGCCAGCGCGAGCCGCGGCCGCACGCCGACCCCGACCACCACGACATCGGCCTCGATCACGCCGCCGCTCTTCAAGCTCGCGCGCTTGCCGTCGATCGCGGTGACGGTATCGCCGAGGTGGAAGATGACGCCGTGCTCTTCATGCAGCGCGCGGACGAAATCGCCCATCGCGGGCCCGAGCACGCGCTCCATCGGCCGCGCCTCCAGCCCGACGACGTGGACCTCGATATCCCTCGCGCGCAACGACGCGGCGGCCTCGAGCCCGATGAAACTCGCACCGATCACGATGGCGCGGCGCGCGCCATCGGATGAGGCGATGATCGCCCGGCTATCGGCCAGCGAGCGCAACACATGGACATGGGGCAGGTCGGCGCCCGGGATCGGCAGGCGCACCGGCTCGGCGCCGGTCGCCAGCAGCAAGCGGTCGTAGGCGATGGTTTCGCCGCCGGCGAGGACCACGTTGCGCGCCTTGGCATCGATCGATGCGACTTCTGTGCCGAGCCGCAGGTCGATGGCGGCCCCTCTATAAAAATCGTCCGGCCGCAGCGGCAGCCAGTCCTCCGGCGCGCTGCCGGCGAGATAATCCTTTGACAGGTTCGGCCGGTCCACCGGCGCCGCGGCCTCGCTGCTCAGCATCACGATGCCGCCGGAAAAGTCCTGGCGCAGCAGCATCTCGGCGGCGGCAAAGCCGGCCGCACCGCCGCCGACGATCACGATTTTGCCGGGCGCATCGGCTGCGGCGATCACGCGGCGCTTCGGCTGCGCACGCTTTTGTCGGACGAAAATGCGGCCGCCTTCGCGCTCGACGTTCCAGACCGCCAGCGCATTCAACGCCGGCGCGCGGGTGGCTTCGCCGGTGCGCAAGTCGAAACAGGCGTGATGCCAGGGACAGCGAATGCTCTCGCCATCCACCACGCCTTCCGCGAGCGGGCCATGATAGTGGCTGCAATGGGCGTCGATGGCAAAAATCTCCGCCCCCGAACGCACCAGCAACACTTCTTCATCGCCGACATGGCCGAGCAGCGTCGCGCCGGAGAACTCCGACAGCGTTATCCCCTGCGACAGGTCGGGACCGGCGGGTGCGGCTTGCTGATCGGCCATCGCGTTGCTCCGTTGTCTGACGTCAGATGAAACCGCCGTTCACCGCATCGGTTCCGAAAGGAGGCGGGCGTCACTTCCCGGAATTGGCATCCCGCGGCGCTCGCTTGACCACCCCGACCGGGGTGGCGAACCCTTCCATGGTTCGAACGCGCTTCTCGAGCCACCAGCCATATTCGGGGGCCCAATCCTCGAACTTCCGGTTGATGCCGAGATCGTGGGCCCAGTGATGGGCGATGTTGGGATTGAACTGGGATTGCCGGCCGACCGCGATCAGGTCGGCCTGCCCGTTCTCGAGGATCGCTTCCGCCTGCTGCGCTTCGAGAATGATGCCGACCGCCATCGACGCGATGCCGACTTCGTTGCGGACACGTTCGGCATAGGGGACCTGGAAGCCGAGCCCGCGCGGGACTTGCGCTGCGGTCGCCGAGCCTGAAATGCCGCCGGATGAGCAGTCGATCACGTCGACGCCCCTGGACTTCAACTCCCGGGCAAAGGCCACCGTGTCATCCAGGTTCCAGCCGTTTGGCGCGCCATCGACCGCGGAGACGCGAACGAATAGCGGCATGGTGTCCGGCATTTCGCGCCGCACCGCCTCGACGATCTCGAGCGGCAGGCGCATGCGTCCGGCGCGATCGCCGCCATATTCATCGTTGCGCGTATTGGAAACCGGCGAGAGAAACGACGCCAGCAGATAGCCATGGGCGGTGTGGATCTCGATCGTATCGAAGCCCGCGGCGACCGCGTTGCGGGCGGCGTTCGCCCAGGTGCCGACCATCGCCCTGCACTCTTCGGTGGAGAGCTGGTGCGGGGTCAGCCATCCCGGCGCGACCGGCTCGCTCGTCGGGCCCACCGGTTGCCACAGCCTGGCGCCCGCGTTGATCTGTTCCGGCGTGAGCGGGCCCATGCCGTCCATCGCGCGCTGCGAGGACGATTTGCGTCCGCCATGCGCGAGCTGAATACCGATCGCGGTGTTCTCACCCTTCATGAAGGCGATCAGCGGCTTGAAGCTCTGCGCCTGCGTATCGTTCCAGATGCCGAGGTCATGCTCGTTGATCAGGCCAACCTCTTCGACGGCCGTGGCCTCGACAAAGACCAGCCCGAAGCCGCCGAGCGCAAAGCGGCCGAGATGCACGTTATGAAAGGTGCCGCAGGTGCCGCCGGGCCCGGCGCGATAGTGCACCATCGGCGGCACCACCAGACGGTTCTTCAGCGTCAGGCGGCGGACTGTGAACGGCTGAAACAACATCGGCCGTGCCGCGTCAACGCCGTCGATGACAGAGGCGGACATGAAATTGCCTGTCGAATGGGTACAAAACCTACGCGAAGAATTCCCTATTTTGGGTAACAGGTCCAGCAGGGCTCGCCCCAGGCAACGGGCAGCGAACGCATGCCTGAAATGTTGGCTTGCGGCGTCGCGTGGCCGGCGGAAACGTCAGCCCGCCAGCGCTGCCTTCACCATGCCGCTGGCCTTGCCGAAATCCATCTGCCCGGCGTACTTCGCCTTCAGCACGGCGATCACCTTGCCCATGTCCTTCATGCCGGCAGCGCCGGTCTCGGTGACCGCGGCCGCGATCGCCGCCTTCACGTCGTCGTCCGACATCTGCTTCGGCAGATACGCCGATATGATCGCGATCTCCTCGCGCTCCTGCGTCGCGAGTTCGGCGCGGCCGCCCTTGTCGTAGAGCTCGACCGATTCCTGGCGCTGTTTTATCATTTTCTGGAACACCCCGAGCAGGTCGGCATCGCTGAGCGGCGGCTTGCCCTCGCCGCGCGCGGCGATGTCGGCGTTCTTGATGGTCGAATTGACCATCCGCAGCGTGGAGAGCTTGCGCTCATCCTTGGCCCGCATCGCGTCCTTGACCGCGTTATTGATGTCGTCGCGCAGCATCGCTCTCACCTCGTGAAATCTCAGCGCATTGATCTAGGCTGTTCGTGCCGCCAGAACAACTCTTCTTCTGATGCGTTTTCTACCGCAGATAAGTCTACGCAATCTGCGTAAACTTGATTGCTATGCGAACCGGTACCCACTTCGTTTGAAACGCTTTAGCTCCGCATCCATTCGACCAGCGCGTCCGCCGTCGCCTGCGGCTGTTCCACCTGCGGCAGGTGCCCGCAATTCGGCAGGATTTTCAGTTTCGCGTCGGGGATGCCGTTGGCCATCTCCATCGAGAGCGAGTTCGGGATGGTGTTGTCCTGGTCACCGCTCAAGACCAGCGTCGGACATTTGATCCACGCCAGCGACGGCCGCGAGTCCGGCCGGCCGATGACCGCGATCTGCTGGCGGATGAACGCCTCCGGCCCGACATCGTCGCCCATGTCGTAGACGAGCTGGCGCAAGGCGGCATCCTGCAGCCGCAAGGGATGCACGAAGCCCGGGAAAAGCTCGTCGAGCACGGCACGGTATTCGCCGCTCCTGGCGCGGGCGATCATGCCGTGGCGGCGGGCCGTCGCTTCCGCCGTGTCCGGCCGGGCCTGGGTGTTGATCAGCGCCAGTTTGGCGACCCGCGCCGGCGCCTGGCGCAGGATCTCGAAGGCGATGTAACCGCCCATCGAATGCCCGGCCAGCGCAAAACGCGGCGGCGCCTCGGCCAGGATCCGGCGGGCGATCGCCCCCATATTGTCGTCGCGGATGTGGTTGGCGATGGTGACCGGGCCGAACCGCCACAAGGCCGGGACCACGGGTGAGAAAATCCGCGGCGATGACACCAGGCCCGGAACGAGCAGGATCGGCATCGTATTGTCCATGCGCGGCTCCGGATTGGCGGGTTTTGGGCGGAAATCGGCCCCCAAGATGGAACCCCAGATTAAGACCCCGGCACCACCTGTCAAATTTGGCGGGAAACGCGTGTGAATCCGCGTCGTTTTGGGCTTCACGCGGCAGGATGTGGCGACTATGTAATGCGCTCATGACAATCCCTGAAAACAGCTTGGCCTGGCCGGACCAAAAACCGACCGCGCTGCTCGTGCTTGCCGATGGCACCGTGCTGGAAGGCTTCGGCCTCGGCGCGGAAGGCCAGGCCGTCGGCGAGGTCTGCTTCAACACCGCGATGACCGGATATGAGGAGATTCTCACCGATCCCTCCTATGCCGGGCAGCTCATCACCTTCACCTTCCCGCATATCGGCAACGTCGGCACCAACGACGAGGACATCGAGACGGTGAACATGGCGGCGACGCCGGGCGCGCGCGGCGTGATCCTGCGCTCCGCGATATCAGATCCCTCCAACTACCGCGCCACCAAACATCTCGATGCATGGCTGAGGGCGCGCGGCATCATCGGGCTTTCCGGCATCGACACCCGCGCGCTGACCGCGCTGATCCGCTCAAAGGGCATGCCGAACGGCGTGATCGCCCATGCCAAGGACGGCCAGTTCGACCTGCATGGCCTGAAGGAAGAAGCGCGCGAATGGCCGGGCCTCGAGGGCATGGACCTCGTGCCGATGGTGACGTCCGCCCAGCGCTTCACCTGGGATGAGACCCCCTGGAGCTGGGAAAAGGGTTTTGGCCGCCAGACCGCCCCCGAGTTCAACGTGGTTGCGATCGACTACGGCATCAAGCGCAACATCCTGCGGCTGCTCGCAGGCGAAGGCTGCAAGATCACCGTGGTGCCGGCGACGACCTCGGCTGAAGACATTCTGGCGATGCAGCCGGACGGCGTTTTCTTGAGTAACGGCCCCGGCGATCCCGCCGAGACCGGCAAATATGCGGTGCCTGTGATCCAGAAGGTGATCGAGTCGGGCACTCCGACCTTTGGCATTTGTCTGGGGCATCAGATGCTCGGCCTCGCCGTCGGCGCCAAGACCAGGAAGATGCATCAAGGCCACCACGGCGCCAATCATCCGGTCAAGGACGAGACCACCGGCAAGGTCGAGATCACCTCGATGAACCACGGTTTTGCGGTGGATCAGGCGACGCTGCCGAAAGGCGCGACGCAGACCCACATCTCGCTGTTCGACGGTTCCAATTGTGGCATCCAGCTCGACGGCAAGCCGGTGTTCTCGGTGCAGTATCACCCCGAGGCCTCGCCCGGCCCGCGCGACTCGCATTACCTGTTCAAGCGGTTCGCCGATCTGATGCGCGCCAACAAGCGGGCGTAAAACGCGCTCACCGTCATTGCGAGGAGCGAAGCGACCGAAGCAATCCGCCCCGCCGCCACCGCGGAAGCGCGCATCACCGACGCCAACGGTCGCCGATTGGCGCACGCCACCACGACCTGCCTGGTTTTCGAGATTCCAAAAGGCCAATAGGACCATCCGGGCGACCCGCATTGGTGGCATGACGGACGGCGCTGGATTAGCGCCGGCCATCTGTGGTTGACTTTCCCAGCCCGAGATCAGGCGAACATGATCCTGGCCAAGAAAGGAAACGCCCGATGACTTCCGCCAACCCCGATATGACGATTCGCGACGTGCGCGTGACGATGTTGCGCCTGCCCTGGGCCGACGACCCCTGGATCAAGGGCCATGCGCTGGGCGCGACGCGCGACATTCTCATTTGCGAGGTCGAGACATCAGGTGGCATCACCGGCATGGGTTATCTGTTCGTGTTCCGCCCCGGCATGACGTCGATCGCGGCCTGTCTCGACGAGTGCATCATCCCGCGCGTGAAGGGCAAGGACGCCACCGCGATCGAGGCGATCTGGCGCGATCTGTGGACGGCGACGATGACCTATGGCCGCGGCGGCATCGCCGCGATGGCGATGTCGGCGATCGACATCGCGCTGTGGGATGCAGTTGGAAAACGCGCCGGGCTGCCGCTGCACCGGCTGTGGGGGCATTATCGCTCGCAAATCCCGATCTATGGCTCCGGCTGCTTCCGCGGCGCCGGCGGCGACGGGATGATCGATAAGGCGCTGCATTTCGTGAAGCACGGCTACAAGGCGATCAAGATGCAGGTCGCGCATGTCCATACGCCCGCGCAGGACCTCGACAATGTGCGCCGCATGCGCGAGGCGCTCGGGCCGGACATCGACATCATGATCGACGTCAATATGGGCTGGAGCGCCGACGTCGCGATCGAGATGGGACGCAAGTTCGAACAGTATGACATCTACTGGCTGGAGGAGCCGGTGCCGGCCGATGATTTCGCCGGCTACCAGCGCATCGCCGCGGCGCTCGATTTGCGCGTCGTCGGCGGCGAGACCCATTTCACGCGCTACGACCTGCGGCCGTTCTTCATCAATCCCTGCCTGCCGATCCTGCAGCCCGACCCGATGCGCGGCGGCATGACGGATCTGCGCAAGATCGCAGCACTTGCAGATACCTGGGGCATCACCATCGCGCCGCATCTGTTTCCAGAACTCAACGTGCACCTGCTGGCCTCGATCCCGAACGGCATCTGGTGCGAGAACATGGGGCTGATCGACGACCTCTGGGTCGATCCGCCCGAAATTGCCAATGGTATGATCACCGCGCCGGAGCGGCCCGGACACGGGCTAAAGTTCAAGGACGAAGTGCTCAAGTTCAAAATCTAGCTTCGTAGGGTGGGCAAGCGCGAGCGTGCCCACCATCTTTCTACGTACCTGGTTTTGTTGGTGGGCACGGCGCAAAGAGCGCCTTTGCCCACCCTACGATTTTGGAGAAAACCCATGTCCATCGTCAGCGCCGATATCGAACCGCTCAGCTTCGTCTTCGCCGACGACGGCCTTGTTCCCAACAATCCGATGCCGTTCCTGGTCTACAAGGGCGCGGTCGACGTCGCCAACGATCATCCCGAAAAAACCATCGAGGGATTGTTCGGCGCCAATGGCTGGGGCGCGATGTGGCGCAACGGCGTCTACGACTATCTGCACTATCATGCGACCGTGCATGAAGCGCTTGGTGTGGCGCGAGGCCGTGCGCGCGTGCGCTTCGGCGGCGACCGCGGCAAAGAATTGGAAATATCAGCCGGCGACGTCGCCATCCTGCCCGCGGGCACCGGGCATCAATGCATCTCCGCCAGCGCTGATTTTTGCGTGGTCGGCGCCTATCCGCCCGGACCCGCCATGCAGATCACGCGGCCGACGCCGGAAAATCACGCCAAGGCGCTGAAGACAATTCCGCAAGTGAAATTGCCGAAGACCGATCCGGTACGAGGAGAAGACGGACCGCTGGTGAAACGATGGAAGCCCGGCTGAACCTTCGTAGCGGCACCACTGGAGTGAGACATGACGACGACCTTTACACCGATCGCCTCGCTGGCCGGCGGCGCCCTGATCGGGCTCGCCGCCGTGATGCTGATGGCCTTCAGCGGGCGGATTGCCGGCGTCAGCGGCATTGCCGCACGCCTGGTGCCGCCGTTCGTCGACCGCGAACTGGCCGGAAGGCTGGCGTTCCTGGCCGGGCTGGTTGCGGTGCCTTCCATCTTCCTGCTCGCAACCGGACAATTTCCGGCGCAATCGATCCAGACCGGCGGCCTTGTTCTGATGATCGCGGGTCTGCTGGTTGGCTTCGGCTCGGTGTGGGGCAATGGCTGCACCTCCGGGCATGGCGTCTGCGGCATCTCCCGCCTGTCCATTCGCTCGCTGGTCGCCACCATGGTTTTCATGGCCACGGGATTTGCCACGACTTTTGTCGTCCGCCATCTGCTGTGAGGTTGGTCATGTCGATTTTGATCCAGTTTGCGATCGGTCTGATCTTCGGCCTCGGGCTCGTGATTTCAGGCATGTCCAATCCGGCCAAGGTGCTGAACTTTCTCGACCTCGCGGCCATTCGCACCAGCGCGTGGGATCCGAGCCTGGCGTTCGTGATGATGGGTGCGGTGGCTACCGCGTTCGTCGGCTTCCGCCTGGTGCTGAAGCGGCCGCGGCCGGTCTTTGCCGAAGCGTTTCACCTGCCGGTCCGCAGCGACATCGATTCCCGCATCGTCTCGGGACCTGCGATTTTCGGAATCGGCTGGGGACTGGCGGGCCTCTGTCCCGGCCCTGCCTTCGTAGCCCTCGGCTACGGCACGTCCGCATCCATCCTGTTCGTGATCGCGATGTTCGCCGGCATGGCGATCGCGCGCGCGTTCGCGAACTGGCAGCCGGCGCTTGCGGCGCCATCCTACGAATAGTGCAGCAGATGCGGCCTACGCCGCGTTGCTGCCTTCCTGACGGCTGGCTTCGAACAGGAACCAGGTGCGGCGCTCGGTCTCGTCGATGAAGGTTTCGAGCAGACCGGCGGTGCCGGAATCTTCGTGGTCATCCGCGAGCTTGTGGGCCTTTCGCATGGCGGCAGCGACGTGCTTGTTGTCTTCCATCAGTTCGCGCAGCATATCGCGCGGCGGGACATAGGCCTCGTTATTGTCCTGGATGGTCTGCAGCTTGGCGACCTGCCCGATCGAGCGCAACGTAGTGCCGCCGAGCTTGCGGACGCGTTCGGCGAGCTGGTCGGTGGTGGCGAAAATCGCGTCCGACTGCTCATCCAGCATCAGATGATAGTCGCGGAAATGCCGGCCGCTGACGTGCCAGTGGAAATTCTTGGTCTTGAGGTAAAGCGCGAAGGCATCGGCCAGCAGCGTGTTGAGCGACGCCGAAATCTTGTCGACCGCCGCCTGCGGCAGGTCGCTCGGCGTATCGAGGTCGGGGGACACTTTGTCGGACTTGTTGTCGGGCTTGGCTTTGCTCACGTTGGACCTTCCTGTTAGGAAACCGGACATCGGCGGTATTGGACATTGACCGCCGAACCACCTAACGCATCACTGACCCGCCGGTTCCTGCCGCCGGAACCCCAGATTCGCCGGACGCAGCACGCATGGATGATTGGATCGACTATTACGATTCCACGCATACGATTTATGCGAGCAAGCTGCATCGCGACCTGCATTTCCAGCTCATCGCCAGGGATATCATCGGCTACATCTCCTCGCCCGATGCGGTGGTACTGGACTATGCCTGCGGCGAGGCCCTGTCCGCGGCCAAGGTGGCGGAGGCCTGCGGCAAGCTTTATCTCGCCGAGCCCGCACCAGGAGTCCGCGGCCGGCTGATCGCGCGCTTTGCGCCGAACGCCAAGATCCGCGTCCGCTCGCTGGATGATCTTCGGAAGATGGACGAGAAGTCGGTCGATCTCGCCATCATGAATTCGGTCGCCCAGTACATGACCTCGGCTGAGCTGGATTCCGCACTTGCCGTGATCCGGCGGCTGTTAAGACCCTCCGGACGGCTGGTGCTCGGCGATATCCTGCGGCCCGAGGTCGGCATGTTCAGGGACGTGCTGGCGCTGCTGAAATTCGCGGCCACCCACGGCTTCCTGAAAGACGCGCTTTACGGCCTGGCCAGCACGGCCCTGTCCGACTATCGGCAATTGCGCACGCGGGTCGGCCTGCAGCGCTACGGCGAAAGCGAGATGATCCAAAAACTCGCCGCCGCCGGTTTCACCGCCTCGCGCGCCCACGTCAATATCGGGCACAATCCGTGGCGGATGACGTTTGTGGCGCGGCACGCCTTCGACCGTCCCCAAGTTACTTAGAATCAACCGGGTCAGGATCGGGCCGATTAGGGTTAATGAAGGGCAAGCATGGCTCACCCTGGCGCGATCGGCGATGATCGCCGCGGCCCGGTGGCGGAAAGCTTCCCACGCGAGAGCGGTGCATCGCTCTATATCCTGGTTCAAATCCAGGCCGGGCCTCCACGCTTCGGCCTGACGGGCTACGCGTGGCGCAGCCACGCGAGACGGGCGGGGCAAAGCGTGTCCGGCGTAGCTGGAGCGAAGCGAAAGCGTAGACGGACTGGGGCCGCGCCGAAGCGCCCTGCGCGACGGCGGACCGAGCGTAAAATCCCTGAATTTGCCGGTTGATGGGGCCTTTTTGGGCCTTTCGCGGGTGCGGAATCTGGTCTAAAGACCACCCCGCGCGCGAGGGTAACCTCCCGCTATGGCTCAAGGGACGCGCGACAGCGCGCCCTTTTTTTGTGCCCAAATTCCAGTCCGTGAGAGCTGATGCCCAAAAGAACCGACATCTCCACCATCCTGATCATCGGCGCCGGTCCCATTGTGATCGGCCAGGCCTGCGAATTCGATTATTCGGGTACGCAGGCGGTGAAGACGCTGAAGGAAGAGGGCTACCGCATCGTCCTCGTCAATTCCAATCCGGCGACGATCATGACCGACCCGGAGCTGGCGGACGCGACCTATATCGAGCCGATCACGCCGGAAATCGTCGCCAAGATCATCGAGAAAGAACGTTACGTCATTCCCGGCGGCTTTGCGCTGCTGCCGACCATGGGCGGACAGACCGCGCTGAACTGCGCGCTGAGCCTACGCAAGCAGGGCACGCTGGCAAAATTCGACGTCGAGATGATCGGCGCCACCGCTGACGCCATCGACAAGGCGGAAGACCGCGGCCGTTTCCGCGAAGCCATGACCCGGATCGGGCTGGAAACGCCGCGCTCGATCCAGACCAAGAATTTGCCCGACGCGCTGCGCGCGCTCGACGACATCGGCCTGCCCGCGATCATCCGCCCGTCCTTCACCATGGGTGGCACCGGCGGCGGCATCGCCTACACAAAACATGAGTTCATCGAGATCGTCGAGCGCGGCATCGACGCCTCTCCCACCGACGAAGTCCTGATCGAGGAAAGCGTGCTCGGCTGGAAAGAGTTCGAGATGGAGGTGGTGCGCGACAAAAAGGACAATTGCATCATCATCTGTTCGATCGAGAACCTCGATCCGATGGGCGTGCATACCGGCGATTCCATCACGGTGGCGCCGGCGCTGACCTTGACCGACAAGGAATACCAGATCATGCGCGACGCCTCGCTGGCGGTGCTGCGCGAGATCGGGGTCGAGACCGGCGGCTCCAACGTGCAGTTCGGCGTCAATCCCGCCGACGGCCGCATAGTCGTGATCGAGATGAATCCGCGGGTGTCGCGTTCGTCCGCGCTCGCGTCCAAAGCCACCGGCTTTCCGATTGCAAAGGTCGCGGCCAAGCTCGCGGTCGGCTACACGCTCGACGAGATCGCCAACGACATCACTGGGGGTGCTACGCCGGCCTCGTTCGAGCCGACCATCGATTACGTCGTCACCAAGATTCCGCGCTTTGCGTTCGAAAAGTTTCCCGGCGCCTCCCACACGCTGACCACGTCGATGAAGTCGGTCGGCGAAGTGATGGCAATCGGCCGCACCTTCCAGGAGAGCCTGCAGAAGGCGCTGCGCGGCCTCGAAACCGGCCTCACCGGCCTCGACGAAATCGAGATCGACGGACTCGGCCGCGGCGACGACAAGAATGCGATCCGTGCGGCGCTTGGCACGCCGACGCCGAACCGGATCCTGCAGGTGGCGCAGGCGATGCGGCTCGGCTGGACGGACGAGGAGATCTTCACCTCCTGCAAGATCGACCCCTGGTTCCTCAGCGAGATGCGCGGCATCGTCGCGATGGAAACCAAGATCAAGGCCAACGGATTGCCGTCGAATGCGTTCGGCATGCGAACGCTGAAGGGCATGGGCTTTTCCGACGCGCGGCTCGCCGTGCTGTCCGAATCATCGGAAGCCGACGTCACCGCCAGGCGTCATGCGCTCGGCGTCCGCCCGGTGTTCAAGCGCATCGATACCTGCGCGGCCGAGTTCGCGTCGCCCACCGCCTACATGTATTCGACCTATGAATCGCCGTTCGCGGGCGCGCTCGCGGATGAGAGCGCGCCGTCCGACAAGAAGAAGGTCATCATTCTCGGCGGCGGCCCCAACCGGATCGGCCAGGGCATCGAATTCGATTATTGCTGCTGCCACGCCTGCTTCGCGCTGGATGACGCCGGCTACGAAACCATCATGATCAATTGCAATCCGGAAACCGTGTCGACCGACTACGACACCGCGGACAGATTGTACTTCGAGCCGCTCACCGCCGAAGACGTGCTCGAGATCATCGCGACCGAGCGCAAGAACGGCACTCTGCACGGCGTCATCGTGCAGTTCGGCGGCCAGACCCCGCTCAAGCTGGCGCATGCGCTGGAAGCCGCCGACGTGCCGATCCTCGGCACCTCGCCCGACGCCATCGACCTTGCCGAAGACCGCGACCGCTTCAAGCGCGTGCTCGACAAGCTCAGGCTGAAGCAGCCGAAGAACGGCATCGCCTATTCGGTGGAGCAGGCGCGGCTGGTGGCATCCGATCTCGGCCTGCCGCTGGTGGTGCGTCCGTCCTATGTGCTGGGCGGCCGCGCGATGCAGATCATCCGTGAGGAAAACCAGCTCAACGATTATCTGCTCGGCACCCTGCCCGAACTGGTGCCGGGTGACGTCAAGGCGCGCTATCCCAACGACAAGACCGGGCAGATCAACACCGTGCTGGGTACCAACCCGCTGCTGTTCGATCGCTATCTGTCTGACGCCATCGAGATCGACGTCGACTGCCTCTGCGACGGCAAGGACACCTTCATCGTCGGCATCATGGAGCACATCGAGGAAGCCGGTATTCACTCCGGCGATTCCGCCTGCTCGCTGCCGCCGCATTCGATCGACGCCCAGATGATTTCCGAACTGGAGCGGCAAACGCGCGAAATGGCGCTCGGCCTCGACGTGGTCGGATTGATGAACGTGCAATACGCCATCAAGGACGGCGACATCTACGTGCTCGAGGTCAATCCGCGGGCGTCGCGCACCGTGCCGTTCGTCGCCAAAGTGGTCGGCACGCCGGTCGCCAAGATCGCGGCGAGAATCATGGCCGGCGAGAAGCTCACGGACTTCAATTTGAAGAAGCACAAGCTCGGCCATGTCGGCGTCAAGGAATCGGTATTCCCGTTCGCGCGCTTCCCCGGCGTCGATACCGTGCTGGGGCCGGAGATGCGCTCGACCGGCGAGGTGATGGGCATCGATCGTTCGTTCGAAGTCGCTTTCGCCAAGAGCCAGCTCGGCGGCGGCACCCGCGTGCCGCGCAAAGGCACGGTGTTCGTCTCGGTGCGCGAGGACGACAAGACCCGCATTGCGGACGCGGTAAAGCTGTTGCACACGCTCGGCTTCAAGGTGATGGCCACGTCAGGCACCCAGCGTTTCCTCACCGACTTTGGCGTACCGACCGAGAAGGTGAACAAGGTGCTGGAGGGACGGCCGCATATCGTCGACGCCATCACCAATGGCGACATCCAGCTCGTCTTCAACACCACCGAAGGCCCCCAGGCGCTAGCCGACAGCCGATCGTTGCGGCGCGCTGCCCTCTTGCATAAAGTGCCATATTACACCACTCTTTCGGGTGCTGTGGCGGCCGCACAGGGCATCCGCGCCTATCTGGGCGGGGACCTTGAGGTTCGCACCCTGCAGAGTTACTTTTCCGAAAACTGATCGTAAGCGGCGGAAATGCCCGCTAAACGATTGGCAATAAAGCCGTATGGCTGGAACTCACCGCGCGAATGGATGTTGTATCGGCCCTTTACGGGGCCGTAATTTAATAGGCTGGCGGGCTCGCATTCCGGGCCATCCAGGCCGAATCTGACGAATCAAGAAACGTCTCGTGCGCGCCGCGTCGCGGTTCGCACGGCCGAAGGACAGAAGATATGATGGAAAAGGTTCCGATGACCGCTGGCGGCTACGCCGCCCTTGAGGTCGAGTTGAAGAAGCGCCAGTCGGAGGACCGTCCGCGCATCATCGAGCATATCGCCGAGGCGCGCTCGCATGGCGACCTCTCGGAGAACGCGGAATATCACGCCGCCAAGGAGGAGCAGTCGCACAATGAAGGCCGCATCGCCGAGCTGGAAGACAAGCTCGCGCGCGCCGACATCATCGACATCTCGAAACTCTCCGGCGACACCGTGAAATTCGGCGCCACCGTCACGCTGGTCGACGAGGACACCGAGAAGAAGGCGGTGTGGCAGATCGTCGGCGAGCCCGAGGCCGACGCCAAGAAGGGCCGCATCTCCATCACCTCGCCGCTGGCCCGCGCCCTGATCGGCAAGAAGAAGGGCGCAACCGTGGAAGTCGTGGCCCCCGGCGGCGCCAAGGCCTACGAGATCACCAAGATCGAGTGGCGCTAGTTACTCGCGGGTTACCTGTTCGAAAAAGCCGCGTCTTGCACGCGGCTTTTTTTGTTGCACATGACGGAGCACCGCCGATCACGCAGCTCTGACAGGATTGTGAGCGGAGGCACGGCCGGATTCATAATAAATGGCATCTCATAATGATTATTCATTATAACTAAGTGAGACGATTGCGTCGATGAGCAGCTGCGATCGTTTGCCGGCGCGGGCGTTGTTGGCAGGTGTTGCGTGAGGCTCATCATGAGCGCGTGGCGTGTTGGGTTTCGCCGGGGGTGAAAAACAGCGCCGCACGGGCGCATCTTGTTGCGTTGCAATCGCGCGGAACGGCAACGGGCCGTGCGTGTGCGGAATGATTTGATTTCACAGGTGTTGATATCACACGCCGGTGACGAAGACCGTGTAACGCGGTAGTGCTAGATTATCGTGTCAAACAAGGGGGAAAATGACATGGACCAAATGTTCTCGAAGTGGCAACCGACGGCGCTCAGCCTGTTCCGTTTCATCACCGGGCTATTGCTGTTTCAGTACGGCGTCGCAAAGATTTTCAAATTCCCCGTAATGCCTTACTTCGCAAATCCTCCCCCTTTGATCATGGTGGCCGGCGGGCTCGAACTCGTGCTTGGCGCGCTTTTGATGATCGGCCTGTTCACGCGCATCTCTGCGTTTATCCTGGCGGGCGAAATGGCGTTCGCCTATTTCCTGGGGCACATGTTCAAGAATCCCGCCGAGCCGGTGTTGTTGCCGCTGATCAACGGCGGCACCGCCGCGATCCTGTTCTGCTTCGCCTGTCTCTATATCGCGACCTCGGGCCCTGGGCCGATCAGCGTCGACGAGATGCGTAAGAAGAGCTGAGACCTTTCTATTCGTCATTGCGAGCCAACGGGTCGCGCGAATGCGCGCCCGATGCTGAACTCAGCGAAGCAATCCATCTATCCGCGGAAAGGAAGAATGGATTGCTTCGGTCGCTTGGCTCCTCGCAAGGACGGCG
Source organism: Bradyrhizobium erythrophlei (assembly GCA_900129675.1). Lineage (GTDB taxonomy): Bacteria > Pseudomonadota > Alphaproteobacteria > Rhizobiales > Xanthobacteraceae > Bradyrhizobium > Bradyrhizobium erythrophlei_A. The sequence goes on along the minus strand of FSRD01000001.1, from coordinate 3,061,714 downwards.
GGCGATAGCCAAGACTCAGCCAGCCACCTTGAGATCGAGCGGCACCGCGGCTTCATATTTCGAATTGTGCAGCACCAGCGATGTCCGGACATTGCGCACATGCGGCGCCGCGGTCAGATGCGTGACGAAATCCTGGAACGTCGCCATGTCCGGCGCCACGCATTTCAGAATGAAATCCACTTCCCCTGACAGCATCCAGCATTCGCGCACCAGCGGCTCGGCGCGCACGAATTCCTCGAAGGCGCGGAGATCGGCTTCCGCCTGGCTGGAGAGGTGCACCGAGGCGAACACCGTGACGTCGAAACCGAGCCGGCGCGGGTCGAGCAGCCCGCGGTAACCCAGGATGTAGCCCTCCTCCTCCAGCGTCCGCACCCGGCGCAGGCAGGGCGGCGGCGAAATGCCGACGCGTTTGGCCAGTTCGACGTTGGTGATTCGGCCATCGGCCTGGATTTCGGCGAGGATTTTGAGGTCGATCTCGTCAAGATTCTTCGACACGCGGGTCCGGTTCCTTGGGCGCAGAGAGTTTCGCAGGTGCTGTGGTAACTCCCTTAGCGCAGGCGGTGCGGCTTGCGCAATTTTATTGCGCGTGCAGCGCGCAATTTTGCGCAGTTCCGGGGAAAATTCGCCGATATGGATTGCAATTCTTGCATAGCTTCCCAGATGTCATAGACTTCGATTTGACACTTTTGGCGCCGTCGCGATGCCTTTCCGGGCGCTTCCCGCACAAGTCCTGACCAAAGTCCCCGAAGAAAGGGATCTGCCTATGTCCGCGCCTGTTCATGCCAAGGTCGTCATTATCGGTTCCGGCCCGGCCGGTTACACCGCAGCGATCTACGCGGCGCGGGCGATGCTGGAACCGATCCTGATTCAGGGCATCCAGCCCGGCGGCCAGCTCACCATCACCACCGATGTCGAGAACTATCCGGGGTTTGCGGATGTGATCCAGGGTCCGTGGCTGATGGAGCAGATGGAGAAGCAGGCGGCGCATGTCGGCACCAAGCTCGTGACCGATCTCGTCACCAAGCTTGAGCTGTCGCAGCGGCCATTCCGCCTGACCTGTGACAGCGGCGATGTCTATCTCGCGGAAACCGTGATCTTGGCCACCGGCGCGCAGGCGCGCTGGCTCGGCACGCCGTCAGAAGAGAAATTCAAGGGCTTTGGCGTCTCGGCCTGCGCGACCTGCGACGGCTTCTTCTACCGCGGCAAGGAAGTAGTCGTGGTCGGCGGCGGCAACACCGCGGTCGAGGAAGCGCTGTTCCTCACCAACTTCGCCTCGCAAGTGACCATCGTGCATCGCCGCGATCATTTCCGCGCCGAGCGCATCCTGCAGGACCGGCTGTTCAAGCACCCCAAGATCAAGGTGGTCTGGGACTCGGCGATCGACGAAATCTGCGGCACTGAAAATCCGGGCAAGGTCACCCATGTCCGCCTGAAAAACGTCAAGACCGGTACGCTGACGCAAGTGCCGGCCGACGGCGTCTTCATCGCGATCGGGCACGCGCCCGCGACCGACCTCGTCAAAGGCCAGATCAAGCTGAAACCATCCGGCTATGTCGAGGTGGCGCCGAACTCTACCGCCACTTCGGTGCCCGGCGTATTCGCGGCTGGCGACGTCGCGGACGAAACCTACCGGCAGGCGGTCACGGCCGCGGGCCTTGGCTGCATGGCGGCGCTGGAGGCCGAACGCTTCCTGGCTTTGCGCGCGAGCGATCGCGCGGCGGCGGAATAATCATGGCGCGCACTCGGGACGGATTTACAGACATGGATTGGGACAAGCTGAAGGTTTTTCACGCGGCGGCGGAGGCGGGAAGCTTCACCCATGCCGGCGAGCAGCTTGGGCTTTCCCAATCGGCGGTGTCGCGGCAGGTGAGCGCGCTGGAGCAGGAGCTCTCGGTCTCGCTGTTCCACCGCCACGCCCGCGGCCTGATCCTCACCGAACAGGGCGATCTGCTGTTCCGCACCGCGCATGACGTTTTCATGCAGTTGCAGGCGGCCCGCGCCAAGCTCACCGACAGCCGCGAGCGGCCGAGCGGCGACCTCAAGATCACCACACCGCCGGCGCTCGGCATCAACTGGCTGATTCCGCGGCTCGACGAATTCACCGCGCTTTATCCGGATATCCGGATCTCGCTGATCGTGACCGACGAGGATCTCGATCTGTCGATGCGTGAGGCCGACGTCGCGATCCGCACCCGCAAGCCGACCCAGCCGGACCTGATCCAGAGAAAGCTGTTCTCGATCGGCTTCCATGCCTATTGCTCGCCGGAATACATCAAGCGCTTCGGCACGCCGCGCACGCTCGACGACCTCGACTCGCATCGCATCATCATGCTTGGCGATGCGCAGGTGCAGCCGCATCTGCAGAACCGCAACTGGCTGATCGAAGCCGGCCGCAACGGCTCCGGTCCGCGCGAGGCATATTTCAAGGTCAACAACATCCTGGGCCTGGTGCGCGCCTGCCAGCAGGGGCTCGGCATCGCCGCACTGCCGGATTATCTGGTCGAGGAAAACAACCGCCTGGTGCAGCTGTTCGGCGAGTCCGACTCGATCCAGCTCGACACCTATTTCGTCTATCCGGAAGAGCTGAAGACGGTGGCGCGGGTGCAGGTGTTCCGCGATTTCGTGGTGAGCAAGGCGCAGCGCTGGCCCTCCTAGGTGCGGGTGACTTCGTCATCCCGCTTCCGGATTAGCGGTTCTTATACCGCCCCCGGGACTCCGCATGACTGACATGCGGCTCGGACGGTTGATGCAAGCCGCCGATGGGGATCATACTGCTTGCACGCTGAGCATTCGCGTCGCGCATATGTCCCCCTCCTCCAGCGGCGCGGAAGTTCAGTAATCCCTCTTGGAAGGTGATTGTGTCGGCCTCACGTGGCCAATACCTTAAGCCGGGCTCTTTTGGGCCCGGCTTTTTTTTGGTCTGCCCTATTGGTCTGTCTGTCATCGCCGGTGCGCGGATTGACAAGCGTGCGCCGCACCCGCATCATCGTCACATGATCACGAATTCGTGCACGGCAACGTCGTCGAAAAAAGGTCCCCTCCCGGGGATCCGAGATCGACGCGCGCGATAAACGTTTTCGCTCATACCCGATCCCGAAAACCCCGCCGTCTGGACGGGGTTTTTTATTGGTCCCGTCTCCGGCTCACACCTCAAGGAGACGACCAATGACCGACCGACCAGGGATTTCCCTTCAAACCCGATTGCAGGGCCTGTGGCTGCCCCTCGTCACGCCATTTCGCGACGGCGAACTCGATGAGCCGTCATTGCGCCGGCTGGTCCGGCATTACGCCAACGGCCCTGTCGATGGCTTGATCCTCGCGGCCACCTCGGGCGAGGGCATGACGCTCGGGATCGGCGAACTCGAGCAACTCGTAGGAACGGTGCGGTCCGAGCTCGCCGAGGCGAGGCGCACCCTGCCGATCTGTCTTGGCCTGTCGGGCGCCAGCACGCAGAAGATGCGCGATGCGCTGGACGAGACGGCGGCGTGGCCGATCGACGGCTATCTGATCGCGAGCCCCTATTACACGCGGCCGTCGCAGCGCGGCCTGGTGCAGCATTTCAATGCGCTCGCCGACCACGCCTCATGGCCGATCGTGCTCTACAACATCCCCTACCGGACCGCGGTCAATCTCAGCAACGAGACGCTGCTGCAACTGGCGGAACATCCAAACATCATCGGCATCAAGGATTGCGGCGCCGACCGCGCGCAATCGATCGAGTTCGTGCGCCGTCGCCCGTCCGGCTTCCGCGTGCTGACCGGCGAGGACGCGCAATATTTCGATGCGCTCACCGACGGCGCCGACGGCGCGATCCTGTTGTCGGCGCATATCGAGACCGAACTTTTCGCATCGGTGCGGACCTTGCTGAAGCAGGGTGACCGCGATGCCGCGCTGGCGCGTTGGGAAAGCATTTCCGAGCTCACAAACCTGTTGTTCGCCGAGCCGAGCCCGGCGCCCGCAAAATACTGGCTGGCGCGGACCGGGCTGATCGACAGCGCCGAGGTCCGCCTGCCGATGGTGGAAGTGGGTGCGGAGCTGGCGGCCCAGCTCGATCGGGAGATCGGGCGGCGCACGCCGCCGCAGTTGCGACGCGCGTAGCTGTTCTCTCCTCTCCCCGTTCTTCACTCCGTTCTTCACGGGGAGAGAGTTGGGGTGAGGGGCCGCCCCCGCGCGAATACCGAATGGGCGGGGAGTCCCCCTCACCCGGATTTTTCGCTGCGCGTAAAATCCGACCTCTCCCGCAAGCGGTGCGAGGTAAAGGAACACGCCATCCGCAGCGAAGCTGGTTAACAATCGCTGACCGCAACACTTCAAAGTCGCAGGAAGCGGCGAGCGTGACTTTAGAATTTTAGGCTTATTTATATCCCCTCATAAAAAACGGGGGGAAGCCAATGAACACCGAAATCACACACAATCCGAGATTTCCGACCTGCGAGCGCGCCCAGCGGATGCACGACGTCCTTTTGGTGTCGTCGTTTGCGCTGTGGGCAATGCTGATCGGCTTCGTGCCGGTCATGACCTATCGTCTGCTGATCGCCTGATGTGGCCGATGCCGTGGTTAATCCGCGGTAACACCTGTGGTCAAATGCGAGCGAAATCGCGACCGGGTTTTTAAAACCGGTCGCGTATCAAGGTCGCCACAACAGCGAAAAAACGCGGGGGCGTCGTGAACTTCGAAAACAATACCACCCCTGACCAACGGGGTTTTTCTACCGAGGACGTGCTTTGGGCGGTCGGGATCTGGTCGGTGATCCTGACCCTGTCGCCGGTCATCGTGTTCTACATGCTGATGGTGGCGTGAAGGCCATCAGCGGTCATTGCCAGCGCAAGCGAAGCAATCCATAGCACCGCGAACGGTGGAATGGATTGCTTCCGCCTTCGCTCGCGAGCTACGGCTGACAAGTCGTCGCGGAGTTTATCATCCGGGCCCGCCGAAGGCGGGACCCGGTGGCTCCTCGCAATGACGAGGTGATAGTTCTGCGCAAAAACATAATAGAAAAACGCGCGGAGCCCGCGCGTCTCTTAGTTCATCCAGAAGATACGGCGTTGTTACGCCGCCTGCTTGTGCATGGCGCCGGACGCCGACGCGGTACCACGGATCGCCTTGATCGAACGTTCGATCGCAGCCCAGAGCCTTCCGATCTCGGCTGCGGCCCGGCCTTCCGCGTAGTATTCGCGGGCGCCTTCGCCGTTGCCGAGCGCCATCAAGAGATCGGCGCGGTTGGTGATCTGGCCGCTCCACACCGGCGCACGGAATTTTGCCAGTGCTTCGCGCGCGATGGTGACGATCCGGCTTTCGACGCCATCCCGTTGCGCAGGTGCGCCGTTGATCACGACCGCATAGGGCTTGCGCGCCGTGCGGCACATCTGAATGGTTTCCTGCACCGCGTTGACGTCGAACACGCCCGGCCGCGCCGGAATGATCACCATCGTGGCGTTCTTGATGGCGTCGTCGACGACAGCCGACAGATTCGGCGGCGTGTCGATGAACACCCATTCGATACCGTCGCGCTTGGCGGCGGCGATGATTCCGCTGACGGAATTCACAGCGGGCTTGATCGGCGGTTCGTTGGTGCCACGCAACTTGTGCCACAGGGTCAGCGAGCCCTGCGGATCGGCATCGACCATCAAACAGGGTTTCGTCGCCTTGTGCACATGCGCAGCGAGATGAGCAGCCAGGGTACTTTTTCCCGAGCCCCCTTTACGCGAAGCGAAAACAATGACGTTCATACCTTGGCCTCCAGATTGACCCCAGGAGACGAAAATGAATCACCGCGCTGATTCGTGAAAGAAAAATTTGCTGGCAATCGCGAAGAAGCCACGGATTAGCCGCCAAGGCTGCTTTTTGAGTCACACCTTGCGCCGCAACACAACCGGAGATGGAGCTGGCCGGGCGATTGAATGGCAATTGAACGGCGATTGAAGCGACTCACCGCGCGCCTTTCGCACGCTGGCGCGCGATCCATTTGCGCTCAACCCACCCGAGCATTCGGCCATCGGCTGCTGCAGCACCGGCACGTCCTGCGCGAACAAAAGGAGTCCGAGCGGCAACATCCAGAGTCCGAGCACCGGCAAAAAGCTGAAAACCCCGCCGACGATCAACAGAATCGCGAGCGGAATCCCGGCGTAGCGCGACGACGGCTTGCGCAACCAACCGACCAGTCTGGCCGGCCGCGGCGGCAACCTCCCTTCGAACCAGGCAAAATGCCGGTCGAGTTCTGCCTGATGATCTTCGCGCATCTCACTCTCCACGTCCGGGAGAGATGTCGGCGCGCGCTGCCGCTGCAAGTCGGCAGTCTGTCGCGCGACCAGGCACTTGAAACGGTGCGCGGCGCTCAGGTCGCCGCGGGTTTTGCCGGCTTCTTCGGCTTGCGCGGCGTGGTATTGGCAGGCTTCGTTCGCGCCGCGGCCGGTTTGATCAGCATTGGCCGGCCGGCCGGCGCGTTCGCAACCGGCTCGGGGTCGGACCTGAAGTAGACCCGGCAGCCTGGCGAGAGCTGGGATTTTTTCCGGATCATGCAGGCGGTGATGCGGTCGACATCGGGAACAAACTCGCCGCACAGCTGCATCGCATCGCCGGAGCAGGCTTGCTGCTGTTCGGGCGTATAGGCCTGGCCCGCGGCCGGCCACATCGCCACCGCGAGCGCCACAGCGAGCATCGAACCGAACTGGAAATTCCCGAAGCGGACCATTGTCACGAATCCCCCGAAGCGCGATTTTGGGAATTGTGGGTGAACGGTAGGGAATTGGCAAGCAGGGGGTAGACCAAACAGGGGTAGACATTGGGCCATAGCGCCATGCCGCGCGCAGAATCAGCGATATGGTGCGTGGTACAGTTGGGTGGGAACCGAAAAGACACCCAAGAAGCATCGAAACGATTGAGCTAATTGCGCGCTGATGCGCCACCTTTGTAGTGAAAGTTAGGCCTCCTGCACCATCTGCAGCACCTATCGAGTGAAGTCACGTTCCGTCATCCAGCCATCGCCGCGCCGATTGACGATGCAGCCAAGCGTTTCGAGCCGGTTCGCTACGTCGTTACGGCGAGGTGTATCGTTAGTCAGCTTTGCAAGGTGCCTTCCAGCAGGAGGACCTCGACATACGGCCGCTTGACGAGCCTCGGCCAGCATCTACCTTCTTGGCCCTGGGGCACGCAAAGGACCAGCCATGGACGAGATCCTTATTTACGACGTGGGTGCCCACAAGGGCGAGGATACTGAATTCTATCTAAAAAAGGGATTTCGCGTCGTCGCCATAGAGGCGATGCCGGAATTCTGCGAATCCATCAGCAACCGGCTTTCGGAATACGTGAAGTCGGGCGCTCTGTCAGTCGTTAATCTTGCGGTGTCGAACTCGCCCGGGGACATCAGCTTTTATGTCGACGATCGTGTTTCGGAATGGGGAACAACGAATCAGGATTGGTCCGAAAGAAACAAGAATTTCGGCGCAGGTATGGGACGGACGTTGACGATACGCGCTGCGAAGCTAGCGGACATTCTGAAGGAGCACGGTATCCCGAGATACTGCAAAATCGATATTGAGGGCAACGACCTCGAAGCGTTGGCGTCTCTGGAAAATCTCTCTGAGCTGCCACAATTCGTATCCATTGAATCTGACAAATCAAGCTGGAAAAAACTCATCGAAGAATTCGAGACGTTCGAAAGACTGGGATACCGGAAATACAGAATAATAGATCAGTCACTTGTCTACCTGCAGAAATGTCCAATGGCTCCGAAAGAAGGAAAGTTTGTTGATTGGCGGTTTAAGAACGGAAGCAGCGGCCTTTTCGGAAATGAATTGCCGGGAACATGGGTAAGTGCACTTGAAGCTATCGAAGTCTACAAGGGCATATTTCGCGGATATGCGATAAATGGAGACCTTGGACTGTTCGGTGGCGGCCCAAAAAGCATGTTTAACATGGTCGGCAAGATTCAAGAGAAGGTGTTTCGCCTCAAGGGCTCCAAACATTACTTGAATCCCGCCATGCAGTTCCCGCCGCCCGGTTGGTACGATACCCATGCGGCGAGAGAGTGATCGCCCTAAAACCCGAAAGATAGAGCCCGCTTTGCGGCGCGACCCGCGCGGCTTTTAGCCGTGCGGCGTTGGTCATGGCTGAAGAAACTGAATGCGGTGCGTGGTTATTCAACGTGCGCGTCTGCAGGGATGCCCTCGGGCGCAGTGGCGTATCTCAAAGCCAGTTCTGCCACTTGTTGGGTGCCAAGAATGCCGCGCTTCGTGTTTCGAGGTGCCCAACTTAAACTGTTCTTCCCAACGCACATGGCAGAGGCGCGCGTATGCCTCGCGGACATCAGCGGGGATGGCCTTGCGCGCAACATACTCGCCATTCCTGGATCGAACTAACGCGACCATCCTGACTTACATTTGGAACGCTCTTTGTATTTAGAGCGCTCAAATACGTCAGGTCTATCAATACGATGCTGGAACCACAGGGGAATTTTGTGTGGTGGTACAGTTGGGTGGGAACTGCCGTGGAAGCAAATTACCCCTGATAAACCTGGCGAATTTGGCCGGGACCGATTTGTAGACGCTGGCGCTCAGTAAAGAGCCCGCTGGGATCATCGGTAAGCAGGGTTGTGCAGCAAGCCGCCACGACGGATCACGGCGGTCTGTTCCCAAGTGTTTACACGCGCCGTGTCTTGCTTGGCAGATGCACGCGTTCGCCCAGACGCGGAACTAAAGTTCAAGTGGGCCCGAACTTAGATTAGGCCGTGGCCGGAGCGGCGATCCTTTCCTTCAGTTCGGTGCAGGTCTTGCGGACCTCCGCCGTCATCTGCGAACAGTCCTCAATCTGAACGAAGATGCGCTTGGCCTCCTCGCGGTAGCGCATTGCGGTTTCCTTCATCTCCTGGGTCACGGCGAGCGCATCGCGGGTCATCGCCTCGCATTGCTTGACGCGCTCGATCAGCTCCGCGCCCATCGCCTCGATGTCTTTCGCCGCCGCTTCGTATTCGCGGACAATGGCTTCCGCCGTCAGCTTGCCGATCTCCGTGGCCCCCTCGCGGTGCTCGACATAATCCGGCATCGACACGGTCGGCTCACGCCCCCTTGGCGGCGCGAAAGCGACAGGCCGCGGCTCATGGACTGGTGGTCGGTTTCGAAACTCTGCCTCGATTTCGCTCTCTAGATCAATGACGCTCGAGACTCGTCCTACTGTTGACTGAACCATCACTAATACTCCCTTGGTTAACAAAGTGAGTCCTCGTAATCGAGCTTAATCAGACTCCGCTTCTTCGGACGCTGCGTGCCGCGCTCTTGCGAAGAGAGAAGAGAATATCGCCAAAGTTCCCGTAGTTCTACTGTGACCAATGACGATTGTTCACTAAACGTTCCTTCACTGAATTGGTAGCCATTTTTTTCAACTTAGGGACACGGGGCACAAAGGCTCCTGTATGCCTCGCGGACATCGGCGGGGATGCCCTTGCGCGCAACGTACTCACCATTCTTGGATCGAACTAACGCGACCGTCCTGACTGAAAGGCTTGTGGTACAGTTGGGTGGAAACCAAGAGCCGACCCAAAGATCATTCAAAAGCTTGACGAATTTGCTCGCGACTGATGCCGCTTTGAAGCATGTTTTGTATTTGAAGAAAGCTGAGTTCGTCTCCCGAATGGTCAGCGCGTCGAGCTTTTCAAGGCGGTCAAGACCCACTGTTCGCCACAGCCTACCGGAAGATTAGGGGTATGATTACGCGTTTTCTAAAGTCGAAACCAAGGCAGTGTGAGGTAGACACACGCGATCATCGAAAGCGCGGGAATTGCCCACGCCCATCCCGGCCATAAGGTTCGGGTCCAACGGGCGGGCAACAGCGCGGCGACCACGCCGAACGTAAGGGCGCCGAGTGCGGCCGTTGCAGCCCACCCGTACCAGTACACCGCAGGAGCGAGAAACCCCATCGCGGGGTCGGCGACGTCTCGTGTGTGATGCGTACCCGCAAGCACGAAGCCGAGTGAAGGAAAGACGGTGAACAGTGCCAGATCCTTTCCGAGCGCCACGACGTAGAAGACCGCGAATGTCGTCCCAAACGCAAATGCGAAGCGGCGGAACCAATAAGATGACGTCATGAGCCAAAACCCATGATGTTGTTGGCGACGTGACCGGTCAGGAAGCTCCACCAGACAATGAAGGCAAGGATCGAGGTGAGCGCGGTGCGCGTTTGAGCAGGCTCATCGGCACCCGGTCGTCGCCAGCAAACCCAGTAGGCGGGAAGCAAAGCCAACCCGATGGCTGCGAAATGTTCCTTCAAGTCAAAAAAGCCAAGGACGTGCCAGTGTCCGGCGCGCTCTAACTCTGGCCGGACGTCCACCCGGAAATACAGATACACAATCCCACCCAGCAACGTAGAGCCCGCATATAGAACGACGACGGCGTTGGCGAACGAAGCCGACGGTACTGAACGAAATCGCCCAAAGAACGAGCCGGGCCGTGTGTCCGTGGTCGCCCACGCCGCCAATGTCTGGTGAGTAATCGCGCCGAGCAGTGCGACCGCGACCAATCCGTGAACGATCAGAAGAGCTGTCGCCAGGATCGCACCCCCGTCACCGGATACTGCCTGTTCACTTGAAAAGCTCCTCGGTTCCGAACGGCTCCGCCGACCACGGCCGGAAGCGATTGAGAGTGAACTTCGTCTTCTGGCCCGGTTCGACATCGACAAGGACGTAATTGTACTCCTCCTTGGGAGGCTGGCCCTTCCAGTAGAGGTCCGGTGGATAGTCGGCAGGCACTTTGATGTTGGTTCGACCGGGAAGAATGGGGTCTTGCTCGGCGCCGCCACCGCCCAGCATCAGATACTTTACTCCGTCTACTTCATAGATTTCGGTGGTGTGGACATGCCCGTTCAATACGACCACCTCCAAGTCCTTGGCATACGACGCGATCACCTTGTGCGGATTGTCAGGGGCCGGGATTGGGCCCAAGCCCGACCGGGCAAACACGGGATAGTGGAAGACGATAAAGGCCTTACGAATACCATTAGCCTTGGCTTCGTCCATCCACTTCTGGAGCTGCGTCATCTGCTCAGCATATTTGGGCCGATCAGCGTCCCATTGTGACGGCGAACGGTAATCGTACTGGCCGCTCCACAGATAGATGAAGCGGGTGCCTTTGAAGTCGAATTTGTAAATGAGGTTTTCCGGGGTGACGCCGAACTTCTTTAGATACGGCACAGCCGAAAGAACGCCCTCAATCTTCGGGTCGGCCCACACCTCATGATTACCCACGCTCATGAAAAAACGCCCATCCAGCCCGGCTCCGCGCATCTCGTCGTCTGGAGCGGGCAGCTTCTTCAACATGGTGTCGTTCACGCGCTTCCAGTATGGGCTGTCGCTGACGGTTAAGCCCTGATTGCCCCACCAGACCGCGTCACCGCTATTGACGACAAATTTGGTACGCCCGGATTGGACGTCCTTCACAATTTCAGGCGTCACCCAATCGCCGCCCTGAAGCCGGAACATCGTCCGATGCACACCGGGAAGCAGTTTCACGTCTTCAACGGATGCCTCGGTGACCCAACCCTTGTCCACCGTCAGTGTCATGACTTCCGTCTTGGACTCGAACGGCATGCCTACCTTGATCAGTTCCTTTGTGACGGGATCGAAGATCATCTTCACATCTCTCGCCACCACCGCTTCAGCAACCTTCTCCGGCATGACCAGCCCGAACATTTCGACGAAGAACTTGTTGAGGCCAGGTTGCCCCTCTTTCAACGGCAGGTACATCATCGGTCGGGTATCGCCGACCGCAGCGAACGAAAAGCCGGCCCCGGTGGGAAGCGGCGCCTGCGCGGTCGCCGTCTGCACACTTGCTACCATCGGCACGGAGACCGCGGGCAGCGCAGCGAGCACTCCGAGTACAAGGCGACGGCTAGGGCTGTTGGGGTTGGATGACGGCATGATCATTGACCCGCTCTCTGAGGAAAGGGAATGAGACGGCGCCGTCCTTGGCTTTGGGCCAAGTGCTTGAGTGCGCGCCTCATCGCTTGGGAAATTGACCCCCGATCACTGGCAGGCGCTATGCAACTTCGGCATCTAGCAAGGGTAGGCAGGCGAAAGTTGTATTCTGAGGGCCACTTGTACGCTCTTTGTATTGAGAGCGAGCGAAATAGCCGATGCAATCCAATTACTTGCTGTAGCAGAAGCACTTAGGGAGTGCAGTGGTACAGTTGGGTGGGCTCGAACCACCGACCTCCTGTTCCACAGACAGGCGCTCTAACCAACTGAGCTACAACTGCATCCTTGCGAGATCCCTCAAATGGGGGTCCGCGAATGGGGCGGAAACTAGGTGCAACGCCCCGCTTTGGCAAGGCCGGGAATCGGTCAATTGCGACCGCAAAACGACCTCCCAAACGAAAAGCCCGGGCTGTCCGCCCGGGCTCCTCCAAACGCAAAACGCCGATCGATCAGGCGGCCGGCTTATAAAACTTCGACGCGCTGGCCTTGATCGGCTCGACGGTCTCGGTCGCAACCTTCTGGCCCAATTCGGCCAGTTCCTTGGCTTGGGCGGCAAGCGTCTCAAACCGCTTGCGGGTGTGCGAGGTCCACAGCTCCAGCGCGGCCGACGGCGTTTTCACGCCGAACAATTCCTGCGCGAAGTCGAGCTCGGCCGAGGTGTTCGCCTTGAAGAATTCGAGCAGCTTGGCGGAGTATTCGCTGGCACCCTTGCTGGCGGTGGTGAATACCGCCTCGATGGTGACGTTATGGGTCTCGGCGGCATCCTTGAACTTGGCGTAGTTGTCGCGGACCTGCGAAACGCCCTTTTCGGCGAACGCGCGCATTTGCTCGGGGACTTCGAAGGGGATGATGGAGGCGGAGAACGGATCGTTGGGGTTGGTCATGGCATTTATCCTTCGCAATGGGTGAAACACTGTGACCCATTGCGTACCCGGCTACGCGAAACGCCGGAAACGTCCAATCGGATCACCTACTCAAACTCACGGAAGTGCCCAACCATGGGCCTGCCTAATAAGCACCCATATCATGTCAATTTTGTGCATTGCAACGAACAATTGAGTGCAATGCCGTATACCCGACGCGGAATGGATGCAAGTTCCGCATGGGAACCGCTAGAGTTGTGCCTGAAGCGTCAGGCCTTGGGCTTGGCGGCCTCCATCGCGGCCTTGCTCACGATCTGGCCCATTTCGCTGGCCTGCTCCGCCAGAGACCGCATTTGACCCTGCACATATTCGCTGTGCAGCCGCATCACCTCGGTCAGGTCCTTGGCTTTCAGCAGCGACTCGGCATAGTCGAGCGAGGCCTGCACGTTCTTTTCGGCATAGGCGATCGCTTTGCTGCTGATGTCCTTGGCGCCGGCGCGAACCGTGGCGCCGCGCTCCTCCAGCGAACCTGCGGTCTCCTGCGCGGAGGTCAGGAATTTCTCGAAAGTCTTCCGGCCCTGATCGAAGCTCGCCTCGGCCATCGCTCTCATGTCCTTTGGAATCTCGAAACGCGTATCTTCACTCATGATCGCACTCCTTTTTCGTGGCGGGTTTCGTTGGCAGAGCCAGCCTTAAGCCCCGGTTCCCGGCAGCCCGCATCAGGATATCGCCAAAAGACCTCACCGGTGTGACGCGGTATCCACCGGCTCCCTGTCGTGGACCCCTGATGGCGCTTTGCAACATCCCAACGCGTAGGGCGGCTAAACAGTTCGACCGGATTAAGGTTATCGTGGCTTTGGATAGCGCCGCCGTAGCCGGGCCGTGGACCTGCCGCTCCTCGCTTGCGATACTCGCGATCCACCAAGGCTGCCAACGTTTGGCCGCCGGTTTCTGAAGCCATTGTCGGGCAAAAAAGCCCAACCCGTGCGGTCGTATCGTCGCGATGAATAATGCGGAATTCCAGTTGCACGTGCTTGGCGATCCCAGATTGGCGTTGCATGCGACCAGCGCCCTGCCCGTATGGCTATGGTCGACCGACGGCACCCGGATTCTGTGGGCCAATCCAGTTGGCGCCCGCGTGTTCGGCGCCGCCAATGCGGCAGCCCTCGCGCAGAAGATTTTCGGACCGGCGGATCCGCACCGGCGACAGGTCGCGCAGCTCGGCGGCCGGTTGCGGCAAAACGGCGCGATCCGGCTGGAGCGTCTGCGCGGCTTTGGTGCTTCTCCCGGCATGCTCGCGACCTGCGGCTGCGCGCGGCTCGATTTTCCAGATGGCAGCCACGGCATCCTCGTTACAACAGGCAACGCCTCCGGCCGCACCATGCCGCTGGTCGAACGGCTGCAGCGGCTGGTCGAGGGCATCGACCGGCCGATCGCGGTGTTTGGCTGCGACGGCATGTTCATCGGCGCCAGCGATGCGGCGCGTCCGCTGCTCGGCTTTCGCAACCTCTCCGAGGCCGGTCTCGACGCGGCGCGCGCCGACGCGTTGAAACAGGACCGTGTCGAAACACCTGTTGGCATCGGCCACATGGTGCTGCAGCGTGTCGGCCAGGGCGCCGATATCGGCCTGCTCGCGCTGATCGCGCCCGGCGCCACCCAGGCCGCCCATCATACGCGGTCTGCGGCGCCGCTGATGCCGGAAGCCAAACTGCCCGAAGCGGAAGCGCCGGCTGTCGCTGCCGTGACGGAGCCGCCGGCCGCTGCTGCCGTCGATCAACCCTTCGCAAGCTACGAGGCGCCGGCACTATCCGGCGAAGCGCCCGCCGAGTTCGCCTTGTTCGATGCATTTGAAGAGCCGCCTGCGGAAGCTGCCGCCGAACATGTCGTTGCGGAGGAGCCGGCCGAACCCGACATGCAGACGCCGCCACCCGACCTCCCGCATGACGGAGGCGCGCCGGTCGAAGCGTCAGACAGCGAAACATCGTATGATGAAACGCCGCCTGTTGATTCCCCGCATTCCGAACTGCCGCAGCAGACGGTGACACCGGAGATCGAAGTGCCGCCGCACGAGCCATCGCCCTATGTCGAGGCCGTCGCCGATGAACCGGCAGTCGCGCCTGTCGAGGAGCCGGCGCCTGCGCCCGTTGCAGCATCGCCGCCACCACCGGCCGTCGAAATATCCGCGCCGGCGCAGGCGCCGATGCCGGTCAAGGCGTCGTCATGGCTCGACGAGCCGCTGCCGAATACGCGCCGGCTGCCGCTGCGCTTCATGTGGCAGATGGATCACGAGAGCCGCTTCTCGCTCGGCTCGGACGAATTCACCCGCCTGATCGGTACGCGCACCGCCGCCGGTTTCGGCCGGCTGTGGAGCGACATCTCGCACGCTTTCGGACTCGATCCCGAAGGCCGCGTGATGAAGGCGTTCGCCACGCGCGATACCTGGAGCGGCATCACGCTGAACTGGCCGGTCGATGGCGGCGGCCGCCTGCCGGTCGAATTGTCGGGCCTGCCGATCTTCGACCGCACGCGGAATTTTGCCGGCTATCGGGGCTTCGGCGTGTGCCGCGACCTCGACGGACTGGCGCGGCTGGCCGCGTTGCGCCGCTATGAATTCTTCGGTGCGCCGCCGCAAGCGCTGTCGGCCGACGTCGTTAAGGCTGCTCCGGCCCCGAACGCGCCGGGCGAAGATCGAAACGACGCGTCCGCTCACGACACGCCAACACAAGAATTACCTACTCAAGAATTACTCACTGAAAACCTGCTCACCGAAAGCCTGCTCACCGAAGACCTTCCTGCCAAAGACTTGCCTGAGGAAACCTTGCCTCAGGAAAATTTGGCTCCGGAAAACTGGACCGCCGAGGAGCCGCCCATCGCGGATATTCCCGGCGCCCCCACCGTTGCGTCAGCTCCGCCTGCTGAATTGCCCGAACCGACAGCAGTAGAGACTTCACAACAAACCGATTTGGAAACGCCCGTGGAAACGCCCGTGGAAATGCCCGCGGCAACGCCGAAGAATGTGTTGCCGTTCCGCCCGATCGGCGACAGCAAACCGCCGTCGCTGACGCCGGTCGAAAACAGCGCCTTCAACGAACTCGCGCGGCAATTGTCGGCGCGGCTCGAGACCGAGATGGGCGCGGACACGACGCCGCCCGCGATCGATGTCGACGAGACCGTGGTCGGGCCGCCCGCGTCCGAAACGCGCGACGTTGCAAGTGAACTGAAAAGTGAACTGAACAGCGAACCGCCGGCCGGCGAACAACCCGATTGGCTGGCGCCCCCCGAACCGCCCGCGCGTGGCGAGGCCAAACGCGACAAGGCCCTGCTCGATCTCGTTCCCGTCGGCGTGCTGATCTACCGGCTCGACCGGCTGCTCTACGCCAACCCCGCGTTTCTAGCGCAGATGGGCTATGCCGGCCTGCACGCGCTGGAGGAAGCCGGCGGCCTCGACGCGCTCTATGTCGAGCCCGGCGTGTCAAACGCCTCCAGCACGTCGGACACCGGCACGCCGGTCAAGATTTCCGCGAGCCAGCCGTCGGAACAACAGACGCCGCCGCAGGCCGTCGGCGCCCGCCTCTACACGATTTCTTGGGACGGCGATTCCGCGCTTGCTTTGATCTTTTCGGGCCAGCATTCGCAAGGCGCGGCTGTCGCGCCTGCGATCGCGGAAGCGGCCCCGGTCGTCGAGCCCTCGGCAGTCGGCCACGCCGACGCCGAGGAACTTGGCGCCATCCTCGACACCACGGCCGAAGGCATCGTGATGTTCGACGCCGAGGGCAATATCAATTCGGCCAATCGCAGCGCCGAAGCGCTGTTCGGCTATGACGGCGCCGAGCTCGTGCAGCGCAATCTCGCCGATTTGTTCGCGCCGGAGAGCCAGCACGCGGTGTTCGACTATCTCGCCAGCATCAAATCCGGCAGCGTCGAAAGTCTGCTCGACCACGGCCTCGATGCGCTCGGGCGCGTCGCCAGGGGCGGCCTCATCCCGCTGGCGATGACCATGGGACGGACGCGGACCGACGGGCCGAATTTCTTCGCCGTGTTCCGCGATCTGACGCCTGCAAAAAAGACCGAGGGCGAATTGCGCGAGGCGCGGCGGTTGGCCGATCGGGGCGCCAGCGCCAAGGCCGACGTCCTGGCGCGGATCAGCCATGAGGTGCGCACGCCGCTGAACGCCATCATCGGTTTTGCCGAGGTGATGATCGGCGAGCGTTTCGGTTCGCTCGGCAACGAGCGCTACGCCGAATACATGAAGGACATCCGCGCCTCCGGCGAACGGGTGATCGCCATCATCAACGATTTGCTCGATTTGTCGCGGATCGAAACCGGCAAGCTCGATCTTTCCTTCACCAACCAGAACCTCAATGAACTGGTCGAGAGCTGCGTCGCTGTCATGCAGCCGCAGGCCAACCGCGAACGCATCATCATCCGCACGTCGCTTGCGCATATGTTGCCGCCGGTGGTGGCCGACGCCCGCGCACTGCGCCAGATCACGCTGAACCTGATCGGCAATTCGATCCATCTCGCCAATGCCGGCGGCCAGGTCATCGTCTCCACGGCGCTGTCGGATTTCGGCGAGGTGGTGCTGCGCGTCCGCGATACCGGCCAGGGCCTCAACGATAACGAGGTGGCCGCGGCGCTGGAGCCGTTCCGCACCCCGCCGCCATCGGATCAGTCCTCCGACAATTCGCCGGTCAATCTGTCGCTGACCAAGGCCCTGGTCGAAGCCAACCGCGCCAAATTCCAGATCAAGACCGGCGGCCGTACGGGCACGCTGATCGAAGTGGTGTTTTCGCACGCGACCGCCAGGGCGTGAGCATGATCGGTTCTGATTGAATCAGAACCGCGATCCAATCGCCCGCGCTTTCGACCCCGGCCGCGCCGTCACTTCGCAATCACCACTTCGATCGACGTCCGCTGTGCCAGCGGGCTGCCTGCCGGCGGGGTCTGGCTCAGCACCTCTCCAGCGGGCTTGCCGTCTGCCGGCCTCGTGATCTCCAGCAACAGGACCTGCGGCTCGACACCGCTCACCGGCGGTGTCGCCTCCATGTGTCTTTCGCGAACGACTGCGACTTCCTCGCGCGCCACGACAATGGACTTGCCGACCAGATCGGGAACCACCTGGGGGGTCGGCGCGCCCGCCTGCGGCACGCGCTGCGGTGCCGCCTGCCTCGCGGTCCGCGTCGGCTCGCCTGCCGGCGCGGGCGGTGCGACCGATGCGTTCGCGCGGCGAGTGTTCCACAGCATTGGCGACACCAGCATCCGGATTTGCTTCTGCGCACACGCCTCCCCAAGCACAGCTTCGTCGCCATAGGCGCGGACCGTGTCGTCATAGCCGAGGCAGGCGAGCCGGTAGATCAGCTCTTGCGACAGCATGCCCTCGAAATAACCACCATGTACGTTCGGCTTTTGATGATGCACGACATACGCGAAGAGCAGATGGAGGTGCGAGTACCATCTCAGCCTGGCCTCGGCGTCGTACTCCTTGCGCCATCTCGCAAAGGTCAGCAGCGCCAGCCAGTTGTTTCGGGTGTCGGGCTTATCCGGATTATCGCGGTCGATATAATCGGTACAGTCAAAATAGGTGAACCTCTTGGGCAGTGGAGCCTGTTCGGGTGCCGCTGCGGCGGTCACGAGACGTTTCTCCCTGGCGTCCTCGAGCGTGTCGTACAATTCCTGCAGCGTCAGATTTCCGATCCGCAGCACCCGCAGATAATCCTGCTCGTTGACGTCGATCATGCCGAAACTGCGCGACAGTATCTCGACATTGCCGAGCCGAAAGCCGTGGTTCTTGCTCTTGGCGGGGAACACGAAGTAATTCGCCAGCGTCGATATCTGCCGCAAAACCTCGTCGCCCTCGTTGCTGAACAGATAGGCTTCGTCAAAGCGTGACAACGCCGAGGCCAGGAAATTGCCGCGCGTGGACAACAATGTCTCGGCCGGAATGTCCGGCGACGCCAGCACGAACCGCTTGAGCTCGAAGGTTTTGCCGATCAAATTGAGCGGCGGTTCGGGCCGCAGTGTGGGCGGTGAACCGGCTCCGTAGGAATTCAAGGCATCGACCGGCACGGCAAAGACGTCGGACAAGGTACGGATGGCATTGGTGACAACGAAACCACCCATGCTGTGGCCGATGAAGGAGAGTTGAACCCGCGGCCATGGCTCTGTCCTGCTGCTCTGTTCACGCTGACGCATGATTTCGGCGTCGATGGCACGAATGACCTGGATGAGATCGGGTATGCCGTAATTCGAGGCGCGGTAATTGTCGCGAAAATACACGATAATCCGCAGCAGCACGGCCATCAGCATCAGGCCGGCCGCGGTCCAGCCGATCAGCGTAAAGACGTGCTCGCCAAGCCGGCCGAGCCAGTTCAGAACGACATTCGCCGTGCCCGGGATAAAATAGAACGGAAGCGAGATCACGACGACAAGGATGCCCAACGTCAGAATCCAGCCCGCGAGCGTCGGCAGAGCGTCCCTGGCACCACGCCTCGGTGCTCCCATATTTTCCGATGGCCAGCGATAGCCGACGCAGACGAGACCTTCCCGGCCGCTGATCTGCGGGTCACGACCGATAGCCAGGACGGCGGATGTATACATCCGCAACACATTCGGCCCCGGATTATTGAAGCCGTGAACCATTACGACCAGATTTGGCTTTTCTCCTTTGCCCAAATCTTCCGCAATCCGCTGCACCGCTTTCTCGGAATCATCCATCTTTTCCAGATAGGGTGCATACTCCGGCGGCAGGTCCGATGGCGGCGCTTCGTCATCGACGTTGTCGGGCGCAGTGCTTTCGATGAAGTAGGTCGATGTCGCCCTGTCCTTCGCTCTATATGCGCGGAAAAAATCCATGATCCTTCCCCCTGCAAAAACCCGCTTCGACTAGGCTACGGAGGGTCGCGCCATTTTACAAGTTTTGGTTGTATGACGGCGGCGACGACTTACGCCGGCGCGGAGTGCGAAGCGGGCAGGAAATCGCCGATCATCTCGAGAAAGATCGCCGGCGATTGCAGCTGCGGCACATGCGCACAGCCCGGGATGACCTTGAGATGCGCCTGCGGCAGGCCCGCCGCCAGTTCGTGCGACATCGGCGGCGGCGTCGCCTCGTCATGTTCGCCGACCAGCACGAGGACCGGCATCTTCACCTTGTCGAGCTCGGGCCGCAGATCGAGGCTGGCGAGCGCATCGCAGGCGGCGCGAAAAACTTGCGGATCGGTCCTGAGAAAGGCCTGGCGGCGATCGGCCATCAGCTCGGGATGGCCAGCCTGAAAGTCCGGCGCGAACAGCCGGCGCATCGCGACATCGGTGATCGCCGACAGCCCCTTGGCCATGGCGGCCGCCGCCATGTTGCGAAAAGCCTCGCGGCCCGGTTCCGAGAACGCCGCGCCGCTGTCGGCGAGAATAAGCCCCGTCGCGATGCCGGGGTGACGAATAGCCATTTGCAGCGCGACGAAGCCGCCATAGCCGTTGCCGAGCACGATGGCGTCCTCACCGCCGGCGGCGTCCTTGACCGCTTCCGCCATCCGGTCGGCGACCTCGGCGAGGCCGCCGCCGACCGCGTGCGATCGGCCAAAACCCGGCAATTCCGGAACGATCACGCGATACCATTTCGATAATTCCGGCACGATGGCGTCGAAACTCGCCCGGTCCGACAACAGTGAGTGGAACAGAAACAACGGCGGTCCATTGCCCGACTGCGCTGCGTTGACGGTGCCCTGCGCCAAAAGCCGATCCATCCCGGTCTCTCTTTCCAACATCGCGCGACGCCCCGCATGGGTACGCCAATCCGCCGATTGATAGATCAAAACACGCGGAATTCAAGTCTTTAGGTCTTGACGTGATATTTCACCACTGCAAGATTATGACCCGACTGCGGAAGGAATTTCGATGCTTTTACGGGATAATGTCTATGAGAGCCTGCGCTCTGATATTCTGACATGTCACTTCGCGCCGGGCGATGATATGCGCGAGCAGGATCTCGCCGAACGCTATGCCGTGAGCCGCCAGCCGGTGCGCGAGGCGCTGCTGCGGCTCGCGCGCGAGCATCTCGTCACCGTGCAGCCGCGCCAGGGCTACCGCGTCAATCCGATCTCGCTTTCGGACGCGCGCGACCTGTTGCGATTCCGCCTCGCGCTGGAGCCCGCCTGCGTGGCGGAGGCGATCGAGAACGCCACCGACGCCGTGCTGAAGTCGCTGAACGAATTCCGCCGCTTCTCGGGCAACTACGAAGATTTCATCGCCTATAACCGCGCGTTTCACTCCGCGCTGGCCCATGCTTCCGGCAATCGCCGCATGGCCGCGGCGTTGTGCGACCTGATCGGACAGGCCGACCGGCTGGTGCGCGTCAGCGTCGCCAATCTCAGGGGCCACGACCCCTTAAAACTGGTCGGCGAGCACGTAGCCCTGATCGAGGCGATGCAGCGGCGCGACGGCCGCGGCGCCGGCCGCATCATCAAGGCCCACATCGCACAGACCGAAAAACGCGTGCTGCCGGCGCTGAAGCGCAACGCCGTCATCGTCGAAGAGAGGTAGGCATGAATATTCCTTCGAAACCGGCGTCCATCGACGTCGAAATCCACGGCAATTTCGTCGACGGCCGCGAAATCGAGGCCGGTAACGGCGAGATGCTCGACGTCCGCAATCCCGCCACCGGCGACGTGATCGCGCGGATCCCGAATTCGACCAGGGAAGACATCGACCGCGCCATGAAGAGCGCCCGCTTAGCCTTCGAAGGCAAGGCGTGGGGCGGCATGGATACGCGCGCGCGGGCGCGGCTGGTCAATCGGCTCGCGGATGCGTTCGAGGCCAATCTCGACACGCTGTACCGGCTGGAGACGCTGAACAACGGCCGTCCCGTCAACGAGACCCGCGCGCAATTGTCGCGGCTGCCGGATTTCTTCCGCTACTTTGCAGGACTGGCGCTGGCGCGTCGCGACTCCGTGATCCCCGTCGAAGGCGCCTATTTGAACTACACCCTGCGCACCCCGATCGGCATCGTCGCCAATTGCACGCCGTTCAACCATCCCTTGATGATCCTGTGCAAGTCGCTGGCCGCGGTGCTGGCGAGCGGATGCGTTACCGTGGTCAAGCCGTCGGAATACACGCCGCTGACGACGCTGAAACTGGCGCAGATTTTTACCGAGGCCGGCCTGCCGCCCGGCGTGTTCAACATCGTATTGGGCCTCGGCCAAACCGCCGGCAAGATGCTGGCCGAACACCCCGACATCAACAAGCTGGTGCTGACCGGCGGCACCGAGGCCGGTCGCATTGCCGGTGGCGCCGCGGCAAAAGTGTTCGCGCACCAGACCATGGAACTCGGCGGCAAGACCCCCGTGATGGTGTTCGACGATTTCGATGTCGACCGGGCGGTCAATTACGCCGCGTTCGGCGCCTTCATCGGCGCGGGCCAGACCTGCGTCTGCGCCTCCCGCCACATCGTGCAGGCCTTGATCTATGACGAGTTCGTCGAAAAGCTGAAGGCGAAGACAGAGACCATCCGGATCGGCGATCCTTTCGATCCCGCAACCCAGCTCGGCCCGGTGATTTCGGCACGGCAGCGCGACCGCGTGCTCACCTATTCGCGGTTCGGCCATGAAGACGGCGCGCGCCTCGTCACCGGCGGTGTCGCCGCCAAAGTGCCCGGCCACGACAATGGCTATTTCGTCGCGCCGACGGTGTTTGCCGACGTGAAATCCGACATGCGCATCTTTCAGGAGGAAGTGTTCGGTCCCTTCACCTCGGTGACGCCGTTCAAGGACGAGGCCGACGCGCTGCGGCTCGCCAATGATTCCCCGTTTGGACTGGCGGCGGCGATCCGCACCCGCGACATCGGCCGCGCCCATCGCGTCGCGTCCGCCGTCAAGGCCGGTATCGTCTGGATCAACGACCATCACCGCCTCGACCCGGCCTCGCCCTGGGGCGGCGTCGGCGATTCCGGCATCGGCCGCGAATGCGGCACCGAAAGTTTTGACGATCATTTCAACACCAAAAGCGTGATGGTCGCGACCCATGACCAGCCATTCGACTGGTACCGCGACACGGCGAACCAACGACGATTGAACTAGCGCATGATCCCGAAAAGTGGGTACCGGTTTTCGGAAAAGATCATGCGCCACCAATAAAGCAAACAACCGACGGCAACTCCGCGTCCAGAGAAGACCGGGGGCCGATCGGCCAACAAGGCGACAAAGGGGGAAACTTGATATGGCTCACGCAGTAAACGCCGGCGCACGGCTCGACCGGCTCCCGGTCTCATCGTTTCACTACCGGATCTTCTGGCTGGTCGGGGCCGGCATGTTTTTCGACGGATACGATCTCTATATCGCCGGCGGCGTGCTGGCGTCGGCGGTGCAGAGCAAATTCTCGACCTTGCCGCAAAATCTGCAATTCATTTCACTGACCTTTGTCGGCATGACGCTGGGCGCGCTGATCACCGGATTTGTCGGTGACAAACTGGGGCGGCGGTTCACCTATCAGATCAATCTCTTGATCTTCGGGCTGGCGTCGCTGGCCGCCGCCTTCTCGCAGGATATGAATCAGCTGATCGCCTGCCGCTTCATTCAGGGCCTCGGCCTGGGTGCCGAAATCGTCGTCGGCTATTCGACGCTGACCGAATTCGTGCCGCCGAAGACGCGCGGACGCTGGCTGTCGATGATGGCGTTCCTGACGGTGACCGGCTTCCCGGTGACCGCGTTGCTTGGCTACCTGATCATCCCGGTCTTTGGCTGGCGCCCGATGTTCATTATTGCCGGCGTCGGCTCGCTGATCGTCTGGTATCTGCGCAAGAATCTTCCGGAATCGCCGCGCTGGCTTGAAGCGCAGGGCCGCACCGAGGAAGCCGAAACCCTGATGCAGTCGATCGAAAAGGAATCCGCAGGCGGCGGGACGCTGCCGCCGCTGGCGGTGCCGGCGACTGTCGCGCAGGTCGCCGCCTCCGACATGCTGAAGCCCCCGCTCTTGCAACGCATGATCGTGGGCTCCTGGGTGCTGATTACCATCAATACATTGATCTTCGGCTTCGTGATCTTCCTGCCGCAGTTCTTCCTGCGCCAGGGACTGACTATCACCAATTCGCTGGCCTATACGCTGGTGTTGTCGGCCGCATCGCTGGTCGGCTGCGCGCTCGGCGCCTATTTGTCCGACGCCGTCGGACGGCGCTGGAGCATCATCGGCGCGTCGATCGTGACCATCATCACCGGCTACATCTATGCCCGCTTCAACGCCGCGTCCGATCCGCAGGTCGTGTTGAGTGTCGGCTTCGTGCTGATCGTCGCGATCTATGTGCAGACCGCGCTCCTGTTCGGCGTTTATACGACGGAGCTGTTCCCGACCGAGATCAGGCTGCGCGCCAACGGCATCTGCAACACGCTCGGACGCGGCGCCACCGTGGTCTCGCCCTTCATCGTCGGCGCCCTGATGGCGTCCTACCAGCTGCCGGGCGTGGTCTGGCTGATGATCGGCCTGGTGGTGGTTCAGATCGCGGTGGTGTGGGCCTGGGGCGTCGAGCCGCGCAATCGCGGGCTGGAGGAGGTCGCGACGGCTAAGGCGTGAGGTCGGTGACGTGAAGGCTTAGCAGGTCGTCATTGCGAGGAGCCAACGGGTCCGGCCTTCGGCCGGCCCGATGATAAACTCCGCGACGAAGCAATCCATCTTTCATTTCGCGGCACGATGGATTGCTTCGCTTCGCTCGCAATGACGGCTTTGGGGCGCAGGTAAAACATCTACGTAGTCCCGGCCTTGAGCCGGGACGACAATGACCACGGGTGGAATTTTAGGCGTTCTTCAGCGCGACCCGGAATTCGGCTTCGGTCTTCGACTTCACCTCGTCGAGCGTGACGCCGTCGGCGAGTTCGATCAGCGCCATGCCGTCCTTGCCGTGCTTGTCGATGGTGAATACCGCGAGATCCGTCACCACCATGTCGACGACCTTTTCGCCGGTCAGCGGCAGATTGCACTTCTTCAAGAGCTTCGGGCCGTCCTTGGCGGAATGCTCCATGACCACGACGACGCGCTTGACGCCGGCGACCAGGTCCATCGCGCCGCCCATGCCCTTGACCATCTTGCCCGGGATCATCCAGTTGGCGAGGTCGCCGTTCTCGGCCACCTGCATCGCGCCCAGGATCGAGAGATCGATATGCCCGCCGCGCACCATGCCGAAGGAATCGGCGCTCGAGAAATAGCTGGTCGACGGCAATTCGCTCACCGTCTGCTTGCCGGCATTGATGAGGTCGGCGTCCACCTCGTCCTCATAGGGGAACGGTCCCATGCCGAGCATGCCGTTCTCGCTCTGCAAGTTCACGTCGATACCGTCGGGGATGTAGTTCGACACCAGCGTCGGGATGCCGATGCCGAGATTGACGTAATAGCCGTCGCGCAACTCTTTCGCGGCGCGCGCAGCCATCTGTTCACGGGTCCAGGCCATGGGGCTCTCCTGCTGTCTCTTGTTTGCGCATGATCTTTTCGAAAAGCCGGTAACCACTTTTCCGGATCATGCGCCGGGCTGCGTTAGGCGGCGGGGCGCGGGCGGGTGTTGCGGAATTCGATCCGCTTCTTGCCGACACCGACCTCGACGATGCGATTGACGAAAATGCCGGGCGTATGGATGTGATCGGGGTCGATCTCCCCGGCCGGCACGAGATGCTCGACCTCGGCGACGGTGATCTTGGCGGCGGTCGCCATCATCGGATTAAAATTGCGCGCGGTCTTGCGGTAGACGAGGTTGCCGGCGGTATCGCCCTTCCAGGCGTGCACGATGGCGAGATCGGCGAACAGGCCGCGCTCCATGATGTATTTCTCGCCGTCGAATTCCTTCACCTCCTTGCCCTCGGCGATCAGCGTGCCGACGCCGGTCTTGGTGAAGAACGCCGGAATGCCGGCGCCGCCGGCGCGGATGCGCTCGGCCAGCGTGCCCTGCGGGTTGAATTCGAGTTCCAGTTCGCCGGCGAGATATTGCTGCGCGAACAGCTTGTTCTCGCCGACATAGGACGAGATCATCTTCTTGATCTGCCGCGTCTCCAGGAGCCGGCTCAGCCCGATACCGTCGACGCCCGCATTGTTGGAGATGACCGTCAGACCCTTGACCCCGGAATCGCGGATCGCGTCCGACAAGGTCTCGGCAATGCCGCACAGGCCGAAGCCGCCCGACATGATCATCATGCCGTCCTTGAGAATGCCGTCGAGTGCCGATTTGGCGTCGGGATAGACCTTGTTCATGAAAATAGGACCTGATGGAGGGAGGCGCTTGCCGCCAGTATTAACAGGGATTATTAGGCGAAATCTTCGCAATGCGTCAATGACGGGGCATTGGGACCCTCGGACCCGGCCGGCAACCTCAGGATGGCCTTGAAAGCGTCAAGAAAACCCTTCAAGTTGCGTGGGTTGACACGGGCTTTCGGATGCGCTGCCTGGCTTTTCAACACTGATCCGACAACATCAAGCCGACATCCATGAACCAGACTTGGATATGTCATTGACGATGGCCCAAGGAATGAAGCGGCTGGGAATGCCGATTGCGGCGCTTCTCGGCCTGGCGCTGGTCGGCCTGATCGGGACCTCCTGGTTCCTCAACCGGGACGCGTTGCGCGAGGCGGTCGAGGCGCAGATCCGCGCCGTCACCGGGCTCGACCTCTTGATCACGGGCGCGATCGAGGTCTCGGTATTTCCCGGCAGCTATGTCTCGTTTCATGACGTCGGGCTGAAGGGCGGCGGCACCACCGCCCCCGCGCTGCAGGTCGACGTGCTGACCGCCAATTTGCGCTTGCTGCCGCTGTTGCTGCAGCGGTTCGAGATCTCCGACGTCATGATGCTGCGCCCGCATATCAGCGTCGTCCGGGACGGCAATGGCGAGAGCAACTGGACCCCGTTCGTCGAGACCATCGCGCGCACCATGAAGCCCGGCGCCGAGAATCAGGTGTCGTTCTCGGAAATCAGGATCCAGGACGGCGTGCTCGATTACGAGGACTCGACCAACCACGTCTCCGAGCAGCTCGGCGATATCGACCTGTCGCTGGCCTGGCCGTCGATCTCGCGCTCGTTTGCCGCGACCGGACAGTTCGACTGGCGCGGCGAGCGCGTCGACGGCTCGATCTCGGCCGGCGATTTCGTCGCGATGCTGTCGGGCGATCGTTCCGGGCTGAAGGCGAGGCTGGCGAGCGCGCCGCTGAAACTCGCGTTCGACGGCACGGTCGCAAACCGCACCAGCCTGATGATGGAAGGCACCGCCACCATCGACAGCCTGTCGTTGCGCAACGCGCTACGCTGGATGGGTCAGGCCGCACCGGCCGGCGGCGGCTTCGGCCGCTTTGCGCTGAAGGCCCGCGCCAATGTCGTCGGCGCCTCGGTCGCGCTGACCAATGTCAATGTCGAGCTCGACGGCAATGTCGCCGAGGGCGTGATGACCTTCGCCAATAACGGACGCCAGACGCTGCAGGCGACGCTGGCCGCCGGCAACCTCGATTTCACCCCCTACATTTCCACCTTCCGCCTGCTCGCCAGCGGCGCGCACGACTGGAACCGGCAGTTGTTCGATCTCAACTCGCTGTCCACCACCGACCTCGACATGCGGCTGTCGGCGGCGCGGGTGACGGTCGGCCCGACCAGACTCGGCCGCACCGCGTTCGGCGCCAATCTGCGCGGCGGCGCGCTGGCGCTCTCGGTCGGCGAAGCGCAGATGTATGGCGGCATCGCCAACGGCTCGTTCGGGGTCGCACGCTCGGACGCGGTCGCCGACGTCAAGGCCCAGTTCCAGTTCACCGACGTCGACCTGCAGGCCTGCGCATCCGAATTGTTCGGCATCAACAAGCTTTCCGGCCGCGGCAATCTCAGCGTTTCGCTGGTGGCCTCAGGCTCCAGCCCGTTCGGCCTCGCCTCCTCGCTCGACGGCACCGCCACGCTGACCGGCCATGACGGCGCGATCGCAGGCTTCAATGTCGAGCAATTGCTGAAACGGCTGGAGCGCCGGCCTTTGTCCGGCGGCGGCAATTTCCGCAACGGTTCGACGCCCTACGACAACCTCAACGTGTCGGTGAAATTCGCCGACGGGATTGCAACCGCTGAAGACGTCCGCGTCGAGGGCGCCGCCGCGCGCATCACCCTGACCGGCACCGCCTCGGTGCCGTCCCGCGAATACGATCTGAAGGGCGTCGCCAGCCTGACCCCGGCATCGACCGGGAACGACAAAGGCTTCGATCTGCCGTTCGTGGTGCAGGGCCCGTGGGACGATCCGCTGGTGTTTCCGGATCCGGATATCCTGATCCGCCGCTCGCCGGGTGCGGCGCAATTGCTCGAATCGGTGAAGGATCGCAAGACCCGCGACGCCGTGCGCTCGGTGATCGAGCGCTTTACCGGCGGCGGCGCACGGCCGGCGGCGCCGGATGCGGCGGTGTCGGCGCCCGCAAGCGCGCCGGCGGCGGCTGAAAACGCGAAGCCGAACTGACGCCCTTTCGGGCGCCCACAGAGATCATCTCCCTGTCGACTGCTGCGCACCGCCGGCATGGCGCCGTCGCGGAGTTGGTAGGAATTAGGGTTGGCGTAGTCTCCGGGGTGATGAACCTCGAATCATCCGGCGTTGAAGCGCCGGACTGGAGACCACGCCATGAACAAGTCTATCACGACGCCTGAATCCTTGCAGCCTGCGACCGAGCTGGCTGTTGATCTTTTCGACAACTGGTTTGACCCGATCGAGACCGAGGTGCGGGCTCGATCGCGGCAGTTCATCGAAGAACTGATCCGGAGCGAACTCGATGCTGCGCTGTCACGGCCGCGTTACGGACGCAGCCAGATGGCCGGCAATGAAGCAAAAGCTGGCGTCACGGGCCATCGCCACGGCAGCCGGAAGCGGTCGCTGACGGGCACGTTCGGGCCGATCGAGATCGCGGTGCCGCGGGCCCGGCTGACCACGTCCGAGGGCGGGACTGCGGAATGGAAGAGCCAAGCACTGCGGGCGTATCAGCGGCGCACGCTTGCCGCCGACGCGCTGATCGCGGGCAGCTATCTGGCCGGCACCAATACGCGGCGGGTGCGTCGCGCGCTGGCGGCCCTGTTCGGCGGGACGGTCGGCAAGGACACGGTGAGCCGGACCTGGCGCAAGGTGAAGAGCGACTGGGACGCCTGGAACAGCCGTTCGCTGGCCGACGAGCCGATCGTACGACTGATCCTCGACGGCACCGTCGTGCGCGTCCGGCTCGACCGCAAGGCGACCTCGATCTCGCTGCTCGTGGTGCTTGGCGTGCGCGCCGATGGCCAGAAAGTGCTGCTCGCGATCAGGAGCATGGGCGGCGAGAGCGCCGAAGCCTGGCGCACGGTGCTCGGCGATCTCATCAAGCGCGGGCTCAGGCGTCCCGAGTTTCTCATCGTCGATGGCGCGCCGGGGCTCGACAAGGCCATTGCCGCGGTCTGGGACGGAGTGCTGGTGCAGCGCTGCACCGTCCACAAGCACAGAAACCTGCTCGCCCATGCCCCAGAGCGCCTGCATGAGGAGATCACCGCCGACTACAACGACATGATCTATGCGACGACCCCCGAGGAGATCGCAACTCGCCGCAAGGCCTTCATCCGCAAATGGCGGTTGAAGCATCGCGCCGTTGCCGACAGCCTGGAGGAAGCGGGAGATCGTTTGTTCACCTTCGCGCGCCTGCCGCCGAGCCAATGGCGCAGCCTCCGCACGACCAATGCGATCGAGCGCCTGCACGAAGAATTCAAGCGGCGGATCAAAACCCAAACCGTGCTGCCGTCAGCAGACACCGCCGCGATGATGTTCTGGGCGCTGCTCGCCTCGGGACAGATCAGTATGCGAAAGGTCGATGGCTGGCAGACCCTCGCCACAAAACCCAGCGATCAACCGATTGACCTCGCCGCCTGAACCGATACTTTCATGTTACCCGGAGAATGCGCCTCAGCGAATCCCAACCACATTCCGGACGGCACCGCCGGCATGATGCCGGCTTATTGTAGCGCAAGGCAGACTGCTGTTGGATAGTCGCCAAGACCAACCGGGAAATCCGCTCACCGGCAGCTTCGATTGCTGCGCATGCGCGCTCTTGGCCAACGACAATGGGAAGGCTTCCGAAAAATGGCGAAAATCAGGGTCGGTCTGGCCGGCTGCGGCTTCGTTGCGGAGTTGCACATGTATGCCTACAGGCGCGTCTACGGCGTCGACGTCGAAGTCGGGGCGGTCGCAGCCCGGGGCGATCATGTCGTCGATTTTGCCCGCCGGCACCACATCCCCACCGCCTACCGCAGCTTTGACGACCTGATCGCCGACGGCGAGATCGATGTCGTCGACATCTGCACGCCGCCCAACCTGCATACCGCGATGATCGTCGACGCCATGCAGGCCGGCAAGCATGTGATCTGCGAAAAGCCGTTCGCCGGCTATTTCGGGCGCGACGGCGACCAGTCGCCGATCGGCAGGCACGTGCCGAAGGCGCTGATGTACGCGCGGGTGCTGGAAGAAATGGAAAGCGTCCGCTCCGCGATCGGCAAGACCGGAAAACTCTTTATGTATGCCGAAGACTGGATCTACGCGCCGGCGGTGACCAAGACCGTGGAGATCCTCAAAGCCACCAAAGACAAGATTCTGTTCATGAAGGGCGAAGAGAGCCACTCCGGCTCGCACGCGGCGCACGCCGCGCAATGGGCGATGACCGGCGGCGGCTCGCTGATCCGGATGGGATGCCATCCGCTTTCGGCGGTGCTCTATCTCAAGCAGGTCGAGGCCCGCGCACGGGGCGAAACCATCAACGTTGCGAGCGTCACCTGCGACGTCGGCAACGTTGCGGCCTGCCTGCGGCCGGACGAACGCGGCATCATCAAGTCCAATCCGGTCGACGTCGAGGATTGGGGCACCCTCACCGTCACCTTCTCCGACGGCACCAAGGCTGTCGTGTTTTCCGGCGACATGATCGCCGGCGGCGTGCGCAATCTGATCGAAACCTACACCAGCGGCGGCGCGCTGTTCGCCAACATCACGCCGAACACGCATCTGATGAGTTACCAGACCAGCGAGGAGAAGCTCGCCGGCGTCTACATCACCGAAAAAGTCGATCGCAAGACCGGCTGGCAATATGTCTGCCTCGAGGAGGAATGGACGCGCGGGTACTTGCAGGAAATCCAGGATTTTATGGAATGCGTCGCGACCGGACGACAGCCGCTTGCGGACCTCGATCTGGCGTTCGAGACCATCAAGGTCAACTACGCCGGCTATTGGGCCGCCGAAGAAGGGCGAAGAGTGACGTTGTGAGATGAGATGAGGGCGACCTGCCAATCGAGCGAAGATTGCGCTCCCTCTCCCGCACTTGCGGGGGAGGGCTGGGGTGGGGGTGCCGCCGCGAGTCATACTGCCCGTGGGGAGAGAGTTTCCCCCACCCGCATCGCATCTTTCGATGCGACATAGCCGAAGCCCTGCTTCGGCGTTCTGATCCAAAGACAGCCGCCGAAGGCGGCCTATGCTCCCCCGCAAGCGGGAGAGGTGAAGCGGAGTCCGCGGACGGACTGATCCTGCCCTACGCGGCGTAGATCGAGGATTTCGGCAGCGGGAATACCGGGTCCTGCGTCCTGATATTGGTCGGCCAGACCACCGAGATGTGCTCGCCGGCATTTTGCATCACGACCGGCGTCGAGCGCTCGTTCTGGCCGGACATCGGCGTACCCGGCGGATAGAATTTGACGCCGTAGCCCTGGATCGTGCCGCCCGCCGGGATATCGACGTCGAGCGCTGCCTTGCGAATCGCCTCAGGGTCGAAGCTGCCGTATTTCTCCTTGGCGACGGGCAGCACGTTGTTGAGCAGCACCCAGGTCTGGTTGAAGCCCATCGAACAATGCGGCGGAACGTCGGTCGCGCCGGTCTTGGCCTTGTAGCGCTCCACCATGATCTTGATGAGATCGCCGACCCCGGGCGCCAGTTTCGAAGGATCGAGCAATTGCGCGGGCACCGGATCGATGTTGCAGAAATTGTCGATGTCGGCGCCGAAGGTGGCGCGCAGCTTGTCGAGCTGACTGTAGCCCGCGCCGTTACCGAACAGCATCTTGAAATGCAGGCCGCTCTCGCGGGCCTGGCGCAGCAGCAGGGTGATGTCGGGGTTGTATCCGGCATGCGAGATCACGTCGGGCTTGGCACGCTTGATCTTGGTCACCAGCACGGAAAGGTCGGGAGCAGAGGCTGAATAACCCTCTTTCAGCACGACCTGGAGCCCGGCCTCTTTCGAATAGGCCTCGTCGGCGGCGGCGACGCCGACGCCGTAGGGCCCGTCTTCGTGAATGATTGCGATCCTGACGTCCTTGGGCTCCATGCCGAGCTTGCCCTTGGCGTGTTCGCTGATGAAGCTCGCGAAGGCCTGGCCGTACTGATCGGAATGGATCTGCCCGCGGAACACGTATTGCAGGTTCTTGTCCTTGAACACGGCGGTCGCGACCGCGGTCGTGATCCAGAGGATCTTCTTGTGCTGTTCGACCTTCGCCGCGAGCGGGACCGCGTGCGAGCTTGCATAAACGCCGCTGATGATGTCGACCTTTTCCTGGTTGATCAGTCGTTCGGCCTCGTTGATCGCGACGTCGGGCTTGCTCTGGGAGTCGGCGGTGACAGGGGCGATCTTGTGCTTGCCGCCGATGCCGCCCTTCTCGTTGACAAGATCAATCGCAATCTGCGCGCCGATCGAGGAGGCAACCGAGCCGCCCGCAGCAAACGGACCCGTCAAGTCGTAGATCACGCCGATGCGCACCGTTTCGGCTTCCGCCCGCGCGCGCGTCCAATCGAGGCTCACGACGGCGGCCGCCGCCGAAGTCCTGAGCAGCGTTCTGCGCGAAGTCGGCATCTCATATCCTCCCCACTGAACCGTCGTTTTCTGATTGGCTGTTGTTATTTTGGCCCAAGTATTTTGAGAATGTGCCCCAAAGTCAACACGCGAGGTCTCATCACAACGGCGTGTCGAGCGCGTTTGCCCGGTCTGTTGCGGCGCAAACCGAACTTCGCCGCGGGCATTGGTAACGGTGAAATTCAACGGCGGCATCGCGACCGCCGAAGCCGCCGCGAAAAAGAGTTGGCTGGTTAAAAGAGCAAGAGTACCAATGGTGCCGGCGCACGATGAGGTCATTCGCCAGCCTGATCCCGATCGGACGCCATCCGCCTTAATCGGCGGATCCCAAAAGATAATAAACTGCCAGTGAGGAAACCTCATGAACGTGCCAGCCCGGGCGATGCCCAGTTCGCCAACTTCCGATTCACCTCGCGGCATGGCGCTTCTGCGCGATCCGCTGCTCAACAAGGGGACGGCTTTTACGGAAGCGGAGCGGGATGCGCTTGGATTACGCGGGCTGTTGCCCGCGCACGTGCTCTCGATGGACGATCAAGTCGCACGCGTGATGACCAACCTGCGTGCCCTCCCCAGCGATCTCGAAAAGTACATCGCGCTCAACGCGCTGCACGATCGCAACGAGGCGCTGTTCTTCCGCGTCGTTTGCGAAAACATCGATGAAATCCAGCCGCTGATCTACACCCCGACGGTGGGGCTGGCCTGCCAGCGCTTCGGGCTCATCTTCCAGCGGCCGCGCGGCATGTTCATCAGCGCCAACGATCGCGGGCGGATCGCAGAACTCTTCGCCAACTGGCCATATGCGGCGAAGCTGATCGTCGTCACCGACGGCGAGCGTATCCTCGGCCTCGGTGACCTCGGCGCGCACGGCATGGGCATTCCGGTCGGCAAGCTCTCGCTTTACTCGGCCTGCGCCGGCGTTCACCCGGAACACTGCCTGCCGGTGATGCTGGATGTCGGCACCAACAACGAGGAGTTTCTGAACGACCCCTATTATATCGGCCTGCGGCAGAAACGCCTGAGCGGCGAGGCCTACGACGAGTTCGTCGACGAATTCATCACCGCGGCGCGCGCGGCTTTCCCGGGCGTGCTGATCCAGTTCGAGGATTTCGCCAATCACTCGGCGTTCCGGCTGCTGCACAAATATCGCGACAAGATAAATGTCTTCAACGACGACATTCAGGGAACGGCCGCGGTGGCGCTCGCGGGCCTGTTCTCGGCGCTGCGCGTGAGCGGCGGAAAGCTTGCCGACCAGAGGGTGCTGTTCCTTGGCGCCGGCGAGGCTGCGACCGGCATCGCCGACCTCGTGGTCTCCGCCATGATGGCGGAGGGCGTATCCGAAGCGGAAGCGCTCAGGCGCACCTGGCTCGTGGACTCGCGCGGCCTGGTCGTGAAGAACCGCGCGGGCCTCACCGAGCACAAGCTGCGCTACGCGCATGACCATGCGCCGGTCGGCGATTTCCTGACCGCGATCCGGACGCTCAGGCCCACCGCGATCATCGGCGTTGCCGCCGTCGGCGGCGCCTTCACACCCGAGGTGCTGCAGACCATGGCCGAAATCAACGAACGGCCGATCGTGTTTGCGCTCTCCAATCCGACCTCGAAGGCGGAATGCTCGGCCGAGGAGGCGTACCGCCACACCGGCGGGCGCGCGCTGTTCGCGTGCGGCAGCCCGTACGATCCGGTGCAACTCGGCGGCAAGAAGTTCGTGCCGCGCCAGGGCAACAATTCCTACATCTTCCCCGGCGTCGGTCTCGGTGCGATCGCGAGCGGGTCACGGCTGGTGACCGACGAGATGTTCATGGCTGCCGCACATACCCTGGCCTATCTCGTCAACCCCGACGACATCGAACAGGGCAGCCTCTATCCGGCGCTGCCGCGGATCCGCGACGTCTCGGCACACATCGCGATGGCGGTTGCCGAGGTCGCCTACAGGCGTGGCCTTGCGACCGTGCCAAAGCCGAACGACATGATGGCGTTCATCGAGTCGCAAATGTACGACCCGCAATATTGAGCGTGGAAGGCGGATTCAGCGTGCGGCGTGTAGCGGGCGTCCGCTTTGCATCGATTTTGTTGCAAAGTCGAAAATCGAATGACGCAGAAAATCTCGCAAAAGTTGATTCGTTGACTTTTTTGCTGCGCGGCGCTGATGGCCGCCGCACAGACAGAAGCGGGCCGATTCATCGGGGCGTTTAGCTCGCAGGCGTGTTCGTTTTCTCTGAAAGCCATTTTTCTATTTCAGACGGCCTGACAATTCTTTTTGGCGAGACCGGATTTAGCGTTCCCGCACTGACCTCGGAGCCTGCCGCAATTTTGGCTGCGGCAAACTGCTTGGCCTCAGATTCGCTGGCAAAGGTCTCCGAGCGACGAGAGTAGTGTCCGGTTTTTTGATGATCCGGAAGGTAGATTGAGACGTACCATATATTCCGGATTTTCTTGATCACGACGGGCTAGCAGCCTTTGCCGACATTACGGTGGCTTTGTCGCGATGGTTCGGCAACCGGTTCATTTGGAGATGTCAGGGCTGCCACAGCGGCGTTGGGTTGCCTCTCTTCCCGACCACGGAAGAATCCTAAAGAGTTGTAGAAATGACACAACTAAACCTACGAGTTTCCCTTACAAGGTTACATCGACAAATCTGACTTCAACGATTCAATTCAGGGCTGTATTACGAAAAATTCAATCGCATCTGCTGCCGCTCCGGCGGCAATTGCACCGTTTGGGTGTTTGCGACCTGATCCTCCCGTATAAGACTTGGGTGTTTGGTTCATGAGAAAATTCCTTCTTGGCAGCATTGTATTTTTGGGAATGTTCACCGGCCCAGCAATGGCGGCCGACTTGCCGGTCAAGGCGCCGGCCTACGAGACACCGGTAGCCGCGCCGATCTACAACTGGACGGGCTTTTATGTCGGCGTGAACGGCGGCGGAGGCTGGGGACGTTCCAGGTCAGATATCATTTTCGACCCATCGTCCAGTTCAAGCACCGCCGCGCCTGGCTCGGCATCCCGAGCCATCGACGGAGCGCTGGGAGGCCTCCAGGCCGGATACAACCTGCAGACGAGTTCATTCCTGTTTGGCCTCGAGACCGACATCCAGGCGACCGGCCAGAACAGTGACGCGCTGTCGACCATCACGCAAACTACTCTGGGGGGATGCCTCGCGCCCTGCGTGCCACCGCCGCCGACCGTGACCCACGCGACCTTGGACTATGCGCAGAAGCTGCCATGGTTCGGTACGTTGCGCGGGCGGATCGGTGTTGCGGCGGATCATTGGCTTGTCTACGCGACCGGGGGGCTCGCCTATGGCGAGATAAAGACCGATGCCGTCTTTACCGTGCCAGGGGGAGCCTGTATCGCTCCGTGTACGCCTACGCCCGGCGGATCTGTTGCCGGCAACTTCAGCCAAACCAAGACCGGGTGGGTGGCGGGCGCGGGCGTCGAAGCAGCCCTCGGCGGAGGTTGGACCGGCAAGGTCGAATATCTCCACGTGGACTTCGGTGACATCGACAACACGTTCGCGCGCATCACTACGTTTCCCTTCGTCGGGATCTTGAGGGCGACCAGCCGGGTTACGGATGAAATTGTGCGCGTCGGCGTGAATTATCGTTTCGGTAACGCAGTGGTCGCGAAATACTAAACGACGACACGCGTGAGGGTGCATCAGCGCAATCCGCCGCAAAAAGACACTGAGTTGGCGGATTACGCCGGAGCCTGTCATCGGGCCGCGCCGTGCGCGGACCCGTTGGGCTCAATCCGCCCCTGCGCAGGCAGGATGCGTTGCCTGGTCATCGAGCAGCGGTAACGGATACCTCTGCGAACCCCCTCTCCTACCGTATCGCGATTGCCAAAGCGGACAGTACCACCGGCAATGACCAGGCCCAATCTCCAAGCACGGAGACAGCGGAGGCACTCACGACACAGCCGAGCAGAAAGCCCAGGAGAAGATGCCAGGATCTGCTTAAGCGGCCGGCATCGACTGGCAGCAAGGCACGGTGCTTCGACAGCAAATCCATCAGCGACAAGACGGTATTGGTCAAATTGCCGGTCATGACCGCTGTCGAAACGGCACCCGGTATCGCCAGGCGAAGCAGTGCGTACTGGCAGGCCATTGCGGCGACCGCGATCATCACGGCAATGCCGGCCGCTACTCCCTGCGGATCGGCCGACGGCCTCGTGATGATGCTGAGAATCAGCACCGCGGCGAGCAGCAGAAATTGAACCAGGAGCAACAGCCGCGCCAGGCTCGGTCCGCGTCGATCCGAGGCCTGGGCGATCAGCCAAACAGTCGCCACGGCCACCATAAAGACGGGAATAGCCAGGATTTGCGCCGGGTTGAACGGACCGCCATGCACCGCCGCAGCGGCAGCGACCACAAGATTGCCGGTGACATGGGCGGTGAATACATGGCCCAGGGTAAAAAAGCCCGTGAGGTCGACCATTCCCGCGATGACACTGAGCAAAGCGGGCAGCCGCGCTTCCAGGCGCGACAGCTCTGCCGTCTCGTCCGCCGGAGCGGCCCAGTTTCCGAGTGCGGCGGAATTTCTAGCGAGCGTTGACATGTTCGGCCACTCCCACAGCTTTTGCTTGCCTTGACCGGTTGCCGAGATGATCGACAATCATCTTGGGAATGATGAGGCCCAGGCTCATCGCCAAAATGATGATTGATGCAGTCATGCCGTCCGCAATCGTGGCGCTGATCAGCTGCAACGTCGGCTCTGAGCCACCGGCTAATTGCACAAGCCCGCTCGTCATTCTGAAGAGGTAGACGCCGGGTATCATCGACACCACGGAGGCAAAGCCGATGGCTGCGAAGGGCATGTGGGTGCGGCGCGAGACGGGAGTGAGGATCAGTCCGACGACGATACAAGCGATCAGCGCGCCGGCTGCAACGCCAAAACCGAACACGCTGAGTGCAACCCACCGCAGCGCGTGGGCCAGCATGCCCACCGCCACCGGCCAGGGCAGCATGTTCAACGGCGTCGAGAAGAAAACGCTGTAGGACGCGACCGCGACACCGGCGGCTATGACGTCCTGCCACAAAGGAACAGTTCGCCCCGGCGCATCGACCGGCAGGGAGGCGCCAAGCAACGACAGGCCAAGTATCAATCCGGTCGAGATCGCGACGACGATAAGGCCGGCATAGAGCAACCGGGCGGCGCCAAGATGGATACGGCCACTGATGAGGTCCAGGGCGCCGTTGAGGAAGTGCGGTCCCGGCACCAGCACCATGCATGGGCAGACCGCGACGAGGCGCAGCGACGAGCTCAGGTCGTAGCGGACCGCCAGCGCGCCGATAAGCCCAGCAAGAATCGCCGCGCCGAATGGCTGAATGAAATAGTTTCCACTCAACTGCGCGAGGGCGCGGCGCAGAATGGCGCCCGCCCCGGCACTCACGAATATCAGTACCGCGGGAAGGAAATGGCCAACGCCGAAGATCACCGACAGCGCCACGGCGCCGGCGGCCGCTGCAAACGCGAAAAGCCATGTTGGAGCCGGCGGCGCCCGCGAGATCACGCTGATCTCCTTCATTGCGGCGTCCGGCGCCAGTCGCCCGGACTCGACATCCTCTATCGCGCGCATCGTCGAAGCTACGCGGTCCATATCCACGCCGGCAGGATCGGCCGGTACCTGGCAGAATGGAGTGGCGTCGCTAGCGGACTGAAGTTGTAGTTCGCCCCAGCGCGCCATCACAGTCACGTGCAGGTCTAGCGCGCGACCGAGACGTTCCGCCGCGGCCACAGTCTGATCCGTGGCTTGTCCGTTGATGAACAGTGTCCGCGCGAAGGTAAGGGCAAGATTGCACCGCTCATCGGAAATCATGGGAGCTTCTCCCATCTATCTGTGCTCTGGTCTGAGCCGGCCCGAACGATTGGCGCCGGCTCCGACCTCGTGAGTTCCGGTGTTCAGGCCGCGTGTGCCGTCGATGCGCCTGCCACGTATGGCTTCACCATTTTCCGGGGATCGACGACCCGATCGAATTCGGCTTCCGTAACAAAGCCCAATTTCAGGGCCGCCGCCTTCAACGTGAGATCGTTGTCCATCGCGTAGTGTGCAATCTTCGACGCCTTGTCATAGCCGATGACCGGCGAAAGCGCGGTCACCAGCATCAGCGAGCGTTCGACGTATTCGTTGATCTTCTTCAGGTTGGGCTCGGTACCTTCGATCAGGAACTTGCGGAAGTTGGTACAGCCGTCGGTCATGATCGTAGTGGAATGGGTAATGTTGAAGATGATCAGCGGCTTGTAGACGTTCATTTCGAGGTAGCCGCCGGCGCCGCCGAAACCAACCGCGACGTCATTGGCCATTACCTGCACGGCAATCATCGCCAGTGCCTCGCACTGGGTCGGATTGACCTTGCCCGGCATGATCGAGGAGCCCGGTTCGTTCTCCGGAATTTTCAGTTCTGCAAATCCGGCGCGGGGACCGCACGACATCAGCCTGATGTCATTGGCGATCTTGTAGAGCGACACCGCAAGCGTCCGTAGCGTTCCCGAGAGCTGAACCTGCGCATCGTGAGCGCCCTGCACGGTGAACTTGTTGGTCGCGGTGACGAAAGGCAAGCCGGTAAGCCTGGCAATTTGCGCCGCCGCCGCTTCGGCAAAGCCCGGCGCCGAGTTGATGCCGGTGCCGACGGCCGTACCGCCGAGCGCCAATCGGTATACACCCGATAAAGCGGCTTCGATCCGCTCCAGATTGTCCGACAGCATGCCGGCATAGCCCGACCATTCCTGGCCTAATGTCAGCGGAGTGGCGTCCTGCATGTGGGTGCGCCCGATCTTGATGATGTCGTCCCACTCCTGCGATTTCGCGGCAATCGCGTCGCGCAGCGCGGTCACCGCTGGAACAAGCCGCTCTTTCACGTTCACGGCCGCGGCGATGCACATGGCCGAAGGGAACGAGTCGTTCGACGACTGCGCCATGTTGACGTGGTCGTTGGGATGGACTGGCGCGTGGCTTCCGAGGGGAGTGCCGGCAAGCTGGCAACACCGGTTGGAGATCACTTCGTTGACGTTCATGTTGAACTGGGTGCCGCTGCCCGTCATCCAGACATGCAGGGGAAACATGTCGTGATGCTGGCCGGCCAGGATCTCGTCGCAGGTCTGAGCAATCAGGTTATAGCGTTGATCGTCAAGCCGCTTGCCGTCGTGGTTCGCGATGGCGGCGGCTTTCTTCAGGGTGGCGTAAGCCGTGATGATCTCGCGAGGAATCAGGTCCTTGCCGATGCTGAAATGTTCGAGGGAACGCTGGGTTTGAGCGCCCCAGAGCCTGTCGGCGGGTACTTCGACGACGCCGAGGCTGTCGGTCTCTTTCCTCGTGCTGGTCATAGGTCTCTCTCCTTTGCTCTTCGAAAGGCGTCGATAAAGCGAGGCAAAGACTTGCTTCAAACCAGGTTGATCACGACGTCGATGTTGCTGCGGGTGGTTTTGGAATACGAACGTCACGACCCGGCCGCGCCCTTTCAGGCAGGCCTCCGGAAACGGAAAGAAGCATATGCTGCGTTTAGTCGACTGGTTTGCCGTCGATGAACCGGTCGAACTCCGTCCGCCGGTTGTGAACATCCAGGCGCGCGGCGCGAAAGATATCACCATCGGCAACCTGCGTTCGAGCCGCGAGCCGCCGACGCCGATCAACTTTCGGCGATACGTCTATGACAGCTTTGGCGAAAAGCTTGCGGGGCTTCCTGGCCCGAGACCAAACTGACATACGCACCAGGCTCCAGATGTGGTGCACCGTTAGCGTCATCTTCCATAGTAATGGTGGACACCGCGATGATACGGCTTTCGGTAGCCGCTCCTCCTCCAGATAATCGTATTCGGTTCGCCTTCACCGAGATCACGCAGCTTGCCGAGAAGTTCTGCCAGAGCGGCGGCTCTCCTCGCCTTTGTCAGGCGGTGAGGTGCCAGCCCGCGCATAGGTTGTCGAGAGTGGAACAATGACGACGTTATAGGAATTCGATGTGACTCCAGGCTACCGCAGTCGATCGCCATATGCTCGTCTTACTGTTCGCTAGCCGCGCCATTCACTCGAATCCTTGAAATCCGCCAGCAATTGATGCGGTCCCTATATCGTAGCTTTTTCGTCCATCTCGATTCTTTATGGCGCCTTTTGTATCTTGCAAACGCTGTCATCCATGTCTGCTTTTCAAAAGTTAGCAGGCCTCGCGACAGCGATCACTCAACGTTCGATAAACGGGCTCGCGGGCGATGCCTGGCCGATGCCGGCCGCCTAGTCCCGCGCAGCTCCAGTAACCAGATCAAAATGGTGACGTCATGGCTCCCTCTCGTGCCACTCCCGTAGGCGACCGCATCGTTGAACCGATGATTGCGCTTGCAGGCTGCTCCAAGCAGCACCGAATCGTCGTAGCGGGGTCCAGGGCCGTCGAGCTGATGTTGGAGCTGCATCGCCGCGGCTATGCTCGCGCGGCCGCCACGGCAAACTGCGGCCATCCGGCCGGGCAATACGGCGTAGCGTTGGTTGACTGGCGCCGGCGCACGTTCAAAACTCTGGAGGTCGCGCTTGATTGGCTGGTGGAGTTCTTGAGCCCCACCGGTGTGCTGGTCGTCTGGGTTGATCCTCAAAAGGCCTCGGCTAACGAAACCCTTCGCCTTTCGCTGGAAGGGCGCGGATTTGTCGTTGAGGACGGAACGGTCCATGAATGCGGCTGCGCCGTTTTGGCGCGGCGACGCGAAATGAATCCGATCCGCAAAGCCGCATAACCTGCCGTCATCCTCCTGCGGCTAGACGGGCGGCCCGGCCGCCTGTGCCATCGCGAAAACGTGTTAGGCATGGGCCGGACGTAACAAGAGGCGGCCCCGTCGTCGCTGTCGCGGCGGCAGTCATGCACAGGAGAATGCCAAATGGCAATCATGGAAACTGTACCGCCCATTCCGCGTGCGATTCTCGTCGGCGTCCAGATCCCGGATGTCGATGACGTCGCGCATGCCGCGAGCATTGAAGAGTTGAGCCGCCTGGTGATGACGCTCGGTTACGAGGTCGTCGGAACATTATCGCAGAAGCGAGACGAGATCGACCGCGGGACGGTGCTCGGCAAGGGGCGGCTTGAGGAACTCGCGGCGATTACCCGCGGGACGGGCGTCGTCGGATCGATGGCTTTACCCCGGAAGTCAAAGGCGCGCGAGCGCTTTGAATACGCCGACGGGAAGAAGTCTAACGCCGCGCAGATTGAGCCTGATCTGAAGGCGCCGCCGAAGCCGGAGTTCGTGATCGTCGATCATGACATCTCGCCGAGCCAAGCACGCAACATCGAGCGTGCGACCGGCGCGCAAGTACTTGATCGAACCGGAGTGATCGTAGAGATTTTCCATCGTCACGCGCATAGCCGCGAGGCGAAGTTGCAGGTTGAGATGGCGCGGTTGAAGTACATTGCGCCACGCCTGCGGGAATCGTCGACGGGCGGCGAGCGGCAGCAAGGCTACGGCGCGGGCGAGTCCGATCTCGAACTCGATCGACGCAAGATCCGCGATCGCCTCGCGGAGCTTAAGGAGCAGCTGGAGGATATCCAGCGAGACAACGACGAGCGCCGCTCCGCTCGTCGCGATCAGCTCCGGGTCGCACTGGTCGGCTACACGAACGCAGGCAAGTCATCGCTCATGCGA
This sequence comes from Bradyrhizobium erythrophlei, assembly GCA_900129675.1. Lineage (GTDB taxonomy): Bacteria > Pseudomonadota > Alphaproteobacteria > Rhizobiales > Xanthobacteraceae > Bradyrhizobium > Bradyrhizobium erythrophlei_A. The sequence continues at coordinate 3,019,467 of FSRD01000001.1, read as the reverse complement.
GCGCTGACGGGTAGCGAGGTACTGATCGCGGACAAGCTCTTCGCGACGCTTGACACGACGGTGCGCGCTCTGCAGCCCGCGGCAAAGCCGCGCGTGCTCATTTCCGACACGGTCGGATTCATTAAGAAACTGCCGCACGATCTCGTTGCGTCGTTCCGATCCACGCTCGCCGAAGCGCTCGAAGCATCGCTCCTGCTGTTCGTCGTTGACGCGTCCGATCCCACGCACGAATCGCAGCTGGAGGTGAGCCGGAACGTGCTGCGCGAGATCGGCGCGGACGTCGTCCCCTCGCGCCTGCTCCTCAACAAGATCGATCACGTGAGCCAGGCGGATCGTGCCGCCCTCCGCGCAAGGCACCCCGACGCAATCCTCCTCTCCGCGAAGTCATCCGAAGACGTGGCCGCGCTTCGCGAGACGATTATCGCGTTTTTTGAAGCTGCGATGGTGGAGGACCAATTAGTGTTGCCGTATGCGAAACAGGGGCTGCTCAGCGATGTGTATGAGAACGCGCGCGTGCTCTCCGAGGAGTACGACATCACGGGCCGGATCATGAAGGTGCGCGGTTTACCCGGCGCGATCGCCCGCCTGCGAAGAACCCTCGCCGCGTCGTGAGTTCGAGGCCGATCGGTTGGCCACAAATACGGGTTTTGGACAAAAGCCGCCGGCGCTAAGTCGACACACCGACACAGGCGGTAGGCGCAGCGGCTCGCCGGCTGCGCGCCACGAGCAGGAGATGGGTGGCGCGATCCATGAACTCCTGGCGTGAGGCATGCGCCTCCTCAAGCCGCTCCAGTTCATCGGCAAGCTGACCATCGCCGAGCGGAGAGACGGGATTCCACCGGGAATCCGGCATAAATCGACTGTGAAAGAGGTCGAGGCCGCGCAAATCTTCGATGTCGAAACAGCCGGCGAAATAGCTTCGCAATTCGACCGCTGTAAACTGGTGAAAGCTAAATGCAATATGTCGGCCGTCGCTGAGGTCGATTTCGCATCGGTTCCTGACGTGATCTTGTTTCAATCGGCGGACTTTCTCGATCGAGTCTACAAAGGCCGTTGGAGTGCTGCCAATCGGACGGACCGTCGTTATGCAATATCCCGATGTGACGCGCGCCATCTCTTGTGAGATTTCCGGCAAGCGTGTAACCGGCAGATGGCTGAGCGCGCTATACAGGCAAAGAGTCAGATCGACGGAGGCATCGGGTTCCGGCAACCGGTCCGCAAGGTCTGCGACGTCGAATGTGAGATTCACTCCAGGAAGGCTGGACGGATTTCGGGCCGCCGACCGCGCCCGTTGTATTTGCGCTTGTGCGATGTCGAATCCACGCGCGGTAATGCTGGCGAATCCGAGCGAATGTGCGCGTATGACCAGTCGGCGCAGCCATGTACCCGGTCCGCAACCCGCATCGAGGAGCCTGACCGAGCTTGCACCGGAAGCCCGCAGGTCGGTTAGTTTCTTCTCCAAGACGGCCCAGACGCAGCGATCCGCGTAAGCGTGCATTCCGTCAAAGGCAAATGGCCGCGAAGGATCGCCGTCGGCATAAGAGACATAATCGTCACCAGCCCGGTTGTAGGTATCAGCAATTTCATCCGTTGCCTCACTATCAACTGCCAGGACAGAATGCCCAGCTGTATGTGAGACGGGCAATTTTGACGCCCATTTCCGCGCAGGGATTGAATCGTGGTCAAACATGTGAGGCCTGCCAGACACGAGGTATCTTAAGTTTCCATTTTGGGGCTCACAAAGGCTTAGGAGCCGGCCGACGCGCAGAAGATGTGCCGGGCGCTATATGAAGTCGAGACTGATTGCTGTGGCCATTTATAAGCGCGTCATATGCGGCCATGACCGCTTTGCGCCAGAAGCGGTCGCTCCCTATCGCTCACGACGAGGTATCGGACAGGGGATCATTCTATTCAGATTCCACGGTAACGCTATCGCGGCAAGATCAGCGAGGGCACCTTGCGCTACTGGCGCTCTATGAGAGTTGGACCTTCGTTCCCAAAAGTCGGCAAAGGCGTTCGCTACCAGTTGCGTCGTCCACGAGGCTTGTTCGCACCAGCACCGACGGTGATCAATGACCCCGCTCCCGATCGGCGCCTGTCAGGCGCACCGCTACGACGATACGATTGCGAATTGAGGGCGTGAACAATTTTCGTTCGCGCCCTCAGCTGCAACAGGTGATCAGTCAATCCAGCGCGTCAGCTCACAGGCGTCGCGAGCAGCTCGTTCAGATTGGCGTCAAGCTGCGCGAGCAGCTCTGGGTCCACGCCGAACAGGCCGAGATGTCCGCCGATGCTCTTCAGCGGACGGAACTGGCTTCCCGGGATCAGACGCTGCTCGACCTCGCAGTCGCTCGGCGGGAAGAACATGTCGTGACTGATCGGCATCACGTAGGTCTTCGCCATTATGCGGCCGAGCGCCGACGCGAGATCGCCGCCGGTGTTGCGGCTCACGTCGCCTCGTTGCCACTTCCACGCCATCGCCAGCAGATCGTTCGGATCCATCGGCGCGAAGTATCCCGTCATGAAGGTATCGACGAAGGTCTGCATCGAGTCGAAGCCGAGCGCCTTGTGTCGGCCTTCGCGGAAGAAGTCGGTACTCCACCCCATCACCGTCCACAGCTTGGCGTGGCGCTTGAGCCCGGCGGCGACATCGGCCGGCGAACCGTACTTGCCGCCGTTGAACCCCGGATCGGATGTGATCGCTTCGGAGAGTGTCTCGGTGAAGACGAAATCGTGCTCGGTGTTCTTGGCCGTGCCGGCGATCGGAGCGGCGCGCCTGACGAAGTCGGGATAGCGCACGGCCCACTCATAGGTCTGCTGCGCGCCCATCGAGCCGCCGACCACCAGCGCGAGGCTCTTCAGACCGTATTTCTCGGTCAGAAGTTTATGCTGGGCGCGAACGTCGTCGCCAATGCGCACTTTCGGGAACGCCGGTCCGGCCTGCGCCCCACCGCTGTTGTGCGGTGAGGTGGAAAGGCCATTTCCGATCTGGTTGACGACGATGATGAAATACTTCGCCGGATCGAGCGCACGCCCGTTGCCGATGTAGACCTGCTCCATGATCTTGCTGGTTCCAGAATACCAGGTCGGAACAAGGATCGCATTGTCCTTCGCCGCGTTCAGCGTGCCGTGGGTCGCCACGGCGAGCTGACAGTCGGCAATATTGCCGCCGTCCTCGAGTTCGAGCTTGCCGATTCCAATCAGTTCGTAGGGGCCATGGCCTTCCTGGCCGTAGTAGGGATTCGTACTCATCGGATTTCTCCCATTACCGTTATCATCAGGTCATTGCGAAGCCTTGGTAGCCGTTCGCTGCAAGCGCGTCGCACTGCTGGTTGTAGTTGCCGACGCCGCCGATGTAGGCCAGCAGACGCCGCGGCTTTCCGTCGACGTTAGAGCCCATGTACCAGGAGTCAGTTTTAACAACGAGGGTCGCGGCCGCGGTTTCGTCGTGGTGCTTCACCCAGTTATCCTCGAACTCCTTCGTCGCTTCGACAACGTGCTTGCCGTTCTCCCGCGCATAGGCGATGCAATCGGCGATCCAGTCGACCTGCTGCTGCAGGCAAGTCGTCATGTTGCAAAGTGCGGCGGACGGAGCGAGCGGCGCGCCGGTGGTGAACAGGTTGGGATAGCCGTGTACCTGCAGCCCCATCGCGCTGCGGATGTCGTCGTGCCATTTGTCCTTCAGCGAACGGCCGTCGCGGCCGCGGATGTCGATGCGGCTGAGAGCGCCCGAGCCGGCGTCGAAGCCGACCGCGAGAACGATGACGTCGACTTCATGGACCTTGCCGTCGGAGGTCTGGATGCCTTCGGGCACGATGCGCTCGATCGGCGTCTTGCGACAGTTCACTCCTTCGACGTTGTCCTGCAGGTAGACCTCAAGATAGTTGGTCTCGAGAGGTACGCGGTGCGTGCCGAATCCGTAGTCGGCTTCGGATGGAATCAGCAGATCGCACAGCTTCGGGTCATGCCGCAGCCGCTTGCACATCTTGTCCCGCACGAAATCGGACACGACCGCGCTCACGGCCTCGTCGAAGAACATTTCCGGGAATGTCGCGAGCCACATCGAGAGCGACCCGTCGTTCCAGTACTTCTCCAGCACCTGCGTACGTTCGTCGGGCGTCAGCTCGGCCCAGGGACGGTTCTCGAAGTCATAGTCGAAGCCCGCGAAGGTGGTGCGCACGCGGGACTTGAGCTCATTGAACCGCCCGCTCCAGCGATCCCAGTCCGCTTGCGAGTACTTCGGATTCCTCATGGGCACGATGTACTGTGGCGTGCGCACAAAAACCTTCATCGACCCGACTTCGGGCGCGATGGTCTGGATGACCTGGATGCCGGTGGCTCCGGTGCCCACCACGGCGACACGCTTGCCCTTGAGATCGACGCCGCCTTTCGGCCAAAGTCCGGTATGGGTGATTACGCCCTTGAAGGTGGACTGGCCCGGGAAGCGCTCGTTCAGCGGTGCCGACAGCATGCCGCAGCAGGCCAGGAAATACTGCACATCAATGTGTTCGCCGTCGGAGGTGACCACATCCCAGCGGCCGTCCTTCTCACGGTAGGTGGCCGACTCGATCCGGGTGTTGAACTGGATGTCCTTCTTGAGATCGAAGCGATCGGCGACGAAGTTCAGCCACTGCTCGGTCTCGGGCTGCGCCGGGAAACGCTCGCTCGGCTTCCAGGCCTTGTAGAGATCCTCGGAGAACCAGTACTGGTACACTTCGACTTGAGAATCGAAACGTGCGCCCGGATAGCGGTTCCAGTACCAGGTTCCACCAACGCCGGAGCCCGCCTCGTAGGCGCGGACGTTCAGTCCCAACTCCCGCATGCGGTACAGCTGGTACAGTCCTGCGATGCCGGCCCCGACAACGATCGCATCGAGCTTCGTCGTCCTTGTGCCGTTCGATTGCCTGGATTTGACTTCTGCCTGGTCCATTTCCCTCTCCGATCTGCTGTTCTTTTTCAGATGTGTGCCGCTCCCGCTTTCTAGCGGAACGCGCCAAAACTGCCCGCCATGAGGCCCGACAGGCTTGAACGGAACGAACTTTCCTTTGGACGAAACGCGAATACGGCGCAGCGAACGTCCGGGGGCGAACCGAGGCCTAAGGACCTTTGGCAAATGCAAAAAGTGGCGTATCCTGCATCGCCGATGTGACCTGATCAGAAAGAAGAGCCGTCGAACGGCCACCAACTATCGGGAGGCTGCGCCATGACCAAGCTCGTCACGATCGAGGAACTCCCGCAATACGCGCCTGGCGAACTGAAGCTGGACAGTTCGGCCGTTGGCCGGCCTGATTTCCGCATGCGAGTGTTCCGCTATGCGCCGTCTGACATTAGCGTCCCCCCGTCGGAAAATTTCCTGATCGTCATCTACCGGCAGGGCGTCACCTCGATGAACCGCCGCGTGACCGGCGCATGGAAACAGGAGCGCGTCGGCCGCGGCATCGCCACGCTATTGACGCGCGCCGAGCCTTCGCATTGGCGATGGCAGAACGATATCGAGGTCAGCCACTTTTACATTTCACCGGCCTTCCTGATGAAAACCGCGAGCGAGGCTTTCGATCGCGACATCGGAGCCATTGAACTTCACGACCTGCTCGGGATTGACGACCCGGTCCTGAGCTGGATCAACGAACAAATGGTTCACGAAGTCGCCGCCGGCGGTCCCGGCGGAAGGCTCTGCTACGACGCGATGGCACTTCAGGCGAGTGTCCACATCCTGCGAAAATACGCCGCGGTGCAGTTCAAGATGCCATGCGCGCACGGACCTTTCAGGCCCGTACATGCGCGGCTGATCGAGGACTATATCCAGCAGAATATTTCCCGAAACATCACGCTCGACGAATTAGCGGCCATCTGCAACTGCACGCCGATTCAATTCGCCCGCAAATTCCACGCTCACTACGGGACACGCCCTCACGCCTTTGTTCAAAAAAAGAAAGTCGAACAAGCGTGCCAGCATCTGCGAAAGGACAATCTGGCGCTCAAGGAAATCGCACTCCTCAGCGGCTTCGCCGACCAGAGTCATCTGAACAGGGTCTTTCGGCGGCACCTCGATTGTACGCCGGCTGAATATCGCAAGGCTGCCCCGGGAACCTGAAGCCGTTCCGGTCGTGGCGGCGGCGACCGTCACGGTTTGTCTCGCAATAAATCAAAGGTCGTCAACGATAGACCGAGGACCGCTTTTGAGTTCATCGCGGACTCACGTGCGCTATCGAATGGCCGCTTTGCGCCAGAAGCGGCCAATCAGGAATGCCATTGGGTGAGACCATCACGCATTTTCTCATCACTTCCCTTAAGCCCACCGTCATCAGAGCCGATCGGGGGAACTGATCGTCCTGAAGACTTATCAGGGCAATCGTTAGAGAGAATTTGGCCTAACGGCGCGGTTGCAATTCGCCGGATCGACAGAGCGAGACATGACCGGCGCTCCTCGATGCGCGGTGACGTCTAGAGAAAAGGGCGGTTCGGTCGGTGGATCGGGCCAATGCCTGGCGTCATACGAAGGCACTCAATCCCGTAATGGACTTGCCGACGATCAGCGTGTTCATCTCCCTTGTGCCCTCATAGGAGTAGATTGCTTCGGCATCGGCCACGAAGCGTCCGATGTGGTTCTCAAGCAGGATGCCATTGCCGCCGAGCAACTCGCGCGCATAGCCGACGGTTTCTCGGCATTTGACCGTGCAGAACGCCTTCGCGAGCGATGCATGCTCATCGCGCATCACACCTTCGTCTTGAAGCTGCGCAAGACGCAGCATCATCGCCTGGGTCGATGTGACGTTGCCAAGCATGCGCACCAGCAGATCCTGGACGAGCTGGAATCCACCGATTGGCCGCCCGAATTGCGTCCGCTCCGTCGCATAGCGGAGCGCATGCTCGTATGCTCCCATCTGGCAGCCTACGGCGAACCACGCCACGCCGGTGCGCGTCATCCTGAGAACCTTGGCGGTGTCCTTGAACGAGTTGGCGTTCTGCAGGCGGTCGGCCTCGGGAACGCGGCAGTCGCTCAGGGTGATCAACCCGTTCTGCACGACCCGCAATGCCATCTTGGTCTTGATCTTCTCGACGGAGAAGCCTGGATTGTCCTTTCGCACAACAAAGCCCTTGACCTGGTTCGAGTCTTCCTCTCGCGCCCAGATCACGTTGATGTCGGCGAACGTGGAATTGCCGATCCATTTCTTCTGGCCGTTGAGGATCCAGCTGTCGCCTTCGCGGCGGCATGTCGTCATCATTCCACCTGATGTCGCCGACCCCACGAGCGGCTCCGTCAGGCCGAACGAGCCGATCTCGTCGAAGCGCATCATAGGCGGCAGCCAGCGTTGCTTCTGTTGCTCGTCCCCGCACAGATAGATCGATCCGGCCGAAAGGCCCGTGTGCACGCCCCAGAACGTCGCGACCGACGCATCGACACGCGCCAACTCCATCGCGACAAGGCCGTTCAGCAGCCAGCTGCCGCCGGCCGCGCCGTATCCCTGATAGCCCACCCCTCCGATACCGACTTCCGCCATCTTCGGGATGATCTCGAAGGGAAATGCATCGCGGCTCCAGTAATCCTCGATCACCGGCGCGATGACGCCCTCCGTGAACTCGCGAACATTTTTGAGCAGCGCCCGCTCGCTGTCGTTCAGTACGGCGGCTATCCTGTAGAAGTCGCCTTCGACCGGAGGCGGCGCGTAGTCCGTTTTTCCGATTGATTTTGCCTGATGAGTCGCCATCGGTTCCTCCTACGTTAAGTGGTGAAGCCTGCCGGCGTTTGGCAGCTCTCCCGGCAAAAGCTGGCTTGTTGCTGTGCCGGAGATCCTCCTGATTCAGGTCGGCTCGTCTCGAGCCATGCCGGCACGCATCCCCTCAAGACCCTCTTTCATGCGGTCTTCGATATCGTGTCTGTTATCATTTCCTCTCTTCCAGCTGCGCCTGGTTATCGCGGCGTCCTCCGAATGTCGAAATGAGATCTTTGACCCAACCAGCCAATCGTGAAAGCGGAGATGATGGATCGACGTGCTTGCTCGCGTCGGCCAGAAATGCCTCGATCAGGGCGGCGGTTTCCACCGGCCGCGTCACGATGAACAGGTGCCCGTCATCGATCATCTGGAGTTCGGCGTTCGGGATCAGGCCCGCCAGAATGTGACCATTGATCGGAGGGACCAGTGGATCGTCGCGGCCCATCAACACGAGCGTCTGCTGCGGCAGTGACCACAGCCACGGCAGGCTGGTCCAGCCGCTCATCGCAAGAAGCTGATACAGGTAGCCCAGGTTGCGCGCGCCACGCATCCCGGCCGCATGCTGGCCGATCAAGGATGGATCGTAGCGAAAGGCTCCTCCGTAGATATCCGCCGCTATCCTGTTCATGTAGTCCTTGTCGGTGTAGCGGCGCGGCGTCGCCATTTTCCACAGCACGGAGGGGCTTGCCGGCACCATCGTGAAACCGGGCGCGGTCGCGGCGAGCACCAGCCGCCGGCACAGCTTCGGATATTGATGCGCGAACTGCTGCGCGATTCCACCTCCCCAGGACACGCCGGCGACGTCGACCTCTGTGTAGCCGAGCTCCGCAACGAGAGCGGCAGCAAGCCGAGCCAGCGTCGATGGGCGATACGGCAGGAGCGGCCTGGGCGAACCGCCGATGCCAGGCACGTCAAAGATGATTGCCGTCGTGCTCGTGAGTGCTTCCAGGAAGGGCTTCGCCAACTCCCAGTTGGCCCCGATTCCGTTGAAGAGCAACAATGGCGGCTGCTGGCCGCTGCTGTGCCTGATGGCAACCTGGAGCAACTGCCCTTCGACCGTGATTTGCCGCGCCTCGATCTCCGGCGTCCCGACCCGGTTCCCTCCGGCAGGATCGTTAGTCAAAGACGTAAGTCCCCGGAGCTGCCGCAAGGACCGGATGGCGTTCGCTACCCAGCGACGCGGCTGCCGCGACCTCTTCACCCGATCGTGCGTGCAGCCAATCGCGCCAGTCGAGCCACCAGCTTCCCTTACGCTTCTCGGCCGAGGCCAGGAATGCGTCCGGACCGGATGGATGAACCGTCCCGATCATGAACGAGGCCTTCGGATTGGTCGGCGGATTGAGGAGGCTCTGGAGGTGGCCGCTGTTCGAAAGCACGAAGGTCGTTCCCTCGCCCATGATCTGGGCGGTCTTGTGCACACCCTTCCAGGGAGTGATGTGGTCGGTCACGCCGGCGATCACGTAACTGTCGACCTTGGTTCTGCTCATGTCGATCGCCTTGCCGTTCAACGTGAGCTTTCCGGCGTTGACGAACGGGTTCGTGAAATAGAGATCCAGGTAATCGCCATGCAGACCGGCTGGAAGTCGGGTCGTGTCGGCATTCCAGTACAGGATATCGAAGGCCGGCGGCTGGTTGCCGAGCAGGTAGTTGTTGACCCAGTAGTTCCAGATCAGATCGTTCGGCCTCATCCACGCGAACATTCGTGCCAGTTCGTGGCCGTCGACCATACCGCGCAGCCGGGAGGCTTCCTTGGCCGCGCGCATCGTCTCCGGCGTCATCAGGCAGCCGAATGCGCTCTCGTCGGCAGTGTTCGGATCGAGCAGGCAGACCGCAAGCACCATATTCCTGATCTTCTGTTGCCCCGCGCTTCCAAGCGTCGCGAAATAAGCCGTCGAGGTGATACCGCCGGAACAGGATCCCATCATCGTGATATCGTCGCTGCCGGTCACGTCCCGCGCGACATCGACAGCTTCGTCAAGCGCTGCGACATAGGTATCGAGGCCCCATTCACGATGCGCCGTTGTCGGATTGCGCCAGCTGATGCAAAATACCTGAATGCCGCTGTCGACCAGGAAGCGCACCATGCTCTTGTCGGGCGACAGATCCAACGCGTAATATTTGTTGATCTGCGGTGGGGTGATGACCAGCGGCCGCTTTCTCACATTCGGCGTCGTCGGCGAATACTGTATCAACTCCAGCAATTCGTTACGGAAGACCACGCCACCCGGCGTTGTCGCCAGATTCTCGCCGACCTTGAACGCGCTCTGATCGACCATTGACGGCATGCCGCCGTTCTTGGTGAGGTCATCGAGGTAGTTCTTCAACCCCTGCCAGACGCTGCGGCCGCCGGTATCCAGGAAATTGCGCATCGCCGCCGGATTGGTCAGCATTGCATTGGTGGGCGCGACCGCATCTATCAGGATTTCCGTGACCAGATGCGCCCGCGCCTTATCGATGTCGCTCAGGCTCGTCTTGTCGACAAAGCCGCTGACTGCATCGCCCCAGGCAAGATAAGCCTTGAGCATCCCGCTGTGCAGCGAACTCTGCTTCCAGGTGGCATCCGCAAACCGCCTGTCGCCCGCCTTCGGCGCGCGTTCGGACTTTCCGGCGACGATGGAGCCGAGTTCGCCCAGGAAAGAGAGCCATTGCTCGGTGGCGACCTTCGGCTCGTTGACGATGGCCTTGAACAGGGTGCCGGCGCCGTCGACGAAATCCTGCCCCCGGATGCCAACGAGGGGATTGAGCGCCAGCGTATTTCGGGATGCTTCTTCGGATATCCCCTCCATTGGAGGAGTTTGCTCGCGATTTTCCGCGCTCATTGTCGCGCTCCCGCTGCGGGAAGCAGAAGCGCCAGCGTCTCGGCCACCAAAGCTGGCTTCTCCGATCCCTCTACTTCCAGCGTGTTCTGGGTCTTCATGATCACCTGCCCGCCTTCTCTCGGCTCGAGCCCGGCGAGAACAACGCGCAGCCTGACTCGCGCCCCGGCCGGGACGGGAGCCAGAAAGCGAACCTTGTCGATTCCGTAATTCAGCCCGGCGGCGGCATCAGTCGGGACGACACCGATCTCCATCGCCAGCGGGGCCACCATCGCGAGCGTCAGGTAGCCGTGGGCGATGGGACTGCGGAACGGACTTTCCTGCTTCGACCTCTCGACGTCCACATGAATCCATTGATGGTCGCCGGTGCAGGACGCAAACGCGTCGATACGCGCCTGGTCGATTTTGACCCAGCCAGAAACGCCGAGTTCATGCCCAACTTTTTGGCCCAGACCGGCAAGGGTGAGGCTGCTCATGCTTTCCTCCTCAATCAATCGCGGCTGCATTCGGACAGCTACATCTTCTCGTACAGCTTGCGCAGCTCCATTTTGTTGATCTTGCCGACGCTCGTCTTGGGAATGCTGTCGATGAAGATGATCTTCTCCGGAATGCCGTATTTCGAGATGACGCCCTTGTCGGCGAACACTTTGAGATGGTCCTTGATAATCGCGGCGCTGACGCCATTCGCATCGGACGCCCGCTTGACCACGAGCGCTAGCGGCCGCTCACCCCATTTGTCGTCCTTGACGCCGATGACGGCCGCCTCTGCGACGCCCGCGCATTGCGAGATCAGGTCCTCGATCTGCAACGACGAGACCCACTCGCCGCCGGTCTTGATCACGTCCTTGATCCGGTCGGTGATGTGCACATAGCCGTTCGCGTCGATCACGGCGATATCGCTGGTGTGCAGGTAGCCCCCGGCCCAGAGTTGCTCCGAGCCCTCGGGATTGTTGAAATAACCCTGGGTGAGCCAGGGCGCCCGCAGCACGATCTCGCCGGCGGACTTGCCGTCATGCGGCACATTCTTCATATCGGAATCGACGATGCGCAGATCCACCAGCGGCCCGGCGATCCCGGCCTTGGCGCGGAACTCGACTTCCCCATCCGGATCGCCGGTCAGGTCCTTCGATCGGACGTGGGACACCGCGGCAAGCGGGCCGGTCTCCGACATCCCATAGCCCGCGAAGATGTCGATGCCCGCAGCCAGCGCCCGCTTGGCCAGCGCCTTCGGCAAGGCCGAACCGCCGATCACCATCTTGAGGCCGCTCAGATCGACATTCGCGGCAGCGGCGGCGTCGAGCAGCATCTGCAGGATAGTCGGCACGCCATGGGTGAAGGTGACACCTTCATTCTTGATCAGCTTGACCAGCATCGCCGGCTCGTAGCGTCCGGGATAGACCTGCTTGGCGCCGGCAAGTGTCGCTGACCAGGGAAAACCCCAGGCATGGACGTGAAACATTGGCGTAATCGGCATGTAGACGTCGTCACGCGAAAAGCGGCCCTGCGTGCCCGACATCCCGAACAGCGCCAACCCGCAGATCGAGTGCAACACGAGTTGCCGGTGGCTGTAATAGACGCCCTTGGGCAGTCCGGTCGTGCCGGTTGTGTAGAAAGTGGTCGCCTGGGTGTTCTCGTCGAAATCAGGAAAGTCGTAGTCAGGCGCAGCCGCAGCAAGCAGGCTCTCATATTCGCCGACGAAGGACAGACTGCCGGTCTGCGGGGCGGATCGGTCCGACATCACGATCAGCCGTTTGACCTTCGGCAATTGGGCCTTCAGCCCCTCCAGCAATCCGACGAACTCATCGTTGACGAGAAGCGTCGAGGCGCCGGCGTGGTCGATCGTGTAGGCGATCTGTTCGGGTGACAGGCGGACATTTATCGTCTGCAACACGGCGCCCATCATCGGGATCGCGAAGAAAGCTTCGAGAAACCGGTGGCTGTCCCAGTCGAGGACGCCTACGGTGTCACCGGGCACGACCCCCGCGTTGCTCAGGGCCGACGCGAGACGGCCAATCCGCTCCCTGATCTGGAGATAGGTGAAGCGCCTCAGATCGCGGTAAACGATCTCCTGATCCGGCGCCTGCACGCGCGGCGTGTGCCACAACTGCTTGAAGATCAACGGATATTGATAAGCTGATTTGGTGACCTGGATCAGCCTTCCCACCATGGCGGCCTCCCTCGAATTGTCTTCCTCCGGCCGTTCCGGCGTCCGCCATTCTAAGTGAGCGGATCGCTTGATCTGCCGTCGAGTATCCCGACGATCACACCGCACGGCACCCACCCGAGCCTCGCGCGCAGCCTGGTGCTTGTGAAGGTCTGAAACGGACGACGAGCAGTCCGACACGGACAAGTTGCCCGTCATCGGGAGCTGGGTCTTGAATAAGAATGCTCCTTTTTACGACCGAGGGGAAGCCGGAGCCTCAGGCGGTCAACCCGACGGCAATCGGAAAAAGCTGCTATCCTGTCCCGACAACAAGTGACAGAAGCCCTGTCCCGACGATAAGTGACGGGAGCTTCGAACCGTGTGGGTTTCCAAAGGCAGGTTCAGTTGTTCAACTCCAAGCAGCCCGGCAGGTCCTCCGCTTTGCACCCCATTCCGAACAACGCAAAGGAGGCGCCGATCGTTGGATTGAGTGAGCGGGTCTACGAATCGACCAAACTTGCCGCGCTATTCGACGTACTCGTCGACCAGGGTTGCCCAGCCGGTGAAATACTGAGAAACGTCAACCTGACCGTGGACGAGGTGCACTCTCCGAAGTCAAGGATTTCGCTCGCGGAATTGATGACGGCCTGCAAGAACGCAATTCGACTCTCAAGCGACCCGCACCTGCCATACCGCATCGGCACATCGATCCACATCTCCGCCTACGGCATGTACGGGTTCGCCATTCTTTGCTGCCCCGACTTTCGCAAGGCGATGGCTTTTGCCGAACTTTATCACGCGCTCGCGGCGCCGCTGGCAACGATCGAATTCGCCGAGGAGGAAGGAGTCGCGGGCTGGGTCATTGAGCCCAATGCACGCGCGGCAACCGATCCACAAGTCTACCGCTTCATCACCGAGATGCAGATCGGCATTCATATATCGCTGATGCGGGATATCATGGGTCCTTCGTTCACTCCGGATCAGATAAGTCTGGCCTATCCGGAATCCCATGACTTTGGCCTGGCGGCGGACGAGATCGGATGTCGTCTAAGCTTCGCAGGCCGGACCAACCAGATCAATTTTCGGTCGGCATGGCTGGACCAAGCTGCAAATCTCGGCAACAAGACGACGTACCCAGCGATCGAGGCCCTCTGCGACGACCTGCTCAACGATCTGAAATCGCGAATTGGAGTAGCCGGAGAAATTCGTGCACTTCTGCTTCGGAATATCACCAACCCTCCGACCCTCGCCGCCATAGCGAAGCTCCTTGAAGTGAGCGACCGCTCCCTGCGGCGTCAGCTACGGGACCAAGGCATTTCTTTCCGTGGCTTGCTGGATGAACTTCGAATGCAAATCGCGCTGAAATACCTGCGCACGACAAGACTCGGAAACGAGGATATAGCGCTGGCGCTCGGATTCAGCGATGCTACAAATTTCCGCCGCGCATTTCGCCGCTGGACGAACAAGTCACCTAGCGAGATCAGAGGCGAGTAACTGCCCATTCCGCGAATTGGCGACAGTCGCCACCGGCCGCTTTGCGCCACGAGCGGTCGTTGCTGATTTTGAACCGCTATAATGCAGCGCTTCGACGAACAGAGCAAAGGCCGGTAGAGGTGATGGCCTGAAACGGCGAGCCCCCGATTGAGAACGCGGACAACACCACCCTTTCGCGAATGAGCCAAGCCGGAAGGCGGACTCGAAAAGCTCTGCATCACCGGCAGATACTCAGAACCTTCAAGCGGCAGGTTTCCTTTGTGCGAACTTTGGGCTTTGCAACAGCTGCGTGCTTCCTACCGGTCGTCAACTTGGGACGTTCATAGTCCCCTGCTATCTCCATCGCCCAATAGGTACGCCCTGTTGTCGCGCTTTTCACGCTGGCTACACCCACTCGCGAGGCGCCGTGCAAGAGAAGGTTTCTTCGGTGCCCCGCTGAATCAATCCACTGGCTAAGCGTCTTTGGAAAACTGTCGTAGCCATAGGCGATGTTCTCTGCGGCTCGGCCCGCGCCGGCCGAATGGACCCGCGAGGAAGCCATCGCGGTTTCGGCAGCTCCGGCCAGGCCGCAGAACCCGCAAACGTGCGCCCCTGCAACGGGTAATGCATCTTAGCAGCCGGAAGGAATGGCAGGCGGGATTGGGTCGATGTCTATTGATGGCACTCACTCAACGTCAGTGCTTGGGAGAACGGCCGCTTCGCGCCGGAAGCAGTCATTCCGCCGCGCGAAGTGGCCCCCGATTTCGCTTCGCTCGATCCGCTACGGGGTATGGCAGCACCACGCCGGATGGCCGGCGCCCGGCTGGAACAGCGCTCCCCCTACAGAAGTCTTCGATCCCCATCTGGATCGGGCCGCTGCCATGGGCTAGTGTTTTATCCAACCGGTTAAAAAGCCGGCGTTTAAAGGGAGAACAACGTGAGATCCAAGGGATTAGGTGCGCTTTCAATCGCGATCGCCGCTGCCGGGCTGTTATACGCCGCAGCGCCCGCGTTCGCTCAGCAAAAAACCATTACCGTCTGGTTCGGCAAGGGCTTCTACAAGTCCGAAGACGACGCACTGCTGGAGGCGATCAAGAAATTCGAAGCCAAGACCGGCATCAAGGTCGAATTGTCGCAATACGCCATTCAGGACATGATTCCGAAGACGGTAGCGGCGCTGGATTCGGGCACGGTGCCGGACGTTGCCTATTCCGACAGCTACGACGTGCAGGCGCAAGGCAAATGGGCGTTCGAGGGCAGGCTCGAGGATCTCTCCGACATCCTGCTGCCGATGAAGTCGGCGTTTGCGCCGAACACGCTGGAGACCGCGCTGCTCTATAACGACGTCACCAAGAAGAAGGCCTATTACGGCTACCCGCTGAAGCAGCAGAGCATGCACGTCCAGATCTGGCAGGACATGCTGGAGCAGGCCGGCTTCAAGCAAAGCGACATCCCGACCAAATGGGAAGACTACTGGTCGTTCTGGTGCGACAAGGTGCAGCCTGCGATCCGCAAGGCCACCAACAGCCGCATCTACGCCGTCGGCCAGCCGATGGGCGTGGAATCGACCGATTCATTCCAGTCGTTCTACACCTTCATGGACGCCTACCACGTCAAGCTGGTCGACGACGACGGCAAGCTTTTGGTCGACGACCCCAAGGTCCGCGACGGGCTGATCCACGCGCTGAAGGATTACACCGACACCTATCTCCGGGGCTGCACACCGCCCTCCTCCACCACCTGGAAGGACCCGGACAACAACGTTGCGTTCCACAACAGAACCATCGTGATGACGCATAACTTCACGATCTCGATCGCGGCAAAATGGCTGGACGATGAAAACAACCCGGCGCTTACGCCGGAGCAGCGCGCCGCCGGCAAGAAGGCCTATGAGGAGACCATCATCACGGCCTCCTTCCCGAAAGCGCCCGACGGTTCGACCATCAAGTACCGCTCCGACGTCAAGACCGGGCTGATCTTCGCCAACGCCAAGAACAAGGCGGAGGGCAAGGAATTCGTCAAATTCCTGATGCAGGAGGATAATCTAAGGCCCTACATCGAAGGTGCGCTCGGCCGCTGGTTCCCGGTGACGACGGCCAGCCAGGCGAGCCCGTTCTGGCAAGCTGACCGGCACCGCAAGGCGGTCTGGGCCCAGTTCACCGGCGGCACCACGCCGTTCGACTTCACCAAGAACTGGAAGTTCACGATCCTGAACAACGAGAACGTCTGGGCCAAGGCGATGAACCGGGTGGTGAGCGAGAAGGTGCCGGTCGACAAGGCCGTCGACGAACTGATCGCCCGCATCAAGCAGGTCGCGGGGTAGGAGCAAACCATGCCGACCGCCGCTCGCGTATTTTCTCGTCGTCCCCGCGAACGCAGGGACCCATACGCCGCGGCGGTCGTTTTGGAAGATGCTGGTCGATGGCTGTCGCGCAGCAACAGCGGCCTGTGGTTATGGGTCCCTGCTTTCTCAGGGACGACAGCGTAGTCGCGGCCTGCATCTCGTTCTAAGAGTACGCATCATGGCGATCACGCTCTCAGCATCCGACCTCCCAAGCCCGCCGCTGTCGGCGCGGCTGACCACACCGCAGGTCTGGGGCATCGTGCTGCTCGCCCCCTATATTCTCGTGTTCCTGGCGTTCGTGGTCTATCCCGTCGGCTATGGCCTGTGGCTGGCGCGGCACCCCGAGAGTTATGTCGCGCTCTATCATGATCCGATTTTCGCGCGCGCTGCGGTCAATACGCTGATCTTCCTCGTGATCGGCATCAATTTCAAAATGCTGGTGGCGCTGTTTTTGTCCGGCTTCTTCGTGCAGTCGCGCTCCTGGATCAAATGGCTGTCGGTGCTGTTCATCCTGCCCTGGGCGGTGCCGTCGATCCCGACCATCCTTTCCGTGCGCTTCATGCTCAATCCCGAATGGGGCGTGATCAACCAGTTGATCTTCAAATTCACCGGCGATGATGGCCCGAACTGGCTGAACGACCCGACGGTGGCGCTCGCGATGGCGATCGGCGTGCACATCTGGAAATCGCTGCCGTTCTGGACCCTGATCCTGATGACCGGACGGCTTGCGATCTCCCACGATCTGTTCGAGGCGGCCGATGTCGACGGCGCCAGTTGGTGGCAGAAATTCCGCTTCATCACCTGGCCGTCGATGCAGATGCTCTACATTACCTGCACGCTGCTTTCGATGATCTGGACGCTGGGTGATTTCAACAGCGTCTATCTCTTGACCGGCGGCGGACCGGCCGATCTCACCCATGTGCTGTCGACGCTCGGCATCCGCTATCTCCGGCTCGACCAGCTCAGTCTCGCAATGGCGTCAATCGTCTGCGCGCTGCCGTTCGTGCTGCCGCTGGTCTACTTCATGATGAAACGGCTTTCGCGATGAAGTTGCCCACGCTCAGAGAAGTCGGAACGGAAGCGAAGTTGCTGCTGATCGGCATCCCCGTGTTCATCTGGACCATGGTGCCGATCTACCACATGTTCCTGTTCGCGATCTCGCCGAAGGAGGATGCATTCTCCGGCAAACTGTGGCCCGCGCATCCGACGCTGCACAATTTCCACATCGTGTTCTACCAGGAACATTATTTCCTGCGCGATTTCTGGATCCAGTTCTGGAATTCGGTGGTGATCGCGGTCGCCACCGGCGCGCTGACGCTGTTGATCGCAACGGCTGCGGCGTTCTCGATCTCGCGGCTAAGGGTGCCCGGCGGGCGGGCCGTGATGAATCTCGCGCTGTTCACCTACTTCATTCCGGCGGCCTTCCTCGCCGTGCCGATGTACCGGACCATGGGCAATTACGGCCTGTTGAACAATCACTGGTCGCTGATTCTGGCGATGGTGACGATCGCTTCGCCCTATGCGATCTGGGTGTTGAAGCAGGCCTCCGACAAGCTGCCGGTGGAACTCGACGAGGCCGCGACCATGGACGGCGCCACCACGCTGCAGCTGTTCCGGCTGGTCTATGTGCCCTTGATGATGCCGTCGCTGGTCGCGGTCGGCACCTACGCGATCCTGCTTGCATGGAACGAATATCTCTACGCGTTCCTGCTGCTGTCCAAGGATACCGACATCACGCTCCCTGTCGCGCTCGGCAATTTCCTCGCCGCCGACGATTCGCCGTGGGAATTGCTGATGACCACGGGCTTCATCTACGCACTGCCGCCGGCCGCGATCTATTACGCGTTCAAGCGCTATATGGTGGGCGGCTTGACCGCGGGCGCGGTGAAATCCTGAGCGTTGGACCTGGGTTGAACCCGTCATCCGCGCACAACGACCCATATGTGCTTGCGCGATCTCGGGGAACGTTCGGCCATGCGGACCAACGACGCGATCCATCTGGGCTTGATGCTGTTGGCGTTCGCCGCCGCCTATCTGGTGCCGTTCGAACTCCTGCTGCTGGCCTATGTCGTACTCGGTCCGGCGCACTATTTCACCGAAATTTCCTGGTTGCACGATCGCAGCTATTTCCTGCCCTATCGCGGCATCGCCGTGGCGCTCGCCATTGTCGCCGCCGGCGCAGCGCTGATCGACGACGCCTCATGGTTCGGTTTTGCGATGTGGGCCGCGCTGGTGGTCTGCGCGATGCTCGCGGCTGCGACCTCTGCCGCCGAGGGCACGTTGATTCTCATGACGGCGATCGCGTTATCGGCGATCATGGTTTCGAGCGGATCGTCGCTCGCCGTCCTCGGCATCCTGATTCCGACGCTGATTCATGTGTCGCTGTTTACGCTGGTGTTCATGACGCTCGGCGCCTGGCGCTCCCGGAGCCGGACGCAAGCAGCGCTGGTCGTTGTCTATCTGATCGCAATTGCCGTGATTCTGCTGGCGCCGCCAACAGCAGAGATCCGGATCGCGAGCTTTGCGCAGGCCGCCAGGGATTATTTCGGCAATGTCGGCCCGGCGCTGAGCCGGCTGTTCGGCATTCCCGGCGTGAGGCTCGATACGCGGCTCACCAGCCTGCTCGCCTTTGTCTACACCTATCACTACCTCAACTGGTTCATCAAAGCCGACGTGATCCGCTGGACCGATATTTCCCGGGCGCGGCTGGCCTTGGTGGTCGCGGCGAGCGCCGGTTCGACCGCGCTGTATTTCTACGACTACGCGTTCGGCTTCACCTTCCTGCTGGCACTGAGCCTGTTCCATATTCTGCTGGAATTTCCGCTCGACAGTCTGGCCTTGCGGCAACTCGGCGCGGCCGCATGGGGCGGACTGCACGGCAGCGGCGCCGCCGCCGCGCCGGTAAAGACCCGGTCCCGCACTGCGCGGACCAAAGCTTCACAGCGAACCAAGAGATCGTAAATGCCGCGCAATCACGTTCCGACGTCCATCGCGTGCCGAAAGCAAACTGCATCGAAGTTCCGTCGATCGTTCACAGCGGCGCCGCGCTCTCGCCCCGCGCGCTCGACAATTTCGAGGCAAAGGACGCCACCACGATCAGCACCGCGATCAGGGCAATCACCATGGTGCAGATGGCGTTGATCTCCGGCTTCACCCCGAGCCGCACCTCCGAATAGATACGGATCGGTAGCGTCGCCGAGCCCGGGCCGGTGGTGAAGCTCGCGATTACGACGTCGTCGAGCGACAGCGTGAACGCCAGCATCCAGCCGGCCGCGATCGCGGGGACGATCAACGGCAAGGTCGCGAACAGAAACGCGCGCACCGGATCGCAGCCGAGATCCATCGCGGCTTCCTCCAGGCAGCGATCGAGCGAGGTGAGCCGCGACTGCACCACGACGGTGACGAAGCACATGGTCAGCGTGGTATGCGCAACCGTCACGGTCCAGAACCCGCGCTCGGCGTCGAGCGCGACGAACAGCAGCAGCAGCGACAGCCCGGAGATCACTTCGGGCATCACCAGTGGCGAATAGAGCATGCCGGAGAACAGCGCCCTGCCCTTGAAGCGCTCGCCGCGCGCCAGCCCGACCGCCGCGAGCGTGCCGAGCAGCGTCGCCAGCGTCGCCGACACCGCGCCGACCCGAAGGCTCATCCAGGCCGCGTCCAGCATGGCGCGGTCGTTGAAGAATTCATGATACCAGCGCAGCGACCAGCCGCCCCACACAGTGACCAGCCGGGAAGCGTTGAACGAATAGATCACGAGGATGACGATCGGCAGGTACAGAAACGCCAGCCCCAGCGCCAGCGAGGTGATGTTGAACCGCGATATCCTGTTCACGGTGCGCGCCATCAGCCGCCGCGCTCAAGTTGGCGGCGCTGCAGCCGGTCGTACAGCAGCAAGGGCGGCACCAGCAGGCCCAGCAGCGCGACCGCCGTGGCGGCAGCCACCGGCCAGTCCCGGTTGGTGAAGAATTCCAGCCACAGGGTCTGGCCGATCATCATCGAATTGGAGCCGGCCAAAAGATCAGGGATCACGAATTCGCCGACGATCGGAATGAAACACAACAGCGCGCCGGCGCCGACGCCCGGCAGCGACAACGGAAACGTCACCAGCCAGAATGCCTGCCGCGGCGGGGCGCCGAGATCGCTGGCCGCTTCCAGCAACGCGACATCCATCTTGGCGAGCGTGGCATAGAGCGGCAGGATCATGAACGGCAAATAGGAATAGACGATGCCGAGATACATCGCGCTGTCGGTCGACAGCCACACCACCGGTGTGGAGACGATATGCAGCGCCAGCAGTATCTGATTGAGCAACCCGTCATGCTGCAAAATGTTGATCCAGGCATAAATCCTGATCAGGAACGAGGTCCAGAACGGCACGATCACCAGCATCATCGCCACGCTCTGCCAGCGCCGCGGCAGCCGCGCCATGCCGTAGGCGATGGGATAACCGATGAGGAGCAGGATCACCGTCGACGTCACGGCGACGACGAGGCTGCGCAAATAAGACAGGATGTAGAGATTGTCGGAGATCAGCAGCCTGAAATTATCCAGCGACAACTCGCCGAAGGCGGCCTTGATCGCAGCCAACCCCTCGGTGAGATCAAACACCGGCGTGTAGGGCGGCTGCGCGATTGCGGTCTGCGACAGGCTGATTTTCAGGACGAAACCAAATGGCACCAGGAAGAACAGCACCATCCAGACATAGGGCGCGATCGCGGCAAAACGCGCCGGGCGGGCAAAGACGCGGCGCGCGCTCATTGTTCCAGCACCACGCAATCGTCGGGCGTGAACCAGGCCACCACCCGTTGGCCCGCGCTATAGGCATCGATGTCGAGCCGCGCGGTGTTGGCCATCGAGGAACGCGCCACCGCGCCGCTTTCGAGCTTGACCTTGTAGGTCGTCAAGCCCCCGAGATAGCTGACTTCGGTGACCACGCCCTCCAGCCGGTTGATCGCATGCGAGGTGCCCGCATCCGACACCGGGCCGCGGCGCGACATTTTTACCTTCTCGGGGCGAATCGCGACGCTGACGATGGTCTTGGTGACCGGCTGGCGCGGCTGGGCGACCGTGATCGTGCCGGCGTCGCGCGTCGCAATCGTCAGACGGTTATTGTCGCGCGAGGAGACCTCGCCGTCGAACAGATTGACGTCGCCGACGAACTCGGCGACCCAGCGAGAATGCGGTGCCTCGTAGAGTTCGCGCGGCGGCCCGACCTGTTCGAGGCGGCCGGCGTCCATCACGCCGATTCGACCAGCCATCGTCATCGCCTCTTCCTGATCGTGGGTGACGATGATGAAGGTGGTGCCGAGGCGCCGCTGCAGGTCCATCAATTCGGCTTGCGTGCTTTCGCGCAGCTTCTTGTCGAGTGCCGCGAGCGGCTCGTCGAGCAGCAGCACCTGCGGGCGGCGCGCCAGCGACCGCGCCAGCGCCACGCGCTGTTTCTGGCCGCCGGAGAGCTGGTCGGGCTTGCGTTTCTCGAGCCCGTCGAGCTTGACGAGGGACACCATTTCCGCGACGCGGGTCGCGATATCGGCGCGCGCCATGCCGGCTCGCTTGAGGCCGAACGCGATATTGTCCCGCACCGGAAGATGCGGAAACAACGCGTAGTTCTGGAACATCATGTTGACCGGCCGCTCGTGCGGCAGGACCTGCGCGATATCCTTGCCGTCGAGCAGGATGCGGCCTTCATCCGGCGTCTCGAACCCGGCGAGCATCCGCAAGAGCGTGGTCTTGCCGCAACCGCTCGGACCGAGCAGCGCAAAAAACTCGCCGGCCCGGATATCGAGCGACAACCGGTCCACCGCGCGGAAGGAGCCGAACTTTTTCCCGACCTCCTCGATGCGCAGCAGCGGCATGTCGGCGGCAGCCGGCGACGGCGCGGGCCCGACCGACTCCGCAGCCGTTTCGATTTTCGCTAGTTCCTCAGCCATACCCTAGTACTACACGGCGGGCGGGCTCGGGCGCAACGCGTCGCCGCCGCTCTACCCCATCGCCGCCATGAACGCCGCCAACGCCTCGCGATCGGCGACCGGCATGGTTAGGCCGAGCTTGGAGCGCCGCCACAAGATGTCATCGGGAAACCGCGCCCACTCTTTGGTCATGAGATAGCGCACTTCGGCGCCGCTCAATTCCGGTCCGAAGGCCGGGCCGAGATCGGGCTTCTCCCTGGCATCGCCAAGGATGTCCTTGACGTTGGTGCCATAGGCTCCGACTAGGCGGCGGGCCTGGTCCTCGCCGAGAAACCGCCAGCGCTGGCGCGCGCCATCGACCTCGACCTCGAACCGCTCCCAGGCGAAATCGCCGCCCGGCAGCGGCGCCTTGGCGGACCAGCGCGGCGACATCGGATAGAACGGCGTAAGCCGGGAGACGGCCTTTTCCGCGCGCAGGCGCAAGGTCGTGACGTCGCCGCCGAAAATCGTGATCAGCGGCGCCTTTCGGCGCCCGTAGTCGAACGTCATCGACCCGTCCCGCGCCGGGCGCTTGCCCGCGGGGTCGATCACCGTGTTGGCGCCGGACACCGTCCGCACCACGTCGACGGCCTCGATCCTTTCGCGGAAATAGCGGTTCGCCGCCTCGCACAAATAAGCCACGTCGCGGGCCCCCATCGCGACAATGGCAGGGTCGCCCTTGAACGCGTGGCCCACGGTGCCGATCAGCGTGAAATCGCGCTCATAGGGGCTGGCGAAAATCAGCCGCCGGTCGGAATTCTGGAACACATAGACGTTGTCGCTGTCGAACAACCGGCGGACCACGATCTGGCTCATCTGCATGAGTCCGTGGCTCAGCGGCGGCTGGCGCAACACCGTTTCGGTAACGGAAGCGGTCCAGGCCCCGGTCGCGTTGGCGAGCGCGCGCGCCGTGATCACCTGGCGATGGCCGCGATCGATCGTCACCAGCCGCCAAAACTCTCCCCTTTCGGCGCGGGTGCAGCGCGCGCCGGTGCGGATCACCGCGCCGCGCGCCGCGGCATCGACGGCGTTCAGCACCACCAGCCGGGAATCGTCGACGACGCAGTCGGAATATTCGAACGCGGTGCCGAACGGCCGCTTCAGCGCGTAGCCGAGCGGATGATGAGTGACGTCGACGGTCGCGGACGCCGACAGACCGCTGCGCGAGGCCAGCCGGTCGTACAGCAACAGCCACGACCGCAACTGCCACGCCGGGCGTTCATCGGCGTGGGCGGGGATCGCAAAGCGCATCGGACGCACCAGATGCGGCGCGATCCTGAGCCAGACGTCGCGCTCCGCCAGCGCCGCATGGACGCGAAAGAACGCCCGGCGCTCCAGCCCCGCCAGGTCGCCGTGGATCAGCCGTGGCGAGGCCTGGGATGCGCCAGAGCCGAGATCGCCCTGCTCCAGCAGGATCACGCGCAGGCCGCGACCGGCGGCGTCGCGCGCGATGCTGACGCCGTTCAACCCGCCGCCGATGATCGCGAGATCGTAATCCGCCATGCGCAACGCTTAACGCAGAGAACCGAAGTTCACCACACCTCTAGAGCGTTTTCGAGCGAAGTGGAAACCGGTTCACGTGAAGAAAACGCGTCAAAACAAGAATCTATAGATTTGGTTCTGATTCAATCAGAACCAAATCTCTAGCCCGTCTTGCGCGTAGGCTCCATGACATTGCCCGCGGGGCGGCCGACCAGCGTGGCGTATTGGCCGATCGGGAAAGGCTTGCCGATGAAATAGCCCTGCACCGCGTCGCAACCCTCTTCCGACAGGAAGCCGAGCTGCTCCTGCGTCTCCACGCCCTCGGCGACGATCGACATTTCGAGGCCGTGGCCGAGGTCGATGACCGCGCGCACGATCGCCGCCGATTGCGGATTGCGCCCGAGATTCATGACAAAGGCGCGGTCGATCTTGATCTTGTCGAACGGGAACGCCTGCAGATAGCTCAGCGAGGAATAGCCCGAGCCGAAATCGTCCATCGAAATCCGCACGCCAAGCGCCTTCAGCCGCCGCAACAGCGCAACGCCGCGATCGAAATCCTCGATCAGCACGCCCTCGGTGATTTCCAGCTCGAGCCGGTCGGGCGCCAGCCCGGTTTCGAGCAGGATCGAATGCACCAGGCTGACCACGTCGCCGTGCATGAATTGCGCCGGCGACAGGTTGATCGCGACCTGCAGCGGCACCGGCCAGGAGGCCGCCTCGCGGCAGGCTTCGCGCAGGATCCACTCGCCCATTTCGACGATCAGGCCGCTTTCTTCCGCCAGCGGAATGAAATCGCCGGGCGGGACGAAACCGCGCACCGGATGCAGCCACCGCGCCAGCGCCTCGAAGCCGATCACCTCGCTGGTGGCAACCGTCGGCCCCGATGTGGCCTGCGGCTGGTAATGCAGCGACATTTCGCCGTTCCTGATCGCGAGCGAGAGTTCCTGATGCAGCACGCGGCGGTCGCGGATCTGCTGGTCCATCTCGGGCTCGAAAATGCTGATCGAGCCGCGTGATTTCGCCTTGGCGCGGAACAGCGCCGCTCCCGCATTGGCGAGCAGCGAGGCGGCGTCCGAACCGTTATGCGGGAATACCGAGATGCCGGTGGTGCAGCCGGTGCGGACCGATTTGCCGTCGATATGGAACTCGTTCGACAGCGCTTCGCCAAGCTGTTCGGCCAGCAACTTGCCGGACGCCGGCTGCTTGCCGTCGATGATCAATCCGAACTCGTCGCCCGAGAGCCGGGCCACCACGCCGCCGCGGGCGGAGTCCTGAAGACGGCTCGCCACTTCGATCAGCAATTTGTCGCCCATCGCATGGCCGAACACGTCGTTGACTTCCTTCAACCCGTCGAGGTCGACGCACAGCACCGCGAATTCCTCATCGGTGCCGGCGCAGGCCTCGATCATCTGGGCGAGCGCCTGCAGGAAAGCGGCGCGGTTCGGCAGGTCGGTCAGGCCGTCATGATAGGCCATGTGCGCCATCCGCGACTCGGTCTGGCGGCGATCGGTGACGTCCTCATGCGTCTTGATCAGATATTGCGGCTCGCCGGCATCGTCCAGCACGGTCATGCGGCGGGTCAGGAACAGCCGCAACCCGTCCTTGGTGGAGATCGGGTGTTCTTCGGTCAGCAGGCCGCGCTTTTTGATCGCCGCCTCGTCGCGCGCGATGATCAGCTTGGCTTCGCGGGGATTGAAGATGTCGGCCGCCGTCAAGCCGGTGGCGTCCTCGCGGCGGCGGTTGAGAATGGTCTCGGCGCTGCGGTTGGCCAGCAAATAGCGTCCATCGCTGACGCGCTCGACGATCAGCGAGACCGGAATGTTGTCGACCACGAGTTCGAGGAACTTCTTGTTGTTTTCCAGCTCGCGGGAAAGCGACCGGCGTTCGGTGACGTCGTCGAACAGTGCGATCAGGAATTCCGGCTCGTTGTTTTCGTTGCGCGCGACCACCCGATTGGAGGCGAGAATGCGTTTCTCCGAACCGCGCTCGACGAAGAGCTCGCTGCGGAAGTAACCTTCGGGCGCATCGAGCGCGGACCGGTCCGCCTTGTCGATGCTTGCCGCGGTTCCGGGGCTGAAAATCTCGTCGGCGCGGCGGCCTACGATGTGATCGCGGGAGAAGCGCGAGAAACGTTCGAAGGCGCGGTTGGCGAAAATATAGCGGCCGTCCTCGATGTTCTTGGCGGCGACGCAGACCGGAACGTTGTCGAGCACCGATTCCAAGAACTGGGTGGTCGATGCCAGCTTTCGCGACAGCTTGCGCTGCTCGGTGCAGTCGTCATGGGTTGCGACCGAGCCGCCGTTCGGCAGCTGAAAATGCTTGACCAGAACCGATCTGCCGTCGGGCAGTTCGGTGATCAGGCCGTCCGGGGTGCTGGACCGGGCATAAAATTCGTTGACGCTGATATCCAGCACGCCACGCTTGCGCCGCAACTCCAGCAATTCCGGACCGGTCATGTTGCGGGGGACGTCCGAGCGCACCAGGCCGTAGATTTCGAGATAGCGGTCGTTGCAGAAGATGATCTGGCGCTCCGCATCGGTCATCACAACACCCTGGTTCAGATTGTTCAGGGCCGAACTGATAAATGCATTGCGCCGCAGTTGCGACCGCTTGACCTTGCGCAAGGCCGAAAGCACCCACAGCCCGATCGCCATCAGAAATGATGCGATGACGAGGCCGCCGAGCAGAATGATCCATATCGTATTCGGATCGGCGGAGCCGACGTAGTTCGGGGGCGCAAAGTCATCGGATGCCGCCCATGCGTCCGCGCACGGCGCAAGGATAACGATAAGAGGGGCAACCATGCGCAGCACGGCCCGCGCCGGAATCGAATCCTTCCCGCCTGCCTGCCAATTCTTGTCAGCCATCATTCACCCGCGGATTTCCGCGGCGGAGTGTCTGGCTTCACGGGTTTGGATCGGGTAAACGCCTGCTCCTGCAACCAAAAAATGTGGCTTAAATTACGGCAATTGCCCTGACATGATTAATGCTTCACTAACGGGCCAGCGTTCGAGGCGTATTTCGAGACAATCCAAGGGGTTGCCAAGGGGTTGCCAAGGGGTTGCCAAGGGGTCGCTCGACCGCTTTCCTGAACGAAACGATAATAACTGAGCGCGGTTGCGGCCTAACTTCGCGCCAAATTTCCGGAACTGAAGCGTACATGGACAAGGTTGATTGCGTCGTCATCGGAGCGGGTGTGATCGGGCTTGCGGTGGCGCGGCAGCTCGCCCAGGCGGGCCGCGAAGTAATCGTGCTGGAGGCGGCCGAGGGCATCGGCACCGTGACCTCGTCGCGCAACAGCGAGGTGATCCATGCCGGCATCTATTATCGCGCCGGCAGCCTGATGGCGCAGATGTGCGTCAGCGGCAAGCAGGCGCTCTACCGGTACTGCCGCGATCACGGAATCCCGCATCGCAATTGCGGCAAGCTGATCGTCGCAACGACGGCGAAAGAAACCGAAAAACTGCAATCGATCCGGGCCCATGCCGAAGCCAACGGCGTGCTCGATATGCAGCTTCTGGCGGGCGACGCCGCCCGTGCGCTGGAGCCGGCGCTGAATTGCGATGCGGCGCTGCTGTCGCCGTCCACCGGGATCATCGACAGCCACGCCTACATGCTGGCGCTGCGGGGCGATGCCGAAGCGGCGGGCGCAGCATACGCGTTTTACACGCCGCTCGTGCGCGCCAAGGCCGCCGCGGGCAGGATCGAAATCGAGGCCGGCGGCGACGCGCCGATGACGCTGGAATGCAATCTGCTCGTCAATGCGGCCGGGCTCGGCGCGCCGGCCGTCGCGCGCAGCGTCGAGGGCATGCCGATCGAGCTGATACCGTCAGCCTATCTCGCGAAGGGGAACTATTTCAGTTGCAGCGCCCGGGCGCCGTTTTCACACCTGATCTATCCGGTGCCCGAGCCTGGCGGACTGGGCGTGCACCTCACGCTCGACATGGCCGGACAGGCGCGGTTCGGTCCCGATGTGGAATGGGTAGATGCGATCGACTACGCAGTCGATCCGGCGCGGGCGGACCGGTTCTATCCGGCAATCCGGAAATACTGGCCGACGCTCCCGGACGGCGCACTGATGCCGAGCTATTCCGGAATCCGGCCGAAGATCGTTCCGCCGGCGGTAGCGACCCAGGATTTCCTGATCCAGGGACCGCGCGATCACGGCGTGAGCGGCCTGATCAACCTGTTCGGCATCGAATCGCCCGGATTGACGTCGTCACTGGCGATCGCGGACCATGTCGGCGAACTGGCCAAGGCGTAGCAACACCCCTGCGGCGGATGAGCACAGAGCGCGCTCATCCGGCGACAAAGGGTGCTTCCAACGCTACTTGGGGAGTTACGACTAGTGGAGAGTCTCGCTCGCGGTATGCTTCAACCGCTCGATCTCATCCTTGACCATCAACTTGCGGCGCTTCAACTCGAGAATGTGCAGGTCGTCTGTGGAAAGGTGCACGAGCGCTTCGTGCAATTCATTTTCGAGAATCTTGTGTTTACGTTCCAGTTCAACAAGATGCGCCTGTATTGCCATACGAAATCTCCTCGGTGGGTAAAACCTCAGATTCGATCCGGACGAATAAGTGTACACAAGCCACCGAATCTGTCGATGGGTATCGCGAATCGGCTGGCTCATATTTTCGGATTTATCTGTAACCAATCGTGAGTATGGAACCTGGTCAGCTTGCGGAGCGGGCTCACAGGGACGATATTCGCCCGGCGGCTTCCGAAAAACCGTTTACAACCTCATCGTGCTTACTAGTTAACGTACACCATGACCAACGAAGATGAGCGCGAACTTCATACTGAGCTGGCAAGGCTGCAGCAGGAGCACCGCGATCTCGACGCGGCGATCGATGCCCTGCATCAATCGCCGGCGCCCGATTTGCTGCGGCTGCAGCGCTTGAAGAAGCGCAAGCTGCAATTGCGCGATCGCATCGCCTTCATCGAAGACCAGATCACGCCCGATATCATTGCCTAATTGCCGGTGTTGATTGATTGCCATTCCGGCATCGCGCAGACGGGTCCGCGTGATGCGCGGCCCGATGTCATGCTCCGGACCGGACTCAGATGCCGCCCGTCAGCTCCAGCAGCACGCTGGCGAGCGCTTCGGCCTCGTAGGGTTTCTGCAAAAACCGCCCGCCCTCCGGCAGATCCTTTTCCCCGACATCCACAAGGCCCGAGGTCGCAACGATCTTGATCGGCGGCCAGCGGCCCCTGATCGCGCGGGCGAGTTTCAACCCGTCCATCGAACCCGGCATCTGGATATCGGTGAACACGACACTGATGTCGCGGCGGGCTTCCAGGATTTCGATCGCGTCATCGGCATTGGCAGCTTCGACAACCTCGAAGCCTGCATCGGTGATCATGCCGACCGCGTCCATCCTCAACAGAAACTCGTCCTCGACGATCAACACCACAGGCCTTTTGGGGACCGCAGGACGCATGCACTTATACTCCCCGCCAATCGGCGTTAAGTGCCGAATATCGTTTTCGTTCCGCGCTGCGCCATTTTCCCGACACCCGCTTCCGAAATCGCGCGCGCCGATGTCGGAACGAGCGACGTGGTTCACCTTCGGCACACCGCTTGCGCGAGGCGGGCAGCAGTGCCGGGAAAACGAATTTTGCGCGGCTGCTTCGGCTTGACTCCACCAGAACAAAAGAAGAACATGCCCTGCCGCCAGCCAAAGAGGGAGCTTCCCATGTCCGCACCATCGTCCCTGTCCGACAACAGCCGTTACGAGCAGGCCTGCGACCAGGCGATCGCGATGTGCGATGGCAATCTGCGCTCGACCATCAAGGCGCTGATCATGGCGAACGAATATCTGGAAACCGAACTGGAGGAATTGCAGGCGGCGATCGCGGCCGGCTGCGTGCCGGCCAGAGCGTATTCGAGCGAAGTGGCGACAGGTTCGCGTGACGAGAGCGCGAAACAAAAGACGGGTTCGTCACGCGCAAGCAGTAGTGCCGCCTGATCGATCAAGACAGGAGCGACAAAGATGGCCGATGTCACGTACTACGTAGCACTGCCATTCCTGCAGGATGACGACGGCTCGCCGGTCGCGGGCGCGGCGGAGGAATGCCAGAGCTCGACCACCGCATTGCGGCGCGCCGAGATCCTGTCGCGGACCCCCGGCAGCATCGGCGCCGTTGCGTTCAGCCGTACCGGCGATCCCATGATCGGCGAATTCGGCGACGCGCAATTGCTGCGGAAATTCGGCAACGTGCCGGACGATCTGAGCGGGCTGTAGATTTTTTTCGTCATTGCAGCGAGCGTCGGCGACGAAGCAATCCAGTCCGTCTTGCTGGTTTGACCGCTTATGGATTGCTTCCGCCTTCGCTGGTTGAGCTACGGCGGACAAGTCGCGGAACCTGTCGTCGGACGCGCGGTTCGCGCGAGCCGTTGGCTCGAAATGACGATGGCATGCTGTTCGCTTCACCCTCATGCCGCCGCTGCGCCTTGCGCACATACATCGCGCTGTCGGCCTCTTCCAGCGCGCGGCCGGCTTCCGTGTGAGGACCGAGGATCGCGACGCCGGCGGATGCGCCCGCGGCGACGGTTTGGCCGCTAAACACGAAGGTGAGACAATCGATCGCCGCCTCCAGCGCCGCCGCCTTGGCCTTGGCATCGGTCTCGCTGAGGTTCCACAGCAGCAGCGCGAACTCGTCGCCGCCAAGCCGGCCGACCACATCCGAAGAACGCACCTGGCTGCAAAGCGTGGCCGCAATGGCCTTGAGCACCTCATCGCCCGCGGCGTGCCCGAAGGCATCGTTGACCGGCTTTAAACGATCGACGTCGACTATGATCAAGGCGCCGCTGGCGTGATAGCGCTTGATGTAGGCGATCGAGCGGTGGAGTTCGCGCTCGAAACCGCGCCGGTTCAGGATATCCAGCAGGAAGTCGGTCTCGGCCGAGGCCTGCAACTCGTCGATCCGCGCCAGCGCCTGCGCCAACTGCGTCTTGAGCCGCCGAATCTCCGATTTGGCATCGCCGAGCGCGGCCGGCGACGGGGGTAGCGGCGCAGGGGGGCGGCGCGGCGCCGCGTTGCGCCCTGCCGCAGCGGTTTTACGGCTTTTTGCAGCCCCTGAGGCTGCCGCCCTGGTTTTCTTCTTCATGGCCTTCCCTGTGCAGGCTTGCTTATGAAGGCTTGCCGGGATTCACCAAGACAGGATAGTCCATTCCGTACCCCTTGCCACGCCTTGGATGAAGCCCGGGCCGACCCTATAATCCGGCCTATGTTTCTGGATTCCCGAACAGAATTGACGACATGACCGCCCCCATCGCCATCATCATGGGAAGCCAGTCCGACTGGCAAACCATGCGCCATACCGCCGAAACACTGGCGGCGCTCGGTATTGCCTGCGAAAAGCGCATCGTCTCGGCCCATCGCACCCCGGACCGGCTGTACGCTTTCGCCAAGGGGGCCAGGTCCGAGGGCTTTCAGATCATTATCGCCGGCGCCGGAGGTGCGGCGCATCTGCCGGGCATGGCGGCGGCGCTGACGGAACTTCCGGTGTTCGGCGTTCCCGTCGAATCCAAGGCGCTGTCGGGCGTTGATTCGCTGTACTCGATCGTGCAGATGCCCGCAGGCATCCCGGTCGGGACGCTGGCGATCGGCAAAGCCGGCGCCATCAATGCCGCGCTGCTTGCGGCCAGCGTGCTCGCACTCAACAATCCGGCGCTGGCAGCAAGGCTCGCCGCCTGGCGTCAACAGCAAACCGAGGCGGTCGCCGAGCGGCCGGAGGGAACGGCGTGACAGCTTCAAGTCAGGTGAAGCTGCAGCCGGGCGACACCATCGGAATTCTCGGCGGCGGACAATTGGGCCGGATGCTGGCCATGGCGGCGGCGCGCCTCGGGTTCAGGTGCCAGGTGTTTTCGCCGGACCCCGATTCGCCCGCCTTCGACGTCGTGCTGAACGCGACCTGCGCCGAATATGCCGATGTCGAGGCGCTGGAGCTGTTCGCCAACGACGTCGACGTCGTCACCTATGAATTCGAGAACGTACCGGCCGCGACCGCCATGGTGCTGGCTGCGCGCCGCCCGGTGCTCCCTGCGCAGAAGATCCTCGAGACCACGCAGGACCGGCTGGCCGAAAAGGACTTTGTCACCAGGCTTGGCATCGGCACCGCGGACTATGCCGATGTGTCTTCGGCGGCGACACTGCGCGCGGCAATCAACCGCATCGGCCTTCCGGCGGTGATAAAAACCCGCCGCTTCGGCTATGACGGCAAGGGCCAGGCCATCATCCGCGAGGGCGACGATCCCGATCAGATCTGGAACGATCTCGGCACCAAATCCGCGATCCTCGAGGCGTTCGTGCCGTTCGAGCGCGAAATCTCCGTGATCGCCGCGCGCAGCGCCAACGGCGATGTCGAATGCTACGACGTCACCGAAAACGAGCACCGCGACCATATTCTGAAAATCTCGCGCGCCCCGGCCGATATCCCGGAGGAACTCGCGGCGCAGGCGCGATCGATCGCCGAGAAGATCGCCAATGCGCTGGACTATGTCGGCGTGCTCGCGGTCGAGATGTTCGTGGTGATGGAGAACGGCGGGCCGCAGGTGCTGGTCAACGAGATCGCGCCGCGGGTGCACAATTCCGGCCACTGGACGCTCGACGGCGCCTCGATCTCGCAATTCGAGCAGCACATTCGCGCCATTGCCGGCTGGCCGCTCGGCAAGCCGGTCCGCCATGGCCCGGTGACAATGACGAACCTGATCGGCGACGACATCCTGGGCTATGAGCAATGGCTGACGGTCCCCGGTGCGACCGTACACCTCTACGGCAAGGGCCCGCCGCGGCCGGGCCGCAAGATGGGACACGTCACCGAGGTGTTGCCCCGCGAAAAATAGCTGCTGGAACCGGATCATGATCCAATTGCCGGATCATGATCCATGCGGGACTACCGTCCCGCGACACCGTCCGGCTCCGCGCTGAGCCAGTGATAGATCACGCCACCCAGCACCCCGCCGATCAGCGGCGCAACCCAGAACAGCCAGAGCTGCCCCAGCGCCCATCCGCCGACGAACAGCGCCGGACCGGTGCTGCGCGCCGGATTCACCGAAGTGTTGGTGACGGGAATGCTGACGAGATGGATCATGACCAGCGCCAATCCGATGGCGAGCGGCGCGAAGCCCGCGGGCGCCTTGCCGTGGGTCGCGCCCATGATGATGAACAGGAACATCATGGTCATCACCACTTCCATGATGAAGCACGCGACCAGGCTGTATTGGCCCGGCGAATGCGCCTCGTAGCCGTTGGACGCAAAACCCTTGGCAACGTCGAAGCCGGCGGCGCCGCTGGCGATGATATAAAGCAGCGCGGAGGCGGCGATGGCGCCAATCACCTGCGCGATGACATAGGGGGCGATCTGCCCGGCCGGAAAGCGCCCGCCTGCGGCGAGGCCCACCGTCACCGCGGGATTGAGATGGCAGCCGGAGATATGGCCGATCGCATAGGCCATGGTCACGACGCTAAGTCCGAACGCCAGCGCGACCCCCACCAATCCGATGCCGACTTGGGGAAATGCGGCCGCGATGACCGCGCTGCCGCAGCCCGCGAAAGTCAGCCAAAACGTCCCGATCGCCTCGGCTGCGTATTTTTTTGTGTTCATGATTTCCTCCCCTTTGCTGACCGAAACCTGGGCAAGCCTCGTTAAGGCGCATTGAAGGCTTGGAACCAGGCTTTATGCGAACTGATTCGGGCCTTTTCCGGCACAAACCCCGTTGCGCAGGTGGACATGGCCGGTTTTGTCTGATACATCCGCGCCCTCAAGGTTAAGGGTCAGGCCTTTCGCCGACCCTTTGCTTTACCCGAATTCCTATCCGATCAATTGAAAGAGGATGCCGCGTGCAGGTTCTCGTCCGCGATAACAACGTCGATCAAGCCCTCAAGGCGCTGAAGAAGAAGATGCAGCGCGAGGGCATTTTCCGCGAGATGAAGCTCCGCGGACACTATGAAAAGCCCTCCGAGAAGAAGGCCCGCGAAAAGGCCGAAGCCGTGCGCCGCGCGCGCAAGCTGGCCCGCAAGAAGCTGCAGCGCGAAGGCCTGCTGCCGATGAAGCCGAAGCCGGTGTTTGGCGCCGGTCCGGGTGCCGAGCGCGGTGGCGCTGGCGGCGGCCGTGGTGGTCCGGGCGCAGGTCGCGGCCCGCGCTGATCCCTGGTGCAGATTTGAGAATCCGATGACGCGGGCCTTGCGCCCGCGTTGTTGTTTTGCGGGGCGCATTTTCCGGGTTACCAATACAGGGTTCTCCGCGCGAGCATTTTCCTCAATGGCTATTCCGGCTCCCCTAGCTGCCTCCGGAGGTTCGCGTTGCCGCCGCGCCGCGGCGCCGCTGGTCTTGCTTGCGATCACCCTTGCGATCCCGCTTGGCGGCTGCTCGTTCGATCTGGGATCGTGGGGATCCGACAGTGAAAAGCCGAAGCCGGTTGCGCAGACGCCGACCGATGATATCAGCGCCCGCAGCGTCAGCGATGCTCAGGGCTACACCACGCGCGGGCAGGTGCTGGCCAAATCCGGCAAGACCGAAGAAGCCCTTGCGGACTTCGATCGCGCGCTCGCGCTCGATCCCTACAACGCGCAAGCCCTGTACGGCCGCGGCCTGATCTATCAGGGCGAGAAGCAGCACCAGCAGGCGATCGAGGATTTCACCGCGGCCAATGGCCTGACACCGCAAAGCGCCGAGCCGTTGGTCGGCCGAGCGACCAGTTACCTCGCGATCGACAAGACCAAGGAAGCCGCCGCCGATCTCGACGAGGCCGTGCAGGCCGACCCGAACAGCGCCCCGGCCTGGGCCGCGCGCGGCTTGGCGTACGAGCGGCTCGGCGACAAGGCCAAGGCAGCCGCCTCCTATAGCCGCGCGATCGCGATCCGCCCTAGGGACGAAGCCGCGCGCAGTGGCCTCGCGCGCGTCGGCGGCTGAATAAGCTTTTGGTTCGACGCGTTTTCTTGCGCTGACAAGTCTACGCAACCCGTCTCGGTATCCGCGTGCGGGGCAGGCTTTCGCCAGAAAACGCTATCGGTTATTTCGGCAGGACGGCGTGGAACACCGACTTCGCCGCCGACAGCATGTCGTCGGCGACGGTGGTGTGCTCCTTGGCCATCGGCTCGGCCGCCTCGGCGCGCAGGTCGAGCGGCGGCCGTACGAGCGGAATGTCGGCCGGCGGGGTTGGACGACGCGGGTCGCTGATTCCGGCATAAGGCGGGTTGGGCTGCGCCCCCTGGTCGAGCGCGTCGCCTGCCGGGCTCGCCGGCGTCGACACCATGATCGGCGGCGGCAGCGGGCGTAGCGCCGGCGCGGTCACGACACGGGGGGTGTCGGGAACGCCCGCGACGACCTCAGGCGCACGCGGTGCATCGGGCGTACGGGCGACCTGCTGTGCACGGGGCACATTGTCGCTGCTGCCGCGCAGGCGCTCGATCGCGGCCCGGGCGAGATCGTTGGCGTCGCGGTGCTCATCGGGCGCAACCGCGGCTTCAACCGGCGGCGCGGGATTTGGCGTCACCGCGACCGGGGCCGGGGCCACGGCAGGCGTAATGGGCTGCACGGGCGACGGAAGCACGACCCTGACGGCCGTCTTTTCACGCGGCGCCGGCGCGTGACGGCGCGGTTCGGCTGAAATGCTGGCGGTCTCAGCCGGCGCGTCGGCCGGCTTTGCATCGGCGGATTTTGCTTCAGCTTTAGCTTTTTCTTGAGCTTTGTCTTGAGGCTTCTCGATTACCACGGCCTTTTCGGCAGCCGACCGCTCGAGCAGCGTGCGCTCCGACATGCCCTTGGCTTTCACGCCGGCCTCGGGGAGGTTGCTGACCTCGGTGGGCTTTTCGACCGGCTTGCTGTAGGCGGTGGCCTTGTGATCGGGCTTGAGATCGGCGGTCGACACGGCCGCGGCGACAGGGGCATTGGCCCCCGGCTTGCTGACGATGTAGTGGTTAACGATGTAGGCCCCGATGATCGTCGCTGCCACCGACGGCAGGATGTCCATCGTAAATTTCTTCAGGTAATTCAGCATTGCCGGCCACTCCCCGCCGCTATTTGATGCTGGAACTTTGAGGCACATTGAGGGATCAACTGCGACGGATCGATGGCAATTGGCCGGTCGCCGCAACGTTTCGTGTCACAGATGTTACGATCAGCTTAAGATAGGCGGTTAAGATAGCCGGTCAGGCGCGGCCGTAACCGGCCTGATCGCCTGTCGGAACGGCTCGCCGGCCCGCCAAAGCCCAACCTGCCGTGTTCCGTACGGACAAGGCGCGGAACCGCGGATGCCCGATTGGTTACGGTTTCAGCTCGACCTCCAGGAACACGATCTCGCTTGCCGTCTCGTTGAGCACGTCGTGTTCCACGCCGGCTTTCCGGAAATAGGATTTGCCGACGCCGAGCTGCGCCTTCGAGCGTTCGCCATTGGGCGCCACGATGGTCATTTCGCCCGATGTCACCGGCACGATCACGTAATCCATCCCATGGGTGTGATGGCCGGTGGCGCTGCCCGGCGCCAGCCGCCACTCGGTGACGCGAACCTCGGGGGTGTCGACCTGAACGTCGGATTTGGCGCTGAGCATGGTTTGGTTCACTCCGGGGACTTACGGCAAGTAATTACGGCACGAATACCATGAACACGAATGCGGCAAATACCACCATGTGCACCAGCCCGAACAGGATGTTGGTGCGGCCGGTCCCGAAGGTGAGGATGCTGAGGAAGAACGTCAACAGCAGTAGAATCATATACTCGTCGATCAGTCCGAGTTCCAACGGCTTGTTGAACGCGAAGGCGACAACCGCCACCGCCGGGACCGTCAACCCGATGGTCGCCAGCGACGAACCGAGCGCCAGATTGATGCTCTTCTGCAGGTCGTTCTTTCGCGCGGCGGCGACGGCTGCGACACCTTCGGGCAGCAAGATCAATAGTGCCACCAGCAAACCGGCAAAGGCCGGCGGAGCGCCGATCATCGAGGTCGCGACATCGACCACGAGCGAAAACTTCTTCGCCAGCAGCACGACCGCCAGCAGCGAGACCAGCAGCAGCACCATACTCAGCGCAAACGTGCGATTCGAAATCTGCGTTCCGCCCTCCGCGCCGCCGACGGCGTCGCTGATGAAGAAATCGCGATGCCGGATGGTCTGGGTGTAGAGGAACACGCCGTAGAGAAGCAGGGTGACCACACCGACGAAGCCAAGCTGAGCTGCCGAATAGACCGGCCCCGGCGTCGTCAGCGTGTAATTGGGCATGATCAGCGTGATGGTCGCCAGCACGAACAGAACGCTGAGATAAAGGTTGGCGCCGGCGACCTGGAAATCCTGCTCGCGATAACGCAGGCCGCCAATGAAGATGCAGACACCGACGAGGCCGTTGCACACGATCATGACCACGGCAAACACCGTGTCGCGCGCCAATCCGGGCGCAGGCTTTTCACCCAGCATGATGGTCGCGATCAGCGCGACCTCGATGATGGTGACCGCGAGCGTCAACAGCAGCGTGCCGTAGGGCTCGCCGATCCGCTCGGCGATCATCTCGGCATGATGGACCGCCGCGAACACGGTGCCGAACAGGATCGCGAGCAGTATCGCGGCAAAGACCAGCCCGCCGGACGACGGCGTGAACGTCAGTCCGAGCGCGCTGGCGACCACAAAAAGCAGCACCGCCAGTGCCGGAAATATCCATGCCGATCGCGGCATCGGGCCGTGTGCGCTCATGCAACCATCCTCAAAAATCCTGCGCGAGGACTATGCGCCAAACAATCGCAGCCGTCAGCCTTTCGCTGCATTGATGAATTGTCGCGCTACCTCACTCGCGCCAAAACTGTCCAGATCGTTGTGGCCGCCTACGGGGAAGCGGACGAACTGCTTCGGTTCGCTCGCCAGCGCGAACAGCCGTTCGCCAAAGGCAATCGGTATCGTGGGATCGCGCGCGCCATGCATGATCAGGAGTGGCGCTTTGACCCGCGCGATCCGCTGGTCGGAGCGAAAGGAATCCAGCATCACCAGCCGCACCGGAAAAATCCAGAACGCCGCGGCGGCGACGTCCACGATCGACGTATAGGGCGCTTCGAGGATCAGCCTGCCAACCGGTTGTTCGGCCGCCACCGCCACCGCGACACCGGTGCCGAGCGAGAAGCCCCAGACCACAATCCGGTCCGCGCTATAGCGCGCCGTCGTGAAGGCATAAGCCGCTGCGGCATCCGCGAGCACGCCGCGCTCGCTCGGTTTTCCGCTCGAGCCGGCATAGCCGCGATACGACAGGGCGACGATGCCGGTCCCGTCCGAGATCAGATCGCGAAAGCGGCCGAAGAAACCGGCGAGATAATCGCCGTTGCCGTGGAAATAAAGCACCACCGGATGACCCGGCTTCGCCGGCACATGCCAGACGATGACCTTCTCGCCATCGGCCGTGGTCAGGACATGCTCTTCGGCTTCCGGAAAGCCGGCCG
Organism: Bradyrhizobium erythrophlei; assembly: GCA_900129675.1. Taxonomy (GTDB): domain Bacteria; phylum Pseudomonadota; class Alphaproteobacteria; order Rhizobiales; family Xanthobacteraceae; genus Bradyrhizobium; species Bradyrhizobium erythrophlei_A. Next base: position 2,981,120 of record FSRD01000001.1, on the reverse strand, counting down.
CTTCCGGCGAGGTGCGCGCCGTTTGCGGGACCGGAAACAGGAACGCCCGCTGCACCAGGAACAGCACGGCCAGACCGCAGGCATAGCCGACCGAAACGATGATCAGCAGCCATTTCAGGGCGGTCATGATTTCCCGTCGGTGGGTTACATCGCCTTGACGATGTTCTCGGTGACCTTCTTGGCGTCGCCGAGCAGCATCATGGTGTTGTCGCGATAGAACAAGGGATTGTCGATGCCGGCATAGCCCGAGGCCAGCGAGCGTTTGATGAACATCACGGTGCCGGCCTTCCACACCTGCAGCACCGGCATGCCGTAAATCGGCGAGGATTTGTCGTCCTCGGCGGCGGGGTTGGTGACGTCGTTGGCGCCGATCACGAAGGCGATGTCGGCCTGGGCGAATTCGGAGTTGATGTCCTCGAGCTCGAACACCTCGTCATAGGGCACGTTGGCCTCGGCGAGCAGCACGTTCATATGGCCGGGCATGCGGCCCGCGACCGGGTGAATCGCGTACTTCACCTCGACGCCTTCCTTCTTCAGCGTGTCGGCCATTTCGCGCAGCGCATGCTGGGCCTGCGCCACCGCCATGCCGTAGCCGGGCACGATGATGACCTTGGAGGCGTTCTTCATGATGAAGGCAGCGTCGTCGGCGGAGCCGAGCTTCGCCGGCTTTTGTTCGCCGCCACCGCCGCCGGCTGCCGCGGTCTCGCCGCCGAAGCCACCGAGGATGACTGAGATGAAGGAACGGTTCATTGCGTGGCACATGATGTAGGACAGGATCGCACCTGACGAGCCGACCAGCGCGCCGGTGATGATCAGCGCGGAATTGCCGAGCGTGAAGCCGATGCCGGCCGCTGCCCAGCCGGAATAGGAGTTCAGCATCGAGATCACGACCGGCATGTCGGCGCCGCCGATCGGGATGATCATGAGCACGCCGAGCGCCAGCGCGGTAATGGTGATCAGCCAGAAGTCGAGCGCGCTGCCCGAAAGCACGAGACCGACGATGAACACCACCAGCGCGACGGCGAGCGCGATATTGATGATGTGGCGGAAGGGCAGGATGATCGGCGCGCCGCTCATGCGGGCCGACAGTTTCAGGAACGCTATTACCGAGCCGGTGAAGGTCAGCGCGCCGATGGCGACGCCGAGCGACATTTCGACCAGGCTCTGCGGATGAATGTTGCCGGGGGTGCCGATGTCGAAGGCTTCCGGAGCATAGAAGGCACCGGCGGCGACCAGCACCGCGGCCATGCCAACCAGCGAATGGAACGCGGCGACCAGTTCCGGCATCGAGGTCATCGGCACCCGCCGCGCGATCACAGCACCGATGCTGCCGCCGATCGCGATGCCGGCCACGACCAGGATCCAGGACACGGCGTCGGACGGCGGATGGCTGGCGAGCGTGGTCGCGATCGCGATCACCATGCCGATCATGCCGAAGAAATTGCCCTGCCGGGATGAGGCCGGGCTGGACAGCCCGCGCAGCGACAGGATGAACAACACACCCGCCACGAGATACAAAACTGCAGCCAGATTGGCGTTCATCTCAGGTCCCCCTTTATCTTCGTCACCCCGAGGTGCACGCCGCTCACTTGGCCTTCTTCTTGTACATCGCCAGCATGCGCTGGGTGACAAGGAAGCCGCCGAAGATATTCACGCTGGCGAAGATCAGCGCGATGAAGCCAAAGCCGCGCGCCCAGCCGCTGCCGCCACTGACCATGCCGACACCGCCCGCGAGCAGCGCGCCGACCACGATCACCGAGGAGATCGCATTCGTCACCGACATCAGCGGGGTGTGCAGCGCCGGTGTCACCGACCACACCACGAAATAGCCGACGAACACGGCGAGGACGAAAATCGACAGCCGGAACACGAAGGGATCAACGACTTGGGCTACATGCTCCATGGCTTCTCTCCTTAAGCTTTCGGCTGGAAGTTCGGATGGATGACGGCGCCGTCCTTGGTCAGCGCGGTGGCTTTCACCAGTTCGTCGTCCCAGTTCACCGCGAGCGACTTGCTGGCCTTGTCGACCATGGTTTCGATGAATGAAAACAGGTTGCGGGCGTACAGGCTCGACGCCGATGCCGCGACGCGGCCGGCGACATTGGTGTAGCCGACGATCTTGACGCCGTCGGCGTCGACGATCTCGCCGGGCCTGGCGCCCTCGACATTGCCGCCGCGTTCGACCGCGAGATCGACCAGCACCGAACCCGGCCTCATCGACTTGACCATCTCGCCGCTGACGAGTTTCGGCGCCGGGCGCCCCGGGATCAGCGCCGTCGTGATCACGATGTCCTGCTTCTTGAGATGTTCGGCGGTGAGCGCGGCCTGCTTGGCCTGATACTCTTTCGACATTTCCTTGGCGTAGCCGCCCGCGGTCTGGGCGTTCTTGAATTCCTCGTCCTCGACCGCGAGGAATTTGGCGCCGAGACTTTCGACCTGCTCTTTGGTCGCGGGCCGCACGTCGGTCGCGGTGACGACGGCGCCGAGCCGCCGCGCGGTCGCGATCGCCTGCAGGCCGGCGACGCCGACGCCCATCACGAACACTTTGGCGGCCGGAATGGTGCCGGCCGCGGTCATCATCATCGGAAACGCGCGGCCAAAGGCTTCGGCCGCTTCGATCACGGCGCGATAGCCGGCGAGGTTGGCCTGCGACGACAGCACGTCCATCACCTGGGCGCGGGTGATGCGCGGCATCAATTCCATCGCAAACGCCGAGACGCCGGCATCCGCGATGGTTTTCAGCGCAGCCTCATTGCCGTAGGGATCCATGATGGCGATGACCAGCGCGCCGCGCTTGTATTTGGCAAGTTCGGACGCCTCGGGCCGCTTCACCTTGATGATGATGTCGGCGTCCTTCAACGCGTCCGCGCTCACCGTGGCGCCGGCCGCGGTGAATTCCGAATCCGGCAGGCCCGATTGGACGCCTGCGCCCGGCTCGACCGCGATATCGACGCCCAGCGCCTTGAACTTCTTGATGGTGTCGGGGGAAGCGGCGACCCGCGGCTCGGATGGATCGATTTCCTTGGCAACGGCAATCTTCATGGGGCCTCCGGCGGCGCGAGGGGCGCGCGCGTAAGCAAACTAGCGTTATTTTCGCCAGCTTGGATACCGGTTTCGCAACCGGATGAGATGCAATTTTTCAGAACGCCGCCGGATCCGGCGGCGCGGCCGGCGAGGATCAGGTAAGAAAGAAGCCCATCAGGGCGACGATGATGACGACGGCGGCAGTGCCATATTTCACCAGCATGATGAAACCTTCATAGGTCTGCTCATGGGCCGGATAATCGTTGCCATCTGCGGTCGTGTAGGCCACTTCGTTATGTTCAGCCATCGGTATCCCCAGTCAAAGTTCGAAATCTGGCGTCGAAATACCGCAAAGTGGTTGGGAGGGCAACGCCGGACGAACCTCTAAATGGCCACTTATCGGGTCATTCGGAAGGCCAATTGTCCCGGATCCAGCGGGTCAGGCTCGCCTCGCTGACCTCACCGGCGGCGAGGGAGAGAATCATGGCCGCCGCCTCCGCTTCAGGCACGATAAAATCAATGCCGTTCACGCCCAGGAAGGTGTACAACGCAAGTAGCGAAGTGCGCTTGTTGCCGTCTATAAACGGATGATTGCGCGCGATCCCGAAGGCGTAGGCCGCCGCGAGTTCGGGCAGTTCGGCCTGCTCATAGGACCACCTATTTTTCGGCCGATCGAGAGCAGATTCGAGCATGCCCTCGTCTCGCAGACCGCTTGCGCCACCGTGGATCGTGAGTTGCTCATCGTGGATCGCAACAATCATTTGGCGGGTGAGCCAAAACGGCTCCGTCATTTGGCAAGCTCAGCCAGGGCATTGTGGTAACGCTTCATGCCACGCCGCGCGACTTCCATCGCCTTCTCGAAATCCGGATCGTGGGGAGTTAGTCGAACTCCACCGTCGGGCGTAAGAGTCGCATAAAGCGTATCGCCGACGCTGACATTCATCCGAGCCATTACATCCTTCGAGAGGATAATCCCCGAAGAATTGCCAATCTTCTTGATCTCGACTGTTCCGATTAATTGGCCGCGGGTATCAGGCGCAATTTTCAATCGTTCGCTCATGGCTAAACCTCCGTTACACGGAATGTATAACGGAATTCACCTCTCCGTTCAACAAATGTTTTACGCAGGAACCCTCAGCCCATCGCCTCCAGCTCGTCGATCATCCCAGAGATCACCGACAGCCCGCCGTCCCAGAATTTGGGATCCTTGGCATCGAGCCCGAAGGGCTTGAGCAGTTCGGAATAATGCTTGGTGCCGCCGGCGGCGAGCATCGCCAGATAGCGCTCGGCAAAGCCGTCGGAGGCATTCTCGTAGACCGCGTAGAGCGAGTTCACCAGACAATCGCCGAACGCATAGGCGTAAACGTAGAACGGCGAATGAATGAAGTGCGGGATGTACATCCAGAAATTCTCGTAGCCCGGGCGGATGTCGATCGCAGGGCCGAGGCTCTCGCCCTGCACGCTGAGCCAGATCTGGCCGATCCGCTCGGCGGTCAATTCGCCGTTCTTGCGCTCGGTGTGAATCGCGCGCTCGAACGAATAGAACGCGATCTGCCGCACCACGGTGTTGATCATGTCCTCGACCTTGCCGGCGAGCAGCGCCTGGCGCTGCTTTGAGTTTTTGGTCTCTCCCAGCAGCCGCTTGAAGGTCAGCATTTCGCCGAACACGCTGGCGGTCTCGGCCAAGGTCAGCGGCGTCGGCGCCATCAGCGCTCCATTTTTGGCCGCCAGCACCTGATGCACGCCATGGCCGAGTTCGTGCGCCAACGTCATCACATCGCGCGGCTTGCCCTGATAGTTCATCAGCACATAGGGATGCGCCGAGGGCGTGGTCGGATGCGAGAACGCGCCCGGCGCTTTTCCCGGCCGCACCGGCGCGTCGATCCAGCGATCGGTAAAGAACCGTTCGGCGATATCGGCCATCTCCACGGAGAAGCCGCGGTATGCGGTCAGCACCATGTTGCGCGCCTCGGGCCAGGCGATGGTGCCGGTGGCCGCAAACGGCAGCGGCGCGTTGCGGTCCCAATGCGCAAGCTTCTTCTTTTTGAACCAACCGGCCTTCAGCGCGTAATAGCGATGCGACAGTTTTGGATAGGCTGCGCGAACCGAACCGACCAGCGCATCGACCACCTCGCGCTCGACGCGGTTGTTCAGATGCCGGGAATCGGCGACGTCCTGGAAACCGCGCCAGCGGTCGGAGATCTCCTTGTCCTTGGCGAGCGTGTTGGTGATCAGCGCAAAGGTGCGCTCATTGTCCTTGAAGGTTTTCGCCAGCGCCTGGCCCGCCGCCTTGCGCTTTTCCGGCGCGCGGTCCTGCAGCAGGTTGAGCGTCGGCTCGATCGCCAGCTCTTTTCCCGAGACCTTGAAGCGCAGGCCGGAGATGGTCTGGTCGAACAGCCGGTTCCAGGCGGCATAGCCGCTCTGGGATTTTTCGTGGAACAGCTGCTCGACGCGATCCTCGAGCTGATACGGCTTGTCCTTGCGCAGGTCCTCGATCCACGGCCGGTAATGGTCAAGCTCGGGCGTCTGCAGCGCGCGTTCGATCACGCTATCGTCAACACGGTTGAGTTCGAGCGCGAAAAACAACAGATGCACCGACGCATTGGTCATCCGTTCGGAAACGTCGCCGTAGAATTTGGTGATGGCGGGATCGACGCTGTCGCCGGCATGAATAAGGCCCGCATAGGAGCCGAGCCGGCCGGCGAGATCGTCGATCGCCTCATAGCGCCTGACCGCTTCGGCCAGCCATTTGCCGCCGTCTTCTTTTGCGGTGTGTTCCGCAAGCTTGCCTTTGTAGTCGGTCTCAAACGCGACGCAATCTGCATCCATCGTTTGCAAATCGCGCGTCACTTCCGGCGCGTCGATACCCGAATAGAGATCGGCCAGATTCCATTCCGGCAATTTGCCCGGCTTGGTTGCAGATTTGGCCGCAGATTTGGTCGAAACCTTGGTCGAAGCTTTCTTGGCGGTGGATTTGCGTTGAGCGGTCGACTTGCGGAGAGCGGATGAGGAGCGCGAGGTCATCTTGTTCGAAACCTGTGTTCAATCAGAGAAGCTGCGACGGTGGAATGTAAGCAGGACGGCAAGGTTTAAGAGGGCGTTAATCGGCATCGGCGACAGTGCCCCGATTCGAGACAGATAGTCGTAACGCGCGGGGAAAACCATGGCTGCCACCATTTTGATTGCCGACGACGACGCCGTACAGCGCCGTTTGGTTGAAAACATGGTGCAGAAATGCGGTTACGAGGCCCTCGTCGTCGACAGCGGCGACGCGGCCGTAGCCCTACTGACTGCACCGGACGGCCAGGCGATCGACGCCGTGGTGCTCGATCTGGTGATGCCCGGCCTCGATGGCCTCGGCGTGCTCGCAAAAATTCGTGAAGCCGGCTTGAGCGTCCCCGTCATCGTGCAGACCGCGCATGGCGGCATCGACAATGTGGTGTCCGCGATGCGCGCCGGCGCCCAGGATTTCGTGGTCAAGCCGGCCAGCTTCGAGCGGCTGCAGGTGTCGCTGCGCAACGCGCTCAATACCTCGGCGCTGAAGGGCGAACTGCAGCGCATCCGGCACAGCCGCGAGGGCCGGCTGACCTTTGCCGACATCATCACCCGCAGCGAAACCATGGCCGCCGTGCTGCGCACCGCGCAGAAGGCGGCCTCTTCCACCATTCCGGTGCTGATCGAGGGCGAATCCGGCGTCGGCAAGGAATTGTTCGCCCGCGCCGTCCACGGCAGCGGCGAGCGCAAATCAAAGCCGTTCGTGGCGGTCAACTGCGGCGCGATCCCCGACAATCTCGTGGAGTCGATCCTGTTCGGCCATGAGAAGGGCGCCTTCACCGGCGCCACCGAACGCCACATGGGCAAATTCGTCGAAGCCACCGGCGGCACGCTGTTTCTCGACGAGGTCGGCGAATTGCCGCTGGCCGCCCAAGTGAAACTGCTGCGGGCGCTGCAGGAAGGCACTGTCGAAGCGGTCGGCGGCCGCAAGCCGGTGAAGGTCGACGTCCGCATCATCTCCGCGACCAACCGCAAGCTGCTCGACCTCGTCAAGAACGGCCAGTTCCGCGAGGATCTGTTCTATCGCCTGCACGTTTTGCCGCTGACGATTCCGCCGCTGCGGATGCGGCGCGAAGACATCCCGCATTTGTTGCGGCATTTCCTGGCGCGGTTTTGCGCCGAAGAAAATCGCACCATCACCGGCATCAGCGGCGAGGCGATGGCGCATCTTTCGCAGCTCGATTGGCCCGGCAACATCCGCCAGCTCGAAAACACCGTGTATCGCGCCGTTGTCATGAGCGAGAGCGACCAGCTTGGCTTGGCGGATTTCCCGCAAACCGCAGCCCACACCGTTCCGGACGGTCACGTCCAGCACGGCGAACCCCTGATCGTTGGGCCTTCGACCGCGCCGGCCATGGGCTCCGGTATTGAATTACCTATGGCGCCCCTCACGGCCGTGGGCAGCCTTGCGATGCTGACCAGCGCCGGCGAAGTGCGTCCGCTCGAGGAGATGGAGAACGAGATCATCCGGTTTGCGATCTCGCATTACCGCGGCCAGATGTCGGAAGTCGCGCGGCGGTTGAAGATCGGCCGCTCGACACTCTACCGCAAACTCGATGAAGCCGCCGCCGACGATTCGACCGAAGATTGAAACACTTGGGATGATTGCGGCGGTCCGGGGGCGACGCGCTGAAGTCAAGGAACATCTCGCTTTCCAGAACATTTGAACCGTGGCTTGCCGGTGACAGACAAACGTCCCGGAGCGTGGCAAAACCGCGCAATCCGAATGCACATGTGTGTGCGTTTGAGGTCAGTTTGTCGTGAGTTGCCCCGCATGGCGCTGGCTGCATGAGAGGGGCCCATGTATCGTCTGCGTTAGAAGCGTTGCGTCGCAAGCGTACCGACTTTTGAACGATCAGGCCGGCGCTTTTCGCGCAAGCTGAGATGAACGATGACCAACGACTGTTCCATGCCGGGGCAGTTTCGCCCAAGGGGGTGTGACGATGCGTGACTGTTCGAAGAGCCGTGCTGGATTTGACCGCGTGCTGATGGCCGTCGCGGCAACCTTCCTCACGGTGACCGCAACCTCTGCCCTGGCCCAGGATACGCCTCGCGCCAGCGCCGCAGAACTCGCGATCGATGCGGCGATCCCGCTTCCCGAACCGGCAAACGTCCCACCGCCCACCGCAAGTGATTTCAAGATCGACGCCACCGCGTCCGTGCCAGACGCCGGCAAAACGGCAGAGCCCAAAGCGACTGAAGCGGTTGAGAAGGTGCCAGAGACGAAAACCTCCGAGAAGTCGGTCGAGCCCAAACCAGCCGAAACCGCTACCGCTCCTGCGCCAACTGCCAAAGCAAGCGACACCGCGACCGTAACACCCGCGGCCGCTCCGGCTGCGACCGCTGTCGCGCCGGCCGCCGAGCCGGCCAAGGAGCCGGTGAAGGCTGCCAGCAATGTGGCGCCGGAAGATCAGCCGGTCGCCGACAAGTTGCGCGAAATGCTGGGCGGAAAATCGCTGCGCTACTTCGATCGCAAGGCCGAGCGCGCCGCCGTCGAGAAATTCTATGGCGCGCGCGAATACGCGCCCGTTTGGACCCAGGCCGGCAAATTGACGGATAGCGGCAAGGGCGTCGTCGCGCGCCTGAAGGATGCCGCCGCCGACGGCCTCAATCCCGCCGACTATCCGGTGCCGGATTTTGCCGCCGCGACTTCGCCGGACGCGCTGGCCGACGCCGAGATGAAACTGACCGCCAGCATGCTGGATTATGCCCGTCAGGCCCAGAGCGGCCGGATGCACTGGTCGCAGGTCTCGGCCGACATCCTCTATCCGGAGCATCCGACCGATCCGGCGGAGGTGCTGGCGCATGTGACGACGGCCAATGACGCTTCTACCGCGCTCGATGGCTACAACCCGCCGCACAAGCTCTACAAGGAATTGAAGGCCAAGCTCGCCGAACTGCGCGGCCAGGGCGAAGGCGCGGCTGTCCAGATCGCCGACGGCCCGGCGCTTGTCTTCAAGCCCGGTAGCAAGAAGCAGCCGGCCGTGGCGCCGGAAGATCCGCGCGTGCCGCAGCTGCGGGCCAAGCTCGGCGTTAGCGAAAACGCTGATGACACGCATTACGACGCCAAGGTCGCCGAGGCCGTGCGCAAGTTCCAGGAAGGCGCCGAACTGAAGGCGACCGGTGTTCTGGACGACCGTACCGTCAAGGCGATCAACAGCCCGAAGCGCGACAGGCAGATCGACACCGTTATCGTCAACATGGAGCGCTGGCGCTGGCTGCCGCGCCAGCTCGGCGCGTCCTCGGTCGGCAACGCCTATGTCATCCTGAACATCCCGGACTATACGCTGAAGGTGATGCAGAACGGCGGGACGATCTGGACCACGCGCGTGGTGACCGGCAAGCCGGGGCAGCACGCCACTCCGCTGCTGACCGAGACGATGAAGTACATCACGGTCAACCCGACCTGGAACGTGCCGCCGTCGATCGTTTACAACGAATATCTGCCTGCCCTCCAGCAGGACCCGACCGTCCTGCAGCGTATGGGACTGAGGCTCGAGCAGAATCGCGATGGTTCGGTCCACATCTCGCAGCCGCCCGGCGAAGCCAATGCGCTCGGCCGCATCCGCTTCAACTTTCCGAACAAATTCCTGGTCTATCAGCACGACACCCCGGACAAGAATCTGTTTGCCAAGGAAGATCGCGCCTTCAGCCATGGCTGCATGCGGGTGCAGAATCCGGATCAATACGCCTCGGTGTTGATGAACATCGAGCAGCCGAACGACCATTACACGCCGGAGAAGATCCGCAGCATGTATGGCTCGAGCGAAATCGACCTGAAATTCGCGACTCCGATCCCGGTGAACATCACCTATCAGACCGCGTTCGTGGATGATGCCGGCAGGCTGCAGATCCGCAAGGACGTCTATGGCCGCGATGCCACCATGCTGTCGATGCTCAAGGGCGGCCGAAGCAAGGATCTGGAAAACGTGGTGGCGCATTCGCAGCCGAGCTACGGCGGTGGCGGTCGTCCGATCCTGCCGGCCGGCGTCAGCTTCGCCAGCGACAACAGCTCTTCCGGCCCGTCGTTCTTCGAGCGGCTGTTCGGCGGCGGGTCGCCGATACCCCCGGCTCCGGTTGGCCGGCGCCAGCAGCCCCGGCGGGTGATCACCCGTTAACTCCTCGCTGGTCGCGGACTGCCTGAATTTTTAAACAAAATCAACGATCTTGCCCGCCGGGCGAGATCGTTTACGTTAACCATTATCCCTCCCGGTTTCGGCACCGGGCACTTTTTCGCCACACTCGACGGGTTAGGTTAAGCCTAACTTGGGAGGTGGGAAGGTAAACTTCGGTTAACCCTCTCGCTTTAAGAAAGCGTTCATCCTCTTTCGCCGGGGTCTGCGGAAGAGCTCATTGATCGCTCGTCGACTGGGTGGGCTCATAAGTGCTGGCTGTTCTCGCACGCCAATTCAATCCGCTGTCGCTACCGAAGGCCGGATATCGAGTCGGCCTGACGTCGCTATTGCTGTTGGCCGGGGCCGGCTCGGTGCACGATGCGACCGCGCTGAACGAAACCCGCACCCTTTCCTTCCATCACACCCATTCCGACGAAGACCTGACCGTCACCTTCAAGCGTGACGGGCGCTACGACGAAGAAGCGCTGAAGCAGCTCAATCACTTTCTCCGCGACTGGCGCAGCCAGGAACAGACCACGATGGATCGTCACCTGTTCGACATCCTCTGGGAAGTCTACCGCGACGTCGACGGCAAGAAGCCGATCCAGATCATCTCCTCCTACCGCTCCCCCGCCACCAACGCCATGCTCCGCCGCCGCTCTTCGGGCGTGGCCCGCTTCAGCCAGCACATGCTCGGCCACGCCATGGATTTCTACATCCCGGACGTGCCGCTGGAGCAGATCCGCTTTGCCGGACTCAGGCTGCAGCGCGGCGGCGTCGGGTTCTATCCGACCTCGGGATCGCCATTCGTCCATCTCGATACTGGCAGCATCCGTCACTGGCCGCGCATGAACCACGACCAACTCGCCCGGGTATTCCCGGACGGCCGCACCGTGCATGTTCCCTCCGATGGCAAACCGCTCAAGGGCTATGAGCTCGCTCTGGCCGACATCGAAAAGCGCGGCGACGACGCCGCGACCGTGAGCAAGCCCAGCCTGTTTGCAAGACTGTTCCGGGGCAAGTCGAGCGACGACGACGAGGAAGCCGGCGCTACCGCTGTGACCGACAAATCCGCGCCGGCGACCGTCGTGGCTGCCGCCGCGTCCGCAAAATCTACCGATACCAGGTCTGCCGACGCGGTACCGATGCCGCGCTCGAAGCCGCAGGTCGCCGCGACCCTGCAATTGGCCTCGGCCGACGCGCAGATCGTCCCGGCGCCGAAATCCAGGCCGGAGACCAGGCAGGCAGCCGCGGACAAGGCTGAGCCGCAACCGCAGAGCCCGGCCGACATCATCAACGCCCGCGGCTTCTGGGGCGACGCCTCCGCCGCGCCGAACCAGGCGACGCCGGCGCAGGTCGCCGCCTTCAACGCCCGCGCGGCCGTCGGCGCCGCCGATCCGCAGCCGACCGCCAGCGTTTCCGAGGCCTTCAAGAGGGCGCTCGCCTACGCACCGGCCGCCACCTCGCCGGTCGACCGCCCCAACGTCGTCGCGGCCTCCGCGCCGATCCCGCACAGCGTCCGGCCGACGCACAATGCCGTCGCCGCGACGGAGATCAACACGGTCGTCGCCAAGGGCCCGCAGGGTCAGAGCAGCGTGATCTCGACATCGACCCGGATATCGGCCGCCAAGGGCAACGATGTCTGGATGCGGGTCGTGATGCTGGCGCCGAGCGCAAGCGACGCGATGTCGACCACGGTGATGGGCGATGCCGACATGACGTTGATGCGCGTCTTCTTCGTGAAGCCGCAAGCCTCGATCGCGATGACGTTCTCGGACGATCCGATGATGGGGATCGTCTGCGACCGCTTCACCGGATCGGCGACCGCCAAGCTCGCGACCCAGTCGTTCGTGCTGCACACCGCGTCGCTGCGCTAAAGCCCTCCTCCTTCCACAAACGGCGAGTCGTCCTCGCGAAAGCGAGGACCCATACGCTACGTCGTGTCCTGTCGTTGGCGCACGGTGTCAGACGCCTTCTTCCAGCAAAGCCGCCTTTCCGCACCGCGGGCGTCAGGCCGGCAGGCCCGCCTTGAGGAGACCGGCCTGATGACGCTCGCGGTCGACTTCGCGTTTGTAGTGCTGGGTGGCGAGGTAGACGGCCGTTGAGAATTTCGGCTCGTGCTTTAGCGTCTCGGCCGCGTGCGCGGTGGCCGCGACCGGGTTGCCCATCTGCGCGAACGTGGCCGCGAGGAAGGCATGATGCGTGTGGTCAGGCCGCGTGATCCGCGAAAAGGCCTCGGCGGCTTCGGCGTATTTCTCGGCGCAATAGCAGGCGCGCCCGAGGTGGCTCCAGAAGCGCTCCGGATGGTAGGGATTGAGGCGCATCGCCTTCTTGATCCAGTCGATGCCCTCCTCCGGCCGCCCCAGCCAGGTCAAGAGCTCGCCCTGCTGCACAACAACGAGGTCGTAGTTGGGGTTGAGCGCGAGCGCCCGCTCCTGGTGATAGACGGCCTTGTCATGGTCGTCGCGGTTCAGATTCAGCGCGGCGAGAATCCGGTGCACGTCGCTGTCATTGTCGTCGAGCGCCAGCGTGATCTCCAGCTCCGCCGCCACCTGCTGGAAGGTGGCATCGCGATCGGCGCACCAGTCATAGACCCAGGTCTGGCCCAGCACGCATGCCTTCCAGGCGTGAGCATGAGCATAGTTCGGGTCGAGCGCGAGGGCGCGCTCGAGCAGGCGCTGCGCCTCGGCGTTGTCCTCCCGCGTCGAGCGGTGGTGCCGAATCTTGGCAGCCAGCACGCACTCATAAGCCGCCATACTGTCGGTCGGCTTGCGATTCGCACGGTCGTGCGTGGCGGCCTCGACCCGGCCGGGGAGCGTCGCGACGATTGCGCGGGTCATCTCGTCCTGGATGGCGAAGATATCCTCGAGCTCGCGGTCATAGCGCTCGGCCCAAATGTGCCGGTCGGTCTCTGCGTCAATGAGCTGCACGGTGACGCGGATGCGACTACCTGCTTTTCGCACGCTCCCTTCCAGCACGTAGTCGACGCCGAACTCGCGCGCGACCTCCTGCACATTCACCGCCTTGCCCTTGTGCACAAAGGTTGAGTTGCGCGAAATGACGAGCAGGTCGTGGAAGCGTGACAGCTCCGTAATGATGTCCTCGGTGAGGCCGTCCGCGAAGAACTCCTGCTCCGGATCGCCGCTCATGTTGACGAGCGGCAGCACGGCGATGGACGGCCTCTTCGAGAACGCTGCCGCCGCCGCAGCATGCGTCGTGCCCTCCGGCGCGGCTTTTGGATCCGCATCGAGCCGAATCCGGAAGACACGGATCGGACGGGCGATGTTCTTGACGCTCTGGTCGCCGAGATCCTCGAATGCGACGTCGTCCAGCCGGTTACCGACCTGATCGCGCACCGCACCCGAGATGCAGATGCCACCCGGCTCTGCGAGCATTTCGAGCCGCGCCGCCACGTTGACACCATCGCCAAAGATGTCGTTGTCCTCGACGATCACGTCGCCCAGGTTGATGCCGATGCGGAACTGGATCCATCGCGCCGGCGGGACGTCCGCATTGCGCCGCGCCATCCGGCGCTGAACCTCGGCGGCGCACAGGACGGCGTCGGCGACGCTGTGGAATTCGACCAGAATGCCGTCGCCGGTGGTCTTGATGATGCGGCCGTGGTTCTTCGCGATGGCCGGATCGATGAGCTCGATCCGATGGGTCTTGAGACGCGCAAGAGTACCCGTCTCGTCAGCCTCCATGAGTCGGCTGTAGCCGACCATGTCGGCGGCAAGGACCGCTGCCAACCTTCGCTCTGGTCCAGGCACGTCCATCTCTTCGGTTCCTTGACCGAGCAGATGGCCGGCAGTCTAACAGATGCGAGGCCGTTGCCCAAGCTGGCATGCGCCGGAAACGACCGCTGGCGCCTACAGCATCCCAAGCGCCTGCATGTAGGTTTCCAAAATGGTCTCCTCCTCGGCGCGCTCGTTGGCGTCCTGCTTGCGCAGGCGGACGATGGTGCGCAGCGCCTTGACGTCAAAGCCGTTGCCCTTGGCTTCGGCGTAGACGTCGCGGATATCGTCCGAAATCGTCTTCTTTTCTTCTTCCAGCCGCTCGATGCGCTCGATGATGGCCTTGAGCTGGTCTTTTGCGAATTTCGTCGCGGGCTCGTCCTGAACGGCGGCGGCAGAGGTGGCCATCGGGTACTCCTGAGGGAACTGACGGATGAGGCTGAAAGATCAAGCGCCGCACGCTTTGCCGCGCGGCGCTTTTCCGGTTTGACCCTCATGAGTGCGGCGCCTTGCGTCAAGGCAACAACGCATTCATCCACAGCGCGCCCACAGGAAGGTCGTAGCCGTACGAGCCGAAGCGGCATCCGGGGAAAACCCAGTCGTCATGGCCGGGCTTGTCCCAGGGCATCCATGCCTTGGCGACATTAAAGGAAGAAGACGTGGATGGCCGGGACAAGCCCGGCCATGACGGGACGCTGGGATAAAAATTCAGTGCCCGCTCTGGGCCTTTTTCATCGCTTCGACCTGCGCGGGGCTGGCGCTGCCCTGAAACTTCGACTTCCAGGTCTCATAGGGCATGCCGTAGACTGCCTCGCGGCTCTCGTCCTTGCTCATGGCGGTGCCCTTGGCGTCGGCCTCTTCCTTCATCCAGTTGGACAGGCAGTTGCGGCAGAACCCCGCCAAATTCATCAGGTCGATGTTCTGGACGTCGGTCCGGGAGCGCAGATGCTCGACCAGACGCCGGAAAACCGCGGCTTCAAGTTCCGTTCTGGTTTTGTCGTCAATCGTCATGGCCGTGATCCCGCGGTTTGGCGAGCATGATCCGAAGGCCCTCAGGACCAGGCTCCAACAGTCAAATCGAGCATATTGATATCAGGTAGGAATTGTCACAGATTTTGCCACATCCGCGCGCAAAACTGGATGTTATCGGTGGTATTTTGGCCCCCGAGATGGGAGACAGCCTCCCAGCCGGTTACCACCGGGGCCACGCGAAATCGTCAATCATTTGATATAGCTTCGCTGCATGACTGCAAAAGATTCTCTGCCTTCCACCCCCCTTTCCGCTCGCCTGACCGCCGGCCTGATGCCGGTGCTGGCGTTTGCGGTGATGTGCCTGTGGAACAGTTCGGCGGCGGCTGATTTTCGTCTCTGCAACAACACCGCGAGCCGGGTCGGCATCGCGCTCGGCTACAAGGACGCGGAGGGCTGGACCACCGAGGGCTGGTGGAACGTGTCCTCGCGCAGCTGCGAGACCCTGCTGCGCGGCACGCTTATCGCACGGTACTATTATATCTACGCCCTCGACTACGACCGCGGCGGCGAATGGTCGGGGCAGGCCTTCATGTGCTCGCGCGACAAGGAATTCACCATCAAGGGCACCGAGAATTGCCTGGCGCGCGGTTTCGACCGCACCGGTTTCTTCGAGGTCGATACCGGCGAACAGCGGGCCTGGACCGTGCAACTGACCGAAGCCAATGAACAACCGGCGCAGCGGGTGCCGGGAATTCCTGGCACCGTCGGCCCAACCGGGCCCGGCGGCCTTCCCCAGGGACTGCCCAACTCGCCGGGCGGAACGCCTCCGGGCGCGTCTGGTCTGCCACCAGCCGCGGCACCCGGAAGCAAGCAATGAGGCGTCTGCGTCGTATCAAGATCCTCGCGACCCTCGGCCCCGCCTCTTCTGACAGCGCGATGATCCGCAAGCTGTTCGAAGCCGGCGCCGACGTGTTCCGCATCAATATGAGCCACACCCCGCACGACAAGATGCGCGAACTGGTCAGGACCATCCGCAATGTCGAGAGCAGTTACGGCCGGCCGATTGGCATCCTGGTCGATCTGCAGGGCCCGAAGCTTCGGCTGGGTTCGTTCGCCGACGGCGCGATCCAGCTCCATAACGGCCGGAGCTTTGTGCTCGATTCCGACAAGACGCCCGGCGACGACACCCGCGTCCAGCTTCCGCATCCCGAAATCCTGGCAGCGCTGCGGCCCGGCCATGCGCTGCTGCTCGACGACGGCAAGGTGCGGCTGATCGCGGAAGAGACCTCGCCCGAGCGCACCGTGACGCGGGTGGTGATCGGCGGCAAGATGTCGGACCGCAAGGGCGTCAGCCTGCCCGACACCGACCTGCCGGTCTCGGCGATGACGCCCAAGGACCGCGCCGATCTGGAAGCCGCGCTGGTGACCGGAGTCGACTGGATCGCGTTGTCGTTCGTGCAGCGCGCCGAGGACGTCCTCGAGGCCAAGAGAATGATCCGCGGCCGTGCCGCCGTGATGGCCAAGATCGAAAAGCCGCAAGCGATCGACCGGCTTGCCGAAATCATCGAGGCGGCCGACGCGTTGATGGTGGCGCGCGGCGATCTCGGCGTCGAACTGCCGCTGGAGCGGGTGCCGAGCCTGCAGAAGCAAATGACGCGGATGGCGCGTCGCGCCGGCAAGCCGGTGGTGGTGGCAACGCAGATGCTGGAATCGATGATCCAGGCGCCGGTGCCGACCCGCGCCGAAGTCTCGGACGTCGCCACCGCGGTCTATGAGGGCGCCGACGCCATCATGCTGTCGGCAGAGTCCGCTGCCGGCAAATTTCCGGTCGAGGCGGTCTCGACCATGAATCGCATCGGCGAGGAAGTGGAGCGCGATCCGACTTATCGCGGGGTGCTCAACGCGCAGCGCGCGGAGCCGGAGCCGACCGTCGGCGACGCCATCGCCGACGCCGCGCGGCAGATTGCCGAGACCCTCGACCTGTCCGCCATTATTTGCTGGACCAGCTCAGGATCGACCGCATTGCGGGTGGCGCGGGAACGGCCGAAGCCGCCGGTCGTCGCCATCACGCCGAACATCTCGACGGGACGCAAGCTGTCCGCGGTCTGGGGCGTGCACTGCGTGGTCGCGGAAGACGCGCATGACCAGGACGACATGGTCAACCGCGCCGGCTCGATCGCTTTCAGGGATGGCTTCGCCAAAGCCGGCCAGCGCGTGATCATCGTCGCCGGCGTGCCGCTCGGCATCCCCGGCACCACCAACATGGTGCGCATCGCCTCGGTCGGATCCGGCAGCGACGTGGATATGTGACGGCGCCGTAGATGCCCGCACCGTCATTCCGGGGCACGCGTCAGCATGAACCTCAGATGCGGAATTGCGCATCATAGTTCGCGTCTTCGACGCGCCCCCGGGAATGACAGCTAAGCCTGCAGTGTCGCGTCGAGCGTGATCTTCGTGTTCAGCAATTTCGACACCGGGCAGCCGGCCTTGGCCATACCGGCCAGTTCCTGAAGCTTCGCGTTGTCAGCGCCCGGAATCTTTGCCGTCAAGGCGAGATGCACCGAGGTGATGGCAAAACCCTCGCCGACTTTTTCGAGCGTGACGTCAGCCTTGGTTTCCATGCGCTCGGCGGTGAGTTTGGCCTCGCCCAGGATCAGCGACAGCGCCATCGTGAAGCAGGCTGCGTGCGCCGCACCGATCAGTTCTTCCGGGTTGGAGCCCGGCTTGCCCTCGAAGCGGCTGGCGAAACCGTAGGGATAGTCCTGCAGCGCACCGCTCTTGGTCGAGATCGCGCCCTTGCCGTCCCTGATGCCACCCTTCCATTTGGCCGATCCGGATGTCGTCGTCATCTGTTGCTCCCTTAACGTCACCGATTGAAGTATCGATCACGCCTAACTTGGCGGAAGGTTGCGTCAAAGCAGTGTCGCCGACTGATGATTTTTTAGGCCCCGACCAGCGCCTTCGCCGGCAGCACCGCCTGCACCACTAGGCCGCGGGCACGGGCGTCCATCACGCCGACCGCGCGTAGCGCCAACAGCGTGACGGTCTGGACCGCGTCGCGCAGTTTCGCGGGATCGTCGGTATGGTCCGGCGCCAGCGGTCCGACCAGCGATTCATGCAGCGCACCGAGCAGCGCGGTGGCTGCAAGCGCGGTGTCCTGCGCCGGCAAATGGCCCGCGCGCACCGCGGCATCGATCCGCGTTGCGATCTCGCCGGATATTTCGCGGCGGCTGGCGAGCCTTGAAGCCGTGACATCGACATCGACCGGCTCGGCCAAAATGCCCCAGGCGAGCTTGCGCTGCGACAGCACATGCACCGCGACCGTGGTGACGGCGGCGGCCAGCGCCGACGAGGGGCCAGGCGCCGCATCCGCGGCGCGGCGGATCGCGGCCAGTTCGTCGCGCGAGACCTCCGCGATCAACTCCGAAATCAGGTCGGCCTTGGAAGGGAAATAACGGTAGACGGTGCCGGCCGCGACGTTGGCGCGAACCGCCACCGGCGCGATCTGCACCGCGGCCATGCCGCCGTCGGCGGCGGCATTCCGCGCCGCTGCCAGAATGGCGCTCCGCCGCGCCGCCAGCCGCTTCACCACCTGATGGGTTCGCCGGTACACCATGGCGCGTTTTCCCCGTCCCCGGCGCGGTTGCCCCCGATCGGCGGGCAGAACGCGCGCATCTTCAATGTTTTGAGCGATTGAGCGCCAATCGCTTTGAAGAAGTGAACAACTATTCAGGCCGGATGACAAGACGCAAGGCAAATATGACAGCCTGGAGGATATCGCAGGCATCCGGATCGCATTGATGCGGATCCTGGCGTCCGCCTCGTCGACGGCGCAGCTGGCGTCCCTGCCGGATTCGGGCGACCCTGCCGCTCCGCTGAACAGCACGAAAATGTTGAGTTTTATCTTGCGAAATCACTGAGCGGTTCGGTTAACTCCTCCTTCGCCAAACATCGTCATTTTCTCGCGCTCGCGCGCGCAATTTTACCGGAGTGTATGGCGGCTGTGGTCCAGTAGCGGAGCCCCGGCGCCATCCCTTGCGCCTGTCCCACCCAGACAAAGTGCAGATGTCCATTTCCTTCGCTAACCCGATCGCCAATGGCGCCAATATCCGCGGCATCGCACGAGCGCTGGTACCGCTCCTTGCCGGTGCGGGAGCCTATCTGCTGTTTTTGTCGATGGGTGAGATCCTGCTGCGGGATTCCGACACCCTTTGGCAGATCAGGATCGGGCAGTGGATCGTCGAGCATGGCGCCATGCCCTACACGGACGTTCATTCGTTCACCCGGTTTGGCGAGCCCTGGATGTCGAGTTCCTGGCTCTCACAGGTGCTGTTTGCCGCCGCTTATGGATCGATGGATTGGGCCGGGCCGGTTGTCCTGACCTCGCTCGCGATCGGCGTGACCGTTGCGATCTTCATCTATCTGCTCGAGGAATATATCGACCCGGCCCGCTCGATCCTGATTGTCACGCTGGCGGTGCTGATGTCGGCAACGCACTTCCTGGCGCGCCCGCACATGTTGGCGTTCCCGGCGATGGTGGCTTTTAGCGGCGGGCTGATGGCGGCCGCGGATCGTCGCGATCATCCGTCGTGGCTGTTGTTGCCGGTAATGGCGCTGTGGGCCAATCTGCATGGCGGCTTCGTTCTGGGATTGGCGCTGATCGGACCGATCGGACTGGAAGCGATTTGGTGCTGCGATCCCGAGCGCCGCGTTGCGCTGGCGGCGCGCTGGGCGTTATTCGGCCTTGCCGCCGTCGTAGCGTCCTGCTGCACGCCCTATGGCTGGAACACCTTGCTGGGCGCGGCGAAGATTCTCAGCCTGGGCAAGCTGCTGACGCTGATCTGGGAGTGGATGCCGGCCAATTTCGGCTCCATCAGTTTCTTCGAAGTCGCCCTGCTCGGGCTGATCGGCCTCGCCTTCTTTCGAGGGCTGGTGCTGTCGGTGCCGAGAATCCTGCTGCTGTTGGGCCTGATCTGGATGGCCCTGTCGCATGGCAGGAACATCGAGGTCTTCGCATTCCTGGCCCCGCTGGTTCTGGCCAAGCCGTTTGCCGAGCAACTGGGAACGGGCCAAACTGCCGTCGTTCGAGAACTCCCGTCGCGGTCGCGTGTCGTGATGCTCGCAGCGCTCGCGGTCGCCGTCGCGGGATGGGCTTCCACCAAGACGTTCGCCGCGCATCATCCGTTTTCGTTCTTCGAGGCCCAGACCCCGGTCGCCGCGGTCGACGTCCTCAAGCAACGGCAGGCGCAGCGGATATTCAGCACGGCTCCGTTTGGCGGCTATCTGCTTTCCCGCGACATCAAGACTTTCATCGACGGACGCGCCGAACTGTACGGCGAACAATTCGTCATCGATTACTTCGATGCGATCGAGGCCAAGGACGTCGATCTCCTGCTGCGTCTGCTTGAGACGTACCGGATCGATGCCACCCTGCTGAATCCGACGCTGCCCGCAACCAAGTTGCTGGATCACCTGCCGGGCTGGAAGCGGCTGTATGCGGATGACATCGCAGTCATCCATGTCCGCGACGACCGGCCAGCGACCACGCAATCCGCGGTGCCGGAATCGCCCCGCTAATCAATTCCCCGTCTGCAATTCGCCAAAACGCTCCCAGGTCTTGCCGTTAAAGCGCATGAACTGCATCTGATCGACCGGGACATGGTCGGTCGGCGAGGTATTGATCTTGATGCCTGGCAGCAGCATCGGCAATTCCAGATCATGAATCGAATAGGCCTGCTTCAGGATGTTCTCGGTCGACAGATCGTCGCCGCAGGCTTTCAGCACGGCCTCGAGCGCCATCGCGCTGTTGTAGGAATTGACGTAATTGGTGTCGTGCTGGTCAGCCTCGGGCACGTATTTTGTCATGAATTCCCGCCAGCCCTTGACACCGGAATCGTCCTTCCAGGCGGGATCGTCGGGGTCCTTCACATAGGCGGTGGAGAGAATGCCGATGCCGGCCTCCAGCCCCGCGGGCTCCATCACGGTCGAGACCCAGACCGCGACGTTGGAGAGGAAAGTCATCGGCCGCCAGCCGAGCTCGTAGGCCTTGCGGATCGATTGCGCCGCGAATTTCGGCGTCGCCGCGATCACGAACACATCGGCGCCGGACGCCTTCAGCTTGACGATCTGCGAGTCGATGGTCGGATCGGATATTTCGTAGGTCGCGCCGGTGACGCGTGAATCGTATTTCTCGCCGAGCACGTCCTTCAGCCCCAGCAGATAGTCGCGGCCGAAATCGTCGTTCTGCGAGATCACGGCGAATTTGGCATTCGGATTTTTTGCCAGCGCATAGCGCGCGTAAAGCCGCGCCTCGTAGCGGAACGGCCCCTGCACGCCCAACGTCGCCTGCGGGTATTGCGTCAGGTCGGCAAATTTCAAAGCACCCGAGCCGATGAACAATTGCGGGATGTTCCTGGCCTGCAGATATTTCGCGATCGCGGTGTTGTGGGCGGTGCCGATCGAGGAGAAGATCAGCGCGACTTCGTCGCTCTCCACCAGCCGCCGCGTCTGCTCCACCGTCTTCGGCGGCGCGTAGCTGTCGTCGAGCGAGATCAGATTGACCTTGCGGCCGTTGATGCCGCCGCGCTCGTTGAGCATCCTGAAATACCCGACCTCACCCTTGCCGAGCGCGCCGAACGCGGACACCGGCATGGTCTGGCCGATCCTGATTTTGGTGGCGGTAACGCCGCGCATTTCGGCGGCAATTGAGGCCCAAGGCGAGGTCAGCACCGCCAGCGCGCTCAGCGCGCCAAGTCTCGTGACGAAACGCATCGACGCCTCCCCCCGTTTACTTCGCCGCGCTCAAATGGCGACCGCGGCCGGCGCGGTTCGTCCGCGCTCTCCCGACGCGGAAACATGCCATGACCGGCGGATGGACGCCAATCGTAATCATTATGAAACAGAAGCAAAAAGCAGCTTGTGGCAATAACGCCGGGACTATTTCGGTCGCCCGGTCCGCTGGTCCTTCGGAATCACGAACTTCAATCCCGACCAGAGGTCATCGATCTTACAGACCTTGATGTCGACGAGGCCGAGCGGAAGCGTCGTGCGGTGCCTTCGCAGCCTTCGCCAGCGTCACTTCATCAGGAAATTCACCGACGACGTCGCAATAGGGGACGGACAGACCTGCCCCAAAAATGCGAAAGCCCGGCTTGATGCCGAGCTTTTGCACAACCGGTTTGCCGGAATAGCCGGCCATCGTCCGCAGCCTTTACGCCTGCGGCTGCGGCTCCAGGCCGGCATCCGGATCCGGGCGCGGCCGCGACTTGCCGGCCGGCGGCACCGCCGATGCACGCGGCGTGGTCGGCTCGAGCACCGACTCGCGGTTCGGTTTCTTGCCCTTGAGCAGATCCTGAATCTCGTCGCCGGAAAGGGTTTCGAATTCGAGCAGGCCTTTTGCCAGGGCTTCGAGATCGGCGCGCTTCTCGGTGAGAATGCGCGTCGCTTCGTTGTAGCCGTTTTCGACAAAACGCCGGATCTCGGTGTCGATCTTCTGGACCGTCGCCTCCGATGCGTTCTGGGTGCGCGACACCGACATGCCCAGGAAAACCTCATCCTGGTTTTCGCCATAGGACACGGTGCCGAGCGCCTCGGAGAGGCCCCAGCGCGTCACCATCATGCGCGCCAGCCTTGTGGCCTGCTCGATGTCGGACGAGGCCCCGGAGGTGACCTTTTCGCGGCCGAAGATCAATTCCTCCGCGACACGGCCGCCCATCATGATGGCCAGGCGCGAGGTCATCTGCTCCAGCGACATCGACAGCTTGTCGCGCTCCGGCAATTGCATCACCATGCCGAGCGCACGGCCGCGCGGAATGATCGTCGCCTTGTGGATCGGATCGGTCGCGACGACGTTGAGGCCGACGATGGCGTGACCGCCCTCGTGATAGGCCGTCAGCAATTTCTCTTCCTCGGTCATGACGAGCGATTTGCGCTCGGCGCCCATCATCACCTTGTCTTTGGCTTCCTCGAACTCGGCCTGGGTCACCATGCGCTTGTTGCGCCGCGCCGCCGTCAGCGCCGCTTCGTTGACGAGGTTCATCAGGTCGGCGCCGGAGAAGCCGGGCGTGCCGCGCGCGATGGTCTTCAGATTGATATCCGGCGCCAGCGGCACCTTGCGGACGTGAACCTTCAGTATCTGCTCGCGGCCGACGACGTCGGGATTGGGCACCACCACCTGGCGGTCGAAACGGCCGGGACGCAGCAGCGCGGGATCGAGCACGTCGGGACGGTTGGTCGCCGCGATCAGGATCACGCCCTCATTGGCTTCAAAGCCGTCCATCTCGACCAGCAACTGGTTGAGCGTCTGCTCGCGCTCGTCGTTGCCGCCGCCCAAACCTGCACCACGATGCCGGCCGACCGCGTCGATTTCGTCGATGAAGATGATGCAGGGCGCGTTCTTTTTCGCCTGCTCGAACATATCGCGGACGCGGGAAGCACCGACGCCGACGAACATTTCGACGAAGTCAGAGCCCGAAATCGTGAAGAACGGCACATTGGCTTCGCCCGCGACCGCACGCGCGATCAGCGTCTTGCCGGTGCCGGGAGGGCCGACCAAAAGCACGCCGCGCGGAATCCGGCCGCCCAGGCGCTGGAATTTTCCGGGGTCGCGCAGGAATTCGACGATCTCCTGCAAATCCTGCTTGGCCTCGTCGACGCCGGCGACGTCCTCAAACGTGACGCGGCCATGCGCTTCGGTCAGCATCTTGGCGCGCGACTTGCCAAAGCCCATCGCCTTGCCGGCGCCGCCCTGCATCTGCCGCGACAGGAAGATCCAGACGCCGATCAGCGCGATGAAGGGCAGCCATGAGACCAGCAGCGACACGAACCACGGCACGTTGTCGCCGGGCGGCTTCGCGGTGATCGTGACCTTGCCGTTGTACAGGCGCGAGACCAGCGTCGGGTCGTTCGGCGCATAGGTCTGGAAACTGGAGCCGTTGGTGAAGGTGCCGTGGATCTCCGGCCCCTGGATCACGACGTCGCGAACGTGATTCTGGTCGACTTCGCTCAACAACTGCGAAAATGAGATGTCCTGCGAGGACGCCCGCTGACCCGGATTCTGGAAAAGCGTAAACAGCGCCAACAGCAGCAAGACGATAATGACCCAGAGGGCGAAATTCCGCAGATTGGCGTTCATCGATCTTCCTTCGTGGTCGCGCGGATCGCGGCCTCTTATCCTTTGGCAGGCGCTTGAGGGAATCCCCGAAAGAATCCCGTCGGCCGACTGCCTACAATCTAGGTGTCGCTGGGGTTGATGCCAAGGGAACCACGCAGGACTATTTAGCGCATCCTAGCGCGATTCCCGGTCAAATAATGGCGCTGGAACTGGCGTTTTCCGGGGGTGGTTAAGAGTCCCCGGCGATTTATGGCCGAGATCGCGGCTTTCGATCGGGGTCCACACCGAAAACCCGCCAAATCAAGGGGCCATCCGGCGGCGGCGAGGCGGTGCCGGTTCGACCCGGATTCGACCGCCGATGACGCCGACGAGCGCGCCGGCAAGGGTCTGTTTCAGCCTTGGCCGGCCGTCCGCTACCGCCCGGTCCAGTGCTGCCAGCAAGGTCTCGACCTTGCCGAGCTCGGCCGGCCCCTCATGACCGGCACGATCAATCGCACGCTTCAACAGCCGCAGCCGGATTTCTTCGGGCATGGCAGCAAAGGCGTTTGCGTCGAAGCTATTGGCGTCGACTCCGGCGCGCGAGGCGCCACGATCCCGGAGCGCGAGATAACGCTCGGCGCCATCGGCCAGCACTTCCACGGCGGCATTCGCGCGCGCCAGCCGCGCCGCCAGCCGCGCGAGATTCCGGGCATCGCCGCCCTCCTCCGCGAGAACGGGCATGATCGCGCGCAACCGCGGCCGGGTGAAGCCGGTGTCACGGTTGGTCGGATCGTCTGCAAAACCGACTTTGGCCTTGTTCAGCGTCGCGATCAGCCGCGATTTCGAAATATCCAGCAGCGGTCGCGCGAGCCGCACGCCGTCGCGCTCGCTCTCGCGCGCCATCGCCGCCAGCCCCGCGATGCCGCTGCCGCGCAGCATCCGCATCAACAGCGTCTCGGCCTGGTCGTCGCGGGTATGCGCGGTGAGGATATGCGTCGCGCCATGCTTGCGCGCGGCTTGCGCCAGCAGGCGGTATCGCGCGGCGCGGGCCGCGGCCGGCAATCCGGTCTTTGGCTTGGCGCCGGTCCAGCGCAGGGTCTGGTGCGGCAGATCGAGCGACTTCGCCAGCCGCTTGACGTCGCGGGCTTCGCGCGCGGCCTCCGCGCGCAAGCCGTGATCGACGGTAACCGCGATCAACCGCGGGCCGCGCGTCAACGCACGGCGCCAGCGTGCCGCGAGCCACATCAACGCGACCGAGTCCGGACCACCGGAAATCGCGAGCACGATGGCAGGCGCGGCTTTCCAGTCCGCGAACAGACTTTTCGCGTCCTGGGCCGAAACCGGGAAATGGTCGTCGTCAGGCATGCCCGCGCCGTTGAGGCCGGAGCCCAGCGGGCTCCATCAACACCGCTCTAGCACTTAACCCGCTTTTGCTCACGGTCAACGGCGGCTTTGACACCAGCCGAGGCGCGCGGATATTTCCGCGTCACTTCGCCGAACGCGGCGCAGGCAGCTTCCTTTTCCTTCAGCGCCGCCAGCGATTGGCCGAGCCGCAGCAGAGCATCGGCCGCCTTGGCGGATTTGTCGAATTTGGTGGTCACGCCAAGAAAGGTTTCGGCCGCGTCACGATATTGCTGGCGCTGGAAATAGCTCTCGCCGAGCCAGTATTGCGAATCCGCGATCAAGGGATCGCTCGGATATTTCTGCGCAAAATTCTTCATGGTCTCTTCGGCCAGCGCATAGTCCTTACGCTGCATGTAGCCGATGCCGAGATCGAACTCGTCCTTCGGCGTCGCCGAGGGCGGCAGCGTGGTCAGCGCGGCGCTGGCACCGGGAGCGCGCGGCGGCGGAGCGCCGGCACCGGCCGGGCTGGTGTTGCCAAGGTCGAGCGGCTCGCCCGGCCCGCGGCCGCCGGGAGCGCCGACCCCGGCATCGTTGGCAATCGGCAGCTGGCCGCCGCCAAGCGCGCGCGGCGCGCCGGGCGCGCCCGGATTCTGGTTGGGGTCGAAGGCGTCCCCGCGGCGACGGCCCGGGGCCTGCGGCGCAGGCGGCTCCTGAATGATCGGCGCCGGGGCCGCGATCTGCGGCTGCTGGTCATAGCCGCCCTGAGGTTGACCGTAGCCCGGCTGAGGTTGGCCGTAACCGGGCTGGGCCTGCGGTTGCCGGTAGGCCGGATTGGGCTGCGCCGCGGGCGGCAATGCGGCGACGCCGGGCTGGGCGACGGGGGGCTGGCCACCGGGCGCCACCGGCGCGCCGCCGAGCTGCCGCAGCCGCTCTTCGAGCTGGCGGTTGCGGTATTGCAGCTCCTCGTTCTGGCCGGTCAGTTGCCGGAGCTGGTTTTCCAGCCGCTGGATCCGCATTTCCGCATCGGCATCATCGGATTGCGCGAAAGCCTGGGAAGACAAAGCCAGCATCACAGCGATCGCCGCGACGCCCGAAGACTTAAGAAACCTGGATGACATTTTGCCCTGTCGACGAAATCGGCGTGACATCAAAAGCGGAACACATTGAGTGACGGAGTACGCCAGAATTGTGACTGGCGCCCGCGAATCCGGCGCTGGATCGCGCTTATGGTTTAGTCTCGGCGCCCAAACAAGCAAGCGGCGGCGATCCCGGATATTATCGCGCGCCCAAAATGAAACCGGCGCCCGAAGGCGCCGGTGAGAACTCTCTGAAAACCCGAACGCGTCAGGAACTGGCGTTCAGCACCGTGACGGCGCGGCGGTTTTGCGACCAGCAGGAGATATCGTTACACACCGCGACCGGGCGCTCCTTGCCGTAGGAGATAGTGCGCATCCGGCTCGGATCGATCCCGCGCGAGGTGAGATAGGTCTTCACGGACTGGGCGCGCCGCGCACCCAGCGCGATATTATATTCGCGGGTGCCGCGCTCGTCCGCATGGCCCTCGATGGTGAAGGCATAGCGGTTATAGGTCTGCAGCCACTGCGCCTGCTTTTCCAGGGTCGCGATCGCCTGCGGGCTCAGATCAGTCTGGTCGCTCTCGAAGAACACGCGGTCGCCGACATTGACCACGAAGTCCTGCTGGCTGCCCGGGGTCGCCGCACTGGCCATCGCGCCTTCGGCGCCGAGGTTCTTGTTGGCGCAGGCACCCATCGACAGCGCCACCGCAAGCACCGCGGCCAGTTTCAATCCCTGGAGGATACGCATTTGATATTTCATTCCGGAGCCTCCACGCTCACGTTATTCCACTGTCATCCGGTCTACAGGGCGATGGTTAAGCGAACGTTCCGTCAACCTTGATGGGATGTTGCCAAACCCGATCAAATGCCGACGAACCCCGAAAAGCAACCGCGATGGTTAATGGTTTGTAAATGTGGCGCGAGGGTGAAGGCAAGCCTCAACGCGCCCGGAATCACCGGTTCCGGCGTTCATTTTCGGCCCCTAACGGGTGGCTGACGGGAGCAGATTCGCCGCTCAGCGCCGGTTCAACCCTGCCGTTCAGGAATTGGGAACGATCGATGTTCGCTCCAAGGGCGCCACCATGTCCAGTGGCAAATCGCGCCCGCTGCGGCGTTCGAACAGCATGCGGCGTTCAAAAGCGGTCGAGCGCATCATCGGATAACGTTCGAAAACCTTGTCGCGCCGGGCGGGGAAATCCGCCGCCATCAGTCCGACCGGCTTCAGGAGGCCGGGAAAAAAGCGCGGCTCGGCGATGGTTTCATGCAGGAAGACGCGACGGTAAAACGCCTGATGCTCGGCGCGGACGATGGCAAGCCCGAGATCGGCGTTAAAATACTCGCACGCCATGTAAGCCAACCGAAGCGTGACATAGGGCAGTTCCGGAATGCGCCCCGCCGTATCGGGATCGGCGACAAAGCGGGCCGGATCGATGATGACCTCGCCCCGATCGAGCCGGGGGTAAAGAATCTCGCCGAATGCCTCCGCTGAACACGATTCCCGCCATTCGGGCGTCAGCACACTGATCCGAACAGAACTGCAGAGGTCCCCCTGAATATAGACGCCGAAGGTCCAGGAGTTGGGCAAGTCGTCATATTGATCGGTGACGCGTTGCGCGGGAGATTCAGCGACGGCGCCTTCGCGAAGATAGGCCCGGTAGCGCAGGTTATAGATTTCTTCTTTTTCCTGCGGAGTTTCGGCGAGACGATAGTCGACTTGATCTAACAGGTCCGAACTTCGTCCGACGGCCGTGGAAGATACTTCGGCCGGGGACCTCATATGATACTCCTTGGACGTTTGGGATTTTTGAACAACTTGTGCGAGCGAAGGAAAGATTAACAGCTAGTTAACGAAATTGCAAAGGGATCACGACGTTAGGGTTAACCTGGAATCGGCTTTGCGCGCTCCGATGACGCGCTCGACGACTCGTAAAGTTACGGGAATTTCCTTGACGCAATTCTACTGGACCGATGGTTCGCTAGGATAATGAGGGGACGATTACCTTTCCGGCGCGTGACAGGCTCCACCCCTTGATCAAGGTGTACACGGCCGGTATCACAACCAGCGTCAGTGCCGTCGAGGAAACCATTCCCCCGATCATCGGGACGGCGATCCGCTGCATCACCTCCGATCCGGTGCCGGTGCTCCACATGATGGGAAGCAGCCCGGCCATGATGGCGACAACCGTCATCATCTTGGGCCGCACGCGCTCGACCGCCCCCAGCATGACCGCTTCGTGCAAGTCCGCCCGGGTGAACGGGGTGCCTTCCGCCAGGCGTCTGGCTTCCTGCACGGTGGATTCCCTTCCCTATCGGTGGTTGCGAGGGCACGAACGCTCACTCCATTTCGGTGCAGCAAACGTGAAAGGGTTGCGGAGGCCCGTGCTCATCCGCAACCCTTTGCGCGTCGCGCCGAGTTAACAGACCGCGGCCGAATCCGCGTGGGCTCCAATGGCGTGCTCTATTGCACTTCTGCCGACATTATCGAGATTTTGGGCCGCCCTGATAACGCGGCGAGGATCCACCGTCATTCGGATTCAGCACGGGCCGCAGAGGTAGCGCCGCTCGGTCGTAAGCGAGCGCGGAATACAAATCGCTTTGCGAGCCAACAGTTCTGGTTTGTGCGCTTTGCCTGGCCTCACTCGGCCAATAGCTCTTGTCCGTGATTGTCGAGCCCGCGTGGGCCGTTGCAGATAGTGCCACTAGCGGCGACAAGATTGAAATCGTGAGAAGGTGTTTCGAGAACATGGTCCGGCTCCATCATTGTTGGAAGCGCGTCACGTGTGCGCTTCTAATGATGAGTTCGGAGCAAATTGTCTGGCGGTTACAGCCTCACGCTGACGTGACGCGGACTGACACCGCGCGTCACCAACGCAATAGCCGCGGCCCAAGTGCTGCACCTGCTAAGGTGCACAGCACAATCGTGCCGCCATACCAAACCGCAACGAACGGCAATGAATCGTCGGTGCAATGAAGCGCATAGGCCATCGCGCTCACGCCGCCTGCAACGAGGCCGGCGAAAGCACCTGTGCGAGAAAGATCTGTAGGCGCAGCTCTTCGTACGGCCCAGATCGCGATTGCGAAGGGCACAATTGCGATGATCGGAACCGAGAGGACACATTCAAGCCATTCGTCCCCGACAATCATCTTGCTCCAATGTGAACTGGGCGCGAACCCAAGGCTGATTGCCGCAAGAAGCACGATGGCCAGGAACGGCATAGTGACCACGAAAGACGGGGCCGCACGTTCCCCACCGGGGCGTGCCAGCCTCGTTAAGTAGACCAGCGCGAGTCCCACGACCCCGACCGCAAAGCAGAGCTTCACGGCTAGAAAAATGAATGCGCGGGCCGTCATGAAATCCGAGCGAACACCCAATCCGACGAGCACGACGCCTACCGCCACGATTGTTCCAGCGGCAAGCGCGACAAAGAGCGTGCGAACGACCGAGCTGCGGTCGACCGGCTCCGGGTTCGTACTCAGAAGGGCAACCAGATCATCCGTCTTCATGTTCGCGTTTCCCGGGCAATCAAAGCAGCCAGCGTTTTAAGCCCGCGGTGAACGTTCACTTTTACACCGGATTCAGAGATGCCGCACTTCTCCGCTGCTTCAGCTATGCTCCGTCCGTCGAGTTTTACAGCCTCGATCGCACATCGCATGTTCTTCGGCAGCCGCTCCATAAGCCTCTTGACGTCGTATGTACTCTCAGCGTCAACATTGTCGTCGCGCGCCATGATCATGTCGGCCTCGTCGATAGGTACGTCGGAAATCGACGTTCGGGTTCGGCGCAGGAAATCGATCAACTTGTAGCGCGCGATCGCGTGCACCCACGGCGTCAGCGGCTCCGCTGGATTGTAAGTATGTCGCTTGATGTGGATGGCCAACACCGCTTCCTGAACCAGATCCTCGGCCTCCGATGCACCCCTGCCAATCCCCGTGAGCTTGCCCTTGTAATAGGCGCGCAGACGGCCACTCAAACGCCCAAGAAACA
The DNA here is from genome assembly GCA_900129675.1 of Bradyrhizobium erythrophlei. Taxonomy (GTDB): domain Bacteria; phylum Pseudomonadota; class Alphaproteobacteria; order Rhizobiales; family Xanthobacteraceae; genus Bradyrhizobium; species Bradyrhizobium erythrophlei_A. The sequence goes on along the minus strand of FSRD01000001.1, from coordinate 2,950,725 downwards.
TGCGATACGATGCTGCGTCGCCGTTCAGGCTGGCCAGCATCAGGGCCTTGAGTTCGATTTCGTGGGTCATCATGCTTGCGTATCTCTGATAGTTCGCGGGTTTAGGCCGTTTGGTTACAGCCCACGGTGACGGAAACTCGCGGAACTCACGAAGCCGACCCCCAAAGCGCGTTTAGTTGGGTGCTGCCGCGTTCACTCCGCTGCTTCCGAGCGATCGAAGACAACCTGGCTGCCCCTTTCCACCGGAACAGCCGCATTCGGCTCTCGGGGCAACCCAAATCCCTTGATCAAGGCATAGACAGCCGGGATCACGATGAGCGTCAGGATGGTTGACGAGACCATGCCGCCGATCATCGGCACGGCGATACGTTGCATCACCTCAGAGCCGGTGCCGGTGCTCCACAGGATCGGAATGAGCCCGGCCATGATGGCGACGACGGTCATCATCTTGGGCCGCACACGCTCGACCGCACCCAGCATGATGGCCTCGTTCAGGTCTGCTCGCATGAACGGCCTGCCTTCCGCTAGCCGCCGGGAGTGCAGTTCCTTCATAGCTTGGTCGAGATAGATCAACATGATGACGCCGGTCTCCGCCGCGACACCGGCCAACGCAATGAAGCCCACGGCGACCGCGACGGACATATTGAAACCAAGCCACCACATTAGCCAGAAACCGCCGACGAGCGCGAACGGCAGCGACAGCATCACGATCAGCGTCTCGGTCAACCTTCGGAAATTCAGATACAGCAGCAGGAAGATGATAAGCAGCGTGACCGGCACCACGATCTTCAGCCGGGCGGTGGCGCGCTCGAGATATTCGAACTGGCCGCTCCAGACGACGTAATTTCCGGGCGGAAACTTTACGCTCGCGGCCACGGCCGCCTTGGCATCGGCGACGTAGCCGCCGAGATCGCGGTCGCGGATGTCGACGAAGATATAGACCGCGAGCTGGCCGTTCTCGGTCCGGATCGTGGTCGGACCGCGCGTCAGCTTGATCGCGGCGACCTCACCCAGCGGAACGGTTCCACCACCAGGCATGGCCACCAGCACGTCTCGCGCGATCGATTGGGGATCGCTGCGCAAATCCCGCGGATAGCGCAGATTGACGCCGTATCGTTCGCGACCTTCAACGGTCGTCGTGATCGTCTCGCCGCCAAGGGCGGACGAGACGGTGTCCTGCACGTCGCTGACCATCAGACCATAGCGCGCAAGCGCTTCCCGGTCAGGCGCGATGTCCAGATAGTAGCCCCCGATGACACGTTCTGCGTAGGCGCTTGAGGTGCCCGGCACCGCCTTCACGACGGTTTCGATCTGTCGTGCCAATTTCTCCATCTCCGTCAAGTCCTTCCCCAGGACCTTGATGCCGACGGGGGTGCGGATTCCGGTCGCGAGCATGTCAGTGCGCGCCTTGATCGGCATGGTCCAGGCATTGGAGACGCCGGGAAACTGCAACGCCTTGTCGAGTTCGGCGATCAGGCCGTCGACCGTCAGGCCCGTACGCCATTGCTGCTTCGGTTTAAGGTTGACGACCGTCTCAAACATCTCGGTGGGGGCAGGGTCGGTCGCGGTCTCGGCCCGTCCAGCCTTGCCATAGACCGACTCGACTTCGGGAAACGTCTTGATGATCTTGTTCTGCGTCTGGAGGACTTCCGCCGCCTTGGTCACGGACAAGCCCGGAAGTGTCGTCGGCATGTACATCAGCGTGCCCTCATTCAGGCTCGGCATGAACTCGGTTCCGAGCTGCCGGGCCGGCCACAGGCTGACCGCCAAGGCGACGAGCGCAAGAAAGATCGTCAGCGTCTTGGCTTTCAACACGCCCTGGATCAAGGGCCTATAGATCCAGATCAGGAACCGATTGATCGGGTTCTTGTGCTCCGGAATGATCTTGCCGCGAATGAACAACACCATCAGAACCGGAACCAGCGTGACCGACAGGATCGCCGCCGCCGCCATCGAAAACGTCTTGGTAAAGGCGAGCGGACTGAACAGCCGCCCCTCCTGCGATTCCATGGTGAAGATCGGCAGGAACGATACCGTGATGATCAGAAGGCTGAAAAACAGCGCGGGACCGACTTCGCTCGCCGCTTCGATCAGAACGTCCAGCCGCGGCTTGTCGGGCGGCGCACGTTCGAGATGCTTGTGCGCGTTCTCGATCATGACAATGGCGCCGTCGATCATGGCGCCGATCGCAATCGCGATGCCGCCGAGGCTCATGATGTTCGAGCCGATGCCCAGCACCTTCATGGCAGCGAAAGCCATCAGAATGCCGACCGGCAACATGACAATCGCGACAAGAGCGCTACGCACATGCAGCAGGAACACGATGCACACGAGCGCGACGACAATGCTTTCCTCCGTCAGCGTGCGCTTTAGCGTCTCGATCGCATTGTAGATCAAGTTGGAACGGTCATAGACCGGTATGATCTCGACGCCCTTCGGCAAGGCCGACGCCATATCGGCGAGCCGCGCCTTCACATTGTTGATGACATCAAGTGCGTTTTGGCCAAAACGTTGCAGCGCAATGCCGCTGGCAACCTCACCCTCCCCGTTGAGCTCGGTGATGCCGCGGCGCTCGTCAGGACCAAGCTCGATCCGCGCCACGTCCTTGAGCAAGACGGGCGTGCCCTTTTCGACTTTCAGAACGACATTGGAGAGATCGGAAATGCTTTTGACATAGCCGCGTCCGCGCACGATGAATTCAAATTCCGAGAGTTCGACGGTACGGCCGCCGACATCCATGTTGCTGCCGCGGACAACGTCGCGTACCTTCGCAAGCGGGATATTGAGCGACCTCAAACGGTTTGGATCGACGATGATATTGTATTGCTTGACGAAGCCGCCGACGCTGGCGACTTCGGCGACGCCCTCGGCCTTGGAAATGCCGTAGCGTATGGTCCAATCCTGCAGGGATCGCAGGTCGGCCAGCGATTTGTCTTTGGACTGCAGCGCGTATTGGTAGACCCAGCCAACGCCAGTCGCATCCGGTCCCAGCGTCGGCGTGACGCCGTTCGGCAGCTTGCGCGCGGCTGCATTAAGGTATTCCAGCACACGCGAGCGCGCCCAATAGATATCGGTGCCATCCTCGAAGATAATGTAAACGAACGAGACGCCGAAGAAGGAGAAGCCCCGCACCACTTTCGATTTCGGAACCGTCAGCATCGCGGTCGTCAGGGGGTATGTCACCTGATCTTCGATGACCTGCGGCGCTTGGCCTTTGTAATCGGTATAAACGATGACCTGGGTGTCGGAGAGGTCGGGAATAGCGTCCAGCGCCGAGTTTTTCAGCGCATAGACCCCGGCTGCCACAGCGAAGACCGCGCCGATCAAAACCAGCATCAGGTTACGGGCCGACCAGTCGATGAGCCGGGCGATCATTGCGATTTCTCCCCGGAATCCAGCCCATTGAGCGCGGCTTTGAGATTGCTTTCGGCGTCGATCAGAAAATTCGCGGAGACGACGACCTTGTCGTTTTCAGCGAGCCCTTCCTTGATCTCGACGCGGCCAGCGCCGCGCCGTCCGAGCCTGACGGCGCGTGGCTCGAAACGCCCCTCGCCCTTGTCGAGCAACACAATCTGCCGTTCACCGCTGTCGATGACCGCACTGTTGGACACGGTTAAAACCGGCGTCTCCGCACCGGTGGTGATTTCCACGTCCGCATACATGTCTGGCCGCAGCAGATCTTCCGGATTTGGTAGTTCGATTCTGACCCGTGCGGTCCGCGTCTCCGCCATCAAATGCGGATAGACCAACGTGACGTTGCCGGTGAAAACCCGATCGGGATAGGCCCGAAGCCGGACGCTGGCCTTTTGTCCGACATCGATCAGGGAAAGATCGCGCTCCGCGATATCGGCCAACACCCAGACGACATCATGATCCGCGATCCGGAACAGAACATCACCCGGAGCGGCGCGCATGCCGTTAACGGCTACGCGCTCCACGATTTCGCCGTCCTGCGGCGCGAGCCAGCTCACATAAGTCGGGATTTCGCGCGTGCGCTCGATCTCGGCAATGAACTTCTCGGGAGCATCCAGATTTTCAAGGCGCCGGCGTGCGCCTTTCAAGGCTTCATTGCCGATGCCGGCGGTGGGGCGGGCATTGAGCGCCGAAAGATATTCGGCGGCGGCGCTCGACAGGCTCGGGCCGTAGATGCGCATCAGCCGCTGTCCCTTATGGACATGCGAGCCGGTGGTGACGTTTTCGACGCTGTCGATGAAGCCTTCGAAACGCAGCGATACGACCGCTTTGCGGCGCTCGTCTTCCTGAACGGTGCCTGGTGCACGAACCACCGTGCTCAGAGTGCGCCGCTCTGCCACCTCGGTCTGAACACCCGCCTTCTGCAATTTGCCCGGGTTCACCTTGACCGAGGAATCGTCGTCTTGCTCGTCCTCATAGACGGGCAAATAATCCATTCCCATCGAATCCTTCTTCGGAGTCGGCGAGGTGTCGGGAAGGCCCATCGGGTTGCGGTAGTAGCGGATTTTGCTTCGATCCCCGCCTTTAGCAGTCGTAGTTTCCGGAGCCTGCTGCTCGAAACTCACGTCTTCGCTAGCGCGGACTGCGAGATAATCTTTGCCCGCCGAAGTCTTCTTCGGAGTGAGCGAATAGTCCGGCAATCCGTTCGGATCGCGGTAGTAGATGACGGCTCCGGTCGCGGCTGACCGCGCCGGGCTCTGTTTCGCGGTCGCGGCCAGAATACCGTCCAGCCATCCGGGAAGCGGACCGTTCGAACGCCCGATGGCTAGTCCGGCCACTCCGGCAGCCAGGATCGCGGATACGATCAGAAAAACGCCTGCAGGCCGTCTCATAGCGAACCTCCCGCCAGACGTTCCATCTCGGCATATTTCGTTTGCAGTTCCACCTTGAGCTTCAGCAAGTCGAGCTGGACCGTTCGAAGCCGTCGCTCGGATTCAAAAACTGAAGAAAGATCGGACGTGCCGGCCTGAAAACCGTTTCGCGCGTTGTCGACAGATGATCGGGCCGGCGGGAGTTGGCGCGTTGCATAGATTTGCACGACCTTCCGGAGCGCATCGACGCCGAACCAGGCATCAGCGATCTGTCCGTCAATCCGCAGCCGCAGCGCCTCATTGCGGGCTTGCGCCGCGCCAAGACGCGCGCCCGCCGCTCGTTGCTCGGCGTCTTTGACCTCGTAGTGTAGCGGCACATTAAATTTGGCCATAAACTCGCCAGTGTCTTCCGTGCCGGGCCGCTGCACGTATTTCGCGCCGAGCGTCACGTCGGGGTAATAGTTGAGGTCGGTGAGAGACTTGGTTTGAGCTGCGGAATTGCTCTGCGCCCCCGCCAGCGCCAACATCGGGTTTGCCGATCGTGCGAGCCCCTGAACCTGGGCGAGGCTGATCGCTTTAACGGCCCGAAAGCCGGTCGGCGCAGCCAATGGAGCCAAGGACGGACGACCGATCAGGGCATTGAGCCGCGCCGCCGCTGATTTCTGTTCGCCCTGCCGGCGAACGACATCGCCCTCGGCGGTGGCGGCCTCGATTTCAGCCTTGATGACGTCCTGCTGATCAACCGATGTCGTGCCATATCGTGACCGCAACAGGCCGAGTATCTCATCATAGCGCCGTTTGATTTCGACGGAGATTCCTGTGGCCTCATACGCGGCGTTGTATTCGCCGTGCGCGGCAACGACCTGCGCAATGAGATCGGTAACGATCGCGCGTCCCTGGAATTTTGCAGCATCGGCATCCGATTGCGCGATATCGCGCTCAAGGCCGTATTTGCCCCACAGCTTGACTTCTTGCTCTAAGCCAAAGCGTCGCTGTCCGACGCCAAGCCGATTGACGTCCCACGCTTCGAGAACGAGGGTCGGATCGGCCAGCACCCCGGCCGTTCCGATTTTGTGGACCGCCGCATCGAAATCGAGCGAGGCGGCCGCCACCGTTGGATTGAGGCGTTTGGCAATTGCGACAACGCTTTCCACGGTCGCGCCAGGCAAGGTTTGCTCGGCCGCTCCCACGGGAGACAACCACAGCACTGCTGTGGTTGCTCCGATCGCCAACCGAATGATGCCGCTCGCGCGGGTCACGGTGTCGCCTTCAGGACGAGCTTGTTTTCGACCGTACCGGTTTCGCCCTGCACCTTGGCGCCCAGCGAAAGTTGCCACCCGCCGGCCATGCTCAACGTCGCCTTGAACTTGTAGATGCCGGGTTCCGTGCTCGGCATCGGCGCAATCCTGGTCGCCATCTCCTGCATTCCGTCGGGAGCCATATCCAGACGTGTCGCGAAAATGACCGCATCCGGCACGGACTTCCCGTCGGGCTTATGGACGAGGCGAACGGAGATGATCGCGTCACCCTTCCTGACGGTCTGGTCGACCAGCTGGAATTCGTAATCCTTGAGGTCGGCGCGGGCGCCCGTGACCGAACCGATGATGGCAATGCCGATCAGCGCGGCCTGGACGGCACGCGGATAGTTGAAGCTTTTCATTTTTGAATCCTCGAAGTCCTGATGTGCCGCCAACGGCGGCATGCGTTATCCGCGCGGCCCTGGGACCGCGCGGCAGCAGACGGCGTGGTGACGCCGATCAGGTCAGGATTCGAGGAGGATGATCTGGAGGGTCGCCGATGAGGCCGTCAGCGACAACGTCGACGATCGCGAAGGACAGCCTGCGGGTCTGGAAAGACACCTGGATACCGTTGGTCGGCGACGGTTCGGCCTGAGCGATCGTCAGCATGCACATGGCGACGAGGGGACAATCCTGGCAGCCATTGTTCTTCTGTTCGTCGTTCTTCTGTTCGTCCGGACAACACTGCATGTCCCCGGACATAGCAGCCATATCGCCCATTTTGCCAACAGACGGCCGCTCTGCCGCCGCCGGGGATACCAGCGGCGCAGCAACAAGCCCAACGATCACAAAGACCGCAAGCAGACGACTGATGAGTCGGCGAAGATTCATGCCACATCATCCCACGGGGCCGGGAACTTGTGAAGGACCAACACTTCACATGTTCGCCAGCAAGGCGAAATCGCGTGAAACGCCTCAGGCGATCGAGCGCGAGGACACCGCGATCAGCTGGTCATCCGGCGCGCGCCGGCCGTGCGAGGCGTTCAGCAACTGACGAATCCGAACCGCCGGAACCGGCCGGCTGAACAGATAGCCCTGCGCTTCGGTCACCGCGCCATCGGCGCTGATCAGCTCCAGCTGCTCGGTGGTCTCGATACCCTCGACCACGACCGACATTCCGAGGTCGGCCGAGAGCCGCGCCACGCCGCGCAGCAGCGTCAGCGGACGGTCGGTATCGATGCCCTCCAGGAAGGAGCGATCGATCTTCACTTTCTGCAGCGGGAAATTATGCAGATAGCTCAGGCTCGAATAACCGGTGCCGAAATCGTCCAGCGAGATCCGCACCCCGAGCGAATGCAGTTGCGACAGCACATCGTGGGTGATCTGGGTGTTGCGCAGCAGGGAAGATTCGGTGATCTCGATTTCGAGGCGGTGCGCCGGCAGGCCGGAGACCTCGAGCGCGTAACGCACTTCGCTCAGCACGTCGCGCTGGTGGAACTGCTGCGGCGAGAAATTGACCGCGACGCTGACAAGTTCGGGCCACTTCATGCATTCCATGCAGGCCTTGCGCAGGATCCAGCGGCCGAGATCGACGATCAGGCCCATGTCCTCGGCGACCGGAATGATGTCGATCGGGGAAACCCTGCCGCGCACCGGATGATTCCAGCGCAGCAGCGCTTCGCAGGTCGCGATCCGGCCGGACTTGAGATTGACCAGCGGCTGATAGAACAGCTCGAATTCCTCGTTCGCCAGCGCCTTGCGCAGGTCGAGCTCCAGGATACGGCGGGCTTCGACGGTTTGCGCCATCTCCTCGCGGAAAAAGCAGAAGGTGCCGCGGCCGTCGGCCTTGGCGCGGTACAGCGCCATGTCGGCGTTCTTCAGCAGCGTATCGGCGCTGACGCCGGCGGTCGTCATGGCGATGCCGACGCTGGCGCCGATCTCGACCAGATGGTTGTCGATCTTGTAACGCTCGCTCAGGCGATCGACGATGCGCCGGGCGAGCACGGCGGCGTCCTCGTGGGAACGGATGTTCTGCTGGAACACGACGAATTCGTCACCGCCGAAGCGCGCCACGAAATCCTCGGGCCGCAGCATCTCGCGCATGCGGCCGGCGACCGCGCACAGCAACTGGTCGCCGCAGGGATGCCCCAGCGTGTCGTTGACCTGCTTGAACTGGTCGAGGTCGACGAACAGCAGCGCCGACAATTGATCGGCGCCCTGCTGAATGGACAGCAGACGCCCGATCTCGTCGCGGAAATTGACCCGGTTGGGAAGCTCGGTCAGTTCGTCGTAACGCGCGAGATGGCTGATCCGGGCCTCCGCGTCGCGCCGCTCGGTGATGTCTTCGAGCAGGACCACCGCGCCGCCGCCCGCCATCGGCTGGAAGGTCCAGGAGAGCGACCGGTTGCGCGCAATATCGGGGTCGGTCGTTATCATATCGCGCGTCTGGGTATTCTCGATCTCCGCCAGAATCATCCGGCCGCTCGGCGCCGAGATCGATCCCGCGCTGACGCAGGCGTCGATGATGTCGGACGCACTGCCGCCACGCTGCACCAGCTTGTCCGACAGCTGCATCATTTCGCTGAAGCGATGATTCATGACCGCAAGGCGGCCGTCGGCGCAGAACATGCACAGCCCGTGCGGCATGTTGTTCAAGGCGGTATCGAACTGTCCGGCCAGCGCCGCTTCCCTGAAGCTCGAGGTCAGCGCCTTGACGAAGATGGCGTGAAGACTGAGGTTGATGCCCTTCAGACCGATGAAGAACAGCACCAGCAGCACGGCAAGGCCGACGTAATAGAAACCGCCGTGCAGGGCCAACGCCAGCGACATCGGGCCGCATGCCAGCAGGATGTGATACTGGATCAGCTTCGGACTGCCGTAGTTGCGGGCCGCGCCGCCGGCGGTGTAACCGATCGTCACGGCGACACACACCATGTGCGCGACCGCATCGTCGTTGCCGAAAATGGTGAGGAAGCACCAGACGCCGAGCACGCCGGCATAGATCATGGCGCCCACAGCGTAGCGCGGCTCCCAATGCTTCGCCTGTTCGAATGTCAGCACCGCGGTGCGCCGTTCGTATTTGCGCATCTGGAAGGCGCGGACGGTGCCGATTCCGACGATCAGAGCCGCGCACGGCCACAGCCAGACGTTCCCGGTCTTGAGCGCGGTCAGCAACGCCGCGACGGCGGAGCAGACCGAGCCGAACAGCATGGGCCAGAAATTCTGGCACATGGAATCGATCAGCGCCGCGTAAAGCACCGGCTCGAGCTCATCCTGGCTGCTTCGCTTTTTTTGATCGACCAACTGCATCGGCAGCGTACGCGTCCTGTTCCGGGTGCGTACTTTTTACCCTTCCCAGATGAAGTCTTTCTGAGGGAATATCGTTACCGAGACGTTGCTTTTCATGTCGACTTGTAGAAATTTGCTCGAAAAATCAGCACGCTAGGCAACGTTTGCCGCTTAACGTCACAGCTTTCGCGAGGCGCCGTGATTTTCAGGACAACAATGGGGACCACGCCGGATCGGACGCGAAGCCGGGGGTCGGAACCCGCTGTTCGTTGCGTCCGGAAATGTCCACGGTGAACAACGACGGTCCGCCATTGCCGCCGGGATCGCGGAAGAACATCAGCACCCGGCCGTTCGGCGCAAAGGTCGGCCCTTCATTGTGATAACCGGAGGTGAGGATTCGCTCACCCGAGCCATCGGTCTTCATGATGCCGATGGCGAATTGCCCGCCGCCCTGCTTGGTGAAGGCGATGTAGTCGCCGCGCGGCGACCAGACGGGCGTCGAATAGCTGCCGTCGCCGAAGGAGATGCGCTGCGCCGGTCCGCCGGTCGCCGGCATCACATAGATCTGCGGCTTGCCGCCGCGGTCGGATTCGAAGCACAGCTGAGTGCCATCAGGCGCATAGGACGGCGAGGTATCGATCGCCGGCGTGTCGGTCAGGCGCGTGGTCGATTTCGAGCGCAGGTCCATCACGAACAGGTTGGAGTTGCCGCCCTGCTGCAGGCTCATGATCACGCGCTGGCCGTCCGGCGAAAACCGCGGCGAGAACGACATGCCGGGGAAATTGCCGACGATCTCGCGCTGCCCGGTTTCGATATTGAACAGATAGACGCGCGGATCGCCCTGGCCGAACTCCATGTAGGTGATTTCCTGGGTCGACGGCGAAAACCGCGGCGTCAGCACGAGGTCGGCGCCCTTGGTCAGATAGCGCACATTGGCGCCATCCTGATCCATCAGCGCCAGCCGCTTGACGCGGCGTTCCTTGGGCCCGGTTTCATCGACGAACACCACGCGGCTGTCGAAATAGCCCTTTTCGCCGGTCAGGCGCTCGTAGATCTGATCGGAGATGATGTGCGCGATCCGGCGCCAGTATTCCGGCGAGGTGAAATATTGCAGGCCGGTGAGTTGTTGGGTGGTGTTGACGTCCCAGAGGCGGAATTCGGCTTTCAGGCGGCCATCGGGCTGCCGGGTCATGCGGCCGGTCACCAGCGCCTGGGCGTTGATGCTTTTCCAGCTCTGGAACTGTGGTGCCGCGTCGATATTCGAAATGCGCTCGATGTAGGCGGCCTGGTCGATCGGCGCGAACAACCCGCTGCGCTTGAGGTTGTTGGTGATGACCTGAGATACGCCGGCGCCGACTTCGGCGTCTCCTGGCGTTCCCGCCACGAAATTCGGGATCGCGATCGGAAGCGGCGCGAAATCGCCACCCTGGACCGGCACTTGTTTTGGCCCTTGCGCAAACGCGCTGCGAACCGGCGCGCCCGCCAGGACGCCGAGCGAAACCATACCGGAAACAAGCTGGCGGCGATTCAAGCGAAACGGCATTTCGCGCGATTGATCGTTATCGGTCATTGTTTTGAGCTTTTCTCACGTTTCAGGCTTGAAGACCGGCGCAAAATATTTCCATTCATCGTAATAGACCTGAGGCAAATTGTACGGCTGGCATTCGATGATCGCGCGTATCGCGCTTTCCTGATAGACTCGCAGGTAGGGAGTCGCCGGGATCTCTTCCGGAATCGGCGATCCCTCGAGCGTACCGTCGCGCTTCAGCTTGATGTCGATGATGGCCCGGGGATTCTGGGTTTCGATCCCACCATACGGCACCTTCCAGCAGCGATCGACCTGTCGCTTGAACAGCGCGCCCCATGTCGCGGAATTGTCCGCGGCCTTGCCCTTGGAGAGCCCGAGCGCCGCGTTGGAATTCAGCGTTTCGCCGGTCATGGCCTGGCGCGACGGATCGCGCTTGTCGAGCAGGGCTGCGATCTTCGACTGATCGAAAGTGCGTTCGGTTTTCGGCTTGGGTTGCTCAGGCGGCTTGGCGGCCTGGACCGGCGGTTTCGGCGGCGGCTTCTTCTCTTCTTTCTTGATGGCTTCCGCGATCGGATCGACCTTGGGCGGATCGGGCTTCTTCTCGATCGGCTTCGGTTCTTCCTTCGGCTTCTCGACGACCTTCGGCGGATCCGGCTTTTTCTCGACCGGTTTTTCCTCGACCTTCGGCTCCGGCGGCGGCGCGGTGTCGGTGATGACAGGCGCCTTCTCGGTCACCTTGCCGACGGCGTCGTCAACCGGCTTCGCCTCGGCAACCTTGTCGACCAGCGGTTTCGGATTTTCCTTTTTGCCGGTCTTCGAGCCAGCCATGACATGGGCGAGCTGTTCGTCGGAAACAACATCGACGGCGACGGAGTCTTCCGGCGCCATTTCGAAGGCCCTGCTCGAGAACGACACCAGTCCCCACCCGAGCACGAGGACGTGCAGGGCGATCGACGCAGCCAGTGTCTTGTCGACCTTCACCTTCACTTGAGCCTTCTTGCTCCACCGTCAGCCATTACTTGACGCGTTTCCTTCACCCGAACCGGTACCACCCACCCGCGGATCAGGTCCGAGGGCATGCTTCGCTCGAAAACACTACCGCTCACGAGCCCTGCTCGGGAACGATGACGATATTCGCCTTGAAGCCGGCGGTCCTAATATACCCCAATAATTTCATCATATCCGTGTAACAAACGTCCTTGTCGCCGCGCAGATAGACCACGCTTTCGGCATCCGACCGGGTTTCCCGGATCGCCTTGATCTTGGGCAGCAGGTCGGCGGACGAAATCAGGGTATCCCCGAGATAGAGTTCGACATTCGAATTGCAGCTGCCGCCGGTGCGCTTGACCGACAGCGTCAAGGGCGGGGCGTTCGACGACAGCGACTTGCCGCCGCTGGCGACCGGCAGGTCGATATCGATGGTCGACGTCATCAAGGGGGCGGCCACCATGAAGATGATCAGCAGCACCAGCATGACGTCCACCATCGGGGTGACGTTGATCTCCGCCATCACGGCGGCGCGCCGCCGGCCGCGGCGTCCGCCGCCGGCCGAACCTGCCATGTTCATCGCCATGATCTGATGCTCACGGGTGCGCTCGTCATTGGCCGCTCCTCACGCCCGCTCGTCGATCTGGCGCGACAGGATCGCTGAAAATTCGTCGGCGAACCCTTCCAGGCGCTGGGCCTGCCGGTTCACCTCGGAGGTGAACTTATTGTAGAAAATAGTCGCCGGAATTGCGGCGATGAGGCCGATCGCGGTGGCAAACAGCGCTTCGGCGATACCGGGCGCCACCACCGCCAGCGAGGTGTTTTTCGAGGCGGCGATCGACTGGAAGCTCGACATGATGCCCCAGACGGTGCCGAACAGGCCGACGAACGGGCCGGCGGAACCGACTGTCGCCAGCACCAAAAGCCGCCGTTCCAGCCGTTCGACCTCGCGGGCGATCGAGACGTTCATGACCTTCTCGATCCGCATCTGCAAGCCGGCAAAGGACCGTGACTGGCTCTCGAACGACCGTTTCCATTCGCGCATGGCGGCGACGAAACAGGCCGCCATCGATTGCGTCGGCTTGGCCGACAGCGCCCGATAAAGCTCCTCGATCGACTGCCCGGACCAGAACGCCTGTTCGAAGCGATCCATTGCGCGCTTGGTACGCCCGTACAGAATGATCTTGTCGATCGCGATCGCCCAGACCCAGACCGAACAGGCGAGCAGGCCCAGCATGACCGCTTTCACGATCCACGCGGCCTGCATGAACAGCGAAATCAGCGAGACATCGCTCGATATCATCGGCAATGCTGACTGAACCGTGTCGGGCGTCATAAGCGGTATCCTCTCAAGGCAATCTCCCGTTTGAGCATGATCTTTTCGGGAAACCGGTTCCCACTTTTCCGGATCATGCTCCGTCCCAAATCCTCCGGGAGCAAATGGCTGCCGGTTCCACAGCCGCGCGTCGGGCGCGGCGTTGAGCGCCAGCGCGAGAGCCTCATTGGTGTCGCATGGGGGGCCCGTCCAAAGCCGGGTCCTGATTCCCCTGCCAACGTGTCAAAACGAGGGCTATCCGCGCGTCATTACGTCCCTAACCAGACGCTAATCATGGTTAATGCGAGGTTACCAAAGGGGAATTTGGCGGCGGGAAATCAAGGCGGGCCGGGCGGTTACGGGAGCTGGAACCGGGTCCCCAAGGGCTCCCGTGCCCCGGATGCGGTGCAACGCGACGCCTTTCGCGTCGTGGTGCTCCGCCAAGCCGGGGCCCGCTCGCTGGGTCCCGGCGCTGCGGCGCACCGCTGTAGAAGCGCTGCGCCGCGTCCGGGACACGAACGTTGGGCGTTCCCACCCGCGCAAATTCCCGATCCCGCGGCGCAATGCGCCCGAGTTATGCGTCAACCTTGTCCCTCCAAAGACAGAGGGCGCAGGGAAAGCCGGGTGCGCGCTGCACCCGCGGTCTCGTGTGCAATATGTGCACAAGAACACGCACACGAGCATACAGGTTCAGCGGAGGCATCCGGCCTTCCCTGCGCAATGGTTTTACGGCTTATAGCGCGCTCTCCCCGGCGAACGGGCTTTCTTGCCACCGTCGCCCCCGAGAAGCCTGCTTCCCGGGAACTTGACGCCAGCATCGGGGCGTCAGGACCACACGCCTTCGCCGTCCGCCTCAGCGCCGTTCGTCAAAGGCACATCCGCGTCCACCGCATCTCAACCCGCGTTTCGTGACGATCGCGACACGCCCCTCTTCTCGGGTGAGACGGGCGGAGAAACACCACTGATTTGCCCGACGCGACAAGAGGAATATTTTCTGGAAGTGGACTTGACAGAAAATCACTGATTTGCCCGTCGGGCAGTTTTTGATGGTCGAAATTGCAGGATGGGTAGAGCTGCCGCCTTTTCGAAGTCCATTGTGTCGGTGCCTCATAGCTTGCTGAAGAGTCGTCAAGCTCACGCCCTCGTCACAGTCGCAAACATGATCGGCCAAATGCGAATCATCTGGGATGGCGCGACGTACGGCATCGCCGCGCGCGACGGAGAAGCACCCGACGAGCGGAGGAAGTTCGGTGGCAGGGTTGCCATAGACCAAGGTTGAATTTACCGGGCGGGCCGAGGGACTAGGCTTTTGATTTACAAGACCGTGTCATCAGGGATGTCCGCTCCCGTGATGGCGTCCGGTTGGCGCCGCTCGCCATCCAGGACCGGCTTCCTGCAGCCGGCATGGGCGCGCGCGCAATGACGGCGCAGCCCCAACCAACAAGAAAACAGACATCGATACCCACATCCACTTCCGTGGATGGGGGACGAAACGCATTCCGCAAGGCCGCAGTCAGATTTGGACCAAGGGAGATGCACAATGACGACATTGGACATTGCAACTGCTCCACTGCCGGAAGCCGAGCACCAGGCGCAATTGCGTCGCGCATTGATCGCCAGCACGGTAGGCACCACCATCGAATGGTACGACTTCCTGCTCTACAGCACGGTGACCGGCCTCGTCTTCGGCAAGCTGTTCTTTCCCAAGTCCGATCCCCTGGTTGGCGTGCTGGAGGCGTTCGCGATCTACACCGTGGGCTTCATCGCACGGCCGATCGGTGCCGCGATCTTCGGCCACTATGGCGATCGCATCGGCCGCAAGGGGGCGCTGATCGCCACGTTGCTGTTGACCGGGCTTGCCACTACGGCGGTCGGCCTCGTCCCCACCTATGACCAGATCGGAATCTGGGGTGCCGTCATCCTGACCGTCATCCGCTTCATCCAAGGCGTGGGCGTCGGCGGCGAGTGGGGTGGCTCGGTGCTGCTCTCGATGGAGTGGGCGCGGACCAACCAGCACCGCGGCTTCATCACCTCGTGGCCGCAACTCGGCGGTCCCGCCGGGTTGTTGCTGGCAAATATCGCGGTGCTGGTGTTCAGCCGCATTTCCGGCGACCAGTTCCTGGTTTGGGGCTGGCGGATCCCGTTCCTGCTCAGCCTCGTGATGATCGCCATCGGGCTTTACATCCGGCTCGGCATCATGGAGACGCCGACGTTCCGGCGGATCGTGGCCGAAAACCGTGTTGCGCGGGTCCCGGTGATCGAGGTGATCAAGCGTCAGCCGCGCTCGATCATCCTCTCGGCGCTGGCGCGGATGGTCGAGCAGGCGCCGGCCTACATCTACCTGGCCTTTGTCTTCGCCTATGGTACCCAGGTCATCCATCAGGATCGCGACTTCCTGCTCATCTGTCTGATCTGCGCCGGCACCATTGAGCTCTTCAACATCCCGCTGGCGGGGCACCTGTCGGATCGCATCGGACGCAAGCGCCTGTACATGATCGGCGCGGTCCTGACCGGGCTGTTCGGCTTTGCGTATTTCGGCCTGCTGAACACCGGCGCGCCGTTGCTGATCTTCATCGCGATCGTGCTGTCATTCGTACCGCATGCTCTGACGTATGGCCCGCAGGCGGCGTTGATCGCCGAGTGCTTCACCCCGCGGCTGCGGTACAGCGGCTGCTCGATCGGCTACCAGCTCTCGTCGGTCATCTCGGGCGGGCCGGCACCGCTGATCGCCACCGCACTGCTCGCCGCCACCGGCTCGGGTTACGCGATCGCGTTCTACATTCTGTTCTGCGCGGTCGTCAGCATTGTCGCGACCGCCATGATGCCCGACTACACCAACAAGGACATTTCCGAGGAGCACGACAGGCCCTGATCAAATGCCCTGTGGCCGCCTGATCGAGACGATCCCGCGGCCATCGCGCGGGATTGCATTGCCGGCGTCGCCCGGATGAATCGCAGCACGTCCTCGCAATTGCGCCGCTGGCTTGCGCATCACGAAGGATGAGTACGGCCCGTGGCCCATCCTTCGAGGCTCGAACTTGATCGGGACGGCTCGATCGATGTCGGCCATGCCCGACAGGATCATCGCCGCACCTTATTCCGACCCGGATTTGATCTGCCGCAAACCCCCGATACCGCGTCAGGGATAGTGTTTTGTCGTTCACCGTGTGGGGCGCTGTCATGATCATTGAGCGCTTATCGCAAGAGCATCGCAATATTGAGAGGCTGCTCGCCATCCTCGAGCGGGAACTTGAGGTTTTCGACCGGGGAGACCGCCCCGACTACGAGGTTATTCGGGCGATCATCAGCTATTTCGAAGTCTACCCGGAAGTGTATCACCATCCCCAGGAAGACCTGGTCTTTGCCAAGCTGAGAACGCGCGATCCGGTGGCGGCTGCGAAGGTCGGTGATCTCGCTCGCGAACACAAGAAAGGGGCTGATCGCCTGCGCCGTGTCGCTCACGCAGTCGAGAACGTGCTCGCGGATGCTGAAGTTCTTCGGCAAGATGTCGATGCCATTGTTCGCGAGTTCATCGTGCACGAGCGGCACCACATGATGATGGAGGACCGAGATTTCTTTCCTGCCGCGCTCAAGGCCCTCAAGCCCGAAGATTGGACGGAAATCGCGTCCGCCGTAACCGGTCACAAGGATCCGCTGTTCAGCGATGTCATCGAAGAGCGGTTCGATGCGCTACGCGCCCATATTTTGCGGCTGGAGCAAGAGGCTGAAGCCGAGCGAAGGTAAGCGGGCTTTCATCCGCAGTGCCTGGTTGTGCTTCAAACGGGCGACACCGGGCTCGGGCAAGGTTCCAGACCAGCCCGCCAATTCTGGCTCAATCGGCAATCGGCCGATGACCTGCGCATCGCAAGCGACGAGATCGGGCGCGAGAGCGACGCTTCCAATCAAACCCAACACGCTGTGCGCCGGCGCAAAAACAAACCGCCCGTCTGCTCATCGCAAACGGGCGGTTGTGTCGCCATCAGGCGTCATGGGGGCATTACGCCTGAGGCTGAAGTCTCAGCCCGATAAACCCGAACTCCGGCGTTGCGCTCAACCCTGCTGCGGTTGATCGTTCGGCGGGGTCGGACGCGTCTTGTGCTGCGCCATGAAGGCGTCGAACTCTTCCTTGTCCTTGGCGTGGCGCAGGCGGTCGAGGAAGTTCTTGAACTCGACCTGCTCTTCCTCGAGACGCCGCAGGGTTTCCATGCGGTACTCGTCGAAGGCGCGGTTGCCGCTGGAGGGCGGTCCGAAGCCGCCGAACGGGAAGCCCCGCCGCTCCATGCGGTCCTTCATCCGCTCCATCTTGTACTGCATCCGCTCCATCTTGTTGGCCCAGCGATCCTGGTGGCTCCAGCAACCCATTTTTCTGCTCCCGAGTGTGAAAAAGAGTAGGGCAAGTCCGATCGGCCACCAGATGAGGAAGCCGAGGATGGTCACGGCGATCCAGCCGGGATGCCAGGGGCTATCAAGCATATGCGGACGGTATGGTTCTTCCACGGGACCGCGCCATCGATTGACATCTGCGGTGTAGGCCATTTCCCTCTCCATGACGGCATCACGCCGTTGTGAATGTAAATAACATTTACATACCTAAACCATTCGGCGGTTTTGTCAAGCCGGGCGCCATCGGCGGTCGTCAAATTATTTGCGCAATTTTATTTCGGCTTGCCCCAAGGGCCACTTGGAGGGATGGGCGGCGGACCCGACGGATTCTGGTCTGCAGAATCTTTCGCCGAAGGCCGGCGGTCGGTCGGGAAACCGAGACCGCGCAGATAAATCAGCACTTCGGCTTCCAAGAGATCTTCCGGCGACATCGGCAGCTTGCGCCGGGCGGCGTCGCCACGGCCGAACAACGACGCCACGCCGTGCGACATCGACCAGATGTGCAGCGCCATCATCAGCGCGGGCGGGCGCGGCATGCCGGGCGGCGCCAGCGCAGCGAGGCGCTCGGCGGCGGCGCGGATAATGGCGAAAGCACGCTCGCTAGCGGCCATTAACGTCGGATTGAGGTCGACGGGGATGCCCGATTCGAACATCGCCGAATAGAACGCCGGCTCCTCGCGGGCAAAGGCGAGATAGGCTTTGCCGACCCGTTCGAACGCGGTGACGGTGTCGGGGCGGCCGTCGTCCCAGGCCTGCGTCAGCAGCGCCTCGAACTGCTCGAAGCCGCGCTGCGCGATGCTGGAAAGCAATTCCTCGCGGTCGCGAAAATGCCGGTAGGGTGCCGCCGGGCTGACGCCGGCCATCCGCGCGGCGTCGGCGAAGGTAAATCCGGCCGCGCCCTTTTGCGCGATCAGATTGAGCGCCGCCTGCAGCAGCGCCTCTTTCAGATTGCCGTGATGGTAGCCGCGCTCGGCGCGGCGCTCTTCCTTGCGCCAACTCATGTGAAAGGCTTTTACATGAGCCGGCGGTAAAGGTCACTAGCCGTACATTCACGGCTACGCGTTCACAAAGATTAACGCCGGGCCGTCTTGCCCTGCCTCTCGGTGAATCCGGCCGCGACCTGTTGCAGCTCTTCGGAGAAATCCGCCATCTCCTGCACCTGGCGGATTTCGATGATCTCGTTCGGGGACGCCGGGCACTTTTTCGCCCAGCCGATCGCCTCCTCGCGCGAGGCCACGTCGATCATCCAGTAGCCGCCGAGCACCTCCTTGGCCTCGGTGAAGGGACCGTCGGTCACGACCGGCTTGCCGGTGGCAAACGAGACCCGCGCGCCCATCGACGGCGGATGCAAGCCATCGAGCGTGATCAGGACGCCGGCGTCCTGCAGCGCTTCATTGTATTTCATCATCGCCGCCATCCGCTCCGGATCGAGCTGGACGTCCGGCGGCGCGGTCTCATAGCCCAGGGGGATCATCAGCATCATGAATCGCATGGTGGGGTGTCCTGTTTTTTGTAGTCGTTCCGGGGCGCGCAGCGAACCCGGAACCTCGAGATTCCCTGATGTGCAATTGCACATCATGGTTCAGTCCTGCGGACTGCCCCGGAATAACGGCCTGTCGGCCGTCACTTCTTCCCGGCCTGCGCACGCAGCCGTTCTTCCTGCTCGCGCAACTCAGGGGTCAGCGCCTCGCCAAAGTCCTCGGCCGAAAAGACCTGCCGGATTTCGATCTCGTCGCCCTTGCCGAACGGCGCGCGCTTCATCCAGCCGATCGCTTCATCCAGCGAGTTGGTCTTGATCAGCCAGAACCCGGCGATCAGATCGCCGGTCAGTTCGAACGGGCCGCGGCTCAGCGCGTTCTGCCCGGCCGAATATTTGATGCGTGCGCCCCTGGACGTCGGATGCAGACCCTCGCCGGCCTCGATCACGCCGGCCTTGGCCATTTCCTCGTTGAACTTGCCCATCGCGGTGAGCAATTCCGTACTCGGCATCACGCCCGCTTCGCTGTCCTTGCTGGCTTTTACAATCACCATAAATCGCATCGTCTGGCTCCGTTTGATCCTGATCGCTCCGCGCGACTGCCCGCCGGCGCTCATCAACAAGACGAACCGGGTTTTGCGGCACCGACATGTCCTGAGGAATTATTTTGGAGGTCATTGCCAACATTCCAGGCGTACAGCGCAACCGACCATGTGGCTAAATGCGTCATCCTGAGAGTCTGACTCGAAATGCAGCCAATGGAAGAAAGACGTGGATGGCCGGGACGAAGCCCGGCCATGACGGAAAGTGAATCATCTTTCACGTAGTTAGAAAGAGTCCGAAAACGCCAGCTGCTCTTTGCTCTAGGCGCCTGCCCGTTGCTTCAACTGCTCAAACTCACCGGGCCGATAGGCGGCTCCATCCGGCATGATGATTTCCACATTCAGGCACCCGTCCGATATCAGTTCGGCGGCCTTTTTTATCGCAGCGGGTACGGAGTCGCGGTTCAGCGTGACGGTCCCGGACGTATCGAGCGCGGTGATGTAGAACTTCATTTGCGGCTCCCCATGTTCGGTTGCCGTCCAGTCTGACCGGGCTGGCGGCGGCGTCAAGAGGACGGTCGCCCGGGTATGGCGCTTTTTACAGAATTGCAACATATGGCATTGGGCCTCCGGCCAGCCGGCCCAACCTCATAGTGCCGCGGCGAAGCGCACCATCAATCGTCGATCGCCTGATAGGCGCAGGTCCAGAAATCCCTGAACACCGCCGGTGGCTGCGGTGAATCCATCATCCGCTGGGTCAGCAGGATTCCGGTGAGATTTTCTTTGGGGTCGGAATAGCAGGAGGTTCCATAGCCGCCGTCCCAGCCGAACCGGCCAGGCACGTTGCAGAGATCGTCACGCCCCGTGAAAACCGAAAGCCCCAGGCCCCAACCCAAATTGTCGCCCAACAGCAATTCCGAGCCCCGCTTCTGTTCCGGCGTGAGCTGGTCGGTCGTCATCAGTTCGACCGAGGGCCGCGACAGGACGCGTTCGCTGCCCAGCCGCCCGCCATTCAGCATCATCTGTGCGAAGGCGTTGAGATCGTCGGCGGTCGAGACCAGACCTGCGCTTCCATTTTCGAACAGCGGCGGCTGCGCGAATTTGCCGGTAGCGGGATCGTCGAACACTTTCAGCGCGCTGCTTGCGTGATCCCGCGTATAGGCGGTCGCAAAGCGGCCGAGATTCTCCCGCGGAACGAAGAACGCCGTGTCCCTCATGCCGAGCGGCGCAAAGATGCGCTCGTGCAGGAATTTGGCAAACGACATACCGGCGACGCGCGCGATCAGCACGCCGAGGATTTCGGTGCCTGAATTGTACAGCCAGCGTTCGCCGGGCTGGTAGACCAGCGGCAGAGTGCCATAGCGCCGCATCAGTTCGTCCGGCGGAAACGATGGAAATACCGGGCCCGGCGCGAAGCCGGCTTCCGCAATCGCCTTCTGGATCGGATAGCGATCCGGAAATACCGGGATCATGCCAAGACCCAGCCGGAACGTCATGAGATCGCGCAGCGTGATCGCGCGTTTGGCCGGCACGGTGTCGTCAACCGCCGCATCGATCGCGCGCAGCACCTTGCGATCGGCCAGTTCCGGCAGCCAGCGATCGACGGGATCGTCAAGCCGCAGCTTGCATTCCTCGACCAGCATCATCGCGGCCGCCGCCGTCACCGGCTTGGTCATCGATGTGATGCGAAAAATGCTGTCGCGCCGCATCGGCGCACCGTCGATCGCCAGTTTGCCGACGGCGTCAGCGTGAATCTCGCCATCCCGGCTCACCAGCGTCACCAGGCCGGGCACCTCACCGCTTTCGACATGGCGCGCCATGATATCGTGCATGCGGCCGAGACGCGTTGTCGAAAGTCCACCGTTACCGGTCATTATCCGTTCCATGGGAGATATCCAATCGTGGTCGCCTTGATGTGACGGGCCGGATCGCGCCTGCCCGGCCTGTCCGGCAATTTCAAGACTGCAGTTTTACAAACACACCGTTGTGGTAGGCCGCGCCGAAATAGACATCGATGCGTCTGATCTTGTCGCCTTCAAAGACGAAACACTCGGTATTGCGAAAGCTCTTTCCGTCCCTGGCCGTGCATTGATAGGTCACAAAGGCCGCATCGCCTTCGACCAGAATCCTTTCGAGATCCTGCCCTTCGATCCAGTCGCTGGACTTCCAGCACCGCGCGAAATAGGTCGGCTTGTCGATGCGGTCGTCATAGGGACTGGTGAAACAGAAATCGTCGGTGAAGGACGCTTCGACGGCCTTGCGATCGTTCGACCGGTAGGCCGCAAACAGGGCGCGGATGATCTCCGCCTTGCGTGAGGACGGCATGTCAGCCTCCTTACGTCAGCTGCACGATGCCGACGCAGGTCATACGTGCACCGGCCGCGACAATGACCCAACGACAGCAAAGTTTCATGCGGTGCTCCGTCCCGATTCCCACATACGGGTCCGCGGTTCAGACAACCGTGTTCCGAACCGCGACCCCAACGTTAAGACGAACGAGTTCCCGCCGAACCGACACGTCAGCCGAAAATTTTTCGGCTCATTTCGGCACCATCCTGAAATACGGCTCGGCCTCCTCGATCACGCGGGCGATCGAAGGGCGCGCCTTCAGGCGTTCGAAATAGGCCGTCAGATTTTTGCTGGCGCTGCCGAACGGTTCCACCATGTTGCCGTAGAACAGCGGCGGCAGCGCGGCGCAGTCGGCGAGGCTGAAATCATTGCCCATCGCCCAACCGCCATCAGACATCTGCTGCTCGATCATGTTGTACGAGGTCCGCAATTGTGCCCGCGCCTCCTCGACGCCCTGGGAGTCCTTGCTTCCGTCCGGCCGACGCCGGTCGCCCATGATCTTCTGCATCGGCAGATGCACATAGAGATCGTAGAAGCGGTCGCGCAGCCGCGTCTGCCACGCCATCTCCGGATCGTCGGAGATGAATTTCGTCCGCCCGGGATAATACCGGTCGAGATATTCGATGATGACGCTCGACTCCGGAACGATCTGGTTCCGCGCCTCGTCGCGCAACACCGGAAATTTGCCGAGCGGCCACAGTTTCAGCAACGCCGCGCGCTCGGCCGGATTGCCGAGATCGACCGAATTCGGCGTGAACGGCGTGCCATTCTCGTAGAGCGCTATCAGCGCCTTCCAGCAGAACGACGCCAGCGGATGGAAATGAAGTGTCAACGACATGAGACCCCTCAGACTGCTTGCAAATTGCAACTGGTTGTATCCTGAGATAACCGGTGCAATGTTGCAAGCGGTTTTTGAATGGCGTTGTCGCCGGATGTCTGGATGTCGCCAATGACCGAGCCCGAGCGTTCCGGCTGCCCGATCAACCTCACGCTGGAGGTGGTCGGCGATAAATGGAGCCTGCTCGTGATCCGCGACATGATGTTCGGCAACCGCCGGCATTTTCGCGAGCTGCTGACCAAGTCCGACGAAGGCATCTCCTCCAACATCCTCGCCGACCGGCTGAAGAGGCTGCTCGAGCAGGGCATCATCACGCGCGAGGACGATCCGAGCCACAAGCAGAAGGGAATCTATTCGCTGACCGAGCAGGGCATCGAGCTGTTGCCGATTCTCGCGCAGATGTCGGCCTGGGGTTACAAATATCTCCCCGTCACCGAGGAACTCGGCATCCGCGCCAGGCTCTTGAGCGAAGGCGGCCCAAAAATGTGGGCGGAGTTCATGGACGAATTGCGCGAGGCCCATGTCGGCGTGAAGCGGCGAAAGAAGACGGGGCCGAGCGTCGGCGAGCGGCTGCAGGCGGCGTATCAGAAGGTGATGGCGAAGAAGGCGTCGAACAGAATTTGAGATTGGGAATCCCACCTTCGCGTCATTTCCGCAGCACCCTCCATCATGGCTTCGAACACCGGTGACGCCAGCACGGCGTGGATGTGAAGCGTCGTGGTGCCGGAGTTGCGAAAACCGTGCTGGCGCAAGGCCGGCACGATCAGCGACTGCCCGGCGGTCAGGACGGCGCGGCCTTCATCGATCCACATTTCGGCTTCGCCCTCGCGCACCGTCAGCACCTCTTCGACCGGATGCGAATGGGTCGGCGCGCCGGCGCCGGGCGCGACCCATTGTTCGAAGATGCAGAGTTGCGTGGCGCCATTAACGGCGGAAACCACCATGCGGGTTTCGACGCCCGCCCGCCAATGTTCCGGGGCTCTCTGCCTGGGATCTATGATGTTCACGAGATACATCCTTTCGCTTGGTTGCGCGCCAAGAAAGCAGACGCTTCGCTTCCGTGCTAGGAGAACAGGGAATCACCAAAACGACGGATTAGCCATGGCCCCTGCCCCCCAAAAAGCCGCACTCGTTACCGGCGCCGCGCGCGGCATCGGGCTTGCGACCGCAAAGCGGTTTCTGGCCGAGGGCTGGCACGTGGCGCTGCTGGATATCGAAGGCGAATTGCTGGACGGCGCGGTCGCGGCGCTGGCCAATCCGGACAACACGCTGGCGCTGACTTGCGACGTCAGCAACGCCGAGGCGGTGGCGGCTGCAATGGCGACGGTCAGCCGACGCTTCGGCCGGCTCGATGCGCTGGTCAACAACGCCGGTGTAGCGGTATTCGCCCCGCTGCTGGAGACCTCGGATGCGGATTGGAACCGGATCCTGTCGGTCAATCTCACCGGGCCCTTCCTGTGCACCAAGGCGGCCGCCCCCCTGATGCGCGAGCATGGCGGCGGCGCGGTGGTCAACATCACCTCCATTTCGGCCGTGCGCGCC
This sequence comes from Bradyrhizobium erythrophlei, assembly GCA_900129675.1. GTDB lineage: Bacteria > Pseudomonadota > Alphaproteobacteria > Rhizobiales > Xanthobacteraceae > Bradyrhizobium > Bradyrhizobium erythrophlei_A. The sequence goes on along the minus strand of FSRD01000001.1, from coordinate 2,926,454 downwards.
TCGACGCTGCGCTCGGCCTACGGCACCAGCAAGGCCGGCCTTGCGCATCTGACCAAGCAGCTCGCGGTCGAACTCGCTTCCCTCGGCATCCGCGTCAACGGCGTGGCGCCGGGCCCGGTCGAGACCGCGATGGCCAAGGCCGTGCATACGCCGGAGATTCGCGCCGACTACCACGACGCAATTCCGCTCAATCGCTACGGGCTCGAGGAAGAACTGGCGGAAGCGGTGTTCTTCCTGTGCAGCGATCGTTCGAGCTACATCACCGGGCAGATCCTCGCCGTCGATGGCGGCTTCGATGCCGCCGGCATCGGCTTGCCGACGCTGCGCGGCGAGCGGCGAAACGGCTAGCGCTCAAATCCACCAGCGCCGATTGACCGCGACGACGCGCCAGCCGCCATCGAGGCGATCGATCCGGGTCAGCGACAGCGGATCAATCACAAAACGCAGCGCGTTTTCGGGCGCAAGTTCGAGCGCAATCGCGAGCACGGCGCGGATGGTGCCGGAATGCACCATCAGCACGGCGTCGCCCGCGGGCAGCGATGCAAGCCCTGCCTGCGCACGCGCGATCTGGTCGACAAAGCTTTCGCCGCCGGGCGGCCGGTTGTAGGCCGGCGATTTCCAGAATTCGCGATAGGCCTCGCCGAGTTCGGCGGTGAGATCGTCGTGACGCCGCCCGGTCCAGGCGCCAAAATCCTGTTCGCGAAAGGCTGCGCTCTCGACTGCATCGAGCCCCAGCGTGCGCGCGGTTTCCCGGGTCCGGCGCGCCGGGCTGCAGACGGCAAGCGCATTCGGCGGCAATCTGGTTTTGAGCGCGGCAAAGGCCGCCTCGTCGCCGAGATCGGCCGGCGCATCCGGGCCATGAATGACGCCGCGCGGCCCGTCGACCGGCGCGTGCCGGATCAGCCAGAGATTTGTCTCGAGGCTCATCGCGATCAGGCCAGCCGCGCGGCGAGCAGCACGAGGATCGCGGTCTCGCCGACCTGCTCGGCGCCACCCAGCACGTCGCCGGTCTGGCCGCCGATCTGGCGCCTGGCAAGCCACGCCATGCCGATCGCGCCGGCTGCGGCCATGATGGCGGCGAGCACCGCGTTGGCAAAGGACAGCGACAGCCAGGCGATCGCAAAAGCAAAAGCCGCGGCCATCGCCGTCGTCGTCGCATCGGGCCGGCCGGCATTGGCGGCGAGTCCATCTTTCCGCGCATAGGGCAGGCTGATTGCCATCCAGGGCAGCACGCCGCGCGCCAGCGCATGCGCAGCGATCAGGCTTTGCACGACAAAACCGTCCGGGATGGCGGCCAGCGCCGAAAGTTTTGTCGCAAAGCTCACCAGCAGGGCCAGCGCGCCATAGGTGCCGAGCCGGCTGTCACGCATGATCTCCAGTTTCGCCGCGACATCGCGGCCGCCGCCGAATCCGTCGGCGACATCGGCCAGCCCGTCCTCATGCAGCGCGCCGGTCAGCATGGCGCCGACGCCGAGCGCCAGTGCGGCCGCCGCCAGATCGGGCACGCCGATGTGCCGCAAACCGATGCAGAGCAAGCCGACCGCGGCGCCGATCAGGGCGCCCGCAATCGGAAACATCCGCTGCGCGCGCACGAAATTCGGCGGCATCGCGCCTTCCGGATGCGGCATCGGCAGCCGGGTCAGGAAACTGACCGCGGTTTTGAAATCGTCGAGCCATTCGTTCATGGTGGCGCCCAGAGAATTGTTTTAGCTTGCGACCCGCTCGACTTGTCCAGGGAATCGCATGCAGTTCGACACTTTAGACGACATCCGCGCCTTCTGTCGTGATCTGCCCCAGGGCAATGCGCACGTCGCCGACGCCGCGACGCGCCGGCAACAGAACCTCACAAAACCGCCGGGAAGCCTCGGCCGTCTCGAAGAGCTGGCGATCTGGCTGGCGCGGTGGCAGGGCCGCGAAATGCCGCGGCTCGGGCGCGTCACGATTGCGGTGTTTGCCGGCAATCACGGCGTCGCCGGCCGCGGCGTCTCCGCTTATCCGCAGGCGGTCACCGGACAGATGGTGGCGAATTTCGACGCCGGGGGTGCGGCCATCAACCAGATCGCACAATCGGCAGGCGCCGAACTGCGTGTGGTGCCGATCGAACTCGACCGGCCGACGCGCGATTTCACCGTGGCATCGGCGATGGATGCAGACGAGTTTCTCGCCGCGATCGATATCGGCTACCGCACCGTGCCCGGCGATTGCGACCTGCTTGCTGTCGGCGAGATGGGCATTGCGAATACCACGACGGCGGCGATGCTGTGCGCGGCGCTGCTCGGCGGCGGCGCGCGCTGGGCCGGCCGCGGCACCGGCGTCGACGAGGGCGGGCTGCTGCGCAAGCGTGCGGTGATCGATGCCGGGCTGGATTTTCATCGCGGCATGCTCGGCGATCCCTTAGGGGTCGCGGCGGCGCTCGGCGGCCGCGAGCTTGCCGCGATCGCGGGCGCCGTCCTGGCGGCGCGGCGTCAGGGGATTCCGGTGCTGCTCGACGGCTTCGTGGCGACCGCCGCGGTGCTGCCGCTCGTACGCCTTGAGCGAGGCGCGCTCGATCATTGCCGCGCCGGGCACGTCTCCGCCGAATCCGGCCACCGCGAATTGCTGCGCGAACTCGCGCTCGACCCGCTGCTCGATCTCGGCATGCGGCTCGGCGAGGCCTCCGGCGCGGCGGTTGCGATCCTGCTGGCGCGCGCGGCGCTCGCCTGTCACGCCGGGATGGCGACTTTCGCCGAGGCCGGGGTTTCCGGCGCCGGCGACTGAGAGGGCCTTGCCGCGTGCGCCAAGCCTGATTAAGTCAAATGATCATCAGACGCGAAGGAGCCGCTGATGCGAAGGGCCGTGATTAAATTGGCTGTTGCGATCGTGGCGCTGTCCGCGGCGATCTCGCCCACGCAGGCCGAGGTGCGCATTCTCGCCAGCCCGGGCGGACAGGTCGGCCCGTTCCTCGACCTGTTCGAACAAGTGCGCGCCTCCGGCGAACGCGTCGTGATCGACGGGCCGTGCCTGTCGGCCTGTACGCTGGTGCTGTCCATCGTGCCGGACAACCGTATCTGCGTGACGCGACGCGCCGTGCTCGGATTTCACGCCGCGCGGTCGGTCGACCGGCGCGGCCAGATGTATGCCGAGCCGGAAGCGTCGCAAGCAGTGCTGCAAGCCTATCCCGCGCCGGTGCGTGGCTGGATCAGCCGCCGCGGCGGATTGACGTCGCGGCTGCTGTTGCTGCGCGGGCGGGAACTCGCCGCGATCTACCCGAGGTGCAGATAGAAATTTCGTAGGGTGGGCAAGGGCGCTCTTGCGCCGTGCCCACCATCTCTGTCGAACGTGAGGTGGTGGGCACGCTTCCGCCTTCGCTCGTTGAGCTACGGCGGACAAGTCGCTTTGCCCACCCTACAGTTCACCGCAGCTCACATGCCTTCCAGCGGGCAATTCACCATCCAGGGTATGCCGAACTGGTCGACGCACATGCCAAAGCCCTTGGAGAAGAAGGTCTTGCCGAACGGCATGTTGACGCTGCCGCCTTCCGAGAGTGCCTTGAATTTGCGCTCGGCCTCGGCGGGATCGCCGACCGTCAGCGACACCGAAAAGCCCTGCGGCTTTTGAAAGTGATCGGGCGGCGCGTCGGACGCCATCAGCACCTGGTTGCCGATCGACATCCGCGCATGCATGATCTTTTGCTTGCGCTCCGGCGGCGACGCCATCTCGGGCGGCCCCTCTTCATTTCGGAGCATCATCTCGATCTTGCCGCCGAGCGTCTTTTCATAGAACTTGAACGCCGCCTCGCAGTTGCTGTTGTAGAACAGGTAGGGATTGAGCATCGTTTACTCCTTGCTGAAGTTTACCGGCTAACCGGCGGTTCGAACGTTTAACTATTTCTCCGTCAGCTTCTTCAGATTGGCGAGACCGACCTCGAAATCCTTGCCGATCATGTTGTCCATGTTCATGAACACCTGCATCACCTTGTACATAAAGGACGCGGGTCCATGCATCACCCAGGTCAAATTGGTGACATCGCCCTGCGGCAGCATTGTGAATTCGGCGGTGTTGTGGCCCTCGATCGGTTTGAAGAAATCGAGCTTGATGACGATCTTCGACGGCACGGCAGCGTCGATGATTTCCATCCGGCCGGAACCGACATTGTTGTTGCCGTCCCACGCATAGACCGCGCCCTTGCCTTCAGCCGCGCCGCTATAGGTGCGCTTCATTGCGCGGTCCTTGTTCTCGTAGGGCGACCAGGCAACCCACTGATGAAAATCATTGATCAGGGAGAATATCTTTTCCGCCGGCGCCTTGATGCTGGTCGCGCGTCGCACGGCGAAGCTACTGGGTTTGGTGAGCGCAAGCACCAGCACGATGGCGATGGCAATCGCGAGGATGACGGCGATGATGGCAATGACTTCAAACATGGTGGGCTCCGTGTCGTTGAAATACCGATAAGACAAATTAGCGACGGAACGGTAGCAGCGAACGCAGGTTGCGGTCGCGCAACCACAGCCCGCCCCATAGCATCAGGCCGAGATAAAGTCCGAACAGGGTGTGGCTGAACAAGGGGCTGCCGATCCGCACATGCGAAGCGATTGCGCCACCGAGATAGCCGGTCACGAGGATCGCGCCGAGGATCGAGGTCGGCGGGATCGAATAGAGCACGGTGCAGACGACGGTGATGACCCCGAGGCTTCGCGCCAGGCTTTCGTTCGAGCCATAGCCCATTCTGTCCATCGTTTCCGTGACGACCGGCCACGGCACCAGCTTGATGGCGCCGTCGAACAGCAGGAAGACGATCACCAGACCGCTGAGAATGCGGCCCAGCAAGCGCGCGGATTTTGAGACCGGCGCGGTCTCGGCGATATCGGACATGGCTCGCTCCGTGAAGGGATCGTGTTGTTCTGCCCCTAGGACGAACGGGCTGGGCGAAATTCGACAGGGGATGCGAAAAATTTTTCATCTCGTCATGGCCGGGCATAGCCGTCGAAGGACGGCGTCGCTTCCGCTCGCCTACGTCCCGGCCATCCACGTCTCACTTCTTTGCCAAACCAAGAAAGACGTGGATGCCCGGCACAAGGCCGGGCATGACGGCTGATAGAGTCATGAGCTACTTCCCCGCCTTCTTGCCGCGCGGCTGGCTGTCGCGCATCAGGCGGTCGAGATGCATCCTGATATGGGCGGCTTCGGCTGACGTGTGGGCCAGCGCGATAGCCCGGTCAAAGGCTACCCGGGCCTCTTCATTGCGGCCGAGCTGCATCAGGAACGCGCCGCGCACGCCGAAGAAATGAAAGTAATTCGACAGCCGCGGCGCCAAAGGCTCGATCATCTGAAGCGCCGCCTGCGGGCCCCGCACCTTGGAGACCGCGACCGCGCGGTTGAGCGTGACCACCGGCGACGGCTGCATGATCTCGAGCGCGCCGTAGAGCAGGTCGATCTGGGTCCAGTCGGTATCCTCAGGTTTTTCGGCGCGGGCATGCAAGGCCGCGATCGCGGCCTGGACCTGGTAGGGCCCGCTGCGGCGATGGCGCATCGCCTTGTCGATCAGCGCCAGCCCTTCGGCGATCATCTTCTGGTTCCACAGGCTGCGGTCCTGATCGTCGAGCAGGATCACCGCGCCGTCGGCATCAAAGCGCGCGGCGGCGCGGGCATGCTGCAGCAGCAACAGCGCTGTCAGCCCCATGATCTCGGCCTCGCTCTGGAACAGCCGCAGCAGCAGCCGCGCCAGGCGAATCGCCTCTTCACACAGGGGGCTGCGGATCTCGGCGGTTTCGCCGCTCGCCGAATAGCCCTCGTTGAAGATCAGATAGATCATCGCGGCCACCGCCGACAGTCGCTCGCTGCGCTCCACCGCGCCCGGCGTCTCGAACGGCACGCTGGCGTCGGCGACGCGGGCCTTGGCGCGGGTGATGCGCTGCTCCATCGCGGCTTCCGAGACCAGGAAGGCGCGCGCGATCTGTTTCACCGTCAAGCCGGAGACGATGCGCAGCGCCAGCGCGATCTGCTGCGTCGCCGGCAGATCCGGGTGGCAGCAGATGAACAGCAGCCGCAGGATGTCGTCGCGATAATGCGAGCCGTCGAGCCGTTCGGCGAGCGCATCCTCGACGTCGTCGGTGTCGGAAATCGCCTGGTCGTCCTCGGGCAGCGGCTGCTGCCTGCGGCCGCGCCTGATATCGTCGATCGCAACGTTGCGCCCGACCATGATCAGCCAGCCGGCGGGATCGCGCGGCGGGCCGTTCTGCGGCCAGCTTTTGAGCGCGCGCAGGCTGGCATTCTGGAATGCTTCCTCGGCGGTGTCGAGATTGCGGAAATAGCGCAGCAGCGCGCCGATCGCCTGGGGACGCGCCGAGGTCAACGCGGCATCTATCCAGGCGGTGTCGGTCACGTGGCGAGGCCCCCGGGGTTCAAGAGCCCGACCGGGCGGATCTCGTAGGCGCCGCCGGGATTGGCCGCGCCGAGATCGCGGGCGACGTCGAGCGCTTCGTCGAGGTTCTTGCAGTCGACGATGTAGAAGCCGAGCAATTGCTCCTTGGTCTCGGCAAAGGGGCCGTCGAGCACGATCGGCGGATCGTCCTTGCGCAGCGTCGTCGCCGATGTCGTCGGCAACAGCCGCGCCACCGGGCCGAGCCGGCCCTGTTTTGCCAGTTTGTCCTGCACGACGGCGAGTTTCTGCATCACCGCGGCGTCCTGTTCCTTGGTCCAGGAGCCGGTAAAATCTTCGTCGTGATAGCAAAGGATGGCGTACAGCATGGGATGCGGCATCTCCGTTGTCTCTAGGACGAACGATTATGCCCGCAGCCGACAGATGGGGTAAGAAATTTTAGAGCGGGTTCCGTGGAGTCTGAGTCAAAAGTGTTCAACCGAATCGAACTTTGGCACTTTGCTCGTCATGCCCAGCCATAGTGGTCTGCCCTTGCGCAGACTGCGTAAACTTGTCTGCAATGCCGGGAATCCACGTCTTTCTTTCTATCCGCGCAAATGACGTGGATGGCCGGGACAAGCCAGGACAAGCCCGGCCATGACGGAAAGCGAAACGTTTTCCGGTCGCCCAAGGCGATTGCGGCATTACCAGTAGACGCCGTAGTGGGCGGCGATCCGGCGCGCCTTGGCCTCGTCGGCCTCATAGCCCCGCATATGGGACTTCCCGGCCTGCCTGGAGGCGTGATGTTTGGAGCCTTCCGGCTTGGCAGCATCGGTCTTGACGTCGGCGTTGATATGCTGAGCCGTCGTTTGTTCCGGCTTGGCGGTCTCGACGGCCCTGGTCTCATTATTGGTGGCCAGCGTCATATCACGGCTCTCGCTGGCGTGAGCCGACACCGAGGCCAGCGCGAAAGCGGATATCAGGATCAATTTCCGCATCGGAGGTCTCCCCTGGTTGATGAAAGGAGGCTAAAGCAACGGTTCAATTTGTAATGTGACGCAGGTCACGCTGGGTGCGGAAGGTGTTGGAATGGGTAAAGGTGCGCTCGCTCTGTTGGTGCATGGCGGGACTGAAAACTGGTCGCCACGGCGGTGGAAGACCCGATTCGATGAGGTCTGCCGGGACCGGCCGGTTTTGCTGTTGCCGGGCGCTTCGTTCGATCCGGCCGAGGTCCATTACGCCGCGGTGTGGAAGCCGGAGCCGGGCGAACTTGCCGCGTTCCCCCATCTGCGCGTCATCTTCAATCTGGGCGCGGGCGTCGACGCGCTGATGGCCGACAAGTCGCTGCCCGATGTGCCCCTGGTGCGGGTCGCAGTCTCCGATCTCACCGCGCGGATGACGGAATATGTCGTGCTGCATGTGCTGATGCATCATCGGCAGGAGTTGTATTTGCGGGAGTCGCAGCGCGAAAAACGCTGGGCGCCGAAAACGCAATGGGCGGCCGGCGCCGTCACGGTCGGCATCATGGGGCTGGGCACGCTCGGGGCGGACGCGGCCGAGGTGCTGCGGCGGATCGGCTTTCGTGTCGTGGGCTGGAGCCGGAGCCCGAAGCGGATCGACGGCGTCGAATGCTTTCACGGCGAAGCGCTGCTCGAACCGTTCCTGCGCCAGACCGATATCCTGGTCTGCCTGCTGCCGCTGACGCCGGAAACGCGGCATGTTCTGGGTCGCGGCCTGTTCGCCAAGCTCAACCGCAACAGCCCGATGGGGGCGCCGGTCTTGATCAACGCCGGCCGCGGCGGCCTGCAGAACGAGGCCGACATCCTGCAATGCCTGGATGACGGCACGCTCGGCGCGGCCTCGCTCGACGTCTACGCCACCGAGCCGCTGCCTACGGACAGTCCGTTCTGGAGCCATCCCAGGGTGGTGCTGACGCCGCACAATGCGGCCGACACCGACGCGGACGAAATCTCGAAATACGTCGCGCAGCAGATCGAACGCTTCGAGGCCGGCGGCGCGCTGGAGAATATCGTCGATCGCAAGCGGGGATATTAATACTTGTTGTCGTCCCTGCTTTCGCACTGCTTTCGCAGGGACGACATCTTTGTATGTTCGCGCACTTCGCCTCACGCCATCGCGGACCGTCGCCGTACGGTGACGTGGGTCGCGTTCGCACCCACGACGCTCTCGGCACAGACAAAGCCCAGCGCCGGCAGATCGAGCCCCGAGAACAGGTTCTCCCCATTTCCCAGAAGGACCGGGGAAACCGCCAGACGAAGTTCGTCGAGCAGGCCCGCTTGCAGATATTGCCTGACAACCGAGACGCCGCCGCCGATGCGAACGTCCTTGCCGCCGGCGACTTCCGTCGCCCGCTCTAGCGCCGCCTCGATCCCGTCGGTCACGAAGTGAAACACGGTGCCGCCCGCCATCTCGATGGAAGGGCGCGGATGATGCGTCAGGACGAACACCGGCACGTGGTAGGGCGGATTGTCCCCCCACCAGCCCTTCCAGGAGTGGTCCGGCCATTGGCCGCGGATCGGGCCGAACATGTTTCGCCCCATGATCCATGCGCCCACATTCTCCATCGACGCTCGGGCGAAGCGATCGTCGGTGTCGGTCGTACCGCCCTCCTGGCCGGTCATTTCATGAAACATCCGCGTCGTGACCAGCCAGTTTGTCAGCCCGGTAGCGCCAACGCCAAATGGATGCTGCAGGTCCTGGTTTGGCCCCGCGCCGAATCCGTCGAGCGATACCGAGAACGCGGAAACCCTCACTTTTCCCATTGTATAATCTCTTTCATCGTGAACCACCTCCGGGGACGAACGGGGTAGCGGTGAGCCGACAATTCATGGTGGAAAAATTTGGCGGGACCGTCGTCCCGGCGCAGGCCGGGACCCATACCGCGTGATTTATCGATGATGGCGATGTAGGAGACGCCCCGCACAACAACCAAGGCCTGTGGCTATGGGTCCCGGCCTACGTCGGGACGACACTGAGGGTTCGACGCGCACATCACGTCGATCGCGCCGTTGACGATCGCTTCCAGCTCCTTGCGCGGCACGCGGGCGCGGGCGCGGATCGCGATGGTGTGGACGGTGGCGGAGGCGAGATGCGCGAGCACAATGGCGTCGGCGCTGTCAGGCAATTCGCCCTTTTCTTTCGCACGGCGGAAGCAGCTGGCGAAGGCCTTGTCGAGTTCGACGAATCCCTCCAGCACCATGGCGCGGATTTCGGGATCGGCGACCGCTTCCGAGGCCGCGGTCATCACCGTGAAGCAGCCGCGCGGGCCGAACTCGCCGGAGAGGTAGATGTCCAGCGCGATCGCATAGATGCGTTGCAGGCGATTCCGCAGCGGGGCTTCATCGCGAAAAATGTCGATCATCGCAGCGCGCGCGTCCTCGCGGTAGCGCTGATAGCTCTTGATGTAGAGCTCGCGCTTGTCGCCGAACGCACCATAGAGGCTCGGCCGGTTCATGCCGGTGGCGGCGCTGAGATCGTCCAGCGAGGTCGCCGCGTACCCGTCTTTGCGAAACAGATCGAGCGCCTTGCCGAGCGCGATCTCCGGCTGATAGCCGCGCGGCCGTCCCCGACGTTTCGGCTCGGCCGTGAGGTCGGCTTTGGCGGCAGCTGACAGCTTCTTGGTTTTTTGTACCATTTCGCAAAAAATTCCTTGACGCGATTTATATTATGCGAGACAGTATAAAAATCAACCCGCTCGAGAATCTTGAGCCAAACCGTCAAGGAGGCACCCATGGACCTGTATTTTTCGCCGCTCGCCTGCTCGCTGGCGACCAGGATCGCGCTGTATGAAGCCGGTGCTACGGCCAATTATCTCGAGGTCGATCCCAAGACAAAGGTGGTGCAGAACGACGGCTCGGATTTCCGTAAGGTAAATCCGCTCGGGCTGGTGCCGACCCTGCGCACCGACGACGGGCTAGTGCTGACCGAGAACGCCGCGATCCTGCAATATGTCGCCGACCGGTTTCCGCAGGCCGGCATCGCCACCGGACCCGGCATGGAACGCAGCCGATTGCATCAATGGCTCTGCTTCATCGGCACCGAACTGCACAAGGGACTGTTCGTGCCGGTGCTCGACAAGACAGCGCCGCCGGAGGTCAAGACCTACATCCTCGGCAAGGGTCTTTCGCGGCTCGACTTTCTCGAGAACTATCTGAAGGGCCGCGAATTCCTGCTCGACCAATTCAGCGTGGCCGATGCCTACCTCGTCACCGTCATCAACTGGACGATGGCGACGCCGCCGATCGAACTGGCGAAATGGCCGACAGTGAAAGCCTATTACGAACGGCTGCGCGCGCGTCCGAGCATTGCGAAAGCGGTCGCCGAGGAGTTTGAGCTGTATAAGGCCGAACTCGCGCGGCACAAGGCGGCGGCGTAAGGTCGCAAATGGCGGGGACATCGCAAAGCGGCGTCCCCGCGCCCTCAACCGGGGCAACGAATTCAGGCATGCTTGATGCTTAACACATCTTTGATTTCGCAAGCTTTCGACAATTTATTCCTGGGAAATGTACCGATCTTTACACTTTCGCGAGCAGTATTGGTCGTGCCACGCCTATTGGGAGCAGCAGAATGCCGCAGCCGCGGTTGTACAAAAGGGTTGTGCCGTCGGGTCAGATGTCCAGAACCGGAAAGATCATCCTCGGCCCGAAGGAACCGATCCTGACTTGCACGGTCATCGATTACTCCGCCGGCGGCGCGTGTCTCGAAGTCTGCGGTCGGAGTTCGATGCCGGACCGTTTCGAGTTCCTCTATGGCGGCGTGAAAAAGAAAAGCCGCGTCGTTTGGCGACGCGGCGTACGGTTAGGGGTGGCATTCTAGGGCCTTGAAGAGCGGTTCGATTATCGACACTCGATGGTCCCTTAAAACGGGCTTTCACCCAGTCCCGGCACATCCGCCGGCCTGGGTCCCAGTGCAGGCCAATGGAAGCGCCGGTCTTTCTCCGCAATCGCAACGTCGTTGATGCTGGCTTCGCGCCGGCGCATCAACCCGTGCTCGTCGAATTCCCATTGCTCGTTGCCGTAGGAACGGTGCCACTGCCCGGCAGCGTCGTGCCACTCGTATTGAAAACGCACCGCGATACGGTTCTGATCGAAGGCCCAAAGATCCTTGATCAGGCGATAGTCTTTCTCCTTCTCCCATTTGCGGGTGAGGAAGGTGACGATCGCGGCGCGGCCTTCGAAAAATTCGGAGCGGTTACGCCAGCGGCTGTCCTCGGTATAGGCCAGCGCCACCCGTTCGGGATCGCGCGAATTCCAGGCGTCTTCGGCCATGCGGGCCTTTTGCGCGGCGGTTTCCCGGGTGAATGGCGGCAGCGGCGGACGCGACATCGGGGACCTCGGATCGTGGTGAGACCGCAATTCTATCGTGCCGTTTCGAGGAGTCGATGGGCGATTACATATCGCCCGATAGCTAGACCAGATCGGCCTTCATCAAGCGCCGCAGCGATTTCGGGATCGGATGCGCTTTGCCCTCGGAGATAAAGGCGACGCGCACCTGCGCCTTGACCAAGACTTCCTCGCCGCGCCGCACCTCCTGCGCCAGCGTGATCGAGGCGCCCTTCACCACCACCGGCCACGTCACGATATCGAGCACGTCGTCCATCCGCGCCGGCCGCAGATAGTCGAGTTCCATCGAGCGCACCACAAAGGCAAAACCCGGCGTCTCCTGCTCGGCCTCGGCATACAGCGCGTGCTGCTCGGCGCCCATCAGCCGCAGATGATTGGTCCGACCGCGCTCCATGAAGCGCAGATAATTGGCGTGATAGACGATGCCGGAGAAATCCGTGTCCTCGTAATAGACACGGATCTGCATGTGATGCCGGCCGTCGCGGATCTCGCCGTCGAGGGAGGACATCGAAACTACTCCAGGAGTTCGGCGGCGAGAGACAAGGATTGAGCCGCAGCCCTCAATCGCTTGTCACGTGTCCAAACCAGTGTCTCCGGTGTGAGCGTGGCAGCTGCGAGCAAGTGAGCATCGACATATCCGATGCCCGATCCGGGCAACTTTCGATCGGCAATGAATTTCAAGACTTCGTCGGCGCTTGCCACGACCGCTTTTGGAAGAGTGTTTAGATCGTCGATCATTTCGGCGATCTTGGGCACATGTCCAAGCAACAATTCCCCGATTACGAAGGGGTGCATGGCGACATCGCCCTGCTCAAGAAATTGGGCCAACCGCAAGTCCGTGCGGCGAAAGTGATCTATCCAGATCGACGTATCCGCCAGCACCATCATTTGAAGCGGCGGCGCGGCGGTGCTTTGGCGTCCGGTTGGGTGCCTCCCATACGAGCAAGCCGGCGTGCGGCTTCTCGTTCGACAAACGCCTTTAACGCTTCTCGTACGACAGCGGATTTCTCGGTAACGCCGGCGAACTTCTGCGCCTTGGCAAACAATTCGTCGTCAATCGCAATGGTGGTTCTCATCGGAACAGCTCTCCTCTGCATCAAATATATCATCATTTGATGCAGAATTCTATGCCCGCGCCAAGGCTGGTTTGTCGAAAACTACGACACCGCCGCAGCCGACCGGCCCAGCGTCACCAGCCCGATTTCCGGCGGGACGCCGAGCCGGAACGGCATCAGGCTGCAGCCGAGGCCGCCGGAGACGATGACGTCGCAATTCATGCGGATGTGGCCATAGGTCAGCTTTTGTCCGGACGGCGCCACCGGCGACCAGCCCAGCACGCGGACCTGGCCGCCATGGGTATGGCCGGACAGTTGCAGCGCGACGCGCGACGGCACGCGAACGGCGACATCGGGTTCGTGCGCGAGAAGGATGATCGGCGCGTCATCGGTCACCTTCTTCAGCGTCGCGCCGAGATCGTCGACGCCGATGCGCCGAACCGGACGGAAACGCCGCGCCGGAAGGTAAGCCAGCTGGTCGCCGAGACCCGCCAGCCAGAACGGACGGCCCTCCTTGCTCAGGCGCCTGGCGTCATTCTCGTAGACGGGAATGCCGACGTCTTCGAGCGCGCGGCGGGCGATGATCGCGCCCCGCCCCTCGCGCTGCACCGCCTTGTCTTCCCAGTAATCGTGGTTGCCGAGGATCGCATGCACGCCGAGCGGCGCCTTGAGCCCGGCCAGCACCGGCGCCCATTCGCTGGCCGGAATGAAGCGCGTGACATGGCGATGTCCGGCGACATAGTCGCCGAGCATGACGATGACATCCGCATTGAGCGCGTTGGTGCGTTCGACGATCGCGTGGATCCGGTCGAGCGACATCCAGGGATCGCAGGCGTGAAGGTCGGCGACGACGGCGATCTTAAGCTGGAAGTCAGCCGGCCATTTCGGCGGCGAAAGATGATAGCGCGCGACCCGAAGCCGCAGCACGGGTTCGCCAAACCCGTAGGCCGTGGTGGAGACGCCGAGCGCGCCCAATCCACCGATGAACCGAAAGAACTGTCGTCGTGAAAACATGGCCGCCGATCGTGATGCATATTCCTGGTATTTCGGGATTCAAGCGGAATTGGGGTGTGTTTGTGCAGATTGCCAGCAGGCCGCCACGGCGTGCCGCCGAAATAATCCGTCAGACCGCGCCCGAAGCCGGCCGGCGCGAAGCAAGCGGAGCCGTCACTCTTCTTCGCTGCCGTTGCCGAACAAACCGAACTGCGCCGGGTCGCGCGCGGGCTCCGCGAGGCCGAGATGGCGGAACGCATGCGAGGTCAACAGCCGGCCGCGCGGCGTGCGCTGCAGATAGCCGCACTGGATCAAAAACGGCTCGATGATGTCCTCGATCGCGTCGCGCGGCTCCGACAAAGCCGCCGCCATGGTTTCGACACCGACCGGGCCGCCGCCATAGTTCATCGCGATGGTGGTGAGGTAGCGCCGGTCCATGGCATCGAGGCCGGCGGCATCAACCTCGAGCGCGCTGAGCGCATGGTCGGCGATGGCGCGGTCGATCGAGTTCGCGTCCGCGGCGGAGGCAAAATCCCGCACCCGGCGCAGCAGGCGGCCGGCGATGCGCGGCGTGCCGCGGGCGCGGCGCGCGATCTCGTTGGCGCCGTCCGCCGTCATGCCGATATTGAGCACGCGGGCGCCGCGCGTGACGATCCTCTCCAGCTCTTCCTCGGTATAAAAATTCAGGCGCACCGGAATGCCAAAGCGGTCGCGCAATGGATTGGTGAGCAGGCCTGCGCGCGTGGTGGCGCCGACCAGGGTGAATTCGGCGAGATCGATCTTGACCGAGCGCGCCGCCGGCCCCTCGCCGATGATGAGGTCGAGCTGGAAATCTTCCATCGCGGGATAGAGCACTTCCTCGACCGCCGGGCTGAGGCGATGGATTTCGTCGATGAACAGCACATCGCGCTCTTCGAGATTGGTCAGCAGCGCCGCGAGATCGCCGGCCTTGGCAATCACCGGGCCGGAGGTGGCGCGAAAGCCGACGCCGAGCTCACGCGCGACGATCTGCGCCAGCGTGGTCTTGCCGAGGCCGGGGGGGCCTACGAACAGCACGTGATCCAGCGCCTCGCCGCGTTTGCGCGCAGCCTCGATGAAGATCGACAGATTGGCGCGCGCCTGCGCCTGGCCGACGAATTCGGACAGCAATTGCGGCCGTAGCGCGGTGTCGCCGACATCGTCGCTGCGGCGCTCGGGGGTGACGATGCGGGTGGGCGGGTTCACTTCGACAATTCCTTCAGCCCGAGCCGAATGAGTTGCGCGGTCTCCGCCTTCTCGCCGGCGCTGCGCGAGGCGGCGGCGATCGCGGCGGCCGCCTGCGGCTGGCCGTAGCCGAGATTGACCAGCGCCGAGATCGCATCGGTGACCGGGCGCGGCGCGCGGTCATTGTCGAGCGCGCCGCTCAGATGCACCAGCGCCGGATCGACGCTGGCGAACGCCGGCGCCTTGTCCTTCAATTCGGTGACGATGCGCTCGGCCACTTTCGGCCCAACGCCCGGCGTGCGCGTCACCGCGGCCTTGTCGCGCAGCGCGATGGCATTGGCGAGGTCTGCGGGCGGCAGCGTCGAGAGCACGGCGAGTGCCACCTTGGCGCCGACGCCCTGCACGGTCTGCAACAGCCGGAACCATTCGCGCTCCACGTCGCTGCGAAACCCGAACAGCTTGATCTGATCCTCGCGCACATAGGTCTCGATCGACAGCACCGCGGCCTCGCCGGGCGCCGGCAGCGCCTGCAACGTGCGCGACGAGCAATGCACCTGATAGCCGACGCCGCCGACGTCGAGGATCACATAATCCTCGCCATAGCTGTCGATCAGGCCCTTGAGCTTGCCGATCATAGCCCGGCCACCTTCAACCGCAGCGATGCGCTCTGGCGGTGATGCGCGTGCGTAATGGCAATCGCCAGCGCGTCGGCGGCGTCGGCGGATTTCGGTTCGGCCTTCGGCAGCAATATCTTCAGCATCACCGCGATCTGGTTCTTGTCGGCGTGGCCGGCGCCGACCACGGTCTTCTTCACTTGATTCGGCGCATATTCCGCGACGGATATGCCGAACATCGCCGGCGCCAGCATGGCAACCCCGCGCGCCTGGCCGAGTTTCAGCGTCGCGACGCCGTCCTTGTTGACAAAAGTCTGCTCGACTGCGGCCTCGGCCGGCTTGAAATCGCCGAGCACGGCCGCAAGCCCCTCATGGATCGCCAACAGCCGGCTTGCCAGCGGCAGATTGTCCGGCGGCTCCACCGAGCCACAGCCGATGAAGATCAGCCGGTTGCCCTCGGTCTCGATCACGCCCCAGCCGGTGCGGCGCAGGCCGGGGTCGATGCCGATGATCCGGACGGGATGGCGAATCGGTGGGGATGTCATGGGACAGTGATAACGCCAGAGGCGGGTGAACGAAACATAAACAGAGCGGTCATCCCCGCGAAAGCGGTGCACGGGTACGTGCCCCGGACGCTGCGCAGCACGAAAGTGGAGCCGGGGCCCATGCCACAGCTCGCAATGTGGGTCCCGGCTCTGCGGAGCAGCGCTCCGCGCTGCACCGCGTCCGGGACACGAGAGCTACCCGCCCATCTTCGCCATCAGCGCGTCCGACACCTCGAAATTGGCGTAGACGTTCTGCACGTCGTCATGTTCGTTCAACAGATCGATCAGCTTCAACAGCTTCTCGCCGGTCTCGTCGTCGACGGCGACCGTGTTGTGCGGTTTCCAGGTCAGCGCCGCCTTGCGGGCTTCGCCGAATTTCGCCTCCAGCGCCTTGGCCACTTCGCGGAAGGTTTCCTTCGAGGCATAGATCTCGTGGCCGCTCGCGCTCGAGATCACGTCGTCGGCGCCGGCCTCGATCGCCGCGTCCAGCATCACATCGTCGGAGGCCACGCTTGAATCATATTCGATGATGCCGGTGTGATCGAACATGAAGGCCACCGAACCGGTTTCGCCGAGATTGCCGCCGGATTTGGTGAAGTAGGAGCGGATGTCGGAGGCGGCGCGGTTGCGGTTGTCGGTCAGGGCCTCGACGATCACGGCGACGCCGCCCGGGCCATACCCCTCGTAGCGCATTTCGTCGTAGTGCTCGCCGCCGGTGCCGGTCGCCTTCTTGATGGCGCGCTCGATCGAGTCCTTCGACATGTTTTCCTGGCGCGCGGAGATGATCGCCGCGCGCAGCCGCGCGTTCATTGCCGGATCGGGCTGGCCCATCTTGGCCGCGACCGTGATTTCCCGCGCCAATTTGCCGAAAAGCTTCGACTTCTGGGCATCCTGCCGGCCCTTGCGGTGCATGATGTTCTTGAATTGGGAATGGCCGGCCATGCGGAGTCTCTTGGATTCGCCAGGGAAATTTGGGGGTGAAAGCGCGGCCTTATAAGCCGGTGACCGCCCAAAATCAAAGATTTGGCGCCGTTTGGGGATGAAAGTAGTGCCGCCTGCTGGAATATGAGGCAGTTGTTAACCACGAATTCATGCCCGGATGAGAGGATGCCCCACCCAATTTCAACTTTTAAGAGTTCCCATGGCGTTCGGTTTGTTTCGAAAGCGAGTGCCGGAACCGGCTGCGCCTGCCGTCGAACCCAAGGTTCCGGCAAGCGCCGCTCTGGCCGCCGCCTCTCCCGAGAGTGATTCGGCCAAGGAAATCCTCGAACTGCTCGAACCCGAACTCGGCGCCATGATCCGCCAGCTCGAGCGCGCGGCCGGTTCGGTCGCCAGCGGCGCCGAAGCGACCGCGGCGACGCTGTCCACCATCCGCCAGCGCACCGACGCCCTGACCGGCCGCACCAGCGCCGCGCAGACCACGGCGACGACGTTCTCGCAGGCCGCCGACAAATTCACCCATTCGGCGCAGGGCATAGGAGCGCAGGTACGCGACGCCGGCAGGCTCGCGGATCTCGCCAGCGACGCTGCCCGCGAAGCCAGCGCCAATGTGGATCGCCTAAGGGAATCCTCCGCCGCCATCGGCAATGTCGTCAATCTGATTGCACAGATTGCGCGGCAAACCACGCTGCTGGCGCTCAACTCCACCATCGAGGCCGCGCGCGCCGGCGACGCCGGCCGCGGCTTTGCCGTGGTCGCCACCGAGGTCAAGGCGCTCGCTGTGCAGACCCAGCACGCCACCGAGGAAATCACCAAAAAGATCGAAGCGCTGCAGAAGGATGCCGCGGGGTCGGTCGATGCGGTGCATCGGATTTCGCAGGCGATCGAGGCGATCCGGCCGGTATTCGAGAACGTCAACGGCGCGGTGGCCGAGCAGAACCAGACCACCGGCGAGATCTCCGAGAATGCCGCCTCCGCTTCTCATTTCATCGTCTCGGTCGGCGACAGCGCCACCGAGATCGGCAGCGCGACCAAGGAAGCCGAGGCGCATGGCGAGAACGTCGCCAAAGCGGGCCAGGCGGTCACGACGTTCGCGCAGAAGCTCAAATCGCGCTGCGCCGTGCTGCTGCGCCAGGGCGAGCGGACGGACCACCGCAAGGGCGAAAAGCTGCCCTGCAACCTCAAGATCGAGATCCAGACCGCGCGCGGCCCGATCAGTGCGCTGGTCTATGAGATTTCCATGGAAGGCATCTTGATCTGCGGGCCCAATGCCGAGCGCCTGCCGCAAAACCAGAGCCTCAGTGCGACGCTGCAGGACATCGGCGCCTGCAGGATTCGGATCGGCGGACGCACCAACGAGGGCGCGCAGGCGCGGTTCGAGGCTGTCAATGCCGAGATCAGCGAAAAGATCGAAGACAAATTGTGGTCGATCCGCGACGAGAACACCGAATTCGTCACCCGCGCCATGGAAGCCGGCGCAGCGCTGACCAGGATTTTCGAGAGCGGGCTCGCAAGCGGCGCCATCTCCATCGAAGACATGTTCGATACCGACTATGTCGAGATCGCAGGCACCAACCCGGTCCAGCATCGCAGCAAGATTCTGGACTGGGCGGATCGTACGCTGCCACCCTTCCAGGAAGCTTTCCTTGCCAGGGATCCGCGCATGGCGTTCTGCGTGATGATCGATCGCAACGGCTATCTGCCGGTGCACAACAAGATCTACTCGCACCCGCAGCGCGCCGGCGATGTCGCCTTCAACACCGCCAACAGCCGCAACCGCCGCATCTTCAACGACACGGCGGGCCTCGCCGCCGGCCGCAATCAGCGTACCTATCTGATCCAGAGCTATGCCCGCGACATGGGCAACGGCAAGACCGTGATGATGCGCGAGATCGACGTCCCGGTCCGCGTCAACGGCCGCCACTGGGGTGGCTTCCGCACCGCGTACAGACTGTGACCCGCATTTCAACCAAGGGGATGCCGTGATGTCGGCAGCTCAGAGCTCAGAACTGACGCACGTCCAGGCCGCGCCGTCGGCCAGCGAACGGCTGGTCGACCAGCTTGCCAACCGGATCGGCGGCCTCGGGGTCGAACTCGCCGACGTCGCCGGCAACCTCCAGGAAGTCGCGGGCCGCGTCTCCGGCCAATCCGACCGGTTCGGCCAGTTGCAGAAAACCGCCGAGACCATGGTCTCCGCCAATCACGGCATCGCCGGCGCGTCGCAGGCGGTGCAGTCGGCCGCCACGGCCGCGGTCGGAGAAATCACCCAGTCGCGCGGCGTGGTGGAGACCGCGGTCCAGCACATCGCCGAACTGATCGATGCGGTCGGCCGTATCGAGCATCGCCTGAGTTCGGTCGGCAGCGCGCTGTCCGAAGTCGCCAAGGTATCCGGATCGATCGAGGCGATCGCGCGCCAAACCAATTTGCTGGCGCTCAACGCCACCATCGAGGCCGCGCGCGCGGGCGCAGCGGGAAGAGGATTTGCGGTCGTCGCCAGCGAGGTGAAGAATCTCGCCGAAGCGACCCGGCAGGCGACCCATCTGATCGGCGACACCGTTCGCGGCCTCGATGGCCAGGTCAACAGCCTGATCGGCGAGAGCGGCGAGGCCTCGCTGCGCGCCAAGAATGCCGGCGAAGGCGCAGCGCAGATCCAGGGCATCATCGCCCGCGTCCAGAATGGTTTTACGGCGGTTGGGAGCGAGATCGACGGCGTCGCCAGGGCGGCCACCTCCAATCTCTCACACTGCGACAAGGTCATCGACGAGCTCGGCAACCTTGCCAAGGGCGTCGATCTCTCATCGACCGAGTTGAAGCATGCCGACGACCGGGTCGCCAAGCTGCTTGAGATTTCGGAAGGGCTGATCGCCCTCATTGCCGACAGCGGCGTGGAGACCTCGGACGCGCTATTGATCCGTGTCGTGATCGATACCGCGAAGCAAATCTCGGCCGCGTTCGAAAGCGCGATCGCGCGCGGCGAGATCAGCCTCGATCAGTTGATGGACGAGAAGTACCGCGAAATCGCCGGTACCGATCCGAAACAATACATGACCGATTACGTCACCTTCACCGACCGCGTCCTGCCGGCGATCCAGGATCCCCTGCAAAAATGCGATCCACGAATCGTGTTTTGCGTCGCATGGGCCAAAGGCGGCTACCTGCCGACCCATAATCCGAACTATCGCCACCCGCAGGGGCCCGACCCGGTCTGGAACAACGCAAATTGCCGGAACCGGCGGCTGTTCAGCGATCGCGCGGTCAAGAAAGTGGCGGCGAATACCAAACCGTTCCTGCTGCAAACCTACCGGCGCGACATGGGCGGCGGCAATTTCGTGCTGATGAAGGATCTGTCGTCGCCGATCGTCATCCGCGGCCGCCATTGGGGCGCCTTCCGCATGGGTTTTCGGCAGTCCTGAGCAGCCGGCCGATAGCCGCCGAAGCGTCTCGTTGTCTCGTCGGAATGCAATCCCGGGTGTAACAATTGCAGGACCGGCGACGGAGTTGAACATCCCATGAAGCACCTGCTCGATGCCGGGAAGCTGCTGCTGCTCGACATGGCGTCGACATTGTTTTTCCTGGTCGTCTACCTCACGACAGGGAATGTCACCCTGGCGGTCGTGCTCGGCATGGCGCTGGGTGCGGCCCAGATCGGCTGGCAGTTTCTGCACCGGAAGCCGATCGACACCATGCAGTGGATGAGCCTGTTCCTGGTGTTGGGCGCGGGCGCCGCCACGTTGATCACCCGCGACCCGCGCTTCGTGATGATCAAGCCGACCGTGATCTACACCGTCGTCGGCATCGTGATGCTCAGGCCTGGATGGATCAACCGCTATCTGCCGCCGGTCGCGATCGAAATGGTGCCGGATATCGCCTTCATCTTCGGCTACGTCTGGGCCGGCCTGATGTTCTTTTCCGCCGGCCTGAACCTGATCGTCGCCCTCAACTATAGCGTGGCGACCTGGTCGGTGTTCATGTCGATCTACGGCATCGCCAGCAAGCTCGTCCTGTTCCTGATCAGCTTTGCCACCATGCGCACCATCGGCGTGCGCCGCCGCCGCGCCCAGATGATCGCCGCCGCTTCCTGACGGCGAAATGCTCGGCGCGTGCGCGTGGTCCACGCGCGCTCGCCGGATTCAGCTAGGGCGTGAACCCATAAATCCAGAGTGGTCGGCGGACGTCCGCTTTGGTGTGCATTCCGGACTCACGTCGGACGTCGCGTGAGGTCCAAATAGTGCCAACAGCGGACCTTCTACAACGCAACGGTCACGTCAGCTTTGTGCCCCACAATCGGAACATCGCCGCCTGACTCGACGAGAATGCCATGGCGGCTTGATGCGCCTCGGAGGAAACATCGAGTGTCAGCATCGCTGACATGCCTCAGCAAAAAAAGTCGGCACTTTCGATGACAAACGCAAATGCGTAGCCGCGTGCAAGAATTCGTTCTAGTCTTCCCAACGCTCGGTCGAGCGTTCGAGACTGACCTAGAGCCAGATCATGATCAAAACGCCAACCACGATTGCCGCTAAGGTCGCAGTGGGATTTCGCTTGCGCAACAGGCGTTGGGATAGTCGGACTGGAGCCCTACTGAACACCTGACCATGGTTGACATCGTTCCACGCGAACCGCCCGCGGTCTGTGGAGAAGACAGGATCAGAACTGGCGAATTTCAAACGGGAGGAACGGCAATGGCTGACAACTTGAGAGGCGCATGTGACGGAATCTTGCAAAAAGTCGTGAGTGGCAAGCCCCGCGTTCCCGGCGTGGTGGCGATGATCACCAGCCGCTCGGCCAATATCTATGAAGGAGCCGCCGGCGAGCGTGTTCTTGGCGGGCAGGCAATGACGACCGACACTGTGTTCGCCATCTACTCAACCACGAAAGCGATCACCGGCACGGCCGTTATGCAATGCGTCGAGGAAGGCAAGCTCGACCTGGACGCCCCTGCCAAAACTTACGTCCCCGACATCGGCAAGCTCGAAGTGCTCGACGGATTTGGCGCCGACGGGACGCCGAAGCTGCGGGCGCCGAAGCGAGACATCACCACCCGGATGCTGATGCTGCATACGGCCGGCCTCGGCTACGACTTCTTCAACGCCAGCTATTTCCGTCTCGCGCAGGAGCGCGGTCAGCCGAGCGTAATCACCTGCTCGAAGGCATCCCTGATGACACCGCTGCTGTTCGATCCCGGTGACAAATGGGAATATGGCAGCAACATTGATTGGTGCGGCCAGGTCGTCGAGAGCATCCGCGGCAAGCGCCTCGGCGAGGTGATGAAGGAGCGGATCTTCGCGCCGCTCGGGATGGAGGACATCGCCTTCTCGCTGACTCCTTCGATGCGAGCGCGTCTCGCCGTCATCCATCAGCGCGGGGCCGACGGGTCGCTGACCCCGCTTCCCGATATGCAATTGCCGCCTGATCCGGAAGTCGACATGGGCGGCCACGGACTCCACGCCTCGATCGGCGAGTACATGAAATTCATCCGCATGTGGCTGAACGATGGAACTGGGCCGCATGGCCGGGTGCTCAAGAAGGAGACTGTCGAGGCCGCGGTACGCAACGGCCTGCAAGCGCACCAGACGGTCACGATGCTGCCCGGCGTCATTCCGGCCCTGTCGAACGATGCCGAGTTCTTCCCCGGCCTGAAGAAATCCTGGTCTTACACCTTCATGGTCAACGACGAGGATGCGCCGACCGGCCGGCCGGCCGGGGCGCTCGGCTGGGCCGGTCTCCCCAACCTGTTCTTCTGGATCGACCGGAAGAACGGCTTCGGAGGATATTGGGCGACGCAGATCCTGCCGTTCGGCGACCCGACTTCATTCGGTGGCTACCTGGAGTTCGAGACGACTGCCTATGCGACGGGCGAGGCGCGCGCGGCGGCGTAATGCTGGCGAGCGCCTTGTTGTGCCACGGCGCCTCCCGGGTTTTCGAAATTGAACGGATCGAGGGGCGTCGCTAGCGCGTGTATTGCGATGTCGCCGGCGGACGTCGGCCTGTCATTGGCGCAGGCTGGCCGGGGCCGGCGCATTGGCGACAGGACAACTGACCAAAGATGCAGGGAGAAGGCTCAAAACAGGAGGAGTGTCATGACGAATGTGCAAGGCGAGTTACAAAGGGCTGGCGCGAAAACGGAGTTCGATGCCGTCATCATCGGCGCCGGATTTTCCGGCATGTACATGCTGCATTCGCTGCGCGACAAGCTCGACCTGAATGTTACCGTGTTCGAGGCCGGCGACGGAGTCGGCGGCACCTGGTACTGGAATCGCTATCCCGGCGCACGCTGTGACTCCGACAGCTACATCTACTGCTACACGTTCGACAAGAACCTATTGCAGGAATGGAACTGGTCCGAGCGCTATCCGGAACAGGACGAGATCCTGCGCTACCTCGAGCACTGCGCTGAGCGCTTCGACCTTAAGCCCGACATCCAGTTCGGCAAGCGCGTCATCGAGGTCGTTTTCGACGATGATACCGAGCTTTGGACGGTGCGCACGAACAAAGGCGACGTGGTCAGGGCTCGCTTCGTCATCGCCGCGGTCGGCGCCTTGTCGGCCGCCAACATGCCGCCATTCAAGGGTTTGGAGTCATTCAAGGGCAAGTGCTACCACACCAGTCAATGGCCGCACGACGGCGTCGACTTCACCGCCAAGCGGGTCGGCGTCATTGGCACGGGCGCTACCGGAGTGCAGGCGATTCCGGAAATCGCGCAGCAGGCCAAGCACTTGACGGTGTTCCAGCGCACGCCGGCCTTCTGCGTGCCGGCGCGCAACGGCCGTGTCGACCCCGAAGTCACAAGGGCGCGCAAGGCCGGCTACGACGAGATCCGCCAGCGCATCAAGAACTCGTTCTTCGGCTTCGAGCTGAACTTCATCCCGAAGTCGGTGCTCGATACTACGCCCGAGGAGCGAGAGCAGGAGTTCGACAGGATGTGGGAGGTCGGCGGCTTTCCCTTCTGGCTGGCCAACTACCAGGACATGTTCTTCTCCAAGGAGGCGAACGATATCATCGCCGACTACCTCAAGAGGAAGATCCGCGCGACAGTCAACGACCCGGTGGTCGCCGAGAAACTGACCCCGAAGACCTATCCCTACGGCACCAAGCGCCAACCGCTGGACACCAACTACTTCGAGACCTTCAACAAGAAGAACGTGCTGCTGGTGGATGCGAGCATCGACGGCCCGATCGAGGAGATCACGCCGAACGGGATTCGCGCGGGCGGCAAGGAATACCCGCTCGACATTATCGTCGTCGCCACCGGCTTCGACGCGCTGACCGGCGCGCTGAAGAACCTCGGCATCAAGGGCCGCGGCGGCAGGGTGCTGGCGCAAGAGTGGGAGGACGGCCCGCAGACTTATCTCGGCCTTGCCACAGCCGGCTACCCGAACCTGTTCACGATCACCGGCCCGCAGAGTCCCTCGGTGCTGTCGAACGTGCCGGTGTCGATCGAACAGCACGTCGAGTGGATTACCGAATGCATCGCCCATATGCGCAGAAACAAGCTTGCAACGATCGAGGCGACCCCGCAGGCGCAAGACGCGTGGGCCGACCATGTCTCCGAGGTGGTGAACGGTACCTTGTTGCCGGGCGCCAATTCCTGGTACATGGGCGCCAACATCGCCGGCAAGGCGCGCCGCTTCTTGCCTTATCTCGGCCCGGAAGGCGTCGGTGGCTACCGCAGGAAGTGCGCGGAGGTCGCCGAGAAGGGCTACGACGGGTTCGTGTTCGTGAGCGAAGGCCAGCGCGGGACCGTGCACACAGTTGCGGCCGAATAAACTTGACGAAGCTTGACCGGGGGTTGCGTTCCGGCATAGCAGGCGTGGAAGCGCTCGATTTCCGCGGGCGCACGTTGAGGACCTTGCGGAGAAGCTCAAGGGTTCGCGCGCCCATAAGCATATGATCGCCTCGATGACCGCTTGGGGTCATTCGCGTCGATTTTGGCATGTCCGCGGCATGTCCGGTTGAGCCGGCCGGGTAATCTCGGAAATGCCGGTTGTCCGGTTTTGCAGCTTGAAGACATCAGCCTGGACATGATTCAAGCGCCCAAAGCGGGGCCTGGAGCGGCAGCCCAGGGCGCGCGCGGTTTTGGGTTGCAACAAGAGACGCCTGCCGATCCGGCAAAAATGGCAAAGTCGCCTACTCCGGCAAACCCGCGTCGCGAAGTGCGGCGGCTATTTGATCCCGCCGCTCGGGCCAGCGGACGGGAAATGCCTCGCTGGCGTGAGAGACGCGAAAGCCGGGCTGCAGCTTCAAAACCCGGCTGATCGCCTTGTTCGCCTCCTCCTTGCGTCCGATGCGGACAGCGTTCATGGCGAAGGTCAACAGCGAGTGCGCGTTGGCATCGAACTGCATCGATTTCATCGCCGCCGCGCAGCCATCCTCGTGGCGCGAGAGACAGAAAAATGCATGCGACGAACCG
Organism: Bradyrhizobium erythrophlei; assembly: GCA_900129675.1. Lineage (GTDB taxonomy): Bacteria > Pseudomonadota > Alphaproteobacteria > Rhizobiales > Xanthobacteraceae > Bradyrhizobium > Bradyrhizobium erythrophlei_A. Next base: position 2,900,995 of record FSRD01000001.1, on the reverse strand, counting down.
TTCCAGGCGCTTAATCGCAGCGGGTCCAGCGGACTCAGCCTGATCATGTGGTCGAAGCTCTCGATCGCGCGTTCGGCCTCGTCGCACAGCAGATAGACGAAGCCGCGCGAATACCATGCTATGGCAAGATTCGGATTGAGCGCGACCGCCTGTTCCACCATGGCGACGCCGCGTTCATACTCGTGTCCCAGATAGGTCAGTACGTGGCCGGCTGTCGCCAGCACATACGGATCTTCCTCGGCCAGTCTCGCCGCCAGCCGTGCATGCCGGATCGCCTCGGCGCGGGCATCGGCTTTTAGCGGCATGCCATAGATGGCCTGCCGCGCCATCCACATCCAGGCCACCATGGCGTGGGCCATGGCATATTCCGGGTCTCGCTCGATCGCCTTCCTGAACAACTCATGCGTTTCGAGCGGCGAGGACCGCTGATGCAGCAGCGCCATGCCGCGCAGGTAGAAATCGTAGCTGTCGAGCTTCTCGGTAGGCTTTTGTCGCGCCCGTTCGAACTCGGCCTGCTCGAGCCTGGGGGCGATCAATCCCACTACACTGGCGGCGACCTGGTCCTGCAGGCCGAACACGTCCTCGACCCCGCCTTCGAACCTGTCCGCCCAGATATGATTGCCGGTCGCTGCCTCGATCAGCTGGCCGGAAATGCGAACCCGGTTGCCCACCCGGCGGACGCTGCCCTCGAGCACGTAGCGCACCCCGAGCTCACGCCCGACCTGCTTGATATCGACGGACTTTCCCTTGTAGGCGAAACTCGAATTGCGCGCGATCACGAACAGCGACTTGAACCGCGACAACGCGGTGATGATCTCCTCGACCATGCCGTCGGCGAAATATTCCTGCTCGGGATCGGCGCTCATGTTATCGAACGGCAGCACCGCGATCGACGGCCGGTCGGGAAGCGGCAGCGGCTGACCGGGCGCGGCAGGATTTATCGCGGGCGCGGATGTGCGCTCCTCGCCAATGCGGATATGCCATACCCGCATCGGCTCGGCGATGTTCTTCAGATTTTGCGAACCCATGTCGTCGAAGGTGACATGGACCTTGCCGCGGACCTGGCGTTGCGTGTCATCGGAGATGCAGATTCCGCCGGGCTCCGAGATCTGCAGAAGACGCGCGGCGATATTGACGCCGTCGCCGAATATATCGTCGGCTTCGATCATCACGTCGCCAAGGTGAATGCCAATGCGGAATTCGATTCTGACATCCGGCGGCAGGGCGGCGTTCTGTTCCGCCATACTGCGCTGTACTTCGATCGCACAGCGCGCCGCGTCGACCGCGCTGGGGAACTCGACCAGCATTTCGTCACCGGCGGTCTTGACGATGCGGCCGCGATGCGTGGCCACGGTGGGACCGATCAATGTTCGCTGGAGCCTCTTGAGATCGGCCCGCGCCCGCTCCGCATCGAAGCGCATCAAACGAGCGTAGTCGGCGACATCCGCCACCACCACCGCCGCCAATCGTCGTTCCACGCGCTCGCTGGTCAAAGGTTCCTCGGGATCGAACGATCTTCCCTGGCGCATCAAAGCATGGCGACGGGATGCAGGCTAGCTCGACCAAAAGCCCGGTGTCGCCGGCTCCAGCCTGCCGCCGGCCCGCACCGGTGCGATTCGCAGCGCCAGCCCGGTGGCATCGTCGGTTTCGACCGCGACGCCGCTCAGTGTTGCAACGCCGAAGGCCGGCTCGAAACGGCCCGATGGAATGCCGGTGGTGAAGCGGTGCAGCGGCTCTTCCTTCTGCATGCCGATGATCGAATCGTAATCGCCGGTCATGCCGGCATCGGTCATGTAGGCGGTGCCGCCAGGCAGCACCTGATGATCGGCGGTCGGGACATGGGTGTGGGTGCCGACCACGAGGCTCGCACGGCCGTCGCAGAAGAATCCCATGCCCTGCTTCTCGCTGGACGCCTCGCCGTGGAAATCGACCACGATGGCATCGGCCGCCTCGCGCAGCGGACAGGCCTCGAGCTCGCGGCCGACCGCGTTGAAGGGATCGTTGAGCGGCTCCATGAAGACGCGGCCCATGGCGTTGATGACCAGCGCGCGTTTGCCGCTCTTGGTGTCGATCAGGGCGGCACCCCGGCCCGGCGTATGGCGCGGAAAATTCAGCGGCCGGATCAGGCGCGGCGCGCGCTCGATGAAGACCAGCGCTTCCTTCTGATTCCAGGCGTGATTGCCGAGCGTGATGGCATCGGCCCCGGCGTCGAGAAAATCCTGGTAGATCGCCTCGGTGATGCCGAACCCTCCGGCGGAATTCTCCCCATTGATGATGACGAGATCGAGCGACCAATCGCGGACCATGCCGGGCAGGTGCTCCGAGACAGCGGTGCGGCCGGTCTTGCCGACGACGTCACCGATAAAGAGAATTCGCAAAATTCAGCTCCGGAAATCGAACACTTTCTTTTCGGTTAGCACATAATCCAGCGCTACGTCGTGCGGCAGCGCCGGTACAGCCTTTATTTGCTGTGCGGAAAATCCGATGCCGACGGCCGTGACGGCCTTCATCTTGCGCAAATGTGCGAGCGTGTAGTCGTAATGTCCGGCGCCATAACCAATGCGGTGCCCCAGGGGATCGAACGCCGCCAGCGGCACCAGCATGATGTCGGGAACGGCCTCGGCGGCGGCCGGCGACGGCTCGAGAATACCGAGCGGCCCGAGCATCAGCCGGTCGTCGGGCGACCACGCACGAAACGCCAGCGACTTGCCCCGCGCCAAAACCGCCGGCAGCGCCAGCTTCAGCCCCTGTTCGGCGAGCTTTCGCATCAACGGTGCCGGATCGATCTCGCTGCGGATCGGCGAGTATCCGGAGACGATCATCCCGGGAGCGATTTCGAACGGCAGCCCGCGCCGGGCGATGGCTTCCGCCGCGGCGGCGCGTTGCTCGTCGCTCAATGCATCGCGCTTTGCCAGCGCAATGGCGCGGAGCTCTGCCTTCGACGAGTGAGCGCTCATGCAATGCCTTATCCGTTGTCATCACCCGCGAAGGCGGGTGATCCAGTATTCCAGAGACGCCGGTATTCAACCCGTGAAGCCGCGGCGTACTGGATACTCCGCTTTCGCGGGGTACGACATTGGCTTCAGATTGAACCGCCGCAGCGCGACGAGAGGAAATCAACAGAAACAAAAGTGCGAAGCCGCAGAGGCCGTTGAAGCACTCGATCCCGGAGTTCCCTACGAAAGTAGGTGGGCACCATATGACCGGATCCACGGACCCGGCCAGGGACAGTTCCCTGAAGGATCGATAAGGCCCCGGGGATATATGGCTCCTGACGCGCAACGCAGCTTCGCCCGGCCAATGTAGCTACGAAGGGCCCGCTCCGCCAGCGGTAAGAAAACACTCGTCGTCCCGGCCCTGAGCCGGGACGACGAAAACTTCTACCCGATCGCGACGCCGCCGCCGATGGTGCGGTTCAGCACTTGCGTGGTCTTTTCGATGCGGTCGGCGGCGGCATTGAGCGCATTGGCGACCGCGACCTGCGTCGCCCGGGCGCGATCGGCGGCGGCGATACGAACATTGCGCAAGGCATCGAGCTCTTCCTCGAGGCCGCGAATGCGTTGGCTGGCGTCGAGCAGTTCATCGCACACCGTCAAGGCCGCCATCACCACGAGCCGCGCATCGCCGATTTCGCCAAATTTGCCGCGCAGGCTGTCGATGCGCGATTCCAGACTCTCGGCGAGCTTGAGCAGCCGCACCTCCTGGCCTTCCTCGCAGGCCATGCGGTATTGCCGGCCATTGATGGTGACGTTGATGTGACTCATGACCCCTCTCCGGCATCGAGAACGGTACGGATAGTGCCGATCGCCGCATCCAGCTTTTCGGCGATCTCGCGATTGGTGCGCTCCAGCCGCCGCGACTTCACCAGCGAGCCGTCGAGTTCGTCGGCCAGCCGCGAACGATCCGCGCCGAGCGCCTGGATCCGGCTCGCCAGTTCGTTCTCGTCGCGGTCCGCTTCGCGCCGCCGCTCGGCCGCGCTTTCCAGCGCATCAAGTGCCGCCATCAGCCGCCGCGTCGCGGCCTCGATCTCGGCGAAGGTAGGCTCGGCGTTGGCGGAGCCGTTGGCGGGACGATCGCTCATGGGTGACAGCGCAGACCTCAGGTCGAGCCAGCCGCACAGCAAAATCCGCGGTTCGGCAAGCGGTTAGGCGGTGAAATTTACGTTGCAAGCGAGGCCAGCGCAACGCCGCCGCGAAGCTATGCACCGGTAGATCGGAATCCGCTTTTCAGAGCATGCTTTAGGCAACTTTTCCCGCAATAAGCGCGTTTCCTCGCCTTGGACTCAGGGGATTGAGGTGCTATCCAGCCCTGACTTCCCGTAGCCATAACGCTCGTATTGCGGCCTCCCGGCCGGTACGTACCGCAACCAAACACCTCATTTCAGGCGGATTTTCATCATGACGCAGGTCGATCATACCCGTATGGCCAATGCGATCCGTGGCCTTGCCATGGACGCCGTCGAGAAGGCGAAATCCGGCCATCCCGGCCTGCCGATGGGCGCCGCCGATATCGCGACCGTCTTGTTCACGCAGTTCCTGAAATACGATGCCGCCGAGCCGAACTGGCCGGACCGCGACCGTTTTGTGCTGTCGGCCGGGCACGGCTCGATGCTGCTGTATGCGTTGCTTTATCTCACCGGCAATAAAGACATGACGCTCGACCAGCTCAAGCATTTCCGCCAGCTGGGATCGCTGACCCCGGGGCATCCGGAAAACTTCCACACCAAGGGCATCGAGACCACGACCGGACCGCTCGGCCAGGGCATCGCGACATCGGTCGGCATGGCGCTGGCGGAAAAGATGCTGGCCGCCGAGTTCGGCAAGAAAGTCGTCGGCCATCATACGTATGTGCTCGCTTCCGACGGCGACCTGATGGAGGGCGTGTCGCAGGAAGCGATCGCGATGGCCGGCCACTGGAAGCTCAACAAGCTGATCGTGCTCTACGACGACAACGGCATTTCGATCGACGGCCCGACCTCGCTCGCCGACTCCGTCGATCAGGTGAAGCGCTTCAAGTCCGCCGGCTGGGCGGCCGAACTGATCGACGGCCAGGACCAGAAGGCGATTGCGGCCGCGATCACCCGCGCGCAGAAATCCAACAAGCCGTCCTTGATCGCCTGCAAGACCACCATCGGTTATGGCGCTCCGACCCGGGCCGGCACGGCAAAGGCCCATGGCGAAGCGCTCGGCGCCGATGAACTGAAGGGCGCCAAGGAAAAGCTCGGCATTTCGCTGGAGCCTTTTTCGGTGCCTGACGATGTGTTGAAAGCCTGGCGCGAAGCCGGCAGCCGGGGTGCCGCGGCCCGCACGGCCTGGCAGGCGCAGTATGAACAATTGGGCAACCGCAAGCGCGCCGAATTCGAGCGCCGGTTGCGGCATGAGCGGCCGGCTTCGCTGGCAAAGGCGCTGAAGGCCCACAAGAAGGCGCTGCTGGAGACGCCGCAGAATATCGCCACCCGCAAATCTTCGGAATCCGCGATCGAGGCGATCGCAGCCGCGATGCCGATGGAGTTTTTGGCGGGCTCCGCCGATCTCACCGGCTCCAACAACAACAAGGCGAAATCGGCGGTGTCGTTTTCCGCCAAGACACCGAAGGGCCGCTTCATCCACTACGGCATCCGCGAGCACGGCATGTGCGCGGCGATGAACGGCATCTTCCTGCATGGCGGCTTTGCGCCGAACGGCGCCACCTTCCTGGTGTTCACCGACTATGCGCGGCCGGCGATGCGGCTGGCGGCGCTGATGGGCACCGGCGTCGTCTATGTCATGACCCACGATTCGATCGGACTCGGCGAAGACGGCCCGACGCACCAGCCGGTCGAACATCTGGCAGCGCTGCGCGCGATTCCCAATATGCGCGTGTTCCGCCCCTGCGACGCCATGGAGACGACCGAGTGCTGGGAACTCGCGCTCAACCGGATCGACGGCCCGACGGTGCTGGCGCTGACGCGCCAGAACCTGCCGCAGCTACGAACCACCGCGCCGACGGAAAATCCCTGCGGCCACGGCGCCTATGAACTGGTCGCCGCGCAGGGCGAGGCCAAAGTGTCGCTGTTCGCCTCGGGTTCCGAGGTCGAGATCGCGGTGGCCGCCCAGAAGCAGTTGGCCGAACGCGGCATCGCGTCGCGGGTGGTGTCGGTGCCCTCGCTCGAATTGCTGCTGGCGCAGCCGGCGGTGCGTCAGAAGTCGATCATCGGCAACGCGCCGGTCAAGATCGCGATCGAGGCCGCGGTGCGCTGGGGTTGGGACGCCGTGATCGGCCAGGATGGCGAATTCGTCGGCATGCACGGTTTCGGCGCCAGTGCGCCTGCCAAGGATCTTTACAAGCACTTCGGAATTACCGCCGAGGCTGCGGTTAACGCCGCCCTGAAGCGCTTGGGCTAGTGGTTGAGCTTGCCCGGAAAAAGGACTAGTTAATTTCCATCTTGTCCGTTCTCGCCCGGCCGAACCGGGCGATCCGCCGTCAGCACCTCCGGAGAGCCCCTCCGCGGGGTCATTATTAGCTATTAAGGGAGAAACGAGCATGGCAATCCGCGTCGCGATCAACGGGTTTGGCCGTATCGGCCGCAATGTGCTGCGTGCCATCGCCGAGTCCGGCCGCAAGGATATCGAGGTGGTCGCCATCAACGATCTCGGCCCGGTCGAGACCAACGCCCATCTCCTGCGCTTCGATTCCGTGCATGGCCGGTTCCCGGGAACCGTGACCGTCGAGGGCGACTCGATCAGCCTCGGCAACGGCAAGATCAAGGTCACCGCGCACCGCGATCCCGCGACGCTGCCCTGGAAAGACCTCGGCGTAGATATCGCGCTGGAATGCACCGGCATCTTCACCGCGAAGGAAAAGGCTTCCGCGCATCTGACCGCCGGCGCCAAGCGCGTCCTGGTCTCGGCGCCCGCCGACAATGCGGACGCGACCATCGTCTATGGCGTCAACCACGACAAGCTGACCAGGGATCATCTGGTCGTCTCCAACGGCTCCTGCACCACCAACTGCCTTGCGCCGATCGCAAAAGTCCTGAACGACACCGTCGGCATCGAGACCGGCTTCATGACTACGATCCACGCCTATACCGGCGACCAGCCGACGCTCGATACCCTGCACAAGGATCTGTATCGCGGCCGGGCTGCTGCAATGTCGATGATTCCGACCTCGACCGGTGCCGCCAAGGCGATCGGCCTGGTGCTGCCGGAATTGAAGGGCAAGCTCGATGGCGTCGCGATCCGCGTGCCGACCCCGAACGTATCGGTGGTCGATCTCAAGATCGTCGCCAAGCGCGCGACCGAGGTGAAGGAAATCAACGAGGCGATGAAGCGCGCCTCCGAGCAGGAGCTGAAGGGCATTCTGGGCTACACCACCGCGCCCAACGTCTCGATCGACTTCAACCACGATCCGCACTCGTCCACCTACCATGTCGACCAGACCAAGGTGCAGAACGGCACGCTGGTGCGGGTGTTGTCCTGGTACGACAATGAATGGGGTTTCTCCAACCGCATGGCGGACACCGCCGTGGCGATGGGGAAGCTGCTGTAAGCCAAGTCTCGTGTCCCGGACGCGGTGCAGCGTGTCTTCACGCTGCTCCGCAGAGCCGGGACCCATGTACGCCGCGGCCAACACAATATGGGTCCCGGTTCTACAGCGCACCGCTACGCGCTGCGCCGCGCCCGGGACAAGAGACCATCAATGTCCAAAACATTCCGCACCCTCGATGACGTCGACGTAAAGGGCAAGCGCGTGCTGCTGCGCGTCGACCTCAACGTTCCCATGGAGAACGGCCGCGTCACCGACGCCACCAGACTCGAACGCGTCGCGCCGACCATCACCGAAATCTCCGGCAAGGGCGGCAAGGTCATCCTGCTGGCACATTTCGGCCGGCCCAAGGGACGCGATCCCAAGGAATCACTGAAGCCCGTTGCTGACGCGCTTTCACAAGTCATCAAGCAGCCGGTCGCCTTCGCGGACGATTGCGTCGGTGAAGCCGCCGCCAAGGCCGTCGATGCGATGAAGGATGGCGACATCCTTTGTCTCGAAAACACCCGCTTCCACAAAGAGGAAGAAAAGAACGATCCGGCCTTCGTCGCCGAGTTCGCAAAGCTTGGCGACATCTGGGTCAACGACGCGTTCTCGGCGGCGCACCGCGCCCACGCCTCGACCGAAGGGCTCGGCCACCGACTGCCGGCCTATGCCGGCCGCACGATGCAGGCCGAGCTCGATGCGCTTGGCAAAGCGCTGGAGGCGCCGACCAAGCCGGTGATCGCGATCATCGGCGGCGCAAAAGTTTCCACGAAAATCGATCTGTTGGAAAACCTCGTCAGCAAGGTCGACGCGCTGGTGATCGGCGGCGGCATGGCCAACACCTTCCTGCATGCCCAGGGCGTCGCCGTCGGTAAGTCGCTGGCGGAGAAGGATCTCGCAGCCACCGCGCTGCGGATCATGGAAAAGGCCGAGGCGGCGAACTGCGCGATCATCCTGCCCGTGGATGCCGTGGTCGCCTATCATTTCGCGGCCAATTCGCCGTCGCACGCCTATGGGCTGGACGCCATTCCGGCCGACGGCATGATCCTCGATGTCGGCCCGCAATCGATCGCGCGGATCCACGCCGCGATCGACGACGCCGCGACTCTGGTCTGGAATGGCCCGCTCGGGGCGTTCGAGATGACCCCGTTCGACCGCGGCACCGTGGTGGCGGCCAAGCATGCGGCCGAGCGGACCAAGGCCAGGAAGCTGGTTTCGGTCGCCGGCGGCGGCGACACCGTCGCGGCGCTGAACCAGGCCGGCGTGGCCGGCGATTTTTCCTACGTTTCGACCGCAGGTGGTGCGTTTCTTGAATGGATGGAAGGCAAACCGTTGCCCGGCGTCGAAGTTCTGAAATTACGCTAGCAGAGCGCTTTCAGGCGAAGTAGGCACCGGTTCGCGGCAAGAAAACGCGTCAAAACAAAGAGATTTGACCAGATCGAGCGCCCAGGGCGCTGCAAAGACAGGGAGAATTCGGATGGCTCGGATCACGTTGCGGCAGTTGCTTGACCACGCGGCAGAGCACGATTACGGCGTGCCGGCCTTCAACATCAACAATATGGAGCAGGCGCTCGCCATCATGGACGCCGCCTCCTCGCTCGACGCCCCCGTCATCATCCAGGCCTCGCGCGGCGCGCGCTCCTACGCCAACGACATCATGCTCAAGCACATGATGGATGCGGTCACCGAAATCTATCCGCAGATTCCGGTCTGCGTGCACCTCGACCACGGCAACGGGCCCGACACCTGCATGACCGCGATCCAGGCCGGCTTCACCTCGGTGATGATGGACGGCTCGCTGAAGGCCGACGGCAAGAGCCCGGCCGACTGGAACTACAATGTCGGCGTCACCAAGACCGTCACTGACATGGCCCATCTCGGCGGCATCTCAGTGGAAGGCGAACTCGGCGTGCTCGGCTCGCTGGAGACCGGCATGGGCGACAAGGAAGACGGCCACGGCGCCGAAGGCAAATTGTCCCACGACCAGTTGCTGACCAATCCCGACGAAGCCGTAAAATTCGTCCGGGAGACAAAGGTCGACGCGCTGGCGATCGCGATGGGCACCTCGCACGGCGCCTACAAATTCACCCGCAAGCCGGACGGCGATATCCTCGCCATGAACGTGATCGAGGAGATACACCGCAAGCTGCCGAACACGCATCTGGTGATGCACGGCTCCTCGTCGGTGCCGCAGGACCTGCAGGAGATCATCAACGCCAATGGCGGCAAGATGAAGCCGACCTGGGGCGTGCCGGTTTCCGAAATCCAACGCGGCATCAAGAACGGCGTCCGCAAGATCAACATCGACACCGACAACCGGATGGCGATGACGGGGCAGATCCGCAAAGTCCTGAAGGACAATCCGGAAGAGTTCGACCCGCGCAAATATCTTAAACCCGCGATGGAAGCGATGGCCAAGCTGTGCAAGCAGCGGCTGCAGGAATTCAACACCGCGGGGCAAGCCGGCAAGATCAAGAAGGTGCTGACGACGGCCGAGATGGCCAGGCGCTACAGCAAGGGCGAACTCGACCCAAGGGTTGCCTGACCTCAAGGGTTGCCTGACCCGAAGGTGACCACAGGGGTCGCCTGCCCCCGCGCCATTGCGCCGCGGCGAACTGCCGGCCGCGACGAACGTTTTCTAGGCAATTGCCCGAGAACCGCCTATTTTGGCTTGCAAGGGCAGGAAGCGTTTTCAAGCGAAGGCCTGTCCCGCACCCGGATCGCGGGATGGTTACCGGTTCGCGCCGAGAAAACGCGTCAAAGCAAAATGCAGATTTGGGGTTCTGATCCACCAACGCTGCGTTTCTGGAGGACGGTTCGATGAATCTCGCTGACCTCAACAAGGTTGCGCTTGCCATGGTCACGCCGGGCAAGGGCATCCTCGCCGCCGACGAATCCTCAGGCACCATCAAGAAGCGTTTTGACGCCATCGGGGTCGAATCGACCGAGGAGACGCGCCGCGATTACCGGGAAATGCTGTTCCGCTCCCAGGAGGCGATGAGCAAATACATCTCGGGCGTCATCCTCTATGATGAAACCATCTGGCAGAACGCCAAAGACGGCACGCCGCTGGTCAGACTGATCGAGCAGTCCGGCGCCATCCCCGGCATCAAGGTCGATGAGGGAACCCAGGCGTTGCCGAACTGCCCCGGCGAATTGATCACCGCCGGCCTCGACAAGCTCGCCGAGCGTTTGAAGAGATATTACGAGCGCGGCGCGCGGTTCGCCAAATGGCGGGCGGTGATCGACATCGGCGCCGGCACTGGCGGCCGGAACATTCCCACCATGACCGCGATCCATGTCAACGCGCATGCGCTGGCCCGCTACGCCGCATTGTGCCAGGCCGCGCAGATCGTGCCGATCGTCGAGCCGGAAGTGCTGATGGACGGCGATCACGACATCGACCGCTGCTTTGAGGTGACCGAGCGCGTGCTGAACAAGACGTTCCAGGAGTTGCGGGTCCAGCGCGTCGCACTGGAGGGCATGATCCTGAAGCCCAACATGGCGATCGCGGGCAAGAAAAGCGCAAAGCCGTCGACCGTCGAAGAGGTCGCGGAGAAAACCATCCGGCTGCTGAAGGCGTGCGTTCCCGCCGCCGTGCCCGGCATCGCCTTTTTGTCCGGCGGACAGTCCGACGAGGAAGCGACCGCCCATCTCAACGCCATGAACCGGATCGGCGGCCTACCTTGGCGGCTGACCTTCTCCTACGGCCGGGCGCTGCAGGCAGCGCCGCAAAAGGCGTGGTCGGGCAGGCCTGAGAATGCAGCCGCGGGCCAGCGCGCCTTTATCCACCGTGCGCGGATGAATGCGCTGGCAAGCAAGGGCGAGTGGGAAACCGGCCTGGAAAAGAAGGTCGCATAGACTTGGCCGCCAAACCTGTTCCGCCGCGCCCGATGCCGCGGCTCTATCTCGCAACGCTCGAAATAGACGATCCGTCGCAGCTGGCGGCCGCTCTCCCCGGCCTGCTCGCCGCCGCCGATGTCGCGGCCGTGCTGCTGCGGCTGAAACAGACCGACCAGCGCACCCTGATCTCGCGCATCAAGGCGCTGGCGCCGGTGGTGCAGGACGGCGGCGCGGCGCTGCTGCTCGATGGCCACGTCGAACTGGTGGCCCGGGCCGGCGCCGACGGCGCGCATCTGACCGGCATTGCCGCCATGGAAGACGCGCTGCCGTCGCTGAAGCCCGACCGCATCGCCGGCGTCGGCGGCCTCACCACGCGACACGATTCGATGGCTGCGGGCGAAGCCGGCGCGGACTATGTGCTGTTTGGCGAACCCGACGCGCGCGGGCAGCGGCCCTCGCTGGAGGCGATCGCCGAACGGCTGCAATGGTGGGCCGAATTGTTCGAGCCGCCCTGCGTCGGCTTTGCCGCCTCGCGAGAAGAGGCCGGCGAATTCGCCGCCGCGGGAGCGGACTTCGTGCTGGTCGGCGATTTCATCTGGGCCGATCCGCGCGGCGCCGAGGCGGCTCTGATCGAGGTCGAGCAGGTGATCCAGGAGGCGTACGCCGCGACGTCGGCAAACACCAGGGCGGAGCAGGGATAACGCCGGAAATGAATCTCCTGCGTCCCATATCGATCTTCGCGGGTTGCCTGATGCTGGTGGCCGGTGCCTCGGCGCAAATCCAGCTGACACCGCCGGCAGCCCAAACGCCGCCGGGCAAACCGGCCGCCAGGAAAGAGACACCAAAGCCAAAAGCGGCGGCGGTGGCCAAGAAACCCGCGGCAACGCCAAAACCTGCGGCGACGCCGACCCCCACCCCCACGCCGACACCCACCTTCGACGACCCCAATGTCGATTCCGTCTACGGCGCCTATCAGCGCGGCCTCTACAAGACCACGTTCGATCTCGCGACCACGCGCGCGCAATACGCGCGTGACCCGAAGGCGATGACCATGCTGGGCGAGCTCTACGCCAACGCGCTCGGCGTCAAGCGCGACTATGCGAAAGCCGCTGAATGGTACCAGCGCGCCGCCGACGGCGGCGACCGCGAGGGCATGTTCGCGCTGGCCATGATGCGGCTTGCGGGGCGCGGCGGTCCGGTCAACCGCGAGGAAGCGGTAAAGCTGCTGGCGTCGTCGGCAAAACTCGGCAACCCGAAGGCGGCTTATAACCTCGCGCTGCTTTATCTCGACGGTCAGACGCTGCCGCAGGACCTCAAGCGCGCCGCCGAGCTGCTGCGCGTCGCCGCCGACGCCGGCAGTCCCGAGGCGCAATATGCGCTCGCGACCTTCTACAAGGAGGGCACCGGAGTCCCGAAGGACATCGACAAGGCGGTGCGGCTGCTGCAGGCCGCCTCGCTCGCCGACAATGTCGATGCCGAGGTCGAATACGCCATTGCACTCTACAACGGCACCGGCACACCGAAGAACCAGGCCGCCGGCGTCGCGCTGCTGCGCAAGGCAGCCCGGCAAAACAGCCCGATCGCACAAAACCGCCTCGCCCGCGTGCTGGTGAGCGGACAGGGCGCGCCAATGGACAAGATCGAGGGCCTGAAATGGCACATCGTCGCCAAAACCGCCGGCAAAGGCGACCTGGAGCTGGACGAGGCGCTGGCGAACCTCAGCGCCGAGGATCGCACCAAGGCCGAGGAAGCTGCGCGCAAATGGATCGGCAAAGACGTCAAATGACGCCTTGACGGCGCCGTTTCGAGAGGGCACCCAGTCCAAGCCCCGGCGGCACCGAGCCGCCTGTCTCCGACCCCCTTAAGCCCCAGAACATGCTGTCTTCCGCCCTCATCAACGTCATGGTCAAGGCCGCGCGCCGCGCCGGCCGGAGCCTCAGTCGCGACCTCGGCGAGATCGAGAATCTGCAGGTGTCGCTGAAGGGCCCGGCGAATTTCGTCTCGCTCGCCGACAAGCGCGCCGAGGAAATGCTCTACGCGGATCTCGCCAAGTCGCGGCCGGGTTATGGCTTCATCGGCGAGGAAGGCGGCAATCGCGAAGGCGCCGACAAGAGCCACACCTGGATCGTCGATCCCCTGGACGGCACCACCAATTTCCTGCACGGCATTCCGCAATTTGCAATCTCGATCGGTCTGCGGCGCGAGGGCACCATCATCGCCGGCGTGATCTACAATCCCGCCAATGACGAACTCTACATCGCCGAGCGCGGCAAGGGCGCGTTCCTCAACGACCAGCGGCTGCGCGTCGCCGGCCGCCGCAAGCTCGACGAATGCGTGGTGGCCTGCGGCCTGCCGCATATCGGGCGCGGCGATCACGAACTGGCGCTCCGCGAAATGGCCGTCCTCCAGAACAAGGTCGCAGGCTTCCGCCGCTTCGGCGCCGCCTCGCTCGACATGGCCTTCGTCGCCGCCGGCCGCCTCGACGGCTATTGGGAACGCAATTTGCAGCCCTGGGACATGGCCGCCGGCCAGATCATGATCCGCGAAGCCGGCGGCGTGGTCTCAGGCATCGAAGGCAGCGACGACCCGCTGAAGACGGGGAACGTGATCTGCGGCAATGAGTTCGTGCACGGGGAATTGGTGAAGATTTTGAAGGCGGTGGGGAAGTAAGGGCGGCAACGGCGGTCCGCCCCTCTCCCGCTTGCGGGGGAGGGTTGGGGTGGGGGTGCCTCAGCAAACGCCGGCGCGAGTGGAAAGATTTCCCCCACCTGCCACGCTCTTCGAGCGTGGCGACCTCCCCCGCAAGCGTCCCGCAAGCGGGAGAGGTGAACCGAGTTTGCGGCAACAGTAGAGTTAGTGAATCGGCCGTACCGGCGCCGGCGGCCCATACGCCTCCCCCGCCCGCTCCACCTTCTCCCGATCCCCCGCCAGCACCCGCTGCACACTGACGAAAAACACTGGCACCATCAATAGCGCCAGGATCACCACCGTGATCATGCCGCCCATCACGCCGGTGCCGAGCGCCTGCTGGCTGGCGCCACCGGCGCCGGTCGCGATCACCATCGGCAGCACGCCGCAGACGAAGGCGAGGCCCGTCATCAGGATCGGGCGGAAGCGCAAGGAACAGGCTTCGATTGTCGCCTCGACCAGCGGCTTGCCCTGCGCGCGCAAATCCCTGGCGAATTCGATGATGAGGATGGCGTCTTTGGCCGCAAGCCCGATGATGGTGATCAGACCAACGGTGAAATAGACGTCGTTGGGCAGGCCGCGCAATGTCGCCGCGACCACCGCGCCAAAGATCCCGAGCGGCACCGTCAGCAACACCGCGAGCGGAATGGTCCAGCTTTCATAGAGGGCGGCGAGCAGCAGGAACACCACCAGCACCGAGAGTCCGAGCAACAGCGGCGCCTGCGAAACCGACAGCTTTTCCTGCAGCGATTGGCCGGTCCATTCAAAGCCGAAGCCGCGCGGCAGCTTGTTCGCCAGCCGCTCCATCTCGGCGATGGCGTCGCCGGAAGTGTACCCGGCCCTCGCCTCGCCGCTGATGCGCACCGCGGGATAGAAGTTGAAGCCCGCGATCTGCGTCGGCCCCTTCGACCATTCGATTGCGGCAAAGGCCGAGAACGGCACCAATTGGCCACGGCTGTTCTTGACGTTGTAATTCAAAATGTCTTCCGCGTTCATGCGGCTAAAGCGATCGGCCTGCACGATCACGCGCTGCATCCGGCCGCGGTTCGGAAAGTCGTTGATGTAGTTCGAGCCGAGATTGGTCGAGATCGTGTTGTTGATGTCCTCGAAGGTGACGCCGAACGCGCCGGCCTTTTCGCGGTCGATCACGAGATTGACCTGCGGCGCCGGCGGCAGGCCCTCGACATAGACCTTCTGCAGGATCGGGCTGGCATTGGCCTCCGCGATCAGCCGGTCGGATGCGGCGACCAGCGCCGGATAGCCCTTCTGGCCGCGGTCCTGCAGGCGGAACGAGAAGCCGGAAGAATTGCCGAGATTGTCGATCGGCGGCGGCCGCAACGCCGTCACCTTGGCGTCGCGGACCGACGCCAGATCGCGGTTGATGTCGTCGACGATAGCGGCCGCCGAATCCTTGGCCGGGCGATCCGACCAGTCCTTCAGCGAGATGAACGCCTGCGCGGTGTTCATGCCCTGGCCGAGGAAGCTGAAGCCGGTGAGAAACGTCACGTTCTCGACGCCGGCGCGCTCCTTCAGATATTTTTCCACCTTTTCGACCGCGGCCTCGGTGCGGCCGTAGGACGAGTCCGACGGCGTCTGCACGTCGGTCGTGATAAAGCCCTGGTCGTCGACCGGCAGAAAACCGCCGGGCAGCCGGACGAACGCCCAGCTCAGTCCGATCAGCAGCGCCACATAGATCAGCATCAGCCGGCCGGTGCGATTGAGAAAGCCTTTCACCGTGCGCGAATAGCCGTCGCGGCTCGAATCGAGCATCCGGTTGAACCGGCCGAACAGGCCTTTGCGGGCGTGGCCCTGGCCGGCGGTGACCGGCTTCAGAAGGGTCGCACACAAAGCCGGCGTCAGCGACATCGCCAGCAGCGCGGAAAAAGCGATTGCCGCCACCATGGTCACCGAGAACTGGCGATAGATGATGCCGACCGACCCCGGGAAGAACGCCATCGGCACGAACACCGCGATCAGCACCAGCGTGATGCCGATGATGGCGGATGTGATCTGCGACATCGCCTTGCGGGTGGCATCCTTCGGCGGCAGGCCTTCTTCGGCCATGATGCGCTCGACGTTTTCGACCACGACGATGGCGTCGTCGACGAGAATGCCGACCGCCAGCACCATGCCGAACATGGTCAGCATGTTGATGGAATAGCCCGCCAGCAGCAGCGTCGCGCAGGTGCCGAGCAGGGCTACGGGCACCACGATGGTCGGAACGATGGTGTAGCGGATGTTCTGCAGGAACAGGAACATGACGATGAAGACCAGCACCACGGCCTCGACCAGCGTCATCAGCACCTTTTCGATCGATGCCTTCACCACCGGCGTGATGTTGTAGGGAATTTCGTAGGCGATGTTGGCCGGGAAGAAGCGCGACAGTTCCTTCATCTTGGCTTCCACGGCGCTGGCGGTCGCGAGCGCATTGCCGGTCGGCGACAGCAGCACCGACAGGCCGGCGCTCGGCTGGCCGTTCAGCCGGGTGCCGAACTGATAGCTCAAGCCCCCGATCTCGATCCGGGCGACGTCGCGCAGACGCACCGTCGAACCATCCGGATTGGCGCGCAAAATGATCGCGCCGAACTCGTCGGGCGAGGCGAGCTGGCCCTTGACCAGCACCTGCGCCGATATTTTCTGCGTATCCGTGCTCGGTTCGGCGCCGATGCTGCCGGAGGCGACCTGCGCGTTCTGCGCCGTGATCGCCTTGTTGACGTCGTCGGCAGTGAGGCCATAGCCGACCAGCTTTGCCGGATCGATCCATATCCTTAAGCTTCGCTCGGTGGAATAAAGCGTGGCGCGGCCGACGCCGGGAATGCGCCTGATTTCGCCGAGCACGTTGCGAATCATGAAATCGCCGAGCCCGATTTCATCGAGGCTGCCGTCGGTCGAACGCAGCGTGATGATCTGCAGCACCGCGCTGGAGGCTTCCTCGACCAGAATGCCCTGTTGGATCACCGCGCGCGGCAGCCGCGCCTCGACGCGCTTGAGGCGGTTCTGCACTTCCACCGAGGCCGCACCGGTATCGGTGCCCGGCTTGAAGTTGGCGATAATGTCGACCTGGCCCAGCGAATCGCTGGTGGATTCGAAATTGAGGATGCCCGAGGCGCCGTTCAGCTCCTCCTCGATCAGCCGCGTGACGCTGTTGTAGAGGTTTTCCGGCGACGCGCCGGGATAGCTGGTCGCAATCGAGATCGAGGGCGGCGCGATGACCGGGTATTGCGCGACCGCGAGCAGCGGGATCGCGATCGCGCCGATCAGGCAGATGAAAAGGGCGACGACCCAGGCGAAGATCGGCCTGTCGATAAAAAAGCTCGGCATTGGATCACTGCTGCGCTTGCGCGGTCTGCTTCGCATCCGGGCTCACGGACGCATCCGCCGCCTCAGCCCAGGCCTGCGGCTTGACCTTGTCGCCCGCGGCGAATTTCTGGAAACCTTCGACCACGACCTTGTCGCCGGCCTTCAGGCCCTCGCTGACGAACCACTGGCCGTCCTGCAGCGAGCCGGTGCGCACGGATTGAACCGCGACATGGTTGTCATCCCTGACCACGAACACTTCGCTGCCGCCGCCGACATTGCGCTGGATCGCCTGCTGCGGCACCGCGATGGCGTCGGTGTCGATGCCCTGCTCGATCTGGACGCGGACATACATACCCGGCAGCAATTCGCGCTTCGGATTGGGAAACTCGCCGCGCAGCGTCACCTGCCCGGTATGGGCATCGACCCTGGCGTCCGAGAACAGCAATTTGCCGGGCAGCGGATAGACCGCATTATTGTCCAGCGCCAGGCGGACCTTCATCGCGTCCGGTGCGATACGGTCGAGGTCGCCGCTCTCGAACGCGCGGCGCAGCTGATTGAGTTCGGTCACCGATTGGGTGAAGTCGGCATAGATCGGATCGAGCTGCTGGATGGTCGCAAGGCTCGCGGCCTCGTTCTGCACCACCAGCGCGCCTTCGCTGACCAGCGCCGCACCGACGATGCCGTCGATCGGGGCGCGGATGGTCGCATAATCCAGATTGAGCCTTGCGCGCGCGACATCGGCCTTGCGGCCCTCGACGTCGGCTTCGGCCTGTCGGAGCGCGGCAATCGCCTTTTCATTCTCGGCTTCCGGCATCGCGCGCTGGCTGAACAGCGTCGCGACGCGCCGCGCCTGCAACGACGCCTGTTCGAGCGCGGCTTTCGCCCGCGCCAGCGCCGCTTCGGTCGATTGCACCTCGACCTCGAACGGCCGCGGATCGATCCTGTAAAGCGGATCGCCGGCCTTCACCTCACTGCCCTGATTGAACGAGCGCTCGACCACGATGCCGGAGACGCGCGGGCGCACTTCCGAAACGCGCGTCGGCGCGATCCGCCCGGGCAATTCGCGCACCATCGCGCGCGGCTGCGGCTTGACCGTGACGACACTGACATCCGGCTCGGACGCTTGTGCGGCCGCAGCGGCGGCATTCGGCTCATCGCAGCCACCAAGCAGCGGCGCCATGGCGGCCAGCATCAATGCAATGCAAGCCGATTGCGCGCGAAATCCAGACATTGAAACGATCGCCCCGGGTTGGAGTTTTGAAATGCGAACAGACCAGCGGCATCGTTGATGACGACCGCGCTGTCGATGGATTGAAAATAGACAGACCTTGCTGCGATGCAACGCGTTTCGCGGCGGCTTGATGTCACACAGGCATATCGCACTGAATTCGCGAGAGCTTTTACGGACTCACCGGATTGTGAGCCAATTCCATTGCGATCTGCGGGAATGGAATGCGAGATCGGCGAATAGGAACACGTCCGTTTTCTACGCCGCCCTCATCCGGTAATGGCTGACACCCCATTCGCTGCCGTCGGCGTAGCCGAACAGGCCCGCGGTGGCGAGGAAGAACCAGCGCCAGCGGCGCATCCACAAAGCGGTGTCGTCGCCATAGACTTCGCGGAGAATGCCTTCGATCTCGTCGCGGTGCGCATCGAAACTCACCAGCCAGTCCTGCGCGGTGCGCTGGTAGTGCGTGCCGCTCCAGCGCCATTCCTTCTCGATCCTGAACAGATCGGCGTATTGCCGGATCAGATGATGGCTCGGCATCACCCCGCCGGTGAAGAAATGCTGCGCGATCCAGTCCTCGGCATCGGAGCGGTCGAACAGATAGGCGCCGGAGCGATGGGTGAAGATGTGCATGAGGAAACGGCCGTCGGGCTTCAGCCATGCGCGAACGCGCGCCATCAGTTCGCGCCAGTTCATCATGCGTTCGAACATCTCGACCGGGACGATACGGTCGAACTGCGCGTTCGCGTCGAACACATTCATGTCCGCGGTGACAACGCGCAGATTTGGCAATCCGCGTTTCGCCGCTTCGCGCTCGATATATTCGCGCTGCGAATTCGACTTCGACACCGCCGTCACACCTGACCGTGGAAATTGCCGCGCCATCCACAGCGACAGCGAGCCCCAACCGCAGCCGAGTTCGAGGATCGATTGTCCGTCGGCGAGATCCGCATGTTCGACGGTCTGGCGCCACGATTCTTCCTCGGCCTCCCGCAGCGTGGTGGCCGGCTCCCTGTAGAAGCACGACGAATATTTGCGATTGGGGCCGAGCACATGGGCAAAGAACGCCGCCGGCACTTCATAAGGCTGGACATTGGCTTCGTCGGTATGTTCGGCAATCGCACGGGCTGCCATCTCGTCGGCAAACCAGGCGTCGCTTTCGGCATTGCCGGTGGCGAGTTTAGTGGCGGTGCGCGAGCACAGCCGGTGGATCGCGGCGCGGACGATGACGTCCGGCAGCGGCACCCGTTCGGCGGTGCCGATGATGGTCGAGACGAAGCTCATGTGACCACTCCCTTCATTTTGAGCACGATTTTTTCCGAAAACCGGCCTCCACTGGCGCCCGCGACCGGCCACAGCGCGCTGCCGGCGCTGGTGAGGCCGAGCGAGAAGGTCCAGAAGGTGTCGACCCAACCGGATTGCAGGTGCGCTGCTGCACCAGGAAGGCGCCCGCCATTAGCATCGACAGCGAACGGCGATGGCGCCCAGCGCTTCCGGATACAAAATGGTCATGCAAAATCCCGCTTGGGTGGGCTAAGATTCCGAACGCCACGATATACGCCCGAAACAAAGCCGGCTTTCAGCCTGAAGTTCCCGCCAGCCGGCCTGAATCAGGGCTTTCCGCTTTTTTCCCCCCGCCGCTGTGCCATATTGGTGCCCGAAACCGAATCTTCGCAACGGATATGCCCGCAATGCCCGCAAGCTCCGCCGCCCGCTCCGAAATGGAGATCGAACTGAGCAAATTGTCCTCGCCGCGGATCTTTCTGGTGCGGATGCTGGTGTTTCTGGTGCTGTGCGCGCTTGTGACGATTGTGCTCTACAAGCAGATCATCAACGCCTTCTTCGCCAATCCCGGCCTCAACGCACTGATCGGCATGGTGCTTTTGATCGGCACCATCCTGTCGTTCCGGCAGGTGATCCGGCTCTATCCCGAAGTGGCCTGGGTCAACAATTTCCGCATCGCCGATCCCGGTATCGCGGTCGACCGGCGCCCGACTTTGCTGGCGCCGATGGCGGCGATCCTGGGCGGCGAACGCACCGGGCGGATGTCGATCTCGCAGCAGACCATGCGGCATTTGCTGGATTCGATCGCGACAAGGCTGGACGAAGCCCGCGACATCTCCCGCTACATGACGGGTTTGCTGGTCTTCCTCGGCCTGCTCGGCACCTTCTGGGGCCTGATCGAGACCGTGGGTTCCGTCGGCAAGGTGATCGACGGGCTGAAGGTCGGCGGCGACGCCGGCGCCCTGTTCGATACCCTGAAGGAGGGTCTCGCTGCGCCGCTCGGCGGCATGGGCATTTCGTTCTCGTCCTCGCTGTTCGGCCTCGCCGGCTCGCTGATCCTCGGCTTTCTCGATTTGCAATCGAGCCAGGCCCAGAACCGCTTCTATACCGATCTCGAGGACTGGCTGGCCTCCACCGTGCGCGAATATTCCGGCGAGGGTGCCGCCGGCGTCAGCGGTGAGTTGCAGCATGCGATGGAAAAGCTGCGTGCCGTCGTCGAGGAAGGCGGCGGCACCCGCGGCACGACCGCGGCGATGGCCAATCTCGCCGAAGCGATTCAGGGCCTGGTCGCGCATATGCGCACCGAGCAGCAGATGATCCGCGAATGGGCCGACGGTCAGGGCGAACAAAACCGCGAGATCAAGAAGCTGCTGGAGCGGATCGCCCGGCAGCCCGAGAAAAGTTAGAGCAACGATATCGTGCCCCGGACGCAGCGCAACGCGAAGCGGTGCGCTGCAGAGCCGGGGCCCACAAGAAGTCACCAGGTCCCGGCTCTGCGGAGCAGCGTTACACGCTGCACCGCGTCCGGGACACGATACCGGAGAATCCTAAATGGCCCTCGCCCGTGCACGCCGCAGCGAATCCGGTTTCAACTACTGGCCGGGGTTCGTCGACGCACTGTCGACGCTGGTGCTCTCGATCGTGTTCCTGCTCTCGGTGTTTTTGGTGGTGCAGTTCTTCCTGTCGCAGGAGGTCACCGGCAAGGACAAGGCGCTGGAGCAGCTCAACGCCAAGATCGCGCAACTGAGCGATCTGCTGTCGCTGGAAAAGCTCGGCAAGCTCTCCCTCGACGACCAGATATCGCAGTTGCGCGCGGGCCTCGCGTCCGCCGAGGGCGAGCGCGACCGCATCAAGGGGCTCTATGAAGGGCTTGCCGGCGCCGGCAGCGACGCCCAGGGCCGCGCCAACGAACTCAACAAGGCGCTGGATTCCGAAAAAGCCGTGACGGCGCGGGCGCTGGCGCAGATCGAGGTGCTGAACCAGCAGATCAGCGCGCTGCGCCGCCAGTTGGCGGCGCTGGAAGAAGCGCTCGACGCCTCCGAAAAACGCGACAAGGAATCGCAAGGCCGCATCGCCGACCTCGGCCAGCGCCTGAACGTTGCGCTGGCGCAGCGGGTGCAGGAATTGTCGCGCTACCGTTCGGAATTCTTTGGCCGCCTGCGCACCATCCTCGGCAACCGGCCGGATATCCGCATCGTCGGCGACCGGTTTGTGTTCCAGTCGGAAGTGTTTTTTGACACCGGACAGGCGTTGCTGTTGCCCGAGGGCCGCGCCGAGCTCGACAAGCTCGCAACCGCGCTGATTGATCTGGACAAGCAGATCCCGAGCGAAATCGCCTGGGTGCTGCGGGTCGACGGTCACACCGACGTGCGGCCGATCAACAGCCCCTTGTTCAAGTCGAACTGGGAATTATCGTCCGCGCGCGCCATCTCGGTGGTGCAATATCTGGTCTCGCTCGGCGTGCCGGCGCAGCGGCTGGTCGCTGCCGGCTTTGCCGAATTCCAGCCACTCGACACCGCGCCGACGGAAGAGGCCTACAAGCGCAACCGCCGCATCGAGTTGAAGCTGACGGAACGGTGAGTGTGGCGTGGCGAACCCGTCATTGCGAGGAGCGCAGCGACAAAGCAATCCATTCTTTCTTTCCGCAGTGAGATGGATTGTTTCGCGGAGCCTGTCATCGGGCGCGCATTCGCGCGACCCGGTGGCTCGCAATGACGGAACCGAGAGCGCGCGCTTGCGCCCTCTTTTCAAATCCCTTCGAACTGCAGCCGCGCCAGCCGCGCATAGAGCCCGTTGGCCGCGACCAGCGAGGCATGGGTGCCCTGCTCGACGATCTTGCCCTGGTCCATCACCATGATGCGGTCGCAGGACAAGACCGTGGCCAGCCGGTGCGCGATGACGAGCGTGGTGCGGTGGCGCATCAATTCTTCCAGCGCGGTCTGCACCAGCGTTTCGCTTTCCGCGTCCAGCGCCGACGTCGCCTCGTCGAGCAACAACAGCGGCGCATCGCGCAGGATCGCGCGTGCGATCGCGATGCGCTGGCGCTGGCCGCCCGACAGCGTCACGCCGCGCTCGCCGAGCTGCGCTTCGAAGCCGCCGGACAGGCGGCGCAGGAATTCGCTGGCGTGCGCGAGATCGGCGGCGCGCTCGACCTCGGCATCGCTGGCGTCGGGCCGGCCGAAGCGGATGTTTTCGCGCGCGGAAGCCGCGAACACCACGGAGTCCTGCGGCACCAGCGCGATGCGCGCGCGTACGTCGACCGGATCGGCCGACTTGATCGGTACGCCGTCGAGCGAGATCGCCCCCGACGCCGGGTCGTAGAACCGCAGCAGCAGATGAAACAGGGTGCTTTTGCCCGCGCCCGACGGACCGACGATCGCAACCTTCTCTCCTGCTTTCACCGACAGCGAAACCCCATCGATCGCCAGCACATCCGGCCGCGCCGGATAGGCGAAGCTGACATTATCGAACCCGACATCGCCGCGCGGCGGCGCCGGCAGCACCAGCGGCGACGGCGGCGCCGTGATCTGCGATTTCACCCGCAGGATCTCGAACAGCCGCTCCGCAGCACCGGAGGCGGCCGAGACTTCACCCCAGACCTCGCTGAGCTGGCCGAGGCCGGTGGCGGCGAACGCCGCGTACAGCACGAACTGGCCGAGCCGGCCGGGACTGATCGAGCCCGACAGCACGTCGTGCGATCCGACCCACAGGATCGCGACCACGCTGGAGAACACGATGAAGATGATAATGAAGGTCAGCACCGCGCGGGCCCGGGTGGAACTGCGCGCCGCCTCATAGGCCTGTTCGACATTGCCGCCGAACCGCGCATTGGCCAGTTGCTCGCTGGTAAAGGCCTGCACGGTCCGGATAGCGCCGAGCAATTCGGATGCATAGGAGGTCGCGTCCGCCAGCGTATCCTGGGCGTTGCGCGACAGCCGCCGCACCCAGCGCCCGAACGCCACCAGCGGGATCACGATCACCGGGATCGCCAGCAGCACGAAGCCCGACAGGCGCGGGCTCGTGATCACCATCATGGTGGTGGCGCCGAAGAACAGCATCAGATTGCGCAGTGCGATCGATACCGATGCGCCGACCGCGGATTTGATCTGGGTGGTATCGGCCGTCAGCCGCGACACCAGTTCGCCGCTGCGCGCGGAATCGAAGAAGGCGGGTGACAGCGAGATCAGATGCGCGAACACGTCGCGCCGGAGATCGGCGACGATGCGCTCGCCGATGGTCATGACCAGATAGTACCGGGAGGCGCTGGCGCCGGCCAGCGTCGCGACCACCGCGATCATGACGCTGAAATAGCTGTTGATCATGGCGATGCCTTCGGGACTGAAGCCGAAGTCGATCATGCGCCGGACCGCGACCGGCACGACCAGGGTCGTGATCGCAGCGATGGTGAGCGAGACAAAGGCAAGCATCGCGCGGCCGCGGTATCGCGCCACATAAGGCGCCAGCGCCAGCAGCGGACGCAGCTTGGCGCCGCTCTTCGCCGGATGCGTCAGCTGGGTTTCGATGAAGGCCTCTTCCTCGAGCAGCGTGTCGCGCCGCGGCGGCGCGCCGCCACCGGTGTCTTCAAGCTGTTCCGCTGTGCTCATGTCATCCGACCCGTTTGAAGCCCCCAGATAGGCTTCGCCGCCCCCTTAGGCAAATCCGGGAGGTTCCCAATCAGGCAGGATACGTAGCTTGTTTTAACCGCCCGGCTGCGTTATAGACCCGGCCAAATCCGTACCCTTTGACACTTTGAGACGGGCGCCGGCGCGCCGAAGGATATGCCATGAAAGCCGAAATTCACCCGAATTATCATACGATTACGGTCGTAATGACCGACGGTACGGAGTACCTGACCCGCTCCACTTGGGGCAAGGAAGGCGACAAGCTGAACCTCGACATCGACTCCAAGTCGCACCCGGCCTGGACCGGCGGCACCCAGCAGATGCTCGATCGCGGCGGCCGCGTGTCCCGGTTCCAGAAGAAGTTTTCGGGCTTCCTCAAGAAGGACTGAAGGTTTCGAACCTAGTCATTTCGGCCCAGAAATGCAAAACGCCCCTGTTCAGGGGCGTTTTTTGCTTTTGGCCGTCATTGCGAGCCAACGGGTCGCGCGAAATGCGCGCCCGATGATAAACTCCGCGAAGCAATCCATCTCACCGCGCAAAGAAAGAATGGATTGCTTCGTCCGCGTCGCTCCTCGCAATGACGAAAAATAGAATTACTGCTCGAACGCCGCCTTCAGCCGGTTGAGCTGCGGCACCAGCGGATTGCCGATCGGCGCCCGTTCGGTCGCCGGCGCATGGATCGTGACATCGAGCCGGCGCACCCTCGATTGCAGGTTCATCGAACGCGAAATCAGCTCCTGCAATTGCTGCGGCAGTTTTGCGATCATGTCCTCGGGGCCGGGATCGGCGGCCGAGAGCTTGACCTTGGTCTTTTCGCGGTTGGCCTGGCTCAGCGTCATCTCGCCTTCCTTCACCGCGCGATGCAGCAACAACCATGATGCAAGCTGCATCAGCCGCGTGGTCAGCCGCATGCTTTCGGTCGCATAAGTGAGACTGACGGAACGTTCGAGCGCCTTGGCTTCGGTGCGGCCGTCGCCATCGAGATAGGCAGCGGTCTGCTCGACCAGATCCATGCCTTCCCGGAACAAGGTTCCGAATGCCGCCGAATTAGTCAGCCGCTCGCTAAACTGTACGAGCGCGGATTCGCTTTGCAAACGGTCCGCCATGGTTAACGCCCTCACGCCACTGCTACGCTGCCGGCTTGAAAAGCCGCCGGCTTATGATGAACAAATCATTGCGCTTGTGCGGGCGAGAGTCCAGCCGCAACCGGATTTATGGTTTCCAGCGCGGTGACGGGACAGGCGAAAGGCAGAATCCTAAAACCGCGCCAAAAAAGAGCCGCCGTTTCCGGCGGCTTTTGAAGTTGATAACAGGGAGGCGTCAAACAGAGTGGACAGGAGCCACTCGGTGTCCAAACGAGGACGATCCAAGTCATAATCGAGAAAGCTTAACCGATCGTAAATGAGCGATTTTCTTTAGGCTTCGTTTGCCATGTCGGCCATTGGCCTAGTTTGGGACAACCTCGCGCGTCGTCCCAGGCCTCGCGAAGGCCGGGACGACGCGTGGCGAGATCGAATTCTCTACGACTTGAAAAAACTGTTCGCCGCATCCTTCGACGCGCGCTTCCTTGATGCTGCCTGTTGCAGCCGTTCGATTTCCGCATTCATCAACGCGATGCGCTCGGTCAGTTCCTCGACCGACAATAGCGACAGGTCCTGTCCGATCTCGTGAGTGACCTTCTTCCTCGGCTTGTCGTCGTCCTCGATGGCCATGGGCTTGCTCCCTGCTCGGCGATCCCCGGGGCGGTTGCCAGCCGCAACGCGGCTGGCTAATGCAGGGGCCGCTTTCAAAATCTCCCGCATTTCGCAAGGACAAATCATGGAAAAGCTGCCCGCGCAAATGACCGTCATCGGCATCAGCAAGCCCGGCGGCCCCGAGGTGCTGTTGCCGGAAACCCGCAGCGTCCCGGTGCCCGGTCCCGGCGAAATCCTGGTCAAGGTGTTGGCCGCGGGCGTCAACCGTCCCGACGTCGCGCAGCGCTCCGGCGCCTACCCGCCGCCGCCCGGCGCCAGCGATCTGCCCGGCCTTGAAATCGCCGGCGAAGTGGTCGCGCTCGGCGCGGGCGCCGTCAGGCACAAGCTTGGCGACAAGGTGATGTCGCTGGTGGCCGGTGGCGGCTACGCCCAATATTGCATCGCGCAGGATGGGCAGGCGATGGCGGTGCCGCCGGCCCTGTCGATGCAGGAAGCCGGCGCGGTTCCGGAAACGCTGATGACGGTCTGGCACAATGTGTTCGAGCGCGGCGCCCTGAAGCCGGGCGAGACGCTGTTGATCCATGGCGGCTCGTCCGGCATCGGCACCATGGCGATCCAGTTGGCCAAGGCCTTCGGTTCCAAGGTGATCGTTACTGTCGGATCGCAGGACAAGGCCGACGCCTGCCTCAAGCTCGGCGCCGACCGCGCCATCAACTACAAGACCGAGGATTTCGTCGCCGTGGTCAAGGCGGAGACCAATAATGCGGGCGCCAACCTCATTCTCGATATGGTCGCCGGCGACTACGTCGATCGCAACTATGATGCCGCCGCGATCGACGGCCGTATCGTCCAGATCGCAACGCTCAACGGCCCCAAGGTGACCGTCAACATTGCCAAACTGATGGTGAAGCGCCTGACCCACACCGGCTCGACGCTGCGCCCCCGTAGTAATGCGGACAAGGCCGCGATGGTCGCCGCCATCGAGGCCAAGGTGATGCCGCTACTCCGCGATGGGCGGGTAAAGCCCCTGATGGACAGCACATTCCCGCTGGAAAAGGCCGCCGACGCGCACCGGCGGATAGAGACCAGTGAACATATTGGCAAAATTGTGTTGGCGGTTTAACGATCACGAGCGAAGCGGAGGCGGAAACCCTTTGATTTCCTTCGCTTTCATGTCATTTATCGCGGCACCGAAGGGCCATTCGCTGCGCCCGGAATGATGTTGATCGCGGAGTACTGACATTGCGTCTGATCAGGTGCCTTGCGCCGCTCGCGCTGGGCTTCATGATTTTTGCCGCCGCGCCGCCAGCGCGCGCCATCGACGCGGTCAGCGTCCGCAGCGACGCGCCTGCGATCGATCTCACCGCGGTGCTCGATCATCAGCGCAGCGATACCGACCGTATCCAGGTTTCCACCGCGCCCGGCACCGACGGCATCGTCCGCCGCATCGAAGTCCGCGCGCGCGAGGGCGGACAGAACTGGGTGGTGTTCGCGCTCGCCAACAACACCGACGACCAGCTCGACCGCCTGATCGTAGCGCCGCATTATCGCATCGTGTCGTCGGGGCTGCTGTGGCCCGACCTCGGATTATCGCGCATCGCCACCATCACGCCGTCGGTCGGCGATCGTCCCGAGCGTCAGGAGAGCGCGACCGCCGACATCTTCCGCATCACGCTCGATCCCGGCGCCGTCGTCACATTCGTCGCGGAACTGCGCACCGATAAGCTGCCGCAGCTCTATCTGTGGGAACCCGATGCCTACAAGGACAAGGTCAATTCGTTCACGCTCTATCAGGGCATCGTGATCGGAATCTCCGGACTCTTGGCCCTCGTGCTCACCATTCTGTTCGTGGTCAAGGGCAGCATCATGTTCCCGGCCGCGGCCGCGCTGGCGTGGGCGGTGCTGGTCTATATCGGCGTGGATTTCGGCTTCTGGGGCAAGGTGCTCGACATGTCGAACAACGCCGAGCGGGTCTGGCGCGCGGCGGGTGAAGCGATCCTGGCGGCGACGCTGCTGGTGTTTTTGTTTGCCTATCTCAACCTGAGCCGCTGGCATGTGCGCTATTCCCACATCACCGTCGGCTGGCTGACCTTCCTGGGTTCCTTGGTGGCGCTGGCACTGTTCGATCCGGCGGTCGCCTCCGGCATCGCGCGGATGTCGCTGGTGCTGATCGCCTTCGCCGGCTTCGCATTGATCGTCTATCTCTCGACCCACGGTTTCGACCGCGCGGTGCTGCTGATCCCGACCTGGTTCCTTTTGGTGGTCTGGGTGGTCGCGGCCGGCATGGCGGTGGCAGGCTCGGTTACCAACGACATCGTCGGCCCGGCACTGCTCGGCGGCCTGGTGCTGATCGTGATGCTGATCGGATTTACCGTGATGCAGCACGCCTTCGCGGGCGGCGGCGCCACCACCGGGGTGGTTTCCGACGTCGAGCGCCGCGCGCTGGCGCTGACCGGCTCGGGTGACCTGATCTGGGACTGGGACGTCTCCGCCGACAAGGTGTTCACCAGCCCCGAGACCGAAAGCCTGCTCGGCCTCAAGCGCGGCACGCTGGAAGGCCCGGCGGCGAAATGGCTCGAGGTGCTGCATCCGCTGGACCAGGACCGCTTCCGCGCCGCGCTCGACAGCGTGCTCGACCAGCGCCGCGGCCGCCTGGTGCAGGATTTCCGCTTGCGCACCCCCGACGGCCACTTCATGTGGTTTGCGCTCAAAGCGCGCCCGGTGGTCGGCTCCGACGGCGAGGTGTCGCGTGTGGTCGGAACGCTGACCGACGTCACCGAGGCCAAGAACGCCGAAGAGCGCATGCTGCACGATAGCGTGCATGACAACCTCACCGGCCTGCCGAACCGCAAATTGTTCATCGATCGCTTGGGCGCCGTCGCCAATTTCGCCAAGACCATGCCGAACCTGCGGCCGACGCTGATGGTGATCGACCTCGACCGCTTCAAGCAGGTCAATGATTCCGTC
This sequence comes from Bradyrhizobium erythrophlei, assembly GCA_900129675.1. Lineage (GTDB taxonomy): Bacteria > Pseudomonadota > Alphaproteobacteria > Rhizobiales > Xanthobacteraceae > Bradyrhizobium > Bradyrhizobium erythrophlei_A. The sequence continues at coordinate 2,871,857 of FSRD01000001.1, read as the reverse complement.
GGCATCGCGGTCGGCGACTCGATCTTGCTGACGCTGGCGCGGCGGCTGACCCGGATCCTGAAACCGCAGGATACGCTGGCCCGTCTCGCCGGCGACCAGTTCGGCCTGATCCTGATGTCGGAACAGGATCCGGCGCGCATCACCGCCTTCGCCGAAACCATCCGCAAGACCATCCGCGCGCCGATCGCCTTCAACGACCGCGAGATTTTCCTGACCGCCTCGATCGGGCTCGCATTGTCCGATCCGCAGACCCAGCTGTCCGACGAGATCATCAAGGACGCCGAACTGGCGATGTATCATTCCAAGCGCATCGGCGGCGACCGCATCGATGTTTACAAGCCGGCGATGCGCGCGCGCAAAACCGACCGGCTGACGCTGGAATCGGAACTCCGCCGCGCCATCGAGCGCCAGGAAATCACGATTCTTTACCAGCCGATCGTGCGGCTGGAGGATCGCTCGATCGCCGGCTTCGAGGCGCTGGCGCGCTGGGATCACCCCAAGCTCGGGCGGATGTCGCCGTCCGAATTCATCTCGATCGCCGAGGAGATCGGCCTGATCGTCGATCTCGGCATGTTCGTGATGGACCAGACCGCCAAACAGCTCGCGATCTGGCAGCGCGCGATGCGCTCGCGCGAGCCGATCTTCGCCAGCGTCAACGTCTCCTCGCGGCAATTGCTGCGCCACGATCTGATCCACGATATCCGCACCGTGCTGTCGCGCTCCTCGGTGGCGCGCGGCACGCTGAAGCTGGAATTGACGGAATCGCTTGTCATGGAGAACCCCGAGCACGCGGCGCAGATGTTGACGCGGATCCGCGAACTCGGCACCGGATTGTCGCTGGACGATTTCGGCACCGGCCATTCGTCGCTGGCCTATCTGCAGCGTTTTCCGTTCGACACCATCAAGATCGACCAGTCCTTCGTGCGCACCACCAGCCGCGGCACCCGACCGGTGATCCTGAAATCGATCATCGCGCTGGCGCACGACCTCGGCATGGACGTGGTCGCCGAAGGCGCGGAGACCGACTCCGATGCGGTGGAGCTCTATCAACTGGGCTGCGAATACGCGCAAGGTTTTGCCTTCGGCGAGCCGATGGACGCCGATGCCGCGATGCGGCTCTTGACCGAAGAGCGGCTTGAGGCGGCGAGTTAGTTTCTCTCGTCGTCGCGGCGAACGCCGGGACGACGCTGTTGAAATCGCTTTTTTCAATTAATGCACATACCTTCGCGATCTCGCCGCGCGTTCCGCGCGAGTTCTTGCTCTGAAAGGCGCGCAAGCGGTCGCTGCTGGCACTCTTCGGAAGTTGTTTTTGACCTCCGGCACGTCGGTTCGTGGTCGTCAAGCGGACATCGTTCAGGATCGCACCGAAGTCGGAAATGACCCTGGCTGTGCGAAAACATGAAATCTTGCGAACGCTGGAGAATCTACTTCTCAGATCACGCGGCACTGGAGCTCAGTTTGCATGAAGGGTAGCCTCCGCATGATGCTTGGCGTTCGGTAGATGACTCTGGGGACGCCCGCTCATGCTCAACGGAGCCCCGCCCGGCGAGAGCTATCGCGCCATCAGTCCGCAGATATCGTTGCCGACTATGTCAGCTCTTTCGAAGTGGGCTATTGCGCGGCGTTGTGGCGGAAAGTCGAACAGCCTTTGCTCGAATGCATTCTGCGCCCACTCGAAGGGCCAGAGCGAACAAGCCTCGATTTTGCCTGCGGAGGAGTTTTGCATTGTCGCTCCGGTCGGACGCAGAGGTGCCGATCTACCGCCTGGTAAACGGGAAAGGAGCGATCTCCTTGATCTTTACCAAGGAGATCATAAGGTCAGTCATGGTGGATGATCCAGCTGCCTAGTCCGGGCGTCGACGATGTCCGATCCACGATCACCAACGCCGGAGATCAATTTCCGCCCAGACATTGGCTACGCCGGCGGCCTGGTTGCAATTGGCGTGATCTATTTCGCGCTGGCAAAAGGCGGCCTTGCTCTCGCCTCTATTCATCCCAGTGCAACGCCAATTTGGCCACCGACGGGTGTCGCGCTGGCGGCGGTGTTGTTGTGGGGATATCGGACTTGGCCCGCGATCTTCACGGCGGCGGCGATCGCCAATGCGACGACCGCCGGCTCGGTTGCCACCGCAATTGCGATTGCGACCGGTAACTCTCTTGAAGCGGTTGTTGGCGCTTACCTGATCAATCGATGGTCGAGCGGATGTAATACGTTTTCGAGGCCAAATTCTGTCGCGAAGTTTGCTCTGATTTGCTTCGTGATCGCGACACCGATCAGCGCCAGCATTGGACTGACCAGCCTGGCAACCGCCGGGTACATCGAACGGGCGAATTTCGCGAACGCCTGGGTCACGTGGTGGCTGGGAGATGTGACCGGCGCGCTGGTCATCGCGCCCGTTATCGTGCTTTGGGCATCAAGTCCCTACCATGCTTTCAACCGCAACGAATTTTTGGAGACGGTCGGCGTCCTCGCAACAGCGGCGGCTGTTGGACTCATTGCTTTCAGCCCCCTGATCGAGCAAACGCCGAGCCGAACTCCACTAGGTTTTCTTGCGATCCTGCCCATGTTGTGGGCGGCGCTGCGCCGCGGTCCACGTGACACCGCAACGGTTGCGCTGGTGCTTGCGGGCATCACGATTTGGGGGACGCTCACGGGCGGCGGCCCCTTCACGACCGCGGATCTCAACGTTTCATTCCTGCTGGTGTTGATGTTCTTGATCAGTATTACCGTTCCAAGCTTGTTACTGAGCGCCGACGTCGAGGTGCGCAAGAGAGCGGAGGAAAGTCTGCGCCGCGCGCAAGTTGGACTCGAACGGAAGGTCGCAGAGCGTACGCAAGAGCTGGAACTCGCCAATGCGGCAAAATCGCGCTTTCTTGCCATGGCCAGCCATGATTTGCGGCAGCCATTGCATGCATTAGGCCTGTTCGTTGCACAGCTGCGCACGCCGCTCAAACCGGGGGAAAGGACAAAGACGATCGAGCGGATCGATGCAACCCGCAAGGAAATGGATGAAATGTTCAATTCGCTCCTGGATATTTCCAGGCTCGATGCCGGGATCCTTACACCCAAAATTACCGAATTCCCGATCGCGCGCCTGTTGCAAAAAATTGAGACGACGTTTGATCAGGCAACGCGAGAAAAAGGCTTGCGTCTACGCGTTAGGCGAAGTGACGCCTGGGTGCGGAGCGACGCCATGCTGCTCGAACGCATACTGCTCAATCTGGTATCCAATGCTGTGCGCTATACATTGCGGGGTGGGATCATCGTCGGATGTCGTCGGCGCGGTGAAATGTTGCGTATCGAAGTATGGGATAGCGGTCCCGGCATTCCTGAGGATCAGAAGCAGAATATCTTTGGCGAGTTTTTTCAACTTCCTGCCCCAGAACGGAACCGGTACGGCGGCCTGGGGCTCGGTCTGGCTATTGTCGACAGGCTTCGCGGACTTCTCAACCATCAAATCGAGTTGGCTTCGACTGTGGGCCGAGGTTCGCGATTCGCAATCCTGGTTCCGATGGCCGATGAATGCGTCACGTCCACCGAGCCCGTCGATTCCCCTCGCCCTGCAGCCTTTTCGGTCGAAGGCAAGGTAATTCTTGTTATTGCCGATGCGTCAATTGTGCTGGAGGGAACGGGCGGATTGCTTGGCAAATGGGGATATTCCGTCCTTACCACCGGATCCGACGAAGCTGCACTTATCCGACTTGCAGAGCGTCAACAACGCCCCGATCTTATAATCTCGGATTATCATCTTGCGAGCGGAAAGACCGGGATCCGAGCAATCGAACAAATTAATGCGGCGTTTGGTTCTTCCATTCCAGCTATTCTCATCAGCGGCGATACGGCACCTGAACCCTTACGTGACGCCAGGAATAGACGATACATTTTGCTGCACAAGCCTGTCGACCCAATGCGGCTCCGCGCCGTCATGCACAAGTTCTTGAGGGATGATGACGACAGGAGAGATACCGGGGCGGCTTTATGACCCGGATTTCGGCGACAATTCCCAGCCCATTTTCCCTACCTTTATCACTGCCTCGGTGCGGCTCGTTACGTTGAGCGCCTTGAGAACGACCGTGATGTGGTTCTTTACTGTCGGCACTGCCATATTGAGGGTCTTGGCAATGATCTTGTTGCTTTTTCCCTTCATCAGGAGCGCAAGCACTTCAATCTGCCGATCGGTCAACCCGAGACCCTTGGGAGAGTCGCGCGTCGCTAGCTTATTTGTAAGCCGCGGAGACGTTGTTTCCTCAAGAATCTCCGAGGGAATGTAAATACCGCCGGAGAACACCAGCTTAATGGCGTTGAGCATGACCTCACGTTCGGTAGTTTTCGGGATGAACCCCAGAGCGCCAAGTTTGAAAGCGCGCTTGACTGTGTCTTGATCATCTGAGGACGAGAGAATGATGATAGCAATGGTCGCATCGCGGTCACGCAGTTCGCGGAGGATAGAGAAGCCATCTCGATCGGGCAAATTGATATCAAGCAAAATGAGGCTGATGTCGGGATGTTGCTCGACCATGTACATTGCCTGACAGCTGTTCGAGGCTTCAAATATGACGGCTTCTCGCTTCAGCTGTTTCAGGACCGCATGTAACGCCTCGCGAATCAATGCATGATCGTCGACGATAAGAACTTTCATAAAAGCTCTCCGTCATCCAATTACACGGAGATCCAATTGAAAAAATCATACACCCGCCTTCGGGTCTTTGGCGAGGAAGAAGCCGGCGAAAGATTGGCTCCCGAAAGCGTCCATCCTCCATCCTTGGCCCAACCAGCGGTTCGCCGTCAGTACTCAAGGTAGGAGCCGAACGCCGTTGTGTGCTGTAATTGTAATTACCTCACAGTAGGGCACCGAAAAGGGCGAGTACCGACCACGAGACATCGCCTCTGCGCAATGGCGATTGATAACGAGATCGGTACGGTACCTTGATCATGGGACCTAGGAACCTCTCTCTGTGGACCTCCGGCTGATTTACGCGCTGTGCCGTTCAACGATGATCGTCAACGGACAGCCTCACGCGCCAGGAGGTTCTACCAAGCGCCGCCATCGATCGTTATCGCAATAGCTTTCGTGGCCGGGTTCGGCGTGAGGCAGCTCTGGTCTGCGCCGTTGTCACGACCCGGTGCGGCGGTGATTTTTTGTCAAATTCGGTCCCTCTTGAAGCGCGCTCGCACGCCGGACGGGGCAACCAGATGCATGATCGAACTGCCAACCCGAAGCCATTGGTAGGCGCACTGCCGGAGCTGGAAGGCTACGGCCGCGATCTGCGCATTGATGCCTGCCGCGGCATCGCGCTCTGGTGCATTTTTCTTGACCATGTCCCCAACAACATCGGCAGCTGGCTGACGCTGCGCAACTACGGCTTCAGCGATGCAGCGGAAGTGTTCATGTTCGTCTCGGGTGTGACCTGCGCACTGGCCTACGGCAAGGCACGGTGGTGCGGGGGCTGGACCGGCGTGATCGGCCGGACGCTGCGGCGAAGCTGGGATATTTATGTCGCATTTCTGCTGCTCACGCTCGCCTGCGCCATCATGGTTCACCTCGCGGGCAGCGGCCGTCTTGCCGACGAGAGCAATACGCGCATTCTGTTGGAACAGCCGGGCGTGACGTTCGCGCACGCGGCGATCCTGCAATACCACCCCGTCAACACCGACGTCTTGCCGCTCTTCGTGCTTTATCACCTTTTGTTCGCGCCGCTGCTGTGGCTGCTGCTGCGAGTGCCGAACGCAACGCTCGGCGCGTCGCTGTTGCTTTACGCACTCGTGCACGTCTTCGGCTGGACCATCCCGGCATGGCCGAGCAACCACTGGTTCTTCAATCCGCTGGCCTGGCAGCTGCCGTTTGTGCTTGGCGCGTGGTGGATCATCGAGGGCAAGAGATTCCGGCCGTGGGTGACCTCACACACCGCGCTTGTGGCTGCCGTTCTCTATCTGGTGTTCAGCCTCATCATCGCATTGAGCCGGAGCATCAAACCGCTGGAAGCGCTGGTCCCGCAGGCGCTGCTGGAACTGCTTTACCCGATGGACAAATCGAATCTCGATCCATTGCGAGTGCTGCATTTTTTGGCCCTTGCGGTTTTGGTGGTATGGTTCGTGCCTCGCAATTGGCGGGGCCTGACCACGGCGGTGATGCGCGGCGCCATTCTCTGTGGCCGGAACTCGCTGCCAATCTACTGCCTCGGCGTTCTGCTGACGCTCGCCAGCCACCTGGCGCTGCTCGACATCTCGGAGGGGCTGACGATGCAGATCGCGCTCAGTGTTGGTGGCGTCCTGGTGATGATCGTGGCGGCGACGCTGCTGAACCTGATCAAGATCAAACCCAGGCAGCAGCCGCACGCGAAGCCCGTCGAGCAGCCAACCAGGTTTGAGCTGGTCACCAACCTCAAGACAGCCAAGGCGCTCGGCGTTCACATTCCGCCCACGTTGCACGCCCGTGCCGACGAAATGATCGAATAAAGAGGCTGTTTGCTCCAGTGCGCGAGTCCGGAATTGGCACGTTCGAAACATGCCGACTGGCACTGAATATGTCCGGTTAATGGGAGGTCTTTGTCGCTGTATATGTCTTCCAATGTTGGATCGGTAATTCCGGGGTGACCTGCAGCGGATGTTTGAAGAACTGTGCCTGACGGTGAGAGTTCTGGTCGGATCCCATTGGGCCACTTGTAGTTCGCTTGAAATTGCCGCCGTTTGGATCGCCCGCTTCTATGTCGAAGATAGTGGCCGACTGTGAAGTACTTTACATCCCTGTGTTCCTGGTCCGGGCTAAGATAGCGGAAGTCTTCTTACTCTTTGAAGGAGGCATCCGATGCTCGCGGCAATCAAATGGAACTCCCGGTACAACGCTCGCGAATGGACGACGATGGCTGGAGCTCTCGTCGCCCAACTCAGCGTACTGAATACGTTGCGACGGAAGAGTGAAAGCAAACCAAGGCGGCCACTCTGGAAACACTTCGACGACACCCATCATTGGGACTCGACCGCGGAGGAATGGGTCCCCAACGATGATCAGTGATCGTACAACGTGTTGTGCATTGCGCGGGCCGAATTCCGAGGCTTCAATATTCTCTCGCTGACGGGCCCGTCGAGCGCAGCGATCGCGTTACAAGTAGTCGGGTCGCGATGTGAGTTCGTACCGGCTTGATAGTGGTCAAGCGTTTTGCCTTTGGTCGTTTGCCAACCGCTTCGGTAAACCAGCCGGATGGCCGATTCCGGTACTGTTCGGACCCCATCGGTCGCGGAGATAGTGCCCGTTCGCGGCGCTAAAGCGGATGTGCGGGGCACATCGTCGGAACGACGCGACTGATCCCCGCGACAGTACGCGAGTACGGCCACCATTCGCGGACGTGTGGAACCATTCGAAACCGTGAGCGTTGAATGACGCAATCCGCGTAATGTTCCGCGGGCCTCAGAAGAGTTGTCGCGGTCGCGGCTGGCCGGAGGCACCGTTGTGTCGCCAACCTTTCGCTTATCAGCAGGCTCGCACCTCGCAGCGATCGCGGTCGGCGCCGTTGCCGCGGCAGCATATCTGACCGCCTATTCAAGCAGCCCGCAATCGCTCGCAGACTACATCTCAGCAATCTGCGCGAAGCCTTTTGGTTCCGCGCCTGCCGCGGAGGCTCCGTACCTCGCCGAGAATGTCAGCGCGATGACAAAGATGATGATCGACATGGGCATCAGGCCCTCGGGCGATGTCGATACCGACTTCGTCGCGATGATGGTGCCGCATCACCGGGGTGCAGTCGAGATGGCGCAGGCCGAACTGCGCTACGGACGCAATGAGCCGCTCCGGCGCATGGCCCAGGAAATCATTGTCACCCAGTTGCAAGAGATAACGGCAATGCGATTGGCGCTCGGCCAACCGCTGCCGTCCTCTGTACCATCGCCCGTTCAGATCCCGACCGCGGCAACGAGCAATTCTAAATGCGGTAATGCAATACACCCAGTAAAGGAGCCGTGATATGCAACGCAGCTTGATATTGACTGCTCTGTTGCTCGCAACAGCTCTCGTCGGCGCACGCCATGCTGTCGCTGGACAGGCTCCCGCGGCCGCTTCCGATCCCGATATTCCTATCAGCCATCGAGACCGCGTCTACTCCGCCGAACAGTACTCGAACACCGTCTCCGTCACCGATCCCGTCGACAACAAGCTCCTTGGCACCATCCGTCTCGGCGATCCGCTGCCGGGCAATCTTAGTCCGCTCTACAAGGGCCAGCTGTTGGTGCACGGCATGGGGTTTTCGCCCGATCATCGCACCATTGCCGTTGTGGCCATCGGCTCGAATGCGGTGATCTTCATCGATACCGCGACCAATAGTGTAAAGCACATAACTTATGTTGGGCGCTCTCCGCACGAACCGTTCTTTACGATGGACGGCAAAGAAGTGTGGGTGGTCGTCCGCGGCGAAAACTACGTTTCCGTACTGGACGGCGCAACTTACAAGGAGAAGACACGGATTACCGTTCCCAACGGTCCGGGCATGACGATCTTCTCCCCCGACGGCAAATACGGCTATGTCTGCTCGTCGTTTACGCCGGAGACCGAAGTCATCACCGTCGCCGATCACAAGATCGTCGGCAGGGTTCCGCAAGCCAGCCCGTTCTGTCCCAACATCGCCGCAACGCCGGACAGCAAGCAGGTCTGGTTTACCTTGAAAGACACCGGCAAGACCCAAGTGTTCGATGGGCAACCGCCGTTTGCTGTCTTGAAGACCCTCGACACCGGTCCGATCACCAACCACGTCAATATCGTGCGCAATGCCAACGGCATGTTTGCCTATGTCACGATCGGCGGGCTCAACGAAATCAAAGTGTTCCGCACCGACAATTTTGAGCAGGTCGCGACCATTCCGGTGGGCAAGTTGCCGCACGGCATCTGGCCATCCGGGGACGGCACGCGGGTTTATGTCGGCCTCGAGAACGAGGACAAGGTAGCCGCAATTGATACGCTGAAGAACGAAGTGATCGCGACCAGTCCGATCGGCCAGGCTCCGCAGGCCCTCGTCTACGTGCCCGACGCCGTACCCGCTGTGAGCGGCACCGAGAACTCGGCAATGACCAGGATGACGGTCGTCCCCCAAGGACACGGAAGCAGCAACTTGCAGCCGCTCGGCGTGGCTGGCCAATCGGCGCAGCTGTGGCTGGCGCCGCCGGGAGCAAAGGAGGAAAAAGCGCCCACCAGCGTTTCGCTGTCCGACCAGGGGCTGGTGCAAGTGTTAGAGGCTGCGGTCACCGGGCTCGAGCCAGGAAAGCCATATCTGCTTGCGCTCGCGAGTGAGCCGTCGGGCGCTGGCATTTCAGAACCACTGCAGGGCTTCATGACAAACCCTGCGGGCGCAGCCATCGTTAATGCAATCGGACCAATCCGTCAGCTGGTGCGCGGCGGGGACAATATCCCGCGTCGCTACCTGGTGATCCTTCCCGGCACCGCCGACAACCACGGCGCTGCCGTCCAAGTCCAAAGGGAGCAGTGAATCCTGACGCGCCGAGCAGGATGACCTAATATTTGCTGCGGAGCATAAGTCCGTTAGTGGGCACGAACTGGACCAATCGAGCCGGTCTGGCGATGTCCGGTCACTGGGGTAGACCGGAAGTAGCTGCGCTACGGTCAAAACGACGCGAACGACCCAACTCGGACATCGCAGGCAGTGAGCGACTGCTTCTCAGCTTGGCGGTCGTGCGAACGGCCGAATCTGTATAGCCGCGACCTCGATCGCCTCCGTCTCAACAGTCCGCGATCGGCCGAAAGTGCATAGACGGCCACGCAATTCCCTGTGAGTTTTTTGCAAGGCCGTCTCGGATGCGTTCGCTGGGCGCGTGGGTCCGAGAGGGTGGAGTTGCTGGGTTAGTTTACCCAACCAAGGGAGAACGACCAACCAAGGGAGACGACCATGAAACTTGCGACCCTAGCACTAGCCTCTGCGTTCGCGCTCTCAAGCACGTTCGCATTTGCATACACAAGTCATCATAAGAGAACCCACTCCGCGGGACATTCGAGTCAGTACCGCGGCAGCTATGGTCAGTACTACGGCAGCCCGAACAATCGAGCCGGATTGGTAGGCGGCTCGGACGCCGGTACTGGCGGCTACGGTCAGTACTACGGCAGCCAGAACAATCGAGGCGGCTGGGGAGGCGGCTGGAACACCGGTACTGGCGGCAACAGTCAGTACTACGGCAACCCGAACAATCGAGGCGGATTGGTCGGCGGCTCGGACGCCGGTACCTACAGGCCCTAAGAGTAAGCGCCGCGTTTCTGCGGGGCTTTTTCTTCGCCTGAAGTAGCACGGCGCCTTACGGTCCAGACTGAAAAGAAATTGAATGACGGGGACAACCCGTCCTCGACATAGCTACGCCATACAGAGGGCGCGGGAAGCCGCCAAGGAAAGCCATCCGTGAGGCAGACCGCGCCGGGGGCTTATGCATGGTCCCTCCGTATGGAAGGCCTCTGGCGGGCATTCCCTGAATTAACAATCGCTGATGTCAGAAGCGGCTTTTGCCTCACACGTCCAGGTTACTCGATCGAGTTGCCGACGGACTCGAGAGTCTCGGCATGCGCGCTTTATAGGCGATGCCGATTCGAGCACCACACGCGCGATCGCGGTCGAAAGAGCGACTTCCGTTGTTGGCACAACTCGGACATGCCGCCGTGGTCGCTCTTTGTCCGTTGTTGGGGCAGAGCGGAAAACATATGCTCCCATTGAACTTTTTAGCTTTTGACCCAAGGCGGTCCTCAGCCACCCACACCCGTTTGCATTTTTTTGGCCGTCCGGAGCCCTGGGAGGGCCGCCTGGCGGCCCTTTTGGTTTCCAGGGATGTACTCACAAAGGCGCAGATGTCGGCTTCTGGTCAATCGGTGCATTACCGGCTTTGACCCTTACACGGCCAATCTCGACCATGCACACGGCCAAGACCCAAAGCGTTCGCCAGCCACAACGGAACCGTTTCCTCTTGAGGCCCATAGTTTATTACCGGCACGACGGGCCCGCCGCATGGATCGACCCGGTCGTCCTCGGGGCGATAACGATATCGTGGAACAATATAGTAATCCCAGTAAGGAGCTGTCCTTACCACGGGCACCCTGATGATAGGCCTTTCCCGTGGTTCACGAACGACTTTGGCGTTCTGCGCATGCGCTGCGACACTAAACGTCCCCAGGTTACACAACACCAGGGCCGTTCCGAGAGCGAACGCTACGGTCATTTTCCTCATGCCTTTGCCTCCTTGCCACACACAGCCTGGACCCAACTCGGACATCCGGCGACGTTCGACTTCGCGCCGCTGTTGAGGGTATATCGGACATCAAAGGCACCTGATCCGCAACGTCTCATTTTATGAACACTAGCGGCCCATCCGGCTTGGCAATCTGTTCGAATCTCAGCACGAATTCGGGAAGCTTCTGCTTCTTCAGATAGTCCCGCAGCAGGCCGTAGTCGTTCACAGACATTCTCGTGGCACAGTTGACGGGAAACTCACGCCGCTTCTACTTTTGCGTGCGCCCACGGCGTTTCCTGTCAGGCGTGGTCTCCCTGGATGTCTCGCCGATCTCGCTTTCCACGACGCTCCGAACAACACCGCGCAGCCATTGAAGGCCGCCGTTGCCTTCGCGCCTGGCATGCCAGATCATCGAAATTGCCAATGGCGCAATACGCATGGGCACCGGACTGGAGGTCAGGCCAAACACTTCGACCCACTGCTGTGCCGACTGCTCGGGTACGGTCGCGATAACGGCCGTGCGACGCAGAATCAGCGGCAGCGCGGCGAAGCGCGACGTCGTATAGATGACGGTCCGCCGCTTGCGATGTCCGACAAGTTCGTCATCGACCGCGCCGCGGAAATCGGTTTGCGTCGGCGTCACAAGGTGCGGATGGGCGAGATACTCATCGAGCGTCAGTGGCGAACGTATGCCAAGGCGGTTACCGTCGTATACGCATTGGTAGCCCATCGAGGCAAGTTGCTCCCGGCGTTGCCATGGCGGTCCGTCGGGAAACACCGAGACGCCCAGATCCATCTCCTCGTTTTGCAACATGCGTGGGCCCAGTTACCGCGGCCTATCGTTGGAGCGATGGAGCCAGCTGTCTTCGTTACAAAAACCCCCTGTGGTTATGGGCCCCGGCCTTCGCCGGGACGACGCGTGTTTGCGCTCATCTTCTTGAACCGCACCCTCTTCCCGTCGGCCTGCCGCGTCGCGATATAGCCGCCTTCGAGGCAGGCTTCGCGCTGCGGCATCTTCTCCCGCGGGCTGCGCAGCGTTTCCCACCACGAGGCGCGATGCGCCGCGCGCGGCAGCGCGGCGCCGATGATCTCCTCGATCTGCTCGAAGCTCAGCACGAATTCGGGAAGCTTTTGCTTCTTCAGATAGTCCCGCAACAGGTCGTAGTCGTTCACAGGGGGCTCTTGGGGCAGGTAGGTCTGGGGCAGTTGGCGCGCGGCGCGGTCGCGTCGACACGAATCCGGCAACCAATCGTTAACTCATTACCGCGTCGCTGTCGCGATTTAAGGCAGCGACAAGGTTTCCGGTGCATTCAAGGAGGTTGGAGCGGACGATGCCATTCGGACGGCGAAAAGACGCGGCTGGAACCAGCAGGCGCTGGCGGCTATCGGCAAAGCTGCTGATCGCCTCGTCGGTTGCGACCGTGATCGGCTTTTCCGCGATTTGCGCCTTCGTCATGCTCGACATGCGCCGCGGCGAGGAAGAGCTGGCGCGGCAGACGCTGGAGAATCTGGCCTCCGGCATCGACACCGATATCAGCCGCAATATCGAATTGTACGACCTGTCGCTGCGCGCGGTCGCCAGCAGTCTGGTGATGCCGGAGATCAAGGATGTCAGCAAAGAAATCCGCCACCTGATCCTGTTCGATCATGCCGTGACCGCCAAGCATTTCGGCGCGATCCAGGTGTTCGATGCGAAGGGCAGGCTGACCATCGACGCTTCGAGCCTCGATCCGGTGCCGGAAGATCGCAGCGACGAAGAGTATTTTCGGGTTCATCGCGAGCATCCCGACATCGGCCTGTTCATCAGCAAGCCGATGCTGCACCGGAGCGCCTATGCGATCGTGCTGAGCCGGCGCATCACCGGACCCCACGGCAGTTTTCTCGGCGTGGTCGCGGGCTCGATCCGCTTTTCCTATTTCCATGACCTGTTCGGGCGGCTGAGCCTCAATCCCGGCGACATCATCACCGTGCTGCGTCGCGATCGAACGATCATCATGCGGACACCGTTCGACCTCGACATCATCGGCAAGAACCTGGCGGAGCGGTCAAACTGGAATCCGGCGAACCTGCAGAGCAACGGGTCCTATTCCGGTGTCGGCCCGGTAGACGGGATTGCCCGGCTATACGTGCGGCGCAGCAGCACCAGTCCGCTCTACACCGTGGTCGGCAAGCCATTGGACAGCATCTTCAGCCTCTGGCGCACCGAGGCGATCCGGATCGGCGCGATCATGACGGCGCTGATCCTGTTCGTGCTCGGCACCGCGCTGTTCCTGGCGCACGAGATCGGCCGCCGCGCCAAGGCCGAGGACAAGCTCGAGGAACTCGCCACCACCGACGCGCTGACCGGGCTGAAGAACCGGCGCAAGTTCGACAGTGAGATCGACGCCGAGTGGCGGCGCGCCGTGCGCAACGACATGCCGGTCGCGCTATTGATGATCGACGCCGACCACTTCAAGTCCTACAACGACACCTATGGCCACCAGGCCGGCGACTAGGTGCTGGTCGGCATCGCCATTTGCATTTCGGACTCGGTGCGCCGGGCCGGCGATTGCCCGGCGCGTTTCGGCGGCGAGGAATTCGCCGTGCTGTTGCCGGGGCTCTCGGCAATCGAAGCGGTCGGGGTCGCCGAAACCATCCGGCTGAAAGTCGAGTGCTGGTCCGAAGATCCGACCGTCACCACCGTCAGCATCGGAGCCGCGAGTATGACGCCCGCTGCGGGGATGCATTGGTCCGATCTCATCGAAGCCGCCGACAAGGCGCTCTACGCAGCCAAGGCCAACGGCCGCAACCAGACGATGCTCGCCAGCGTGCCCAAGCTGTCGCTGGTGGCTTAGGTCGCGGCCGCGCTATTTCTCCTGTCCGTTTCTCGTCATTGCGAGCCACCGGGTCGCGCGAATGCGCGCCCGATGACAGGCTCCGCGAAGCAATCCATCGCGCCGCGAAAAGAAAGAATGGATTGCTTCGTCGCTACGCTCCTCGCAATGACGGCAAAAAGCGCCAGCGCATCGCCTCTATTTCTCCAGATATTTCTTCATCTCCGCGCGCAGGCCGTCGCGCAGGTCGGGGCGCGCCATGCCGAAGGCGATGTTGGCGCGCAGGAAGCCCGGCTTCGAGCCGCAATCGTGGCGCTCGCCCTCGAACTCGACGCCGTAGAAGCTCTGCGATTTGGCAAGCCCGATCATCGCATCGGTGAGCTGGATCTCGCCGCCGGCGCCGCGCTCCTGGGTCTCCAGAATCTTGAAGATTTCCGGCTGCAGGATGTAGCGCCCGGTGATCGACAGATTGGACGGCGCGGTTCCCTTCGGAGGCTTCTCCACCATGCCGTCGACCTCGAACATGTTGCCATGGGCGTGGCGCTTGCCGACTCCGCAGATGCCATATTGGTGGGTGAGATGGTCGGGCACCGCTTCGACCGCGATCAGGTTGGATTTTTCGCCGAGCTTGCTGGCGGCCTCGATCATCTGCGCCAGGCAGCCCGGCGTGTTCAGCACCAGTTCGTCCGGCAGCACCACGGCAAACGGTTCGTCGCCGACGATATCGCGCGCGCACCACACCGCATGGCCGAGGCCGAGCGGTGCCTGCTGCCGGGTAAAACTCGTGGCGCCGGCGGGTGGCTGGTCGCGCGCCAGGATGTCCTGCTCGGCCTTCTTGTTACCGCGCGCGGCGAGCGTGGTGTCGAGTTCGAACATCCGGTCGAAATGATCCTCGATCACGCCCTTGTTGCGCCCGGTGACGAAGATGAAATGCTCGATGCCGGCCTCCTTGGCCTCGTCGACCACGTACTGGATCAGCGGCTTGTCGACGATGGTCAGCATTTCCTTTGGCATCGCCTTGGTGGCGGGCAGGACGCGGGTGCCGAGGCCGGCGACCGGGAAGACGGCTTTGCGGATTTTCATGGGGGATGTCGGGGGGCCTTGCGAGGGAGGGAAGCGCGCGATTGTTCGCACGTTGGTAACCACTTTGCACCCGGGAACAAAGGCGGATGTGTGATGCCGATTGTTTCATCCCTTGGGGCAGAATGGGGCAGAAACAAAATCTCGCCTTTGTTAAGCTATTGGAAACCGCGACAAGGCCTTCTGAAACGGGATTTCAGGCGGACGGGCACGACATGCGTTTGACGGGACCATCGATCAGCAAGCTGGCCGGCGCGATCATCGTGACGGCGCTGCTGTTTTCCGGCCAGGCCTTGTTTTTCAGTGAAGGCTTGTTCTTCAGCGAAGCCTTGGCGCAATCGCGGGGCGGCAACGGGGTCTCGGACTTTTTCGGCAATATCTTCTCAGGCCCTAAATCCGCCACGCCGCCGCAAGCGGCGACCGGCCCCGACGGCGCGCCGCCGCCCTGGAGCGGCGAGGACGGCGCCTCCGGCCATCCCCTGATGACCGCGAGCGCGATCCGTCAGGCGGCGGCGAATTTCCCGAACTGCGTCGCGTCGATGTGGCCCGATGCCGCACGCCGCAACATCACCCAGCAAAATTTCGAGCGCTTCACCACGGGGCTGGAGCCAGACCTGCGCATCATGGACCTGATGGATTCGCAGCCCGAATTCACCAAGGCGATCTGGGACTATCTCGACATTCTCGTGAACGACAACCGCCTCGCCAAGGGCCGCGAGATCCTCGCCAAGTACAAGCCGCAATTCGACGCGGCGGAAAAGACCTACGGCGTCGACCGCTATGCGGTCGCGGCGATCTGGGGCATCGAGTCGAACTACTCGACCCAGATGGGCGATCGCAGCGTGCTCAATTCCACCGCGACGCTGGCCTGCATCGGCCGCCGCCAGGCCTATTTCAAGGACGAGTTCCTCTCGGCGCTGGAAATCCTCAACCGCGGCGATCTCAAGCCCGAACAGATGCGCGGCTCCTGGGCCGGCGCGTTCGGGCCGACCCAGTTCATGCCGACCGCGTTCAAGCGCTACGCGGTCGACGGCGATGGCGACGGCCGACGCGACGTCGTCGACGATCCGGCCGACCTGATCGCCTCGACCGCCAACAACCTGAAGAAGGACGGCTGGCAGACCGGTCAGACCTGGGGCTACGAGGTCGTGCTGCCGCAAAACTTCAACTTCATGCTGGCCGATCGCGCCAAGGCGATGCCGATCGCCAAATGGCAGCAGCAGGGGCTGAAGCGCGCCGACGGCAAGCCGTTCCCGAACGCCACCGAGACGGCCTATCTGCTGGCGCCCGCTGGCGCCGAGGGCCCCGGCTTCCTGATGCTGCAGAATTTCCGGGTGATCATGAAGTACAACCCGGCGGAGGCCTATGCGCTGGCGATCGGGCACTTCGCCGACCGCCTGCGCGGCGGCCCGCCTTTTGTGCAACCCTGGCCGCGGCAGGAACGGGTGCTGTCGCGGGCGGAGCGGCTGGAACTGCAGCAATTGCTGGCCCAGCGCGGCTTCTATCGCGGCACGCCGGACGGCCAGTTTGGCGGGCAGACCCGGGAGGCGCTGCGCAGCTTCCAGGCCTCGATCGGGGCGCCGGCGGACGGATTTGCCTCCGCCGACGTGCTGGAGCGCCTGAGGGGGCGGTAAACCGCCCATTCCGCCCCGGAAGCAACCGTGAAAACCGGTATTTTGGGAATGCCTTGACGGCGGCGACCGATGCCCGGTTTATGGTGGAAAATCTGCCCGCTTGCGGCCTGATTCCGCTATTATACTCGATACCTTCACGATCCATTGCGACGAGCCGGATGCCGAAGCCCAAATCGTTTTTGCGCGTGTTCACTGACACCGGGCCCTTGGTCGCGCTGGCGGTTGCGATCGCGCTGTTGATCGGCATCGCCGGCCCCGCTTCCGCGCAGTTCTTCAATTTCAATTTCGGCGGGCCGGCGCGGCCGGCACCGCAGCCGCACAGCGGCGGTGGTGGCTGGTTCGGCGGTGACTTCTTTGCCCCCTCTCAGCAGCAGGCCCCGCAACGTCCCCGCGAGGATTTTTCCAGGGCGCCGGCACCTGCCAAGCGCGACACCGTGCCGGAGCGCAACGTGCTGGTGCTTGGCGACGGCATGGCGGACTGGCTCGCCTACGGCCTGGAGGAGGCCTACGCCGAACAGCCCGAAATGGGCGTGATCCGCAAGCACAAGACCGTATCCGGCCTGATCAAATATCAGCCCAAGGGCGATCCGGCCGATTGGGCCGCCGCTGCCCGGGGTATCCTCGCGACCGAAAAGCCTGATGCCATCGTGGTCATGCTCGGCCTCAACGACCGCGTCGCCTTGCACGAGCCGGCGGCGGACAAGTCGGCCGACAAAAAGGGCGACAAGAAAGACGATAAAAAGGACGCCCGCGCCAAGCCGGATGCCAAGCCCGGCGATGCGAAACCCGGCACCAAGCCGGACGGCTCGCCCGATGCGGCCGCAAAACCCGACAACAAGCTGGTCGATACCGAATTGTCGCCGGACGATGCTGCCGACAATGCCGATGCGCCGCCGGTCATCGCGCCGGAAAAGAGCGCGCGTTCGCCGAACGGCATTTATGAATTCCGCGAGGAGCGCTGGGTCGAGCTCTACACCAAGAAGATCGAGGAGATGATCGGCGTCTTGAAATCCAAGGGCGTGCCGGTGCTGTGGGTCGGCCTGCCCGCGATCGTTGGGCAGAGGGGAACGGCGGACATGCTGTTCCTGGATGCTCTGTATCGCGACGCTGCCCGCAAGGCCGGCATCACCTATGTTGACGTCTGGGACGGCTTTGTCGACGAAGCCGGCCGCTTCGTGCTGAAGGGCCCGGACTTCGAAGGTCAGCCCCGCTTGCTGCGGTCGAAAGACGGAGTTTATTTCAACAAGTATGGCGCGCTCAAACTCGCGCATTATGTCGAGCGCGAGGTGACGCGGCTGTTGGCCGCGCGTTCCGGGCCGATCGCGCTTCCGACCGAACCTGCAACCCCCGATGCCAATGCGGTACCCGGCCAGCCGGCGCCGCGTCCGCTGGCCGGACCGATCCTGCCGCTGGTGGCATCCTCCGTCGGCACCGATCAATTGCTCGGCGGACCCGGCTCACGCCCCGCCGCGGTCGACGCGCTGGCCGCACGGACGCTGGTGAAGGGCGAGCCGCTGGCGCCGCCCGCCGGCCGCGCCGATGATTTCGCCTGGCCGCGCCGTGAGATCGGCCGCGAGCAGGCCAAGGGCGACACGCCGGTCGCCGCCACCGCGCCGGACGGAACGGTGCCCGCTACAGCGCCCGCCGCGCCGCCGAAGCCGCCGCAGAAAAGGGTTTTCCGGCCGGCTCAGAACAGTTCGCCCTCGCAGCGGGATTTCTTCGGCGGCTTTGGCGGCTTTGGCGCGCCCCCGCGACAGATAGCACCACAGCCGCCACGTGCGCCCGGCGTGCCGCGTCCGCCCGGCAATGTCGGACGCTCGGCCGAAGTCCCGCCGGGCAATTTCACGAGATGGTGACCGTCGTCATTCCCCGATGTGCGATTGCACATCGTGGGCGCGCGTCAGCGCGAACCCGAAATCTAGCGCTACAACTTCGGGATTCCGGGTTCACGCTTCGCGTGCCCCGGAATGATGGGTTAGTCTAACCGTAATAGCGCCAGCGCGGTGGCGGGCGGCGCGGCGGACGCGTCATCAATAGCGCCAGCGCAAATCCAATTCCGCCCGCGACCAACAACGCGCCAAGCGGATTCTCCTGCACGGTCCTGGCGACGGTCTGCTGGCCGCCACGAAGCTTGTCGCCGCTGCTGTCGTAGGCGTCCTTGGCATAATTCACGGCCGCATCGGTGGCCTCGCGCGCGACGTCCTTGGCCTGACCGTACAAATTCTGCACCGTGCCCGCCGCTTCGCGCGCGCGGCCCGTGGCCTGCGTGTTGGCGTCGCCCGTGACATCGCCGACGGCGCCTTCGACCTTACCGGCGAAATCCTTTGCCGACCCGACAATTCGATCCTTGTCCATCGCGGTTACTCCCTGATTGTTCAGAGAGGTAACCGGCGAGACCCGCTCCAGTTCCTGGACTTCAGGTTTGACGCGGTTTCTTCACGCGAACCGGTCCCCACCCCGCATCAAGTGCGGGACAGGCTTCGCTCGAAAGCGCTATGCGTCAGAGAATCAGCCCGCCATCGACCACCAGCGTCTGGCCGATGATGTAGGACGACAACGGCGATGCCAGGAACAATGCGGCGCCAGCCATGTCGGCGGGCGTGCCGAGCCGCTTCAAGGGGATCCGCTCCAGCGCGCCTTCGAGCCGCTTCGGATTGGCCGTCGTCGCCTTGGTCATCTTGGTGTCGACCAGGCCGGGGGCGATGCCGTTGACGCGGATGCCGTTCCCGGCCCACGCCTCGCCGAGCGTTCGCGTCAGCCCGACCGCGCCGGTCTTCGAGGCGTTGTAGGCGGGATTGCCTTTTGTCGAATGATAGGCCGCGGTCGAACTGACGATGATGAGCGAGCCTTTGCTCGCCGCCAGCATCGCGTGAAATTTCGTCGCGCACGCCATCAGGCTCATCAGGTTTACTTCCAGCACCTTGCGAAAGCCGTCCATCTCGAATTCCCCGCGGCGGTAGATCACCGCGCCCTGCGCCAGCACCAGCACGTCGAGTTTTGCAAACGAAGGAGCGTATTTATCGATCGCCTGCGGATTGCTGACGTCGAGCTGCGCATAGTCCAGGCCTTCGAGATGCGATCCTTCTTCGGCCGAATAATCGCCGGCCTTCGCACGGGTGCCGCAGACGGCAACGCGCGCACCCCTGGCGCGGAACGCCTGCGCGATACCGTTGCCGATGCCGCTGGAGCCGCCGACCACGAGCGCCTGCTTGCCGCTGAAATCGAGTTCGTTCATCGCTCCCGTTCCTTTTTTTGTCGTGTTCTAACTCAAGCCTTCGTCGAGAAATTTGACCATGAGAACCTCATCGTAATATCGCCCATCCTGCTTGAGGGATCTCTTTTCAAAGCCGTACTCGACAAAGCCCATGGCGTCGTAAAGCCGGCGCGCAGCTTCGTTCTCGCGCACCACATTGAGTTGAACCATCTCCACGCGCCCACGTGCGTGGCTCAGGATGGCCGCAACAAGCCCTTTTCCAACCCCCGCGTTTCGCGCAGCGGAACGAACATACATGCCCCAAAGCAGCGCTTTATGTGCTTGCTTCGTACTTTCCTGCGCGAGATATCCCGCTATTCCGGCGAGCGTCCCGTCAAGGAAGGCGGCAAAAATATCCGAGCGGCCCACGGCAGCTTCGAACCACGATAGCGGCTGCGCGTTTTCTCGCTCGAACGTGCTGCCGAAAGCTGCGGGATTTTGTTGGAGAGCTTCCAGCCGGATGTCCCGATAGAGGGCGGCGTCCGAAGTTTCCAGGCGACGAATCTGCAGACCGGAAATATTGGCCACCATTTGCATCCTGTTCCTGCCTGGTTTGACCTGTCTGCGGATCGGTGCCAGCCTTGTCAATCCTGCAACGCAATGCATCATTTTCCATGAGCATTCCATGTCTGATTTCAAACAACTCAGCCGTTCGGTTAGGGGCCTGACCGTTCTCGTCACCGGCGCCGCCAGCGGCATGGGCCGCGCCACCGCGCTGGTGTTCGCGGCCGAAGGCGCCAAGGTCGCCGTCACCGACGTCAACGCCGACGCCACGCAGGTAGTCGCCGGCGAGATCAGCGCAGACGGCGGCGCGGCAAAAGCCTGGATGCTCGATGTCGCCAACCGCGATAACATCACCGCCGTCGTCAACGACGCGGCCGCGCATTTCGGCGGGCTCGACATCGTCATCAACAATGCCGGCATCTCCGTGCGCGTCGCGATCGATGATGACGGCTATGACGAAGCATGGGCCAGAGGGCTGGCGGTGATGCTGACCGCGCATCAACGCATCGTCCGGGCGGCGTTGCCCTATTTGAGAAAGTCGAAATCGCCGCGGATCGTCAATATCGCTTCCACCGAAGCGCTCGGCGCCACCGCCTTGCACAGCCCCTACTCCGCCGCCAAAGCCGGCGTCGCCGGCCTGACGCGCTCGCTCGCGGTGGAACTCGGCCGCGAAGGCATCACGGTGAACTGTATCTGCCCGGGCCCGATCAGGACCGCGATCACGGAGCGGATTTCGGAGGAGCACAAGACCATCTATGCCAAACGCCGCACCGCACTCGGCCGCTACGGCGACCCCGAGGAAGTGGCACACATGACGCTGAGCCTGTGCCTGCCGGCAGCCTCGTTCCTGACCGGTGCGGTGATCCCGGTGGACGGCGGGCTGATGGCGCGGAACGCGTAGGGCGTTCCCCGGATGCTGCGCAATATGAAATGTTGCGCCGCTGATCCGGGGTCCATGTTCGCGGCGTGGGTCCGGCTCTGCGGCGCACCGTCAAGAGACGCTGCACCGCGTCCGGGACGCGGAATTAGGCATCGTCCGCAAACTAACGCTGCAAGGTGCGGGCCTTTGGGCTGATTGTATAATTCCATTCGCCGTGGAATTCATGGCGGGTGATGTTCACGGCGGCGAGTTCGTGGTCGGAGACCTTGATGCCGGCAGGGTAGGTCGTGGGATCGAGCTGGCAACGGACCTTGAGACCGGTTTTTGTAGTTGTCGCGCCGATCAGCTGAACGATCACCTGATGGCTGATCAGCGGCTTTCCACGCCAGTTGCTGGTGATGAAGGAGAAGAGGCGATGCTCGATCTTGTTCCACTTGCTGGTGCCTGGCGGCAAGTGACAGACGGAGATCGGGATATCGAGTTCGTCGGCCAGCTTTTGCAGCTCCAGCTTCCACAGCCGCACCCGTGAGCCGTTGCTGCCGCCGCCATCGGCAGTGATCAGCAGGCTTTTGGCCATGGGATAGCGCTCCCGGCCCATCGATTGCCACCAGCTTCGAATGGCGTTGGTTGCGAAAGCCGCGGTGTCATGGTCGATGCCGACACTGACCCAGCCGGTGTTGCCGGCAATGTCGTAGATGCCATAGGGCACGGCTCGCCCGAGTTCGGGAATGACGAAGTCGTGGACGCGCACTTCTTCGGGTGAACCCTTCGGCCGCCATTCCCGTCCGCCGTTTTTGAAATCGCCAACCAACTCCTTCTTCTTGGTATCGACGGAGATCGCCGGGTTGCCGGAGGCAAGCGCCTCTTTGACGCGATCGTTGATGTAGTGGAATTGGGCATCGCGATCGATATGGTTCGATCCCTCTCGCGTCTTGCGGTTGGCCTGCAAACTATAGTCGAGCTGGTGCAACAGCTTGCTGACCAGGGTGCGGCCGATCGTATGGCCCATGCGGCCCAAGCCCTCGGTAAGCTTGCGCAAGCTCTTCGAGGTCCACAACATCGGCGATTGCGGATCACCTCGCGTCGCCGGCTCGACCAGTGAGCGCAGATCATCGAGAAGACGCGGATCCGTCGTAATCAGGGGCTTACGTCCACCACCCGGCCTGCGGATCCGTTCTGGATCAGGGTGCTCGCCACTGCGCAATTCCTCGAGCGCGCGCCCAATTGTGCTGCGAGCTACCCCAGTGGCCCGCGACACTGCGACGATGCCTCCGTGACCCGCCGTCAACGCCTCCGCCGCCACAAAACGCCGCCGTCCGCGTTCGTCCAGCAAAGGATCGAGCGCCTCAAATCGCTGGCGGATGGCCGATTCATCAATCACACCGATATGCTACAAGCATCATGCCCGTGGGGGAATCCCACCACATGAAACCGCCAATAAACGCAGATTCACTTATTCGTGGGCGAGGCCTTAGCGCAATGCCGCATGCCCTGCGCGGCGTTGACATCGAGATGCCCGGGAGTAGTTTTTCATCCAAACGAAGCGGGACAACCGCCCGCGCTTGAGGAGATAAATGCCATGACGGTCACGATCCGGCAGCTCGGCAAGCATTTTTTCGGCGAGGTTTCCGGCGTCGATCTGCGCCAGCCGCTGACGCCGCAGGAGGCTCGGGATATCGAGGCCGGCATGGACAAATATGCCGTGCTGCTGTTTCGCGGGCAGGACATTACCGATGCGCAGCAAATGGCCTTCGCGCTGAATTTCGGCGAGCGCGAGAATCCGCGCGGCGGCAATGTCGTCAAGCCGCATGAGTCGCGGCTGGCCTCGACCGGACTCAACGACGTTTCCAATCTCGACCGGGACGGCAAACCGCTGCCACGTGACAGTCGTGCCCATCTGTTCAATCTCGGCAATTGCCTCTGGCATTCCGATAGTTCGTTCCGTCCGATCCCGGCAAAATTCTCGCTGCTCTCGGCGCGGGTGGTGAACCCGAAGGGCGGCAACACCGAATTCGCGGACATGCGCGCGGCCTATGATGCGCTCGACGACGAGACCAAGGCCGAAATCGAGGACATGATCTGCGAACACTCCCTGATGTATTCACGGGGATCGCTCGGCTTCCTCGACTACACCGATGAAGAGAAGGAAATGTTCAAGCCGGTGCGGCAGCGGCTGGTGCGCACCCATCCGGTGCATGGCCGCAAGTCGCTGTACCTGTCGTCGCATGCGGGTGCGATCCTCGGCATGAGCGTGCCCGAAGCCCGGCTGTTGCTGCGCGATCTCACCGAGCACGCCACGCAACCGGAATTCGTCCACGTCCACAAATGGACGGTGCATGACCTCATCATGTGGGACAACCGCCAGACCATGCACCGCGTCCGTCGCTACGACCAGTCGCAGCCCCGCGACATGCGCCGCGCCACGGTGGCGGGAACGCAGCCGACGGTCGCGCAGCAGGCGGCGGAGTAGATCGCCGTCCCGGCGAACGCCGGGCAATCCGCCAATTCGTAGGGTGGGCAAAGGCGCTCTTGCGCCGTGCCCACCATCTATCCAAATCGTTGTCTTGAATGGTGGGCACGCGAAGCCGGTCATCGGGCGCGCATTCGCGCGACCCGTTGGCTTTGCCCACCCTACCATCCGGGAATGCGCCGCTACGCGTGGCCGGCTTCGTTCGACAGCATGCCGAGATCGATCCCGATCTTGCGCAGGGCGCGCTGGTATTTCTCCTCGACATCGTCGCCGAAGATCAGATCCGGATCGGCATCGCAATGCAGCCAGCCATTGTGCTGGATTTCGTTTTCCAGTTGCCCCGGCGCCCAGCCGGCATAACCCAGCGCCAGAATCGCATGCTTGGGTCCCGCGCCCTTCGCGATTGCCTTGAGGATGTCGACGGTCGCGGTCAGACAGATGCCCTCGTCGATGTTGAGGGTGGCATCCTTGATGTGGAAATCGCTGGAATGCAGCACGAAGCCGCGGCCGGTATCGACCGGGCCGCCCTTCAGCACCTTCATGGTCTCGGCGTTTTCCGGCAGCGTGATCTGGTCGGCGGTCTTGATGATGTCGAGCTGCACCAGCAATCCCGGGAAATCGATGCTGCCCGCCGGGCGATTGACGATGATGCCCATGGCGCCTTCGGAGGAATGCGCGCACATGTAAATGACGGAGCGCTCGAAACGCGGATCGCCCATGACCGGCATGGCGATCAGCAACTGGCCGTCGAGATAACCGTCATCGGACGAATTATGGCCAATGCCGGCCGCCTTGACCCCAGGAGCCTCGCCGCCAACGGGCTTCGGTATCTTGCCTGCAGGGCTCATCCGCAAACCCTTCTCCTGCCGATTCACATCCTGATATTGGATGGCGGTTCTGTCAAATTAAGTTCGCGCCGCAAAGGCGGCGCATCACAAGCAATTCAATGGTTTGCGGGGAAACTTGCCTGTAAAGACCTGTCATGACCGCCTTAGTTCCCATCCGCGCCGCGCTCGGCTTTGCCGCCACATTGTCTGTCGCGTGCGCCGCAATCGAGGTTCGTGCCGAGGATGCCTCGCCGTGGCAACGCGACAGCCATTCGGCCGTCCGGTTGCTGGCGGGATCGCGCAGCGGCGCGGTATTGCTCGGCGGCATCGCGGTCAAGCTGCAGCCGGGATGGCACACCTATTGGCGGACGCCCGGCGATTCCGGGGTTCCGCCGCGGTTCGATTTCTCCAAATCGGAAAATGTCGAAGCCGTGACGGTGCTGTGGCCGGCCCCGACCAAGTTCGACGACGGCGCGGGCGGTTCGTCGCTGGGCTACACGCATCAGATCGTGCTGCCGCTCAGGATCGTCGCCAAGAATGCCGACAAGCCGGTAACACTGCGCGCCGACATCAATTACGCGGTCTGCGAAAAGCTCTGCATTCCCGTCGAGGCCAGCGCCGAGCTAGCTTTCGCCAGCGTCGCAAGCACCTCGGACGCCGAACTGTCGGCCGCGCTGGACACCGTCCCCAAGCACGCCAATATCGGCGATCCCAATCCGCTCACCATCCGTGACGTCAAGCGCGACGGCAAGGCGAACGTGCTGGTCGACGTCACCGCGCCCGAGGCCAAGGATGTCAGCCTGTTCGTCGAGGGGCCGACCCCGGACTGGGCGTTGCCGGTTCCAAAGCTGGTCGAGGACGGCCCGCCCGGGGTGAAGCGTTTTGTCTTCGAACTCGACGGTCTGCCGCCGGGTGCAACCGCGGAAGGCGCCGCGCTCAAACTGACGCTGGTCGGCGGCGACAAGGCGTATGAATTCAATATCAATTTGAATTAGTCTCGTCGTCCCGGCCTTGAGCCGGGACCCATACACCGCGGCCGGCGTAGTTGGGCGAGTTGGTAGACACCTTCCTTCAACAACCACATCCTGTGGTTATGGGTCCCGGCCTTCGCCGGGACGACGATGGAGGTAACGCGCACCCAACCTAATCTTAACGAATCGTTGATAGATCGGACCATCGCCGCTCTCTGGCCGCGCTTTCAGGAATTTCCGCCTTGGCCGTGATGGACACCCAATCCACAACCGTTTCGTCTGCCGGCGTGATCGCTCGCATGCGATCGATGGCGGGCCGTTTTTTTGGCGGCTCGAGCGAAGCCTCCGTGACCAAGCGCCTGGCCGGCACGATCTTCATCATCCGCGTTTTCAGCGCGGCGCTGGCCTATTTGTCGCAGATCCTGCTGGCGCGCTGGATGGGCGGCTCGGATTACGGCGTCTATGTCTATGTCTGGACCTGGGTGCTGCTGCTCGGCAGCATGATGGATTTCGGCATCTCGGCGTCCGCGCAAAAGCTCATTCCGGAATACCGCGCCCGCGGCGAGCACGCGCTGCTGCGCGGCTTCCTGTCCGGCAGCCGCTGGTTGACCTTCGCGGTATCCTCCATCGTCTCGCTGCTGCTGGCGGGCCTCGTCAAAACGCTATCGCCCTGGATCGACGCCAACGCCGTTTTGCCGCTCTATATCGGCTGCCTGACGCTGCCGGCCTTCGTGGTCGCCAACACCCAGGATGGCATTGCGCGGTCGCATGACTGGATGCGGCTCGGATTGATGCCGCAATTCATCGTCCGCCAGTCGCTGATCATCGGCCTCACCGCAGGCGCCTTTGCGCTCGGCTTCCACCTCGGCGCAACCGTCGCGATGCTGGCCAGCGCCGGCGCGGTCTGGATCGCCATGCTCGGGCAGATGGTGGTGCTGAACCGCAAGCTCGGCAGGCATATCGAGCCGGGCGCCAAGACATATGATTTCCGCGGCTGGCTCGCGGTCTCGCTGCCGATCCTGCTGGTGGAAAGCTTCTATCTTTTGTTGTCCTACACCGACGTGCTGGTGCTGCAGCAGTTCCGCTCGTCGGAAGAGGTCGGCGTCTATTTCGCGGTCGTCAAGACGCTGGCGCTGGTGTCCTTCATTCACTACGCGATGGCGGCAACGACCGCGCACCGTTTTGCCGAATATCACGCGCTCGGCGACAAGCCGCGGCTCGAGGCCTATGTGGGCCATGCGATCAACTGGACTTTCTGGCCCTCGCTCGCCGCAACCGTCGCGCTGCTGGCGCTGGGCAAGCCGTTGTTGTGGCTGTTCGGTCCGCAATTCGTCGGCGGCTACGACATCATGTTCATCGCCGCGATCGGCCTTGTGGTGCGCTCGGCGATCGGCCCGGTCGAACGGCTCCTCAACATGCTCGGCCATCAGCACATCTGCGCGCTGGCCTATGCGCTCTCCTTTGTCATGAATTTGGTGCTGTGCGTCGTGCTGGTGCCGCGCTTCGGCGGCCATGGCGCCGCGGCCGCGACCTCGATCTCGCTCGCGTTCGAGACCGTGCTGTTGTTCTGGATCGTGCGGCAGCGCCTTGGGCTGCACGTGCTGGCGTTCGGGAAATAGCTGCCAGTTGTCATCACCTGCCACCGGGTCTCGCCTTCGGCGAGCCCGATGACAGGCTCCAGCGGGTGATCCATTATTCCAGAGACGTTAGCGCTGAACCGATAAGCCGCGGCGTACTGGATGCCCCGCTTTCGCGGGGCATGACGGGTACCCCTACTCCGCGGTCCAGCCGCCGTCGATCGAGAGGTTGGCGCCGGTGATCTGGGCGGCATCGTCGCCGCACAGGAACAGCGCCAGCGCCGCGACCTGCTCGGAGGTCACGAACTCCTTGGTGGGCTGCGCCTCCAGCAGCACGTCACGGATGACCTGCTCCTTGGTCAGGTTGCGCGCCTTCATGGTCTCGGGAATCTGATGTTCGACCAGCGGCGTCCAGACGTAGCCGGGGCTGATGCAGTTGCAGGTGATCTTGAAGGTCGCAAGCTCCAGCGCCGCGGTCTTGGTCAGGCCGGCGATGCCGTGCTTGGCCGACACATAGGCCGACTTGAACGGCGAAGCCACCAGCGAATGCGCGGAGGCCGTGTTGATGATGCGGCCCCAGCCGCGCTTCTTCATGCCCGGCACGGCGGCACGGATGCCGTAAAACGCCGACGACAGATTGATCGCGATGATCATTTCCCATTTTTCGGGCGGAAACTCCTCGATCGGCGACACGAACTGGATGCCGGCATTGTTGACGAGGATATCGACCGAGCCGAAGGTCTTTTCGCCGAGCGCGATCATTTCGGCGATCTCGGCGGGCTTGGTCATGTCAGCGGGCGAGTGCACCGCCTTGACCTTGAAATCGGTCTCGATGCCGGAGCGTTCCTTCTCGATATCGGCGGGCACGCCCATGCCGTTGAGAACGATGTTGGCGCCGGCGCCGGCGAAGGCGCGCGCGTAAGCCAATCCGATGCCGCTGGTCGAGCCGGTCACTACGGCGGTCTTGCCTGTCAACGTACCCATATCTGCTTCACTCCTTTTTGGCTTCGGGGATCTCGGTACCGTCCCCCGTGAGATCGTAAGTCACCATAGTCTCGCCGGACTGCGGCCGTTCCAGCCAATCCTTGTGACGCATCGACAGATGAACGTCGCGGACGCCCGCGTTCCAGTGCTCGACCATGCCGACATGCGAAAAATCGTAATCCTTGGACGAGGATTCGTAGTTCTTGCTCTTGTAGATCAGATGCACCACCGTAACGGTGTTTTCCTCGGCGGCCTGGCATAGAATTTTGACCGAAGGATCGTTCCTGAGATCATCCGGCAACTTTCCAAGCAACTCGCGCAGCGCCATGCGGGCGTTGTGAATCTGCTTGTTCTTGTCGGTGTTCATGCGGGTGCGGCTGGAAAAGCGAATGTCCTTTTCGCGCTCCGCAGCATCGAGCAGCGACACCGGCAGCTGGCCGCGGGCCGAGAACAGGTCGACCTGGAAGATCAGCAGGTCGCGCTTGACTTCCTCATCGAGCACGAAGTCCAGCGGCGTGTTGGAGGCGATGCCGCCATCCCAGTAATGCTCGCCTTCGATCTCGACGGACGGAAAGCCCGGCGGCAGCGCGCCGGACGCCATGATGTGCTCGGGGCCGATCTTCTTGCCGAGCTTCTTGAACTCGTAATTGTCGAAATACCTGAAATTGCCCGAGGTCACGCCGACCGCGCCGACGCTGAGCCGCATCTTCAAATCGTTGATGCGGTCGAAATCGACCAACCGCTCCAGTGTCTTCTTCAGCGGCGAGGTGTCGTAATAGCTCTGCGATTGCGGGCTGCCCGGCGGCCACAGCGGCGCGGGCGGCAGACGCGGCGTGAAAAAGCCGGGTACACCGAAGGTGGCGATCAGGGCGGCGCTGGTCTCGTTGAACAGCGAGCGCGCTCGGTCGCCTGACGTGACGGGATTCCAGGGCACGGGGGATGACACCATCTCCCAGAATTCCTTCAGCCGGTCGATGCGCTTTTCCGGCGAGTTACCGGCAATGATCGCAGAGTTGATGGCGCCGATCGAGATGCCGGCGATCCATTCCGGCTCAAAGCCCGCGCGGCACAGCGCCTGAAAGGCGCCGGCCTGATAGGAACCGAGCGCACCGCCGCCCTGCAGGACCAGCACGCGCTGCGCTTTCGCGGGCGTCGTTGCTGGCGCGGAACCGGAACTATCCATTGTGACCATCAATTAGAGGACAATAGCCACCCCACCGTGGCGGCAGTTCGCGACGGCGTCAATCCGCGAGATGGAATGGAAGATCACGCGGAGTTTATCGCGATAGGGCGGTATGGCTTTTCTTCGAAACGTCATCCCGCGCTACCGTTTTGTTTGAACGTGCTCTTTTCGCAAAAACCGGTGCCGCTTTGCGCTAAGGCCCGCGGGTCCGGATCATGCTTCAAGTCGATGCAAGAATGAGCGTCCAGAACACCTTGTACTTGGTGTTTGGAGCATAGCTCGCCGCAATGCCCAATTTTGTGACACCGTTTTTGAGCATATTGGCCTTGTGCGGCGGTGAATCGCGCCAGCCGGAAAACGCCTCCGCCAGGGTGTGATATCCGGCGGACACATTTTCCACCGCCAGCGTCGCCGGGTAGCCGGAAGCCGCCAGCCGTTTGTCCAGCGGGGCCTTGACGTCATGATCCATCTTGTTGCGGCTCGCCATCGCCTGGGACTGCTGTTCGGCGAGCTTCATCAGATCCAGGTCGACCGCCACGGTGCCAAGACCGTTGTTCTGGCGGTATTGCGAGATCATGATGGCCGCCGCCTGCGGATCGAGCATCGCGCCGGCCTGGGCCATGTCGAGATACATGGCGGGCTGGTCCGGAATCTTGGTGTCTGCCGCGCACCCACCCAGCAACAAAAGTCCTAAAATCGCGGCCCCGGCGCGCATGATTCGAAATTTCCCCAAAATTGAGGGGCAGTTGTTGCATACCAACCGTGGCTGAATGGTGAAGATAGCCGCTTTTGACGTCATTCCGGGGCGCGAAGCGAACCCGGAATCTCGAGATTCCCTCGTGCGGAATTGCGGACCTGAGGTCTGGTGCTGGCGCACCGTCCCGGAATGACAGGGGGTCAGCGCTGCGCCGCAAAAATCCGGTAGCGCCGGGGCTGCAGGCTGACGGTTTCCCCGGCCCGCAGTTCCCGGTCCCGGGGCGCGTCGATCTCGATCACGGTCTTGCCCTCGCCGCCCGAAAGCGCGACTTCCGCCCGCTGGATCGGGCCGAACGAACGGACATGGCGCACGGCGCCCTCCAGCGCGCCGGATCCGGCCGGGCCGATCTGCATGTCATGGCGGCGGACGAACAGGTTCGAGGCGCCGGATGCCGCGCCATTGGCGGCGATGTTCAGGGGCCTGCCGCCGAGCCGCACCGAACCGCCGCTGACATCGACCGGCAGCACGATGGACTCGCCGATGAAGCCGTGCACGAAGGCGGTGGCCGGATTGTCGTAGACGTCGCCGGGCGTGCCGATCTGCTCGATGCGGCCCTTGTCCATGACCACGACGCGGTTGGCGACCTCGAGCGCCTCTTCCTGGTCATGGGTGACGAAAATCGAGGTCACGTGGATTTCGGAATGCAGCGAGCGCAACCACCGCCGCAGCTCTTTACGCACCTTGGCATCGAGCGCACCGAACGGCTCGTCGAGCAGCAGGATGCGCGGCTCGATCGCGAGCGCGCGGGCCAGCGCAATGCGCTGGCGCTGGCCGCCGGACAATTGGCTGGGATAGCGATTGGCGAGCCAGTCGAGCTGCACGAGATCAAGCAGCTCCTTGACGCGCGCGCGGATCGTGGCTTCGTCCTTGCGGATGGCGCGCGGCTGGACCCGCAAGCCAAAGGCAACGTTCTCGAACACCGTCATGTGGCGGAACAGCGCGTAATGCTGGAACACGAATCCGACCTGGCGCTCGCTCGCGCCACGAGCCAGCGCGTCTTCGCCGCCGATCGACACTTCGCCGGCATCAGGCCAGTCCAGCCCGGCGATGATCCGCAGCAGCGTGGTCTTGCCCGAGCCGGAGGGACCGAGCAGCGCCAGCAATTCGCCGTCGCCGACTTTCAGGTCGACATTGTCGAGGGCGGCGAAGGCGCCGAATTTCTTTACGATGTTTTTGACTTCAATCGTCACTTGGTATTTGCCCTTCGTCCAGACGCCGCTCGAGAACGGTCTTCACCACCAGCGTGATCAACGCCAGCATCGCCAGCAATGATGCGATCGCGAACGACGCCACGAATTGATATTCATTGTAGAGAATCTCGACCAACAGCGGCATGGTGTTGGTCTCGCCGCGAATATGGCCGGACACCACCGACACCGCGCCGAACTCGCCCATCGCGCGCGCGTTGCAGAGCAAGACGCCATACAGCAGGCCCCATTTGATGTTGGGCAGCGTGACGCGGAAGAAGGTCTGCAATCCCGACGCGCCCAGCGAAATCGCCGCTTCCTCCTCCTGCGTGCCCTGCTCCTGCATCAAGGGGATCAGCGCGCGGGCGACGAACGGGAACGTCACGAAGACGGTCGCCAGCGCAATGCCGGGCACCGCGAACAGCACGTGGATATTGTGCGCCTGCAGCCAAGGGCCGAAATAGCCCTGCGCGCCGAACAGCAGCACGAAGACCAGTCCAGATATGACCGGACTGACCGAGAACGGCAGGTCGATCAGCGTGATCAGAAAGGTCTTGCCGCGAAAGTCGAATTTGGCGATCGCCCACGCCGCGATCACGCCGAACACCAGATTGAGACCGACCGAAATCGCCGCCACCAGCAGCGTCAGCCTGATCGCCGAGAGCGCTTCCGGCTCCGTCAGCGCCGCGACATACGAAGAGATACCCTTGGAGAAGGCTTGCGCGAACACCACCACCAGCGGCAGCACCACGAACACGGTCAGGAAGGTCAGCGCGAGCGCGATGATGACGAAGCGGACCGGACCCGGCTCGGTTCGCGAGTCGCGCGGCGAGACGATCGCGCGCGCGCGCTCCTGCTCGCGCGAGGGCGGCGAAGCAACATCAAGGTCGGCAGTCGGAGCGTAGACCCGCAACTGCGTGGGTGAAGTCGCCAGGCCGGATTGCATCGTCATCGATCGGCCCTCAATGCGCGGGGATTCGGGTTTGCGCCCAGCGCTGCAGGCGATTGACCGCGAAGATGATCAGGAACGACGCGACCAGCATCACGACGGCGATCGAGGTGGCGTCGGCGTAGCGGAATTCGGACAGCCGGATCACGATCAAAAGCGGCGCGATTTCCGAGACGTTGGGCAGATTGCCGGCGATGAAGATGACGGAGCCGTATTCGCCGACCGCGCGCGCGAACGCCAGCGCAAACCCGGTCAGCAGCGCCGGGATCAGGCTCGGCAGGATCACCCGGAACACGGTGTGCCAGCGATTGGCCCCAAGGCTTGCGGCGGCTTCCTCTATCTCAACGTCCAGATCGAGCAGCACGGGCTGGACAGTCCGCACCACGAAGGGGATGCCGATGAAGATCATCGCGATGAAAATCCCGATCGGCGTGAACGCCACCTTGATGCCGAGTTCGGCCAGCGGCGCGCCCAGCCAGCCCTTTTGCGCGAACAGCGAGGTCAGCGCGACACCGGCGACGGCGGTCGGCAGTGCAAAGGGAATATCGACAATGGCATCGAACAGCCGCCGGCCGGGAAAGCGATAGCGCACCAGCGCCCAGACGATGATCGTCCCCATTACCAGGTTGACCAGCGCCGCCGCAAAGGAGAGGCCGAACGATATCTTCAACGCATTGAGCGTGCGGCGGCTCGTGACGATGCTCCAGAACTGATCGAAGCTGAGCTCGAACGTCTTGAGGAACAGACCGGCCAGCGGAATCAGGATGATGACGGAGAGCCATGTCAGGGTCAGTCCCATGGTGAGACCCAAACCCCGGCAGAGTGCTGCGCCGTGCGACCGCTGTGCTCACCATTTCCCCTGCTCGCGCGTCGGCTCGATCGACGGATCAGTTCTTGTAGATCTGATCGAAAATGCCGCCTTCGCCGAAGTGATCCTTCTGCGCCTTGGCCCAACCACCGAAAACGTCGTCGATGGTGAAAAGTTCGACCTTGGCAAACGATTTTTCGTATTCCTTGCCAATCTCCGGATCGCGCGGCCGATAGGAATTGCGCGCGGCAATTTCCTGACCTTCCCTGGTGTACCAATATCTCAGGTAAGCCTCGGCGACGGCGCGGGTGCCCTTCTTGTCGGCGACCTTGTCGACCACCGCCAGCGGCGGTTCGGCAAGGATCGACAGCGGCGGCGACACGATCTCGAACTTGTCCTTGCCGAATTCGCGCTGTGCCAGAAACGCTTCATTTTCCCACGCCAGCAGCACGTCGCCGACGCCGCGCTCGACGAATGTCACCGTCGAGCCGCGCGCGCCGGTATCGAGCACCGGCACGTTCTTGTAGAGATCGCCGACGAATTGCCTGGCCTTGTCGGCGGAACCGAATTTCTTCAGCGCATAGCCCCATGCCGCCAGGTAATTCCAGCGCGCGCCGCCCGAGGTTTTCGGATTCGGCGTGATCACGTCGACAACGGGTCTGATCAAATCGTCCCAATCCTTGATGGCTTTGGGATTACCCTTGCGCACCAGGAACACGATCGTCGAGGTGTAGGGCGAGGCGTTGAGCGGCAACCGTTTCTGCCAGTCGGCGGCGATGAGACCTTTTGCCGCAATGGCGTCGATGTCATAGGCCAACGCCAGCGTGACGATATCAGCCGGCAGCCCGTCGATCACGGCGCGCGCCTGCGAACCGGAACCGCCGTGCGACTGCTTGATCTCGACGCTCTTGCCGGTTTCCTTGCTGTAGGCAGCGGCGAACGCCTTGTTGAAATCGGCATAGAGCTCGCGCGTCGGGTCGTAGGACACGTTGAGCAGCGTCACGTCAGCGGCGAACGCCGAGCCGGCCCAGATCAGGCCCGCGACGATGGGCAGAATACGACGGAACATCTTTGGTCTCCATTCGGCCTGACGACCGCCGTCGTCGAAAGCGCGAAGGACATAACTCGCGTCGAAGGGAGCTTTAGTCAACGAAACCGCATTTCGTTGTTTGCGGCGTTGCAGCGTCCTTGTGCTACGAAGTCTTGGTCGTATGGATGCCGCATTCCGTCTTGGCTCTGCCGCGCCAACGACCAGCGCGCTCATCTTCGCCGGGCGCGGTCCGGCTGCTGCAAGGCATACACCCAACCGAGAGATAACCCGATGCGACAAGTGGATGCTGCGGCAATTTTGCGAGCCGGTAGATCGCCTCGATTTCCTCCCGCGAAACATTCGCGAACGGATTGAACTTCAGCCGCGCGCCGTCGTCCTCGACGACGGGAATCTCGGCGCGGGCACCTCCCTGAAAGCGCTTCCGCCCGTTGATCCATCCGGCGAACGGTTTTAGCGCACGCGCCAGCGGCTCCACTTTACGGATCCGGCAACAGGCATCGGGATCGGAGAACCACAATTCGCGGTCGGGATCCTCACGCGACAGCGTTTCTTCCAAAGGCTTGATCGAACGGACGTCGCGCAAGCCGAGGGTGGCGATCAGCGTGTCGCGATAGGCCAGCGTCTCCTCGAACAGCCAGCCGGTATCGAGGAAGACCACGGGGATGGCTGGATCGACGTCCGCCATCACCTTGAGCAGCGCCGCCGATTCCGTGCCGAACGACGAGACCAGCGCGAGATGCTCGCGGCCGACCGTCTCCAGCGCCGTCTCGATGACTTCCGCAGGCGAGGCCGCGCGCAACGCGCGATCCAGCGTGTCGGCCGGCGGCAACTGGACGGTCCGTTCCGATAAAGCTTCTGCTGCGAATACACTCACCGGGCGGCGCTCTCCGAATGACGCGACTGCATCCGCCGATTGAGCGCGGTGACGCGGCCGTCGCCGGTCGGCTGGTAGAACACCGAATAGCGCTTCACGGTGGCGGCGAACGCTTCCGCGTCGCTTTCCTTCTTCACTTCAAACGCGTCGAAGCCTGCACGCTGCATGAATACGAACTGGTCACGCAGCACTTGGCCGGTGGCGCGGAGTTCGCCGTCATAGCCGTGGCGCTCGCGCAGCAAGCGCGCCTGGCTGTAGGCGCGGCCGTCGCGAAAACTCGGAAATACCAACGCAACCACCGCCAGCCGGTCGAGATAGGGCACGAGATCGTCGAGGTCGCGGTTGTTCGGCCAGATCACGCCGGTCTTGCCGGTGCGCCGCGAAAACGCTTCGGGATCCTCGAGAAACCGCGCCGCCGAAATCAGGATCGCGCCATCGCCCGGCAGCTCGGCCCCGTCGGGCACGTGGGCGAAAGCATCGGTGATTATTCTTCCCTGCTTAACGAGTGGCATAGACCCGCTCCCTGAATGGTTCGACGCCGAGCCGCTTCACCGTGTCGACGAAGAGTTCTTCCGCACGGTCGCGCAGCGCCAGATAGGCTTCAACAATGTCTTCGATCACGTCGGCTACCTCGGCATAGGGCACCGCAGGCCCGATCAAGGTGCCCATCTCCGCGTTCTCGTCGGCACGGCCGCCGATCGTGATTTGGTAGAATTCCTCGCCGTTCTTCTCGACGCCGAGAATGCCGATGTGGCCGACATGGTGATGGCCGCAGGCATTGATGCAGCCGGAGATGTTGATGTGCAGCCGGCCGATCAGATTGGCGGTGTCGTGGTTGGCAAAGCGGCGGGTCAGTTCCTGCGCGATCGGGATCGAGCGCGCATTGGCCAGCGAGCAATAATCCAGGCCCGGACAGGCGATGATATCGGTGACCAGATTGACGTTCGGCGTCGCGACGCCGATCTTGTCGAGCGCTTTCCAGAGCACCGGCAGATCGCGCTTGGCGACATGGGGCAGCGCCAGGTTCTGCTCGTGGCCGACGCGGATTTCGCCGAAGGAATATCTGTCGGCGAGATCGGCGATCGCGTCCATCTGGTCGGCGGTGGCATCGCCGGGCGGGCCGCCCACCGGCTTCAGCGACAGCGTCACGATCGAATAGCCCTGCACCTTGTGCGGAAACACCGAATTCTTGCGCCAGCGTTCGAACAGCGGATCGTGCGCCGCCTGCTTCAGCTCGTCCGGCATATGCGGCAGCTTCTCATAGGCGGGGTAGGAGAAGCGCGAGCGGATTTCCTCGATGTCGGCGTGATCCAGCGTCAGCGCGCTGTCACGCAGCTGCTGCCACTCTTCCTCGACCTCCCTGGCGAACTTCTCGATGCCGAGCTCGTGCACCAGGATCTTGATGCGCGCCTTGTAGATGTTGTCGCGGCGGCCGTACTGGTTGTAGACGCGCAGGATCGCCTCGACATAGCTCAGGAGATCGCGGCCGTGGACGAACGGCTTGATGGTCTTGCCGATGAAGGGCGTGCGGCCGAGCCCGCCGCCGACCAGCACTTCAAAGCCGGTCTCGCCGTCGGCATTCTTGATCAGACGCAGGCCGATATCGTGGATCTTGATCGCCGCGCGATCGTGCTCGGAGGCGGTGATCGCGAATTTGAACTTGCGCGGCAGGAACGAGAATTCCGGATGCAGCGTGGTGTATTGCCGCAAAAGCTCCGACCAGATGCGGGGATCCTCGATCTCGCCGGGCGCCACGCCGGCCCACTGGTCCGAGGTGACATTGCGGGTGTTGTTGCCCGAAGTCTGCATCGCGTGGATGCCGACTTCAGCCAGATCGGACAGCGCGTCCGGCAGTTCGGCGAGCTTGATCCAGTTGTACTGGATGTTCTGCCGGGTGGTGAAATGGCCGTAGCCGCGATCGTAGCGGCGCGCGACATGCGCCAGCTGCCGCAACTGCTTCGATGACAGCGTGCCGTAGGGAATCGCGACGCGGAACATATAGGCGTGCAGCTGCAGATAGACGCCATTTTGCAGCCGCAGCATCTTGAATTCGTCTTCGGTCAGTTCGCCGGAGAGGCGCCGCTTCACCTGGTCGCGGAATTCGGAGACCCGCTCATTGATGAGGGTGCGGTCGAGTTCGTCATATGCGTACATGATGGATCGCCTTACGCCGGAACCGTGAGATCGATGGTGAGGCCCTCCGACCGGATTTGTTCGCGGAGATTGCCGGGCTCGATCTTGCCGGTGTCCTTGACCTCGACCGGCGCGATATAGGCGCCGATCGCGCCGACGTCATCGGCGATGGATTCGGCGAGCAGCTCACGCGCTTCGTCCGCGGTACGGACGATCGCAGCATCCGACAGGTTGGTCGACCAGCCCTTGGCCGCGGTGCGATAGATCACAGCGCCATCCCAGGTACGATTGGCGGTTACCATCGACGGCTTGGTTATTCTGATTTTCTTTTGTTCGAGCGGAGAGGTCATTCGGCAGCATCCACCAGTTTGGAGATCAGTTGGCTTGGGTTGGACTGGCGCCATGGCGCGGAATGCGCGACCACATCGCCGATGATGAGAATGGCTGGGCCGCCGTCGATCTTTTTGACCAGATCGGGCAGTTGCTCCAGCGTGCCGACAGCGGCCTGCGCGTCCGGCCGCGTCACGCGGGCGAATACGCCGACCGGCGTCTGCGGCGATCGTCCTGCGGCCAACAGGCCTTCGCGAACCGATGGCGCCGCGGTCATGCCCATATAGACGACGACCGTCATCTTGGTATCCGTCAGCGTCGACCAGTCGACGGTTTCGGCATCCCTCGCCTTGTGCGCGGTGAGGAAGGTGATACGCCGCGCCTCGTGCCGATAGGTCAACGGCGCTTCGAATTGCGCGGCGGCGCCGAGGCCGGCGGTAATGCCCGGCACCACCGAATAGGCGACGCCGGCCTTGCGCAGCGCTTCGATTTCCTCGCCGCCGCGGCCGAAGATCAAGGGGTCACCGCCCTTGAGCCGCACCGCCCGCTGCCCCGACCGGGCAGCGTCGATCAGCAATTTGTTGACCGCGTCCAGGCCGATGCCGGGCTTGCCGACGCGGCGGCCGACCGCAACGCGCGCAGCATCGCGGCGCGCGCGATCGAGAATTTCCGATGAAACCAGTTCGTCGTAAAAGACAATGTCGGCGTCCTGCAGCGCACGCAACGCCTTGATGGTGAGAAGATCCGGGTCGCCCGGCCCTGCTCCGACCAGCGTGACCCTGCCCTCGACCTTGCCTTGCGCCTGCGCGCCGGCAAAAACGGACGGATCGGCAATCTCCTGCAGCGCCGTTTCAGCCTCGGCCTTGCGCCCGTCCAGCACCAGCGCGCCGATCGGACCATCGATCACGCGCTCCCAAAACCGGCGGCGCAGCGCAAATTCGGGAATGCGCGCACTGATCGATTTGCGGAAGTCGCCGATCAAGCCGGCGAGATCGCCGATTCTCGCCGGCAGCATCGCCTCGATGCGTTCTCGCACGCGGCGTGCAACCACGGGCGACGCGCCACCGGTACCGACGGCCACGATGACGTCGCCGCGATCGACGATGGCGGGAAAGATGAAAGTGGAATGGACGAGATCGTCCATCACGTTGACGGGAAGCCCGACGGCTTTCGCGCGCACCGACATCGCAACGCCGATGTCGCCGGCGCCCGCACAGAGGATCGCGATCACGCCTGAGAGGTCGGCAGCCAGGGGATCGCCGTGAGCCAGTTCGATCCGTGCCACATCAGCGTCATCGAGGCCGCTTACATCATGATGACCGTCGGTCGCAAACCAGCGAATCCCAGCGCCGGCGGCCGTCAGCAACCGCAACTTTGCGCGCGCGAGATCGCCGGCTCCGACGAGCAGCACCTTGCCGCTTTGCAGATCGAGAAACACGGGCAGGAATCGCATGCGATACTCGCTTCCCCAACTTCCGGGGTTGACTGGAATTATTTTCTATATATGTCTCATTCAATGGCCGCAAAGAGAAAATTATTTCTTCTCTATTGCGGCGCAACTATAGAATTTCCGCCCCTAAAGGCCAAGGCCCAGAGATGCATCTTCTCAACAACGATTCCGCGAAAGACCGCTTGCGTAGCGTGGACCTGACCAAGGGACCCAGCGCCGCGCAAATTTTGCACGACGAACGTCTGCTGCCGCCTTCGATGGACCACCTCGACGAACTCGAGGCGCAAAGCATCTACATCCTGCGCGAAGCGTTCGCGCGGCTGAAGAAGCTGGCGCTGCTGTGGTCGCTGGGCAAGGATTCAAACGTGATGATCTGGCTGGCGCGCAAGGCCTTCTTCGGCCGCGTGCCGTTCCCGGCGTTGCACGTCGATACCGGCAAGAAATTTCCGGAGATGTATGCGTTCCGCGATCGCTTCGGCAAGGAGTGGGAGCTCGATCTCAAGGTCGAGCCTTGCCCTTCGATCGACAGCGTCGATCCGACCTTGCCGCCGGCCGCGCGATCTGCCGCGCGCAAGACCGAAGGCCTGAAGCTCGCGCTCACCAAATATGGTTTTGACGGATTGATCGCCGGCATTCGCCGCGATGAAGAAGCCACCCGCGCGAAAGAGCGCGTGTTCTCGCCGCGCGGCCTGGAAGGCGGATGGGACGTGCGCGATCAGCCGCCGGAATTCTGGGACCATTTCAACGCCTCGCCGCCTACAGGCGCGCATTTGCGCGTTCACCCGATCCTGCATTGGACCGAGGCCGACATCTGGGCCTACACCAAGCGCGAGAACATTCCGATCATCCCGCTTTATTTGTCGCAAAACGGCAAGCGCTACCGCTCGCTCGGCGATCAGGACATCACCAATCCGGTGACGTCGATGGCTTCCAACATCGACGAAATCCTGACCGAGCTCGACGGCACCAAGGTGCCGGAACGCGCCGGCCGGGCGCTCGATCATGAAACCGAAGACGCGTTCGAGCGGCTGCGTGTCGCCGGCTATCTCTAACCCATAATTTTGCTGTGAGCGTTGCGATGAACATGATCCTCCCCACGTCCGCGATCTCGGCGACGCCCAACGGCACCACCCGTCCGCAGGTTCGCATCGTCATCGTCGGCCATGTCGACCATGGCAAATCTACCCTGGTCGGACGGCTGCTGCACGAGACCGGCAGCCTGCCCGAGGGCAAGCTGGAGATGCTCAAGGCCGTCAGTGCCCGGCGCGGCATGCCGTTCGAATGGTCGTTTCTGCTGGATGCGCTGCAGACCGAGCGCGACCAGGGCATCACCATCGACACCACGCAGATCCGCTTTCGCACCCGCTCGCGCGACGTGGTGCTGATCGACGCGCCCGGCCACGCCGAATTCCTGCGCAACATGATTACCGGCGCTTCCCAGGCCGACGGCGCGGTCCTGATCATCGACGCGCTGGAAGGCGTGCGCGACCAGACCAGGCGTCACGGCTATCTGCTGCATTTGCTCGGCATCAAGCAGGTCGCCGTGGTCGTCAACAAGATGGACCGGGTCGATTTCAGCGCCGATCGCTTCAAGGAGATCAGCGACGAAATTTCCGCGCATCTGATCGGTCTCGGCGTCACGCCTTCGGCCGTGATTCCGATTTCCGCGCGCGACGGCGACGGCGTCGCCGAACACACGCCGCGGATCGGCTGGTACAAGGGGCCGACCGTGGTCGAGGCGCTCGACGCGCTCGAACCGGCGCGGCCGCTGGAGCAACTGGCGCTGCGGCTGCCGGTGCAGGCGATCTACAAATTCGACGACCGGCGCATCGTCGCCGGCCGCATCGAGTCGGGCCAGCTTGCCGCTGGCGATGAAATCGTCATCATGCCCGCCGGCAAGATCGCGAAGATCAAGACGGTCGAGAGCTGGCCGGTAAGGCCGCTCGGCGGCGCGCAAGGCGCCGGCCGCTCGGTCGGCATCACGCTCGACCGCGAATTGTTTCTCGAGCGCGGCGACGTGATCGGCCACCCCGGACAGAGTCCGCGCGACACGCGCCGGATTCGCGCACGGATTTTCTGGCTGCACGACAAGGCGCTTTCGAAGGGCGACGCGATCCTGATCCGGCTCGGCACCCGCGAAGCCCGCGCCACCGTGGTCGCCATCGAGAAGGCGGTCGATCCCGGCGAACTCTCCAACGAGGAGACCAAATCGATCGCGCGCAATCACGTCGGCGAAATCGACATTTCGCTGGCGCAGCCGATCGCGGCCGATCCCTATTCCGAGAATCCACGTACCGGACGGCTGGTGATAGAAGTCAACGGCCGCATTGCCGGCGGCGGCCTCGTGCTGTCGGTCGACGCCGGACAGCGCGCGGTCCCGATCGACATCGTGCCGGTGGAATCCGCATTGCGTTCCGACGAACGCTCGGCGCGCTATCGCCACAACGGCGCGGTGATCTGGCTGACCGGTTTGCCGGGCTCCGGAAAATCGACGCTGGCACGTGCGCTGGAACGCCGGCTGTTCGGCCGGGGCGGTTCGCCGATTCTGCTCGACGGCGATACGCTGCGCGCCGGCCTCAATGGCGATCTCGGCTTTTCGACGCAGGACCGTACCGAAAACATCCGGCGCCTCGCCGAAGTCGCGACCCATCTGGCGCGCAATGGGCATATCGCCATCGTCGCCGCGGTCTCGCCATCGGTCGAGGATCGCGCCGCGGCGCGCCGCATTGCCGATACGTCGTTCCGCGAAATCTATGTCGCGACCCCGGCGGAAGTCTGCGAAAGCCGCGATCCCAAGGGCCATTACGCCAAGGCGCGCGCGGGCGCGTTGCCGGCCTTCACCGGGATCGGCAAGGATTACCAGCCGCCCACCGAATGCGAGTTGACGATCGATACCTCCTCCCGCGCGGTTGCGGACGCGACCGACGAGATCGAGCGGATGCTGGCGGAGAGCGGCATTCTGTTCGACGAACTCGTGGACCTCGCCGCCAATATCTGAGGCGTCAGCCTGCCCCCTTTTATGGGGCAAATCAGCCCCGTCCGGGGCT
This sequence comes from Bradyrhizobium erythrophlei, assembly GCA_900129675.1. Taxonomy (GTDB): domain Bacteria; phylum Pseudomonadota; class Alphaproteobacteria; order Rhizobiales; family Xanthobacteraceae; genus Bradyrhizobium; species Bradyrhizobium erythrophlei_A. The sequence goes on along the minus strand of FSRD01000001.1, from coordinate 2,829,886 downwards.
TCTCATGACCGTGGCTTTGGGGCTAAAAGGGCCGTCAACGCGGCCCCTTTTGGCGCGTTTTTTGCTGCTTTTCTTCTGAAAACAGCCTCTAACCGCCCGTTTCTTTTGAGAAAGCCCATCATGAATCGTGTCGATGCCCACGGATTGAAGATCGCCCCTGTTCTGTTCGATTTCATCGCCAAGGAGGCGACGCCCAAGACCGGGATTTCGCCCGACGCATTCTGGGCCGGACTTTCCGCCATCATCCAGAAGCTCGGGCCGAAAAACAGGGAATTGCTGGCGGTCCGCGACGCCCTGCAGGCCAAGATCGACAGCTGGCATCGCGCCAACAAGGGCAAGCCGTTCGACATGAACGCCTACACAGCGTTCCTCAAGGAAATCGGCTACCTGCTTCCGGAGCCCGCGACGCACAAGGTCGAAACCGCAAATGTCGACGAAGAGATCGGCAAGATCTGCGGCCCGCAGCTCGTCGTCCCCTTGACCAACGCCCGCTATGCGCTGAACGCGGCGAATGCGCGCTGGGGCAGCCTGTACGACGCCTTCTACGGCACCGACGCGATCCCGCACGATCCGAGCGAGAGCGGCAAAGGCTACAACAAGGCGCGCGGCGACAAGGTGATCGCCAAGGCCAAGGCATTCCTCGACGCAGCAGCTCCCTTGGCGACCGGAAGTCACACCGATGTGACGTCCTATAGCGTTATCGCTGGCCAACTCGCGGTCAAGCTGAAGAGCGGCAACGCCACGGCGCTGAAGTCGAGCGACCAGTTCGCCGGCTACCAGGGCGACGCGGCGGCGCCGACCGCGATCCTGCTGGTCAACAACGGCATGCATATCGAAGTCAAGATCGATCGCAGCCACATCATCGGCAAGGACGATCCGGCCGGCGTCGCCGACATGATCCTGGAATCGGCGGTCTCGACCATCCTCGACATGGAAGACAGCGTCGCCGCGGTCGACGCCGAAGACAAGGTGCTGGTCTATCGCAACACGCTCGGCCTGATGGACGGCTCGCTGTCCGCCGATTTCGAGAAGGGCGGCAAGACGCTCAAGCGCGCGCTCAATCCCGACCGCGTCTACAAGACGCCGGATGGCAAGCAGCTCACGCTGCACGGGCGCAGCCTTTTGTTGATGCGCAATGTCGGCCATCACATGTTCACCGACGCCGTGCTGGACGCCAAGGGCGAGGAAATTCCGGAAGGCCTGCTGGACGCCGCAGTCGCCGGCCTGCTCGCGATCCACGATCTCAAGGGCGCTTCGAAGACAAAGAACAGCCGCACCGGCTCGGTCTATATCGTCAAGCCGAAGATGCACGGCCCCGACGAGGTGGCGCTGACCTGCGAACTGTTCGGCGAAGTCGAGAAGATGCTGTCTTTGCCGGAAAACACCATGAAGGTCGGCATCATGGACGAGGAACGCCGCACCACGGTCAACCTCAGGGCCTGCATCCAGAACGCCTCCAGGCGCATCTGCTTCATCAACACCGGCTTCCTCGACCGCACCGGCGACGAGATTCATACCTCGATGGAAGCCGGTCCGATGATCCGCAAGAACGACATGAAGGCGCAGCCCTGGATCAAGGCCTATGAAGACTGGAACGTCGATACCGGTCTGATCGACGGCCTGCCCGGCCATGCCCAGATCGGCAAGGGCATGTGGGCCGCGCCCGACAAGATGGCGGACATGCTGACGCAAAAGCTCGGCCATCCCCAGGCCGGCGCCACCACCGCCTGGGTGCCGTCGCCGACGGCCGCGACCCTGCACGCGCTGCATTATCACCAGGTCAACGTGATCGCGCGCCAGCAGCAGCTCAACAAGGGCGGCCCGCGCGCCAAACTCGCCGACATCCTCACCATTCCGGTGTCGCAGTCGAACTGGGCGCCTGACGATGCGAAGCAGGAGATCGACAACAACTGCCAGGGCATTTTGGGCTACGTGGTGCGCTGGATCGACCAGGGCGTCGGCTGCTCCAAGGTGCCCGACATCCACGACGTCGGCCTGATGGAAGACCGCGCGACCTTGCGCATCTCCAGCCAGCATCTGGCGAACTGGCTGCATCAGGGCGTCATCACCAAGGATCAGGTGATGGAGTCGCTGAAGCGCATGGCGGTCGTGGTCGACGGCCAGAACAAGAGCGATCCGCTGTACAAGCCGATGGCGCCCGGTTTCGACGGCGTGGCCTTCAAGGCCGCCTGCGATCTCGTCTTCAAGGGCCGCGAGCAGCCGAACGGTTACACCGAATACATCCTCACCGCGCGTCGCCGCGAAGCGAAGGCGGCGGGTTAATCGTCATTGCGAGCCACCGGGTCGCGCGAATGCGCGCCCGATGATAAACTCCGCGAAGCAATCCATCTGTCCGCGCGCGCTGAAGGATGGATTGCTTCGTCGCAGAGCCTGTCATCGGCGCGCATTCGCGCGACCCGTTGGCTCCTCGCAATGACGTGGAGACAGTTCGAATTCCCCCGCTAGAACACCGCGATATATTTCAACAGCGAGATCACGCCGAGCACGATCACGACGACGCGGGCGATCTGCTTGGCGCGGCCGTCGAGCGGAAGCATGTTGATGAGATAGAGAATGAGAATAACGACCAGAAACGTAACGAGTGCGCTGACGAGCATGCGGGCCCCCTGTATGCATGGTGAAAGTCGCGGTTAGTGTTTTGCTAACGTGCGGGGGCGCGTCGGGTTCCAAGGATGGAACTTATGCGCGTACGGTCTCTCGATAGGGCTTAACCCCTCACCCGGCGCTACGAGCAGGCAATTTTCCCTCTATTCCGCCGCCACCACTGGCACCCGGCTGTACTTCGCCCTCACCCGCTCCGGGACCGGTAAAAAATTCAGCGCGGCGCCGCGGCGGTCGGCGCTGCGGCCGGCGACCAGAAGGCCGTTTTCGCCGGCGACGATGTCGCCCTTGCGCAGCGTCGGGTCATCCTCGATCTTGACCAGCGCCAGTCCGAACTGGTCACGGCCGTTGCAGGTGCAGCCGGCCACGATCTCGTTCCGGTAGCGGAACGCATTCGGCAGCGCCGAATAGGGCGTTCCGTCTTCGCCGGCGGCGTAATCGATGCTGCTGCCGTAGACCAGTTTGGTTTCGCTCGCCGGGCAGAAGCTGTTGCAGGACGCAGCGCGGCTTGCATTGTCGGGCGCGGTCACCGGGAAATAGCGGCCGTCGCAGGTTCGCACGCAATAGGCCTGACCGCCGCCGGCATAATGCGGCGGAGCAAAAGCACTGCCGCCGTCGGAGAACGGCAGCGAGATATAGGGCGATGGCACATGCCGCCGGCCGCCGAACGCGCCGAACAGCGCCGAGAGGAAATCCTCGGCATGCGCGACCGGCGCCAGCGCGGAGACCATCGTCAACGCCGCCGCGCCCCAAACCAACCGTCTGACAGATCCGCCAATCATGATCCCGCCTCAGTATCCCCTTGCGACAACAGGCGCGTGCTTCGGCAGCACCACGACCTTGGTACCGACATCGACCCGGCTGAACAGGTCGGTGACGTCCTCATTGGTCAGGCGGATGCAGCCGGAGGAGACGAATTTTCCGATGGTCGAGGGATCGTTGGTGCCGTGGATCCGGTACTGGCTGGTACCGAGATACATCGCGCGCGCGCCGAGCGGATTACCCGGGCCGCCGGCCATGAAGCGCGGCAGATAGGGCTGGCGCGCGATCATCTCCGCCGGCGGATGCCAATCCGGCCATTCGGCCTTGCGGCTGATGGTCTGCACGCCGGACCAGGTAAAGCCCTCGCGGCCGACTCCGACGCCGTAACGGATCGCGCGGCCCTGACCGAGCACGAAATAGAGCGCGGTGTTGCCGGTATCGATGATGACGGTGCCGGGCGCCTCCGTCGTACGGAAGGCAATGATTGTGCGCCGCAGCCGCTCCGGCACCACGCCCTCATCGGCCGGCGCGGGCGCGGTCATCGCCTCATCCGCCGGGGCGTACCCGACGAGCGTTTGGCCGAACAGTTGCGCGCTGGCCGCGCCCGGGAAAACGGCCGACGCCAGCATCACGGCACTGGCGAGGACGAGCGCGCTGGTCACGCGCGACGATGATCGGCGAATGGCGGCGAAAGAATGTGTCATGTGCTGCCCCGTTGGATGGCGCATCCCCCAGGATGCTCTGCACAACAAACGCGGTCGTGCCTTCGCAGTTCCGCCCGGCTCGGCTCGAACGGTGCGCTGTCAAGCGGGCCTCCCTCACGATTGCGCGATGGAACCTTTGCCGCCGCGCGCCGTTGGTCGCCTGAGTTCGGTTCGCGCCGTCGCGGCTGTTGCTTCATCGCCGCCTTGGCGCGCGGGAGAACTTTTGTGCGCGTCCTTCCCAGTGAACGTCTGCTTTCCAACGCGCCGCAAGGCACGCCGGTGCCCGACAGCAAGGACGAACAGCCGCCGGTGATCCGCCGCGCGGAGGTCGTGGCCTTCGCGCGGGTCGCGCTGCTGATCATCTCTGTCATCGCCGTGCTGTACGTCGCCAAGGCGTTCTTTCTCCCCATCGTGATGGCCTTCATCGTCGGCACCATGCTGTCGCCGGCGGCGAGCCTGCTGGAGCGCTACCGGATTCCGCGCGCGGTCGGCGCGGTGCTGATCGTGACCGCTGCCGGCGCCGGCGTTGCCTTCATGGTCGGCCTGATCTCCTCGCCGTTGATGGAGTGGAGCTCGCGGCTGCCGGAACTGGGCGCGATCCTGAAGGACAAGCTGCACGTGTTCGACCGGCCACTGGCTCTCTGGCAGCAGCTGCAGATCATGCTGGGCGGCCCCGATACGCTGGCCTCGTTCCAGTTGCCTAAATTCGACTGGGTCCAGCCGACACTGGAATTCTTGTCGCCGACCTTTGCCGAATTCCTGCTGTTCATCGCCACCCTGATCCTGTTCATCGCAAGCTGGAAGGATTTGCGGCGCGCCTTGATCATGAACTTCGGCGACCGCACCGCACGGCTGCGAACCCTGCGGATCATCAACGAGATCGAAGAGCATCTCGGCAATTATCTGCTGATGGTGACCACCATCAATGTCGGCGTCGGCATTACCACCGGGGTCATTTGCGCCCTGACGGGCATGCCCAATGCGGCCGGACTCGGCGCGCTGGCCGCGACATTGAATTTCATTCCGATCATCGGCCCGGTCGCGATGTTCGTGGTGCTGGTTGGGGTCGGCCTCGTCGCCTTCCCGACCATCGGCGCCGGGCTGATCGCGCCAATTGCGTTCGCCGTACTGACCTTCCTGGAGGGCCATTTCATCACGCCGACGATCGTCGGCCGAAGGCTCGCGCTCAATGCGCTCGCGGTGTTCATGGCGCTGGCGTTCTGGACCTGGCTGTGGGGCCCGATGGGCGCCTTCCTGTCGTCGCCGCTGCTGATCGTGGCGCTGATCATCAAGGAACATCTGATGCCGGTCGATTCGCCGCAGCTTCCCGAGGACTAGCGTGGCTTCGCATCGGGAACTTCCCATCCGGCGAAACGTTTCTCCCGACATGAATTCCGTATCCCGGAGCTTCTGATGTCGACGACCCCTGGCGAAGCCGCAGTGAAAAATCTGTCGGACAAAACGACCTATGAACGCCTGGAAAAGGATGTAACCGCCGTGAAAAACGATATCGCAGCCTTGACCGAGCAGATCACCGACGTGCTCAACTCTTTTGCGGGCACCGCCGGCAAGCAGGCGCGGCGCGGCTACCAGCAGGCCCGCGCCAATGCCGAGCAGGCCGTGGACGACATGTCCGAGCGTGGCAGCGCGATGATGGGTGCCGCGCAGGATGCGGCGGCGTCGATCGAGGAAACGCTCGAAGACGTCATCACGCAACGGCCGCTGGCGACTGTCGGCCTCGCGCTCGGCCTCGGTTTCCTGATCGGCGCGACGTGGCGCAGGTAACAGCGATGGCTGTCCGTCACAAACCAGATTTCTGGTCGAGATGGCGGCGCTGGTGGGCCGCCGCTTCGTTCGTTGACGTTCTCTACCACGCGAGGCGGGGCCATGTTTCAGCGACTGATCGATGATTTCAAGGATTCGACCGGCACGGCGCTGCGGCTGACCTCGCTCGCCGCAGCGGCCGGCGTGGCGCTGTTCATCACCACCTCGTTTCTCTGCGCGGCGGCATTCGTGCTGGTGCTGGAAAACTACGGCCCGGTGCAGGCCTGCTTCACCGGGGCCGCCATCTTCTTCGTGGTCACACTGATCGCCGCCGGCGGTTATATGGTGCGCAAGAACCGGATCAGGACGCGCGCGGAAGCGAACGCAAAATCCGCCGCGCAAACCATGCTGGCCGACCCCATGGTCGTCGCCGCCGGCCTCCAGATCGTCCGCGCCATCGGCGTCAAACGGTTGATCCCGATCCTCGCAGTCGGCGGCTTGGCGCTGGGACTCCTCGCCAGCCGCGGCGGCGCGTCCAGCACCGAAGCACCGGCGGAGTAGTCGCCGTTCCTGCCAGTGTGGCACACTGCGGCCCTCAACATAGGTCGTCGTACCCCGCGAATGCGGGGTATCCAGTACGCCGCGGCTTCTCGTCCTCAATCACTGGCGTCTCTGGAATACTGGGTCGCCCGATCAAGCCGGGCGATGACGAGTGAGGGTGTGGCACGTTCGTAGGCAAAGACATGCCTTCGCGATCTCGCCGCGTAATCCGGGGCGAGCTGGTAGCGCTGATTTGCCCGACGGGCTGTTTGTTGGCGTATCAGCCGTCATTGCGGGCCAACGGGTCGCACGAATGCGCGCCCGATGACAGGCTCCGCGAAGCAATCCATCCAGCCGCAGAAAGGCAGAAAGAAAGAATGGATTGCTTCGTCGCGGAGTTTATCATCGGGCCCGCCAAAGGCGGGACCCGTTGGCTCCTCGCAATGACGAGGGAGGCAGTGCCCCTCACGTCACGCAACGTCCCGGCTGCAGCAGCTTTGCGACTTCCGTCAACACGCTAACTACGGGCTCGCAGGCGATCGCTGTTCTGCCGGGCTTCGTCAGTGAGGGGACTGCCGGGCGGGTGCGGGTTTCCGAGGCCGCGGGCACGCGGATCAGGACCAAGGTGTCGGCCACGCCGGCGACCCGCAGCGCAATCGTCTGGGTCTGGCCGCGAGCCGGCACCACGGCCGCGCGATCGGCCTTGGCGACGCGGTTGACGCTGGATTCTGGCGCGACGAATGCCGCCTGCACGCCAGTCAGGTCATGGCCGGTGGCGAACTGAACGGCGCCGAGCGCTAATGAGAGGGCCAGCGTTGCGAAAATTCCCTTATGGATCTGTGACATGTGTATCCCCGCCCCAAGGCTGATCGGAAAGCACTGATCGGGAAGCTCAATGCAAACACAACGCGAACAGACGGATCCGGGTCGCAGGCCCTGCGATCACTTAACCGTGTTCGAAAAAATTTTGAGAGCGCGGGAACGACTTCGGGGGGTTGGGAGTCATCTCGGCAGCCGGTTATTCCCCCTGCCCCATTGACCGGCGACGTAGGGCGCGACCGTGGTGATGCCGGTCGCGCCCTGCTTTTTTTGTTCATTCGCTTCGTCTTTCGTCGTCCCGTCGAAAAAAAATCCGGCGCGCCTCGCAGCACGCCGGATCAATTCAACTGCAACGGTTTTCAGGCTAACCCGTCGCCGCCCTCGGCACGCGGTTCTTCGAGTTGCGCTGGAAGAACAGCGCCTGGCTGGCAACCGCGGAGACCATCGCGGGCTGGAACGGTTTTGAGATCAGGAACGCCGGCTCGGGGCGTTCGCCGGTCAGGAAGCGTTCGGGATAGGCGGTGATGAACACCACCGGGACCTCGAAGACGCGGAGCAGCTCGTTGACGGCGTCGAGGCCGGATGAGCCGTCGGCGAGCTGGATGTCGGCGAGGATCAGGCCGGGCTTCTTGTTCTTGGCCAGCGCCACCGCGTCCGAATGGGTGCGGGCGACGCCGATCACGTTGTGACCGAGACTCTTCACCAGGCTTTCGAGGTCCATCGCGATGAACGTCTCGTCCTCGATGATCAGCACGTCGGTGGCGATTACGGCGGCCATTTCGCGGCCGGCGGCGTCCGCGAGCTTGCGGGTGTCGGCGACGCTGGTGGCGAGAATGAATGCCACTTCCTCCTCCGAAAAACCTTCCAGCGACAGCAGCAGGAAGGCCTGGCGCGGCAGCGGCGTGATGTTCGAGAGCCGGCGTTCCGACGGCATCGTCTGCGGCGCCAGATCGGGACTGCCGTTGAGCGAGACCGAATTCCAAATTTGGGTGAACAGCCGGAACAGGCCGGCACGCGCGCCGTGCCGCTCATCCAGCAGCGAGGTATCCTGCAGCAGCGCCTCCAGCATGGCAGCAACATAGGCGTCGCCCGACGCCTGGTTTCCGGTCAGCGCACGGGCATAGCGCCGTAACAGCGGCAAATGTTCAGCAACGATCTGTGATCGGGACATCCCCACTCCATCCTTGTCTTTTGGTCGAATATCCTAGGCCGAAAGCGTCCGGAACGCTCGGTTTGCGAGGTCGCATCCAGAAACAGGGGTGACCCGGTTCCCCCGTCATCGCCGACTACGCCTGAGCGGCGAAAAAGTTCCAAGAAAAAGTTCCCGGAATTCGGAACTTTCGTCGAACCTTCGCATTAGGCTCTGACCGACCGCAGCGCGGCCAACGCCTAGTTTCGAGAAAAAACGCTTGAAATGCAGGGACTTAACTCTCGGGGAAGCGTGGATCAGATCATGAAGGAAGTAAAGAAGCAGGGCGGTCTCAATGCCGAGATCCAGTCCAGAATCGGCCATCAACTGCGCGCCATGTATGACGACGTGGTGCGGCAGGGCGTGCCTGACCGCTTCGCGGAGCTCATCAAAAAGCTCGATGGGCCGGAAGCGGCCGCGCAGGTCGTGGGCGACACTGACAAGAACAATGGAGGGGACTAATGCCTCTCACAAATCAACTTCGCGACGACATCTTGGCGTCGGTCCCTAGCCTGCGCGCGTTCGCGATCTCGCTCTCCGGTAATGGCGATCGTGCCGACGACCTGGTTCAGGAGACGTTGCTGCGCGCGATTGCCAATATCGACTCGTTCCAGCCGGGCTCGAACCTGCCGGCCTGGCTGTTCACGATCCTGCGCAACCTGTTCCGCTCCGACTATCGCAAGCGGCGGCGCGAGGTCGAGGACGCCGAGGGCAATTATGCCAAGACCCTGAAGACCCAGCCGGCGCAAAACGCGCATCTGGAGTTCGAGGAGTTTCGCTTGGCGCTCGACAAGCTGCCGCAGGACCAGCGCGAAGCGTTGATCCTGGTCGGCGCCTCCGGCTTCTCCTACGAGGACGCCGCGGCGATCTGCGGCTGTGCCGTCGGCACCATCAAGAGCCGCGTCAACCGCGCGCGCTCGAAGCTTTCTGCCCTACTCTATGTCGACGGCGCCGACGATTTCGGCCCCGACAACACGGTGCGCGCGGTGATCGGCGGCAACAGCTGACGAGCGACGAAAGTGAAATGAGAAAGGCGGTCCGGTTGGGCCGCCTTTTTTTGTTTGGGTTCGTAGCCAGTACAATCGGCGTCATTGCGAGCCAACGGGTCGCGCGAATGCGCGCCCGATGACAGGCTCCGCGAAGCAATCCATCTCGCCACGCAAAGAAAGAATGGATTGCTTCGCTTCGCTCGCAATGACGAGAAGCCCCGACGCGTACGCGGAGCCCACGAAGTCGTCACCGCACCGGCCGCACCGGCGCTGACAATTGTTCGGTGCGGTCGCGTTCGCTCATGTCGACCACCGTCACCATCGGCGCGGTGAGTTCGTAGACGTAGGAGACATCGGTGAAGTAGCGTTTCGCGGTGCCGCCGAGCGCTTCCGGCGCCACCCGATCGAGCAGGATCAGGCCGAAATCAGAGTCTTCCCGCCGCGTCGCCGCACTGGTGTTGAACTCTTCCCAGCGGAAATGGAAAATCGTCTCCGGCTCGTCGCCGACGATTTCCCAATGGGCGACGATGTGGGGGTGCTTGCCGACCAGCGACAGGCCCTCGTCGGAATGCGACGCCAGTTCGAAGAACAGCAGCGACAGCGACTGCGCGGCGCGGGCGCTGACGGCGATATCCGGGCCGTTCACCGCGATGCGCTCGGCGTGCGGGATCGCGCGGGCCTCGAACAGCCCCTTCAGCTTGACGCCCTGCCACTGGCTTTCGCTGAGCAGCGTCACCACGTTCGACATCGCGTGAATGCGGCCGATCAAAAGCTCGCGCGAGACGTCCATATCCGACCCGTGGCGCAGGGTTCGCGTCACGATCGACTGGATCACGGCCAGGATGTTCTTGACCCGGTGGTTGAGCTCGTCGATCACGGCGGTGAGCCGGCGCTCGAAACCGATCCGCACCTGGATCTCGCGGCTGAGGCGCAGATTGTTGTAGGCGACATAGCCGAACAGGCCGCAGATGATCCCGGTGAGCGCCAGCCCAATCGCCGCCACGATCGCCGCGGTCTGCTGCGCCCGTATCAGCGCGCTGGTCTTGGCATAATAGGCAAGCGACCAGTCACGGCCCCCGAACGTCACGGTTCGCACCATCGACGGCACCGGGGCGTCCGGTGTCACCGCACGCAGGGTGACGGCGGCGGAATCGTTGGCGACGAACTCGTCGTGGGAATCGCGCGGGTCCTTCAGCACCACCGAGAAAAGCGACCGGTCGTCATTGGCCAGCATCAGCGGCGCCAGCTCATAGGAGAAGGTGACGAAGCCCGCGGCCTCGCTGGCGCCTTCCTGCTGCACCGGCGCCGCGAGCACGAGGCCGACCGGCCCGTTCTGGCGCAACAGCGGGATCGGGTCCGACGCCACCGGCTTGCCGGTCGCCATCGCCTGCGCCAGCATCGGCCCGACGATCGAGTGGCGGTCATAGGCGCGGCCGGGAACACCCAGCGTATCCGGCGTGCGCGGCTCGAGGTCCATCAGCACGTCGATCGGCTTGTCGATGGCCTTGAGATCCAGCGGCTGGTCGTCGAAATCGCGAATGGTCGGATTGCTGAAGCCGGCGCTCTTGAGCTCCGCCTGCGCGGCGCCGAGCTCAGTGGGCTTGAGCCGCGCGATCCAGGAGGCGACCACGAAATCGGTCTTGAAGGCGTAGATCGAGGAGCGCAGCGGCTGCAGCATGTTGGCCTTCACCACCGACGGCGCACGAAACAGGCCACTTGCCACGCGCGCGAGCAGCTCGCGCTCGGTCAGCCGGTCCTGCACCAGGCTGGCGTGGACGTCGATGGCGCGCGCCAGCGCGATGCCGTCCAGCGTCAATTCCTGATCGTGGACGCGCCACGCCGCGAGACCGGAGAGCAGAACTCCGATCAGCGCGAGAAAGCCGATGATGAAACCCAGCCGAACCACTCGCTTACTCGGGCATGTCGGGTTGGCAGAGAGGCAAAGGAAGCATTTTGGGTCTGTCGGGGCGGTAACGAATAGAAACAGAGCAAAGGCCAACCGCAGGAGATAATGAAGCAGCGATCATCGGTACGCAACTATGGTTGGCAGCAAGCGTGAACGGCGGGGGCCGCGGGCCGTGCTTTGGCGGCGCCAGAGAGTGTCAATCGGGAAAGGAGGAATTTGTTCCAACCGGGGCCAGAGATTCTTTGGAGAAGCGACCCATTCCATCCCCGTCATCCCTGCGTAACGGCTTCGCCGTTATCGCTTGAGGTGCGAGCCAACGCCACGCACGCCCGCCTCCGGGTAACGATCGAGAGAGATTCCCCGCCCCGACGTGCGCCAAAAGTGTTAACGAACGTCGTTAACCCGCCTTGACCCGCGCCGGCGGGCGGAGGCCGCCCTTGGCCTCGATGAAGGCGATGATGCGCTCCAGCCCCTCGCTCTTCTTCAGATTGGTCATCACGAACGGCCGCTCGCCGCGCATCCGTTTCGCATCGGTGTCCATCTTCTCCAGCGACGCGCCGACATGGGGTGCTAGGTCGATCTTGTTGATCACCAGCAGGTCCGAGCGGGTGATGCCCGGCCCGCCCTTGGAGGGGATCTTGTCGCCGGCGGCGACGTCGATGACGTAGATCGTCAAATCAGCAAGCTCGGGCGAGAAGGTGGCGGCGAGATTGTCGCCGCCGGATTCGATCAGCACCAGGTCGAGGTTGGGAAATTTTGCGCGCATGTCGGCGACCGCGGCAAGATTCATCGAGGCGTCCTCGCGGATCGCGGTGTGCGGGCAGCCGCCGGTCTCGACGCCGGCGATGCGGTCGGCGGTCAGCGAGCCCGAGCGCACCAGAAACTCCGCGTCCCATTTGGTGTAGATGTCGTTGGTGATCGCGGCGATGTCGTAGCTGTCGCGCATCGCCTTGCAGAGCAGGTCCATCAGCGCGGTCTTTCCGGAGCCGACGGGGCCGCCGATGCCGATCCGAAGCGGGCCGTGAGAATTAGACATGGCCAATACTCCTCAATTCCCGTCGTCCCTGCGAACGCAGGGACCGATACCGCGCGTGATCTATCGATAAGACAGAATGGCCGACACCTTCCGCAACAACCAGGGCCGGTGGTTATGGGTCCCCGCGTTCGCGGGGACGTGCTGATGGGTGAATTCATGACCGGAACAGCCGCGTATACTGCGTCTCGTGGCGCAGGCTCGCCAGATCGGCGCGAAACGTCGTGCTGCCGAGATCGTCCAGCGAGGCTTCCAGCGCGCGGCCTGCGGTAACGACGACCACCGGCTCGAGCGCGGCGAGCACGCGCTGGCTATCGGTCTGCCCGAGCGGCACCAGCCTCGCGCCGGCGGAAATCCAGTTCGACACCAGCGCGTGCAGGAACGCGTGCATCGCGGGCGCCAGCGGAATGGCGTGCGCGGCGCTGACGACGCCGACCGCAACCGGATAGACGATCGCGCCGCCGCAGGCCGCGACGGATTCGTCCAGCCCGTCGCAACTCCAGGCCGCGCGCGCGATCTCGATGAAGGCGCGGCCCTGCGTGGAGGTTTCGAGCTGGCGCTCGCGCGAGGGCACGAAGGCGGCGGCAAGCTCGGTGATCTCGCGCAGCATGGCGTCGTCGCGAGCGGACGCCGCCCGATGCGCCTGCGCCAGAAACACGCCGTCGCAAAATCCGGATCCATCGGCCAGCATCGCCGCCAGCCAGTCGCGCAACGAAGCGGCATCGACGATATCGCCGGCCTCCACCGCCCATTCGATGCCGCTGGAATAGGAGAACGCGCCGACCGGGAAGGCCGGTGACAGCCAGGTCATCAGCCGGTACAGCGCCGCGCCCTCGTCTGCCGTCATCCCGCGCCGGTCGTCGAAGGCCAAGGGCTCACTTGTGGTCATGAGCATGGGAGTGATCGTGGTGGTCGTGATCGCAATGCTCGTCGTGGTGATGGTGATCACCGTGGTGATCGTGATCACTGTGGTGATCGTGATCGCCGTGATGATCGTGGTGATGACCATGATCGTGCGCGTGCGCGTCAGGCTCGCCCGCATGGGCATGGCCGCTCGCATAAGCGCCGCCTTCGGGATCGAACGGCGCCTCGATCTCGATGATACGCGCACCTAACCCCTTCACCATCGCCTCGATGACGTGATCGCGCCGGATGCGCAAACCCTTGGGCATGATCTGCGTCGGCAGATGCCGGTTGCCGAGATGCCAGGCGACGCGGACCAGATGCAGCGGATCGACGCCCCTGATTTCGACCAGCGGCTCGGCGGCCGCGACCACCTCGATCAGCCGGCCGTCTTCCAGCACCAGCGCATCGCCGCCGCGCAGGGCCACGGCGTTTTCGAGGTCGAGCAGGAATTCGAGCCCGCGCGTGCCCGTCATCGCCATCCGCCGCCGGTGCCGGTCGTCGAAATCGAGTACGACGGTGTCGGCCGCTGCTTGTGTCCAGCGATGCTGGCCCTTTACCTGCGTTGCGCGGATCATGGGTTAGAACTTCTCAACCTTGCCGTCGCTGATGATCTCGATCACCGTCGGCGCCGTCTTCATCTGCGAGGAATACTCCCGCCACACCTTCATGTGCGGCGCCTTGCCATGCGCATTGAGGTCGTCGCGGGTCTCCCAGCGCTCCACCACCACATACAGATTGGGGTTGTTCACGCTGACATGGCCGTCATAGGAGATGCAGCCCTTCTCCTTGAGCGTTTCGGCGGTGCAGGCTTTATGCCCCTTGATGAAGTCGTCCTTGTTTTCCGGCTTCATCGGCGTGGTGGCGATGACGTAGATCATAAAATTCTCCCTCGGCTTTTCTTGATTAGCGGACGTCGACCTTTTCCGGCGTGATCACTTCGATCTTCGGCGGCGCGCTCATGCATTGCACCGCGACGCGGCCGAAGGTTTTCATGTGCTCCATGCCGCGGTGCGGCACCAGCGCTTCGGCATTTTCCCACTGCTCGACGAACACCATCTTGGAAGGATCGGTGACGCTCTCGTGCAGATCATAGGCGATATTGCCCGGCTCCTTGCGGGTTTCCTTGATGCAGGCGGTGGCCGCCGCGATGAATTCGGCGCGCGTTTCAGGCTTTACGGTCAGTGTGGCAACGACGTAGATCACGGAAAATCCTCCCGGCTTTGTTCTGGCTTAGCTTGCCGGCGGGACATTAGAACATGAAATAGCGCTGCGCCATGGGCAGCACCTCGGCCGGGGCGCAGGTCAGCAATTCGCCGTCCGCGCGCACCTCATAGGTCTCGGCATCGACCTCGATTTTTGGGGTGGCGCCGTTATGGATCATGCTCTTTTTGGAGATCTTGTCGCGGGTATTTTGCACCGCATAGAGCTTCTTCTCGATGCCGAGTTTGCGCGCCAGCCCGCCGGTAACCGCGGCTTTGGAGGTGAACACCACCGAGGACGCCGTCAGCGATTTTCCGTAGGCCGCGAACATCGGCTGGTAATGCACCGGCTGCGGCGTCGGGATCGAGGCGTTGGGATCGCCCATCGGGGCGGCCACGATCGAGCCGCCCTTGATGATGCAATCCGGTTTCACGCCGAAGAACGCCGGCGACCACAATACGAGGTCGGCGAGCTTGCCCTTCTCCACCGAGCCGATCAGCTTTGACACGCCGTGCGCGATCGCGGGGTTGATGGTGTATTTGGCGATGTAGCGTTTTACGCGAAAGTTGTCGTTGTTGCCCTTGTCTTCCGGCAGCGAGCCGCGCTGCTTCTTCATCTTGTCGGCGGTCTGCCAGGTGCGGATGATGACTTCGCCGAGCCGACCCATCGCCTGCGAGTCCGACGACATCATCGAGAGCGCACCGAGATCGTGCAGGATGTCTTCGGCCGCGATGGTTTCTTTCCGGATGCGGCTTTCGGCGAACGCCAGATCTTCCGCGATCGAGGGATCGAGATGGTGGCACACCATCAGCATGTCGAGATGCTCGTCGATGGTGTTGCGGGTGAACGGCCGGGTCGGATTGGTCGAGGACGGCAGCACGTTCTTCAAGCCGGCGATCTTGATGATGTCCGGCGCGTGGCCGCCGCCGGCGCCTTCGGTGTGGAAGGCGTGGATGGTGCGGCCCTTGAAGGCCTTCACCGTGTCCTCGACGAAGCCGGATTCGTTCAGCGTGTCGGAGTGGATCATCACCTGGATGTCGTAATCGTCCGCAACCGACAGACAATTGTCGATCGCGGCCGGCGTGGTGCCCCAGTCTTCGTGCAGTTTCAGCGCGCAGGCGCCGGCCTTGATCATCTCGACCAATGCTGCCGGGCGCGAGGCGTTGCCCTTGCCGGAAATACCCAAATTGACCGGGAAGGCGTCGAACGACTGGATCATCCGCGCCATGTGCCACGGACCGGGCGTGCAGGTGGTTGCAAAGGTGCCATGCGACGGCCCGGTGCCGCCGCCCAGCATCGAGGTGACGCCCGACATCAAGGCATGTTCGATCTGCTGCGGGCAGATGAAATGGATGTGGCTGTCGAACCCGCCGGCGGTGAGGATTTTGCCCTCGCCCGCGATCACGTCGGTGCCGGGGCCGATCACGATGGTAACGCCGGGCTGGATATCGGGATTGCCGGCCTTGCCGATCGCGCTGATGTACCCTTCCTTGATCGCGACGTCGGCTTTCACGATGCCCCAGTGGTCGACGATCAGCGCATTGGTGATGACGGTGTCGGCCGCGCCCTGCTTGTTGGTGACCTGGGATTGCCCCATGCCGTCGCGGATCACCTTGCCGCCGCCGAATTTCACCTCCTCGCCGTAGGTGGTAAAATCCTTCTCGACCTCGATGATGAGATCAGTATCGGCCAGCCGCACCCGATCGCCGGTGGTGGGCCCGAACATGTCGGCATAGACGGAACGTTTGATTTTCACGGACATGAATGTGCTCCAGCCACTTCGAACATGTTCACAGCTTGCCCTGCACGTCGCCGCGAAAACCGTAGATCACGCGCTTGCCCGCGAGCGCGACCAGTTGCACGTCGCGGGTCTGGCCGGGCTCGAACCGCACCGCCGTGCCGGCGGCGATGTCGAGCCGCATGCCGCGCGCCTTCTTGCGGTCGAACTTCAGTGCCGGATTGGTCTCGAAGAAATGGTAGTGCGAGCCGACCTGGATCGGCCGGTCGCCGGCATTGGCGACCGTCAACGTCACCGTCTTGCGGCCGGCGTTGAGCTCGATCTCGCCGTCCTTGATGAAGAGTTCACCGGGGATCATGGGTCGATTTCCTTATGCCACACGCGACAGAACGGCTGCACGCGCGCCGCTCACCGCGGCATCGAATGCGTGTTCGAGTTTTGAATTCAATCCGCGGCAATGGCCGATCACCTGCTCGGCCCAGGCAATGTAGTCCAGCGCACGATCGCCATCCCAATCGGTGGGCGGATCGACCGCGAGCGCCCGGACGTTGCTGGTGGCATCGGCCAGCTTGAGCAGCTTCGCCCGCCGGCTTTTCTTCGCCGCCGTCACGATCTGCAGACGCTTGCGTTCCAGCTTCGGCAGGCTCTTGTCGTCGGTGACTTCCATCACAACGGCGGCAATGTCGTCGCCGAACAAATCCCGCAGCTCGTCTGGGGATGTCGGGGTATCCTCGATCGTGTCATGCAGAAAACACGCGGCGACCAGCGCCGCGTCTTCGCCTTCGGTCGCTTCGGAAAGCAACGCCGCGACTTCCGCCAGATGATTGATATAGGGCTCGCAGCGCCGCCCCTTGCGGCGCTGATCGGCATGGCGCTGTGCGGCAAAGTGAGCGGCACGCGTCACCAGGCGTATTCCATCGAAGGTCATCGGATCGGCTCATGCACGGTGACGAGCTTGGTCCCGTCCGGGAATGTCGCCTCGACCTGGATGTCGTGGATCATCTCGGCAATCCCGTCCATGCACTGCGCGCGGGTAATCACCTGGGCGCCGGCCTGCATCAGATCGGCGACGGTGCGGCCGTCGCGGGCGCCCTCGACGATGAAATCGGAAATGATGGCGATGGCCTCGGGATGGTTGAGCTTGACGCCGCGCTCCAGCCGGCGGCGCGCCACCATGGCGGCCATCGAGATCAAGAGCTTGTCCTTTTCGCGGGGGGAGAGATTCATGCGGGCACTCTGATTTTGGGCAATCCAGTTCAGCGGTCCTGGTTGAACGAGGTCTTAGTTGAGCCAGAGCCGCGGCAGCGCCGCGCCGGAGGCACGGCCGAGCACGGCCATCATGTCGGCGCGGAGCCGGGCCGCATCTTGGGCACAGAAGCGCGCCATTGCAAATCCATTCCAGCAGGAGATGCCGACCTCGCCGCCGAACGATTCCGATGCCTCGCGGATCCAATCCACCACCGCCGCGTCGCCGGGCACGATCAGCGCGGTACCGATCGCGACGCCACCTTTGGCGATCGCCGGGCGTTTCAGTTTTTCGCCGATATCGCCGTCGAGCCGGACGGTCTCGGCGAATACCAGCCTGCCCGCGCGGCGCAGACGCCAGCGATCGACGAATTCGCCGTGCAGCATCTTTTCCCCCATCGCGGAGCGGCCGAACACCACGATCTCGCAGAGCAGAAGCGAGGCGTCCTCCGCCAGATCGATATCGATGCGCCTTAAAATCCGCGCCCGGTCGAACAGGATGGTCTCCTGCGGCAGCCAGGCGAGGTGCGAGCGGGCCTCCGCCTTCAACGCGATGTTGAGCTGCGCGGCCGGCCCCGCCGCGCGGTAGACTTTTTCGGCCGCCGCCGTGGTCAGCGTCAGCCGCGATCCTTCGCCGGTTGAAATATCGATGTCGAAACGGTCGCCGCCGGCAATGCCGCCCGCGGTGTTGACGAACACCCCGGACAGGCCGTCGGCCTCGGGCGAGGGAAACCGCACGCGCAGCGAACCGGATTCATGCAACTGTCCGCGGCGGCTGACGCCGTCCTTGAGCTGGACGTCGAATTTAACCGCGCCCTGGGCCCGGTTGGCCGCGAAAGTTGCGGAAGTCGCGCGCGAAATATCGGTCCGCATCCATTCCCCACGGCAGCGACCGCGAGAGGGCCGCGGCTAAATTACAGCGCCATCTGCCGGCTGATTTCGGCGGGATCGAGGTTTGAGCGGTCACAGGCATATTTCACCGCGCCCCGGTCCATGACCGCGAAATTGTCGCCGAGCTCGCAGGCAAAGTCGAGATATTGTTCGACCAGCACGATCGCCATGTTGCCGAGGCCGCGCAGGTAGGAGATCGCGCGACCGATGTCCTTGATGATCGAGGGCTGAATGCCCTCGGTCGGCTCGTCGAGCAGCAGCAATTTCGGCCGCATCACCAGCGCGCGGCCGATCGCGAGCTGCTGCTGCTGGCCGCCGGAGAGGTCGCCGCCGCGCCGCCCGAGCATCGAGTTCAAGACCGGAAACAGCGAGAACACATCGTCGGGGATGTTGCGGTCGTCGCGCTTCAGCGGCCCGAAGCCGGTCTTGAGATTTTCCTCCACCGTCAGCAGCGGAAAGATCTCGCGGCCCTGCGGCACGAAACCGATGCCCTTGCGCGCCCGTTCGTAGGGCTTGAGGCCGGTGATGTCGTCGCCATTGAGCGTGATCGAGCCGCTCGCGATCGGGTACTGGCCGACCATCGCGCGCAGCAGCGAGGTCTTGCCGACGCCGTTGCGGCCGAGCACGCACGTCACCTTGCCGGGTTCGGCCGCGATCGAAACGCCGCGCAGCGCCTGCGCCGCGCCGTAATAGAGGCTGATGTTATCGACCTTCAGCATGGATCACCGCCCCAGATACACTTCGACGACACGGTCATTCGACGACACCTGGTCGATGGTTCCCTCCGCCAGCACAGTGCCTTCGTGCAGGCACGTCACCTTGACGCCGAGTTCGCGCACGAAGGTCATGTCGTGCTCGACGACCATGATGGTCTTGTCCTTGTTGATCTCTTTCAGCAGTTCCGCGGTCTGATGGGTTTCGACGTCGGTCATGCCGGCGACCGGCTCGTCGACCAGCAGCAATTTCGGATCCTGCGCAAGCAGCATGCCGATCTCCAGCCACTGCTTCTGGCCGTGCGACAGGCTGCCGGCCAACCGGTTGCGCGCGTCCTTCAGGCGGATGGTTTCCAGCACGCGCTCGATGCGCTCGGTCTCCGGCCTGGTCTCGCGCCAGAACAGTGTGCCCTTGACGCTGTGATCGACATTGAGCGCCAGCAAGAGATTGTCCTCGATGGTCTGGCTCTCGAACACCGTCGGCTTCTGGAATTTGCGGCCGATGCCGAGTTCGGCGATGCGGGTTTCGTCCAAACGCGTCAGGTCGGTGACGCCATCGAACAGCACGGTGCCCTGGTCCGGCTTGGTCTTGCCGGTGATGATGTCCATCATCGTGGTCTTGCCGGCGCCGTTCGGGCCGATGATGGCGCGCATCTCGCCTGGCGCGAGGGTGAGGGACAGATTGTTGATGGCGTGAAAACCGTCGAACGAGACGTGCACGCCATCGAGATAGAGCAAGGCGGAGGTCGCGCGGGTATCCATGATATTCATGCGCTCACTCCGCCGGGTTCGGTTCGCTGACGCCGTCTTCGCGCGCCGCACTCTCGGCGGCATCCGACAGGCGCCTCGCCTTGTACGGCTCCCACCACTCATTGAAGGTGCCGATGAGTCCCTTCGGCAGCAGCAGCGTCACCAGGATAAACAGCGCGCCCAGCATGAACAGCCAGTACGGCGCCAGCGGGCCCGACGTGAAGTAGGTTTTTGCGTAGTTGACGACGATGGCGCCGAGCGCCGCCCCGATCAACGTGCCGCGGCCGCCGACCGCGACCCAGATCACGGCCTCGATGGAATTGCCCGGGGCGAACTCGCCGGGATTGATGATGCCGACCTGCGGGACATAGAGTGCGCCGGCGACGCCGGCCATGCAGGCCGACAGCGTGAACACGAACAGCTTGTAGGATTCGACGCGGTAGCCCAAAAATCGCGTGCGGGATTCCGCGTCGCGAACCGCGATCAGCACCTTGCCGAGTTTCGAGGTCACCACCGCCCGGCAGATCAGGAAGGCGATGATGAGCGCAAGGCAGCTCAAGAGGAACAGCGCTGCGCGGGTGCCGTCGGCCTGCACGTTGAAGCCGAGGATGTCCTTGAAGTCGGTCAGGCCGTTGTTGCCGCCGAAGCCGAAATCGTTGCGGAAGAAGGCCAGCAGCAGCGCGTAGGTCATCGCCTGCGTGATGATCGAGAGATAGACGCCGGTGACGCGGGAGCGGAACGCCAGCCAGCCGAAGCAGAACGCCAGCAGGCCCGGGACCACGAGCACCATCAGTGCCGCGAACCAGAACATATCGAAACCATGCCAGTACCACGGCAGTTTCGGGTAGTTCAGGAACACCATGAAGTCGGGCAGGATCGGATTGCCGTAGACGCCGCGGCTGCCGATCTGGCGCATCAGGTACATGCCCATGGCGTAGCCGCCAAGCGCGAAGAACGCGCCGTGACCGAGCGAGAGAATGCCGCAATAGCCCCAGATCAGGTCGATCGAGAGCGCCAGGACGGCGTAGCAGACATATTTGCCGAACAGCGCGACCAGATAGGTCGGCACCTGAAAGATGGAGCCGGACGGCAGCAGCAGGTTCGACAGCGGGATCAGCACGCCAAGGGCTGCGACCACGAGCAGGAATATGCTCGCGCTGCGGTCCAGCGAGCGGGTGAGCACGTGCGGCATCATGCTTCCACCGCCCGGCCCTTCAGCGCGAACAGGCCGCGCGGCCGCTTCTGGATGAACAGGATGATGAGAACCAGAATGGCGATCTTGGCGAGCACGGCGCCGGCTACCGGCTCCAGGAACTTGTTGGCGATGCCGAGCGTGAAGGCGCCGACCAGCGTGCCCCAGAGATTACCGACGCCGCCGAACACGACCACCATGAAGGAGTCGATGATGTAGCTCTGGCCGAGATTGGGACTGACGTTGTCGATCTGCGACAGCGCCACGCCTGCGATCCCGGCGATGCCCGAGCCGAGACCGAAGGTCAGCGCGTCGACCCGCGAGGTCGCGATCCCCATCGACGCCGCCATGCGGCGGTTCTGCGTCACCGCGCGCATCTCAAGCCCCAGCGCCGTGTAGCGCAGCATCGCGAGCAGGATCGCGAACACCGCCAGGGTGAAGCAGAGGATCCACAGCCGGTTATAGGTGATGGTGATCTGCCCGAGTTCGAACGCGCCGCTCATCCAGGAGGGGTTGCCGACTTCACGGTTGGTGGGGCCGAAGGCGGTACGCACGGCCTGTTGCAGCACCAGCGACAGGCCCCAGGTCGCCAGCAGCGTTTCCAGCGGACGGCCGTAGAGAAAGCGGATGATGGTGCGTTCGATCAGCACGCCGATCGCGCCGGCGACGATGAAGGCCAGCGGCACGGCGATCAGAAGCGAGTAGTCGAACAGTCCGGGATAGCTGGTGCGGATGGTCTCCTGCACCACGAAGGTGGTGTAGGCGCCGATCATCACCATTTCGCCATGCGCCATGTTGATGACGCCCATCACGCCGAAGGTGATGGCGAGCCCAATCGCGGCCAGCAGCAGCACCGAGCCGAGCGAGAGGCCGTACCAGGCATTCTGCACGGTGGACCACAACGCCAGTGTGCGCTGAATGGCGGCCGTTGCGTTCGCCGCGGCGCTTGCAACTGCCGGCGACTGGTCGCTGCCGAGCCCGGTGAGGAGCGCCATCGCTTCCTGGTCGCCGCGCGCCTTGACGGCGACGATCGCTTCCAGCTTTTCGACGTCGGTGGCGTCTTGTTTGTACAGCAGGATCGCGGCACGGGCCTCGGCAAAGGCCTGCTTGGCCGCCTTGTTGGTTTCCTTCGCCAGCGCGCCGTCGACAACCGGCAGCATGGTCTCGTCGTGGGTCTTGAAGACCGATTGCGCCGCCGCGATGCGCTTGACGGGGTCGGGCGACAGCAGGGTCAGGCCGCCGAGCGCGGCCTCGACGGTCCGGCGCAGGCGGTTGTTGAGGCGGACGGAGGCGGCGTTGTCCGGCAGCTTGTCGACGGCAGCGCCGGTTGCGGCATCGATGATCTTGCCATCGGCCTGGGTGATAAAGACCTTCCTGGTGTCGGGATCGGCCGACAGCCGGTCCTCCCCAAGCGCGCTGATGATCGGAAAGGCGAGCGGATTGCCCGACGTCGCGATGGTTCCGATCGCTTCCTCGGTATCGGAAAATTCGTCATTGGCGAACTTGGCGACCGCATCCTCGAACGCGCCCGCGAATGCCGGCAGCGCGAAGGCGGCGATCAAAAAAACTGAAAGGACAAGCGTGCGAAGACGGTCAAAAACATTGGCAACCACTGGACGACCCCGGCAGAAGGTGGGAGGAGGCGGCAAAATCGCCGCCTCCTCCGTTCGCATGAACTAGCTATCGATCGGGATCAGGTACCCTGACCGCCGCACTTGTTGGTCTTGGTGTTGTAGTTGCCGCACTTCTTGCCAACCCAGTCGCCGATCAGGTCCTTGGAGCCCTCGAGCTCCTTCGACCATGCATCGCCGGCCACCAGGCCCGGCGTCTTCCACACGACATCGAACTGGCCGTTGGCTTTGATTTCGCCAATGAACACCGGCTTGGTGATGTGATGGTTCGGCAGCATCTTCGAGACACCGCCGGTCAGGTTCGG
The DNA here is from genome assembly GCA_900129675.1 of Bradyrhizobium erythrophlei. GTDB lineage: Bacteria > Pseudomonadota > Alphaproteobacteria > Rhizobiales > Xanthobacteraceae > Bradyrhizobium > Bradyrhizobium erythrophlei_A. The sequence goes on along the minus strand of FSRD01000001.1, from coordinate 2,806,987 downwards.
CGTTTCGGTGCCGGGCAGTGCGTCGATCACCTTGTCGGCGTCGGTGGACTTCACCTTCTCGACCGCCTTGACCCACATGTTGAAGCCGATGACGTGCGCTTCCATCGGATCGTTGGTGGTGCGCTTCGGGTTCTTGGTGTAGGCCTGCCACTCCTTGATGAACTTCTCGTTCGCCGGGGTCTTGATCGATTCGAAGTAGTTCCAGGCGGCGAGATGACCGAGCAGCGGCTTGGTGTCGATGCCGGCGAGTTCTTCTTCACCGACCGAGAACGCGACCACCGGAATGTCGGTGGCCTTGATGCCCTGGTTGCCGAGTTCCTTGTAGAAGGGAACGTTGGCGTCGCCGTTGATGGTGGAGACCACCGCGGTCTTCTTGCCGGCCGAGCCGAACTTCTTGATGTCGGCCACGATCGTCTGCCAGTCGCTATGACCGAACGGCGTGTAGTTGATCATGATGTCTTCCTGCTTGACGCCCTTCGACTTCAAGTAGGCTTCGAGGATCTTGTTGGTGGTGCGCGGATAGACGTAGTCGGTGCCGGCCAGCACCCAGCGCTTCACCTTTTCGTCCTTCATCAGATAGTCGACCGCGGGGATCGCCTGCTGGTTCGGCGCCGCACCCGTGTAGAACACGTTGCGCTCGCTCTCTTCACCCTCGTACTGCACGGGGTAGAACAGGATGTTGTTCAGTTCCTTGAACACCGGGAGCACGGATTTGCGCGACACCGAGGTCCAGCAGCCGAATACGACGGCGACCTTGTCCTTGGTGATCAGCTCACGGGCTTTTTCCGCGAACAGCGGCCAGTTCGATGCGGGATCGACCACGACGGCCTCGAGCTTCTTGCCGAGTAGGCCGCCCTTCTTGTTCTGCTCGTCGATCAGGAAGAGGATGGTGTCCTTCAGCGTGGTTTCGCTGATGGCCATGGTGCCGGAGAGCGAGTGCAGCACGCCGACCTTGATGGTGTCGTCAGCCGCCTTCGCGGGGCCGAACGCGGCCAAGCCCAAAACCAGCCCGGCGGATGCGGCGAGCAAGCCGCGGCGGCTCAGCGTCGCTATATCGTGAGTAAGTTGTGTAAGCATGAAATGTCATCTCCCTGACGCAGGCGTGAAACGCTGCGAAACGGCCCCAACGGCCGCCTGCGTTAACGGAATCGCAAGAACCATGCCACGGCGTGAGGCACATCTAAGCCATTATAGTTGTTATTGAATCTTGCCTTTGAGGCAGCCCGGTCTGACGAAATTGCCCAATTATTGAGCCAAAAAAATGTATGCGCAAAAGGCAATCTGTCTATTTTATAAGCAAACTAGTCGGTTTGGCTAATTTTCCGGCATGGAATTTTTGCGCTGCAGGCGCCGGGCCGCGATCCCCGATATCGAAAAGGGGCGCAGTTCGGGCTCAATTAACCGGTAAAGCCTTGATTTCCCGATTTACCTTGAAAGCGCCGTGTTCATGTTCCATATGAGCACCGTGACCTAGAGAATCATCAGGTCCTTGCGAGCCGCGTGTTCTGAGCCCGTCCAACGGTTTCTGGCTTGCCCCTTCAGCTAACCAAAACCGACGCCCCAAACACGCGGGTGTCTCTGACACCCCCTCGCGCGCTCCTGGCTCAAACCGCCGGGCGCCTGCCTTTTATAGTGGAAAGAACCCCTCTTTTGACCTCCTTTCAGGATTTCGGCCTCGCCGATCCAATTTCGCGTGCCCTCAAGGAAGAAAATTATCTCACGCCCACGCCCATCCAGGCGCAAACCATCCCCATCGCGTTGACCGGCCGTGACGTGGTCGGCATCGCCCAGACCGGCACCGGCAAGACCGCAGCCTTTGCGCTGCCGATCCTGCACCGCATTCTGGAGAACCGCATCAAGCCGCAGCCCAAGGCCTGCCGGGTGCTGGTGCTCTCGCCCACCCGCGAATTGTCGAGCCAGATCCTCGACAGCTTCAATGCCTACGGTCGCCATATCCGCCTCACCTCGGCGCTGGCGATCGGCGGCGTGCCGATGGGCCGCCAGGTCCGCTCGGTGATGCAGGGCGTCGAAGTCATGGTGGCGACCCCCGGCCGCCTGCTCGACCTCGTGCAAAGCAACGGGCTCAAGCTCGGTCAGGTCGAGTTCCTGGTGCTCGACGAAGCCGACCGCATGCTCGACATGGGCTTCATCAACGACATCCGGAAGATCGTCGGCAAACTGCCGACCAAGCGGCAGACGCTGTTCTTCTCTGCCACCATGCCCAAGGATATCGCCGAACTCGCCGAAGCGATGTTGCGCGATCCGGCACGGGTCGCGGTGACGCCGGTGGCCTCGACGGTGGAGCGCATCGCCCAGCGCATCCTCCAGGTCGATTTCTCGGCCAAGCCGGCCATCCTGGCCCAGCTCCTGAAGCAGGAACCGGTCAATCGCGCCCTGATCTTCACCCGCACCAAGCACGGCGCGGACAAGGTGGTGAAGGGCCTCGAACGAGCCGGCATCCGCGCCAACGCCATCCACGGCAACAAGTCGCAGAACCACCGCGAGCGCGTGCTGGCGGCGTTCCGCACCGGCGAGATCCGCACCTTGGTCGCGACCGACATCGCCGCCCGCGGCATCGATGTCGACGGCATCAGCCATGTGGTGAATTTCGATCTGCCGAACGTGCCGGAAACCTATGTCCACCGCATCGGCCGCACCGCGCGCGCCGGCGCCGAAGGCGTCGCCATCTCGCTGATCGCGGGTGCCGAGGAAATGGGCTATCTGCGCGACATCGAAAAGCTGATCCGTATCGCGCTACCGCGGGAAGACCGCCGCACGCCGGGCAGCCGTGATGCCGCGCCGGCCACCGCACCCCGGCAACACCGGGGCGGACGGTCCGCGCCGCGTGCCCACAATGTCAGGGGCCAAGACTCGCGTTCCCATGACTCGCGTTCCCACGACTCCCGTTCCAAAGACTCCCGTTCCAAAGACTCCCGTTCCCAGGAACCCCGGTCCCATGAGCCCCGGTCCCATGAATCGGCGCCGGGATCAAAAGGCCCTCGCCGTCACGGCCGCGAAGGTGGTAATAATGCCGCGCCGCAGGGACCCCGGCACGAGTCGCCGCGTCCCGCGCAGGGTGGCAAGAGCGAAGGCATTCAAGGCGTCGCCTTCTTGCATCGCGAAAGCCGCCCGAATACCCAACCCAACCGCACCCATCGACCGCAGCGCTAGCCTAGATCGATCTGGAGACAACCATGGCTAAAGAAGAGCTGATCCAGTTCGAAGGACTGGTGACCGAAATCCTCCCCGACGCACGCTACCGCGTGCAGCTCGACGCCGGGCACGAGATCGTTGCCTACACCGCCGGCAAGATGAAGAAGAACCGGATCAAGACGCTGGCAGGCGATCGGGTCACGATCGAAATGTCGCCCTATGACCTGGAGAAGGGCCGCCTGATATTCCGTCACAAGGATGAGCGCCCGTCGACCGGAGCCCCGCGCGGTGCACCGCCGCGCGGCGGCCAGTTCCGCCGCCGGTAGGGGCTTTCCCCTGCCGCGAATCGCGCACGACACGTGCCATGTCGTGCGCGAAATCCGTCGAATCAAAAAATCGTGCACGTCAGGATTGTTTTGGACCCTGCCATCGCATAATATTGCCCATCGATTTTCGGCCGGACGACATTAGCTATCCACCGGTACAGCCGGTTTAGACGCTGACGACCCTTCCAAAAATTCGATCTCACCAGCCCACTGCAAAGTGGGTTTCGACTTGTATATCTGAGAAGGGACTACCCCCGTGAGCATGGGAACCGTGAAGTGGTTTAACGCAACCAAGGGCTATGGCTTCATTCAGCCGGATGACGGCGGCAATGACGTGTTCGTGCACATCAGCGCTGTCGAGCGTGCCGGCCTTGGGACGCTGCGTGAAGGCCAGAAGATCTCCTACGAAATCGTGGCGGATCGTCGCTCTGGCAAATCTTCGGCCGACAATCTGCGCGCCGCCGGATAAGCGAATTTCATCCGGTCCGGTTCGCGAGAGCACGGGACGGGAAATTCCGACCAACAGGAAAGGCCGTGCTGATCGCGCGGCCTTTTTTTGTTTTGAGAAATTGCCGGCGATCGGCGTCAGGGCGTCGGACAGGTGGGGGGCGTCGTGATGAGGGGAACGTTGTTATACGTCACGCAGGCGAATTGGCGCGTCCTCGTATAGGCGACATCGCTCAAATTCACGCCGGACTTGGCCATCACGTAACCGATCGCGGGCGTGTAGAGGTAGCTCACCTCGCTGAGGATCAGATAGGTTTGCTTGACCAGAAGCGCCGGCGGCACCAGACCTGTCACGATATCGTTCGGGTTGCGGCTCGACGGCGTCAGCGTCGCCTGTAGGGCGCCGCTCGCGATGATCGCCCCCTTGCTCCATTGAACCGTCGCCTTCTGGTTGGAGTCGATATAGATCTCCGAAATCTGCGCCTTCACGGGTGTCTGCGAATACGGCTTTACAATCACTATGCTGGCGGTGAAGACATTTTGCAGATAGGGATCGGTCACCGCCTGCACCGCCGCCTGGGACGTCAGATCGGACAGCGTTCTTGCTATCAGCGTTACCTTGCGGTTCACCGCGATGCCGGACGAGAACTCGACCGTTCCAAGGAACATCACCAGCATCACCGGCGCGATGATGGCGAATTCGAGCGCGGCAAGACCGCTGCGATCCCTGCGGAAATCGCCTGCCGAGCGCCGCAGGCGAAGCCAGATTGAGGTCATCGGTTGCACAGCCATGCTCTAGTAGGGCTCGTTCTGGAACGCGGCGGTCGCCGTCAGGATCCGCTTGCCGTTCACGTCTGAGAGGTTGAAGCCGAGCCCGGTGACGAATATCGGCCACTGATAGAATGCCCGCACCACGACGATATCGCCGGGACCGCCGGGGAGGTATTTGCTGGGTGGCGTGTAGTTGCCGTTGGCGTCGATCGGATCGGGCAAGGTGACGGTGCTGAACTGGGGAAAGCTCTCCACGTCGACGGTGATCCCGTTCAGGCAATCGAACAGCGCATTGACCTTCTTGCAAAGATCGCTCTTGAAATCCGCCTGGGTCTTGGCGTTGGTCTGCTCCTGACCGGTCATGATCATGCGCGCGGAATCCTGCGTCACGGTCTCGAGCACCTGGCTGGCGAAGAACACCATGGCGCTCTCGAGGATCGCGAACAGCAGCGCAATGAACATCGGCGCGATCATCGCGAATTCGACGGCGGCCGAACCGCGGCGGTTGCGGCGAAACCGGCGCAATGCTGCGACGAAGGTCAGCGGATGCGGCATCGAAGAAACCCCGGGATGCGAGAGCAATTGCCGCAAGAATTACCTGAAACTGATTGTGGAAGTGTTGCGCGCGATCGGAACAGAGCGGCCCGTTCCGTTGGGCGAATGTTAACCATTTGGGGCAGGCGCTGCCCGAACCTGGATCGATTGGCACGAACGACCCGGCAGTGAGCCGTCTCCGCTCAACGTCAGGGCAAGGAACCAGGCTGGCGGGAAAGTCGGCGCGCTACCGCCGGACGCAAAGGGGAGCGCAGCTAAGCACGTCCGTGCTGGTGGTCCCGCGAAAAACCGTGATCAGCGTGTTATCGACGGTGGCAACGGTGGTTGCTTTGCCATCTGCGATGCTGAGCAGCGCCAGCGATAGCGACCCGCTCTGGCGCGCGCGGGCAAGCATCTCCGACTGCTCGGGCTTCAGCTCGAGGGTGACGGTCTTGCCGACGAGCGCGTTGGTGCCGTCTTTCTCCTTCGGCGCCTGATCGATCGCGAGGACGCGGATGTTGCTCAGGATGATTTCGGAAACGGCGATGTCCGGCGCGGCGGGATCCGGGCTCTTCACGCGCCTGGAAAGAATGACGTCGACCCGGTCGTTCGGCAGGATAAAGCCGCCGGCGCCGGTTTCCGGCGAAATTTCAGTCGAGATCGCGCGCATCCCGGAGGGCAGGATGGCGGCCATGAAGCCGCTTCCATCCGCCTTTACCAGCTTCAGTTCCCGAATCGGCTCGCCGGCGATGAACGGCGCGCGTGCGATCGAGCCGGCGAACTGGGTCGTTGCGTCGGGTTTATCGGTGCGGCGAATGAAGCTGTTGCTGGCGGTCGCGGACGGCCAGGTCTGCCATTGCATATCCTCGGGCTTCACCGTCTGGCCGAGCCCGATGTCGGATTTCGCGACAAGGACGTCCACCGTCTGCAGTTGCACAACGGGCTCGACCGGGGTGGCCGACTTGTCGGATCCACTGGCAAGATATGCGGCAATGCCACCGGCGCCGATGGCAACTGCCAGAACGGCAATGCGTGCAGTGTTCATACGCTTTTACTCTTACATGACGCAGCGACGCTTCCGGCGCTGAAGCGAGTCTAGTCAGAGATAGGTCAAAGCAACGTTAAGGCAGCGCATCGAAGTCGCGTTAACGAACCGTGCCGCCGGACGGCTCGGGTTTCGTGCCTATTTCCGGAACGGATAGGCTAACTGGCCGGTAATTTCGGTCGGAAAAGTCGACTGATCATCGACACCGTAATGGTCCGGGAGCCGGCTTTCCGGCATCCGGAAGGTGCCGAACAGGAGGTCCAGGACCGGGAAGGTGCCGGCGAAATTGGTATTGCGGCCCTCGCCTTGCATGGTGTGGTGCCAGCGGTGGAATACCGGGGTCGCGACCAGATATTTGAACGGGCCGAGCGTCCAGTTCAGGTTGGCGTGGACGAACGCGGAATGGAAAATATTGAAGGGACCGAGCCAGAGCATCACGTTGGGCGAAATACCCGCCATCAGCAGGACGACGTCGACCCCGATGGTCCCGAGCAACAGGTTTACCGGGTGAAAGCGCGCCGCCGAAATCCAGTCCACATCCTCGGACGAATGATGGATAGCGTGGTACTTCCAGAAGCCGCCGCCGTGGAACATGCGGTGCAGCCAGTACATCATGAAATCGGCCAGGCACAGGAACAGCATCGCCTGCAGCCACAGCGGCAGGGTCGATAGCGGCCCATGCCCGTTGTCGTAGAAAGCGATCAGCTCGTCGGCGTCCTGAATGCCAAAGACCACGGCGGCCAGAACCACCAGCAGCCCGATCCGGAACACGCGCGCGAACAGCGGCACCAGGAACCAGTAGCAGAGGTCGGTGACGAGCTCGCGCTTGCGCCACCACGGCGTGCCGGGATTGCAGGCCCAGAAATGGCTCAGCACCGAGAACAACGCCGCCAGCACGATCGTGACCGGCACCACCCTGGCAATCGTCTGGCCGAGCATCTCGACGACTTCCACGGGCAGTGACATATCCGCCTCTCGCGATCAGACCGCTCGCAACGCTGCCCGCTCATGCCGGGGAGCCATGGATTGCGAACCCTGGATTTGAGTCCGGCCTACCAGAATCCCGGCCCGCCCGCCAGCGCGCAAGCCCCGTTCACAGATCCTGGATTCGGAACGCGCGCACAATCGGCGGGTCGGTCATTTGGCCTTGCGAAGATGCAGCACGGCGTGTTCATCGGTGTAGACGCGCTCCCAGCCGTCGAGATGATCGAGCAAAGTTACCGCCGGGGTCGCCGGCGTCAGCAGCACGGCATCGATGTCGTAGGTTTTGAGCAGATCGAGAAACACATTGACGTCTTTGAGCTGGAGCGCGCGGAAATACGCCATCTCGAACTGTTCGCCGTACAATTCGGCGCGCCCGTCGATGAATACCGGTACCCCCCGCGAGATCAGATATCCCCCGAATGGAAGATCGTTGAGGACACGCCCGGGGTTTCGATCCTTCAGCACGTCGACCGCCGCCGCAGGCGACTGGCTGGCCGCAAGCAGAAACCGGGTATTGGCCGTGTGGGCCCATGTCGAGACGCCAAGAATGGCGGCCAGCGTTGCGGCCGTAGCAACCGGCAAGGCCGTCCTGGCCAGCTGCGTGCCGTGAAGCCCGAACTGCGACGCCACCGGCGCGAGCACGACCAGCGGTATCAACAAAGCGAATATCTCGATGTTCCGGACATGCGACAGCGCCATGTGAAGCAAGCCCAGCACCAGAAGAATTCGTGGCGGCGAAAGCTTCACGCCGCAAAAAAGCCCGCCACCGATCAACACGATCAAACAAGCCTCGAACGGGCTGAAGCTGCTGAAATTGACCGGCATCCATTCGTAAATGGTATGCAACAACTCGCCGAGGTCGAGAATCTTGCGCGACGCGAGGATCGATTCCCATCCGTAAGGCGTCGCACAACACGCAGTCAGCGCGGTTAGCCCGAAAACGATCCAGCGCAGGGCCAACGGCCTTCGTTGCGATTGATCCGCGTTCCACAATGCGTCGATGGCGAACGGTGCCACCAGCGCCAGGCCGAAGACGAATCCGCCGTGAAGGTTTGCCCAAAGCGCAAGCAACGGCAGCAACCAGAAAGAAGGAGCTTCGCGCTTTTCGCTTGCCGAAAGAAGGCCGCTTGCCCAGGCAAGCATGACCGGCAGCGCCAGCGCATGGGGACGCGCCAGGAAGTGGCCCACCGAAAGGACGAAAGCCGCAAACGCCGTCAGAACCGCATAGGTCACGGGAATGCGGCGGCCGAGCAGGAACGTGAGGAGGGCGAACGTCGTTGCGATGGATAGCGTTGCGAGAATGACAGGTCCGGCCCAGCCGGCAAGCTCATAAGCCTCAGCATACAGAACCTGCGCCAGCCAGGACGATGAAATCCAGGGCTCGCCTGCCCTGGTGAAGGAATGGATATCGACGCGCGGCAACGCGTTATGGTCGAGGATCCATTTGCCGGTGATGATATGCCAGTAGGTATCGGAATCGTTGAGCAGTATGCTCCCGTTGATCAACAGGATGCCGTACGCCCAGATCCCGAACCAGCTCCAGGCCGGTAACTGACCGAGAATGGAGGCTCGCTCCCGACGGATCGTGTCGACGTTAGCGCTCACGGACAGAACCTCTGAGCCTGTGTGCCAGAGCCTGATCGGTTCTGATTGAAGCAGAACCGGGCTCTCGCGTTTTGTTTTGACGCGTTTTCTACCGCGGGTAGGTCTACGCAATCTGCGTAAACTTGATTGCCATGCGAACCGGTGTCCACTTCGCTCGAAAACGCGCTAGTGGCGGAATGGGTAGGCCAGTTGCCCCCCGATTTCGGACGGGACCGCCTGATCATCGATACCGTAATCGCCGGGAAGCTTGTTTTCAGGCATCCGGAACGTTCCAAACAGGATGTCCCAGATCGGAAAAGTGCCCGCGAAGTTGGTATTGCCGCCTTCTTCGAGCGAGGTGTGGTGCCAGCGGTGGAACACCGGCGTGGCCAGGACATATTTGAACGGGCCGAGCGTCCAGTTCAGATTGGCGTGGACGAAGGCCGAATGAAACGTCGTGAACGGTCCGACCCACAGCATGATGTTTGGGGAGATCCCCGCCATCAGCAGAATGACATCGACCAGGATCGTTCCGATGAACAGGTTGACCGGATGGAATCGCGCCGCGGAAATCCATTCGAGGTCTTCGGATGAATGATGGATCGCGTGATATTTCCAGAAGCCGCCGCCGTGGAACATGCGATGCAGCCAATAGAGCATGAAGTCCGATGCGACGAGGAACAGCACCGCCTGGACCCAGAGCGGAAGCTGCGACAGCGGACCGTGTCCATTGTCGTAGAACGCGATCAGCCCGTCGGCGTCGTTAATATTGAAGAGGACGCTGGCGCCGAGCACCAGCAGGCCGATCCGGAACACCCGGGCAAATACCGGCACGAAGAACCAGTAGCAGATGTCGGTCACGAGTTCGCGCTTGCGCCACCATGGCGCGCCGGGATTGCAGGCCCAGAAATGCGACAGCACGGTGAAGACCAGGGCCAGCCCGATCGTGACCGGCGCCACCTTGGCCATCGTCTGGCCGACCATTTCGACAACTTCCAGGGGCAGATTGGACATGGCCGCCTCGTTTGATCTGAGGCCTTTACGGGTATCCCTTAGCGCTTAAGGAGCCATGAATCGGGACCGATCAACCCGCTTGCGCGCCCAGTATCTATAAAGAGCTTCCGCGCAATATTGCGTTTTACCGAGTGGCTTAATTCCACGTTTACTCTGCTGAAGAAGAGCCGGTTCCCGCCGTTTTTACACGATCGAATTAACTGTGCTGAAATTGTCGCACCGTAGGGTCAGTCCATGGTCACGGTGCTGAGAACGCCGGCGAGACCAAACGTTAGTTCGACCAGCCACGTGTACACATGGAGTTTATCAATGAAGAATCTCGTTTCGCGTTTCATGAAGGATGAATCGGGCGCGACCGCCATCGAGTACGGCCTGATTGCCGCCGGCATCGCCATCGCGATCATCACCGCGGTTCAGGGCGTCGGCACCAAGCTGACCGGCACCTTCACGACCATCTCGACCTCGCTGAAATAAGCGTCGTCGCGAAATTGCTTCAAGGGCCCCGGCGATCCGGGGCCTTTGTCATTTCAAGCCGGCCCCCGACATGGTCGTTTCCTTGACGGCTTTCTTGACCGTTTTCTGATTGTTCACCACTGCGAGATAGGCTCCGGCGGTGCCCGGACCCCGCGTTAGCAGCACGGCTGTGTAAATCCATGATCCTCGATATCGCGCGCCTTCTGCTGTTTCCGGCCCTGATGGCATTCGCGGCAGCGAGCGACCTGTTCACCATGACGATTTCGAACCGGGTGTCGCTGGCGCTGGCGGCGGGCTTCCTGGTCCTTGCGCCGCTGGGCGGCATGGGGCTGCAGGCCATGCTTTTGCACCTCGGAGCCGGTGCGGCCGTCCTGGCCGTGGCCTTTGCCTGTTTCGCGATGGGCTGGATGGGCGGCGGCGACGCCAAGGTGGCGACGGCGGTCGCGCTCTGGTTCGGTTTCGACCATCTCCTCGAATTCCTGGTCTACGCGTCGCTGTTCGGCGGCGCGCTCACGCTGTTGCTGCTGCAGTTCCGGCAATGGCCCCTGCCCTACCCGCTGACGGGTCAGGCCTGGCTGCTCAGGCTGCACGACAAGCAGAGCGGAATCCCCTATGGCATAGCGCTCGCGATCGGCGCGCTGATGGTCTATCCGGAAACCGAGTGGATCAAGACGGTCGACCTGTCCCACTTCGCGATGCGCTGACAAGCGGCGGGTAACTTCCCGTTAAGGCGATTTAGATACGCCTCATTAACCATGCTTTGACGAATAACTGGTCAACTCCCATCACGGCGGCGGAAGCGTCGCGGCGTTTTGTGGAAAGTGAAGCGTATGAATACCGCACGCATTGTCGTCCTGACCATCGCCATCGGCGCTGGCGGCATTGCCGCAGATCCTGCCAGCGGGTCCGACAACAAGCCGGCCGCGCCGGCGGAGTCGGCTGCGCAGCTGCAGACGGTGGACGTAATTGCCGCGAAATCCGACCTCGGGCTCGACCAGACCATCAAGCCAACAAACGCTGCGAAAGCATCAACGTCGTCCGGCACGGCGGGCGTGGTGAGCCCGCAGATGATGCAGAAGTGACCGAAAGGACGCGCGTTATGAAGTGCAGGGGAAGTCAGCCGATGCTGCGGGCGTTTATGGTCCGCGCCCTGTCGTTTTCGGCCGTCGTCGCACTCACGCTCAATCCGGCTTTGACGCCGGTGGTGGCGAGCGACTACCGCGCCCCCGCGCCCGTCGCCGCCGACGGACAGATGAACGCACGCTTTATCTCGCTCGGGGTCGGCAAATCCATCGTGATCGACCTGCCGCGCGACATCAAGGATGTGCTGGTCGCCGATCCGAAGATCGCCAACGCCGTGGTCCGCTCCGCCCAGCGCGCCTATGTCATCGGCGCCGCGGTGGGCCAGACCAACATCGTATTCTTCGATTCCGCGGGCGAGCAGATCGCGGCCTATGACATCGCCGTCAAGCGCGACCTCAACGGCGTGCGCGCCACGCTGAAAGCGACGCTGCCGAACTCGGACATCCAGATCGACGGCGTCGGCGACAGCGTGGTGCTGACCGGCATGGCGGCAACCCCGATCGAGGCGCAGCAGGCCGGTGATCTCGCCGCACACCTCGTCGGCGGCGCGGACAAGGTCGTCAATTCGATCGCGGTCCGCGGCCGCGACCAGGTGATGCTGAAGGTCACGGTCGCCGAGGTCCAGCGTTCGATCATCAAGCAGATGGGCATCGACCTCAACGCCAGCCTGAATTACGGCACCGCGGTCGTGAAATTCAACAATGCCAACCCGTTCACCGCAAGCAATGCGCCGCTTGTCGCCGGCAACAACCTTACCACGTCGTTCGGCGCCACGCCGACGGTCCAGGCGACGTTGCGCGCGATGGAAAGCGCGGGCGTGGTGCGGACACTCGCCGAACCCAATCTGACTGCGATCTCCGGCGAATCCGCGACATTTATTTCGGGCGGCGAATTTCCAATTCCGACCGGCGTAACCTGCCAATCGACGACGGCGGGCGCTATCGGACAATGCGTGCAGACGGTTGCTTTCAAGAAATTCGGCATCTCGCTCAACTTCACGCCGGTGGTGCTGACCGAGGGACGGATCAGCCTGCGGGTGATGACGGAAGTGTCGGAAGTCTCGACCGAAAACTCTTTGACCGGCGGCGCCAATGGAACGACGATTCCCTCGATCAAGACCCGTCGCGCGGAAACCACGCTGGAAATTCCCTCGGGCGGCTCGATGGCGATGGCGGGCCTGATCCAGGAACAGACCAAACAGGCCATCAACGGCTTGCCGGGTCTGGCGCAATTGCCGGTTCTCGGCACGCTGTTCCGCAGCCGCGACTTCGTCAACAGCCAGACCGAGCTGATGGTCATCGTGACGCCCTATGTGGTTCGGGCGGTTGCCCAGAAGGAATTGTCGCGCCCGGATGACGGCTTTGCCAATGCCTCGGATCCGCAGGCCGATCTCCTGGGCAGCATCAATCGCATCTACGGCGTTCCGGGCCGCGTCGAGCCGGCACGGAATTATCGCGGCACCTACGGCTTTATTACGGACTGAGGCGGGACGATGACACGACAGATGACATCCAGAATACCCGCCGACCGTGGCCGCGCGCTGCGCGTCGCCGGCGCGCTGATCGGTCTTGCGGTGGTGCTGGGAGCCTGCCAGCACACCGATGAGGATCTGGCCGCGGTGAGCTACTCCCCCGATTATCGCCAGCGTCATCCGATCGCCATCCAGGAAGCGAATCGCTCGATCATCGTTTTCGTCGGTCAGGCCCGCGGCGGACTTTCCGCTATCCAGCGCGCCGACGTGATGGGGATGGCGAAGAGCTGGCTTCGCGAAGGCACCGGCGCCATCAGCATCGATGTACCCGTCGATACGCCGAACGCGAGGGCGGCGACCGAGTCACTCCGGGAGATCCAGGCGACGTTCGCCGCCGCCGGCGTACCGCCGCGCGCGGTCACCGTTCGCCAGTATCATCCGGAAGATCCGCGCCACATGGCGGCGATCCGGCTGAACTATCCCAAAATCTCGGCGGTGGCCGGTCCCTGCGGCCTGTGGCCCGAGGACCTCGGACCGTCGGTCAACAACAAGAACTACTTCGAAAACAAGTCGTATTACAACTTCGGCTGCGCCAACCAGCGCAATCTGGCGGCGATGGTCGACAACCCGTCGGACCTCGTGCAGCCGCGTGACGAGACGCCGGCCTATACCGCGCGGCGTGCCGAAGCCTTCGAGAAATATCGCAAGGGTGTAACGACCACGACGACCTATCCAGAGGCCGAGAAGGCCAAACTCAGCGATACAGGCAAATGATCAGCTACGCGCGCCAGAACCCAGAACAGCAGCCGGACGGCACGCCGCCGCCCGCCGAGGACCATATCGCGCCGGCACCGCGCGTGTCGGTGCAGGCATTTTGCGAAACCGTGGAGACGGCGGGCGCCGTGCAATCGGCCGGTGAAGACCGCCGCCTCGGCAAGGCGCATCTCAAGATCCAGATGGGCGGCATGGCCGCCGCGGTAGAAGCCTATCGCTCGGCGCCGACGCCGAACGTGATCATCCTGGAGACCGAAGGCCGCAGCGACATCCTTAGCGGCCTCGACCAACTCGCGACCGTATGCGACTCCGGAACCCGCGTGATCGTGATCGGCCGCCTCAACGATGTCGCGCTTTATCGCGAGCTGGTGCGCCGCGGCGTCAGCGACTACGTGATCGCGCCGGTCAGCACCATCGACATCGTGCGTTCGGTCTGCAACCTGTTCTCGGCGCCGGAGGCCAAGGCCGTCGGCCGCATCATCGCGGTCGTCGGCGCCAAGGGCGGCGTCGGCGCATCGACGCTCGCGCATAACGTCGCCTGGGCGATCGCGCGCGACCTCGCGCTGGATTCCGTAGTCGCCGATCTCGACCTCGCGTTCGGCACCGCCGGCCTCGACTACAATCAGGACCCGCCGCAGGGCATCGCCGACGCGGTGTTCTCGCCCGACCGGGTCGATACCGCGTTCATCGATCGCCTGCTGTCGAAATGCACCGACCACCTCAGCCTGCTGGCAGCACCGGCGACGCTCGATCGGGTCTATGATTTCGGCGCCGACGCCTTCGACTCGATCTTCGATACGCTTCGCACCACGATGCCCTGCATCGTGCTCGATGTTCCCCATCAATGGTCGGGATGGACCAAGCGCGCCCTGATCGCCGCCGACGACATTCTGATCGTCGCCGCGCCCGATCTCGCCAATTTGCGCAATACCAAGAACATCTTCGATCTCCTGAAGGCCTCGCGGCCGAACGATCGCGCGCCGCTGTACTGTCTCAATCAGGTCGGCGTGCCGAAACGCCCCGAGATCAACGCCAGCGAGTTCGCCAAGGCGATCGAAAGCCAGCCGATCGCGTCTATCCCGTTCGAACCGCAGATGTTCGGCTCGGCGGCGAACAATGGCCAGATGATCGCGGAAATCTCCGCCACGCATCGCACCACCGAAATGTTCCTGCAGATTGCGCAGCGGCTGACCGGCCGCGGCGAGACCAAGAAGCCTCGGGGGATGTCGTTTCTGTCGCCCCTGATCGAGAAGTTGCGGGCCAAGTAGCGCGCCCGCCTGGAGTATCGTCGTGTTTGGTAAGCGTAGCGGAAATGAAAGCGACACGCGGGCACTCAGGCCCGCCATTCAGACGCCGGAAGCCCCTTCCGTCGCGCCCGTCGTTGCGCGCGAAGCGCCGGCGCCAGCCGTCGGGTCGCCGCCGCTCGCGCCCGCCAAGGCGCCTCCGCCCGCCATGGATAACCGGCGGTCTGACAATTATTACCAGGTCAAGGCGACCATCTTCGGCGCCCTGATCGAGGCGATCGACCTTGCCCAGCTCGCCAAGCTCGACGGCGAGTCGGCGCGCGAGGAAATTCGCGACATCGTAAACGAGATCATCGCGATCAAGAACATCGTGATGTCGATCGCCGAGCAGGAAGAGCTGCTCGACGACATCTGCAACGACGTGCTCGGATACGGCCCGCTGGAGCCGCTATTGTCGCGCGACGATATCGCTGACATCATGGTCAACGGCGCCGGCACGGTATTCATCGAAGTCGCGGGCAAGATCCAGAAGACCGGCATCCGCTTCCGCGACAATCAGCAGCTTCTCAATATCTGCCAGCGCATCGTCAGCCAGGTTGGCCGGCGCGTCGACGAATCCTCGCCGATCTGCGACGCCCGTCTCGCCGACGGCAGCCGCGTCAACGCCATCGTGCCGCCGCTGGCGATCGACGGCCCCGCGCTCACCATCCGCAAATTCAAGAAGGACAAGCTGACGCTCGACCAGCTGGTCAAGTTCGGCGCCATCTCGCCGGAAGGCGCCGAAATTCTGCAGATCATCGGCCGCGTCCGCTGCAACGTGCTGATCTCCGGTGGTACCGGCTCCGGCAAGACCACGCTCTTGAACTGCCTGACCCAGTTCATCGAGAATGACGAGCGCATCATTACCTGCGAAGACGCCGCCGAGCTCCAGTTGCAGCAGCCGCATGTGGTGCGGCTGGAAACCCGTCCGCCCAACATCGAGGGAGAAGGCCAGGTCACCATGCGCGAACTCGTCCGCAACTGCCTGCGTATGCGGCCTGAACGCATCATCGTCGGCGAAGTCCGCGGACCCGAAGCGTTCGACCTGCTGCAGGCCATGAACACCGGCCACGACGGCTCGATGGGGACCCTGCACGCCAACAATCCGCGCGAAGCCCTGTCGCGCTGCGAATCGATGATCACGATGGGCGGATTTTCGCTGCCGTCACGCACCATTCGCGAGATGATCTGCGCCTCGATCGACGTCGTCGTCCAGGCCGCGCGTCTGCGCGACGGTTCGCGGCGCATCACCCACATCACCGAAGTGATGGGCATGGAAGGCGACACCATCATCACCCAGGACCTGTTCGTGTACGACCTGGTCGGCGAGGACGCGAACGGCAAGATCATCGGCCAGCATCGTTCGACCGGAATCGGACGCCCGCGGTTTTGGGACCGCGCGCGATATTACGGCGAAGAGAAGCGGCTCGCGGCCGCGCTCGATGCCGCCGAAGTTGTCGGAAAAAGTTGAGGAAGCAGGCGATGAACACGCAAGCGCTCGCACTGGCTTTCCTGGCCGCCACCGCCATCGGCGGCGTGGCATGGGTCTTCGTCTATCCGTCGCTCTCGGGAGAGAAAAAGGCCGAGGCGCGCCGTTCATCGGTCGCGCGACCCGAACCCGCGGCGCGCCAGGCCGACAAGAACCAGCGCTCTCGCCGCGAGCAGGTCGAAGGCACGCTGAAGGAACTCGATGCGCGCCGCCAGAAGGACAAGAAGGTCGCGCTGAGCACCCGCATCACCCAGGCCGGGCTGAGCTGGTCGACCCAGAAATTCTGGATCATCTCCGGTGTCCTTGCAGCCGTCGCCTTCATGCTCACCTTCGTAGCCGGCGGCGGCCCGCTCGGTTCCGTCGGCCTGGCTTTCGCCGCCGGCTTCGGCCTGCCGCGCTGGATTTTGAACTTTCTGAAGAAGCGCCGGGAAACGGCCTTTCTCAAAGCGCTGCCCGACGCCGTGGACGTGATCGTTCGCGGTATCAAGGCCGGACTGCCGCTGTTTGAATCCATCAAGGTGGTCGCTGCCGACGCGCCGGAGCCGCTGAAGGGCGAGTTCCTGGCCATCATCGAAACCCAGACCATCGGCATTCCGCTCGGCGAGGCCTGCGCCCGCCTGTTCGAGCGAATGCCGCTGCCGGAGGCCAATTTCTTCGGCATCGTGATCGCGATCCAGCAGAAGTCGGGCGGCAACCTGTCCGAGGCGCTCGGCAATCTGTCGAAGGTGCTGCGCGACCGCAAGAAGATGCGGGAAAAGATTCAGGCGATGTCGATGGAAGCCAAGGCCTCCGCGGGCATCATCGGCTCGTTGCCGCCGATCGTGATGCTGCTGGTCTGGATCACGACCCCCGACTACATCGCGCTGTTGTGGACCCACCCGACCGGACAATTGATGCTGGTGGCCTGCCTGCTCTGGATGGCCTGCGGCATCCTGGTGATGAAGAAAATGATCAACTTCGATTTCTGATGGTGCAATATGATTGATTTTCTCGTCTCAAAGCTTCACGACGCCAGGTTCATGACCATGCTGCTCGCCGCCATCGCCGCGGGCGCGACCGCCTACACGCTGGTGATGCCGCTGTTCGCGGGCGAAGGCCTCGCCAAGCGCATGAAGGCCGTAGCCTCCGAGCGCGAACGGATCAGGCAGCGCGAGCGTGAGCGTCTCGCCAAGACGGAAAAGGTATCGCTGCGGCAGACGCCGAAGCAGATCGTCTCCAAGGTGGTGGAAGACTTCAACCTGTCCAAATGGCTGGCGCAGGAAGCCGCGCGCGACAAGTTGACGATGGCGGGCTACCGCGGCCAGGCGCCCTACATCACGTTCCTGTTCGCCCGCGCGGTGGCCCCGATCGTGCTGTTTCTCGGCGCGATCCTGTACGTCTTCGTGATCACGCATATGGAAAAAACGCTGCCGGTCAAGGTCGGCATTTGCATCGGCGCGGCCTATCTCGGACTGCAGGCGCCGATGCTGTTCCTGAAAAACGCGATCGCCAAGCGCCAGCTCTCCATCAAGCGCGCCTTTCCCGATGCGCTCGACCTGCTGTTGATCTGCATCGAGTCCGGCATGTCGGTCGAAGTCGCCTTCCGCAAGGTGGCCACCGAGATTGTTACGCAATCGGTGGCGCTGTCGGAGGAATTCGCGCTGACCACCGCCGAACTGTCCTATCTGCAGGACCGCAAGGTGGCTTACGAGAATTTGGCGAAGCGCACCGGCCTCGACGGCGTCAAGTCGGTCTGTCTGGCCTTGCAGCAGTCGGAACGATACGGCACGCCGCTCGGACAGAGCCTGCGCGTGATGGCGCAGGAAAATCGCGACATGCGCATGAGCGAAGCCGAGAAGAAGGCCGCGGCGCTGCCGCCGAAGCTCACGGTGCCGATGATCCTGTTCTTCCTGCCATGCCTGTTCATCGTCATTCTCGGGCCGAGCTACATCAAGGTCATGGCGATCCAGTGACGCGCTTCGGCGCGGCGGGACGCCAGATGTGACGCCGTCATCGCCCGGCGTGCGGCCTTCGCTAAAGCTTCGGCGCGCCTGCACAGGGAAGCCTCTTGACCCGCCAAAGTCCGCCTTCGGACGAAGGCGGTTGGCGAAGCCGGGACCGGACGATCCACTATTCCAGCGACATTTGATGATCTACCGAACGGCCGCGGCGTACTGGATCACCCGCGGGAGCCTGCCATCGGGCGCGCATGCGCGCGACCCGGTGGCGGGTGATGACGCCTTCCTGATCAGTCGGACTGGCTGAGCGCGGCGACCGGCACCGTTCGGGCACCGGTGCGCGGATTGTCCTTGCGGTTCAGCATTTCCTTGAGATAGCCGACATTCGCCGCCGCCTCGTCCGCCGGCAGATCGGCCTTCACGATGGTCTCGGCCTCGGCGAAGCGGCCCTGCAGGCCGACCACCAGCGCCAGATTTTGCCTCACCCGCGCGTCGGCCCCGGCGTTGGCATAGGCGCGGCGCAGCGTTTCCTCCGCCTTCGGCAGATCCCTGGTTAGCATGTAGGAAAGGCCGAGGTTGGACAGCACCGACGGTTCGTCCGGCACGATCCGCAGCGCGCTCGCGTAATAGCGGCGTGCCTCCTCGTGCTTGCCGAGTTTGTCGAGCGCGGTGCCCTGCACCGACAGGATGCGCCAGTCGGGGTTGTCGGGCGAATGGGCGCGGCTGAGCACGTCGAAGGCGGCCTGCGAGTTGCCGTTGTCGGCGAGCGCACGACCGTAGCCGGCGAGCAGCGCCTTGTTGCCGGGATGGGCGATGGTGGCCTGTTCGAGTACCGCCGCTGCCTGGGCGCGCTGCCCGGTGGCGCGCAGCGCCTGGCCATAGGCAAGAGCGGCGTCGGCATCCTTAGGGTTGGCGCGATAGCGATCGCCATACACCTCGACCGCGCGGCGCGGATCGTCGGGCACGGCTTCCGGCTTGAAGTCAGATTTGGCTTCACTCCTGGAGGTGATCGCCCCCGTCACGTCGGACATGGTCTGGCAGCCGCCAAGGCCCGCGGCCAATAGCGCGGTCAACGCCGCGGAGGCGAGATACCGGGCAAGATGCCCCGTATGGCTGGACTGTCGACGCATGGCACTTTAACTCACGATATCGGGCGAAAAGGATCAGCCGAACGCGCCAGCAATAGACTGTTAACCCTAACGGCTGGTTAATCGGTTCCCGACGTCCCCTCCAACGACCGAGAAATGCATGCCATCCGTGTTCGAGACCGCGCCTGCCGCTTCAGCCATCCCCATCACCTTCGTCACCAAATCGACCTGGGAGGCGATCAGCGGCGAGCTTGCCGCCGAGGGGCGGCAATTCGCGCTCGCCAACGGGTTTGCGGCAAAGCCCGGAAAATACCTGGCGCTGCCGGCGGCCGATGGCCGGATCGCGCAAGTGCTGTTCGGCCTCGAGGACGGGAGCGCCGCATCCCGCGACCTGTTCCGGCCCGGCGCGTTGCCGGGCCTGCTGCCGCCCGGCCTCTATCGCTTTGCCAATGCGCCGCACGACCTCCGGCTGGCCACGCTCGCTTTCGCGCTGGGTAGCTACCGCTTCGGCCGCTACCGCAAGACCGACGCGCCCGACGTCAGGCTGGTGCCGTCCGAGGGCATCGATGCCGCCGACATCCAGCGGATGGCGGACGCCGCGGCGCTCGCCCGCGATCTCATCAACACGCCGTCCAACGACATGGGACCGGAGGAACTTGCGCAGGCCGCGCAGACGCTCGCGGCGCGCTTGGGCGCCAGCTTCAATTGCGTCATCGGCGACGAGCTGGTGCGGCAGAACTTTCCGCTGATTCACGCCGTCGGCATGGCCTCGCCGCGCGCGCCGCGCCTGATCGATTTCAGCTGGGGCGACCCTGCGCACCCCAAGGTGACGCTGGTCGGCAAGGGCGTGTGTTTCGACACCGGCGGGCTCGATTTGAAGCCATCGAGCGGCATGCTGATCATGAAGAAGGACATGGGCGGCGCCGCCAATGTGCTGGCGCTGGCGCAGATGGTGATGGACGCGAAGCTGAAGCTGCGGCTTAGGGTGCTGATCCCCGCGGTCGAGAACGCGGTCGCCGGCAACGCCTTCCGCCCGCTCGACATCTTCAAGTCGCGCAAGGGGGTCACGGTGGAGATCGGCAATACCGACGCCGAAGGCCGGCTGGTGCTGGCGGATGCGCTGGCGCTGGCCTGCGAGGAGACGCCTGATCTGCTGGTCGATCTCGGAACCCTGACGGGTGCGGCGCGGGTGGCGCTGGGGCCGGATTTACCGCCCTTTTACACCAATGATGAGACGCTGGCCGGGGACGTCGCGCGTTGCGCCAAAGGGGAGAACGATCCGTTGTGGCGAATGCCGCTGTGGCCGCCTTACGATTCCTGGCTGGATTCGAAGACCGCCGACATCAACAACGCGCCGCCCGGCGGCCAGGCCGGCTCGATCATTTGCGCGCTGTTCCTGCAGCGTTTCGTCACCGAAGCCACACCCTGGCTGCATGTCGATATCTACGGCTGGACGCCATCGGCCAAACCGGCGCGACCCGAGGGTGGCGAATGCCAGGCGGCGCGCGCGATCTATAAACTCCTGAGCGAACGCTATGGATGATCCGCGGCTGACCCCGGCGCGGCCCGATCTCGCCGCGAAATATCTCGAAGGCAAGGTCAGGGCCGCACGCTTCGTCGCCGGCGAGGAATTCGAAATTGCCGATGGCCTTGCGCCACTGCGCGAGGCGCCGGCCCCGGATGCCATGCTGCTGACGCAGGCGCTGAAGGGCGAGCGCGTCACGATCTATGACCGCAACGGTGAAGGTTTTGCCTGGGGCCAGCTCAACAGCGACGGCTATGTCGGCTGGCTGCCTGATGCCGCGCTGACAAAACCTGGCACAGCGCCGACGCACAAGGTCACGGCGTTGCGGACCTTTGCGTTTCCGGCCGCTTCGATCAAACTGCCGCCGGTCGAGACGCTGTCGATGGGGGCAAGCGTGACGGTTGCGCGGAACGATGGCGCGTTCGCCGTGACCCGGGAAGGCTGGTATTTGCCGCACCGGCATCTCGGCGGCGTTGAGACGCTGGAAGATGATTTCGTGGCCGTTGCCGAGCGGTTCGTCGGCACACCCTATCTGTGGGGCGGCAAGAGCAGTCTTGGCGTCGACTGCTCCGGCTTGGTGCAGATTTCACTGAATGCCGCCGGCATCGGCTGTCCGCGCGACAGCGACATGCAGCAGGACGGGCTTGGCCGGGAACTGAGCCCGGCGGAAACGAAACACCTGCAGCGCGGCGACCTGATCTTCTGGAACGGCCATGTCGCGATTGCGCGCGACACCTCAACCATCGTCCACGCCAACGCGGATCATATGGCGACCGCGGTCGAAAACACCCGCGATGCAATCGCACGTATCAAGGCCGCGGGCAGCGAGGTGATGGCGATCAAACGGCTCACTTGAATTTGCGAGGCTCTCTCCAACTCGGGTAAACCCGAGTTGGGAGGGAGAGGCACGATGGAGTCCGTTGCACTTCCGGGAAGCGAAACCAGCAGGCTCGCTTCTAAACCCCAACCGCCGCATCGGGATCGATTTCCATCCGGAACGCGGCGGCAAACAGCGCGCGGGTGTAATCGCTCTTCGGATTCTTGAACAGTTCGGCGGCCGGGCCTTCCTCGACCACCTTGCCAAGCCGCATCACGATCAGATGGCTGGCCAAGGAGGCCACCACGCGTAAATCGTGCGAGATGAACATGTAGGTCAGATCGCGCTTGCGCTGCAGCTCGCGCAGCAAATCGACCATCTGGGCCTGGAACAGCATGTCGAGCGCGCTGGTCGGCTCATCGAGCACGACAAAATTCGGCTCCAGCACCACCGCGCGCGCAATTGAGATGCGCTGGCGCTGGCCGCCGGAAAATTCATGCGGATAGCGAAAACGCGTCGCCGGATCGAGACCGACGTCGTTCAGCGCCTTGATGACGCGCGTCTCGCGCTCCTCCCACGACAGCGCGCGCTGGTGCACGCCAAGACCTTCGGCGACGATGTCGCCGACCGACATTCGCGGGCTCAAAGCGCCGAACGGATCCTGGAACACGATCTGCATGTCGCGGCGGAACGGCAGCATGTCCCTGAAGCGCAGCCCCTGGATGTTTTTGCCGAGAAACACGATCGGACCGTTCGAGGAGATCAGCCGCAGCAGGGCAAGGCCAAGCGTGGTCTTGCCGGATCCGGATTCGCCGACCACCCCGAGCGTCTCGCCCTTGCGCACCGCAAGGCTGACGCCATCGACCGCCTTGATATGTCCGACGGTCTTGCGCAGCAGGCCGCGCTTGACCGGAAACCAGACTTTCAGGTTATCCGCGGACATCACGACCGGCTGATCCGGCCGCGGCGGCGCCGGATCGGGCTTCGGCTCCGCCGCCAGCAGGTCGCGCGTATAGGGATGTTTCGGCGCGGTGAAAACCTGCTCGACCGGGCCCTGCTCGACGATCTTTCCATTCTTCATCACGCAGACGACATCGGCGATGCGGCGCACGATGCCGAGATCGTGGGTGATGAACAGCAAGCTCATGCCGAGCCGGGTGCGGATCTCGGCCAGCAGCGCCAGGATCTGCGCCTGCACGGTGACGTCGAGCGCGGTAGTCGGTTCGTCCGCGATCAGCAGATCCGGCTCGTTGGCGAGCGCCATCGCGATCATGACGCGCTGGCGCTGGCCGCCGGACAACTGGTGCGGATAGCTTTGCAGCCGGGTTTCCGGATCGGGAATGCCGACCTGTGTCAACAGTTCGAGCGTCCGCGCCCGCGCGATCCCGGCGTTGATCGGATTGTGAAGGTGAAGGATTTCGCCGATCTGGGACTCGATCGTATGGAGCGGATTGAGCGAGGTCATCGGCTCCTGGAAGATGATCGAGACGTCGTTGCCGCGAATCTCGCGCATCTCGCGTTCCGACGATCCCAGCAGATCGCGGCCCTTGAACCGGATGCTGCCGGAGGGATGCGACGCGATCGGATACGGCAACAGCCTCAGGATCGACAGCGCGCTGACCGATTTTCCGGAACCGGACTCGCCGACCAGCGCCACGCACTCGCCGCGCCTGATCGAGAAGGAGACATGATCGACCGCGACCGAGGCGCCGAACGCCACCGAAAGGTCGCGGATATCGAGCAGAGGCTGGTTGATGG
Organism: Bradyrhizobium erythrophlei; assembly: GCA_900129675.1. Taxonomy (GTDB): domain Bacteria; phylum Pseudomonadota; class Alphaproteobacteria; order Rhizobiales; family Xanthobacteraceae; genus Bradyrhizobium; species Bradyrhizobium erythrophlei_A. The sequence continues at coordinate 2,783,430 of FSRD01000001.1, read as the reverse complement.
CGTCCATGATGTTACCGGAACGTCTTGCGCGGATCGAAGGCGTCGCGCGCGCCCTCGCCGATGAAAATCAAAAGCGACAGCATGATCGCGACCGAGAAGAAGCCGGTGAAGCCGAGCCAGGGCGCCTGCACGTTGGCCTTGGCTTGCGACAGCAATTCACCAAGCGAGGGCGAACCGGGCGGCAGGCCGAAGCCGAGGAAGTCCAGCGCCGTCAGCGTCATCACCGACGACGACACGATGAAGGGCAGGAACGTCATGGTCGCCACCATCGCGTTCGGCAACAGATGGCGGAACATGATCACCGGGTTGGAGACGCCGAGCGCCCGCGCCGCCTGGATGTATTCGAAATTGCGCCCGCGCAGGAATTCGGCCCGCACCAGACCGACCAGCGACACCCATGAGAACAGGAGGAGAATGCCGAGCAGAACGAAGAAACCCGGCGGCAGCACCGCCGATATGATCAGCAGCAGGTACAGCGAGGGAATCGCGGTCCAGACTTCGATGAAACGCTGGAATCCGAGGTCGACCCAGCCGCCGAAATAGCCCTGCACGCCGCCGGCGGCGACACCGATGATCGAGGAGATGATGGTCAGCGTCAGGCCGAACAGCACCGAGATGCGGAAGCCGTAGATCAGGCGCGCGACCACGTCGCGGCCCTGATCGTCGGTTCCGAGCCAGTTATATTCGAGGTCGCGGCAGCCGTTGAGGTGCTTCTTCGTCACCACCTCCTTGCACTGGTCCTCCGTCAGCAGCCAGGTCGGCTTCGATGGCGCCGGCGTCGGCAGGTCGAGATTGTGCGTATCGTAGGAATAGCGGATCAGCGGCCAGACGATGCTGCCGCCCTTGGCCGCGATCTGTTTCTGCAAGTAGGGATCACGATAGTCGGCGGCGGTTTCGAAATCGCCGCCGAAAGTGGTCTCGGAATAACTGACAAAGGCCGGCCAGTAGAGATGGCCGTCATATTTGACGAGGAAGGGACGGTCGTTGGCGATCAGCTCGGCGAACAGCGAGATGAAGAACAGGATCAGGAAGATCCACAGCGACCAGTAACCCCGCCGGTTGGCCTTGAAATTCTGCCAGCGGCGGCGGTTGAGCGGCGATGGACTGAAGCGGTGGCGCGTCGGCGGGACGGCTTCGCCGAGCGGCGCTTGCGTCGTGGTCTCGACCGGCAGGGGTGCGGTGATCGTCATCAGACCTCACGCGCCTCGAAATCGATCCGCGGATCGATCCACATGTAAGCGAGATCGGAGATCAGATTGACCACGAGGCCGACCAGCGAAAAGATGAACAGCGTACCGAATACGACAGGATAGTCGCGATTGAGTACGCTCTCGAAACCGAGCAGGCCGAGCCCGTCGAGCGAAAAGATGGTTTCGATCAAGAGCGAGCCGGAGAAGAAGGCGTGAATGAACGCGCCGGGAAAACCCGCGATCACGATCAGCATCGCGTTGCGGAAGATGTGGTTGTACAGCACCTGCCGCTCGCTGCAGCCCTTGGCGCGCGCGGTCATCACATATTGCTTGCGTATCTCATCGAGGAACGAGTTCTTGGTCAGAAGCGTCATGGTGGCGAAGGCGCCGAGCGCCATCGCAATCAGCGGCAGTGTGATGTGCCAGAAATAATCGATGATTTTCCAGTACCAGGGAAATTGCGACCAGCCGTCCGAGGTCAGTCCCCGCAGCGGGAAAATGTTGAGGAACGAGCCGCCGGCGAACAGGATGATCAGCAGGATCGCGAACAGGAACCCGGGAATCGCAAATCCGACGATGATCACGGCAGAGGTCCAGGTATCGAACTTTGAGCCGTCCATCACCGCCTTGCGGATGCCGAGCGGGATCGAGATCAGATAGGTCAGCAGCGTCATCCAGATCCCGAGCGACATCGAGACCGGCAGCTTCTCCTTGATCAGCTGCAACACGCTGACGTCGCGAAAATAGCTCTTGCCGAAATCGAACCGCGAAAAATTCCACACCATCAGCGCGAAGCGTTCGGGCGCCGGCTTGTCGAAACCGAACTGGACTTCCAGTTTCTTGATGAAGTCCGGGTCGAGCCCCTGCGCGCCGCGATATTTCGAATTGACAGCGTTCCCGGGTGTCACCGCCTGGTTGCCGCGTGCACCGAAATCGCCGCCGCCGCCGGAAATCCGGGACGTCCCGCCGGTGTCGGCGCCAGAAAGCTGGGCGATCACGCGCTCGACCGGACCGCCCGGCGCGAACTGAACGACGATGAAGGAGACGAACAGGATTCCCAACAATGTCGGGAACATCAGGAGAATACGGCGGGCAATATAGGCGCTCATGAGTTACTTCGCCTGCTCGAGCTTGGCGGCCTTGTTGGAATCGAACCACCAGTTTTCCGGCGCGCCGACGCCCGGCGCATACTTCGCCGGCTTTTCCGGATGACTGAACACATCCCAATAAGCGATCGGGTGCGTGGAGCGGTACCACTGCGGCACCCAATAACGGCCGGCCCGAAATACCCGGTCGAGCGCCCGGCAGGCGAAAGTCAGATCGGCGCGGGTTTCGGCGCTGATCGCCTTTTCGATCAGCGCGTCGATCGCCGGACTGGCAACGCCTGCCAAATTATACGAACCTTTGGTGGCCGCCTCCTTCGACGAAAAATACGGCCGCAGGCTGTCGCCCGGCGTCGCCGACATGCTCATGCGCTGGACCGTCATCTCGAAATCAAAGGCTTCCTCACGGGCGCGGAATTGCACGGCATCAACCAGCCGGATGCCGGCTTCAACCCCGATCTGGCCGAGATTCTTGATGAAGGTCGCGTGATGCGGCTGAAATGACGGCTCGTCGAGCAGGAATTCGATTGTGAAAATCTCGCCGTTCGGCAATCGCCGCTTGCCGTCCTTGACGACGCATCCGGCATCGTTGAGCAGTTGCACGGCCTTGCGCAGCAGCGTCCGGTCCTGCCCCGATCCATCCGACACCGGCGGCACGAAGGGCTCACCGAACACCTCGTCCGGCACCTGGCCGCGGAACGGCTCGAGCAGCTTCAGCTCTTCAGGCGAAGGCGGTCCGCTCGCCACCATGTCCGAATTCTGGAACGGCGAGCAGGTGCGCGCATAGGCGCCATACATGACGGTCTTGTTGGTCCACTCGAAATCGAACGCATAGCCCAGGGCTTCACGCACGCGCGGATCGCTGAACTTGTCGCGGCGCGTATTGAAGATCCAGCCCTGCCCGCCGGACGGCGTTTCATCCGGCAGGGTCTCACGCTTGACCCGGCCGTCCTTGACGGCTGCGAAGTCGTAGCGCGTGGCCCAGATACGCGCGGTGAACTCCTCGCGGAACAGATAGCTCTTGCCTGAAAAACCCTCGAACGCGACATCGCGATCGCGATAAAACTCGTAGCGCACGGTATCGAAATTGTAGCTGCCGCGGTTGACGGCAAGGTCGGCCGCCCACCAGTCCTTGACCCGATCGTATTCGACGTAGCGGTTGACCTCGTATTTGCCGACCTTGTACGGGCCCGATCCAAGCGGCGCATCGAGACTCGATTCATCGAACGGGCGTGTGGCATAATAGGCCTTGGAGAGGATCGGCAGGCCGGCGACAAAGAGCGGCACATCGCGCGCGCGCTTCGGCGCAAAGGTGACAATCACCGTCGCATCGTCGGGCGCTTCGGCCTTCACAAAGTCGCGCAGCTGAACCACGATCAGCGGATGCCCTTTTTCCTTCAGCGTATTCAGCGAGAAGGCGACGTCCTGCGCCGTGAGCTTCGAGCCGTCGTGAAATCGCGCCTCGGGCCGCATTGTAAATCGGTAAGTCAGCTTGTCGGGGGAAATCCGCACGGATTTCGCGGCAAGACCGTACATCGCGTCAGGTTCGTCGTTCGCGCGCGCCATCAGGCTCACGAACGTCATGTCCATGCCCTGTGCGCCTTCGCCCTTCAGGATGTAGGCATTGAACGAATTGAAGGTGAAGAAGGATTGGTTGAAGGCGCGGGCCGACGGGATCAGCGAAAACAATCCGCCCTTCGGCGCGGCGACATTCACGTATTCGAAATGGTGGAAGTCGGCCGGATATTTCAGATCGCCGAACACCGACATCCCGTGGATCTCGGCGCCGTCCTCGGAGGCGGCCCATGTGGGCCGAAATCGCCCGGCGCTCAGCGCACCGATGCCGAGACCGAGCGCGTGCCGACGGGTGAGTAGCGCCATGCGCGATTCCTTCAACTGCGCTTGCCGATCTTGGCGGCCTTGTCGGCGTCCCACCACCAGATCGTCGGGAAGCCCGACAACCCGTATTTCGGCATTTCCGCCGGCTGCCCGAAGCGGTCCCAGCGCGCAGTCCGTACTTTCGGATAATTCCACTGCGGCACGACGTAGTGATTCCACAGCAGCACCCGATCGAGCGCCTTGGTCGCGGCAACCAGGTCGTCGCGGTCCTTGGTGAAAATCACGCGCTCGATCAGCTTGTCGATCGCCGGATTCTTGATACCGATAATGTTGCGCGACCCTGCCATGTCGGCGGCCTGGGAGCCCCAATATTCGCGCTGTTCGTTGCCAGGCGACAATGATTCCCCCCACGACGACACGACGATATCGAAATCCCAGCTACGCAGCCGGTTCTCATATTGCGACGGATCAATCGTACGTACGCTTACCGCAATCCCGAGCCGCTCCAAAGAGGGCTTGAAGAACAGCATGACCCGCTCAAAGCTCGGATCCTCGTTGAGCAATTCGACGGTGAATTGCGTGCCGGTCTTGCTCTCAACGAGCTTTCGGTCGCGAATTTCGTAACCGGCCTCTTTGAGCAAGCGGAGCCCCTCGCGCAGATTTTCGCGCACCGCTTCCGGGCTGCCACCCACCGGATTGGTGTAGGCCGTCGTAAAGACTTCAGCCGGCACCTCCGCGCGAACTGTCTCGAGGATTTCGAGCTCCTTGCCTTGCGGCAGTCCGCTCGAGGCCAGCTCCGTGCCATCGAAATAACTGCTGACGCGCTTGTATTGGTCGAAGAAGATTTGCTTGTTCATCTCCTGGAAATCGAACGCAAAATTCAGCGCGCGGCGCACGCGCGGATCCCTGAATTTATCGCGTCGGATATTCAGTGCGAACGCCTGCATGATTCCAGAACTGCGGTTCGGAAACTCCTCCAGCAGCACTCGCTTTTCGGTGACTGCGGGAAAATCGTAGGCGGTAGCCCAGTTTTTCGCGCTGTTCTCGGTGCGCCAATCCACCTGATCGCCCTTGAACGCCTCCAGCGCCACGATCGAGTCGCGGAAGTATTCGTAGCGCAGTTCGTCAAAATTGTTGCGGCCAATATTCGCGCTGAGATCGCGGCCCCAATAATCCTTCACCCGTTCGAGCGCAATCGAGCGGCCGGCGACGAAGTCCTTGATGCGATAGGGACCGGAGCCCAGCGGTTTCTCCAGCGTGGTAGCGGAGATGTCACGCTTGCGGCCTTCGGCGTCGCTCCCCTCCCACCAATGCTTCGGCAATACCAGAAGCTGGCCGACGATCTGCGGAAGCTCACGATTGCCGGGCGCATCGAAAGTGAACTTTATGTCGCGATCGCCACTCTTTTCGGCCTTCACCACATGGCGGTAGTAGGCCGAATATTGTGGATGATATTTCTTGAACGCGTCGAGCGAAAAAATTACGTCCTCCGGAGTCACCGGCTTGCCATCATGCCACTTCGCCAGTGCCCGCAGGCGATAGGTGACAGAAGAAAAATCCTCCGGATGGCTAAATACCTCCGCCAGCGCACCATATTCGGTCGAAACTTCGTCCAGCGACGGCGTCGTCAGCGATTCATAAATCAGCTGGACGGGGGCCGCTATCGCACCCTTGACCCCGGCAACCGTGAGATTCAAGTTGTCGAAGGTCCCGATCAGAATCTGGCGGACGGTGCCGCCCTTGGGCGCATCCGGATTGACGTAATCGAAGCGTTTGAAGTCAGCCGGATATTTGATGTCGCCGAACAGCGACATTGCGTGCCGCCAGACCAGCCCATCCGGTGCGGCTTGCGCGTGGGCCGGCGAAATCGCGGAAACGCCTGCGGGTAGCCCCAGCGCGGGAGCCATGGCGGCGACAGCGCCGCCTTGCAGAAGATGTCGTCGGGTAATCGCCAATTGAAGAATTCCTGTTGCTGACGCCAGCTAGTGAGGACCCAATATAAGGCAAGGGTTCGACAAATTACGTTGCTTTTTCCTCATCTTGCCAGACCGTAATCGGCGCCGGTGCGGCGAAACGTCCCGATAACAACACTGCGATCCCGATATGGAAACGGCCAGGCAATGCCTGGCCGCTACACCGACGTCCATGCGGGACGGTCGAAATCTTATTTCGCCGCCGTCGGCAACGGAACCGGGCTGTCGGCCAGCGTACGCAGATAGGCGATCACGTCAGCGCGCTCGCTGTCCTTCTGGATACCGGCAAAGCCCATCGCCGTGCCGGGAATGTAACCCTTCGGATTGGAGATGAACTGGTTGAGCTCGTCATAGCCCCAGGTGCCGCCCTTGGCCTTCATGGGCGCCGAGAAATTGAACCCGCGTCCCTCGCCCTTGTGGTCGCCGACGATACCGAACAGGTTCGGACCGACGCGGTTGGGGCCGCCCTTCTCGAAGGTATGGCAGGCGGCGCACTTCTTGGCCGCCGCAGCACCCTTTTCGACCGAGGCGGTCTGCAGCAATTTCTCGATCGGCTCGGACGGCGCCGCGGCTTCCTTGGCCCCGCCCTCGTGGGCCTCTTCCTTCACGGCAATCTCAAAGCCCGGCTTTTCCGGCATCACGGGCGAAAAAATCGCGCCGGCGGCAAAGCTCGTCACCAGCAGCAGAATGCAGGTGCCGAGAACGGCACCGATCACTTTATTAAGTTCGAAGGAGTCCATATTGGATCAGGCTCCAGAGCCGGAAGGTCGACTGAAGGCCGGCAAAACGGCCGCGGATTCGCATCAGGAATCAGGCTTTCGCGCCGCACCCTCAGCAGGGTTGAGATATCGGTTTGCCCGCGCTCTGGCAACCCGTATAAACGCCCCGACTTTCCGCCCATCCCCATTATTTCCGGCATGTTTTCGCGCCGCCTTTGACCTCGCTCCGATGACAGAAACCCGCACTTTGGTGCTGATTCCCGCCCGCATGGCGGCCACCCGGCTGCCCGGCAAGCCGTTGCTCGACATTGCCGGCCTGCCGATGATCGTCCATGTGCTGCGCCGGGCGGAAGCCGCCAAAATCGGCCGGGTCGCGGTGGCGACTGACACGCCGGAGATCGCGGCCGCCGTGAAATCCCATGGCGGCGAGGTGGTGATGACCCACCCCGACCACCCGTCCGGCTCGGACCGGATTTACGAGGCCATGAAAATCCTCGACCCCGAGGGCCAGGCCGAGATCGTGGTCAATCTGCAGGGGGATTTCCCGACCATTACGCCCGACACCATCCGCAGCGTGCTGCCGCCGCTGGCCGACCCCGCGGTCGATATCTCGACGCTGGCGTCCGAGATTCACACCGCGGAGGAAGACGGCGCGCCGAGCGTGGTGAAGGCGGTCGGCTCGCCGATCGGCCCGCGACGGTTGCGCGCGTTGTACTTCACGCGCGCCACGGCGCCATGGGGCGATGGGCCGCGCTACCATCACATCGGCCTCTATGCCTATCGCCGCGCGGCGCTGGAGCGCTTCGTGCAGCTGCCGCCTTCGCCGCTGGAGCGCCAGGAAAAACTGGAGCAACTCCGGGCGCTGGAGGCCGGCATGCGGATCGACGTCACCATCGTCGACACGGTGCCCCGCGGCGTCGATACCCCGGCCGATCTCGAAACCGCCCGCCGGATACTGGCAAATAGCTGAGCTGCTGATAGAAGGCACCATGACCGAGAAGCTGAAAATCGCGTTCCAGGGCGAGCCCGGAGCCAATTCCCATATCGCCATCGTCGAGGCCTATCCCGACGCCGAGCCGCTGCCCTGCCCGACATTTGAGGACGCGCTGGCCGTGATCGCCTCGGGCGAAGCGGATCTGGGGATGATCCCGATCGAGAATTCGGTCGCCGGCCGGGTCGCCGACATCCATCATTTGCTGCCGAATTCCGGCCTGTTCATCGTCGGCGAATATTTCTTGCCGATCCGTCACCAATTGATGGCGCCGCGCGGAGCCAAGCTCGCCGATATCAAGACGGTGGAGAGCCACGTCCACGCGCTCGGCCAGTGCCGCCGCATCATCCGAAAACTCGGCGTCAAGCCGATCGTCGCGGCCGACACTGCCGGCAGCGCGCGCGATGTCGCCGAGCGCAGCGACAAGACGGTCGCCGCGATCGCTTCGCGATTGGCCGCGCAAATCTACGGCCTGGACATCCTGGTCGAGGACGTCGAGGACGAGGCCCACAATACCACGCGCTTCGTGGTGCTGGCGCGCGAGGAGAAATGGGCCGAACAGGGCTCGGGGCCGCTGGTCACCACTTTTGTCTTCCGGGTGCGCAACCTTCCCGCCGCGCTCTACAAGGCGCTCGGCGGCTTTGCGACCAACGGCGTCAACATGACCAAGCTGGAAAGCTACATGGTCGACGGCGAATTCTCCGCGACCCAGTTTTACGCCGACGTCGACGGCCATCCCGACGACAGGGGCCTCGCCTTTGCGCTGGAGGAACTGAAATTCTTTTCGCGCGAATTCCGCATCATCGGCGTCTACCCCGCCCAACCCTTCCGCGCGACGTTCAGCGAGAAGGCGGATTGAGGTGACGTCAGTCATTCCGGGGCGCGCGTTAGCGCGAACTAGGAGCGTGTCCGAATAGTGGCTGTTCAATTCTGAGCGAGTCTGATTCAACCTTGGGCGATGAGCAAGTATTTTCGCCCCTGGAATATCGATCAGACGCTGCTTCTGCCGCCGAATGTGCAGGACTTCGTGCCGAAAGGCCATGTCTCGCGGTTTATCGTTGAACTGGTGCGGGAGAGCCTCGATCTCAAGGAGATCACGGGCAGCTATGTGAGCGGGCTCGGGCAGCCGCCGTTCGACCCGCGCATGATGGTGGCGCTTGTGCTGCACGGCTATGCGAGTGGGCTGTATTCATCGCGGCGGATCGCGAAGGCCTGCCGCGAACGGAATGATTTTGTAATGATTGTCGCGCTCGATCCGCCGGATTTTCGCACGATCAGCGACTTCCGCAAGCGGCATTTGAAGGCGCTCGGCGCACTGTTCCTGCAGGTTCTGAAGTTGTGCGAGACGGCAGGGCTGGTCAAACTCGGCCATGTCGCGCTTGATGGCACGAAGATCAAAGCGAACGCGTCGAAACATAAAGCGATGAGTTATGAGCGCATGAAGAAACGCGAGGCGGAATTGAAAGCCGAGGTCGCTCGCATGCTGGCGGCCGCTGAGGCGGCGGATGCTCAGGAGGACGAGACTTTCGGCAAAGACAAGCGCGGCGACGAACTGCCGGATTGGGCTGGCGACAAGGAGAAGCGGCTGGCGAAGATCCAGCAGGCGATGGCGGCGCTGGAGGCCGACGCCAGGCTGGCCGCGGAGGAAGAGCGTCGCATCGAGGCCGAAAAGGAACAGCAGCGCCAAGCCGAAGGCCGCAAGAAGCCGGGCAAACCGGCGGCGCCGGCATCGGACCAGCCTGATCCCAAGTCGCAACGCAACTTCACCGATCCGGAAAGCCGCATCATGAAGTCGAAGGATGGCTTCGTTCAGGCCTACAATGCCCAGGCCGCCGTCGACGCAGGCGCCCAGATCATTGTCGCGCACGAACTGACGCAGTGCGGCAACGATCAGGGCCAGCTGGTGCCCCTGATCGAGGCCATCGAGAACAATCTCGGCCGCAAGCCGGAGCAGGCCTCAGCGGACTCCGGCTACTGCAGCGAATCCAATCTCGAAGCGCTCGAAGCCCACGGCGTCGACGGCTACGTCGCGCCCGGACGCGCCAAGCACCCGACCGCCGCGAACGGAAAAATCGGCGGACCGCTGACCCAACGGATGCGAAAGAAGATCGACGACGGCGGCTTCGAAACACCCTACCGATTGAGAAAGCAAGTGGTCGAACCGGTCTTCGGACAGATCAAACAGGCGCGCGGCTTCCGCCAGTTCCTGTTGCGAGGCCTAGAGAAAGTGCGCGCCGAGTGGGCCATGATCTGCACGGCCCACAACCTCCTCAAGCTGTTCACCCTCGCAAAGGCCGCCTGAGCCGACTATCCTGCAATAAATGCCCGGTCGCGACCGCTATCTGGACGGGCTCCTAGGTGCGCAATTGCGCACCAGAGAATCTCGAGATTCCGGGTTCGATGCTTCGCATCGCCCCGGAATGACGGCGGCATATAAGCTACGCCGCAACCTTCTTGCCCAACCCGAACGCATCCGCCAGCAAATCATACGACTTCTTGCGCGCGTCGTGATCGTACACGGCGGTAATGATCATCAGTTCGTCCGGCTTGCTCGCCGTGATCATCGGCTGCAGTTTCGCCAGCAACGTCGCCGGGCTGCCGACGAACAGCCGGGTGCGGTTGCGCGCGATCGAGGCGCGCTCGCCGTCGGTGTAGGGATAGGCCAAGGCTTCCTCGACGCTCGGCAACGGCAGATATTGGCCGCGGTCGCGGCGCAGGCGGTTGAGATCCATCGAGGATGCGAGCTTTTCGGCTTCCGCATCGGTTTCGGCGGCGACCGCGGCGATCGCCAGAATGCCGTGCGGCGTGGCGCGCCAGCCCGACGGCTTGAAGCGGGCGCGGTAATGCGTCATCGCCTCGACCGCGTCATAGGACGCAAAATGATGCGCGAAGGCGAAGCCCATGCCGACTTGCGCTGCGAGTTCGGACGAGTAGTCGCTGGAGCCGAGCAGCCAGATCGGCGGCAGCGGTGAATCATCCGGCATCGCCACCACATTGTTGTAGGGATGGCCGGGCGGGAAATCGCGGGTCTCCCACAGCACCAATTCACTCAGCCGTTCGAGGAAATCATCGCCCTCGCGGCGGTCGAGCCGGCTGCGCAGCGCATGCGCGGTGGCGCCGTCGGTGCCGGGCGCGCGGCCGAGGCCGAGATCGATCCGGCCGGGGAACAGCGCCTCCAGCATCTTGAAGCGCTCGGCCACCACCAGCGGCGCGTGGTTGGGCAGCATCACGCCGCCGGAGCCGACGCGGATGTTTTTGGTAACCGCCGCGATCTGCCCGATCATCAGGTCGGGCGCGGGGCTCGCCACCGATGCCAGATTGTGATGCTCCGCAAGCCAGTAGCGGACATAGCCGAGCCCATCGACATGGCGCGCCAGGTCGATGCTGTTGCGCAGCGCCGCGGCGGGTTTTGTGCCTGTGGTGACGACGGAAAGATCGAGGACTGAGAGCGGGATCATGGGGCTAACCTAGTGCGGCAAGGCAGGGCCACAAAGGCCCCGGCCGTGCAGATCAGGCCCGCGCCGGTGGGGATGGAGATGCCGTCGCCGGCGGCTGGAAAGTGGGACAAACGAACATAAATCCTTAACATTTCCGTTTTGCCCAACAACGCCGAACCAAGCCATTTCAATCCGATGTCTTGTACTTATATCCATAAATACTGATCTTCTTTCACGGTTCGGCAACTTCGGCAATCCTGCCCACCGGCCGTATTTCTGACCATTAGGATCGATATTTTTACTATAAGTGGGCAATTTCCCATCCTCAATGGGCTGTTTGAACGGTCCAGTCTGGCCTATTTTAGCGTCCTGCAGCTAAGCCCGACGCCCGCGCATCTTTTTTGGAGTGTTTGAGTGCCATGACCGAGGTTACGTCCCCCGCGCCCGATGGGCACCGCGCGCTCACTTCGCCTGACATCTCGTTCGAGTTCTTCCCGCCGAAGACCGAGGAGATGGAGCGCAGCCTGTGGGAGACCATCAACCGGCTGGCGCCGCTCGCCCCCAACTTCGTGTCGGTGACCTATGGCGCCGGCGGATCCACGCGTGAGCGCACCCATTCCACCATCGCCCGCATCCTGAAAGAGACCCGGCTGACCCCGGCCGCACATCTGACCTGCGTCGGCGCGCCGAAGGGCGAGATCGACGACGTGGTGGCGCGCTATTACGAGATCGGCGTCCGCCACATCGTCGCGCTGCGCGGCGATCCCTCGACCGGCATTGGCACCGCCTACAAGCCGCATGCCGACGGCTATCAAAGCTCGTCCGATCTCGTGGCCGGCATCAAGCAGCGCTATCCCGACATCGAAGTCTCGGTCTCGGCCTATCCGGAGAAGCACCCCGAGAGCCCGGATTTCGACGCCGATATCGACACGCTGCAAGCCAAGGTCGACGCCGGTGCCGCCCGCGCCATCACGCAGGTGTTCTTCGATAACGATCTCTACTTCCGTTATCTCGACCGGGTGCGCGCCCGCGGCATCAGCATCCCGATCGTGCCCGGCATCATGCCGATGCACAATTTCAAGCAGGCCCGCAAATTCGTCACCCGCGCCGGCACCACCGTGCCCAACTGGCTCGCGGAAAAATTCAACGGCCTCGACGACGATGCCGAAACGCGAAAGCTGGTGGCGGCGACCGTTGCCGCCGGCCAGGTGCAGAAGCTCGCAAAACACGGCGTCGATACCTTTCATTTCTACACCATGAACCGCGCGGACCTCGTGTTCGCCATCAGCCATCTCCTCGGCATCCGCCCGCATGGCGCACAGAAAGCCGCCTGATCCAATGACCGTGCCTGTATCCCCGAAGCGAACTGCCCTGCTCGCGGCCGCCCGCGAACGCATCCTGGTGCTCGACGGCGCCATGGGCACCATGATCCAGGGCCTGCAATATGACGAGGCCGCGTTCCGCGGCGAACGGTTCAAGGATTTTCACCGCGACGTCCGCGGCAACAACGATTTGCTGATCCTGACCCAGCCGCAGGCGATCGAAAACATCCACGCCGCCTATCTGCGCGCCGGCGCCGACATCGTCGCCACCAACACCTTCTCCTCGACCGCGATCGCGCAGGCCGATTACGAGATGTCGGACCTCACCTACGAGCTCAACCTTCACGGCGCCAAACTGGCGCGTGCCGCGGCCGAACGCGTGAGCGCCGAGGACGGCAAGCAACGTTTCGTCGCGGGCGCGCTGGGCCCGACCAACCGCACCGCCTCGATCTCGCCGGACGTCTCCAACCCCGGCTATCGCGCCGTCACCTTCGACGACCTGCGCAAGGCCTATGGCGAGCAGATCAACGGCCTTCTGGATGGCGGCGCCGATATGCTGCTGGTCGAGACCATTTTCGATACGCTCAACGCCAAGGCGGCGCTCTACGCCATCGCCGAAATCACCGAGGCGCGCGGCATCGACGTGCCCGTGATGATCTCGGGCACCATCACCGACAAATCCGGCCGCCTGCTGTCCGGCCAGTTGCCGGAAGCGTTCTGGAATTCGGTACGGCACGCCAAACCGATCACCATCGGTTTCAACTGCGCTCTGGGTGCGGAAGATTTGCGCGCCCACATCGCCGACATCGGCCGCGTCGCCGATACGCTGGTATGCGCCTATCCGAATGCCGGCCTGCCCAACGAATTCGGCCAGTATGACGAGACTCCGGAATATATGGCGCGGCTGATCGGCGAATTCGCCCACGATGGCCTCGTCAACATCGTCGGCGGCTGCTGCGGCACCACGCCGGAGCATATCGCGGCGATTGCCGCCGCCGTCGCCCCGCACAAACCGCGCGCTATCCCCGTGATCGAACCGCGGCTCAGACTCTCCGGCCTGGAGCCGTTCGAACTGACGCCCGCGATCCCCTTCGTCAACATCGGCGAACGCACCAACGTCACTGGTTCCGCGCGATTCCGCAAATTGATCACCGCCGGCGACTACACCGCGGCGCTGCAGGTCGCACGCGACCAGGTCGAGAACGGCGCCCAGCTCATCGACGTCAACATGGACGAGGGCCTGCTGGATTCCGAAGCCGCGATGGTGACGTTCCTCAATCTCGTTGCCGCCGAGCCCGACATCGCCCGCGTTCCCGTGATGGTCGATTCCTCGAAATTCCACGTGATCGAAGCCGGCCTGAAATGCGTGCAGGGCAAGCCGGTGGTGAACTCGATCTCGATGAAGGAAGGCGAGGAAAAATTCATCCACGAGGCGACCATCGCGCGACGCCATGGCGCCGCCGTTGTGGTGATGGCGTTCGACGAGGCCGGGCAGGCCGATACGTTCGCGCGCAAGACCGAGATCTGCAAGCGCGCCTACGACATCCTGGTCAACCGGCTGAACTTCCCGCCCGAGGACATCATCTTCGATCCGAATATCTTTGCGATCGCGACCGGGCTCGAGGAGCACAATAATTACGGCGTCGATTTCATCGAGGCGGCCCGCTGGATCCGGAAGAACCTGCCGCACGCGCATATTTCCGGCGGCGTCTCCAATCTGTCGTTCTCGTTCCGCGGCAATGAGCCGGTGCGCGAGGCCATGCATTCGGTGTTTCTGTATCATGCGATTCATGCCGGCATGGACATGGGCATCGTGAATGCCGGGCAGATGATCGTCTATGACGACATCGATCTGGAGCTTCGCCGGGTGTGCGAGGACGTCATCCTCAACCGCGATCCCGGCGCGTCCGAAAAACTGCTGCAGCTCGCGGAAAAATTCCGCGGCAAGGAGAAGCAGACAAAAGAGCAGGATCTGGCCTGGCGCGAATGGCCGGTCGAGAAACGGCTGTCCCACGCGCTGGTGCACGGCATCACCGAATACATCGAGGAAGACACCGAAGCCGCACGCCAAACCGTGGAGCGTCCGCTCAACGTGATCGAAGGTCCGCTGATGGCCGGCATGAACATCGTCGGCGATCTCTTCGGCGACGGCAAAATGTTCTTGCCGCAGGTGGTGAAATCCGCCCGCGTGATGAAGCAAGCGGTCGCGTACCTGATGCCGTTCATGGAAGAGGAAAAGGCGCGCAACCTCGCCAACGGCATCGTTGGCGACGGCCGCCACGCCGCCGGCAAGATCGTGCTCGCGACCGTCAAGGGCGACGTCCACGACATCGGCAAGAACATCGTCGGCATCGTGCTGCAATGTAACAATTTTGAGGTCATCGACCTCGGCGTCATGGTGCCCGCCGCCAGGATCATCGAGACCGCCAAGGCCGAGGGCGCCGACATCATCGGCCTGTCCGGCCTGATCACGCCGTCGCTGGACGAAATGAGCTTCCTCGCCGGCGAGATGGAGCGCCAGGGCATGAAGATGCCGCTGCTGATCGGCGGCGCCACCACCAGCCGGGTCCATACCGCCGTGAAGATCGACCCGAATTACAAGGGCGGGCCGGTGGTGCATGTCAACGACGCCAGCCGCGCCGTCGGCGTCGCCTCGTCGCTGCTGTCGCCCGAGCGGCGCGAGGCCTTTGCCGCCGACATGCGTACCGAATACGCCAAGATTTCCGCGGCGCATTTCCGCGCCCAGGCCGACAAGAAGCGGCTGAAGCTCGCCGCCGCCCGCGCCAATGCGGTGACCATCGACTTCGCCAAGACGCCGCCGAAAAAGCCGGCGTTTTTGGGCATCAAGAGCTTTGACGCCTACGACCTCGCGGAGCTGGCCGAATACATCGACTGGACGCCGTTCTTCCAGACCTGGGAACTGACCGGGCGCTTTCCGGCGATCCTCGACGATCCCAAGATCGGCGAAGTCGCGCGCTCGCTCTATGACGACGCGCGCAAGATGCTGGCCCGCATCATCCAGGAAAAATGGTTCACGGCGCGCGCCACCATCGGGTTCTGGCCGGCCAATGCCGACGGCGACGATATTACCGTCTACGCCGACGATACCCGCAAACAAAAGATTGCGGCCTTCCACACGCTGCGCCAGCAGCTGGAGAAGCGCGAGGGCCGCTTCAACGCCGCGCTGTCGGATTTCATCGCGCCGGCGACGTCGGGCGTGCCGGATTATATCGGCGCCTTCGTGGTCACGGCCGGCATCGGCGAGGATTTGGTCGCCGACCGCTTCAAGAAGGCCAATGACGATTACTCCTCGATCCTGTGCAAGGCGCTGGCCGATCGCCTGGCCGAAGCCTTTGCCGAGCGGCTTCACGCGCGCGTGCGCCGGGAATTCTGGGGCTACGCGCCGGACGAGGTGCTTTCGCCCGATCAGCTCATCCTCGAGCAATATGCCGGCATCCGCCCGGCGCCCGGCTATCCCGCGCAGCCCGACCACACCGAGAAGGCCACGCTGTTCTCTCTGCTCGATGCCGAAAACACCGCCGGCGTGAAGCTGACCGAGAGCTTTGCGATGTGGCCGGGCTCGTCGGTGTCGGGGCTCTATTTCAGCCATCCCGAGAGCTTCTATTTCGGCGTCGGCAAGATCGAGCGCGACCAGGTCGAGAACTATGCCGCACGCAAGGGCATGACGGTGGCCGAGACCGAGCGCTGGCTGGCGCCGGTGCTGAACTACATCCCCGCGCAGGACCGCGCGCAGGCGGCGACGCTGCCGCTGGCACCCGCCGCGACAGCCGTCCCCGCCAACGACACCGCCTCGCACCCGCCGGGCTGCACCTGTGCGGTGCATCTGGCCTGGCGGAAGAAGGCCGTGGGGGCATAAGTCGTCATCACCGGGCTTGACCCGGTGATCCATCTTCTCGCATGAGTCTTGCAAAGATCGATGGATGCCCGGATCAAGTCCGGGCATGACACCGGAGAGTCCCCCATGAAATTCTTCTCCTTCTGGCGATCGCAGGCGAGCTTTCGGGTCCGCATCGCGCTCAACCTGAAACAACTGCCGAGCGAGGTCGTGTTCGTCGATCTCGATGCCGACGTGCATCACGCCGACGAATTTCGCCGGATCAATCCGCAGATGGCATTGCCGGCGCTGGTCGAGGACGACGGCACCACGCTGTTCCAGTCGCTCGCGATCATCGAATATCTCGAGGAAACCCATCCGACCCCGCCGCTGCTGCCGGCCGATCCGCGCGGCCGCGCCCGGGTGCGCGCGCTGGCGCTGATGGTCGCCTGCGAGGGCCATCCCTTGCTGGTGCCGCGGGTGCGGCGCTATCTCGACCACGAACTGAATGTGCGCGACACCCAGCAGACCGCGTGGCGGCGGCACTGGACCGTCGAGACGCTGGCAGCCCTCGAAGGCCATCTCGCCGGCCACAACGATACCGGCCGCTTCTGCCATGGCGACACCCCGACACTCGCCGACATCTGCCTCGCCGGCCACGCCACCGTGGCGGACATGCTGCAGATCAATCTTGCGCCCTGGCCGACCGTCAAACGCATCTACGAGACATCCATGGCGATGCCGGAATTCGCAACGGCGCATCCGCTGGCGCAGCCGGATACGCCGGAGGCGATGAGAGCGAAAAAGGCGTGATCCCTCCGCGTCATTGCGAGCGAAGCGAAGCAATCCATGCTTCCGCAAGCCGAGAGATGGATTGCTTCGCGGAGCCTGTCATCGGGCGCGCGTTCGCGCGACCCGTTGGCTCGCAATGTCGGTGCTCTAAACGTGCGTCCGCATTCTCGCGGCATGTCTTGCCCGAGGTTTTCATCAACTTCCGCCCTCTCCAATCAGAGGGCGCAGGGAAGACCGGGTGCGCGCTGCACCCGCGGTCTCGTGTGCAATATGTGCATAAGAACACGCACACGAGCATACAGGTTCAGCGGAGGCATCCGGCCTTCCCTGCGCAATGGTTTTACGGCTTACTTCGCGCTCTCCCCGGTGACCGGCTTTGTTGCCACCGTCGCCATGCGGATCGCTCCACACGACTTGACGCCAGCATCGGGGCGCCAGGACCACACGACTTCGCCGTCCGCGTTGGCTGCGTTCGTCTTGCGCAGTCATCGCGTCCACCGCATCCCACCGCGCGTTTCGTGACGTTGCGCAACGCCCCTCTTGTCGGGTGAGACGCGCGGAGAAACACCACTGATTTGCCCGACGCGACAAGGGGAATATTTTTTCCGTGGGGGCTGGACAGGTTTTTTTGATTTGCCCGTCGGGCAGTTTCTCGGGGTGCGCGGCACGCGCTTACTTCCCCTCTCCCCTTGTGGGAGAGGGTGGCGCCTCACGAAAGTGAGGCGACGGGTGAGGGGTTTGTCTCCGCAAACACCGAACGCGCGGATAGAGACCGCTCATCCGGCAGCCTTCGGCTGCCACCTTCTCCCACAAGGGGAGAAGGAAGAGCGCCGCAGCGTCTCGACCTAATCCCCGCTCGGCGGCGCCAGCCTCTGCACGATCTCCTGAAACGGCGGCAGCGCTTCGCACCGCGCCGCGTGCGCCTTCAGCGCCGGATAGCGCGCATCGAACAGATGCGGATGCCCCTCGCCGGTGAAGCGCAGCGCGCAGGCCACCATGATATCGGCGTGCCCGATGGGCTCGCCGAACCAGAACGGTGTCGCGACCTGTGCGCGCTCCTTCTCCAGCAGCTCCAGCACGCCACCAATCTGCGCCTCGCAGCGCTCGACCCACAGCTTGAGCTGATCCTTGCGCAGCACGCGCTCGTAGATCAGGCTGACCGCCTTGTCGGCCAGCCCGCTTCCCAGCGCACAGATTTTCAGCGCACGCCGCCGCTCCGGCCCCTTTGCCGCGATCATCGCCTTCTCCGGCCCGGCCAGCTCATCGAGATAATCCAGGATCGCCGTACTCTCGATCAGCGCCTCGCCGCCATCCAGCACCAGCGTCGGCACCCGCCGCAGCGGGTTGTACGGCGCGATCTTGTCGGCCTCGCCGAACGTCGACCACGGCCGCTGCTCGAACGCGAGCCCGTACAGCCGCAGCGCAATCGCGACGCGGCGGACGAAGGGGGAGTCGTATTGGCCGATCAGGAACATGGGGTCGGTGCTTTCTCTCTCATCGTCATGGCCGGGCTTGACCCGGCCATCCACGTCTTTACCTCACACCGAAATAAGTAAGACGTGGATCACCGGGTCAAGCCCGGTGATGACGACTGGGTCGGCCGCCCGCGCCCACTTGGCCCGCACGCCCCCCCAACTCACCGCGGCCTCAGCGTAATCGCTTCCGCAGTCGCAGCTTCAACCGCCGCGCGGCTGTACAACAGCGGGACGTATTGCCCGGTCGCCCACAACGGCGCGAGGTCGCGATAGTGCCCGCTGAAGGGATCGCCGGATTGGCCGGGGGCGTTGATGGTGCGGCTGGCGTCCCAGGCACCGACATCGAGCACCATGCGGAACGAGGCGCCCGCGATCAGCCGGTAATCGGAACGCCGGTAGGTGGCCGCGTGCGGCACGTTGCCGGCGCCGCCGTACGCCAGGGGTCCGACCGAAAGCTGCGAGGCGGTGGCCTTGTCCGCCAGCGGTATCAGCGCGTGATCGAACTTTGCTACATGCAGCCGGTCCCAGCGCCAGGTGGTGGAATCCTCGCCCAACTTGCCGGCGACGTCGGCGACGGCGCTGCCGAGGCTGTCGCGGAGAATGCGGTCGCGCGCGGCCGCCGGCTCGTCCAGGAGCCGCGCATCCGGCACTTCAAGGAAGCCAACGATCGCGGAGATGCTGGACGCCTCGGGCGCAATGATATCGACAGCCCTGGGAGCCACGGTCTTCACGAGCGTCGGACCGAGGTGGTTGGCGATCCATACCTCGAACACCGCCGCAGCCGCGCTATCGGCGGTGTCGCGCGCGTCCCATCCCTTCAGGAGCTCGAGCCCCTTCTTGACGTTGGGTTCGTCAGAGCTCAGCGGTTGCAGCAGCTTGACCAACCGCCGCGCCAGCATCGAAGTGTCGTCGTTCTGCAGATCCATCGCATCCGCCAGCGTCATCTTCTTGTTGGCCTGCAGCACCTCTACGATGCACTGCCAGCGCGCGCTGTCGGCCCATTCGAATCCGACCTTGCGGTCGGCGACCGGATAGTCGCTCGGCAGATTCATCTGGTTGGCGGTCGCGAACCAGCCCTGCTGGGGGCGATATACCCGCGGCAATTCGTCGGGCGACAGAAATCCCTGCCATTCGTAACGGCCGTCGCCGGGCACCGGCATCAGGCCGTCATAGTTGACGCGGCGCGGCGTCTTGCCGGCGGCGACCCAGCCGATATTGCCCCTGACATCGGCGTAGACCTGGTTCTCCGACGGCGCGCCCCAGCGGCCCATGGCGGTGACAAAACCGTTCCAGTCCTTCGCGGTCATGTAGTCGGAGGAGCCGAAATAGGCTGACGTGCCCGGCTCGAACCAGATCGAGCGGACGGCGAAGGCGCGCTTGTTGGCCTCGTCGACGTAGATGACGGGGCCATGCCGCGTGAATCTCAGCTCAAGGTCCCGGTTGCCCTCCCCCTTGACCTCTTCGGTCTCATGGACGATCCGCATCGTTTCCCAGCCGTCGCGGTAACGGTACTGGTTCAGATCAGCCGGGTTGAGCTCGTAGACGTAGAGATCCTCCTGATCGACATTGAAGATGGTCAAGCCGAACGCGATCGTTCCATTATGACCGATCGAGATTCCGGGAAGCGCCGGCTCGCCGGCGCCGACCACCGAAAGGCCGGGCGCATTGAGCCCGACGATATAGCGCAGCGACGGCACGCTTTGCTCGCGATGCGGATCGTTGGCGAGGATCGCGCGGCCGGTCGCGGTCCGTGACGGGGCGACCACCCAATTGTTGGAGCCGATGGTGTCGCGTTGCTGATCGGCCTCGACAAGATATTTGTCGGGATCGTGCTCCAGCGCTGCCTTCTGCGCTTTCACCGCAGCAAAGGCTACCGGCCGCGTGGCGAGGTCGTAAGGACCGAGCACCGCCTTGGGAACGCTGCAGGGATCGAGCCCTTCGGGAATCTTCGTCGTCCACGGCGGCTCGAGCTTGACACGCAGGCGATCGACCTCGAGCCCGGCCGCACAGGCCACCAGCGAGCGCTTGACCTCGGACGCGATGTTTCGCGTCAAGCCGTGGCTGCGAATCCGGACTACGTCGTCCGCCGACCACAGATCCGGCATGGTGCCGGCGATCTTGAACTCGATCGGGCGCGGGCGCCGGCCCGTCTGCACATCGGCGACATAGGCGTTGACGCCCGCGACGAACGCTTCCGCATAGGTTTTGGCCTTGGGGCCATACGCCGCCCACTCCGCCTTCATGTCGCCGCGGTAGAGAAACAGCCGCAGCGCCTTGTCCTGCTCGGCATAGGCCGCGCCGAAATCCTTTGCCAGCAGTCCCAGCCCGCGCTTGCGCCAGAGGTCAATCTGCCACAGCCGGTCGCGCGCCGCGTTAAAGCCCTGCAGGAAAAACAGGTCGTGCTCGTTGCCGGCATAGATGTGCGGGATGCCCCAGACATCGACCAGGATTTGCCCCGGCGCCTGCAACCCGGCAACATCGGCGCTGGTCTGGCGCGCCGCGGATAAAGCATTCTCCTTCTCGCGCGCAACGACGCCGGAGGCGGTGAGTGAAACAAACACTGCGGAGCCAAGCAGCAGTCGAATGGCGCGGTTGAAACCCTTGTTCTTCATTTTCTTCTTGCTCCCCTGGTCGCGGCCTAGCAGATCGACGCGTCACTCTCCCTCGTCGCTCGCCAGCACGCCCTTCACCGCGCGCGCCCATCCGGCGAGCTTGCGCTCCCGTGTCGCCTGGCTCATCGCCGGCTTGAAGCGATGCTGCAGCCGCCAATTATCGGCAAATTTTTCGGGCTCGGGATAGACGCCGGCCTGCAGCCCGGCGAGATAGGCCGCGCCGAGTGCGGTGGTTTCCTGGATCATCGGGCGATCGACCGGTGCGTCGAGCAAATCGGCAAGGCGCTGCATGGTCCAGTCCGACGCCGCCATGCCGCCATCGACCCGCAGCACGATGGTGGCGGCCTTGGCGTCGGGCCAGTCTGCGCGCATCGCGGCCCATAAGTCAAAAGTCTGGTAGCAGACGCTTTCCAGCGTGGCGTGCGCGATTTCGGCAGGGCCGGTGTTGCGGGTCAGCCCGAACAGCGCACCGCGTACCCGCGGATTCCAGTATGGCGCGCCGAGGCCGACGAAGGCCGGCACCAGATAGACCGATTGCATCGAATCGGATTGGTCGGCGAGCGGGCCGGTTTCGGCGGCCTGCTTGATGAGCTTGATACCGTCGCGCAGCCATTGCACCGCGCTTCCAGCGACGAAGATCGAGCCTTCCAGCGCGTAGGTGCGTTTGCCCCCGAGCTGGTAGGCGATCGTGGTCAGCAGCCTGTTCTTCGATTTCACCGGCGTGGTGCCGGTGTTGAGCAGCGCAAAGCAGCCGGTGCCGTAGGTCGACTTCATCATGCCGGGCTCGAAACAGGCCTGGCCGATGGTGGCGGCCTGCTGGTCGCCGGCGATGCCTGAGATCATGATGCTGCCGCCGAACAGTTCCGGCGCGCTGTCGCCGAAATCGGCGGACGAATCCTTGACCTCCGGGAGCATCGAGCGCGGCACGCGCAGGATCTTCAGCAACTCGTCGTCCCATTCGCCGGTGTGAATGTTGAACAGCAGCGTGCGCGAGGCGTTGGTGGCGTCGGTCGCGTGCACCTTGCCGCCGGTCAGCCGCCACAACAGATAGCAATCGACGGTGCCGAACATCAGCTCGCCACGATCGGCGCGGTCGCGCGCGCCGGGGACCTGGTCGAGTATCCATGCGACTTTGGTCCCGGAGAAATAGGGATCGATGATCAGGCCGGTCTTGGCCGAAATCATGGGCTCGTGGCCCTCGGCCTTCAGCCGGGTGCAGATGTCGGCGGTGCGGCGGTCCTGCCAGACGATGGCGCGGTGCACCGCCTTGCCGGTGGCGCGGTCCCATACCACCGTGGTCTCGCGCTGGTTGGTGATGCCGATCGCGGCGATGTCTTTTGCGGTGAGGCCCGCCTTCTTCATCGCCTCGCGGCAGACTGCAACGGTGGAAGTCCAGATATCCTCCGGCTCATGCTCGACCCAGCCCGAGGCCGGAAAATGCTGCGGGAATTCCTGCTGCGCTGAGGCTGCGATGGAAATGTCTGATCGAAACACGATGGCGCGCGAGGATGTGGTGCCCTGATCGATGGCCAGCACAAAGGACATTGGCGTTGCTTCCCGGAAGGATTGATTGGGCAAGGCAAGCGGATTGAGAGGGGAAGGTCAATATGGGGCGTGCCACAAGCACGGTGCGCTCCCTCTCCCGCTTGCGGGGGAGGGCTGGGGTGGGGGCAGCCGCGAGGGAGGTGTCAGAGAAGATCGCAGGGCACGATCAGCAGCGGGACTCGCGGAGAGTCCCCCACCCGCCTCGCTTCGCTCGGCACCCTCCCCCGCAAGCGGGAGAGGGAATATTACGCCGATGCTGTCGTCACCCCGCCGTCGACGACGATGGTCTGGCCGGTCATGAAGGTCGAGGCGTCGGAGGCGAGATAGGCCACCGCGCCCGCGATCTCGTCGGGTTCGCCGATCCGGCGCAGCGGCGTGGTGGCGGTGCGGTGCTTCAGCCGCGCCTCGTCTTCCCACAGCGCGCGGGCGAAATCGGTCTTGACCAGACCCGGCGCCACGCAATTGACGCGCACGCCCTTCGGGCCCCATTCGCCGGCGAGGCTGCGGCACAGCGAAAAATCCGCCGCCTTGGAAATCCCGTAGGCGCCGATCACGGTCGAGCCGCGCAGGCCGCCGATCGAGGACACGATCACGACCGAGCCCTTGCCGCGCGCGGCCATTTGCGGGATCGCATGCGAGCACAGCCAGATGTTGCTCTTGACGTTGGAGCCCATGATCTTGTCGAAAGCCTCGTCCTTGATATCGAGCAGCGGGCCGTAATACGGATTCACGGCGGCGTTGCAGACGAGGATGTCGACCTTGCCGTAATGTTTTGTCGCGCCCGAGATCAGCGCCTCGACCTCGTCGCGGCGCGAGATGTTGCAGGGGATGACATGGGCGTCGCCGCCGGACTGGTTGATGCCGTCGGCGACTTCCTTGCAGGCGTCGGCCTTGCGGCTGGAGATCACCACCTTGGCGCCGAGCTTGGCCAGCAACTCGGCCGAAGATCGGCCGATGCCGCGGCTCGAGCCGGTGATGACGGCGACCTGGCCTGTAAGATCGAACGGGGTGTTTTTCACGATGCATGCTCCCTTTTTGTTTTGTCGCTTATCGTTCTCTGTCCGTCATGCCCAGGCTTGACCCGGGCATCCACGTCTTACTTTCCTTTGCCCCAAGACGTGGATGGCCGGGTCAAGCCCGGCCATGACGACGTTTGTGGGGGACGCATCCCGATTGACGACGAGAGAATTACACCAATCCCCCACCATCCGTGACGCGGCGGAGATGGTAATCGGTGTCGCCAAAGGTGTTTTCGATCATGGTCAGCCGCTTGAAGTAGTGGCCGATCTTGGCCTCCTGCGTCATGCCGATGCCGCCATGGAGCTGGATCGACTGCTGGCCGACGAACTTTGCGGATTTGCCGATCTGCACTTTCGCCGCCGCCACCGCCGTCGCACGTTCCCTGGCGTTGTCGAAGTCGGCGGCCATGGTCGCGAACATCGACATGCTGCGGGCCTGTTCGAGGGCCACGAACATGTCGGCGGCGCGATGCTGCAGGGTCTGAAAACTGCCGATCGGCACGCCGAACTGCTTTCGCGTTTTTAGATATTCGACGGTGGTCTTCAGCGATTCATCCATCGCGCCGACCGCTTCCGCGCACATCGCGGTGCGGGCCTCGTCGACCACGCGCTCGATCAAAGCGAGACCATTCTCGGGATCGCCGATCGCAGCATCGGCGCCGACCTCGACACCGGTCAACGTGATGTCGGCCGCGTGCAGGCCGTCCTGGGTCGGATAGCCTTTGCGGGTAACGCCCTTGGCGTTCGCAGGGACCAGGAACGCGCCGATGCCGCTCTTGTCGCGCTGGCCGCCCTTGGTGCGCGCGGTCACGATCAACATGTCGGCGCTCTCGCCGTTGAGCACGACGAACTTTTCGCCGTCGATCACCCAACCGTCGCCCTTTTTCTTGGCCGTGGTCGCGACGTCGGAAAGGTCGTAGCGCGAGTTCTTCTCCAGCTGCGCGAAGGCAAAGGTCTTGCTGCCGTCTATGATGCCGGGAATGTGCGCGGCTTTCTGCTCGGACGAGCCGCCATGGCGCAGGAAGCCGCCGGCGATCACCACCGTGGCCAGATACGGCTCCAGCACCAGCGCCTTGCCGAGCGCTTCCATCACGATCATGGTCTCGACCGCGCCGGCGCCGAAGCCGCCGTCGTCTTCCGAGAACGGCAGGCCGAGCAGGCCCTGCTCGGCGAGCTTGCCCCAGACGGCTTTGCTCCAGCCGCCCTTCTCCGCCATGTATTTCTTGCGGTGGTCGAAATCGTAGGAATCGTTGAGCAAACCGTCGACGCTTTCCTTGAGAAGCCGCTGCTCCTCGGACAAATCAAAATCCATGTTTTTCACTCTCTCCGGCTAATCAAATTATCTCGTCATGCCCGGGCTTGTCCCGGGCATCCACGTCTACTCTCTTCGCATCAAGACTTGGATGGCCGGGTCAAGCCCGGCCATGACGACAGGTGCGTGGTCGCATCGCGCGACAATCACAACCCCAGCACCGCCTTGGTGATGATATTGCGCTGTATCTCGTTGGAGCCGCCGTAGATCGAGACCTTGCGGTTGTTGAAGTAGCTTGGCGCGATCTGGGCGGTCCAGTCCATGGTCTCGTTGGAGCCGTCGTCGCCATGCTCGTCATAGGGGGCGGCGAACGGGCCGATCACTTCCATCAGCAATTCGGTGGTGGTCTGCTGGATTTCCGAGCCCTTGATCTTGAGCACCGAGGACGCCGGGTTGGGCTTGCCCTTGCCGTGCTTGTTCTCGTCGGCGACGACGCGAAGCTGCGTCAGTTCGAGCGCCTTCAGCTCGATCTCGACGGCGGCGAGTTTCTCGCGGAAACCCTGATCCTCGAGCACCGGCTTGCCGCCGGATTCGACCTTGGACGCGAGGTCCTTGATGCGGCGCAGCCGCTCCTTGGACACGCCGACGCGGGCGATGCCGGTGCGCTCATTGCCGAGCAGGAATTTGGCGTAATCCCAGCCCTTGTTCTCCTCGCCGATCAAATTCTCGACCGGCACCTCGACGTCGTCGAAGAACACCTCGTTGACCTCGTGGCCGCCGTCGATGGTCTGGATCGGGCGCACCGTGACGCCCTTCGACTTCATCGGGAATACGATGAAGGAAATGCCCATCT
Organism: Bradyrhizobium erythrophlei; assembly: GCA_900129675.1. Taxonomy (GTDB): domain Bacteria; phylum Pseudomonadota; class Alphaproteobacteria; order Rhizobiales; family Xanthobacteraceae; genus Bradyrhizobium; species Bradyrhizobium erythrophlei_A. The sequence continues at coordinate 2,757,473 of FSRD01000001.1, read as the reverse complement.
GCTTCTTCGCATTGGTGTCGGTGCGGCACAGGCAGAAGATCATGTCGGCGTGCTGCGCCAGCGTGGTCCAGGTCTTCTGGCCATTGATGATGTATTTGTCGCCCTTGCGCTCGGCCTTGGTCTTGAGCGAGGCGAGGTCCGATCCCGAGCCCGGCTCGGAAAAGCCCTGGCACCACCAGTCGTCGACATTGGCAATGCGCGGCAGATATTGCTTCTTCTGCGCTTCGTTGCCGAAGGTGTAGATGACCGGACCGACCATGCTGACGCCGAAGGCGAGCGGCGCGGGTGCCGGGTGCATCTGCAGTTCTTCGTTGAAGATGTAATGCTGCACCGAGGTCCAGCCGGTGCCGCCATATTCCTTCGGCCAGTGGCTGACGCCCCAGCCCTTCTTGTTCAGGATGCGCCACCAGACGACCATCTCGTCCTTGGACAGATGACGGCCCTCGACCAGTTTGCGCCGTGTCTCCGGCGGCACGTTATCCCTGAAGAAGGCCCGCACCTCCTCACGAAACGCCATTTCTTCCTTGCTGAAAGCGAGATCCATCGGATCCTCCTGTGAGCGAATGAACTTCTTATCTCTCGTCGTCCCGGCGAAGGCCGGGACCCATAACCACCGGCGTTCGCAAATAACAAAAGGCGGCGACCATCGTGCCTGACAGCAACATCACGCGGTATGGGTCCCGGCTCAAGGCCGGGACGACGGGGGTGGTCATGACCGGCCTCCCGACGCGACTTGTTGCTTCGGCTGCGACGGCTGCTGCTGGCGCAGTTCGTGGCGCGAGAGCTTGCCGACCGACGTGCGCGGCAGTTCCTCGACGAAATCGAGTGCTGCGGGAATTTCGTGCTTGCCGAGCTTGCCGGTCAGGAAAGCCTTGAGTTCGTCCAGCGTGAACGGCCTGGCGTCGGCGCGCAGCTTGATGAAGGCCTTTGCCGTCTCGCCGCGATAATCATCGGGGATGCCGATCACGATCACTTCCTGCACGCCGGGATGGGTGTAGATCGCCTGCTCGATCATCTGCGGATAGACGTTGAAGCCGCCGGAGATGATCATGTCCTTCTTGCGGTCGACCAGATAGAAATAGCCGTCGGCGTCCATGTAGCCGATATCGCCGGTCAGGAAGCGGTCGCCGACAAAGGCCTCCGCGGTTTCTTTCGGCCGGTTCCAGTAGCCTTTGGTCACATTGGGCCCGCGAATCCGGATCTCGCCGACCTCGCCGACCGGCATCAATTGCTTCGGATCCTCCAGCGACACCACGTCCATCTCGATGCCCGGCAGCATCAGCCCGATCGAGCCCGGCTTGTCCGGGCCTTCCTTGGGATGGCCGGTGCCGGGCGAGCAGGTCTCGGTCATGCCCCAGCCGCTCTTCAGCTTCATGCCGACCTTGCGCTCGAAGATTTTGGCCACCTCGACCGGCAGCGGCGCGCCGCCGGAGCCGCAGCTCACCAGCGAGGACAGATCGCGCTTGTCGAGATCGGGCAGTGCCGCGATCGCGATCCACATCGTCGGTACGCCGGGAAACGCGGTGGCGCGCTTGACCTCGATGTCGCGCATCACGGCTTCGACATCGAAACGCTGGTGCAGCGAAATCAGATTGCCGCGCCGGATCGACGACAGCAGCACCACCGTCAGCGCAAAGATATGAAACAGCGGCAGCACGCAGATCACGCGCTCGATCGCGTCGCGCTCGGCGCGCGCCGGCTTGCCCCAGACGTCATAGACCGACACCGCCGACGTCAGATTGCCGTGGCTGAGCATGGCGCCCTTCGGCAGCCCGGTGGTGCCGCCGGTATATTGCAGCAGTGCGACGTCGTCGGCCGAGATGACAGGCCATTGCGCGGGCTTTGTCGCGCCATCGACGAATTGCTTGTAAGTGATGACGGCGGGGTTATCCGGCAGCGGCGTCTGCGGCGTCCCGACCTTGCCCCAATGATCGTCCTCGCAGACGATCAGGCGATCGAGCAGGCCCTTGTCTAGAAATTTCAGCGCGGTCGGCAGCAAAGCCGAGAGGTTGGAGGTGACCAGCACGCGCGCGCCGGAGTCGGAGAGCTTGTGCGACAGCGCGATCTCGCCGTCGAGCGGCGACAGATGCACGATGCGGGCGCCGGCCTTCAGCGCGCCGAAGAAATTGACGGGATGGTCCGGCGAATTGCCGAGGAACAGCGCGACCGAATGGTTCCTGCCATAGCCGGCGCGCAGGAAGGCGGAGGCCGCCGTCTCCACCAGCGCTTCCAGTTCGGTGTAGCTGATCGGCCGGTCGCGGAACTCGATCGCCGGCCGCGCGCCGTAGGCGGCGGCCGCCTCCGACAGCAGGTCCGGCAACGTGCCGCGCGCGATTGCATCGTCCCAATGAACGCCTTGCGGATAAAACTGTTCGCCGGGATGGGTCATGCGGGCTTTCAGAAAGAACAGTCGTCATTCCGGGGCGCGACGAAGTCGCGAACTATGATGCGCAATTGCGCATCTGAGAATCTCGAGGTTCCGGGTTCGCGCTGTGCGCGCCCCGGAACGACGTGGAGAAAGGGCGCCGAACCCATCAAGCCGCTTTCGCGCTCTGCGCCATCGATGCAAAGGTCTTGCCTTCGGCGGCGAGTCGCTTGAGCAGCGGCGCCGGCTCCAGCGAGGGATCGTTGGTCTCCTTGGCGTAATAGGACAGCCGGTCGGCGATGTGCTTGAGGCCGACCTGGTCGGCATAGAACATCGGGCCGCCGCGATAGATCGGCCAGCCATAGCCATAGAGCCAGATCACGTCGATGTCGCTCGGACGCGCCGCGATACCTTCTTCGAGGATACGCGCACCCTCGTTGATCATCGGGTACATCATGCGCTCCAGGATCTCGTCGTCCGAGACCACGCGCTTCTTGCGGCCGAGGCGCTGCAGCGTCTCGTCGATCAGCTTCTCGACTTCCGGATCGGGCAGCGCCGCGCGCGATCCCGCCTCGTACTTGTAATAGCCCTTGCCGGTCTTCTGGCCGAAGCGGCCGGCTTCGCACAGCGCATCGGCGATTTCCGACTTGATGCCGCGGTCCTTGCGCGAGCGCCAGCCGATATCGAGGCCGGCGAGATCGCCCATTGCGAACGGGCCCATCGGCATGCCGAATTTCGTGACCACGGCGTCAACCTGCTGTGGCAATGCGCCTTCGAACAGCAGCTTCTCGGACTGCTTGCCGCGCTGGGCCAGCATGCGGTTGCCGACAAAGCCGTCGCAGACGCCGACCACGGCCGGAACCTTTGCAATCTTGCGCGCGATCGACACCGCGGTCGTCAGCGCGTCGGGCGCGGTCTTGGCGGCGCGGACGATCTCGCACAGCTTCATCACGTTGGCCGGTGAGAAGAAGTGCATGCCGAGCACGTCCTGCGGACGCTTCGTCACCTTCGCGATCTCGTCGATGTTCAGATACGAGGTGTTGGAGGCCAGCACCGCGCCGGGCTTGGCGTACTTGTCCAGCGCCTCGAACACTTCCTTCTTGACCGCCATGGTTTCGAACACGGCTTCGATGACCAGGTCAGCGTCCTTGACGTTTTCCAGTCCGACCACGCCGGTGATCAGGCCCATGCGCTTGGCCGGAGCATCGGCGGGGATGCCGCCGCGGGCGGCGGTCGCCTCATAGTTCTTCTGCATCACGCCCATGCCGCGCTTGAGCTGCTCTTCGCCGGTCTCGATCAGGGTGACGGGAATGCCGGCATTGGCAAACGACATCGCGATGCCGCCGCCCATGGTGCCGGCGCCGATGATGGCGACGCGCTCGACATTGCGCGGTTTCGTTCCTTCGGGCACGCCGGCGATCTTGGCGGCCTCGCGCTCGGAGAAGAACGCATAGCGCTGCGCCTTGGACTGGTCGCTCGACACCAGCTTGAGAAAACCTTCGCGTTCCTTTTTCAGCCCTTCATCGAACGGCAGATCAATCGCCGCACCGACCGCGTCGGCGGCGGCGAACGGGGCTTCCAGGCCGCGGGCCTTCTTGGTGAGGGCGGCAACCGCATTGGTGAAGATCGAACGGTCGGCCTTGGCGGCGACGAGCTTGGAGTCGTCATCGCGCAGCTTGCGCAGGGGGCGCTTCTCCGCCAGCACCTTGAGGGCAAAGGCCTCGCCACCGGACGCCGGGCCTTCGACGACCTCCTCGATCAGGCCATTTTTGAGCGCTTCAGCAGCACCGATCGGGTCGCCGCCGACGATCATCTTGACCGCGAGTTCCGGGCCGACCGCGCGCGGCAGGCGCTGCGTGCCGCCGGCGCCCGGCAACAGACCGAGTTTCACTTCGGGCAGGCCAAGCCTGGCGTCCTTGGTGGCGACGCGATAATGGCAGGCCAATGCGACTTCGAGACCGCCGCCCAAGGCTGTGCCGTGAATGGCGGCAATGATCGGCTTCGGCGAGTTCTCCATCGCGACAAGCACCTCCGCGAGACCCGGGGGCTTCGGCGGCTTGCCGAATTCGGTGATATCGGCGCCGGCGATAAAGGTGCGGCCGCCGCAGGTCAGCACGATCGCCTTTACTTCGGGATCAGCGATCGCACTCTTCATGCATTCGAAAATACCGCCACGCACCGCGGCGCTCAGCGCGTTGACCGGGGGGCTGTTAACCGTGACGACGGCGATGACGTCATGACGCTCGAGCTTTACGACTTCGTTCACGAGACTCTCCCTGGATAACGCGTTCTTGGTTGCGTTGTTTTTGGCGTTGGTGTTCTTGACTTGCGTCTACTGGCTATTTCGCACTGCGAAATTAAATTCCACATCTTGACAGGGAGGGTTATTTTGAAGCACGTCCCTTGTCAACGCGCTCGGCAAAGCAGCAGGCCAATGAAACGTCCAGGGAAGAAAGTGGCGACAGATCGCAGCTTCGTCGTCGCGCTTTCCCGCGGACTTGATGTGTTGCGCGCATTCCATCCCAACGACGGGCTTCTCGGCAATCAAGAGATCGCCGCCCGTACTAATTTGCCGAAGCCAACCATTTCCCGGCTGACCTACACCTTGACCAAGCTGGGCTATCTTACACCCGTTCCACGGTTCGAAAAGTATCAGCTCGCGCCATCAGCCATGGCGCTGGGGTATGCCGCGCTCGCCAATCTCGGCGTTCGGCATTTGTCCGAGCCCTACCGCGAGGAAGTCATGCGCGCGACCGGCGGCGCGGTCGCGGTCGGCGGGCGCGATCGCCACAGCATGATTTATTTCGGCCAGAGCCGTAACGGCTTGACGCTGGGCGTCCAGCTCGACGTCGGTTCGCGAATACCGATCGCCACCACCGCGATGGGCCGGGCCTATATCTGGGCGCTGCCGAATGACGAGCGTGCCTCCTTATTGCGCGAGCTGCGCGACCACTACGGCAGCCGCTGGTCGCGGCTGCGCGACGGCATCGAACGCGCCGGCGAAATGGTCGAGCGGCGCGGCTTCACCATCTCCGCGGGCGAGTGGCAGGACGACGTGCACGCAGTCGGTGTGGCGCTCAAGCTGAACGACGGAACCGGCCCGTATGCCTTCAATTGTGGCGCGCCCGCATTCCGCTTCACGGAAGGTCGGTTGCTCAACGATATTGGACCTCGCCTTGTGGCGATGGTAAGGAACATCGAAGCGGCGCTGGGCGGTGCGGCGCCGCAATCCAAAAAAGAAGAAAGCAAAAAGTTGAAAGCAGGAGGGAAAGTTGCACGTTTGGTCGAGGGGATCAGGTAGCCTTCATCTTCGCCGGCGAAGAATTTCGCGCGGTCATTCCCGCCCTGTGAATCGCATGGGCGAGACGAGATGACGCAGGCACAGCTCGCGCAGGGAAAATCTCCCCTGCTGGCGGTTCGCGACGTCAGCGTCGTGTTCGGCGGCATCATCGCGTTGAATGGCGTCTCCTTCGACATGCAAAAAGGGCAGATCCTTGGGCTGATCGGACCGAACGGTGCCGGCAAGACGACATTGTTCAATTGCCTCTCCCGGCTCTACCAGCCGAGTTCCGGCGACATCCTGATGGAGGGGGCGAGCATCCTGACGCGCCCGCCGCACCGGATCGCCGAGATCGGCATCGGCCGCACCTTCCAGAACGTGGCGCTGTTTCCCAATCTGTCTGTCATGGACAACGTTCGCGTCGGCACCCATGCCCGCACTTCCAGCGACATCATCTCGGACTCGCTGAAGCTTGCCTGGGTTCGCCGCGGCGAGGCCGACGTCAACAAGAAGGTCCACGAGATCCTTGCCTATCTCGACCTCGAAGACGTCGCCCATACGATCGTTTCCGGCCTGCCGTTCGGCACCCAGAAGCGCGTCGAGCTGGCGCGCGCACTGGCCGCTGATCCGAAGATCCTGCTGCTCGACGAACCCGCCGGCGGCCTCAATCATGAGGAAGTCTACGTGCTCGGCGATCTGATCCGCCGCATTCGCGACGAGCGGCACATGACCGTGCTGCTGGTTGAGCATCACATGGGTCTGGTGATGTCGATTGCCGACCACGTCGTCGCCCTCAACTTCGGCCGCAAGCTCGCCGAGGGAACGCCGGCCCAGGTTCAGGCCGACCCGGATGTCATCAAGGCCTATCTGGGGAGCAAGGACCAATGACCGCGATGCTCAACGTCAAGGATTTGCGGGCCTATTACGGCCAGGTCCAGGCGCTTCACGGCCTCTCCTTTGCCCTCAACGAGGGCTCACTGACCACCCTGCTTGGCGCCAATGGCGCCGGCAAGACCACCACCTTGCGGGCGATCTGCAACATGGTGCGCTCGACCGGCGCGATCGAATTCGACGGCGCGCCGCTCGCCGGCCGCTCGACCGAAAACGTGGTCCGTCTCGGCATCGCCCACGTGCCGCAGGGCCGCGGCACCTTCACCACCATGACGGTGGAAGAAAACCTGCAGCTCGGCGCCATCACCCGCAAGGACAAGGCCGGCGTGGTTTCCGATATCGAGCGCATGTATGACCACTTCCCGGTCCTGAAACAGCGGCACACCCAGCAGGCCGGCACGCTGTCGGGCGGCGAACAGCAGATGCTGGCGGTCGCGCGCGCGCTGATGCTGCGTCCGCGGCTGATGCTGCTGGACGAGCCGTCGTTCGGCCTGGCGCCGCTGATCGTCCGCGACCTCTTCAGGATCCTCGGCAAGATCAATCGCGAGGACAAGGTCACCATCCTGGTGGTGGAGCAGAACGCGCAACTGGCGCTGGAACTCGCCGATCAGGCCTATGTGATCGAAACCGGACGGATCGTGATGTCGGGCAATGCCAAGGACATCGCAAACAACGAAGACGTCCGCAAATCCTATCTCGGTTATTGAGGAGCCGGCCATGGAGCTTTTTACCAACCAAGTTCTGGCCGGCATCGCCACAGGCGCCATTTATGCCTGTATGGCGCTCGCCGTCGTCATGATCTACCAGGCGATCGACCATCTCAATTTCGCCCAGGGCGAAATGGCGATGTTCTCGACCTTTATTTCCTGGCAGATGATGCAGTGGGGCATACCCTATTGGGGCGCCTTCGTGCTGACGCTGGCCTTCTCGTTCGCCGGCGGCATCGTGATCGAGCGGCTGCTGTTCAAGCCGCTGGCCAAGGCCCCGATCCTGACCAACGTCGCCGGCTTCATCGCATTGTTCGCGATCATCAACTCGGTTGCCGGCCTGATCTGGGACTTCACCATCAAGCAATACCCGACGCCGTTCGGATCCTCGCCGTTCCTCGGCAGCCAGCTGATCTCGACCCACCAGGCCGGCATGATCGGCGTCACCGTGCTGCTGCTGATCCTGCTGTTCTTCTTCTTCCAGTACACGCGGATCGGGCTTGCGATGCGGGCGGCCGCGTCATTGCCTGAATCGGCCCGGCTGGTCGGCATCAACACCTCCTGGATGATCGCGCTGGGCTGGGGCATGGCGGCCGCGATCGGCTCGATCGCCGGCATGCTGATCGCGCCCGTGGTGTTCCTGGAACCGAACATGATGGGCGGCGTGCTGATCTATGGATTTGCCGCGGCCGTGCTCGGCGGCCTGACCTCGCCGCTCGGCGCCGTGATCGGCGGCTTCCTGGTCGGCATCTTCGAGAATCTCGCCGGAACCTACATTCCCGGCGTCGGTAACGAGCTGAAATTGCCGATCGCGCTTGCGCTGATCATCACCGTACTGGTCGTCAAACCGGCTGGGCTGTTCGGCCGGCCCATCGTGAAGCGAGTTTGATCATGAGCGCTGTCGAAGACGTCGTCACCGAAGCACCGGCCGTCGAGGCTGTTCCGAAACGAGCCATGACGCTCGGCTTCGGCACGTCGCTGGTCATGCTGGCGCTGCTGCTGCTCGTGCCGCTGTTCGTGAAGAACTTCATCATCTTCCAGCTGACGATGCTGTTGATCTACGGGCTCGCGGTTCTGGCGCTGAACATCCTGACCGGCGGCAGCGGCCAGTTCTCGCTCGGCCAGAGCGCGTTCTACGCTGTCGGGGCCTATACGTCGGCGATCCTGATGGAACACGCCGACATGAACTACGCGCTGACGCTGCCGATCGCGGGCATCATCTGCTTCGCTTTCGGCTTCCTGTTCGGCCAGCCCGCGCTGCGCCTCTCCGGCGTCTATCTGGCGCTGGCGACCTTTGCGCTCGCCACCGCGATGCCGCAACTGCTCAAGCTCGGCTTCTTCGAGCACTGGACCGGCGGCGTGCAGGGCCTGGTGGTGACCAAGCCCGATGCCCCGTTCGGGCTGCCGATGTCGCAGGACATGTGGCTTTACTATTTTACGCTCGCGATCACGGTCGGGATCTATGTGGCCTCGGTGAATCTCCTGCGGTCGCGCTCCGGCCGCGCCTTCATGGCGATCCGCGACAATGAGATCGCGGCCTCCGCCATGGGCGTCGACGTCGCGCTCTACAAGACGCTGGCGTTCGGCGTCAGCGCCGGCATCACCGGCGTCGCCGGCGGGCTGGGCGCCATCGCGGTGCAATTCGTGGCGCCGGACGGCTACACCATCACGCTCGCGATCTCGCTGTTCCTCGGCATGGTCGTCGGCGGCGTCGGCTGGCTGCCCGGATCGATCGTCGGCTCCGCCTTCATAATCTTCGTGCCGAACATCGCGGAAGGCATTTCCAAGGGCCTCTCCGGCGCCGTATTCGGCGTGCTGCTGTTCCTCGTCATCTTCCTCGTGCCGCACGGCGCCAGGCAGGTTGCCATGGTTGCCCAGCAACTGATTGGCAAACTCAAGAAGTAACCGAACTCAGGAGAAACTATGCTGTTCAGACAACAATCAAGAATCGCCGCGCTTGCGACGGCGGTCATCACTTTCGCCGCGATGAGCGGCAGCGCGCTGGCCCAGAAGAAATACGACACCGGCGCTACCGACACCGAAGTCAAGATAGGCAACATCATGCCGTACAGCGGACCGGCTTCCGCCTACGGCGTGATCGGCAAGACCGAAGAAGCCTATTTCAAGATGATCAACGCCCAGGGCGGCATCAACGGGCGCAAGATCAACTTCGTCACTTACGACGATGGCTACAGCCCGCCGAAGGCGGTCGAGCAGGCCCGCAAGCTGGTCGAGAGCGACGAGGTGCTGGTCGTGTTCAACCCGCTGGGCACGCCGTCCAACACCGCGATCCAGAAATATCTCAACGCCAAAAAGGTGCCGCAGCTGTTCGTCGCCACCGGCGCCACCAAATGGAACGATCCGAAGGACTTTCCGTGGACCATGGGCTGGCAGCCCAGCTATCAGAGCGAAGCGCATATTTATGCGAAGTATCTGAAGAAGGAAAAGCCGGACGCCAAGATCGCCGTGCTCTACCAGAACGACGATTTCGGCAAGGACTACCTCAAAGGTTTGAAGGACGGGCTCGGCGCCAAGGCGTCGATGATCATTGCCGAGGAAAGCTATGAGACCGCGGAGCCGACGATCGACAATCACATCGTCAAGCTGAAGGCCACCGGCGCCGACGTCTTCATCAGCATCACGACGCCGAAATTCGCGGCACAGGCGATCAAGAAAATCGCCGAGATCAGCTGGCAGCCGCTGCACATCGTCTCCAACGTCTCGGCGTCGGTCGGCGGCGTGATCAAGCCGGCAGGTTTCGAGAATTCGCAGGGCATCCTGTCGGCGGCCTACGCCAAGGACGGCGCGGATCCGCAGTGGGACAACGATCCCGGCATGAAGAAGTTTTTTGCCTTCCTCGAAAAATTCTATCCCGAAGGCAACAAACTCGACGGCTCCGTGGTCTATGGCTACGGTGCGGCGCAGACCATGGCGAAGGTCATCGAGATGTGCGGCGACGATCTCACCCGCGCCAACGTGATGAAGCAGGCCGCGAGCCTAAAGGACTTTGCGCCCGACACCTTGCTGCCCGGCGTGAAGATCAACACGTCGGCGACCGACTTCGCCCCGATCGAGCAGCTTCAGATGATGCGCTTCAAGGGCGAGAAGTGGGACCTGTTCGGCGACATCATCTCGGGCGAACTCAGCAACTAGAGCGTCATACCGCGGCGCGGGATCCGCGCTGCCTGTTCGACTAAATAACGCCCTCCGCGACAGTGTCGCGGGGGGCTTTTTGTTGCCGGGTGCCCGCGGAAGGTATTCAATGCCGCCAGGAGCCGCAAAGCGCTCCCAATCCAAAAAACATGACACATTCAACAATGATCCAGGGAGATCAAAATGCCTGCTATCCATTTGCGATTGGGGGCCTTTTCGGCCGCCCTCGCATTGCTCGCTGCGACCAGCAGCGCCTCTCTCGCGCAGAAGAAATACGACACCGGTGCGACCGATACCGAGATCAAGATCGGCAACATCATGCCCTACAGCGGACCGGCTTCCGCCTATGGCGTGATCGGCAAGACCGAGGAGGCCTACTTCCGCAAGGTCAACGCCGAGGGCGGCATCAACGGCCGCAAGATCACCTTCATCTCTTACGACGACGCCTACAGCCCGCCGAAGACGGTCGAGCAGGCGCGCAAGCTGGTCGAAAGCGATGAAGTGCTGATGATCTTCAATTCGCTGGGCACGCCGCCGAATTCGGCGATCCAGAAATACATGAACCAGAAAAAGGTGCCGCAGCTGTTCGTCGCCACCGGCGCCACCAAGTGGAACGACCCGAAGGAGTTTCCGTGGACCATGGGCTGGCAGCCCAACTACCAGAGCGAGTCCACGATCTACGCGAAATACATCCTGAAGAGCAAGCCGGACGCCAAGATCGCCGTGCTCTATCAGAATGACGACTACGGCAAGGACTATCTGAAGGGATTCAAGGACGGGCTCGGAGCCAAGGCTGCCTCGATGATCGTGATGGAGGAAAGCTACGAGGTCTCCGAACCGACGATCGACAGTCACATCGTCAAGCTCAAGTCGACCGGCGCCGACGTATTCTTCAACATCACCACGCCGAAATTCGCGGCGCAGGCGATCAAGAAGAACGCCGAGATCGGCTGGAAGCCGCTGCACTTCCTCAACAACGTTTCGGCCTCGATCGGCAGCGTGATCAAGCCGGCCGGCTTCGACAACGCCCAGGACATCATCTCGTCGAACTACCTCAAGGATCCGACCGATCAGCAATGGAAGAACGACAAAGGGATGATCGCCTGGAACGAGTTCCTGGATAAATATTATCCCGAAGCCAACCGCGCCGACGCCTCGGTGATGTACGCCTACACCGTCGCCCAGGGCCTCGTGCACGTGCTGAAAGCTTGCGGCGACGACCTTTCGCGGGAAAACATCATGAAGCAGGCGGCGAGCATCAGGGATCTCGAGCTCGGCGGGCTGTTGCCGGGCGTCAAGGTCAACACTTCGGCGACCGACTTTGCGCCGATCTCGCAATTGCAACTGATGAAGTTCAAGGGCGACCACTGGGATCTGTTCGGAGAGATCATCAACGCCGACGTTGGCGGCTGACGCGTCGGGATTGTCTACTAAAGAAGCAGCCCCTGCGGCTTTGCCGCAGGGGCTTTTTGTTGAGACGCTCCCGGTAAAATGGTAATCACGTCGCCGAACTCACGCATGAGTCAAAAGAGCTTTCACATCAAGAAAGCCGCGACACAGATCATTGTTGTCATCGAACCGAGGGAGAGAATTAATGCTCACGACTGCTAACAGGTTGGCGGTGGCGTCAGTCGCGCTGACCCTGCTCACCGTATCCAGCAGCGGCGCGCTTGCGCAGAAGAAATACGACACCGGCGCCACCGATACCGAGATCAAGATCGGCAACATCATGCCGTATAGCGGTCCGGCATCCGCCTATGGCATCATCGGCAAGACCGAGGCCGCCTATTTCAAGAAGATCAACGACGCCGGCGGCATCAATGGCCGCAAGATCAACTTCATCTCTTACGACGACGCCTACAGCCCGCCAAAGACGGTGGAGCAGGCGCGCAAGCTGGTCGAGAGCGACGAAGTGCTGTTCATCTTCAATTCGCTGGGAACGCCGCCGAATTCCGCGATCCACAAATACATGAATTCGAAGAAGGTGCCGCAGCTGTTCGTCGCCACCGGCGCCACCAAGTGGAATGATCCGAAGGAATTTCCCTGGACCATGGGCTGGCAGCCCAACTACCAGAGCGAAACCCAGATCTATGCGAAGTACATCCTGAAGAACAAGCCGGACGCCAAGATCGCCGTGCTCTACCAGAATGACGACTACGGCAAGGATTATCTCAAGGGCCTGAAGGACGGGCTCGGCGCCAAGGCGGCATCGATGATCGTCGCCGAGGAAAGCTTCGAGACGTCGGAACCGACGGTCGACAATCACATCGTCAAGCTGAAGGCTACCAACGCCGACGTCTTCATCAACATCTCGACGCCGAAATTCGCGGCGCAAGCCATCAAGAAGATAGCCGAGATCGGCTGGAAGCCGATGCACTTCCTCAACAACGTCTCGGCCTCGGTCGGCAGCGTGATCAAGCCGGCGGGGTATGAGAATGCGCAGGACATCATCTCCGCTGCCTATCTCAAGGACGTCTCCGACAAGCAGTGGGACAACGACCCCGGCATGAAGGAATTCTACGCCTTCATGGCCAAGGATTTCCCCGAAGGCGACAAGCTCGACGGCGGAACCGTGACCGGCTACGGCGTGGCCCAGACGCTGGTCCAGGTCCTGAAGCAGTGCGGCGACAACCTCACCCGCGAGAACGTCATGAAGCAGGCGGCGAGCCTGAAGGACTTCCGCACCGAAGTCCTGCTGCCCGGCATCAAGATCAACACCGGGCCGGCCGATTTCGCTCCGATCTCCTCGCTTCAGCTGATGAAGTTCAAGGGCCAGCAATGGGAGCTGTTCGGCGAGGTCATCAGCGCCGACGTCGGCGGCTGAGCCGCCTCAGAGGCCGGTTGCCCGAACATCAAATCGTCATGCCCCCTGCGACACCGTCGCAGGGGGCTTTTTCTTGCGAACATTGTTGTCGGCTGTATCAATGCGACCTGACCCGACAACAAACCTTGCACCCCGCGAGGCCCAAGAAAATCACAGGGAGTTTTGCGAAATGCCCAAACCGACCCGACGCCGCCTCGCAACGGTATTTCTGAGCCTGGCGGTCGTTGCCGCGACCGCCGGCGCGGCGCTGGCCCAGAAGAAATACGACACCGGCGCCAGCGACACCGAGATCAGGATCGGGAACATCGTCCCCTACAGCGGCCCGGCGTCGGCCTATGGCGTGGTCGGCAAGGCGATGGCGGCGGTGTTCAAGCGCGTGAACGACGACGGCGGCATCAACGGGCGCAAGATCAACTTCATTTCCTACGACGACGCCTGCAGCCCGCCGAAAGCGGTGGAGCAGGCGCGCAAGCTGATCGAGAGCGACGAGGTGCTGCTGCTGTTCGGCACGCTGGGCACCGCCTCCAACACCGCTATCCAGAAATACGTCAACGGCAAGAAGGTGCCGCAACTGTTCGTAGCCACCGGCGCCACCAAGTGGAACGATCCAAAGACCTTCCCGTGGACCATGGGCTGGCTGCCCAGCTACCAGAGCGAGTCCCGCATCTATGCCAAATACCTGACCAAGGAGAAGCCGAACGCGAAGATCGCGGTGCTCTATCAGAACGACGATATGGGCAAGGATTATCTCAAGGGATTGAAGGACGGTCTCGCCGCCGATCCCTCACGCATCATCGCGGAAGAAAGCTACGAGGTCGCGGAGCCGACCATCGATTCCCACGTCGTGCGGCTGAAGTCGTCCAATCCCGACGTCATCATCTTGTTCACGACGCCAAAATTCGGCGCCCAGGCCATCAAGAAGGTCGGCGAGATGAACTGGAAGCCGGTCACGATCGTGTCCAATGTCAGCGCTTCGACCGCGACCGTGATGCGGCCCGCAGGTCTGGAGAATTCGCAAGGCGTGATGTCGGCGGCCTACGCCAAGGACGTCAGCGATCCGCAGTGGGCCGGCGATCCCGGCATCAAGGCTTTCGACGACCTGCTGGCGAAGTACCTGCCGGAGGTCAATCGCGCCGACGCCTCGGCCATGACCGGCTACAACATGGCCACGACCATGGTCGAAGTGCTGAAGCGGTGCGGCGACGACCTGACCCGCAGCAACGTCATGAAACAGGCGGCCAGCCTCAAGCAATTCGCCCAGGGCGGGCTGTTGCCCGGCATCACGCTCACCACGGGCCCGGACGATTTTCAGCCGGTCGAGCAATTGCAGTTGATGCAGTTCAAGGGCGAACGCTGGCAGTTGTTCGGCGATGTCATCAGCGGCGAGCTGGTCGGCAACTGACATCACCTGAATTGCAGGCGGAAGCCTTGCCAGGGGACTGCCAAGGGAACTGTCAGGGGAACTGTCAGGGGAACTGTCAAGGGAACTACAATGGCCGACCGACGTCCTCTCCTGCGCCTCGACCCAAAAGCCTGTCTCGACAACAACGACACCACCGCCTTCTTCACCGCGACCGGCGATCTCTTGTTGACCGGACCCACGCTGACCAACGTCAACGACGTCAGGGTGATTTTGGTGGAATAGATTTGGACGGATCTCCATCCACCGTCATTGCGAGCGCAAGCGAAGCAATCCATCGCGCCGCAATCAAGCGCGGCGAGCAAGTATCGATTGCTGCGTCGCGGAGTTTATCATCGGGCCCGCCAAAGGCGGGACCCGTTGGCTGCTCGCAATGACGGCCGAGGGACACGCCGCGCGCCGCTCTCAAAACTCCCGCGCGACCTTGTCCAGCATGCCCAGCAGCGCGGCGCGGTTCGCCGGGCCGAGCACTTCGTTGAGACGCGCCTCGTGCTTGGTGGCGACCAGCTTCTTGGCGCGCGCCAGCACGGCGCGGCCCTTGTCGGTCAACACCACGATGTGGGACCGGCGGTCGTTGGCCGAGCGCATTCGCGCGCAGAGATCGCGGCTCTCGAGCGCGTCGAGCATGGCGACGAAATTCGGCCGGAGGATGCCGAGCGTGTTGGCGATTTCGGTCTGGTTGCGGCCGGGGTTCTTGTCGAGCAGCAGCAGCACCGAGAATTGCGCCGGCGTCAGCTGCAGCGGCGCGACGCAGTGCAGAAAATCCTCGAACACCTTCAGTTGCGCGCGCTTCAGCACATAGCCGAGCAGTTCGGACAATTCGCCGAGTTGCAGCGAGGTATCCTCCCCGGCGGCCTCGGCGGGATCCTTGCGCGCGGGGCGGGAAAGCTTGACGACATCGGCGGCGTTCTTGGAGGCAGTCATCGCTCGCGGCTCGCAATCCCGGCAGAAAAGCCCTGCCCCAACGGCAGGCCTTGAAGTTATATATGATAATTGTTATGAATTATATCAAATATCGGCAGGACTTCAACTACCGATATCACAGGGTCGGGCCGACGGATAAGGTCGCGGCCGGCTCGACGCGTGAGGGGGAGCGCCGGTCTTGAATACCACGATCATGCTATTCCTGCTGCAGGATGGCATCACCAACGGCGCGGTCTATGCGTTGCTCGGGCTGGCGCTGGTGCTGGTGTTTGCCGTCACGCGCGTCATCCTGATCCCGCAAGGCGAATTCGTCACCTATGGCGCACTGAGCTACGCCATGCTGGCCACCGGCCAGGTGCCGGGCACGGCGCGGCTGGCGGTGGCGATGGGCGTGGTCGCCTTCGGCCTCGACCTGTTCGTCGTCCGCAAATCGTTGCGGCTGCGGCGGGTCGCGCGTTCCGTCGCGCTCAACATCGCCTTCCCGGTTGCGATCCTCACCGTGGCCACCGCGCTCGCCAGCCCGACGACGCCGATCGCGGTCAATATCGCGCTGGCGCTGTTGATCGTCGCGGCGATCGGCCTGTTCCTCTATCGCATTGCGTTTCAGCCGATCGCGCACACCTCCGTGCTGGTGCTGCTGATCGCCTCGGTCGGCTGTCATCTGGCCCTGCAGGGCCTCGGCCTGGTGTTCTTCGGCGCCGAAGGCCTGCGCGGACCGGCACTGTCGAGCGCCGCGCTGACCATCGGTCCGCTGCGCTTCACCGGCCAGAGCATCGCGGTCTATGGCCTGACCATCGCCTTCATCGTCGGCCTGTGGCTGTTCTTCGGCTTTACGCTGATGGGCAAGGCGCTGCGCGCCACCGCCGTCAATCGCTTGGGCGCGCGGCTGGTCGGCATCCGGACCACGCTGTCCGGACAGATCGCCTTCCTGCTGGCATCGCTGATCGGCGCAATCTCGGGCATCCTGATCGTGCCGATCACCACGCTTTACTACGACACCGGCTTCCTGATCGGCCTGAAGGGTTTTATCGCCGCGATCATCGGCGGGCTCGTCAGCTATCCCCTCACCGCGATCGCGGCGCTCGTTGTCGGCATCGTCGAGGCGTTCTCCTCGTTCTACGCCAGCAACTTCAAGGAAGTCATCGTCTTCACTTTGATCCTTCCCGTGCTGGTGCTGCGTTCGCTCGCAGCCCCCGCGGTCGAGGAAGAGAAGGATTGATGGCGATGGCGCAGCGGCTTCCCCTCATCGTCTTTGCACTCGTCATGGCGGCGATCCCGTTCCTCCCGGGCGTGCCGCCGTTCTGGATCGTGCTCCTGGACAATATCGGCCTCGCCGCGCTGGTGGCGATGGGCCTGGTGCTGCTGACCGGGGTCGGCGGCCTCACCTCGTTCGGCCAGGCGGCCTTTTGCGGCTTTGGCGCCTACACCACGGCGGTGCTGACCACGACCTATGGGCTGTCGCCATGGCTGACGCTGCCGCTCTCGCTCATCGTCAGCGGCATCGCCGCCGTGCTGCTCGGCCTCGTCACGGTGCGGCTGTCCGGCCACTATCTGCCGCTCGGGACCATCGCCTGGGGCATCGGGCTGTTCTATCTGTTCAGCAAGCTGGAATTTTTGGGCCGCAACGACGGCATCTCCGGGATTCCGCCGCTCTCGATCGGCTCGTTCAAAATGATCGACCCCGGCACGATCTATTACGCGATCTGGATCGCGGTGCTGGTCTCTGCGGTGCTCACCATGAACCTGCTGGACTCCCGCACCGGCCGTGCGATCCGCGCACTCCGGCGCGGGCATGTCGCCGCCGAAGCGTTCGGCGTGCAGACGCCGCGTGCAAAACTGCTGGTGTTCATCTATGCGGCGGTGCTGGCTGGACTTTCCGGCTGGCTCTATGCGCATTTCCAGCGCGCCGCCAATCCGACCCCGTTCGGCGCCCAGTCCGGCATCGAATATCTCTTCATCGCGGTCGTCGGTGGCGCCGGCTATGTCTGGGGTGGCGTGCTTGGCGCCGGCATCGTGGTGATCCTGAAGGAGATCCTGCAGAGCTATCTGCCGTATATTTTCGGCGGCCAGAGCCAGCTCGAGACCATCGTGTTCGGCATCCTGCTGGTCGGCCTGCTGCAACTGGCGCCGACCGGGGTCTGGCCCTGGCTGATGGCGCGATTGCCGTTCAAGCCGGGCCGCAAGACACCCGATGTATCGCTTACCTTACCCGCGCGCGAGCGTGCGCCGGCTTCGCCTTCTGTGCTGCTGCAGATCGAAAAAGCGCGCAAGCAATTCGGCGGCGTGATCGCCGTCAACGATGTGTCTTTCGACGTGCACGCCCGCGAGATCGTCGCCCTGATTGGCCCGAACGGCGCCGGCAAAAGCACGACCTTCAACCTGATCACGGGCGTATTGACCGCAACCAGCGGCTCGATCTCGGTGCTCGGCAAGAAGACTGACAACGCGCCGCCGCAGCAGATCGTGAAACTCGGCATCGCCCGCACCTTCCAGCACGTCAAGCTGGTGCCCGACATGACCGTGCTGGAGAACGTCGCGATCGGCGCGCATCTGCGCGGCCATTCCGGCGCCATCTCCAGCATGTTGCGGCTCGACCGCGCCGACGAGGCGAAATTGCTGGCGGAGGCCGCGCGTCAGATCGAGCGCGTCGGCCTCGGCGACCAGATCGATCAATTGGCGGGCTCTCTCTCGCTCGGCCAGCAGCGCATTGTCGAGATCGCCCGCGCGCTGTGCGTCGATCCGATGCTGCTGTTGCTCGACGAGCCGGCCGCGGGCCTGCGCCACATGGAGAAGCAGCGCCTCGCCGCGCTGCTGCGGCAGTTGCGCGACGGCGGCATGTCGGTGCTGCTGGTCGAGCACGACATGGGCTTTGTGATGGATCTCGCCGATCGCATCGTGGTGCTCGACTTCGGCACCAAGATCGCCGAAGGCACGCCTGAGGCCATCAAGACCAACCCCGACGTGATCAAGGCCTATCTCGGAGCTGCCGCATGAGCGCGCTGTTGCAAGTCAGCGACGTGCATGTCGCCTACGGCAAGGTCGAAGCCGTGCGCGCGGTGTCGCTCGACGTCGCCGACAACGAGATCGTCACCATCATCGGCGCCAACGGCGCCGGCAAGACCACACTGTTGAATGCGATCATGGGCATCTTGCCGCTTAGGGGCAGCGCCGTCTTTGCAGGCGCGGATATGGCGCCGCTCGATATCGAGGATCGCGTCGCCGCGGGCCTGAGCCTGGTGCCGGAACATCGCGAACTGTTCGCCACCATGAATGTCGAGGACAATCTGCAGCTCGGCGCCTTCCGGATTCCGAAGGCTGTCGCGGCAAGATCCTTCGAGCGCGTCTACACGCTGTTTCCGCGCCTGAAGGAGCGGCGCAA
This sequence comes from Bradyrhizobium erythrophlei, assembly GCA_900129675.1. GTDB lineage: Bacteria > Pseudomonadota > Alphaproteobacteria > Rhizobiales > Xanthobacteraceae > Bradyrhizobium > Bradyrhizobium erythrophlei_A. Next base: position 2,738,530 of record FSRD01000001.1, on the reverse strand, counting down.
GCAGCTGGCCGGGACACTCTCCGGCGGCGAGCAGCAGATGCTGGCGATGGGCCGCGCGCTGATGGGTACGCCAAAACTGCTGATGCTGGACGAGCCCAGTCTCGGCCTCGCGCCGATCATCGTTGCCGACATCTTCCGCATCGTCGGCGAGTTGCGCGCCGCCGGCGTCTCGGTGCTGCTGGTCGAGCAAAACGCGCAAGCCGCGCTGCAGATTGCCGACCGCGCCTATGTGATGGAGCTCGGCGAATTCATTTTGAATGGGTCCGCGAAGGACATCGCCAGCAACGCGCGCGTCGCCGCGAGCTATCTCGGCTTTCAGCACGAAGGCGAGAGCGCGATTTAGGGGCCGAAAAGTAGGGTGAGCAAAGGCGCTCTTCGCGCCGTGCCCACCGCTCTTATCAATACTGCAGTCGTTGAACGGTGGGCACGCTTCGCTTTGCCCACCCTACAACGTCTCACCTCACATCGCCGGAACGTACTTCCCGTCCTTCACCGTCAAAATGATCCGCGAGCGGTCATCGAGGCCGTAGCGGTCTTTTTCGGTCCAGTTGTAGACGCCCTGGGTGGCGACGATTTCCTTCTCGGAGATCAGCGCCTGACGGATCGCTTCGTGGAATTCCGGCGTGCCGGGCTTGGCGGTCTTCAGCGCCACCGGAACGATGCGCTTGAGCACTTCGAACGCGTCGTAGGAATGGCCGGCGAACTGGCTGCGGCTGTTGGGGCCGTATTTGGCTTCATAGGCGGCGTTGAGCGTCAGCCCCGGCTTCTTGGTCAGCGCGCTGTCGGCCTGCGTTTCCGGCGACATCACAGGTCCCGCCGACATGATCACGCCTTCCGCCGATGCGCCGGCGATGCGGATGAAGTCCATGCTGGCAGCGCCGTGGGTCTGATAGATCAGGCCCTTGTAGCCGCGCTCGCGCAGCGCGGTCTGCGGCAGGGCCGCGGCGGTGCCGGAGGCGCCGATCAGGACCGCGTCGGGATTGGCGGCGACCAGTTTCAGCACCTGACCCGCGACCGAGGTATCCGGACGGGCAAAGCGCTCTTCGTCGACCATGGTCATGCCCATCGGCACGGCCTGGGCCTTGAAGTCGTTGACCCAGAGGTCGCCGTAGGAATCGGAGTAGCCGATATAGCCGACGGTCTTGATGGCGTGCGCCTTCATGTGCTCGTACAGCACCTTGCCCATGATCGGGATCGACTGCGGCAGATCGACCGACCATTTAGCGCGCGCCTCGTTGATCGGGAACGGCGCCAGGCCGAAATGGGGAATGCCCGCCTCGTTCGCCACCGTGGACACCGCGATCGAGGGCGGCGTGGTGCAGGAACCCATGATGATGTCGGCCTTGGATTCGGTCACGAACCGCCGCGCATTGGTGGTGGCCGCGGTCGGATCGCCGCCGTCATCCAGCACGATCAGCTTGAGCGGCACGCCGCCGATTTCCTTCGGCACGAAGTCGAGCGCGTTGCGTTCGGGAATGCCGAGCGCCGCGGCCGGTCCGGTCGTGGAGATCGAAATGCCGATGGTGATTTCATTGGTCTGCGCCATCACCGGCGAGCCCGGCAGCGCCAGTACCGCCACGAGTGCGGCCGCGGACAGAAGAGCCTTCTTCATTCATTCCTCCCTTTGGGTATCTTTTTAAAGGTTTAAACCAAATTCGATGGCCAATTCAGCCCCTTCTTTAGGTCATCCGCGGGCCCGAGTCAGCCCTTCACAAGTCAGCCCTTCATGAACCGCTCAATGATCTCCTGCGGCATCGGAGCCGATTTCAGCTTTGCCGGGTCGTCCGGATGACGCCCGACCAGCACGCGGGTCTCGAACGCCTCGATCGCCAGCGCCTCGCCCTTGAACACCTTGTGGGTCACCTCAAAACTCGAACGCTTGAAACTCTCGATCCGGCTTTCGATTCCGATCCAGTCACCATGGGTTGAGGGGATGTGGAATTTCGCCCGCGTATCCACCATGGGAATGCCGACCAGGCCATATTTGTGGATGAGGTCCTGCTTGGAGTAGCCGGCCGCCTCGAACATGATCGAGGTCGAATCGTCGAACATCGCGAAATAACGCGGGTAGTAAACGATGTTGGCGGGGTCGCAATCGCCCCACTGGATCTGCACGTCGCGCCGATGAACGAACATGGTTTATCCCTTAGCGCGGCGCCATGCGGAGCGCGGCATCGAGCCGCACCACTTCGCCGTTCAGGTAGGGGTTGTCGATCATGTGCAGCGCCAGCGAGGCGAATTCATCGGCTTGCCCCAGCCGGCGCGGGAACGGGATCGAGGCTGCGAGAGAGTCCTGCGCCTCCTGCGGCAAATTGGCCAATAGCGGCGTCAGGAACAGGCCGGGTGCAATCGTCAGCACGCGGATGCCGAACTGCGCCAGTTCGCGCGCGATCGGCAAAGTCATTGCGACGATGCCGCCCTTCGAGGCCGAATAGGCAGACTGGCCGATCTGGCCGTCATAGGCCGCAACCGAGGCGGTCGAAATCACCACCCCGCGCTCGCCGGTCGCAAGCGGCTCCAGTTTCGACATGTCGGCGGTTGCCAGCCTCAGCATGTTGAAGGAACCGATCAGATTGACCTTGATCACCCGGTCGAAATCGGCGAGCGCCATCGGGCCCTCTTTGCCGATCACGCGCTTGGCGACACCGATGCCGGCGCAATTCACCAGCACGCGCGCGGGGCCGTGCGCCTTGGCGGCGGCAGCGATGGCGGCTTCCGCCGAGCCGGCGTCGGAGACGTCACAGACCACCGCGACACCCTTGATCTCGGCGGCGACGCTTTCAGCAAGTTTTGCGTTGAGGTCGCAGACCGCAACCCTGGCCCCCCCTGCTGCCAGCCGGCGCGCGGTCGCAGCACCCAGTCCCGATGCGCCGCCGGTGACGATGGCGGCCTGATCCTTCAACTGCATGGTTCTCTCCCTGGCGAATTAATGTTCGTTGGCTAAAGCGCGATCACATGCGCCGGCGGCGTTGGCGAATAGAGCAGATCGATCAGGCCGCTGCGATGTTCGATCACCGCGCGCTGGTTGATCGAGCCCTTGTCAGTGACTTCGCCACGATCGATCGAGAGCGGCGTGTCGAGCAGAACCGCGCGCCTGATCCGGGTCGACGAACCCGTGGCATTGGCCAGCAGCTTCTGAAACCGGTCGCGGAACGCCGCGCGTATCAGGGGATCGGAAGCCGCGGCGGCGAGATCATCGTGGGGAAGCGCCGGATTGATCAGACGGCAGCCGTCGAGATCGAGCACCACCAGCGCCGATATTTCGTCGCGGTTGATGCCGGCGATGACGACGTCACGCACCAGCGGCGCACAGGTCCCGACGAAGCGCGCACGCAGCGGACCGACACTGACCCAGGTGCCGCTGGCAAGCTTGAAATCCTCGGCAATCCGGCCGTCGAAATCAAAACCCTTGTCGAAATCACTGGGATCGGCGGGTCTGAGCGCATCACCGAATTTGTAAAAGCCCTCTTCGTCAAAGGCTTTTGCCGTCAATTCCGGCTGGCGCCAATAGCCCGGCGTGACGTTCGGACCCTTGGCGCGAACTTCGAGCTTGCCGTTGTTCGGCAGCAGTTTTGCGTCATTGCCCAGCACGGGAAGGCCGACATGGCCGGAGCGGCTGGTCGCCGGCGTCACCGACATGAAGAACGGCGAGGTTTCGGTAGCGCCGAGGCCGGTCAGCATCGGTACGCGGAATCCGGTTTCCTGCACCGCGAGTTCATCGAGGCTGTTCCAGATGAACGGCGACAGCGCCGCACCCGAGAAGAACATCGCGTGCAGCCGCCCGAAAAACTTTGCGCGCAACGCCTTGTCGTCGCGCAAATAGGGCAGCAGCGATTCATAGCCCTTGGGCACGTTGAAATAAACCGTCGGCGAAATCTCGCGCAGATTTTTCACGGTCTCCTCGATGCCGCCGGGCACCGGCTTGCCCTCGTCGAGATACATCGAGCCGCCGTTGAACAGCGTCAGCCCGATATTGTGATTGCCGCCGAACGTATGATTCCACGGCAGCCAGTCGACGATGACCGGCGGCTCGTCCTTCAGGAATGCCAGCGTCTCGCGCAGCATCACCTGATTGGCGCAGATCATCCGCTGGGTGTTGATCACGGCCTTCGGATTGCCGGTCGAGCCCGACGTCAGCAGGAATTTTGCGATCGTATCGGGGCCGATGACGTCGTGCGTAGCATCAAGCCGCGGGTGCTCCGGTGTCGCCAGCAGATCCGAAAGCAGCGTCACCTGGCGGCCGGGCACCGCGCCGCGCGAAGCCGCGATCTCCGTCCCCAGCGAAACGTTGGCGGCAAGCGCGTCGGCAAATTTGCCGGCATCGTCGGCGAAGACCAGGCCCGGCGTCAGCAGCTTCATCAGATAGCTGAGCTTGCCGTAATCCCGCGACACCAGCGAATAGGCCGGCGATACCGGACAGAACGGAATGCCGGCATAGAGCGCGCCGAACGCGAGCAGCGCGTGGTCGACCGAATTACCGGAGAGAATGACGATCGGCTTTTCCGCCGAAAGTCCGCGCGCCAGCAGCGCCGAGGCAATGCGCCGGGTCGATGTCAGCAATTGCGCGTAGGTGATCTGCCGCCAGCCGCGCGTGGCGTCGCGCTCGGCCATGAAGATTCGGTTGGGCTCAATTCCGGCCCAATGATGCAACCGATCGGTCAGGCGCACCGGATAGTCGCCAAGCCGCGCCTTCGGCCTGAGATAAATGGCGCCGTCGTCGCGGCGCTCGACGGACACCGCGGGATTGCCAAAAGATATAGCGCGCAGCGGATGGCCTTCGTCCGGGGCGGACATGTTGGGCTTGGCGCTCATGTCAGCTTGGTTTCACCTTTGCGGTCTTGCGGTCGAGAAAGGCGCGAATCCGGCGTTTGGCTTCTTTGTCGCTCTGCGCCACCGTCGCCATCAACGATTCCATCAGCAGGCCGGCCTGCGGATTGGCCTCCGCGATCATCGGCAGCGCCTGCAGCACGGCGAAATTGGTCAACGGCGCATTGGCGGCGACGCGTTCGGCGAGCTCCATCGCCTTCGGCAGCGCGCCGCCGGCTTCGGTGAGGTATTGCGAAAAACCGTAAGCCGCGCCCTCGGTCGCGGAATAGACCCGGCCCGTCAGCATCATGTCGGTCATCCGCGCCACGCCGATCAGCCGCGGCAGCCGCACCGAGCCGCCGCCGCCGACGAAAATGCCGCGCTGGCCCTCGGGCAGCGCGAAATAGGCCGAGGGTTCGGCGACGCGGATATGCGCGGCGCAGGCCAGTTCCAGCCCGCCGCCGATCACCGCGCCCTTGAGTGCGGCGATGACAGGCACGCGGCTATATTGAATGCGGTCGAACACCCGATGCCACATCTGCGAGTGTCGCAGGCCCTCGGTGGCGTCGTGCTCGGTCAATTCGGAGAGGTCGAGGCCGGACGAGAAATGATCGCCGATGCCATGGATCACCACGGCGCCGATCCCGTCCGGGAGATGGGAAAAGCAATTCTGGATCGCAAGGATGATGCCGTCGTTCAGCGCATTGCGCTTCGCCGGGCGGTTGAGCCCCACGCTCAGCACTGCGCCGATCTGTTTGATCTCCAGCAATTCGGATTGACCCGCGGCGGCGGGGACGGCGTTTCCCATGGATTTATTACTTCCTTCCTAGAATAATTATATTTTATAACTATTGGCGCGGGAGTCAATATGGCCGATTTCGTCATTGCGAGCCAACGGGTCGCGCGAATGCGCGCCCGATGACAGGCTCCGCGAAGCAATCCATATCGCGGCATAACGGATGGATGGATTGCTTCGTCGCAAGTGCTCCTCGCAATGACGTGGCGGGATCGCGATTCAATTTCACTCTCCGCTCGTCGTCGCTCGGCAATGACCTGGGGTGGTCACGGACGGTCAAAAGTTTTTTCCGTATTGCGTGATCCAGCTCACAACAGATTGTCCGTCAACGTGGAACTAATATGCGTTAGGACGCTCGCGCAAATCCGTTGCCGGCTACGAAATCGTCAGCGACCCTTTTAAAAGCGACTAAGCGGCGATCGGAAGCTGTCATAAAACCCCGCGGGCCTGCACTGCGGAGACGTGAATATTGTTCCGGAGAAGGCTTATGAGGAGAGTGGTTCGTCTGACCCAGCTTCTGCTCTTGTCGGGCGCGTTCCTCGGTCCGTCGGTCACCCATGCCACTTTATCAGCCCACCTTCAACGCGGCGAGAAGATCGTGGATCTCCCGGTTGCAGGCAGAAATGCCGAGGTCTGCGTAATTCCCAAGCATTTCGCAGATGGCGAATATTCCGACAAGGATAGCGAGGTCGAGACCCGGCTTTGCAATATAGACGGGAATACGAACGCCGCAGTTTGCCCGAAACTCAACAGCACGAACCCGGGTCTTGATTTTTATTCGCCTTCTCAAGGTGTCGCCCGTGACGACGTCGCGGCGCGTTGCGAGACATCAGGCGCCAAAAAGATCGCCAAATATAAGCTCAGCACGAGCTGCAGCTATACGCCTTCCATCCTCGGCTATTATCACATGTCGCGCATGCTTGGCGGTATCGGCAACGTTCCGCCGACAGTTCTACGCACGTTCGATCTGAAAAACCACATTGCTCTCGGTCACAAGGCCCTGGACCAGACCAAATCGGGCACTCTTATTCATCAAACCTGGGCAGGCCTGATGGCGCAGTTGACGGCCGGCGCCGAAGCCAACAGACGGGATTTCTTGCTCACCGACGATTTTGCCCAATCGTATGGCGCGCTCAGCGAGAACCCTACGAAAGAAGAGTTCTACAAAGAGTTCTTCAATGGTGGTGCAAACAATGTTGCGCGCGCGCAGAACTTTCGCAACGGGAACCCGATCGTCGGAATGCTGGCCCGCAACTCAGACATTAGTACGCTCGTGGGACGAAACTTCACGGCCGAAAATGTTCAGAAGATGGTACAGCTCAAAGATGCTGCGGACCTGATCGTGGTCGACACCCTCATGAACCAGCAAGACCGCTTCGGCAATATTCACGATCTCCAGACCTATTACTATCTCGATGCCAACGATCTGAACCAGGACGGCAGCGCCAAACTGAAGTCGAGCAAGAGCCTGACTCCCGAGGAGGCTGCGCGGGTTGGAGCCGTTCAAGTCAAGAGGATGCTCCTGAAGGATAATGACTGCGGCGTCGCCAAAGATAATATCGCAAAGCAAACGGGCTTAGCCGATCGTATTGCACACATCGATCCAGGGACCTATCGCCTCATTTTGCGTTTTGACGGTATTGCCGATTCTGCGGAAACCAGAGAATTCTTCGTTCGAGAATTGGTTTTCACCGCCAATGATTATGCGGCAGTCCGCAAGAATCTGAAGGATCTTGCGACAAAGCTGCATCAAACCTGCCTGCAAGGCCGACTGAAGCTTGATCTGGATCTTCAGACACACTTTTCCGCTCAACCTCTGAAAGCGCAGAGTTGTGACCTCTAACACTTTGGCAGCCGTCACTTGAAGCAAGATGTGCTTGCGAGACCGCCGGCGAGAAAACGTTGGAACCAGGCCATGGGTACGAACGCCACGAGCGGTCAATTCGATCAGGTCGAAGCGTCCAAGAACCTTTCGCAACTGATCCGCAGCAATACGCCCCACTATTGGACCTACATGAAGCATCGGGCGGATCTAAGCAGCCTGAAGCAATATCTTCCATTCGAAGGGATAGTAAGCGGCGACCCGCACATTGGCAATTTCTCGGTTCTGCCTCTAAAACAGGTGGGCGGATCACGACAGATGAGATATGCCGACATCGACTTTGACGATGCTGGCCGCGGACCGTTCGTACTAGACATAATTCGCTACCTGATAGCTTCGAAGTCTATAGGCGGGCTAATCAAGAAGCGTCCGCTGGAAATGAGCTATCTTGCGGGCATCGCGGGCAAAGAGTTGGATCCGCCGAAAGAGGTGCGATCGCTCCTGGCCATGCCTGTCTCCGACTATGATGACATGGTGACACGGTACGTCGAGAAAAACTCTTCAAAACACGGCTTTGTATTTAGAAAGGGAAAGATTGAGCGGTACTACGCAAAGATTGCCCGCTCGACAATCGAACGCCTGTTTCCCGCTGCGAAAGTCATCGATCTGGCAACCCGGCCCGAAGAACGTGGCGGGAGTGTCGATCAGCTGCGAATCTGGGTTCTGGTCGAACATCAGAAATCCCGGCGCATCGTCGAGTTAAAGCAGTACAGCAAACCGGCGATTGCCAACTACCAGGCTCAGCCCCCGGTTCATGAATGGCTGAATGAGATTCGCCGAACATTCTGGCCAGGCCTGGATGGCTCTGCCTATGACCTTGTCGACCTTCCCGGTGCCGGCCTGTTTTGGATTCGTGAAAAACACGTGTCACTCATCGACCTGCCTTATTCAAGCGAAAAGAGCAGCGATGTCGCCTTGTTGGATGATATCGCGCGCTACGACGCCAATGTGCTGGGTCTGGCGCACGGACGCCAAGCCGAAGCCGCTCACTACCGCGCCGTTGTCGAAAAGGACGCCGATGCGTTCCACAATGCAACGGAACCTGTCGCCAAGGCTTATCTTGAACTTGCTCGCGAAAATTTCCGTGACGAGTGACGCTGACTGGTTGCTAATCCATTATCGGCAAATTTCGATTGGCTGTTTGTGATCACCTTCACATATGTTTCCCGTTCGTAAGCACATAGTGCTCGATGCGACGGCGATCCTCTTCAACGCACCGAATAATCTTCCTTGAAGTTGGTTGACGATGATCTCCACGGTCACAACAGCGTGCAATAGCCCGCCCAATTACCGTTAGGAGACGCAATGTACAGAATCGCTGGATTTTTTTCAGTGCTGGCTTTGGGTTTGTCAGTTGGAGTTGGCGCCCTTGCGCAGCCCGCGGGGACGGAAGACGCCGACATGACGAAAGAGAAGCTCTTCCCGGTTGGGGGCGGCGTAGGCCTCACGCACTTCCGGGTTGTCATGCCCGGAGTCCTTTATCGCGGTGGCACGGAAGGCTCGCGCGCGAGCGTCGATGGACCACGCCGGCCGCTTCAAAATCAATCCCTCCAGGCGCTATGCAAAGCCGGCTTTTCGCAAGCGGTGTACGCGTATCGAACCGGATGGAACGGAACCGAGAATATCAGTTGCGGTGCCAATTCGCTGCAATATGACTATCACCAGTGGGACAACCGCGTGGCCTTGAAACAGGTCTTCGTCAAACTGCATGACATCATCACTCAGAATAAGGGGGCGATGTACGTCCATTGCTGGTATGGCCTGCACGCTTCGGGTTTTATCTCGGCGACCGCGCTCGCTCAATTTTGCGGCACCGCCGGATGGGATTCCCGCAAAGCGGCAGCATATTGGGACAGCGTGATCCCGCCCTCGATTCGTTATCCAAAAGAGCATGATGAAGTCGCAAATTTCGTACGATTCACGGATCCTGAACTGCAGATTTCCGAGCAAGACGCGACGCGCGTTTGCCCGCCGCACAATTGAGCCCGGCGTGAAAGAGCCAAGGGGGCGGTCTCTTTCGCATTGTCCGCTTTTGGCACGAAACGGACCAGCCGGGCCGGCTAGATGATGTCCGTTGATCGGGGCAGACCGGAAGTGACCGGCGGATGGCCAAAGTGACGCGAATGCCCCCCGAAGCAGACATCGGCTGAAGCCGGTTGTGCCATTTCCCGCTCGACGCCCAGCGAAAAGTGCTAGGTTCTGCGTTGGGGGGACGCACCGGACATTCATCAAATGGATCAATATCCAGGAGGTCAATTCCCGTATGCGGCGTTCTTCTGGCCTGCACTCGTCGCTGCATCAGCCGCTGAAACCGCCTCGTCCGTAGCGGCGCATCTTCTGGGATTGTCGGCCGATGCCGATGGCGCCCGCACTGCGCAGGAGCCGGAAGGAGCCACGCCAAGCAGGATTGCGCTGGAGCTGCGTACAGTCCGGCTCCGTGACTTTACTGTGGTCAAGAGCAGCGTTCCCACCCTGCTGTGCCCGCCGCTCGCGTTGCATGGAGCCGCTATTGCCGACCTTGCCGCCGGACACAGTCTCGTTGCCGCGCTCCGTGGTGCCGGAATTGAACAACTGTTCGTGGCCGATTGGCGCTCGGCCAGCGCCGACATGCGATTTCTCGGAATTGACGAATATCTTGCCGAACTCAATGTCCTTGTCGATCATGTCGGTGGCCTGGTTGATCTCGTGGGGCTGTGCCAGGGGGGCTGGTTATCCTTGGTCTATGCGGGACGGTTCCCGGCCAAGGTTCGCAAGCTCGTCATGGCCGGCGCGCCGGTCGATATTGCTGCGCAGCAGTCCGGTTTGTCGGCTATCGCCGAGGCGACTCCGCTGGTCATGTTCGAGAGCCTGGTGAATTTCGGCGATGGTCGCGTTATCGGCCGCAATATCGCGCCGTTCTGGGGCAACGAGACTGACGCAAACGATATTCGCGAATCTCTCCAGATCCTTCAGCCGATCGACTCGCCGGAATTCACGCGGCTCGAAGCCATCTTCAAGAACTGGAACTCCTGGACGATCGACGTTCCCGGAAAATACTATCTCGAAGTTGTCGAGAAATTGTACAAGCGCAACGAACTCGCCAGCGGAAGCTTCGTCGCCCTCGGACAAAGGATCGACCTCTCGCGGCTGCGGCATCCGATGTATCTTCTGGCCGGGAGCGCCGACACGGTGGTCGCCCCGGAACAGTTGCTTGCCGTGGAACGGCTGGTAGGAACGCGGCCGGAATCTCTTCGCCACGCGGTCGCCCCGTGCGGTCATCTAAGCCTGTTCATGGGGAGGCGGACGCTTGAAGCGTATTGGCCGGGGATTGTGCGTTGGATGAAGGAAGCTGTTGAATGAATCTGGCCACTTCCGCTGATGGACCAAACCGACATTCCGGTCGCATCTCCCCCGGCGCCGACCAGCAACTCCCGCGTCCTCTCGCCGGCGCCGCTCATCGCTTCGACGGCGTTGAGGATCAACTGTTGCAGCTGGACCCGATCGCCGTGTGCCGGCACTGATGCTTGCGCGGACGCGCATTTAGGGTGGCTTCATCGACTGAGCGGCGGCCAGAAGGTTATGTGGGTGCACGTGGATCACGCCGCCGTGCGGACTATCAAGATCGGCGATCAGAAAAAAGGCGATGGATACGACGACCGGCAGGATGAACAGGAAGAGCTCCCCTTTGCGACGCTCGCCATAGCCGACGAGGAGGTTACAGGCGACTGCCATCAGGACCATCGTCGCCCATGCGCCGACGGGTATCCGGTTCCACCAGGCAGCCGTCGTGTAGCCCTGCGAATTGAGCACATCGTTCATGCCGGAGATCGCAAGCGCCGTCGCCGGGGTGGGGTGGCTGGCCGCTGCAGGGCTCACCACAACCCAGAGCGCGTCTTGTACACTTGCCGTCTTCTGTCCAATTTCCGCGGCGATGCGCGTGTCGCTTTCTTCATAGAAGGCAATGCGCAGATCGAGATATTTCCTCAACAATTCGCGCGTGCGCGCACCTGTGTCCCCCGGCAACAGATCGGCACGCAGATATTACGTGCCGATGGCGTTGGCTTCGGCCTCCTCCAGGGTCTTGCGCTGGTCGTAGCGGCTAACCGCCATTGAGAACGTAAAGCCGATGATCAGCGCCAGAAGCGTGAAGGTCGCAGCCTGGACGGTGTTAAAATCGTGACGTTCACCCTGCCTGAAAACATGCGCACGCTTGCGAAGGACATCGCCGATATAGGCCGCCAGGCCTTGCGCAAGGAGGGCGAGCGCGAAGACGGCAAATGGACTATCAAAAGGGGCGGACATCTACCAGTCCGGTGGGGAAATAAGGGATGACAACCCGCGCAGGTTCAACTGCGCTTAGGTCGGTTCTGATCGAGCCGCAGTCTTTGCGCTCGCATGCGCTTTATTTCTTCATTCAGCGCATCCGACTTTTCATCAAGCGCCGCGTCTTTCGATTTCGCTTCGCTTTCACGCAGCTTTTTGAGGGCTTTCTCAACGGAGAGTTTCGTGGTTTCAGCCATGATCACCCCTCAATTCAAGACACACCGACAAGCGCGCCGTTAGCGGTCGCAAATCGTTCGGCCTCAATGCCGAAGTGTGCCCGCATTCCGACGAGGCAGTTCCGCTCGGGATAGGCGGAGCCAAACAACCGCGCTGTCCCGTACATGAGATCACGGATTTCTGCCGTGCACCATTGTCCTCGCAGGCAGCTAACAGGGCAGCGGCGCTGCCTGTTCCGCGCGCACCAAAGCACCGGTCAATCGACAGACCGCGGAACTCGGCGGTGAGGCCCTGCTGCGCCGCAGTCCCACCATGCTCATGAGCACATCAGTACGGATACTGTCGTTGCGGGCACAGCCAATTGCCGTAGGTGTCATAGTAGCAGTTATTATTGTAGTTATTGTAATAGCCATAGGCTCCCGCTGCTGCGGCGCCGGCGGCTACACCATAAGCTGCACCGCGCCAACCCGGATAATACCCTCCCGGGTAACCCGCAATCGGACGGCCCGGGCGTCCTGCAATCGGACGACCAGGATAGCCCGGTCGACCGGGACGACCCGCTATCGGATGCGTCGGCCGAACACCTCCTGCGACGCGATAGCCGCGTCCGCCGTGAATACGCCCGGCGTGAACGGCACCGCCCCGGAAGTGAGCCGCGCGCATGCCACCGCCGTGGAAGCCACCAGCGCGCATGCCGCCTCCGTGAAATCCTCCGCCTCGAAACCCACCACCACCGCCGCGACGAGCAAAGGCGTCGTCGGGAACGAGGCTGGCACTAACCAGAACGAGCGCTGCCACAGCAGCAAGAATGTAGCGAAGCATGGCGTTCCTCCGTTATTTTGGGGTGCCGTGCATTGTTCGATGCGATGCCGCGCATATCGGCACCCGGCGATAAATTTCGTCTCCCACCGGGTTCCGAATTGACCTAGATCAAACCCCTGTCATTGATCCCAACCGTCGCCGCGCTGCTCTTTTCGCGTAACACCTCCGCATCAGCGGCAGCCTCACCTTCGCTGCGATGCAGTAGCGCTATGGCGACAGACCGTCCGTCGAAATTGGTACAGCCTCCCTGTCTCGCAGGATGGTCGGGCTGACCAACAAGACCCACAACGGAAACACGAGCAGGCCCCAACTGAAATAGGAGCTTCCAATCAGGAGTACGACCGCAATGACGTATCCCCCGATTGCGAGCCAGCGCGGCGTCAGAAGGGTGTAGATGGCAATGGTCGACGTCGTGATCATGAAGACCGCCGCGGTCTTGACCAGGTAAATGTTGATCATCCCGTAGGCCAGGCCGCGACCGAAATGAAAAGTGGCGGAGTGGACAAACGCTTCGGGTGCCGCATGGAATGCGACAATGATCGCGCCAACGACCGCAGCGGCAGCGAACAGCATAGCCAGCAGCAAAAATCCGCTGCCCAGGAACACCGTCGCGAAAAATCGGTCTTCGCGGGCACCAAGGCATCGTCCGCAAACTAACGCTGCAAGGTGCGGGCCTTTGGGCTGATTGTATAATTCCATTCGCCGTGGAATTCATGGCGGGTGATGTTCACGGCGGCGAGTTCGTGGTCGGAGACCTTGATGCCGGCAGGGTAGGTCGTGGGATCGAGCTGGCAACGGACCTTGAGACCGGTTTTTGTAGTTGTCGCGCCGATCAGCTGAACGATCACCTGATGGCTGATCAGCGGCTTTCCACGCCAGTTGCTGGTGATGAAGGAGAAGAGGCGATGCTCGATCTTGTTCCACTTGCTGGTGCCTGGCGGCAAGTGACAGACGGAGATCGGGATATCGAGTTCGTCGGCCAGCTTTTGCAGCTCCAGCTTCCACAGCCGCACCCGTGAGCCGTTGCTGCCGCCGCCATCGGCAGTGATCAGCAGGCTTTTAGCCATGGGATAGCGCTCCCGGCCCATCGATTGCCACCAGCTTCGAATGGCGTTGGTTGCGAAAGCCGCGGTGTCATGGTCGATGCCGACACTGACCCAGCCGGTGTTGCCGGCAATGTCGTAGATGCCATAGGGCACGGCTCGCCCGAGTTCGGGAATGACGAAGTCGTGGACGCGCACTTCTTCGGGTGAACCCTTCGGCCGCCATTCCCGTCCGCCGTTTTTGAAATCGCCAACCAACTCCTTCTTCTTGGTATCGACGGAGATCGCCGGGTTGCCGGAGGCAAGCGCCTCTTTGACGCGATCGTTGATGTAGTGGAATTGGGCATCGCGATCGATATGGTTCGATCCCTCTCGCGTCTTGCGGTTGGCCTGCAAACTATAGTCGAGCTGGTGCAACAGCTTGCTGACCAGGGTGCGGCCGATCGTATGGCCCATGCGGCCCAAGCCCTCGGTAAGCTTGCGCAAGCTCTTCGAGGTCCACAACATCGGCGATTGCGGATCACCTCGCGTCGCCGGCTCGACCAGTGAGCGCAGATCATCGAGAAGACGCGGATCCGTCGTAATCAGGGGCTTACGTCCACCACCCGGCCTGCGGATCCGTTCTGGATCAGGGTGCTCGCCACTGCGCAATTCCTCGAGCGCGCGCCCAATTGTGCTGCGAGCTACCCCAGTGGCCCGCGACACTGCGACGATGCCTCCGTGACCCGCCGTCAACGCCTCCGCCGCCACAAAACGCCGCCGTCCGCGTTCGTCCAGCAAAGGATCGAGCGCCTCAAATCGCTGGCGGATGGCCGATTCATCAATCACACCGATATGCTACAAGCATCATGCCCGTGGGGGAATCCCACCACATGAAACCGCCAATAAACGCAGATTCACTTATTCGTGGGCGAGGCCCAAGTCTGTCACGAAGCACTCCCACGAACCAAAGAAAGGCTACCCCCGCGAAAGGCACAAGGTTCATGGCGAGCGCCACATATGTCGTATCCTCCGCGAGCCAGGCACCCGGCTCAAAGGGATCAGACGGCACCGAAAGCCGCATGAGCCCGAACACGGCGAACAACAGCACCGAAAATATGATACCCGCGAAGGCTGCGGCCCTTGGGGTTCTCAGATAGGCGCCCGTCAAACTCGGTTGGCTCGGAATCATCGCGAAACTCCCACGGGACGTTTGAGACACTGTCGTGGATGAGGCGTCGCGTTGGATCGTGCCGGCCTGGCCTGGATGCGATGCATCGAGTGCCGAAGAGCGGACGTGCATCGGTAGATTGCGCATTAACCGGCTGACACAACCGTCAAGATCGCGGCGGCTGGGCGTCAGCTGGTTTCTTCACGATCTGGAAGCCCCCAGCGTCCAGTTCCCGCATTATCACCCTGGTCAGGTGCGCGCATTCCTCCGGCATGATCCAGTTGGGGCTTCTCCACTCCGGATCGCCTTCTTTCGGGTAGCTGTCAAAGGCCGAACGAATGGCAGCCATTATGACATCCGTTGCTTCCAACATCGGGACCTCCATTCGTCGAGAGCAAAGGCAATCGCCACAATCAACGGCTTGATCTATGTCAAGCTGACGGCCTTCGCCGCTTGTCATCGCGCATCAATGGCGTATGCCGCCATGCGTTGGGACAGGCCGGCGCGATCTGCCGCAAGAGGCTCGGGCCAGATCGTCTGCCATGTGCGGGGTGCCGGCCGGTCAAAAAGGGATGTCGCGTCGAAATCGTCGGCTCGTTCAACGAAGAAGCCTGCAACTGGCGAACGCGGCGGGTTCGAGCGGCGATCCCTTGCTCGTTTCGCGAGCCGCGGGTCGGTGATGCCAACTTCGTGCGCACTTCAGTCGGGAGGCAACCAGGGCGCCGAGCCAGAAACTCACAGCACCTGATGCACGTCGATAACGACGCGGTCGGCGTGGCGGGCGGCTGACGCCACGAACAGGTTTTCCATCAGCCAGCGGTATTTTTCGGCCCCGGTCTCGAATTTCGGCACGGTGCGGCAATAGATCAGCTTTGGATCCACCGGCTCGCCGCGCTTGAGCTTCTGCAACAGGTCGATCGGCCCGAAACGAATGCCCTTGTTCTCGACATAGACCACCGCGCCGTCGTCGGTCTCGAAGGCGTATCTGGCTTCGAGCTCGATCAATTCGTTCGGCCGGATGATCTGAAAATCCGCACCGAACGCGCAGACTTTTCCGTTGATGCCTTCTCCCTTCACCTCGCCGCCGGTAATCGGGATGATCCGGCGGACGCCATGACCGGTCTCGCCGGCGGTCGTCACCTCGCCGATCCGCGCGGTGATGGTGAAGACGTATCTGGTCTCGAGCACCGGCGTCATCGCGCTAGTGAACCCCCGACATCATGCGTTGCGGCAGCCAGGTCGCCAGCAATGGAACGGCGATCAGGATCACCAGACGAATGAGGTCGGTCGCCACGAACGGCAGCACGCCCTTGAAGATCGTGGAGAACGATACGTCCTTGACCACGCTCTTGATGACAAAGACGTTCATGCCGACCGGCGGATGGATCAGGCCAAGCTCAACCGTCATCACGATGATGACGCCGAACCAGATCGGGTCGAAGCCGAGATGGGAGATCACCGGAAAGATGATCGGCACCGTCAGGATGATCATGGCCATCGCGTCCATCAGGCAGCCGAGCACCAGATACATCACCATGATCAGCGCCAGCACGCCGTAGGCGCCGAGCCCGAGGCCGGTCAGAAACTCCGTCACCTTTTGCGGGGTCTGCGTCACCGTGAGGAAATATCCAAAGATCAATGCGCCGATCAGCACGGTGAAGACTGCGGCCGCGGTGCGGGTCGCCTGCAGCAGCGAATTGAGGATTTTTTCCTTGTCGAGCCGTCCGGTGAGCAGGCCGATCAGGAACGCACCGGTGGCGCCGACGCCGCCGGCCTCGGTCGGGGTGAAGCGCGGCAGGAACGGCAGCCCGTACAGCCCGCCGATCACGAACACGAACAGCAGCACCGGCGCCCAGATATTTTTCAGCCCCGCGAAGCGTTCGCGCCAGCTGGTTTGCTTGCCGGTTGGCAGAAAGCCCGGCCGCAAATATCCGATCAGCGCGATCGTGATCATGTACATGGTCATCGCGAGCAGGCCGGGAATGATGCCGGCGATGAACAGTTTTCCGATGTCCTGCTCGGTGATGATGCCGTAGACCGCAAGCACGGTGGACGGCGGCAGCATCGCCCCCAGCGTGCCGCCGGCCGCGATCACGCCGGTGGCAAAGGACTGCGGATAGCCGAAGCGGCGCATCTCGGGATAGGCGACGGCCGAGAACGTCGCGGCGGTCGCGACCGACGAGCCGCAAATGGCGGCAAAGCCGCCGCACGCCGCCACCGTGGCGATGCCGAGCCCGCCGCGCAGATGTCCGACAAAGCCGTTGGCTGCGCGGAACAGTTCGCGGCTCATGCCGGAATTGCTGACCAAGGTGCCCATCAGCAGGAACATGGGAATCACGCCGAAGGTGTAGTCGGTCACCGTGCGCATCGAGGTCTGGCCGACCAGTTTCAGCGCCGGCGAGAAACCGACGAGATAACCGAAGCCGGTGACGCCGACGAGGCCCATCGCCATGCCGACCGGCACGCGCAGCAGCATCAGGGTGAACAGGGCGATGAAGCCGAGAACGGCGACGGCGTCGGTGCTCATGCCGCCTACTCCACGGTCTTGATCTTTGGATCGTGCATCAGATCCGGGTAGAAAATCAGCCGGTAGGTGCGGATCGCGATCAGCAGCACCGCGGAGACGTCGCCGGCCCAGGCGACGGCGAAGAACGGCCAGGTCGGCATGTGCATCTCGAAGGTGAGGACGTTGTCGTAATAGGTGCCGCGCACCTTGTCGAACAGCGTCCAGGTCTGCACCGTCACCACGAACAGCAGCACCAGCGTCGCGAACACGTCGATCCAGCGCTGGTATTTCGGGCTGACATTGGCCCAGATCAGATCGACGGTGATGTGGCCGCCGCGATAGCTGGTGGCGGCGATGCCCCAGAAGATCAGGATGCCGAGCAGCATGCGCCCGATATCGAAGGAGTCCGGGATCGCGTAGTTGAGCGTATTGCGCAGGATCACCGCGATGAAGATGTTGAGCGCCACGATGCCGACGAAGCCGGCGGCGATCCATTCGATCGTGTCGATAAAGCGATCCATAGACGCACGATTCATGTCCCGAACATCCTGTTGCTTAACATCATTTGGTCGAGGAAGCCTGGCACGTCCACCTCTCCCGCTTGCGGGGGAGCATAGGCCGCCTTCGGCGGCCGTTTTAGACAAGAACACCGAAGCGAAGCTTCGGCTATGGCGCTCGAAGAGCGCGGCGGGTGGGGGAAGCTCTCTCAACACGGGCAGTGTGATTCGCGGCGGCACCCCCACCCCGGCCCTCCCCCGCAAGCGGGAGAGGGAGAGGAGCGTCGCTACGGCGCGAGCGCGTCGTATTTGGTCAGCGACGCGCGAAGTTCGGCCATCGCGGCATCCGGATCGACGCCGGTCTTTTTCACGCCATCGCCCCAGCTCTTGACCAGCGGCTCGGCGGCCTTCTTCCACAGTGCGGTCTGGTCCGGCGTAAGCTTGTAGATCTCGTGACCTTCCTCGGCCCTGACCTTCTCGATACCGGCGTCTTCGAATTTGCCCCAGGGCTCGCCGACGCGGCCGGCGGCTTCGGTGTTGCAATTGTCGTCGATCGCCTTTTTCTGGCGGTCGGACATCTGGTTGTATTTGTCCTTGTTCACGACAAAGGCGAAGGTGGTGACGTAGAGCGGCGCATCCATGTGATACTTCGTCACCTTGTCGATGCCGAACAGCACCAGCGACCCCCAGGGGAAGGTGACGGCGTCAGCGACGCCGCGCTCGATGATGTCGCGGACCTCCGGCGCGGAGGATTGCACGTTGGTGCCGCCGAGCTGGGTGATGAACGTCGCCATCGTGGCGTGGGCGGGGCGGATCTTCATGCCTTTGACGTCGTCGGGCACGACGATTTTCTTAGTCCGGGAGTGGAACGACGAGGGCGAATGGATGAAGGCCAGGCAGAACTTGACGTCCTTCATCTCCTTCTCGGCATATTTCCGGTACCAGGCGTCGAGCGCCATCGAGCCGCCCTTGGCGTCCGACATCAGGAACGGCAACTCGCCGGCGCCGATGATCGGGAAGCGGCCAGGCTGATAGCCCGGATTGATGTAGGTGACGTCGGCGATGCCGTCGCGCGCCATGTCATAATGGTCGAACGCCTTGCCGAGCTGCTGGGCGGGGAAGACCTTGGACTTGATGGTGCCGCCGGATGCCTTCTCGACCGCGGCTCCCCAGTCTTCCAGCGCCTTTTGCAGCGGGTGCGACGCCGGTACCCAGTGCGACAGCTTCAGCTCGAAGGTTTTCTCCTGCGCCAGCGCGGGCGTCACGCTGGCGGCCAGCAGCAACGCCAAGAACGTCTTCCTCATCGACATTTTCTCCCTCAGGTCAGGCCTTTGACGGCCTTTTGCAATTATTGTTATATGATATAATCATCATGGCAAGCTGACGACAGCCCGCAAGCCGGTCAAGTTCAAGCCTATAATATCGGGGGGAGCAAGTATTGCGGACAAAAGTAGCAATCATTGGCGGGGGCCCCGCGGGACTGTTGCTTGGGCAACTACTTCATATTCACGGCGTTGACAACGTGATTCTGGAGCGCCAGACGCCGGAATATGTACTTGGCCGCATTCGCGCCGGCCTGCTCGAAGAGGGCACCGTGGCGCTGCTCGACCAGGTCGGCGCCGGCGCGCGCGCCCATCGCGAGGGCCTCATCCACCATGGCGTGGAGCTGGCCTTTGGCGGCGCGCGGCATCGCATCGACATGCATGCCCCGACCGGCAAGACGGTGATGATCTACGGCCAGACCGAGGTCACGCTCGACCTGATGAACGCGCGCAAGGCGGCCGGCCTCACCACGGTCTATCAGGCCGCCGGCGTCGAACCGCATGATTTCGACACCGACCATCCGCGCGTCAGCTACGTCAAGGACGGCGTTGCCTGCGAGATCGCCTGCGACTTCATCGCCGGCTGCGACGGTTTTCATGGCGTCAGCCGCGCCAGCGTAAAACCCTCGGCAATCCAGACCTTCGAGCGGATCTATCCGTTCGGCTGGCTCGGCATCCTGTCGGAGACGCCGCCGGTCAGCCAAGAGCTGATCTATTCCAACCATGCGCGGGGATTTGCGCTCTGCACCATGCGCTCGACCCACCGCAGCCGCTATTACGTGCAATGCCCGCTCGACGATCAAATCGATCAATGGCCGGACGAGCGGTTCTGGGATGAGCTGAAGAGCCGGCTGGACCAGAAGGCGGTCGACGAACTCGTCACCGGGCCGTCGATCGAAAAGAGCATCGCGCCGCTGCGCAGTTTCGTCGCCGAGCCGATGCGGTTCGGGCGGATGTTTCTGGCCGGCGACGCCGCGCATATCGTGCCGCCGACCGGCGCCAAAGGATTAAACCTCGCCGCCAGCGACGTACATTATCTCTCCAGCGCGTTGCGCGAATATTACGACGAGAAATCCTCCGCCGGCATCGACGGCTATTCGGCAAAAGCGCTGGCGCGGGTCTGGAAGGCGGTGCGGTTCTCGTGGTGGATGACCTCGATGCTGCACAAATTTCCCGACCAGGGCGAATTCGGGGCGCGGATCCAACTAGCCGAGCTGGATTACCTGGTCAGCTCGAAAGCCGCGTCCGCCGCGCTGTCGGAGAATTACGTGGGGTTACCGTTTTAGCTATTCTGCGCGACTCCAACATGCACTGTCGTCATTGCGAGGAGCGTTAGCGACGAAGCAATCCATTCTTTCTTTGCGTGGCGGGATGGATTGCTTCGCCTCGCTCGCAATGACGGCGGGGGACCGTGATCTCGTTTTCAAACACCCGCCGAAATCCCGTTTAAAACTTTGTAGGCGGTGAAACCGTTACCGGGATCGCGTTCAATGGCGCATGTACCGCCAACACGCGAGCCGCTCATGACAACCGACACGCCCGTCATCGCTGACGTTCCCTTGACTGACATTCCCTTGGGCTTTGAACCTCACTTCAGGAAAAGCCCGCTCACCGACCCCTGGGAGCCGCTTTATTCGAAGCGGACGGACAAGGCGGTGATCATCGGGCTGCGGCTGGCGAGGCCGCACACCAACGGGCGCGGCCTGATTCACGGCGGACTGATCGCCGCACTCGCCGACAACGCGATGGGCCATAGCTGTGGACATCGCATGGGTGGCGCGTCGTCGCTGGTGACGATCTCGCTGGCGGTCGACTTCATCGGTACCGCGCAGGTCGGGCAATGGCTCGCGGTCGAGACCGACGTGATCAAGACCGGCAGCACGATCTGCTTCGCGCAAAGCCTGATCAAGGCCGACGACGTCGTGATCGCGCGCGCCAATGGCACGTTCCGGGTGGTGCCAAAGAAAGCTGACGCATAGCGCTTGCCATCTTGTCCCGGACGCGGTGCAGCGTGCAACGCTGCTCCGCAGAGCCGGGACCTACAACATCGCGCGCGGTACGGGCCCCGGCTCAGCAGCGCCATAGCGTGTCGAAGACGCGCGTAAACGCGCTTATGGCGCTACGGTTCGTCCGGGGCACGATATCTGATTACCCAAAATGCCAGTCGCTGGTCTCGGTCACGAGATCGATGAAGGTGCGCACCTTGGCCGACAACAGCCGCGACGTCGGATAAACGATGTGGATCGGCAGCGGCGGCACCTCGAATTTCGCCAGCACGATTTTGAGCCGCCCGGCCTTGAGTGATTCGGCCGCCTGATAGGCGAACACCCGGGTCAGGCCGCCGCCCTGTTCGGCGTACTGGACCGCGGCATCGGCGCTGTTGGTCGAAAAGCGCGGCGTGCAGGGAACACGGAGTTCGCTTCCGTCTTCGACGAAGCGCCAGTCCGGCGACGCGGTAATGGCGCCGAACTGGATGGTGTCGTGCGCGGCAATGTCCGCGGGCCGCTTCGGCTCGCCGCGGCGTTTCAGATAATCCTTCGAGGCCACCACGATCCGCCGCATCTCGCCGACGTGACGCCCGACCAGGGTCGAATCCGGGAGGTGACCGATCCGGACCGCAAGATCGACGCCGTCCTCCACCAGATTGATCACGCGATCCGACAGGCGCAGATCGACCGACACCTCCGGATAGCGCTTCAGATAGGCCGTCACGACCGGACTGACGTGCAGGCGTCCAAATCCGACCGGCGCAGAAACCACCAGCCGGCCGCCCGGCCGGGTCTGTTCGCCCTCGGCCGAACCTTCAGCCTCCTCGACATCGGCGAGGATGCGGCGTGCGCGCTCCAGATAGCGCGCGCCGGCGTCGGTCAACGCGACCTGCCGCGTGGTCCGCTGCAACAGCCGCGCGCCGAGCCGATCCTCCAGCGCCGCGACCAGCCTCGTCACGGCGGAAGGCGACAGCCGGAGCTTGCGCGCCGCGGGGGCAAATCCCTGCAGGTCGGCGACGGCGACAAAGGCCTGCATGGCGTCGATCCGGTCCATGGTATTATTTCATATCTTGCAATAGTGAAGTGTCAATTGGCTTGATTGTTTAAATTCTGAAAGAGTCCATGTTGAAGGGCAAGGAGACCGCTTTCGCACTTCGGATTTCAGGGGTTCAGATGTCAGACCTTCACACCTATTCCAGCGATGTCGCGTTCACCCCGGCGGTGAAGTCGATCCAGACCCGAAAGGGTTCGCGCGACGCCTACGCCGATGCCGAACAGCGCGGCTGGCGCACCGAGATCGATGCAAACCTCGCCGGCTTTCTGGCGGAAACCAACAGCCTGTATTTTTCGAGCGCCAGCGCGGACGGCCAACCCTACATCCAGCATCGCGGCGGCCCGAAGGGTTTTGTCAAAATCCTGGACAAGAACACGATCGCGTTCGCCGACTACCGCGGCAACCGGCAGTACATCACGCAGGGCAACCTCTCGGAAAATCCGAAGGCGTATATTTTCGTGATGGACTATGCGCATCGCCGCCGGGTGAAGATCTGGGGCGAGGCGCGCGTGGTCGACGACGATCCGGCGCTGCTGCAATCGCTGATGCCGCAAGGCTACAAGGCGCGGCCCGAGCAGGTCATCCTGTTCAGGGTCTCGGCCTGGGATACCAACTGCCCGCAGCACATCCCGCAAAAATTCGACGCCGCCGATGTAGCGGTCGCGCTGGCAACGCGCGACGCCCGCATCGCCGAACTCGAGGCTGAGTTGGCCGCATTGAAGGGCGGGGTATCCAGCGGGCAGCCCCTCTAAGACGACCACAAAAACCATCGTCGTCCCTGCGAAAGCAAGGACCCATAACCACCGATCCTAGTGGCTGGAAAAGCCGCCTACCACAGCGCCTCTTCCGTCGGCCGCGGCGTATGTGTCCTCGCCCCCGTGCGCAATTGCGCACCAGGCGGGGACGACAGGCGACGCTCAGGCCGCCTGTTGCAGCGGCGCCCAGGCGAATTCCGGATAGTATTGCAGCATCATCCGGTCGACATAGGCGGTGAGATTTTCGAATTTTTCGGTCCGCTCCCGCAGTTTCGACTCGAAGAACGGCGTCAGGATTCCGGCCAGCGCGCCGAATGCGGTGGCATCGGTGCCGCAGGGCGCATCTCCCATCAGATAAGGCTTGTCGCCGAGCTGAACCGACAGCGCAAACAGCGAGCGGACAGCGAGGTCAATGTCCTCTTCCGGGGCGTGGCGGCCGAGACCGCTCAGCAGATAGTTCTCGGCGACCCGGAATTGCGCGTCCTCGCGCAGTTTTTCGCGCAGATGCTCCGGCGCGCCATCGAAGAAGTGCGCCGGCCCCTTGGCAAAGTTTTCGCCATCGACCCACCGCGCCCCGACCAGCGCCCAATAGATGTGGTGCTCGATCATCCGCTCGAACGCCCAGGCCTGGGCGCGCGCCTGCAGACTGAGGGGGGCGTCGAAATCGTAGCCGTATTTGCCCTCGATATGCGCGCGAATGAAGGTGGAATCGGCCACGCTCTCGGCGTCATCGACGATATAGGGCAACTGCCCCTTGGGAGAGTTGGGCGGCTTCGCCTTTTCCTTGCGATAGGCCAGACCGGCCATCTTCAGCTGGACCTCGGTCTTGGTCACAAAGGGGCTGATCTCCGGCAAGCCGAAACCCGTGCCAAAGCCATAGAGGGTAATCATCTGGAGGCTCCCGATCTCTTGATATGATACCCGACCCTAGCGCCCCCCTGCTGCCACCATGGTGTCAGCATGGGCGATCTCCGCCGCGAAGCGGGCCTTTTGCCCGATGCGGCGGGCGGCGTTCAGGACCATGGTTAGAAGGCGCTCATGGCCGAAAGCCCACATTGCGCTGAATGACCGCAAGGCCAGCGCTATCATCACCCAGCGCAGGTCGCCGGAGGCAAAGTGAAAGGCAATCAGGTGCTCCAGCACAAAGGTCTGAGCCCGCTGGAATCCGAGTTCAGCAAGAATCATCATGGACAAATTCCCTTCAATTGAGGTGTTGTCCCGGTATAACCGCCACCTGCTGCCAACATGCTGTCAGCAGCAGCGAGCCCAACCGCAAAAAAGAGACGTGTCATGAGACGTGCCGACCGGCTGTTTCAAATCATCCAGGTGCTCCGGCGCACCGGCAAACCGCTGACGGCGGATGCGATCGCGGCCGAGCTCGAGACCTCGAAGCGGACGATCTATCGCGACATCGCAACCCTGATCGAACAGCGCGTGCCGATTCGCGGCGAGGCCGGCATGGGCTATATCCTGGAGAAGGGCTTCGACCTGCCGCCTTTGATGCTCACGCCCGATGAAATCGAGGCTTGCGTGCTCGGTGCACAATGGGTGGTCGGCCATGCCGACCCCGTGTTGGCGCGCGCCGCCCAGGATCTGATGGCGAAAATCGCCGACACAGTCACCGAGCGCTTGAGGCCGTTCGTGCTGGAGCCCGCCAGCCGCGCCCGCCCCAGCTGGAACAGGGAGCCCGACCGCATCGACATGGTGCGGACGCGGGCGCAGATTCACGAGGGCAAGAAGATCACGCTGGCCTATCGCGACGAGCACGGCCGCGACTCCGAGCGCACCATTTGGCCAATTGCCGTCGGCTATCATGAGACGGTGCGGCTGTTGGCGGCGTGGTGCGAGCTGCGCAAGGATTTTCGCAGTTTCCGCACCGACCGCGTCGTCGAGGCGGTGTACCACGACGAAAAATACCCGGAGCGGCGCGATCTGCTGCGCGCCCGATGGCGCAGGAGCCTGGTCTGGGAGGCCCCGAAAGATACCTGATGGCCGGCCACTTCATTCCGCGCAGGTTTTTTTGTTTGACGCGTTTTCTTTACGCGAACCGGTACCCACTTCGCTCGAAAACGCTGTAAGCAGGGTCATGGAGAACAGCGGTCCCACCATCGATATCGAAAGCCCCTGCCAGGCCTGCGGGGCCTGCTGCAGCTATTCGCAGAACTGGCCGCGCTTCACCACCGAGGATGACGCAGAGCTCGACCTGATCCCGGAAAACTTCGTAAATGAAAGACTGTCGGGGATGCGCTGCGACGGTGATCGCTGTTCGGCGCTGTCAGGCAAGGTCGGTGTCGCGACGTCCTGCACGATCTATGCGGTGCGGCCCGAGGTCTGCCGGACCTGCATGCCCGGCGATGCCGAATGCGCGATGGCGCGGCGAAGGCATGGATTGGCCTCCGTCGTCGTCCCGGCCTTGAGCCGGGACCCATAGCCACCAAAGCGAATTATTGAAAGAAGGCGTCAGCCACGTCGCCTCACCGCTGGATCACGCGGTATGGGTCCCGGCCTTCGCCTGGCCTTCGCCGGGACGACGGCTGTGGGCTTTACGCCGTCACGGCTTCCGCGACATCCTCGTCGTCGACATCGTCCTCGACCGGCGCGAAGGTCGAGAGCGGCTTGGTCGAGAGGGTGATCGGCTTGCGGTGGCCGTAGGACGACGGCGTGGAGCGTGCGGCCGGTGCACGGGACAGTGCGTAAAGGGTCGAGCCGACGCGGCCGCCCAACTGGATCAAATCGCGTTCGCTGCAGCTGGCCGCGACCGCGAGCGCCAGCGAATGCAGATGGCTGCGCCGATAGCAGAACAGTGCCAGCATGGCCCGGACTTCGGAAGAAACGCTCTCCACGAGGACCGGCAGGCCGTTGGCGTTGGCGCGGTACATTTGGCCGAGCAATTCGTCCCGGACCGGGCAGAAATCGTTCTCGAAGGCGTCGCGGCTTGAAAACATTGGAGTTCCCCCTGGTGCGGAAGATGCAGTGCAATGTTCTAACGAAAGGTTAACCAAGGGCGGCAGTAGTCACCCGGGGTGTTTGCGGAGTGCTTGCCAGTTGCCGCCGAATCGGAGCCGCGGTGCCGCATCTGATTCGCGGGTCAGATCGCATGAGCCTTCATCCACCGCGCGACCGCCTCCCCGATCGCCGGCCCGGAATCTTCCTGGATGCAATGCGACCCGGGGACCGTCACCTCGGTCTGGTCCTGCCACTTCCGGCAGAACTCCCGGACGCTCCCGATCAGGATCGCGCCCGGTTCGGCGTTGACGAACAGTTTTGGCAGGTCCAATCCGAATGCAAGATCGGGGCTAACGAGCCCGGACCGCTTGCGAAAGCCCCTTGCATCCAGCGTTCACTCCTGGTCCCGGGCCGACGCATGGATATTCCCCGGCACTCACTGTATACCCGCAGGGGAGACATGCACGTAGTTTTGCAACCAATCCGCAGTTTGGCACAATCTGCATATACTCGACTTGAAAGGTTGAACCGGCGATCGCCAAGAAGCCTGAAACTGCACCGCCGAGTGGTACCGGCGCGGGGCCGTGGTCAGGATTTCTACAATTCTCACTGCAACCTAAAGAGTTCGAGAACGTCCGCGTGCGCATATGAATAACGCGCGCCGTCCGGCTATCGGGTTCCGCATCGACCTGGGGATTTGACGGTCCGGGCGCGACGCCAAATCGGTCTTACGCCGAAGGTAGTCAGCATGGTCGAAACGATGCAGTTGATCGCCGGGACGAACTGGATCGTGCTCGCTTTTGCGGCACAGATCTTCGACATTCCACGATATACGTTTTCCTTGCTTTCTCTCTCGCTGCTGGGGCTGACCAGAAGACCTCGGAAAGACGATGCATTGGTCAGAGCTTCGGTCACCGTGATCGTGCCGACTTTCAATGGCGGCTCCGGTCTGGGCGTTTCTATCGCCTCGCTCCGACAACAAACATTGCAACCGCTTGAGATCATCGTAGTCGATGACGGTTCTACTGACGAAACCCGCGCGACGGCGGAGCGGGCGCGCGCGCTTGGCTTGGTCGACATGGTCATTTGCCACGGCACGCGCTGTGGCCGGAGCGCAGCCATAAACGCAGCGGCCCGGTTCGCCACCGGCGACCTGCTGTTGACAGTGGACGCAGACACGATTTTCGAGCCAACCGCCGTGGCGCGCCTTGCGTCCGCTTTCAACGACCCGCGCGTTGCCGGTGCGAGCTGCAACATTGCAATCAGCAATGATCGTCACTCGCTGTGGACAGGGCTTCAAAGCATCGAATACTTGATGTCGATAAGTGCCGGTAGAACGATACTTGACATTGTGGGTGCGATCGCCTGCCTTTCCGGCGCTTGCTCAATGTACCGCCGCGATGTGTTCGTCCAACAAGGCGGGCTCGACGTCGGCCCCGGAGAAGATCTGGAATTCAGTCTGCGCCTGCGCCGTCTGGGTTATCTCGTCCGTTTCGTACCGGAGGCGTGGGCAGAAACGGCAGGCCCGGTCGGGGGTATCGGTCTCCTGCGCCAGCGTGCGCGCTGGGATCGCGATGCCCTGCGAATTCGCTTCATGATGTACGGCGAGTTGCGGTTCTTCCACCGGCTTGAACGGTTGCCGGATACACTGCAAAGACTGGACTTCATCCTTTTCGATCTCGTTCCGACGCTCAGTCTGCCATTTTATCTCGTCTACCTTGTGGCACTATTCGGCGCTGATGCGGTTCTGTTTCTCGCCGCGATCTACATTCTGCTTCTTTGGATCTCGCTCTTTAACCTGGCGCTTGCGTTTGTCCTGTTCAACCGGTCTTCCGGACTGTTTGGCCTTGGAGCATCCCTGATCTTTCCATTCTACCAAGGCGTCTATTTGAAGTGCGCCCGGTTCTTCTCCTACTCCTCGGAGATCCTCTTCGCGACTTCCAGGCACGATGACTTCGTGCCTCCACGCGTGCGCCGCGCGCTGTTTGCTGACCGGACTTGAAGGATCAGGTTCATGAACGTCACCATGAACAGGCTCGATCCGAACGTTCCCGATCCCGTCGAAAGCCGGAGGCGCGTTGCCGGACGGCTTGTGCGCATCGTCTATGCGACGAGCGTATTCGGGGTGCTCGCCTTCTTTGTCATCTATTTCGGCGCCCCGCTGGTGTACCTAAGCGGTCCCGGAACTGTCTTGGCTCCGGCGCACGTCGTTTCGCTTCCCTATCTCGTGCAAGTCAGGGCCGTGGATGCGGCGCGCGGCGCTGCGGTCAAGGCAGGCGAAGAGATCGGCTTGGTGCGGTCGCCTGAACAGGACAACATCGTGGCCACCTATATGCGTGGATTGTCCGACATCGCGAGCCGCAGATCGCAACTGCGGGTCGAGGCGCGGGTGGCGCAGGAAACGCTTGAAGCGGCGAGAGCCTACAAGGAACTGACCGAGGCTGCCGCCGACCAGATTGAAGGATCGCAAGCCGGGAGCCTGACGTTTCGCCTGGAAATGCACCGCGAGCGCGCAGCGGCGCGCAAGGCCGTCATCTCGCAAGAGGCGATGGTCGCGGAGGCCGTCACCCAACTGGCCGACCTGGACGAGTTTGCGCAACAGCTTCGCGACCGCCTCGATGAGGTCGAGCGGAATTTCGCCGGGGGGCGAGTGCTGGCGCCCATCAGCGGCATCGTTTCAACAAATCTTGCAACTGTTGGACAATCCCTGGTGGCCGGTACTCCGATCGCCGAAATCCTCGATCCGACCGACGTCTATGTCGACTGGTACATTCCGAACGCCCGCTTGGTGGAGCCCAAGGTCGGCAATGAAGTGCTCGTGCTGTTCGGCAACCGCCGCATTTCAGGACGGATTGCGGAAATTCTCCCAGTTTCCGATGTGTACGCCGCAAGGCAGCAGCTGCTTGCGCGTGACCGTCCCGCTACGCAGATTGCGCGCATTCGCTTCACTCCCGAGGTTGCGCCGCCGCCGCTCAATTCAACGGTCTATGTTCACATGTTCTATACGGACGTCACCCATCGCGCCGCCACCGCGTTGGTGCGTCTGCTCGGTCTTCAATAGGCACGTTGCTAATTGTCGAAAGGCGCGGCTGGTGCAAATCAGAGCAGATCAATCACTTTGTCCGGTGTGTAAATCCGCTCGCCTGGAGCTTTTCCCGATCCTCCATCACATGGTCTGCGCTTTTGTCGGACCGTCATATGACTTTGTCGAGAAGGAGGCCGGTTATACCTGTCCGAAATGTCGGCGCGACATCGTATCCGGGGACGAGACGTGCGAGATCGTCGGCGCAAGCGCCCGGTGCGCCAACTGTTTCCGGGAAATAGTGGTATCTCCGACCATCGAGGCCCCCGGCCTGCCGGATTGCGTGTAGGCGCGATAAGGCCGAAGCTGCAAGGCGGGCACAAAAGCTGGCCGCGCACCGCCGTTACTGCATTTGATCGTAGGCGTCGGCGAGGAAATGATCGAAGCTCTCGATCCGAATGAGGCCAAGACGCGGATATTCCATATCGGTCACGATGTAGAGCGCAACGGTCAAGGTTCCTGCAAAGATCACCATGTGTATCCAACTTCGCCCTGCGCTCGCGGCCATCCCGAACCCGGCGAGCAGTGAGCACCCCAGACCAAGGCCAAACAGCATAAAGTAGATGATCTGCGGTGGGTGCTTTTCGGTGGCACCTGCACGCTGACGTGCAACCTCGAACAGGCCATTCAGGGCTGGCAGCGACAAACCGCATGCAGGACGGTAGTTCGGTTGTGGGCAAGCTGCCACCGCCGCGTCCCATAGCTGGTTCTTGAGTTCCAAAAGCTTCTTTTCCTGCTGGTCCGAGAAATCTTCCGCTCGCTGGAGCAGCAAGAAATCATGCGCCATTCGATACAGATCGGCCCGGGCGCGGATGTATTCTTTGAGGCTGCTCTGGACCCTGCGTGCGTCGTCTCCGCCGAATAGGTCCAGGCGGTCATACGCCGTCGTGGCCGCCGTCGCTTCCTGAATGACCAACTGACGGCGGTCATCGAAGCGTTGCAGTGCACCCGAGATCGTGAATGCCAGCAGCAGACCCATCAAGCCGAATATTGCACCCTCGACGGTCGCCAACCCTCCGGTGCCCTCGGTGCCGTTCCGCTTGCGGTACCGCAAGCCGAGTTCCTGACCCAAATTTAGCAAGATGAGTGAGCCGACAAAAAACAAGGCGGCAATGGCTACGGCAAACAACATGAAGATCATTATCGATCTCCATTACAGAACGGCCCGCCTCACGCCGCCAAGTATGGCTGCCAATCATGCAAGCACTAGGGCGGACTTCCCACGTTGCTGCTCTTAGAACTTTTTCCGGTTCCCCTGGCGCCCGGGATCGGGGGATCGCGGGACCGCCCGGCATCCGCGTATCGGGCGGCAGCGTTTTTCATTTTTTGCTGCACCGCTTTATGCTGCCAAATCCGCCCGATGAGGCCGATGAGCGAGTTGGAACAGGCGTGGGCGGCATGGCCGACGCTTGGCCGCGCCGATAGAAACGGGTTTCTAAGGCCCCCGCCGCTCATTTCATTCGCGTCCACCCTCCCCCTCCAGCGGCGGGTAAGATAAAGCAAGCGACGCGATACCCTGAGACCAGGAAATGTCTTTCACCATCTCCGACCTTCGCCAACGTCCGGAATTCTTCGACACCGTGGCGAAACGGATCTGGCAGGCGTGGTGGGAAGCCAGCGGCACGCCACTCGACACTATTTCCGGGCGCCTGTGCGAAAACATGGACGCCGCGCCGATTCCGTTCGCGCTGGTCGCGCATGATGGCGGGACATTCCTCGGAACGTCGTCGGTGATCGCCTCCGACCTCGCGGAGCGGCCGCAACTGACGCCCTGGGTCGCCGCCGTCTGGGTCGAGGAGGTCGCGCGCCGGCACGGCTTCGGCGCAGCACTGGTCGATCGCGCGGCGCAGGATTGTTTTGCGCTCGGTGTCAGCCGCGTCCATCTCTGCGCGCGGCCGCGGATGACGCGTTTCTACGAAGCGCTGGGCTGGACCATATCCGAGCGAAAGGTCGGGCCGCACCAGATGAGCGTGTTTTTCCGGGACGCTTAATTCGCCGCCATGAAGATCGACAGGCCGAAGCCGGTGAGATGATGCAGCGCCTGGTCGACGCCGATCAGCGTCCAGAACCACGGATGTTCCTGCTGCACGCCGAAGCGCGAGGCGCAAATCCCCTTGGCGCGGTCGACCGTGATGTGAATGGCGAAATCGATCAGCGCGACGAACCAGAACCGCGGCGCAACGATCAGGATCAGCGCCATCGCCACGGCGAGATGCACCAGACAATGCGCCAGCAGCGGCATCGCCCAGCCGGTCTTCTGGTCCTTGCCGATCGCCATCCAGGAAGTTTGCAGCACAAAATCGGCGATGATGTGCTTCACCGTGAGAAGCAACATCCACCCCACCAACAAACCAACCGGAACCGACGACGACATGGAAGGAAACAACAAAGCTGACGCCCTTTGCTCGGACTGAAGAGGTGGCAAAAAAACCGGTGGTCTAGGCTGTCAGCACAATTTTCTTGTCAAACCCGGACAATTCGAACGCTGCCGTTATTCATGATTTATGGCACCTCCCGGACCGGAATGCACCTGTAGGTCGTACGAAATACACATGGTGTGGCCGAACGGCGATACCACGGCCACGCGCGTGGCTTTCGCTGGTAAGGTTACCTCCGGGGCCGGTTTGCAATCCGGCCGGGGCGGGATAGTATCGCGCGCAGGCAAATTATCGTTCTTTTTTAGGCATTTACAAATTCTTTCGGACGGCCTGCGGCGCTGCGATGGCGGCATGACGTCCCCGACAGGGTGTGAGCCATGAGCGCCGAAGCCCAAACGCCGGATCCGGAAATTCGGCCTCGGCGATCGCGGGTCGTCAAAAGCAACCGCACCCAGATCATCATCTTCTCCATCCTGACGCTGATTCTGACCGCCGCCACGGTGTGGGGTGGCCGGGTCTGGCTGCGAAATTCCGAAACGCTGGTGTTTGCCGTCGGCGAGGCCAACGGTCCCGAGACCCGTTTCGCCGCCAGGCTTGCCGCGCTGCTGAAGAACAATTCGTCGCGGCTGCGGCTCAAGATCGTACCCAACGGCGACAATGCCAAGGCGCTGGCGCAGTTCGACCGCAAGGAAGCCAATCTGGCGATCCTGCGCACCGACGCCAAGATCCCGGCCCGTGCGCGCGCGCTCGCGATCCTCGAACATGACGTGGTGCTGGTGCTGACCCCCGGCGGCAGGAAGATCAAGTCCGTCGCCGATTTGAGGAAAAAGAAGATCGCCGTGCTCGCCGACGGCGAAAACAGCGTCGCGTTTGTCCGCACTGTTCTCGAACTCTCGGATAACGCCGACGCCGCGTCCCGGGTCCAGATGGCCCCGCCCAATACGACCTTCGACAAGCTTTTTGCGTCAGGCTTCGGCGTCGTGATCGCGATCGCACACGCCTCGAAGATGATGAAGGACAAGAGCTACGAGCAATATGCCAAGCACGGCGGCTTTACCCTGAACGCGATCGACGCGGCGAAAGCGCTGGCCAGGAAATATCCGGCGCTCTCCGAAGAGACGGTGGCGACCGGCATGCTGTCCTCCTCGCCGGCGGTCCCCGACGACGACGTCGATACCATCGGGCTCGAGTGGCTGCTGGTCGCGCAATCCAGGCTGTCGACGACCACTGCGGGCGACCTCGCGCGCATCATCTACGAGAACAAGGCCGAGCTTGCGCTGGACGACGGCTTCGCCTCCAAGATCGAACCCGCCGAAACCGACAAGGACGCCTTTGTTGTCGCGCATCAGGGGGCTGCCGAATACATCAACGACGACACCAAATCGTTCATGGATCGCTATAGCGACGTGATGTATCTGGGTGTGGCGGCGCTCAGCGTCATCGGGTCGATCTTCGCCGGCATCTACACCAAGATCACGCGGGTCGCGCCGGAGAAGGCCGGCGAGCTTGCGACTGCCATCCTCGATATCGGCGAGCGGATGGAGTACGCCAAATCCCTCGATGCGCTCGACGAACTGCAGGACGAACTCGAGGGGATATTGCGCGGCGCGGTGATAGGCCTGCGCGACGGCACAATCTCGAGCGACGGGCTGGACACGTTCAAGCTTGGCTATGAATTCGTCCGCGACGAGATCGGCATGCGCCGCGATCATCTGAAGCGGCACCCACCATCCCAGGACGACAATGTGGTTGCCGTGAAGACCGCGCAGAGCGCGTAGGGAACACTCCGGTCCCGCAAACAAAAAATGCCGGCCTATCGCCGGCATTTTTTCGCCTCAAGCGCAACATTCAAGCAAGCCTACGCGTGTTGCGAGAGCCAACTGTTGATGTCGGCAGCCCGCTGAAGCAGCTCGATGCGTTTCATAATCTCATCGCGCTCGCTTCCGCGTGGCAGCCTGGCGGCTTCGGCCTCGAGCCTTTGCCTGTATGCTTCCAGCCGTTGCTCGAATGAATGCGGCTCAGATCGTTTTCTCATCGGACAATCCCGGCGGTTGGAGACCAGGGCTGTTGGCCCAGCGGTCGAGCTGGTCGATGACCTTCTGGTGGCTCGGCCGCCGCGGCTTCGGCGCCTCCGGCTCGTCTGAAAGTTTGCGGGGTAGCTTGACGGGGTCAGTCATGGCGTCCTCCCAAGACAAAAATATAGCCCGGGCAGCGCCGGATGCAATGTCATAAGTTATTGTTTTTACTTGAGTATTTTGCTAAATTGACACAGTTGCCTCAATTGATGGAACCGGCGTCGAGTTGCCTCGTTTAGCAAATTACTCAATTGGCTAACTTTGGGTGCGTCACCATGAGTGAGATGCGTGGAGAGCGACTGCAGGTCATGCTGTCTCCGGAGGAACTGGCTTTAGTCGACGATTTTCGCTTCCAACACCGCATGCCAACCCGGGCGGCGGCCGTGCGCGAACTTTTACGGCACGGGCTGGGGGCCGGCGGCGCCGACGGCGTCTCGGGCATAAAGTCCAGCAATTATGGTGTCTTCAACCGCGGGCCGGACGGGCACACGCAGGGCGGCCCGGATGCGGCGGAATGACGCGGCGCGTTCGCAGGCGTCTCGCCGGACGTCGCCAGCCAGTCAACGCAGCTGAAACGGCAAGGAACGTCAATTGATGACGGCACTTCAATTTCCTGCCGGCACGGAACATCACCCGGCCGCGGCGTTTGTGGCGGCAGGCACCCGCGCCCGGATTTCCGCGATCTTGCGCTTCAGTGCGGCTTGGCGCGGATCGGGCAGCGCCGCCGCACGCGCTTCGGCAATCGCGCCGGCAAGATCCGACAACGCGAGCACACCGTCGAAGGTCGGCTTGGCGAGGCCGTCGATGATCGCGTTCCAGTCCGCGATGCCCTGGCGATAGGGGTCGCCATAGCCCTCGATCATGCCCGCGGTCTGCACGATCGTGGATGCGGCCGCCGGCTGCTTGGTCAGGCTGCGGTCGATCATGTGCAGCCAGCGTTCGACCCAGACCCGTTCCTTGGTATAGCGCACCGAGTACCGCCGCCACCGCTTCAGCGACGCCTCGAGCTTCAATCGGCGAATTCCCAGCCGGCTTGCCGCGCTGAAGCTGATCGAAACCGGCTTGTGCAGCCAGCCCACCCATTCAAGCGCATCGAGCACATACTCGGCGACAATGGCGGGGAGCGCGCTGATCAGTTCATCCAGCCGGAATTTCCTGACATCGCGGGTTGATTGAAGCTGCGGATTGCCGGCGGCGTCGGTGATTTCGGCAAGCTTCAATTGCGCGATCCGGATCGGATCTTCGTAGCTCATGCGCGCGGCCATCAGCCGCGCGATCTCGCCCAGCATCGCATCATCGACGCCGCGGCGGCCGACGAACCGCCGCAACCGGTCGACATAGAGCTGCGCGTAAGCCGTGCTCTGATAGTCGATCAGCGTATGGATGGCGTCGCTGGCCACCGGCGCAACCGCTTCCGGCAATCCCTCCGGAAGAAACGGCGGCGTATCGTCCTCCTCGCCGATCAGATCGGCGAACAGATAACGCAACGAAGACAGAACGCCGTCGTCTGACACTGTCGCGCTCCCAGTACTCAAGCCGGCTTCGCTTCGGCGTTTTTTGCAATCTGCTGCGCCAACCGCTTTTCCAGCGCGTCGAGGTTCTGAAACAGCCGGGCGCTGGAGAGACGAAGGAAGTAGAAGCCGAAGGCGGGATTCTGCACGTAAAGCTCCTCGACCTTGCTATAGCTGACGCTCAGGATGCGACCGGCCTCGACGCATTCGAGCGACTGGGTTCGCGTGTTCGACGGCGACAGCATGCCGAGTTCGCCGACGATGGCGCCAACCGGCAATTCGATGCCGGACTCGACCAGCCGAAAGCGGCCGCTCACGATATAGAGCATGTCTTCGGCCTTCTCGTCCTTGTAGAACAGGACTTCCCCGGCCGTGCAATTGCGCTCGGTCATGAACGGCTTCAGCCAATCCATCGACAGATCGCTGTTGACGGATTTCTTCACGTCGCGGACCAGTTGCAGCATCTGGTGCAGCCGATACGAATTGACCACCAGCATCGCCGCCTGCACCACCATGACCAGGTAATTATGGATCGGAATGGCCGTCGCGAACAGGACGACGTTGGCGAGAATACCGAACACCCGCAACGGGATCATGGTCCGCATCGTCGTGGTGGCGACCACGAAGATGGACGCGAAAAGTGCGCCGGCGGTTCCGGCGTGTTGTGCCAGATGGGACGTATCCATGGGAGCCAACCAATTCTAACCAATGAATGTTTTCGCGATTCCGTATCCGCCGCGCTGCCATCGTAATGTTGACGGGCATCTTTTGATATACGGTGAAAAAACGACGTTTTGTCGGGATTCTCACAGATCCCGGTCAATTTTCCTGCCAACCTTGCCGGGCGGCGGCGTCCAAACCGGCGAGGTCCGGCGTCGCCGCTGATGGCATCGGCCGGTCCCCCGCCGGCAGCGCTGTTTTTCGGCCGTCGTTGACGGCCTCCCCGGGGGCGGGCACCTTGCCGGACCGGTCACGCTTTGGCATGACCGCTAACAGCTTTTTTGCACCGATCAGGCGCCATTCCCCCGATGTCCAAGCGGCTCATTCACCCGGCTCTGGCCCATTTCATCACCGCAACGGCCGGCCGCAACATGACCAACGCGGCCTATGTCGCGGTGATCATCGGCGTCGGCATGATGGTGATGCTGACGGTCACCCCGGCCTATGAGGCGGCGCATCACTGGGTCGATGCGGTGTTGTGGGGCTGTCTCGCCTACTTCGTATTCGAATGGGTGGTGCGGCTGCGCGACGCCATGCGGTCGCAACGCGGATGGGCCTACGCGCTTTCCGGGCGCGGGCTGGTCGACGCCGCCGGTGCGGTCGCAGTGCCGCTGGCGATCGTCTGCGGCGTCGACCCCAAGACGGCGTGGCTGCTGAGCATCTTGTGGGTGCTCAAGGTGGTTCCGGGAATTCCCGGACTGCGGCAATTGCGCCGCGTGCTGGTGCAGGAATCCGGCCCGCTGTTGAGCGTGCTGGTGATCTTCCTGACGGTGGTGTTTCTCGCATCGGTAGCCGAGTATTTCCTCGAACACGACGTCCAGCCGGCCACTTTCGGCAGCGTGCCGGATGCGCTGTGGTGGGCGGTCGTGACATTGACCACGACCGGGTATGGCGACGTGGTGCCGATCACGCCGCTCGGCCGCCTGGTGGCCGCGCTGGTCATGATCTCGGGCCTCGGCGTGTTCGGGCTCTGGACCGGCATCCTCGCCACCGGTTTCGCCGCGGAAACGCGCCGCGACAATTTCCTCAAGACCTGGGAATCCGTCAGCAAGGTTCCGTTCTTCGCCGCCCTCGGCCCGGCTGCGATCGCCGACGTGACTCACATGCTGCGCACCATGGATCTGCCGCCGCGCACCATGATCATCCGCAAGGGCCAGACCGGCGACTGCATGTATTTCATCGCCGCCGGCGAGGTCGAGGTTGATCTGCCCGGCAAGAAGGTCGCGCTCGGCGAAGGCGCGTTTTTCGGCGAGATGGCGCTGCTCGGCAATAATCTGCGCTCCGCCAATATCACCACCACGCGGCTGTCGAAGCTTCTGGTGCTCGATCTCGTCGACTTCCGCCTCTTGATGGCGCGGCATCCCGATCTCGCCGAAACCATCGACGCCGAGGCCAGGCGGCGTGCGCTCGAAAACAAATAACAATGGAGAAAACCATGTCCGACGCCGCCGAGACGGCAACCGCGCCGGTGCTCGAGCTATCAGGCCCCCGCGCCACCATCCGCCTCAACCGGCCAAAACATCTGAACCGGCTGCAGGCGGAAGACCTCGGCGACCTCGTAAAGCTGTTCGATCGGATCGAGGCCGATCCCGCGATCCGCGTGCTGGTCTTGACCGGCACCGGCCGCGCCTTCAGCGCCGGCTACGATCTCAACTCGGTCGCCGAGCGCGCGACCAGCGCCAGGGAAGAGCAGAGCGCCGGCTCGGCGTTCGAAGTGGTGGTCAACCGGCTGGAGGATCTCGGCGTGCCGACGATCTGCCGGCTCAATGGCGGCGTCTATGGCGGCGCGACCGATCTGGCGCTGGCCTGCGATTTCCGCATCGGGGTCGACACATCGGAGATGTTCATGCCGGCGGCGCGGCTGGGCCTGCATTATTACAAGGGCGGCATCGCCCGCTATGTATCGCGGCTCGGCGCCGACAATGCCAAGAAGTTGTTCCTGACCGCGCAAAAGATCAGCGCACCGGAAATGCTGCGGATCGGCTATCTCACCGCGATGGTGCCGCTGGAATCGCTGGACGAGGAAGTCGACAAGCTCGCCGCTATCCTCGCCGGCAACGCGCCGGTGGCGATGGCCGGCATGAAGCGCGCCATCAACGAGATCGCCCACGGCAAGCTCGATGAGGCCGCCGCCGACCAGCGTCATCGCGAGAGCATGCGCGGCGAAGAGATCAAGGAAGGCATCAGGGCGTTCGCGGAGAAGCGGCCGCCGCGGTTTTGAGACTCTCGTGCCCCGGACGCGGCGCAGCGCAAAGCGGTGCGCTGCTGAGCCGGGGCCCATTCTCGCCCCGAGCCTGTCTCTGTCATGGATCCCCGCTCTGCGGAGCAGCGTTGCACGCTGCACCGCGTCCGGGACACGACCGTCACTCCTCCACGAACGTCACGGTATCCGCCACGCTCGCGCGCGAGGTGCGGTAGCTGTTGACCTTGTGTTCATGGTCCGCAAATCCGAACGAGATGCCGCAGACCACGCGGCGGTTGTCGCCGAGCTTGAAGTGGCGGCGGATCAGGCCGGAATGCCGCGCCAGCGCCGCCTGCGGGATGGTGCCGAGGCCGAGCGCCTGGGCGGCCAGCATGAAATTGGAGACATAGGCGCCGCAATCGATCGCGCCGTAGATCCCGAGCGGCTCGTCGGTGTGGATGATCGCGACATGCGGCGCGCCGAAGAAATTGTAGTTCTCCAGCGCCTGTTTGGCGTAGGCCATCTTGTCGCCGCGCGCGATGCCGAGCGTATTGTAGAGCTGAAAGCCGCTCTCGCGGCGGCGTTCGAGATAGACGCCGAGATATTCGCGCGGCGGGGTAAAGTCGTGGTCGTCTCTCGCACCGGAAGCGGCTTCCGCATAGATCAATTTGCGAAACCGTTCCTTGGCCTCGCCGCTGGCGATCAACACCTGCCAGGGCTGGCTGTTGCACCATGATGCCGTGCGCTGCGCCGCGGTGAGAACATGCTCGATGGTCTCGCGCGGCACCTCTCGCGGCAGAAAGGCGCGAACCGAATAGCGTTCGCCCAACAGCTCTTCGAGCACGCCGATGCGATCTTGTGTCTGATTTACGGCAGCGTCCATAGGTCAACTCGCTTTCGTGCCCCGGACGCAACGCAGCGCGTAACGGTGCGTTGCAGAGCCGGGGCCCATCAAAAGGTTAGGTCCCGGTTCAGCGGAGCAGCGCTACGCGCTGCGCCGCGCCCGGGACACGAGAATTTAGCGCCCCTTGGTCGGGATCTTGTTGAACGGCACGTCCTTGTCGACGCGGATGTCGCCGGGCAGGCCCAGCACGCGCTCGGCGATGATGTTGCGCAGGATCTCGTCGGTACCGCCGGCGATGCGCATCGAGGGCGAAGAGAGCAGCATCTGCTGGAACTGGCCGCGCGCTTGCTCTTCGGCGTCGCCGGTGAGTGCGCCGGCCGCACCCTGCAGGTCCATCGCATAGGTCGCGATGTCCTGCAGCATCATGCCGGAGACCAGCTTGCCGATCGAATTCTCCGGCCCGGGCCGCTCGCCCTTGGACAGCGCCGAGATCGCACGGTAGCTGGTGTATTTCAGCCCGCTCGCCTTCACCGCCCAGCTCGCGAGTTTCGAGCGCGTCGCGGGATCGTCGATGGCGAGCCCGTCATCGGTCATCAGGTTCGAGCAGAACTCGAACATTTCGGGAAAACCGGTCGCCAGCCGTGAGCCGATCGACATGCGCT
The DNA here is from genome assembly GCA_900129675.1 of Bradyrhizobium erythrophlei. Taxonomy (GTDB): domain Bacteria; phylum Pseudomonadota; class Alphaproteobacteria; order Rhizobiales; family Xanthobacteraceae; genus Bradyrhizobium; species Bradyrhizobium erythrophlei_A. The sequence continues at coordinate 2,699,030 of FSRD01000001.1, read as the reverse complement.
CGTTCATCAAGGTGGTCAGCGACACGTTCCAGCCGTCGCCGACCGCGCCCAGCCGCTGATGATCGGGAATCACGACGTCGGTGAAATAGACCTCGTTGAATTCCTGCATGCCGTTGGCCTGCTTGATCGGCCGCACTTCGACGCCTTTGCTCTTCATGTCGAGGAAGAACATCGTCAACCCCTTGTGCTTCGGCACATTGGGATCGGTCCGCGTGATCAGAAGGCCGTAGTCGGAATAATGCGCGCCCGAGGTCCAGATCTTCTGGCCATTGACGATCCAGTTATCGCCCTTCTTCTCTGCGCGGGTGCGAAGCCCCGCGACGTCGGAGCCGCCGGCCGGCTCCGAGAACAACTGGCACCAGATTTCGTCGCCTGACGCGAGTTTCGGCAGGTAGCGCCGCTTGGAGTCCTCGCTGCCGAACGCCATCACGGTTGGGCCGCACATGCCTTCGCCGATCTGGAACGGCTGCGTCAGCTTGCCATAGACGCCCTCCTCCTGCTGCCAGATTACCTTCTCGATCGGCGTGGCGCCACGGCCGCCATATTCCTTCGGCCAGTGCAGGCAGGCCCAGCCGCCTTCGGCCTTCTTCTTTTGCCAGGCCTTGCCGACCTCGACCATGTCGTGCCTCGCGAGCCGGATCCGGCCGAGCGAGGACTTTGACAATTCCTCCTCGAACTCCTTCGGCGCGTTGGCCGCGACCCATTTGCGCGCGAGGCTGCGGAATTCGGCTTCCTGCGGGGTGTCATCGAAATTCATGGCGGCTCCTTCTTTTTCTGTCATTCCGAGGCGTGCGTGAAACGCACGAACCCGGAATCTCGATCGAATAACTTCTGGGTTCCGGGTTCGCGCTACGCGCGCCCGGAATGACAATTACGCTCTTCCCTTGGTGGGTATCTTGTTGAACGGCACGTCCTTGTCGATCCTGATATCGCCGGGCAGGCCGAGCACGCGCTCGGCGATGATGTTGCGCATGATCTCGTCGGTGCCGCCCTCGACGCGGGTGCCCGGCGCACGCAGCAGCATCGCCTGGAATTTGCCGGCGACTTCCGCGTCCTCCGGGCCGCTCAGCACGCCGGCGGCGCCCTGCAGGTCGAGCGCATAGGTCGCGACGTCCTGCACCATCGAGCCCGCCACCAGCTTGCCGATCGAGTTTTCCGGCCCCGGCCGGTCGCCCTTCGACAGCGCCGAGATCGCGCGCATGCTGGTGTATTTCAGCCCGCTCGCCTTCACCGCCCAGTTGGCGAGCTTTGAGCGCACGCCGCGGTCTTCGATCGCCGGGCCGTCCTCCAGCATCAGGCTGTTGCAGAACTCGAACAGTTCCGGAAAACCGGTGGCGACGCCGGCGCCGATCGTCATGCGCTCGTTCATCAGCGTCGTCAGCGACACGTTCCAGCCGTCATTGACGGCGCCGAGCCGCTGCGAGTCCGGGATCTTCACGTCGGTGAAGTAGACCTCGTTGAAATCGGACTGCCCGCTGGCCTGCTTGATCGGCCGGACTTCGACGCCTGAACTCTTCATGTCCAGGAAGAACATGGTGAGGCCCTTGTGCTTGGCGACGTTGGGATCGGTGCGGGTGAGCAGGATGCCGTAGTCGGAATAGTGCGCGCCCGAGGTCCAGATCTTCTGGCCGTTGATGATCCAGTCGTCGCCGTTCTTCTCCGCGCGGGTGCGCAGGCCCGCGACGTCGGAACCGCCGGCGGGTTCGGAGAACAACTGGCACCAGACCTTTTCGCCGGACGCCAGCGGCGGCAGATATTTGCGTTTCTGCTCCTCGCCGGCAAACGCCATCATGGTCGGGCCGCACATGCCGTGGCCGATAATGAACATGCCCGAGAGCTTGCCGAACGGGCCCTCCTCCTGCTGCCAGATCACGCGTTCGATCGGCGATGAACCGCGGCCACCATATTCCTTCGGCCAGTGCAGGCAGGCCCAGCCGGCATCGGCCTTCTTCTTCTGCCAGGCCTTTGCCACCTCGAGGATGTTGGCGCCCGTGAGCTGGGTGCGGCCGAGCGAGGATTTGCGCAGCTCTTCCTCATATTGCTTCGGCGCGTTGGCAGATATCCATGCCTTGGCCTCGGCCCGAAACGCGGCCTCCTGCGGGGTGTCATCGAAGTTCATAGCAGCACTCTTTCTCTCGGTGCGTTCCCCGGATGCTGCGCAGCGCTCTTGCGGTGCGCTGCTGATCCGGGGTCCATCAATGGGTCCCGGCTCTGCGAAGCAGCGCGAAGAGCGCTGCATCGCGTCCGGGACACGAACAACTCGTTACGCCGCGTTCTTCTTGCGCATGCGGTCGATCAACTGATCTTCCCAATAGGACAGACTGCCGAGCCCGAGCGCCACCGCGTTGGCGCGGCGGTAATACATGTGGCAGTCGAATTCCCAGGTGAAACCCATGCCGCCATGGACCTGGATGTTGTTCTTGGCGCAGTGCTGGAACGCCTGCGTGGCGCTGATGCGCGCGGCGGCAGCGGCTTCCGGCAGTTCCGACGCGTTGGTCGAGAGCGCCCAGGCGCCGTAATAGCAATTCGAGCGCGCCAGCGTCGCCGAGACATACATGTCGGCCAGCATGTGCTTGACCGCCTGGAACGAGCCGATCGGCCGGCCGAAGGCGATACGATCGAGCGCGTAGTCGCGGCCCATTTCCAGCGCGCGGTCGGCACCACCGACCTGCTCGAACGCGACGAGCACCGCGGCACGATCGAGCACCTGCGACAGGATGCTCCAGCCGTCGCCGGTCGCACCGAGCGGCTCGGCCTTGGCATTCTTGAAAGTCAGTTCGGCCTGACCGCGGGTCGGATCGACATTGGTCAGCGACTTCACTTCGACGCCGCCGGCCTTGAGGTCGACCAGGAACAGCGAGATATCGGAATCGCGTCCTGTGGAGCCGGTGCGCACGGCGACAATGGCGAAATCGGCAATCGCCCCATCCGGCACCGGCTTCTTGACGCCATTGAGCGTGCCGCCGGACGCGGCGAGCTTGATCGCCTTCGGCGATGGATTGCCCTTGCCTTCAAACAACGCCAGCGTACCGATCGCCTCGCCCGAGGCGATCTTCGGCAGCCATGTCTGCTTCTGCGCCTCGCTGCCCGCAATCAGGATCGCTTCGGCAGCGAGATAGACAGTGGAGGAGAAAGGCGCCGGCGCCAGCGCGCGGCCCATTTCCTCGGCGATCACGCAGAGCTCGAGATGGCCCGCACCAGCGCCGCCGAATTCCTCGGGGATCGCGACGCCGAGGAAGCCCATCTCGGCCAGCCCCTTCCACAATTCCTTGTCGTAAGCCGCCTTGCCGTCGAGCACGGTACGCACCGCTTTCGGCGGACATTGTTCGGAGAGGAATTTCCTCGCCGCGTCGCGCATCTGCTTCTGGTCGTCGGAGAAATCGAAATTCATGGCGCTGTACTCTGTTCGGTGTTGGATGACTCGGTAGCTTTGTAGGATGGGTAGAGCGAAGCGAAACCCATCGAAAGAATTTTGGTTGCGGTTGATGGGTTTCGCTTCGCTCTACCCATCCTACGATCAGTTCAAAACAATCACGTCCTCTCCCGGATGATCCGCATAGAGCTGCTCCACCAGCGCGGCGCGGCGCTCGAGGCCGGCGCGCTGGTTGATGTAGCCCTTGTCGGTGAGTTCGTTGCCGTCGATCGAGGCCGGCTCGACCATCAGCATGGCGCGGGCGATCCGCATGCTGCTGGCGCCCGACGTCGATGAATTGTGCGCCTGCAAGCCGCGCCTGAGGCAGGCCAGCACTTCGGGATGCCTGACGATCTGTTCATAGGTCGCATCGGGATTGCCTGTGATCTGCCGGCAGGCGTGGAGATTGGGCCAGGCCAGCAACCCGATGAACGGACGATCCTGTCCGGCAATCAATGCGTCCTGTACCACCGGCGTCGCAGCCGCGATCGCATCGGTGCGCAGCGAACCGACGTGAACGAAGGTGCCCGTGGTCAGCTTGAAATCCTCGACTACGCGGCCGGCGAAGATGATGCCCTGCAGCGGATCCTGGGGATCGACGAACACACCGGCATCGCCGATGCAGTAAAAGCCTTCCTCGTCGAACATCTTGCTGGTGAGATCGGGCTGGCCGAGATAGCCGGGCGTGACGTTGACGCCGCGCAGCCGCAGTTCATATTTCGAGCCGCAGGGCACCATCTTGAGTTCGACGCCGGGGAACGGCAGCCCGATCAGGCCGACGCGCTCGGTATCCCAATAGGTGCCGGTCGAGGTCGGCGCGGTCTCGGTCGAGCCCCAGCCGGTGTAGAACACGATGCGTTCGCCGGTGGTGCGCACCGCGAGCGCCTGCATCCGGTCGTAGAGATCGTCGGGCAGCCGGGCGCCGCCATAGGCCATGATGGAGAGATTCTTGAAGAAGCTGCGGCACAGCGCATCGTCCTTTTCCATCGCGGCGGCGAGTGCGGCATAGCCCGCTGGCACGTTGGCGTAATAAGTCGGCGAGATCTCGCGCAGGTTTCGCAAGGTCTCTTCGATCTGGCCCGGCATCGGCCGGCCGTCGTCGATATAGAGCGTGCCGCCGTCGACCAGCACCGGATGAAACGCGGCGTTGCCGCCCATGGTGTGATTCCACGGCATCCAGTCGAGCACGGTCGGGATCGGTCCGCCGGAATCGCGCGGGCGCACCTGCATCATCATCGCCGCATTGGCGCACATCATCTCCTGGGTGTTGATGACGGCCTTCGGCATCCCGGTCGAGCCCGAAGTGAACAGCAGCTTGCCGACTGTGTCGGGCGTGATTTTTGCGATCGACGCCTCGACCTCGCCCGTGACCGGCGTCGCCGCGAGGTCGGCGAAGGAAACGCTCTTGATGCCCGCGCAGGGCCGCGCGACGTGAACGACGGTGACGCCGGTGAGATCGAGTGCGTTGAGCGCTTTCTCGAATGTCGGCCCGTCCTGCACCATCACCACGGCCGGCTTGATCAGGTCGAACAGATATTTCAGCTTGAGGTGATCCTGGCTCATCAAGGAATAGGCCGGCGACACCGGCGCTGCCGGAAACCGCGCCTGCATCGCCGCCTGCGTCATCAGCGCATGCTCGATCGAATTGCCCGACAGGATTGCGACCGGGCGGCCGGCTTCGAGTCCCAGATTGAGCAGTCCCTGCGTCAGCGCATCGACGGTGCGCTTGGCTTCCCCATACGACAGCTTGCGCCATTGCCGCTCGGTGCCGGCGCGCTGTGCCAGCCAGGTTCTATCCGGCGCCTCCCTGGCCCATTTCGCCAGCGAAGCCGGGATGTGCTTCTCGTAAGCCTGCAGCGGAATCCGCGACTTCAGGACGGTGACGCCGTCGCCCCGCCGCTCGACCGCGATGTCGCGCGCGAGCCATTCGATCTTGCGAAAGGCCGGCTTGGTCAGCACCGCGGCTGCGCTCCCACTCATATTGCGTCTCCCGGAATTCAGGTCCGTTTTCGGATCCTTGTCGTTATCGTCTGATATAGACAGGCTTTCGCTTTTCGAGGAAGGCCCTGATGCCTTCGTTGAAATCTTCCGAGCGGCTGCACAAAACCTGATTGCGATCTTCCATCGCGATCACGGCTTCAATGGAGCCGGCGTCGACGCTCATATTGAGGCATTCCTTGGAGAGCCTTAAGCCCACCGGCGAGGCCGTCATCATCGCTTCGACATAAGGCTCGGCGGCGGCGTCAAGGCCGCCTTCCTCCACGACCTCGGAGACGAGGCCGACGCCAAGCGCGCGCTCGGCGCCGATGAAGCGGCCAGTCAAAATCAGTTCCGATGCCACGGACACGCCGACCAACCGCGGCAGGAAATAGCTGGTGCCGATGTCACAGCCGCCGAGACCCAGCTTGATGAAGGCGCAATTCATCCGCGCCGATTTGGTGGCGATGCGGATGTCGGCAGCAAGCGCCAGCGCAAAACCGCCGCCGGCCGCAGCCCCCTGGATCAGTGCGATGATCGGCTGCGGACAGCGCCGCATCAGCATCACGATGTCGGCGATGCGGCGCTGCGAATCCAGCGACTCGGTGACGCCGGGCGGTTCCTGCTGCCCGGCACGGCGCTGCATCGCATGTTTGAGATCGAGCCCGGCGCAGAACGACGCGCCCGCGCCTTTCAGCACCACCACACGCGTCGCGCGATTGCGCTGCAGGCCTTCGAAATAGGCATTGAGCGCGTCGATGAGCGCGGGATCGAGCGCGTTGAGGCTGTCCGGGCGATTGAGCGTCACCCGGTCGACCCCATCGTCGTGTTCGATCAGCAGCGGTTGAGTCACGCCGTACTCCCTGCGCATTCAGCGGATCGCGGTGTTCATCGCAACGCCCTCTCCCCTTGTGGCAGCCGAGACGAGCGAAGCTCGCTCTTAGGGCATCACCGATATTAGCTTCGCATTCGATGCGGTGAGGGGTTGCCAGACGGATAGAACCCCTCATCCGGCGCGGATTTCATCCGCGCCACCTTCTCCCACAAGGGGAGAAGGGTAGAAGAGCGCCCTACCGCGGCGCCATGCGGATCGCGCCGTCGAGACGGATGGTCTCGCCGTTCAGCATCGGGTTCTCGACGATGTGGACCGCGAGGTTGCCGTATTCGGAGGCGTCGCCGAGCCGGGCCGGATGCGGCACCTGGGCGCCGAGGCTCTTGCGGGCTTCCTCGTTCAATCCCATCAACAGCGGCGTCAGGAACAGGCCGGGCGCGATGGTGTTGACGCGGATCTTGAGGCTGGCGAGATCGCGCGCGGCCGGCAGCGTGAGGCCGACGACGCCGCCCTTGGACGCCGAATAGGCGATCTGGCCGATCTGGCCTTCATAGGCCGCGACGCTCGCGGTGTTGATGATGACGCCGCGCTCTTCGCCGATCGGAGCTTCCGTCGCCAGCCGTTCGGCGAACAGGCGCAGCACGTTGAAGGTGCCGATCAGATTGACGTTGATGATGCGGACGAATTTGGCCAGCGGATAGACGCCGTCCTTGCCGACGGTGCGCTGCGATCCGCCGATGCCGGCGCAGTTCATCAGCACGCGGGCGATGCCGTGGGCGGCTTCGGCCTTGGCAATCGCTGCCTTGATCGCTTCTTCGTCGGTGACGTCGGCGTGAAGGGCGACGCCCTTTACTTCGGCTGCGACCTTCTCGGCGTTTTCCTTGTTCTGGTCGATCACGCCGATCCTGGCGCCCTTGGCGGCCATGGCGCGCGCGGTGGCGGCGCCGAGGCCGGAGCCACCGCCGGTGATGAGAACGGCAACGTCTTTCAACTGCATTTTGAGAACCTTTCCTTGGGCGTTTCTTCTCTAGAATTCGAATTTGTTATTCAGCTGCCGCTGCAGCCTTGTCATTGTTTGAGTTCAGCATGCCGCCGCAGATCAGCGCTTCCATATGCTTGACGTATTCGCGGCAGACCTCGTCGGTAACCGGGCCGACGCCGGTCGCGCGCGACATCGCGTGGCGGCCGAAGAACAGATGGTCGCAGGCGCCGATCAGGCTGGTGTAGAACAGCACCGGATCGATATTGCGGAACTCGCCGGCCTTGATGCCTTCGGCCAGCAGCCGGCGATGAAAGTCGAGCAGGGGTGCGACAAAGAATTTCGAGACCTCGTCGGCGGCGTCCGCGCTGCTCTCGTGCAGCAGAAAGTGGATCAGCCGGTTCATATAGGGGAACTGATGATAGGCGCGGATGATACCGCCGATATGCAGACGGAGTTTTGCGGTCGGCGAGATCGGCTGGGCCAGCAGATATTCGAGCTGCGACATCTCGGTGGCGGCATCGCGCGCCAGCAGCGCCAGCAACAGCCCGTCCTTGTTGCCGAAATGATATTTCACCAGTGCGGCGTTGACGCCGGACTTTTGCGCGATGTCGGAGAGCGACACCTCGATCGACGAGCGCTCGATCATCAGCTCGCTCGCCGCGACAAGCAGCTTGTCGGCGGTGCTATTTCTGCCGCCCGGAATTTTGGTCGGTACGCTGGTATTCAACTGTGATCCCATTGCTGCCAAGTCACTGCCAAAGCCGCTGCCAAAGTCCGGAAATCCGGCCGCACATAACCGCATGACGCGGCTGCACTCAAGAGTTAATTGATTGATTGACTAAATCCCGCAGTGCCCCTTAAATCCGGCCCAGCTTTCAAACGCCATCCAATAACAATCAGGGAGAACTGACATGGCCGAGGCCTATATCGTCGCCACCGCACGCACCGCCGGTGGCCGCAAGGGGGGACGCCTCGCAGGCTGGCATCCAGCGGATCTGGCCGCTTCCGTGCTGGATTCGCTGATCGACCGGACCGGCGCCGACCCCGCCCAGATCGAAGACGTCATCATGGGCTGCGTGATGCAGGCCGGCGAACAGTCCAACAACATCGGCCGCAACGCGGTGATGGCCTCGAAACTGCCGGAGAGCGTGCCCGCAACCTCGATCGACCGCCAGTGCGGCTCGTCGCAGCAGGCGCTGCATTTCGCGGCGCAAGCCGTGATGTCCGGCACCATGGACTGCGTGATCGCGGCCGGCGTGGAGTCGATGACGCGGGTGCCGATGGGGCTTGCGTCATCGCTGCCGGCCAAGAACGGCTTTGGCCATTACAAGAGCCCGGGGATCGAGAAGCGCTACCCGAACATCATGTTCAGCCAGTTCACTGGTGCTGAAATGATGGCGGAGAAATACGGCCTCTCCAAAGACGAACTCGATACCTATTCCTACAACAGCCACCAGCGCGCGATTGCCGCCACCCAGGCCGGCCGTTTCAAGGACGAGATCGTATCGCTTACGATCACCCGCGCCGACAGGTCGACCGACACCCACCATATCGACGAAGGCATCCGCTTCGATGCCAGCCTCGACGGCATCAAGGGCGTCAAGCTGATCGCCGAGAACGGCAAGCACACCGCGGCCAGCGCCAGCCAGATCTGCGACGGCGCCTCGGGCGTGATGGTCGTCAATGAAAGGGGCCTCAAATCGCTCGGCATCAAGCCGATGGCGCGGGTCCATCATTTGACCATGATGGGCGGCGACCCCGTGATCATGCTGGATGCGCCGCTGCACGCCACCGAACGCGCGCTGAAGAAGGCCGGCATGACGGTCGACGACATCGACCTGTTCGAGGTCAACGAAGCCTTTGCCGCGGTACCGACGGCGTGGCTGAAGACCACCGGCGCCGACCCTGAAAGGCTCAACGTCAATGGCGGCGCGATCGCGCTCGGTCATCCGCTCGGCGGCTCCGGCACCAAGCTGATGACCACGCTGGTCAACGCCCTGAAGCAGCGCAACAAGCGCTACGGGTTGCAGACCATGTGCGAAGGCGGCGGCATGGCGAATGTGACGATCGTAGAGCGGCTGTAGGTCTCGTGTCCCGGACGCGATGCAGCGCTCTTCGCGCTGCTTCGCAGAGCCGGGGCCCACACGACGTGCAATGGACTGCAATGGACCCTTGATCAGCAGCGCACCGCTAACGCGCTGCGCTGCGTCCGGGGAACGCCACACTCAGCTTCGCGAGCGAGCACCCTCCCCATGACTCACCCCTCGATCCACGCCCGCACCCAGCCCGACAAGATCGCCTATCAGATGGCGGGGAGCGGCAAGGCGATCACCTACCGCGAGCTGGATGAACTCTCGAACCAGGGCGCGCAGCTGTTCCGCTCGCTTGGGCTGAAGGCCGGCGACCACATCGCGTTCCTGATGGAAAACCGGCTGGCGTTCATGGAGATCTGCTGGGCGGCCCAGCGCTCGGGGCTTTATTACACCGCGATCAGCCGCTACCTGACCCAGGACGAGATCGCCTACATCATCAGGGATTGCGGCGCCAAACTCGTGATCACCTCGCCGAAATGCGCCGAGCAGATCAAGGGGCTGATCAAGGGCGAACCCGGCGAACCCCTGTTCTACATGGTCGACGAACCGCTGCCGGGTTTCCGCTCCTGGGACCAGGAGACGATCGCGCAGCCGACCACGCCGATCGCGGATCAGGAAGCCGGCTACGACATGCTGTATTCCTCGGGCACGACCGGGCGGCCCAAAGGCATCAAGCGCGAGTCCGAACACAATCCGATCGACCTGCCGAATCCGTTCCTGAAAATTCTCTGCGCCGGCATGTGCGGCATGTCGTCCGACAGCATCTATCTGTCGCCGGCGCCGCTCTATCACGCCGCTCCCCTGCGCTTCAACATGATGGCGATCACGCTGGGCGGCACCTCCGTGATCATGGAATCCTTCGATGCCGAAGAATTTCTGAAACTGGTCGAGAAGCACAAGATCACGCAATCGCAGCTGGTGCCGACCATGTTCGTCCGCATGCTGAAGCTGCCCGAAGAGGTGCGCCGGCGCTACAACGTCTCATCGCTGGTCGGCGCGATCCACGCCGCCGCCCCCTGCCCGATCGACGTCAAGGCAAAAATGATCGAATGGTGGGGACCGATCCTGATCGAATATTACGCCGGCTCCGAAGGCAACGGCGTCACGGTCTCGACCTCGCAGCAATGGCTGAGCCATCGCGGCACCGTCGGCCGCGCCGTCGTCGGCAAGATCAAGATTCTAGACGAGAACGACCAGGAAGTGCCGACGGGCCAGATCGGCACGGTGTATTTTGCCGATGCGCCGGTGTTCAGCTATCACAACGATCCCGAGAAGACGAAGCGCGCCTACAACGACAAGGGCTGGTCGACTCTCGGCGACGTCGGCTATCTCGACGACGAAGGCTTTCTCTATCTCACCGACCGCAAGAGCTACATGATCATCTCCGGCGGCGTGAACATCTATCCGCAGGAAACCGAGGACGTGCTGATCACCCACCCCGATGTCGCCGACGTCGCGGTATTCGGCGTGCCCAACGAGGAGATGGGCGAAGAGGTCAAGGCGGTGGTACAGCCGCACGATATGGCGAAGGCCGGGAAGGAACTCGAGGCCGAGCTGATCCTATTCTGCCGAAAGCATCTGTCGCCGATCAAATGCCCCAAGAGCATCGACTTCGAGGCCGAACTGCCGCGCACCCCGACGGGGAAGCTGGTGAAGCGGCATCTGCGCGACAAGTACTGGCCAAAGACGGCGGCGAAGGTGTAGCGCGCTCCTGTGTCCCGGACGCGGTGCAGCGTTCTTCACGATGCACCGCAGAGCCGGGACCCACAACGCAGTGTGGATGATGGACCCCGGATCAGCAGCGCACCGCCGGAGTCGCGCGAAGCGCGATCCCGAGAGCGCTGCGCAGCATCCGGGGAACGCGATCCGCACCCGCGTCCGTCATGCCCGGGCTTTGTCCCGGGCATCCACGTCTTTACAGTCGCGCCGCATAAGAAGACGTGGATGGCCGGAACGCCTGATGCGAAGACGCGCTTCGCGCTTTTGTCCGGCCATGACGAGGAAACGCAATGACCACCCTCCCTGACATCCCGCTCCCCTCAACCATCCGCTCGCGCACTATCGAAAACATCAACGGCCTCTCCATGCATGTGCTGGAAGCCGGCTTCGAAACACGCGGCCGGCCCTGCCTGTTGCTGCTGCACGGCTTTCCCGAACTCGCTTTCAGCTGGCGCAAGGTGATGCCGGCGCTGGCATCCGCCGGCTATCACGTCATCGCGCCGGACCAGCGCGGCTATGGCCGCACCACCGGGTGGGACGCGAACTACGACGGCGATCTGGCCTCGTTCCGGCTGCTCAATCTGGTACGCGACGCGTTAGGCCTGGTGTCGGCGTTCGGCTACGCGCATGTCGATGCCGTGATCGGACACGATTTCGGCTCGTCGGTCGCCGCCTGGTGCGCGCTGGTGCGGCCGGACGTGTTTCGATCGGTGGCGCTGATGAGCGCGCCCTTTGCGGGGGCGCCGTCGCTGCCCTTCAATGCCGCAGATGTGCCGGCCAAGCCGGCGGCGGAAGACCCCGTACATCGCGAACTCGCAGCACTGCCGCTCCCACGAAAGCATTATCAATGGTATTACTCGACGCGCGAGGCCAATGCCGACATGCATCGCGCGCCGCAGGGCGTGCACGATTTCCTGCGCGGCTACTATCATCACAAGAGCGCGGACTGGAAGGACAACAAGCCCTATCCGCTCAAATCATGGTCGGCGGGCGAGTTGGCGAAACTGCCGACCTATTACGTGATGGATCTGGCCAAGGACATGGCTGCGACGGTCGCGGAAGAAATGCCATCGACGGCAGAGATCGCCGCCAACCAATGGCTGCCCGACCGAGAGTTGTCCTTCTACAGCGGCGAATATCGCCGCACCGGATTCCAGGGCGGCCTGCAATGGTATCGCTGCGGCACCTCGGGCGCGTTCACCGGCGAATTGCAGACCTGGTCCGGCCGCACCATCGACGTGCCGTCCTGCTTCATCTCGGGCAAACAGGACTGGGGCACCTATCAGCGTCCCGGCGTCTATGAGGCGATGCAATCGAAAGCCTGCACCAACATGATCGGCTGTCATCTGGTCGACGGCGCCGGCCATTGGTTGCAGCAGGAGCAGCCTGCGGAAGTCAGCCGGCTGTTGCTGCAGTTCTTGAAGCAAACAGGGCTGTAGATTCTCGCCACCGACACGACTCCGAAAAGGCGCAATCCATCCATATCGGGTAACATTCGGCAGCGCCTCGCGTTGCGGAATGCCGGCTTTGCGTCCGGCATCGATGAATCGAAGGAGTGTTAATGGATAAGAAGATCGCCGGACTATTAGGAGCGGTGGCGTCGCTTGGAACATTTAGCGCGGCGGAAGCAGCGCCCGCGCCAGCCCCGACCGATGCCTTGCGGGCCAATTCATACGCCGACTTGCTGGAGCCGATTCCGAACGCTGCAGCGCTGTTGCAGGCGATCGATGAATCCGCGCCTGCTCCGGCGGTGCGGGACAATGTCCAGGTGGCGCAGTTCTATCACCACCACCATCATCATCACCACCATCACCACAGCCAGTATCGCCGATATTATGAGCCCCGCGTCGTCGTGGTGCCGCCCCGATACCGTCGTTATCACCATCATCATCACCACCATCACCATAGCTTCTACCGCCGCGACTATTGAGGTCGCGCGCGATCGTATGATGAGAAACGGGACCGTGATGGTCCCGTTTTTTTGTCGCTAATCACGGCGAGCTTTTTCCTTCGCCGCGCGATGCAGATGCCGGTAGGTGCCGTCGAACACGGTGTCCGTTGATGAGGTCCACTCCGTGCCAGCGGAAAGCGTCGGCCGGCTTTGATAGATGCGGCGCGCCTGCAGCTCGCGTTCGGCCGATTCCTCCTCGCCCATCTTCTCAAGCTCGAAATTGGCTTCTTCCGGGATCACGATGATCTGCGCGAACGGCTCGTTCGGCCGGAAAATGTGGGTTCGGCCTTCGGCCGGCGCCTTGAAGACGGTGAAGAACAGCATCGGCCACCAATTGCGCACCAGCGCCGGAACCGCGATCGGCACGGTGTCAGTAGGGTCGGTATAGAATCTCGGATGCGGTTCGGTGCGAATCGCCATGCCCTTCTCGACCTTGAGATCGAGCAGGATCTGGTAGGTGTAGAAATTGTTGCCGAAATTTCGGAATGGCGGCCACTGCGCGGCGTTATCCGGGGGCTCGCCCCAATCGGCATCAAAAATCAAATGGCCGTCTTTGGTGCCGACGTGAAGTTCGAAGTCGTAGGGATAGAACAGTTCGATCCCATATTGCGCGCCTTCCGAAAACGGAACGCAGTGCCACACCTGTTCACGCGATCCGTCCGCGCGCGGTTCGCGCTTGCCGGCCCACCCGGGTATCTCGAGTTTGGTCCGGCGCGGCGCCAGCCGCGGATCGTTGAGACGGTATTTGACCTTGTCCATAGCACCCCCGGTTTTCGGCCCATGCGGCAGGAACTCGAACGAGCCCGGGACCGCAGGGTTCCGCCGGTCTAATGCCGTTTTGTCCGGGGATCGACCTTTGCCCGCCGCCGGCGACGGAATTTGACCGTGGCTCATCCACTCGCTATACAGTTTAGAACCGTTCTAAATTGTGAAAAAGGCACCACCCGTGAAGAATTTCTCCGATTTGACCGAGCGCGAGGTGCTGGCCGTCGCGATTTCCTCCGAAGAGGAGGACAGCCGGATTTATATGAGTTTCGCCGAAGACCTCGCCGAGCGCTATCCGGATTCGGCCAAGCTGTTCGAGGAGATGGCCGAGGAGGAGCGAGGCCATCGCCACCGCTTGCTCGAAATGTATGAGCAGCGTTTCGGCGCCCATCTGCCGCCGATCCGCCGCGAGGACGTGCGCGGATTCCTGCGCCGACGCCCGATCTGGCTGACGAAAAACCTGCCGCTCGACACCATCCGCAAGGAAGTCGGGACGATGGAACTGCAGGCCGAGCAATTCTACATCAAGGCCGCCGAGCAGGCCGAGGATGTCGGCGTGCGCCGGTTGCTCGGCGACCTCGCCGAAGAGGAGAAGGGCCACGAGAAGCTCGCGATCAAGCTGACCGACCGGATTCTCAGTCCGGACGTGCGCGCGGAAGAGGACAAGACGCGGCGGCGGATGTTCGTGCTGCAATATGTGCAGCCGGGCCTCGCCGGATTGATGGACGGCTCGGTCTCGACGCTGGCGCCATTGTTCGCCGCCGCCTTCGCGACCCATCAGAACTGGCAGACCTTTCTGGTCGGTCTCGCTGCCTCGATCGGCGCCGGCATCAGCATGGGATTTGCGGAAGCTTTGTCCGACGACGGCTCGCTGACCGGGCGCGGATCGCCATGGCTGCGCGGCGCGGCCAGCGGCGTGATGACGGCGCTCGGCGGCCTCGGCCATTCGATGCCCTATCTGGTGCCGGATTCCTGGCCGAATGCGTTCTGGATCGCGACCGGGATCGCAGGCGTCGTGGTGTTCTTCGAATTGTGGGCGATCGCCTTCATCCGCTCGCGCTACATGGACACGCCGTTCCTGCAGGCCGTGTTCCAGATCGTGCTCGGCGGCGCCATCGTGCTCGCGGTCGGCATTCTGATCGGCGCGGCCTAGCCGGCCGGGAAGCCATCATGAAACGAGGTTTCGGACCGTGCTTTCGACTGCACCTTGTGCTGCTGGCCGGTGCGGTCCTCTTGGCGATGCCGGCCGGGCCGGCGACGGCTACCGACGAAATCCAGGTCTATAACGCGGGCATCGCCGCCCCCGGACAGTTCACGATCCAGCAGCACCTCAATCATGTGGCGCTTGGCCCGAAGGATCCGCCGTTTCCTGGCGGCCTCGTCTCCAATCACAGCCTCAATGGCACGCCGGAATTCGCCTATGGCATCACCGACTGGTGGGAGGTCGGGCTCTATCTGCCCTTCGCGGTCCAGGACCGGCATTTCCTGTCCGATTCCTTCAAGCTGCGTACCCTGTTTGTCTCGCCCAATGCCGAGCAGCGCGGCTTCTTCTACGGCGTCAATTTCGAGTTCAGCAACGAGACGCCGACATTCGCGCAGACGCGGTTCGCGATGGAGATCCGCCCCATCATCGGCGCCCGCAACGCCGACTGGGAATTCATCGTCAACCCGATCGTGGATGTCGGCTTCGGAAAATATGGCCAAGCCGACTTCGCGCCCGCGGCGCGCGTCGCGCGCAAGGTCGGTCCGGATCTGTCCGTCGGTTTCGAATACTACGCCGACTTCGGCCAGATCGGGAATTTTGCCGGCCTTGCCGACCAGCAGCATACGCTGTTTGCCGTCACCGATTTCAGGCTTGGCGTTTTCGACGTGGATTTTGGCGTCGGTTACGGGTTGACGCCGGCCTCCGATCGCTGGGTGATCAAAACCATCGTCGGATACGCTTTCCCGGTACCGGGCAGCAATCCCGCTCCAAGCGATCGCGCCACCACCGCCGGACCCGTCAACCCGATGACGCACGCCTCCGCGCGATCCTGCCAACCCTGATCCAAAGCGGTGCGTCCAACCCGTCGCGCGATTCGAATAACATCCGAAATTCCCAGGACAAGGCCGGAACCTCATGACCGATCGCTTGCAATACGGGACCACCGCAAAGGTGTTCCACTGGCTCATCGTCGCGCTGCTGCTGGTGCAATATCCGATCGGCTGGCTGATGCCGGACCTGCATCGCAATATGAAGCCGGGCGCGCCGATGACCTTTCACATCTCGTTCGGTATCACCATCCTGTTGCTGATTGTTCTGAGATTCGTTTGGCGGCTGACCCATCCGGTGACGCCCGAGCGTTCGCTGCCGCCATGGCAACGGCTGAGCTCGGAAGCCGTGCACTGGCTGCTTTACGTTTTGGTGCTGGCGACGACCGTGACCGGTTGGCTGTTCGCCTCGTTCCGCGGGTGGTCGGTGTCGTTCTTCTATCTCCTGCCGATGCCGATGCTGTCGTCCGGGAATGACGCGGCCGGTAAGGTGATCGACGGCCTGCATCAGGCTTCTGAATGGGCGTTGCTGGTCGTGATCGGCATCCACGTGGCGGCGGCGCTGGCCCACCTCTTCATCTACCGCGACCGCATCATGCAGCGGATGCTGCCGGGCTAGGTCGAAGGCCCCGCCTGCAACCTCAGCGGCGCCGCGTCAACTGCCGTTGAGATTGCCGATCTCCGGAAAGAACATGTCTTTCCACGACGCCGGCTCATGCCTGGTGGTGCCGACCTTGTGCATGAATTTTGCGAATTTCATCGTCGCCGCCGGTGTCATGGTCCATTCGACGTTGGAGCCGGTGACCACCCTGGTCACCATCTCGAGCGGCAATTTTGAGCCGGTGTCGCCGATCCAGCTCTGCGCGGTCCCTTTCGGGTCGGCCGCAATGATCGCGGTCGCCTCCTTCACCGCATCGAGGAACGCGGCATAGAGCTCCGGATTGTCCTTGCGAAACCGCGCCGAAGTCCAGGACACCGTAAAGCTGTGCGGCCCGAGCACGTCGAACGACGACAACACGGTATGGATGTTCTTCTGCTCCAGTTGCTGGAACTGGAACGGCGGCACGCTGAAGGCCGAGGAGATGCCGCCGGCACCGCTGAGCATGGTGATGGTCGCGTCCGGCGGCGACATCGACACGGTGAGCGAATCCAGTTTGGCGTAATTATCCTCGCCAAAGGCCGCCGCGGCCGCCATCTGCAGCAACACCGCCTGCACCGACACCTTGATCGAGGGCACGGCGATACGGTCGCGCTCGCCAAAATCGCTGATCGACTTGATCTCGGGATTGGCGGTGTTGAGCAGGAACGGCTGCGAACTGAGCGCGCAGATTCCCCTGACCTCGAAGGATGTCCCCAGCGTCTTGTCCCACAGCGTGATCAGGCCCGGTACCCCGCCGCTGACGATGTCGGTGGAATTCGACAGCAGCGCCTCGTTCATCGCCACCGGGCCGTTGAAGCGCTGCCAGGACACTTTGAAATCCTTCAGGCCGCGTTGCGCAGCGTACTTCTCGATCAGTTTGTCGCGCTTCATGATGTTGAATTGCAGGTAGCCCATCGAGAACTGCTCGGCCAGCCGGATCTCGGCGGCGCGAGCCGTGATCGTGGCGTTGCCGATGACGAAGGCGACCACCGCGCCCACAATCCAAGCCGACCCCATTGTTTTCTCCCCGCAGCCTTGCAGTCTTTTTTTGCTGATCGAGAGACTACACAGCAAACGGCGCGCGCGCCAATAGCAGCCGCGCCTGCCCACCGCTGTACACGTATTGCTCTTGCGGCTCCGGCCCAAACTGAGCATCATTCGCACCGCATCGAAAACGAGATCGGGAGTACGCCTTGGCCAAATCGCAATGGAGCTTTGGTACCGCCGTCGAACTGTCGGCCGCGCTGGCTGCAAGGAAAGTATCGGCGGTCGAGCTGGCGCAGGACGCGATCGGCCGCATCGAACGGCACGACCAGAAGATCAACGCGGTTTGCGTGCGCGATTTCGAACGTGGCCTGGCCGCCGCCCGCGCCGCCGATGCCGCCCTGGCGCGCGGCGAAAACAAGCCGCTGCTCGGCATCCCCATGACGGTGAAGGAATCCTACAATATCGCGGGACTGCCGACGACATGGGGTATTCCGGCGCAAAAGGACTTCACACCGACCGAAGATGCGCTGTCGATTACCCGCGTCAAGGACGCCGGTGGCGTGATCCTCGGCAAGACCAACGTGCCGCTCGGGCTCGGCGACTGGCAGAGCTACAACGATATCTACGGCACCACCAACAATCCCTACGATCTCGGCCGTACGCCGGGCGGATCTTCGGGCGGATCGTCGGCGGCACTCGCGGCTGGTTACGGCGCGCTGTCGCTCGGTTCCGACATCGGCGGCTCGCTGCGGGTGCCCGCGTTTCACTGCGGCGTCTATGCGCACAAGCCGACGTTTACGCTGGTGCCGTCGCGCGGCCACACGCCGCCGCCATTGCCGCCGCTGCCGTTCGACCGCGATCTCTCCGTGATCGGCCCGATGGCGCGCAGCGCCGCCGATCTTTCGCTGCTGCTGGCCGCGATCGCGGGGCCCGATCCACTGGAGGCCGGCAAGGCCTACAAGCTCGCGCTGCCGCCGCCGCGTCACACTGAGTTCAAGAATTTTCGCGTGCTGCTGATCGACACCGATCCGGTCATGCCGACCGACAAGGTGGTTCGCGGCTCCCTCGATACCCTGGCCGCCAACCTCGGCAAGGCCGGCGTCAATCTCGAGCGCCATAGCCCGCTGTTGCCCGACTTCGCCGCCTCGACGCGGCTCTATATGCGGATGCTGATGTCGTTCCTGTCCGCATCTTTTGCGCCCGAAGTCTATGCCGGCGCGCAGGCCGCCGCCTCGGCACTGCCGCCGGGCGACCTCAGCCTCGGCGCGGAGCGGCTACGCGGCATGGCGCTGAGCCATCGCGATTGGGTGCTGGCCGACGGCGGGCGCTCGCGGCTGCGGGCGCAGTGGCGCGAGCTGTTCAAGACGTTCGACGCGGTGATCTGCCCGATCATGCCGACCCCGGCCTATCCGCACGATCATTCCGCCGACCAGGAAACCCGCCGCATCGACATCGACGGCAAGGCGCACGTCTATCCCGATCAGCTTGCATGGCCGGGCATCGCCACCTTGCCCGGCCTGCCGTCGACCGCGATCCCGACCGGCTTCTCACCGAACGGCTTGCCGGTCGGCGTGCAAATCGTCGGCCCCTGGCTGGAGGATCGCACGCCCTTGATGCTGGCGGAATTGATCGAGCGCGAATTCGGCGGCTTCGTGCCGCCGCCGATGTTAGATGATTAGATATTCGTTGTCATTCCGGGGCAGCCCGCAGGGCTGAACCCGGAATCTGGAGCTAACAACAACGAAATTCCGGGTTCGCGCTCCGCGCGCCCCGGAATGACGAGAGAGGAAAACCCATGAGCAACGATCTCGAAGAGCTAACGGCGCTCAATCGCGACTACGTCGCCTCGGTGCAGAATTGCGACGTCAAACGTTTCGACGAAATCCTGGCGCAGGATTTTTATTGCTCCAATCCCGACAAGTCGCTGGTCGACCGCGCCGGATTTTTGAAGCAAACCGCGGTGCCGGTCACCATCACGAATCTAGCCGCGCATGACGTGAAGATTCGCGTGCTGGGCGATTTCGCCATCATCCACGCCAGCACGAGCTACACCACGGCAGACGGCAAGCCGGCGAACGGGCGCTACACCGATTGCTGGGCCAGGCAGAACGGAAAATGGCTGGCGGTGTCGGCGCATGTGTCGCGGTGAGCTATAATCGTCATTGCCGGGCTTGACCCGGCAATCCATCCTCTTCGATAGGCTTCAAGCGAAGATGATGGATGCGCGGGTCAAGCCCGCGCATGACGAGTGAGCCTCACGCATCAAACATGATCACGCTGCGCACGGTCTTGCCCGCCTTCATCGCGGCAAAACCTTCGTTGATCTCGGAGAGCTTCAGCTTCGCCGAAATCCAGTCTTCCAGATGCAGCTTGCCGCGCATGTAGAATTCGACCAGGCGGGGCATGTCGACGCGGAAATGGTTCGAGCCCATCGACGAGCCCTGGATCTTGCGTTCCCGGAGGAAATCGAAACCGTGCAGCTCGATCTTCTGGCCGAACGGGATCATGCCGACGATGGTCGCGGTGCCGCCGGCGGCCAGCATCGCAAACGCCTGCTCCGCAGTTTCCTTGCGGCCCAGCACTTCGAAGGAATGCTGCACGCCGCCGCTGGTGAGTTCGCGCACCTGCTGCACCACGTCGCCGTTGCGGGGATCGACCACATCGGTGGCACCCAGCTTGGTGGCAAGCTGCAGTTTCACCGGGTTGGTATCGATCGCGATGATGCGGCCGGCCCCGGCGATCGCTGCACCGTTGATCGCGGCCATGCCGACGCCGCCGCAGCCGATCACCGCCACGGTTTCGCCGGCCGTGACCTTTGCCGTGTTCACCACCGCGCCGTAGCCGGTGATGACGCCGCAGCCGATCAGTGCCGCCAGTTCGAGCGGCATGTCTTTGCGGATTTTGACGATGGCGTTTTCGTGCACCAGCATCTGTTCCGCGAACGAAGACAGATTGAGGAACTGGTTGAGTTTCTCCGACCGTGCCCAGGACAGCCGGTTGGAGGCGCCCGGCAGCATCTTCACCGTGGTGTCGGTGCACAGCACCGTGCGGCCGGTGGTGCAATTGTCGCAGGTGCCGCAAAAGACCGAGAGGCACGTCACGACATGATCGCCGGGCTTCACATAGGTGACGTCGGAGCCGACCTTTTCGACCACCCCGGCGGACTCGTGGCCGAGCACGGCCGGCAGCGGATGCGGGTAGAGCCCTTCCATGAAGTGCAGATCGGAATGACAGAGGCCGGCGACGCGGGTGCGGATCAGGACTTCGCGCGGACCTGGATTGGGCACGCTGACATCCTCGATCACCAGCGGCTTGTTGACTTCATGCAGGACGGCGGCCTTCATCGGTGTTTCCTCTTTTGTTTATCGTTAGGGTACGGAGTTCCTCATCTCTCCCTTCGGGAGAAGTAAGAACCCTACGCCGCCGAAATCAATTCGCCAACCTCGGCCATCCCGACGCTGCGTTCGCCGAGCAGATGGTCCGTGATGGCGCGCTGGACGGCATTTTCCGTGAGCCGGAACGGGTCGCTTGCCACGACGCGATGGTCGATCACCATGCGCGACAGCAACAGCCGCCTGGCATCGCCGCGCATCTCATGGATGCGGCCGCCTTCCCAAGCCAGCGCTACCGCACTGGCGACATGATAGAGCAGGCTGGTGGCGCGCCGCGCGTCGGCTTCGTTTTCCATCCGGCTGGCGACGTCGCGCGCAAAACCGATGGCACGGTCGGTGAGATCGCGCAGCCGATTGCGCCAGGCCTGCGGCACATTGGGGCTGTCGTCGAGGCGGGCGTGCAGATCGGCGGCGAGTGCCGCGTCCGCACCGTGGCGGCCGACCGCGCGTTTCAGCGCATCAATTGCGACGATGTTGCCGGTGCCTTCCCAGATCGAGCCGAGATGGGCGTCGCGCAACAGCCGGGCGGTGGCGAATTCCTCGATATAGCCGATGCCGCCGCGCATCTCGAGGGCATCGCCGCAAACCTTGCGGGCATCGCGGGTGGCACGGAATTTCAGCGTCGGGGTGAGAATACGCAGCAGCGCCGCGGCGTCCTGGCTGCCGGCCTCGGCGCGATCGAGCGCGTCCGCGGTCAGAAAGCTCATCGACAGCGCCTGCTCGGTCGCAAGCCCGATCTTCATCAATTGCCGCCGCGCCAGCGGCAGATCGATGATGCGCTGGCCGAATACCACGCGGCCCTTCGCGACCGTCATCGCGTCGTGATAGGCGCGGCGCATCAGCGCGGTGGATTTGACGCCGTTGGACAGCCGCGACGAATTCACCATCTCGGCCATCTGCACAAAGCCGCGATCGAGCTTGCCGACCGCATAGGCAATGGCGCCTTCCAGCTTGATCTCGCCCGAGGCCATCGAGCGGGTGCCGAGCTTGTCCTTCAAACGCACGATCCGGTAGTGGTTCTGCGAGCCATCCTCGAGCCGACGCGGCATCAGGAACAGGCCGACGCCGCGCGTGCCCGGACCCGCGCCTTCCGGCCGCGCCAGCAGCATCACCACTTCGGCGTCGGCGTTGGAGCAGAACCATTTTTCGCCGGACAGCCGCCAGTGGTCACCTTCCTGCACTGCCGTCGTCGTCAGCGTGCCGACGTCGGAGCCGCCTTCCTTCTCGGTCATGAACTGGCCGCCCTGGGTCAGCTTGCTCATGTCGGTCTGGGTCAGGCCGTCGAGATATTTTTCCTTCAGCGCCTCGCTGCCGAAATTATTCAAAAGCTTGGCGCAACCATCGGTGACGTTGATCGGGCAGCCCAGGCCGAACTCGGCCTGATTGAACAAAAACGTAAAGGCGTGTTTTGCCACCACGGGATATTTATCCGGCCAACCCAAAATGCCCTTGCGGACCGACATCGCGTGAATGCCGAATTCGCCGAAGGCGGCCTTCTCCAGTTCGCGATAGGCCGGGTGATATTCGATATATTGGGAGTCGCGGCCAAAACGGTCGCGCTGGTGCAGCACCGGCGCATGACGGTCGGCCAGGCGCGCGCACTCGTCGAGATGACCGCCGGCCAGTCCGCCGAGCCGGTCGAGATGCGGCTCGATATGGCGAAACAGCGCTTCCGGCAGATGGAGACGCAGCAGATCCGTCAGCGCCGGATCGGCCCGATAGAAATTCATCCCCGAAGTGTCCGGCGCGAGCAGGCCCGGCTGGCCGGCAGAGGCAACCTTACGGTCTTGCTTGAGTGGCTGCATGTTTTGCCTCTTGTTCGTTCCGCCCGATCTTGCTCATCTACCGATAAAGCAGGCGATCACGCCGTCAACAATCATAATTGGAGGATACCCCCGTGATGGACGGATATCGCATCATCGGCGCCGAGATGTCGCCTTACTCGGTCAAGGTCCGCTCCTATTTCCGCTACAAGAGAATTCCGCATCAATGGGTTTTGCGCAATGCGGCAAGCCAGCCGGAATATGACAAATATGCCAGGATGCCCATCATTCCACTGCTGGTGACCCCTGACGGCACTGGCATCCAGGGTTCCACGCCGATCATCGACACGGTCGAGAAGCTGCATCCGGAGCCGTCGATCCACCCCGGCGACCCCGTCGCCAACTTCATTTCCGCGCTGATCGAGGAATTCGGCGATGAGTGGGGCAACAAGTGGATGTTCCACTACCGCTGGGCCCGCGACGTCGACCAGATCAGTGCGGCCGGGCGCATCGCGCGAATGCGCAGCCCGAACGCTACCGAGCAGGAGCATGCCGCGTTCGCAGCCCAGGTGCGCGCCCGCATGGTCGATCGGGTCTGGTTCGTCGGCTCCAGCGCCGGGACCGCACCGCAGATCGAGGCCGGCTTCCACGAAATGCTCGACTTATTGAATGATCATCTTGCAAAGCGGCCCTATCTGTTCGGCGCGCGTCCGGCCTACGGCGATTTTGGTCTCTGGGGCCAATTCTATGAGATGTGGACCGATCCGACGGTCGGCGGCTTGATCGGTGGCGGCGCGCCGCACGTGCTCGATTGGGTGCACCGGATGCTTTGGCCGAGGAACGAAGGTGCGTTCGAATCATGGACGGCGCTGGCGCCTACCTTGATGCCGATCCTGACCAAACAGGTTGGTCGGCACTTCTGGCCCTGGACGCTGGCCAACGAAAGGGCGTTGGCGGAAGAAGGAAGAATTCAGCGTCACGCTCGGCGGCATAGTCTGGACCCAGAAGCCGCAAAAATATCATGCGCGGTCGCTCGGCATGCTGCGCGCCAAATATGCCGAGGTCGCGAACAAGCGAGATCTCGATCTGGTTTTGGCAGCGGCGGGTTGCCTTGCCGGATTGCGCGCCTAGATACGGACTCCTGATCATCCAAGGAACGCGCGCATGGAAACGCCAAAATACAAGAATGCCCTGATCGTCGGCGCCGGTGAGGGACTTAGCGCATCGCTGGCGCGGCTGTTTGCGCGCGAAGGCATCAAGGTGGCGCTGGCCGCGCGCAAGGTCGAAAAACTCGGCGCGCTCTGCACCGAGACCGGCGCCCGCGCCTTTGCCTGCGACGCCACCAACGCCGAAGAGGTCGAGCGGCTGTTCGGCCTGGTCGAACGCGAGATCGACGCGCCCGACCTCGTGGTCTACAATGCCAGCGGGCGGGCGCGGGGCGCCTTCACCGATCTGGTCGCGGCCGATGTCGCGCAGACCATCGCGATCAGCGCTTTCGGCGGTTTTCTGGTGGCACAGCAGGCGGTGAACCGCATGCTGCCCAACAAGCATGGCGCGATCCTGTTCACCGGCGCATCCGCCAGCGTCAAGGGCTACGCGCAATCGGCGCCGTTTGCGATGGGCAAATTCGCGCTGCGCGGGCTGGCGCAGAGCATGGCGCGCGAATTGTCGCCGCAGGGCATCCACATCGCGCATTTCGTGATCGACGGCGGCATCCGCAGCGCGGCGCGCACCGAGCCCACGGACCGGCCGGATTCGATGCTCGAACCGGACGCCATTGCGTTGAGCTACTGGAACGTGCTGCAACAGCCGCGCAGCGCCTGGACCTGGGAACTCGAATTGCGGCCATGGGTCGAGAAGTTCTAGGGCACCGGCGCCAAGCCATACCGTCATTGCGAGCCAACGGGTCGGCGCGAAGCGCCGCCCGAAGATAACTCCGCGAAGCAATCCATTCTTTCTTTTCGCGGCGCGATGGATTGCTTCGTCGCTTCGCTCCTCGCAATGACGGAAACAACAATGAGGAAAACATGACCACCGAAACCAAAATCGACACCGGCACCGACGAACTGTTGTGCGTGATCCGCGACCGCGTCGCCATCATCACGCTGAACCGGCCCGAGGTCCGCAACGCGATGTCGGACACGCTGACGCCGGCGCTGCGCACCATGATCAAGACCTGCGGCGAGAACCCGGACGTCGGCGTGCTCCTGATCACCGGCGCCGGCACCGCCTTCTGCGCCGGCGGCAACGTCAAGGGCATGGGCGCCCATCGCGACAAGAAGAAGCTGGAGATGTCCTATGACGAGAAGGTCGCCGACCTGCAGGAGCGCCAGCGGCTCTTGACCGGTGCGCTGGTCTCGGTGCGCAAGCCGACTATTGCGGCGCTGCCCGGCCCGGCAGTCGGTGCCGGCCTCGCGCTCGCCATGGCCTGCGATATCCGCATCGCGGCGCAATCGGCGTTCGTCTCCACCGGCTATCTGCGTGTGGCGCTGAGCGGTGACTATGGCATCGCGTGGCTGCTGACGCGGCTGGTCGGCACCGCGCGGGCGCGTGAACTGATGTTCACCGCCGACAAGGTCGATGCGGCCAGATGCGAGGCCATCGGCCTCGTCAATCGCGTGGTGCCGGACGACAAGCTGCAAAGCGAGGCCTTTGCGCTGGCCAAATCGATGGCCGAAGGGCCGACGGTCGCCTTGCGCTACATGAAGGACAATCTCGACGAAGCCGTGCTGTTCGATTTCGCCACCGCGCGCGACCATGAGGCCGAGCGCCTGGTCCGCCTGACGACGACGGCGGATCACAAGGAAGCGGTGCAGGCCTTCATCGACAAGCGCAAGCCGGTGTTCAAAGGGGGCTAGACTTTCAAGCCGCGGCTTCCGCGCGCGCATTCCGCCGGATCACCTGCGGCGGCTGTCCGAACGCGCGCAGGAAGGCGCGGCGCATGCGGTCGCGATCGGCAAAGCCGGTTTGCCGGGCGATGACTTCGATTGGATGGCGGCTCTGCTCCATCATCAAACGTGCAGTCTCGACGCGCAGGTTCTCGACCGCCTTGGCCGGCGATTGACCGGTCTCGGCGTGGAACGCACGGCTGAACTGGCGTGGACTGAGATGCGCCGCTTTCGCCAGCTCTCTTACCGTCAGCTTCGAGGTGAGATTGCGCTTCGCGTAGGCCAATGCGCTCTGGATGCGGTCGGATTTCGGCTCCAGCTCCAGCAGCGCCGAAAACTGTGACTGGCCACCGGCGCGCCGGTGATAGACCACGAGCTTTTTGGCCACGGCGCGGGCCACATCTGCGCCAAAGTCCTGCTCGATCAGCGCCAACGCGAGGTCGATGCCTGCGGTCGCGCCAGCCGAGGTCCATACCGGACCGTCCGCGATAAAGATGCGGTCTTCCTCCACCTTCACGTTTGGAAACCGCGCCTGCAAATCACGCGCATAATACCAATGCGTGGTCGCACGCCGTCCGTCGAGCAGACCCGCTTCGGCCAGGATGAACGCACCGGTACAGGTTGCGGCGACCCGCCGGTTTCGGCCCAAGGCCCGCCGCACAAATTCGATCAGGCCCGGCGTTGACGGCTCGATCACGGTGCCGCCGCCGATGATCAGCGTGTCGAAATTCGTATCGCCGAACGGTTTTGCCAGGACGCTCATGCCCATCGAGGCGGGGATATGCCCGCCGGTCTCGGACAGCAGCTGCACGTCGTAGACCTTCTCGCCGAGATGCACATTGGCGAATTCGAAGGCGGAGATGACGGCAAAGCCCATCACCTGAAAGCCGGGGAAAACGACGAAGCCGATGCGCTGCATGAGGGCGTCCAACAATGTCCTAAAACGCCGTTTATATGACATTTGAGACATCGATCCGCAAGCCTAGATCTCCGCCAGAAGCCCGAATTCGTCGGGGCGTCAGAGGAGACCAGAAACATGAGCACCACCACAAAAATGGGAACGGCACTGATCACCGGCGCCTCCGCAGGTATCGGGGCCATCTACGCCGACCGTTTGGCAAAACGCGGCTACGACCTGATCCTGGTCGCCCGCAACCAGAGCCGGCTCGCTGCATTGGCCCAGCGCTTGAGAAGCGAGACCGGCCGATCGGTCGAAACCATCGCCGCCGATCTCAATGACAAGGCGGATCTGGCGAGGATCGAGACGACGCTGCGCAACAATGCCGGCATTACGCTGCTGGTGAACAACGCCGGCGTCGGAGCGGCCGGACCGCTGCTCAATTCCGACGTCGAAAGGATGGATGAGATGATCCGTCTGAATGTCGGCGCGCTGACCCGGCTGACCTACGCGGCCGTGCCTGGTTTGGTTGCGCGCGGCGGCGGCACGATCATCAACATCGCCTCGATCGTGGCGATCTCGCCCGAGACGCTCAACGGCGTCTACGGCGGCAGCAAGGCGTTCGTGCTGGCGTTGAGCCAATCGCTGCAGCATGAGCTGGCCCAGAAGGGCGTGCGGATCCAGGCGGTCCTGCCAGGCGCGACGGCAACGGAGTTTTGGGATGTCGCCGGCCTGCCGGTTCACAATTTACCGACCGCGATCGTGATGTCGGCCGAGGACATGGTCGATGCCGCGCTTGCCGGCCTCGACCAGGGCGAGACTGTCACTATTCCATCGCTGCCCGACAAGGCCGAGTGGGATCTGTTCGACGCGGCACGCCGCGCAATGTCCGGCAAGCTTTCAAGTTCTGTCCCCGCCAGCCGATACAATGTGCAGCATTCGCAAACGGCTGCGAGCTGACGCGAGCATTGCAAAAGAAAAAAAGCCCGGTTCTGGATGGCCAGAACCGGGCTCAGTCTTGTCAAGCCGCGGCCGAGGACAAAGCGCCCTGGCGGGAGACGGCGGCGAGCCGCCAGCTTGCGCAGGGAATGTCTCGCGGCTCGACATCGATATGCTTTTCGAAACGCACCAGCTTCCAGTCGTCGGGCGAATGGGTGAAGGCGTAACCGGATTTGCGCGCCAGCCCGATCATGGCGTCGTTGGAGCGCAGCGTGTCGCCGAACAGCCGCATCGCGCCGAACGAAGCCGCGCGGCATTCGAGATTTTTCAAGAGCGCGCTGCCGATGCCGTGGCCCTGCCAGCGGTCGTCGATCGACAGGCCGAATTCGATGCTCGCGGTATCGGCATGGAAGGCGTAGCGGGCTTCGCCGACGATGGTCTCAAAGCCGTCGACCACCATGGTCGCGACCACACTGAACCGCTCGGCCTCGCCGACATGGATGAAATGTTCGAGCAGGCTCTTGGGCAGCTCGCTCATAGCGCCGAGGAAGCGGTTGTAGCGGGAGCGGGTCGAGAGCGCGCGGAAATAGCTCTGCAATTCCTCGGCATCACGCGGTTCGACGAAGCGCACGGTCACGGCGCTGCCGCTGCGCGAGCGCAGCACGTCGGAATACTGCCGGAGCTCGTCGAAACGCAGCGCTGTCATGGCACGCTCCCATCGAAGGAAATTGCCGGCGCCCCTCACCAGAGGCGGCGCCGGCTTGGCTGCGCAGTTACGCCCGCCAGAACGGTTTTTCGGCTTCGAAAGCGACATCGCTCCGGGAAAGCCCTACGTCGTGCAGGTCGCGGTCCGTCCACTGGGCCAGCTCGCGGCGAGCCTCGTAGCGCTGACGCCAGAGATGGAAAGTATCGCTCAACTGGCTCAACAAGCCCGGAGCATGATGATTTGTCATCGATTCGTGGGTGCACGTAGACATTTTGGCCTCCTACGGCTAATCTGTTGCTCGTAATATCTGCGCCATCAGGGCTTTCTACAAACGACACTTTGTGCCGCTTCACATGAGATAAATTCATGTATTTGGAATGGCGGAAATGACCGCCAGGCTGCCCTCGCTCAATGGACTTCGCGCCTTCGAAGCCGCGGCCCGGCACTTAAGTTTCACGCAGGCCGCCTCGGAGCTGAACGTGACGCAAACCGCGATCAGCCATCAGATCAAACGGCTGGAGGAAGAACTCGGGGTTCGCTTGTTCGTCCGCCAGAACCGCGCGCTGGCATTGACGCCGGAGGCGAAAGACTACCTCCCCGGGATCCGCGCCGCGTTCAACGATTTGCGGCTCGCGACCGACCGCCTGCTGCGCAAGGACGACGGCCACGTGCTGACGATTTCGACGCTGGCATCGCTGGCCGCAAAATGGCTGTTGCCGCGGCTTTCCGCGTTCCAGGAAGCTCATCACGGCATCGACGTGCGGATTACGACCTCGACCAGCCTGGTCGACTTTCATCGCGACAATGTCGATGCCGCGATCCGCTACGGCCGCGGCCAATGGCCGGGCGTTCGCGCCGAATGGCTGATGGCGGACGAGCTTTTCCCGGTGTGCAGCCCCGCGCTGGCGAACGGAAACAAGCCGCTGAAATGCCCCGAAGACCTCAGGGATCACGTGCTGCTGCACACCAGCAATGCCTACAGCGACGACTGGCGGCTGTGGCTGACGGCGGCCGGCCTGCCGACCGACATCTCGAGACAGCCGGACGTGGCGTTCGACCTTATCTTCGTGACCGTGCAGGCCGCGATCGACGGCGTCGGCGTGGCGATGGGCCGGACCGCCTACGTGCAGGACGACATCGCCAAGGGCCGGCTCGTGGTTCCATTCAAGATCGCACTGCCGACCGACGCCGGATTCTACCTCGTCTCGCCGCAGGGAAGAGCGGATTCCCCGAAACTTTCGGCGTTCCGGCAATGGCTCGTCGCATCCGCACAAGGCAAATCCTGACGCTGCGCCATTCGGCCGTTTTCCGATCGAGCTATGCGTTTTCGGGGTTGGTCGCGCCACGCGGGCGTGCCAAATTGCCGCACAAGGCAGGTTAACTGCCTCGGCTGGCGAAGCTTTTTCTGTCGGCCCTTTGTAACGGGGAGAAGGGGCGTCATGGCGCAATCGGGGACTTCGGACACACCGCAAATCAAATCGCGCATCGGCGCCATCCTGCGCGCGACCAGCGGCAATTTCCTCGAGCAGTTCGATTTCTTCCTGTTCGGTTTCTACGCAAGCGCGATTGCGAAGGCGTTCTTTCCCTCCGAAAACGAGACCGCGGCGCTGCTCAACGCTTTTGGCGTATTCTGGCTGGGGGCGCTGATGCGCCCGGTCGGCGCCATCGTCCTCGGCTCCTATATCGACCGCATCGGCCGCCGCAAGGGCTTGATCGTCACGCTTGCGCTCATGGCGCTTGGCACCGTGGTGATCACCATCTGCCCCTCTTATGCAGCGATCGGCATCGCTGCACCGATCATCGTCTTGATCGGCCGGCTGATCCAGGGCTTCTCGGCTGGCGTCGAACTCGGCGGCGTTTCGGTCTATCTTTCGGAGATCGCGACGCCCGGCAACCGCGGCTTCTACACTTCGTTCCAGTCCTCCAGCCAGCAGGTCGCAATCTTCGTGGCCGCGATCATCGGCTTTATCCTGAGCGAAGCCATGCCGGGCGACACCTTCCTGGATTCGATCGGCGGAATCGCCAAATGGCGCATCCCGTTCCTTGTCGGCTGCATCATCATCCCGGTTATCTTCTTCCTGCGCCGCACGTTGGAAGAAACGCCCGAATTCCTGAAGATGAAGAAGCATCCGACCGCGAACGAAGTGTTTGCCTCGGCGATCGCCAACTGGCGCATCGTCGTCCTCGGCATGATGATCGCGGTACTGACCACCACGACCTTCTACTTCATCACCGTGTATGCGCCCGGCTTCGGCAAGGAGCTCAAGCTTTCTGCATCGGATACCCTGCTCGTCACTCTTCTGGTGGCCGTGACAAACTTCATCTGGAATCCGGTCGGCGGGGCCGTGTCCGATCGGCTCGGCCGCAAGCCGGTGCTCGTGACCATCGCGACTCTGTCGTTTCTGACGGCCTACCCTGCCCTGCACTGGCTCGCGGCGGCCCCGACCTTCGGAAAATTGCTGGCGGTCCAGATGATGTTCTCGTTCTACTTCGGCGTCTACAGCGGCACCATGCTGGGCTGCCTGGTCGAGATCGTGCCCGCGCATGTGCGCACCACCTGCTTCTCGATCGCCTTCGCGCTCGCCGCCGCCCTGTTCGGCACGTTCACGCCCTATATATCGACGCAATTGATCAAGTGGACGGGCGACAGGGCCTCGCCCGCCTGCTGGCTGATGTTCGGCGCGGCGCTCAGCATCATCGCGGCGCTCACCGTCTATCGCGGGGGCCGGACCATCGAGACGCGCGAAGCCGTCACCGCCTGATCTCTCGAAACCGCCGGGCAGGCAAGCGCCTGTCCGGTGTTGCTTTCCATGCAAACAAGATAACAAGAACGCATGGTCGATTTGACGCGTAAATTCGATGTGCTGGTGATCGGCGGCGGCAATGCCGCGTTGTGCGCCGCGATCAGCGCCCGCCGCGCCGGCGCCTCCGTGCTGGTGCTGGAAGGCGCCCCGAAATTCTATCGGGGCGGCAATACCCGCCACACCCGCAACATGCGCTGCGCCCATGATTCGGCGACCGACATCCTCACCGGGCCCTATACCGAAGAGGAATTCTGGAACGATCTGTTGGTCGTCACCGGCGGGCAGACCGACGAAGAACTCGCCAAATTCATGATCCGGGAGTCCAAGGACATTTTGGGCTGGGTCGTCGAACAGGGCGTGCGCTGGCAGCCATCGCTCGGCGGCACGCTGAGCCTCGGCCGCACCAATTCGTTCTTCCTCGGCGGCGGCCGGGCGATGCTGAACGCGCTCTATCTCACCGCCGAAAAACTCGGCGTCGACATCCTCTACGACGCCGAAGTGCTCGACCTCGAGATCGACAACGGCATGTTCCTCTCCGCCGCGCTGAAGCAGGGCGACGGCCGCGCCGATGTCCGCGCCTCGGCGCTGGTGGCCGCCGCCGGCGGTTTTGAAGCCAACATCGAATGGCTCAGGGAATATTGGGGAGAGGCCGCCGACAATTTCCTGATCCGCGGCACGCCCTACAATCGCGGTTCGATCCTGAAGATGCTGCTTGCCAAGGGCGTGCAGGAGATCGGCGATCCCACGCAGTGCCACGCGGTCGCGATCGATGCCCGCGCGCCCAAATTCGACGGCGGCATCATCACACGGCATGACTCGGTCGTGTTCGGCATCGTCGTCAACAACCACGCCCAGCGATTCTACGACGAGGGCGAGGACATCTGGCCGAAACGCTATGCGATCTGGGGCCGGCTGGTGGCCGCCCAGCCCGACCAGATCGCCTACATCATCTTCGATTCGACAGTCGTCACAAGTTTTATGCCAACGCTGTTCCCGCCGATCGCAGGGGAATCGATCGCCGAACTCGCGGCCAAGCTCGAACTCGATCCGGCCGCGCTCGAAAAGACCGTCGCCGATTTCAACGCCGCGGTGCAGCCCGGCACCTTCGACCATACCATCCTAGACGATTGCCGCACCGAAGGCGTGACGCCGGCGAAGACGCATTGGGCGCGCAGAATCGAGACCGCGCCTTATCTCGCCTATCCGGTGCGGCCCGGCATCACCTTCACCTATCTCGGCACCCGCGTGAACAAGCAGTCGCGGATGCTGATGAAGGACGGCAAGCCCGCCGCCAACATGTTCGCGGCCGGCGAGATCATGGCCGGCAACGTGCTCGGCAAGGGCTATGCCGCCGGCATCGGCATGACCATCGGCAGCGTGTTCGGACGGGTTGCGGGACGGGAAGCGGCGAAGAATGCGAAGAACTGATAGCCGCCAATATCTGAGGGAGAAGCCATGCCACGCCTTGCGATTGCTTCCGCCGCGGCTGTTCTGATGGCCTCGACGTTGGCCAATGCCGCCGAGCCGCTGGCACTGCGCGACATGGGCTCGTTCCATGTCGGCGGCCGCCTGGTCGAGATCAGCGGCAAGCCGGTCAAGGAAGTTATCTTTACGCCGGGCGGCGTGCCCGCAAAGGTCGATCCGAACGGCACCTATCAGGTCGAGCAGATGTATGTGCAGTATTTTCTGCCCGCCAACGAGAAGGGCGCCTATCCGCTTCTGATGTGGCACGGCGGCGGCCTCACCGGCGTCACCTACGAAACCACGCCCGACGGCCGCGAAGGCTGGCTGAATTACTTTTTGCGCAAGGGCTGGAGCGTTTACAATTCGGATGCGGTCGAACGCGGCCCCGCCGGCTGGGCGCAATACCCCGATATATTCAAGGGCGAGCCGGTGTTTCTGACCACCAGCAATCCATTCGAGCGCTTTCGCATCGGCGACGGGCCGAATTCCTACGATCCGGATCCCGCAAAACGAAAACTGATGCCCGGCAGCCAGTTTCCGAACCAAGGCTACGAGAATTTCGTCAAGCAGAACGTGCCGCGCTGGACCACCACCGACGATGCGATCGTCGCGGCCTATATCGCCGAGATCGACCGCGTCGGCCCCTGCATCATCCTGTTCCACAGCCAGGCCGGCACGTTCGGCTTCAAGGTGGCGCAGGCGCGGCCCGACAAGGTCAAGGCCTTGATCGCAATCGAGCCCGCCGGGGTCGGCGATCCCGCGAAAGTGGAAAGCTTGAAGAACATCCCGACGCTGATCGTCTATGGCGACTACATCGACCGCGACTCGCGCTGGCCAAAGATCCGCGCTACCGGTGTTGCCTTCGCCGACAGCATCAAGGCCGCGGGCGGCAGCGTCGATGTGGTCGATCTGCCCAATGTCGGCATGGCAGGCAATTCGCACATGATGATGATGGACAAGAACAACGCCGAAATCGCCGGGCTGATCCAGAAGTGGCTGGAAGGCAAAGGCCTGACGAAATAACCAATTTGGCTTTGAGACAGGAAGCGGCGCAGCATGCACGGAACCAGAATCTTGGAGGAGGCCGACCGTCTGATGACGGTTTGCAATTCGTGCCGCTATTGCGAAGGCCTCTGCGCGGTGTTTCCGGCGATGGAAATGCGCCGCTCGTTTTCCGACGGCGACCTCAATTATCTCGCCAATCTCTGCCACAGCTGCGGCGCCTGCTACACCGACTGCCAGTTCTCGCCGCCGCATGAGTTCAACGTCAATGTGCCCCAGACGCTGGCGATCGCGCGCAACGAGTCCTACGCCGCCTATGCCTGGCCGCGCGCGTTCTCGGGCGCGTTCGCGCGCAACGGTCTCGCCATCAGCGTGATTGCGGCGCTCAGCGTCGCTGCTTTCATCTTCGGCTTTGCTGCGTTCACCGACCGGCAGGTGCTGCTCGGCATCCACACCGGACCGGGCGCGTTCTACCAACTGATGCCGCACAACGCGATGGCGGCGCTGTTCGGCGCGGCATTTCTCTATGCGATCGCAGCGCTGATCATGGGCGTGCGCGCGTTCTGGCGCGACATCGGCGAGCCCGTCGGCATGAAAACCGACGCCAAATCGCTGCTGCAGGCGATCCGGGACGCCGGCGAGTTGCGCTATCTCGACGGCGGCGGCGTCGGCTGCTTCAACGAGGACGATAAGCCGACCGACCGCCGCAAAATCTACCACCACCTCACCTTCTACGGCTTTGCGCTGTGCTTTGCGGCCACCTGCGTCGCGACGCTCTACCATTATCTATTCGCGCGCGAGGCGCCGTATGCGTGGTGGGACCTGCCGGTGGTGCTGGGCACGCTCGGCGGCATCGGCCTGCTGATCGGGCCGGTGGGATTGCTCGCCGAAAAATGGAAGCGCGATCCCGTACTGGTCGATGAAGCACGCATGGGGATGGATGTCGCCTTCATCGCGATGCTGTTTCTGACCGGTTTGACCGGCATCGCGCTGCTGCTGTGGCGCGATACGGCCGCGATGGGGCCGCTGCTGGCGCTGCATCTCGGCGTGGTGTTCGCGCTGTTCGTCACCATGCCCTACGGCAAATTCGTCCACGGCATCTATCGTTTTGTCGCCCTGGTGCGCTATGCGCGGGAGCGGCAGATGATGGGGCATGTCTAGCGTCGTCATCGCAAAGCCGTAGGGTGGGCAAAGCCAACGGGTCGCGCGAACGCGCGCCCGATGACAGGCTCCGCGTGCCCACCATTTTGCACAACGATTGGCTGATAGACGGTGGGCACGGCGCAAGGGCGCCTTTGCCCACCCTACACGCTAACACCGTCATTGCGAGCCACCGGGTCGCGCGAACCGCCCGATGACAGGCACCGCGAAGCAATCCATTTCACCGCGTAAAGGAAGAATGGATTGCTTCGTCGCAAGAGCTCCTCGCAATGACGTGGTGAGATCACGATTCACCTTTCAGACAGCAGATGCACGTCCGCCTTCTCGCGACATGATTTGCCCGAGCTTTGCACAGACATTCTCCCTCGTAGAGGGAGCAGGGAATGCCGGGTGCGCGCTGCACCCGCGGTCTCGTGTGCAAGATGCACAAAGAAATGCGCACACGAGCATACAGGTTCAGCGGAAACACTCCGGCATCCCCCGCGCAATGGCTTTACGGCTTATGCCGTGCTCTCCCCGGCGACGAATTCGTCTTGTCACCGTCGCTGCCGGCTTGACGGCTGTTCCGATCCGGTCGGATCGATTTCGCCACCGACAGCTTGGCACCAGCAATGGGTGTCGGGACCACACGGTTTTGCCGTACGCTGAAAGCGCCGTTCGTCCTGCGCGCCGGTATCGCTCACGAGAAACTCGCCCTGCGACACCGTTTCGCGCCGACGCCAAAGCGTCCACCGCATCCCCTCCCGCGTTCGTGACGATCGCGATACGCCCCTCTTGCCGGGAAAGGACGGGGCGAGCTGGTAGCGCTGATTTGCCCGGCGCGACAAGGGGAATATTTTCTCAAGGCGGGCTTGACAGCTTTTTTTGATTTGCCCGTCGGGCAGGCTTTGCACGACGTAAGACCACGGGCGCACCCCGAAAGCCAGAAAATCCGCCTACCTTTTTACCTCTCTTTCACGAATCCTCCGTACAAGCACGGTGCCGAGGATCGCGTGTCTTCGCTCCACGCATCCGAGGTCGCAAATGGCCGAGGAGCGACCATCAAGCTGACAGAGATCAGCGGCCGCTCAAACTCATACACTCTCCTTGCGGATACCCCGTGCCAGTTCAGGATTTTCTCAACCAGCGAGCGGTGAACGTCGTGGTCAGCGGAAGCTACACGCTTCCGAACTGGTATGACCCGCAGGGCAAGCTTCGCACCTTTGCCTGCCGCACCACGCGCGTGTCGCCGTTCCGGATGATTGTCGACGTCCCCGTGGTCGGCAAGGTCGGCGACCGTCTCACCTCCTATTTTCGCGACTTCGGCAAATTCGAAGGCAGCATCAGTGACACGATGCATGGCAGCTTCCTGCTCGAGCTGGAGATGACCCGCGCCAGGCGCGAAAAACTCTCCGACATGCTGACCTGGATCGAGAAGAAGCAGAAAGATTCGACGATTCTCGATGGCAGAAGGCATGCGCGCATCGTCCCGCCACATCCGCATTCCATATTGACGCTGGCGGATGGATCGATCCATCCCTGCTTCATCATCGATGTCTCGGCCTCCGGCGTTGCGGTGTCGGCCGCCGTGCAACCGCCCGTTGGCATGCCGCTCGCGGTCGGCGCCTGCATCGGCCGCGTCGTTCGGCTGCTGCGTGACGGGATCGCCGTCAAGTTCATCGAGCCGCAGAATGTCCGGAATCTCGACCGCCTGATCGCGAGAGCGGCTCCGGTACAATCGGCAGCTGACCCCGACCTGTCCGAGCCAGCCGTTTCGGCAGCATGAGTGGGGCGCACCGTCTTACACCGTCATTGCAAGCCAACGGGTTGCGCGAACGCGCGCCCGATAACGGGCTCCGCGAAGCAATCCATGTCACGGCATAACGGATAGATGGATTGCTTCCGCCTTCGCCCGTTGGGCTACGGCGGACAGGTCGTCGGAAGCGCTCCTCGCAATGACGGGGGGCACAAATCCACCACCACGTACCCTGCTCACTCCCGCCAGCGGCTGGAATTGGGTCAAACAATTCCGGCCTCTGAGCATTCTTGCAACGACGGTCAGGGACTAAGCGGCCTTGTTCGGCGCAGCCGTCTTCTCGGTATCCACGCTCGGTGGAGCTCCCGTCTTGACGTTGATTGTCTTGGTGATCTTCGTCGCCTTGGCGGGCTTCCTGATTGTGAGACGCAGCACGCCCTTGTCGAAATGTGCGTCGACGGCTCCGTCTTCCGGCTCGAAAGGCAGAGACATAGATCGATAGAATGAGCCGTAGCTCCGCTCCTCGACATGCCAGTCCTTTTCCTCCTTGGTACTCTCCACCTTTTTCTCACCGGAAATGACCAACTGGTTTTCATCAAGGCTGACCTTGATGTCTTTCTCGTCCACGCCGGGAAGTTCGGCTGTCACCTCGATAGCATCTTTTGTTTCCGCCACACTGATTGGCGGGGCGCCCGCCCCAATGTTCGGGGAGGACGAACTTTGGTCGAAAGCACGAAACATGTTTTCCAGTTCGCGCCGCATGGCTCGGAACGGATCCAGCTCTTGGCTACTCGTCCACAATCTCGGAAGGCTCATCTGTTCTCTCCATAGCTTAGAGAATACGTCAAAAATGTTGCTCCTCCCGGCACTGGCGGCGTTGATCTAGCGCAAAACGGCTGAATTTTTCCGACCAAAAACTTTGCTTTCAGAACCGAGTTTTTGTTCCGTGGCGACATCGCTGACGTCCGAGCCGGGTGCGCTATATCCCCGATCGCGGGACCTTGGGATGGACCTCATGGGGCATGTCCAATGCCGTCATTGCGAGCGCAGCGAAGCAATCCATCGTGCCACGTAGAGGAAGAGTGGATTGCTTCCGCCTTCGCTCGTTGAGCTACGGCGGACAAGTCGTCGCAAGCGCTCCTCGCAATGACGAGGGGTCACAAATCCACCACCACGTAGTCGCTCTCGACCGACACCGCCAACGTCTCCGCGACATACGGCCCCTTCACCACGGCTGACCCCGGCTCGACATTGACCGGATACGCCTTGGCGCGGAAGCGTTTGGGGTCGCAATAGGATTGTCCGGTGCGGATATCGAATTCCCAGCCGTGCCAGGGGCAGCGGAGGATCTCGCTGAGCCTGGTATATTCGATCTCGCCGGGATCGGACGATGTCGCGAGCCCGATCAGCGGGCCTTCGCACAGCGCTGCGCCCTGATGCGGGCAGCGGTTCAACAGGCCGAAGAACTCGCCGTTGATATTGAAAACCGCGATCGGCCGCTCGTCGATGGTGAGAAACTTTCGCGTTCCCGGTGGCAACTCGTCCACCGGGGCGATGACATGACGAACCATTTTTTAATTCCGCATGATCTTTTCGAAAAACCGGTACCC
The DNA here is from genome assembly GCA_900129675.1 of Bradyrhizobium erythrophlei. Lineage (GTDB taxonomy): Bacteria > Pseudomonadota > Alphaproteobacteria > Rhizobiales > Xanthobacteraceae > Bradyrhizobium > Bradyrhizobium erythrophlei_A. Next base: position 2,661,279 of record FSRD01000001.1, on the reverse strand, counting down.
ACGTTTTCGGATCATGCTAGGCGATCCCGTACAGCTTCTTCGCATTGCCGAGATAGAACGCTTCGCGGTTGGTGTCGCTGACGCCGGCCGGCAGCACGCGCGACGGCTCGTCGTAATCCCAATGCGGGTAGTCGGTCGCGAACAGCAATTTGTCCCAGCCGATCCACTCGATCAGCTCGAACAGATGGTCGCGCCGCTCCGGATCTTCCATCGGCTGCGTGGTCCACCAGATGTGGTCACGGATATATTCCGACGGCTTGCGCTTGAGCTGCGGCACCTCGCTGTGCAGCCGCTCAAAATTTTTGTCCAGCCGCCACGCCAGCGACGGCGCCCAGCCAAAGCCGGCTTCGATCATGACCATTTTCAGTTTTGGATAGCGCTCGAACACGCCTTCCAGCACGATGCTGGCCAGCGCGGTCTGCTGGCACTGCGAATGGCCGACCATCTCTTCGATATAATAGCTCGGCCAGCCCGAGGCGGTGATCGGATTGCCGCCGAAGCCGAAGGCGTGCACGCCGACCGGAAGGCCAATCTCTTGCGCGGCTTCGTAGATCGGCCAATAGCGGCGCTGGCCGAGCGGCTCGACGTTGCGGCTCAAGAGCAGCACCTGGACGAAATTCCTGTCGCCTGCGCGCTTGCGGATTTCGGCGGCCGCGGCCACGCCGTCTTCATTGGCGACGACGACAGAACCCTTCAGCCGCGAATCCCTGGCTGTCCATTTCTCGATCTGCCAGTCGTTGATCGCGGAGCAGATTGCGCCGGCGAGATCCTGATTGCGGATACCCTGCCCGGTGGCGAGCGGGTTGAGCACGCCGAGCGCGACATTATTGGGATCGAGATGCTGCTTCTGCATGAAGGACAGCGACGAGCCCTGCGGCCCGCCCTCCGGCGGATAGGCGTCGCGGCGCGACGCATTCGGCTGCGCCTTCGGATAGGGCGGCCCCTCCATCATGCCCTGATAGGCGTGCTTGCCGTAGGTCTGGAGATGTTCGTGCCAGCGTTTTGCCAGATACGGGCCCAGCTCGGTCGGCGTCGCGCGGGCCGGATGGATATCGCAATCGGCGATCGCGGTCTTGACGCTGGCGGCGGGCGCCTGCTCCGGACGGTCGCGGAACTGGATGTTCATGGCGTCGTCTCCTTGATCGCTGGCTGCTTGAGGCGGCCGTAAGTCGCGAACGGATTATCGATCATGATCTTGCGCACAAGATCCGGCGAAATCCCGTCCGGCAGCACCTTGTCGCCGTCGAATTGCCAGTGCGGATAGTCAGTCGAGAATAGGAGCAATTCGTCCGACTGCATATGGTCTAACAGGCGATTTAGCGTGGTCGGATCGGGCGGCGCATCGACCGGCTGCAGCGAGAAGCGGATGTTGCTGCGCACAATTTCCAGCGGCGCGCGGTCGACCCAGGGCGTTTCCATCCGGACGCCGCGCCAGAATTTATGCAGCCGCCACAGATAGGCCGGCAGCCAGGTGAAGCCCGATTCCAGCATCACCATCTTGAGGTTCGGATGGCGCGCGAACACGCCCTCGACGATCAGGCTGGTCAATTGGGTCTGGAACGCCTGCGCCTGGGCGACGTAATCCTCGATGTGGTAGGAGCCCCAGCCGACCGAGGTCGGCGGGTTATGATAATTGCTGCCGGCGTGGACGCCGATCGGCAGACCCAGTTTTTCGGCCGCGGCATAGATCGGCCAGTAGTGACGCTTGCCGAGCGGCATATCGCCCATGACCAGCATCAGCACCTGGACGAAGCGCTTGTCTTTGGCGCAGCGCTCGATCTCCGCCACCGACTTCTCGATGCTTTGCACCGGGATCACGATCGAGCCGCGCAGGCGTTCGTCCTTGTCGAGCCATTCCTTCACCAGCCAGTCGTTCAGCGCGCGGCAGAACGCATCCGCCATATCCTCAGAGAATACCATCTGCACGCCGTAGAGCGGATTGCAGATACCAAAGCTCACGCGATACGGGTCGAGCGCCTGCCGTTTCATGTCCTCGAGGCTCGAGCCCGGCTTGCCCTGCGCCGGCCGCCAGTCCGGCCGCGCCGAGATCGGCGAATTGACCGGATAGGACTGCGAGATCAGGTCGGTCATGCCGCGCGTCGTGACCTGGTCGCGCCAGTAATCGTTCATATACGGCAGCAGGCTGGTGAGATGCGGCACGGCGGGATGCAGATCGCAATCCACGCCAGCCGCGATCGGTGCGGTCATGATGTTTCCTCGTTAAGGCGCATGCTCAAGGCATCTTGTTCTTGCTTCGCATTCAAGCAGGCTCGCCTGCCGCCCGCAACTTTCGCAAACGATGGTCTCGTGTGCTAGGAAACATGGCGTAGGGATGATTTGGGCACTGGGGAGAATTTTCATGATTCGGGCTGGATTGGCCGTTGTTGCGACCGCCGTGCTGCTGACCGGGTTTGCGGGTGCACAGCAACCGCCCGCCGCTGCACCACCCCCGGTCGATTTCTCCAAGGTCGAAATCAAGACCACCGACCTCGGCGACGGCGTCTACATGCTCGAAGGCCAGGGCGGCAACATCACCGTGGCGACCGCGCAAGACGGCATCATTATGATTGATAGCGAGTTCGCGCCGCTGCATGACAAGATCAAGGCGGCGATTGCCGTGATCTCCAACCTGCCGGTCAAATATCTGATCAACACGCATTTTCACGGCGATCACACCGGCGGCAACGAGCCCTTCGCCAGGGACGGCGCCGTCGTCGTATCGGAAGTCAACGTCAAGACCCGGCTCGCCACCGGGACCACCAACGGCCTGACCGGCGCCAGGACGCCGCCGGCGGCGCCGGGCGCCCTGCCTGGGAAGACCTATACCGGCGCGTTCAAGATCCGGTTGGACGGCCGCATCGCCGACCTCAAGCACATCGCCAACGCCCATACCGACGGCGACACCTATGTCTGGTTCAAGACCGCCAACGTGCTCGCGACCGGCGACACCTTCACCAACGGCCGCTATCCCAATATCGACTTCGCCAATGGCGGCAACATCAAGGGCATGATCGCGGCCACGGACGCCTATCTCAAGCTGACCAACGCCAGGAGCCGGATCGTGCCCGGCCATGGCCCGATCGCCGCCGACAAGGCGGCGCTCAAGGAGTATCGCACCATGCTGGTCACCGCGCGCGACCGGATGGCGAAGCTGGTGAAGGACGGCAAGAGCGAGGACGAATTGGTGGCGGCAAAGCCGTTCGCCGATCTCGATGCCAAATGGGCGCCGACCGATCTCGCCGCCAGGAATTTTATTCGCGTGGTCTATCATTCGCTCGCCGACAAGCCTGCTGCCGAGAACAAACCTTTGCTGAAACGAATCCTGCACCGGAGTTGAGATGAAAGAGCTGGTTACGATCGCCGAGAAAATCGCCGCCAAACTGATCGAGCGGAAACAGACCATCGCGGTTGCGGAATCCTCCACCGGCGGACTGATCTCGGCCGCGCTGCTCGCGGTGCCCGGCGCATCCGCCTATTTCCTCGGCGGCGGCGTGATCTACACCCGCGACGCGCGGCGGATCCTGATGGACATTCCCGACGAGGCCATGAAGGGCATCCGCTCAGCATCCGAGGCTTACGCCAAACTGCTCGCCAGCCAGATGCGGCAACGCTTCGGCACCGACTGGGGCCTGTCGGAGACCGGCGCCACCGGGCCGACCGGCAACCGCTACGGCGACGCCGCCGGTCATAGCTGCATGGCGGTGGCAGGCCCGAACGACGCGGTGATCACGCTGGAAACCGGCAGCGCCGACCGCCAGGCGAATATGCAGGCTTTTGCGGGCGCGGCGTTGAATTTGCTGCTGCAGAATTTGTCGCGGTGAAGCCGTCATTGCGAGCCAACGGGTCGCGCGAATGCGCGCCCGATGACAGGCTCCGCGAAGATTCCATGGGGGTGGATAGCGGCCAGGTCTGAAGCCAGACTGAGGTTGCTGATCCTCTCAACCTGGAGACGACGATGTTGCTCGATCATCCTTCCGACGGACTGACCGCTATCCGCACTTATATTGGCGCAATTTTTGTGTCGCTGGAACTGAGCCGTTCGACGTGGCTTGTGACGTCGCTGTCGCCGGGCAAAGGCGAAAAGATGTCCAAGCACAGCGTCGCGGCTGGCAATATGGCCGAGCTTTTGACGCTGTTTGCGGAGCTCAAGCGCAAGACGGAGGTCCGGACCGGCCAAAGCTATCCGATCATCACGATACAGGAGGCGGGGCTGGACGGGTTCTGGCTGCACCGTGTTCTGCAACAGGAGGGGATCGAGAGCCACGTGGTCGATCCCGCCTCGATTGCGACGCCGCGCCGGCGACGACGGGCCAAGACGGACCGGCTCGATGGCGAGACGCTGCTGCGGGCGCTTCTGGCCTACAAGCGCGGCGAGCCACGGGTCTGCGCGATGGTGGTTGCGCCCTCGCCCGAGGAGGAGGACCGCCGCAGGCTTTGTCGCGAGCGCCAGGCATTGATCGCCGAGCGGATCACCCATGTGAACCGGATCAAGGGGCTTCTGTTCTCGCAAGGGATATCCGACTATGCGCCCTTGCGGCGGGATCGGCGGTCGCGGCTTGAGACGTTGCGCACCGGAGACGGGCGAGAGCTGCCGTCGCATTTGAGGGCGCAGATCGGCCGCGAACTCGATCGGATCGAACTGCTTCTGGAACAGATCAAGGCGGTCGAGGCCGAGCGGGATGGTCTGCTGGCCGCAGCCAGGAAGCCTGCAGAGAAGCCTGCAGACGAGAAGGCCGCACTGGATCCAGTAGCGATGCTGCTGGCTTTGAAAGGGCTCGGCGCCAACTTTGCGGCCGTGCTCTGGTCGGAGGCGTTCTACCGGCAGTTCTCCAACCGCCGCCAGGTCGCCGCCTATGCGGGCCTTGCGGCGACGCCCTGGCAAAGCGGGGGCATCCGGCACGAGCAGGGCGTGTCGAAGGCCGGCAATCCAAGGCTGCGGACCACGATGATCCAGCTCGCCTGGCTGTGGGTACGTCACCAGCCGCAGTCGGCCCTGACACGCTGGTTCAAAGAGCGAAGCCAGCAAGGCCGCAAGCGCGCGATCGTGGCGCTGGCGCGCAAGCTTCTTGTGGCCTTGTGGAAGTATGTCACCCAAGGCGTCGTCATCGAGGGGGCCGTGATGAAGCCCGCCGCCTGATCCCGGACCGCGCCGAGCGGCGGGCTTCGCCGCCCGCGCGCAACAAAACGACCATAACCCATCTGCCGAGGCCCGATCAGTCTCGGAAGATCCGGGTGGACGAACCGATGGATTGCATGGCTTGAAACGCCGCAACGAAGAAGGGTCTCGTCCTCTCGAGCCTGCCCGCCGCAAGCGGAATCGTGGTGCAGTCGCCTCGCGCGACGACCGAATGTGAGTTTGATCTGGCAAGCAACCCAGATCGTCGAACCGGCTCGACCCCTGGATCGCAAATGCGAGGATTGCAGATGCCCTGACAGAACCGCCAACACGAGCAACTCCTATCGTTCCCGACGCTCCAAGCATGATGACGTGCTCGCTCAACTCAAGGTCAAGCCGCTGCGCGGCGGCCCTGAAGGGCCGACCTTGACTTGATCTGCGCGCGTCATCCTGCAGGGCCCGCGGTCGCGACGAAAAGGTGGACCGCAGTCGAACTAAAAGGTGACTGCTAATTCTTGACACACACCTTCCCCATGTGAGCAATCCATAGCGCCGCATAAAGAAAGAATGGATTGCTTCGTCCGCTGCGCTCCTCGCAATGACGTTGCTCAAGGTCCGGCTTCGCATTCCCGCCGCGCGATGCGCCGGAGTTGCGCAAAAATCTTCCGGCCAATCCACCTAAAGTCTAGCCGCAATTGACGGCCCCGGCTGGAACCGGCGGCGGATCCGCACGTTGTTGCGCAAAGGCCTGCTGCGGCCCGTTTCAAAACGGGGGGTTGTTGCGGAGGAAACGCTCATGGCAACACCCGATGCCCGCACCACTCCCCTCACCCCATCCGAGCATCAGGTTCAGCTTCGCCGCGCCGTCGTTGCGTCCACCATCGGCACCGCGATCGAGTGGTATGATTTCTTCCTCTACAGCACCGTCACCGGCCTGGTTTTCGCAAAACTGTTTTTCCCGCATTCCGACCCCTGGGTCGGCACGCTGGAGGCGTTCGGGATCTACGCGGTCGGCTTCATCGCGCGCCCGATCGGCGCCGCCATTTTCGGGCATTACGGCGACCGCATCGGCCGCAAGGCAACACTGATCGCTACATTGCTGTTGATGGGACTGGCCACCGCCGCGGTGGCGATCGTTCCGACCTACGCGAGCATCGGCATCTGGGGCGCTGTGCTCCTGACCGCCCTGCGGTTCATCCAGGGCGTCGGTGTCGGCGGCGAATGGGGTGGCTCGGTTCTAATGTCGATGGAATGGGCGCGCGACGACCGGTCGCGCGGACTGATCGCGTCATGGCCGCAATTCGGGGTGCCGTGCGGACTGTTCCTTGCCAACCTCGCAGTGCTGGCGTTCAGCCAGATGTCGGGGGAGCAGTTCCTGAGCTGGGGCTGGCGTATCCCGTTCGCGCTCAGCCTCATTCTGGTCGGCGTCGGCCTCTACATCCGGCTCGGCATCCTGGAAACCCCGGTGTTCGCCCGACTGCTGGCCGAGAACAAGATCGAGCGCACGCCGATGCTGGCAGTGATCAAACAATACCCCAGAGAGATCCTGCTCTCCGCATTTGCGCGCATGGCCGAGCAGGCGCCATTCTACATCTTCACCGCGTTCATCTTTTCCTATGGCATCGACACCCTGCACGTGTCGCGCAACTTCCTGTTGACCGCGGTGCTGACGGCCTCCGTGCTGTCGTTCGTCTCGATTCCGCTGTTCGGCCATCTGTCCGACCAGATCGGCCGCAAGAACATGTACATGATCGGGGCGGCGACGACCGGAATATTCGGCTTCATCTATTTCGCGATGGTGAATACCGGAACGGAGGCGATCATCTTCCTGGCGATCTTCCTTTCGCTGATTCCGCACGACATGATGTACGGACCGCAGGCGGCGCTGATTGCCGAAAGTTTTACGGGGCGGCTGCGCTACAGCGGCTCGTCGCTCGGCTACCAGCTCGCATCCATCATCGCCGGCGGCCCGGCGCCGCTGATCGCAACCTGGTTGTTCGGGTCGTTTCATTCGGCAACCGCGATCGCGGTCTACATTGCGATATGCGCCGTCATCACGCTGATCGCGACCGCGCTGATGACCGACTACACCGGGAAAGATATCAGCGGGGCGGGCGTGTACGGACAACGGGATTGAGGCAATCGGTCGGGAGAGATCGTCATGAAAAAATGGCGGAAAGAATCGGTGCTTGATTTGTACAACCTGGTGCTGGCGATGTTCCTGGTCATATCGCCATGGTTCTTCGCGCGCGCCAACCCAGCGGCGGCAATCGATCTTCGGCTCAGCGGCGCGGCGATCGCCATCCTGTCGCTGGCGGCGATGGTTGCGTTTTCCAACTGGGAGGAATGGGTCAACCTGCTGTTGGGGTTCTGGCTGATTGTTTCGCCCTGGATACTCGGCTTTCCCCATACGCGCGTGATGCATTTCAGTATTGCGGTAGGCGCGGCGGTGGCGTTTCTGGCCTTGCTGGAGTTGTGGCTCGTCTATGACGCCGCACATACGGACTCGCCGCCATCGCAGGCGTCGGGAACACATTAGCCCTCGCGGCAGCGCCGCGCGAACGCCGACAAAGCGCCATCAGGCGGCCATCCAATCGACCGACGCGCGGGCAGACTCCCGGTTTAGTACGGATAACGGCGCTCCCGATCTGGCACGATATTCGCATTTTGATTCGTGCTGGACGCTTCCTTCCCTGGAGATCAAATGGGTGAAGTCATAAAGTTCCCGAAACCTGATCGCGACCGCAACGAGGCGCGCCTTATTGAAGAGGCTCGCGCGATATACGAGAGCGTGTTTCCGACGGAAAAGGGCCCTGCCGGCGTGCCGCAGGACGCGCCCGCACCAGCCTAGCTGCCTCGTTCGGATCGGCGGGCTTGCGAGCGGCCGGTTCCAGTCGCTGGGAAATGAGCCGCCTTCGCGTTGAAGGGCGTGCGCCCTCATCGACTCGGCGACGCGCCCGGCATGATTTGCCGAAGCGGTTCCGGCCCGATCGAGATCTGACCGGTGAATGGCCGGTCATGCGCGGCGATCAGCAGCACCGAGGCGGCCACGCCGGTCGCGAACAGCATAAGCGCAATCCCGGACGCCAGCCGGTTATCGCAGTGAATGAGAGCGATCGCGAGCAACTCGCAGATCGCCTGCAGGTACAGGCACCACCATTTGACCGGATTGACTTCCGCCTGGCTGATGATGATCCGTTGCCTGCGCGCGTCCAGCGCGGTCCCCAGGGCGGCAATTATTTCCCGCTGCGCGGTCTGTTGGCCGGCGCCTGACGGAGTCATCGCGACCACGAGCTGCAGCGCCTCGGCAAGGGCTGCCGGAGACCCCTGCAGCGAGGCGGTCTGGCGCGCCATCATCGGCCACTCCTCCGCGATCGCCTGCTCGATGTAACCACGAACGAGCTCCCGCAACCGGCCCTCCTGCTCGGCCGGCAGGCCGGCGCCGAGCAGCGTGACGGCGCGGAGCGCGCTGGCTTCGCGGCTCACCGCCGCAGCAGCCCGGTCATTGTCACCCCAGACCTGTGCCGCGATGAAAGCGACGAACAGGCCGAAGATGATGCCCAGCACCGGCAGCATGCCGGGAGAAATCGCCTTGAACGATTTTGCCCGCGCTTCGGTCGCGAGTGCGGCAATGGCGGCGAAAATCGCCAGGGCAAGCAGATAGGTGAAGCCGAAGATCGCCAGCGCCATCAACGGCACCGGCAAATTGTGTAACCAGTCGCTCATTGCTGCCCCCCGCTGCCGCGTCTGGATTCCCGCGCACCGACAGGCCACACTGTCGGGTAGTAGTCAACGAGAGGAAACTCCATGCGTATTGCGGTTGTCGGCGCGGGCGGCGTCGGAGGCGGATTTGGCGCGGCACTGGCCAAGGCGGGCGCCGACGTCACCTTCATCGCGCGCGGCGCCCATCTGTCCGCCATGAAGGGCGCGGGCTTGAAGGTCCAGGGCGGCCGCGGCGAGACCCATCTGGTGCCGACCCATGCCACCGACGATCCCGCCGGGATCGGCAAGGTCGATATCGTGCTGTTCTGCGTCAAGCTGTGGGACGTCGAAAGCGCAGGCCTTGCCATCAAGCCGCTGATCGGCCCCGACACCGCTGTCATCCCGTTGCAGAACGGCATCGACGCCGCCGAGCGGCTGATCCCGATCCTGGGCGAGCGCGCCGTGATGGGCGGCGTGGCGCAGATCTCCGCGTCGATCATCGCCCCCGGTACGATCCAGCAGGTCGGCACCTTCATGCGCATGATCTTCGGCGAGCTCGACGGCAGGCGCAGCAAGCGGGCCGAAGATTTTCTGGCACTTTGCCAGAAAGCCGGTTTCGATGCGGTCCTGAGCGAACAGATCCTCACCGATCTCTGGATGAAGTTCGCCCTGCTCGCCACCAACGCCAGCATCACGGCGCTGGCCCGCCAGCCGATCGGCAAGCTGCGCGATGATCCGGAGATCCGTCCGGTTTTCATCGCCGCCCACCAGGAAGTGATCGACGTCGGCCGCGCCAGGGGCGTGGCGCTGCCGTCCAATGCGCTCGACATCATTCTCGAATTCAACAGCCACGCGCCGCCCACCATGAAGGCCTCGATGGCGCTCGATCTCGAGCGCGGCAACCGGCTGGAGCTGCCCTGGCTCGGCGGCAAGGTCGCCGAACTCGGCCACAAGCTCGGCGTCCCGACGCCGACCCACAGCCTGATCTATGCGATGCTGAAGCCCTACATCATGGGTGCGCCGGGCTGAGCGACGGTTGGATTGAATATCAGGCAGGACTATGATGTGAGGCAGCGTATCCAGGACCGCATCCATGCAGCAGCCATTCGACCGCGCCGCCGAGGATCTCGGCAACTCGATCCATCTCGAACACGTCAACGTCACGGTACCCGATCAGCGTCTGGCGACCTTGTTCTATGTCGCGGGCCTCGGGCTGACCCGCGATCCCTATCTGATGGTGTCCGACACCAATATGTGGGTCAATGTCGGCCGCAGCCAGTTTCATCTGCCGAACGGCGCGCCGCAGGTGCTTCGCGGCCATACCGGCCTCGTGATCTCGGGCCGGCAGGCCCTGCTCGACCGGCTCGCGTCCGTTGCGAAGAAGCTAGAGGGTACTTCATTCGCGTTCAGCGAGCACAACGACTACGTCGAGGCGGTTTGTCCCTGGGGCAATCGCCTGCGCTGCCATGAGCCGGACGCCGCGCGCTTCGGGCGCATCACGCTTGGCATCCCCTATGTCGAGTTCGACGTGCCGCCCGGGACCGCGCAAGGCATTTGCGCCTTCTATCCGGAGTTCATGGGAATCGCGACCGAACTGAAGAACGGCGACGGCGCGGTCGCGCGCGCCAAGGTGGGCAAGGACCAGTATCTGCAATTCCGCGAGACCGACCGGCCGCAGCCGGAGTACGACGGCCACCATGTGCAGATCTACATCACCAACTTCTCCGGCCCTTATCGCAAACTCAGGGATCGCGGCCTGGTCTTGCAAGAGGACAACCAGTACCAATACCGCTTTCGCGACATCGTCGATCCCGCCAGCGGCAAGCACCTGTTCACGGTAGAGCACGAGGTGCGCAGCGCCACGCACCCGATGTATCTGCGCCCGCTGATCAACCGCAACCCTGCAGAGACCAACCGCACCTACGCGGCCGGCCACGAGCAATGGGCGTGGGCGATGGGACCGGACCAGTACGACGAGCGATAGTAAGCTCGTCGTCCCTGCTTTTCGCATTGCGAAAGCAGGGACGCATAACCACCGATGCTCGTTGGTTAAAGAAGCCGTCTACCCATGTGACCTTTTCGCGGGCCGCGGCGTATGGGTCCCCGGTTTCGCGGGGACGACACGATAAACTCACTTCTCCCGGAACGCGCGCATGAACTGGTCGCTGAGCGGCTTCAGCAGGTACGAGAACATGGTGCGGTCGCCGGTCTGCACAAAGGCTTCCACCGGCATGCCCGGGATGATCTTGTTGTCGCCAAGGCGGGCGACCTCTTCCGGCGGCATCGAGACGCGGATGGTGTAGTAGCTTTGCCCGGTGCGCTGGTCGGTGGTGACGTCGGCGGAGACGCGGGTGACGACGCCGTTCAGTTCCGGCGTGGTGCGCTGGTTGAAGGCCGACAGCCGCAGCAGCGTCTTCTGGCCGATCTGCAGCTTGTCGATATCCTGCGGATTGACCTTGGCCTCGACCGAAAGGGCGTCGGCCTGCGGCACGATCATCATGATGGCGTCGCCGGCGGTGATGACGCCGCCGACGGTATGGACCGTCGACTGCAGCACCATGCCGTCCTGCGGCGCGCGGATGTCGATGCGGCGCAGTTGATCTTCGGCGGTGACCTTGCGCTCGACGAACTCGCCGATCTTGTCGTTGGTCTCGCGCAGATCCTTGGAGACCTCGCTGACCATGTCCTTGTCGACCTGGATGATCTGCAGCTCGGTCTCGGTGATCTTGCCCTTGGCCTGGGCGCGCGAGGAGATGTACTGCGCGCGCTCGCCCGACAGCCGGGCCTGGTCGCGCTCGAGCGTGGTCAGCCGCGATAGTTGCACGAGGTGCTGGTCGTAAAGCTGGCGGACGCCGACCAACTCCTTCTCGACCAGCGCGATTTCCTTGTCTTTCGCCTGCTCCTGCGCAGTGAGGCCCGCGATTTCCTCGTTCAGCTGCGTGACCCGCTCGCGCAATTGCGCCTTTTGTCCGGTCCGTCCGTAGACGCGAACCTCGAACAATTTGGTTTCGCTGGCCATCACATCCCTGACGTCAGGGTCGTCGGCGCGATCGGTCAGCGCCGTCGGAAACTGGACCTTGTCGAGACCGCGCTGCTCGGCCTCGAGCCGCGCGGCGCGCGCCCACAGACCGTTGAGCGTCTTGACCACGATCGCAAGGCTCGCCTTGACGACGGTCTCGTCGAGACGCACCACGATATCGCCGGCCTTGACCAGGTCACCGTCGCGCACGCGGACTTCGCCGACCACGCCGCCGGTCGGGTGCTGGACTTTCTTGACGTTGGAATCGACCACCACAGATCCCGGCGCGATCAGCGCGCCGGATATCTGCACGGTCGAGGCCCAGCCGCCGAAGCCGCCGGCGAGAATGAGCACGGCGACCAGCCCCACGATCAGATGCGCCCGTATCGAGCGGCGGGCACCGCGCAGCTCTGCGGTCATGATTTGGCTCCGGCATCGGACACGATCTTGATCGGCGTCGGCGGCGCGACGCGCTGCAGCACCTGGCCGAGAACGGTCTCCTTCGGCCCGAACGCCTGCATGCGGCCGTCTTTCAGGACCAGCAGCTGGTCGACCGCCTCGATGCCGACCGGCCGGTGCGCCACCACCACCACGATGGCGCCGCGCTCGCGTGCGCCGCGGACGGCGCGGGTCAGCGCCTCGTCGCCTTCGCTGTCGAGATTGGAGTTCGGCTCGTCGAGCACGATCAGGAACGGATTGCCGTAGAGCGCCCGCGCCAGCGCCACGCGCTGGGCCTGGCCGGCCGACAGCGAGGTGCCCTGCTCGCCGATCTGGGTGTCGTAGCCGTCCCGCATCTTGATGATCATCTCATGGACGCCGGCCTCCTTGGCGGCCGAGATGATCGATTCAGACTTGGCGTCCGGATCGAAACGGCAAATGTTCTGGGCGATCGATCCGCCGAACAATTCGACGTCCTGCGGCAGATAGCCGACATAGCGGCCGAGCACGTCGGACGACCACTGATCGAGCGCGGCGCCATCGAGCCGCACCTTGCCGCGGAACGGCATCCAGACCCCGACCAGCGCGCGCACCAGCGACGACTTGCCCGATCCGCTGGGTCCGATGACACCGACGCCGCTGCCGGCCTCGATCGCGAAGGTGACGTCCTGGACGATCACCCGCTGATCGCCCGGCGGCACGATGCTGACGCCCTCGACCGACAGCCGCTTGGACGGGCTCTGCAGCAGGGTCTGGGTATTCGACGCCGGCATCTGCTCGAGCAGCCGGGTGAGGCGGTGCCAGCTCTGGCGCGCAGCGACAAACCCCTTCCAGTGGGCGATCGCCAGATCGACCGGCGCCAGCGCCCGTGCCGAGAGGATCGAGCCGGCGATGATGATGCCGCCGGTCGCTTCCTGGTGGATCACGAGATAGGCGCCGACCGCGAGCACCGAGGATTGCAACATCATGCGCAGCACCTTGGCGATCGCGCCGAGACCACCCGCGACATCGCTGGCGCGCTGGTTGCCCGCCAGATAGTTTTCGTTGGCCTCGCTCCAGCGCTTGCCCAGCCGTCCGGACATGCCCATCGCGATCAGGACTTCGGCGTTGCGGCGGCTGGTGGCGGCCAGATCGTTGCGCCGCGCCGCAAGGCTCATCGCCTCCTTGGCCGGCCGGCGCGACATGAATTCGGTGATCAGTGTCAGCGTCACCAGAATGACGGCGCCGATCAGCGCGGTCAGCCCGAGCAGCCAGTGGAACGCAAAGCAGATCGCCAGATAGAACGGCAGCCAGGGCAGATCGAAGAACGCGCCCGGACCCATGCTGCCGAGGAACGACCTGACATTGTCGAGATCGCGCAGCGGCTGCAGCCCCTCATTGCGGCCGCCGACCAGCAAAGGGAGGCGCACGACGGTCTCGAAAACGCGGGCATTGATGGCCTCATCGAGCGAGGTGCCGATGCGCCCGAGAATTCGTCCCCGGAGCAGGTCCAGAAAGCCCTGGGCAGCGTACAGGCCAGCGGCCAGCACCACCAGGCCGACCAGGGTCGGCACGCTCCGGCTTGGCAGCACCCGGTCGTAGACCTCCAGCATGAAAATCGAGCCGGTCAGGTACAAAAGATTGATCATGCAACTCATGACGCCGACGCCGATGAAGGCGGCGCGGCAGGCGCGCAACGCTTCACCGAGTTCGGATCGCCGGACGCCGGGAGCGGCTGCCATTAATTCGGATCTCTTCAAAAGGAAAAAGGAATGGACGACGCGATCGTTTTACCGATCTTTATGGCGACCGTCTATTTGAGTCGCGTTAACCTGAGTACAGTTCATCGCCGCAACCTTGGCGGGGACAAGGAGAAGTGGGGCATTAAGTCTTTTGTCTGATGCGATTTCTTCGCCGACCCGGCCGCCGCCCCGGATCGATCGCCGGGCGGGCTTCCGCTAAAAAGCCGATGCTACGGTTAACCCTGTGCGGGTGCGGTAGTGAGGCGGGTTCGGCCTTCGGAAACGGCACCAGGATCACCGACATCGTGACCCGGCCGATTTCGCCATTGACGTCGAGCAGCACGCCGCTCCCGGTTCCGATCTCGGCGGCTGGTCTCCACCTGGTTTGCGCGCGAACGCCCACCCATGCTCCGACCGGCGGCGAATTGCGGCGGTACGGGCTGGATCGCCGAGGCCGTCGGGCGCGCTAGGTAATCTAGCGGCACCCCACGGGAAGAAGCGACCAGCCGAGGGAACCTAATCGACTTCCACCGGTTGTATTGCCACCTCAGCCCATATCATTGGAGATATCATGATCCGCCGTTTCATCGGAATTGCTGCGCTTGCCGCTACCGTCGCGCTTCCTGTCGCTGCACAGGCGCAAGGGGTCCCGGGCGGGGTCGAGCACGGATCCAGGGAAGGAGAACGAGCCGCCGGTCCTGTCGGCGCGGTCGTCGGTGGCGTGATCGGCGGGGTGGTTGGCGGCGTGACTGGAGTTTTGGGCGTTAACGAACGTCCGCGCTTTCGTAGCTATGTCGTCGAGCAGCACCGACCGTCGTACCAGTATAACGAAGATGTCCGGGTGGGCGCGGTCCTGCCGGATCAGGGCGTAACCTATTATGACGTGCCGCCGGAATACGGCGTTCGCGAGCACCGTTACACGGTCGTGAACGGTCGTACTGTTCTGGTCGAGCCGCGCACTCGCCGGATCGTCGAGATCGTCGAATGAAACGACGGTAGCACTGACAACGAATTGAGGGCCATCCGTCGGGGTGGCCCCTTTTTTTGCGATGCCTTGCTTGTCGTCAGAAACGGCCGCCGGTTCGGACCAGCCGCACGACCAGCAGCAGTAAGATGGCGCCGATCGCGGAATAGATGATTTCAGATACGAGCCTGGTGCCGATATGGATGCCAAGCTTCGGAAACAGAAAGCTAGCGACGAACGCGCCGGCGATACCGACGACAATATCGCCGATGATGCCAAAGCCGGCGCCGCGCACGATCTTGCCGGCCAGCCAGCCCGCGACGAGGCCGACGAACAGAATAACGATAAGGCTTTCGCCCGATATGTACATTTGGAGCCCCCCGGTTTGCGCGCGTCCATTTTCCGCGACTGTCGTCCAGCCTATCCATAATTGTCTGATGTGACGACCCCTCGCCGGTATCGAAACTTTCCCCCGCCCCCGGCGTTGTCAAGCAATGACGCAACCCGATATCTGGTATGTAACCTTTGGGCCTGACAAGGCGGTCAAGACGGACGACAGCGCGATGAGCGCGGTCCGCTCGACACGGACATTCAAATCCGAGGTCGACGCCAAGCTGTTCGCGATGCAGGTTTTGGCCAAGGGGTGGACCGCCAGCGCCGGCACCCTCAATCCGCATCAACCCAGGCAGATCGTCGGCGCTTCCCAAATCGAAGAATGGGCCGACCCCGGGCTAGGCGGATAGGCTTGCCACGGCGGTCAGGTCGCGGCAACGGCCGGGGCGGGCTCGGCCAGAATGCATCTTGCGATCCTGTCCGGCGCGATCTGCACATTGGGCGGCAATCGCTCGGTACAGCGGGCTTGCGCAAATCCGCAGCGCGGCGCGAACGAGCAGTTGGTCGGCGCGCGATCGAGCGAGGGCGGCGTCCCCGGGATCGTTTCCAGCCGCTGGCCGCGCTTGGCGCCGTGGACGGTCGAAGCCAGCAAGCCCTTGGCATAGGGGTGCACCGGCGAACGCACGATCTGGCTCAAGCTGCCCTGCTCGACGATCTGGCCGGCATACATCACTGCGACGCGGTCGCAGATTTCGATCGCAACGCCGATGTCGTGGGTGACGAAGATGACCGACATGCCGAACTCGCGCTGCAATTCGCGGAGCAGCAGCAGGATCTGAATCTGCACGGTGGCGTCGAGCGCCGTGGTCGGCTCATCCGCCAGCAGGATCTTCGGCTTGCAGGCCAGCGCCAGCGCGATCATCGCGCGCTGGCGCATGCCGCCGGACATCTCGTGCGGATAGGCATCGAGCCGCCGTTTGGCGGAGGGAATCCGCACCACTTCCAGCATTTCCAGCGCGCGCGCGGTGGCGTCCTTCTCGCTCTTGCCCTCATGGCGCATCACGGATTCGGCGATCTGACGGCCGATGGTGTAGACGGGATCGAGCGCCAGCGCCGGCTCCTGAAAGATCATCGAGACGGTCTGGCCGCGAAACGCCGACAGCGCCTCGTCGTCGAGCGCCAGCACGTCCTGCCCCAAAACATTGACGCTGCCCGAGATCTGCGTCCGCTTCTTCGGCAACAGCCGCATCAGCGCCCGCAGCGTCACGCTCTTTCCGGAACCGGACTCGCCGAGCAGGCCGAGCACCTCGCCCTCGCCGAGCGAGAGCGAGAGATCGTTGACGGCATGCACCGTGCGCTCGCCGGTGAAGCGGATGTTGAGGTCGCGGATTTCGACGAGGTTGGTCATGCGAGTTTGGGCACCAGCGCGTGGAAATCGGTCGCCCGCTGGAACGCGGCGCCGATCCGCAGCAGCGTGGCCTCATCGAACGAGCGGCCGATCAACTGCATACCGACGGGCAGACCGCTTTTCGTAAAGCCCGAGGGAATCGACAGCGACGGCAGGCCGAGATAGTTCACCGGCCGGGTGAAGCGCGTCAGCCGCTGGATGACGGCTTCGGCGCCATCGCTGTTGCCGACGTCGCTCTCGGCAATGGTCGGCGCGGGCACCGGCGCCACCGGCGCCAGCACCGCGTCGGTGCCGGTCACAGCCGCAAGATAGGCTGCCAGCGCCGGGCCGCGCCAGCGCATCGCTTCGAGATAGGACACGCCGGGAATTGCAAGCCCGTTCTGCAGCCGCATCAGGACTTGCGGGCCGTAATCCTGCGGCCGCTCGATCATCCATCGTTTGTGCAACGCCGCCGCTTCGGTCGCGAGCACCAACTGGCATGCGGCTGTGAGCTGGCGCTGGTCCGGCAATTCGACCGGAACGATTTCGGCGCCCTCTTGTCTGAGAACCGCGATGGTCTCGTCGAGCACGCGCGCGACCTCGGGATCGAGATCGTCGACATAGAACGCGGTGGGCACGCCGATCCTGAGGCCTTTGATCGAGCCCCTGGTCGCCGCCATGTAATCCGGCACCGGCAAAGTCGAAGCGGTGGGATCTTCTGGATCGGCGCCCGCCATCAGCCCGAGCAGCAGCGCGCAATCCTCGACCGTCTGCGCCAATGGCCCGACAGTATCGAGCGATTGCGACAGCGGCATTGCGCCGGCGCGGCTGACGCGGCCGACCGTCGTCTTCAATCCGGTGACGCCGCAGAAATGCGCGGGCATCCGGATCGAGCCGCCGGTATCCGAACCCAGGGCCGCAAAGGTCAACCGCGCGGCAACCGCCGAGCCTGACCCGGAGGACGAACCGCCGGTAATGTGGTCGACATGCCAGGGGTTGTGCACCGCGCCGTAATGCACGTTGTGGCCGGTCGGGCCATAGGCGAATTCCACCATCTGCAGCGAGCCCAGCCGGACCGTGCCGGCGTCCTTCAGGCGCTGCAGCGCCGTGGACGTCGTCGTCGCCACAAAATCTCGCCGGATCAGCGAACCGCAGGTCACGACCTCGCCGGCGTCGTAATACATGTCCTTGTGCGCCAGCGGCACCCCATGCAGCGCACCGCGATGGTGGCCTTTGGCCAGCGCGGCATCGGCCGCGTCGGCGGCCTTCAGCGCCGCTTCCGATTCGATCGCCATGAAGGCGTTGAGCCGCGGCTGCCACTCGGCGATCCGGTGCAGGCAGGACCGCGTCACTTCATGCGACGACAATTTCTTCGCCGCGATCGCCTTCGCGACCGAAACAAGCGACATCAAAGCCGGTTCACTGCTCATGCCGAAACCTTTGCGGTCTGCACCAGCAGAAAACCCGCCGGCTCCAGATCGAACGGCAGCGTGCCGGCGACGGGGGCAAAGCCCTGGAAGGCCGGGCCGATGGAATTGGCGATGCGCGCGGCGACTTCGCCGTCGACGGGAACGCCCGCGACATCCGTCATCGCCTTGATCTCTTTTGCAGTCGGTGTGGTCATGCCGGGTTTGCTCTTTCTCTATTGGTTTCTTTGGCCGGTGCGCGGCTGTGCCCCGAGCCTGGAATGGCCATGTAGCACGCCGCTTCGTGACCCATTGTATCGAGTGCGGTGAGCTTTGGGGTAGCGTTTGCGCAGAGCGGCTCCGCAAACGGACATCTTGTGTGAAACCGGCAACCCGATGGCGGGTCGATCGGATTCGGCGGATCGCCCGAGATCGGCGGCGTCTCGGTGCGGTGATCGGGATCGGACGACGGCATCGCCGCCAGCAGCGCCCGCGTATAGGGATGCGCCGGCGCGTCCCAGACCTGATCGACCGGACCGAGTTCGACCACCTCGCCGAGATACATCACCAGCACGCGATCGCTGATGTAGCGGACCACGTTGAGATCGTGGCTGATGAAGAGATAGGTCAGCCCGAATTCGCGCTTGAGGTCGACCAGCAGATTGAGCACCTGCGCCTCGACCGATTTGTCGAGCGCCGAAACCGCCTCGTCCAGGATGACCAGCCGCGGCGACAGCGCCAGCGCGCGGGCGATATTGACGCGCTGGCGCTGGCCGCCGGAGATCTCGTGCGGATAGCGGTTGGCGAAATTCTCGGGCCGCAGTCCCACCTTGCCGAGCAGTTCGCGCGCCAAGGTGCGCGCCGCGCCATCGGCCATACCATGGACCTTGGGGCCGAACGCGATCGATTCCTCGATGGTCAGGCGCGGATTGAGCGAGGCGTAGCTGTCCTGAAACACCATCTGCATGGCGCGGCGCAGTTCACGCAGCGACAGCGCGCGCCCGACCTGCAAGCCGTCATAGACGATATCGCCGGCGTCGCGCTTCATCAGATGCATCAACAGCCGCGCCGTGGTCGACTTGCCGCAGCCGGATTCGCCGACGATGCCGACGGTTTCGCCCTTGAGGACCGAAAACGAGACGTCGTCGACCGCGCGCACCGTCTTGCGCGCACTGAACAGCTCGCCCCGCACCGGGAAGTGTTTTGTAAGCCCCGTGACCTGCAACAGCGGCTGCGCCGCGCCGCCGACGTCCTCGATCGGCTCCAGCATATCGACGGATGGACTGGTCTCGCTCATCGTCAGTTCCTGATATCCATGGCGCTGCGCATGCCGTCGCTGAGCAGGTTGAAGCAGATCGAGACCGCAAAGATCATGGCGCCGGGCAGCGCCGCCACCCAGGGATTGACGTAGATCGCGGTGCGCAGCGTGTTGAGCATCAATCCCCATTCCGGCTCCGGCGGTTTTGTTCCGAGGCCGAGGAACGACAGGCCGGCTGCGAGGATCATCGACACCGATATCAGCCCGGTGGCGTAGACGAAGATCGGCCCCAGCACGTTGCCGAGCATGTGCACGCGCATGATGGTGAAGGGGCCGGCGCCGGAGGCGCGCGCGGCCTCGACGAAATCCATGTTGCGCACGCCGGTGGTGACGCTCTCGGCAACGCGGGTGATCTGCGGCACGAACACGATGGTCAGCGACACGATCGAGTTGACGATGCCCGCCCCCAGCGCGCCTGATATCGCGATTGCCAGCAGCACCGACGGAAAGGCGTAGAACACGTCCACGGTGCGCATGATCGCGGTATTGAGCTTGCCGCCGACGTAACCGGCGACGAGGCCGAGCGAGGTGCCGATCACGAAGGCGAAGATCACGGGCAGAATGCCGATGATCAGCGACAGCCTTCCGCCATAGATCAGGCGCGCCAGCATGTCGCGGCCGAGCTCGTCGGTGCCGAGCGGATAATTCGGCGTGCCGATGTGGCGAAGCCTGCGGATCATCGAACCCTGATAGGGATCGGCGAGGCCGAGCCACGGCGCGCACAGGGCGGACACGAAGATCAGCACCAGGATCAAGGCGCAGGCCATGCTGACCTTGTCGCGCGTGATGCGGCGGCCGACGGTGGCCCAATAGCCGCGCGCCTTGGTGGCGGGCGCGGCCTGCAGGGCGTCATCTGTGATCGCGCTCATCGGTTAGCTCCGCTTGATGCGCGGATCGATCGCAGCTTGCGCGATATCGACCAGGAGATTGAGGGCCACGAAGAACAGCGCCAGCACCAGGATGGTGCCCTGCAACAGCGGCAGGTCGCGCTGAAAGATCGCCGAGTTGAGCAGCAGCCCCGAGCCCGGCCAGGAAAACACGGTTTCGATGAGGATCGAGCCGCCGAGCATGTATCCCAACTGCAGCCCCATCACCGCAAGCGCCGTCGGCGCGGCGTTCTTGATGACGTGGCGAAATACGTCGGTCTCCCGCAGGCCTTTGGCGCGTAACGCCTCGACGAAATCCTGTGACAGGATGTCACCGGTGAGCGCGCGCACCGTGCGGGTGATGATGCCCATCGGGATCACCGAAGTCGTGATCGCGGGCAGGATCAGGTAGCGCAGATGTTCCCAGTCCCAGCCCCAGGCGCCGGAGCCGCCGGGTCCGGCGCCGACCGCGGGCAGCCAGTTGAGCTGCACCGAGAAGATGATCACGAGCACCATGCCGAGCCAGTAATGCGGCACCGAGACGCCGGCGATCGCGATCGAGGTCGCGACCTTGTCGATCCAGGTGTCGCGGAAATAGCCGGCGATCAGGCCAAAGAATAATCCGAGGGTGAATCCGATCAGCGCGGCCGCGATCGCCAGGGTCACGGTGTTGCCGACCGCGCGTAAAACTTCGGTCAGAACTGGACGCCCGGTGGCGATGGAATGGCCGAGATCGCCGTTGACCGCGCGCCACAGCCACAGCCCGAACTGCACCGGCAGCGGGCGATCAAAACCATAGGCCGTGCGCAATTGCGCCGCGAGTTCCTGCGACGCATCCGCCGGCAGCACCGCAACCAGGGGATCGCCGGGCGTGATGTGCACCAAGAGGAAGCACACCAGCGCAACGCTGATCACGATCGGGATGACGTAGACGATACGTCTGGCGATATAGAGAAGCACGAGTCACCTTAAGCTGGCAGCAACGACAAACTCTCGTCCGTCATGGCCGGGCTTGACCCGGCCATCCACGTCTTGGCCGCGAGCAAGCAAGAAAGACGTGGATGCCCGGGTCATCTGCGCGAAGACGCGCTTCGCGCTTTTACCCTGGCATGACGAAGAAGGAGCAAGCCTTCCGATCACGGCGTCATGGTGATCGACGAGAAGTCCACGAACCAGCTCTTCGGCTGCACAAAGCCCTTGATCTTCGGGCTCATGGCGCGCGGCGCGACGTCGTGGGCGACGTAGAGGAACGCCGCGTCATCGACGGAGGCCGCATGCAGCTCAGCCAGGGCCGCGTCGCGCGCGGCCGGCTCGAAGGTCTGGCGGGCCTTGGTCACCAGCTCGTCGAATTTGGGATTGTTGATAAAGCCCCAATTGTTCGACACCGGCGGCGCCATTGACGACTGCAGGAAGCGCACCATGGCGAAGAACGGATCCATCGCCGCATAGGTGACGTTGGTCGCGTTGGAGCCGTTGGCGCTGGGATCCTTGACGCCCCGCCGCCAATTGGTGAACAGCGTGTTCCATTCGATGACGTCGAGCTGCACGTCGAAATAGCATTCGGCCAGCGCCTGCTGCAGATATTCGTTCATCGGCAGCGGCAGCATCTGGCCCGACCCCGACGCCGAGGTCTGGATCTTGACCGAGAGCTTCTTGTTCGGGCCAAAACCTGCCTCCTGCATCAGCTTCTGCGCCGCCGGCTTGTCGTATTTGATCTCAAAGATGGGCTTGCCGCGCCAGGGATGGCCGGGCTCGAAGGTGCCGGTCGCCGGCACCATCAGGCCGGCGAGCAGGCCGTCCTTGAGGCCTTCGCGATCGATGCAAAGATTGGCGGCCTTGCGCACGCGGATGTCGTTCCAGGGCGAGCCCTCGACGCGCGAGAACTGCCACGGCCAGACATGCGGCTCCTCGTTGGTCCTGATCACGAAGCCGCGCTGCTTGATTTCGGCGACCGCATCCGGCGCCGGCGCTTCGACCCAGTCGACCTGGCCGGAGAGCAGTGCTGCAGTGCGGGCGTTGGCTTCCGGCATCGGCAGCAGCACCATCTTGTCGACCTTGGGAACGCGCGCCTTGTCCCAGTAATTCGCGTTCTTGACGAGTTCGAGCCGCTCGCGCGGGGTAAAGCCCGACATCTTCCAGGGACCGGTGCCCGAGGCGTCCCTGGCAAACGCGGCCCATGCGGCCTGCGACTTCGCCTTGGCGTCGGCGCCTTCGGCCGTGTCAAAAAACTTCTGCCATTTCGTAGGGCTCGCCATGAACAGATTGGTCAGGTTGATCGGCAGGAAACTGTCGGGCTCCCTGGTGATCAGTTCCACCGTCATGTCGTCGATCTTGCGCGCCGAGGCCAGCGTCGGCATGCGTGAGGCGGTGACGCCGACCTGGCTCGGATCGAATTGCGGCGCATCCTGCTTCAGCACCTTCTCGACATTCCAGACCACGGCATCGGCATTGAATGGCGAACCGTCGTGAAAAGTGACGCCGGGGCGAAGCTTGAAGGTCCACTTCTTCTTGTCGGCGTCGTCGACTTTCCATTCGATCGCGAGCCCCGGTATCACCACACTTGCCTTGTCGGCCGACGACAGGTCCCACATCGTCAGCCCGTCATACATGGTGAGGCCGGTGAAACGGTTGCCCTCGAAACCCTGGTCGGGCTGGCCGAGTGTGCGCGGAATATCGGCCGCGGTCATGCCGATGCGAAGGACGGTTTCGGCACCCGCCATGGCCGGCAACCCTGCCGCCAGCGCCACCGCCAGCACCAACGCGGCTGTCGTCTTGTTCGATTTCCCGTTATGCATCGCGGTAGTCCCTTCATCAACTTCCGGTGATTAATTCTTGTGCAAGAGTATGCAATGCTTGTGCCAAGGGGGATAGTTGTTCGCCTAATAACCTTCGGATGGGTCATTTCTTCCGGCTTCGCACCAAGAAAAGACAGCGGTGCCTATTCTGGCATCAACCTTGCAAGATTTGGCATTAGGTATTCCCAATACTCATCCAATGGAGCTTAGGTCATGCGTGCCCGAAATTCGATCCTTATCGCCGGCTTGATAGGTGCCTGGGCGCTGGCCGTCGGCGCCGGCCTGCCCGTCCAGTCCGCGCACGCCGAATCCGTGGTGCGCTACGGCATTTCGATGGCCGACATCCCGCTGACGACAGGCCAGCCGGATCGCGGCGCCGGCGCCTACCAGTTCACAGCCTATACGATCTACGATCCCCTGGTCGCCTGGGAAATGGATGTGGCCGACCGGCCCGGCAAACTGGTGCCCGGGCTCGCCACCGAATGGAAAGTGGACGACAAGGACAAGACCAAATGGCGCTTCACCCTCCGCAAGGGCGTCAAGTTCCACGACGGCAGCGAGTTCAACGCCGACGCGGTGATCTGGAATCTCGACAAGGTTTTGAACGACAAGGCGCCGCAGTTCGACAAGCGCCAGAGCGCGCAGGTCAAGACCCGCCTGCCCTCGGTCGCGAGCTACGCCAAGATCGACGACGACACCGTCGAGATCACGACCAAGACCGTCGACTCGTTCTTTCCCTACCAGATGCTCTGGTTCCTGGTCTCCAGCCCCGCGCAATATGAAAAGCTCGGCAAGGATTGGGACAAGTTTGCCAGCCAGCCCTCCGGCACCGGGCCGTTCAAGCTGACAAAGCTGGTGCCGCGCGAACTCGCCGAATTGTCGAAGAACCCGGACTACTGGGACAAGAAGCGGATTCCGAAAGTCGACAAGCTGGTCCTGGTTCCGATGCCGGAAGCGTTGACGCGCACCAACGCGCTGCTCGCAGGGCAAGTCGATCTGATCGAAACCCCGGCGCCGGACGCGGTGCCGCAGCTGAAATCCGCAGGGATGCGGATCGTCGACAACATCACGCCGCATGTCTGGAACTATCACTTGAGCGTGCTGCCGGGTTCGCCGTGGACCGACGTCCGCCTGCGCAAGGCGCTCAATCTCGCGATCGATCGCGATGCCGTCGTCGGTCTGATGAACGGGTTGGCGAAACCCGCCAAGGGCCAGGTCGACCCGTCGAGCCCCTGGTTCGGCAAGCCGAATTTCGAGCTCAAATACGATCTCGCCGCGGCCAAGAAGCTGGTCGAGGAAGCCAGCTATTCCAGGGAGAAGCCGCTGAAGACCACCTTCATCATCGCCCAGGGCGGCACCGGCCAGATGCTGTCGCTGCCGATGAACGAATTTTTGCAACAGAGCTTTAAGGAGATCGGCATCGATATCGACTTCAAGGTGGTCGAGCTCGAGACATTATATACGCATTGGCGCAAGGGCGCGGCCGACGAGATGAATGCCGGCATCACCGCCAACAACATCGCCTATGTGACCTCCGACCCGCTCTACGCGATCGTGCGTTTTTTTGCCTCCGACCAGGTGGCGCCGGTCGGCGTCAACTGGGGCGGCTACAAGAATCCGAAGGTCGATGCGCTAATCAACGAAGCGAAACAGACCTTCGACATCGCCAAGCAGGACGAACTGATCGCGCAGGCGCATTCGCTGATCGTCGACGACGCGGCGCTGGTGTGGGTGGTGCACGACACCAACCCGCACGCGCTGTCGCCGAAGGTGAAGAAATTCGTGCAGGCGCAGCACTGGTTCCAGGATCTGACGCAGATCGGGCTGGAGTAGAAATCGTAGGGTGGGCAAAGGCGCCCTTGCGCCGTGCCCACCGTCTCTCCGATATCGCCGCTTAGAATGGTGGGCACGCGGAGCCTGTCATCGGGCGCGCATTCGCGCGACCCGGTGGCTTTGCCCGCCCTACGAAAATGGCCGTCATTGCCGGGCTTGACCCGGCAATCCATCTGATTCGAATAAATTCTTTTCGCGATGGATGCGCGGGTCAAGCCCGCGCATGACGCGTTACCGCGTCACTTCGTCAGCAGCGCGAACGCGCCGTCCCAGTCTTCCGGCGGCGGGTTTTCCTGATAGAGGCGGATCCGCGCCTCGTACAGCTTGTAGAGCAGTTCGAGCGAACGCGCGTCGTCGGTGCGGCGGCCGCGCTCGATCGCCGCCAGCGCGCCGTCCCAATCCCTGCCGCGATAGCACGCCAGCATCTCGATGGTCAGGTTGCGCAGCCGCTGGAAGCGGCCGGACTGCGCGGTGTCTTCGCGCCCGGCGATGGCATAGATCACCTCGGGCTCCTTCTTGCCCTTCACCATGATGAAGTCGAGTTCGAGAATGGCGAACTTGTCCTTGACCGCAAGAGCGGTCCTGGAGCCGACGATGATCGGGAAGCCGTATTCCTTGGATTGCCCCTCGAGACGCGACGCCAGATTGACGCTGTCGCCGAACACCGAATAGTCGAAGCGGACATCGGACCCCATGTTGCCGACCACGCAGGTGCCGGTGTTGAGTCCGACGCCGACATTGAGCGGGATGAACGGGCGGCCCTGCTCCTGCGCTTCGCGTTCGCGCTCCTGATTGAGGGTATCGACCCGCTCCAGCATGTCGAGTGCCGCCTCGCAGGCGTTGAGCTGATGCTCCTTGTCGTCGAGCGGCGCGTTCCAGAACGCCATGATCGCATCGCCCATATATTTGTCGATGGTGCCTTTACGCCCGAGGATTGCGTTGGTCAGCGGCGTCAGGAAGCGGTTCATCAATGCGGTGAGGCCCTGCGGATCGTTCTTGTAGGTCTCCGAGATCGAGGTGAAGCCGCGCATGTCGGAGAACATGATGGTCATCTCGCGCTCTTCGCCGCCGAGCACGAGTTTTTCCGGCGACTGCGCCAACTGCGCGACCAGCGCGGGCGACATGTATTGCGAGAACGCCGTTCGTATCTGTTTGCGCTGCTGCAGCTCCCGCACGAAGCTCGAGAAGATCAGCGTCAGATAGATCGCCGTGGTCGACATCAATGGATAGGTGAAATCGATCAGCAGGCGATGCTGGCTGTAGAAATACCAGGACGTTCCGATCAACGCGCTGGCAAACACCGCGCCGAGAGCGACAAGCGTGATCGGCCCGAACAGCGGCGCGAAGGCGATCACCAGCAGCCCGAACAGCAACGCGGTGGTGAATTCGACGACGATGCCGTAAATCGGCTGCGAGATCACCGACCCCGTCAACGCACTCTCCAGCACCTGGGCGTGGATTTCCACGCCCGGCATGGCGCGCGAAACCGGCGTGGTCTTGATGTCGTTGAGGCCGACCGCCGAGGTGCCGATCAACACCAGTTTGCCCGCGACCTTGTCGGGCGCGACAGTCCGGTCCAGCACGTTGATGGCGGGAACGTAGAGGGAGGAATCGTTGCGCGCGAAATGAACCCAGAGCTGGCCATTATTGTCGGTCGGGATCTGAAAGCCCTTGATAGCGAGGCTCTTGATGCCGGCCTTCTCGGCCTTGATCAGGATCGTGCCCGAACCGGTGGCGACCCGAAGCATCTCGAAGGTCAACGATGGCATCGTCAGGCCCTGGGCCTGCATGATCATCGGCACTCGCCGCACGATGCCGTCCCGTTCGGGATTGATCGTAAACAGGCCACGCCCGGCCGCGGCATGCTCCAGGACCCCGACATTGCGCAGCAGGCCCGGAAAATCGAACATGAACTGTTGCGGCTCCTCGCCCAGCATCGCCAGCCCCGTCACCGGCAGCGTCTTGTCGGGTGCGGTGAGTTCTTCCGGCAGCCCCGATTCGCCCAGCACCACGCGCGACGCGCTGATGGCATCGGCGAAAATCTGATCGTTGCTCGGCAGCGCCCGCAACCTGGCGCGGGTTTCTTCATCGAGATTGCGGAACGTGTCGGCCGCGACATCGGGATTGAGGCGGTCGGGCTCGGAAAACACCACGTCGAAGGCGATCACGACAGCGCCGAGCCTGGTCAGCTCCGCGACGAGATCCGCGATCCGCGTCCGCGGCCATGGCCACTGTCCGAGCTTTTCCATGCTCTTTTCGTCGATATCGACAATGGTGACCGGCCTTGCGGTCTTCTTGCGCGGATCGATGCGCTGGAAGCCATCGAAGATCCTGACCCTGATCTCCTCGATCGGGGCCGGATCGAGCACGCGCAGCGCGGCGAAGCCGACCAGCAGCGCCAGGCACGCCAGCCGGGCGTAGCCGAAGCGCAGCTTGAACCACCGTCGCAATAATTTCAGTCGCTTCATGTCGTCTGGATATCACGCTCGGTCGGTTTGCACACGCCAGGAATTTGAGGCATTTGGCCAGCGGTACCCAAGTAGACGCCACCAAGGCAAACCGGTCCTTGATAAGCCATCAGGAGATGGCGGATTATTTTGCACGTGCCATCTGAACGAGAGAAACCGTTGCCCTACAGCGCTTCAGACATATTTGATTTTTGCACGGTACCCATCTGGATTTTATCGAACCGCGATGCCTGATGATCGTGCAACCTTCAGCTTCGGTGTCGCGATAAGCTAGGCAAGAATGAAGTCGGAGAGATGAAGACTGGTTGCGGTCACGCCTTTCAGGACGATTTGGAATTCCGCATTTCCAGCGTTTCCGTTCGTATCGCCCAGGACCACTGTGTCGGATCCAACCTGCGACCAATTGAGACCGTGTGCAGCCAGGGCTCCAAGGCCACTCATACCCGCGGCGAATCCCAGCCCAGAAACGTTGATATGATCCACACCAACCTGGAAATCCTGGATCGTATCGAAGCTCGCGGGTGTCGAATCTGCCGCAGCTGCAAACACGAATGTATCCCTCCCCGAACCACCCCAGAGCTGATCCGCGCCGGCCCCGCCGGTAATGGTATCGTTCCCGGATCCTCCATAGATGACATCGTTACCGTCGCCACCCTGAATAGTATCGTTCCCGCCCCGCCCATAAATCGTGTCGTTGCCACCCTGCGCGTTGATGTGGTCAGCCGTTGAGTCGTTATTGCCGATAATCGTGCTATCGGTCGCCCCCCCGATGAAATTGTGATTATTTCCACTTATGAACGCTGTACTGGTCGCGAGTAGCGTCGTTCCGTCTGCGGCATAGATGTCGTGGTCCGGATCATCATTATCGGTGACGGCGACGGTGACGATCTGCGCGGTGCCGTCCACGGTATGGACAGTGAACGTATCGGTCAGATGTTGGTCTTCACCGAGCGCCTTCACTGCTGCATTGGAATTATTGAGCGTGTAGGTCCAGACGCCGCCCGCGGTCATCTGATAGGTACCGTAACCGTGGTCGGTGCCCGATCCGGCCGCCGCTGCGACAAAGGTATTGGGCGCGTTGTCGACATCGGTGTCGGTCAGCGTGCCGGTGACGGTTAGCGTACCATTGCCAGGACTGTCGTCGGCTACTTCCACGGCACCGCTCGACTGACCGGCGATCACCGCCGGGTCGTTGGTGCCGAGAATGTTCACCGTCAGCAGATGCGAGGTGCCGTCCGCCGACGACACGCTCAGCGTATCCGTATAGGTCGTGCCGCCGACAAACTCGTTGTGCGCCGTGTCGGTGGTATACGTCCACACCCCGGCGGCGTTGATCGAGAAGTGACCATAGGCATGGCTGCCCGCCACGTCGGTCTGCGCATTGAACGTCGCCAAACTGTCGACATCGCTGATCGACAGCTTCCCGCCGGTCGTCAGCACCGCATTCGTTTCGGTCAAATTCTGGGTGTCGGTGCCACCGATCACCGCCGTGTCGTTGACGCCGGTCACATTCACCGTGAACGTCGCTGTGCCGGTGGCGCCGTGCACGTCTGACGTCTGCACGGTGAAGGTGTCGGTATGGGAGCCCGCCGGCAGCGCGTTGATCGCGGCAGCATTGGCGACATAATCGTAGCTGCCGTTGGCATTCACGGTCAGCGAACCATAGAGGCCAGCGACCGCCGACGTCGCCACGTGGTTCGGCGCGTCGAGCACGGCATATTGCAGCGTTGCGGTCTCACCGCTGTCGCGATCGCTCCCGACCAGCGTGCCCGTGAGATCGCCAAAGTTGTCATTCGCGGCGGTATCGGTGAGCGTGCCGGCATTCACGTTGGCTAGCGTGGGCGAGTCGTTGGCGCCGGTCACGTCAACCGTCAGCGTCGCGGTGCCGGTGGCGCCGTGCACGTCCGCGGTCTGCACCGTGAAGGTGTCGGTATAGCTACCGGCATGCAGCGCATTGATCGCGCCGGCGTCGGCGACATAGCTGTAGCTGCCGTTGAGGTTCACCGTCAGCGAGCCGTAGTGGCCCGCGACGGCCGAATTCACGGCGAGATGGCTGATTGGGTCGATTGCGGTATAGAGCAGCGTTGCAGCATCGCCGTTGTCGACGTCGTTCCCGACCAGCGTTCCCGTGAGGTTGCCGAAGCTGTCGTTCCCTGCGGTATCGGTGAGCGTACCCGCGTTCACCGCCGCAACCGTCGGCGCGTCGTTGGTGCCGGTGATGTCGATCGTCAGCGTCGCGGATGCGGTCGCGCCGGCCGCATCGTGCATGGTGTAGGTAAAGACGTCCGTGACGTGCTGACCCTGGGTCAGCGCCTGCGTGGCGGCGTTGCCGTTATCGAGCGTATAGGTCCAGCTGCCGTCGTCCGCGACGGTGACGCTGCCATAGGTGCCGGCAACCCCGGTGGCAACGTGTCCCGTCAGAGGACCGCTCGGGGTTCCGCTCGCGACCCCCTGCACCGTCATGGTGTCGCCGGTATCGACGTCGGAGTCGTTTGAAAGAACATTGCCCGTCGCGGTATCGATGCCGGCAAACGCGGTATTTCCCGGATGGACGCCCTGCTCGACCACTGGCGCGCCGGTATTCAGGTCGGTCGCGGCAACCGGCGCATCGTTGGTGACCGGCGCGTCATTGGTGCCGGTGATTCCGATCGTCAGCGTCGTCGTCGAGGTGCCGCCGTTGTGGTCGGATTCGGTGTAGCTGAAGACGTCGTTGGCGTGCGCGCCCTGCGCCAATGCGTTGGTCGCGGGCCGGCTGTTGTCGAGCGTGTAGGTCCAGGTTCCGTCCACGCCGAGAACGAGCGACCCATAAGTACCGATGATGGTGGCGCCGACGCCGGTCGAAAGCACGCCGCTCGCCGTCCCCGCTGCAACGCCAACGACTGAATGCGTGTCGGTGAGGTCGACATCGGTGTCGTTGGTGAGCACATTGCCGGTCGTGGTCGGAACGCCGGGAACGACGTTGTCGTGGACGTCGTTGCCGGCCTCGACGACATGGCCCTGGTCGCTGTCGGCCACCGCAACCGGCGAATCGTTGGTGCCGGTGATGGTGACGGTGAATGGCTTTGAGATGACGCCGCCATGGCCGTCATCGACGGTCGCGGTATAGGTCAGCGTCAGGGTTTCGCCGGCGGCCAGGAAGTCGAATGCGCCGTCGGCCAGGCTGTAGGTCCAGGTCGCCGAGCCGTTGTCGGTATTTCCAGGCGTCTGGGCGATGGTCAGCGCGCCCTCCACCGCCGCCACGTCGGCCTGTTGCTGCGCCGTCACCGACAGGGCGGTATGCGACGCGTCGGTATAGGTGAACGAGGAGAATACCGCGCTCACCACCGGGCGGTCGGTCAGGTCGACGTCGGTGAAGCTGACGGTGCCGGTGACGGTATCGAGCGCCGCCGACCCGGTCGGGTTCGGCTGGCTGTCGTTGGACGCTTCGACGAATGCATTGCTCGTGGTCGCGATCGTCGGGGTGTCGTTGGTGCCGGTGACGGTGACGGTGAATGGCTTTGTCACCACGCCGCCGTGGCCGTCATCGACGGTCGCGGTATAGGTCAGCGTCAGGGTTTCGCCGGCGGCCAAAAAGTCAAAATTGCCGTCGGCAACACTGTAGGTCCAGGTCGCAGAGCCGTTGTCGGTATTTCCGTCGGTCTGCGTCACCGTCAGCGGCACCGCGACCGCCGCCACATCGGCCTGCTGCTGCGCCGTCAAGCTCAGCGCATGGCCGGATGCGTCGGTATAGGTAAACGAGGTAAAGGCCGCGCTCGCCACCGGACGGTCGGTCAGATCGACGTCGGTAAAGCTGACGGTGCCCGTGACAATATCGAGCACGGTCGAGCCGGTCGGATTCGGCTGGCTGTCGTTCGACAGTTCGGTAAACGCGTTGCTGGTCGTCGCGATGGTCGGGGTGTCGTTGGTGCCGGTGATGGTGACGGTGAATGGCTTTGAGATGACGCCGCCATGGCCGTCATCGACGGTCGCGGTATAGGTCAGCGTCAGGGTTTCGCCGGCGGCCAAAAAGTCAAAATTGCCGTCGGCAACACGGTAGGTCCAGGTCGCCGAGCCGTTGTCGGTATTTCCGTCGGCCTGCGTCACCGTCAGCGGCACCGCGACCGCTGCCACGTCGGCCTGCTGCTGCGCCGTCAAGCTCAGCGCATGGTCCGATGCATCGGTATAGGTAAACGAGGTAAAGGCCGCACTCGCCACCGGACGGTCGGTCAGGTCGACATCGGTAAAGCCGATGGTGCCGGAAACCGTATCGAGCGCCGCCGATCCGGTCGGGTTCGGCTGGCTGTCGTTCGACAGTTCGGTAAACGCGTTGCTGGTCGTCGCGATGGTCGGGGTGTCATTGGTGCCGGTGATGGTGACGGTGAATGGCTTTGTCACCACGCCGCCATGTCCGTCATCCACGGTCGCGGTATAGGTCAGCGTCAGGGTTTCGCCGGCGGCCAAAAAGTCAAAATTGCCGTCGGCAACACTGTAGGTCCAGGTCGCAGAGCCGTTGTCGGTATTTCCGTCGGCCTGCGTCACCGTCAGCGGCACCGCGACCGCTGCCACGTCGGCCTGCTGCTGCGCCGTCAAGCTCAGCGCATGGCCGGATGCGTCGGTATAGGTAAACGAGGTAAAGGCCGCGCTCGCCACCGGACGGTCGGTCAGGTCGACATCGGTAAAGCCGATGGTGCCGGAAACCGTATCGAGCGCCGCCGATCCGGTCGGGTTCGGCTGGCTGTCGTTCGACTGTTCGGCAAACGCGTTGCTGGTCGTCGTGACCACGGGATTATCGTTGGTGCCCGTGATGGAAATGTCGGCGCCGTTGATCGATACCGTGATCGGCGTCGAGACCACCCCGCCATGGCCGTCATCGACCTCGGCCACATAATTGAGGGTCAGCGTCTCGCCCTTGGCGATGAAATCGAACGCCTTGTCGGCGATGCTGTAGGTCCAGGTCGCCGAACCATTGTGGGTATTTCCCGCCGCCTGCACGACGGTCAGGGGAACTTCGACGGCGGCGATCGCCGCCAGTTGCTCGGCCGTCAGCGAACCGGTGACGTCGTGGCCCTGGGCGTCGAGATATCTAAACGGATGCGACGCGGAGAGCGCCGCGCTCACGATCGGACGGTCGGTCAGATCGACGTCGGTGAAGGTGACGGTGCCGGACGCCGTATCGATGGCGGTATTGCCGGTGCCTAATCGCTCGGTGATGCCAGTGCCGGTCGTCGCAATGGTCGGCGTATCGTTGGTGCCGGTGATCGTGATCGTGATCGGCGTCAACGTCCATTCATCGTTTGGCGCGTAGTTGTTGTCCACCCGCGCCATGTAGGTCAGCGTCAACGTCTCGCCGGCGGCAAGGAAGTCGAAGGCGCTGTCGGCGATATTGTAGGTCCAGGTCGCCGATCCGTTGTTGGTGTTGCCGGGGTCCTGCACCACGGTGAGCGGTATTTCGACCGCCTGGATCGCGGCCAGCTGCTCCGCCGTCAGCGACGCGGTGACGTCGTGATTGCTCGCATCCTTGTAGGTGAAGGAATCGAACTTGGCCGTCGCGCTCGGAAGATCGCCGGCGTTGATGTCGACCCACTTGATCTTGTCGGACAGCGTATCAAGGGTCGAACTGTGGGTGACAGTGTGCGTAGCATTGTCACGTTCGGTGAAAGCGCTGTTGAAGGTAACGACCGTCGGCGGCCCATCGATGTGCTCGATCTTGGGCGGGGCGTTGGGGTTGGGCGGCGGCGCGGGATTGTCTGGAACGCTGCCCACCTTCACTGTGACGGCGACGGTGTCCCCGTTCGTCAGCTTGAGCAGCAGCGTATCATCGATGATGTTACTGGTGAAATGGGTGGTGTCTTTGGGGTTCGTATTGTCGGTGAATTTCTGCGCAAAGACGTCCGTGATGATCTTTTGCGCATCCGCCGACAGCTGGGCCGATGACAGGAAGCTGACGGTGCCCTGACCATTGACGATGGTTTGCGTCCCGGCCTGATTGATGGTCGCGATCGGGGTCAGGGTCGTCTTGTCGAACAGGATATATGAACCGGTGGTGCCGTCCGGCTCGACCAGCACCTGGAATTTCGCCGGCGGCGCGCCACCCTGGCCAGGCACATCGAAATCGATCTCGACCAGCACCGCGGTGCCGCGGATGCCCATGGTCGCGACCGGCGTATCGACCTTCATATCGCCGTGTTTGGCGGTAGCACCGGCGACGAACGAGATCGTACCCTGCACGAGGCTGATCAGCGACGAATTGTTCGACCCGTTCGGGTCATAGATCATTTCGTTCAGCACCATCTTCGCGTTCGACGCGAGGCCGAACACGGAGCCGTCGATGAATGTGATGCCGAGCGAGGAGTCGGAGCCGGACTGAACCACGTCGCCCTTGTTGACGTTGTCGCCCTGGTTCAGGATGATCGACACGCCGTTGCGGATCACGGTCGCGGTGCCCGTCAGCTTGGTGACGTGGCCGATCACCTGGGCAACGCTGGCGCTGCCGTCGGCCTGCGCAAACTGCGTGTAACCGCTGAGCGCGTCGACGATGTCGCCGGTGAGATGCGCGCCATCGGGCGAAGCCAGCGCGGCGTGCTTCTCGCCCTTGAAGTAATCGTGCAGCACCAGTTTGCGGTCGTCCGCGGACAGGATCAGGTCGACGCCCGAGCGCTTGAAATCGCCGGTGAAGAGCAGATGGGCGTCGGGGACGATGATGGCGCCGGGCGGCGCATGCGTCGAAACGCTGTCGACGTGGCCATGCCCCTGGGGCTGGGAGCCCTGACCGTCAGACAGAGTACCGTCGAATTTACCGGCAAAGCTCAAATGGGCACCGTCGCCACTAAGGTTAATATTTATACAATATTCGATAGTCTAAGCTTGCATATCATTGGAGGGTTCCGTGGGGAACCATCCATTACTGAGCAATCCGTGCAGTATAGGGAGCTACCCGCTTCCGATCTTTAAATAATACAAGTATTCATGGCCGATGAACGAAGAAGATAAGTCGGCATTTTTGAGCTTGAGGAACGTTAGTTTACGTATTTCCTAGTATAAAAATCGAAACCTATACTTCCATTTTCTTCCCCTGGATTCCGCAAGGCGATATAGCGCGGTTCCCAAGTTGAAACTGTGATTTGGCTAACAAATCACGTGATTCTGAACACATTAGCCATATTAACCGGAAATCAACGATAAGGCACAGTTAATACCAAGTGTCACAAAGATACGACAGTCCGTCCTAAAAGGATCGATAAAAGTTTCAGCAAACCGGCGAGGCTAATTTTAAGCTGTTTTGCGCTTTCCGGCCCGTTATGGCCCGCTTTAAGCAGATTAAAAGTCCCGCCGCCCATCCTGCCCCCCAACGAAACGATCCGGTCACGAGCGGGTTATAGCCCCGTCGATGCCCGGACATGGGGCGTCAGATGCGGTTGTCAGGTCATTCGCGCGCGTGGCGCGAGGTCATACTCGCGTGCGGTTTACTCTGGTTCGGAACGGCCGACCTCAGGGCGGAAACGCTGGGGTCTTCCGGCGCCCAGGATTTCGTCCAGAAATCGGCCGAGCCGTTCGGGCTTGCGGCATCCGCCCTGTCCGATGGCGGCCTGCGCCGGAAGTGGCTCGGCGTGCAGCGCCGTCTCGACGATGAAATGGTGCAGCTCGCGCTCTGCGAGGGCGACCGCGACGGCTGCGCGTCCCCGGCCGCGCTGCAATTCCTCGCCATTGTCGATGCGGCAAAACTTCGCGAAGGCCGCGCCCGGCTTGGCGAGATCAATCGCGCGCTCAATCTCGCCATCAGGCCGGTCAGCGATCTCAAGCAATATGGCGAGATCGACGTCTGGGCGTCGCCGCTGGCGACGCTGGCAAGGGGCGGCGGAGATTGCGAGGATTACGCAATTGCGAAATTCGTTGCGTTGCGGTTGGCCGGCATCGCGCCGGACGACCTGCGGATCGTGATCATGCACGACACAATCCACGGCGAGGACCATGCCGTTGCCGCCGCGCGGCTGGATGGGCACTGGCTGACACTCGACAACCGCCGCATGGCGATGGTCGAGGATTCCGACATCAGGAATTACCGGCCGACCTTCGTGATCGACCGGCATGGCGTCATGCAGTACGGCGATGCGCCGCTGCTCGCCGGCGCAACCGGCCGCGATCTTGCTTCTCCGGTTGCCGTGACTTCGCTGGCCGAGCCCAGCCAGATCCGTCCCTGAACCAGGCCGCCGCGCAAAGCCGATTGACAGCCGCCTCGCAATTTCATTTCGTTGCGGCGATTGAGAAGCCGCTTCGGTCGTCGCCAAACGAACGTTGCGGCTGAACTGGCCAGGCGCATTCGCCACGGGGCCTTTGTTTTTCGGACAGGAATTTGAATGCGCCTGATGATGCTGGCTCTCGTCGCGGCCCAGGTTGGACTGCTGTATCCCGCTCGCGCGGATACCGAGGCGGAAGCCGACCGGTCGCTGCGCGAGACGTTGCCGCTCTATGAAACGAACCGTTGCGCCGACATCAAGGATACGGCGGGACAATTGTTCTGCGGCGATCCCGAACTGCAGAGCGCCGGCGCCCGGCTGAGCAATGCCTTGCAGGACCGGATCAACCGGATTGCCGATCGCCGGCTTGCGGTCGAAGAGAACGTGGAATGGATCAGAGGCCGCAATTTGAGTTGCGGGATATTTGGCGGACTAAGTGTCGCAAGCCGGAACATCCAATCGGTCAAGGCCTGCCTGTTGAAGGAGACCGAAGAGCGGATCGAGATCCTGACCGATCCGAACTTCGATTGCCTGGCAAGCAACACCACCGCCGGCATGCTGATCTGCAGCGATCCCGCCCTGGCGATCGCCGACAGGGAGCTCAACGGCCACGTTGTCGCGCTGATCGCCAAAATGAAGGATGAGGAAGCCAAGGGAGCCTTCGCCGAGTACGCCAGGTGGAACCGGGCCCGCGACCGCAAGTGCCATCTGGCCGACAAGGACAACGTGCCGCTGGACGAATTGTCGCCGTCGGAAGCCTGCCTGGCGGACGATATGAGCCGGAAGACAGCCGAGATCATCGCGGCCAAGGGCGACCCGCAACGGGTGTTCGGCAAGTCCCAGCTTTCGCCCTCCCCTGATGCCGACGCCGTCGATCTGTGTATCGCGCAGATTCATTCAGCCAACGCCTGTGGCGATTTCCTGCGCGTAAGCCGCATCATCCAGCTCGATACCGAGGTGTCGGCCGAGGCCGCCCTGGTGACGGCCGAAGTAGAGATGAAAGTCCTCTCGCCGTTCGCCGTCTGCAGCCCGATCGCGTCGACCTGCACCGGAACCTGCTGGGACTTGGGCTCGGGGCAGGCAAAACCGTCGCCGGGAAGCCGGGAGAGCCTGCCGCTCGCCCACCGGCTCCGAATCGAGAAGTCATTCGCGTTTCAGAAGGCCGACAACGGCTGGCGTTGCAACACTGGTACGCTGCAGCCGATCGAACTCGGTGTCGCGCTGAGCGGGCCTTGACACGACTCCACTCGTCATGCCCGGGCTTGTCCCGGCCATCCACGTCTTCTTTTCATGCGGCCAAGACGTGGATGCCTGGGACAAGCCCGGGCATGACGGAGATTGAGACACGCAAGAGGGGCTGCGCGAGATGGATTGCTTCGCTTCGCTCGCAATGACGAGGTACATCGTTCTGAGCAAACCCCTCAGAACATCAGGCCCTCCTTCATCAGCACCCAGCGGCCGTTCTTGATCTGCTGCACCTGGGTGATGGTGTTGGCGAGGTGATCGGTCTTGGAGAATTTGGTCGGCGGCGAGTTGAAGATATCGAGGAACTTGTCGCCGGACTCCAGCGCATCGAGCATCTTCTGGCCGGTCAGATCCTTGCCGGCCTTGTTGGCATAGAACGCGAAGGTCTCGACCGCATTGTAGCCGATGATCGCCTGGGTATTGGCGTCGGTGCCGAACATCTTCTTGTAGTTGGCGAGCCAATCCTTCACCTTGCCCTTGGCGGTGTCCTCGTAGGGGATTTCGAAGCCGGAGGCTGCGTAGAGGCCTTCGACCGCGTCCTTGCCGAGCGTCGGCACTTCAAGCACGTTGGTCGGCGTGGCGCCGAGGAAGGTGACGTCCCAGCCGAGTTTCCTGGCTTCGCTCATCGCGCCGATGGTCTCGCGGATCACGGTGCCGAGCACGACGAGGTCGCAGCCGTCGGATTTCATCTTGGCGACCTGGGCGCTGAAATCGGACGCGCCACGCTTGTAGCTCGTCACCGAGGCGGCCGGCACCTTCATCGCATCGAGCTGTTGCGTGAAGCCGTCGAGCACGTTTTTGCCGTACTCGTCGTCCTGATGCATGATGCAGGGCTTTTTGAAGCTCTTCGCCTCCATCATGTATTTGAGCGCGGCGCGCGTGCTCTCGACATAGGGCAGCAGATTGTTGAACTTGAGCCGCTCCTGCGGCTTGGCCGGATCGAACTTGAAAGTGAATTCGGCCGCCGTCAGCGGGAACAGCTGCAGCACGCCGGCGTCAAACAGAATATCCTGCGCGGCCAGCACCGTCGGCGAGCCCATCGGCCCGATCATCGCAAAGATCTTGTCGCGCTCGACCATTTTTTGCGACGCCAGGACCGCCTTCTTCGGGTCGTAGCCGTTGTCCTCGAGAATCATCTTGATCTTGCGGCCGTTGATGCCGCCGCTCGCATTGATCTCCTCGACCGCCATCTTCATGCCGTTGGAAACCGGAACACCCCAGACCTTGATCGGGCCGGACAGATCCTGATGGGTGCCGATCACGATCTCGGTCGCCGAGATGCCTTCATTGGTGACCTTGGTTTGGGCCGTGGCCGGCAGACCGGTCAGCGCCAGCGCGCTCGCCGCAAGGCACAACGCCCATAACGATTTCGACATTTTCAAGCCTCCTCCTGGTTGGCCCGTGTTGAGCGAAGGGTGGGGCCTTGTTGTCCTTCGCCGCTTTCGATGCGTCGCTCCAAAGTTCGATCGGCCTACGCCACCGCCCGTTCGCCATACATGGCGTCGATCTCGGCGGCGTAACGCCTGTTCACGAAACTGCGCTTCAGCTTCATGGTAGGCGTCAATTCCTCGTCCTCGGGCGTCAATTGACGCTCGATCAGGAAGAATTTCTTGATGGTTTCGACGCGGGCGAAATTGGCGTTGACCGCCTCGATCTCGCGCTGGATCAGATCCTGGATCTCGGCCGCGCGGCACAGGCTCGCATAATTGGTGAAGGGAATGTCGTGGTCCTGCGCAAATTTTTCGACATTCTCCTGATCGATCATGATCAGGCAGGTCAGATACGGCCGCTTGTCGCCGATCACCACGGCGTCCGAGACGTAGGGCGAGAATTTGAGCTGGTTCTCGATCTCGGACGGAGTGATGTTCTTGCCGCCGGAAGTGATGATGATGTCCTTCATCCGGTCGGTGATTTTGACGAAACCTTCATTGTCTATCGAGCCGACGTCGCCGGTGTGCAGCCAGCCCTTGGCGTCGATGGTCTCCGCGGTCTTTCCCGGCTGGTTGAGGTAACCCATGAACAGGAAATCGCCCTTGATCAGGATTTCACCCTTCGGGCAAATCATTACCTCGCCCCAGGGGGCGGCCTTGCCGACCGAACCGAGCTTGATGCGGTCCGACGGCATCATGGTGGCGACGCCGCAATTTTCGGTCTGGCCGTAGACCTCGCGCATGTCGATGCCGAGCGCGAGATACCAGCGGATCAGGTCCGGCGCGATCGGTGCTGCGCCGGTGAAGGCGATCCGGCAGCGATCAAGTCCGAGCATGCGGCGGATGTTGCGGAACACCAGCCAGTAGGCGGCGCGGTTGGCGAGTTTTAACGACAATGGCGGGGTTTCGCCCTGCAGCCTGCACTCGGTCATGCGATTGCCGATCGCGAGCGCGCGGCGATACATCCAGTTCTGGAACGGGGTCGCGTCCTTCAGCGCGATCGTGATCCCCGAATAGAATTTCTCCCAGATCCGCGGCACCGCGAGAAACGCGGTCGGCTGCACCTCGCGCAGATTGTCGGGCACCGTTTCCGGGCTTTCGGCGAAATTCATCACCGATCCCAGCGCCAGCGAGATGTAGTAGCCGCCGACCCGCTCGGCAACGTGGCACAGCGGCAGGAACACCAGCCGCTCTTCATGGTCGGTGGACGGAAACAGATCGTTGGCGTGGCGCATCTGATGCGTCACGCTGCGGTTGGAATGCATCGCGCCCTTGGGCAGGCCTGTGGTGCCTGACGTATAGACAAGGATGGCGAGATCGCCGCTGCTGCGGCTTGCGACCATCCGATCCCACAATGCGTCATTGCCCTGGGCGTGGTTGCGCCCCAACGCTGCGAATTCGGCTAGCGACATCACCATGGGATCGATGAAGCCACTCAGCCCTTCCATGTCGAACACGACGATCTTTTCCAGCGTCGGGCAACGCGCGCGGCAGCTCAGCAGCTTGTCGAGTTGCTCGTCGTCTTCGGCGAAGACGACGCGGGTAGCGGAATCGTTGATGAGGTATTCGACCTGAACGGACGAGTCGGTCGGGTAAATTCCGGAAGACACGCCACCGGCGCAGAGGATGCCCATGTCGGCGAACACCCATTCCGGCACCGCATTGGCAATGATCGAGGCGACGTCTCCGGAGCGGAAGCCGATCGCGTGCAACCCGTAGGCGATATCCCTGGAGATCTGCAGCCACTGCCGCCAGCTGGTCGGCTGCCAGATGCCGAATTTCTTTTCCCGGATCGCCGGCTTATCGCCGCGCGTTTCCACGGCTTTCAGAAAACTCTTCGCGATCGTGTCGGCAACCGTCAGCACTGCCGGTCCGGCCATGCTCGTTTCTCCCTCTCCCGATCCGCCCGGACGCCGGCTTGTGCCAGTCTTTTCCCGGAAACAGAGCTTAAATCTAACGCCAAGTCGCTCTCAGCGCCATGTTTTCTTCTTTTTCCAGCGCCGCTCGCCCCGCGCGCCCTCTTCCTTGGCGCCCAGATAGAACTCCTGGATGTCCTTTGAATGCAGGAGCCGCTCGCAGCTGTCGTTCATCACGACGCGGCCGATTTCCAGCACGTAACCGTAATGCGCGGTCTCCAACGCAACCTTGGCGTTCTGCTCGACCAGCAGGATCGACATGCCCTGCTCCTCGTTGACCCGTCGGATGATCGTGAAGATCTCCTTCACCAGGATCGGCGACAGCCCGAGCGACGGCTCGTCCAGCAGCAGCAGCGTCGGACGGTTCATCAGCGCGCGCCCAATCGCCAGCATCTGCTGCTCGCCCCCGGAGAGCTGGCCGGCCGGCTGGTTGAGCCGTTCCTTCAGCCGCGGGAAATAGCCGTAAACGCGTTCGAGATCGTTGGCGACGCCGTCGCGATCGCGGCGCGGATAGGCGCCCATCATCAGGTTTTCGCGCACCGACAGGAACGGAAACACTTCGCGTCCTTCCGGCACATGGCTCAGGCCCAGCCGCACGATCTTGTCGGCCTCCATGCGCTGGATCGGCTTGCCGAGGAATTCGATCGAGCCCTTTTGCGGATCGAGAATGCCGGAAATGGTTTTCAGCACCGTGGTCTTGCCGGCGCCATTGGCCCCCAGCAGGGTGACGATCTGCCCCCGCGGCACCTCGAGGCTGATGCCGCGGATCGCCATTATCGGCCCGTAGTAACTCTCGATGTTGCTGAGCTTCAGGATGATGTCCGGCGTGCTCATGGCATCATCCTCATGCGCCGAGATAGGCGGCGACGACGTCGGGATGACGCTGCACCTCGGCCGGCGAGCCCATCGCCAGCACGCGGCCGTAATTGAGCGCGATCACGCGATCCGACACCCGGTTCACCAGCGTCATGTCGTGCTCGACCATCAGCACGGTAATCCCGAGCTCGGTCTTCATGTCGCGGATCCAGAACGACATGTCGCCGGTCTCCTCGACATTCAGCCCGGAGGACGGCTCGTCGAGCAGGATCAGTTTCGGCTCCGAACACAGCGCGCGCGCCAGTTCGATCACCTTGCGCACGCCGTAGGGCAGCCCCGAGATCAGCTTGTCGCGATAGGGTTCGAGATCGAGGAATTCGATCACCTGCTCGACGCGGCGGCGATGGGCTTTTTCGCCCGCGCGAACGCTCGGCAGGAATAACAGCTCCTGCCAGAGTTGCGTGGT
Organism: Bradyrhizobium erythrophlei; assembly: GCA_900129675.1. Classification (GTDB taxonomy): domain Bacteria; phylum Pseudomonadota; class Alphaproteobacteria; order Rhizobiales; family Xanthobacteraceae; genus Bradyrhizobium; species Bradyrhizobium erythrophlei_A. The sequence continues at coordinate 2,619,827 of FSRD01000001.1, read as the reverse complement.
GGAATGGCGGTGGCGGCCGACCAGCAGGTTGGACAGCACGGTGGCATTCTCGAACAGTTCGATGTTCTGGAAAGTGCGGGCAATGCCCAGCCGTGCGATGTCGTAGGAAGGCTGCTGGGTGATATCCTGATCCTCGAAGAAGATCTTTCCCGAGGTCGGCGGATAAATCCGCGAGATCAGATTGAAGATCGAGCTTTTGCCGGCGCCGTTGGGACCGATGATCGAGAGGATCTCGCCCTTCTCCACCGCAAAGCTGACGGCGTCGACCGCTTTCAGGCCGCCAAAATGCAGGGACAGGTTTTCGGCGCGGAAATAGCTCACCGGTTCCGCTCCGATTTCACATAAATCTTCTGCCGCTTGAAGGTGGCGCGCTTGTAGAGCGGGAAAAGCTGGAAGAAGAGCTTGATCTTCAACCAGCGGCCGTAGAGGCCGAGCGGCTCGAACAGCACGAACAGCACGATGATGATGCCGTAGATCGCGCCCTTCAAGCCGTTGGCGGACGCAATGGCCGCGACCTTGTCCTGAACATGCGCCGCCGTTTCCTTGCCCGCGCCGAGCGTCGCCGCCATGCCCGATATCACGCTGGGCATATCGTCCTTGAGGTACGTCAGGAAAGGATCGATCATGACCAGGAAGATCGCGCCGAGCACCGCGCCGTGCAGGCTGAAGGTGCCGCCGATCAGGATCACGATGATGAACTCGATCGAAAGCTGCAGCGTGAACATTTCCGGGCTGATGAAGGACAGTTTGTGGGCGAACAGCACGCCGGCAAATCCGGTAATCGCGGCGCTGATCGCAAACGACTTGACCTTGTAGAGCGAGACGTTGATGCCCATGCTGCGCGCCGCCGTCTCGGAGTCGCGGATCGCGACGAAGGCGCGGCCGGTCGGCGAGCGCAGCAGATTGAGCGTGCCGACGATGGTCAGGATCAGCAGGCCAAGACAGAGGAAGTAAAAGGCCGGACTGTCGCGCGGCACGGATGTGCCGAGCATCTGGATGGTCTTGACCCGCATGCCCTCGTTGCCGTTGGTCACGCTTTCCCAGCGCGCCAAAATCTCCTCGACGATGAGGGCGAACGAAATGGTTGCGATCACCAGATAGATGCCCTGCAGCCGCAGCGCCGGGAATCCGACCAGCGCGCCGACGACGCCGGTCAACAGCCCGGCGGTGAGAAAATAGACCGGAAACGGAACGTTGAATTGCTGCAAATACGCTGCCGTATAGGCGCCGATGGCGAGAAAGGCGGCGTGGCCCAAGGACGCCTGCCCGGTAAAGCCGGTGAGGATCAACAGCCCGACGCCGACGGTGGCGTAGATGCAGACGAACACCAGCTGGCTCATGATATAGCTGGAGAGCACGAACGGCGCGATCACCAGCAGCGCGAGCAGGATGCCGTAAGAGACGAAATACCCGCTGTGCGGCACCAGCCGGATGTCGTCTTCATAATCGGTCTTGAACAGGAACCGCATGTTCAGACCTTCTTGCGCATGTGAACGCCGAACAGGCCTTCGGGCTTGAGCAGCAGCACCACGAGCAGGACGATGTAGGGTGCGACATCCTTCCAGCCCTGCGCCAGGTAGAAGCCGGCCATGCTCTCGATCACGCCGATCAGGACCCCGCCGACCACGGCACCCGGGATCGAGCCGAAGCCGCCGAGCACCGCGGCCGGAAATGCCTTCAACCCCAGCACCAGCCCGACATTGGAATGAATGAAGGTGATCGGCGCCAGCAGCACGCCGGCGCAGGTGGCGACCGCGGCCGATATCGCCCAGACGATCGATACCACGCGCTTGACCGGGATGCCCATGTAATAGGCCGCCAGCATGTTCTCCGAACTGGCGCGCATCGCGGTGCCGAGCGTCGTCCGGTTGAAGAACAGATAGAGCAGCGCGCACAGGATGACGGTCGCAGCAATCACCGAGAGCTTGTCGTAGGCCAGCACCAGCGAGCCGATGCGCAGCACGCCCTGGCTGAACGGCGTCTCGATCTTGAAGTCGTCGGTGCCCCAGATCATGCCGACGACGGAGCGCAGGAAATATCCGAGCCCGATCGTCGCCATGATGATGGAGAACTGCGGATAACCGAGGATCGGCCGCACCACCACGCGTTCGGCGAGCATGCCGAACAGCGCCATCGCCGCGACCGCGCCGGCAAAGCCGATCCAGTAATTGAGGCCGAGGATGCCGATGAAGGTGAAGGCGAAGAAGCCGCCCAGCATCATCAAATCGCCCTGGGCGAAATTGACGACCTCGGTTGCCTTGTAAACGAGCACAAAGCCAAGCGCGATCAGGCCGTAAACGCAGCCAAGCGCGATGCCACTTACGAGCTGCTGAACGAAGTCCAGCATCGTTTCCCTCCCCCGGATGCGCGGCGATTCTGACGATCGCCGTTTCGCATCCCGCTTCCGCGCCTTTGGAAGCGCTGAAAGCCGCATATGTCCGGCCCAATTGAGCCAAAAGCGCCGATCCCTGTCAACAAAGCGCTGGTTGCGGGACCTAGTCACTATTGCGGAGAACCGGCCGCGGTGCCGTATTCGCCAATATCCCCGCGATTTGCCGCCCGCGATTCACCGTGCCGAAACAGTTTCGGTCCATGGTCCGGAAGCGACAACGCAAACCGGATTGTCCCGAAATCATGACACCCGATGTATCAGCGCTGCAGGTGCGAGGGTTAACGAAGCGTTTTGACCGCCCCGCGGTCGATGCGCTCGATCTCACCGTCCGCACGGGCGAGTTTTACGCCCTGCTCGGGCCCAACGGCGCCGGCAAGACCACGACGCTGCGCATGGTGGCCGGCTTGCTGCGGCCCGACGCCGGTTCGGTCTCTATTCTCGGCATCGATGCCTTGAACGATCCCGTCGCCGCCAAGCAGATCATGGCCTGGGTGTCGGACGAGCCGATGATTTATGACAAGCTGACGCCGCTGGAATATCTCGAATTCGTCGCCGGTCTGTGGGGCATCGACCCCAGGGTCTCCGAACCTTCCGCGCACAATCTTCTGGTCTCACTCGGGCTGGAGCCGCATCTGCACGAGCGCTGCGAAGGATTTTCCAAGGGCATGCGCCAGAAAGTTGCGCTGGCCGGCGCACTGGTCCACGACCCCCGGCTGATCATCCTGGACGAGCCGCTCACCGGTCTCGACGCGTTGTCGGCACGTCACGTCAAGGGACTGCTGCAGGAGCGCGTCCGCGCCGGCGCCACCGTGATCATGACGACGCATATTCTGGAAGTCGCCGAACGGATGGCCGACCGGATCGGCGTCATCGCCGCGGGCCGGCTGGTCGCCGAAGGCACGCTCGCCGAACTGCGCCAGCAGAACGGCAAAAATGACACCAGCCTCGAGGACATGTTCATCGCGCTGGTCGACACCGAGGCTGCCGCCGCATGAGATCAACGGCTGATCTGACCTGGTTTGCCCGGCACGAAATCCGGCTGGCATGGCGCGAATGGCTCGCGATGATGACGGGCGGCCGCGGCAAACGAAAGCGCGCCGCGATCGGCCTGATCATCTTTGCCGCCATCCTGCACCTGCCCGCCTATGCGGTGATCGGCCGGTTCGCCGACCTGAGGTTTCCGCTCGACAAATCGCAGCTGATCGTCATCACCGCGACCATCTTCCTGGCCTGGGCCCTGATGCTGTCGCAGGCGATCGAATCGGTGACGCGGGTGTTTTATGCCCGCGCCGACCTCGATCTGATCATGTCGTCGCCGGTCCGGCTGGCCAATATATTTTCGGTCCGGATCGCGGCGATCGCATTGTCGGTCACCGCGATGGCGCTGCTGCTGTCGACACCCTTCGTCGACGTTCTCGTGATCGGCGGCGGCATCAGGTGGCTGTCGGCCTTTGGCGTCGTCATCGCTATCGGCGTGTCGGCCGCGGCGGTGGCGATCGTGATCACGGTCCTGCTGTTTCGATTGATCGGCCCGAGCCGGACCCGGCTGGTCGCACAGATCGTCTCCGCGGTGATCGGCGCCGGCTTCGTCATCGCGCTGCAGGTTGCCGCGATCTTTTCCTACGGAACCTTGTCGCGGTTCGCGGTTCTGACTTCGGATGCCGCGACGGCCTTTGCACCCGATCTCGACAGCCCGGTCTGGTGGCCGGCACACGCCGCGCTTGGTAACGGTGAAGTGCTGGCGCTGCTGCTGGCCTCCAGTCTCGTGCTGCTCGGCGGCGTCATGGCGGTCCTGTCGCCGAGGTTTGCCGACACCGTGGTCCGCGTCGCGGCCACCGCAACGACCGTGCGGCGGGGGACGCGCGTGACCGCGTTCCGCGCCGGCTCGCGGCAACAGGCCCTGCGATGGAAGGAATTTCTGCTGCTGCGCCGCGATCCCTGGCTGGTCTCGCAGAGCCTGATGCAGCTGCTTTATCTGGTGCCGCCGGCGTTGATGCTGTGGCGAAGCTTTTCCGAGACTTCAGCCGCCATCGTGCTGATTACCCCGGTCATCGTGATGGCGGCTGGCCAGCTCGCCGGTGGTCTCGCCTGGCTGACGATCTCGGGCGAGGACGCCGCCGACCTGGTCGCGACCGCCCCGATGCCGCCCTCGCGCGTGACCCGCGCCAAGATCGAGGTGGTCCTGATCGTGATCGCCGTCATCTTCGCGCCACTGGTGACGGCGCTGGCATTTGCCTCGCCGCTGCAGGCCGCCGTCACCGCGCTTGGCGTCATCATCGCGACCATATCGGCCGCCGCGATCCAGCTCTGGTTCCGGGTCCAGGCCAAACGCAGCCAGTTCCGCCGCCGCCAGACCTCGTCGCGGCTGGCGACCTTCGCGGAAGCCTTTTGCTCGATCGGCTGGGCCGCCACCGGTGCACTGGCGCTCTCGATGCCGATCGCCGCGGTTGTCAGCGGCCTGATGACCGCGGGCATTTTGGCCGCGACGTGGAAGATCAGCCCGCGACGGGGGTGAGTGATACGTAGCCGGCCGTCGCTACTCTCACCGTCATTGCGAGCCAACGGGTCGGCGCGAAGCGCCGCCCGATGACAGGCTCCGCGAAGCAATCCATCTCTCCGCGCAAAGGATGAATGGATTGCTTCGTCGCGGAGCCTGTCATCGGGCGCGCATTCGCGCGACCCGTTGGCTCCTCGCAATGACGGGCGAGCGCGGCGTGACCGTCCTACGCCTTGACCACCTCCATCACCGCCGCCGCAAACGCTTCCGGCGCTTCCTGCGGGACATTGTGACCGGCGCCGGGAACGATTCGGTGAACACGGCGGCCGGTGAATTTTGCAGCACTGGCGCGGCCGTCGCCGGCGGAGAGAACGCCGTCCGAGTCGCCATCCAGTGTGACCGCGGGCACTGTGATCGGAGGCAGGCTCGCCAATCGGCGCTGCAGCTCGGCATATCGGGGATCGCCGGCGGCGTGACCGAAACGATGCCGGTAGCTGTGGATCACGACATCGACGTAATCGGGGTTGTCGTGCGCCGCCGCTGACCGGTCGAAGGTGGCATCGTCGAAATCCCAGTCCGGCGACCATTCTTCCCATAAGATCCTGGCGATCTCGCGCCGGTTGGCCGTGAGCCCGGCGCGCCCGCGCTCGATCTGAAAATAATATTCGTACCAAAGTGCGGCTTCATATTCCGGGCCGATCGGCACCAAGGCCCGAGCGAGGTCCTGGATCAGATAGCTGTTCACCGTGACAAGGCCGGCGCATCGCTCCGGCCACAACGCGGCGGCGACGCACGCCGCACGCCCACCCCAATTATGGCCCGCGAGCACAGCGCGCTTGATGCCGATTGCATCCATCAGCGCAATGACATCGGCCCCGAGCGCGGCCTGCTCGCCCGAACGCAATGTCGCCTCGTCGCGAAAACGGGTCGCGCCAAAGCCGCGCAGATAGGGAACGATGACGCGAAAGCCCCGTGCTGCCAGCAGCGGGGCGACATCGACATAACAGTGAATGTCGTAGGGAAAGCCGTGCAGGAGGATCGCGGCCGGTCCGGTCGCGGGTCCGTCTTCATAATAGGCGATGTTGAGAACGCCGGCATCGATGTGGCGGAGCGGTTCCAGCCGTTTCGACGATGGCGCGCGCGCCGCCGGCACGGATGGCCCACCTTGCGCAAAGGCGTTGCCGGTTCGCGCCAGTTCGACCGCCGCCACGCCCGACAGCGCGGTGCTGAGAATCAAACGACGCTGGCGGTCGATGGAATCCGGCATGGCTCAGGCCTTGATAAGCTCCATCACCGCGGCCGAAAACGCCTCGGGCTCCTCCTGCGGCAGATTGTGGCCCGCGCGCGGAATCACGCGATGAACCCGGCGGCCAGTGAATTTCGGCGCGCTCGCGCTGCCGTCGGTCGCAGGCGCGACGCCATCACCGGAGCCATCCAGCGTGATAGCGGGCACCGTAATCGGCGGCTGCGCGGCCAGCCGGCGCTGCACTTCCGCATATTGCGGATCGCCGTCGGCCAGACCGAAGCGGTGGCGATAGCTGTGGATCACCACGTCGACATAGTCGGGGTTGTCGTGCGCCACCGCCGTCCGCTCGAAACAGGCATCGTCGAAATCCCAATTCGGAGACCATTGCTTCCACAATATTTTCGCAATCCCGCGGCGATTGGCGGCAAGCCCCGCGCGGCCGCGTTCGAGCTGGAAGTAATATTGGTACCAGAGCGGCACCTCGCGCTCCGGCTGCGCCGGCACCATCGCTTTCGCAATGTCCTGGATCAGATAGCCGTTCACCGACACCAGGCCGATGCAGCGCCCCGGCCACAGCGCCGCACCGACGCAGGCCGCACGGCCGCCCCAATCGTAGCCGGCGAACACCGCGCGCTCGATGCCAAGCGCATCCATCAGCGCCATCATGTCCGCGCCGATCGACGCCTGTTCGCCCGAACGCGGCGTCGCCTTGTCGCGGAATGTCGTAGGACCGTAACCGCGCAGATAGGGAACGATGACACGGCAACCCTGCGCCGCCAGCAGCGGGGCCACATCCACATAAGAGTGAATGTCATAGGGAAAGCCGTGCATCAGCATCACGGCCGGCCCGTCCGCAGGACCGGCCTCGTAATAGGCGATGTCGAGCACGCTGGCATCGACACTATGCAGCGGTTCCAGCCGACGCGACGAAGGCGCGCGCGGAGGGCTTGCGGCCTGGGCAGGGGCTTTTTCAGTCAATCTGAACTCCATCGGCAACGGACACGGCCGCGCGGAGAATGAGGCGGCGCCGGCGGCATCGCAAGGCTGCGTTTGCATGAATTCCGGAGAGCGGCAATGCAAATGGACCGCCCCCGCAATTCGCGTCGCGCGCATGACGAAGGCTGAATTCGGCGATACACTGACGCGATCTGGATGGGCCGCGCCATGATGCGTTATTTCGCTGTCGTCTCCGCCCTGTTGTCTTGGTTGATGGTTCCGGCTGTTGCCGAAGAGCCGTTGCGCAGCGAATGCCTGGCGATGGCGAACGCGCCGCCGCGCGCGACGCCCGTCAGCCTGCGCCGGGTCGCCGCCAGGGCCGACGAGGTCGCCATCACCTATGCCGGCCATTCGACCTATTATATCGACACCCCCGGCGGCATCAGGATCGCGACCGACTACAGCGGCGCCTACCGGACCGGCCGCCTGCCCGATATCGTCACCATGAACCGGGCCCACAGCACGCATTATTCGCTGTTTCCCGATCCGCACATTCAACACGTGCTGCACGGCTGGGGCGACGACGGGCAGCCGGCGCACTACGCGATGCGGATCGGCGACGTCTATATCCGCAATGTCACCACCGATATCCGCCGCTATTTTGGCGAAGATTCCGGCGGCGAGATGATCAAGGACGGCAACTCGATCTTCATCTTCGAGGTCGCGGGCCTGTGCATCGGCCATCTCGGGCACCTGCATCACAAGCTCGACGAAACCCATTTCGCGGCGATCGGCCGGCTCGACATCGTGATGGTGCCGATCGACGGCACCTACACCATGTCGCTGGACGGCGTCTCCGAAATCACCCGGCGGCTGCGCGCCTCGGTGGTGCTGCCGATGCACCGTTTCGCGACCCCACTCGACGAATTCATGCGCCTGATCGGCCAGCAGTTCGAGATCGATCAGCGCAGCGAACGGACTTTGAGGATTTCCCGCGACACGCTGCCGCCGACGCCGACGGTGATCATTCTCGACGGGGTTTGAGACAGGCTACTCATCGGCTAACATCGTCATTGCGAGCGCAGCGAAGCAATCCATCTCGCCGCGCAAAGAAAGAATGGATTGCTTCGCTGCGCTCGCAATGACAGGAAACAAGAAAAACGGGGAGCGAAATTGATGGCCGCCAGCACTGCACCCGCCTCGAAGAGCGGGCTCTACGCCGATCCACGCGAAGACTGGCTTGCGCAATACACGGAAGAAATCATCGACCCCCAGCGTCCGATCGTCGACCCGCATCACCATCTCTGGGACCGTGGCGGGCTGCGCTACATGATCGAGGAGATGTCGGCCGACATCGCGTCGGGCCACAACATCACCGCCACCGTCTATGTCGATTGCCGCTCGATGTACCGCGCGGGCGGACCGGAGGCATTCCGCCCGGTCGGCGAGGTCGAATTCGCCGACGGCGTCGCGGCGATGGCCGCGAGCGGCGGCTACGGCAAGGCGGCGATCTGCGCCGGCATCGTCAGCCACGTCAATCTCCTGCTCGGCGACGGCGCGAAACCCGCGCTGGAGGCGGAGATCACCGCCGGCAACGGCCGCTTCCGCGGCATCCGGCATTCTTCCGCCTGGGATGCCGATCCCAATGTCGCCGGCATGTATGCGACGCGGCCGAAAGGGCTGTTGCTTGATCCGGCGTTTCGCAAGGGTTTTGCCTGCCTCGCGCCGCTGGGCCTCAGCTTCGACGCCTGGCTGTTTCACCCGCAGATCGGCGAAGCCACCGATCTCGCGCGCGCCTTTCCGGATACCAAAATCGTGCTCGACCATTGCGGCGGCCCGATCGGCATCGGCAGTTATGCCGGCAAGCGCGAGGAGATTTTCCCGGTCTGGAAAGCCTCGATCCAGGAAATCGCCAAATGCCCCAACGTCGTGGTCAAGCTCGGCGGCCTTGCGATGTGCCTGCTCGGCTATGACTTTCACCTGCGGCCAAAGCCGCCTTCCTCGGAACAGGCCGCCGCGGCCTGGCGGCCCTATATCGAGACCTGCATCGAGGCCTTCGGCCCCGATCGCTGTATGTTCGAAAGCAATTTTCCGCCCGACAAGGGCCAGTGCAGCTATCAGGTGATCTTCAACGCCTTCAAGCGCATCGCTGCGCAATACAGCGAAGCCGAGAAGACCGCGCTGTTCTCGAAGACAGCGACGGATTTTTACAAGCTGAAGCTTGGCTGATGCCGGCGAAGCGGTCGGCGTGAGCGCCCGCTCACGCCCACTCGCCCTTGCGGAACACCGGCACGCGCCGCCCATCCGTATGAATGCCGTCGATGTCGGTCTCGGCCGAGCCGATCATCCAGTCGATGTGAATGAGGCTCGCGTTGCCGCCCTGTGCTGCGATCTGTTGCGGGGTCAAATTGCCGCCGTCGACGAAGCATTTCGAATAGCACTGGCCGAGCGCGATGTGGGAAGCCGCATTCTCGTCGAACAGCGTGTTGAAGAACAGCAACCCGCTTTTCGAGATCGGCGAGGAGTGCGGCACCAGCGCCACTTCGCCGAGGCGCGCGGCGCCCTCGTCGGTTTCGAGCACTTTCCTCAACACCTCCTCGCCACGCGAGGCTTTGGCGTCGACGATGCGGCCGTCCTCGAACCTGACCGCGATGTTGTCGATCAGGGTGCCCTGATAGGACAGCGGCTTGGAGGAGACGACATGGCCGCTCACCCGCCGGCAATGCGGCGTGGTGAAGACTTCCTCGGTCGGGATATTGGCGTTGCAGGTGATGCCGTTCTTGGCGGTGGAGGCGCCGCCTTCCCATTCATGGCCGTCGGCGAGGCCGATGGTGAGGTCGGTGCCCGGGCCGGAATAATGCAGCGCGTGGAAGCGCTGCCCGTTGAGCCATTCGGTCCGCTCCCGCAGTACCGTGTTGTGCTTCTCCCAGGCCGCCACGGCGCCGTCCTGGTCGACGCGCGAGGCCGAAAAGATCGCGTCGGCGAGTTTTGCGACCGCGACATCCTCGGCATCATCCGGGAACATCTGTTTCGCCCAGGCCGGGCTCGGATAGGCGATGATGTTCCAGTTGGTTTCGAAATTGACGATTTTTTCCAGCGCCGGCTGATAGGCGATCGAATTGGCTTTGCTGGCGCGCGCCACCTTGGCGGGATCCTCGCCCGACAGCAGCATCGGATTGTCGCCGACGATCGCAAGCCGCGCGGTGTTGGCGGCGAACGCCTTCGCCATGCCCTCATAGAGCCAGCCGGCGGCGCGATCGAAACCGGCGTCGTGGCCGTGGCGATAGCGCGACAGCGTGACCTCCTCGTCGGACAGGAACGAGGTGACGATGCCGACCCCGGCCTTGTAGGCGTGCTCCGCGATCCGGCGTACCAGCGGCAGCGCAACGGCCGGCGCGGTCAGCAGCAGGTCCTGCCCCGGCTGCAGACGCAGCCCGACCTTGACGGCGACTTCGGCGAGGCGGTCGAGTTTGACGGGGTCGATCGAGGCGGAAACGTTGCGTTGGTGTGCGGTCATGGCGGGTCCTCAAAACAGTCGCTGCTACAGAGATAGGCGAACGGCTGGGTTCCTTCAACGGTTCCCTGATTCCAGCACCCGATCCACCATCTCGGGCGCCAGCCCGAGATAGTTCTTCGGCGAGGTCAGGCGATCGATCGCCGCGCGGTCGATGCGGCCGGAGACCCGCGGGTCCGCCGACAGCGCGTCCGCCAGCGTCGTGCCTTTTTCATTAGCGACCCGGCACGCATCGTAGACGACGTCATGCGCCTCCTGCCGCCCGATGTCGGGCGCCAGTCCCATCATCACGGCTTCGGCGACGATCAGGCCGCGGCTGATGTCGAGATTTTCCGCCATCTTCTTCTCGTCGACGATCAGGCCGCCGAGCGCGAATTTGGCCTGATGCAGCGCGCCCGCGGTCAGCACAAAACTTTCCGGGATCGCCATCCACTCGGCATGCCATGGCCCGGTGGCGCGTTCGAAATCCTGTACCATCGCATCCAGCATCAGGCCGGCGTGCTGGCGTACGCCCTTGGCCGCCGCCAGCATCAATTCGGACGAGATCGGATTGCGCTTCTGCGGCATGGTCGAGGAGGCGCCGCGGCCCTTCACGAAGGGCTCATAAAGTTCGCCGAATTCGGTCGAGGCCATCAACATGATGTCGAGCGCGATCTTGCCGAGCGAGCCGGTGACGAGCGCGAGGAAATTGATCACTTCCGCAAGCCCGTCGCGCGCCACGTGCCAGGTGGAAACGGGAACGCCGAGGCCGAGTTCCTCGCACAGCGCCTGCTGGACCTCAAAGCCCTTGTCGCCGAGCGAGGCCAGCGTACCGGCAGCGCCGGCGAACTGGCCGACCAGCACGCGCGGCTTCAATTGCTCGAGGCGCTCGGCGTGACGATCGAACATCGCCAGATAAATCGCGGTCTTGTAGCCGAACGTCACCGGCAGCGCCTGCTGCAGATGGGTGCGGCCCGCCATCGGCGTATCGCGATAGCGTTTTGACAGACCGGCGAGGATGCCGCGCAGCGCGGCAATATCTTGCTCGATGATTTTCAAGCCGGCGCGCACCTGCAGGACAATGGCGGTGTCCATGATGTCCTGCGTGGTCGCGCCCCAATGCACGTAACGGCCGGCCTCGCCGCATTGCTTCACCATCTGGTGCACCAACGGCAGGATCGGATAGCCGACGATATCGGTCTCGCGCCGCAACAGGTCGAAATCGAGCGCCGAGACGTCGGTCCGCCTGGCAATTTCTTCCGCCGCCTCTGCCGGAATCACGCCGCAGCGCGCCTCGGCCCTGGCCAGCGCGACCTCGACCTCGGCGTAGCGGGAGATCAGGCTGAAATCCGAAAACACCTCGCGCATCGCGGGCGTCCCGAACGCGTCGCGAAACAGGATGGAGTCGAATACGGTGGTCGAGGTCGGAAAGGCGGGCATGGTCGTTTCCTGCGGCAGGCTCGCGTTAAATCATTCCGGCTGGATGCCGGCCACTCGGGTGTACTCGGTCCAGCGGGCGCGTTCGGCCCGCACCTCCTCCTCGCAGGCAGCGAGGTCGGTGATGTCATAGGACAGGCCGAATTCGTCCATCCGCCGGCGCACCTCGGGCGAGGCCAGTGCTTGATTGATGAGGCCGTTCAACTGCTCGACGATCTCGCGCGGCGTTGCCGAGCGCACGGCCATGCCGAGAAAGCCGGTGAGCTGGAATCCCGGAAAGGTTTCGGCGACGGCGGGCACATCGGGGGTCGATGGCGCGCGCGTCAGCCGGGTGATCGCCAGCGGACGCAGCTGGCGGTTTTGCAGATACTGGTTTGACGCCGTGGTGTCGACGAACAGGCAGTAGATTTCGCCGGCGATCAGGTCGCTCACGGCATTGCCGATCGCGCGATAGGGCACGCCCAGCAGTTCGATGCCGGCCAGACGGCTGAGATATTCCGGCGGCGTGCGCGACGACGCGTTGAAATAACCGAACGTCAGCTTGCCTGGTGCTGCCTTCGCGGCGGCGATGAATTCGGCGAGATCGCGCCACGGCGCCTGCGGCCGCACCAACATGTAGGTGCCGCTGGAACGGAACACGCCGACGATCGTAAAATCCCCGGCCGGATCGTAGGAGAGGTTGCGGACGAGGCTGACATTGGCCGCGTGCGTGCTGGTGGTGATCAGCAGCACCGTATAGCCATCGGGCTCAGCGGTCTTCACCGCCATGGTGCCGATGATCCCATTGGCGCCCGGACGGTTGTCAATGACGACAGGTTGTTTGGTCCTGTCCTCGATCTGTTTGCCGATCAGGCGCGCGGTGATGTCGCCGGAGCCGCCCGGTCCGAACGGCACGATGATCTTGATCGGCCGGGACGGGTAAGAAGCGGCGCGCGCCTCCGCCGGCAGCAACGCCCCGCCGATCAGGGCAAGCAGGGCGCGGCGATTGAGCTTCCCCCTCGCCCCGCTTGCGGGGAGAGGGTTGGGGTGAGGGGGACTCTCCGCGAGCATCGTATGTCGAGAGTCCCCCTCACCCGAAGCCTTCGGCTTCGACCTCTCCCCGCAAGCGGGGCGAGGTGAACCGAAACCGCGCTCGGTCCAACTTGACCTCATCGCAATTCAGCGCTCATCTTTGACATGCGTCGAGATCATCGTCAGACCGGCTAGCCGCGAAATTTTTTCTTCTTTTTTCCGAATGAAGGCTTCTTTCCGAATTCAGGTTTCGCAGGGCGTCCGCCCTCATGCTTCGGCTTTCCGGCGTAGGCGGGCTTCTCGCGGAACGGCTTCTTGGTATCGTAACGCCTTTCCTTGTCAAATCCCGGCGCCTTTTCGTGACCGGGCTTGCCGCCGTGAGGCTTGGCGTATGGTTTCGGCGCCCGCTCCTCGCGGGGTCGATCGCCCGGGCCGGCGTTGTGGTCGAACGTTCCCTCTTCACGCCTCGGCGCATGCGGCCGCTTCTCTGCAGCCGCCTCGCCCTGCGGGCCCTCGGGGAGTGCCTCGATGCGGATATTGTCTTCCTTGTCGGGGCGCCGGATCTTGACGGCAAAGGACTCCGCGGCGCGTCCGGATATCTCGAACTCGGTCGTGGTGTCCATGATGCGGATGGCGCCGATATCGTTCTTGTCGATTCCGCCGCGGCGGCAGATCATAGGCAACAGCCAGCGCGCTTCCGCGTTCTTCTTTGCTCCGATCGAGGCGCGGAACCAGACGCTGCCTTCGCCCATGCCGTGGCGCGTCGACGATTTTCCCTTCTTCGGTCGCGAGCCGTCGCCGCGATCCTCGCCGCGTGGGGGACGTGCGTCCCTTTCCCGACCGCGATCCTCACGGGACCGGCTGCCACCCTGGCCGGGGTCGAGAATGTCCTCGGGCGACGGCAGCCGCGCGCGATACAGCCGCGCCAGCGCAGCGGCGATGTCTTCCGCCGAGCGCTCGGCGAGCAAGGCCTGCGCCAGCATCAGATCTTCCGCGGTCGCCTCTTCCGAAAACAGCGCGTCCTTCAGCATGCGCTCGTGGTCGAGCTTGCGAATTTCATCTGCCTGCGGCGCGGTGCCCCAGATCGCATCGATGCCGGCGAGATTCAGCAGCACTTCCGCGCGACGCTTTCGCGCCGGCGGCACCAGCACGACGCTGACACCCTTGCGGCCGGCACGGCCGGTGCGGCCGGAACGGTGCTGCATGACCTCCGCATCATTTGGAATATCGGCGTGGATGACGAGGTCGAGGTTCGGCAGATCGATGCCGCGCGCCGCCACATCGGTGGCGACGCAGACGCGGGCGCGCCCATCCCGCAACGCCTGCAGCGCCTGGGTCCGCTCGTTCTGCGTCAATTCGCCTGACAGCGCGACCACGGAGAAGCCGCGCTCCAGCAGCGTGGCCTGCAAATGCCGGACGGCTTCGCGGGTGTTGCAGAACACCAGCGCGCTCGGCGACTCGTAGAACCGCAACACATTGACGACCGCGTGCTCGACATCGCCGGACGCGATGCGGATGCCGCGGTACTCGATATCGGCATGGCCGCCTTCGTCGCCGGCGACCTCGACCCGAAAGGCCTGGCGTTGAAACTGTTTTGCCAATGCGACGATACCGCGCGGCAAGGTCGCCGAAAACAACAGCGTGCGGCGGGTATCCGGCGTGGTCTTGAGGATGAATTCCATATCCTCGCGAAAGCCGAGATCGAGCATTTCGTCGGCCTCGTCGAGCACGACCGCTTTCAATTCCGAGATGTCGAGACGGCCGCGCCGCAAATGATCGCACAGCCGCCCCGGCGTGCCGACCACGATGTGGGCGCCGGCGGCCAGTTCGCGCTGTTCGCGGCGCGGATCCATGCCGCCGACGCAGGAAACCACGCGCGCATCCGCATAATGATAGAGCCAGGCGAGTTCGCGGTGGACCTGCAAGGCAAGTTCGCGGGTTGGTGCGACGATCAGGGCAAGCGGTGCGGCCGCCCGCTCGAACCGCTCGGCATCACCAAGAAGATTTTTTGCGATGGCGAGGCCATAGGCGACGGTTTTGCCGGAGCCGGTTTGCGCCGAGACCAGCAGGTCGCGGCCGGCGGCATTGTCCGCGAGCACCGCGGTCTGCACCGGAGTCGGCCGGTCATAGTTGCGTTCCGCCAAAGCTCGGACGAGCGGCGGATTGGTGGATAAGAATGTCACGAGATGGCTGACCTTAGGTTGGCGTTTAACGCCGGAACATTGAGCAGGCCCGAACCCGAACGGTTCGAAGCTGCCGCCTGACGATACGCGGCCGCATGGCCCCGACGTATTTTGAATGAGATGGCACCCTTTAGGCCATTCGCGGCCAAAGCGCCATGCAATGTTGGCGACGGTATTAATGGGCCGCCATGCAGAATGAGGCTGCGCTCCATGCCCTTGATATTGTTGCCTTATCTACGATCAACGTACAGTCGTCATACCTCGCGCATGCGGGGTATCCAGTACGCTGCGGCTTTTCGGCTCAATCATTGGCGCCTCTGGAATACTGGATCGTCCGCCTGCGCGGACGATGAAGGGCATGGCTTAGAACCGTCATTGCGAGCGAAGCGAAGCAATCCATCCCTCGTTCTCGATCCCGCGGCACGAAGTGCTCGAGTTATGCTGCAATCATTCGCCCCCAAAGAAATCAGAGGGCGCAGGGAATGCCGGGTGCGCGCTGCACCCGTGTGCTAAAGTGCACAAAGAAAACGCACACGAGCCTACAGGTTCAGCGGAGGCACTCCGGCATTCCCCGCGCGCTCCCCGGCGACGAATTCGTCTTGTCACCGTCGACAGCGAATTAATGGCTTTCCCAAACCCGGTCGGGTCGGCATGCCTCCGCCAACTTGACACCAGCAACGGATGCCAGGACCACACGGCTTCACCGTACGCCGCAACATCGTTCGTCTGCGCGCCCCGATCGCTCACGAGCCAAAGCTCGCCCTGCAATCACGTCCACGCGCCCGACGCACCGCGTCCACCGCATCCCATCCCAACGTCCGTGACGATCGCTATACGCCCCTCCTGCGGGATGAGACGGCGGGATTTCTAGACCTGATTTGCGTCGGAAGGAGAGAGGAATATTCTCTCAACGCGGACTTGGCAGAAAATAGTAATTTGCCCGGTCGGGCAACTCACACGATCGCGAAAGCCAGCAAGCTCGAACCCAGCAGCACGAGGCTAGCCGCTATCAGCGTGAGGAACCCATCGGAGACTAAATCGTGATTGCGCATAATACACCTGCCAACTGCGATGCTCGTCCGAACAGAGTGCAGGCCTGAGCAGCGCCTCTGCTGCGTGACACAATCCGCGATTTGGGCAGGTTCTTCCATTACACGTACGTTCGGTCGCATAACCTCTTCTGATCGCCGCAATAAACCTTGGTATGACCGTCACGGCGAAGCGGCAGCGAAGTCCGGGAGGCGTACAGGTTTGTGCAATCGCTCACGCCAGCAGCAGCGCGACCGCGATGGCGACCACCGCGATGAAGATCAGCGCCTCGATCACCGACATGCGCCACATCGCACGTCGCCTTTGTGTACCGGATGGTACTGTAATTTAGACCGCAATGCGAAATTGCAAATATATCCAAAGGGCGCGGTCGCGCGGTCCCCGCCCATCCTTTCGCCCTCCACAGTACCTTGGCGACCGATTTCGGAGCGACGCCATCCTTCGACGGTCCGCGCCAGCCGTCGCGGACATCACGTCATCACCGCGACACGGTGCGAGCCATCAACGAGGAGGTGTCCGCAGTTGAGACAAAAGCAGACATGCGCTGGAAACCCCGGAATTTCGCCTTTTGACCCATCTCGGTCATTGCCGAACTGCATCTCGGTCGCCAAATTGCGCAAGCTTGCCGCTGCGGACACTTAAGCTGACTAGATCACGGCTGGAGCCGGCGCCGCGAAGGAGAAGCGCGCCGAAGCGTGGCCTGCTTGCGGTCGGCGCGTCAGCAGATTTTCTGGAAGCGCGCCCGCCAGCGCGGCACCTTGGCCGGCGGCAGCACGTAGCTTTTGCCCTCGGCCGAGATCGTCAGCGGCTGCCCGGAGCCCAGAAGATCTAAGACGCGATTTTCCAGCGCGCGCCATTTGTCTTCGTCAAGCTCGGGATAGCCGAGGTCCGGTTGGTTTAACATCGTGGTGTTCGGCGGGAAGGACTCGGGACCGGCGTAGGTGAAGCCGGCAAAATCCATCTGCGTCTTGCCGTTGGCGATCGTGATCGAGGCCTTAGTGTGATCCTGTTTCGGCGCTCCCCCCGGATAGACCGCATCCATCTCGAAATGCGCGCCGCAGCCGATTCGAAATACTGTCTTGCCCCTGGTGTCGTAAAAGCCAAGCCATGGCTGATCCTGGCGGTCGATCTCGAATTTCCAGGCGCCCGTCCAAGTATCTTTCGATGTACCGTCGGCCGCCGATGCCGCAGACAACCCGAGCCACGATAGAGCGACAACGATTCCAAGCAACCTTGCATGCGGCGTCATGGCAAGCCCCCAAACGCGATCCGCGATCATCCTAACACGAGAATGCGTATCGACCGGCTTGGCCGGCAAGGGCTCAGCCGACGTTGAGCCACACACGTTAGGCGCTCTAGGCCGCCCTTATGGGTCCTTAACGTGCATTCGGGGACCCGCACCGATATCCGCAAAGCAGACGTGCTGAGGGCCAGCCCAAATGTCCGCTTCTGAGCGTGATGCGGACATCGCAAGCCGTCGCGCATCATCTCGACCACGTTACCCGTGTCATGTCGAACGGCGGCGCGGCGCGCGACGCATCGCCCCCGAGCGCTCGCACCGCGTCACCTCGACCACCAAGACAGTTTGGAAGCGACTTCAGAACCTCGACCATTTTCGTGTGCTGCAAACCCGGTGACTTACGCCAGCGGAAGTGTGGCTTTTGCAATACTCCCAATAATGTTTCCGAGTTCAAACGAGCCGCCGGTAACGGCGTCAAGCTCGTCATCTCGCAGGGTCTCGATGTCGCGGTCGATGTCTGATGCTTGTCGAGGTTCAGTCGTGCTCATAGCGGTTCTCCTTGGTGGTCCCGCACCTTATCGGCGCGGCGATGCCCAGCGTCGTAGCGGATCGCACGGCCAGCAACTGTGACCGCCCTCGCGTTTGAAAACGGTCACGCGCACCGCGACCACGACCGACGACGACAACAGCGACATGTGACTAGGGTCACAGTGGCGGCGCGAGAGTTGAGCCAGTGTGTCCGCACCAGCGATTGGATGGTCCACGCTGGCTCGGATGGAAAAAGATCATGAACGATTTAGACCCCGGTCGCGCCACGCAGAGCCGAGAACTACCGGACAATGAGCTGGATGCAGTGTCCGGCGGCATCATTGCCATCTTGATCGGTCTGTTGCTCCCAGCGGTTCAAACCGCGCGTGAACCTAAGTGATGGCCATCACGAAATGTCGGATTTGGGGTGTCGCCAGTTACCGGCTTCACAGTGCGACGAGATGTCTTGCGCCAGTGTGGCTGCACACCAGCAACGGATGGTCCGGGCTGGCTTAACGGAGAAGCGATCATGAGCAGGACCAACGACACTTCGAACATGAACACGAACGTGAACTGAGCAACGACGAACTGGATGCGATGAGTGGCGGCGTCTTCGACTTCGGCAACATTATCGCCCAGGCCAATAATGCAACACAGGTGGGGGGCACGCCTGCAGGACCGCCGGATGTGTGGGTGGGTTGTGCGTGGGTGCCGCAGTGGTCAGCCAGTCCGCCAGAGGGATGATCCGCGCTGGCTTGCAAGGGCGCGGCGCCGGCGATGAACGACCTGATCGCGGGGTATATCCCCTTGATGTTCGACAACATGCCGGCGGTGCTGCCGCAGTTTCAGGGCAAGTTCATCAACGCCATCGCGGTCGCTACCCGCGCCGGCGCGTTGCCCGACGTGCCGACGGTCGCGGAATCAGGCGTGCCCGGTTTCGAGGCCTCGGCCTGGTTCGGTCTGGTGGCGCCGGCGAATACGCCCGCGCCGGTGCTGGCGAAGCTTGAAGGCGACGTCGACGCCATCCTGAAAATGCCTGATGTGCAGAAGTGTTTTACCGAACTGGGCGCCGAGCCCGGCACGCTTTCAGGCGAGGCGTTTGGAAAATTACTCGCCGATGAAATGGCGAAGTGGACCAGGATCATCCGGGAATCCGGCGCGAAGATGGATTGATCCGGATAACTGGTTGCGAACGGGCGCTTTCGCCGAGCGACCTCTTGCGCCCGCGCGCATTTTGGCATATGTCTATGGCATATGCCAAGGAGGGCGCCGTATGCCCGAGCAGAGACACGTCAAACTATTCCGCAATGGCCGCAACCAGGCGGTCCGGATTCCCGTGGAGTTCGAACTGCCGGGCGATGAAGCCATCATGCACCGTGACGGCGATCGTTTGGTGATCGAGCCGGTGCGCAAGCGCGGGCTGGTCGCTCTGCTCAAGACGATGAAGCCGCTGGAAGAGGACTTTCCCGAGATCGTCGATCCCGTGCCCGTGCAGGAGAAAGTGTTTTGACCCGCTACATGCTGGACACCAACATCATGTCGGATCTGATCCGGAATCCGCAGGGCAAAGCCGCGAAACGAATTGCCAGGGTTGGCGAGGACAACATCTGCACCAGTATCATCGTGGCCGCCGAACTCCGCTACGGATGCGCAAAGAGCGGCTCGCAGCGGCTACTCAAGGCCGTCGAAGATCTGCTTGGCGAGATCGACGTGCTGCCGTTCGAGGTACCGGCCGATGCCGAATACGGCGGAATCCGATCAGAACTGGAAGCGGCCGGCAAGCCGATCGGCGGCAACGACCTCCTGATCGCCGCCCACGCCTATGCGACCGGCGCCACGATCGTGACCGCCAATTCTGGCGAGTTCAAACGCATCCGCGGTTTGAACGTAGAAAATTGGCTTGCTTGAAGTGGCAACGCTCTGCGCATAGCGTCACTACGGGTCCAGCCCCGGCTTTCGCAGGATTTTGTCCATGACCACCCCGTTCAAGACGATCCGCGCCCGCGCCGAGAAGCGCAAGGGCGGGCCGAAGGCGCTGAACAAGCTGCTGCCGCCCAAGCCAGACCTGAAGGCGCTTGCCAGGTTGCGCGACGACCGCGCGCTGGCGGAGATGACCCGGCGGGTGTTTTGCGCCGGCTTCGCCTGGAGCGTCATCGAGACGAAATGGCAGGGTTTTGAAAAAGCGTTTCTCGGATTCGAGCCGGGCCGGCTTGCGTTGCAGCCCGATGAATTCTGGGACGGCCTGATGAAGGACGCGAGCATTGTCCGCAACGGCGCCAAGATCATGTCTGTGCGCACCAACGCCTCTTTCGTCCGCGACGCGGCGAAGGAACATGGCAGCTTCGGCAAGATGTTGGCGAAGTGGCCCGCTTCCGACGAGATCGGATTGCTGGCGCTGCTCGCCAGGCGCGGCAGCCGGCTCGGCGGCAATACCGGCCAGATGCTGTTGCGCTTCCTCGGCTGGGACGGCTTTGTGACATCGAGGGACGTGGTGGCGAGCCTGCGCGATGCCGGCCTCGACGTCGCCGAGACGGTCACCTCCAAGCGCGACCTCGCCAAGGTGCAGGCGCAGTTCAACGCCTGGGCCAAGGAGACGGGGCTGCCCTACACGCAGATGTCACGGATTTGCGCGATGTCGATCGGGGAGAATTACAGCACCGAGACGCTGGCGCGGTTTGTCGATGGGGAGGAGTGAGGGCCAGGGTTCGCACACCACAATGCCAACCAGGAAAACATCACCGGTCCGCCCGCGGTCGGCCTGCACGTGGACGACCAAATATTCCTGCGGCCGGCCATCGTCGAAGGCGTGTTGCTGCAATTCGGCGACCTGATCACCTTGCAAGGCGGAAAAATCCAGGACCACCGCAATCCGATTGAAGCATGAGCATGGCGAGACGCGACGCCTTTTTACGTCTCACGCCCCCGATCGAAATCATCCTCGAAACGCAAATGCTTGACGCTGCGGCCACGGCGCCGCACGACCTTCAAGGCCTCCATCCCGATTTTAATGTGCATTTCGACATAGTTCTCGGTCACGGTCCGATCCGACGCTTCCGTCTTCACACCCTCCGGGATCATCGGCTGATCGGACACCAGAAGCAACGCGCCGGTCGAAATGTGGTTGGCGAATCCAACGGCAAAGATTGTCGCCGTCTCCATGTCGATCGCCATGCTTCGCGTACGACGCAGCATATCCTTGAAGTGATCATCGTGTTCCCAGACGCGACGATTGGTCGTGTACACGGTACCTGTCCAATAATCCTGGCCGAGATCGCGGATCATCGTCGACACCGCGCGTTGCAGCTCGAACGCGGGCAGCGCGGGGACCTCCGGCGGCAGGTAATCATTCGAAGTACCTTCACCCCGAATGGCCGCAATCGGCAGGATCAAATCGCCGATCTGGTTTTTGCGTTTCAACCCGCCACATTTGCCGAGAAACAACACGGCCTTCGGCGCAATGGCGCTTAACAGATCCATCACGGTCGCGGCATTCGGGCTTCCCATGCCGAAGTTGATCAGGGTGATCCCCTCGGCAGTCGCATTGGGCATCGGCCGATCGATGCCCTTGACCGAAACGCCGTGCTGCGCGGCGAACCATTCGACATAATTGTCGAAGTTGGTCAGCAGAACATATTCTCCGAATTCCGCAAGCGGCGAGCCGGTGTAACGCGGCAGCCAGTTTTCCACGATGTCCTTCTTCTGTTTCATTACGTTTGGTCTCGTCCGGCGCGCGCAACGACGCTGGCAATCAAGCTAGTGGACTGAAGTGTTCCCTGTCCAATGCGAGACGCGCGGATTTGTCGGATTCCACTCATCAAATGTTCCGGAGGATGGCGGCGACGGTAATGGCGATCGTCGGGTTCAATCGCGCAGGAATGATGCTGTGCGACGCCGGGCGCTGGTCCCGCCCTACCCGATTGGTTGTATAGTGGAGAACACCGGGGGGACGTGCTGCGTTGCAACAAGTGTGTCCGAAACCCAACCAGGGAGATCCGCCATGAAAGTCAAGGAAGTGATGCACAAGGGCGTCGACTGGGTTAGCCCCAATACGCCCATCACCGAAATCGCGAAATTGATGCGGGAACACGACATCGGCTGCATCCCGATTGGAGAGGATGACCAACTCGTCGGAATGGTGACCGACCGCGACATCGTCTGCAAGGGGCTTGCAAAAAGCAAGTTCGATGCCGGCCGCGCGATGGCGCGCGATGTGATGACCGAAGGTATCCATTGCTGCCGCGAGGATGACGACCTCGCCAAGGCGGTGCACCATATGGAGACGCTCAAGGTCCGCAGGCTGCCGGTGATCAACAAGAGCAAGCGGATGGTCGGCATGATCAGCCTCGGTGACCTCAGCCATTCCTCCGCGTCCGGCGATTTGCTGACCGAGTGCGTCAAGAGCGTTTCGGCCCATCACTGATGCACGGCAGGCACTCCTGCCGCCCGAAATGTGCTAATCAACGACATGGCGTGAAATGTCGTTGGGTCAGCTTCGCGGATCGGATGACGGCTCAGATCGGCTGGACGACGTGAGTTCATCACGCTTCCTGGTTTAAGCGGCGGCCGACCGACCGCGCGCGAGAGGATTGCTTCGTCTATCGGGAGAGCAACATGTCGGATCCGCAACGCCGGGAGTTTCTGGTCGCGGCAGCCGGGATCGCCTCGCTGGCAACGTTGAGCGGGGCGCAACCGGCACTCGCCGGCGATCCCAGCTTCATGAACAACGTTCCGGATCCGGTTTTGTCCGGCAAGGATCTGCCGACCTTCAAGTTCGCGCTGGAGAAGTCGGAGGGCAAGGTCATCGGCAACAGCTACGGCAAGGAAGCAACCGTCGAGCAACTGCCGATCTCCAAGGGAATCGCTGGGGTTTCGATGCGGCTCGAGCCCGGCGCGATGCGCGAGTTGCACTGGCACGCCACCGCGGCCGAGTGGGCGTTCGTCATCGAGGGGCGCGTTCGCACCACGGTGATCGATCCCGCCGGCCGCGCCGACACCAACGACTTCGAGCCCGGCGACGTCTGGTATTTTCCGCGCGGTCACGGCCACATGCTGCAATGTCTCGGCGACAAGCCCTGTCATTTCATCCTGATCTTCGACAATGGCTACTTTTCAGAGTTCGGCACCTTCAGCATCACCGACTGGATCGGACACGCACCAAAACCGCTGCTGGCGAAGAATTTCGGCGTGCCCGAATCTGTGTTCGACAGCTTCCCCAGGGAAGAAGTGTATTTTGCCCGCGGCAAGCTGCCGCCCGCCGAGCAGACGGCGCCGCTGCAGGGATGGGTGCTGCCGCCGGAGACGCACAAGTATCGCCTGCTGGCGCAGCCGCCGCTCGCGGTCTATCGGGGCGGCCGCGAGTGGCGGGTCGATTCCAGCCGCTTCCCGATCGCGAAGACCATCACCGGCGTCATACTCGAGCTTGATCCCGGCGGGCTGCGCACGCTGCACTGGCATCCGACCGCCGACGAATGGCAATACGTCATCGACGGCACCGTCAGCGTCACCTTGTTCGGCTCCCATGGCCGCTTCCGCACCGAACAGTTGGACCAGGGCGACGTCGGCTACATCCCGCAGGGCTACGGGCACTCGATCGAGAATGTCGGCGACAAGCCCGCGCGGATCCTGATCGGGTTCAACACCGGGATCTATGAGGGCATTGACCTGTCACAATGGATCGCGGGAAACCCCGCCGACGTGCTCGCCACCAATTTCAGCCAGCCGCCGGAATTGGTCGAGAAATTCCCGCATCATGACGTCTTCATCACCGACAGGAATGGACCGGCCAAATAGGTTACCGAGCGCGAAAACCTACGCCGGCTGGGGTTTCGCGGCCGGCGCGTTGGCCAGCAGTTTGCCGATCTCCGGCTTGCAGGCGCCGCAATTGGTGCCGGCTTTCAGCCGCCGACCGATGGCTTCGATATTGGCGCCTTTGAGGATCTCGGCCGAGATCTGGCGCTGACCGACGCCGAAGCACGAGCAGACGATCGGCCCGATATCTTCGCCGGCTTCCAGCGGCTGCCCTGTCAGTAGCGACATCCGCGCCTTCGGCGAGAGCGTCTCTTCTGCGAACAGACTGGTCAGCCAGGAACGCGAGACGAGTTTGTGGTCGCGTGCGACGAAGATGCAACCCTCCAACCGCCCGTCGCGAATGCTCGCATAGCGATAGCGGCCGATGCTGGGATCGCGATAGGCGATCCAATCGATATCGGCATCCTCGGCGCGGAGCTGCGCGCGCGCCCAGTCGCGCCAGCTCGCCGGCCGTTCCTCCATCGCCAGCTCCATGCGCCAGCAATTGCCCGCGCGTCCGGAAACCCAGTAGCCCGTCTGCGGGCGTTCGATCTCGTGACGGCTGAGGATAAAGGCATGCCATTTCGGTAGATGAGGTTCCGCCTTCACTGGCGTGTGTTTGGATTCCGGCTGTCCGGATATCGGATCGGTGGCGGGATTGACCAGCGCGTTGATGAGGCCGTCGCCGGCATATTCGTCGTTCCAGTGCATCGGCACGAACACGCAGCCGCGCCGCTGTTCGGCGGTGACGGTCACGCGCGCCACCATCTGGCCCCAGGGGCTGGACAGACGGGCGAGCGCGCCGTCGTCGAGGCCGGCCTTGCGCGCATCGTCCGGATGGAATTCCGCACACGGCTCGAACATATGCATCATCAGCCGCGGCGACTTGCCGGTCCGCGTCATCGTATGCCACTGGTCGCGAATGCGGCCGGTGTTGAGGACCAGGGGATATTCGCGGCTGGTTGCGTTTTTGGGCGGGCGCGGCATGACCGGGATAAAGCGCGCCTTGCGATCCGGCGTGAAGAATCCTCCGGTTTCGAACAGCCGCGGCGTGCCGGTCGGATAATCCGGCGTTACCGGCCATTGCACCGGCGCCAGCGCATCGTAGGCGCGATCATCGAGCGCGCCGAGCGCAGAGAGATCGAAATCCCGCGCGCCACGATTTTCAAAGCCGGAGAGCGACGCATGCTCGCGAAAGATCTCGGCCACGTTGGTGTAGTCGAAACCGGAAAACCCCATGCGGCGGGCGACATCGCAGACGATCCGCCAATCGGACCGCGCGGCGCCGGGAGCCGGCAGGAACGGCCGCTGCCTGGATATGCGGCGCTCGGAATTGGTGACGGTGCCGTCCTTTTCGCCCCAGGCCGTGGCGGGCAGCAGCACATGGGCCTGGCGCGTGGTGTCGGTATGCTGCATGCAATCCGACACCACGACGAGATCGCAGCTATCGAGCGCGGCGCGCGCACGATTGGCGTCCGGCAGGCTGACCAGCGGATTCGTGGACATGATCCAGACCGCCTTGATGCGGCGATCGGCCATCGCCTCGAACATATCGACCGCCTTGAGCCCGGCCTTGTCCGCGATCACAGGCGAACGCCAGAACCGCTGCACCAGTTCGCGATGCTGCGGGTTCTCGATCTCCATATGGGCGGCGAGTTGATTGGCGAGCCCGCCGACTTCGCGGCCGCCCATCGCGTTGGGCTGGCCCGTCAGCGAAAACGGCCCCATGCCGGGCCGTCCGATCCGGCCGGTCAGCAGATGGCAGTTGATGATCGCATTGACCTTGTCGACGCCGCTGCTCGACTGATTGATACCCTGGGAATAGAGCGTTACGACCCGTTCGGTCTTGGCGAACCAGTCGAAAAACAATTCGAGCGCGCCGCCCGACAGCCCGCAGACATCAGCGGTATGCGCCACGGTCTGGCCGGCGACTTGCGCAAGTGCTGCCTCCGCGCCGGTGGTGAAGTTACCCACGAATGCGCCGTCGGCCGCCTTCGTCTTCGCGAGATAAGCCAGCAATCCGTTGAACAGAACGGAGTCGCTGCCCGAACGAACAGCCAGATGCAGATCGGCGCCCTCGCATGTCGCGGTCCGGCGCGGGTCGATGACGACAATGCGGCAAGCGGAATCTTTCGCCTTCGCCGCCATCATGCGCTGGTGAAGGACGGGATGGCACCAGGCCGCATTGGATCCGACAAGCACCATGAGGTCGGCTAGTTCCAGATCTTCATAGCAGCCGGGAACCGTATCGCTGCCGAACGCGCGCTTGTGGCCGGCCACGCTGGAGGCCATGCACAGCCGCGAATTGGTGTCGATATTGGCGGTGCCGACAAAGCCTTTCGCGAGCTTGTTGACGACGTAGTAATCCTCGGTGAGAAGCTGACCCGAAACGTAGAAGGCCACCGAATCCGGCCCGTATTCCCGGATAGCCTTGCTGAATCCGTCCGCTACATACTCAAGCGCGGCATCCCAGGTCGCGGCCCGGCCGTCGACCATGGGCTCGAGCAGGCGTCCTTCGAGGCCGATGGTTTCGGCCAGCGCCGAACCCTTCGCGCACAGCCGCCCGAAATTCGCCGGATGCAGCGGATCACCGCGGACGGTGACAGTGCCCGCGGCATCCCTGTCCGCCACGACCCCGCAGCCGACGCCGCAATAAGGGCAGGTTGTCTTCACTGACACGCGTCACCCTCACTCGGCGGCAGCGGGCGCCGCCTGACGAAGCGACAGCCACACGACGCCGTTCTCCACCTTGGTCGGATGCGCGCGCGTGCAACCCTGGTCGGGGGCGACCGCCTCGCCGCTTTTGAGCTCGATGACGAAATTGTGCAGCGGACAGGTGACGCGCTTGTTGTGGACGATGCCCTGCGACAGCGGGCCACCTTTGTGCGGGCAGCGATCGTCGAGCGCGAACACCTCGTCGTCATTGGCGCGGAACACCGCGATGTCGCCCGCCGCGGTACGCACCACGCGGGAGCCGAGGCGCGGAATGTCGTCGAGGGTTCCGATTTCGATCCACTGGGTCATGCGAGTTCCAATTCCGCCAGCGGCACGAACTCGTTGCGATCGACGCCGCGCTGGGCGCGCTCGGCCCATGGATCGCTTTGCGAGAATTGCTGCGAGTAGGAGAAGCGGCCGAACAGCGCCTTGCGGTTGGCCATGTCGTCGACCACCTGCTTGCGGATGGCATCGAGACCGACGCGGTCGCACCATTTATACATGCGTTCCAGATACCAGCCCTGCTCGCGATAGAGCTGCGTCAGCGCGCAGATCACTTCCAGCGTCTCGTCCTCGGTCGCCGCCTTGGCGAGGAACTCGGTTCCCTTGATGTGAAGGCCGGCGGCGCCGGCGAAATGGATCTCGTATCCGGAATCGACGCAGATCACGCCGACATCCTTGCAGGTCGCCTCGGCACAGTTGCGCGGGCAACCCGACACCGCGAGCTTCACCTTGGCCGGCGTCCATGAGCCCCACATGAACTTCTCGATCTTGATGCCGAGACCGGTCGAATCTTGGGTGCCGAAACGGCACCATTCCGAACCGACGCAGGTCTTCACCGTGCGCAGTCCCTTGGCATAGGCATGGCCCGACACCATGCCGGCGTCGTTGAGATCGGCCCAGACCGCGGGCAGATCCTCCTTCTTCACACCGAGAAGATCGATGCGCTGGCCGCCGGTGACCTTGACGGTCGGAATCTTGAACTTGTCCGCGACGTCGGCAATCGCCCGCAACTCGCCGGGCGTGGTCACGCCGCCCCACATCCGCGGCACCACCGAATAGGTGCCGTCCTTCTGGATGTTGGCGTGGACGCGCTCGTTGATGTAGCGCGACTGCTGATCGTCGCGATATTCGCCGGGCCAGGTGGCGAGCAGATAATAGTTCAGCGCCGGCCGGCAGGAGTGGCAGCCGTTGTCGGTCTTCCAATCCATGAATTTCATGACATCGGGAATGGTCTTCAACTGCTGCTCGATGATGACGCGGCGCGCGTCGTCATGGCTGTGGTCGGTGCACTTGCACATCGGCTTGATCTTCGGCGCGGTCGAATAGTCGCCGCCGAGCGTGAACGCGAGCACCTGCTCGACGAGGCCGGTACAGGACCCGCATGACGACGACGCCTTGGTGTGGGCCCGCACGTCGTCGATCGTGAACAGCTTCTTTTCCATGATCGCCTTGACGATCGTGCCCTTGCAGACGCCGTTGCAGCCGCAAATCTCGGCCTCGTCGCTCATGGTGGCGGCCGAGTTCTGGCCGGCGTGACCGCCGTCGCCGAGATTGGCGGCGCCGAACACCAGCCGCTCGCGCATCTGCGAGATGTCAGTGCCGTCGCGCAGGTGCTGGAAATACCAGGGGCCGTCGACGGTATCGCCGTAGAGCACGGCGCCGACGATCTTCTTGTCGCGCAGCACGATGCGCTTGTAGACGCCGCGTGCGGCGTCCTGCATCACGACTTCTTCCTTGTCCGCGCCGGGAGCGAAATCGCCGGCGGAAAACAGATCGATGCCGGTCACCTTCAGCTTGGTCGAGACCACCGACCCCGGGTAGCTGGCAAAGCCCTTCATCGCGAGCTGATTGGCGCAGACCTTCGCCTGATCGAACAGCGGCGCCACCAGACCGTAGGTCTGGCGGCGGTGCTGCACGCATTCGCCGACCGCATAGATGCGGCCATCATAGGTCTGCATGGTGTCGGAGACGACGATGCCGCGCTCGCAATGGATGCCGGCCTTCCGCGCCACCTCGATGTTCGGGCGGATGCCGACGGCCATTACGACCAGATCGGCCGGGAGTTCCGAGCCGTCGGCTAAGCGCACCGCCGTGACATGGTCGTCCCCGAGGATCGCCTGTGTCTGCGCCGGCATTTTGAACACCATGCCGCGCTCTTCCAGCGATTTGCGCAGCATGCCGCTGGCGACCGGATCGAGCTGGCGCTCCATCAGGCAGTCGAGCAGATGCACGACGGTGACGTTCATGCCGCGCTTCATCAGGCCGTTGGCGGCTTCCAGGCCGAGCAGACCGCCGCCGATGACGACGGCGTGCTTCCGGCTGTTGGAGGCTTCGACCATGCTGTTGACGTCATGGATATCGCGAAAGCCGATCACGCCGGGCAGATCCTTGCCCGGAATCGGCAGGATGATCGGATTGGAGCCGGTCGCAATCAGCAGGCGGTCATAGGGAACACGCGCGCCCTCGGCGGTGACGACCTCGCAGGTGCGGCGGTCGATCATGACGACCGTCTCGCCCTTGCGCAGCGAAATGTTGTTGTCGTCGTACCATTGCTCGGTGTTGAGCATGATGTCGTCGACCGACTTTTCGCCGGAGAGAACGGGCGACAGCAGGATGCGATTGTAATTGCCGTAAGGCTCGGAACCGAACACCGTGATGTCGTAGAGATCAGGCGCGCGCTCCAGCAGCGTTTCCACCGTGCGGATGCCGGCCATGCCGTTGC
Source organism: Bradyrhizobium erythrophlei (assembly GCA_900129675.1). Classification (GTDB taxonomy): domain Bacteria; phylum Pseudomonadota; class Alphaproteobacteria; order Rhizobiales; family Xanthobacteraceae; genus Bradyrhizobium; species Bradyrhizobium erythrophlei_A. Next base: position 2,590,587 of record FSRD01000001.1, on the reverse strand, counting down.
CGATGACCACCAGCTTTTGCTTGTTAATCTTCTCGAGCATGATCTGCCTTCCAAATTGCGATGGCACGCTCCACGACGCGTCGGCGCGTCGTTGATCGGCGATAAGCTCCTGAAGGTCTCACGAACCTCGGGATATGATGTCGGGGAGCGCCCATCCGCGGGCAGATAACCGTCGCCAGTGACGATCAATGGTGATCTGTTCAATTCAAGAGGCGTGCCAAGTCCGGGTTTGGCTATTCTGCCGACGATAGCGGCGACTTTGTCTCGCGTTACGCGCCGCGATTTGTCGGACGCACGGTTCCCAGCCGAAATATTAGCCAGACAGGTCATCCCTTGTGCAGAACGCCGGCATGTTACGGGCCGTTAACCCGAGCGCGATCGATCGTCCGACATTTTCGCTTCGCTCAAAAAAACACCATGATGCATGTTCGATCGGCTGCTTTTGCCGACAAACAGAGCATCGGTGGTCGGCGTCATCGGCGATCCGGCACCCCGCAAAGCACTGCGATTACTCGTGAACCGGCGCCGTCAATCCCTTGGCACACAAATTGCTGTCATTACTGACTGTAGCGCGGGGTACTGAACCCGAGAGCTTTCAACGACGAGATGATCGCTCTTTTGCGCTCATTCGCACCCGACAAACAATCCATTTGCGCTGAGATCGTCCGCGCGTCTGCGCGTCGCCAGCCAATGCCGAGGCTATCGCAATGAAGTTTGCTGAGTTCAAGAAAGCAGGCCATTGGCCAACGCTGCTGGCCGCGTTCCTGTATTTCGACATCAGTTTCATGGCCTGGGTCGCACTCGGTCCGTTGATCGTCTACATCGCGCACGACATGAATCTTGCGGTCAGCGAGAAGTTCACGCTGGTTGCGATACCGGTGCTGGCCGGCGCGCTGCTGCGGGTTCCGATGGGCATCCTCGCCGATATTATCGGCGCCAAGCGGACCGGAATCATCGCGCAGCTCGTCGTCAGCGCGGCGACGGCCTGGGTCTGGCGGTTCGGGCTCGACAGCAAGCTTGCGATCGAAATCTTCGGCCTCGCGCTCGGCGTCGGTGGAGCGTCCTTTGCCGTCGCGCTGCCGCAGGCAAGCCGCTGGTACCCGCCGCAATATCAGGGCGTGGTGATGGGCATCGCGGGCGCTGGAAACATGGGCGTCGTGCTCGACACGATGCTGGCGCCATCGATCGCCGAACACGCCGGCTGGCAGTCGGTTTTCGGATTGCTGCTGATTCCGATGCTGCTGGTTCTCGGCTATTACGCCTTCGCCGCCAAGGACGCGCCAGGCGAGCGCAAGCCGATCTCGCTGAAGGCCTATGGCACGCTGCTGCGCGACCCGGACAGCCGCTGGTTCATGTTCTTCTATTTCATCACGTTCGGCGGCTTCGTCGGACTTGCCAACGCGCTGCCGCTGTATTTCACGGTGCAGTACCACGTATCCGGCGTGGCGGCGGGCCTGCTGGTCTCGCTGATCGTCGCGTTCGGCTCCGGCTTCCGTCCGGTCGGCGGGCTGATCGCCGACCGCATCGGCGGCATCAAGTCGCTGTCGGTGCTGTTTGCGATCGTGGTCACCGCTTATCTCGTCATCGCGTTCATGCCGGAAGGACCGGCGGCGCCGACCGCGGCAGGCTGGCCGCTGCTGCAGATGCCGCGCATCGCATGGATCTCGGTGCTGCTGTTCTCGATCGGCGTGCTGGCACTCGGCATGGGCAACGGCGCTGTATTCCAGCTCATTCCGCTCCGGTTCCGCCAGGACATCGGCCTGATGACCGGCCTGGTCGGCTGCGCCGGCGGGGTCGGCGGCTTCTTCCTGGCGCAGACGCTCGGCACCGCCAAGGCCGCCACCGGCGGCTTCGGGGCCGGCTTCGTGTTTTTCGGGGCGCTGGCATTGCTTGGCTTTATCGGACTTGCGATGGTCAAGGTCCGGTGGCGCACGACGTGGGGTGCGGTTTCCGGAGCGCGGGTCTGACGACGCGCGCTTGTCCAGGCCCGGCAGGTCTCTGACGTGACCATCGGCTCGCAGAGAAATCTTCAGGTTCGCGTCGGTTTCGTCAGCGAGACCGGCAAGCGCGCCGCCAACGAAGACTACGTCGCGGCCTGCCTCGGTCAGACCGGCGCATTCAACCGCGACATCGTGGCCGCCGTGGCCGACGGCGTCGGCGGTCACAAGGGCGGACGCGAAGCCGCCGAGCTGACCGTCCGTTGTTTTCTCGACGCCTATTATTCCCTGCCCGAGACGCTCGGCGTCCGCCGCATTGCCTCGCGGGCGCTGGAGGCGGCCAATAGCTGGATCTATCAGCAGGGCCGCGTCGATTCCAGGCTCAGCGGCATGAGCTGCGCATTCTCGTCGATGATCCTGTCGCGGCGCACCTGCCATGTCATTCACATCGGCGACACCCGCGCCTACCGTTTGAGCGAGGGCCGGCTGGAACGGTTGACCAAGGATCACGTCGCCGGACGCGGCGACCTCGCCCATTTGCTTAACCGCGCCATCGGCTTTGAGGATTTCGCGCGCGTCGACTATGCCGCGGTTGGCCTGCGGCAACACGACAGGCTGCTGCTCTGCAGCGACGGCGTTCACGGTGTGCTCGGCGACGACCGCCTGCAGGTGCTGCTCGACGAGCGCGCCTCGCCGGAAGAAACCGCCCGCGCGCTGGTGGACGCGGCGCTGGCCGCCGGCAGCAACGACAACATGACCGCGTTGGTGCTCGACGTCGTCGATCTGCCGCCGGCCGACCGCGACGAACTCACCCACGCGATCGAGACGCTTCCGATCCTGGAGCTGCCGTCGTCCGGCGACAGCATCGACGATTTCGTGCTCGACGAGATGCTGTCCGACGGACGCTACAGCCGGCTGTTCGTCGCCATCGACAAGCGGCAGAACCGCAAGCTGGTACTGAAATTTCCGCATCCGCGCGTCGCCAGCGAAGGCTCATATCGCCTCGCCTTCGTGCGCGAAGCATGGGTGGCGGCGCGTGTGCGAAGCCTGTGGATCGGGGAGATCATCGAAGTCCCGGCCGGACGCCGGACGCGGCTCTATTCGGTGATGCCGTTCTATGAGGGTGAAACGCTCGAGCAGCGACTGAACCGTTCGCCGCAGCTCTCGCTGACCGAGGGCATCGGGATCGCCACCAAGCTGGCGCGTGCGGTGGCAACCCTGCATCGCGCCGGCATCATTCACCGCGACATCAAGCCGGACAACGTCATCCTGCTGACGGCCGGCGGATTGCGGCTGGTCGATCTCGGCGTTGCAAGGGTGCCACTGCTGGAAGATTTCCCGGCGCAGGACATTCCGGGCACCGCAAGTTACATGGCGCCTGAACTCTTCAACGGGCGCACCGGTGACGAATACTCCGATCTCTATGCGCTTGGCGTGACGGTCTACCGCATGTTCACCGCCGCCTACCCCTATGGCGAAATCGAACCATTTTCGCGGCCACGCTTCGGCAAGCCCGTTTCGCTGTCGCGCTATCGCCCGGATTTGCCGGCCTGGCTCGATGCTGTGATCGGCAAGGCGCTCCACGTCGACCCCGCCCAACGTTTTGGCGACGTCATCGAATTCGCCCACGAGTTGGAAAACGGCGCGATGTGGGCAAAGCCCGCCGTGGCGAAGCGGCAGGCGCTCTATGACCGCAATCCGCTGATGTTCTGGAAGCTATTGTCGGCGAGCCTCATCATTCTCGTCGCGATGTTACTGGCGTGGCGCTGATCTTCTGCCGCGCCGCCGGCGCACGATCAGATCACGAAGAATCCGTGGGTCGCGTCGCGCCGCAGCTGTTCGACGAGGCCGTATTCCCAATCGAGATAGGCCTGCATCGCGCAGGCATCGACGTCGGTGCCCTCGTAGGGACGGCGGTAGCGATGCGCCGGATCGGGTTTTGGCAAGACTAAAGGCGGCCCTACTTCCAGCTGACGATCGTAACCGCCATCGAGCACATAGGTCTCCCAACCCATCTGCGCGAGCCAGGACGCCGTCATGTCGGCGCGGACGCCCCTGTCGTCGGTCAGGAGGATGCGCGCGCCGCGCACCGGTGCGGCCATGTCGATCTCCTGGACCAGCTGACCGCCCGGATAGTGGCGAAAACCTGCGATGTGGCCGGCGGCATATTCTTCGGCGTCGCGAACGTCGAAACGATAGAGCGAGCGGCGGGTCTGCGCTTGCAGCGCCATCGCTTCCGCCACGCCGACACGCCGGACGCCGGCGCGATAGGCGACGTCGCGGGCATTCTGTTGCGCGCCCTCGAACGGACCGATCGCGCCGCGTCGGTCGGCCCGGTGCTCGAGCTGCTGTTTTGCCAGCGTCCAGCCGATCGTCCCGTTGCGCAGCGCCACCACCTTGTTCGGGACGCCGGCGTTGATCAGCGACTGGGCGCCGATGATCGAGCGGGTGCGGCCGGCGCAATTGACGACGATCGTCGTCGCAGGATCGGGTGCGGCGCGGCCCGCGCGCAGCACCAGTTCCGCGCCGGGCACGCTGACGGAGCCCGGGATGTTCATGGTGGCATATTCGTCGAAGCGCCGGACATCGAGCACGGCGATATTGGCCTTGCTTGCAATCAACCCGGCGACGTCTTCCGCCGGCAGCGAGGGCGTGTGGCGGCGGGACTCGACCAGTTCGCCAAATGCCTTGGCGTAAGAATTCACATCCTGAAAGAGTTCGTAGCCAGCGTCCCGCCAGGCCTGCAGTCCACCGTCGAGTTGGCGAATGTCGGTGTATCCCAACGCCTGAAGGCGATCCACGGCCTGCGGAACCAGACCTTCGCCGGCGTCGTAGATCACGACAGGCACGTCTTTGCGAGGCAGCCTCGTCTCGACCTCGAGCGCGATTCTGCCGGTCGCCATGTTGGCGGCAAACAGGGGATGACCGGTGGCAAAAGCCGCCTCATGCCTGAGATCGAGCAGTGCGATTTCATCGCGCAGCAGCAGTGCGCAGCGGACTTGCGAGGGCGTGACGGAGGGTGCGGTCATGGATGGCGGGTTGGGATCAAAATTGTGGCTACCTTGCCGGGCATCAATAGCTATCCCGGCTGAAAAGGCAAAGACGCGACGTACGACCATTTGCCGAAGAGATCGGCGACATCGGCCGCCAACGGCGAGAAGGCCGCATTAGCTCGTTTCAAACAAAGAAGCGGCAACAAGCCGATGCCGAATTGGCGCGCCACTCAACTGCGAACTCTTATGTAATTGAGATCGCTATCTAATTCTAGACCTCGCCGAAGGTTGTAAGCGCGGCGGGGACGGTTCTCTTTCTATTGAGCTCGCTTGTCGGGGCTTCGAGTCACTGGAGCGCTACCGCTTTTCCACACACCAACCGAACCGACCATATCTCATCCAATCCTTCGCATGAGGCTGTACCTCACCCAGAGGCCACCTGCCTGAGGAAGCTCCACGCCCACGCGGTTTTCGCTGGTAGGCATCTGTGTTCTCCGTCGTCCGCTCTTCTCAGAAACAACAGCCGTCGTTAAGCGACGTAAACCAAAAAGACCATGCGTTGATTGACAGAATGTCGATGTCTAGCAATTGTCGTTGACTCAATGTCAACGGAGTTCGCATGTCGTTCGATGGCCGTCTGCTTGCAGGTATCACCGTCCTTGCAGCGGTGGTGCAGGGTCGGAGTTTCGTCCGCGCCGGCGAGGCCTTAGGTATCACCACGTCGGGCGTCAGCCGCTCGATCGCCAGGCTCGAAGAACGCCTGGGGATACGCCTTCTGGACAGGACGCCGCGGTCGGTCGCGCTGACCGATGAAGGTAAGCGGTTCTACGAGCAGGTGGGACCTCTGCTTTCCACGATCGAGGATGCGGCCAACTCGGTCTCCGGATCGGCAGGCGCGGTCCGGGGACGCCTCCGCGTCGACATCGACCCCTATTTCTCGCGCCTGATCCTTTCGGGCAAGATCGGGAGTTTTCTGGCCATGCATCCGGACCTGGTACTCGAGATGGTCACGCGCGAACACGTGAGTGATCTGGTCGCGGACGGCATAGACGTGGCCGTCCGGTTCGGCGAGCCCGCCTCGGACGCGATGATCGCGCGGAAACTGCTGGAGACGCGGGTGCTCACCCTCGCCTCGCCGCAGTACGTCAAGAAGCATGGGAAGCCGAAGCACCCGACCGACCTGACATCGCACGAATGCATCCAGTTTCTCGACCCCATTACCGCGCGCCCATACGAATGGGAGTTCCGGGCGGCCAAGAAGGTCGTTTCCGTCAAGGTGAAGGGGCGCCTTCAGCTGAGCGACGTCGGTACCATGATCAACGAATGCCTCGCCGGGAGGGGCGTGGCGCAAATCCTCAGCATCGGCGTCCAGTCTCTCCTCGCCTCCGGCAGGCTCGTCGATCTCTTTCCGGACTGGCCGGGCGAGGTCTTTCCCCTGTATGCGCTGCACCCGTCGCGGCAGCACCCACCGGCCAAGGTGCGGGCCTTCATCGAGTTTGCCCTGAAGGTCGCGAAAGCCAAGGACGAGTCGGGCACGGATAGACGTTGACTGTTGGTCAACGCTCGGCTGACTCTTACGCACTGGAGTCATCAAGGCGGACGTGAGAGCCTCTACGCATGTCGAACGGAGGCAATCATGGCCAGGAAGAAATCAGTTCTCATTTTGGGCGCGTCGCGCGGTTTGGGCCTCGCTCTCGCCGAGGAGTACTGCGCTGTCGACTACGAAGTCGTGGCCACCGTCCGGACGCCCTCACCGGCCCTCGAACAGCTGCACGAGCGGTTCCCGTCCAGTCTCCAGATCAAGTCGGCGGACACGACCGATCCGGACTCGATCGCCCGTCTGAAGGACGAATTTCAGGAAAGCCAGTTCGACACGCTTTTCGTGAACGCCGGCATCTGCATCGCGAGGGACAACACGCCGATCGACGTCGCGGAAAGCGATTTCGTCGCGTTGATGCTGACGAATGCGCTTAGCCCGATGCGGGTCGTCGAGACGTTCCGCGACCGGGTCTCCCCGCGCGGCGTGATCGCCGCGATGTCCTCGGAGATCGGCAGCATCCAGATCAACGAGGGCAAATGGGAGATGTACAGCGCGAGCAAGGCGGCCCTGAACATGCTCATGAAGTGCTTCGCCGCGCGTAACGAAGGCGACACCCGCGCGCTGCTGCTGGTGGCTCCCGGCTGGGTTCGGACGGAGATGGGAGGCGAGGAAGCGACGCTCTCGATCGAGGAGAGCATTCCGAACGTCGTGAAATCCGTGGAAGCGCAGGCTGGAAAGGCCGGGCTGCGGTTCATCGACCGCCACGGCAAGACGGTGCCGTGGTGACCCAGATATTCTGATAAGAGGGAAAATAACAGATGGAAAAGATACAGACGCAAGGCGTCGCCATTCCGAGACTTGGCTTCGGCACCTTCCGGATGCCGGGCGGCGGTTGCCAGCCCGTCGTCGAGAGCGCGCTGGGTCTGGGATTCCGGCACATCGACACCGCCGCGATGTACGAAAACGAGGACGCGGTCGGCGCGGCCATCGCTTCGAGCGGCGTCAAGCGCGAGGACCTCTTCGTGACCACGAAGGTCTGGCACGACCGGTTGGGACGCGGCGCCGTCCGCAAGGCGTTCGATACCAGCCTGTCGAAGCTCAAGCTCGATTACGTCGACATGTACATGGTCCATTGGCCGTCCGCGGACATGGACCTGCCCGCCGTGCTCGAAGAGATGATGACGATCAAGGCGGACGGGGGGACAAGGGCGATCGGCGTGTGCAACTTCAACATGAAGATGATACGCCAAGCCGTCGAGGAGGTCCGCGCTCCGATCGCCGCGCTACAGATCGAGTACCACCCGTTCATGAGCCAGGCGAGGATGCTCGACTACGTCCGCGGCAAGGGCATTCCGCTCACCGCCTACGCCCCGCTTGCCCAGGGCCGGGCCGCGCACGACGAGACGCTCCAGAAGATCGGAGACAAGCACGGCGTCTCGGCGGCCCAGATCGCGATAGCGTGGCTGCTCGATCAGCCGGACGTCATCGCGATCCCGAAGGCGCAGAAGGAATCGAGCCAGCGTTCGAACCTCGACGCGCTGAAAGTCAAGCTCGACGACGAGGATCGATCGGCGATCGCAGCGCTTCCCAAGGACCGGCGCTATGTCAAGCCGCCGTTCGCGCCGGACTGGGCAGCCTAAGACACCACTAAACCCGTACCCAAGCGTAGCTCCGACGCGGTCTCATGGACCGCGAACGGCGACGCTCGGGCAACTCAGGAGAGATCGAAGATGCCTACGACGAACGCGCCTGCGGCTCCGCAAACGAAAAGCAGGAAAGGCGGGAGACTCCCGTCGCGGCTGCTTCTGTGCGGGACCGCGGCCATGATCCTGTCGGCCCAGGCGACGCCCATCAGCGGTCAGAGCGACCAAGACACGAAAGGAAGCACCGCCATGACGATGAAGGACGACCTGACGCATCGCGAGAAGGACATCCACTGGCCGCTGGGTTTCGACCCTTCCAAGGCCGACCTGTTCTCGCACAACTCGCTGCTCATCCACGCCTCCTGCGAGAAAATCTGGTCGCATATCGTCGACGCGACGACCTGGCCGAGTTGGTATCCGAACTCGAAGAACGTGCAGATCACCGGCGGGGCTTCGAAGCTTGACTCGGGCACGGTGTTCCGCTGGCAGACGTTCGGCATCGATCTCGAAAGCCGCATCAATGAATTCGTGCCCTACGCCCGCATCGGCTGGTATGGCTACGCGCCCGGTGCCGAGCCGACTTTCTACCACACATGGTATCTGAAGCCGCAGAACGAAGCTTGCATGGTGATCACCGACGAGGTCGGGAAAGGCGGCGACGCCAAGAAGCTGCGTCAGACCGACGAAGGCTTGATGCACCGCGGTCACGATCTTTGGCTGGCGACCCTGAGGTGGGTTTCCGAAAACAAATGAAAACGCAGGGCGCAGTCAGTCGGCCGCCCCACCCATCCGGCCTCAAAGTCGTAGCGAAGGCTGACTGCTGGTAAGAAAGGACTGGGTACCGTCCAGCGAGCGCGATCGCAAAAAATCGTAGATTGGCGTGGAAAAGCGCAAATGGCGCGCCCGAAGAGATTCGAACTCCTGATCCCCAGATTCGTAGTCTGAGTCAGACCATTGAAATCATTGAAGCCTGTTCCCATAGCGGAGCGCCGGTCACCCGAAAATCAAGCAGAAACACCCCTCTGGCGTCATCGCTATAACCGTAACGGGGCAGCCCCAAACGCGCGAAACCAAGGCAAGCGAGCGACCGCTCCGCGCCAAAAGCGGCCATCCCTAATGTCAAGTCTTTAGGGAAGTGTGCACTCGACATCGGACGTCGACAAACTCAATCGTTACCAAGAGTGGTGTTCCTCTGCCGCGATCGAGGATCACTTCGGAACAAGTTTTTCCGCAGCTAGACTGGGGCCGGTGGCGGCGATATCGCGCAATTTGGCGGCAAGATCCATGCTCACGATCCGCAGAAGGTTGGCGCGGAGTTCTGGTCTGCTTGCTGTAAACTCTCTCACGTGCCGCAGGTCCCACTTGGCGAGAGTCCCGGGACCGCGAGCCACTACGTCCGCTGGACTGGCCAAGCCACTGTAGGCGCTCACGTCCCCGATGAGCTGACCGGGTCGAATCGCCAGTCTGGAGTTGCCGCTGTGAATAGCTTCGAGGTCGCCAGTTATGACGACAACAGCCTCGGATATTTGCTGACCCTTCTTGAGAATAACCTCCCCAGGCGAACAGTCGACCCACCGGGCAAGGCTGGCCAGCCTCAAGAATTCTCGCTTGTCGATCGAGCTGAATGCGACGCGGTAGAGCTGCTCTTCCTTGTCGCTGAGAACGACCGGCCGCCGCTCCAAAGCGATCGCCACGGTGCGGATCGCGTTGACGATCATGAACGCGGCACCCCAAAAAATCGGCGGCCACAATTTTTCGTCCTGGAAATAGTAATATGGCAAGGTCAGCCCCTCACCGACGATGGCCAAAATGCGCAGCTTGAGGACATCTCGCCCTGAAAACGCCACGAGAAACACAATGTTTGATAAGTTGATCAGACCGTTGATCCCGACAACCTGGTCGGCCACGAACTCGTACATAAAGACTCCCACGACGTTTACAGATGCGCGACCAAGCCAGGCACGAGCCAGCCCGAACAACGATAGGCCGCGACAGCGGCTGACGACGTCACCAGTGTCGACGGGAATATCTGAGCTGCGGCGGATCGATCACCCGGTTTTGCCAGTCGGGTCCTGCCAGCGCGGATGATCGATTAAGCAAAGACGCCCAGGCATCGGATTCGGCTACTCGCCAGGCAATAAGAAGAAAGACCGATCGTGTATAGAAATTCAATATGCGGCACTGGCCGCTAAGCTAAAGAACCCATAAGGAACGGCGAGTGCAGCGGTCGCCGCCAGAATGGTGGGGTGGCCGTAGCATCGCTCAATCGGTGCAAGCAAATCGCAGCCGATCTCGGCGTAAGCGAAATCACGGTAAAAGTTCATCGTGGCCAGGTCATGCGCAAGATGCGGGCATCGTCCTTGCCTGGCTTGGCGCGCATGGCCGACCAGACTCGACGTCAGCCACGTCTTGGATCCGAAGCGGCATTCCACTCATGATGAGGCGGCCGGATGAGCGGGCGCAGTGAAACGAAAGATAGCGCCACGTGGCACGTTAGGGCTCGCCCACAACCGTCCATCATGCGCTTCGATAATCGACCGGCAGATCGACAGCCCAAGCCCCAAACCGCCCGGTTTCGTGGTGTAGAACGCTTCGAACACGCGCTCAAGAGCCGCCGGCGCGAAGCCTGGACCCGAATCTCGCACCTCGACTGAGACGCCATCCGGTTCGTTACGGGTGCTGATGAGCAATTCCCGCTCCTCTTCGCCGACGTCGCGCATCGCTTCGATGGCATTGATGATCAAGTTAAGCAGTACCTGTTGCAGCTGGACCCGATCTCCCTGGACACGCGGCAAGCCCTCCGCCAACTGCGTCCGCACCGCGACGCTGTTGTTTGCGACCTCGGTGCGGGTAAGAGCAATAACCTCGAGGATGGCATCGTTGATCGCTACGGCGTCCCTTCGTGCGGGCGCCTTCTTGATGAGTGCGCGGATTCGCCCGACGACCTCGCCCGCGCGATTCCCCTCCTTGACAATAAGAGAGAGCGCGTCATCCGCCTCATGAAAATTCGGCGGCTCCGCGCCTAGGAAACGCCGAGCGGCTAACGCGTACGTGACCGCCGCGGTGATCGGCTGGTTCACTTCATGCGCGATTGATGACGTCAGCTGGCCCGTCGTCGCGACGCGGTTGGCGTGCGCGAGTTCTAATTGCACCTCACGGTAGCGCCGCTCGCTTTCGCGAGCTTCTGCCTCCGCGCGCTTACGCTCAGTCAAATCAAGCACGAACGCAACACCGTGGTCTTGCTGTTCGTCGAACGCGGCCGAGCCGACCAGCACAGGCACGCAGCTGCCGTCCTTGCGAAAGTACTCCTTTTCATAAGGTTGGACCGCGCCAGTCGTATCTATTCCCACCAGGGCGCGGGCGGTGCTGGCGCGCCATTCCGGCGGCGTCAAGTCGGCCAAGCGCAGGTTGCCCGCGGCGATATCCTGTCGGTCGTATCCCATCATCTTGAGGAACGCGTCGTTGGCCTCGATGATTTCCCCCTTCCTACTCGAGATGAAAATCCCGATGATGTTAGCGTCGACCAAGCGACGGATTTTCGCCTCGCGCTCTGCGACGTCACTGTACAACCGGGCGTTCTCCAGCGCGATTGCCGCCTGTGAGGCGAGCAGCTTCAGCACCGCGATCCGCCCCGGCGTGAACACATGCGACGCCAGGCTGTTTTCGAGATAAAGTACGCCGATCAGCTCGGCCTGTTTCAGCAACGGCAGGCAAAGAAGCGACCGTGCCTGTTTGCGGCCTATGTATTCATCTTCGGCAAACGCGTTCTCCCCGCGGGCGTCATCCAGAATCACTTGGCTCTCGGTGCGGATGACTTGTTCAAGGACCAGCACGGGCAATTCAGACGGCGTCACCGGTGTTCCTAGAAGATGGACCCTGACACCATCGCGACCGCTCCTCGCGACCGCCTCGATCCGGTTTCCGCCGCCGTGCGGGAGAATCAGGAGGCCGCGGTCGGCCCCGGCATGCTCGACCGCAATAGTCATCAGCGTCTCGATCAGCCTCTCGAGGACGATTTCGCCGGCCACGGCTTCCGACATCTTGATGACCGTGGCCAGATCCAACCGCTCGACAGACGTCTCGATAGTGGGCTTTGCGGCCAATGATGCCTGTTGTCGGATCCGGGGGTGGCTCTTGTCGAGCTGAGCGACCTTAGCCCAGGCGCCCCAGCGGACGTAGCAGTCGCGGGCCTCGTCCAAAAAAGTATCTGCCACCTTTTCGAGACCGCGAAGGCGGTAGAATCGAGCCGCCAATTCGCTGGCGAGCGCCTGGTCCTGGAGGAAGCCGCGCTCCGCCGCCAAGCGGATCGCCTGCTCGTACAGCGGCATGGCCTCAATGTCCCGTCCTTCGAGGCGCGCCCATTCCGCCGAGATCAACGCGTGTTTGTGCGCGAATGTCGCCGGGCAGCTCTCCGCCCATCGCTGAAACGACCCCAGGTGTCCGATGAAGTCCTCGCGAAGCTCTGCCCGTCTCTCCGGCGAGGACGCTTGAAAGACTGCGGCGATGGCAAGAGAATGATAAAAGCAGTAATCCATAGACTGAAGATTGAGACGGGCCGACCAGAGAATCGGCTTCGCCTTGGCGGCAAACTCAAGGGCTCTCTCCGCGTTGCCCAATAAGCAGTGCCGCTGCAATTGCAGGATCCAGTGAAAGCAGGCGACGAGAGGAACGCCGCCCCGGAGTACCCGTGCTTCCAGCGCCGTCTCGTCGAGGGGCGCGCTGCTGCCCGCTCCGCCGCGAAGGCTTTGGACGAAACCCTGGATGCTCAAGATGACTAACTGACCGAATTTGTATTTGCGGACGAAATCCAGTGCGCTTGCCGACTCGAGCCACACCTGGTCGAGAGGATCGCCGCGCGCCATCAGATCGGTGAGGCGATGTTGCCGGTTCCAGCAGGCGTAGACCATCTCGCCGGTTTCCGCGACAGATCGGATCGCGGCCTCGAGGCAGGTCAGGGCATCTTCGATTGGACGCGTCCACAGGACCGCCATTTGCATGAGGAAATGTGCGCCCGCCTTTTGTGCGGTGAACCCGTATCGTTCGGCAACCGCGACCGCCAACCGTGCAAATGCCTCCCCGTCTGCGAAGCGATGGAACGCCGGACCAAGGACCATGGCGACCGCACCATAGCCGATCGCGGAATACTCGCTTGTGCCGTGGCGACAGGTCAGCTTGACCATACAGCAGGAAATCATCTGGTACAGGTCAAGGTCAATGTGATAGGCCAAATTGCCCAATACGCTGAAGAGCTTCATGACCGCCCGCATCTCCGGGTCGTCCATCATCGGCAGGTCGACCAGGCTCTGGATCGGGCGCTCGCCGAGGGCGCGGCGCATCTCCTCGTGTTCTGCCCGCATTTGTTCCGGCGTCGGCGAGTCCGGCAGATCGACACCGAACGTTCGCAGGCATTCGAGCGCCGTACGGACCGCGGGGGCGTAGTTGCCTTGCCTCAATTGAAGCATGATGCGCAGACGACAGATCTCGGCATGATCGATCTTCGATCGCGCCTTGATCAGCAACGCCTCGACGAGTCCCGCGGCCTGCTCCAGGTTCGAGTTGAGAATCTCGCATTCCGCCCGTTCCAGGAACAGGCCCAATGTCAAGTCATATGATCTCTGCCACCCCTCGTCCGACAGAACGGCGATGCCTGCTGCAAGGTAGGTGGAGGCCGCAGCATAGGCGGTCGAGGCTTTCGCCTTCCGGCCTGCAACAAAATTGAGTTCGGCCGCACGCACCTTCTCGGGCCACTCGGAAATGAGCGCCGAGCCCAGGTTCAGCTGGTTGACGAGGTCGTAGATCTTCTCCGCGACCCTCTCCTGCGCGGTCTCCGCGACAAGGAGACGTGCGATCCGCAGATGGAGTTCGGCACGACCTTCCGTCGGAATCAGCGCATAGGCGGCCTCCTGAACCCGATCATGGAAAAACCGGTAGCTTCCCTCGCGGGGGACAGCGGCGCCGGCGCGGACCGCGTCGCGAAAACTTGCATGCATCGCTTCGTCGGATTCGGTGCGCAGCTTTGCCAAGGTCGCAAAGTCGGCGTGATTGCCCAGGCAGGCGAGCAGCTTCAACGCTTCCTGGGCCTCCGGAGCAAGACGCCGCAACCTGCCGATCATCAGGTCCACCGGATTGTCGCTGAGCCTCTTGTTGTCGACGATAGCGTCCAAATCCCACGTCCACGACCGCGAGAACGGATCGAACTCGATCAGCCGTTCTTCGGCGAGGCTGGTGAGGAACTGTCCGGCGAAAAAGGGATTGCCGCCGCCGCTTCTCCTGTGCACCAGCTCAGCGAACGGCCGCATCTCGTCGGGCGCACGCCGCAACGTGTCGCACAGCAGTCGGTTGATGTCGCCGACCGAGAGCGGGCCGAGGACGATCTGATCGACTTTCGCGCCGGCCTGGCGCCGATCCTCCAGCTTGAGCATCAGCGGATGTGCCTGGTCGACCTCGTTGTCGCGATATGCGCCGATGAGCAACAGGTGACGCGTGTCCGGATGGAGGAGGAGATATTCGATGAGCGTCAGCGTGGCCGGATCGAGCCATTGCAGGTCATCGACGAAAATGACGAGCGGGTGTTCGGCTCTCGCAAACACGCCGACGAAGCGCTGGAACACGGTCTGAAACCGCAGTTGGGCATCGACCGGCGAGAGCACTGCCACGGTCGGCTGTGGGCCGATCAGTCGAACGAGGTTGGGAATGAGGTCGGTCAGCAGACGGCCCTGATTTCCGACAGCTTCCTTGATCGCGCCTCGCCAGCGGGCGATGTCGTCCGCGTGGCCGTTCAGCAGCTGTTGAATCAGTCCCTGAAACGCCTGAGCCAGGGTCGCATGGGGGGTATCGCGGAGCCGCTGGTCGAATTTTCCCGAAATGAAGATGCCGCGGGGCAGCACGATGACCTTGTGCAGCTCGTTGACGACCGACGACTTGCCGATGCCCGAGTAGCCAGAGACCAGAACGAGCTCCGAACCGCCATGCTTCACGACGCGATCGAAGGCAGCGAGCAGGGTGGCGATCTCGTCCTCGCGTCCGTACAGCTTCTCCGGGATCATCAGCCGGTCCGACGCGTCCTGCAGACCAAGCGGGAACGGGTCGATCCGCCCGAACGAGTCCCAGGCAGTCAGGCACCTGCGCAGATCCGCCTCGACTCCTGCCGCGGTCTGGTAGCGCTCCTCGCATGTCTTCGCGAGAAGCTTCATGACGATCATCGAGAGCGGAGCCGGCAGCGCGCTTGCAAGCTCGTGCGGCGGGACAGGCTCTCGCGCGATGTGACAGTGGATCAACTCGATCGGGTCGGCGGCGGTGAAGGGCAACGAGCCAGTCAACAGCTCGTAAAAGGTGACCCCCAGCGCGTACAGGTCGCTTCGGGAGTCGACCGAGCGGTTCATCCGGCCTGTCTGCTCCGGCGCCATGTAGGCGAGTGTACCGGTGATAGTCTCCGGCGGCTCTGGCGCCTGGCGCTCACGCGGCACGCATGATGCGATCCCGAAGCCCATCAACCACACGCCGCTGCCTGCCGATTCCACCAGGATATTTGCCGGCTTGATGTCCTTGTGGATGAGGCCACGCTCATGCACATGGCGGAGCGCTTCCGCGAGCGGGATCGCGATGCGCAGGAAATGCGATACGTCCAGTGGCCGGCCAAGCAGTTGATCGAGCGGCGTACCGCCGGGATCCTCAAGCACCAGCGTCATACGGCCGCTATCGTGCTTAAGCGCGACAGGTCGCGCCGCCCACTCGGCGTCAAGTTCGGACTTGAGCGCATATTCGTGCTCAAGTCGCTCGACGCCACCGGGTGAGGTTTCTTCTGCAGCAACAACCAGGATTGGCGTCAAGCCGTTGCCGGAGCCCCGGTATAGAGCGATGCCGCCCTCCCGCAGCGACGAGAATACGTAGCCCGAGAGCCCGTTCATGAAGGCTCCTGGTGGAAATACTTTGAGGCTTGCTCGGTAATCACTCGCGTTACGGCCTGCACACTCGCGCGGTCACCAATTCGTGACACGCTTACCAGAGGCTTCAGCCATTTCGTTAGCTCCATGACTGTTCCGATTGCTTCCGGCTGGAGCATTTTCCGGGTCGGACTTGCACCTACTGGAAAGCGCCGCCTTGTTGGCTGCCCATTCTCACCCGCCGCAGCAACGCATCCGCACCAGCTTAGGCGCGCAGGTATCTCGCCGCTTGGAGGAACGTGCGACGACTTGTCGGCTTCTGCACACTCAATTATAAATGGGCGTCCAAGATTGTCCCCTGCATCAGTTGATAGATCAAAAGCTTGGCTCGCCAATCGGCGTCGGGACCCACGCCGGTCAACACTTTAGCCCTTTGCCAGGGCCAACAGCGCAACTCTTTGCGATTCGAGGTAGCCGGCGACATATTCCGTATGCCGGCGGACGACTACGTCGACTTCGGCATGCTCCTCCAGTTTTTCGAGTGCATATGCCCGCGTCGTGTCCAGCAACCGATATTGTGCCTGCGTTTCGTCGATCCGATTTGCTATCAATGACTTCTCAACCAGGCCGGCGATCGCGTCAAAAATTTCTCGGGTGCCTACGCCGAGTTCGCCTGCGACATACCGCGCGCCCTCAAGCGTGAAATGACCAACGAAAGGGGCGACGCGTCGAAGAACAATCCTCTCTCCATCAGACAGCAGGTTGTAGCTCCAATCCAATGTCGCCTTCAGCGTCTGATGTCTGGCAACCGCCGACCGATGCGCCAATTTCAGCAACTCCAGCCGGGCAACGGTGTTCCTGAGACCGAGGGAGGCCACCTGACCCGCGGCCAGCTCAATTGCCAAGGGTATACCATCCAGCTTTCGGCACATTTCCGCGACAAACGGCGCCTCCTCGTCGGTGAGAACGAAGCTTCCCGCTCTCGCCGCCACGCGTCGTGCGAGCAACTGCGCTGCCGGATATTGAAGCACGGCACTTGCCGTTTGCCCTGAGCCGTCTGGTGGAAAATCAAGGGGAAGAACCCGGCAACAATGCTCGCCCTCTACTTTCAGCAATTCGCGACTCGTGGCCAGAAGATAGACCTGCTCCGATTCCTGGTAGAGTTGCTCGGCAAGCAACGCGACCGTCTCGATCACGTGCTCACAACTATCGAGAATGACAAGAAGCTTCTGCGAACGACCGAGGTCGAGCAGTTCCGGGCCGGGATCTTTCGATTTGAGCGCAAATCCCAGGGATGTCGCGACGGCCCCCGCAACATGCCGCGGATCGGTCAGGCTTTCCAGGTCCACAAAATGGACTTGCCCGGCAAACTCCTCGGCGAGGGCGTGGGCAACGGCCATGGCAATGGTCGTCTTGCCAATGCCGCCGGGGCCGAGCAGGGTTACGAACCGCTCATTTCGAAGCTTGTCGCTAACCTCACTGACGACCG
This sequence comes from Bradyrhizobium erythrophlei, assembly GCA_900129675.1. GTDB lineage: Bacteria > Pseudomonadota > Alphaproteobacteria > Rhizobiales > Xanthobacteraceae > Bradyrhizobium > Bradyrhizobium erythrophlei_A. The sequence continues at coordinate 2,573,102 of FSRD01000001.1, read as the reverse complement.
TTTCGCGCCCAATCATCGTGATCGGTCGCACGGGGAGCCTGCCTTGGGGGGCGAACTTGGCGCTCCTTTTTTCCGTGCCACCAGCGAGCGGGACGACGGTGCCGACGAACGAGTAGCCCCGTCCCCTGATGTTTGCGATGTATCGGTTGCCGAATTGGCCGTCACCAAGTGCCTTGCGGATGGCGGCCACGTGGACCCGGAGGCTCCCCTCCTCAACGGTTACGTCCGACCAGACGTGATCCATCAGCTCCTGCTTCGCGATGACCTCACCTGGGCGGGCGGCAAGATAGCTCAAAATATCCAACGCCCGATCCCCGAGGGGAAGCACTCGACCGTCGCGCCGGAGCAGCCTCTCGCCAATCGAAAGTTCAAAAGGGCCGAACCTCAGCTTCCTGTGGACTACGGTGCCATGCATGTGTCAGCCAAATGTTGGATCTCCCCGGCCCGGCATGCGTACCGTCGGTCGTCAAACGCCGCAATTGTGCGCGCGTAAAGTTGGCCCCAACGAAGCTCGTAGTCTTTCCCTTACCTTTGGAAAGCACGAACTACACCTTGGTATAACTGAATCACCCTCAACGCGGCGTTGAGCCGAACCCCCGGGCCGCTGCGACCACAATGGCGGGCAGGAGCAGTGTGCGCCGGCACGACCATCCTGCGCTGCGCGCCTGGTCGCTGAAGCGAGTTGCACCACGATCAGTCGGCAGATGATGGACTGGTCTTGTGTTCGCGCCCTCTGCGATGCCGATGTGAATTGAATTGCATCGCCGATGGCCAGCGGAGGCGACCTGTCGCGTGCCTAGCAGCCATTGATGCAATGTAGGCAAGCTAAGGCGCGCCTCTATTTCCCTTTGCGCGATCTAGCGCAGCCTGAATACAATTCAGGAGGTCGCTCTCATCGAACGGCTTGGGCAGATAGCAGATGACCCCGGCCTGAAGTGCGCGGGCACGAATATCATCGCTCGGATAAGCAGTTATCAGTACGGTGGGAATCTCATTACCCAATCGAGACAAATTGTTGTGCAAATCGAGGCCGCTCATCTTGGGCATGTCGAAGTCGACAACAAGGCAGCCGGTGCGGCTCAGTTCGGGTGACCGCAAGAAATCCTCTCCGGATGAAAATGCCTTGGCGATCAACCCTACCGAACGCATTAAAACTTCGATTGCGTTGCCAACCGCGCTGTCGTCATCGACTATGGCAACTATTGGTCTGGTATTTGGCACTTGGCACGACCGGTAACCGCGAGCAGCGTTTGAAGAAACGGATGTCGTCCGCACACTTTTGCGCATTCAACCTAGGCGCAACCGCTACGTGCTTCGATTATACAAATGTATAGTAACTCGACCGGACATTTTGTGGTCCATGGAGCACGCCGCGTCACAGGCATCGACTTTCATATCACCCTAGCCCCTGTTAATTCACAAGAGTCCCTCCAGCCTGGACCGGGCTGAAGGGAAAGGGGAGGCCGTAGGGAGTGATCGGCCTCGGGGGAGGGACAACTTCACCATAATGGCACGCAGTGGCGCTCACTATTGAACCAGCGGAAAGATCGAGTACCAAATGGGAATGTGCGCACTATACGAAGGTTGCGCGCTGCCAGCGCTAGTCGGTTCGACCTTGGTGGGCGGCTGGCTGCCTGACGCAAGACACTGGGCCGACTTCAACAGGCCAGTTCACCGATGACTGCAATCCGTGGGAGCCGAATTGATGGTCCCCTCTACCGCCTACGCGATAATCTCGCTATGCTCGGTGGCGGACTACAAAAGCTGATGCGCATGTCAACGAGGAACATGTGGTAGAGCAACCGCCAACAGTGATGGTCATCGACGATGATCCGGGAGTGCGGGACTCCCTGGGCAAGCTGCTTCGATCGGCGGGCTTTCGGGTCAGCTTACTTGGTTCGGTGAGGGAATTTCTCGAGGCGGATCGGCCGGAAGGACCCGCTTGCCTGGTGCTTGACGTGCGGCTTCCCGGCCAGAGCGGACTCGAGCTGCAGCGCGAACTAGCAGGTGCCAAAAGACAGCTGCCGATCATCTTCATTACCGGACATGGTGACATTCCAATGTCGGTGCAGGCGATGAAGGGTGGCGCGATCGAATTCCTGACAAAGCCATTCCGAGAGCAGGATTTGCTCGAAGTAATTCAACTCGGTCATGCCCGTGATCGAGCGCGGCTGGAGCAGGAACGAGCTACGTCAGAGCTGAAAATTCGTTTCGAAACATTGACGCCGCGGGAGCGCGAGGTCATGGCGCTCGTGGTGACCGGGCGGTTAAACAAGCAGATCGCAGCCGATCTCGGCGTAAGCGAAATCACGGTAAAAGTTCATCGTGGCCAAGTCATGCGCAAGATGCGGGCATCGTCCTTGCCTGACTTGGCGCGCATGGCCGACCAATTGCAACTGACGCCGACAAAACCGCATAACCCGGGTCGCGTTGCCTAGCGCAGACGCTGAGCCCTACATCTCCCGTAATGGTCCCATTGCGTCTCCCCACCGATGATCCGGTGCCTGCCAGAATCGGTTTCGGCAACGCGAGCATAACGGGCCGGCCCCCTGTCCGAAATGGAAGTTAATCGGCGTCCTCTCCGACGAACACCAACACCGTAACATTCACCGTCCCGTTTTTGCGGCGAACCTCGAGGCGATCTCACGCAAGAGCGCGTCCGCGCGAGGCTCATGCGGTTCGCTCCGAAGGCTGGAAATGGTTGAAAATCGCGATCGATTTTCCTTACGGCCGCACTTGCCGTCGCGATCACCTCGGCTCGCTCAGTGCGTCGAAGTGGATGCGAAAGAAGTTCGCATCATGGGGTCGAAAGGCGAACTGCTGTGCACGCTCATCGCCGTCTCAAGCGCAAGACGACGGGTTTTGGCGTGCTTGGCTCTATACCGAAGTGGCGCGCCACTCAGGAGAAAATTGAAGAATCAAAATTGCAATATAATTTCCGGTGGAATTTCCGCTTGATTACGCGTCGCGCAACGCCAACACGTTTTTCACATCAACGCCTTTCGCGGATCAGGTCGATCAGAGCGCGCAACCCGGCGGGCACGTGCCGACGTCCGGGATAATAGAGAGACAGGCCTGGAAAGGGTGGTGTCCATTCATCCAGCACGCGGACAAGCGAGCCGGCCGCGAGGTCGGCGGCGACATTCCATTCGCTGAGATAGGCGAGGCCGAACCCGGCCCGGGCCGCCGCCAGCATTAAATTGGGCTCGTCGAGGATCAGCGGACCTTCACCATCAATCGCCAACGCTTCGCCGTGGCGTTCGAACTCCCAACGATAGATGCCTCCGCTCGGCAGTCGACTGCGGATACAGCGATGCCGGGAGATATCGGCAGGCGTGCGCGGCTTCGGATGGTGCTCGAAATAGGCGGGCGATCCCACGACTGCGAAACGTTGGGCGGGCCCGAGCGGCACGGAGATCATGTCCTGCGGCACCAGTTCAGCCAGCCGCACGCCGGCGTCGAACCCATCGACAACAATGTCGACCAGTCGTCCTTCAGTGACGATGTCGACCGTCATGTCGGGATATCGGCGCAGATACTCGAACACGATCGGCTCCATCTGCCGTGCCGCCCCCGCTGACGTGTTGATGCGCAGCGTGCCGGCCGGCGTCTCGCGATGACTTCCCGCCCGCCCCATCGCTTCTCTGATCTGGCCCAGCGCCGGAGCGACGCCGGAAACGAACTGCTCACCGGTCTCGGTCAGCGAGACACTTCGGGTCGTTCGGTTGAACAGGCGCACGCCGAGTCTCGCCTCCAGCGCGGCGATGGCATGGCTCAACGCCGAGCGCGACATGCCGAGCTCGGTTGCAGCCGCACGGAAGCCGCGGTGGCGCGCCACCGCCAGCACCGCATCAAGTTCGATCAGTCCCGATGACCGCATTGTCCGAATTCCTGCACCACCTCATACGGAATTATACACCTTATCGCGCCAATAGCAGTGCCCTATCTCCTGGTTCATCCACCGTTCTCTGGGAGAGAGTGCCATGCGCCTCATCGACAAGATCTATATCGACGGCAGCTTCGTCACACCGCATGGGACCGAGCTGTTCGACCTGCACAACCCTGCGACGGCGCGGGTAATCGGTCGGGTGCGCCTCGCTGACGAGCAGGACGCACGCACCGCTATCGCTGCCGCGAAACGCGCCTTCCCGGCCTTCGCGCGCACAAACAAGGCCGAACGCATCGCCCTGCTACGGCGGATGCACGCCGCCATGAAGGCGCGTCGGGAGGAACTGCTGGAAGCAATCGTCGAAGAGTATGGCGCCCCCGTCTCGCGTGCCGGCTTCATGGCTGAACACCCGGCAGATGTCCTGCTCGATATGGCCCGGGTGCTGGAGGACTATCGCTTTACGCGTCGCGTCGGCATGGCCGAGGTGGTGATGGAGCCGTTGGGTGTCGCCGGCCTCATCACGCCCTGGAACAGCGACGCCGGCTTCATTTGCGGCAAGCTCGCTGCCGCAATCGCGGCCGGTTGCACGGCGGTCGTCAAACCGAGCGAGATGAGCGCGATCCAGACGCAGGTGGTAACCGAAGCACTGCATGAGGCCGGATTGCCGGTCGGCGTGTTCAACATCGTCACCGGCAGGGGCGAAGTGGTCGGCACCGAGATCACCAGCCATCCCGATGTCGCGAAGATCTCCTTCACCGGCTCGACCACGGTCGGCAAGGCAATCCTGCGCGCCGGCGCGGAGACGATGAAAAGGATTACGCTCGAACTCGGCGGCAAGTCTCCGACCGTCATTCTAGACGATGCCAATCTGGCGCAGGCAATTCCATTGGCCCTCGGTGCGGGCTTCATGAACAGCGGACAGGCTTGCATCGCCGGCACACGCATCCTCGTGCCACGGAGCCGGCTCGGCGAGGTGGAGGAGCTTGCAAAGGCGGCGGTCGGAAAGATCAAGACCGGTGATCCGCGCGATCCGCAAACGACGGTCGGTCCGATGGTCAGCCAGAAGCAATGGGATCGCGTTCAACGGTATATCCGTGTCGGTATCGACGAGGGCACGCTGCTCGCCGGCGGCGAAGGCAGGCCGGACGGGCTCGACGGCTGGTTCGTGCGGCCGACGCTGTTCAACGTCCGCAACGACATGACCATTGCGCGCGAGGAGATCTTCGGGCCGGTGCTGTCGATCATTCCCTATGCGGAAGATGAAGAGGCGATCGCCATCGCCAACGACACGGTCTATGGCCTGCAAGCGTATGTCTTGTCTGGCGACACCGATCGCGCGCGAAGGGTGGCCGACCGGATTGTCGCCGGTCGCGTGCTGATCAACACGCTGGCCCACGAGCCGATGGCACCCTTTGGCGGTTTCAAGCAATCCGGCATCGGCCGCGAATACGGCGACTTCGGGATGGAGGCCTTTCTTGAGCCGAAATCCCTGCTCGGCCTGTACACCGCAATGCCGGCGGCACGGTCAGCCCGGCCGATATAGAGAGCTTCGGTGACAGCAATGACTCACGAAATCGACGTCAACAAAACTCGATCTCCAGCATTCTATTGCAAGCAGATCGGATCTCCGGTCGTAACGGCGCCCAGCGACTGTTACTTCGATCTGCCGTTCGATCCGTTTCCGGCGCGCGACCCCGCAAAAGGCGAAGCGCCTTCCGCGCATCGAGCATCGCCTCCGCGAACTCGCCTTCCTGCTCGAACACCACGGAAAGCCTGCCCAGCCTTCCCTGGCCAGCCGGCCGCGCGCGGCCTTCGAACTGTGGGATAGTCAGGAAAGCGATGCCTTCACGCGTTCAAGCGTCATGGGAAGCTCCCATATCCGTCGCTTCTCGCGATGGGCACACTGGCGTCCGGCCTACGTTTTCGCAAACCGTCTCGCCTTCTTCCTGGTGACCGGCGGTTTCGGCACCTTGCCCGTTTCCACCGGAATTTGCTTCAGGCGATCGATGAACCATCGGCCGGCGGGGCCAGGCGGTGACTTGGTCTGCCACACCGCCGACATCGCCAGAATCAAACCGTCCGGAGGCACGTCCTCGATAGGCAGCACGGAAAGGCGACCCTCTTCCAAATCCTTGCGCACGGCATGCAATGGCATTCCGCCCCAACCCAGACCGTTGAGCAAAAAATGATGCTTGGCGAAGAGGTCAGCAAGCCGCCAGACCGTAGGCGACATGACGCCGAATTCGCGTCCCGAGGATAGCTCCGACCTGTCGGTGAGAACGATCTGAGTATGTTTTCCGAGAACTTCCTTGGGAATTTTGCCTCGGTAGGAAGTCAGTGCATGATCACGGGCAGCAACCATGAGAAACGTGATACCGGGCAACCGCTCATAGGTCAGTGTATCCGGAATCACCGGGAGCGATCCGATGACGCCGATACTACAACGGCCGTCAAGCACGGGTTTAATGGCCCCGCCGAGCGCCTCGACATAGATGCGGAGCGCCACTCCCGGGTATTTCTGCCGAAACTCCTTGGCCACTTGAGTGATCGCGTCGATCGGATAGAAGACGTCAATCACCGCGGACAATTCCGGCTCCAGACCAGCCGACATGCCCTTCGCCCGGGCCTTCAGCAAGTCGACCCCGGTGATGGTGCTTCGAGCATCGCCCAGAATGGCCAATCCCGCCGGGGTGAGTTTGGGACAGCGGCCAGATCGGTCGAACAACCGCACGCCAATCTGGTCCTCAAGATTGCTGATTGTCTCACTCACAACAGACTGCGAGCGCAACAACTTGCGGGAGGCGGCAGAAAAGCTTCCTTCATCGACCGCGGCGATGAACGTGCGCAGTTGATCGAGAGAGACGGCGTCGAGCATGGGACCTACCTATCGACCAAACCGATGCTAAAGCGCATCATATACTGCCCCATTGGCGGTCAAATCAATCATTGAGGTCGCGCTATTCGACTCCTGAACATTTTCTAGCTTGGGGACTACCGAGGCCTTGACCGTTTCGGCGCGGGGAAGAGGTGCGATTCGTCAACGTAAGATGCTCGTTCGGCTCGAGGCAGCTCTCGCCTGCCCGACCACACCCCCTCAACAAGAAGCAGGTCTCCGGCTCCGGTCAGAGCGCCCATTGATCCTCTTGGTCGCTCCAATCGCTTTTGTTCAAGCGCCGGGCTATCTCCTCGCTCATCGCGGGATCGGCTGCTACCGCTATGATGACGCCGTGCTGCGTGACGATCTCGCGGCCTCTTGCCCGGACCGGGAAGTGTTCTGATCGGAGCGGCAAGCGTCTATCGGACCTGTCCGGGCACTCCCGGGCCCCGGCTATGCGTCGAAAAAGCTGAACTCCACCTGATCCAAACATCGGCTTCCTCCACAGTGAGTCATCAACTAGGCTAATCTCTCCAATCCTCAGCGTCCTGTGCGTGCCAAGACACCCTGGTTGTGCAGCCGGCGGCCAATATCGGCGATATTGCTCTCCCCGATGCGCAAGGAATCCGCGTTGGTATGCACGGAGTAGTGCCCGGTCACGAGGTCGTAAGGGTGTTTGACCGCAGAGCCGAGGATGAAGCCGGCGTCGGAGAGTGCTTCGAACTCGATCGCCTCATCGCCCTCCTCGAACACGGCGGCTTCGCCCATCGATACCTGCTCCGGCGTCGTCACGATCCCCTGGTGCGATGCGATCCAGGCGACGTCGTGCTTCTTGGTCGGGTGAAAGGTCCAGCGCTCTCCGGCCTTGAGGCGTACATCAAGGTAAGTGATGCCGCGAGGCGACTCAACAATGCTTTTCACACCGTCGTATTCGCCTGCGATAACTCTCGCGGGACCGGCAAAATGGAAGTCGGAAGCGCCAAGATATTGGCTTTGGGGTTCAGCAAGTTCGAGTTCGGGCGGCATGGCGACCCAGAGCTGAAAGCCCTTGATCCGCTCATTGCCGAACATTCCGCCGGTGTGCCAAACGCCACTACCGGCGCGCATCCATTCGACACCGCCGGTCTCGATGACGCCTTCGCAGCCGGTGGTCTCCTTGTAGAAAGCCTGCCCGGACAGAATTACGGTTAGAGTCGCAATGCCTGAATGGGGATGAAAGCCGAATTCTGGTGCAGTCGCTGGATCGGCGTCGAAGTAGTCGAGAAAGACGAACGGCTTGATCCGTTCACCAATGTCGCCCGGACTGACCAGTCGGGTAATGGACCCATGCGAGCGTCCACGCGTGCGCAGGATAATCTGCCGGGAGGTCTTGTCAGCGCGTATCGGACGCGTGAACACTGCATCGGTCTTCATTGTCGTTCTCCTGAAGTTTGGGCGTGCTTCAAAACTCAGCCCTTGACCCGCTGCAGCAAGGCAACGAGTTCATCGCGCCGCAGGTAGACAACCACCGCGTTGAGCAACCCCAGGACGATGGCCGGGACCGGGCTGGTGTGCAGGATGAACAGATGGGTTGCCACGGCACCGATCATGGTGCCACCGAGCCACAGCGCACCGATCGAAGCCAGGCCGGGAATGAGCAGCGCGACGGCTCCGGTCACTTCCACGACGCCGGTCACGGCGCGGAACCACTGGCCGAGTCCGATCTGCGCGAACAAGTCGACCATGAAAGGCACGCCGGCCAGTTTGGCCAAGCCGGCGGCAAGGAAGGCCGCCGCGATAATACTCTGCAACGTCCAGGCGCCGATGCGACGCGTAGGACGAACTGATTGGATGGAAGCCGTACTCATGTTGGTCTCCGTTGGGTGTGAGGTTGAAAGTGAGACGAAGCTAAGATGCCGACCATCACGGCAACAGCCGATTTATTCAGATGATATCCATCGGTTTCTCCGATATGCCGCCGGTGCCGCACCAACCGGAGCGATGCATGCTCTCAGCGCGGCCGCGCTCGAGAGATCCGTCGGAGGCTCAACGTCGTAAAGTGGTCACGCCTTCTCGGACGTGATCCACCTTAAGGGTCACGATGGCTTGTCGAACCTTGAGCGTTGGCGGAGTGAGTTCGATAGCAATGCCCGCGTATATCGGCGGTTTGAGCAATTCACCGCGACGACATCCGGGTCTTCGATTGCTTCAATGCGCAGGCGCAATGCATCCGGCACCGCGATGCCGCTGAGGGCAGGCAATTCCTCACCGCTGTCTCGGATCATTCCGACGGCTGGCAGGATGTGTGTCGCCTTCCTCGAACTCGACAACGGCCTCGTCGCCAGCGGCAACACGGCGCCAGGTGCACTTGCTTCCGATAGAAGAGGGTGACTAATCAGGCCGCTGGTGGAGGGCGTCGTTTTACGTCGGCTTGTTTGTGTGGCGGAAAGCTGCAGCCAATCTCGCTCATCACGCATCATCGACCCCAATGAAGGGGTCGATCATTTTGGTCATGCCACGCAGGCCGTGGGCGCGGAAATAGCAACCATGATTGGCCGCTGAACCGAAGCGATGACGGAAATAGCTGCGCGCCTTACGCGGCCGTGGCCGCCTCGAGCGCGGGATAGTCGGTATAGCCCTGTGCGGCGCCGCCAAAGAAGCTGGCGCGATCCGCTGTGTTCATCGGCGCACCGGTCTTCAACCGTGCGACGAAATCCGGGTTGGCGAGGACCATCTGGCCGTAGGCTTCCAGATCGGCCAGCCCCGAAGCAACATCAGCGCCGACCTGGTCGCGCGGACGACCGGGCCGGTTCACGATCAGCGCTTGCTTCCACAGTGCGCGGACGTCACCCGCAAGCTGCTCGTCGCCGGCATGCAGGACGTGAAGGTAGGCAAGGCTCAGCTTGCCGAGTTCGGCGACCAAATAGCGGTAGAGGTCCGGGCCTTCCGCGCCTTCGTCGATCCCGTTCATGGTCAGGCCGGGGGACAGGCGGATGGCCGTCCGGTCCGCGCCGATCTCCCCGGCGACCGCGCCGACGACCTCGATGGCGAAGCGGGCGCGGTTCGCGATGGAGCCGCCATATTCATCGCTGCGCGCGTTGGCGCTCGGGGCGAAGAACTGCTGGATGAGATAGGAGTTCGCACCGTGAATCTCGACACCATCGGCGCCAGCCTCGATAGCGGCGCGCGCCGAACGGCGGAAGTCAGCGACGGTCCGGCGCACTTCCTCGATCGTCAGCGCGCGCGGCGCAGGGATGTCCTTCATTCCTGTGGCGGTGAACATCTGTGCCCCCGGCGCGATCGCGGAGGGTGCGACGGCCTGGCGATGATGCGGCGTGTTGTCGGGGTGCGACATGCGTCCTGCGTGCATGATCTGGATGAAGATATGGCCGCCCCTGTTATGCACGGCTGCGGTCACCTTCTTCCATCCGGCGATATGCGCGGGAGTGTAGATGCCCGGCGTAGCGAGGTAGCCCTGTCCATCATCCGAAGGCTGAGTGCCTTCGGTGACGATCAGGCCGACGCTGGCGCGTTGGGCATAATATTCGGCGGCCAGTTCTCCCGGCGTGCCGTCGAGCTTCGCACGGCTACGGGTCATCGGGGCCATGACCAGACGGTTTGGCAGAGTGTAGCGTCCGGCACGAACGGGCGTGAATGATTGGTTCATAGCATTCTTTTCGAGGCTTGGGTTGCTCATGAAGAGAAGCTAAGGAATGCGGCGTAGTCGGATAAGCCAGCTTATTCAGATGGGATCCATCGGCATTTCGGATACAACGTCGGCGGACTCACCCTGCCATCCCGAGGAAATAGCGCATTGTCGGCCCAGCTCCGCGCGACCTTAATCGAATGACTTGTAGGCAGCGCGGAGGCGAGACTCTTCCGCTATTGGGCACTTAGCCGACCCGATAGTTTGCGGATGTTCGCTTCGAGATCAAGCGGCAAGGTTTGTGCGATTTGCCGATTGATATAATCGCGGCGCCGGCGGGTGCGGAATAGCAGCGCAAGGCTGTTTGGATGAAGTCGCGGCGCTCGACAGCGCATGGCTCGCCGCACGGCCTTCGGCCCGCAATCGTCTCTTAAAATCAATCATCAAACTTGCAGTGTTCTCGACATGGGCATGAGTGGCAAAACGAACATGACTCTCTGGGAACCGTGACGCGGCATCGATCGCGTGTCGGGGTAGGGGCGGTCAAAAAATCGGCCCCCGAGACCTTGGGGCCGGTTGGTAGGCGCGGCGATTTCCGCCTATTTCCGAAAACTTTTTGCCATGGGCAGCTAACCCCGAATTTAGTTGGAATGACAATCCGGTCTCCTATGTTCAGTACATGAAAAGGAGCTCGAAACGCGGGAACGGGTCACGTCGATGATTGCAGTTGCTCGTCTGATCACGCTGGGGGTCCTTCTTGTTGGCCAGCTAACGCCGGTGTTTGGCCGAGCCAGCTCCTTCGAGGACAAGACATGGGATGCCGGAAATATTAGCGGATTGCCGTCAGAGGTCCGACGCGCGCTAACAAGAATGTGTGGACCCGACTTGGCAGCGCAACAGTATTTCGCCGGCTATCTTGAAAACTCGAAATTTCTCGTTTTGCACTTTGATCGTCTTCGTTGCGGCGACCAGACTGCCATCTGTACTCAGGGCAGATGCTTGCATCAGGTTTACGGAAAAGAAGGTGACCACTATCACCTGCTAAAAAGCTATTACGGTCCGAGCGACTATTAATACTCGCGAAGAAGCGCGCCATCATGCTGCGCTGTACCAACAGTGACGGCAACACCCCGCCGCCGACGCGAGAGCCGCCTGCTGCTTCAAAGTATCCGTACTACATCCCGCATGTTGGAGAACTTTTCGAATGTCGACGGAAACAATTTCGGCCGATCTGCCGGTTACGATCGATGATCTGCCGGCAGAACGCCAGAGATGGGCCGCTGCTGCAATTTTCGCTGCGCTCGCGATGGCATCGCTCGACACGGCGATCGCGAACATTGCTCTGCCCGCTATCGCAGCCGTTCTTCATGCCAAGCCGGCCGATGTCATCTGGGGGTGAATGTCTACCAGATTGCCATGGTCGCAACGCTTTTGCCGCCTGCCGCGCTTGGCGAGGTCGTCGGCCACCGCCGGATCTATCTCGGAGGCCTGTTGCTCTTCACGCTGGCGTCGCTTTTCTGCGCAAACGCATGGTCGTTGCCCAGCCTGCTGACGGCGCGCGTACTGCAGGGCCTTGGCGCCGGTGGCATTATGAGTGTGAACACGGCGTTGGTTCGCTTCATTTATCCAGGGCGCTTGCAGGGCCGAAGTTTCGGACACAACGCGCTGGTGGTCGCGACCGCCTTTACGCTCGGCCCGACGATCGCGTCGGGCATCCTCGCGATTGGGTCGTGGGCCTGGCTGTTTGCCGTCAACATTCCCTTCGGCGTTGTCGCGATCTTGGTCGGACTGGAGACACTGCCGCGTACCCCGAGAGCGACGCATGCTTTCGATTTTCCCGGCGCGCTGATGGCCGCGGGCTGTCTCGGCCTTTTCATTCTAGGGATCGGAAGCGCGGCTCATCACGCGCAGCCTGGACTTATATCGATTGAACTTGCCTCCGCCGCGCTGCTTGGCTGGGTTCTGATCCGCAGACAGGCGGATTCGCCGGCGCCGGTGTTGCCGATCGACCTGTTTCGGAAGCCGATCTTCGCCCTGTCCACTGCCACCGCAATCTCCTCCTTTGCAGTCCAGGGCCTGGCTTTCGTCTCCCTGCCATTCTACTTCGAGGACATTCTTGGCCGATCGCAGGTCGAGACCGGCTTTTTCATGACCCCCTGGCCTCTCGTGGTGGCTATCATGGCGCCGATCGCCGGACGTCTATCCGACCGGTATCCCGCAGGAATTCTCGGCGGTCTCGGTCTCGCGTTACTCAGCGTGGGGATGGTTCTATTGGCGATGCTTCCGCAGAACCCGCATGTCGTCGACATCGTTTGGCGCATGGCCATCTGCGGATGTGGATTTGGCTTTTTCCAGGCGCCGAACATGAAGGCCTTGATGTCTAGCGCACCTGCCGATCGCAGTGGAAGTGCTAGCGGTATGGTAGCGACGGCACGCCTGACGGGACGCACGATCGGAGCAGCCCTTGCGGCACTCTGTTTTGGCCTCGTCGGTCGCGAGGGAGCCACGCTCGCGCTGGTGCTTGGTGCGGTATTCGCCGCGTCAGGATGCGGGATGAGTGTCCTGCGTCTGGTCGCGAGTCCGCAAAGCGGCGCGGCCGGCGAGTCTACCGGTTGAAACCTGATGGCACGCTGGGCGGCAATGACAGGTACTGGTCGATGGGTGCGCCCAAACTATTGGCAAACCCGGTTTTTACTTGCTTCCTCCGCACCCCGTCACGCATGCCGGATTTTTGACGTCGGGCCGGGAATCGCCGACGAACATATTTCGATTCGGCATCTGGATCGCGCTCAGCGACCTGGCGTCGAGGGTCGCCTCTGCCGGCAGCAGGCCGTTCAGATGGAGAATGTAAGCCGAGACCGCATAAACATCTTCGCTACTTAGCGATTGCGGTGCGTTCTGCGGCATCGCGCGGCGGATATAATCGAATAATGTCGGAGCGTATGGCCAGTAGCTGCCGACGGTTCTCACCGGATTTGGCGTCGCGAGCGTGCCCTGCCCGCCGACAAGCCGATCACCAACGCCACCCTCACCCTTTGCGCCGTGACAGGCCGCACATTGCTGATCAAAAACCTCGCGGCCGTGATTGACGCTGCCGCTTCCCGGCGGAAGGTTGTTACCTTCGCGATCGACATCGATATTCCAACCAGCGATCTCCGCCGGCGTCGCAGCCCGCCCGATGCCGTAGGTACTTTGCGCCCGCGCGGGCGTCGCGCATGCAAGCGCAAATAAGGCGAACGCTGCGATGCAAGGCTCACGCATGGGCATTGGTCACCTCACCGCCCGCTGAGATCCGCCAAGGCCAGATCGCGTTGTTGTGGTAGAAATAGTTCTCGCCGCGAACCGCGAGAAGTTCGGCCAGTGTCGGCTGGACGTAGCCGGTTTCATCGATTGCGCGACTTTGAATGACGGCAGGTTGGCCGTCCCAATGCCACGGAAGCCTGAAGCGGGTCAGCGCCCGGGTCAACACCGGTTCCTGCAGCTGCGCCTCCTGCCAGCTCTTGCCATCATCGACCGAGACATCGACACGCCCGATCTTGCCGCGGCCGCTCCAGGCGATGCCGCTGATCTCACGGAATCCAGGCGCGCTCAGCCGCTGTCCGCCCGAGGGCCGCGTAATTATGGATTTCGCTTCCATATAGAATGTGAATTCACGCGCCGAGCCGTCCGGCATCAGGTCCGTATATTTCGAGGTCTCCTCGCGCGAATAGGCGGGCTCGGCGGCGACGTGCAGACGTCGCAGCCATTTGATGTTCATGTTGCCTTCGAATCCCGGCAACAACAGCCGCAGTGGATAGCCTTGCTGCGGGCGCAGCCGCTCGCCGTTCTGGCTGTACACCAGCATCGCGTCTTCGAGACATTTTTCGATCGGAATGCTGCGCGTCATCGCGGCGGCATCGGCGCCTTCGGCGATCACCCATTTTGCCCCGGCCTGCAATCCTGCTTCCTGCAAAACCAGTTTGAGGCTGACGCCAGTCCATTCCGCACAGCTCAGGAGACCGACAAGGTCGGACGCCGTTTTGCCGTAGGGTTTCTTGTAGCCGGGGTTGCCCGAGCATTCGAGGAAATAGATGCGCGACTGGGAAGGAAAGCGCCGGATGTCGTCCATGGTAAAGATCAGCGGTTTGTCGACGAGGCCATGGAGCATCAGCCGATGTTGCGCCGGATCGATGGTGGGAACCCCGCCGTGATTGCGTTCATAAAACAGGCCGTTAGGCGTGATGATGCCGTCGAGATCCTGCAGTGGCGTTCGCCCGGCTGCCGACAAATATTGCGGCAGGTTCTTCGGGATGTTCTTGATGACATCCTTTTCGAATGACGAAGGCATTCCGTAAAGCTGGCCTCCCATGGGATCGCCAGGCGTCTTCATCCAGTCCGGGACATTGGGCGGCAGGTTGTCGGCGTTTTCCGCTGCCGCCGATGCTTCGCTGCCCGCGAGACGACCCGCAACGACGACCCCTCCCACGACTATGCCACTGTTACGCAGAAATCGCCGGCGCGATGTCGCAGCAGGACCCTTGCCGTCGTCGGTTGGCTCGGTCATCGTCGTCCTCCGCTCGAATTCGGTGCGGCTGGAATAATGCAATAAAGCTCAGCTATGTTCCAGAAGGAAGGCTCCTCCATTGTAATTCAGCGAGCCAGGTCCCGTTTGTCGAGGATTGCTGCGCCTGTCTCAATCTTGCCGAGGCGTGCCGGCGGCCATCATATCCAAGGAACGTCCCTGAAGACGGATCGCAGGAATGTTACCGTTGGGCGCGAGACGAACCACTGCCCGGGGCGCCATACGCGTCTCTGCGGTTGAATTGCACCAGTGTCCTGGCGTCCATGCCCGCCGCCGGCGTAGGCCGGCCGCCGTTCAGAACGTCATTGTTCGGGTAGTAAAAAGCGAACATGCCTGGCTCCTGAATCGCCTCCTGCGCGAATACCGGCGTTGCGAACATCAGCGACAGAATGGCCGCCGCACCAAGGATATTGAATCTGGTCATAGCTGCTCTCCGCATCGACTGGCAGCGAGATTGGGGAATTTTCGCTTTCGCCCTGAATGCTCAGGCGTGTCACCACGGAGGTAGACAGAAGCTCTACTCGTCCCACTAAATTACTCTTCAGGAAGCTAAATTGGCATTTATGTCTACGGCCTCCATTGCATTTCGACGCGCGTCGGCGACGAGCGAAATTCGGAGCGTGTACAGATCTGCCAACACGCATTCTGCCTGGCTGTTCTAAACTTCAATTTAATGGCGCCGTCGAATCGACGGGCCTACATCGGCCTCACGCATCCAACACTCTCGTGGAACAATGGAGGCTCTCATGTCGAACACATCTGTAAAAATCGCTCTCGCATTCCTCGTTCTCCTGGCGGCCCCTGCCGCTTCCTACGCAAGGATGGCGGGTGGAGCAGGCTCAGGAAACCTGCCCATCAGCGGAATTCCCGCGGGGCCTGCAAACGCTGGCGGAATGAACAATGTGACCGTCGATCCGAGCGGCATCGGCAACGCTTCCAGGATGGCGCCGCTGCCGCAGCCGCACATAACCGCCCCGACAATTCCGCAGTTCAAGTGAGGCGAAGAGAACTCGCGGTTTCGCGCAGCAGGAGTATTGACACATGAAGCACGCTACGATCACGGAAGCGACGTTCATAGGCGACGCCAATTCGAGACCAATCCGGAAGCGTCGTGGACGACCGATACACAAAATCCTGGTGTCGTTTTCCGCCGCCTATTTCACCGGCGCGCTCGTCACCGATTTCGTCTACTGGCAGATGCCTGATGTGTTGTGGGAGAGGTTCTCCATCTGGCTGATCGTCGCCGGTCTGGTCATGGCGGGCCTTGCCACCATCGCCTACGCAATCGACCTGGCGGGCCGCAGACGAATCGACCGGCCGGCGTTGCCCCGCGCCGCCGGTTACGCGCTCGCTGTCCTGCTCGCGCTGATAAATGCCTTCGTTCACAGCCGCGACGGTTACACCGCAGTGGTACCGACCGGCCTGATGCTTTCCGGGCTGGTCGTCGTCGTTCTCTTGGTGACGGCCTCGGTGGCCGCGTTCCAGGCAAATCGCCGTCGTATTGGAGGATAATATGCACGCCCTCAGAATTGCAGGTTCGACGAGCCTACCGCGTGTTGCCGCTATCCTCGTCGCCGTCGCCGGGTTGGGACTCGCCGGCTGTGACGATCATGCAGGCGATCCGAAAGTGCAGATCGGCGCCAATCCCGTTCTGCCGAAGTTGCAGCAGTACCTGATGCCGCCTATGCGGATCGCAAAGGTGGTCGGATGGGGAAAGGATGAAGCTCCCACGGTGCCGCAGGGATTGCAGGTCCATGCATTGGCGACCGGCTTTCAGCACCCCCGGTCCCTCTACGTTCTCCCTAATGGAGACGTGCTGGTGGTTGAGAGCAATGGTCCGAAAGCGCCGGTTTACCGGCCAAAGGACATCATCACCGGCTGGGTACAGTCGTTTGCGGGCGCCAAGGCGAAGGATGCCAATCGCATCACGCTGCTGCGCGATACGAATGGTGACGGCCGTTACAAAGTGCGAACCGTTTTTCTCGACCACCTCAACTCGCCATTTGGCGTCGCCCTGGTCGGTCACGATCTTTACGTCGCCAACACCGATGCGATCGTCCGCTATCCGTATCAGGACGGACAAACCACCATCACGGCCGCGGGCACCAAGCTCACGGATCTTCCCGGCGGGCCCATCGATCATCACTGGACGAAGGCTCTGTTGGCCAGTCCGGACGGCTCCAAGCTCTATGTCGGCGTCGGCTCGAACAGCAACATTGGCGAAAACGGAATCGGGGCCGAATACGAACGAGCTGCAATCTGGGAGGTCGACCGTGCGTCGGGCGCGCATCGTATCTTCGCCAGCGGAGTCCGTAATCCCACCGGGCTGCAGTGGGAACCCGAGACCGGCAAGCTCTGGGCCATCGCCAACGAACGCGACGAGATCGGGCCCGACCTGGTTCCGGATTATCTGACCTCGGTGCAGGACGGAGGTTTCTATGGCTGGCCCTATAGCTATTACGGCCAGCACCTGGACCCCCGCATCGTACCGCAGCGGCCCGATCTGGTGGCCACAGCGATCAAGCCGGACTACGCGCTAAGCTCTCACGTGGCGCCGCTGGGTGTAGCGATGTACACAGGCACCGATCTTCCGGCAAACTACCGCGGCGGTGCCTTCGTCGGCGAACACGGAAGCTGGAATCGAACGCCTCTGAACGGCTACAAAGTGGTCTTCGTGCCCTTCAGCGGTGGACGACCCAGCGGTCCGCCACAGGATGTCGTCACAGGCTTCCTCGATGCGAACAATCACGCGCACGGGAGGCCGGTCGGTCTGGCAGTCGACCGGACCGGTGGACTGCTCATCGCCGACGATGTCGGAAACACCGTATGGCGGGTGTCGTCGCTTCGCCCGGGTTCTTCACCAAAGCCGGCCAGTTAGCAGGCGCTATATTATCCGTGTCGTCGATGGGTAGATCCCGCGTACCCAGCGAGCTGATCGGGCAGGTACCCCGCATGGCGCAACGAAAGCGCCATGCGGGAAACGCTCGCTGATCTCGCTCGGCAGACACCCTTCTTCTCGACAGACCTGACGGCCGTCGCGGACGTCACCGTCGAAATCGCTCCCGATAGTCGCTAGGCCCGGTTTCGATTCTTCGCAGGAAGGCGCGGCGCATCGTGTCCGGACTGCTAAAGCCACAGCGCGACGCCACGCGCTGCAATGGGGTTTCGCTCTCCTCGAGCAGTCGCCTCGCCGCATCGACCCGCGCCATTTCGACGAAGTCCGCCGGCGTGGTGCCGGTTTCGTCCTGAAACACACGCGTAAAATTGCGTACGCTCATCGCGACCCGACTTGCCAACGAAACCAGGCTCAGATCGAGCGAGAGATGATCGAGAATCCAATGCTGCAGGGATCGAATCTTTCCCTCGTCGGCCATCTGCGCTGCCAGATGCGCGCTGAACTGCGATTGGCCGCCGGGACGCTTTAAAAAGACCACCAGCCGACGCGCGACCGTCAATGCAAGATCGCGCCCGTGGTCGTCCTCGATCAGCTTCAATGCGAGATCGATGCCCGCGGTCACTCCGGCCGAAGTGTAGAGCGCGCCATCCTGAACATAGATCTGGTCGGGTACGACCTTGGCGGCCGGAAAACGTTCGGCAAGTTCGGCGGCATGCTGCCAATGCGTCGTCGCGCTCATTCCGTCGAGGAGGCCTGACGCACCGAGAAAGAATGCACCGGTGCATACCGAGCCATATCTCCGCGTCTTCGGAGCACGGCGTCGCAGCCAGGCGTGGATATCTCCGCTATTGTAGGCGATGGCGTAGTCGGGCGTTCCGGCCACGAGCATCGTGTCGATTGACCTGACGTCGTCAAAGATCGAACTATCCGCGACGAGCGACATACCTCCTGCCTTGATTGTTCGGCGCGCGCCGGTCGCTACCAACCGGACCTCGTAGAGAGGTCCGCCGGATGCTTGGCGATTGGCTTCCAGAAAGGCATCCAGCGGCCCCGACACGTCAAGAGATTGCGCGTTCGGCGGTACGATGATGGCAACGGGTCTCTGCGCGGGCCTGGCAACCATTTTGCCGTTTTTCCTCCGCCTTTTCCGGTAAGGCGCACTTCTCGCAGCAGTCGTTCACGGCCAAATTAGCCGGGTCTTTGGCCAAAATCGTCGGATGAGCCGAGTTGCGGCCAACCTAACACAGATCTATTTCCTCACCAGTGAAAACTCGAACAGGACAGAGATGGAGCCCGACAATGCTGTCAAAACGGCTTTTTACAATTTCGCTCTTGCTGAGGCTGATGGCGATATCCACCGCAGCCCAGGCGGGGTCAACAATCACGGACAAAAGCTATTGGCCGAACGAAGCCGTGCAGGGTGAACAAGACCTGTCTGGCAGCTCACTTGGCAACCCAAATTCTGCGCTCGCAGACGACGGATCCGGGTCAGGTTTGCAACCGGCAACGAATGCAAATGACAATGCTTCCACCTGGCGTTATCAGGGCGGGCCAAAATCCCGGTGATGCCCGCACGACCGCAAGGGACAATACTCTCGTAGCGTTGTCACGTCACAAAAAGCCCCGACCTGGTCGGGGCTTCTATGCTTGATGAGATCGGCATCAATGACCGGCGGGCGCCGAGATCACATGGCCCTCACTGTAATCGGACCAGTCCTGCTGCTGCGCGGATGGCGAAGCCATGGAGTCATTGGCGTTGCGGAACTGCTGGCTTGCAGGCGCCCGCGCGCGATCCGATTTGTGGGTGTAACGCCCGGCGGCTGCGGCTATCTGGATAGTCGACCCGACAATCAGCAAGGTGGCAAGAATGGATAGAAGCGTCTTTCGCATTGTAGTCTCCCGAATATGGTCTCTGAAGGCACTAGCGCCCGGCATGAACAGCTGCAACGGCGGCGCGCCTATATCCGGATAAAGATAGTCTCGGACGATGCCCTAGCCGAATAGATGAGTTCACTATCGCGTCATTCCTCGCTCGCAAATTTGTCACGCAACTGCCCAACGAGCGATGATCCAGCCGTTCGACGGATCGCCTTCTCTCCGAGAGATAGCGCTGGAGCACACTATCCCCATCCATACAGAGGTCACTATCGCGTCATTACCGCAACGGCTCATCTGAAATCCGGCCAGGATGCGTAAACACTTCGAATCCGTCCGCGCGTGCGATGGCGGCGAGTGTAATACCTGCTGCGTCCGCCATGCGAACAGCCAGCGCGGTTGGCGCCGACACCGACACCATTACGGGCGCACCGATCGCAGCGCTCTTCTGCACCATCTCCACTGACACCCGGCTGGTGAGAAGAATGATCCCCTCGCTCGCAACAATAGACGCACGCGCCAGTGCGCCCGACAACTTGTCGAGTGCATTATGGCGGCCGACGTCCTCGCGCAACGCAACAATACCACTCGTGGCATTCCAGAACGCAGCTGCATGTACTGCGCGCGTCTCGATGTTGAGCTTTTGACGCGATGACAGGCCCTGCATGGCCACCATGATCTGTTCAGGCGAAAATTGCGGGCCGCGCCCGACAACAGCCGCGGGACGCATTGCTTCCGCGATTGATTCGATGCCGCACAATCCGCACCCTGTCGGTCCCGCGATGTGCCGCCGTCGTTCCTGCAGGCGATCGGCCCTCGGTTTGCTGAGCCACATCCGCAGTTCGATACCATGATCGAGAGACATGATGTTTAGCGAATCGACATCCTTGGAAGCGCTGATGACGCCTTCGCTGAGGCTGAAGCCGACCGCGAAATCCTCCAAATCCTGCGGCGTCGTCATCATGACGGCATAGGTCCCGCCGTTATACGTAAGCGCCACCGCCATCTCTTCCGGAATCGAACGACTGCCGGCGCTCGGACTGCCATCTCGCCACATCCGGCGAGGAACGACTCGGGCAGGTTCCATCATGCGTTGCTCCATTGAGGGCGTGCCGCGCCGAGATGCAAGAGCCCGCCAAGCAATACAGTCGCTGCCTGACGCAGCCTTCTCAACTAAAAACGGGTTTAGCTTTCTGGCATTCATCCAACAGAGAGAGGGAGGGAGAACGGCGGCCAGTTCCCGGACCTGTCACCACAGACAACGCGGATCGATTCTGAAACATTGTTTAATGGCGCGATGAGCGCTGCAAGCGTAGATCACGTTCAGAACAGCCACGCCTGTCCCCCGAGGCGATATTATGCGGCTGTCGACTGGACGGCGCGCGCCACGCTTCATGCCCCCTCAACAAGGCGGGTGCGCGCCGTCCAACTTTTTGCGAGGGCTGAAATCTCGGCCCGCCTGCAGCAACACTCGATCAATACGCGGGCACGGCTGCCTGGTTCTCGTGAGGCGGGCATTCATTGGTTGATTGAAAAAGAATTTAGTAGGGAGGAAGAATAGCAATCCCCATATCCAGTCCATCGCAACGTTGGCGTTTAGTTTGCTCAAACGGGCCAACGTCTGACAAGGCCCTGTGGCGGAAAGTCCGCCCAGCCAAATGGAGAATGTTATGCGAGGACGAGCGATGATGATTTTGGCAAGCGCACTGCTTGCCGGCAGCCTTATTGCCACGGGTGCACAAGCTCGGGGCGGCGGCGGCGGAGGAGGACACGGTGGTGGTGGTGGGGGGCACATGGGTGGCTTTGGCGGAGGCCACATGGGTGGCTTTGGCGGAGGTCACATGGGTGGATTTGGCGGTGGTCACATCGGAGGTCTTGGCGGAGGCCACATCGGTGGCCTTGGCGCCGGTCACATGGCCCACATGGACCACGATCACTTTGGCGCTGGACGGCGTCATTTCGTCGGCGGCTACTACAACTACGGCCTCGATTGCCCGTATTACCCGAATTACACGTCGAGCACCTGGCCGTATACCTGCACTTACTGAGTGGTAGGCCGATCCGGAAAGCCGCGAGCGCGCGGCTTTCGCTGCCTTAGCGGGCCCACATGGAGAATTGGCGAACAGCAGATCGCCAAGTTCACCTGGTGGGCCCAACTTACAAGAATAGCAGTCTCGAACCTTCGCCATTCGAGCGTGATGCCGGCGAGCCCGGCGGCACGAGGTTCGATCGGCTTCACAGGCATTGTCGTTGATGATGTCAACGTAGCTATTTAATGGCGAACGAGAAGCACCAGGTCGCCGCATCCAACGAGCCGCGCGCCTGAATTCGAATTTAATGTCCTAAACCGCATTTTAATGGCTCCCCTGCGCGCTTTGCCTATCATTCAGTGATCCGCTCAAGTTTCGAACGGCGGAATCTAACTTTCACGGCGGAGTGACTGAAATGGGCATTGAAGGACAATTCGCGGGCCTCGCAACTCGAACACGGCTCGCACCAGCGTTTGTCGGAAATGGACGCGGCAAAGGGTATCTCCACGACATCCGGCGCTTCGAGATGCTCGAAAGAGACCAGGAGTACAACCTCGCCAAACGCTGGCGCGAGCACGGCGACCGTGATGCCGCGAACAAGCTCGTCACAAGTCATCTGCGTCTCGCCGCCAAAGTCGCCATGGGCTACCGCGGCTATGGTCTTCCCGTTTCGGAAATCATCTCCGAAGGCAACGTCGGCCTGATGCAGGCAGTCAATCGCTTTGAACCGGAAAAGGGATTTCGCTTCTCCACCTATGCGATCTGGTGGATCAGGGCTTCCATCCAGGATTATATCCTGCGTTCGTGGTCACTTGTGAAAATCGGCACGACCATGAGCCAGAAGAAACTATTTTTCAAACTGCGCTCAGCAAAAAGCAAGATCGCCGCATTCGAAAGCGGCGACCTGCACCCCGATCAGGTCTCTCAGATTGCAACGAGCCTCGATGTCGCAGAGCGCGATGTCGTCGACATGAATCGACGCCTCGGCGGCGACAGGTCGATCAATGCGCCGCTTCATGAGGACGGTGAAACCGGCGAATGGCAGGACTATCTCGTCGATCAGTCCCCCTCGCCGGAAGCCATCGTCGTCGAGCAGGACGAGAAAGAACATCAGCAAAAGGCACTGGTCGCCGCGATCGAGGTACTGGACGACCGCGAACGCCGCATCTTCGAGGCGCGACATCTGGTCGACCAACCACTGACGCTCGAAGAGCTTGCGGCAAAATTCAATGTGTCGCGCGAACGGATCCGGCAAATCGAGGCGCGCGCGTTCGAGAAAGTACGAAAAGCAGCCAGGAACCTCACCGTACATGCGCCGGCGGCGATGCCGCCGGCTTGGGGCACCTAAGCTAGGCGCCGATCAGCAGATAGCGTTCAAATATCTAGATTGTCGGGCCATGGATCGACCCGCATAGACGCCACGCTTCATGCGGCGTGGATCGGACCTCGTCCTCTTACCTGAATTCAGCAACCTGCCGGCGCCTTCCGGGCGACCGGCGCATTTGCTGTATTCATGATCTATTTCGGCTCTATTCGTCCGCGATCTGAACTAGTCGCGCAACGCATCATGGTGCGGCGAAGAACGGAGCAGAACCGGCGTCGACTTGTAGGAAGGGGTTCCGGATTTGGTGTCGTAATGATCGAGCGCAACCAGAACATTCGCCTCCGGATAATAGGCAGCGATTGAGCCCTGCGCGATATTGAAGGCGACCGCCGTCAGGTTGCGCATAACGCGCTCGCCTGGTGCCGATCCCACATCGGACACGACGCTGATATCGACGAGGTCTCCGTGCTTCAAGCCACGGCTGGCGAGGTCCCGCTCATTGACGAACACGACGTCACGGCGCCCGGTAATGCCGCGATAACGGTCATTGAGGCCGTAGATCGTCGTATTGTATTGATCGTGACTTCTGATCGTCGCGAGCGTCAGCGCTTCTGGATCTGCGACACGCGTATCCTCATCGAGACCAGGATAAACGAAGAAATTTGCCCTCTTCGTCGGTGTCAGCCACTCTCGTTCCGATGCAGCAACATACAGCCGAAATCCGCCCGGCTGCTCGATGCGAGCGTTGAAGTTGGCGAACTCCGGGAAGACCGCCTCGATGCAATCACGAATCTTTCCGTAATCGGAGACCAGGTCGGCCCATCCGACCCGCGTGTTCGGCAATGTGGCCAACGCCATCCCCGCGATGATTTCGGGTTCCGACCTGAGATGCTCCGACGCCGGCTTCAGTCCGCCGCGTGAGGCGTGGACCATGGACATTGAATCTTCCACAGTGACCGACTGGCGGCCGCTCGCCTGAACATCAATCTCGGTGCGTCCCAGACAGGGAAGAATGAAGGATTGTTTCGCGAGCAGCAAATGGGTGCGATTGAGCTTGGTGGCAATATGCACCGCGAGATCGAGGTTCCTCATCGCATTGAACGTGGCTTCCGGATCGGACATTGCAACCGCGAGATTGCCGCCAAGACAGACCAACGCCTTCGAGCGTCCATCCCGGATCGCCTCGACAGCTTCGATCGCATTGTGGCCCTTGTTGCGTGGCGGCTCGAATCCGAACACGCGGGCTATTGCGCCCAGGAGTTCATCACTCGGAATTTCGGTAATGCCGACCGTGCGGTCCCCCTGCACATTGGAGTGACCCCGGAGCGGAGAAATGCCGGCGCCCTTGCGTCCGATATTACCGCGGAGCATCAACAAATTGGCGATCTGCTGCACATTGCCTGTACCGTGCCGATGCTGGGTGATGCCCATGCCGTAGTTGATGATGACCCGCTCCGCCTTGGCGTAAATATTGCCGACGGACTCGATATCTGAACGCGACAGACCCGAGGCTTCCTCAATCGCGTCCCACGAGGTCGCTTCGAGATCAGCCAGCAGTTCGTCGATTCCGGTGGTATGATTCTTGATGAAGTCTCGATCGAGGACACCTGGCCCCCCTTCGGCAAGGCTTTTCGCATCGAGCGCCAGCAGGGTCTTCATGATGCCCTTCAGTACGGCGATATCGCCACCGACTTTCACCAGATAGTAGGTCGAGGCAATCGGCGTCGAGCTCAGCGTCAGCATCTCAACCGGGTGCTGCGGCGACGTGAACCGCTCCAGGCCGCGCTCGCGAAGCGGGTTGAAGACAATAATCGGCACTCCCCGCTTTGAGACCTCACGCAGGGTCGTCAGCATGCGAGGGTGATTGGTCCCGGGATTATGGCCGATGCAAAACAGTGCGTCGCAATGATCGAAATCATCCAGGGTCACCGTTCCCTTGCCAACACCTATCGACTCGGGCAGGCCGACGCTTGTCGCCTCGTGACACATGTTCGAGCAATCGGGAAAGTTGTTGGTTCCGTATTCCCGCGCAAACAGCTGATAGAGAAAAGCCGCCTCATTGGACGCCCTGCCGGACGTATAAAACTCCGCCATATCGGGGTGCGGCAACGCACGGAGCGCCGCGCCGATCCTTGCGAGCGCCTCGTCCCACGAAATCGGCAGATAACGATCGGTAGCCCGGTCGTAGGCCATTGGATGCGTCAGACGACCCTCATTCTCCAGATCGAAGTCCGACCATTTCCAGAGCTCATTGACCGTGTGCGCGGCGAAAAATTCCGGCGTCGTCCGTTTGGCGGTCGCTTCCCATGCGACGGCTTTGGCGCCGTTCTCGCAGAACTCGAACGAGGAGGTATGTTTCGGATCGGGCCAGGCGCAGCCTGGGCAATCGAACCCATGCGGCTGGTTCATGCTGAGGAGACCGCGGGTCTCCTTTACGATATCCAGCTGACCGCGAACGGCATCCGCGACCGCTTTGAGAGCACCCCATCCCGCTGCGGCGCCCTCGTACTCGCCGACGCCTACGACATCGTCTTCGCTCATTGTGCACTCCATCGTCGCGCTGATGTTTGGCCGGGAGGTACTTCCCGATCGAATAGAGGTTTTGTGTCAGAGACGTTTGTGGACATCGGGCGCGAACAGGGTCCGCTCAATTAAACAATGTTTTAGGTTTCCGAGAGCGGCAACGGTCCACGCTCCAATTCATCACATCGGTGATTTCAGCAAAGCTGAATTCGAATCCAGGTCATTCAATCTGGATAGCGACCAACTGCGGCTGGATCGAAGCCAAAGAATAAACTCGTATTTACTTGAGGAGCTGCGAGGGACCGGCCACTTTCCACCGTGAGACTGTCCGAAGACGTTTGAAACCGGGCTTAGCATAACAAGCAGATCTGCCATTTCGCGACGTGCCAACGCTGACACCGAACGGGCCAGGATTGACCGATGTCACAAGAACTCGCTCCGGGTGGTCGCTCCCGCTGCAGCGACGCGGGCTTCCAAAGGATAGTGCCAATGAAATTGTCGGCGATTGCTGCGCTTCTTCCGCTCGTAACAGCCTGGTGCCTGTTGTGCGCCGACCCTGCATTCGCCCAGGTCGAGGATCCGCTCGATCCGCTCACGGCTGTGCCGTCGCTGGGTGTCACCACTCCGCTTGGTATGGGCTCCAATGGATCGGTCGGCGCGACCGGAATCCCGCTGGGCTCCACCGAAGTGACATCACTCGGAACCAGTCCGGCTCCGACAGGCGGCGTGACGGGCACAATTGCATTGCCAACCAGCGGCGCAATCACAAGCAGCGGCACGACATGTTCGACCGTGGGAACATCGTTATCGGGAATGTACGGATCGACTGCGACCTACGACGGCGGCGGAACGGCATCCGGAAGTGCGGCGCCTGCCACCGCCGCAAATACCGGCGCCACCGCAAATTCGGGAACATCACCCTCGTCGGCAACCTCGGTGACGTTGGAAATGCCGATATCGTCAGGAACGCTGGACACGTCGGGAACGTCGGGAATGTGCGGCTCCGGCTCAAGCAGCATTGCGTCATCGTCCATGCCAACCTCAACGTCGCCAACCGTGCCAGGCGGCGGCGCTCGAACCGGAATTCCGTTGGGATCTTTCGAGATTGGCAATCTTGGCGTCAGTTCCACACCGCCGGTACCGGTGCCAAGCGTATTGCCCACCGTGGGCATCATGGGTCCGAGTTCGGTGGCACCAACGATGCCCACTGTCTCACCGACGACTTCACCCGCGACGACCGCAAGCAATCCGGCGTGCGCGATGACCGGCGCGAGCGGGATCGGGAGTTTCGCCGGCGCCGGGAACGCCGGGATACCCGGCACGTCGATCAGCGAGCGAACGCTGAGGCAATTTATCCTCTGTCAGAGATAATGAAAATGGAAACTCATCGCTTCCGCTGCATCACGGGCTGTGCTGCGTGCGCTCGCCGCGGATTCCCTGCGCTCATGCCGGAGACGCTTCCATGAGGTCCTTGCTGATCGTCGCGACGGCGTTGCCCTTGTTGTGCTGCACCACGGCTTTTGCCCAGGTCGGCACGGTCATGCCTCCACTCGGCGTCACCTCTTCGCTTGGAATGGCTCCCGGCGCGCCAGTCGGCCCGAACGGCTTGGCGGTGGGCGCATCACCTTCCGTCAGTCAGGTACCCAACGGCTTAACGGGCACAATTACCATTCCGAGTGTAAGTAGCGGCGCGGCATGTTCGACGGTTGCGACTTCGCCAATGGGAACGTTCGGATCCCCCACCACCTACGACGGCGGCGGATTGGCCATGGCGACCGGAACTACGACGCCTGGCTCGGCCACGTCGGGCTCCACGGCGACGTCGGGTATATCGACGTCGTCGACGATCTCGGCGACGTCAGGGATATCGACATCCTCCGGAATGCTGGAAACATCCGGATTGACGGGGATGTGCGGCTCGGGCTCAAGCAGCCTTGCCGCATCGTCGACGCCGACTTCAACCTCGCCGACCCCGACGAGCAGCGGCGCGCGAACCGGCGTTCCATTGGGGTCTTACGAAATTGGCAATCTTGGAGTCAGTTCCGCAGCGGCGGTACCGACGACAAGCGTATCGCCGCTAATGGGCAGCGTGGCTTCGGCGCCAGCGGCGCCGACGATGCCCACCGCTTCATCCACGACAACAAGCACCATCCCGTGAAACATTTTTTTCATCTGTGAGCGAGAGTGGCCATGAAAAAGAAAGTCTTTATCCCTGTTGCCCTGGTGACGGCGGCGCTTACCGCCGGGGGCCTTCTGTACTTCAAGCACATCGTGCCCCTGGAGAAGGCCGTTGCCGCGCCGGCTCCGCCACCCGCCGTTCCGATTGTCGCCGGGGTGGTCGCCCAGCATGACGTGCCGATCTATCTTACCGGCGTCGGCACGGTGATTGCGTATAACACCGACGTCGTGCGCGCCCAGATCCAGGGACAAATCATCAGCATCAACTTCACGGAAGGCCAAACCGTGCATGCCGGCGACCTGCTCGCGCAGATCGATCCGCGTCCCTATCAGGCCTTGATCGATCAATACACCGGCAACCTGGAACGCGATCAGGCCCAGCTCATCAATGCCCAGGCCAACCTGAAACGTTACACCACATTGGGAGACAAGGGCTGGGCCACTCCGCAATTGCTCGAGACCCAACAGGCGCAAGTGGGGGAATTGAACGCGGCTATCAAAGCCGACCAGGCATTGATTGACGCCGCGAAGGTGCAGCTCAGCTACACGCGGCTGACGTCGCCGATCGATGGCGTGGTCGGCATTCGCCAGATCGACGTCGGAAACATTATCAGCCCGTCGAATACGAATGGCCTCGTCGTCGTCACGCAGCTGCATCCGATTTCGCTGATATTTACGCTGCCGGAGACCAGCCTGCCGCAAATCGAGCAGCAACAGCAGAAAACCAAGACGCCGCTCCAAGTGCTGGCCTACAGCCAGGATGATACGATCCTGCTCGATCAAGGCGAACTCGGCCTCGTCAACAACGAGATCCTGCAGACAACGGGCTCGATCCAGCTCAAGGCGAATTTTCCCAACAAGTCGAATCGGCTCTGGCCGGGCCAACTCGTCAACGCGCGGCTGCTCGTCGATACAAGGCATAACGGCCTGACCGTCGCAGCGTCGGCTGTGCAACAGGGCCCGAATGGAGCCTATGTCTACGTCGTTGATCCCAACAACGCGGTCGAGAGCAGGCCGGTCAAGGTCGCACAGATCAGTGGCGGCCAGGCGCTGATCGATTCCGGCCTCAAGGCCAACGAGCAGGTCGTGGTTGATGGGCAATACAAGCTGAAGCCGGGCGTACAGGTAGCGCTGCTCCACGGCAAGGCGGCGGAAGAACAAGCTGCACAAGACGCAATGCAGGCCCCCATACCATGAACATATCCGCACCGTTCATCGAACGGCCGATCGCGACCGCTCTGCTGATGGTGGGGTTGTTGGTGGCCGGTCTGATCGCCTATCCGCTGTTGCCGGTGGCGTCGCTTCCGAGCGTCAACTATCCGACGCTGACGGTGACGGCGCAGCTGCCAGGCACCGACCCGCAGACCATGGCGTCCACAGTGGCCTCGCCGCTCGAGCTGCAGTTCGGTGAGATCCCTGGCCTCACCCAGATGACGTCGTCGAGTGCGCTCGGCTACGTCCAGGTCACCCTGCAGTTCGAGTTGAGCCGCCCCATCGATGGGGCGGTGGCCGACACGTTGTCGGCGATCAACGCTGCGGCCGCCTACCTGCCCAAAAATATGCCGTATCCGCCACTGATCCGCAAAGTCAATCCGGCCGACACGCCGATCCTGGTGCTCGGAATCACCTCGGACAGCCTGCCGCTGACCGTTGTCGACGCTTATGCGCAGAATATTTTGCTGCAAAAGATCTCGCAGATTTCAGGGGTCGGCCTCGTGGGCATCGGAGGCGCGCAGCAGCCGACCGTCCGCGTCCAAGTCGATCCAGAGGCGCTGGCGGCTCGCGGCATCAATCTTGAGGATGTGCGCACGGTGCTCGGTCAGGCCAATGTCGACCTCCCGAAAGGCACGCTCAACAGTCCGCGCCAGACCTATACGCTCAATACCAACGATCAGCTGTTCAAGCCCGACCAATACGACGACCTGGTCATCGCCTATCGCAACGGCTCGCCGGTCCGCATACGCGATATCGGCCACGCCGTCAGTTTGGGAGAGAACGAGCTGATTTCCGCCTGGTTCAACCAGAAGCGGGCGATCCTCCTGGCCGTCCAGCGCCAGCCCGGCGCCAACGTCGTCGAGACCGTAGATAAGATCAAGGCGATGATGCCTGTGCTCCAGGCCTCGATCCCGGCTGCCGTCAAGATAAACGTCGTTTCAGATCGCACCCAAACCATCCGCGCTTCCCTCAGTGACGTGCAATTCACGTTGCTGCTGACCGTGGCGCTCGTCGTCATGGTGATCTTCATATTCCTGCGTAGTTTCTGGGCGACCATTATCCCGGCCGTCACCGTGCCGCTGGCATTGGTTGGCACCTTCGCGGTGCTCTACGAAATGGGCTACAGTCTCGACAATCTTTCCCTTATGGCCTTGTCGATCGCGGTCGGCTTCGTGGTCGACGACGCCGTCGTCGAGATCGAGAACATCACACGACACATAGAGGAGGGCCTCTCGCCGTACGACGCGGCGATGAAGGGGTCCGGCGAGATCGGCTTCACCGTCATGGCGATCACGTTCTCGCTGATCGCCGTGTTCATCCCGCTGTTCCTGATGAGCGGCTATGTCGGATTGCTGTTCCGCGAGTTCGCGATGACGGTGAGCGTGGCTCTTGTTCTCTCACTAGTGATCTCGCGGACGCTCACGCCGATGATGTGCGCATACCTGCTCAAGCCGGAGAGCAAGGAGCACGGATGGCTCTACCGGGTGTCCGAGCGCGGCTTTGACGCTCTGCTGCACGTCTATGAGGCAGGCCTCAAGATCGTGCTGCGACATCAGTTTATCACGCTGATGGTGATGTTCGGCACCATCGCGCTGACCGGATATCTCTACGTGATCATTCCCAAGGGCTTCTTTCCCCAGCAGGACACCGGATTGATCATCGGCCAGTCCGAGGCGGCGCAGGATATTTCCTACCAGGCCATGTTGGAACGTCAGCAGGCCTTGCAAGATGCCATCATGCGGGATCCGGCCGTCGACACCGTCGGAGCCGCGGTGGGCGCCGGCGGCGGCGTCTACACGCTCAACGACGGCCGCGTCTACATACAGCTCAAGCCCGCAAACCAGCGTGACCCGATCGGTAAGGTAATCGCGCGGCTGCAGACCAACCTCGGCAAGATTCAGGGCATCACGCTTTATATGCAGCCCGCGCAGGACATCACGATCGGCGCACGGCTGAACAAGACGCAATTCCAGTACACCCTGAACGACGCCGATCCCGGCGAACTCAAACATTGGTCGGCGCTATTCCTCGACAAGATCAAGGCGGTTCCGGGTATCGCCGACGTCACAACCGATGAGCTCAGCGCCGGACCGCTGCTCGACATCACGATCAAGCGCGAAGTCGCCTCGAGTTACGGCATCCTGCCCTACACGATCGACAACACGCTGGATGATGCCTTCGGCCAGCGCATTGTCTCGACCATTTATACCACCCTGCAGCAATACCATGTCATTCTGGAGGTCAATCCCAAATTCCAGTACGGCCCCGAAGCTCTCAACGGCATCTATGTCAAATCATCGAGCGGCCAACAAGTGCCGTTATCCACGCTGGTCGATTCTGTGGTGAAGGTCGCGCCGCTCGTGGTCAATCACCAGGGTCAGTTCCCGTCGGTGACGATCTCGTTCAATCTCGCGCCGGGCACCGCGATCGGCCAGGCGGTGAGCGGCATTCAGAAGGTTGAAAAAGAGCTGAACGCGCCGCTCTCGCTCCAGACCAGCTTCCAGGGCAACGCTCAGGCATTCGGAGCATCGCTGAAAAGCACGCCAATCCTCATCGTCGCATCGCTCTTCGTCATTTATCTCATCCTGGGCGTGCTGTACGAAAGCCTGATCCACCCGATCACCATTATTTCGACCCTGCCCTCGGCCGGCATCGGCGCACTGCTGTTGCTGATGGCGGTTCACGTCGATCTGAGCGTGATCGCGATCGTCGGCCTCATACTGCTCATCGGTATCGTCAAGAAGAACGGCATCATGCTGGTCGACTTCGCCCAGCAGGTTGAACACAGCGAAGGCTTGACGGCCGAGGAATCGATCTACCAGGCCTGCATTATGCGCTTCCGGCCGATCCTGATGACGACGATGGCAGCGCTGCTCGGTGGCGTGCCGATGATGGTTGGCACGGGAGTCGGTTCGGAAATTCGACAGCCGCTCGGCTACGCCATCGTCGGCGGTCTCGCACTGTCGCAGGTCCTCACCCTCTACACGACGCCGGTCGTCTATATCTACCTCGACCGGTTGCAGACCTGGCTTTTCGGGGAAAAGAAGCCAGCGACCTCCGGCCACGCTGAGGCGGCGCCTGCCGAATGAACATTCCTTGACGCACGCTGCTCCGCGCTCTCGGTGATCGCGCGACCTGCATCAGCTTGAGCGATCATCAAGTCTTGGTGGGGAAGCAATCCTTGCGAAGGATTACGGCTCGATTCGTCGCGGATCACTAAACTCCAATTTAGTAGCTCTCTCATCAGCCGCCGCCTAGCTTCCGGTTGAAGATCCAAATTGATCCGGGACACCATGAATTCTTCAGTTGCAATTCACATTGTCAGCCCGGCTGACTTCGATCAGGGAACAGCGCAGACGCCGGGCTCCGTACGTCGCGCGGCTATCGCGCCCGCGCTCGGCATTGCATCGGCTATCTGGGGCGGCTTGTTTGAGGTGGCTCCGGGATCCCGCACGGGCATTCATCATCATGGAGAGCAGGAGACGATCGCCTACGTCCTCTCCGGCATCTGCGAAATACGCTGGGGCGAAAAAGGCGAATCGGTCGCGCGTGCAAAGGCCGGCGATTTCATTCATGTCCCCGCCTTCCTGCCGCACATGGAAATCAATCCTTCGAAGCAGGAGCCGTTTCGATGGGTAGTCGTGCGCAGCACCGCGACGCCCATCGTGGTCAATCTTCCGGACAATACCTGGCCGTAAGCCGGTTGTCCCTGCGGCAGGAAGACCCCAGGCCGTAAGCCTGATGTCTTCCTGCAGACGGTCTTCACGGACTTCGTGAACATGGAGCAATCATGGACGAGCACGAACCTGATGCGGAGCCAAATGCATTTGAAGTTACCCGCCGCACGGTGATCGAGACCGGAGCCACTGCGCTGCTCCTGACCACGCTACCACGTGCCGCTTTAGCGGCGGGCGAGGCCTATGACAACGAACCGCTCCCGCCTCCCGTGAAGGTCGAACTTCAGATCAACGGCCAGCCTCATTCGCTGACGCTGGATCCCCGCACGACATTGCTGGACGCGTTGCGCGAACACCTCGCGCTGACCGGTTCGAAGAAGGGTTGCGATCACGGCCAATGCGGCGCCTGCACGGTACTGATCGATGGACGCCGCATCAACTCCTGCCTGACGCTTGCGGCGATGCACGATGGCCACTCCATCACCACGATCGAGGGGCTTGCACGGGGTGACGATCTGCATCCGCTGCAGGCGGCGTTCGTCGAACATGACGGCTTTCAGTGCGGCTACTGCACTTCCGGCCAGATATGCTCCGCGGTCGGAATGCTGGCCGAAAGCCGGTTGGGCATGCCGAGCTATGTAACGGAGGACCTGACGCACCCGCCCGCCGAACTCAACGATGCGGAAATTCGAGAGCGGATGAGCGGCAACATCTGCCGCTGCGCGGCCTATCCCAACATCGTGGCGGCCATCGAACAAGCCGCGGGAATGCCGACATGAAGGCTTTCACCTATCAACGCGCCGATTCCGTCACGCAGGCGGCCACTGCTGCCATCAAGCCCGGCGCCAAAATCATTGCCGGCGGCACCAATTTGCTCGACCTGATGAAATTGCAGGTCGAGACGCCATCCCGGCTAATCGACATCAACCGGCTGCCCCTCGACAGGATCGAAGAGACGCCCGAAGGGGGCTTGCGTATCGGCACGATGGTTCGAAACAGCGATCTTGCCGCCGACCCACGCGTGCGGCTGCGTTATGGCGTCCTGAGCCGCGCATTGCTGGCAGGCGCCAGCGCGCAGCTGCGCAACAAGGCCACGACCGGCGGCAATCTGCTGCAGCGGACCCGCTGCTACTATTTCTATGACATCACAAAGCCCTGCAACAAGCGCATCCCCGGGTCCGGCTGTGCGGCGCTCGCAGGCTTCAATCGCATTCATGCGATCCTGGGCACCAGCGAGCACTGCATTGCGACGCATCCGTCGGATATGGCGGTGGCGATGCGGGCGCTTGACGCCAAGGTGGAGACCGTCAATCGCCAAGGCGAAACCACAGTCATTCCGATCGCGGAGTTCCATCGTCTTCCGGGCAACACTCCCGAGATCGAGACATCGCTCAAGCCAGGCGAAATCATTACGTCGGTGACGCTGCCCCCGCCGCCTCCGGGTGTACAGGTCTATCGCAAGGTCCGCGATCGCGCCTCCTATGCGTTCGCGCTGGTTTCAGTTGCCGCGATCGTCGATTCAGCGCGTGGTCGCATTCGTTCGGCCCGGCTCGCCTTCGGCGGTCTGGCACACAAGCCGTGGCGCATAGAACAGGCAGAGCAAAGGTTAGCTAACGCCTCTGCGGATACTGCCAGCTTCAATGCGGCTGCAAATGCCGTACTCGAAGGCGCACGCGGGTTCAGCGGCAATGATTTCAAGCTGCCGCTGACGCGGCGTACGCTGCACAGCGTGATGGCAGAGACGACCCGGACTTAAGGGGAGCGAACGCATGGAAATGAACTCACCCGTTGGTCCCAATGCACTCGATGCACAGGGAATCGTCGGCAAACCGCTCGACCGCGTCGACGGCCGAATGAAGGTCACCGGCGGGGCGCGTTATGCCTATGAGATGCAACAGGACAACGTGCTCTATGGCTTTGTGGTCGAAGCTTCGATCGGGAAAGGAACGATCCGATCAATCGACACACGCGCCGCGGAGAAGACTCCGGGCGTCGTGCTGGTTCTCACCCATCACAACGCGCCTGCGCAGGGCACCGGCAATCACCGTGAAGCGCATCCGGTGCTCACGGGGCCGCAGGTGACGCGCTACGGCCAGCCGGTTGCCTTCGTGATCGCCGAGAGTTTCGAGGATGCCAGAGCGGCCGCTTATCTCGTGGACATCAAATATGATCGGGCGGTCGGAAAATATGCGCTCCGCGGCAACCTCGGTGCGGCACGCGTTCCGCGGCCCAGCGATAGTCAGCCCGCCGACAGCGCGGTAGGCGATTTCGCGGGCGCGCTCGCCAGCGCCCCGGTGCAGCTCGATGTGACCTATGCCACCCCATTGCAAAGCCATGCGATGATGGAACCGCATGCCACTCTGGCGATGTGGGACGGCGACAAATTGATCCTGCATACCGCCAACCAGATGCTCAATCAGGGTCAGCAGGTCATCGCGACAACCCTGAAAATTCCCGTCGAGAACATACGCCTGATCAGCCCGTTCATCGGCGGCGGTTTCGGCGGCAAACTCTGGGTCAATGCCGATGCTATCCTGGCGGCGATCGCCGCGCGGGAACTCACGCGGCCGGTGAAAGTCGCGCTGACGCGCCAGCAGATCTTTCACGTCACGACCCACCGCTCCGACACGATCCAGCGGCTGCGCCTGGGCACCGATCGCGATGGCCGCATTCTAGCGATCGGCCACGATGTATTCTCCGGCAATTTACCCAGCGAGCAAACCTTTGAGGGCGCGGCCCTGCAGACCCGTACGCTCTATGCCGGTCCCAATCGGCTGACGCGACATCGTCTCGTGCCGCTGGATATTCCGGTCGCGTCCTCGATGCGTGCCCCGGGCGAATCCGTCGGGCTGATGGCACTCGAATGTGCGATGGACGAACTCGCCGAAAAGCTCAATCTCGATCCGATCGAATTACGCATTCGAAACGAGCCGGGCGAAGACCCGGAAAAACACATCCCGTTCTCGAGCCGTCATTTGATTGCGACGGGCGCTGGCTGGTGGGAATGGGCATGGCCGCGGCGACTCGCGGCAACCCGCTTCGGCTTTCCAAGGCCAATGTCCGACTGAATTCCGATGGTCTCGCCACCGTGCGGATGGCGATGACCGACATCGGCACCGGGACTTATACCATCCTGGCGCAGATCACCGCCGACATGCTCGGACTGCCGATGGAACGTATCCGGGTCGAACTCGGCGATACCAGCTTTCCGGAAGCTGCGGGCTCGGGAGGCTCGTTCGGCACAGGCAGCTCGGGCTCGGCCCTGTTCGAGGCTTGCCAGGTGTTGCGTGAAAAGCTCGCGCAATTGGCCGGCATGGACGCCAGGACCGCTCGCTTTGCCAACGGCAGCATCGAATTCGAGGAGCAATCCATCCCGCTGACAAAGCTCGTCGCGGGCGGTGGTGTCGAAGCCGACGGGGAGATCAGGCCCGGACGCACCGCGCAGGATTTCTCGCAACAATCCTACGGCGCGCGTTTCGCTGAAGTCGGCGTCGATGAAGATACCGGCGAGGTACGAGTGCGGCGCATGCTCGGCGTATTCACCGCCGGCCGTGTGCTAAATGCCAAGACGGCGCGGTCTCAGGCGATCGGCGGAATGGTATTCGGCGTCGGCGCCGCGCTGCACGAAGGCATGACGCTCGATCCCCGCTTCGGCTATTTCGTCAATCGGGATCTCGCCGAATACCTGGTACCGGTGCACGCCGATATTCCGGCCATCGACGCCATGTTTCTTTCCGAACTGGACGACAAGTCCAATCCGCTAAAGAGCAAGGGGATCGGCGAACTTGGAATCTGCGGCGCCGGCGCCTCGATCGGCAACACGGTCTACAACGCGTGCGGCGTCCGGATCCGGAATTATCCAATCACGCTCGACAAGCTGCTTTCCGGCCTGCCTGAGCGTGCATGAGCGGGAAAGTAGCAGCAAGCAGTCAGCGCCGCCCGATCGTGGTTGCCACGATCGCGATTGCTGCGGCCGTCGCGATCGGCCTTGCGACCTCGCGCGGCCTGGCCGCGGGACCTGAGGCGACGCCGCCTTCGCCTCACGCTAACGATTATCTCCCCAGCATCAGTGACCTCATGATCGCGACGATTCAACCGCGGCACGAGCGGCTCTGGCGGGCCGAGCAGGATGGAAACTGGGAGTTTGCAGCCTACGAGCTTGGAAATCTGCATGGCGCGTTCAATCGCCTTGGGCACGCCCATCCGGTCGAACACGACGTCTCTTTTCCGGCCATGATCGCCTCTGTGACGGAGCAGCCGTTCAAGGAATTGAGGAGCGCGATCCAATCGAAAGACGCCACCGCGTTTACCAAAGCCTATGCCGGCCTGACTGACGCATGCAATTCGTGCCATCAGGCTCTCAACCACGGCGTGGTCGAAATCCGCGTGCCGACCCGGACGTCCGCGTCGGACCTGAACACCAACAGCACCCGCTCCCGGAATTGACGCTCGGCATGCCAACGATTCATGTTGGCTCGATCCGCAAGACATTCTGAAAACTTAATTTAGTGGCTCACGAAAATCGTGAAACTATCTTTGATGTACGCGCAGTTTAATTTTTAGAGGAGCGACAACAATGTTTTCGAGACGAGATGTGCTGGCGGTATCCGCTGCTGGTGCTGTGATGACCGCGAGCGCAGCACGTGCTGCCTCCTTTGGTAACCCGGACCAGCCGCCGCAAGGCGCTGTCAACGCCAAGGCTCCAGGCACCCTCAAGGATCCTGGCCCGCAAAGCGAGGCCATCGGCAACCAGTTTCCCTCGGCGCAATTTCCGCCGGCAACCGACGTCGGCGGCATGCCGATGGACTGGGCCTCATTCAACAATGCGCCAAAGCGGGTCCAGAACGGCGGCTGGGCGCGCGAGGTGACGCAGAAGGATTTTGCGATTTCCGACACGATCACCGGAGTCAACATGCGGTTGACGGCCGGCGGTATCAGGGAGTTGCACTGGCACCAGGCGGCGGAGTGGGCGATCATGACGTACGGCAGTTGCCGCGTTACGGTTCTCGACGCCGTGGGCCGGCCATACATCGCGGACGTTAATGAGGGCGATCTGTGGTATTTCCCTGCAGGCCAGCCGCATTCGTTGCAGGGGCTCGGCCCGGACGGCTGCGAATTTGTGATCTGCTTTGACGACGGCGACGCCAGCGAGTTCAATACGCTATTGGTGACCGACTGGTTCGCCCATACCCCTCCCGAGGTGCTTGCCAAGAATTTTGGCGTTCCGGCCAAGACGTTCGCCAACATTCCGCTGCAAAACCTCTGGATCTTCCAGGGAACGCTGCCCGGCGATCTGACATCGGACCGCGCCGCCGTCAACAAGGCCGGGGGCGTTCCGCCTCATCCCTTCATCTTCAGGCTTGGATCGTCAACTCCGACGAAGCAATCCGAGGCCGGCGAAGTGCGGATTGCCGACAGCAGCAACTTCATGGTCTCAACGAGGATTGCGGCCGCGCTGGTGACGGTTCGTCCGGGCGCAGTCCGCGAAATGCACTGGCATCCGAAAGCCGACGAATGGCAGTATTATATCAAGGGCAAGGCACGCATGACGG
The DNA here is from genome assembly GCA_900129675.1 of Bradyrhizobium erythrophlei. Lineage (GTDB taxonomy): Bacteria > Pseudomonadota > Alphaproteobacteria > Rhizobiales > Xanthobacteraceae > Bradyrhizobium > Bradyrhizobium erythrophlei_A. The sequence continues at coordinate 2,534,882 of FSRD01000001.1, read as the reverse complement.
TGTTCAATACCGGACCGAATGCGATGACCATGGATTTCAATCCCGGAGACATCGGCTACGTCAAGAAAAGCCTGGGGCATTATGTCGAGAATGTCGGCGACACGGACATGGTCTTTGTCGCGGTCTTCAGGGCCTCGCATTACGAAGAGGTCTCCCTGTCGAACTGGCTGACGCATACGCCGCCGGCGCTGGTTGCCCAGCATCTGAATGTCGACGAAGCGACCATCGCAAAATGGCCGGAGAACGCGCCGGGCGTGATGCCTAAATCATAGATCGCAACGGCAAAACAGGATTTCCGGCACCAGTCACTACTGGTGCCGGAAAGGCCGTCAGTCCACTCCGAATCGTTGGCGAGGAACATATGCTTGCGCTCAGCAACGTCAGGGTCGGTATGACCGCCGAGATGACCGTGACCGTCACATCGGTGATGACGGTCGCTCATTTCGTGGCTGATATGCCGCGGGTCTACGCTACTCCTATCATGATCCTGCACATGGAGATGGCGTCAGGCTCCGCGGTTGTTCGCCATCTTCCAGACGGCTTCGTAAGCGTCGGCATGGACGTGAAAGTCCGCCATCTCGCCGCAACGCCGGTCGGCCGCACGGTCCGCGCCGTTGCTCGCGTGGTCGAGATCGACAGTAAGAGCGTTCTGTTCGAGGTCGAGGCCTGGGACGGTGACCGCAAGATCGGCGACGGCACCCATCGCCGCGGCATCGTCAACATGGTGGAGTTCGAGAAGCGCTTCGGCGTGAAGCAGCTCAGCACAAGCGCGGCTTGAGCCTATCCCAACGTTGCGGTGCCCGACATCGTCCTGATCAGAACCCGCTCACACTGACGACCGTAGGCGCCGGAAGGCATGACGGGGAACTCCGTCGGACCCATTCACGGGCTCGTTGCCGAGCACAATTTCCCTGCCGTCCCACTCAATGGTGTCCGTAGCCGGCTGTCGCCCGGACTTTTCCCCGGAAGACGCCGTAGCTGATGACTGTGTAGAGCAGCATCAGCGGGAATACGACGGCGCCGCCCCAGAACATGAACCGAAGGCTGGACTGCGGCGCGGCGGCGCCGTCGACGGTGATGACGAGGGGGATCATGTATGGCCAGAAGGACAGCGCCAGGGTGCCAAACGCTGATAGAAAGATCAGTGCGACCATATAGAACGGCCAGTAGTCATTGTGGTTCAGGATGCTGAGCGCAAGGACTGTTGCGGCAGCGGCTCCAACCGCGGGGAATACGAACAGATACGGTCGATCGATCCAACGATGCAGGATCGGAAGGTGTTCGGCGAGCGCGTAAGCAAAGACAAGCACAAGGAACGCCAACACGCCGACCGCGAGTACAGGGATCTGACGGCGAGCGATGTCGCGGACCTCGGCGTCGCATTTTCTGACCAGCCAGCAGGCGCCGAGAAGCGCATAGCCGAGGCACAGGCCGAAACCGCAAAGGACCGCGAACGGCGTGAGCCAGCCGACGTCACCACCGGAATATTCGCCGTTCGTGAACTGCAGACCTTCCACCAGTGCACCGACCGTCAACCCCTGTATAAAAGTCGCGATCAGGGACCCGCCGGCAAAGCTCATATCCCAGACCCAGCGCAGCCGTTGGGTCTTGTAACGAAACTCGAATGCTACGCCGCGCAAGATCAGGCCCAGCAGCATGACGATGAGAGGAAGATAGAAGGCCGACAGCAACGTCGCATAGACGACGGGGAACGCTCCCCACAGGATAACCGCGGTGACCACCAGCCAGGTCTCGTTGCCGTCCCAGATCGGCGCAACGGCGCTCAGCATCGCGCCACGCCTGGTTTCGCCGGTCGCCAGGCCGAACAGCAAGCCGACGCCGAGATCGACACCGTCAAGCAGCACGTAAAGCAGAATGCTGATGGCCAAAAGCGACACCCAGAACATGATCATGGTTATCTTCCTGCGATGACGTAGAGCACAATGCTGGCGGCAAACAGCGAGAGCCAGAGCATGAACATGGCTATTCTCCAGCGATGACGTAGCTTGGTTCCTGAATTTGTTCTTCGTCGGCCAGCGACATCGGCCGGTTCGGAACCGCGAGATGCGGTGTCTCGAACAGCTTGCCACGCGGACCGGTGCGGATAAGCCGATAAATATAGAACGTACCGAACAGGAAGATGAAGGCGTAGACCGCACAGAAGACCACGAGCGAGATAGTCGCCGCGCGCGTCGTCAGGAACGGCGTCATGGCGTCGGCGGTTCGTAACACTCCAAAACCACCCAGGGCTGACGGCCGACTTCGGCGGTGAACCAGCCGGTAATGATCGCAATGAAGGGCAGTGGAAAGCTCAGAAAAGTCAGCCAGAGCAGGAAACGATTGCGCACCAGGCGCTGCCCGAAACTCAGATAAGTACCGAGCCAGGCGAGCCCCAGCATCACCAGACCGCATCCCACCATGATCCGGAAGCTGAAGAACGGGACGACCACCGGCGGCCAGTTCTCCCGGGGGATGCTGTTGAGTCCGGTTTCCCCCGCGGTGAAGCTGTCGGAATCGATCAGGCTGCCGAAAGGCGGGGGTAGCGTGATCGCGTACAGGTTGCGCCGGTTCGCCACGTCCGGCCATGCGAACAGGACTTCGGAGCCTGGTTTCTCATCGTTCCAGCGTCCCTCGATCGCAGCCATCTTGGAAGGCTGATAGGTGTTGACATAGCCACCGTTCAGATGTCCGAAGAAAAGCTGAATCGGCATCAACACAGCGGCGAGCCCAAGGCCCATGCGCAGCATGATGCGGGACTCGGCGTGATACACCTTGCGCAGCAGATACCACGCGCCGGTCGCGGCAACGCAGAAGGCGCCTGTCAGGTAGGAAGCCAGCAACATGTGCGGAAAGCGTGACCACACCACCGAGTTGAAGATGATCTTGGTCCAATCGTTCGGAACGAAGCCGCCATTTTCCATGACATATCCTGATGGCACCTGCATCCAGCTGTTATTGACCATGATCCAGAACGCCGAGAACGTGGTGCCCAGCGCGACCATCGCGGTTGAGAACAGATAGAACCATGGCGGCACGCGGCTGCGGCCAAAGATCAGGACACCGAAGAAACTGGCTTCGAGCATGAAGGCGGTAAACGTCTCGTACATCAGGAGGGGGCCCTGGATCGGGCCGGACATTTTCGACAGCACGCTCCAGTTGGTACCGAACTGGAATGCCATCACGATCCCCGACACCACGCCCAATCCGAATGCCACGCCGAATATCTTCAGCCAGAATTCAAAAAGCACCTGATAGACCGGGCGACCGGTTCTAAGATGAAGCGCTTCCAGAACGGTCAGCCAGGCTGCAAGGCCGATCGTGAAGGATGGAAAGATGATATGGAACGTGATGGTGAAGGCAAATTGAATTCGCGACAGAAAAAGCGCCGTCGTATCCATTGAAATTCTCCCGGTCCGTCGCAGGATGACCCTGGCTCTTGAAGTCGATCGTGAAGACGCGGGCCATTATATGAAGATAACGACGGGACAACCGCGGACCATTAAATTCGCCGTTAGGTTTCAAACTCAAACCAGACCGGTGGCTCGATCCAGCATCTCGACGAGCGGATCCAGAGAATCATCAAGCAGCAATCGCTTGGCGTCGCTTTGCGTCACGCTGCGACGTTTCGTGCGGGCGGCGCCATGAATTCCGGGCCGACCGGATCGGCGATGGTCTCGTGCAGGATCCGATCGATCTCGGCCTTGGCAGCAGGATCGAGCGACCAGCCAGTCACCTCGTCGACCGGCTGCAACTGATCGGGACGACGCGCCCCCCACAATGCTGTCGTGATGCCCTGGTCCAGCATCCAGCGGACCGCCAGGTGGATAACGCGCTTGCCGAACCGTTGCGCGAGGCGGTCGAGCTTGCCCACGGCGGCCAGGTATTGGGCGTACCGAGGTTTCAGGAACTTCGGGTCGGAACGCCTCAGATCGTCGCCCTCGAAAACCGTGTTCGCCTGCATCCGTCCAGACAAAAGGCCGCGGCACAACGCCCCATATCCCAGCATCGCAATGCCATGCTTCCGGCAGTAGGGCAGAAGGTCGGCCTCGATTCCGCGTTCGAATAAATTGTACGGCGGCTGCAGTACGTGCAGCGGCGCAATGCGGCGAAACCGTTCCATCTGGCCGACCGAAAAGTTGCTGACGCCGATGGCGCGGATTTTCCCTTGCGCAAACAGCATGTGCATTGCATCCGCGGTTTCTTCGATCGTAATCAGCGGATCGGGCCAGTGAACCTGATAGATATCGATGTAATCGGTCCGAAGCCGGCGCAACGAATCTTCAACCTCCCGCATGATGCGGGCACGACTGGCGTTGCGAGATACCCTTCCACCCTCCCACTGAAGTCCGACCTTGGTGGCGATAATCACGCTCGAGCGTAGCCCGCTTTCGGCGATAGCCTTGCCAACGATCTCTTCCGAGCGGCCGAATCCATAGACCGGGGCCGTGTCGACAACGTTGATGCCATGCTCGAAAGCGGCCTGGATGGTAGCGATAGATTCGGCTTCGTCCGTTCCACCCCACATCCACCCGCCGATCGCCCAAGTCCCAATAGCGACAGGCGACACCTTGAGCGACGTGCCCTGAATGTCGGTGCGTTCCATGTTCATCTTGAGAGCTTCTGCTTGACGAGCCATGATCCTGTTCTTTCCTTGAGTGCGTGCGCCTTGGGGCTATAGGTGGCGGACAAGTCCAACCTCAACCGGCAGTGACCGAGGCCACAGCGTAGAGCCCCGCCTCCTCGGCGGCGATAAGTCCGAGGGCGGTCCAGTCAAGGTCGCCGTAACCACGCGCAATACCCGAGATCAGCCGGTCCCGAACGACTCCCACCGATGGCATCGGAGCGCCGGCCTTCTCCGCCTCCGCGAGCGCCAGGCGCACATCCTTCAGCACGAGGGGCAAGACGAATCCGGGCGTGTAGACCTGCTTGGCAATCTTGTCGCCATAAATCCTGTGCGCGCGTCCACCGAACATCGCGCTGGTCATGATGTCGATGAACGGCTGCGGATCCAGCCCGCGCTTGCGGACGACGGCAACGACTTCTCCGAGCATCTCCAGTGCCGTTGCGCTCATCATATTGCCGAGCAGCTTGAAGAGGTTTGCATCGCCTGGATCGGAACCGACTGTAAAAGTCCTTTGTCCGAGGCTGTCGAGGACCGGCCGGCAACGCTCGATATCGGCCGGGGCGCCAGCGGCAACGATGAACAGCTGGCGTGCCTTGGCGGCATCCGGATTCCCGAACACCGGCGCAGCGACGTAACCCTGCCCGTGCCGCGCATGCTCGCCCGCCAGGACCGACGCGGCCGCCGTGCTAATTGTGCTCATCGACAGGTGGATCGCGCCGGGCATTAAACCCGCGGCCAGACCATCCAGATGGTCGTCGCGGCCACCGAATACGACTTCGCTTACGGCATCGTCGTCCGGCAACATGCTGATGACGACGTCACAGTCGAGCAAGTCGCCGATATCCGTCGTCGGGCTGAGACCGAGCCCCGCAAGCTCACCGAGTTGATCCGAGCGGCGGACATATGCAATCACCCGTCGTCCGGCGGCCGCGAGGTTTGCGGCCATCGGCCTTCCCATGTGACCAAGTCCGACAAAGCCGATCTCTCCCAGCGCCGACCCGCAGGTAGAGGTCGATCTCGAGACGCCGGAGTGCGCGCGGGAGGGACTTTCAGATGTGCCCCCAAGAGCGAAAGGGGAGCAAGGTTCATGCTCGGACATAGAGGCTCCTAACCGGGCCCGGCCGCATCGTCTGATCTGCGGCTTGCGACGGACACACCCCACCAACTGGTGACGAACGGAGCCGGCGCTTGTCTCAGCTTGCCGCGCCTTACGTCTTCTTGCTTGGATTTCCTGAAGATGGCGCAACCAGGCACTCGTCAAGGTGCATGTTCCGTCGGGGCTCGCGCCTGTCGCCGCGAATAAAATCGAATTTAGCTATCTGAACCCAAATTTAATGGTCCCAACGATCCACCTGCATAGTCTAAGCCCTGACTTCAATCCTCATGAAGGCGCAAGAATGCGAGTGTCGGAAGAACGAATGGGTGACGTCGGCATTAGTCGTTCCGATTTTCGTTCCTCGCCCCCACCGATCGTCGACATTTCACCGCATGATATCGCCCGCCGCCGACTGGCGACTTGGGGCGCAATACAGGCTGACAACGTGAGAATTACCCGGCGCGAGACCTTCGAATACGGCTTTCAGGCGCGACGGCATTTGCTGATCGCTTACGAACGCGCGGAACGAGATGACGGCGAGACGCTCATCGAGGGCTTGCCAAAATCGACCCTGCGCGAGTTCAATTGGAAGCTCAGCTTTGTGCCCGCCGGGCATCGGTTCTACGGATGGCAGACGCCGCGGGTGCTGACCCGCGTCACCTATTTCTATATCGATTCGCATGATCAGTCGTTTGATCCAGGATCCGGCATCACCTGCCCTACCATCAGCCCACGCCTGTTCTTCTTCGATCAAGCGGTCTGGGACACGGCGCTTAAACTCAAGGCCGAGGTCGGGAATTCCGACCCATGGAGCCGCGAATATGCGGAGGCCTTGAGCCTCGTACTGATGCACGAAATCATGCGATTGGAGCGAGCGACATCCGCTGCGGCCAAGCCACTACGTGGCGGCTTGCCGGTGTGGCAGCAGAAACGCGTGGTGGAATTCATCGAGGAGCATCTCGCGGAGGAGATCTCGCTGGCCGCTCTGGCAGCACTTGCCGATCTGAGTCTGTATCACTTTGCGCGCGCCTTCACGCAATCCTTCAGCATGCCTCCGCATCGCTACCATATGGCCCGGAGGATGGATCGCGCCAGGAGCTTGTTGCAGAGGCGATCGCTCTCGGTGACGCAGATCGGCATCCAGGTCGGCTTCCGCGAGACGAGTTCATTCACCAGGGCATTTCGCAGGTTCACAGGACTTACGCCGACCGAATATCGGCGTCATCGAGACGACTAAACTCAGAAGGGGAACCAGCACCACCTATAACGCACGCGATCGCGAGGCGGACACCAATCTGTTGTCGGGGCAGAGTTGGGACTTGCTGTGCTGCCATGCCGTCGGAGGTGGGCGAAATCCCCGCCTCTGCTCTCGCGTTCGGACGCGCTCTCGAAGGGGTGAGGCTGTGTTGTCAATCGTTTGATTTGGGTCCGCCATGATAGCGGTATGCATCGGGTTCGGCCGCTTGATGCGACATAATGGCGTACCCGTTCTGCCAGTTGCGGTAGTTGCCGCCATCGTCGTACGGATTGCCCGGTCCCAGATTCTGGCAATTTGCGTCGGGGTAGAACTGCGCGCAATAGCCGGGGTCTTCGATAATTGTCTGCGCGAGAGCAGGAGTTGCGAAAGCTGCCGCAGCAACAGCGGCGGCGCCAATCAATGCTGGTTTCATCTTGGTCTCCTTGTAGGATGATGTGAGGCAAATCGGAACCCAGTCGCAGTTGCGCCAGTAACTTCTGTTTGAGAAAGCACTTTGGTGCGGAAATTCACGCACTGATCTCGCTCAAAAGATTTAATGGTGTCGAACAACCCCGCTGCCTATCTGCCTGATAGCTACAAGCAGGAGATCACGGCCGTGAATGTCGTCGCCGGAAGAAGGGGTGTATTGAGAACATTGGCTTTGAGTCTGGCCACAAGCGCGATCGGCCTTGCATCGGCTCGGGCTCAGTCCGGATCAGCGACCGTCGAATCCTCGTTGATACCTTCCGGGGCCACCCGCCTTGACGAATTGAAGAAACGCCTGGCGCAAGCGCCGCGCCGTCGCGATTTCAAAACCGTGCCGATGATCCTGAACCACCAGGAGCAATGGGACTACGAAGCATTGACGGAGGTGCTCTCCTATCGGCCTGCGCCAAGGCAGGCCTGGGACAACACCGACATCGGAGGGCCCTGGCTGAACCTGATGCGCAACGCGCTCAATTCGCAGATCTGGTCGTTCAAACATCCGGATTTTCTCGCCGTTTCAGTGACCCACGGTACGGCGCAGCTTGCGCTGTACGATCAGGCCATTTGGGACAAGTACCGGCTCACGAGCCTGGCCGGCGACGAGTTCAAGACCAATACACCGATCATCGATCGGCAGTCGGCGGCCGCCGATTCCGCCAACTATGAGGACCCGGCGGGGCCCTTCTCCAGTGAGGATAATTCGATACCTGCACTGATGCGGCGCGGCGTTGTTTTCATGTCCTGCCACAATGCAATCTGGGAACACGCAGCGGCCCTCATCAAATTCGGCATCAACCCCGATAAGCTCTCTCATGCCGCGCTTGCCGCGGAACTGACCAACCATCTGGCGGACGGCGCCGTTCTAATTCCAGGGGCCACTGGCACGCTGCCCGAGTTGCAACAGGTCGGTTTTCACTACGCAACGTAATACGGGCTGCCTGTTGTGCATCGAGGCCGAGTGTTGGCCGTCGAGCCCACCTATTTCAGCGACGCTTTAGGACGGCATCACGTTCGTGGTTGCCGAGACCGTCCTACTTGCTGGTTCTGCCGGGATGTCGATTAACGGCAGCTTCGACGCAGCTGATCAAGGCGGGTCCGGCGAAGGGCTTGGCCAGGAAGCAAATGGCTCCGGCCTTCAGGGCGCGGGCGCGGACGCTGTCTTCGGGAAAGGCCGTGATAAAGATAAACGGCGCGACGTACCCCTGGGCGCGCACATGGCTCAGAAGGTCCAAGCCGCTCATGGCGGGCATCTGCACATCCGCAATGACACATGACGAGTCGCTCAGACGGGCCGACTGCAAAAACTCCTCGGCCGACGCGAATGTATGGACCAGGTATCCATGCGAGCTGAGAAGATTATCGGTCGCGGCACGGACGGATGCATCGTCGTCAATGACTGAAATCACCGAAAGAGTTGACAAGTTGGGCCTTCCTGACACGATGGCAAGGTGCTTGCGTTGGCACTGCCTCAACACAAAAGTGGCTCGCCAGGCAGCATTGTGAAATCATACCAAGGTTTGTGACCTCCAAAAACCGGCACGCAAATCACAAGCATTCGGTCTCTTGATTAACCAGGGACCAGCGTCTATTTCGCGCCCTTGAGGGCAGCCAAATACTCAACGATCGGTCCGACATCTTCCGGGGCTACCGGAGCCTTATAGTTGTTGATCATCTTGCTCACTTCCGCTGCCCAGGACTGCTTCGACATTGCGGGCTGGTTCAACACCATGTCAGCCGAGTGACAGGCAAGGCAGTTGTTGTTGATCGCGTCCGAATTCTGGCCGGCTGGAAACATCGTATTGTTGTCTGGCAGGTCGACCTTGACGGGCTTCAGTTCGAATGGCGGGGCGCCGTGCGCGACGGGAGGAATTGCCCCGAAACTCACAAGAACGGCGATCGGCAGCAAATAGCGTAACATCGAACATCCTCCATCAAGCCGCAACGACCTCGATCGATTCGGTGACGTTGCGCATGAAACCGGCCGGATTCCAGTTTGGCGTGTCGGGTTGTGCCACGCCGTTGCTGTTGGTGCATCGGACCAACAAGTCGTATTTGCCGGGAGCTGGCAGCGTTAATTGGGTCTGCCACTGCCGAAAGCCGTATTTGCCTTCGTCTTTCTCGAGTTGCGCCTGATGCCAGCTTTGGCCCCGGTCGATTGAGAAATCCACTGTCGCCACGCCACAGTCGCCGCCGAATGCGATGCCGCGCACCGTCGTTGGTGCAGTGGCGCTAACCTTACTGCCTGACGCAATGTTTGTGACGAAGGATCTGGGGACCATCCGATTGATCGGAATCATCCGCACGCCTGTTTCGCCCGGCTTGATGCTGGCGTGCGGCGTGTCGGGAATGGTGTAGGCAACCTTTGTCCAATAATTGACGTCGGGTTGATCCAGCACCTCGATATCGTTCAGCATCTTGACCCAATAGGTCGCATACCAGCCGGGCACGACCAGTCGCAGCGGAAATCCGTTCAACAGCGGCAGTTGCTCGCCATTCATTGCGTAGGCGATCATCACCTCGCCATCGCGCGCGTGGTCGATGTCGAGCGATTTCATGAAATGCGGCGCATCCTCGACCACGGGCTCGTCGAGCCCTTTGAAGCGCACCTGCACGGCGCCCGGCCTCACGCCAGCCTTGTCCAGCACGTCCCTTAGACGCACCCCCGTCCAGAGCGCATTGCCCATGGCGCCGTTCGACCATTCCCCGCCGGACACGCGAGGCTGGAAGAAGCCGCGCGAGTTGCCGGAGCATTGGTTCAACGCAGCCAATTCAACGCCCGGCAATCCGTGGAGGATATCATTCAGCGATAGCGACAATGTTTGGTTCACATGGCCGCGTACGGTCAGCCTGAACCCGCCGGGGTCGATCTCAGTCGGGATGAGCGCCCAGTGCCAACGCACATAGAACTGATCGTTGGGGGTAAAAACACCCTTGTCGAAAACCTCAAAGGGAGTTTCCAGCAGCGGGGGACGAGTCCGCTGCAGGATCATCGGACCCTTCTGCGGAAAGGCGGTCGTGACCTCCCGCTCTCCGGGACCGCCGGGCAGCGGAAGACTGATCATCTTTTGCGCCCATGCTGGCCGTGAGAGAACCGCGGCTGCCGCGCTTGCTTCGGCAAGCAGTCGCCTTCGCGAAATCAAGCCCTGGAAAGCGCCCTTCTCCGCCATTGAAATCCTCCCGGGTGTTTGTCGCGAACCGAAGACCAATCGTGCGGCCGAGAAGCGTCGGCGGATCGGCTCGTTCATCAGGTTCTGGTTGATACGCCTATCTGGTGCGAACGGCTCGACCTACAAGGGTTGGCCTGAATGTCATGTTGGTTTGGGCCGCCTATACTTTGGTTTAGCCCGGCATACCTGCTGCTCTCCGCGTCCGGAGGCCGCCGTCGCCGGCGGCCCCAAAAATGCACTAGCGCTTCGAGCGATTAATCCCCAGCATTTCGGCCTTTTTGAGCAAATCGGCCAGCGATTTCGCACCCATCTTCCTCATAACGTGTCCCCGATGGATCTTCACGGTAATCTCGGCCAGTCCGAGTTCGGCGGCTATCTGCTTGTTCAAGAGGCCCGTCGATACCAAAGCCAGAATTTCCCGCTCGCGAGGGGTCAAGGCTTCAAAATGTGCCTGCAAGTTCGCTACAACCCTGTCTGCTTCGCGCCTCTTGCGATCCCGTTCAATCGCCGTCATCACAGCGTCCAGCATGTCCTGGTCGCGAAGCGGTTTGGTTAGAAAATCGACCGCTCCACCCTTCATGGCCCTGACGGTCATCGGAACGTCTCCATGGCCGGTCATGAAGATGATCGGTATGTGAATGTTCGCCTTGGCCAGCTCGGTTTGAAAGTCCAGCCCGCTCAATCCGGGCAACCTGATGTCAAGTACAAGGCAGCTGGCGACATCTGGAAGCTTGGCTTGCAGCATTTCGGACGCCGAACCGAACACCTCGACCGCCAATCCCACGGATTGAAAAAGATTGGTCAGCGCCCTGCGCATCGATGCGTCGTCGTCGACGACGATAACGATCGGTTCGGCGTCACCGGGTTCATGCGATGATTTGGCCCGCTCGGTCATAACGCGTCCTCTCGATGCAAGGGCAGGACGAATTGAAACGTCGCACCGGGCCCCTCATTGCTGGAAACTGACAGACGTCCCCCGTGAGCTTCCACGATCGAACGGCAGATCGAGAGCCCCATACCCAGGCCGCTGGACTTGGTGGTGAAGAAGGCGTTGAAGAGCCGGTTTGCGTTCTCGGCCGAGATCCCGACGCCGCAATCCGTTACGCTCAAGAGCACCCGGTCTGTCTCGTCCTGGCCTGATCGGACCACCAATTCGCGCGGCCGATCGGTGACCGGCTGCATTGCCTCAATACCGTTTATCACCAAGTTGATGATCACCTGCTGCAGCTGGACTCGATCGCCAAGGATTCTGGGCAGAGTCGGTTCCAATTCCATTCGCAAGGATACCCGATGGCTGCCCAGCTCACGTCGTACCAGCGCGATGACCTCCCTGACGACGTTATTGAGGTCCAGCGGCACCTTCTCAATGTCGGCCTTGTTCGCGAGCGCGCGGACACGCCGGACCACCTCGCTCGCGCGGCTGGCATCGTCTATGACCCATTCCGCCGAACGGCGCGCGGCGGCCAAATCGGGAGTTTCGCGATCGAGCCAGCGCAAGCATGCGTCCGCGTTGGCGACGACGGCGGCAAGCGGCTGATTTACCTCGTGGGCGATGGAGGCCGTCAATTCACCCAGCGCGGTGACGCGCGCCACATGCGCGAGTTCCGCCTGTGTGTTGTGCAGCTTCTCTTCGGCCCGTCTGGTCGAAGTGACATCCACCATCGCTCCAATAAATTCCAGTTGACCCGCTTGATCCCTGACAGCATGAGCGACAACATTGACATGCTTGACCGAGCCGTCAGGCATCAGCAGTCGATGTTCGTATTGGGCGTCCTTTCCGTCGCGGGATGCGCGGTCGATCGTTTGCTCCACGAAAGCACGATCTTCCGGATGGACGCGTTGAAGAACCATGTCGGAGGTGACGGAACGCGGATTTTCGTATCCAAGGATTCTGAAAAATTCCTTGGATCCGAAGCGTTCTCCGCTTGAGACGTTCCAGCCGAAGCTGCCGGTCTGACTCACTCGCTGTGCTTCGGTCAATTTGGCCTCGCTTCGCCGCAATTGTTCCTCGGCTCGCTTGCGGTCCTCGATGTCGGTTGACGAGCCGTACCATTTAACAATGTTGCCCGACTGATCGCGCAGCGGCTCGGCCTGGAACAAAAACCAGCGATATTCGCCATCGAAACGCCGGAGCCGGGCTTCGAGTTCGCCACGTATACCGGAATCCCGTATCGCGCTCCACTGCCGCAACATGCCCGTCTTGTCGTCGGGATGAAACGCGCCAGGCCAGGCAGTCGCGGCCTCGTCCAATGAGATGCCGGTATAGTCCAGGGCCGGTTGATTAAGGAAATCGGGGATCCCCTCGGGTCCAGCACGCCAGACCAGCGTCGGGATGGTGTCGATGACCAGTCGAAGGCGGTCTTCGGATTTCTTGATTTCGTCAACGGCTTCTTGCAGCGCGACCTTTGCGAGGTACTGCTCGGTGACATCGACGTGCGTACCAACCAACTCGGTCACTTCACCGTCATTACTGAGAACTGGATGTCCTACAGCATGCACGTATCTTGTCGAACGGTCCGGAAGAACGATGCGATAGTCGCCTTCGAAGTCCGTTTTCTCTCGGAGAGCCTGCCGCACCATTTCGATAACCCGGTCCCTGTCTTCGCGGTGAACGCAATCCCACAAGGGTTGCGCTGGTGCAGCGTCCCTTTCCGGATCGAGTCCCAACAGGCGGTGCGCTTCGGGAGACCGAAACACGAACTCTCGCCGCCGCACGTCCCACGCCCAACTGCCTGTGCGACTCAAACGCTCGGATTCGGCCAAATAGGCCTCGCTGCGCCGCAATTTCCATTCGGTTTCCTTTGCAAACGTGACATCCGTCACCGCCCCACGAAACTCGACGCCACCCAACGCATCCCGTACCGCGCGAGCCACGGCGTGGACGTGTTTGACCGAGCCATCCGGCATCATCAATCGATATTCGTGGTCGAAATCCTTTCCATCGATGGAAGCTTGATCAATGGTCTGTTGCACGGCGGCGCGATCTTCCGGATGAGTGCGCTGGACGATCAATTGCACGGTCGGTTTCGCCGCGCGGTCCAACTGGAAGATTCGGAAGGTTTCGTCTGACCAGAAGATTTCCCCGCTTGAGACATTCCATCCAAAACTGCCGGTACGGCTCAATCTCTGCGCTTCGGTCAAATGCATTTCGCTCCGAAGCAGCGCAGCCTCTATCCGCTTTTGGTCCTCCACCGCTGCTTGCAGGTCACCGCTGGAACGCCGAAGGGCTTCTGTCGCTTCTCTCTGCGCCGAAACCATGAATGCAACAAAGAGAGACGTAATGGAGAACAAAATCAGACGCGGAACTTCCGAAACACCTCCCGCGAGCAAATTGTGCTTCCAGGCAAATGAATTGATTGGAGGCAACAGGTAATAGTGGAATGCCAAAAGGGCGAGTGCGATCGCGAGCAATGCCGGGCTGAAGCCACCAAACCATGCAGCGAAAATAACAGCGCAAAGCATCGACGATGCGATCGGTTCAGCATTCAGTAAACGTGTCATGATCTCCGCAGCAATTATCGCCACGGCGACTGACAAGACCGCCATTGCGTAGTGAGAGACCACGGGGGAGGTCTGCCAGTGAGAGAGATTGGGTCTGGTCATTTTCCCTGCCCGTCCCGCTTCGCGTAGTGAGACTGCTGACCGCCGCCGAGGCGTATAACGACGCCCTGCCCAACCCTCGTGAGCTTCCACGATCCAACGGCCGACCATGCCCAAGCCGACGGGTTTGGTGGGCTCAATTCGAGACATTTGTGATCCGGCTGCGCATCATTTCCAGAGCGTCCCGCGCCTCCGGGCAAGATTAGAGGATTTTGAGGAAATTTGGCAATTCGATTGCCTCCGCCGCGGCGCGGCATTGGTGGTTCCCGGGCCGAAGTGTTCGAAACTCTGGACAAATCTGCGCAAAATCGAACCAAACGCCGCAATCTCGCCCAGGCAATTCCGGCCCTTGGAGAGCACTCTTATCGGTTGCTTACAAGCAATCGACGCAAGCGACCTCGATCCAACGGTCGCTTCAGACCCACAATCAAGGAGCCGAACGATGAAGATGAGATACTTACTGGCAGCATCGCTGCTGTCGCTGGCGGTGTCAGCTACAGCTCAAGCGCGAACGAACGAACATCGCACCTTGCCGCAAGCATACGGAAGCGAGGGCCGCGAGGTCGCAGCTCCTTCCTGGAGCGCTGCCTGCATGACCGACCACGGCCCAAGCCAATGCGGCGAGCCCATGTGGGTCTACGGTAGCCCAGGCGCTCTCGCGCGATACAAGAGTGCGTTCTGACTTCGACCGGCTAATCGAGTGTTGCGCCAGATCGCCAGTCGCGGCCGAACCGGAATTACGCGGTAACTGGCGCACGAGCAGGCGTCCGGCGATTGGTTGGCCCGATGTCAACCTGTCGGACTAACTATCCAATTGGGCGATCGCCTACAGGCGGGTCGCGGAGTGCTGCAGAGCAGAAAACTGCACGGCTGGGTCTTGCAAGGCCTGGCCATTTGTCATTCGCCGCGCGTGACGAACGGCGCACTCCTTCGAGTTACGTGGTGTTCGCCGCTGACGTCCCGGGAAGTCGGGTTCCAGCGACGAGCACCACCACAAACCTCCGTATAGATCCCCCGATCCCGTTCTATATCGTACCCGTACCCACGTACGATTGAGCCGGCGGTCTCAATCCTCCTAGTCTCGCTGCTAATCGAAAGAGCCGATTGCAGGCGACAACATGTCAACGATCCCGGCCAAAGATACCGAACGCAACCGTAACGAGCCCGATCGGCGGGATCACGTTGTATCCGCCTATCCCGGCAGGGAACGCCTGCTGCGTCGCCTTGGGGGCCCGCAGATGAGGGTCAAGCTCTGCGCCCGACGTCCCTGTACGCAGCGAGATTTGGCAGGCCACTGCGACCCCGAAGGTGTTGTTCACGTCTGCGCGACTTACGACGGCCAACGCGACGTGAGCACAAACCATTACCCGCGCAAGGTCCACAGGAGGCAACAATGCGCAACATTCCCCAATATCCCTGGAACTGCGAAGCCAAGCGTTGCGCGATCTGCGACGGAAAGTTTGGTCTCGTTCGGTACTACTGCTGGCGAACCGCCCTCTGTTCAAAGAAGTGCGCTCTCCGCTTCAAGACACGCCAGGAAGGCGACCGCAGATGGTTACGTCAACTCCACGCTGCCTGACAACGGTCGCGGCGAAACTCCGCGGCAATTTTCCAAAGTTCGGGATTTCTGAGCAGGGAGCTTGCGCAGTGAACCTCCTATGCAAACTCATCCTCGGGAGCCGTCTTTGCTGCGCGCTGGGAGACGCCACGTGAGATTCATCCTGGTGAATGGCCGGACGCCCCGCCCGCAATCCTCCTGTGTGATGTGCGCTCAGCCAATCGGAGCAGGCTACCTGCGAGAAATCGGGACGCAGCTCGTCTACTGCGATCACGATTGCTACGCGGATCATTGCAAATGCGCCGTCCTGCTTCTCGAAAGCCGGGCGCGGGCATCATGACCCCTTCGCGGCCAAATAAGCCGGGCCTTTGGCCGGAATCGTCGGATGCCGACCGTTGTGGCCAACGTCAGGTCGATTTACTTGCTGGTGCAGTGAAACACCAACCAGGAAGCTGTCGATGTACCAGCTGCACTATTACCCGGCGAATGCCAACGCGGCGCCGCACATGCTGCTCGAAGAGATCGGAGTCCCGTATGACCTCGTCCTCGTTGATCGAGCCAAGAACGCCCAGAAATCCAGGGAATATCTCAAGATCAATCCGAACGGACGTATCCCCACTTTGGTTGACGGCCAACTGATCATGTCCGAAGCCGCCGCTATCGTGCTCCATCTCGTCGATCAGCATGCCGACGCAGGGCTCGCCCCTCAGATCGGAACGCCTGAGCGCGCCAAGTTTTACCAGTGGCTGACCTTCCTGACGAACTCGCTGCAGGAGGAACTGATGACCTGGCAATATCCGGATCGGCTGGCCGGCAAGGATGCCTCCGCGGTCGACGTCGTCAAGCGCGGCGCCGAAGTGCGCGCCAGCCGGTTTCTCGACATTATCGAAGATCATCTCAAGGCTAACGGCCCGCTGTTTCTCGGCAAAAGGCTCAGCGCCGTCGATTTCTATCTGGTCATGCTCTCGCGTTGGGCCCGCCCGATGGCTCAGCCGCCGCGGTCGCGTCCCAACATCTCAAAGCTGCTCGACAGGGTGACGGCCCTCCACTCGGTTCGCCGCGCCTACGAGCAAGAAGGAATCACCGACGAGATCTGCTGAACAATCAACCAATCCGGCCGCCGGAGACGAATCCGCGCGGTCGGTGAAAAGGACTGCAATGAGAGCTCATAGCACCAGCCGCAACAAACCCGATCGGATGAATTCGGTATTCATCAGTGCCGATTCGAGGACTTCGGAGCTGAGATCAGCCTCAATACATTTGCTGAGTTCACCAACCAGACATGGACAGCATCGAGGCTCTGCTCGGGGCACGCAGATGCCGCCCACGTTGCAGGATGAAACGTCGGAGCTGCTGGCCGATATCGACGGCTTGCCCATTCTGGTTCGTTTCCGCCTCAACGATGTGCCCGTTGGAGTGCGATCCAATCTCGTCTCCAATGGCGCCGACATTCATTCGCTGATGTCGATCACGCTTGAGCAGATGGTTGACCGGATGCGCGGAACGCCTCTCCGAGAGGAGGCCACCTGCACGCAGCCGCTCGCGACGGTTGAATTGATATCGAGCGGAGAACCTTTGGTCCGACTGCAAGCGCGGTTAAACGAAACCGTGCTGCGCGTGGGATCACTACAGCTCGATCTGATGGATCGAGCTGCGAAGCGTGGAGATCGCAAGATTGATCTGCGACCGCGCGAATTTCAGTTGCTTAAGTACATGATGCAACGGAACGACAAGTTGCTGACGCGGGAAGCTCTCCTGAAGGAAGTATGGCACTATAAATTCGTCCCCGAAACGAACCTTGTCGATGTTCACATGGGCCGGTTGCGTCGCAAGGTCGACGGGTCGAATGAGACCCCCATGATCCGCAACGTGCGCGGCGTCGGCTTCGTTCTCAGTGCGACTCCCCCGTCGCGGGGTTCACCGCCGATACCTGCCGAACGATCAAGCAATCCGGACGTCGAAGACAGATCGCAGAAACTCTTGGAAGGGATGTCACAATGACCGCCGATAACACCAGCCGCAACACACCCGACCGGATGGACTTGCCCTTCGTCGGTCTGGCAACCTTCGCTCGCCAGCCGGCTTGCCCCGACTGGGATAAGCTCGACGGAGCCGACGTCGCCGTCCTCGGGATCCCGATCGACACAGCATCGAGCTATCGGGTTGGAACACGTTTCGGGCCGCGCGCCATCCGCGAGGTTTCGATGTTTCACGGCTTCGGGACGGAGGGCGTGTTCGATTTCGAGGACGAAGTCACCTACCTGACCCCTGCCGAAGTGAAGATCGTCGACGCCGGCGACAGCGACGTGATCTACGCCGACACAAAGCGCAGCCTGGCCAACGCCGAGCAGGCCGTGCGCGCCCTGCTCGACGCCAAAACCATGCCTTATATCCTGGGCGGCGACCACGCGATCACGATGGCGACTGTCGCCGCGTTCTCGAACGAGAAGCCGATCCACATCGTCCATCTGGATGCGCATTTCGATTTCATCGACGAACGCAACGGAATCACCTGGGGCCACGGCAGCCCGATGCGACGGGCGTCCGAGATGCGGCATGTCAAGGGCATCACCACGCTTGGACCGCACAACATGGCCGCGGTGAGCCGGAAGGATTGGGAAGCCGCGAAGGCTTATGGCACGCACGTCGTGCCCTTGCGCAAGCTCCGGGCCCAGGGCGTCGCCGCGTCTCTCGCGCACATTCCCGACGGCGAGCGCGTGTATGTCTCGATCGACATCGACAGCTTCGATCCGTCGATCGCACCGGGAACGGCCACGATCAGCCACGGCGGCTTCAGCTACTACGAGGGCAAGGACATTCTCCGCGAGGTCGCCAGACGGTTCGAGGTCGTCGGTGCCGATTTTGTCGAGGTTTCGCCGCCTTACGATCCTTCCGGGATCACGTCGCTGCTGGCCGCACGAACCAGCCTCGACTTCATCGGATCCATTTTTCACGAACGCGCCAAGCGACGCGGCAAGCAGCCCCGGGCGGTAGCGCAATCATTCCTGCAACCCGTTCAACCGTAACCAAGGGAGCAACTCAATGAGCAATGAGACCAAACGCCCACCGCTGGCCCATGCGTCCGGTACCCCGGTCACGGACAATCTCAACATTCTGACCGCAGGGCCGCGAGGGCCGGCGCTGCTGCAGGATGTCTGGCTGATCGAGAAGCTGGCCCATTTCCACCGCGAAGTGATTCCCGAGCGCCGCATGCACGCCAAGGGCTCCGGCGCCCACGGCACCTTCACCGTCACCCACGACATCACCCGCTACACCAAGGCGAAGATTTTCTCCAGGATCGGCAAGCAGACCCCGATGTTCGCCCGCTTCTCCACCGTTGCGGGCGAGCGCGGCGCCGCGGACGCCGAGCGCGATATCCGCGGCTTCGCGCTCAAGTTCTATACTGAGGAGGGCAACTGGGACGTCGTGGGAAACAACACCCCGGTGTTCTTCTTCCGCGATCCCCTGCGCTTTCCCGACCTCAATCACGCCATCAAGCGTGATCCGCGAACCGGTATGCGCAGCGCTGACAACAACTGGGACTTCTGGACGCTGCTGCCGGAAGCTCTGCATCAGGTCACGATCGTCATGAGCGAGCGCGGCATCCCGAAGAGCTTCCGCCACATGCACGGCTTCGGCAGCCACACCTACAGTTTCCTCAACGCCGCAAACGAACGCATCTGGGTCAAGTTCCATTTCCGCAGCCAGCAGGGCATCCAGAACCTGACGGACGCGGAAGCCGAAGCGCTGGTGGGCAAGGATCGCGAGAGCCATCAGCGAGATCTTTACGGAAGCATCGAGGCAGGCGATTTCCCGCGCTGGACGCTCTTCATCCAAGTGATGACGGACGCCCAGGCCAAGGCTTTCCCATTCAACCCCTTCGACCTGACGAAGGTCTGGCCAAAGGGCGACTTCCCGCTGATCGAGGTCGGATTTTTTGAGCTCCACCGAAATCCCGAAAACGTCTTCGCCGAGGTCGAACAGGCGGCGTTTTCACCTGCCAACATCGTCCCGGGCATTAGCTATTCGCCCGACAAGATGCTGCAGGCGCGACTGTTCTCCTATGGTGACGCGCAACGGTATCGCCTGGGGGTCAATCACCACCACATCCCGGTCAATGCGCCGAAATGTCCCTTCCAAAGCTATCATCGCGACGGCGCGATGCGCACTGACGGCAATCTCGGGGGAACGCCCACCTACTTCCCCAATAGCCGGGGCGAGTGGATCGATCAGCCGCAGCTCAACGAGCCGCCGTTGGAGATCGAAGGTGCGGCCCAGCATTGGGACCATCGGGTCGATGACGATCACTGGCAGCAGCCGGGCGATCTTTTTCGCAAGATGACTCCTGCCCAGCGGCAAACGCTGTTTGACAATACAGCTCGTCAGGTCGGCGGTGCGGCCAAGCACATTCAGGAGCGCCACATCGCCAATTGTGCCAAAGCAGATCCGGCCTATGGCGCTGGCGTCGCGAAGGCGCTGGGCATCGATGTCCGACCGCAGACGATCGCCGCGGAATAGGTCCGCCGGCTGGCGGCGTTCAGCTACGCTGCCAGCCGTCCCGACCACCGTACCGTTCACTGGGCATTTGATGGTGGCGCCCAATCGTTGGGGCCATCGTCGCTGCCATTATGCACATGGGCCTCGCCCGGCTTGGGCCTCGCCAAGCTTGCCCAGGAGCCGATGGTAGCGGTCGAGCCGGGTAGCGCAACCCGGATACCCGCTGAATAGTCCGATCCCGAGAGGTTCCCAGGAATGTTCGACTATAACGGAAGCTTTCAATCCGCCATTGCTGCGCTGAAACGCGAGCGCCGCTATCGCACCTTCGCCGACCTGGAGCGCAAAGCGGGACAGTTCCCTCATGCGCTCTGGAACAGCCCAAGCGGCGCGCGGAATATCGTTGTCTGGTGCTCGAACGACTATCTCGGCATGGGCCAACATCCGAAGGTAATCGAAGCGATGTGCACCGCCGCCCGCACAATGGGCGCGGGCGCTGGCGGAACGCGCAATATCTCGGGCACGAATCGGGCGCTGGTACAGCTGGAGGCAGAGCTTGCCGACCTGCATGGCAAGGAAGCAGCTCTCGTTTTCACATCCGGCTATGTTTCCAACCACACGGGCATCGCGACGATCGCGAGGCTCCTTCCGGAATGCCTGATCCTGTCCGATGCGCTCAACCATAATTCGATGATCGAAGGTGTGCGTGCCGCGGGCTGTGCCAGGCAGATCTGGCGCCACAACGATCTTGAGCACCTGGAGGAGTTGCTCTCGCGCGCAGCGCCCGACCGCCCGAAGCTGATCGTGCTCGAGAGTGTCTATTCGATGGACGGCGACGTCGCTCCACTCGAGGCAATCTGCGACCTTGCACAGCGCTATGACGCGATGACCTATCTGGACGAGGTCCATGCCGTTGGCATGTATGGGCCGCGCGGCGCCGGGATAGCCGAGCGAGACGGCGTGATGGCGCGCATTGACGTCATCGAGGGAACGCTTGCCAAGGCCTTCGGGACGCTCGGCGGCTACATCGCCGCCAGCAACGCGGTCGTGGACGCGGTACGATCCCATGCTCCCGGATTTATCTTCACGACGGCCTTGCCTCCTGCGATAGCTGCGGCGGCGACGGCTTCGATCGCCCATCTCAAGACGTCGGACGTAGAGCGCGCAGGTCAGCGCGCAGCCGTGGCGGCGACCAAGGCGGCGCTACGAAAAGCCGGCCTGCCGGTGCTGGCGACTGAGACGCATATCGTGCCGCTCATGGTCGGCAATCCCGACCTGTGCAAGCAGGCGAGCGATCTTCTGCTTGAACGGCACGGGATCTACATCCAGCCGATCAATTACCCGACGGTTGCCAGAGGCACCGAGCGATTGCGGATTACCCCCACCCCTGCGCACGATGTTCGGCTGATCCAACAGTTGGCTGACGCCCTGGTTTCGGTTTGGCAGGAGCTCGATCTCCCGCTCGGAATAGATTACCGATACGTCGAGCAGCGCGCACAGACGCTCGCGGCCGGCGGTTAGCCTCGCCGCTCAGTTGCTTGAACCAGATGCCACGATCCTGCTCGGTTGCGGGTTTCCAAAATCAACGAGGCGAAGCTGCCGAAGCAGCTTCGCCTTCATTGTGAGCACCTTCGCCCAAGAGGGTTGCCTGGACAGTCAGCCCAAGCAAATGCGGGGCTGTTTCCTAGTTGTAGCCGCTGGTACCGGGCGACGAGCCGCCGAACGAAGAGTCTCCAGTGCCGCTCAATGACGTCGGACCGTCCGGATTACCGTTCGGGTTGCCGTAGTTCGGATGCAGATGGGCCATACCGACGGCATCGCGATCAGCCCGCGCGGCCGCTCTGTGATGATGCGTGTTTGCAAAGGCGGCCGTCCCCGAGAGGGCGAACGCAGTGGCCAATGCGATTGTGGTGAGTTTCATAGTTGTGTCCTTCGTGTAGATCGATGTGTCCCTCGACCTGTAGATAAGAGACAATCTCGATCGTCACACTAAATTCGTTTTTAAGCGCGATGGAAGCTGTCGAGCCGCTCGCCGCAGCACGCCGTTGGGAGTCGCCGATCACGGAATCAGATGCAAGGCGCTGGCGCCTTCCCGTTGGTCCTGGTGAGCCAATAACCTCCAGCAAAGCTGGAGGTTTGATTGGGAACCGCCAAAGGCGGTTTTAAGGGATGTTTGGACGATTGATTGGATTTTGGGCTGCTGAAATCTTCAGCTCAAACTGCTCCAATTGCCGATCGGCCAGTTCTTGGTTTCTGATGTAGGCCCGGATCACTTCCTCGTCCCGGCCAACGGTCGTGACAAAGTATCCGCGCGCCCAGAATTTGTGGCCCAGAAAATTCCGCATCTTGCGTTCGACATTCTGCGCGGTAGGGTCGAGGACTGGCGCGCCGGCAGGCCTTTCGACCGCGCCACGTTTCCAGTCCCCTCCGCGTCGCACGCAGCATGCGGATTTCCCGCACTGCGCGCCCCCATTTACTTCACGCCAAGGCTTATGGGACCTATCCGGCTGGGGCAGCTTTCGGTCCGTCGTGTCGCACTCGATAGCCGTTGAACAGCCCGAGAGTGTCGTACAGCCACGCCCTATTCCACCGCTTCCAGCAGAAGCCCTTTCGTTTCTGAGCTTGCGCCAGTTGGCGCCTGACCTTCTTCTCCACCCAATCTTTGATGTAGCTGAAGCACTCACTGGAGTGTCCAACCGCGAAGTAGTTCACCCACCCCCGGAGCTTCGGATTGAGCAGGCTTATTACCCTGCCAATCGGCTGCGACCGGTGTCGGCGAAACACCTCTTTAAGCTCACGCAGAAGCGCCGTCCGCTTTTTGAGCTTGGGCGTGTAATGCGGCCGCATCGCTCCGCGTAGGCTGCGGAGGTAGCGGAAGTCGAACCCCAAGAAACTGAAGCTTTCGCCTCGTTCCAGGTTTACTGTTCGGCTCTTTTCATCATTGATTTCCACCTGCAGCTTGGCGAACTCCTCCCGAAGTCGTTTGGTCACGGCTCCAATCAGCCAGTCATGACGTTTGTAGGCGTCGATCAAGACCACCAGGTCGTCAGCGAATCGCGCGTATTCGACGTGGGTGTACTTGCCGTTGCGGGTGACTTCCCGCGCTCGCTCCAGCATCTTGTCCACCTCATTGAGGTAGAGATTACTGAGCAAGGGCGAGATCACACCGCCCTGCGGAACGCCCTTCTTGCCAGCGGCTTTCAGCATAATCTTCAGCAGATGCATGATGTCCGCGTCATCAACCCGCTGCGCCACTTTCGCCAACAGCCGGTCATGCCGGACATTGTCAAAGTAGGCCCGCAGGTCAAAGTCGAGAACCCGTACCTTCCGTTGGACTATTGCTTCAGCCACTCGCTTGATCGCATCATGTGCTGTCCGCTTGGGACGATATCCAAACGATCCCGGTTGGAAGTCAGCCTCGAACACAGGCTCGAGGATGAGCTTGAGCGCACCTTGCACCACTCTGTCGCGGATCGCCGGAATCGAGAGGACACGGACTTTGCCCCCGTCCTTCGGTATCTCCTGCCTCCGCGCGGGGAGTGGCTGATAGGTACGCCCGGTCAGTTCGTCCCGTAGTTGCTCGAGCAGAGCCTCCACGCCTTGCGCCTCGATGGCCTCGAACGTGACCCCGTCTATTCCCGGTGCTCCATCGTTCTTTTTGGCCATCTCGTACGCAGCGCGCAGCGTCTCCATCTTGCAAACGTGGACGTACAGTCCCCAAAAACGCCAGGACGGTTCAGCCTTCGCCTTGACGTATAGTCTCCGCCTCAGGTCTTGCAAATCGATGGACGCCTTTGTCATCTCGTCCTTGCCTTCCTTATGTTGGAGACATCGCAAATGGCAGGGCCCCTTGGCTCCACGGACATTACTCCGCTTCGTCGCTACTACGGACCCGGCCGCCACCTTCTCGTCTTCGGCCGCCTTCCCGGTGTCGCCGGTTATACGGCCTACCTTGCTCCGGCGATTTCTCCCCGGGACGAGGAAGGCTTCTCCAGTTGCTTGGCATGTCCTTGTCACCGTGCCGTCGCTTCCACCCCGCCGAGATGAACAGTCGTGTCGGTTAGTGTTCGGCTGTTCATGCTGCCTTCGCCCTATGGATGCGGGCTCGGCCCTCGGACTTACTTCTTTTCGAGGCCACAACGCGTTCACTGTTATTACGGCCCGGTGACTCGTTAATCTCCCCCAGGGAGATTTTGTCGATAGGCTTCGTAGGTTCTGTTTCCATCTCCTCCGCTATCCGAACTACGGGGCTCTAACTTCTACCCCGGCAGGACTGTCCCCTGCTGAACATGCTAGCCTTTACTGGACACACATCCATATCGAACTCTTCCCTTTCATGTATCCGATGATCTGCGCCACCGAATATTTGGGAGGTATCGATATCAACATGTGAACGTGATCCGGCATCAAATGTCCTTCTTCGATCCGGCACTCCTTCCGTCGCGCCAGATCGTGAAATACTTGACCCAGATGCCGTTTTATTTTGCCGAAAAGAAGCTTCTTGCGATACTTCGGCGTAAACACGACGTGGTACTTGCACTCCCAGGTCGCGTGATTAAGATGATTGAACTCTGCTTCCATCATGGTCTCCTTGAGGGTTCTTGGCGGTTCCCCAAGGAGACTTCATGACTTTATTCCCGTAGCTGTAAAACTTCCTGTTTTCGCCCCGCCACAGGCGGGGGCTTAGCAGGTTTGGTTAGCCAAGATTACTTTCTTTATAATCGCTCTCGCGCTCGCCATCCTCCATGTTGAGAACGGGCATCCAGGACAATGAAGACCCGATATGAAGATAATTTCGATGACTGCTATCGCTGCAGTAATCGCTCTTTCAGTTGTGGCTTTCGGCGCGACGGGAGCTGCGAAGGCGGGCCCTATAGTTCCCCCGGGACACGACTGTCTCGAATATGCCGAAGGCGGCACGGACTGCAGCTTCACGAGCTACGCACAGTGTGAGGCGACCGCTTCGGGCCTCGCCGCCGAATGCTATGCACCTGCCGTTCGTGATGATGAGCATTGGCGATGGCAAGGCCGAGGCTTCGGCCCATAGCGGGCTACCGGGACCCGAGTCCTTGCCTCTAGCAGCAGGAAGAAGGCCTCAGTTCTTGCGCTCGTCGGCGAGCCAAGGCCGTTCCTCTCGCATTTGCTCGTCTGGGCAAATAATCTCCAACCGGCCGCCCGGGCCGGAGTGGATCACGAGACGAAAGCCGTGCAGCTTTACGATCGCGGCCACCAGATTCAGGCCAAGGCCGACGCCCGGAGTACTTCGGATCTTGTCGGAGCGGTAGAAACGCCGCAGCACGGCCTCGCGCTCCTGCTCGCTGATGCCGGGGCCGGTATCGGACACGCGCACGATGGCTTCGCTGTCGCCAAGCAACAGCTCGATATCCACCTTGCCGCCTTCGGGCGTAAACTTGATGGCATTGTCGACGAGATTGGCGACCGCCTCGAGCAAGAGATCCCGGTCGCCGCGCACGTCCAGCAGGTGTCCGACCTCGACTCGCAAGTTGATATTCTTGTTTTCGGCGATCGGTTCGTAGATATCGCACACCTCGCGCAGCAGTTCGTGCAACGGGACGTTACCGAAGGCCGCCGACCGTCGGCTGTTCTCGATTGCGGCCAGGCGCAACAGCGCCGTGATGATCGTCAGCGACTGATCGATGTTCGCGACCGCCTTGTCCGCAACCGCCTGCAGCTGTTCCATCGTCGTTGCGTTGGTGCGGCCGCGTTCGAGAGCGAGCCGCGCCCGCGTCAGCGGCGTGCGCAAATCGTGGGCGATGTCGTTACCTACCCCCGCGAGCGCGTGGATCATCGTTTCCATTTCATCGAGCATGCCATTGACGATGGCCGCCAGCCTCGAAAACGGATCGTCGACGTCACGGTGCGGAAGACGCTCACGCAGATCGCCGGCAATGATACGCTGAACATGCTGATTTACATCTTCGACGCGCTCCTGAGCCCGCATGCTCAGCCACGCACCAGCCAGCAGGCACAGGCAAAACGCCGGCAGCAGACCCAGCGCAAGCGCCTGACCGACAACATGGGAAATTTCCCTGGTTTCGTCGACCTCTCGTCCGATCGCCAGCGCGTCGCCATTCGGCATTCGGCGGGCGACCGCGCGGATCGTGCGCGTCTCTCGACCGGTCGGCAGCGTTCGGACGACCGAGAGGCTCTGAACCGAATCATTCATCTTGAGCTCCGGTGGGAACTGTTCCAGATTGCCCGCTATCCTGCGGCCATCCGCGGCGAACAACCCGGCATATTGAACGCCACGGGAGTCTTGCCTTAGATGCTCGTCGATTGCATCCAACCGCCGTTCACCTGGCAACGCCGAGATGACGTTGAGCTGCCTGGCGATCATTCGGTCAGATCGCGCGATCAGGTATTGATCGGTCTGCCAGTAGATGAAGCCGAACAGCACGATGACGAAAACCGCGAATGCGCCGGTCACCGCCAGCGCCCGACGGAAGGTATTTGAACGTATGATTTGCGCCTGAAGCATCTGATCTCGCCGCGTGAACATTCTGTTTAATGCCCGCGGCGGCGCGTTGCCCCCCGGCCATCTGAGCCCTATGGTCCGGTGCGAAGGATAAAGCCGGCACCGCGAACATTGTGGATCATGGGAACGTCGTTCGGTCCGTCCACCTTGTGACGCAGCCGCCCCATATGCACGTCCACCAGGTTCGTTGCCGGAACGAATTTGTAGTTCCAGACCTCCTCCAAAAGCATGGCTCGCGTCAGCAGCTGGTCGCTACGTTGCATCATATATTCGAGCAAGCGAAACTCACGCGGCAAAAGATCGATCACGCGGTCGCCGCGTTTGGCGGTACGCTCGATCAGATCCAGTTCCAGCGGTCCTGCCCGCAATGTCGTGTCGCGCGATTCCGCCGGTCTGCGCAGCAACGCCTCCACTCTGGCGACGAGCTCGACGATCGCGAACGGTTTCGTGAGATAGTCGTCGCCCCCCATCCGCAATCCACGTATGCGGTCATCCACCGCGCCGAGCGCACTCAGCACCAGTACCGGCGTGCGCACCTGGTCCTTTCGGAGCGACTCAATGACGGCAAGCCCGTTCATTCCGGGCAACAGCCGATCGACGATCATGGCGTCCGGCCGGGAACTTCGTGCCTTGTCGAGGCCTTCTATACCGTCAGCCGACCATTCGACTTCAAAGCCGCGATCGGCCAGTTCGGCTGTGATTTCCTCAGCCGTCTCGCTGTCATCCTCGATCAGCAGCACTTTTGTCATCAGTCGATTCCCGACTGCGGCGAAAACCGTCGCAGGGTTTGAGGTTGCTGTTACCACCACTGCAAGCTGGCCCGAGACGGCTGCCCTCAACGACCTGCAATCGCCGTCGGGTTTTCCCGAAGGGAGCCGGGCAGCGCCGCCCGCCTTTCGGGGGCAAAAGGCGTGGCGTCGCCGTCCGCTCGGCGGCCATTTGCCCACCGCCTGAGGGGGCAAGCGCGGTGGGGCCGCTGACCAAAGCTAGGCTGGATGAACGAGCTGCACCACTAAATACCATTTTAGAATTGGTGGTACCAAAGACGGCGCTTGCAGCTTCCAGCGCGGGGGCCGGATGTCCGGAGGCGTTTGGCTTGGTTCGGTCCTTGCTGCCCTCGGCCAGATCGACAGCCGGCATTATGTCGGGCCGGATCAAGGACTGGACTGGCAACATGAGTTCTCCTGACGGCTCAGGAGAGGTGGGCTACACTGATCTGACTCATCGGTCATTTTGCCCGCGAAAGCGTTTAGCAGGCTTTCCCGTCAGCAGCCCGGCGGTGATACGCCGGGCGTTGCCGCAGCGCCTGTAGCGTTGGCCGGCGCCATCATGCCCGGCGTTGCCAGGTTCATCGTCGTGCCCTCGGCGCATGCCGACGTATTTGGCGTGGGCATAACCGCCGCCGTCGGATCGATGCTGGTGCCGCCGAACTCCGTGATAACTGGTTGGATTGTGCCGGGTGGCGGGCTCGACGGAATTTGCGGCGTCGAGAGCGGCAACGCCGTGCCATTGCCTGGCGGTCCTCCCGGCATCGAACTACATACGGTGGTCGAGGGGCTGCCAAGCGGGGACGTTGGCGAAACGTTCCCGGTCGTGGTGAGGACGATTGGCGTGGGGATGGTTCCCAGCGTTGACCCCGGCGTCATCGCGGCCGGCGACGTCGTCGTCGACAATGTTGTCATCGTGCCTATGGTGCCCGGTATGGATGAGGAGACCGCGCTCGGCACAGTCGATGACGTCGGTACGGGCACTGCAGTAATTGAAGGCGACGGTAGAGATGGTACTGCGGGCGGCTGCGGCGCCAGGAGAGTCGTGCCGGGAAAATCGGTCATGAATGATGTAGCTGGTTGCGTGGACAGCGTCACTATTGGCGCGGTCGTACTTCCAGTGGTCGACGAGGACGAGCTGGCCGGTACGGCTGACGTCGTCGGTGCCGCGGAAACAAATGGCGTCGTTCCGGTTGTGCCGCCCAGTGCCAACATCGAAGTAACTGGCACCGCCGGAGTTCCGGGCGCGATTTGCCCTGTCGGTGTGGAACAGGTCACAACCGTCCCTGGCGTTGTAGGATCAGAAGCCAGCGGCACCGGCGCCAGCGTAGTGACGGGAGCGCCCGGTTGCGTCGTTGCCGAAAACGGGCTCGGGCCGTTGAGCGGGGAAGTCACGATCGTTCCCGGCGTCGATGAAATCCCCATGGCCGTGGTGCCCATGGTGGAGACTTGCGCCAGGCTGGTGTTACAGCCTAGCTGCAGGGCAGCTGCCATGAACAATAAGCGTCGCATTGCGATGGCTTTCTCCGCGCCGATCTAGCTTGTCTGCGCCTTGCGCGCCGCGACCTTGCTGCCTTCCGCGAGGTTCACCATGGGATTAAGGATGACCTGATCGCCCGGCTTGACGCCGTCGTGCACTTCGACCTCCGTGCCGAAGTCGCGTGCGATCGTGATCTTTTGCAGATGGGCGGTGCCGTCCTTGACGACCGCGACATG
Organism: Bradyrhizobium erythrophlei; assembly: GCA_900129675.1. Taxonomy (GTDB): domain Bacteria; phylum Pseudomonadota; class Alphaproteobacteria; order Rhizobiales; family Xanthobacteraceae; genus Bradyrhizobium; species Bradyrhizobium erythrophlei_A. Next base: position 2,505,641 of record FSRD01000001.1, on the reverse strand, counting down.
CAGGCCGTTCTGATCGAATACGACCGCATCGGCCGGTATCGTCATCGATGGTGTCTTGCGCGGAATAAGCAGCTCGACCGTGCAATAGATCCCGGGGCTGAGCGCACCGTCCGGATTGGGGACGTCGATCTCGGTCAACAGCGTCCGGCTCCCGGGCTGCAACGCGCTCGCGATCCGCGTGACCTTGCCGGGAAAACTCCGGTCCGGAATCTCCGGGACACGAACCACGGCATCGACGCCGGGCCCAAGCCCAAAGGCCTCATCCTGGGGGACGAACACCTGGGTACGGATCACATCAGGGTGCATCAGCGTGAACATGAAGGTCGATCCGGACGTCACCAGGCTGCCATTGTCGATGTTGCGCTGTGTGATCACGCCGTCGAATGGCGCCACGACGCGCTGGTAGGCCTTCTCCTGCTCGAGGATTCGAATCTGCGCCTCCTGGGCGGCAATATTCGACTGAGCTACGCCGACCGCGGCCTGTTGCGCCTGCAGGGTCAGGCGATCGTTGTCGCCTTGCTGAAGCGTGAGCCATCCCTGCTTGACGAGCTTGCTATCGCGCCCGTTGGTGACTTCGGCGAGTTCACGACTTGCCTGTGTTTGCTGCAACGTGGCCTGGTTCTGGGCCAGCGTCGCCTTGGCCTGCGTAATCTGGTGGTCGAGCTCAGGGGCGACAATCTCTGCCAACAGGGCTCCGGCCTTGACCCGATCGCCGATGTCGACGTAGCGCTTTTCGATGTAGCCGTTGGTGCGCGCAAAAATATTCGCCGCTTCGAATGCAGTCGTCGTCGCTGGCAAGGTGACGGTAATTTTACTATCGCTGGCGCGAATCGTACCCACGCGAACGTCGGGAACCAGGGTACGGCTCTGTTGCGTGGTAGCCGCGACGTCGAGCTCGGCCTGGTAGTGGCGCCAACCTCCTATCGCAAGGCCGCCTGCGAGCAGCAGTAGCGTGCTTGCCCCGAATAGCGCGCCTCCGTAACCTCGCCGCTTGGGCGCAGCGTTCGGCAACGTAACAATACGATCGGTTTCCGGATCAGGCCGGTCCTTCGGCACTTCAGTTTTCGGCCGCAAACGGGTCTCGGTCATTCCTAAGCTTCCTCGAATACGCCATGGTGAGGCTTTCCGTCGTTGCCCTTGCGCAGCATGGCGAACAGATAAGGCACGATCAGCAACGTGGTCGGTGTCGCGAACAAGAGGCCGCCGATGACGGCGCGCGCGAGCGCAGCGTTCTGTTCCTCGCCGGCGCCACCGATCGCCATCGGGATCATGCCGACGATCATCGCGGCGGCGGTCATCAGCACGGGGCGGATTCGGGTGTGGCCGGCACTCAGAGCGGCCTCAAAGGCGGAGTGCCCTTTCAGCTGCTGCTCGCGTGCGAAGGTCACGAGCAGGATCGAGTTCGCGGAAGCGACGCCGACCGCCATGATCGCTCCCATCAGCGACGGCACGTTCAGCGTGGTACCGGTGATGAACAGCATCGTGACGATGCCGCAGAGTGTCGCCGGCAGAGCCAGGATCACCACGAACGGATCGCCGAAGGTCTGATAGTTCACAACCATCAGCAGATAGACGAAGACCGCGGCGAACAGCAGCCCGATACCCAGATTCCGGAACGAGTCGTTCATGCTCTGGATCTGGCCGATCACCTGAATTGAATTGCCGGGCTTCAGTTCCTTCTGCAGCTCAGTCGTCACCTTGTTGATGTCGGCTGCGACATTGCCGAGATCGCGGCCCTGCACGCTGGCATAGATGTCGAAAACCGGCTGAATGTTGGTCTGGTTGGAGTTGGTGGCGATCTTGTCCCGCTTGAACGTCGCGACATTGCTGAGCATGCCAGGGACCGTTTGCCCGCTCACCGCCAGCGAAGTGGAAACCGGCGTGTTCGCGAGCGCATTGAGCGAGTTGACTTTGTACTCCGGCGTCTGCACAGCCAGATAATACGGAATCCCCGAGGTCGGATCGGTCCAGAAGTTGGGCGAAACCTGCTCCGACGAGCTCAGGCTGACATTGATGTTGGTCGCCACGGTGCTGGCATTGAGGCCAAGCTGCGCAGCCCGCGTCCGGTCGATCTGGGTGTAGAACGCCGGCGCGTCGACTTCCTGCTGCAGATGCGCATCGACGATGCCCGGAATTGCGGCGAGGCGTTGACGGAGCTCCCTTGCAACCGAAAGGTTGTTCTTGTCGTAGCCCACCGTCCGGACATCTATTTGCGCCGGCAGTCCGAAGTTCAGAATCTGCGTTACGATATCGGCCGCCTGGAAATAGAATACGTCCTCCGGGAATGCGGCGGGCAGCACCTGACGCAATTTCTTGACGTAATCGGCGGTCGGTTGGTGGCCATCCTTGAGCGCTACCTGGATGACGCCGTCGTTGATCCCGATCGTTGAGCCGTCGGCGAACGCGAGGTTGAAGGCTCGCGCCGGCAGTCCAATATTGTCGACGATCAGGGAGCGGTCCTTTTCCGGAATGACCTCGCGAATCTTGTCTTCAACCGCCTGGAAAATCGCCTCGGTGCTTTCGATGCGGGTGCCGGCGGGAGCACGAACGTGGAGCTGGATCTGGCCGCCGTCGATGAGCGGGAAAAAGTCCCGGCCGACAGACAAAAACATCACAGCGCCGAGACCAAGCATCAACATCACGACGATCGGAACAATGGCCCTTCGGCGAAGCAGCGTTGCCAGCAATTTCGCGTATCCATTACGCAGGTGCTCGAACCCGCGCTCGAATGCGGCAGACATCCGCGAGAAGAAGCCCCTCGGGGCTCCATCGTCTGCGTGATGACGTTCGCCCTTGAGCAACAGGCCGATCGTGATCGGCGTTAGCGTCCGCGACAATCCGTAAGAAGCCAGCATCGCAAACACGACGGCAAGTCCGAGCGGCGTGAACAGGTACTTGGCCGGTCCGTCGAGGAACACCACCGAGGTGAACACGCAGCTGATGGCAAGCGTCGAAACCAGCGTCGGCACCGCGATTTCGGCGGCGCCATGCAGCGTCGCCTCGGAGAGCGGCATGCCCTCTTCGGTCCACAGCCGGTGGGTATTCTCGATGGTCACGGTCGAATCGTCGACCAGGATGCCTACCGCCAGCGCAAGGCCACCGAGGGTCATGGTGTTCAACGTTTCGCCGAGAAAGTACAGCACCACGAGCGACGACAGGATCGCCAGCGGAATTGAGATCATCACGACCAGCGTCGATCGCCACGAACCAAGGAAGACAAGGATCATCAGCGCCGTGAGTCCCGCCGCGATCGCGCCTTCACGCAACACGCCGGTGACCGAGTTTGTAACGAAGATCGACTGGTCGAACAGCTCTTTGACCTTGAGTCCGGCCGGTGCGGAGGCGCGGATCGCCTGCAGCGCGTTCTTCACGCCGTTGACGACCGTCAGCGTCGACGCATTGCCGTTCTTGATCACACTGAGCAAGACCGAGCGGCGGCCATCCGCGCGCACGATGTTCTGCTGCACCAGCGACCCGTCGCGGACCTGCGCCACGTCCTTCAATAAAATGGTGGCGCCGTTGGCGAACTTGACCGGGATCATGTTGAGGTCGTTGATCGACGCCGGCGTGGCGTTGGTTCGCACCGTATATTGGGTGTCGCCGATCTTCGCCGTTCCCGACGGCAGCGTGAGGTTCTGCGTGTTGACCGCATTGACGATGTCGAGCGGCGTCAGTCCCCGGGACAGCAGCTTGTCCGGGTCGATATCGACCATGATCTGGCGATATTTGCCGCCCGCCGGCGTCGGCAGGGTGACGCCGGGAACCGGGGCCAATTGCTGACGAACGCGATAGATGCCGAAATCGTAGAGTTGCTGCTCGTTCAGGCTGTCCGAATTGAGACTGAGCTGCAGAACCGGAACGCTGGACGCATTGAACTGCACGACAATTGGCGGCTGGATGCCGGGCGGCATAAGGGCGCGGATGGCATTGGTCGCAGACACGATTTGCGCGATAGCGAGGTCGAGATTGACGTCCGGCTGGAAGTAGATCTTCTGGATCGACAGACCATTGAGGGTCTGCGCTTCCATGTTCTTGATGCCGTTGACGTTGGCGCTGATGGAATATTGGCTGTAGGTGCTGACGCGCTGTTCCATTTCCGGCGTGGTCAGGCCGGTGTACTGCCATATGACAGTCACGACCGGAATGCGGATTTCCGGGAAAATATCGGTCGGCATCGATCGGATGGCGGCGACACCGAGAAACAAAATCAGGGCTGCCAGCACATAGAAAGTATGCGGAAACCTCAGCGCAAAACGAACAATGCCCATAATCTATCCTTGCAATGCAGCCCGAGGCCCTGCGACGGGAGTCGGCTATGAGACATTTTCATTCCGTCTTGGCCGTCAATCGGGACGGATGCGTTTGCGGACAAGGGAGCGTGAGAACAGAACCATCTTTACCTCCGGACATAGTCAGCCGTTGCGTGCGTGAACTTTTCCACGACCACGCCTTGAGAGTTTCCCAGGTATTTTCTTTGGAGGGCACGCCCCACCGAAAACTTCCGGCAACAAAACAAGGGCCAGATGCCAGTCCGACCATGGTCGGAGACCGACAGGTTCTCAATTAAAAACCGATTTAGAATTCGAAGCAGGTTTCTGCCATCGGACGACGCACCGGTCTCACGCGGCGTTGAAACGAGGTGAGGAATTGTGACTTTGATCGGCTGATCGTTACTCCATCTGCAAAGAGGAGCCAAACGCCGTTGGCTTTCATATCCAATGGAGAAATCGAATGACCAAGCTCAAACTTCTGTCTGCTGCACTGATCGCCGCCGCCGCGCTTGCAACTCCCGCGATGGCTCGCGAGGGCCATGTAACGTCGCGGCACCAGGCCAATGCGGTCACTACGTCCGACGGGCGCGTCTGCGTCCCCGCTCCGGCCGTCGGCGCATTTGCCACACAGCCCTGGGATAGCAATCCCCCGTGCGAACCCGTGTCGGCCAATTGATCCGTCCGCGTCTTGGACCGGCGTAGCCGTTCGCCGGCGGCAACAACAAATCCGGATCGATGTCTGTCCGGACTGGGCGCTGACGTGACCGCACTCGAAGAGGTCGGGCGGGCAATAGGCCCGACTTCTTACGCTCGTCTCGACGCAAGTCACAGATGCTCGCCAGCCGGCGCGGCAGACCGAGTGACATCACGTAGCCCCGGAGAACAGCAATGCTGATCCACCTACCAATCATTATCCTGACTTCCCTGCACCCCATCGCCATCGCGGACGCCGTACCGCAATTCGAAATCGCGCGGGAGTGCCAGGCCGAAGGCGGCACGAAGGAGATGGAGAAGAGGTGCGTTGCCGATGAAATACAAGCACGCAACCAACTTCAGGCAGAATGGATACAATTTGGTCCCAGCGCCAAACTCCGGTGCAACCAAGAAGCCAGCATCGATGGCACCCCCAGCTATGTCGAATTCCTGACGTGCCTCGAAATGGAGAGAGACGTGAGCACCGAGAGAGAAGCCAAGTCGTCACAGTAAGGTTCGCCGCGTGCGATCATGGATCATGAACCCAGCGCAATCATGATCCGAGATTCAGATGGAGCGCTTGGAGTTATGGCCAGCGCCGTGACTACCATTGAAAAGAGATCATCGGGCAGGTCGGCATCGAAAAGAAGGCGACGACCTGCATTTCCACGATCTGCGGGGAACGGCCGTCACGAAACTCTTCCATCTTCGGGATGCCCGAGCGCCTGATCGCCGAGATCATGGCTTGGGAGCAAGAACACGTCGCCACGATCATCCGGCGCTACGTCGATCGCAGCGCGGCCACCAAAGCCCTGATCCGGAAAATCAACGAAAGGCGAACATAACGTGCAAAACCATCGACAAAACCCTGCCCCTGAAACCGGGCTAGGTAGCTGGAGCGGGCGAAGGGTTTGGCGGTGGGTGGCTCGAGAATGACTTGCTGGAGATTGAGGCCCCCGCGGAAGCTTCTTCTAGTTACGGCCGCTGGTGCCGGGCTCCGAACCACCAAAACTGGAGGAACCGGTTCCGCTCAACGTGGTGGGACCGTCTGCATCGCCGTTCGGATTGCCATAGTTTGGACGCAACACAACCGGTTTAACCGGCGGAGATCCCTTGTAGGCGTGATGGGCCCTGACGCCGGGTTTATGGCGACCTTCGTGTGCCAAGGCCAACGTGCTAGAGAGCGCGACCGCACATGCCAGTGTTATTGTGGTGAGCCTCATGTTTTTCTCCTAGGTGCCTGTTTCGGAAGTGACATGAGAAAAACCGCAAATGCTGATCCTTCAAGAGAGGCGATATCGAAAGGAACAGTACCCCTCATGTCGTCAACTTTCTCTCTGCACATTGTTGGTACAGCTGGAATCATTCCGAGAAGCATCTTCGATGAATTGAGCAGCACGATCTACTGACCCCAGGTATTGCGGCCTGGGCTCTTGGTTGGCCCGCGCTGAGCCTTGGTTTAGGACATGCCGCGGCAGGCGCTAAGGCCACCTTTAGCGGTCGGGGGTCAACGCGACGCTCGCGCCGTCAGGCGGTCGCAGGGTTGTTGTAGCCGCTGGAGCCGACCTCCGACCCCACGCCGAGCAAGGTCGACAGGAGTGCGGCCTTGGCCAGCGAATGATTGTCGACCTCGTCCTCCAGACCCGCGTGACCGCCGGCATCAGCGGCCTGCTGCCGCTCCAGGCCTGTGCCACCGCCGATGTCACGGACAACGAGCGCCCGCGCCCATCCGCTACCGCAGAGCACGCTTGCGTCATCTTTGCCGAGTTCAAGCGCCTGCTGAGCTAACCTCGACGTTTCTGCAAATCTCGTTCGCTGTGCCTGAGAACCAGCCGTTGGTTTTGGCATGGGCGTAGCAGTGACTGGCATGACTGTAGGCCCGTGCAAAATCTGGATCGAGTTCGATCGCACTGTTGAACAGGCGCAGCGCCTCGGCCGTGGCAACCGGATTGCCCTGGAAGTAACGCAATGGACCGCCGTGGGCAGCGTGCACACCGGATGCCTTGCGGCGACACAATGAGTTCAGGATCCTTACGTGCCACCACGCAACAGGATCACCTCGCTGTGAGGTTCAAATCGCGAACCGAAACCGAACAAGGTTTGCAAAACAACTGCAAAACCACACGAAACAGGCATGGTGCAGGAAATAAAAAAGAGCTTATCGCACAGAGTGTTAGATGGCGCGCCCGAAGAGATTCGAACTCCTGACCCCCAGATTCGTAGTCTGGTGCTCTATCCAGCTGAGCTACGGGCGCGTTTTTCGCGTGGCGTCTTGGGCTTGAGAGCCCGGATGCATCCGAGATTGGTTCGGAAACGTCGCGAAAGAGCGCCTTAGCTACCCGCTCCGGCCCCGATTGGCAAGGTCCGGAACGCGGGTTCTGCCGGCCAATTTCCGCCAGTAATTTTCCCTGTCATTCCAGGGCGCGCATCAGCGCGAACCCGGAATCTCGATGAAAATACTGCGGGATTCCGGGCTCATCGCGGAGCCTGTCATCGGGCCGGCCCTGGGCCGGACCCGTTGGCGATGCCCCGGAATGACCAAAGGGAATTTACGCCCGCGCCCGCTCGTGGCGCACGCTGAGCAGTTCCACCGGACGGTCCGGGATCGCGATCCGGAAGGTGGCGCCGATGGTGCCCTCGACCAGATGGATGTCGCCGCCATGGGCGCGAACCAGTTCGGCGGCGATCGCAAGCCCGAGCCCGCTGCCGCCGGGTCTGCCCGAGGTCTGGAACGCCTCGAACAGGTGCTGGCGCGCCTTCTCCGGCACGCCGGGACCGGTATCGGAGACCTCGATGATCGCGACCGTGCCTTCGCGGCGGCCGGTGATCCGGATCTGAAGGCTGGCATCGCTGTTCGGCCGGCTTTCCAGCGCCTGCGCCGCGTTGCGCACGAGGTTGAGCAGCACCCGGAACAAGTGGTCCGGATCGGCGTCGATGGTGAGCCCGCGCTCGATCGCGCTGATCCAGGCGAGCGAGGCGTCGGCCGCGAGCCCGGCCGATTCGCGCACTTCGGCCACCACGGGTTCGACCATGATCACGCGGCGGTCGGGCGCGGCTTCCTGCGCGCGGCCATAAGAGAGCGTCGACTGGCAGAACGCGATGGCGCGCTCCAGCGAGCGCATCAGTTTCGGCGCGAAGCGCTGCACCCGGGGATCCGGCACGCTGGCGAGTTGGTCGGACAATAATTGCGACGACGCCAATAGATTGCGCAGGTCGTGGTTGATCTTGGATACCGCAAGCCCAAGTGCGGCCAGCCGGCTCTTCTGATGTAGCATCGACACGAGGTCGCGCTGCATGTCGGACAATTCGCGCTCCGCCACACCGATCTCGTCGCCGCGCTGGCTCGGCACGATGATTCGCGCCGAACTCTCCGGATTTTCGTGGAATCCGACCAGGTTTGCGGTCAGGCGCCGCATCGGCCGCACAAACAGGTAATGCATCGCGAGGTAGACCAATCCCGCGGTGAGCATCCCGATTCCCAGCGAGACCAGCAGCAGGTTGCGCGAGAAGCGGTACATGGCCTGCCGCAACGGCAGCTCGTCGAACACGACCTCGATGAACTGTGCGCCGCCGGGCGCAGGTCCGACCACGCGGATCGCCTGGTTGCCGGTCTCCAGCATGGTCTCGAAGGAATCGACTATCGCCGACCACACCGTCATCGTCCGCATGTCGATGTCATGGTCGATCGAGGCCGGCAGGTCGGCGCTGGCGAGCAGCCGGCGCTGCTGCCCCATCTTGATGGCCACCGCCCGCGCGCCGACGCTGGTGAGAATCTGCCGCGCCAGCGAATCCGGGACCATGCCCAACGGGGCTGCGTCCAGCACCAAGGCCGCGGTATTGGCCGCCGCCAGCCGGTCGTTGAGCCGGTTCATCCGGAAATTCGCGATCGCAGGCACGTAGACCATCAGGCCCGCGATCACCACCAGGGGAATGGTGAGCAGCAGCAGTTTGCCGGACATGCCTAGCCCGCGCGGCGGCGTCGGCCGTGGCATTTGCGTTACTGGCTGGTCGTCGGTCACTGACACCAATATCTGCCTTCAAAGCCTCTGTTTCCAGAGGGCTGATTTTCCAGAGCACGAACGGACGCAAAACCGACGCCTGTCCGGCGGCTCGCGCTCTGCGGTTCAGGATGCGTTCCCGCCCCGAACCGGTCAAATTACGGATCGCTAATGTCTGCCGGTTCCGGCCGCCGGCGTTAACCGCCGCCTCGACCGTAAAAACCCCGCGAAAACAGATATATTCGCGCCAATTGCGACGTTTCAAAGAACCCCGATTGCGGCACCGCGCAACATTGACGGAAACGGGTCGCTCCCGTATAAGCCGCGCAATTGTCCGCGATGGCCCGGTCTGACCGGGGGCGGCTCATTTGGGGCCGTAAATGGCCTCGTTTTGGGCCGGCCAGCATCACCGGACTTACCTCAATTCGGATTTACTTTAACCAGCGGCAAATTGCCCGGTCAGCGGAGAACTACCCGTGAAGCGGACTTATCAACCCAGCAAACTGGTGCGCAAGCGCCGTCACGGCTTCCGCGCTCGTCTCGCCACGACCGGCGGCCGTAAGGTCCTCGCTGCGCGCCGCGCGCGGGGCCGCAAGCGTCTGAGCGCCTGAACCGGGCGTCTCCGGAGATTACATTATGGATCGGCTAAGGCAGCGGGCGGACTTCCTCGCCGTTGCCAATGGCGCGCGGGCCAACGGCACTGCGTTCGTGCTGCAGGCGCGCGCGCGCGACGATGATGGCCCGATCCGGATCGGTTTCACCGTTACCAAAAAGAACGGCAACGCCCCCCAGCGCAATCGCATCCGGCGCCGGCTTCGCGAACTGGTGAAGCGGCTCGACGTCATACCAATGCGACCGCACCATGATTATGTGCTAGTCGGCCGTCGTGCCGCACTTGATCGCGACTTTGCGACCATGCTCGAAGATCTTCGCTCGGCGTTCCGTCGCCTCGACCGGCAGGCACCGTCCAAGGCCTTTTCGAGCGGCAAGGCGTTTTCGAGCGAAGCGGCCACCGGTTCGCGTCATGAAAGCGCACCCACAACAGACACTGGCACCAGCCGTCAACCGAATTGAACGACGAGACCTTGAAACGATGACCGACAATCGCAACACCATCCTCGCCGTCATTCTATCCGGCATCGTGCTGATCGCCTGGCAATATTTCTACAACGTGCCGCAGATGGAAAAGCAGCGCGCGCAGACCCAGACGCAGGCCGAACTGGTGAAGCCGACGCCGCAGGCGACCCCCGGCAGCACCGCGCCGCAGGCCGGCTCGGCGCCTTCCGCCAACGCGCCCGCGAACAGTGTGCCGGCCTCGGCGGCGCCCGTCGTCAGCCGCGATACCGCGATTGCCGCCACCCCGCGCGTCAAGATCGACACGCCGCGTCTGACCGGCAGCATCTCGCTCAGGGGTGCGCGCATCGACGATCTCGCGCTGGTGCAGTTCCGCGAAACCGTCGATCCGACATCTCCTGCGATCGTGCTGTACTCGCCCTCGAACACCGCGAGCCCCTATTATGCCGAGTTCGGCTGGGTTCCGGCGACCGGCTCGACCGCGCGCATTCCCGATCAGACCACGATGTGGGAGCAGGAGGGCTCCGGCAGCCTTTCGCCGACCAACCCGGTGACGCTGAAATATGACAATGGCGACGGCCTCACCTTCCGCCGCACGATTTCGATCGACGATAGCTATCTCTTCACCATCAAGGATGCAGTCACCAACATCGGCGCCGCGCCGGTCACGCTTTATCCGTTCGCGCTGATCTCGCGCCACGGCACCCCGCAGGTCTCGGGCTACTACATCCTGCATGAAGGCCTGATCGGCTATCTCGGCGAGAAGGGCCTGCAGGAATACGGCTACAAGAAAATCGACGAGGCCAAATCGGTCAGCTTCGACGTCACCAATGGCTGGCTCGGCATGACCGATAAATACTGGGCGTCGGCGCTGCTGCCGGACACCACGGCAAAGCTGCAGGCGCGCTATTCTTCCAACCTTGTCGGCACGGTGCATACCTACCAGACCGACTATCTGCAGGACGCGCAGACGGTTGCGATCGGCGGCACGATCAGCGCCAATGCACGGCTGTTTGCCGGCGCCAAGGAAGCCCGTGTCGTCGGCATCAACTTCCCGCTGGTCGGTCTCGGCGGCTACAACAAGCAGCTCGGGCTCAACCACTTCGATCTCCTGATCGACTGGGGCTGGTTCTACTTCATCACCAAGCCGATGTTCCTGGCGCTCGACTGGTTCTATCATCTGGTCGGCAATTTCGGCATCGCCATCCTGTTGGTGACCGTGCTGGTGAAGCTGTTGTTCTTCCCGCTGGCCAACAAATCCTACGCGTCGATGGCGAAGATGAAGTCGGTGCAGCCGCAGCTCGCCGCGCTCAAGGAACGCTATCCGGACGACCGGCAGAAGCAGCAGCAGGAGATGATGGAAATCTACAAGAAGGAGAAGATCAACCCGATCGCCGGTTGTCTTCCCGTCGTTGTGCAGATTCCCGTGTTCTTTTCGCTCTACAAGGTGCTGTTCGTCACCATCGAAATGCGCCACGCGCCGTTTTATGGCTGGATCAAGGACCTGTCGGCGCCCGATCCGACCAATCTGTTCACGCTGTTCGGCCTGTTGCATTTCGACCCGACGCAGCTGCCGATCTTCGGGCACTATCTCGCGCTCGGCGTCTGGCCGATCATCATGGGCATCACGATGTGGTTCCAGATGAAGCTCAATCCGACGCCGCCGGATCCGACGCAGAAGATGATCTTTGACTGGATGCCGCTGATCTTCACCTTCATGCTGGCCGGCTTCCCGGCCGGTCTGGTGATCTACTGGGCCTGGAACAACACGCTGTCGGTGCTGCAGCAGAGCTTCATCATGCGCCGCAATGGCGTGAAGGTGGAACTGTTCGATAATCTGAGAGCGACGTTCGCCAGGAAGGCCGCGTCGAAAACCTGACGGGCGTGCCTGCTTGCAGGACGCGAAGAACCCCAACTCGTCATGCCCGGGCTTGTCCCGGGCATCCACGTCTTTGGGATGAACGAAAAGCAAGACGTGGATGGCCGGGACAAGCCCGGCCATGACGATGAATGGAAACCTTCGCATGAGCGCTGAGACCGATGCGAAGCTGATCGAGCAGGGCCGCAAATTATTCGCCGGCGACTGGCAGTTCATCTGGGCCTCGCCCTCGATCGAGACGCTGCCGCCGGAAGCCGGCCTGGAAGTGGCGTTCGCCGGCCGCTCCAATGTCGGCAAATCCAGCCTCATCAACGCGCTGACCGGCCGCAACGCGCTGGCGCGCACCTCGCACACGCCAGGCCGCACCCAGGAACTGATTTTCTTCGAAGGCCCCGACCGCGCCGGCTTCCGGCTGGTTGACATGCCCGGCTATGGCTACGCCTCGGCGCCAAAGGCAAAAGTCGCGTCATGGACCGCGCTGATCCACAAATTCCTGCAGGGCCGCAGCACGCTGGCGCGGGTCTATGTGCTTGTTGACGCCCGCCACGGCATCAAGGACGTCGATCAGGACGTGCTGAAGACGCTCGACAAGTCGGCCGTGAGTTATCAGGTGGTGCTGACGAAGGCGGATCAGGTCAAGCCGGCCGAGCTCGAAAAGTGCATCGCCGAGACCATCGCGGCCCTGGCAAAGCATCCTGCCGCGTTTCCGGATGTGCTGGTGACATCCTCGCGCTCGGGCGCCGGAATGCCGGAATTACGCGCCGCCATGGTGCGCCTGCTCGAGGAGCGCCGTTGATGAGCCGGGCCTATCGCATCCTGATCGTTCTGGCCGGCATCATGGGCGCAGACGGAATTGTGCTGGCCGCGGCCTCCGCACATCAACCTGATGCGTCCCGGCTGGCATCCGCGTCATCGATGCTGCTGTTCCATGCCACGGCCGTGCTCGGAATCGTTGTGCTGGCCGAGCGTGCAATCGTCCATGCCCGCATCGGCATAGCATCCGCCTTCGGCTTTGTGATCGCCTCCGCCCTGTTCGCCGGCGACCTGAGCTTAAGGCAATATGCCGGCCACAGCCTGTTTCCGATGGCCGCGCCGACAGGCGGCACGCTTTTGATTCTGAGCTGGCTGGCCGTCGCGGTGGCCGCGGCATGGCCAGGGCGAGGGTGAGCGGCCACCAATTTATTGTGTCCCGGACGCGGTGCAGCGCCCTTGCGCTGCTCCGCAGAGCCGGGACCCATCTTCGTTTCATGGGCCCCGGATCAGCAGCGCACCACGCCGCAAGGCAAAGCGCGCCAAAGACGCGCGTGAACGCGCTTATGGCGCTGCGCAGCATCCGGGGCACGCAATCCAGCACTTTGCGCCTGCCCGCCAATCAGATAGAACCCCGCCCGACCTCTTCGATAATGAGACCCGCTTCATGACCGATGTGTCGAATATCAGCCCGCTCGATCAGGCCCGCATCCTGTCCGAGGCGCTGCCGCATATGCAGGAATATGACGAAGAGACCATCGTCATCAAATATGGCGGCCACGCCATGGGCGCGGAAGAGACCGCCAAGGCCTTCGCCCGCGACATCGTGCTGCTGGAGCAGACCGCGATCAATCCGGTCGTGGTGCATGGCGGCGGGCCGCAGATCGCGACCATGCTGAAACGGCTCGGCATCCAGTCGGAATTCGCCGCGGGCCTGCGCATCACCGATGCCGCGACCATCGAGATCGTCGAGATGGTGCTGGCCGGCTCGGTCAACAAGCAGCTGGTCGGCTACATCAATGAAGCCGGCGGCAAGGCTGTGGGCCTCAGCGGCAAGGACGGCAACATGGTGTCGGCGTCGAAGGCGACGCGCACCATGGTCGATCCGGATTCGCATATCGAAAAAGTGGTCGACCTCGGTTTCGTCGGCGAGCCCGAGAAGGTCGATCTCACGCTGCTCAACCAGCTGATCGGCCACGAGCTGATCCCGGTGCTGGCGCCGCTGGCGACCTCGAAGTCCGGCCAGACCTTCAACGTCAACGCCGACACTTTTGCAGGCGCGGTGGCGGGCGCGCTGAAGGCCAAGCGGTTGCTGCTTCTGACCGACGTTCCCGGCGTGCTCGACAAGTCGAAGAAGCTGATTCCGGAACTGTCGGTCAAGGATGCGCGAAAGCTGATCGCCGACGGCACGATTTCCGGCGGCATGATCCCGAAGGTCGAGACCTGCATCTATGCGCTGGAGCAGGGCGTGCAGGGCGTCGTGATCATCGACGGCAAGACGCAGCACGCCGTGCTGCTCGAATTGTTCACCAACCAGGGCACCGGTACGCTGATCCACAAGTGACCCGCGCGAACCCATCGCCCCCGATGATCAAGCGCCGCTTCAGCGCAAGAATGCGGCGGTACGCGGCGCGCACGATCCTGGCGCTGCCGGCCGCGACGATCTCGCTGTTCTTCTCGTCCGCGCCGGCGCTGGCCGACCTGAAGCTCTGCAATCGCATGAGCTATGTGGTCGAGGCCGCGATCGGCATTGACGACAAATCGGCCACCGCGACGCGCGGCTGGTTTCGCATCGATCCCGCCGCCTGCCGCGTCGTGGCGCAGGGCACGCTGACGGCCGACCGCTACCTGTTGAATGCCCGGGCGCTCGGCGTCTATGGCGCTTCGCCGATCCCGCAAAACGGCACCGATACGCTTTGCATCGCGCCGGAGAATTTCGTCATCGCCGCCGCGCGCCAGTGCCGGGCCGGCCAGACCCCGGCGCCCTTCACCCAGATCACGCCGACCCAGGCCGACGACGGCAATCTGGTCGCCTATCTCGCCGAGGACTCCGAATATGACGACGAGCAGGCGCGCCTCGCCGGGATCCAGCGGCTGCTGGTGATCGCGGGCTATGACGCAGCCCCCATCGACGGCGTCGACGGGCCGAAGACGCAAGGCGCCCTGGCCGCGTTCCTGAAAAGCCGCGGGCTCAGCGCCGACATCGTGCAGTCGCCGAATTTCTTCACCACCATGATCGACGCGGTGCAGTCGCCGTCCTCGACCGGGCTGACCTGGTGCAACGACACGCGGCACAAGATCATGGCCGCGGTCGCGACCGATGACGGCAAGGTCGTGACCAGCCGCGGCTGGTATCGCATCGATCCCGGTAAATGCCTGCATCCCGACGTCACCGGCCAGCCGAAACAGATCTTCAGCTTTGCCGAAGCCGTCGACGGCGAGAATCGCACCGTCAAATACAAGGACAAGCCGCTGAACTGGGGCGGCGCGAAAGAGCTTTGCACGCGCGAGAGCAAATTCGAGATCAACGAACAGGGCGATTGCGGCAGCCGCGGCCTTGCACCGATCGGCTTTGCCGCGGTTGACATGAGCGGCGGCGGCAGGACACTGCGATTTGCGATGCCATGATGAGAGAAAAACTCCCCTCCATCGTCGTCCCTGCGAAAGCAGGGACCCATAACCACCGATCTGAATTTTGGCCGCTACTGCCACCACGATCAAAGGCAACTGGCACCGTGCTCGCCAATGACCGATACGGCGTGATGGTGTGGACGGCCCCCGTGCGTAATTGCGCACTAGGCCCGGACGACGGGGTGACAGAATCATGAAAACACCCCGCGCCTTCACGCATATCGACACCTGGGTGTTCGATCTCGACAACACGCTGTACCCGCATCACGTCAATCTGTGGCAGCAGGTCGACGCCCGGATCGGCGAATATATCGGCGCCTTCCTGAAGGTCTCTCCCCAGGAAGCGCGGCGGATCCAGAAGGACTACTATCTCCGCTACGGCACCTCGATGCGCGGCATGATGACCGAGCATGGCGTGCGGGCCGACGATTACCTCGCCTATGTGCACCGGATCGATCACTCGCCGCTGCAGCCGAACCCGGCGATGGGGGCGGCGATCGCAAAGCTGCCCGGGCGCAAGCTGATCCTGACCAACGGCTCGACCGACCATGCCGACGCGGTGCTGGCACGGCTCGGCATCAGCGCGCATTTCGAGGCCGTGTTCGACATCATCGCCGCCGAACTGGAGCCGAAACCGGCGCCGCAAACCTACGACAAATTCTTGCGGCTGCACGGCGTCGAGCCAACCAGATCGGCGATGTTCGAGGATCTCGCCCGCAACCTCGTGGTGCCGCACCAACTCGGCATGACCACGGTGCTGGTGGTGCCTGATGGTACCGAGGAAGTGGTACGCGAAGACTGGGAGCTGGAAGGCCGCGACGCCGACTATGTCGATCATGTCACCGATGATCTGACCGGGTTCTTGCAGGGGCTGAGCGCAGCACAATGACTCGTCGTCCCGGCCTTCGCCGGGAATACATTGGAGAGTTAGCCTTGACTCTCTCCCGCCAAATCCCGAAAAAGCCTCTCAATTCGCCAGATAATTGTCCCGTCCCGAGGAATCCCCGATGTCCCTGTCCGCGCTTGAATCCACCGTCAACACTGCGTTCGATGCCCGCGACGGCGTCTCGACCGCGACCAAGGGCGAGGTTCGCGACGCCGTGGATCATGCGCTCGAACTGCTCGACAAGGGGGAGGCGCGCGTCGCCGAGCGCGAGGCCGGCGGCAAGTGGAAGGTCAATCAGTGGTTGAAGAAGGCGGTGCTGCTGTCGTTCCGCCTCAACGACATGAGTTCGATTCCGGGCGGCCCGGGCAAGGCGGCGTGGTGGGACAAGGTGCCTTCGAAGTTCGAGGGCTGGGGCGAGAACCGTTTTCGCGACGCCGGTTTTCGCGCGGTGCCGGGCGCCATCGTGCGCCGTTCGGCCTTCATCGCCCGCAACGTGGTGCTGATGCCGTCCTTCGTCAATCTCGGCGCCTATGTCGATGAATCGACCATGATCGACACCTGGTCGACAGTCGGCTCCTGCGCCCAGATCGGCAAGCGCGTGCATATCTCCGGCGGCGTCGGTATCGGCGGCGTGCTGGAGCCGCTGCAGGCCGAGCCCGTGATCGTCGAGGACGATTGCTTCATCGGCGCGCGTTCGGAAGTCGCCGAAGGCGTGATCGTGCGCAAGGGCGCGGTGCTGGCGATGGGCGTGTTCCTCGGAGCTTCCACCAAGATCGTCGATCGCGACACCGGCGAGACCTTTATCGGCGAGGTCCCGGAATATGCCGTGGTCGTGCCCGGCACCTTGCCGGCCCGGCCGCTGAAGAACGGCCAGCCCGGTCCCTCGACCGCCTGCGCCGTGATCGTCAAGCGCGTCGACGAGCGCACCCGCGCCAAAACCAGCATTAACGAGCTGTTGCGGGACTGATCGAACCAAGTTCTGGCCGCTGCGACCAATATCCGGAATGCGAGCCGCACTCGCGATTCCGGAGGTTGCGATGGACTACGCCGCGTTCCTTCTCAGTTTCGACGACCGCATCAACCGCGCCAGGTTCTGGTGGACGGGGCTGACCATCGTTTGCTGGATGTTGCTGCTGAGCGCGCTGATGTTCGCGGTCGCCGGCGCCTTCGGTATCGCTCGCAACAAGTCCTTCGGTTTCAGCACCGACGACATCTTTGGCATTCTCGATCCCGTGTCGCTACGTTCGTTGTCGTCGGCCGATGTCCTCCCGCTGTGCTTCAAGGCGGTCGGAACGCCGCTGTTCCTGTGGGTCTATGTCGCCGCCTCGATCAAACGGCTGCATGATCGCGACAAAAGCGCCTGGTGGATGGTCCCGTTTTTCCTCGTCCCCGGTCTCTTCAACCAGTTCGACGATCGGCTCGGCGACTCCTACCCGGTGCTGTTCCTCAGCTTGATCGTATCTGCCGTCTGGCTGTGGGGGGTCATTGAGATATATTTTCTGAGAGGAACGAAGGGGCCTAACCGGTTCGGCCCCGACCCGCTGGCGCCGCTGGCGCGGCGCGACACAAGGCCGCGCTGGGACCAGCAGAGCGAGCTGGAATTTGTGCCGCACAGCGCTGGCCCATCGCCGGGACCTCATGTTAAGCGGGGGGCATGAATGATGCCGTTTCCATCACCCGCGACCTCGTCCGCTGCCCGTCGGTCACGCCGGCCGATGCCGGCGCGCTCGGCGTTCTCGAAACACTGCTGAAAGCTGCCGGCTTCGAGGTGCACCGCGTCACCTTCTCCGAGCCCGGCACCGCCGATATCGACAACCTCTACGCCCGCATCGGCAACACGGCGCCGCACCTCACCTTTGCCGGCCATACCGACGTGGTGCCGCCCGGCGACGAGGAAGCCTGGTCCCACGGCGCCTTCTCGGGCGAGGTCAAGGACGGCTTTCTCTATGGCCGCGGCGCCGTCGACATGAAGGGCGGCATCGGCTGCAGCGTCGCCGCCGTACTGGATTATCTCGCCGACAATGGCGGCAAGCCAAAAGGCTCGATCTCTTTTCTGATCACCGGCGACGAGGAAGACATCTCCGTCAACGGCACCGTCAAGCTCTTGCGCTGGGTCGCCGCGCGGGCTGAGAAATTCGACCATTGCGTGCTCGGCGAGCCCTCCAATGTCGAAGTGCTGGGCGACTGCATCAAGGTCGGGCGCCGCGGCTCGCAGTCGGGCACGCTGGTTGTCGACGGCGTGCAGGGCCACGTCGCCTATCCGCATCGGGCGGCCAACCCGGTGCCGGATATTTCGCGCCTGATCGTAGCGCTCAGCGACGAGCCGCTCGACCACGGCAGCGCCCAGTTCCAGGCCTCGAATCTCGAATTCACCTCCGTCGATGTCGGCAATGCCGCGAGCAACGTGATCCCAGGGCAGGCGCGCGCGAAATTCAACATCCGCTTCAACGACAATCATACCCAGGAAACGCTACGCAAGCTGGTCGACGAGCGTCTCGAGAAGGCCGCCGGCAACCGGATCCGAGCGCGTATCGTGTGGGAGCCTTCCAACTCCAACGTCTTCGTGACAAAACCCGGTCCGTTCACCGATCTCGCGGTCGCCGCGATCGAAGAGGTAACGGGCCGTAAGCCGGAACTCTCCACCAGCGGCGGCACCTCGGATGCGCGCTTCATCTCGAGCTATTGTCCGGTGATCGAATTCGGCCTGGTCGGCCAGACCATGCACCAGATCGACGAGCGCACGCCGGTGTCGGATCTGGAAAAGCTGACGAAAATCTATCGGGGCGTGCTGGATCGGTATTTCGCTTAGGCCTGTACCCCGTCGCCGTCATGGCCGGGCTTGGGAGCCAGCCTCAATACTCCACCCGCACCAGATATAACCCCTCCGGCGGCGCGACGGGGCCGCAGGCGGCGCGGTTGCGGGCGGCGAGTGCGGCGGCAAGATCGTCGGCGCTCCAGCGGCCTTCGCCGACCCAGACCAGCGATCCCACCATCGAGCGCACCTGGCTGTGCAGGAACGAGCGCGCCGAGGTCAGGATGGAAACGGCGTCGCCATCCCTGACAACATCGAGCTGATCGAGCGTCTTCTCCGGCGATTTCGCCTGGCATTCGGTGTCGCGAAACGTCGTGAAGTCGTGCTTGCCGATCAGCCGCTGCGCGGCGGCGTGCATCGCATCCGTATCGAGATGCCGCGGCAGCCGCCAGGTTCGCCCGATATCGAGGGCGAGGTTCGCTCTGGTGTTGGTGATGCGATAACGGTAATGCCGCTTCTTCGCGGAAAACCGCGCCTCGAAATCGTCGGGCACGATTTCGGCCGACAGCACGCCGATCGGATGCGGCCGCAAATGCGCGTTCAAGCCGTCGCGAAAACGGCCCGGCGGAAAATGTTTGGCTATGTCGCAATGCGCGACCTGCGCCAGTGCATGCACGCCGGCATCGGTGCGGCCGGCGCCGTGCACGCGAACCTGCTCGCCGCAGATCGCCTTGACCGCGGTCTCCAGCGCGCCCTGCACCGTGGCGCCATTGTCCTGGATCTGCCAGCCGCAGAACGGGGTGCCGTCATATTCGATGGTGAGTTTGTAGCGGGGCATCAGGCGAGCCGCGCCGGCAGCTTGAGCGGCGTGCCGCGCAGAAAATCCGCAGCCTTCATCGGCGCCTTGCCGGCGCGCTGCAGTTCAATGATCCGGATGGCGCCCTCGCCACAGGCGATCGCGAGGCGGTCGTCCTGCACAGCGCCCGGCGCACCCGCGCCTTTTGCCAGTTCGCATCGCAGGATTTTGACGCGGGCCGGTTCGCCATCGGTCACGATCTCACACCACGCGCCCGGAAACGGCGACAGCCCGTGAATGTGGCGCAACACGGCATGCGCCGGCTTGTTCCAGTCGATCCGCGCCTCGGCCTTGTCGATCTTGGCGGCGTAGGTCACGCCGTGTTCGCTCTGCTTCGTCAGTTGCAGCTTGCCGCGTTCCAGCGCGCCCATCGCGCGCACCATCAGATAGGCGCCGAGGGGCGCCAGCGCGTCGTGCAGATCGGCGGCCGTCATCTTATCCGTAATGGTCAGCCGTTCTGCCATCGCGACATCGCCGGTGTCGAGGCCGACATCCATTTTCATCACCATGACGCCGGTCTCGGCGTCGCCGGCCATGATGGCCCGGTTGATCGGGGCCGCGCCGCGCCAGCGCGGCAGCAGCGACGCGTGCAGATTGAAGCAGCCGAGCGGCGGCGAATCCAGGATGGCCTGCGGCAGGATCATGCCGTAGGCGACGACCACGGCGGCATCCGCACTATGCGCGCGGAATTCATCCAGGGCTTCGGGTGTTTTCAGGGTCGAAGGCGTCAACACGGGAATGCCGAGCCGCCGCGCCTGCTGTTCGACCGGGGTTGGCTGCAGCTTCATGCCGCGGCCGGCCGGTTTTGCAGCGCGGGTGTAGACGGCAGCGATCTCATGGCCATGCGCCACCAGCTCCAGCAGCGTCGGCACCGCGAAGTCAGGCGTGCCCATGAAGATCAAGCGGAGAGGCATTTAATGGAAATATCCCAACGGCGATTCAATTTACTCGTCATGGCCGGGCATAGTAGTCTGCTTGCGCAGACTACGTAAACTTGTCTGCGCTAACGGCCATCCACGTCTTTTGTTCTGCAAGAAAGGAAGGCGTGGATGCCAGGGTCAAGCCTGGTTCAAGCCCGGGCATGACGACCAGGAGAGGCCGGGCCTACTCCGCCGCGCGCTTGGCGGCTTTGGTGAACTTCTTCAGCACGCGGTCGCGCTTCAGTTTCGAGAGATAATCGACGAACAGCACGCCGTTGAGATGATCGATCTCGTGCTGGATGCAGGTGGCGAACAGGCCGTCGGCGTCCTCCTCATGCAGCTTGCCGTCGAGATCGGTAAAGCGCACGCGCACCCGCGCCGGCCGCTCGACCTCCTCGTAATATTCGGGGATCGACAGGCAGCCCTCCTCGTAGACCGACAATTCCTCCGACGCGGAGATGATCTCCGGATTAATGAAGACCCGCGGCTGCGGCTTGGTCTCGCCGTCCTCGGCCTTCTTGGCAAGGTCCATGGTGATCAGCCGCAACGGCTGCGCGACCTGGATCGCCGCAAGGCCGATCCCGGGGGCGTCATACATGGTCTCGAACATGTCGTCGGCGAGCTTGCGGATCTCCGCCGTCACCTTTTCGACGGGCTTGGAAACGAGCCGCAACTGCTTGTCCGGCAGGATGATGATTTCTCTTAAGGCCATAGCGGGCGATTTAAGCTGCTGATTTGCCGGGGTCAATGCGCGGAGGAACCCGTTAACCCCGGCTTAACCATGATTTTTAAGACCGCGTTAACCACGAAAATTTACCTGCCATTTACCATAAATGTTCCCTCTTCGTTCGCGCAAACCCGCGAATCGGCTACAAGCAGGCCATGAACGAGATCATTTTTGGCATCGGCGACTGGCCGGTCCGCACCATTGACGCGCTGATCGGCTTTGGCGCGCTCGCCCTTGTCCTGCTTCTGGTCATCGCCATCGTGATCGCGCGCTCCGGCCGCCGCGGCGCGGAACTGGCGACGGCGCAGGCGATCCGCGCCGACGAGCTCGAGGAACGGCTCGGCGAGATGCTGCGCGCGCAGAGCGAGGCCACCGGCCGGGTCGATGCGATGGGACAGGCGCTGGCCGGCCGGCAGGCCGAGATGGCGCGCGCCGTCAACGAGCGGCTGGATTCGGTGACCCACCGCGTCGGCCAGTCGATGGAAGCGACCACGCGCAACACCATGGACAGTCTGCGCGTGCTGCACGAGCGGCTCGGCATCATCGACAATGCGCATAAAAATCTCACCGACCTGACGTCACAAGTGACCACGCTGCGCGACGTGCTCGCCAACAAGCAGTCGCGCGGCGCGTTCGGCCAGGCGCGGATGGAAGCGATCGTCCAGGACGGCATGCCCAAAGGCAGTTACGAATTCCAGTTCACGCTCTCGACCGGCAAGCGGCCGGACTGCGTGGTGTTCCTGCCCGACCAGCGCCCGCTGTGCATCGACGCGAAATTTCCGCTGGAAGCGATGACCGCGCTGCACGACGCGCGCACCGACGAGGAAAAGAAATACGCCACGCAGCGGCTGCGCAATGACGTGATGAAGCATGTCAGCGATATCGCCGAGAAATATCTGATTACGGGCGAGACCCAGGATACCGCGCTGATGTTCGTGCCGTCGGAATCGGTTTATGCCGAGATTCACGACGGCTTCGACGATGTGATCCAGAAAGCCTATCGCGCCCGGGTGGTGCTGGTATCGCCGTCGCTGTTGATGCTGGCGATCCAGGTCATGCAGCAGATTTTGAAAGACGCGCGGATGCGCGACGCGGCCGACCAGATCCGCACCGAGGTGCTCAACCTCGGCGACGATCTCGGGCGGCTGCGCGACCGTGTGCTGAAGCTGCAAAAGCATTTTGGCGACGTCAACGAGGACGTGCGCCAGATACTGATCTCCGCCGACAAGATCGAAAAACGCGCCGGGCGGATCGAGGAACTGGATTTCAGCAAGACCGATACCCAGGCGGAACTCCCGCGCATCGTCAAGAGCGGCACGCCGGAACTGTTCCCCGCGCCGCGCAAGCTGCAGGCGGGGGAGTAGTATCTTCCCTTCTCCCTTGTGGGAGAAGGTGCCCATAGGCGGCCTCTGGCCGCCGTTCTGCAGTACGCCGATGCTTTGCATCGGCTATGGCGGAACCGCGAAGGCGGATGAGGGGTTCTTTCCGCGGAGACAAACCCCTCACCCGTCTCGAATGAGTTGCGCTCATTCGATCACCCTCTCCCACAAGGGGAGAGGGAAAGACGCCCGAATCTGCTAACAACCTTCCATGACTGCACCCGAAGCTGCCTCCCCAGCCTCAACTACGCCAGCCCCCGCGCCCTCCTGGCGCGACAGCCTTGCGGTTTACCTGCAGCCGCGCGTGCTGATCGTGCTGCTGCTCGGCTTTTCCTCCGGGCTGCCGCTGGCGCTGTCGGGATCGACGCTGCTGGTGTGGATGCGCGAATCCGGCGTCGACCTCGGCACCATCGGCCTGTTCGCGCTGGTTGGCACGCCCTACACGCTGAAATTCCTGTGGGCGCCGCTGGTCGACGCGCTGCACGTACCGTTCTTCACGCGAGCCTTCGGCCGCCGGCGCGGCTGGCTGGTGTTCTCGCAATTGCTGCTGATCGTGGCGATCCTGCTGCTGGCATTGACCGACCCGGCGCGCTCGCCGCTGTTCGTAGCCCTCGGCGCGCTGCTGGTCGCGGCGATGTCCTCGACGCAGGACATCGTCGTCGATGCGTTCCGGGTCGAGAGCCTGCCCGAAAGCGAACAGGCCGCCGGCATGGCGTCCTATGTCGCCGCCTACCGCATCGGCATGCTGGTCTCGACCGCGGGCGCGCTGTTCATCGTCAGCGGCTTCGAAGGCACCGGCATCGCGCGCGCATCGGCCTGGATGTGGGGCTATGTGGTGATGGCGGCGCTGGTGCTGATCGGCACCGCCACGGCGCTGGCCGCGACCGAGCCCGAGCAATCCGCGCGCGCGGAGGCGGCGACGCGCACGGAGACTGCGTTCGGGCGCGTGCTGCATGCCGCGATCGGCGCGTTCTCGGAATTCGTCACGCGCCGCGACGCCTGGGCCGCGCTCGCCTTCGTCGTGCTGTTCAAATTCACCGATGCGTTTTCCGGCACCATGACGGCGCCGTTCGTGATCGACCTCGGTTTTTCGCGCAACGACTACGCCGCGATCGTCAAGGGCGTGGGTCTGGCCGCCACCTTGATCGGCGGCTTTGCCGGCGGCTTCGTGGCGCGGCGTTACTCGCTGGCGGCAAGCCTGTGGATCGGCGGCCTGCTGCAGGCGGTCGCCAATCTCTCGTTCACGTGGCTTGCGCTGGTCGGCGTCAACGAATGGGCGCTGGCCTTCGCCATTACCGCCGAAAATTTCACCAGCGCCATCGGCACCGTGATCTTCGTCGCCTATTTATCCGCATTATGCCGCAACCCGCTGCACACCGCGACCCAATACGCGCTGCTGACCGCGCTCGCCGCCGTCGGGCGCACCTATCTATCGTCCGGCGCAGGCTATGTCGCAAAGGCGACGGGATGGCCGCTGTTCTTTGCGATCTGCGTCGTGGTCGCGGTGCCGAGCCTGATCCTGCTGGCCTGGCTGCAGCGGCGCGGGCATTTTGACGAATTGGGGCCGGTGAAGGTTTAGCTGCGTAGGATGGGTAGAGCGCAGCGAAACCCATCGACCGATGGTGGGTTTCGCTGCGCTCTACCCACCCTACGAATTGATCATGCCGTCATCCCTAATGCGCGGTCACGATACTCCACTTGGTGACCACGGCCTCGCTCATTTGCCCCGCATCCTGCGCGCAGGCGATTTCATCGACCTTCACCGAGATTTCCTTGCCGACGAAATTCTTCAGCTGCGCGGTCTGCGCGTCGCTGGAGGCGATCAGCTGGAATGTTTCCGGGCCGGTCTCCAGATTGCAGAGCCCGTTCGGCGGCGGCAGCCGGCGCGGCTCGCTGGTGATCTGATAGGTGGAGACGCGCTTGCCCGTTTTGCCGCCACGGACCTTCATCGCGCTGAGTTCGCCGGAAAGAACGCCGCCGGCGCTGATCAATTTGCCCGCTTTCGGCACGGGCTCGGCCTGCTGCGCGCCTGCGGAAGGCGCGGTAAACGCCACCGCCATGAGTGCTGCAAAGGCCAGGCGTTTGCCGAATCGTTGTTTCGTCATGTCGAATCAGTTCCGTCGTGTGATTCTAGAACAGCGTTCGCTGCCGCATGGCAGCCGATAGCGTACCTTCGTCAAGATAATCAAGCTCGCCGCCGACCGGCACCCCGTGGGCCAGCCGCGTCACCTTGACGTTGGCCTCCTGCAGGAGATCGGTGATGTAATGCGCGGTGGTCTGGCCATCAACCGTTGCATTCAGCGCCAGGATGATTTCACTCACCTGCGGATCATGCGCGCGCGCCACCAGTGCGTCGATGGTCAGGTCCTGGGGACCTACGCCGTCGAGCGGCGACAGCGTCGCGCCGAGCACGTGATAGCGTCCGTTGGTCGCGTTCGCCCGCTCCAGCGCCCATAAATCCGCGACGTCGGCGACCACGACGATGATGGAGCCATCGCGCCGCGGGTCGGTGCACACGGTGCAGGGGCTTTGGGTGTCGATATTGCCGCAGGTCTTGCAGACCTGGATCTTGTCGATCGCCACCTGCAGCGCGCCGGCGAGCGGCGTCATCAAGGCTTCGCGCTTCTTGATCAGATGCAGCGCCGCGCGCCGCGCCGAGCGCGGCCCAAGCCCCGGCAGCCGCGCCAACAGCTGGATCAGGCGCTCGATTTCGGGACCGGCGACCGCAGAGGCCATTTCAGCCGAGACCAAATCCCGGCGGCAAAGCCAAGCCGCCGGTCAGCGCCTGCATCTTTTCCTGCACCGCGGCTTCCGCCTTGCGCCGCGCGTCATTATGCGCGGTCACCAGCAGATCCTCCAGGATCTCGCGTTCGTCGGCCTTCATCAGCGACGGATCGATCTTCACCGCCTTGACTTCCATCTTGGCGGTCATGCGCACGGCGACGAGTCCGCCGCCGGAAATGCCCTCGACCTCGACGTTGCCGAGCTCTTCCTGCATCGCCTGCATCTTGGACTGCAGCTGCGCCGCCTGTTTCATCATGCCGAGAAAATCAGCCATTCGTGCTTCCCTCTGGGTATCACTCAATCGTCGTCGCTGTCGGAAGGATCAAGAGGGTCCTCACCGACAGCATCGGATTCCGGCGGTTCGGCGGCGAGCTTCCGCACCTCGACGACCTTGGCGCCGGGAAACCGCGCCAGCACTTCCTGCACGCGCGGGTCGGCCTCCGCGGCCCGCTCGCGCTCGTTCTTGATGACCTCGTTCTGCGACCGCAGCGTCGGCTGCCCGGCCTCGTTGGACACGATCACGGTCCAGCGCCGCCCGGTCCATTGCTCCAGCTTGCGGGAGAGATCGTTGACCAGCATGCGCGCGGCATTGCGTTCGAGTGCGACTTCCAGCCGTCCATCCTCGATTCGCACGAGACGCACATCGGCTTCCAGCGCCGCCTTGGTCAAGAGATCGCGCTTCTCGCCGGCGAGTGCCACCAGTTGCGGAAAGGTCGTGATCCGCAGCGCGGGCGCCGACTGCGCCTCGGCTACGGAAGCGATGGCCTGCGGACGCGCGGACGCCTCGGCGCCGGCGCGCGGCGCGGCGGCGGGTGAGCGCATTGGCGAAGAAGAAATCGACGATACCGTCGAGGCCGGCGCCGCCCGCGACGCCGATGCGCCGCCGGGGACCACCGGCGAGCCGCCGCCGTTCTGCTCGATCATCCTGATCGCTTCATCCGGCGTCGGCATGTCGGCGACATAGGCGATGCGCACCAGCACCATTTCCGCCGCCGCCGCCGGCCGGGTCGCGGTCTGCACCTCGGCTATGCCCTTGAGCAGCATCTGCCACATCCGCGACAGCACCCGCATCGAAAGTTTCAATGCGAATTCGCGGGCGCGCAGCCGTTCGGTCTCGCCGAAGGCGACATTGTCGGCGGTCGCCGGCACGATCTTTACGCGGGTGACAAAATTGACGAATTCGGCGAGGTCGGACAGCACCACGATCGGATCGGCTCCGACGTCATACTGCTCGCGAAACTCCTTGAACGCGCCGGCGATATCGCCGCGCGCCAGCGAATCGAACAGGTCGATCACCCTGGTGCGGTCGGCGAGGCCAAGCATCTGTCGCACCGCATCGGCGCGCACGGCGCCTGCCGCATGCGCGATCGCCTGGTCGAACAGCGACAGCGAATCGCGCACCGAGCCTTCCGCCGCGCGCGCGATGATGCCGAGCGCCTCTGGCTCGACCTCGACATTCTCTTTCGCCGCGATATTGGAGAGATGCTTCATCAGCACGTCGGCCTCGACCCGGCGTAAATCAAAACGCTGGCAGCGCGACAGCACCGTGACCGGCACTTTGCGGATTTCGGTGGTGGCGAAGACGAATTTGGCGTGCTCCGGCGGCTCCTCCAGCGTCTTCAGGAACGCGTTGAAGGCCGCGGTCGAGAGCATGTGGACTTCGTCGATGATGTAGACCTTGTAGCGCGCGCTCGCCGGTGCATAGCGCACGCTGTCGTTGATCTGGCGCACGTCGTCGACGCCGGTATGCGAGGCGGCGTCCATTTCCAGCACATCCATGTGCCGGCTTTCCATGATTGCCCGGCAATGCACGCCGAGATCAGGCATGTGGATGGTCGGTCCCTTCACCGATCCGTCCGGCAGTTCGTAATTCAGCGCGCGGGCCAGAATCCGCGCCGTGGTGGTCTTGCCGACCCCGCGCACCCCGGTCAGGATCCAGGCTTGCGGAATTCGCCCCGTCTCGAACGCATTCGAAACGGTGCGGACCATGGCCTCCTGGCCGATCAGATCGTCGAAGCTGGAAGGGCGGTATTTGCGCGCCAGCACCCGATAGGGTTTGCCGGCCCCAGGGACCTCGGAAGGCTGACCGCCGATATCGAAGCCGCCCTGGTCGGCGCTGTCAGGCTGATTGGAGGGAGCGCCAGCGTCGTTCATCGGTCGATCCGCAAATGATTGTCTCTCACGGCCGGCTTGCGGAAAGGATTTACGCGTATTCTGATCGCAAAACCGGTGCCCACTTTTGCGGAATACGCGAATCAAGCGCCCAGCGCGGAACTGGCCGCTCTTGGCGCGATTCGCTCGAAAAACAGGTAGGAGACTGACGAGCGACCCGATCCGGACCTCGTTAGGGCTGCTTCCTTCCGGACCTGACCCGGTTGGCGAGTGGCTCGTCCACCGCCAATCTCCCGGTCCCTATTTGGGGCCAAAAGGGCCGGAAAGCAAGCGGGGCCGACCGGTTTTGCGGGACTTGTGCGGAAACGCGGAAAGGCATTAGTTGCCGTCATGGCCGGGCTTGTCCCGGCCATCCACGTCTTGCCTTCCTGCCACATCAAGGAGGACGTGGATGCCCGGCACAAGGCCGGGCATGACGAGGGAACCTGTATGCCCACTGACGCCTCCGCCTGGTCGCTGCATTCACAGCTCAAAAAGGACACCATCGACATCGGCGACCTGCCGCTGTGCCGGGTGCTGGTCATCAAGGACGCGCATTACCCGTGGCTGCTGCTGGTGCCGCGCCGGGATGGCGCGTCGGAAATCATCGACCTCGACGAGGTCGAGCAGGCGCAGCTGATGACCGAAATTTCCCGCGTCGCCCGGGCCCTGAAAGAGGTCACGCAGTGCGACAAGCTGAATATCGCAGCCCTTGGCAATCTGGTGCCGCAGCTTCACGTGCACGTTATCGCGCGCCGTTCGAGCGACGTCGCCTGGCCGCGCCCGGTCTGGGGCGTGATGCCGCCGCTGGCGCATGACGCCGAGGAGGTGCAGAATTTCATCAGCGCGCTTCGCCGCAAGATTTGGCTAGGTTGAATACATGTCAGCATTCGATTCGTTTCCGCTCGGGAAGCCGGCTTTCGTTACCCATGTTCTCGATCGCGCCGCGCATCTGCGCAGCAATGACGAAAAATTGTTCGCGCTGGAAAGCCATCGTGACGCCCGGGCCTATGTGATCTATCGCGACTCGCTGGTGGCAAAGCAGGAGCCGGACGGCCCGCGCGTCCTGCTGCGCATCGACGAGGCGCTGAAGTTCGGCGCCAATCCCGGCACGATCTTCCTGGGCTTGCGCGACGGCGCGCCGATATTCGGGATGGGCATCGCGGCCGCCGCGGTGGAAAAACTGCTGACCGGCCAGGAAGCGGCGGTGACCGAGCTTCGCGGCATGGCGATGCAGGGCGTGGTGCCGCCGGAACAGCTTTCCGCGATCGCGATGGCGAAATCGATGGTGACCTGGCATCAGCGTCACGGGTTTTGCGCCAATTGCGGCACCCGCACCGCGATGAAGGAAGGCGGCTGGAAGCGCGAGTGCCCGAACTGCAAGGCCGAGCACTTTCCGCGCACCGACCCCGTCGTGATCATGCTGGTGACCTCTGGCGACAAATGCCTGCTCGGCCGGCAGAAGCAGTTCCTGCCGGGGATGTATTCCTGCCTTGCGGGATTTGTCGAAGCCGCCGAAACCATCGAGGATGCGGTCCGCCGCGAGATCTTCGAGGAGGCCGGGATCCGTTGCACCGATGTGAATTACTACATGACGCAGCCCTGGCCCTATCCGTCCTCGCTGATGATCGGATGCACCGCGCGCGCCACCAGCGAGGACATCGTCGTCGACCGCACCGAACTCGAGGACGCCCGCTGGTTCGACCGCGCCGAAGCGACCCTGATGATCAAGCGCCAGCATCCGGACGGCCTTGCCGGGCCGCATCCGTTTGCGATCGCGCACCATTTGCTTGGACGCTGGGTGCATGGGGGAAACAACGCCGGCGCATAGCGAGGAACCGTTCCATGGACGAATCCATTGACACCGGACATTGGTTCCGGCAGCACGCGGAACCGGCATGACGGATTCCGGTATGAATTTTCACGCCAAAGCGCCGAAAATCCCGCCACGTATCCTTTGCATCGGCATGCCGGTCCGCGACCTGACGTTCCGCGTCAGCGGCGTGCCCGCCCGCGGCTCCAAGGAGAACGCAACCCATTTCGACGAGATCTGTGGCGGCAACGCGCTCAATGCCGCGATCGGTATCGTCCGCCTCGGCGGCCGCGCCTCGATCTGCGGGCCGACGGGCGACGCGCGCGAGACGTCGAGCCGCTTTATCTTCGACAAGCTCGCGCATGAAGGCATTGAGACCAAGCACGTGGTGCACATGCCGGGTCTGGTGACGCCGATCTCCACCGTCATGGTCGATCCGAGCGGCGAGCGCACCATCGTCACGTTCCGCGATCCGGAGTTGTGGAAGGTCCATCTGCCGCCCGCCAAGACGCTGCTGGACGACTGCGCCGCGATCCTGACCGAAAGCCGCTGTGCGGAATTCTGCACCGATCTTTGCGCCGAGGCGGTCCGGCGCGGCATCCCCGTGATCGTCGACGTCGATCGCGCGATGTCGCTGCGCGAGGGATTACTCCACGCCTCTTCTCATCTGGTGTTCTCGAGCGAGCCGCTGCAGGAGACCGCCGATGTCACCGACGACGGCGCCGCGCTGAAAAAGATCGCAAAGCTGACGCATTCGTTCCTCGCGGGAACGCGTGGACCGAAGGGCACCATCTGGCTTGATGAGCAGGGCAATTTGCAGGAAACCCCAGCCTTCCCGGTCCATACCGTGGACACGCTGGGCGCCGGAGACGTCTTCCATGGCGCATTCGCACTCGCCATCACCGAAAAACAGGAGCTCCGCCAGGCGCTCCGCTTCGCATCCGCCGCTGCCGCGCTGAAATGCACCCGGTTCGGCGGCGCTTTTGCGGCCCCGCAACGTGCTGAGGTTGAAGCACTTTTAGGCCAAAACCAGGGGGTGGGTCCGGCCGAGGCTGACCAATAGCGGGCTTGATTTGGAAGATTTTTCTATATATGAGGGATGCAACCCTTTCATATGGAACTTTATTCTCATGACCGACCTAGCCGTTCAGCTTCATGAAGCCAATCGTCGCCTCGATGCCATCGACCGTAAAATCCTGACCGTGCTGCAGGAGGACGCCTCGCTCTCCGTGGCCGAGATCGGCGACCGGGTCGGCCTGTCCTCGACGCCGTGCTGGAAACGCATCCAGCGGCTGGAGGCCGACGGGGTGATCCTGCGCCGGGTCGCGCTGGTCGATCAGAACAAGATCGGGCTCGGCATTTCGGTGTTCGTCTCGGTCGAGAGTTCCGATCACTCGGAAGCCTGGCTCAAAACCTTCGCCGCCGCCGTCAGCGCCATGCCCGAGGTGATGGAGTTCTACCGGATGGCGGGCGACGTCGATTACATGCTGCGCGTCGTGGTCGCCGATATGCCGAGCTATGACGTGTTCTACAAAAAGCTGATCAGCGCCGTGCCGCTGAAGAACGTCACCTCGCGCTTTGCGATGGAGAAGATCAAGTCGGTGACCGCTCTGCCGGTGCCGGCGGCGTAAGCGCTCTCGCTCCCCACTCTCCGCTGTCATCGCCCGCGAAAGCGGGCGATCCAGTATTCCAGAGACGTCAATGATAGACCGAAGACGTCAATCATAGACCGAGAAGCCGCGGCGTACTGGATACCCGCTTTCGCGGGTATGACGGGGGCCGCGCCGATCTCCGTCTCATGACGATCCCCTGTGCTTATACGGTTCGTTAACTCTACATTTACGAGCAATTAGCTTCGTCACGCTATGGTTGCGCGATGGAGCCGGGAAAAATCATCCAAACGGCGCGATGGCCCGCCTGGCTGAACGCGGCCCTGTTGCTGGTCGCGAGCTGGATCGCGATCGCGGCGCTGTCGCTGCAGGTCCGTCCCGGCGCCGAGGCCGTGGCGGTGGTTTTCCCGCCATGGTGGAGCGCCCAGCAAGTGTTCGCGGCTGCGGCGTCCGCCAACGCAGCCATTATCCGGATCACGGCGATCCCGTCGCTTTTGGTAGTGCGGCCGGATGACCACGACGGACTAACGCGGCTGCGCGGTGCCGGCGCCTGGCTCGCCATGGATCCGCAGGCCATCGCCGCCTGCCTGACGAAATAGAGCGCTTTTTTGAATACCATTTGGGGGACTGGGAATGACCATCGAAAGCGATGAGCTGGCCAATTTGCGTGAGATCACGAGCAAGACCTTGCTTGGCGTGCTCTGGCTTCAGGTTCCGATTGCCGTTGCGATCGGCGTCATGCGCGGCACGGAATGGATCGTGCCGGCGACTCTGATGGCCGCGCTGGCGCTGGCTGCGATGATGTCGTGGCGCGCTTCGGGCAATGGATTGTCGACCCGGCTGATCTTCGCCGTAGCCCTGATGGGCGGCGTGTCGGTGCTTGCGTTCGAGCTTGCCGGCCACCCCTGGCAGATCGACATGCACATGTACTTCTTCGCGGCATTGGCCTGCCTCGTTGCCTATTGCGACTATCGGCCGATCGTCGCCGGCACGGTTGCGGTGGGCCTGCACCATCTGGCCCTGAATTTCCTGCTTCCGGCGGCGATCTTTCCCGGCGGCGGTGACTTTGGCCGCATCGTTCTTCACGCCACCATCCTCCTGATCGAAGCCGGCGTCCTCGGCTGGCTGGCGCTCAAGCTCTCGCATCTGTTCGAGATGACGGCCGAGAAGACAGCAGAAGCCGAGGCCGCAAGTGCTGGCGAGGCGCGCGCCAACGCCGACCGCAGCGAGGCCGAACGCAAGGCGAAACAGGAACGCGACGCGGCCCGCCGCGAACTCGCCGCCGGCTTCGAGCGCAAGGTCGGCAGCATCGTCGAGGCGGTCGCCGTAGCCGCCGGCGACATGCAGGGTCTGTCGTCGTCGATCAGTGCCAGCAATACCGAAACCGCGCGGCAGACCGCGGCGGCCGCCGCGGCCTCGACGCAGGCCTCCGCCAATGTCGAAACGGTGGCGTCCGCGACCGAAGAACTGACGGCGTCGATCAACAGCATCGCCCAGCAGGTTACCCGTTCCGCCGAAATCGCCACCAAAGCCGCTGCGGAAGCCCGCCGCACCAACACCGTGGTCGAGGGGCTTGCCGCCGGCACCCAGAAGATCGGCGAAGTCGTGACGCTGATCCAGAACATCGCGAGCCAGACCAATCTGCTGGCCTTGAACGCCACCATCGAAGCCGCGCGCGCCGGCGAACATGGCCGGGGATTCGCGGTCGTCGCCAGCGAGGTCAAGGCGCTGGCCAACCAGACCGCCAAGGCAACCGAGGAAATTTCGGCGCAGATCCAGGACATCCAGACCGCGACCGGCGAAGCCGTAACCGCGATCCAGGCGATTGGCGGGACCATTGCCGAGATCGACGAGATCTCCAACGAAATCGCCGCCGCCGTCGACCAGCAGGGCGCAGCGACGCGCGAAATCGCCGGCAATGTGCAGCAGGCGGCCAACGGCACCAGGGACGTCAACAACAACATCGCCGGCGTCAGCCGGGCGACCGAGGAGGCCGGCAAGGCGGCCTCAAAGCTGCTCGACGCCGCCAACGGATTGTCGTCGCAGTCC
Organism: Bradyrhizobium erythrophlei; assembly: GCA_900129675.1. Taxonomy (GTDB): domain Bacteria; phylum Pseudomonadota; class Alphaproteobacteria; order Rhizobiales; family Xanthobacteraceae; genus Bradyrhizobium; species Bradyrhizobium erythrophlei_A. The sequence goes on along the minus strand of FSRD01000001.1, from coordinate 2,472,418 downwards.
GATCGGCTGAAGTCCGAGGTCGAGGGATTCCTGGGCTCGCTGCACGTGGCGTAAGTATCGCACGAGCCCCGGACGCGGCGCAGCGCCCCTTAGCGGTGCGCCGCAGAGCCGGGACCCACGAGCGGCGATGTGGGTCCCGGCTCTGCAGCGCACTATTTCGCTTTGCTCATATTGCGCCGCGCCCGGGACACGAAAGCTGTGCGGTCCCGCCTCAAATCTTCTGATTATATTCGCCGACTTCGGGATGGGTGCGCAGCACCGAATCCATCGCCTCGAACATGTCGTGCATGCGCTTTTCCGAAACCGGGCTCTCGACCACGACCACCAGTTCCGGCTTGTTGGAGGAGGCCCGCACCAGGCCCCAGCTGCCGTCCTCGGCTGTCACGCGGACGCCGTTGACGGTGACGAGATCGCGGATGTTTTGGCCGGCAACCTTCTCGCCCTTGTTCTGCAGCGCCTCGAAATGCTTCACCACGCTATCGACGACACCATATTTGGTTTCGTCCGCGCAATGCGGTGACATGGTCGGCGACGACCAGGTTTTCGGCAGCGCGTCTTTCAGATCAGCCATCGACTTGTCCGGCGCGCGATCGAGCATCTCGCAGATCGCGATCGCCGAGATCAGGCCGTCGTCATAACCGCGGCCGAACGGCTTGTTGAAGAAGAAGTGGCCGGATTTCTCGAAGCCCGCCAGCGCCCCCAGCTCGTTGGTGCGGCGCTTCATGTAGGAATGGCCGGTCTTCCAATAGGTGGTTTTGGCGCCCTGCCTTTGCAGCACGGGGTCGGTGACAAACAGCCCGGTCGATTTCACGTCGACCACGAACTGTGCATCCCTGGTGATCGCCGACATGTCGCGCGCCAGCATCACGCCGACCTTGTCGGCAAAGATTTCTTCACCGGTATTATCGACCACGCCGCAGCGGTCGCCGTCGCCGTCGAAGCCAAGGCCGACATCCGCCTTGTGCGCGAGTACCGCGTCGCGGATCGCGTGCAGCATCTCCATATCTTCGGGGTTCGGATTGTATTTCGGAAAGGTGTAATCGAGCTCGGTGTCGAGCGGCACAACTTCGCAGCCGATCGCTTCCATCACCTGCGGTGCAAACGCACCGGCAGTGCCGTTGCCGCAGGCGACCACGACCTTCAGCTTGCGCTTCAGCTTCGGGCGTTTGGTGAGATCGGCGATATAGCGCGCCGGAAAGTCTTCGTGGAATTGATACGAGCCGCCGGCCTTGTTCTTGAAATCGGCGTTGAGCACGATCTCCTTCAGCCGCGTCATCTCGTCGGGGCCGAAGGTCAGCGGACGGTTGACGCCCATCTTGACGCCGGTCCAGCCATTGTCGTTGTGCGACGCCGTCACCATCGCGACGCAGGGCACGTCGAGGTCGAACTGGGCGAAATAGGCCATCGGCGTCATGCAGAGGCCGATATCGTGGACCCTGCAGCCCGACGCCATCAGCCCCGAAATCAGCGCGTATTTGATCGAGGCCGAATAGCCGCGGAAATCGTGGCCGGTGACAATCTCCTGTTTGGGGCCCAATTCCGCGATCAGCGCGCCGAGCCCCATGCCCAGCGCCTGAATGCCCATCAGGTTGATTTCCTTGTTGAACAGCCAGCGCGCGTCATATTCGCGAAAGCCGGTCGCCTTCACCATCGGCTCGGATTCAAAGGCATAGGTATTCGGAACCAGCACGGATTTCGGCTTCGGAAACATTTAATAAGGGCCTCGTGAGCTTGCTGAGGGGCAACGCCGCAGGCTTAGCGAAAGCACGGGCGCAGCGGAAGGCAGGATTGGCGTCTTGTAGCCGCTAATTGCGGCAGATTTGAAGGCCGAACGGTCGTCATCGTCCGCCAACGGGTCGGCCGAATGGCCGCCCGATGACAGGCTCCGGCGGACGATCCAGTATTCCAGTGAACTATCGTATTATCTCAACTGGAGCCGCGGCGTACTGGATGCCCCGCTTTCGCGGAGCATGACACTACAGTTACTGCTCCAGCACCATTTTGCCGTTGGCGTATTCGAAGCGTTTCAGCTTCGACAGGAACGACAGGCCGAGCAGATTTTCGGAGAGCGCCTCGTCCGGCAGCACCATGGCGTCGACGTCGCGCACCACGAGGCCGCCGAGTTCGACCCTGGCAAGCCGGGTGCGCGCGGCCTTGATGGTGCCATTGGCGGTGGTGACGGTGGCCTTGTAATCGCCGGGGGTGGGGCGCAGTCCAAACCGCGCTGCGGATTTTTCGTTCAAGGCCACCAGCGAGGCGCCGGTATCGACCATGAAGTCGATGCGCTGACCCTCGATCCGGCCGTCGGTCTGGAAATGGCCGCGGGCATCGGGGGGAATGCTGAGACTGCGGCCGCCGGCCAGCGCGACCGTCTCTTCCGGGGCCTTTCGCGGCGCCGCGTTGGCGGATGCGGGCGCCGGCGTCAGCTTGTCCGCCATCTGCGCCATGAAGGTGCCAAGGGCGATCAGGACCGCGGCGAAGATCATTATGTTACGCATGACGCCACACTCGGTTCATACAGCCGCCGATATCACCACGCTGGCGGCCAACCGGCGACTAACAACGCCGGTACAGGCTGCCATTTCGGCGAAAAGGATGAGTGAAGTGTTAACGGGCGCTGTCATACGCGGGCTTGACCCGCGTATCCATCTTCAAAAAGACGAGCCTTCTCAAGAGATGGATTGCCGGGAGCGCAGACAATTTTATGTAGTCTGCGCAGGGCAGACTACTATGCCCGGCAATGACGAGTTTGCCTCTCACGTCCCGCGCGGCTTGACCCGCCGCGTCGGCATCGCGCTGGCCGGGTCTTCCGGCCAGGGATGCCGGGGATAGCGGCCGCGCAAGTCGGAGCGCACGGCAGCATAGCTGCCGCGCCAAAAGCCCGGCAGATCGCGGGTCACCTGCACCGGCCGCTGCGCCGGCGACAGCAGTTCCAGCACCAATGGCACCGCGCCCTTGGCGATCGAGGGATGGGTGTTGAGCCCGAACAATTCCTGCAGCCGGACTGCGATGGTCGGGCCCTGCTCGGCCTCGTAGTCGATCGCCAGCATCGTGCCGGTCGGGGCCTCGAAATGCGTCGGCGCTTCGCGCTCCAGCCGTGCGCGCAATTCCCACGGCAGCAAGTTCATCAGCGCATCCGACAAATCGCCGGCGGAAAAATCCTTCAACGCGGTTTTGTCGTAGAGAGCAGGCGCCAGCCAGGTCTCTCGCCCGGCCGCGAGCGCGGTGTCGGACAAATCCGGCCAGTTGTCGCCCTCGGCCTTACGCAGGAACATGACACGGTCGCGCCATTGCTTGAGGGGTTTCGACCACGGCAATTTGTCGAGCCCGGCGGCGATCAGTCCGGCGGCGAAAACGCGTGCGGTCTCCGCCGTCGGCGACAGTGCCATCGGCGCTTCCGACAGCGTGATCGCGTGCAGGGTCCGCTTGCGGCGCGCGCGCAGCGCCATCGCGCCCCGATCGAACGAAATCTCCTCCGTGCTTGCGATCTGGTCGGCAAAGCGCAATTCGATCTCTTCCTGGGTGATCGGCGCGGCCAGCAGAATGCGGCCCTGCGCGGCCGTGCCCGTCAGCTCGGCGACCGCGATATAGGGCGCGCGCGCCAGCGCGGAGGTCTGATCGACGGCGGCGCCGCGGCCGTTGGCCAGCACAAAGCTGCCATTGCCCCGGTTGCGCGCGACCCGATCCGGGAAGGCCAGGGCCAGCATGATTCCGGTGGAGAGTTCGCCTGAGCTTTGCGGTGAATTCGAAGCCGCCACCTGCGAGGCCCAGCGCTGCGCCAGGGTGCGGGCGCTGCTCGCGCGTTGCGAACGGTCGCGGCGGAACTGGTCGAGCCGTGCGTCGAGATCGACGCTGTCGCCGCCGAGGCCGCGTTCGGTCAGGATCGCGGCGATTTCGGCGGCTTCCTCCCCTGCCCTCAGCCGATCCGAATCCACGATCATCCGCGCCAGTCGTGGCGGCAGCGCCAGCGCGCGCAGGCTTTTGCCTTCTTCGGTGATCCGGCCGTCGCCGTCGAGCGCGCCGAGTTCGCCGAGCAGGCTGTTGGCCTCCTTCAGTGCCGGCGCGGGCGGCGCATCGAGGAATGCAAGCGTCGCGGGATCGCTGACGCCCCATTGCGCGAGATCGAGCACCAGCGAGGACAGATCGGCGGAAAGGATTTCAGGCTGCGTATAGGCCGCGAGCGAGGCGGTCTGCGGCTCGTCCCACAAGCGGTAGCACACGCCGGGCTCGGTGCGGCCGGCGCGGCCGCGGCGCTGATCAACCGCCGCGCGCGAGGCGCGCACCGTCTCCAGCCGCGTCAGCCCGATATCCGGCTCGTAGCGCGGCACCCGCGCCATGCCGGAATCCACGACAATGCGGACGCCCTCGATGGTCAGCGAGGTTTCGGCGATCGAGGTCGCCAGCACCACCTTGCGGCACCCTTTCGGCGCCGGCGCGATGGCGCGGTCCTGGACGCTGGCGTCGAGCGCGCCGAACAGCGGCACGATCTCGATGGAGGCGTCGTGAATGCGTTCGCCAAGAAAATTCTGCGTGCGGCGGATTTCGGCAGCGCCCGGCAGGAAGGCAAGCACCGAGCCGGGATCGGCGCGCAGCGCGGTCGCGATCGCATCCGCCATCTGCCGCTCCAACGGTGCATCGGGTTTGCGGCCGAGATAGCGCGTCTCGACCGGAAAGGCGCGGCCCTCGCTGGCAATAACGGGCGCGTCACCGAGCAGTTTTGCGACCCGGGCGCCGTCAAGGGTTGCCGACATCACGAGGATGCGAAGATCCTCGCGCAAGCCGGTTTGCGCGTCGCGCGCCAGCGCGAGGCCGAGATCGGCATCAAGCGAACGCTCGTGGAATTCGTCGAACAGGACAGCGGCGACGCCGTTCAGTTCGGGATCGTCGAGAATCTGGCGCGAGAAGATTCCTTCCGTGACCACCTCGATCCGCGTCGCCCGCGATATTTTTGAACCAAAGCGGACGCGGTAGCCGACTGTCTCGCCGGCGCGTTCGCCAAGTGTCTTCGCCATGCGCTCGGCGCTGGCGCGGGCGGCGATCCGCCGCGGCTCCAGCATGATGATCTTCTTGCCGTCCAGCCAGGGCGCATCGAGCAGCGCCAGCGGCACCCGCGTGGTCTTGCCGGCCCCCGGCGGCGCCACCAGCACGGCGGCGTTGTTGGCCGTCAGCGTGCGCGCGAGTTCGTCGAGCACCGCGTCGATCGGGAGGGGGGTGTCGAAGCTGCGGGGCAAGGTCTCACCAATTCGTCATGCCCGGGCTTGTCCCGGGCATCCACGCCTTTCTTGCGCAATCAGAAGACAAGACGGGGATGGCCGGGACAAGCCCGGCCATGACGGAAATTTTTATTGCGCGCTCGCGCAAGGAGAGCCTCACACCACCGGCTCGGCCGCCCGCCCGATGCTCTCATAGGTAAACCCGAGCGCCGCCATCTCCTCGGGGCGATAGATGTTGCGCAAATCGACCACCACCGGCTGCGCCATCTCGCGCTTGATGCGTTCCAGATCGAGCGTGCGGTACTGCACCCACTCGGTCACCACCACCATGGCGTCGGCGCCCTTCAAGCAAGTGTAGGGATCGTCGCAATATTCGATGTCGGGCAATTCCTTGCGCGCCTGCTCCATGCCGACCGGGTCGTGCGCGCGGACCTTTGCGCCCATGTCGAGCAGGCCGGTCACCAGCGGGATCGACGGCGCCTCGCGCATGTCGTCTGTGTCGGGCTTGAAGGTCAGGCCGAGCACAGCCACGGTCTTGCCGCGCAGGCTGCCGCCGGCGAGGTTGGAAACCTTGCGCGCCATCGCGCGCTTGCGGATTTCGTTGACGCCGAGCACCGCCTCGACGATGCGCAAGTTTACGTCGTGGTCCTGCGCGATCTTGACCAGCGCGCGGGTGTCTTTCGGAAAACAGGAACCGCCAAATCCCGGACCGGCGTGCAGGAATTTCGAGCCGATGCGGTTGTCGAGGCCGATGCCGCGCGCGACCTCCTGCACATCGGCGCCTACTTTTTCGGAGAGGTCGGCGATCTCGTTGATGAAGGTGATCTTGGTGGCGAGGAACGCATTCGCGGCGTATTTGATCAACTCCGCGGTGCGCCGCGCGGTGAACATCAACGGCGCCTGATTGAGCGACAGCGGCCGATAGACATCGCCCAGCACTTTTCGCCCGCGCTCGTCCGAGGTGCCGACCACGATACGGTCGGGGAATTTGAAGTCGCGGATCGCCGCACCTTCGCGCAAAAACTCCGGATTGGAGGCGATCACCACGTCGGCCGACGGGTTGGCTTCGCGGATCAGGCGCTCGACTTCGTCGCCGGTGCCGACCGGCACCGTCGATTTGGTGACGACGACGGTAAATCCCTTGAGCACAGCCGCGATCTCGCGCGCGGCGCTGTAGACGTAGGTGAGGTCGGCATGGCCGTCGCCGCGCCGCGACGGGGTGCCGACCGCGATGAACACCGCGTCGGCCTCGGCGACCGGGGCGGCGAGATCGGTGGTGAAATCCAGCCGCTTGGCTTTCACGTTGGACGCCACCAGCGCGTCCAGGCCGGGCTCGAATATCGGGATCTCGCCGCGGTGAAGTGCGGCGATCTTGCCGGCATCCTTGTCGACGCAGGTGACCTGGTGGCCGAAATCCGCAAAGCAGGCGCCGGACACCAGCCCCACATAGCCCGTGCCAATCATGGCGATGCGCATGGAATAACCCGCTCTCTATGGTTAACGGTTTTTCGAACTTGTGCGCCTCTTAAAACATTTGGCGGCAAAGGGGAAACCGTAAAGCGCCGAAAAACGGCATGCCATTTGTAAGATAAAGGGGAAAGAAACCGATCCGGCCGATGATGCGCCGCCGACACGCCGAAACAGGACAACAATGACATCTAACGGCACATCCGCGCCGACAGGGCGTTCCGCATTTCCCGCGGGCGGACGCGTCGATTGGGTCGACTATGCCAAGGGCATCTGCATCGTCATGGTGGTGATGATGCATTCGGTGCTGGGCGTGGAAAAGGCCGCCGACCACACCGGCTTCATGCACCTCGTCGTGACGTTCGCCAAACCGTTCCGGATGCCGGATTTCTTCCTGATTTCCGGGCTTTTCCTGTCGGTCGTGATCGACCGCGACTGGCGCACCTATCTCGACCGCAAGGTCGTGCATTTCGCCTATTTCTACGTGCTGTGGGTGACGATCCAGTTCGGTTTCAAGGCGCCGTCGCTGGCCGCCGAGGCCGGCTGGAGCCATGTCGGCTTGCTTTATCTCGAATCGTTCATCGAGCCGTTCGGCACCCTGTGGTTCATTTATCTGCTGCCGATCTTTTTCGTCGTCACAAAACTGACACGCAAGACACCACCGCTCGCGATTCTGGCCCTGGCCGCCGCGCTGGAGATGGCGCATGTCATGACCGGCTGGACCGTGATCGATGAATTCTGCGCACGCTTCGTCTATTTCTATTCCGGTTATCTGTTTGCGCCTTACGTGTTCGCGCTGTCCGATCGCGCGCGGGCCCGTCCCGTGCTGGCGCTGGCGGGCCTGGCGCTGTGGGCCGTCGTCAACGGCAGCCTGGTCGAGTTTGGCGTCAGTGAATGGCCCATTGTTTCGCTCGCACTTGGATTGGCCGGCGCCTGCGCCATCATCGTAACCGGCACACTGTTGGCGCGCATGCAGTGGCTGAATTTCCTGCGCTATTGCGGCGAGCATTCCATCGTCATCTATCTCGCCTTCTTCCTGCCGATGGCCACGACGAGGACGCTGCTGCTGCGCGGCGGGTTGATTCACGACATCGGCACGGTTTCGCTGATCGTCACCGTCGTCGGCGTCATCGGCGCGTTAGCGATCTGGCGGATCGCACTGGCGCTGCATGCCAACTTCCTGTTCGAACGCCCCGCGGCGTTCTGGATCGCGCCGAAAAAGGCCGCACCGGTATTGCAGGCGGCGGAGTAGTCGTGGCGCACCAACACCCTCGCCGTCATGCCCGGGCTTGACACGGGCATCCACGCCCTGACTGCCCAACCGCAAGAAAGTCGTGGGTGGCCGGGTCAAGCCCGGCCATGACGAGAATCTAGGGCGGATAAGGCGCCTCCAAGGCTGTCATTTCGCGCAAAAATCCCTAAATTTCGGCCATGCCGAAAACAGCCCCCCAAGCCGCCACAAAATCCGTCGCCGCCAAGGCGCCCGCCAAGAATCCAGCCAAGGGCGACCATGTCTTCCTGGTCGACGGTTCCTCCTACATTTTCCGCGCCTATCACGCGCTGCCGCCGCTGAACCGCAAATCCGACGGGCTGCAGGTCAATGCCGTGCTGGGTTTCTGCAACATGCTGTGGAAGCTGTTGCGCGACATGCCCGAGGATAACCGGCCGACGCACCTCGCCATCGTGTTCGACAAGTCCGAAGTCACCTTCCGCAACAAGCTGTACCCCGACTACAAGGCGCACCGGCCGCCGGCGCCGGACGATCTGATCCCGCAATTTGCGCTGATCCGCGAGGCGGTGCGCGCCTTCGACCTGCCCTGCCTGGAACAGGGAGGCTTTGAGGCCGACGACCTGATAGCGACCTATGCGCGGCTGGCCGGCGAGCGCGGCGCGACCGCGACCATCGTCTCTTCCGACAAGGATTTGATGCAGCTCGTCACCGACAAGGTGACCATGTACGACACCATGAAGGATCGCCGCATCGGCATATCAGAGGTGATCGAGAAATTCGGCGTGCCGCCCGAGAAGGTCGTCGAGGTGCAGGCGCTGGCCGGCGATTCCACCGACAACGTACCGGGCGTGCCCGGCATCGGTATCAAGACCGCCGCACAATTGATCGTCGAATATGGCGACCTTGAAACGCTGCTCTTGCGGGCCGGCGAGATCAAGCAGCCGAAGCGACGCGAGGCGCTGATCGAGAACGCCGAGAAGGCGCGGATCTCGCGGCAACTGGTGCTGCTCGACGACAAGGTCAAGCTGGATGTGCCGCTCGACGATCTTGCCGTGCACGAGCCCGACGCGCGCAAGCTGATCGCGTTTCTAAAGGCGATGGAATTCTCGACCCTGACCCGGCGCGTCGCCGACTATTCGCAGATCGATCCTGCGGACATCGAGGCGGATGCAGGGAACAAGAGCGGCGCCGGCGCGAAAGGCGGGTCCGCTGCTCCACCAGCGAAGGCAACACCGGCCGGCGCCACCGGCGATCTCTTTGCCAGCCCCGCCGCGCCGCCTGCGAAGACCGGCGGCAAGGAAGACAAATCGACCAGCCTGAAGGGCACCCCGATTTCGCTCGCAGCCGCGCGCGAGGAAGCGATCCGGAAAATCCCGATCGATCGCAGGAAGTATCAGACCATCCGCAGCCTCGATCAGCTCCAGGCCTGGCTGGCGCGCGTGCACGACGTCGGCCACTTTGTCATCGAGGCGATGTCCGACTCGATCGACCCGATGCAGGCGGAGATATCCGGCATCGCGCTGGCGCTGGCGCCTAGCGACGCCTGCTATGTCCCGCTCGGCCACAAGCAATCCGGCGGCGGCGCCGGCCTGTTCGATGCCGGGCTTGCGCCGGACCAGATCAAGGCCGCCGACGCGCTGGCGGCGCTGAAGCCGCTGCTGGAATCGGCCGGCATCCTCAAGATCGGCTTCAACATCAAGTTCAACGCCGTGATGCTGGCGCAGCATGGCATCACGCTGCGCAACCAGGACGATGCGCAGTTGATGTCCTATGCGCTGGATGCCGGCCGCAACGCGCACGGGCTGGAGGCGCTGGCCGAGCGTTGGCTCGGCCATGCCGTCGTCAATTACGGCGATCTTACAGGCAGCGGCAAGAACAAGCTCTCGTTCGATCAGGTCGCGATCGACAGGGCCGGCGAATATTCGGCCGAAAGCGCCGACGTGATCTTGCGGCTGTGGCGCGTCTTGAAACCGCGCCTCGTCGCCGAGCGCATGAACGTGGTCTATGAGACGCTGGAACGCCCGCTGGTCTCTGTGCTGGCGCGGATGGAACGGCGCGGCATCTCGATCGACCGCCAGGTGCTGTCGCGGCTGTCGGGCGATTTCGCCCAGACCGCCGCGCGGGTCGAGACCGAGCTTCAGGAACTGGCGGGCGAGCCGATCAATGTCGGCAGCCCGAAGCAAATAGGCGACATCCTGTTCGGCAAAATGGGAATCACCGGCGGGACCAAGACCAAAACCGGTGCCTGGTCGACCTCGGCGCAAATCCTCGATGAACTCGCCGAGCAGGGGCATGAGTTCCCGAAAAAAATCCTCGAGTGGCGGCAAGTTTCAAAGCTGAAATCGACCTATACCGACGCGCTGCCGAATTATGTTCATCCGCAGACCCATCGCGTCCACACCACCTACGCGCTGGCGGCGACCACCACCGGGCGGCTGTCATCGAACGAGCCGAACCTGCAGAACATCCCGGTGCGTAGCGAGGACGGCCGAAAAATCCGCCGCGCCTTCATCGCCACGCCCGGTCACAAGCTGGTGTCGGCCGATTATTCGCAGATCGAACTGCGGCTGCTGGCGGAGATCGCCGATATCCCCGTGCTGAAACAGGCGTTCCGCGACGGGCTCGACATTCACGCCATGACCGCCTCCGAAATGTTCGGCGTGCCGATCAAGGACATGCCGAGCGAAGTGCGCCGACGCGCCAAGGCGATTAATTTCGGCATCATCTACGGCATCTCGGCGTTCGGCCTTGCCAACCAGCTCGGCATCGCCCGCGAGGAAGCCTCGGCCTACATCAAGAAATACTTCGAGCGCTTTCCGGGCATCCGCGCCTACATGGATGAGACCAAGGAGTTCTGCCGCAGACACGGCTATGTCGCCACGCTGTTCGGACGGAAGTGCTACTATCCCGACATCAAGGCAAGCAATGGCTCGGTCCGAGCCTTCAACGAACGCGCCGCCATCAACGCGCGGCTGCAGGGCTCGGCCGCCGACATCATCCGCCGCGCCATGATCCGGATGGAGGATGCGCTCGCCGAGAAGAAACTCTCGGCGCAGATGCTGCTGCAGGTGCACGACGAATTGATTTTCGAAGTGCCCGACGAAGAGGTGGCGGCGACGCTGCCGGTGGTGCAGCACGTCATGCAGGACGCCCCGTTCCCGGCCGTGCTGCTGTCGCTGCCGCTGCAGGTCGATGCAAGAGCGGCGAACAATTGGGACGAGGCGCATTAGTTTTTTCCTTACCTCTCCCGCTTGCGGGGGAGGTCGGATCGCTCGGGAGCGCAATTGCGCGCCTGAGCGATTCGGGTGGGGGAAATCTCTCCGCACGAACAGTTTGACTCGCGGCGGCACCCCCACCCCAGCCCTACCCCGCAAGCGGGAGAGGGAGCGCACCGTGCCCCCCGCAAAACCGAATTGCCCTCCGTACAATTTACGAAATGACATCGCAGCCTCCTGCGCGCTACAAACACGCGCATCCCCTGCCGCGAGTCCCTCAATGCCCCATCTCTCCGCCCTGCTCGGCTTCGCCCTCGTCTCGTTCGGCATGGTGCTGACGCCGGGCCCCAACATGATCTATCTGATCTCGCGCTCGATTGCGCAGGGATCGAGCGCCGGGATGGTGTCGCTCGGCGGCGTCGCGCTCGGCTTCGTGTTCTACATGCTGTGCGCGGCGTTCGGCATCACCGCGCTGTTGTTGGCGGTGCCCTATGCCTATGACGCGCTGCGGCTCGGCGGCGCGCTGTATCTGCTGTGGCTGGCCTGGCAGGTGCTGAAGCCGAATGGCCGCTCGCCGTTCCAGGCGCGGGAACTGCCGGTCGACGGCCCGCGAAAGCTGTTCGCGATGGGGTTTCTCACCAACCTGCTCAACCCGAAAATCGCGATGCTGTATCTGGCGCTGCTGCCGCAGTTCATCGACCCCGCTGATGGCAGCGTGCTGATGCAGTCGATCGTGTTCGGCACCGTCCAGATCGTCATCAGCGTCAGCGTCCATGTGCTGATCGCGCTGACCGCGGGCTCCATCACCGGATTTCTCGGCACCCGCCCGGCCTGGCTCAAGGCGCAGCGCTGGCTGATGGGCACCGTGCTGGCGGGCTTTGCGCTGAAGCTGGCGCTCGAGGCGAAGCGGGCGTAGGAGGTCGTCATGCCCCGCAAAACAGTACTCCGAGGCGCTTCCGTCATCAACAGATGTCACGGCGTACTGGATCACCCGTTTTCGCGGGTGATGACAACCGGTGCTCAATCCAGCTTTGCCTCCATGCCGCGCTTGGTGGCGGGGCGCGCCATCAGCGCGTTGTACCAGCGCTGGACGTGGGGAAAATCCGAGAGCTCGACCTTGTGGCGCGGGTGGCGCCATGCCCAGCCGAGGATCGCGAAATCCGCGACCGACAAGGCGTCGGCGACGAATTCGCGGGTCGCGAGGCGCCGATCCAGCACGGCGTAAAGCCGGCGCGTCTCGGCCATATAGCGCTTCAGGCCATAGGCGCGATCCTGCTCGTGCTCCAGCGCGATGAAATGGTGCACCTGGCCGGGCATCGGCCCAAAACCGCCCATCTGCCACATCAGCCATTCATAGACCGGGATGCGCTCGGCCAGCGGCTTGGGCAGGAATTTTCCGCTCTTTTCGCCGAGATAGAGCAGGATCGCCCCGGACTCGAACACGCTGACGCGCTTGCCGTCCGGGCCATCGGGATCGACGATCGCGGGAATCTTGTTGTTCGGACTGATTGCAAGGAATGAAGGCGCCATTTGCTCGCCCTTTGAGATGTTCACCGGGATCACCTTGTAGGGCAGCCCCATTTCCTCCAGCGCGACCGAGATCTTGCGGCCGTTGGGCGTGTTCCAGGTGTGCAGTTCAATCGTCATTCCGGCTTTCCCCTATAATTGCTTGGCTATCCCGTACCCCGGAACCCGCAAACCTTACAACCGCGCTTTCCACCGGGCGTCCCCGCGCCAGCGGCAGGCTTGCGGGGTGCTGTTGACGGCATCAGATCGGCTCTGGAATGTGCGGCCATCCGCCGATAGATTGCGGCCCGCCTCAACCGCCCGAGAACCAGATCTTGTCCAAATCAGCCTCCCGTGCCCGCCTCGCCGAGATCATCCGCAAGCGCTCGTTCGGCCGCGGCGAGATCACGCTGGCCTCGGGCCGCAAGAGCGATTTTTACTTCAACCTCAAGCCGACCATGCTCGACCCCGAAGGCGCGGCGCTGCTGGCGGAACTGACCTATGAGGCGCTGAAGGACGACGAGCTCGATTTCGTCGGCGGGCTGGAAATGGGCGCGGTGCCGCTGGCCGGCGCAATCGCGCAATTGTCCTGGATCAAGGGTCACCCGATCGCAGCCTTCTTCGTGCGCAAGAAGCCGAAGGAGCATGGCGCGCGGCTGGCGGTGGAGGGTCTCGCCAAGGGCGAGAGCCTGCAAGGCAAGCGCATCGTGATCGTCGAGGACGTCACCACCACCGGCGGCTCGGCGCTGAAGGCGGTCGAAGCCGTGCGCGACGCCGGCGGCGAGATCGTGCTGGTCTTCACCATGGTGGACCGCGAAGAGGGTGCGACCGAAACCTTCGCCGAAGCCGGGCTTGAATTTCGCTCGCTCTACAAGGCCGGCGAGTTTTTGAAGGATTGATTTCCACTCGCTCGTGTACGTGTTCCGGACGCGGTGCAGCGTTCTTCACGCTGCTCCGCAGAGCCGGGACCAACGCTTGCGTGGCGGAGCGATGGGCCCCGGATCAGCAGTGCACCGCTCACGCGCTGCGCAGCATCCGGGGCACGGACTAACCAAACGTGCCGACGGGTTCGATACCGGCATTTCTTTTCAGCACCGCATCCTGCGCTCACCGCTCGTTTACCATCCCGCCCTATGGTGAATCCCGACTGAAGCACCTGTTGTTTCAGGGCGTAGTGTTGCGTTGGGTGGAGTTAGCGTTGCGTACAGAGTTGTCTTTTTCGCGCGTGCCGCGCCGCGCGATGCTTGTGGCCGCCGGTACCCTTGCTGCGTCGCTGATGCTTGCGCCCGGCGGCGCATCCGCCGAAGGCCTGTTCGACCTGTTTTTCGGCGGTCAGAAGCAGCAGGCGCGACAGGCGCCGCCGCAGGCGAGCTTCTTTGCCGATCCGTTCGGCCTCAATCAGCAACAGCAACCCGCATCGGCACCTGCGCCGCGCGTCGCCGGCTCAGGACCCGCCTTCTGCGTGCGCAGCTGCGACGGCAAATATTTTCCGCTGACCATGCGCGGCAATGCCACGCCGGTCGCGACCTGCCAGGCGTTCTGTCCGGCCAGCGCCACCAAGGTGTTCTACGGCAGCACCATCGACGGCGCAGCCTCCAGCACCGGCGAGCGTTATGCCGACAGTGAAAACGCCTTCGCCTATCGCAAGGCGCTGCGCGCCGATTGCACCTGCAACGGACGAAGCCCGTCAGGCCTGGCGCCGGTCGATCTCACGCTCGACACTTCGCTGCGCTCCGGCGACGTGATCGTCACGACCGATGGATTGGTGGCCTATACCGGCGTCCGAGTTGGCGCGAACCAGACCGCCGAGTTCACGCCGGTCGCGTCGTATCCGGGCCTCACCACCGAGGTCCGCGCGCGGTTGGGAGAAATGAAGGTCGCGCCCGTGGCCGCGGAAATGGCTGGCGAAACCGTGATGCCCGAAACCAGCCGCGACGTCGCGCTGCCGGCGACGTCAGTGCCGCAGACGGTCGCGCCGAAGGCGAAGCGGGCGGAAGTGAATTGAGGACGGTCTCTCAACCGTCATTGCGAGCGGAGCGAAGCAATCCATAGCTCGGCCAACGATGGCAGAATGAATTGCTTCGTCGCGGAGCCTGTCATCGGGCGCGCATTCGCGCGACCCGTTGGCTCCTCGCAATGACGGAAAAAGCCGCGGGAAACATCATCGCCCGACGATGACGCCGATCACGTTCGGCACCGACAGATATTTTTCCTCGATGCTTGCGCGCGCCGCGGCGCGGTTCTCCGGCGTCAGCAGGCCGCGCTTTTCGGCGAGGATCATCCAGCAATAGCCCCACCAGTCCGTCAGCATGCCCTGATCGTCGACGAGGTCGTAGCCCTGCTCGGCGGCAAAGATGCGGGCATGGGCCTCATCGAGCGAATCGAGCCAGGCGTGATCCCCCAGCGAAAACAGGTCGTCGCTGAAATCGTCGGTGGTGTAGCCCCACACCGACATGCAGACGGCGTTGAATTCGCGGTCGATCGCATCGTCGTCGACGACCTGGCGGCGTGACGCCTGATGCAGGCGCGACAGCGAGCGCGCGAAATCGGCGATGCGGGTGAGCGCGAATTGATCGAAGGCGATGGTGGACATGTAGTCCTCGCTAACTCGGATAGACCATAGATATTGTGTCGGCACTGCGCCGAATCACAATGATATATCAAAGACTTGCTAAAGTGTTCTTAATTTGTTCCGATGTTTTCACGCGTCGTCCCGGCGGAGGCTAGGCGCAGGCCGGGGCGACGTCGCTTTGAGACCGCCTCTTCACATCGCCGACAGCATCTTGTCGCCGCAATAGTTGGCGTAGAATTTTCCGGCGCATTGCCGCTTGATCGCCGCACATCGTGCCGCGGGAGAAGCATTCGCGGGCACGCTGAACGAACAGCTCAGGCCATCGGCGCTGCGGCCGGCCTTGCCGGCGGCAAACGCTGCGCTGGTGGAGATGATGCAGAATACCAATAGCGTCGCGGCGGCGATCTCGATCATCAATCTCATGGCCCGGTCCCTCCCACTCCGCCTGGAATACGCTATGACTTCGAACAATTGCTGGGCTTTCGGCTTTCACCATACCACCAAAGCCGCGCCACGCGGAGGCCGCAAATCGGCCCGGTCCTTGCATAAAATCATACCAGCGTATGCGTACAACAATCCCTTGGGCAGTTTCGGTTGCGGTGCAAGACGCGTATCATCGAGTAACTCCCAATGTCAGGATTGCCGCAGTGCAAGAACAATCTTTCCCAGGAAGCCATCCCGCGCTGAACCAGCCGATCGACGAGCTGGCGCTGGCCGAGATCAAAAGCGCGATCCTCACCAAGCTGCGGCTCGCGATCGGCAAGGACGCAGGGATGGCGACCAAACGCGACTGGTACAAGGCGGCGGCGCTGGCGTTGCGCGACCGCATCGTCCACCGCTGGTTGATGGCCGAAAAGCAGAGCTACGACGAGGGCCGCAAGCGGGTCTATTATCTCTCGCTCGAATTCCTGATCGGCCGCCTGTTCACTGACGCGCTGAACAATATGGGTTTGCTGCCGGTGTTCGAGGCGGCGCTAGGCGATCTCGGCGTCGGCCTTGGCGAGCTGCGCAAATGCGAGCCGGATGCCGCACTCGGCAATGGCGGTCTCGGGCGGCTCGCGGCCTGCTTCATGGAAAGCATGGCGACGCTTGCGATTCCCGCCATCGGTTACGGCATCCGTTACGATTTCGGGCTGTTCCGCCAGATCATCGCGCAGGGCTGGCAGCACGAATATCCGGACGAGTGGCTCGGCTGCGGCAACCCCTGGGAATTCCAGCGGCCGGAGGTGGTCTATAACATCCACTTCGGCGGCCATGTCGAACATGTCGACGACCGCGGCCGCGACCGCGCGACCTGGCATCCGGCGGAAACCGTGGAGGCCATGGCCTACGACACGCCGATCGTGGGCTGGCGCGGCCAGCACGTCAACGCGCTGCGGCTGTGGTCGGCGCACGCGCCCGACCCGCTCAAGCTCGACATCTTCAACTCCGGCGATTATCTCGGCGCGGTCGCCGAGGAAGCGCGCGCGGAATCGATCTGCAAGTTCCTCTACCCGAACGACGAAAGCGCCGCGGGCCGCGAGCTGCGGCTGCGCCAGGAATATTTCTTCGTCTCCGCATCATTGCAGGATCTGGTCAAGCGGCACCTCGCCGCCGACGGGCAGTTGCGCAGCCTGGCGTCCAAGGTCGCGGTGCAGCTCAACGACACCCATCCGAGTCTGGCCGTCACCGAGCTGATGCGCATCCTGGTCGACCTGCACAATTTCCGCTGGGACGAGGCGTGGAAGATCACGGTGGCGACGCTGTCCTATACCAACCACACGCTGCTGCCGGAGGCGCTGGAGACCTGGCCGGTCGAACTGTTCGAACGGCTGCTGCCGCGCAATCTCGAGATCATCTACCGCATCAATGTCGCGCATCTGGCGCTGGCCGACCAGCGCTGTCCCGGCGACATCGATTTCAGGGCCTCCGTGTCGTTGATCGACGAGAAGTCCGGCCGCCGGGTGCGGATGGGGCAACTCGCCTTCGTCGGCTCGCACCGCATCAACGGCGTCTCGGCGATGCATTCCGACCTGATGAGGGAGACCGTATTCAACGATCTCAACCATCTTTATCCGGGACGTATCACCAACAAGACCAATGGCATCACCTTCCGCCGCTGGCTGATGCTGGCCAATCCGGGGCTGACCGGCCTGATCCGCGAGGCCTGCGGCGAGGCCGTGCTCGACGATTTCTCGCGCTTCGAACATCTCGAAGCCCGCGCCAGCGACAATGCGTTCCAGCAGCGTTTCCGCGGCGTCAAGCACCAGAACAAGCTGGCGCTGGCGCGGCTGATCGCCGAGCGCAACAACATCCTGGTCGATCCGTCGGCGTTGTTCGACGTCCAGATCAAGCGCATCCACGAATACAAGCGGCAGCTGCTCAATATCCTCGAGGCGGTCGCGCTGTATCAGGCGATCAAGGACGACCCCCGGCGCAACTGGGTGCCGCGGGTAAAAATCTTCGCCGGCAAGGCGGCCGCGAGCTATCGCTACGCCAAGCTGATCATCAAGTTGATCAACGACGTCGCCGAGATCGTCAACAACGATCCCGACATTGCCGGACGGCTGAAGGTCGTGTTCCTCGCCGACTACAATGTCAGCCTGGCCGAAATGATCATTCCCGCCGCCGACCTTTCCGAGCAGATTTCGACCGCGGGCATGGAGGCCTCCGGCACCGGCAACATGAAGCTGGCGCTGAACGGCGCGCTGACCATCGGCACGCTGGACGGCGCCAATATCGAAATCCGCGATCATGTCGGCGAGGAGAACATCGCGATCTTCGGCATGGAGGCCGGCGACGTCATGATACGGCGCAAGCAGGGGCTCGACGCCAGCGACGTGATCGGCCGCTCGCCGCGGCTGGCGCGCGCGATCAGCGCGATCGAGAGCGGCGCCTTCTCGCCCGACGACCGCACCCGGTTCCAATCGATCGGGCACGCGTTGCGTTATCTCGACCACTACATGGTCAGCGCCGATTTCGATTCCTACTACGACGCCCAGCGCGCCATCGACGCGCGCTGGCAGGTGATGCCGGCATGGACGCGAGCCTCGATCCTCAACGTCGCGCGAATGCCGTGGTTCTCCTCGGACCGCACCATCCGCGAATATGCCGAGGAAATCTGGAACGTGCCGGTGCATCCGGCCTCGCCGCGATTGTTGCAGGAGCCTGGCGCACAGCGCGGAGCGACGCGATAGAATTCCGGCGAGTGGAAATCCACTACCTCCAACGTCATTGAATTCGGCGGAATTGCCGTGATACTGCGCGCGGTAGCAAAAACGTCATTGCGAGCGAAGCGAAGCAATCCATCTCGCCGCGCAAAGAAAGAATGGATTGCTTCGTCGCGGAGTTTATCATCGGGCCGGCCGAAGGCCGGACCCGTTGGCTCCTCGCAATGACGGAAGTCTGGAAATGCTCACCAAAACCCCACACCTGTTCGACGACGCCACACAAGTCACCGCCGGCGACAGCCGCTGGCAGGGCAAGACCAGCGAGGATTACTGGGCCTTTGTCGGCCCGTTCGGCGGCGCCACCGCCGCCACCATCCTGCGGGCGCTGATCGACCATCCGCAACGATCGGGCGATCCGCTGTCGCTCACCGTCAATTACTGCGCGCCGATCGCGGCCGGCGGCTTCGATCTCGACGTCCGGCTGGTGAAGGCCAACCGCTCGACACAGCATTGGTGCGTTGAGATGACGCAGGGCGGCGGCGACGTCGCGACGCTTGCAACCGCGGTGTTCGCCGAACGGCGGCCGTCATGGTCGCACCCGCAGGCACCGTTTCCGGGCGCGAAGCCGTACGAGCAGACGCTGCCTTACGCAAAAGTCGCGGCGGCCTGGGTCAAGCAATACGACTTTCGCTTCGTCGAGGGCGAGCCGAAATTTCGAGGGCACGCCGACATCGGTGCCGCCGAACGCCTACTCCAGATTATGGATCGGCGACCGCGTGCCGCGGAGAATCGACGCGCTGTCACTGGTGGCGATGTCGGACGCGTTCTTCGGCCGCGTCTTTCACGCCCGGCGCGCATTGGTGCCGTTCGGCACGGTGTCGCTGACGACCTATTTCCACGCCGATGCGGCCGATCTTGCCGCTGAAGACATTACCCGCGTGCTCGCGGTCGCCGACGCCAAGATTTTCCACAAGAGTTACGGCGACCAGAACGGCGAATTGTGGTCACCTAACGGACGCCTGCTCGCCACCACGACGCAGATCGCGTATTTCAAGGCGTAGCGGAACATACGGGCGACGCCGTTGTTCGGTCTCTGAAAGACACACCTGATGTCCGAACCCGACGCCAAACAGCCCCGCATCGCCCTGCTCGGCGTCCCAATCGAAATCGGCGCCTCGCAAGCCGGCACGCTGATGGGGCCAGCGGCGCTGCGCACCGCCGGCATCGCGCGGGTGCTCGACCAGTTGGGATTTTGCGTCGAGGATCACGGCGATCTCGCGATCTCGGATGTGTCTTCGGACGGGCCGCCACCCGCAAATGCCAAATTCTATGATGAGGTGAAAACCTGGATACGGATCCTTGGCGAACGTTCCTTTGCGCTGGCTCGCTCCGGCGCCATCCCGATCTTCATGGGTGGCGATCACTCTCTCTCGATGGGATCGGTGAACGGCGTCGCGCGCCACTGGCAGGAGAAAGGCCGGCCGCTGTTCGTGCTGTGGCTCGATGCCCATGCCGACTACAACACGCCGGCGACGACCGTCACCGGCAATATGCACGGCATGTCGGCCGCGTTCCTGTGCGGCGAACCCGGGCTTGACGGCCTGCTCGGCGACCAGCCCCGCGCCTCCATCACGCCCGATCAACTCGATCTGTTCGGCATCCGCTCGATCGACCCGCTGGAAAAGAAGCTGATTCGCGATCGCCCGATCGCGATGGCCGATATGCGCGCAATCGACGAGCACGGCGTCGGCGTATTGATCCGGCGCGTGATCGAACGCGTGAAAGCGCGGAACGGCGTGCTGCATGTCAGTTTCGACGTCGACTTTCTCGATCCGGCGGTAGCACCTGGCGTCGGCACCACGGTCCCGGGCGGTGCTACCTACCGCGAAGCCCATCTGATCATGGAGTTGCTGCATGATTCCGGACTAGTGCGGTCGCTCGACATCGTCGAACTCAATCCGTTCCTCGACGAACGTGGCCGCACCGCGCGGGTCGCAGTGGAATTGATCGGCAGCCTGTTCGGGCTGCAGATCACCGATCGGCCGACACCGAGCAACGCGGTCTTCCCGGACTAACGGTCAGGTCGTCGCCGAAACAGAAAAGGGCGGCCTGATCGGCCGCCCTTTGATTGAAGTCATGGAATGGCTCGCAGCCTCACTCCGCCGCGAGTTTCACTTCCGGCGCGGCGGCGCGGACTTCGGCGTCGACCTGGGATTCGAACTTGGCAAAGTTCTTCTGGAACATGCCGACCAGCGCACGCGCGGTCTTGTCGAACTCGACCTTGTCGGCCCAGGTCTTGATGGGATCGAGGATGTGCGGCTCGACGCCGGGCAGCGAGGTCGGCACCGCAAAGCCAAAGTACTTGTCGGTGCGGAAATCGGCTGATCGCAGCGAGCCGTCGAGCGCTGCGGTCAACAGCGCCCGCGTCGCCTTGATCGGCATGCGGCGGCCGGTGCCGTATTTGCCGCCGGTCCAGCCGGTGTTGACCAGCCAGCAGTCGACATTGTGTTTGGCGATCAATTCGCGCAGCAGGTTGCCGTACACGGACGGGTCGCGCGGCAGGAACGGCGAGCCGAAGCAGGTCGAGAATTCCGGCTGCGGCTCGTTGCCGAGACCGCGTTCGGTGCCCGCGACCTTTGCGGTGTAGCCGGACAGGAAGTGATACATCGCCTGCGCCGGCGTCAGTTTGGCGATCGGCGGCATCACGCCGAAGGCGTCGGCCGCCAGCATCACCACGTTCTTCGGGTGACCGGCGCGGCCGGTGCGCGAGGCGTTCGGGATGAAATCGAGCGGATAGGCCGAGCGGGTGTTCTCGGTTTTCGATCCATCGTCGAAGTCGGGCGCGCGGGTGCTCTGGTCGAGCACCACGTTTTCCAGCACCGCGCCGAAGCGCTTGCTGGCGGCATAGATCTCGGGCTCGGCTTCCTTCGACAGCTTGATGCATTTGGCGTAGCAGCCGCCTTCGAAATTGAAGATGCCGTCCTCGCCCCAGCCATGCTCGTCGTCGCCGATCAGCGTGCGCTTGGGGTCGGCCGAGAGCGTGGTTTTGCCGGTTCCCGACAGGCCGAAGAAGATCGCGCTGTCGCCATCGGGGCCGACATTGGCCGAGCAGTGCATCGGCATCACGCCCTTTTCGGGCAGATAATAGTTCAGCGTCGTGAACACGCTCTTCTTCATCTCGCCGGCATAATAAGACCCGCCGATCAGGACGATCTTGCGGGCGAAATCGATCGCGACGACGTTCTCGGATTTGCAGCCGTGACGTTTCGGATCGGCGCGGAAGCTCGGCAGGTCGATGATGGTCAGTTCCGGCACGAAGCTTTCAAGTTCCGACGCCTCGGGGCGGATCAGCAGCGTGCGGATGAACAGCGAGTGCCAGGCCAGTTCGGTAAAGACGCGGGTCTTGATGCGGTGGCTCGGGTCGGCGCCGCCATAGAGATCCTGCGCGAACAGCGTCATGCCTTCGGCATGCGTGAGGAAGTCGGCGTAAAGGGTCGCGAACTGGTCCGAGGTGATCGACTGGTTGCCGGCCCACCACATGTTCTTGTCGGTGGTGGCGTCCCGAACCGTGAACTTGTCCTTCGGGCTGCGGCCGGTGAACACACCGGTATCGGCGCAGAGCGCGCCATCGGCCGAGACCACGGCTTCGCCCGCACGCAGCGCGTGCTCGTAAAGCTGGGGCGCGCCAAAGTTCCAGTTGACGCCGCCAAGATTTTTTAAGCCGAATTTGTCGGCGCCAAAGGCACCGTTATGCACGCCCGTCTCTTGCACGAAGAATCCTCCTCGAACCCGCGTATCTCGATCGCGCGAATGTCGCCAAACGCGCCTGTGTCGCGGTGACCCTGTGAATATAGCCTTCCGGCCATGGTCCGGCGACCTAATACTGATGAACGCTGCGCTTGCCAAGCCGATCCCGCACGTTTTGGTCTATTCCGGTCATGGCTTTGATCTGGATCAATTTTTGCTGCAGCGCGGAGGCTGATCCGCAAGGCATTTTGTCGATGTTAGCGCTGTCATTGGCGACGATCAGTCGCGCTCCCGCCGAAATCTCTTTATTGCGGCGCACCATGCAAAGCTTGACGGCCTGTCCCTTCGCCAATGAGGACAAATGGTCCCCAGAACGCCGGATATAATTTCTCGGCGACGAGGCATTCGTTGAGATGACCTAACGCAGTCCCTCAGCACTCGGTGCCGGCGTCTCGCCTTTTTGCGCCAACGACGGCGCGCTGAAGCTGGCGCTCGCGATCAGCCCGCGCCACAGGACAAGCAGCAATCGATTGCTGGATTTGATCGTGCGGACTTACGTTGGTTAGCCGCCGCGCCACGCGCGGGCATGGGTTAAGTCGCGGAAACTTACCTGCGATGATCGGCTAGTCCTTGCCCCGTGCCTCACCCGCCAACCTGACCAGCATCTTCCGCAATTCGCCCGGCCCGGTCACCCGTTCCGGAAAATCCAGCCGCAGCGTCTTGCCGTCCGCCTGCATGTCGATCCCGTCGGGGTCGCAGCCGGTGCAGGTCCAGTCGGCGCTGTCGGCGCCGAGCAGTTTGGTCGCGTAGAGGTTCATCGCCTCGCGATGATCCTCGTTCATGTGCTCGATCGCGCCCGGCTCGGCCTCCAGCAGCGCCTCGGCATCGCCGATCACGGTCAAGAACTGCTCTGGCTTGAGGTCGACGATCCGCCCGAAGCCGGCGACCAGATGGGCGCCGGACGGCACGATCCGGAAGAACGAAAAGTCCTTGAAGTCCGCGAAGGCTTCCGCCGACGGATGGGCGTTGAGGTAGCGCCGGCGCAACAATGCGGCTTGATCGCCGGTGGCCTCCTCGGCCCTGCCCGCCAGCATGATCCGGGCACCCTCCAGCGGGTCGCCCGCGGCCCGCTCGTCGAGCATCAGCGACACCCTGGAATCGCCAAGGATGTTCCTGGTGTGCAGCGCCAGCCGCGAGATCAGCAGGATCGGCGAAGCGTCGGCGTGGCTGGCGACATTGACCAGCGAGCAATAGGGGTCGCCACTGCCAGCCGTCAGGGTGGCCAGCGCCCCCTGCCGGCTGCGCCGCAGCAGCGAGCGAGCCAGCCTGGAAGGGTCAAAATCGGCGGTCGGTTGCATGGTTCCAATCAGCCATCTTATTGCAAAAAGGGCCTTTTCTCAGGCCTTGAGGGTGCTATATGGGGTGGAACGCATCATCCGCAGAAGCGTTTTTGCGGAACTCGGTCACACTTCAGCCCAGCTTGCATTGCTCGTTGACCGCGTAGGAAGCCCATTTATACGGCGCATAGCTGAGTTGCCCGCCGTTTAAGCCACTCTTTGATCCGAAAGCAGGCTCATGCCCACAATCGCCCTGGTCGATGACGACCGCAACATTCTCACATCCGTGTCGATCGCGCTCGAAGCCGAGGGCTATCGCATCATGACCTATACGGATGGAGCCTCGGCGCTGGACGGTTTCCGCACGAGCCCACCGGATCTTGCGATCCTCGACATCAAGATGCCGCGCATGGACGGCATGGAGACACTGCGACGGCTTCGGCAGAAATCCGATCTGCCGGTGATCTTTCTGACCTCCAAGGATGAAGAGATCGACGAATTGTTCGGCCTCAAGATGGGCGCCGACGATTTCATCCGCAAGCCGTTCTCGCAGCGCCTGCTGGTCGAGCGCGTCAAGGCCGTGCTCCGCCGCGGCCAGCCGAAGGATCCGACGGCGGCGCCCAAGGAGCCGGACGCAAGGGCGCTGGACCGCGGCCTGCTACGGATGGATCCGGAGCGTCACACCTGCACCTGGAAGAACGAGCCGGTGACGCTGACGGTAACGGAATTCCTGATCCTGCAGGCGCTGGCGACCCGGCCCGGAGTGGTGAAAAGCCGCAATGCGCTGATGGATGCGGCCTATGACGACCAGGTCTATGTCGACGACCGCACCATCGACAGCCACATCAAGCGGCTGCGTAAGAAGTTCAAGGTGGTGGACGACGATTTCGAGATGATCGAGACGCTCTACGGCGTCGGCTATCGCTTCAAGGAAGCCTGATCTGCGTGTTTGTTAACTGACGCCTCCACGCATCCGGGGTAGGATACGAGAGCGGCGCGCGCGGGATATATTTGGGACAACGGGCAGTTTTAGCCATTGCTGGATCGAACGCAGCCTGATGCGGGCCTGACCAACGAGGACGCTTCCCCGCTCCTCGATCGGGATCGTGTTGCCGACGTCGGCCTGCCCGAGAAGGGCTGGCGGCGGCCGCTCGGCTGGCTGCGCCGCGCCGGCCAGTTCTTCTTCGCGCTTTCCTTCTCCAGCCTCACCCGCCGCATCGTCTCGCTCAATCTGGCCGGCCTCGTGGCGCTGGTGGCGAGCATTCTCTATCTCTCGCAATTCCGCGCCGGCCTGATCGACGCGCGCGCGCAGAGCCTGCTGGTGCAGGCCGAGATCATCGCGGGCGCGATCGCGGCGTCCGCCACGGTTCAGACCAACGCCATCACCATCGATCCCGAACGGCTGCTCGACCTGAAGCCCGGTGAGGTCTATCGCGCGCCGGACGAGTATTCCGGCCTCAATTTCTCGATCAATCCGGAGCGCGTCGCGCCGGTGTTGAAGACGCTGATTCTGCCGACCAAGACCCGCGCGCGGATCTTCGATGGCGACGGAGGCTTGATCCTCGACAGCCGCAGCCTCGAAATCGTGTGGAGCTTGCCGTTGCCGCCGCCGTCCTCGGAGAAGCCGGGCCTCGCGGAGCGAACGATGATCGCCATTCGCCTCTGGCTCAATCGGGGCGATCTGCCGCTGTATCGCGAACTCGGACCGGAGAACGGCAACGGCTACAAGGAAGTCGCGGATGCGCTGGGCGGCCAGAAGCGCAGCATGGTGCGCGTCAACGCGCGCGGCGAGGTGATCGTGTCGGTCGCAGTGCCGGTGCAGCGATCCCGCGAGATCCGGGGCGCGCTGATGCTCTCGACCCAGGGCGACGAAATCGATCATATGGTGACCGCCGAGCGGCTGGCCATCTTGAAGGTCGGCGGCGTCGCTTCCGCAGTGATGATCGTGCTGTCATTGCTGCTCGCGAGCACGATCGCAGGCCCGGTGCGGCGGCTCGCCGACGGCGCCGAGCGGGTCCGCCGCCGCATCCAGACCCGCGTCGAAATTCCCGATTTCACCCGCCGCCGCGACGAGATCGGCCATCTTTCCGGCGCGCTGCGCGACATGACAAACGCGCTCTATAGTCGGATCGAGGCGATCGAGATGTTCGCCGCCGACGTCGCCCATGAATTGAAGAATCCGCTGACGTCGCTGCGGTCGGCGGTGGAAACGCTGCCGCTGGCGCGCAACGAGAACAGCCGCGCGCGGCTGCTCGCCGTGATCGAGCACGACGTCAAGCGGCTCGACCGGCTGATCTCGGACATTTCCGACGCCAGCCGCCTCGATGCCGAACTGCAGCGGCAGGACATGACGCCGGTCGACCTGCGCCGGCTCCTGACCACACTGACATCGGTCGCCAACGAAACGCGGCTCGGCCACGACGGCGTCGCCGTCGATGTGCGCTTCGAGGGCCGAACCCCGAACGACACCTTCTCGGTGCCCGGCCATGATTCGCGGCTTGGGCAGGTGATTTCCAATCTGCTGTCCAATGCGCGGTCGTTTTCCGACGCCGGCGGCAAGGTCCGCATCATTTGCCGCCGGGTGCGATCGGAAATCGAGATTGTGATCGACGACGACGGGCCGGGCATTGGCGAGGATGCGCTGGAGCGCATCTTCGAGCGCTTTTACACCGACCGGCCGCATCAGGGCTTTGGCCAGAATTCGGGGCTCGGGCTTTCAATCTCCAAGCAGATCATCGAAGCGCATGGCGGGCGCATCTGGGCGGAAAATCGCGCCGGTCCCGCGGATGCCGAGGGCCAGCCGACTGTTTCGGGCGCGCGTTTCGTGGTCAGGCTGCCGGTGCCATGACGCCGGAGGCAAGCGTGCATGCCTCGGCCGTGCTGGTCGGTGATCGTGCCGTGCTGATCCGTGGTCCCTCAGGGGCCGGCAAGTCGCGGCTGGCGTTCGATCTGATCCTGGCCGGACGCGCGGGGCAGGTTCCGACCGCCATCCTGGTCGGCGATGACCGTGTCCATCTCGACACAGTTGGCGGACAATTGGTGGTTCGGCCTGCGCCCGGATTGGCCGGCCTGATCGAGATTCGGGGGTTCGGCATCCGCCGCTGCGACTTCATTGGAGAGGCCGTGGTGGCGCTCGTGGTGGATCTTGATGCCGCAGACGCAGAGCGGCTCCCGCCGCCGGAAGCGCTCCAAACACGCGTAAATGGTGTCCTAATACCTCGAATCCCCGTTACAGCGGGCTTCGCACCCCTGCCGCTGGTTGTCGCCGCGCTGACGACAACTGAAAGTTCACCTTCCCGTAACCATTCGGCCGATTGTGTGAAGGGGTTTGGTAACCATATCAGTCCCACTATCGCGACCGAATAAGATCGGCGCAGCTCCCCATCTCTACCGCCAGATTCCGGGAGATTAGCCAACATCCCCTCTTGCGCGGGGGCTCTGGATGGTCAAAGTGGCGCGTTCGTGCGGTGCACCAAAAAGCACCCGCGAGGAGTTTCCGATGATTGGTCTAGTGCTTGTGACCCATGGGCGCCTTGCCGACGAGTTCAGGGCAGCGCTCGAACACGTTATGGGTCCGCAGAAACAAATTGAAGCCATCACGATTGGAGCCGAGGACGACTCCGATTTGTGTCGAAGCGACATTATTGAGGCGGTCAATCGCGTTGATAGTGGTGATGGCGTCGCTATCCTTACCGACATGTTCGGCGGCACGCCCTCGAACCTGGCGATTTCCTGTATGAGCCGCCCGAAAGTGGAAGTGCTCGCAGGTATCAATCTTCCCATGCTGGTCAAGCTTGCCAAGGTGCGCGAGGAGCGGTCGCTTCCCGACGCCATCGCCATGGCCCAGGAAGCCGGCCGCAAATACGTCACCATCGCCAGCCGCGTTCTTGCCGGCAAATGAGCGACGAAGCCTCCCCCGAAAATGAAGTCGGGGCGAGCGTGCCTACGGGCGCCGTTTCCCGCGAACTTCTCATCATCAACAAACGCGGCCTGCACGCGCGGGCTTCTGCAAAGTTCGTGCAGATGGTCGAGCGCTTCAACGCCGAGGTCTGGGTGACGCGCGGCAACGAGACCGTCGGCGGCACCTCGATCATGGGACTGATGATGCTGGCCGCGGGACCGGGAACCTCGGTCGTGGTCTCCGCGGCCGGCCCCGAGGCGCAGGCCGCGGTCGATGCGATTGCCGAGCTCGTCGCCGACAAGTTCAACGAAGAAGGCACTTGAGTCTTCTTCGTTTGACGCGTTTTCTTCACGCGTACCGGCAACCACTTCGCTCGAACACGTTTTGCCTAAAACGGATTCGTTGATCGCCTAAATCTCGCCTATTTGGCCGGCGGCACCACGATGACGTTCCAGGCGGTGGCCGCACCCGCGGTTCCCTGGAAAAACCGGCGGGTCGTGATCACCATGCGCTCGCCATTGGCCGCATGCTGCTTCATCCACGCCTCGCATTTTTCCAGCTTCCAGTCGCCGGTTTCGCAGATGCCGATAAAGCCCGATCGTTTGGCTTCATCGAGCGAGGTCAGGCCGGACGACCACGGTTCGTCCGGCGTCAGCGCGGCCGGATGATCGGGGCTGTAGAAGGTGACGGGTTGGCCGATATCGTCATAGGCCGCGACCACCGGCAAGCGTGAATGAAACCGCGCGTGCCACTCCGTGGTCAGCTCACGGGCGAGTTCGGAGCGCGCCCGGAAGCTCGCGCCCTCGTTGCGATGCTGGCTCACTTCATAGGCGACGATTTTCGGCGAGGCCGCCAGGACCGCGAGCGTGAGCAGGAACCAGCTCGCCACCATCCGGAGCAGCGCGATCTGCCGCACGCGCAACCGCGGAACAGCGATCAGCGCCAGCGGCACCAGGAAGAACAGCGGAATGCCCCAGTCGGTCTTGATGTAGATCTGGAACATCACCGCCCCGAGCGGCGGCCCGATCGCGAGCACCGCCTGGATGACCCAGACATTGAGGGCCTGCGACGTCTGCACGCAGGAATCGGCGCCGCGCGACCAGAATGCGAACGATTTCCGCCATCGCGACGGCCAGCTCAGCGCAACGCCCGCCAGCGCCACCGGCAACGCCAGCAGCGCCAAATTATGGCCGATATACCCCAGCGCGAGATTGTTGATCTCTGTACGGTCGGCGATCGAATAATAGGATTCACCGGCATAAGTGAGCGGTGCGAAGTTCACCTTCATCAGCCAGATGAAATGCGGGATCATCGCCACCGCAAGCGTCGCGATCGCGACCCACGGCGCGGGCGAGCGCAGGAACTGCAGGCGTGCGGGGTGGATCAGCGCGGCAAGGCCGACCGCGCCGATCACCGTCAGCGCCCAGTATTTGGTCATCAGCGCCAGCGCGCCGGCAAGCCCAAGCCATAGCCCGGATTTCACGCTGCGCTTCTCGAACGCATCCAGATAGGCCAGCACCACCAGCGGCAGCGTCACCAGCTGCAGCAGATCCGGATTGTACTTAAAGCCCTTGAAGTTGAAGATCGGATACAGCGCGAGCATCACCACGACGAGGAATGCGCGACGGTGATCGACCACGCGCAGCGCGATCAGCCAGCAGATCACGAGGCTGCAGCCCAGCGTTGCCATCGCCAGCGCATAGGTCGCCCAGTCGGTGACCGGAAATATCCTGAACCAGACACCTGCGACCCATCCCGACAGCGGCGGATGCTTGCCGTAGCCAAGCAGGAACTTCTGACCCCAGCCGAACGCTTCCGCGACGTCCATATGGACGTCCTGGCCGGTTTTCAGATTGACCAGGATCACCGTCCACAGCGCGGCATGGACCGCGGCGAAGCCGCTCACCAGCCACAGGGCGGCCTTAGGCTCGATGGCGTGCGCGGCAAGCCACGCCGCCAGCCGCCGGATGGACCGTTTGCGGTGCGCGCGCGCGCCGGCGGGCAAAATTGATGCAGTCGACATGACCCTGTGCGTAGCGCGTTTTCAGCACCAGTGGAATCAGCTTGGCGTGAAGATAGCCCCTTAAAATACAGCAATATGGTTGCCGCTTAGGGGCACGAATGCTATCCCGCGCCCCATGACCACCGCCCCCATTTCCAACATCCGCAACTTCTCCATTGTCGCCCATATCGACCATGGCAAATCGACGCTGGCCGACCGCCTGATCCAGATGACCGGCGGCCTGACCGATCGCGAAATGGCGGGCAAGGAACAGGTGCTCGATTCCATGGATATCGAGCGCGAGCGCGGTATCACCATCAAGGCGCAGACCGTCCGGCTGAAATACCATGCCAAGGACGGCAAGGATTACATCTTCAACCTGATGGACACGCCGGGCCATGTCGACTTCGCCTACGAGGTCTCGCGATCGCTGGCGGCCTGCGAGGGTTCCCTGCTGGTGGTCGACGCCAGCCAGGGCGTCGAAGCGCAGACCCTCGCCAATGTCTACCATGCGCTCGACGCGGGTCATGAGATCGTGCCGGTCCTCAACAAGATCGATCTTCCCGCGGCGGAGCCCGACAAGGTCAAGCAGCAGATCGAGGACGTGATCGGTATCAGCGCCGCCGATGCGGTGATGATCTCGGCCAAGACCGGCATTGGCATCCCCGACGTGCTGGAGGCGATCGTCACGCGGCTGCCGCCGCCGAAGGGCGACCGCGACGCGACGCTGAAGGCGCTCTTGGTCGACAGCTGGTACGACGTCTATCTCGGCGTCGTCGTGCTGATCCGCGTGGTCGACGGCACCATGAAGAAGGGCAGCCGCATCCGCATGATGGGCACCAACGCGGCCTATGACGTCGAGCGCGTCGGCTTCTTCACGCCGAAGATGACGCAGGTCGACGAGCTCGGCCCCGGCGAGATCGGCTTCATCACCGCCGCGATCAAGGAAGTCGCGGATACGCGGGTCGGCGACACCATCACCGACGACCGCAAGCCGGTCACCGACATGCTGCCGGGCTTCAAGCCCGCCATCCCGGTGGTGTTCTGCGGCCTGTTCCCGGTCGATGCCGACGATTTCGAAGTGTTGCGTGCGGCGATGGGCAAGCTGCGGCTCAACGATGCGAGTTTTTCGTTCGAGATGGAAACCTCCGCCGCCCTCGGCTTCGGCTTCCGCTGCGGCTTCCTCGGGCTGTTGCACCTGGAGATCATCCAGGAGCGCTTGTCGCGCGAGTTCGATCTCAACCTGATCGCGACCGCGCCGAGCGTGATCTACAAGATGCATCTGACCGACGGCCAGGAGGTCGAGATCCACAATCCCGTCGACATGCCCGACGTGGTCAAGATCGCCGAGATCCAGGAGCCGTGGATCGAAGCCACCATCCTGACCCCCGACGAATATCTCGGCAGCGTCTTGAAGCTCTGCCAGGACCGCCGCGGTTCGCAGAAGGAGCTGACCTATGTAGGCTCCCGCGCGATGGTGAAATACGATCTGCCGCTCAACGAAGTCGTGTTCGATTTCTACGACCGCCTGAAATCGGTCTCGAAGGGC
Source organism: Bradyrhizobium erythrophlei (assembly GCA_900129675.1). Taxonomy (GTDB): domain Bacteria; phylum Pseudomonadota; class Alphaproteobacteria; order Rhizobiales; family Xanthobacteraceae; genus Bradyrhizobium; species Bradyrhizobium erythrophlei_A. The sequence continues at coordinate 2,441,529 of FSRD01000001.1, read as the reverse complement.
TATGCCTCGTTCGACTATCATCTGACCGACTACAAGCCGGCCGACCTCGTCAAGATGCAGATCCTCGTCAACAACGAGCCGGTGGACGCCTTGTCCATGCTGGTGCATCGCACCCGCGCCGAAGGCCGCGGCCGCGCCATGGTCGAGCGGATGAAGGAGCTGATCCCGCCGCACATGTTCCAGATTCCGATCCAGGCCGCGATCGGCGGCAAGGTGATCGCCCGCGAAACCGTCCGCGCGCTGCGCAAGGACGTCACCGCAAAGTGCTACGGCGGCGACATCACGCGTAAACGAAAACTTCTGGAGAAGCAGAAGGAAGGCAAGAAGAAGATGCGGCAGTTCGGCAAGGTCGACATCCCGCAGGAAGCTTTTATTGCCGCGCTGAAGGTGGATAGCTGAGCGACGGGAGTTCTGCAGTTCCGGCGTCTCCATTGTGGCTCAGCCGAATTAATTGAAATGCTCTGAGCGTAACATGTTACGCTCAAAGCATAACCACCACCCCGAAAAAGCCAAAGCCCCTTACCCCGCGACAGCGCATGGCATCGCGCCGCGAGCGCTTGGGCGCGCAGGGGCTGCGGCCGGTGCAGCATTGGGTGCCGGATTTGCGCGATCCGAAGGTGCTCGCGGCCATCCGCCGGGAGGCAAAGCTGATGGCGCAGCATCCGGAAAACGATGCCATCGATGCGTGGAACGAGGCGGCTTATGGCTGGAGCGCCTGGAAGCGAAGCGCGGGGATGTCGTGCTGGTGGTGGCTCCAAGCGAGCCATGACGACCAAGACCCGGAGTGATCGTACAGGCTGACGAATTCAATGAAGACCTTTCGACGATCGTCATCTGTCCCTTATCGTCAGACCTCCAGGACAAGTTGCGGCTCAGACCAATAATCGAAGCCACACCGTCAAACGGCCTTCGCCTTCGCTCGCAGATCATGACGGACAAGATGATCGCCCTGCGCCGTGACCGGGTTCGGAGCGTCATCGGCGATATTGATATGGAAACATCCGAACACCTCGATCGAGCCTTGCTGGTAGTCCTCGGGCTGGCGCGGTGACAAAGCCGTCCGGGCATTCCCGCCCGACTTGATCCCTATCCGCGGATGGGCCACCATTGCACTTGCGCCAAAACAGAAAATTCAACAATGCGAGGACGCGCATGACCAAGCATCCCAGTTTCGACCTCGTTGAGCGTGCGCGGGCGCTTGCGCCGTTGATTGCGCGCGACGCCGACGAGATCGAGCGGACGCGGCGGCTGACGCCGGCGGTAACGCAGGCCCTGATCGAGAACGAACTCTATCGCGCGCTGCTGCCCAAAAGCCTCGGCGGCACCGAGGCGCCGCTCGAAGCCTTCATGCAGATGCAGGAGGAAATCGCCAAGGCCGACGCCTCCACCGCGTGGTGCCTCGGCCAGTGCAGCGTCTGCGCCATGACGGCGGCCTATCTCGATCCCGACGCCGCCAACGAGATCTTCAATGTCGCGCCCGGCATCCTCGCCTGGGGCGCGATCGCCCACGAGGTGCAGGCCGTGCCTGGCGGCTACAGGGCCAGTGCGCGCTGGGACTTTGCCTCCGGCTCCCGGCAGGCAAGCTGGCTGGGGGCCCATGTCCGGGTCGTCGAGGCCGGCGGCACGACACGGAAGAAGCCGGACGGTTCGCCGGAAATCCGCACCATCCTGTTTCCGGTGACCAGCGCCACGATGTACGACGTCTGGGACGTGATCGGGCTGAGGGGCACCGGCACCGATTCCTATTCGGTCGACAACCTGTTCATTCCGGACAAATTCGCAGCCCTCCGCGACACGCCCTCGGCCGTGCGCGAGCCGGGACCACTCTACAAGCTCACCACCAACATGGTGTTCAGCATGGGCTTTGCCGCGACCTCGCTCGGAGTCGCGCGCGCCATGCTGGATGCGACCATCGAGCTGTCGCGGGGCAAGACACCGCAAGGCCTCAAGGCGATGCGCGAAAACAACGCGGTGCAGGGCAAGATCGGACGCACCGAAGCCAGCCTGCGCGCCGCGCGCGCCTATCTCTATGCCACCGCAGCCGAAGTCTGGCGCGACCTTGTGCGCGGCGCGCCCATCACCGAGGAGCATCGCATCGCGCTCCGCATCGCCGCGACCTGGACCATCCATCAATCGGCAGCCGTGGTCGATACCGCCTACCACATGGCCGGCGCCACGGCGGTGTTCGCCGCCAACGGGTTCGAACGCCGTTTTCGCGACATGCACACGATCGCGCAGCAGATCCAGGCGCGCGAGACCCATTACGAGGATGCCGGCAAGGCAATACTTTCGGTTGCTAATCTCGGCACACCGCCCACGACGCGCTGAGGCCGCGGTAAGCGGGTAACCGCATCGGGGCCATGCGTGCCCCGCAATACTACGCGGCCATGATCGGCCTTGTTGTTAAACATTTTCTGGGAATTTCGGGAATATTCGCTTCGCGGAGCTCCGGATTCCCCATGTTCAAGATTCGATCGATCGCGGCCCGACTGATTCTGGCCATTTCGCTGACGGTTGCGGTGGCCTGCGCCATCCTGGGAGGCTTTTCGATCGCCCAACAACGCTCCCTGACGCGGCTAGCGCTCGACCAGCAGCTGAAGCTGCAATATGACAGCGTCATCGCCGCCGTCGACTATGAAGGGCGGACCGCGCTCGCGGTCAGCTCCGTGATCGCCGCGCTGCCGCCGGTCGGCGAGGCCATCGCCAAGGGCGATCGCGACGCCCTGGCAGCGCTGCTTGGCGACGCCAACAAGGCACTGAATGCGCAAGGGATCCCGCTGATCACGTTCCAGGTGGCGCCCGCGACCTCGTTCTACCGCGTTCACGCGCCGAAGGTTTTCGGTGACGACGTCTCGGGCCGCCGCAACACGGTGGTCGAAGCGATCAGGACCGGCAAACAGATCGTCGGCGTGGAACCCGGGCGGGAAGCGCTCGGCATCTTCGGCCTGACGCCGATCATGCGTGACGGCAAGAGCTTTGCGAATGTCGACGTTGGTGCAGCCTTCGGCAAGGAATTCGTCGACCGCGCCAAGAAGCGCTTCGGCATCGACCTTGCCGTGCACTCCTACGAAGGCAACGGCTTCAGAAACCTCTCTTCGACCTTTGGCGACAGCGTGGTCGCCACCCAGGACGAACTCAAGGGCGTGATGGATGGCGCGGCCTTGCGCCGCGATGCCGTCCTCGACGGCCATCCCGCTGCGCTCTATCTCGGGCAGATCAGGAACTATGCCGGCCAGCCGGTCGCGGTGCTGGAGATCATCAAGGATACGACCGAGTATGAGGCGGCCGCGGCGGCCTCGCAGCGCAATCTGATCCTCGGCACCGCCGCAATCCTGGCCGGTGCGGTGCTGCTGGCTTTTCTGCTCGGGCGCGGCCTGTCGCGTCCGTTGACGGCGATCACCGCGGTTATGAACCGCCTGTCGAGCGGCGACACCACGGTCACGATTCCCGGCAGCGAGCGCCGCGACGAACTCGGCACCATGGCGGTCGCGGTCGACGTGTTCCGCCGCAACATGCTGGAAGCAAGTTCGCTGCGCGAGGCGCAGGAGGCCGACAAACACCAGGCGGAGCTGGAGAAGAAGGCCCTGCAACGCCAGATGGCCGACCGTTTCGAGGCCGACGTCAAGGGCGTGGTCAATGCCGTCGCCAAGGCGACAAAGGACATGCAGCGGGTGGCGGGCGAGATCACGGCCAGCGTCGATGGCACTTCGCAACGCGCTGCCGCTGCGGCCGCCGCCTCGGAGGAAGCCTCGGCCAGCGTCAGCACGGTCGCCGCCGCCACCGAGGAACTGGCGTCGTCGGTCACCGAAATCGGCCGCCAGGTCACCCATTCCAGCAGCGTTGCCGATAACGCCGTGGTCAAGGCCGGACAAACCACCGAGATGGTCGGAAGCCTTGCCGCCGCCGCCGAAAAGATCGGCGATGTGCTGCGCCTGATCGGGGCAATCGCGAGCCAGACCAATTTGTTAGCGCTCAATGCGACGATCGAGGCCGCACGCGCCGGCGAAGCCGGCCGGGGTTTTGCCGTCGTCGCGTCCGAGGTCAAGGAGCTCGCCAGCCAGACGGCGAAGGCGACCGAGGAGATCGCCGGACAGGTCGCCGCGATCCAGTCCGCCACCGGCCACTGTGTGACCGCGATCGGCGGCATCAGCGACACCATCCGGGAGATCAGCGGCATCGCCACCACCATCGCCGCAGCCGTGGAGGAACAGGGTTCAGCGACGCGCGAGATTGCGCGCAGCGTGCAGCAAGCCGCCGCCGGTACCGGCGAAGTCTCGGTCAACGTCGCCGGCGCCAGCCAGTCCGCCGACCAGTCGCGCGCGCTGGCCGACAACGTCCGCGCCGCGACCGGCGAACTCAGCCAGCAGGCCAATGCGCTGTTCGAGAGCGTCGATAGCTTCCTGGCCGGCCTGCGCAACGCCGCATAGGCGAAAGGTGTCTGACTTCCATTGGGTGGGCGGGTGGGCGGCTGACTTGGCGTGCGCAGCCGCATTCGCGGAATGGCGACGCTGGATGAAGGAGTCAGTGAAGAAAAGCGCGGCAAGGAAACCGCGCGCGAAGCCCTGAAATGGGGACAGCCGAGTTATCTCACGCCCCAGTCGCAGAGCGGCAGCACGATCCGGATCGACCAGGTGAAGCCGGAAGCCGGCCAGCGCGCGGTCTATTTCCATTGCCAGACCAATCTGGTCGAGTGACCAGCTTGCAGTGCGCGCTGTACCTAAAATGCCCTCCTATCGGAACGAGAGCCCGCCGCCTTCCAGCACTGCCAAATCAGATTACCTTGCTAACAACAACTCGTCACCTACGCTGAGCTGTCATCGGAGCGGGGCTCAGCGCCGCCGCCGCGGCGTTCGCGATCTCGGCGTCGATCTCCTTGCTCAAGCCGGCAACACCTACCGCGCCCACGACTGCGCCGCCTACACGTATCGGCATGCCGCCGCGCAGTACCAGGATGCCGGCAGTGATGAAGGCCGTTCGACCCTGATTTATGTTATCCTCGATCTCCGCCGTCGACCGTTGTAGCCGCGCAGCCGTTCGTGCCTTCTCGATGGCAAGATCCGCGCTTGCCGGGCGGACACCATCCATCCGTTGGAAAGCAAGCAGATCCCCGGCAGGGTCAACTACCGCAATTGCCGAGGGCGCATTCCGCTGCTGCGCGCTCTCATTCGCGGCGTGCAGGACGGTCTGGGCTCCGGCTTGATCCAGGGTCAGTACGTTGACGGTCTGTGCCTCGGCTGACAGGCGGAAGACCGTTGCCAAGATCCCAACACTCATTCCAAGTTTCGTCATGGCCGGCTGATTTCATTTCGTTGAAGTTTGCGCCGCGAGAATGCGATCGCTGCGAGCTTTGTGCTACCGGATCTATGAAGCGCCTTTGGTGCGGACCAAATAGTCCACGATCGCTTTGGCGTCGTCAGGGCTGACAGGAGCCTTGTAGGCGGTGATCATCTTGTTGACGACTTCTTGCCAGGCTTCCCTGGATAACGAAGGCTGGTTCAATACGTGGTCAGCCGAGTGGCAGGCGAGGCAGTTGTTGTTGATCGCATCCGATCCCGGACCAACGGGAAACATCGCGTCGCTGGTGGGGACATCCAGCTTCAGCGACTTCAATGTGGTGATCGTTGCGGCCCGACCGGGATGTAGCAAGAGAACGAGACCGAGAACGGCGGCCATCAGCAGAACAGCACGGAGCATTCCTGGTTCCTCCTCAGGCCGCGACCACATGGGTCGTTTCAATAGTGTTGTACATGTAGCCAGCTGGATTCCAGATCTTGAAATCGGGCTGGGCCTCGTTCCTGGTGTTGGTGCAACGAACCATCAGGGTGCCCGCGCCGGGCGCAGGCAACGTAAATTGCGTCTGCCATTGCCGAAAGCCGTATGTCCCCTGATCGGCATCGAGCTTCGTCGGCTGCCAGCTCTTGCCGCCGTCGATCGACAAATCGACGCGGGCAACGCCGCAATCGCCGCCGAAGGCGATGCCTCGCGCCGAAGCCGGCGCCCCCGCCGGCACGTTGTCGCCGTTGCGGATGTTGGTGATGAACGAACGCGGAACATTGCGGGTCACCGGAACCATCTTGAATCCGGTCTCGCCCGGCTTGACGGTATAGTGCGGCGTATCGGGCACGCGGTAGCCGGTCGCCGTCCAGTAGTTGGTGTCGGGCTGATCCAGTACTTCGATGTCGTTCAGCATCTTGATCCAGTAAACCCCGCACCAGCCGGGCACCACGAGTCGCAGCGGAAATCCGTTCAACAATGGAAGCTGCTCGCCGTTCATGGCGAAAGCGATCATCACCTCGCCGTCGCGAGCGTGATCGATGGTGAGCGACTTCAGGAATTTCGGCGCGTCCGGCATCACCGGCTCGTCCAGGCCGCCGAAGCGGACCTGAATGGCGCCAGGTTTTACACCGGCACGGTCAAGCACGTCCTTGAGACGCACACCGGTCCAGATCGCGTTGCTCATCGAACCATTTGCCCATTGAGCGCCGGCAACGCGTGGAACGGCGTAGATGCGCGAAGCGCCGGCGCATTGGTTGACAGCGGCGATATCGAACCTCGGCAAGCCCTGCAAAATATCCTTGAGCGACAGCGAAAGGGTCTGATTGACCAGGCCGCGCACCGTCAGACGAAAGCTGTCGACGTCGATGTCGCCCGGAAAATTCGCCCAGTGCCAGCTGACATAATGCTGGTCGTTTGGGGTGAACACGCTCTTGTCGAAGACTTCGAAGGGCGTCTCAAGCCATGGCGGGCTCGAACGCTGCAGGATCATTCGGCCCTTTTGTGGATAGGACGTGGTGATCGTCCTTGTACTCGGACCGCCCGGAACGTGTAGATCGACCCTCTCTTGCGCCGATGCCCGTGACGACATCAGTGTCAGGCTCGCGATCCCCATCCCACCCAGCACACGGCGTCGCGTCAGTGCCCTTGGTTGCACATCATCATCCTGCATCAGCTATTCCCGTCCTGTACCCCTCATTGCCTGAAATGGGAAGGAACGAACATCATGCTCATCACACTTGAGTGTTCGGCGACGAGGCAGAAGGGCTCGCGAACAGTGGAACAAGTTGATGTCTGAAATATCCGGGCCAAGACGCGATTAATGCATAAACCCATCCGTCAGCGTCTGCATGAAGAGAACGAGCGCGTCCTCTTCTGTGTCCGACAGACCCAGACGACCAACTTTGCTCGTATTCATATTGGCGGTCGACTCCGGCGCTGGCCAGCAGGTCGTACCTTCGCCCGGATCATGGGGCTGGCAGCGCGGCAGCACATCGCGCGTATTGTAGAAATGCACGATCTGCTTCAGGCTCGTGAAATAACCATTGTGCCCGTAGGCCTTCACGAAGGCCGGATCAGGCCGCTTGTCCACGTTGCGCAGTGTCGGCACCTGCATTCGCGCCTGGTTGTCCGGTGCCAGCTTGAGCCATCGCGCGTCGACGGCCGAGGGCTGGCTGAGCAGATGTCCGTTGCTGAGAAAAGTACCGACACCCCCATCGACGAAGGACGATCCCAGCGGATTGGCGACATAGCCCAACGCGTCGGGCTGATCTTCGCCATAGTAGGGAAGCCTCGGATTGGCGGGAGTGCCGATATTGCTGGCGGTGAAGTCAGTGAATAGCGGGTCCTCGCCAGGGCCGCCGTCGCGGTGACATTCATTGCATCGCGCCTTGCCGCGGAACAGATCGTAGCCCTGCTGCTCCTGCGGCGTGAACTGCGCCTTCTTGGCGAGCACCGCGTCGAATTTCGAAGTGAACGACGTCACCTCGGCCGAGGCTTCATAGCCGGCGATGGACTGCGCCATCTGATCGAAGGTCGAGCCGGCGCGGCCTCGATCGATCGGGCTCAGATGGACCGGCAACGGATCGGCCGCGGCCGGCGGCCCGGGCCTGTTGCAGACCTGCTCGACGTCGCCCGGCCATGCGATCTCAAAACTCTGCGGTCCCCATACGCTCTCGAACAGGGCGCGATAGGGCCGCTGCGAGGCGCGATAGACCGCACAGGCGATGTCGGGCAGCCCCATCTCCACGGGATTGGTGGGCGGACCTTGCGCCTGCTCGGCGGCCGGATTGCCGAGCCGGCGTCCCGTCGCGCGCATGTCCCAGAAATTTCCGCCGACGAGGTCGCCCTGCCCGGGATTGTAATGCAGCACGGGCGACAGCGGCGCGTAGGCGTGCGACTGCGGCTTGCGGTCGCTGAAACGCGTGCGCACCGAACCCGGGTAAGCGCCCGTGGTCCGGTTCAACTCCGACACCGGACCGGTAAAGCCGGTCTCGGGCATGTGGCAAAAAGCGCAAGCCTCGTTGCGGTTTACCGACAAATCCTTGTCATACAGCATCAGCTTGCCGAGCAATTCGATCTGCTGAATCTGATTGTCCGGCGGCGCCGCAAGCCGTTCGGTCGCCTGCGCCTCGGTAAGGTCAATCTCGGCCTCGACCTTCGCAATTTCCTGCAACACCTGAGGCGAGAGATTTGAGCTTCTCTCCTCCGCGGCCGCGCCCATAGTGATTCCGATTACGGCCGCCACGATCGACAAAATCGCGCGCTGTATCTTCACTTCGGATCCTCCGGCAAGCCGACGCTGAATAGCCTATGCCGCACGGCCTTTAGGAGTTTTGTACCACTATCTGCCAATGGACGACACGCATATCGCCGCCGGGCATCGGCATAGCGGTCGTCACCTCATGCCGCCGCTCGAACCAAGCGCGCTGCCCTGATCTCATCGAGGAGGTCATCGACGCCCGCCAGCGCAAAGCGCAGCGTGGCCTCGTCGACGAGGCGCCCGTCGCGCACCTTCTCATGCACGCCCCCGATCACAACCTGGGGCCGAAGCACAGGACGCGCCGGGATCGATGCCAGCGTCTCGTTCATTTGTTGCTGCGCGCGCACGCCACCAGTGAACGCGGGCGAGGCCGTCATCGTCAGAACCGGCTTGCCCCTCAGCACCGAACGACCATAAGGCCGCGAGGCCCAGTCGAGCGCGTTCTTCAGGACGCCGGACATGCCGTGATTGTACTCGGGCGAGACCATGATCACGCCATCCGTTGTCTCGATGGCCGAACGCAGGGCGCGTACCGATTCCGGCGCGTGCTCGCCATCGTCATCCTCGTTGTAGAGCGGCAGCCCGTGCAGGGATAAAATGTCGAGTGCAGCCTTGGGCGCCAGCGCATCCTGGAGGCCGCGAAGCACCGCAGCGCTGTTGGAGGCCCGGCGCAAGCTGCCGGAGAGGCCGAGAAGGCGGATTTGGGTCATCAGGCGCAGTTCCAGATGGCTTGGATTTCAGTTCGCGATACGACGAACATCACGACAACGCCGGTCAGCTCAAGTAAATTCGATTTTAATATTCGACTTACGATTGCTCTCCAGTTGCCGGAGCGATCTCGCCTTTGGGCGCCAAGAGCATCATAGCTACTCAAACAGCCCTGCGGAACGCCCCAGATAATGTCTGCTCCGGGGGGCATTCGCGCCAGCTTGACCTTCGCCGTGTGGCTTCCGGTCTGGCCCGATTAGCTGACATTCCAGCGGTTAGTCGGCATGTCTCAAATGTGCCATAAACGGAATGCGCTCGCCTATTCGATGACTTCGTCAGCGCGAGCGAGCAGCGACGGCGGCACGGTAATGCCGAGCGCATTGGCAGTCTTGAGGTTGACGATCAGCTGAAGTTTCGTGGACTGTATGACCGGCAGATCAGCCGGCTTCTCACCCTTCAGAATCCGACCGGTGTAAATGCCGGCCAGACGGTACACGTCCTCAACACTTCCGCCATAGCTCACCAGCCCCCCGGCCTCGGCGTACTCCCGCCGATCGAAAATCGTGGAAATAGCATAGCGTTTCGCCAGACCGACAAGTTGAGCGCGCCGGCTGAACAGGAACGCATCCGTATCAACAAGAAGCGCGCCGGTCCGCCGTTCAGCAAGCTGTGCAAAGGCCGCATCGATCTCGCCTTCCGTTGTTGCGTTCAGCGTCTCAATCTGGAGCCCGATGGTGCGAGCCGCTGCTTGCAATGCTCCCGACTGGGCCTTGGCATTCGGATTGGTTGGGTTGACGAGCACGGCAACAACGGTAGCCGTCGGAATCAGCTCATGGAGCAATTCCAACCGCTTCGAAACTACCTCCACATTCAGCGTGACCGCACCGGTCACATTGCCGCCCGGTCGGTCCAGGCTGGCAACCAGACCGAGCTCAACTGGATCGCTGCTGGTGGTGAAGACGATGGGAATTTCCGTGGTCGCTTTCCTGGCAATAACGTTTGCAGGAGTACTTGTCGCGACAAGTACGGCTACCTGACGACGAACCAGATCGGCCGCCAATGCCGGCAATCGCTCGTAATGGCCCTCCGCCCATCGGTATTCGATCGTAAGGTTCTGGCCCTCAGTGTAACCGGTTTCGATAAGCCCCTGGCGAAATGACACTACAAAGTGGCCATATCCCTGCGCCGACGTACCGTTGAGAAATCCAATCACCGGCATCGTCGGCTGCTGCGCCCACGCTGCAAGCGGCCACACGACGGCCGCGCCTCCGACTAACGAGATGAACTCGCGCCGCTTCATTGGATCACCTTGTGAGAGCGCCATGGCCGTTGTGTACGGCACCATGCGCTCGCCAACTGGAGATTGAAATGATTTTGTGTGGCCAAAAGCCCACCCGTACCGGCGTTATGGGCCCCGGCCGTATGAGCGTTTTGCACCCGACGGGCAAATCAGTGATTTTCTGTCAAGGCCGCCTTAAGAAAATATTCCGCTTGCTCCGTCGGGCAAATCAGCGCTACCAGCTCGCCCCGTCCTTTCCCGGCAAGAGGGGCGTATCGCGATCGTCAAGAACGCGGGAGGGGATGCGGTGGACGCGGCAGCGTCGGCGCGCAACGGTGTCGCAGGGCGAGTTTCTCGTGAGCGATCAACCGGCGCGCAGGACGAACGGCGCTGATGCGTACGGCAAAACCGTGTGGTCCTGGCACCCGTTGCTGGTGTCAAGTTGGCGGAGGCAATGTCGGCCCAACCGGGCGCGACAAAGCCTTTAATTCGCCGACGACGGTGACAAGACGAATTCGTCGCCGGGGAGCACGGCATAAGCCGTAAAGCCATTGCGCGGGGAATGCCGGAGTGTTTCGGCTGAACCTGTATGCTCGTGTGCGTTTCTTCGCACAATTTTGCACACGAGACCGCGGGTGCAGCGTGCACCCGGCATTCCCTGCTCCCTCTTTTTCCGAGGGTGCGAACGCTCCAGCAAAGCTCGGGCAACCATGCCGCGAGAAGGCGGATTCGTGTCTATGGCCACATCCCGGCTGTCATCGCCCGGCATAGCCGTCCGAAGGACGGCGTCGCTTCCGTTCGCCTATGACCGGGCGACCCAGTACGCCGCGGCTTTTCGGCGCTATCGCTGCGATCTCTGGAATACTGGATCGCCCGGTCAAGCCGGGCGACGACGAATGAGAGTCGGACCCACGCGTCATTGCGAGGAGCACTTGCGACGAAGCAATCCACTCTTTCTTTTTGTGGCACGATGGATTGCTTGGCGGAGCCTGTCATCGGGCGCGCATTCGCGCGACCCGCTGGCTCGCAATGACGATGTAGCAGTGAACGCCTCACGCCACCAGCGCCGCTTCGTCTTCAGCCCCCGCGCCGCTCTGCGCCTTCAGGAGGTTGACGATCTCGGCATTGGGCCGCGCGTGGCTGAACAGATAACCTTGACCCTCGTGGCAACCTTCGTCGCGCAGGCAGCTAAATTCGGCTTCGGTCTCGACGCCTTCGGCCGTGATCGTCACCCCGAGCCCCATGCCAAGGCTGATGATCGAGCGTACGATCGCCTGCGCATCGCGATTGGAGCCGAGGTCACGCACGAACGACTGGTCGATCTTGATCTTGTCGAACGGAAAGCTGCGCAGATAGCTCAGGCTGGAATAGCCGGTGCCGAAATCATCCATCGAGATGCGAACCCCCAGCGACCGCAGCGCGTGCAGCGTCGCCAGCACCTGGCTGCTCTTTTCCAGCAGCAGCGTCTCGGTGATCTCGAGTTCCAGCCGCCTGGCGGGCAGCCCGGACTGCTTCAGCGCGTCCATCACCACCGACAGCAAATTGCCGATCCTGAACTGCAGGGGCGACAAATTGACCGCAACGCGGACGTCGTCGGGCCATTGCGCGGCATCCATGCAGGCACGCTGCAGCATCAGCCCGCCCAGCGCGTTGATCAGGCCGGTCTCTTCGGCGACCGGAATGAATTCGGCCGGCGAGATCATGCCGCGTTCGGCATGCGGCCAGCGCACCAGCGCCTCGCAACCGGTGATCCGTCCGGTCGAGAGATCGACCAGCGGCTGGTAGTAGGGCCGCAGCACGTCGTTCTGGATCGCGTCGCGCAGATCGATCTCGATCTTGCGGCGGGTCTGGGCGCGCGCATCCATTTCAGCCTCGAAGAAGGAGAAGGTGCCGCGAAAATCGTTCTTGGCGCGGGACAGCGCCATGTCGGCGTTCCTCAGCAGTTTTTCGGACTCCTCGCCGTCGCCGGGCGACACCGCAATGCCGATGCTGGCACCGATGACGACGGAATGGCCGTCCAGCAGATAGGGATCGCCGATCGCCTCCAGCAGGCGCCGCGCCAGCAACACCGCGTCCTCGGGGCGCGTCACCCCGCTCTGGATGATCGCGAATTCGTCGGAGTTGAGGCGCGCCAGTATATCTTCCTCGCGCAATGTCGATCGCAGCCGCTTGGCGACGCCGCGCAGCAGCTTGTCGCCGATGCCGTGGCCGAGCGTATCGTTGACCGCCTTGAAATTATCGAGGCCGAGCACCAGCACCGCGGCCTTTTCGGCGCCGCGCCGGGTGTGCAGCAGGATGTCATCCATTTGCTGGCGCAGCAGATTGCGGTTCGGCAACCCGGTCAAGCTATCGTGCTGGGCCATGAAGGCCAGCCGCGCCTCGGCGCGCTTGCGCTCGGTGATGTCCATCAGCGCCAGCAATATGGCCGGCCGATCGCCATGGACGAGCTGGCGCGAATAGATCGCCAGATCGATCAGCGCACCGTCGGCCCGGACATGCTTCCAGGTCCGCGCCGTCTGCTCGTCGCTCGAGTGGTCTCCGGCCCACGGCAGCTCGCTGTCGAAGGCCTGCAGGTTGCGGATCGTCAGCTTCTCGAATACGGCGCGGCTGTAGCCGTAATGCTCGACGGCGGCATCGTTGACGCCAAGGATGCGTTCGCCATCCAGCGCGCAGACGATCATCGGAACCGGATTGGAGTCGAACAGCAGCCGAAACGAGGCCTCGCGCTGCTTCAGCTCGGTGATGTCGACGCGCAGACCGATGACGCCGCCGTCCTCGGTCAGCCGCTCCTCGATCAGGATGACGCGGCCATCGGCCAGGGTCTGCTCATGGCGCTCGCCGGGCTGGTTGAGTTTTGTAAGCCGTTCGGCGATCCATTCTTCCTCGCGGCCGATCGCTTCCGGATAATCGCCGCGCTCGACGCCGACGCGAATGGTGTCCTGCAGCCGCGCGCCGTGCTCGAACAGGTCCGAGCTGCGGTTGTAGATTTCCGAATACTTCTTGTTCCAGAGGATGTAGCGGCCTTCGGCGTCGAGGAACACGATGCCCTGCGGCAGGATGTCGATCGCCTCGCGCAGCCGCTCGTGCGATTTGCGTGCCTCCGCAATCGCAGCCTCCGCCTCGGCGCGCTTGCGCACGATCTCGCCGATCTCGCCGGAAACACGCCGGCCGCCGCCGGAAAGCTTCGGACTGGGTTTTGCCGGCCGGTCGGGAATGCGGGCGATCGCCCTATGCTTCGTTCTCTTGGTTGTCTTTGGCCGAACTTTCGGCATTGCCACGCCCCACTCGCATTCCGCGTGCCATGTTCTCCGATAAGTGTCTGAAAAAATGGTATCTCTTGCCGGTTCCATCGATCCGGCAGCCCGGCTCGGCTGCCCGTTAAAAGGGCGAACTCGCGTCATGCGTGTGGTCTTGCACGATACCGACGGCGCTGGCAGCAACGACACAAGGCAAAATCGCAGATTGCCGGTGACGGGTATGCGACTTCAGGCGCGCCTGCACATTGATTGCGCGGAATCCGACGTCGCGCATGAATATTCGCCAATGATGGGCAGGCTTATCGAACGGTTAAAAATCGCTTGCCGCCGCCCTACTTTAGTTGATCTCGATGCGCGTATTGCGAGGTCCGTTACGCTGGACCAATGCGAACAGCGCCGCCGCGTGCGCAGGATGCAGCCTGACGCAGCCGTGCGAGGCAGGACCGCCGAGCCGCGCGAGCTCGTTGGTGCCGTGAATGGCGAAGCCGTCATAGAAGAAGATCGCGTGCGGCATCGGCGCGTTGTAATATTTGCGCGAGAAATAATACCGCGCCATTTCCATGCTACGCTGGCGCCAATAGAGTGACCCCATGACGCCCCGCCTGGTTCTGATCCTGCTGAGCTTATCGGTCATGTTGTTCGGTGCCGGCACGGCGTCGGCGCAGGACAAGGGCAGCGTCAATCCAAAACCGTTGCCGCCGCTGGCCAATCCCAACGATCCCAAGATCGGCGCCAGGGAATTGTTCGCACGCAAGGTGTTGCCGGCGGCGATGCCGTCGCGGGTGATCGGCTCCTATGCCAAGGGTTGCCTTGCGGGCGCCGAGCACATGCCGCTCAATGGCGACACTTGGCAGGTGATGCGACTGTCGCGCAACCGCAATTGGGGCCATCCCGATATGATCGCGCTGTTGAAGCGACTGGCGACGAAAGCGCACAAGGATGCCGGCTGGCCCGGAATATTGGTCGGTGACATCGGCCAGCCGCGCGGCGGCCCGGCGTTGAGCGGCCATGCCAGCCATCAGATCGGACTCGATGCCGACATCTGGCTGACGCCAATGCCGGATCACATGTTGTCGCGGGAAGACCGTGAGGAGATGTCGGCGGTCATGATGGTGCGCGGCGACCGGCTCGATATCGATCCGAAGGTGTTCACGCCCGGACATGTTCTGGTTCTTCGCGACGCCGCGCAGGAGCCGAGCGTGCAGCGGATCTTCGTCAATGCCGCGATCAAGAAGGCGCTGTGCCGCGAGGCCAGGGGTGACCGTAGCTGGCTTTCCAAGATCCGGCCGTGGTGGGGCCATGACTATCATTTCCACATCCGCATCAAATGCCCACCCGGCAATACGGAATGCCAGGGCCAGCCGTCACAGTCGGAGGACGAAGGCTGCAAGCCCGCCGACCTCGCCTACTGGTTCAAGGATTCGATCCTCCATCCGAAGCCCGAAACCAAGCCGTCGAAGCCGCGGCCGCCGATGACGATGGCCGCACTCCCGGCCGCCTGCAAAGCGGTGCTGGCCGCGCCGGATGCCAAGCAATGAACTCTTCGTCAGCCCGCTATCCCTGCGGCGCCGAATTGCGCTACTATTGCCCGACGCCGCGCCGTAAGCGCGCGTCACGACCGGGGCGCTGGCCCCGCCTTCAAATTTCAATCAAAGCCACATCCGCGCGGCATGTTCGCGCTTGGGGTAGGCAATTTTGAGGGATTCATCATGCGCATCAGTGCACGTAACCAGATCAAGGGCACCGTCGTCGAAGTGCAGAAGGGCGCGACCACCTCGCATGTCCGCGTCGATATCGGAGGCGGCCAGATCGTGACCTCCTCCATTACCAACGAAGCCGTCGACGATCTCGGCATCAAGGCGGGTGGCAAAGCCACCGTCGTGATCAAGGCCTCCGACGTCATGATCGCGGTGGACTGACATGCGCGCGCCCTTGCTTGCCGCGTTGCTGCTGCTCGGCGCCGTCTCCGCGCGGGCGGCGGACGAACCGAGCGGCTGTGACAAGTTCAAATGGCCGATCGAACGCGAGCGCGCGGCGCTGACCGCGCCAGATCGGGCGAAGCTTGCGTCGGGCGGTGAAATCGCGGCACTGCCGTCAACCGGCGTGACGCTGGCGCTGGTCGCGCCCGCTGACGCCAAGCTGCCCTCGCCGCCCGAGCGGGCGCCCAAGGAAGGCACCTTTGCGGGCTTCACGAGCGTCAAGACGGCCCCGAAGGCCGGTCTCTACACCATCAGCCTTTCCGCCGGCGGCTGGGTCGACGTGGTGCAGGACGGGCATTTCGTCAAACCGAAGGGCTTTAGCGGCGCCACCGATTGCGAGGGCATCCGCAAGACCATGAAATACGAGCTTTCGGCGAGCCCGTTCGTGCTGCAGGTCAGCGGCGCCAGGGAAAATTCGATCTCGATTGCGATCCTGCCGACGGAGTAGGCAAAGGAAGGCTTTACCCAAGGCCCGGGCCTGATATTGTTTCCAGTTAGCGATATCCTGATCGACCGTAAATCGCAGGAAATGGCCGGAACGGCGCTTCCGCCTGTCGTGCTCAGACCCAACCAATGCCTGATTTTCGCGCGCGAAAGCGCCAGCGAACACGCACGGAGCGCCACGATGCATCGTCTATCCGGAATTTTTGCCGCCCTCGTCATCCTGCTTGCGGCGGCCCACGCGCCCGCCGCGGCGGAGGACAAGACCCTGACGGTATTCGCCGCCGCCTCGATGAAGAACGCGCTCGACGACATCGACGCCGCCTACACCGCCAAGACCGGCGTCAAGATCACCGTGAGCTATGCCGCCAGCTCGGCGCTCGCAAAGCAGATCGAACAGGGCGCGCCAGCGGACGTGTTCGTGTCCGCCGACACCGACTGGATGGACTACGCCACGGCCAGGAAGAACATCAACGAACCGACCCGGGTCAATCTGCTCGGCAACAGCATCGTGCTGATCGCCCCGAAAGATTCCAAAATCGGTGATGTGACGATCGGGCAAGGCTTCGGTCTCGCCAAGCTCGCCGGCGACGGCAAGATCGCCACCGGCGACGTCAAGGCCGTCCCGGTCGGCAAATATGCCAAGGCGGCGCTGGAAAAACTCGGCGCGTGGCAGGCGGCCGAGCCGAAATTCGCGATGGCCGATAGCGTGCGCGCGGCGCTGACGCTGGTCGCACGCGGCGAAGCCGCGCTCGGCATCGTCTATTCGACCGACGCCAAGGTCGAACCCGGCGTCAAGATCGTCGGCACCTTCCCGGCCGATTCGCATCCGGCGATCATCTATCCCGTAGCGGCGACGACGACCGTGAAACCGGAGACCGCCGACTATCTCGCGTTCCTGCGCTCGTCGGCCGCAAAAGCCATTTTTGAAAAATACGGGTTCAAGTTCCTCGTCAGCCCGACGACCTGATGTTCGATATCTCGCCGACCGAATGGACGGCGATCCTGCTGTCGCTGCGGGTCGCCATCATCGCAACGCTGGTGGCGACGCCGTTCGGAATCGGACTGGCGTGGCTGCTGGCACGGCGGGATTTCTGGGGCAAATCCATCCTCGATGCGCTGATCCATCTGCCGCTGGTGCTGCCGCCGGTCGTTACCGGTTATCTGTTGCTGCTGACCTTCGGCCGCCGGGGCCTGGTCGGCGCGTGGCTTGCCGACCATCTCGGCATCGTGTTCGCGTTTCGCTGGACCGGGGCCGCGCTCGCCTGCGGCGTGATGTCGTTCCCGCTGTTGGTGCGGCCGATCCGGCTGTCGATCGAGGCGATCGACCGACGATTGGAGCAGGCGGCCGGCACACTCGGCGCCGCGCCCTGGCAGGTGTTCGCGACCGTGACATTGCCGCTGGCGCTGCCGGGCGTGCTGGCCGGCATGGTGCTCGGCTTTGCCAAGGCGATCGGCGAGTTCGGCGCCACCATTACCTTCGTGTCCAACATTCCCGGCGAAACCCAGACCATTTCGTCGGCGATCTATTCGCTGATCCAGACGCCGGACGGCGACACCGCGGCGGCGCGGCTGGTGGTGACTTCCATCGTGATCGCGATGGGCGCCCTGATCGCCTCGGAATGGTTCGCGCGCCGCGCCACCAAACGCCTGCACGGGAATTGACCATGCTGCGCGTCGACGTCACAAAAAAGCTCGGCGAGTTCTCGATCGAAGCGTCCTTTGCCAGCGAAGGCCGCGTCACCGGCCTGTTCGGCGCTTCCGGCGCCGGCAAGACCTCGCTGATCAACATGATCGCCGGCCTGCTGAAGCCCGATCGCGGCATCATCTCGATCGATGGCGAGACGCTCGACGACGTCGCCGCGCGCGTGCACGTACCGCCGCACCGGCGCCGCATCGGCTACGTGTTCCAGGACGCACGGCTGTTTCCGCATCTCGATGTCCGGCAGAATCTCGACTACGGCCGGCGCATGAACAAGCTCGCTGACGATCCCGCGCAGCGCGCGCGGGTCACCGACCTGCTCGATATCGGCGGCCTGATGGACCGCCGCCCCGGAAAACTCTCCGGCGGCGAGCGTCAGCGCGTGGCGCTTGGCCGCGCGCTGTTGTCGAAGCCACGGTTGCTGCTGCTGGACGAGCCCTTGGGCTCGCTGGACGAAAGCCGCAAAGTCGAGATCCTGCCCTATCTGGTGCGGCTGCGCGACGAGGCCCATGTGCCCATGGTCTATGTCAGCCACGACGCGGCCGAGATGCGCCAACTCGCCACCCAGATCGTGATGGTGCGCAACGGACGCGTCAGCGCGTTCGGCGGCGTGAAGGTTTTGTCGGGTGGTTCGCCGACCTGATGCGCTCGCTCGCAAGCCATCACTGGCCACCGGCGAATGCCTTCACCAGACGGTACAGATACTCATTGCCCTCAAAGAACGATTTGACGGGAATGCGCTCGTCGCGGCCATGTGCGCGCGATTCGGCGACGTCGCTTGCCAGCCCCGAATGTCCGTAGGTCGGTATCCCCGCGTTGCGAAGGTAGCTGCCGTCGGTGGCGCCGGCGCTCATCGTCGGCAGCACTACTGCGCCTGGCCAGAATTCGGCCGACAGCTTTGTGATCGGTCCGATGACTTCATCACTCAGGGCGGAAGGTTCGCTGAGCGTCGGAGGATCGATCTGCGTCACAACGATCTGATCATCGGCCAGCACCTTTTCGAGCGTGGCCTTGACCCCGTCGATCGGCTCGCCGGGCATGACCCGGCAATTGACCTTGGCGGTCGCCAGTGGCGGCAGCGCATTGATCGCGACCCCACCTTCAAGCAATGTCGCGACGCATGTCGTGCGTAATTGCGCGTTGAGGCCCGGATTGGCCGAAAGACGCACCACCGGCAACGAAGTGGGGTCGGTTTGTCCCGACAACACCGCGCGCAAATCGTCGGCCACCTGGCCGCCATCCATCTGCGCGGTACGTTCGAAATAGACCCGGGTCGTCTCGTTCAGGTTCACCGGAAAGCTGAAGGCCGCAAGCCGGGTCAATCCCGCAGCCAGCCGGTAGATCGCATTGTCCTTGACCGGAACGGCGCTGTGACCGCCCTTGTTCTTGACCGTCAGCGCGTAGCTCACCGAGACCTTTTCGCTGGTCTGCACCGAGGTGCGGATCGGCTTGCCGTCCTTCAGCCCGACGCCGCCGCCTTCATTGAGCGCGAATTCGGCATCGATCAGGTCGCGATGGTTTTTCAAGAGCCATTGAATGCCGAGCCCATCCTTGTCCAAAATCTCTTCATCGGTCTCCAGCGCCACGATGATATCGCGGTCCGGCTTGTAACCCTCCTGCCGGTAACGAATGAGATTGGCGATGAAGGAGGCCGCCATGTATTTGTCGTCGCCGCTGCCGCGCGCATAAAAATAGCCGTCCTGCTCGGTCAGTTTGAACGGGTCGGTCGACCAGTCCTCGCGGCTGGCCGGGACCACATCGATGTGAGCCAGCAGCAGGATCGGTTTGCGCGCGCCGGTGCCGTGGAGGCGCGCGACCAGATTGCCCTTGTGCGGCGCCGGTGAGAAGGCGTGGACATCGGCATCGGGAAAACCCGCGGCGCGCAGGCGTGCGGCCATGGCTTCGGCCGCCTTCGAGGTGTCGCCGGTCGCGGTCACGGTGTTGATCTCGATCAGCTCCTTGTAGATGTCCAAGGCGCGCTGCTGGTTGGGGTTCAAACCTTCGGTGGCAGCCCGCCCGGGCGCAGCCAAGACAGTAGACAAGGCAACCGACAACAGGGCCGCCGCCGACAGCTCGACAAGGCGACGCGGCCGCCACCCTAAATCCGAACCGGAAATCCGACGCATCTCATCCACCCTTCAATTCGATTGGCCCGAAGCTATTTCGAGTCTTTCGCGGCAACGACCTCGATCTCGACCAGAAATCCGGGATTGGCCAGTGCGGCGACACCGACAACCGAACGCGCCGGCAGATTTGGCTGCGCGCCGCCGAAGAACTGGGTGTATCCCTCCATGAAGGCCTTGAAGTCCATCGGCGCGCGCGCATCGTGAACCAGAAACACCTGCATCTTGACGACGTCGCCGATGCCGAGCCCCTGCCCTTCAAGGATCGCCTTGATCTTGTTGAGCACACCGACCGTCTGGGTCCTGGTGTCGCCATAGGCCTGCGGGCTGGCCGGGTCGGCGTCCTTGTTGACCACGGGCGGCACCTGACCGCTCACGTAATAAGTGACGGCGTCGCCGGATACCCGCACCGCCTGGGCGATCGGAAATGTCGAATTGGGAATCGGATAACGCACGATCTCGGCTTCAACGGCGCTTGAGCCGAGCAGCAAGGCGGCCAGCGCGAGCATTGCATGTTTCATCTTCGTCTCCCCCTGAAAGCGGTCATTTCTCCGGCCGAGCCAGCTTGACATCCTCGGCGCTGACCGCGTCCCGGTATTCATTGCCAAAATGCGTCCGGACATAATTCACCACGGCAGCGACCTGGGCATCGCTCATCATCGCGCCGACCGGCGGCATCGCCCGCTGGCCCCGGACCACGACATGAACCGGATAATTTCCGGCCTCGAGATTGCTGTCTTTCGCGAGCGACGGATAGGTGCCGGCGCCAACCGCGCCTTTGCCATCGGGCATATGGCAACCCTGGCACGCGCTCGCGAACAGCTCTTGTCCAGTCGTTTCGGTAAATCTGAAACCCGGGCTCAATGCCGGGGGCCGCGAACGGACTTCCTCGTCCGCATGGGCCAGCGGCGTTGCCAGTGACATCAAGGCCAGGCCCAGCACGGCAGCGACCGCGGAACGGCTGCCCGATCTCGTCGAATTCGATTTTGCTAGTGTGGTCTGGATGGGCGGCATCGCATCAGGTCCTGACGACGCGTTCATGCAGCCGCGTGATGGCGTTGAGCGACGACAATATCGCGCCCTCCTGCCACGCCGGAATGTAGGAGGCGTGCTCGCCGGCGAGAACGATCCTGCCGTCGATCTGGCACAGATTATCGTAGTGCTCGTCCCGCATTTTCTCGGTCCAGCTTCCGGCACAGCCCAGGGTGAAGGGCACCCGATGCCAGGCGACCGCGATCCCGTTCTCGAACTCGGCGCGGTATTGCGGATGGATGCGGGCGCCGAGCTCGACCGCGCGCGCCACCCGGTCCGCCGGCGCCATCGAGGTGAACTCGTAGGCATTGGCGCCCTCAAAGACGTAGGCGCCGAGCAGCACGCCGCGGCCGCTGCGGTTGAAGCCGCTGCTGGGATAGGAAATCTGCCGGATCGGCATATCGGTGTAGGTGATACCGCCGTAGATCGCGTCGTCCTCCTCCCAGAACCTGCGCTTGAATTGCAGGCCGATCTTGACCGATGACGCGTAGGGCACCGCGTCGATCGCCGCTTTCATGCGCGGGCCGATGTCGATCTGGATCTGGCTCAGGATCGACAACGGAATGGTGCATACGCACCAGTCGGCCTTTGCCAGTTGCGGCGTGGCCGGCGTTTTGGAATTGACATGGCTGACGGTGACGCCGCCATCGTTCTGCTGAATGCGGGTGACTTTCGCATCGTACTGAATGAGATCGCCGACCTCCCTGGCGAAGGCTTTGCCGATCATGTCCATGCCGCCGATGGGCTGGAACATGGTGGCCTGGAATTGATGCAGGGCAAAACCCTGCAGATATCGCCAAAGCCGGGATTGCAGGATCTCCGACAATTTGATCGGCTCGCCGGCGACGGGCGCCGCACCGAGGCCGCCTCCCGGAGGCGTCGCGTAGCCGCGATAGTCCGCCGAGATCAGATTGGCCTTGTAGGCATAATTCCTGTCCAGCGCCCCCCACGACCGCAACGCCTGCAGCAGAATCTCTTTGTCTTCCACCGACACCGCTTCGTCGAGCTTGCTTTGCTGCGTGACCTTGGCGAGCAATTCCGAAACGTGACCCTGAAAGTCGGTCTTGATATCGCGGATTCGCTGCGGCTTGCCGTCGAACGCATTGGCGGCGTGCAGCAGCGCGTTGTGATTGAGCTGGATGAAAGGTTCGAGCGCGACGCCCAGCCGCTTGCAATAGTCGAGCACGGCGCGGTGGTGATAGGGAATCCGCCACGGCCCCGGATTGAGATAGAGGCCGTCCTCGAAGCCGCAGGTCTGCGTCGCGCCGCCGAGTTCGGTAAAACTGTCGCCGCCGCGCAGCGTCCAGTTGCGGCCGCCGGGACGGCTGTTGAACTCCAGCACCTGAACCTTGTAGCCGGCCGCGCGCAATTCCAGCGCGGCCGTCATACCGGCCAGACCCGCGCCGAGCACAAGTACCGAGGCGCCTTTGGTATCACCCTCCAGCTTGATCGGCCCGTTATAGGTGGACTCCGAAGCAAAGCCGAGGCTGGTCATGGCGTGATACATCGCGGCGCTGCCGGCGACCGTACCCACCAGCGACAGCAGATCGCGCCGGCTCAGGCCTGTCTCACCCTCGTTCTGCATGGCAGGTCCGGTCTCGCCGTTATCGTCTTGTGGCGCGCTCGGATGCGCGCCGTCTCAATTGATAGACGCTGGTTCCGGCCCGCGCAAACAATTGAACGCCCATGGCATTCACGAGTTCGCGTTCCAACTCCGGCCCTGGCTACCGCTCAGACGACATTGCGTGCGTGCAAATCCGCGATCGCTTTGGCGTCATAGCCGAGCGAACTCAGCACCTCGTCGGTGTGGGCGCTGAGTTCGGGCGCCATGGAATCGAGCCTGCCGCCGCCATGGGCGAGCTGAAAACCGCTGCCGGCAAAGCGCAGGCGGCCATAGGGCGTATCGATTTCCTGAACCGCGTGGCGCGCCGCGATCTGCGGATGATCGATCACTTCCTCGATCTTCCAGATGCTGGCGCAGGGCGCGCCGGCCGCGTCGAGGATCTTCTCCCATTCGCGCGGATCCTTCTTCGCCAGCGCTTCCTCGATGATGGCACGCAGCGCCGGCTCGTTTTCCTGCCGCGCGAACCAGTCGACGAAGCGCGGGTCTTCCAGCGCGTCGGCGCGGCCGAGCGCGGTCATCAGCGCGCGGTATTGCTTCTCGCTGTTCACCGCCAGCAGCAGATGGCCCTGGCCTGCCCTAAACAGATTGGCCGTCGGCCTGCGGCTCACCGCCTGATTGCCGGACAGTTGCTGGCGATGGCCCGCGACCGAGTAGTCCGCCACCTGTCCCGACAGGAACGCCAGCGTCGCCTCCAGCATGGAGACGTCGACCAGTTGCCCCTTGCCGGTATGTGTGCGCTGGAACAGCGCGCTCGACACGCCGAACGCGGCGGTGGCGCCGGACAGCACGTCGCAGACCGCAAAGCCGGCGCGGGTCGGCCCGGTCTCCTCGTGACCCGTGATCGCCATGATGCCCGACATTGCCTGGATCTTGCCGTCATAGCCGGCGCCATTGCGCTCCGGGCCGGTCTGGCCAAAGCCTGAGATCGCGCAATAGATCAGTTTTGGATTGATCGCCGAGAGTGCGGCGTAGCCGATGCCGAGCTTGTCCATCACGCCGGGACGAAAATTCTCCATCACCACATCGGCCTGCGCGGCAAGCTGCTTGACGATGGTAATCGCCTCCGGCTTCGAGAGGTCGAGCGTCAGGCTGCGCTTGTTGCCGTTGATCGCCTGCCAGCCGGGCGCGAGACCGCGTTCGGCCCATTCGCGGCTGAGCGGCGTGCGGCGCATGTCCTCGCCTTCGCGCCGCTCCACCTTGATGACGTCGGCGCCGAGCAAGGCGAGCTGGTAGCTGGCATAGGGGCCGGCCAGCACCTGCGTGAAGTCGAGAATCTTCACGCCTTCGAACGGTCGGGTCAATTCAGTTTCCTCCTGCGGGCGCTTGAACGGACGTCATCCGACAACGGCTGTCATTGCGAGGAGCACTTGCGACGAAGCAATCCATTCTTCCTTTATGCTGCGCTATGGATTGCTTCGCTTCGCTCGCAATGACGGCTCTGAGAGCCGCGGCCAATTCACGCGGCCCTGTTGCCGCGCGCGATCTCTTTCTGCTTGTCGAATTCGGCGCGGCGACGCGCCAGTTCTTCCGGGCTCATCTGCGCGATATTGTTGTAGTCGAGCTTCCAGGAAGCGGCCTCGCTCCAGCGCAGCGGCGACTGCATCGTGGTGCGTGCGCCGGAAGTTGTTTCCAGCAAACGTAGCGCCAGCTCGAGCGTCAGCGCCTGCGACTCGACATCATGCGGCTTGCCGGCCGAGTTGCCGAGCGGGAAATCAGAGAACAGGAAGCGCGGCACCGCGGCGTGCTCGACGATGTCCTTGGCGCATCCCATCACCACGGTGGGAATGCCGTTGGCTTCGAGGTGGCGGGCGACCAACGCGGAGGTCTGGTGGCACACCGGGCAGTTCGGCACCAGCACGGCGACATCGACCTTGTCGGCGAGGCAGCGGGCGAGGATTTCCGGAGCATCGACATCGATGGTGACCCGGTGGCTGCGGTTGGTCGGCGCGCCGAAGAAGCGCGGCGCGACCTCGCCGATCCGGCCCGCAGCTTTGGCCTTCAGGAGCTGTGGCAGCGGAAACCAGGTGCCGCTGTCGGTCGCAGTGGTGTGCTTGCGATCATAGCCGATATGCGAGATGCGAAGATCGTGCGGCTGCGAGGTGTCGCCGTCATATACTTGGTAGAATTTTGCCCCGCCGTTGTACGCGGCGCCCGGGCCCTGATCGCCTTTCGCAGGATCGAAGGGGGCTGCGGTGGTGACGATGGTGACGCGCGATTGCGAGAGCGGCTTTTTCAGCGGCTGGAACGGCGCATCGACATAATGCGCCCAGCGGTAGGGCGTGGTGTAGCCGATCGCGGTGTAATAATCGCGGGTCCGCTGCATGTAGGGAATCGGGGAATCGTAGTCGGGCGCAAAGCCGAGCTGGTCATCGAGCGAGCCGGGCATGGTCTTGTTCTCCTGCGTTTCCACCGCGAGGCCGTTGACCGGCCTGCGACCAGACTAGACAGAGTCCGCGGCTTGCTCAACTGCCGAAATGGCAACCCGCCCCGTATGACCGGCCCCAGGCCAGCCTTGAACAGCAAAATCGTCATTGCGAGCGAAGCGAAGCAATCCATTTCACGGCGTACCGAGAAATGGATTGCTTCGTCGCTGCGACGGTACAGGCGTACGTCCGCCTTCTCGCGGCGCCATTCGCCCGAGGTTTGCATCGACCTTGTCCCCCTTGAGAACAGAGGGCGCAGGGAAGACCGGGGGCGCGCTGCACCCGCGGTCTCGTGTGCAAGATGTGCACAAGAACACGCACACGAGCATACAGGTTCAGCGGAGGCATCCGGCCTTCCCTGCGCAATGGCTTTACGGCTTATCGCGCGCCCTCCCCGGCGACGAATTCGTCTTGTCACCGTCGCCGGCGGATTGATGGTCGTGCCGCGCCCGGTTGGGCCGACATCGCCTCCGCCGACTTGACACCAGCAACGGGTGCCAGGACCACACGCTTTTGCCGTACGCAGCCGTCCGTCTTCGCCTAAAGGCTTCATCGGGACAGGCCCGTCTCGACCTAAAGGCTTCATCGAACATTGACGCCATCGTCCTGCGCTGACGATGTCGCTCACGGCACAAACCCGCCCTGCGATTCCGCTCCGCGCCGACGCTGCCGCGTCCACCGCATCCCACCGCGCGTTTCGTGACGATCGCGACCCGCCCCTCTTCTCGGGTGAGACGGGCGGTGAAATGCCGCTGATTTGCCCCATCAGGGCAAGCGGAATATTTTTGTCGAGAGGACTGGACAGGTTTTTGGTGATTTGCCCGTCGTGTCGTTAAGGTCACACTCAATTGACGCTCGGGACGAAGGCGTTCAACGATAACCAGCGCTTGCGCTCTACCAGGCAGCAGAAATTGTAGGATGGGTAGAGCGAAGCGAAACCCATCAATAGCTCGTGGAGGCTGATGGGTTTCGCTTCGCTCTACTCATCCTACGAACTGACGCAGCATGTCATTACCGGGCACGCTGGCGAACGAGTATAAGCAAAGTAGTTGAGTGCACTGTCACCGTAATTCCGACGCGCATCCATAGCCCCTTGCGCTCGCCCGCCGGTTGCGATTGTCTATAACTATTCGTTCGACAAAACCTTGCCCAAAGATTTTATGACCGACCTGCGCCCTTATCACGCCCCGCCCCCTAACGCGCCTCTCACGGCTGGCGCTAGGTTCATTAGGGGGTTCAAACGGATCGGCGTCGTTCTCGGTGCGATTACGCTGATTGTCGGTTTTGCAGTCACGATCGGAATTTCGATTGACGCACAGCGAAGTGCCGAACGACGATTCGAGTCCGCTTCTTGCATGAGCAACCTGGTGCGGACCAACCGGGTTGTCAAAATGAAAACTTACGATCAGGCAAAGATCGATTTCGAGGCGAGTGGCTGTCCCTCAGGACCATTTTACTATGAGAGCCTTTCCACCATTCTCTCTTACGCGGCAGAGAAGCCGGCGCCCCTTGAATACACCATCGAGCCTTTCGGTTACGGTGCGCTGGCGACAACCGTCATGGCTGCCGTCCTGTTCTACGGATTTTGGCTGCTCGGCTGGTTGTGCGCTGGGTTCACACGTGACTAG
The DNA here is from genome assembly GCA_900129675.1 of Bradyrhizobium erythrophlei. Taxonomy (GTDB): domain Bacteria; phylum Pseudomonadota; class Alphaproteobacteria; order Rhizobiales; family Xanthobacteraceae; genus Bradyrhizobium; species Bradyrhizobium erythrophlei_A. The sequence continues at coordinate 2,414,797 of FSRD01000001.1, read as the reverse complement.
CGAGTGAGGAGCCCTCTGGTGGACGATAACGCCGGCTGCGCATGGTTGATGCTGCTAGGCGTTCTTGTTTGGGGCGTTTGGTTCCGAACGCAGGCTGTTACGTGCACCCGTCGGCAAGCACCAGTTTACTCGTCGTCGTATCGTGGCGCAGCTTGAACAGGTCTTGAATTTCAGGATCACCCAAAAATGCTTCTGCGTTTTCGCGTTCTGGAAATTCGATGATGACCATGCGTTCGGGTTTCCAATCACCCTCAATCGTCGTCGGCTGAACCCCTTGAACCAGGTATTTTCCGGAATGTCTTGCGATGAATGCAGGGATTTCAGCGATGTATTTTCTGAAACCGGCAAAATCATTCACCGACAGGTCGAGCACCAGATACGCTTTCATTCCCCGCCCCGCGAACCAGCATCAGACCAATTCGCGGTCCGGATGGAGGGAGTAGAATAAGACCGTATGCGTCAAAGGCAAGAAGGCCGCTCGCCACTCAAAGCCGGGATTACATGACAGTCCAGCACCGTCACCGCAGTTCGGCCTCCGTAGCTGGCCTGAATTTTATGGGTACCTCGCGGAAGCAGTGGAACTCAAACGGTTCAGAGCCCGTTCAGAATGCACTTCGCTCCCGATCCGATCAGACCCCGGGGAGGAAGAGACAGACCGAGATTGGCCCAACAACATCACAACGGAGGCTAGCCATGCCGCAAGCGACCGAAATGAAGGATCACGTTTACAAGATCCTGGAGCTCGTAGGATCTTCCGAAAAAAGCATCGAGGATGCTGTCCAGAATGCGATCACCCGCGCTTCAAAGACGGTTCGCGAGATGAAATGGTTCGAAGTCGTGCAAACGAGGGGCGATATCGAAAACGGGTCTATCCGCCATTACCAGGTCGCGTTGCGCGTAGGGTTCACACTCGAGGGATAATTCCCGGTGCAACGCGCGGATTACGCGTTATCCCCACGGGTAGTGTGACCCGCGGAGGGGCCCCCACCCCAACCCTCCCCCGCAAGCGCGGGAGAGGGGGCGCACCGCCGTCGTCGAGGCAGCAGGACTCTAGACCCCCGCCACCGACGACCATATCTCCGCGAGCTTGCGCCTGAACGCCTGCATCCGCGTCATCGGCGCGGCCGCTTCCTCGTCTTCCGGCAGACGTAGGCCGACCACATTGACCCGGCCGCCGCCGATGCTGCGCGCCACCAGGACGATGGAATCGAGCGCCAGCTCGGCGCCTTCCTTCGGCGCGTGGTCGAGATGAATGTCGAAATAATCCGATAGCGTCAGCTTGCCCTGCTCTTCGTCCACCGCCACGCCGTAGATCTCGGCCAATTCGCCGAGCGTGTGCTCGCCGGAGACGACGAAATCGCCGAGCAGATGCGGATCGGGCGCCGAACTCGGCGCCATGTCGACGAAGAACCGGTCCAGCGCCTCGGCCTTTTCCGGCGGCGCCAGCAAATAGATGTAATCGCCGGCTGCGACCGGATCGGCCTCGGTGGGCGAGAGGATGCGCTGGTCACGGATCACCAATGTCGGCTTCGACCAGGACGGGATCAGCCCGCGGCGGAAATACAGGCTTTTCGCGCGCACGGGATAGCCGACCAGCTGCTGCTCGAGCTGGCCGGGAAGATCCAGCTCGACACGCCGCGGGCCGCGCTCGGCGCGCGGCAGCGCCACGTGCAGCCGCCGCGCCGCCGGCGCCAGCGTCCAGCCCTGCAGCAATAGCGAGATGATGACGACGACGAAGGCGACGTCGAAATAGAGATAGGCTTTCGACATGACGACCAGCATCGGGATCGAGGCGAGGAAGATCGCGACCGCGCCGCGCAGGCCGGTCCAGGCGATAAAAACCTTTTCCCGCCAGTTGAACTTGAACGGCATGAGGCACAGAAACACCGCGACCGGCCGCGCCACCAGCATCAGCACGAAGGCAATGATGATGGCGGGACCGACGCTGCCGAGCAGGCGATGCGGCGAGACCAGGAGCCCGAGCAGCACGAACATCACGATCTGCGCCAGCCAGGTCGCGGCATCCAGAAACGTCACCACCGAATTATGCGCGCGGGTCGGCCGGTTGCCGATGATGATGCCGGCGAGATAGACCGCGAGAAAGCCTGACCCGTGCGCGATCTGCGCGCCGCCGAAAATCACCAGCGCGGCCGTCGTGACGAACGGCGCATGCAGGCCCTGCGGCAGCGCCATGCGGTTGAGCGCCAGCACCACGAGGCGGCCGCCGATCACGCCCATGATCGCGCCGAGTACCGCCTCGAGGGCGAATTCCATCGCGATATGCGACAGCGAGCTTTCGCCCTTCGAAATGAATTCGACCAGCATCAGGGTCAGGAAGATCGCGAAGGGATCGTTGGTGCCGGATTCCGCCTCCAGCGTCGCGCCGACACGCGGGCGCAGGCGTAACCCTTGGGTGTGCACCAGCAGAAACACCGCCGCCGCGTCGGTGGATGCCACCACCGCGCCGACCAAAAACGCCTCGGTCCAGTTCAGGTCGAGCGCATATTTGGCGACGGGTGCTGTGATCAGCGCGGTCAGCAGCACCCCGATCGTGGCCAGCATCATCGACGGCGCCAGCACGGTGCGGATGCTCTGGAAGCGCGTTTTCAGCCCGCCGTCGAACAGGATCAGCGCCAGCGCCACCGATCCCACCAGATAGGTGGTGCGGACATCGCTGAACTGCAGCTGGCCGGGTCCGGAATCGCCCGCGAGCATGCCGATCAGCAGGAATGCCAGCAGCAGCGGCGCGCCGAAGCGGAGCGCAAGCAGGCTGGAGAGGATTCCGGCCATCACCAGAACCGCGCCGAGAAGAATGGCTATGCTGACCGCGTCGAGGGAAGCCATGATCGAGGGAAGCCTTGATCGAGAGAAGTCTTGATCCAGAGAAGTCCTGATCCAGAGAGGTCCTGCGCCTTCCTGAAACCAGAGCAAATACTTGCAATTGCATCCTTATCGTCGCCACAGTTGGACGCCAACCCATTTCTGGTGATAGCGGCAATGTGCCCGATTTAGCGACCTAACTCGCCTTGCGGGCAGGCCGTTTCAATGGCGTCTGCAGCCCGATTGTGGGAATCTGCCGGCCATTCGAATCAATTTTGCGAGCGAGCTTTGCGAACGAACTTTGACTGCGGGCGAACCGGCCTCGAAACGAGAATTGCCTATGGATTTTGAGCTGAAGGACATCGTCGAATTTCTGCACTCCGCCGCGGGTTCGATCGGCGCGGAGGTCACTTCGCCCTGGTTCTATCTGCAGTTCGGCCTGATCCTGACCGCGGCCGGCATGGCCTATGCCGCCGACGCCGCCATTCGCTCGCGCGTCGACATGACCTCGCTTGCGATGCGCTGGCCGTTGCCGCTGCGGCATTTCGTCCGCGTGCTGGTCTCCAGCGCCTCCACCGCGATATTCGCGATCCTGGTGATCGCGGCGCGGATCACGATGTATCACTCGACCTGGCCGAGCCGCAGTTACATGCTGATGGTGGCCGCCAAGCTGGCGCTCGCCTGGCTGATGATCCGGCTGGTGACCTCGGTCATCCGCAACGCCTTCATCGTCAAGCTGGTGTCGGTATCGGCGTGGGTGGTCGCCGCGTTGAGCATCCTCGGTCAGCTCGATTTTGCCGTGGAGGCGCTGGACTCGGATCAGGTTGCGGTCGTGCTCGGCGGGCTGCGGCTGACGCCGCTGCTTCTGATCAAGGCCGGCGCGCTGTTGATCCTCGCGCTGTGGCTGACCAACATCACCAGCAATTTCATCGAAGGCCGGATCAACCGCTCCAGCGACCTGACGCCGTCGATCCAGGTGCTGCTGGTGAAGATGATCCGCATGGGGCTCGTGGTGGTGGCTATCGCGATCGCGCTCGGCGCGGTCGGCATCAACCTTTCGGCGCTTGCGGTCTTCACCGGTGCGGCCGGCGTCGGCATTGGCCTGGGCTTGCAGAAGATCGTCGCCAATTTCATCAGCGGCCTGATCCTGCTGGTCGACAAATCCGTCAAACCCGGCGATCTCGTCACCATCGGTGACAGTTCGGGGCGGATCAGCGCGATGAAGACGCGCTATATCTCGGTCGCCGCCGGCGACGGCCGCGAGTTCCTGATCCCGAACGAGGATCTGGTGACCCAGAAGGTCGTGAACTGGACCTATACCGACAAGAATACGCTGGTGAAGGTCGGCTTCGGCACCAATTACGATGCGGATCCGCGCCTGGTCTGCAAGCTGGCGATGGAAATCGCCGCGGCCGCACCGCGCGCCATCAAGAGCAAGCAGCCGAACTGCATCCTGACCGAGTTCACCGAAGCCGGAATGAAATTCTCCCTGACCTTCTGGATCGCCGACCCCGACGGCATGGACAACGTCAAGAGCGAGGTGATGCTGGCGCTGTGGGACGTTTTCAAGCGCGAGGGCATCCGGGTACCCTACCCGGTGCGCGAACTCCGCATCCGCGGCGGCGCGCTGCCGGTCGAAACCATGGTCGAAGTTCCGACCAGCTGATGCCAACCTTGGCTTGCACTGACCGTTCCGATCATTAAATTAGGGTTCAAATCAGCTATCCGCTGCCCATTCCCGCCGAAAAATGACCCGCCCATGAGCTATATCGAAGCAACTGACACCTCCTTGCGAAAGACCGGCCAGATCAAGCTGCATGGACCGAGCGCCTTCGCCGGCATGCGCAAGGCTGGCGCGCTGGTGGCCAAATGCCTCGATGAGCTCACCGACGTGGTCAAGGCGGGCATCCCGACCTCCCGGATCGACGATTTCGTGCGCAACTTCGCCTTCAGCCATGGCGCCTATCCGGCGACACTGATGTATCGCGGCTATCGCTACTCGACCTGCACCTCGATCAATCACGTGGTCTGCCACGGCATGCCCGGCGACCGCGCGCTGAAGGAGGGCGACATCGTCAATATCGACGTCACCTTCATCGTCGACGGCTGGTACGGCGATTCCAGCCGGATGTACGCGATCGGCCCGATCGCGCGGAAGGCGGAGCGGCTGATCGAGGTGACCTACGAGGCCATGATGCGCGGCATCGCCGCGGTCAAGCCCGGCGCCACCACCGGCGACATCGGCCACGCCATCCAGAGCTTTGTCGAACCGCAGGGCATGAGCGTGGTGCGCGATTTCTGCGGCCATGGCCTCGGGCGCATGTTCCACGACGAGCCGAACATCATCCATATCGGCCGGCCCGGCGAGGGCGTGGCGCTGAAGCCCGGCATGTTCTTCACCATCGAGCCGATGATCAATCTCGGCAAGCCGCACGTGAAGATCCTGTCCGACGGCTGGACCGCGGTGACGCGCGACCGCTCGCTGTCGGCACAATTCGAGCATTCGGTCGGCGTGACCGCAACCGGCGTCGAGATTTTCACGCTGTCGCAGCGCCACGCCGAGAAGCCTCTAGCCACAACCTGATTGGCCGGGGCGTAGTTTTCACGGCCCACGCCACGATCCCGCGATTGCAAAAGCTGACCGGCAGGGCATGATCGCCTGACGTTTGCCGACGTCAGGCACTATTCCTCTGGCCGGAAGAGCCGATGGATCGCATCGACGCGATGAAGGTGTTTGTGTCCGCCGTCGACGAGGGCAGCCTCGCCGGGGCGGGCCGACGCCTCGGCCGGTCGCCGGCGGCCGTGAGCCGCGCGATCGCTTTCCTCGAAGCGCATGTCGGCGCCGAGCTGCTTCATCGCACCACCCGCTCGCTCAAACTGAGCGAGGCCGGCGAGCGCTATGCCGCCGCCTGCCGCCGCGTGCTGATCGATCTCGAGGAAGCCGACATCGTTGCGGCCGGCGAACGCTCGGCCCCGCGCGGCACGCTGACGCTGACCGCACCCGTCATCACCGGCGAAGACGTCTTGCGGCCGGTGCTCGACGCCTTCATGGACGAGCATCCGACGGTCTCGGTAAGACTCTATCTGCTCGACCGGCCGGTGAACCTGATCGATGAGGGCATCGACGTCGCGCTCCGCATCGCGCATCTGGCGGATTCGAGCTTCGTCGCGATCCGCCTTGGCGAAGTGCGCCGCGTCATCGCGGCATCGCCGGGATATCTGGCGCGGCACCCGATGATCCAAGAACCGGCCGATCTTGCGAAACACCAGATTATCGCGATGACCCATTTCGGGCAGGATTCCTGGAGCTTCCCGCCGGCGGAAGGATCGTCGGTCCCGAGGGCGGTCCAGTTCGCGCCGCGTCTGGTCGTCAACACGGTTCGCGCGGCGGTCGCTTCCGCGGCGGAAGGCCACGGCGTGACGCGGCTGTTTTCCTATCACATCAGTGACGAGATCCGCGAAGGACGGCTGCAGATCCTGCTCGGCAAGGACGAATACCCGCCGCTGCCCGCGCATCTGCTGGCGCCGCACGGGCGCTTCTCGGTGCCAAAAGTGCGCGCCTTTGTCGACTTTGCGGTGCCCCGCCTCAAGCGTTACTTCGCGCGGCTGTCGAGCGACGCCAGCCGGAACACCGAGTCCATTCGATCGCGGCGCGGAAGACTGTCTGCCGAATAGCGGGCATTCGCGCGATCCGTGGACGAGCCTACGTTGGTCTCCATCGGAGCAGCAATCCTGCCGCTCCATTCACTGAGATCACGGAGGCCCGTCATGGGTGCAGAGCAAAAAGTCGTCATTATCACCGGCGCATCGCAAGGCATCGGCGCGGATCTGGTCAAGGCCTATCGCGACCGCAACTATCGGGTCGTCGCCAATTCCCGCGCGATCAAGCCATCTTCCGATCCCGACATCCTGGCGGTCCCCGGCGACGTCGCCGATCCCAAGACCGCGGAACGGCTGGTCACGCAGGCGATCGAGCGTTTCGGCCGCGTCGACAGCCTGGTCAACAACGCCGGCATCTTCATCGCAAAGCCCTTCACCCACTACACGGACGAGGATTTCGCGCCGATCGTCTCGATCAACCTTGGCGGATTCTTCTCGCTAACGCGGCGTGTCGCTGCCGAAATGCTGAAGCGGGGCTCGGGCCATATCGTGCAGATCACCACCAGCCTGATCGATCACGCCAACAGCAACGTTCCGTCGGTGCTGGCGTCGCTGACCAAGGGCGGGTTGAACGCCGCCACCAGGTCGCTGGCGATCGAATACGCGAAGAAGGGCATCCGGGTCAACGCAGTTGCACCCGGCGTCATCAAGACACCGATGCACGCGCCCGAGACCCACGAGTTCCTCGCCAACCTGCATCCGGTCGGACGCATGGGAGAGACAAAGGACATCGTTGACGCCGTCCTGTTCCTGGAGAGCGCCCCCTTCGTCACCGGCGAAATCCTGCATGTCGATGGCGGCCAGAGCGCCGGTCACTGACGGCGCTCCCGCACCGGCTGCGGCGCAAGACGTTTGGATGATCGCGCAGCCATCGCTGGCAGCGATGGCTGCGATCTGAACTCATCATTTTTCACAGACCATCCGGGGTTCTAACCCATGTCCATGTCGAGCACGAATGTCGGTCACCTTCGCCGGGCAACACCCCATCGCCAAAGGGAGGACCGGCCCGTCTGGGTGTCCGCGGTGGCGGGGTTGTGCGCATCGCTCGTCGGACTCGGGCTGGCGCGCTTCGCCTACACGCCGTTGATCCCGGCATTGATATCGGCGAAGTGGTTCAGCCCCGCGGATGCCGTTTATCTCGGTGCCGTCAATCTGGCCGGCTATCTCGCCGGTGCGCTGGTGGCACGCGAACTCGGCGCACGGCTGGGCTCGGTGCACACACTGCGCGCGATGATGGTGCTCGCGTCACTGACCTGCTTTGCATGCTCGGTGCCGGTCTCATTCATCTGGTTCTTCGGCTGGCGTTTCCTCGCCGGGGTGACGGGCGGCGTGATCATGGTTCTCGCGGCCTCGACGATCCTGCCGCATATCGCGCCGGGCAAGCGGGGTTTTGTCGGCGGCGTCATCTTTGCCGGTGTCGGCCTCGGTGTCGCCGCATCCGGCACCCTGGTTCCGCTGCTGCTGCAGCAGGGTCTCAAGCAAAGCTGGTATGGTCTCGGGCTGCTGTCCGCCGTTCTGACGCTGGTGAGCTGGAAGGCATGGCCCGCCGAGGCGCACGCCACGGAAGGCGCGCCTGACGCGCATCTTCCATCGCGCGGCCGGAGCTTGACCATCGTCCGGGTGCTGAGCGCCGAATATGGCCTCAATGCCCTGGCGCTCGTGCCGCACATGGTGTTCCTCGTCGACTTCGTCGCACGCGGGCTCGGCCAGGGAATATCGGCCGGTTCGCATTACTGGGTGCTCTACGGCATCGGCGCCACCGTCGGTCCGCTGCTGACCGGACATCTCGCCGACCGCGCGGGATTCGGCCCGGCGCTGCGGGTCGCGTTCCTCGTCGAGGCGATTGCGATCCTGCTGCCCGCCCTCAGTTCGGCACCTGCAGCCATGATCGTCTCCAGCATCATCGTCGGCGGCTTGGGATTTCGATCAGCGACAGTCTCGGTCAGCCTGTTCTGCAATCCCGTCGATGTCGCCGAACTTGGCCACGACGATCACCATCATCGCCAAAGAATCCAAATTTCCCCGGTGAAAACCCCGGTCGCAATCAACCCACCACGTAGAAGCCCAGCAGCCCAAGACGAAGCCCGACAATGCGTTTGGAATTTTGGAGTGCTGCGAAACACTGCGGGACAACGAAACGCATCGACGAGGCTCGTAACGCAACGGCGATACTGAGGCGTGATTCCACAGAAGAAAAAGCTGAGTCCTAGACAAAAACTTGACACCCGCAATTCACGGTTGCAAAGCTGCTGATAACGCTACACAAATTTACTTTCGTTGAAACTTCAAGCACTGCCATGGAGCACTGAAATTGTTGCACTGACCTGCGGTACCCAGAATTGCTTGCGACCCCCGTCGTCCCTACTCAAGCGTCCACGGCAAGCTTGTTGTGCAACACCGGTCCAAGACCAAAAATGTTGGAACACTGCCGCCTTTGAGCAGTCTCAATTTATTGACCATACGGGAGAACGCAGCCACCGTCACGTTGCAGCGCGATAGATAATCCAGATTACGACGAGAGCCGCAAGAACGAGTATCCAATTGGAAATTTGGGTACCCGCTATCGATGTTTTCCGGCTGAACCATTCCTCCCAGCTAGACCGCTTCACTTGGGCGGCCTCCCTTTACGGTCGCGATCATGAGCGTCACTTTCCTGACCGAGGTCGGGCTTTTCATTTTGATTGGAATGCTTTGAAAGGAGCACGCGATCTGGGCAACGCGCAGCCGATGCGCGAGGTCTAGGACTCCGCAAGCTTGATGGTTGAGACTGGCCATCTTCCATCATGACCTTCGATGGAAATCCGAAGCCCGTGCAATTCATCCAGCCAAACGTTTTCGACCGTGCCAGCCTTTCCGTCGGTAAGCACGACGGCTTTGCCGATCAATTCGGATTGCACCGCGCCGTACTCATTCAAAATTTTTGCCGCGCGGCGCTTCACCGATGGCATTCCTCGTCCATGTTCGGGCCGAACCGTCTGTGCTGTCCAAAGCGGCTCAACGGCGACGCTTGTCCCAACGCTCAGCCGCTGGAATGATTGATGGGTGACGGCTCTCCTCCAATTCGCGGAGCCGGTCGAGTTGCGTTCTAAGGCTCCCCGGGCATTCCGGCTCTTCTTTCAGGACCGCGCGCAGCCTCTCCCCGATCTCTTCAACGATTGCTCGGCTGTGGTTGGGGTCTATGTCAATGCGGTTGCGCATAACGAAGCCTCATTCGGAAAGCGCCAGCATTGGCACCCACCCCTCCCGCAGCTCTCCCGCTTGCGAGCACGGCTGGCAATTCTGAACGGAACCGGAGACCGCCGCTTTTGGCTATCCGCGCGAGCGCTTGGTTTTGAGAACAGCGGGCGGCCCTGCAGTAGGAACCTTTGGCTATCCGCGACATGCGCCATGTAGTTAACGGCGAGCGACGGTCTCGTGCTTTTCTAAAGTCTTGACCGGAGCTTTCGTTCCCTGACGTCGGATTTCGTAACGCCGTTCGGACGAAAGGGGAAACAATTGGAGCGCCGAGCCGACGCATTGAGGAACTTGCCGCGCGGAATATCGGGTCATTGGACCCCAAGTTCGGAAGCTTTTGTCCCGGCGGCTAGGGTCAAGTATCGCTCTGGAACCATTTCAGAGAGTGTCCGGTTAGTCTGTGGGGCCGATGGAGGAACTATCACCATGAGGATCGAATATTTTGCTGCAATTGCGATAGCTGCCTTTGTCGCTGGTTCTGGATTGGCGGTCTATTCTGTCGGCTCGCTGCCGCCCGAAAAGCAGTCCACGCCTGCCGCCACCCAATTGGCGACCCTGCTAGCTGAGTCTGTGGATCCGTTTTTGCATCGGTCCGGTGGCTAACGGCCAGGCGGCAACAGGCCAAGAGAGTGAAGGCGGCCTAACTCATATCTGAGTGCAAGGACCTTCGGCTGGCCGACCTTCCCCCCAGCCGGGGGTTCCGACACAAGCGGCCTCGGCACGCAGTCCGCGCTGGGGCCGTTTCTTTGCGCATATCTAGCCACACGCAAAAGCCGCCAAGGTCTCCCTCGACGGCTCGTGCCCGTTGCGTTTGCGTAGAGGTACTGCGTCGAGCGGTGCTCGAACGCAGCCCGTGCTCGCTCTTATTTGGACGCACGCGACCTTCAATGAGGCCGGTGGGTGCGTTGCCAGTGTGTCGGGCCAACGATCCCCGATCCCTTATGACATGTGACTGGCGGCGATGCTCTTCAAGCCAGCACGGCTGTCCCATTCGATGAAATGGCAAAGCGGGTTTTCAATTGAGCGCTGTCCCTGTCGGAAACCTAATTCGGCTGGCAAGTGAGGCCGAATCGCGCAATGTTTCTATCTTATGAGAGAAGCTTGCAGCCTGATCTGGTCGGCGCTGGTATTATTGTTCCGATCGCGGGCCTCGTTGGCAGCCGAGATCCTGGTCCTTCGGCATCAGATTAACATACTGAGACGGCATTCACCCAAGAGGCAGACGTCAGCGCCATGGACCGCTTGATCTTTGCCGGGCTGTATCGATTGGCGCCAACAGTCCTAAACGCTCTGGCGGTTTTGAAGCCAGAGACCGTTATAAAGTGGCACCGCGCCGGGTTCAGATCGTACTGGCGCTGGAGGTCACGACGTCGTGGTGGCCGACCAAACTTATCGACAGAGATACGCAAGCTTATCCGCGAGATGAGCATCGCCAACCCGCTGTGGGGAGCGCCGCGGATCCACGGAGAGTTGCTTAAGCTCGGCATCGATATCGGCCAGACGAGCGTGGCCAAGTATATGGTGAAGAGACGAGGGCCACCGTCGCAAGGCTGGAAGACGTTTCTTCATAACCATGCCGACGGCATCGCGGCGATGGATTTGTTCGTCGTGCCGACGATCTCGTTTCGCCTGCTCTATGGATTGCTGATCATGGGGCACGGCCGACGGCAAATTTTGTGGTTTGGCGTCACAGCTAACCCCACTGCAGAATGGATCGCAAATCAGGTCACGGAAGCATGCGGTTGGGAACAGGCTCCCCGCTATCTCATTCGTGACCGGGACGGGGCCTATGGTGAGGTCCTTATCCGCAGACTTCGATCAATGGGCATTCGTGACCGGCCGACATCGCCGCACTCCCCATGGGAAAACGGATATGCCGAACGGCTGATCGGTTCGATCCGACGGGAGTGCCTTGACCACGTTGTTGTGTTCGGCGAGCGACACCTCCGTCATGTACTGCTGTCGTACATGAAATATCACAACGAGATAAGGACGCATTTATCTTTGGAGAAGGATGCGCCGGTCTCGCGCGCCGTCAAACTGGCCGGGACCATTCTTTGCCGCCCGGTCCTGGGCGGGCTGCACCACCAATATGTTCGGATTTGATTTACGACAGGCACAAGCAGGGTCGGCGATACGGTGAGGCCAAGCGTCTTGGCCGTTCTAAGGTTGATGACCAGCTGAAACTTCGTCGGCTGCTGGATTGGCAGATCAGCGGGAAGCGCGCCCTTGAGAATTTTACCGACGTAGATACCGATCTGGCGGTGTGCATCCACAATGTCAGGATCGTAACTCATCAGGCCACCCGCCGCCGCGAAGTCGCGAAACTGATAGATCGCGGGAATGGCTGCTGCTGCCACCAACGCGACGAGCTTGTCGCGATGTACGTCGAAGATGGGATCGCTGCCGACCAGAAGTGCATCAGGCTTATCTTGAGACAACGCCGCAAACGCAGCTTCAATTCCCCTCTCATCACTAGCCTCCAACAAGCGAAGTTTTAACCCAAGTGCCAACGCTGCGGTCAGCATGTCTGACGACTGTCCCCGGCCCTCCGGGGTGTTAGGATTAGTCAGAGCCGCAAGGGCGGTCGCATTCGGAACAAGCTCCCGCAACAATCCAAGCCGCTTTGGTGCCAGATCGGCGGAAATGATCGTCATGCCCGTGGCATTGCCGGCCGGACGGGAAAGGCTCGCGGCCAAACCGAGCCGCACTGGATCGCCCCCGATCACGAATACGATGGGGATCGTAGAACTTGCCCGTTTAGCCGCCATCGCTGAGTTTGATCCGCCGACGGCGACAAGCGCCGCGATGGGTCGTTTGACAAGCTCGGCCGCCATTTCTGGTAGCCGATCTAGTACTACTGCATCACAAATTTCGTGGCGACGGTTTTTCTGACGATTGAAGCCGCGCAGCATGGACATCGCGACATGGTCTTGACGAGCGCGACGATCAATCGACGGCGCATGGTGGCGACAGAGTTGGGGATGTGACGTTCAGGCCGCAATGGCGGAGCCTCTGGGTCGGTAACCGTCGCGAACGGCAAGTTCCTGGAACAACGCGGCGGAATGAGGTCTTGAGGGGGGAATCGTCTCCCTCTCGGAGACCAGGAATCCGTAGGCTGCGACGCACAGTGTGGCGTGGTGGTGGAAGCCGCGCCATCCTCGTCCTTCGAAATGTCCGAGCCCGACCTCCTGCTTGAGTTCCTGATAGTCGCGCTCGATGCGCCAGCGCAGCTTGGCAATATCGACCAGTTGACGGAACGCGATGTCTTTCGGAAGGTTCGACAGCCAATATTTGGTCGGCTCCTTCTCGCCTTCGGGCCACTCGATCAACAACCACTCTTCCGGCCGGCTTTCGGTGAGCTTGAAGTCGCGGCGCGCGGCACGAACCCGCACCCGAGCAAAGCGCGAAGACAACCATTCAGCCGAACCCTCCCGCCATTTGACGACACGCCAGGCGCGCTTAGGCAGACCGAGAGCAAGTTCCTTCTTGACGGAGATCGGTTGATGCTTGCCGTCGCGGCGCAAGAGCGTCGGTGGCCGCCCGATACCGGACCACTTTTTTGCCGGCAATGGCCCCGTGCCCGGCGCCCATACGGTGGTGGTCGACAGAATGCCGGCAACGTAGGTCAACCCCAGCGCCGTGATGTCGGCACGTAACTCGCTGTTGTTGCCATAGCCGGCGTCCATCAGCACCACGCCGCGAGGAATACCGGCCGCGCAGGCCGCCGTGATCTGCTCGATTGCGATCTCGGGCTTGGTCTTGAAGCTGACCTCCTCAGGCACGCCCGTCTTGCGCCGACGCCCGCTATCTTTTGCCCAGTCCTCTGGCAGATACAGACGGTAGGCCACCGGCAGGCTTGCGTGGTGATTGGCGAGCGATAGCGACACCGCAACCTGGCAGTTGTCCTGCTTGCCGAGTTGGCCACAATACTGCCGCGTCACACCAACCGAGTGCTGCCCCTTCTTCGGAAAGCCCGTGTCGTCGATGATCCAGGCTTCGATCAAACCGTGCCGTTCAATCTGAGGAAGTACCAGTTCACGGACCTTGGCCAAGACCTTCTCGTCCGACCACTTTCCCTCGCCAACAAAATGTAGCAACGATTGATGCTGTGCCGCCGTCCGTTCCGGCGCCGTGATCGCCGCCATCGGCTCGACGCTCTTGCGCTCGCAAGGCATCATCAAGCCCATGCAATAGTCCCGCAGCGGCTTGGCCCGGTCGGCGTGCCCAATCACGCTCGTTAGCCCCTCGACATAAGCCGAAAATCGCGATTCAATAGAGGGTTGGGGAGAGGGAGGACTCTCGACTAGCTCGCTCGCGGAGACTCCCCCTCACCCGAATTTTTCGCTGCGCGTAAATCCAACCTCGCCCCGCTTGCGGGGCGAGGTTACTTAAGCTCAGGAGCCCTCGAACTTGAACGACACATTAACCTTGGCGCGATAGGCCTCTACTTTTCCCTTGGCGTCCAGTTGCATATCGAGTTTGACGACCTCTGCGACGCGGAGTTCTCGGAGAGATTTTGCGGCTTGCTCGACCGCGTTGGCGGCGGCCTTTTCCCAGGATTCGTTGCTGGTACCGATCAGTTCAATGACCTTGTAGACGCTCTCGGGCATTTCGTCCTCCCGTTCGGTATGAAGCAGGTGCTCCCTGCCACCGTCCAACCTAGCATCACGATATCGGCGCTGGAAAGGACGCTGCCTGATCGCAGGGTGGACCAGGCCAAGCTGCATACCACGGTTTTAATGTCGGCTGTTCCCGCTGCGGGTCATTTTCAACTTCGGCGCGGTCCTGAACAATGACCGCTTTATTTCCTCAACAGGCGACATCGCGCGTGCACTCCTCTGGCCAATTTTCTGAGTGAAGACTTGGCGTTCACGCGCAAAGGTCAAAGTGAACACAACTTTTCTTGTTGGCGAGCGCTACGGCCGCCTCTCGATGCCGTGCTTGCGCACCTAGCTGATGAGTAGCCTTTACGAACAATTACGCATCAGATTCTATATTCACCAAAACTTCCCCGGCGATGATTTCGGGGTCTCCAAGATTAAGGTCAAGCAGGCTTGCTTGAACAAACTCCAGTACCTTATCGTTCGCCGCATTGGCGCTCTCGCGGTCCTCGAATATCATCACAGCGACCCCGACGCCTTCGCCCCCATCCAGTACATAATAAGATCTGAACCCGTGCGATTCCCTTAGGATCTGACCGACGCCGCTTTTGGCGCGGCGGGCAGCATCCGCAACCGAACGAACTTTGGTGTACTTTCGAACGAACATGTACATAAGGCCACCCATGCGTCTCAGTTCCGGCCCCACGCATCAAAGCATATCGGGCCGCTGCCGGACTAGGGCTTACTTCCGAGATGGGTTATTCGCGTCATCTTAGCCGTCGGCGGACCACTTCCGATCCTCCCCCGGAAACGGACATCATCAGAGCCGGTCGGCATGTCTCAAACGTGCCACAAGCGGTCATTCGGCACAAACGCACCGGGCTCATTCGGGCAACCCCGCCTTCCGAAGCCCCTCGATATATAGCTTCGCGTTTGATTGCCCGCCGCGAGCGATCCAGGCTGATATTGTAAAGGCAGGATCGTGCTCAAGCAGATGCGCCGCTGCCTCACGCGCCTCGGCGTCGCGTCCTAAATGGGCGAACGCGGACGCGAGACAGCGGTGAGCTGGCGCATAGGAGGGGTTGTGACGAAGGGCTTTCTTCCCTGCGACGATGGCCTCGTCAAATCGACGAAGCTCAATAAACGCGACCCCCATCCCAACAAACGACCGTTGTGGCGTTGGGTCTACCGGGTTCATGCGAATGGCACGTTCAAAGCTCCGGACCGCTTCCTCCGGTAGCCCCGCATTTCGATAGACCCAGCCTCTGGCGTACCATGCGATAAGTGAATTTGGATTGAGCGCGACCGCCCGGTCAGCCATTTCGATACTGCCTTCACAATCGCCGACCATGAACGCTGAGATTACGCCAGCCCATGCTAACGTTTCTGGATCACCATCGTCGACACTCAACGCCAAGCGAATAAGCCGAACTGCTTCCTTCCTGTCGAATTGAGGATCGTTAGCATAGCCATAAAGGACGTTGTTCATGTGACAGATACCTGCCAGAGCTGCGACGAGGCCGAACCGAGGGTCGAGCTCCAAGGCGCGATGCGCCAACCTGATCGCCTCGCCCAATCCTTCGCGGGTCAACGAAAAGTACTGTTGAATGGCCCGGAGATAAAAATCATAGGCCGTGAGGTTCTCCGGTCGCCGCCGCGCCGCCAGAGCAATTTCTGTTTGAAGCAATCTTGGCTCAATGGCTGAGACAACGGCGACGGTGACGTCGTCCTGGAGAGCGAAAACGTCGGTCAGGTCACGCTCGAACCTGTCCGCCCAGACGTGCGCACCTGTCACCGCATCAATCAACTGTCCCGTGATGCGAACTTTCCCCGACGCCTTGCGCACTGATCCCTCAAGGACATAGCGCACGCCAAGCCTGCGCCCGACTTCCTTAATATCGACGGCTCGGCCTTTAAAGGTGAAGCTCGAATTGCGAGCAATGACGAACAGTGATTTGAACCGCGAGAGCGCCGTAATGATCTCCTCAACCATCCCGTCGGCAAAGTATTCCTGTTCGGGGTCGCCGCTCATGTTCTCGAACGGCAGCACGGCGATGGACGGCTTGTCCGGGAGTGGCGGGACCGCACTTAGCCCCTCGGTCATCGCGCTAAATGTTCCCGCGCGGACAGCGTAAGCGCGGACTGGCTTGGAGATGTTCTTGAGCTGCTGCCCGCCGCGATCCTCGAAGCCAACGTCCAGCTTGCCTTCAACTTCGCTGTACACCTTGTCGGAAATCAGGATGCCGCCCGGATCGGCGATCCCCTCCAGCCGGACAGCAATGTTGATCCCGTCGCCGTAGAGATCACCGTCCTGCCCAACGATGACGTCACCAAGGTTGAGTCCAACGCGTAACCTTAGGGGACTATCTCCCGAGGCCAGGTGATCCTGCATCTCAACCGCGCATTTCACGGCGGCCAAGGGGCTGGCGAACTCGGCGTGCGCGCCATCACCCGTTGTCTTGATAAGTCGCCCTTCGTGGCGGGCGAGGCTGGGCTCGATCAATTCTCGCTTGAGCCGCTCGAACTCGGCGTAGGTGGCTTCTTCCGCCCGCTCCATGAGCGCGGAATAACCAACCACGTCGGCGGCCAAGATCGCCGCTAATCGCCTTTGAACCCGGTGCTCCGTCACAGCGCCCTCCGAACGACCAGGCAAAACACGTCGCTGGGACAAGGAGGAGCCTAGCACTTTGTTATGGACCTGCGAGCGGTAATCGCGGGAGGGCCCTATTGCCCAAGCGGCGGCCCGTGGCACGGCGGCAATAAGCGTGCGTCAATTCGGGAGGTCCGAATTGGGTCAAAAGCTGAAAAGCTCAATGGGAGTATATGTTTTCCGCTCTGCCCCCAACAACGGACATGCGGCGACTACTGCGGCATGTCCGAAAAGTGCCAACAACGGACATCAGCCGGTGGTATATCCCGTCAAAAACGCGTTTGGGCTGTCGTCCGATCCATCGTACAGTATCCAATGGGTTGGACTTACGTGCCATGCCGCAAAAGCCGCCAAGCCGGATCGAACGCAGGTTGTCGGCCATATTGGCCGCTGACGTGGCTGGCTATTCGCGGCTCATGCATAGCGACGAAGAGCCTACCCATACCAAACTGGCCGCACTCCTAACTGATGCCGTCAACCCGGCAATCGCCGAACACGGCGGCCGCATCGTGAAGAACACCGGCGACGGGTTCTTGGCGGAGTTTCCAAGCGCGGTTGAGGCTGTACGAGCCGCCATACAGTTTCAGGCCCGCGTCAAGGAACTTACAATCGCAGATGCGGAAGAGCGGCGTATTGCTTTCCGTGTGGGTGTCAACATCGGCGACGTAATTGTCGAGCCCAGTGACATCTTTGGAGACGGCGTCAACATTGCTGCACGGCTTGAGAGCCTCGCTGAACCCGGTGGGATTTGCATCTCGTCTTCTGCTTACGACCATATCCGAGGCAAGGTCGGCACTGAGTTCGCCGATCTGGGCGAGCAAAACCTCAAAAACATTGCCCGCCCGGTCCGGGTCTATGCCGCGATCCCGGATGGCCGTAGCCCGGCGACGCAGGCTGACGGCCGCAGACCGAACCCGCTTTCACCGCCTCATCTTTCCATCGTGGTGTTGCCTTTCGCCAACCTCAGCGGTGATCCGGCGCAAGACTACTTCGTCGATGGTGTGACCGAGAGCCTGACCACGGACTTGTCGCGCATCAGAGGCTCGTTCGTGATCGGCCGCCACACCGCATTTACCTACAAGGACAAAGCGGTTGACCTCAAGGAGATCGGGCGGGAGTTGAACATCCGCTATGTGCTGGAGGGCTCAGTACAGCGTAGCGGCAACCGGCTTCGGGTGAACGTGCAGCTTGTCGATGCCAAAACCGCCCATCACCTCTGGTCCGAGCGTTTCGACAAACCTGTTGCCGCTCTGTTCGACATGCAGGACGAGATCGTATCCAGACTTGCAAACACTTTAAACGCTCAACTCATCGCGGCTGAGGCGAGGCGGGCTGAGCGCTTATTGCAGCCCAGTTCTTTAGACCTGTATTTCCGTGGGATGGCGCGTTGGAACAAGAGCTGGACCCCAGAGCACATGAGGCAAGCGCGAGGCTATTTCGAACGCGCGCTAGAACTCGATCCCGAAAATGTAGATGCATTGGTCGGCATCGCGGCAATCGACACGGCAAGCGCCCTCCAATTGATTTTCGATGATGCGGATCTCCGACTCAAGACAGCCGAAACAGCGCTTGTGAAAGCTTTGTCTCTGGCTCCGGAACATGTGCTGGCTCACATGTTTCTGGGCTGTGTCCAATTCTGCGCAGGTCGTGCAGCGCAGGGCGTGGCGGAATGCGAACACGCATTGGCCTTAAACTGGAATTTAGCTGAAGCGCACAATTGTCTGGGAACCGCCAAGTTGTTCGTTGGTCGGCCGATAGAAACCGAGGCGCATGTACAGGAAGCGCTTCGATTATCCCCGCGTGATGAGGCTGTGACTCGCTGGATGAGTAATGTGGCGATGGCCAAATTGCACCTCGGAGCCGATGCCGAGGCAGTCATGTGGTTACGTCGCTCGTTGAAGGCGAATGCCAATTATCCTTGGGCTCATTTCCAACTCGCCGCTGCGCATGCGCTTTCCGGTGAGCTGGATGAGGCGCGAGCCGCCGCGAAAGCCGGACTTGCTCTTGATCCAGGTTTCACCATCCGCCGTTTGAAAGCCTTCCCATTTTCCGGCGATGAGCAGTTCCGGGCCGCATCTAGGCGGATAATTCGGGGCATGCGCATGGCCGGGGTGCCGGAGGGGTGATGTCGGAGTTGGGTCAATCGCGTCGGTTTGGCGCGGTGCCTGACATTTCCGGTCGGCCCCCAACTCCGGACATGCCGCTGCGCTGCAAAAACCGACGCTAAGTGCCATGAAGAGACATCGATCTTCGATCCACCGCTCAATTAACGCTCGGTAAAAATGGATTAACAAAGAAAAATAGAGAACTAAAGAATTAGGACGCGGACTCATTAAGGCGCAGCCATAGCCTGATTGACGCGAGTTGAACGAAGGCAAGGTAGTTGGCGGCGAGCCTGTCGTAGCGCGTTGCCACCCGACGACATTGTTTGATCCTGCTGAAGAACCGCTCGACCTGGTTGCGAGCGCGGTAGAGATAGGGGCTAAAGCAGATCGGATCGCTGCGATTGCTTTTCGGTGGGATGTTGGCCCACGCGCCCTTCTTCATGGCAAGCTGTCTGATCCAGTCGGCATCATAGCCACGGTCAGCAAGCAGCATTGACCCGACTTTCAGACGAGACAGCAGTTTTCCGGCAAGTCGAACGTCGTGCGCCTCACCGGAGCTCAGCGCCAGCCGTACCGGCAGACCATTGCTATCGACCACCGCATGAATTTTGCTCGTTAAGCCGCCGCGTGACCTCCCCATCGATTGGCGCTGGTTTCGTGTGATGCAGGCTCCATGCTGATGCACACGGACAATGGAGGTGTCGATCATCTGGACAGCGGCATCGTGGGCAGCGGCAAGTGCGTCTATGATGCGGCCCCAGACACCGGCCCGCCGCCAGCGGACGAAACGGTTATAGCAGGTCGTGTAAGGGCCAAAATGATCCGGCAAATCGCGCCAAGGTGCCCCGGATCGCAGGACCCAGAAGATGCCGTTGAGGACACGCCGGTCGTTTACCCGAGGAACGCCACGCGGCTTGTTCGGCAGCATGGGCTTGATGGCAACCCATTCATAGTCGGCGAGTTCGTAGCGCATGATTCGACCCCCAGTTTGGGAGTTTGAATCACGGGGGTCCGTCCAAGCGCAACGCTTCTGGCCCGGCCCCGGTTCGGCCCTCACGGGGTAGAAGCGGACATCAACCTGCCGACAACCCCGCTGAATCCGTCGAAAATGACCCTTAGCTGATGCAGTGCGTCATCATCGCTGCTTCCGCTCTTGGGCGTAGACGAGACAAGCGGCTGGTGGCTTCTGAAGCCGCTTATGGGGTGTTCGCAAAGGCCGATTCGCTAGCCCACCACTCGTAAGTAATTGCCGTATAGCGGCTTTTTTAATTTCCGCTGCACATTTCTCTTAGCATCCAAAAATCGCGTGGCACCGATTTGGCACCGCCAAGTCTGGGTGATGAATCAAGCATTTTTGATGACGTCGAGGGCATTCGAGCAGCAAGTGGGCCGGCCAAAGCCAACTGAAGGCGGTGGGGTGAGGGAGGCTCCTCCACACGTCAGCTATGATATGTTGTGCCTTTCTTCATCGCAGGAGATAGACTGACGTGTCCGACACCCAGAAACTGACGCCCGCACTCTCGACGCCTGGGCGCGACCTGCTGAGGCGAGAAATATATAAAGGACTGGCGGACAGAGCGGCTGGCCGCGTCAAAGACCTCGATGTTGACGCCATCCTTGCCAAAGGAAAGGAGCTATTCCAGAAGCGCTCAATCTCCAATGTAAGGCAATTCGGAGTTGATGGTCGAAAGACGCTCTTCTTGCTGCTTCTCCTTTTCGCGATCCCCGCGGACGACTGCTCCGCGCAGACACCGCCGCCGCCAGTCGACGAACATGCGTTCGAGCGCGTGCCGCCGACGGTCGTGAAGAGATTGGCGACCCGCTTTTCGCTAGGCGCATTCGCCGGCCGCTTCGAGGAGACGCCGCTCGGCGCGGTCCGCGAAGCCGTGGGCGAAGGGACCATCCAACACCAGGGCGACGCTGGAGATAGCATCTATTGGCTGTGTTATAGGCGCGCGCAGCATCGATTATGGGTCGTGTCCAGCGGAGAGATGGGCGGCCCGGACCATCTCGTCACAGAGATCGTTGAAGAGCTCACCGAGAAAGACACCGACACCTCGACCGATTGCGCCATCATCCCGGAAAAGTTCGCGCCCCTCGTCTTCGACGGCAAGCTGCATTTAGGTATGTCGCGTTTGGAGGTAGTCACGGCGCTGGGACCGCCGTCGAAGTCGGAAGCTGCTCAGATGGTGTATTCTCACGACGGAAAGCTCGCAGACGGTTTCGATGAGACCGCATGGCTCATTCTCCGATTTCGTGAGGAAAAGCTCGTGTCCATGCGCGGCGGCAAGACCACGACGAATTGAAGTAGCTGCTAGCAGCCTGTCGGACTGAGGTGTCGATCTTGGCATGTGCAGACGATGGCGTGCCGCACCTGGGTGACGGACGGATTCAATAGTCCCTGAGGGACGAATGCGACGTCAGCGAGCATTCCGGTACCGAGCGGAACGCCGCGTAGGGACGGCGGGCGCTTCAAGCGGCCGCCAGGGCGAACATTCGCTTCATATTCCACGCCATGGTGACGAGGCTCCACTCACCTTGCACCTTCTCAAGGCCGCGCAACAGGAACTGGCGGAAGCCCATCACCGATTTGATGATCCCGAACACCGGTTCCGGGGTCTGCTTGCGCAGGGCATAGAGCTTCTTGCCTTCGGGCGTCTGCAGACGGTAGCTCATGGCATCGAGCGCCGTTGGGTTCTGCGGCGCCGGCGGTGCTTTTGCAAAGCGCTCCGACAGGGGCGGATAATGCGATTGCCGGCCCTGCGCGATCATCGGGTCGATCGGCGCCGCCGCGCACAGCATGACGTTGGCTTCACTGAAGTAGCCGGTGTCCGCCAACAAAGTGGTCGGCTTTCCCAGCTCCGCCGGCAAGGCCTCGATCCGCTTCAGCAACGGCTCGATCTGCTGCTTGTCGTTGGGCGCCTGAACCACCTGCGCGGCGATCACCAGGAGGCTGTTCGCCGCCACCACCGCCTGGGCGTTGTAGCACTGCTCGAAGCCACCGCCTGCCACCGGCATGATGCGCGACTCTTCGTCGGTCAGATTGATCTGATCGGTTGGCAGCGCACCTTCGGTAGGGGGCTGGGGCGGCTTGCCTCCGGACTTCTTGCCGGTGGCCTTGGCCTTTGCCGCACGCGCCGCCAGCTTGGCCTCATGCTCGGCCTTCTCCCGTTCATACCGCTCTTTGGCGCGGGCTTCGATCTTGGCGCGGGCCTCGGCAAGCTTCGCCAAGCGCTTCTCGCGGCGTGCCAATTCCTCAGGAATTGACATGCCGTCGGGCACATCCGCTTTGTCCGCGGCTTCCGCCCGCGCCAGCAGATCGGCCACTTCCGCCTTCAATTGCGCCTCAATCTTGCCGGCGTGCTCATACGACAGCGCGCTGTGCCGGCTGGCGTTGGCGTGGATCTTCGTGCCGTCGAGCGCAACGGTGCCGATCTTGAGCATCCCCATCTCGCGCGCCAGCTCCAGCAGCCGCACGAACAGCCCCTCGATCTCCTTGAGAAAGCGCCGCCGAAATGTCGCGATCGTGTCGTGATCGGGATGGTCGTTCGCCGCAATGAAGCGGAACGCCACCGAATCGTACGTCGCCCGCTCCAGCTTCCGGCTCGAGAACACGCCCGTCGCATATCCGTATACGAGCAGGCCCAGCAGCAGCGCGGGATGGTACGAAGCCGATCCCGCTCCCCGGTAGCTGTTGCTCATCGCCGAAAGATCCAGCCCATCAATGACCTCGACAACGAAGCGCGCCAAGTGCCTCTCAGGAAGCCACTCGTCCACCGACGGCGGCAGAAGGTATCCGGTCTCGCGATCGATCGTACGGAAATTGCTCAACGGCGCCCCACCCAGTCGAAGAAAGGCCGAATCAATGCATCGATTCTACCTAACCCCGCTCGCTCGAGTTGTGCTCGCCTAAAGTTGCTCAAAGTCTGGTAGTGGCCAGGACCGATCGAAGTAGGCCTCGACCGGCTGGTAAAACCGGAAATACGCGAACCAGTTCTTGCCGGGGACAGTCGGGATCCAATTCGTCTCAAAGCCGGCCAGCGCCTTCGGTCCGCAATAGATGTCAATCGAACCGTCCGCATTCTTGCGCAGGTCCATCCGCGACGAACGATCGGTGATCTTCTGCTCGTTCATGATCAATGCGCGCGTATTGACGTCGTAGAGGGTGACCGACCAAAAGAGCTTGATTGGTGGATCGGGCGGAACGCGCAAGCGATACGTCCTGCCGCCATCCAACCAGTTCCCGGCCTTATCCTTGTAAGCACTAAGGTAGGCGGATGAAGGCCCAGGGCGCTTGGGCGCCATCGCCGCGCCCGCGCCTACGGCCTCGTAGAACCAGGACGCGCGTTCGTCGAGCAGGTTCCAGAAAGCGTCGGGATCATCGGCGTCCAATTGCAGCGCGAAGTCCCAATGCGCGTCGGGTCTATATCGTCCGCCCGCGAAACGCCTGTCCGCAGAATTAGCCTTTGCCATGGCCTCTCCGACCAATGCAGCGTCGGTCAGAATTTTCGTCTGCCGCACGTCCGGCTTAAAGGGTTTGCCCTTTTCCAAGCCGAGCGGCCGCAACATCGCATGAAAGAAGATGTCGCGCGTCTCAATCGGCTCGGCCTGAATCACTTCATTGACCCGCTGCCAATACTCCATCCCGCGCGGCGGCAGCCCACTCCACGTCTTGGTACCCGCGTCCAGAATGTCCATCTTCGGCGGATTGTCATGCTGGGCGTAAGGGTACATCTGTAACTGCGCCAGCGCTTCCTTCGCTCTATCCGGATCGGCATCGGTCAGGCGCGCACCGAGAAAAATGTTGAAGGTTGGGGACTGACGCACGGTGTAGCCTGTGACGTAGTTTGGCGCCTTCTGCCCTGGTGCCAACACAAGGTATGTGCCTGGGGATTCGGTGTCCGGAATGGTTTGTTGCCAGGCGTCACTGATCCCACCTTGCACGCCGCGCGGCGGAATCACCATCACCAGCGGCCCTGTCGAGAGATCGGCGAACCCGAGATAGTACGGTGTCGTGGCATTGGCGGTCAGGATGCCGCGCCTGGCCTCGATAGACAGAATCGCGACAATCTGTCCGTTCTTTGCACCGAGGTCCTTCGTCACACCGCGCTGCCACGACGCGAACGAGACTGCCGGAAGAGACCAGAGATAGGCCTGGCAGGCGCGCTGAAAATCGCGCTCGTCGTAAAGCTTCTCAATCGTCGCGTCGGTTGGATAGCCGTTCGCGAAGTCGTGGGTAAATTCGAGCCTGCCGATGCGTGTCTCGATCTCTTGCGATTGGTCTTGCCCGGTCGTCGCTACGCGCCTCGCTTCCTGAGCGTGGCTAGGGGTTGTCATGCCGGCGGCAGACAGCGTTCCGAGCGCCGCGGGCGCGCCCGCCAGCAGCGAGATCGTTTCTCGACGATTCGGCTTCATCGCACCTCTCCCCTTGCTCATTGGACCGCGATCCGTTCGATGTCCGGCAGTCTCCATGTCCTGTCGAACACCGGTTTCTCCGGGCCATAGAAACGAAACAGCACCTCGAACTGCCCGTTGGCGCTGGTCGGCCCAGTTGCTCTCCTTGCCTGCCGGGGCCTTCGGCCCGAACCAGATATCGGTCGATCCGTCCGCATTCGTCTGCATCCCGGGACTTTGCGACGAGCGCCCCGCACGGGGCATCTCGCGAATCAGGGCGTGGGTTTCGCGGTCGTAGGCGGTCGCCGACCAGTATTGCCTGACCGGCACGTTTGCCGGCACCGTCAAACGATAAGTGTTCGCGCCGGAGAAATTCTGTCCGTCCTTCTCCTTGATCGTCATTAGGTAATACTGGCCGATCCCCGAATGCTTGGTGCTGAAGAACGCCATCGCATAGGTGACACCGCGGCCATCAACGGGGTAGCTATCCGGATTCGCAAATTGGGTCTGAAGACCTCCAATAACATCCGGCGCGATGGGAAAGACCCATCTTCGCCCTTCGTAATAGGGCGAGAACATGGTTTCGTATTTCAGGTCGAGCCACGCATGGGCCTCGGCCGCCGCTGCATTGAGGATGCGCTGGGTATCTTCGTCGGGACTGAACGGCTTGCCCTTCTCGATGCCGATCGACTTCAACTGATCGATCATCGCCTTGTCGCGGGTAAGCCATGGCTCCTGTTGCACAAACCGGTCGAGCGATTGGAAGAATCGCAAGTCATAGGGGATCGTGGAATCGTAGGCGGCGCCGATGGCGTCGATGAACACGGTCTCGGGCGGCGGATTGGCCGCCTGGCTGAGCGGATAAATCTTGATCCGCTTGCCGTAGGCGACAGCGGCCTTGACGTCGGCGTCGCCGCCGCTCTTCAGGACCGAACGGAGCAAGGCATAGCCCTGATAATTGCCGGACGGCAGAACGATAAAGCCATCGGGCGCCGCGCCCTGATGGCCCGGCGGCGTGATCAGATATTTGCCGCCCGCGCCCTTGTCCGCGCCGGCCGGGCCGACATCCTCCAATGCGGCCTGCCAGGGGTCCATGATGCTACCGTTGATGACGCCATCGCCGGCCGGCGGAATCTCGATCACCACTGGCCCATCCTTCGTGTTGAAGAAGGCCATGAAGTAGATGACATCGGGGTTGGGAGTCAGGGTCTGGTTGCGCCAGTCGAGCAAACCGGACCAGTAAACAATCTGGTTGGGCTTGCCACCGAGCTTAAGCATCTCCTGGTACATGAGGTCGGTATTGACCGCGGGCATCCCCCAGATCACAGCCTCGACGGCCCGGCGCTCGAGGGTACGGCGCGCAAGGTCGTCTGCGGAGAGGTTCTGCCCGTGCGACGACGTTATTGTGCAGATTAGCGCGAGTGCTGAAAGAATTGATCCTTTCATAGCTCAAACTCCGGCTAGCACGCTGTTATTTGAGATTAGCATTACCCTCGCGATTACTCTCGTCGAAAATCAGAATCGCGGCTCGATATCGCGATGCAACGGCCACTCGCGTGCCGACGATATGCTGGACGATGGAGGGCTTCGCATGGGATGGCGGATGACCGTTAATGGGATGGTCCGGCCGTGCTCCTGCCCCGCCAGCAAGCGAAGCTGGCAAGGGGCGCCAAAGACAAGGAGCACGCCATGTCTCAGACACCTAATACCGCGATCGCCGTGATCGGCATCGATATCGGCAAGAACTCGTTCCACGCCGTGGGCCACGATGCGCGCGGCGCCATCGTGCTGCGGCAAAAGTGGTCGCGTGGCCAAGTGGAAGCGCGGCTCGCCAATATACCGCCTTGCCGGATCGGCATGGAAGCCTGCGTCGGCGCCCATCACCTGAGCCGCAAACTCGCATCGCTTGGTCACGATGCCAGGTTGATGCCGGCCAAATATGTCCGCCCCTATAGCAAGGGACAGAAGAACGACTTCAATGATGCCGAAGCGATTGCCGAAGCCGTGCAGCGCCCGACGATGAAGTTCGTGGCGACCAAGGCCGCGGAGCAACTGGATCTGCAGGCGCTGCATCGGGTGCGCGAGCGGCTGGTGTCGCAACGCACCGGCATCATCAATCAGATTCGCGCCTTCATGCTGGAACGCGGGATCGCCGTGCGCCAGGGGATCGGCTTCCTGCGCACGGAACTGCCCACCATCCTTGCAACGCGCACCGATGCCCTGTCGCCCCGCATGTTGCATGTCATCGAGGAGTTGGCAGGCGACTGGCGCCGGCTGGATCAGCGTATCGATGGCCTCTCCGGCGAGATCGAAGCACTGGCCCGTCAAGATCAGGCATGTTCGCGCCTGATGACGGTGCCCGGCATCGGGCCGATCATTTCGAGCGCCATGGTGGCCGCGATCGGCACTGGAGACGTATTCTCCAAAGGCCGCGACTTCGGCGCCTGGCTCGGACTGGTGCCCAAGCAGATCTCGACGGGAGACCGCACGATCCTCGGCAAAATCTCGAGGCGCGGCAATCGCTACCTGCGCGTTCTGTTCGTGCAGGCGGCATGGGTTGTGCTGGTCAGGATAAAGGACTGGGAACGTTACGGGCTCAAATCCTGGATCGAAGCCGCCAAGAGGCGGTTGCACCACAACGTGCTGGCGATCGCGCTCGCCAACAAGCTTGCCCGGATCGCCTGGGCGGTGCTGGCCAAAGGACGCGCCTTCGAGCTGACGAGGACCGATGATGCAGGCGTCCGACCCGCGTGATCCTCGCGCCGTGCTCGGCGCGGTCAAGGCGCGGCCTGGCAACGCCGGCGCCCGCCGCAAGCCAAGCGCGACGGCCGGCCTTGACCGCCCCTGCGCGCGACGCGATCGACGTTCTGCGGGCCGGGACGAAGGAACGGCCCTTGGCTCGAACAAAGGAACTGCGCGACATGAGGAGCAAGCGATGACGTAACCCTATCAACAGTTTCCAGCCGAGGTCTGCGAGAGGATGAGACGAGATGGAGGTTCGGTCTTCCGAGCGCGTGCGAACACTGGTGACCCGAATGGCCCGATCGAGGCCTGTCCGCTAATTAGAACGCACGCGCGCTGATATCCATGATGGCCCGGAGCACAACGCGCTCCAATCAGAGGCCGGATACATTGATGCAAGACCGCCGCCGCCAATTCGACGAAATCTTCTTGCAACGCGCGGCCGGACCATACATTGGGTCAAAGCACGAAGTCGCTGCGCTCCAGCCCGCTGCGCGGGAGCAAGAGCCGAGAGGCTTGGTAGCCGGTGAGAGGACAGCGACACCGGGGTGGCAAGGTCAACACGATCAACCAGCGCAGTGTTGGCGTGCAACACATGATCGCGCGCGGGTCAGCCCTGATGCGGCCAGCTACATCATCGGCCGCACCGATAACGCAATGATAAAAAATTGCCTTGACGAAAGCGCCAACCAGTTTGCTTGAATGTGCCGCTATATTTCGGCTCGCAAGAAATTGATTCACGCCATGTCGCTGGACATCGATCAAGCGATTAATCGCCCAATGGTTGTCGGATGTGCCATTTCTGCCACGCGCAACTATTTGAAATTACACATGTCGCGAACATTAAAAGTACTCTTGTGCAACGCTCATGCCGAAACGCGGAAGTTGTGGAAGCGTTTTGCCGGGTTGCCGCCCCTCGAAGCGATACCCGTCGATCAATTCACTAGCCGTCCATTGCTGCACTTCACGCGCCTGCCGAGATGTCCACTGCACTATCTTCAGTTCCCCGGTATGCAGACCCTCATAGCGCCCGCTGCTTAGCCGGTGCCCAACTTCCCGCGACTTCGTGCCTTGGCGCTTTTTGGACGCCGGTCAGTTGAGCGTGCGGAGCCTCCTTGTTGCCGGCGTCCAAAAACCAGCACAGGAGCCGACATCGGCTCGCCTATCCGATCACCTCGTCGGCAAGTGCAGGAGTCAGGCTAGGTCCACTGCGAGGCGCTTGAGATCGGCGAGCGAGCAGTGGCCCAGAGCGCCTTCCTGAGTGGCGCGCAAGACCACGCGGGGCGCCTGGCCCGCCTCGAGTGCTTCTTGCCAACGCGGAGCACAGAGGCACCAACGGTCGCCGGGTTTCAGGCCGCGAAAGCCGAATTCCGGCATCGGTGTCGAAAGATCGTTGCCGCGGGATTTGGAAAACTCGAGAAACGCGGCGGTCATGACGGCGCAGGCCGTGTGGCTACCGATATCCTCTCGCCCAGTGTCGCAGCAGCCGTCTCGAAAGAACCCCGTCATTGGGCTTATCGAGCAGACTTCGAGCCGCTCACCGAGCACGTTACGGGGTGTGCTCGGCCGACCGCCTCCATTACCGTTGTCGTCCCTCAGCATTGCCGTCTCCGCGTGCGGTGTTGTCGACCGACTACTGATCTTTGGTGAGTCGCCCTGCCGCTTCCGACCCGGTAGAGTAGCATCCGCTTTGCAACTGGCTTCGGCTCACCGATCTGCAGCCATTGACCATCCAGAATGAGACGAAGGGACGTGTGTCTCAGGCGGACGATCTATTTGGTACGGCGGCCGAACGATTCCGCGTAGGCCTCGGTGCGCGTGTTGATGATCGGGTCATCCGAGGGGTCAATGCCGCTCGTCACGTTGGTTGGCAAGAACAGCAACTCGTTCTCGACTTTCTTCGTGTCCAACGCTTTGATGACCGCAATTTCGCCGAGCTCCACCGTCGACCGGCTGTCCGGCCAAACTTTCGTGGCGTCCGTGATCGGATCATCGGCGGCGGCAAGCTGCACCAGGAGGCGGAACTTGACCGGTCCTTTTTCGAGCGACACCCGCAGATTGTCGGCTAGTGCATTCGGAGGACGCTTCGCCGCCTCCTCGTCGCTCACGTAGGCGGGCCCGCTCTCGGGCACGATGCGGTAGCGGCCGAACTTGCTTGTTCCTTGCGCATTAGTGAACTTGAACGCGTTGACGCCGAAGAACGGCTGCGTGCCGTAACTGACCGCCACAGGCCGCGGCGTGGTGACAAACGCGGATGCGGCCGGGTGGGTCGATAAGAATTTCTCGACCAGCGTCGGCTTGGGCACGTCGGGACCGCTTGCGCCGACCGCCTGGAGCAAAGCCAGAAAGTCCTCTCCGGTCGCCACCGGAAACCCGTTTGCCGATATGCAGACTATGTCTTGCTCGCTCCCATCCGGGAGACGGAACTTGATTGCCATGCCGCGGACACGGTCGGTCGAAGGGTGGGTGTCGGGCGCGTCCGGCACGCCGCCCGCATTGGAAAAACGAATGACCAGCGGCGTGGGAGCACCTTTGAGAAAGACAGCTGAGCTGAGGGTGTCGGCGCCTCGTGCCGGCGTGAACATGCCTTCAAACACGGCGCCCTTGGCGTGGTTTGCGCGAACGCCCGCATGCTGGCCGTAAAGCGCATTCATTTGATTGACCAGCCGAACGCCAAGCGGCTCGTCTTCGGCGCCGGCGCAGGTCGCGCCTGCCGCCATCAGCGCCGAGAATGCGACGCTCGCCGCAACTCTTTGAAACAATCGCATGACTGTTCTCCTGATCTATCACGGAGCGCAGACAGAGTCGTTTCAGGCTGCCGAATAATCGCGCCCGCGGCCATCAATCTAAACTAAAATTCGCTCCCGACATAGTCGATATCCGGCCAAGCGGCGGGCCCTCGCCCACCACGTCGTAGTCCGTCTCGTTCCACTCGACGGTTGGCCGTGAGCCCCAGGAAATACATATTTTCCGAAATGACGACAGAACGTCGGCCTGTTGGTTCTTTCGCAATGTCTCATAAGGGTCAAAAGCTGAAAAGCTCAATGCGAGCATATGTTTTCCGCTCTGCCCCCAACAACGGACATAGAGCGACCACGGCAGCATGTCCGAGTTGTGCCAATGCACGAAATCGCTGCGCGATAGCCCGCTGCGCGGGTAGCCCAACCGTGAGTGCTGTAACCGGAGGCAAGATCGTCAAAACACAAATTCGCTGCACGCTAGTTCGTCCGTTGAGGCGATGCGGCTTGTCTGCGAGCATGGTGGTCGCGGATAGAACGGTCCGCAATTCCGCGCCCGAGATGCAGAAGGCTATATCTGCATCGTCAAGAATTTGAATAACGAACACCGTGCAATCGGAGAAGCAGTGATCATCTTGACGAGTACAGTTTCGGTTGGACAAAATTGAGGTTTGTTGCAGTCTTCAAAAATTGGTTCGCCCTATGATGCTCCATGGCTGTCGCAAGGCGGATCGCGCAGAAGTTGTCGAACGTGACCTTTTTACAACGCCTAACTCTTTGAAATCACATAAGAGGCAACAGGAGCTTTCCCCACTTGTGCAACACTCGTGCCATAACGCCAAAGTTGTGCATCCCTTCGAGGCCAGTACACCCTTCGAAAAATTACCCGGCACTCAAATCACGGACCGCGGTTAAATCTCCATAGCGCCCGCGGCACCGCCGGTGCCCCACTTCCCGCGATTTCGTGCCTTGGCGCTTTTCGCCGGTCGTCGGAGCGCGTGGATAGCCTCGTCAAGCCGGCATCCGAAAACCTGTACAAAAGCGGAAGTCGGTCTGCATCTTTTGTCACAAATGGATACGCCGCTTAAACGGCGTTTTCGCCTGTTATCATGGTCGAGGCTTTTCCCGCCGCACGGCGACGACCGGAATGATGCCCTTGCCCTTGATCTCAAGTTCGCCCAGAGATTCACTTTCGAAGCGATCCTTGATTTGCGCCCAGATGTCATGGGTCACCGCTACGCTCCCCGGCATTGCTTTGCTGGCCATGCGAGCGGCGATGTTGACTGTGTCGCCCCAAATGTCGAACTGGTAGCGCTCCTGGCCGACAATGCCGGCCACGACCGGACCGACGTGGACGCCAACGCGCACCGCCCAGCCAAGCTGAGCATCGATGGATGTCGTAGCCATTTGGAGGCCGCAAAGGACAGCCGTTCCCAGCGGATCATCTGTCTGCTTGAGCAGCCCTGCTGCCGCCATGAAGGCATCGCCGATGGTCTTTATCTTTTCCAGGCCGTGGGCGGTGGCCACCCGCTCGAACGCAACGAACAGGGCGTCAAGCCGAGAGACCACTTCCTCGGGCTCGTGCTTGTCACAATACGACGTGAAATTGACGACATCGCAGAATAGCACTGCGACGCCCTCGTAGCGGCGCGGAATTACCGTGCCGATACTGCGGATCTCCTCAGCTGCCGCCTCTGGTAGCAAGCAGTGGAGCAGTTCATCCGCTTGCTTTTGAGCTTCGTACGCCTGTTGCAGCGCCGCTTGCAAAGCGATGTGGGTATTGACACGGGCCAGCACGATCGGGGCCGAAAAGGGCTTGTGGATGTAGTCGACGGCACCGACCTCGAAGCCTTGCTTTTCGTCATCGGCCTCGGTCTTGGCGGTGAGAAAAATCACGGGAATCCCGCGGGTCGCCGGATTTGCCTTGAGGCGCCGACACACCTCGTAGCCGTCCATGCCGGGCATCGTGATGTCCAAAAGGATGAGGTCGGGCCTGTCGCCGGCCGAAGCGAGTACCAGCGCTTTCTCCCCATTGGTGGCGACTTTGGTCCTGAACGAATCCTTGAGCACACTGGAGATGATCCCGATATTGGTGGGCGTATCGTCGACAATCAGGATTGTTTTGCGGTCCGACGGAGACATCCGATCACTCCAGGGAAAGGTTGTGCTTCTGCGCGATGCCGGTGAGGCGGTCGAGTGCCGCGGCGAAATCGAAATCACCCACGGCCTTCTGCAAGGAATCCAAGTCGGCTTCGGAAATGGCGCCCTTGATCCGCTCGCGCGCTTGCAGCAAGTAGTCGAGGGCGGCACCGTCATCATCCGCCAGCATCTGTTTGAGGTGCCTCAGCAGCGTCACGGTTTCCGCCAAATCGGAGATCGAAGTCCGCAACGGGGCGTCGGTAGCGCCTGCCGCCAGGAAATTGCGGATCGCTTCCATCAACCGCGCCAACTCGGGGGCAATGCCAGACAGGCCGGCCTCCAGCGACCGGGCATTGCGATTCCTGAGCGACCTCTCCAGTTCGGCGGCGAGGCCGCTCAGCGCCTTCGCCCCCAGATTTCCAGAGACCCCCTTGAGTGTGTGCACCAAGCGTTCGGCCGAGGCGAAGTCCTCGCGTGCCAGTGAGGCACGGACGGCGGAAACGGTGTCGGCTTGCTGGTCGACGAACTGCCCTAGCAACGAGCGGTAAAGTTTCCTGTTACCGGCCACCCGGTTGAGTCCGTCGGCGACGTCAAGCCCAGCAATTTCGGAGAGCGCTGGCGATTGCGAAAAGCGTTCGACCGGCTTGGCCGCCATCGCCGCTTGGCTTGGCCGGTGGAATTGCATGAGAGTTCGATACAGCAGTTCGGGATCGATCGGTTTCGTGATGTGGCCGCGCATGCCCGCCGCCAAACAACGGTCGCGTTCCTCGGCCGTTGCGTGCGCGGTCATGGCAATGATGGGAAGTTCCGCCAGCCCCGGGGCAGCGCGGATACGGGCGGTAGCTTGATAGCCGTCCATCTCCGGCATTTGCAGGTCCATCAACACCACGTCGTACCGGGCATTGCCGCCATCGGCCAAGAGCATATTCAGCGCCTCTCGTCCGTTATTGGCGACATCGATGGAGACGCCGACACCTTCGAGTAGCTCGACGGCGATCTGCTGGTTGATCGTGTTGTCTTCGGCCAGCAAGACCCGCAATCCGTTCAGCTCGTATGCTGTCGCCTTGATCGCCTGGCGAGCGGCCGCCCTGTGCTCGGGAGCAAAGATTTCGACCAGCAGGTCGACCAGCATAGAGCGGTTGACCGGCTTCACCAGGAAGCCGTCAACGCCCGCGCTCTCAGCCTCGGCGTGTACCTCCTCGCGGCCGAAAGCGGTGACGATGACGATAGCTGGTACGTGTTTGAGCGAGCCATCTGCCCGGATCCTGCGGGCGGTCTCGACACCGTCGAGGCCGGGCATGCGCCAATCCAGCAGGACCAGATCGAACGGCCGGCCTGCTTCGGCGTGCTTAACCGCATCGATTGCTTCCGCGCCCGATGCCACCTGTTCGATTTCGCCGCCAACAGTCGACAGCAGGTCTTCCAACACCTCGCGGGCCGCGGCATTGTCATCGACAATCAAGGTTTTGAGAGATCCGAACCGCGTCGGCACCACCCTGCGCGGGACCGCTTCCGAAAGACCAAACCAGCCCGTGAAGCTGAAAGTGCTTCCTTCGCCCGGCTCGCTTACAACCCAGATAGAGCCGCCTATCAGCTCAACCAGCCGCTTTGAGATGGCCAAGCCTAGTCCAGTTCCACCATATTTGCGCGATGTCGACGAGTCCGCTTGGGAGAATGCTTGAAATAGCCGGTTCGCCTGCTCCCTGGTCATGCCGATGCCGGTATCCTTGACGGAGAACTGCAGCTTGACCTTGTCACCTGTCCGCTCCAGCAACTCGCCGATAAGGCATACCTCACCCGTTTCCGTGAACTTCACTGCGTTGCCAAGCAGATTGATAAGCACCTGTCCTAGCCGCAACGGATCGCCGAGAAGCGCGGGCGGGATGTCCGGCGAGATATCAAACAGAAGCTCCAGGTCCTTGTCCTGGATCTTCTGGGCGACCATGGTCGCAATGTTGTTCATGACCGAGTCAATCTCGAAGCTGACGTTCTCGATGTTGAGCTTACCCGCCTCGATTTTAGAGAAATCGAGAATATCGCTGATGATCGACAGCAGCGACGTACCTGCATTGTGAATCTTGCCGACATAATCGCGTTGCTTGGCGCTCAGATCCGTTTTGAGGCACAAATGCGCGAGACCGATGACGGCGTTCATCGGAGTGCGGATCTCATGGCTCATGTTGGCGAGGAACTCGGCCTTTATCTTGGTGGCGTCCTCGGCGGCGACCTTGGCTTCCGACAAGGCTGTTTGAATCTTTTTTAACTCGGTGACATCCACTACCCAACCAAGCACCCCCCGCCGTCCCTCATATTCCATATGCATGAGGGTGGTGAGGCTGTCGCGTATCTCGCCGTTGCGGCCACGAAGCTGAACCCCGAAGTCCCGAACGATACCCGCGCGATCGAGCTCATCCAGCAGCAAGTTTCGCTGGTCGGGATGAACATAGAGATCAGGCACGGCGGAGCCCACCCGGAGGGCGAACATTTCTTCCATTCGTGGATTGGTAAAACGCGCGACATTGTCGCTCGTTATCGCCACTCCGACCGGTGAGGCATCGAGAATACGCTGTAGCCTCTCCCGCTCGATCGCCAGGACCCGCTCGGTCTTCTTGCGTTCGGTAATGTCACGGCTGACACCAATCAGGCCATAAAGTTCGCCGTCATCGGCAATGAAAGGAATCTTGCTGGTTTCCACCTGCGCCGCGCGACCGTCGGGGTAGGTGACTTCTTCCTCTCTGGTCGTTATGGCGCCCGCCTTGACCACGTCGGCGTCGCGCTCTCGGACGGAAACGGCGAAATCGGCGGGGAAAATATCCAGATCGGTCTTCCCAACTACATCGTGTGCGGTCCTGCCCAACAGCTTCGCAAAAGCCTTGTTGCTGGTGATATAGACCCCGCGAATGTCCTTGGCGAAAATCAGGTCGGGAATGGAATCGATCAGTGAACGGAGGAGTGCCCGCTCTCGGCCCAGGGATTCAGATGACTTCCGCAGGGCAAACGTCGCCTCGTCCACCTTCCGTTCGATCTGTCTATTTCGCCGAATCAAGAAACCGCTAAATAAGGTGAATCCAGTGGTTAGGCTTAGGCCGCCTAGCAATCCTGCTAACGCTACTCCGTAGGATGGGCCGCCGTCGAATTCGCTCGTCGCGGCCCACGATATCTCTATGTCCGCGCCGGCGGTTGCCACTCTCGTCGTTGATATGTGCCGAAACTGCCGGTCGTTCGGAGGTGTGACCACGGACATCAGGTCAGGTCGACCAAGAAAGCGTCCACTCAGTTTTAGAAAAATGCCCTTCGGTACCGGGCCGGACCGCATGCCTTCAAACAGTGTATCGTAGTTCAACGTTCCGACAACGATTGTCGGCTCCACTGTGGCGGAAGCGGAAAGAGCAATCGCTGAGATGGTCCGGCCACTTTCGGACTTAAACGGCGGGCTGAGAGTAAATTGGTTCGGCCGCTTAGACGCCAGGGACAAAGTACTGGCGACATCGGTTAGTGTAATATATCGGCCGGGATAACCTAGTGCGTCCGATGAAATAGTTACCTGCCATTGGCCGACCCGGTTAAGTCGAAGAAGGCTCGCTTCGTCGAGCAGCACCGTCGTCGACCGAGACTGCATACTTTCAAAAGCATTGAGGAATTCGCTCGGTTCGACCGTGTTAGAATTTTCGACCAGCGCGACCAGTCCCGATACCGGCGCGTAACTTTCCTCCAGCCATGACAGCAGCGTGTTGGAAAGGCGCTCGGCGGTTTGATCGACGCGAATGTTCCAGTCTTTCTCCGACTTTTGATAGAAAAAATAGCTTAAGCAAAGCGTCGCCATCATGCCTGCGACGAATACAATTGCCGAAAGCAGAAACTGTGATTTCCAGGCACTGCCCTTTGCCATTTTGCCCACCAAAAGCCGCGCAACCCGGCCTACGGCGCGACGCTGAAAATCGGGCGGAATCCGGCCGGAGCAATACTCGAATTCAAATTGAATTCCGACAGCGACTTGAGATCTACCATTTTGATAGTGACGCCGAGGTGGCGGATCATTTGTTGCTTTTCCAAAGCGCGCACCGCCTGATCGATCGAGATGCGTGCCAGCACAGCCTGACTGTCACTCGGAGCGGACAAAATCGCACCTCGCTTGATAGCACGATAGACCCCGGGACCGAAGTAATATGAGATGATCTTGATCCGTTGCTCTAGATTCCGCTTCTGTAAAACCTGTACGGCTGCTTCAGCCGAAACGGCGGTTCCAGCAATAAAGTCGATGTCTGGATGACCGTCCAGCACAGCTTCGATCAGGCGAGTTTGCGCGGCGATACCGGTATCGCCAAATCCCCCGTCGATGACGGACAGCGAGGATCCGTTGAGTGCAGCCCGAAACCCTTTATCACCGGCCGCGACCCAGGCCGCACCTGCGGGACCCGAAAACCAAGCAACCTTGGCAGTCTTGTTAGGCGTATCCAATGGAAGGGCTGTAAGATATTTTCCCGCGGCAAGTCCCATGTCGTAGAAATCCGCGGCCACTCGGGCGGCAATCTTGTCCGAATTGATGCCGTTGATCAGGTCGATCACGGGTATGCCCTTGGAGCTGTAGTCGGCAATCACGCTGTTCAATCCATCGGCCGAGATTGCGCCGATAATCAGGGCATCCGCTTTGTTCTGTGCGACGCATTCGGCGATTTGGTTTTGCTGTGTTGCAAGATTCTCATATCCCCCGGCCTCGTAGAGGTTAAGACCGACACCCAATCGCTTTGCTTCGTTGACCAGCCCGAAGTTGACCGCCAACCAATAGTCGTCTTTGAGGTGCGGAATCGAGGCACATATGCGCCACACCCGGCTCGCGTGAGCCGGCGGCATGTATTGCTGCAATGTATGCTGATGTTTGGTGTTGAACGGCGGTGACCAGACGTCGATCTCTGCCGGATACCATCCGTCCTCCGCCATCGCAGTCGGCAGAGTCAACAGGGCGGCAACAATCGCCGATGAAACCAGACTCGTTAGATACGTGGCCGAATGCATGGATAGCCTCCGCGTGGACAATCCAGGGATTTCTGTTTCTCTGCCATGGCGCTGCTGGTTCGAAAATAAACAGCGTTCGCGTTCTCACTTACTCCCAAACGGGAATATGGTTTTCCAGTCGTTCTTCATATCGACAACGGTCCAACACCGCACCTTCCTTGGCGATGCGATCAAGGTTCGGCGTCGGGTGGCCGAGCGCTGCTCCACCGAGATAGGCACCGAGATCGTCCCATCCGGTGTCGTCGGACATCAGCATGACGATGTTGGATTTCTTTTGCGCGAAAGCCGGTGCGGTTGCTATGGTCACAGCCGCAACCGACGCCAGTAATCCAAGCCAGACCTGTCTAGTTTTATTCATCGCTGATCTCCTCTCATTGCCTGAGATGGGTCAGCATTGCTGGCGCTCCTCGCGCTGGCAATGCCACTGTCGACGTTAGAAGCCTTCCCGACAGCTCATGCTGTGTCCATGCGATTTCGGCAGATCGACGCGCGCTGAGGATTTTTGTTTGCGATCAAAAGAACTGCCGCATTCGCACACGCGTCCCCGCGATACAACCTCGCGGCGGGCCTGACGCCCGTTAATGGGATGGTCCGGCCGTGCTCCTGCCCCACCAGCAATAGCATGCTGGGAAGGGGCGCCAAAGACGAAAAGCACGCCATGTCCCAGAAGTTGGAGAGCGCAATCGCCGTGATCGGCATCGATATCGGCAAGAACTCGTTCCATGTTGTCGGCCACGGTGAGCGCGGTGCGATCGTGCTGCGGCAGAAGTGGTCACGTGGCCAGGTAGAAGCACGCTTTGCCAACATGCCGCCGTGCCTGGTCGGCATGGAAGCCTGCGTCGGCGCACATCATCTCAGCCGCAAACTCGATAGCCTTAGCCACGATGCCAGGTTGATGCTAGCGAAGTATGTTCGTCCCTATTCGAAGGGACAGAAGAATGACTTCCGCGATGCCGAGGCAATCGCCGAGGCGGTGCGGCGACCGACCATGAAGTTCGTGGCGACCAAGACCGCCGATCAACTGGACCTGCAGGCGCTGCACCGGGTACGGGAGCGGTTGGTCAGCCAGCGTACCGGCATCATCAATCAAATCCGCGCCTTCCTGCTGGAGCGCGGCATTCCGGTGCGCCAGGGCCTTCGGTTCCTTCGTCAGCAACTCCCGGAACTTCTGGCCAAGCGCACCGACGTATTGTCCCCCCGTATGATCAGGATCATCGAGGACCTCAGCGGCGATTGGCGGCATCTCGACGGACGTATTGAACAGGTGACAGAAGAGATCGAAGTGCTGGCGCGAGGCACCGAGGGCTGTCGGCAGTTGATGACGGTTCCGGGTGTAGGCCCGATCATCGCGAGCGCAATGATGGCGGCCATTGGTAATGGCGCTGCCTTTGCCAAAGGGCGTGACTTCGCTGCATGGCTCGGCCTGGTGTCGAAGCAAATGTCGACGGGCGATCGGACGATCCTCGGCCGCATCAGCAAACGCGGGAACCGCTATCTGCGCATGCTGTTCATGCAGGGTGCTCGCGTTATTCTGCTCAGACCGGAAAACTGGCAAAAGCACAGCTTCGGAGCGTGGCTCACGACCGCCGCAAAACGCCTGCATCACAATGTTCTGGCAACTGCACTGGCCAACAAGCTGGCGCGGATCACCTGGACCGTTTTGGCGCAAGGTCGCAGCTACGAAGCGCGCGTCGAGCCGAGAACGGCGTAAGCGCTCGGGTTCAACCTAAGGGCTGATCCCGAGCACCACCAAGCAAAGCAGAAAGATACCTGCCGAGGTCTGCGAGTTGGATTGAGAAGATGGAGAAATGGTCTCGCCGTCGCATCCGTGATCTGGTGGCACAACCGGCCTTTCAGGGCCTTTCTCAGAATGAGATCGGATGTGCGCGGATATCCATGATGGCCAGGAGGGCAAAACCTCCGTTCAAGGGCCGGATACAGAAGCGCAAGACCAATCATCTCCAGATCATCACATTCGGCTTGCAACGCACGGCCGGTCGGGCCCCACTCGATCACCTCGTCAGCACGGGCGAGAAGCGCGGCGGCCTTCGCGATCAATTACGACGGAAACCCTGGCCAAGACGGCCGACCAGCTGGACCAGTATTACAAGTATAGCGGGTGCAATCCTGGTAAATGCCCCGACACTCGGAGGATGGTATTTGCTTCAAGGACAGGCAGTCGCGATATCGCGCACGACAGGTATTTATGCGTTGCTGTTTAGTGGTCTGAGCCGCCGCGAAGGTGAGAGATGCGAGATCGGCGTCGCGCGCATTAAGTGTTCCGATGCTCGATGACAGAAAGCACTGCGAACAGTACGGAGACGAAGGCAAACGACCGCTTGCTATATTTCATGGCCCAGCCCACTTTAGGTCGAAAACACGACAAGTTTGGAGTGACATCCGTTCGATAGCAGCATCACGCTGCGCCACTAGGGCAGCGATGCTATTTACCAATGATACCTTGATTTGCACAATTGCTGAACTGATCCGCTGTAGCCTGACACGCATCGATACAGACTCTGATCTTATCATCCGTGTTCTTCGAGCAATTGCTTTGACAGTTCGCAAAGTCTTTTCTCCGCGTGCTCTCGTTGCCGTAAATGCGCGTGCACTTCTCGATCTGGCTCGCCAGGGCGAGTGCGGTTGAATCGCGGTCGATCGGCTCGGGAACGATTGGCCTATCAAAGAAATATATGATAAGGGCCAGTGCTACAAAAAATATTATGCCAAGAGTTGCGGCGCGGCGAGTGATGCCCATGACAATTCTCCAGTTCGATGGCTGGGTGTCGGATGGCCTCGGCTCCTCAGAGGTTTCAAGATATCATGGTTTCAACCGGCGAGAAATTGCCCTTCGGGAGGCTTGACGTCTGTTGCGGGTCAAACTGCGACATTCCTGCTCAAATGGGACCATGCCCGCTTTGGCCCCAATATCGGAAGTGGGCCGGGCTGGGAGACGTTTAGGGTCAGCTCCAGGTGATCGATCAAAGTGCGTGCGAGCACGCCCCTTGAGGCGCGCCTTTCGCGAAATCGCCTGCTACTTGCTTGCCCGCGCGCGTGACTACTCGTTTTCCATCCGACGAGATTTGACGTTTTTCTCGACGGTTTTCTGTTTCCGCGTCGTTGGTGTTTCCGATGAGAATTCGCTGTCCAACGGGCTCGGCTGGTGACCTGTCACTGCGTCGATCATTGACTTGGCCTGCGCATTTGGGTCCAAAACGGGATTTGGGTAAATCATACTCATTGACCGACCTCCGTCTTCAACGCCCCCCAAGCTGTATCCTAGCTCATTAGCTCCGGTTTAGATACCGGGACCGCTCTCCGGTCTACGGATGCGATATCACGCCGGGTTTGAAGGCAGCCGCAGTTCGTGCGCTTGATGCGCAAGACAGTGGACAGCACCATCACGACATCGCCGTGAGGCAGCAACAAGTCGCGCGCCGCAACATCACAGTGCGCGATAAAGGTCTCGATCGCTTCCTCACTGGAGCTGATTAGCATCGCAAGCTCGCGCGCCTGACGCAGGTCGTCGGCGGGAGGCGCGGGCTCTCCACCTAACAGCATACGTTCGGCAGCTCGACCGGACATAAGCTCGATGCACTGAGCATACACATTCCCGAAGACATCCGAGACGGCGCGGCGATCCTCACCAGCTTTCGGCATCAGCGGAGCTAGTACATCGCGAACGTTCGAGGCGTCGCCGCGACCGCTCGCGAACGCCTCCTTATGTCCAACGCCCCAACACAAGCCTTCCGATCCGCGGTCTGGGTCCGGGTTTACGGTCAGACCGCCAACAGGATGCCCGAGGAGCCGCGCTGCGACGACGTGGCCAGCCTCATGAACCGAAATCCGGTGATCCTGCTCTTCCGTGCGGCCGAGCGCATCGAGCAAGTCATCATAGT
Source organism: Bradyrhizobium erythrophlei (assembly GCA_900129675.1). Taxonomy (GTDB): domain Bacteria; phylum Pseudomonadota; class Alphaproteobacteria; order Rhizobiales; family Xanthobacteraceae; genus Bradyrhizobium; species Bradyrhizobium erythrophlei_A. The sequence goes on along the minus strand of FSRD01000001.1, from coordinate 2,373,799 downwards.
CATCGCGCTCGTCCTCGAACTCTTCGGCCGCATCACTATTCGTGAAAGCACCTGCGGCCACGCCACCGGACGGGATGGCGTGGCCGCGCTCGACCGACGAACCATACGCTGCCTTCACTGGCGCGGTTAAACCGCGAGGCCATTGCTCTATTCTCCGGCCATGGTCCAGCGTCGGCGGCCCTCCGGCTTCATCGAACCGTGCCTGCCGTCGAAGGCAGCGCGGCCACCGTCCGGCCCGCTGTGGGTTCACGAAATCAAGCACGACGGCTGAAGTCGAGACGAAATTTCCGTTCGCAAATTCGATTTCGGCGTTTTCACGCGGCCAAGACCCAATTCGGACATCGAGCTAGCGACGGTTCGCTGCGCTGCTATTTCGTAATCATCCGCCTCGGCGCTGGCGGAGGCGCCGCCGCGGGTGAGATGACAAATGTCAGCCATGTGTTCCAGCCGGTGGGCCGATCCGAGCCGCCAAATTCTGCGTAGCCCTTGAGATTGATGTAACCTTGAAGGGTCTCGCTAAGGGGAAAGACGTAGCCAAACTGCGGCCCGATGCCGAACACCTGCGATTGGAAGCAACCGACATGGTCGCCTGAGCCGCTGTCGCAGCCGATGTCTTTGTAGGCATACCCTACCAGACCCACCTGAACCTGCTTGGTCAGAAATTGCGATGCGCCCCAATCGAAGTGCAGGTCGACGCCATTCTGATACTGTGTTGCAGTATTTTTGAAATTATAGGTAAACCCCAGCACACCTGAGAACTCATGGCCGGTCGCCGGATTAAAATAAGTGTAGCCACCGCCTGCGTCGATCGCACCGTGCCCGATACCTAAATTCGACAAGCGGTTGGATTGGTAGGCTCCAACAGGTATGTCGCCGGTGATGTAGGTCATGTAGTTGTTAACGCCGGCATTCCAACGCAAAGCGAATTGCGGGACCAGATCGCCAAAACCCCACGTCGTATCGTTGATGCTGTCGGAACGCAAGAACGGGATGCTACCGCCGCCCGGTCCTGTTAGGCTCCCCGCCAATTGGCCTGCCAGAGTGGTGCTTACGACACCGTAGGCACTCACAAGGGAAACCGACGCCTGGCCTCCGAGCACCGGCGTTGCGAACACATAGGTCGGAATGACAAAGCCGAGATCTCCGGTGGCGTTGACGCTCAAATTCAGATTTGCGTTTACCGTAACGTTGCCCGGAACCCTGCCGAGCGTGAATTCACGTGCACGCGCGACGTCGGCGCCAGCCGATACGGAGGTATGGTAGTAGATCGTCGCCAGCGACCAACCCGGCTGCTGCGGCGTGGCTGCCAAACTTCCGAAGAAACCGGGGACCCAGAAGCTGACGCCGCCTTCATCGGCCAACGCACTATGGGAAAAAAACATGATCGCGGGCGCCAAGACAATTGCAGCAACGCCAAGTCTGCGTCGATGTGCTGAGATAGGCCGCCCGCTTTTCGCCGCAGTCAGTGCAATGCTCGCTGTCATATTGTGCCCCGTAGCTAGAGTCTTGGGCTGTAGGCGCGTCGCCTTCCAATAAACTTCTGCGTGCAAGGAATCTTACACCTGGAGAAGGCGGGACTCACTATGCGAATTCAGCCAGGATTGAATCTGCCAGAAAAAAGATGAATACTGCGACCAAAGAGCCACAGGCGCTATAGCAGGCATATCGCCGGGGATGACCTTTCCGGGTGCGGGATCCGTTGTCATAGTGGCTAATGAGAGCGAAGTTGCTAAGCGCACGCTCACCGCCATCGTTCTAGAGCTGTCCCGGGCGAGGTGTGACGCAGGACGATACCGAGGCAGTTGCGTGGTTTCGGAAGGCTGCAGACCAAGGCGACGCCATTGCCGAGTTTCTACTTGGGAACCAATACGCAAACGGCAAAGGCGTACCGCAGGACTATAGTGAGGCGATGATCTGGTTTCGGAGGGCTGCCGAGCAAGGCCACCCCGTCGCCAAGCTCTTTCTCGGGGTCATGCATGCCGAAGGCCGAGGCGTGCCGCAGGACTGTGTCCGTGCCCACATGTGGTTCAGTCTAGCGGCGGCGCAGGGTGAGCAAAGAGCGGTCAAGACTCTAGAGATGGCCGAACGGAAGATGACCCCAGCGCAGATAACCGAAGCGCAGAAGCTCGCACGCGACTGGAAGCCAGCTACGCGGCCAACTCCTCACTAAAGAAGTGTGCTCTCCGGCCCGTTCCCCAACTTGCAACCGGACAACGCCCGCGCGGTCAGCTCCGCTTGGAACCGCTGTGGCACTGTCGACCACATCGGCAGCTAACAAAGGTTTTATTGGTGATGGTGCGGTTGTCTCTTATCTAAACAGCAAAGGAGACAACCATGAAACTTATGGCAATGGCACTGGCCACTGCGTTCGCCCTCTCCATCACCTGCGCATTTGCCCACACGGTTCGTCACGGGTCGAACGTCCGGACCCATCGCATGTATAGCGATGCCGCGCCGTCAGTCGTCTTGCATCCGACATATGGCAATCCGAACGGCAATTTCAGCGGATACGGGAACCGCGATGTGTGGGGCCACTGGGGCGCCTACTATGGGCCCATGATCCCAACAGGCGCCGGCGGTCGGTGAAAGCGCTAGTGCGAGCGAGACCGTACGCCGCCGAATGCACCTATGCCGCCAAGACGGCACGACTACCAAGAAACGATCCTCGCCACCACCGACGAGGTGATCGAATGAGTGCGTTCACTTCCGCTAATGGCACAACTCGAACATGCCGCCGTGGTCGCTCTATGTCTGTTGTTGGGGGGCATGCTCCCATTGAGCTTTCAGCTTTTGACGACCCTGGCTGTGTGAAAACGTGAAATCTTGCGAACGCTGGAGAATCTACTTCTGAGATCACGCGGCACTGGAGCTCAGTATGCTCTCCGTAGTCTCAGAAGCTGCGTCAGAAGGAATGCTTTTCTCCGCAATTTGCGCGCCGTCGCGTTTTCACACGGCCAAGACCCAACGCGGACATGACAGAATTTCCGGGAAGTATCTCCCGGCGTCGGCTCCATTGGAACCAACTTTAGACGAGAGCGTTCCGGCGTTTACTGGAGGGGGGTGCGTACATAGCCAAATCAAATCAGGAGTCGCACTATGGCAAAGCAGAACCAACCTAGCATCGTATTCGCCCACGGACTTTGGGCCGATGGCTCATGCTTCCAGAAGCTGATCCCCGCACTGCAGGCGGATGGGCACGAAGTGATGTGCTCCCAGCATGGCCTGGACTCTCTCAAAGGCGATGTGGAGTGCGTCACCCGCTGCTTCGGGCGGGTCAGTGGTCCCGTGGTCCTTGTCGGCCATTCTTACGGCGGCACCCTGATCACCCATGCCGGGACGGATAGCCGAGTCGCCGCCCTAGCATTACAGTTGCCGTTTTGTTTTGAAGTGGGCTCGCTGAGCGACCGCCTGATGAGCTCTACGCCAGAGTGACCATGCGATGATGTGTGCGGGTTGTATCCGCTTTCGCGCGAGCCTGACGGCAATGCGTCGGACTTCCTGGATCGACCATCGGATCAACGACGGCGTGGCTATGGTTTGACCCTTGCCGTGGTTCGGCGTTTGGTTTTTTTTGGCGCCGGCGGATTGGCGCGATGGCGGATCACCGCCATCATGGCGAAGGCGAGCATCACCATGGAAACGTGGCGATGCCAGCCGTGCCAGGATCTGCTCTCGTTGTGGTCGAGCCCGAACTCGTTCTTGGCGGTCTCGAAACTGTCCTCGATTGCCCACCGATGGCCTTCGACCCCCACCAGTGTCTCGATCGATGTTGCCGCTGGGCACCAGGTGGTGAAGAAGGCGAGATCGCCATCGGCGATACGACGACGGATCAGCAGACCGCGTGTCCAAAGGCCCGGATTTTCGTCGTTTGGTTCTCCGGCCAGGTCGGCCAATTCGAGATAGCACCAATCATGCAGCCGCGGTCCTTTGGTTCCGGCCCCTGCTGACAGGCGTTTCCAGTCGGACGCACGCCGCGTCAGGGCGATGTCGGCAGCCGTGCCGGCGACCGATCGACGCTTGCCCCAGGATCGAAATACATGCGCGCTGCTGACCCCCAGGACATAGCCTTTGCCCGCGCGACGCAGTTGCTGTTCAATGTCACCGACACCGTAGACCGTATCGCCTGCAACCCACTTGAACGGGACAGGCGCGGCTATGGCGCGTGCGATCATTCTCGTCGCAAGCTTTGGTTTGGTCGCAAAGCCGGTATCGGGGGGCACGTATGCGGCTTTCAGTCGATCTGGATCGTCGGTCCATTCCTTCGGAAGATACAGCGCGCGGTCGATGAAAGCATGACCGTGGCGCGAAACGTAGGCCGCGAAGACGCCGATCTGGCAGTTCGTGATCTTGCCCGCCGAACCAGTGTACTGACGCGCCACGCCGCACGACGCTTTGCCCTGTTTGAGAAAGCCGGTCTCATCGATCACGAGGACCGCGTCATCGTCCGCCAAATGCTCGATGACATAATCGCGGACGATATCGCGCAAGGCATCCGCATCCCAATCCCTGCGACCCAGGATCGCCTGTTGCCGCCATGGGCCAGGATCGCCTGCGGCCTCAGCGCGCATCCAACCAGTCATGCGTTGCTCATCTCCAAGCAGACCTTCCAGAAACAAGCCAGCATTCTTCGCAACACGCTCTTGCCCAAACAATGGACGTATCCGCTTCTTGATCTCCCGAAGCGACGCCGCCCACAACGCAAGCGTCTCTTCAATCGACGCTGTCCGCGTCCACGATGTTCGAATCATGGTTGCCCATGGATTCAGAAAACCTCACAAAAGGCAACTGTATTGCTAGTCTACATCGCCGCCCTCGCACCCGACGAGACCGAAACCTCGCAAAGCCTGCAGCAGAAGTTTCCCGTTACGGAGGTATTTTCTCATATCGAAGTCGCTGATGGACGCATCTGGCTAAAGTCTGACGGCATCCCACGCTTCGCGGGTGATCTGCCCGAGGCGGAGCAGAAGGTTGTGTGGGCGACCCAGGCCGCCCCTGTGCCCGACCTGTTCAACCAAAAGGTCGACGGTGTCGCTTGGCAGTCGAAGCCGAGTTGGTACATTGTGGCCACTGAAGATCGAACCATTCAGCCGGAACTGGAGCGCTTCGTTGCAAAGCGCATGGGCGCCACAACTGTCGAGTTACGCTCCAGTCACGTCCCGATGCTCTCCCAGCCGCAGGCTGTGCTGGACGTGATCCGCAACGCCGCACAGGCCGTTCAGAAATCCAAGGCAGCGTAGTCAGGGCAGCTAGAACTGCGTGAAGGCGTGACACGATTTTTGAGAGACCGCCGCAAGGCGGTCTTTCTTTCTCATTCACATCGTCCCGGATGTCCGCTGTTGGCACGTTTGAGACATGCCGGGCTGGTCTGACGAGGTCCGCTGTTTGGGGCAGGTCGGAAGTGGCTGGCAGAGGATCAAAACGGCGCTTTTGACCCGACTCGGACATCGGCATGGATCATCGCGGGCGCGCGGCTTGGCGATCCCCGAATCCTGACAGAGCGGGGAGCAACTCGCGGCCCGATCCACCACGCACATCCAAAGCAGGAGAAGACACGCTGCCGGGATCGAGCTTTCACCATGGCAAAATAAGCTAGACAATTCGACACGATCCTGCTTCACTACAACCATTGATAGAATATGTTTTTGTTTCAGGTAAACATGAGTTAGTAGTCAGCGGATGTTTATCGGAGCTGGCGTTCCGCTGCTCGTGACGCAAAATTCTTCGAGTTCGCTACGTTCGGCGAATACTTGCCCAGGCTGGAGGGGCTATGACCACCAAACACCTTCGCATTGCGGCCATCATCGCGGTTCTGTTACAGTTTGGCGCCGGAGCATTGGCGAGCGCCGCCGAGATCGGCACGAAGTTTCCCGACGACTTCCCGGTGATCCGCAACTTCTATCTCGGCCAGCCGGTGATTGGCTTTGGCTCCCGTATCGGCCGCGTCGAGCACGTCCCGGTGATCTTCCTCCACGGCAACAACGACACTCCGTTCGCAACCGCCTGCAACCCCTTTGGCCGCATCCACGCCTTTGCGCAATTCTTTCTCGATCACGGCTACCGCCCGAGCGAACTCTGGGGGCTGGGTTATCAAGGCGATCAGTGCGATCTGGCGCAGGACAATACCCATCGCTCAGGCGTCTCGCACACGACTGCCGCGGCTGTACCGATCCTGCGCGAATTCGTGCAGGCGGTCCTCGACTTCACTGGCGCCAAGCGCGTCGACATCGTCGCCCACAGTCTCGGCGTCACCGTGGCCCGGGAATGGATGCTGCAGGACAATGCCTATCGCAAGGTGCGGGCGCTCGTCGCCATCGACGGACCCAATCATGGCATCATTGACTGCTCGCCCAGCCCGGTCAACTTCTACCAGCTGGCGAGCGGCGGCGGCTTCACGCCGAACAGCGCGGTATGCGACGAGTACGGTTCCGACCACACCCAGTTGCTCACAGTACTGAACGCCGCGGGCGAGACGCCGGGTCCCACTCGTTACCTGGTAATCCGCAACAAGCCAGGAACACCCGACTTCGTCTACAACAGCCTGCAGGACGGCGCCCTCCCCGGCGTTCCCGCGGAGGATCGCGACGGCAAACCGCATGATTTCACCGCCAGCGCCGGCCTCGCCGGCGCCGGGACGATCGACCTTGTCGGCCAGGGTCTATTCGACACGGTCCTCTTCACCGCCCATCTCGGAATCCTGAACTCTCCAGACACGCGCAACGCCGCACTGCAGTTCTTGACCTCGTTACCAGGACGGGCCGATCGGGAGGCCGCAAATTAGAGCAAGGTGACTGGGTATCCGACAGCACGCGCTAACCTTTCCATCCAGCGTCTTGGCTCGGGTTGACAAGTTCATCGAATGAAGGCGAATGACTTCCGCTCCTGGCACGTTTGAGACATGCCGAGGGACGGTGACGAATGTCTGTTCTTAGGTCTGGAGCGGAAGTCGTCGATGCACGCCCAAACCGACGCGATTGACCCGACAGCGACATTGGCTGTGCACTGCGGCAATGGCTTTGATGCGGGTATCGGCCCCTATGAAAGTACTCGTTTGACCCGATAAGATGCCGTCTCCCGAGCTTAGGGGTCGGACATGCAACGGCGCGAGTTCATCACGCTCCTGGGCGGTGCGGCGGTGGGTTGGCCGCTTGCTGCGCGTGCGCAGCAGCCGGCGATGCCGGTGATCGGATTCCTGCATGCCGGCTCGGCGGAGCAGAACGTCCAGCGCCTGGCTGCCTACCGCAAAGGCTTGAGCGAAGCTGGCTTTGTCGAGGGCCAGAACGTCGCGATCGAGTCCCGCTGGGCGGACGGGCACGTCGATCGCCTGCCGGACATGGCGGCCGATTTGATCCGCCGGCAGGTGGCAGTGATCGCCACGCCCGGCAGCACCGATGCGGCGCTCGCCGCCAAATCTGCCACCACGACAATTCCGATCGTCTTCGCCGCCGGCAGCAACGTCGTTGCCCTTGGCCTCGTCGCCAGCCTCAGCCGGCCGGGCGGCAATGTCACCGGCGCCACCTCGTTGAATTCCGACATTGCAGCAAAGCGGCTTGGGCTGATCCGTCAAGTTGTGCCGCAAGAAGCGCGCTATTTTGCGCTCGTCAACCCCACCTCGGTGTTGGCTGACCCTTTTATCGAGGACCTGAAGGCCGGCGCGGCGAGCCTTGGACTTCACGCTGAGATCCTCAACGCCAGCACGGATGCTGAGATCGATGCGGTCTTTGCAAAGCTACCGCAGCAGCCCGGCACCGTGCTGCTGGTAAGCACCGATGCGTTCTACTTCAGCCGTCACAGACAAATCGTTACGCTGGCGGAGCGCCGCGCGCTGCCTGCGATATTTGATAATCGTGAATATGCGATGGTCGGCGGACTGATGAGCTATGGAGCGGATTTTTATAATATCCTGCAACTAGCCGGCCTCTACACCGGACGCATCCTCAAAGGTGAAAAACCGGCCGACCTGCCGGTGATGCAGTCCGCAAAATACGAGTTTGTGATCAACCTCAAGACTGCGAAGGCGCTCGGCCTCGATGTGCCAGCGCAGCTGCTTGCCCTCGCCGACGAGGTGATCGAATAGAGAAGCAATTTGCTGCGGTGCATGAGTCTCTTGTTGGCACCTTCCGGACATGGCCCGTTAACATGAAATTCGTTTCTGCCGCCGCATTGGCACTTTATTGGCTGCCTTGTCGGCTTCAATTCCGCAAACGCACAAGGAGCCGCTATGAAAACGACGCCGACGACCAAAATTCTCGCCATCGGGACCATCAATCCTGGTTTTGAACAATCGCAGGTGTTTGCTGTTCTACCGGAGGAAGTTCGGGAAACTGTCGACCTCTACCTCGATGGCAAGATCGAGCAGTGGTACTCGCTACAGGGAAAGCCGGGCGTGGCGTTCATCATCAACGTCACCGATCCGGCCGTCGCTCACGAAATGCTCGAAAAGCTGCCTTTGGGTAAAGCACATATGATAAGTTTCGAACTGATCCCCATTGGCCCGCTCAACCCGCTTCGCTTTTTGCAGGGCATGCAGCCGAAACCTTGAGATATGCAGGGCCTTACCTGGACGTCATGCGCCGGCGCCAGGTGTTCAGTCCCACTGTATGATGGCAATCGTTCACATCGATGACGCAGTCGCCGCGACGGTCCCGCGCTGACTGCCGAGCCGGGTGGTAACAACGTCGAAAGGATAGACATCATGTCACAGCCGGTGAACGACGACGCGATCGATTTCTTCGAGATCGACCAAGATATCACGCTCAGGCGCATGGTTCTGCGCAACTCGAACCCAAAGGGGACCGTTCTCTTCCTGCATGGGTTTCCGGAGACCTTGTACGCCTGGAAGGAAATCGCCAAGGCTCTGGCCGATGAGTACGAGGTCCACGCTTTCGACTGGCCGGGTTATGGCCTCTCATCGAGGCCAACGGTCGACAGGTTTTCCTATGCGCCCAAAGACTACGCGCGAATTCTGGATCGATACGTCGGCAAGGCCGGGATCGACACATCGAAGCTGACGATCTACGCAACCGATATCGGCGCGCTGCCGACGCTCCTGCTGGCCGCGGAAAGACCTGATATCGCAAGGACGATCATCGTGGGCGATTTCGCCCCGTTCAACAGGCCCCAATTCATGTACGCGAGCCTGCAAAGCTTGAAGGAGGGACCTGCGATGGATCAGGTCCGCGCCAACCTGAACAGCAATCGCGACGAGATCCTGCAGAACACCTTTACGAGAGGTTTGCCCGAGGAAGAGCATTTTGAAGTTGCGCGTGAGTTCAAGGACGACATGCTCCGAGGATGGACCCAGGGAGCGATGACGTCGGCAGACGCGTTCTCCCACTACTACTCGCACTTTACGCGAGACCAGGATCACTTCGAATCGCAACTTGCCCGGCTCAAGACGCCCGTGAAGGTCGTTTGGGGCGAGAAAGACCTCTACATCAACAAGGAGATGGGAGTAGAGTTCGCCGAACGAGTGCGCGCGAAACTGACTCTTCTTCCGGGCATAGGGCACTTCCCCCATCTGCAGAATCCAATGCTGGCCATCGATGAGGTTCGTGACGCTTTCCGATGAGCCGCCAGCCGCTGCACCTTGACCCGAAGCGTTGGTCTGTTGTGCTCACGGCAGATCGATGGACCGACATGGCAACGTCCGCTTCTGGCACAACTCCGACATGCTGCCGTGGTCGCTCTATGTCTGTTGTTGGGGGGCAGAGCGGAAAACATATGCTCCCATTGAGCTTTTCCGGTTTTGACCCTGGCTGTGTGAAAACGTGAAATCTTGCGAACGCTGGAGAATCTACTTCTGAGATCACGCGGCACTGGAGCTCAGTATGCTCTCCGTAGTCTCAGAAGCGGCGTCAGAAGGAATGCTTTTCTCCGCAATTTGCGCGCCGTCGCGTTTTCACACAGCCAAGACCCTAAGCAGCCGTGCGGCCAAGAGAAGGCGGTCCGTGACAATGCCGGCAAGATACATCATAGTTATTCTCTCCCCCGGCCGGAATGCGCAGGCCGGGTCTTTGATTTTGCCGACCTGGCCATGGAAAATCTGACGCACTACCCGCAGCTTTTGTTCGTTATTTCCTTTGTGGCGCTGTCAGTCGTTGCGATCGCAGGATCATGGCTACGTAGGCGTTATCCGATCGCCGATGACGAGCAGAACGAACATCTCGGTGTCATCCTTGCGGCTACCCTGACGTTGCTCGGCCTGATCATCGGCTTCAGCTTTTCGATGGCGGCCAATCGTTATGATCAGCGCAAGAATTTCGAAGAGGCGGAAGCCAACGCCATTGGAACCGAAATATTGCGAGCCGATTTTCTTCCCATCGCCGATGCCGCAAACGTCCGCAAGCTCCTTGCCGAGTACACGGGCCTGCGCATCCAGTTTTACCTCAACAAAGATGACAATCAGCGCAAGCAACTGGCCGAACGGACGGCCCAGTTGCAAGACGCTCTTTGGTCTGCAGTCCGCAAATCTTCGGCTGCCCAGCCAACGCCCGTGGAGGCGCTGGCAATCGCCGGAATGAACGATGTAATTAATTCGCAAGGCTATACACAGGCAGCGTTTTGGAATCGGATCCCCACTGCCGCTTGGTTTCTCATGGTGATCATCGCGCTATGTTCCAATGCGCTGATCGGCTACCGAAGCGGCAACGCTAGGCCAAGGCTGCTGTTCGTGCTGCCGCTGATCGTTTCGTGTGGCTTCCTCCTGATCGCCGATATCGACGCTCCTCGCCATGGCCTGATTGAGGTGAGGCCGCAAAATCTGGAAAGTCTGGCGCACTCGCTTGGCGATCGAGCACGGTAAAACCTTCCCACGATCAGCCACCGCTCTAACCTCGAACCTGCGCATCTGCGGGAGACTTCCGTTGATGGCACTTTTGAGACATGCCGACCGACCGTAACGATGTCCGCTCCTGGGGGAAGACCGGAAGTCGTCGGCCAACGACCAAAATGACGCGATTGTTTTACATTGGGCGAGAAGTCCGGCGATCGGCGCTTCCGTCGACAGATGTGCCTTCGCAAGCCTCTCCAATGTGATATTCTCATCGTGTAAGCCATAGGTATACCATGACAGGTATTGCAGAGTGGCTAGCATCGATCGGCTTGGGAGAGTACGCCCAGCGCTTCGGCGAGAACGCCATTGACCTCTCGGTCGTCTGCGATCTTACGGAGCAGGACCTCAAGGATCTCGGCGTCCTGCTTGGGCACCGACGCAAGATGCTGCGCGCGATCGCAGACCTTAAGAGGGGCGTTCTCCGAACACCGCAAACCGACACCAAACCGGCGGCGCGGGACAGTGCCGAGCGGCGTCAACTTACAGTCATGTTTTGCGATCTGGTGGGCTCGTCGGCCCTTTCGGCCCGCCTTGATCCGGAGGACTTGCGGGCGGTAATCGGCGCCTATCACGGCTGCATCGCCGAGGTTATCGCCCGGAATGAGGGCGTCATCGCACGGTACATGGGGGATGGCGTGCTCGCCTATTTCGGCTATCCCCAGGCGCACGAGGATGATGCCGAGCAGGCGACACGCGCGGGGCTGGCGCTGGTCGATACCGTGGCTAACCTCCGGACAGATATCGGCACCAAGCTACAGGTTCGGGTTGGCATCGCCACCGGTATGGTGGTCGTGGGCGATTTGACCGGCGAAGGCGCTGCTCAGGAGCAGGCGGTCATTGGCGAGACGCCGAACCTGGCTGCGCGCCTGCAAACGCTCGCCGATCCCAGTACGGTGCTTGTCTCTGAGAGTACCCGCCGGCTCACCGAGGGGCTCTTCGAATACCGCAATCTGGGCCCTGTCGCGCTCAAGGGCTGGGCAGAACCGGTGCCAGCCTGGCAGATCCTTGGGACGAGTGGAGTAGAAAGCCGCTTCGAGGCGCAGCACAAGACCAGATTGACACCGCTAATCGGGCGTGACGAAGAAATCGAGTTGCTACTGCGTCGCTGGCGGCATGCCGCGCAGGCCGAAGGTTGTGTTGTGCTGCTGACCGGACAACCGGGCATCGGGAAGTCGCACATTGCCCAAGCGCTCCAAGAAAGGCTCCAGGCCGAACCACACATAAGATTGCGCTATTACTGCTCGGCACACCACACCAACAGTGCGTTGTACCCATTCATCGGCCAACTCGAACGGGCCGCCCGGTTCGAGCGAAGCGACGCGCCGGCAGAAAAGTTCGCCAAGCTCGAAGCTCTGCTCGCGCAATCCCGCTCTGACGCGGACCATACGTTGCCACTTCTCGCCAGCCTTCTATCGTTGCCACCCGGTGACCGCTACCGCCTACCGGATCTGAGCCCGCAGAAGCGCAAGGAGATGACATTGGCGGCGCTTTTGGCTCAGCTCAATGGCCTGGCGGTGCAGCTGCCAGTGTTCATCCTCTTTGAGGATGTCCATTGGGCGGACCCGACCTCGCTCGAGCTGCTCACGCTTACATTGGAACGGGTATCGCGGCTTCGAGTGCTGCTGCTCATCACCGCGAGGCCAGAGTTCACGCCGCCCTGGCCAGGTCATGCGCATGTGACGACGGTCTCGCTCACACGCCTGAGCCGGCACGATGGGGCGGAGCTAATCGACCGCGTCACGGCCGGCAAGACGCTGCCCGAGGAGGTGATGAATCAGATTCTCGCCCGTACCGATGGCGTGCCCCTGTTTGTCGAAGAGCTGACCAAGACGGTACTCGAAACCGGATTGCTGGAGGAGCAGGAGGACCACTACGTGCTCAACCGTCCGCTGCCCTCGATGGCAATTCCGACCACATTGCACGCATCGCTGATGGCGAGGCTCGACCGATTGGCGCCGGTGAGGGAGGTGGCTCAGATCGGCGCTGTGGTGGGTCGCGAGTTCTCTTACGAACTGCTGAGCACCGTAGCCGGGTTGCCTGGAGAGAGGCTTGAGGAGGCGCTCGCCCAATTAGTTCGGTCGGAGTTGATATTCTGCCGGGGCGAGATACCTCACGCGATCTATACCTTCAAGCACGCGCTTGTGCGGGACGCTGCCTACTCGGGACTCCTGAAGAGCCGACGCGCAGCGCTGCATGCCACGATCGCAGACGCTTTCGAGCAACGGTTCCCGGAAATTGTGGAGGCTCAACCCGAAACTCTCGCGCACCATCTCACAGAGGCCGGACTGTTCGAAGAGGCGGAGGGATATTGGCTGCAGGCATGCAAGAAGGCCGCCATGCGCTCCGCCAACCTTGAGGCCATCGCACACGCGCAACGAGGTATCGAGGCCTCGGCTCATTTGCCCGATGGCGCACGAAAGGACCGGCTGGAACTTGATTTCCAATTCGCTCTGGGGCCGTGTTTGATCGCTACCCAAGGCCCCGCCTCGAACAAGGCGGTGGCGACGTTCGCCCGCGCTCGTGAGCTGTGCGAGCGCCTCGGAGATCCCCCCGAGCATCTCCAGGTCATGTTTTGGTTGACCACCGCGAGCGTCATTCGCGGTGAATTGCCGCTGGCCCAGGAAACGATCGCGACCCTGCTTCGTCTGGCCGAAGCGCACGATGATCGTCCGGCGTTGTTGAACGCGATGCGCGGGCAGGCAATGATTCGCCTTTTCATGGGAAATCTCCTCGGTGCCCGCGAAGCGGTCGAACGGGCCGTCGAGGCGTTCGACGCGAGCAGCGAGCAGGATAGACTAGCGGCGCGTGCAGCTGGCCAGGATGCCGGCGTGGCCGGCCTCGCTCTGATGTCGTGGCCTCTCTGGCTGCTCGGCCACGCCGATACGGCGATCACACGAATGGACGGCGCCATTCAGCGTGCCGACGCCATCAGTCATCCGCATTCCCAGGCGTATGCTTGTTATTATGCATCTATTCTCCACGCTCTGCGCGGTGAGCTATTGACTGCGCAAGGCTATGCCGAACGCTGTCTCGCCTTGTCGGAGGAACACGGATTCCGGCAATGGCGCGGATTGGCACACGCCATCCGAGGCATATGCGTGACCTTGCTTGACCCTTCATCCAGCGCCCTCGAGGAAATCCGGGCTGCGTTGGATGAATATCGTGGCGCGGGTTATCAGTTGGGCATCACGGCACTCTACGTGCTCTTGTGTCCGGCCTTTTTGTCTAGTCACAAATGCGAGGCTGCCCTGGAGCTGATCGAGCAGGGCCTCGCTACAACCCGCCGTAACAGCGAACGGATATTTGAGGCCGAATTGTATCGGCTGAAGGCGCGCGCGCTGCTCGTCCGCGGCGAACCAGACGCCAGGACCGAGGCGCTGTCACTGCTCGACCAGGCCTTGACCACGGCAAGAAGCCAACACGCCAAAGCCCTTGAACTTCGAGCTGCAGGGGACCTTGCCGCGGTGTGGATCGATCAGAGCAGGCGCGAGGAAGCGCTCAATCTTATCGCGCCGATCCACGCCTGGTTCACTGAGGGCTTCGACACGCAAGACCTAAAGCAGGCAAGGGCTTTGCTCGACCAGCTGCGGTGACCTGAGTTGGACTACAGTTCCCCCGAACCGGGATCTGGCGCACCAAGTCGGTCATAGATCTTCGTCACCTCGAAGTAGCCTATTGCAAAGACGGGATATGGGATGGCGCCCTTGATGACATCGCCGCGTTAGCCGCCTCGGCGGCGCGCCGCTTCGGCAGGCCTTGTTCACCCTGTTGTCCCGCACTGCAGCGTATTTACGAAGAGCGCAACGCTTTAATCCGATACTTCTGTCAGAATCTAAATCCCAGTTTAGAAAATGTCCGGGGAGTCTCAAAAAAAATCGGGAAGCTCGGGAAATTTTCCGCCCTTCCGGTGTTTTTGTTGGCAGCGATCGAGCCCCACCGCCTGGACGGCGATGGTCAATGCGCGAGTTAGAGCGTTGGCCAATACGCTCTACGTAATTCCCCAAGCTACTGTCTCCAATGCGCAACATAATCTTGAAAGGGAGTGCAGAGATGAAACACGTGTTAGCCTCTCTCACCATCGGCGTTTGTCTGGTACTTCCGTCGGCGGGCGTAGTGCTGGGCGCCGGTCCGCCCACCAAACCTGCCCAAAATCCCACGACAGGTCAGCACGGCTCCAATCACGGTTTTAGCTGTACCACCAGTGGTGCTGGTATTAACACTCCGGGGGCCGCTATGGCAGCGCAAGGGTCGCCGTTCAACCCAAATGGGCAGGCAGGCGCCGTCTATGCGGGAAATCCGGACACAGCATCGTTAGCGCACGCAAATTCCACGGCCGCTGTTTCCCAATACGACGTCGCTTGCTCGCACCAAGTGCCGTAGTAGCCTTGGAGAGCGCGGGGCTCGGTTAGGCTGACGCCACGCTATAGAGCGTAGTGATGCTCCGTGCAAGGGTACGATAGGGGGTGACACCCCATGCGCTTCGCCGCGATGGCCATTCTGCTGAGCACGCTGGCTGCGGGCCTTGGCTACACATACAGCCAGGGAAGCTCTCCCGAGACCTTCCTCACCGCGCCGGTCGAACGCGGCAGCATCTCTACTTTGGTGAAGGCCAGCGGCACGATCGAGGCAGTTGTCAGCGTCGATGTCAGTTCGCAACTGTCGGGGCGAATTGCGCAAGTGTTCGTCAATTTCAACGATGCCGTAAAGGCCGGGCAGCCGATCGCGCAGATCGATCCGGAGATCTTTGCCGCCCGCGTCAGTGAAGCGAAAGCCGCACTGAGGGTGGCGAGGGCGACTGCCGAAGTGGAAAAGGCTGCGCTGGAACGAGCGACAGTCGCGGTGACGAATGCGCAGACCGCCAGGAAATTGGCGGAGGCTCAGTCGGCGGCAAGCAAGGCCAGGCAAGATGAAGTGGAGAGAGATCTCCTGCGAAAGCGCGAGCTGGCGCGCACCGGAAGCGGAACGGAGCGAGACTTGAGTCAGGCGCAGGCTCTGCGCGATGCCGGGGCTGCCGACCTGCGCGGTTCCCTCGAGCAGATCCGGATGAAGGAGGAGGCCATTGCGATTGCGGCAGCAGAAAAGCACATGGCCGAGGCCAATCTCGAGAATGCCGAGGCTGTCGTCGAGCAGAGGCAGGCGGCGCTCGATCAGGCGGGACTTGATCTCGAACGTACCGTCCTCCGCGCGCCGATTGATGGGATCGTCATCAAGCGGGATGTCAATCCGGGACAAACCGTCGCGGTCAGCCTCGAAGCCAAAACATTGTTCAAGATCGCGAACGATCTGCGTGAGATGGAGGTCCACGGCAAGATCGACGAGGCGGATGTCGGACAGCTGAAGCCGGGCCAAGCGACCCGGTTCACAGTGGACGCTTATCCGGATCAAACCTTCAGCGGACGGGTTCTCCAGATCCGCAAGGCTCCCGAGGTCGTGCAAAACGTCGTCACCTATACGACCGTCGTGTCCGCGCCAAATCCGGACCTCTTGCTGTTGCCGGGAATGACTGCGCAGCTGCGGATCGTGGTGAGCAATACCGGCGAGATTCTCAAAATTCCAAGCCAGGCAGTGCGCTTCCGGCCGAACGGCGCCGGTCCTGCGTCGGGTCACCCGGGTGCGAACCAAGCCGCTTCCTCCAAGGCGCCCGCGACGGTGTGGCTGGTGGGCGAGGACGGGCGACCGGACCCGGTTGCCGTGAGGCTCGGCGCGAGCGACGACAGCGGCGCAGCGCTGCTGGAGGGCGCGCTCAACGAGGGCCAGCAAGTGATCATCGGGATTGCGAACTCGCAGAAGCAGAGGGGCTATTTCGGCGTTCGTCTTGGATTCTAAGGTTGGATTCCAAGGTTGGATTTTGAAACTGGATTTTGGGATGCCGCCGCTGGTCCGGACCATTGGAATTTCAAAACACTATCCCTCCGGGGGAACGATCATCCATGCGGTATCAAACGTGTCGCTCTCGATCGAGCACGGCGAGTTCGTTGCAATCCACGGGCGCTCGGGTTCGGGGAAGTCGACCTTGATGAACCTTTTGGGTCTCCTGGAGCGGCCGGACTCCGGCGAATATGCGCTCAAGGGCCGGGAAGCTGCAAGGCTGAGCGAGGACACGCGCGCGGCCATCAGGAGAAAAGACATCGGCTTCATATTCCAGCTGCCAGCCCTTCTGCCGCGGGCAACCGCGCTGGAAAATGTCGAACTTCCTCTTGTTTACGCCGGCGTTCCTCGCGCCGAACGACGTCGCACAGCCAAGGATGCGCTTGACCATGTAGGCCTGGCTGACCGCAGTCATCATTGGCCGAATCAACTTTCGGGAGGGGAGCAGCAGCGGGTTGTTATTGCCCGTGCCATGGTGAACGATCCTGCCCTCATCCTGGCCGACGAACCGACTGGCTCACTGGATAGCAGCACCAGCGACGAGATTATGTCGCTGTTCGAGGGCCTTCATCGTGGTGGTCATACGATCATCATGGTTACGCATGCCGCCGAAGTCGCCGATCGCGCGCGGCGACAGATCACCCTGCACGATGGACGGATCATCGAGGACGCCGTGGCATCCGGCAAGCGTTCGCTTTTGAACGCCATCCCGTTGGCTTCTCCCCCATGAGCCCCCTGGAGAGTTTACGAATCGCCACCCGAGCGCTTCGCGCGAACAAACTGCGGAGCGCGTTGACCATGCTTGGGATCGTGATTGGCGTCGCAGCCGTGGTCTGCATGGTATCGGTGGGAGCCGGCGCACAAGCGGAAGTTTCGGAGAAGATCCGCACGCTTGGAGCCAACCTCCTGCTGGTCATACCCGGCGCCCGAAATTCCGCCGGAGCGAGGCTCGAATCCGGAACACAGCCCACGCTGACCGAAGAGGACGCCGCTTCTATCCGCCGCGAACTGGTGGATGCGCAGGTCGCGGCCCCGCTGCTGTCGCGTTCCATGCCCCTCGTGGCCGCAAACAGGAACTGGGTGACGCTGGTGGCTGGAATTAATGCTGATTATCTGGTGGCGCGCGAATGGCAAGTTGCCAACGGCCGATCCTTCACGGGCGAGGAGATCGCATCCGGAGCCAAAGTTGCCATCGTGGGGTCGGTGATCATCGAGGAGCTCTTCGATGGGCGTGCGGGAATAGGCGAGACGTTTCGGATCGGCAACGTCCCATTCACCGTGATTGGTGTGCTGGACAAAAAGGGGTTGGGCGCAGCTGGCCGCAGCCAGGACGATGTCGTGTTCATCCCGCTGTCGACTGCGCAGAGCCGCGTGCTCGGCGCCGTGCGCGGCACGACCCGCCAAGCGCTGGATTTCATCTCGATCAAGGTATCGGATGCGGCCGCCATGCCGGAGATGGAACGCGAGATCGAGGCGTTGCTTCGGCAGCGGCACCGCATTCGCGGGGATGCCCCCAGCGATTTCAGGATCGAGAATCCGGCGGATGTCCTGATTGCACGCGGGGCCGCCGTGCGGACCCTCGGCATTCTGTTAATCGCGGTGGCCACGGTTTCGCTGGTCGTTGGCGGCATCAGCATCATGAACATCATGCTGGTTTCGGTGTCCGAACGCACCCGCGAAATCGGTTTGCGCATGGCCGTGGGGGCCAGCCGCCGCGATATCCGGCGGCAATTCCTGATCGAAGCCTTGATCCTGGCGTTGATCGGCGGGCTGATGGGTGCAGCGTTGGGAGCCGCCGCAGCGGTCGCAATCGCCTGGAAAGCTGGCTGGCCTATCCTGATCAGCCCCTGGGCAGTCATCCTGGCTTGTGGATTTGCGGGGTTCGTCGGGATTTCGTTTGGCCTCTATCCGGCCCATCGGGCCGCGCGGCTCGATCCGATTGTGGCATTACGGTTCGAATAGATGCGAGGGCTGAAGGGGATGCGGCTGATTTGAGCCTTACGGCGCGCTGTCGACCGAGACGTCGCGGCCGTCCCTGGCCTTGCCGCGAAGATTGAGCCTGTCGCCGTCAAACGATAATATCCATTTTCGGCCGTCGTCGCCCCCGATCAATCTGACGTCGATGACGAAGGTATGGCTGTCCGACCAGGTCCCCTTCATCGCCATCACACCACGCGGTCGAAGCGCCTTTGCGATAAAGGCCATCCAGCCCGATCGGGCCGGCAAGCCTGATCGACGAATTCGCCTGATCGGGAATGGATATCTCCAGGTCGTAGCGCGGTTGTGGATCGTTAAGGATCAGCAACAGCGATTTCACGTTCAGCGCATTGTCGGGAAATCTGTAGGTCTTTCCCGAGATGGCGGAAGCGATCTCCGGCGTTGCGCCGACCGCTGACGGCTCTTCAACCGAGATGTTCCGGATTTCATTCGCGAGCTGCTCTGCGCCGGCGGGATTCGCGGGCAACGCCGTCCCGGATCTGACGGCGCCGGAAATATCGTCGGCCAGTTTCCTGAACGAACAATAGTTTCTCGCCGTCGTTACCGCCACCATGTCCAGCTTGGGAAACACCATGATGAGCTGGCAACGATCGCCAACCGCCATGTAGACGTGCTTGTCTGGATAGGCCCAGAAAAAATTGGAATAGCGCAGGCCCGGGTCGAACGACGCATGCATGTCGACGGCGGCGTGGTTCGGCCGGTCGGTCCAGCCGGGAGAGAGAAGCTGTTTATCCTCCCATTCGCCGTTGCGCAGATACAGATAACCGATCTTGGCCATGTCGCGCGGCCGCAAACCGACGCCGCCGCCTCCGGTCGAGAGGCCTTGTGAATCATGCGGCCAGTTTGGCGCGGCGATGCCCAGCGGACCGAACAGCCTGGCGTTCGCGTAGTCACCGGCAGTCATTCCCGTGAGCCTGGTGAGGATGGCAGACAGCAGATTCGGATTGCCGCTGTTGTAGTTGAAGACTTCTCCCGGCGTGTTCGACATCGGACGATCGAGAACGAACTTGATCTGATCGGCGCTGCGGCCAAATTCGTGCAGCGATTGCTCGCGGCCACCCTCGATCCCCTCCTCCCATTCGATCCCGGAGGTCATGTCGAGAAGGGTTTGGACCGTGATCGCTTTCTTTCTGTCGTCGACGTTTTCGATGCTGTGACCCTTAAAAAAATCCAGCATCGGATGGTCCAAACTATTCAGCAGGCCGTCCTTGATGGCGATCGCAGTCAAGGTGCCGATCACCGCCTGGTGCAGGAGTTGATGACGTGGGGAATATCGGCCGTATACGGAGCATAATACGCATCCAGCACAATTTTGCCGTGCCGCGCGATCAGCAGGCTGTCGAAGCTGCGGGCAGTGCCATAGGCGACCAAATTGGCTAGCGCGGCCGAATCCATGCCCTGCTCTTCGGGCGTCGATGACTGCCATTGCCTGGTCGGCCAGAGCGACTGCGCGGCGTCCTCGGCGAATGCAGCGCTGCCGCAGGCCGAAGCCACGAGCAAAAATACGCCCAGCGCGGCTTTCGAAAAGGCAGATCGCGGGATTTGCATTGCCGGCCCTATGCGTTCGCTCGATTTTCGTACGGCCTCTACGGAAATGCGGGAACGTCGTTGTTGCAAGGAACGTCATTATCACACGGCTCGCTGATACGCCTTGGGCCCGGCCGATGTCGAGTCAGGGCAACTCTCCGCCGCGAAGCCCAGTTCGCGCAGCCGCTCGATCTGCGCATCGATATGGCTCCGGATAAGGTCGGGCGTGAATTGCGGGCTGCGAGATCGGCGAAACTGGGATCGATGCCGATCGCGAGCACCGTCTTTTTCGCCATGCGTAGCTCCTGGTCCGATGAGAAGAGCCGCGTGACCAACGCTCCGGTCGCCGCGCCGGTTCCGATTCCGGCCTCAATATAACAATTCGACGACTATCGAAGCATTCATGTCGAAAAATCGCCATGATGATTTTCATCCGCCGGTCGCAATCGAACCGGTGCTGGATGTTCACGGGAGAAAAATATGGCAGCGTCGAATCAAAACCTGGTCGTGACCGCGTTCTGGGAAGCCAATCCGGGCGAGGAAGGTGCGATTGCGGACCTTCTGAAGGATTTTCTGCCGCAGGCGCAGCAGGAACCCGGCGTGAAGCAATTTCAGATCCACCAGAACATATCGAAGCCGCGGGAATTCTTCTTCTACGAGGTATTTGCGGGAGAAGCCGCCTTCGCGGATCATCAGCAAACCGCGCACTTCAAGAACATCATTGCCGGCCAGGCCGTTCCCAGGCTGGCAAAGCGCGAGCGTTCCCAGTTCCGGTTCATCTGATTTCGGGACCGGGGCATCAACGAAGCCGAGTTCTATTGGTCGCGGCGGCCGGCGCGGATTCCCGCGTCGGCCGCCTCGACCGCGCGGCGCTTCAACAGATCATGTTCCCGCTTGTTGCCGGCGAGTTGTGCCGCCGCTTCGAATGCCGCACGCGCCTCCTCGTGGCGACCGAGCTTGTGCAGCAGATCGCCGCGCACGCTCGGCAGCAGATGATAGGCCTTCAGCGCGGGCTCGTGCGCGAGCGCGTCCACGATCGCGAGCGCGGCCTGCGCGCCGTCGGCCATGCCGACCGCCACCGCGCGGTTGAGTTCGATGACGGGCGAGCGCACCAGCGCTGAGAGTTCGGCATAGAATTCCGATATGCGCGGCCAGTCGGTGGCCTCCGGCGTACCGGCCTCGGCGTGGCAGGCGACAATGGCCGCCTGTAACGCGTAAAAACCGCCGGCGCCACCGAGATCGCGGGCGCGCTTCAGCGCCAGCATGCCGCGGCGGATCTGCAGCCGGTCCCAGAGTCTGCGGTTTTGATCCATCAGGAGAATGGGATCGCCGGCCTGGTCGGTGCGCGCAGCGGCACGCGACGCGTTCAGCTCCATCAGTGCCAGCAATCCGTGCACTTCCGGCTCCTGCGGCGCAACCTTGGCCAGCACGCGGCCCATCCGCAGCGCGTCGTTGCAGAGCTGCGGCCGCAGCCACTCGTCGCCACGCGCCGCCGCATAACCTTCGTTGAAGATGAGGTAGACGACCTCCAGCACCGAAGCGAGCCGCGCGGACAGTTCCTCGCCGCGCGGGGTTTCGTAAGCCAGTCCGGATTCCGACAGCGTCCGTTTGGCGCGCACGATGCGCTGGGCGATCGTTGCCTCCGGCGCCAGGAAGGCGCGCGCGATCTCATCCGTGGTCAGGCCGCAGATCATGCGCAGCGCCAGCGCTGCCCGCGCCTCGCGCGACAGGATCGGGTGGCAGGCGGTGAAGATCAGCCGCAACAATTCGTCGCCGATATCGTCGTCAAGCGCGGAATCAAGATCGGGCATGGCCTCCTGCTCCTGCGCCAGGTCCCGCGCGATCACGTCGTGCTTGCGCGCCAGCATCTTGCCGCGGCGCAGATGATCGAGCGCCCGGCGCTTGGCGGTCGCCATCAGCCACGCGCCCGGCTGTTCCGGGACGCCGTCGATCGACCAATGTTCGAGCGCCGCCAGCAGCGCTTCCTGCGTCAAATCCTCGGCCAGCGGCACATCGCGCAGCAGTCGCGACAGGCTGGTGATCAGCCGGGGCTGCTCGATGCGCCAGACCGCGAGGATGGTGCGATGGATGTCGGCGGCCGTCACGGCCGCCGACCGGGTCTGTCGGACGCTTGCGGTTTCGGCCGGCACCAATGCTGACCTAGCATGCCCTGACCTACTCCGCGGGCTGGCCGGCAAATCCGGCAAAGGCGCGGACCTCGCATGCCCCTTCCCAGCCCGGCATATGATCCCTCTGCAGCTGCATGAACTCAACCGCGAGTGCCAGGGCTTCTTCCTTGTTGCGCACCTCGAAGATCGCATAGCCGCCGATCACTTCCTTGGCCTCGACGAAGGGACCATCGACGACGCTGAGTTCGCCGCCCTTGATACGCACCTGCGCGCCGGTGGCGAGCGGCATCAATCCAGCGTTGTCGACCATCCGGCCGGCCTTGATCTCGCGGTCGGCGAGCCTGTGCATGGCCTGCAAAAGCTCCGGCGGCGGGTTTACCGGCGATTGGGGCGAGGTGACGATCGACATGAAGCGCATGGAAAAACTCCTGTTGAGGCGAGCCGCGGCAATTATTACCGCAAAACTGTCTCGCTATCAGGATCGACGATCCAGCCCGGGTCAGATCGACATGCGTTCCGGAAAAATTTCGCTTCCTGCTCCCGGGGAAAGGGCCGAATCGGCCCGCTGAACCGTCCGGGGGCCTACTGCCCCCGGACCATGATCAGCGGATCGGCGCTGTCGGGCACTTTCCGCCACTGCGCGTTGTCGTCGGCCTCGAACTGCCAGGTTTCGCCCTTGGCCGACATCAGCAGCATCTGGCCGTGATCGAGCCGCCATTGCGTCGGCGCGAAGGCCGCGATCACCGGATCGCATTTCGGCTTCAAAAACACCTGAAAATTATCCTGGCTGGCTTCGGTGTTGGTCAGCGTCAGGCCGCAGATCGCCTGGCCGTTGCCGCGAACCATCGACCAGTCGCCGATCATCTGGTCCATCGATTTGGCCAGCGAACGGGCGGCCGCGAGATTTTGCAGGATGTAGACGCCCTCACCGGTGCGCAATCCCTCGAAAATGCCGCTCTCGACTTCGGTGAAGTCGACCACGGCCTCGCCGTTGGCACTCTGGAGCCGGACGATATCGCCGAGGCCCTTGATGTTCCAGGCGACGATATCCTTGGTGAACGGCAGCGCCGCCGCACAGCCGGGCTCGAGTTCGAGCTTGAGGCCCTGCGGCGTCGTATCGCTTTTCAGCGTGACGACGCAGGTCTTGCTACGATCGGTGGTGGCGAGCTCCCACTGCCCGACCATGTCCTTTTTCAGGGTCGAGGCGTCCTGCGCTCGCACCGGCGATCCCGAGGAGCCCAGGACGAGCAGCGCCAGCAGCGCTGCAACCGCGACATGGAAGCGGCCGCCGGACATCAGCGCCCCTTCACCGGGGTCTCCGCGACGGGCGTCAGCGGCGCCTTGCCGGCAAACCAGTTCTTCAGATTATCGACCACGAGCTGATCCATCGCATTGCGCGTGACCACGGAAGCCGAGCCGATATGCGGCAGCAGCACGACGTTCTGCATCGCCTTCAATTCATCCGGCACATTCGGCTCGTTGGCGAACACATCGAGCCCCGCCGCCAGAATGGTCCCCGACTTTAACGCCGCGACCAAAGCCTGCTCGTCGACGACCGAGCCGCGCGCCACATTGATCAGCACGCCGCGCGGCCCAAGCGCCTTCAGCACATCGGCATTGATCATCTTCGCGGTGGCGGCACCGCCGGGCACGATCACGATCAGCGTGTCGACCGCCTTCGCCATTTCCATCAGGTCGGGATAGTGCTTGTACGACACGCCCTCTGCGGGCTTGCGCGAGTGATAGGAGACCGGAACGAGCGACGCTTCCAGACGTCGTCCGATCGCCTGGCCGATCCGGCCCATGCCGACGATGCCGATCTTGCGATCGCGCAGCGAGCCGACGCTGAGCGGGTAATTCTGCGTCTGCCAGAGCCCCGAGCGCAGATAGCGGTCGGCCTTGACGAATTCTCGCAGGGTCGAAATCAGCAGTCCCATCGCGACGTCGGCGACCTCTTCGGTCAGCACGTCGGGCGTATTGGTGACGACGATATTGTGCTCGCGCGCGTAGGCGGAATCGACGTGGTCGTAGCCGACGCCGAAGCTGGAGACGATCTCGAGCTTTGGAAAATGCGACAGCGCCTTCCTGTCGGCCGGCACCGTATGATAGGTGACCGCGATGCCGCGGGTCCTGGCCAGCACATCGGGCGTCAAACGCTCGAGGTCGCCCCGGCTTTCCGCCATATGCAGGACGAACTGGTCCGAAAAGCCATTCTCGAGGATCGGCCTGACCGGCCCGTAGACCAGCAAATCGACCTTTTCAGAGGAGATATTTCCGGCAGTCATCAGTTTTCCTTTCCAAGCGCGCTTTCGTGCCAGCGCCGCAGTACCAGATGCGAAATTAGCGCCAGCACACCATAAATGACAATCCCGGCGAGCGAGAGCAGCAACAGTGCCGCGAACATTCGGGGAATGTTGAGACGATAACCGGACTCGGCGATGCGAAAGGCGAGACCGGAACCGGCGCCCGCGGTTCCTGCCGCAATCTCGGCGACCACCGCACCGATCAGGGACAGGCCGCCTGCGATCCGCAAGCCGCCGAGAATGAAGGGCAGCGCAGCCGGCAATTTCAGGTAACGCAGCGTCTGCAGCCGCGACGCGCCATAGAGCTGAAACAACCCGGCCAGATTGCGATCGACCGAATTCAGTCCGAGCGTGGTGTTGGAAAGCACAGGAAAGAAGGCCACGATCCAGGCGCAGACGATCACGGCGGTCTGTTGCTGCAGATAGATCAGCAACAGCGGCGCAATCGCGATCACCGGCGTCACCTGCAGGATCACCGCATATGGAAACAGCGAATATTCCAGCCATTTCGATTGATTGAACAACAGCGCCAGCGCGACGCCGCCGGCTGCCGCGGCCACGAACCCTTCAAGCGTCGTCAGCAGGGTAACGCCCAGCGATTGCGACAGCACCGGCCAGTCGCTGACCAGCGTCTGAAACACCGCCAGCGGCCCCGGCAGCACATAGGACTGAATATCGTTGACGCGAACCACGAATTCCCAGATCGCGATGCCCACGGCAAGCACAACGACGGGAAGCAGCAGGCGGAAAACGTTCTGCGTCGAACTCATGCGCCTGACAGCCCGGAATAGGACGGCGCCAGCGCACGCGAAACCTCGCGGCAGTAGCCGGCATAGCCGGCCGACATTCGAAAATCCTCGACCCGCGGTTCCGGCGTGTCGATGCGAAACTCGGCGCTGATGCGTCCGGGCCGTGACGTCATCACGATCACCCGCTGGGACAGATAAACCGACTCGAACACCGAATGGGTGACGAAGATGACGGTCTTGTGCAGATTGCGCCACAGCGCCAGCAGATCGTTGTTGAGCCGAAAACGGGTGATCTCGTCGAGGGCCGCGAACGGCTCGTCCATCAAAAGGATATCCGGATCGGTCACCAATGCGCGCGCCAGCGAAACCCGCATCTTCATGCCGCCGGACAATTCGCGCGGATAGGCGTCGGCAAATTCGGCGAGTCCGACCTGCGCCAGCGCCTCGCTGACACGCGCATCCGCCTCCCCAGCCGGCGCCTGCGCAAGTTTCAGCGGCAGCCGGACATTTTCCCGCACGCTGGTCCACGGCATCAGGGTCGGCTCCTGAAAGACGAAGCCGATGGCATGTCCCGCGCGCGCCGCGCGACGGGACACGTTGAGTGTGCCTGAACTCGGGGCAGCCAGCCCCGCGATCAGCCGCAAGGCTGTCGATTTTCCGCAGCCGGAGGGCCCGAGCAGGGAAACGAATTCGCCCCTGACCACGTCGAGATCGAACGGTCCCAGCGCGGTCACGCCATTGTCATAGATTTTCGTCACGCCGCGCAGGCTCACCGCGAGCCCCGCGGCGCGGACGCCGGTTTCGGACAAGGTGGGCTCCGCCATCGGGTTCAGTTCTTCGGCCGCAAATCGAGACCAACGGCCTTGTTGGCAAAGCGCAGCGTGTACGCCTGCCGATAATCGATGTCACGGTGGACGACGCCGGCACGGACCATCTTGTCGAAGAAGCTCGCCATCCGCTCATCGGTCATGGCGCCGATTCCGTTCCTCAGGGAATCGCCGGAATCGACGATGCCATATTCCTTCATCTTGCCGACGGAATAGGCGAGCAACTCGTCGGTCATGTCAGGGTTGAGCTGCTTGATCATCGCATTGGCCGGCTTGTTGTCGCCATAGAGATAATGGTACCAGCCGATGACGGACGCGTCGACGAAGCGCTGCACCAGGTCCGGCTTCTTGTCGACGATCTCGCGGCGGGTCTCGATCAGGGTGGAATAGCTGTTGAAGCCATAGTCGGCCAGCAGGATAATTCCGGGCTTGAAGCCCGCGGCTTTTTCGACCGCGTAGGGCTCGGAGGTGACGTAGCCCTGCATCGCGCTTTGCTTGTTCACGATGAATGGCTGCGAGTTGAAGGTGTAGGGCTTAACCTTGCTCTCGCTGAAGCCATATTCGGACTTCAGCCACTGGAAATAACTCGTCATCCCTTCCTTCGACACCAAAAGCGTCAGCGGCTTCAGATCCTCGAGCTTGGTAACTTTCACTTCCGGATGGGTCAGCAGGACCTGCGGGTCCTTCTGGAAAATGGCGGCGACCGTCACCAGCGGCACGTTGTTGGCCACCGCATCGAATGATTGCAGCGTGTTCGCGCTCATGAAGAAGTCGAGCTTGCCGGCGGTCAGCAGCATCCGGTTGTTGTTGTTGGGGCCGCCGGGCACGATGGTGACGTCGAGCCCGTATTTCCTGTAGGTGCCGTCGGCAACGGCCTGAAAGAAGCCGCCATGCTCGGCTTCTGCGACCCAGTTGGTTC
Source organism: Bradyrhizobium erythrophlei (assembly GCA_900129675.1). Lineage (GTDB taxonomy): Bacteria > Pseudomonadota > Alphaproteobacteria > Rhizobiales > Xanthobacteraceae > Bradyrhizobium > Bradyrhizobium erythrophlei_A. Next base: position 2,346,648 of record FSRD01000001.1, on the reverse strand, counting down.
CGAACGAGACCTTGTCCAGGGTCTGGGCGCGCGCAGGCGCGAGCGCCGTAATAGCGGCGAAAACAGCCGCGGTTAACGCTCGCGGCAAAAAGGCCGGGTTCATGGTTGGACTCCGTCGATCATTCTGGCCCATGATAGGTGGTTGTGGACGCGGATCACGTCCTCAGGGCGTAAATCACGCCCGAGGCGTCGATCACGTCCCCGGAAGGACTAACAAACTACCTCGCAAATTCATCCAATGAAACGCTTCGCTTGATGACCTCTCCCCTTCCGCCCCGCGACTGGACCGACATCCATTGGCCCGATATCGCGGCAAGCGAGCCCGCGCGCTGGATCGCGGTGCTGCCGCTGGCGGCGACCGAACAGCACGGCCCGCATTTGCCTCTAGGGACCGACGTCATGATTGCGGAGGCCTATCTGGCGCGGGTGCGGGAACGTCTGGCGGACACGATCCCCGCCACCTTCCTGCCGCTGCAGCCGGTCGGCATTTCCACCGAACACCTCCATTATCCGGGCACGCTGACGCTGCCCACCGACGTCGCGTTAAAGACCTGGATGGCGCTTGGCGAGAGCGTCGCGCGCGCGGGAATTCGCAAGCTGGTGATGGTGACGAGCCACGGCGGCAACAGTGCGGCCATGACGCTGGTCGCGCAGGATCTGCGCGCACAATACGGGCTCCTGGTGGTCACCACAAGCTGGTCGCGCTTCGGTACGCCGGAGGGACTGTTTCCGGCGGAAGAATTGCGCCACGGCATCCATGGCGGCGCGGTCGAAACCTCGATCATGCTGGCGCGCTATCCGGAAACCGTGCGCCAAGCGGCGATCGCGGATTTTTGTCCCGCCAGCATCGCGATGGAAAACGATTATCGCTGGCTTTCGGCGCACCGGCCGGCGCCATTCGCGTGGCAAGCGCAGGATATCCATCCGAGCGGCGCCGCCGGAGACGCGACACAGGCCACCGCCGGGAAGGGCGAACGACTGCTCGATCACGGCGCCCGCGCGTTCTGCGAATTGCTCACCGATGTCGATAACTTCGACGTGATGAAGCTTTCGGACGGCCCCAGCGGATCGCCTAAGTAGCTGTATTAACTGGCGAATAGCCCATATCCCGACATCGTCGATCGCGATTCGAACCGGAATCGAAAAGCCTCCGTCCAACTGGGCATGCGGACCACATGGCCGCTTAAAACCGGATGGAGTTTCTCATGTCGATCAAGACCAGGATTGCCGCTGCTGCCCTCGCCGCCCTTGCCGTGACCGGCACGATGGCGTCCACCACGACCCAGGCACAAGCCAAGCCGTTCGGCTGGGGCTGGGGCGTTGGCGCCGGCCTCGTCGGCGCCGCGATTGTCGGTAGCGCGATCGCCGCCAGCAACGACGGCTACTACTACGAAGGTGGCTATCGCCGCTGCGTCTGGGTTCGCCAGTTCGACGCTTACGGCAACTTCGTCGGCCGCGTGCGTAACTGCGGTTACTGACGATCGACTGATTGGTCTTGCTTTGACCCGTCTTCTTCCCGCGACCGCCGTCTACTCCGGATCAAGTCCGGGACAGGCTCTCGCTTGAAAACACGCTGATCGTGGATCCTGCGTCCGGCACGGGCGCCTCATCCACCCTGTGCCGCACACCGACCCGCCCGGTTGTCCCCCCGGGCGGGTCAACCTTTTTGGCAACGATTTCATTGATCCTGGCGATAGATCCACGGCTTGACATAGAATAGGGGGGTACCCTATCTAGCCGGCATGACACATACGGTGCGAGAGAAGAAAAAGCTGCTGGCCCGGGTAGGCCGCATTCGCGGCCAGATCGAAGCGATCGAGCGGGCGCTGACCGACGAGGCGGAATGCGAGCGCATCATGCATATGATTGCGGGCGTCCGCGGCGGCGTCGCGGGCCTGATGGCCGAAGTGGTCGAGGACCACATCCGCACCCATCTCGTCGACCCCGAGAAAAATCCGGGCGCGCTTAATGCCGACGCCGCGGATCAACTCATCGAAGTGGTCCACACCTATCTGAAGTGAGAATTCGCATGATCGACGATAACAGCGGCGCAGCCGCGGCCTATCACAGCCATGTCTTCCTCGGCGAGGGGCACGAGACCAGCGAGCGCCGGACCTGGGCGGTCATCTGGCTCTGCGCGATGATGATGGTCGCGGAAATCGTCGGCGGCCTGCTGTTCGGTTCCATCGCGCTCGTGGCGGATGGATTGCATATGAGCACGCATGCCGGCGCACTGCTGTTGGCCGCGCTCGCCTATACTTACGCCCGCAAGCACGCCAACAATCCGGCCTTCACCTTCGGCACCGGTAAGCTTGGCGATCTCGCCGGCTTCACCAGCGCCATCGTGCTGGCCATGATCGCGTTGCTGATCGGCTATGAATCCGTCAGTCGTATCTTCGAACCCGTCGCCATTCATTTTAGGGAGGCCATCCCGATTGCCTGCCTTGGCCTCGCGGTAAATATCGCGAGCGCATGGCTGCTGAGCGGCGGGCATCACGACCACGGTCATGGACATAGCCATGGACACAGTCACGCGCATGATGACCATGACCATGACGAGTCGCATCAAATCGCAACCGCCGCCGGGTTCGTTGTCCTCGAAGTTTTTGAAGATGGCGTACCGCCGCGCTTCCGGCTGCGCGGCATCAGCGGCTCCGCCCTGGAGGCGCAGGCGTGGTCAATCGAAACCGTGCGTCCCGATGGCACACGACAGCTTTTCGCGATGGTGGACAGAAGCGGCTTTCTGGAGTCGCACGACGAGATTCCTGAACCGCACGCATTCACCGCAACAATACGTGCCGGCGAGATGAATTATCCCGTCGTTTTCGAAGAGCACGAACACGCGCATGGATCGACCGCCCGTGACAACAATATGCGCGCCGCCGTGATCCATGTTGTCGCCGACGCCGCCGTATCGGTGCTGGTGATCGTCGGCCTGCTGCTCGCCCGCGCCTTTGGCTGGCTCTGGATGGACCCTCTTGCAGGCATCGTCGGCGCCTGCGTCATTGCCAGCTGGTCCTACGGACTGATCCGCGACACCGGCGCTATCCTGCTCGATATGAATCCCGACAGGAGCATGGCCGACAAGCTGCGTGGGGAGGTTGAGGCCGGGGGTGACACGCTCGCCGATCTGCATCTTTGGCGGCTGGGACCGGGACATCTCGGGGCGATCATTTCGGTCGTCACCAGCCGGGAACGTGAGGCTGACTATTATCGCAACCGGCTCGCGCGCTTCAAATCGTTGTCGCATCTCACCGTCGAGGTCGCGCACAAGCCCTGACTATCGCAGCAACAGGAATTGTAGCGCTTCGTCTCCGATCTGACCCATTTCGTGGTCGCGTGCTTCAAGGGTGCCGCCATAGTCTCGTGCCGCCAATTTCTGATGGTCGGCTGATTTGATCTCCCGCGTCCGACGCGGGCGCCTTATCCGGCCGGCTGGCTCGCCCCCCACCCCCGAAGGTAGGTCAATTTTTCTTGGTCCCTTCGATCGGCCGGCCCAAGCCCTGTTGCGCAATTGTCATCAGGCAATGCCATCCAACTCAGGGGTTCCCAAACCTTCTTGCTATTGCGAATTACTTGCAATAACGATCGGAAATGAATCGTGCATTTTCCCGATCTGGCTATGACCGGGAGGATTTTAAAATCCGACCGGGGGCGGCGGGGTTGATGACTTCATTTCTTGGGTGGCGGCGAGCTATCAAATCTGCAGTGATGCGGCAAAACGCTGCCGGAATATTCGCGCTGGAAGTATCCGCATCGATGACCTGCGACCGCCGATTCCCACGACATGTTTTTGCCGGCGCCGCCTTCGGCGCGCTCGCGCTCGGCAGTCCTGCGCTCGCCGCTGATATGGCGCTGAAAGCGCCCGCCTATAAAGCGATTTATGACTGGACCGGCTTCTATCTCGGCGGCCATGTCGGCTATGGCGACGGCGGTTTGGGCGCCGGCACCAATCCGCTTCCGGAACAAGGCGCGTTCTTTCCGCACAGCATCACGGGCGGGACCGGCGGTTTTCAAGCCGGTTACAACAGGCAGTTTTCCAATCGCGTCGTACTCGGCATCGAGGCGGACGCGACGTTCACCAGTCCGGTCGACCTGCCGCGGCGAGCACCGGCTCCGTTCAACGCGACGATCGACTACACCGGCACCTTGCGCGGCCGTGCCGGCTATGCGTTCGGCGCGTGGATGCCGTATCTGACCGGCGGCTTTGCCTGGGGGCACAGCCACATCAACATCAATGATGGCGGCAAAGAGGTCCTCTCCTCTCCCGGGCAATACCACACCGGCTGGACCGTGGGCGCAGGCGCCGAGTTTGCCGTCGGCGGCAACTGGAGCGCCAAACTCGAATATGACTACATCGATCTCGCACGCCGGATGTACGATCTCAGCGACTTCGCCTTGCCGGGCGTCAATGTCGATCCCCGCATCCACCTGATCAAGTTTGGGCTCAACTACCGGTTTGGCGATACGCCCTGGGCTCCATCGGTTCTCACCAACGGTCAATCCGCATTTCCGCAACCGAACGACTGGAACGTGCATGCGCAGACGACGTTTCTGCCGCAAGGCTATGCCTCGTTCCGCGCACCCTACACCGGCACCAACTCTCTCCCCGGACCAGGCCACATCCAGGAGACCTGGACCACGACGGCCTTCCTCGGCGCGCGGCTGTGGGAAGGCGGCGAGTTCTATTTCAACCCGGAGCTCGCGCAGGGCTTTGGCCTCAACGGCACGCTGGGACTGGCCGGATTTCCGAATGGGGAAGCGCAAAAAGCCGGCGCCGCGTTCCAGAAAATTCGGCCGCAGCGCTATTACCTGAAGCAGACCTTCGGCCTTGGCGGCGAACAGGAAGACGTCGCGGATGCTGCCAACCAGCTGCCCGGCAAGCGAGACATCGACCGCGTCACCGTCATCGTCGGGCGTTTTGCCGTCGGAGATTTTTTCGACGGCAATTCCTACGCCAAAGACCCGCGCGCGGATTTCATGAACTGGGCGATGTGGTCGTCGGCGGCCTACGACTTTCCCGCCGATCTGCCAGGCTTCACCCGCGGCGCCGTGGTCGAGCTCAACCGCAAGGACTGGGCGGTACGCGCCGGCGTGTTCGAGGTGCCCAACGCTCCCAACAGCGATGTCCTCGTCTTCAAGACCGGCGGCGCCGTGGTCGAATTTGAAGGCCGATATTCGATCTTCGACCAGCCCGGCAAATTGCGGATGGGCGTGTTCGGAAATCGCGGCAATACCGGAAATTATCGTCAGGCGCTGGCGATCGAAGACATGAACCCTGCACTCGATATCAACGACGTCATGACGAGCATCCGTCGCGACAATCCAAAATACGGCTTCTACGCCAATGCCGAACAACAGCTTGCCAAGGACATAGGCCTGTTCGCGCGCGCGAGCTGGAATGACGGGCAGAACGAAATCCTTTCGTTTACCGACATCGATCGCAGCATTTCAGGCGGCCTTTCGGTCAAAGGCAGCTATTGGGGACGCCCAAGCGACACGATTGGCGTGGGCGGCGCCATCAATGGACTTTCCAGCGCGCACCGCGATTTCCTGGCCGCGGGCGGCCTCGGTCTCCTGATCGGCGATGGCCAGCTCAATTATCGCACCGAACGCATCCTCGAGACGTATTACGCCTATGCGATCGACACGCACTTCACGTTCACGGCGGACTATCAATTGATCACCAACCCCGCCTACAACGCCGATCGCGGCCCCGTCTCGATTTTCACGGGCCGCCTGCATGGAGAGTTCTGAGCATTTTATCCGTCGATCCGGGCGCGGGTCGCTCGCCCGGGCCTGGCTATGGTTCTCGCAACCCTGGGCGCGCCGACGATTGCCTACGCCGGCGAGTGCCCGGGTTCCGACTCGGAGATCGCCACCGACCGGCCCGATGTTACCAATTCCAGCCTCGTCGTTCCCGTGGGCAGCCTGCAGAGCGAGAACGGAATCAACACGACGGGGCGCGGATCCGCACGGACTTTCGACGGCACCAATAGCCGGTTGAGGCTCGGTATTGCGCCATGCCTGGAATTTCTGGTCGATGTCCCGAATTATTTCACCCGCCTGAAGGGCGATGCGGACAGCGGCTTCGGCAATGTGGCGCCTGCCGTCAAATGGCAGTTCGGCTCGCTTCCGGAGCCATGGAATTTGTCGGTGACGGCGGGTGCCGGCCTGCCCACCGGCTCTGCCAAGATCACCGGACCCGGTCTGCAGCCCTATCTGCAATTCCCATGGTCGCATGAACTTGGCGGCGGCTGGGGAACCAGCGGCATGCTGACAACCTTCTTTTTTCCCGCCAACCTTGCCAACAGGCAGACCACGGAGGCGACCTTCGTGCTCGAAAAGAAGGTCACCGAGCGCGCGTCACTGTTCGTCGAATATGTCGGCGATTATCCTTCCCGCGGCAGCAGCGTGCAGCTGATCAATACCGGCGGCGGATATCTGCTGACCAGGACCCAGCAGATCGACTTCCACGTCGCGTTCGGTCTCAACCGGAATTCCCCGAACTACATCGTCGGCGTCGGATATTCCTTCCGGTTCGACAATCTGTTTCGCACCTCCGCACGCTGAGGTGATCTTCATCGTCGCCCCGGTGAACTCCGGGGCGACGAGAGAATCTCATCCCGCGGGCTGGAACGACTCCGCCCGCGCCATGGCCCAGGCCTCGCGGAAGCGCGAATCGGCGGTGCCGTCGATCAACTCGCCCGGACGAAGCGACGGATAGAGCTTCGCGAATGAACAGACCTCTGTCGTCGAGGTTCGCTGCGAGAAATGGATCGGGCGAATATCCCGGGGATGTTCGAGCCCTGCGGCTGCGATCAACTCCGACAGCGCATGCAGGGTGGCGTGATGATAATTGTAAACCCGTTCGACCTTGTGCGGCACCACCAGCGCCCGGGCGCGGCTTGGATCCTGCGTGGTTACGCCGGTCGGACAGCGGTCGGTATGGCAGCTCAACGACTGGATGCAGCCCAGCGAAAACATGAAGCCGCGCGCCGAATTGCACCAGTCCGCGCCGATGGCCATCGCGCGCGCCATGTCGAAGGCGGTCGCGATCTTTCCCGACGCGCCGATCTTGATGCGATCGCGCGCATTGATGCCGATCAGTGCATTGTGGACGAAGTTGACGCCCTCGCGCATCGGCATGCCAAGATGGTCCATGAACTCCAGCGGCGCAGCACCAGTGCCGCCTTCATTGCCATCGACCACGATGAAATCCGGATAGATTCCGGTCTGCAGCATCGCCTTGCAGATCGCGAGAAACTCCCAGGGGTGGCCGATGCACAGCTTGAATCCGGCGGGCTTGCCGCCGGACAGCCTTCGCATCTCGCCGATGAACGCCATCATTTGCAGCGGTGTCGAAAACGCCCGGTGATAGGCCGGCGAGATGCAATCCTCGCCCATCGCGACGCCCCTGATCTTGGAGATCTCCGCCGAGACCTTGGCCGCCGGCAGCACGCCGCCATGTCCGGGCTTGGCGCCCTGGCTGATCTTGAGCTCAGCCATCTTGATCTGGTCGTCGCCGGCGACGCGCGCGAATTCCTCCGGATTGAAGCTGCCGTCGCGGTTGCGGCAGCCGAAATAGCCGGAGCCGACTTCCCAGATGATGTCGCCGCCCATTTCGCGATGATAGGGGCTGACGCCGCCCTCGCCGGTGTCGTGCGCGAAGCCGCCCCTCTTGGCGCCGGCATTCAAAGCGCGAACCGCATTTGGACTGAGCGCGCCAAAGCTCATCGCCGAGATGTTAAAGACCGAGGCCGAATACGGCCTGGTGCAATCCGGACCGCCGATGGTGATGCGGAATTGCTCCTCGGCACGCGGCTTCGGCGCCACAGAATGGTGCATCCATTCATAGCCGTCGCGATAGACGTCTTCCTGGGTGCCGAACGGCCGCTTGTCGAGCACCATCTTGGCGCGCTGGTACACCAGGGCGCGGGTGTCGCGGCTGAACGGCATGCCGTCCTTTTCACTCTCGAAGAAATACTGCCGCATTTCCGGCCGGATCTCTTCGAGCAGGAAACGGATATGCGCCGATATCGGATAATTCCGCAGGACCGCGTGGCTCTTCTGCACGAGATCGCGGACTCCGAGCAGCGTGAGGGCACCGAAGATCAGGATCGGAACCAACACCACTTCCCAAATCTTGGGATTGTGGTCAAAAACTCCGATCGAAAGAAGCAGCGCCGTGACGACGCCGCAAATCGTCAGCACGATGAAGCGTGGCGAGAACGGAAGCAGCAGCGTTTCCATATTATCCCTCAGGCGGATGATCCTTGTCATCCACAGCTTATCCAACCAGCGGAATAAGCACTATACGGTATACGGTGCGGCGGTCACCGATGTGACAGCGGATCGCGGAAAAAATTACTTATTCCCGCGGTCAATCAAATGATCCAGAACGCCTTTTGCAGTGCAGCGTAACCGCCGAATTGCTCGCCGCTAATGACGATGGGGCCGCATCTCGTGAGGGATCTTGCCCTCCTGGAGGCCGTGCTGCGCCAGCCAGGCATCGGTGGTCGCAATGGCGCGGTCGATGTGATCGGCGGTTCGCGAGAAATCGTAAGGTGATCCCACCAGCGGGCATAGCGGCGGCACCACGAAATATTCGATTGCGGGATCGAGGCTTTCCAACTCGCTGACCAATTGCCGCGCGATCAGGAGCGTCAGCGCATGCAGCGCATTGGCGACCGCGCCGACCGGCGGCGCCTGCGTCGCGCAGGCATGCCCCGTCGGCAGAATGATCAGCCGCTGCGCGCCCTTCTTGACCGCGACCTTGATCGGCGTGTTGCTGGAGATCGCGCCATCGGCAAGGTAGTGGTCGTTGTGACGGATCGGCGCAAAAGCGCCGGGAATCGCGGTCGAGGCGACGATCGCCTCGGCGGTGGAGCCTTCCGACAACACCACGCTGTCGCCGGAGATGATATCGGTGGTGACGATATGCACCGGCAGTCTGGCGTCCTGCAGGTTTCGAAAGGGGATATGATCGTCGATCAGCTTGCGGATGCCGTCATGCGGGATCAGGAAATCACGGCGCCACAGAAAGCTCAGCACCGTCCGCCAGCTCATCGGGAAAACGTCGCGCCGCTGCAGCCCGCGCCAGATGGTGGCCAGTCTCTCGACCCCACCGAGCGTCGGATCGCCCGCATAGAAGGCGCCGTTCAGGGCGCCGACACTGGAGCCGACCACCATGTCCGCAACAATCCCGTGCGCGGCAAGCGACTGCAACATGCCCACCTGGATGGCGCCGAAGCTGCCTCCGCCGGCGAAAACGAATGCCGTTTTCACCGGGCCAATCTGTTCGAGTACCGACAAAACCCGTTCGCTCCCTTGGGGTCGCCGCATCGGCAACCGGCCGCGCGACGTTCGGGGCGTTATAGCAGCGGTGGAACGGGAGGTGCTAGCGGCGCGACTGTCATTCCGGGGCGATGCGAAGCATCGAACCCGGAATCTCGAGATTCCCCGATGCGCAATTGCGCATCTGTGGTCTGGTCCTTCGGACCATCCCGGAATGACGAATGAGTGCGAATGTAGGTGCGTTCCCCGGATGCTGCGCAGCGCTCTTGCGGTGCGCTGCTGATCCGGGGTCTATGTTTCCGCAAGTTGGGTCCCGGCTCTGCGGTGCACCGCTGAAGAAGCGCTGCACCGCGTCCGGGACACCAGACTTACCGCTCGACGAACGCCTTCTCGATCACAAAGTGGCCGGGCTCGCTGTGGCTGCCTTCGAGGAAGCCGCGCGTCTCGAACAGATGGCGCAGCTCTTCCAGCATGCCCGGGCTGCCACACATCATGATGCGGTCGGTTTCGATATCGAGCGGCGGCTGGTGGATGTCGTTGAACAGCTGTTCCGAGGTGATCAGGTCGGTGATGCGGCCGCGGTTGCGGAACGGCTCGCGCGTCACGGTCGGGTAATAGAGCAGCTTCTCCGACAACAGCGGCCCGAACAGTTCATCGTCGCGCAGTTTCGCCACCAGCTCTTCGCCGTAGGCGAGCTCGGAAACCTGCCGGCAGCCGTGAACCAGCACGATGGTGTCATAACGCTCGTAGACGTCGGGGTCCTTGATCAGGCTCGCAAACGGCGCCAGACCCGTGCCGGTCGACAGCAACAGCAGACGCGTTCCCGGGATCAGATTGTCGGTGATCAGCGTACCGGTCGCCTTGCGCCCGACCAGAATGGTGTCGCCTTCCTTGATCTTCTGCAGCTTCGAGGTCAGCGGCCCGTCGGCGACTTTGATCGAGAAGAATTCGAGTTCTTCCTCGTGATTGGCGCTCGCCATGCTGTAGGCACGCAGCAGCGGCCGGCCCTCGACTTCGAGGCCGATCATCGCAAACTGCCCGTTCTGAAATCGGAAGCCGGAATCGCGGGTGGCGGTGAAGCTGAAAAGCGTGTCGGTCCAGTGCCGGACAGAAAGAACTTTCTCTCTATAGAATGCGCTCATGTGTTTTGGTTTTTCCGATTGACCTGATGTAGAATGATTGACTTAACCTGCCGTCGACCGCTCGAAAGTGGCCGAAATCATTGACGATCTTGCGTGTGATTTGCGCCGATAACAGAGATAGTCAAGATGCTCTGATGCGCAATTGAGAACTCGAAATGGCAGTCGATTAATTTCATAAAAAGGTTCGACGCAATATCGTTAAGGCCCAAACGAGCGCGTAATTAACTTGCTGAGATTGGCGCCGATCTGGCAATTAATTGCTACGAAAGCCGCCGCAAAGGGAAAATGATTTAGTGGTCCTCACCAGCCAGCGAATATTCGTCGATGCCGTCAGGAAATATTGTCTCGCGCACGAAATTGCGATCGAGGTTAAATCCGGCGGCTGGCTGATCGTCATGCAGCGCGAATCGCGGCGCCGCCTCGCATTCGGCTATGATATCGGACTGAACGGCGCCGCCGCGCATCAGATCGCCAACGACAAGGCGGCGACCGCCGATGTCCTGAAGCTTTCCGGCGTACCCTGCATTCCACACACGCTGTATCTCGGCCCCAAGCTCAGCCCGCATGTCCCCGAATCCGGATCGCGCGATGCGATGCTCCGTCAGCTGGACGAGCACCCGGAAGGTCTCGTCGTCAAACCCAATGAAGGGACCTCGGGCGAATCCGTCTTCCTGGTGAAAACCAGACCCGGACTCGAACGCGCCGTGACCCGGATTTTTTCCGCCTATCCGAGTCTTGCGATTTCACCCTACGTCGATATCGAAGACGAGGTTCGCGTGGTCCTGCTGGACGATCTTCCGCTCATCGTTTACAGCAAGACCCGCCCGTCGGTCGTCGGCGACGGCAAGCATTCCTTGCGCGAACTCGCGCTCGCAACGGCATCGACCGAGCAGGGATCGAGCGTGCTGCCTGGCATGACCGGCGACCTGGACAAGGCCGACCTCGACGCGGTGCCGCCCCTGGGGCAGCGGCGCATGCTCAACTGGCGTCACAACCTCGATTCGGGCGCGCAGCCTGTCCTGCTGGAACAAGGCGATGTCCGCGATGCCTGCGTCGGCCTCGCGATCAAGGCCGCGACGGCGGTCGGCATCCGGTTCGGGTCGATCGACGTCGTGCGCTCCGGCGGAGCCTGGCGAATCCTTGAAGTCAATTCCGGGGTGAAGATGGAAGCGCTCGGCAGACTGCACCCCGAGCTCGTCTACGCCGCCTACAATGCCGCGCTGGACAAAATGTTTGAATGATTTCGTCATCCCTGCGAAAGCGGGGACCCATTGCCAACGATATCAGTTGTTACGGGAAGCGTTCCCCACTGCCTTAAATCGATAAGCCGCGGTGTATGGGCCCCTGCTTTCGCAGGGGCGACGGATGGATCTAGTTGCTCGACCCTTGCGTATCGTCGAGCACCTTGAAGGCCTCTTCGAGCTGCGGCGAGATCGCGACGTTGAGCCGTTCCCCGGTCGGCAGGCGCGAGACGAACCATTTGTTGTAGAGCGGGATCAGGTCGCGGTTCGAGCCGAGCTTGCGGAAGGTCCGCTCGACCACCGCGGTCAGTTGCGGCTCGCCCTTGCGGAACATGATGCCGTAGGGATCGTAGGACAGATATTCGCCCGTGACCTTGAACTTGTCCTGGCTCTTGTGCCGCGCGATCAGGCCATACAGCAGGATGTCGTCAGTCGCGAACGCATCGGCCTTGCCGTCCACCAGCATCTGATAGGATTGCTCGTGGTCGCCGGCGGTGACGATGTTCAGCCCCAGCGAGAATTTCTTGTCGACGTTGTGCATCGCCTGCTCGTTGGTGGTGCCTTTCGTCACCACCACGGTCTTGCCCTTGAGATCCGCGGGCGCCGCGATGCCCGAGGCCTTCGGCACCATCAGCTTGGTGCCGGCCACGAACATCAAAGGCGAGAACGCCACCAGCTTGGCGCGCTCGGCGTTGGCCGTGGTCGATCCGCATTCGAGATCGATCTTGTTCTGCGTCACCGCCGGAATACGGTCGTCCGACGTGACCTTGACGTATTCGATCTTGAGATTGGAGTCGTCGACCTCGACGCCGATTTCGTCGACGATAGCCTCGCACAATTCGAGGCTGTAGCCGATCGGCCGGTTGGAGTGATCGAGGAACGAGAACGGCGGCGAGCTCTCGCGATAGCCGAGCCGCACGGTATGGGTGTTCTTGATATTGGCAAGCGTGGGGCTAAGCCCCTCGCTTCCGGCCGTCTGCGCGGAAGCGGCCGTCGCCAGCATACATGCTGCCAGCAACAAGCCGCCCGCCAATATCGGCCTCCCCGAAGATCGATGCATGCATCTCTCCCCTCAATGGCCGGCCAATACGGCGTCACCCGGAACAGTATCGGAGGGAACGACGTCGTCGGGTCCGAGCTCATGCTCGGCCTTCAGCTCGCCCTCCCATTTCGCGACCACGGACGTGGCCAGCGAGTTGCCGATCACGTTGGTGGCGCTGCGTCCCATGTCGAGGAACGTGTCGATACCCATGATCATCAACAGCCCGGCCTCGGGAATGCCGAACTGGCTGAGCGTCGAGGCGATCACGACCAGCGAGGCGCGGGGCACGCCGGCGACGCCCTTCGAGGTGATCATCAAGGTCGCGAGCATCGCGAGCTGCGTCGCGAGCGGCATCTCGATGTGGTAGGTCTGCGCGATGAAGATGCTCGCAAACGTGCAGTACATCATGGTGCCGTCGAGGTTGAACGAGTAACCCAGCGGCAGCACGAAGGCCGAGATCCGCGACGACGCGCCGAAGCGGTTGAGGCCTTCCAGCGTCTTCGGGTAGGCGGCCTCCGAAGACGCGGTCGAGAACGCGATCATCAGCGGCTCGCGGATCAGCCGCAGCAAATGGCTGTATCTCGGCCCGATGACGACGAAGCCGACGATGACCAGGATCGCCCACAGGATCAGCAGCGAGAGATAGAAGCCGCCCATGAAGACGATCAACTTCCACAGCACGGCGAGGCCGTTCTTGGCCACGGTCGCCGTGATTGCCGCCCAGACCGCCACCGGCGCGAACAGCATCACGTAACCGGTGACCTTGAGCATGATGTGAGCGAGATCGTCGATCAGCCCCATGATCGGTTTCGAGCGCTCCGGCATCGCGCCGAGCGCGACCGCGAAGAACACCGCGAACACCACGATCTGCAGGATTTCATTCTGCGCCATCGCGTCCGCGATCGAGGTCGGGATCAAATGGGTCAGGAATTTCTCGATCGAGAACGCCGATACCGGCAGGCCGGTCGACTGCGCCTTGTCGGGCAGCGTGCCCGGAAAGTTGGCGCCGGGCTGCAGCAGATTGACCATCAGGAGGCCGAGCAGCAGCGAGACGAAGGAGGCGCTGACGAACCAGCCCATGGTCTTGGCGAAGATGCGCCCGAGCTTGGCGCCGGAGCCCATATGGGCGATGCCGCCGACCAGCGTCGCAAATACCAGCGGCGCGATGATCATCTTGATCAGGCGCAGGAACAGCATCGCGATCAGGTTTACGTCTGCTGCGATCTCCACCCGGCTGTCGGGCAGATAATTGAAAACCAGGGTCCCCATCACGATGCCGAGCGCCATCGCGATCAAAATGAATTGCGTAAACCTGCTGGACATTTTTACCCCCGTAAGTTCCGGCCGCCGAGAGTTTGGCAGATTTGGAGGGGGACGCAACAAGCTTAAAAAGATCAGCGGCCTTGCCCCAATGTTCCCGTTGTAGAATGCGCGCGCGCCGACTAGCGTTCAATGCAGCGCACAATGCGTGCAATTGAGCGCCTCACGCGCGGTCAATTGCATCAAGAATTGCCAAAAGAACTGCAAGTCGAGGGGAGAGAACGCCATGAACGACGCCGTCAATCGCCAGATACTGCTGGTGGAAAAGCCGACCGGGAAACTCGGACCCGAGCATTTCAGGATGTCCAAGGGCGCTGTCCCCGAGCCGAAGGACGGCGAGGCCCTGGTGCGGACGCGCTATATCTCGCTGGATGCCGCCAACCGGGCCTGGATGCACGGCGCCACCTATCGCGCGGCGGTCGAGGCCAACACCGTGATGGCCGGCGGCGGCATTGCCGAAGTGGTGTCCTCGAAAGCGCCTGGCCTCAAGGCGGGCGACATCGTGTTCGGCGATACCGGCTGGCAGGATTACGCCGCCGTGCCGGCAAAACACCTGAACAAGATGCCGAAGCTGGCGCCGATGACGCATCTGCTCTCAGTCTACGGCATCGCCGGCCTCACCGCCTATTTCGGCCTGCTCCACGTCGGCAAGCCAAAGGAAGGCGAAACCGTCGTGGTCTCGGCGGCGGCCGGCTCGGTCGGCTCGATCGTCGGCCAGATCGCCAAGATCAAGGGGTGCCATGTCGTCGGCATCGCCGGCGGCAAGGACAAGTGCCATTGGCTCACCAGCGAACTCGGCTTCGACGCCGCGGTCGATTACAAGGACGGCGCGACCTACAAGGCGCTGCGGGCCGCGGCGCCGAAGGGCATCGACGTCTATTTCGACAATGTCGGCGGCGACATTCTGGAAGCCTGCCTGTCGCTGATGAACAATCGCGGCCGCATCGCCTGCTGCGGCGCGATCTCGCAATATGACGGCGTGCCGTCGGCGCATGGCCCGCGCGGCGTCCCCGGCCTGATCGTGGTGAAGCGGCTCATCATGCAGGGCTTCATCGTCATGGACTACATGGACCAGCGCGATCAGGCGCTCACCGAACTGCAGTCCTGGGTCGCCTCCGGCAAGCTGAAGGTACAGGAGGACGTGATCGACGGCCTGGAGAATACGCCAAAGGCGCTGATCGGGCTATTGGCCGGCGAAAACCGCGGCAAGCGGATGGTCAAGGTGTAGGCCGAGCTTTGTCAACACGTCGTCCCGGCCTTGAGCCGGGACCCATAACCACCGACAATGCAGTAAAGGGTCGCCGCTCCAGCCCAGCGTAACATCAACGATGGTGGTTATGGGTCCCGGATCGGCGCTCGCGGAGCCTGTCGTCGGGCGCGCCTTCGCGCGACCCGGTGGCTCGCTTGTCCGGGACGACGAGGATTAGTGCGTTACGCTCGGCGTCTGCGGAATCCCTTGCGCGCCGGCCTTCCCTGTCTTTCTCCCCGCCAGCCAGTTCTCGAACCGCTGCACCACGATGAAGAACGTCGGCACGAACAGCACGGCCAGACAGGTCGAGGCCAGCATACCCGAGAACACGGTGATGCCGATCGACTTGCGGGCGTTGGCGCCGGCGCCGGTCGCGAGCACCAGCGGCACCACGCCGAGAATGAAGGCAAACGACGTCATCAGGATCGGCCGGAACCGCGCCCGGGCCGCCTCCACCGCGGATTCCAGCAGCGGCTTGCGGTCGCGGACATGAAGCTCGAGCGCGACCTCGACGATCAGGATGGCGTTCTTCGCCGACAACGCGATCAGCAGGATGATGCCGATCTGGGTGTAGAGGTTGTTCTCGATCCGCAATGCCGTGAGCACCGACATCGGGCCCAGCAATGAAAGCGGCACGGCCAGGATCACGGAGATCGGGGCGTACCAGCTTTCATATTGTCCGGCCAGCACGAGGTACACCAGCAGCAGGGCGAGCCCGAACGCCCAGTAGATCTGGCCGCCGACGACCTTCTCCTGGTACGACATCGCCGTCCATTCATAGCCCGCTCCCGGCGGCAAGGTTTTGGCCGCAATCTCCTCCATCAGCGTCATCGACTGGCCGGAACTGTAGCCCGTGGCGGGCAGGCCGATGATGGTCGCGGACGGATAGAGATTGTACAGGCTGATCAGCGAAGGGCCGACCGAAGGCATGATCTTCGCCACCGTGCCGAGCGGAACCATGTCGCCCTGGCTGTTGCGCACATACAGTTTTTCAATGTCGCGCGGCGTCAGGCGAAATTGCGCATCGGCCTGGGCATAGACCTGGAACGTGCGGCCGAACTTGTTGAACTGGTTGATGTAGGAAGACCCCAGATAAGAAGACAAGGTCGAGAAGATCTGGTCGGTGGTGACATGCAGGGTCTGGGTCTTGATCCGGTCCACATCGACGTCGAACTGCGGCACCATCGAGCGGAACGGGGAACTGACGCGCTGCAGCGCGCTTTGCGTCTGCGCGTTGGCAACGATGGCACCGGTGATGGCCTGCAACTTGCCGAAATCGGAATTGCCGTCGCGGAGCTGGACCTGCATGGCAAAGCCCGCGGCGTTGCCGATGCCCTGGATCGGCGGCGGCGGAACCACCAGGATCCGCGCTTCCAGGATCACCGACAGTTTCTCGTTCAGTTCGACGAACAGCGACCGCAGGTCCTGGCCCGGGCCACGCTCGCTCCACTCCTTCAGGATCAGATAGGCGACGCCGGCATTGGCGAGGCTGGAACTGTTGTCGAGCGCCGATATGCCGGCGATGCTGATAACCTGCTCGACGCCCGGCGTCTTGCCGGCGAGGTTGCTGACCTGATCGAGCACGCGCTGGGTGCGATCGAGTGCGGCGCCATCGGGCAACTGCACCGCCACCAGCAAATAGCCCTGGTCCTCGATCGGAATGAAGCCCGTCGGCACCCGCGACAGGCCGTAGCCGGCGATGCCGATCAGGATCAGCGCCGATATCACCGAGAGATTGCTGTGCGCCACCAGGCGGCCGATCAGCCGGGCATAACCCCGCTCGAGGCGGTTATAGACGGCGTTGAAGCCGCGATAGAAGAAGTTGCGCTGTTCCGGCGGCACCGGCCGGCGCAGCCACAACGCGCACTGCGTCGGCTTCAAGGTGGCGGCATTGACGGCGCTGAGCAGCGCGGTCGCGGCGATGACCAACGCGAACTGCGAGTACATTCTGCCGGTCAAGCCCGGCAGGAAGGCCGCCGGCAGGAACACCGAAATCAACACCAGCGTGATGCCGATGATCGGCGCGAACAGCGCATCCATGGCGCTGATCGCCGCGTCATGGCCGGACATGCCCTTCTCGATGTTATGCGCGGCGCCTTCGACCACCACGATGGCGTCGTCCACCACGATCCCGATCGCGAGCACGATCGCAAACAGGGTCGAGATGTTGACGGTAAAGCCGAGCGCCGCCATCGCGGCGAAGGCGCCGATGATCGTCACCGGCACGGTCGTGGCCGGCACCAGCATGGCGCGCCAGTCCTGCAGGAAGATCAGGATCGCGATCAGGACGAGGAAGCCTGCCTCGATCAGCGTCTTGTAGACCTCGTTGATCGAGGCCGAGACGAATTTGGTGGTGTCGAACGGCGTGTCGTATTTGATGTCCTGAGGAAATTGCGTCGCAAGCGCCGCCATCTTCTTCTGGACCGCCGCCTCGACCTCGAGCGCGTTGGCGCCGGGCGACTGGAATACGCCGATGCCGGTGGCCGGCTTGTTGTTGAGCGAGAAAACCTGGCTGTAGGTCTGGGCGCCAAGCTCGACCCAGCCGACGTCGCGCACGCGGGTGACATCGCCATTGCTGCCGGTCTTGACGATGATGTCCTCGAACTGACTGGTGTCATCGAGCCGTCCGTTGACGTTGAGCGTGTACTGGAAGGCCTGTCCCGCCGGCGTCGGCGGCATGCCGACCTGGCCCGCGGTCACCTGCTGGCTCTGCTGCTGGATCGAGGAAATCACGTCCTGCGGCATCAGCGCGCGGACCTGCAGCTTGTTCGGATCGAGCCAGACCCGCATCGAATACTGGCCGGCGCCGAACACCGTCACGTTGCCGACGCCCGGCAGCCGCGACAGTTCGTCCCTGATATTGATGGTGGCGTAGTTCGACAGGAACAGGCTGTCATAGGTCGCCTTCGGCGAGGTCAGCGTCACGAACAGCAGGATCGCCGTCGATCTCTTCTGGACGGTGACGCCCTGGTTCTGCACCGACTGCGGCAGCTGCGACAGCGCGCTCGACACCCGGTTCTGCACCAGCACCTGCGCGAAGTTGAGATCGGTGCCGATCTTGAACGTCACCGTCAGCGAATAGGTGCCGTCGGCGCCGCTGTAGGACTGCATATAGAGCATGTCCTCGACGCCGTTGACCTGCTGCTCGATCGGCAGCGCCACGGTATCGATCACAGTCTTGGCGGAAGCGCCGGGATAGCGTGTCGTGACCTGCACCGTCGGCGGCACGACGTCGGGATATTGCGCGACCGCGAGCCGGAACAGGCACACGCCGCCGATCAGGATCATCAGGATCGCGATGACGTTGGAGAGAACCGGCCGCTCGATGAAGAATTTCGAAATCATGGCCGATCCTGTTTGGCCGGTGCCGGCGACGCTTCGCTCTTCGTTAGCTGCGGATCGACCTTCTGGCCGGGGATCGCGCGCAACAGCCCGGCGGTGACGACGCGATCATCGGCCTCGAGGCCGCTTTCGATGACGCGCAGATCGCCCTCCACCGGCCCGGTCCGGACCTTGCGTTGCTCGACGACGTTTTCGCCGTTGACGACCAGCACATAGCGTCCAGCCTGATCGCTGCCGAGAGCGACGTCGGGGACCAGCAGCGCGTTCGCCTGCTGTTCGAAGGGAACGCGGACACGGACGTAGTAGCCGGGCAACAGCACGCGATCGGGATTGGGCAGCACGCCGCGCACCGCGAGCGTCCCGGTCGACTGAGTGAGCGTCGGCGCGGCGTAATCCAGATTACCCTTGTGCGGGTAGCCGCTGTCGGTCTGCAATCCGACCTCGATCGGGAACGTCCTGAGTTCGTTCGACGTCAGGCCGCGCCGGCGCGCCTCTTGCCGGACCCGCAGCACGTCCTGTTCGTTGACGTTGAAATTCACATAGATCGGATCGAGCGCCACGATGGTGGCAAGCTGGGTCGGCGACGCCGCGCCGACGAGTTCCCCGACGGATACGAGATGGGCGCTGACCACGCCGTCGAATGGCGCCACGACATTGGTATAGCCGAAATTGACCTCCGCGATCCTGGTGTTCGCCTGGGCCTGCAGCAAATTGGCCTGGGCGTTGTCGCGCGCGGACGTGGAGTTGTCGAGCGTCGCCTGCGAGACGGCCTGCCGCTGGACCAGATTCGACTGCCGTTTGAAGTCTGCCTCGGCCTGCTTCACCGATGCCTCCGCGCCGGCTTCGGCGGCCTGCGCCTGTTCGAGCTTGAATTTGTAGGTATCGGGCTCGATCGTGAACAGCGTGGTGCCTTCCTTGACGAAGTTGCCGTCCTGATAATTGATCGATTGCAGCACCCCCTGCACCCGCGCGACCAGATCGACGTTCTTGATCGGCGCGGTGTTGCCGGTCGCCTCGATATAGCGCGTGATGGGGCGTTGCACCGGCAATCCGACTTCAACCTTGGGTGGCGGAGGCGGTACAAAACTATTTTGTTCACAGGCACTTAAGCTGACGAAAGAAAATGTGACGAAGGCAATACGCAGAGCATCAGCGGTTCGCAGCCGCACAATGTCATTCAGCTTGAAATGTGCCGGCGCGCGCGTATGCCTCATTTCCGTGCCTCTATGAAGTTTGCTTCAGGAAAAGGCTTTTTGCTCAAGGACGTTCGCAAGCCATGAATAGCACAATCTGCTTGCAGTGGAACCGGAAAGCTAAAATGATGTCGCCCGCGAAATTATTTCGCCGGCTTGTTCATATTTCAATTCGGTTGAAGCGGCGGCTCCAGCGACAACAAAGGGATTTATGGAAATGATCAACACGTTGAAACGTGCGGCAAAGCTTTGGACGCTGCTGACGGCGGCGACATTCGCAACAGCAGCAGCGGGATTGGCGCAGGCGCCGAGCCAGGCCCAGCGTGACGCGATCAAATCCCAATGCCGCTCCGATTACATCGCGCATTGCTCCAGCATCCCGCCGGGCGGTGAAGCATCGCTGCAATGCCTGCAGAAGAACATGTCGAGCCTCTCCGCGAGTTGCAAGAGCGCCGTTCAGGCCGTGGAAGCCCCGGCCGAGCCCAAGGCCGAAACCGCACCATCCGCGCCGGCTACACCGAAGACGGAGTCGGCTCCGGCCGCTGCAACCACCAAGCCGGAAACCGCAGCGCCCGCGGCCGCGGCGAGCACGACGGCGAAGCAGCCGAGCGGCGCGCAGATTTCCGCCATCCGCAGCGCCTGCCGCTCCGACTATCCAAAAGTGTGCGCGGGCGTGCCGACCGGCGGCGCGCCGGCTTTGCAGTGCCTGGAGAAGAACAAGGCAAAACTCTCGGCAGGCTGCGAGAAGGCCGTCACTGCCGCCGGCGGTGGCGGCGCAGCGCCTGCGGCCGGCGGCGCACCGGCGGCCGCGGCGCCTGCCGTGATCGTGCTGCGGCCGATGCGGCCGCGCGAGCAGCTGTTCGTGCTGAGGTCGGCATGCGGCGGCGACGTCCGCTCGCTTTGCGGCGGCGTGGCGCCCGGCGGCGGCCGTATCGTCCAATGCCTGGCGACGCAAGCGGCCTCGCTCTCGCCCGCATGCAAGGACGTGCTGGCCCAGTTTTCCGCGCGATAATAGCGCGCGCTGCCGGCGATCCTTCCATCGGGGATCGTCGGCGACCGGATTCCCGCGCGAGATATGACCAACTGCGATCTGGAAAGGAAAGCAAATGCTGCGCACCATCCTGACTGCCGCCGCCTTGCTGTGCGCCTCCCAATCCGCGTTCGCGCAGGAACTGACCGCCGCGCAGCGCGATGCCTGCATGGGCGACTACCAAAAATATTGCAAAAGCGTCGTACCGGGCGGTGGACGGATTATCGCCTGCCTCGCCAGGGAGAGCGACAAGCTGACGCCCGCTTGCAAGAAAGTGCTGGAGGCGGCGGAGAAAAAGTAGAGCAGCCTCGACGGCTGCCGCCGATACCAGCCGAGAATTCAAGAACGAGTTCGGCGCGCTGGCGCCCGAACTGCATCCGCAGAACCTTCGTTCAAATCCGGAGATCAACCTGAACAAATCCGGGAGATCAACATGCGTTACTTCCTGCTCATCGCCGCTGCCGTCATCGCCTTTGGCGCAACCATGACCGTCGGGCCGACCGACGCCAACGCGGTGGTCTGCGCCCGCGGGGTCCACCGCGCCGGCTGCGCCGGCTATCGAGGCGCGGTCGTCGTGCGCAAGCCGGTTGTCGCAGGCTGCCGCTGGGTGTGGGTGGGCGGCGTGAAGGTACGTCGCTGCTACTGACCTAAGACGCAGTTCCCCGTATTATTACGCTGGCGTCCCGGCCGCGCAGCGATTATTCTGCCCCGAATTGTAAGTGTACTGTCAATTAGGGAGGAAGACTGTGCGTATCGCCGTGCTCGGCGGAGGCCCCGGCGGCCTCTACTTCGCCTATCTCTGGAAAAAGCGCCACCCGGACGCCCGCATCGATCTGTTCGAGCAGAACGCTGCCGGCGCGACCTGGGGCTTTGGCGTCGTGTTCTCGGAGCAGGCGCTCGAATTCCTGCGCGCAGACGACCCCGAGACGGTCGATGCGATCGCGCCAAGGATGGAGAGCTGGAAGAACATCACGCTCAATTTGCTCGGGCAAAGCGTCGAGGTCGACGGCGTCGGCTTCTCCTCGATCGGCCGGCTCGAATTGCTGACCATCCTGCAGCAACGCGTCCGCGACCCCGGCATCACGCCGCGATACGACACTCTCATTCAGTCGGTCGATGAACTCAGGGGTTACGACCTGATCGTCGCGGCCGACGGCCTGAACTCGCTGGTGCGCCGCAGTTTCGAGCAGGAATTCGGCGCGTCGGTTTCACATTCGACCAACAAATTCGCCTGGTACGGCACCACCAAGCGCTTCGCCACGCTGTCGCAGACTTTTGTTGCGACCGAACTCGGCACCTTCAACGCCCACCATTATCGCTATTCGCCATCGATGAGCACCTTCCTGGTCGAATGCGACGCCGCGACGTGGGAGAATTATGGATTTGAACACAAGACCATCGAGCAATCGCAAGCGATCTGCGAGCAAGTATTCGCCGCAACGCTCGACGGACATAGACTGGTCTCGAACAAATCGATCTGGCGGAACTTCCCCTGGATCTGGAATGAAAACTGGTCGTCGGGGAATATGGTGCTGATCGGCGACGCGCTGCATTCGGCGCATTTTTCGATCGGATCGGGAACGCGGCTGGCGATCGAGGATGCGATCGCGCTGACCAAGGCGCTGGAAGCCGAGGCAGACATTCCGGCGGCGCTCGCGCTTTATCAGGCCGAGCGCAAACCGATCGTCAAAAAGCTGGTGACGGCGGCGCGCACCAGCGCCGACTGGTACGAGCATTTCCCCGAGCATATGAAGCTCGATCTGATGGATTTTGCCTACAGCTATATCACCCGCTCCGGGCGGATCGACGATGCGCGCCTGCGCGCGATGTCGCCGGCGTTCATGGCGCGCTTTGAGGCGGCGAAGAAAATCGGGAGCCGGTCATGATGTACGAAATCGCCGATCAGGTACCGTTGGATAATGCCGGCGCCCGCGAGATCGGCTTTACGATCCCCGACCGCTACAACGCCAGCCGCATCCTGTTCGACAATTTGTCCCACGGCCGCGGTGACCGGCTGGCGCTCACCGGTCCGGGCGGCACACGCAGCTATGCACAGCTCTGCGCCGAGGCCGCCCAATGGGGACACGGCTTTCTGTCGCTGGGCTTGAACCGCGGCGACCGCGTGCTGATGTTCCTCGACGACACGCCGGCCTATCCGGCAGCGTTCTTCGGCGCGGTGCGCGCAGGATTCGTGCCGCTGTTGATCAATACGCTGACGCCGCCCGATCTGTTGCAGTTTTATCTTTCCGATGCGGGTGCGTCCGTGGCCGTTGCCGACGCCGAGTTCAGTTCGCGCTTCGACGCCATCGCCTGCAAGGATACGCCGCTGCACACCCTGATCGTGGTCAACGGCGCCGCGGGCGCGCACGCCGTGCCCCATGCCATCGCCGCGGACAAGTGGTTGGAGGATTTCCCGACCGCTCTCGCCGAGGCCGACACGCACCGCAACGAGATGGCGTTCTGGATGTATTCGTCGGGTTCGACCGGACGGCCGAAGGGCATCGTGCATCTGCAGCACGACATGGCCTATAGCGAGGCGGCGTTCGCGCGCGACGTGCTGAAATTGAAGCCCGACGACATTTGCTTCTCGGTGCCGAAAATGTTCTTCGCCTACGGCTTTGGCAATGCCATCACCTTCCCGTTCACGGCCGGGGCTACCACCCTGCTGCTGCCGGGCCAGCCCAAGCCGGCGGCGATCTTCGAGGCGATCGGACGCTTCCGTCCCAGCGTCTTCTTCGGATTGCCGACGCTCTATACGTCGCTGACCAAGGCCGATGGCGCGCCGCTAGCGGATTTTTCATCGCTGCGGATGGCGCTGTCCGCCGCCGAGGTGCTTTCCGCTGACGCATTCAACGGCTGGAAGGCGCTGACGGACCTTGAGATCATCGAAGGGCTGGGATCGACGGAAGCGCTGCACATCTATCTGTCGAACCGGCCCGAGAAGAAAAAGCTCGGCGCCGCCGGCCTGCGCGTCCCCGGTTATGAAATTGCGCTGCGGGACAAGGACGGTCGCGAGGTCGGCGACAACGAGGAAGGCATTTTGTGGGTTCGCGGCGATTCCAATACGCCGCTGTACTGGAACCGGCCGGACAAGTCGGCGGAGACCATCCGCGAGGGCGGATGGATCTACACCGGCGACCGCTTCGTGCGCGATTCCGACGGTTTTTATTTCTTCCGCGGCCGCGCCGACGACTTGATCAAGATCTCCGGGCAATGGGTCTACCCGCTCGAGGTCGAGCTCTGTCTCGCCGAACACCCGGATGTGCGCGAATGCGCGGTATTCGCGGCCGAGTTGCCAGACCGGCGCATGACCTTGAAGGCCGTGGTGGTGATGAACAGCGGCGGCTTCGATGCCGGCGAGGCGACCAGGCGGTTGCAGGATTTCGTCAAGGCAAAGCTGCTGCCATACAAATATCCGCGCGAGGTGAAATTCATCGACGAATTGCCGAAGACGGGCACCGGCAAGATCGATCGGCAGGCGCTGATGAAGATGTAAGGTTATGCGATCGTCATTGCGAGCGCAGCGAAGCAATCCATCGCGCCACAGAAAGAAAGAATGGATTGCTTCGTCGCTTTGCTCCTCGCAATGACGGACGGAGAGCACCTACCCCGCCAGCCCCGTCCCGCCGTACAGCCACGCCAGATGGCCGTAATAATCCTCCGACGTCTTCGCGCGCATGATGGCGTTGCGGAGGCGGGCGTGTTCGCCGGCGGGATGATAGATGTGCTCGCCGATGGCGCGGGATTGCAACTGCACGCGCGCGGTGCGCGGGAAGCGCTGCGCGCGGTAAGCCTCCAGCGCGGTGGTGTAGTCCTCATGCTGCGACAGCATGTGCGACAGGCACACCGCGTCTTCCATCGCCTGGCAGGCGCCCTGCGCGAAATACTGCAGCATCGGATGCGCGGCGTCGCCGAGCAGCGCGACGCGGCCGTCGATCCAGCGTTCCGTGGGATCGCGGTCGCACAACACCCAGAGCTTCCAGTTCTTGCCGTGGCGAATGATCTCCCTGGCGCGCGCATGCACGTGCGTAAAACCCTTCATGACCTCGGCTTCGGACACCGGCTTGCCGGCGACCGGTTCGGGCGCGTCGTTGTGGTAGGTGACGACGAGGTTGAACACTTTCCAGCCCGACAGCGGGTAATGCACGATGTGGCATTTCGGACCGGCCCACAGCGTCGCCGCGTTCCAGCGCAGGTCCTCGGGCATCTGCTCGGTCGGGATCACCGAGCGATAGGTGGTGTGACCGGAAACCCGCGGCGGGCCGTCGGCCGTGACCTGCTTGCGGATATTGGACCACAGCCCATCCGCGCCGATCAGAAGCCGCCCCGTAATACGCTCACCGTTCGCGAGCCGCGCCGTCACCGACTCGCCGTCCTGGTCGTAGCCGACAACCTCGCTGCTGACGCGCAGCTCGATCAATTCGTGGGCCTGGCAGGCGCGCAGGAAAACCCCGTGCAGGTCGCCGCGATGCACCACCGCATAGGGGTTGCCGAACCGCGCGCGAAACGCCTCGCGCAGATCGATATGGGTGATCTCCTCGGCGGTCAGCGCGTCCATCAGCCGAAGCTGATCGATATAGACGGCCATGCTTCGCGCCGCTTCCCCGACGCCGAGATAGTCGAAGGCGTGGAACGCGTTCGGCCCAAGCTGGATGCCGGCGCCGATTTCGCCGAGCACGGTGGCCTTTTCCAAAAGGATCGAGCGGATGCCCTTTTGCGCCAGCCCAAGCGCTGCGGCGAGGCCGCCGATGCCGCCGCCCGCGATCAGGACCGGACGTGTGTCCGCCACCGCCATCAGTTCGACTTTCCCAGATGTTCGAGCGCGTCTTCGGCGCGCAACGGCACCCGCGAGGCCTCGTTGTTGAGATCGACGAGCTGCGTCAGCAGCGCCAGCAAGGTCTTGCGGTCGGCCGGTTTCAAGGGCTGCAGCATCCGCGCCTGCGCCCGCTCGACCGACGGCACGATGTCACGCAGCAGCGCGGCGCCTGACTTGGTGAGATAGAGCAGCTTGACGCGCTTGTCCTCGCGGGCCGGCTTGCGCTCGACCAGCGATTTGGTTTCCAGCCGCTCGATCACATTGCCGAGCGTCGAGCGATCGAACGCGATCACCGCCGACAGCCGCGTCGCGTCGATGCCGGGATGGGTGTGAATCGCGACCAGCGCGGCATATTGCACCGGCGTCAGGTCGAAGGCCCGGCACTCCTCGACAAAGATCGCGACAGCGATCTGCTGCATCCGCCGGAACAGATAGCCCGGTGCGGCGTAGACCGCATCCATCGTGATCGGCGGGGTCTTACTCGGCATCGGGTTGCTGGTCCGGCGCGGCATCGGCGAATGCTTTCATGGCTTTGGCGGCAGTTTCGGCCTTGAACAGGCGCGGATAGGCCGAGACATCGACGCCGAAGCGCCGCGCATTGGCGAGCTGCGGCACTAGGCAGAGATCCGCGATGGTCGGCTTGTCGCCAAAGCAAAACGGACCGGCCTCGCCGGCTATCAGGGCTTCGCAGGCCGACAGCCCCTCGCGGTTGGCCCAGGCCGCCCACTCCGTCACCTTTTCTTCCGGAAGCCCAAGCTGCCGCAGCCGGGCGAGGACCTTGAGGTTTTGCACCGGGTGGGTGTCGCAGGCCAGCGCCATCGCAAAGGCGCGGACTTTGGCGCGGCGCAGCGTATCCTTCGGCAGCAGCGGCGGCGCGGGGTGGGTCTCGTCCAGCCATTCGATGATGGCGAGCGACTGGGTCAGCACCGTGCCGGCATCGTCCTCCAGCGTCGGCACCAACCCCTGCGGATTGATCGCGAGATAGGCCGGAGCGCATTGTTCGCCCTTGCGAAGGTGATGGGTGAGGTGCTCGGTGGTCAGCCCCTTGAGATTCAACGCGATCCTGACCCGGTAAGACGCGCTGCTGCGGAAATAGCCGTGCAGCTTCATCGGAACCTCCCTTGGCACTTCAAGCAGGCTTGGTATTTCAAGCCAGCCTGGATTTTTCATCGGCTTGGTTGACGCTAGCCATATTGTAAGTATACTGTCAATCAAATTGAACCGACAAGAACAGCGGAGGCCCGACCATGGAAGCCGTACAGAAGACGCCGGAACGCGAAGCGTTCTACAAGAAGATCGACGGCGAAAATCTTTCCGCGCTGTGGAACGTGATGGGCGATTTGATCACGCCGGAGCCGCGCAGCGCCTGCCGCCCGCATCTGTGGAAATTCGACCATATCCGCGACTACATGACCGAGGCCGGCAAGCTGATCACCGCCAAGGAAGCCGAACGGCGGGTGCTAGTGCTGGAAAACCCCGGCCTGCGCGGACAGTCCAAGATCACGACGTCGCTGTTCGCCGGCGTGCAGATGGTGATTCCCGGCGATGTCGCGCCAGCCCACCGGCACAGCCAGTCGGCGCTGCGTTTCGTGCTCGAAGGCAAGGGCGCCTATACCGCGGTCGATGGCGAGCGGACCGCGATGGAGCCCGGCGACTTCGTGATCACGCCGTCGATGACCTGGCACGACCATTCCAATGAGACCAGCGAGCCGATGTTCTGGCTCGACGGGCTCGATATCCCGATGGTGCAGTTCTTCGATGCGTCCTTTGCCGAAGGATCGAACGAGGACCAGCAGAAGATCACCCGGCCCGCCGGCGACAGCTTTGCCCGCTACGGTCACAATCTGCTGCCAGTCGACGGCAAGCGCTCTTCAAAAACCTCGCCGATCTTCAACTATCCCTATCATTACACCCGCGAAGCGCTGGAGCAGGCCAAGACCAGCGGCGAGTGGGACGCCTGCCACGGGCTGAAGCTGAAATTCTCCAATCCCGAGACCGGCGATTTTGCGATGCCGACCATCGGCACCTTCATCCAGCTGGTGCCCAAGGGCTTCAAGACCGCGCGCTATCGCTCGACCGACGCCACGGTGTTCGCCGCGATCGAGGGCAAAGGCCGCACGCGGGTGGGCGAGCAGACCTTCGAATGGGGCCCGCGCGATTTATTCGTGGTGCCGAGCTGGCAGTGGGTCACCCACGAGGCCGACCAGGATTCGGTGCTGTTCAGCTTCTCGGATCGCCCGGTGCAGCAGAAGCTCGACCTGTTCCGCGAAGACCGCGGCAATGCGTGAGCTGGCTGTCGTCCCGGCCTTGAGCCGGGACCCATAGCCACCGGCCTTCCTTTGGCGGAAGGCATCGGCCACATCGCCTCATCGATAGATCACGCGGTATGGGTCCCGGCTCCTGATGCGCAATTGCGCATATGGGCCGGGACGACGTGGCTCATCGCCAATGCAGCAGCCGCGTCTCCAGCAAATTGATAAATTTTCCCACCACCAGCCCGAACAGCGACAGGATCACGACGCCGGCGAGCAGTTGATCGGTCTGCATCAGATTGCCGGCCTGCAGCACGAAGGCGCCGATGCCGTATTCGGCGCCGATCATTTCGGCGCTCACCACCAGCAGCAGCGCCACCGATGCCGTGATGCGAAATCCTGCGAGGATCGAGGGCAGCGCGCCCGGCCAGATCACCCGGCGCACGATCAAATGGAACGGCACATTGAAGCTCTGCGCCATCCGGATCAGGTTGCGCGGCACCGCGTCGACGCCGCTATAGACCGAGATCGCGGTCGAGAAGAACACGCCGAGCGCAATGGTCGCGATCTTCGGCTCCTCGCCGATCCCGAGCCAGAGGATCAACAGCGGCAGCAGCGCGATCTTTGGAATCGGAAACAGCGCCGAGATGAAGGTGATGCCGACACCGCGCGCCAAGGTCGAGAGCCCGATCGCGAAGCCGACGATGACGCCGGCCGCGGTTCCCAGCATCCACCCGGTTCCGATCCGCAGCATCGACCAGGACAGATGGTGCCAGAGCGCGCCCGAGATCGCGAGCTTGTAGATCGCGACCGCGATCGCCGACGGCGCCGGCAGAAACAGCGGGTTGACCCAACCTGCGCTGCCGGCCAGTTGCCAGAGCGCGATCACCAGTGCGAGCGCGATCCAGCCTGAATAACGCCCCGCGGCGGGCGTAAAGCCGCCACCGCGAAACGCCACCGGCCGCGGCTTGGCCGCCGCATCTCCCTGTTGCCTGTCCTGTGACGGTGCGCGGTCAAGCATGCTGGACCTCACGCTCGGCATCGATCGCTTCCTCGCGGATCAGCGACCATAGTTCGTTCTGCAACGCCAGCAGCTTGCCGCGGGCGTCGATCGCGCCGCGCTCGTCGCGTGTCATCGAAATGGTCACGACCTCGCGGACGCGGCCGGGCCGCCGCGACAACACCACGATGCGGTCGGCGAGGCGGACGGCTTCTTCCAGATTATGCGTGACATAGACCGCGCCCATCGCGCCATCGGCCAGCAGGCGGATGAAATCCTCCATCAGCAATTCGCGGGTCTGCGAATCCAGCGCCGACAAGGGTTCGTCCATTAGCAGGATCGCCGGCCGCACCGCGAGCGCACGGGCAATGCCGACGCGCTGGCGCATGCCGCCGGATAATTGTTTTGGATAGGTGCCGCGAAAATCGGACAGGCCAGTGCGGCGCAACGCGTCGTCGATGACAGCGCGGCGCTCGGTTGGACTCAGCCCGGTATGCGCCAGCGGAAACGCGACGTTCTCCTCGACCGTGCACCAGGGCAGCAGCGCAAAATCCTGGAATACGAAGGTCAGCGGGTTGAGACTATCGGCCGGCGGCGCGCCGCGCAACTCGGCCTGCCCTTCGCTCGGCCGCAGCAAGCCGCCGAGGATCGACAGCAGCGTGCTCTTGCCACAGCCGGAGGGGCCGACGATCGCGACCACCTCGCCCGAGCGCACCGTGAACGACACCTTGTCGAGCACGTCGAGCGCGCCGAAGCGGTGGCTGATATGGTCGGCGATCAGGTCCATTTGCTATTTCGTCTCCGGTTCGTCGTCGTGAACATCGTCATTGCGAGGAGCGAAGCGACGAAGCAATCCATCTATCCGTTATGCCGCGCTATGGATTGCTTCGCGGATCCTGTCATCGGGCGCGCATTCGCGCGACCCGTTGGCTCGCAATGACGGCCTAATCCGGCTTTACATAATCCTTGGCAATGATCGCATCCGCCGTAAATCCCTTGTCGACAAAACCCTGCTCCTGCAGCCAGGCGATCTGGTTGGCGACATTTTTGACATCGAGCTTGCCGTCGGGATCGATGTAAGCGCAGTTGCCGACCACCTGCTCGACCGGCAGGTTGGTGTACTTGGCGATGATCTCGAGCAGCGGCTTTGTCTTCTCGTTGACGTCAGCCTTGCCGTCTTTCACCGATGCCAAGATCACGTCGTGATATTCGCGATCGGCGCGCGCCAGCGCCCCCAGCAGTTTGGTTACCAATGCGGTATTGGTCAGCGTCTTCGGCGAGGCGAACACCGCGCCCAACTGCCACGGCGTCTCGTCGCCGACCCAGCCCAAAAATTTAGCGCCGTTGGAATCCATCAGCGTGCGCGCGGTCGAAACCGGCAGCAACGCGGCATCGACGGTTTCGCCCTTCAGCGCGGCGGCGGCGTTCGACAGCGATTGCAGCGGCAGCACTTTGACGTCGGAGAGCTTGAAGGCGTATTTGTCGGCGAGCAAGCCGAGCGAATAATGGAAACTGGAGCCGACCTGCGTCACCGCGATGCGCTTGCCCGCAAGGTCCTTGGGCGTCTTCAGCCCGGCGGCATAGGCGTTGTTGCTGGCGAAATAGCCGATCAGGGGATAGCCGGCCTTTTCGCGGCTCATGCCGCCGATCACCTTCAGCGTGCCCTTGCCGGCGAGGTTATAGAGTCCCGCGGTAAACGCGGTGATCCCGAAATCCACATCACCCGAGGTGGTCGCCACCGCGATCGGCTGCGCGGCATCGAAGAATTTCAATTCGACGTCGAGCCCGACCTCGCGAAAGTAGCCCTTGTCCTGCGCGATGAACACCGGCGCCGACGACGACAGCCGGAGCACGCCGACCTTGGCCTTCAGGACATCATCGGCCCGCGCGATACCGCCCGCCGCCAACGCCAGCAGGCCCACCAGTGCGAGCCGCGCAATTCCCCTCATCCGGTTTCCTCCGTCTATTTCTTACAGTCCGGCCGGCACGCTCTGGTCCCGTCCGATAAAGGCGCCGTGATGTTGCAACGCTTGTTGCAACTTTTCTGGCGCGATGTCGCGCGGAATCGTGTTGCCCGACAATGCGAGCGCCGCCGCGGCGCCGGCCGCCTCCCCCATCGCAAAGCAGGCGCCGGAGACGCGCGCCGCCGACTGGCCGTCATGGGTCATCGAGGCGCAGCGTCCCGCCATCAACAGGTTGTCTACGCCCTCGGGCACCAGCATGCGATACGGCAATTCGTTGAATCCGCGGGATTCCGGGATCGGCGGGAATTTGAAGATCACATTGCCCGCGACGTGCTGCTCCATCGGCCAGCCATTGACGCCGATGGAATCCTCGAACGAGGCGCAGCCGAGCACGTCGTCGCCCGAGAGCATATAGCCGCCGACCACGCGCCGGGTTTCGCGGATGCCGAGTTGCGGCGGCAGATCGACGATGTAGGAGTTTTCGAAGCCCGGCACCGTGCGCAGGAATTCGAACGCCTGGATAGCCTGGTGGCGGCCGTCGATCTCGCCGCGCGTGAGATCGTCGGGCTCGAGGCCGTTGACGGCGGTGCCGTCCTCGCGCGCAAGCTGGGTAAAATTCACCCGCCATTCGATGCCGTGGCGCTGCGGCCGGACGATCGCGGCCTTGCGCGGGAAACGATGCGTGCCGGCGGCTTCGGCCTTTTCCATCAGCGCCGGAATGCTCCGCCAGGCCTCGCCGGCGCGTTCCGGATCGATGCCGTTGAGGCGGAACATCATCGAGGGATACAGCATGCTGCCGTTGTTATCGCCGACCTCGAACGGCGCGCCGGCCCAGGCCGCGAGGTCGCCGTCGCCGGAGCAATCGATGAAGATGCCGGCGCGCACCGCCTGACGGCCCGCCTTGGTCTCGACCATCAGCACGTTGATGCGCCGGTCGTCCTGCATCACTACGCCGGCGCCGAGCGCATGAAAGAGAATGTCGACCTTGTGGGCGGCCAGCAGATCGTCGGCCGCGATCTTGTAGGCCGGAGTGTCGTAGGCCTGCGCAAAAATTTTCCCGAGGACGAGATGGGGCGCGTTGAGCCCGCCGAGACGGTCGATGCGCGCCAGCAGATCGGAGGCGACGCCCTGCACCACTCGATGCATCTCGCCGTGCACATTGGCATGCAGCCCGCAGAAATTGGTCACGCCCGCCGCCGTACCCATGCCGCCGAGAAAGCCGTAACGCTCGATCAAAAGCGTGCGGCGCGCGGCGCGGGCGGCCGCGACCGCCGCCGCAATCCCGGCCGGCCCGCCGCCAAGGACGGCGACTTCATATTCGCCGTAGAGCGGTATCTGGCGTGCGGGTTCTTCGATGGTTTTGGAAGACAAATTGGGTTCCCGGATGGAGTGCCGGCCATCATGCCCCGGGCGGAAGATTTTGGCTATCGCAGCAAGGGGCTGGCAGGCTAAGTAAGGAGGGAAACGCAGAATTGCGACGAGACCGACGGTTTTGAATACCCTCCTATCCATTTTGCTTGGCCTCTTGATCAGCGCCGCTCCCGCCGCGGCGGCGGTGGAGCAATGCCGGTTCATCCAGGCCAAGGCCGAGCGGGAAGCCTGTTACACGCGTCAGGAAGCTGCGCTCGCCGCCAAGCGCAAACCCGAACCCACCGCCGACACGAATACGCTGGAATCGCTGCAGCAGATGCGGCAGGAAGACGACGCGGTTTACAAAAGCCTGCGCAGCATCTGCCGCGGTTGCTGAGCGGCAGCGCGAAATTATGGCTTGATTATCCCTTGCCCGCGCCCCAGTTGGCTGCGCGTTTTTCGGCGAACGACGCCAGGCCCTCTGAAGCTTCCGGCGTCTGGCGCTTGGCCGAATGCATCCGGACCAGCCGCGCATAGGCGTCGTCATCGATGCTCATTCCGCCAAACGAACTTTCCATTGCAAGCTGCTTGGTTTCCGCCAGCGCCTGCGGGCCGTTGGCCAGCAATTGCTCGACGACCTTGGCGCCCGCGCTTTCCAGTTCGGCCAGCGGCACCACCTCGTGCACGAGGCCGATGCGGCGTGCGTCCTCTGCGCCGAACCGTTCGCCGGTCAGCGCGTAGCGGCGGACCTGCCGGACGCCGATGGCGTCGCATAGTTGCGGGATGATGATCGCAGCCGTCAGGCCCCAGCGGACTTCGGTGATCGAGAACAGCGCATTGTCGGCGGCGATCACCACGTCGCAGGCGGAGATGATTCCGGTGCCCCCGCCAAAACAGCCGCCCTGCACCAGCGCCACCGTCGGGATCGGCAACGTATTGAGCCGCTGCACGGCTTCGAACGTAGCGCGAGAGACCGCCTCATTCTCTTCAGGCGATTTCGGCCGCACACCGTTGATCCATTTCAGGTCGGCGCCGGCCTGAAAATGCCTGCCATTGCCCTTCAGGACGACGACGCGAAGGTTGGACTTGCTGCCGAGTTCGTCCATGGCCTGCAGCACGCCGCCGATCAGGCCGGCATCATAGGCATTGTTGACCTCCGGGCGGTTCAGCGTGACCGTCGCGACGCCGTGTTCATCGAGTTTCCACAGCACTGGATTGGCGGACATGGACGATCCCTTGGTTGGTTATTTGCGTTTGTCAGGTCGGGCAGCATGCCGGGACCGCGGGCGTTGATCTATCATTTTCGCTTTCCGCGCCGCCAGTGGCGCCGATCGCATGACCCGTTGCGCTCCGGCGCAAGCTTGTGGAAACTGGCGGCTCGACCCTCTCCCTCCCAACAGGAACGCCAATTCCCATGCGGATATGCATTTTCGGCGCCGGCGCCGTCGGCAGCCATTTTGCGGTGCGGCTGGCGCTGGCCGGCCATGGAGTATCCTGCGTGATGCGCGGGCCCCATCTTGAAGCGGTGAAGGCGCGCGGCCTGACGCTTCGGGTCGGCGACGCCAGGTTTATCGCAAAGGTGAAGGCATCCGGGGATCCGGCTGATCTCGGTCCGCAGGATGTCGTGATCAGCACATTGAAGGCGACCGGGGTCGGCGCGCTCGCAACCGGCCTCAAGCCGTTGCTGAACGAAGATACTGCTGTCGTCTTCGCCCAGAACGGCATTCCCTGGTGGTACGATCTCGGCCTGCCGCAAGATCATCCTGATGTTCCCGACCTCGGCTTTCTCGATCCCGGCGGCCGGCTGCGCGCCGCTATTCCCAAGCAGCGGATCGTCGGCGGCGTGATCTTTTCGTCGAACGAGGTGGTCGAACCGGGCGTCGTCGCCAATCTGTCTCCCGACCGCAACCGGCTGTTGATCGGCGAATGCGATGATCGACCCTCCAAGCGGATCGCGCAGCTGCGCGCCGCCCTCAGCGAGGCCTCAATCGAATCGCCTGACGTCGCGGATATCCGGGAGACGATCTGGTCGAAGCTTTTGACCAATATGTCGATGTCGGTGCTGTGCCTGCTGACCGGGCAAACCGCGCGAGCGGTGCGCGACGACCCGGCCTTGCGTGAAATCATCCCGCGCCTGCTCGACGAGGCCAACGGCATCGCCCAACGCTATATCCCCGAGGTCAAGCGCGTCACCCGCACTGGGCCTGCACTCGACCACAAGCCATCCATCCTTCAGGATTACGAACTCGGCCGCGCCATGGAGATCGACGTGCTGGTCCGCGCGCCCGCCGCGTTCGCCAGGGCCGCGGGACTCGATACGCCGATGATCGACCTGATGGCGGCGCTGGCGATCCGCCAGGCGCGGGACAAGGGACTCTGCCAGGGCTAAACGGTTGGATCGATGCGGGCCGGTCAGACCGGCTGCAATCCCAGCCGATCAAACAGCTTGCGGTCGGCTTCGTCCTCGGGATTGGCCGTCGTCAGCAAGGTGTCGCCGACGAAGATCGAGTTGGCGCCGGCAAAGAAGCAAAGCGCCTGCATTTCATCGCTCATCGCCGAACGGCCTGCCGACAGACGGACATAGGAAGTCGGCATCATGAGGCGCGCGAGCGCAACGATCCGGACAAACTCGATCGGCGCGACAGAAGCCGATTCGGCGAGCGGCGTGCCGGCAATCGGAATCAGCATGTTGATCGGGACGCTTTCCGGCGGCTCGGTCAGGTTGGCCAGCGTGACCAGCATGTCGACGCGGTCGGCTTCTTCCTCGCCCATGCCGAGGATGCCGCCGCAGCACACTTTCATGCCGGATTGCCGGACGTTTTCCAGCGTATCGAGGCGATCGGAGAATGTGCGGGTCGAGGTCACCTGCGGATAATAACGCGCCGACGTATCGATATTGTGGTTGTAATAGTCGAGCCCCGCGGCGCTGAGGCGGTCCGACTGTTCGCGGTCCAGCATGCCCAGCGTCATGCAGGTCTCGAGGCCGAGCGCTTTCACCCGACCGACCATCTCGACAATGGCATCCATGTCTCTCGGCTTCGGGTTGCGCCATGCGGCGCCCATGCAGTAGCGCGTCGCGCCGCCGTCTTTTGCCTTGCGCGCCTCGGCGACGACCTTTTCGACTTCCATCAGCTTCGAGGCCGAAAGCCCGGTCGAATGATGCGAGGACTGGCTGCAATAGCCGCAATCCTCGGGGCATCCGCCGGTCTTGATGTTGAGCAGCTTGCTCAGTTGCACGCGGTTGGGATCGAAATGCCGCCGATGAACGGATTGCGCCTTGAACAGGAGGTCGTTGAACGGCATCCGGTAAAGCGCCCAGGCTGCCTCAACCGTCCAATTCGGCAAGGCCGCCGGCGCGCCTATCGAAGTCGTCCCGTCTCTTGCGTCAAGCATTCCCATTTCTCCGGTATCCTCGATTGCGACGGGACCATTGCACGATGACGACAGGGAAAACCAGTGCAGGCCGGCCATGCGTTTGAAAAGTTGATCGCCAGGCAAACGGATATTAAGGCAAACGGACGTTGACCGCGCATCGGCGGTCATATCACTCTCCGATCGCGCCCCGCCAAAGAGGGGAACGGGAACCGAACATGCAAGTCAAGGACAGGGTCTGTGTGGTCACGGGCGCGGCGAGCGGAATTGGCGAGGCGGTCGCGCGCGCCTATGCCGCGGCCGGCGCGCGCGGCGTCGTGGTCGCCGACCTCAAGACCTCGCGCGACCGGCTGGCGGCGGTCGCAGGCGATATCGACGGACTGGCGGTGACCGCCGATGTCGGGCTCGAAGAAGACGTCAAGGCGCTGATCGCGGCCGCCGAGGACAAATATGGGCCGGTCGACGTATTCTTTTCCAACGCCGGCCTGTCGCGCAAGGGACAGGAGAGTGCGTCGGATGCCGACTGGGACGTCAGCTGGCGGGTCCATGTCATGAGCCACGTATTCGCGGCGCGCGCTGGTGCCGGGGATGCTGGCGCGAGGCTCGGGTTATTTGCTGAACACCGCATCCGCGGCGGGACTTTTGGCCTCGCTCAATTCGATGCCGTATGGGGTGACGAAGAACGCCGCGATTGCGCTCGCCGAGCATCTCGCCATTCAATATGGCGACCGCGGCATCCGTGTTTCCGTGCTGTGCCCGCAATCGGTACAGACGGGAATGACCACGCCGGGTCCGAGCGCCGCGCGGGTCGACGGCGTGATGCTTCCGGCCGAAGTCGCCCGCATCGTGATCGCGGCGATGGAGGCGGAGCGCTTCCTGATCCTGTCGCACGAACAGGTCACCGAATACATGCAGCGAAAGGCTTCCAGCCGAGACCGCTGGCTCGCCGGGATGCGGCGGCTGCGCGACAAGATCTATGGCGCTCAGCGCGCCGGGTGATTAGCGAGTAATGGCATCAACCCACGCCGCGAACGCGTCGAGAACCTCGTTCATCACCTCGCCGTCGTTGCGCCCCGAGCGCACCAGCACGTGGAAGGAATGATCGGCCTCCTTCACCAGATGCAGCGTTGCGGACGAGCCGAGGCTTTTGACGACCGGTTCGAGCAGGTTAAGTTCGGCGAGAGTATCGCGCGTCCCCTGCAGGAAGAGCATCGGGATTTTGACCGCGGAAAGATGCTTGGCCCGGTCGCTGGAAGGTTTTCCCGCCGGATGCAGGGGAAAGCCGAGGAAGGCCAGTCCCCGCACGCCGGCCAGCGGCGCAATCGCCTGCGCCTGCGACGTCGTCCGCCCGCCGAATGACTTTCCGCCCGCGATCAGCGGCAGCCCGGCGCAGCATCGCGCGGCCTCGGCCACCGCGGCGCGCACCGCGGCATGCGTGACCGCCGGTGGATCGGGCCGTTTGCCGGCTTTTTCCATGTAGGGAAACTGATAACGCAGGGTCGCGATGCCCCGTTCGCCAAGCCCTGTGGCAATCGCTTCCATCGAGGCATGGGTCATGCCGGCGCCGGCGCCATGCGCAAAAACGTAACACGCGCGCGCCTGCGGCGGCCGGACCAGAAGCGCGGAGACCGAGGCCGCTGGGCTGATCTCGATTCGGAGCGGTTGTGCGGCGGCGGCTTTCAAATCGGCAATCCCGGATCAAGCGATTTCAAGGGTTCTACGTCTCCGGCGCGCGGCAGGCAAACGCGCCAACTCCCGGTAAAAGCTGTTAATCGGTTCACAAGACCGGATTCATGGACAGGGTAATGTTGCTACTATAAGCTGGTGATTCATTTCGTCGGCACGCCAGAGCTGAGTTACTTTCTGGCGATTTTTAATCGTGCATGATTAACACGTGCGGGCAGCGCGGAATGGAATAAGGGGGCGGACGATGGGTCGCAAAATCAAAATCACTCTTGGCGCGGTGGTGGTGATCGGCCTCGGTGTCGGCATCTATGCGCTCGACAAGTTTCTTGACGCCATCCACGTAAGCCTGCCGGAATATCAAGCGACGAAGAAGACCGTCTGGCTCGACCAGAACGTGAACAACGATAAAAAGGAGCTCGCGTGGTTCTATCACGCCGACCAGGGGACACGGACCTTCGGCATACCCCTTGAATGGTTCGAGGCGCTGGAGCAGCCGGTCATCACGCTGACGGCCGCCGGTCTCCTCAGCGACCCGGCCTATCTGGATCGCTACGGCTTCATTCCGGACGTGATCGAACCCGGCAAAAAGTCGCTGCCAATCGGCTTCGCGTCGGGCGGTACAATGTCCGACGCATCGGGCAATCCATGGCGCAACCCGCGCTCGAAAAAGGACATGACCGGCCTCGGGTTGACCTGCGCGGCCTGTCATACGGGACGGTTCACCTACAAGGACACGACCGTCATCATCGACGGCGGCCCGGCGCTCACCAATCTCTTCAACCTGAAGCAAGGGATTGGGGTGTCGCTGTTGCTGACTCGGATCCTGCCGCTCCGCTTCCAGCGCTTTGCCGAGCGGATCCTCGGGCCTGACGCAACGTCCGCCGACCGCGCGTTGCTGAAAAAGCAGCTCATTCTGGTCCTGAACCAGTACAACAAGGCGAAGAAACTCGAAGACAGCGTTGCGCCGCTCAGTATCGTGGAAGGTTACGGGCGACTCGATGCGCTCAACCGGATCGGCAACCAGGTCTTCTCCATCGACCTCAACAATCCGAAGAACTACGCCGCCTCGTCGGCGCCGGTGCACTATCCGCGGATCTGGAACACGCCCTGGTTCGACTGGGTGCAGTATAACGGCTCCATCATGCAACCGATGGTGCGTAATGCCGGCGAAGCGCTGGGCGTGTCGGCGGAGCTCAATCTGATCGACCCGTCGAAAGGCCTGTACAAATCGAGCGTGCAGGTGAAGACGCTGGACAAGATGGAAAGCATGATCAAGGGCGATCCGCCGAGCGCGGAAAAGGGCTTCTCGGGCCTGAAATCCCCGAAATGGCCCGGCACTATTCTCCCGCCCATCGACGAGCCGCGGGCGGCCCAGGGTGCCGAACTCTACAAGGCCATTTGTCAGGATTGTCATCGCCCGCCTGTGACGAGCAAGGAGTTCTTCGACTTCAACAACAAGAAATGGTGGACGACGAACGAGGCCGGCCAGCCGATCGTCGTGGTCGAAAACATCCCGATCAGCCATGTCGGTACCGATCCCGCCCAGGCGACGGACATGATCAATCGAACAGTCGAGCTTCCCTCAAATCTCGGTATCAAGGCGTACGCGTTCGCGGACGCGCTCAAGGATGCGGTCGAGAACACCGTCAATTTCTGGATCAAGGAGCAGGAGCCGCCGCCCTTGAGCGACAAGGAGAAGGCGAACATCAACGGAAACATGCCCAACAAGATCCAGGGCGAGCTCGCCTACAAGGTCCGCTCGCTCAATGGCATCTGGGCCACGCCGCCCTATCTCCACAACGGTTCGGTTCCGAACATCGAGGCGCTGCTGGGTCCGGCGGAGAACCGGCCGAAAACGTTCTATCTCGGCAACCGCGAGTACGATCCCGTGAATCTCGGTTACAGCATCGAACCCCTCACCAACGGGTTCGAATTCGACACCTCGATTCGCGGAAATTCCAACAGGGGTCATGAATTCACCAACAACGAGAAGGCCTACGGCCGTGTCGGACGCGCATTGGCGCCCGATGAGCGAAAGGCGCTGATCGAGTACCTCAAGACGCTTTGAGCCAATAACCTCCAGCAAAGCTGGAGGTTTGATTGGGAACCGCCAAAGGCGGTTTTAAGGCGGTTTTAAGGGATGTTTGGACGATTGATTGAATTTTGGGCTGCTGAAATCTTCAGCTCAAACTGCTCCAATTGCCGATCGGCCAGTTCTTGGTTTCTGATGTAGGCCCGGATCACTTCCTCGTCCCGGCCAACGGTCGTGACAAAGTATCCGCGCGCCCAGAATTTGTGGCCCAGAAAATTCCGCATCTTGCGTTCGACATTCTGCGCGGTAGGGTCGAGGACTGGCGCGCCGGCAGGCCTTTCGACCGCGCCACGTTTCCAGTCCCCTCCGCGTCGGTAGGGTCGAGGGCTGGCGCGCCGACTCCGTCCGAGATACCTCGACCGTGCCACGTTTCCAGCCCCCGCCACGTCGAACGCAGCATGCGGATTTCCCGCACTGCGCTCCCCCATTTGCTTCATGTCGAGGCTTATGAGACCTATCCTGCTGGGGCGACTTTCGGCTCTGCCTACTCCATCGTTCCCAGCGGATGCCCTATCGCTCCTGAGCATACGTAGTATAGACCCAGAAACGCCAGGACGGTTCAGCCTTCGCCTTGACGTATATCCTCCGCCTCAGGTCCTGCATATCGTCGGACGCCTTTGTCATCTCGTCCTTGCCTTCCCTTATGTCGGAGACTTTGCAAATGGCAGGGCCCCTTCGCTCCGCGGACATTACTCCGCTTCCTCGCTAGTATGGGCCCGTCCGACACCCTCTCGTCTTTGGCCGACTTCCCGGTTTCGCCGGTTATACGGCCTACCTTGTTCCGGCGATTTCTCGCTGGGACGAGGAGGGTCTCTCCAGTTGCTCAGCATGTCCTTGTCACCGTGCTGTCGCTTCCACCCCGCCGAGGTGGCCAGCCGTATCGGTCAGTGTTCGGTTGGTCATGTTGCCTTCGCCCTTGCGTGGGAGGCTCGACCCTCGGGGATACTCACTTTCGAGGCCACAATGCGTTTACTTTTGTTACGGCCCGGTGACTCGTAACCTCCCCTAGGGAGGTCTTGTCGATAGGCTTCAGAGTTTCAGTTTCCATCACCTCTGCTATCCAAACTACGGGGCTCTGACTTCTACCCCGGCAGGTTTGTCTCCTGCTGAACATGCCAGCCCTCGCTGGACACACCACGCAGCATGCGGATTTCCCGCACTGCGCGCCCCCATTTACTTCACGCCAAGGCTTATGGGACCTATCCGGCTGGGGCAGCTTTCGGTCCGTCGTGTCGCACTCGATAGCCGTTGAACAGCCCGAGAGTGTCGTACAGCCACGCCCTATTCCACCGCTTCCAGCAGAAGCCCTTTCGTTTCTGAGCTTGCGCCAGTTGGCGCCTGACCTTCTTCTCCACCCAATCTTTGATGTAGCTGAAGCACTCACTGGAGTGTCCAACCGCGAAGTAGTTCACCCACCCCCGGAGCTTCGGATTGAGCAGGCTTATTACCCTGCCAATCGGCTGCGACCGGTGTCGGCGAAACACCTCTTTAAGCTCACGCAGAAGCGCCGTCCGCTTTTTGAGCTTGGGCGTGTAATGCGGCCGCATCGCTCCGCGTAGG
The DNA here is from genome assembly GCA_900129675.1 of Bradyrhizobium erythrophlei. Classification (GTDB taxonomy): domain Bacteria; phylum Pseudomonadota; class Alphaproteobacteria; order Rhizobiales; family Xanthobacteraceae; genus Bradyrhizobium; species Bradyrhizobium erythrophlei_A. The sequence continues at coordinate 2,305,700 of FSRD01000001.1, read as the reverse complement.
CTGCGGAGGTAGCGGAAGTCGAACCCCAAGAAACTGAAGCTTTCGCCTCGTTCCAGGTTTACTGTTCGGCTCTTTTCATCATTGATTTCCACCTGCAGCTTGGCGAACTCCTCCCGAAGTCGTTTGGTCACGGCTCCAATCAGCCAGTCATGACGTTTGTAGGCGTCGATCAAGACCACCAGGTCGTCAGCGAATCGCGCGTATTCGACGTGGGTGTACTTGCCGTTGCGGGTGACTTCCCGCGCTCGCTCCAGCATCTTGTCCACCTCATTGAGGTAGAGATTACTGAGCAAGGGCGAGATCACACCGCCCTGCGGAACGCCCTTCTTGCCAGCGGCTTTCAGCATAATCTTCAGCAGATGCATGATGTCCGCGTCATCAACCCGCTGCGCCACTTTCGCCAACAGCCGGTCATGCCGGACATTGTCAAAGTAGGCCCGCAGGTCAAAGTCGAGAACCCGTACCTTCCGTTGGACTATTGCTTCAGCCACTCGCTTGATCGCATCATGTGCTGTCCGCTTGGGACGATATCCAAACGATCCCGGTTGGAAGTCAGCCTCGAACACAGGCTCGAGGATGAGCTTGAGCGCACCTTGCACCACTCTGTCGCGGATCGCCGGAATCGAGAGGACACGGACTTTGCCCCCGTCCTTCGGTATCTCCTGCCTCCGCGCGGGGAGTGCTGATAGGTACGCCCGGTCAGTTCGTCCCGTAGTTGCTCGAGCAGAGCCTCCACGCCTTGCGCCTCGATGGCCTCGAACGTGACCCCGTCTATTCCCGGTGCTCCATCGTTCTTTTTGGCCATCTCGTACGCAGCGCGCAGCGTCTCCATCTTGCAAACGTGGACGTACAGTCCCCAAAAACGCCAGGACGGTTCAGCCTTCGCCTTGACGTATAGTCTCCGCCTCAGGTCTTGCAAATCGATGGACGCCTTTGTCATCTCGTCCTTGCCTTCCTTATGTTGGAGACATCGCAAATGGCAGGGCCCCTTGGCTCCACGGACATTACTCCGCTTCGTCGCTACTACGGACCCGGCCGCCACCTTCTCGTCTTCGGCCGCCTTCCCGGTGTCGCCGGTTATACGGCCTACCTTGCTCCGGCGATTTCTCCCCGGGACGAGGAAGGCTTCTCCAGTTGCTTGGCATGTCCTTGTCACCGTGCCGTCGCTTCCACCCCGCCGAGATGAACAGTCGTGTCGGTTAGTGTTCGGCTGTTCATGCTGCCTTCGCCCTATGGATGCGGGCTCGGCCCTCGGACTTACTTCTTTTCGAGGCCACAACGCGTTCACTGTTATTACGGCCCGGTGACTCGTTAATCTCCCCCAGGGAGATTTTGTCGATAGGCTTCGTAGGTTCTGTTTCCATCTCCTCCGCTATCCGAACTACGGGGCTCTAACTTCTACCCCGGCAGGACTGTCCCCTGCTGAACATGCTAGCCTTTACTGGACACACATCCATATCGAACTCTTCCCTTTCATGTATCCGATGATCTGCGCCACCGAATATTTGGGAGGTATCGATATCAACATGTGAACGTGATCCGGCATCAAATGTCCTTCTTCGATCCGGCACTCCTTCCGTCGCGCCAGATCGTGAAACACTTGACCCAGATGCCGTTTTATTTTGCCGAAAAGAAGCTTCTTGCGATACTTCGGCGTAAACACGACGTGGTACTTGCACTCCCAGGTCGCGTGATTAAGATGATTGAACTCTGCTTCCATCATGGTCTCCTTGAGGGTTCTTGGCGGTTCCCCAAGGAGACTTCATGACTTTATTCCCGTAGCTGTAAAACTTCCTGTTTTCGCCCCGCCACAGGCGGGGGCTTAGCAGGTTTGGTTAGGGCAATTGAAGCTCAGGCGGCCGGTAAACTGACCGGCACGCTCTGGGCGTGGCGGAACAGATTGGCGGGGTCGTATTCCTGCTTCACCGCGACGAGGCGGCCGAGATTGGGGCCCCAATAGGCGGTCGCGTAATCCGGCAGGTCGAGATCGCAATAATTGACATAGGACGCGCCCGGCAGATGCGGCCGCATCGCGGCGTAGAACTTTGCGACTTGCGCAACATGCACGGGCGTATCGGCCGCGCGGGTCCAGCTCGAATAATACTGGATGCAATATTGCGTGCCGGCCCGGCGCGGAAACGCGGTGGCGTCGGCCGCGACATCCGCAATCTTGCCGCCATAGGAATCGCACAGCAGGACGAGGCCGCCGGCGGGAATCGGCGCGACCGCCGCCATCATGTCGTGAATCCCGCCATCATCGAGCGGGGTCAGCACGTAATCGGACTTGGCCTTCATGTAGACCGACTCGTAATCGAGCGGCCCGGCAAAATGCAGCACTGCATTGAGGAAGCTCAGCGACTGCACCGACAACGGCCTTGACGGCGTCGCCAGTGTCGTGAGTGTCTGCAGCTGATGGCGCAGCTCGGTCTCGGTGCCGACCGACTGGCCGATGCAACGCATGGTGATCAGGCCATTTCCTGCGGGGCCCACCTTCATGATCGACGTGATTGTGCTCGGCGCGTTCGGCGCCCAGGCCTGCCAGGCCGCGAACATCTGCGCGGCATGCGCCTGCGACAGGTTCCAGGAGACGCCGAACACCAGCGCGGTCTGCAGCGGAAAGGCGCGGATCACAAATTGCGTGGCGATACCAAAACTGCCGCCGCCGCCACCGCGGCACGCCCAGTAGAGATCGGGCTCGGAACTCGCGCTCGCCTGCAGTGTGCGGGCCTCGCTGTCGATGACGGTGACTTGCTGGAGGCTGTCGCAGGTCAGGCCGTGCGACCGCGCCAGCAGCCCATGGCCGCCGCCCGTCAGGTGGCCGGAGATGCCGACGGTCGGACAACTTCCGGCCTGCAGCGCCAGCCCCTGCGCGGCCAGCGCCTGATAGAGGTGATACAGCGAAACGCCCGAGCCTGCGGTGACCAGACCGGCGGCCTTGTCGACCGAAATCGTGCTCAGGCCGCGGACATCGATCACGACATCGACCGATTGCGAAAAGCCTTCGTAGGAATGGCCGCCGCAGCGGACCGCAAATTTCAGATTGTTGGTACGGACCCAGTCGACCATGACGGCGACGGCGTGTTCGGTCTTGCACACCGCGCGGAGCGACGGGCTTAGCTGCGTGCGCCTGTTGGCGGCCGGCAGATAGTCGGCATAGTGCGCATCCGACGGCTTCAGGAACAGCACGTCGCTTGCTGGAAGGTTCGGCAGCGGCGCGCTGGCGGCAGCGGGCGGTGGCGGAGCGGCTGCGGCCGGTTCGGCGCCAACGGATGGCGGCGCCTCGGAGGGATCGAATTCGTCGACGCGAAGCGGGTGTTCCATGGCATTCCCTCACTCGATCTGAACGGCGTCGAACAGCAATCAGCAATATCACGGCAGCTCCGCGGGCAGACCGTGCGGATCGACCGCGGCCGCGATCAGCGCCGGTCCGTTGAAGGCCTTTGCCGCGGCCAGCGCGGCATCCAGCGCGGCGGCGGTATCGACGGCTTGCGCGAACGGCACGCCGAGCGCGCCGGCGAATTTGACAAAATCCCATTGATTGAGGACGGCGTAGGACAGCGGCTGGTTCGCCGGATTGTTGAAGAACGATGGATCGACCAGAAACTGTTCATAGCCATAGATGCCGTTGGCTATCACGACGATGACGGGGTCGCAGCCATGCTGCACCATGGTCGACAGGGTTTGCGCTGTCATGTGGAAGCCGCCGTCACCGCAGATTACCAGCGGGCGGCGATTCGAGCCGAGCGACGCGCCGACGGCGGCGGCGACCGAGTGCCCAATCGAGGCCCACACCGCGCTGCACAGAAAACCGTCGCGGCCCATCACCGGGAGATTGGCCGCCGAATAGACGCCCAGGAACGTATCGGGGATGACGATCCAGGAATGGTCCAGAGAGGCTGCGATGCGCTCGAACACCTGGCTGTAGGTCAGCACACCCGCGGCCGGCCCCGGCGGCACCGGCAATGCCCCGATCGGCGCCGGCGCGGGCGGCTTTTTCGCGGCTTCCGTGACCAGCGCGGCAACGAGCGTCGCAAGCTCCGCATTCTGCTTGGCAGCGGCCTTGATCCGCACCTTGCCGTCATAGACCTGGACCATGCGGCCGAACGAGTTCTGCACCAGATTGGTAAAGGTGTTGGGAAAGACGCATCCCAGCGTCAGCAGCAGATCGGACTGCTCGACCGCATTCTTCACGTCGGCATTCGAATGCGGCGGGTCGTACACGCCGACCCAGCCGTCGCCCTGCTCCGCGAGCGTGGCTTTGGACTGTAGCGCGGTCGCCCATCGCACCCCCAGTTTGGCGATCAGGCTGGCCACCGCATCGGCAAGGCCGTAGCGCTGAATTTCCGTTCCGATCAGGATCAGCGGCGATTGCGCGGCGCGGATCAGCGCAACAATGGTGGCGGCGAGCGCGTGCTCGGTGCCGGCAGGCGGCGTGGCGACGGACAGCGGTCCGCCCGGCATCGGGCAGGCCGCACCCCAGATGCTCATGTCGATCTCGATATAGACCGGCCGCTTGCGCCTGATCGCCGTCGAGATCGTGTCGTCGACGATCGCGGGCACGTCACTGGCCTTGCCGGCGCGCAAAGCCTTTGCGGTGACCAGTTTGTAGGCGGCAAGATCGGTCGCATCCTGGCCGAGCGAGTGGGAGAACACGATGTCGTACTGGTGCAGATTGGCGATATTCATCGCCGTCGGCCCGCCATTGATCACGACGACGGGGCTGCGTTCGACATAGGCGCCGGCGATGGCATTGATCATGCTCAGCGTTCCGACGCCGTAGGCAACCGACACCGCGCCAAGTCCCTTGCTGCGCGCATAGCCGTCGGCGGCATAGCCGGCTTCCAGATCGCTGGCCGCGACGATGGACTTGATGCCGTGGTTGGGTGCGGCATCGAACAAGGGCGCGCAATAGGCGGCCGGCACGCCGAACAACCGGTCGACATGTTGTTCGCTGAGCCGTTTCAAAATGTAATCGGCAACGGTGAAAGCCACGCCTCTGCCCCCGACAATCGATGAAAATGATCCGTCTTGAAATCTCAGGCCACCGGGATGTCCGGATTGACGATCGGGGCATGGTCCGGATGGTGAATATGGATATCGGGCAGCGGCTTGACCGGCGCCTTGCCGAATTGCGATGCGATGTGATCGACCAGTCCCTGACACACCGCGGGATCGGGCGTCTCATTGTTGACGCCGACCTCGAACGTACCGCCGATCACGACGTGATCGGCGCGCGGAAACATGTAGCCGTTCTGGCCATAGAGATATTTCAGTGCGGCTTGCGGCGGCAGCATCGCCAATTGTCCCTTGATCGGCTGCATTTTCGGATCGCTGAACAACGTCATCGAACCGAGGCCGGTGCAATTGATCAGGATGTTCTCCGTCACCGACGCCAGGATGTCGGACTTACCGGTAAATTTCCTGTTCACGAAAACGGCGCCGCGCGCCCGCAAGTCCGCCTCTAACCTGGCGAGAAAGATGGGCGGCTCGATCAGCAGGGTCTGGTAGACGAAGCCGGGCTGGGTATGGCCCTCGAACGGCAGTCGCGCCAGCGACTTCCGCGGCGGAATGAAGCCCGGCGCCAGCTGGATCACGATATCCAGATTGTGCGACGGCGTGGCCGTGTAATTGGGCCGTTCGGAGACGCCAAACCCCTGACCGATGCTCGCCTTGAAGGTCGTATAGGCGGTCTTGATGATGTCGGTCAGTTCGCGCTGCTTGCCGGTGTATTCCACCACCGACACGGCCCACTGGCCGCCCGCTTTCGAGGATGTGGTCTCGAGCGGTTTGCGATCCGAATAGATCGTGACCGCCAGACCCAGATCGAGCATCCGGGTCGCCGCGGTCAGGCCCATCACGCCGGCGCCCAGCACCGCCACTTTCGTATCCTGCGTGCCGACCAGAAAATTCTTGACGATGTCGTGCACCTTGCCCGCGCAGCCCCAGCTCAAGGTGATGCCGGCGCCGCCATGCCCGTAATTATGGACGATGAACTTGCTCCCGATGGTTTCGCTATCAAGCCGATAGGAGCCGTTGCGATAAGGCCTCACACCCGCAATGCATGCGCCGGGCAAAGTGGGATCGTAGGTAAAATCGGGCGTCGGCAAATTGGGCGTGGTTGCCATATCGATTCCCCGCAAAAAAATCCGAAGCGCGCGAAAAGCGCAAAACGGCTCTTCACTTAAAGTTGCCAAAAAAATAAAATGACGCTCATGCTTGTACGCCAATTTTCGCGACAAGAAAAGCGTTACGCGCGGCAACCGGCGCCTTGCGACAATTGGGTGCAGCGATCGGGGCGTGCGGCTTGCGGTTCGGCCGACCGCGACCACGACGGAACCATCGCCGGCCCGCCGGTATCGTGACGCGATTGACCGCCGGCGCGCTTTGGGCTGATGTAACGCGCCTGATTGCGGCGACCACCGCGTCACCGCACCCAAAAAACAAAAAGCAATCTCCGGCAGGAAATTTTTCATGGTTCCCGGCACCCTGAATGAGCCTGAACGTCGCCCGGAAGTCGACGTGGTTTTCGATGCGGTCGTTGTCGGCGCGGGTTTCGCCGGCCTGTACATGCTGCACCGCCTTCGCGGCCTGGGCTTTACGGCGCGGGTTTAGAAGCCGGCGGTGGCGTCGGCGGCACCTGGTACTGGAACCGCTATCCGGGTGCCCGCTGCGACGTCGAGAGCATGCAATATTCCTTTTCGTTCTCGGAGGAACTCGATCAGCAGTGGGACTGGTCGGAAAAATACGCGCCTCAGCCCGAGATTTTGGCTTATGCCAAGCATGTCGCCGACCGCTTCGATCTTCGCCGGCACATCCGGTTCGACACCCGCGTCAACGCGGCAAGTTTTGACGAAGCCGCAAAATGCTGGCGCATCGAAACCGACCGCGGCGACAAGGTTTCCGCCAAATTCTGCATCATGGCGGTCGGCTGCCTGTCGGCGGCCAACCATCCGCCGTTCAGGGGGCGCGAGGATTTCAGCGGCCCGGTCTATCACACCGGCGAATGGCCGCACGAAGGCGTCGACTTCACCGGGCTGCGCGTCGGCATCATCGGCACCGGGTCCTCGGCGATCCAGTCGATCCCGATCATCGCGCAGCAGGCCTGCGAGCTAACAGTATTCCAGCGCACGGCCACTTACTCCGTCCCGGCATGGAACGCAAAGCTGACCCCGGAATATCGCTGCAGCATCAAGGCCGACTACCCGGCGCTTCGCGCCAAGGCCCGGGCGCGGCCGACCGGATTCTATTTCCCCTTCAACATGAAGCCCGCCTTGGAGGCGACCGAAGAGGAGCGCGAACGGCAATATCAGGAAGCGTGGGAACGCGGCGGCCTGCCGTTTCTTGGCGCCTATGGCGACCTGTTGTTCGAGAAAGCCGCCAACGACACCATCGCCGAGTTCGCGCGCCGCAAGATCCGGGGCATCGTCAAGGACCCGGCGACGGCGGAGCTGCTGTGTCCGGACAATGTATTCGGCTGCAAGCGCCTGTGCGTCGATACCGGTTATTTCGAGACCTACAATCTCCCGCACGTGAAACTGGTCGATGTGTCGAAGACGCCGATCGAGCGCTTCACGGCTGACGGCATCGAAGTGAACGGCGTCGGATACCCTCTGGACGCGATCGTCTGTGCCACCGGCTTTGCGGCGATGACGGGCTCGTTCGACAAGATCCGGATTACCGGCCGCAATGGCATGACCCTGGCCGAGAAGTGGCGGGCGGGCCCCCGCGCCTATCTCGGCGTGGCGACCGCGGGCTTTCCCAATCTGTTCACGATCACCGGACCGGGCAGTCCGTCGGTGCTGGCGAGCATGATCCAGGCGATCGAGCAGCACGTCGACTGGATGGCCGACTTCATGGCGCACATGCGCGACATCGGGGCTGCGACCGTCGAACCGCTGCCCGACTTTGAGGATGAATGGGTTGAGCATGTCAACGAAGTGTCAAAAGTCTCGCTGCGGTCGACCTGCAGTTCCTGGTATGTCGGCGCCAACATCCCGGGGCGACCGCGCGTCTTCATGCCCTATATCGGCGGCTTCCCGGTCTATGTGCAAAAGTGCAACGAGGTCATGACCAACGGGTTCGAAGGTTTTGTCATCGATGGCGCCAACGCCGGCAACGAAGCGCCGCGCGTGCGGTTGACCGAACGGTGGCGCGTGCCGCTGGATATCGAGGTGATTTCACCGGCAGCGGTTGCCGCCAGGCGCGTACCGGTGGTCTGAAGAGATCCGTAGCGAGGACGTCAATCGAACTGCGGTGACGCCTCGACAAAACCTTCTCCGAACTCCTCCGGCGCGAACCGCGTCAGCCACAGCACGCCAAATGCCGAAGCGACCAGCGCCAGGGCAACGAAGCCCATGATACCGGATTGCCCCCGGGTAAACAGCACGCTGCCTATTCCGGAGCCGATAGCCTGGCCGAGATACAGCGCCGTGTTGTTGATGGCGACCGACGCGGTCGAGAGCCTGGGCGCCGTCGCAATCGGCCTTACTTGCTGCATCGCGCTCGCGGCGGCAAAGCCGAGACCCCAGATCGCGGCGCCCGCGGCCATCAGGGGTCAATCGCCTTGCGTCGAAGTTTCGATGCGGAGGCGGCGTATCACGATCTCGATTTTATCGGCGGTCGACGATTATCTGCTGTCAACCAGCCGCAATCGAGGCTTCAGCGCCTCCTGGAGTTCTAGCTTGAGCCGTTGGACGCGGGGATCGTCCGAACTCGCCGCGCAAATGGAATATTGATTGACCGATCGCGCGAGCGCGCGCCGCTCTTCACCGCGCCTGGTCAGCTGCGGACTGGACAGTCGCAAGACGATCCCTCCGAGCTGCACCAACACGTCATCGAGCGCCCGATCCACCGCGGCCAGCTCACGCATCGCACCGCTCCCTGGATGAGGAGTAATGGATGGCCGAGCCGGCTGTTCCCTGCGCTCGGACACCAGGGATAACCAACCAAATAAGGTATCAGCGTATCAAGCGCGCGCAACAATTTGCTTGAGAGATTCAGTCGCAATTTAGGAAACAGCAATTTGGGGTATTCGCCGATTCTCGCCTTGCAGGCTTCACGGCTATGCGCGCCGTTTGCGCAAACCGGTGAAAGCGGCCGGGCTAAAGCCTGCACCCGGCTTCGAATAGCAGCCGCGCATCCCGGCTCAACGTCCCCGGAATACCGGCTTGCGGCGTTCGTTGAACGCCCGCACGCCTTCGCGGCGATCTTCGGTGGGGACCAGACGGTTATAGGCCTCGATCTCGAACGCCAGGCCGTCCCACAACGACATCTGCACGCCGCGATGGATGGCTTGCTTGGCCTGACGCACCGCGATCGGCCCATTGGCGGCAATCCGCCGGGCGATGCCGAGGGTGGTCTCCAGAAGATCCTCGGGTGCGACGACGCGATTGACCAGCCCCCATGCTTCGGCCTCGAGGGCGGTAAAGGGAAGGCCGGAAAGGATAAGCTCCTTCGCCCTGCGCTCGCCGACCGCCCGGGCCAGGTTCTGCGTACCACCCGTTCCCGGCATGATTCCGAGCGTCACTTCCGTCAACGCAAAGCGCGCATGGCTGACGGCGTAGATGAAATCGCAAGCCGCGGCGATCTCGCAGCCGCCGCCATAGGCGGCGCCGTTGACCGCAGCGAGCACGGGAAGCGGACATCCCATGATCGCCCGCGCCATTCGCTCGAAGATCGCGTGCTGCGCTTGCCAGCTTTGGTCGGTCATCCCGTTGCGCTCCTTGAGATCGCCGCCGGCGCAAAACGCCTTTTCGCCGCTCCCCGTGACGATCACGGCGCGCAGGCCCTCCAGATCGATCGAGAGCGCTTCGAACACTTCCATAAGATCGAGCCCCATCCGCGTATTCAGCGCATTGGACAATTCGGGCCGATTGAGCGTGACAAGCAGGATTTGATCGTCGTACCTGCCAACGGCGATGGTCTCAAACTGGGATCGCATCCAACTCTCCTCTTTCAACCAAGCCTCATATTCCGCTTCTGTCTGGTTGGAGGCAACCGGCCAAAGGAAAGCTCGTCAAGATAGGCCCCGACGGCACGCCCACTTTCAACTTGAGCCGCCAACCCGACAACTCCAACCGTGAGCTTGATCATGCGAGTCTTGTCCGCCGCCGCACGCCCTGCCCGGATGTGGCTAGAGACGAAGATGTGTTCGTGTGTCAGCGGCGCACCGCTTCATCATCAGCGGCAGTTGCCGACTACGGTGGTGTTGCGCGGTTGGGCTTTTCGCCTCGGTCGAAAATCTGTCGAAGGCGCTACCGGTCGGTAATCCGAGCGTCCGGATGCGAAACGATCGTCATGAACCAAACGGCGCAAAAGACAGCGACCAGAACGTATCCAAATAGATCCAGAACATCGCAGCTACTCACGCAACGCGACCGCGGCCGTGGCCATTGATTCGTTGCTTCAGAATAGCGGAAGGCGTGAACACGATTACGCGACGCGGAGACTTCGGCGCCTCGGTACCGATCTTCGGATTGCGGCCGATACGCTGACTTTTCTTGGGTCACGCATCCGTCTATAAAAACGTTGTCATTCGCCAGTCGGCGGGAAGATGGCGTATGAGTTCAGGTGGTGGCTCACCTGAGAGAGCTGGCTTTCCGCGCTTCGCCAGTTCTCCAGGTGAGGCCCTTGGGATTTCGAAAGCCGCGCGCCGGCAACTTCCTTGCCGGATCACCACTCAGTAGGTGCAGGTGTAGGGCCGGTCGTATGACGTGCCATACGGACAGCTGCCGTAGTCGTAGTAGCCGCCGAAACCACGCCTTCCATCGCCATAGTGATCTCGGCCCATGCCCGCCGTGCGAGTTCCGCCGATGCCAGCCATGTGACCTCCGCCGAAGCCACCCATGGAACCTGCGCTGAAACCGCCGCCGCCCCCGTGTCCGCCACCACCGCCGCCGCCCCCGTGTCCGCCACCACCGCCGCCGCCGCGCGCCTGCGCACCCGTCGCAAGCAGTGACCCGGCCAGCAAGGCGGTTGCCAATACCATCATCGTTCTTCGTCCAGTCATGACATTTTCCTTTCAATGGCCAGAACCATTGGTGATCAGTTCTCGCCCAAAGCCAGATATGTTCGCCTGGCTCCCAATCGCTAACGGGAAATTTCGAAGGCATTGATGGGAGCAGCCGATGGCGCCGGGCCAGCAGGCATCGCCACAATGAATGCCGACCTGGCGCGCGGCTCAGCGCGCTGCCAGTGCTTCAATGTCATGGTCAGGCGCAAACGTTCTCTTGGTACCGGTCAGACACTCTCGGATAAGATTTCCGAGCATCCTGAATTCGGCGCCGCGCGAGGTTGTCGGCCGCCAGGCCAGGACCAGAGTGCGGAACGGCTTGTCCGGAGAGAGCGGGCGGATCACGACATTGCGAGTTGAAGCGAGTTCCGAATCCACCGCGATCTGGGGCATTAGTGTGATGCCAAGCTCTGCGCCCACCATCTGGACAAGCGTTCGCAGGCTGGTCGCCTGGAAGATCTCATTGCGAACCGGATCCACGATCCGACATGCCTGCAGCGAATGGCTGCGCAGGCAATGCCCGTCCTCGATCAGCAGCAACTGCTCACGCGCCAGATCATCACGGCTTATCACTTTGTGATGGCGAAGAGGCTGGCTGCGCGGCATCGCTACGACGATTGGATCTTCCGTGATTTCCATAGCCTCGACATCGCCAAGTTCGTAAGGAATGGCTACCAGCAAAATGTCGAGCTCTCCGCCCGCGAGCTTGTCCAATAGGGCTGCAGTCGGAGCCTCCCGCACGTACAGTTTGAGCTTCGGCAGCGCGGTGCCTAGATGCGGCAGCAGCGAGGGCAGGACATAGGGCCCGACTGTCGGGATTATCCCGAACCGGAGCGGCCCGGACAATGGCTCCTGCGCGTTGCGGGCCCACCCGACCAGTTCCTCGGCGTCGACCAGCAGACGCTGGGCGCGGGTCGCGAGCTCTTTCCCGACGGGTGTCAGCATCACGTGGCGATGGCTGCGCTCAAACAGCGTAACGCCCAGCCGTGCCTCGAGCTCCTTGATCCCTCCGCTCAGTGTCGATTGCGTGACCGCACAACTTTCCGCGGCACGGCCGAAATGGCATTGCTCAGCCAGCGCGCACAGGAAGCGGAGTTGTTGAATACTGGGTAGGATCACCATCGGAATGACCGATGAAACTGTGCGTTTTTATCCATCGGACCAACGGCCAGGAATGGCGGACCTCCCACGGACAAAAGATAGGCGCCGGCAGATGACCTTTCCATGGTCGGCTGCGCATAAATCGATCGTGCGAGACCTCACCGTTCGGTGAAGCATCATGAAGGTCCGCCAACATTACGAATCCACCATCGAGTCAATTCGCCGTGAGGGCCGTTAGCGCGTTTTCACGGATATGGAACGCAACCCGGAGCGGCGAACTTCGCTGATTTAACTCGCCATGAGAGTTATTATCAGGAGACTAAGCGTTAGCCCGATAGACGACATCATAAGCACCGGCACAAGAGATTCGAAGCCGATCTCAGGATTTCCGCCAACTGCTTCGCATCGGTGAAATCGATCCACACTCGTTTGCATCGTCATTGTGATTCTCCTGTTCCAAGACATCGCCGGATTTTCCACCGCGATGGAGAGACACTTGGCTGGAGCGACTTAGGTGCGGCTTAGAGAGGGCTTCACTTCCGCACATGGCACCTACCCGGCTTGAGCAATTCGCCGAATGTCCGCTTCGACGTTCCCCGGACGATCTCCACCGCGCCCGTCCGCGCAGTTTTTCCGAACGCCTAACCGGGGCAGGAATGCCGTCGAGTCGGTGAATTCAATTCCGGTCCCGAATCGCCTGATTTTGGGCTGCCGCGACGGTCCTTTCTTCAGGTGTGACACACCTGTGATCGCCCTGCGTCGGCGCTTCGCGCCATACGCCGGCCATCGGCAGGCTGCAATTGCCGGGGCCGCGCGCGTCCCCTATTGTGTCGCCGTTTCCTTTGTGAGGACCCGCATGATCACGCCACTCGATCCCGTCATCGCCCAAATCATTCCGCTGCTGCCGCTGCGCGATCCCGAGACGATGACGCCGCAGAGCGCGCGCGATGCGTTGCGCGCACTCGCCGAGGCGCGCGCAGCGATACCGCCGCCACCGGTGATGAGCGCCAACGATACCAGGGTGCAGGGCGCGGCCGGCCCGCTCGCCGCACGGGTCTACCGGAATACCGACGGAAACTCGCCGACCGTGGTGTTCTTCCATGGCGGTGGCTGGGTCGCCGGCGATCTCGAAACCCATGACCGGCAGGCGCGGCTGCTCGCGATCGAGACCGGCGCCGTCGTGATCTCCGTCGACTACCGGCGGCCGCCGGAGACACGCTTTCCCGGCGCCTTCGAAGACGCCTTTGCCGCCGTCAAGGACATCGTCGGGCGCATCGCCGAGTTCGGCGGCGACGCCGCGCACGTCGGCGTTGCCGGCGACAGCGCGGGCGGCAATCTGGCCGCTGCGAGCGCGATCGCCTGCCGCGACGCCGGCATCAGGCTCGCGGCGCAATTGCTGGTCTACCCCGTCACCGACGTCGCCGGGAATTACGCGGACCGCGAACAGAATGCGCACTTCCCCTCGCGCGCGGAAAACGCCGAAGGCTATTTCCTGTCGCGCGCGGTGATGCAATGGTTCGCCGGCCATTATCTTAGCCATGCCGGCCAAAGCACCGACTGGCGCGTCTCGCCGTTACGCGCAAAAAATCTCGCCGGTCTCGCGCCCGCGATCGTCTGCACCGCGTGGTTCGATCCCTTGCGCGACGAGGGCAAGGCCTACGCCGACGCACTCGCCGCCGCCGGCGTCGCGACGAAATATTACGAGGGCGCGGGCCTGATCCACGGGTATTTCGGCCTCGGCGAAGCCTCGGAAACCGCCAGGCGCGAGGCACAACGCGCCCGCGCCGATTTCAAGGCGCTGCTTGGAGGCGGGGCGTAGAAGCCGTTGTTATGCGCGATCCCGCCTCTACGTTCATCGCGGAAGTTCGCTCGGCTTTTTCCTCCCTGCGACGACGCCATCAGGTCGAAGCCGCGATAATTGCGGGCTTCCGTTATCGATCCCGCGCGCGGCTGATCTTGGATTGCAGTTCCACCAGATCGAGGAAGACGTCGGCCTGGCGCCGCAGTTCGTCAGCGATCATCGGCGGCTGGCTCGAAATCGTCGAGACCACGGTAGCCTTGACGCCGCGGCGTTGCACCGCTTCGACCAATGAACGGAAGTCGCCGTCGCCGGAAAACAGCACGATCTGATCGACGTGCTCGGCGAGTTCCATCGCACCGACCGCGAGTTCGATATCCATGTTGCCCCTCACCTTGCGGCGGCCCTTTCCGTCGTCGAACTCCCTTGCTGGTTTCGTGACGACGGTAAAGCCGTTGTAGTCCAGCCAATCGACCAAAGGCCGGACCGAGGAAAATTCCTGATCCTCGATGATCACCGTGTAATAAAATGCGCGCACCAACGACCCGCGGCTCTGAAATTCCTTCAGCAGGCGGCTGTAATCGATGTCGAAGCCGAGCGTCTTGGCAGCTGCATGGAGGTTGGCGCCATCGATAAAGAGCGCAATCCTATTCTCGCCACTTGTCATTCTTTGCTCGTCGTCAAGATTGGAAGCCCAAGCTGCAGTCGTGGCAGCCCCACATCGCGGAAAGAAGCAGTTTTCAGCCGACGAAGAACTTCACCAACACGGGAGTAAGGGTTGCCGCAGAAACGTTGTGAGTCTGACCTTTGAGGGTAAGGTGCTCCGCATTGGGCAGAGCTTCGGCAACTGCCCGCACCGCATGGCGGAGCCGCACATCGCTCTTCTCACCATCCATTACAAGCAGCGGCATTGTCACCGAAGCAATCCGCTCGGCCGGCAGCGTGTAGTCTCCCATGACAGCGGCATCGTAGGGTAGCGTATGCGCGACAGCCTTGAGTTTCGACCAAATCGGAAACATCAACCGCATTGCGGCGGCGAACACCGCAGGCATGCCCACGACATCTTTCATGAAGAACCGCACCGCGTCACCTCGGCGCCCCCCGTGGACTAACTCTCTGAGACGCGTTTCGTGGTCGGCAGGTGGTTTGCGGCCTTCGTTGGAGACCATAAACGGCGGCTCGTAGAGCGCGAGTTTCGAGATGTTGAGACCGCACGCAGCCGCCAGCAGGCAAAGAGCCGCCCCGGAAGAGTGACCTGTCACGAACGCTGATCCGCCAGCTTCCCTGATCAGGGCATCGATATCTTCGACCTCGCGTTCTTTCGAATACGGCGCGGTGTCGCCGCTATCACCCCGGCCACGACGATCATAAGTGAATACGGTGAAGTGCTTTGAGAGCAGCGGAGCTAATTTCGGAGTCGGTCCGAAAGATCGGCTGCATAGTGCACCGTCCACCAGGATGATCGCGGGTCCTTTCCCCGACCGATCAAAGGCAATTGCGGTTCCGTCTTTCGAAATTACTTTTTGCACAGCATCTGACCCCGGACTCATGATCTCGGGCCGCGGCGGAGGGGAATAAGCGAGCGCAGCCGGCCATCGCGCAGGTAGAGTCCTGCCCAGGCGAGGACGCCGACATAGACGCCGAACAGAACCTGGCTGAAAAGCGGATCCTCCAATCGTACTTTGCTCGCGACGGCGCCTCCCAAAAAACCCGTAAGTAGGATCGCTCCTAAAATGGCCGTGCGTGGGATTGCATACAAAATGGCGCAGGCAAGACAAACGATCCCGAGTGGCCGTATCACATCCAGCGGAAATCCGATTCGTATCGTCGCATCCACCACCGGATCGATCATTATCAACTTGGTGATGCCGTCGAAGAGAAGAAACAGCACCACGATGCCGCTCATGATCCACCCTATCCAGAGCATCGATCTTGAAGCGGTTACCATCCTGGATTCTACACTCATGCAATTGCCCCTAGCGTAGTTGACGGGCCATGCCCGCAATAAGAATGACAGTCGGCGTTCGTCGCCTCACATCGTCCTGAGGTGCTCTGCAAGGCGATCCGCTCCCATGCCGATCATCTTGCCGAAGCCCATTCCTGCGGAGATGTCGCGGTCGGCGATCGAATCGAAGCGCGCGACGAGTGTCCACTTCGTCTGACCGCCCTGCTCTTCCAGAGTGACCGTGTTGACCGCCGTCGGCGGAGCCGGCTTGCGATTTTCATCTTTGATGGTTTTCCAGACCAGCCGCTCTGGTTCGACGACCTCAAGAAACACACTGTTGATCGTGAACTGAGCGCCGTTGGGGGCTTGCATGACATGCCGCCAGATTCCGCCCGGCTTTACGTCCATCTCACATACCGGGCTGGTAAATCCCGGACCACCGTACCAATGCGCGACATGCTTCGGATCTGTAATGGCGTCCCAGACCAAGCCGCGCGGCGCATCGAGCATGCGGGTGACGATGACCACGGGTTCGTTGAGTGAACTGGCGTCGACTACTGATGACACTGAAATTGTCCTCCGTTGATTTCGAGTTGAGATTGTCGGCTCGCAATTCACCCGAACCTAGGACCCGGGGTCACCGGAGCCCTGCCTCTGCATGACCGCCAAATAGTCAGCCAGGCTATCGAGGCTGCTGTCCCAAAAGCGTCGGTAGCTATCGAGCCATTCGAAAACATCTCGAAGTGGCGCAGCCTCGAGGTGGCAAGGCCGCCACTGGGCCTCTCGGCCGCGCGAAATCAGGCCCGCGGTTTCGAGTACCTTGAGATGCTTCGAGATGGCCGCGAGGCTCATGTCGTAGGGCTTTGCCAACTCACTTACGGTTGTGTCGCCTGTCGCCAAACGGGCAAGGAGGCCCCGCCGTGTGGCATCGGAGAGTGCAAAGAGGGTCGCGCTGAGCGGGTCCGCGGGCATGTATTAAACCAATCAGTTGATAACCTATTGGTTGAATATAGCGCGACTTTACGTTTTGCAAGCACAAAAATCGGAGATTTCAGCCCGACCAAGACGATTTTTTGAGATTTGACCGTTGAAGTCGCGCAGCGCCTACCCGGCCTCAATTTTCACGAACCACCGCGGCATTTACCGCTGGCGCCGCTCTCCGACGCAAACTTGCGATCACTGCAGGGCGGAGATCAATGCGGCCAAGGAGAACCCAACCCCCAAGGCTGCTACCCCCAAGGCTGCCCACTCGCGCTTCGTGACTAGCATTGTCGTCACGGCGCCGAAGCAGCCGAAGAGGCTTGGCCATCCGCCCTCGACAATGCCTGCAGCAACGAACGCGACAAACAGGTTGCCGGGCGCGTAACGCAAGAGCCTATCCGGACGACACGATCACGATGCACCCCCCAGCGGCTTCAACGCTGGCTACGCGGCACGGATCAAATAAAGCATCTTCCGGATATTGAAGCCGACCCATCCGACGATTTTGAGCTGGCGGACTCATCCACCGCTTGTCAACGCATATTCACGCGGCATTGCGGCACCCAAACTCGACCTCCCCGTGTTGCATCCGTGTTGCTTGGAACAGACAGTACCCACGCAACTGCTTGTAATTACACGGACTGGGCGGAGCAGACGGAATCAGGCAATCGGCGCCTGAATCGGCCGTCGAACAAACGGAGAAAATCGAGAAACGCCAATTCTATTGAGCTTTACGTACTGATGCTGGCGATCCCGGCATGACTCGAACATGCGACCTACGGTTTAGGAAACCGTCGCTCTATCCGGCTGAGCTACGGGACCGCGAACCCGCCGCGAGAGGCGGGTGCATGGGCGCTAAATAGCAGAGCGCGCGGGCAATCACCAGCCTTCAGGACCACCCGCGCCCGCGCGCCCCGCCGATTTCAACGCCTTCCCAAAACCCCGCGGGATCGCCGGCGTCGATGCCGGAAAGATGCCCGCCCAGGCACAATCGAAACTGTGCCCGAATCCCGCCGGCTCACCGTTCATGGCCGGCCCTCAGACCCCTGGAGGATCGGGCCATGACGCCACCCGCAGATCGTTGATGAACATCGCAGGCCATTGCTGATCCTCGAACATGGCAGCGGTCAATGGTCCTCCAAAGCAGGCACCGGTATCGAGATTGAGCCGGTTGGCCCTGAGGTCGGGCAATCTGACCGGCGTGTGCCCATGCACAATGAACGCCTCGTGCGTCTGATCGGACGACAGGAAGGGTTCGCGGATCCAGAGCAGATCCTCTTCGGTCTGGGCATTCAGGGGAATGTCAGGACGTACGCCTGCGTGCACATACATCCGACCGGCTTCTGCGTGAGTGAGCGGAAGTGATCGGAACCAGGCGAGGTGAGCCGCGGGAATATCGCATGGGTCGTCGCAGCCATAGCTTGCGAGCGTCTGCCGTCCGCCATTTTCCATCCACATCATGAGGTCCTGATCCGAACGGTCCGGATGACTCGCTGCAAGCAGCATCTGCTCGTGATTGCCTCGAAGGCAGATGATCCCGCCGGGATTCCGGCGCTGCCGCTCAATCAGCAGATCCACGACGCCGCACGCTTCGGGGCCGCGGTCAACATAGTCCCCGAGGAATACATATTTCACCTTTCTGGCCTGTGCGATCGCCCCGCAGCAACGCAGTAGCGCCAGCAGCTTTTTCCGGCATCCATGAATGTCCCCGATGGCAAACGTAACCTCGTGCCCCGCGGCTTCATCAATTCCGGTCATGGTCCAACCGATGTCATGAGTTGCGGCCCGCGAAAACAACAATATTTTTCAAAAAAATTCCATAACGTGTAAATTTCTCGGGGCCTCGTTTGAATATAGATGAATGCATAACGATTTCTCGCACAGTACCAGGATCGGCATCTTCTGGTTCTACGGCGAGGGACGGAAGGGCTCCAGGTTCCTTGGGATATCCTGTCGGTCAGATACCGCGCCTATCGTCAGCCGTATTCGTTCGTTGGATATTGCTCACGATTTGGGGTGGTGCTTGCTGCATAAGAGCAGTGCTCTTATTGGATTTCGGGCGCTTTGAGGGGACGTGGTGCGAATTCGAATTCACCGGGGATCGAACGAAATTGGCGGTTCGTGTATTGAGGTTGAAAGTTCAGGGTACCGGATCCTGCTGGATCTCGGCCTGCCGCTGACCGCACCTGATCTGGCTTCGATACCGTTGCCTGATGTAGCCGGCCTTACCGGAACATCCTCCAGTCTGCTCGCGATCGTGCTGTCTCACGGGCATCGGGACCATTGGGGTCTCATGCCGAAGGTTAGATCGGATGTGCCATTCGTGATGGGCAAGGTCACGTCTCAGATCCTGAAAGCGGCTTCTGATTTTGTGCCCGATACCTTCAGTCCGGAAGTTTCGACCTTCCTCGAACATCGAAAAACGCTCGAAATCGGGCCATTCAAGCTAACGCCCTACCTCATGGACCATTCAGGGTTCGATGCATACGCGATCAGCGTCGAGGCGGACGATCAGCGACTGTTCTATTCAGGGGATTTCAGGGCACACGGCCGGAAGTCCAAATTGTTTGACGCTCTCCTCCATGCTCCGCCGCGCAATGTCGATCTGATGCTGATGGAGGGATCCAGCCTTGGACGCCTTGCTGAACATCAGCAGTTTCCGACCGAGCAGGAGCTCGAAGAGGTGTTCGTGGACCGCTTCAAGCACACTTCCGGAATGGCCCTTGTTGCATGCTCGGCGCAAAATATAGACCGGGTTGTGTCCATCTATCGAGCCTGCAAGCGATCCGGGCGGGTTCTTCTGGTCGACGCCTATGCCGCTGAAATTCTCAAGGCGATCGATCACGACTCCATTCCGAAGCCAACCTCGGACTGGACCAACATCGCGGTCTATCTTCCGCAGTCGCAGCGGCGCCAGCTGGTCCGGAAAGGCATCGCGTCGATTGTCGACAGCTATCGGGGCCTCCGAATCTGGCCCGACGAGCTATCGGCCAGGTCGGGCGCTCTGGCCATGCTGTTTCGCGGCTGGATGTTGGACGATCTTGAAAAAGTCGGCGCGTTGCAGGGCGCTCGCGTGATTTGGTCCCAATGGGATGGATACCTCAAAGACGGCCCCGGCAAGAAACTGGTCGAGACGTGCGCCCTGAAAAACATTCCTTTTGAGGTTGTTCATACATCGGGGCACGCCAGTCCCTCGGATTTGAAACGCCTCGCATCGGCGGTCGGAGCCAGGAAATTGGTGCCAATTCACACATTCGAGCGCGACAGGTTTCCAGCCCTGTTCGAGAACGTAAGCATTCACAACGATGGCGAATGGATAGAGGTAGCAAGTGGCCAAATTTGAGAGATATTTGTCGAAGGAACTGCTGGAGTCGCTGGGAAAGCTCTCCGAGAGCCGGAGAGGGCCGACGAACTGGTGGCAAGATGTGCTTGCCAGCAAAGACCTGCTTATTGCCATCCGCGCCGGCTACCTGAACATCTATGCCCAGGGACAGAGTGTTTTCAAAATTGGGTCCAGCACTTCAACCGGGGTGGATAAGGCCGGGAATCCTCTGGTCGAGCTTCATTACAAATATTTGCTGAAGCCCAGTCTGCCTGCCGGAAAAGAGTACGTTCGATTCGACGGCAACGAGTTCCATATGGGGGGAAAGGAGCTCGACCCGGCCAAAATTGTGCAAACGAAATACACGCCTGCCGAAACCGTAAGGGAGCTTGCGGCAGCGGCGCGAACATATTCCGGCGCCGAAAAGCAGGGCGTCCATGAAATCGCGCGAAGGAACCCGTCCGTCATCGATCTCGAAATCGCATTCACAAAGACTAATGGTGACGGAAAGCAAAGCGCGCCGCGCATCGACCTGGCAGCGCTACACGACTCCGGCGGCAAGATATTGGTGAGGTTCTACGAAGCAAAACTGGCCTCCGATCCGCGCCTTCGGCAGAACAGCAAGGGCAAGCCCGAGATTGTTGATCAGATGCAAAAATACGATGATTTTCTTCGGGACAACGAGACAAACATCCACAAAGCGTACATCAATGTCTGCCGGAATTTGGCGGCTCTCGGAAGCCACGCGGTTGGTGAAGGCTGTCTGCACCTCGCCCGAGCGCCTCTCGATTGATACGTCAGTCAAGTTGCTGGTCTTTGGCTACGATCAAGATCACCTCCACCAGGATAGTCTCTTCAGAAAGCGAATCGATTTTCTGAAGAAGGACGCCAAACTGGCTGGACGTATTTTCTCGTCTGGACAGCCCAAATTCAATCTCGAAAAGCTGAAATAGCTGGCTTGGCGATTGACGAGGTCCGATGAGGCGATCCGGGCGGGAAACCGCCGCTCTATCCCGCTGGAGCCTGCGGACCGGGAGGCCTTCGCTTCAGGAATGGAGCTTGCGCGTCGTGGCGCTTTTTTCGTTGGCGCCGGGGCCGCGAAAGGTCCCGAACACACCGTCGAGCGTGGGATTGCTGACGCCGAACCAGTGCTTCTCGCTGATGAAATGATGACGCAGGTGGTACTGCTTGGTCCAGCGGCCGAGCCGCGTGCGCGGCCGGTAGGGAATATGCGCGATGTAGTGCACCCATTCGTAATGCAGGATCGCCAGCATCATCCCGAGCAGGCCGGAGGCCGCGGCATCGATCCCGAACACCAGCGCGAACAGCCCGGCGGCGACGGCGAGGTTCGGCATCAGGAACCAGAGCGGCAGGAACAGCAAATCCAGCCGGTTCGGCTCGACATGGTGGTCGTAATGCAGACGGTGCTGCAGCCGGCGCGCCGGCGGCCATGACAGCGGGGCTGCGTGAAAGGCAAAACGGTGCATGCCGTATTCGCTGAGATAGAACAGCAGCGCGCCAAGCACGATCATGACGGGTTGCAGCGCCACGGCGCCGAACAGCCAAGCCAGCGCTTCGGCGGCCACGCCCAGCAGCAGCGCCGCGACACCGCCATGACGAACGAATACGAAGAACATCCCCCGCGCCCTTTTTGGTATCGCCTCCACCCCTTCGGCAATTCAGGCGAACAGGTTTGGTCAACCCCAAGAACGGTTGAGGAACTGTTGAAGACCGCTCGTTGCCTGCTATTGCTTTACCCGACACTTTTCAGCCTCGCCAGCACAACGGGTTCCATGAGTTCCGTTTTTGGCGCAGCGCCGGTTTCGCTCTGATCTCGCCCACCGCTGAGGCTCGCGGGTCGTTCGTTTGAATTTCCGCAACAATTCCAACGGTGCGCGGCTATGTTCCATCGGTCACATCCGGGATATAAGCGCGCAACCCGCGCGAGAAAAATGCCCGGTTCCAACGTGACAAGCCCGGCCAAAATGGCAACAATCCGCCAAATTCGTGTCTCAAGCTTCGCGTCTCCCGATTCGCCTCTCTCGATTCGCTTCTTGGGAACTCACCGAAGGAAATTTTCGTCCGTGATCGCCTCGCGACCATCTGCACTTGTTGTTGCCGCGCTCGCCGGATGCGCTCTGCTGACGCCGCTGCGCGCGCAGGCGCAGTGGTGGCGCAGCGCGCCCGCCGATTTCGAGGAATGCGCCGACAAGGCTGAGAAGGCCGCGACCAAGCAAGACAAGACCGCGGCGCTGGCCGAATGCAACGCGAAATTCGCCGGCCGCCGCAAGCCGGGCGGCGGCTACACCTATTACGATTTCATGCAGGACCGCACCTTCGATATCGCCGGTCCCAATCCGACCCCGGAAGAGCAGAAGAGGATCGACGAGCAATACACCGCCTATCTGGACAACCAGCGCCGCAGCACCATCACCGCGGCATTCGCGGCCAAGCAACAGCAGCAGCAGCAGCAGCCGCAGAAAGCGCCGCAAAGCGTGCAGCAGGTCTCCCTGCGCTCCGAGACCGAAAAGGTACCGGTCCCGGTGGCGAGCCCGGTCAAGCAGGCCGCGCGCATCAAGGCAGCCAATTGCGCGAAGAGCTCATTCTCCTGCGAATGGCCGTGGCTCTCGGAGGGAATCGACGGTTTGAAGAAGCTGTTCACTTCGTCGCCGAGCAAGGCGAAGCGGAGCTGACGACGCTCTTCGTCATTCCGGGATGCGCCTCTTGGCGCAGGCCCGGAATCCATAACCACGATCGTGAGTATGGATTCTCGGATGTGCAATTGCACATCACAGCTTGCGCTACGCGCGGCCCGGAATGACGACGCTGGCGCGTCAATCCGTGATCACCATCGCCCAGAATTTCCGGTGGGGCGATTTCGCATTGTCGACCGATGCGACGGCGACCCGGCGCATTCCCGGTAACAGCAAATTCTCGCGATGGCCGGCTGAATTTTCCCACTCCTTCAGCATTTCGGCGAACGTCAAAAACCCGGCGCCGATATTTTCCGCCGCGCGCGACTTGCTCAAGGGCGCCACGCGCGAGGGAAAACTGCCGGCGGCGCTGTGGCTGACGGAACCGGACGCGGCCATCGCCTGCGCCGGTTTGAGCGCCACCGCGTTGAGCTTGCCGTCCAGCTTCACCGACGGCAAACCGTGCGCGCGGCGATAGGCGCTGATCGCGCCGGCATAATCGGCGGCGTCGGCCGTGGCGGCGAAGCCGAGAGCAAGACCGAGCGCGAGGAGAAACAGCCTCATCTGGAAGCGTATGAGCGTGGACCGGATCAGTGCGCGTGGGTGTGCTTAGCGCGGTGTCGCACCACCGGTCTGACGACCGGCGCGGCCGGCTCATAGACCGTCGCCGGCGCGGCGGCCCGTTGCTCCTGCAGCCGCGCGTCATAGCCCGGCGACGGCGTCACCGTGGGCGGCGCGGCATGGGCCGGGACCACACCAACCCCGCCGACAAGGGCGGCAACGGCCAAAAGCGCTGCGCGTGTTCGTTTCATCTCGTCTCTCCCGTTCGCCGCATCGGGCGAAAGTTGCGCCGGATCGTTGCCATTTCAAGGCAGGCGACCAGGGGCCCTGATCTGCTCCGGCGTCAGGGCGGGCGAGCCCTTGCCGTCCGCCTCGGCTTTGCGGATCAGCGCCACGATACGGCGCGACAGCGGCGCTTGCAGCCCGCGCCGGTCGGCGATTTCGGTGATCACGCCCTGCAGATAGTCGATCTCGGTGCGGCGGCGGCGCTGCAGATCTTCCCACATCGACGAGCGCGCCTCGGGATCGATCTTCATCGTCCGCCCCAGCAACGCTTCGAAGATGGTGTCCGGCAGACGCAGCAGCGGCGGCATCCAGCCCGCCGGGATCGGCGTCGGCGACACCGGCTTGATGCCTTCCGCCCTGATCGCCGCCAGTCCTTCGGCCATCTGGTCGGCGAACAGCCTGCGCCAGCCGCGCTGCGCCAGTTGCCGGCGCAGCGGCATATCGGCCAGCGCATTGAGCGCGTTGTTGAGATTGACGATCAGTTTGCCCCATTGCACGCCGTCGATGTTGTCGGTCGCGCGCATAGGGAGGCCCGGCACCGAAAGTCCCTCGGCCGTACCGGCCGCATCGGCTTCGATGACGATGTCGCCCGAGGTCGACCGATGAAACCGGCCCTCGCCCATCGAAATCACGTTGAACGGCACCATGCCGCCGAGCACGCGACGGCCGGGCAGGCGGTCGCGCAATACCGCGACATTGCCGACACCGTTCTGCAGGCTGACGACGACGACATCAGGCGGCGCATGTCTCGCGATGAGGTCGGCCATCTCGCTCGTATCCGCGCTTTTGACCGTGACCAGCACCGCGGCAACTTCGCTAAAATGGAGGGATCATCCGACAATGCGAGCCGGCTCGCTGCGACCGTTTGATCGAACCCTTCAAAGCTCGTCAGCCGCAGCCCGCCGGCCTGGATTTCCCCGATCACGCGCGGCCGCCCCAGCAACGCTACGCTGCGCCCGGCGGCCGCCAGCATGCCGCCGACGAAGCAGCCGATGCTGCCGGCCCCCGCCACGCCAATCGCCCGGTCTGCATTCATCTGCCGTTCAACCTCATGCCGACATCGGTAGCAGAGCTGGCGCCGATCGCCTATCGAACGCAACCTATCGAACGCGCAGGGGCTTGGCCGACCCTGCCTTGTAACCGTCATGGGCGGGTTCTATGTTTTCCGGCGGGGCTGATACGCGGGAGGAGATGACAATGGGTCTACTCGACGTACTCAACGGCATGCAGAACGGCCCGCGCGGTCCGAGCACCCCAAGCGCGCAATCCGGCAGCGGCGGCGGGATGTCGCCGATGACCATGGCCATCCTGGGGTTGCTGGCCTGGAAGGCCGTCAAGCATTTTACAGCCCAGCCCGATGCGGCGCCGGCGCCAACACCTACCCCCTCGCCGGGCAATGTGAGTGCCGGTCTGCCCGGCGGAACGGGCGGCGGTCTCAGCGATGTCCTCAAGGGTGGATTGGGCGGACTACTCGCCGGCGGCGCGGCCGGCAGCGTGATCAGCGGCGGCCTCGGCGATCTCCTCAATCAGCTCCAGCAGAAGGGCCACGGCGACACTGCCAACTCCTGGGTGAGCAACGGTCCCAACAAGCCGATTTCACCGGGCGATCTCGCCAGCGCATTGGGCGCCGATCAGATCGATCAGTTGTCCTCGCAAAGCGGCATGTCGCGCGATGAATTGCTCAAGGGCCTCAGCCAGTATCTGCCCGACGCGGTCAATCATCTGACGCCGGATGGACGGCTGCCGGACGAAAACGAATTGTCCGGCCGGATTTGACGTTTCACGCCCGCGGCGTCGTTCGCGCCGCGGCATCGTTATTATTGCGGCATTGAAAAAGGAACGACAGCCATGGGCGGCATTATCTGGGTCATCATTGTCGGCTTCGTTGCAGGAATCATCGCGCGCCTGCTTTCGCCCGGGCCGAACAATCCGAGCGGATTCATCCTGACCACCATCCTCGGCATCGTCGGTGCGTTTCTGGCCACCTTTATCGGCCAGGCGATCGGTCATTACGGCCCCGACCAGGGCGCCGGATTCATCACCGCCACCATCGGCGCGCTGGTGGTGTTGTTCATCTGGAACCGGCTAGTCGCCCGCGGCGTGATTCCCGATATGAACAGGTGACGGCGTAGCCGTCATCCCGGGGCGATGCGAAAGCATCGAACCCCGGATCTCGAGATTCCGGGTCTGGTCCTAACGGACCATCCCGGAATGACGACGTTAGAGAACCAGATGCATCCCCGCATCCATGCGGACGATTTCGCCGGTCATGTTGCTCGATGCCGGCGACGCCAGGAAACACACCAGCTGTGCGATATCGTCGGCCGTCGACGCCACCTTCAGCGGCACCTTCGCCACCACGGAATCGCGCACCGCTTTCGCGCCCGCCTCGCCGCGCCCCTTGGTGAACCAGGGCGTATCGATATAGCCGGGGCAAACCGTGTTGACGCGGATCAAGGGCGCCAGCGCGCGCGACAGCGACAGCGTGATGGTGTTGAGCGCGCCCTTGCTCGCGGCATAGGCCACCGAAGAGCCGCCGCCGGAGATGCCCGCGACCGACGACACGTTGACCACCGCGGACGGCCGTCCGGACGCTTTGGCGCCAGCTTCGAGTTGCGCACGGGCGGCGCGGATCATCTGGTACGGCCCGATGGTGTTGACGGCATAGATGCGCTGAAAATCCTCCGCCGACAGGCCGTCGAGATCGCCGTGCGGCACGTGCTTGGTGGTGCCGGCATTGTTGACCAGCACGTCGAGGCGTCCGAACGGTGCGGCCGCGGCGGCGATCTTCTTGCAATCCTCATCGCGGGAGACATCGCCCTGCACGACGATGACGTCGGCGCCCGCGGTACGGCAGAGGTCGGCGGTGGCTTCCGCTTCGGCCTTGCTGTTGGAATAGTTGACGACGATGCGCGCGCCGCCCTTGGCCAGTATCGCCGCGGTCGCGGCTCCCAAGCCCGATGCCGAGCCCGTTACGATTGCGCACAAACCATCCTTCGACATCCGCATTTCCTCTTGTTGTTTTGAGCTGAATTTCGCTCGCGGTGGCATACCATATCGCGCGGCCAAGTCGCTGCAAATCCGCGAAACTCCGCTATGCGGAATTTATTCATCGCCTGATGAGCCTCATGCCGCCCCCGCAAGCGGCCCTGCGGGCAGCGCTTGTCACGGCTATGGCTTTTCCGCATCATTGAGCGCAAGAAAAGACCGCATCTGGGGCCCGGCGGAATGACCGGACCTGACGCGTGCCAAATCAATATCGGGGAACGCCGTGGCGGAGAGTGAGAACATTGTTGCCGAGACCGCGGAGAAAATCTTCGCCGATCTCGCCGATGCGCAAACCATCAACAACGACAAGAAGGGCGCGTGGAAAGCACCGCTCTGGCAGGCGCTGACGGAAGCCGGATTGCCGCTGGCATGGGTGCCGGAGGATTGCGGCGGTTCCGGCGCGAGCCTGGCCGAAGGCTTTAGCGTCCTGAGCGCCGCCGGGCGTTCCGCACTCGCCGTGCCGCTGGCCGAAACCATGCTGGCGGGGTGGCTCCTGGCGCAGGCCAAGATCTCTTCGCCCGACGGCGAAATGACGTTGATACCGGCAAGCCCGAAGGATCGCATCACGCTCAATGCCGATGGCAGCCTGTCAGGCCGTGCCCGCGGCGTGCCCTTTGGCAAGGCTGCAAAACATATCGCGGTGCTGGCGAGCGGCAGCGGCGGCCTCTCGATCGCGCTGATCGAGGCCGGCAAATGCCGGATCGAGGCCGGGCTCAATCTCGGCGGCGATCACTCCGATACCGTGACGCTGGACAAGGTGCAGTCGATCACCATCAAGCCGGCGCCGAAGGATTTTGACCAGAGCCAACTGATGCTGATGGGCGGCGTTGCGCGCTCCTTACAGATCGCCGGCGCGCTGGAATCGATGCTGGAGATTTCCGTGCGCTATTCCAACGAGCGCGTCGCGTTCGAGAAGAAGATCTCGAAATTCCAGGCCGTCCAGCACAATCTCGCTCGCCTCGCCGGCGAATCCGCCGCGGCGCTGGCCGCCGCGACTTCGGCCGCCGACGCCATCGCCAACAGCACCGCGTTCAATGACGAAGTGTTCCTCGAAGCCGCGTCCGCAAAAATCCGCTGCTCGGAGGCGGCTGAGAAGGGCGGCGCGATCGCCCATCAGGTCCACGGCGCGATCGGCTTCACCATCGAGCACATCCTGCACCGCTATTCGCTCCGCGCACTAGCATGGCGCGACGATTTCGGCTCCGAGAGTTTTTGGGCAGTCGAACTCGGCAAGCTCGTGGCCGCGCGCGGCGCCGATGAATTGTGGCCGCTGGTGGCTTCGCGCTGAGATTCACGAAATTTAGAAGTCGAGACCCACAATGACCGCAGCCCTCCGTTTCGATCCGATCCGCCTGCCGCCCGAATGCGAAAAACTTCGCAAGGAAGTGCGCGCCTTCCTCGCCGAAGAAATCGCCGCCGGCACCTTCGATCCGCACAAGCCCAACCGCGAGGACACCGACGTCCCGGAATTTTCCCGCAAGGTCGGCGAGCGCGGCTGGCTCGGCATGACCTGGCCGAAGAAATATGGCGGCCATGAGCGCTCGTTCCTCGAACGCTATGTGGTGACCGAAGAGATGCGCGTGGCGAATGCGCCGACCCGGCGCTTCTTCGTCGCCGACCGGCAAAGCGGCCCGGTGCTTTTGAAATACGCGCCAGAGCACGTCAAGATGGACATCCTGCCGCGCATCTGCCGCGGTGAGGTCTGCTTTGCGATCGGCATGAGCGAACCCAATTCCGGCTCCGATCTGTTCGCGGCAAAAACCCGCGCGACCAAGACCGACGGCGGCTATCTGATCAACGGCACCAAGATCTGGACCTCGTCGGCGCATATCGCCGACTACATGATCGCGATCTTCCGGACCTCGCCACCCACCAAGGAAAATCGCCGCCACGGCCTGACCCAGTTCCTGGTCAAGATGAAGCAGCCGGGCATCCAGGTGAATCCGATCGGCCAGATCACCGGGCAATACGAATTCAACGAAGTGGTGTTTACCGACTATTTCGTTCCCGACGATCATGTGCTCGGCGAAATCGACGGCGCCTGGAAGCAGGCGACCTCTGAACTCGCCTATGAGCGCAGCGGCCCGGAGCGCTTCCTCGAAACCTATTACGTGTTGACCGAACTGGTTCGCGCGGTCGGCAAGAACCCGGATACCCGTAGCGCCGAAGGCATCGGCCGGCTGGTGGCGCAATTGCACACCATGCGGCGGATGTCGGTCTCGGTCGCCGGCATGCTGCAGGCCGGCAAGGAGCCGGTGGTCGAAGCATCCATCGTCAAGGACATCGGCACGGTGTGGGAGCAGCAATTGCCGCATCGGGTGCGCGACCTCGCAGCCTTCGTCGATGCGGACGCGACCAACCACGAGACGCTGGAAAATCAATTGTCGTTCGCGATCAAGACCGCGCCAAAATTGACGATCCAGGGCGGCACCACCGAAGTGCTGCGCGGCATCATCGCCCGCGGGCTTGGCTTGCGCTAGGCGCGCGGCCTGGCTTGCGCTAATTCAACGAGGAAACCTCATGACCAAATACACTGATATCGGCGTCGAGAAGCACGGCCATGTCGGCCTGATCGAAATTCGCAAGCCTCCGCTGAATTTCTTCGACGTCGCGCTGATCAACCAGATTGCGGATGCGCTGGAAGAATTCGACAAGGACATCGAGATCCGCGCCTCGGTGCTCGCCGCCCAAGGCAAGGCATTCTGCGCCGGCGCCAATTTCGGCGACCCGGCCCGGCAGGAGCAGGAAGAGAAGGCCAAGACCGATCCGGCGTCGAACCTGCCGATCAACCATCTCTACGTCCAGGCCGTGCGCATCTTCCGCAACAAGAAGCCGATCGTCGCCGCCGTGCATGGCGCTGCCATCGGCGGCGGATTGGGTCTTGCGGTATCGGCCGACTTCCGCGTCACCTGCCCCGAGGCGCGCTTTGCCGCCAACTTCACCAAGCTCGGTTTTCATCCCGGATTCGGGCTGACGGCGACGCTTCCCGAACTGGTCGGCAAGAACAACGCCGAACTGATCTTCTACACCAGCCGCCGCGTCACCGGCGAAGAGGCGACACGGATGGGCCTGGCCAATGTCTGCGTGCCGCAGGATCAGGTGCGCGCCGAGGCGATGAAGCTCGCAGCCGAGATCGCCGAATGCTCGCCGCTCGGCCTGATCTCGACCCGCGCCACCATGCGCGCCGGCCTCGCCGACCGCGTGCTCGCCGCCACCAACCACGAACTCGTCGAGCAGACAAAACTGCGCGCGACCGAGGATTTCAAGGAAGGCGTCAAAGCCACCGCCGAACGCCGCGTCGCGAATTTCCGCGGGCGGTGAGATCTTCCCTTCTCCCCTTGTGGGAGAAGGTGATCCTCGCGAAGCGAGGATCGGATGAGGGGTCTCTATCCGCGGAGACAAACCCCTCACGTCCCGGCCCATATGCGCAATTGCGCTGTGGGCCGGGACGACAACTACTTTTTCCCCACCACCAGCGCGTCCACAATCGTCACGCCCTGGCCTTCCGGATGCACCAGCGCCGGATTGATCTCGATTTCCGAAATCTCCCCGGCGTGCCGGGCCGCGAGCAGCGAGATTTGCGCGATCAAATGCGCCAGCGCCGCAACGTCGGCCTTCGGCGCGCCGCGGAATCCATAGAGCAGCGGGGCTGCCTTCAGCGCATCCAGCATCGCGGACGCTTCCGCCGCACTCACCGGCGCCGGGCGATAGATCACATCCCTGAATAGCTCGGTGGTGATGCCGCCAAGACCGACCATGATCATCGGACCAAAGGTTGTATCGAGCAACGTGCCGATGATGATCTCGACGCCCTTTTTAGCCATCGGCCCGACCAGCACGCCCTGGATCGCGGCATTGGGCCGGTGGCGTTGCGCGCTGGCCAGCAGCGCCCCATAGGTGGTGAAAGCCTCGCCCTTGGTGGTGATATTGACACGGACGCCGCCGACCTCGCTCTTGTGCGGGATGTCAGGCGACTGGATCTTCATGACCAGCGGAAGGCCCGCGCGCGCGATTGCGGCGTCGAGCCCGCCCCGCTCCGTCACCAGCACCTCGTCGGCCAAGGCAATGCCGGCGGCGCGCAGCAGCGACTTGCTGTCGAATTCGGACAGTACGGGCGATGTCAGAAAGCGTGCGAGATCGCGCGGCGGCAGCGCCGCAACATCCGCCGGCGGCGCCTGTTTGAATTTGGCGTAATCTGCCGCCTGCCGCATTGCGACGCCGGCATGCGTCAATCCCGACAGCACGACGGCGCCGGATTTCGCCAGCTCACTGCGCGCGAAATGCGACGGCAGCGTGTAGGAATAGAACACGACCGGCTTGTTCTGCGCCGATAGCACCGGCTTCAGCTCCGCCTCCTTGAACGGCATCCGGATGTCGCTCGACAGCGACAGCACCACCAGGATGGCATCGACCTCGTCCGACACGTCGAGCAGGTCGATGCTCCGCTGCAGGCCGCCGGAGTGTACGCCCTGGGCGGTAACATCGATCGGATTGCCCGCCGCACCGTAGGACGGCAGCAGTTTTTCGATTTCGCCCTGGATCGACGACGACAGCTCCGGCACTTTCAGTCCCTGCAACGAGACCGCGTCCGCGCCCCAGATGCCCGCGCCGCCGGACACGGTGAGAACCGCAACGCGGTCGCCCTTCGGCAGTGGATTGGTGGTCAGGACAGCGGCGATGGTCACGGCTTCATCGAGATCGTTGGAAACGATAAAGCCGTATCTGGCGAACACGGCGTCATAGGCCGCCGACCAGCCGGCCATGCTGGCGGTGTGCGAGGCAGCGGCGCGCTCGCCCGCCCCGGAGCGGCCGACCTTGGTCACGATGACGGGCTTTCGCATCTCCGCCGCGCGCTTTGCCGCCGCGAGAAACTTGTCGACGTCGCGGATGCCCTCGATGAACAGCAGGATCACGTCGGTGGAAGCATCCTGCACCATGTAATCCAAAAACTCGCCGGCGCCGAGATCGCTCTCATTGCCGGCGCTGACGACGTAGCTCAGCGCGACGCCGAGCGCCTTGGCGCGATGGTAGATCGCAAAGCCGATGCCGCCGCTTTGCGCGACGATGCCGATCCGCCGCGCGGTCGCGACCAGGTCGGGCGCATCCGGCTTGACGTCGACGGTCGGGCTGAAGGTCGCCGCGACGCGCTGCACCTGGCTGTAAAACCCTTCGGCATTGGGACCGGAGATCCGCATGCCGGTCCTCTTCGCCAGCGCCCCGATGGCGTCCTGCATCGCGGCGCTGTCGCCGCCCTCTTCCGCGAATCCGGACGAGATGATCACCGCGTTCCTGACGCCGGCAGCAGCGCATTGCTCGAGCGCGCCGAGCACGGCGCGCGCCGGAATGATGACGACGGCGAGATCGATCGGCTGGCCGACATCCGCGATCGATTGATAGCATTTCAGTCCATCGATGTCGCCATAGTTCGGATTGATCGGATAGAGCCATCCGGGATAGCCGTTCTTGCGCAGCATCGACAGCAGCCGCCCCGGAATCTTCTCCTGATCACGCGAGGCGCCGATCAAGGCGATGCTCTCGGGCGCGAAGAAACTGTCGAGCGGATGCGGCATGCGGGTTGTCTCTCGTGATTATTGCGCGACTCTCAAGACCGTCATTGCGAGCCAACGGGTCGCGCGAAATGCGCGCCCGATGATAAACTCCGCGAAGCAATCCATCTCACCACGTAAAGAAAGAATGGATTGCTTCGTCGCTTCGCTCCTCGCAATGACGAAAAACGGCTTACCCCACGAGCCGAAACATCACGCCGCAAAGCTCAAATCCGTCGCCCGACACCGCGCAACCTCTGGCCTTGGCGGCATCGCGCACCTTGGCGATATCGGCGACCCCAAACGTCAGCCCACTCATCAGATCGGTCGCGCCCTTCACAAAACGAAAACTGCAATTGGGCAATTTCAACTCGGGCTCGCCGCGCGCGTTCTTGCTTGCGGCAACGCCGATGATCTTGCCCCAATGCTCGGCCAATCCTTGGGGATCGGGACTCTGCATCTCGACGCCGGTCAGCGCCTGCGTCACGTCCTTGCGGATCGATTTCTGCCAGTCGGGCCCGGCCGGCGGATAGGGCCCCAGAACATCGTCGCTGCCGGCGGTGTGGTTGAACTCGATGAAGGCGGCGCGGCAATCCCGCGGATGCAATTGCACGCCGTGATAGGGCGCGTGCGTGATCACGTTCGCGGTGCGCACGCCCATCGCATTGGCGTGCTTGCCGCGTTCGTCGGGATCGTCGCAGCAGAAGATCGCCATGTAGCCGCCGCGGCCGCCGGTCTTCTCGATGAAGCGTCCCGCCGCGGTGCCGGGCTGGAACGGCGCCACCACTTCCAGCAAAATGGTGTCGACCGGCAGCAGCGCATTCTCGAGGCCGTATTTGGCGACGTTGCCGTCGCGGTAGCAGACGTTGAGCCCCATGATCCCGGCGATATCCGAGATCACCGGCTCGAGCTGCGGCGCCACCAGGCAGATCTGCCGCAGCCTCATATAGCCGGCCATTTCATTGACCTCGGCCATTTCAATGGCCCAAGAACGCGGGCTTGCGCTTTTCGACGAACGCTTTTGCGGCTTCCTTGTGGTCGTCGGTCTCGCCGGAACGCGAGTGATGGATCGCCTCGGCATCGAAGCAGGCTTCCAGCGACATGGTTTCGGCATTGTTGATGTTGCGCTTGATGTAGCCTAGCGTCACCGAGGGGCCCTGCGCCAGCGACATCGCCAGGTCAAGCGCGGCCTCTTCGACTTCCGCGTCCGGAACGACTTTCGTCACCATGCCGAGATGATAGGCTTCCTGCGCGCTCAGCACCGGCGAGGTCAGATAGAGCTCGCGCGCCTTGGCGCTGCCGAGCAATTGGGTGAGGAAATAGGTGCCGCCGTAATCGCCTGACAGCCCGACCTTGGCGAAGGCGGTGGTGATCTTGCAGGAGGCGCTGGCGACGCGCAGATCGCAGGACAGCGCGATCGAAAGACCGGCGCCGGCCGCGGCGCCATCGACCTGTGCCACCACGGGCTTCGGCATCTGGTGCAGGATGCGCGAGACCTCCATGCCGCGGCGGAGATTGGCCATCTTGGCTTCGAACGGCAGCGGCGCCCGCCCCTCCGCCATCGACTTCACGTCGCCGCCGACGCAGAAGGTGCCGCCGGCGCCCTTGAGCAACACCGCGCGCACCTCGTGATCCTCCGCCGCGCGCCGCGCCGCCTCGACCAGCCCGCGCGTCATCTCCGGATTGAGCGCGTTGCGCCGGTCGGGACGGTTCATGGTGATGGTGAGGAGGCCTTTGTCCAGGTTCTGGAGGACCATTTCGTTCGCGCTCATGCGTTTTCGCTTTCGTTGTTATTGGTTGGAATCGGTTTCAAGTTTCTCAGCGTCATTGCGAGCGAAGCGAAGCAATCCATTCTTCCTTCGGGTGGCGCGATGGATTGCTTCGTCGCTGCGCTCCTCGCAATGACGATTCTATTTCTTCACCAGCGGGCAGCGCGAGGCTTCCAGCGGCTGGAACGCCTCGTTGCCGGGAACGGTAGCCAGCAGCTTGTAGTCGTCCCAGCGGCCTTTTGATTCCGACGGCTTCTTGACCTCGAACAGGTACATGTCGTGGACCATGCGGCCATCGTCGCGAATCCGCCCCTGCTTGGCGAACATGTCGTTGATCGGCGTCTCCTTCATGACCTTCATGACCGCGGCGGAGTCGGTGGTGCCGGCGGCTTTCACCGCCTGCAGATAATGCGTCACCGAGGAATACACGCCGGCCTGCGCCGAGGTCGGCACCCGTTTCATACGCGCCATGAAGCGCTTTGAGAATGCGCGGGTGTCGTCATTGAGGTCCCAATAGAAGGCTTCGGCGAGCAACAGGCCCTGCGCGGTCTCGAGCCCGATCGAGTCGATATCGGTGACGAAGGCGAGCAGCGGCGAAACTTTCTGTCCGCCCTTCATGATGCCGAATTCGGCGGCCTGCTTGATCGCGTTGACGGTGTCGCCGCCGGCATTGGCGAGCCCGATCACCTTGGCTTTCGACGCCTGCGCCTGCAGCAGGAACGACGAGAAATCCGAGGTGTTGAGCGGATGGCGGACGTTGCCCAGCACCTTGCCGCCGGTCTTCACCACCACATTGGCGGTGTCCTTTTCCAGGTCCTGGCCGAACGCGTAATCCGCGGTGAGGAAGAACCAGCTGTCGAGGCCGGATTTGACCGCGGCAAGCCCGGTCACATTGGCCTGCGCAAAAGTGTCGAACACATAATGCACGGTATAGGGACCGCAGGCTTCGTTGGAGAGCCGGATCGAGCCCGGTCCGTTGAAGATCACGATCTTGCCCCGCGCTTTCGCGATCTCGCCGGCGGCCAGCGCGGTCGCGGACGCCGCGACGTCCCAGATCATCTCGACGCCCTGGTTGTCGATCATGTCGCGCGCGATGTTGGCGGCAAGGTCAGCCTTGTTGAGATGGTCGGCTGCAATGATCTCGATCTTGCGGCCCAGCACCTCGCCGCCGAAATCCTCCGCCGCCATCTTCGCCGCGGTCTCGCTGCCGGCGCCGGTGATATCGGCATAAAGACTCGACATATCGAGGATGCCGCCGAGCTTGAGCGGAGGCTTTGCTTGCGCCAGCGCCGATGTCGCCGACATCGCCAGCGCGCAGGCGAAAACGCCGGTGAGAATTCGCTTCATGGAGGCCTCCCTGTGCCGCATTGCCTGCGACTTCAACTTCTGTTGGCGCGATCATGCCGCATGGCATGCGGAGCGGCAAGGCGCGAGCGGATGCGGCCGACCATGCGTTTTTCCGCTAAGCGGAATGATTTGAGTATGCGAAGATGTGTCGATGGTGACGTCGGCAAGAACAGGATTTGCGATCGCATGCTGCGCGACAATCGCGTTCTGCAGCATCGCATTCGTAAGCTCTAGCGCATATGCCGGAGGCTGCGCCTTCGAACCGCAAGGCGAGGGCCGCGTCGTGGCTGTTGTCGACGCGCGCACCTTTCGCCTCGAGGATGGCCGCGAAATCCGCCTCGCCGCCATCGAGCCGGCCAACCCGGACAGGGCAAAGGGCGCGGCGGCGCTGTCGGCGATCCTGATGGGACGCGACGTCACCCTGCGCGGTGCAGACGACACGCCGGACCGTTACGGCCGCCAGCCGGCCTTCGTGTTTCTCGCGGGTTCCGAGACTCCGGTTCAGAGTGAGCTTTTGAGCCGCGGCGAGGCACTGGTGGCGGCCGATGTGACCGACAAGGACTGCGCTTCCGCGCTGGTGGCGGCCGAAGCCGAGGCGCGCGGAGCCAAAAAGGGAACCTGGGCCGATCCCACGGCCATAAAAAACGCCGAAAGTTCGGGCGATATTTTGGCCGGGATTGGGCGCTTTACGGTGGTCGAGGGCAAGGTTCTGTCCGTACGTCAGGCAGGGGCAACGACCTACCTGAATTTCGGCCGGAACTGGACACGGGACTTTGCCGTGACTATTTCAAGGCGCATGATGCCGGCGTTCGAGGCGGCCGGGCTTGCGCCTAAGTCCCTCGAAAATAAGCGGATTCGTGTCCGCGGCTTTGTCGAAGCGCGGGGTGGGCCGCGAATCGAGGCGCTCCGGGTGGGGCAGATCGAAATGCTCGGCGGGAATTAGAACAAATATTACGAGTAGCTGACGTGACTGAGCGTGCTGGACGGCCCAAACAGAGCACAGGCCGCCGCCTTTTGGCTGCGGCGTCCTTGCTGTGCCTGGCTGTTGCCCTGTCGGCCTGCGGCGACATGGGCCGGTTCCAGACCGCCGCCTCGCCTCCCTCGACGTCGCCGGCGAAGCCGACGAACCGCGCGGTGGCGCAAACGCCCGCGAGCGAGCGCGAGCACGAACGCATCCTCACCTCCTATGGCGGCGCCTATGACGATCCGAAGCTGGAAGCCTTGATCACCAAGACGGTCGAGCGGCTGGTCGCCGCCTCCGATCGTCCCGACCAGGCCTACAAGGTGACGATCCTCAATTCCGGTGCGGTCAACGCGTTCGCGCTGCCGACCGGCCAGCTTTACGTGACGCGTGGCCTGATCGCGCTGGCCAGCGATACCTCCGAATTGTCGTCGGTGCTGAGCCACGAGATGGCGCATGTGCTGGCCAAGCACGCCTCGATCCGCGAAGACCAGGCGCGGCAGGCCGCGGTGGTGACCCGCGTCGTCACCGACATGAGCAACGATCCGGATCTGACCGCGCTGGCCTTGGCGAAAACCAAGCTGACGATGGCGAGCTTCTCGCGGCAGCAGGAATTCGAGGCCGACGGCATCGGCGTCGGCATTTCGGCTCGCGCGCATTTCGATCCCTATGGCGCCTCGCGCTTCCTGACCTCGATGGAGCGCAACGCCGCGCTGAAGGCCGGCAAGACCTCGCTCGATCCGCGGACGCAGGACTTCCTGTCCTCGCATCCGGCAACGCCGGAGCGGGTGGCGAACGCGCAAGCCAACGCCCGGCAATACACTTCGCCGGAAGGCGGCGAGCGCGACCGCGAGACTTATCTCGCGGCGATCGACAACATCGTCTATGGCGAAGATCCCAGCGAAGGCTTTGTTCGCGGCCGGCGCTTCCTGCATCCAAAACTCGGCTTCACCTTCGCAGCGCCCGATACGTTCACACTGGACAACACCGCGCAGGCCGTGATCGGCGTGCGCGAGGGCGGCACCCAGGCGATGCGCTTCGACGTGGTGCGGGTGCCGGCGGAACAGACGCTCGGCGATTATCTCAACTCGGGCTGGATGGAAGGCGTCGACAAGACGTCGACGGAAGATCTCACCATCAACGGGTTCGCGGCGGCCTCCGTCACCGCGCATGGCGACGCCTGGCAGTTCAAGGTCTATGCGCTGCGCTTCGGCAGCGACGTCTACCGGTTCATCTTCGCCGCCAAGCAGAAGACCACCGAGAGCGAGCGCAACGCGCGCGAGACCGTGAATTCGTTCCGCCGCCTGACGCTCGACGAAATCCAGGCCGCGCGCCCGCTGCGCATCAAGGTCATCACCGTGCAGCCCGGCGACACCGTGGAATCGCTGTCGCACCGTATGGCCGGCGTCGATCACCCGGCGGAACGCTTTCGCGTCCTGAACGGCCTCGACACCCACGCCCAGGTCAAGCCGCGCGACCGCGTCAAGATCGTGGTGGATTGACGCGCGAAGCGCGTCATCTCCGATGCGCAATGGCGCATCTGAGGGCGCGAAGCGAACCCGGGATCTCGATCGACTGGGTGCCGTCATTGCGCGCTGACCAACTACCAAACCGATCACCCCACCCACTGATCCGTTGCCGAAAACGGCAACGTGTGCGACGCTCTGTAGCATTCCAACGGCCTGAGATCGCAAGGTGGCAACATGGACGACAGCCTGCCCGAACTGGGTGACCTCGAGCGCGAGGTAATGCAACTGGTTTGGGCCAACGCGCCCGTAACGGCCGAGGCCGTGCGCGAACGGCTCTCGCGCCGGCTCAAGGAATCGACCGTTCGCACCGTACTGCGGCGGCTCGAAGACAAGGGCTACACCACGCACACGGTGGATGGGCGAACCTATGTCTACCACGCGGCGGAGCCGCGCGGACGGGTGGCGGCCAAGGCGGTCCAGCGCATCGTCGACTGGTTCTGCAACGGCTCCGTCGAAGAGGTTCTGGTCGGCATGGTGGATACCGCCATGCTCGACCAGCGGCAATTGCGCCAGTTGGCCGACCAGGTTGCGAAGGCCAAAGAGAGGGCGGCGACGAAGGGAGGGAAGAAATGATGCTGGCGATTCTGGCAGAGTCGGCGCTTCGCTGCCTCATTCTCGGAAGCGTCGTGTGGATCGGTTTGAATCTCCTTCGCGTGCGCAATCCGCACGTGCATATGACATCCTGGGTCATGGTGCTGGTGGCGTCGCTGTCGATGCCGCTGCTGATGCACTGGACCACCGTGAGCGTCACGCTGGACGCTTTGCCGGTGCCGGCGCCGGAGAGCCTGTGGCCCGCCAGCAATCCGTTGCCGGGTCCTTTGACGGAGCCCCTGCCCTCGTCGCTGCCGCCGGATCCCGGCACGCCCGTCGCTAGCGTCGGCGCCGGCCACGCGGTGGTCGATTGGCTGGCCGTCGCGACTGCGATCTACGCATTTGTTGCCGGCCTGCTGCTGCTGAGATTGGCGGTCGGATTCTATTTGACCTGGCGCCTGGTGCGCGCCGCAAAGCCGATGCGCGAACCCTGGACCGCGGACTGGAGCGTGCGCGTCAGCAGCGTGATCGCCGGTCCGGTCACGTTCGGATCGACCATCCTGCTGCCGCCCCAATGCAGCGATTGGGATGGGCTAAAGCGCCGGGCGGTGCTCGCCCACGAGGGGGCCCACGTCGCCAACCG
This sequence comes from Bradyrhizobium erythrophlei, assembly GCA_900129675.1. Taxonomy (GTDB): domain Bacteria; phylum Pseudomonadota; class Alphaproteobacteria; order Rhizobiales; family Xanthobacteraceae; genus Bradyrhizobium; species Bradyrhizobium erythrophlei_A. Next base: position 2,266,629 of record FSRD01000001.1, on the reverse strand, counting down.
CGATTTCTATGTCCTGTTGCTGGCCTCGCTCAATCGTGCGGTGTTCTGGTTCAGCCCTTTCGCGTGGTGGCACCTGACCCGGCTGGCCGAACTGGCCGAAATCATCAGCGACGCAAGGGCGCTTGAAGTTCTGGACGACAGGCTGTCTTACGCCGAGATTCTGCTCGATCTCGTACAGCACGTCCGGCGGCCCCCGGCCCCGGTGGGGCTGGAAATGGCAAGGGCGTGCACGGTACGCGCGCGCGTGGAGCGCATTCTCGCCGCACCCACGGCGCCTGTGAAGCTGGGCTGGCGGAAACGGATATGGACGGCCGCGGCCGTCCTGCCGGTCATTGTCGTTTCGGCCGGCAGCATCACCTACACCAGGGCGCCGGTATCGCCGCGGGCGATTGACGGCGCAGCAGCTGCGACGACGGTGCGCACGCCCGAGCACGTCTCGTTCTATTCATTGGGCCGGGCCTCGATCTTCACCGTTTTCAGGGAAGGCGACGATCTGTTCGGACAGTTGAGCGGGCAACGGAAACTCCAGCTGGCCGCGGCGGGCGATGGCACCTATTCCTATCCAGTGGCGGCCGGCCGGATCACGCTGGCCGTCAGCAGTGACCGGGAACCGTCCGAACTGACGGTGAGCCAGAACGGCCGCGACATGCGCGCCGCGCGAATCGCCGAATCGTCGTCGCAGGGTATCGAGGCCGATGCACAGCTGCTCGATTCATATGTCGGCTGGTATCAGTTGGCGCCGGGCCGCGTGCTCACAGTCAGCCGCGACGGTGAGCGGCTCCAGGTCCGGGAGACTGGACGGCCGCAAGTCGAGGTCAGGGCCTACGGCGCCGATGCCTTTTCCGGCGGCCATGACGACCTCATAATTTTCCTGCGCGACGGCCAGTCCAGGGTGACACAATTGTTGCTGCAGGACCCGTCGTCCGGCGCCCGGCTCGCGCCGCGGGTCGGCGTTGCCAGGGCAAAAGCGATCGAAGAGGACTACGCCCGGCGAATTGCGGAAGTCCCGGATCGCTTCAGAGACCAGGCCCCGCTGCCCGGCAGCAAGGAAGCCATCCTGCGAGGGATCGAGGACCTGCGGCGCGGCGCGCCGAATTACGACCAGATGAGTGCATCGCTGGGAACGAAAATCCGTCGCCAGGTTTCCGAGCTGCAGGCCATATTCAATGCGCTCGGTGCCGTCGAGTCGATCTTCTTTCGCGGCGTCGGCCCCGGTGGTTACGACGTCTATGGCGTGAAGTTCGCCAACGGTTTTGCGGAGATTCGGCTGCTGCTCGGAGCAGATGGCAAGGCCGACGATGTCACCTTCCGGGCAGACGGCAATGATGCGCCCGGCGGAAGAGCCGCCTGTTCCCATGAACAGGATTTGAGACCCCGGGCCGACACCACGCCGGTCCACGTGTTGTTTTACAACGCCACCGGCGCGGACATCCAACTGTACCAACTGAACGCCGAGGGAAAACGGACGGCCCACGGCACTGCCATCGGCGAGAACATATCGTCCTCGGTCCTGACCTCCGTCGATGCTCCCTGGGTTGTCGCAGACACTTCCGGGAAATGTCTCGAGATCGTGCTGCCGGGACAGCAAACGCGTTATCACACCGTCGAGGCCGCCAGGGTGGACGGCCAGCCGGAGCACCCGGCGTGGCGGCGCACGGCTCCCCTGGCCGGAAGCGAAGAGATGCTGCGGCAATACATCGAGACCGTGGGACGCGGTGAGCCGAATTACGATCACATGACCGCCGAAATGGCGGCGCAGACGCGTCAGCAGCTTCCCTTTAACCAGGCCATTCTGAACCGGCTTGGCGCGCTGCGCGCGATGTCGTTTCGGGGCGTGACGAGCATGGGCAACGACATCTACATCGCCCATTTCGCCAACGGTATGGCGGAATGGCGGATTGGCCTGGTCAAGGACGGCACCATCGGACGAATTGCGCTGGGTCCGCAGTAGGACTGCGCGCCCATAAATTCGGAGTGGTCGACGGACGTCCGTTGTGGCGCGCACTTCGGACTCGTGTCGGACATCGCGTGAGGTCCGAAAAGTGCCAACAGGCGACATGGCGTTGACCGAGGACGAAAGAGGCCGCCGACACGGCCTTTGTCATAAGACTTTTAAACAGGTTTGCTTGTGTTTCGTTGGCTGGCTATGGTCACTGCCAATGGGGCAGGACGATTGATGTGGCCGGCAGGGGCCGTCTGAATTTCAGAGCAAGGCAGGCGGTCCCGCTAAACCTTTAAGGCTCTGATGGAAGGCTGGATCGTGAGACGGTGACCAACTTGCTGCCGTCGAAAAGCTCCAGCGCGGTGTCGCAGACAGGGGGCAATGATATTCGCCCTTGGCCCCAGGTGCTGACGATAGGTCAAGCCGTCTGAAACCGGCTCCGCAGTTCGGGCACGTCACGTCGCCCTTTTTCATACGCTCATCCCGAAGGCTCACCCCTTACAGCGGTAAAGTATTAACCGAGGTTGAGCGGGGGAACTATGTTTTGGTAGGAGAACTACGGGGGCCGCTCTCGATATACCGCTTCCACTGTCCTGTTTGGCTAATCGGCTGAATATCCAGAAGAAATACGCGCGCTGCCATAGCGCGGAAAATAAAATCAAGTTCGTTGAGATGGACGCCTCGCGGTTTGAAGATGCTGTCAAGCCAACAGCACTGAGCGGGGTCTCACATGAAGATGCGAGCAGTCGATGCAGCCGCGCGCATTCTCGAAGCCGAGGGTAGCAGCTGCGCCTTCGGCGTTCCGGGCGCCGCGATCAATCCGCAGCCGCTCGGAATCCAGAAAGCGCGACTTGCCTGAGTCCGGGTTGCCTGCGGTGATTGGTGGCGGCGGAATTGGTAACCGCCTTCTGGCAGCGCTGGCGCCAGCAGATTTTGGTCTGCTGGTGCCCGGCTTGGAGACGGTCGGGCTAGATCGGGACGCGGTCCTCTCGCAAGCGGGCGACCAGATCGAGCATGTGTTCTTCCCTCACAGCGGCGCCATCTCGCTGATGATCGACATGGCGAACGGGCAGACGGTCGCCACCGCCGCAGTCGGGCGCGAGGGAGCAGTAGGCGTTCTTTCGGTGATAGGGCCGTCACATTCGGCCATTACCGCCATCGTTCGTGCGGCGGGCACCGCCTCGCGGATCCCCGCATCGCGATTTCACGCCGCGTTCAACCGGAGCCCCGCGATCCGGCGCGCGATCCAGATGCACATGAGGGCGATGCTGATTCAGTTTCAGCTCGGCACGGCCTGCAATGCGCTGCATCCGGTCGAAGCCCGCATGGCGCGCTGGCTGCTCCATTTTCGCGACCGCATCGACCATGACGTCCTCCCGCTCACCCAAGAGGCGCTCTCACAAATACTCGGTGTGCGACGAACGACGGTGACGCTCCTGATGCGCAATCTGCGCGCGTCCGGAGCGATCAGATCTGATCGACGAGGCCAGATCGAGATCGACCGATCGCGGCTCGCGGCGGCGGCGTGCGAATGCCACGATACCCTGCGTCTCGTGGTCGAGGATATCTTCGCGATGAATACGGCCCGATCTCGCGTTTTGGTTGTGCCGGATGATGCAGTAGGTGAATCGGGGGATGCCGTGTGAGCCGTTTCCGCGCGGCCCGATCAAGCCGGCAGAGACGGTGCTGAAATCAAAGCCGCTTTGCCGGAGAGGAATAGAATAGCTGGTCCTTCCGCCCTGATCAGGCTGGCGAGCGGCCCAATGCGCTCGACCAGGATTTCCCGCCTAATGTCCGTTGCGGACCGGTCCGTTTGGCTCGATGGGTGCCAGCGAGCGACATCAAGCTGTCGAATTTGCACCGCAATCTGCACTAAAAACATTTCCTCTGGATCGGTGCGCAGCGATGCATTAATCCTTATGGTCTCGTAATCACACCGTTCTGGGGCTTCCGCGATGTCACGTTTTGCGGTCAAGTGTTTGCTGATAACACTGTTCGTTGTCGGAGCATCATCGGCAACATTCGCTGAGCAAGACAGTCCTGGTGCACACAAACAAGACAGTCCTGGTGCACACAAAAAGGTCTATTTATTTCGGGGATTAACGAACGTTCTGTCGCCGGGCATTGATCAACTCGCAGATGAACTCCGCCAGAGGAATATCAGTGCGACGGTAACCAATCATTTATTTTGGAATTCTCTTGCAAACGAGGCAATTCAGGATTGCTGGAGCGGGCGCGTAAGCTCAATTGTCCTGGTTGGTCACTCGCTTGGTGCTAGCGCGGTCCTGAGTATGGCAGAGCAACTGCAGCAAGCCGGCCTCCGCGTCGCCCTGGCTGTTACGTTTGACCCCGTCGTCAGATCTGCCGTCCCCGGCAACGTCCATCTTATGAGAAATTTTTATATTTCCGATGGTGTGGGAGTGCCGGTACAGCCTGGCGAGCATTTCCACGGCTTACTGCGAAACGTGGACCTGAAGAGCAGCCCTGAACTCGGACATGTTTCTGTGACCACCTCGCCTTCGATTCAGAAGCAGGTCATGAGTGACATCATTTCAGCAAATACCGGATGTCGCTGATCGACGGCATATGGAAGCATCCGCCGGCAATTGAGTTTTTGACTCGAAGCCCGCTTTGGCTCATTCGTGTTGGTTTGGCGGGACATCGGCAGCTGCATGAGATCACCATGCTGATGGCTAATGGTCGTATCAGCCAACATTGCTATATCGTTTGGCGTAGACCGACGCGAGTGGGCGTAACATTCGATCGTTTGAACGAGCCGACCATCGATTCTCTTCCGCATAGTGTCAAATCGGTATCCTGATCGTCCAGACGCGATGCATCTCCGGTCCTCGCCGTTCATGATTGACGGCGGGCCCGTCCTGCAAGGCATTGATGCGCCTCTGACTTCGACGGCCTGCAGCCGCAAGCACAACGACGTCTTTCGAGCCTGCTCGGCTCAGGTCAGCTGCGGGTCAAAAGCGCTGTTTCGACCCTGTGCCAGCCACTTCTGGTCTACCCCGAACAACGTACATCGTCAGACCGGCCGGTTGGTCCGGTTCGTGCCAAACCCGGACTTACGCTTCCGGTAGAACCGCTGGCCCGCGTCACGGCGAAACCATTTTCGGCCATTCAAGAAATGATGTACGCTCCCCGCAACTAATCAGCGGGGTTCGGCGATGTTGACCCTCATCCTGAATTTAGTTTACCGCCAATTCCTCAAGGCCGCTCTGACGCGCGCGATAAGCGAGCGGGTGGGCCAAGCGATGACTGGCCTGCCTCGGCTCTGCTCGTCTCATTGCGCCGGGGCTGGTTAGACAAGCCTCATCGTGCCGGTACCCATACGTCGAGTGTGTGCCGGTCCTTTTTACCTTCTTGAGCTTGACTTTCAATTCCCGCGGTCGCCGCCATGAGTTTCATCCTATTGCGGATCCCCTCGGGAATGGCAGCGCATCTCATGGACTTCGCGCAGGCACGATGGGACCTGCGCTTCCTTGCCATCCCATCACCCATCGCACCAGAGGAGCAGCATAATGAACATCCAACGGCATGTGCTTTCATGTTCGATCAGCGCTCTCGTTACCATGGTGGTCGGTCCGGCCTTTGCGGATTGCTCCGCTCTGCCGAGCTTTTCGCAACTTCGTTCAGCGCTCATCGGCGCTATAACGCCCGCGGCAGGCGCCAATGGCGGCCTGGGCTTCAACATGTGGGGGACGATCGTCGCCAACGATGGCACCGTCTGCGCCGTAGCGTTCTCGGGGAGCCAAGGCACCTCTCAATGGCTGGGCAGCCGCGTCATCTCCGCACAAAAAGCCAACACCGCAAATGATTTCAGCGTGGGGCACAACGCTACACCCGCCGGCAGTTTGTTTCCGAGCGGCCTCGCCTTGTCGACCGCCAACCTGTTTACGGCCGTGCAACCGGGCGGTAGCCTCTACGGCCTGCAGCATAGCAATCCGGTCGATACTGCTGCCGCATATGGCAACCGTCCTCCTTCCGGCGGGATCAGCACGGCTAGCTTCAATCCGGGTCCCTCCAGTGGTTCTTCGTTCGGCACGCCAAACGATCCCATGGTTGGCCAGCGCATCGGCGGCGTGAACGTCTTCGGCGGCGGCCTTGCGCTTTACAGGAACGGGGTCAAACTGGGGGGCGTCGGCGTCAGCGGTGACACCTCTTGCACCGACCACATGGTCGCATGGCGGGTCCGAAGTAGCCTCGGGCTCGATCAATTCCAAGGTGTTAAAGGGGTGGCGGATCCGGCCCACCCGGACAACATCATATTCGACATAAAGCCAAACGCTGACGGTACCGGCGGCACGGGCCAAGCTCCCAACGGGCAGGGAGGCGTCGGTCAGAGCGCCGGCGGCTTTGGCCATCCGAAGTGCCTGAACAATCCAACGGATGCTGCCGTGGCCGGTCTGCCGCATGTGAACTGACGGTCGTCATCCGAGCGGGAAGCAGCACATGCTGCTTCCCGCTCCTGGCATCGTCTTTCGATTTTTTGAGTTTTCACACAGCCAGGGTCAATCGCGTCGTTTTGACCGCGCCCAATCTCTTCCGGTCTTCCCGTCGTTCATGTTCTCAGGATCCATCCGGCCGCGGAGTTTTTCCAACGAAATGATAAGATCGTTCTGCAGAAGAGATTGAACAACGACAACTGCGCGTGCCTGCGGGACTTGCCGGCGATTCCTATGTCTAGTTCTCAACGGGCAACGCCGCTGAGCCGCCAAACTTGGACGGATCGTCGTAGCTAGGGGTGTCGTCGTAGTGGACCGCAGGCCCAGTCCCTGCATATGCCCAGCGCGGAACAGCGTAACCCGGGAAACCTTCGCTAGAACGGGCGATAACATGGCGTCGCGGGTGATGCACCGTCGCGGCACTTGCAGAAGCACACAGGGTCATCAACAGGCCTAAGGCCAAAAGGGAGCGCATCGTATTTACTCCATTCAACATCGTGGATCTCCGTTTGGGCGAGCCGTGAAGCAGCGCTCCGACAGATTCGCCTAGTTCATGTCATCAGAAATCAAGTTGGCCGCGGATTTTTTCCAACGAAATGATCAGATCGTTCTGACAGGCAGAAGAGATTGAACAACGACATTGGAGTCTCCCCTGGGTATTATCGTCGCTGTTCGTCGATCATCGTTTTTCACCGTCGCACTTCATGAGCCTGTGCGCTTTTCTAACGCATGCAGCCTAAGATGATCGCGATCGGCGGCTCAATTGAACGCAGGTAATCGTCCGGCATCTAAAGGTGTCACGGAACGATACGAAGGTTTATGGCGCTCGCCCTTAACGCCGACCACTTCCGCAATCGGTCAAAGTCAGAAGAACTCAGCATCAGCACATGTCGTCCCGGTTACCCCTGAAAGCGGACATCGCTCGATGCAGTTGGCATGTCGCAAACGTGCCATAGCGGAAGTAGGCCCTACTCGATCATCTCCTCGGCACGGGCGAGAAGCGCGGGCGGCCTTCGCGATCAATTACCTCGGAAACCCTGACCAAGACGGTCGACCAGCTGCACCAGCACTACAAGTGTAGCGGGTGCAATCCTGGTAAATGCCCCGACACTCGGGAAGTGGTATTTGCTTCAAGGACCGGCAGTCGTGATATCGCGCACGACAGGTCCTTATGCATTGCTGATCAGCGGTCTGAGCCGCCGCAAAGATGAGAGAGTCGAGATCGGCGTCGCGCGCATTGAGTGTTCCCCTACCAAATGACAGCAGGAGTACGAAAAGCACGGAGACGACGGCAAACGACCGCTTGCTAGATTTCATGGCCCAGCCTCCCAAGGTCGAAAAACACGGCGAGTTTGGAGTGACGTCGCAGTTCGTCATTGAAGTACAGCCTTTATTCATCCGCAACAGCTTCCAAACAGTTTTTTGCCTGCGTGCCCTCGTATCAATCGAAATCCCTTTTGTTCAAACCGAAGTGGGTCCGGAACAAGATTCCCCGATGTCATCCGCGACAGGATCGTTCAGCTGGCGCTGGATGAGCCAGACCTGTCGCATTACGGACTGCCGGCTCAAGTCGAACATCGGGCCATGCCCGAAAAGTGTAAGAACGATCACCGCTCCTGGTAAGGTCGTCGGCCGCGCGGTTGCCATCCGTATGCAAATCGAGGATTTATGCCGCAATACGAAAATGTCCCGTAGGCCGTAGCCTGGCACTGCTGGTAGCTCGTGAACTGACACAACCCCGGGAGGCCGTACTGTTTACCTTGTAGGCAGTAGGGATAATCGTATGGGTCATTTGGTTGAGCGGATGCCGGTATTGCCGTGAACACCATGGCTACAAATGCTGCAACTCCAATGATCTTGCGCATTTCAATTTCTCCCTTGATGCCAAATCCGCCAAGCATCGAAGCCTCTCGTCGGTTCGCCGTTTTCCTCTCTAACGCGAAGCGTTCCCAGTTCGGCCGATAGTTTGATAATTGAGACAGCCCCTTGAACGAGTAGGCCGCTGTGGATTGCAGACTACTCCTTCTTAAGCGGACCGCTATGCAGAATCGGCCAATCGACTGATACTTGCGCAGACCAGGAGGCAAAAATAGAAGCATCGCCGTCACTTAGAGCTCTCGCGAGAGGCCCTGAAGAGTGGTGATGGCTGCAGGCGGAAGCGCGCGCTGAGACTGACTTCCGCAATGGTAGAGTCGAGGATGGGCGCGGTAGCCTGGGGCCTATGGCCAACGCCCCGTTTCCCATCCCCGCTCATCAAACCGGGCGCGCCGATTTCCGGCACCCGGCTTTCCGACTGGCTTCACCGCAAGGCACACGGAGACAAACTAACCGCACGCGGCTTTGGCACGGTCAGTAACTCTCCTTCGCCACTCGATACAGCAATCTCCAGCGGCGCCTGTCATTGATGGTGTTTGCAGGCTCATCGCCAATCACCACGACCTCGCCATCTTCAAAAGCGCACCAGAAGTCGGGGCCCTTTGCTCCACCGGCACTACCCGGCATCAACGCTCCTATTGCCCCGTCCGACTCCCGCCATGGCCACCGCCTTTCGCGACGTTGAGGCCCGCTACCCTCGCCCTTGACGGGTCTCCCCCTGTAACCACCCTTCCGACGTGCCGTGCCCACTACCCCGGCTGATCGCGTGGGTGCGCGTGTCGATTATTTCCCCACACGTGCGGCCTTCCCCAAATGACCGGAGGGTCGGCATCCGCACTAGAACTTTCGAGGCCTGCTCGGGCTTCACTTTGTTACGGCCCATCGGATCGCTCAGCAGCCCAAGGCCGCCTTCGTCGCAGGGCTCCGACCCAGCCAGTTACCCGGCCGTGTCGCCTGCCAGCTTCCGGACCAATCGACAATTATCCGAGTGAGACCCTCCCTCACTGATAGTTCGCGCCCTCGGGGCGCACGGTCAATCTCGTCGTTTTGGCCGCCCACCGGTCACTTCCGGTCTACACCGACAAACAGACGTTTTCGGCGCGCGTTGGCATGTCTCAAAGGTGCCGCAAGGAGGCTAATGCATCGCAACATGGTGGCTTGAGCGAAAATGCGGGCCTATAGTCGCTAGAGCTGCCGCATCAGCGATGTCGCGGCGATGGTGCAAGGCTTTGTGCGTCGGGGATTTTGGCCCAGACGAGCGGAGGCGACGTTGGGCACTGCCGCAAAACAGACGGTCGTTTTGGGTCGCCACCCGCTCGCAAGCGGGGTAAACATTATTTCGACCGTCGGAGTGGCACTGGCCTATTTTTTCGCCGCGCGGCTGAGCCTTGCATTGCTGGAGCCGGTCGATGGTGTTGCCGTATTCTGGCCCGCTGCGGGAGTGGCTTCAGGGATTTTGATCGCCCTTGGTTCTGCGGCGCGGTGGCCTGTCGTCGTCGGGGTGGCAACTGCAACGATCGCGGCCAATTTGCTGGGCGATCGCAACATCTGGAACTCGGTGTTCTCTGCTGTCGCGAACGCGGGTGAGGCCGTCATCGTCGCAGGCCTGATCCACCGCTTTTGTGGCTCTCCATTCGAGTTGAACGAACTGCGCAGGGTGCTGGCACTATTTGCCGCGACCGTTGTTGGAACGAGCCTCTCCGGCATTGCGGGTACGGCAGGCTTTGCACTGTTTCAGGGGTCGGCCGCGTCCCCGCTGGTGATCTGGCTGCACTGGTTCTCTTCTGACGCGCTCGGGACCATTGTGGTGGCGCCCCTCGCGATTGGGCTGGCGTCGTTGATCCGCAACCTCCCGCCGCGGCGCGAGATCGCGGAAGGCGTCCTGGCGCTTGCTGTGGTGTCCCTTGTATGTGCGTTGCTGGTTTTCTTGCCCAATCAGCCCTGGACCGCGGAGCTGGCGATTGGCGCGCTCTGCCCCCTTCTGCTCTGGATCGCATCTCGACTTCGTTCAGCGTTCACCGCGGTCGCCACGTTCATCATTGCGATCACGATTGTCTGGACGACAATCTTCGCAATCGGCATTTTCGGGGATTTGCAACTGTCGATCGAAGAGCGTGTGCTCGGCGCCCAAGCTACCATCCTGGCGATCTCACTAGGCGCCCTGGTTCTTGCGGCCTTGTTTAGCGAGCGGAGGCTTCACGAAAGCGCCCTTCTGGAGAGGGAGGCCCGACTACAGGAGGCGCTGCGGGCCGGCAGCGTTATAACCTTCGATTGGGACGTGTCTGCCGACGAAGTACGGTTCAGCCAAAATGCAACTGAAATCCTCGGTCTGAACTCGCAACAGGTTCTCCGCGGCACTGAATGGCTGAAACATATACATCCTGAAGACCAGCCGCGGGTGGCATCCTGCCTCGACGGTGCTCGTCCGGACCGGCCCTCGCATTCGATCGCATTCCGCTGCCGTCGGCCGGATGGTGGTGAAGTCTGGCTGGAACAAATTGCGATCGTCCAGTTCGATTCTGCCGGAAAGCCTACCCGCATCAGTGGGCTCACTACGGATGTTACCGAGCGCAAACGCTTTGATGACGAGCTTTTGCTCGCGTGGAAAACGGCAGAAATGGCCGATCGCGCCAAATCGAGCTTTCTGGCCGCCGCAAGCCATGACTTGCGACAGCCATTGCAGACCCTGAAATTCCTGCAGGCAGCGCTTGAGCCGCACCACCCAAGCGGCGATGCACGCAAACTCGTCGCAGGAATCGGGCAGTCGCTGGACACTATGACCGGCATCCTATCGAGCCTGCTCGACGTGAACAGGCTGGAATCCGGAAAACTGCGTCCATCCGTGAGCGAGTTTTCGCTGAACGAGATCTTCGAGCCGCTCGCTGGAGACTTCGCCGCCCTTGTGCAGGAAAGAGGGCTCCGACTGTGCATCGTCCGTTCCGAGCTCATCATCCGCAGCGACAGGCGCATGCTCGCGGAGATGATCCGCAACCTGTTGTCGAATGCGGTCCGATACACTGACAGAGGACGAATCCTGCTCGGATGCCGGCGAGCCGGCGACAATGTTCGCATTGAAGTCTGGGACAGTGGCGTCGGTATCACCGAAGACCAGCTCCCACACATATTCGATGAGTACTATCAGGGGAGCGGCGGCGCGGAACGGGGCGGCTTTGGGTTGGGCCTTGCGATCGTGAAGCGGCTCGGAGAAATTCTGGATCACAGGATCGAGGTGCGCTCAATCTCCGGGAAGGGTACACGGTTTTTCGTTGAGGTTCCGCGCGGTCGATCCGGTGTCAAGGTGCCGGAAGCAGCGCCGCCGGTGCATCCTCATAAAGATGCCTTCCTGGGCAGCGTTCTCGCGATCGAGGACGAGGCGTCCGTGCGCTCGGCGCTCGCGAGACTGTTGAAGATGAGAGGGGTTAAGGCCACCATTGTTGCAACGGCGACGGAAGCTTTGAATCTGGTCAGAGAGCAGGGCCTGCGCCCGGATGTGCTGCTGTGTGACTACAACCTGCGTGGCTCACCGGATGGTATCGAGACCATTGGGCGCCTGCGCGCCGCGCTTGGCCGGAACGTCCCGGCCGCCGTGATGACCGGCGACACCAGATCGCAAACGGTGGACTCGATTTCTGCGCAAGGTGTCTCTGTCCTGATCAAGCCCTTCTTGGCCGAAGAACTTATGGAAGCCTTGAGAGGCCAGGAGAAACGCGAGTAACCACCGTGAACGCCTCATCCCGTTGAATTGCCAAGCTACCGGCCCGGTTGGTCCAGTTCGTGCCAATGGCGGACGTGACGCAGCCTATTCGATCACCTCGTCGGCGCGCTGGCAAATCGGCTGGCTTTGCGCCGCGCTAAATTAGGGCGCTGGGCTCAGCGGATGCCAAACACTGCCTCTCATTACTTGGCTCTCGGAACCGGGAGGCGTAAACTGCATCCCACCTATCTCGGAGGCGTGCCTTGGCCAGCGAGCGCGTCGAGCGTCGACTCACGGCGATCTTGGCAGCCGATGTGGCCGGCTACAGCCGGTTAACTGGCCTGGATGAAGAGGGCACGCATGTCCAGCTCCAGGATCATCTACGCACCCTCATCGATCCCAAGATTACCGAACACCGCGGCCGTGTTGTCAAGAACACCGGTGATGGAATGCTGGCCGAGTTCAGCAGCGTGGTCGACGCCATGCGCTGTGCTCTTGATGTTCAGCGTGGCATGGCGGAGCGCAACGTAAACGTGCCGCAGGGGAAGCGGATCGAGTTTCGCATTGGGATCAATGTCGGCGACATCATCATTGATCGTGGCGACATCTTCGGCGACGGCGTGAACGTGGCGGCACGGCTGGAAGGACTGGCGGAGCCGGGAGGCATCTGTGTCTCGGATGATGCCTACCGACAACTCCGCGACAAACTCGATATTGTCTTTGATGATGCCGGCGAGCAGAACCTCAAGAACATTGTGCGACCAGTCCGGGTTTTCAGAGTGAAGGATCGTGTTGCGGCAGCAGAACAAAGACCCACGTTGGTGCTCCCGGACAAGCCCTCGATTGCCGTGCTACCTTTCCAGAACCTTAGTGCCGATCCGGAGCAGGAGTATTTCGCAGATGGTGTCGTGGAGGATATCACGATGGCGCTGTCGCTCTTTCGTTGGCTGTTTGTGATCGCACGTAATTCGAGTTTCACCTACAAAGGCCGGGCCGTGGACGTAAAGCAGATCGGCCGCGAGCTTGGTGTGCGCTACGTACTCGAAGGCAGCGTGCGCAAGGCCGGAAACCGTATTCGAATCGCGGGGCAGCTTATCGATGCCGAAACCGGAGCACATCTCTGGGCGGACCGGTTTGATGGTGCGCTCGAAGATATGTTCGATCTACAGGACCATGTGACTTCCAGCGTCGTGGGTGCAATCGCGCCCAAGCTGGAGAGTGAGGATATCAAGCGGGCCACTCGCAAACCAACCGAGAATCTGGATGCATACGACTATTACCTGCGTGGGCTGGCGAAAGCTCGTTACTGGAACAGGGTCGCGAACAGCGAGGCGCTCCAGCTCTTTTGCAAGGCGATCGAGCTCGACCCTCGTCTAGCCTGCGCCTACGGCATGGCCGCTTGGTGCTACATGCAGCGCAAGGCGCGTGGCTGGATGATCGAGGCTGCGCAGGAGAGCGCCGAAGCTACGCGGCTGGCCCGGAAAGCAGTGCATCTCGGTGGAGGTGACCCGGTAGCGCTGTGTATGGGTGGATATGCACTCGCCTTTGTAGCCCATGAGTTCAACGACGCTGCGGCTTTCATGGATCGGGGACTGACGGTCAATCCGAACTTGGCGCAAGCTTGGAATCTTAGCGCCTGGCTGAGAGTTTGGAGAGGTGAGCCCGACGTCGCACTCGATCACGCTGCGCATGCCATGCGCCTGAGCCCACTCGATCCGTCCATGTTCAGCATGCACGGAGCCATGGCGTATGCCCATTTTCTCGCGGGCCGTTATGACATGGCGTCGTCATTCGCCGAGAAGGCGACGCGCGACAATCCGACTTTCCCTCTGGCGATGTGCATTTCCGCAGCCAGCAATGCGCTCGCCGGGCGGCTTGAGCCAGCACAGAAAGCCATGGCACTGGCACTCGAACATAGTCCCGATTTGCGCGCCTCCAACCTGATAAATTCAACACCATTTCGCCGCGCGGAGGACCTCGCAACGTTCACCAAGGGTCTCCGAAATGCAGGCCTTCCGGACTGACCGTGAATTCGCTTACCTCAGCCGCAAGTGGAACGAAACGAGTGGGCCTTCGTATGACATCGATGTCCGGTTGGGGGGCAATCTCGTCGTTCTGACCGCGCCGCGAGGACTTCCGATCTTCGCCGAACAGCAGACCATTTCCAAAGCCCGTCGGCGTGTCCCAAAGGTGCGATAGCGGACATCGCCCTCTCATTCGATCACGTCGCCGGCACGGGCGAGCGGCAGGCTTCAGACCTGCCCTGCCCGGCGCCGCCATCGTCACTCAATCGGTACTTGCATCGACAATTGCCAACTGCTACGATCCGTAGCACTACGGTAAGTAACAATTTTCGAGGCTCTGGCGGCGCGGCGTTCCCGGCGCGTAGTGGCCTCATATCCTTCAGGGCGTTGCCATGAGCAGTTCCGCAAAGGCCGAGGCCGTGCTGGCCCTCCACCGGTTCGGGATGGGGCCGCGCCCGGGCTCGATTGCGGCGATCGGGGCCGACCCGCGCGGCGCGCTGATCGCCGAACTCGAACGCTCCTCCCCAAGCCAGATCGCGCTTCCCGGCCTGTCGAGCGCCAAGGCCTTCCGTGCGGTAAACGACGCCAATGCGAAGCGGCAAGCCAAAGCGATCCTCGCCAGGAAGGAACAGGACGCGAAAACGCAGCAGATGGCGCAAGCGCCTGCGATGACCGAAGGGTCCACGCCGGGTGCCGGTGAGATGGCGGCCAAGATGGCTGCCGAAGCCGTCCCTGATCCGGGACGGCAGATCTACCTCGAAGAGGCGCGGATTCGCACCGAGGCCGCGTTCGGCGCCGAGATCGGATTTGCCGAGCGGCTGGTGTGGTTCTGGTCCAACCATTTCTGCGTCTCGGCCGACAAGATCAGGAGCATGTCCGGCGCCTATGAGCGCGAGGCGATCCGCCCTCACGTGCTTGGCCGGTTCGTCGATCTGTTGCTGGCGGCCGAGGGCCATCCGGCGATGCTGTTCTATCTCGACCAAACCGTTTCGATGGGCACGAATTCGATCGCCGGCATGAACCGCACCCGTGGCCTCAACGAGAATCTCGCCCGCGAGATTCTGGAGCTGCATACGCTTGGCGTGCGCAGCGGCTACACCCAGGATGACGTCATCGCCTTCGCCAACGTGCTGACCGGATGGACCCTGGTGCCGCCGGGCGACAATCCCGAGCATGGCGGCGAATTCATCTTCAATCCGCGCTTGCATGAGCCCGGCGCGCAGAAGGTGCTGGGAAAGTCTTACGAGGATGAAACGGTGGAGCAGGGCCGCGCCGTGCTCCGCGATCTCGCCGCGCATCCCGCGACCGCCACGCATGTGGCCACCAAGCTCGCCCGCCATTTCGTTGCCGACGCGCCTCCGCCTGCGCTGGTGGAGCGGATGACAAAGGTGTTCGTCGATACCGAGGGCGATCTCAAGGAGGTTGCCAGGGCGATGGTGAAGTCCGACGAAGCCTGGACGCAGCCCGCCTCCAAGCTGAAGCGCCCGAGCGAGTGGGTCGTCGGCATGGTGCGGGCAACCGGGATCACGCAAGCCGACCCCAAACGGTTCACGGATGGGCAGGCGCTGCTCGGCGAACCGCTGTGGCGTCCGCCGTCGCCAAAGGGCTTTCCGGACGACGAGGGATCCTGGATCGACGGCGTGGGACGGCGGCTCGACGTCGCCAACAATTTTGCCGAGCGCGTGTCAGACCGGGTGGACCCGCAGGATGTCATCGAGACCGTGCTCGGATCTTCGGTATCGGCCGAAGTGATGCAGGCGGTGGGCCGCGCCGAGAGCCGCCAGCAGGCGCTCGCGCTGCTGTTCATGTCACCCGAGTTTCAGAGGAGGTGAAGATGGGCTTTCGCCACCATTTGCCCAACCGTCGCGAGGCGCTGCTCGGCGCCGGTTCGCTGTTCGCATGGAGCCAGATGCCCAGGCTGGCGCGGGCCGAGGGGCGCGATCCACGCCTGCTCGTCATCGTGCTCCGGGGCGCGCTCGACGGACTTGGTGCAGTAGCACCCGTCGGCGACCCCGACTGGATCGGCCTGCGCAGCGACCGCGCGCTGGTGCTCGACGGCAAGACGCCGGCGTTGCCGCTCGACAGCTTCTTCGCGCTCAATCCCGCAATGCCGAACCTGTACCGGCTCTACAAGGCGCAGCAGGCAACCATCGTGCATGCCACCGCGACGCCGTATCGCGAGCGCTCGCATTTCGACGGCCAGGACGTGCTCGAGAGCGGGATGGCGCGGCCGGGTGCCGTCGATACCGGCTGGCTCAATCGCGCGCTGGTCGAACTGGCGTCGGACGGCCAGGTGGATTTGCGTGGCAGCCGGGCGCTAGGCGTCGGCGCGGTCACGCCGCTGGTGGTGCGCGGCAAGGCCCCCGTGATGTCCTGGGTTCCGCAAAAATTGCTCGCAGCCAGCGAGGACACCCAGGCGCGGCTACTGGACCTCTATCAGCACACCGACCCGAAGCTTGCGGTTGCGCTTCAAGCGCGGGTGCGCCTTGCCGCGCTTGGAGGCACCGGCGGCATGGACGCGCCAGCGCCTGGCGAACTTCCGGAGTTTGGCATTGCGCGCTTGCGCGCCTATGTCGCGGAAACCGCCGGCACCGCCGCGCGCGTTCTCGCCAAACCGGACGGTCCGCGCGTCGGGGCCGCGAGCTTTGTCGGATGGGACACACACATCAACGAGGGCGCGGCTTCCGGTCAGCTCGCCAATCTCCTGGGCGCGCTCGACGTCGCGCTGGCCGCGATCGAGACCAACATGCGCGACGCCTGGCGCGAGACCGTCGTCGCCGTCGTCACCGAGTTCGGGCGCACCGCGCGCATCAACGGCACCAATGGCACCGACCATGGCACCGGCACCGTTGCCCTTCTCGTGGGCGGCGCGCTGCGCGGCGGGCGCGTGATCGCCGACTGGCCGGGACTGAAGCAGGCCCAGCTCTATGAGGATCGCGACCTCAAACCAACCACCGATCTGCGCGCCATGCTCAAGGGCCTGCTCAGGGATCATTTGAGGGTCGATGAGCGCGCGCTCGCAAGCACCGTGTTTCCCGAAAGTGCCGACGTCACGCCGACATCAGGTCTGGTCGGCTAACCAAGGAGGTCTCCCATGAAGCGATTCTCCGTTATCCTGTTGCTCGCCATTTCCGGCCTCGCTCTGTCGTCCGAATTCACCACCGCGTCGGCCAGCAGAATGAACGGCAAGTGCTGCACGTCATCCGATGGAGGGCGCTCTTTTCGATACCGGATGGCGATGCGGCGGGCTGCGATTCCGCACACCTGCAGCGCCTATGC
Organism: Bradyrhizobium erythrophlei; assembly: GCA_900129675.1. Lineage (GTDB taxonomy): Bacteria > Pseudomonadota > Alphaproteobacteria > Rhizobiales > Xanthobacteraceae > Bradyrhizobium > Bradyrhizobium erythrophlei_A. The sequence continues at coordinate 2,249,361 of FSRD01000001.1, read as the reverse complement.
GGCCTCGTGCATTCGCTATTCCAGCGCCAGGCCCGACAGGTTTCCGATGTGCCAGGCCGCGAAGGCACAATGCCTGCAGAGCGGCGTTTATGTCGGCCCTTACAGCCGCTGGCAATTCGCCGGCATGCAGCGGATGTAGCGGCATTTCGCGATCGATCCGACGTGTCGCTTCTCACCGGCCACGAACTCGAATTCCTCGCCAGCCTGAATACGCGCTGGCGGAGGCTCTATCGCAACGAATTCGCGCGTCTCCTGAAAGAACATGACACAAGATGCGACGGCCGACGCGAACCCCCTTCCATCATTCGGATCTCGGCGGTCCCTTCGTGGCGTTCGCGCGAGGATTCCACGAATGCGACGAAGGCCTGAGGCACGAGGCGGATTCAACCCATCCCCTCTTCTCCCCGACCCGCCATCAGCGCTCATCGATGCTGATCGATGCGCTTCGGCATCGGCGGCCACACCCCGTTCCGTCGTCCCGGCCAAGCGAGCCCAGCGAGCGCTGAGCCGGGACCGATAACTGCGAGTGGGGTTATGCACTCAAGGGGCGGCGGGCCCTCTCCTAGCGTTCGCCGCCCAACGTAGCTGGACCATGTCCGACGCCGACGGTTGATCCAGGCCGCTCCGGTTGCAACAGCTGTGGCTTAGTCGGACCACGCGGACCGTCGTCTGCCCTCCCAGGCCGCGTGCGGGACTCAGATTGGCGGAAAGATCGACACGTTTACGCGATCCCGCGCAGTTTCAGAAACCGGATCTGGCCCTGACTGCAGGAGGCCGTCGGGCCTAATGGCGACGTCAAAACGGGAGACGTTGCCGCGTGCTCGAAAAGCAGCCGCAGTTTCGGGTGGAGCCCGTCGCCACGTGCCGCCGCGAACGCGTGAAAATCCAAAAACGCCGTCATGGTCCGGTCTCCGAAAACGCTGCACCACGATCATGAACCCTGAAGCGGGAGAGATATCTCCACACTCCGTATCTTGTCCGGGAATGGAATTACTGAAGTCACCTGCGTATCAGCAGATGACTGAACCCCAAATTGCCGCTCCATCGCCTCGCGCCCCGTCGGGTCTTGCGCGACTTCGCTCGACTCCACGATGTCAAGGGCGACAATGCCTCCCGGATTCCTCAAAAGCAGCACCGGACTGACTTCGTCAGCACGGCAAATGACCAGATGCGGTCGGTCGGGATTCGCTAACGCCAACGACGCCAGTCGTCGCAACCCAACTCGCGCCTGCTCCCAGTGCGCGATCAACGGAGCCCAGCTTCCTTTGTCTTTCAGGATGCCGTTGAGAATGCCTTGCGAAATAGGATCGTCCGGCGAGAGCACACCCAGACTCCCGATGACGTCGATGACGTGTGGACCTGCGGCGAGTTGGACCATCAGGCCCGTTTTTCCGCTGTCGAATCTCACGAGCTTCATGATGTTCTCCGCAATCGCGTGTGCTTTCGCAGCGACCATAATGATCGACGGAACAGCAGAACTTCGATTCTTACCCTCGAATCTAAAGAAACCGGGTCCGGACGATGTCTTCGGAAATCGGGTGGGCCCAGAGCCTCGCCATCGGCAATGTGAAGACAGGACCCGGAGTAGAGCAGGCCGCCAACGGCTTGATGATGATCTCCCTCACCCACGCGATGAGAGCGAACATGACCATGATCCACGAGCAGCACCAAAGGCAGAACCAAGCTGTCGTGGCCAATGATCCGCGGTGGGCGCGCATTGTCGCCCGCGACCGGACGGCTGATGGCCATCTTTGGTACTCTGTTTTGACAACTGGCGTTTACTGTCGGCCATCCTGCCCGTCCCGGATCGCCAATCCCAAGAACGTCCTGCTTCATGACACCTTCGAGGAGGCCAAGGCGACGGGCTTTCGGCCGTGCAAGCGGTGCAATCCGGACGGACTTTCGGTTGAGGCGGAGAACGTCGCCATCGTCGCGCGTGCCTGCCGGCTGATCGAGAAAAGTGAGGAGGAGCCGTCTTTGGCCAATCTGGCGACGGCGGTTGGCCTCAGTCGGAGCTATTTCCATCGCCGCTTCAAAGCGGTCACTGGTTTGACGCCGAAGGATTATGCTGCGGCCAATCGCGCATCGAAGGTCCGTGAAAGCTTGGCAAGTGGCAATAGCGTTACGGAGGCGATCTACGACGCCGGCTTCAACTCCAGCGGTCGCTTTTACGAGAAATCCACCGGCATGCTCGGCATGACGCCGTCCCAATATCGCGCCGGTGGCGCCAACGAGGAAATTCGTTTTGCTGTCGGTGAGACATCGCTCGGCACCATCCTGGTCGCGTCGAGCAAGAAGGGAGTGGCCTCCATTCTTCTCGGCGACGACCCAAATCAACTGGTGCACGAACTGCAGGATCGCTTTCCCAAAGCCCGCCTGATCGGCGCCGACAGAAAGTACGAAGCTCTTGTGGCCCATGTTATCGGCTTCATTGAAGCCCCTCGGATAGGTCTCGATCTGCCGCTTGACGTTCGCGGCACCGCGTTCCAGCGGCGGGTGTGGCAGGCGCTCCAGGGAGTCCCGATCGGTCAGACCGTCTCCTACACGGAAATCGCGCGGCGGATCGGCTCTCCCCGCGCAGTGCGCGCGGTCGCCTGCGCCTGCGCCGCGAACCAGCTCGCGGTCGCCATCCCGTGTCACCGGGTGGTGCGGAACAACGGATCGCTCTCAGGCTATGCGTGGGGTGTCGAGCGCAAGCAGGCCTTGCTTACGCGCGAGGCGGCGCGCAGCCTTTAGTCCTGCGGGCACCGTTTGGCGCGTTCGCAATCTACCTTCTGCGCAACGTAAACGACGTCTTCAATATGAAAGCGAAAACCGAAGTGAGCTGACACGGCCGCGTTCGTAGGGTCATCGGCGGAACAAAACCACCGGAGCCAATAACCTCCAGCAAAGCTGGAGGTTTGATTGGGAACCGCCAAAGGCGGTTTGATTGGGAACCGCCAAAGGCGGTTTTAAGGGATGTTTGGACGATTGATTGAATTTTGGGCTGCTGAAATCTTCAGCTCAAACTGCTCCAATTGCCGATCGGCCAGTTCTTGGTTTCTGATGTAGGCCCGGATCACTTCCTCGTCCCGGCCAACGGTCGTGACAAAGTATCCGCGCGCCCAGAATTTGTGGCCCAGAAAATTCCGCATCTTGCGTTCGACATTCTGCGCGGTAGGGTCGAGGACTGGCGCGCCGGCAGGCCTTTCGACCGCGCCACGTTTCCAGTCCCCTCCGCGTCGCACGCAGCATGCGGATTTCCCGCACTGCGCGCCCCCATTTACTTCACGCCAAGGCTTATGGGACCTATCCGGCTGGGGCAGCTTTCGGTCCGTCGTGTCGCACTCGATAGCCGTTGAACAGCCCGAGAGTGTCGTACAGCCACGCCCTATTCCACCGCTTCCAGCAGAAGCCCTTTCGTTTCTGAGCTTGCGCCAGTTGGCGCCTGACCTTCTTCTCCACCCAATCTTTGATGTAGCTGAAGCACTCACTGGAGTGTCCAACCGCGAAGTAGTTCACCCACCCCCGGAGCTTCGGATTGAGCAGGCTTATTACCCTGCCAATCGGCTGCGACCGGTGTCGGCGAAACACCTCTTTAAGCTCACGCAGAAGCGCCGTCCGCTTTTTGAGCTTGGGCGTGTAATGCGGCCGCATCGCTCCGCGTAGGCTGCGGAGGTAGCGGAAGTCGAACCCCAGGAAACTGAAGCTTTCGCCTCGTTCCAGGTTTACTGTTCGGCTCTTTTCATCATTGATTTCCACCTGCAGCTTGGCGAACTTCCTCCCGAAGTCGTTTGGTCACGGCTCCAATCAGCCAGTCATGACGTTTGTAGGCGTCGATCAAGACCACCAGGTCGTCAGCGAATCGCGCGTATTCGACGTGGGTGTACTTGCCGTTGCGGGTGACTTCCCGCGCTCGCTCCAGCATCTTGTCCACCTCATTGAGGTAGAGATTACTGAGCAAGGGCGAGATCACACCGCCCTGCGGAACGCCCTTCTTGCCAGCGGCTTTCAGCATAATCTTCAGCAGATGCATGATGTCCGCGTCATCAACCCGCTGCGCCACTTTCGCCAACAGCCGGTCATGCCGGACATTGTCAAAGTAGGCCCGCAGGTCAAAGTCGAGAACCCGTACCTTCCGTTGGACTATTGCTTCAGCCACTCGCTTGATCGCATCATGTGCTGTCCGCTTGGGACGATATCCAAACGATCCCGGTTGGAAGTCAGCCTCGAACACAGGCTCGAGGATGAGCTTGAGCGCACCTTGCACCACTCTGTCGCGGATCGCCGGAATCGAGAGGACACGGACTTTGCCCCCGTCCTTCGGTATCTCCTGCCTCCGCGCGGGGAGTGGCTGATAGGTACGCCCGGTCAGTTCGTCCCGTAGTTGCTCGAGCAGAGCCTCCACGCCTTGCGCCTCGATGGCCTCGAACGTGACCCCGTCTATTCCCGGTGCTCCATCGTTCTTTTTGGCCATCTCGTACGCAGCGCGCAGCGTCTCCATCTTGCAAACGTGGACGTACAGTCCCCAAAAACGCCAGGACGGTTCAGCCTTCGCCTTGACGTATAGTCTCCGCCTCAGGTCTTGCAAATCGATGGACGCCTTTGTCATCTCGTCCTTGCCTTCCTTATGTTGGAGACATCGCAAATGGCAGGGCCCCTTGGCTCCACGGACATTACTCCGCTTCGTCGCTACTACGGACCCGGCCGCCACCTTCTCGTCTTCGGCCGCCTTCCCGGTGTCGCCGGTTATACGGCCTACCTTGCTCCGGCGATTTCTCCCCGGGACGAGGAAGGCTTCTCCAGTTGCTTGGCATGTCCTTGTCACCGTGCCGTCGCTTCCACCCCGCCGAGATGAACAGTCGTGTCGGTTAGTGTTCGGCTGTTCATGCTGCCTTCGCCCTATGGATGCGGGCTCGGCCCTCGGACTTACTTCTTTTCGAGGCCACAACGCGTTCACTGTTATTACGGCCCGGTGACTCGTTAATCTCCCCCAGGGAGATTTTGTCGATAGGCTTCGTAGGTTCTGTTTCCATCTCCTCCGCTATCCGAACTACGGGGCTCTAACTTCTACCCCGGCAGGACTGTCCCCTGCTGAACATGCTAGCCTTTACTGGACACACATCCATATCGAACTCTTCCCTTTCATGTATCCGATGATCTGCGCCACCGAATATTTGGGAGGTATCGATATCAACATGTGAACGTGATCCGGCATCAAATGTCCTTCCTCGATCCGGCACTCCTTCCGTCGCGCCAGATCGTGAAACACTTGCCCCAGGTGCCGCTTTATCTTGCCGAAAAGAAGCTTCTTGCGGTACTTCAGTGTAAACACGACGTGGTACTTGCACTCCCAGGTCGCGTGATTAAGATGATTGAACTCTGCTTCCATCATGGTCTCCTTGAGGGTTCTTGGCGGTTCCCCAAGGAGACTTCATGACTTCATTCCCGTAGCTGTAAAACTTCCTGTTTTCGCCCCGCCATAGGCGGGGGCTTAGCAGGTTTGGTTAGACCTATGAATCTGATCGTCACCGATCTCGCGTCCCGCGAGACCGCATCATTCAAGAGCGTCGCCGCGCACGAAATCGAGTTCGTAGTCGGCGACTGCGCCCTTGGGAAGGTTCTTGTCGCGCGCAGCCCAATCGGCGTTTGTGCAATCCTGTTTGGCTCGACGGCCGAAGAGGTGGAGCAGGATCTGGCTGCAAGCTTCCCGGGCAGCCGGATTGTCTCGCACAACCGCCGGCTTCGCGCTGACCTGACCAAGATTCTGCAATTCATCGCTGTCCCCCGCAATCCGCTCGAACTTGACCTCGATATTCGCGGCACGCCATTCCAGCGTCGTGTTTGGGATGCGCTTCGCACGATTGCCATCAGAAAGCCCCTCACCTACGCGCAACTCGCCCGCCGTGTGAGCGGACCCAAATCGCTGCGAGCGATCGCTCAGGCCTGCGCTGAGAACCCGATCGCCCTGGCAATCCCCTGTCACCGCGTCATGGGCAACAGTGGATCGCGATGGCGGGTTATCGCTGGGGCATCGAACGCAAGCAGGCCCTGATCAACAAAGAAGTTGCGATCTGATTTGGATGTTCGTTGACGGAAGCCTGCCGGGCGTCCGCTGGCGAGTTTCGATTTGCCGACAACAACCGGAGTTCAACAACCATCGTCCAGATCTACCCTGAGAACGTCCACTGATGGCGGACAGCAACCAAGCACACAACAGGAGAAGTGATCGTGTCGAAGGAAGAAGATAACAAGGCCATTGTTGGCCGGTGGTTCACGGATTTCTGGGGCAAGACTTGCGACCTCGGAATTGTCGATGAACTCGCTGCGCCCGACATGCTCCTGCAGTATTCACTCCACGAACCGCGCCGAGGCCGGGAAGACATCAAAGCGTTCATGACGGACTTTCGAAAAGCGTTCCCCGATCTCAACTTCTGGGGAGCTGCGGATCTTATCGCGGAAGGTGACTACGTTGTCGGCCGCTGGGAAGGCGGCGGGACGCATACGGGACCCGCATTCAGCGACTTCCTGGTGGGATCCTTGCCGTCCAATACCGGCCGCAAGATGAAATTCACTGGCACCACCGTGCTGAAGCTCAAGGAGGGAAAGATCATCGAGGAAATCGGCCTCGACGATGGCGTCACCGCCTTGCAGCAGCTCGGTCTCATCCGCGCCGCGTAACCGTTCCCGATCCGCACTGACCGGAGAACCATAGAAGGGAGATCCGGCGACCTCTCGTCCGCCGGATATCCCTGAGATGCAATCGATGAACGGTTGTTAGTCGCGCCAGCCGAACACCTCGCCCGAAGCTCGCATCTCATCTGGGGTCGCGATCATTCCTATTCGAGGCTATCGGCAATCCTCGTCACGCCTGTCACGAGCCACGTCCCCGCCCCCGTGCGCCGGAGGCGGGTCAGGAGAGAATTGCGCAAACGCCGCGGTTGGCGCCATCGAGATAGTTGTGATTGTCACACTGACGGACAGCGTCAAAAGTGTCTTCCGGGTCATCGTGTTTTCCTTTTTCTAGAATTGCGTCTCAAGAACCGGCGCCGGTTCGTTCTGCGCGGATACGCGCTCCGACGGCGGGGGATGTTGCGTCAAGTCCACAGCCTCAGGGGTTGGCCGGCAATCGTCGTGATCGGGGTAGATCCGGAACCACGCCACATAGAGCGCCGGCAGGAACAAGAGCGTCAGCAGCGTGCCAACGATGATGCCGCCCATCATCGCGTAGGCCATCGGGCCCCAGAAAATCTCGCGCGCGATCGGAATCAGCGCGAGACTTGCAGCGGCCGCCGTCAGCAGGATCGGCCGCATGCGATGCTCGGTCGCTTCCACAACGGCATCCCAGGCCGGGCGCCCCTCCTTCCTCAGATTCTCGATCTGCACGATCAGGATCACCGAGTTTCGGACCAGAATACCAATCAGTGCCAGGACGCCGAGGATGGCAACGAACCCAAGCGGCGAGCCGCTCGGCAGCATGGCCACGACGACGCCGATCACGGCAAGCGGCGCGACCGCAAACACCAAGAACAGGCGATGGAAGCTCTGCAGCTGAATCATCAGGACCGTGGCCATGACGAACAGCATGAGTGGAACAACCGCTATGATCGGGGCCTGGCTCTTGGCGCTCTCCTCGACGGAGCCGCCGATCGCCACCGAATACCCCGCCGGCAGTTCTTTGGCGAACTCCGCCACCCTCGGCGCCAACTGATCCATGATTGTCTTTGGCTGGACGTTGGTGACGACGCCAGCCTTCAGCGTGATCGTAGGAATGCGCGCGCGGCGCCAGATCGTCGGCTGCTCGATTTCGTAGCGCAGATTGGCCACGGCCCCGAGCGGCACCGACTGCCCGCTGAGCCCGGTTAACTGCAGATCGCGCAGCGTGTCGATCGAGGCGCGCTCCGCCGTCGTAGCGCGTCCGGTGACATTGACGAGATAGATGCTGTCGCGAACCTGTGTGATCGGGGTGCCCTCGAGCACCGAGTTCAGGGTCGTGGCGATGTCTTCCGACGTCACGCCGAGCTGGCGCGCCTTGTCCTGGAGAACGTCGACCTTGACGACGCGCGCAGGCTCCATCCAGTCGAACACGAGATCGGGGTTGCTCCGGACGGTGCCGGCGAGTTCCTGCGAGATATCCCTGACCTTCGCGATGTCTGGCCCGCTCACGCGGTATTGCACGGGACGTCCCACCGGAGGACCGACCTCGAGCAACTTGACGTAGGTGTCGGTACCAGGAAACGTCTTCCTCAGATATTCCTCAAATTGCGCCTTGACGAGATCGCGCGCCTTTATGCCGCCCTTGGTCACAACTACTTGCTGGCCAAACCATGCATTGGCCGTCTGCACGTCGAACGACAGGACGAAACGCGGCGCGCCCGTGCCGACATAAGTCGACCACTGCTCGACGGAGCCACTGCCCTGCAGCTGTTCGCGCTCGAAGCGCGCCATCTGCGCATTGGTGTCGGCGATCGAAGCGTTCTGGGGGAGGTTCCAGTCGATCACCAGTTCGCTGCGATCCGACGAGGGAAAGAACTGCTGCTGCACGAAATTCATGCCGAACAACGCGACGAAGAAAGCTGCAACCGTCACGCCGACGGTGATCCAGCGGTGATGCATGCAGACGAGCAGCAGGCAGGCGAACATCTGCGCCAGCCGGCCCTTCTCCTCTTGGTGGCCCTTCATCTTTGCGGGCAGGATGGTGACGCCGAGCAGAGGCGTGAACAGCACCGCGACGATCCACGACACGATCAGGGAGACCGCAATCACCACGAACAGGGTGAAAGTGAATTCGCCGGCATATTGCTGCTGTTCAGCCCGATCGGGATGAAGCCTGCGACCGTGACCAGCGTGCCCGTCAGCATGGGAAAAGCGGTCGACGTATAGACGTGGGTCGCCGCCTTTTCGAGGGGATCTCCTACCTCCAGTCGGGCCACCATCATTTCGACGGCAATCATGGTGTCATCGACCAGAAGGCCGAGCGCGATGATCAATGCGCCCAGCGAAATTCTCTGCAATGAAATGCCGGCATGGTTCATCACCACGAAGGTGATGGCGAGAACCAGCGGGATCGCAATTGCGACGACAAGCCCGGCGCGCATGCCCAAGCTGGGAAAGCTGATGGCGAGAACGATGACCACGGCCTCAAACAGCGCTTCGGTGAAGCCCGACACCGCATGCTCGACGACGACCGGCTGATCGGCGACCAGGTGAACGCCGACGCCGATCGGGAGGTCGGCAATGACCTTCGTCATTTGCTCTTTCAGCGCCTCGCCGAAGTGAAGCAGGTTTGCGCCGGACTTCATGCCGATGGCAAGCCCGATTGCAGGCTGGCCGTTGTACCTGAACAAGGTCTTGGCCGGATCGGCATAACCGCGCGTGATGGTCGCGACGTCAGTCAACGGAAAGAAGCGGTCGTTGATGCGAAGATTGACCGCGTTCAGGCTTGCCTCCGACGTGAACCGGCCGTTCACCCGCACGCTGATTCGCTCGGACCCCTCCTGGAACACCCCGGATGGCGCAACCGCGTTTTGTCCCTGCAGGGAGGCCATGATCGAGCGGACGTCGAGGCCAAGGGCCGCGATCTTCCGGGTGGAGAATTCGAGATAAATCACCTCGTCCTGCGTTCCCAGAATGTCGACCTTACCCACATCCGGCACGGTCAAGACCTTGGCACGGACGTCCTCGACCTCGTCGCGCAGCTGACGCTGGGTCAAGCCGTCGCTGGTGAAGGCGTAGATGTTACCGAACACGTCGCCGAAGCGATCGTTAAAACCCGGCCCGATGACACCTTGCGGGAATTCGCCCTTGATATCCGCGATCATGTTGCGGACGCGGACCCAGGTCGGCTTGACGTCAGCCGCCTTTGTCGTGTCTCGCAGATAGACGAATACGGTGGTCTGGCCCGCGACCGTCACGCTCTTGGTGTAGTCGAGCGATTCCAGCTCCTCGAGCTTTTTTTCGATCCTGTCGGTGACCTGGCGCGTCATTTCTTCGGGCGATGCGCCCGGCCACTGCGCCTGGATCACCATCGTCTTGATGGTGAAGTCGGGATCTTCCTGACGACCAAGCTGAAGGTAGGCAAAGAGGCCCGCCGCCATGAAGGCGATCATGAAATACCAGACGAGCGAACGATGGCGGAGCGCCCAGTCGGAAAGGTTGAATGACTTCATGGCGTCTGATCCTGTTCGATACGGACTTGTTGTCCTTGCTTGAGGCTGTGGATTCCGGCGGTCACGATGCGCGCGCCGGGAGCAAGCCCGCCGGTGACGCGGGCGCCTGCCGGGTCCCCGGCGAGATCGACCTTGTGCAGCGACACGGTGCTCGCAGGCTGATCCACGACCCAGACGAAATTTGCGCCATCCTTGGCGAGCACTGCTGAGGCGGGAACGCACAATCTCGGACTTTGCGCTATTCCGAGACTGGGATAGAAATCGGGCGCGCCCCGCTGTAGGTGAGGAGTTTCCGTTCCTGCTCTTTCGATTGCAAGACGGGTTCACAGTCTCACCGTGGCTTACGTTTCCCGAAGCCCCCCTATAATCCCGGACGGCCAGATTTCCCGGGTCCGGTTTGAAACTTTGGCTTTCTTCCGAAGGCCTTCCCAAGTTTGGAGAGGTTTAAACGCTGGTCCGTGTACACCCCCGCCATTCTGGTTTGCCTTCAGCCTCGCCTCCTGAGCTGTCGTGGCGTTACGCCGGTTTTATCAAGCCGGCCGCCATACGGCCAAGTAGGCCGCCAAGTGTCCTGAGCCCCTTTGCCCAACTTCGGTGCTACCTCCGTTGGGGAGATGTGAGTGCCATCTCCTCCGAGGGCGTTACCCCTCCGTCATCGCTCCTACGGGCTCATGTGCCACTCCCGTTGGGCTCTCTCCTGCTTCGGCATTTAGCCTCGCTCGAAGAGTCCTGGCAGGTTGTACGCAGTCCCTGCTGCCCCCGGGAGCTTCCCGACGTTATCTCTGAGAATCTTTCCTTGGATGCTGGATCCCCTACCCCGGCGGTACACCGTGTGCTCTCACCTGTTTCTTCCACGATGTCATCGGCCTTCCCCAAGCGAAGAATGGGTCGGCTTCCCGCGTTTTGTCCCACGAATTACGACTTCTCGCAGGCCCGTTATTTCGAGGATGCAGATATTCCTTGATGTTCCGGCCTCCAAGTTTGCTCTCCCCCCAGATCGTTCCTACCGCTGCACATACGGCTGCAGGGCAGCCGGGGATTTTACGTCCGGGCCTATCGTGCTTTGTTGCCTCCACACGCACCGGATATGCTAACCGTCCGAATACAGGTAATTGACGGTACCGGGACTTTCACCCAGTCAGACTCTCAGCCTTGTCGGCTGCTCACTTCGCCGTAACGGTCGTGCCCAAGCGGAAGCTTTCAGGGGGATTGTTCAGGGCGATGCGGACTCGCCGTAGGCGCGTCACGGGGTCTGCCTGCGGGGCGATCTCGCGAACCTTGCCTTCGATCTGAACGGCGGGGAGTAGCTGCAAGCCGATTGTGAATGGCAAGCCAATTTCAAGCGGCACCGGGAAATCCTCCCCGATATCGACCACCGCCTCCCTGATATCTGGCCTCGCAACTGTCACGACATTTTGGCCAGGAGAGACCACCTGTCCAACTTCTGCGCCCACCGCAGTGACGACGCCGGCGAATTCGACCTTGATCTGTGCATAGCCCCGTTGCTCGATCGCCTTGATCAAGTTCGCCTGTGCGTGCGCCACCGACGCAGTGGCGCCGGCCCGCGCCTGCTCGGCATTGTCCAGTGTCTGCTTTGTGGTGGCCTCGGTTGTGATGAGGGCTCGCTGCCGCTGCTCCGTCGCCGTTGCAGTCGCCAACTGCGCCTCGGCCTTCGTCAGCTCAGCCTTGGCCGAGCGTACCGCAAGCTCCAGAGCCGTGGGATCGATGACACCGACAGTTTGTCCTTCGCTGACGAGGTCGCCAACCGAGACGGGACGCCCGGTCAGACGTCCCAGCACGCGGAAGGCAAGATTGGTCTTGTACTGCGGCTCAACAACACCCACGGCGACGATACCGTCCGCGCGGCTCGGCTCAAGGACCATCGACAGCACGGGCCGCACAGGCTCGGGCGCTTTCGCGTCCTGCTGACATCCAGCCAGCGCCAGCGCCGATATAAACGTGCCGGTTGCAATCATGGCGCGCCTCTTCATGATGGGTCTCCCTCATATGTCACGGGCTGGCCAACGCTCAGCAGCTTGCCGCCATCGATCACGACGCGCTCGCCCGGCTCGAGGCCCGCCTTGATCAGCACTTCACGGGCTTCATAACCGCCGATCGTCACCGGCTTGAGCGCAGCCGTTTTGGTCGCCGGATCGACGGTCCAGACCGCGGGCTTCGATCCCGCCGCCGCCAATGCACTCCAGGGCAATGCGATTTGCTGCTGGGCTTTCGCTTTGACGGTTCCTGCAACGGCGCTTCCAAGTGTCATCACTGCCGATGGATCCTGGATGGCAACCTTGACGCGGATGGTCGCGCTCTTCGCGTCAATCGCGGGTGAGACTTCTCTGACATGCCCGCTCGCCGTCACGCCAGCGTCGGAGACAAGCACCAGCGATACGCGGCTATCATCGAGATCGCCAAACAAGAGGGATTCGTAGATGTCGAACACGGCATCCCGTTCACCGTCCTGTGCCAGCGAGAAAACGGGCTGCGCGGCCTGTACCACCTGGCCGATTTCCAAATTGCGCGCGGTGACCACACCTGCCGCTTCCGCGCGCAGTGCGGTATAGCCAAGGGCGTCTTTCGACGTTCCGAGCTTCGCTCTTGCTGCTTCAAGCGCACCTGCCGCAGTTCGCAATCCTTCCTGCGCCTGATCGTAGACCGTCCGCGTGGTAAAACCGCTTGCGATCAGCGCCTTCTGCCGTTCGAAGGTCGCGGTGGCTACCCGCAGCTGAGATTCTGCGGCCAGCACCGCCGCAGTTGCCGCATCGACGTCGGCCTGCTGCTCCGCTGGATCGAGCAAAGCCAGGACATCGCCAGCCTCGACGCGGGCGCCAACATCGACATAGCGCGCGAGCACACGTCCGCTGACGCGGAGCGGGAGGTCGGTGCGAAAACGGGCCTGGATTTCGCCGGTCAGGGTGACGGAGGCTTGTCGGTCCCGCGGCTGCACGATCTCCGTGCGCACGATCGCCGCGCGCGTAATTGGGGCAGCGGCGTGATCGTTGCAGCCACTCAGCGCGATTGCGATAAGCGCGGCCGTCAGGATGCCGGCCCCTGTCAGCTTGCATTTGCGAGCAGTTCCAACGACTTCAGTTTGGTTCGCAGAGTGATGTTTCATGACACGTCCATGCAGTGACCAGGTGACAAGCACGCATGCTTCGCGGCATTGGTTACGAGCCCGTGGACGATCAATCCGAGCCACCGGCATCGCTCTGATTGGAGCGGAAGAGATTCGGTCGCGAGGACCAGCCGGATATTCATTCGATCCAGCAACGAACGGCGCATGGCGCAGCCCATCATGCGGATGTATGTCGCGGTGTCGATCAGCACCTTGCCCTTGGGCATTGCGAGCGCCTGTTGCACATCGGCATGACCATGCAACAGTTCGACCACGTCGCTTAAGGCGCGCTTGGCCTCAGGCCCCTCGACCCGGACGGCCGCGGCCGAGAACAGGTTGATCGCCGAGGCGAGCCCACTATTGATCCGGTGGTTCAATTCGCGCAGCAGAATGCCCTGCTCCACAATTGGCGAATCCAGCCTGCACACAGTCACGACGATCGATCTCCTCAGGTTGTGCCGGATGAGCGGCGGCCGTTCATCCGGATGAGATGTCGCAGGCCCTGCAATCAAAGCCAGTCTGCGACGACCATAAATACACTATACCGTATATTGTCTTTTCGTTGCATTTTCTTTCTGAGCATGTCAAGCGGGATCTATGCGCGCACAAAACTCGAGATTGGAGACGATGATGGCAAAGGACAAAAGCCCGAAACGTGGCAGGCCGCCCAAGGACCTTGCCAGCGACGCCCAGGCGCGGATTCTCGATGCAGCCCAGCAGCTCTTTCTCGAGAAAGGATTTCGGAGTGCCAGCATCGACGATATCTCCGAGTTGGCCCCTGCGAGCAAACCGACCATCTATGCCTATTTCCCCGGCAAGGAAGCGCTGTTCGTGGCTGTGGTAGCCCGGACCATCAACGGATTGACAGATTTCGACGGGTTCACGCCGGCAGGCCGCACCATCCAGGAAAAGCTCACCAATCTCGGCATCGAGATTGTGGAGAGATTCGTCGAGGACACGTTGGACCTCACGCGCGCCACGATCGCCGAGTCGCGGCGATTTCCCGAGTTAAGCCGAAATGTTCACGACGCGGCGCGCGACCGCGCGGCTGGGGCAGTTTCTCAACTCTTGAACGACGCAACGCAGAGGATCGCGCGCTCATCAAAAGGGCCATTCAGCGCAAAGCGGAGCGTTGCGACCGCGCAGATGTTCATGGATCTCATTCTGCTTCCGATGCTTATGAGATCTCTGATGGGCGAGGAACTGAAGGATCTCAGAAAAGAGCTGCCGACGTTCTTGCACGAACGGGTCAATTTCTTTCTCGCGGCTTGCGAGGCAGACTGGAGGCCTTGAATCAGCCACAGACCCCGCTCGCTATCCTTGCGCCACGGCTTTGGGACGTAAGTCGGCGGCCAGATCTATCGACTGAGCCCCATTCGAACAGATCCGCTACGACCGCCTCTTCGATAGCCTGCTTTGAAACGAAGAAGCGGTAGACGTTAGCGGGCGACATCGACGCTCCGCGAGCGATATCGGCAACGGTAGTCTTCCTGAAACCGAACTCGCGGTGCAACCGGATCGCCGCTTGTGCGATCCGCTGGCGAATGCACGACGATCCTGCCACCTGGCGTATCCGCTCCTGCATCGCTTGGGACTTCAGCGAGATGGGGTCGAATGCAGTTCACGCCGGCAGGCTTCGCCGAAGTGACGCAAGGGATCCATTTCCTCCATGAACTCAGGTAAATCGACGAGTTCGCGGTTCGGCGACAGGAAGGTTTCGATGATCAGGCGCCCTGCCCGCTCCGCCGCTTGAACCACTTGATCGCTGGACAGAATCCTCATCCGCCCGATGAGCGCATACAGATTGACCAGTTGCGGAATCTCGGATTTGTCGCTGACCAGCGCGTCGGCGTAGAGTCGGGAAGCTTCCTCGATGAAGCTTCGATAGAGCCGCTCGCGCTTGGAGATCGACCGGGCATAGTGGCGCTCGCGAAGCCTGCGGCGCCGACTCACCCATCCTGTTACGATCGTAGAGATCGCTCCGAAGGCCGAGCCTCCGAACGCGGCGAAAGCGGGAGCATACATCGTGTTCATGCGATCATTCCTCATCTCTTGCGCCGCGGTACCGGAGCGATCTTATGGTCTTGACCGAAGCAGTTCCCGCAGCGTGATCGAAGGCGGCTTTGCAAGCATCGCTCAGGTCTGACTTTCTTTGCCTGAGACACGCCTCCACATTCTCGGCGTCAGGGATGTAGCTCGCGCATAGCCGGAAGGCATCAGGCGCACATGCGGCCCTCTGCTCGGGCGTGCCGCGGTTCTCCTGCGCCAAGACAGTGCCGTTGGCGAACAACGCTGCCAGCATGACGACCAATGTGTACTTGAACATATCGAATCCCTTCTACAGTTGAGGCACTCGCGTTCGCCAGGGGAGCGCAGCCTTACGCTCCGAAGTCCCCGCCATTTGAACAGCCGGAACACGCGCTTGTGAGTCTTCGCTCTTGACATATCCCGGGGATCGGGATGTATATGAAATATACGGTATAGTGTATTTAGGAGGCGAAAAATGTCAACACTTTTCTGGTCGGTCGCAAAAGAATATCCGGGGCCGGGGCTTGCACTCGCATTCCTGAACCTGGTCGTGGCTCTGTTCCTCGTGGGCCTGAGCTTGCTGCTGGGCGTTACGATATCCTTGCTTGCCGGGCTGCACGCGTTCGTCGATCGAGAGGCCGCGCCGATCACGCAACAAGCCCAGCGCCGGAGGGCCACTCCATGACGTCAGCCCTTCTCCTCGCTCGCGATTGCATCATCTGTTCGGTCAAGGTCTGGCTCGTGCCCATTGAGTGCGCATTCGACGCAATTGAGTCGGAGCTCGTGCGCAGAGGCGTTCAGCTTTACCCGGTCGAATAGCGCTCAGTACGCGCCACCTGACGGCTCATTCACGATTGACCCGAAAACCATGAACTACATTCCATGCGACTGGCGGGACAAGCGCCGCCAACTCGACGCCAGGGTCCATCTGAAATCGAAACGGAAGCAATGCATGCGGTCCACATCGGGCCGAAGAGCAGGTGACCAATAAGCCACCGGTCAGTTTTCACAGACAGCCACTGGATTTACCTCATGTCGGAGAAGCGATTGTTAGCGATTGTCGTTTTGTCCGCCACGCTTGCCGCTACGGGCGCGAGAGCCGATGTCACCCACTCACCTTTGGACGCTGCAAATAGAGGCGTAGCCGCGCGAGGCGATGCCGAGGAGGTCGTGCTTCGTCGCTTGCTCGAGCAATTTCGCGCAATAAAAATGTCGCTCAGTCAGGCGGTAGCGATCGCCGAGCATTTACATAGCGGTTCAAGGACCGCGGACGTTAGCTTTGAGATATCCGGTCCGGCCATTTATCGGGTGCGGACGGTAAGAAATGAGCGAATTTGGGAGAATGTCATAGATGCGAACACCGGAAGCGTTACAGAAAAAGAAATTTCGTCATCGCTGAGGGAACTGGACCGACAGGATCTGGGTAACATCATTGCTCTGAAGTCAGTTGAGCAAGAGCTGTCGGACGCCGTACGCATCGCCGAGAAAGCTGCGGGGGGAAGCGCCCTTGCCGGAGGTCTGATGAAGCAGGATGGCAAACTCAACTTCGTGGTCGTCATCGCCAGTGGTGATCGCTTGAAGGAGGTCATGCTCGAACCGCCCAGGGTCGGTAGGGAAAAGTCAGCTCGCCAATAGGTGACCACGTCTGGACCGACGAGCCAGATCGCTGTTACCGCGATCCGATGTTTCAGAGATCACAAGCCCGACGGCGAACATCGGCAATCGTTGGCACGCGGAGCGGGTGAAGGGAATCGAACCCTCGTATTCAGCTTGGAAGGCTGTAGCCACAGCGGGGCCTAACCCAACTTGCGCAGAATCGTACCCTCCCTATAGGCAAATCAATGCCTTAGCCAAAAAGTTGGCACTACATTTTTGGTGCGGGGTGAAGATTAAGCGCTGTGTTCGAGAGCTGGCAAGTGTTGCTGGGCGAGGCGCATTCGCTTTGGCAGGACGATACCGAGACGATTGAGGAGAGCGGCCTGTGCCGGGTCTGGCTGGGTCACGCAGCGCAGGCGAATCTGACCATGCGCTGCGGTCGGCAGAACGACGTCCTGGGACTGAATGCGTTTGAGTTCTTCCAGGATGATGCGCGGCGAATTACCGAGACCTGCGCGGCTCTGCCACATCTCCAGGCTCTTCCACAGCACGAAGGCAAGAAAGCAGACGAGGATATGAGCCTGCACGCGATCTTCGCGCTGGTGCCAGATTGGACGGAGGTTGAGTTGGTCCTTCTGGATGCGAAAAGCGGCTTCGGCCTGCGTGAGCTGGATATAGGCCTTCCAGAGCTGCTGATCGCTCCAATCGCAGATGTTCGAACGCAACAGATAGGCGCCTTCTGAAAGGGCGGCCCAGTCGTCGAAGGCGGCGTTGTAAACGACGCCAAGGCGGAAACCCGCAGGGCAGCCATCCGGCTCCAGCGTGATCGCGAAGCGGGCGGCGGATCGCTGGTTTTGCTGCAGGATGCGGCCGATCTGCCGGTTCACCGTCGCCGGATCGATGCGTTTCTTCGAACGAGCCAGCCGCGCGGCCAGGCGCCCGAGCGCCTCTTCGATCCGCCGGCTGAACTTGTCGTGCATGGCCCGCTCTTTGCTGCGCCGGTCGGCCGAGCGGCACAGGATCACGGTCTCCCCGGTCTCGGAGTGGCGCGTGAGTTTGACCTCGACGCCTTCGTGGACCATGCGCCAGCCATCCGAGCGAGCGAGTTCAAAGGCGAACTTCTTCAGTTCCGACTTCGGCGCGCCGATGATGTAGCGCCGGCCGGTCTGGCGCAGCCAGGCCAGATTATCGGCACTGGCCATGCCGCGATCGGTGATCCAGACCCGCCCCAGCATGCCATGCCGAGCCTCCATGGTGGCTACGATCGTCTGCAAGGTTCGCGAGTCGTGGGTGTTGCCGGCGAACACCTCGTAGCCCAAAGGAAAGCCGTCGAAGGTCACGACCAGGGCGATGCACACCTGCTTGCAGTCGGGGCGATGATCGCGCGAATAGCCGCGTTGCGCCTGCGGATTGACCGCGGCCTGGCCCTCAAAATATGTGCTCGTCACGTCGTAGAGCAGCACCTCGTTCTGGGTCGCAAATAGCTCTCCGCAGCGCTGCGACAGATGCGCTTCGAGCTCGCTCTTGTAGGTGAGCAGATGATCGAGCCCGCGATAGAGCCGATCCTTGTTGACCTCCTCGTCGTCGAGCTGCAGCAAATCTGAAAGCGCCGTGCGTCGATACCAGTCCTCCGCGATGTGCAACTCGCTCGACGGTTCGCAAAACCGCGCGGTGACCAGCACGGCCGCCATCTTCGACCACGCGATGCGCTCCTTGCCGATTGGAAGCAACCGCTCGCACAGACCCTCAAGCCCGGTTCCGCGCCACAACGCGAGCGCCAGATACACATCGCCAAACTGACGCGGGCGCTCGATGCGGATGCCCTTCAACCGCACCGACACCGTCAATTGCTCGCTACCATCATCGAACAGCTGCGCGCGCTCGGGAGTTCCGATCAGCCGGTGCGCCAGCGCCCGTGCCTGCAAGCGGCCTTGCTCATCGAGTTCGCCGAGTTGCGCCACCGTTTGCTGAATGACCCGACGACCAACACGCACGCTGCGCACAACTCGCCAATAGCGATGAACCTTGCCGTCTTTGCGTATCGTGGTGTGGCGCAGATACATGCGCCCGAATCAATCCGACTCGCGGCCTCCAGAAAATACCCTAGGTTGGCACTACACGCCCAAATCCCCGCTTCGCGCCGTCTAACCAATTGATCCGATTCAAGTCACGCGATGCAAAATCCCCGAAAATAGCGAAATCTCGCCTCTAACTGCGCAAGTTGGGCTAACAACAACCATTTGTGGTTATGGGTCCCGCCCCGCCCCCGTGCGCAATAGCGCACTGGGCGGGGACGACGCGTTGATAGATTTCGCTTGTTCGCAAAAAAACAAAAAGCCCGGTCTCTCGACCGGGCTTTTCAATTCCAATTCGTAAAACCGTTTAGGCGGCTTCGTCGGCCACGGCGGCGTCGTCACCGTCGGCTTCGGTGTCGGCCTCGTCGGCTTCGCCATCGGCGCTGCCTTCGGCTTCGGTCTTGGCGCCGCGGCGCGGGCTCTTGGCGAGCTGGCTTTCGATTTCCTTGACCGCTTCGGTCTCGGTCGAATGCTGCACGACGGCGATTTCGCGCGACAGCCGGTCGAGTGCGGCTTCGTACAACTGGCGTTCGCTGTAGGACTGCTCGGGCTGCGATTCGGAGCGGTAGAGATCGCGCACCACTTCGGCGATCGCAACGATATCGCCGGAATTGATCTTGGCTTCGTATTCCTGCGCCCGGCGCGACCACATCGTGCGCTTGACCCGGGCACGCCCCTTGAGGGTCTCCAGCGCCTTCTTGACCAGCGACGGATCCGACAGCTTGCGCATGCCGACATTGGCGACCTTGGCGGTCGGCACCCGCAGCGTCATCTTGTCCTTCATGAAGTTGATCACGAACAGTTCAAGCTTGGCGCCCGCGATCTCCTGCTCCTCGATCGCCAGGATCTGGCCGACACCGTGAGCGGGATAGACCACGAATTCATTGGTCTTGAAGCCCTGACGCTGGGTCAGAACCTTCTTCGGCTCTTCGACCCGGGGTGCTGCAGCCACCGGCTTGGCGGCAGGCTTCGCAGCGGCGACGGCAGCCTTCGGCGCAGGCGCCGCGGCCTTGGGGGCAACGGCTTTAGGGGCAGTCTTGGGGGCGACCTTCGAAGCAGTGGTCTTCGAACCCGTCGCTTTCGCGGCAGTTTTGGCAGTCTTGTCTGGCATTGCGCTTCTTTTGTTTTTCGAGGACTTTGTGGCCGCTGCCCTCCTGGCATCCTTCACGGGCGCCTTGGCACGGCCTTTGGTTGCGCTGCGGCTGACCGCAGCGACTTTCTTCGAACTCTTGGAAACACTCTTTTTACGCGTTTTCTGTGACACAGCCTGCGCGCGGAAACTGCCACGCCCCTGTTCGAGTTTTACGGGAACCCAAGGGGACCACAGGTACGCATGGCCGGGTTCGGCTAGTAATGTGCCTAATATAGCACATTTTCCGCAAAAATCAATGATTTACGCCCGATTCCGGGCGCATACAGGGAGCTTTCCGTCATAAGACCGTCAACAGGGTTAAATCCGCCGGCCCTAATAGGTCCGAAACGGGCTCAACTCGCCGTTGCAGGCCGTCACCGAATCAGTCGCCGGCGCCGGGTTCCTTGGAAAAATATTTCTCGAACTTGCCTTCCATGCCCTCGAAATCCTTCGCGTCGGGCGGGGATTCCTTCTTCTGGGTGATGTTGGGCCAGGCCTTGGCGTACTCGGTATTGACCTCGAGCCACTTCTCCAGCCCCGGTTCGGTATCCGGCTTGATGGCATCCGCCGGGCATTCGGGTTCGCAGACGCCGCAGTCGATGCATTCGTCGGGGTGGATGACCAGCATGTTCTCGCCCTCGTAGAAGCAGTCGACGGGGCAGACTTCAACGCAGTCGGTATATTTGCATTTGATGCAGGCTTCAGTGACGACGTAAGTCATCCAAAACTCCGAACGGGATCAATTTCTCGGGGTTTGCGTAGCGCAGCTAGTGCGCTGCCGCAAGGGAAGCCGAACGCGGATAAGTGCGTTTCATGGCCCCCAGATAGTCATTCCCGCCCGCCCTGCAAATCCTCGTAGAGCACGCGCGCCGCGGTCGCATCGCCGCGCCGTTCGGAAAATCCGGCGACCTTCAGGATACGCACGCTGTTGTCGAGGCCGATGGTGAGCACGTCGCCGATTTTCACCGCATGGCCGGGGGCTTTTTCGCGCACGCCATTGATGCGGACATGACCGGCCTCGACCAGCGCGGCGGCGCTGGAGCGGGCCCTCACCACCCGCGCATGCCACAACCATTTATCGAGACGCTGGCGCTCCAAATAGACCTGCTTCGAAACAGATTAGTCCTTATTTATTTTGACGCGTTTTCTTCACGCGAACCGGTACCCACTTCGCTCGAAAACGCTACTCCTTGCGATTCCCCGCGAGCTGCTCCTTCAGCGCCGCCAGTTTTGCAAACGGCGAATTCGGATCGATCGGCCGGTCACGCTCGCGCGGTGCTGCGCTGGTGGCGTATTGCCGATGCGACGGGCCTGAGTCGCGGCCGCCCTTGCCGCCCTTGTCGCGGCCACCGAAATCGCGGCCCTTGTCGCGGCCGCGGTCCTTGTTGCGATCGCCGCCGAATTTGCCCTTGTTGCGGTCATTGTCGCGATTGCTGTCGTGGTCCCTGCCCTTGCCTTCAAAGCGCTCGCGGGTGGGGCGGGCATTATCCGGACGCGGCTCGACGGCCGGTGCGCCCTCGGTCGCCGGCGCCGCGGCAACGGTCTCGGCCGGCGCGCCTTCGCGGGGCTTTCGGAAATCGCGGTGGCGGTCGCGCCGTCCGTGGCGGTGACGTTCGGGCTTTGCGCCCTCGCCGCCTTCGCCTGCAGCCGCTGCGGGCTGCGCGCCTTCCAGGGCGCGATCCTGACGGCCCTGATGCCGCGGGCGGTTGCGATCGTGACGCGGCGGGCGGCGTTCTTCGGAACGGCCGCCGGGACGCCAGACTTCGATCAGTTCGGGAGCCGCGGGCGTTTCCGGCGCAGCCTCGGCGGCAGCGGCTTCGGCCGGTGCGGCCTCGGCGGCAGCGACCGGCTCCGTCGTTTCGGGAGCCGTTGTGGCCTCGGCAACGGCCGTCGGCTCTGATGGTTCAGATGCGGTTATCGGCTCGGCAACGGCGGCTTCCTGCGGCGCTTCAGCCACTGGTGCTGCTGCCGGCGCAGGCTCGGCGGCAGCTTCGACGGGTTCCGGCGCCGCTTCAACGGCGGGCGCCTCTTCGATCGCGGCGGGCACGAGCGTGATTTCGGGCAGCAGCGCCGCCGACGGCGTGGGATCGCCGGAGACCGGCAGATCGGCGGCGGCTTGTTCGACGGGAGTTTCGGACGTGGCGTCAACGGGCGCCTCGGCGACGACTTCAGCCGGTGCCGTCTCCGCGGCAGGCGCTTCGACCACGACCGGCTTCAGCGGCAGCGGCGGGCGCTTGTCCATGCGATAGCCGAGCGCGCGCAGGATCGAGGCGAAATCCTCGCCGGCCGATCCCGTCAGCGAGGTCATCGCTTGCGTGACGACAAAACCGCGGCCGTCGAACGCGCCGGTGGGCTTTTCGCCGGGCGAGCTCTCGCGCCAGGCCAAAGCGGGCCGAATGAGATCGGCGAGCCGCTCCAGGATGTCGACGCGCACCGCGCGTTCGCCGCACTGACGATAGCCGAGCACACGATAGGCGTCGCGCGGCAACGCCTTGTCGACCGGGAACGAGGTGCGGCCGCTCGACGCCAGATGCTGCGCATTCGACAGCAGCGACATGTCGACATTGTCCTGCTTCTCGGCCCACAGCAATGAGGCCAGCGAGCGCGCCGCGGGTTTCAACAGCCCGGGGAAATAGATGTGATAGGCGCCGAACCGCACGCCGTATTTGCGCAACGTCGCGCGCGAGGCCTGATCGAGATCCTTCATCTCGGCCGAGATTTTGGTGCGCTCCAGAACGCCGAGCGCTTCGATCAACTGGAACGCAATGCCGCGCGCGATGCCCGTGATGTCCTCGGCCTTGGCGAGACCGAACAGCGGCCCCAGCAATTTTTCGATATGCGTCTTCAGCCACAGATCGAGCCGCGTCTGCACCGCTTCGCGCGGCGCGCCGTTCAAACGCTCGTCGGAAATGATGCGCAGCCGCGGATGCAGCGCGTCGTCGGCGGCGACCAGCTTGGCCACCGCATCGCCGGTCCAGCGGATGGTGCCGTCCGAGGTCAGCACGAACTGATCGTCGGGGGCTGCGCTAAGCTTTTCGGCGCGCGCATCGATCTCGCCGGCGAGCGCCTTGAGCGCCGTGGCCTGCAACGCTTTCGCATCCGAGCCGGCCTCGGCTGCATCAGGTGCAAAGGTGAATCCATCGAGCCGGCCAATCACATGGCCCTCAACGGTCACTTCGCCGGTCTTGCCAATTTCCGTATTCAAAACGCTGTTCTCCCGCAGGCGGCGCATCAATACACTGGTACGGCGGTCAACGAAACGCTCCGTTAGCCGTTCATGCAGCGCATCGGACAATTTATTTTCGACTTCGCGCGTGATCCCCTGCCAGTGATCGGGGTCGGACAGCCAATCCGGCCGGTTGGCGACGAAGGTCCAGGTGCGGATTTGCGCGATCCGGCCCGATAACGTGTCGATATCGCCGTCGATCCGGTCGGCCTGCTGGACCTGGGCGGCGAACCATGCATCTGGAATCCGCCCCTTTTTCATCAAAAACCCGTACAAAGTGGTCACGAGTTCGGCATGGGCGGCGGGCGCGATCTTGCGGTAATCCGGGATCTGGCAGGCGTCCCACAGCCGTTCCACGGCGGCGGCGCCATGGGCCATGTCGCGGACGTCGCCGTCACGCGCCGCATGATCGAGCACGCGCAGATCTTCCGCGATCGGCGCCCGCGTCAGCACCTCATGGTTGGGCGTCAGCGCCAATGAAACCTGCAAGCTCCCGAGCGAGGAGAAATCCAGTTTCGAGTTGCGCCATTGCAGCATTTTGACGCTGTCGAACGTGTGGTTCTGCAGCGCGTTGACCAGTTCCGGCTCGAACGGCGCGCAGCGCCCCGTCGTACCAAAGGTGCCGTTGCGCGTCGCGCGCCCGGCGCGGCCGGCGATCTGCGCGAATTCGGACGGATTCAGGCGGCGGAACTGGTAGCCGTCATATTTGCGGTCGGAGGCAAACGCGACGTGATCGACGTCGAGATTGAGCCCCATGCCGACCGCGTCGGTGGCGACGAGATAATCGACGTCGCCGTTCTGGAACATCGACACCTGCGCGTTGCGCGTGCGCGGGCTCAGCGAGCCCAGCACCACCGCGGCACCGCCATGCTGGCGGCGGATCAATTCGGCGATCGCATAGACTTCATCGGCGGAGAACGCGACGATCGCGGTTCTTCGCGGCTGGCGCGTGATCTTGCGGTCGCCGGCGAATTCGAGCTGCGACAATCGCGGCCGCGTGACGATGGACGCGCCCGGCAGCAGCCGCTCGATGATCGGGCGCATCGTCGCAGCCCCCAATAGCAGCGTCTCGTCGCGGCCGCGGCGATGCAGGATGCGATCGGTGAAGACATGCCCGCGCTCGAGATCGGCCGCGATCTGGATTTCGTCGACGGCGAGAAACGAGACGTCGATATCCCTGGGCATCGCCTCCACGGTGGAGACCCAGTAGCGCGGATTCTTCGGCTTGATCTTCTCTTCGCCGGTGATCAGCGCGACGGATTCCGCGCCGGCGCGCGCGGCGATCTTGTTGTAGACCTCGCGCGCCAAGAGCCGCAGCGGCAGCCCGATCACGCCGGAAGAATGCGCCAGCATCCGCTCGAGCGCGAGATGGGTCTTGCCGGTATTGGTCGGCCCCAGCACAGCAGTAACGCCGGCGCCGGGGGCCCGTTCATTTGACCGTTCGTGGCCGAACGTAGACGAGTAAGAGAAAGCCATATTTTTCAGGTGTTTCTTTTAGCGAAGGTCAATCGTCATTGCGAGGAGCGAAGCGACGAAGCAATCCATTCTTTCTTTATGGGGCTATGGATTGCTTCGCTGCGCTCGCAATGACGGGAAAAACCTGAGCTCTTTTTTCGGTTGGCACCAATCGCGCCGATTTTGTCTCACTTTGCGACGCATCTGGGTCGCGGCTTAAGCTCTGGAACGAGTCCGGAACGAATCGCGCCCGAATCGCTGACTCTTCCCGGAACCGGCTTCGTTCACCGCAACATCTCGCGTTGGCGCTAATGGTGCGGCACTAGATCAAGTTTCCTGGCGCTTCACAAGCGGCGGTTTTCCGGCGGAATCCTTAAAGTCCAGGCGGCGTCGGAGTCGAATCAGAAGGCGACAAGAGTCAACAGGGATTCGGTGCTCTCCGTTCCTCGTCATGCCCGGGCATAGCCGTCCGAAGGACGGCGTCGCTTCCGCTCGCCTATGCCCGGGCATCCACGTCTTCCTTCTGCCATTGAAGCGAAGACGTGGATGGCCGGGACAAGCCCGGCCATGACGGAGACGGAACCGCAAGCCCGGCCATGACGGCGTGGTGTTACTGCGTCTTCGCCACCCGCGGCGGGGCGGCGGTGGTCACGAAACTTGTCGCTTCCAGCATCGCGGGGCCGAACGGAGTCGGGATCGTCAGCCGGAACGGGACCAGCACGCGGGTGCCGGCGATCGGCACGAAGGCGATCTCGATATTGCGCTGGCTGGCCAGATATTTGATCACCGGGCGGTCGGGGATATAGCCCGCGACCGGCGTGAAATAGAGCGAGCAGACGATCGCCGGGCCATGATAGCCGCGCTCGGCCTTGACCATTTCCATGCGCTTGAAATCGAGTTTCAAATCGTAGCGCAGCCGGCCGTCGAAAATGCCGGCGGCGGTGCGGCAGGTGTCCGGGCTCATCAAATCGGCGGTGCCGGGCACCCGCAGCATCGAGCCCGTCATCGGATCGTAGACGTTTTTGCGATGCGCGTCGGTGACGACGATGCGGTCGGGATCGACCGGCGGCTCCGGCTCGATCGAAAATTCCTTGATATTGCCGTTCACCAGCGCCAGCCGGATGGTTTCGGACTTTTTCGAGGTGGTGGTGGTGGCGGTATAGGCGGAGGGGACCAGCGCGCCGTTGACGATTCTGCCCTGGGAGGCGCCCGAGCCGCTGCCGCCGGAAAACGCCTTCAAGAGGCCCGCGGTGGCGCCCTGGGCGGCCGCGGAAAACGTATCGTCGCCGATTTCGATGCTCCACGCGCCCTTGCCGACCGGGATTCCCGACAGCGACGCCTCGTACTGGGCATCCAGCCGCCCCTGCGCGAACGCAGGCTCAGCCTGCGACAGGAGCGCGCCGGCGCACAGGCTGAAAAGCACCCATCGGGGCGAAATGGCGCGGCGTGTCACTGACTGGCAGTCCTGGTATTGGCGCGATCGGGCTTCATTTAAGCAAAAATATCCGGCAAACAACGCGCACTGGGCGAAAAGCGTAACCTCAAAAGCCTGTGCAGCCGGCGTGACCCGGCCAGAACAAGGGTCGAAACGCTAAGCCCAAGATGTCGGCGGCGAATGCGCCCTTTATATGATGGCTTAAGTCGCTGGAACCGCTTGTGAACCGGCCCATCACGGCCCCCGGAAACCGGCGAAAACGAGCCTCAAAACCTTGACGGTCCGGGCATCTCCCCCTATACGTCCGCGGTTCCTGGAAATGGACATGATTTTGGACCCCCGCGTGGCCGCCTTGAGCGTTGCCTGTAGCCGGGGATGGCAGAGGATTTGTTGAGATGTCACGGCGCTGCGAACTGACGGCCAAGGGCCCGCTGGTGGGTCACAAGGTGAGCCACTCGAACATCAAGACCAAGCGCCGGTTCCTGCCGAACCTGTGCAACGTCACCTTCATCTCGGACGCGCTCGGCCGCAACGTGCGCCTGCGCGTCTCGACCAACGCGATCAAGAGCGTCGACCACAATGGCGGCCTCGACAGCTTCCTCCTGAAAGCCAAGGCGGAAAACCTGTCGCCCCGCGCGCTGGACCTGAAGCGCGCGATCCAGAAGAAGAAGGCCGCCGAAGCGCCGGTGGCGCAGGCGAGCTGAGCGTTAGGCTGGGTTAGACTGGCTGGTTTTAGCCGTTGAGAGATTTGAGCGGCTGGGTCGAAAGACCCGGCCGTTTTTGTTTGGAGGGAGATACACGCACGATCGAACTGCGGTGCCATTCAGCCCGCAACCGGTCCCGCTTCGCGCAGCGCGGTGATCTGCAGGAACAGCGATTCCGGGGCGACATCCGGATGATTGTCCGGCAACAAATCGAGCGCCATCGCGGAAATCTTTTCCAGCAATCGGTCGAGGGTCGGCGCGTCGGCTGCGGCCGGTATATCGTCACAATGCCCGCTCCAGACCGACGCCTCCCGATCCCAGGCGGCGGAAATCGTGAAAATCACAGGTCTGGACATCGCCGCTCCATTGCTTGCCGCAAGGACCCTGAAGCCGGGCCGCCTATCGATGTTATCACAGCAGCAGATTTGGGCGGTTGGGTCGAAAGACCCGGCCGTTTTTGTCCTATGGTGGCTACGATGAGTCGCCTACCAAGGCCGCAGCTCGGCCACACAGGACCGCACCGTAGGTTTGTTAGTGAATTTAAGACTCATGGTCTTAGTGCCTTCCTATAAGCTTGCTTTTCTTTCCTCGTTTCCGGCGCTAACGACGCGATAGCGCTCCCCTCATCTTCGGCAATCCCATGTCCGACCGATTTGTCCGCCAAATTGATCCGCGGCCCAAAGAAGAGCTTCTGACGCCGAATGTATGGTCCGGCCGCGCGTTGCAAGAAGATTTCGTCGAATTGGCGGCGGCGGTCTTGCATCAATGTATCCGGCCTCTGATTGGAGCGCGTTGTGCTCCGGGCCATCATGGATATCAGCGCGCGTGCGTTCTAATTAGCGGACAGGCCTCGATCGGGCCATTCGGGTCACCAGTGTTCGCACGCGCTCGGAAGACCGAACCTCCATCTCGTCTCATCCTCTCGCAGACCTCGGCTGGAAACTGTTGATAGGGTTACGTCATCGCTTGCTCCTCATGTCGCGCAGTTCCTTTGTTCGAGCCAAGGGCCGTTCCTTCGTCCCGGCCCGCAGAACGTCGATCGCGTCGCGCGCAGGGGCGGTCAAGGCCGGCCGTCGCGCTTGGCTTGCGGCGGGCGCCGGCGTTGCCAGGCCGCGCCTTGACCGCGCCGAGCACGGCGCGAGGATCACGCGGGTCGGACGCCTGCATCATCGGTCCTCGTCAGCTCGAAGGCGCGTCCTTTGGCCAGCACCGCCCAGGCGATCCGGGCAAGCTTGTTGGCGAGCGCGATCGCCAGCACGTTGTGGTGCAACCGCCTCTTGGCGGCTTCGATCCAGGATTTGAGCCCGTAACGTTCCCAGTCCTTTATCCTGACCAGCACAACCCATGCCGCCTGCACGAACAGAACGCGCAGGTAGCGATTGCCGCGCCTCGAGATTTTGCCGAGGATCGTGCGGTCTCCCGTCGAGATCTGCTTGGGCACCAGTCCGAGCCAGGCGCCGAAGTCGCGGCCTTTGGAGAATACGTCTCCAGTGCCGATCGCGGCCACCATGGCGCTCGAAATGATCGGCCCGATGCCGGGCACCGTCATCAGGCGCGAACATGCCTGATCTTGACGGGCCAGTGCTTCGATCTCGCCGGAGAGGCCATCGATACGCTGATCCAGCCGGCGCCAGTCGCCTGCCAACTCCTCGATGACACGCAACATGCGGAGCGACAGGGCATCGGTGCGCGTTGCAAGGATGGTGGGCAGCTCCTTGCGCAGGAAGCCGATCCCCTGGCGCACGGCGATCCCGCGTTCCAGCATGAAGGCGCGAATCTGATTGATGATACCGGTGCGTTGCGACACCAGCCGCTCGCGCACCCGATGCAGTGCCTGCAGATCCAGTTGCTCCGCGGTCTTGGTCGCCACGAACTTCATCGTCGGGCGCTGCACGGCTTCGGCAATCGCTTCGGCATCATTGAAGTCGTTCTTCTGTCCTTTGCTATAGGGGCGGACATATTTGGCCGGCATCAACCTGGCGTCGTGGCCAAGCGATGCGAGTTTGCGGCTCAGGTGATGGGCGCCGACGCAGGCTTCCATGCCGATCAGGCAAGGCGGTATATTGGCGAGCCGCGCTTCCACTTGGCCACGCGACCACTTTTGCCGCAGCACGATGGCGCCGCGCGCATCGTGGCCCACGACGTGGAACGAGTTCTTGCCGATATCGATGCCGATCACGGCGATCGCGGTATTGGGTATCTGAGACATGGCGTGCTCCTTGTCTTTGGCGCCCCTTGCCAGCTTCGCTTGCTGGCGGGGCAGGAGCACGGCCGGACCATCCCATTAGCGGATATCCGACTATGCGGCTACGGCGAACGTGGTGCTTGTAGGAGACCCAGGCGCAGGCAAGTCGCACCTATTCGAGGAACTCGCGCAAGGCGAAAAAACAAGCGTGCAGAGCGCGCGCGGCTTCTTGAACACGCCACCCGCCCCTGCAGGCGCTACACTGTTTATCGACGCGTTGGACGAACGGCGTGCGGGTAGAAGCGATCAAGCAACGATAGACCTCATCGTCCAGAAGCTCTTTATCGTTCATGCTTCGCGCGTACGGCTTGCCTGTCGCGAGCACGACTGGTTGGGCGGAACTGATCTTGCGGCATTTCATCCATACTTCGCTCAATCTGGCGGATACGTCGTATTGGCGCTTGAGCCGCTAACGGAGGTGGAACAGCGTGATATCCTTAAGCAAGCCGGCGTAACCGACACTTACCAATTCGTCAAAGAAGCCGAGCGACGCGGATTGTCAGAATTCCTCGTTAATCCGCAAAATCTCATCATGCTTGCCGAAGTGGTGTTGAAGAAGGCGTGGCCGATCACACGGCGGCAATTGCTCGAAGATACGACGGTCCTTCTGCTTAAAGAACATAACTTGGCGCATGTTCGGAGTGGAGGCGGACAGTATGGCGTCAATGAGGTTCGGCCGGCCGCAAGCGCAGCCTGCGCGCTACGTCTCATAAGTGATGTTGAGGGCATCAGCCTCGCCGAAGCTGAGATCGATCCGTTGTATCCAAGCTATCGGGCGATCCCTTTCGCCAAGCCGGAACTCACATTGGCGTCACTGGGACGTCGGGCATTTCGGGCCCTTGGCAACGAAGCCGTCGACTACTCGCATCGCGTCCGCGCCGAGTACGCTGCAGCCGGTTGGCTTGCACAACAAATCCGGAACGGCTTGCCACTAAGCCGCGTTCAAGCCCTGATTGGAATAGACGGGGTGCCCGCGCCAGAATTGCGCGGCATGCATGCATGGCTCGCGGTGCTTTTGCCCGAGTTCTCGGATGTTATTATCAATGCAGACCCGTTTGGTATCTTGATCTACAGCGATCCCAATAGCCTCGCCCTCACACAGCGCGTCTGTCTACTGCAGGCGCTCTCCCGTCTTGCTGTGGCCGACCCCTATTTCAGCCCTGAGGAGGACGCGCCAACCGCCATCAACGCATTGTGCCAATTTGACATGGCGCCCCATCTAAAAAAAATCTTGCGGGATCCTGGTGCGCCTTTCGGAATCAAATTGCTTATTCTTGAGGGCCTAGGCTCGGCCCCGCCCCTGCCCAGCCTCCAAAAGGACATTGTCGCGGTTGTCGCCGACCCGGCGACACCCTTCAGACTAAAGGTATCGGCGATGCGCGCTGCGGCGCAACTCGGAACGGCGGCCGGTAAGGCCGTGGTGAAAATCTATCGCAGCCTCGGTGAATCGGCGGATGACCTACGGTTGCGCGCGTTCATCCTTGCCAAATTCTACGTCGGCAACTTCTCGGCCACGGACGTGTCCAATCTCTACAACACGGCTGCTCGTAGCAAGGCAAAGTTGCTGTCCGGAGTTCTTTGGCAAATAGCCACGTCGATTCCTACGCACGACATTCCGCCGGTTTTAGATGCAGTCGCATCGGGCCGCGAGCCTGACGCTACGAAAAATGGAAACAATCGCGCTGAGCGAGAGCGCTTCATTGAGCGTCTCTTAATTCGT
The DNA here is from genome assembly GCA_900129675.1 of Bradyrhizobium erythrophlei. Lineage (GTDB taxonomy): Bacteria > Pseudomonadota > Alphaproteobacteria > Rhizobiales > Xanthobacteraceae > Bradyrhizobium > Bradyrhizobium erythrophlei_A. Next base: position 2,218,476 of record FSRD01000001.1, on the reverse strand, counting down.
GCGGTTGAGGAACGTTCGGATGGTGTTTCAGGGCAGCGCATGTGGGTGTGGCTGGAAATGCGGAGCACAATTCGTGGTGACCACAACAACCGGCGATTCGACGGCATCAAGCCACTTCTAGCCGAACGGCCGGAACTGGCCAGCGCCATTTTCGAGGCCGCGATTGAAGACTTTAAGCCCGCTACCGTCCTCTGGCGTTTCCGCAGTAGGCTTAGCGAGTATCTTCCTTTTCCCCTGAGCGCACATCCACTCCGACTGCTGAGCCAGCGCCTTATGGCGGGTATTCAGGACAGGGCGAAATACAATGCTCTTTATGACTCGCCTTCTCTTGGATCTATTACAGTCCGGAAGATAACGTTGACATATTCGAGTCTCTCTACTTCTTGGCCGACACTCGGCCAGATCTGCTTCTGATCCGCGGCAGGCTACTCGCAAACGAGATTCAGAGCTGGCACGCGGGAGATAAGCTGCGCGCAGCGCAGGAAATGGAGAAGCGGAAGGCAGGACGTTTGAAGAACCTGCGACAGTTCGCCAAGGAGATCGCCAAGATAAGGGATGGCACACATTTGGGCTGGATGATTTGGGCCGCGGACGTGTATTACGCCAACTTCAGCGACGTGGACGCCGCCAAACGCCGCCGCGACCGCCTCGAAGACGAACTAGGCGCAGAGAACACCGCAATTGTTTTGGAGGGACTTAAGGCAGTAGTGCGCACGGGCGCGCTTCCATCCTTGCCGGACTTAGCGGCGGCGGATTCGAAGAACAGCTATCCTAAGCTCTGGTACGCATTCCTTGCCGGCATGGACGAGCTATGGCTAGAGACGCCCACTGTCGCCGGATTTTCGGATGACGCATTGAAGGCGCTTGTTGCTATCGACCTACTATTACCGACCTCGTCGCGCCTCGCGAGCGGAACCACAGAACGAGACGCGCATGCATGGAAGGACCACGTCGTCTCAGGGCAGCCTACTCTGGTAAGAGACGCCTATCTCTACCTCGCCGAGGCGGGCCTGCAGGAAGAAAAGCAGCACGTCTCCGGGCTTTACGCTCTCTTGAATGACGCATCGCTTGCGCCATTCCGAGGTGAAATCGCCACATATCTTCTAGAGAAGTATCCGAACTTGTCGCCGCAACGTCTCGAAGAGCTTCTTCAAATTGCGCTAACCGAGAGCTCGCGGACGCTTGTTTTGGACTTAGCGCGCAAAAAGCTCGATCCCAGCACGCTGCTCTCAGCGGAGCAACGTCAACTATGGGCACTCGCGGCTTACTTGCTATCCCCCGAATCCTATGAAGGCTTGCTGATATCGTACGCAAAAAGCACGCCGTCGGTAGTGTGGCGGATGCGCGCTCTCACAAGTTACGATCGGGAGAGTAACAATAAGAAAACGTTCGCTATAAAAGCATCGCAACGGGAGTTGTTCGCGCGCATCGCCGCGAGCCACTTCCAGAATGCTGGCCATCCCACCGGCGGATGGTCAGGCGACGAAAATGCATGGGACGCCTCGGAGTACATCCGCAGCCTTCTTAACGCGCTTTCGGCTGACAAGAGTTCAGAGGCTACCGAGACGTTACAGCGGCTTGCGCTCGATCCAACCATGGTGACGTATTTGGATAGCATCAAGCACGCATTGGCCAACCAGCGGGCGCGATCTCGGGAGATGAACTATAAACAGCCCAACTGGGCCGAAACAATAGCAACGCTTTCAGGTGGAGTGCCGGCCAATATTGCTGATCTGCAGGCCTTGGTCGTCGAGCACCTCAAGGATATCAGCAAGCGCATCGGCACCCAGAACATCGACGTCTACAAAGATTTCTGGAACGAGGATTCTCACGGACGGCCAGCTGATCCCAAGATCGAGGAAAGCGCGAGAAATGTGCTGCTTGGCCTGCTAAAGATTCGGCTTGAGCCCCTTGGCATCATTGTCGAGCCCGAAGGCCATATGGTCGCGGACAAGCGCGCAGACATCACCGCTACATTGCCAGGCCGTAAGCTCATCCTTGAGCTTAAGCGAGACATTCATGCCGAGCTTTGGGTGGCGCCAGGTACTCAGCTCGACAGATTCTATACGCGCGATCCGGAAGCGAGCGGATACGGAATCTTCGGCGTTTTTTGGTATGGGAAACACCGCTTACGCTCTCTTCCGAAACATCCTGGCGGCAAGACTGCGCCCAGGACTGCGCTAGAACTCGAAACGATGCTCAACGAAATCATCCTTGGTGAGCAGCGGAGTAAGTTGTGTGCGGTTGTTATCGATGTTTCAGTCCCAGATGGTCAACAAGTGGGCAGGGTCAAACCTAGACGCAAGGAACTCAAACGATCAAAATCGAAAGCAACCAAACAGAACCGCGCGACGACGAAGAGGACGACCGTAAATAGGAGCAAAACCGGCACCGGCGGCCTTAAGAGAATTCCGCGAGTAAAGCAAAAGACCAAAAAACGCGCCGGCAAGACCACCAGACAGAGGCGCTGAGACGCCACTTTCAGCCCGACGGGCAAATCACTTGCCGCCCTCCGCGACTTGCGAGTCAATATCCTCGACAGAAAATATTCCTATTTTCACCGACCCCAAATCACCGGTAGAACTCCCGCCGTCCCGTCCCCCAGAGGGGCTCTCGCGATCGTCACGGACGTGGGGCGGGATGCGGTGGACGCTTTCAGCGTCAGGCGCGGAATTGGGCGGCAGGGCGGGTCAACTCCGTGAGCAGTCCCAAGAACACGCTGGACGAACGGCGCTGAGGCGGACGGCGAAGGCGTGTGGTCCTGGCGCCCCGGGCTGACGTCAAGTCAGCTTGCGATATCCTCTGTCACCTCGATCTTGTCCGTCAGATTTACCGCGCCCTCCAGATCCCTGATGCAGGGCGCTTGCCAGCCGTCGGATTGGGATACGTCCCAGTAATGAGTATGGCTCAATAACATATCGCTTCCATCTTTGACCCGTACGTCTTCGATGAACCGGCCGAACAAATCTCCCAGCGGGCCACCGACGGCATCCCCCCAAAACAGTCGCTTGAGCGGAAAGAAGATATTGGTCCATCTCGTGAACGCAAAAACCGCGCCGTGATGAAATTCGGCCGTGTTCGCATCGCGCTGGAAGACCAATCGGTTTTTGCCCTGTGGTGGACATGTCGGAAACTCGCGTTCGTTCACGCGCCGGGCAAAATCCGCATCGAGTTCGTCCCGGGTGTCGCCATTGCACATATCGCATGCGTGAGCGGGCTACCCAATGTCACGAAATCCGTGACAAGCCATTTGGCGACGCGCCGCTTGCGTTTTCCGTCATCGAGGACGGAAGGGTATCTGGCGATGGACTCGACCAATGACCGGGACAGATCGCGGAATCGATCGCGATTGGCCTGCAATGCGTCGGGCGTCAGCGAGTCATCAAACGGAACTCCATCGAGCTGTTTGATCGTGTCTGCGAAATCCCCCGGGTTCGGCAGATCGTTGCAGATCCGGCTGAAGTAGGTTCGCAGCATGTCATACGCGATCACGCTGCCCAAACTGTGCGCGACGACGATGATCCGGTCGTATTGACCGGACTCATGAAGCGAAGCCAGCGTGGAGACGGCCTGTTTGCGAATTTCGCGACGCACCGCGACATTGCCCGGCGAGTTTCTGAAATAACGCGCCGCATCGCCCAGGTAGGATTGCAGAAACACGGCATTGAGACCGAAATAGAGCACTACGGTCCAGCAGGCGATCGTCGTGCTCCAATGCTCGGTCATGCTCCACGCGATCCAACCCTGGTGCCAGATGACCTCGAAGGGCTGCCAGGCCGGCGTGAAGAAGGGAATCCAGTGATTTTTCAGGATATCCGCGATGATGTTGGATCGATCCCAATTGACCTGGTAACGCGCATTCTGGACCACCATCAATGAGATGTTGATGATCACGTAAACGACGGACCAGACCAACAAACCTCTCCTGCCCATTGCCACGAGTATGATCAAGGCGGCGATCAGCGGCGGGAAGAACATGTCGGTGTAGTGATTGAAGCTACCGTAGTTCAGGCCAAAATGCAGGAATGCGATCAGGAGCGCGGACGAAAGCAGCGCCAACGCCGCAATTCTCCACGCCCGTTGAATGGTAGCAGCCAGCGCGGCGTAGGTTATGGCGGTGCATATGACAAACAGCGGCGCGAGCAAGAGCGCCGACACCTCGTCGAGCACCTCCGAAAACCTCTGAATCCCGTGAAGGAGTATCAGCGTCACCGATGCGACCGCGGTGGCCAGGAAAGCTGCGATCCCCCACCAGATCGCGTTCATTCCCTTCCGCAACAGCGGGCCTTTCCGGACCAACTCGAAGAGCCAGAGCAACACCGCGACCGCGCGGGTCTCGCTCATCAGGTGGGCCCAATAGAGCTCGTGAAAATCGACATCGCGGGGTCCTTCAGTCGTATCGACCCCGTTCGCGGTGAGAACCGACAAGTCGACATCGACGCCGCTCTTCTCCGGGTGAACCCAGATATGGGTGTCCTTCTTCAGAACCGCGGCCGCAACACCGCGCACCGTCTCGAGCGCGCGCTGGCTTCCGATGCCGTGGACCGCCAGGACGGCCGTTCTTTTTGGGGAAGTCGAATGAGATCCAGATGCCGGGAAATCCATTTTTGCAAACCTCGTGCAGACGAGTTGCCAATTAACTTGCTTGAAATTCAATGCCAGCCGAGCCAGCCGCCACGAGAAATCGGCAGCCGTTAGAATATTGCCGGGAATAATGTTGCCCGGTTTAGCAGCGCTAACAAATGATGGCGGTTAGTACCCAACAGGCGAACGCCGCAGACTGTTGTATTGGTAGTCTTATAGATTTGCAATCTATACGTGCCCTTCAAAGCCAGTTGCTGTGTCAGGATCAGGCTCACATCAGCCAGTTCTGCGGATCACAGCGGCGGCGAGTGGCCGGGACGCCCTGCCTCTCCAAAGGAGGTGCGCGCAGCGCTCCGATCGTCACGAACGTGGGACGGGTGCCGATGATTTTGCCCGACGGGCAAATCACTTGCCGCCTTCCGCGAGGTGCGAGTCAATCCCTTCAACAGAAAATATTCCTCTTCGCGCCGACCCCAAATCACCGGTAGAACTCCCGCCGTCCCGTCCCCCAGAGGGGCGCTCGCGATCGTCACGGACGTGGGGCGGGATGCGGTGGACGCTTGCAGCGTCAGGCGCGGAATTGGGCGGCAGGGCGGGTCAACTCCGTGAGCAGTCCCAATGAAACGCTGACGAACGGCGCTGAGGCGGACGGCGAAGGCGTGTGGTTCTGGCACCCGTTGCTGGTGTCAAGTCCGCGGAGGTTTTGCGGGCCCGACCGGGTTTTCCGCAAGCCTTGAATCCGCGGATGACGGTGGCAAAAGGAATTCGTCGCCGGGGAGAGCACGTTATAAGCCGTAAAACCATTGCGCAGGGAATGCCGGGGTGCCTCCGCTGAACCTGTATGCTCGTGTGCGTTTCTTTGCACAATCTTGCACACGAGACCGCGGGTGCAGCGCGCCCCCGGCATTTCCCTGCGCCCTCTGATTTTCGGATGGCGCGATGTTTTGGAAAACTCGCGCGGATTGGGCGGCGGGATCGCGGAGGTGTGTTTTGCGAAGGTCGACACAACACACACTCGTCATGCCCGGCCTTGTGCCGGGCATCCACGTTCTTTGTGCCGCACGGACGTAAGGACGTGGATGGCCGGGCATAGGCGAGCGGAAGCGACGCCGTCCTTCAGACGGCTACGCCCGGCCATGACGGAGTTGGCCCCTTGCCCGCTCACCCGGAACCTAGCATCCTGTGGTTGAGAGCGACGCAAAAGCGCGGGAGCTGCGGCATGACGGAAACGACTGAAACGGCGAAGCGGAATATCATCATTTGCTGCGACGGCACGGGCAACGAAATCAGCGAGAACATTTCCAATGTGCTCAAGCTCTATCGCTGCCTGCGCAAGACCGCCAGGACCGAGCCGCGCCAGCTCGTGTTCTACGATCCCGGCGTCGGCACGCTGGCGCGGCCGGACCCGTGGCACAAGCTGCGGCAGGATTTCAGCGCCATCCTGGGACTCGCCACCGGCTATGGCCTCGATGACAAGGTGCTGCAGGCCTATCACTTCCTGCTGCACAATTACCGCGAAGGCGACCAGATCTATTTGTTCGGCTTTTCCCGCGGCGCCTACACCGTGCGCGTGCTGGCGGGCCTGATCCACAAGGTCGGGCTGATCGCGCCGGAGCAGGCCAATCTCGCAGGATCCGGGCTCACCTCCTACAAGCAGTTTTCCAGCGACGGCCAGCATGGCCCCGACCTGACGGGGCTGACCGATACTGCCGCCGACGCCGACGGGCCGCTGCCCGCGAACAAGGACGACCAGGCGGCGCAGTTCGCGCGCATCCTGTCGACGCGATGGCCGACCATCCGCTTCGTCGGCGTCTGGGACACGGTGGCGAGCGTGATCGTGCCGCGGCCGGACCGGTTTTACTGGCCTTCGCTGGAGGAGCTGGCGTTCACGCTGCAAAATCCGAGCGTGCAGACGTTCCGGCAGGCGATCTCGATCGACGAGCGCCGCTGCATGTTCCGCCTGAAGAAATGGGACCATATGCAGACCTACATGCACAACCGCTTCAGCCTGACCAACAATGCCGAGCCGCAGGACATCATGCAGTGCTGGTTCGCCGGCGTGCATTCCGACATCGGCGGCGGCTATCCGGAGAAGCAGAGCGGGCTGTCGAAATATCCGCTGATCTGGATGATCGACGAGGCCGTCAAATGCGGGCTCAAGGTCGACCAGCGCACCGTCAACACGCTTTGCTGGGGCAAGGACAGGAAAAACAGCCCGTTCCATTACGTCAAACCCGACTTCAGGGATCAGCTGCACAATTCGCTGCACGGCGCCTGGTGGATCCTCGAATTCATCCCGAAGCTCGCGAAATACAAGGAATGGCCTGACCGCAAGGTGGAGTTCGGGTTCTACATCCCGGACGCCGAGCCGCGCCCGATTCCGGACGGCGCGTTCGTCCACGAGTCCGTGATCCAGCGGATGAACGATCCGGCGCTGAACTACAAGCCGGTGAATTTTCCGGCGCAGCACCAGGTGATCCCGATGCCGGCGGGGCCTGAGGCGGCAACAGCCGAACCAGTGAAGGATGAGGTTTGAAGATTGAACTCGAGATCGCGCCGCACAGACGGTCGGCTCCCTCGCCCCGCTCTTCGCGGGGAGAGGGTTGGGGTGAGGGGCTGCCTCCGCAAACGCTGATGTCAATTGATGGACCGGTACCCCCTCACCCGGATCGCAAGGGCGATCCGACCTCTCCCCGCAAGCGGGGCGAGGTGAACGGCGGCAAACCAACAAAGGATGATGTTTGAAAGTTGAATTCGAGATCGCGCCGCGCAGACGGTCGGCTCCCTCGCCCCGCTCTTGCGGGGAGAGGGTCGGGGTGAGGGGCTCTATCCACGCATTCGGACTCGCGGAGAGTCCCCCTCACCCGGCGCTCCGCGCCGACCTCTCCCCGCGCGCGGGGCGAGGTAAACGCCGGCGCAGGGGCGGCATGCGCGGCGCGGGCCCATGCTTCCAGTTTCAATGGTTCCGGCTTTACCGATCGTTCAGCTATTTCCCAGATGATCGCGCGCCTGCCAGAATTGGCTTTAAACGCTCAGGACGAGCGATGTTGGACCGATCGATCGCCGACGAAGTTGAGGCCGCCATCAGGGCCGGCTCGGCGGAAAAGCACCTCGAAACCTTCAAGCGCGTGACGGACCTGTTTCTGCTGTCCGCCGACGGCTGCAATGGCGAGCAGATCGAGCTGTTCGGCGACGTGCTCGAACGCCTGATCCGGACCATCGAGATCCGCGCGCTCACCGATGTCAGCGCCCGCATCGCGCTGGCCGAAATGAGCACGCAGATCGCGTCGGTGCCGAAGGCGCCGCCGGACGTGATCCGCCATCTGGCGCGGCATGACGAGATTTCCGTCGCCGGTCCGGTGCTGACCGAATCGGCAAGGCTGACCGACGACGACCTGGTCGAACTCGCGGGCTCCAAAGGCGAGCAGCATCTGCTGGCGATTTCCGGCCGCTGGTGGCTGAAGGAAGTGGTCACCGACGCGCTGCTGGCGCGGCACTATCCGAGCGTCAGCCGCAGGCTCGTCAACAATCCCGGCGCGCGGGTTTCGGCAAATGGCTTCGCCGTCGTGCTGGCGCAGGCCGAAACCGATCCCGAGCTGGCGGTCGACATGGGGATCCGGGTCGATCTGCCGTCGGAGCTCCGGCAGCAATTATTGCGCAGCGCCACCGAGGCGGTGCGGTCGCGGCTGTTGTCGCGCGCGCCGCCGCATCTGTTCGAGGAAATCCGCAGCGCGATCGCCGCAGCCTCGGCCGGCGCCGGCCGCGAGATGGCCAAAGTGCGCGACTTCCAGGCGGCGCGGCATCATGTCGAACTGCTCAACAGAAGCGGCCAGCTTCATGAAACGGCGTTGCTCGGCTTCGCGCGGCAGCGGAAATACGAGGAGACGGTGGCGGCCCTCGCCGTGCTGTCGCAATCGACCGTCGACGTCATCCGCCCGCTGATGCAGAGCCTGCGCGACGACGGCATCCTGATTCCGTGCCGGGTCGCGGGCCTCGGCTGGGACACGGTTGCCGCCGTGCTGGAAAGCCGTTTTGCGTCAGGTGCGATGGGGCCGCACGAACTCGCCAGGGCCAAAGGCGCGTTCGCGAAACTGACCCTCGAGAACGCGCGCCGGCTGCTGCGATTCTGGCAGGTTCGCTCGACGCCGTCGGCGCCGGGGATTAATTGACTCGCGAACCGGTGCCGGACCCCTCACCGCGTCCCGAACGTGGTGGCGCCGAACAGCGCCTTTTGCGTCGAGGGTTGCGAGCGCCAATATTGCGGCGGGGCCTCGACCTGGCCGCCGAGTTCGGCGGCGGCGTGCCAGCCCCAGCGCGGGTCGTAGAGCATGCCGCGGGCGAGCGCGACCATGTCGGCCTTGCCGGAGGCGACGATGTCCTCGGACTGCTTCGCCTCGGTGACCAGGCCGACCGCGATGGTGGTGACGCCGGTGGCCTGCTTGATGGCTTGCGCGAACGGCACCTGGTAGCCGGGGCCGAGCGGGATTTTCTGCAGCGGCGAGACGCCGCCGGAGGACGCGTCGATCCAGTCGACGCCGCGCTTCTTCAGTTCCGTGACGAATTCGATGGTCTGCGCGAGATCCCAGCCGCCTTCGACCCAATCGGTCGAGGAGACCCGCATGCCGACCGGTTTCGTCGCCGGAAACACCGCGCGCACGGCGTCGAACACTTCCAGCGGAAAGCGCATCCGGTTTTCGAGCGACCCGCCATATTGATCGCTGCGCTTGTTGGAGATCGGCGACAGGAACTGGTGCAGCAGATAACCATGGGCGCCGTGCAGCTCCAGCGCGTCGATGCCGAGCCGCTCGGCGCGTTTTGCGGCAGCAACGAAGGCGTCGCGGATTCGCGCAAGGCCCGCCGCATCGAGTTGCAGCGGCGCGGCCTCGCCTGCCTTGTGCGCAATCGCCGACGGCGCCACCGCCTGCCAGCCGCCCTCCGCGACCGGAATCTGCTGCCCACCGTCCCACGGCGTATGGCTCGAGCCCTTGCGCCCGGCATGTGCAAGCTGCATCGCAACGGCGGTTTTGGAGCGCTTGCGCACCGAGGCCAGGATCGGCTTCAGCGCGGCTTCGGTGGCGTCGTTGTAAAGGCCGAGACAGCCCGGCGTGATGCGGCCGATCGCTTCCACATGGGTGGCCTCGATGCAGAACATCGCGGCCCCCGACAGCGCCAGCGAGTTGATGTGCGTAAAATGCCAGTCATTGGCCTCGCCATCGACGGCCGAGTACTGGCACATCGGCGATACCATGATGCGATTGGGCAGGCTCAAACCGCGCAGCTTGATCGGGGAAAACAATACGCTCATGGGGCGATTTCCGGATGCGAGGGAAGGTGTCGCTTCCTGTGTAGTCATACACCCCCCGCTCCTCAACCCGCGCCTGCTGCAACCCTCCCCCTACTGCCTGATGCCCGCGGCCTTGATCAGCTCGAAGTTAGCCGCCGTCTCGCGCTTGACGAAATCATCCATCGCGGCCGGCGTCATCGGCAGCGGCTCGATGCCGAGCTTCTTCAGGTTCTCCTGCGTCGCCGGATCGGCCAGCACTTTTTCACCGGCGATATGGAGTTTCTCGACGATGTCCCGCGGCGTCTTCCCCGGCACGAACACGCCGAACCAGATCACGCTGTCGGCATCCTTCAAGCCGATCTCGGCCGTACCGGGCACATCGGGCAGATCGGGAACGCGTTTGGGCGTCGATACCAGCAGCGCGCGCACCTGGCCCTCGCGGATCAACGGCAGCGCGGTCGCGAGCGGACAGAAATACAGGTCGATCCGGCCGCCCAGGATATCGGCGATGACTTCCGAGCCGCCGCGATAGGGCACGTGCGTGGCCTCGATGCCGGCGGCGAGGCGGAATTTTTCGGTGCTGATCTGCACGGCGCTGCCGATGCCGACCGAGCCGAACGAAATCGAGCCGGGCTTTGCCTTGGCGTCGGCGATGAAATCCTGGATGGTTTTCCAGGGCCGCGAATTCGGCACGATCATCACATTGGCGCTGGAGCCGATCATCAGCACCGAGGCGAGGTCGTGAGTGGCGTCGAAGGCGAGGTTCGGGAAGATGGCCGGGGCAATCGTCAGCGCGTTGGAATTGGAGAGAATGCTGTAGCCGTCGGGATCGGCCTTCGCCACCTGACCCGAACCCAGCGTTCCGCCGGCGCCGGCGCGGTTCTCGATCACGATCGGCTGGCCGAGTTCGATCGCCAGACGATCGAACAGCAGGCGCGGCACCACATCGGCCGCGCTGCCGGCGCCGAACGGGATGGTCGCCTTGATCAGCCGGGACGGCCAGGTTTCGGCATGCCCCGTGGTGGCGGCGAAGAGACCCGCCAGCACACAGACGATTCGAATGGATGTATTCATCAAACGCTCCGGTTTCACTGGCCAGAGCGTTGCAAGAAACGTTCCGCTAGCGGCATTATTCGCCGAATTTTCCGACCCGCAGATCAACGATGCGATAGCGGTTGCCCGGCGTCAACATGCAATCGGCTTCAGCGGAGAATTCGACGAACCACCTGCCATCGTTCGATTTGTCGGTCACTCTTCCGTAGGCGCCCATCATGCGCGCAAAGCCGGGATCGGATGCCGTGAACTGCCGGCGCTCTTTGAGGAGAAAGCGCCTTGGGCCTTTCCACTCGAACTCGGGAACGCTCCGGCGCTCGTCGTCGCCCGCACCGGGGTCGCGGCTGGTCACATCGCGGAACAGGCTGGGGCCGGAGATCAAATGCGCGCGGCGGTTTTCGATCTGATAAAGATTGAGTTCCACCACATGGCGCTCGCTGCGGAAGGTGACGGCGACGTGGCGCGAATCCGCCGACCAGAAAGCGTAGTAGGCGTCGGGACCGGTATCCAATCTGCCGCCGATGTCGTCGAGCGCCACTATCCTGCGGTGCGCGGGCTCCGCCATCAGCCAGACATGGAAGTTCTCGCGTCCGCCATCGCCGTCGCCATGAGAGGCCAACGACACCTGCTTGTTTGGCGCCAGCCCGTCGCGAATGATGGCGTATTCGTCCTTGGCATAGTCGTGCTCGCTGGTGGCACGGGCCGGCATAACGGCGAACGGGACGAGAGCGGCGAGGAGGGCCGACAGGATGCAGCTGACTTTCATGACCGTTGGTCGGTGCAAAGCCCGAACAAGTTCGAATATCACTCCACCAGCGTGAACTGCAGCAACAGATTGCGCTGGATCGGCGAGAAATTGTCGTCGGAGACCAGGGTCAGCACGGTGTCGCCTTCCGGTGTCACATGGGCGTCGATGCCCTCCATGTTGTCGATTTCGTCGCCGAGATCGGCGTTGAAGATGGCCGGGCCATCGATCAGGGCGCCGGGCGCCACAGAAGCGAGCGCGACGCGACGGATCCGGATGCCGATGCCGCCGAGCCAGGAAAATTTCCGCTCCAGCAGCAACAGATCGCCTGACCGCAGCAGCACCGCGTCGCTGACGTCGAAATTGTCGGTGCGGCGGACGCTGAACTGGCCGGGCGTCTTGCCGCCGACCAGGAACGCGATGATGTTGCCGTCGGCATCGAGGCCGCGTTCGGAGATCGCGATCAGCGTCCCCGCCAGCGGCTGGCCCTTCGGCACCCACACCAGCGCCTCGAGTCCCTTGTTGTTCGGCAGCTTGCGCACCGCCGGCGGCATCGGCACGACCTCGCCGGATGCGCGCGTAAAACCCTTGGAGAAATCGAACCGCAGCACCCGATTGGCGCGCTCGAGGCCGATATAGACGAACGAGCCGTCCAGCGCGATCGATTCGGAATCATACCAGCGACGGCTGGTGATCGGCTTGCCGTCGGGGCCGAGCATCGGCGACGCCTCGACATCTTCAAGGCCCGTCATCTCGCGGCCCTTGTAGACGAGGCGGCCGGTGAACCAACTCCCCTTGTCGCTGATGGCGATGAAGCGCTCACCCCTGGCGTCGAGCCTTATTCCCGACAGTCCGCCAAAACCATGAAACGCCGAGGTCAGGATCAACCCGCTGCGGTATTCCAGCGAACCGAACCGCACATGCGAGCGATCGCGGGTATCGAAGGCGGGCAACGGCCGGGCGTTGACCTCGATCGAAACCGGCGCGGTGACCGAATATTCGTCGGGCTCGAATGGTTTCGACGGCGGCTGGACGGCGGTTTGCGCCCGCGCGACGGCAGGCATCGTCATCGCCGAAAGCCCCGCCGCCGTGAAGTTCAGGAAGCGGCGGCGGCTAAGACGCGAGCGCATCTCTCTCAGGAATGCAAGCGGCGCGGCCGGCCATGTGTCGCGGGCGCCGCGCCGTGGGTCTCGCTGAACAGCTCGGCAAGCTTTTCGGTGATGGCGCCGCCGAGTTCTTCGGCGTCGACGATGGTGACCGCGCGCCGATAATAGCGGGTGACGTCGTGACCGATGCCGATCGCGATCAATTCGACCGGCGAGCGGGTCTCGATCTCCTCGATGATGTGGCGCAGATGCCGCTCGAGGTAATTGCCGGGGTTGACCGACAGAGTGGAGTCGTCGACCGGCGCGCCGTCGGAAATCATCATCAGGATCTTGCGCTGCTCGGAGCGGCCGAGCAGGCGCTTGTGCGCCCAATCCAGCGCCTCGCCGTCGATGTTTTCCTTGAGCAGACCCTCGCGCATCATCAAGCCGAGATTCTTGCGCGCGCGACGCCAGGGGGCGTCGGCGGATTTGTAGATGATGTGGCGCAGATCGTTCAGGCGACCCGGATTGGCCGGCTTGCCGGCGGCGAGCCACGCTTCGCGCGACTGCCCGCCCTTCCAGGCCCGCGTGGTGAAGCCAAGAATCTCGACCTTGACGCCGCAGCGCTCCAGCGTGCGCGCCAGAATATCCGCGCAGGTCGCGGCGACCGTGATCGGGCGGCCGCGCATCGAGCCGGAATTGTCCAAGAGCAGCGTCACCACGGTATCGCGGAAGGTCGCTTCCTTCTCGTGCATGAAGGACAGCGGATGATAGGGATCGGTGACCACGCGCGACAGCCGGGCGGGATCGAGAATGCCCTCTTCGAGATCGAACTCCCAGGCGCGGTTTTGCTGCGCCATCAGGCGGCGCTGCAGCCGGTTGGCGAGGCGGGCGACGATGCCCTGCAGATGCGCGAGCTGCTTGTCGAGATAGGAGCGCAGCCGCTCCAGTTCGTCGTGGTCGCAGAGGTCTTCGGCCGCGATCACCTCGTCGAATTTCGGCGCGAAGGCATGATATTCCGGCCCGCGCGGTTCGTTGGCGCCGCGCGAATTCGGCCGCGTGGCTTCGCCCGGCGTTTCATCGTCGCCGAGTTCGCCATCGTCGAAGGTGTCGCTGGTGGAGGCCTGGGCACTCTCCATCGCGCTTTCCGACATCTCGTCGGTGGTCGCCTGCGCCTGATCGGCGCTCATCTCCTGCGCGGCGTCGCTATCGGGCGAGCCTTCGGCGCCGGACTGATCGTTCTCGCCGTCCTGATTCTCGTCCTGGTTCTCGTCGTCATCGGCATCGGCATTGCGGTCGTCGCCGAGGTCCAGCGCCGATAACAGGTCATGCACGAGGTCACCGAATCTGGCCTGATCTTCCGTGACGCGGCTCAACTTATCGAGGCGAGCGCCGATCTTGTCTTCCAGTACCGGGCGCCAGAGATCGACCATTTTTTTCGCAGCTGCAGGCGGCGCCAGACCGGTCAGGCGTTCGCGCACTAGCATCGCCAAGGCATCCGACAGCGGCGCATCGGCGCGATCGGTGATCTCGTCGAACTTGCCGCGATGGAAATGATCGTCGAGCATCGCGGTGAGGTTTTTCGCGACGCCCGCCATCCGGCGCGAGCCGATCGCTTCGACGCGGGCCTGCTCGACCGCCTCGAACACGCCGCGCGCCTGCGGATTTCCCGGCATCAGCTTGCGGTGCACCTTGGGATCGTGGCAGGCGAGTTTCAGCGCGATCGAGTCGGCGTGTCCGCGCACGATCGCCGCATCCCGCCTCGTCATCTTGCGCGCCGGCTCCGGCAGCCGCGCCTTGCCCGGCGCCAGACCCGGCCGTTCGGCGGCGAACGTCACTTCCAGTTCCGGCTTTTTCGCGATCGCGCGCAGGCACGACGTCACCGCGCGCTTGAACGGCTCGGTCGGCGCTTCCTTCGACCCGGTGCGGAATTTGGAGTTGGATGTGCTCATAGCGTTTTTGTGAACCAATGGCGCGTCACGCCGCCTGGATAGCCTTCGATCGAACCGAATTCCTCATAGCCGCATGCGCGGTAGAAGCCCGGCGCCTGAAAACTCATCGTGTCGAGATAAGACTTCGTCGCCCCGAAGCGCCTCGCTTCGTCTTCAATCGCCCTTATCAGCTTTGTTCCATAGTCCTTGCCGCGAAGCTTCTGCTCGATCCAGAACAACTGTATGAACAGCACCGTAGTCCAGACCTCCCCGACAATTCCACCGACGATCTTGTTGCCTTCGGTCAGTGAGACGGCGAGCCGTTTGTATTTTTGCTTCCCCATCTTCTCGGTGTTGTAGCCGACAAGTCCGCCGAGCACCGCTTTCTTGGTCTTTCCAATGGTGCGCTCGACGGAAATGGACGGCATGGACTAGCTGAGCGCCACGTTCACTGAACTCTCCGCCAGCTCCGCATTGAAACAGCGCTGATAGAATTCAGCCACCAGCGGCCGTTCCAGCTCGTCGCATTTGTTGAGGAAGGTGACGCGGAACGCAAAGCCGATGTCGGAGAAAATATCGGCGTTCTCGGCCCAGGTGATCACCGTGCGCGGGCTCATCACCGTCGACAGATCGCCATTGGCGAATGCGTTGCGGGTCAGGTCCGCCAGCCGCACCATCTTGTTGACGATGTCGCGGCCTTCCTGCGTGCGGTAGTGATACGCTTTGGCCAGCACGATTTCGACTTCCTCGTCATGCGCCAGATAGTTCAGCGTGGTGACGATCGACCAGCGGTCCATCTGGCCCTGGTTGATCTGCTGGGTGCCGTGATAGAGGCCGGAGGTATCGCCGAGGCCGACCGTGTTGGCGGTCGAGAACAGGCGGAACGCCGGGTGCGGCTTGATCACCTTGTTCTGGTCGAGCAGGGTCAGGCGGCCGGAGATTTCCAGCACGCGCTGGATCACGAACATCACGTCGGGACGGCCGGCGTCATACTCATCGAACACCAGCGCGATATTGTGCTGCAGCGCCCAGGGCAGAATGCCGTCGCGGAATTCCGTGACCTGCTTGCCGTCCTTGATGACGATGGAGTCCTTGCCGACCAGATCGATGCGGCTGATGTGGCTGTCGAGGTTGACGCGCACGCAGGGCCAGTTCAGCCGTGCGGCAACCTGCTCGATGTGGGTCGATTTACCGGTGCCGTGATAGCCGGTCACCATCACGCGGCGATTTTTCGCAAAGCCGGCGAGGATCGCGAGCGTGGTGGCGCGATCGAAACGGTAATCCGAATCGACGTCGGGTACGTGCGGATCGACTTCGGAATAAGCCGGCACCTCAAGGTCGCTGTCGATACCGAACACCTGCCGGACCGACACCTTCATGTCAGGCAAACCGACGGGCTCGATAGTTTTGGTCATGGCGGCGGTCGTCATCAATCCTCCGAGGTCCCGGGCGTTCCCGAAACCAGATTTGCGGCATGGCTGCGGATGGGTGCAGCCACAAACCTAGCAGAGAGCAACGGCCGGCAGAAGCCCGCGGCACAATCAAAGTTCCGTTGCCTTATCATTGAGATAGGTGCTGAACTCGATTTTTGGAGGGCTGCCCTGCGAATCACGCCGCACTTTTACCGGCGACCGGGCCGCCCACCCGGAACCGGTGGATGGCACTTTCTACCTCCGCCTCGAGTTGTTACCTCTGAACATCAAGCATCTCGCCCTTGTTGAGACAGGAACCTTGTGACTTCATTCCTTGACCCCCTGATTGCGTTCGTCTCGGCCCATGCGTGGTTGGCCTACCTCACGCTGTTCCTTGCCGCCCTGCTGGAAGCCGTCCCGGTGGTCGGCTCGCTGGTTCCGGGCTCGACCATCATCCTCGCCCTGAGCGCGTTGGTGCCCGGCGGCGAGTTGCAGCTCGGGCCGGTATTGGCGGCGGCTGCCGCCGGCGCATTGCTCGGCGACGGGACCGCATTCTGGGTCGGCCATCGCTCGCAACGCGAGATACTTAGCGCCTGGCCGATGACGAATTATCCGGGCGTGGTGGCGCAAAGCGAGGCGTTCTTCAATCGCTGGGGCGCATTGGCGGTGTTCTTTGCGCGATTCGTGCCGCCGATCCGCGCTTTCGTGCCGATCACAGCCGGTGCGCTCGGGATGCCGCCGTTGCGATTCTACAGTGTCAACGTTCCCGCGATTCTGGCCTGGGCGCCGGCACATGTGCTGCCGGGCGTGCTCGCGGTCTCGGCGCTGCACGAATATGCCGGCCTGCCGCATCATGAGCATGTCGGCAAGCATCTCTGGATGTTTGCGGTGCTCGGCGGCGCGTTGGTTGTCGCGCTCGCGGTCTGGACCATCCGCCGCCGTCACGGCGGCGGCGTGATCGAGCCCGCCAAGCCGGCCGAGTAACCTCACCGGTCGTTCGAAGCCGCCCCTCGCCCCGGCGCCGGGCCGACATAGCGCGCGCGGGGGCGGATCAGCCCGCCGTGCTGCAACTGTTCGCTTGCATGCGCGATCCAGCCGACCGTGCGCGCCATGGCAAATAACGCCAATTCGCTGCCTGCGGGCAGCCGCAAACTGTGCACCAGCACCGCCAGCGCATAATCGATGTTGACGAATTCGCCGGTGGCTTCCGCGATCCGCTCCGGGATTTCCCTTGTGAATTTTCGCGCGGCGCCGGCGCGCGCCAGCGCTTCCAGCATTGAAATGGCGCGCGGATCGCCACGCTTGTAAACGCCGTGGCCGAAGCCCGCGAAGCGTTCACCGAGCGCAACCCGTTCGCGGATGACGGGCGCGACGTCGTTATCGACGAGCGTCCTGACCAGCCGCGAGGCCAGCACGCCGGCGCCGCCATGCTTCGGGCCTTTCAAGGCGACGAGACCGGCGATCACGGCGTCATACAGGTTCAGTCCGGTCGAAGCCGCGCACCGCACGGTGAAGGTCGAGGCGTTCAATTCGTGATCGGCGAGCAGCACCAGCGCGCGGCGAATCAGATCGGCGGCATGTTTGTTGTCAGGCGCCCAGGCCTGCGCAATCTGCAGATGGAGCGGCTGCGGCGACGGCGCAGTGTTGAGCATGGTCGCGACCACCAGCCGCAGAATGCGCGCGCCGACCATGGCGCGCCCGTCAGCGGCGCGGGTGAACGCCCGCGGATCGGCGCTGGCCGCGAGCGCCAGCACGGCGATGGCGCGATCAATCGGCGCGGCGCGGCGCGCGGCGTCCGCGATCGCGCGCATCTCCTCGGAAATCTGCGGATCGTTGTCGGCCGCGAACGGATCGACGCCGGCGACATCCCACAGCAGCGTCGCCGCATGCTCCAGCGTGTCTTTTTCCGCGAGATCGACGCAGTTGACGCCGCGGTAGATCGGGCCGTCCTCGGTGATGGTCGCAATCGCCGAATCCATCACCGGCAAATCAGCATCGAAGCTTCTGAGGCCGCGCGGATCCGGCGACGGCACGCGCCGCTCCTTCAGCGTGCGGATGTCCTCGGCCCGGTAACGGTGGCTGCGCGAATCCGACGACGGCTCCGAGCGGATCAACCCGCGGCTGACATAGGCGTAGAGCGTGGCCGGGGAGACCGCTAATTCGGCCGAGGCCTCGCGGGCGGAGAGGTAAAGCCCTGCGGATTTTTTCATATTGATTGACATAATCAAGATTGATCAATCTGTCGAGAGGGCCGATTTTTGGCGGGACAACAAAGGAGACCCGTCATGAACATCCAGCTTTCCAAAACCCCGATCGGCCTCGACGGCGTTCCGGCCGCCGAAACCGTGCTGAGCCATGTCGATGGCGAGCGCGGCGAACTGATCATTGCCGGCGAGCGCGTCGGTGACCTCGCCCGTAAGACCGGCTTCGAAGGTGTCACGGCGCGGTTATGGAGCGGCGGAACCGGCCAGCCGGTCGGCGAAGCCGCGGTCCGCGCCGCACTGGGCGCCGCCCGCGAACACGCCTTTGCCCGGCTGCCGGACCTGCTCGGAATTACCCGTGGGCTGTCGATCGTCGACGGTTTCCGGGCCGCGATCGCAGGGCTGCGCGCCGAAAATGGACTGCCACATGAGGCCACCATCGTCGGCGCGTTTCCGGTCGTCGCCGGCGCGCTGGTGCAGCGCGCCCGCGGCAATGACCCCATCGCTCCGGATGCGACGCTCAGCCATGCCGCCGATACGCTGTCGATGATGCTGGGCCGCAAACCCGGTGCGCGCGAGGTCGCGGCGCTCGACGCCTATTTCGTCACCGTGTGCGATCACGGCATGAACGCATCGACCTTTACGACGCGCGTCATCGCCTCGACCCAGGCCGATTTGTTCGCAGCCGTCACCGGTGGATATTGTGCGCTGACCGGACCGCTGCATGGCGGCGCGCCGGAGCCGGTGCTGGAAATGCTCGATGCGGTTGGCTCACGCGAACGGATCAAGCCGTGGGTCGACAGCGCGCTTAAGCGCGGCGAAAGGTTGATGGGCTTTGGCCACCGTGTCTATCGCGTCCGCGATCCGCGCGCCGATGTGCTCAAGGAGGCCATCGAACGGCTTGCGGTCGATGGCACCGACCTGCCGTTCGCCGGCGAAGTCGAGGCCTATATCCGCGCGGCGTTGCGGCAGAAAAATCCGGACCGTCCGCTCGACACCAATGTGGAATTCTTCACCGCGATCCTGCTCGACGCGCTCGCGATCCCGCGGCAGGCGTTCACCCCGATCTTCGCGGTCGGCCGCGCGGCCGGCTGGACCGCACACGCCCGCGAGCAGCAGCGCGGCGGCCGGCTGATCCGGCCGAGTTCGGCCTATATCGGAGCGATGCCGGATTCGTCACGCGGCTAAGGTATTTTTGAAGTGAGCGACAGCAGACTACAGTTCCCACCGTCGTCCCTGCGAAAGCAATGCGAAAGCGGGGACCCACACGCCGCGGCCCATCAATTGGATGATCTGGTAGACGCCTTGTGTAAACAATTAGCGCCGGTGGCTATGGGCCCCTGCTCCCGTGCGCAATTGCGCACTAGGCAGGGGCGACGAGAGACTAGCTCGCGCCGCGCACAACTGTCTTGAGATAATTGTACGCCTTGATGATCTCGATCAGGCGATCCTCGGTGGAGCGGTCGCCGCCATTGGCGTCGGGATGGTGCTGCTTCACCAGCGCCTTGTATTTTGCCTTGACGATTTCCAGCGTCGCGTCGGGGCCGAGCCCCATCACCTGCAACGCCTTGCGCTCGGCGTTCATCACCTTCCGGGTCTCAGGCTTGGCCTCGCCGGCCGCACCGCCCGGGCCCGGCCGCCAGCGGCCACGGCCGTTGAGTTCGCTGAACATGCTGAACGGATCGGCGGCCGCGTCCAGATCGGCCTCGGCGCCTGCCTTGCCTTTCTTGCCGCCGTTGGCGCCCATCTTCCAGGTCGGACGATGGCCGGTCAGCGCATCCTTCTGGTAGCGCGCGACGGCGTCGGCATTCATGCCCTGGAAAAAATTGTAGGACTGGTTGTATTCGCGGACGTGGTTGAGACAAAAGTGCCAGTACTCTTTCGAGTTCTCGCGGCCTTTCGGCGCCCGGTGCGGCCCCTTGTTCGGGCAACCCGCCCATTCGCACATCGCGGATTCTTCCCGCGCCTGCGCCTGCTGCTTCGCGCTCAGCTTGTTGGGCTTGATGCGAATGGAGTCGAAGAATTTGGATGAATCAATCGCCATGGCTAACTTTGACTACGCAATGCCCAAGGCTTCAAGTCTTGACATTGACAATACCTCAACTGTGGATGCGCCATTGACGAAAAGCGGCTTTGGAGCGTATTGCCGCCGCCATGAGCACCAGGGACGTTATCATAAACAAGTTGCGTGAAGCTTTCACGCCGGAAAGCCTCGACGTCGCGGACGAATCACATCTGCATGAGGGCCATGCCGGCCACCGGCCGGGCGGCGAGACGCATTTCAGGGTCTATATTGTGTCGCCGGCCTTCCAAGGGAAGAGCCGGATCGAACGCCACCGCATGATTAACGCAACGCTTTCGGCGGAACTCAACGACTCGGTACACGCGCTGGCGATCAAGGCCGAGGCCCCAGGGGAAGCCAGGGGCTGAATTCGGAGCGGCGCGCCTGTGCCGATCAAGATCGCGGCAGACGCCGTCGCCATTTTCCATTATTTTGGATAATCGCGCAGGCGATAAACCGGTTCCTTTTGAACGAGGATCAGGCTTAGCTTGGGCCGTTGCCGCCAATCGAAGAGGCAGTCCGATGGTTCATTGGGCATATCTGCGATTTGCAGCTGCCGTCATTGCCGCTTTCGCTGTATGCGGCGCGGACCAGGCCTCGGCGCAGGACATGCCGAGCCCGTTTGTGCAGGAGGTTCTGGTCAAGAGCATCCTGGTGTCGCTCAACGACGCGGTGGCGGCGGACAATTTCACGGTATTCCACGCCAAAATATCAAAGCCGTTCCGCGACCAGTTTCCGCCGGAAAAGCTGCGGACGATCTTCAAGGATTTGATCGAAAAGCACGCCGTATTCGATGCCGTGGTCGCAAAGCCGATCGTTTCCGACGAAGACGCCAAAATCGACGAGAAGGGCGTGTTGCGGCTGAAAGGCCATTTCGAGACGACGCCCAAGCAGGTGAAATACCAGCTTGGCTTCATTCCGGCCGACGGCATCTGGAAGCTCAGTGGCGTCAGCATCGATATCGAATGATCTCTCCGAAATCCGTCACCTGCGCCCCTATTCCGCCTTTATGACGTGACCGCGCCGTTCGTCTGGAATTCCTACGCCGGCCTTTTCATATTGGCCGCAGTAGACGGCGCGCGATGCGCGGGCTTGGGCGATTTCCTGTTATTTTGGTGCGGCCATGGACAATCATTCGCAAAGGAGCGGCGAGAGCCCTTATTCCACGCTCGGGTGCATCCTGCTGCTTTTGGGAACCGGGATAGCCGTCAAGACCGGCGCGGCAATCCACCTCTGCCAACTAGGTTCCTGCCATCTGACTCTGAATTGGTGACGAGGACCGGCGCTCAGAACGCCGTCCCCGCCCGCTTCGGCTTTTTCTCTTCGGTCTCGGCCTCGCGCGGCACCGCCACGATCCGCAGCGCGGTGATGCGGTTGCGCTCGCGGCGCAGCACTCGGAAGCGGAAACCGTGGAAGGTGAAACTCTGGCCGCGCTCGGGGATCGAACGCGCCTCGTGAATCACCAGTCCCGCGATGGTGGTCGCCTCCTCGTCGGGCAGATGCCAATCCATCGCGCGGTTGAGATCGCGGATCGGCACCGAACCATCGACCACGACCGAGCCGTCGGGCTGGGCGCGGACGCCGGCCACCACCACGTCGTGCTCGTCGGAGATATCGCCGACGATCTCTTCCAGAATATCCTCCAGCGTCACCATTCCTTCGACCTCGCCATACTCGTCGACGACGAGCGCGAAGTGGGTCTTGCGGCGGCGGAACGCCTTCAGCTGTTCGGACACCGACCGCATCTCCGGCACGAACCATGGCGGCAGCGCGATGGTCGAGACGTCGATCTTGGCGGTGTCGCCTTCGGAAGCCCGGATCGCGCGCAACAGGTCCTTGGCGTGCAGCACGCCGATGATGTTTTCCGGCTTGTCGCGCCACAAGGGAATGCGCGTATATTCGGTCGCCAGCACCTCGCGCACCAGGTCTTCCGGCGGCAGGTCGGCGTTGATCATCACCATTTCGGTGCGGTGGACCATGACGTCGGACACCTGCAGCTCGCGCAGGTCCAACAGGCCGCCGAACATGTCGCGGTCCTGCTTTTCGACGTTGCCTTCGTGATGCAGAAGATCGACCGCACCGCGCAGCCGCTCGGTCGGCGACAGCAGCGGCTGATTGTGGCCGATCTTGACGCCGAGCATCCGCATCAGTAGTCGGACGATCGCTTCGACAACGGCAAGCAGCGGACCGAGCAAATAGACCATCAGTTTCATCGGGCGGGCGACCAGCAGCGACACCCGATCCGGCGCGTTGATGGCGATGGTCTTGGGCAGGACTTCGGCAAAGATCACCACCAGAACCGTCATCAAGCCGGTCGCATAGAGCACGCCGACTTCGCCGAACCATGCCGTGAAGATGCCGGTCGCGAGCGCCGAGGCGCCGATATTGGCGATGTTGTTGCCAAGCAATAGCGCGCCGATCATCCGCTCGCGCATCGCAAACAGGCTGGAGACCACGCTGGCCTCGCGGTTGCCCTGCTTGGAGAGCCGCAACATACTGGCGCGCGAGGCGCCCGTCAGCGCGGTCTCGCTCGCCGAAAAAAAGGCGGAGACGAAGAGACAGGCGACGACGATGGAGAGCGCGATCCAATCCAAGTTAGTCATCCGGACAGAGTTCAGGTCTTCGCCAGCTTGCGTTGAAGAAAATCGCGGACCGGCGCGGGCTCGACGTCGTTGGCAATCACCGCGCGGCCCACGGCCTCCAGCAGGATGAAGGTCAGCTTGCCGCGCTTGACCTTCTTGTCCTGCGCCATCAGCGTCATCAGCGCGTCGGCGTCGGCGAGCCCCTCCTGGGCAAAGCCGGCGATATCCTGCAAATGGGTCGGCAGGCCCACCGAAGCAAGGTGGCGTTCGACCCGGGCGGCGTCGGCCGGCGGGATCATGCCGAGCTGGGCGGAAAATTCCGCCGCCAGCACCATGCCGACCGACACGCCTTCGCCGTGGAACAGCCGATCGGAAAAACCGGTCGCCGCCTCCAGCGCGTGGCCGAAGGTATGACCGAGATTGAGCAGCGCCCGCTCGCCGGTCTCGCGCTCGTCGCGCGATACGATCGCGGCCTTGGCGCGGCAGGAGGTTGCGATCGCGTGCTCGCGCGCGGCACTTCCCGAAAATATCTCGGCGGCATTGGCTTCCAGCCAGGTGAAGAACGCCTCGTCGCCGAGCACGCCATATTTGGCGACTTCGGCGTAGCCGGCGCGGAACTGGCGCGCCGACAGCGTGTCGAGCACCGAAGTGTCGGCGATCACGAGAACCGGCTGATGAAACGCGCCGAGAAGGTTTTTTCCCTGCGGCGAATTGATCCCGGTCTTGCCGCCGACGGACGAATCGACCTGCGCCAGCAATGAGGTCGGCACCTGCACGAAATCGACGCCGCGGCGCAGGATCGCCGCCGCAAAGCCTGCGAGATCGCCGACCACGCCGCCGCCGAGCGCGATCACTAGATCGTTGCGCTCGATCCTGGCCGCGATCAGCGCTTCCGAGACCTTCTCGAGTCCGGCATAGGTCTTCGAGCCCTCGCCCTCCTCGACGATGACATGCGAGGTGGCGATGCCGGCCGCCGCCAGCGAGCTTTCGGTTTGCTCCAGCCAATGCTTTGCGACGGTGCGGTCGGTCACGATAGCGGTCCGCACCCCCGGCCGCAACGCCGCGACGCGTCCGCCCAGCGTCTGCAGCACGTCACGGCCGATGATGATGTCATAGGCGCGGTCGCCGAGCGCGACGTCGACCGTGATCGGATCCGAATGCTTCAGTGGCGCAGTCATGGCGTGACGCTCATTCCGTCGGTTGTTTGCTGGGTCGGCGGCGTCGCGTCGCCGCAGAGCCGGGCGCGCAGGGCCTCGATACATTCATCGACAATTCGTTCGTGCGGCACGTCGCGCGACCAGATCGTCAGATCGGCGCTCTGATAGACCGGCTCGCGCTGTTCGAGCAGACGGCTAACGGTCGCAGCCGGATCCTCGGTCTGCAACAGCGGCCGGTCGGCGCGACGCTTGACCCGGCGCATGATGATGTCGGCATCGGCCTTGAGCCAGATCGAGACCGCCTTGTCGCGGATGCGGTTGCGGGTTTCCTCGCGCATGAAGGCGCCGCCGCCGGTGGCCAGCACCGCCGGGCCATTGTCGAGCAGCCGCGCAATCACCCGCGCCTCGCCGTCCCGGAAATGCGGCTCGCCATGGGTTTCGAAAATATCGGGGATCGACATCCCGGCCGCCGCCTCGATCTCGGTATCGGCATCGAGGAACGGGAGCCGCAGCCGCCCGGCCAGCCGGCGTCCGATGGTGGATTTGCCGGCGCCCATCATGCCGACCAGCACGATCGAACGCCTTCCGAGGGCTGCCGTGATTTCGGCGTCCTGGGGTGCGTTGGCGGGTGCCGGTGTGGCTGTCTCGGGCATCAAAACCTTGTCATCGGCGGATTTTCCGCGGTTCACGCCACCTATACTACCCCCGCCGATACCGTTGCCAGAGACTCTTGCAACGCCCGGGGGAACATGTAGGTAGTCGGGCCCTGCTTCCCCGATGATTTCAATGGTTAATTTGCCACCTGAGGCTTCCTGATGCCCAGCCTGTTCCGCTTCCTGACGGTCGTGGCCGTGATCGCCGGGATCATCTACGGCATCATTTTCGCGCTGGCGAATTTTGTGAACCCGAAGCCCCGGGAAATCACCGTCACCATCCCCGCAGATAAGTTCCTCAAGAAATAGCGGCTATGATCTTGGGATGCGTTCCAACCCACCAGATGCCAAACTGACCAGCCTGTTCCTCGACATGCTCGCGGCCGAACAGGGCGCGGGCGCCAATACGCTCGACGCCTACCGCCGCGACCTCACCGATTTCTCCGAGTTCCTCAGGTCTGCCGGCCAAAGCTTTGCCGGCGCCGAGACCCAGACGCTGCGGGACTACCTCGCCGATCTCGATTCGCGCGGCTTCAAATCCTCCAGCGTGGCCCGCCGGCTGTCGGCGATGCGGCATTTGTTCCGTTTCCTGCTCAACGAACGGATTCGCAGCGACGATCCGGCGGCGATCCTGTCGGGCCCGAAACGCGGCCGCGGCCTGCCGAAAGTGCTGTCGATCTCCGATGTCGACCGCATGCTGACGCGCGCCAAGGATCTCACGCAGGCACAGGACACCTCGGCCCCGCAGCGGCTCCGCGCGCTGCGGCTGTATTGCCTGCTGGAAGTGCTCTACGCCACCGGCCTGCGGGTCTCCGAGTTGGTCTCGCTGCCGCTATCGGCCGCGCGCCGCGATGCCCGTATGATCGTGGTGCGCGGCAAGGGAAACAAGGAACGGCTGGTGCCGCTGAACGAGGCATCGCGGCAGGCGATGGCCGATTACCTCGCCGCAATCGAGGCGCTCAAACCGGAGAAACAGAAAAACGCCGCCGGCTCGAAATGGCTGTTCCCCTCGTTCGGCGAGAGCGGGCATCTGACGCGACAGCATTTCGCGCGCGACCTCAAGGAACTCGCGGCCGCCTCCGGCCTGGCGCCGCGGCTGGTCAGCCCGCATGTGCTGCGGCACGCCTTTGCCAGCCATCTGCTGCATAACGGCGCCGACCTGCGCATCGTGCAGACGCTGCTCGGCCACACCGATATCTCGACCACGCAGATCTACACCCATGTGGTCGAGGAGCGGCTGAAAAGCCTGGTGCGCGACCTGCATCCGCTGGCGGAGAAGTAGGTTCGAAAACGCTGCGGCGCCTTGACTTCGGCGGCTTCTCCCCCGAAAGAGCCGTCACCCGCCCGCAACCGGCGGCGCGCATTTCTCCCAGAATGCACACTAAATCGTTGAAGATACGAACGTTCTCTGCCCCCTACCGAAACCGCTTCGCCCGCAAGCATGTTCCTCCCTATATTGGTTTGATGCCGGATCAGATGCGCAGCTATCTCGACTTCGAAAAACCCGTCGCCGAACTCGAGGCCAAGGTCGACGAATTGCGCGCGCTTGCCGCGACCGGCAGCGACATCGGCGATGAGATTTCGCGAATCGAGGACAAGGCGTCGCAGGCGCTGAGCGACCTCTACGCCAACCTTACGCCATGGCAGAAGACGCTGGTGGCGCGCCATCCGCAGCGTCCGCACTTCACCGATTTCGTCAGTGCGCTGATTCCGGAATTCACGCCGATGGCGGGCGACCGCAAGTACGGCGAGGACGAGGCGCTGATGGGCGGCTTCGGCCGCTTCCGCGGCGAAAGCATCTGCGTGATCGGCCAGGAAAAGGGCGCCACCACCGAAAGCCGGATCAAGCACAATTTCGGCATGGCCCGCCCCGAAGGCTACCGCAAGGCGGTCCGGCTGATGGAGATGGCGGACCGTTTCGGTATCCCCGTGCTGTCGATCGTCGATTCGGCCGGCGCCTATCCGGGCATCGGGGCCGAGGAACGCGGCCAGGCGGAAGCGATTGCCCGCTCCACCGACGCCTGCCTGTCGCTGGGCGTGCCCAATATCGCAATCATCACCGGCGAGGGCATGTCGGGCGGGGCGATCGCGATCACCACGGCGAACCGCGTGCTGATGTTCGAGCACGCGATCTACAGCGTGATCTCGCCGGAGGCGGCGTCCTCGATCCTGTGGCGGGACGGCACCAAGGCCCAGGAAGCCGCCACCAGCATGAAGATCACGGCGCAGGACATGCTGCGCTTCGGCGTGATCGACCAGATCCTGAAGGAGCCCGCCGGCGGCGCCCATCGCAACTCCAAGGCCATGATCGATGCTACCGGCGACGCCATTGCGCAGGCGCTCAACGATCTGCGCAATCTCGATGGCGATGGCATCCGGCGGCAGCGGCGGCAGAAATTCCTCGATATCGGCCGGAAGCTCGGCTGATTTCAGTCGGCTTTTTTCCCGGCGTCAGGTCCAACGCGAAGGGCTGACCTGAACGCGGCGTCGAACACGCCCCGGAACTGCATCGCATTGAGGTTGGAAATGTGGGCGGTATCGCGAAAATTGGCCTGCCCGTTCCTGACCAGATAGCAATCACCCTGCTCGCAGATCACGGACAATGGATCCACCGTAACCAGCCGCGGATTGTCCCAGTGCTTTTGCACAATTTGCACCATCGCGTCCCTGAGCGAACTCATCGTCAGGACGGGATCGGCCTTGACCTTCCATTCGTCGATCGCCCTGCCGGCCCGGACCTGATTTTCAATCCACCGCTGCGGGAGGTCGAAGCCGAAGTGCAGCAGCGGCATGATCAGGATGACGGTCTTGCCCGAGGCAAGCAGTTTTTCAACCAGGGCCGAGACATCGAGCCCATCGGCCCAGTTACTTGCCAGCACCACGATGCTCGGCTCAGTCCGGCCCAGCACGAAATCCAGCGTGTTGCGGTTGAATTTCCGGCACGACGGCTGATCCCCCGAGTTCCCTGCAGGATCGTCCAGGAAAGCCCTGCATCCGTTCTGTGTCGCGATCAGTCCATGGATTCCGCTGGCGAGCGCCGCTGCAGAAATCGGCTCGAGGTACTGGTTGGCATATGAATCGCCCCAGAGGATTGTGGAAGGCCTCCCCGCGACTTCCGCGCTGCCGAAACTGCAATAGGTCTCGGCCGCCTTTTTGGTGGAATTCGAATCTCTGAAACACTCGTCCCGTGGCGTGCTGGTCCGTCGCGCCAGTTCGGCCGGCAACATGTATCCCGGCAGCCTGTTTGGGAAACCGCGGTTCAGGAACGCCAGCGCCACGAACCCGATGGACAGCGCGAACGCAGCGCTGGAACTCAGCAGCAGCCTGCGCGGCGTCCAGAAATCCCGCCGCAATCGGACCGGTTGCTCGACGAAGCGATAGGAGATTGCGCCGAGCCCAAGCGACGCCAGCACCATCAATGTCTTTTGCGTGGCGCCGACGCCATAACCGCGCAGGGACAGCCAGCTCAGCGCGAAGACCCAGATCGGCCAGTGCCACAGGTAGATCGAATAGGACCAGTCGCCGATGCGCTGGATCGATGAGATCGCCAGCAGGCCGCCTGCGCCGGCACCCTGTCGCGCCCCGACGATCATTGCCGCGCCCAGGATCGGCAGGATGGTGAGCACGCCCGGCCACCGCGATTCCGGGAAAGGGGAGAGGATGCAGCCCGCAACCAGCGTCCAGCCGAGGACAGCGATCATCTGCGTTTCCAACCACGAGGCCTTGGCCGGATTCTTGGCCGGATCCTTGGCGGGACTCTCGGATCGGCGTTGCAGCTCAGCGATGGCGATCAATCCGCCGGCCAACGGTTCCCAGGCTCTGGCCGGCAAGGCGAAAAAGGACGAGCCCGTGGCGTCGTTCTGGCTCTCCCACAAACACCACGCCAGCGACAGCGCCGCGACAACCTGAAACGTTGTCATCACTGCGCTGACCTTGGACCTGGAAGCCAGGCGCCAGACCAGCGGTACGACCAGAGGCATCCAGAAATAGAACTGCCCCTCCAGCGAAAGCGACCAGGTATGCAACAGCGGCTTGGTCTGGGCCGCCATCGCGAAATAGCCGTTGTCGCTGTTGAAGGCGAAATTCGACTGGAATATCAGCGCCGACAACGCCTGCAGCAGGTGCTTCAAATATTCGTTCGGCAAGGTCACGAACCAGCCGACGACGATTGTCGAAGCGATCATCACCGCCAGCGCCGGATAGATCCGGCGCAGCCGCATCAGAAGGAACGTAATGAACGAAAACCGGCCCAGCGCCAGGTCGTTCAGCACCTTGCCCGTCATCAGATAGCCGGTGATCACCAGGAAGATATCGACGCCGACAAATCCCCCGGCGAACCCTGGTATCTGGAAGTGGTAGCCAACGACCGCAGCCACCGAAACCGCGCGTAGCGCGTTGATGTCGAGACGGAAGGCGTCTCCATTCGCGGGCTTGCCTGTCGCCTTCAACACAGTTGCGGCTCTCTCCATCGCCTTCTCATGCGCGATCTGCGCCCATATCCGCGGGGCCGGGGCGACGGAGGTTCGTCAATCCGGGTGGCAAGTTGGGCCTATTTCCTCGAAAATCGCCGATTTTTGGTCGAATCAGCCGATTCGGCCGCAATTAGGCCCAGACCCCGGTCTTTAACCTCTGTTGACTATGCTTGTCATGTGACCGGCCCGCCGCCCCCCGTTCGGGTTGCGAGCCGAGTGGCCAAAGGGTAGTATTTTAAACAATGGCTTCAGGGCATGAACGCTATGTTGGGGTGCGTAAAATGCCCGGTGGGTGTGGAGCTTAGCCTTTGATATATCGCACGCTGGTTCGCGCGCTCGTTACGTCGGCCGCCCTTGCGGCCGGTGTGCTGCTGGCCGGCTGCAACAGCGACGAAGTCTCGCTCGCCACCAACGCCAAGGCCAACCAGCCGGTCCCGCCAAAACTCCTCGCCGCGATGGTCGAGAAGGACATGGATCTCAATTCGCCGATCCTGGTCCGGCTGTTCAAGGAGGAAGCGGAGCTCGAGGTCTGGAAGCAGGATCGCTCCGGCCGCTTTGCGCTGCTCAAGACCTATCCGATCTGCCGCTGGTCGGGCGATCTCGGCCCGAAGGTGCGTGAAGGCGACCGCCAGGCGCCGGAAGGTTTCTATGCGATCTCGCCGGCGCAGATGAACCCGCAGTCGGCCTATTATCTGTCGTTCAATACCGGCTATCCGAACGCGTTCGATCGCGCGCTCGGGCGCACCGGTTCGCAGCTGATGGTGCATGGCGACTGCTCGTCGCGCGGCTGCTACGCGATGACCGACGAACAGATCGCGGAAATCTATTCGCTCGGCCGCGAATCCTTCTTCGGCGGCCAGCGCGCGTTCCAGCTGCAGGCCTATCCGTTCAAGATGACGCCGATCAACATGGCGAAACATCGCAATAACCCGAACATGCCGTTCTGGAAGATGATCAAGGAAGGCTGGGATCATTTCGAGATCACGCGGCAGGAGCCGAAGGTCGATTTCTGCGAGAAGAAATACGTGTTCGATGCCATCAAGGCGCCGAACGCCACGCGCGATCCGGTATTCGACGCTTCGGCCAAGTGCCCGGCCTACGCCATTCCGGATGAACTCGCCGACGCCACGCGCGAAAAGGAACAACAGGACGCTGCCGAGACCGCCAAGCTGATCTCAAAGGGAACGCCGGTTGCCCGGCTGAACACCGGCATCGATGGCGGCATGAACAAGATATTTGCCGCCAAGGTGCCCGAAGGCAACACGGGCTTGTCCGAAGGCGGCGACGGCCAGAGCCTGTCACTGCTGTCGATGGCACGTGCACCCGGCACCATTCCCTCGACCGTCAATCCGCCGCGCGCGCCGTCCGATAATCTCCTGCTCGGCGCGCCGCAGGAACCAAAGATCGCGGCAGCGGCTGCGGCCCCCGCCACGGGACCGACGCGGGTGGCGAATGCAGCGCCGAACGCGCAATCCGACGGGTTCTTCAGCAACCTCGCCCGCAAGGTCGGTATCGGCGGCACGGCCGACGCTACGGCGAGCACGGCAAGCACCGCGCCACCCCCGCCCGCAAAGCCGAAAGTGATCGAAGCCAAGCGGACTGAGCCGCCGCATCCGGCCGCCGCGCCAAAGGCCGAGACCAAACAGGCCGCCGCCAAGCCCGCGCCGAAACCGTCGGTTTCCGAGACCGCCTCCGCGGCACCTGCCCCTGCGCCCGCCGCGAAGGATAGCCTGGTTGCGGGATCGGCGCCGATCGTGTCGTCGAATTCGTTCGACAGCCGCTTCGGGGCGGTGAAGTAAGCGCGGCGGCGGCGCGCCGCATCTCCTCATATTCGAATGTCAAACAACCCGCTCACGGTGTCATCACCCGCGAAGGCGGGTGATCCAGTATTCCAGAGACGTCAGCGCGTAAGCCGAAAGGCCGTAGTGTACTGGATCGGCGCTTTCGCGGGCGTTGACCGCGGACATCGTAGCAAGCTCCTTCCGCTTCATTGCGAGCCACCGGGTCGCGCGAATGCGCGCCCGGTGGCTCGCAATGACAGGGAGAATCTGCAGGTCAATTTCAAACACCGTTGAAGATGCGAGACCGCATTCTCGCGGCGCGATTCGCCCGAGCTTTGCATCAGCTTCACCCTCCTCGAAAACAGAGGGCGCAGGGAAAGCCGGGTGCGCGCTGCACCCGCGGTCTCGTGTGCAATGTGCACGAAAAAATGCGCACACGAGCATACAGGTTCAGCGGAGAGCATCCGGCCTTCCCTGCGCAATGGTTTTACGGCTTATAGCGCGCTCTCCCCGGTGACCGGCTTTCTTGCCACCGTCATCCCTGAGAAGCTTGCTTCTCAAAAACTTGACGCCAGCATCGGGGCGTCAGGACCACACGACTTCGCCGTCCGCATCGGCCGCGCTCGTCAGTCGCAGCTTCCGCGTCCACCGCATCCCACCGCGCGTTTCGTGACGATCGCGAGCCGCCCCTCTTGTCGGGTGAGACGCGCGGAGAAACACCACTGATTTGCCCGACGCGACAAGCGGAATATTTTTTCGAGGAGGACTGGACGACCCAAATCACGTTGATCGGCTTCAGGAATTTTGGATTTCCGCGCGCCGCAATGGAGACCGTCTCTATTCGTTCGTCAGGCTGCGTCGCCAGTGTGACCGTGTTTCGCTTTTGTAAGGTCAAGGGTCGCGGGTTGGTTCAGTTAGCCAGGCCGTGAACCGATAAATTTGCTGGCTGACGATTTGACCAATGTCCGGTGTACCCCAATGGCCGAATAATCCCGCTGCCCAGCGAAATGTCGCGATGTGCCAACAAGCGACATTGGCATGGTTTCCCCGGCTTAAAACGCAACGGGTGTGAAACGCTTCAAGGTCACCACCACCGGATGGGCCAGGTATCTCCCTCATTAACGCCTCGCGTGATGAGATTGTGCCAAGCAAAAGCAAACGTTGCGAGCAGCAGGGCGCCGATGCCGACTGGCACAATCAGAAAGCTCCAGGACATGTTATTGACGACAACAACCAGCGGATCGATGCCGGCAGGCGGGTGAAACGTGCCGGTCAGATGCATTGCGACCATTGCCAAACCAACAGCGACGGCGGCGGCCCACGGCGCTGGGCCGCACAATTTCACAACCAGCAGTCCAACGAGCGTGGAGACAAGATGACCGCCGACAAGGGCGCGAGGTTGCGCCGGTTCTGCCTTTGGTGAGCCCAATACTGTTACGATCGACGTCGCGAATGGAATCGCGAAGAGCGGAAATGCCCTCTCAATGGAGAACGCCTCCATGGTCACGATGGCAATTGCGCCCCCGGCCGCTCCGGCGAGGATGGCAAGTAACTGAGGCCGGTCGAGCATCCAGGCCTGTGGCATCGTCGATTCAGTTGCGCGGGCGGGCGACGTTGTCGCCCCGCTCTAGCGGGCTATCGGGGCCACCAAATTTTTCGAAAACGATTGCGCGCATCGGGTCACTCCTCGGAAGGCTTTACAATTTCGACTAAACGTCGAGCGTCACTTGGAGCGCGACAGGAAATTGCGGATTGCCAGAGCGATCTCGTCACAGTGCGTCTCGAGGGCGAAGTGCCCGGTGTCGAAGAAGCGCACGTCAGCGTCTGGAATGTCACGCTTGAACGCCTCGGCGCCCGGCGGGAGGAAAAACGGGTCGTTCTTGCCCCAAGCCGCCAGAAACGGCGGCTTGTGCTTGCGAAAATAGGCCTGGAATTCGGGATACAGCGCGACGTTGCTCTTGTAGTCGCCGAAGAGGTCGAGCTGCACTTCATCAGCGCCAGATCGTGCGAGATAGAAGTTGTCGAGCGAATACCCGTCCGGAGAAACCGAGGACGTGTCGGCGACGCCGTGGGTGTATTGCCAGACCGTTGTCTCGGGCGAAAGAAAGCCGCGGAGGGCTCTGCGGTTTGCTTCGGACGGGTCCTGCCAGTATGCCCGGATCGGGTTCCAGCCGTCGCTGAGGCCCTCGACATACGCATTGCCATTCTGCGAGATCATGGCGGTGATGCGCTCCGGGTGCCTCACCGCGAGGCGGAAACCAGTCGGCGCACCATAGTCGAAGACATAGATGGCGAAGCGGTCAAGTCCGATTACTTCAGTGAAGCGGTCAATAGCCCCCGCGATGTTGTCGAAGGTGTAGCTGAACTTGGTCCGTTCCGGCATGTCCGATTGGCCAAACCCGGGCAGATCGGGCGCAATCACATGAAATCGGTCGGCGAGCTGCGGAATGAGATCGCGGAACATGTGGCTTGCTGTTGGAAAGCCGTGCAACAGGAGGATCGTTGGCGCGTCCTTCGGCCCGGCTTCGCGATAGAATACTCCTATGCCGTCGACATCCACCTTCCGGTAAGTGACTGCGCGCATGGGAACTCCTTTCGTTCTCTACTCAATGGTGCTGATGGAGGTTATCGATAGGGGGTTCGAGAATGAAAAACCCAGGTATCCGTCCCGACCTCCTCCTGGGCTTGCCGCGCATGGTCGACGTCGCGAAGCTTCCACAATACCTTACACATTGCGGTAACCCCGTTCCTGGAGCGCCCAGCTGTTGCCGTCCGGGTCCGAGAAGTCGGCGAAGCTGGCGTAGTCCCTGCGCGCGGGGTCGAGCCCGGGTGCGAAACTTCCGTCCCAGGCATCGATGGGTACCTTGTGCCGGATCTCACCGACTTTGACCCCACGTTCGAGCAGGCGGCTCCGCGCAGCCTCAAGATCGGTGACAACGAGATAGACGTTGCGAAGTGACCCGACGGCCGCGTCGGTGAGTCCGCGACCGATCTGTATCGAGCAGCTGGAGCCTGGCGGAGTGAGCTGCACGACGCGGAACGCGTCGTTCGGCGAATAGTCGACATCGAGCGTGAAGCCGACCTGGTCGACATAGAATCGCAGCGCTCGCTCGACATCGCTCACCGGCAACGTGATCACCTCGACTGACAACCTCACGACCGCCATGCTGGTTGCGTTCATCGTACCTCGCCTCGTCAGTCGCAGGATTCACAAGTCGATGACGACGTCACCAATCGGTTGCGAGCAGCAAACAAGAAGGTTGCCGTCGGCGGGCTTCTCAAGTGGCTGCGGCAAATAGGCGACCACGCCCGAAATCAGACCGCTCTCACAGTTGTGACAAACACCGGTCCGGCACGACCATCGGGCCGGGACGTCGCACGCCTCGGCCAGCTCCAAAACGCTCTGGTAGGCTGACGGCTTCCAGTGTACGGCGATGCCACTTCGCGCGAACGATACCAGCGGACCAGTGTTGGCGTCGTCCTTGGGCAGATGTGGAGCTCGCGTCGCTGCACCGACGACACCGGGAGTCATCGGCTCGCTGCCGTTGAAAATTTCGACGTGAATCCGCTGCGGCGCCACGTCCAGGGCTGCGAACGCCTCCTTCATGTCTGCCATGAAGCGCGGCGGCCCGCAGAGGTAGACATCCGCCTCTCGCGGGATGCCGACCACGTCGAGGACCGATCGCGACAGGTGACCGGTAGCGTCGAAACCCTCGCCCATCTTGTCGCGCGATCCCGGCCTGCTGTAACAAACATAGCTGCGGCCATTCGTGAGCGCGAGCATGACGCGGCGGACTTCAGCGGCAAAGGGATGATGCTGCCGGTCACGGGCCGCGTGCAGCCACAGCACCGGCCGTGTCGAGCGGGCGGCCGCCAGCGCGTACAGCATCGCCAGGACAGGCGTTGCCCCGATTCCCGCGCTGACCAACACCACGGGCCGCTCTCCGGACTGAAGAATGAAGCTTCCGCGCGGCGAGCTGACATCGAGAACATCGCCCACCCGAACATGCTCCCGCAGGTAGGTCCCAGCCGCCCCATTCGGCTCGATTTTCACGCTGATCCGATAGCGCTCCGTCGAGAGCGGCCCAGAGAGCGAGTAGCTGCGAACGAGTGGCGGGCCGCCGCCGGTCCGTCGAAGACGCAAGACCACGTACTGGCCGGGCAGAGCCGGTGGCAGCGGCTGACCGTCCGGATGCCGCATCGACAGGGAAAGGACGTCCGCGGACTCCTGATCGATCGCCGCCACCGCGAGCGGTTGAAATCCTGGCGCGACCGGATGCGCAGCTGCTGCCGGCGCGAGCCCGCGTTGCCGCTCCCTGCGGCGGTCGTTTGGCTCTGCAGCAATGCCTCGAACGACCAGCGCCATCCAGGCGAAAGCGCCTCGATCCGCAAGGCGCACTGCAATCGATCGCGCGGATGATTGGGCGAATAAAGAAGCGCGTTGATCTCGGCGACGGTCATTCGCTCGTTCGCCTCTCCCACCCTCACGATTTCGTCGCCGGCGCCCACCTCGCCTTCCCTGAGGACGCGGAGGTAGAACCCCGGCCTTCCGCTGGATGTCAGCAATGCCGGCATCCGCGGCTCGTTCATCCGAATGCCAACGCGATAGCAGGTAACGCGGGGTTGAGTGACCTCGAACAGCGCGTCGCCGATTTGATAACGGTCGCCGATACAAACGGCATCGTCGGGCAATCCTTCGATGGTGAAGTTCTCGCCGAACTGTCCGCAGACGGAGTCGGTTCTCGTCAGTTGCTCCTGCCAGTAGCGATACGATTCGATCTGATAGACAAAGACGGCTCGCTGCTCACCGCCGTGGCCGCCCAGGTCGCCTTGACCGTCTCCTTCCAGATTCAGCCGGCCGACCCGACAGCGGCCATGCACCGGATTTTTCCAGATCCCGGTATGTACAGTGCGACCCTTCCACTCGATGTCGCGCGGAAGTCCGACGTTCACCGATAGTAGTCGCGCCATGTCCCGCTCCGCTTTGATGGGAACCTGAAGTCCTCCTAGCCACTCGCAGCCCCCGCGGGCTCGCCACCGGATGCTCGCTCGTGGACTACCTCGGCGACGTCAAGGTTGCGATCGGGGCCGTGCGGAACCACTGTCTGGCCCGGCTCAAGATGGAGCTGCGTGCCATCGAGATGTACCGAGACGATGTCCGGTTCGAACGACACCAGGTCGGAGATGCGGCGGACCTCGGGATAGGCGTCGGGATACGACCATGCCGCCAGACGTGCGTCATCGATGGAGTAGTAGCTGCAGAGCCCCTTGTAGGGGCAGAAGGTCTGGAGTTTCACGGGAGTGAGGGCGGACTCGTCGATGTCGGCGCGTGGAACGTACCAGCGCGGTGCGAAGCCGGACTCGTAGAGGACCACCGGCCGCTTTGTATCGGCGATGATCCGGTCATGATGGCGGACCACGACGTTACGGGACGCCTGGCGAATGTCGATGCGATGGTAGGGATCAGCGGCATGGCCCACGATTCGTTCGTCTTCTTCGTAGAAAGCATCCATCGCCCGCCAGGCGAACGCGACGCGTGCCTGCAGTTCGCTTGCGTGGGCGGGCAGGCTGGTGTGCTGCCACGCGCCTCGCGGCGCGATGTGCTGCTCGTCGGCCCGGACGCTGTACCAGGACGTGAGCCCGAGATCGGGGTGTTGGGTGGTATGCTCGGTGCGTTCGAGGACGTGTGGAGAAACGTCGGTCTCCGGGAAGTAGGCTACCGGATAGCGGCCCGGTTCGAAGAGCAGGAGGACATGCTCGCTATCGGCGATCCAGCTTCCCCCGAAGCGCACGCGCATGCGCCGGCGCAGCCGCTCGACGTACAACAGTCTTTTGGGCAGCGGTTCAGGCACGAGAAACCGCCCGATTGCTCCCGTTGAGAGCGGACCTTGTTGCCAGGACAGTCCCACTGCTCTCTCCCATAGGTTTGATGATCGAGGCCGGTAGACGTCCACGTATTCCTTACCCTAGAACGCGGACCCGACGGATGCTCCATGAGTAAGCACCGCGCTCACATCCTTTGTCGCCTCCTGTTGCTCCTGACATCGCAGCCCTGCATTGCCGCCGTCAGCCCAACGCCTTCATCCAGCCGGCGACGGCCCGCCCGATCTCGTCCGGCGAATCCTCCTGGACGAAATGGAGCCCCGAGATCGTCACCTCGGTCTGTGCCGGGAAGCTGCGGGCCAAATCGAGAACCGGGCCATGGGCGAGGATCCCACCGGGCTCTGCTCTCAGGAACAGCTTGGGTATATTGCTCGTCTTAAGCCAGTCAGCGTAGGCGGTTACGATCGCAGTCACGTCGGCGGGCTCGCCATCGATGGGAATCTGCCGGGGCCAGGTCAGCGTCGGCCGTCGCCCCTCGCCGGGCTCGGCGAACGGACGTCGGTACTCCGCCATATCCTCGTCGGACATCTTGCGCAGGATGGCTCCCGGCAGGATCTTCTCGATGAAGAAGTTGTTTTGCAGGACCATCTCCTCGCCCTTATCGGAACGCAGTCCCTGCAAGGCGTGACGCATTTCGAACTTGTCCCAGTGGTCCCAGTATTGCGGCCCCATGATCGCCTCCATATACGCGATACCCTTCACGGCCTCGCGGTGGCGGTTGGCCCAGTCGAAGCCGAGGGCCGAGCCCCAGTCATGGATGACCAAGGTGACCGCTCGCGCACATCCAGGGCCTCGAGCAGAGCGTCGAGGTAGCGACGGTGCTCGACGAAGCGATACGAGTCGCGGCCACTGTCAGGCAGCTTCTCGGAGTCGCCCATGCCGATCAGGTCGGGGGCGATGCAGCGGCCTAGTGGCTGCAGGTACGGCAACACGTTGCGCCAGAGGTACGACGAGGTGGGATTGCCGTGCAGCAGCACGATGGGATCGCCCTGCCCCACCTCCACGTACGCCATCTCGCGGCCGAGGACCCGCTGCCGCTGCTTTTGATATGGAAATGCCGCAGAGATCATGTTCGCTTCTCCCATAGTACAATCGGGCACAGCGACACCGCGAGTGATTAAGCCTCCGCAACCAGCGCCGTTGCGCTGAACATGACGATCTTACCCGGACCTTGCACCATTCGCTTGCCCGCGATCGATGCAGTTTAGCAAATCTTGCTTGACTCCTGAAGCGCCTTCGGCGCGGGTGTCCCATAAAGCGCGTGGACGGGGGTTTGAGACTCATAAGAGTGTATCGCATTACCGGCGGCGCAGCAGGCGCTGCGCAAGCGCCGGGGCGCCAGAACCACACGACTTCGCCGTCCGCATCGGCCGC
Organism: Bradyrhizobium erythrophlei; assembly: GCA_900129675.1. Lineage (GTDB taxonomy): Bacteria > Pseudomonadota > Alphaproteobacteria > Rhizobiales > Xanthobacteraceae > Bradyrhizobium > Bradyrhizobium erythrophlei_A. The sequence continues at coordinate 2,180,217 of FSRD01000001.1, read as the reverse complement.
GCTCGAGCGGAGCGCCATTTCAATCGAACTGAGGATGGTCTCCGCGTCGGGCGATAATGTGGTCGACGAGACGTTGCGCCTCCTCGGCGATCCCGATGATGATGCCTGATTTGCGCGTCGAGGAGAAATCGACACCTGGGAAATAGATCCCGGGCACTTCGGTCAACCCCTCGTTCTCCAAGGGCTGGCCGTGCACATTGAGCACGCTGGGCACCTGCACAAAGCTGTAATCACCCTCGAAACCAGTGCACCAGATCACCGCAGCAAGGTGGTGCTCGCTCGGGTCCAGGGACAGGATCGGCGGGTTCGGCAACCGCGGCGCGACAGTCTCGGCTGGATCGTCAACGGCCGGCGGAGCATCAAGGCAGTTGCGGGTAATGTAGTCGTCGATGTGCCGCCTTGTCTTGGCAGCGACATCGTCGCCGAGCCGGATATTCTCGCGGACATCGTCCGCGAAAGTAAGGCGGCCATTGGCGATGCCTGTGAAGCGGCCGAGCAGCGCAACACCCTGCGCGCTCAGCGATTGCAGACTTATCGTGTGGAGCGCACCGAGCAGCGGCCGCCCCGCAATGCGGCCATCTGGACCAACGAAATCCTTGCGCGGGATGTCAAATAGACCGCTTTTCTGCTCCCAGAAAGAGACATCGCGGCCCCGATAACGTCGCGGTTTTCGCCCGGTCCGTCCAGTAGACAGGAAGACGACCCGTCCCGCCATTGCCAGGTCTTCAGCAATCTGGCCCCCGGACTGAGCGCTTCCAACCACCAGAACCGAGCCGACGGGGAGCGCCTGTGGGTTGCGGTAGACAGATGGGTCGATCTGCAGCAGGTCCCCTGGAAGCGCTCGCGCCACCTCCGGTCGCCGTGCGCAGTTCAGGCTGCCGCTGGCGATGACCACGGCTCTGGCCGTGAGTTCACCAACCGGCGTGAAGAGGCGATAGACGCCGGCCTTCGCGTCGCGCGTGAGAGCCGTCACCGGTGTGTTGGTCACCGCCGGAAGACAGTAGCGCTTGGCATAGTCCTCCAAGAGAGCGACGAATTCATCGTGCGTGTAAAATCCCTCAGGGTCAGGTCCCTCGTAACGGTCACCCGGCATCACCGTCTGAAACTTCGGCGTGTTCAAATGGAAGGAGTCCCAGCGTTGGGTGAGCCAGGTTTCGCCGATCCGACCGCGCTCCAGCACGCGGTGCGAGAGGCCAGCTTTGGTCATCACATAGCTGACGCCGAGACCTGCCCAGCCAGCTCCGATCACCGCCGCGTCAAATGGCCGATCCATGCTCATTTACTCAATGACGCCTAACCCTCAGCCGCCTGCTATAGCCACCGAAGCGCCACCGACGGTGCTTGCATTTTATTCGGCGCGGCCGATCGCTACGACCTTCTCCCCAGGACCGGCATAACATCGACACACCCCGTAATCCCGAAGCTTGCTACCATACTGAGTGATGTAATTCGACGGCTTCCCAAAGCGGAAGATCGTTTGCACATAGCTCACAAGATGTCCGTTCAGGGCGTCATTTTGGCCTTGCACGAAGCACTTCCGGTCTACGCTGATAAGCAGACCATTTCGCCGTTCGCCCGCACTTCGCATTTGGGCCGGAAGCCGAGCCGCGCCACTTCAGTTAGGGTCAGAGACAAATCAGGCAACTCTTTTAGGCTTTACCTCGACGACATCTGGTGCCTCAGAAGCGGGGTCCGGGCCGGCTTGGATCATGCCGTCGTGACGAATACGCAGCCCAGAGTGAGGATCAATCGCCAGCCGCTCGAACAGCGCCCGCAGTTCTGGCCGGAGGCCGTCTCCACAAAGAGCGGCGATAGAATGAAACTTGTGCATGTCGTGCTCCTACGTGTGTCAAATCACGATAGGATTTCACACGGATCGATCCACCCGATTTCTGAATGGCCCGCTACGCCGACACGGGTCGGCTAATGGGATGGTCCGGCCGTGCTCCTGCCCCGCCAGCAAGCGAAGCTGAGCAAGGGGCGCCAAAGACAAGGAGCACGCCATGTCTCAGATACCCAATACCGCGATCGCCGTGATCGGCATCGATATCGGCAAGAACTCGTTCCACGTCGTGGGCCACGATGCGCGCGGCGCCATCGTGCTGCGGCAAAAGTGGTCGCGTGGCCAAGTGGAAGCGCGGCTCGCCAATATACCGCCTTGCCTGATCGGCATGGAAGCCTGCGTCGGCGCCCATCACCTGAGCCGCAAACTCGCATCGCTTGGCCACGACGCCAGGTTGATGCCGGCCAAATATGTCCGCCCCTATAGCAAGGGACAGAAGAACGACTTCAATGATGCCGAAGCGATTGCCGAAGCCGTGCAGCGCCCGACGATGAAGTTCGTGGCGACCAAGACCGCGGAGCAACTGGATCTGCAGGCGCTGCATCGGGTGCGCGAGCGGCTGGTGTCGCAACGCACCGGTATCATCAATCAGATTCGCGCCTTCATGCTGGAACGCGGGATCGCCGTGCGCCAAGGGATCGGCTTCCTGCGCACGGAACTGCCCACCATCCTTGCGACGCGCACCGATACCCTGTCGCTCCGCATGTTGCGTGTCATCGAGGAGTTGGCAGGCGACTGGCGCCGGCTGGATCAGCGTATCGATGGCCTCTCCGGCGAGATCGAAGCCCTGGCCCGTCAGGATCAGGCATGTTCGCGCCTGATGACGGTGCCCGGCATCGGGCCGATCATTTCGAGCGCCATGGTGGCCGCGATCGGCACTGGAGACGTATTCTCCAAAGGCCGCGACTTCGGCGCCTGGCTCGGACTGGTGCCCAAGCAGATCTCGACGGGAGACCGCACGATCCTCGGCAAAATCTCGAGGCGCGGCAATCGCTACCTGCGCGTTCTGTTCGTGCAGGCGGCATGGGTTGTGCTGGTCAGGATAAAGGACTGGGAACGTTACGGGCTCAAATCCTGGATCGAAGCCGCCAAGAGGCGGTTGCACCACAACGTGCTGGCGATCGCGCTCGCCAACAAGCTTGCCCGGATCGCCTGGGCGGTGCTGGCCAAAGGACGCGCCTTCGAGCTGACGAGGACCGACGATGCAGGCGTCCGACCCGCGTGATCCTCGCGCCGTGCTCGGCGCGGTCAAGGCGCGGCCTGGCAACGCCGGCGCCCGCCGCAAGCCAAGCGCGACGGCCGGCCTTGACCGCCCCTGCGCGCGACGCGATCGACGTTCTGCGGGCCGGGACGAAGGAACGGCCCTTGGCTCGAACAAAGGAACTGCGCGACATGAGGAGCAAGCGATGACGTAACCCTATCAACAGTTTCCAGCCGAGGTCTGCGAGAGGATGAGACGAGATGGAGGTTCGGTCTTCCGAGCGCGTGCGAACACTGGTGACCCAAATGGCCCAATCGAGGCCTGTCCGCTAATGAGAACGCACGCGCGCTGATATCCATGATGGCCCGGAGCACCACATGCTCCAATCAGAGGCCGGATACATTGATGCAAGACCGCCGCCGCCAATTCGACGAAATCTTCTTGCAACGCGCGGCCGGACCATACATTGGGTCAGACACGGTGCTGGCCGTCAGGAAGCGCCGCTTCCGGTCTACGCCAGACAATGGACGTCAGCAGATCGGCTCGGTCGGTCCGTTTCGTGCCAACAGCTGAAGTCGACTGCTTCATTCGAGCACCTTGTCGGCGCGGGCAAGCAGTGTCGCCGGCACGTCGAGACCAAGCGCTTTCGCGGTCCTCAAATTGATGACAAATTCGAATGTCGTGGGTTGCTCAACGGGGAGCTCTCGCGGCTGAGCCCCCTTGAAGATCTTGTCCACAAAGTACGCCGCTCGCCGATAAAACTTACCGAGGCTGTCACCATAGCTCATCAGCCCGCCGAGCGCCGTGTATTCCGCATAGGGATGTATCGACGGCAACCGATGCTTCAGCGTCAGATCCGCCACCACCGTGCGCGGCGGATCGTACACCGGGTCTGGAACGACCATCACGGCCTCGACCTGTGCTTCGAGATTCTCGAAGGCATGTTTTGTCTCGTCAGCGCTGCGAGCCTCCAATAGGGCTAGTTCTATGCCGGTTGCGGCAGCAACTCCGCGGGTGGTCTTGAGCATTCCCACATAAGCGAGGTTGTTGGGATTCATAAGAATTCCCACGCGCGACAATTTAGGCACTACGGCTGTCAGCAGCTCAAATTGCTTCGATGCGAGCTCAGGCAAATAGGTGGCAAGGCCCGTGACATTGCCGCCAGGACGGGCCAGGCTTTCAACAAGTCCACTACCAACGGGATCTGCCGCATAGCCAAGGATAATTGGTATGGACGCAGTAGCTTTCTTCGCCGCCAGCGCCGCGCCGGTGAAGCCGGCGATGATCACGTCTACCTGCCTCGCGACCAAATCGGCGGCCATTCCCGGGAGGCGGGAAAAATCGCCTGCCACGAACCGCCATTCCATCGTGAAATCTCTTCCTTCAATGTACCCGAAATCGTTCATTCCATTCAGAAACTCTCCATAGACGGTCGTCGCCAGGGAACTCGGCTCCGATTTGCCCGAAAGGAAGCCAATCCTCCAAACGCGCTGCTGCTGCGCACCGGCCGCGAGCGGCCACATCGCCGCCGCGCCGCCGGCAAGCAAGATGAACTCTCGTCGCTTCACTACCAGTCCTGCTCCCAACGCTCTCGACCCGAGCGTAAGCGATTTTTTGGTGTAGTCCAAACGGTCGGAGGTCCGTTAATGGGATGGTCCGGCCGTGCTCCTGCCCCGCCAGCAAGCGAAGCTGGCAAGGGGCGCCAAAAGACAAGGAGCACGCCATGTCTCAGATACCCAATACCGCGATCGCCGTGATCGGCATCGATATCGGCAAGAACTCGTTCCACGTCGTGGGCCACGATGCGCGCGGCGCCATCGTGCTGCGGCAAAAGTGGTCGCGTGGCCAAGTGGAAGCGCGGCTCGCCAATATACCGCCCTGCCTGGTCGGCATGGAAGCCTGCGTCGGCGCCCATCACCTGAGCCGCAAACTCGCATCGCTTGGCCACGACGCCAGGTTGATGCCGGCCAAATATGTCCGCCCCTATAGCAAGGGACAGAAGAACGACTTCAATGATGCCGAAGCGATTGCCGAAGCCGTGCAGCGCCCGACGATGAAGTTCGTGGCGACCAAGACCGCGGAGCAACTTGATCTGCAGGCACTGCATCGGGTGCGCGAGCGGCTGGTGTCGCAACGCACCGGTATCATCAATCAGATTCGCGCCTTCATGCTGGAACGCGGGATCGCCGTGCGCCAGGGTATCGGCTTCCTGCGCACGGAACTGCCCACCATCCTTGCGACGCGCACCGATGCCCTGTCGCCCCGCATGTTGCGTGTCATCGAGGAGTTGGCAGGCGACTGGCGCCGGCTGGATCAGCGCATCGATGGCCTATCCGGCGAGATCGAAGCCCTGGCCCGTCAGGATCAGGCATGTTCGCGCCTGATGACGGTGCCCGGCATCGGGCCGATCATTTCGAGCGCCATGGTGGCCGCGATCGGCACTGGAGGCGTATTCTCCAAAGGCCGCGACTTCGGCGCCTGGCTCGGACTGGTGCCCAAGCAGATCTCGACGGGAGACCGCACGATCCTCGGCAAAATCTCCAGGCGCGGCAATCGCTACCTGCGCGTTCTGTTCGTGCAGGCGGCATGGGTTGTGCTGGTCAGGATAAAGGACTGGGAACGTTACGGGCTCAAATCCTGGATCGAAGCCGCCAAGAGGCGGTTACACCACAACGTGCTGGCGATCGCGCTCGCCAACAAGCTTGCCCGGATCGCCTGGGCGGTGCTGGCCAAAGGCCGCGCCTTCGAGCTGACGAGGACCGATGATGCAGGCGTCCGATCCGCTTGATCCTCGCGCCGTGCTCGGCGCGGTCAAGGCGCAGCCTGGCAACGCCGGCGCCCGCCGCAAGCCAAGCACGACGGCCGGCCTTGACCGCCCTGCGCGCGACGCGATCGACGCTCTGCGGGCCGGGACGAAGGAACGACCCTTGGCTCGAACAAAGGAACTGCGCGACATGAGGAGCAAGCGATGACGTAACCCTATCAACAGTTTCCAGCCGAGGTCTGCGAGAGGATGAGACGAGATGGAGGATCGGTCTTCCGAGCGCGTGCGAACACTGGTGACCCGAATGGCCCAATCGAGGCCTGTCCGTTAATGAGAACGCACGCGCGCTGATATCCATGATGGCCCGGAGCACCAAATGCTCCAATCAGAGGCCGGATACATTGATGCAAGACCGCCGCCGCCAATTCGACGAAATCTTCTTGCAACGCGCGGCCGGACCATACATCAGGGTCAACAACGGTCCTAACGGCCCCGAACCGCCACTTCCGGGTTACCCCGAGCAACTGACATCATTAGGTCGGCTCGGTTGGTCCGGTTCGTGCCAATAAGCGACATCCGCTACGCTTGCCTTCGCTTCGGTGCAGATCCAATTCTTGAACGTCGCAACTCCGGGATCGCCGTCAGCTCTGAGTCGGTGGATAAGATAGTAGGCAAGCTCGCAGTCCACTGCGTCGCCGAAAGGACGAACGAGTTGGCCCGTCGCCAATTCTAAGGCGACAACGTCGTCCTCTCGGCAGCGAGTCAACGAGCCGGCCGCTGGTGTCTCCATCTGAAGCACGCCGCCAGACCTCACACATGCGATGATGCGAACTTCTGTATCAGATCATTAGCGCGGGACATCACAGGGTGCTCCGTCAAAGCGGACGCGCGCGGCATGGATATCCGAATAACGACGGTCGGCCCAATCGATGAGGCTCGCCATCGGGTCCAGCAGGGATTGGCCTAGCGGGGAGAGGCAATATTCAACGCTCGGCGGCTTGGTCGGAAAGACATGGCGGGTGATAAGTCCGTCGCGCTCCAAGTCGCGCAGCGTCTGGGTGAGCATGCGCTTGGAGATGTCGCGGATGGCTCGGTGAAGCTCGCTGAAGCGCTGCGGTCGCGTCGCGAGGGTCATGATCATGAGTATGCTCCATTTGTCGCCGATGCGGTCGAGCACGTCGCGCACCGGGCAATGTACGGGTTCTGCTGACTGGGCGTCGTCCGATTGATATCGGCTGAATCGCTCGATCGCGCTCAATGCGTCGCTCATACGGGTTCCCTTTTTCTCTCCTGGTTACAAAAAACTGCCTCCTTACGGTGCAGATCCAAGGTCTTTATATGAGACCTACCCTAGAATGTAGACCATTTAGCACTCGGAGAATACGCATGTTTCTAGTTGTGGGAATTACGGGAAAAGTAGGCGGCGCAACGGCCAGGCATCTGTTGGCGCAAGGTAAGAAAGTACGCGCGCTGGTTCGCGACCGAGCGAAGGCGGCAAGCTGGACGGACCAGGGCGTCGAACTGGTCGACGGCGACTGGAACAATGCGGCCGCCATCGAGCGGGCGCTCAAGGGCGTCGACGGCGCGTTTGTAATGTTGCCGGCCGTCTGGGCCCCCTCGCCGGACTTCAAGGAAGCCAAGGGCGTCATCGCGAACTATGTCGAAGCGCTGACCAAGGCCGCGCCGCCGCGGGTCGTCGGGCTCTCGTCGATGGGGGCGAACAGAACCAGCGGGCTGGGGATGATCACGGCCCTGTCGTTGCTGGAGCAAGGCTTTCGCAAACTGGCATCGCCGACCGCCTTCGTGCGCGCCGGCGGGTTTTTCGAAAACTTCCTTTACGGCCTGCACGTCGCCCAGGGCGGCACGCTCCCCGTCTACTACAACCCGACCAACCGGAAATCGACGATGGTCGCGACGAACGACATCGGTGCCGAGGTGGCGACGCTGCTGACCGGGCCGGCGTGGTCGGGGCATCGCGTCATCGAACTTGGTTCGATGCTCAGCGCGGATGAAGTCGCAGCGCAACTGGGCGATGTCATGCAGCGCGAAGTCAAGGCCTTCGCTGTCCCGCGGGCCGAGTGGCCGGCAGCGTTCGAGCAGTTCGGCATCCCGAAGGGCCAAACCGGACCGGCTGAAGCGATGTTCGAGGCCGTCAACGCGGGCTGGATGGACCTCGGCGTAGCGGGCACGGAGCATGTCGCCGGCACAACGCTTCCCCGCGATGTCTTCGCGGCGGCCCAGAAGGCCGCCACGGCGTAGGTCCGCGGATCAGCGATGAGATGCGACTTTCGGACCTGCTCCGGAAATTCGCATCTCCTTCGGAATGAATGCGTCGCGGCCGGCCGTCTCTTGGCGCGACCACACAGGTCCTCCGCGGAGGCGCTATCAGAAAAGGTTGGACAAATGTCAAAGATTTCCTGGCGCCATGTCTCGGCCTTGGCACTTGCTGCTTTCTTCGTCGTGGGATCGCTCAGCAACATCTTCGCCCCTGGGTCCATCTACGAGGAATATCTGCGGTGGGGATACCCGCACTGGTTCCATTTCGTGACCGGATCGCTGGAACTCACGACCGCCGTTCTGCTGGCGCAGGCACGGACGCGGCCGTGGGGCTCGGCGCTCGGCTGCACCGTGATGTTAGCGGCGCTCGCGACCGTCACCCTCCACGGCGAATACGGGCACGGGGTGCCGCCGCTTATCGTGGCGACACTATCAATAGTCGTCGGCTGGATCGCCTGGCGGAAGCGGCTCCCCAGCCCGGCGTGACTGTCGCCACTGCCGCGAGCGGCCACATCGCCGCCGCGCCGCCGGCAAGCAAGATGAACTCTCGTCGCTTCACTACCAGTCCCGCTCCCAACGCTCTCGACCCGAGCGTAAGCGATTTTTTGGTGTAGTCCAAACGGTCGGAGGTCCGTTCAGGGTCAAAAACGGTCCTAACGGCCCCGAACCGCCACTTCCAGGTTACTCGGCCGTCGAACTCTTAGGTGTGAGAATCGAACGTCAGTTGCACATTTCCGCCATTTCAAGCACTTAACACCTGTATCGAGGAGCGAATCGAACCCTTGAGCCCCGACAAGCTGCATGGCATCGTGAGCCTCAACTTCCAGGCCGGAGCAACATGACGAATCCCTGCCGCGTCCTAATGATCTATCCGAAGTTCGTTCCGGACTCGTTCTGGAATTATACGGAAGCTTGCGAACTCGTCGGCGCGAAGTATCCGGCGGCGCCACTCGGACTGATCACCGTCGCCGCCATGCTGCCGAAGCATTGGGACATTCGTCTCGTCAACCGTAACACCGAGCCTTTGACGGACGAGGACCTCAACTGGTCCGATCTCGTCATGATCGGCGGTATGCTCAACCAGCAGCCTGATTTTCTCCACCTGATCGATCTCGCCCACCTGCACGGCAAGCCGGTATGTGTCGGCGGGCCTGACGTCTCCTCCAGCCCGCATCTTTACGCGGACGCGGACTTCCAGGTGATCGGCGAGGCCGAGCAAATCATCGAGCAATTCATCGCCGCCTGGGAAAGCGGCGAGCGCAAGGGCGTGTTCATCGCCGAGAAATTCAAGATCGACGTCACGCTTAGCCCGATGCCTCGCTACGATCTGATCAAGTTCGATCATTATCTCTTCATCGGCGTGCAATATTCGCGCGGCTGCCCGTTCACCTGCGAGTTCTGCGATATTATCGAGCTGTATGGTCGCGTGCCGCGCACCAAGACCCCCGATCAGATTCTCGCCGAGTTGCAAGCGCTCTACGATCACGGTTATCGCGGGCATGTCGACTTCGTCGACGACAATTTCATCGGCAACAAGAAGAACCTCCGCATCTTACTGCCGCGGCTCAAAGCCTGGCTGGAAGAGCGAGACTATCCGTTCGAGTTCTCGACCGAAGCCTCGATCAATATCGCGGACGACAGCGAGCTGCTGCAGGCAATGAAGGACGCGAACTTCTTCGGGATTTTCGTCGGCATTGAGAGCCCGGATCCGGAGACCCTCGTGCAGATGAAGAAAAAACAGAACACCAGGCGCAACATCGCCGAGTGCGTTCACAAGATTTACGGCTACGGCATGTTCGTCACCGCGGGTTTCATCGTCGGGTTCGACACCGAGAAAGTCTCGATCGAGCAGGCGATGATCGACTTCATCGAGGAGGCGAGCATTCCAGTCTGCATGGTTGGACTGCTCTATGCACTGCCTGGCACACAGCTGACGCGGCGGCTGGCCCAGGAAGGCCGCCTGCACAAAGGCCATGATCTCATGAAGGTCGAGCACGCGGGCGATCAATGCACGCTCGGCTGCAATTTCGACACCAAACGTCCGCTTCGCGATATCCTTACCGATTACAAGGCCGTGCTCGGGCACGTGTTCAGCCCGACGGCATATGCAGGACGGCTGTCGCGGCTTGCCGTCATGCTCGACCGGTCCGACCGGCGCCGCGATCTGCCGGATGGCGACGTGCGCAAGAGGATTGGCGGCATCGACAGCGTATACAAGATCATCCGTGCCTTGCCGGAGGTTCGCGAGCCGTTCTGGAAGACCTTCGTCGAGGTCGCCAAGTCCAATCCAGGCGCGCTGCGTTACATCGTGATGCTGATGGCGCTGTACATGCACCTCGGGCCGTTCTCGAAGCGCGTGATCAGTGAGATTGACCGCCGGATTGCCGAGCTGGACGGTGCCTCCGTGAGGGCCACGGCGCTTGTGTCGTGAGCTCATCGAGGATGCCGTTCGGTGGACGGCAATGTTCGCTGGGGCGCCTGGCCTGGAAGGCCCGCGGTCCGTAATCCCATCCAGGATGTTGGCGTTACCGTCAGCATGCCCCCGCTTTTTCGATCTTATTCCATTCTGACGGCGACGTTGAATGTATTGCCGTTGACGGTGTGTAGCTGCAACGTCGCGGCGCTCTTGAGGCTGCCGGGGTCCGTATTACTCGTGACGGGCAGCGTAATCGTCGCCATCGCCCCCATCTCCGCCCGAAGCCCAAACGGACCCGGCGCAAAGCGGTTGTAGGCGAACTCGTTGGCGATCGCGGAAGTCGGCAGATGGCTCAACGCTGTACCGTCCCATTGCTCGAGCACCTTGCCATCATTGGACTTCAGCACCGCAGTCATCACATTGGAAGGCGCCGCCGCTGTACCGCCATCGAGATAAGCATGGAAACGCAGGGCGCCGTTCGAGAGCAGCACAGCATCGGTCAGGCTGAGATGATGCGTGCTTGGGCTGACAGGGCCGCCATGAAACGGCGTAACGACCGAGCCACGATAGTAGCTATAGGTGGCGACGTTGAAGACGACCGTCGCCGCAAACACCGCCAGCGCGAGCTGCTGAAACCTGCTGCTCCGCATCGGAAGCGGCAATGCTCCGGACATCCAGCGAAACCATCCCCGCCGGGCGAGCGTCGGATTACGAGCCAGCAGCGCGTTGTCCAGCGAGAATGCGGCGCTGCCGCCGAGCATCAGAGTGGCACCGATCGCCAAATTGCACGCCGCCATCGTCCATTCATCTATGCAGGTCGCACCCTGCCAGCCGAACATCAGCATCAGCACGACCGAGAGGCCGATCGAGATCAGCGCCGCGGCGCGCGTGAGAAAGCCCGCCATCAAGAACAGTCCCGTGATCAGCTCGGCCGCGCTGAACAGGATCAGCGAGCCATAGAGAAGATAGAAATGATGCAGCAGGAAGGCGATGATATGGTCGGTTCCCAGCAATGCGCCCGGCATCGCCGATTGGAATTTGTTGGCCATCCAGCTCGCGGCATTCGGATCGAGTTTGGCGGGGCCGTAGATGAAGCGGCGCGAACCACCGCCCCAATAGATGAATCCTTGAATGAAGCGGATAGAAAGCAGACCGAGCGCAGCGATGCGCAGTGCGTCGCCATTGCTGCCCTGGGTAGCGGCGGGATTGGAAGCTGCCGCAGCGCTGTCGAGCATGAGTGTGGACATGATGATTCTTCTGTGCCGTGACGGATTCAATGGGCGACGTTACTGTGCGTAGTGAAAGCCGGCCTGCTCCAACTCGAGCATCGTGGCGGCCGCACCAGGGATTAAAACGACGCCATCCACCAGATGGTTGGTCAATTCGGCCGCGAGCGCGGCACAAGAGAGCCTGTCAGGATCGACATCGGCTTTGATGAGGGCGGCTGCTTGGTCCCAAATCGCATCGTGGCAGCACATGAAAACAACGCCGCGCCGCATCAGCGCAGGTATAGAATTATCCTCGCTGGAGAACACCCCCGCCGGGTCCTCATAGTTCGCGGGGTCGGCAGCCGCCGCCTTTTGCTCGATGATCAGCGTATTGGTCTTGAACTTCTCGCTGGCTAGTCTGGTGAGCTGATACTTGTCCCACATGGCCTGATCGTAGAGCGCAAGATGCGCCGTACCATGCGTAACCGAAACAGATGTTCCCAATACATCCCTTCTTCCGGTGATCATCTTCATGGCCGTCATCTCCGTTTTTCAGGAGATAGGCAGCGGGTGCTTTCGAGACCAATAAACCTTTTGATAGGATCAGTGCATCGGTGGCTACGACCGGCTCCGAAGGCCAGTCAGGCCCGATGGACGGTTCGGGTGACCAACTGACGAGAAGCGACGTCCGCGCAGAGCCCGCTCCCACCGAATTCGCGCTTTGGTCTTCTTGCTTCCGAAATGGGTCAAAAGCGACGGTTTGGCGCCCGGTCCGTCACTTCCGCTCTAGCCCTATCAACGGACATCGCGATTTATTGTGAGCGCCTTTTATCCGGGACGGCTTTGCAACGGCTGCCCGGGGCCTTGCGAAGGTACAACTCAAGTTTCCAGCTGGTGAATGGTCTGGTTGGCGCGGCGAAGCCTTCTGCTCAGCTCGCGCCCAAGACCCGAAAGTAGCTTGATGGCGACAGCTGGCGCATCCTTCGCAAGAGCGGCGAATTGCTGCTCGCTGAGAACGTAGCAAATAACGTCATCGTCGGCGACGACGGAAGCTGAGCGCGGTCCCGTATCGAGAATGGCGAGCTCGCCGAATATGGTGCCCGGCGCGAAGGTTGCGAGACGAATATCCCCACCGTTGATCAGGTTGAGATAGGCACTGGTGCGGCCCTTGGTGACGATAAAAAGTTCGCTGCCCGGATCGCCTTCCCGGAAAATGATTTGCCCGCGGGGAAAGGTTTCACGCCGCGTGTGGTGTTCCATGGCTTCGAGTTCCGCGGAGGTCAAGGTTGAAAGCAGATCGACGCTGGCGAGCGGAATCTCGTCGCTCTTTGTATCCCTGGCGTCAGTTCGGATCAGCTCATCTTCGGCCCACTCCATGGCCCGATCGATGTCCTCGAACAGGCAACCGGCCCCCATCGCCTCGATAATACCGGCCTCGGAAAGACGTGCGGCAGTCTCGCTATTTTTGGCGAGCGCAAGCACCAGGTGCTGATTTTTGCGAGCGAGTGAGACCTGAATGTCGGCCAATATTCGAGCGCCGGTCGCGTCGATTTCTGTCACACGCCGCAGGTCGAGGATGATCGTACGAAGGCCGGCGGCGGACGCACGCTCGATGTCGTCACTGAGCATTTCGGCGCTGCCGAAAAAGAGCACGCCCTGGAGCTCAAGTCCCAGAATATCTCCGCCCCTCTTCTCAAGTAACGCCGCCTCTTCCGGTGTCCGCGCCTTGCGTGAATGGATTTTGTCGCAGTTATACCGTCGGCGAATGTTTGAACGGCTCATGCGCACGATGAAAAGCGCTATCGCGATGACAATCCCAAGGAAGACAGCGGTTACTATATTGATAATTACGGAGAGAGCGGTCACGACCGCTACCACCAACAGATCGAGCAGCATCAAACCTCGGTGGCGCGACGCGCTCGTGCCTATGCGGCGAACGAGGTCAATCGACCAGGGGTCGATGTGCTGGACTGCGATGACCATGATGGTGGCCGAAAGCACGACACGAGGCATGTAGCTTACGACCGGGAACAGCACGCTGCTCATCAGAAGCAAAACCGTCACGTTGATCAGGACCGAAAGCGATGTCTTCGCGCCAAAAGCGCGGTTGGCAAGGCTCGGTCCGATGTTGATGCCGCTCGTGATTCCGCCGACACAGGCCGAGAGCACATTTCCGATACCGAGCCGCATCAGCAGCCGGTTGCCGTCGGCTTTCTTCGCACCAGCCGGCGTGACAAGTTTGGCGCAAAGAAGCGCGTCGATTGCAGCGACAAGCGCAAGCGCGAAAGCGCCACCGACGATGAACGGCAAAAATTCGGCAATGTCTCCGAGGTGGATCTGATCGCTGATGGCCGTGTAAGGCGTTGGACTTTCCACCGCAACCGGCACGCCGATCACAGGACCGAGCTGCGCGCCGAACCCCGTCAGCACAAGTACAAAATAAAGCACGGTGCCGATGCCGAGGCCGACCAGCAGCGGGGGGATTTTCGTAGTAATGACGCGCGCCTTCCACATCACGACGAATGTAACAAGGGCCACCGCCAAACTGAGAGGCTTCACCTCCGCCAGATGTCCCAAGACCGCCTTGAAGGGGATGTTGTGGTCGAAGCCGCACACATCTCCCAACTGTACGAGAAAGAGGAGCGCTGCCGCCGCATTTTGCAGGCCGGCCATAACAGGATGCGGCGCAAATCGGATCAGTGAGCCAAGCCGAGCCAAGCCGAATAATGCCTGGAACACGCCGCCAAGAAAAACAATCGAGAAGAAGGCGATGACAATGAGGTGCACATTACCACCACGCAGGACTTCTGCGTCGGAATGCACCAGATCGTATAGCAACGCGCCGAGCAAAAACGTAGTGGTCACACGCGGTGCGTAAATCGTTGTGGTGCGATCGCCCAGTCCGACGCAAACAACACCGGCCACAATCGCAGCGTAAAGGCCCGCAAGCGCACCATGCGCAAAATAGCTGTCACCGAGAGCGGTGAAAGCAAACATACCGAAGCCCATGGCGAGCGGGATCGCGAGGGAGGCGGAGACAAGCCCCCCGAATAAGTCGTCGCGGAGCGTGGATTGTCGGAATTCCCCCATGCAGCATTTTTATACTGCCGTATCTCACTTGTATATCTGCATCGTTGCGAAGACGTCAGACGACGCATCCATCTCCACAGTCTCATCATTATGGTGGAGAACCCAATGCTGGCATGTCTGCCTGGGTTGAAACGGCGGGCATTCAGTCGATTGGCCGTTTTGGGCAACCGCGTCGTTTTAGACGTTGGCCGATGACTTCCGGTCTTCCTCCCGGAACGGGCATCGCCAGGGACGGTCTGCATGTCTCAAAAGTAGATAGATCCGAGGTAGCCGTCGGCCGGCAGGCCATTCAGAAATGCGAAAACCGGGTTCGAGTTTGAGCAGACCGGCTGCTGCCTCTCTCGCTTCTGGTTCGCGCCTTAGATGAGCCAGAGCAATCGCAACGAAAGGATACGTCACCGGATAAGGCGGGTTCTGGCGGATGGCCTTCCTGGCTGCCGCGGCGGCCTCATCGAAACGACCAAGACCGATCAATGCAGCGCCCATTCCTGTAAACGCTGAAAGAGGCGACGGGTGAAATGGGCTTAGCCGAATGGTGCGCGCAAAACTCCGGATTGCCTCTTCGGGCTGCCCCGCTAATACATAAGTCCAACCTCGCTGTTCCCATGCGCGCGATGAATTAGGGTTTAAGGCGACCGCACGGTCCACCATCTCCCTTGCTGTATCGAAATCGCCGGAAAGTTCAAAAGGGCCGAACCTCAGCTTCCTGTGAGCTACGGTGCGATACATGTGCGTCAGCCAAATGTTGGATTTTCCACGTCGATTGTCGAAGTACCGGCTTGCGTTCGAGGTAGTCCGGCGGCCGTGATGGCGCCGCACGCCGCGATCACGGCCATGGCGAAGGCCCATGCGGCGTAGAGCCGGTGACCGATCAATGCACCGCTCAGTAGCGGAGCGACAATATTTGCGCCCGACATCAGCGACTGATTAAGGCCCATGATTATGCCCTGGCGATTGGGCGGAACGCTTCGGGAAAGTTCCGCCGTGAGCGTCGTTCGAATGAATGGTATGCCAAGGATGATCAGCGTCAGGAAAACGGCGAGAAGGCCAACTTTACCCACAACGGCGATTCCGGAAAATCCTGCACCCATGCACGCGAAGGCCGCCACGACCGTGATCCTGTCAGACACGAATCGATTGGCTCGGGTAATCAACAGGCCCTGGACGATAATGTTGATGAAGCCGGCGTAAGCGAACACGCCGCCCAGTTCTCTGGCCCCGAAAGGATGTCCATGCCAGCTGAAGCGGGCCGACAGGAACAGCGCGATCTGTGACAAAAACATCGAGTTGACGAAGAAGAACAGGATCAGAAGGCTGAGCAGGGCCCACGTGTAGGGCATCACCCATAAAACCCGGGCCGGTTCAGGCTCCAGGACACGCTGGACGCAAAGCGTTGCTGACGGGGGGCGGTCCCGCGGCAGCAGTTCGATCGTGGCCACGATGCTGATCAGCGACAGCAACGCCGCCGCCCATATCGGAGCCGTGCTTCCGAACTGGACCAGAAAGCTCGATAGCACCGGACCCAACAGCAAACCGGTTCCGATGGCGCCGCTTGTCGTGCCGAGCGCCTGCTTGCGCGTCGCCGGCGCGCTGTGCTCGGCCGCATAGGCATGGGCAACCGAGATATTGCCCGACGTCAGCCCATCGATGATGCGCGCCAGGAAAACCAGCGTCAAACTGGTGGCCGATGCAAGCAACACGAAGCCGGCCAGGGTCCCGATCTGGCTGACTATCAGGACGCTTCTGCGTCCGTATCTGTCCGACAGCATTCCGACCACGGGACCAGCCACCAGCTGACAGAGGGCATCGACCGAGATCAGGGATCCGACGATGAAGGGAGTTGCTCCGAGCCGCTGCGAATAGAACGGCAACAGCGGCAGGATGATTCCCATTCCCGTGGCGTCGACCGCCACGACGATGAACGTAGGGATCAGCGCAAGGGCCTCCGGCTGACCTGGGATGGGCAGGTCGGTTTGCGCCGCTATGCCGGGTGTTGGACGCTGGCCCATATCGAGTCGTCCAGGTTGCGCTCGTGATCATAAGTATATCTCGACCTATATAGTTGCAACCTAATAATTACTATGCTATCTATTTTTGGTATGGCACCCTCCCAAACCACCATTCATGCCGAAATCGGGTTCCTGATGCGGCGGATCGTGCGGCTGTGGCGTCGCGAGGTGGATCAGGCGCTTGCCGACCACGGCCTGTCGCAAGCGACGGCAGTGCCCCTATTGGTTCTGTCGCGCTGGGGAAAATGCGCCCGGCAAGGCGTCCTGGCCGAAGAGATGGGCATCGAAGGTCCCTCTTTGGTCCGGCTCATTGATCTACTGCAGGCTGAGGGGCTGGTGGAACGCCGCGAAGACCCGACCGACCGGCGTGCCAAAATGCTGCATCTCACTGCCATCGGCGAGACAAAGGCTGACGAGATCAACCGGGTGCTGCGGCGCGTTCGAGCCTATCTCCTGAAAGACATCTCAAGCGAGGATCTTGCGGTGACGTTCGAGGCGCTGCGGAGTATCGAACGGCGGGCCGGCATGCTCCAGGCCGCTGCGGTTCCAAAGACCACATAGCCGTAAACCTGGAGCAGCCCCGCCACTGGACCAAGGCGACTGAATACGCGGGAGAGCGCGCTCGATTGCGAGCAAACGTCGATCAGAGACGCGCCTGGGTCTGATCACATTTCGGCATTTCAAACTCCGAGGCCGTTTGCGGCTTTGCTGTGCCCGAACCTATGCTTGGTTGCCGTTCGCGGGCCCTTTCTCCCTTTGGCCCAACCGATCAGCGCCGGGCCTGCAGCGCATGAACCAAGGCTGCAATCAGTCTCACATCCGCGTCATGACCGTCAGCCACGGCGACCGTCGTCTCGCCGATGCCCCCTGGACGAAGCAGCGTGACGAACCGTCCCTGTCGAATCCAGTTACAGACCTCGGACTCCGTCACCTCTCGGCCAATCAGCATTGGGGGTTGCGCAGCGAGACTTCCTCGGAAATTGAGACTCTTGCTCCCGCCGCCCTTGCCATCTTCAAGTCGGAGGGTGCCGACGAATGAATAGCCCCGTCCCTTGATGTTAGCGATGTATCGATTGCCAAATTGGCCGTCACCAAGCGCCTTGCGGATGGCGGCCACGTGGACCCGGAGGCTCCCTTCCTCAACGGTTACGTCCGACCAGACGTGATCCATCAGCTCCTGCTTCGCGATGACCTCCCCTGGACGGTCGGCAAGATAGGTCAAAATATCCAACGCCCGATCCCCGAGAGGAAGCACTCGGCCGTCGCGCCGGAGCAGCCTCTCGCCAATCGAAAGCTCAAAAGGACCGAACCTCAGCTTCCTGTGAACGACGGTGCCATCCATGTGCGTCAGCCAAATGTTGGATCTCCGGTCGTTCCATAACCATAACCATCACCAGAGACTTGGTTGCGTGCATTCGAAATCAGCGGTTTCGATCTTGGCTCGGCGGACTCGCAACCGGGTCTCGCAGCACCGCTTGAGCAATCGGCTTCGCGTCCAACTGGGTAGGCAATCCTTCGCTGGATATCATCGGGTATGGCGACCAAGGGCCGTGGAGTGCAGCTCAATCAGCGACCAATCATCGCCTGGAGCTGCGGGGGATAGCGGTCACCCTCGACCTGGATCGCAGCAGCTGCGCGTTCGATCTCGGCGAGATCGGCCGCGGTCAGCTCGACGGTCGATGCGCCGATATTCTCCTGCAGGCGATGGAGCTTCGTGGTGCCTGGGATCGGGACGATCCACGGGCGCTGCGCCAGCAGCCAGGCGAGCGCGAGCTGAGCCGGGGTGGCGTTCTTTTCGCGCGCGATCCGCTTCAGCAGGTCGACCAGCGCCTGGTTCTTCTGCATTGCTTCGGGTGTAAAGCGGGGCAGAAGCTTTCGGTAATCACCCTCCGCAATCTTGGTCTCCGATGACATGGCGCCAGTCAGGAACCCCCTGCCCAGCGGGCTGTACGGCACGAAGCCGATGCCAAGCTCTTCGCAGGCGCCGAGGATGCCGTTGGTCTCAGGGCCACGCGTCCACAGTGAATATTCGTTCTGGAGCGCGGTGACGGGCTGGACTGCATGGGCACGGCGCAGCGTCTCGACGCTCGGCTCGGACATGCCGAAATGCTTGACCTTGCCTTCGGCGATCAGGTCGCGGACGGTGCCGGCGACATCTTCGATCGGCACGTTGGGATCGACGCGATGCTGGTACAACAGATCGATGACCTCAACACCCAGTCGCTTTAGCGATCCCTCGGCGGCCTTGCGGATGGTGTCCGGATGGCTGCGCAGGCCGGTGTTCGCCTTGGTCGCTGGATCGATTGCAAAGCCGAACTTGGTCGCAATAGTGACCTGGTCGCGCACGTTGCGCAAAGCCTCGCCGACAATCTCCTCGTTGGTAAAGGGACCATAGATTTCGGCGGTATCGAAGAAGGTGACGCCCAGATCGACTGCCGATCGGATCAGCGCGATGCTCTCTTCATTGGCGAGCGAGTCGCTGTAAGTGGAATTCAGGCCCATGCAGCCGAAACCTATTTCAGAGACTTTGAGACCGTTGGTTCCCAATTGCCGCGTCTTCATTGCATACCTCGTCATTCGTGCCGTCAGATTGACCAGGTAGCGCCTCCGCACTATCTCGATTAGAGGGGGAAATCGGGATGGGCTTGTGAGGAAAATTCACAATTGGCGCGCGAAAATCTCAACGACCTCTCGGCATTCGTTGCTGTGGCACAAGCTCACAGCTTCACCAAGGCGGCGGCACGATTGGGCATTTCCCCATCGGCCCTCAGTCACGCGATGCGTGGCCTGGAAGAAAGACTAGGCGTCAGACTGCTTGCACGGACCACCCGGAGCGTCGCGCCGACCGAGGCCGGAGAGCGGCTGCTCACCGTTGTCTTGCCGCACCTCCAAGGAATTGAGTCCGAGTTGTCCGCGCTGAACCTGCTTCGCGACGTCCCTGCGGGAACAATCCGGCTCACTGCCAGCGAACATGCTGCTTACACAGTGATATATCCGGTTTTGGCGCGCCTTGCAGCTGACTATCCCGAGATCAAGATCGAGGTGAATGTCGATAACATGCTAGCCGATCTAGTCGCTGGACGGTTCGATGCGGGCATCCGGTTGGGTGAGCATGTCGAGCGCGACATGGTTGCTGTGCGGATCGCCCCGGACATGCGCATGGCGATCGTCGGCACACCGGCCTATTTCGAGCGTCACCCGCGGCCAGAAACTCCGCAGGACCTGACACAACACCAATGCATCGGCATACGGCTGCCTACCCACGGCGGCCTGTTGCCTTGGGAGTTCGACAAGGATGGTCGGTCGATTACAGTACGCGTGGAAGGCCAGTTGATCTTCAACACGAATAGCCTCGCTCTGCGCGCAGTGCTCGACGGGCTCGGCTTGGGATACTACCTGGACGACATGGCCGCTGAGGCCATCGCCGACGGCCGGTTGATCCGGGTTTTGGAGGACTGGTGCGAGCCGTTTCCGGGTTATCACATCTATTATCCAAGCCGGCGCCAGATCTCTCCGGCGCTCCGACTTCTCATAGACGCGCTCCGATTTCGCTAAGATCGAGATAGACGTCTCCGGGGCGCCGCTTCGGGACGATGAAGCAAGCGCCACCGCACGACATAGCCGTAGGTGGGCAAAGCGAAGCGTGCCCACCGCCTAAGTCAAACTCACAGCCATTAGAAACGGAATGGTGGGCACGGCGCAAGAGCGCCTTTCCCCACCCTACGATTCGTCGAAAGCTAACAGCAGCGCCAGATCAATCATCGCTCGTCACGCGTACTTGCCGTGGCAGTGCTTGTACTTCTTGCCGCTTCCGCAGGGACAGTCCTCGTTGCGGCCGACCTTGCCCCAGCTTGCGGGATTTTTGGCATCGCGATCGGCCCCGACCGCGGCCGGCACCAATGAGGCCTGGGCAAAGTTGGCTTGGGCGAACGCCATCTCGTCTTCGCCGGTATTCGGATCGAGCTTGTGGGCTTCCATCGGCGGCAAGACCGGCTGCTGCTCCTCCGGCGGCACGATCTCGACGCGCATCAATTGCGCCGTCACCGCTTCGCGCAGATGCGCGATCATCGCCTCGAACAGGCTGAAGGCTTCCGACTTGTATTCCTGCAGCGGATCGCGCTGGCCGTAGCCGCGCAGGCCGATCACCTGGCGCAGATGGTCGAGCATCACCAGATGCTCGCGCCAGAGATGATCCAGCGTCTGCAGCAAAATGGTTTTCTCGACGTAGCGCATCACGTCGGGGCCCCATTGCGCGACCTTGGCCGCCATGTGCTCGTCGACGCGCGTCTCGATGCGCGACAGCAGTTCCTCGTCGGCGATGCCTTCTTCCTTGGCCCACGCGTCGACCGGCAGATCGACGTCGAGCACACGCTTCAACTCTTCCTTGAGGCCGGCCACGTCCCATTGCTCGGCATAGGCATGCTCGGGCACGTGCTTGTTGACGACATCCTCGACGAAGGCGTGGCGCATGTCGGCCACCGTCTCGGCGACGCTGTCCTCCTTCATCAGATCGACGCGCTGGTCGAAGATCACCTTGCGCTGGTCGTTCTGGACGTTGTCGAATTTGAGCAGATTCTTGCGGATGTCGAAGTTGCGGGCCTCGACCTTCTGCTGGGCTTTTTCCAGCGCCTTGTTGATCCAGGGATGGATGATGGCCTCGCCCTCCTTGAGGCCGAGCCGCGTCAGCATGGAGTCGAGCCGGTCGGACCCGAAGATCCGCATCAGATCGTCTTCCAGCGACAGGAAGAATTTCGAGCGTCCGGGGTCGCCCTGGCGGCCGGAGCGGCCGCGCAACTGGTTGTCGATGCGCCGCGATTCGTGGCGTTCGGAGCCGATGATGTAGAGTCCGCCCGGCCTTGTAACCGTCTTCGCAGGCCTGGAGCCCTTGGCCGGCTCGACCTCGACGACGTCTTCGGCCTTCAGCACGATGTCGCGGAAGCGTTCGATATCGGCCTTGATGCGTTCGATCTTGGCGGCTTTTTCGGCCTCGTCGGTAATGCCAGCGGTCTCCTGCAGGATCCGCATGTCGAGCGAACCGCCGAGCTTGATGTCGGTACCGCGGCCGGCCATGTTGGTCGCGATCGTGATCGCGCCGGGCACGCCGGCCTCGGCGACGATATACGCCTCCTGTTCGTGGAAGCGTGCGTTCAGGACCGCGAACAGCTTGGCCGGCTTGCCCGCGCGTGCCGCGGCATAAAGCTTCTCCATGCCGTGTTCGCTGCCGAAATCGATCTGCTTGTAGCCGTGCTTCTTCAGGTAATCGGCCAGCACTTCGGATTTTTCGATCGAGGCGGTACCGACCAGCACGGGCTGCAGCCGCGCGTTGGCGCGCTCCACCTCGGCCAGGATCGCCGCATATTTCTCGTTCTGGGTGCGATAGACCTCGTCGTCCTCGTCGAGACGCGCCACCGGCACGTTGGTCGGAATTTCCACGACTTCGAGCTTGTAGATGTCGAACAATTCGTCGGCTTCGGTCAGCGCCGTGCCGGTCATGCCGGAGAGCTTTTCATACATCCGGAAATAGTTCTGGAAGGTGATCGAGGCCAGCGTCTGGTTTTCCGGCTGGACCTGAACATGCTCCTTCGCTTCCAGCGCCTGGTGCAGGCCTTCGGAATAGCGGCGGCCCTGCATCATGCGGCCGGTGAACTCGTCGATGATGACGACTTCGTCGTCGCGGACGATGTAATCCTTGTCGCGGGTGAACAAGGAATGCGCGCGCAGCGCCTGGTTGATGTGGTGAACCACCGAGACGTTTTCGACGTCGTACAGCGAATCGCCCTTGAGCTGGCCGGCGTCGCGCAGCAGCGTCTCGATCTTCTCCATGCCGGCTTCGGTCAGCGTCACCGTACGCTGCTTCTCGTCGACGTCGTAGTCGGTCTTGTCGAGCTTGGGCAGGAAGGTGTCGATGGTGTTGTAGAATTCCGAGCGGTCGTCGAGCGGGCCGGAGATGATCAAGGGCGTGCGCGCCTCGTCGATCAGGATCGAGTCGACTTCGTCGACGATGGCGTAGAAGTGGGCGCGCTGGACCATGTCCTCCAGCCGGTACTTCATGTTGTCGCGCAGATAGTCGAAGCCGTATTCGTTGTTGGTGCCGTAGGTGATGTCGCACGCATAGGCGTTCTTGCGCTCGCCATCGTCGAGCCCGTGCACGATCACGCCGGTGGTCATGCCGAGGAAGGAGTAGATCTGGCCCATCCATTCGGAGTCGCGCTTGGCGAGGTAATCGTTGACGGTGACGACATGGACGCCCTTGCCGGCCAGCGCGTTGAGATAAACCGCCAGCGTCGCGACCAGCGTCTTGCCTTCGCCGGTCTTCATCTCGGCGATGTCGCCTTCATGCAGCACCATGCCGCCGATCAGCTGGACGTCGAAATGGCGCTGGCCGAGGGTACGCTTGGCCGCCTCGCGCACGGTGGCGAAGGCCGGAACCAGGATGTCGTCGAGCGTCTTGCCTTGGGCCAATTGCTGGCGGAATTCGGCGGTGCGGGCCTTCAGCGCGTCGTCCGAGAGTGCGGCGAGTTCGGGCTCGAGCGCGTTGATGGCGCTGACGCGGGACTGGTATCCCTTCACCCGCCGGTCGTTGGCGGAGCCGAAAAACTTGCGGGCGAGCGCGCCGATCATACCGAATTCCTGTCTTTAGCGGTGTCTTGCGTTGCAGCCGAGACGTGGTCCACCGGATTGCCTATCAACTCACCGTGACGCATCGCGGCAAAAGCCCCAAACCGAGGGATCATCCGCCTAGTGAGTGGGAATTAAGCAATCCAAGGTTCAACGGCCAAAAACGCAGCAAAATAAGCGCTATCGCCGTTGACACGATCGGGCAGAGATATGGCTGGGTAAGTGGCTTGTCAACGTGGCTGGCGCCTCCGATTTGGGGCGCCGGCCTGTCCGGGAATTCATCATTTTGACAGACTTTTCGCGTTGCCAAGGCCCCATGATTGGGCGAGTGTCCCGCCGCCTTTAGGATCCCATCTTCAAGACAAGGATTTTGCATGACCTCCCCGTTCCCGGAAATGAAAACCGGCCTGCGCTTCGGCTTGGCCTCCCTGGCCGTAATAGGCTGCCTGGCGGCGGTTCTGGCCATTGCTCCGGGCTTGGGCCTGCCGGCCCGCGCCGAGGACAACCCCGTGCTGGCCAAGGTCAACGGCGCGGAGATCCGCCAGAGCGACGTCGCCCTGGCCGAAGAGGAACTCGGCCCCAGCCTCGCGCAGATGGACCCGGCGACCAAAAAGGACAACGTGCTGTCCTTCCTGATCGACCTGAAGGTCGTCGCCAAGGCCGCCGAGGACAAGAAGGTCGAGAATTCCGAGGATTTCAAGAAGCGCCTGGCGTTCACGCGCAGCCGGCTTCTGATGGACAGCCTGCTGGCGTCCGAAGGCAAGGCTGCGACCACCGACGAAGCCATGAAGAAGGTCTATGAGGACGCTTCCAAGCAGATCAGCGGCGAGCAGGAAGTGCACGCCCGTCACATCCTGGTCGAGACCGAGGACGACGCCAAGGCGGTCAAGGCGGAACTGGACAAGGGTGCCGATTTTGCCGAACTGGCCAAGAAGAAGTCCAAGGACCCCGGCGCCTCCGACGGCGGCGATCTCGGCTTCTTCACCAAGGAGCAGATGGTGCCGGAATTCTCCGCCGTCGCGTTTGCGCTGGAGCCCGGCAAGATCTCCGATCCCGTCAAGTCGCAGTTCGGCTGGCACATCATCAAGGTCGAGGAAAAGCGCAACCGCAAGGCGCCCGATTTCGAGCAGGTCAAGGCCCAGATCGAAACCTACGTGACGCGCAAGGCGCAGGCCGATTACGTCGCAAAACTGCGCGAAACCGCCAAGGTCGAGCGCATGGACAAGCCGGAAGAGACGGCCAAATCTGACGCCAAGCCGGACGCGGCCAAAGAACCGGCCAAGCCCGCCGATTCCAAGATGGCGCCGGCGAAGAAGTAAAATTCGCTGTCACTTCCGCGAAGCCAATAGTATTTACGATCGTCATGGCCGGGCTTGTCCCGGCCATCTACGTCTTGAAGCATCGTTCAGCGAGAGCAAAGACGTGGATGGCCGGGTCAAGCCCGGCCATGACGAACCATTTTGTCCTGTCGCTTTCGGATTTGCCCCATGTCCACCGCCATCTCCCCCCTCGCCCCGACCGATGTCCCCGATATGCCCGTGATCGCGGGCGTGAAGCTCGCGACCGCGGCCGCCGGCATCCGCTACAAGGGGCGTACCGACGTCCTGCTGGCGGTGATGGACAAGGGGACCACCGTGGCCGGCGTGTTCACCAAGTCGAAATGCCCGTCCGCCCCGGTGGAATGGTGCCGCGCCAAACTGGCCAAGGGCGCTGCCCGCGCACTGGTTGTGAATTCCGGCAACGCCAATGCCTTCACCGGGAAGACGGGCAAGAGCTCGACCGCGCTGACGGCGCAGATTGCCGCCAAGGCGGTCGGCTGCAGCACCAATGAGGTGTATCTGGCGTCCACCGGTGTGATCGGCGAACCGCTCGACGCCACCAAGTTCGACGGCGTGCTGGCGACGCTTTCCGAAAGCGCTGTGCCGGGTGACTGGATGGCTGCTGCCAAGGCCATCATGACCACCGATACCTTCCCGAAGGTCGCGACCAGGACCGTCAAGCTCGGCAAGGCCAAGGTCACCATCAACGGCATGGCCAAGGGCGCCGGCATGATCATGCCCGATATGGCGACCATGCTGTCATTCGTGTTCACCGACGCGCCGCTGTCCTCAAGCGTGCTGCAGTCGCTGCTCAAGAGCGGCGTCGAAGATACCTTCAACGCCCTCACCATCGACAGCGACACCTCGACATCGGACACCCTGCTCGCCTTTGCCACCGGCGCTGCCGCAGCCACCGGCGCGCCGAAAATCAGCCGCGCCGGCGATCCCAGGCTGAAGGCCTTCACCAAGGCGTTTCACGCCGTGCTGGCCGACCTCTCCGAACAGGTCGCCCGCGACGGCGAAGGCGCGCGAAAGCTGGTCGAGATCATCGTCGACGGCGCGACCACCAAGGCCTCGGCGCGAAAAATCGCGATGTCGGTGGCGAATTCGCCGCTGGTGAAGACCGCGATCGCCGGCGAGGACGCCAATTGGGGCCGCGTGGTGATGGCGGTTGGCAAGGCCGGCGAGCCCGCCAATCGCGACAAGCTTTCGATCTCGTTCAACGGTATCCGCGTCGCCAGGAGCGGCGCCCGCGACCCGTCCTATAACGAGGCGGAAGTTTCCGAAGTGATGAAGCACCCGAAGATCCAGATCAAGATCGCCCTTGGGCTCGGCAAGGGCCGCGACCGCGTGCTGACCTGCGACCTCACCAAGGAATATGTCGCGATCAACGGCGACTACCGGTCGTGAGCGAAACATCGGCGCATGGCTGACATCAAACTCACCCTCGTGGTCGCCTGCGCGCTGGTCGATGCCGACAAGCGGGTGCTGATCGCGCAGCGCCCGGAAGGCAAGGCGCTGGCAGGCATGTGGGAATTTCCCGGTGGGAAGCTCGAGCCCGGCGAGCGGCCCGAGCAAACGCTGATCCGCGAACTGCACGAGGAGATTGGCATCACCGTCAGCGAGCCGTGCCTGGCGCCGCTGACCTTCGCCAGCCATGCCTATGACAGTTTTCATCTACTGATGCCGCTCTATATCTGCCGGCGCTGGGAAGGCCAGGTGACCGCGCGCGAAGGCCAGCAACTGGCCTGGGTCCGCGCCAACAAACTGCGCGACTACAAGATGCCGCCGGCGGACATCCCGCTGATCCCGCATTTGATCGATTTGCTGATGTGACGGAGCGCAACATAGATTGTCGTCATGCGCGGGCTTGACCCGCGGATCCATCCATCTTCGAAAGAGTTTTCACGAAGCAGATGGATTGCCGGGTCATAGGCGAGCGGAAGCGACGCCGTCCTTCGGACGGCTTTGCCCCGCAATGACGACTTGGACGCTGCACCGCGTCCGGGACACGGATACTACGGCTTCGGCTTCCTCACCGCCGCTTCCAGGCTCGCTTTCGCCGAACCCGGCCGCAGCGGCTGCTGCTGACTTTCGTGCGGCGCCCAGCCGGACAGCCAGATCACGTCGAAGGTGGCGCGGATGCGGCCGTCAGGATCGGAAAATTGGTTGGCGTAGATCTGCGACATCCGCAACATGGTGGTGGGTCGGGTCGGCGTCCGCCGCCGCTCGATCATGACATTGGTCGCGCCCATCCGTCTCAGGTCTTCCATCAGCACGAAGGCGTTGTCGTAACGCACCACCGTGCGATCGACGTCGGTGACCGGCAGTGCAAAGCCGGCGCGCTGCAGCAGGCTGCCTGCATCGCGCAGATCGGCGAACGGTGCCACGCGCGGCGACACCCCGCCTTCGCATTCGGCCTCGGCTTGCGCAAAGGCCTGCCGGAGCTCGGTCAGCGTATCGCCGCCGATCATCGCCGCCAGCAGCAGCCCGTCGGGTTTCAGCGCGCGGCGGATTTGCGCCAGCACGCCCGGCAGATCGTTGACGAACTGGAAGGCCAATGCGGAGACGACGAGGTCGAGCGATTCCGGCTGCAGCGGGAGGGTCTCGGAATCTCCCAGCCCGACATGGGCGATCGACTTGAACCGGGAGCGCAGCAATTCCTGCAGCGCCGCGCCCGGCGTCCAGACATCCGCGACATCAGAAAAATTCCGCGTCACCGCCTGCAACCGCTCGACCATATCCTCGGTGACGCGGTCGAGCAGGAATGTCGCAGGCGCGCCGCACTGCGCGCGCGCCTGCCGTGCGCGCAGCAAGGCGCGGTCGAACAGCATCGGCGCGGCGTTGGGGTTTGCAGCCATGCCGGTTGGTACTCCGATCCCGCAACATCTGGCAATCCGGTGCTTGAGCATCGCGCTCTCCGGCGTTAGCCTTCGCCCATGGACGCCGAGGCATCACCACGCTCCATTACCGGCCATTTGCGCGGCGCGTTGAACGCCGCCCGCGGTGTGTGGGCACACACGGCGCGGCTGGCGCTCGACATCGCGCTGCCGACGCTGTGCGTAGCCTGCCGCGAGCCGGTCGACGGCGAAGGCGTCTGCGCCGAATGCTGGGCAAAATTGTCGTTCATCGCGCCGCCGTTTTGTCCGCGGCTCGGCATTCCCTTTGTCTACGATCCCGGCCCCGAATTATTGTCGATGGAAGCGATCGCCAATCCGCCGGCCTATGCGCGCGCCCGCGCCGCCGTGCGCTACGACGATGTCGCGCGCACGCTGGTGCATGCGCTGAAATACCAGGACCGCACCGATCTGGCGCCCGCGATGGGCCGCTGGATGGCGCGGGCGGGTCAGGAATTACTCGGCGAAGCCGACATACTGGTCCCGGTTCCCCTGCATTGGCGGCGCGGCTGGAGCCGCCGCTACAACCAGTCCGGTGCACTGGCGCGCATCATTTCCAGGCAAAGCGGCGTGAAACTGGCCTCCGAAGCGCTCCGCCGCGTCCGGGCCACCGAGCAGCAGATCGGCCTGTCGCGGTCGCAGCGCGCCAGCAACGTCCAGGGCGCGTTCAAGGTCGCCAGCGACCGGAGCGCCGACATTGCCGGCCGCCGGGTGATCCTGGTCGATGACGTCCTGACCACCGGTGCCACGGTAGATGCCTGCGCGCGCGCCTTGTTGCGCGCCAAGGCCGCCGCAGTCGACGTGCTGGTATTCGCGCGGGTTGTGGACACCCATAAAGCTCCCATATAATTGGCAACCCTCAACAACAGAGCGCGTCATGACCGCCATTGAAATCTTTACCCGTCCGGGCTGCGGCTATTGCACCGCCGCCAAATCGCTGCTGACGCGCAAGAATGCCGCATTCACCGAGTTCAATGTCGCCACCGACCCGACACTTCGACAGCAGATGTGGGATCGCGCCGGCGCCGGCTCGACCTTTCCGCAGATCTTCATCGGCGCCACCCATGTCGGCGGCTGCGACGAGCTTTACGCCCTGGACCGCGAGGGCAGGCTCGATGGGCTGCTGGCGGGCGAAAAGGCCGGCTTATGAGCACTGACAACACTTTTACCGCCGCGATGGTGCAGATGCGCACCGGGTTGTTGCCCGAGCCCAGCCTCGAGCAGGGAACAACATTGATCCGCGAGGCGGCGGCACAAGGCGCCGATTATGTGCTCACCCCCGAGGTGAGCAACATGATGCAGTCGAACCGCAAGGCGCTGTTCGAACATCTCGCGTCCGAAGAGGACGACAAGTCGCTGAAGGCCTATCGCGCGCTTGCGGCCGAACTGAAGATCCATCTCCATATCGGTTCGCTGGCGCTGCGCTTTTCGCCGGAGCGCGCCGTCAACCGCTCGTTCCTGATCGGACCTGACGGCAATTTGCTTGCCTGCTACGACAAGATCCACATGTTCGACATCGATCTGCCCGGCGGCGAGAGCTATCGCGAGTCCGCCAATTACCAGCCGGGCGAAACCGCCGTGATATCGGACCTGCCGTGGGGCCGGATCGGGCTCACGATCTGCTATGACGTGCGCTTTCCCGCGCTCTATCGCGCGCTCGCCGAAAGCGGCGCGTCGTACCTCACGGTGCCCTCCGCCTTCACCCGCAAGACCGGCGAGGCGCATTGGCATACGCTGTTGCGCGCCCGCGCCATCGAGACCGGCTGTTTCGTGTTCGCGGCCGCCCAGGCCGGCATGCACGAGAACAAGCGCGAAACGTTTGGCCATTCGCTGATCGTGGACCCCTGGGGCGTCGTGCTGGCCGAGGGCGGCGTCGAGCCCGGGGTTTTCCTCGCCAGGATCGATCCCACCAAGGTCGAGACGGCGCGCAAAGCCGTGCCGTCGCTGCAGCACGGCCGGCGCTTCGGCATCGCCGACCCCAAGGCCGGTCCCGAACATCTGCATCTCGTCCGGGGATCGGCATGATCCGCTATAACCTGCGCTGTGAGCGCGGCCATACGTTCGAGAGCTGGTTTCAGAGTTCCTCGGCCTATGAAGCCCAGGAAAAGCGCAAACTGGTGAACTGCCCGGCCTGCGGTTCGGCCAAGGTCGAGCGGGCCATCATGGCCCCGCAGATCGTGAGCAAGAAAGGCCGCGAAAGCGCCGCTCCCGCTACGCCTGCCGATGTTGCAGCCACAGAGGTAGCGGCGCCGGGATCGACGCCGCTGTTGATGGCGCAGGAGCGCGAGCTGCGCGCCAAGATCAAGGAGTTGCGCGATCACATCGTGAAAAACGCCGACAATGTCGGCGAGCGCTTCCCCAACGAAGCGCGCAAGATGCATTATGGCGATATCGAGCACCGCCCGATCTACGGCGAAGCTTCGCCGGACGAAGCGCGCGCGCTGATCGACGAAGGCGTCGAGGTGTCGCCGCTGCCGGTACTGCCGGACGATAGAAATTGATCCGTTAACGGTAGCTGGCGGCTCCACGTCATTGCGAGCCACCGGGTCGCGCGAATGCGCGCCCGATGGTAAACTCCGCGAAGCAATCCATTTATCCGCAAAGAAGGTATGGATTGCTTCGTCGCTTCGCTCCTCGCAATGACGCGCGGTGTCGTTTGAAGGATACCTCATGAGCGCGGAGACGCTTCCTTCCTGGCTGGTCTGGGCGCTGCTCTCTGCCGCTTTCGCGGCGCTGACCGCGATCTTCGCCAAGATCGGCGTCGAGGACATCAATTCCGATCTCGCCACCCTGATCCGCACCGTCGTCGTGCTGTTCAGCCTGGCGCTGATCCTGTTCGCGACCGGCCAGTTCAATCGGTTCGGACCGATCTCGACCAGGAGCTGGATCTTCCTGGTGCTGTCGGGCCTCGGCACCGGCGCCTCCTGGATCTGCTATTTCCGCGCGCTAAAACTCGGCCCGGCCACGCTGGTGGCGCCGATCGACAAATTGAGCGTGGTGCTGGTGGCGCTGTTCGGCGTG
Organism: Bradyrhizobium erythrophlei; assembly: GCA_900129675.1. Taxonomy (GTDB): domain Bacteria; phylum Pseudomonadota; class Alphaproteobacteria; order Rhizobiales; family Xanthobacteraceae; genus Bradyrhizobium; species Bradyrhizobium erythrophlei_A. Next base: position 2,149,554 of record FSRD01000001.1, on the reverse strand, counting down.
GTGTTTCTGGGCGAACGGCCGTCGCTGAACGGCTGGCTCGGCATCGCGCTGATCGCCGCGGGCGCCGTGCTGATCGCTTTCAAGCGTTGACTAGAGCCTCGGTTCTGATTGCATCAGAACCGAAGCGCTAGATTCTTGTTTTGACGCGTTTTCTTCACGCGAACCGGTATCCACTTCGCTCGAAAACGCTCTAAACCGCGACCAATAGCGCCACGCCGATCACGATCAGCACGATGCCGGCAAGCTCCCGCACCGACAGCGGCTGTTTGAACGAATAATACGCCACGCCCTGCGCGAACAATACTTCGACCAGCGCCAGCGTGCGGACGTTGGCAGCGGCGGTCAGCGCGAACGCCAGGAACCAGAACTGCGATGCGAACGCGCCCATGAAGCCCGCGAGCATCGAGGGCCTCCACAATCCGAGAATTTTCCTGAGCACGTCGGGCGCACGAAACAGCAGATAGACCGTCAGCACCAGCGTCTGCACGAACAGCCCGAACACCAGCGTGTAGGACGCCGCCGTCACGAACGACACGCCGGGCACCACGATAACAGCACCGCGAAAGCCCACCGCCGACAACGCGAACGACGCGGCGGCGCCAAGGCCGAGCAGCGTCGGCTTCAAATCCGCAAAGCCCTTCCCGGCAGCCGGCCGGAGCGCAGCAATGACCACGCCGGCCGTCGCGATCAGGATCGCGATCACCTTGAGCCAGGTCAGATGATCGCCGAGGAAAACGAAACCGAAGATCGCGGTCTGGATCGCTTCGGTCTTGAGGTAAGCCGTCGTCACCACGAACGAACGGTCGTTCATGGCGAGCAGCATCATGCCGGTGGCGGTGATCTGGGTGAGCGCGCCGAGCAGCAACCATGGCCAGAACTGAGCCGTCGGCCATGGCACATGGTCGCCGGTCACGGCGACCACGGCCGCAAAGAACAAAATCGAGAACGGAAACCCGAACAGGAAGCGGATATTGGTCGCGCCCCAGGTGCCGAGCGGCCGCGTCAGCGACCGCTGCATCGCATTGCGCGCGACCTGGCCGAGCGCAGCAGTAATGGTGAAGGGAATCCAGAGCGAGGCGATGCTGAACATGTGCGGGGATTCGTTGCCGGCTAAAATGGCGGCCACCGTGCCGGGCGCGAGGCATGCGGTCAACCTGATCGGCGCATGACAGGATTGCGATTACGCCAAAATCTCTCGTCGTCCCTGCTTTCGGAAATGCTTTCGCAGGGACGACAGAAACCTAAACCCCCTCCGCCACCACCATGTAATTCACGTCCATGTCCGACGAGATATTCCATTTGTCGGCGAGCGGGTTGTAGACCACGCCGGCCTGCTCGGTGATGGTGAGCTTGTTGTCAGCCAGATGCTGGGCGAGTTCATCGGGGGTGACGAACTTGTCCCATTGATGGGTGCCGCGCGGCAGCCAGCGCAGCACGTATTCGGCGCCGACGATCGCCAGCGCAAAGCTCTTCCAGTTGCGGTTGAGCGTCGAGATCACCATCATCCCGCCCGGCTTGAGCATCGCCGTGCAGCGGTTGAGGAACACGCCGACATCGGTGACGTGCTCGACCACTTCCATCGCCAATACGATGTCGAAGCGTTCACGCACATCCATCTCTTCCGCCGTGGTGCAGCGATAGTCGATCGACAGATGGCCCTTGTCGGCATGCAGCTTTGCCGCCGCGATATTGGTGGCGGACGGATCGATACCGATCACCTGAGCACCCAGCCGGGTGAACGGTTCGCACAACAGGCCGGCGCCGCAGCCGATATCGAGCATGCGCAGGCCGGACAGGCAGTTCAGGCTTTTGACGTTGCGCTCGAACTTGCGGCAGGCCGCATCGCGGATATAGGTCAGCCGCAGCGGATTGATCTTGTGCAGCGGCGCCATCTTGCCGCGGGGATCCCACCACTCGTCCGACAGTTTTGAAAATTTCGCGACTTCGGCGGGGTCGACGGTGCTGGTGGACGCGCCTGACATGTTGGCGGGAGAATTTTGTTGGATGGCCATGGGTTTGCGCGCTGCTCCCTATCGCGCGGTGATGGAATTGCGGAACGCCAGCGGCGAGGCAATGCTCGAGATGGTTTGCTTGCCCTCGCCGACCCCAAGGATGGTGACGTCGCCGTAGTTCAGGATGCGGCCCAGAATGCTCTGGTTGACGTCGACGCTCTCGACCTTGTCGAGGCTCATCTCGAATGTCTTCCGTGTGATGAAACCGGTCTTGTGGATCACGCGCAGATTGGTGACGTCGGTCTCGGTGGTCCAGCGATGGAACCAGGCTTTGACGCTCCAGTACAGCGCGGCGATCGCCACCACGGCCGCGGCGGACAGGCACAACAAGGCGACGCCCTCGGTCGTCGTCGCGCGGGACAGGATGAGCAGGATCAGGGCCACGATCCAGGCCGCGATCGCCGGCAAATAGAACATCCAGTGTGCATTGGTCGAATACAGCACCTTTTCGCCGGGCTGGAGGATTTCGTCGATATACCGCCCCATGCGCCTGCCCTGAATTAACCTGCTACCATAGCAATTTGCGCCATTTCCGGGTGAAAATGAACCCGGTTGCTTGCCCCCGACCGCGCCGCTATGTATACGCCGCTTTCGCCCCGGGCGCTCGAGTTTCCGCGCGGGTTACCTTACTTATCCTCGCAGGGAATGCACGCGTCGTCATGGGCCGCCTCGTGATGAAATTCGGCGGTACGTCCGTCGCTAATATCGATCGAATCCGCAACGTCGCGCGCCATGTGAAGCGCGAAGTCGACGCCGGCCATGACGTAGCCGTGGTGGTGTCGGCGATGTCCGGCAAGACCAACGAGCTGGTGGAATGGTCCCGCGACGCGTCGCCGATGCACGACGCCCGCGAATACGACGCCGTGGTCGCCTCCGGCGAACAGGTCACCTCCGGCCTGCTGGCGATCGCGCTGCAGGCCATCGGCATCCAGGCCCGCTCCTGGCAGGGCTGGCAAATCCCGATTCGGACCTCCGACGCCCACGCCTCGGCGCGGATTTTGGAGATCGACGGCTCCGAGATCGTCAAGCGCTTCAAGGATCGCAAGGAGGTCGCGGTGATTGCCGGCTTCCAGGGCATCAATCCGCGGACCAACCGGATCACCACGCTCGGGCGCGGCGGTTCCGACACCTCGGCGGTCGCGATTGCCGCCGCCATCCATGCCGACCGCTGCGATATCTATACCGATGTCGACGGCGTCTACACGACCGACCCGCGCGTGGTGCCGAAGGCGCGGCGGCTCGACAAGATCGCATTCGAGGACATGCTGGAACTGGCTTCCCAGGGCGCCAAGGTGCTGCAGGTGCGTTCGGTGGAACTCGGCATGGTCCACAATATGCCGGTGTTCGTCCGTTCCAGCTTCGACAAGCCCGAAGATATCGACCCGCACGGCACGCCGCCGGGCACGCTGATCTGCAGCGAGGAGGAAATCATGGAAAGCCACGTCGTCACCGGCATCGCCTTCTCCAAGGACGAAGCCCAGATTTCGGTGCGCCAGATCGAGGACAAGCCGGGCGTCGCCGCTTCGATCTTCGGGCCGCTCGCGGAAGCCAATATCAACGTCGACATGATCGTGCAGAACGTCTCGGAGGACGGCAAGACCACCGACCTCACCTTCACGGTGCCGGCTTCCGACTATAACCGCGCCCGCGACACCATTACGGCGTCCAAGAGCAGAATAGGCTATGCGCGGCTCGACAGCGCCACCGATGTCGCAAAGGTCTCGGTGATCGGCAGCGGCATGCGCAGCCATGCCGGCGTCGCGGCACAGGCGTTCACGGCGCTGGCCGCGCGCAATATCAATATCCGCGCCATCACCACCTCCGAGATCAAGTTTTCCGTGCTGATCGACGCCGCCTACACCGAACTGGCGGTGCGCACCTTGCACACGCTCTACGGGCTCGATCAGGTGTGATTTTGGGAAGGTTGAGCCGGGTTTTGCGGACTTCCAGTCCATTTTCGGCGCTCGAAATAGCAGATTTTTCCCTTTCGCCCTGGCGCGTGATCTGATCGCCAAACCGCTCGCATTTGGCGGATGATGCGCTTCGCGGGCGCAGCATTGGCTGACAGAGACGTTACAGAGGCGTTATTGCGTCTGGCAGGCGTTTTGCTTGGCAAAGCAAGCCTCGATTGGCTATACGGCCTGATAGGTGAGCTGCCGCAAACTGTGCCACAGTTTTTGGTGATCCCGATTCGGCCGGGAGCGAGCTTGTGGCGGCGCCGAATGAATAAAATTGTCGTTTTTCTTGCGTTTCACGCCAGCTACCGGCCACCCGGCAGGCTGGCCTTTCGGGGGAGGGTACCAGCACATGCGGAGCGCGTCGGGAGGCCCCCGCGTCTTGTTAAGACGGCTCCGCGAAACCATGGCGGAGCAGGTCTCGGCCCAGGAGCGGCTGGACAAGATCGTGGTGCTGATCGCGGCCAACATGGTCGCCGAGGTCTGCTCGACCTATGTGCTGCGCGTCGATAACACGCTCGAACTCTACGCCACCGAGGGCCTGAACCGCGACGCCGTGCACAGGACGGTGATGAGCGCGCATGAAGGCCTGGTCGGCCTGGTCGCCAGCGAGGCGACACCGCTCAATCTGAGCGACGCGCAAAGTCATCCGGCGTTCTCGTTCCGCCCGGAGACCGGTGAAGAAATCTACCATTCCTTCCTGGGCGTGCCGATCCTGCGCGCCGGCAACACGCTCGGCGTGCTGGTGGTGCAGAACCGCGCCAAGCGCACTTACGTCGAGGAAGAGGTCGAGGCGCTGCAGACCACCGCGATGGTGCTGGCGGAGATGATCGCCTCCGGCGAACTGGCCGCGCTGGCGCAGCCCGGCGCCGAGCCCGCGGCGCGGCACTCCCTGCACAAAGCCGGGGCGATCCTGTCCGACGGTATCGCGCTCGGCCATGTGGTGCTGCACGAGCCCCGCGTCGTCATCACCAATTACATCGCCGAAGACCTGCCGAAGGAAATCAAGCGGCTGGATGCCGCCCTCACCAAGCTGCGCGCCGATCTCGACCGCATGCTGGAGCGCGGCGACGTCGCCGAGGGCGGCGAACACCGCGAGGTGCTGGAAGCCTACCGCATGTTCGCCAACGATCACGGCTGGTCGCACAAGCTGCATGAGGCGGTCGCCACCGGCCTGACCGCGGAGGCCGCCGTCGAACGCGTGCAGTCCGACACCCGCGCGCGCATGCTGCGATCGACCGACCCCTATTTGCGCGATCGCCTGCACGACCTCGAGGATCTCGGCCACCGGCTGATGCGGCAACTGGTCGGCCAGGATCATGCGCCGTCGCGCGAGCAGCTTCCCGAAAACGCCATTTTGATCGCGCGCGCAATGGGCCCCGCGGCGCTGCTCGACTATGACCGCAAGCGGCTGCGCGGCCTGGTGCTGGAGGAAGGCACCGCCAATTCCCACGTCTCGATCGTGGCGCGCGCGCTCGGTATTCCCGCCGTCGGCGAAATACCCAACGCGCCCGGGATCGCCGACCCCGGCGACGCCATCATTGTAGACGGCACCTCGGGCTCGATCTACGTCCGCCCCTCGGCCGAGATCGAATCGGCCTATGCCGAGCGGGTGCGGTTCCGGGCCCGGCGGCAGGCGCAATATGCAGCACTGCGCGATAAGCCCTGCGTGACCAGGGACGGCCAGCCGGTCGAACTGATGATCAATGCCGGCCTCGTGATCGACCTGCCGCATATCGACGATACCGGCAGCGCCGGCATCGGCCTGTTCCGCACCGAACTGCAATTCATGGTCGGCCAGAGCCTGCCGCGGACCAGCGACCAGCTCGCGCTGTACCGCACGGTGCTGGATGCCGCAGGCACCAAGCCGGTCACGTTCCGCACGCTCGACATCGGCGGCGACAAGGCGCTGCCCTATATGGAGACCGTGATCGAGGAAAATCCCGCGCTCGGCTGGCGCGCGATCCGGCTCGGGCTGGATCGGCCGGGATTATTGCGCGGCCAGATTCGCGCGCTGCTGCGCGCCGGCGGCGGCCGCGCGCTGAAAATCATGTTTCCGATGATTTCCGAAGTCGCCGAATTCGATCAGGCCAAGGGCATCGTCGAGCGCGAACTGACTTATCTGCGCCAGCACGGCCACGCGCTGCCGGAACGCATCGACGTCGGCACCATGGTGGAGGTGCCGGCGCTGCTCTATCAGATGGACGAACTCTTGAAGAAGGTCGATTTCGTCTCGGTCGGGTCGAACGATCTGTTCCAGTTCCTGTTCGCGGTCGATCGCGGCAACGCAAAGGTTTCCGAACGGTTCGATACCATGTCGGCGCCGATCCTGCGCGCGCTGCGCGACATCGTGCAGAAGGCCAATGCGGCGAAAAAAGCCGCGTCCCTGTGCGGCGAGATGGCGTCGAAGCCGCTCGGCGCGCTGGCGCTGATCGCGCTGGGTTACCGCTCGCTGTCGCTGTCCGCCACCGGGCATGGTCCGGTCAAGGCGCTGGTCCTCGATCTCGACGCCAAGAAGGCCGAAGCGATGATGATGCCGCTGTTGGACGCGCCGTCCGGCAGCGTGTCGATCCGCGAGAAGCTGATTGCATTCGCGGAAGCCGAGGGACTGTCGTTGTAGCGAGGCTCGGTCGCGACAACGCCGCCTCCCTCTTTCGCAGTTGAGAACGCCCCAATGTTACCCGAAGCCAAACTCGATATCCTGCTCGCCCATCACGCCTCCCTCGAGGCCCAGCTGCTTGGCCAGCTCAATTCCGAGAAATACGTAGCGATCACGCGCGAGCTTGCCGAACTCAATCCGCTGATCGATGCCGTCAAGGCCTATCGCGCCGTCCGGGCCGAGATCGCCGATACCGCGAGCTTGATCGCGGCCCCCGCGGTTGACCCCGAGATGCGCAGCATGGCGGAGGCCGAGCTCGAGACGCTGCAGGTCCGCAACACCGCGCTCGAGCAGCAGATCCGCGTCGCGCTATTGCCCAAGGACGCCATGGACGACCGCAACGTGGTGCTGGAAATCCGCGCCGGCACCGGCGGCGACGAGGCGTCCCTGTTCGCCGGCGATCTGTTCCGGATGTATGAGCGTTTTGCGGGCCTGCAGGGCTGGAAGGTCGAGGTAATCTCCGCCAGCGAAGGCACCATGGGCGGCTACAAGGAAATCGTCGCGGAGGTGCAGGGCCGCGGCGCATTCGCAAAGCTGAAATTCGAATCCGGCGTGCACCGGGTGCAGCGCGTGCCCGACACCGAGACGCAGGGGCGGATTCATACCTCGGCGGCGACGGTTGCAGTACTGCCCGAGGTCGAGGATGTCGACGTCGATATCAAGAACGACGATTTGCGGATCGAAACCATGCGCGCGCAGGGCGCCGGCGGCCAGCACGTCAACAAGACCGAATCGGCGATCCGCATCACCCACATTCCGAGCGGCATCGTGGTGATGATGCAGGACAGCCGCTCGCAGCACAAGAACCGCGCGTCGGCCATGAACATCCTGCGCTCGCGCATCTATGACGCCGAGCAGCAGCGCATCAACGCGGCGCGCTCGGCGGATCGCAAGGAGAAAGTGGGCTCCGGCGACCGCAGCGAGCGCATCCGCACCTATAACTTCCCGCAAGGGCGCGTCACCGACCACCGCATCAATCTGACGCTCTACAAATTGCCGCAGGTGATCGCGGGCGATGCGCTGGGAGAGCTGATCGACGCGCTGACCACCGAGCATCAGGCCGCCCAGCTCGCCGCCCAGGGCGCCGCGGCGTGAACACAAATGAGTCGTCGTCCCTGCGAAAGCAGGGACCCATAACCACAGGCCTTCGTAATTGCGCGAGATATCAACGTCGACCGTCCACATCGATAGGCCGCGGTGTATGGGTCCCTGCTTTCGCAGGGACGACGGTTGGATTGTTTTGCGTGAGGACGTCGCATGACCGACCCCTTCGCCGGCCAAACCGTCGAAGCCGCGCGGCGCGCGCTTACCGCGCGCTTCAGATCCGGCGGCATCGATTCTGCCGAACTCGATGCGCGAATGCTGGTCGGCGCGGTTCTCGGCCTCGACCTCACCGGCATGATCACGGCAGCGGACCGCCTTCTCGACTGCGGCGAATCGCTTCGTCTGGAAGATTTCATGCGCCGCCGTCTCGCCCGCGAACCGGTCGCGCGGATCCTCGGCCACAAGGAATTCTGGGGCCTGCCGCTGCAACTCTCGCCCGCGACGCTGGTGCCGCGGCCCGATACCGAAACCGTGGTCGAACTGGCGCTGGAGATGCTGCGCAACGACGGCGCCTCTCGTCGTCCATTGCGCATCGCCGATCTCGGCACCGGCTCCGGTGCGATCCTGCTGGCGCTGTTGTCGGAATTGCCTGGGGCCCACGGGTTCGGCACCGACATCTCGGAGGAAGCGCTGCTGACCGCCGGAGCCAATGCCGCGCACGCCGGGCTCGCCGATCGCGCAACGTTCGTTGCGTGCGATTACGCAACCGGGCTCAGCGGCCCGTTCGACCTGATCGTGTCCAACCCGCCCTATGTCCGCGCGGCCGACATCGCAGGCCTCGCGGCCGAGGTCAGGGATTACGACCCGCGCGCCGCGCTCGATGGCGGCGCCGACGGGCTTGACGCGTACCGGGCGCTGATTCCGCAGGCCGCGGGTCTTCTGGCGCCGGGTGGCGCTCTGGTTGTGGAAGCCGGACAGGGCCAAAGTGGCCCGATTCAGGGCTTGATGACGGCGGCGGGATTAACGCCTGCAGGCGCCCCAAAAGCCGACCTGGCGGGCATCCAGAGGGCCGTCGCCGGCCACAAAATGCCCCGATAAAGTCCCATTGGAACGCAAAAAAATCGCTTGGAATATTGCCCGGGAGCGACTACGTTCCGGCCATAGCATCGGTCCAGGGTTACTGGCCCCGTAGGTGCACGGGTGAAGGCCAGAGTTCTCGAGACGAGAGCCCGCCGACTGAAAGGTTCCAAAAACGCAGGTCCATTCGAGCGCAATAGCCCAAGCTGTGCTGCTCTCGACCGCAAGCGAACGAAAGCCTGATATTGCGCTTGAAGACTTACGCAAGAAACACGTACGCAATAGGAACCTGGCCTGCTTTGGCGGGCTGAATGATTTGGTTCGGCTGGCACGAATGTCGGCCGTTGGGGAACGCGTCTTTGCTGAACGCGATGGTTGGCGAAATCGACAGGAATCTGGACGGCATCGTGATTTGGTGCGCGCAATCGCGCGGCAGATCGGATCAGGCTACGACGGCAACTGCATAACTTCAGGGCTGGAATATAAAAGGCGAGACATGAGAAACGGTCAGAACAACAAGCGGATGCGTAACCGGAATAACAACAATAATAATAACAACAACAATAACCGGCGCGGTCAAAACCCGATGACCCGGGTGTTCGAATCCAACGGACCGGACATCAAGATTCGCGGCACCGCGTCCCACGTTGCGGAAAAATACGTCCAGCTGGCGCGCGACGCGCGCTCGTCCGGCGACCCGGTCGCCGCCGAGAACTACTACCAGCATGCCGAGCATTATTTCCGCCTGATCGCCGCTGCCCAGGAGCAGTTCCGGCAGAACCAGCCGCAGCCGCGCACCGACAACGAAATGCCCGCCGAGGAAGGCGACGACGAGGGCGAGAGCTTCTCGCATTTCGGCCAGGAGCCGGGCTTCGTTCCGCAGCAGCCGCAGCCCTACGTTCGCGACAATAATCCGCGCGACAACAGCCAGCGCGACAACAATCAGCGCGAAGGCCAGCCCTACCAGCCGCGCGAACATTATCGCGATCGTGATCGCGAGCATCGTCCGCAGCCGCAATATCAGCCGCCCCAGCCGCAGCCGCAGCCGGTGATTGCCGATGCCGGCGGGGTCGATCGTCTGCCGTCGTTCATCACCGGCCCGCAGCCGCAGGTGAATGGCGCTCCCGGCGGGTTCGAAGGCAGTGGCGGCGGAGAGCGCTTCCCGCGCCGTCGCCGCCGGCCGCACGGCCCGCGCCCCGAAGGCATGGCCGCACCGGCGGCCCCGAGCGAAGATTTCAATCCGGGGAATGAATAAGCAGCGCTATCGCGATACGCGTTTGGCAATTTGATAGGGCGGGCCGCGAAAGCGTGCCCGCCCTATTTTCATCCCCGCGTCGCCGTTGACGTCGGCACCAGCACCGGCCGCAGCGACGGAATCAGCCGCGCGCGTTCGCGCTGTGCGGGGATCGCGCGATAGACCTGCTTGGTCGCTTCCACGATATGCACGCCGGCGAACGGCAGCGACAGCGCCGCGCCAACGCGCTCCCACGCCATTGCCGAGCGCAGAAACCAGCCTTTCCCGACCGGCGGCAGGAACAGCGCCTCGCCCCACGCCGTCGGCGTGAACCAGGTCTGCCGCAGCAATTGCGTGATCTGCGCGCGCGAATAGGGCCGGCCGTGACCGAATGGCGTGTTGTCGGTGCGGGTCCACACCCCGCGCCTGTTTGGAATCACCGCGATCAGCCGGCCGGACGGCGCCAGCACGCGCCACACCTCACGCAGCAACCGCTCCGGATCGTCGGACATTTCCAGCGCATGCACCAGCAGGATGCGATCGACCGCGGCATCCGGCAGCGGCATCGAGAATTCATCGATCAGGGTCGCCAGCGCCGGCCGCGCCGTCGGCCATTTCAGCACGCCCTGCGCCGCCGGCATGAACGCGATGCAGCGTTCCGAATCCTCGCGAAACAGGCCGAGATAGGGCGTCGGATAGCCAAGCCCGAGCACGCGCTGGCCGTCCGCATTGGGCCATCGCGCCCGGATGCCGCGGTTGATCAGTTGCCGCGCCACGATGCCGAGGCGCTGCGAATAGAAATCACGGAGGTCGATGACATCGATGGTCATGAGCTTAATCTACAGCGTTTTCGAGCGAAGTGGATACCGGCCCGCCTTAAGAAACCGCGTCAAAACAACAGGGCACGCCGCCGGCTGGTGCGGCGCGCCAATTCCTGCATTGCCCTGCGAGCGTTAACGCCATATTTCTTGGGCGCATGGGGCTGTTCGCCTTACTTACGGAGATATCATGGCCGCGGAAATTCGTACTTTCACCTGCCTCAACGACAATTTCGGCTATTTGATCCACGATCCCGCGACCCAGGCGACCGCATCGATCGACGCGCCGGAGGCCGGTCCCATCATCAAGGCGCTGGAGCGCGAAGGCTGGACGCTGACCGATATCCTGGTCACCCACCATCATCACGACCATGTCGGCGGCGTCGCCGAGCTGAAGCAGAAATATCATTGCCGCGTCGTGGCGCCGCACGACAAATCCGCGAAGATCGCCAATGTCGACCTGCGCGCCGCCCATGGCGACGTGGTCAAGGTCGGCGGCCTGCTGGCGCGGGTGCTGGAGACGCCGGGCCATACGCTCGATCACATCTCCTACGTCTTCGACGGCGAGAAGGCGCTGTTTGCCGCCGACACCCTGTTCTCGATCGGCTGCGGCCGGGTGTTCGAGGGCACCTATCCGATGATGTGGGATTCGCTGTTGAAGCTGCGCGCCTTGCCCGACGATTTCAAACTGTATTGCGGCCACGAATATACCGCGGCCAACGTCAAATTCGCGCTGTCGGTCGATTCGGATAATGCGGCGCTGAAAGCGCGCGCCGAGGAAGTGACGCGGCTGCGCGCCGCCAACCAGCCGACGATCCCGACGCTGCTCGGCGACGAGAAGAAGGCCAACGTGTTCCTGCGCGCGGACGATCCGTCGGTCGCCGCCAAGCTGCACATGAAGGGCGCCAATCCCGCCGACGTGTTCGGCGAATTGCGCGAACGCAAGAACAAATCCTGATGGCGCTTCCGCTGGCGGCTACCGACATCATCGCGCGGCTTGGCTTGCAGCCGCATCCGGAAGGCGGGCACTATCGGGAGACGTTCCGCGACGCCCGCACCGACGCCGATGGACGTTCGCGATCCACCGCGATCTATTTCCTGCTGGCGCGCGGCGAGCGCTCGCACTGGCATCGCATCGACGCGGTCGAGGTCTGGCATTATTACGCCGGCAGCGCGCTGACATTGAAGACTGCGGATGACGACGGGCAGTGGAGTTTCAGGCTCGGCCCGGATCTCGCGGCCGGCGAATTGCCCCAGGCCATCGTGCCGCCGGACACCTGGCAATCCGCCGTAAGCAGCGGCGACTGGACCCTGGTCGGCTGCACCGTCGCGCCCGGATTCGATTTTGCGACGTTTGAGTTGGCGCCGAAAGGCTGGGAGCCGACCTAGCTTGTCATTCCCCGATGTGCAATTGCACATCGTGGATGCGCCCCTTGGCGCAGGCCCGGAATGACGGGGAGTGAGAGTGTGACTCAGCGCTTCCAGACCATATCCTTCGCCGCAATCAATCCGCCGCCGGCGATCAGGATCGCTGATATCGCAATCGTGGCACTCGGCCTGGCAAAGCCCGCGAGGATCAGAAACGTGGTCGAGAGCAGCGGGGTGGCGTAGGACGCCGCACCCAGCACGCGGATGTCGCCGCGTTTCATGCCGATGTCCCAGGCAAAGAAGGCGGCGCCGACGGGCCCGACGCCAAGCGCAACGATCGCGAGCCATTGCACCGGAGTTTCCGGCCAGACCGTGGTCTCGACCGCGCCATGCACCAGCGCCGCGAGCAGCGCAGTCGCAAGGCAAAAGCCCGCCACCGCATCGGTCGGCACCGCCTTGAGCTTGCGCGACATCACCGAATAGGCCGCCCACACGAACGCCGCGACGAAGGCGGCAGCCAGTCCGGGGATCTGGCCGGGCGCGAAACCGCCGCCGCTGTTGCCGGCGAACAGCAGCACCGTGCCGGCCAATCCCAGCAGCGCACCGATGATGTGGTGCGGCGCCAGCCGCTCGCCGGGCAGGAACGACGAGAACAGCACGATCAAGAGCGGCCAGAGATAATTCAACAGCCCGGCTTCGGCCGGCGGCGCAAAGCGCAGCGCCAGGAAATACAGCGCGTGGTAGCCGAACAGCCCGCCGACGCCGACCACCCACGCCACCAATGGCTGCCTCAGCGCGCCGAACGCTGCGGGCCGCCAGATAAAGCTGATGAAAGCGACCGCGGCGCCGATCGCGAACGTCATCGCCGCCAGTTGAAACGCCGGGATTCTTCCGGTCGCAACCGTCATCACCGACAGCAGCGACCACATCAGGATCGCGGTCAGTCCGATCAGCGTGACGGTGCGGGGGGTCATTGATCCGTCATTGCGAGCGAACGGGTCGCGCGAAATGCGCGCCCGACGATAAACTCCGCGAAGCAATCCATCAGTCCTCAATAGCGAAGATGGATTGCTTCGTCGCTATCGCTCCTCGCAATGACGATGAGTAACGATCACACCATGTACTGCCCGCCATTGATCGTGAGCGTCGAGCCGGTGATGGCGCCGGCCTCGTCGGCGGCGAGGAACACCACGGCGCGGGCGATTTCATCGGGCTCGCCGAGGCGATTGACCGGGATCAGCGGCAGGATGCTCTTCTCCAGCACGTCCTTTGGCACCGCCTGCACCATCTCGGTGTTGATATAGCCCGGGCAGATCGCATTCACGGTGATGCCGCCCTTGGCATTCTCCAGCGCCAGCGCCTTGGTGAAGCCGATATCGCCGGCCTTGGCCGCCGAATAATTGACCTGGCCGAACTGGCCCTTCTGGCCGTTGATCGAGGAGATGTTGATGACGCGGCCGAATTTGCGTGCGCGCATGCCCTCGATCACCTGCCGGGTCATGTTGAACAGCGAGCCGAGATTGGTGTTGATGACGGCGTTCCACTGCTCGAGCGTCATCTTGTGGAAGGCGCCGTCCTTGGTGATGCCGGCGTTGTTGATGAGGACATCGACCGGGCCGAGATCGGCCTCGACCTGCTTGACGCCGGCGGCGCAAGCGTCAAACGAGCTGACGTCCCATTTGTAGACGGGAACGCCGGTTTCGGCCTTGAATTTTTCGGCCGCCGCGTCATTGCCGGCATAGCTCGCCGCAACCTTGTAACCCGCAGCCTTCAGCGCCTTGCTGATTGCCGCGCCGATGCCTCGCGTACCCCCGGTCACCAATGCAACACGTGCCATGTCGGTCTCCTCCTCGGTCGTTTTTTAAGCCGGAATTGTTCCGGTCTCTTGACGAAGCCTGATCGTTGAACGTGAGGCGTTTCTGTCACGAAGGTCCCCGCTTCGTTCGGAAACGCCAGAGATGAAAATGCCCGGCGCAAGACCGGGCATTTCTTTTTTATCAGCGTGGTCTGAAGTTGACAGATGATCTTTTCATCATTCAACCGGTCACTCTGCCTGTTGTTCAGTCGCGTGCAATGCACATCGCGATGCCCATGCCGCCGCCGATGCACAGCGTGGCGAGGCCCTTCTTGGCGTCGCGCTTCTGCATCTCGTGCAGCAACGTCACCAGCACCCGCGCGCCGGATGCGCCGACCGGGTGACCGATCGCAATCGCGCCGCCATTGACGTTGACCTTGGCGGTATCCCAGCCGAGGTCCTTGTTGACCGCGCAGGCCTGCGCGGCGAAGGCCTCATTGGCCTCGATCAGATCGAGGTCGCCGATGCTCCAGCCGGCCTTCTTCAGCGCGGCGCGGGAGGCCGGGATCGGGCCGGTGCCCATGATCTTGGGATCGACGCCGGCCTGACCCCAGGACACGATGCGGCCCAGGACCTTCCTGCCTTCCTTGGCGGCCTGCTTGGCGGTCATCAACACCACGGCGGCGGCGCCGTCGTTGATGCCGGACGCGCTGCCGGCCGTGACGGTGCCGTCCTTTTCGAAGGCCGGCTTGAGCTTGGCCATCGCGTCGATGGTGGCGCCATGGCGCGGATATTCATCGTCGCTGACGATGATGTCGCCCTTGCGGGTCTTGATGGTGACCGGGACGATCTCGTCCTTGAACTTGCCGGCCTTCTGCGCGGCCTCGGCCTTGTTCTGCGAATGCACCGCGAACTCGTCCTGCTGGGCCCGGGTGATCTGGTACTGCCGGGCGACGTTCTCGGCGGTGTTGCCCATGTGATAGCCGTTGAAGGCGTCCCACAGGCCGTCCTTGATCATGGTGTCGACGAACTCGATCGGGCCCATTTTGGTGCCCCCACGCAGATATTGCGCGTGCGGGGCCATGCTCATGGATTCCTGGCCGCCGGCGACGACGATTTCGGAATCGCCGTTGAGCAGCGCCTGATAGCCGAGCGCGACCGTGCGCAGGCCCGAGCCGCAGAGCTGGTTGACGCCCCAGGCCGGGCTTTCGACCGGGATGCCGGCCGCGATCGAGGCCTGGCGGGCCGGGTTCTGGCCCTGCGCCGCGGTCAGGATCTGGCCCATGATGACTTCGGAGACGCGGCCCGGCTCGATACCCGCCCGCTCCAGCGCCGCCTTGATGGCGACGGCGCCGAGGTCATGGGCCGGCATGGTGGCGAACGCGCCGTTGAAACTGCCGACCGGGGTGCGGGCGGCGCTGACGATGACGACATCGTCTGACATGGACATCTCCTTAGGTTGGGGTTTCTTGACGGCGGGCGGCCGGTTGGCGGGCCTGTCTCTCGAACGCTATCCTGTTAAGCTGGGCATCAAGTGTCAATCGGCCAGAGGGCAAAATCGCGCCGCGGCGCATTCAAAATAGCGCGGTTGGCAGTTTCCAGAGCAGCTTCCATGCCTTGGAATTAACCGTGCCGCACAAAACGGTAGCCGAACCGCATTGAAAATGCTTACTTTGCTGCGTTGCGTTGCTCGTCTGCCCGCCGGTGATGCCGTCGGGTTCCCCCGTCCTCGGTGTGCATGTGTGAGCCATGGCGAAATCAGACCAACCCACCACGATCAAGAAATACGCCAACCGGCGGCTCTATAATACCGGTACCAGCACCTATGTGACGCTCGAGGATCTCGCGGCGATGGTGAAGGATGGCGAGGATTTCCTCGTCTATGACGCCAAGACTGGTGACGACATCACGCGCTCGGTGCTGGCGCAGATCATCTTCGAACAGGAAAACAAGGCCGGGCAGAATCTGCTGCCGACCACGTTCCTGCGCCAGCTGATCCGCTTCTACGGCGACAGCATGCAGATGGTGGTGCCGAAATATCTCGAGCAGTCGATCGACACGCTGACGCGCGAGCAGGAAAAATTCCGCAAGCAGCTCACCAACACGTTCAGCGGAACGCCCTTTGCGCCGCTCGAAGAGCATGTCCGCCGCAACATGGAATTGTTTCAGCAGACCTTCTCGATGTTCAAGCCGTTCGTGCCGCCGCGCGGTGGCGCGATCGCGCCCGAACCGGAGAAGGTGCCGGAGCCTGCCGTCGGCGACGACAACATCGACGACCTTCGCCGCCAGATGAAGGAAATGCAGGAGCGCCTCGAGCGCATGTCGAAAGAGCCGAAGAAGGAAGAGTAATTTTCTTCTTTCGTTGTTCTAAAAGCGCGAATCTTTCAGCACGTCGTCCCCGCGAAAGCGCCGCGAAAGCGGGGACCCATAACCACAAATCTTTGATATTGCGCGAAGGCGTCTACCCAATCGCCTTATCGATTAGCCGCGGCGTATGAGTCCCTGCTTTCGCAGGGACGACGGCGGATAAAGTTGCGCTCGCTTAGCCGCGAGACCGCTAGCCCGCCGCGGGCAGCACCGCTTCATCCGCCGCGCTCCAGGGCCGCTCCGGCGAAGCGAGCCCGATCAGGCGGCCCTGGATATAATCGCAGCCCCACTCGCGCAGCATGACCGCGGACTCCTCGTCCTGCACCCATTCCGCGACCGTCTTGATCTGAAGCCGGCGCGCCAGATCGATCAGCGTCTGCACGAAGGCGCGGTCGTCCGCCGAGCGCGCGATGTTCTGCACGAAGGCGCCGTCGATTTTCACGATATCCACGCCGAGCTTGCGCAGGTTGCGGAACGAGGTGTAGCCGGCGCCAAAATCGTCGATTGCGATCCGGCTGCCGAAATTCTTCAGCCGCGTCACGAAGCCTCTGATGTCATCGATATCCTGGATCGCGACGGTTTCGGTGATTTCGACGATCAGCCGTTCGCCGACGCCGGGACTCGCCCGCATCAGCGACTCGATCGTGCTCCACCAGTCCGGATCCATCGTGGTGTCGGGCGAGATGTTGAGCGAGAGCCGCACATTCGGCGACGCCGCCAATTCCGCCACCGCGAGTTCGAGCACGCGGTGATCGACCAGCCGTATCAGGCCCAATCGCTCCGCGACCGGAACGATATCCGGCGCCAGCAGCGCCTGGCCGTCGTCCTGCTCCATCCGCACCAGGCACTCGTAGAACGCCGGCAGCCGCGAGCGCGCCTCGACCACCGGCTCGAACGCGGTCACGATCCGCCGCTCGTTCAGGGCGGTCACGATCTCGTCGGTGACGCGGATATTGACGCGGCGCTGGGCGTCGCGTTCGGCATTCGGCCGCCACAGCGCGAACGATCCGGCGCGGCGGCGTTTGGCCCCGTCGAGCGTTTCCTGGGCGCGGTTGACCGCCTCGTCGGCATTTTTGGCATAGCGCGGCACGCTGATCGCGCCGATCGACGCGGTTACCGACACCGGGCCGGATTTGGTCGGCACCACCTCGTCGCGGATGCCGGCCAGGAATCGCTCGGCCGCGACATTGGTGTCGTCGACGGTGCAGTTGCGCAGGATCAGCCCGAATTTGTTGCCGGAAAACCGCCCGAGCACGTCGCCGCCGCGCAGGCGCGTGCGAATGCGCTTCCCGACTTCGGCGATCACGGCGTCGGCGACGTCGAAGCCGAAGGCGTCGTTGACCCGCGCCAGATGATCGATGCCGATCAGCATGAAGGCGCAGGACGAACGCAAGCGCGCGGTTTCCTCGATCGCCTCGGCCAGCGAGGCGATCAGATGGGTGCGGTTGAGTTCGCCGGTCAGCGGATCGTGCCGCGAAAGCTTGAGCAATTGTTCGTCGCGGGCGCGGCGCTCATTGTTGACGCGGACGACGCCTTGCGCACGCGCGGGCTTGCCGTCGGGGCCGGCAAACCAGCAACCGGTTTCTTCGATCCAGATCACCGGCGCGGACGTCGAGTTCCGCACGCCATACTCGATCCGGTAGGCCACGCCTTCGCCGCCGCGCGGCGGCCCCGACTGCGCGAGCGCGTCGGAGCGGACCGAGCGCGCCGGTTCGATCAGCTTGGCGAACTCGGCGCCGCTGGCCAGCGTGGCCGGGGCAATGTCGGTGAAGACCTGGGCGGCGTTGTCGCTCCAGGCGATGGTATCGGCAGCCAGATCCCAGACGAAGGCCGCCTGCCCGAGCGAAGCGAGGATGCTGGAGGCTTGCAGGACAGAGGGCATCAAATTCGCCTCGTTTCGGCACACCGCCGGGTGATTCTAACACCCCAAGGATAGTGGCTGTTTCGAATCACACGCTAGGCAAAGTTGATAAATAATCTGGAAACCATGTTTCAAACCATTCCCACACCCGCCGGGAACGATCTACAACGAACCGGCATAGGGCTTGCGAGGGTCAGATCGCAGGGGACGTAACGTCCCAAAACGTGACAATTCAGTCGGTTGCGGTGTGCGATGCTGGATATCGATCGATCAGAGCAGGTGTTGGATGGCGAGGTCCTGCATGACGCTGGGCCCGCCTCTGTCGAGCTCGTACCGGTGACCACGTCGGTGCATTGGTTGCCGAAACGACCCCTTAACCGCCCCGATCCGGGCTTTGTCACCCAACTGATCGCGACCGCCGAACAGGCGCCGCAGACACGAAGCCTGCGCCGGGCCTCGCTGGCCGACGCGCAGACCGCTTACGGTCCGCACCCGCACCCGCGGGTCGGCTTCCGGACCAGGCAAATTATTTGAGTTAGCGCTGCGGCGTGCCCGGCGATGGGTTACCGCCCGGCTGCAGTCCCGGGGATTGCACGGCAGGCTGCGCCAGCGTCGGTTCGGGGTGATCCAGCAGCACGGATTCGGCGACGGAGGCTGCGGCCGGCGCCGATGGCGCAGGCGCGTGGACCGGTTCGAATTGAGGCTCGGCCACCGCCGGATCGGCTTTTCTGGCGCTCTTTCTGGAAACCGTGGCGGACGAGGTCGCGAGCGCTGGGCGACGCGCGCGCAACGCAATGCCGGACAGGAAATCGACCAGCGCCAGCAGCGCCAGCAGGCAATAGGTGGAGGTAGCGAATTTCGGCCACAGCACGAATTCGGCCGCGGCCGCGCCGAACACGATCAGCGACAGCAAATGGTCGGTGAGATATTTCGCACCGGGACGCGCGCCCTTGATGACTTCGAACAGCAAAAGCAGGATGCCGAGCGCGAGCAGGATGTCGCTCAGCGTCACCTGCCATTCCGCACCCGACACCAATGTCAGCTTGATCAGCGGATCGGCGAAGGACACGCCGGGCATCAGGAAGACGATGATGTTGTAGACCGCGAGCGGAATCAGAAGCAGCGGAAAGCCGATCATCGGCGAGGCCCTGTTGGTAGAACCGGAACATTCCCTTTTGCGGCGCGATCCGCGCCGCCGCCGGGAACTGTCTTACCTCTCGGTGGTCGAATTCGGGCAGGCGCCGCAGCACCCTGCCCGCAAAGCCCGATCAGGACTCTTTCTTGGCCTTCAGGACCTGCCGGCCCTTGTACATGCCGGTCTTGAGGTCGAGGTGGTGCGGACGGCGCAATTCGCCGGAATCCTTGTCCTCGGCATAGGTCGGCTTCTTGAGCGCGTCCGCCGAGCGGCGCATGCCACGACGCGACGGCGAGGTTTTTCTTCTGGGAACGGCCATAACGGTCCTCTAGGGGTGTTGTCGGAGGGCATCGTCCGGGTGCGGACGCCCGGCGCTTATCCCGCGCGGGCTGAAATGCCGATAAGGCCGCGCTTATAGAGGATGGGGTGGCGTAAAGCTAGGCCGGGTTGCGGTTAAAACGGCCAAAAATTGGCTCAAAAAGCACGATTTTCGCTCCAGCATCGCTGAACCGCGTTCGCGCGCACCATATAGGTCCCGGCCAGGCGCCGCACGCCGGGGCCGGGATTGCGGGCGCTGCGCTTGACCGGATTGGGCAGAATGGCCGCCAGCAGGGCCGCCTCGCGCGGTGAAAGCGTCGCGGCGGAATGGCCGAAGGCGTAAATCGAACCGGCTTCGGCGCCGAACTGCCCGGAGGGCCCGAGTTCGGCGATATTGAGGTAGATCTCGAGAACCCGCTGCTTCGGCAGCACGAAGTCGATCCATAGCGCCAGCGGCAGCTCCAGCGCCTTGCGGACCACGCTGCGGCCCGGCCACAGGAACAGGTTCTTGGCCACCTGCTGGGTGATGGTCGAGCCGCCGCGCGCCACCTCGCCATCCTCGGCGTCGTCGATCACTTCGCGCAGCGCGCCCCAATCGACCCCGCGATGGCTGCAGAATCTGGCGTCTTCGGAGCCGACCACCGAACGTGGCAGCGCGGGCGAAATCGCATGGAAATCGGTCCATGGCCGCATCACCTGGACGCCCCTCAGCCAGCGCCAGGCCATCAGCGTGGAGACCGGATGGCCGGTTCGATAGAGCGGCGTCAGCAGATATGGCAGCAGCAGCACGACCAGCAAAATCAGCAAAAAAATTCGGACCATGCGCAAATCAAGATGCTTCCGGTTCGAGCCGCCCGGCCCCGAGGCCGATGAACAAGCCCGTATCAGCCGACATCTCCACGATAATTACCGGTTTTTCCAGCCCTTTTAAGGCGTTTCCGGTCGGCCGGCGGAATTGACGAAGCCGGTGGCATCAACGATTGTCCGGCCGAAATCGATCTGGAGTTATTCTTGATGACGACCGCTACTATTGCAGACTTCTCGAAACGACTGGACGAGACTGCGGAGGATACCGAAGCCCTGCTGGCAAAACTGTTGTCCGATGTGCTGTTGCCCGACGAGATCGCGCGGCCGAAGCGGCTGATGGACGCCATGCGCTATTCCAGCCTCGGCGGGGGAAAACGGTTGCGGCCGTTTCTGGTGGTCGAGAGTTCGGCCGTGTTCGGCGTCGGCCGCGAGGCCGCGCTTTTGGCCGGTGCCGCGCTCGAATGCATCCACTGCTATTCGCTGATCCATGACGACCTGCCCGCGATGGACAACAGCGATCTGCGCCGCGGCCGGCCGACGCTGCACAAGAAGACTGACGACGCCACCGCGATCCTCGCCGGCGACGGGCTATTGACGCTGGCGTTCGACATCATCACCCGCGACCAGATCCACAAGGACCCAACGGTCCGCCTGCTATTGACGCGGGCGCTGGCGCGCGCATCGGGCCTTGGCGGCATGGTCGGCGGCCAGATGCTCGACCTCGCCGGCGAAGGCCGGTTCGGCGACCGCGAGCCGGTCGACGTCGCCCGCGTGCAGCAGATGAAGACCGGCGCGCTGTTGCGCTATGGCTGCATCGCCGGCGCGATCCTCGGCCAGTCCACGCCGAAAGAACATCAGGCGCTCGACGACTACGGCCGCGCGCTCGGCGAAGCGTTCCAGATCGCCGACGATCTGCTCGACGTCGAGGGCGATGCCGCAGCCCTCGGCAAACAGACCGGCCAGGACGCAGCCCTCGGCAAAACCACCTTCGTCACCCAGCTCGGCATCGACGGCGCCAAGCAGCGCGTGCGCGACCTTTTGGCGCGCGCCGATTCGGCGCTGTCGATCTTCGGCGCCAAGGGCGACGTGCTGCGCGCGGCGGCGCACTTCGTCGCCGAACGCAAGAGCTAGGGAACCAGATGTCCGGCAAGGAATTCGAGGAACGCCTTCTTCGATTCAGGAAAATGCCGAAGCCGGTCCGCGTGGTCTATGGGCGGCCGCGCACCTTCATTTCGATTCTGATCGGGGTCGTCGCGTTCTTCCTGCTGCCGGGCTCGCTGCGGCTGGTGACGCGGCTGCTGGTCGCCTGGGATATCTTCGTTACGTGCTATCTGGTGCTGGTCTTCACGATGGTCTTGCGCAGCGGAGTCCGGCATGTCCGGCACAACGCGGCGCTGCAGGACGATGGACGCTTTCTGATTCTTTTGGTGACGGCGCTCGGCGCCTTTGCCAGCATCGCCGCCATCGTGTTCGAACTCGGCGCCTCGAACCGCAGCGTCCCCGGGCTGGCGCTGGCGACGGTGACGATCGCGCTGTCATGGGCGGCGGTGCACACTGGGTTTGCGCTGCACTACGCCCACGAATTTTACCGCGGCGACAAACCCGGCGGCCTGCAGTTTCCGAGCGGCGACCAGCACGACGATGCCGACTATTGGGATTTTATTTATTTCTCGTTCGTCATCGGCATGACCGCGCAGGTGTCAGACGTCGGCATCACCGACAAGATCATCCGCCGCACCGCGACCGTGCACGGCATCATCTCGTTCGTGTTCAATACCGCGCTGGTGGCGCTGATGGTGAATATCGCCGCGAGTGCGATCTAGCGAAGCGCGCGAAATCCAACCTCGTGTCCCGGCCTTAAGCCCGGACCCAGCGTGTTCGATAACACGCAGTCGTGGCTATGGGCACTTTCCCGACATGATGGCGCTGTTCGTGTTGCAACCCCAAACACGTTGTTCGCCGGTAAGCGGCTGGCCCGACTGGCCCATACCCGGTAAACCGGCAACCGTTCGCGGTGAAGTCGGTGCATGAGAGGGCCTGGCAATAACTTGCTTTGCTTCCGGCCGGTCGCGCCTGGCGACCGGCTTTCTCGCCGTCCGCTTCTCGCATTCATTGTCGTCGTTGAGGAACGCGCCTTCGGCGCAAGTGATCTTGCTGCAACGATCGCCATCGGCCTTGAAACCGCGCTCGCAGACCAGCGGGCAGACCCGCGACGATTTCTGCTTGATCGCGTCGAGCGTGTCGAGATTGGCGACCTTGGCGTCGAGCCTGGTTCCCGCGTAGCGGTTGAACAGTGTCAACGAGCGCTGTGAAGACGCGTTCCATTCGCCATCGGCTGCACCCGTAAGGCAGCCGACGCGGCGCAGTTCTCCCTGCACCGATTTGGTGACGTCGGCTTGCGGCGACCCGGCGTTCAGGGCCGCAAGGTTCATCCCCTTGTCCTTGTCGGCGGGTGCCGGAGCGGCAGCGGCCTTGTCGGACGGGAGCGTTTCGGCCGCGGCGCGTTTCTGCTCGGCAGCGGCGGCCTGATCCTGGGCAAGCTGCTTGGCTTTCTCGGCCGCAAGGCGCGCCCGCTCGGCGGTCCTGGCGTCGGCGTCAGCCTTGGCCTGCTGCACCTTCTGCGCCCCTTCGGCAGCGAGCCGCGCGCGCTCCTGTTCGGCCAGCCGTGCCTTTTCGGTGGCGGCGGCCCGGGTTTCCTCGGCCGCAATCTTCTCGAGCTGAAGCTTTGCCAAGCTTGAGTAGAATCCGTCCGGATATTGCGCGAGGAACGCATTCAGCGCGCTCTTGTTGCCGACCTGCAGCGCCAGCTCGTAGTCGCGGCGGGCCTCGCTCTGCGCCGTGGGCGCGGGCGCAGGTGGCTGCGCCGCTCGGGCCGGCGCCGGAACCAGCGGCACGTCGTCGCCACCGAGCGAACCATAAACGAACGGCTCCTGCCGGTTGCCGGTGCTCTTGAGCACGTCGTCGCGAACAAATCCGAAGGCGCGGCGCACATCGAGCCCCGGCGTTGTCAGATGCTTCGACAGCGCGATCGTGAACGGGCTGTTTTTGCCGTCGCCGTCGGCCGCCGTCGAGCCGGCCTTGGCGGAATAGGCGATCAGCAAGTTCGGGCTGCTCGGCTCGACCTTGGCCAGCCCCTGCCCGATCGCACGCGACGCCACCGTCCGTTTCATGCTCTTGGCAAAGGGATTGTCGCGGCAGGCATCGAGAACCACGAGCCGCAATTTCCGGACCGGCTCGATCGCGATCAGGATGCGGTCGAGCGAAAGCGCTTCGTCATAGACGTCGGTGTCGCGCTCCAGCCTCGCGTCCACCGGAATCAGATAATTCGCGCCGTCCACCTCGATGCCATGGCCGGCGTAGTAGACCACGGCGATATCGGCATCGCGCGCGCGGTCGGCAAAGTCGCGCAGCGCGCGGCGGGTCTCGGCCGCCGGAAGATCGCGGCGGAAATCGACGACATCGAAGCCGGCGTCCTTCAGCGTCGCCGCCATCACGGTACCGTCATTGACCGGGTTGGTCAGCGGCGCGACGTTTTGATAGGCGGAATTGGCGAGCACCAGCGCCACGCGCTTCTCGGCAAAGGCCGGCTGGCACAGCAACAGCAGTGCGGCAGCCAAAAATCCGGGGAAAGAGCGAGGGAAAAAGCGATCCAATTTCAGCGATCCCGATTTCATGATCCGCTTCCGGAAGCTCGCACATTCTAACACACCCGCCTGCCTACCAGAAACTGCAGCCGGGCTTTATGAGTTATTTCACCAACCGCTGGCGATCAGTCCGCCGTGACATGCCCCTGATATTGCGGCAGGCCGTCGGTGATGACATGCCACGGCGCCTTCGAGCCGACGAAAATATGCGCGGTCGGGCGGATCGAGGGATCGTCGATGAGGGTTCCCATCGCGACGTGGACGAAGGTACCGTCGCGCACCACCGAATAGAGCAGCGAACCGCAACGCCTGCAGTGCGCGTCGTGACCGGTCTCCCCGCCATATGTCATCAGGTCGTTATCGCCCTCGGTCACGCTGAATTTGTCGCGTTCGATTCCGGCAAACGGCTTGAATGCCGAGCCGGTCGTGCGCCGGCAATTCGAACAATGACAGTTGAGGGCATAGGCAAACGCGTCCGCCACGGCGTAGCGTACAGCCCCGCAGAAGCATTCTCCGGCAAGAATGCGAGCATTCGGATTTTTTGAACCTGCCACCGGGGATTTCCTCGCATGAAAATGAAAGCCACCCATAGCGCAATTGGTCTGTTCGTGGCTTAATTCAATTCGAAAAGAGATCAATCAGCCAATCGGAGGACCCGCCGTGAGCCATGACCGATCGACCGTCGAAGCCGTGGTCAGGAATTATTTCGACGGCCTGTACGAGGGCGACGCCGACCAGTTAGCGGCGATCTTTCATCCCACCGCCGATCTGCGTTGGCTGGAAAAAGGCGAGCTGCAGGTCCTGACCGTACCCGACTGGCTCGACCGCGTGCGAAAGCGGCCGTCGGCCAAGGCGGAAGGCAAGCCGCGCGAGGATTTCATCGTCACCATCGATCGCTCCGACGACTCCACCGCCTTCATCAAGGTGCGCTGCCAATTGCCGCCGCGCTATTTCACCGACTACCTGGTCGCGATGAAGCTGGCCGACGGCTGGCAGATCGTCTCGAAGTCGTATCGCTACGATCTGCGCGAATAAGCCGCACCGGCGCGCTTCCGCCGTTCGGCCGGATTGACCTCAGGGGCCTTCCGGGCGAATTGAAGGGCCATGGAAGCCAAATTTCAGATCTTTCTGATCCTGCTCGCCGTGCTGGCGGGAACCGCGCTGCTCGCCCGCCGGTTCAATGTCGCGCCGGCGATCCTGCTGCTGCTTACCGGCATCGTGCTCGCCTTCGTGCCGGGCATGCCGTCGCTGGAACTGGCGCCCGAACTGGTGCTGCTGGTGGTGCTGCCGCCGCTGATCTATTCGGCCAGCGTCGCCATGAGCTGGCGCGAATTCAAATCCAATTTGCGGCCGATCATACTGCTGGCGGTCGGCTGCGTGATCTTCACGGCCTTTGCGGTCGCTGCCGCGACGCATTATCTGATCGGGCTGCCATGGAGCGTCGGCTTCCTGCTCGGGGCCATCGTGGCACCCCCGGACGTGGTGGCGCCGCTGGCGATCGCCCGCAAGCTCGGGATGCCGCGCCGGATTCTCGTCGTGCTCGAGGGCGAGGGGCTGGCCAACGACGCCACCGCGCTGATCCTCTATCGCTTCGCGGTGATGGCGATTTCGACCGGCATGTTTTCGCTGCCGAAAGCGGCGGGCGCGTTCCTGGTCATTGTCGTCGCCGAAGTGCTGTTCGGCGCCGCCGTAGGCTGGCTCAGCCTGCGCATGCGCCACCGCGCCCGCGACCCGCAGGTCGAGATTACGCTGTCGCTGATCGCGCCCTATGTCGCCTACTGGATCCCCGAACATTTCGGCGGCTCAGGCGTGATCGCGACCGTCGCCTGCGGCCTCTATATGAGCTGGAACGGGCCGCTCCTGATCTCGTCGGCGACGCGGCTGCAGGGCATCTTCTTCTGGGATCTCGTGATCTACCTGATCGAGGGCCTGCTGTTCCTTCTGACGGGCTTCCAGATGCGGTCGCTATACGAGAAATCGAAGGCGTTTCCGCTCGACGACATTTTGTCCGTGACCGCCCTGGTCGCGGTGATCATCATCGTCGCGCGGTTTGCCTGGGTCTTTCCCGCCACCTACCTGCCGCGCCTGATGAGCAAGCGGACCCGCGAACGCGATCCGGCGCCCTCATGGCGCACCGTTTTCGTGATTGCGTTCACCGGCGTCCGCGGTGCGGTATCGCTGGCCGCAGCCCTTGCGCTGCCATTTGCGCTGCCGAACGGTGACGGCTTTCCCTATCGCGACCTGATCCTGTTTGTGGCCTTCGGAGTCATCTTCATCACATTGGTGGGGCTTGGGCTCGGATTGCCGCCCGTGGTGCGATGGCTCGGCGTCGCGCAGGCCGGCCGCGACGAACACATCGCCGAACACGAGTCGGAGATCGCAGCGCGGCGCGAGGCGCTCGGCGCCGCGCTCAAATCGCTCGATGCCATCACGGACGACCGGGAATTGTCCGACGAGGTGGTGAAACTGCTGCGCGCACGGCACGAGATCCGCGCCAATCAATTGCCGGATTCGCTCGATCCCGATGCGCACGACGTCACGGCGGCGGGGACCGCGCTGACACGTGAATTGATTGCAACGGAGCGAAAATTCATCCATGCCCTCTTGCGCGACGGCAAGATCACCGACGAGACAAGGCGACGGATCGAGCGCGATCTCGATTTGGAGGAAGCCAGTCTGAGCAATCGGGAGTACCGGAGGATACCGTTGTAACGAGACGTCATTGCGAGGAGCGCAAGCGACGAAGCAATCCACTCTTCGTTTCGCCAAGCCGCGGGATGGATTGCTTCGCGGAGCCTGTCATCGGGCGCGCATTCGCGCGACCCGTTGGCTCGCAATGACGGCGGAGGGCCTACTCCGCCGCCGCGGTCCGCGGACGCCCGACATAACCCGCCGCATCGCCAAACCGCTCGATCATCACCGCGGTCAGATCCTTGGCCTTGCTGGTCACGCAGGCGCCGGAACGCACGGTGTAGCGGTCCTGATGGGCGAGATGCGGCGGCGCTTGCCCCTGCTGCAGCGCGCGGGCCGCATCCATCACGAGCTTGCGGAAATGCAGGATGCCGAGATCGGTCGGCCCGAGATGTTCGCGGGTGCGGTCGGCGATCGGACCCTGGCTGTCCTGCACCGCCGCGTCCTGTTCGGACACGCCCTTGATGCCGGTATAGCTATTGGTCTTCTGCAATTTGCGGTCGATCAGATAGTCGTTGCCCTTGTTGCGCAAGGGCACGTAATTCTCGTCGACCACCGACATCACGCCGTTGCCGCGGTCATAACCATCGCGCTCGGCATGGGTCAACGGACGCTCCGGATTCCAGGCATAGGTGTAGATCCAGCAATTGGTATCGGTGACCGGAACAAAGCTCTGGCCGAAAATGTTCTCGCCGGGCATCGAACTCGGTGCATAGGCGTGCACCGGCATCAGGAACTGGGCGATGCGCCAGTAGATATTGTCTGACCCGGTGAGCCGTCCGCCGGCAACCGTCAGGCCGGCCTCGTGCGGATTGATCTTGATCACCGGGCGGGGATCCTCGGCGATCCAGCGCATGTGGTCGGTCGCGACCCGCGTCAGCGGATTGACAAAGTGTTTCTTGATATCGAGGATTTCGTTCTCTTCCTTCTCGAAGGACAAATGCGCGAAGGTGAAATGCGCGGTGTCGATCGAGCCTTCCATCGCCTGCACCCAGTTGCAGTCCTGCCATTTCTTGGTGACGTAGCGATGCGAGGGCGGCATCAGCGCCATTTCCAGCGCCGGCAATTCCGGAACGGCATCCGCCGGGCCCATATAGGCCCAGATCATGTCGCCCCATTCGCGCACCGGATAGGATTTGATCCGGATCAGGTCCTTGGCGTTGAGATCGGGGTAGGACGTCGGCATGTCGACGCAGCGGCCGTCGGTGTCGAATTTCCAGCCGTGATAGACGCAACGGATGCCGCATTCCTCGTTGCGGCCCAGCCAGAGATTGGCGCCGCGATGCGGGCAATATTGATCGATGACGCCGACCACGCCTCTCGAGTCGCGGAACGCGAGCAGCTCCTCGCCCATCACAACGATCTTCTTCGGCGGCCCGTCGGCTTCCGGCAATTCCTTCGAGAGCAGCACCGGCATCCAGAACCGGCGCAGCAATTCGCCCATGCCGGTGCCCGCACCGCTTTCGGTGAGGAATTTGTTGTCTTCCGCGCGGAGCATGGGGGTCCTCCGGAATCTTATTGATTTTGAGCAAGCTTGGCGCAGGCGAAGCGGGGCGTCAACGCGGTTCAGCTCACACCGGCCGCTCCCCCTTCACCGTCACCCGCGTGCCGGCGCGGGTGTGTGGCCAGTAGTCCCACATCGCGCGGTGCTGGGCGCAGCGGTTGTCCCAGAACGCGATCGCATTTTCGGTCCAGCGGAAGCGGCACTGAAATAGCGGGTTTTCAGCGTGCTGGTAGAGATAGGCCAGCATGGCGTCGCTCTCGTCGCGGGGGATGCCGATGAGGTGGCGGGTAAAACCGCGGTTGACGTAGAGCGCCTTCTTGCCGGTCACTGGATGGGTGCGCACCACCGGATGCTCGGCGCGCGGATAGCTCGGCCGGTCGGCGACACCGTAATTGGCGTAGAGCCCGCGATAGGTCGATTCACCGTCGTGCAGCGCGGTCAGCCCGTCGAGATAGGCCTTCATCCGGTCCGACAGCGCCTCATAGGCCGCATACATATTGGCGAACAGCGTGTCGCCGCCGCGCGGCGGGCATTGCCGGATGTAAAGGATCGAGCCCATCGGCGGCTCGACGTCGCAGGACACGTCGGTGTGCCAGCCCTCGCCATTGGCGCGTGGCGAGTCCTTGTCGGCATAGATCTTCATCAGCGCCGGGTCGTCGCCCTCATGGGGCGCCGCAGGGTGAATGTGCAGATCGCCGAATTTGCGCCCGAAGGCGAGATGCTGTTGCGGCGTGATGTGCTGGTCGCGGAAGAAGATCACGAGGTTTTCGGCCAGCGCCCGATGGATCTCGTCCATCTGGCGATTGGAGCGCGCATCGTCGGAGACGAGTTTGCCGATATCGACGCCCGAGATTTCCGCGCCGATGATCGGGGTCAGCTTTTCGACGCTGATGGTCTCGTAGGGTTCGGTCTCGTCGGCGAGGTGCCGATAGCGGGGTCCGTGCTTGCCGGAAAGCGAACTCATCGACGTTCTCCCAATCGTTCTTGATTGGGATCATCGTAGCTCACGCAATGCGAAGCGCAATGCATGCATTTTGTCGTCCGGGCCCATATGTGCAATTACGCATCAGGAGCCGGGACCCATACCCGCAGGAGGATGTTGTTGATGATGCTGGAGCCACGGCACGCCATCACCACAACGACCTGTGGTCATTGATCCCCGCGTTCGCGGGGACGACAGTGGAAAGAGATTACTCCGCCGCGGTGACCGGCGCCTTAGCGCCGGCGCCATAGCGCTGATCGATGTAATCGATCACCAGCGCCTTGAAGTCGGCGGCAATGCCCGGGCCGCGCAGGGTGCGGAACTTCTTGCCGTCGACGAACACGGGCGCGGCCGGCGCTTCGCCGGTGCCGGGGAGCGAGATGCCGATATTGGCGTGCTTGGATTCGCCGGGGCCGTTGACGATGCAGCCCATCACGGCGACGTTGAGCTCCTCGACGCCCGGATATTGCGTCTTCCAGCCCGGCATTTCCTCGCGGATGAAGTCCTGGATCGAGCGCGCCAGTTCCTGGAACGTGGTCGAGGTGGTGCGGCCGCAGCCCGGGCATGCCGCGACCAGCGGCACGAAGGTGCGGAAACCCATGGTCTGCAGCAGTTCCTGTGCGACCTGGACTTCCAGCGTGCGATCGCCGCCAGGCTCGGGCGTCAGTGAAATCCGGATGGTATCGCCGATGCCGCCCTGCAGCAGGATGCCGAGCGCAGCCGATGAGGCGACGATGCCCTTCGATCCCATGCCGGCCTCGGTCAGGCCGAGATGGATGGCGTAATCCGAACGCCGCGCCAGTTCCTGATAGACCGCGATCAGGTCCTGCACGGCGGAAACCTTTGCCGACAGGATCATCTTGTTCTTGGGCATGCCGAGCTCTTGCGCCCGCGCCGCCGACAATAGCGCCGACTGCACCATGGCTTCGCGGGTCACCGCACGGGCATCGCGCGGATCGGGTGAGGCCGTGTTTTCGTCCATCAGCTTGGTGAGCAGCTCCTGATCGAGCGAACCCCAGTTGGCGCCGATCCGCACCGGCTTGTCGTACTTGTTGGCGATCTCGATGATGTCGGCGAACTGGGTGTCGCGCTTGTTTTTGAAGCCGACATTGCCGGGATTGATGCGGTATTTGTCCAGCGCCTCGGCGCAGGCCGGGTAGTCCGCCAGGAGCTTGTGGCCGATGTAATGGAAATCGCCGATCAGGGGCGTGGTGATGCCAAGCTTGCGCAGGCCATCGCGGATGTGCGGCACGGCGGCGGCGGCTTCCTCACGGTCGACCGTGATGCGCACCATCTCGGAGCCCGCACGCGACAGCGCGGCGACCTGGGCGATGGTGCCTTCGATATCGGCGGTGTCGGTGTTGGTCATCGACTGCACGACGATCGGCGCGCCGCCGCCGACGGCTACCTTGCCGACCATGACTTGCGTGGTCTTATGCCGGGCGCTGGGTCCGGCGACGTCGCCTTGAAGTTTTTCTTGGGACGGTTTTTCGGGCTTGTTCATGGCGTCTCGAATATCAGGTTTTGGTGACATTCACCAAGGGGGTGGGAGCGGGCGCGGCGCCTTCGTCGGAATTGGAAATTTTCCGCTGTCAATTCAATAGCTTATTACGCCTGTTGGGATCGAAAGCAAGGGTGCCCGGGAACCGCGGGCCTCACCGCTATATTGGACGGGAATCACGGGATTCAAAGGGCAATCTCCCGCCTTTTCACGGCCGATCGCACCCAATAGCATCGGACAAAACAAGGTGAGGGAGGCGATAATGCCGGAGCGGAGCGGACTGATCACCACGGCGGAACTCGCCGATATCCTGCACCAAGCGAATCTCCGCCTGTTCGATTGCACGACCTATCTCGAGCCTGCGCCTGAAGGCAGCGGGGTTCCCTATCTCGCGGTCCCCGGACGGCATACGTTCGAGGCCGGGCATATTCCGGGCGCGGATTTTCTGGACCTGCAGGGCGAATTCTCCGACCAGACGACCGCGCTCCGCTTCATGATGCCCGCCGTCGCCCAGCTCGAGGCCGCGTACGGCCGTCACGGGATATCGGCTGATAGCCGGGTGGTGCTGTACTCGATCGGCACCGCGATGTGGGCGACGCGATTCTGGTGGATGCTGAAATCGCTGGGCTTCGACAATGCGTCGGTGCTCGATGGCGGTCTCGACAAATGGAAGGCGGAGGGCCGCGCGATCGATACCGGAGCCGCGAAGGGATATTCGCCGGCGACGTTCACCGCGAAACCGAAGCCAGGATATTTCGTCGGCAAGCACGAGGTTCTTGCCGCGAGCGCCGGGCGCAACACCGTGGTGGTCAATGCGCTCGGACCGCAATTCCACCGGGGTCTCGAGCCCAGCCGCTACGGCCGGCCCGGGCGCATTCCCGGCAGCTGCAATGTGTCGGCGGCAACCTTGCTCGATCCGCATACAAAAGCCTTCGTGCCGCTCGCGGACGCCGAGAAGAAATTCGCCGCGCAAGGCGTCACCAGGGACAAGCGTGTGGTCGCCTATTGCGGCGGCGGCATCTCGGCCACGATCGATCTGTTCCTGCTGCATCGGCTTGGTTACGACAACCTCACGCTCTATGACGGCTCGATGGGCGAATGGGCCAGGGATGCGTCGCTGCCGATCGAGACGGGCTAGGCTGTCGATTTTGCGGTGCATGGCGCGCTGTCTCCACGTCATTGCGAGCCAACGGGTCGCAATGACGGGGTGGCAATCACGCCGGCACATTCGGATCCGGCACGACCTTCGGATCGGGCTTGTTGACGAGATAGAGGCCGGCGATCACGAGCAGCGCCGCGGCGCCGAAGGCAAGCGTCAGCGTGTCGTGCATGATGAAATAGCTGGCGGCGACGCCGAACAGCGGCGTGATGAAGGTGAACGCCGACAATTTGCTGGCGGAATAGGCCTTCACCAGCGC
The DNA here is from genome assembly GCA_900129675.1 of Bradyrhizobium erythrophlei. Classification (GTDB taxonomy): domain Bacteria; phylum Pseudomonadota; class Alphaproteobacteria; order Rhizobiales; family Xanthobacteraceae; genus Bradyrhizobium; species Bradyrhizobium erythrophlei_A. Next base: position 2,117,364 of record FSRD01000001.1, on the reverse strand, counting down.
GAACCACAACAGGAAGGTCAGCCCGACCACCCAGAACGACTGATAGGCCAGCAGCGACAGCGACAGCGGGCTCGGGACGTGGGTGATCCGCTCGCCCGATATCCACGCCGCAAGGCCGAGAATCGGGATCGACAACGCCACCTGATAGCCCAGGCCCTTTTCCGCGGGCGCCTTGATCAGCGCGGTGGCCTTCACGATCAGGGTCGTCGTCGCCCACAGCGCGCCGCCGGCAACGATCAGAAGATCGCCGAGCAGCACATTCGAATCGACATTGGGCTGCGGCACTCCGATCGCGAGCGCGACGCCGGCAAAGCTCAAACCCAGCCCGCCCCATTGCCAGGCGCGCAGCCGCTCGCCGAGAAACACATAAGACCCCAGCGCCACGAAGAACGGCGCGGTGTAGAGAAACACCACCGCGCGGGACGCCGTGGTCAGCAGCAGGCCGCGATAAATCAGCACGAATTCGATGCCGAAGATCACGCCCGCCGACAGCCCGGCCCACAGCGTGCCATCACGCTCGAAGAATTTTGTGCCGCGCAGCCAGCCGATGACGAGCAGCACCGGCAACGCGCCGGCGGAACGGATCAGCGCCTGCAGCATCGGCGGCACGTCCGGCAGCACCAGCTTGACCGCGATCTGGTTGAAACCCCAGCTCAGGCACAGCATCAGCATCAGGGCGATGGCGCCCGCGCTGAGCTCACGCCCGGTCGTGGAGACGGCTTGATTTGGAGAAATCACCTGATTTTGAGAAATTATTTGGGTTGACGACATCGATCCTCGTGGCCAGCTTGGCGCCGTGTTCTTGTTATTGTTTCTGACAATGCGCGCAGGTGCCGGCGATTTCGACGACCGAGAGTTTCGGCGCAAAACCCAGGGCGCGCGCCGCCGCATTGAGGCTTTGCGCCACCGGAGCTGCGGGAATCTCGCCGACCGAGCCGCAATGATCGCAGATCAGGAACGCCACCATGGCGGTGGCGTCATGGTCATGCGCGCAGGCCAGAAACGCGTTGCGGCTTTCGATGCGGTGGACGAGGCCGTTTTCCATCAGAAAATCCAGCGCGCGGTAGACCGTGATCGGCGCCGGCCGCGGCATCGATTTGGCGAGTTCGTCGATCACCTCATAGGCCCCGAGCGGACGGTGGCTGGACAACAGCGCCTGCAGCACCTGACGCCTGATCGGCGTGAATTTCTGCGCCCGCCGCGCGCAGACCTGCTCGGCATGAATCATCGCATCCGCGGTGCAGCGGCCGTGATCGTGGTCAGGCGCGGGGAAGGTAGGTTTTGTCACGGTCATCTCGCTGATTTGTAGCATTTTTGCCTGCAATCCCAAAGCCCGGCGCCTCACGCGTTCCAGCCATGTTCTCAGAGCAGGTCAGCCAATTCTTGGCTTGCCATGCGGAATTAATAAGCTAGCTTATTATATCCAAAGCTTATGGAGGTAGCGAAAGACCATGCGCGGTTCCGTGGATATGAACTTCCTGTTTACGCTCGGCGAATTGCACCGGCTGGTGCGCGCCTATGCCGACAAGCAGGCCGCGCGCTACGGCATCACCCGCGCGCAATGGGCGGTTTTGGCCAAGGTCGAACGCACCGAGGGCCTGAAGCAGACGGAACTCGCCGAACAGATGGAGATGCAGCCGATCACGTTGACGCGACTGATCGACAAGCTCTGCGACAATGGCTGGATCGAACGCCGCGGCGACGAGACCGACCGCCGCGTCAACCGCCTGTATCTGCGCAAGGCCGCGCGTCCCCTGCTCGGCAAGCTCTCGGGGCTGCGCTCCGACATCACCGCGACCGCGCTGGAGGGTATCAATCCCGCCGATGCCCACCGCCTGCTCGCCCAACTGGAATCGGTGAAGGAAAACGTTCGCAATGCCATCCAGAACCCAGCCGGCGAGCCTCCCAGAAAGGAGCAGCGCTATGGCTGATCCCGTCCTCAAATTCCCGCCCGAGCAGAAGGGCAGCCCGGCGTCTCCCGCGCCCCGCAGCAAGATGGCCGCGGAGCCGCGCCGCCGCTTGATGGCCGGCCTGCGCCGCTACCGCCGCTTTCTGCTGCTGGTGGTGCTGCCGCTGGTGGCGGCGATCGCCGGCCTCACGTTCTATCTCAATGGCGGCCGCTACGTGACCACCGACGACGCCTATGTCGGCGCGCAGAAAGTGCTGATCACGCCCGACATCTCCGGCAAGATCGAAAAGGTCGTGGTCAGGGAAGGCCAGCAGGTCAATGAAGGCGACGTGCTGTTCGAGATCGACCCGGTGCCGTTCCGCCTGGCCGTCGACCAGGCCAAGGCGACGCTCGAACAGGCCAAGACGACCTACGACAATCTGGTCGCCAACGTCAAAATCTACGGCCAGATGCTCGATCTCGCACAGCAGGGCATCGATCTGAAGCAGCGCGACGTCGATCGCAAGTCCGCGCTGGTGAAGAGCAATGTCGGCTCGCAGCTCGACCTCGACAATTCGGCGACCAGCCTCGTTACCGCGGGCGCGCAGGCCCAGTTCGTCAAGCAGCAGCTTTCCAACGCCAAAGCCCAGTTGCTCGGCAATCCCGAATTGCCGCTGGAACAGTTTCCGCCCTACGCCCAGGCCAAGGCGGCGCTCGGGATCGCCGAGCGCAATCTCGACCACACCGTGATGCGCGCGCCGATGGCGGGCATCGCCACCCAGGTCGATCAGATTCAACTCGGCCGCTTCGTCATGGCCGGCTCGCCGGTGTTCTCCATCATCGACGTCGCCAACCCCTGGGTTGACGCCAATCCGAAGGAGTCCGATTTCACCTATGTCGCGGTCGGCCAGCCCGTCACGCTCGACGTCGATGCGTTCCCCAACCATGTGTTCAAGGGCACGGTCGGCTCGCTCTCGCCCGGCACCGGCGCGCAATTCGCGATCCTGCCGCCGCAGAACGCCACAGGTAACTTCGTCAAGGTGGTGCAGCGCGTCCCGGTGCGGATCTATTTCGACAAGGATGACGCCTTCGTCAAAAAGCTGAAGGCCGGCATGAGCGTGTACGCCACGATCGACACCAATCACCGCCGCTCGCTCGCAGGCCTGTTCGGCCTCTCGCCGGCGGTCGCCAACCAGGAATAGACAGATATGCCGACGCCGGGCCCGTCGCCATCAGCCGTTCCGGGCCTGCGCCGGAACATGGTGACGATCTGCGCCATGACGGCGACCATCATGCAGGCGTTGGACACCACCATCGCGAACGTCGCGCTGCCCTACATGCAGGGCACGCTGTCGGCCTCGACCGACCAGATCAACTGGGTGCTGACCTCCTACATCGTCGCCGCCGCGATCATGACCGCGCCGGTCGGCTGGATCGCCAACCGGTTCGGCCGCAAGCGCATCTTCATCATCTGCTCCGGCGGCTTCACCATCGCCTCGGTATTGTGCGGCCTGGCGCAGGACATCAACCAGATGGTGCTGTTCCGTTTGCTGCAGGGCGTGTTCGGCGCGGCGCTGGTGCCGCTGTCGCAGGCGGTCATGCTCGACTCCTATTCGCTGCGGGAGCGGGCGAAGGCGATGTCGATCTGGGGCATGGGCGTGATGATGGGCCCGATCATGGGCCCGTCGCTCGGCGCGTGGCTGACCGAAACCTATTCCTGGCACTGGGTGTTCTTCGTCAATCTGCCGTTCGGCATCTTCACCGTGCTCGGCCTGATGGTGTTCATGGACGAGACCAAAAAGGACCTCGATCTGCGATTCGACTGGTTCGGCTTCACGGCACTGGCGATCGGCATCGGCTCCTTGCAGATCGCGCTCGACCGCGGCGAACAGCTGGGCTGGCTGGAATCCGGCGAGATCATCGGCGAGTTCATCGTCTCGGGCATCGGCTTCTATTATTTCTTCGCGCATTCGCTGACGACGTCAAAGCCGTTCATCCAGTTCGCGCTGTTCAAGGACCGCAATTTCGTCGGCGGTTGCGTCTTCATGGCGGTGATGGGACTCGTGCTGTATTCGACCATGGCGCTGTCCTCGCCGTTCCTGCAGAACGTGATCGGCTACCCCATCATCACCGCGGGCATGCTGCTGGCGACCCGCGGCTCCGGCACCTTCGTCGCCATGATGCTGGTCGGCCGCCTGATGCGCTTTATCGAGGCCCGCACGCTGATCATCAGCGGTCTCAGCCTGACCGGCCTGTCGCTGTTCTACATGACCGGCTGGACCGACCAGACCGGCGTTTCCGAGATCGTCACCTTGAGCATCATCCAGGGCTTTGGCTTCGGACTGGTGTTTGTGCCGCTCTCCACCGTGGCATTTCTGACGCTGCCCAATCATTTGCGCACCGACGGCACCTCGATGCTGACGTTGATGCGCAACGTCGCCTCGTCGATCGGTATTTCGGTCGTGATCGCGCAGCTCACCGAAGGATCGCGGCGCGTCTATGCCAATCTTTCCGAGCACATCAATCCGTTCAACCACGCCATGCAGATGCCCAATGTCGCCGGCATGATCGACATGAAAACCGACACCGGCCGCGCCATGGCCGATGCGATGGTCGGCATTCAGGCGCAGATCATCGCCTTTTCGCAGGACTATCAGCTGGTGATGCTGTTCATCCTGGCTTCGATCCCGCTCGCGATCATGATCGGCTCGACCAAGGCCACGCTGCGGGCGCAAGCCGCGCCGGCGGAACACGCGGTGATCGAGTAGAAGGGGCGCGCTGTTCGTCGTCCCGGCGAAGGCCGGGACGAGGTGGGTGATCGTGCTACGCTTTCGCCCGCAAGCCGTGCAACGATGCCGGAACCGCATCGGGCAACTTCCCCAGCCTTTGCACAGCGGCCAGGATGGCGGCGATGTATCCGTAAGGACCGAGGCCGCAGATGACGGCGGTGGAAGCGCTCGACGTAATCGAATGCCGGTGCAGCTCGTCGCGTGCGTGAATATTGGAGATATGGACCTCGATCTTTGGGCCGTCGAATATTTTCAGGGCGTCGATCAGTGCTATCGACGTAAACGAGTAGGCTGCCGGGTTCATGATGATCGCATCGCACGACCCGTGCGCCGACTGGATCAAATTGACCAGTTCGCCTTCGAGATTGGACTGGTGAAACGAGATCGAGACCCCGAGATAGTCAGCCGCTTCCTGACAACTCGCTTCAATCTCCTTGAGCGTCGTCGAGCCATAAATGTGAGGCTCCCGAATGCCCAGGAAATTCAGATTAGGTCCGTTCAGGATCATGATCTTGGTGGCCATCGTGGCTCCCCCCTTTTTGTGTCAATAAGACGTTGCTCTAGAGCCTTTTCCGTTCCGATTGAATCGGAACGGGGCTCTATTTCTTTTTTTGACGCGTTTTCTTGACGCGAACCGGTATCCACTTCGCTGGAAAACGCTCTAGCCGCCAAACCATTTTGCCGGGAATTTTGACACGGCGCAGGTACCCTCTACTTGATCGGCGGGCGCGGCAACACGGCGTCGCCTGCTTCCATCCGGTAGACGTAGTCGAGTGAATACCAGGGCACGCCGACATCGCCTTCGGTTGGATGCGGCGCGTCGTGGCGCACGAAATTACCGATCAGCGCCCTGGTGACGCCGAACTGCACGTCGCTGTCGATATGCGGATCGGCGGGGTCATAGACCTGCGAAATCAGAACCTTGAATCCCGGCTTGAAGATCAGCGCGTGCAGATGCGCCGGCCGGTAGGGATGCCGGTCCTGCAGCTTCAGCAGGCGGCCGACCACGCCGTCGGTCGGAATGGGATAACCGACCATCATGACTGAACGAAGCCAGAAACGCCCGTCGGCATCGGTGGTGAACTTGCCGCGCAGGTTCATGTCCGCCTGTTCGGGATCCTGGTTTTCGTACAGTCCGACCGGCGACGCGTGCCAGATATCCACTTCCGCCCCGGGAAGCGGATTTCCCGCCTCGTCCACCACGCGCGCGGTGACGAACAGCGGCGCGCCCGGGGTCTCGGACCGGACAATGGAGCCGCCGTTGTCAACTTTGGGCGAGTGCAGGCGCCAGAACGGCCCGAGCAGGGATTGCGAGGTCTCCGTGTTGCCCTGATCGCCATTGTTCAGGAGGCACACCAGCGATGAGACCCCGAGCGAGCCCGCCATCAGGATGACTTCGTTGTGCGTGTCGGTCGAAAGCTTCCCGAGTTCGGCCAGAATCGCGGCGGCATCGCGGAATTCCGCCTCGGTCAGGCCGACGTCGCGGACAAAGCCGTGCAGGTGTTGACCAGCGACACCATGATTTCGCGCAGCCGCGGATCGGACGTCCGTTCCATCACGGATGTCGCGGCAACCGTGACATCCTGCTGACGTTCGATGATCATGGACTTACACCTCGAAGAACACCGTCTCGTTGTCGCCCTGCAGGCGGATGTCGAGGCAATAGACTGCATTCCCGGTGCCGGGCTTGCGGGTCGCAATCAGCGTGGCGCGGCGATCGGACGGTACCAGCGCCAGCACGGGGTCGGCGGCATTGGCCGCCTCACCGTCGAAATAGATCCTTGTATAGAGATGCAGCAGCATGCCGCGCGCGAACACCGCGAGCACGAGATGCGGCGCCTGCGGCTTGCCGTCGGGATCGGGCACCACGCCCGGCTTGATGGTGTCGAAGGCATAGCCGCCATTGCCGTCGCTGCCGACGCGGCCAAATCCCCTGAACGATGAATTGGGCAGCGCGCGCTTGTCCTGCGGATCGCTGAACCTGCCTTGCGCATCAGCCTGCCAGATCTCCAGCATGCAGTCCAGCACTGGCGCGCCGTCGCCGTCGAACACCCGGCCCTCGACGCGAATGCGTTCGCCGGACGTGTCTGACGTGACCAGGTTGTTGCTGAACGCGTCGTTCCAGTCATATTTGCCGTTCGGTGTCAGTCCGTAGGCGAAATAGGGACCGACGGTCTGCGACGGCGTTATTTCTTTGGCAGTCTCGGACACTATTTGGTCTCCATCGGCGTGGCGTTGCGGCCGCGCAGCACAATGTTGAAGCGGTAGGCCAGCGCCCATTCCGGCTGGGTGTTTTCCAGATCGAAGCTCGAGATCATCCGGTTGCGCGCCTTTTCATCCGTCACCGAATTGAAAATCGGATCGAACGGAAACAAGGGATCGCCGGGGAAATACATCTGCGTCACCAGCCGCGAGATGAAGGAATGGCCGAACACCGAGAAGTGGATGTGGGCCGGACGCCAGGCGTTGTGGTGATTGCCCCAGGGATAGGCGCCGGGCTTGATGGTGACGAACTTGTAGTAGCCCTCGGCGTCCGATTGCGTGCGCCCCGCGCCGGTGAAATTCGGATCGAGCGGCGCCGGATGCTGGTCGACGACATGGATGTAACGGCCGCAGGCATTGGCCTGCCACAATTCGACCAGCGTATTCGGCACGCCGCGGCCGTCCTCGTCGAGCACATGGCCATGCACGATGATGCGCTCACCGAGCGGCTCGCCCTTGCACTGCAGGGTGAGGTCGTTGTCGTTCTCGCGCACGGTCTCGTGGCCGTAGACCGGCCCGGTCAGTTCCGACAGCGTGTGCCGCATGATGATCAGCGGCTTTGAGGGCGTGCGTTTCACCGTGCTCTTGTAGGCCGGCGACAGCCGCGGCGGATGCGCCGTCAAGCTGCTGATGGGGTAGTTTAAAGTCATGGGACAAATCCTTTCAGCACCCTCCCCGTCGTTGCGAGCCACCGGGTCGGCGCGAAGCGCCGCCCGATGACAGGCTCCGCGAAGCAATCCATTATGCTGCAAAAAGAAAGAATGGATTGCTTCGTCGCTGCGCTCCTCGCAATGACGGCGGGACAGTAGACCTCAGTTCAACTTCTCGATCGCCATCGCGACGCCCTGACCGACGCCGACGCACATGGTGGCGAGCGCGCGTTTGCCGCCGCGCTTCTCCATGCCGTGCACAGCCGTCAGCGCCAGCCGCGCGCCGCTCATGCCCAAGGGATGGCCGAGCGCGATCGCGCCGCCATGCGGGTTGACGAAGTCGGCATCGTCCTGGACGCCTAGTTGCCGCAGGCACGCTATGCCCTGCGACGCGAAGGCTTCATTGAGCTCGATCAAATCGAAATCGCTGATTTTCAGGCCCAGCCGCTCCATCAGCTTGCGCGTCGCCGGCACCGGGCCGATGCCCATGATGCGCGGCGGCACCGCGGCCGAGGCGAGCCCGAGGATGCGCGCCCGCGGCGTCAGCCCGTGCCTCTTCACCGCGGCTTCCGAGGCGAGAATCATTGCCGCCGCGCCGTCATTGACGCCGGAGGCATTGCCGGCGGTCACCGTGCCGGGATTGCGCACGATCGGCTTCAACTTGGTGAGGCCTTCCAGCGTGGTTTCCGGGCGCGGATGCTCGTCCTTGTCGACGGTAATGGGACCGGCCTTGCCGCCGGGCGCCGATACCGGCGTGATTTCTTCGTGGAAATAGCCCGAGGCGATCGCAGCCCCCGCGCGCTGCTGCGAGCGGATCGCGAACGCGTCCTGATCGGCGCGCGACACCTGAAACTCTTCGGCGACGTTCTCGCCGGTCTCGGGCATCGCATCGACGCCGTATTGCGCCTTCATCAAGGGATTGATGAAGCGCCAGCCGATGGTGGTGTCGAAAATGTCGGCCGAGCGCGAAAACGCTTCCGCCGCCTTGCCCATCACGAACGGCGCCCGCGTCATCGATTCGACGCCGCCGGCAATCGCAAGATCGATTTCGCCCGCGCGAATCGCGCGGCCGCCGGCGCCCACTGCGTCGAGGCCCGAGGCACAGAGCCGGTTCAGCGTCTGGCCGGGAACCGAGTCCGGCATGCCGGCCAGGAGCAGCGCCATGCGCGCGACGTTGCGGTTGTCCTCGCCGGCCTGGTTGGCGCAGCCGAAAAACACCTCGTCCACCTGGGTCCAGTCGAGTTTCGGATGCTTGGCCATCAAGGCCTTGATCGGAGCGGCAGCCAAATCGTCGGCGCGCACCTTGGCGAGCGAGCCGCCGAAGCGGCCGATCGGGGTCCGGACGGCATCGCAAATATAGACATCACGCATCGAATTTCTCCCTGAATGCCGCGTTTTAGGCGCTAGAGGCGGAATTAGGGGGCAGTTTTAGGAGCGCCTTCGCGGCAGGTCAATTGACAGCCGCACCGTCCAGCGACGCGTTCGGGAGGGGTCCGCAATGCTCTCATCTGAGTGCCTAATAATGAGCCGTGGAGAAGGTGGAAAACCCCTTTGATGACGGCAAAGCAATAGGACCGGGCCGCGAAATTTTGTAGTTTGCGCCCCCGATGACAATCCAGCAGTCCATTCCTGTTCCACCCGACGAGGCCGCGCCGAGCGCCGAGGCGCCGTCGCGCGTCACGCCGATGATGGAACAATACCTGGAGATCAAGGCCGGCCATCCCGGGCTGTTGCTGTTCTACCGGATGGGCGATTTCTATGAACTGTTCTTCGAGGACGCCGAAATCGCCTCGAAAACGCTCGGCATCGTGCTGACGAAGCGCGGCAAGCATCAGGGCCTGGACATTCCGATGTGCGGCGTGCCGGTGGAGCGCTCCGAGGACTATCTGCACCGCCTGATCGAAGCCGGCCACCGCGTCGCGGTGTGCGAGCAGACCGAGAATCCCGCCGAAGCAAAGGCGCGCGGCAACAAAAGCGTGGTGCGCCGCGGCGTGGTGCGGCTGGTGACGCCGGGCACGCTGACCGAAGACACGCTCCTGGATGCCCACACCAACAATTATCTGCTGGCGATCGCGCGGGCCCGCGCTTCTGCAGGCGGCGACCGCATCGGGCTCGCCTGGATCGATATTTCGACGTCGGAATTCATGGTCACGGAATGCGCGATCGCGGAACTTGCGGCAACCCTGGCGCGGATCAATCCGAACGAGGTCATCGTCACCGACGCGCTCTATGGCGATCCCGATCTCGGTCCCCTGCTGCGCGAACTGCCCGCGGTGACGCCGCTGACCCGCGACGTGTTCGATAGCGCCACCGCTGAACGGCGGCTGTGCGATTATTTTGCGGTTGCGACCATGGACGGCCTGTCCGCGATGTCGCGGCTGGAGGCGACCGCGGCGGCGGCCGCCGTCACCTATATCGACCGCACCCAGGTTGGAAAACGCCCGCCCCTGTCGCCGCCGTCGCGCGAGGCCGCCGGCACCACCATGGCGATCGACCCCGCCACCCGCGCCAATCTCGAATTGACGCGCACACTGGCCGGCGAACGGCGCGGCTCGCTGCTCGATGCCATCGACTGCACCGTCACCGCGGCCGGATCGCGGCTTCTGGCGCAGCGTCTGGCGGCCCCATTGACCGACAGCGCCGCGATCGCGCGGCGGCTGGACGCGATCGCCGCCTTCGTCGCCGACAGCACCGCGCGTGACGATATCCGCAGCCTGCTCAAAGGCGCGCCCGACATGTCGCGCGCGCTGGCGCGGCTATCGGTCGGGCGCGGCGGCCCGCGCGATCTCGCTGGTCTGCGCGACGGCATCCTGGCGGCCGATCAGGCGCTGGCGCGGCTGGCGCAACTCGAGGCGCCGCCGGCCGAAATCGCGGCGGTGATGGAGGCGCTGCGCCGGCCCTCGCGCGATCTGGCGCGCGAATTCGAACGCGCGCTGGCCGAGCAATTGCCGCTGATCAAGCGCGACGGCGGTTTCGTCCGCGAATTCTATGAGGCCGCCCTCGACGAGACCCGCAGCCTGCGCGACGCCTCGCGCCTTGTGGTGGCCGCGATGCAGGCGCGCTACGCCGACGACACCGGCATCAAGGGCCTCAAGATCCGTCACAACAATGTGCTGGGCTATTTCGTCGAGGTCACCGCGCAGCACGGCGACAAACTGATGTCGCCGCCCTTGAACGCGACCTTCATCCATCGCCAGACGTTGGCCGGGCAGGTCCGCTTCACCACTTCCGAGCTTGGCGAGATCGAAGCCAAGATCGCCAATGCCGGCGACCGTGCGCTCGGGCTGGAACTCGAAATCTTCGAGCGGCTGTGCGGACAGGCGCTCGCCGCCAGCGACGAGTTGCGCGGCGCGGCGCACGCGTTCGCGCTGCTCGACGTCGCGACCGCGCTGGCGAAATTGGCGGTCGACGACAATTACGTACGGCCCGACGTCGACACCACGCTGGGCTTTGCGATCGAAGGCGGAAGGCATCCCGTGGTCGAACAGGCGCTCAAGCGCGACGGCCAGCCGTTCATCGCCAACGCCTGCGACCTCTCGCCGGGACCCGGCCAAAAATCCGGCCAGATCTGGCTGATCACCGGCCCCAACATGGCCGGTAAATCGACCTTCCTGCGCCAGAACGCGCTGATCGCGCTGATGGCGCAGATCGGAAGCTACGTGCCGGCGTCCCGCGCGCGCATCGGCGTCGTCGACCGGCTGTTCTCGCGCGTCGGCGCGGCCGACGATCTGGCGCGCGGCCGCTCCACCTTCATGGTGGAAATGGTCGAGACCGCCGTGATCCTCAACCAGGCCAGCGAACGCTCGCTGGTCATCCTCGACGAAATCGGCCGCGGCACCGCGACCTTCGACGGCCTCTCGATCGCCTGGGCCGCGATCGAGCACCTGCATGAGAGCAACCGCTGCCGCGCCTTGTTCGCGACGCACTACCACGAACTGACCGCGCTCTCGGCAAAGCTGCCGCGGATGTTCAACGCCACCGTGCGTGTCAAGGAATGGCAGGGCGACGTCGTGTTCCTACACGAGGTGCTGCCGGGCTCGGCCGACCGCTCCTACGGCATCCAGGTCGCGAAACTCGCAGGATTGCCGCCGGCCGTGATCGCGCGCGCCAAATCGGTGCTGGCGAAACTCGAGGCGCAGGACCGCGGCCAGAGCGCGCGTGCGCTCGCCGACGATTTGCCGCTGTTCGCCGTCCCCTCCCGCGCCGCCGCCGAACCGGCGCCGCCGACCGAGGCGGAAATGCTGATGGAGGCCGTGAAGACGCTGCACCCGGACGAGATGTCGCCGCGCGAGGCGCTGGAGGCGCTGTATGCGTTGAAGGCGAAACTGCCGAAGCGATAACCGTCATTGCGAGCCAACGGGTCGCGCGAATGCGCGCCCGATGACAGGCTCCGCGAAGCAATCCATCTCCCCGCGAAAAGAAAGAATGGATTGCTTCGTCGCTTCGCTCCTCGCAATGACGGTGGTTGGTTCACCGCGCCAGCTTCCTTCGCCCATACCACCACAGCACGAGATTCCAGCTCACGCAGACCGCCAGCGCGGCGCTGAGAGCGATCGCCGAGCCGAACTGCAGTGCCGCGACATGCAGCACCGCAATGGCGACGCCGAGCCCCATCAATCCCCAGGCGCTGTTGGCGAGCACGGCTGCCGTCGGCGGGCCGCCGATGCGCGGGTGCAGGATCAGCATCATTGAGCTGAACACGACCGGGAACAGCGCGATGATGCCGCTGATCTTGGGGCCGACCCAGCCGGACAGCGTGACCACCGTCGCCACCAGGGTCGCGACCAGCGAGGCGCGCAGCGGAATGTCGTACCAGCGGCGCGCGACCATCGGCATCTTGACGTGACGGTAGCGCTGCAGCAGCGGCACGCAGATCGCAAACGCAATCGCATTGGCGATCAATCCGCCGGCCAGCGTCCATTGCACCGAGCGGATCACGGACGCGAGCGCGATCCAGACCGCGACCGCCGCACCGCAACTGACGAGCGCGCTGCGGCGCTGCGCCAGCAGGACATAGGTCAGCCCCAGCAAAATCGTCGCGGCATTGATCGGCAGGCTTGCCAGCGCGCCCTCGGCGATGAACGCGGCATCATGGTCGAGCGCGAGAAAGGCGTAGGACGGCCCCGCCGAAATCGGCAGCGTCGCGACTAGGGCGCCGATCACGGGGCCCGACCGCTCGGTGATGACGGACGCCGTCACGACGAACGCCGCCGTGATCGCCATACGAAGGACGAGCGTCAGGATGAAGATGAGTTCGGGGGACATTTTTCCGTCGTCCCGGCGAAGGCCGGGACCCATAACCACAGCTGTTCGTGTGGCGCGAAAGCCGTTGAGCAGCGGATCTAGAAACGGGAGAGCGCGGCGTATGGATCCCGGCTCCTGGTGCGCAATTGCGCACTGGGCCGGGACGACGCAAGATCAAATCCGCTTCATCGACACCGAAACCTTCGGGCCGTTCTTGATGGTCTGGTAGACCACGCAATAGCGCTCCGTCAGTTTCAACAGCAGATCGAGCTTGTCCTGCGGCGCGTCGGTGGCGACGTCGAAGCGCAGGCGGATTTCGGCAAAGCCGACCGGCGCTTCCTTGTCGACGCCGAGCGTGCCGCGGAAATCGAGATCGCCTTCGGCGATAACGTTGCCGGACTTGAGGGGCACATCGACCGCGGTCGCGACCGATTTCAGCGTGACCCCGGCGCAGGCCACGAGCGCCTCCAGCAGCATGTCGCCCGAGCACAATTCAAGTCCGGAGCCGCCGGTGGCCGGATGCAGACCTGCCACCGCGAGCGCGCGGCCGGTCTCGACCTTGCAGGTGAGGCCGTCATTGTCGATCGAGCCCCTGGCCTTCAGCGTGATGACCGCGGCGGAGGGATCGGACTTGTAGCGCTCCTTGATCGGGGCCTGCATAATGCGCAGTTCGGCGGCGTCCATTTTTTTCTCCCGGATGCTTCTTGTAGGGCGGCTTTAATACCAAATCACGCCGATGTCACCACGCAAGGTTGCGGCCCCGACAAAATCATTTGATAGTTCAATACGTTATATATACACGCCAGTTGAAATTCCACCATGGATACGCCGCCGCCGCAGAATGTACCGTGACAGCGCAAGCGGCGTCCGATATCGGGGTAGATCATGGACAGCGCCGTGACCGAGCCCCGCCCGCAAGCCGACGAACGTTTCGATACCGCGCGGATCACCGCCGCGGTCGACGCGCTTGCCGAACAACACGCCGGCCGCGAGGACGTGTTTCGCGCGGCGATGGCGCAACTGCTCAAGGCCGAAATGGTCGCTGCGCGCACCACCGCCCAGGCCGTGCTGCTGAAGGACCGGCACGGGCGGCACTGCGCGGAGCGGCTGTGTTTCGTCCAGGACGAGATCATCCGCATCCTCTACGCCGCAGCAACCCGGCACCTTTATCGCTCGCATATTCCCTCCGGCGCCGAGCGCATGGCGGTGGTCGCCACCGGCGGCTATGGCCGCGGGTTGATGGCGCCCGAGTCCGATATCGATTTGCTGTTCATCCTGCCCTACAAGCAGACCGCCTGGGGCGAGCAGGTCGCCGAAGCCATCCTCTATTGCCTGTGGGACATGGGGCTGAAGGTCGGCCACGCCACCCGCTCGGTCGATGAATCGATACGGCAGGCGCGTGGCGACATGACGATCCGCACCGCGATCCTCGAGACCCGGTTCCTGACCGGCGACCAGCCGCTGTACAACGAGCTGGTGAACCGGTTCGACAAGGAGGTCGTGCAGGGCACCGCGTCCGAATTCGTCACCGCAAAGCTCGCCGAGCGCGAGGAGCGGCACCGCCGCGCCGGCCAATCGCGCTATCTGGTCGAGCCCAATGTGAAAGACGGCAAGGGCGGGTTGCGCGACCTGCACACGCTGTTCTGGATCGCCAAATATGTCTATCGCGTGCGCGAGACCGACGAGCTGCTGGAACGCGGCGTGTTCGACGCCCAGGAATACCGCACCTTCCGCCGCTGCGCCGATTTCCTGTGGTCGGTCCGCTGCAACATCCATTTCTTCTCCGGCCGTGCCGAGGAACGGCTGTCGTTCGACATGCAGCGCGAGATCGCGGTCCGGCTCGGCTATACCTCGCATCCCGGCATGCAGGACGTCGAACGCTTCATGAAGCACTACTTCCTGATCGCCAAGGACGTCGGCGATCTCACCGCGATCCTGTGCGCCAAGCTGGAAGAAGAGCAGAAGAAGCCGGCACCGGTCCTGAGCCGCATGGTGGCGCGCTTAAGGCCGAGCATGCACCGGCGCCGGGTGCCCGACAGCGACGATTTCATCGTCGACAACAACCGCATCAACCTCGCCGCCCCTGATGTCTTCAAGCACGACCCGGTCAATTTGATCCGGATCTTCCATCTGGCGCAGAAGAACAATCTCGCCTTCCACCCCGACGCCATGCGCACGGTGACGCGCTCGCTCAGGCTGATCAACACGCCGCTACGCGAGAACCCGGAAGCCAACCGGCTGTTCATGGAAATCCTGGCGTCGAACGATGCGGAGACCGTGCTGCGGCGCATGAACGAGACCGGCGTGCTCGGTCATTTCATCCGCGCCTTCGGCAAGATCGTGTCGATGATGCAGTTCAACATGTATCATCACTACACGGTCGACGAACATTTGCTGCGCTGCATCGGCCATTTGCAGGAGATCGAACGCGGCGGCAACGACGAATTCATCGTCGCCAGCGATTTGATGCGCAAGATCCGCCCCGAGCACCGCGCGGTGATCTACATCACCACGCTGCTGCACGACGTCGCCAAGGGCCGCCCCGAGGATCATTCGATCGCTGGCGCCAAGGTGGCGCGGCGGCTGTGCCCGCGGCTCGGATTCAACACCGCCGACACCGAACTGATCGCCTGGCTGATCGAGCAGCATCTGACGATGTCGTCGGTGGCGCAGTCGCGCGACCTTTCCGACCGCAAGACGATCGAGAATTTCGCGGCCGTCGTGCAGTCGGTCGAGCAGATGAAGCTGTTGACCATCCTGACCACGGCCGACATCCGCGGCGTCGGGCCCGGCGTGTGGAACGGCTGGAAGGCGCAGCTGCTGCGCACGCTGTATTACGAGACCGAGCCGGTACTGACCGGCGGCTTCTCGGAAGTGAACCGCGCACAGCGCATCGAGGTCGCGCAACGCGAATTCCGCGCCGCCTTCAACGAATGGCCGGAGCAGGAACTCAACGCCTATATCGGCCGGCACTATCCGGCGTACTGGCTCAAGGTCGAGCTGCCGCGCAAGATCCGCCATGCCCGCTTCCTGCGCGCCAGCGAAACCGCCGGCCACAAGCTTGCGATCAATGTCGGCTTCGACGAGGCGCGCGGCGTCACCGAACTGACGATTCTCGCCGTCGACCATCCCTGGCTGCTGTCGATCATCGCCGGGGCCTGCGCGTCGGCGGGCGCCAATATCATCGACGCGCAGATCTACACCACCACTGACGGCCGCGCGCTAGACACCATCGCGATCTCGCGGGAATACGACCGCGACGAGGACGAGGGACGGCGCGCCACCCGGATCGGCGAGATGATCGAGGACGTGCTCGAAGGCAAGTTGCGGCTGCCCGACGTTGTGGCGCGGCGGGCGGCAAGCCGCGGCAAGGCGCGCCCTTTCGTGGTCGAGCCGGAAGTCATCATCAACAACCAATGGTCGGACCGCTACACCGTGATCGAGGTCTCCGGCCTCGACCGGCCGGGCCTGTTGTACCAGCTGACGACGGCGATCTCGAAACTCAACCTCAATATCGCCTCGGCGCATGTCGCGACCTTCGGCGAGCGCGCCCGCGACGTGTTCTATGTCACCGACCTCCTGGGCGCACAGATCAACGCGCCGACGCGGCAGGCCGCGATCAAGAGCGCGCTGATCCATCTGCTCGCCAACGAAGACACCGCGGCGCAGCCGGCGGCGTAAGCCGGGCGATCACCCTACACGCGTCATTCCGACGCGCGCAAGCGCGAGCCAAGGTGGTGGATAGTTTCAGGCGGAGCGTGACCGGATGACAGATTGCGGCAGGGACGCGAGAAACAGCACCGCACAGACGCACAGCAGGACGATGTCCTTGAATATGAACTCGCCGGTCAAATTCCAGGCCATCGGATCGGTCGACAGGCTCCATTTGACAACACCGGGGGTGGTGAAGAAAAACGACCATGTGATGGCAAAAGTGATCACCCCCATCAGCGAACCGATCGCCGACAGGATCGGGCTGAACGCGCCCGCCGCGAGCAGCGCCGCAATACCAAACTCGGCAACGCCGAGGAAATACGCCTCTCCCCTCAGGCCGAATACCGATAGCCAAGAAATAAATGGACTATTGGTGATGAACTGAACAATGCCCTGAGCCGACTGCAGCGTGAATTTCTGCATGCCAAACGACACGAAGATCACGACCATGACCCAGCGCAGTATGGCCAGAAGACGATAGGATCCGACGCCTTTTTCAGCGATGTTGAGAGATGTTTTCATGCCGACCATTTCGTTCCCGGATCAAGATTGACGACAGTTACCGCTTTTCGCGGCACGTTCCCAAGTTACGCACGCGCGGCACCTTCGTTACGCGCAGCCACGGTTCCACGATTCACGATTGTGTGCATGTGGCAGGCGCGAAATTTTCGCGGAACGAAAATGCGGCGGCAGCGCGTGCCGTGATGCATGATCGCCGGAGGATTCGTCCTTCTTCGTCGTGACGATTCCGCCAATCGCGGCGTCTTCCCGGACCGTCGCCGTTCCAACTGTCTGATGTTTGCAACACTTCGCGCAGATTTTTCCTGCGTCACAATCACGCCGTACGAAAATCCAAATTGAAAATGCAGTCTGCTCTGGTTCGACGCAAATCAGAGGGGATCGCTGAATGCGACAAGAACGAACGCCGATGAAAGGCAATGGGGAGCCGGCTGGCTATACCTTCTTCTTTCAGATCGCGAACGAAGGTGGACGGCGGGCATGCTGCGTCAAGGTGGACGCCTCGGACATACACGAGGCGTCGGCCCTTTTTCGGCAGAATTGGCCTGTCATTGAATCGATGGCCCGCGAGGGCATCAACAGCGGGGACAGCGCCGACGGGGTCATCACGCTTGTTATGCCTTGATTGGCGCTTCCCGGCCGTCGATCTGCCAGGCCTGCGACCGGCTTGTTCTTCGCCCCCAACAGCCTCGCGACGCGGGCAAAACTAACTTCGCTGTCAGAAACTGTCGCCTTTGTAAGTTGTAATCACTGGATCGGTTGGGTCTCCTGAGCGTTCTCCCTGCGACGGTATTCGTCGCTGCAATTGAACCACGGAGGAGGATCCGGATGAACAACAAGTTCTTTAGAAGCCTCATCGCAGGCGCGCTTGCTACATCGCTTGCGCTTGCGTCACCGGCGCTCGCTCGCGGCGGTGGCGGCGGTGGTGGTGGTGGCGGGCACGGCGGCGGTGGTGGCGGTGGTGGGCACGGTGGCGGCATGGGCGGCGGCTTTGGCGGCGGTCATGGCGGCGGCTTTGGCGGCGGCATGCATGGCGGCGGCTTTGGCGGCGGCATGCACGGCGGCGGCTTTGGCGGCGGCGGCACGCACTTCGGCGGTGGAGGCGCGCATTTCGCCGCTATCGGCGGACCGCATTTCGTCGGCGGAAGTTTCGGAGGCGCGCGGTTCGCCCATGCCGGAATCTCGCCCCGGTCCGCGTTCCATAACGGCCGATTCTTCCATAACGGCCGATTCTTCCATCATCGCCACAATCGCTTCGCATTCTTTGGCTTTGACGGGCCCTATGTCTACGCCGGCTACGACGATTGCTGGCGACGGGTGTGGACGTCCTATGGAGTGCAATGGGTCAACGTCTGCTACGGCAACTATTACTGACGCGGCCGAAGCGCGGCGCGATCGAGCGGACGCCGCTGTCATCTCGATCCGGCGCATGGCTGGAACACCGCCCGACACGTTGGCCTGTATCGCGTACCATCGCGTCGGCGCGGTTCACGGGCAAGCCGCGGTCGTGAGCCGCGCATTTTACGGCGAAGCCGGATCTGGATCGGCCGGCTGCGGCCATCACGCTTATGTGCGACCCGTCAGACGACTTTCCATTCGGTTTCTGACGTATATCTGGGCCAAGCGAGGCGACTTGGAAGCTTGAGACTTGGACGCTTGAGACTTTGGCGCTTGATTGGGCGTTCGACCGGTCGTTCGGAGAACAAGGACCATGACGGGAGGTCACCGCCGCATTCTGGTCGTTGAAGACGACCCGGAAACCGCCGGGCAGCTGGTGGATTCGCTCACCAGCAGCGGCTACCAGGTGGATCTGGCCGCCACCGGCAACGAGGCGCTGAACCGCGGCGCCGCCTCCGACTATGCCGTGATCACGATCGATCGCATGCTCCCGGATATCGACGGCATCGCGGTGATGCGTCAATTGCGCGACGACGGCGTTGCCGCGCCCGTGCTGATCATCAGCGCGCTCGGAGAGGTCGACGACCGGGTGCGTGGCCTGCGTTCCGGCGGCGACGACTACCTGGTCAAGCCGTTTTCCTTCGTCGAATTGCTGGCGCGCGTCGAGGCGCTGGGGCGGCGCAGCGACACCATCGTCAAGGAAACCATTTTGCGGGTCGGCGATCTCGCCGTCGACCTGATGTCGCGGACCGCCAGCCGGCACGGCAAGGACATCCTGCTGCTGCCCAGGGAATTCCAGCTTCTGGAATATCTGGTGCGCAACGAAGGCCGCGTCGTATCCCGGGCGATGCTGCTGCAGCACGTCTGGGACCTTCATTTCGATCCCTCGACCAATATCATCGATGTCTATGTCGGACGCGTGCGCCGCAAGGTCGACGGCCAGCAGGCCTATCCGCTGATCCATACGGTGCGCGGCATGGGGTACTGTCTCCGTGCTCCTGACTAAGACGCTCACGTCATCGACGTTCCGGCTGGCGCTGATCGCGATCGGGACATTCGGCGCGATCGCGTCGGCGATTTTCAGCTACGTCTATCTATCCACCTCCTCCTACGTGCGCGGCCGCTCGGATCGCGCCATCATGACCGATTATGTCAGCCTGCAAGGCGCTTACGCGCAATCGGGGCGCGAAGGCCTGGCCGCCTTGATCGAGCAGCGCATCGCCGACCGGGGCTTTGCCGGCAATGTCTATCTGCTCGTCGATCGCGCATTGGTCCCGCGGGCCGGGAACCTGAAGGCATGGCCGGCGACGGTCACGGCGGCCAGGGGATGGGCCGAGTTTCGCGCGCCGGAGCCGTTGCGCGGCACGGCAGACCGGCCGCTGCTGCGGGCCATGCTCGAAACCTTCGCCAACGGCGATCGTCTTTTGGTGGGACGCGATATCGGCGACCTCGACAGCTTTACCGATCAGATGAAGCTCGCGGTGATCTCGGGCATCGCATTGATCTTCGTGCTGGCGGCAGTCGCCAGCATTCTGGTGACGCGGCGGACCGTCGGGCGCATCGAATCGATCAATGCGACCAGCCGGGCCATCATGCAGAGCGGGCTCGACAAGCGCATCCCGCTCCGCGGCACCAATGACGAATGGGATCGCGTTGCGGAGAATCTCAATCAGATGCTGGACCGCATCGAAACCCTGGTGGGCGAGGTCAAGCAGGTCAGCGACAACGTCGCGCACGATCTGCGGACCCCGCTGACGCGGATGCGCGGCCGGCTGGAGAAGGCCTATCACGGTCAGCGCGATGGCGCCGGCGATCAATCGCTGATCGGCGACACCATCGCCGACCTCGACGCGGTGTTGCGGATATTCTCCTCACTGACGCGGATTGCGCAAATCGAGACCCGGGAGCGCAAGGGCGCATTCCGCACCGTGAACCTGGTCGAAATCGCCGGCGAGGTCGTCGAGCTGTACGATGCCGCGGCCGAACCGGACGGCACCCGTCTCACCATCGTTGGCGAGCGCGAAGTGCTGGTGACGGGCGATCGCGATCTGATCTTCGATGCGATCGCCAATCTCGTCGACAATGCGATCAAGCACGGCCGCGCCGGAGGGCATGTCGTGGTGGCGAACGAGATCATCGACGGCAGGCCGGTGGTCTCGATCGCCGATGACGGGCCGGGAATTCCCGCCGACCAGCATGAGCATGTCTTCAAGCGCTTCTACCGGCTCGAGCAAAGCCGCTACACGCCGGGAAACGGTCTCGGGCTCAGCCTTGTGGCCGCCGTCGCCCGCCTTCACGGCGCACGGATCGAGATGCGCGACAATTCGCCGGGGCTCAAGCTCATGCTGTGGTTTTCGGCGCCGGCCGGTTAGCGTTGAGAAATCATTCCGTGAGGTCATTTCCATTGATCGTCCCGCGCGACGCGAATTGGGGCGATTGCCGGCGTATCTCGCGTGGTCCCGGCCGCACCGACGGATCGCGCCCGAGCTTGGGTTTCAATTCCACAAGGTCAACGAAGAGGTCGGCCTGCCGCCGCAATTCATCAGCCACCATCGGCGGCTGGCTGGCATTGGTAGAGACGACGGTAACGTGGACGCCGCGACGCTGCATCGCTTCCAGCAGCGGGCGGAAGTCCCCATCGCCCGAGAACAGAAACATCTGGTCGATATGACCGGCGAGCGCCATCGCATTGACGGCGAGCTCGATATTCATGCTGCCCTTCGCCTTGCGGCGGCCGCCGGCGTCGATGAACTCCTTGGTGAGCTTGGTAACGACGGTATAGCCGTTATAGTCGAGCCAATCGATCAGAGGACGGACCGATGAATATTCCTGATCCTCGATGATGGTTGTGAAATAGAACGCCCGCAGCAGCGTACCACGGCTCTGGAATTCCTTGAGCAGACGCTTGTAATCGACGTCGAAACCGAGCGCTCTGCAGGTCGCGTGGAGATTGGCGCCATCGATAAAGAGCGCGATCTTGTCGAGCGGTAACATCAGGCACTGATCTCCTCATTCGAGACGCGCAGGTCAGCAGGGTGATCTCTGCCTGCGGGTTGGAAGATGCCGAAGCTGGCCGATGTGACGAGGCAGATAGCACGACCCGGAGGGACAGAGCCTCGATGCGAACGACGCGCCAGGCCCACCCGGTCGCGGCGCATGGTTCGGGCGCACCACGTCAATCTAGCCGGTGTTTTCGGGATCCGTCCAGTTGCGGCCGCCGAGAACGGCCGTACTCGCCTCCACCAGGGCAAGATAATTTCCAAAGAAAACCAGAAAGCCAAGATCGATCAGTTCAAGGGCAGCCTGCCATGAACGCTCGCCCGGCACGGATCCATAGCCTCCACGAATAACGAATGGCCGGAAGCCGCCGCCGCGCGGCCGGTGCCTTGCTTCCGGCCCGATGCCGTTCGAGCAATGGATCAATCGCAGGCTTGGCTTTTGCAGGCTTGGCTTTTGCAGGCTTGGCTTTGACATATCAATCCCCGGATTTGTGGCGGGACAAGACGGCGGTCGTTAAGAAAGCGGGTCAACATTGTAGCCATTCCGGGCAACGGCGCCGACGTGCAGCGTCCAATGCGAACGGGTCGCCCTGTGGCGACTCGGCTATTCAGCAAGCGTAGTCACGCAGATGCGCCGGACCATTGAACGGAGGTTGATCCGTGCGGCACGTTTGGCTGAGAGGAGCATACTTAGGTTTTAGGACCGGCAGCCTGAGCCTGGCGAGGGATGTGCGCACGACCGGTCCCGACGGCAAATGGCTTTAGACGCGGCGCATATCGCGGTGCACCATAACCTCCGAGCCTTGAAAAACTGCTAAGATACAGCCCGTTGGGAGGGCCACGTTGCTGCCGTGATGGTCGTGATCACCTGACGACGCAGCGCGGGCCCGGATGGCCAAATTCTCAGTGCCGCCATGCGTAACCAGAAACTGAAATTCTCGCGCTCTGCCGAGCAATCGCTTCTCGGCGGCATGGCGCTGGCGTGGCTGGCGGCAGCCTGCATCTGGCTCGTGCTCGGCCCCGCACCGGATATCGCCGACCATTTGATTGCCGTCGCGCTGCTGATCGCCTTGTTTCTCGCCGCAATGATCCTGGTGCACCTGGTAGGGAGTACCCGCAAGCAAATGGAAGCCGAGCTCGACAGCCGAACAAGGGCCGAACAGCGTGCGACAGAAGCCCTGCGCGAGAGCGAGGCGCAGTGGAAGGAGGTCTTCGAGCACAACCCCGTCATGTACTTCATGGTCGATGCGGACGGCACCGTCTTGTCAGTGAACACTTTTGGTGCCGTGCAGCTCGGCTATCCGGTCAACGAATTGCTTGGGCAATCTGTGCTGAAGGTCTTCTTTGAGGAAGACCGGGACCTGGTCCGGAATAGTGTTGCCGTCTGCCTGAACAATATAGGCCAAACCCACAGTTGGGAGATCCGAAAGGGCCGCAAGGATGGTTCGGCGCTTTGGGTTCGTGAAAACGCCAAAGCCGTGCGACGGCAGGATAACCGGTTGATCGTCCTGATCGCATGCGAGGACATCACCGAGCGCA
The DNA here is from genome assembly GCA_900129675.1 of Bradyrhizobium erythrophlei. GTDB lineage: Bacteria > Pseudomonadota > Alphaproteobacteria > Rhizobiales > Xanthobacteraceae > Bradyrhizobium > Bradyrhizobium erythrophlei_A. The sequence continues at coordinate 2,094,362 of FSRD01000001.1, read as the reverse complement.
AGGAGGCTGAAAACGCCCTGCGGCAGAGCAGGAACTATTTGGCCGAAGCGCAGCGATTGAGCCACACCGGCAGCTTCGGCTGGCGTGTCGCCACTCGCGAAATCATCTGGTCGGACGAAACTTTCCGAATATTTGGCTTCGACAAGGCACCGTCCGTCACGCTCGACATGGTCGTTCGACGCATTCATCCCGACGATCGAGCGGGCGCGCAACAGAACATCGACCGGGCGTCCAGCGACGGGAGGGATTTCGATCACGAATACCGATTGCTGATGCCCGACGACTCGACCAAATATGTCCATGCGACGGCGCATGCTGTGACCGACGCATCTGATGGCGTCGAATTTGTCGGAGCGGTGACGGATGTCACGGAACACAAGCGAGCCGCAGAGATACTGCATGAGGCGCAGGCCGAACTCGCGCACGTCGCGCGCGCGACGGCTCTCGGGGACGGTAATCGGGCTGGCGAAGTGATTCAGCGCGTCCGTGCTCTGGTAACCAGGACCGCCTACCAGAAAGTGCCGTTGGACATCAATGAAGTCGTCAACGAGGTGATCACCTTGCTGCATCGCGAACTGTTCGGCCAGCGGACGTCGCTGCGTATGGAGCTGACCCCCGGCCTCCGCCTGGTCGTCGGCGATCGGATCCAGCTGCAGCAGGTAATCCTCAATCTCGTCGTCAACGGCATTGAAGCGATGCAACCGGTTACCGACCGACCGCGCGAACTGGTGATCCGGACGCATCAGGATGAAGGTTGTCAAATTCTGGTCGCGGTAAGCCACTGCGGTGTCGGATTGGCCGCCGAGAACGCCGACCGGCTGTTCGACCCCTTCTTCACCACCAAATCCGGCGGCATGGGCATGGGCCTGTCGATCTGCCGATCGATCGTCGAGTCTCATGGCGGGCAGCTGTCGGCCTTCCGCAATACGGGGCCCGGTGCGACGTTTCAGTTCAGCTTGCCGATGCAGCAGGAGGACAATACGCCGTGATCGGCCGTTCGACATCGCCTCGCAACGTTGCAAGCGCCGAGGAGCCGATCGTCTACGTCGTCGACGATGACGCGTCGGTGCGCGACGCACTCAGGAGTCTTTTCCGGTCAGTGGGCTTGCGCGTCGAAGTGTTCGGGTCGGCTCCCGAATTTCTGCAGAGCAAGCTTCCGGATGTTGCCAGTTGCCTGATCCTTGACATCAGGCTGCCTCGACTGAGCGGTCTCGACTTTCAGGTCGACCTTGCCAGGGCGGGCATCCACATTCCAATCATCTTCATGACGGGTCACGGCGATATCCCGATGACGGTCAGGGCGATGAAAGCCGGCGCTGTCGACTTTCTGACCAAGCCCTTCCGCGATCAGGACATGCTGGATGCCGTGGCGGCGGCGATCGAACGCGACCGAAATAGCCGCGATGAAGCCAAGATCCTCTCGGACCTGCATGCGCGCTTCGGGACCCTGACCGCGCGGGAGCGGGAGGTGATGGCTCTGGTCACCGCCGGACTCATGAACAAGCAGGTCGCAGCCGAAATCGGAATTGCCGAGATCACCGTGAAGATACACCGCGGGCAAATCATGCGAAAAATGGCCGCAAAATCGCTGGCCGATCTGGTGAAGATGGCCCAGACGCTCGGATTGCAGCGCGCGGCGCCGCCGCAGTGACCTGCGCATAAAGTGACCTGGCGCATAATCAAGCCATCCGCTTGCGCCCTACAAACCTAAGTATGATTCTCCGTTCCTTATTTGGCGAGCACTCTGCCGCCAAGCGGCTTGCACCAAGAGGTACTCTGCTCGCCCTCCAGGAAGGACCGCTGTGTCCAACCCAGCCGTAATTTCGATCATCGACGACGACGGCTCCGTTCGCGCCGCGACCTACAATTTCGTGAGGTCACTTGGATACATCGTCCATGCATTCGCATCGGCCGAGGAGTTCCTGCGCTCGCCTGACCTGAATGCCACCTCGTGCGTGATAGCAGATGTTCACATGCCAATAATGAACGGTCTCGAACTGCAAACCCACCTGCTTGCCGGCGGATACCGGGTGCCGTTCATTTTCATCACGGCTTTCTCTGCCGAGAACGTTCGCGCGCGGGCCCTGAAAGCAGGAGCGACCTGTTTCCTGGCCAAGCCGTTCGCCGGAGAAGCCTTGATCAACTGCCTCGACCTCGCTCTGCGGAATCACGGCGATGGAAGGAGCAATTGACGCAATTGGGCCAAGGCGGCACCTCTCGGAAGCGACCGGATCGGTCCGGGCGACGGCGGACAAAACGGGAACTCCATACCATCGACATACCACCGACGCCATCGGGTTCGGGCCCGATATACGTAGGGATGAGCGGACCAACCATCTAGACAAGTTGAATATTGGGGGGGCGGGAATGAGACTGGGGTATCGTCGCCTTTCGATAATTCGACGGCGAGATAATGCATCACACTACGATCGGTGAATGGCAATTCCTCGGAAGGAGGCCGCCATGCGTGCATGCCCACGCTGTTCCGAATGCGACAGTGAAGACGCCAAGATAGTCTCTTTGCGAAGTCCTGCAGGTGAACATTACTGCGGACGCGCTTGTCTTCGCGAAGGCCAGAAGAACTTCATTCGCCTGATGCAGCGGACGATTGCGGAGGCTGTGTCGTGACAAATCGCTGCGGCAATCCGGACTGCGATCGTCCCTTCGGGTTAATCCGACGCCGCTGGCACTTCGAGCAGTTTTGTTCGGCCAAGTGCCGCGACAAACGTCAGCGCGAACGCAACCAAGCCTATTGGCGATGGCTCTACAAATGTTCCGAGGCGTCTGTCGCAGACCAAAAATAGTCCGGCGATGCGGGTACTTGTCGCTCGTGAGGCATTCTTGACGGTAACGGTGGAAATGTCATTGGCGCGCAAGGAACCGGGCGCGTCAAGGAAGCCGACGCACCCGCAATCGCGTCCCGGACATTGCGTAAATCGAGCCCTTTGAACCGTTGGTGTCGATAGAGCGTGTGGGACATCAAGGAGCGATGATGACGACAGCACAAGCGATGATAGTCGGAGCGGTACTCGCGTGGGTGCCTTCGCTTCTTGTGTTCGCCTGGATCATGCGGGACATTCGAAACACCGGTGACGAAGAACTCGATTAGCTTGCACTCGATCCAGGAAAAACAAGCCGGTTGCGATTGTCTGATGAGGGCTATCCCCGCCGAGGTGATAGCAGTGTAATGGCCAACACGGCAGTTGGCCGTGTTGGCCACGCGCTCACTCGAAGATGCTACGAGTGCTTCTAGAATTTGGTGATCGGCTCCAGCGTTTCGCCTTTGCGGAATGCGCGCAGCGGCGCGGTATCGCTGTAGACTCGTTCCTCGATGATCTTGCCGTCTTGAATCCGGAATTTGTCGACACCGCGCCAGTCGAACCGTGCGCCGTTGATGGCCCGGGTGGTCTGCCATTCGATGATCACGACATCGCCGCGCGAGGTCCAGTCGAGCAATTGCCAGACGAAATCCGGGGCGGCGGCCTTCTGCACCTCCATCAGGCGATCGAGTTCGCTGCCCGAGGCCGCGCGGTCCACCAGCGGCGTGTGCAGCAAGCCTTCCGGGTGCCACAGACCGAGAAAAGCCTTGCCGTCGCGCGCCGCCCAGGCGGCGGCAAATCACGTCACGAAACCCTGAATGTCTGCATCGGTCATTGGTCGTCTCCATTGCGTGTGTGATGGAGACGTTACGGGCCGTTTCGGAATTCGTCTGGCGGTTTACGGACCTGACGTCGGTCATTGCGAGCCACGGGGTCGCGCGAATGCGCGCCCGATGACGGCAAACTCGCTATGCCGCCGTCGAACGGCGCGTATCTCTGTGCCCTAAATCGCCGCGCCCTCATGCTTTAGCAGCCAGCGCTTCCGCTCGAGCCCGCCGCCATATTTGATCAGCGAACCATTGGCGCCGATCAGGCGATGACAGGGGATCACCACGCTGATCGGATTTGAGCCGTTGGCGTGGCCGACCGCGCGCATCGCGTTCGGCGATTTCAGTTTCGCCGCCAGCGCGCCGTAGCTCATCGTGGTGCCGGCGGGAATTGCTGGCAGCGCATTCCAGACCATTTGCTGGAACGGCGTGCCGGCAACGCGCCATCTGATCGCGGTCAGGCGATCGAGATCGCCCTTGAAATAACCTGACAGCGCCGTCCTGAGGTCTTGGGGAGCCCGTGCGCCGCGCAACACCACGGCGCCCACTTGCAGCCGCAGCAGCTGCTTCATGCGCGGCTCGAAATCCTCCCAGTCCATCGCGCGCAAAACGCCGTCGGTATCGGTGACGAGCAGCGCCACACCAATCGGCGTTTGCAGCCGGTCGAGACCGAACGTTTCAGGCGGCTTCGCGGGCATCGATTTTTCCGGACAGGGCGGGATGCTGGACGCCGGCGGCCCACAAATGCAAGGCCGCATAGGCGCGCCACGGCCGCCAGCATTCCGCGCGCGACAGCAACTCGGAGGGCGAGGGACGCCGGCCGTCGGCATCGGCCAGGGCGCGCAGCAGGCCGACATCGGCGGCCGGGAACGCATCGGGTTCGCGCAGCTCGCGCATGGCGATGTATTGCGCGGTCCATTCACCGATCCCCGGTAACGACCGCAGTTTTACAATCGCATCCTCGAGGTTGGCGCCGCGGCTGAAGATCGCGGGATCGGCGACAATCGCCCGCGCCAGCGACGTCACCGCTCTCGCCCGCGCCCCGGGCATGCCGAGCGTTGTCAGATTTTCTCCTGCGATCCGCGCGGTCGACGGAAACAAATGGCTGAGGCCTTCGCTCTCGCGCATCGCCGCCGGCAGCGAATCGCCAAAGGCCTGCACCAGTTTGCCGAGCAGCCTGGTCGCGACCGGGACCGTGATCTGCTGGCCGAAGATCGCGCGCACCGCGAGTTCAAAACCGTCCCACGCGCCGGGCACGCGCAGGCCCGGCCGCGCCGCCACCAGCGGCGCCAGCGCCGGATCGAGCGCCAGATGCGCCCCGATCGTATCGGGATCGGCCGATAGATCGAACACCCGCCGCACCCGCGCGATGATCTGCGGCAATGCCGCCATATCGGGAAAACGTACCCGGACATCGACACGATTCTTGTCCGCCGGCTCGACGCTGATCACGCCGCAATTTTCGCCGATCGCGATCGAGCGCCGGTAGACATTTTCCGACACGGTCTCGACGCCGGGAATGGCGCGGGCGGCGAGAAAGGCCAGCATCGCGTCCCAATCATAGGGCGGCCGGTAGGCGAGACGAACCGACAATGCGCCGGCTTCACGCTTGTCCTTGCCCCTGTCGCGGATACGCCGCAGCGCCGCCGGCGGACGGCCGAACAATTCGCGAAAGGTCTCGTTGAAACGGCGGACGCTGTTGAAACCCGAAGCCAGCGCGACCTCGGCCATCGGCAGCGCGGTCTCGTGGATCAGCTGTTTGGCGAGCAGCACCCGCCGCGTCTGCGCCACCGTGACCGGCGACGCACCGACATGCTGGGCGAACAGCCGCCGTAATTGCCGCGCGCCGACGCCGAGCCGGTTGGCAAGGCCCTCGACATCGTCGCCGTCGAGCCCGCCGGATTCGATCAACGCCAGCGCGCGCGACACGGTGTTGGAGGTGCCACGCCAGAACGCAAGCTCGGGCGAGACTTCCGGCCGGCAGCGCAGGCAGGGGCGAAAGCCGGCCTCCTGCGCCGCCGCCGCGGAAGGATAGAACGACACGTTCTCGAATTTTGGCGTGCGCGCCGGACAGATCGGCCGGCAGTAGATGCCCGTGGTCCTGACGCCAACGAACAGCCTTCCGTCGAAGCGCGCATCCCGCGTCGAGATCGCCCGGTAGCAGGCGGTGCGGTCCATATCCATCATGGAAATATCGGACAAGCGATCAGCTCTCGAAAATCAGGCAGGTGGTTGTACCATGGGCGAGCAAACGCCCCTTGCCATCGGTGATGCGCCCTTCGGCGGTGCCGACACGCCGGCCGCGGCTCAACACGACGCCTTCGGCCCTGATCTCTCCGGTCTCGGACGTAATCGGCCGCAGCAGCGAAATCTTGAACTCGAGCGTCGTCTGCCCGACGCCTTTCTCGAGGGTCGACTGGACGGCCAATCCCATGCAGCTGTCGAGCAGCGTGGCCGCCAGACCGCCGTGCACCGTGCCGGCAGGATTGAGATGAATGCCGCTCGGTTTCGCGGTAACGACCACGCGCCCGCTCGCGGCTTCAGCCACGTCATAACCCAGGGTCTGGGCGATCGTGTTGAGGGGCAGCGTTCCGTCGGCCAGCCCCTGAACGAATTCCAGCCCGCTCATCGCCTTCTGCCTGTCGGCACTGACGGTCCCATAGGTCTTGCTGGCGTTACGACCCGGCATCATTGTCATTTCCTGGCGTTGCGGTGCATCGATCGAAGCATCAGCGATCGGGACCGGATTGTCTGGCGGTTTTCGGACATCATCATTTTCGTCCAATTCCTGGTCGCCGCCGCACTTTTCACACCGGGCATGCTAGCGTCCAACCGAATTCCGCTGCCGGTTGGGGGACCGCACCATGATCTGGATCGCCAATGGCCTGGTGACGCTGGTCGCCGCGCTGCATGTCTATTTTCTGGTGCTGGAGATGTTTCTCTGGACCAAGCCGCTCGGCCTGAAAACCTTTCGCAACACGCCCGAGAAGGCCGCCGAATCCGCGGTGCTGGCCGCCAATCAGGGGCTCTATAACGGCTTCCTTGCCGCGGGCCTGGTCTGGGGCCTGTTCCACGGCGATCCCGGCTTCGCGTTCCAGATCAAAACCTTCTTTCTGCTCTGCGTGATCGTTGCCGGTATTTATGGCGCCGCCACCGTCAGCCGCCGGATCCTGTATGTGCAGGCAGCACCGGCTGTGCTGGCGTTGATCCTGCTCCGGCTGGCGTAAGGCACTCGCCCTGGCATTGCCTTGCAATGCCACAACCATTCCCCCAAACTCCCCATCAACGATGGCATTCGACCATCGGCACATAGGGGAGATAACGATATGAAGAACGGGATTACCCGGCTAATCGCGACGACTGCGCTTGCCGTTGCACTGTCGGCATCATCGGCCCTTGCGCAAAAGAAATACGACACCGGCGCCACCGATACCGAGATCAAGATCGGCCAGACCGTGCCGTTCTCGGGCCCTGCTTCCGCCTATGCCGGCATCGGCAAGACGCAAGCTGCGTACCTGAAGATGATCAACGACCAGGGCGGCATCAACGGCCGCAAGCTCAATCTGATCCAGTATGACGACGCCTATTCGCCGCCGAAGGCGGTCGAGCAGGTGCGCAAGCTGGTCGAGGGCGACGAGGTCCTGTTCACCTTCCAGATCATCGGCACGCCGTCGAATGCCGCGGTCCAGAAATACCTCAACGGCAGGAAGGTGCCGCAACTGCTCGCCTCGACCGGCGCCTCGCGCTTCTCCGATCCGCAAAATGCGCCCTGGACCATTGCGTTCAATCCCAATTACCAGTCGGAGGGCCGCATCTACGCCAAATACATTCTGAAAAATTACCCCAATGCCAGGATCGGCATCTTCTACCAGAACGACGACCTCGGCCGCGACTACATCACCGGCCTCAAGGCAGGGCTGGGCGACAAGGCCGTGGCCATGATCGTCGGCGAAGTGTCCTACGAGTTGACCGACCCGACCATCGATTCGCAGATCGTGAAACTGAAATCGCTGGGCGCCGATTTGCTCTACGATGCCTCGACGCCGAAATTCGCGGCGCAGGCGATCAAGAAGGTCGCCGACCTCGCCTGGAAGCCGGTCCACATTCTCGACATCAATGCGAGCCCGGTGTCGGCGACGCTAAAGCCCGCGGGCCTCGACATCTCCAGGGACATCGTTTCCACCAATTACGGCAAGGATCCGGCCGACCCGCAGTGGAAAGACGATGCCGGCCTGAAGGCCTATTTCGCCTTCATGGACCAATACTATCCGGAGGGCGACAAGCTCAACACCGTCAACACCTACGGCTATTCGACCGCGGAATTGCTGGTGCAGATCCTGCGTCAGTGCGGCGACGACCTCACCCGCGAAAACCTGATGCGGCAGGCCACCAGCCTGAAGAGCTTCGTCCCCAGCCTGGCGCTGCCCGGCATGTCGATTACGACGGGACCGAACGACTATCGCATCAACAAGCAGATGCAGATGATGAAGTTCAACGGCGAGCGCTGGGAACTGTTCGGCCCGATCATCGAGGATACCGGACCTGCGGGTTAGTTCTCTTACCTCGCCCCGCTTGCGGGGAAAGCATAGGCCGCCGCTTGCGGCGGCCGTTCTTGAAACGTCGAAGCCTTTGCATAGCGAAGGCTTCGGGTGAGGGCTACCCTCCGCGAGCATTGCCCACGGAGAGTCCCCCTCATCCCGGTCTTCTCCCCGCAGGTGGGGAGAAGGGGCGCTGGGCCACCGCACCCCGCAGCAATCCTACTTTCGTCGGGCTGAAATCGTTCACCTTTTCGGCAGGGCTCACCTTGCATTGCAGCAAGCGTTCCGCCAGTATCCGCACCCAGCGATGGCATCCACTGGGCCGATCAAGGCCCGGGACAAGACCGTCGGCTCAATCACAACACATGAGGAAATAAGCATTATGAGGAAGGGTATTCTCCATCTGGTCACCGGCACGGCGCTCGCGATCGCGCTGTCGGCCTCGTCGGCCTACGCGCAGAAGAAATACGATACCGGCGCGACCGATACCGAGATCAAGGTCGGCCAGACCAATCCGTTCAGCGGACCGGCCTCGTCGTACGCGACCATCGGCAAGACCCAGGCCGCCTATATCAAGATGATCAACGACCAGGGCGGCGTGAACGGCCGCAAGATCAATTTGATCCAGTATGACGACGCTTACTCGCCGCCCAAGGCCGTCGAGCAGGTGCGCAAGCTGGTCGAGAGCGACGAAGTGCTGCTCACGTTCCAGATCCTCGGCACGCCCTCGAACGCGGCCGTGCAGAAATATCTCAATGCCAAGAAGGTGCCGCAGCTGTTCGCCGCCACCGGCGCGTCGAAGTTCACCGACCCGAAGAATTTCCCGTGGACGATGGGTTTCAACCCCAACTACTTCGTCGAAGGCCGCATCTACGGCCAATACATCATCAAGAATCATCCGAATGCCAAGGTCGGAATCCTCTATCAGAACGACGACCTCGGTAAGGACTATCTGAACGGCATCAAGGCCGGTCTCGGCGACAAGGCCGCGACCATGATCGTGGCCGAGGCCTCCTACGAGGTCTCCGATCCGACCATCGATTCGCAGATCCTCAAGATCAAGTCCTCCGGTGCGGACCTGTTCTTCAGCGCCTCGACCCCGAAGCAGGCGGCACAGGCGATCAAGAAGATCGCCGAGCTCGACTGGCATCCGGTGCACATCCTCGACATCAACGCCACCTCGGTCGGAGCGGTGATGAAGCCGGCGGGCTTGGAGGCCTCCAAGGGCGTGATCAGCGTCAATTACGGCAAGGATCCGCTCGATCCGACCTGGAAGGACGATGCCGGCATGAAGAAGTATCTCGACTTCATGGCGAAGTACTATCCTGATGGCGACAAGGACTCGATCTTCAACACCTATGGCTACTCGACCTCGCAGTTGCTGATTCACGTTCTCAAGGCGTGCGGCGACGACCTGACGCGCGAGAACGTCATGAAGCAAGCCACCAGCCTGAAGAATGTCCAGCTCGACCTGTCGCTGCCGGGCATCGTCAACAGCACCACGCCGGACGACTATCGCGTCAACAAGCAGTTGCAGATGCAGAAGTTCAACGGCGAACGCTGGGAACTGTTCGGCCCGATCCTCGAGGATTCCGGTCCGGCGGGCTAGGGGCCTCGCGTTGCTTGATCAACGATCGGCGGTCCCTCGAGGCCGCCGATTTTTTGTAGGGTGGGCAAAGGCGCCCTTCGCGCCGTGCCCACCATCTCTCAAAGAGCATCGTCCGGAATGGTGGGCACGCTCCGCGCTGCTACTCCGGAATCTCCCCAAACGTCTTGCCGACCGGCAATACCGCGTGCCGGATCAGGCGTGAATCCTCGACGGCCGCCTGGCGGTGTTTCACTGCTTCCCGGTAGACGGGATCGCGGATCATTTCCGCGAACGCGGCGACGCTTGGATATTCGGCGATGAAGCAGTGATCCCAGCGCTCTTCTGCGGGCCCGATCAGCATCAGTTCGAACCTGCCCTGCCAGACGATGCGCCCGCCGAGGCGTTCGAACACCGGCCCGCTTTCCCGGCCATAGGCCGCATAGGCTTCGGCGCCGGTTGCCTTGCGGCCGTCGGGATAGGCCGCGTGTTCCCTCAAGCGCACCAGATTGAGCATGTGGATCGGCCCAGGCCGATCATTGGCACGGAATTGCGCGAAAACTTCCTTGGTCGGATCGATGTGGCCCATGCTTATTCTCCTGATTGCCGCCAAGCTTTACCACGCACCGCCCCACCTCCTAATCCCCCGTTAACCTTTGCGTAACCGACCCTTAAATTCCGGGCGCTAGCGTGCGGCGGGACCGGTGTGGGCGGTGCGTATGGCGTTGGGACGGAAAAAGAGCGGCGGACGCAAGGAGCCGCTTTTCGGGCTTCCGGCCGCGCTCGCCGAGCTGCGTCTTTCGCCGGAAGATCGCATCCCCGCCGCCGAGGACAGGCCCAAGAAATCTTCGACCAAATCTTCCGCCAAACCATCCGCAAACCGCAAAGAAGATGATGACGAACCGCCGCGCGAGCGAAAACCGCGTGCGTCCCGCGGCGGCGCCGGGCGGCGGTCGAAATCGCGCGGCGGCTTCAGCCTTGCGCGCCTGCTCTATTGGGGCGCGGTGCTCGGCCTGTGGGCGGGAATCGCGGTCATCGGCGTCGTGGTCTGGGTCGGCGCGCATCTGCCGGCGATCCAGTCGCTGGAAATTCCAAAGCGTCCACCGACGATCCAGATTGTTGGCATGGACGGCAGCGTGTTGGCACAGCGCGGCGAAATGGCCGGCGCCAACGTTTCGCTGAAGGATTTGCCGCCTTATCTGCCGAAGGCGTTCATCGCCATCGAAGACCGCCGCTTCTATTCGCATTACGGCGTCGACCCGATCGGCATTTTACGCGCGGCCGTCGCCAACGTCCTGCATCGCGGCGTCTCGCAAGGCGGCTCGACGCTGACCCAGCAGCTCGCGAAAAACCTGTTCCTGACCCAGGAACGCACGCTGCAGCGAAAATTGCAGGAGGTCGAACTGGCGCTCTGGCTGGAGCGCAAGCATCCCAAGACCGAAATCCTCGAGCTCTATCTCAACCGGGTCTATTTCGGTTCCGGCGCCTATGGCGTCGAGGCCGCAGCCCAACGCTATTTCGGCAAGTCGGCCAAGAACGTCACCCTCGCCGAGGCCGCGTTGCTGGCGGGCCTCGTCAAGTCGCCGTCGCGGCTGGCGCCGAACCGCAATCCGGATGGCGCCGCGCAGCGCGCCCAGACCGTGCTCGCGGCGATGGCGGACGCCAAATTCATCACCGACGCGCAGGCCCAGGCCTCGATCGGCCATCCCCAGATCAATGTGAAGCCGGCCGGCGCCGGCACAGTCAACTACGTCGCCGACTGGATCGGCGAAGTGCTCGACGATCTGGTCGGCCAGATCGACCGCGACATCACCGTCGAAACCACGATCGATCCGAAGCTGCAGAGCGTCGCCGAAGCCTCCATCATAGACGAACTCGCGGCGAAAAGCGTAAAGTTCAATGTCAGCCAGGGCGCGCTGGTGGCGATGACGCCTGACGGCGCGGTGCGCGCCATGGTCGGTGGCCGGAACTATGCCGAGAGCCAGTATAATCGTGCGGTCACCGCCAAGCGGCAGCCCGGCTCGGCGTTCAAGCCGTTCGTCTATCTCACCGCGGTCGAGGCGGGCCTGACGCCGGAGACGATCCGCCAGGACGCGCCGCTCGACGTCAAGGGCTGGAAGCCAGAGAATTACAGCCACGAATATTTCGGCGCAGTCACATTGACCCAGGCGCTGGCGATGTCGCTCAACACGGTCGCGGTGCGGCTCGGCCTCGAGGTCGGCGCCAAAAACGTGGTGCGCACCGCGCACCGGCTCGGCATTTCATCGAAGCTCGACGCCAATGCCTCGATTGCGCTCGGCACCTCGGAAGTGTCCGTGATCGAACTGGTCGGCGCCTATGCGCCGTTTGCCAATGGCGGGCTCGGCGTCTCCCCGCATGTCGTGACTAAGATCCGGACCAGTGAGGGCAAGGTGCTGTATATGCGGCCCGCCGATCAGCTCGGTCAGGTGATCGAACCGCGCCATGTCGCAATGATGAACACCATGATGCAGGAGACGCTGATCTCCGGCACCGCGCACAAGGCTGAAATTCCGGGCTGGACTGCCGCCGGTAAGACCGGCACCAGCCAGGATTTCCGCGACGCCTGGTTCATCGGCTACACCGCCAATCTCGTAACGGGAGTCTGGCTCGGCAATGACGACAACTCGCCGACCAGGAAGGCGACCGGCGGCGGCCTGCCGGTGGAAGTCTGGTCCCGATTCATGAAAGCCGCCCATCAGGGCGTGCCGGTGGCGAGCCTGCCGAATTCGCAAGCCGGCGGCGGCGGCCTGTTCTCGAATTTGATGCAGACCGTATCGCAGGTCAGCGCGCCGTCCGCGCCGACGGCCCAGGCCCCCGTCCCGCTCGCGCCGACTCCATCCGGCGGCGGCTATCGTCCGCCACCGGCGCGGACGTCCGCGCCGCCTGCATCGTCGACGCGCCCGGAAGCGGCGGCGGGACTGGACGGCTGGCTGATGGACCGGGTGTTCGGCGGAAGGTGATGCGTTCCCCGGGTGCTGCGCAGCTCCAGCGCGCTCACGCGCGTCTTCGACGCGCTATGGTGATGCGCTGCTGATCCGGGGTCCATTGTGGCACCATGGGTCCCGGCTCTGCGGAGCAGCGCAAGCGCGCTGCACCGCGTCCGGGACACGGAGCTAATCCTCGATCCCGTAGCGATGCAGGTCGTTGCCGTAGGTGTCGAGCCAGCGCTTGGCGCGTTCGACGTGATCGCAGACCCGGCCGACCACCCGCCAGAACCGCGGCGAATGGTTCATCTCGACGAGATGCGCCACTTCATGGGCGGCGAGATAGTCGAGCACATAAGGCGGCGCCAGGATCAGCCGCCATGAGAACGACAGCGATCCGGCCGAGGTGCACGAACCCCAGCGGCTCGACTGATCGCGGATCGACACCCGCCGGACCCGCACGCCGAGATCGGCGGCATAGGCCAGCGAAGCCTTGTGCAAATCCTTGCGCGCTTCGCGCTTGAGGAAGTCGTGCACGCGCCGGTCCATGTGCTCGAGCCCGCCGGCCACGCACAAAATCCTCTCGCCGCTGTCGCGGGTTTCGGTCCACACCGTGCCGCGTTCGCCGGAGCGATGCACGATCCGGTGCGGAACACCGCGCAGCGGCACCACCGTGCCGGAATGAAACGGCGCCGCCTTCGGCAAACGGCCGAGACGCGCGGCGATCCAGCCGCCGTGTAGCTGCGCAAAGTCCTTGGCTTCCATGAGCGTGCCGCGCGGCGGCATGGTCAGGATCGCTTCGCGGTCGGTTGGATGAATGCGCAAGGTGTAGCGCCGCGCGCGGCGATGCCGGCGCAGCCTGATCGCGAAGAATTGGGAGCCGTGTTTGACCACGAGAGTCGAGGGTTCGGCAGGCCGCCGATAGAGGAGCGCGCGAGTAGCCATGTCTGACAGTCCGGGGAGCAGGAGTTCGCCCGGATTCTGCCATAACCGCCGCCACTGAAATCGCTCGGCGCAAAAACAAATCATTTGCCCAATATACAGGGGCTGGTCACTAATTGACCCCTACCGGCTGGGGGCGGAACCATAAATTTTGGATGGAACCGGGCCGGGAACACACCCTCAAGAGATGAGGTTTAACTCATTCCTTCCGAGGGCGGCGAATCCCGGTTCTTTTAATCAATTCAGGGGCTTATCGCGCCCAACGAATCGACCCCGGAATCACCCTTATTCGGCAGCGGCGACCGATTTGTCGGCAGCGGCGACCAATTTCGGCTTGGTATTCGCCGCCGACAGCATGAAATCGGAGATTCGCGGCACGATTTCAGAACGAAAACGCGAACCGTTGAACACGCCGTAATGCCCGACGCCTTTTTGCACGTAATGCACGCGGCGATGAGCGGGAATCGCTGTGCATATCGCGTGGGTCGCTTCGGTCTGGCCCAGACCGGAGATGTCGTCTTTCTCGCCTTCCACCGTCATCAGCGCCACGCGCCTGATCTTCGAGGGATCGACCGGCTTGCCGCGATGGGTCATCTCGCCCTTCGGCAGCGCGTGCTTGACGAACACGACGTCGACGGTCTGCAGATAATACTCCGCGGTCAGATCCATCACCGCGAGATATTCATCATAGAATTCGCGGTGCTTGTCGACGAGATCGCCGTCGCCCTTGACCAGATTGCTGAACAGCCGCTTGTGGGCGTCGGTATGGCGGTCGAGATTCATGGTGATGAAGCCCGAGAGCTGCAGGAAGCCCGGATAGACGTCGCGCATCACGCCGGGATGCGGGAACGGCACCTTGGTGATGACGTGGTTGCGGAACCATTCGATGCCGCGCTCGGCGGCGAGGTTGTTGACCGAGGTTGGATTGCGGCGGGTATCGATCGGTCCGCCCATCAGCGTCATCGACAGCGGCACGAACGGATCGTTTGCCGCTTCCATGATGGAAACCGCCGCCACCACGGGCACCGACGGCTGGCACACCGCAACGACATGCATGTTGCCGCCGAGCACGTGCAGCATCTCGATGACGTAATCGACATAATCATCGAGGTCGAAGCGGCCTTCGGCGAGCGGCACCATGCGCGCGTCCGACCAGTCGGTGATGTAGACCTCATGCGTCGGCAGGAAGGCTTCGACGGTGCCGCGCAAAAGCGTCGCGTAATGGCCGGACATCGGCGCCACGATCAGGACGCGCGGCTGCGGCGCGCGCAACGGGCGCGTCAGCTTGCGATCGAAATACAGCAGACGGCAGAACGGCTTTTCCCAAATCGAGCGGACTTCCACCGCCGTGCGCACGCCGTTGACCTCGGTGGTGTCGAGACCCCATTCCGGCTTGCCGTAACGGCGCGTGGCCCGTTCGAACAATTCACAGCCGGCGGCGATCGATTTGCCGAACTGGGTGTGGGTCCACGGATTGAGCGGATTCTGAAACAGGATTTTCGCGGCGTCGGTCACCGCGCGCGCCGGATTGAGCGACGCATGCGCCATCTCGTACATCCAGTACATCGGCGTCGTGAGTGCCGGACTGCCTTCGGCCGCCAGTGGCGGTGCACCAAATTCACCAATCGGCATTATCTAAGACCCCTGTTTTGCGCCGCAGCATCCTGTCCAATGCGCAATAATGCGTCAATCCACACTTCAGTATATTTATCGGCTTTCGAGGCCTAAAACCCCGCAAATCCACGGGAAAGTGAGAGTTATTCACCGCCTCCGAGCAGCGAGCCGTGCCGCTTGGCGCTGCGTAAAAGGGCAAGAAAGATCGCAAATGAGGCAATGAACAGCACCGCATTGATCGCCAGGGCGTCGACCATCAGCTCGGTCCGAAACTCATGATCGATCAACAGCGCGCGCATGCCCTCGAACACATAGGTCGGCGGCAACGCCCAGGCGAGATATTGCAGCCAATGCGGCAGCACGCTGACGGGGTAATAGATGCAGGCCAGCGGCATCAGGCCGAACATCAGCGTCCAGACGATGCTCTCGGCGCCGAGCCCATTGCGCAGCACGAGGCCTGAAACAAAGATCCCGATCGACCAGCTGGTGAAGATCAGGTTGCAGAAGAAGGCGATCAGCGGCAGCCCGATGCCATAAAAATTGAAATCGAAGAAGTACAGCGCCAAAAGCGTCATCGGGATCACGCCGATCGCGAGCCGGATCAGGCTCATGATCATCAGCGAGATCAGGAACTCGATCGGCTTCAACGGGCTCATCATCAGATTGCCGAGGTTGCGCGCCCACATCTCCTCGAGAAACGAGATCGAAAAGCCGAGCTGGCCGCGGAACAGGATGTCCCACAGGATCACCGCGCCGATCAGCGAGCCGCCGGCGCGGGCGAAAAAACCCGACGTCTGCGCGATGTAATTCTGCAGAAAGCCCCAGGTGATGATCTGCAGCGCCGGCCAGTAGATCAATTCCAGCATCCGCGGCCATGACGACACCAGGAGATACCAATAGCGCAGCACCATCGCGTTGATGCGATGCAGCGAAATTGTGTGCCGGATCGCCGCTTCGCTCACGACGCGCCCTCCCGCTCCCGCCCGCGCGCGACGTCCAGAAACACTTCCTCCAGCGTGGCGCGGTTGTAACGGGCCATGATCTGGTCGGGGCTGTCGTCGTCCTCGATCTTGCCGCGCTTCATGATGATGACGCGATCGCACAGCCGTTCCACCTCCAGCATGTTGTGCGAGGCCAGCAGAATGGTCGCGTCATGGGTCTTGCGATAATTCTGCAGATGCTGCCGGACCCAGTCGGCGGTGTCGGGATCGAGCGACGCAGTCGGCTCGTCGAGCAGCAGCAATTCGGGCTGGTTGATCAGCGCTTTCGCCAGCGCGACGCGGGTCTTCTGGCCGGCGGAGAGTTTTCCGTTGGCGCGGTCGAGGAAGTCGCCGAGGTCGAGATCGGAAGCGAGTTGCGCGATCCGTGCGGGCAGATTCTCGACCGCATAGAGGCGGCCGAAAATGGTCAGGTTCTGCCGCACCGTGAGCCGCATCGGCATGTCGACATAGGGGCTTTCGAAATTCATTCTCCCCAGCACGTCGGCGCTCTGCTCGGGCATCGCGGCGCCCAGCACCTGGATGCGGCCCGCGGTCGGCAGCACCAGCCCCATGATCATCGCAATCGTCGTGGTCTTGCCGGCGCCGTTGCCGCCGAGCAGGCCGGTGATGCTGCCCTGCCTGATCCGAAACGTCACGTCGTCCACCGCGCGGGTGGTCTTGTAGAGTTTGACCAGATGCGCGACGTCGATCGCCGCGGATCCTGCCGGATCGGCGGCGGGCGGCGGATTTGGCACCGGGTCGCTTTTCGCCATTTGGGGCCGTTCATTGAGCCATTGCAGCGGCGAGTGCAAGACTTGCGCGGGAATCGAAGCTATGAGCCGCGCGTTTGTGATCGGGCGCTTGCGCGGCTAAACTGCGGATATGACCGAAATTGCAGCCTCCGATTTCCGCCAGCCGCGCCGCTATGTCCGTCTGGATACGATATTGCGGCTGCGCTGGCTGGCCGCGCTCGGTCAGCTCGCGGCGATCTTCATCGTGGCGCAGGGACTCGAATTCGATGTCCCCGTCATCCCTTGCGTCGCCATCGTCGGCCTCTCGGCCGCGCTCAATCTCGCGCTGCAGATCGCGTTCAATCCGATGCAGCGGCTGGAACCGGTCTATGCTGCGGCACTGCTGGCGCTCAACATCGTCGAGCTGGCCGCCCTGCTGTTCCTCACCGGCGGCCTGCAAAATCCGTTTTCATTTCTGTTCCTCGCCCCGGTCCTGATCTCGGCAACCGCGCTGCCGATCCGGTTGACGATCGCGCTCGGCGTGCTCGCGGTGGCCTGCGCCTCGGCGCTGGTGTTCTTCCATCTGCCGCTGCCATGGGACACCGAAGATCCCCTGGTGCTGCCGCCGATCTATCTGCTCGGCGTCTGGCTCTCGATCGTGCTCGCGATCGGCGTCACGAGCCTGTATGCGTTCCAGGTCACCGAGGAATCCCGCAAGCTGTCGGATGCGCTGGCCGCGACCGAACTGGTGTTGACCCGCGAGCAGCACCTCACCCAGATCGACGGGCTTGCCGCCGCCGCCGCGCACGAACTCGGCACGCCGCTGTCGACGATCTTCCTGATTTCGCGCGAGCTGGAGAAGGCCGTGCGGGACGGCCATCTCGCCGCCGATCTCAAGACCTTGCGCGAGCAGGCGCAGCGCTGCCGCGACATTTTGGCCAAGATCACCCAGCTCTCGGCGTCCGGCGCGCCGTTCGACCGCATGCCGCTGTCGACGCTGATCGAGGAGACGGTGGCACCGCACCGCGACTTCGGTGTCGCCATCAAGGTGCGGCTTGCTGTCGCAGCCACGCGCGAGCCGGTCGGCGCCCGCAATCCCGCGATCCTCTATGGGGTCGGCAACATCCTGGAAAATGCCGTCGATTTCGCGCGCACGACCGTCGAGGTGAACGCGTGGTGGAACGCCGACACCGTCGAGATCAACATTTCCGACGATGGCCCGGGCATCGCGCCGGACATGCTGAAACGGATCGGCGAGCCCTATTTATCGCGGCGGCGCAGCGCGGATGAGGCGCAAAGCCAGCATGGCGGGCTTGGACTTGGGATATTCATCGCCCGCACCCTGCTGGAACGCACCGGCGCAAAGGTGTCGTTCTCCAACCGCGTGTTTCCCGATCACGGCGCCGTGGTTCATATCGTCTGGCCGCGCGACCGCTTCGAGGCGGCCGAGGCCGAACCTGAGACTTCGTCCTAACAGCGGTTCCTGGCATTAAGGATGGCAGTCCCGTCGACTTTAGGTGGCCTTGGCAGCGCCATTTTGCCACGCCATATGTTGAATGTCCGACACAAGGATATCCGACCGTGAACGCCATCACCGAACTGAATGATCACGCCGACCGCTCGCTCCTCATCGTCGAGGACGACAAGCCGTTTCTGGAGCGGCTGTCGCGCGCGATGGAGACCCGCGGCTTCTCGGTGACGTCCTGCGACACCGTGTCCGATGGGCTGGCCGAGATCGGCCGCGCCGCGCCGGCCTTCGCCGTCGTTGATTTGCGGCTCGGCGACGGCAATGGCCTCGACGTGGTGTCTGCGCTGAAACGCAAGCGGCCGGAGGCGCGCGCGATCGTGCTGACCGGTTATGGCAATATCGCCACCGCCGTCACCGCGGTGAAGATGGGCGCGGTGGACTATCTCTCAAAGCCCGCCGACGCCGACGACGTGGTCGCGGCATTGCTGGCCAGCGGCTCCGAGAAATCCGAACTGCCGGCAAACCCGATGTCGGCCGACCGCGTCCGCTGGGAGCACATCCAGCGCATCTACGAGATGTGCAATCGCAACGTCTCGGAAACCGCCCGTCGCCTCAACATGCACCGCCGCACCCTGCAGCGCATTCTGGCCAAGCGCGCGCCGCGTTGAGTTGAGATCGTAGGGTGCGCAAAAGGCGCTCTTTGCGCCGGGCCGACCCTGTCTCCGAGATCGCGATTGCAATGGTGGGCAGGCTTTCTGCCTTCGCTCTTTGCGCTACGGCGGACAAGTCGCCCTGCCCACCCTTACGCTTGTTGCACAATCGAACTCTAAAACTCGCCGTGCCCCTGCGGATCGACCAGCCGGTTGATGCGTTGTGCGGCGGCAATGGCAAACCGCACCGTCATCGATTTGCGCGTCGGCGCCGGCAGGCGATGCTCGGGCGCCTCGCAATGCAAATGCGCGGCATAGGCATCGGCGACGATCAGACCGGTATCGGCCGGGAAAATCTCGCACGGCAGATCCTGCGTAAAGGCAAAGAACAGCCGGTCGCAATGCGCGCGATACTCCGGCCATTTCTGGTCGGCGCGGAAATCCTCGAGCGACGATTTGATCTCGACGATCCAGATCTCGCCGCGCTCGTTCAGCGCCACCAGATCGGCGCGCCGGCCCGACGGCAGCGGCAGTTCGCTGATGCAGGAAAATCCGAGCGATCTCAACAGCCTCGCGGTGCCGCGCGCGATCTTGAGCGCGGTCTCCGACTGACGGCCGTCCGGCGCGGGCGCGAGGCTGATCTGGCGGGCGGGCGATTCCATCTGTTGATCCTAGCCGATTTCGGCGCCACCGCCCAACAGGACGGTGGCGCGAAATGGGCCGCAAATTCGCACCCGCCCCGCCTTGTTTTCGACCTCAGGCGACCGTGAACCGAGTGGAACCTAGGTTCCGAGGGACGGAATACACGGAGGAGAACCATGAAGTCAGGCATCGCACTTCGCTCGCTCGCATTCGCTCTCGCAACATTCCCGCTGTTGGCCGGCCTGTCGGCCGCCGTTGCAAAACCCACCGTCGAAGTCGCCTTCGTTCTCGACACCACGGGATCGATGGGCGGGCTGATCGAAGGCGCCAAACGAAAGATCTGGTCGATCGCGACCGCGATCGTCGATTCCAATCCCGACGCCGACATCCGCATGGGCCTCGTCGCCTACCGCGACATCGGCGACGACTACGTCACCAGGAAAATCGAACTCACCACCGACATCCAGGATCTCTACGCTCACCTTCTGGAATTGAAGGCCCGTGGCGGCGGCGACTGGCCGGAAAGCGTCAACGAGGCGCTCGATGTCGCCGTCAACAAGCTGCAATGGACCACCGGCGGCGATACCAGGCGGATCGTGTTTCTGGTCGGCGACGCGCCGCCGCACATGGATTACGCGCAGGACACCAAATATCCGGTCACGCTGTCGGTGGCGAAGCAAAAGGACATCATCGTCAACACCGTGCTCGCCGGCAACGCGCAGGATACCGAACGGGTCTGGCGCGATATCGCCCAGAACGGCAACGGCCGCTTCATTCCGATCCCGCAGGATGGCGGACAGATCGTCGTGATCGAGACGCCGTTCGATCAGGACATCATCATCCTGCAGCGCGAGATCAACGGCACCGTGATCCCCTACGGTCCGCGGGCGCTGCAGAAGCGCACCGAGGACGAGACCCAGCAACTGTCGAATGTCGCGGCAGCAGCGCCCTCGCAGGCTTCCGAGATGGCGAGCTTCATCAACAAGCGCGCCGAGGCGACCTCGGAAGCCGTCACCGGCGAAGGCGACCTGGTCAGCGATATCGCCGCCGGCCGGCAGAAGCTTGCCACGCTGAAAGACGAGGAATTGCCGGACAGCTTGCGCGGGTTGAAACCGGAAGCCCGCATGGATGAAGTCAACAAGCAGATGAACCAGCGCAAGGAGCTCAACGACAAGCTCTCGGCCCTGGTGGCGATGCGGGACAAATACGTCGCCGACCAGCGCGCCAAGGCGTCCCCGAGTGCATTGTCGTTCGATCGCGTGGTCGAGGATACGCTGAAGGCGCAGATCAGGCGGTGAGATAGCGGCATCCAACATCGTCGTCCCCGCCCGGTGCGCAATTGCGCACGGGAGCGGGGACCCATAACCACCGATGGCTGTTGTTACACCGCGCTAGGGCGACAGCCTTCGTACAACACGGTCCTGTGGTTGGGTCCCGGCTCAAGGCCGGGACGAGGGTGAATTCGCCGGAACTTCGCGGCCCCCTCACCGCTTATCTATCGGCCGCTAACAACGTCCTGGGCGGACCGATGAGGGCTGCCCGGCATGATCGACGATCTCTGGTACAAGAACGGCGTCATCTATTGCCTTTCCGTCGGCACCTACATGGATGCCAATGGCGACGGGATCGGCGATTTCAAAGGCTTGTTGCGGAGGCTGGATTATCTGCACGGTCTCGGCATCACCGCGATCTGGCTGATGCCGTTCCAGCCCTCGCCCGGCCGGGACGACGGCTACGACATCTCGGATTATTACGGCGTCGATCCCCGTTACGGCACGCTCGGCGACTTCGTCGAATTCACCCATGGCTGCCGGCAGCGCGGCATCCGCGTCATCATCGACCTCGTCGTCAACCACACCTCCGACCAGCATTCCTGGTTTCGCGAGGCGCGGAGCGCAAAGGACTCGCCATACCGCGACTGGTATGTCTGGTCCGACAAGCGGCCGGCGAATGCCAACACCGGCATGGTATTTCCCGGCGTGCAGAAATCGACTTGGACGCGGGATAAGGAAGCGAGCGCCTGGTATTTCCATCGCTTCTACGATTTCCAGCCCGATCTCAACACCTCCAACCCGCATGTGCAGGCAGAAATCCTCAAGATCATGGGGTTCTGGATTCAGCTCGGCGTCTCCGGCTTTCGCATGGACGCGGTCCCCTTCGTGATTGCGACCAAGGGCGCCAGGGTGAAGAAGCCCGTCGAACAATACGACATGCTGCGCTCGTTCCGCGAATTCCTGCAATGGCGGAAAGGAGACGCCATCATTCTGGCGGAAGCCAATGTGCTGCCCGAAACCGACATGGACTATTTCGGCCGCGACGGCGACCGCATGCACATGATGTTCAATTTTCAGGTCAACCAGCATCTGTTCTATGCACTGGCCTCCGCCGATGCCCGTCCGCTGGCGAAATCGCTGACGGCGACCCGGCCGCGGCCCGCGACCGCGCAATGGGGCTTGTTCCTGCGCAACCATGACGAGCTCGATCTCGGCCGGCTGACCAAGCCGCAGCGCGACACCGTGTTCAAGGCGTTCGGCCCCGACAAGAACATGCAACTCTACGATCGCGGCATCCGCCGGCGCCTCGCGCCGATGCTGGGCGGCGACCGGCGGCGGCTCGAGCTCGCCTACAGCCTGATGTGCACGCTGCCGGGGACACCGGTCATTCGCTATGGCGACGAGATCGCGATGGGTGACAATCTCGATCTGCCCGAGCGCAATTGCGCGCGCACGCCGATGCAATGGTCGACCGAGCCGCATGCCGGATTCACCGAGAGCGACAAGCCCTGCTCGCCCGTCATCGACGAGGGTCCTTATGGCTACGAGCATGTCAATGCCGCGAAACAGCGCCGCGATCCCGATTCGATGTTGAACTGGACCGAGCGCATCATCCGGATGCGGAAGGAAGTCCCCGAGGTCGGCTGGGGCGATTTCAAGGTGATTGCGGCGCGCGACCCGGCGGTGCTGGTGATCCGCTACGACTGGCGCAACAATTCGGTGCTGTTCGTGCACAATCTCGACGAGAAGCCACGCGAAGTCGCGTTTGCGGTCGGGCTGCCCGGCGAGGCCGGCAAGCTGCTGGTCAACCTGCTGTCGGAGGATCACAGCCAAGCCGATGAGCGCGGCAGGCATACGCTGATGCTGGAGGGTTACGGCTACCGATGGTATCGCGTCGGCGGCCTCGACTATCTACTCAAGCGCAGCGATATCGATGCGGATGCGACAGGGAAGGCCAGTCACCCGGCGTGAGCGGGCGTCCCGAGAATCACACCCTCATTGCCGCGCAGATCGAGCGTGCCCTGGACCTGCTCACCCTGCCGATCCAGCATGGTCGACAGCAGGATCTCGCGCCCGAAGCCGATCGAGCTCGAGGCAATCGAAGCGGGCCCGGCGCCGAGATTGAGCGCAATGACGACCGCGCCGCCGTCGCCCTCGCGGCGATAGAGCAGGATATCGCCCTGGGCGGCGACCGGCTGGTACGCGCCGGTCACCAGTTGCGGCAATTTCTTCCGGAGCGCGATCAGCGCCTTGTAGAAGTTGAGGATCGAGTCGGGGACGGCATCGAGATTGATGACATTCTCACGCGCGAAATCATGCGCCAGCGGCAGCCATGGTTTCGCCATCGAGAACCCCGCATGCGGACGCGCGCTCCATTGC
Source organism: Bradyrhizobium erythrophlei (assembly GCA_900129675.1). Lineage (GTDB taxonomy): Bacteria > Pseudomonadota > Alphaproteobacteria > Rhizobiales > Xanthobacteraceae > Bradyrhizobium > Bradyrhizobium erythrophlei_A. The sequence goes on along the minus strand of FSRD01000001.1, from coordinate 2,070,968 downwards.
ATCGGCGTGCGGCAACCGTCACGACCAACGCCGATCCCCGGCACGTTCTTCTCGAAGGGATCCTGCACCTGATCGGGAGCGATCGCGACCTGACGCATGCCGATCTCGTCGCCGTAATAGAGCGTCGGCGTGCCGCGCAGCGTCAACAGCAGCATCGCGGCCACGCGCGCCTGCTCAGGTCCGACCCGGCTCGCCACCCGCGGCCGGTCGTGATTGCCGAGCACCCAATTCGGCCAGGCGCCCGCTGGTAACGTGCGCTCGTAATCGGCGACGATCTTCTCGATCGAGTGCGCGCTCCACAGCGTCGACAGCAGGGCAAAATTGAACGGCATCTGCGCGCCGGCAAGGTCGTTGCCGTAATAGGCGACCAGGCGGTGCAGGGGCAGATAGATCTCGCCGATCAGCACGCAGGAATCGAATCCGTCGATCACACGCCGCATCTCCGCGATCACCTCATGCACCTCGGGCTGGTCGGTCGAATACTGCGTCAGGATGGCCTCGTGCGGCGGCCGTCCTTCGACGTAGTGTGGATTGGGCGGATTATCGCGGAATTTCGCGTCCTTGATCAGATGCCAGATCACATCGACCCGAAAGCCATCGACGCCCTTGCGCAGCCAGAAGCGCATCACGTCATAGATCGCCTCACGCACTTGCGGGTTGCGCCAGTTCAGGTCCGGCTGCTGGGCGAGAAAGGCGTGATAATAATATTGGCCGGTCGTCTCGTCATATTCCCAGCCGCTGCCGCCGAATTCCGACAACCAGTTGTTCGGGGGCCCGCCCTCCGGCTTGCCGTCGCGCCAGATGTACCAGCCGCGCTTTCGGTTATCGCGGGAGCTCCTGCTTTCGATGAACCAGGGATGCTGATCGGAGGTGTGGTTCGGCACCAGGTCGAGGATCAGCTTGAGGCCGCTGTCATGGACGGCGGCGATCAGCGCGTCGAAATCCTCCATCGTGCCGAACAACGGATCGATGCCGGTGTAGTCCGATATATCGTAGCCGAAATCAGCCATCGGCGAAGGAAAGATCGGCGACAGCCAGACCGCGTCGATCCCGAGCTCCAATAAATACGGTAGCCGCTCGATGATCCCCGCGAGATCGCCGACGCCGTCGGCGTTGGTGTCCTGAAACGACCGCGGATAGATCTGATAGAAAACGCCGTGCCGCCACCAGTTTCTGTCGCCCTGATCCATGCTGGGAAATCACCCTTCAAATCCGGCTTGAACAAGGCAGGGGCAACGGTCGGGCTAAAGCTGACCAGATTTTTCAGCACAATCCCCTGCCATGCGTACACCCCGCGCGTTCAGCCATGCCGGGTCATGGCGATCTGATACACGGTGATCAGCACTTCGAACAGGATCAGGAACACGATGATCAGCTCCAGCCGCAGCGAACGGCGGGTATCGATGATATCGGTCAAGACCTGCGCCGTCTCGGCGACCACGCCCAATTTGCGATTGAGCGATTCGGCTCGCTCCTTGAGCTCGTATTCATCCTCCAGCCGGGCATAGAGCCGCTCGAGCTGCGGCTTGTCCCAGAGAATATCGGGCTTTTCGGACACCTCGACCGGACCGGAGACGCGATGCCGCACCGAAAGCGCATTGCCGACGTGCTTCAGGATCGCGTTCCGGCCACCGCGCATCTGCCCGCTCCGCGCCAGTTCGCGCGCGAACGGTTCGGTCATGTCGAACACGGCCGCAACCTCGCGCTCGTGCCGCGCCAGAACGACGCTCTTGGCCAGCGCCTCGCCAACCAGGATCAGCCGCTCCGGCGACAGACTCTGCAGGTAGATCGGACCACCCGGCGGAATCTGGTCGTCCTTCTCGGAGGCGAGTTCGATGGTCGCGATCTCCTCCTCGCGCCGGGCCGCGGGCCCTGTCATTCGCGATTGCAGGCTACGCAGGAACTCGTCCTCCTCCAGCGCATTCAGCCCGATCAGGACGACGACGCCATAGCGGAACAGAATGGCGACGCCGTTCTCGTTGACGCGAAGCGCCAGCGGCGTCGTTGCCAGCACGTCGCCGCGCTCGAGGCCCGACGTATTCAGGCGATCGGCGACAAAAAACGCACGGGCCGTTGTACGCGTCCCGCCCAGCGGCGATGTAGAGGCCTGACTCATGCAATTTCCGGCCTGCCGTCAAAAAAACAAGTCTGCCGCCGATGCGCTATCGGCCTTGAGCACTAAATGTTGCGTTCAACCCTATCACAAACCCGGCCCGGATCGCACGGCGTCACCCCTCGTGTTGACGGCGTTTCAGGGAAGAATATGGTGCCCCCATGGACGACAAAACCGAGACAAAACCGAAAGCCGGCGCGATCATCGTTCCGGTGACGCTGTTCGAGCAGAACTGCACCATCATCTGGCACGAGCCGACCAAAAAGGCCGTGGTGATCGACCCCGGCGGGGACGTCGACAAGATCCAGGCCGCGATCGAGCAAACCGGCGTCACCGTCGAGAAGATCTGGCTGACGCACGGCCATATCGACCACGTCGGCGGCGCCGCCGAGCTGCGCGATGCGCTGCAGGTGAAGATCGAAGGCCCGCACATTGCGGACAAATATCTGCTCGACAATGTCGTGAGCAGCGGCGAGCGCTTCGGCATGACCGGCGTGCGCAATTTCGGACCCGATCGCTGGCTCGATGAAGGCGACCAGGTCTCGATCGGCGATCTCGTCTTCGACATCCTGCATTGCCCCGGCCATTCGCCGGGCAGCGTGGTGTTCTTCAACAAGGAGCTGCGCTTCGCCCATGTCGGCGACGTCCTGTTCAACGGCTCGGTCGGGCGCACCGATCTGCCCGGCGGCAGCCACGCCACGCTGATCGATTCGATCACCCAAAAGCTGCTGCCGCTCGGCGACGATGTCGGCTTCATCTGCGGCCACGGCGCCGGATCGAGCATCGGCCAGGAGCGGATGACAAATCCGTTTTTGACCGGCGAGATGTAGAGAGTTTTCGAGCGAAAGCCTGCCCCGGACTTGATCCGGGTGGATTCCGGTTCGCGTAGCGATCAGGTTTACGCAGATTGCGTAGACTTATCTGCGGTAGAAAACGCGTCAAAAATAAGAGCTAGCGGCGACTATTCCGCCGCCATTCTGCTCGCCATTTCGCCCGAACCGTCCTGCGCGAGATGGCGCGAGCCCCAGTCGCGGATCGCGGCGATGACCGGCACAAAGCTCTTGCCCTTGCGGGTCAGGCGATATTCCACCTTGGGCGGCACGACGCCGTAATCCTTGCGGTCGATCAGCCCGGTTTCGGTCAGCACCTTCAGTTCGCGGCTGAGCACGCGCGGCGCGATTTCGGAACTGCCGTCAGAGCCGCGCAGCAGGCCGGTTCTGATTTCGCCGTAGCGCAGCGGACCATCCTTCAGGTCCCAGACGATGCGCAGCTTGTATTTGCCGCTGATCATTTTCTGGAATGCCGCGACCGGGCAGCCGCAGGTCAACGCTGATTTCGGCTTTGCCATCTCATGGCCTCCGGCGCCGTTTCCGTCCCGTCAGGATACGAGCAAGCGCTGGAAAGTCCATACTATCAATTTTGTCCATACTTGCGCTTTCACCCTCAAGCGCACCAGATGATTCGATGCAGCCCAACGAAGGAGCCTTCAATGAAGCACTTCATGATCAAGTATGCGTTCGCCAGCGGCACGACCGAGGAGTGGCACCGCGAGATCGGCCGCTTCATTTCAGCCATCGACAATGACCCCGAGCTGAAGGGGCGGATCGTCTACCGCTGCATGAAGAACCGCGACGATTCCAGCTATTTCCATCTCGCTTCGGCCGCCGACGATCTCGCGGTCAAGACGCTGCAGGCGCGGGATTTCTTCAAGCACTACACGGAAAAGACAAGACATGTCGCCGGCGGCGACGTCACGGTCACGCCGATCGAACTGATCGCCGAAACTGCGGCCGCGTGAACGCCGCAGCTTGCGCCTATTTCATCAACCCCGCGGCCGTCAGCGCCCGGGTGATGACAGCGCCGACATCGATGCCGCGGCGACGCGGCTTTTGCGGCGGCTCGGCGCGGCGGCTGGACGCTGCCTGCGGCCACAGGATCGCGGCGAGATCCGGTTCTGGCGCCGGCACCGGAACCGTCATCGAAATCGTACCGGTGCGTTCCCGCGAAATTCCGGTCGGGGCGGCCTTGGGTTGCCTGACGCGTTCGGTCAGGCCGAAGAAATTCGCGATGTGATAGGACGACGAAATTCCCGCTTCGATCAGGAATGCGCCGCCCTCGCCATATCGCTCGTCATTATCGGCGATCCCGAGCGGGGTGCCGTGGGCCATGTCGGTAATGGTGTAGGACTCGACGACGGTCTCGCCATCCGCGTTCCACCAGACCTCGCGGGGATAACCGTCGACATCCGCTGCCGACATCGGCGCCTGCGGCAATTGGTGCACATCGAGCCATTGCTTGACGATCTCGTCGGCATTCGCAGGATTGACCGTGCGATCGGCGCTGCCGTGCCACACCGACAATTTCGGCCACGGACCTTTGTGCTTCGAGGCGTTGCGCACGAGGTCGCCCAACTCGCTGGCGGGACGCGACGACGACTGCATCATTCCGCTCAAGGCTTCGCGCACATTGCTGGCAATGCCGTAAGGCAGGCCGGCGATGATGGCGCCGCCCGCGAAAACTTCCGGGTAGGTCGCGAGCATCACCGACGTCATGGCGCCCCCGGCGGAAAGCCCGGTGACGTAGACGCGACGGGGATCGATTTTGTGATCGGCGACCATGCGTGCGATCATTTGCCGGATCGAACAGGCTTCGCCTTGATCCCGCGTGGTGTCTTCCGGATTGAACCAGTTGAAACAGGTGTTGGCGTTGTTCGATGCCTGCTGTTCGGGCATCAACAACGCAAAGCCGTAATGGTTTGCCAGCGTCGACCAGCCGGTGCCGAGATCGTAGCCGGCGGCGGTCTGGCCGCAACCGTGCAGGACCACGACGAGCGCGGGCGTGGGCTGGAGGTGCTCAGGTACGAAGGAGAACATCCTGAGCGCGCCGGGATTCGTGCCGAATCCGGTTACCTCAAGCAGCGGACTGTGAACGCCCGGCGCGAGGCCTCGCCCAAAGGCGGCCAAACCATTGAAGCCGCTGAGCTTGGGCAGGTGGTGCAAAAATTCGACATTCTTGGCGAGGGACAACAGCAGCTCCCGAGGTGATTTGCGTTCCAACCTCACCAAGAGCAGATAGCTGCTGCACTGCAAAATGAAAAGGCCGTGTGCTGTTGTTCCCCTGGTGTTTGTGAGAATCGGCGTTAACGCGTGATCAGGCCGTCGCGCGGCGCATCCATGACAGAAATACGGCGCAAATACCGATCGACAGCGCAAACAATGCGCATGCTGCAAATAACGCCAGTTGCGCCGAGTGAGCCGCTTCGATCGCGAAAAATACCGCGCCGATTGCGGCCACACCTGCGGCGTTGGCGATTTGCGCTGTGGTGCCGTACATGCCGGAGCCTGCGCCCGCGCTGGCCGGCTTCACGGTCGAGAGCACGGCGCTCGACAATGGCGCCATCACCAGGCCCTGGCCGTAGCCGAAGACCATCAGCACCAGTGCCAGCAACATCGCGGAAGGCGCCGCCACCGATTCAATCGTCGCGACCAGTGCCGCGAGACCGGCGAGCTGCACCGCGCAGCCTTCGATCAGCACCAGCGTGCCGCGATGCCCGGCGCGCGCGCCACTATGCCTTGAGGCGATGACAAAGGTCAGCGCCAGCGGCACGAACACCAGGCCTGCATGCAGCGGCGGGATCTGCAAGCCGCGTTGCATGAACATGGTCATGAGCAGGTAGAACGACAGATTGGCGAAAAAGTAGAAGAACACGGCGACCAGGCCGCGCATGAAGGCCAGATCCGACAACAGCGCCAGATCGATCAGCGGCATGCCGCCACGGCGCGCGACCGACCGTTCGAGCCTGATGAATCCGGCAATGATCGCAACGCCCGCTGCCATCACCAGCCAGACCCACGGCGACCAATGCACATCGTGGCCGAACAAAAGCGGGCCGATCAGGCACAGCAATCCCATGAACAACACGATCGCACCTGACATGTCGAGCCGCGTGCCGGCGCGACGCGGTACCGTCGGCATGATCTGCAACGCCGCGGCGATGATGACGGCGCCGAACGGCACGTTGACGAAAAACACCGCGCGCCAGCCGAGCCCGGCAAGATCGAGCGTCACCAGCACGCCGCCGAGCATGAAGCCGGCTGCACCGGCCAAACCCAGCACGACGCCCTAAATGCCGAACGCGCGGACGCGGGACGAATCGGTAAACAGCAGATGAAGGGTGGCGAGCACCTGCGGCACCATCAGCGCCGCGGTCGCGCCCTGCGCCAGCCGGGCGAGAATAAGTTCCGGGCCGGATTGCGCCAGCCCGCACCACAGCGAGGTGACAGTGAAGCCGAGCACACCGGCGATGAACACATTCCTGGTGCCGTAGATATCGCCGAGCCGGCCACCGGTAACCACCAGCGTGGCATAGGCGATCAGATAGATCGCGATGACGGCCTCGATCTGCGCCGCGCTGGCGCGCAATTCGACCGCAATGGTCGGGATTGCGACGTTGACGATGAAGGCATCGACGCCGAACATGAATTGTGCGGCGACGACGATCGCCAGCACCCACCAGCGGCGCGAGGAATCCAGCGGGTTCGAGACGATCTGGTGCATGGGGGTCCTGTCCGAAATCCGTTGCACGCCTAGGCTACTGATTCCGCTCATCCCGGCGATTACCTGGCAGGTAAGCAATCGCTGGGGATTTGGCCCGATTGCTGCGTGGGAATCGGGGCTTCCTGCAGTCTGTTCAGCCATTTCGCGCGTTCGGGACGGCCTTCGAGGTGAACGCGATCTCCTTTGCGCGCGACCAAGCTGCAATGCTGGTTCACCCCAAGGATGGTTCATGACCGAAATATCGCGGCTCTTCCTCAGACTCATCAGCGGCGCGCTCGTTGTTTCATTCGCCGGCGGCGCATCGGCCAAGCCGAGGCAGGAGCGGCCGAAGCCGAAGCCGGCCGCGGAATCAACGCAAACTGCGCCCGCGCCGCTTCCGCAGCAGTTCTTTGCCGAAAAAGGCGTCCAGCCGCTGACGCCGGAGCTCGAACAGGCCTTGCGGCCGAAGGACAGTTTCAAGGAATGCGACACCTGCCCTGAAATGGTGGTGGTGCCGAAGGGCTCGTTCATGATGGGAACGCCGGCCAACGAGCCGGACCGGTTCAAGGGCGAAGACCCGATCCATCGCGTCACTCTGGCGAGGCCGTTCGCGGTTGGCCGCTTCGCGGTCTCGTTCGATGAATGGGACGCCTGTCTCGCCGACGGCGGCTGCGGCGGCAACAAGGGCGACGACAACGGTTTTGGCCGCGGCCGCATGCCGGCACAGGGCATCAATTTCGAGGCGGCGAAATCATATCTGGCGTGGCTGTCGAAAAAGGTCGGCCGCACCTACCGGCTGCCGAGCGAATCCGAGCGCGAATATTTTACCCGCGCCGGCACCACGACGCCGTTCTGGTTCGGCAACACGGTTACCGCGCGGGACGCCAACTACCAGGCATCGACACCCTATGGCAGCGGGCCGCACGGCCCGGACAGCAAGGGCCCCGCGGTGGTGGATTCCTACGCGCCGAATCCGTTCGGGCTGTATCAGGTGCACGGCAATGTATTCGAGTGGACCGAGGATTGCTTCAACAAACGCTACACCGAGGATACGCCGACCGATGGTTCGCCATGGCTGGAGGGCGACTGCCACAAGCGCATCCTGCGCGGCGGCAGATGGAACTGGTCGGCCAACATGCTGCGCTCGGGTTATCGTGAGGACTCGATCGTCGACGGCGGCGGCTTCAGCTTTCGCGTAGTGCGGACGTTGAACGTGCAACCCTGACTTGGAGATTGAGAGAATATCCTAGCTTCTTTCAATTTCCATGCATCGGGTTCACGCGTTGACACGATGACGCCAGCGTTTACGGCGCCGACGGCTCCAGCGAGCCGGTGAGCGAAGCGCGCTGCGACAGTTCGATCCAATTGCCATCGGGATCGCGCACCATTGAAATCCGCGCGGTCGTCCCGAGCGTCACCGGCGCGCGGGCTTCGCGGCCGCCATGGGCCAGCACATGCGCGTGCTCGCGATCGACCTCGAACACCTGAAAGGTGATGTAGCGCCAGCCCTTGCCTTCGAACGACGCGTCGTCCGGCGCGTCGGGTGCGGGCTCGACGATCAACACCGTATCGCCCGCCAGGAAGGTCACCGCGGCACCGGCCGCTTCACCTTGCGGCAATCCCAGCGCCTCCATGTAAAAGCGCCGATGCGCGTCGACATCGCGCACGGCGAGACGGATGCCGATGCGTTCGATCCCGAACATTCCCGTGGGCACCAGCGAGACCCGGTTGCCGTCCGGATCAATCATCGGCTCCCGCGCCAAGATGCCGTCGCGGGCAATTAGAAGCTCGCGATAGCCCGATGGCGGGTTGTCCGGCAGCGGCTCGTAGACCTGGTTGATCTTGAGGATCGAGCCGCAGAGGTCGTGCCGGTGCTGCTTGTAGCCACGGCGGATCGGCTGGGTGTGGTCGAACGGCAGCCCGATCCGGTTTTGCCAGAACGCAAGCGCTGCCGGCGCGTCGTTGGTCGCAAAGCCGATGTCGATGCGGGGTTTTGCCAGATTCATTGCCGTTTACGGGTGTCAGTTATCGCAGGCGTTACCGGGAAGAAATTCCGGGCGACGGTATGTCACATAAACGCGCACGACAACCATGCGCCGCCGGCGGCTTTACGCGATTGCCTTGCCCCTTCCCAGCCCGTAGTTTGGGGCTGAAGCCAAACAACAACAAAGCCAAACAATAAGTCCGGAGAGAACACCTATGGCGCGCCTGAAATTCGGAGCCTTTCTCGCCCCGCATCACCCCATCGGCGAGCATCCGATGCTGCAATTCCGCCGCGACCTCGATTTCGTCGAGCAGATCGACGCGCTCGGCTTCGATGAATTCTGGTGCGGCGAGCACCATTCCTCGGGCTGGGAGATGATCGCCTCGCCGGAAATGTTTTTGGCCGCCGCCGGCGAGCGCACCAAGCGCATCAAGCTCGGCACCGGCGTGGTCTCGCTGCCCTACCATCATCCTTTCAATGTCGCGCAACGCATGGTTCAGCTCGACCACATGACCGGCGGCCGCGCGATCTTCGGTTCGGGTCCCGGCGCGCTGGCGTCGGATGCGCATACGCTCGGCATCGATCCGATGACGCAGCGTGACCGTCAGGACGAAGCGATCGCGATCATTCGCCGCCTGTTCAAGGGCGAGCGCGTCACCGCCAAGAGCGACTGGTTCACCATGAACGACGCCGCGCTGCAGTTGCTGCCACTGCAGGAAGAGATGCCGTTCGTGGTGGCGTCGCAGATTTCGCCGTCGGGCATGACGCTGGCCGGCAAATACGGCATCGGCATCATTTCGCTCGGCTCGATGTCGACGCAGGGCCTGATGGCGCTGCCGACGCAATGGGGTTTTGCCGAGGACGCGGCCAGGAAGGCCGGCACCACCGTGAGCCGATCCGACTGGCGCGTGCTGTTGAGCTGGCACATCGCCGAGACCCGCGAACAGGCAAGGCGCGAGGCCGGCGCCGGACTGATGCGCTGGCACAATGAATATAATGTCGGCACGCTGCAGCGGCCGGGCCTGGAGCCGTTCACCTCGCCTGAGGACGCCCTTGAGAAGACCGCCGGCGGCGAGAACGCCGCCTCCACCATCGGCACCCCCGACGATCTCGTCAAAACCATCAAGAGCCTGATGCAGGTCTCCGGCGGCGTCGGCACCATCGTCGGCTTCGTGCATGACTGGGCCAATCCGGAAAACACCCGCCGCAGCTGGGACATGGTGGCGCGTTACGTGATTCCCGAAATCAACGGCTACGTCGCGGGGCTGCGCAAATCGCAGAAATTCGTGATCGAAAACCGTGCGGTGTTCGAGCGCGCAGGCCAGGCCGTGATGGCCAAGATCATGGAGAACGAAAAAGCCGCAGCCGCGCTGACGCTCACCGGCCCCGGCCGGGTGGCGATCCCGACCATCAACGCGCCGGACCTGCAGAAGGAAGCGGCAAAGCGCAAGGCGTGAGGACGCTCCCTGCAAGCCGTCCCGGTCCCGGGCGGGACGAAGGTGTCTGTGTTCCGGTTCATGTTTCAAACAGCTCTCGGATGTCGTCGCCCGGCTTGACCTGGCGATGACGGCTGGGGTGGCGCCTACTTGTCCACCCACGTCATTGCGAGCCACCGGGTCGCAATGACAATAGTCTCGTGAGTTCGCGTTCTCGCGGCGCGATGCGCCCGAGCTGTTGAAAAATCTTCCGCCCTCTCTCGAAGCAGAGGGCGCAGGGAAAGCCGGGTGCGCGCTGCACCCGCGGTCTCGTGTGCAATTTGTGCATAAGAACACGCACACGAGCATACAGGTTCAGCGGAGAACATCCGGCCTTCCCTGCGCAGTGGTTTTACGGCTTACTTCGCGCTCTCCCCGGTGAACGGGCTTTCTTGCCACCGTCATCCCCGAGAAGCTTGCTTCCCAAGAACTTGACGCCAGCATCGGGGCGTCAGGACCACACGACTTCGCCGTCCGCGTCAGCGCCCTTCGTCAAAGGCGCATCCACGTCCACCGCATCTCAACCCGCGTTTCGTGACGATCGCGACACGCCCCTCTTGTCGGGTGAGACGGGCGGAGAAACACCACTGATTTGCCCGACGCGACAAGAGGAATATTTTCGTGAAGTGGACTTGACAGAAATTCACTGATTTGCCCGTCGGGCAGTTTTAACTTCCGACCACCGACAGCGTGAACCTTGCTGGTAAGCCCGCCTTGCGACCGCTCGGAAGCAACGGCCTGATGACGGTCCAGTCAAAGTCCGTATACGAAGAAACGAACCCTAAGCCTTCAGGTCCGTGATCCTCATAATTGCGACCGCGTTCCCATCGTTGTACGCCTGCTCCTTTGTGTCCTTGTTGCAGGTCCAGACAAAGTTCTTCTTGGCCGTAAAGGTCTTTCCCTCCTGCTCGATCCGAAGCTCGCCTTCGGGGATATGACAGATCATGGCATTCATCATCGGGGGGCCGGCTGTCTTCGATCCCGGCTGCATAATGACATCGCGCATTGAGACGGTCTTAAAACCGGGAATGATGGATGCTGTCTCGCCATCGTAAGCGCGCACCACGACACCTGGCCACGGCGTCGTATCCTTGTAGCCCGTGGTTTGAGCGGCGGCTGGCTTCATCATGGCCGCCGAAGCCGCTGCCAACCCGATTCCCAATGCTGACCTTCGATCGATCTTGTTCATCGCTATTCTCCTGAGGTCGCGCGACGAGCCGCCACCGAAGCGGCGCGCGCAGTTCATGGAATGTGAGTGGTAGTGCGAACCGAAAAAAGCGTCGGTCTCTCAAGAGAGTGTGCCTGCCGATGGCATCAGTGCTGCTCATTCGCCCCGGACGGCGATTTCGGCTGTCCCGTTTCAAGGGCAGCTACATTATACGCGACCTGACGCGCCTGAGAAACAGCATCAAAAATGCAAATGGGGAACGCCAAAGGCTGAAAGTCACTTCTGGTAATATTCCTGCACTGTATCCCATGCGACCGTTTGCAGAAACCGCGCCGTCGGCGCATCGATGCCGGCGATATAGGGATTGCCGATCGGCGAGCGGCCGGTCAGCGCCGCATAGACCACGCAGGACGCGAGATAGGTGCCGGCCAGGCTCGGGTGACGCTTGTCCGGCGCATAGAGATTGAGTTCGGGCTGCTTGCCGATGGCGCGCGCAAACGCAAGGCCCGCGGGAATAACCAGCGCGTTATTGTCATTGCCCGCAATGGTATAGGCCTCGGCCAGTTGCGCCGTCATCTCCGGCTTGTCGGCATAGGCCCAGGACATGAAGAACACCGGCCTTGCGCCGTGGGAGCGGACGATCTCGCTGTTCTTTTTGGCATATCCGGTAAAGACGGATTTGAGCCTGGGATGGATCGGGCACTGGCTGCAATCCATCATGACCGCGACGTCGAACAGTTTGTCGGGCTTGTTGAAGACGACATTGTTGTTATCGTCGAAGGAATAATTGCCGATGGCGTTGGGCCGGAAATAGCTTTCGACGTCGTGCCAGTCGAAGCCGGAGCCGCCGATCGTCACCATGGTGTTTCGGTAATCCTGCTTGTGATCGGGGTCGGCGGCTTTTTCCATCAGCGATACATGGCCGGGCAGGCCATTGTTGTAATAGTAGAAGCTGTTGCCGATGAAGATTCCGCTCTTCGGGAAATCGGGGCCCAAACTCGTGGCCGCAGGCTTGGTCTGCGCCAGCCCCGCCACAGATCCGGCCGCGATCCAGCCGAACGCGACACATGCGACCACGATCCCATTCACTATTTTCGACATCTCCGCCCCCTGCCTTTTCTGTTATTATCTGCCACCTTAGCACAGGCTCGCGGCTTTGCGACGCGATTTGGATGTCCGGGCGTTTGGCCCTGGGCCTTTGCAGCAGGGAAACAAGAGGCTATTTACTAGAGCGTTTTCGAGCAAAAGCCTGCCCCGGACTTGATCCGGGGTGGATACCGGTTCGCGTGAAGAAAACGCGTCAAAACGAGAATCTGGGCCAAGCGGTCGCGGCCAACCGGAGCAATTGCCATGAGTGTGGCTTCCCCCGCCTACAGCTTCACGCCGCCGAAGCGCAATTCGCTGAAACATATTCCGGGCGACGAGGGCTGGCCGCTGATTGGCAAGACGCTCGAGGTGCTGGCCGATCCCAAGGGCCATGTCGAACGCAATTCCGCCAAATACGGCCTGGTCTATCGTAGTCATTTGTTCGGCGAGACCAGCCTGGTGCTGCTCGGGCCCGACGCCAACGAACTGGTGCTGTTCGATCAGGCCCGGCAATTCTCCTCCACGCTCGGCTGGGGCCGGATTCTCGGGTTGCTGTTTCCGCGCGGCCTGATGCTGCTCGATTTCGACGAGCACCGCCTGCACCGCCGTGCGCTGTCGGTCGCCTTCAAATCCGAGCCGATGAAATCCTATCTGACGGAGCTCGATAAGGGCATCGCCGGCCGCGTCGCGCAATGGAAGGCGCAGCCGGGACCGATGTTGCTCTACCCGGCGATGAAACAGCTGACGCTCGATCTCGCCGCCACGTCATTTCTCGGCGCCGATATCGGTCCCGAGGTCGACGACATCACCCGCGCGTTCGTCGACATGGTGGCCGCTTCGGTCGCCGTGATCCGGAGGCCGATACCCGGCACCCAGATGGCCCGCGGCGTCAATGGCCGCAAACGGATCATCGCCTATTTTTCGGAACAGATTCCGATCCGCCGCGAAAAAGGCGGCGAAGACCTGTTCTCGCAGCTGTGTCAGGCGACCCATGAGAATGGCGCGCTGCTGTCGACGCAGGACATCATCGACCATATGAGCTTTCTGATGATGGCCGCGCACGACACGTTGACCTCGTCGCTGACCTCGTTCGTGGGCGAACTCGCTGCCGATCCGGAGTGGCAGCAGAAGCTGCGCGATGAAGTAACACAGCTCGGTATCGCCGCCGACGCGCCGACGAGTTTCGTCAAGCTCGATGCCATGCCGCTGTCGGAAATGGCCTTCAAGGAGGCCCTGCGGCTGAAGCCGCCGGTGCCGTCGATGCCGCGCCGCGCGATTCGCGATTTCACGTTCAAGGGCTATGCGATCCCGGCCGGCACCATGGTCGGCGTCAACCCGCTGTTCACCCACCACATGCCCGATATCTGGCCCGAGCCCGAAGAATTCGATCCGGCGCGTTTCACCGAAGAGGCGCAGCGCAACCGTCATCGTTTCGCCTGGGTGCCGTTCGGCGGCGGCGCGCATATGTGCCTCGGGCTGCACTTCGCCTATATGCAGGCCAAATGCTTCGCGCGGCATTTCCTGCAGAATCTGAGCGTCTCGCTGGAGCCCGGCTACACGCCGGACTGGCAGATGTGGCCGATCCCGAAGCCGCGCGACGGGTTGCGGGTGATCCTGAAGCCGGTGTGAAGGCTCGCTGTCATTGCCGGGCATAGCCGTCTGAAGGACGGCGTCGCTTCCGCTCGCCTATGCCCGGCAATCCATCACCTTGGAAAAAATCTCTTTCCGATGGATGCGCGGGTCAAGCCCGCGCATGACGAGCGAGCGCGGTACGAAACCGCCGCACTACTCCACGAACGTCGTGAGCTGCGCGCCCTCGTCGGCCACGAACACCGCGATCAATTCCGCAGGCTCGGTGTTGCTGGCGTTGGCCGAGACCAGATGCACGGCGCCGGGCGGCTCGAAGAACGACTGACCGACCTTGAAGGTCTCGACCGGACCGCCGGCGAGCTGCGAGCGGATCTCGCCCTTGCTGATATAGGCGGTCACCGAGCCCGCATGCCGGTGCGCGCGGGTAAACCCGCCGGGGCCATAGAACACCCGCACGATCGTCACGCGCTTGCCGGGAACATTGGGCAGCGCATAGGAACCGATCGGCTCGACGGTATCGAGGGTCGATCCCGCGGGATCGCTGGAGGCGCATAGCGGCTCGATCGCGGCCGAGATCGCCTCCATTGTCGACGGCAACGCCCTTCCGATCACGAATGCAAAGGCGAGGCCGGCAATGACAGCCAGACACAACGGACGGGCCTCGATCCGCGTCAGCCCGGTGTCAAATGTTGTGGACATTGTCATTCTCCCTGAACTGTTGTCCCGCAAGCGCCGTCGACCGCCCCCACAACCTTGCCGTCCAGGCGCGCCATATGGTTTCCCCTTTGATGTTGCTCGGTTCTCGGTCGATGATCAGGCAATATATTCCCGTCCGGCGGGAACAAGGCAAGCGAGCTCGTCCAATGCACGTTATCCCGCTGGCGGCCCCGGGCGGCCTCGAAATACCCGCTTTCCGCACCAAGCGGCCTTATTTTGGATTCGCGGATCACGTGAAGTGACAAGACCGATGATGAAATTGATCGACGAGTTCAGGCGCGGCTGGCAGGGAATTTCCCAACCCTCAGCCCTGTTCGGCGCAGGCTTCGCCGGCTGCTGCCTCGCTCTTGCGACTGCGGCGCGGTGGGGTTTGGCCCAAATCCGCCCCGACGTATTTTTCACGCCGTATATTCCAGCCGTGTTCTTTGCCACCGCCTTCGGCGGCTTCCGGATCGGGATAGCGACAGCGCTGGCGAGTGGCGCGCTCGGTGTCAGCGTCAATTTCGGCGCGGCGGAGGTCGATACCGCTCGATTCGCGCTTCTGCTCATATTCTGGGCGGTCTGCGGCATCACCGTCTGGGGCGTCGAGCACTACCGAACCATGGTCGCGCAGCAGCGCCAGATCGCAAAACGCCTGATCGAGGAAGAGGAATACCGCAAGCTCATCGTCGACGAGTTGCAGCACCGGCTGAAAAACAAGACATCGACGATTCATGCCGTCCTGCATCAGGTTTTGCAGGAGCAGCCGCAAATCTGGGCCAGTATCGATCACCGAATACGTTCGCTGTCGGCGACCGATGATCTGATCGCGCGGGTCGATGTCAGCGGTTGCGATATCAAGGATCTCTTGCGCTCGGAGCTCGGACCCTACGGCCATGTCCGCTTCAACCTGAACGGCGACCCGCTGTTCCTTCCCGCCAAGCTGGCGGTCAGCCTGGCGCTGATGTTTCACGAATTGGCCACCAATGCCGGCAAATACGGCGCGTTTTCCGCCGCAAGCGGGTTGTTGCAGGTGTCCTGGTCGGTGTCGGACGATCGCCTCAACATCGCCTGGGACGAGACCGAAGGGCCGACGGTCGAAAACGTCGGGAAGCCGGGCTTTGGCACCAAGCTGTTGAAATCCGCGCTCAGGCCGTTCGACGGCAAGACCGAGATCAGCTTCCTGAAGACCGGCGTTCACTGCACGATGCAGTGCCGCATCCCTGCGAGCTGAGCCGATTTGCGCCAAGACGCGCGAACCGCAATCATTTCCGCAAGCGCCGACAGATCGCGTTGACACTCTGTTAACAACGATCGAGGCGACACCAATCGAAAACCTAAGCGTGTATGAGTGTCGTGGCTTTTCTCAGTACCACTTAACCAATACTACAAGAGACTTTGGCATGCTCGGCGGCCATGCACAGTCCCACCAAACCAGATCGTCAGGCCGCCGCCACGAAGGCCGACCACGAAGCTTTCGATTCCGAATTGAGCATTCTGAGGGATGTGTTCCGGCTGCTTCCAACGGGCGTAACCGTTCAGGACGAGCGTGGTGAATTCCTGCTGGTCAACGATGCCGCCGCAGCATTACTCCAGATGGCCGCAAGCGCCCCGGCGCCTTCGCAAGCGAGCGATCGCCGCGATACCTGCCTCGATCTGCTGCGCTGCGGCCGCTCGGCCGTTCTGGAAGAATCGATTACCGCCGGCGCCGTGAAACAGGTGTTTCTCACCGCGCATCGGCCGATCCGGGTTGCCGAGCGCAATCTGCTGGTTTCGAGTTCCGCCGACATCACCGAACAAAAGGCGTTCGAGGACCAACTGTTCCGGTCGGCCTATTATGACGAACTGACGGGCCTGCCGACGCGGCGGGTGATCGAGCATCGTGTCAACAGCCTCCTGCAGCACGAGTCGGTGCAGGGACATTTCGCGCTCGCCTTTCTCGATGTCGACAATTTCAAGCACATCAACGATTATTACGGGCATGCGATCGGAGACGCGCTGCTGGTGGAGATCACCAAGCGGCTGGCGCTGGACCTGCGTGAATCCGACGTGCTGTCCCGAATCAGCGGCGACGAATTCCTGTTGTTGCTCAATCCGATCCGGAGCGAGGCCGAGGTCGCCGAATACATCCATTTCATCCAGCAGCGGCTGAAGGCGCCGTTCTTCATCGATGGTTCCGAGATATTCGCTTCCACCTCCATCGGCGTCAGCCTCTATCCCGAACACGGCAAGAGCTACGAGTTGCTGCGCCAGAACGCCGACATCGCGATGTATCGCGTCAAGAACGGCAGCAAGGGCGCCGCGGCGTTTTTCGACGCCGGCATGGAGCGCGAGGCGCTGGCGCGGATGAAGATCGAGCAATCGCTGCGGCTGGCGATTCTGGAAAAGCGCTTCTGCTGTGCTTTCCAGACCAAGGTCGATATCCGGACCAAGGACGTCAAGGGCATCGAGGCGCTGGTCAGGCTGCGCGACGACGAGGGCGTGATCCAGGCTCCCGGCACGTTCATCAATCTCGCGGTCGAACTCGGGCTGATCGACGAGCTGACCCATCTGGTGCTGGCAGAAATCGTCAAATCGATCGACCTGATCAACGAGACCTTCGGTCCCGATACCACGATCAGCATCAATGTCGCGGCCAAGCAGGCCGGCAATCCCGAATTCATGCGGCCGTTCGCGGAGGCGCTCGAAGCGACCGGATTTCCGGGTCGGTTCATGATCGAAGTGACGGAAGACGCCTTCGTCACCAAGACGCTTTTCCAGGACGAAATCCTGCCGATCTTTCGCAAGCTCGGCGTCGGTGTCTCGATCGACGATTTCGGCATCGGCTATTCGTCATTGTCGGCGCTGGCCGACATCACCGCCGATGAAATCAAGATCGACCGCTCCTTCATCACCGATATCCATCAGCGTCCGCGCAGCCAGGGCATTCTGCGGGCGATCGAATCGCTCAGCGAAGCGCTCGGCATGACCGTGATCGCCGAGGGCATCGAAACCTTCGAGGAGCTGGCCTATCTGCAGGCCGCGACCAAGATCCGCTACGCGCAGGGCTATTATTTCGCGCGGCCGATTTTCCTCGAAGAGCTCACGCCGGCGATCCCGCTTGCCAGCGAAGCCCGCAGCAGTCTCGCAAGCCGCCCGGCGCAGGAAAACCGCGCCGGCTATTCGCGCGACCGCGGCTATCGGCGCTGACGGGGACACGATCATGCGCTAGACTGGAGCGGGTGATCCCAGGTAAGACCTGATGTTAAGTAAGACCTGATGTTTGAGGCCGAGGTTTGAGGTCTGAATGGACTGGTTCGGCTGGCAACTCCCGAAGGACCGGGCGCACAAGACACCCCCCTTCGGCCCTCAGGCCCTGTTGCAGGACCTGGAGACGCGCGTTCCGCGGTACCTCGACGACGTCGATGAGGGCAAGCTGATCTATCCGGCCAGCAAGCGCGCGCTCTCCGATGCCGGCGGCGATGTCGGCGCCATTTGGGACCACACCCGGCTGGAGGCCATGCGCTATGTGATGGTGGTGCCCCGGCGGGAGTTCGAACTGCTGGGCGACCCTGCCCGTCAGCCGGAAATGCTCGACGCCTATCTCCGGCAACGGCCCCACGACGATACCGTGATTGAATTCACGGGTTCAACGATGGCCGATCTGGCGATCGCTGTTGTCGCCGGCTTCAACTGGCTGAATCACTGCGCCGGCCTGGTGGAGGTCAACCGGGAGAAATTCCTGGGGACGCTCAGCACCTTCAGAAAGATCATCGTGCTTGGCCAGCAATGGTGGGCGATGGAGGGCGCCGATGCACGCTACGGCCAAATGCTGGCAGCGCAGCAGGTCCCGCCGCTGATGCTGTATCTGGTGTGGCTGGAATATACCCGGCTCGCCAAGGAGATCGCGTCGGCCGCACGCTTCGGTCCCTCGATCGATCGGGCAATCGAGAAGCGCCGCGAGGTTCTTGCGCAGGAATTCACCGATCGTCCCGGCGAACTCGGCGCGGCCCTCGACGAACTCAGGGAAACCATGGCCGCCTTCGAAAACGCCCGCGAGCCGTCCGATCTGAGCGGTTGAACCGCTTCTCGAGCGGCGCATCCGCCGCTCGACCGAACTCCCACTTGATCGACCTATTTCGAAAGCGCCGGCAGCGGCGGCACGCTGTCGTTCGGCGCCCCGGCCTGCATCGTGATCAGCGTCATCGAGACCAGGTCGTAATAGCCGATGATGCCGATGATATCCATGATGCCGCGCTCGCCGAATTTTTCGAGCGCCGCCTTGTAGACGGGGTCGGTGACCTTCCGGTCGCGGTAGAGCGCAGTCGCCAGATCATAGAGCGCCGCCTCGTCATCCCTCATATTGTCGGGCCGCTTGCCGGCCGCGATCGCATCCGCCACCTTGGGATCGAGCTCGCCCTTGAGCGCGAGCGGATAATGCGCGAACCACTCATATTGCGCCGTCCACTGCCGCGCAGTGATCAGGATCGCAAGTTCGCTCAGCCGCGGCGGCAGCGAGGTATTCCAGCGCAGATAGTCCGACAGCGCCGACAGCCGCGGCGCCAGATCGGGGCTGCGGATATAGGCGCGGTAGGGCGGCGCGGTGAATTTTGCGTTGCGCGGCGGCACCGCAATCATGTCCGCCCAGGCCTTTTGCGGCGGGGTCAATTCCTCGGCCTTCAAGGGCGAAAAGCGGGTGATTTCCTCGGCACGGCTTGTGGGCGACGCCGCAACGAGGGCCGCAACACCGAAGACGGCGAGCCATTTTTTCATTGTTCTCTCCCTGACAGGCGCGGACTTGTCGCCGCATTGGCTGATTCCTGCGGCAAATAGCCTAGCCCGATGGACGACTGGTTCAATGGGGTATTGAACGGCCCGGGGATCAGGGCTGCAATTTCGCCAGCGGGCGCCGCAAAAGCCTCGATCCAGGGCGGCCGCGACCGGTCCGCGCAACGCCGATCAAGCCTCAAGCCCGATCAAGTCTCTAGTCCGATTAAGTCTCAAGTCCGATTAAGTCTTGGGTAACCGGATTTCCTAACCGCTTATGTCATTTCTGCGTCGTATGAATTCCCTCGGGGGAAGGGAATGCGCAATCCGTTTAACGACATAAGAGGCTTGATGTCACAAGCCGCAGCGACCGGACGAGACCGTACCGCGATGATCCGAAGCCCGGTGCTATGGCTGGCGCTCTGCGGTGGGTCGCTGGTCGCGGCGATCTTCATCGGCACCATCATGATGGTCGGCGAATTCCGCGAGCGCGCGCTGCATAACAGCGAGCGCGAGCTGCAGAATACCGTTCTGCTCCTCACCCGCCATTTCGACCGGCAGTTCGAGGACTCCGAGAAGATCGCTGCCGATGTGATCTCCCAGCTGCGCATTTCCGGCATCACCTCGTCGGAGACGTTCCGGGAACGGATGTCGAGTCCGCAAGCGCATGAGATCCTGAGATCCAAAACCAGCGGACTGTCCTATCTCGGCGACATCTCCATCCTCGATACCAGCGGAGACCTGATCAACTGGTCGAGACCCTTGCCGGCACCACCCCTCAGTATCGCCGACCGGGCCTACTTCAAGAGCTTCAAATCCAACCCGCAATCGGAAGCAATTCTGACCGAGGCGGTTCGCAGCCATCTCGACGGCAACCTGAACACCGTCATCGCCCATCGGTTGAACGGGGAAAACGGGATCTTTCTCGGCGTGATGACGCGGCGCATCGACCCCGCCAATTACGAGAAATTCTTTGCCTCCGTCGCCATCGGAATGGATGCGACCGTTTCCATGTTTCATGCCGATGGCACCCTGCTGGCGCGCTATCCGCACGTCGATCAGATGATCGGGCAGAAGTTTCCAACGGCGCCTCTGCTGCAGCGCGTCCTGAGCCAGGGAGGTCTGCAGACACTGCGGGTGCAAAGCCCGGTCGATCAAATGGACCGGCTCGGCTCCGCGGCGCGGCTCAGCCATTTTCCGATTGTCGTCGTCGCGACCAACACGGTCTCGGCCGCGCTGGCCGACTGGCGCGAGCAAACCCGATTCCTGATCACCGCCGCCACCCTGGCCGCGTTGGTGATCGCCCTGATCCTGCTTCTGATCATCCGGCAGATGACCCGGCAAAGCCGGGAAGCGCAGCAGCGGCTGGAATCGGAAAAGCGCCGGCTCGACACCGCGCTCAACAACATGATCCAGGGTTTGGTACTCTTCGACGCCTCCGCGCGCATTGTCACCTTCAACCGGCGCTACGTCGACATGTACAACCTGTCGACGGAGGTCGTGAAGCCAGGCTGTCATTTCCGTGAGCTGATGCAGCACCGCAAGGACACCGGGTCCTTTGCAGGCGAAGTGGACGAATTCTGTTCCGGCGTCATGCATAACATCGCACAGGGCCAGGTCGACCACAGCATCATGCAATGCGCGGACGGGCGCTCCTTTCTGGCTATCAGCAAGCCGCTGGTGCACGGCGGATGGGTCGCCACGATGGAAGACATCACGGAGCGCCGCGAGCTCGAACAGGAACGCGACCGCAACTATGCATTCCTGCGCGAGATCGTCGATCACATTCCATCGCAGATCACTGTAAAGGGGACGCAGGACCGCCGCTATCTCCTGGTCAACCGCGTGGCCGAAGCACAATTCGGCATTTCACGCGATCTCATCGTCGGCAAGACGGCCTTCGATATATTTCCGAAGGCTTCCGCCGAGATCGTCACGGCCGATGACGAGACCGCGCTGCAATCCACCGATGGACTGTTCAAGGACGAACACCTCTGGAAAACCCAGGCGATGGGCGCGCGTTACATCACGTCGAGACGGATCGGAATTCGCGATTCCGCGGGCGAGACGCGATACATCATCCACGTCGTCGACGACGTCACCGAACGCCGGCGTGCCGACGAAAAAATCGCGCACCTCGCGCATTACGACGCGCTGACCGACCTGCCGAACCGGGTGCTGTTCCGGAAACAAATCGAGCGCGAGCTTCGGAAGGCGGTTGGGGGCGAACAATTCGCCCTGCTCTATATCGATATCGACGAGTTCAAGGGCATCAACGACTCGCTCGGCCATCATGTCGGCGACGAGCTGTTGAAGACCGTGGCCGCCCGCATCAAGAGCTGCATCAAGCCGACCGATCTCATCGCGCGGCTTGGCGGCGACGATTTGCGGTGATCCAGACCGCGGTCGGCGATGTCGCCGACACGATAGAATTCGTGACGCGGATCCACGACGCGATCCGGCAACCCTGCCGGTGCCTCGGTCATCATCTCTCCACCGATGCCAGCATCGGCATCGCGCTGGCGCCGCAGGACGGCACCGATCTCGATCAGCTGATCAAGAACGCCGACCTGGCGATGTACGCCGCCAAGGCCGAAGGACGCCGCACTCATCGCTTCTTCGAGCCGGCCATGGACGCCCGCGCCAAGGCCCGGCTCACCATGGAACAGGATCTGCGCCAGGCGATGGTCGATGGCGGTTTCGAAATCCATTACCAGCCGCTACTCGATCTCCACAGCAACGAGGTGACGGGTTGCGAGGCGCTGTTGCGCTGGCGTCATCCCGAACGCGGCATGGTCTCGCCCGCGGAGTTCATCCCGCTGGCGGAGGACACCGGCCTGATCAACGAGCTCGGCGATTGGGTGCTGCAAACCGCCTGCGCCGAGGCCGCCACCTGGCCGCATCAGATCCGGCTTGCCGTCAACGTCTCGCCGATACAGTTGAAAAACCAGACGCTGGCGCTGCGGATCGCGGGCGCGCTCGCGGCCTCCGGTCTCACGCCAAGCCGGCTGGAGATCGAGATCACCGAGGCGGTGCTGATCCATGACGATGAGACCGCGCTGGCGATCCTGCATCAGCTGCGCGCCATCGGCGTGCGCATCGCGCTCGACGATTTCGGCACCGGATTCTCCTCGCTGAGCTATCTGAAGCGGTTCCCGTTCGACAAGATCAAGATCGACCGCTGCTTCGTCAGCGATATCGAGGTCGACGGCTCGGCGGCAATCGTGCTGGCGGTGGTGAACATCGCCGCGGCGCGCAATATGACGACGACGGCCGAAGGCGTCGAAACCGAACCGCAGAGGGAAATACTGCGGAAGCTCGGCTGTACCGAGATGCAGGGCTACCTGTTCAGCGCGGCCAAGCCAGCCCTCGAGGTCAGGCGATTGCTCGGCGCGCACCGCGAAAAGGCGCAGGCGCTGGCCTGACGTCGTCGGCGGCAACGACCATCGGGCGCGCCTTACGCCGCCCACCGGTTGCGATTGGTTTCGGCGAGAATGGGCCGGATCAGCCGCCCAAAACGCTCGGCCTCCTCGTCATGCAGATAGCCGGACAGGCAGAACGAATGACAGCCGGCATCGATGAATTGCTGCAGCGTGCCGGCGCACTGGGCGGGATTGCCGACCACGGCGATGCCGGCGCCCGGACGGACTTTGGTGATGCCGGTCCATAAATGCGGCAGCAGCAGGTCGCCATGTTCGCGGGCGAGCTGCTGCACGCGCTGGTTCGCCTCGGACTTGTTATAGAGCGTCTTCATCTCCTGCTTCTGCCGCTCGGTGGCGTGACGCACCAGTCGATCTGCGGCCTCCCACGCATCCGCTTCATCTTCGCGGCAAATCACCTGCAGCCGCATCCCGAAGCCGATCTCGTTCTCGCGGCCATGCGCGCGCGCCATCTGCCTGATCTCGGCGATGTTCTGCGCGATGCGCTCCGGCAGATCGCCCCAGAACAGATGCACGTCGGAATGCTTTGCCGACAACTCCCAGGCCTGGCGCGAGCCGCCGCCGAGATAGAATTTTGGAAATGGCTGCTGCAGCGGCCGCGGCCTTATATGCGCGCCGGACAGCTTGTGAAACCGGCCCTCGAAATTCAGCGGGCCGCGCGTCGTCCAGAGCGCCTTGAGGATCGAGACCTCCTCCTCCATCAGCGCGTAGCGCTCCTCCTTGGCATAACGCACGCCCTCGGCCACGACTTCACTCTCGTTCTGGCCGGCGATCAGATTGATGCAGATGCGTCCGCCCGACATCTGGTCGAAGGTCGCGATCATCTTGGCCAGCAGCACCGGATTGATATAGCCCGGCCGCGCCGCGATCAGCGGCTTGATCTTCGACGAACGCGCCGCCATGAACGCGCCGGATATCCAGGCCTCCCAGCAGGTCGAACCGACCGGGATCAGCAGATATTCGAAGCCGGCCAGTTCCGCCGCCTGCACCACGCGGTCGCACAATTCCGGCGACCCGGCGATTTGCGCCTCCATCAGGCCATAGGCCGTGGTGTCGCCATGCGTGGGCAGATACCAGCCGAATTCGAGCGGACGCATCGACGCTTCTCCCTTTGGGCGGGTTGCTTGATCGTGTTGGGAAACAGTTTACCGTCTGGGTTCCCGGCGGCAATCGGGTTGATGCGAGCCTGATGCGGGCCGGTTTCGGCGCCGGCGCGATTTTTGATTTCAATCGTGTCGCCGGCAAGATGGAGATGGCTTCATGTCCCCGGTCTCATTGCTTCTGAATATTCTCTGGATCGTCATCGGCGGCGCATGGATGGCCGTCGGCTGGCTGGTCGCCGCTGTTATCATGGCCATCACGATTATCGGCCTGCACTGGGCCAGGGCGGCGTTCAATATTGCGGCCTACACCCTGTTTCCGTTCGGTCATCGAGCCGTGTCACGCGAGGCTTACACTGGACAGCCCGATATCGGCACCGGGCCGCTCGGCGTGATCGGCAACATCATCTGGCTGGTGCTCGCGGGATGGTGGCTGGCACTCGGGCATGTCATCACCGCGATCCTGATGGCCTTGACCATCGTCGGCATCCCCTTCGCCTGGGCCCATTTGAAGCTCGCCGGCATCGCATTGTGGCCGATCGGCAAGATCATCGTTCCAGCCTGAGAATAACCGCGGCCTGATACTCTCGGCCCGGTGTCCGCCCTAGCCCGAGGCCGCCCTTTCCATCGGCGGCTTCAGCCGTTCGAATTCGTCGTCGCTGATTTCGGTCTGGGCGACCAGCACGCTGCAGCGGAGCCGCTTGACCAGGTAGCTGCCGACCGAACCGAACCATCGCGCCAGCGGCCCTTGCGGACGATGACCGACCACGACGAGGTGGGCCCCGATTTGCTCGGCGACTTCCGCAATCTTTTGCCCGGCATCTCCGACTTCCAGTCGCGAAGTCGGGGAGAAGCCCAACGCCTTCAGCCGCTCCGAGCCTTCGTTCAGGATCGCTTTGTAATCGTCGGCTTGCTGCTCGATCGGGATCGCAAGCCCGGCTTCGGGGGTCATGATGGACGAGATCTCAACGACCGCGAGCAGAAAGACCTCGGCACGGCAAAGCTGCGCGAGCTTTGCGCCCTCCCGCAAGGCGCGCCGACCCTCGATTGACCCGTCATAGGCGAGAAGAACCTTCCTATACATCAGGCGCTCCCATTGATGGTCGAGACGAGCAAAGACTAGCACCAATCGGCCTGGGCGGATCAGATTTTTGGCCCTTCGCAAGTTTAGACCCAGGTAAAAGGCCGGCCGGCCACCGCTCGAGTCCCCCCTTTCCGAGCCCCCGCAGCGTAAATTATAAGTTGTCTCCTATGTCTATACTACCTACGATCCAGTGTGTTACTTGGCGTATACGCATTTTTAGGGAGCACATAATGGCTGTTCATATCAAAAGCGCCAGAATCCTGGCAGGTTCGTGCGATGCAGATTGCTCGCCACTCAGTGAAACAACATGGGAAGAGGATTTTCTGATCACCAACACGGCTCGAATAGGCATCGGATATATAGTAGAGCCAGAACGGTTTGTGTGGAGCCCAATTCCCTTCAGCCTGCACGACCACGTATATAGCGCGTTAAATCAGCAAGAATACTAGGACAAGGTCATAGGCGACCAATGATTGAGCTTACCGAAAGCGCTTCACACGCAAAGCAGACACTTGATACTTTCGCACTAGAGCAAGCAATTCTTGACAACAACATTGAAGATGCACGCAACGCTTTAAGAGCTCTGCTACTTCAGATGAGTTCGCTCGAATCCGGGTCAATCGGTGACGCGCTCCAAGAATTGGCCCGAGAGCCTATGAAGCATCGCGCGGCCGCTATTGTACTGCTGCGATGCATTGCGATTCAGGGCCTCCTACCCGAACCAAATACAGCCAACCAAATCATCCGCTTGACCGTGCAACTGTGTGAGGGCGCAATTCCAGAAATAGTCAACTTCTTAAAGATAGATAGTCGCTCGCAAAACATTGGTAAGTTCTTGCTGCTCACCGCCTGTCACCAAAGAGTCGCCGAAATATTGAGCCCTCTGCAAATACCTTATGGAGATTTGGGTGCTTTACTGAGCGCCCGAAAGGATATTCTCGGCTGTTTAAATCATAGCGTCATACGGCAGTATGGGTCCCAATTCCTACTGAACGAAACCCGCAGCACAATTGAGTCGATCATCGGCAAGCTGGGACGACTTTCCGAAACCACTCCGTCACTGTTGATGGACATCGAGGATTGCAATCGAGCCATTTCGCTAGCGAAGGGCGAAGCAACCTCAACGCCTACCTTTCTAAATCAGGACTTTCTGATTCCATTTCTCCGCAACGCGGAAAACGTCATTTCAGCTTTTGTGGATACTTTGCGCGGGAGGTTTTCAACTTCGATAACATTCGCGCGAACGATCGGTTCACAGCTTCAGAAGCGATACCCACTACACGAGTCCGGCCGGGAGCTGCAAATTGCGATCCCATTTCGCAACTCAGGACCTGGGCTCGCAACGAACCTCGAGATATCGGCGACATCCGCTACGGACGATATCGTTCTGGGAGGTTCATCCATAAACCTTGGAAATGTCTTGCCCGGCGATTTCTCGGTGATCCTAGATGCCATGGTAATCGCGGCGACTGCAAAGTTCCAATTAATGCTGGAAGTAAAATGGGGTGAGATTGGTAATCCCGTTCGTCGAACTGAAGTATTTGAAATTGAAGTCGTGGCTCAGGAAGCGAAGACAGATTGGCAGTCGCTTGAATACAAGACGCCTTATAGCACCGACGTAGCACGAGGGGAGCACTTTGTAGGACGCCTCGATAAGGTCAGACTGCTAGCTACCAAACTACTCCGGAATCCGATGGAGCCCTTCTACATTACTGGGCAGAAGCGAGTAGGAAAAACATCATTGGCTTTAGCGGCGGCGGAGTTCGCAAAGACAAATAATCAAAATGCTATTGTGGAGGGTCATTACGTTCTTTGGGGCGGTGTCGCACACGCCGATCCCACAATTTCACTCCGACGCCTTGGTGACAACATCGAGAACTTCATTCAGAGGTGCCTTCCCACGGAAGTGGTAGTTCCAAAGGGAGACTATAACGGGTCGCTTGCAGATCTGGTGCACGTTGCCAATTTTGCATTTCAAGTTTCGCCAACCCGAAAGTTCGTGATCATTCTTGATGAATTCGACGAAATTCATCAAGAACCCTTCCTGCAGGGCAATCTCGCTGAGACGTTCTTCGCGAATCTACGAGCGCTTTCTCGATGCGGAAATATTTGTATTGTTCTCGTAGGTGGCGAAAATCCGAATTCGAACACCCGATTGTTCTCGGTTAGAACCTCTCGTCTGACGAAATCGTTCAACGTAGAGTGTATCTCTCCCTCCGTAAGACTCGTGGAAGTCTTGCTCGCGGCAATATTCTCTAGATTCGAACTTTGGTTGTGTCTTAAGCAACGGGCGAAGGCAACAAGGACCCTCATCCGTCGCAAAATGTCGGGCTCGCGCTCCACCGCCGGCCTTGGAACTCCATCTTGCCAAAGATGAGCAAAAGAATTTGCGCCAAACGTCGAAATTTCTAACTCAATGGCTCTGCCAACCTCCTTCGAGGTGATGTCTGCATCGCGCTCGGACACGGCCAAACGCATAACACCTGCGCAAACTATGTTCGCGAAGTAAGGATTGCCATTCGTAATATTGAATACTTCCGATACTGCATCTTCGTGCCAATTCAAGATATTTTCAGTTGGACTTCTCACCGGCAGTTGGAAGTCACTCCATTCGGAGGTCCTAGAATGGTAGCTCAAGCTGATCCGGGAGAAGTTATTAAGCTTCTGACCTTGTCGGTCCATCACAAATGGCATGTTGCCCATATTCCGACTTTGGTTGGTAGACGTCGGAGTGAGCCAACTATTCGCTGATGCCCTCAATGAAGAGCTCGCAAACGACATCCTAGCTCAAGAAAACGAAGCCTTGGTCAAATCCGAGGAAGTTGCAGCGCTATCTCAACAATGGACGACTTATAGAGGCAGGCACATTGGGACCGATGAGATTCGGTCTTGGTATCAACAGACCGATAGTGTCCGAGATCAACGCATCCTTTTTGAATTGCTCAAAAGGACAAAGGTGTTTAGCGAAGCACATATTCGCGAGCGACTTCGGGCCGCACATTCTATCTTGAGACCGAGTCTACCAGAGTTTGTTACACGAAGGCGTGGCGAGCGCCGTAAAGACGTGGTCGTTACTTATATCGATGGAGAAGGAAAAAGTGGCGCTAGCCACGCTTCCAACTACGCTGAGGAGAATCGTATCTCAGCAGACTGTGTGTTATCGCGAGCCGCCTTTGGGGACCAATTTCGCAAGCATGTTGAAATTAACCAAAGTCCCGCGGCCGTTGTTATTATCGACGACATTGCCGCAACGGGAAAGTCTCTAGCGTCGAACATTTGTTCGTTTCTGGATGAATTTAGAAGCCTACTTTCAGGTGTGAAAGTGAGGGTGCTGACGCTGGTTGCGACGGAGGCCGCGCAGTCCAAGATATTGGCCAGGATTGGAGAGATTGACGAAGTCGACATTGATTTTCGTAGTTGCGAAATATTGCCTCCCGAAGCGTTTGCTTTTCCAGACAACGCCACCGTTTGGCGTTCGAGCGAAGAAGAAGCGCGGGCTCGGGCGTTATGTAACGATCTTGGTGTCCGAATCTATCCACGTAGCCCGCTCGGTTATGGGGGAATGGGGCTGCTTGTCGTCTTCCCGACTACCGTTCCGAACAATTCTTTGCCCATCCTACATTCGCGGTCGCGAACAAGCAGCCAACACCGCTGGGAGCCGCTTTTCCCGCGAGTCACAAACTAACTGATCGTACATCGTTCCCGGACCGGGAACGAAATCGCCGGCTAAAGGGCGTTGCGGGCAACAAGCCTTCTTTTTCCCGGCCATTACGTAGGGAGCCTCGCCTTTTTGGTACCGCCAAGAAGGCGGTATCTGACGACGGCTTACCGGTCCTCTGAAGAGCCCCATTTGTTTTGAAAATCTAGCTTCAGTCACAGCATAAGGGGCAAATCGCTATGGAGTGGCGATTTGGTCCGCCAATGTCGCGGCACGCTCGCCCCTTATGATTTCCCGGCGCACCCGACACGATTCGAACGTCTGACCCATGCCTTTCGGGCCTTGCTCCACCCCCAACCAGCCCCCCCGCCAGGCGGTTGCCGCATCAGGCCGATCGGCTACATGGCCCCCTGCGCACCCGAAGCTCAGCTGGATAGGGCGCTGCCGGCGAATTCGACGAGATGGCGAGGTCGTTCTGTGGCCGGCTTGCCGGCGGCGAGGATGGCGGCGACTGCCGCGTTGCCCTCTGCCTCCAGCGCAGCGATAGCCTGTCGAGCCCACAGGTAAGACGCGTCAAAAATCTCCGTATGGCGGTCGAAATCCGTCACGTCGATCCCGGGCGGACAGGGTGGCCGCATGACCAAATCGAGCGGCGCGGTCGGCAGAGTATCGTAACGCTGATGCGCCACGAGACTTCGCCACAGCACGTTGACCGCACTCGGTGCGGCGGGAAGCAGCTTCTTGCGGAACGGCATCAGCATTGCCGCAAAGAGCTCGATCCGTCCAGGCAGCGCCTCATACGCGACGTCGAACATCTCGGCCGCCGGCTCGCCGAAATGCACGACCAGATTGGGACCGCTCTTTAGTTGATGCATCGGCGCCAGCGGCACATTATCGATCAGGCATCCATCGACAAGCATCGCGCCTTCTGCCGTATAGAACGGCGGCAATAGTCCTGGAATGGCACTCGATG
The DNA here is from genome assembly GCA_900129675.1 of Bradyrhizobium erythrophlei. GTDB lineage: Bacteria > Pseudomonadota > Alphaproteobacteria > Rhizobiales > Xanthobacteraceae > Bradyrhizobium > Bradyrhizobium erythrophlei_A. The sequence continues at coordinate 2,041,319 of FSRD01000001.1, read as the reverse complement.
CACGCACCGCCTGCCACAGCGGTCCGGACCGGATCAATTCGAGACTGTGGGTCGAAAGATTGGTTGCGACCGCCGCGAAAGGCCGCCAGCAATCCTCGATCCGGCAGTCGCGGCGGTATTGATCGGCGAGTGCACGATCGAAAGCCTTGTGATCCAGCAGGGCGTAGCGCGGCCAGGTTGGCCGCCGGAAGCTGCGACTTTTGACGAATATCTCGTGTGTGCCGCGCTCAAGATCCTCGGCCTCGAAATTCTTGGCAAATCCCGCCACCATGGCCGAGCCGACACTGGTGCCGACAAAGATATCGAACATCACGCCGAGCTCACGAAAGGCTTTGTAGATACCGACATGTGCGGTTCCAAAGCTACCGCCGCCGGCGGCCACGAATCCAATCGCGCGGCCGGACAGAAAACGAATCAGACTGTCGATATCAACCTGATCTTCCAGCGCAACATGGTGGTGCATGAAGGAGGGCAGCCGGGCAAGCCAGGCCGCGGTGCCACTGACTTGACTGCTCCGTCGGTCATGAACGCGAACGAGGCGGCGCGCCGACATCGGATGAACCTCGCACGCGAAAGCTTCGACGTCCGTCAAGCCTCCCGCGGGCGCCTCTCCACGGCACGCGAACACAACCATGTCGGCCTGGCGGATAGCCTTGCTCGCCCATGCCGACGATTCGCGACCTCCGAGGTAAACCACCAGCGGCGCGGTGTGCTCGAGTCTGTTAAGCCAGTCAGCGACCTCCGGCGCGTCCAACGCTCGCCCAGGAAACATGGCGTTGACACGAACGGGATCGACGATCTCGGCATCGATAGCGGCGAGCCCGTCACGCATTCGACGATCAAAGGCGCCTGGCACCGGCTCGCGTCCACCGTCGATCAGCGCCACCGTTCGCGCCTTCGGCGAGGCGCGAAGCGGCGTGAGGCGCGCGGTCTCCTTGGCGAAACGGCGCGCGAGGGCCGCAAGCAGCGCCTCGACGATGGCCGGGGCGTCCCTGGCAAGCTCCTGGTAGGCTGCGCGCGTCAGCGCAAGCACGCTGGTGTCGCGGATGGCGATCACATCGGCGGTGCGCGGAACATTTGCGAAGAAGCCGATTTCACCGACTATTTCGCCGGCGCGCAGCTCGGCGATAGGTTCGAGGTCGCCGTGTCTGCGCACCGCGAGCGCACCATGCAGCACCATAAATAATGAGTCGGAGGGGCCGCCTTGTGCAACGAGCATTTGCCCGCGCACGAGATCGCGGCGGACCATTGCGTTGAGCGCCCTCAGCCGCTGTTCCGAACTGAGCGTTCTGAACAGAGCGAAGTCCTCCGACACGTTACCCCAGGCAAATGTCGCGCTCGCTCCGCTCATTGGCCATCCAGTTCGATTGTGCCGCCCGATGTTAGCGCCGGGCGGCCCTCCCTGCGAGCGGTAAAGGGGCGGTGCGCAAGCCCGCCGTTGCGATGCATCTTATGGAAGCGCTGCAACATGACCCGCGAAACACCCTGCCGCCTCTGAGGCGCCACCGTCTAATCGCCCGTCTTGTCCTCACAGGGCTGCGTGCCGATCTTCATCGGCCGCGGCGCGCCGGAAAAGCGTGTGCCGGGGGTGCCGGGGCTCTAGCGCGAGCGATGGCTGCGTGTTCCGGTCCAGCCACCAGCATGGGCGCGGGTCGCCGGAAGGCGTATAATTGCATGGTCCTTCGCGCAAAATGATCCTCACCATGTGGAGGTAACCATGAAATATGTGATGCTTGGTAATCTGAGCCCGGAGTGGGCAAACAAGCAATCGGAGCGGATCGGCAAGGCCAAGGCAAAGCTCGACAAGTTGGGCATCAAGATCGAGTCGATCCACTACACGCAGGGCTACTACGATTTCGTGGACATCGTCGATGCCCCAAATCCGGAGGCGATGCTCGCGTTCTCCGTCTGGTACGCGACCCAGGGTCTCGGGCGGATTCAAAGTATGCCGGCCTTCGACGCAAAGAGCTTCGAAACCGCCATCAAGGACGCCGCGGGCTAGGCGCCGGGCGGGGGCTCACAGGTTTCCTGCCAACCACCTGCGCCACCCTCGCTTGGGCGAGCTTCTCCCGCCCCTCGGAATCGAAATCCGATGCTCAATCCAGCTGAGCTGCGAGCGCCTGCGGCTCGATCGGAGTTCTGATGCTTTCAAGCCGCCCGCGTCGGGCGCAAAAACGGCACCTGAGAAGCCGGAGCCCGTGCTTTCACACGGCCTGCACCAAGGCAGCTATTTGCTTCGCGTGCCAGAGCGAGATCTAGCGCCCGGCTTGGGTCGCCTTGGCCGCGAAGCTTTCCCATGGCTTGAAGAACTGCATCGCAAGTTCGCTGTAGAGTTCACAAATATTCTGCGACACAGCGACAAAGTCCGCATAAGCCTGCCTTGCGAATTCGGTCTGAACCTCGATCGCCTTGTCGAACGACCGCACGCCCATGAGCTTCTCGACAAAGGAGCTGGTCTCCTGGAACGCCTTCCTGGTGTAATCCCGGTAGGTATTCGCGATCGTTTGAATGATGATTGGACGGTTGTCCGTCGGCGCAACTGCGACGATTGAGGGGGCCTCCATCGGCATGATTTCGCCGATTAGGGGCACATCCGTCGGCGTTGCCCCGCTTGAGGGGAGCTCCGCCGGCGCGGCCGCGTGGTTCGTGGGGGCGTCAGCTGACACGACCATCGTGCCGATTTGATCTTCATCCCGCTGGTCGAGCTTCGCGCTCTGCTGTTGATCAGGTTTCTGGCTCCGCTGGTCCGCCTTCCGGCTACGCTGGCGGGGCTTCCCGGTCGATTTGTCCTGGGGTCTAGTCGACATTGTTGAACTCCCCTGTGTTGAACTCCGCTGTTTCCGAATCAAACCAAACGCCAAAACTCCGCCATGTTTGCGATCAAATCGCGGTTCTGGTTTGCTGCTTACGCGGCGTTGATGTGGTGACTGGAACTCTGAACCGCGGTCGCTGAAGTACGGGCCCGGCGATCGGTCGTAAATCTCCCCTTCATCTCCGACAACTGATGCTCCCAGGGCGAGAGCAAGTTCCCTGGAAAGGTACCGGATACCGGAGATGGGCAGATCAAAATCGCGGGGGTACCCCGAACGAGAATCGACCGTAAGGTGACCAGCGAAACACACGCAGCCATTTATTCGTTTCGAAGCAAACCTCAGCGCCGCCGCCGGTGTTGCGAACCTTGATTATTTCACCGGTGCTCGGGTTGGCTATCTCGAAGTCTCCTTCAGCCATGCGTACATTTTGAGTCTGCTGTACGACTGCATGCCACTCGGAAAGTGGGATTGGCCGGATTTGACCTTCAGGAGCGCGACGCACGGCGTGAATCTCATATGCCATGGCGTCCGCGCGTAGGGTTCAGAGGTGCTGGATCGACGGTCTATGGGCGCTGCAGCCTGCCGTAGCGTAAGGAGAATGGCGCGCCACGGCCGATGAAGATGGGCACTATTGCTTCGCCGTGGCGCTATGACGGACTAACGTCGCGCGACGTGCGCACGAGGTTCACCTTGCGCCGGCATCACCCCCCATCGTTGGACTCCATCATGCTGCCGCAAGGTGCTCCGCGAGACGCCGCGCATGGGACGGCAGCGTGTCGAGCCGCTGCACGATCACCATCAGACGGCGTTCGGCCCAGGGGTCCTCCAGCTGGACGAGGGAGAGCGCTCCCTCTCCCGTCCACCGCCGCGCCGCAGCTTCGGGGATCACGGCGACGCCGGCGCCAAGCGCGACCATGCGGCAGGCTGCATCCAGCCCGCGCACCCGTATGCGCGTTCGGACCAGCGCGCCCGTCCGCGCGGCATGCTCCTCCAAATGCCCGCCGAGCGCGCTGTCGCCTGAGAGGCCCACGAACTCACTGCCTAACGCCTCGACGAAGGCGACTCGTCCCCGGTTGGCGAGCTTGTGTCCGCGGGGCACAACCAGCATGAGCCGGTCGGTGCGGAAGGGCATGGCCACGAGACCCGAGAAGTCGGCGTGGTCGGCTGCGATACCGATTTCCGCCAGCCCTTCAGCGACGGCGCGCGCGACCTCGGGGCTCGGCCGCTCGTCGAGGTCCACGTCCACGCTCGGGTTCGCGGCGAGGAAGGCCGCGAGCATTTCGGGCAGGAATTCGGCCGCGGCCGCGGTGTTGGCGAGCAACCGCACGTGTCCTTTGAGCCCGCGGGCGTACTCGCCAAGCTCGCCTCGCATCCGCTCCATCTGACCTGTCACCAGCCGCGCGTGATGTAACAGCGTCCGACCCGCCGGCGTCAGCTCGACGCCGCGGTGGCCGCGCTCCAGCAGCGACGCGCCGGCCTGCTCTTCCATGCCCCGCACCCGCGCGCTCGCCGACGCCAGGGAAAGGCCGGCGTGTTCGGCACCCGCCGTGATGCTTCCCGCCTCGGCCACATGGAGGAACAGGCGCAAGTCGACTAGATCAAAGTGCATAGCGGCCCTCCGGGCGAATTGCCTTCGTCTCCGACTGAGGCAGGCTAAACAACTCCCGCATTGTGAGAGAGTGGGTCCGGGACCAGATTGCGTTCATGACCGATCTCCTCCCCCATATCGTGCTCATCACCGGCACCTTTATTCTGGCAGGGCTGGTGAAAGGCGTCACGGGTCTCGGCCTGCCGACCGTCTCCATGGGCCTCCTTGGCCTGGCGATGTCGCCGGTCCAGGCGGCGGCGCTGCTGCTTGTGCCTTCACTTGCGACGAATCTCTGGCAGCTCTTCACCGGACCCCGCTTCGGCGCTCTGCTGCGCCGCCTCTGGGGCATGATGCTTGGTGTCGTTGTCGGCACGCTCGCAGGGTCGGGACTGATCGCCGGCACGGCCGGCACGGCAGGGCACGCGACGACTGCCGCACTCGGCGGCGCTCTCGCGCTCTACGGCGGCGTCGGACTCCGCAAGCCGCGCCTGCGAGTGCCGGCAGCGGCCGAGCCCTGGGCCGGTCCCCTGGCGGGTGTAGTGACCGGACTGGTCACCGGAGCGACAGGCGTCTTCGTTGTCCCTGCCGTCCCTTATCTCGGCTCGCTCGCGCTGGAACGAGACGACCTCGTTCAGGCGCTCGGCCTGTCCTTCACCATTTCCACACTGGCGCTCGCCGCTGGCCTTGCCTGGCACGGCGCACTGCACATGGGAGCCATGGGTGCCTCGTTGCTTGCGCTCGTGCCGGCGCTCGCCGGCATGGTGCTGGGCGGTTGGCTCCGCGCACGGGTGCGGCCCGAGACCTTCCGACTTGGCTTCTTCGCCGGCCTGCTGGTGCTGGGGGGCGAACTCTTGCTGCGGGGATTGACATGAAACGATTGACATCAGTGCTCGACGCCATCTTTGCCGGGGCCAACCAGGGCCTGATAGCGGCCGCCATGATCGTCGCCCTGCTCGACGTCGCGGTGGCAGCGCAACACTTGAGCGTCTCGCGTGCGGAGACGCCTGTCGCAGTCAGAACCGTCGTCGTCTCGGCCGAGACCGAGCAGCTCGCTCCCGTCATCCCGCCGGAGCTGCGCGACATGATCGGGCACGATTGATCCGGAATGCGACTGGCGCTTCTGGCGCCGTTGCACGCAAGGTAGCTCGATCCGTCTGGTCATCCCCTCGCGGGCGACGGATCGTAGACGCTTCATGCCGGATCTTCGACCAACCAAAGCTCACGATGGCGCTTCCGGGGTCGCGACGGCGAAGTCGCTCAATGCAACTCCCTTCCGCGAAGGCGTCCGCTGCAGTGAGTCTCAAAGGCAAGTGGCGCGCCCGACACGATTCAAACCTGTGACCTTTGCCTTTTGTGGCCTTTCTCCTCGCCCCTGACGTCCCGCAAGGCCGTTGCCCACCTCCAGTCAATCGGCTACCGCCAGCAACTGACCCATATCCCAATCGCCTTCGTCGGCCGCCGAATCACGAGATGGCGATGAGGGGTCGCGCAACGGCGCGGGCTGCGATAGCCTGCGAGGATGCATTTTTTGCTCATACTGCAGTTATTGGCGCTACTGACGTTGGCCAACGGCACGCCCATCGTCGCAAAGAAGATATTTGGCCTGCGTTTTGCTCGCCCGCTGGATGGCGGAATAAAATTTCTTGATCGGCGGCCGCTGTTTGGTCCCTCGAAAACCATTCGCGGCATCACGGCTTCGATCCTCATCACGACGGCAAGCGCCCCGCTTATCGGCCTGGATTTGACTATCGGCGCTATCGTGGCAGGCGCGGCAATGGCGGGGGACCTGTTCTCCAGTTTCGTGAAGCGCCGCCTGAACTTTCCGCCGAGCAGCCAGGCGCTCTGCCTCGATCAGGTGCCCGAATCCCTGTTTCCGATGCTGGCATGCCGCGATCCACTTTCCTTGACGATCGCAGACATAGCGCTTGGCGTCGGGATCTTTTTTATCGGCGAGTTAATTCTGTCCCGCCTTCTATACAAGGTCCACGTGCGCGATGAACCATATTAGCTTGCAGTCAGCCGCGCCGAAGGCAATGCAGGGTGATTTCCGGTGAACAGTTGAAGCGCACAGGAACGACGCTCGATCCTGCACCTACAGAGGTGTAGCCGCTCATGCCGTGATAGTGCCAGGCTCCCGCCCCCATTCGTCGCGGCAATACTGCATCAAGTATGATCGGAATGGAGCCCGGCAGACAGATCTGCCCGCCGTGCGTATGTCCGCTCAGCAGCAGATTGAAATCGGCATGAGCCGCCTGGCGATAGATTTCCGGTGTGTGCGACAACAGGATGGAGAACTCGCCATGCGGTATCTGCAACGCAGCTTTTTCGATGTTATCGACCCTATAGTGGCGCGCGTCATCGATTCCGGCTAGATAGATCTGCTGATCACCGCGCGCGATCATCGCGCACTCGTTGAGCAGCATCCGTATTCCCATCGCTTCCAGCCCCGGAACCATTTGGATGGTATCGTGGTCGCCAAGCACCCCATAAACGGGCTCCTTTAGATGAGCTCGCACGCGTGCGACGCCCTCCAGGGTTGCCGCGAACGGTCCAGAAGATTTCCCTCGATAGTCGCCGGTTAGAACACATAGATCATAACGCATGCCGCCGATAAGTTCGATCAGGCGCCGCATTGCACCCTCATTCATATCCACGTGCATGTCGCTGATGTGCAATATAGTGAAGCCGTCAAATAGCAGCGGCAAGTCCTTGAACATGACGTCGTTGCGCTTGATGAGAATGCTTTCCGTATTCCGGCGTCCGCGCCAGTAGAGACCGGTCAGCTTCAGGGTATTTCGAATGACAGACGGGACCGGATACCAATTCCCGATGTGAAGGAGGAAGAGGCTTTGGCCGAAATTTTGCGCCTCGGAGTCGGCCTCGATGCCCAGTCGCTGTTTCGCGTGGAGCGGTCCGAGACGTTCGGCCAGTTTACACCAGATATCTTCGTCCATGGAATAACTTCCTCCGAAATCGGCTCGACCTTCCCTGAACCTTCCCTGAACCTTCCTTTGGGGGCATCCGGCCCTGACAGGCACTATAGAGTATTCCGGCCAATTCCGATTCGACCCCTCTCGCATTTCTGGTTCGGGTTTGCTCAAGCGTTAGATTTGCGTCTCACTCTCCGGCGGCGCGGGGCCGCTGGCCGACATCGCGACGTTGGCCGAATAGACGAAGTCACGGAAGTCAGATGCTCTTTCCACCAAAGGAGGGGTGCGCGTGGCGAGCATTGACACCCGCGAGGTCTAAACGGACTCGTTCGGTTGGCGCTCCCCGAAGGATTGCGCGCTGCGGCGATGCAACATTCGCTTATACTGCAATTGCTCGCGGTCAGCCGCGCCGAAGGCAATGCAGGGTGATTTCCGGCGGGCAGTTCAAGCGCACAGGAACGACGCTCGATCCCGCACCTACGGAAGTGTAGCCGCTCATGTTTTGATACTGCCAGGCTCCCGCCCCCATTCGCCGCGGCAACATTGCCTCCAGCTTGATCGGAACAGATCCGGGCAGACAGATCTGACCACCATGGGTATGTCCGCTCAGCATCAGGTTGAAATTAGCATGCGCAGCCTGGCGATACACTTCCGGTGTATGCGACAACAATATAGAAAACTCACCGTCGGGGATCTGCGACGCCGCTTTTTCGATGTTATCGACCCTAAAGAAGTGCGCGTCATCGATGCCGGCCAGAAAGATGCGCTGATCACCGCGCGCGATCACTTCACATTCGTTGAGCAGCATCCGTATTCCCATCGCTTCCATCGCCGGAACCATTTGAATTGTATCGTGGTTGCCGAGCACACCATAGATCGGTTGCTTTAGATGAGCTCGCAGTTTTGCTACGCCCTCTATGGCCGCATCGAACGGTCCAAAAGTCTTTCCTCGATAATCTCCGGTTAGAACACACAGATCGTATTTCAGACTGCCGACCAGTTGGATCAGGTTCTGCATGGCAACCTCATTCATGTCCACATGCAGGTCGCTGATATGCAGTATGACGTAGCGGTCGAAAAGCGCCGGTAACGCCGCAAACTTCAGGTCGTTTCGCCGAACAATGATCCGCTCTGCATTCCGGCGGGCACGCCAATAGAGGCCCGTTAGCTTCAGCGCATTTCGAATTATCGCGGGCGCCAGATACAGGTTCTCTAAATGAAAAAAGGTAAGCCCCTGGCCAAAGACTTGTGCTTCGTGATCCGCCTCGATCCCCAATCGCTGTCTTGCGTGGAGTGGCCCGAGACGTTCTTCCAGTTTGCGTAAGATATCCTTGTCCATGGAAGAAATTCCTCCGAAACGGCTCGATCTTCCATGGGAACATCAGGCTCTGCCAGACACTACAAAGTATTTCCTTCGGGCAAACAGTTTGTTTTACCTGACAGCATGGCTGATTTTCCCTCCCGGGCAACTCCCGGCAGGCGATGAACTATCTTCCGCGACATCCCTCCGAGGATCGTTCGCGCCACAGTCCCGGCACGCTCGGCACAGGCCCCTTACACAATTCGAACGTGTGATCGTTGCCATTTGGGGCCTTGCTGCTGCCAATCAGCCCCCGCAAGGCCGTTGCCCACCTCCGGCCAATCGGCTAAATGAGCCCCTACGCACCCGTAGCTCAGCTGGATAGAGCGTTGCCCTCCGAAGGCAAAGGTCACACGTTCGAATCGTGTCGGGTGCGCCAGGAATTTCGCACCCCCAGGGGGTGCCAGCGTGGTGATGAGTGACCCGGAATGGCTGAAGCCGATCTAGACGTCGTAATCCGGCAGCTCGCAAAGCAGCAAAACAAGAGCCTGATGGCCGCCGCGAAGAAGCGGCGCGACCAATATGCGGCCCGGGCGGCCAAGACGAAGGACAAGGAAGCCAGGGACCGCTTCAGGCTGATGGCCAAAAGCACCATGCTGCACGGCGCAGCCGCGGCGAAGCGGCTGCAGAACTCGGCGGAAAACACCGCGGATAGCTACGCAAGGGCGATCAAGAACGCGGCGGAACAACCGCCCGCAAAAATGCCCGCCAGGAAAGTCGTCGAGAAAGTCGCCAGGAAAGCGGTCAAGAAGAAAGAAGCCTGACCGTCCGGTCGCGTATTCCCCGCCGCCGACCCCCGTCATCACTGGAGCGACCCGGCACCGGCGGCATCTAGACTAGCCCCCCGAAAGCATCGCTTTCAATTTCAGCACCGCGCTATCCGGTGTCGTGAGGATCGGCCGTCCGGTTGCCTCGGCGACCATGGCCGCCGCCGGCGCCAGGCTGTACTGGGCCAGCGCGATCAGATCGCAATCGCGCAGATCCTTTGAGGCCTCCGTCACCAGGCGATCGTGCTCGGCGCGGTCGCCACGGTCGAGCGCCGCCAAAGCGCCCTCCGCCAGCTTTGGCACGATCTCGATGGATGCGGGGAATTCCGGCGGCATCGACGCCAATGTCGGCGGAAACGTCGACAGCAGGCCGATTCTGCGGCCGCGTGCGACGGCCTGTTCGATCATCGCCTCATTGGGCTTGAGCACCGGCATCGGCGCGTGCGCGCGGGCCACGGCTTCGATGCAGGGGCCGAACGCCGAGCAGGTGAAAAGGATGCCATCGGCGCCGGTGCCGGCCGCATAGCGCCCCAATTCCAGAAAGCGTTCGGTCATCGCCTCGGAGAGCCGGCCCTCGCGCGCCAGATCGGCCGACAGGCTGTCGTCGAGCAAATTCATCAGACGCGCTTCCGGCCAAAGTTTTGCGAACGCGGTCTCGACCGGCACGATCGAATGTTTCAGGGCATGGACGAGGGTGATGCGCATGGCCCAAGTCTCGCCGCCGCGCCGCCCGTGTCAACCCTCGATCCCGCAAAGGTCCGCGGCCGGCGCCGCCCGCAGCAATGGCTCGCGGGCCTGGATTCAAGCCGGCCTGAGCGCGCGGTAAATGCCGTGCTCGAACTGACGATAGACGTTGAGCGCACGCACGTCGGCGAAGGGCAGAATTTGCATCATGATCACCCCCGCAATATCGGACGCGGGATCGATCCAGTAATAGGTGTTGTAGAGACCGGCCCATGTCAGGCTGCCGGCCTTGCGGCCCTCCCGCACCGGATCAAGGTTGATCATGTGTCCGAGACCCCATCGCAGCCGGACGCCTGGAAAGAAATCGACGTCGTTCGACAAGGCCGGATTGGTCGTCTTCATGATGCCGGCTTCGATATTGCCGATCTGGTTGGCCGACATCAGCGCAACCGTCTCCGGCCGCAGGATGCTTTTTCCGGCAAGGCTACCACCGCTCAAGAGCGCCTGGAGCAAGGTCAGGTAGTCCGGCGCGGTCGAATAGATGCCGCCGCCCCCCGAGAACACCTTTGGGATCATTCGCTTCTCGATCGGCTGTGGGACCAGCGCTCCGTCCGCTTTGCGCAAATACAGGCTCGCCTGGCGGGCGCGCTGCTCCTCGGTCACCGTGAAACCGGTGTCCTTCATGCCGAGCGGCGCAAGAATATGGTCGTGAAAATAGCGGTCCAGCGTCTCTCCGCTGACGATTTCCACGAGCCGGCCGACCCGGTCGAGGCTGCCGCCATAGGCCCATTTGGTGCCGGGATCGAACGTCAGCGGCATTCGGGGCAGCGCGGGGTTCTTGCGGGAAAGCTTGAGGTAGCGAACGAGGTTGGCGTCCCAAAGCTGATAACTAAATCCGGATGTGTGCGACAGCAGGTTGCGCAAGGTGATGGGCTTTTGCGCCGGACGCAATTGCGGCGCGCCCTTTTGGTTGAAGCCTGCGAGAACCCAGCGCGATGCCAGCGTCGGATCGATCCGTTCGGCCGGCGCGTCCAGTTCAAGCTTGCCGCCTTCGACAAGCTGCATGGCCGCGACCGATGTCAGCAGCTTGACCATCGAGGCAATGCGAAAAACCGTATCAACCGAGAGCTTCGGCGCCGCGCCCATGCCGCGCATGCCGAACGCGCCCTGGTAGATCACCGACTGCGCCGTTGCGGCCATTGCGACAACGCCAGGCACCGCCGCCGCCGCGACGCTTTTTTGCAAAACCGCGTCGATTCCACTGCCGCGAGACAGCGCGCGGAACGGTGCGGCAAGGCCGGGGAAACACAAGCCCGGCATCGCATTCGCGGCTGCGACCGCTGCCGTTTGCACCAGGGCATCACGCCGGTTGATCCGAGCTGTCATGGACGGACACTCAGGGTTTCGGCCGGCGTCCTGATCGATCCTGTCCGGCTGATCTTCCTTGTTATACCGGAGCGCAGGCTCGTCCAACCCGGATTTGTCGGATCGCTCTTCGCGCAGCGATCGAACCGCGCGGATTGCCCGGATTTGGCTGCGGAAGATTGCGGAAAAATTCTCGATCCGGTTCGGATAAGAGCTGACGGCGCGAAGCGTTCCCTGCAAATCAGGGATAGGATTCTCGAGCGCGCCGGGCAGCAGCCTGGCGCATTGCACCGGCAGCACGCGACGCCCGTGTCCGTAGTCTTGCGGGACGCCTTGCCGCGATTTTCTCTCGTATCATGCGGATACTAACTGATTCGCGGCACAAACATTGCTTTTGAATATCGCGGCTGGAAAACTCGGGAGTGCGGAATGAAACGCATTGTCCTCGGTCTGGCGTTCGGTTGCATGTTTGGTGTTTCAAATGCCCGCGATCTCGGACAGTGGGAGGCGGGAGATCCGGCGATCCGCGAATGGTATCAAGCGCTGATGCAGCCGGATAATCCCTCGGTTTCGTGCTGTGGCGAAGCCGACGCCTATTGGGCCGACGAGATTCACGTCAGGGACGGAAAGACCTACGCGACCATCACGGACGATCGGCCGGACGAGCCGCGCCGTCGGCCGCATGTCGACGTCGGAACGGAAATCGAGATTCCGAACCACAAGCTCAAATGGGACAAATCGAATCCGACCGGGCACGGGATCCTGTTCCTGAGCCGCGGCGGCTACGTCTATTGCTACGTACAGCCCGGCGGCGTGTAGCGACCTGCGATCGGACCGCCGGTGTTTCCAGGCGCTGGCGGGCGTCGACCACTATACGTGCGAAAAAGCATCTCTCGTCGCACGCGCCTACATTACCGGCAGTTCATGCTGCGCGCAGATTTCGCATAACAGACCCTGATCGCTGGCGTCTACAGACCGACGCTGGATGCGTGATAGCTTCGAACGACTAGCCGGAGCGAAGCGCTCCCAACAAGACTAACAAGAAAAAGCGTGCCCGATCATTCTGAACCCGCGACACTGACGTTCCGCTGCCCGGCGGAACTGGAGGGTTTGATACCCGCGCCTGCGCCGGCCTCGTTCGGTCTTCCCGGCTGGCTCAAGGCGATGCCGTCGCAGGCGTTCAACGCCATCCACGGCCGCGAAGAGAACACCGTCAAGCGTTGCCCGCCTTTCGTCGACGCGATGACTTCGGGCTTTTTGATTCCCCTGATCTGCGACCTCAGGTTCGAGAACGGCCAGATCATCTGGGACAACGATCTTCCGCCGGGGGGCGCGGTGAGCTTTGCACGCTCCCCGATTGGATTTCATGACGCGAGCCAGCTAACCGGCACGCCGCTGTTTGAATCCGACCGCTTCATGATCAAATTTCACAACTTCTGGACCATCGAAGCGCCTGACGGCTACGCAGTACTGTTCACGCATCCGTTCAACCGCTTCGACCTGCCCTTCACCACGCTCACCGGCGTGGTCGATTGCGATCGGTACCACGACAACTGGGTCCATTTTCCAGCCCGCTGGCATGATGTGAATTTCAGCGGCCTGCTGCCGAAGGGCACACCGATCGCGCAATGCCTGCCGATCAAACGAGAAAATTGGGTGGGACGCACTGCCCCGTTCACCCCGGAGGACACCCAGCGCGCGCACGAACTTACAAACGCCATCGGCCGCGAACCCGGCCTTTATCGGCGGCAGTTCCGGGTGTGAAATCCGCTAACCGTTCAGGAATTTCGCAACCGCGCTGGGCCGCATGAAGAAGCGGCCATGCGTGGCGGTCGCAAGCGACATGATGGCTCGGCCGATCATCTCCGGTCTGCCGCGGGCCGCCGCGCGTATGCTCACCTCTCCTGCGTCGCGCTCACCCATTTCGAGCAGACATACGCCGAAATTGGCCCGCGTCAGGGCATCGTCGGGCCGCAGCGCCAATGCTCGCCGAAAGGTCTCGGCAGCGGCGCCATAGTCGCCGTCCAGCACCATGACACGGGCCAGTTCCGCCAGCACATCGTGCCGCCCCGGTGCCGCGGCGAGCGCCTGCTCCAGAACGGCGCGCGCCTTGGGCCGGTCGTTGCGGCCGAGACAGAGGGATGCGAGCCGGATCTGCAGTTCGACGACGTTTGGCGTCAGCGCAAGGCCGCTCTCGAGGGCTGCGATTGCCTCGTCGTCTCTGCCGTGTTTGGCGAGCTGGCTGGCAAATTCGAGGAATGCCGGCGGAAACGGCGGCCGCCTCGCTATGGTTTGGCGCAATTGGTCGAGCGCCTCGTCGCGGCGCCCGGCACCGGCAAGCGCGATGGCGAGCAGCGTCTCGGTTGTGGAACTGCCGTCACGACGCGCCGCCCTCTCGAGGGGCACGACCGCCTCGTCGGCGCGGTTCTGCATCAGCAGCGCACGACCAAGAAGCGTCGCTGCGAGCGTATTGCTCTTGTTCGTCCTCAGGACGCCGGAGGCAAGCCGCTCGGCTTCGCCGGGCCTCTGCATTTGCAACGCAAAAGCCGCCCTTTCGAGCGCCTGATCACTGGAATTGTGCCGTCCGGGGGCGGGTGAAAGATGTGGGGACTTCGACATGGGCTTTCGCGGCAGAGAAAACCACGCCGGCCCGCCCCGTACTATCCCCGATTTGTGCAGGACTCCCATGACGCCGCAGCGATTGCGGAGCGCGAGATCCACAAGACCCTGCCACCCAACAAGACCGGATCGGAGCAGCGACGTGCGCGCAGCCGCGATCGTCCGCCTGCATCGGTCAGAACAACCCCGGACTCAAATCGACGCCATAGGTTGCGACGAGTACCGACACGAACAAGCCGGCCAGCGCGAACAACAACAATTGCTGAAGAATATTGATTTGAGGAGAATTAGCGGGAAATGCACGGGCAATCGTTTTTACCAAAGCAGTCATTCGCGATCTTTCCAAGGTCAGCCCCATGGAATGGGTCGCGTGAGAGACGGCTAGGGTTCAACAGAAGTCGAAGATCGGCACGCGGTGGCCCGGCGTGGGCGCGGCCGTCCAGCAGCGGGAGCCAGTTATCCGCAGCGTTGCGAATTCCGCGCAGCGGCACGAAGCAATTCAGTCTTCGTCATTCCGGGGCGCATCAAGGACGCGAACCCGGACTCACAAGCCATGTCAGCTGTGACAGCAAGATGCCTGAACCGGCGCCGGCTGGTACTGGTCGCGGAGCCGCAGCCAGTCCATCGGATAGGGCAGGCCCTCCTCGTGGCGCCCGAGCGGCGTCAGGTCGAGATAGTGATAGGCGGCGTTCATCATGTCGAGGCCGCGCGCAAAGCAGGAATAGGTGTGGAAGATGCTGCCGGCTTCGTCGCGATAGAACACGCTGATTCCCGGTGCCTCCTCGACGCCAAAGCCGGAGGTGCCAAAATTATAGACCTTAGCGCCCGATTTGATTTCTTCCGGCGTGAACGAAACCGCGAAGTCATAGTTGAAATCATTGCTCGCAGATGACAGCCAGTCGAACGTCCAACCCATTCGCTGCTTGAACGCGGTGAGCTTTTCCAGCGGCGCGCGCGAGATCGCGACCAGCGCGGTGTCGCGCGCGGCAAGATGCGGGATCATGCGCTCGAAACCGTCCGCCCAGAACGAGCAGCTCTTGCAGCCCTCGTTCCAGTCGGGTGCGAACATGAAATGCTGCACCACGAGCTGGTTGTGGCCCTTGAACAGATCGGCCAGCGTCACCTTGCCGGCAGGCCCGTCGAACGCATAGTCCTTGTCAATTTTCACCCAGGGCAGCGCGCGCCGCTCCTGGCTCAGCCGGTCGCGGGTGCGGGTAAATTCCTTCTCGTGCGCCAGATGGGCCTTTCGCGCCTCGATCCACTCTGCGCGCGAGACGATTTTGTGCGGTTGCATGAGAGGCTCCTTGCTTCTTGCGTATCAGGCGAGACTTTTTTCGAGTTGGTCGAGCGAAGCCATCCAGCCGCGCTCGTGGCCGTCACGCGCGGCGGTATCGAACAACTGCTCGTGATGCACGGTCATGAGCGTGCCGTCGCCGTCCGGCTGCAGCGACACTGTCACCTGCGATTCACGTTCGGGCGTCGAGTGCCATGCCCAGCTGAACACCAGAAGCCGGTTCGGCACCACTTCGCGATAGACGCCGCCGACCTGGTAATACTCCTGGTCGGTGGCGAAGCTGACGCGGAAGCGCCCGCCGACCTTCGGGTCGATATCGGCCTGAAACGAATCGCGCCTGGCGCCGGCGCGCCCGAACCATTGAGTTATTTTTTGCGGGTCGGTCCAGGCGGCGTAGACTTTCGCCGGGCTCGCATTGAGCCGGCGCGTGAAGGTGAGGCTTGGTCGCGCCGCGAGATCGGCGGCGCCGGCAACATTTGATTGGCTGGCCATGAGTCTTCCTCCACAAAAGCGGCAAGGCGATCGAGATTTTCGGACCAGAAGCGCTGGTAGCGGTTGAGCCAGTCCATCGCCTGCTCCATCGGCTTGGCGGTCAACCGGCACGCCACCGTGCGGCCGGTCTTCTCGCGCGCGATCAGTCCGGCATCCGACAGCACATCGAGATGCTTCATGATCGCGGGCAGCGACATCGCAAAGGGCTGCGCCAGTTCGCTCACCGAAACGCTTTCCTCGCCGCCCAGCCGCGCCAGCAGCGCCCGCCTGGTCGGATCCGCGAGCGCGGCAAAGGTGCGGTCCAGCACTTCTTCTCGATACTTAACCATTTGGTTTAGTATAATGGCGAACCAACGCGAGTCAAGCCGGCCCGCATCGAAAATCAGTCGTTGTAATAATTCCGGTAGTGGCGCCCGCGCCGCGGCTGCTGTCCGTACGCGGCGCGCGGGTTGATGTTGCAATAAAGTGCGCGGCCGGACGCACTCGCCATGCACTGGGCGTAGGTCTGATAGGAACAGTCGCCGGGAAGGCCGAAGCCCCTGCCCTGTGCGCACCAGGGATAATCGCGGGCCGCGGCGGGAGCGGAGCCGGCGAAGGTGGCGGCGCCGGCCGCCATCACAGTCAGCAATACCGGCATCACCTAGCGCATGATTGTGCCTCCTTCGCATGGGCCGGAAGCGGCCGACGCGCCGCTCCGAAATGCAGAACGGCGATGCCCGTCATGAGGTTCCGGGCAGGCGCCTTATTCCACCTTGAGGCCGGCGAACTCGACCACCTTCTTCCATTTCTCGGTTTCGGCGACGATGTTGGCGCCAAAGGCTTCCGGCGTCTGGATCAGCGGCTCGCCGCCGAGTTCGACCAGCCGCTTCTTCATGTCTGGCTCGGCCAGGATCGCGTTGATCTCGGTATTGAGCTTGGCGACGATCTCCTTTGGCATGTTCTTCGGTGCGCCCATGCCGAACAGTGCGCTCGCCTCATAGCCGGGGACGGTTTCGGCCACCGTCGGCACGCCGGGCAGTTGCGGGGACGGCTCTGCCGTCGTCACCGCCAGCGCGCGCAAGGCGCCGGAGCGGATGTGCTGGATGATCGAGGGCATGTTGTCGAAGATCACCTGCACCTGGCCGCCGAGCATGTCCGTAATCGCGGGCGCGGCGCCGCGGTAGGGCACGTGCTGCATCTTGGTGCCCGTCATCGCCATGAACATCTCGCCGGACAGATGCACCGAGGTGCCGTTGCCCGAGGAGGCCATGTTCACCTTGCCCGGATTGGCCTTCACATATTCGATGAACTCGGCGACCGTTTTGGCCGGCACGTCCTTGGCAACCGTCATCACATTCGGCACCCGGTTGAAGGATGCGATCGGGGCGACGTCGCGGACGAAATTGAATTTCAGGTTGGCGTAGAGCGTGGTGTTGATGTAGTTGGCCGGGTTGACCAGCAGCACGGTGTAGCCGTCGGGCTCGGCGTTGATCGCAGCCTCGGTGCCGATGTTGTTGCCGGCGCCGGGCTTGTTTTCGATCACGAATTGCTGGCCGAGTTTCTCCGACAGCCGCTGGCCGATCAGGCGTGCAATGATATCGGTGGCGCCGCCCGGCGGATAGCCGACCAGGAAGCGCACCGGCCGGGCCGGATATTCCGCTGCAAAAGCGCGGCCGATCGCAAGCGTGGATACCCCGGTCCCGATCAGGCCAAGCGTCGTGCGGCGTGAAATCATCATGTAGTTTCTCCCGATATGACTGGGTTCAGACCCCGGTCCGTTTCTATTGAACTGACAACGGCCCGCGTTGTAACAAACAAAGCGTGAAGCGGCCAGTGCGACACATGCGCGCCAGACCGCGACGAAAGGATTAGCCATGTCTGTCAAGGTGAATGCGCTCGATCATCTCGTGATCAATGTCGCCGACGTCGCGCGTTCCGCCGAATGGTACCGCACGATTCTCGGCATGGAGGTCAGAGTGTTCGACCCCGGCCCGGGCAAGACGCCGCGGACATCGCTGCTGTTCGGAAACCAGAAGATCAATGTGCGGCCGCGCGATGCCGACAAGGTCGAATGGTTCACCGCCGATCACGAAACCGCGGGCAGTGACGATCTGTGCTTCCTCACCGCGAGCACGCCGGACCAGGTGGTCGCCCATCTCAAGGCGCACGGCGTCGCGATCGAGGAAGGCCCGGTCGCCAAGCAAGGCGCCCGCGGCACGCTGCGCTCGGTCTATTGCCGGGATCCGGACGGCAGTTTGATCGAGATTTCGTCGTATGAGGGCGGTTCGGGTTAGCCCCAACCCGTCATTGCGAGGAGCGAAGCGGACGAAGCAATCCACTCTTTGTCGTTCCGGGATGGTGCGTTAGCACCAGACCCGGAATCTCGAGATTTCGGGTTCGATGCTACGCATCGCTCCGGAATGACGGCTTTGTAATTGCAGATTTGATCCCTGCCCCATCCAATGGCAGAACTACTCCCAAGCAAAACCAAGGCGGCCATAAGGCTGCACGGGAGGATCAATGACCGCTTCACAGCCAGCGCCGGGAATCGTCGGACCGTTTGCAGGGATGGACGTGCCGTGGCTCTTACGGATGCGCGCCGAGACCCGCCGCGACCATCCGTTCCTGATCTGGGCGCCGTTCGAAGCGCCGGCGCGGCGCTGGTCCTACGGCGAATTCCACGACCGCGTCGGCGCGCTGGCCGCGGGCCTGGTCAAACGCGGCGTGGCGCCGGGCGAATATGTCCTGATCCATCTCGATAACTGTGTCGAGGCGATGCTGGCCTGGTTCGCCTGCGTCGAGCTCGGCGCCATCGCGGTCACCACCAACACCCGCTCCGCGCCGGCAGAGATGGAATATTTCGCCAGTCATTGCGGCGCGGTGGCCGCGATCACCCAGCCCGCCTATGCCGAGATGATCTCGGCGCATTGCCGCGGCTTGCACTGGCTCGCCGTGATTTCGCACGATGCCGGAGCAGCGCCCGCGAACGTCGCACCGCGCGGCGAGCGTTTCGAAGCCCTGTTCGCCGACAGCGCCGACCGGCCGCGCCGCGCCACAGATCCGCTTGCACCCTGCAGCGTGCAATATACCTCCGGCACCACGTCGCGCCCGAAGGCGGTGCTCTGGACCCATGCCAACGCGCTGTGGGGCGCCAAGATCAATGCCGCGCATCAGGACCTGCATGAAGGCGACGTGCATCAGACCTATCTGCCGCTGTTCCACACCAATGCGCTGGCCTATTCGATGCTGGCGGCGCTGTGGGTCGGCGCGTCCTGCGTGATCCAGCCGCGGTTTTCCGCCAGCCGCTTCTGGCCGGTCGCGCTGGAGCACAACTGCACCTGGACCTCGACCATCCCGTTCTGCATGAAGGCGCTGCTGGAGCACGAGATCCCCAAACACCACAAATTCCGGCTCTGGGGCACCGCCGTGAATGACCCGCCGGCATTCGCGGTGTTCGGCATCAAGATCATCGGCTGGTGGGGCATGACCGAGACCATCACCCACGGCATCATCGGCGAGGTCGACCAACCCAACACGCCGATGTCGATCGGCCGGGCGGCGGCGGAATATTCCATCCGCATCACCGACGATGTCGGCCGGCCTACCGAAGTCGGCGACACCGGCAATCTCCTAATCAAGGGCATTCCCGGCCTGTCGCTGTTTTCGGAATATCTGCACAACGAAAAAGCCACCCGTGAAAGTTTTGACGAGCATGGTTTTTTCATCACCGGCGATCGCATCACGCTGCTGGACAACGGCTTCCTCAAGTTCGGCGACCGCGCCAAGGACATGCTGAAGGTCGGCGGCGAAAACGTCGCGGCTTCCGAGATCGAACAGGTGATCGCGCTGGTGCCCGGCGTGCGCGAGGCCGCGGTTGTCGCCAAGAAGCATCCGATGCTCGATGAAGTGCCGGTTGTCTTCATCATTCCGCAGGCCGGCATCGAAGGCGCGCCGAAGGATCTGCACGACACCGTGATGGCCGCCTGCCGCAAGTCGCTGGCGGATTTCAAGGTGCCGCGCGAGATTCGCTTCGTCGACGAGATGCCGCGTTCGACGCTGGAGAAGGTGGCGAAGGCGGAACTGAGAAAGATGCTGGGATAGTGGTTGGACGACAAGACTACGGGCAATCGGAATCTTTCCGCGTCATTGCGAGCGCAAGCGAAGCAATCCATAGAGCGGCAAAGAAAGTATGGATTGCTTCGTCGCTATCGCTCCTCGCAATGACGGCCGTGGACAGACGACTGTGGGATAAGCAAGATAAGGAAACAGTGCTCGCCCGCCCGCTACGCATCGCGCACCATATGCAGCCTTGTTCACCGGTCTGGCCGTGCTGTCGGCCGACTATCTGACGGCGCCGGTGAAGGAGATCGGCAAGATCAGGTCGGTACTGACGATGGTGGGCGGCGAAGTCGTGTACGCCGGGCCGAAATTTGGCGTCCGGCGCGCACCGCTAACTTCTGCCGTGCGATCTGAAGTGTCGACGAAGCTTGGCTGGCGATCACCGATTGGTGGTCGTCCATTCCATTGTCTCTTTCAAATCATCGAAACAATTCTGGCAAACCCATTCGTAGCAAGCGCCTCGCGGGTAATCGTCGCTTGTGGCAAAACCTTCACACTGGATGCCAGGACCATCAAGTTCTGCGAATTTCGTCCAACAGCCGGCGCAGTGATCGTGGTCCCAGCTTTCGCTCCAACGAGAGTACCTGCGGAACTGCAAGCGCTGCCCCTTGAGGTGTTTGGCGTTATCGATACGCCATTGCTTATCCGTGTCCGCCGTCATCCGCGCATGGTACTCTCTGCCAGGACGAGCGATCAACGTCCAAACGCCACCAACCGGGACGACGGTTACGACCGCTCAGTTCAGCTCAAAACGGATCGGCAATTTCTTCGGTCCGTTGACGAAGGTGGCCTGCGTCATCTTCACCTCGCCGTCGAGCGCGATCGATTTCAGTCGCGGCAGCAGTTCCTCGAACAGGATCCGCATTTCCAGCTTGGCGAGATATTGGCCGAGGCACAAATGCGCACCATAGCCGAAGGCGATGTGCCGGTTCGGCTTGCGGTCGCAGCGGAATTTGAATGGTTCCTCGAACACGTCCTCGTCGCGATTGCCGGACGCGTAGCACAGCATCAGCCAGTCGCCCTTGGCGATCTTGCGCCCGCCCAATTCGGTGTCGGCGGTGGCCGATCGCATAAAATGCTTGACCGGCGTCATCCAGCGGATCGCCTCGTCGACGAGGCCCGGGATCAGTTCCGGATCGGCCCTGACGCGCGCGAATTGTTCGGGATCTTCGGCAAGCGCCCAGATCGCGCCCGCGGTCGAGGATGACGTCGTGTCGTGGCCTGCAGTCGCAACGATCATGTAATAGCTGGTGGCATCATGGTCGGGCATGTATTCGCCGCCGATCCTGGCATTGGCGATCACGGTGGCCAGATCGTCGCGCGGGCTGCGGCGCCGGTCCTCGGTGATTGCCCTGAAATAGGCGCCGAAATCGTTCACGACCGCCTGCATCATGACGGAAAACTGTTCGGGCGAGAGTGCCTCCCTGATCCGCGCCGTATCGGGATCCTGCGCGCCGAACAGTTCCTGGGTCAGCTTGAGCATTCTCGGCTCGTCCTGTTCCGGCACGCCGAGAATCTCCATGATGACGTGCAGGGGATAGCCGAGCGCCACGTCGGCGACGAAATCGCACTGCCCGCCCTTTTCGATCATGCGCGCCACGGTATGCCGTGCAATGTCGCGCACCCGCGCCTCGAATTTCCCGAGATTGGCCGGCATGAACCAGCCCTGCGTCAGCGCCCGATATTTCGGATGGTCGGGGGCGTCCATCTGCACCAGCGAGCGCACCAGGTTCGGTCCGCCGGTGATCTCGCGGATGCGCTCGATGCCCGCTCGTGCCGTCAGGATCGTCGAAAGGTCCGCATTGTGAAAAAGTTCGTTCTGGCGACTGATGGCCTGGATATGCGCGTGCTTGGTGACGACCCAGAACGGATCGAACTTCTCGGTCCGTGCAGTTCCCAGCGGATTGTTGGCGCGGAGCCAGCGATAGCTGTCGTGGATGCGGTGGTCGGCGTAGGCGGCCGGGTTGACGAGGGTGGCGGCAATGTCGGCTGGGATATCGACATCGTCTGAGGCTAACCTGCTGGCCATGGGTTTCCTGCCGCCATCGTTCATGAATTCGCAACGCGCGTGCGATGATCACCGATAGCTAGCCGGCTGAGAAGCCCGAATACTTGCGCTGAGCGGCTGGCGGCAGGCGGGCATCATCCCGGGGACGCGAGCGTTGGCGCCGGATTGACGTGAGTGCTCAATAATACCCGAACGCCACCGGGCGGAACGCCTGCAGCAATTGCTGGTCGAGCTGGCCGCCCATCTCTTCCATCATGGAAAACGCATTGGCGTGGGTGAACTGCAGCCGGTAGGCCCGCTTCTCCACCAGCGCCGCATAGATGTCCACGATCGTGGTCAGGCGGACGATGTCGCTGATTTGATTGCCGCTCAGCCCGTTGGGATACCCGGTGCCATCGAGGAATTCGTGATGGTGCAGCACCACGTCCAGCATCTCCGGCGGAAAGCCGCCCTGGGCCGACAGGGCGTCATAGCCGCGGCGCGGATGCTCGCGCATTAGCTCCATTTCCGCCTCGGTGAGCGGACCCGGCTTGTCCAGCAGGCTAACCGGAATGAACGCCTTGCCGACGTCATGCAGCAGGGCGGCGCGGGCGAGACGCCGCTGGTCGTCCTCGCGCATGCCGAGATGCTGGGCGAAGGCGACGGCAAAGCCGGTGACAAACAGGCAATGGCGATAGGTATCGGTGTGGTGACAGCCGACCGTCGTCAGCCATTCGCGCAGCGAGGAGTGCTTGATGGCCTTCAGAATCTTGCTTTCGGCTTCCACGACGTCGCTGAATTTCAGCGGAATGCCGGCCGGAAGCTTCTCGAAGATCTTGACCATCACGGCGTGCGCCGCCGCAACGCCCCGGTTCAGGGCCTTGCCGCGCTCGGTCTCGTCATATCCATCGCTGTCCGGAAACGCGGCGCGGATGCGTTGCAAGATGCCCTGCGCGTCGAACGGGCGCGAAATCGTGTCGGTCGCGCCCAGCGCCCAGGCCTGCATCGATCCATGATGAAGCGCATCGGCAAGCACGAACAGCCGCGGCATCTCGCGGTACGCTTCGGCCCGCAGCTTGTTGCGCACGAGTTGCACGCTCTCGGCGGAGCGCAAATTGATATCGACCACGATCCCCGAGAGATCGCGCGCCGGCGCGTCGGGAATTTGCGATGTCGTGATGGTGTCGACCTGGCCGACCGACTGCAGAATGCTGGCCAATTCACTGCTTTGATCGCTTCGATCCGACGCCAGCAGCAGCCGGCGTTTGGACGCAGTCTTGTTGGTTAAAGCTGTCATGGGACCCCAGAGCCTTGCGGTAGTGACCGACAACAAAGACTACCGGAGAAGGCGTTCCTTGCGGCTTAAGACGTATCGTGAAAGTCAACCTAGTGATGATGTTACAATTTTAATGATCCTCGAACCCATCACCGCCGTCATTGCGAGCGCCAGCGACCTGTCCGCCGTAGCTCAACGAGCGAAGGCCGGAAGCAATCCATGCGCAACAAGCTGGATTGCTTCGTCGCTCACGCTCCTCGCAATGACGGCTGCTGGCGACGCAATACTCCCCCACGAACGCCCCATAAAAAAGTCCGCCGAAGGAACCTCCAGCGGATCGTTGTTGTCGCGAGGTAAGCATCGTTACGCCTTCATGTTCGCCTTTACCGCTTCCGCCGAGATCGGAACGAGCCTACACCGGTGGCCTTCTCGCTATTGGCGCTTCCTGTCCAGAGGCAATGCAATTTGGAATAGCGCGAAGAAAACGTCATCTTGAAATCTAACGTTGTGCGCCGCGGCAAGATTTTGTCCAAGATTTTGTCATCGTATTGTCAATGGGGGTCGCCGCCGCAGACATCGCCTGCCGTTTCTGCATTTCCCAACGGCGAATGGATCGCGCTAGGATGCTTCCGGGCCGGAAGGCTCATCATCACTTTGGGAAGCTGCAATGCCAAAGCTCAGTCGTGACGGGGTCAATATCTATTACGAGGTTCATGGCAACGGCCCGCCGCTGTTGCTGACCCACGGCTATTCATCGACCTCTGGCATGTGGCAGGGCCAGATCGAGGCGCTTTCGAGACATCACAAACTTGTGCTGTGGGACATGCGTGGCCACGGCCAGTCCGACTACCCCAGCGATCCCGCGGCCTACAGCGAAGCGTTGACGGTCGCCGATATGGCCGCGCTGCTTGACGAAGTCGGCGCCGCCAAGGCGATCGTCGGCGGGCTGTCGCTCGGCGGCTACATGTCGCTGGCGTTTTATCGCACCCATCCGGAGCGCGTGCGGGCGCTGCTGATCATCGACACCGGACCCGGCTTCAAGAAGGACGACGCCCGCGAAATCTGGAACAAGCGTGCACATGACACCGGTGATCGTTTTGAGCGCGAGGGTCTCGAGGTTTTGAAGTCCGGCAGCCGCGAACGCTCAAGCGTGACGCACCGCGATGCCTCGGGTCTGGCCCGCGCCGCGCGCGGCATGCTGACCCAGCGCGATGCCCGCGTGATCGAATCGCTGCCCGATATCAAAGTGCCGTCGCTGGTCGTGGTCGGCGCCGACGACACGCCGTTCCTGGCCGCCTCCGACTATATGGCGGCGAAGATTCCCGGCGCCCGGAAAGTGGTGATCCCGGCCGCGGGACATGCCGTCAACATCGACCAGCCGCAGGCCTTTATCGACGCGGTGCTGCCGTTCCTTGACGGCCTCGACGCCAGCGCACCGCAGCGGGCCGCGTCATGAAAACGCTTGCGTTATCCGTATCGCTTATGATCGCCGGCGCTTCGGTGCCGGCCTGGGCGCAACACCTGCCGCCGACCGGCGGCCCCTACCCGCCATCCTTCACCGCGACCTTGTCGAACAATACGCCGCTGGCCTTCGGCATGGACGCGGAACAGGCGTCGCGCGCGCTGGGCACACCGCTGAACTATGTCAGCGGCCGCCCCGGCAATGAAATCTACCTCACGTTCCGGAATGTCGGCGGCAGCGGATTGTTCTTCATCAAGGACCGGCTCTACCTGCAGTTCCGCAAAGGCAGGCTGGCCGGCTGGAAGGGCGACTGGGGCCACAACTGGATGTGGCAGTAGCCGGCCGCTTTGATCATCTCAAAAAATCTTCGTGCAACCCTCAACGCAAATGGATGACCCGTGGGACAAGATATCAAACTGACGGCTTCGGACGGCTTCAAACTGGGCGGCTATCGCGCCGACCCCGCTGGCGCGCCGAAAGCGGCGATCGTCGTGATCCAAGAGATTTTTGGCGTCAATCACCACATTCGCGCGGTCAGCGATCGCCTGGCCGGCGCCGGATATATCGCAATTGCGCCGTCGATCTTCGACCGCATCGAGCCGGACTTCCAGTGCGGCTATTCGCCCGATGAGATTGCCAATGCGCGCAAGTTCGTCGCCAATCCCGACTGGGCCGCGATGCTGCTCGACACCCAGGCCGCGATCGACGCGGTCAAAAATGTCGGGCCAGTCGGCATCGTCGGTTTCTGCCTCGGCGGCAGCGTCGCCTATGCGGCGGCGACCAAATTGTCAGGCCTGTCGGCTGCGGTCGGCTATTACGGCGGCGCCATCGTCCGCTTTGCCGACGACAAGCCGAAGGTACCGACGCAACTGCATTTCGGCGAAAAGGATGCGGGCATCCCGCTGACCGATGTCGACACCATCAAGGCCAAGCGGCCCGAGGTCGAGATCCACGTCTATCCGGGGGCGCAGCACGGCTTTCACTGCGACGAACGCGCAAGCTACGACAAGACCAGCGCCGACATCGCCTGGCCGCGCAGCCTGGAGTTCTTTGCGAAGCATCTGAGGAAATGACGACGTAGTCGTCATTCCGGGACACGCGTCTTCGCGTGGACCCGGAATCTCGAGATTCCGGGTTCGTCGCTTCGCGACGCCCCGGAATGACTGAGAACTAGCCTAGAACCAGCGCTCGCCGATCAGCACCGTATCGCCCGGGCTGAGGGGCGTGCCGAGCGGAACCACGAAGCGCCCCGTTCCGGACTCGTCGGTATGCGTCAGCGTGACGCTGTCGCGCCGCGCCCGTGGCGAGAAGCCGCCGGCAATCGCCACCGCGCTCTCGACCGTCATGTTGGGGACGTAAGGATATTGGCCGGGAGCGGCGACTTCGCCGAGGATGAAGAACGGGCGGTAGGCTTCGATTTCCACCGCGACCGAGGGGTCGCGGATAAAGCCGCCGCGCAGCTTGGCCGATATCCCCGCCGCCAGTCCCGCCGGCGTGCGGCCGCGCGCGGGCACCGGACCGATCAGCGGCATGGTGATCGAACCACCGGCGTCGATGGCGTAGGTATTGGTGAGGCCTTCCTGGCCATAGACCACGACGCGCAGCTTGTCGCCGGCATCGAGATGATAGGCCGCGTCGTATCGCACCGGTTCGACCGGCGCTGCATAGACCGCCTGGGCTGGCGCCGGCGCGGAATAGCCGCGAGGGGCCGCGGCAAAGGCCGAGCGAAGCGCGCTGACGGCGCCGCCGCCGGAATAGGCGACCGCTTCCGGAGCCGGCGCGTAGGTCTGGCCGTAAGCCATGGAATCGAGATCGCTCTGCGGCTGCGGGACCGCGACGGGACCGGTCGTGCGCATGCAGCCCGACAGGGCGAGCGCAGTCATGATCGCAGTGATCGGTAATCGAAACGCGCGCGCAACCCGCACCGGAGCCATCCCTCAAAGCGAGACAGCTCCAGTCTTGCACCGGTTATGGTTAACAAATCGTTTTTTCGGCCTCACCCCCGCTGGCGCGCAAGGTGAAGAGGGAAGAGGTCAGGCCGCGACATCAGTTCCGATCGGGCACGACACGCCGGTGCCGCCCAACCCGCAATATCCGGCCGGATTCTTGGCGAGATATTGCTGATGATAGTCCTCGGCGAAATAGAATTCGCCTGACGGCGCGATCTCGGTGGTGATGGCGCGAAGACCCTTTGCCGTCAGCGCCTTCTGATACATCGACCTCGATGCGTCGGCGGCATTACGCTGGGCGTCGCCGAACGTGTAGATCGCGGAACGATATTGGGTGCCGACGTCGTTGCCCTGGCGCATACCCTGCGTCGGGTTGTGATTTTCCCAGAACGTCTTCAGGAGTTTTTCGTAAGCGATGATCTTCGGATCGAACACCACCAGCACCACCTCGGTGTGGCCGGTGCGGCCCGAGCACACCTCTTCATAGGTCGGATTCGCGGTGTGGCCGCCGGCATAGCCGACCGCTGTCGCGTAGATGCCCTCGCCGAGTTGCCAGAACTTGCGCTCCGCGCCCCAGAAACAGCCGAGCCCGAACACCGCTTGCTCGAGACCTGCGGGATAAGGCGGCTGCAGCTTGCGGCCATTGACGAAGTGGGTAGCGGCGGTCGGTATTGGCGTGGCGCGGCCCGGCAGCGCTTCAGCGGCACTCGGCAACGCGGTGGTCTTGCGCATGAACAACATGGATGACCTCCAGACGGAGCATCGGCCGAGGTGGAGAGGCGTCGGCCGGTTGACTTCTATATATCTTTACGCCGATCGCCGCAGCCCTGTTGCGCGCGCCTTGTTAGGTCAGCAGCCCTGTTAGAGCGGCCGTCCTGGTCGGCTGGTGCTGCGGTGCAGCCGACCTCCGGGGTCAATCGCGCGAATAGCCGATCAACGGCTTGCGCGGCCGGAACAAGATCATGAGCAAAATGCCGGCCACGCCCAGCACGGCAAACACCGGCTGGTCCAGGATGATCTTGATGACGCTGTTCCACAGCCAGGGTGCTTTGCCCTCCAGCCAGGTCCGGAACGCCAACTGGCTGGATTGGTGAATATCGTTCCAGAACTGCCCGAACCGGGTGAAACGCAGGGTCTGGTCGGCCACGAAGCGGGCGCCGTCATAGACCATGAAGATAAATCCGCCGGCCAGCAGCAGCAGGCCGATAAGTCGGAAGAAACCGCGGATCATGCGTCACCTTAATATCTGTCGGGCGCCCTGGGCCGTCAGCCAATAGCGGGCGGCCCGGAGAAATTCAACCTCATCAGCGACTTATGCGCCCTTTCCGGCCGGATTCCCGCAACTTCGGGGAGCCCGGAAAGCGTTGACGGTGCGGGGCGCGCCCTCTATAAGACCCCCAATGGCGGCGGGCGCAATCCCGCCGCCGCTGTTCTTTGAGCATTGCTGCTGTGTGAGCCTTTTCGCTCCGGAGCATGGCATCCTCAAGAACGCCCTTGATGAACACCCTTGTAAGACACACCAGCGTCGATCACACGATTTGAACGGCCGGCGCGCTCAAGCCCGACCACTGAGCGACCAGCGCCGAAGGATAGTTGAGAACATGGCCAATACCACTTCCGCCAAAAAGGCGACCCGCAAGATTGCCCGCCGCACCATCATCAACAAGTCGCGCCGCACCCAGATGCGCGGTGCGGTTCGCACCGTCGAGGAAGCGATCAAGAGCGGCGATCGCGATGCGGCATTGAAGGCGATGGCGCAAGCGGAACCAGAACTGATGCAGGCAGCGCAGCGCAACATAATTCACAAGAACAACGCGAGCCGGAAGGTGTCGCGCCTCACGCACCAGATCGCCAAGCTTGCGAAATGAACTGACTGAAAAAGATATTCGTCAAAAAAGCCCGGCTCAGCCGGGCTTTTCTTTTTTGATATTCGATTGTTCGATTGCGGCACAGCTGAGTGCGTGTCATGCTTCTTCACACCCGTATTTTTACGAGGTGCTGGTTGTTGCACCGACAGTGCTATGCGCTCGAATGCGAGAAGCCGGCTCGTTATGCCGGGAACATGACATAGCGCCTGGTTTCCGATCCGCGAAAGCCGGGCGGGAGTTACCCGAAAAAACAACCGCGAAAAACTTCGCTTCGCTAATCACTTATCCCCATAGCAAGTCCAAGCGGTTTGAAAATTGGCTCGCGCGAGATCGAACGTAAATTTTTTATGAATATTTTTTGCGGGCGCCGCGAGATTTGTGACGGCGACCGGCGCGCGCGATTCTGTGCGCGGATTCAAAAACTTGCTTTCCGATTTCGCAATTGCAGCGCGGCAACACCGGCGAAGACTCGTTCATCTTCGTCGATTCAACGGATTGTCAGAACTCGCGCATAGTGTATTTCTTAGATCGTTCGCGACGCCTACGGCTCTCCAGATCAGCGCGGTTTGAGAACCAAGGGCGGACGTGCAAATCGGCGGCGGTGTGCGCGTTAGCGACGCTTTCCAAGCGATGCTAAGTTGATAACTCATAGCAATATGAGGACGGCTGTTCTGTGTCTAAATTTCTCGGCGTGGCTTTCGTGCGCTACGGACAAGGGAGATACGGCGCCAGCCGACAACGATTGCATGGGAATGCGGAGCCCGCGAACGTGTTGAAGACGACAGACTGAGGTACGCGGCGGCGCAGCGCTGGGCATTGTGATGTTCGGTAGCGGTAGACTGGCTTCGAAAAACACTTTCGAGTTGACAACTCGCCGCGCGTAATCGCGGTGGGAGGGGGAGGTAGTATGCTTTACGGAATCATCGCGGCATTCGACATGCCGATTTCAAACGGAACCGTTTCCGACACCTTGGATTGCAGCTCTACCCAGCCCTTTGCGCGAACTCCGGAAAGACCGTCGAGTACGCGCTGACCTCGCGGGCGCTTCTTCTCCAGCCCATGATTTGCCCGACGGCATCTTCGCCGAACGGTTGATCTATGTCCGGAGCAGGAAGCTTCGCTTGAGGTCGCGCCGTGCCAGGAAACCTGCACGGCGATTTCACAACACCACTACTCTTTCAGAAAAGTTCTCAGGCAATGACAAATATCGAACAGGATCGCTGGTCGCGGGTAAAAGGCCGGTTGCGCTCGAGCGTCGGCGAAGACGTCTATACAAGCTGGTTTGCGCGCATGGACCTGGAGAGCGTGCAGGACGAAAGCGTCCATCTGTCGGTTCCGACCCGGTTCCTCAAGAGCTGGATCCAGGCGCATTACGCCGATCGCGTTCTGACCTGCTGGCAGGCCGAAATGCCGGAAGTGCATCGGGTCGATCTTACCGTGCGCACGGCGATGCGCTGCGCGGCCCCGGTCAAGGAGGCCCCTGCGCCGGCCGATCAGCGCCGTCCCGAGCGCGCCGATGGCCGTCCCGCGCCCGAATTGCGCGCCACCGCGACCGCGCCGGTGTCCGCCAGCCATGATGCGCTGGGCGGCTCGCCGCTCGATCCGCGCCTGACATTCGCAAGTTTCGTGATCGGCCGCTCCAACACGCTGGCGCACGCCGCCGCGCGTCAGGTCGCCGAAGGCCGGCGCGGCGATGCCGTGATGTTCAATCCGCTCTACATCCACGCCGGCGTCGGCCTCGGCAAAACCCATCTGTTGCAGGCGGTGACATGGGCCGGCAACTCGGGCGCCGAGCGCAAGGTGCTTTATCTCACCGCCGAGAAGTTCATGTACGGCTTCGTCGCCGCGCTCAAAACGCAGACAGCGCTGGCGTTCAAGGAGGCACTGCGCGGCATCGACGTGCTCGTGATCGACGACCTGCAGTTCCTGCAGGGCAAATCGACCCAGGCCGAGTTCTGCCACACGCTGAATGCGCTGATCGACGCCGGCCGCCAGGTGGTGATCGCCGCCGACCGCCCGCCGTCCGATCTCGAAAGCCTCGACGACCGGGTCCGCTCGCGGCTGGCCGGCGGCCTCGTCGTGGAGATGGGTTCGCTCGGCGAAGAGTTGCGGCTCGGAATCCTGAAATCGCGCGTCGCCGCGGCCCGCGCCCATCATGCGAGCTTCGACGTGCCGGAACCGGTGCTGGATTATCTGGCGCGGACCATCACCCATAACGGCCGTGACCTCGAAGGCGCGATCAACCGCCTCTTGGCGCACTCCAAGCTCAATGCCCAGCCGGTGACGCTGGAAATGGCCGAGCGCGAAGTCCGCGACCTGATCCGTCCGCAGGAGCCGAAGCGGATCAAGATCGAGGACATTCAACGGGTGGTCGCCCGGCAATATAATGTGAGCCGCTCGGACCTGCTGTCCTCCCGCCGTACCGCGAATGTGGTCCGGCCCCGTCAGGTCGCGATGTATCTGGCTAAGACGCTGACGCTGCGCTCGCTGCCCGAGATCGGCCGCCGGTTCGGCGGGCGCGATCACACCACGGTGCTGCATGCCGTGCGCAAGATCGAGGCACTGGTCACCAGGGATACGGCACTGTCCGAAGAGGTCGAATCGCTGAAGCGCCAGCTGCAGGAATGAATTCTTCGTCGTCCCGGTCTGGTGCGCAATTGCGCACGGGGGCCGGGACGACCGCGGATTTCCTCGCAAAACGTGGGGAACGGCGTCGCAATCCCTTGCGCTTGGGGCCCATCCGCGCCACCTTGCGGTCCCCCCGGGGAATTTGATCAAATCCAGCTTTGATCCGGCTTTTCGGGTTTCAATTGCCGCGGCGCGCCTTCAGGGCCGCCCGGCTTTTCCATCTTAGGGATCAGGCGGGTATTGCAATGAAGGTCACCGTCGAGCGCGCGCAACTCCTGAAATCGCTGGGCCACGTCCACCGCGTGGTCGAGCGCCGCAACACCATCCCGATCCTGGGCAATGTGCTGATCCGCGCCGAAAACGCCAAACTGTCGCTGAAGGCGACCGACCTCGATCTGGAAGTGACCGAAACGCTGGCGGCGGAAGCCGGAACCGGCGGCTCGACCACCGTGCCCGCGCACATGTTCTACGACATCGTCCGCAAATTGCCCGACGGCGCGCAGATCGTGCTGGAGGGCGACGGCGACCGTTCGGTGCTGGCGATCCGCGCCGGCCGTTCGCGCTTCACGCTGCAGACCTTGCCGGAGAGCGATTTTCCCGATCTCGCCGCCGGCGACATGACGCATTCGTTCACGCTGGCTGCCGCCGACGTCAAGCGCCTGATCGATCGCACGCAGTTTGCGATCTCCACCGAAGAGACCCGCTATTATCTCAACGGCATCTATCTGCACGCCGCCGGCACCGCCAAGGCGGCGACACTCCGCGCGGTTGCCACCGACGGACATCGTCTCGCGCAAATCGATCTGGCCCTGCCCAACGGCGCTGCCGGCATGCCCGGCGTGATCGTGCCGCGCAAGACCGTCGGCGAAGTGCAGCGGCTGATCGAGGACAATGAGGCCGAAGTCACGATCGAACTGTCCCAGGGCAAGATCCGCTTCACCATCGGCAATGTGGTGCTGACCTCGAAACTGATCGACGGCACGTTTCCGGATTACGGCCGCGTCATTCCGCAGAACAACGACAAGGAACTGATCGTCGACAAGAAGGATTTCGAGGCCGCGGTCGACCGCGTCTCGACCATTTCGAGCGAGCGCGGCCGCGCGGTGAAACTCGCGCTGTCCCCCGGCAAGCTGGTGCTGTCCGTCACCAATCCGGATTCCGGCAGCGCCACCGAAGAACTCGAAGTCGAATACGCCTCCGACGCACTCGATATCGGCTTCAATTCGCGCTATTTGCTCGACATCGCCGCTCAGATCGAAGGCGAGGTCGCGATCTTGAGACTGGCCGATCCGGGTTCGCCGACGCTGGTGCAGGACAAGGACAACAAGGGCGCACTCTACGTGCTGATGCCGATGCGGGTGTGACGAACGACAAACACCGCCCGGACTTCCCCTCTCCCCTTGTGGGAGAGGGTGGAGCCTCACGAAGTGAGGCGACGGGTGAGGGGTTCGCGCCGCAGACGCCACGCCATCGGCCAACCGCCAAGCGTATCCGTAACTTCGCAAAAAGGATGCGCCGCGAGCCCACTGACGCTGAAGCAGCGATGTGGCGGTTGCTCCGCGACCGGAGGCTCTCGCTTTTCAAATTTCGCCGGCAGGTTCCCTTTCAGGACTTTATCCTCGATTTCGTTTGCTTCGAAAAGCATCTCATCATCGAAATCGATGGTAGTCAGCACGCCGCGTCGGTGCGCGATCTCGCCCGAGAGACTATCTTGATGGCCGAAGGATTTCGAATCGCGCGTTACTGGAACAATGACGTGTTGCAGCAACCCTCTGCTGTCCTGGAGGACATTCTCGCAAAGCTCACCAAGCCGTAAGAACCCCTCACCCGTCGCCTCACTTCGTGAGGCGCCACCCTCTCCCACAAGGGGAGAGGGAGGAAAGATCGCACCGCGACCTCACATGACCCCCTCCCGCATCCACCGGCTGTCGCTGACGCACTTCCGCAATTATCGCGCGGCGAGTTTGCAGGTACGCGGCGATGTCGTGGTGCTGGTCGGACCGAACGGCGCCGGCAAGACCAATTGCCTCGAGGCGATCTCGTTCCTGTCGCCGGGACGCGGCCTGCGGCGCGCGACGCTGGAAGACGTCGCCGACAATCAGGGCGACGGCTCCTGGGCGGTCTCCGCCGAGGTCGAGGGCGCGCTGGGTCTGGCCACGCTCGGTACCGGCCTCGATGCGCCCGGCAGCGAGGCGGCCTCGACCAGCCGGCGCTGCCGCATCGACCGCGAGCCGGTGAGCTCGGCAACCGCCTTCGGCGATCATTTGCGCATGGTCTGGCTGACGCCCGCGATGGACGGGTTGTTCCTAGGCGCCGCGTCCGAGCGCCGGCGGTTCTTCGACCGGCTGGTGCTGGCGATCGACAGCGAACATTCCAGCCGCGTTTCGGCGCTGGAGCGCTCGTTGCGCTCGCGCAACCGGCTGCTCGAGGTGCGCAATTACGACGACCATTGGTGTGACGCGATCGAGCGCGAGACCGCCGAACTGGCGGTCGCGGTCGCGGCCACCCGCGGCCAGACCGTCACCAAACTCGCGGCCATGCTGCGCGAGCACGGCGAGGCGTCGGCGTTTCCCTCGGCGCAGATCATGCTCGACGGCTGGATGGAGAATGCCCTGGTCAGCGAACCCGCGACCGCGGTGGAGGATCGCTACCGCGAGATCCTGCGCGGCAGCCGCGCGCGCGACGCGGCAGCGGGACGCACGCTGGACGGCCCGCACCTCACTGACCTTCAGGTGATGTATGCACCAAAGAGCATGCCGGCCCGCGACGCCTCCACCGGTGAACAAAAGGCGCTGCTGATCGGGCTGGTGCTGGCGCATGCCACGCTGGTCGCCGAGATGACCGGCATCGTGCCGCTGTTGTTGCTCGACGAGGTGGTGGCGCATCTCGATCCCAACCGACGCAGGGCGCTGTTCGAGGAACTGGCAAAACTCGGCGCCCAGGTCTGGATGACCGGCGCCGACCCTGCAGCGTTCACCGATATCGGCCCAACCGGCGAGATTTTCGACGTGGAATCGGGCCAGGTCGCCCGCCGCGCCTGAGGGATGCGGGTAGGTCCGGTTTGAATCGGCCGCCAGAACGGCGAGACGACGATCAACCTTTCGCAAAAGAACCCCGCTGCGGCGGCGAAGGCCGACGTCATGCCGAAGCCCGGTCTGGCCAAGCTGATGTTCGGCAATATGGGCGGCGGCGAAGTCGCCGTCACCATCAACAAGCAGACAGTCAAGATCGCTGCCGGCGCCGGCGGACCGCAATCGCCGAAAGGACCGACGCTCGACTTGCCGCCCGGCAAATACCAGTACTCGCTGAAGATTGCGGGCGGCCCTGCCCGATCCAACCAGATCGACATCGCGGCCGACGAAACCTGGGGCCTGATGATTGCGCCAAATGGCGAGGTGCTGCCGGTGCAGATGTATTAATTTAACGGGTTGCTCGCGGGCGCCGGCCCGCCGAGCAGGCGGTCGATCACCGCATTGACCAAATATTCCGAGCCTTTTTCGGTCAGATGGACCTGATCGCTGGTCGAGATATCCCCGGCGCTATCGCCGATGCGGGTCACGCAACCGTCCTCATTGCACAGCGCGTCCGACGCGGAGATGAATTCGACGCCGAGCGGAACCAGTTTCGCGCGCATGACCGCATCATAGCCGTTTGGTTGCGCGGCAGCATTCGATCGCGCCGGGATCAGTCGGTGATGCAGCATGAAGTAGCGAAGCACCTCGGAGGGAAGCCCGCGTCGCCACGCCGGCACACCACCGAGCACCACGACACGCGCGGCGGTCAACGTCTTCAGCGCCACGACCGTTTCGGCCACATGGTCGAGGTGCTTCTCCCAGGTTCCGTGCAGCAGCACGATATCGGGCCTGATGTCGCGGACCAGCGACAGCACCTTGTCGTTGATGGCGCGGCAGTTGGGCGTGGACGGGATGTCGGCATTCAACGCGGGAATGCAGGAACTGGAGGTGAGCTGTCCGATGCCGAAATTTCTCGTCTCCTGGGCCTTGAGCAGCCCGGGCATCAGCGCGCCTGCGGTCGAATCTCCCCACACCAGAACCAGCGGCCGCCGGGTCCGATCGACGCAGTCATCGGCAAATGACATCTCGTGGCTGAGATCGAGCAGGCAACGGTGAAACCGCCATTTCGAATTTTGGGTCGGCACATTGGCCATCGCGCGCATTTCCGCCGGCAGCCGGAAATCGAAACCGCGTCCCCAAACGATCGCGGAACCGGCGACGGCGACCAGCACCATGCCTTCGCACAGCGCAAAAATCCAGCGCGGGCGCGGGGCGCCAAATCGAAACGGCTTTTCGACGTATTGATAAGTAGCCCACGCCAGCAGCCCGCTCGCGAGCAATACCAACTCGCGCTCCAGCAAGGTCAGCGGGTTGAACTTGATGATGGTGAAAAACACCAGCAGCGGCCAATGCCAGAGATAAAGGGGGTAACTGACCAGCCCGATCCCGACCAGCGGCCGGCTGGCGAGTACGACGCGGCAGAACCAGGCGCCGGGTGCGGATAACAGCAGTGCGGCTCCCGCGACCGGCAGGATCGCCCACCAGCCCGGAAAGGCGCGATGGGGGTCGAGCACAGCGGCGGCAACCGCGATCAGCCCGACGCCGATCAAGGCGCGCAGATTGCCGGCCGCGCCGGTCTGGCTGATCCGGTTCCAGCCGCGCGCCAGGACCGCGCCGGCGAGCAGTTCAAACGCTCGCGTGAACGGCAGATAGAAGGTCGCGATCGGGTCGGAGCCGATCAGCGCCAGATTGAGCAAAAACGACCCGATGCCGAGGATCGAGGCGACGGCCACGATGCTCAGGCGCAAGCGGACGGCCAGCATCAACAGCAGCGGCCAGAACAGATAGAATTGCTCCTCGATGCCCAGCGACCATAAATGCAGCAGCGGCTTTTTGGCCGATGCGATGTCGAAATAGCCGGACTGCAGCAGCAGCGCGATGTTGGCGAAAAACGCCGCGCTGGCAAAGACGTCGCTGCCAAGCTGCGCATAGGCCGCCGGCAGCATCCATAACGAGCCCAGCACCAGCGCCGCGCAGAGCACGACGATCAAGGCCGGAAAAATCCGCCGGATCCGCCTGACGTAGAAGGCAACCAGGCTGAACCGCTTGAAGTCGAGCTCGCGCGCGATGATGCCGGTGATCAGAAATCCCGAGATCACGAAGAAGATGTCGACGCCGATGAAGCCGCCCGGTATCGCTTCCGGGAACGCGTGATAGTTCATCACCAGCAACACGGCGATGGCCCGGAGGCCGTCGACATCCGGCCGATATTGCGGTGAGGGTGAAGACAATTGCGGCTAATCCGGGAACGCGACAGCAGGCAGATCGGGTTCCAATCTGCTCTGCCACCATCTCTAGCAGGTTCGCGGCGGTCTGCCATTTCTCCCGCAGCGGCGCCGAAAAAGGCGGACCTCGATGGCCTGGAATCGGGCCTCGAATCGGGCTTTTCGAAGCGTCCGGAATCGGCCTTCGCGCACCTTGAAAGAGGACCAAAAAATACCATTTATTCAATAGCTTGTGGATGCAGACTTTGCGCTAGGCGCAATGCCTCTTTCATGGCACAAATAGATCAATCAGCGCCTCATATTGCGCAGCTGATTCGGGACATCCTCGAAGGCTTCACATGACAGAACCTGCCCGGCAGACACCTGCCGACAATGAGCATCCCATTCCGGTCGAATATGGCGCGGAATCGATCCGGGTTTTGAAAGGCCTCGACGCCGTGCGCAAGCGGCCGGGCATGTATATCGGCGACACCGATGACGGTTCCGGCCTGCACCACATGGTCTACGAGGTCGTCGATAACGCCATCGACGAGGCGCTCGCCGGCCATGCCACCGCCGTCGAAGTCGTGCTCAACGCCGACGGCTCGGTCACCGTGCGCGACGACGGCCGCGGCATTCCGGTCGACATCCACAAGGGCGAGGGCATTTCCGCGGCCGAGGTCATCATGACCCAACTGCACGCCGGCGGTAAATTCGACCAGAATTCCTACAAGGTTTCCGGCGGCCTGCACGGCGTCGGCGTCTCCGTCGTCAACGCGCTGTCGAGCAAGCTGCAATTGCGGGTCTGGCGCGACGGCAAGGAGCACTTCATCGAATTCGCGCATGGCGACGCGGTGGCGCCGCTCAAGACGGTCGGCGAGGCCAACGGCAAGCGCGGCACCGAGGTCACGTTCCTCGCCTCCACCGAAACCTTCACCAATGTCGAATATGATTTTGCGACGCTGGAGCATCGCCTGCGCGAGCTCGCGTTCCTGAATTCCGGCGTCAACATCGTGCTCTCCGACATGCGCCACGCGGTCGAGAAGCGCGAGGCGATGCGTTACGACGGCGGCGTCGAGGAGTTCGTCAAATATCTCGACCGCAACAAGAAGGCGATGGTGCCCGCCCCGATCATGGTCCGTTCGGAGATGAACGGCATCGGCGTCGAGGCCGCCCTGTGGTGGAACGACAGCTACCATGAGAACGTGCTGTGCTTCACCAACAACATCCCGCAGCGCGACGGCGGCACCCATCTCGCCGGCTTCCGCGGCGCGCTGACGCGCCAGGTCAACGGCTATGCCGAGGCCAACGCGAAAAAGGAAAAGATCGCGCTGACCGGCGACGACTGCCGCGAGGGCCTCACTGCGGTGCTGTCGGTGAAAGTGCCGGATCCAAAATTCTCGTCGCAGACCAAGGACAAGCTGGTGTCCTCGGAAGTGCGCCCGGTGGTCGAGAACGTGCTCAACGAGGCGCTGGCCGCGTGGTTCGAGGAACATCCGGCCGAGGCCAGGGTGATCGTCGGCAAGGTGATCCAGGCCGCTGCCGCCCGCGAAGCCGCCCGCAAGGCGCGCGAACTGACCCGGAAAAATCCGCTGAGCGTCTCCTCGCTGCCCGGCAAGCTCGCCGACTGCCAGGAAAAGGACCCTGCCAAGTCGGAACTGTTCATCGTCGAGGGTGATTCCGCAGGCGGCAGCGCCAAGATGGGCCGCAACCGCGAATTTCAGGCGGTGCTGCCGCTGCGCGGCAAGATCCTCAATGTCGAGCGCGTACGCCCCGACAAGATGCTGTCTTCCGAACAAATCGGCACGCTGATCACCGCGCTCGGCACCGGCATCAGCGACGATTTCTCGGTCGACAAGCTGCGCTACCACAAGATCATCGTGATGACCGACGCCGACGTCGACGGCGCCCACATTCGCACGCTGCTGCTGACCTTCTTCTACCGGCAGATGCGCGAAGTCATCGACGGCGGCTACCTCTATATCGCGCAGCCGCCGCTCTACAAGGTCTCGCGCGGCAAGTCCGAGCAATACCTGAAGGACGAGCGCGCGCTGGAAGATTACCTGATCGATACCGGGCTGGACGACTGTGTGTATAAATCGGGGACGGGCGAAGATCGGGCGGGCAGCGACCTCCGAGCGCTGGTCGAGGATGCCCGCGTCATCCGCGCCCTGCTGCGCAACCTGCATAGCCGCTATAATCGGAAGGTGATCGAGCAGGCAACTATTGCGGGCGTGCTGCGGTCGGATATTTATGGCGATCTGGAACAAGCCAATGCTGCGGCAGCTTACATAGCCACCCGGCTCGATGATCTTACTGAAGAGGTTGAGCGCGGCTGGCAGGGATATTTCACCGAGGGACAGGGCTTCCGATTCGAGCGCACCGTGCGCGGCGTGAAGGAAGTTGCGGTCATCGACGATGCGTTCCTGGGCTCGGCGGACGCGCGCAAACTCGACGAATATACGCCGAAGCTGCAGAAGCTCTATGCGAAGTGGGGCAAGCTTCGTCGGAAGGACTCCGAGGACACCATTCACGGTCCCGTCGACCTGTTCGACGCGGTCACCAACGCCGGCCGCAAGGGCGTGACGATGCAACGCTACAAAGGCCTTGGCGAGATGAACCCGTCCCAGCTCTGGGAGACCACGCTCGATACCAACGAGCGCTCGCTGCTGCAGGTCAAGATCAAGGAGGTCGACGAGGCCGACGACATCTTCACCAAGCTGATGGGCGACGTGGTCGAGCCGCGCCGTGATTTCATCCAGGAACATTCACTCAGCGCCAACGTCGACGTGTAAGGCCAGGACGCACGTGTCGGAGAACGCATTTCCCTGACTCTGGGAGCGAATTGTCTGACTCAATTTACGCACAACCCTGACTCGACAACTTGCTACCCAACGTTGTTCTGGAAGAAAGCAATTCCTGCGGAAAGAAAGCAATTGCGCGGTCGGTGAAAGTAATTGCCGCGTGATTTGCGATCACAGTGTACGGTCCAGCAACAGCTGAAATAGTTGAGAACGTTTCCAGGTGCCACCCATCCAATACATCGTTGAAGGCGGTCACCGGCTCGCGGGCACGATCGAGCCGTCCGGCAACAAGAATTCCGCGCTGCCGATCATCGCGGCGTCCCTGCTGACCGAGCACCCGGTCACGCTGGAAAACGTTCCGCGCATTCGCGACACCGAAACCCTGGTCGAGCTGGTCCGCTCGGTCGGCGCATCTGCCGAATGGCAACAGCGCAACACGCTCGTCATTCACGCCAAAGACATCCGCGCCGCCGATCTCGATCCGGAACTGTGCGCGCGGATCCGCGCCTCGATCCTGCTGGCCGGACCGCTGCTCGCCCGCTGTGGCGAGGTGGCGCTGCCGCCGCCCGGCGGCGACGTCATCGGCCGGCGGCGGCTCGATACGCATTTCCTGGCCTTCGAGCAGTTAGGCGCCACCGTCACCGCGACCCACCGGCTGGAATTCCGCGCCTCGCGGCTGAAGGGCGCCGACGTCTTCCTCGACGAGCCCAGCGTGACCGCCACCGAGAACGCGCTGGTCGCCGCGGTTGGCGCCCACGGCACCACTCACCTGCGCAATGCCGCCTCCGAGCCGCATGTGCAGGACCTCGCGCACTTCCTGGTCGCCCTCGGCGCCAGGATCGAAGGCATCGGCACCAACACCATCGTGATCCATGGACCGGCGACGCTTGGCGGCGCGCGCTACGCGATCCAGCCCGACCACATCGAGGTCGGCTCGCTGATCGGGCTTGCCGCGGTGACAAGGTCGCCGCTTCGGATCGCGCGCGCCGGAGTCGAGCATTTGCGCTCGATCCGGATGGGCTTTGAGCGGCTCGGCATCGTCTGCGGAGTCGAAGGCGACGACCTCGTCGTACCGTCCGGCCAGGCCATGAAAATCCACGACGATTTCGGCGGCCATGTACCAAAACTCGAGGACCAGCCCTGGCCCGCTTTCCCGGCCGATCTGATGTCGATCGCGATCGTCACCGCGACCCAATGCGACGGCGTGATCCTGATGTTCGAGAAGATGTTCGAGTCGCGGATGTTCTTTGTCGACAAGCTGATCTCGATGGGCGCCCGCATCGTGCTGTGCGACCCGCACCGGGCAATCGTGGCCGGGCCGAGCCGGCTGCGCGGCGCGCCGATGACCTCCCCCGACATCCGCGCCGGCATGGCCATGCTGCTGGCAGCCGTCGCCGCCGAAGGCACCTCGACCATCAACAATGCCGACCAGATCGAACGCGGCTATGAGCGCATCGAGGAACGGCTCAACGCGCTCGGCGCGAAGATTACCCGCGTTCCCGCGCGAACGCGCGAGTCCTAATTGTCTGTTCCTGCACATTGCTCCCGTTGGGAGGCGATTTGACAGGCCTCGAGGGGTATCTGTGAGCCGGCGCCGCTCGCCGCCGGCGGCCGGTTCGAGCGCCCACAGGCCAGCTGTGAATAAGCGCTCAAGAGTGCCCCCTTCACCACTCAATAAATCAATAATTTAGCTCGCCGATCGGCGTCGGGACCCCACGCCGATTAATAGTCCAAGCCCGCGGCGCAGGCCGCGGCCTGTGCCGCGGCGCGCGCGCTCCAGTTCATCGACGCGACGGGTCTGGTCCCCTCAACCGCTAAGCGTTCCTTCCCGCAGGGGCAGTTCCAGAACCGGATACCCGGATCCGACCACGATACGGCATGGTTCGATCCCACCGCGAAAGCCCACATTCGTGCGAACGAGCCCTATAGTCGCAATGGTGTGACGGCCCAGCAGCAGCAATGGGCAATGCAGCATGGCTGGACGGTGGCTGCGGCACCGTGGAAAGGCATGTACAGCCCGGACGGCGGGTCATCCCTCTTCCTCATGGCCGATGCCTCGAAGGGTTATTCGCTGGACTCGATCATGTCGAAGCTCGCCGAAGCACCCGCCCCCATCGTGGTTGCGGATTGGAACGGCGAGTCCAGGCCCTTCCTGCCGGAATTTATCAGTCCGGGCCGCTCGGCCGAGACCAAGGCAAAAGCGGCTACACCGAAATCCCAACAGCCGCCTCGCGGGCCCAACAACTCGGTTGAGTACGCCATGTTCATGTCCGGCCCGAGCCGCCGGCCGAAGACACGAATGCCGGTCGAAGGACACAAGGCGGTCGGACGGCTGTTGAAGTCCGTGCTGGTCGATACGCGTCAGCGTGCGGGCGTCTATAAGCGGGTGGACGCCATCCGCTGCGAGCTCGATAACTGGGTGCAGTGTGAATACAAGCGCGACGAGCTGTCAGACGACGTCTTTTTCGAGCTCTATTATCATGAGCTGCCAAAGGATGATCCACTCGCGGCATCTCCCGCAGGCCGCGACCGGCACATCGCCAGTCTTGCCGAGGTGGCGGCGACGCTCGCACGGCATTATCCCGAATGTCCACCGCTGCGCGCTCTCCTGAAGAAGGCTGACCTCGCAACCGCCTCTCTTCGTGCGTGGAACTAACTGAATACGCGCTTCCCAACCAGCGCCTTTGTCTCGATCCGCTGGGCATTGCGCGGCATTTTATCAGAGGCATCAAGCTATCAGAGGCATCAAGGCGGCGCACGGCATCGGCCAACTTTGAAGCGGCGCGACCTATCTGCGCCGAAAAGCTCGTTCCACGCCTGGGCAACGCGGAGCCATTGCTGACGCTCCGGGCCGTCAGTTGCGACAGCCTGCCTCATGGCCAGATCGGCCTCGCGCTGCGGATCGTAATCGTTCTGCATCGGACGAAAATGTAGGTGCGGAAGCGTAAACAATCAGCGGAAGGACATTCCGTAAGAACCCGGTCTCGAGCCTGCCTGCAGCACCACTGGCTGCCGAGCCGCGCCGGCGCTTGAGAACTCCCGTCAGGTCTTGGACTTCCGTCCTGCTTCGCGCTTCGACGCATTTTCGCGCGCCAGCCGCTCCGCCTTCAACCGCTCGCGGTTTGCATGGAGGGCCTGTTGGGCCCGTTCGTACTCCGACAACACTACCTTTGCGTCCGGGTCTCTGAATATCTTTCGAGCTTCCCGTTCCGCCGCGGTCGGCATCCTCCGCTCGGATATATGACTGCTCATTTACTCCCTCCTCGGGCGCAAACGGTCCCAGCTGCCAAGCGGTGCGCGCATCAGGACCGCCAACCTGGTGGGTAGGTTTTCCTCCAGCCTGGTTTTGGGGGGGTGTGCCAGAGGCAGGGATTTGACGCATGGAGAACCCGTTCGTTCCATTCCGCCTTGGCCGTGCGCGGCTTCTTGGCGGGGTCGACCTACTCGCCACGGACTTTTGAGCCCGGGCGCAGGCTCATGCCGTTTTCCGCTGCGGCTTGGCCGCCGTCTTCTTCGCCGGCGCTTCCTTCGCCTTTTTGCCTTCGATCGACATCAGCATTTCCTTCTGGCCGGGTGCCGCCTTGCGTGGCTTCTTGGCAGGCTTTGCGGCCTTGGCCGGCGCCGGTGCAGCTTCCTTGCCCACGGACCGCCGCAGCGCCTCCATCAGGTCGACGACGTTGCCGGCGGCGGGACGATCCTTCGGCGTGATCGGCTTGCCGGCGCGCTTCTGGTTGATGAGCTCGACCAGGGCGGTTTCGTAGTGGTCCTCGAACTTGTCGGGCTCGAACCGTCCGCTCTTCTGGTTCACGATGTGCCTGGCGAGGTCCAGCATGTCCTTGGTGACCTTGACGTCCTGGATCTCGTCGAAATACTCCTCCTCGCTGCGCACTTCGTAGGGGTAGCGCAGCAGCGTGCCCATCAAGCCCTTTTCGAGCGGCTCGAGCGCGATGATGTGCTCGCGGTTGGTCAGCACGACCCGCCCGATCGCGACCTTGTTCATTTCGCGGATGGTTTCGCGGATGACGGCGAAGGCATCGTGTCCGACCTTGCCGTCGGGCCGCAGGTAGTAGGGCCGGATCAGGTAGCGCGGGTCGATCTCGTTGCGGTCGACGAACTCGTCGATCTCGATGGTGCGCGTCGACTCGAGCGCGACCTCATCGAGCTCCTCCTTCGAGACCTCGACGAAGGTGTCCTTGTCGAGCGCGTAGCCCTTGACGATGTCCTCGTTGGGGACCTCCTCGCCGGTGTCGGCGTCCACTTTCATGTACTTGATGCGGTGGCCGGTCTGCCGGTTCAGCTGGTTGAACGAGATCTTCTCGCGAGGTGGCCGGATAGAGCGCGACGGGACAGGTGACGAGGGACAGACGGAGGAAGCCTTTCCAGTTGGCGCGGGCCATGTACGCAGAACTCTGGTTAGGTTACGAGGGGCGGCTCCGATTCAAGACGAATGGGCGGCTACGGTTCCGACACCGCAGCCGCAGTCCCCGCGATTCATCCTTGACCAAGCCTGCAACGCCAGCGGAATCCGCGATCGGCCGCTTGACTCTTTGGGAACAAAAACGGAACATGCCATCCATGTCCGTCATTCCCGAGCCCGCAGCATCTCCCGCCGCCGACCTGGATGGCGCCGCCGACCAGGCCATCGCGGCCTGCGGCGGGGACGCCCGCGAGGCCGTCAAGGCGCTGCTGGTGGCGGTCGACTTTTTGGAGGCCCAGGTCGACGATCTCCGGGCGGCGGTTTCGACGGGCTATGCGCGGCGGCGCTACGATGTGCGGCGCGACCGCAAGGCTGGTACGAGTACGAGCGAGGGTTAGATGCCGATCTCAATCGATCTGGAGAAGAACCCGTTCCTCCGTGGAATGGTCGAACACGTGCGCAGGGACTGCACGGTCGACAATATCGTCTCGGTGCTGCGGGCGCGCTTCGGGAAGGCGCTGCCGAGCGAAGCGGCCGACCGGCTTCGGAATTGCCCGCAGCATGAGTTGGACGAACTCCTCTGTCGCAGCGCGGTGGCAACCACCTTCGAAGACGCCCTGAGGGTCCGGCTCGACAGCGCCGTCGCGGTGCTCGCGGGCGGTCCGGTGAGCAACAGCAAACGCAAGAACGACTGAGGATGTCCGAGGTCACCTACTACGTCGCCCT
The DNA here is from genome assembly GCA_900129675.1 of Bradyrhizobium erythrophlei. Taxonomy (GTDB): domain Bacteria; phylum Pseudomonadota; class Alphaproteobacteria; order Rhizobiales; family Xanthobacteraceae; genus Bradyrhizobium; species Bradyrhizobium erythrophlei_A. The sequence continues at coordinate 1,996,914 of FSRD01000001.1, read as the reverse complement.
GCCCTTCGTCGCCGCCGACGACGGCGTCGCTGCCGGCGAGGCGGTGGAGTGCTTCAATCCGAATGCGGCCGTGATGAAGGCCGAAGCGCTTTCGCGAAAGCCCGGCATCGTCGGCGCCGTCGCCTTCAGCCGCAGCGGGGATCCCGCGACCGGCGACTTCGGAGACGCCACCGTGATCCGCAAGTTCGGTGACGTTCCGGACGACCTGAGCGCGCTCTGAATCCGTTCGGTTCAGCCTTTCAAATCGAATTCGGTGCGCAGCCTGTCCGCGATCGCTTCGATCATCTCGGAGCGCCCCGCATCTTGCGGTCCCTCCGTCATGATCCCGACCTTCCAGGTGTCCTCAAAGGGCACGACCGAGATGGCAAGATCCGTCGGCAACTCGCTGATGTCTTCCATCTCCAGCCTGATCGCGGCCTCGAGCTCTTCGCGCGTTTTTGCTGGCTTCTTCAAGCTTGTCTTTCGCCCCGCGGGACAGTCCCTTGTTGTCCGCGCGGGCTTTGGAAGGTGGCAATCCACCATAAGCGCAGCCCCGCCTTTGGGGGCTTGGGGGCAGCGGAGCTACGCAAGCCGCGCAATGGTCGCGTCTCATCCAATCAACTCCTCCGCGCCGCGGCCACAAGCCGCCCTTTGAAAATCTCGTCCTGACTCGCGTATTTTGCCGACAGCCGGTGCAGTTTGGGTATGATGCCTTCTGGGCAAGGGTGCCATGGGCAGACTGACCAACGACCGTCCGATGTGTCCTGCGTGCAAGCACAGGATGGCCCTGGCGCGGATTTCTCCCGGCGAGCGTGGGTTCGAGGAGCGGACGTTCGAGTGCTCCACCTGCGGCCGGACGGAGACGATCTCGATCGCCGTGGATCCCATGAAGTCTGATGCCGTGGGCTGGCTCGCCGGCGAGCTCAAGCCGCCGCGCTGACGCGCAGGCTTCGGGGCCCGGCGTTTGGCCGCGGCGTTGCGGCCCGTCCCCGATTACCTGGCTGACGTCCGGCTCGTCAACGCCGTCGGTCTCGTTGCACTGGCAGGGCACGCCAGCCCCCCGCACACGCACCCGAGTTCGGCATCCCATGGTTTGTCCGGATGGTTCTCGCACACCCAGCCGACGCCTTTGCAGATCGGACACTTCGGGTTCATGCCTTCGAAAGGCCCTTGAACGACGATGCCCGCAGCAGGCCCTCGGCCGTGATGTCGCGGTACTCGATTTCGGCGACGAACTTTGGTTCGGTCCAGGTGGCCTTGGGAGCTCTGATTGGCTTCGTCAGCTTCGATTTCGGGCTGACGACGGTGTCGAGTTGCTTCCGGATCTGGCTCGAAACCGTGTGCGACCACCCGGTGCCGACCTTGCCCATGTAGACCAGGTCCTTTCCCTGCTTCCGGCCGAGATGCAGCGCGGCCACGCCCGTGGGGTCCTTGACGAATCCAACAACTGGAAACTTCGCTCGCTGCACGCACTTGATCTTGACCCACGCATCGCTGCGGTCAGATCGGTAGGGCGCGTCGCGTTTTTTCGAGATGATGTCCTCGTATCCCAGCTTGGACGCATGTTCGAACAGGCGCGCCCCGTCGCCCTCGAGATGGTCGGCGTACATCACGGGGCCTGCCAATCCCGTCTCGTCGAACAGTCCCTTCAGGATGCGCTTGCGCTCGATCAGGCGCGCGCCCCGCAGGTCGAAGCCTTCGAGGAAGAGAAGATCGAAGGCGAGGAAGGTCAGCGCTCCCTGCTGCCCGCCAGCGAGCGCGGCCTGGAGCTCGGAGAAGTTGGTCCGGCCGTCCTTCACCACGACCACCTCGCCGTCGAAGATCGCGCGCTCGACCGGGATGTCGAATGAGCGGGCGATCGCGGAAAAGCGCTTCGTCCGGTCCAATCCGTTCCGGGTGTAGACCGTCACCGTGCCCTTGTTCAGGTGGATCTGAAGGCGGTAGCCGTCGTACTTGATTTCGTGGAGCCAGCCGTCGCCGGCGGGGGCCTTCGACCTCAGCGTCGCCAGCTGGGGCGGGACGAATCCCGGCATCTCCGAGGGCCGTGAGCCCTCGATCGTCCGCGCCAGGAAACGGGTCTGGGTACGCTTGGCCAACTACGCAACTCGCAAAAAGCCCGCCGCGGCCGGAGGGCGACGACGGGCAGTCTACTTCGTATATCCCACGATTTGGTAGCCCGCAGGATCGTTCGTTCCGACGGCATGCACCGGACAAGCTTCTCAGGCCGGCGCTCTCTTAAGCCGCGCGTCCCAAGGCAGCTTGGGTACCTTCAGCGCGAAAGCACCATCGCCCAGCAGCGCTTGGGTGAGCAGCATGACGGCCCAGACGAAAGGCATTTCCCATCCCCCCCCTCGACGAACCAGAAGCTCTTGCGAACCATCCAGAAGTGGGTCGCTCCCATCATCATCGGCAAAGTGTAGAGACTCACCCAGCGAGTGTAGACGCCGAGCAGGAGCAGAACGGCGGACGCAAATTCCGCGCTCAAGGCGTAGGCGAGAACCCATTCTGGATATCCCGCCTTGAGAAGCCCATTCCACCAGAGGCTGATCGGCTTGAGGATGAACTTGCCGTACAGGGCTGCGATGAACAGTCCGGCAATCGTCACGCGCAGTAGCAATGCAGCATAAGGCGCAGTCCTTTGGTCAATCATCGGTCGCTCCTTGAAATGATTTGAAGCAGCGTGAGTTTGTCGCGTTGCCCTAAATTTGCAACCGGCCGGAAGCGCTCGTGGGCGGGAATTTTTGGGCCGCTGCAAAGAGTGCGGCGGCAAGGGCCGGATCCCCGAACCTCGGAGACACGCCGCTCTACGCCGGTTGGATCCCGCTCGCCGGGGCGTCCGGGATGTCGTCTTCGGTCTGTTTCATCTCGAGCCGCAGGCTGACCAGCCTGGCGCTGCGGTAGCGGAATTTCGAGCCCCGCATCAGGACGAACTTGAATCGGCCGGCGATCAGCATCTGCAGGATCGGCGGCAGCGCGTCCGCCGGGATCCCGACGTGTCCGTCGATCCTGTCGGGGTAGGCCTCAAGCCCGCCCAGCGCGATCGGCTTGAAATCCTTGCGGCGCTCCTCGCCCATGTCGAATGACGGCAGCAGCGAGACCTCGACCTGGTCGGTCTCCAACCCCTTCGGCCACAGCATCCTGCCCATCACCTTGAGGTGCCTGAACTCGTTGTAGGGATCCGCCTCGTGCCGCAGCGTGTTGAGGGACAGCGAACAGCCCCAGTCCCAGCCGTCGATCAACTGACATGTCGCGAATCTTACTGTCTGTTGGCGTCCACGTGGTTCCAGGGTTGTTCTTGGGGTGAACTCGACCTAGCTCAAGGCAGCAAGGGACCAACCGGGCATTTATCAAATGGATCGGTATCGAGGAGGTCAATTCCCGTATGCGGCGTTCTTCTGGCCTGCGCTCGTCGCTGCATCAGCCGCTGAAACCGCCTCGTCCGTCGCGGCGCATCTTCTGGGATTGTCGGCCGATGCCGACGGCGCCCGCACTGCGCAAGAGCCGGAAGGAGCCACGCCAAGCAGGATTGCGCTGGAGCTGCGTACAGTCCGGCTTCGAGACCTTACTGTGGTCAAGAGCGGCGTTCCCACCCTGCTGTGCCCACCGCTCGCGCTGCATGGAGCCGCTATTGCCGACCTTGCCGCCGGACACAGTCTCGTTGCCGCGCTCCGTGGTGCCGGAATTGAACGACTCTTTGTGGCCGATTGGCGCTCAGCCAGCGCTGACATGCGATTTCTCGGCATTGACGAATATCTTGCCGATCTCGATGTCCTTGTCGATCATGTCGGCGGCTTGGTTGATCTCGTGGGGCTGTGCCAGGGGGGCTGGTTATCCCTGGTCTATGCGGGACGATTCCCGGCCAAGGTTCGCAAGCTCGTCATGGCCGGCGCGCCGGTCGATATTGCTGCGCAGCAGTCCGGTTTGTCGGCTATCGCCGAGGCGACTCCGCTGGTCATGTTCGAGAGCCTGGTGAATTTCGGCGATGGTCGCGCTATCGGCCGCAATATCGCGCCGTTCTGGGGCAACGGGACTGACGCAAACGACATTCGCGAATCTCTCCAGATCCTTCAGCCGATCGGCTCGCCGGAATTCACGCGGCTCGAAGCCATCTTCAAGAAATGGAACTCCTGGACGATCGACGTTCCCGGAAAATACTATCTCGAAGTTGTCGAGAAACTATACAAGCGCAACGAACTCGCCAGCGGAAGCTTCGTCGCCCTCGGGCAAAAGATCGACCTCTCGCGCCTTCGGCTTCCGATGTATCTTCTGGCTGGGAGCGCCGACGAAGTGGTCGCCCCGGAACAATTGCTTGCAGTGGAGCGGCTGGTAGGAACGCAGCCGGAATATGTCCGCCACGAGGTCGCGCCGTGTAATCATCTGGGTCTGTTCATGGGAAAGTGGACGCTTGAAGAGTATTGGCCGAGGATTGCGCGTTGGATGAAAGAGGTTGATGAGTGAGCTTGGCCACTTCCGCTAATGGGGCACAAACTTGACCTGCCGCCCCGTCCAACGCATGTCTGCTGATAAATAAGGGCTAAGCGGACTCGGCACGGACGTCGCTTCTGTTCAGTTCATGACCCGCCGGAGAAATCGGTAAGCCGCAACTTTGTTTTCTACGCTGCCCATCTCACCCGCACGTAAGAGCCCGGCGCGTCTTCGATAATCGTGAGCTTGCCACCGCCAGGTTCACGCGCAGGAACGCGGCCCGAGTCGAGTTGCGTTACCCATTCGTCCCAGACCGGCCACCACGACCCCAGATGAGGCGTAGCGCCAGCGAACCATTCGTCAGGGCTCGGCGGTAAATTGTCGTTCGCCCAGTGGTCACACTTGCTGCCTGGCGCGCTGATCACGCCAGCCATATGGCCCGAAGCCGACAAGACGAATTTGACCGGCCCGGAATACAAGCGGGTCGCCGCATAGGTCGATTTCCATGGCGCAATGTGGTCTTCGCGCGTAGACAGGATGAAGGTCGGCGTCTTAATTTTCGACAGATCGATCGGCGTACCGGCGAGGCTGATCCCACAAGGCTTTGCCAAGAGATTCTGCTGATACATCTTACGCAGATAGAACGAATGCATTGCCGCTGGCATCCGTGTGGAATCGGAATTCCAAAACAAAAGATCAAAGGGCATTTGTTCCTTACCGAGCAGGTAATTGTCGACGACGAAAGACCAAATCAGGTCATTCGCGCGCAACATATTGAACGCCGTCACCATATCTTGCGCTTCCAGATACCCGCGCTCCTGCATCCGTCTTTCGAGAGAAACTAATTGCTCTTCGTCGATGAAGACGGCCATGTCACCCACGTCGGTAAAATCGACGAGCGTCGCGAAATAGGTGGCACTTGCGATACGGTCGTCGCCCTTCGCGGCCAAATATGCAGCCGTTGAGGCGAGTAGAGTTCCGCCGAGGCAATATCCAATCGTGTTGACGTTGCGCTCTCCGGTCGCTGACTCGATCGCAGCTAGCGCCGCTAAAGGTCCCTCGAGCATATAATTTTCAAAGCTTTTTTCAGCGAGCTTCTGATCGGGATTTACCCAGGAGATAACGAATAGCGTGTGGCCTTGATCGACCGCCCATTTAATGAAGGAGTTCTTCGGCTGTAGATCGAGAACATAAAACTTGTTGATCCACGGCGGCACAATGAGCAGTGGCCGCCTTCGCACTTCTTGCGTCGATGGCCTGTATTGAATCAATTGCATGAGCTCGTTCTGGTAGACGATTTTTCCTGGAGTCGTTGCGATGTTTTCGCTGAGGCGGAAAGCCTTCAGGTCGGTCATCGTAATCGAAAGCCGACCATTGCCGCGTTCCAGATCGACGAGAAGATTCTCCAAGCCACGTAGCAGGTTCTGCCCGCCAGACTGTAGGGTTGCGGTGAGGACCTCCGGATTTGTTGCGACGAAATTGGAAGGCGACAAAGCATCGACGAATTGGCGCGTGTAGAAATCTACCTTGCGAGCGGTGGCGTCGTCCATGCCTTTGACTTCGCGGACTGCCGAAAGAATCGACTTCGCAGCAACGAGATAGCTCTCTTTCACAAAGCTGAAGATGACATTCTCGCTCCATTCCGGATGCTTGAAGCGTTTATCTTTCGGCGCATCGGCTTCGTGTGCACGCAGCATGAGCATGCGTTGGGCGGCGTTTTGCCAAACTCTCAAAGTGTCGTTAAATAGATCGATCTGAGCGCTCGCGACCACCGCCGGGTTGATCATCATCTTCGTCATGAGCTCGAAAAAATCGAACCCGAGGCTCGACGTGTCACCAATGCCAAGCTTGATCGCGGCCGGCTGATTAGACAGGAAACGTTGCATCAATGTCTGGCTTTGTTTCGCGATTTTCTGTAATTGGGCCGCAAGGACGAGCGGGTCCCACGTGGGCTGCATCAATTTGTCGGCCATATTTCTCCCCTAGGGGTTGTCAGGCCTTTACCAAGAGCGTTGGCTAGTTCTGAAAGACGCGGGGCCGTCGCCCTAGGGCAGAGCGGCGGTCCCTTATCGCGGGGTAAGCATGGCCGGTTTGATGGAGCGTCGGCCAAAATCCGCACGACTATCGACACGCTAAAACTTGAAATGCGACTGGCAATTGCAATTTCGAAGTAACTCCTTAAGTACGGCGCTGTCGGAACCTTTCAGCATCGGACATGAGCTAGGCGAGGTTCATCGAAAGGGCGAATTATATCTATCCATCAACCTCGCGTTTACCAAACATCGTTTTCGGGCAGGCGGTGGTGGGCGCGTCCCTCGACGCCTATCACTACAGCTATCCGCCGGTGCTCCTGCTGCTCACCACGCCGCTGGCGCTCATGGCCCACGTGCCGGCGGACCTCGGCCCGCTGATCTACAAGCCGCAGCTCGGGCTGCTGATCCCGGTTGCGTTGCTTGCGGGGCGGCATTGGCGCGCCTCCGAGGGTGTCGCGGTCTCCCTTTGGTGAACGCGATGTCTCTTATTGGTAGATATTGTTGCAAAAGTCGAAAATCGAACAACCCTAAAAATCTCGCAAAAGTCGACCTTTGGACTTCTCTGCTGCTGCGTCGCTTTTCAACTCCACTACGGAGGTCCGTGATCGATTTTGGATGAAGCGATAGGCGCGCGAAGTCCGCACGCGCATCGTTGGATGACATGGTGTATTGCCCGGTAAATGGTAGTGGCGCATACGTCCGGCCTCGCGAAAACGCTAACGCGAGGGAGGCCGCGTTTAGCGAGCGTTTGCCGTGCGGGTGTTGTCGGCGTCGTACTTGTCGAGGTCGGCCTTTAACCAACGAATCTTCCCGTTGGCTTTGGTCGGCGTCGGAAAACGGCCATCATTGACAGCGCGGATACACGATTGAGCAGAGTTCACCGAGCGGCCGAAACCACGTGATATTATTGCGTAGCTTCGATACCCTAATCAAATGAGACGCGAGCGTATGTTGAAGGACAATCCAGCATCACGCAATTTGTACTCAACGCTTGAAGAAGTCGTCCAAGGAAAACGCGGCAAGATGCTGCGCCGCGTTTTGCTAAATTGGAATTTTCCATTCGCTCCGAAGGATTTCAAGCATGGAAGAATGCAATACCATGGCTTTCGCATGATCAATCCGGTGCTTGTCCGCCGTTTCCTTGATCCGCTTGATGCCGGAACGCCCGCTGGCGACAAGCTCGCCGATGATGTTTGGTTGTGGGCCAAAGAAAACGTCCATATGCCACGAGCTTTTGTTGAAGCGTATGGACAAGAGCGCATCAGGCGCAAAAGCAACGCGAAACAGTAAAAGCAGCTATCCCTACAAGCGCAGCCATCTGGTGGCGTTGCGGCCAACCAGAATTTCAGCCGACAATCCACGCTCAGCATGGTGGCTGGGTGAACGGTGAAGTTCACCAAAATACCGCTCGGGCTGTTGCATTCACGCAACCTTCTTTCTGCTCCGAAACGATAGTGTTTTGGGTTCAGATCGGAGGTGGCACATGTTCGACGTGTACCTAAACCATAAACGTGATCTGCTGGTGGTGAGGCAGGGATCGTCGATACCTCTCGGTGGCACGTCGGGGAGATGGCAAAAGAGAAAGAGGAGGGTCGCCAGCGTCAGCGACGAGATTAAGTCTACGGTTCAGAGGCAGGGCTATTACATGCGGAAGCGGAGTGAGTTGAAGACAAACTAGGATCAAGTCCGGGTTTTGAAGCGCGGCTCGCGTGTGCAATCTCTATTCGATCACCACGAACCAAGAAGCGATCCGGGCACTCTTCCGCGTGGTCAACCGATACGTCGGCAACCTGCCGCCGATGCCCGGCGTCTTCCCGGACTATCCGGCCCCGGTAGTGCGCAACGCGGGCGATGAGCGCGAGCTGATCACGATGCGCTGGGGCATGCCGCCGCCACTGCGCACGGGCCCGCCGGTCACCAACATCCGCAACACGTCGTCGCCACACTGGCGGGGGTGGCTCAAGCCGGAGAACCGGTGCTTGGTCCCCGCTAACAGCTTCGCTGAATACGCGCCGGAGCCGAACCCTGAGACCAAGAAGAAGGACGTGGTCTGGTTCGCGCTGTCGGAAGACCGGCCATTATTCGCCTTCGCGGGCATCTGGACGACCTTCAACGGAGATCGCAGCACCAAGTCCAAGCCGATCCCAGGACCGCATCAAGTCTATGGCTTCCTCACCACCTCGCCGAATGTGGTCGTCGAGTCGATCCATCCGAAGGCAATGCCGGTGATCCTGACCACTGATGAGGAGCGCGATGTCTGGATGCGCGCGCCACGGGATGAGGCGAAGGCGCTGCAAAGGCCGTTGCGGGACGACACGCTCAAGATTGTCGCGCGCGGGGGCGAGAAGGAAGATCGGGTGGCAGCATAATGAAGCGGTGTCCTTGGTGCCAAAGCTGATGCTTATCCACCGCTCCAAAAATAGTGTTTTCGGCGCGCCTGGCACGGCGCAAGACTGGGTATAATTAAGTACCCGCTAGGATCAGCCCGCCAGCACTGAATGGCTTAAGGCGGCCTCAGTGCTGTTTGTTGAAGATATATAGCCCCTGTGCAAGCAGGTCGGTCTTCTGTCGCCATCGAACAGCACGGTGATACCGGTGTTGTGACGGCCCAAGCCGACAACGATGCCAAACTTGTCAGCCAGACTTGGGCAACGAACCGCTCCAAATTTGCTGATTTTAAAGCGGGTGCCAACTGCAATTTTATCTGTTTCCCGGTTCATGGTTTAGCTCCGCAATAAGCCTTTATCGAAAGCTGCGATTGTTAACGGCCTGTGTTTCAGGATCATTTCGTGGCCAACAGAAATTGGTTTCGCGGCAGCTACTGCGATGTTCGTCCCAGATCGCGGAAAACGTGTCGAACGTTCTGGCCGATGGCTCTCCTAAAAAGGCGGGTGTCCGCCCATCAAGGCGCGCCTAGCCCAGCCGGTCAGCGCCGGAGCTGGAACAGTTCGTCCCCGCTCGCGCGTCCGGAAGGTGGATGGGACTTAAGGGGTGCTCCTTTTTAGTAGTCATTCCATCAAGTTCCCTCGGATAAAGTGTCTCGGCCTACCGGGCTCACGCCTCCCCAGCCCCGGACCCGGAGAGCAGGCGACCCTGCCAAGCACCCCGCGACGCGGGGTCGCTTTGCGCGGGACTTGCTGGAGCCAAAGGTGATGCGTCGCTCCCCCTCCATCGTGCCGCATGGCGCCGACTGCGACACCTATGTGGTGCTAAACGATTTTGGCAGGCTCGGGCGCGCTTGGTGCGAAGCAGATGAGCAAGGCACTGACCGAAAGACGCTGATCCGCCGTCTCATGGAAGACCAGTATAGTCACCCCGTCCGCATTGTCGCCTTCAACACCGCCGAGGGCTGGTCGCGCGACGTCACGGTCGATATTGCCGACGAGCTGCGCCGACGCTTTGCTGAATACGACGAGGTGCCGCGTTCTGTGCAGGAGTTCTTGGATATCGCTGTCCGGCGCTGAGCTGTCCTCGCCCCGGCAGAGCCGACGGCGACACGCTCGAAATTTCACGGCGAGCGCATTCGCCTCTGGGGCATAGACGCGCCGGAGAGTAGTCAGCTCTGCCGGGGCGAGGACAGCCTACAATATCGCTGCGGTGCCAAGGCCGCCAACGATCTCGACGCCTTCATCGCGCGGCGGACGGCGAGCTGCGTCCCGATCACCCTGGACTGTGGCGACGTGTTCGGTTGGCGGAGCAGACCTCGGCGAATGGCTTGCCCGCAGCGGCCTCGCGCTCGACTGGCCTAGCGCAAGTACGGCGCGGCCCAGCGCGATGCCGAGCGCGTAGGGCGCGGGATATGGGCGGGCAGCTATGTTGAGCCGTGGCTGTATCGGGCCTGCATTAGGGCAAACGGACGACCGGCGGGTTGCTCGGATGATGCGAACGCGCATCCGTGAGGAATGTAATGTAAAGACAGGCGAGCGCCCAAACGCCTCTTTCGTCCCTCAGTGGGGCACCTGCTTGCCCGCGACCGGCATTTGGTACAGGTGGGTGGGAACCAAGAGCCCATCCAAAACTATTGAAAAGATGACGAACTTGCTCGCCCTTTTTGGAGCCGAGGCCGCTACGCAGACGACAGGTGCAGTCGGTGCGGTGGTTTCGTGCGGGTCATTTGCCGCTGCGTTAGAAGTAATAATTCAAGATGCCGCCATCCAGGGACCGTCGACACCGAAGATATTATTGCTACCTAATTCTTCCTGAAGTCGCCATTGCGTCTGACGATCTCAACCAAAAGCCGAATGCGCGACATCCCGATTTGATACAGTCGACCACCCGCTTGCCCGAACGACAATCCTTCGTGGCAACTTCTAATCACTGATTTGGGCTGGGAGTCGAGCGAAATTCGGATTTTTCGAAACGACGGGTTTGCGGCTGGTCATAACCTCGCCAAGAGAGCTTCCATTTCTGGCCACGAATCGGGCTCACGAAGGCGTGAGCATAGCGGGGGGAAGCGTCATGCGAGCACAGAGGGTTTGGAAGCCAGTTCGGCCCATCGAGAAGAACGCGGAAATCGAACGCCTTTACCTTGAGCTAGCCTCATTCAACGAGCGTATCCAGGAACTAGAAAAGCAGCATCCTGAAGCATCAATGATCGAGGCACTAAGGGCAAGCGCGCTCGCGCTCGCGCGGCAGATTGATGAAATTTGCTGTTCTAGAGCAGATTCCGGCTGATGTAGGTCATCGTCTATATCCCGCATGGGGAAAATAGTTGGCGCACTGGTCGGGGACAAACGATTTTACGAGTTTGCCGATCAGCCGCCAGAGTTCCTTCACGGTGCGCTTGGCGCCTTTGCACAACGCGGCTTTGAGTTTCGAGAATGCCATCTCGATTGGGTTGAGGTCTGGCGAATAGGCGGGCAGATAGCGAACTGTTGCGCCAACAGCCGCGATTGCTTCGCGCATCCCGTCGATTTTGTGGGTCCGCAGATTGTCCATGAATACGATGTCGCCTTTTGTCAGCGTCGGCACGAGCACCTGCTCGACATAGGCCATGAATGTGGCTCCATCCATCGCACCATCGATGACATAAGGTGCGGTCAGGCCGCTGACGCGCAACGCCGCGATGAACGTCAGGGTTTTCCAGTGGCCGTGCGGTACACTCGCGACGAGTCGCTCGCCACGCGGCGAACGACCAGAATGACGAACCATTTTGGTCGTCACCGACGTCTCATCAATAAAGACGAGCCGTCGCGCGCGTAAAGACGATTGCTCGGCTTTCAGCGCAGCGCGTGCAGCGGCGACATCAGGCCGATCCTGTTCGGCGGCGTGCACTGTTTTTTTGAACGTGATGCGGTGCCGCTCGTAAAATCGCCAAATCGAGGTTCTGCCGACCTTCAGTCTTTTGGCCGATGCGAGCCGTGTGCCGATCTCATCGAGTGTCAGATCGGGTTCAGCGGCCACCAGATCGAGCAGCCACTGCTCATGCGGCTCGAGCGGCGAGCGACAGTGGCCGGTGCCGGGCTTCGCTGCGACGCTACCGGTTGTATGCCAGCGATCCATCCAGCGGATAGTGGTCGAGGCCGCAAGATCAAGCAGGCGCGCCGCTTCCCGGCAGCTCTCGCCGCCCTCGACCAAAGCCACCACACGATCTCTCAAGTCTGTCGAATAACCCTTTGCCATGATCGTCCTCGCCCCTCGCGCCGTGCTCGGCGCGGTCAAGGCGCGGCCTGGTAACGCCGGAGCCCGCCGCAAGCCAAGCACGACGGCCGGCCTTGACCGCCCCTGCGCGCGACGCGATCGACGCTCTGCGGGCCGGGACGAAGGAACGACCCTTGGCTCGAACAAAGGAACTACGCGATACGAGGAGCAAGCGATGACGTAACCCTATCAACAGTTTCCAGCCGAGGTCTGCGAGAGGATGAGACGAGATGGAGGTTCGGTCTTCCGAGCGCGTGCGCACACTGGTGACCCAGATGGCCCGTTGAGGCCTGTCCGTTAATGAGAACGCACGCGCGCTGATATCCATGATGGCCCGGAGCACCACATGCTCCAATCAGAGGCCGGACACATTGATGCAAGACCGCTCACCGCCAGCTCGGCGAAACCGCTTGCAACGCACGGTCGGACCATACATTGGGTCAAACTCGGAAGTTCCAGCGCGCAACTGGGAAGTCCGCTTCGCACTCAGGAACGGACATTGTCTGCCGGGCCTATCAGGTCCGAAAAGTGCCAACAGGCAACATCTGAGGTTGGCCCAATGCTACAGAGACCGCCAACTCTGCTTCAAAGGTCCTGCTCATTTGAAGGCTTGCTCGGTGCATGCCTGTGGAACTTTAACGGATCGGGGAACGAAAGTCTCCGTCGAGACTTTAGAGGGTGAGGCCGCCGCTCGCCGTCAAGAGACAACGGCGCATGTCGCGGATAGCCAAAGGTCCTCTGGACCCGCTGTTCAAAACGAGCGCGCGCGCAGATAGCCAAAGGCGGCGGTCTCCATTTACTGCAAGCTGCACGGCGCGTGCTCGGTTGTATGGTGATTCATGAAATCGATGGTTGGTGGGCGGGGTTCACCGGAACGAAGGTTCCGTTATGCGAAACCGTATCGACATTGACCACACCCACAGCCGGGCAATCGCGCAAGAGATCGGCGAACGGCTACGGGCGCACCTGAGAGACGAATCCGAGCCATCGGCAAGCCTCCAAAAGCAGATCGACCGGCTACGCGAGTTGGATGGCCAATTGCCATCCACTATGAATCGCCGGTTACGCCGCACGTCGCACAAGGACGCGGGCCGAGGAGATCGGTTGCGGCTTATTTGGTCGTGGCGACGTAAAAGCTGATCGCTCAGTCGAAGTAGCCGCGTTCTAGTGTCGTCTCCGACACCTAAACTCCGCGATACTGCGGTCGCGCTGCCATAGCTCAAGGTTGTGGCCGTCCACTTTGGACACGATGAGACCAGGCTCAGAAACGGTTCGGTTAACTCCTCATATTCGGGAAGCGCTCTGGAACCGTTTCCGAGAGTGCCCGGTTAGTTTGTGGGACCGATGGAGGATGATTGCCATGAGATATCAGGCTACGATTGCGATAGCTGTCATTGTCGCTGGTGCTGGGCTGGCGGTCTATTCTGTCAGCTCGCTGCCCCCCCGAAAAGCAGTCGACGCCGACCGTCACCCAATTGGCGACACGATTGGCTCAGTCCGTGGATCCGTTTGTGCCTCAGTCCGGTGGCTAACAGCCGACGCAACTCAGACCGCATTGGCGGCGCTGCGTTAAACCATCCGGATAGACGGCTAGGAGGCGACAATCTCGCCCGCGAAAATTGCGGCAAGCCTACGGATGACTTCGAACGTCAGCTGCGGGTCTTGACATACGCAAATTACTTCCGGTCTTGCCCTCGAAAGCAGACATTGTCAGAGCCGGTTGGCAAGTCTCAAAAGTGTAGAGTCGAGGTGTGACGCGGTAGCTTTAGGTTCGAACATATCTGTTGCCGCCCCTTTCGTCCGGCGGTGCCTTACTGGTTCGTGTGAATAAGCGCTCAAGAGTGACCCCTTCACCACTCAATAAATCAATAATTTAGCTCGCCGATCGGCGTCGGGACCCCACGCCGATTAACACTCCATGGCTCGCTTGCCGATCCCACCTTGGGTTTGGAGGATCTCCAGAACGCGGTCGAGCGCTTTGCGGTCCTCTCCAGTGGCGAAGTGGATCGCGTCGAGCAGGTTGAGGAATGGCCTATCGGGCAGACGGTTGCTCGTTACGTCACTTGGCGCGCGATTGGCGCTTATGTCGAAGGCCGGTTCGGCGGCGATGCCGGGTCCGGCAAGCGGAAGGCGGCGGCGGACGCTCCCTGGAGTGGTCGATGCGCAGCCGGATTACGCCGCATTGCTGGGAGCACGATAACTTTCGCGCCGATTTTCACCCGCTCATAGAGGTCAGCGACATCCTCGTTGGTCAGCCGGATACAACCGGACGAAACCCGCTTCCCAATCGTCTCGGGCTTATTCGTGCCGTGAATTCTATATTCGGTCTCACCCAGATACATCGCCCGAGCGCCGAGCGGATTGCCCGGCCCGCCCGCCATAAACCGCGGCAGGTAGGGCTGACGCGAAAGCATGTCGGCAGGCGGACGCCAATCCGGCCATTCTGCTTTCCGGGCAACTGCCTGTTCGCCAGACCATGTGAAGCCCTCGCGGCCAACGCCGATGCCGTAGCGCATTGCTTGCCCACCGTTCAGCACGAGATAAAGAAAGGTGTTTCCGGTGTCGATGACGACGGTGCCTGGCGCCTCGTGGCTGACGTAATCGACGACCTGCCGAACAAGTTTTCCGGGAGCGTCAGCGGTTTTCTGAATTTCGACCTGAGGCGCTGGAGCGGAAGCCGGAGCCGGAGCCGGAGCTGAAGCTGAAGCTGGAACTTGAGCTGGAACCGGAGCGGAAGTTCGAGCTGGAAGCGGTGGCGGAAGCAGGGCCTGACGTGCGGAGGGCTTTCGCACCGGTTGAACGCTCGCCGGGCGCGATAGCAAACCGTACCCCAATGCCGCAACGGCTATGGCCACGACCGCAACTTTTCCGGCCATCGGCAGTGCGAGGGCCTCTGTCTTTCCACGCCTGGCCTTCTTCCTCATGTCTTCCCCCAGATCCCCATGGCCAGAAGGGATAGCCAGCATTTTCTAAAAAACATCGAAGCGATTTCGCTCAGATTGGAAATCGTTAAGCATCGTTAACGCCATTGGTTCTGGGGGCAGCCCGCGCATAGGGACTACGACGAGGCTCTGACGCCCGCTCCAGGTCAGTCAAACTCGATACAAATTCGCTCTTTTGGATACAGCTCTCTGGGGTCGCTCGGGCTCCGACCCGGCGAGCCAGACCGACCACTATGCAATTTTGCAGTAAAAGATAACTTGGCAGGGTGGGTTTGAGTCGTCGCATGGGGGGCGTAGATGCCGACGTTACACATCGTCCAGGGAGGTATCGATAACGGCGACAAAAAGTGGCTTGAAAAAGCCGCTCGGAATAACTTGAGTTCCCCTTCTTGGATAGTCCCAAAGTCAGTTGGCATCGGCGATATAGTCGTAATTTACGTTGCGGACTACGGCTTCTTCGCAACGGCCAAAATCAAGACGTTAGCAAAGCCAAGGGTCGATTGGAAAAACCGATACGGAGCGGGATTGAATTTCATCAAGCTTATTGAGCCTGCAATCTCAATTGGCACTATCCGGCGACATATATCTAAGTTGAAGTGGGCCATTTATCCGCGGAGCATTACGACGCCGACGCCAGAGATTGCCTCGCAAATTCTGAAGCTGATCAGCGAGCGCCGTAAGACGCGGCTTCCTGATCTTGACGATGAGGCGCTGGGCACCGCGAACATTGACGAGTTGAGAAAAGTGGCGCTGCTCAGTGCGCGCCCCTCCGCAACAGAAAAGGAGCGAACGGTCATTTATCGGGTTAGATCCAAGGCAATCCATCTGTACGTTTTGAATCGGGCCAATGGGCATTGTGAAAGCTGCAATGCGGTCGCACCTTTTCGTAAGGCAGACGGACGCCCGTACCTAGAACCCCATCATACGACGCGACTAGCGGATGATGGTCCAGATCATCCAGCAAAGGTCATTGGACTGTGCCCCAACTGTCATCGGAGGGCGCACTTCGCTGAAGATGCAGCAGTCTTTAATCGCTCGCTCAAAAGGAAGGTTGCCCGTCTGGAACGCTGATTCGCTCCGGCGTTGACCAGGAGACGACGAAGTCTTCTCGGTAGCTGCCAATAGCATTGTCTCTTGGATGGTTGTCATTTGAAAAGTAGCGTCGCGACGTGCTCCCAAGGCAAGTGAGATCGAACGATTCTGGCTTCGATCTGTTTTTGACCATTGCCATGACGCTTCATTGCGGCGATGGCGGCTGCGATTCGCTTAGGGTCCTCGCCTGCTGCTTCACTAAGCCACACAATCATACGCCCGTTGCCGAGACGTTGATATACGGCGCGCGCATCTACGTTCCACTCGGACCGTCCATAGTAGCCCGGTCCGTCATATTCTTTTAGCCAACCGATCCAGTGATCTTGGTGAGTTTCATAGCCCCCCTTAGAAAGGTTGTCCGACTGAGGTGCGGTAGATGGAAGCCGCCGCACGGCTCGCAGCAGTTCTTTGATGGAATATGCGCGCGTCAAACTACCCGTCGTTGCCGCGTCGAGTAGTACCTCTTCGATTTTCGACCAAGGAACTATCTTTCGAATAGCAGCGCACTTGCCCTGAAGTTTGCGGGATGCCTCAAGTCCAGCTTTCTTTGCCTGATTTACTAGCGACCTCTTGACACCGCTCGCCTCGCCTAGCCAAAGGACCATTGGTGGACAGACAACATGGTTGTAAGCAAACTCCGCCGAGCGGGTCACCGTCGTTTTGCGGCCGTAAGCTCCCGGCCCATCATATTCTGCGAGCCAACCTAACCAATGCTCTTTTTGTGATCTGTACCAGACCCCTTCCGTGCTCCACGTCCCTTGCTTCGTCAACGCTTTCTCGAAGCTGAGCGTAACTGGTGGGGTGGCCTCAAATCCCTTAATTTTTCGGCGAAGTGCCTGCGGCGTCATCGAACCGACCCACGGTGATTTGGTTGTCATTTTTTTCTGATGGCAGGTGCTCGACTCGTAAAAAAGGAGGAGGCGCTTCGGGTTCGTTGCCGCGTCGCACTAATGCCAGCGGTCACGTTTCCAGCGATCCGCTGTTCACCGCGCTTACCCAAAAGCAAGTTGCGGTCCGAACTCCTAGTCTATTGCGAACGCGACACGCTGGCTATGGTAAAACTACACCAAGCCCTGACAAAGCTGGTCGTTACGTAAACTAGCTGCGCTACGAACCGAGCGGTTGGAGCTTTCCGACGATACTCTCGACGAGTCGGTTTACGGTCAACGCCGTTCTCGAAAAGGCCCGACATGCCTATCACCGCACCGCCACGCCATTGCCAATGTGATGTGTAGTGATACAAGGCTGTTTTACAAGAACCGGAGTAAAAATGGCTAAGGTAAAAAAGATCGTTCGCCGCGAGTGGACAAAAGATGACGTGCGGCAAATGAAAGCGATGGCGAAAGCAAGATTGGGTGTGAAAAAGATTGCGAAGACGCTGAAACGGACGCCCGGCGCTACAACCGTCAAGGCAACAAAACTTGGTGTATCGCTGTCGATGCGAGCATAGAGTCGCGCTAGAACTGGGCTGGCGCACGTTCACCCGTGTGGCCAGCCCTATCCGCTGTCGCAGCCGTGTGGTCGAACCTGAATGGTCGCAGTTCGATCAATTGCTGACGGCCAGAGACACTCGATGACTTTTCATCATTATGTTCGCAGTCGAAGATGAGTCACCTGAGACGGCGATGGCGAGCGACCTCTAAGTCAGCTTTTCTTGGAGGTTCGCCGACGAGTTGGCATGCGGCCCAGCAGAGGACTGCCTAACAGGTTGCAATAGTCGTCTACATATCCAGTCGCCCGCAACAGGGCTTCTATATGTGGCGTTGCCATGTTCTTGGTGTAGCGATCTCTGCCGTGGACAAACCGATTCCTTGCGTTGAACGCCTCGCGTACAGATGACCAATTGCGGACAACGACAGCCAAAGGATTGAAATTGCTTCCAGCGACAATCTCCGATCTCCAAAGCTCCTTGTAGGCGTCCAATGAGTAATAGCTCGCCATCAAAGGACGAAGTTCTGAATTGGGCCTCTTTGATAAAAATAGAACGGCTCGGCAAACGGTCCACTCGAAATTCACCGCGGCGAGCAACAAGGAGATACCAGGGTCCGTCATCAAAAATCGCCGGACCTTAGATTCGCGGTGTTCCTTTGAATCGTTGGCCAAGAACATCGGCTACTCTCCGCCTGTCGCAGGCTGCATAGATATCAAAATATAGACCAATCTTAACCAGCTACTCATTTCGGGAAGGAGCTTCCGAAAAATACAGACTCTTGAGCTTGCCGGAACCATAGCGAGGTTTGTCAAACGAGACCTCTACGTTCTTTAACCGGCGACTCTTCAGATCAGTCTGGAGGGCCCAAAACACATCTGATGGGAGATAGGCGGAGAAAAGTCGTGTGTCTCTGCTGAGCCTCACGTCGAGCAGTAATGGCCGCCCCAGAGTGCAGCTATCGTCGCTGGCTCGAACCGCCCGCTAATTTTACTTCGACTGCTCGCCTTATCAATACGGCTACGATCTCAACTTAAATCTTTTAGCTCCTCTGCGCTTCGCCTTTGTCGCGGTTAGCCAACCACGTGCGCGTCTCCCCGTTTTACGTGGGCGAGCAGCCGGGTCTTTCAGCTCGATACCTCTTCACCACAGTTGATCGAGTAGAGGCGTTTTTACCGATTCAGGCAGATAAGTCGGCTGCAAACGATAAGCTTTTCATAGTTTCTTTATCAAACCTCGACCGGCTCCGCTTTGGTGAACTCTCTTCAGGAGGGCTCATCGTTGTGGCTCAGGAGCGTAAGCAATCTTCTTCAGCGCCTTGTTCGCATCACCGCGACCTTGATAAGTGCCGAGCAACTCGCTGTGTGTAGCGAAAATTCGATTCGGCATAGACGCAGCAAGCGGACGGCGTAAGCTCGCATTCGATGACCGATCTGTTCAAGCTGATTCTCGGTATCCTGTCTTCGCGCTTCAAGGCGAGAGCAACGCTGGAAAGCGGAAAACCTGGTCCTGCGGCAACAGGTCAATGTGCTTCGCCGGCGAACGCCGAAACGACCGCACCTCAACAATGCGGATCGTTTTCTATTTGTTTGGCTCTATCGCTGGTTTCCGTCCGTCCTTGAGGTTGTGTGTACCGAAAATCTAAATCCGAACGTATTGACGATGAAGTCCGCCCAGTATGGCGCGCGAATTTATGACGCCGGATCGCTGAACCTGGCGAGAGACAGGCGCATCTTTGTTCAATGACCGATGCGTTCTCACGCCGTTGTAATAGTCCGCATAGTTTTTCAGAATCCGCCGCAGATGTTCCTCGTCCAGGACAATGATGTGGTCCAAACACGCGCGCCGGATCGATCCGATCAGCCGTTCGGCAAAGCAGTTCTGCCAAGGCGAGGCCGGTGCAATTGGCTTGTCTCGGATACCCATGGCACGCAGTCGGCGCGTGACGACAGTGCCGTAGCTTCGGTCGCGATCTCGGATCAGATAGCGCGGAGCGCCATCCCAAGGAAAAGCCTCGGTGATCTGACGTGCAACCCACTCCGCCACCGGGTTGGTTGTGACGCCGATCCAGACGAGATCTCTGCGATCAAGCCGGATGATGACGAAGCCATACAGCAGCTTAAAGCCAATGGTCGGTACTACGACCAAATCCATGGCGGCGATGTCCGGCGCGTGGTTTCGCAGAAAGGTCCGCCATCCCTGACTTGGAGGCCCGCGTCGCTTGACCATATACTTGGCGACACTTGATTGAGCGACGCTAAACCCGAGCTTGAGCAGTTCGCCGTGGATGCGCGGCGCACCCCAAAGCAAATTCTCTGTGCTCATCTGCCGGATCAGCGCGCGCAATTCTGTCTCGATCTGCGGTCGCCCTCCCCGTCGACACGATTTCCAACGCCAATGGCGGCGAAAGCCGGCCCGATGCCAACCCACCAGCGTTTCGGGTCGAATAATCATGAGAACCGGAAGGATCGACGGGAACCAGCGATACAGCTGAACCAAGAACCAGCGGTCGTTGTTCGTGAGGCGAGCCCGGCCTTTCAGCTTGCGTCTCAAGACGATCAGCTGATGTCGAAGCACTGCATTCTCCGCCTCAAGCCGGATGTTCGACTTGAATGGCGAGGCCAGCACGGCCAGAACGAAGCAGATCAGCGCGATCATCGCGCCAACTTAGCCGATTCTATCATTCGATAAACCCGGATAGGGTTTTTGGCACACACAGGGATCTCTATTGCTGCATCGCCGCCGCTTTGTCGAAAGCGGCGAGAATTTTGCCAGATCGCTCCTCAATCATACCGCGCAGCTCCGGGTGCGTGAAAACATAGAGATCGTTGTCGCGGAGGAGCGTGCCGGCTTCGCGCCTGCGGGTGCGGCGGACAGCGGGGTTGCGCTGTTTCGCGTCTGCCCTATCATGCTCCGCCTCGGCACATACTGGCCCGCATTCAACAGGATCACCCCATGCCGACCGCGGACTTGGCCCCCCTGGACGAGACCATCACGATCGCGGAGCTCACGCGCGACCCCTATCCGATCTACAGGCGCCTGAGACGCGAAGCGCCCGTATTACGGGTCAAATCCGTGGGCCGCACCTTCCTCACCAAGGCCGCCGATACCAAATATGTGAAGGACAACGCGGCGTTGTTCAGCTCCAACGATCCGAACACGCCCATGAAGCGCGCCTTTCTCGCGCATACGCTGATGCGCAAGGACCACGACGAGCACCGGACCGAACGCATGGCGATGATGCCGGCCCTGATGCCGAAGACGATCGAATCCGTCTGGGCGCCGCTGTATGCGAAACTGGCGGCGGCGTGTCTCGACCGGCTGCCGCGCGGCGAGGTTGTCGATCTCTTTCCCGCTCTCGCGGGACCGCTTGCCGCGCGGATGCTGGCGCATGCCATGGGCGTTCCGGACGCGAGCGATGAGGACATGCAGCGATGGTCGCAGACACTGATCGACGGCGCCGGCAATTTCGGCTGGACGCCGGGGCCTTTCCAAGCGACCGACATCGCCAATGCGGAAATGGACAAATGTATCCGCGCCAACGCCGAACGCGTGCGGGCCGAGCCGGATTCCTCAGCGCTCTCCTTCATGGTGAACGCGAAGAATCCGATTCTAGAAAGCCAGATGATCGCCAATGCAAAAATCGCGATCGGCGGCGGCATCAACGAGCCGCGCGACGCCCTGCTGACGATCCTCTACGGCCTGTTGACCAATCCAGATCAGCTTGACGCCGTGCGCGCAGACGGCAAATGGCGCTCCGCCTTCGAGGAAGGGGTGCGGTGGGTGGCACCGATCCAGGCGAGTTCACGGCTCGTTATGGAGGACACGGAGATTCGCGGCTGCTTGATCCCGAAGGGCGACACCGTGATGACGATCCAGGCGTCGGCCAACCGAGACGAGGACGCCTTCGAAGATGGCGAGAACTACAACGCGCTGCGCGAGCCCAATCCTCACCAGGCCTTTGGCAACGGCCCGCATCATTGCGCGGGCGCGCACCTGTCGCGGCGAACCGTTGGCGCCATCCTGCTGCCAATGCTGTTCGACCGCTTCCCCAACATGACCTTGCTTGATCCCGCGAGCGTGCGCTGGCATGGATTCGGCTTCCGCGGCCCGCTCAATCTGCCGCTTCTTCTGCAATAGGACCGGCGCGAGGGATAGGCATTGTTTATTTTGCCTCATCCGCCGCCCTAGATCATCCGCAACTCCCCCTGATCAGCTTGCCGGCGAGTTGCGGCAGGTTCTTCGCGTAGGTCACCTCTCGCCGGTCCCGGTCGTCGCGCAAGCTGGCGAGGCGAGTGAATAACATCGGAATGTTGCTATTGGCGCTTTTCGGACCTTGCCGCTTCGTCGAATGTCCGCTTCGCGCGGCGGGTTCAACTGGTCGCTGCAACACATTGCGCAAACTTGTCTGCTGGGGTTTGATAGAGCAAGGTCTTTCTGGGCCTTTCATTGAGCCGCCTTGCTATCGCGCTGAGTTTGGCTTGGCTATGTAGGGACAGATCGGTGGCGAGGCCGGCTTAGGCTCGCCCGCAGTCTGCGCCTGGACGACAGTCACCGCTAGCGCCAATGCCAGCCCTGCTGCCGTGAAGCTGAATGAACACTGGTGAAGGCGCCCAGCAGCGATTGCGGGTTTGGAAGGGTGGGATGTGTCAATGTGGGCCCTCCTGCATCGCAATGAGCTGCGATTGCGCTCGTTTGAGTTAGGCAGGCGCCTCGTAACCGTGCCCCTCAAGCCATCGTCCAGGCCTTCGTCCGGGCCATCTCGTCTTTTTCGGTTTTATTATCGCGAACCGGCTATCTCGCGCTATGCAACATCGGCATTTCGCGATTCAACTCAATCAGAGTGCGCTGCAGCGTGATCAAGAGCGGCTCGGTACTTCCCCCCCCCCGAACGCGGTTGACCCCGTCAGCTTCGCCGTATCAAACTCCCCCACAAAAACCGGATGCACTGGGGCTACCTCTGGCGGACCCAATCGAGAAAGCTTGTTTGCCGCGACTAACTCGCGAGGACGTTCGACCAACCCGAAAAGGGGAAACATCATGTCCAAGGACAGCAAACCGACGAAAAAGGGCACCGTGTCCCACAACAACAAATCGACTGAAAGGGGCACCGTGTCCGAGGACAGCAAACCGACGAAAAAGGGCGCCGTCTCCAATGAGAGCGAACCTACTGAAATGGGCGCCGTGTCCAACGACATCAAACCGACTGAAAAGGCCGCCGCTGGCGAGACGCCGTTTTTAGACTTCACCAAACTTATGAGCCAGTTCCGACTTCCAGGCGTCGACTTCGCGGCGCTTGTGGACCGTGAACGGAAGAACATCGAAGCTCTCGCCAAAGCGAATAGGATCGCATTTGAGGGCTGGCAGCGCCTCGTTCGTCGGCAAGCAGAAATCTTCCAGGAAACGATGAAGAAAGTGGTTGTCGATGCTGGCCAGGAAGCCGCCAAGAAGCGCGCGGATCTCGCCAAAGAGGGTTTCGAAAAGGCCCTGGCTGACATGCGAGAACTAGCGGAAATGGCCACCAAATCTCAGAAAGAGGCCTTCGATGTGGTTCGCAAGAGGATCGAAGAGAACGTGGAAGGCATCCGAAACTTTGGAAAAAAAACTGGCAAATGAAACTGCCCAGAACGGAAATGACTTTCCATAAATGGGCAGTTTCGTTCCAAGGAGAACAGATGCGCACCTACCGCGTTCCTGAGCACACTTGAGACCCTCAGGAACGCGGTTCAACAGTTAATCGATCCAACGGCACTCAGGAATACTACAAGGCCAGGCTTACTGACGCGTTTCAGCTTACGCCGGCCCCAGTGATGGTCCTTGCGATCTGGAACTCGCGCTCGATGTTGCGCTCGATGTTGCGATTGAGCGCTCGCATGACGCCAATCTGGGCAAACATCGCGGGGCCGCCGTGCTCGACCACCAGCATTATCGCTTCGATGGCGGCCTGCCATTCCGGGAGGGTCGCTTCTTTTTTCGGTAGCGCAGTCACATAGGTTGCCGCGTCGCGCAGCCTGACGAGCTGCCGGCCGTCCGGCAACACGATCGGCTCGTCGAACTCACGGCTCCAGCCTGTACGCTTTGACATCCCTCACCCCAGGGATATCAAACCGGAACCGGAGGAACCGCGCAACAGGTTGCCGCTTTATTCCGAGATTGGGTCTAGACGTTCAACTCACCGCTCATCCGGTAAGGCATCGGGCCTCTCCACTCCTGCCATCACCGGAGCCGCCCCGCCCCCCGCAATGTTCGGCCGACGCTTCCAGCCCCGACGCCCGACCGGTCAATTCTCTCGCCGCGCCGTCACGCAATCTGACAACGCGCTCGGGCCGCCCTCGCCCTTCTCCTGCTCTCGGTGCACGTCCCGCCCCTTAAGATTTCATTAACCTTGCGGAAGCAAGACTTTGCCGGGGCTGGGCACTAGCAAGGACAATCCCATGCCAAATCTGGAAGATGCAATTCGCGAACGTGCCTACCACCTCTGGATCGCCGATGGTCAGCCCGAGGGCAAGGCGGACATCTATTGGCTGAATGCTCAACACGAAATTCTCACGGCATCAGTCGAAAGCTTGGCCAGCCCCGCTGCCGCAGCTGACACGGTAGCGACGAAACCTGCTAAAAGGGCAAGGGTCATGCGGTCAGAAAAAACCAAAACTCGCGCTGCGTAGTCATGCGAGTTACGTCGCGCAGGACCGGACGACGCCATTATGAGCGGACGGGGCAGCGCGACTCCCCCCGTGGTCGTTAGCCTTGCCCGGCCAATTTCCAACCTATCATTGCGGCCGAAGCCTCGCGCCCTTTCGCCTCAGCCGGCCTCGCGC
This sequence comes from Bradyrhizobium erythrophlei, assembly GCA_900129675.1. Taxonomy (GTDB): domain Bacteria; phylum Pseudomonadota; class Alphaproteobacteria; order Rhizobiales; family Xanthobacteraceae; genus Bradyrhizobium; species Bradyrhizobium erythrophlei_A. The sequence goes on along the minus strand of FSRD01000001.1, from coordinate 1,972,556 downwards.
AGTTCCTGCTCAATCGCTTTCAGCCTGTTCCTGAGAGCGCGATCTATGGCGCTGGCTTCTCTTGGCGAGATTCTTCCCGTCGTGATGTCGGTCAGTATTCTGCACTGAAACACTGCGATCTGGTCTAACGTCATCTGCTCGATTTGAGCTATCCGCGCCTCAATATCGGCATTTACTTCCGCCGCTCTCCTGTTGCGCATGCCTTTCTCCCTTGGTTGACCTTGATCCTGGACCCCGGCGGCAACGAAACAAGGCACCAGCACCGCCGAGGTTGTGGATAAGCTACCGCCTCAGCCGACGGCGGTGCGTCATGAGCCGCTGGGGTTCCGCTTCCCGTGGCAATGGCAAAAATGACGCACGAAGCAAGGATGGGGACCGCTGTGGCATGACCAGAGCCAAGGTGGAAAAGCGAATCCATACCCTCCGAAGGGAAGACGGGGCTGTGCTCAAGATCGGTCAGATGCTCAGGGTCGGCACCAGCGTCGTACAGCGAGTGCTGATGGATGAGGGTAGCTAAAGATGGCCGCTAGATAATTTTGCGGAGCGAGGGAGCATTGAGCGCATTAGCGTAGGTGCGCGCAATCTCGCGAGGTGCTTCGTCGACATCATAAGAAGTGCGGACGTGGTGCGCTCACCGCACTGTTTAGGCGTCCGCATCCCGGTTAATTCCTCTGCGGACATCGCCGGATCCATAGGCGCGATTCAGTCGTTTCGAGACGACGTCGGCGAAGCCAACGCCTAATACGTCATTCCGATAGCACGCCACCGCGTTTCGAAAGTATCCGAATCATTCGGTGCCAATACGTGCACTTTTGCGGTTTCAATGATCGCACGGCAATCCGCAAGCAAGCGTAGTACACTGATCGGCGCCCGGGATCGGCGCGCTGCTCGGCCTGAGGCCATTCACGCCGCACGATCTGCGCAGGACGGCGGCGACATTGGCTGGCGAGCTCGGCTTCGATGATGCCTGGATCGCGAAATGCCTCGATCATACCGCGAGCAAGAAGCTGGAGCAGATCGTGCCCAGCGTTACCGACAAGGTCTACAACCACTCGAAGCGGATGAAGGAGAAGCGCGCGGTGCTAAACGGCGTTGCAGCCGAACTGCGGCGGATCATTGGTGAGCCGGTGCAACACGGAGAAGTCGCAATGCATCTTGCCGCTTGATCTCCGTCATAAAAGTTTATCAAAGTTCCAACCCGGCCAGCTGGACAAGCCGACCGGGTTGCTTTTCGATGCCAAAATGCAACCGCTACAGCTGGTGCTCCCGCTGAAGTACACGATAGCCGCAGGCGGCCTGTGCTGCGTTGGAACGCTGGGGGTCTTGTTCCAGACAAGCGAAAATCACGCACCGGATCATTCCGCTGCCAGTCTGATCGCTCGTCCGATCAGAACGATACGGGTCATCCCCGACGAGCCACCGGCGCCGCCCGCGATAATTTCCCCAGTCCCATTTGAGGAGCGCTGGCAAACCACCACGCAGTCCGCGCCGCAGCCTGTCCTCGCCACCACCGCTGAGCCTCCGGCGCAAGCACCAAAGATACGCACCACGCGTGTCGAGTTGAACGATGATCCGGTGTGTGGCGATAAAGGCAGGCGCTATTTCTACATCGGTCGGCATAAGTATTGGAAATGTCGGCGATGAGCGAGTTAAGTCAGGAGGACGGCCGTCTATTCACTGTGCTGATGATCGTTGCGGGGCTTGGATCGACGGCGCTGTTTGCCGTCGCGTTGTTTTCATTTTGAGTAACTCCTGAAATGCGCCATTTGGCCCGCTGATGCGTTTACCGGGTGCGCGGGGGAATTGGGCCGGGCTCTTTCGTAAACGCATGGGCGGGCTTCCCGCGCGCCGCGCGGCTGCAAGGTCCGCTTCCATCACCGATCCTCATCCGGATACACCCATGGATAGGGCGCGATCTCGCGGGTTTCCGTCAGCCGGATCATGTGCTCGGGCGGCGTGTTGCGGCCTTTGTTGCACTTAATTTTGGAGCAAGGTCAGGCTGACATTCCTTTTGCGCGTATCCGCCACGCGTTTCTCGATTTCATGTGCGACCGCGCGGCCTCCATGCAATCCAACCGAGCCAAGACAATGCCAACCGCTAAAGCGCGCGCGTGCTCCATCCTTGCCGAATTCGACCACGCTCAAACCGAGCTTGTTGGCAAAGCCGTCATCCTGACTGACGGAATAGCCGGGACGGTGGACCAAATCTGGCTCGATGAATTACACGGTCTGCGAATTTCGGTCAGAGGTCACGAGGGCAGGTGGCCGGTCTCAACGATAAAGCTGGCGCAGACGGATTGAGCCTGCCCTCTTGGGCCGGTATCTCGTACTGTCCGCACCCTTATATATCTGAGCCAAACGGCGTAAACACGACGTGGTACTTGCACTCCCAGGTCGCGTGATTAAGATGATTGAACTCTGCTTCCATCATGGTCTCCTTGAGGGTTCTTGGCGGTTCCCCAAGGAGACTTCATGACTTCATTCCCGTAGCTGTAAAACTTCCTGTTTTCGCCCCGCCATAGGCGGGGGCTTAGCAGGTTTGGTCAGGCGCGCACCAATCGCAGTCATCCCGCGAACACCAGATCATCCAGCCGGTCGCTCAGCGTCGGATCGGTCGACACAGCCCTCGTCGCTCGGCTCCTGCTCTAACTTCCGGTGCAACCCTACGCCGCATGGTGAACGGGTAGTTCGGACAATATGCTCCCGCGTCCAATGTTGACCATGCGGTTTGAAATCAAGGCCGCGATCGGCGGCCTCGTTCTCAGTTATGCCTTTCATCACAAACCACGGGAGAGTAGAGGGTTTTCAACGATCCGCGCGATCCGTTCGCTCGCGTTATTTCCGCTTTCTAGCGATCTGCTGTTCGACATTCTGCACGAGCCTCCGAGGCGAGTTGCGTCCGCTCAACTGGCCTTGTGGCGCAGGAAGGCCGGGATATCGAGAACGTTTTCATCGATTAAATTTCGCGTAGGAGAGGAGCGGCCGTACGGATCGAGGCCCTGAGGAGCCCCATGGCGCGCATATTCCGAATTCGGGTTTGCGGGCCGCCCTGCGGGCTGGCGGGCTGCTGGGGGGGCCGGCGGACTCTCTAACCGCGGCGGCAGCGGTGCATTACGCTCGATGCGGCCGACGATGTGACGGCTGACGTTGCGCAGCCTGCCGGCGAGTTCTGTGAGGAAGCTTTCCGCCGGTTGCGTCTGGCACGTCGGATCGGGATTATCGATGCCGGTCGCCACCACCGAGACGCGGACGATACCTTCCAGACCTTCATCGAAAGACGCGCCGACGATGATGTTGGCGTCCGGGTCTGCCTCTTCGCGAATGCGGGTGGCAGCTTCGTCGACCTCGAATAACGACAGGTCCTTGCCGCCGGTGATGGAGATTATGAGGCCACTGGCGCGCTTGATCGAGGGATTCTCGATCAATGGATTGGAGATCGCGGCCACAGCGGCGTTGAGCACGCGCTTCTCGCCAGAGGCCTCGCCCCTGCCCATCATGGCCTTGCCCTTCTCGCGCATCACGGCGAGAACGTCGGCAAAATCCAGATTGATCAGACCTTCCTTGACGATAAGGTCGCTGATGCAGGCCACCCCCGAATAAAGCACCTGATCGGCCAGGGCGAAGGCATGGGCGAACGTGGTTTTCTCGTTGGCCACCCGAAACAGGTTTTGGTTTGGGATGATCAGCAGGGTGTCCACCACCTTCAGCAATTCCGCAATACCGGCTTCGGCAAAGCGCATGCGGCGCTGGCCCTCGAAGTGGAATGGCTTGGTGACTACACCGATAGTGAGAATGCCAAGCTCACGTGCGGTCTTGGCGATAATGGGCGCTGCCCCGGTACCGGTACCGCCGCCCATACCGGCAGTAACGAACACCATGTGTGCGCCAGTCAAATGATCACGGATCACATCGATTGCTTCTTCGGCTGCGGCGCGCCCCACTTCGGGCTGCGAGCCAGCGCCAAGGCCTCCGGTCACCTGGGTGCCCATCTGGATGACGCGCCTGGCCATCGACATGGTGAGCGCCTGTGCGTCGGTATTGGCGACGATGAAGTCGACGCCTTGCAGCCCAGCCGTGATCATGTTGTTGATGGCGTTACCGCCCGCGCCGCCGACCCCAAACACGACAATGCGCGCCTTCATCTCGCGAATATCGGTGATGCTAGTCATGTTTGCCTCCCGGTGCTCCGACAGGAATGAGGGGGCACGATTTGCTACCTGCATGCCCTGCGGTCTGCTTCCACTATGCTCGCGGCTAGATGTCCCAGTCGGCGTGCAGCTTGTCCATGGGTGTCGATCGAGCCGCCGCTTTGGCCACCGGACCGCAGAGCCGCCACCTCACCTTCAAGCCGTGCCGTCACCTCCCGGGCCGCCGTAGTTTCGGCAGTCGCCTGAAGCAGCTCAACCGCCAGGCGATCGGCGCGCTCGCGCTCGCGCTCGAAATCTGCTCTGTGATCGGCTGCCGTTGTTTCGAGCCGCGCGATCTCCGCCTTCAATGCCTCAAGCCGTGCCGTCACCTCCTGGGCCGCCGTAGTTTCGGCAGTCGTCTGCAACAGCTCAACCGCCAGGCGATCGGCGCGCTCGCGCTCGCGCTCGAAATCTGCTCTGTGATCGGATGCCGTTGTTTCGAGCCGCGCGATCTCCGCCTTCAATGCCTCAAGCCGTGCCGTCACCTCCTGGGCCGCCGTAGTTTCGGCAGTCGCCTGAAGCAGCTCAACCGCCAGGCGATCGGCGCGCTCGCGCTCGAAATCTGCTCTGTGATCGGATGCCGTTGTTTCGAGCCGCGCGATCTCCGCCTTCAATGCCTCAAGCCGTGCCGTCACCTCCTGGGCCGCCGTAGTTTCGGCAGTCGCCTGAAGCAGCTCAACCGCCAGGCGATCGGCGCGCTCGCGCTCGCGCTCGAAATCTGCTCTGTGATCGGATGCTGTTGTTTCGAGCCGCGCGATCTCCGCCTTCAATGCCTCAATCTTTGCCGCTAGTAAGGCACTGCTGCTCGCCCGACCGCGTCGTGGGCGGGGCCTATGCCGAATTTCAACGAGATCAACGCTCACAAGCGCTTTTCCATCATCCGAAAGAGAGCGCGGCAACCTGAGCCGCCTGGTAAGCGAACGAGCAGCCTGTGACGAGATGTTCAGGCGGCCACCTAGAGCGGCATATGTCAGCATCTCAATGGACATCGGCTGTTCTCCTAGAACGAACCGGACGGCAATCGGCTGATGATGACCAGGCGACAACTGCAGGCCAAGTTGCGTTGGTTAATAGACGGGTGACGCCGGTCCTAGATCGAGCGATTTCACGGGCCTTCCCCGCACTACAGTTCTTTCTGAGCTGAACCCTGGCCCAGGGATGTCGCTGTCGCTGTCGTCGATCATGTAGCAGCGACCGCAACTGATCCGTCGAGACATGCTTGCTCCTGTCCATCCTGACGATGACCTTTTCCGGATCGAGCACAATATGCCGGGATACCACAGCAAGGATCTCTGCCCGCAGCACTCCCAGCAAGTCAGGCCGACCGCGCAATCCGCGTTCGTGCGTCAAAAGAATCTGCAACCGTTCTCGTGCAACAGGCACGGAAGCAGTACGGCCACCAATGAGCCGTAGCAGGTTCATCATGCGGCCCTCCGTCCGAGTAACCGGTTCATCAAGCCTTTGCGCTCGACCGGCACGGTCATCGTGACGGTCTCACCCATCAGACGACGCACCGCGTCAGTGTAAGCCCGGGCCGGCGCACTGGCGGCGTTGTTCAGAGTAACCGGTGACCCAACGTTCGACGCGAGCAGAACTTCCTGGCTCTCAGGAATGATTCCGAGCAGCGGCGTCGCGAGAATTTCAAGAATATCGTCGATGCTGAGCATTTCGCCACGTGATGCGCGCGTTGAATCAAATCGGGTGATCAGTACATGTTTCTCTACTCGTTCCCCCCGCTCGGCCTTGACTGTCTTTGAATCGAGCATCCTAATGATGCGGTCGGAGTCACGCACCGATGAAACTTCGGGATTGGTGACGATGACCGCCTCGTCGGCGTAGCGCATCGCGAGCAAGGCTCCCCGCTCGACGCCTGCTGGGCTGTCGCAGAGAATCCAGTCAAATTTGGTGCGCAGGTCTGTAATAATAATTCCAACCCCCTCGTCGGTCAGGGCATCCTTGTCCCTGGTAGGGGATGCAGGAAGCAACCATAAATTTTCGAGTCGTTTATCGCGAATGAGCGCTTGCGAGAGCTTTACAACGCCCTGCACGACATTAATGAGGTCAAACACGATGCGTCGTTCCGCCCCCATTACAAGATCGAGATTCCGCAGCCCCACGTCAAAGTCGATGACGACTACTTTTTCTCCCGTTCGCGCGAGCGCCGCGCCGAGCGCAGCTGTTGAGGTTGTCTTACCGACGCCCCCCTTGCCAGACGTCACGACCAGAACTTTGGCCATTGTTATCTCCCTGACCGAATTAGCTTAGCGGCGTGATCTTCATAATGGTGCCTTCCAACCACGCCTGAGCCGGACGATTGCGCAAGGCGACGTCTATTTCTTCCGCGGTCTGGTAGTAGCCGTTGATGGCCAACAACTCGGCTTCAATCTTTTGACAGAAGATCCGAGCTGCAGCGTTGCCGCTGGAACCCGCCATCGCACGACCGCGAAGCGCTCCATAAACATGAATAGACCCGCCGGCGACGATCTCCGCGCCTGAAGCGACCGAACCCAGCACGGTCACGTCGCCCTCGCTAAAGATCGACTGACCAGAGCGCACGGGGCTGTCGAGCAACAGCGAGATAGGCTTTGGTTTAGCCTCAGGCTTCTTCGGTTCGTTCTGCACGAGCAGGCAGTCGCGTCCGCCGGTCAGCAAAGGCGGCATGCGCGTCGTGAGCTGAGCGGCATCCACGCCCTCAGTGCCAAGGATGCGGATGTTCCGTTGTTCCAGGCTTGTGATGAGGTGAGCGATAGCCGATTGGCTAAGGTCGACAGCGGACAAATCGAGCACCGCCGGCTTGCCGGCAAAAAACCCCGGCGAACGGGCAAGAGTTACATCTATTTCTTCAAGCCAGCCCGCGATCGGAACGACCGGGCAAAAGGCGAGCGCGACGAAAGAACGGCCTCGCATCCGGAATGATTGACGTGTGACCTTCGCAATCGCGTCCATCGTGGTCGACTCGTCACTTTTATTGAATGGTTAACATTCGGCGGTCTTGGTTAACAGTTGGTTAATGCGTTGGCGGGCGATGCAAAGGTTCGATTCGGGTGTACGCCGTGCAAAGGCCGCACTTTCTGTCAGTCCCTTCGATAAACCGAAGAAAGGTCGTATCGCCGTAAAGATCATCAATCACCTGGGCGATGAGGTGATTCGCGTATGAATGGCATCCCGTGCCTTAATTTCTCAGCTTTTAGCTGATTTCAAAGTGTAGCCGTCGGTGCCTCATGCGGACACCATGAAGGCACGGCCGGCGACGGTCCGAAGCGTCGTCTCGGGTCTGGCATTGGGCTTAGCCGTTCTCGGCAGCCACTCTCCGGCCGAGATGCGGTGTCTGGCAGGGGCCAATTCGTTTGTCATGACTCGGTGGTCGTGGCGGGTTGCCGCTGCCCCCAAGGGGATGCATCTTCACGATGGCTGATCATTATCAGGACCGACCTTTTCCTACCGACGCCGACCATGATCGCGGTGCAAATCCCTATGTGCGCGGCGAGAGCGATCCGCTGGCGGAACTGGCGCAGCTGACCGGGCAGACCGATCCGTTCGGCACCCCGGCCAAGCCCCCCCTTCCGCTGCAGTCGCGGGCCAATGTCCGCCCGCAATACGCCCCCGCGGAGGAAGAAGCGAGCGCGCCCGCTGGGCCGCCGCCATGGAGGCAGCGCGCCAGGCAGGAAGCCCCGCCACAGCAGGAATACGAAGAGCCGGTGCAGCCGAGCCCCGTGCATCCTTTGCACCGCTACGCGGCCCCGCCAGCCGCAGCGTCAGAACAGGACCATCACGAGCCACAACAAGACACGGACGAGCAGCCGGCTGATCCGTCACGCTATGACGACGCGCTTTATGGCCCGATCAAATCCGTCGAGCAGGAAAATGCTCGCGATCCGGCCTATCGGGACGATCCTTACGCCTATCAACGCGACTATGAGGAAGAGCCGGAGCCGCGCACTCGCAGCGGTAGGATCGTGACCGTTGCCGCGGTGCTGGCACTGGCCGTGGTGGGGACGGGGGCTGCCTTCGCCTATCGAACCTATGTTGGCTCTCCGCGCAGCGGCGAGCCGCCGATCATCACGGCCGACAACAGCCCGACCAAGGTGGTGCCGGCCCAGTCTGATGGTGGCGCCTCCAAGATCCCCGACCGCATGCCGCCGGGCGACGGCGGTGAAAAGCTGGTATCGCGCGAGGAAGCCCCGGTTGACGTCAATTCCAGGTCCGGCGCGTCGCTCGTGGAATTTCCGCCGCTGAACCAGAACAGCAGCCCGCCGCCGGCTGCGAGCGTTTCTCCCACCGGCCCGGCGCTGGCGACGGCCGCGAACGGCACGATGCCGAACAACGAGCCGCGCAAGATCAAGGCGCTCACCGTGAAGGGCGATGCCGCCGAGAACGGTGGGATCCCGGCGGGTGCGGCCGCACCTGCAAAACCGGACCCCGCTGCCCGATCAGCGTCCGCGCCAACTGCTCCGGCCCAGCGTAACCCATCGGCCGCCAATGCCGGCGCCAACGCACCGCTGACGCTGTCGTCACACAGCGAGCCAGCATCCGATCCGGCGCCGCCGACCCGTCTCGCCGCCACCAATGCCGTCCAGACGGCTCCCTCGGCCGGCGGCGGTTATCTGGTTCAGGTCTCCTCGCAGAAGAACGAGGCCGACACGCAGGCGACCTACCGCGCGCTGCAAAACAAGTTTCCGGCCGCGCTGGGGTCCCGTCCGCCGGTCATCAAGCGCGCCGATCTCGGCGATAAGGGGGTCTATTACCGCACCATGGTCGGCCCGTTCGGATCCACCGAAGAGGCGGCCCAGTTCTGCGGCAACTTGAAAAGTGCCGGCGGGCAGTGCGTCATCCAAAAGAATTAATGCGAAATCTGAGTAGTTCCCGCTGGGTGTAACAACTTTCGCCCTAGAAGGCAGATAGGTTACGCAGCGATCAGATCGTGCCTGATCAGAGCCATCGCTTCTTCCGCCATCAGCTCGTCGCAGAGCATGCGGGCTTCCTCGCGTGCTAACTCGGTCGCGAAGCGCCGCAGCCAAACTTGCTCGGCACCGCGATCGCGGGCGACAGTTGGAGGTCATGGCGGGCGCTGCTGATTGCGGCGATGGGCGAGGAGCTCAGGGAGGACGAGCGCGCGATCTTCACCAAGCTGACCGGCCGCGAGCACGAGCCGCTGCAACGTATCGAACAGTTTGCCGGCGTGGTCGGGCGAAGAGGCGGAAAGTCCAAAGCAATAGCGACAGTCGCCACCTACATCGCGGGGCTCTGCGATCATCGGGACGCGTTGGTGCCCGGCGAGCGTGGTGTTTTGCTGTGCGTCGCACTCGATCAACGGGTGGCGAAGATCATCCTTGACTTCGCAAGCGGCAATCTTCCTCTCGGCTATAAGATGAACGACGGCAAGATCGCCATCGTCGAAGAAGAAGCTGAACTGGTCAGATCAATCTTCCGGCGCTACCTCGAACGCTGTTTGACGACGCCGGACATCGCATGATTCCGACCCATGCAACCAAAGCCGGTGGTCGCTATCGCTACTACGTGTCGACGCCTTTCCCGCATAGAGAGGCGAAAACTGCGTCAGCCGGATTGGTCTCCCGCGTTCCCGCCGCTGACGTCGAAGATACCGTTGTAAAATCCTTGAGGAAACATCTTGCCGCAAAACAGAACAGAGCGACATCTTGCGCGGTGCGATTGGGGGACCGCGAGGCCCTCGCACAGCTCGTCGCCGGAATTGTTGTACAATGCGCACCGTGCTCAAGTTCTGATGGTTCGCGGGCGACAGACAGCAACATACTACGCCCGACGCAAACTAACGAGCACCGCGGCGTCACGGACGACCTGTGTGTACCGAAAACCTAAACCCGGACGTAGTGATTGCGACCGACCCACTGGGTGCCAATCCCGGGAAATTGCTGAGGGATGCGGCGGTCTTCGGCCTCGACGGAAGAAGAATTGAAAATTGGGCTGCAGGGTCCAGCCCGAACGGTTCCGGACGGGTGTCGCTTCGAGATGCATTGTGCGGGAGCAGGATCGGGCGGGATCTTTTGGATGGTGGTTTCTGCCAGGGGATCATGAGCGGCTGGTCATCCCGTGAATCGGAAGCCTCGTCGGCGTTGTCCGATTTGAGTCTGATGACCAGCTAGTCCCTGATGAAGTCCGCCCAAGATTGGGCGACAAAGAATGTGTCCGGCGCGATCGACGGCGCGCGAGACCGGTGCATCTTTCTCCAGGGATAGATGCGTGCGGGTCGCATTGTAATATTTCATGTAACAGAGCAGCAGGTGACGAAGGTGGCGCTCGCTGAATACGAGGACGTGGTCAAGGCATTCCCTGCGGATCGAACCGATCAGCCTTTCAGCATATGCGTTCTGCCACGGGGAGCGTGGCGACGTCGGTCGATCGCGGATGCCTATCGATCGGAGTCTGCGAATAAGGATCTCTCCATAGGCCCCGTCCCGGTCACGAATGAGATAGCGGGGAGCCTGTTCCCACCCGCATGCTTCCGTGACCTGATTTGCGATCCATTCTGCGGTTGGATGCGCTGTGACACCAAACCACAGAATATGTCGCCGGCCGTACCCCATGATCAGCAATCCATAGAGCAGGCGAAACGAGATTGTCGGCACGACGAACATATCCATCGCAGCGATCCCGTCCGCGTGGTTGCGGAGGAATGTCCTCCAGCCCTGGGACGGCGGGTCTCGTCGTCTGACCATGTACTTGGCCACGCTGGTTTGTCCGATTTCGATGCCGAGCTTGAGGAGTTCTCCATGGATTCGAGGCGCTCCCCACAGAGGATTGGCAATGCTGATCTCGCGGATAAGCTTGCGTATCTCCAACGGAACTGTTGGCCTGCCACCCCGCGGTTTCGATTTCCATCGCCAATATACACGGAAGCCAGCGCGGTGCCATTTGACGACGGTCCACACCCATTTCGAGGCGGAAATGTTGCCGTAAGTGTCATCTTGTACAAGGTACAGCGTGATAACTTTGCCAAAGGCGTGATGAAATTTGTCGAAGGCGTTTCTTCGGCGATTGGAATTCCGGCGAATATTGGCTTGCTGACTAAGGTCGGAAACGCATTCATCGATGGATTGGACACCTTATTGGGAATGCCGGGCACGGTTCCGGTCATGGTCACGCAGCTCGAGCGGAGATCGCCGTCGCCGGCGTCCAATTCCAGGGCAATAGCTCGTCCAGCCGATGAGCGGGATAGGCGGCGATGCGGGCGAGGATATCCGTGAGCCACGCCTGCGGATCGATGCCGTTCATTTTGGCCGAGACAATCAGGCTGTACATGGCCGCAGCGCGTCGTCCGCCGCGATCGGATCCGCAGAACAGCCAAGATTTCCGGCCAAGAGCTATGCCTCGGCGGCATTGTTGGATAGGCACACACGTCCGTCCTTAAGGAACAGCGTGAAGCTCGCCCATCGCTTCAGGATGTAATTGAACGCCTTGGCCAGGTCGTGCCCCCGGGAGAGCTTAGCGAGCTGTTCGCGCATATAGACCTGAAGATCCTCGACCAGAGGTCGGCTTAGCGTCTGCCGCACCTCCAGGCGCTCCTCAGTACTCTTGCCATTGATGGAGCGCTCGATCTCAAACAGCGCATCGATCCGCCGCACGACCTCGATCGCGATCGGAGACAGAGAGATTTCCTTTTTGCCGGCAGCCTTGCGCCGCGCATTCTCTTCGATATCGGCCATGGCAAAGAACGGGCGCCGCGCATGGACCCAACACGCCGCCTCCCAGATCGGTCCAGGTGGCACGGGTACAAGTCCCGCCGAGCTACGATGAACGCGCGCGCCCCCTAAGGTCGGCGCAAACCGGAGGCCTGTCTCATTTTTTGCCGTCGATCGATGAATTGTAGGGCAAGCGCCCGTCCAGCCACCGCGCCTCCCAGCTTACTGCTCAGTGGGAGTGGCAAACAACGATCAATCGAAGAGATAGCAGCCTCGCGATATGCGTCAGCTGTAGCTCGTGGCGCACTTGGCGTAACGAAAGTAATACGCGGCTCCCCAACAAGCTCTCCATTTGATTTAAGAGAAAATCGGACGGTCACCCTCATGTCCGCAAAGGCACGATCCATGGGAGGCGGTCTCCAACATCGCTGCAAAATCGAAAAGAGCTCTTGAAGTGTTTCAATGTCCCGTGCTTGCGCCGATGCTGCGGCTAGACCGCAGGCGGCTACTAGCACAGCTATCCGTGCTATGCGGCACTGCAAATCGAAACTCCCCGATTTGGCGCAGAGAGACGCCTTGGTCCCGGATCCTTTGCGAGCGGCAAAGAAAACCGCCCCAGCCCATGTTGACGCGCTGGGGCCGCCATTCCAAGCCGCCGCTACTCGGGGCGTGAGCCTTGCGGCGGCAACTACTAAGTTTTCCCGGCGCCGCGGGTTCCTATCGTATCGAGTGTCCTAATTCCGCGTCGCGAGTATCCTAACTAGGGCAGTACCATGCCCCTCCAAGCCCCCTGGCCGGGAGAAAACCTATCCACACTAGGTTGGCGGCCCCAGCTGGATTTCTGGGGCCGTTTCCCTTGTACCGTGCTCGCACCTCCGGTTGGATGCGCCCTGGGGCGGGGAGATGTCAGAGCGTTCTTCAGGGTGGCGGCGCGAATTCGACGAGCCGTCTGCGGCTCAAATGCAATGCAGCGAGATTATAATTTCAGCTTGCGCGGCGATTAGCGGAGAGCAACACTTCGGGCGCCGGCTTGTAGATCAGTCTGACCCCCGTATTCTCCCGGGTAGTCCGACGACCGACTGACGTTCTAGTGCCTTTGCACGTCGAGCAGAGACGAGGCGGCGGAATGATATTTTATAGTCTAACTGGCTGGCTCCTGTTTAATCTCGCATTTGCGGTTGCGATGTTTTTTCGTCCGAGGCGACCTCGTGCACTGGTCGCGGAATCGAATTCCTATCATTGCCACGAATGACAAATCGCTCCGTGGGTCACGGTCACTGGCGTACCAGTTACAGAATTAACCCGCAGCGCCGGTATCAAGCTTAATGCGCGAGTTTCATCGAAGTCGGGCCATGCGGTTACCGTAAGAAACGGCCCCAGGCGCAGGGCCGAGCTCGATGCCCAATTCGTGCGAAGCGGCGTTAATGCCCCCTTCGGGGATTCGGCGCGCCCCGTATCACCAAGGACGGCGTCACCGTCGCCAGGGAGATTGAGTTCAAGGACAAATTCGAGAACATGGGGGCGCAGATGGTGCGCGAGGTGGCGTTGAAGACCTCCTACGTTGCCGGTGACGGCACCACCACCGCAACTGTGTTGGCCGCGTCCATCGTTCACGAAGGCGCCAAAGCGATCGCTGCCGGCATGAACCCGATGGACCTCAAACGCGGCGTGGACCTCGCTGTCAAAGCGGTGGTCGATCATCTGAAGGCGAACTCCAGGGCGGTCACCTCGAACGAGGAGATCGCTCAGGTCGGCACGATCTCCGCGAACGGTGACCAAGAGATCGGCCGTTTTCTCGCCGAGGCGATGAAGAAGGTCGGCAACGAAGGCGCAATCACAGTCGAGGAAGCGAAGTCGATCGAGACCAATCTCGACGTGGTCAAGGGCATGCAGTTCGACCGTGGTTACATCTCCCCTTACTTCATCACCAACGCCGACAAGATGTCGGTCGAACTCGAGGATCCCTATGTCCTGATTTACGAGAAGAAGCTCTCAGGCCTGCAGGAATTGCTGCCGCTGCTCGAAGCGGTGCTGAAGACGGGCAAGCCGCTGCTCATCGTTGCTGATGACGTCGAGGGCGAGGCGCTCGCAACTCTCGTCGTCAACAAACTGCGCAGTGGCCTGATGGTGGCAGCGGTGAAGGCGCCGGGCTTTGGGGACCGTCGCAAGGCCATACTGCAGGACATCGCCATCCTGACCGGGGGCACGGCGATTTCCGAGGATCTTGGCGTCAAGCTGGAAAGCGTCCAGCTCGACATGCTGGGCCGCGCCAAGAAGGTTTCGATCGGGAAAGATAACACGACCATCGTCGGCGGCGCCGGCAAGAAGGCCGACATCGAAGCGCGCATGGCTCAGATTAAGGCCGAGATCGAGGAGACCGCCTCGGACTACTATCGTGAGAAGCTGCAAGAACGCCTGGCGAAACTCGTCGGCGGCGTCGCGGTGATCCGCGAAGTCGAGGTAAGGGACCGCGTGGATCGTGTCGACGACGCGATCCACGCGACCCGCGCCGCAGTCGAGGAAGGCATCCTGCCGGGCGGCGGGGTCGCGCTCTTGCGCGCGACCAAGGCGCTCGGCAAGCTGACCGCGGCCACCAGAGACCAGAAAACCGGAATCGAGATTGTCAAGAAGGCGCTCTCCTGGCCGGCGCGCCAGATCGCGCTCAATGCTGGTGAGGACGACTCGATCGTGGTCGGCAAGATCCTGGAGAACGAGCAGTATGTGTTCGGCTATGACGCGCAGGCCGGCGAGTATGGCAACCTGATCCAGAAAGGCATCATCGATCCGACCAAGGTGGTACGCACCGCGTTGCAGGATGCGGCGTCGGTGGCCAGTCTGCTGATCACAACCGAGGCGATGGTTGCCGAACTGCCGAAACCGCCGCCTCCACCTCTACCGGGGCATGGCCACGGCCCCCACCGCGACGACATGGAGTTCTGAGCCGATTGAAGGTCGCGACAGGACTGGTCCCGGAACAGCCTGTCCGATCCGTGTCCATAAGATCAATGCCCGAGATGCTTCGAGAGCCGAACAAGCCTGGCGCGGCCACAACGGCCACTGCGCCTTGTGAGGCCGTCGGAGGTAGGATAACCTTGGGGAGTAACAAGTCTGATCGTTTTCTTGAGACGTCTGCCAATCTATCGCCTTAGTGGCGCAGGGAGGGTGGCGTGGTCGAGGAGATTAGGGCAGCCGGCCTTACGCGCCGGGCCGTATTGACCGCCGCGGTTGCGGGGGGCGCTGGTTTTGCGGGCGTCATGCTTGCCTCACCGGCGAACGCCAGCGACGATGCGGCAGAGCTGATCAAGCATCTGACCGGAAAAACCCCGACGGAGTCAGATCGCCTTCACCTTGCGATGCCGCGGGTGTTCGCTAACGGCTACACCGTGCCGCTTACGCTCGTGATCGACAGCCCCATGACTGAAGCCGATCATGTGCGGGATGTCCGTGTGCTGGCGCCGCGTAATCCGCTCATCACTGTCGCAACCTTTCATTTCGTTCCGCAGCGCAGCGAACCCCGGGTGTCCACACGCATCCGCCTGGCCCAACCGCAAGATGTTCTGGCGGTCGCCGAGATGAATGACGGTACGCTTCTGATGACCAGAACCTGGGTCGAGGTTGCTACGAACGGGTGCGCCTGATGTAGAAAGGAGGCGGGAAATGTCCACCCCGACACCACGCGTGCAAGTGCCCCGCACCGCAGTAAAGGGCGAGATTATTAAGATCAAGGCCCTGATCGAACATAAAATGGAGACGGGACTGCGCCGTGACAGCAGCGGCGAGGTGATTCCGCGCAAGATCATCAACCAATTTGTCTGCCGCTACGGCGACGAGGTGGTGTTCAGCGTCGACCTGAATGAGGCCGTGGCTGCCAATCCCTATTTTGAGTTCTACCTCCGCGCGACAACGAGTGGGCGGCTTGACTTCGTCTGGAAGGAGGATGGTGGCCGCGTCTTCGCGTTGAAACACGATCTCCTGGTCGGGTGATGACGGCGCGACGACCAAGCGTCGCGGTGCTCGTCGGTGCCTGGCGCGGCTGGCGGTCGAAATGCAAAATGTTGGCCGCATGCCGCGCGGGATTCGGCGCTCCTGGAATTCTTGGGCGCTCGCTCGTGCTGGCGATAGCCGCGAGCCCCATCCTTCTTGCCGCTTCAGGAGGCGCGGCGGCCGCCAACGATCAGGGCGGGCAAATCGCAGCAGTGTGCGCCTCCTGCCATCGCCTGGACGGGGGCGAGAAGGGCATTCCGTCCATCATTGGCTTGGGTGAAGACCGGCTCACACGTGCGATGCTCGCATACCGATCGGGCGAGCGACCAAGCCATATAATGCGAGCCATCGCCCTGTCGCTCAGCGACGAGGAGATCGCGACCGTGGCACGTTTTCTTACCGCGCAGGGAAAGAAGGCCGAGCCCCCATGAAATCCTGGACGCGTCGCGAGTTCGGCGGCCTGACGGGGGGAGCGGTGCTGACGGCGCTCCGTCCGCGAAGGGCACGTTCTCAGGCCAAGGCGAAAGTCGCGGTGATCGGCGGCGGGGTGGGCGGCGCAACGGTGGCCCGGTATTTGGCCTCTGGCACCGCACCGGTCGAAGTGACACTCGTCGAGCCGAGCGGACTTTACTCGACCTGCTTCTTCAGCAACCTTTATCTCGCCGGGCTTCGCTCTTTCGAATCGCTCACCCACGGCTATGAGACCCTGAGGCGGCAATACGGCATCGCCGTCGTCCACGATTCCGCAGAGATGATTGATCCGGTGGCGAAGATTGTCGGCCTGAGCAGCGGCGCAAAGCTGTCCTACGACCGCGTCGTATTGGCTCCTGGTATCGCTTTCCAAGACCGTGCCATCGACGGCTATGACGCGGCGGCGATGGAGATCATGCCCCATGCATGGAAGGCGGGGGCACAAACCAAACTGCTGCGCAAACAATTGCAAAGTATGGAGGACGGTGGTGTTTTCGTGCTGGTCGTTCCTCCAGATCCATTCCGCTGCCCGCCCGCTCCGTACGAGCGTGCGTCCCTGGTTGCGTCCTATTTCCAGCGGCATAAGCCACGGTCGAAGATCCTTGTGCTCGACGCGAAGAGCACATTCACGGGGCAGGACCTGTTCCAGGACGCCTGGCAGCGCTATTACCCGGGAATGATAGAATGGCTCCCGGCCGAATTCACCGGCGGGGTCAAGGCGGTCGACGTTAAGGCCCGATCGGTGATAACAGCAGAAGAGACGTTCAAGGCTGCGGTCGCCAACGTCATCCCTGCGCAAAAGGCCGGGCATCTCGCGCAGCAGATGGGTCTCGCTGATCGATCGGGGTGGTGTCCGGTTGATCCGGTCACGTTCGAGTCGACGCTGCAACCCAGCATCCATCTCGTGGGCGATGCGATCATCGCCGGCGATATGCCGAAATCCGCCTTTTCCGCGAACAGCCAAGCTAAGGCGTGCGCCTTCGTCCTCGCGTCGGTACTGACAGGATCCTCGCGTAGCACGCCGCATCTGTTCAACTCTTGTTACACGTTTCTCGCCCCAGACGACGCATGGAGCAACGCCATCAGCTACAAGCCTCTCGCCGGGACGATCAGAACCGCGCACGCATCTATCAGTAAAGTGGACGAAAGCTCCGAGATGCGCCGCCGCGCTGCGGGTGAAGCGGAAGGCTGGTACGACGCCTTTACCCGCGACGTGTTCGGCTGATGAAGATGTAGAGATCGCCTGCATGAGGATCGCGCTTCAGGCTCTCCTGAACCGCCAGCGCCAGGCTTTGCATGCCGCGGCGCATGTCCGTGTGGCCGGTCGCGATCCAGACCCTGACGCCGCTGGGAATCGGGATCATCGCGTTCGTCCATCCGCCAACGCTGCGACAGCAGCCTTCAGCGTTGACGCGTCGACCGCGCCCGTGATCCGCATACGAGCCCCAGCCGCAAACTCGATCTCAATCGCGCCGCTGCTCGCTGGCCTGATCGGATCAGGCGTCTCCTCTGGATCTGGGACCAACTTCGCTGGGACGAAGCCCAATTGTGTGCCGGTGGCATCCTTTGGCTCGGGATGAAAAGACCGGCGCCATCGCAGCAGCAGCGACCGCGAAAGGCCGTATCGCCGTGCCGTTGCCGCGACCTGGCGGGGACCCTGAAAGCTCTCCACAACGATCTTGAGCTTCTCCTCCTCAGACCAGCGCCGTCGCGGGCCTGTGTCCACCACCTGAAGCCGCTCGACTTGGGCGCTGCGCCTATCACTGTCCATAGAGACAGGTTCTTAGTCCCCAAGCCACTTCGCAAGGCGGCCGCCGCCGGAGGCGTACGGCTGATGAGTGGCGTTCAGGGAATCGCCTGGCCGGCGATAACCGGAAGGCTTGACGTGTGCATGGCAGGAGCGCTCTCAACCGCCGATTGATCCGGGGCCGCAGACGGAACGGGATCCGGCAGTCGCTCGAGCCGAAGCGAGTTCAATACGACGATGATGCTCGATCCGGCCATGACTGCGGCCGCTAACACAGGCTGCAGCCACCCAAGCATCGCCAGGGTCACGGCGATGCAATTATAGCCGAACGCCCACATCAGGTTGGTGAGGATCGTCATGCGAACCGCGCGGGCGACGTCGACCGCCCACGGCAGCATCCAAAGCCCACCGGCGGGCAGCACGAGTGCCGCGGTCTCGCGGGCAAGGTCTGTCGCCGAACCAACGGCAATTCCGACGTTCGCTCGGGCCAGAGCTGGTCCGTCGTTAAGACCGTCGCCGACCATCGCCACAATGCCGTAGGCTTGCTGATGCCGATCCAGGGCCACCGACTTGGCCTCCGGCGCAAGGCCCGCCCGGATATCTTCGGTCTCGATCCCGACCGCGGTTGCGATTCGCTGTGCCGCAGCAGGAAGATCGCCGGTCAACAGCAACACGCGCAGCCCGCGGTAGCGTAGTGCTTCGACCGTCCCGCGCGCCTCCGGCAGCGGTGTATCGTCGAGCGACAGCACGGCATGCACTCGCCCACCCCAACCGACATAGACCACTGAGTGACCGCTCGCCTCTCGCGATCGCCCTTGCTTGGCCAGGGCCGGCGGCAGCAACCAGCCTAGATCGCGCATGAAGGCGCCACTTCCGGCCGCCACCGGCTGACCTTCGGCGTTGCCGCAGATGCCGCGGCCGGGCACGGTTCGCACGTCGCGGGTGGGGACCGGCTTGAGCCCGCGCGCGGCGGTCGCTACGGCGACGGCGTGGGCAAGGCCATGCTCGGAATGGCGTTCCAGGCCGGCGGCCCGTGCGATCACCTCGTCAGTCCCGGCGCCATCGCTCTCGATTCCAACAACATGTGCTCTGCCCGACGTGAGCGTGCCGGTCTTGTCGAAGGCGAGCAATCGCATCCGCGCGAGGGCCTCCAGCACGCCGGGGTCGCGGACCAGGCAGCCGCAGCGGGCCAACCGCCCGATGCCGAGCGAGGTCGCAAGCGGCGCGGCGAGCCCCACCGCGCAAGGACAAGCAACCACCAGCACCGCAAGACCAAACAGCAATGCCCGCTCGAAAGGCAGCCACTGCGCCCAATAAAGCATCGTCAGCCCGCCGAGGGCCAGAACGATAGGCACGGAGACGCCGACCACGCGGTCGGCAATGCGCTGGGTCGGGCTGCGCCGAACCAACGCGTCCCGAACTGATCGGCAAATCTGTGCCCAACGGGTTGTGGTTCCCGCGCCACTGCATTGGATCAGGAGCGGACCATCGAGATTGATGCTGCCGGCGATCACGGGCGAACCGACGCTTTTTGCGACTTGCCGGCTTTCTCCGGTGATCACGGCTTCATCGGTGTGGGATTCCCCCTCGGTCACCACGCCGTCGACCGGAATGCGCTCCCCCGGCCGGACCCGAACCAGCATGCGGGCCTTGACGTCCCGCACCGGGCGACGGGTCTCCGCCCCGCCGCTGACCACGGTGGCACACTCGCTTTCAGCCGCCAAAAGAGGTTCGAGGTCGCGCGCCGCCCTGGCGCGGCCAGCCGCCTCCAGATAACGGCCTACGGTGAACAGCATCAACACCATGGTGGCTGTATCGAAGTAGACATGCGTGCCGCGCTCGATGACGGCAAAAGCCGAATAAATGTAGGCGGCACCGACGCCGACAACGATGAGCGCCGAGGACCTCAAGCGCCCCTGAACGCCATCGAGCCAGGTTTCGCGAAGGAATGGTCCGCCGAGAACGACTAAAGCTGGCGTCGCGAAGATCCAGAGCAGGAGGTGAACCCAAGGAAGCAGCCTCGCATCGACACCTGTGAAGGCACCTGCATACAGCAGGAGGCTGAACAACATGATGTTCATGGAGAGAAAGCCGCCCACGCCGAGGCGGATCAAGAGCCAGGCCGCCTCCCACTCTTCACTCTTCCCGCTCTTCACCTGAAAGGCGATACAGCAGCCATAGCAGCAGAACGCACAATTCTCGCCGTTCACAGTGCGCCGCATCGCGCGCGGCCCGATGGTCAGCAGACAATGGCGGCACAAGCGATCGTCTGTCATGCGGGATGTCCTCCCGGCCAACCATGTGCAATATGCGCAGCGATCGGCAGAATGCCACGGCCGAGGGTGATAAGGCCGAGCAGCAGAATGCAGCTACCGGCGAACCACACACCGCGTTGCCGCCACGCCGGCGCAAGAGCATGGCCAACACCGCCCATCATCAACATGGCGGGGAAGGTTCCCAATCCAAACGACGCCATGGTGAGAAATCCGGGAAGCGCTCCGGCAGCGCCCGCCGCCTGGGCAACGAAGGCGTAGACCAGGGGACACGGCAGGAAGCCGTTGAACACCCCAAAGGCAAGCGGCGCAGCGCGGCCGCGTGCCGTCAGCAGGCTGCGCAGGGACATGGCAAGCGTGCTGCTGCCGAAGCCGCTCGCAAGGCGATGAAAGCCCTGCAACAGGCCGAAGAACTGCAGCGCCATGCCGATCATGAGCAGCCCCGCAACAATCGCGAGGATTCGCTGGGCGGAATCGAGGGAGCCACCCACGAGCGAGACCGTCATTCCCTGCGGCGTGCATATCACCTGGCCCAGCGTGCCCGCGAGCCCGCCCAAGAAGCAATAGGTCGTTAATCGGCCTGCGTTGTAAAGCAGGTGGCGCAGGACGGTCGCGCCGTGGCCATGCGGATCGTGGCCAAGCGCGCAGGCAAAGCCGCCGCACATGCCGACGCAATGAAAGCTTCCGGCGAAGCCCGCCGCGAAGAGCATCAGATAGTAAGCCACGGCAGAATTTCCTGCCAAACCGCCCGAGCTCTCTGCGTCGGGTGGTGCTGCTCCGTTATCGCTACTTCTTTCGCACTAGGTAAGCGACCCAGACGAAGAAGCCGATCGTAAATAGCGAGAAGCCGACGAAGGCGATGGCTTGCTCCGGGCTTGCATTAGCGAATGAGAAAACGGCGCTCGGTTGCATGCTCTCTCCTGTTCAGCCGAAGTAGACCCGGACCACGTTCATGGTCAGCTCAGCAAACAAAAAGATCAGATTCAGGGCCGCGATCGCGAAAATGATTTTAACGATCAGCATCCTCACTGCCCTCTCCGCCTGTAGCATTGCCAGCTCCGTTCACGATCCCCACCGTCAGCCGAACCGTCCCGGCCCAAGCCCACCCCAATAGGTGACAAGGTAGTAGAGCGCCCAGATGAAAAGCACCGCGTAGACGACCAACAGCCAAACCGGGATGTGCCCGACCCGTGCCTTGATGTAGCCGCCCGCGTACTCCTCCATCTCGTGGGACGAGCTGTCACTCGCTGGCTTGCTCGGTGTGCTCTCCGGCTGCGTCATTTTCCACCTCCGTGCGATAGAATCTGATTGCCGCGTCATCTGTACCGCTCAAGGCGCCAGAGAGGACGCCCCACACGAAGGCGCACAGCGCACCGATGCTCATCAGCAGGGCGATCGCGTAGGGTCCCATAATCTCGAAATCCGTCATGACTCACTCTTCTTTTTTCTGGGGGCCTGCGGCCAGCGTCGCGCCGGATGACGCGGCGCGATGCATCGCGCCCCCACCCGGAACATAGGCGTCGTCCGGGGAGCTAGCCTCCAGCTTGGGATCGTTGAGCGCCGCCCGGTCCGCTGCGGAGATCGGCAGCGGCTCTCCGGTGAGCGGGTCCTTGAAAGAGGACAGCGAGACGACGTAGTAGGCGAGAGCCCAGCGATCCTGCTCCGGCAACGAATCCCTATAGGAGGGCATGGGTGTGCCGCTGAGCCCAGTGCTCATGGTGCGGAAGATGTCTCCTACCGCCGGACCTGACTTGAACTGGCCGCTGGTAAGATCCGCGGGCGGACTCGGGAATCCAAAATCGTCCTTCAGCCCAGGAGCCTTCTGGCCGTCGCCCTTGCCGGTGTTGCCATGGCACTCCCAGCACTTGGCATTCTGCCAGACCTCCTTGCCGCGAGCGACAATCTGCTGAGACGGTGGCGGCGGCCTTCCGATGTACAGAGGGGCGCCAGGCGGCTCCTCGGTGAAATAAGCATAAGGCTTTGCGGGCTCGGAGCGGTCAACTGCCAGCTCATACTTGATGTACTGGATGACGGCGAGACGATCCGTCAAGGGCAACTCATACCAGGCCGGCATCGCTGTGCCGCGCACCCCACGGGTGATCGTCCGCAGCAGGTCGCCATCGGTCGGGATTGGCTTTTGGGTCAACCTGAACTTGAACACACCCAAGGTGAAGTTTCGCGGGCGCTGATTGAAGAGGAAGGTCGCGGCCGGCCCGTTGCCATCCCCTTTGGCCCCGTGGCAGCCGATGCACCGCCGCTCGTAGACCTCCTTGCCGTAGGCGATCCATTCGTTCGAGCGCGGCAGGGTGGCCTCAGTAACTTCGAGCTGCTGCGGCTCGAACATGTCGCGCCACTTGCCACGGTTCATACCGAGCTTCTGGACATATGCAATGAGGCCCTCGAGCTCTCCCGTCTCAGCGGCAATCTTGACCGTGTCGCCCCCGTACTCCTTATTTGGCGTCCACACGATCGGAAACTTGCCGCGCGCTTGCATCGGAACAAACAACAGCCCGTCCGTGTTCGGCGTGAGCTTGATCTGCTGCTTGCTTGTGAAGTCGAATAGCCTTGCGGTATCCGACGTTTTATCGAGTGTGCGATTACCAGCCCCGTCATCGACAATCTTGACCGGCTCCGCAGGCGTGTCGAACAGTCCCCGATAGGGCGACATGATCGAATCCGGGGAGAGATGCCGCGGATTCCAGAAATGGGCGAGATGCCACTCGTCGCTGTATTTGAGCCCGACCCGCGTCAGATCCGGCCCGATGCGCCGGGTGCCGAACAGGTGCGGCACGTCGTAGGCATATTCACCGGCCTCACTCACAGGGCCCCAGCGGCGCGTCTCGCCCGTCACCGGACGCACGTACTGGGAATGGCAATACCAGCAACCCTCGAGAAGATACACGCGGCGGCCGAGCTCTTGCAGCGGCGTATAATTTGTGGCCTCGGTCAACGTCCATTTGAGCTGGCCCAAATCGGTGCGGACGACCGCGGTCACCCGGTTGGTGCGCGCTGACGGTTCGACGAAGGGTAGAATGCCTTGAGTGGCGACGGCGAGGAAGAAGAAGAAGACGCCAGCCACCAGGGCGACAAAACGCGCGTTCATTCGCCCGGCCCTCCGGCAGGAACCGGGGCCACCCCGGGTCTCGGAAGCGGTTCCCTCGCTTCACCCGGCCGTGCGAGCGCGGTCATCATCAAATTGATGACAAGCAGGGACATCCCGGTGTCCATGCTGACGCCCGAGAGAGTCCGCACCAGCCAATAACCCTTCATCCGCACCACAGTGTCGACCCACTCGGTACCATTCATCCACTCGAAGCCTTGCTGGAGACCGGCGGCCGTCAGCACCAGGCCCATGGTGGAAATGCCGACTGTTATCAGCCAGAATGACCAGTTACCGAGCGTGAACGACCACAACTCGCGTCCCCATAGCCGCGGCCAAACATAAATCAGACCACCCATCGCCCAGACGACGAATGTCCCGAACACGGTGAGGTGCGAATGCGAGATGACGAAGTCCGAGAAATGGGTCGGCTGCTGGATGGAGCGCAGCGCCTCGACCGAGCCTTGGAAACAGCCCAGCAGGTACATGATCGAGCCCATGATCAGAAACTTCGCCGGAAGATTGCTTCCGAAGCGGTCCCACCGGCCCATCACGGTGCCGAAGAAGTTCACCAGCACGGTCCACACTGGAATGATGAGCAACATGGAGGTGACGATCGCAAGCGTCTGGGACCAGTCGGCAATTGGGCTATAGAGATAATGATGGATGCCGACGAAGGGGTAGAACAGGGCAAGGGACCAGAAGCCGACCAGCGAGAGCTTATGTGCGTAGAGCGGATTGCGCACGCTGACCGGGAGGAAATAGTAGATGAGCACGTAACCGGCCGGCGTGATCCACAGGCCGACGATGTAGTGGATGTAGAGACCGTGAAAGGCCGCGCTGTTGATGCCTGAAATCGTGTAAGGCAGGATCACGCTGCCCAGAACGAGGTTCATCGTCGTCCATATGAAGGCGGCGATAAGGTACCAGAGCGCAACGTAGAGCGCTGGCTCGAGGCGCTGCGCGATGGTCGCAATGAATTGTGCTGTTGCCGCCGCTATTACGATAAAGAGAGGAATTTCGGCAAACAGCGGGAGCTCGCCGGCTTCGAGCCCGTGATTGTAGCCGAAAGGCAGCGAGATGAGCCCGGCCAAGAGGGCGAGGCTCCACACCCACGCCAGCGCTACGCCCCATTCTCCGCGGACCACCCGGACCCCGCACAAGCGCGGCACCAGATAATAGCATTCGCCGATGAACAGGGTCGAAAAGGCACCGAAGATGACGCCGTTGACGTGGACCGGTCGGAGGCGGCCGAACGTCAGCCCTAGATTATTAGTGCCGAGGTAATCGGGATAATTGAAGAGGCCGGACAGCGCTACGCCGACCGAGGGGGTGACTATGAGCCAGAACATCCCCCAATAAAGCCACGTCAGCACGACCCGCCGATCGACCAGCTCATCCAGGTCGATGCCGGTAAACCTGCCATGCAACGTTTCTGCCATGTCTGCCATGGCACGCCCTTTCCGCCGTCGACGCGGCCTCCAGCAGCACTGCTGAAATCGATGGGACCTCTACTCCATCGAGGATCATCGCACGGGCGGGCCTCGAGCCGCCCCCTCGGCGAAAGCTGATACTGGGACCTGCCGCTCCGTGTCGCACAGGAACAGAACTAATACTTGCCCGGGACCAACACCGAGCCGGTGTTCGACCAGTAGATGTACGCTTCCAGGGCCTTCATCGCGTCTGAATCAGAATCGATCTTCTCGCCCTGGTTGGGTTTCTCGATACACCAGTTGATCATGTCGCGAAGCGTCGCGAACTTGTTCATGCTCACCTGATACTTTGGGAACGCCTGCGGATGCGTGTCGGAGGCAAAGGGATGGCACATCGCGCAGGCCATTCCCGTGTTGGAGAGTATCGCGTTCATCTGTTTCGCGGTCGCGGCATCGCCATGGAACAAGAGGTCGCCCTTTTTGACCTGCTCCATGAAGGCTTCCTCGTAAGCTTGCAACTGTTGGGGTGTTACCGGGTCCTTATTCGCATTGGCAGGGCCGACGAGAACCCCAATCGCGGCCAGCAGGCCAACGAGCGAAGCGATGCAAAGAGCGAACAGGAATGTCGTTCTGGTTGTCATAGCCGTCCTCCCTAGTACGGCCCGATCTGGTCGGCGATCCGCGGCCGCAGGATCTGGGGCTGACTCAGCGAGGAGTCCGGCGCCGACTGAACGAAGACCTGCTTACGGCCCCACATGATGTACTCGTTCTCGATCCGATCATTGTTCATGCTGATCTCGCTCCGGCCGACGCCGTCGTAGAAATCGCCGGGGTCGGCGCGGATCATCGGCTTGGTGAGCTTGGGCACTCCCTCCGGGGCATAGGGCCAAGGCCAGGAGGTCGCCAGCATGCCGATCGAGCGCATGGTCCCGATCTCGTTATAGAGCACCTGATGGACGTGACCATGGATGTTGGTGACCTTGGTATAAGGCTTCAGCACCTCATTGACTTCGCGCCAGTCACGCACCCAGAAGTTCCAAGGCGGGTAGTACTCGTAGAGCGGATTATGGCTGAAGATAACGACCGGCCTGGCTTTATCCCAATCGGCGAGGATCTTCTGCAGCCAGTCGAGCTGGTCGCGGCCCACGCCGGCCCACGGGCCGGCGACGCTGCCGTCGAGGGTCGCCATGTGGCCCATGCGCTCCTCGGGACTCATCTTCCTCACCGTCCAGTAGTCCGGGCCGCGACTGACCGTGTCGAGCCCGACAAAGCGCACACCCTTGTGATCGAACGTCCAGTTGGGCTGGCCGAAGAGCTCCCCCCACTTCTTTCCCATGTCCAAATACCAGTCGTGCTCGCCCGGGATGAAGACCTTCCGAATCTTTATCTCTTTGAGGAGCTCATTGCCGAGCACGAGCTCCTCGATTTTGCCGAGTTGGGCCAAGTCGCCGCCGAAGATCATGAAGTCGGCAGGCGGGCTCATGGCCTGAACCTCGTTTGCTGCGCGCACCACCTTCTCGACGAAGCGCGTGTTGAGAGACCTCGGATAGAGATGGGTGTCGGAAACCCAGGCAAACTTGAAGGGCTGCTCGGCAGCGTGGGCGACGTCGATGGTGTTGAGCAGCGGCCACCAGGCGAAAGTCTGAGCGACTGTAGCCGCGCCGGTCAAACAGGATCTGTGGACGAAGGTGCGACGAGTAATCCGGAGCGAGGGGTCGGGCCGAACCCCGGGCCGTTGGAGCACCGCGACCATCTCACGTCGTTCACGATCAAGCTCAGACATGTGGCATCTCCTCTCGACGGATCGCTTGCTTTTTATGGATCTCTCTGGACCGCTTTGTAGGACCTCGCAGATTTGTCGGACGTTGCATAAGAATGCGACCTGCCGGCTTGGCCAAATCGCCTATTGCTTCTTCAATTCGATGGTCAGATTCGTGGGCTTGCCCGCCGCGACAGTTACCGACTGCTGAAGGGGCCCGGTAAATGAGTGGATCGCCACCAGGCTATAGTTGCCGGGCGGGACATCAGTAATAGTAAACTTGCCGTCTGCGCCGGTAATGGCGTAGTAGGGGTTGTCCACCACGTAGATCCACCCTTCCATCCAGCCGTGAGCGTCGCAGTCGATGCGCACGGTCCCGGTTCGCGTCAGTTCCGTGGGAATCCGCTGCCCCTGGTTCGGCAATGCCATGTTGAAGGCGGTGCGCTTCCCGTAATAGCCGTGGGTGTTGTGCAGTATCGGGTCGTCGTTGACGACGTCCAGGGGACCCGCGCGGATCACCTGAACCTCAGGCTCGAAACGGCATTTGCGATTGTCGAGTTCGGGCGTCTTACCAGCTGCCGGCCATGCTTTTCCCTTGGCCACGTCGACCAGGTACACGACCGCGTTCTGGACGCCCTTGTCGGGCCCAACCTCGATCAGCGGCTCCTCGCGGATGCTGCCGCACACCTCGACATCCTTGTTCGGGATGATCTTCCGCGTCTGCACCGCGTCGTTAAAGACGACCTTGCCGTCGATCGTTCCGCCGCCCGTGACCGGGCCCGCTTCGTAGGCGCGCGCAGGTACGGCGATCGTCCATGCGAGGACGATCGCGGAGAACTCAGCAGTCAATGTGAGTTTCATGGCTATTCCCTCTTGCGAACTTCCGCAGGGGAACCCAACAGAAATCTAACCACAAACTGGGGATAAGGGAAATCGAAAATTGGCTGGTCGGCCCGCGGACGAAGGTCGCAGGGCGGGCCGCTCTCGGCGGTGGACACGCCGCCAGTTCGCCTTGCACACCGCAGATGGGCAAGTTCCGGGCTTCAGGCCGTGGCGCAGGGTGCCGGATAATGGAACGTCGGACTGGCCAGGGATGGCGAGAGTGGGCTGAGACAATGCCAGACCGTGATGCCGAGCTTGGCACGGCCGCCGGCAGCAGGCTTGCGATCTCAAAGCGTTTTGGTGGCATTCCGGAGGTGTACTAAATGGCCTATATGAATCACCGGCATGGACTCATTCGCCAATCGGTTCTTGGTCTGCAGACCCTCTCCAATTTCGTCTTCGCCATGGCCCTGATTATGAGCCAGCCGTCGTGGGCAGCCACGTCGTCCGTAACAATCGGCGGCCCATTCACGCTCACGGCGACGGACGGCACGGCAGTGACCGATCAGACCTATCGCGGCAAATGGCTGCTGGTTTATTTCGGGTACACTTTCTGCCCCAATACCTGCCCGATGACGCTGAACGAAATCGCCACTGCACTCGAGAAGCTCGGTGCCGACGCCGCCAAGATGCAACCGCTCTTCATCACGGTCGACCCGCAGCGCGACACGCGCGAAGTGCTGGAACAATACACCCAGTCGTTCGATCCGCGGATCGTCGGCCTCACTGGAAGTCCGGAGCAGATCGCCGCGGTCGCCAAGGAATACGGCGCCTACTGGGCAGCCCATAAGACTGGACCTGGCGCGGAAGACTACGTCATGGACCACAGTCCCTACCTTTACGTCATGGACCCTGACGGCAAATTCGTGCGCGCCTTTGACGCCGACACGCCAAGCGATCACATCGCCGACGCATTGCGCGAACTCATGGCGCAACCTCGCGAAGGAGGAAGCCATCGGGTGTTACGGGCCAGATGACGAGATAGCGAGTTGTAATAAATGGTCGCTGCGGGGACTATTGGATACCGCGCGGCTTCCGGAGGCCGGCTCATGAACTATGACGAGTTTTACGCAGACGCGATCGGGCCTGTGGCACGAGCGGCGCTATCGCGTGTTCGCCGACCTTGAGCGAATCGCAGGCCGATTTCCCCGCGCGATCTGGCATTCACCGCAAGGCCCGCGTGAGGTCGTGATCTGGTGCTCCAACGATTACCTCGGCATGAGCCAGCATCCGAAAGTGATTGGCGCAATGGTCGAGATCGCGACAAGGATGGGGACGGGCGCCGGTGGGACGCGCAATATTTCCGGCACGAATCATCCTCTCGTGGAGCTTGAGCGCGAGCTCGCCGACCTTCATGGCAAGGAGGCGGCGCTCGTCTTCACATCGGGTTACGTGTCGAACCAAACCGGCATGGCAACCATCGCCAAGCTGATCCCGAACTGCCTTATCCTGTCGGACGCGCTTAATCATAACTCCATGATCGAGGGAATTCGCCACTCGGGCGCTGAAAAGAAGATTTGGCGGCACAACGACACAGGGCATCTCGAGGAGCTACTTGAGCACGCCGGTTCGGACCGCCCGAAGCTGATCGTCTTCGAGAGCCTGTATTACATCGACGGTGATGTTGCGCCGATCCGTCGGATTTCCGCCCTGGCCGAACGATACGATGCGATGACGTATCTAGACGAAGTCCATGCGGTCGGCATGTACGGCGCTGCTGGAGCCGGCATCGCGGCGCGTGAGGGCGTGATGCAGCGCATCAACGTGATTGAGGGGACGCTCGCGAAGGCATTCGGCTGCCTGGGCGGTTACGTTGCCGGAAGCGCGAACCTTGTCGATGCTCCCGGCTTCATCTTTACCACGGCGCTGCCGCCAGCAATTTGCGCGGCGGCAACGGTCGCTATTCGCCACCTGAAGAGCTCGCAATCGGAGCGAAGCCGCCAACAAGAATGTGCCGCGCGCGTGAAGTCCGCACTGACCGCGGCGGGTCTGCCGATCATCCTGAGCGAGACCCATATTGTGCCGGTCATGGTCGGCGACCCGGAGAAATGCAAGCGCGCGAGCGACTTGTTGCTCTCCGAGCATGGCATCTATCTCCAACCAATCAATTATCCGACGGCGCCGAGGGGAACCGAGCGGCTGCGCATTACCGCGACGCCCTATCATGATGATGTTTTGATCGATCAACTGGCCGAGGCGCTTACAGATGTCTGGCGCCGGGTCGCCTTGCCGCTCGAGGGCTGCGTGATCGGTGCGGCGGAGTGAAGGAACAACGTCCTGTCCTTGTCGCAAACCTTATGAGGTGGGGCATTCGACTGCGCCGCCGGCAGTGCTCACAGTTCAGGAGCTCGGTAGACTTGAAGCCGTGCTTTGAGGCATTAACTAAACGGAATCAAGCGAAGGACCCGCACAATGAGCGAATGGCGGGACATCAGTACCGCACCTAGAGACGGGGTGTTCGTTCTGCTGCACAATGACCGCTGGTCGACCGATGTGGAAGGATTTTGGCACAAGGGCAGTCAGTCCTGGTCTGCCAACACGCGCATCCCAGGCATCGAAAACCGCGTAATCAGTCCAGAGCCCCCGACGCACTGGAAACCACTGACGGTCGAAGAAGAGAAATACTGAAACCGCTTAAGCGCAAGCTCCGGTGGCACCCGTCACACCGCAATCGCAAAGTCGCAATGACCATCAAAGATGCGAAGGCGAACGATTCTGTGCTCGCACGCTGAGGCTGGCGGGCGAGCGGGGAGCTACGATCATGATTCCGCTCACCGTTCGAATTGCAGCATTTCTTAGCGTTCCCATGGTCGCAGCGACAAGCGCGTCTGCCGAGGAGAAGAAAAAAGTCGCGCCGCGTCGAATGTAATGTTCGCTATTGATCGGTAAGCGGACCAGTCGCGGACATGCCGCTTGGTCGCAGATTGACTCAAAGGCGACTCTCGGCAGATCCGCTCTGCTCACGTCAGTGCGGACATTCGGCTCAGCGCGGCAGGACCTCTTGCGGACCTTGACGATGGTGGTGTCCGCCGCCGGTCAACACGCACGAGCGTGCGACCAATCGATGTTCTCAATGCGCTTTCGGGCTTTTGCTCATCCACCGCAGCGCAGTCGCGGCCAGCCCGATTCAGCAGGTAACGTGAAAAAGGCCGATCTTCTTCGCGTGCGAGTTGTTGAACGTACGAATCGCCTCGGGGGTCGGCTGCAACAGGACCGTGCAGCCCTTTTTCGCAAAATACGCCTCAGCTTCCGGCGATAGTTGCACATTGCCCATCTGGCCCGAGCCAAGAATTAGCTGCTCGCATCCATTCTCAAAGACGAACTTCGCTTCGTCCTTCGAGAGGACATGCGAGGTGCCGTAGTACTTCTTCGACAGCTTTTTCTTCCGCCTTGCCACTTCGCCGGACAGACGAATGATCACGTCGTGTTCATAGGTCTTTCCGTTAATCGTGATGGTGCCGAATGTAGTGCGTTCGATTTCCATGGCCTGACCTCCTCATGATCTCGCCACGAGCCGCCGACCCGCGTCGGCAGACGAGCCTGGCATCGATCTCAGGGCCCCCCTGCTTCGCGTCGCTCGCCAGATTCCCAGACCGCTCCACCCCGTGTCGGCCAGCTTCGGCGGAGGCGAGCAACCGCGCTGTTGGCCCCGCGTCCAATCCCTTTCCCTCGGGATTGCTCCCTTCCGGCCTAGGTATGGCGAAGCCCACCATCCCGCAAGCGCGAGATCGGGCTGAAGTGGTATCAGGCGCTACACGCCCGGAATGGGTCACGAGCGCCGGTTCCCTGGAACGCCTGGTAACGGGCGCCCGAAACGGGCTCACGAATGTCTGCTCAAGGCCTTGGCTGTGTGAAAACGTGAAATCTTGCGAACGCTGGAGAATCTACTTCTCAGATCACGCGGCACTGGAGCTCAGTATGCTCTCCGTAGCCTCAGAAGCGGCGTCAGAAGGAATGCTTTTCTCCGCAATTTGCGCGCCGTCGCGTTCTCACACAGCCAAGGCCACAACCGGACCCGAGTTCCTGCCAGGTTCGGACGTTCCGTGACCTGTTTCTGATCACCGAGCTTTTAGATTCCAAGGCCGAGAGCGACGATGTCGGTTTTGGAGCGGAGTTGGCTTGGATGTCCTGTCAGATCGAGCGGGCTTTCCGGTTTGTTGAAGTCCTCAAAAACGCCGCCGCTGATCCATCAAACCGAAGCTCGATTGATCCGCCGCTATTCCGGCTATCTAGGTCGGGGTCGAACTCATGCTGCCAGAGCTCATTGAGCATCGTTTCATGAATCGCATTTTTTACACGCTGAGCTTCTTCTGCATTTCCTGATGCCGTAAAGTTAGCGATAGCAGAAATGAACCTGTTGATTTCGCCAAACGGCAGCAATCGAGCGTACTGCAACTCGATTTCGGTTCCCACCTGTGGATCAGCGGGGCCGTAGTGATGACTCGCAAAAATCTGCAGGTTTCCAACGCTATATTCGTTATAGAAAATCTCGTAGCGACGACCGTACTCTGGTTCCTCGCGGCCTGTGAGTTCAGGGTCAGGTCGTTCTTGCAACCGCCATGGCTCGTTTGGCTCGAACCTGTGGTTTAGAGCGTCGGCAAACATCTCGAAATCGGAGAAGAACCGTCGATCCTCGTCGGTGATTCGTAGCTCGGTGCCGTTTCGTAACGAAGACGGTGTATGATTGGGCGTGATGGGCTGGCCATTTAGCAGCTTACCTAGAAATTTCCGCTTAGGGCCACGCCTGACCGTTCGCCAGATGTAGCTGGTGAAGCCTAAATTTACCAGAACCAGCAATATCAGAACTTCGTACACGTTCGCCCCCTAGTCGCTGTTGACGGCGCTTGAGCGATAGCTGGCCCAAGGAAAAAACCGCAATCCCAACCGGGTTAGCACTTTTGTGGTCGTTCACGTGGTACAATTTTTCAATGTCTGTCCAACGCGAGTGCTGACTATCGCACGGGAGTACTCACGACGGTAACCTTGCCACTGCAATGCTTGCGATAATGGATTCCTGTGCCGCCAAGGGAGAATAACAAGCCAGTTCGGAAAGTAATTTGATTGAAACTCAACACCACATTTGCGGCCGCTATGGCGGCCATTGCTGTGTGCCCGACCGGAGCCGTGGCCGAGGTCTATTCGTGTGAAATTAAGGAATGGGTGCGGGTAAATGACGAGGGACTTGTTCGGCCCGCGCCGAGTGCACCTTTTAAATGCCACGTATCGATCGACAAAGAAACCGGCAATGCTGTCGGCGATGCGTTGTCCGTTGCAAATCGTTGGGAAATTGCTCAAAAGGGTTCGCAAGAAAACGCGTTCGTGACCCTTGGCTACGTTGGGTCGCGGCTCGTTTATGAAATTGCTGTCTACGAATTCAAAATAGGAAGCGAGAAACCCCTGATCATTGCCGTTCGGTCGCGTCGTGGGCTTTTTTCAGCCCTCAGTGGAATCTGCCAAAGATGTTTCGCATGTCGCAGGATGTGTTGATGCCGCTTGATCGTCAGAATCAACGTCGGCAGCGCGGATAGCCTTGCTGTCGGCAGCGCTCATTGAGGCTCGAAAGATCACGGATAAGCGGCAAGGTTACCGAGGCTGGGTTAGTTTAATTGACCTTGGGAACTGTTGACCCGCTGGACGAGGCCGATCATTTCCCCTTCGCCTTCAGCGCGATGATCCGCGCACGGAATTTCCCGACGCCCTTAAGGAGATCGTGGCGTACCGGCCCCGGAGGGAGCTTGCGGGCAGTCTTTAGCAGCTCCACGGCCATCGCCTCCAGTTCTTGCATCTCGGTTAGCGTTCGACCGGTCGATTTGATCGGGATCATGCGCCTTCAGCAGTCAGACTTGGCGAGATCTGCCTCTGCCGGGGAACAATCTGTCAGTGAATCGATCGAGCCGCTTCTCGGTGCCGTGCGCGCCGTTTAGATGCCCGACCAACTCGCCGGACAGTAGCTCGCCGTTTCACGCCGGCGGGCCTTACTTCGGTGGGTGCAAATCGCCTTGAAGCCAGCGTCCAAGGCCCTTGGACTTCATGGGGTCTTCATACGCGGCAAAGGTCTTAAGTAGTTGATTGCAGACAGCGCATTCAAACGTCTGCAAGTCGATGCCTGGGGCGCGTGCTGGCTCGATGCTGACGAGCATCATCTGGGCCTTTCACTTCGGACAGGCGGGGCGCCCAATTGTAGCGAATGGAATGACGGACGACAGGCGTTGAGATTGGGACATGATGCTTCCCTCGAACAGGCGGGAGCGCAACACTCTCTGTCACCGGTAATGCCTGGAAGGCGGAGCGGTGATTGTTAGATTATGCGCCGCCAGGGCCCAAACGCGAATTAATTCGCCGATATGTGGAAGGAAAGGTCGGCACCCGCCCGCCGGTTCGCGCCAGGAGATTTCTTAATTAGCCGCGCGGCCGGCCTGCACCGCCCGGCATCACCTGGACGATGGAAGGTGAGAGCTGGCGCCCAATTCCGCCGCAGCCGGGTCCTTGCCCTGCTCCTCTGGCGTGGGATCGAGGTCCGGCTTCTGCCCCGTTGCGATATCCACGATGGATTTGGCGTCATTGGGCGTCCTAGCTGGACAGGCAATGAATCGATATCGAGGAACCCAAGCGGAGTTCCAGTTCTCGATAGTTGCACCGCACACGGCGCATTCAAAGCTGCTGATCTCGCGCTCCTCTACAATGTGCTCGCTGCGGTCGTAAACCGCGCCGCATTTACAAGTGCGATGATTGGATTCTGACATGCCCCAAATATGCGCTTCGGACTGTCCGTTTTCTAGAGCGGACATGCAAGCCGATCAGGATCGGTCATCGCGGGCTTCGCGCAGCATCAGGCGTGCATCGCCTTCCAAGAAGTGCCGGTGCCAAGGGGCTGGAGTGGGGCGAACCCATCAGCACCCGTCGATCTATCTCGCCCTCAAGGGGCTTCCCTTTCCACTGTGCTCTCGCTTCCCCCTGATACTGCTCTTTGAGAGCTTTGCCCTCGGGCGTTGTGGTGGATCAGCTGCTGACCTTGATCGCCGATCATGATCGAAGGGCGCTCAATTGAAAATCCGCTTTGCCAATTCATCGAATGGGACAGCCGTGCTGGCTTGAAGAGCATCGCCGCCAGTCACATGTCACAAGGATCGGGGATCGTTGGCCCGACACACTGGCAACGCACCCACCGGCCTCATTGAAGGTCGCGTGCGTCCAAATAAGAGCGAGCACGGGCTGCGTTCGAGCACCGCTCGACACAGTACCTCTACGCAAACGCAACGGCACGAGCCGTCGAGGGAGACCTTGGCGGCTTTTTGCGTGTGGCCAGAATGCGAGGCCATGGCCGCAACGGTAACCGAGCGGCTTTGGGAAATCGGTGATATCGTCGGGGTGTTGAAGGCGTGGGAGGCCGCCCAAGTGAGGCGGTCCTAGCTGGGAGGAAGGCCATGGAATGGTTTAGCCGGAAAACATCGATAGCGGGTACCCAAATTTCCAATTGGATACTCCTTCTAGCGGCTCTCGTCGTGATCTGGATTATCTATCGCGCTGCAACGTGACGGTGGCTGCTTCCCCCTACGCCGTTGCTCACGGCGCTTCAGCCACCCGATAATCTCATCATCTGTGCAATGGATGGTGGAGGCGAGGTGCTTGTCGGTGAGCTTCGCTCGACCGTAGCAGACGATGACATCGCAGCGTAGCTGACCGAGCTCTCGGGGGTAAAACAGACATCCCATTTCAAGGGCATCAGGACCGTTTTTGACCCAATGTATGGTCCGGCCGCGCGTTGCAAGAGGTTTCGTCAACCTGGCAGATGCGGTCTTGCATCAATGTATCCGACCTCTGATTGGAGCGTGTTGTGCTCCGGGCCATCATGGATATCAGCGCGCATTCGAGCTAATTAGCGGACAGGCCTCGAAGGGGCTATTCGGGTCACCAGTGTTCGCATGCGCCGGGAAGACCGATCCTCCATCGTCGTCTCATCCTCTCGCAGACCTCGGCGGGTAAGGGATGTTGGTCACGTCATCGATAGCTCCCTCACTTCGCACTGTTCCTTTGTTCGTGCCTGGCGGTCGTTCCTTCGTCCCGGCCTGCGCGCGCAGACGCGCCGCGCGCAAGGGCCGTCAAGGCCGGCCGTCGTGCTGTCCTGACGTCTTGCTCTCCCGCTGCCAGGCTGCGCCTTGACGGGCCCCGAGCACGGCGCGAGGATCAAGCAGGTCGGGACGCCATCTCATCTGTCTTGACGCACTCGAAGGCGCGCCCCTTGTTGAGAACCGCCCATGCGATGCGGGCGAGCTTGTTGGCGAGCGCAATCGCCAGCACGTTGTGGTGCAATCGTTTCCTGGCGGCTTCGATCCAGGATTTGAGGCCATAGCGCTCCCAACACTTTACCTTGACCAGCACAACCCACGCGGCTTGCACGAACAGAACGCGCAGGTAGCGATTGCCGCGCCTTGATATCTTGCCGAGGATCGTGCGGTCGCCTGTCGATATCTGCTTCGGCACCAGTCCAAGCCAGGCGCCGAAGTCGCGGCCTTTCGAGAACACGTCTCCGGTGCCGATCGCGGCTACCATCGCGCTCGAGATGATCGGGCCGATGCCCGGGACCGTCATCAGTCGCTCGCAGCCTTTGTCTTGACGAGCCAATGCTTCGATTTCGCTGGAGAGGTCCTCAATGCGCGCGTCCAGTCGGCGCCAGTCTCCTGCCAGGTCCTCGATGATGCGCAACATGCGAGGCGCGAGGACATCGGTGCGCGTCGCGAGGATACCCGGCAACTCGGACCGCAGCGAACGCAGGCCTTGCCGCACGGCGATGCCCCGCTCCAGCAGGAACGCACGGATCTGATTGATGACGCCGGTACGCTGACCGACCAATCGCTCGCGCACGCGGTGCAGCGCCTGCAGGTCGAGCTGGTCGGCGGTCTTGGTCGCGACAAACTTCATGGTCGGGCGTTGGACAGCCTCGGCGATGGCTTCCGCATCACGGAAGTCATTCTTCTGTCCCTTCGAATAGGGGCGCACGTATTTCGCGGCCATCAGGCGGGCGTCGTGGCCGAGCATTTGGAGCTTGCGACTGAGATGATGCGCGCCGACGCAGGCCTCCATACCGATCAAGCACGGTGGCAGGTTGGCGAGCCGTGCTTCTACCTGGCCGCGTGATCACTTCTGCCGCAGCACGATTGCGCCGCGCCGATCGTGGCCCACGATGTGGAACGAGTTCTTGCCGATATCGATGCCTATCACGGCGATCGCTGAGCTGAGTTTCTGGGACATGGCGTGCTCCTTGTCTTGGGCACCCCTTGCCAGCTTGTCGTGCTGGCAGGGCCGGAGCACGGCCGGACCATTCCATTAACGGTCATTGGCTAGATCGCTTCTGGGCGGGTACTTGGAGGGCATGGCTACACCCACACGATCCATACCGACGCCAGGGGGCGCGGAATCTTTGAGCACTGGAACATCCACGGAGCTGGACACGCATGGTCGGGGGGGCAGCCCTGCGGGCTCCTACACTGATCCGCGAGGACCGGACGCAACGAGGGAAATGCTGCGTTTCTTCCTGGAGCATTCGCTCCCACCGCAGCCAGGTTAGAGTTAGTCGGTTCATGGTCGATACTGTTGCGAAAGTTCTTTTTGCATCACCGAACACAAATTTTCCGGGCTGTAGGCACGGCAAGTACGCAGCCTAACCAACTGTCGCCGCCGTAAACCTTGGGCATAGATGCCGGGATCTTGGCGGTATGCGTCAACGATCGCTTCAATTGTAACCCGCTAGGAAGTGATCTCATCGGTCCAAACTTTAAAACTGACCAAGGTATTGGGCCCAAACGTCTGTGTAATCGGGACATCAGCAGCGTCACGTCCTTGAGCAATCAGTATACGTCCAATCCGTGGGACGTTGTTACGCGGATCGAATGTGTACCAACGCCCGCCAATGTAGGCTTCGAACCATCCAGCGAAATCCCCTGGGCCATATGGGGGAGGCATGCCCATGTCGCCCAAATAGCCGGTGCAGTATCTGGCCGGAATGTTCATGCAGCGGCAGAATGTAATGGCCAGATGCGCGTAGTCGCGACAAACGCCCTTGCCCTCGTTGAACACTTCCCAGGACGTCTTGGTTGCGCGCGCGTGCTCATAGCCAAATTGAATGTGATTATGGACAAAATCGCAGATCGCCTGAACGCGCCCCCATCCGGGCGGCTCCGTCTCAAAGAGCTTCCAGGCGACATCGGACAGCTGGTCGGTTTCGCAATAGCGGCTGCCAAGAAGATACACGATCGTCTCTGCTGGCAAGCCCTCTACCGCGTGTTGGGAAGCCGAGGGCACAATGACGTCCGGCAAGCCTGTGTCGCGAATGATTCCATCAGCCGCCAGGCGCATGCGACCGGTTGGAGCAACGATACGGCTGCACCAGTTACCGAAGCCATCACGGTATGGGACGATCGCAACTGAGGGGTCGGTGGTCAGATAATCGGGCACGATAACATCTGAAGCCCGGGTAAAATGAATGCCCAGGACCATGATCATGGGTGTTGGCTGCGGAAAGTCGTAGATCATCTCATAGCCGACCCGGATTCTCACTCAGCGTCCTCCAAAGTCGATGAGATCGGCTCGACTGCTTCGATCCCGTGTATGCTAACGCTACACTCGTGAGCTCAAAGACGCGTGAACTCCAACGCCCTGGCGATGTTTGGGTTCCTGCCACTTCGTTGAGCAATACCTACAAAAGCGCCGATGCTGTTTTGACGTTGACTTCCACATTCATCCCAAGCTCATCCTCGCGATCCCCCCAATACGTGCCGAACAAGGGGATGGCCTGGCTCGGGACCCTGGCCACCGCAACGCGGATCAGATCTCGGTTTCCGACGATTCCATTGGTCGGATCGAACTCGACCCAGCCGGAACCGGGGACGTAAATCTGGCACCAGGCGTGGGTGGCTCCCCCTCCCAGCCAGGTAGGTCCATCGCGATCCGGCACGTAGATATAGCCGGTGATGAAGCGCGCGGCGAAACCCAAAGTGCGTGCGGCTTCAATCATCAGAACGGCAAAGTCCCGACAGGTGCCTTTCCTGAGTTCAAGTGTTGTGGAGGGACTTTGAGTTCCTGGCGCCGTGCGGCGGTCATACGCGAATCCATCCGAGATTGCTTCATTGAGGGTCATCAAGACCTGGCCCGTCGGGCGTCTCGTTCCGCGCGTGAGAAACGTGTCCAGCCATCGGCCGACATGATCTTCCGGGTCGGAGAACCATCTCTGGACATACGGTGCCAGGTCAGACGCTTCTTCCTCATGATAGGCGAATGGATGGTCTTTCGCGTAATCTTCAATTCTAAAGTCCGGGGCGTTCTCCGGAGTGTGATCGACCTTGATGACACACTCGAATCGCAAGTGATCGCTCACACAGTCAAAATCGACGTGCGCAACGCAATTCCCGAAGACATCATGAAGCCATCTCACCTCTGAGGGCTTGGGCGTTACATCGAGCAAAAAATTGATCAGTCGTTGATCAAAACTGTCCCGCGGGCGTGCCATCAATTGATGCCGGCCGAGCCTTATCTCGCGCTTGTACCGATATGTTGTAATATGCCGAACGATGAAGATCGCCATGTTGTCGTTACAGGTGCGCGTCGACGAAGGGTTAAGGGGTCACAATTGGCTCGTATCACCGAACGGTCGTATTCCGAACAAGGAAGGACCGACGGGAATAGTATCTGAACTTGCTAAAAAGGGGCGAAATCTTCGGAGATCGTGGCGCAAGCGATGCAAGGCAGGCCCGCATTTCTGGAAATACCCGATAATCGGACATGGCCCAAACGACGCGAGTGACCCCAAGGAGGACATAGGCGGGGTTGAAATTCCGCAGCGCAGGGTCTCCTGCACCACCGAGGTGTGCTATCCTTTCCCTAGAGGACAAGAGGCCGACCAGGTGCCAATGAAACGACGCGCGTTCATCACGCTGCTCGACGGCGCTGCAGCCGCGTGGCCGCTCGCGGCGCAGCAGCCGCGCCGGATTGGCGTCATGATCGCCCTGCCGGAGGCGGATCCGGATTTGAAAAAGTGGCTCGCGGCGTTCCGGCAACGGCTCCGGTGTGGGTCAAAACCGGAAAAACTCAATGCGAGCATATGGTTTCCGCTCTGCCCCCAACAACGGACATAGAGCGACCACGGCGGCATGTCCGAGTTGTGCGGCCAAAAGCAGACATCGGATATCGGTAAAGACAAGATCGGACGTCGCTACGCTACTATCGATGCCAATCAATGTTGATAATTCGAGTGGGGAAGCCGCCAGCCGCAATAGTCTGATCCTTCATCCTGCGGATCGAACGATACCGTGATTGCGCCGATCTAAACTGGAAATGGCTGAGTGCCTGAATACCGTGTCGATTGCTTGGAATTGACTCGCTATTGGCCCGTTCAAGGCGCAGGGTGGTTTATCACCGTTTCGCGCTTTCGGCTGTTATCGGTGACTGAGAGTGTTGAGCTCCCGCCTGGTGAAAGGGAGATCCCATGCCCAAGAATTCCCCGCCTCCGATCTGCCCGAAGTGCTGCATGCCAATGCGATTTGTGCTCGTGAAAACGGGAGGACGCAAATTCCGCTGCGTCGATTGCTATGTAACAGCTCCCCTGAAATTGCCTCAGGTCACAAAGCTTCTCACGGGCGAATTAAGGCGTCCGGGCTAAATTGCCTCCGTTGGCTTTTGGCGACGATTGTCTGGATACCCAAAGTGTCCGGCGTGGCGCCCGAATTGTCTCGCCACCGGCGTCCAACAAGCGCAACTTGGTTCCGGGGCCTCTCTTGGAGATCAGTCATGAGCGGCAATATTTTCAATAGCAATGGCACCCACGTTGGGGTGGTGAACGGCGCGGTCATCTTCGACCTTAATGGCCAA
This sequence comes from Bradyrhizobium erythrophlei, assembly GCA_900129675.1. Taxonomy (GTDB): domain Bacteria; phylum Pseudomonadota; class Alphaproteobacteria; order Rhizobiales; family Xanthobacteraceae; genus Bradyrhizobium; species Bradyrhizobium erythrophlei_A. The sequence continues at coordinate 1,932,201 of FSRD01000001.1, read as the reverse complement.
GAACTTTATCATCTAAAAGGGATCAATATCTATCGACTTTCCGGCGAGCTGATCGGTCATTTAAACGGGGCGCAAGGCTCCGATAAGCGGCTCGATCGTTCCACGGACAAGTTATTCTCCGCCAGAGTCAGTTCTTAAGACCCTGCCGAACTCGGAGAAGGCGAATGACAAGCCACGATATTCCTCCCTTCCCTGCCTTTACGAGCTGGCTGACGAGGTTGAGTGGCGGCCCCGAATTGATGCCGAGACTTACTGACAGACTGGCATTCATCCAACAGGCATAGGCCTTTGGAGGTCATCATGAATGACGCATTCTCGCTCTCAATCTCGGTAAGTATCATTGCCTTTGGAATCTGGATTGCCGCTGGCACGATCGGCGCTGGCTCGCATTTGGTTTCGCATTTGGCTTGGACGCTAATGGGACTACTTCCCGTCATTGTGGGTTCGAGCAGCCTTTATCTGGCGATTCGCGAAGTCAAAGTTGCGCAGCGGAATTGAGATTCAGTGAGTGGGAGGACGGCAAGCGCCAGAGTTGATTGCTGGCAAGGAAAGGGCGATGGCTGACCAAGGACAATGGCAGATAGCTAGAAATGCCGCTGACATACGAGCACGCCCTGGTTCCGACTGTCTTCGCACCTTGGGCGCCGCTCGTCGTTGCATTCGCTGATCCGCGACCAGGTGAGCGCGTGTTGGATGTCGCGTGCGGTACCTGTGTCGTGGCGCGGCTCGCTGCGCAGCGGGTGGGCGCGACTGGGAAGGTGCCCGTCTCGTGCTGGTGGCCGGCGGTCGCCTTGGACTCATGGTGTGGCAGCGCATCCAATACAGTCCTGGGTTCGGTGCGTTGGCCGCTGCCTTTACGCGGCACGTAAGCAGCGAGGCGGCGGGCATCATGCGCGCTCCCTTCGCGCTCGCCGAGGCAGAACAGCTGCGTGCACTGGTGGACGCGGGAGGATTCTGCGACATCACCATTCAGTCGGTTGCGGGCACCGTTCGCTTTCCATCAGTTTCGCGTTTCGTGCAGGACTATGTGCGCGGCTCGCCGCTCTCAGTATGTTCGGCAATGCCGCGAAGGGAATTGCCGAAGTCCAGAGCAAACTAAACTTGCCCCTAGAGATGGATCTTTCGCCGTAACCGCTCCTAATTGTTCACCAGCCCACAGCTTGGAGGCGACCTATTCGAACTACCGGGGCAATAAATGGGTTCGGTCATTACCTGCTGCGAGTCGGCGAATACCAGCCTCCGTCAGCCCAAGCACTCCAAGTCGTCTTAATGCATAACCCAACGGCGTTCCCAATGCAGTTGGGGAATATCGCGTCGTGCATCACCCCTGCTAACTTCAAGTAACGAAGCGAACTCTTCGGAGCTCAACATTCGCTCAGCTCTCGTTGGAGAGCCGGGCAAAGTCCGCAAGTACGGCTGCAACCAGATCTCAATGATGGGTGTCGGCCGGAGCCAGCCCCGCGGCGTATAAATTCAAGACGTAGCGCGCCTTGGCTGCTGCTTCCGGCCACGAAGCTGCGGGAGCCGACAGAAGCTGGTTTTCGAGTATCCCCTGCCGATCGCGCAGGTCCTTTGCGTTATTCTCGACGTCCGCCAGAATTCGCCGGATGTCGGTTGCTTTTTGTTCGGCCATGCCGCGGTGCTTGTCGAGATCGAGCTGCTTGTCACTCACGAGGCGCGCTCGCGTCAATGCGCTGGGCATCGGATAGATCGATCGGGCTGATGGAAACCATCTCCATCGTTGAACTGCGCGGCGCTGCCGCCGGCACCATGATCATGGTGGCAACACGGCGGAACACGGCGAATGACAATCCTTCGATCATCTCCTCATCGGTGATGACCTCGTAGGCGCCCGCAGGCAGCAAGCGATCGATGCCCTTGATCCGGAAAGGGTGTTTGAAGGTGATGGTTTCCCGCCGCGAGCGCATGGTCATGCCCGGCTGTCTTTTCGCAAACCGTTCTACGCCGGTGCTCTAGTTGTGCACGCATTCAGCGTGCGCTCTTTCGGCCCGATTAGCTATCTCTTTCCCGCGGGACCGGCGTCGTCAGGTCGAATAACCATCGGCTTGCCTTCCGCTTCCTCCAGCGTAAGGAGCCAATTTCAGCATATATTGTGATCTACTCCCCTAAAACACCCCCGGTTTTGAGTAGAGTCCGTTCTCCCTGGAGACACTATCACGGACGTTGTCGAATCGACACCAAGGGCCAAATTGGAAATGAGCAGGATGAGTCCTCCACCAAGAGGGCAGCCCTGCCGGGGCAGCCGGGATAATCGTCAGAGTGCGACCGTTTCCTCGACTACATGTTTCAGTGGCGTCACCTCAGCGGACAGGGGCATTCGCAGTTTGAGCTTGCCACCCTTCACCTCTCCGCTACGCACCAGGTTCTCAATTTCACGCTGCGATGTAACTCTGACGAGCATGTTCTCGCGCTCCTAGCAGCAGTCCACGGGGCACACGTCGACGCAGTCCATGATTTTGCAGCGAATACAGCTCTCGTTGACGACGAAGGTCAATTAAGCGTCCTTTCAGCAGATCGCAGTGGTGAACTCATTCACGGTGTCCGTCCGTCCTCGCGGTGCTCGTTCATTGGTTGAAAATGGACGCACAGAAGACCTACGTCCGCTGGCTGAATCGGAACACCGAGGAGCAGGCATTCAGCGGCCGAGGGGCCCGTGCTCGGCAGGTTGCCGCACATCTCTCTGCCGAAGTGCGTGCAGTCCGGGCAAACACCGAAGCGCCGATGCGCCCCACTCGTAGCTAGAGTGGACAGCACCTGGTGCAGGGCGCGACGCATCGCAGTTCGCTCTGTCGCGTCGAGCGAATCCACGGCGCGCACCAGAACCTCGAACGGATCGCGTGCTAGCGCTTTTTTGCCCTTGCTCGTCAGTCGCAGACTTACGCTTCGCCCATCCGTCTTGAATGGCTGTCGGACCAAGTACCCACCCGCTTCAAGCGCCTTAATGGCTTGTGTTGCGGTGCCACGGGTTGTCGCTTGAAATTCCGCGAAGGCCGACGGGGTCCGCGAGAACGGGTTGGCACGGGCGAAGAAGCGGAGCGCCATCCATTGGGCCGGACTGAGCTCGCCGTCATAGCCCTCAGCTTGTACGAGCCGTCCCACCTGCAGCAGGAGCTCTGCCGTTTCGCGCGCTGACATGCTTGCCTCTTCGAGAATATAATAGTGTTTCGAAATTAACTTGACAACCGATCGGATGCAGATAATTTTGTTTCGAAACTAGTTTGAGGGCTCGATCATGGCCCGCAACGCGGCCCTGCCGATCCTTACGGCCGAACCCGGCCTCACCCATTATCTTGAGGAAATCCGGCGGTTCCCGATGTTGGAGCCCCAGGAAGAATACATGCTAGCCAAGCGCTGGCGCGAGCACGGCGATCGCGACGCGGCGCACAAGCTGGTCACCAGCCATCTGCGGCTCGTGACCAAGATCGCCAGGGACTATCGCGGCTACGGCCTGCCGATCTCCGAGGCGATCTCCGAGGGCAATGTCGGCCTGATGCAGGCGGTCGAGCGCTTCGAGCCCGAGAAGGGCTTCCGGTTCGCCACCTACGCCGTGTGGTGGATCAAGGCGGCGATCCAGCAATATATCCTGCGCTCGTGGTCGCTGGTGAAGATGGGTACCTCGGCCAGCCAGAAGAAGGTGTTCTTCAACCTGCGCAAGGCCCAGAGCAAAATCTCCGTATTCAACGATGGCGATATGCGGCCGGACCAGGTGAAGATCATCGCCCGGCGGATCGGCGTCACCGAAACGGACGTGATTTACATGAACCGGCGGCTCGGCGGCGACGCCTCGCTCAACGCCGCGATCCGCGAGGACGGCGATTCCGGCGAGTGGCAAGACCGGCTGGTGGACGACTCCCCGGACCAGGAGACGACGCTCGCCGCGAGCGAGGAGTTCGATAACCGCCGCAAGACGCTGTCCGATGCGCTCACCGTGCTCAACAAGCGCGAGCGGCGCATCTTCGAGACGCGTCGGCTCGCCGAGGAACAGATCACGCTCGTGGAGCTGGCTGAGGAATTCGGCGTCTCGCGCGAGCGCGTGCGCCAGATCGAGGTGAGCGCCTTCGCGAAGGTGCAGAACGCAGTGAAGCACCGCGTCGCGGCGGTGGCGACCCCGGCGCCTCTGCAGGTGCGTTAGCTTCCAACCCTCTCCCATGGCGGGAGAAACTGACGGTGGACGTGTCGCTGTGGGTACGTTTTACGACAACCGAACGACGCGAGAGGGGCGCCGCTCACCGGGTGCTGATCGAGCTCTCGCTCGACGATCCATGCACGGCACTTTGCGTCATCGATCGGGCGCCTAAGCCACGCGCTGCAGATGGAACGTTATCCGACGTTTCATAATGAAGTCGGGGTGCCGATCGTGCGCATTGGCTGCCGCGAGTTCAAGTGCATCGGGGATAAACCGCCGCAAGATCACCCACACATCTACCTCAAGATGGTCGATGCCAGTGAGATCGTCTGCCCCTATTGCTCTACGCTATTCCGCTTCGATCCGAGCTTGGGCGCATACGAAGCTGATCCGGCAGATTGTGCTTACGGTAATAGGGACTGAGTTGAAAAGCAGCAACGCTGGTTCCTTCGTCATGCCGGCCGCAGCCAACCAGCGCCAGGCGCCATCGTCCCGCAGCCCCGGCGCGGTTCATGATGGCCACGAACGATCCGAATTCGGCAGGATGCAAGCGTCGCGACGGCCAAACCAGCGATAGCGGTTGCGCGCGACCAAGTCATAGATCGCGTCGCGGATCACACGTGGGATGAATTGGAAGATCCATGTCCACTGCCAGCGCGGAAGCTCGCGCGCAATGCGCAGCACGGCTTCGGATTTTACATAGGCCTGGCCGCTTGCCAAGAAGGCAAAGGAATCCGGGTGATCAGGATCGATGCCGATCTGCTCAGCGAGCGGACGTCCCTCGGCCAACTGGATCGGAACGAAGCGAAAATAGCCGTGGCGATCACGTTTGCTCACGAAGCGGCAGCCGCGAGAGCATAGGACGCATACGCCGTCGAACAGGATCAGGCCGTGCGGCGAGTTGATGCCGCCAGGACTTTTTGGGTCAACGACGATTGACTGCTCCGCCTGCATGGAACAAGCAAACACCCGCGGGACGGCCGGCGCAACAGGGGTGGTCGTCCCTTAGAGCCTTTCTCGAAATGGCTGCCGACATCACTGATGACCGAGCACTGGGCGGCAACCTCCGCCTCATTCGATCACCTCGCCGACGCTGCGCTCGCCCGCGCCAACGCGGTGATCGAATGACCGGGTCCCTGCTTGAGCTTGAGCGGTAGCAGCACCACCTCCGTGAGGTCGATATCCCGAAGCCGGAGAACCTTGATGGAGGAGATGCCGCGTAAATCCGCAGCCGAACTTGAGGCCGAGTGCCTTCGGCTTCTGGCGATGGATCCGCACACGCGAGGCATTAAGCGCGTCGAGATAATTCGCACGCACCCTAAAGGCACGGGGCCGAATTGGACCTACGGCGCGCTTGATCCGATGCCGACGCGCGCGGGCGTGGCCATTGCCCAAACGCTTATCGCGTCGGTCTATGGAAGATGGGCGCTGGCAGATTAGTGCGCTCATGCAGCCCTCGCTTGTAGGGGGCCGGATAAACCACCATATGTTAGTCTCACCCCCGTCTGAGGACCATTCTCATGGTTGTTGCTGGCGGCGATTACGTCCATTTCGTTGTGGAGTACGGCGGCAAAATCGAAAAGTGCCGGGTAACGGAGACTGCCCTTCTGAACAGAGAGCGTATGAGCAGAAAGGACGCAGGCCATGTACAGCTGATCGCTATCTTTGTAAGGCACCGAGCCGAGATCGAACATCTCGCTCTCGCGAAGTTGCAGCGGGAGGGGCACTCTGACCGCGGTGTTGTAGTGACCACTGAGGATCTGAACCCTTGATGCAGGCTGGCTGTTCGACGCCCTCGCTTGCGCAAGCGACGACGTGGCCACTAGCTGTTGAGCGGCGATGACGTGAAAACGGAGAAGCCGTATGAACAAGACGCGGATATCGATAGAAGAACTAAGAACTGAAGCAAGTCGCTCTCAGGGAAATCCGCACTTACCCTGGATGCGAGGGTGTATCCGCCGTCAGCATTTATCCCGTCACAGATGAGGTGGTCGAAAGCAATTGGTCTGTCCAAGTCGTAAGCGGCGAAGGCGTTGACCCCAAGGCACAAACCGCGCTGCGATTTAGGCCAAGCACAAGTTTCGTCACGAATACAATCTGTTGACAGGTTAGGCCACTCATGTCGGCATCAAGCGCCTTAGTTCTTTCTGGGCGGCGGCTCGTTCGCTACTTCCTCTGCCAGTAGCTTTAAAAGCTTCTCCTGCCGCGCGTCAGCTTTCGCTGCCGCTGCTTCCGATGCAGCAACGAGACTGCGATAGAGCTTAAGGTTTTGCCGGCGAATGAAAAATTGATGTTCCATAGCTACCTCCTCTGAGGGCATGGACCGAAGCGCATCGTGCGCTTAAGAATGGAGGATGGGACGTGTCGAGCACGTATGTCTGCCGGAACGATCGAGGAAGACGACGACAAGCTGGGGCAAGCCGTCACCAACATGGCACTGACATCGCTCAAGCGGTTAGTTGGGCGGCAAGCAGTCATTACGACGGGCACAAGCCGGGATGCCGCTTGCCGGCGCTTACGGCGTTGTAAATACGGTCAGCCTCTACGTCGAGCACGGACAGGAGACTTTTCATGCCATTCACGTCGAGGCGAGCAGTTCGTTTTCATTAGCGTTGCGGATCTCTTTGTTAGCCGCCGCTCTGCTCGCCGCTCTGGTTTGGATTTTGCGCCTGTTGGTCAGGCGTCTGATTCGGGTTCTGGCCGGACTTAGCGGACTAATCGCCCTGTCGATTCTGCTGACCATACTTGTTGGGATCATTCTGTTTGTCATCCCGTCTCCCTAATGGTCGGGAACATATGACAACCGAGCATACGGAGGTTCGTTCCGGCAAATCAAAAAGAAAGCCCATCAATTCAAATGTGGCAGACCACGTGCTAATTATCGCGACCTTTGCCTTCAGTTACCCCCTCGTGCTAAGCGACACGTCCAACATATGCATATGCGCTTTTACTGTTGTCGCACCCGGAGTGCGATTCAATGCCTTTGCGATTTCCGTAGCGCCGGCTTTTTGCGTTGCTAGAAACTTTAGTTGACCGATATCCGTTGCGGTCCAGGGCGGGAACTTCGTTTTTCCTTAGCCAACCCAGCATCGCCGCGTTCACCTCTCGCGCCTAGCCGGGTCTCGTGTGTGGTCGTCCCGCCGTCATCCGGATTATTTTTAGAGGCTGAAAACCGGGCTTGGGCAACTATCTCACGCAGTAAGCCTGTTAGGAACGCTGTCCAAATTGGTCGCGACGCCGCCACCAGCTGCGCGCGACACGAACGCTTGCCGATTCATCGAGCGATGGAGCGCAGGTTTTGGGCGATAGCCCGAGCTTCGACTCGTCTTACGCGCCGCGCAGTCAAGTCGCCGAGCCCCAGAATGTGCTCAGGCGCGCTCCCGCCGCAATTGCTTCAGTTGAATTAGTGCAACCGGAACACGCCGTCGATAGCGTGCAGCTCGGCAGGCTTGATGAGTTTCGAGTGCGCAACGGTAACTGCGAACAGGGGTCCTTCGAGCTTTGTTTCCCAGAACGCGAGGAAATCCTTTAGCGCCGGGAAATTTGGAAACATATCGTAGTCCTGCCAGACGTAAGTTTGCAGCAACCAGCGACGATCCGGACGGCGATAAACGATTTCCGCTGTCGTCAGTCCGTAGCCCAAGACCTGCTTCCTGAAATCCCTGGAAACCGCATCTTTCTCGACCATTGCAACCTCCAGCCCAAGCTGAAAAAGCAATGCATGATTCTCGCGCCAAAAATGAAAACGTTCAATAGGTCATAGTAATCAACGCGCTAGCAGCATGTTACTTCGCCTGCTAGCAAGCGCCCCCGATCGCCCCTCTTCTAGGAGCCCGTCCAGATAGCGGTCGCGACCGGGCATTTATTGCAGGATAGTCGGCTCAGGCGGCCTTTGCGAGGGTGAACAGCTTGAGGAGGTTGTGGGCCGTGCAGATCATGGCCCATTCGGCGCGCACTTTCTCTAGGCCTCGCAACAGGAACTGGCGGAAGCCGCGCGCCTGTTTGATCTGTCCGAACACCGGTTCGACCACTTGCTTTCTCAATCGGTAGGGTGTTTCGAAGCCGCCGTCGTCGATCTTCTTTCGCATCCGTTGGGTCAGCGGTCCGCCGATTTTTCCGTTCGCGGCTGTCGGGTGCTTGGCGCGTCCGGGCGCGACGTAGCCGTCGACGCCGTGGGCTTCGAGCGCTTCGAGATTGGATTCGCTGCAGTAGCCGGAGTCCGCTGAGGCCTGCTCCGGCTTGCGGCCGAGATTGTTCTCGATGGCCTCGATCAGGGGCACCAGCTGGCCCTGATCGTTGCCGCACTGCGTCAGTTCGTGCGCGACAATGATCTGGGCGCCCGCGTCGACGGCGGCCTGGGCATTATAGGCCTGAACGAAGCCATCCTTCGACTTCATGATGCGGCTTTCCGGATCGGTGAAGTTGCGTTGCGACTTGGGATCAGGCTGGTCCGATGCCGGCGCCGCCGGTTTGCCCGGCTTCTTGCGGCCTTCGGCTTGGCGCTGCTGTTCCTTTTCGGCCTCGATGCGACGCTCTTCCTCCGCGGCCAGCCTGGCGTCGGCCTCCAGCGCCGCCATCGCCTGCTGGATCTTGGCCAGCCGCTTCTGCTTGTCGCCAGCCCAATCCGGCAGCTCGTCGCCGCGCTTGTCTTTGCCGAAAGTCTCGTCCTCCTGAGCATCCGCCGCCTCAGCGGCCGCCAGCATGCGAGCGACCTCGGCTTTCAATTCCGCCTCGCGTTTCTTCATGCGCTCATAACTCATCGCTTTATGTTTCGACGCGTTCGCTTTGATCTTCGTGCCATCCAGCGCGACATGGCCGAGTTTGACCAGCCCTGCCGTCTCGCACAACTTCAGAACCTGCAGGAACAGTGCGCCGAGCGCCTTCAAATGCCGCTTGCGGAAGTCGCTGATCGTGCGAAAATCCGGCGGATCGAGCGCGACAATCATTACAAAATCATTCCGTTCGCGGCAGGCCTTCGCGATCCGCCGCGATGAATACAGCCCACTCGCATAGCCGTGCAGCAGAAGCGCCACCATCATGCGCGGGTCGAACGGCGGCTGCCCGAGCCCGCTCACATAGCTGCCCGTGATCTCCTTGAGATCGAGGCTCTCCCGCACCAGTTCAACGATAAACCGCGAGACATGGCCTTTCGGCACGAAGTCCTGCACATTCGGCGGCAGAAGCAGCGTCTGATCGATATTCCAGGGGCGAAAATACTTGCTCATAGCCCAAGGTTGAATCAGACTCGCTCAGAATTGAACAGCGACTATTCGGACACGCTCCTAGAAACTCAAGTCGCAGTCAAACATCGTGGGCCGAAGCCCTTGCGCCCCCGCGCCACAGGCTTATGTGAAGAGCGCCTAGCACTCGTTCATCGCGACTGCCAATCCAGAAATAATCACAAAAGCCAAGGAGGATCGCATGAAATTCCGTCCGCTCCACGACCGCGTCGTGGTCAAACGCATCGATGCCGAAGACAAAACCGCAGGCGGCATCATCATTCCGGACAGTGCCAAGGAAAAGCCCTCGCAGGGCGAAATCGTCGCCGTCGGCCCGGGTGGCCGTGACGAAGCCGGCAAGCTGATCCCGATCGATCTCAAGGTTGGCGACCGCGTGCTGTTCGGCAAATGGTCCGGCACCGAGGTCAAGCTCGATGGTCAGGAACTGCTGATCATGAAGGAAAGCGACATCATGGGCGTCCTCACCGACGTTCCCGCCGCCAAGAAGAAGGCCGCTTAAGCGCTTTAGCCCGTTCCCTCATCCTGAGGAGCCGGCGCAGCCGGCGTCTCGAAGGAAGAGGCCTGCAATCCAAATCTCATCCCTCAGGAATCCGCCCAGTCGCGCGGACCTCGGGATCTGGGAATACGGAGATCATTATGTCAGCCAAAGAAGTCAAATTCGGCGTCGACGCCCGCGACAGGATGCTGCGCGGCGTCGAAATTCTCAACAACGCGGTGAAGGTCACGCTCGGTCCGAAGGGCCGCAACGTCGTGCTCGACAAGTCGTTCGGCGCCCCCCGCATCACCAAGGATGGCGTCACCGTCGCCAAGGAAATCGAGCTTGAAGAAAAGTTCGAGAACATGGGCGCACAGATGGTGCGCGAAGTCGCCTCCAAGGCGGCCGATGCTGCCGGCGACGGCACCACCACCGCGACCGTGCTGGCCGCGGCCATTGTGCGCGAAGGCGCCAAGGCGGTTGCCGCCGGCATGAATCCGATGGATCTGAAACGCGGTATCGACCTGGCGGTGGACGCCGTGGTCGCCGACCTCGTCAAGAACTCCAAGAAGGTCACCTCCAACGAGGAGATCGCCCAGGTCGGCACCATCTCGGCCAACGGTGACGCGGAGATCGGCAAGTTCCTCTCCGACGCCATGAAGAAGGTCGGTAACGAGGGCGTCATCACGGTGGAAGAAGCCAAGTCGCTCGAGACCGAACTCGAGGTCGTCGAAGGCATGCAGTTCGACCGCGGCTACATCTCGCCCTACTTCGTCACCAACGCCGACAAGATGCGCGTTGAAATGGACGATGCCTACATCCTGGTCTACGAGAAGAAGCTCTCCAGCCTGAACGAACTGCTTCCGCTCCTGGAAGCGATCGTGCAGACCGGCAAGCCGCTGGTCATCGTCGCCGAAGACGTTGAAGGCGAAGCTCTTGCTACGCTGGTCGTCAACCGTCTGCGTGGCGGCCTCAAGGTTGCCGCCGTCAAGGCTCCGGGCTTCGGCGATCGCCGCAAGGCCATGCTGCAGGACATCGCGGTTCTGACCGGCGGTCAGGCGATCTCGGAAGATCTCGGCATCAAGCTCGAGAACGTCACGCTGCAGATGCTCGGCCGCGCCAAGAAGGTGATGATCGACAAGGAGAACACCACCATCGTCAACGGCGCCGGCAAGAAGGCCGACATCGAGGCCCGCGTTACCCAGATCAAGGCGCAGATCGAGGAAACCACCTCGGACTACGACCGCGAGAAGCTGCAGGAGCGTCTGGCCAAGCTCGCCGGCGGCGTCGCGGTGATCCGCGTCGGCGGCGCGACCGAGGTCGAGGTGAGGGAACGCAAGGACCGCGTGGATGACGCGATGCATGCGACCCGCGCCGCGGTCGAGGAAGGCATCGTGCCGGGCGGCGGCGTCGCGCTGCTGCGTGCCTCCGAGCATCTCAAGGGACTGCGTACCAGGAACGATGACCAGAAAACCGGCGTCGATATTGTGCGCAAGGCGCTGTCCGCGCCGGCCCGCCAGATCGCCATCAATGCCGGCGAAGATGGCTCCGTGATTGTCGGCAAGATCCTCGAAAAGGAGCAGTACGCCTACGGCTTCGACTCGCAGACCGGCGAGTACGGCAACCTGGTCGCCAAGGGCATCATCGACCCGACCAAGGTGGTTCGCGTCGCGATCCAGAACGCGGCCTCGGTCGCGGCGCTGCTGATCACCACCGAAGCCATGGTGGCCGAAGTGCCGAAGAAGAACGCCGGCGGCGGCCTGCCTGCGGGTGGCGGCGGCATGGGCGGCATGGGTGGCATGGACTTCTAAGCCAACCGTTCAGACCTGGTTCAAAAAAGAAAGGCCCGGCAGCGATGCCCGGCCTTTCTGCATTTTCGTGCGTCTGATTGCGGTTGCCCTGCTCAATTTGCCACAGGCCGTAATACTGCCAGGTCAGTACATGGCTCGGATCGGCTTTCAGCGCGCGCTCGTACCAGACCTGCGAGAATTTGTAGTCGCCGAGCTTGCGATGGGAATAGCCGATCAGATTGCCCACGTTCGGGTGATCGTCGTGGCCAAGTGCCTTTAACTGCTCGCCTGCGTCTGGGACTGAGTTGAATTGCAGTAACGCTGCTTCCTTCGTCACGCCGGCCGGCGCCAGGCGCCATCGTCCCGCAGTTTCGGGGCGGCTCACGATGGCCACGAACGATCCGAATTCGGCAGGATGCAAGCGTCTCGACGGCCGAACCAGCGATAGCGGTTGCGCGCGACCAAGTCATAGATCGCGTCGCGGATCATCCGTGGGATGAATTGGAAGATCCATGTCCACTGTAGAGTCAGGAACGAAAGTATCTGCTACATGGTTTTTATCGACCGAACCAAACCGGATAATAGTGTGCGTATAAATCCAGCCACCCGGCACTCTGAAACGAAATATGGTTTCGTCATACTGACCGGAGACATGATCTTTAAAGACTTCTTCGTGGGTGTGAAGCTTTTGCTTAGGCATAAACAACTTTCGAGTGCCGCTGCCAATAGCCATCAAAATCAACTGACTTGCTACGCTTCAAAGACAAAGCTGCGAGACGGTTGACTTGCTCACTGTTCGACAGACGGCGGTTGTCCCCTCTCCAATGTCCCCTCTCCAAGATCTCTCTTGAGCATACCGCAAAAGGTACGCACCGGCAATGTGCTGATGAATGCCAATCTCCGCGCTGTGCATACGCAAAAAAACTCCTCTGCCCAATGGGTGCAAGGGTCGTCCATCGAATAGGCTTCTTCGTGGTTGATACGCTTACGGTCACGTGTCCGGCCTGTTGGCCCGGTTTTGTTCCAGGCGATCGATCCAGGTCGTCCATGGCAGCGGAGCTGGTCGCGCATGCCTCTTCGGTCGCAGCATTCGTCATCGTAAAGCGAACGAGCATCCGGTCATAGTCGTAGTGCCGAAATCCTCCTCGCGTGAGCGCCATGTCACGCGACCTTCTTCTTACCGAACATCCGTAGTCTGTTCGCAGTGCAGATCTCAAGTCAGCCTATGAAATGCCGGCGGCAAGGGCTCACGGACGAGTTCAGTCAAGTTCAGGACCTCGCCGCTTTCCGTGATGTCCGAGAACAGAACCTCGACAAACGGATGCTGGCGGTTGGCCGCGGCGCCGCGCTGGTATTTCACGCTCACGATCCGCTCAAGCGCCGCAAGGTTTAGCTTGCCAAGCGCGTTGTATTGACTGCGGAACAGGCTTTGTCTTCCTCCAAGGTGCTCGATCGACTCGGCCCAGACGTCCATCACCTTGCGGCCTATGAACGCTTCGATCGGTTCAGTTCCATCTCGGGCAAAAAGCCGTAACCCGTCCATGGCATGCAGTCCGTCATCGACGCGGAATTGTGTAAGCGACACGGAGTCCTCCTCTTGTTGGCGTACGTTCACACCGCGACTCCTCGCGGAACGCCGTCTTCGCCCACCACGACGGGGCGGCGGCGCCTCAATGGCGCATCGCGCCGAGCATTGCCGCTGCCGCGGCATCACCACTGGATAATGACCGCGCCGGCAATCATCAGACCGAGAAAAACCGGCACCATTATTGGAGGGACGAGCCACTCATGCAGTTTTAAATTTTTGGAGGTGGACATACTGACCGCCCTCTTTGTGGCGGGAGTACAGGTCTCTCAGTCACCGATAGCAGCCAAGGGTGGACGGTGATTAAGCGTCAGCAGACGCCCTTTCTCGCACGATGTCGAGAGAAATCGCCAAGGCAAGGCTGTAAGCACTGTTTCCATTATATCGACCGCGCGCGTCGCGCGAAGCTTGTTATAGGGTGCCCGAGTATCCATATGATCGATAGCGTCACGGTTTCCTGCAAGAGGCGTGTCCGGACGCGACGCTTAGCCACACACATCGTGATCGACGATATCCGAGCCAACGGCACGCCGCTCCGGCGCGCGCGTCATGCGTCAGGACAACCCATGCCCATCGAATACGCTTCCGTCCGGGCGATGCACAAGCCCTGGGGGGTCAGCGATCTCCAGCCATGGAGCGACATCGACGGCACGGGTGACGCCGTGGGGGAGCTGTGGTTCGAGCGGGCCGACGGAGAAAATGCTCCAGTGCCGGCCTTGCTGCTGAAGCTGCTGTTCACCAGCGGGCCATTGTCCATCCAGGTCCATCCGGACGACACCTTCGCGCGCGCGATGGGGATGCCGAACGGCAAGAGCGAAGCGTGGTACATCATCGCGGCGGAGCCGGACGCGCAGATCGGCATCGGTTTGAAGCACCGGGTGACGCCACAGGAATTGCGTGCGTCGATCGCCAACGGCTCGATCGTCGACCTGGTTCAATGGCGTCCGGTTGCGAAGGGCGATGTCATCTTCATCCCCGCCGGCACCATTCACGCCCTCGGCGCCGGCATCGTGCTGGCCGAAATTCAGCAGCGCAGCGACACCACGTTCCGCCTGTTCGATTATGACAGGGCGCGTGAATTGCACATCGACAATGGCGTCGCGGTCGCCAACGCCTGGCCACTTCGACCGCCGGCCGATCCGATCCGCCTCACCGATGAACGGACGGTTCTCGTCGCGAGCCGGCATTTCGTGCTCGAGCGCGTTGAGCTGCAGGGGGCCGCAAGCTGGGCGCTGCTCGCCGAGCCGGAGACCTGGATTCTTGTTCTTGACGGACATGCGGCGATCGGAGTGGCCGCGGTATCGATCGGGCAGGCGGTGTTCGTTGGCGGTGGCCGCAGCAGCATCGAAGTCGGCATCAATGGCTTGAGCGCCCTGATTGCATATCCGGCGGCCCGGCCGATCGCTTCGCTGTTGCAGAGGCTCTGCGAGCCTTCGGCCCAACCCGTTCAGCCGGCCGCGCCCGATGATCCGAAATTAACCGGCCCGGCCAAGGCGCGGACGTGACGCCGCCCCGCAGGATTGCGCTGATCGGCAATTCGTTGCCTCGCCGCTGCGGCATCGCAACGTTCACGACCGACCTGCACCGCGCGATCTCGAATTCGGGACCAAATCTGCAGACCAGCGTCGTGGCGATGACCGACCGCGATCAGACCTATGACTATCCTGCTTCGGTCGCCCTGCAGATCAAGGATGACACCCTTGAAGAGTATGTTGGCGCCGCCGCGTTTCTGAACGCCGGCCGGTTCGACATCGTCTGCCTGCAGCACGAATTCGGAATTTTCGGCGGCGAGACCGGCGCCCATATCCTCGAGCTACTGTCCCGGCTTACGATGCCGATTGTCACGACGCTGCACACCGTGCTGGAAAAGCCCACGCCGATCCAGCGCACGGTGATGGAGCGTATCGTCGAGGCGTCGTCGAAGGTCGTCGTGATGGCCGACAAGGGCCGTGAGCTGCTGCACAGTGTCTATCGGGTGCCGGACGAGAAGATCGAGGTCATTGCCCATGGCATCCCCGACTTTCCATTTGTCGGGCCGGACACGGCAAAGGCAAGATTAGGATTCAGCGGCCGCTCCGTCATTCTGACATTCGGGCTGTTGTCGCCCAGCAAGGGCATCGAGGTGATGATCGATGCCATGCCTACGATCCTGAAACGACGACCGGATGCGGTCTATGTGGTACTCGGTGCGACGCATCCCAATCTGGTCCGCGATCAGGGCGAAGCCTATCGCGACAGCCTGACGGCACGCGTGCACGAACTCGGCGTCGAAGATCACGTCGTATTTCTCGACCAGTTCGTCGATCAGGCCACGCTGCTCGAGTTTATCTCAATGTGCGACGTTTACGTCACGCCCTATCTCAACGAAGCGCAGATGACCTCGGGTACGCTGGCCTACAGCTTCGGCCTCGGCAAACCGGTCGTCTCGACGCCCTATTGGCACGCGCGCGAGTTGCTGGCCGATGGGCGCGGCGTTCTCGTTTCCTTTGGCGACGCGCCGGGGATCGGCAACGAAATCGCGGAATTGCTCACCGACGACCCCCGCCGGCAGCTGATGCGCGAGCGGGCCTATGCCGCCAGCCGGTCGATGACATGGGAGCGCACCGCCGAGCGTTACATGACCGTATTCGAGCATGCGGGGCAGGGCCACCGGCTGAAGCTGATCGCGCGCGCCGCGCCGGACACGATCGCGCCGCGCAGTCCTGCGGCGGCGCCCGACATGCGGTTGGAGCACTTTCTGTCGATGTGCGACGATACCGGCCTGTTCCAGCACGCCGTGCATTCGGTACCCGATCGCGCGCACGGCTATTGCGTCGACGACAATGCGCGTGCCTTGCTGCTGGCCTGCGCGCTCAATGAACCGGGCGAGCGGCCGATTTCGGAGGTGCTGACCGCGCGCTTTGCCGCCTTTGTGCAGCATGCGTGGAATCCCGATACCGGGCGATTCCGCAACTTCATGGGGTTCAACCGGACCTGGCTCGAAGACCGGGGCTCGGAGGACAGCCACGGCCGAACTCTGTGGGCGCTGGGCGAGTGCACCGGCAACGATGCCAGCCCGTCGCGGCGTCGATGGGCGCGCGCCTTGTTCGCCCAGGCCCTGCCGATCGTGGAAAGCTTTAGTTCTCCGCGCGCCTCGGCGTTTACGCTGCTGGGCCTCGATGCCTACTGCGCCGTGGTTCCCGATGATCGCCGCGCCCGGGATATCCGTCTTGTCCTTGCCGAAAGGCTGATGTCCGGTCTGGCATCGGCCGATACGGCGGACTGGCAGTGGTTCGAGGAAGGCCTCGCCTACGACAATGCGCGCTTGCCGCAGGCCCTGATCGTCACAGGGATGGCGACGCGGACGTCACGCTATGTCGAGGCGGGGATCAGGTCCCTGCGATGGCTGATGACGCAGCAAAGAACGCCGACGGGCGAATTCCGCCCGGTGGGCACCGCCAGTTTCGGCGAACTGCGGAAGCCTGCCCGCGCCTTTGATCAGCAGCCGGTGGAAGCCACCGCGACGATCGCGGCCTGCCTGGCCGCGTGGCGCGCGGACGACAACGCCGAATGGAAGACGATCGCAACCAGGGTTTTCTCTTGGTTTCTCGGCGGCAACGATCTGTCGGTTGCGCTCGCCGATCCCGAGACCGGCAGTTGCCGCGATGGACTGCACCCTGATCGTGCCAATGAGAATTGCGGGGGCGAGTCTGTCGTGTCCTATCTGCTGGCGCTGGCTGAGATCCGTCAGCTTGCGCGCGTCAATGTCAATCCGACAAATCCGGTGGCGCTTCGCGCCATCGGCGCTTGATCCAGCGTTTGCTCGGGCGAACAGAGGGTATCTCGTTGCAAGCCACTTTTCTCAATCGGCAGGCTCTCTACCTGCGACCCGATCCCGCGCGCGTGATCGTGCGCCCGTTCAAGCCGGCGACCGAACCGCGCGATCTCAACCCGACCGACAAGACGCGCGCCAACCATATCGTCGAGCGCGTGCTCGCGCTCGATACGAAGGCAGCGGCCGCCCAACTGGCGGACGTACTGGAAAATTTTGAGGGCCGGCATCGAAACCTACTGGAGACGTTCGAACTCCGCGCCGACGAAATGGAAGAGGCGCTTGCGGCGCACTGCAGTTTTTCCGAAGTGCAGCGCCAGCTCATTGGCGCCTATTTTCTGCACGAGTATTCGTTCGAGGCGTCGGCGTTATTCAATCCCAGCATCGTACCGCACCCCGACCAGTCGGGGGTGGCGGCGGGCAGCCTGCGCTTCATTCTCAGCCTGCGCGCCGTCGGCGAAGGACATGTGTCCTCGCTGACGTTTCGCGCCGGTACCGTCGCAGCCGACGGCAGCATTGCCGTCGAACCGACCGCCCGGCTCGCTTCGAGTCCCCGAATCGGGCATCGGGTGAGCGG
This sequence comes from Bradyrhizobium erythrophlei, assembly GCA_900129675.1. GTDB lineage: Bacteria > Pseudomonadota > Alphaproteobacteria > Rhizobiales > Xanthobacteraceae > Bradyrhizobium > Bradyrhizobium erythrophlei_A. Next base: position 1,914,576 of record FSRD01000001.1, on the reverse strand, counting down.
ACCGTTCGGGGACGAGATCGAGGTCGTCTTCAATGCAGGCGAGGATATCAGCGAACGCGTCATCTTCCCGGTGACGGAATCGCAATCGAAAGGTATCGAAGACGCCCGCTTTGTCGAATTCAGCGATGGCGGGCGGACGAATTATTACGCGACCTATACCGCCTACAAGGGCACCGCGATCCGCTCGGAATTGATCGAGACCAGCGACTTCCTCTCGTTTCGCATGTCGCCGCTGCATGGCACCGCCGCCCGCAATAAGGGCATGGCGCTGTTCCCGCGCCGGATCGAAGGCAAGTACGCCATGATCGCGCGACAGGACAACGAGAACCTCTATTTGATCTATTCGGACGACCTGCGTCGGTGGGAAGGCGGACAGCCGATCCTGAAGCCGCGATTTCCCTGGGAGTTCGTCCAGATCGGCAATTGCGGATCGCCGATTGAACTGGAGGAAGGCTGGCTGTTGCTGACGCACGGCGTCGGCCCGGTCAGGAAATATTCAATCGGCGCGGTGCTGCTCGACAAGCGCGACCCATCCAGGGTGCTGGCGCGTTCTAGCGAACCGTTGTTGCGGCCCGAGCCATCCGAGCGCGAAGGATACGTTCCCAACGTGGTCTACACCTGCGGGGCAATGACGCACAATGATCAGCTCATTTTGCCGTACGCGGTATCGGACACCTATTCCAACTTTGCGACAATGAAGATTTCCGCGCTGATGCAGGCAATGTCTTAAATCCCGGAACGCCGGCTGCGTGCTCAAAGGAACAACCCATGGCTCGCGAAACAAGCTACTTCGTTTAGGCGTTCAACGCCGGCCGGTGCGAAAACCTGAAGGCCGACGCGCCGATCGCCTGCAAGACGGAAACCGGCGCGCTTCGCACCGCCGAGCGACTGGCGTTGAGCAAAGTGGGCGTCATGGCCTTCTCATCCACCGGCGATCCTGAAATGGGCGACTATGACGACAAGCCGACCATCATCTTCCGCCAAGGCGAGCTGCCGTCGGCCTTCGACTGAGCTTGATCGCACGGCCGGCGTGCTGGCTCGCGGCCCACGCTACCGATGGCTGCGGTCTCAGGAGTCCGGAATCAGAAGCTCAGAACGCACAACGCCGCCAGGCCGAATAATGCCTGGCGGCGCTGTATCAGATCCGGACATTGCAATCCTCCGGTAGCTGTCTGTCTGCACAGACCGTGCCGAGGTTCAATGCTTGCGCCCGTTGCTCACGAATAGCGGCTGGAACCAACGTCACGCGATTAACTTGGTGAGAGGTGACCGGATGCCGCCCCCTCGGTATCCGATGAGTGACGGCCCCGGCTCTTCCCCCGAGCTGGGGCCGTTTTTGATCCGGACCGGCGATATCCTTTGGCTCCTCGGACGATTGGAAGATCGCTTACGCCGCCAGCGAAGTCAGGGAAGCGATCGGCACGTCGAATGCGTACACGAAACCCCTCGGCTCGTAGGTCAACCGCACGTCGCCCTTGAGCTGCTTGCCCAGCGTCTCGATCAGCCTTGTGCCGAAGCTGCGCTTTTCCGGCGGGTGGACGGCAGGACCATTCTTTTCGGTCCATGCAAGGTGCAAGCGCCGTGTCTGTGGGTCCAGCGTCCAGGTGATGTCGACGCGTCCGGCCGGGACCGACAGCGCGCCGAACTTCGTGTTGTTCGTGCAAAGCTCGTTGAGCGTCATCGCGACGGCGATGACGGCACCCGACGCCATCGGGACATCGGGTCCCGAAATCGAGAATTTTGGCTCATCCGGGTTGTCGAAGGCTTCGGTGGCGCCGCGGACGACGGTGCCGAAATCCGCGCTGGTCCATCTTGCCTGCAGAAGCAGATCGTGCGCCCGTCCGAGCGCCATCAGTCGGCCTTCGATGGCGTGTTGCGCGTGTTCGGCTCCCTGCAGATTACGCAGGCTCTGGGAGACGATGGCCCCCACGGTCGCGAGCGTATTCTTGATGCGGTGGTGCAGCTCTTCTAGGATCAGCTTCTGCAGCTTGTCGGACGCCTCGCGCTCCCTGGCCTCGATGCCGGCGTTGGCGAGCAGGCTGCGGGCATTGATCTCGGCCTGCGCGAGGAGAAGCCGCAGGCTGACGTTCTCCGCCTCCAGGAAGTCCCGGTGCGGTTCTGCGCCGTTCCCGGCGCGCTGGTCTGTACGGAGATCGACTTCAAACATCCCAAACCCTATCACCATAAGTGGCGTACCGCTGTGTGTACCGAAAATCTAAATCCGAACGTATTGACGATGAAGTCCGCCCGGTATGGCGCGCGAATTTATGACGCCGGATCGCTGAACCTGGCGAGAGACAGGCGCATCTTTGTTCAATGACCGATGCGTTCTCACGCCGTTGTAATAGTCCGCATAGTTTTTCAGAATCCGACGCAGATGTTCCTCGTCCAGGACAATGATGTGGTCCAAACACTCGCGCCGGATCGATCCGATCAGCCGTTCGGCAAAGCAGTTCTGCCAAGGCGAGGCCGGTGCAATTGGCTTGTCTCGGATACCCATGGCACGCAGTCGGCGCGTGACGACAGTGCCGTAGATCCGGTCGCGATCTCGGATCATATAGCGCGGAGCGCCATCCCAAGGAAAAGCCTCGGTGATCTGACGTGCAACCCACTCCGCCGCCGGGTTGGTTGTGACGCCGATCCAGACGAGATCTCTGCGATCAAGCCGGATGATGACGAAGCCATACAGCAGCTTAAAGCCAATGGTCGGTACGAACAAATCCATGGCGGCGATGTCCGGCGCGTGGTTCCGCAAGAAGGTCCGCCATTCCTGACTGGGAGGCCCGCGTCGCTTGACCATGTACTTGGCGACACTTGATTGAGCGACGCTAAACCCGAGCTTGAGCAGTTCGCCGTGGATGCGCGGCGCACCCCAAAGCAAATTCTCTGTGCTCATCTGCCGGATCAGCGCGCGCAATTCTGTCTCGATCTGCGGTCGCCCTCCCCGTCGACACGATTTCCAACGCCATAGCGGCGAAAGCCGGCCCGATGCCGACCCACCAGCGTTTCGGATCGAATAATCATGAGAACCGGAAGGATCGACGGGAACCAGCGATAGAGCTGAACGAAGAACCAGCGGTCGTTGTTCGTGAGGCGAGCCCGGCCTTTCAGCTTGCGTCGCAAGACGATCAGCCGATGTCGAAGCACTGCATTCTCCGCCTCAAGCCGGATGTTCGACTTGAATGGCGAGGCCAGCACGGCCAGAACGAAGCAGATCAGCGCGATCATCGCGCCAACTTAGCCGATTCTATCATTCGATAAACCCGGATAGGGTTTTCGGTACACACACCGAGTGCCTTTGCGAGGTTGATGACCGCTCGAACTTGGTGGACTGAATTAGCCGGGCCGGCCCTGATACCGGATCGGCGGCGCTGATGAAAACGATCGGGATCACGGCTGTCGTTGCCTTTGATACTTTTGCCGGCTCTCCGCTTGCCTCTCGTTCAAAGCTGTTACCAGGCCCTCGTCTTCAGCGACAAGCTCGGCTAGAAAGTCCCGACCTTGATATTCAGAGGTCTGATACATTGAAAGGATGACGAGATAGTCTTGCACGGACTTCTTGGTCATTCGACCGTCTGAAAAACGACGATATCGTGCGAAGCACTTCATAGCGTGCTCAGCATTGTTGTTATTCCAGGCAACACCGTCGTGCTCGAGAAACGTAAATAGCTTGTCGCGGTATTTTCCGACCCTCTTTTGGTATTTTTTTGACGTCTCCGAATAGAACTCCGTTTCTGTCGCCCACTTGCAGAATCGATCGGTACTGGCCCTATGTTTATGGAGGTGCCTCTTCTTCAACCCGTAACGATCAATTGTCTCGACGATCTCGCGCAAAACGGACGAGAATGCTTGCCCAAACTTCCTCAACTCAACATAGAACGGATTTTTGAGTAGTTCGTCGTTTAAATCCCGCATGAGGTGGATGAGGCATCGCTGCTGCGGCATGTTCAGCGCATCGTAAGCGGTGAAGAAATCTGAGATCAAAACGCCATTAAATCCAGCCAACATTTCCGGCAGAAACGAGCCTTCCCTCGGTGATCCTCGGCGCTAACGGATACTTCCACCCGAGCGGAGGGATACAAGATGGAGACGCTTGACGTTCTCAGGCGCGAAATCAAGGCGCTGGCATTCGATCAATACGGCACCATCGTTGACATGCAGAAGGGGCTTACCGAGGCCGTGACGCCCTTGTTGAAGGAGAAGGGCTGGGACGGAGAACCGAACAGTTTCGTCACCTGGTGGCGCCGCACGCACTTCGAGAACTCCATGATCGACGCGCTATGCGATCGCGGGCATACGCCGTACCGGCAGATCGGACATCGCGCTGTCTCCTTCGTTATGGACCGCTGCGGCATTGCCTACACACAGGAGGAGGTAACTTGGCTCGTGAGCGAGATCGAGAAACTTAAGCCGTTTCCCGATGTCGTAGCCGCTCTCGAAAAACTTCAATCCAAGGGATACAAGCTGGCAATTCTGTCGAACGGCGATCGCGACATGCTGAAAGCAGCCGGGCCTTACATCGGATTTTCGTTCGATCACGTCATTTCGGTGCAGGAGGCTGGTTATTTCAAGCCGCACTGGAAGGCCTATGCGAAAGCCGAGGAGATCATTGGTTACGACCGATCCAACATTCTGTTCGTTGCTAATCATGCCTTCGACTGCATTGGCGCAAAATCGTATGGCATGCGGACCGCGTTTATCGATCGACGGAAGCGGCCATTCGGCGGGACACCGCACCAACCTGATCTCATTGTGGCAAATTTCGCCGAGCTAGCCGCCACACTGGCGTAAGGGGCAGGCCATGCGACCTCTCGAAGGCATCCGCATACTTGACCTTACGCGAGTGGTTTCGGGCCCGTATTGCACGATGCTGCTCGGCGATCTCGGGGCAGAGGTGATTAAGGTTGAGCGCCCGCGTCAAGGTGACGATACCCGTGCCTTCGCACCGCCTTTTCAAGGCGACCAAGCGGCCTACTTTCTCTCCGTCAACCGCAACAAAAAGAGCGTTACGCTCGATCTGAAGAGTGAACGCGGCAAAGAGGTTCTCTGGCGACTGGTGGACGTATCGGATGTGCTGGTTGAGAACTTTCGGCCTGCCGCGATGGAACGGTTGGGCTTCGGTTACGAGGCAGTGAGGGCTCGACGCCCATCGATGATCTATTGCTCTATCTCAGGCTTCGGCGATACCGGGCCGCAGAAGGATCGGGCCGGCTATGATGTGATCGTCCAGGGCGAGGCCGGCATCATGGATCTGACCGGGCCGCGCGAGGGACCACCGCACAAGGTCGGCGCCTCGATTGCTGATCTCGCTGCCGGGCTCACTGCCGCGCAAGGCGTCCTCGCGGCGCTCTATGTCGCCAAGGTCGACGGGCAAGGGCAGCGGGTGCATGTCTCGATGTACGAGGCGGTTGCAGCCCTTCTGACTTTCAACGCGAGTATTTATTTCGCAACGGGCACTTCGCCCAGGCGGCGAGGCAACGAACATGCCACCATAGTCCCTTACGAGACTTTCGAAGCCTCCGACGGCTGGATCAATATTGGCGTCGCGAATGACGACTTATGGCGTCGCTTCTGTACCGCGGCAGGCATGCAAGGACTAACGGACGACCCGCGATTCGCAACTGCGCCCGACCGGGTGCGGAACCGGGATGTCTTGGTCCCGCTCGTAAAGGCGGTGATCAAGCAACGCTCGCGGAACGACTGGCTCAAGCGGCTTGATGACAGCGGCGTGCCCAGCGGGGCCATTCGCACAGTCGCAGAGGTCTGCGACGGCGAGACCTTGGAGGCACGCGGAATGATTGCTGAGATGCCGCACTCGAGTGCTGGCAACGTGAAAGGAATTAAGAGCGCCATCCACCTGAGCGAGACAGCCCTCGATACCTACAACGCCCCTCCGAAGCTCGGACAGCACACGCACGAAGTGCTGACCAAGCTTCTCGGCTATACCAGCGAAGACGTGCTCAAGTTGGGACGCGAGGGAGTAATTTAGCGCTGATGAGCCGACCGCTGATTGCGCGGGAATGTCGGCTGTTGGCCCTTCGCGACATATTGCACCGCCACAGGACCTCGGTCGCGATCGGGGCATAGCGGAAATTGACGAACAGCCGTGTGTTGCAGAGGGCGACGCTTGTGACCCTTATGCGACATCAGCGGGGCCGTGGAGCTACCTCCGCTCGAACCACACTCGACCACTTTCAGTGTGCTAATTTAACTCGCAACGATGCTCGACCCCGAAATGGGAGGCTCAGATGAGATCCAACGTTGTAACGCTGGCTGCCGCAACCATAGTAACTGGAGCCAGCGCTGCTTATGCCGCTAGCGAGACGATTACCATGAACGCAATCGATGCCAACGGCGTCGGCAAGGAGATTGGCACGCTTGTTTTGTCCGACACCCAAACAGGCTTACAGATCACGCCACAGTTGGTCGGTCTACCGCCGGGCGACGATGGATTCCATGCCCACGTTAATCCGAATTGTGGCCCGGGCCCTGGACCGAATGGCCAGCCAGCGGCCGGCATGGCGGCGGGTGGCCATTATGACCCAGCCAACACTGGCAAACACCTCGGACCGTATGGCGAGGGCCACAAGGGCGACATGCCCGTGCTGACCGTCGATGCTAGCGGCGAGGCCACGAAGGCCGTGGTAGTGCCGCGCCTCACTGTGGCCGACGTTAAGGGGCGCTCGATTATGATCCACGCGGGCGGCGATAATTACTCCGACCACCCGGCGCCCTTGGGCGGTGGCGGCGCGCGCATCGCTTGCGGCGTTGCCAAGTAGAGCTGCTAATAACGAGTGAATCTGGCCGGCACCTAGCGGACGTCAAAACCGCGCCGATCGATGTCTGATATTGTGAAGACCCCGGAGACCTGAAAAGCCTCGAGCTGCCTGAGCCGAAACTGTTTCGGGCTGCTCGTCAAAAGGATCACGTGTAACTGTGCTTGCGGTCGAGGGTACTTAACGTGCAAGCCGCCAAGGCGCTTCACCTGAAAATCCCGGATGAGCTGCTCGCGCTGGCCGACTAGATCATCAAATAAACCCTTGCTGCGGTGCATGAGTCCGGAAATGGCCGATTTTGTTGCAAAAGTCGAAAATCGAAAGACACCGAAAATCTCGCAAAAGCGGATTTTTAGACGCCTCTACCACTGCAGCACTCTGTAGCGTCGATACGAAGGGCCGTGATCGTTTTTGTGCGAAACGATGAGGTCCCTCACGTCGCCGCGCGTAAGACGCATCAGCGGCTCTAAGAATTTTCGTTCGCCACCCAAAAAAGACTTTTGCAACAATATCGGCACAACTCGGACATGCCGCCGTGGTCGCTCTGTGTCCGTTGTTGGGGGCAGAGCGGAAAACATATGCTCGCATTGAGCTTTTCCAAAATCGATGGCCGAGAGGCAGGGATTCGCATCCCCGTTTAAGGCTCGATTCGATACCTAGGAATCTTCATGATCTCCCGGTAGGCCGTCTCGATCCAGGCATCTCCGTAATCCGAGGCCACCTTATCGCGAACGTCGCCACGAGAATCGCGGTGGCCTCCTCTTCCGTGAAGCCCTCCTCGCGCTGCTTCTTTTTCTTCCTCAGCGTTTCGCCGGTTACAACCCTCACGCGCGCGAATTTTTGGACGAGTCAGGGTTCTTCGTTAGAACACCTCTGCAGAGTCACTGAATTGCGTTACTTGAGTCAATTTTATCTGTTATAGCACCCGCATCGACCATTGATTCTGCTACGGATTTTTGAGTAGCGGAGTCAGGAAATTATGTTGGAGGACACGCGCGCCCGTGCCGCCCATTCAATACATCGTTGAAGGCGGTCACCGGCTCGCGGGCACGATCGAGCCGTCCGGCAACAAGAATTCCGCGCTGCCGATCATCGCAGCGTCCCTGCTGACCGAGCACCCGGTCACGCTGGAAAACGTTCCGCGCATTCGCGACACCGAAACCCTGGTCGAGCTGGTCCGCTCGGTCGGCGCATCTGCCGAATGGCAACAGCGCAACACGCTCGTCATTCACGCCAAAGACATCCGCGCCGCCGATCTCGATCCGGAACTGTGCGCGCGGATCCGCGCCTCGATCCTGCTGGCCGGACCGCTGCTCGCCCGCTGTGGCGAGGTGGCGCTGCCGCCGCCCGGCGGCGACGTCATCGGCCGGCGGCGGCTCGATACGCATTTCCTGGCCTTCGAGCAGTTAGGCGCCACCGTCACCGCGACCCACCGGCTGGAATTCCGCGCCTCGCGGCTGAAGGGCGCCGACGTCTTCCTCGACGAGCCCAGCGTGACCGCCACCGAGAACGCGCTGGTCGCCGCGGTTGGCGCCCACGGCACCACTCACCTGCGCAATGCCGCCTCCGAACCGCATGTGCAGGACCTCGCGCACTTCCTGGTTGCCCTCGGCGCCGGGATCGAAGGCATCGGCACCAACACTATCATGATCCATGGACCGGCAACGCTTGGCGGCGCGCGCTACGCAATCCAGCCCGACCACATCGAGGTCGGCTCGCTGATCGGGCTTGCCGCGGTGACAAGGTCGCCGCTTCGGATCGCGCGCGCCGGAGTCGAGCATTTGCGCTCGATCCGGATGGGCTTTGAGCGGCTCGGCATCGTCTGCGGAGTCGAAGGCGACGACCTCGTCGTACCGTCCGGCCAGGCCATGAAAATCCACGACGATTTCGGCGGCCATGTACCAAAACTCGAGGACCAGCCCTGGCCCGCTTTCCCGGCCGATCTGATGTCGATCGCGATCGTCACCGCGACCCAATGCGACGGCGTGATCCTGATGTTCGAGAAGATGTTCGAGTCGCGGATGTTCTTTGTCGACAAGCTGATCTCGATGGGCGCCCGCATCGTGCTGTGCGACCCGCACCGGGCAATCGTGGCCGGGCCGAGCCGGCTGCGCGGCGCGCCGATGACCTCCCCCGACATCCGCGCCGGCATGGCCATGCTGCTGGCAGCCGTCGCCGCCGAAGGCACCTCGACCATCAACAATGCCGACCAGATCGAACGCGGCTATGAGCGCATCGAGGAACGGCTCAACGCCCTCGGCGCGAAGATCACCCGGGTGCCGGAACGCGACAGCCGATAGACCGCGGCGCCGCTATCTCCGTCTTTATCATCCCTCGATTAGATATTCCGCTTTCCCGCGAGGCTGCGGACATATGCAATCGCTCTTTTGGCGAGAGCCGGATCAAGAGCCGTTTCTGCGATCCTCTTCTCAATTAGCTGAATGTCGAGCGGGCGTGCCCGGTGATATGCTTCTACAAAGTCCTTGTCCTTGTCGTCGAGCCTTGCAAGTTTCGAGACGATGAGATCGTCCGGTGACGGGGCGACCGCTTTTACTATTCGCCCGTCAACACTGAAGGACCGAACCATCGCACGCGCATGCCATCCTTCCGGAAGCCTTGCTGTTACTTCGTCCACGCCGTCTATGTAGAACCCGTGGGTGCTGTGAAATAGAGATCCTTCACCAAAAAGTCCGTGAATGTGTTCGGACGCCTCCAAGGGCGCACCGGCACCCTTTCTTGCTTCGATCTCCCAAAGTTTGGCATTTTCCGGATAGGCATCGATCTCGGGAGAACCACGCATAGCCTCGGGCGCGTCGGGCCACGACAGCAAGATCGCCTGACTTCCAATGATAAAAACTGTATCTGTCTTAAACTCGCGAGCCAGCGCGCGTACCGCGCGCTCCAAGTCTTCCTTCGTTCGGAATTTCGCGTCGTCCGTCATTGCGCCGATGAAGCCGTCAGACGTGATCTGCACACAAGAGCTCGTTGCGCAACCCGCTTTGCGGCCCGTCTGACGCGAATGCGAAAATCGTAATCGGTAAAATCAATGCCCGCTCCCGCCAAGAAGGGCGACGACAGGCGTAGCCGGACCATCTCGGCGTCCCGGCTGATGAGTTTGTCCCGCAGCCTGATCAACGGCAGTTCCAATAAATCGTCCCATTCTCGCACAAAAGCACGCCCGGCGTAGCGTCGCGCGGTTCGTGCGTGAGATGCCCTCGCGTGTTCGACGATGGAAGGATCGCGGATGATCTCCCGCGAAACAAGCCGATGCATCATCAGCTTTGCGGTATCGTTCACCGTCTCCTGGTTAAGCGAAATATCCATGCCGTGATCCGAAAACTGCAGGCAACCGGCCGTGCGATGCTCATGTTATCATTCGGCCTGGATCACAACAATAACACGATCGGCGCTAACCTGCCCCCATGACATCGTCAGATAGTACCGAACAGGCCCCGATCGCAGCGCATGCGCCAGGGAGCGCATCCGGCCATCCTCTCGGGCTCGAGCTTGGCGAGACGCTCAAGCTCGCGGTGCCGCTTGCGCTGACGCAGCTCGGGCAGATCGCGATGATGACCACCGATATCGCGTTTATCGGACGCCTCGGCAGCGAGGCGCTCGCCGCGGCATCGCTGGCGCATACCGTTTTCTTCGTCAGCTTTACCTTTGGCATGGGACTGGTGTCGGCGGTGGCGCCGCTGGCGGCGCAGGCGTTCGGCGCGCGCGATCCGCGCATGGTGCGGCGCGCGCTTCGGGTCGGCCTGTGGGCCGCGCTGCTGATCGCCCTGCCGCTGATGGCGTTGCCGTTTCGCGGCGAGCAGATCCTGCTCGCGCTCGGTCAGGCCCCGATGGCTGCCCATCTCGCCCAGCAATACCTGTTCGGCCTCGCCTGGGGCGTCCTGCCGGCGCTGTGGTTCATCGCGATCCGCGGCTTCATGAGCGCGGTCAACCGGCCGGAGCCGATCCTGTGGATCACGTTCGCGGCGATCCCGGCCAATGCGCTGCTGGTCTATTTGCTCCTTTACGGCGCGTTGGGCTTGCCGCAGCTCGGGCTGTTTGGCGCGGGCCTTGCGACCTCGATCGTCAATCTCGGAACGTTCCTCGCAGGGCTGTGGTTCACCGCCCGCCGCCGCCCGTTCCGGAAATATTACGTGCTTGGGCGGATCTGGCGCATCGACTGGCACCTGATGCGGCAACTCGTCCGCGTCGGCGCGCCGATCTCGCTCTCGTTCCTGCTGGAATATGGCCTGTTCGGCGCCGCCGGCCTCTTGATGGGCCTGATCAGCACGACGGCGCTCGCGGCACACCAGATCGCGCTGCAGATCGCGGCCATCCTGTTCATGGTGCCGTTCGGGATCGCAATGGCGGCCACGGTGCGGGTCGGTCACGCCGTCGGGCGGGGTGACGCGCCGGCGGTCGAGCGCGCCGGATTTGTCGCGACCGGTCTCGGCATCGTCTTCATGTCCGCGATGACGCTGGCCGTGATCCTCGGACGCTTTGCGATTGCAGAGATTTTCCTTGGCGAAACCACGGATGCCACCGCCGAACTCACCGCAACCCTGTTGCTGGTCGGATCGACGTTCTTTATCGCCGACGGCATCCAGACCGTCGTCGCCGGGTCGCTGCGCGGCATGAACGACACGCGGATACCGCTGTTGTTCGCCACCGTCAGCTACTGGCTGATCGGATTTACATGCGCCTGCGTCCTCGGTTTCCGGACTCCATTGGGCGCGGCCGGGATCTGGATCGGGCTGTCGTGCGGAACCGCGGTATATGCCGTTCTTCTGGTGTTGCGTTTCCGGCTGCTGGCGAGCAGGCTCGCGCGATGAAAGTCTGGGAGATCAAACCCGATATCGATACCGGCACGCTGCTGCCCGGCGCGCAGTTCGTCGATGCCTTCCGCCTCGAAACCGACGGGCCCGCGCTGGACGCCCGCCACGCTGCGGAGCGCATGATCGCGCGTCAGCCGCGATGGGCCGAAGCCTTGTTGACCCTGCGCAATATTCTCGTCACGCCGTTTGGCCTCAAGACATCAGGCGCCAGCAAAACCGCGCCCCGCGAAATGATCGGGATATTTCCGGTTCTGAGCGCGACGCCGGAGCGGCTGGTCGCCGGCTTCGACGACGCGCATCTGGATTTTCGCATCGTCGTGGATGTGGCGGCCTCCGGTGCCTCCACCCAGAACGTCACCGCGACCACGCTGGTGCTGACGCATAACCGGCTCGGCCGGACTTATCTGGCGATCATCCTGCCGTTTCACCGCCTGATCGTCCCCGCCCTGCTGCGACAGGTTGCCGCCTGAGCCGAGCACGCGCGTTACCCGGCGTGGACGCGTTGCCGCGGCCATGCTTTGCTCCGGCCCAAAACCGGCTGCAGGGAGGGGTATCGCATGACATTATCGGTCGATCTGTTCTTCTCGTTTCGCAGTCCCTACAGCTATCTCGCGCTGCCGAGGACGACGAAGCTCGCCGCCGACTATGACGTGACGGTGCATTTGCGCCCGGTCTATCCGCTCGCGGTACGGGTGCCCGGCTTCTTCAAGCGCACCAATCCGCAGTTTCTGCGCTATGTCATGCTCGACTCCCGGCGCGTCGCCGAGCAGGCGAACATTCCCTTTCGCCCTCCCCGCCCTGACCCCATCGTCCAGGACATGACGACGCTCGACGTCGCGGAGCGCCAACCCTACATCCACCGGCTGACGCGGCTTGGCGCCGCGGCGCAGCTGGAGGGACGCGCGCTCGCCTTTGCCGATGCGATCAGCCGCGTGCTGTGGGACGGTACCGTCGATGGCTGGAACGAGGGCGAGCATCTCGCCAGGGCAGTCGCGGCGGCCGGCTTCGATCTGGCCGCGATGGACGCAGCCGTTGCCGCCGATCCCGATCGCTATGAACGCATCATTGCAAACAACGAGCAGGACCACGCGTCATCAGGCCATTGGGGGGTGCCGACTTTCGTGTTCGAAAACGAGCCGTTCTTCGGCCAGGACCGCATCGATCTCCTCATCTGGCGGATGCAACGCAAGGGCTTGGCCCGCCGCGCAGCTTGAACCGGAATTTCCACGGCGCGACACCGTGGTTCGCGGCTTCCTCGGCGTATATCTTGATCAGCTCTTGGTATCGGCCGGCTTCGTGACCTCCGCCTCGCACCAGTCGGCATGACAGCGGTTGAGATCGTTCAGATTCTGCCGCATCTGCTCCAGCGAAAAACCGAGCGCGAAAAATCGCTCGGCCGCATCCACCGGCAGGCCGCGGATCAAGCCCTCGCTCCGCAACGCGGCGACTTCGGTCGCATAGGCCTGCAAGGCAGCGTCGACCGGCTGGATTTCCGCAGCGCCGGCGCCGCTCCGCAACGACACCGCAACCGACTGCATATAGCTGACGATCGCATTGCTGACGTCGGACAGCGGACGCGCCAGCCGGGCCTGCACGTTCGCCGGCAACGGCACCACGCTGGCGCGCCCGACCATCACGACGTCGTGGCGCAGCCGCTGGATGGTCCGCAGCAATGGGCCGGTGTCCGGGCCCGACGACAAATGCGCTGAGCGCTCGCGCTCGGCTTCGGCGCCGGTCGCGTTCAGGCCGGTCACCGCCACGCCAATGCCGTCCTGGATGCGGTGCAGCGCGTCGTTGTCGAGACCACGCGTCAGGCCGGCCAGCAATTCGGCGAATGCGGCAGCCAGCAGCTCGAGCAAGCGCGCAGCGTTGACGCGGATCTGGTTGACGGCCCGCGACGGCAGCACCAGGAACGAAACCACCAATCCCGTGACCGCGCCGACGCTGACCTCCATGACGCGATCGATCGCCGAATCCAGTGGATTGGCATGATGCATGGTCGGGAGAAGCAGCACGATCACGGCCGTAACCGTCGCGGAGTTGAGGCTTGGGTTGAGGGAGGCGATGAAGGCCAGCGGCGTCACCGCCAGCACCAGCAGCGCCAGCAGACTGCCCTCGCCGGAATGCGGGATCAGCACCGCGATGGCGGCGCCATAGATCGCGCCGCCGATGGTGCCGAGCATGTAGTCGCGGGTCGCTTTCAGCGACCGGCCGACGCTCATCTGGGTGACGATGAGGGACGTCAGCACCGCCCACAGCGGCAGCAACAGATGCAACGCGACCGCGATCGCGTAGGCGGCGACGGCCGCCGCGGCGATCCTGACCGCGAGCGCCAATTGCGTCTTCCGGGCCCAGAACCGGCCGAATATGTGTTTTGAGAAGGTCATCATGCGTCGCGTTCCGGAATCGGCAGACAGTACCCGCAATAGACGGCTTTGAGCATAGCTGATGCCCGCCCCCCGGAGGCGGCTTGAAACGCGAAATCAGCCCGCCTACCCTGCGCGGCAAAACGAGGAAACACGATGGCCAACGAAACCGCAACGCTCGCAGCCTATGTCGCCGACCTGAAATTCGAGGATATCCCGCCGGAGGTACTCGAGCGCGCCAAAGTGCTGACGCTCGACTTCCTCGGCAGCGCGATCCGGGCCCGGCGCGACGCGGAATCCACGCCCTCGCTGCTCAAAATGCTGGAATCCCTGGCGCTGAACGGCAAGGGTGAATCCACCGTGTTCGGCGATGCCAAGACCTGGACCCCGGCGGTGGCCGCACTCCTCAATGGCGCGCTCGGCCATTCGCTTGATTTCGACGATACGCATGCGGATTCCTCGCTGCATCCGAGCGCGCCCGTAGTGCCGGCGGCGTTTGCGGTCGGCGAGATGGTCGGCGCATCCGGCCGCGACGTGCTCACCGCCATCGTGGCCGGCTATGAAGTCTGCTGCCGGCTCGGCAACGCGCTCGATCCCACTTCGCATTACGCGCGCGGCTTCCATCCGACCGCGACCGCGGGAACCTATGGCGCGGCGGCTGCGGCGGGAAAACTATTTGGCTTGTCGAAGGACCAGATCATCGCCGCCTTCGGCGTCTCCGGCAGCCAGGCCGCGGGGTCGCTGCAATTTTTGGTCAACGGCGGCTGGAACAAACGCTATCAGGTCGGCGCCGCCGCGATGAATGGCGTGATCGCAGCCACCTTGGCGCGCAACGATTTCGTCGGCTCGACCGAATCGGTCGAGGGCAAGCATGGGCTTCTGGTCGGCTACAGCGATGACGCGCATCCGGATAAAGCGATCGCTGGGCTCGGCAAGATCTACGAGACCCTGAAGATCGGCGTAAAGCCGTATCCGAGCTGCCGCTATACCCATGCAGCCCTGGACGCGCTGATCGCAATGCGCCGCGAGCACAATCTGACGCCGGACCAGATCAGGCGGGTCGAGATCGGCCTGCACCGCAACGGCATCACGCTGACCGGCGATGCCGCCACCAAGCGGCATCCGACCTCGATCGTCGGCGGGCAATTCTCGATGTTCTTCACCGGCGCGCTGGCGCTCGACCAGGGCCGCTTCGGCTGGGACGATTACGAGCGGCTCGGCGATGCCGCGGTCAATGCGCTGGCCGACAAGTTCGACGTGGTGCAGGACGACCGCCTCGAGATCGGCCGCACCCATCCCTTTGGTGCACGCGTCAGTATCACCACCGATTACGGCGTCCACGAGAGGCTTTATGCCGATCCATCCGGCGAGCCGAATTCATTCCCGGACGCACAGGCGATGCAGCAGAAGTTTTTGACGCTCGCCCGTCCCGTGCTCAACGGCCGCGCCGATCAACTTGCGAACGCGATCCTGTCGCTCGAGCGATTTGATCGCGTCGAGAAAGCCACACAATTGGGCCGGCAATAGACCGGGGCTTGGCGGCCCTGCATCATGCAGGGCCGTCGATGATGATGAGATCCGCGCATCGATGGCGGCGC
The DNA here is from genome assembly GCA_900129675.1 of Bradyrhizobium erythrophlei. GTDB lineage: Bacteria > Pseudomonadota > Alphaproteobacteria > Rhizobiales > Xanthobacteraceae > Bradyrhizobium > Bradyrhizobium erythrophlei_A. The sequence continues at coordinate 1,899,007 of FSRD01000001.1, read as the reverse complement.
GGAATCCAACCGTCACCGGGCCGAATAGTTCAATTCACATTGTCACGTGATCGATCGCCGCGCAAATCAATCGCCGACGGCCAACTTTGCCTTGCTGTTCGTTGCCGCGACGACATCGCTGACAAGCCCGAACACGCCATCGACCTCCGGCGGCCAGTTGGGCGAGCGGCCGAGGCGAACGATCACCAGCCGTTCCGAGGGAACGATGACGACATATTGCCCGATGGTCCCCTTGGCGAAGAAGGCATCGCGCGGCATGCCGTGTTCGATCCGGTAATTGGCGCCAAAGCTGTCGCCGAGGTTGGTCCAGAAGCCCGCGCCATATCCGACCCAGGCGTTCGGCGTCGCTGAGGCCGAATACTTGACCCATCCCTCCGGGAGGATGCGTTTTCCCCCGACGACGCCGTCGTTGAGATAGAGCATGCCGAACCGCGCCCAGTCGCGCGCGGTCGCGAGCATCTGAGTCGACCCTTCCGGATTGCCCGAAGCATCGAACTCGAGCGTGACGTTGCGCATGCCCAGCGGTTCGAACAATTCCTCCCGTGCGAACCGGATCACATCCGCTGCAGGGCCGCCCGCCGCATTGCGGATCAGATGCGATAGAATGATGAAATTGCCATCATTGTAATTCCAGGTGCTGCCCGGCGTTGTCGCCAATCCAACGCTTTCGGCGTAGGCCGCCATGTCGGATTCCATGAATTTCATGCGATTGACCGGCTCGAAGGCGGCGCCAAGCGAGGCCTCGAGCGAGTTGCCGATCGCAAGGCCCGCGGTGTGACGCAGCAGATGATCGACGGTAATGGCATGCCTGGGATCACCGGTGCCTTGCCACGCCACGATCGGTACCGGCTGATCCAGCGTGAGTGCGCCCTTGCGCACCAGAATCCCCGTCAGCGCCGAGATCACCGACTTGGTCGCGGATGCTGTCGCCACTACCCCGGCGCAGCGGCTGGGCGTACTCTTCGCTCTACTTCACCCAGCCGTATCAGCCTTCCCCGAAAGGGTTGTCGGGTCGGCCAAAAGCCGAGCAGCGGCGTCTCGATGCCGTAGCCTTCGGCATACCGCTCGGCTACGACGCGGCCGTCCTTGACCACGACCACCGCCCGCGTGCGGCGGAACGACAGGCTGTCCGGCTCGGCAAACGCGCGATCCAGTGCCGTGGCCAGTTGAGGATTGGCAGGCGCGACGAGCGCCGGCCCCGCGATTTCGGGCAACAGCGCCGGCAATTTGCTCTCGGCCGCCGGCCGCGAAATATCCGTGACCGCGCCGCCGTGATCGAGATAGCAGCCCATGCCTTCGCGATAGACAGCGTGGCTCCGGCCAAGGCCAAACAGCGTCACCGTGACGTCCTTGCGCGTTCGGTCGACGCTATAATTGAGTGCCCAAGTAATCAGGCTGGCGCCCGGCATCGCGGCTGTCGTCTCCGAGAAGGTTCTTTGCGGATCGAGTCCGGAAACAAAGGTTTCCGAGCAGACGATGTTCGCGACGAAGCCGGTGGCGACTTTCGGCACGTCGCGGGCGCGGACGGCCGTCAAGGCCAGCGCGCTCAGAGTTGTGGTCGTCGCAAGAATCAGGAACAGATTTCGTCGGGTCACATTGGCCTCCGGCATGACGCATGAGCGCGTGCCGGCCATGATGGCGAACATTCCGATCACCGCTCGCCGTATTTGGAAATCAGGGTGGCCGGAACCTGGAAGGGCCTCGCCGATTCCGAAATCTTGGACAAATTACAAAGGCTTACCGATCAGGCCGCGGTCGCGTTCAAGCGGCGGTATTCGGTCGGCGTGACCCCCGTGGTCGCCTTGAACGCCCGGTTGAACGGACCCAGCGACTGGAACCCGGCATCCATCGCAATCGTGATGACAGGAACTTCGGCCTGGGTCGGGTCGGCCAGCGCCGCCTTGGCTTCCTCGATCCGGTGGTTGTTGAGGAAGACGTTGAAGTTGCGGTAGCCGAGCCGTTGGTTGATCAGCCGCCGCAATCTGTATTCGGGTATTTTGAGCCGGGTCGCCAGCGTGCCGATGGTGACGTTGTCGTGGCGATAGATGCGCTCGTCGGCCATCAGCCGCATCAGCGCGTCGACCAGTTTTTGGTCGTTTGAATGCTCAAATGCGGCCGATGGGTTCGGAACATCCGGCGCTGCGGCAATCTCGGCCGCGACCGGAAACAGATCGGCGCCGTCCACGCGCATCATCAACCAGGAAATCGTGGCCACGATGGCGGCCAAAACGGCGGAATTCACCGGGTTGGCGATGCCGGCCGCTTCGCCACCTGACAGCAACATCTGCAGAATGGCGTTGACACCGCCATACAGCGCGGCCGCGACGACGATGAACACCCGGATGCGGCGGCGGCCCTCGACCAGATCTGATGACCACGAAGCGATGGTTTGCACGACCGCAAGCGCAATAAAGCCGAGCGCCAGCAGGTTGATCGCAATGATGGAGATCCGCAAATTGCCGCCGGGCGCCGGAGCGATCCACAGGCAATTGACGAAGCTGAACGCGGCCACCGCCGCCCAGACCAGCCCATGCCACGCGCGCAGTTTGAAGGCATCGTCGAACAGCGCGCGGGTGAACAGCCAGAACACCACCACATTGCCGGTCGACAGCGCGATCAACGGCGCATGCAAGATAGACACCGGCGATGTGGCGCCGATCGAATAGCTCACGGAGTGCGCTGCCGAGCCCAGCGCAAAGGCCGCGGCCAATCGCCCGGCAAGGACGGTCCCGAAGCCGCGAGCCAGCGACGCCGCCAGCACCAGCAGCAGCGCTACGGTTCCGGCGCGCAACGCAATATCGAGGGTGGAAAGCAGCATCGGGTGAACCCGGTCCGCGCGGTTATCGGCATCATGATTTTAGTGCAGATCGCCGGCCGGTTCAATTTTGGCGGACTAGCCTTTCCAGGTATCGCGGTGAGTTACCCAGACATCAGCGACATGACCGAACAAATCGAACTCGCCATCCTTGCTGGCGCCAAGCCGACGCGCCACGCCCTGTGACGCGGTGTTTTCGCGATCGATACAATGAATGATCCGGTCGATGTCGAAGGTCGCGAATGCCCAATCGATCGACGCCCGCGCCGCTTCCACCGCAAAACCCTTGCCGCGAAATTCCGTGGCGATGCCCCAGCCGATCTCGAAACCGGGCCAGCCCGGCGGAAACCACGGCCCGACCCTCCCGACAAATTTTCCGCTCGATTTTTCCTCGACCACGAACATGCCCACGCCGTGCAGCACCCAGTGCCCGGCCATGATGGCGGCATTGCGCCATCCGTTGAGCTCGTTTGTAACGGGCTTGCCGTCGACGGTAATGAAGCGCGCGGTGCCGGGATCAGCCAGCATCGCCGTGTTGGGCGCGACGTCATCACTGCGCCATTGCCGCAGCAGCAAGCGTTCGGTCTCGATGACCGGACCGTTGGGCTGCAACAGCCTGGCACCCGGCTTCAATGGAGGGATCATCGTTTCCTGCCTTTATTTTCTGCAACTATTCTTATGTGTATTTGCTTACCGCCGTCATTGCGAGGAGCGCAAGCGACGAAGCAATCCATTCTTTTCTTGCGCGGCTAGATGGATTGCTTCGCGGAGCCTGTCATCGGGCGCGCATTCGCGCGACCCGTTGGCTCGCAATGACGTCGAGGTGTTCGTTGCAAGACCCACACACGGCTTTCGCGGGACGACGGATGGAGTATGATCGCGACAAAACCAAAGGAGTCCCCCCATGAGCTGGCAACCTTCCAATGACCCCGTGCTCGGCGATGCCAAATCCTGCGACGCGCTCGATCTCGTCATCGTGCCGCGCACCCGCGACCTCGGCGACGGATTTGAGGTCCGCCGCGCGCTGCCGCATGGCAAACGGCAGATGGTCGGACCCTTCATCTTCTTCGATCATTTCGGGCCGGTGCAGTTCATCGCCGGCAAGGGCATGGATGTTCGCCCGCATCCGCATATTGGGCTGGCCACTGTCACCTATCTGTTCGACGGCAGCATCATGCACCGCGACAGCGAGGGCAACATCCAGGAAATCCAGCCCGGCGCCATGAACCTGATGACCGCCGGCCGCGGCATCGCCCATTCCGAGCGAACGCCCGACGTGCAGCGCCGTGACGGCCAGAAGATGCTGGGCCTGCAAAGCTGGATCGCGCTGCCGGCGGGATCGGAGGAAATCGCGCCGTCGTTTCAGCATTACGCGGCCGGCGATCTGCCGATGATCACCGAACGGGGCTTTACGGCGCGCGTCATCGCCGGCCAGTCGTTCGGCATAGCATCGCCGGTCACGATGGTATCGCCATGGTTCTACACCGAGGTGAGCGCTGAACAGGGAACCAGCGTGCCGCTCGATCCCGACCATGAAGAGCGCGCGATCTATCTGGTCGACGGCGAGATCGAGATCGCGAGCGAGCGCTTTGAAGGCCCGCGCCTCCTGGTCTTCCGGCCCGGCGACCGCATCACGGTGAAGGCGACCCGGCCGGCACGGATGATGTTCCTCGGCGGCGACGCGCTGGAAGGCCCGCGCCATATCTGGTGGAATTTCGTCTCTTCCAGCAAGGAGCGGATCGAACAGGCCAAACAGGACTGGAAAACCGGCCGTTTCGCCCATGTTCCCAACGAACATGAGTTCATTCCGCTGCCGGAGTAAGCTATCTCCTCCGCTATCCCCTTCCCCGCGCTCGCGCCTCTCGCGCGAGCGCATCGCCTTTGAAAGCCTGACCGAATGAATGCGATGCTCGCCAGCGATTTGCCCTTGCCACGGATCGGCCGCGGCAAGGTCCGCGATATCTACGCCGTCGGCGACGATCGCGTGCTGCTGTTGACCACCGACCGCATCAGCGCGTTCGACGTCGTGATGGCCGAGACCATCCCGATGAAGGGCGCGGTGCTGACGCAGATCAGCGCCTGGTGGTTCCGGCAACTCGAAAGCGTGGTGCCGCATCACATGATCAGCGCCGACGCCGACGAGATCATCGCGCAGGTGCCCGCACTGAAAGCCCATCGCGCCGATATCCTTGGGCGCGCGATGCTGTGCCGGCGCACAGAGGTGTTCCCGATCGAATGCGTGATCCGCGGCTATATTTCCGGCTCGGCGTGGAAGGAATACGCGCAACACGGCACACTGGCCGGAGAGAAGCTGGCGCCGGGCCTCGTCGAAAGCGCAAAGCTCGAGCCCGCGATCTTCAGCCCGGCGACCAAGGCCGAGACCGGCCATGACGAGAACATCACGGTGGCGCGGGTCCGCGAGATCTTGGGCGACGAAGTCGCGCACACACTGGAGAGCATGGCGCGCGCGGTCTATCATTTCGGCGAAAAGATCACCCGCGACCGCAGCATCATCATCGCCGATACCAAGTTCGAATTCGGCCGCGACGGCAGTGGCCGCATCATCCTGATCGACGAGGTGATGACCCCCGACAGTTCGCGGTTCTGGGCGGTCGACGTCTACAAGACCGGCCAGCCGCAGCCGAGTTTCGACAAGCAGCCGCTGCGCGATTATCTCGACGCCGAGCGCCGCGCCGGCCGCTGGAACGGCGACGCCCCGCCGCCACCGCTGCCGGCCAGCGTCGTGGAGGCGACCAGCAAGCGCTATCTCGAAGCGTATCGGCGGGTGACGGACGCTGAACTGAAGGTTTGAGGTCGTGATCGACTGTTGGCGGCCTTCTGTCCACAGCGATAGTGCTCGCCGTCGTCGTTCCAGAGCCGCATGCGCGCGCCCCGCGAATTTCTAGAGTGTCGCCATCGATGACGCCGGCTTGTCCGGCAAAATCAGTGGCCGACAGGGCGGAACCATTGCCACAAGCAGCGCAATCGATGCGCTCTCATCGGACTTCCTGTCCGGCGTGCGATCACATCGAACAAACAGGCAATCTAGCTGAATATCCATTCAAGAAAGTTCCGATGTAGTTCCAGGAACGTGGCGATTGCTCACACGTTTTCTCCCTGCGCAACAACGATAGGAGAAGCGATATGAAGAAACTTTCTTGCGTTCTGGCCACGTTAGCGACCATCGCAGTCGCCGCGCCTACCGTCGCGAGCGCGCAGGGTTTCAGCTTCCGCGTCGGCAGCGACCGAGACTATTACTATCGCGACCGTGATGACTACTATCGCGGCCCTCGCGTTGGGTTCTACGAACATGATCGCGGTTGGCATCGCGGCTGGTACAACCATGATAGCGACCGAACGATAATCATCAAACGTCACCGTCATTGGGACGACTAATGAAGAATGGCCCCCTTAACGGGGGCCATTTTTTGAGTGCCGGGCCGAGGACGCATCTCGCCGGAAATTCCGGGGGCTGATCTTGTCGATGGCATTGAATAACAGGGAACGCTAGGCTCGCCTCATAAGAGCTTGTCCGTCTGACAACCACGGACAACCAATAAAACGGAGGACGCCTGACCATGACCGAGACCGATGCCGTACTCGTCGAACGCGATGGGCCGGTGACCATCGTTTCCATCAACCGTCCGCATTGCCGCAACGCCGTCGACGGAGCCACCGCACGAAAGCTGTACGATATTTTTCGCGCATTCGATGCCGACGAGGAAGCCTCGGTGGCGGTGTTCACCGGCACCGGCGGCTATTTCTGCGCCGGCGCCGACCTCAAGGCCGTGGCGTCGGGCGATCCCAACAAAAAGCGCGAGGTCGGCGGCCACGGTTCGATCGCGCCGATGGGGCCGAGCCGCCTGCGGCTGTCGAAACCCGTGATCGCGGCGGTCGAAGGTTTTGCGGTCGCCGGTGGCATGGAGCTCGCGCTGTGGGCGGACATGCGGGTGGTCGCAGAGGACGCCACTTTCGGCATCTTCTGCCGCCGCTTTGGCGTGCCCCTGATCGATCTCGGCACCATCCGGTTGCCGCGGCTGATCGGCCATTCGCAGGCGATCGACCTGATCCTGACCGGGCGCCCGGTCGGCGGCGCGGAAGCCTTGCGCATGGGCCTTGCCAATCGCCTGGTGCCGAAAGGCGAAGCCCGCGCGCATGCGATCGCGCTGGCCAAGGAGATCGCGCGCTTCCCGCAGACCTGCCTGCGCGCGGACCGGCTGTCGGCGCTGCGGCAATGGGACCTCGAGGAGGAAGAGGCGATTGCCAATGAGATGCGCGGCGGCCTCAAGGTCATCGCCTCGGGCGAAACGCTGTCCGGCGCGACGCGATTTGCGTCCGGCGTTGGCCGGCACGGCGCGTTCGGCGGCGACGCAGGGAATGGTTGACGGAGCATTTGCGCTGACGCGACCCGGCGAGTTCTGTTGTCATAAAAATCTTGTTGGCGTCCTGCTCCGCTGTCGTCTAGGACTGACGGCGGAAGCAAGGGGCAAATGGTCAGTCGATTTGTTAATTTCGGTCCGCGGGCGCGCCGCGCATTTAGTGATGTTCTCGGCGGCAGCGCTGCCAGCGTTCTGAGCATTACGTTCGGCCTTTCCTACGCGCTGCTAATCTTCGCCGGGCCGCTGGCGCCCTATCTGTCCTATGGTGTCGCCGCCACGTTCATTACGTCGGCTGTGCTGGCCGCCGTGCTCGCGCTTGGCAGTTCCCTGCCCTTTGCGATTGCAGGTCCCGACAGCTCCACGGCGGCAATCACCGGCATATTGGCCGCTTCGCTGGTCGAGCGCATGGCTGCGACCGATCCCACAGCGCCGCTGCTCGCGCCTACCCTGATCACGCTCGGCTTTTCGACGATCGTAACCGGCATCGTGCTGTGCGGTTTCGGCGTGACGCGGATGGGCCGGGCCATCCGCTATGTCCCCTATCCCGTCGTCGGCGGATTTCTCGGCGCGACCGGGCTGCTGATCGTTCTGGGCGCGATCCGGGTGATCACCGGTCACCGGCTGCAATTCGGAACGCTCGACCGGTTCGCCAACCTCACCACGCTGTCCGAATTGAGCGCCGCCTGCGCCATGGCGCTGATCCTGAATTTGACCTGGCGTCGCTCGCGCCGTTCGTTGGGGTTGCCGGTCATTCTGATCGGCGGCGTGATCGCGGCGCATCTTGCGTTCTGGATCTTCGGCATCTCGCCTGAAGAGGCCCAGGCGTCGGGCTGGACCTTTCAGCCGCCACCACCGACCCACTTCATGCTGCCGTGGAACGCCAGTGAACTCCGCCACTATCCCTGGTACGCCCTGCCGGACCTGCTCGGCAATTTGGTTGCCGTCGTCTTCGTCACCGCTTCAAGCACGCTTTTCAACACCACCGGCATCGAAGTCGCCGTCCATCGCGAGGCTGATCTGGAGCGGGAACTGAACGTCACCGGCCTCGCCAATATCCTGGCCGGCGCATTGGCGGGCTATCCCGGCTGCATTTCGATCAGCCGCTCGATTCTCAATCTCGGCAGCGGCGGCACCGGCCGCCTCTCCGGCCTCACTGTCGCGGCCATTTCCGTGCTGATGCTGGCTGTCGCGCCCGAGCTGCTCGGCTATATGCCGAAATTCGTTCTCGGCGGACTCCTGATCTATCTGGGAACAGACCAGCTGCACAAATGGATCGTCGAGTCGCGCAAGCGGCTCTCGAAGACCGAATATGTGTCGCTGCTGGCGATCATCGTCATCATCGTGGGATGGGGCTTCGTCCCCGGCGTGCTGATCGGCGTAGTGATCGGCTGCGCGACCTTTGCGCTGAGCGCGGCGCGGATCGAATCGATCAAATACAGCTTTGACGGTTCGGAATACCGCAGCTCGCTGGATCGCTCGCGCGGCGACCAGGAGGTGCTGCTGGCCCATGGCGGCAAGATCCAGGGCCTGAACCTGCAGAGCTATCTGTTTTTCGGTTCGGCCAACCGGCTCTATCAGCACGTCAAGGCGCTGTTGCAGCGGTGTCCCGAATGCCGCTATCTCATCTTCGACTTCAAGCTTGTCACCGGCATCGATTCATCGGCCGCCTACAGTTTCGCGCAGATCAAGCGCAGCGCGCACGACCTCGGCGTCAAGCTGGTGCTGGTGCACCTTTCCGCCGCGGCCAAGAAAGTCCTGCGGTCGAGCGAGTTCATCTCGAACGAGGTGAGTGTCATTCCCGAACTGGATCACGCCCTGGAATGGTGCGAGAACGAGCTCATCACCCAACATCAGGGGTTGGAGCAGGAGGAAGCCAGCCTGCGCGACTGGTTCGCCCAGATGCTCGGCGACGAATATGACGCTGACGAACTGGTCCGCCGCTGTCATCGCGTCGAGGTCGAGGCCGGTGAAATCATCGTTCGCGCCGGCGAAGCTGCCGATTCCATGCATTTCATTCTGGACGGGCGCGTCGGCATCATGGTTCCGGCGGATGAGGGCCGCACCACCCGGGTGCGAAGCCTCGGCCGCTACACCACGATCGGCGAAATGGGCCTTGTCTCGCAGGCGCCGCGCAGCGCCACGATCCAGGCCGAAGTCGCGAGCGTGCTCTACGTGCTGAACACCCATCAGTTCGAGGCGATCAAGGCCGCTGCCCCCGAACTCAGCCACAAGCTGCTGACCTATTTCGTCTCGGTCATGGCCGAGCGGCTGACCTTTGCCAACCGCACCATCGCGGTGCTGCGGCGGTAGGGCTTTGTGTTTTGACCGCCGGCGTGCTGAGGTAGCGCGTCCACCGGGGTCGAGAACATGACGGCACACATTTCGACGGCTGATGCCAGGGCTTTTATGATCAAGGCTTTTACAACCAAGACCTTTGAGATCGAGAATTTTCGCCTGCAGAGCGGCACGGTCATGCCGGCCGTGACGATCGCCTACAAGACGCTCGGCCAGCTGTCACCGCAGCGCGACAACGCGGTGCTGGTCACGCATGGCAACACCAGCGGTCCGCAGATGATCGATCCCGGCGGATCGACCGGCGAAGGCAGCTGGAACGAGCTCGTCGGTCCCGGCAAGGCGGTCGATACCGACCGCTTCTTCGTCATCTGCCCGAACATGCTGGGGTCGTCCTACGGCTCGACCAACGCGGCGAGCATCGATCCCGAGTCGGGCACGCGGTACGGACCGCGATTCCCCGACATCACCGTCGGCGACATCGTCGCCACCCAGCGTCTGCTGATCGCCGATCTCGGCATCGAAAAACTGGTTGCGATCGTTGGCCCCTCTTATGGCGGATTCCAGGGCTTTCAATGGGCGGTCGACTATCCCGGCATGATGCGCGGGATCGCCGCCGTCGTCACCGCGCCATTGGTGCCGCGCGAGCGCGCCGAGGGCAATGTGGCGCGCCTGCTCGCAACGCTGTCGCAGGATCCGAACTGGAACGGCGGCGACTATTACGATCATGGCGGGGTGCTGGAGAGCATGATCCAGATCCGCTCCGCCACGCTGAAGACCTATGGCATCGAGACCCGGCTGCGCACCACGATGTCCGACCCCGAACAGATCGAAGCGGCGGTCCGCGCGGAAGCCAAGCGATGGGCTGAAAGCTTCGATGCCAACTCGTTGATCACCCTGGCCAAGGCGCTGCGCGGCTTCGACGTCACCGCGCAACTCGGCAAGATCAAATCGAAGGTCCTCTATGTCCTGTCCCGGACCGACAAACTGTTTCCGCCCGAACTCGCGGCTTCCGTGATGCCGGCGCTAAAGGCCGCCGGCGTCGATGCCAACTATTTCCTGCTCGACAGTGAGTACGGCCATTCGGCGTCCGGCCTCGACGCCCACAAATGGGCGCCGCGGCTGCGAGAGTTCATGGAGAGCCTTTAGACGCCGTGCGGCCTACACCCCCGCCATCATCACGTATTTGATCTCGACATATTCTTCCATGCCGTGATGCGAGCCTTCGCGCCCAAGGCCCGATTCCTTGACGCCGCCGAAGGGGGCTACTTCGGTCGTGATCAGGCCGGTGTTGACGCCGACCATGCCCGATTCCAGCGCTTCCGCCACCCGCCAGACCCGGCCGAGATCGCGTGAATAGAAATACGAGGCGAGGCCGAACGGCGAGTTGTTGCACATCGCGATCACATCGGCTTCGTCCTTGAAGCGGAACACCGGCGCCAGCGGCCCAAAGGTCTCTTCATGCGCGACCAGCGCGTCGGGCGCGACATTGGCAAGCACCGTCGGTTCGAAAAAACTGCCGCCGAGCGAGTGGCGTTTGCCGCCGGTGACGATTTTGGCGCCGCCTTTGACCGCGTCCGCGATGTGTTTTTCGACCTTGTCGATCGCATCCATGTTGATCAGCGGTCCCTGCACCACGCCGGCTTCGGTGCCGTCGCCAACCTTCATCGCCGCGACCTTCTTCGAGAGTTTTTCGACGAACTGGTCGTAGATCTTGTCCTGGGCATAGAGACGGTTGGCGCAGACGCAGGTCTGGCCCATGTTGCGGTATTTCGAGACCATGGCGCCTTCGACCGCGGCATCGATATCGGCGTCGTCGAACACCACGAACGGCGCGTTGCCGCCGAGTTCGAGGCCGAGTTTCTTCACGCCGACCGCGGCCTGCTGATAGAGAATTTTTCCAACTTCGGTCGATCCGGTGAAGCCGACGAAGCGCACCGCGGGATGCTCGCACAACACCTTGCCGATCGCCGACGAATTACCGGTGAGGATATTGAACACGCCCTTGGGCACGCCGGCCTTCTCGGCCAGCGCCACCAGCGCCAGCGCGGTCAGCGGCGTTTCATTGGCGGGCTTGAGCACCACGGTGCAGCCCGCGGCCAGCGCCGGCGACACTTTTCGGGTGATCATCGAGCATGGGAAATTCCACGGCGTGATCGCGCCGCAAACGCCGATCGGCTGCTTGATCGCCAGCAGGCGCGCATCGGCCCGCTGGGTTGGAATGGTTTCGCCATAGACGCGGCGGGCTTCTTCGGCGAAGAACTCGACATAGGCGCCGCCGATATCGACTTCGCCGAGCGCCTCCGCCAGCGGCTTGCCCTGCTCGGAGGTGAGGATCAGCGCGAGATCCTCGCGGTTCGCGATGATCAGGTCGAACCATTTACGCAGGATGTTGGAACGCTGCTTGGCGGTAAGCTTGGCCCAGGCCGGAAACGCGCGCTCGGCGGCTTCGACAGCTTGCGTCGTCTCGGCCGTGCTCATAACCGGGATTTTCGCAAGCTCCACGCCGTTGACCGGATTGGTCACCGGCCGCGATGCCTTGCCGGTCCAGGCGCCGTCGATATAGCACTGCTCGCGTAGCAGCGAGGAATCCTTCAGGCGGTCGCGAAGCGAGGGTGTGGCGGGTTGCGAAGCGCGTGCGGCGACGGACGGGGTCATGGCGTTACTCCTCGGATTTCTTGGCTATTGGACCCAAGTATAGGCCGAAGCCGCCCTCAATGCATCGGCCGCAAACGCGCGGCTGCTTCAAGCAATTTTGAGGGAACGAAACAATCAGGCCGCGCCGCTCATATAGGTTTCGCGGCGGCCGATCATGCGTTCGGCGGCGGCCTTGGCGTCGGCCCGGGACGAGGTCGCGCAGGTGCGGTATTCAAGATCCGGCAGGGAAGCGGGATCGCGGCGGCTGAACCACGACCTGGAACCGACCGTCAGCAGCGCCAGCGCCTGGGCAACGTTATCGACCGCCTCGAATGAATGCAGTGCGCCGGTACCGGCATAGCGGACTTCGTAAAGGCCAGGGCTGATCGGGGCTTCGATGTTCTCGCCGCGCCCGGCGCGGGGATATCGCTTCCATTCACTCCAGGTCGAGATCATCACCGCTCCCTCGGAACTTCCAAAGTTACAACCATTTGCATCAAATCATTCAGTGCCGGCAGCGCTATTTTGGGCTGGAATCTGAATGTCTTACTCCAAAAATCGGCACCGCAAATTATAATGCGATCAATTTATCGTGGATGCCCGGACCGGTCACCGACATTGCCTTCCGTCCACCGCTAATTGTGGCGAAGTGTTGCAGTTGGGTTGCTTCTCTCCTTGGCGTTGCAGTGCCCATCACGAGATCGCGACATCGGCCGCGGCCACTTGCCCGCGCTTGCGGGACGCGACGGACGGGAGGAAGATTGCCCACTCCAAAAAAATAAACCGGAGGCGACCCCCCATGCAAAGCAAAGCTCAGATCGATCAGGTTCTGCGTCAGAAGACCGACGCGAAGGAGATTCCCGGCGTCGTCGCGATCGCGGCGACGGGCAACGACATCATCTATCAGGGTGCGTTCGGCAAACGCGACCTGTCGAAAGACGACGCCATGACCGCCGACAGCGTGTTCTGGATCGCCTCCATGACCAAGGCCATCACCGCGGCGGCCGGCATGCAACTGGTCGAGCAGGGCAAGCTGTCGCTGGACGAGCCGATCGGCAAGGTGCTGCCGGATCTCGCCGCCCCGCAGGTGCTGGAAGGTTTTGATGCCAAGGGTGAGCCGAAACTGCGCGCGGCGAAGAAGCCGATCACGCTGCGCCATCTCATGACGCATACCGCGGGCTTCTGCTACGACGTGTGGAACGGCGAGGGCGCGCAATATCTGGCGAAGACCGGAACCCCAAACGTCTTCACCTGCCAGAACGCCGCACTGAAGACGCCGATCATGTCCGATCCCGGCACGCGCTGGGAATATGGCATCAACATCGATTTCGTCGGCAAGGCGGTGGAAGCCGCGAGCGGCAAGCGTCTCGATGCCTATCTGCGCGACCACATGTTCACGCCGCTCGGCATGAACGACACCGGCTTCAAGATCACGGACTCCCTGCGCAAGCGGCTGGTCGGCATGCATGCGCGCGGCGAGGACGGCTCGCTGGCACCGACCCCGTTCGAACTGGAGCAAAATCCGGAATTCCACATGGGTGGCGGCGGCCTGTACGGCACCGCCGGCGACTACATCAAGTTCTGCCAGATGATCCTCAACAAGGGCAAAGCCAACGGCAACCAGTTGCTGAAGCCCGAGACCGTCGCGTTGATGGGCCAGAACCACATCGGCGATCTCAGCGTCACCAAGATGATCTCGGTGGCGCCGATGTACACCAACGACGTCGATCTCTATCCGGACCAGGTGAAGAAATGGGGGCTGAGCTTCCTGATCAACACCGCCAAGACCGCGGAAGGCCGCAGCCCCGGCAGCCTCGCCTGGGCGGGCCTCGCCAACACCTATTTCTGGATCGATCCGGCGCGCAACGTCGCCGGCGTGATCCTGATGCAGTTGTTGCCGTTCGTGGACAAGAAATGCCTGGAAGCCTATGCGGGCTTCGAGCGCGGCGTCTATGCCGGGCTCGATGCCGGTAGCAGCCAGAAGGCGGCTTAAGGAGGTAAAGACCGTCATTGCGAGCCAACGGGTCCGGCCTTTGGCCGGTCCGATGACAGGCTCCGCGAAGCAATCCATCTTGCCCCACAAAGGAAGAATGGATTGCTTCGTCGCTTGCGCTCCCTTGCGCAAACGCTTCGCGTTTGTCGCAGGCAATGACGATGGGGACATAGGCTTGGAGGAATACATTTTACCGAAATGGCGGACAGTTACGTTTGCGGCATTGCCGATGCACCGCTGCTCGGCGAAACCATCGGACGGAGCCTCGATCGGGCGGCGCGGCGCTGGGGGAAGCGCGAGGCGCTGGTGTCGCCGAGCCATGGCGTTCGCTGGACCTGGACCGAACTGGCCGAGCGGGTCGACGCGCTGGCCGCCGGATTTCTCGCGCTCGGCCTCGAGCGCGGCGCGCGGATCGGCGTCTGGTCGCTGAACCGGCCGGAATGGACGCTGACCCAGTTTGCCGCCGCCAGGGCCGGGCTCATTCTCGTCACCATCAATCCCGCCTATCGCCTCAGCGAACTGGAATTCGCGCTTGCCAAGGTCGGATGCGCCGCGATCGTCACGGCCACCGTGTTCAAGACCTCCAACTACATGGACATGCTGAACACGCTGCTGCCGGAGCTTGCCAAAGCGCCACCCGGCGATTTGCACGCGGCGCGTTTGCCGCAACTGCGCGCGGTGATCCAGGTCGGCGGCCCGGCTTGTCCGGGCGCCATCGCGTTCGGCGAAGTCACGCGCATGGGCGGCGCGCGCCACCGCGACACGCTGGCGGCATTGGCCAAGACCCTGCAGTTCGACGATCCCGTCAATATTCAGTTCACCAGCGGCACCACCGGATCGCCCAAGGGCGTCACGCTGACGCATCACAACATCCTCAACAACGGCTATTTCGTCGGCCGCGCGATGCGCCTGACCGAAACCGACCGCATCTGCATTCCGGTGCCGCTCTATCATTGCTTCGGCATGGTGATGGGCAATCTCGCCGCCGTCACCTCGGGCGCTGCCATGGTCTATCCCGGCGAAGGTTTTGACCCGCTGGTGACGCTGCAGACCATCGAGCAGGAAAAATGCACCACGCTCTACGGCGTGCCCACGATGTTCATCGCCGAACTCGACCATCCCGACTTCGCCAAATTCGACCTGTCGTCGTTGCGCACCGGCATCATGGCCGGCGCTCCGTGCCCGATCGAGGTGATGCGGCGGGTCAATGAATCCATGAATATGCGCGAGGTGACGATCGCCTACGGCATGACCGAGACCAGCCCGGTCAGCTTTCAGAGCGCAACCGACGACCCGCTGGAGCGCCGGGTGTCCACGGTCGGACGCATTCACCCCCATGTCGAGGTCAAGGTCGTCGATTTCGAAGGCCGCGTCGTGCCGCGCGGCGAACGCGGCGAACTCTGCACCCGCGGCTACAGCGTCATGCTGGGCTATTGGGATGAGGCTGAAAAAACCGCCGACGTGCTCGACGCCAACGGCTGGATGCATACCGGCGACATCGCCGTGATCGACGCGGAGGGTTATTGCAACATCACTGGCCGCATCAAGGACATGGTGATCCGCGGCGGCGAGAACCTTTACCCGCGCGAGATCGAGGAGTTTCTCTATCGTCATCCGAAAATCCAGGACCTGCAGATTTTCGGCGTCGCCGACGACCGCTATGGCGAAGAGCTCTGCGCCTGGATCCGGATACGCGCGGGCGAGACGCTGACGGCCGACGAGGTCCGCGCCTTCTGCCAGGGCCAGATCGCGCACAACAAGATCCCGCGCTACATCGAATTCGTCGACGAGTTTCCGATGACGGTGACCGGCAAGATTCAGAAGTTTTTGATGCGCGACGCGGTCGAGGCGAAGCTTGGATTGAAGGCGGCGAAGACGGCGTGAAAAAAGCTGACTTGCGCTCAGGTCTCGTAGGGTGGGCAAAGGCGCAGTTGCGCCGTGCCCACCATCTTGCCTGAACTGGTGGGCACGCTGCGCTTTGCCCACCCTAGCAGCCTGTCGGACTTAGCGGAGCGAGCGGGGTTAGGTAGAATCGATGCATTGATTCGGCCTTTCTTCGACTGGGTGGGGCGCCGTTGAGCAATTTCCGTACGATCGATCGCGAGACCGGATACCTTCTGCCGCCGTCGGTGGACGAGTGGCTTCCTGAGAGGCACTTGGCGCGCTTCGTTGTCGAGGTCATTGATGGGCTGGATCTTTCGGCGATGAGCAACAGCTACCGGGGAGCGGGATCGGCTTCGTACCATCCCGCGCTGCTGCTGGGCCTGCTCGTATACGGATATGCGACGGGCGTGTTCTCGAGCCGGAAGCTGGAGCGGGCGACGTACGATTCGGTGGCGTTCCGCTTCATTGCGGCGAACGACCATCCCGATCACGACACGATCGCGACATTTCGGCGGCGCTTTCTCAAGGAGATCGAGGGGCTGTTCGTGCGGCTGCTGGAGCTGGCGCGCGAGATGGGGATGCTCAAGATCGGCACCGTTGCGCTCGACGGCACGAAGATCCACGCCAACGCCAGCCGGCACAGCGCGCTGTCGTATGAGCACGCCGGCAAGATTGAGGCGCAATTGAAGGCGGAAGTGGCCGATCTGCTGGCGCGGGCGGAAGCCGCGGACAAAGCGGATGTGCCCGACGGCATGTCAATTCCTGAGGAATTGGCACGCCGCGAGAAGCGCTTGGCGAAGCTTGCCGAGGCCCGCGCCAAGATCGAAGCCCGCGCCAAAGAGCGGTATGAACGGGAGAAGGCCGAGCATGAGGCCAAGCTGGCGGCGCGTGCGGCAAAGGCCAAGGCCACCGGCAAGAAGTCCGGAGGCAAGCCGCCCCAGCCCCCTACCGAAGGTGCGCTGCCAACCGATCAGATCAATCTGACCGACGAAGAGTCGCGCATCATGCCGGTGGCAGGCGGTGGCTTCGAGCAGTGCTACAACGCCCAGGCGGTGGTGGCGGCGAACAGCCTCCTGGTGATCGCCGCGCAGGTGGTTCAGGCGCCCAACGACAAGCAGCAGATCGAGCCGTTGCTGAAGCGGATCGAGGCTTTGCCGGCGGAGCTGGGAAAGCCGACCACTTTGTTGGCGGACACCGGCTACTTCAGTGAAGCCAACGTCATGCTGTGCGCGGCGGCGCAGATCGACCCGATGATCGCGCAGGGCCGGCAATCGCATTATCCGCCCCTGTCGGAGCGCTTTGCAAAAGCACCGCCGGCGCCGCAGAACCCAACGGCGCTCGATGCCATGAGCTACCGTCTGCAGACGCCCGAAGGCAAGAAGCTCTATGCCCTGCGCAAGCAGACCCCGGAACCGGTGTTCGGGATCATCAAATCGGTGATGGGCTTCCGCCAGTTCCTGTTGCGCGGCCTTGAGAAGGTGCAAGGTGAGTGGAGCCTCGTCACCATGGCGTGGAATATGAAGCGAATGTTCGCCCTGGCGGCCGCTTGAAGCGCCCGCCGTCCCTACGCGGCGTTCCGCTCGGCACCGGAATGCTCGCTGACGTCGCATTCGTCCCTCAGGGACTATTGAATCCGTCCGTCACCCAGGTGCAGCACGCCATCGTCTGCACATGCCAAGATCGACACCTCAGTCCGACAGGCTGCTAGGATTCTCCTCGCAATGACGGCTGTGAAATGCACACACACCTACCCGATCCCGCGGCGCGATTCGCCCGGGTGATGCCCTTGGTTTCGCGCCATAAGAAAAGAGGGCGCGGGGAATGCCGGATGCACGCTGCACCCGCGGTCTCGTGCGCAGTGTGCACAAAAGAGTGCGCACACGAGCATACAGGTTCAGCGGAGGCAATCCGACATTCCCTGCGCAATGGTTTTACGGCTTATAGCGCGCTCTCCTCGGCGACGAATTCCTTTTGCCACCGTCATCGACGAATTGGCGATCTTGTCGAACCCGGTTGGGCTCGCAAAGACCTCCGCCGATTTAGCACCAGCAACGGGTGCCAGGACCACACGATTTCGCCGTACGCCTCAGCGCCGTTCGTCTGATGCGACGTCTCTTCGCTCACGAGTCCAAAGGACCCGCCCTGCGACGACGATCGCGCCCGACGCTGCCGCGTCCACCGCATCCCTGCCCAACGTTCGTGACGATCATGATACGCCCCTCTTCGGGTCGGGACGGCGGCAGTTATAGTTTTGATTTGCCCGTGGGGATGAACAGAAATATTCCGCTTTGATGCAAAAAATGACTCGACAATGGAATCACGCGGCCGAGCGATTTGCCCGTCGGGCAAGCTCGCGATGCAGCGCGCCATAGGGCTCGTCACGGCCGGGTAGAAGCGCGAAGCGCGTCTTCGCGCTAGATGTCCCGGCCATCCACGAATTGCTTCATCGCTGCCCAAGAAAGGCGTGGATGCCCGGGTCAAGCCAGGTCAAGCCCGGGCATGACGGGTTGAAAGATCATAGCCTCTTGCCAGGCCGCCTACACCGGCAGCCCGTTCTGCTGCGCCAATTCCTTCAGCGACACTTGCGGCCTTGCACCAATGTGCTGGATCACCTCGGCGGCTGCGAGCGCACCGAGACGGCCTGCATTTTCATGGCCCGCATTGCGCACCAGGCCGAACAAAAATCCGGCGGCGAACAGGTCGCCGGCGCCTGTGGTGTCGACCAGCTTTTGAATCGGGAACGCCGGCACCGCGACCGCGCCGTCCTTCGATGCCACCACGCAGCCCTTTTCGCTGCGGGTGACGACCCCGAGCTTGGTATCGCTCTGCAATTGCTTCAGCGCGGTGTCGAAATCCGAGGTCTGGTACAGCGAATGCAGTTCGGCCTCGTTGGCGAACACGAGGTCGACCGTGCCCTTGCGCATCAGGTCGAGGAATTCGTCGCGATAGCGATCGACGCAGAACGAATCCGACAAGGTCAGCGCGACCTGGCGGCCGGCGCCATGCGCGATGGTCGCGGCCTTGACGAAGGCTTCCTTGGCGCTCTTCGGATCCCACAGATAGCCTTCGAGATAGATCACGCTCGCGGCCGCGATCTGGGCGGAGTCGATATCTGAAGCCGTCAGGTCCTGCGCCGCGCCGAGATAGGTGTTCATGGTGCGCTCGCCGTCCGGTGTCACCAGAATGTAGGAACAGCCGGTGGCGGGGCCGCCGGCGGCAGCCGGGGTTTCGAACGCGACGCCGGCGGCGCGGATGTCGTGGGTGTAGAGCCGGCCGATTTGGTCATCCCTGACCTTGCCGACATAGGCCGCCCGCGCCCCGAGATTGGCGATGCCTACGATGGTGTTGGCCGCCGAGCCGCCGGACATTTCGGTCGCCGGGCCCATGTCGGCGTAGATCGCGGTGGCGCGCGCCTCGTCGATCAGCGCCATGCCGCCCTTGGTCATGCCGTGGCGGCCGAGAAAACCCTCGTCGGTCTGCACCAGCACGTCGAAAATCGCGTTGCCGATCCCGAGAACGTCGTATTTTGCGTCAGCCATTTATCCGTCCTGTTTACGGGAATTTTGATAAGGCTGCGGCCTATCACGACCCGCCTAGCGCCAGCAAGCGTAGGCTCTGTTTGTTTGAGCATGATCTGAACGGAAAACCGGTGCCCACTTTTCCGGATCATGCTCTATAGAAGCCCAAATGATCCGATCCTTTCTCACGGTATCCTCGGGAACGCTGGCCTCGCGGCTGCTCGGATTCGTGCGCGATTCCATCATCGCGGCACTGCTCGGCGCCGGTCCCGTCGCGGACGCATTTCTGGTCGCGTTTCAACTGGTCAATGTGGTGCGAAGGCTGCTGACTGAAGGCGCGCTGAACGCGGCGCTGGTGCCGGCATGGCTGCGGGTGCGCGACGCCGGTGGCGCGGTCGCCGCGGCGGCCTTCGCCGGCCGCGTGCTCGGCACCGTCAGCGCGGCATTGATCGCCGCGTCCGTGCTGATCGGCCTGTTGATGCCGCTGGTCATCACCGCGCTGGCGCCGGGCTTTGCCGGGCACGAAACCCTGCAGCTTGCGGTCAACGACGCCCGCCTGATGCTGCCCTATCTCGCCTTCGCCGGTCCGGTCACGGTGATGATGGCGTTGCTGAACGCGCAGGGCCGCTTTGCGCTGACGGCGTTCTCGCCGCTGCTGTTCAACATCGCGTTGATCGCTGTGATGGCCGTGCTGCTCGGATGGCGGCAGGACGCCGTCGAAGCCGCGCTGATCCTGGCCGCCACCATCGGCATCGCCGGCTTGCTGCAATTATCCATACTGGTGTTGCGCGGCGGCGGCATCGCCAGGCCCTTGCGGATTTCGTTCGACGGCGAGATGCGCGGCTTTCTCGGCCGGGCGATCCCCGGGATGATCGCCAGCAGCGCGCCGCAATGGCTTGTTGTCGCAGGCGCGATCATCGCCTCGTCATCGCCATCGGCGGTATCGTGGCTCTATTTCGCCAACCGCCTGATCGAGCTGCCGCTCGGCATCGTCGGCGTCGCCATGGGCACCGTGCTCATTCCCGAGATGACGCGCGCGTTGCGCGGCGACGATCCGGCCGCAACCGCGCATGCGGAATCGCGCGGTCTCGAACTCGCCGTCGGGCTGGCGTTGCCGGCAACGCTCGGCCTGATCGCGCTGAGCACACCGATCGTGCGGATGCTGTTCGAGCACGGCGCCTTCACATCAAGCGATACGGCGGCGACCGCGCAGGCGCTGATGTGGCTGACACTCGGCCTGCCCGCCCATGTGCTGGTCAAGGCGCTGTCGCCGGCATTCTTCGCGCGCGAAGACACGATGACGCCGCTGATTGCGACGCTGAAAGCCATCGTGCTCGCGATCGCCTCAGGCTTCCTGCTCGGCCATTGGTTCGGCGCGCCCGGCATCGCCACCGCCATCGCGCTCGGCGCATGGAGCAACGCGTTCACGCTGGTCCGCAGGGGGGCGGAGACATTTGGATTCTCGATCGATGCCGCGGCGCGCCGGCGGCTGCCGCGTATTGTGGCCGCGGCGCTGGCGATGGGAGGCTTGCTCTGGCTGATGACGGCCCTTGCGCTCCCCCCGGGCACCCACGCGCATGGCCTCGTGCAGACTGCGATCCTGCTGGTCCTGATCGCCGGCGGGATTGCGCTTTACGGCCTGCTTCTAGGGCTTTTCGGCGTCACCGGCTGGCGCGAGGCGGTCGGCGCGATCCGGCAAAACCGCGCTGCGTGACTTGCGCGGCTAGCCCTCGCGTGGCAAACGACGGCGCTAATCCAAGGGATATCGGCGGGAAGCTGACAATGGCATTCGTTGAACGGGTTTTTTCGGGCGTCCAGCCGACGGGCAATCTGCATCTCGGCAATTACCTCGGCGCGATCGTCAATTTCGTCAAACTGCAGGAGACGCATAATTGTCTCTATTGCGTCGTCGACATGCACGCGATCACGCAGGGCGTCGATGTGTGGGGCGGCCCGGCGGAGCTTGCGCGCAACACCCGCGAGGTGACCGCTGCCTTCATTGCCGCCGGCATCGACCCGAAGAAGCACATCGTGTTCAACCAGAGCCAGGTCTCGGGACACGCCGAGCTTGCCTGGATCTTCAACTGCGTCGCCCGCGTCGGCTGGCTCAGCCGCATGACGCAATTCAAGGAGAAGGCCGGCAAGGACCGCGAAAATGCGTCGGTGGGTCTCTACGACTATCCGGTGCTGATGGCGGCCGACATCCTGCTCTATCGCGCCACCCACGTGCCGGTCGGCGAGGACCAGAAGCAGCACCTCGAACTGTCGCGCGACATCGCGCAAAAATTCAACAATGATTTTGGCGATTCGATCCGCAGCCACGGCTTCAATGAGGGACTGTTCTTTCCGCAACCGGAGCCCTTGATCACGGGCCCTGCGACGCGGGTGATGAGCCTGCGCGACGGCACCAAGAAGATGTCGAAGTCGGACGCCTCGGACAATTCGCGAATCAACCTGACCGACGATGCGGACACGATTGCGCAAAAAATCCGCAAGGCGAAGACCGATCCGGAGCCGTTGCCGTCGGAGGAAAAGGGCCTCGAACCGCGCCCCGAAGCCGACAATCTGGTCGGGATCTATGCCGCGCTGGCGGGCGTGAGCAAGGCCGCGGTGCTCGCCGAGTTCGGCGGCGGGCAGTTTTCCGGCTTCAAGAATGCGCTGGTGGAACTGTGCGTCGCAAAGCTTTCGCCGATCGCCTCCGAGATGAAGCGGCTGGTCGCCGATCCCGGCCATGTCGACAGCATCCTGATCGACGGCGCCAACCGCGCCCGGACCATTGCGGACGAAACCATGCGAGCGGCCAAGGATATCGTCGGCTTCATCCGCCAGCGCTAAGTTTGCGTCGCAACGTTTGCCGGCCGTGCCGCAAGCCTGATCTCGGGATTGCGCCGCTTGATGCGTTGGTTGGGCAAAGACGCAACCGAAGGACGCGTGCTTATGAGAGCTCCTGATCTTGAAAAAGACGGTTGGTGCCTTCATGACGGCGAGCAAGGAAGCCGAGAAGCCCCGGAGACGTTTCTTATTCCGAACCTGGCGTTGCGAGATATCCTTCAACCCGGCGATTTTGCCAAACTGATCTTTGAGATCGCGGTGGAGGGGGAGGAGTACCCTGCCGTGGAGCGAATGTGGGTGATCATTCGCGAGCGAACTCCGAGCGGCTATATCGGCATGCTCGACAATGAGCCCGACTCGATTTCTGAGAACAACAAGTTTTGGGTCGGAACCGAGATGCCGTTCGATTATCGGCACATAATTTCGGTTCGCCGTGGCGACGAAGCGAGTCTTGCGCTCGCCAAGGCGCCCGTGCCGATCCCTTGGGATCGGCCAAACTAGAGCGCCGCGCGGCATGCGACGCCGCTTGTCGAAGGCGGCCGCGCCGTGGCAGCATGCGGCTTGGCGCAGCACCGGGACATGCATGACCACCCAGCGACGAAGCTACCAGACGGGTCACAAGCCAAAATGTCTGGTCATCGTTGACGACACCGCGGAATGGGACCGTGCGGTCTACTACGCCAGCCGCTGGGCGGTTCGGGTCGGCGGCGGCGTGGTGATGCTGCGCATCATTGAAATCGAGGACCAGAACCAGCAATGGCTTGGTGTCGCCGACATCATGCGCGCCGAGGCGGAAGACGCCGCCAATGAGGCGCTCGATCGCGCCTCCGGCCGCGCCAACGGCATTGCCGCGATCACGCCGGAGCGGGCGATCCGCGAGGGCGAACCTACCGAACAGATCCTCGACGTCATCGACAAGGACGTCGATATCGCGATGCTGGTGCTGGCGGCCAATCCCGGCCCCGAAGGCCCCGGTCCGCTGATCACCATCATGGCCCAGGCCGCCGGCTCGTTCCCGATCCCGGTCGTGATCGTGCCGGGCGACCTCAGCGACGCCGATATCGATGGGCTTTCGTAAGCAACCAGGTGATCGAATGCGGCGTTTAATGCAGGCTTTAATGCAGCTTTGGAACCGCTGGTCTGCGCCCTTGATCCGTGCGTTCCCCGTCGCCATCTGTTAAGGGAACCTCACGCGCCGGCCTTGAACCGGCGACGCCGGAGATAGCAGATGTTTATTCAGACCGAAGCCACCCCCAATCCCGCCACCCTCAAATTCATTCCGGGCCGCATTGTGCTCGACACCGGCACGATGGAGTTCGCCAGCCGCGAAGCCGCGGCGCGTTCGCCGCTGGCCGAACGACTGTTCGACGTACCCGGCGTCACCGGGGTGTTTTACGGCACCGATTTCGTCACCGTGACCAAGGCGGACGGCGACTGGCAGCATCTCAAGCCCGCGATCCTCGGCGCCATCATGGAACACTATATGTCCGGTGCGCCGTTGCTCGCCGACGGCAGTGCCGGCAATGACGAGGCGCTCGACGAGCAAGACGAGTTCTTCAGCGAGGCCGACGCCGACACGGTCGCGACCATCAAGGACCTGATCGAGACGCGGGTGCGTCCTGCGGTCGCCAATGACGGCGGCGACATCACCTTCCGCGGCTTCAAGGACGGGGTCGTCTATCTCAACATGAAGGGTTCGTGCTCGGGCTGCCCGTCATCGACGGCGACGCTGCAGCACGGCATCCAGAATTTGCTCAGGCATTTCGTGCCCGACGTGGTCGAAGTCCGGCCGATGTAAACCGTCGGCCATTTGTAGGGTGGGCAAAGGCGCGCTTCGCGCCGTGCCCACCATCTATCGACGAAATCGTTGTGGCAAACGGTGGGCACGCGGAGCCTGTCATCGGGCGCGCATTGGCGCGACCCGGTGGCTTTGCCGACCCTACGAAGCGAGACGTCCCGGACATTCCCTTTTTCGGCTGCAACAAAGGCGTGGATGGCCGGGTCAAGCCCGGCCATGACGACGGGAACACACGGGTATTTCACCGTGGACAATGATATCATCGTCCCATGCTGATCCTGGCTATCGATACGGCGCTGGACGCCTGCGCCGCGGCGGTGCTCGACACCGATGCGAGCAAGATCGTCGCGCAGGAATCGCAGCCGATGAAGCGCGGCCATGCTGAAGCCCTGATGCCGCTGATCGCGCGGGTGATGAAGGCCTCCGGCGTCGGCTTCGCGGCGCTCGATCGCATCGCCGTCACCACCGGGCCCGGCAGCTTTACCGGATTGCGCGTCGGCCTCTCGGCGGCACGCGGCATCGCGCTCGCCGCCGGCAAGCCGGTGGTGGGGCTGACCACGCTGGCCGCCTACGCCGCGCCGGTCGTGGCCGACAACGGCGAGCATCCGATCATCTCCGCGATCGATGCGCGGCATGATCACGTCTATTTCCAGGTCGTCAGCGGCGACGGCAGTTCGCTGATCCGGCCGCTTGTGGCGCCGATTGCCGAGGCGCTGGCGGCAGCGAAATTCGGCGCGCCGCATCTGGTCGGCAACGCCGCCAAAATCCTGGCCGACCGCTGGCCGGCGGATGCGCCGCCGCCGCTGCGGATCGATCCGCAGGCCGCGCCCGATATCGGCTGGGTGGCGTGGCTGGGCGCCGCGGCCAGCCCGGATATGGCGCCGGCGCGGCCGTTTTATCTGCGCGCCCCCGACGCCAAGCCGCCGAAGGACCCGCTGGCCAATCCCTCGCAGTTCGTTGCACCATGATGGCATGGTTTGCAGATTCCCGGCTTGCCGATTGGTGGGGCGGCGGCAGCGCGGCAGTCGAGCCCGCAAGCCTGCGCGATGCGGCGCGCCTGGCGCAGTTGCACGGCGCATCATTTCACCGCGGCTGGGGCGAGGGCGAATTCGAGGCAATGCTGACCGAGCGCAATACGCTGGTGCATCGCCTCCGGCTCGGACGCAAGGTGATCGGCTTTGCGGTATCGCGGCTGGCCGCCGATGAGGCCGAAATATTGTCGATCGCGATCGATCCGGGCCAGCGCGGCCGTGGCCTGTCGCGCCATCTGTTGCTGACGCATCTCGGCCATCTCGCCGGCCGCGGTGTGCGCAAGATATTTCTGGAGGTCGAGGAAAATAACCGGCCGGCGCGACGGCTGTATGAACGGGCCGGATTTGGCGTCGTTGGCCGCCGCGAGCGCTATTACCAGCAGCCCGGCGGGGAGCAATTGAATGCGCTTCTGATGCGGCGCGACTTGTCGTAATATGCGCCCGGTGGCAGAACTGCCCTGCATCGCCCTCAATGGCTGCCTCCAAGGCTAAATACATGACCGCACTGAAATCTTCGTCCGCGCTCAAGAATACCGGTATCGAGGCGCGCTGCGCCGCCACCGGCATGCGCATGACCGAGCAGCGCCGCGTCATCGCGCGCGTGCTCGCGGATTCGGTCGATCACCCCGACGTCGAGGAGCTCTACCGGCGCTGCGTCGCGGTCGACGACAAGATCTCGATTTCGACCGTGTACCGGACCGTCAAGCTGTTCGAGGACGCCGGGATCATCGAGCGGCACGATTTTCGCGAAGGCCGCGCGCGCTACGAACAGATGCCCGAGAGCCACCACGACCATCTGATCAATCTGCGCGACGGCAAGGTGATCGAATTCACCTCAGAAGAGATCGAGAAACTGCAGGCCGAGATCGCCCGCAAGCTCGGCTACAAGCTGGTCGACCACCGGCTGGAATTGTATTGCGTGCCGCTGGACGACGACAAATCCTGACGGCGTGCAGAGCTTGAACGCCAGTTTCGACCTCATCATCTTCGATTGCGATGGCGTGCTGGTCGACAGCGAAGTCATTTCCTGCCGCGCGCATGCGGAAACCCTGACACGTCACGGCTACCCGATCACGCCGGAACAGGTGTGCGATCGTTTCCTCGGCCGCTCGACGCGGCAGGCCACGCGCGAGGTCGAAGCGGAACTCGGCCGCAGCCTGCCGGACGATTTCCATACCCAGGTCTATGGCGAAATTTTCCGGTTATTCGCGGAATCGCTGGAAGCCACCCCCCATATCGGCGCGGCGCTGGCCGCGATCGCGCTGCCCAAATGCGTCGCGTCGAGCGGCCCGCCGGAGAAAATCAGCGCCAGTCTCAATCGGGTCGGATTGTACGACCGGTTCGCGCCGCACATTTTCTCCGCCGTGCAGGTGCGCCACGGCAAGCCGGCGCCGGATCTGTTTCTGTTCGCCGCCGAACGGATGCAGGCATCGCCCGCGCGCTGCCTCGTGATCGAGGACAGTGTGGCCGGCGTCACCGCCGCGCTGGCGGCCGGGATGGCCGTGCTCGGCTATCACGGTGGCAGCCACTGCCGTCCGGACACCGCCGACACGCTTCGCGCCGCTGGCGCCGCGGTGACGTTTGACGATATGCGGCAATTGCCGGGGCTGATTGAGCAAATCTGAGAAAATTAGAATTAGTCATTCCGGGGCATTCGAAGCACGAACCCGGAATCTCGAGATTCCGGGTTCGGTGCTGGCGCACCGTCCCGGAATGACGTGCTATGTGGCTGGATTTTCCGCCCTTTAGGCTATACTTGACCCCTTAGTTGACCTTGGCGCCCCAATGGCGCCATTCCAGCCCCGCATTCAGGTTCCATGAAGCCGCCGCGCAAGCTGCATATCAAGTCCTATGGTTGCCAGATGAACGTCTACGATGCGCAGCGCATGGTGGACACCCTGGCGGGCGAAGGCTTTGTCGAGACCGCCAGCGTCGACGATGCGGATCTGGTGATCCTCAACACCTGCCACATCCGCGAAAAGGCCTCCGAAAAGGTCTATTCCGAGCTTGGCCGGCTGCGCGTCGTCAAGGATGACGCCGCCCGCCAGGGCCGCGAGATGAAGATCGCGGTCGCCGGCTGCGTCGCGCAGGCCGAGGGCGAAGAGATCATCCGCCGCGCGCCGACCGTCGACGTCGTGGTCGGTCCGCAGAGCTACCATCATCTGCCGCAGCTATTGGCCCGCGCGCAAGCTCACGGCCGCGCGCTGGAGACGGAATTTCCGGTCGAGGACAAGTTCGGATTTTTGGCCCCGCCGAAGCCGGCGGCGATCCGCGCCCGCGGCATCTCTTCCTTCGTCACCGTGCAGGAAGGCTGCGACAAGTTCTGCACCTTCTGCGTGGTGCCGTACACGCGCGGCGCGGAAGTCTCGCGCCCGGTCGGAAAGATCATCGACGACGTGATGCGGCTCGCCGACAATGGCGTGCGCGAGATCACCCTGATCGGACAGAACGTCAACGCCTATCACGGCGAAGGCCCCGACGGCCGGACCTGGCCGCTCGGCCGGCTGCTGCATCGGCTGGCCGAAATTCCCGGCATCGTGCGGCTGCGCTACTCGACCAGCCACCCCCGCGACGTCGATGATTCCCTGATCGAGGCCCATCGCGACCTCGCCTCGCTGATGCCGTTCGTCCATCTGCCCGTGCAATCCGGTTCCGACCGGGTCCTTGCGGCCATGAACCGCAGGCATACCGCACGCGATTACCACGAAGTCATCGACCGATTTCGTGCCGCGCGGCAAGATATTGCTTTTTCATCGGATTTTATCGTCGGCTTCCCCGGCGAAACCGAGGAAGAATTCTCAGCCACCCTCGCGCTTGTCATGCAAATCGGATACGCTGGTGCTTATTCGTTCAAATATTCGCCCCGGCCGGGCACGCCGGCGGCGGACATGCGGGAGACGGTGTCAGCGGCAGAGATGGACGAGCGATTGGTGCGGCTCCAGGATTTGATCGACAGCCAGCAATCGGCCTTCAACAAGGCCATGATTGGTAAAACCGTCGATGTGCTGTTCGAACGCGCGGCCCGCAACCCCGGCCAGATCGTCGGCCGCACCGCCTGGCTGCAGCCCGCGCATGTGATGGCATCGCCTGATATCATCGGACAGGTGCTGCCGGTTACCATCGAAAGCCTCGAACGCTACAGCCTGCTCGGCGAACTCGCGCCTGCCGCCGCGCCGCCTGCGCCATCGTCTCTTTCACAAATGACCACGGGAGCCTGAACCCTTGCCCAAAAGCGCATCGGATTCACCTTCACTCGCTCCCAGCCGCAAATTTGACCGCGACATGCAAATTCCACCGGAAACACAGGTCGTCATCGACTTCGACGACAACCGTGCCGCGTCCGCGCTGGTCGGGCCTTACGGACAGAATCTGGCGCTGATCGAGCGGCGGCTCGGCGTCGTCGTCGATTCGCGCGGCAACCACATCTCGATCGCCGGATCGCGCGACGGCTGCGACGCCGCACGGCGCGTGCTGGAAGCGCTCTATGCCCAGGCCACCCAGGGCCACGAACTGGCGCAGGGCGATGTCGAAGGCGCAATCCGCGCCGTGATCGCACAGGGGTCGCTGTTCGAATTCGACGCCAAGACCGCCAAAACCTCGTTCGAGACCATCAATCTGCGCAAGCGCCCGGTGCGGGCGCGCACCGCCGCCCAGGATTCCTACATCCGCGCGCTGAAGCGCCATGAGCTGGTATTCGGTGTCGGTCCCGCCGGCACCGGCAAGACCTGGCTCGCGGTGGCGCACGCCGCGCAATTGTTCGAGCGCAAGGAAGTCGATCGCATCATCCTGTCGCGGCCGGCGGTCGAAGCCGGCGAACGGCTCGGCTTTCTGCCCGGCGACTTGCGCGAGAAGGTCGATCCCTATCTGCGCCCGATCTACGACGCGCTGTACGACCTGATGGATTCGCGGATCGTGGAGCGGGCGCTGCAGACCGGCGAGATCGAGATCGCACCGCTGGCTTTCATGCGCGGCCGCACGCTGACCAATGCCGTCATCATCCTGGACGAGGCGCAGAACACCACCTCGATGCAGATGAAGATGTTCCTGACCCGGCTCGGCGAGAACAGCCGCATGATTATCACCGGCGATCCCTCCCAGGTCGACCTGCCGCACGGCCAGACCTCCGGGTTGGCGGAAGCCGCAAAACTGCTCGACGGCGTCGAGGGCATCGCGCAGGTGAAATTCACCGCCGAGGACGTGATCCGCCATGAACTGGTGGCGCGGATCGTTGCCGCTTACGAAGGATTGCCGCAAAAGCCGGCAACCGGCAGATCTTGATAGCAAAATATTCGGCCGCGGACCTGCGGCGCGCAGGTTCCGGCCGCAACCCAAATGCTGGAACGCCAAACTCTGGAACGCAAACCGCTGGAACTATCGTGTCTTCCGTTCTCCCCCTCACCGAAGTCCTCGTTGTCGCTGACTGCTGGCAGACCGAGCCCGACGCCGAAGCGGTGATCCATCGCGCCATCAGCGCTGCGGCCGAGATCGCCGATGCCGGCGTCGGCGACGCCGAGCTCGCGGTCATGCTGACCGATGATTCCGGCATCCGTACCCTCAACAGCAATTGGCGCGGCGTCGACAAGCCGACCAACGTGCTGTCGTTTCCGGCGCTGCAGCCGACAGGTGCGGGCGCGCCCGACGATGCGCCGCGCATGCTCGGCGATATCGCCATCGCCTTTGAGACGACGCGCAAGGAGGCCGATGACGAACAAAAGCCGTTCGATCATCATTTGAGCCACCTCGCTGTGCACGGATTCCTGCATTTGATCGGTTACGATCACGAAAAGGACGACGACGCCGAAGCCATGGAAAGTCTCGAACGGGAGATTCTCGCGCAGCTCGGCATTCCCGATCCCTATGCGGACCGGGAGCGGATGGACTGAAATGCCGGACTCCGATCCGATCCATGACAACCCGCGCAACACGCGCAATCTGCCCGCCGTGGTGCCGGAAGGCGAGGTGTTGCGCCCGACCGCCGAAAACTGGCTGACGCGGGCGATCCGCACGCTGTTCGGCTGGAAGCCGGGATCGGTCCGCGACGATCTGCAGGTCGTGCTCGATGCCTCGCAGCCCGACGAGGTGGGCTTTTCGGCCGTCGAGCGCACCATGCTGCGCAATATCCTCGGCCTGCACGAACGGCGGATCGCCGACGTGATGGTGCATCGCGCCGACATCGTCGCGGTCAAGCGCGACATTCCGCTCGGCGAACTGATGAGCCTGTTCGAGAGCGCGGCGCATTCGCGCCTCGTCGTCTACAACGAAACCCTCGACGATCCCGAAGGCATCGTTCACATCCGCGACCTCCTGGCGTTCATGACCGCGCGGGCGCGGGTCGGCGAACCCGGCAAGACCAGGCGCAAGAAGCCGTTCCCGGCCGGGCTCGATTTGCGCGCCGTCGATCTGGCGTTGCCGCTCGCCGAGGCCAACATCATCCGCAAGCTGCTTTTCGTGCCGCCGTCGATGCGGGCGATCGATTTGCTGGCGCAGATGCAGGCCTCGCGGATCCATCTGGCGCTGGTGGTCGACGAATATGGCGGCACCGACGGTCTGGTGTCGATCGAGGACATCGTCGAACAGATCGTCGGCGAAATCGACGACGAGCATGACAGCGACGAGCCGCCGGCGATCGTGCGGCAGGCCGACAATTCCTTCATCGCGGACGCCCGCGCCAGCCTCGACGACGCCCGTTCGGTGATCGGCGAGGATTTCATCACCGGCGAAGCCAGCGACGAAGTCGCGACCCTCGGCGGCTATCTGGTGTCGCAGGTCGGCCGCCTGCCGGTGCGCGGCGAGGTCATTTCGGGCCCGGGCCAGTTCGAGATCGAAGTGCTCGATGCCGATCCGAGACGCGTCAAGCGCCTGCGCATCGCGATCCGCAAGGAGCGTCCCGCGGCGCGCACGCAGCGCGAAAGCCGCCGCCGCGAAGCTTCCCCCGACGGCAACACGCCGCAGGCCAATGACAACGCGCCGCCGCCCGGCGATGGAGCCGGTTCGCAGTGATATCCGCCAAAAAATTCCGCACCGCCGTTCTCGCGATCATCCTGACCTGGGGATGGAAGCGCGCCGCCATCGCGCTGGCCGCCGGCGCATTGTCGGCGCTGGCGATGGCGCCGTTCAATGCATGGCCGGTGTTGTTCCTGACCTTTCCGGTCGCGGTCTGGCTGATCGACGGCGCCGCGGCCGGGCGATGGCGCGGAGTGCCGGCGGCGGCGATGACGGGCTTCTGGTTCGGGCTCGGCTATTTCGTGCCGGGGCTTTACTGGATCGGCTACGCCTTCCTGGTCGATGCGCCGACCTTCGCCTGGCTGATGCCGTTCGCGGTGCTGGGCCTGCCGGCCTATCTCGCCTTGTTCACCGCGTTCGGCTTCGGGCTGGCGCGCCTGCTCTGGACCCGGGATGCGTCGCGTCTGCTCGCGCTCGCGATCAGCCTGACGGCAAGTGAGTGGCTGCGCGGCCATGTGCTGACCGGATTTCCGTGGAATGCATTCGGCTACGCACTGACGGAGCCGCTGGCGCTGGCCCAGACCGCCTCGCTGATCGGGCTGTGGGGCATGACGTTCCTGATCGTTGCGATCTTCGCCAGCCCGGCCGTTTTGATCGACGGCAGTTCGCGCGGACGAAAGCCCTGGATCGCGCCGGTGACGGCGCTGCTGCTGCTCGTCGTCATGGGGATTTTCGGCGCCGTCCGCCTGACGCTGCTGCCGACCGCGATGACGAAGGTCAAGCTGCGCATCATGCAGCCCAATCTGCAGCAGGACGTCCGCTTCAACTACGCCGCCAAGGCGGACGTGATGCAAAAATACCTGACGCTGTCCGACCGCGCGTCCGGGCCGCAATCCACCGGCGTGCGCGATGCGCACATCCTGATCTGGCCGGAATCGGCCTTCCCGTTCTTCCTGACGCGCGAAGCCGATGCGATGGCGCAGATCGCCGGTTTGCTGCCCAAGGGCACCGTGCTGATCACCGGCTCGGTGCGCGCGCCTGACGTTCCGTCCGGCGTCCGCATCACGCGCGCCTACAACTCGATTTATGTCATCGACCATGATGGCAGCGTATTGTCGGTCTACGACAAGCTGCATCTGGTGCCGTTCGGCGAATATTTGCCGTTTCAGGACTTGATGGAAAAACTCGGCTTCGTGCAGCTCACGAAAGTTCAGGGTGGATTCATTCCAGGCACGCGCCGCCGCTCGATGGAAATACCGGACGCGCCCCGCGTGCTGCCGTTGATCTGTTACGAAGCGATTTTTCCCGGCAACCTTTCGGCGCGCGACGATCGACCCGGCTGGATCGTCAACCTGACCAATGACGGCTGGTTCGGAATTTCAACGGGGCCCTATCAGCATCTGCAGCAGGCCCGCCTGCGCGCGATCGAAGAAGGGTTGCCGGTTGTTCGTGCAGCCAACACCGGCATTTCCGCGGTCATCGATCCGGAGGGACGTATTGTCGCACGGCTCGATCTTGGCATCGAAGGCGTACTGGATGCCAGCCTGCCTGCCGCAATTCCGCCGACGGTTTATGCGCGCACCGGCGATATTCCGGCTGCCACAATTGTGGTTGCCGCTTTGTTACTTGTCATCCGGCGCAGGATTTCGCGACGAAATTCCTGACACCGTGATATTGCCGAACGTTGCCGGTGTGGAAATTCCGGCATGCACGAACCCACGGGTTGACAGACTGTCCGTGTACTTCGCATTCTGGGGTTTCAATCAAGAACAGAAGCCAGTCAGTTCATTGCTCATCCGCATGCTTCCCGATCCTCCGAGCAGGATTTGACGATACTGGCGCCTGAGGCATACTTCGCGTTCGTCATGCCTCATTCTCTGGGCGCCTCCTAGGAGTGTTGGAGATGTCGACCAAAGCGCCCAACCCTGTTGACAAATATGTCGGCAGCCGTGTTCGCATGCGGCGCATCATGCTGGGCATGAGCCAGGAAAAGCTTGGCGAAGCACTGGGCCTCACCTTCCAGCAGGTTCAGAAGTACGAAAAGGGCACCAACCGGGTCGGCGCCAGCCGCCTGCAGCAGATCTCCGAAATATTGCAGGTGCCGGTTTCCTTTCTGTTCGATGGCGGCCCGAGCGGGGCGGTCAACAGCGACGGCTTCAGCGAGGGCACTTCGCCGGCCTATGTTTCCGATTTTCTTGCAACCTCGGAAGGCCTGGCTCTGACGCGCGCGTTCACGCGCATCAGCGACGCCAAGCTCCGCCGCAGCATCGTCGAACTGGTCGAACAGATCGCCGCGCGCGACGGCCCCGACGAGCGCTGAGATCGGCTGTCATCCCCTGACGTGGCAATTGACGCGCAGGCAGGCCTCGGCGCATGACATTGGAGCGTTTTCGAGCCAAGTGGCTACCGGTTCGCATAAGCAATCAAGTTTACGCAGATTGCGTAGACTTATCTGCGGTAGAAAACGCGTCAAACAAGAATCAGGGTTGAATTGTTTTTAGGCAAAATGCACCGATGACAACCACGTCAGCCAGTTCCTTCGATCCCGGATCGATCCTCGACGGGATCCGCCGCTGGGTCGAGATCGAGACGCCGACCGACGCGCCCGAGCAGGTCAACAAGCTCGCCGACCTCGTCGCTTTGGGCTATCGCGACCTGCCCGCGACCGTCGAGCGGATCGCGGGCCAAAGCGGATGCGGCGACCATCTCGTCGCGCGTTCGGCATGGGGCCAGAACGAGCCGGGAATCCTGGTGCTGAGTCACCTCGATACGGTTCATCCAATGGGATTCATCGAACGGCTGCCGTTCAAGATCGAGGGCGACGTCGCGTTCGGCCCCGGCATCTACGACATGAAGGGCGGAGCCTATCTCGCCTACCACGCCTTCCGGCAGGTTTGCGCCAATGACGCGCGCTCGCCGCTTGGCGTGACCCAGCTCTACGTCTCCGATGAAGAAATCGGCAGCCCGACCTCGCGGGCGCTGATCGAAGCCGAGGGACGCAAAGCGAAATATGTGCTGGTGACCGAACCCGCGCGCGACGGCGGAAAAATCGTCACCGGACGCAAGGGCGTCGGCCGCTTCGAGGTTTTCATCAGGGGCGTGCCTTCCCATGCCGGCACCCGGCCGGGTGACGGCCGCAGCGCCATCCGCGAACTCGGCAACGTCATTCAGACGCTGGAGGCGATGAACGATCTCAAGCGCGGCATCACCGTCAATGTCGGCGTGGTCAGGGGCGGCACCAGGCCGAACGTGATAGCGGAGGAGGCCTATGCCGAGGTCGACATGCGCGTGCCGACCATTGCCGATTCCGACGAGCTGGTACCGAAAATCCTCGGTTTGAAATCACGCACCGACGGCGTCACCGTCAAGGTGACGGGCGAATTGAACCGGCCGCCTTACGAAAAGGGCAACGCCGGCGCCGCGCTCTACGAGCATGCAAAAACGCTCGCGGCCGAAATCGGCTTCGATCTGGTGGATACAGCGACCGGCGGCGGCTCCGACGGCAATTTCACCGCACCTCATACCGCAACCCTCGACGGCCTCGGCGTCGACGGCAAGGGCGCGCACACCCATTACGAACAGATGTACATTTCATCGATCGAGCCGCGGGCGCGGCTGCTGCATCGGCTGTACCAGACGCTGCGATGAGCGCGTTGCCTGGCGATCCCGAAGATCGCGAAACCCCGTCTGACGACGGCGCCGCCGCTCACGGGCGCGGTTCGTTCTTCGGCCGCCGCAAGGGTCACAAGCTGCGCATCCACCAGGCCGACCTGATCGCGCATCTGCTGCCGCAGCTGGCGCTCGATATCGGCAGCCCCGCGCCGGCCAATCTGGCCGATCTCTTCGAGATGCCGCTCGACGATATCAGGCTCGAAATCGGATTCGGCGGCGGCGAGCACCTGATCGCGGAGGCGCGGGCGTTTCCTACGATCGGGTTCATCGGCTGCGAGCCCTATGTCAACGGCATGGCCAAGATCCTGACGCAGATCGAGGCCGCCAACATCAGAAACATCCGGCTTTACGCCGGCGACGCCGCCGAACTGGTGGCGTGGGCGCCGCAGGGATCGATGGCCCGGATCGACCTGATCCATCCCGATCCCTGGCCGAAGCGGCGGCACTGGAAGCGGCGCTTCGTGCAGGACGCGACGGTTGCGGCGATGGCGCGCATCCTCAAGCCGCACGGCGAATTTCGTTTTGTCAGCGATATCGACGACTATTGCGCGTGGACGCTGGCGCATTTGTTGCGCTCGCCGGAGTTTTTGTGGACGGCAGAGCGCGCCGCGGATTGGCATTCGCCCTGGGCCGGCTACACCATGACGCGCTACGGACGCAAAGCCGAGCGCGAGGGGCGGAAAGCCGCGTATCTGCGGTTTCGAAGGGTTTGAACTCGTCATGCCCGGGCTTGACCCGGGCATCCACGTCTTGCTCAACGTTGGAAAGTAAGACGTGGATGGCCGGGACAAGCCCGGCCATGACGAAAGAGGCTAGTGTTGGCCAGCAATTCCAGATGAAAGTATCACCCCGACGGACGGAGCTTCCAGAAGCCGACGACACGCTCGGCGGTCGACGGCATCAGGCGCGCGAAATTCACGCGCGCGCTTTCGATGTCGGCCGGCGACGCCACCCGGTTCGGGCCCAGCCGAAGCAGGATCAGCGCACGCACGGTCGCCCATTCGAGGCCGACCGCCTTGCCGGCGATCAGGATCGGATCGTAGCGCTCGCCGGCAATCAGGCGGTCCAACGTTGCGATTTTCACGCCGGTCATGGCGGAGAGCGCCGCAACCGATTCCTCGTATTTGTAGGATTTGGCAAAGCCGAGCAGCGCGCTCTCGTTCAGTTCGCCGGCCTTGTGCAACGCCAGCACCGCGCGCTGGGCCGGCGCGAAATCGCGCTGGCTCTCGACCCGCTCGGTTAAGCCTGAGATTTCGCTCATCGCCCGCTTGATCGCCGATTGTCGTGCGGGCTTGACGACATCGAACAGGCGGCGGCGAACGGCATCGATCGAACCGGCCAGCAGATCCTTCAATTGCTCGGCCGACAGATCGTCGCGCTGGCCGACCGCAAGCGTCAGCACGCCGTCTTGGCCGGCACGCTTGATCAGCGTCGAATAGCCCAATGACGAGAACTGTGCACCGGCATTGCGTGCCGCGCGGTGGACGACGTCGCGATCGCCGCGGCGCACGATGACGTCGGTGAGAGCGGGTGAAAGCGCCGGGCGCTCCGACATCGCCAGCAGATGGCCCTGGCCCTTTGCCGCCGCGATTTCGATCAGCACCTGCTCATCGATGACGGGCGAGCGGCGCAGCAACGGCCCCGCGATCGCGATTTCGTCTTCATGCGCGAGTTGCCCGACCAGCCCGCGCGGCGCGTTGGCAAGCAGCGACAGCCGCTCGGCCAGATCGGCGCGCGCGGCGAATTCGGCGTGCGGGACCAGACTGGTCAGAACGCCATCGAACAGATCGATGTGATCGGCGCGGAAAGTCGCTGCGCCCTGCAGGAACAGTTCGCTGATCCGGCGCGCGGCATCGGCGCGGCGTTTGGGGTCGCCTCCTCGGACGATCTCGTCGAGTCCGGGGATCAGCGTGGTCGCTGTTGTCATAAACCTACCTAAACCGGCCGCATTGGCTGGTTTTGCGGCAATCTAGGCGCGGTTGGTGAATGAAGGGTTAGGTTTGCATCGCTTCGGAGGTGGATGTAAAATCGCTTTTGACGGGGTCCCGGGCCTTGCCGGATTGCGGGAAAACCGCTATATCCGCGGCAACTTATGGTTCTCATACGATCGCGTATTGAGAGTGGGCCCCCCCGGACCCGCTCTTTTTTATTACCTGAACGAGCCCAGCCCGTAACGGGCGGCGGGCCCGGTTCAGGGAACCGGCCGGATCGCAGTGAAGGCCCGGCTTCGACCCATGCATGTAAGACGCTTTTGACCCTGGATATGACCGATCCGACGACTGGTTCCGTGGACCTAGACCTGCTTGCCGAGCCCCGTCTCGTGGTCGAGCCGGGCTTGGCCGCGCGCGTGTCGGCGGTCGCCGGGCCGGTGCTGCAGGGCATGGGCTACAGGCTGGTGCGGATCAAGATATCCGCCGAATCCGGCTGCACGGTCCAGATCATGGCGGAACGGCCCGACGGAACCATGCAGATCGAGGATTGCGAGGCTATTTCGCGGGCGCTATCGCCGGTGCTCGACGTCGCCGATCCGATCGAGAAGGCCTATCGGCTGGAGATCTCGTCGCCGGGCATCGACCGCCCGCTGGTGCGGCGTACGGATTTCGAGCGCTATGCCGGCCATCTCGTGAAGGTCGAGATGGCGGTCGCCCATCAGGGCCGCAAGCGGTTCCGCGGCATCCTCGCCGGTGTCGAGGGCGATGCGGTGCGGCTGCATCGCGATGACCCGCGCGCGGACGAAGATGCCGATGTCCTTTTGGTGATGGAAGACATCGCCGATGCGAGACTGGTGCTGACCGACGAACTGGTCGCCGAATCGATGCGGCGCGGCAAGGCAGCCGAGCGCGAGCTCAAGCAGAATCTCGGGCTGGCGCCGCCGCCCCCGCCGCATGCCAGGAAAAGCGACCCGGCGAAGAGCAACAAGCCGAAGCCGAAATTGCCGAAGAAGCCGTTGCCGAAGAATACCAAGAAGCACCGCCTCGCCGCGCAAGGATTGCCCGGCGGCGAATTCGATCCCAGCGAAGGAGACTGAGCCATGGCAGCTGTCAGCGCCAACAAACTTGAACTGCTGCAGATCGCGGACGCGGTCGCCCGCGAAAAATCGATCGACCGCGGCATCGTGATCGCTGCGATGGAAGACGCCATCGCGAAAGCGGCCCGCGCCCGTTACGGCAGCGAGACCGACGTTCACGCCGAAATCGACGCCAAGAAGGGCGAGCTCCGGCTGTCGCGCCACATGCTGGTGGTCGACGTGGTCGAGAACTCGTCGAACCAGATTTCGCTGGCGGACGCGCAGCGCGCCAATCCGGGCGCCCAGGTCGGCGACACCATCGCCGATACGCTGCCGCCGCTGGAATATGGCCGCATCGCCGCGCAATCCGCCAAGCAGGTGATCGTGCAGAAGGTGCGCGAGGCCGAGCGCGACCGGCAATACCAGGAATTCAAGGACCGCATCGGCGATATCGTCAACGGCATCGTCAAGCGCGTCGAATATGGCAGCGTGATCGTCGATCTCGGCCGTGGCGAAGCCATCGTGCGCCGCGACGAGATGCTGCCGCGCGAGGTGTTCCGCAACGGCGACCGCGTCCGCGCCTATATTTTCGACGTCCGCCGCGAAACCCGCGGGCCGCAGATCTTCCTGTCGCGCACCCATCCGCAATTCATGGCAAAGCTGTTTGCGCAGGAAGTGCCGGAAATCTATGACGGCATCGTCGAGATCAAGGCGGTGGCCCGCGATCCCGGCTCGCGCGCGAAAATCGGGGTGATTTCGCGGGATTCTTCGGTCGATCCCGTCGGCGCCTGCGTCGGCATGCGCGGCTCGCGCGTGCAGGCCGTGGTCAATGAATTGCAGGGCGAGAAGATCGACATCATCCCGTGGTCGCCCGATATCGCGACCTTTGTCGTCAACGCGCTGGCGCCCGCCGAAGTCGCCAAGGTCGTGATCGACGAAGAGCGCGAGCGGATCGAGGTGGTGGTGCCCGATACCAATAACCAGCTGTCGCTGGCGATCGGCCGCCGGGGCCAGAACGTGCGTCTTGCCTCGCAGCTGACCGGCTGGGACATCGACATTCTCACCGAGCAGGAAGAATCCGAGCGCCGCCAGGCCGATTTCGAGAATTCGACGCGGGTGTTCATGGAAGCGCTCAATGTCGACGAGGTGGTCGGCCAATTGCTGGCGTCGGAAGGCTTTACGTCGGTCGAGGAACTCGCACTGGTCGACATCAAGGAGTTGGCCGGCATCGAGGGTTTTGACGACGAAACCGCCAACGAACTGCAGAACAGGGCGAAAGAATACCTGGAACAGCTCGAAACCGAGCTGGAAAACAAACGCAAGGAGCTTGGTGTGGACGATGCTTTGAAGACGGTGCCCGGCGTGACCTCGAAGATGCTGGTGAAGTTCGGCGAGAACGACATCAAGACCGTCGAGGATCTGGCCGGCTGCGCCACCGACGATCTGGTCGGCTGGACCGAGCGCAAGGAAGGCAGCGAGCCGACCAAGCATCCCGGCATTCTCGACGCCAACGACATCTCGCGCGACGACGCGGAAGCCATGATCATGCAGGCCCGCGTCATTGCCGGCTGGATCACCGAGGCCGACCTCGCCAAGCAGTCCGAGGCGGCGGAAGCCCCCGAAGACCTGACGGCGTAAGGAGATGCCCCGCGTATGCTTGCCGTGGCTGACCCCGATCTCGACAATGGACCGCGGACCGACAGGTCCGCGACCATGCGGATGTGCGCGGTCACCCGCGAGGTGCGCGGAATCGACGAACTGATCCGGTTCGTGGTCGCCCCGACGGGCGAGGTGATCCCGGATTTGAAGCGAAAGCTCCCCGGCCGCGGCCTGTGGGTTTCGGCCTCGCGCCGGACCGTTGCGGAAGCGGTGCGGCGTCACCAGTTTAGCAAGGGTTTCAAGCGCGACGTTCGCGCCGCGCCGAGCCTTCCCTCGGACACCGAAATTTTGCTGATTCGCAGCGTCACCGAGGCGCTGGCCATGGCGGCCAAGGCCGGTCAGGTCGTCGCCGGTTTTGCCAAGGTCGAGGGCCTGCTTGCGCAAGGGGCGGCCCAGGCCCTGATCCACGCTTCCGACGGCGCGGCCGACGGAATCCGCAAATTGGACGCGATCGTGCGGCAAAAGGCCGGAAATATTGCTGAATCGCCGGATTTCCCGATCGTCAATGTTTTGACCTCGGCAGAATTGGATTTGGCACTGGGCCGGTCAAATGTGATACATGCTGCCCTGCTCGCGGGCCCGGCGAGCAAGACGTTCCTGTCGCGCTGCCAGATCCTGGTCCGATACCGGCTGGCCGATGACGACAAGACCGAAGGTAGCGGCCAGAAATTCTGACTAACAAGACTTGCTTCAACGACTGTGCGGATACGCACAAGCAAACGAGATTAGGACTGCTGAATGGTTGATACCAAAACGCCTGGCGACAAGACTTTGAGTGTCCCGACCAAGACCTTGACGCTCAAGCCGCGCGTCGAGACGGGCACCGTACGCCAGAGCTTCAGCCATGGCCGGACCAAGCAGGTCGTGGTCGAAAAGCGCGGCAAGCGCCGGGTCGGCGGCGACGGGCCCGCAACGGAAACGCATGCGCCCGAGCCGGTGGTCGCCAAGGCGGCGCCGCCGAAAGCCCCGCTCGCCCGCGCGTCAGCTCCGGCTGCGCCGCGCGGCGGTTCGGGCGTGGTGCTGCGCACCCTGACCGAGGATGAGCGTTCCGCGCGCGCCAGTGCACTGGCCGACGCCAGGATCCGCGACATCGAGGAACGGCGGCTGGCGGAGGAAGAAGCCAAGCGCCGCTCGAGCAGGGAAGGCATCGAGCAGGCCGAACGTGAGGCCGCCGAAGCGCGCCGCAAGGCCGAGGAAGAACGTCACCGGCAGGAAGAGGAGGCCAAGCGCAAGGCCGAACTCGAGGCCAAGAAGCGCTTTGGCGAGGCCGAGGCCAAGCCGGCGGCCACAACCACAACCACGACCACGACCACCGCCGCGGGACGCCCGGCAGCCCGTCCGGCCACGACGGCTGCGACGCCGCCCGCGCGCGCCCCCGGCGTCGCCGCCGACGCCTCCGACGAGGATGAAGGCCCGCGCCAGATTCGCCGTGGCCCCGGCGGCGCGATGCGCCCCGCGGTGCCGCCGAAGACAACCCAGAAGCCTGGACCGCAAAAGGAACGCGGCCGCCTGACGCTGGTCACCGCGCTCAATGCCGATGACGTCCGCGAGCGTTCGATCGCCTCGTTCCGCCGCCGCACCCAGCGCCTGAAGGGGCACGCCGCGAACGAGCCGAAGGAAAAGCTGATCCGCGAAGTGGTGATCCCGGAAGCCATCAACATCCAGGAACTCGCCAACCGCATGTCGGAACGCGCGGTCGACGTCATCCGCCTCCTGATGAAGCAGGGCGCGATGCACAAGATCACCGACGTGATCGACGCCGACACCGCACAGCTGATCGCCGAGGAAATGGGCCACACCGTCAAGCGCGTGGCCGCGTCCGACGTCGAGGAAGGCCTGTTCGATGCGGTCGACGACTCCGGCGATACCGAACCTCGCTCGCCGGTCGTGACCGTGATGGGCCATGTCGACCACGGCAAGACCTCGCTGCTCGACGCGCTCCGTCACGCCAATGTGGTCTCCGGCGAAGCCGGCGGCATCACCCAGCATATCGGCGCCTATCAGGTGACCTCGCCGGAAAGCGGCAAGAAGATCACCTTCATCGACACCCCCGGCCACGCCGCGTTCACCGCGATGCGCGCCCGCGGCGCCAAGGTCACCGACATCGTGATCCTGGTGGTCGCCGCCGATGACGGCGTCATGCCGCAGACCATCGAGGCGATCAACCACGCCAAGGCGGCGAAGGTTCCGATGATCATCGCGATCAACAAGATCGACAAGCCCGACGCCAAGGCGGAGCGCGTGCGCACCGAATTGCTGCAGCACGAGGTTCAGGTCGAATCGTTCGGCGGCGACGTCGTCGACGTCGAGGTTTCCGCCAAGAACAAGACCAATCTCGACAAGCTCCTGGAAATGATCGCGCTGCAGGCCGAATTGCTCGACCTCAAGACCAATGCGTCGCGTCCCGCCGAAGGCACCGTGATCGAGGCCAAGCTCGATCGCGGCCGTGGCCCGGTCGCGACCGTGCTGGTGCAGCGTGGCACGCTGCGCGTCGGCGATATCATCGTGGCCGGCGCCGAAATGGGCCGCGTCCGCGCCCTTATCAACGATCAGGGCGACACCATCGACGAGGCCGGACCTTCGGTGCCGGTCGAAGTGCTCGGCTTCAACGGCCCGCCGGAAGCCGGCGACCGTCTGGCCGTGGTCGAGAACGAAGCCCGCGCCCGCCAGGTCACGAGCTATCGCGCCCACCAGAAGCGCGAAAACGCGGCTGCCTCGATTTCCGGCATGCGCGGCTCGCTCGAACAGATGATGTCGCAGCTCAAAACCTCGGGCCGCAAGGATTTCCCGCTGATCGTCAAGGCCGACGTGCAGGGCTCGCTGGAAGCCATTCTCGGCTCGCTGGAAAAGCTCGGCACCGACGAAGTCGCCGCCCGCATCCTGCATGCCGGCGTCGGCGGCATCTCGGAATCCGACGTCACGCTGGCGGAAGGTTTCAACGCCGCCATCATCGGCTTCTCGGTCCGCGCCAACAAGGAAGCGGCGGCCGCGGCCAAGCGTAACGGCATCGAGATCCGCTACTACAACATCATCTACGATCTCGTCGACGACATCAAAAAGGCGATGTCCGGCCTGCTCGCGCCGACGCTGCGCGAAACCATGCTGGGCAATGCGCAGATCCTGGAAGTGTTCAACATTTCCAAGGTCGGCAAGGTCGCCGGCTGCCGCGTCACCGACGGCACCGTGGAACGCGGCGCCAATGTGCGCCTGATCAGAGACAACGTCGTCGTGCATGAGGGCAAGCTCTCGACGCTGAAGCGCTTCAAGGACGAAGTGAAGGAAGTGCAGTCCGGCCAGGAATGCGGCATGGCGTTCGAGAATTACGGCGACATGCGCGTCGGCGATGTTATCGAGTGTTATCGCGTCGAAACCATCCAGCGCTCTCTGTAAGTCCAAGTCTTACAGAGCGCCTGGGATTTTCAATCTGAACCGGCGTGCCCCGCGAAGGCGGAGCATCTACTAGTCAGCGAACTGATTTTGGTCAGGGATACTGGATCACCCGCTTTTGCGGGTGATGTATACATTGGGATTTTGAGAATGCCCCGCCATCACCAGAAAAGTTCCGCCCCCGGCGGCTCGCAACGTCAGTTGCGCGTCGGCGAGACTGTACGCCACGCCGTCGCCGATATTCTGTCGCAGGGTAGCGTCCACGATCCCGATCTTGAAGGCCACATCATCACCGTTCCCGAGGTGCGAATGTCGCCGGACCTGAAGCTCGCAACGGTTTACGTGATGCCGCTCGGCGGACGCGACACCGATGTCGTGATCGCCGCCCTCGAGCGCAACAAGAAGTATTTGCGCGGCGAGATCGCGCACCGCGTTAACCTGAAAT
Source organism: Bradyrhizobium erythrophlei (assembly GCA_900129675.1). Taxonomy (GTDB): domain Bacteria; phylum Pseudomonadota; class Alphaproteobacteria; order Rhizobiales; family Xanthobacteraceae; genus Bradyrhizobium; species Bradyrhizobium erythrophlei_A. The sequence continues at coordinate 1,855,715 of FSRD01000001.1, read as the reverse complement.
TTTCCCCTGATATCCGCTTCCGCGTCGATGAGCGATTCGACGAAGCGGAACGAATAGAGAAATTACTGCGAACACCTGCGGTGCAAAAGGACCTCGCACCCGATTCGGACGACAAGTGATGATCGTGACCACCGCAAACAGCGTGATCGAGCAGCCGAATGCTGAATCGAGCGACGTCCAGAAAAATATTTTTCAGGAACCACGCAGCGATGAGCAGCAGCGGCGCGGCAACAACGACCCGCGCCAGAAGCAGCCGCGGCAGAACAATCAGCCGCGCCGCGACAAGCGCGACGTCCATGGCTGGGTCGTGCTCGACAAGCCGATCGGCATGACCTCGACGCATGCGGTCGCGGTCTTGAAGCGGCTGTTTTCCGCCAAACGCGCCGGGCACGCCGGCACCCTCGATCCGCTCGCCTCCGGCGGCCTGCCGATCGCGCTCGGCGAGGCCACCAAGACGGTTCCCTTCGTGATGGACGGCCGCAAGCGCTATCGCTTCACGGTGGCCTGGGGCGAGGAACGCGATACCGACGACACCGAAGGACGGGTGACCCAGACCAGCGAAGTCAGGCCCTCCGCGGAGGCGATCCGGGACCTGCTGCCGCGATTCACCGGCCTGATCGAGCAGATCCCGCCGCAATATTCGGCGATCAAGGTCCAGGGCGAGCGCGCCTACGATCTGGCGCGGGACGGCGAGACCGTGGAGTTGAAGCCGCGGCCGGTCGAGATTCACCAATTAACCCTTGTCGAACATGGCGATAACGGCCAGTCCGTGTTCGAGGCTGAGTGCGGAAAAGGTACCTACGTACGGGCGCTGGCCCGCGATATCGGCCGGATTCTGGGCTGTTTCGGCCATATCTGCGCGTTGCGGCGGACCCTAGTCGGTCCGTTTACCGAACGAGACATGATTCCGCTGGAACAGTTGGAGGCTTTGTGCAATAGAGCCGCGTCTGGCGAGGGCAGCCTCGCCGACGCGCTATTGCCCGTTGAGACCGCGCTGGACGACATCCCGGCACTGGCCGTCACACGGGCTGATGCGGCAAGGCTCCACCGGGGCCAGGCCGTTTTGTTGCGCGGACGGGATGCGCCCAATAGTAGCGGCACAGTCTATGTCACGGTGGCAGGCCGGCTTCTGGCCCTCGCCGAAATTGGCAATGGCGAACTCATCCCCAAGCGCGTGTTCAACCTGACCGGACTGACTGCCAGTTCGGCTCGCAACAATGGAAGTGTTTGACGATGTCGATTACCGCAGAACGCAAAGCGGAAGTCATCAAGACGAATGCCAACAAGGCCGGCGACACCGGCTCGCCCGAGGTTCAGGTCGCGATCCTGTCGGAACGCATCAACAACCTCACCGGACATTTCAAGTCCCACGTGAAAGACAATCATTCACGCCGTGGTCTTTTGAAAATGGTCGCAACACGCCGTTCCCTGCTCGATTACATCAAGCGGAAGGACGAGGCACGTTACAAGGCCTTGCTCGAAAAGCACAACATTCGTCGCTGATACCCTGGTTCACGCGCGCTTCTGGCGCGCGTTTTCGCATGATTTTCCGCAAAGCCGGACTTTCGATTTTCGAAAGACGATCATGTGCAAGAGCACGATTTTCGGAAAAGCGGATACCGGTTTTCCGAAAAGATCGCGCTCAAACATAGACGTCCAGCAGCAATCCGGCCGCTGGGCATAACGGGCAAGGTGCCCGTACGACCGAGAGGATGGCTGCCATCCGAAATATAAAGACCATGGCAGGATCGCCGAATGCTGATCTCGTATTGCGATCAGCGTCCCGCAATCTTGCGCATGGTCTTTGTGTTTCAGGCGCTCGTTCTTTCGCGAACCCATGAAAGAAGACCACAATGTTTAACTCTCATTCAGTCGAGATCGACTGGGGTGGACGTCCCCTCAAGCTTGAAACCGGAAAGATCGCCCGTCAGGCCGACGGCGCGGTTCTGGCGACCTATGGCGAGACCATCGTGCTCGCCACCGTCGTCGCCGCGAAAAATCCGCGCGAGGGCGTCGACTTCCTGCCGCTGACCGTCGACTACCAGGAAAAGACCTACGCTGCGGGCCGCATTCCCGGCGGCTATTTCAAGCGCGAAGGGCGTCCGACCGAAAAGGAGACGCTGGTCTCCCGCCTGATCGACCGCCCGATCCGTCCGCTGTTCGTCGACGGCTGGCGCAACGAAACCCAGGTGATCGTCACCGTGCTGTCGCACGACATGGAGAACGATCCCGATATCGTCGCATTGGTCGCCGCCTCCGCGGCGCTGACGATTTCCGGCGCCCCCTTCAAGGGCCCGATCGGCGCTGCCCGCGTCGGCTTCGCCAACGACGAATACGTGCTCAACCCGACGCTCGACGAAATGCTCGAGACCCAGCTTGATCTGGTCGTCGCCGGCACCGCCGACGCCGTGCTGATGGTGGAATCGGAAGCCAAGGAGCTCAACGAAGACATCATGCTCGGCGCCGTGATGTTCGGCCACCGCCACTTCCAGCCGGTGATCAAGGCGATCATCGAACTGGCCGAGAAGGCCGCCAAGGAGCCGCGCGAAGTCAAGATCGTCGACGAAAGCGCGCTGGAAAAGGAAATCCTCGGCCTGATCGAGCAGGATCTGCGCGCCGCCTACGCGATCCCGGTCAAGCAGGACCGCTATGCCGCGGTCGGCAAGGCCAAGGAAAAGGTGATGGCGCACTACTTCCCGGAAGGGCAGGAGCCGAAATACGACAAGCTGCGCATCGCCGGCGTGTTCAAGGAACTGGAAGCCAAGATCGTCCGCTGGAACATCCTCGATACCGGCAAGCGCATCGACGGCCGCGACTCCAAGACGGTGCGCAACATCGTCGCCGAAGTCGGCGTGCTGCCCCGCGCGCATGGTTCGGCGCTGTTCACCCGCGGTGAAACCCAGGCGATGGTCGTGACCACGCTCGGCACCGGTGAGGACGAGCAGTATATCGACGCGCTGTCGGGAACCTACAAAGAGACGTTCCTGCTGCACTACAACTTCCCTCCCTACTCGGTCGGTGAAACCGGACGTCTCGGCGGCACCAAGCGGCGTGAAATCGGCCACGGCAAGCTCGCCTGGCGCGCGATCCACCCGGTCCTGCCGCCGCACCACGAATTCCCCTACACGGTGCGCGTGGTCTCGGAGATCACCGAGTCGAACGGATCGTCGTCGATGGCTTCGGTCTGCGGCGCTTCGCTGGCGCTGATGGATGCCGGCGTTCCCCTGAAGCGGCCGACCGCGGGTATCGCGATGGGCCTGATCCTGGAAGGTTCGCGCTTTGCGGTTCTGTCCGACATCCTCGGCGACGAGGATCATCTCGGCGACATGGACTTCAAGGTCGCCGGCACCGACCAGGGCATCACCTCGCTGCAGATGGACATCAAGATCGAGGGCATCACCGAGGAGATCATGAAGGTCGCGCTCGGCCAGGCCAAGGATGGGCGTATCCACATCCTCGGCGAAATGTCGAAGGCGCTGACCAATGCCCGCGCCGAGCTCGGCGAATACGCGCCGCGCATCGAGACCTTCAAGATCGCCACCGACAAGATCCGTGAAGTGATCGGCACCGGCGGCAAGGTGATCCGCGAGATCGTCGAGAAGACCGGAGCCAAGGTCAACATCGAGGACGACGGCACCGTCAAGGTCGCCTCCAACGACGGCGAGGCGATGAAGGCCGCGATCAAGTGGATCAAGTCGATCGCCTCCGACCCGGAGATCGGCCAGATCTACGAGGGCACCGTGGTCAAGGTGATGGAGTTCGGCGCTTTCGTGAACTTCTTCGGCGCCAAGGACGGCCTGGTCCACATCAGCCAGCTCGCGTCCAGCCGCGTGCAGAAGACCTCCGACGTCGTCAAGGAAGGCGACAAGGTCAAGGTCAAGCTGCTCGGCTTCGACGATCGCGGCAAGACGCGTCTGTCGATGAAGGTGGTCGATCAGGCCACCGGCGAAGACCTCGAGGCCAAGCAGAAGGCCGCCGAAGCCTCGGCGCCGCGCGAAGCCGCCGGCGAGTAGATTTCGGCAGAGCCGGAATAACGAAGGGCGGCCGAAAGGCCGCCCTTTTTGTTTGTCTCGTGTCCCGGACGCGGTGCAGCGTTCTTCACGATGCACCGCAGAGCCGGGACCCACACGACGACTGGTGAGATGGGCCCCGGCGCAGCGGCGCACCGCTCCGCGCTGCGCCGCGTCCGGGGCACGAGGATCTTGCACGCGCCACTTCACCACCTCGGCCCAGCGCGACAAAATCCGTCAGAAACCACGGAGGCTTTTTCTTTTTCCTCCCCGATCCTGTAGATGTCATCGCTCTCCAAAACGGGTGATCCCGCCATGCCGACGCCAACCATCCGCCCCGCCCGCGCCGACGAAGATGACGAGGTCGCGCGCGTCTGGATGAACAGCTGGGTTTCGACCGGGCTCGAAGACGCCAGCAATTTCCTGCTGGCAAAATTGCGGGCGCGCGTGCCGCAGGAGATCGAAAAGGGCTGGAGCCTCTACGTCGCCGACGACAATGGCACGCTGGCTGCGATGCTGGCCTTGCATCTCGGCGATCGCTATCTCGACCAGCTCTTCGCGGCGCCGGAATATCAGGGCCAAAGTCTCGGGCGGCAATTGCTGGCTTTTACGCGAAAACAACTGCCGGATGAAATCTGGCTGCGCTGTGTGCGCGGAAACGAAAAGGCCTGGCGCTGGTACGAGCGCGAAGGCTTTGTGTTCGAGAAGGAACAGGTCGAGCCGATGACGGGATTTGTCATGAAATATTATCGATGGAAGAAAGAAGGAATCGCACCATGATGCAACTCTACTGGTCGCCCCGCTCCCGCTCGTTCTCTTCGCTGTGGCTGATGGAAGAGACCGGACAGCCCTATGAGCGCGTGCTGACCGACATCTCCACCGGCGCGCAGAAAAGAATCGAATATCTCGCAATCAATCCGATGGGGAAGGTGCCGGCGCTGAAAGACGGCGACGCCACGCTGGCGGAATCGGCCGCGATCTGCGCCTATCTTGCCGAGCGCTATCCCGAAGCGAAACTGGCGCCGCCACTCGGCGATCCCCTGCGCGCAAAATACCTGTACTGGCTGTTCTTCGGCCCAGGCTGCATCGAGCCCGCGATGGTACAGCTTGCGACCAAGATCGAGATGAACCCGGTCGCGGCCGGCTGGGGTGACGCGCAGCGGGTGATCGACGTGCTCGACAACGCGCTGCAGAAGGGGCCATGGATCCTCGGCGAAAACTTCTCGGCCGCCGATATCGTGATCGGCTCGGGGCTGAATTTCGCGGTCCGGCTGTTCAAGATGATCCCGGCGCGGCCGTCGTTCGACGCCTATATCGCGCGCTGCATGGCGCGGCCGGCGTTCCAGCGCGCGGAAAAGATCGCGGCGGGGTAGGCCCAACCTCCACCCGGCAGGCCTGAAAGGCTCGTTTCCCGATCGGCTTAATCTGGCACGACGCGGGGATCCACGTCCTGTGAGTAGTCGACGCCGTCGATGCCAAATCCGAACAGGCGAAGGAACTGGCTCCTGTATTCTGGAAGGTCCGCCAATTCGCCGAGCGTTTCCGTGGAAAGGACAGGCCATCGTCGCGACACCTCCGCCTGGACTTCGGGCGAAAGCTCCCAGTCGTCGACTCGAATGCGCTGGGCCTCATCGACTTCGACGCCCGCGCCAAGGCGCGTGCGGAAAAGGCGATCGATCTGTTCGATGCATCCTTCGTGGAGCTGGAGCTGCTTCATGACCTTGAACAGCACCGTCCCATAAAGCGGAACCACCGGAATGGCTGAACTCGCCTGGGTGACCACGGCCTTCAGCGCCACCACGCGGGCAGCGTCCTGGCCGAGCCGGCCGCGGATTTCTTCTGCCTTGCGGTCGAGATCGACTTTGGCGCGCCCCAGGGTGCCTTTCCAGTAGATAGGCCAGGTCAATTCGCTGCCGATATAGGTGTAGTTGAGCGTCCGGAAGCCCGGCGCCAGGACACCAGCGTCCGCGAGTTGGTCGATCCAGCGCTTCCAGTCATCGCCGCCCATGACCGCCACCGTGGCGGTCGCCTCATCCTCACTCGCCGGCGCAATGGTCGTCTCAAAGACCTCGCCGGTTTCAGTGTTGAGAGTCTTGATGTCGACGGGAGCGCCCAGTGGTTTGATCGCCGAGCGATAGGTCTTGCCGGTGTCCGGGTCTGTCCGGACCGGAGCGGCCATGCTGTAGATCAGCATGTCCAGCTGTCCGAACTTTTCGCGCACACGGTCGATGAACGTCTTTTTCAAGTCGTTGGAGAAGGCGTCGCCCTCGAGCGTGAGGGGAGACCGTCCGATCTTCTCGGCCTCGAGTTCAAATGCGCGGTTGTTGTACCAGCCGGCGCTGCCCGTCCTGGTTGCCGAAGGCTCGCGCTCCAATGACACGCCGATCGTTTCTGCGCCTCCGGCGACGGTCGCAACAATGCGGCTCGCGAGGCCATAACCGGTCGAACACCCCAGCACGGCGACACGCTTGGGACATTCCGGAATCGACCCCTGGCGAAGAACATAAGCGATTTGTTCGCGAACATTTTTGGCGCAGCCGACAGGATGTGCCGTCGTGCAGATGAAGCCTCGCACGCGCGGTTCGATAATCATGCCCACCCCGGTTCAGATCGCTGCAAAGAGCCCACCCGCAGCCTGCCTACGTCTTGTCGCGAGCGAGAAGAAACGACGTCACGCATCCATCCGCTTGAACACCAGCGTGGCGTTGGTGCCGCCGAAGCCGAAGGAGTTCGACAGCACGGTGCCGAGCTTGGCATTGTCGATGCGCTTGCGCACGATCGGCATGTCGGCAAACACCGGATCGAGTTCGCTGATATTGGCACTCTCGCAGACGAAGCCGTTGTTCATCATCAACAGCGAATAGATCGCTTCCTGCACGCCGGTGGCGCCGAGCGAATGGCCGGTCAGCGCCTTGGTCGCCGAGATCGGCGGACATTTGTCGCCGGTGCCGAACACTTTTCGGATCGCCTCGATTTCCGGCGGATCGCCGGCGGGCGTCGAGGTCGCGTGCGGGTTGATGTAGTCGATCGGCGTCTTCACATGCTCCATCGCCATGCGCATGCAGCGCTCGGCGCCCTCGCCCGAAGGCGCGACCATGTCATAACCGTCGGAGGTCGCGCCATAGCCGACCACTTCGCCGTAAATGCGCGCGCCGCGCGCCTTGGCATGTTCGAGCTCTTCCAGCACGACCACGCCCGCGCCGCCGGCGATCACGAAGCCGTCGCGGCTGACGTCGTAGGGGCGCGAGGCGGTTGCCGGCGTCGCGTTGTATTTCGAGGACATCGCGCCCATGGCGTCGAACAGCACCGACAGCGACCAGTCGAGCTCCTCGCAGCCGCCGGCGAAGACGACGTCCTGCTTGCCGATCTGGATCGTCTCATAGGCATTGCCGATGCAATGGTTCGAGGTCGCGCAGGCCGACGAGATCGAATAGTTCACGCCCTTGATCTTGAACCAGGTGGCGAGCGTGGCCGATGCCGTCGACGACATCGCCTTCGGCACCGCGAACGGTCCGACCCGCTTTGGTCCCTTTGAGCGCGTGACGTCGGCGGCTTCGACGATGGTGCGCGCGGACGGTCCGCCCGAGCCCATGATGATGCCGGTGCGGACGTTTGAAACTTCCGCAGGCTCCAGACCGGAATCCTGGATCGCCTGCTCCATCGCGATGTGATTCCACGCGGCGCCCTCACCGAGGAACCGCATCGCGCGCCGGTCGATCACGTCAGCCGGATTGAGCGTCGGCGCGCCCTGCACCTGCGAACGGAAGCCGAGTTCGGCGTATTTTTCCGCGCGGGTAATCCCTGACTTCGCCTCGTGAAGGCTCGCCAGCACTTCCTGGGTGTTATTTCCGATGGACGAGACAATACCCATCCCCGTGATGACAACCCGCCTCATGATCGCCTCGCCCTGCCGTTATGTTTTAGCGTGTGTGTGTTCTAGCGTGATGGTCTTGCTCAAGCCGGGTCGGTGCCCTGCTTGAACAGCCCGACCCTCAGATCCTTCGCGCGATAGATAATCTCGCCATCGGCCGAAAGCCAGCCGTCGGCAATGCCTAACCAGAGCTTTAGGCGCATCACGCGCTTGATATCGATGTTGTACACAATCTTGCGGACGCTCGGCAGCACTTGACCGGCGAGCTTCAACTCACCGAGGCCTAGCGCACGGCCGCGTCCCTCGCCGCCGGTCCAGCCGAGATAAAAGCCGACCATCTGCCAGAGCGCGTCGAGGCCGAGACACCCCGGCATGACCGGATCGTTCTTGAAATGGCAGCCGAAGAACCAGAGATCCGGGTTCACGTCGAGTTCGGCCCGAACGATGCCCTTGCCGTATTCCCCGCCGGTTTCGGAAATTTCGCTGATGCGATCGAACATCAGCATCGGCGGCAGCGGCAACTGGGCGTTGCCGGGCCCAAACAGCTCGCCGCGACCGCACGCCAGCAAATCCTCATATTCATAACCGCCGCGCCGATCCAGCATCGTCTTCAGCCTCTCTAGATGTCCCGATGGAGCGCTTTCGAGCGAACCGGACCTGTTTCCCACGGGAAGACCGCTTCCCGCAAATTGGCGCTACTTAGGATGCTATCGGCTATCGCCTCTGCCGAAATCGCATATGTGGTCCGCGCGCTCTGTAACATAGGCCTCCGCAGCCAGCAAAGCACCGGAACGGGGTAAATCGCCGCGTCCCACCGGGTTCCTCCTTAACCCTTGGGCCGGTTCTAGTTGCGAAAAACTTGCATCTAACTGGTTTCCTTTCTATATTCGACAAGAATATTGCCCAAATTAGCGCGTGCGGTACCAAAGTAGATATGACCAACCAAATCACGGTTTTGAGCGATGACGCCGTCGATCCGGCCTCCCGCAGTGCCGCACATCAGCCGGCGCTGACCGGGTGTCCCTGGCACGACGTCAATGAAATGCTGCAGGCTGCCGGCCTGCGGCCGACCCGTCAGCGCATGGCGCTGGGCTGGCTGCTATTCGGCAAGGGTGCGCGGCACCTGACCGCGGAAATGCTCTACGAGGAAGCAACCCTGGCCAAGGTTCCGGTGTCACTCGCCACCGTCTACAACACCCTCAACCAGCTCACCGATGCCGGCCTGCTGCGTCAGGTCAGCGTTGACGGCACCAAGACCTATTTCGACACCAACGTCACCGCGCATCACCACTTCTATCTCGAGAACAATCACGAGCTGGTCGACATTCCGGATCCGCACCTCGTGCTGTCGAAGATGCCGGAAGTGCCCGAAGGCTACGAGATCGCCCGCGTCGACATGGTCGTGCGGCTGCGCAAGAAGCGCTGAGCCTCGTCGCGCCTGCGAAAGCAGGGGCCGATAACCAAAGATGTTTGTCGTTTAGCGAAGGCGTCTGCTGTCGCGCCTCATCGATGAATCACGCGGTATGGGTCCTGGCGCCCGATGCGCAATTGCGCATATGGCCGGGGCGACAGCATACTCAATCCACCTTCTCATCGGCGTAAACGCCCCACAGCCGCTGCTGCTCGATCCAGCCGTCAAAGCCATCGCCGGTGACGCGGCACCAGCCGGCCGCGCATTTCTTGACCTGGGCCACGACGCCGGCCTGCAGGCGCGCGGCAACCGCGCTGCCCGGATCGGCACGATCGTAGAGCGGCGCGAGTTCGTCTTTGGTCTTCATGGTGACGACCGCAGTGCGGCGGCCCGACAGCAGCGAATGATAGACCCAGCCTTCGGCGCCTTCGGAATCGCGCACGCGGCGCCAGTTTTCGAACTCGGCGGTGATTTCGACCGGAAGGCCCGACCGGGTGTAGACCCAGGCGACGTCGTTGTCCTTGGTCGGGCCGGCCCTGACATTCACATGATCGGATTTGAGGCTGACGTAACGCGGCACCGGCAGGCCGCTGGTGGTGACGGCCGAATCCTTGGCCGAAAATCCCGTGCTGACGGACGCGCCAAGCCAGCACCCCGCCAGCACCGCGACCAAACAGAAACGCCCCAACGCCATCAATCCGTCTCCTGCCGAGAAACCCTCAACCCGTATTCTTCGGGTTGAACCCGCCTGCTAACGCCTAAAAACCCAGACCCCTGCGTCTGTCCCGGTCGCACCCCGGCATCCCATTCCCGGGGGTTCTTGTCTTGGCCCGGCCTTCTGCTAGAGAGAGCGGAACGGTTGAGAACCAGAATGGCCGAATTTTTCCCCAGACTTTCTCTCGAACCCTGTCTCGAAGTTTTTCCTGGAACCCAAGAAAACGCCAAGACGACGACCGAGAAAACGACCGAGGAAGCCACCCACGTAGAGACCTGGACGCGCGACGATCGCAGTGTCGAACAACCGGGTTAATGAGGTCTGAACGGCGCGGCCTTTTGACGAGCTAAAGCCTGGCACGCCGGAGCTTCATGAGAGCAGAACATGTCGGTTAAGAAAAAGCCTCTCGTCGTCGTCACCCGCAAGCTGCCGGACTCGATCGAGACCCGGATGCGTGAGCTGTTCGACGCCACGCTCAATCTCGACGATACGCCGATGACGCCGGAGCAGATCGCGCAGGCGGTTTGCAGCGCCGATGTATTGGTGCCGACCGTCACCGACGAGATCACCGAAGAGATTCTGAAAGCGCCCGACTGCAAGATCAAGATGATCGCCAATTTCGGCAACGGCGTCGACAATATCGACGTTACCGCAGCCCATGCGCGCGGCATCACCGTGACCAACACGCCGAAGGTGTTGACCGAAGACACCGCCGACATGACCATGGCGCTGATTCTTGCGGTGCCGCGGCGATTGATCGAAGGCGCTACGATCCTGACCGAGGGCAAGAACTGGCCCGGCTGGTCGCCGACCTGGATGCTCGGCCATCGCATCGGCGGCAAACGCCTCGGCATCGTCGGCATGGGCCGCATCGGCCAGGCGGTGGCGCGCCGGGCGCATGCGTTCGGCCTGCAGATCCACTATCACAATCGCCGTCCCGTAGCGCCGCGCATCGCCGAAGAACTCGGCGCGACCTATTGGGAAAGCCTCGACCAGATGCTGGCGCGGATGGACATCATTTCGGTGAACTGCCCGCACACGCCGGCGACGTTCCATCTATTGTCGGCACGGCGGCTGAAACTGATCCGGAAAGAGGCCTATATCGTCAACACCGCGCGCGGCGAAGTGATCGACGAAGACACATTGATCAAGCTGATCGAAGCCGGCGAGATCGGCGGCGCCGCCCTCGACGTGTACGAGAACGAGCCCGCGGTCAGTCCGAAACTGGTGCGGCTGGCGCGTGCCGGCAAGGTGGTGCTGCTGCCGCATATGGGCTCGGCCACCATCGAAGGCCGCGTCGAGATGGGCGAGAAGGTGATCATCAATATCCGCACCTTCCTCGACAATCACAAGCCGCCGGATCGCGTGCTGCCCAGCATGCTGTGAGCCTTCGATCGGTGTTTACGTGTCCCGGACGCGGTGCAGCGTTCTTCACGCTGTGCCGCAGAGCCGGGACCGACGCGCGAGTTGATCCGGATGGGCCCCGGATCAGCAGCGCATCACGTCGCAAGACATAGCGCGTCGAAGACGCGCGTGAACGCGCTGGCTGCGCAGCATCCGGGGCACGCCTCACGGCTACCGATATCCACTCAAATCGCTAATCGTCGGCGCATCGCCGTTGAGCGGATTTTGCGGATCGCGCGCATAGCGCAGGGTCTCGAACCGCATCGCGCGGGCGTCGACCATCAGCAATCGCCCGACCAGGCTTTCGCCGAAACCGACGATTTCGCGAATCGCCTCCAGCGCCATCATCGATCCCAACATGCCGGCCAGCGCACCCATCACGCCGGCCTCGGCGCAGGCCGGTACCGTGCCCGGCGGCGGCGGTTCGGGGAACAGGCAGCGATAGGTCGGATTGAACTCGCCTTCCGCATTTCGCTCATGGGCGCGGATCGTGGTCAGCGAGCCGTCGAACTGGCCCAGCGCCGCCGTGATCAGCGGCTTGCCGGCGAGGTAGCAGGCGTCGGAGACCAGATAGCGCGTCTCGAAATTGTCGGAGCCGTCGAGCACCAGATCGTAACCGCCGATCAGCGACATCGCGTTGCGCGCATCGAGCCGCACCGCGTGCGCCTCAAAATACACGTGCGGATTGAGCGCATGGATCTGCAGGGCCGCGCTGTCGACCTTGCGCCGTCCGATGTCCGGGGTGGTGTGGATGATCTGGCGCTGCAAATTGGACAGCGAGACGATGTCGTCATCGACCACGCCGAGCGTACCGACGCCGGCGGCGGCGAGGTACATCAGCGCCGGGGCGCCCAATCCGCCGGCGCCGATCACCAGCACCGACGCCTCCTTCAACGCGGTCTGGCCGGGGCCGCCGACCTCGCGCAGCACGATATGGCGGGCGTAGCGTTCGAGTTCGTCGGCACTCAGCATCGTCGCATTACTTCCTTCCGCCGCATCGCAAATATCAGATCCTCATGGTGAGGCGCGCGTTTTTCGCGCGTCTCCGGACGACGCTTTCGCATCGCCAGGAGAACCATGAAGCCGTGGCCCATCCTTCGTGACGCCGCTTGGCGGCTCCTCAGGACGAGGGAGGACCGTCCCGTTCCGTGAACCGGGGCGCGGTTGTTGCCGACCAAGCAGATGTGCTTGATTGTCGGCACGTCAATGGCTTCCGGGATTTGTCATGAGATCCGCGCTTTCAGCAACATTGATGGTCGTGGCCAACATTTTTGTCGTCCCGGGGGCCTCCGCGCAGGCGCAGTTGACGGCGCCGACCACGGCGGGCGCCAAGCCGAAGGTGGTGACCACGGTGCCGATCCGCCCCGCGATGCAAAAGCCGGAGGAGACGGCGAATGCGATGGTGCAGGCGGAACGCCTGGCGCTGCAGTCGGACCTCGCCTGGGTCGGCCAGTATAATGGCGCGATCACCGGCGATGTCAGCGAGCGCATGGTCGCCGCCATCAAGGAATTCCAGAAAGCCCGCGGCGGCAAGCCGACCGGCGTGCTCAATCCGCAGGAGCGGGCCATCCTCGCCGACACCGCGAAACGGCGGCAGGACAGTGTCGGCTGGAAGATCGTCACCGATCCCGGCACCGACGTGCGGCTCGGCATTCCCTCAAAACTGACGCCACAGCAAACCAGCGACGCCAACGGCGCCAAATGGACGTCGCCCACCGGAACGATCCAGATTCAACTGGCGCGGCGCAAGGAAGCCAACCCCACCACCGCAAAACTGGCCGAGCGGGAAAAGAAGGAGCCGGGGCGCAATATCGACTACACCGTGGTCAAGCCGGACTTCTTCGTGCTGTCCGGCCTGCAGGGTCTGAAGAAATTCTATCTGCGCGGGACCTTCAGGGGTGACGAGGTCCGCATCCTCACCATCCTCTACGATCAGGCCACGGAAAATACCGTCGAGCCTGTCGTGATCGCGATGTCGAGCGCCTTCAACGCGTTTCCGACCGGCGCGCAGGTCGCAGGGCCCCCGCCGCGCAAGACGGTGGAATACGGCACCGGCGTCGTGGTCAGCGACGACGGCGCGATCGTGACCGACCGTCAGGTCACCGACGAATGTCTCGCGATCACGGTCGGCGGCTACGGCAATGCCGACCGGATCGCCGAGGACAAGGACCACGATCTCGCTTTGCTGCGCATCTACGGTGCGCGCGGGCTGAAGCCGCTCAACCTCACGGGCGGCGCGTCGAAGACGGCGCTCGACCTCACCGGCATATCGGATCCGCAGAACCAGGGTGGCGGCGCGACCGTCAGCAGTGTCAAGGCGACGGTGGCCCAGATCGGCGGCGGCAACGACGTGGCGCTGTCGCCGCCGCCGGCGCTCGGCTTTTCCGGCGCGGCGGCGGTCGATGCCGACGGCAAGTTCGCCGGGCTTGCGCTGTTGACGCCGGTGCTGGTCGCGGGTCCCGCGAATGCCACGCCCGCAGAGGCGACGCTGGTGCCGGCCGATGCCGTGCGCGATTTCCTCAAAGCCAATGGCGTCAATGCATCGGGCGGATCGTCGGATGCAAAAGCATCGGTGGTCCGCGTCATCTGCGTGCGGAAGTAGCGCTTGTTCGTGTCCCGGACGCGATGCAACGTGAGACGCTGCTTCGCAGAGCCGGGACCTAATGTTTCCGCCAGCAGGATGGGCTCCGGCTCTGCAGCGCACCGCTAGCGCGCTACGCTGCGTCCAGGGCACGGAGAGAGCCTCACGCCAGCCCGAACCGCACGCCCGCTCGCGCGAGCCCCCCGGCCATGCCGATCGGCGTGCCGTCCGCGCGCCAGCAGGCCGCGCCCGACATCCGGCCATCGTCGTGAAACTGGATTCCATTCATACCGCCGGCGACCGTCGGCACCGCCAGCACGTTGTGGCCCAACGAAGTGAGTTTGGCGCGGACATTATCCGGCACCGCCAGTTCGACCTCGAGCGCATTGCCCTCGGTCCAGACCCGCGGTGCCTCGACCGCTTCCTGCAGGCTCATGCCGTGGTCGATCAGATTGATCAGCGCCTGCAGCGCGCTCGGGAAAATCCGTTTTCCGCCGGGCAGGCCGAGCGCGTAAGCGAGCTTGCCGTCGCGCAGCGCCATCATCGGCGACATCGAGGTGGTGACGCGCTTACCCGGCGCGAGCGACAGCGCGTGGCCGGGACGGGGATCATACAAGTTCATGTAATTGTTCGGCACGGTGCCGAGACCGGGAATGATGATCTTGGCGCCGAACAGATTGTTGATGGTCTGCGTGGTCGCGACCACGTTGCCAAACGCATCCGCTGCCGTCATATGCGTGGTGTGTGCGCCTTCGAGCTGTTGCACGCCGGCGCCCCATTTCTGCGCCCGGGTTGAATCGATCGCGCGACGGCGCTCGTCGGCATAGGTTTTTGAGGTCAGCCGCTCCACCGGCACGTTGATGAAATCGGGATCGCCGCTGGCGGCGGCGCGGTCGGCGAAGGCGATCTTCAGGACCTCGGCGAGATAGTGAATCGTCTCCGCGGTGCCGAAGCCGAGCTTGGCGATATTGTAGCCTTCCAGAATATTCAGCATCTGCGCGATGTGCACGCCGGATGCGGCGGGCGGTGGCGGCCCCAGGATGACCCAGCCGCGATAATCGGCCCGCACCGGCTGACGCTCGACGGTCTTGTAGCTGGTGAGATCCTCGCGGGCGATGAAGCCGCCATTGGCCTTCATGTAGTCGACCAGGATGTCGCCGAGCGGCCCCTGATACAGCGCCGCCTCGCCATGTTGCGCGATATAGGTCAGCGTTTCCGCATATTCCGATTGCGTCACGCGCTCGCCGGGCTTGATCGGCATCCCGCCGGGCAGATAAATCGCCGAGATCGCCTTGTCCTTGCGCATCTCGTCGGCGCAGTCGGTGATGCATTCGTGCAAATAAGGCGTCGCGGCATAGCCGCGCGCGGCGTGCTTGATCGCGGGCTGCATCACGTCGGCGAGACTCATGGTCCCGAACCGGTGCAGCGTCTCGCACCAGGCTTTCAGCGAGCCGGGCACGGCGACCGCTTTCGGGCCATTCAGATTTTCGTCGCCGATCGTATCGAACACGTCGTGCGCCGAGCCCGGCTTCGATGTGTAGGTGTCGGGCCGAACCGCTGATGGAACGGTGCTCTGGCCATCGATGAAGCGATGGCTGCCGTCGGCAAGCCGGATATGCGCCATGCCGCCGCCGATGATGCCGACCATCATCGGTTCGACCACGGTCAGTGTAAACAACGTCGCGATCGCCGCGTCGATGGCGTTGCCGCCGGCGGCGAGCATTTCGGCGCCTGCTGCCGAGGCCAGCGGATGATTGCTGACCACCATGCCGCGGCTCGAGGACGCCGGCTGCTTCTGACAGTGGAAATCGGTGCCCGCGCGATCCCGCCAGTTACTGGTCATGTTTGTCTCTCGCTCCACAGTCTATGAAAGTAATACAGCTGAACTACGCCAGTATTCTGCCGGATTAGCCATAATTTCATAGCCCGGCATCATTGCACCGTACTGAGCTTTGCGACCGTGAGGGCCTGACCGAACATTCTGCTCCCGCAGCATCACCGCGAGGAGCGACCTGTCCGCCGTAGCTCAACGGGCGAAGGCGGACGCGACGAAGCAATCCAGCCGCCTGCCGCGCTGGATTGCGGAGCCTGTCATCGGGCGGCGCTTTGCGCCGACCCGGTGGGTCGCGATGGCGCATCCGTAGCACTACCTGACAACAATCACTTCTGGCACTTCGGACACCAGAAGGTCGAGCGCCCGTTCTGGGTGAAGCGCCGCACGATTCCGCTGCAACCCGCGGTCTGGCATTTTTCACCTTCGCGGTCATAGACTTGAAACGAATGCTGGAAATAGCCGAGTTCGCCCGAGGTCTGGCGATGATCGCTGATCGACGAGCCGCCGGCCTTGATCGCCTGGTTCAGCACCGAATGAATCGAATTGACCAGATGCCTGGCGTGATCGGTCGGCTCGGCCTTTTTGGTAGCCAGCTTCGCCGCCAGCCGGCGTGGCGACAGATGCGCGCGATAGAGCGCCTCGCAGACATAGATGTTGCCGAGCCCTGCGACCACACGCTGATCGAGCAGCGCGGCCTTGAGGCTGGTCTTCTTGTTGGCGCAGGAACGCGCCAGCATCGCCGCATCGAATTCGTTGCCGAGCGGTTCGGGACCAAGGCCGTTCAACAACGGCTCGTCCTCCAGCGCGTTGCGGGCAATGACCTTCATGTAGCCGAAGCGGCGCGGGTCGTTGAACACGATCGCCGCACCCGATGACATGTGAAACACGACGTGATCATGCGTGCGGGTTTCGCTGCGCGGATGGTGGAATTGCCCCGGCGTCGTGTTGCCATCATCGTTTTGGACGCGAAACGAGCCGGACATGCCCAGATGCATCAGCAGCACGTCGCCCGAGGTCAGATCCGCCATCAGATATTTGGCGCGGCGGCCGAGGCCGGTCACGGTCTGGCCCTCCAGCCGCGCGACAAAGTCTTTTTGGAACGGAAACCGCAGATCCTTGCGCCGGGCCTCCGCTTTGACGATTTTGGCCCCCTCCATGGCGGGCTGCAGGCCGCGGCGGACGGTCTCGACTTCGGGTAATTCGGGCATGCAGGCATTCACCTTATGAAGGTGACGTGATAGCGCCATTGCGGCGGGCGCGCTATGGTCCGCCAGTGCCCCCTTTCCGAAGTTCGTAAACCCCTCGCAGCACCTCCTTTACGAACTTCGGAAAGTCAGGGGCACTGGTAAATGTGGATCCTGGTGCCGCTGATCGATTTGAAGTTCCTGATCGAAGTTGCAGCAAATTCTGCAGGAACTTCAAATCGGCGGGACCAGTGGAGATGAGTTGATGGATCGGCCGGATCAAACCACGCATTTTGGCTTCAGGGACGTGCCCTTGGGGGACAAACAGACGCTGGTGAACGATGTGTTTCACAGCGTGGCGTCCCGCTACGATTTGATGAACGATTTGATGTCGATGGGCCTGCACCGGGTCTGGAAGGACATCATGATCAACACCCTAAATCCGCCGAAGAGCGATGCGCCGTTTGCGCTGCTCGACGTTGCCGGCGGCACCGGCGATATCGCGTTCCGCGCCGCCAGGGCGGCCGGTTCGGGTTTTCGCGCCACCGTCTGTGACATCAACAGCGATATGCTCGCGGTCGGCCGCACCCGCGCCGCGGCCCGTCATCTCGACCAGCAGGTGTCATTCGTCGAGGGCAATGCCGAGGCGCTGGCGTTTCCCGATCGCACCTTCGACGCCTATACGATCGCGTTCGGCATCCGCAACGTGCCGCAAATCAATCTGGCGCTGCGCGAGGCCTATCGCGTGCTGCGGCCCGGCAGCCGCTTTCTGTGCCTGGAATTCTCCACCGTCGATGTCCCCGGGCTTGACCGGATCTACGACATGTTTTCGTTCAAGGTGATCCCGCCGCTCGGCCGCGCCGTCACCGGCGACGCCGAATCCTATCAATATCTCGTCGAATCGATCCGGAAATTTCCACGGCCCAGTGCCTTTGCCGAGATGATCCGCGCCGCCGGCTTTTCGCGGGTGAAGTGGGAAAGCCTCTCGGGCGGTATCGTGGCGTTGCATTCGGGCTGGCGTTTGTGATCTCTGCGTCGACCCACATCGCGCGGCTGGTCCGCGCCGGTTATGTGTTCGCGCGCGAGGGCGTGTTCGGCGTTGTCGATCCGAGCCTGGTGCCGCCGCCCGGGCAGTTGGCGCTGCGTCTGGCGCGATTGATCGAGCGGCCCGGCACCAAGTCCGGTCAGCGGCTGTCGCGGGCGCTGACGCGGCTGGGCCCCGCTTATCTCAAGCTCGGGCAGTTTCTGGCGACCCGGCCCGACGTGGTCGGCGTCATGATGGCGCGCGACCTCGAAAGCCTGCAGGACCGGCTGCCGCCGTTCTCGCAAGGCGAGGCCGAAGCCGTCATTGCCCAGTCGCTGGAACGGCCTGTGGCGCAGGCGTTTGCGCGCCTGGGGCCGGCGGTCGCCGCCGCCTCGATCGCACAGGTGCATCGCGGCGAGACCGAGCGCGACGGGGTCCGCAAATCGGTCGCGGTGAAAGTGCTCCGGCCCAACGTCGCCGCGCGTTTCCGCCGCGACCTCTCCGATTTTTTCTTTGTTGCGCACAACGCCGAGGCTCATTCGGCCGAAGCACGCCGGCTGCGGCTGGTCGAGGTCATCAACACGATGTCGCGCACGGTCGCGATGGAGATGGATCTGCGGCTGGAAGCGGCCGCATTGTCCGAGATGGCGGAGAACACACGCGACGATCCGGATTTTCGCGTGCCGACCGTCGACTGGGACCGCACCACCCACAACGTGCTGACGATGGAGTGGATTGACGGCATCGCGCTGAACGATCACGCCCGCCTCGCGCAGTCGAACATCGATCTGCCCGATCTCGGCCGCAAGGTGATCCAGAGCTTTCTGCGCCATGCGTTGCGCGACGGCTTCTTCCATGCCGACATGCATCCCGGCAATCTGTTCCTCGACGATACCGGCCGGCTGGTAGCGGTCGATTTCGGCATCATGGGCCGGCTCGGCTTGAAGGAGCGGCGTTTCCTCGCCGAAATCCTGCTGGGCTTCATCACCCGCGACTATCGCCGCGTTGCGGAAGTGCATTTCGAGGCGGGCTACGTGCCCGGTCATCACTCGGTGGAGAATTTCGCGCAGGCGATCCGCGCCATCGGCGAGCCGATCCACAACCGCACCGCCGAGGAAATCTCGATGGCGAAGCTGTTGACGCTTCTGCTCGAGGTCACCGGCCTGTTCGACATGCAGACCCGCCCCGAACTGATCCTGCTGCAGAAGACCATGGTGGTGGTCGAAGGGGTGGCGCGCGGTTTCGACCCCAAACTCGACATCTGGAAGGTCGCCGATCCCGTGGTGCGGGAATGGATCGAGCGCAACCTCGGGCCGATCGGGCGCATCCAGGGCGCGATGGCCGGCGCCGGCGACCTTGGCCGGGTGCTGACAGGCGCGCCGGCGATCGCCGCGCGCTCGGTGGTGGTGCTGGAGCATCTGGAGAAGATGGTCCGCGAAGGCGTTACACTGTCACCGGAGACGATCGCGGCCATGGGCCGGACCGAGGGCCGCAAGAGCCGCTGGCGCACCATCGCGCTCTGGATCATCGCGGCGACCTTTATCGGAATTTTGATCGCCGTCCGACAACTCTGATTGCATTGCCTGCACCTTGTGCTAGCATTGCAATCACACCTACTTTCTGGAGGCCGCCATGGCGAGCCTGACCATCCGCAAGCTCGACGAAGGCATCAAGACCTATCTGCGGCTTCGCTCCGCCAAGAACGGCCGCTCGGTCGAGGAAGAGGTCCGGGTCATCCTGCGCGAGTATCTGGAGGGTAGCCCGGTGCAGGTCGGCGCCTCGGTGGCTCCCGCCGAGGCTGCTTCGCCCGCCATCCGGCGCGTCGGCGAGATCGGCCAGGCCCGCGTCACGCTGATCATCGGCGGCGGCATCGCCGCCTACAAGGCGCTGGACCTGATCCGGCGGCTCAAGGAGCGGCATATCGAGGTCCGCTGCGTGCTGACCAAGGCCGCGCAGCAATTCGTCACGCCACTGGCGGCCAGCGCGCTGTCGCATGAGCGGGTCTATACCGATTTGTTCGATGCCGAGAGCGAGTTCGATGCCGGCCATATCCGCCTCGCCCGGGACTGCGACCTGATCGTGGTGGCGCCGGCGACCGCGGATCTGATGGCGAAGATGGCGCAGGGCCACGCCGACGACCTCGCCAGCGCCGTCCTGCTGGCGGCCGATAAGCCGATCCTGCTGGCGCCGGCGATGAACCCGCTGATGTGGAATAATCCCGCCACCCGCCGCAACGTGATGCAGCTGCGGCGCGACGGCGTCGCCACCGTCGGCCCCAATGCCGGCGAGATGGCTGAAGCCGGTGAAACCGGCGTCGGCCGGATGGCGGAGCCAACGGAAATTGCAGCCGCCGCCGAACACATTCTGCGCCCGCCGCACCCGCGCCCGCTGGCCGGCAAGCGGGTGCTGATCACCGCAGGCCCGACGCACGAGCCGATCGACCCGGTGCGCTACATCGCCAACCGCTCTTCGGGCAAGCAGGGTTATGCGATTGCCGCGGCGGCGCAGGCCGCCGGCGCCGATGTCATCCTGATCTCGGGCCCGGTCGAGCTGCGCGATCCGCCCGGCGTGACGGTCATGCGCGTGGAGTCGGCGCGCGACATGCTGCACCGGGTCGAAGCCGCGCTCCCTGCGGATATCGCGATCTTCGCCGCCGCGGTCGCCGACTGGCGCGTCGCCAATGAAGGCGAACAGAAACTGAAGAAGACTTCCGCCGGCATGCCGCCACTGCAGCTGGTCGAAAATCCCGACATCCTGGCGACGATTTCGAAGTTGCAGGAAAAGCGTCCGCCGCTGGTGATCGGCTTCGCGGCCGAGACCGAGCACCTGATCGACAACGCCAAGGCGAAAATCGCGCGCAAGGGCTGCGACTGGATCGTTGCCAATGATGTCTCGCCCGCGACCGGCGTGATGGGTGGCGACCGCAACACCGTCCACCTGCTCACGCGCGAGCGAGCGGATGCCGACAACATCAGCGTTGATTCCTGGCCCGTGATGACCAAGGAACAGGTCGCGACCGAATTGGTGGCGCGGATTGCTAAGACCGTGGAGAAAGCTTCGTGAATGCAACGATCAAGGTCGACATCAGGCAATTGCCGCACGGCAAGGGCATGGCGCTGCCGGCCTATCAGAGCGCGGACGCCGCAGGCCTCGACCTGCTGGCGGCCGTGCCCGCGGAGACGCCCCTGATCCTGCCGCCGGGGAAATACGCGATGGTGCCGACCGGGCTCACGATCGCACTGCCGCGGGGCTATGAGGCGCAGGTGCGGCCGCGCTCGGGCCTTGCCGCCAAGCATGGCGTCACCGTGCTGAATTCGCCGGGCACGGTCGACGCGGATTATCGCGGCGAGATCAACGTGCTGTTGATCAACCATGGCGAGGCGCCGTTTCCGATCCGGCGCGGCGAACGCATCGCCCAGATGGTGATCGCGCCGGCCGTGCAGGCGCAACTCGTTCCGGTAAAGGCGCTTTCGGCAACCGACCGCGGCGGCGGCGGGTTTGGTTCGACCGGGCGCTGACGCCCTTCCATCCGGCTTGATCTGACGTTTCGCGGGCAGCCTCCCCGTGCGGCGATCGCGGTAGGCTCACACCAATGCCGTTGAGAACCTCGCGATCTTCGCGCCCATCGTCCTCACCGCGCATGTGCTCGGCATCTCGAACACGGCAACGAAGGCGGCGGTCGTGGTATACTTCTTCGCGTGCCTGCTGCACTTCGTGGTCTATTCGGCAGGGCTGCCGGCTGTGCGCACGCTGACCTTTACCGCCGGCTGGCTGGCACAGATGGCGATCATCCTGAGCATCCTGCGCTGGATCTGATGAACATGGCCCGCCCTCGCAGGTCACGCTGCTGCACCGGGAGATTTGCCGGGGCGGGTCACAACCAGGGAGAGCCCGACATGTCGAGTGAACGCATCAACGCCGACTTCGCGCAACGCGTCGTGATCGCGACCGACACGATGCCCTGGGTTCCGTCGCCGCAGGCCGGCGTCGAACGGCGCATGCTCGATCGCGTCGGCGGCGAAGTCGCGCGCGCCACCTCGCTTGTGCGTTACGCGCCCGCCAGCAGCTTTCCCGCCCACGAGCACGCCCTCGGCGAAGAATTTCTGGTCCTCGATGGTGTGTTTTCCGACGAGTATGGCGATTACGGCGAAGGCACCTATGTCCGCAACCCGCCGCGCAGCCGTCACACACCGCGAACCACGCCCGGATGCACCATCCTGGTCAAGCTACGGCAGATGCCGCCGACGGAAGCGCGGCGGGTCGTCATCGACACCAAGAACACGACGTGGAGCGCGCGCGATCCAGGCGGCCTTGAGCAACTGCCGCTGCATGCGGCCTCCGACACCGGGGAATGCGTCGTGATCGAGCGGCTCGCGGCCGGCGCGCAGCCCGCCGAGATGGACTGTCCGGGCGGCGAGGAGATGTTCATATTGTCCGGCGACCTCCGTGACGAGCACGGGAGCTACCGGGCCGGGACATGGATCCGGAATCCGGCTGGATTCCGGCGCCGTCTTGGATCAAACAACGGAGCGACATATTGGGCAAAGCGAGGTCACCTGCGCCCGATGCCGTGACAGGGAAGCGATGACGAATTCGGGCCGAAGCAGCGATCAGACACCCGGCGAACAGATCCTCGATCGCGCCGAGACGCTGATCCAGACGCGCGGCTACAGCGCGTTCCGCTATCAGGACATGGCGGTGATGAAATTGCAGCTTGCCGCGCGTCGCTGAGCGGCGGATTCGGCTCGACCGGCCGCCGATGCCCGCAAAAAAGCGGATTCATTTTCAAATGATTCGAGCCGAATATCGTTTCGCGGAGCATTTTTTCCCCGAGGGATTCACGTTCACGGTCTGGACTCTTACCCGCTGACTCCCGAAGGGGATATTGTTGCTCGATTCGTGCGCGGCGGGGGAGTACGCCGGGCACAGAGTCGTGCGTTCTGGGGCAAATCATGTCGGGCGTAGTCGCGGCGATGCGTCGAACCCTGCTGTCGTGCACCTCACTGGCGCGCAACGGCCTGATTGTGCTCGCCATGGCCTCATCGGCGGCGCCGGAACCTGCCTTTGCCGGCGATTCCCTGCTCTCACAGGTGGTTTCGGCCTGGTTCGACCTCAATCATCAGGAATTCGCGGTGCTGACGACGGCCCTGTCGCTGGTCGGCTTTTCCGTCGTGGCGGCGATCCTGCTAATGCGCACCCGCGTTCGCGCCACCCAGACCGAAGTCCGGTTGCGCTCCGACATCGCCCGACTGCAAGTTCAGGCCGACCGGCTGCGCACGCTGCTGTTCGCCGAACCCCAGGTCCTGATTTCATGGGCTGCGGGTGACAACCGGCCCCAGATCAGCGGCGACACGTCGCTGCTGATCTCGCAGGACGCCCAGCAAAACTCGCCGCAGCGTATCCTGGCCTTTGGAACCTGGCTGCCGCCGGAACCGGCGCTGCAGATGGATCACGCCGTCGATGCGCTGCGCGAGGCCGGCGAAGGCTTTCTGCTCAACCTCTCGACCTCAAACGGCCGCGCAATCGAGGCCATGGGCCGCGCCATCGGCGGCCAGGCCATTATCAGGATTCGCGAACTCGGGGGCTTGCGCCGGGAACTCGCCGAATCGAATCTCCGCTACAGGACGCTGCAGGAAGAGACCGAACTGCTGCGCGACTTCGCCGCCGCCGCGCCCTGGCCGATCTGGGCCAAGAGCGCCCAGGGCGACCTGCGCTATGCCAACGCCGCCTATGTCCGGGCGACCGAGGGCACCAGCGTCGCGGACGCCATCCACCGCAACCTCGAGCTGCTCGAAAACGACCAGCGCGGCGAGATGAGCCGGGCGCTGAACGACAATACCAGCTTTTCCGCGCGATTCCCGATCGTGGTCGGCGGCGAGCGGCGCATCTACGACATCCGGGCGCTGAAGCTCGGCGGCGGCAGCGCCGGCATCGCGATCGACGCCAGCGAGGCGTCCGCGTTGCGCGCCGCGCTGGAGCGGATGGCAGAAGCGCATCGCCGCACCCTCGACCAGCTGTCGTCAGGCGTGGCGGTATTCGACGCGCAGCGGCGGCTCGCCTTCTACAACGAATCCTATCGGCGCCTGTGGGGCCTCGATCAGGCGTTTCTCGACTCCAATCCCGACGATTCAAGCGTGCTCGACCGGCTGCGCGCCACGCGCAAGCTGCCGGAACAGCCGGACTTCCGGGCCTGGAAGGCGAAGCTGCACGAGGCCTATCGCGCCGTCGAATCCGAAACCTACACCTGGTTCCTGCCCGACGGCCGCGCCGTCACCGTCGTCACCACGCCGAACCTCGAAGGCGGCGTCACCTATCTGTTCGACAACGTCACGGAAAGCCTCGATCTGGCGCGGCGGCTCGACGGATTGGCCCGCACCCAGCGTGAGACGCTCGACAATCTCAACGAAGCCGTCGCGGTGTTCGGCAGCAATGGCCGCGTGCAATTGTTCAATCCGGCTTTCTGCAAGATGTGGAACTTGTCGCCCGAGACGTTGCGCGAACAGCCTCATATCGAGACCGTGGAAAGCTGGTGCAAGCCGCTGTTCGACGACGCGCTGACCTGGCGGACCCTGCGGGAGGCGATCACCGCGATCGAAAGCCGCGCCCAGGTGGCGCTGAAGCTGGAACGCAAGGACGGCAGCGTGCTCGACTGCACGACCATGCCGCTGCCCGACGGCGCTACCATGCTGACCTTCCAGGACATCTCGGACACCGAGAATGTCGAGCGCGCGCTGCGCGAGCGCAACGAAGCGCTCGAGGCCGCCGACCAGATGAAGGTGGATTTCGTCCACCACGTGTCCTACGAGCTGCGCGCGCCGCTCACCACCATCATCGGCTTCGCGCATTTCCTCAGCGACCCCTCCACCGGCCCGCTGACGCCCAAGCAGGCCGAGTATCTCGACTACGTCACCAAATCGACCAACGCGCTGCTCGCGCTCACCAACAACATCCTCGACCTCGCCACCATAGATGCCGGCGCGATGAAGCTCGAACTCGGCCCGGTCAATATCGCAAAAGCCATCGAGGCCGCCGCCGAAGGCATTCAGGACCGGCTCGCGACCGATCGCATCGCGCTCAAGGTCGACATCGATCCCGAGATCGGCGAATTCACCGGCGACGAACGCCGCGTGGTACAGGTGCTGTATAATCTGCTGGCCAACGCCGTCGGCTTCTCGCCGCATGATGCCGCCGTCACCATCAGCGCCAGGCGAGCCGAGCATCGCGTCATTTTCACGGTGACCGATTCCGGCCCCGGCATCCCGCCCGAGGTGAAAGACAAGGTGTTCGACTGGTTCGAGAGCCATACCGACGGCTCGCGGCACCGTGGCGCCGGCCTTGGCCTGTCGCTGGTGCGCTCCTTTGTCGAACTGCACAGCGGCAAGGTGCGGGTCGATTCGGTGGTCGGCAAGGGCACCACGGTGACGTGCGACTTTCCGATCGACCAGAACGCACATCGCAACGCCGCCGAATGACCGAGCCCGCGACATTCTCGGTTGCGCTGGCGAACGAGACGGCGACTGCGCATTTGATGGCCGACCTCGCCTTGCTGGTCGGCGCCGGCGACGTCATCACGCTCTCGGGCGATCTCGGCGCCGGCAAGACCGCGGCGGCGCGCGCGATGATCCGCTATCTCGCCGACGACGATGCGCTGGAGGTCCCAAGCCCGACCTTCACGCTGGCGCAAAGCTACGATCTCGCGCCGTTTCCGCTGATTCATGCCGACCTCTACCGCATCAACGATGCCAGCGAACTGGAAGAGATCGGGCTGTCGCCGCTGCCCGAGGGCACGCTGGCGCTGATCGAATGGCCGGAGCGCGCCCAGGGCGCGCTTCCCGACGACCGCATCGACATCGCCTTCAGCCACCGTCCGGCGTTCGGATCTTCCGCGCGCGCCGCTGAAATCACCGGCTATGGCAAGGCGGCGGCACAGGTTGCACGGCTGAGCGCGCTGCGCATGTTTCTCGACGGCGCCGGTCATATGGATGCTAAGCGCCAGCGCATGCCCGGCGACGCCTCGACCCGCTCCTATGCACGACTGCTCCGCGACGATGGCACGGAGATCCTGATGAATTCGCCGCGGCGTCCGGATGGACCGGCGATCTATGGCGGCAAATCCTACAGCGCGGCGGTTCATCTCGCCGAAGACGTCAAGCCGTTCGTTGCGATCGCGGGCGGCCTGCGCGAACGCGGCTTCTCGGCACCGGCGATCCGGCACGCCGACCTCGATCAGGGCTTTCTGATCACCGAGGATTTCGGCAGCGACGGCGTCGTCGAAGGCGATCCGCCGCGGCCGATCGCGGAACGTTATGAGGCTGCGACCGACATGCTGGCGGCGCTGCATCGCGAGCGATTGCCCGACATCCTGCTGCTGACGCCGCAAGAAACCTACCACATCCCGGTCTTCGACATCGAGGCGTGGCTGGTCGAGGTCGGGCTGATGCTCGAATGGTACATGCCCGATCGCGGCACCGAGCCGACCCCGGAGTTGCGCGCCGAATTCGTCGCGATGTGGCGCCAGCTGCTGGAAAAACCCGCGGCGGCGGCGAGGACCTGGGTGATGCGGGACTTCCATTCGCCCAACATCATCTGGCTCGGCGAGCGGGGCGGAATATTGAGGGTTGGAGTCATCGACTTCCAGGACACTGTGCTGGGACCTGCCGCCTACGACCTGGTATCGCTGCTGCAGGACGCGCGGATCGACGTCCCCGAGCAGCTCGAACTCGCGCTGTTGACCCGCTACATCAAGGCGCGGCGGATAGCCGATGAAAACTTCGATCCGGCCCACTTTGCCGAGCTTTACGCCATCATGTCGGCGCAGCGGAACACCCGCCTGCTCGGCACCTTCGCACGGCTCAACCGGCGCGACGGCAAGCCGCACTATCTGCGTCACCAGCCCCGGATCTGGACCTATCTGAACCGGTCGCTGGCGCACCCGGCCCTGTCGGGCTTTCGCGCATGGTACGCCGCCAACGTCCCCCCGCCCGCCCCCTGATTTACCACTTGTTAGCCAGCCTGCCTTTAATCTGGAGCAGGCTGTGGTCCCGGTGCGGACGCGGCTTCCTTGGAAGCAGGAAAACACAACCATGGCGGCTGCGGAACGGCGCAAGGGTGAGCGCGTCACATTTGAGCGCGGTTTCACGGCGCACATGATGGGCATCGACGGCACCTGGCGGCGTGACTGCGTGATGGAAGACGTCTCCGAGACCGGCGCCAAGCTCACCGTAGAGGGTTCCGTCGAGGGTCTGCACCTCAAGGAATTCTTCCTGCTGCTGTCGTCCACCGGCCTCGCCTACCGGCGCTGCGAACTGGCCTGGGTCAATGGCGACCAGATCGGCGTCAATTTCCTGAAACAGGGCGACAAGAAGAAGAAAGCGGGCAAGCGCGGTGCGGAGCAGACCACGGAAAGCTGAATCTCGTGTCGCCGCCGCCGTCGTACGGCCGTCATGTCCGATGACTATGGCCTCACAGTCGCTGGTTCAGCCGAATCACCGTGATATGATCCGCCCCGCACAGAATTAGACGGTTCGAGAAATCCCTCAAATGTTAGTCACGCCTGCCAAAGCCATGGTCCTCGCCGCCGGTCTCGGCGTGCGCATGCGCCCCTTGACCGACCACATGCCGAAACCGCTGATACCCGTCGCGGGCCAGCCGCTGCTCGACCACGTGCTGGACAAGCTCGCTGCCGCTGGCGTCACCGAAGCCGTGGTCAACGTGCATTATCTGCCCGACCAGATCATCGAACACGTGGCCGCCCGCGCCCGGCCGCGCGTCATCATCTCCGATGAGCGCGACCTGGTGCTCGGCACCGGCGGCGCCGTGGTGAAGGCGCTGCCTTTGCTCGGTCCCGCCCCGTTCTTCCATCTCAATGCCGACACCATGTGGATCGACGGCGTGCGCCCCAATCTGGCGCGGCTCGCCGAAGCCTTCGATCCCGAACGCATGGATATCCTCTTGCTGATGGCGCCGACGACCAGCAGCATCGGCTATGCCGGCCGCGGCGACTACGCGATGCTTGCGGATGGCGCGCTACGCAAGCGCAAAGAGCATCAGGTGGTGCCGTTCGTCTATGCGGGCGTTGCGATCATGTCGCCGTCGCTGTTTGCGGATGCGCCGAAAGGCGAATTTTCGCTGACGAAAATGTTCGACCGCGCCAATGAGCAGGAACGGCTGTTCGGCCTGCGGCTGGATGGCGTGTGGATGCACGTCGGAACCCCTGACGCGGTCCAGGACGCGGAAGAGGCGTTTCTGGAAAGCGTGGCGTAATTCCCCGTCATTCCGGGATGCGCCGTAAGGCGCAGACCCGGAATCTCAAGATTCCGGGTTCGCGTCTTCGACGCGCCCCGGAATGACGGCGCGACACCAACACTCCCGCCTGTCTGCCACTCATGCCATGATACAGCCCGATCCCGAATCAGGAAGCCTATGCGCGTTTTCAGCGTTCCAGTCTCCGTGCCGTTCTTGCGCACCGTCATCGCCGCTTTGGTCGATGGCGGGCTGGTCGATGGATTCGAGGCGCGCAGCAACCCCGCAAAGCTGGCGCAGGCAACGCTGTATCTGCCGACGCGGCGGGCCGGCCGGCTGGCGCGTGAAATTTTTCTCGACGTACTCGACGTCGACGCGGCGATATTGCCGCGCATCGTCGCCCTCGGCGATATCGACGAGGACGAACTGGCCTTCGCGGAAAGCTCCGAACAATATGGCGGCACGGCGCCGCTGGAGATCCCGCCCCGGCTCGGCGAACTCGAGCGCCGGCTGACGCTGGCGACGCTGGTCGCGGCATGGGCCAAGGGTCCCGTGCTGGCGCCGCTCGTGGTCGGCGGCCCGGCATCGACGCTGGCTTTGGCGGGCGATCTGGCGCGGCTGATAGACGACATGGTCACGCGCGGCGTCGCGTGGGACGCGCTCGACAAACTGGTGCCCGACCAGTTCGACAAATACTGGCAGCACTCGCTGGATTTCCTTCGCATCGCCCACAAGGCGTGGCCGGATCATTTGCGGGAAATCGGCAGGATCGAACCGGCCGCGCGCCGCGACCGCCTGATCGAGGCAGAAGCCGCGCGGCTGACGGCGCATCACGATGGTCCGGTGATCGCGGCGGGTTCGACCGGTTCGATGCCGGCCACCGCAAAATTCCTGCATGCGGTAGCCCTCCTCAAGCAAGGCGCGGTGGTGCTGCCGGGGCTCGATACCGATCTCGACGCTGATGCCTGGCAAACCATCGGCGGCATCCGCGACGCGCAAGGCAAATTCACCACGCCGCCGGCCTCGAACCATCCGCAATACGCCATGCAGGGATTGCTGGACCGCTTCGGGATCAAACGCGGCGACGTTGAAATCTTGAGGGAGCCCGCGCCGCGGGGGCGCGAGGTGCTGGTGTCCGAGACGATGCGGCCGTCCACTGCGACCGAGCAATGGCACGAGCGGCTGAAACAGCCGGAGATATCCGCGAAGATTTCAGGCGGCATGACCCATCTTGCCGTCGTCGAGGCGCCCAACCCCGAGATGGAGGCGCTTGCGATTGCGGTCGCCATGCGCGAGGCGCGGCATCTGAACAAATCGGCCGCGCTTGTGACGCCGGATCGCGCGCTGGCGCGACGGGTGATGGCGGCGCTGACCCGCTGGAATCTCGCATTCGACGATTCCGGCGGCGATGCGCTGATGGACACGGCGGCCGGCAATTTTGCGCGGCTGACCGCCGAGGCCGCGGCGAAGGGACTGGAACCGCCGACGCTGCTGGCGCTGCTGAAGCATCCGCTGTTCCGGCTCGGGGCTGCGCATGGCGCGTTCCGGCGCGCCATCGAAGTGTTGGAAATGGCGATCTTGCGCGGCACGCGGCCGCAATCGGGAACAGGCGGCCTCGCGCGCGACTTCGATCGCTTCCGCACCGAACTTCGAAAGCTCAGGAGCGGCGAAACCTCCTCGCTTCATGCGGCCGAACAGCGCGCAAAATTGCGGGATGCAGAGCTCGATCGGGCCCAGGCGCTGATCGCTGCCTTGCAGAAGGCGCTTGCGCCACTGGAAAGCCTCGGCTCTTCGAAACCTCATGACTTCACTGAGCTGGCGCAACGCCATCGCGACGCACTGACGGCGCTGTCATGCGATCAAAACCGGGTCGCGCTGGTGTTCGAGGAAAGTCAGGGATCGGCACTGGCCGCGGCGTTCGACGATTTGCTCGGCCATGGGCGGCCGAGCGGGCTGATGGTCCAGCTTGGCGATTATCCCGACGTATTCCAGACCGCGTTTGCCGATCGCATGGTGCGGCGGCCGGAATCGGCGAGCGCGCAGCTGCATATCTATGGCCAGCTCGAGGCGCGGTTGACGGAATCCGACCGCGTGATTCTCGGCGGGCTGGTCGAGGGCGTCTGGCCGCCGGCGCCGCGGATCGATCCCTGGCTGAGCCGGCCGATGCGGCACGAACTCGGGCTCGATCTGCCGGAGCGGCGCATCGGCCTCTCCGCGCACGACTTCGCGCAACTGCTCGGCCATGACGAGGTGATCCTGACTCATGCCGCAAAGGTCGGCGGCGCGCCCGCGGTGGCCTCGCGCTTCCTGCACCGGCTGGAAGCGGTCGCGGGGGAAGATCGCTGGGGCGCGGCCACGCGCGCGGGCGAAAACTATGCTCGCTTCGCCGCCGAACTGGACCGGCCCGAAAAGGTCGAACCGATCCAGCAGCCCGCGCCAAAACCGCCCCGCGCGACACGGCCCTTGAAGCTGTCGGTGACGGCGATCGAGGACTGGCTGCGCGATCCCTATACGATCTACGCCAAATATATTTTGCGGCTCGATCCGCTCGATCCCGTCGACATGCCGCTGTCGGCAGCGGATCGCGGCTCGGCGATCCATGAGGCGCTCGGCGAATTCACCGATACCTTCGCGAATGCGTTGCCGGACGATCCCGTGCGGGCGCTGCGCGGCATCGGCGAGAAGTATTTTGCGCCGTTGATGGAGCGGCCGGAGGCGCGCGCGCTGTGGTGGCCGCGATTCCAGCGCATCGCGGCATGGTTTGCGGATTGGGAAATCGCGCGGCGCGACACTATCGACGCGATCAAGGCCGAGACCAGGGGCGAGATCGGAATCCCCCTCGACAATGGGCGCATTTTCATCCTTTCGGCGCGCGCCGACCGGATCGAACGCCGTCACGACGGCAGCTTTGCGATTCTCGATTACAAGACCGGGCAGCCGCCGACCGGCAAGCAGGTCCGCATGGGCCTGTCGCCGCAGCTGACGCTGGAGGCGGCGATTTTACGCGAAGGCGGTTTTAAGGACATCCCGGCGGATTCTTCGGTCGGCGACCTCGTCTATGTCCGGCTCAGCGGCAACAATCCGCCGGGCGAACAGCGATCGCTGGAGCTGAAGATCAAGCAAAACGATACACCGCAGCCGCCCGATGAAGCGGCGGACTATGCGCGGCTGGAACTCGAAAAGCTGATCCGCAAATTCGAGGACGAGGACCAGGCGTATAACTCGTTGAGCCTGTCGATGTGGTCGAACCGCTACGGCTCCTACGACGACCTCGCCCGCATCAAGGAATGGTCGGCGGCCGGCGGTCTGGGAATCGAGGAATGGTGAAGGCACCCCGCGCCATTCCCGATGCCGTCCGCGCCACGCAGGCGCGCGCGTCCGATCCGGCGGCTTCCGCGTTCGTCTCGGCCAATGCCGGTTCGGGCAAGACCCATGTGCTGGTGCAGCGGGTGATCCGCCTGCTGCTCGAGGGCGTGCCGCCGGAAAAGATTCTATGCATCACCTTCACCAAAGCCGCCGCCGCCAACATGGCCGAGCGGGTGTTTTCCACGCTCGGCCATTGGGTCACGCTTGGCGACGAGGCGCTCGACGCCGCGATCCGCGAGGCGGGCATCCCCCACGTCAATGCAAAGCTGCGGAAGGCGGCGCGCAAACTATTTGCCTGCGCGCTGGAGACGCCGGGCGGGCTGAAGGTGCAGACCATCCACGCGCTGTGCACCCGCCTGCTGCAGCAATTTCCGTTCGAGGCCAATGTGCCGGCGCGGTTCGCGGTGCTCGACGACCGCGACCAGAACGAGATGATGGAGCGCGCCAATCTTTCCGTGCTGCTGGAGGCGTCCCGCAATCCCGACAGCGCCACGGGGCGCGCGCTCACCATGGCGATGGCTAGCGCCGCCGACGTCACCTTCAAGGATGTGGTGCACGAGGCCTGTCTCAGCCGCGATCATTTCATGGCCTGGACCGATGCCGCCGGCAGCGCGCACGCCGCAGCGGCGCAACTGTCGGCCGCACTCGGCGTTGCCGCCGGCAACCGCATCGAAGACGTCGAGCGCGAGATTCTGGATGGACCGAACCTGCCGCGATCGCGCTGGGAACAGACGGCACTTGTTCTCGATACCGGTAGCAAAACCGACCAAGGTCAGGCAGCGCAGCTCCGGGCGGCATTGCTGTTTTCCGGGGCAGCCCAAGTGGATGAATATCTCGGCGTTTTCCTGACCGACACGGACCGCACGCCGCGCAAATCGGTGGTGACAAAGAACTTTGTGCGGGACAATCCTGCGATTGGCCGTCTGTTCGAAGCCGAAATCAGTCGTCTCGCCCCCCTGATCGAGCGCCGCCGCGCGGTCACGGCCCGCGACCGCACCGAGGCGCTGCTGCATATCGCGACCGCGGCGGCAGCGAACTACCGGCGCGAGAAGCAGGAACGCGGCCTGCTCGATTATGACGATTTGATCGACAAGACGCTTGCCATGCTGGACCGGGTTTCTTCCGGCTGGGTACATTACAAGCTCGATCGTGGCGTCGATCATGTGCTGATCGACGAGGCGCAGGACACCAGCCCCCGGCAATGGGACATCGTCGCGCACATCATCTCCGAATTCACCTCGGGCGCCGGTGCGCGCGACGGCGTGATCCGAACGGTCTTCGCGGTCGGCGACGAGAAGCAGTCGATATTCTCGTTTCAGGGCGCCGCCCCGCGTGAATTCGACCTGCGCCGCCGGGGCCTGCAGAAGAAGTTCACCGACGCCGGGCTGAAATTCGATCCGGTATCGTTCACCTATTCGTTCCGGTCGGGACCGACGATCCTGCAATCGGTCGACCACGTGTTTCGCGACGAGGCGATCTACCGCAGCATTCATGCGGTCGAGAACGGCTACCCGATCCACCATTCGCTCGCCGACGCCGGTCCCGGCCTGATCGACCTCTGGGAATTGGCGGAAACCGACGGCAAGCAGGACATCGAGGGCTGGCGCGCGCCGTTCGACGGCGTCTCGGTGACCAGCCCGGAAGTAAAGCTCGCAAAACGCATTCAAGCCGAGATCAAGGCGCTGGTGGAAGGCGGCACCATGACCGGCAGCACCGGCGGCCGCCGCCGGTTGCGGTATGGCGACGTGCTGGTGCTGGTGCGCCGGCGCGGCAACGCGTTCGACGCGGTGATCCAGGCGTTGAAGCACGCCAGTATTCCGGTGGCGGGCGCCGACCGGCTCAAGCTGACCGAACACATCGCGATCATCGATCTGATGAACCTCGCCGACGCGCTGCTGCTGCCGCAGGACGATCTGGCGCTGGCGGTGGCGCTCAAGAGCCCGCTGTTCGGGCTCACCGACGACGATCTGTTCCAACTGGCCTGGCAGCGCAAAATGCCATTGCGCGAGGCATTGACCGCGCATGCCGCGACGGACGGCAAGTTCAGGGATGCGCTAGCGCGTCTGCAGCACTGCGAGCGCCATTGCCTGAGCCAAGCCCCGTTCGCGTTCTACGCCTGGCTGCTCGGCGGCGATGGCGGCCGCGCGCGCATCCTCAACCGGCTCGGACATGAAGCCAATGACGCGCTCGACGAATTTCTGGAACTGGCGCTGAACTATGAGCGCAAGGCGCCGGCCTCGCTGCAGGGCTTCATGGCCTGGCTGCGTGCGGCCGACACCGAGGTGAAGCGCGACATGGAGATCTCACGCGACGAAGTCCGCGTCATGACCGTGCACGGCGCCAAGGGCCTGGAAGCCTCCGTCGTGTTCCTGGTCGACACCACGACGTCGCCTTCGGACACCCAGCGGCTGAAACTGATCAACCTGCCGCAAGGCAATGCCGGGCCGCATGCGCCCGGTATCGTGGTCTGGGCCGGCCGGAAGGCCGACGATCCCTCAAGCGTCGCCGCCGCGCGCATAGCCATGCTGGCCGACACCGAGGATGAATACCGCCGCCTGCTCTATGTCGCGATGACGCGCGCCGCCGACCGGCTGATCGTCGGCGGCTGCCTGCCGGGCAACATGAATAGCGTGCGCAAATCCTCCTGGTACGATTTGATCACCAAAGGCCTCGCCAATTCCGGACTGCAACTTGCGGAACTGCAAACACCTCATGGCGTGGTGAAGCGCTATGCGCGGGCCGAGGAGGCCGATATCTCCGACGGCACAGTCGCGGCTTCGGCAGCGGCCGCGCCGATCGAGCTGCCGTCGTGGTTGCGCACGCCTGCGCCATCGGAGACGGCCGCTGGCGGCCTGTTGCGCCCTTCCGATCCCGGCGATGGCGACGGCCATCAGGTCCGGACCGGCGAATCGATCACGCTGCGCGCCCGTGCCCTGCAGCGCGGCACGCTGGTGCACCGGCTGCTGCAATCGCTGCCCGATATCGCCACCGACCGCCGGCGCGAGGCCGCTTTGGCCTATCTCGCCCGCAACGCCGACGGCTGGAGCGCGGACGAGCAGAAGGCGCTCGCGGAAGCAGCACTGGCCCTGATCGCGGATGCCCGCTTTGCGCCGGTATTTGCGCCGGGCAGCCGCGCGGAAGTGTCAATCGTCGGGCGGCTGGAGCGGCCGGGACAGCCAAAAGCGCTGGTCTCCGGGCAGATCGACCGGCTGGTGGTGACGCCTTCCGAGGTCCTGATCGTCGACTACAAGACCAACCATGCCCCGCCCAGCCTGGCGGCCGAGGCGCCCCAAGGCTATGTCCGGCAGCTCGCGCTCTACCGGGCGGTGCTGCAAAAACTTTATCCTCAGAAACCGGTCCGGGCCGCGCTGCTTTGGACCGAAACCCCTGAATTGATGGAGATTTCTACCCCTGCGCTGGACGCGCAACTGGCAACCCTTATCCGAAGGGATGACCGTGCTTGACCCGGCAGGATCGCGTTCATACGTCTGAGCCCATCATGTCAGGCGCGATTCTCATCCGCGCCCTTAATCTTTCAACCGAACGAGGTACTGCAATGGCCGTTGGCAAGGTTTCTGACGCCGATTTCGAAGCCGAGGTGCTCAATGCGAGCGGCCCGGTCGTGGTCGATTTCTGGGCCGAATGGTGCGGCCCATGCCGCATGATCGCGCCGGCGCTGGACGAGATTTCCGGCGCGATGGGCGACAAGGTCAAGATCGTGAAGCTCAACGTCGACGAGAGCCCGAAGACGGCCTCGAAATACGGCGTGATGTCGATCCCGACCCTGATGATCTTCAAGGGCGGCGAGATGGCCTCCCGTCAGGTCGGCGCTGCGCCGAAGCAGAAGCTGCAGCAGTGGATTACCGCGGCGGTCTGATCCGTTTCGCACTGTGATTGGTATGACGGCCGGCGAATAGCCGGCCGTTTTGCTTTGTCCTTTTCACATGTGCGTGCCCAGGACGCAGCGCAGCACCACCAGCGCCAGATAGTTTCCATGAACATCCGCAATCGCGGCAAAGCGCATCGTCATTCCCGGCATCGACCTATCCCGGCGGCGTGCCGTTGATGGCCAGCACATGGCCGGCAAGATACAGCGAGCCTGTGATCAGGATACGGGGCGGCACTTCATAGGCAAGGCGCGACAATGTCTGCAGCGCGGCTTCGACGCTGGCCGCGATCTCCACGCGCATCCCGTGCGCGCGCGCGGCGTCCGCCAGCCGGTCCGGCGGCATCGCGTTGTCGCGATCCGGTATCGGCACGGCGATGATATGACGCGTCAATCCTGCGAAATTGGCGAGGAATCCCGCCGCATCCTTGTTAGCCATCATGCTCGCGATGACCACCAGCGGGCGCGACACCCGTTCCTCGAGATCGCCGAGCGCCGCCGCGGCGACGCGCCCGCCCTCGGCATTGTGCCCGCCGTCGAGCCAGACCTCGCAAGCCTTTGGCCCCTGATCGACCAGCGCGCCCGATACCAGGCGCTGCATCCGGGCCGGCCATTCGGCGCTGACGACACCGGCCTCGAATGCCGTCGCATCGATCCGGAAAACGGACTGTGCACGCAACGTCGCAATCGCGAGCCCTGCATTGTCGAATTGATGCCGGCCGAACAGTTTTGGCGCGGCGAGATCCATCAGGCCGCGATCGTCCTGATAGACCAGCCGCCCGCGCTCGACGCTGACATGCCATTGCTGCCCGGCCGCGTGCAGCGGGGCGCGCATGCGATTCGCCTGTGCCTCGACCACCGCCATGGCCTCGGCAAACTGCTCGGCGCAGATCACGGGCGTGTTGCGCTTGATGATCGCGGCCTTCTCACCGGCAATCGCGGTCAGCGTGTCGCCGAGGAATTCGGTGTGGTCCATGCTGACAGGCGCGATCACGGTGGCGAGCGGCGCCTCGATCACATTGGTGGAATCCAGCCGGCCGCCGAGCCCGACTTCCAGCAGCGCCACGTCGGCCGGATGTTGCGCGAACAGGCAAAAGGCCGCCGCGGTTTCGGCTTCGAAAATGGTGATGGGATCACCCGCATTGACGCGCTCGCAATGCTCGAGCACGGCGCCCAACTCGTCGTCGCCAACGAGCCGGCCGCCGCCGGCATGGCCAAGTCGGTAGCACTCGTTGATCCGGACCAGATAGGGCGAGGTGAAGACATGGACGCGCAGGCCCGCGGCCTCGAGGATCGCGCGCAGATAGGCGATCGTCGATCCCTTGCCGTTGGT
This sequence comes from Bradyrhizobium erythrophlei, assembly GCA_900129675.1. GTDB lineage: Bacteria > Pseudomonadota > Alphaproteobacteria > Rhizobiales > Xanthobacteraceae > Bradyrhizobium > Bradyrhizobium erythrophlei_A. Next base: position 1,818,854 of record FSRD01000001.1, on the reverse strand, counting down.
GCCGGCGACGTGAATCACCGGCGGCAGCTTGCGTTCGGGATGGTCGAGCCGGGCCAGCAGCCGATGCATGCGATCGAGGCTGAGATCGATGCGTTTGGGATGCAGCGCCGACAGCCGCGCGATCAAATCGCCGACCGAAGGCTGCGGTTTGGCCGCAGGTGCGTTCACGCGTGGGGCGCTGCCGGCACCGCGTCCGGAGCCTGCACGATCTGGGCCGGATCGATAACCTGCGGTGTGGGCTTCGAGGCGGTTTCCAGCGCCGGCGACTTCATCAGCAAGCGGCAGAGCCGCGCCAGGGTCGGACGCATCTCATGGCGATGCACCACCATGTCGACCATGCCGTGGTCGCGCAGATATTCGGCGCGCTGAAATCCTTCCGGCAACTTCTCGCGAATGGTCTGCTCGATGACGCGCGCGCCGGCAAAGCCGATCAGCGCGCCGGGCTCGGCGATCTGCACATCGCCCAGCATGGCGTAGGACGCGGTGACGCCGCCGGTGGTCGGATTGGTCAGCACCACGATGTAGGGCAGCTTCGCCTCGCGCAGCATCTGCACGCCGACGGTGGTGCGCGGCATCTGCATCAGCGACAAAATGCCTTCCTGCATCCGCGCGCCGCCGGAGGCCGCAAATACGATGAACGGCGATTTCTTTTCGACCGCAAGCTCGAGCCCGCGCACGATCGCTTCGCCCGCGGCCATGCCGAGCGAGCCGCCCATGAAATCGAAATCCTGCACCGCGACGACGACGCCTGCGCCTTCGAGCTTGCCATAGCCGACCTTGATGGCGTCGTTCAGTCCGGTTTTTGCGCGGGCATCCTTGATGCGGTCGACATATTTGCGCTCGTCGCGGAATTTGAGCGGATCGGCGGACACGTCCGGCAGCGCGATGTCGTACCAGGTCTCGTTGTCGAAGATCGATTTCAGCCGCGCTGCCGCGCCCATGCGCATGTGGTAGTTCGAGCCGGGAATCACGAACTGATTGGCCTCGACGTCCTTGTAGAACACGAGCTGCCCGGAATCCGGGCACTTGATCCACAAATTCTCCGGCGTTTCGCGGCGCAGGATGTTGCGGATCTTCGGCCGGACGACGTTGGTGAGCCAATTCATGGTTCGCTCCAAAATGCGGTCAAATACGCATCTGTTTTATTTTGACGCGTTTTCTTCATGCGAACCGGTGCCCACTTCGCTCGAAAACGCTACGTTTGACTATATGGCGGCCCGGACCGAGCCCGGCAAGCCGCCGACTTTTAGTTAAGCTTGACCTCTACGGAAAACCTGACCCGCTTTTCCGGATCATGCCCAGCCTTCTCCACCGCAATTATGGCTTATTCCGCGGCCTGTCTGGCTCCCCGGACGCCCTGCGCCAGCGAGGATACCAGATCGGCCACGGCGGGTACGGTTTTGGCGGTCGCGCGCCCTTCGGCATCGAGGCTGGCGCGCAAGGCATCGACCAGCGCGGTGCCGACCACGGCGCCATTGGCGTTTTCGGCGATCGCGCGTGCGGCCTCCGGCGTGCGGATGCCGAAGCCGACGCAGACCGGCAGCTTGGTATGCCGCTTGATGCGCGCGACGGCCTCGCCGACCACGTTGGAGTCGGCGCTGGCGCTGCCGGTGATGCCGGTGATCGAAACGTAATAGACAAAGCCCGACGTATTCGCGAGCACCGCGGGCAGCCGCTTGTCGTCGGTGGTCGGTGTCGCCAGGCGGATGAAATTGAGCCCAGCCTTCATCGCCGGCAGGCACAATTCGGTGTCTTCCTCCGGCGGCAGGTCGACGATGATCAATCCGTCGACGCCGGCGGCCTTCGCATCGACCAGGAACTTGTCGACGCCGTAGATGTAGATCGGATTGTAATAACCCATCAGCACCAGCGGCGTCGCGTTGTCGTCCTTGCGGAAGCCGCGCACCATCTCCAGCGTCTTCTTCAACGTCATGCCGGCCTTCAGCGCGCGCAGACCCGCCGCCTGAATCGACGGCCCATCCGCCATCGGATCGGTGAAGGGCATGCCGATCTCGATAATGTCGGCGCCCGCCTTCGGCAGCGCCTTGATGATATCGAGCGAGGTTTTCGGATCGGGATCGCCGGCCATCAGGAAGGTGACAAAGGCCGAGCGGCCCTGTTTGGCAAGTTCGGCAAAGCGTGCGTCGATGCGGGTGGTCATGGTACGGCATTCGCTGTGCTAGAGGAAAGGTGCAGGAAAGAGCGACGCCCGACAGTCACTTCTTCTTGCCCTTCAGGATATCGCCGACCTGCGGCACGTCCTTGTCGCCGCGGCCGGAGAGATTGATCACCATCAGATGATCTTTCGGCCGCTTCGGCGCGAGTTCCATCACCTTGGCGATGGCGTGCGCCGGCTCCAGCGCCGGGATGATGCCTTCGAGCCGCGACAGCAATTGAAACGCCGCCAGCGCTTCATCGTCGGTCGCCGACAGATAGGTGACGCGCCCGGTCTCGTGCAGCCAGGAATGCTCCGGTCCGATGCCGGGATAATCCAGCCCCGCCGAAATCGAATGCGCGTCCTGGATCTGGCCGTCATCGTCCATCAGCAAATAGGTGCGGTTGCCGTGCAGCACGCCGGGCCGGCCGCCGGCGATCGAGGCCGCATGCAGTTGCGTCAGCCCATGGCCCGCCGCTTCGACGCCGAAGATCTCGACCGAGGGGTCGTCGAGGAACGGATGGAACAGCCCCATCGCGTTGGAGCCGCCGCCGATGCAGGCCACCAGCGAATCCGGCAGGCGGCCTTCGGCCTCCCGCATCTGCTGGCGGGTTTCGATGCCGATGATCGACTGGAAATCGCGCACCATCATCGGATAGGGATGCGGGCCTGCGACCGTGCCGATGCAGTAGAACGTGTCGTGCACATTGGTGACCCAGTCACGCAGCGCGTCGTTCATCGCGTCTTTGAGGGTCCGCGACCCCGATTGCACCGGGATCACCTTGGCGCCCAGCATCTCCATGCGAATGACGTTCGGCTGCTGCCGCTCGACGTCGACCGCGCCCATATAGACCACGCAGTCGAGCCCGAACCGCGCGCACAGGGTCGCGGTCGCAACACCGTGCTGGCCGGCGCCGGTCTCGGCGATGATGCGCTTCTTGCCCATGCGGCGGGCGACCATGATCTGGCCCAGCACATTGTTGACCTTGTGCGAGCCGGTGTGATTGAGCTCCTCGCGCTTGAAATAGATTTTTGCGCCGCCGAGATGCCCGGTCAGGCGCTCGGCGAAATACAGCGGCGACGGCCGGCCGACATAGTCCTTCAGGTAACCGTTCATCTCGGCCTGGAACGACGGATCGGCCTTGGCGTCGGCATAGGCCTTTTCCAGGTCGAGGATCAGCGGCATCAGCGTTTCCGCGACAAAGCGTCCGCCGAAAATGCCGAAATGCCCGCGCTCGTCGGGACCGCTGCGGAAGGAGTTGGGTAGATTGGGATTCATCGAACCATCAATTCTTCGGTGGCGCGCGCGGCGCGGATAAAGGCGCGGATCATCTCGGGATCCTTGTGGCCTGGCGAGCGCTCGACGCCCGAGGACACGTCGACGCCGCCGGCGCGGGTGACGCGAACCGCCTCCGCGACATTGTCGGCATTGAGCCCGCCCGAGACCATGAACGGCAGTTTGAGATCGAGCTTTTCCAGCACGTGCCAGTCGAACACCGCGCCGAGGCCGCCCGGACGGGTGGCGCCCTTGGGCGCGCGGGCGTCGAACAGGATCCGGTCGGCGACGCTGGCAAAGCCCGGCAGGGCTGCGAGGTCCGCCGCGGTCTCGACGGCAAGCACCTTCATGACCGGCAGACCGAATTTTTGCTTGATGTCGCGCAGCCGCGCGATGGTTTCCTTGCCGTGCAGCTGGAAAATGTCCGGCTGCAGCGTCTCGACGATGTTTTCGAGCGTCGCATCGTCGGCGTCGACGGTCAGCGCCACCTTGACGGCGCGGCCTTTGGCCTGCTTGCCCAGCTCGCGCGCCGTCTCGAGGCTGAGATGCCGCGGCGACGGCGGAAAGAACACGAAGCCCACCATGTCCGCGCCGGCCTGCAGCGCGACGTCGAGCGTCTCGCGCGTGGACAGGCCGCAAATTTTGACAAGCAGGGACATGGTCTCTCGGGCGCGGGTTCGAGCCGCCAGAACAGGGTTGGAACGGAGCTGACGGGGCGGGTTCTACAACGTCGCGCCCTGCTTGTCTCGCCCGGAGGCCCCGTAAATACCGCGCTGCGTCAACGCCGGCAGGCGCTGCGGTTCGCCCCGGGAGGCCAGCGAAGCAGCCCGCAAATCGGCGGCTTCCGCCCGCGCCCGGCGGGCGTCGGCCTCATGCTGGCGCGCGGCGCGGCGCCAGTGGCGCTGGCGGAACCAGGTCGCCGAGCCGCCCGCGGCCACCCCCAGGATGGCCACCGCGATGATCACGACAAACAGCGGCAGCGTCACGGCCACGGTCGGATCGGTGGAGTTGAACGGATCGAACGACACCGTCACCCAATGACGGTTGGCGACCGCGAATACGATGAAGATCAGCCCGAGGGGAATGACCACCAGCGCCGTAAAGAATTTTCGCATGACCATCTCTCGTATTGATGGAGGTCGGCGGAAAGATGTCCCGCAATACGGCCCCGATCGTCGGACCGCGTAACGCCCTACGCGCCGGCTTCCGGCGAGACGCTGTCGCGGTTCAGACGCTCGCGCATCTCCTTGCCCGTCTTGAAAAACGGAACGCTCTTCTGGTCGACCGGCACATGCGCGCCGGTGCGCGGATTGCGGCCGGCCCGGGCGGGACGATGTTTCACCGAGAAAGCGCCGAAACCACGCAGCTCGACCCGGTCGCCGCGCGCCAAAGCTGCGACGATTTCATCGAGGATCGCATTCACAATGTTCTCCACATCCCGCTGGTAGAGATGCGGGTTGTGCTCGGCGATGCGCTGAACGAGTTCGGATTTGATCATCGAAACTGGGATCCGGGAGCCTGCGGATATGCATTTCCGTGAAAATGCCTTGAACTGTCAAGACGCTAAATCAAAATTGGGCGACGCAAAAGCACGTGACAAACGCCCCGAAGGGGGTTTGTGACCATACAAGCAGAGCGGGAAACCGCGGCCAGGACGCACCCGCGCGGTTCAATTCGGTCCTGCGGGACGCCACAATGCCAGCATTCCGTCGAGTCCAAGGCGATCGACCGCCTGTGCCACGCCGGCCTGCTCGATCTGGCGCGCCACCGAGCCCAGCCCGAACGCATCCAGCGTAATGGAAGCCGCCGTTCGCAGGAAAGTCAGGTCGCCAAAGCGCGGGCTCAGCTTGAAATCGCGCACCGGCAGATCGCTCTTGATCTTCTTCTCGGCGACCAGCCATGCGATCGCGGCTTTCTCATCGCCGAGCTGGTCGATCAGCTTGAGGTCGACCGCCTGGCGGCCGGTGAAGACCCGTCCGTCCGCGACCTTTTCGAGCAGCGCGTCGTCCATGCCGCGGCGCTCTTTCACGAGGCCGCGGAACCAGGCGTAGGAATCCTTCACCAGCGCGTCGAGCGCCGCGCGGGCTTCCGGGCTGGTCGGTTCAAAGCCGTTGGGTGCGGCTTTCAGCGGCGACGACTTCACTTCCTCGACCTTGACGCCAACGGTTTTCAGAAGCTCGGTGAAATTCGGAAACTGGAACAGCACGCCGATCGAACCAACCAGCGAGCTCTGCTGGGCGATGATGTGATCGGCCGCAATCGCCGTGATGTAGCCGCCCGACGCGGCCAGCCCCTCGACGACCACGACCAGCGGCTTCTTGGCTTTCAGGCGCACCAGCGCGTCGTAGAGCTGCTCGGAGCCGGCGGTAGTACCGCCCGGCGAATTGATATGCACGATAACCGCCGCAGCCTGCGATTTTTCCAGCCGCTCCAGCGCCGCGACGCGCTCCTGATCGCTGCGGATCAAGCCCTCGATGCTGATCCGCGCGATCGAGCCACCGCCCGTCAGCGAGCCGCGTCCGCCCGTCGCGATCACGCCGACGGCGCCAATCGCGGCAATCGCGACCACCACTGCAGCCACCCGCCAGAAGGTCAGCTTGCGGCGGATCCTGCGGCGATCGACGATCACATCTGAATCAAGCGACATCGAAATTCTCCTGAAATATCCCGCGCGTTTTGCATCCGCAGCGTCACCAAGGGCTTATCCAATTACATCAATTGCGATGCAATATGAAGAAAACAAGGCCCCGGAGGCGCCCCCTCCGTCGTCATGGCCGGGCTCGTCCCGGCCATCCACGTCTTTGGCTCGAAGAAGGAAGACGTGGATGCCCGCGACAAGCGCGGGCATGACGAACGAGAGTTCTGTTATCCGGCAACAAAAAAAAGGGCCCCGGTCGAAACCGGGGCCCGATTGATGGTAACCAGGAAAGCGTAAGCTTACTTGTCGCGGTTCTTGAGCGCGGTGCCGAGAATATCGCCCAGCGTCGCCCCCGAATCGGAGGAGCCATACTGCGCGATGGCTTCCTTCTCTTCGGCAACTTCCAGCGCCTTGATCGAGACCTGCACCTTGCGGGCCTTCTTGTCGAACTGGATCACCCGCGCATCGACCTTCTCGCCAACCGCAAAGCGTTCGGCGCGCTGATCGTTGCGATCGCGGGCCAGTTCGGAGCGCTTGATGAAGGTGGTGAAGTCGGTGCCCGAGATCTTCACCTCGATGCCGGCTTCCTTCACTTCGAGCACTTCGCAGGTCACGACCGCGCCCTTCTTGACGTCGCCAGGCTCGGCGAAGGGGTCGCCTTCGAGCTGCTTGACGCCGAGCGAGATGCGCTCCTTCTCGACATCGACGTCGAGCACCACGGCCTTGACCATGTCGCCCTTCTTGAAGTTGTCGATCACCTGCTCGCCCGGAAGCTTCCAGTCGAGGTCGGACAGATGGACCATGCCGTCGACGTCGCCTTCGAGACCGAGGAACAGACCGAACTCGGTCTTGTTCTTGACCTCGCCTTCGACAGTCGAGCCGACCGGGAACTTCTCCACGAACACTTCCCAGGGATTGCGCATGGTCTGCTTGAGGCCGAGCGAAATCCGGCGCTTGACCGAATCGACTTCCAGGACCTGGACTTCGACTTCCTGCGAGGTCGAAACGATCTTGCCCGGGTGCATGTTCTTCTTGGTCCACGACATTTCCGAGACGTGGATCAGGCCTTCGATGCCCGGCTCCAGTTCGACGAACGCGCCGTAGTCGGTGATGTTGGTGACGCGGCCGGTGAAGCGCGCGTTCAGCGGGTACTTGGCCTCGATGCCCTGCCACGGATCGTCCAGCAACTGCTTCATGCCGAGCGAAATACGGTGGGTCTCGTGGTTGATCTTGATGATCTTGACCTTGACGGTCTGGCCGATGGTCAGGACCTCGGTCGGGTGATTGACCCGGCGCCAGGCGATATCGGTGACGTGCAACAGGCCGTCGATGCCGCCGAGGTCAACGAACGCACCGTAATCGGTGATGTTCTTGACCACGCCGTCGATCACCTGACCCTCTTCGAGGTTCTGCACCAACTCCTGGCGCTGCTCGGCGCGGGTCTCTTCGAGAACCGTGCGGCGCGACACCACGATGTTGCCGCGGCGGCGATCCATCTTGAGGATCTGGAACGGCTGCGAGTTGTTCATCAGGGGTGCGACGTCGCGGATCGGACGGATGTCGACCTGCGAACGCGGCAGGAAGGCGACCGCGCCGTCGAGGTCGACGGTGAAGCCGCCCTTGACCTGGTTGAAGATGACGCCGTGGACCTTCTCGTTGTTGTTGAAGGCCTTCTCGAGCTTGCCCCAGCTTTCCTCGCGGCGCGCCTTGTCGCGCGACAGCACGGCTTCGCCGAGCGCATTTTCGATCCTGTCGAGGAACACCTCGACCTCGTCGCCGACCTTGAGATCGCTTTCGCGGCCGGGTCCTGCGAACTCGCGCAGCGCCACGCGGCCTTCGGTCTTGAGGCCGACGTCGATGACGGCCATGTCCTTTTCAATTGCAACTACCTTGCCCTTGATGACGGAGCTTTCCTGCAAATTGCCGCCGGCGAAGGACTCGTCCAGCATCGCAGCGAAATCGTCGCGGGTAGGATTATAAGAAGCAGCGGTCGAAGCCATATGTTCTCCAGATGCGGGTATCGCCGGCTTTTCGGGTTAAAGGGCGTATCGCGCGTGAAGTGTCAGGGTTCCGCAAACCCTGACGACCGCTGTTTGCGACAAATCGCAAAAGCGGGCCGGCAGCATGCCTGCACGTTCGGTACGTTGATTTTATCCGGAGCCTGAAACGAGCGTATCGACTTCAAGAACCTGGAGCGGGCTTTCCTCCAATGACGGCAGGGGTTCAAACCTCCTGCCGGCCCGCTCGGACAGCCCTGATCTCATCGATGGCGGCCCGGATGGCTGGGATATAGCGCCCACGGCCATTTTCGGCAAGCCGGAAATGCTTGATTTACGGGGCTTTAAGGCTGACGGGGACTGAACGCCGGGACGACAAATCGACGTTTCAACGGGTTGTTGACCGCATTGCGCGAAAGGCTCCGTCGAGGCCTTCCATGGAACCCGGCCTTAAGCAGTCCCCCACACAATGGCACCGTTCAATTAAAACAGGGGGAATACCATGAAGAGCTTTATTGTCCTGACCGCCGTCGCCGTTCTGACCGTCGGCAGCGCCATTGCCGCTATGCCGCGCGCTGCCGAGTCCATGCGCACCATCTCTGCCGCCCAGCCGGTCGTGACCATGGCCGACCAGGAACTGCCGTTCGACCGCTATTGGTCCAAGAACTGATCCAAGAACTAGCAAGAACTAAACTGACCTGGTCCGAGGCCTCGCGTAGCGTCCTAGCGTGCTGCGCGGACCGCCTCCACGATCGCGATAGCGGCACGCACGCCTGCCTCGATATCGAGGTTTGAGTTGTCGAGCGTGTGCGCGTCGGGGGCCGGCCTCAAGGGCGCGACCGCGCGATTGCGGTCGCGTTCGTCGCGCTTGAGAATATCGGCCAGCACCAGGGCCTCGTCGGCCTCTTCGCCGCGGGCGCGGGCTTCCAGCGTCCGGCGCCGCGCGCGGACGTGCGGATCGGCCACCACAAAAATCTTCACATCGGCATGCGGGCAGATCACGGTCCCGATGTCGCGGCCGTCGAGCACCGCGCCCGGCGGATCGGCGGCGAACTGGCGCTGAAAATTCAGCAGCACTTCCCGCACTTTCGGGATCGCCGAAACCACCGAGGCGGCGTCACCCACCGCCTGGGTTTTCAGCGCCGGATTGCCGAACTTTTCCGGATCGAGCTCAAGTGCCGCGGAGACCGCGATCACCTCGTTGGTGAGGTCGGCGCCGGCATCCAGCAGCGCCTTGGCGACGGCGCGGTAGATCACCCCGGTGTCGAGGTGGCGATAGCCGTAGTGCTTGGCAAGCCGTTTTCCCAGCGTGCCCTTGCCGGATGCGGCCGGTCCGTCGATGGCGATGATCATGAAAACTCCGCGCCGAGCGAGCGCATCATTGGAATGAAATCCGGAAATGAGGTGGCGATGAAGGCGGTGTCGTCGACCTTGACCGGCGCCTCGGATGCGAGCCCCATCACCAGCGCCGACATCGCGATGCGATGGTCCATGTGGGTGGCGACGAGGCCGGCGCCGGGCACGTGTCCCCGGCCTTCGACGATCAAATCGTCGCCGGATATCTCGACCTTGACGCCGTTGACGCGCAGCATATCGGCGGTCGCCTCCAGCCGGTCCGATTCCTTGACGCGCAATTCCTTCAGGCCGCGCATGATGGTGGTGCCTTCGGCAAACGACGCCGCCACCGCCAGCACCAGATATTCGTCGATCATCGAAGGCGCGCGTTCCGGCGGCACCTCGACGCCGCGCAGTTTCGAGGCGCGCACGCGCAGCTGCGCCATCGGTTCGCCGGCATCGCCGCGCAGTTCGCTTTCCTCGATCGAAGCGCCCATCTCGCGCAGGGTCGTGAACAGGCCGGTGCGCAGCGGATTGGTCATGACATCGGAGAATACGATGTCGGAGCCCTCGACGATCAGCGCCGCCACGATCGGGAACGCGGCCGAGGAGGGATCCGCGGGCACCACGATTTCAGCGCCGTGCAGTTCGGGCTGCCCGGTGAGCGCGATCCGGCGGCCGTGGCTGCCTTCCGCGGTCGAGACGATCCGGGCGCCGAAATGCTTCAGCATCAGCTCGGTGTGGTCGCGGCTGGCTTCCTGCTCGATCACGGTGGTGACGCCGGGCGCGGCCAATCCCGCCAGCAGCACCGCCGATTTGATCTGCGCCGACGCCACCGGCGTCCGGTAGAGAATCGGCACCGGATCGCGCGCACCGTGCAGCGTCAGCGGCAGACGGCCGCCCTCATTGGCTTCGCCGGCCCTGGCGCCCATCAATTCCAGGGGGTCGAGGATCCGCCGCATCGGCCGCGTGCGCAGCGAGGCATCGCCGTCGAAAACCGCGGTAATCGGGCAACCGGCCACCGCCCCCATCACCAGGCGGCATCCAGTGCCGGAATTGCCGAAATCCAGCGCCGTGGCCGGCTCGGCGAAGCCGGCCACGCCCACGCCCCGTACCGACCAGGCAAACGGGCCGGTCCGATCCACCTTCGCCCCCAGCGCCCGCATGGATTTGGCGGTGTTGAGCACGTCTTCGCCCTCAAGCAGGCCGGAGATGCGGGTTTCGCCGACCGCAAGCGCCCCGAGGATCAGGGCACGGTGCGAAATCGACTTGTCGCCGGGAACTCGGACTTTTCCGGTCAGGGGGCCGCTGGAGCGGGATTCGAGCGGGGTCGGGGCGGCTGCAAGGTCGTCTGAATGGGTCAAGATTGTGTCCTCTGCGCCGGCGGCAGTATCACATGGGCCACACGGCGTCACGCGGCCAGCAAATGCCTGCAAAGCGCTATTGACAGCAGCCCCTCAACTAGCCAAGTGAAGCACCGTTTTTCAGAAATCCCCAGGATTGCACACGTGGCCAAATCCGATCTCGGAACCAAACGTATTTGCCCGACGACGGGTAAGAAATTCTACGACTTGAACAAGAGTCCGGTGATCTCGCCCTACACCGGCGAAGTGGTGCCGATTGCGCCGATCGCGCCGCCGCGGGCCGCCCGTGGCGATGCCGCGCGCGCCGCCGCCGCATCGGCCGCCACCGCCGCCGATGTGCCGGAGCCCGCCGAGGCCGAGGAATTGGTCTCGCTGGAAGAGGCCGATGCCGAGGAGAATACCGGCAAGGTCAAGGCCGTCGTTCCCGAATCGGAAGACGATATCGAGATCGACGAGACCATCGAAGACGATGACGACGACGACTCGACCTTCATCCCCGACGAGGAAGAAGGCGACGAGGACGTCACCGATATCATTGGGGACGTCGGTGGCGACGAAGAGACTTGAGATCAGCCCTGAACTGTGTTCTGGGTTCTGCCCCGCGCGTCGCTCAAGGCGTGCGGGCAGCATGATCCGGAAAAGTGGCAACCGCTTTTCCGAAAAGATCGTGCTAAAATAGTCGAGTTAAGGGGCCATAGCTCAGCTGGGAGAGCGCTTGCATGGCATGCAAGAGGTCGGCGGTTCGATCCCGCCTGGCTCCACCAGCCTTCGCTTGCTTCGCAAGCTACAGCTCGGCAAGCCACGCCGAAGTCTATCGTAGCGAAGCAAGCGAAGGCTGCCGCGCCATAGCCCGAAGGGCGACGGCGGGCCTCGGCAAGTCCCCTCCGGCCGGGCATTCGCGAAAAAGCGCCTCTGATCCTTTCGCCTCCCCCTACTCCCCCAACACCGCATTCAGCCTATCGCGTAGCGCGACGATCTCGTTCTTCATCGCCGACAGTTCGCCGATCGAGCACGCCGAGGCGGCGAGGATCGACTGCGGCACGCTCCGGGCCTTTTCCCGAAGCGCCTGACCCTGCGACGTCAGCGCGATCAGCACCTGCCGCTCGTCCTCGGTGCTGCGCGTGCGCTTGATGAGATCGGCCGCCTCCAGCCGCTTCAGCAGCGGCGTCAGCGTGCCGGAATCCAGAAACAGCCGTTCGCCGATATCCTTGACCGGCACGTCGTCGCGTTCCCACAGCACCAGCATAACCAGATATTGCGGATAGGTGAGGCCGAGCCGGTCAAGCAATGGCTTGTAGACGCGGTTGAACGCGTGCGCGGTGGAATAGATCGCGAAGCAGATTTGATTGTCCAGCCGCAGCATCAGGTCCGCCGCCTGCTTCCTAGCCATTTTGCAACCTCGCCAGCGAATAGAACTAGGGTCCATACTGGGACGGCTCGCGCCGGCATTCAATTGCGAACAATTAAATGTGAGCCCAGATAATTCATATTGCGCGCAATTGAATTGCATGCAATATAATAATCATCGAAACCGCAACAAGGGAGATCACCATGTCCGTGAATGTGCTCTACAAGACCAGCGCCAAGGCCACCGGAGGCCGCGATGGCCATGCCGCCACCCTCGATGGCGCACTCGACGTCAAACTCACCACCCCGAAGGAACTCGGCGGCGGCGGCGGCGCCGGCAACAATCCCGAGCAGCTGTTCGCGGCCGGCTATGCCGCCTGCTTCATCGGCGCGATGAAATTCGTGGCTTCCCAGGGCGGCCCGAAGGTGCCTGCGGATGCGTCGGTGACCTCCACGGTGGGCATCGGCCCGCGTGCGGCCGGCGGCTTTGGCCTGACGGTCGACCTCGCCGTCGCCCTGCCCGGCGTTCCGCGCGCCGAAGCGGAGGCCCTGGTCGAGAAAGCCCACCAGGTTTGCCCCTATTCCAACGCCACCCGCGGCAACGTGGATGTCAAGCTGACGGTTGTGTAACGATTGCGCCGAATGGTCCGCCGAGAAATCGGCGGGCCTTTCGCGACGTGGAATTTGGCCGGCGCGCCTCGATGGCAACACCGGCATACGCCTACGCGCGCCAAGCCATTGCTGCCGCGCCGGAAGACCGCTAGCTCAGGAATTCCACGAGAATCCCACTCGAGCGAAGGTTGTTTCCATGAATGCCCCAGCCGCTCCCGGCGCGATGACCGGCCTGCGCGTGATCGATCTGACGCGCGTGCTCGGCGGCCCCTATTGCACGCAAATCCTCGCCGACCACGGCGCCGACGTCATCAAGGTCGAGCCGCCCGCCGGCGACGAAGTGCGCGACTGGGGGCCTCCGTTCCATGACGAGGACGCCGCTTATTTCGTCGGCATCAACCGCAACAAGCGCTCGATCGGGCTCGACCTCGCTTCCGAGGGCGGGCGCGCGGTGCTGATGAAGATGCTGGAGAGCGCCGACGTCCTGATCGAGAATTTCAAGCCGGGCACCCTCGACAAATGGGGCATCGGCAACGAGGTGCTGCGCGAGAAATTTCCAAAGCTCGTGCATTGCCGGATTTCCGGCTTCGGCGGCGACGGCCCGCGCGGCGGCAATCCCGGCTATGACGCGATCATCCAGGCCATGACCGGCATGATCGCCGCCACCGGCTCACCCGAGAGCGGTCCGATGCGGATCGGCGTCCCCCTGGTGGACATTTCAACCGGGCTTTATGCGGCGATCGGCATTCTGATGGCGCTGTCGGAGCGGCAGCGATCCGGCCTCGGTCAGTTTCTCGAGACCACGCTGTACGAGACCGGCCTTGCCATCATGCATCCGCACACCGCGAATTATTTCATGCATGGCAGGCCGCCCGGCCTCACCGGCAACGAGCACCCCAATCTCGTGCCATACGCGATCTTTCCGACCCGCACCGACAACATCTTCATCGGCGTCGGCAATGACGGCACCTTCCGCAAGCTCGCCAAGGAGATCGGCAAGCCGGAGCTCGGCACCGACACGCGCTTTGCCCGCAACAAGGATCGCATCGCCAACCGCGACGCGCTGCGCCAGGAGCTTGCCGCCGTGTTCAGCCAGCACGACGCCGAATCACTCTGCGATCGCCTGCTCGCCGCGGGCCTGCCGGCAGGTCCGGTGCAGAAGATCGACCAGGCACTCACCAATCCGCACACCGTCCATCGCGGCGATGTCATCGAGAAGGACTGGTACAAGGGCGTCGCCTCCCCGATCCGGCTGGAACGAACAAAACCCAGCCTGCGCCGTACGCCGCCGAAGTTTTCGCAGCACTCGGCCGAGGTGCTGGGAGAGTTCGGATATTCAAGGGGTGAGATCGATGCCCTGGTGGCCAAAGGCGTGGTCTGCGGGCCTGAGCGGAAGCGCTGAGTGCGATAGCGTGTCCCCGACGCGGCGCAGCGTCGCTTGACGGTGCACAGCGTCCGGGACCCAGGATGCCGAATAGAGACCCCTCCCCTATTTTCCTGCTTCCCTTAGGCTCGGCTTCCCCCGTACCCTGCGCCCGTTTATAGGGTCATTTGCACGTCATCCCGCGCTGCTAGCGCAAATAACTGGCATGACGGTCCAAGGGGAGGAATTTGATGGCTTTTCGACAATTCGGCGCTGCTGCGGCAGTCGCGGCGACGCTCGCGCTCGCAACACCCGCACACGCGGTGACCGAGATTCAGTGGTGGCACGCGATGACCGGCCCGAACAACGACGTCGTGGTCAAGCTCGCCAATGATTTCAACGCTTCGCAAAGCGACTACAAGATCGTCCCGACTTTCAAGGGAAGTTATGCCGATACGCTCAACGCCGGGATCGCGGCGTTCCGGGCCGGCAATGCACCTGGCATCATGCAGGTGTTCGAGGTCGGCACGGCGACCATGATGGCAGCCAAGGGCGCCGTCAAACCGGTTTTCGAACTGATGAAGCAGCAAGGCGAGACCTTCGATCCCAAATCCTATCTGCCGGCGATCACCGGTTACTACTCGACCTCCAAGGGCGACATGCTGTCGTTTCCGTTCAATTCGTCCAGCATGGTGATGTGGGTCAATCTCGACGCGCTCAAGAAGGCCGATATCGCCACGCCGCCGAAGACCTGGCCGGAGGTGTTCGCCGCCGCCAAGAAACTGCATGCCACCAGCCCGACCTGCGGCTTTTCCTCGGCCTGGGGATCCTGGGGCCTGATCGAACAGTTTTCCGCGTGGCATAACGTACCGATCGGCAGCAAGGCCAATGGGCTCGACGGCTTCGACACCGTGCTCGAATTCAACACCCCGCTGGAAACCAAGCTGCTGGAAAACATCGTCGAGCTGCAAAAGGACAAGAGCTACGACTATTCCGGGCGCACCAATACCGGTGAAGGGCGCTTCACGTCGGGCGAATGTCCGATGTTCATGACGTCATCGGCGTTCTATCCGAACGTCAAGGCGAACGCGAAGTTCAGCTACACCGCGATCCCGATGCCGTATTTTCCGGATGTCACCGGCGCGCCGCAAAACTCCATCATTGGCGGCGCCTCGCTGTGGGTGATGAGCGGCAAGAGCCCTGAGGAATACAAGGGTATCGCCAAGTTCTTCACCTTCCTGTCGGATACCGACCGCCAGGCCAATTTGCACCAGGTATCCGGTTATCTGCCGATTACCAAAGCCGCTTATGAAAAGACCAAGGCTGAAGGCTTCTACGAAAAGAACCCGATCCTCGAAGTCCCGCTGAAGGAATTGACCAACAAGCCGCCGACCGAAAATTCGCGCGGCCTGCGCTTCGGCGGCATGGTGCAGCTGCGTGACGTCTTTGCCGAAGAGATCGAGGCGGCGCTCGCCGGCAAGAAGTCGGCAAAGGAGGCGCTAGATACAGCGGTGTCGCGCGGCAACGCGATGCTGCGGCAGTTTGAGCGCACCGCCGTCAAGTAGCAGCGACGAGGATCGTGGCCGGGGTTGACCCGGCCGCGATCCCTCCAGCGAGGCATCATGGAAAACCGGGCGATCTTCTCAGGCAAGCTGCTGCCCTGTCTGTTGATCCTGCCGCAGCTTGCGGTCTCACTGATCTTTTTCTACTGGCCGGCGCTGCAGGCCCTGCAGCAGTCGTTTCTGGTGCAGGACGCCTTCGGGCTCTCGACCGAGTTCGTCTGGTTCGAAAACTATCTCAGTCTGCTGCAAACGCCCGAGTACTATCACGCGATCGGCGTCACCTTCGTGTTCTCGGCGCTGGTGGCGTTCTTCTCGCTGACGCTCGGCCTCTTGCTCGCGGTGATGGCGAACCGCAACATCCGCGGCGTCCAGATCTATCGTACCTTTCTCATCGTGCCCTATGCGGTGGCGCCGGCGGTTGCCAGCGTGCTCTTCATCTTCATGTTCCAGCCCGGCCTCGGCATGATCGCACGCGCGCTGCAGCGCAACGGCGTCGACTGGAATCCGGTGCTCAACGGCACGCATGCGATGATCCTCGTCGTCATCGTCGCGGTCTGGAACCAGATCAGCTACAATTTCCTCTTCTTCCTCGCCGGCCTGCAGGCGATCCCCAAAAGCGTGATCGAGGCGGCCGCGATCGACGGCGCCAGGCCGATGCGGCGGTTCTGGACCATCATCTTCCCGCTGTTGTCGCCGACGACGTTCTTCCTGATCATCGTCAACATCACCTATGTCTTTTTCAACACGCTCGGCATCATCGACACCGCGACCGGCGGCGGCCCCAACGGCGCCACGCAGACGCTGGTCTACAAGGTATTCCAGGACGGCAAGGTCGGCACCGATCTCGGCGGTTCGGCGGCGCAATCGGTGATCCTGATGGTGATCGTGGTCGCGCTGACCGCATTTCAGTTTCGCTATGTCGAAAAGAAGGTTCATTACTGATCGCCAT
Organism: Bradyrhizobium erythrophlei; assembly: GCA_900129675.1. GTDB lineage: Bacteria > Pseudomonadota > Alphaproteobacteria > Rhizobiales > Xanthobacteraceae > Bradyrhizobium > Bradyrhizobium erythrophlei_A. The sequence continues at coordinate 1,802,256 of FSRD01000001.1, read as the reverse complement.
GATCGAGCATCGCCGTTTTGGAAACCTGCTGCCCCATCTGATCCTTCTGGCCGGCGTCGCTATCGTCGCCTTCCCGGTCTATCTGGCGATCATCGCCTCGACCCACGACAACACCGTCATCGCCAACGGCCAGATGCCGCTTTATCCCGGCTCGCATGGGCTGGAGACCTACTGGAACACCATCGTGTCAGGTACCGGCAAGACCACGCGGCAGGCGGTCGGCGTCATGATGCTCAACAGCCTGATCATGGCGATCGGGATTGCGGTCGGGAAAATCGCGATCTCGATCATCTCGGCCTATGCGATCGTGTTCTTCTCGTTCCCGTTCCGGATGACGGCGTTCTGGACCATCTTCATCACGCTGATGCTGCCGGTCGAGGTGCGCATCTTTCCGACCTACAAGATCACCAGCGACCTGCACATGCTGGATTCCTATGCCGGGCTGATCCTGCCGTTGATCGCTTCCGCAACCGCGACGCTGTTGTTTCGCCAGTTTTTCATGACGGTGCCGAAGGAACTGGTCGAAGCCTCGAAGATCGACGGCGCCGGACCGATCCGGTTTTTCTGGGATACGTTGCTGCCGCTTTCGGTGACCAACATCGCAGCATTGTTCGTCATCCTCTTCATCTACGGCTGGAATCAGTATCTCTGGCCGCTCCTGATTACGACCCGCGACGACATGCAGACCATCGTCATCGGCATCAAGAAGATTATCGACGTGCATGACGCACTGACCGAGTGGCAGGTGGCGATGGCGACCGCCGTGCTTGCGATGCTGCCGCCGGTCGCGGTCGTCGTGCTGATGCAACGCCTCTTCGTCAAGGGCCTGATCGAGACGGAAAAGTGAAATGGCGAACGTAACGCTGCGCAATGTCCGCAAGGCCTACCCCAACGGATTCGAGGCCATCAAAGGCGTCGATGTCGACGTGGCCGATGGTCAGTTCTGCGTGCTGGTCGGCCCCTCCGGCTGCGGCAAGTCCACGCTGTTGCGCATGGTGGCGGGGCTGGAGACCATTTCCAGCGGCGAGATCGACATCGGCGGACGGATCGTCAACCAGGTCGAGCCGGCCGAGCGCGACATCGCGATGGTGTTCCAGAATTATGCGCTCTATCCGCATATGAGCGTCTACAACAACATGGCCTATGGCCTGCGCAACCGCCGAATGCCGCAGCCGGAAATCGACACCCGCGTTCAGGAAGCCGCGCGAATTCTCGAACTCGGCGCGATGCTGGACCGCAAGCCGGGGCAGCTTTCCGGCGGCCAGCGCCAGCGCGTCGCAATGGGCCGCGCCATCGTGCGCCAGCCAAAAGTATTTCTGTTCGACGAGCCGTTGTCGAATCTCGACGCCAAGCTGCGCATCGCGATGCGGGTCGAAATCCGGAAATTGCAGCGCCGGCTGAACACGACATCGATCTACGTCACCCACGACCAGCTCGAGGCGATGACGCTGGCCGACATCCTCGTGGTCATGAATGGCGGCCAGGTCGAGCAGGTCGGCAATCCGCTCGACATCTACCAGAAGCCCGCGACCACCTTCGTCGCCTCCTTCATCGGCGCGCCGCCGATGAACCTGATGCCGCTAAGCGCCGATGAACTCAAATCGCAATTGGCCGGCGACAGCCGCATCAACGACGCCGGCATTCTGGGAATCCGGCCCGAGGACTTCGTCGTCTCGAACGAAACCGTCGCCGGCGGCATAGCGCTTGGCCTTACTGTCGAGGCGATCGAGCGCGTCGGCGCCGAAACCTTCATCTACGGCACCCGCGAGCGCGATGTGCAGGGCGTCGCCGCCAACCCCGGCGAATTGCCGCCCGGAGAGGTGCTGGTGCGGATCCCCGGCGCCATCGGGCCCGCCATCGGCGAGCGGATCAGGGCGATCGCGGCGCCGGACAAGCTGCATCTATTTACCGCCGACGGCCGCCAGCGGGTCGGCCCATAGCTCCTCCTCCGGATATCCATAACGGGGTCCCGGAATTACATTCTGGTCATTTAGTCGCGGTTCTACAGAGGCTTGAACCGTATCCGAATCGCCCCCATATTCCCTGGTGACCGGACGGCAAGATCGCCATCCGGTCGAATGGGGTGCCGCAAGGGCCCCTCAAAGTCGCTTCGAGAGGACTTTGTAATGTCTCGTGTTCCTTCGTTATCAAGTCCGTTCCTGCTGGGATTCGACGAAATCGAGCGTGCGCTCGACCGCGTCGTCAAAGGCGCCGACGGTTATCCGCCCTACAATATCGAGCGGTGCGACCGTAATAACGGCCAACCCGAACACTTACGCATCACGCTGGCGGTGGCGGGATTTACCCGCGACCAACTCGATGTAACGATTGAGGAAAACCAGCTCGTGATCCGGGGCCGCCAGCAGGACGACAAGGCCCGGCAATACATCCATCGCGGCATCGCCGCGCGCCACTTCCAGCGCACCTTCGTGCTGGCGGAGGGGATGCAGGTGCTGGGCGCGGATCTGAAAAACGGGCTGTTGTCGATCGACCTCGCCAGGCCGGAACCTGAAAGGGTCGTTAAGACAATTGCTATCAATGAACACGAATAATGGAACGAGGAGCGGACTCGACCGCTTAGTCTGACAGAGGAGTCGAGACCATGAGTGAAGTGAGTACGACGTTCGAACCCGAAAGCGTCACGATCGAGGCGCTGGCCCATCTGGGCGAGGGTCATATCGCCTACGTAAAGCAAGTCCGTTCCGAAGACGTGCCGGGACTGTTTCCCCAGGCGCCGAAGATCGCGCCGGGACTGAAGCTTTTCGCGCTGCATGCCGCCGACGGCACACCGATCATGCTGACCGACAGCCGCGAAGCGGCGGTCGCGAACGCATGGAGCAATGAGCTGCAGGCCGTCAGCGTTCACTGACGCGGCCTTGCCGGTGGCACTGACCCGGCCCTTGCCGGTGTCACACTGACGCAGGAGCTTGTGACGGTCACTGACAGTAGCCGTTCGCGGCTGACAGTGCGCTACATCAGAATTTGAGGCGCGCGGGCGTCTGTCATCGGCTTGGCCGGGTACAGACGCCCGTATTGTCTTTGAACCGCGTCACGCTCGTGCATGCATTCTTATTTGCCAACCGAGTGCATGTAGGCCCGGTCTTCTTCCGGAAGCCCGTCCAGCCAGGCTCTCTCATCGCCCGGCTCGGGAAGGATGTGGCCGTATTCGGCCATCTGCCTTGCCGGAATCTCAGTCAGGTAAACCCACACCAGACGCTTCGTGAGTCCCGAGAGATCGGCGATCGCGGTCACCATTTCGGTCACGAGCCGCTGGCGGTCGGGAACGCTGCGGCCGGCACGAATGAACCCATGAACGAAGATCTGCTCCGATGCGAGCGGCGCGCCGCCCATGAAGTGGTTGCCTTTGGCAACATCGGTGTAGATCACCTGCGCAAAGAACGAGGCCGCGCCGGTCACCGCATTATGGATGCGCGTGATTTCGGCGGCGATCGCCGATTTCTTGCCTGCGTCGAGCAGGCCGGCAGGCGACGTGCAGTGATATGTCGGCATTTTGATCTCCCTGTCATGGATGGTTCGTTGACGGCACGCTTATGCGGGTATATACCCGTAATATGAATGATGACCCCTGTCTATGCACGTCCTTGCGACAGGCGGCGCTGGCGGCGACGCAGATCTATGATGAGGCACTTGAGCCGTCAGGTCTGAAGATCACGATGTTCCGCCTGCTGCGCCGGATATCGGAAGCGGGGCAGCCGACGATCAGCGAGCTGGCGCGCATCGTCGATCTCGATCGCAGCACGCTCGGCCGAAATCTGAAAGTGCTCGAACGCTCGGGCCATGTGCAGCTGTCCGGGGGACAGGATGAGCGCAGCAAGATCGTCAGCTTGACCGCCAAGGGCAGGACGAGGTTTGAAAAGGCGCTTCCGCTTTGGGCGAAAGCGCAGCAAACGATGCAGGCGCGGCTCGGGGATGAAAAAGCGGCCGTTTACGCGATTCAGTCTAAGCTAAACCGGAAGGCAGCACAGGTTTGAGCTTGCACAGCCCTGAGGGCATCAACCCAGCCGATCCAGCGAAAGGTCCACAATGCCTCTGGTAAGAATAGATATCGGCGATGCCGCGACACCGGAATTGGCCCAGGTAATCAGCGAGGTCGTTTACGCCGCGATGATCGAAATTGCCAAAGTGCCGCAGCACGACAAATTCCAGATCATCACCCGTCACGCCGCCGAGCAGCTGATCTACCCGTCCGAAGGCTATCTTGGAATCGATTACACGCCGGGCATCATTTTTATCCAGGTTTTCTGGGTCGCAGGACGAAGCACGGATGTGAAAAAGGCGTTTTACCGCAAGATCGCCGACGATCTTCACGCGCGAGCGGGCGTGCGGAAGCAGGACGTGTTCATCAATTTGATCGATTCGGCGCGGGAGGATTGGTCATTTGGCAACGGCGAAATGCAGTACGCACCAGCCTAGAGCCTTTTCCGTTCCGATTGAATCGGAACGGGGCTCTATTTCCTTTTTTGACGCGTTTTCTTGACGCGAACCGGTATCCACTTCGCTCGAAAACGCTCCAGGAAGTTGAACGGCTACGCTGCTGGACGGGTCACATGACTGACGGTGAGCTTCAATCCATCACGGGCGTGGACGCATCGCCGACCGCGCCGCTCGGCGAGACGCTGCTCGTCCTCAACAACGCCCATGCGCAGGAACTGTCCTCACTTGACCCGGCGCGGCTCCAGCACCTCGTCAAACAGGCATTCCTCGCGCGAAGAATTGGCAATCTGGATGCGTTCATCCTCGCCCTCGACCAGGATGCCCAATACGACAGTCCGAATTTCCTCTGGTTCCGCGCGCGCTATCCGCGCTTCGTTTATGTCGACCGGGTCGTGGTCGCATCATCCGCTCGCGGGCGCGGCTGCGCGCGCCGGCTTTATCTGGATCTGTTTGAACATGCGGTGCGGGCGGGACACGATCGTATCGTCTGCGAAGTCAACACGTGCCCTCCGAACCCGGAATCGGACGCTTTCCATGCCGCGTTGGGATTTGTCGAAGTGGGTAGCGCCAGCATCCACAACGACAGCAAGACGGTGCGGTATTTGTCGCGAACGCTTGGCACGCTGACCGGCGCCTCAACGCATTGCTGATCGAAGCCTTACGCCGCACTCGCCGGCGGCAAAGCCAGCACCGAATAGATCGCCTGGGCGTCGCGCGAGGCGCGCAGCTTCTTGGCGACGTCCTGGTCGCGCAGCAGTCGCGCGATCCGCGCCAATGCCTTCAAATGATCGGCGCCCGCGCCTTCCGGCGCCAGCAGCAGGAACACGAGGTCGACCGGCTGACCGTCCATCGCCTCGAAGTCGATCGGGCGTTCGAGACGGGCGAAAAACCCGAACAGCTTTTCCAGTTTGGGCAGCTTGCCGTGGGGGATGGCGACGCCATAGCCGACGGCCGTGGTTCCAAGCTTCTCCCGCTGCAGCAGCACTTCGAAAATCGAGCGCTCGTTCTGCCCGGTCAAGGTGGCGGCCCGGGCGCTGAGTTCCTGCAACGCCTGCTTCTTGCTGATGACCTTCAACGCCGGGAGGATCGCCTCGGGTGCGACCAGATCGGTAATCGTCATGGGGCGTTCCGAGGTGAATTGAACCGTCAGGGTGCGAGATAGGTTTTAGTGCGGCGGCGTCAAGAAGATGAGACGGGAGGCGGGCTTAGGCCCGGGTCCCGATTTGGGGGCTTCTACTCCAACGCATGACCGGTGCCAACTCCCGAGAGCCCGTTTCCGGGCCCTATCCTTAAAGGGCGGCGGACCATAGGGAGGGGTTTTTCGGGCGTCAATGCTTACAGGCATATATGTCAGGGGGTAACCGCCGGGGGGTCGACCCAGCCGACATTGCCGTCGGGGCGACGGTAAATGATGTTCACCCGGCCGCTCGAGCCGTGCTGGAACACGAGGCAGGCAGCCCCGGTCAGATCCAGTTCCATGACCGCCTCGCTGACCGAAAGCCGTTTCAGCGCGGTGGTGGCCTCTGCAATGATGACGGGGCTGTACGCGGTGACCTCGTCGCCTTCCGCCGGCGCCTCGATGACATAGCTCGGCGCGTCGAGTATCGCTGTGTCCATCCCGGCCAATGCCTCGGTAGCCGCGTAGGTCTTGCGGGCCGAGCGATCCTTCAGGCGGCTCTTGTAGCGGCGCAGGCGCTTTTCGATCATCAACAGCGCCTGGTCGGCGCTGGCATAGGCGTCGGTCGCGTTTGAATCGGCCTCGAGCGTGATTCCGGAATCCAGGTGCAGCGAGCAATCGGTCCGGAAACCGAAGCCATCCTTGCTCAGCGTGATATGGCCGGAATAATTGCCATCGAAATATTTGCGCAGCACCTCATCGGTGCGTTCGCTGACGCGCGAGCGAAGCGCCTCGCCGACACTGATGCTTTTTCCCGAGATTCGAAGGGTCATTTGATGCCTCGCTTGATGCCTCGACTGCTCTGGTTTGGCTGGAGCGTGCACTGTCGGGTATCCGACACTATCGCGATTTAACGCGAACGCAATCAGGCCGGCGCCGTATCGCGGGACCGGTCGGAGGATGCGGCAGGGGCTGAGAGGGCATTACCGAGCATGCTTTGCTTGTCACGGCGGCGTTGCACCGACGAAGGAATCCGCATCGCTTCGCGATATTTCGCGACCGTGCGGCGGGCAATATCAATGCCCGATTCGCGTAATCGTTCCACGATCGTATCATCGGAGAGGATCGCGGCGGGGGCTTCCGCATCGATCAATTGCTTGATGTGGTGGCGGACGGCCTCGGCCGAATGGGCCTCGCCGCCGTCGGCCGACGCAATCGAGGCGGTGAAGAAGTATTTCAGTTCGTAACTGCCGCGATTGGTCGCCATGTATTTGTTGGCGGTCACCCGCGACACCGTCGATTCGTGCATCTGGATTGCGTCCGCCACCGCCTTGAGATTGAGCGGCCGCAAATGCGCTACGCCATGGGTGAAGAAGCCGTCCTGCTGGCGCACGATTTCGGTCGCGACTTTCAGGATGGTGCGGGCGCGCTGATCGAGCGCGCGGACCAGCCAGGTCGCATTCTGCAGGCAATCGGTGAAGTAGGATTTGTCACCGTCCTTGCGAATCGTCTTCGACAGCTCGGTATAATAGACCTGATTGACCAGCACGCGGGGCAACGTGTCGCTGTTGAGTTCGACATGCCAGCCGCCGTCGGGGCCCGGCCGCACATAGACATCCGGCACCATGGTCTGGGTCCGCGCCGAGCCGAACTTCAAACCGGGTTTCGGATCGAGCCGGCGGATCTCGCCGATCATGTCGGTGATGTCTTCGTCGTCGACGCCGCAGAGTTTTCGTAAACTGGCGATGTCGCGCTTGGCCAGGAGATCGAGATGCTCGACCAGCGCCTGCATGGCGGGGTCATAGCGGTTGAGTTCGCGCAGCTGGATCGCCAGGCACTCGCTCAAGCCCCGCGCGCAAACGCCGGGCGGATCGAATTTCTGCAGCACCGCGAGAACCGCATCGACGTCTTGCTGCGGTGCACCGAGCCGTTCGGCGGCCTGCCCGAGATCCGGCGGCAGATAGCCGGCGTCGTCGACCATATCGATCAGATACTGCCCGATCATGCGCTGCGCCGGCTCGGTGAAAGCGACGGACAGTTGCTCGGCGAGATGGCTACCAAGGGTGACCTCGGCGGCGACAAAGGCCTCGAGATTGTAGTCGTCGTCGTTGGAGGCGCCACCGCCCCATTCGGTATAGGCGGTCGGCGCCGCGTCCTGCGCGGCACGCGCTGCCGCCTCGGCGGGCTCCTCGGAGAATACGTTGTCGAGGCCGGTATCCAGGGTCTGCTCGATCTCGGCGCGGGTGCCAAGATCGCGGTTCATCCACTCTTCCTGGCCGGGCTCAAAGCCGTCGCCGGCGGAGCCGCCGGCCATGCCCGCGGCATGTTCGGCGCCGGAATCGTCGCCAAAACTGCCGGAATCGCCGGATTCGGAGAATTCCGCCCGCTCGTCGGCCCGCTCCTGGGTAGGTTCGCCGGCGACCGGCGCTTCCGGCCCGTCATTGGCGCGTTCCAGCAGCGGGTTCCGCTCCAGTTCCTCCTCGACGAACGCCGAAAGGTCGAGATTCGACAGCTGCAGCAGCTTGATCGCCTGCATCAACTGCGGCGTCATCACCAGCGACTGCGACTGTCGGAACTCTAGTCTTTGCGTTAGCGCCATGGAGGCAAGAACCGTTCCCTGAAAGTTGGTCCGATTCTTGCTTATATTAGTCCGGAGCCGATGTACACGGCTTGACGAATGCTAAAAAGGGGCTAGAGGCGGAATTCCTCGCCAAGGTAAAGACGGCGTACATCCGGATTGTTGACGATCTCATCCGGGCTTCCCTCGGTCAAGATTTCCCCGGCATAGACGATATAGGCACGGTCGGTGAGGCCGAGCGTTTCACGCACATTGTGGTCGGTGATCAGGACGCCGATGCCGCGATTGGTGAGGTGGCGGACCAGATCCTGAATGTCGCCGACCGCGATCGGATCGATGCCGGCGAAGGGTTCGTCGAGCAGCATGTAGTTGGGACGCGTGGCCAGCGCGCGCGCGATTTCGACGCGGCGGCGCTCGCCGCCGGACAGCGCGATCGACGGCGTTTTACGCAAGCGCGTGATGTTGAATTCATCGAGCAGCGAATTCAGTTCGGCCTCGCGTTTTTTCCTGGAGGGCTCGACCACCTCCAGCACCGCGCGGATATTCTGCTCGACGGTGAGGCCGCGAAAGATCGAGGCTTCCTGCGGCAGATAGCCGATGCCGAGCCGCGCGCGCTGATACATCGGCAGCTTGGTGACGTCGTGGCCGTCGAGTTCGATGGCGCCGCGATCGGCCTTGATGAGGCCGGTGATCATATAGAAGACCGTGGTCTTGCCGGCGCCATTGGGCCCAAGCAATCCGACCGCCTCGCCACGCCGGACATAGATGCTGACGCCACGCACGACCTGGCGGGTGCCGAAGCTCTTTTCCACGCTATGCACAGCCAGATAGCCCGGCCGCTTGATCAGGCGCGGCGCCGCGGCGCCGTTGGTCTTGCCGGCAGGATTGCCGGGCTTGGGGCTGGGACGCGGGGCTTCCGCCCGGGGCGGTTCGGCTGCCGGCTGCGGGATCGGCAGATCCAACCCGGGCACCGGTGCGGTGCGGGCCATCGGCGGCGCGTCGCGCACCGGGCTCGTCAACATGTCGCCGAAGGCGTCGCCAAGCGCGGTGATGTCGTCGCGCGAGCGCGCAAATCCTGCCGGACCGCGTTTCGCAGGACGTCGACGGAAGATGCCGAGAATGTCCACCATCCCGCTTCGCTTAAGCCTTTCACGGTGATCCCGCGACCCATCCGCGGTGATTCGGTTCGCTCGCGAACCATGAATTAATGGGCGCCCCTTGCCCAGCGATCCGCCTCTATCCCCTGCGGCGATACCCAACCGGGCCCGGCTCAGTAGATACAGGGTCGCACCGCGCGCTTCAACCTCGCGGCTGCAGAATAATATATAAGTAATTGATTTACTTAGGCTTACCCGGGATCAGCGAGGGAATTGCGGGGCTCGGACCGGCGGCGGCGGACCCACAGCCCTGCCCCTGCAGGAACAGGCCCTGGACCTTGCCGCTGTCGGATTCGACCCGCGACACCCCTGTCGTCATGTCGACCAGCAAGCGATCGCCGCGCAGTACGTTCTTGCACTGGGTCAGCACCACGCGGCCGGTCATGGTGATCAAATTGGCCTTGGTGTCGAAAATCGCGGTTTCGCCGGTCACCACTTGATCTTTCTGGGTCACGACCACGCTGCCTTTCGCCTCCAGCCTGCGGATCGACGAACTGCCGCCGGGCCCGGGGGTTGCCGACTGGATCGGAGCGGATTTCGCAGCTTTCGAACTCGCCGGCGGCGGCGTGGTTGACGACGAGCTAGAATCGTAGAACACCACCAGCGTTTTCGACGTCATGGTGGTATCGCCCTGCACCACCTTCACATTGCCGGCAAACGTCGCTTCCTTTTTCTTGTCGCGCATCTCAAGCGAAGCGGCCTCGATCTGAATCGGCTGATCTCTGTTCTGCGAAAAGCCCTGCATCGCGTTGGGCACGCCCGACACGGCACCCTGCGCGCAGGCTTCGGCGCCGGCCAGCAGCGCGAGTGCGAATGCCGCTACCGCAAAACTGCGCGAAGAAAACATCATCTTGAAAATCATTTCGTATGCGAAGGTTTGCTGGCAACCGACCGCGTCTTCGGCGGCGGCGGGGCAGGTTCAGGTGCAGCGGGTTCGTTGGCGGGCTGGCCGGACGCGCTATCGTCACCGAGCTTGTCCAGGTTCATCACGACATTGCCTTCGAACCGCACCACCTCGCCGCTGTTGAGAATCCTGAGTTTGTCCGATGTGAGCGTTCCGTTGAGCAATTTGACGTCGACATGTTCGTCCGAAGTCACCGTGCCTTTGTTGATATCGACATAGGCCTGCGACATGCGGGCCTCGTAGCCGGTGGAGGATTGCAGGAAGATATCTTTGCGCAGGTCCAGCATTTGCTCCTTGCTGTCGTAGTAGCCGGTGCGCGCGTCCATCGTTACCGTCGACTTGTCTTCCATCAAAACCTTGGCCCGCAACGTCTTGAGTTCGACGTGATCCGGATCGGTCAGATCCTGGATCGCGGCCTTGGCCCAGAGTTCGTACGGCCGCTGGTCGGTCGAAAAGCCGGCGAGATGCGGCGATTCCATCGTGACCTTGGTGCCGGATACTACGAGATTTCCGATTTCGACGGGCAGTTTGGGCAACAGGATCCGGAACGGGTTGAAGATCGATACCGCCACGATGCTCGCCATCGCGAGTAGAACCGCCGCAGGAACCGCGATGCGCAACAGCCGCACCATCCGGCTGTGGCGCGCCGCACGGGCAAAGCGCGCCTCCAGTCCGATCAGGTAGGCTGGGTTCTGTATCGAGTTCACCGCTGCTCCAAAGCGCGAGCTGATCCCGCCATTGTACCCGGCATTGCCTGACTGCGCAGCCCGGACGTGGTCCCAGCAGTGTGACGGAAACGGGGCGGACCGAGGAATTTTGCCTTGTCCCGGACGCGGTGCAGCGTTCTTTACGATGCACCGCGTCCGGGACCCACATGGACCCCGGATCAGCAGCCCACCGCTACCGCGTTGCGCAGCATCCGGGGCAAGCCTTAAGAATGCGCGAAAATGTCCTCGGCCTCCCAGCCGTCCAGATCGAGCCTGGCCCGGGTCGGCAGGAATTCGAAACAGGCTTTTGCCAGTTCGGCGCGGCCCTCGCGCGCCAGCATGGCATCGAGCCGTTCGCGCAGGCCATGGAGATGCAGCACGTCGGAAGCAGCATAGGCCAGTTGCGCCTCGCTGAGGGCTGGCGAGCCCCAGTCGCTCGATTGCTGCTGCTTCGACAGGTCGATATTGAGCACCTCGCGCACCAGGTCTTTCAGGCCATGCCGGTCGGTGTAAGTGCGGGTGAGGCGGGAGGCGATCTTGGTGCAGTAGACCGGCTGCGGCATCACGCCGAAGGCGTTGTAGAGTGCCGCGAGATCGAAGCGGGCGAAGTGAAAGATTTTTGTGATGTTCGGATTGCCGAGCAGCGCCTTCAGGTTCGGCGCGTCGGTGTGCCCCTTCGGAATCTGGATGACATCGGCGCTGCCGTCGCCATTCGACATCTGCACCACGCAGAGCCGGTCGCGATGCGGGCGCAACCCCATGGTCTCGGTATCGATCGCAACCGATTCCTTGTAGCGGGAGAGTTCGGGCAGGTCGCCGCGATGCAGGCGGATGGTCATGAAATGAAGCCTCGTGTCTTTGGTCGATTCGACGCGAGACACTAGCCTCCAAAGCCCCGTGACGCGAGCGCCCCGGACGCTATAAAACAGCCATATCGGCGCGATTTTCCGGCGGCGCGGCGGCTATTTGGCGCGAAGCTGGCCGATGGCGCTGAGCCAGTTCTCCATGTGGAAGGTTTTCGCGATCTTGCCGTCCCGGATGGTCTGGATATCGACGGCCATGATTCGAAAGCTTTTGCCGCTATGCGGGACGCCGAACAATTCGCCGGCAGGCGTGCCCGTCACTTCGCCGCGCACGATGACGCGGTCGCCCGCGACCAGCACTTCCTTGATGTCGAATTTCATGTCCGGAATCGTGTTGGCGAAATTCGTGACCACCTTGATCGAGGTGTCGCGGCCCCAGCATTCGCCCGGCAGATAGCCGGCGCAGGATTCGTAATCCTCCGTCAGGATCTGTTCCTGAATGGCTTTGACGTCGCCGCGGCTGGCGACATTGAACAGGCTGTACCAGGGTCCGATGACGGCGCGGGCTTTTGACTCGGTGAGAACAGTCACGATGTTTCCTTGCCGGTTGCCGCCGCACGCCGCCACAGCAGGGCCGCTGTGACGGCGATGAGCGCGAGTGCGATGGGGTGAAAGACAGGCGGCGTCACACCGCCGAGCGACAGCACCGACATGTCGAATATCGGCAGCGCCACGGTAACCGTCACGAGAATGGCCAGCGGCGTCCATTGCCGCGAAACCAGGAAAATCGCGCCGGCGATGGCAATAACGAAATTGCGGGACAGGTAGACCCGATAGAACAGCGCGCCGGCGGGGTCGGTGACCTCCGCTCCGAAACGCGCGGAAGCCAGCTCGGGCGCCGTCATTCCGCGAATGGAAAGGACCGCGAACGCCAACAGGAGCAGCGCGCTCAGAACAATGGCGGCGAGATCGAGCGACCTTTTCACATCGAACCTCCGCAAACGAGTTGGGAGACGGGCGCCAACGAGGGTTTCGGTAATATGTATGCTGACCTACATATTATGTAGGTCGACATACCGATTTGCAACTGATATTTTTTCGCATGCCAAAAGCTACTGATTCCAAAGGAAAAACACTGGCCGCCGCGGCGAAACTGTTGCGCCAGCGGGGCTATCACGGCACCGCGCTGCACGACATTCTGGCGGCCGGCGGCTCGCCGCGCGGGTCGCTCTATTTCCATTTCCCCGGAGGCAAGGAACAGATCGGCGAGGCGGCGTTGACGCTGGCCGGCGAGGCCGTGCGCCAAGGCATCGCCAGGGCTGCCGAAGCGTCCGAGAGCGCCGAGGTTTTTCTGGTGCGGATCGTGCGCGGCATGGCCGCGGACCTCGAACGCTCCGACTACCGGGAGGGCTGCCCGATTGCGACCACGGCGCTGGAAACCTCCGCACAGTCCGAGGTGCTCGCCGCTGCGACGCGCACTGCTTTTCAAAAGTGGGAAAACGAAATCAAGCGCGGCCTGGAGCGCTTCGGCATGACGGCGGAGGAAGCCGATCCGTTCGCGACCATCGTGCTCAGCCAGCTCGAAGGCGCGCTGTTGCTGGCGCGGACCTATCGCAATCCGACGCCGCTGCACCGCGCCGAGCAGGCGTTGAAACTTCTTCTGACGTCATCGAAATCCTAAGATCGCATCCGTTCGGAAGCTTACGCCGCATCCTTTCGATATGTCGCGTTGGATCCGACAACCCCTTGCCCGTTGCCCATTTTTCGCTCTCAAGCATGCCGACGCGAAACTTTGCATTGTGCCGGCCTCGTGAAATCGCGCGAGACCCACCCTATCTGTTGCGGGCAAGCATGGCATTCGCCGGCGATCCGCACTGCCGCTCTCTCCGCCACAAAAAAGAGTCTGCATGACCGAACAAACTTTGGCCGCGCCAATCGACGACCGCCAGGAACAGGAGCGCGGCTTTTCACGCTACCAGTCGCTCCTCATTGCGCTGCTGGCGCTCGCGCAATTCACGATCATTCTCGACTTCATCATCATGTCGCCGCTCGGCGCCATCCTGATGCCCGCGCTCAATATTACAGCCGGCCAATTCGGCGTGGCGGTTTCGGCCTACGCGTTCAGCGCCGGGATTTCGGGCGTCCTGGCGGCCGGCTTCGCCGATCGATTCGACCGCAAGCGCTTTCTCTTGTTCTTCTATGTCGGCTTCACGTTGGGGACGCTGCTCTGCGCGCTGGCGCCGAACTATCATTTGCTTTTGCTCGGCCGAATCGTGACCGGCCTGTTCGGCGGCGTGATCGGCTCCGTCGTCCTCGCCATCGTCACTGACCTTTTTCCGCTGCATTTGCGCGGCCGCGTGATGGGGTTCATTCAAACCGCGTTCGCCGCAAGCCAGGTGCTCGGCATTCCGGCCGGGCTTTTTCTCGCCAACCATTGGAACTGGCACATAGCTTTCGGAGCGATCGTCGGCCTGTCGATCGCGACGATGGCGGCCGTCCTGTTCGTGATGCAGCCGGTGAACGCGCATCTGCGGCTGAAGCAGGACAAAACCGCCTTTCGGCACCTGATCGCGACCGTCGGACAGCCGCGCTATACGCTGGCCTTCGCGGTGACGACGCTGCTGGCAACCGGCGGGTTCATGCTGATGCCGTACGGCAGCGCCTACACCGTGCATAATCTCGGTATCGATATCCTGCACCTGCCGACGATCTACCTCGTCTCCGGCCTGTTCAGCATTTTCATCGGGCCTCTGGTCGGCCGGGCGAGCGACGCTTTCGGCAAGTTTCCCACCTTCATGTTCGGCAGCGCGGTGTCGGTGGTCATGGTGCTGATCTACACCCATCTCGGTCAGGTCACATTGACGACCGCGATCATCGTCAACGTCCTGATGTTCGTCGGCATCTTTTCGCGCATGATCCCGTCGCAGGCGCTGATCTCGGCGATACCCGAGCCAAGTCAACGCGGCTCGTTCAGCGCGGTCAGCGCTTCCCTGCAGCAGTTCTCCGGCGGGCTCGGGTCCGTCTTCGCCGCAGCGATCATCGCGCAGAATCCAGACGGTTCGCTCCGGCATTTCGATTGGCTGGGCTACATCGTGGTGGCGACGTCGATCGTCTCGCTGATCACGATGTACTTTGTGCAGAAGCCGATCGCGAAGCGGGCCGGCAAACGGTTCGTCTGAGGCAGGGTTGAGCTGGCTGCGGCGACGCGGTCGCCAAAAAGGGCGGCGGTCGTACTCGCCGGGCGGCGGCACCATTTTGCGCAAAATCCGCACAAAATGGTGCCCAGGAAAGGACTCGAACCTTCACGGCCGTTAAGCCACTGGCACCTGAAGCCAGCGCGTCTACCAATTCCGCCACCTGGGCCCGGGCCGGTTACTAAGGACCGGTGGCGCGCTTGTCAAATTGGCAAACTGCGGTCCAAATGGTCTGTACAGCGCTGACATGATGGCGTATCGCGAATCCGCTAAATATGCCCATTATCGACTGAATTTGACCGGCAGGAACTGACCTATGGCATCGAACCTCGAAACGCTCGTCACAGTCTATGGCGGATCGGGTTTTATCGGGCGAAGCGTGGTGCGGGCGCTCTGCAAGCGCGATTACCGGGTCCGGGTGGCAGTGCGGCGGCCGGAACTGGCCGGGCATCTGCAGCCGCTCGGCAGGGTCGGCCAGATCCACGCCGTGCAGGCCAATCTGCGCTATCCGATGTCCGTCGAGGCCGCGATGCGCGATTCCCATGTCGCCATCAATCTGGTCGGCATTCTGGCCCAGGGCGGCGCTCAGACGTTTGACGCGGTGCAGGCCAGGGGCCCCGGCGTGGTGGCCAAGGCGGCCGCCGCCGCGGGCGCCCGGATGGTGCATGTTTCGGCGATCGGCGCCGACGAAAATTCGCTGTCCGCCTACGCGCGCTCCAAGGCCGCCGGCGAAAAGGCCGTGCTGTCGGCCGTCCCCTCCGCCACGATCCTGCGGCCCTCGGTGGTGTTCGGGGCCGAGGATCAATTCACCAACCGTTTCGCTGCGCTTGCCCGCCTGTCGCCGGCGCTGCCCTTGATCGGCGGCGGCCTCACCAGACTGCAGCCGGTCTATGTCGGCGATGTCGCAAGCGCAGTTGCGGACGCGGTCGACGGCAAAGCCAAGGCTGGCGCGACCTACGAGCTCGGCGGACCGGAAGTGCTGACCATGCGCGAGATCATGGAAATCATCCTTGATATCACCGAGCGCAAGCGCATGCTGATTCCGCTGCCGTTCGGTCTGGCCCAGCTCCAGGCGCTGTTCCTGCAGTTCGCGCCGGGCGCGCTGAAGCTGACGCCGGACCAGGTGGTGCTGTTGCGATCCGACAATGTGGTGTCCGATGCGGCAAAGGCCGCGGGGCTGACGCTGGAAGGGCTCGGGATCGCGCCGGATTCGATGGAAGCGATCGCCCCGCAATATCTCTGGCGCTTCCGCGCCGCCGGGCAATTCCAGAGGAGCGCGTAGCTGATTTGTAGGGTGGGCAAAGGCGCGCTTGCGCCGTGCCCACCACGACCAGGCGTTTTGCAAATGGTGGGCATGCTGCGCTTTGCCCACCCTTCTGTAACGGGCCTCGATTAGTCAATCCCTTTTGCGTTATCCGCTCGCCGGGGTCTCGCTTCTGTACGGGGTCGGCGCATGGCCGCCACCTGATGGGGTTGGAAGAGGATAGGAGCCTGTCCGAATAGTGGCTGTTCAATTCTGAGCGAGTCTGATTCAACCTTGGGCGATGAGCAAGTATTTTCGCCCCTGGAATATCGATCAGACGCTGCTTCTGCCGCCGAATGTGCAGGACTTCGTGCCGAAAGGCCATGTCTCGCGGTTTATCGTTGAACTGGTGCGGGAGAGCCTCGATCTCAAGGAGATCACGGGCAGCTATGTGAGCGGGCTCGGGCAGCCGCCGTTCGACCCGCGCATGATGGTGGCGCTTGTGCTGCACGGCTATGCGAGTGGGCTGTATTCATCGCGGCGGATCGCGAAGGCCTGCCGCGAACGGAATGATTTTGTAATGATTGTCGCGCTCGATCCGCCGGATTTTCGCACGATCAGCGACTTCCGCAAGCGGCATTTGAAGGCGCTCGGCGCACTGTTCCTGCAGGTTCTGAAGTTGTGCGAGACGGCAGGGCTGGTCAAACTCGGCCATGTCGCGCTGGATGGCACGAAGATCAAAGCGAACGCGTCGAAACATAAAGCGATGAGTTATGAGCGCATGAAGAAACGCGAGGCGGAATTGAAAGCCGAGGTCGCTCGCATGCTGGCGGCCGCTGAGGCGGCGGATGCTCAGGAGGACGAGACTTTCGGCAAAGACAAACGCGGCGACGAGCTGCCGGATTGGGCTGGCGACAAGGAGAAGCGGCTGGCGAAGATCCAGCAGGCGATGGCGGCGCTGGAGGCCGACGCCAGGCTGGCCGCGGAGGAAGAGCGTCGCATCGAGGCCGAAAAGGAACAGCAGCGCCAAGCCGAAGGCCGCAAGAAGCCGGGCAAACCGGCGGCGCCGGCGTCGGACCAGCCTGATCCCAAGTCGCAACGCAACTTCACCGATCCGGAAAGCCGCATCATGAAGTCGAAGGATGGCTTCGTTCAGGCCTATAATGCCCAGGCCGCCGTCGACGCAGGCGCCCAGATCATTGTCGCGCACGAACTGACGCAGTGCGGCAACGATCAGGGCCAGCTGGTGCCCCTGATCGAGGCCATCGAGAACAATCTCGGCCGCACGCCGGAGCAGGCCTCAGCGGACTCCGGCTACTGCAGCGAATCCAATCTCGAAGCGCTCGAAGCACATCGCGTTGACGGCTATGTCGCGCCTGGACGCGCCAAACACCCGACAGCCGCGAACGGAAAAATCGGCGGACCGCTGACCCAACGGATGCGAAAGAAGATCGACGATGGCGGCTTCGAAACGCCCTACCGATTGAGAAAGCAAGTGGTCGAACCGGTCTTCGGACAGATCAAACAGGCGCGCGGCTTCCGCCAGTTCCT
Organism: Bradyrhizobium erythrophlei; assembly: GCA_900129675.1. Classification (GTDB taxonomy): domain Bacteria; phylum Pseudomonadota; class Alphaproteobacteria; order Rhizobiales; family Xanthobacteraceae; genus Bradyrhizobium; species Bradyrhizobium erythrophlei_A. The sequence continues at coordinate 1,784,547 of FSRD01000001.1, read as the reverse complement.
GTTGCGGGGTGTCGAAAAAGTGCGTGCCGAGTGGGCCATGATCTGCACCGCCCACAACCTCCTGAAGCTGTTCACCCTCGCAAAGGCTGCCTGAGCCGGCTAACATGCCAACAAATGCCCGTCGCAGCACCTATCTGGACGGACTCATAGGTCGACCAATCTACGTTCGCGTGCTCAGGAAGCTACCTGGTGGGCAACGGTCTGACCTGATCCATCGTCCCGGCGAAGGGACTTCGCTTCGAGAAGGCCTGGTGTCGTGACCCGCCCGAAAACTGTTGCGCCTCTCCCTGTTAGGCTGCTGTTGCAGCGGCGTTGAAGGGTGTTCCGTCGGCGAGCATGCGGTGCATGATCACCGCGAGCCTGCGCGCCAGCGCCACCTTGGCTTTGCTCATGCCGGCGCGCCTGGCGATCCGCATCGCCCAGCTCTTCAGTTGCGAACAGCCCTTGAGCGGCTTGGTCAGCATGATGTGGGCCGCCTCGTAGAGCGCGGTGCGCACCGAGCTATCGCCGATCTTGCTGATCCGGCCGGTGTAGTCGGTCTCGCCGGATTGATGCTTCTTCGGGGTCAACCCGAAATGGGCTCCTGCCTGCTTCGACGATTTGAACCGGGTCGGATCATCGATCGCGCTGGCATAGGTCAGCGCCACGATCGGGCCGACCGCCGGCGTCGACATCAAAAGCCGTGCCCGCGTGTCGGAGCGCGCCATCTTGCGCACCTGCTTCTCGAAAGCTGCAAACTCCTTCCGCAGCACCGCGCGAACCGCCAACAGCGCATTGGCGATCACCTGGAGGTGCGGATGGCCCACCACAAGCTCCTCGATCCGTCCCGCGAACTCACGCTCCGTGGTCTTGCCTACCTTGAGACCAAAGCCGCGCAGGATCCCGCGCAGGCTGTTCTCCACGTCGTGAAGCTTCGATTGCACCAGCTTCCGCGCCGTCAGCAGCGTTCGGGTCTCTTGCGCGCTGATCGATTTGCAGTGTACCGGCCGGAACCAGCCCAGCCGCATCAGTTGCGCAATCCCGCGCGCATCGTTGCGATCCGACTTCACCGGCATCGCCTCGAACGCCTTCCGCACGTGCCGCGTCTCCAGCAGTTCCACCGCCAGCCCCGCTTCCCGCATCGCCGCAAAAAGCCACTGCGACAAGGGGCCGGCCTCCAGCCCGATCCGCTCAAGGCCGAAGCCGAGCGAAGCGAACCAGGCGATCAGTGCCTCCGGCTCGCTGGCTACCCTGGCCTCGCGCAAAATCTTGCCGTTGGCGTCAACAACACACACGCTCGAGCATTCCAATGACACGTCGATTCCAGCATAATGGTCCATGGTCGTCTCTCCTCGATGTTTGGAGCGAGGCTCATCCCTCGACTCCGTCACACCATCAATGTGAGGGACGACCGCCCGCCCTCCAAGCAAGCCGCGCGCAGCGCGCTACCCAATAGCGCCGTAGCAAGCGCGGCTTGCTTGGAGGGCAGACCGGGGCCCGTTACCCCATCTACGATCTGCGGCTTCCGAGAAAACTACCGGCCCATCGCCAGCGCGATCAGGCCGAGCGTGCCGACGATCACGCGCCACCACGCGAAGAACGTGAAGCCGTGGCGTGTGACGTAATTCAGGAACGTCTTCACCACGATCATCGCGGTGATGAACGAGACCACGAATCCGATCGCGATGATGCCCATGTGATCGGTCGTCATCTCGGCGCGGTTCTTGTAAAAATCATAGGCAAATGCGCCGACCATGGTCGGGATGGCCAGGAAGAACGAGAATTCCGCCGCCGCGCGCTTGTCCGCGCCCAGGAACATCGCCGCCACGATGCTGGCGCCGGAGCGCGACACACCGGGAATCATGGCGAGGCACTGCGCAACGCCGATCCACAGATACATCAGCAGCGGAAATTTCGTGGCATCGTGTTCGTGCGGTTTGTGATCCTGCTGATCGACCCACAGCAGAATCGCGCCGCCGACGATCAGCGAAAAGCACACCACCCACGGATTGAACAGCACTTCCTTGATGTACTTGCCGACGATCAGGCCGATGATCACCGCCGGCAGGAACGCCACCAGCACACCGATCACGAAGCGCCGGTCGGCGGGATTGGTGAACATGCCGAGCGCGATGTGCCACAATTTGGCGAAATAGATCACGACGATCGCAAGGATCGCGCCGAGCTGAATCAACACCGCAAAAGTCTGCCAGAAACTGCCTTCGCCGAGACCGAAGAAGCGTTGCGCCAGCAGCAAATGTCCGGTCGAGGAAACCGGCAGAAATTCCGTGACACCCTCGATGATGCCAAGAATTACCGCCCTCAATGTATCCGACATCATGATGGGGTCCATTTTGACTGGAAATTCCGCGCTCTTCTCGCCTATTCCCTCTTTTGCTGCAATCGCAAAAAAACGGCAAACACAGGTTGCCTCGGGCGCTTGCTTGGCTATAGCGTTTTCGAGCGAGAGCCTGTTCCGGACGTGATCGGGGTGGATGCCGGTTCGCGTAAGGAAAACGCGTCAAAACTAAGGCTGGAGCCTCGGCCCCGATTCAAACAGAATTGAACAAGCTCCAGTGTGCGCCATTCGATACGCGGCCCGATCCGGTTGAGGGTTTCTTAAGCACCGCGAACTAACCCAAGGACTTCATGTACACGCTGTTTCATCATCCGTTCTGCCCGCATTCGCGCTTCATTCGCCTGGTCCTTGGCGAATACGGCCTCGATCTGCTGCTGGTCGAGGAACGGGTCTGGGAACGGCGCGAAGCATTTCTCGCGCTTAACCCCGCGGCGACGACGCCGGTGCTGATCGCGGAGGGCTTCCCTCCTATTCCGGGCGCCGGGATCATTGCCGAATATCTCGACGAGGCGCATGGTCTGGAGGCGGGCGAACGGCGGCTGTTGCCGGCTTCGATGGCGGAGCGCGTCGAGGTGCGCCGGCTGATGGCGTGGTTCAACGATAAATTCTTCGAGGAGGCCTCCAATCCGCTGGTGACCGAGCGCATCTACAAGCGCTTCATGAGCGAAGAGTATGGCGGCGGCGCGCCGGTGGCGGAAGTGATGCGCGCGGCCAAGGTCAATGTGCGCTATCATCTTACCTATATCGGCTGGCTGGCGCGGACGCGGAATTATCTCGCCGGCGACCGGATCAGTTACGCGGACCTCGCCGCCGCGGCGCATCTTTCGGCGATCGATTATCTGGGCGACGTGCCATGGAGCGAGGACGACGCGGCAAAGGCGTGGTACGCGCGGGTGAAATCCCGCCCGTCGTTCCGCCCGCTGCTGAGCGAATGGCTGGCGGGCGTGCCGGCGTCGCGGACCTACGTGGACCTCGATTTCTGAACGAAACCGTCAAGCCTTCCGCGGCCGATCTGAAAACCGCGCTGGCGCGCGGAGCCCGTTCGCTCGGCTTCGATTGCATTGGCGTCACCGATCCGGAGGCGATCGCTGCCGCCGGAAAACACTTTCGCGAGTTCCTCGAGTCGGGTGGCCATGGTTCCATGGACTGGCTCGCCGCCAGCCCCGAGCGCCGCACCGATCCGCGTGTGCTGTGGTCCGGCGTTCGTTCGATCATCATGCTCGGCGTCAACTACGGGCCCGATGAAAATCCGCTGGAGGTTCTTGAAAAACGATCGTGCGGCGCGATCTCGGCCTATGCGCAAGGCGACGACTATCACGACCTGATCAAGAAGCGCCTGAAGACGCTGGCGCGATGGCTGGTCGCGACAACGGGCGATGAAGTGAAGGTATTCGTCGATACCGCAGCGGTGATGGAAAAGCCGCTGGCGCAAGCGGCGGGCCTCGGCTGGCAGGGCAAGCACACCAATCTGGTGTCGCGTGAATTCGGCTCATGGCTGTTCCTGGGCGCGATCTTCACCGCCTCCGACCTGCCGCGCGATGAATCCGACATCGATCATTGCGGCACCTGCACCGCCTGTCAGGATATCTGCCCGACCGCGGCGTTTCCCGCGCCCTACAAACTCGACGCGCGGCGCTGCATTTCCTATCTCACGATCGAGAACAAGGGCCCGATCCCGCACGAATTCCGCAAAGCGATCGGCAACCGCATCTATGGCTGCGACGATTGCCTGGCGGTATGTCCATGGAACAAGTTCGCGCAAGCCGGCCGCGAAACCAAGCTTGCCGCGCGCGAACAACTGCGTGCGCCACAGCTTTCGGAATTGGCGCGGCTCGACGACACGGCGTTTCGCGCGCTGTTTGCGAAATCACCGGTCAAGCGCATCGGCCGCGATCGCTTTGTTCGCAATGTGCTGATTGCGATCGGCAACTCGAATCAGGCCGCCCTGGCGCAAGAGGCCGAGCGACTGCTCGGCGACGAAAGTCCGCTGGTCCGTGGCGCTGCGGTATGGGCGCTGTCGCAATTGCTGGGGCGCGAGAAGTTTTGCGCGCTGGCGTCCAGGGCGATCGCCGCAGAGGCCGACGACGATGTGCGCGAGGAGTGGCAGGCCGCTTCCTGACCCTCAGGTCGTCATGCCCGCGAACGCGGGCATCCAGTATTCCAGAGGCTCCAGAGATAAATCGATATGTCACGGCGTACTGGATCGCCCGCTTTCGCGGGCGATGACAGCGGCCGTAAATTCCGCCATGGTCGCGCGCCATGAAAAATCAGCCTTTCTTCACCAGAGACCGCGACGCCTTCATCCCCACGTTCGTCGCGAACGGGCCGTGGGACCCCAACTCGCTGCACGGCCGCGTCATCATCGGCCTGCTGGCTTTCGAGATCGAACAGCGCCACGGCTCGGACGATTTCGTGCCGGCGCGATTGACGGTCGACATGTTTCGCCTGCCGAAAATGGCGCCGATCGAGGTCAAGACAAGAATCATCCGTGACGGGCTGCGCATCAAGGTGATCGAGGCCGAGTTCTTCTCCGGCGGCACCAGCATGGCGCGCGCTTCCTGCCAGCTATTGCGCAAGACGGAAAATGCGCCGGGCAATGTGTGGTCGCCGCCGAACTGGGACGTGCCGCAGCCGGCGGACATTGCCAAACCCACCGATCCAAGGCTCGGCATGAACGGCAAATGGACCACGCGGCCGATCGCAGGCCACATGGGTTCGCTCGGGCCGCGCCGGCTATGGATGAGCGAAGTGCGCGAACTGGTCGAAGGCGTGCCGATGACGCCGTTCGTGCATGTCGCCACCGGCGCCGATTTCGCCAGCCCCTTCGCCAATGCCGGCGATCAGGGCCTCGGCTACATCAACAGCGATGTGACGATCTATCTGCATCGCCTGCCGGTGACGAACTGGATCGGGTTTGAGGTGGTGAACCATCATGCCACCGATGGCATCGCGATCGGAGAGTGCTGGCTCTATGACGAAAAGGGCCCGATCGGCACGTCGACGGTCGCAGCCCTTGCGCAACGCAAGCCGATGACAAATCCGCCGCCGCCGTAACGATGCTTCGTCATTCCGGGGCATCGCGCAGCGATGAACCCGGAATCTCGCGCGATAACATCTGGATTCCGGGTTCGCGCTCCGCGCGCCCCGGAATGACGGGCCGCTAAGTGAGATGCCGCGCCATCTCCGGCCGGGCCTTCAGCGCCGCGCCCTGTTTCGCGACGATCCTGGCAATCCGCTCGGGCGCGAAGTTCATGTCGACGAAGCCGGGCGCGGTGTTGGCGACCTCGTGATATGTCGCGATCTTGCCATCACGCAGCGTCATGATCGCGACACCCTCGAACATCGCACGCGCCCCCTTGGCCTCCGGCAGCGTCGAGCGATAGCTGAACGTGTAGCGCGCATAGAGGGTATGGCCGTCGCTGACCGGCGCATGCATATCCCAGCGAAAATCGGTGGCCGTGCGATAGAACCAGTCGTCGATCATTTCAGCTATTTTGGCGCGGCCTGCGAACGCGCCGTAGAACACATCGTGATAGACGCCATCCTCCGTGAACAATTCCGAAAACGCCTTGCCGTTGCGCTGTTCGACCGCATCGCAGAAGGCGCGGAGCATGGCTGAAATGTTCATGGTGTATCCTCGGTTACAGCGAGCCGTGTCTTCCTTCCCCGTGGGAGAGGGTGGCGCCTCACGAAGTGAGGCGACAGGTGAGGGGTCTGTCTCCGCCAATGCGGTGTCCGCGGAGAGATACCCCTCATCCGCCTTCGCTTCGCGAAGGCACCTTCTCCCACAAGGGGAGAAGGGAAGAAGATCTACCCCATCTCCGCGACCGCCGCGATGATCCGTGCGATGTCCTGCGGGCGCGACAGGCGGTGGTCGCCGTCCTGGATCATGGTCAGCACCACGTCTTCGCTCGGCAACCGATGCACCAGCGCGAAGGCGTGCTGCCACGGCACGTCCGGATCCTGCGCGCCCTGCAGGATGCGGACCGGACATCCGACCTCGATCGCGCTGCCGAGCAGCAAATGGTTGCGGCCCTCCTCGATCAGCGCGCGGGTGATCGGATACGGCGCGCCATCACCATATGGCGACGGCCGCTGCCACACCCCCTTGGTCCGGATCTCCTCGCGAATGTCCTCCGAAAAGCCGTTCCACATCAATTGTTCGGTGAAGTCGGGCGCCGGCGCGATCAGCACCAGCCCGGCCAGCGAGGCGTGGCTTGCCTCGCGTCTGGCGATTTCGCGCGCCAGCAGCAGCGCCATCCAGCCACCCATCGATGAACCGATCACAACCTGCGGACCCCGGCAGAACCGCTCGAATACCGCGACGCTTTCTTCCAACCAGCGCCCGATGGTGCCGTCGATGAAGGCACCGCTGGATTCGCCGTGGCCGGAATAATCGAACCGGACGCAGGCACGGCCCTGCTCGGCAGCCCACGCATCCAGCGCCAGAGCCTTGGTGCCCCTCATGTCGGAATTGAAACCGCCGAGCCAGAACAGCCCGGGGCCGGACCCTGCGCGGGCGCGCACCGCGATCCGGCGCCCGCCGTCATCCTTCCCGACCTCGATGAACGCCGGTTCCTGATCGATTACCGCCGAATTGGACATGATTTAGCTACTCTTGCTCGACTGTTGCCCGCTGCTGTTTCGATGAGCACACGCCATCGGTTGACGGATCCCGATGGCGGTCTGTCCTTGTGGAACATCCCGTCACGCTATATTTGCCCGGCGTGACCAAAATGCCTCGCATTTGACGGTTTTCGCGCGTAAGCCGCGAGTTCGCTTGCCCGCCGACGCGTATTGCTTCAAACTATAGCCCTTCCTTCACAACTTTGGAGAGTTACCCATTCGCCGTCCCAACAGAGCCCCGCCCACCGCATCAAAAGATGGGCCGCGCACCAATGATGAAATCCGCAACGCGCAGATCCAGCTGATCGATCAGAACGGCACCAACCACGGAACAGTCGAGACCGTGGTGGCTGTCAAGATGGCCCTTGAAGCGGGCATGGATCTTGTCGAGATTTCGCCGAACAACAATCCTCCCGTTTGCAAGATCATGGACTACGGGAAGTTCAAATATTCCGCGCAGAAAAAAGCCGCCGAAGCCCGCAAGAAGCAGAAGGTCGTCGAGATCAAGGAGATCAAGCTGCGGCCGATGATCGACGATCACGATTACGACGTGAAGATGCGCGCGATGCAGCGGTTTTTCGAGGAAGGCGACAAGGTCAAGATCACCTTGCGCTATCGTGGCCGCGAAATGGCGCACCAGGAGATCGGCACCAAGCTTTTGGACAAGGTCAAGGCCGACGTCGCCGAATACGCCAAGGTCGAGCAGGACGCGCGTTTCGAAGGCCGCCAGGTCGTCATGGTGCTGGCGCCGCGCTGATTTGAACTGGTGACTGCTGGAAATAACAACGGCCCGTCAGATCCTCTGGCGGGCCGCTTGCTTTTGCCAACCATCAGCCTCGCGTGGCCTGCCAGGTGCCGCTGCAGCGATCACCGGTAATGATGCCGCTCCATGAACCCGCGCCGCGATTGCCGGCGAGCCGGCCGCCGCCGCTGGCCCTGGAGGCGCCAACCGATACACTGACGGCCACGGCGCCGGCGCGGTTGACCGAGCCCGAAACCCTGCCTCCGCCTGCCGACGAAACGCGGCCGCCCCATACCGAGAACGGGACGCTATAGCCTGAACTGCAGTTCCCTCGCGTGGTGGCAAAGACCACGTTCCAGGTGCCGTCATAGGCGCCTGCTGCCCTCCCTCTCGCGTCCGCGGTAGCCGGTGCCGCCACCGCGGCGAGAACCGCGCATACCGGGAGCCATCTCAAGGTGCGCAGGCTGGAAGAGGCTGCAAATCGGACAATCAATTGATCAAAATGGGTCATTTTCTTCATGCTCCGGGCTCGCGCAGCAACGACTTCAATGACTACGTCACAGCAGAGGGTCGCGCGGTTCATCGTTGCCAATTCGCTCTCGGTCTGCCATAAGCCCAGCCTTCATCGCCCGGCTGATCAAGGGCTGCCGTGTCGATGTCCATGCAGGCTGTCTCATTTCGGAAATAGCCAAGCATTTTCAACGCTCTAACGAGCATTTTCGCCGCAAAAGCGCCCCTCGGGCGCGTCTTTTGTGCGGCAACAGGAGAGCCAAATGCCCAAGCTGAAGACCAAGTCAGGCGCTAAAAAGCGCTTCAAGGTGACTGCCACCGGCAAAGTAATGGCCGCCCAGCGCGGCAAGCGCCACGGCATGATCAAGCGGACGAAGAAGCAGATTCGTCAGCTCCGCGGCACCCGCGTGGTGTTCAAGACCGACGGCGACAACATCAAGAAGTATTTCTTGCCGAACGCCTGATCGTTCTTGCGATCCCATTAAGCCGGCCGCGCCCGCGCGGCAATCCGTCACCGAATTTTCAGATCAAGGATATCAGTCATGTCTCGCGTCAAACGCGGTGTGACCTCTCACGCCAGGCACAAAAAAGTCTACAGGGCCGCCAAGGGTTTCTCCGGCCGCCGCAAGAACACCATCCGCGCCGCCAAGGCCGCCGTCGAAAAGGCCGGGCAATATGCCTTCCGCGACCGCAAGCGCAAGAAGCGGACCTTCCGCGCGCTCTGGATCCAGCGCATCAATGCCGCGGTGCGTCCGTTCGGCATGACCTACAGCGTGTTTATCAACGGCCTCTCGAAGTCGGGCATCACGGTCGACCGCAAGGTGCTGTCGGATCTCGCCATCACCGAACCGGCGGCATTCCAGGCGATCGCTGAAAAGGCCAAGGCCGCGCTGGCGGCCTGAGGCAACAGTGCTAGCGGGGCTTCAACGGCCTCGCGGCTTTCAGTGCCCGCTGCGAGTAGCGCTGGGCGACTTCCGCCCGGCAAAACGCCGTGAACGAGCGATACATGGTGCCGGACTCGTTCCGGTACTTTCGATCGCAAACGCCCATCTCGCGCTGGTAGGCCTGCTTCTGCGGCGCCTTGAGGCGGCTCAGGAAATCGCCCTCGCATTTCTTCTCGACGGCGGCGCCAAGATGGATATCGCCGCTGGTGCTGTATGCGCAGTCCTCGAACAGCTTCATCGCCCGCTCGCATCCCGGCGTGGCGTTGATCGCGCCGATGGTCTCTTCGAGGGTCATCGATTTGCCGAGACAGATCGAAGCGAGCGCGGGACCGGCGCTGAACGAAAAAATGACGGCCAGAACGGCCGCCGAGGGACCAAAACGCATCGCGCACTCCTTGATCGAACTCATCTTGGTAGGGCGCCCGGGATAAGGGTTCAAACGCGCCGGATCGCCAGCTTCCTGTTACAGGCTTTTTGCTTGACGTTTTGGCCCGGGAGCGGCGACAACCGGCCGCCTTTTGCGAGAGAGATTTGACCGTGTCCGACCTTCCAACCCTCGAACAAACCATTCTCACCGAAATCGCCGCCGCCGGCGACGAGGCCGCCCTCGAAGCCGTGCGCGTTGCGGCGCTCGGCAAGAAGGGCTCGATCTCCGCGCTGCTGTCGACGCTCGGCAAGATGTCGCCGGACGAACGCAAGACCCAGGGCGCCGCGATCAACCTCGCCAAGGACAAGGTCACGCAGGCGCTGACCGCGCGCCGCGATATCCTGAAATCGGCGGCACTGGACGCCCGCCTTGCCTCCGAGACCATCGACGTCACGCTGCCGCTGCGCGAGGCCCCGGCCGAGCAGGGCCGCATCCATCCGCTCAGCCAGGTCTTCGAAGAGGTCAACGTCATCTTCGCCGACATGGGATTCTCGATCGCCGAAGGTCCTGATATCGAGACCGACGATTACAATTTCACCAAGCTGAATTTTCCCGAGGGCCATCCGGCGCGGGAGATGCACGACACCTTCTTCTTCAATCCTGGGGAAGACGGTTCGCGCATGCTGTTGCGCACCCACACCTCGCCGGTGCAGGTGCGCACCATGCTCACCCAGAAGCCGCCGATCCGCATTATCTGTCCGGGCCGCACCTATCGCATCGATTCGGATGCCACCCACACGCCGCAATTTCACCAGGTCGAAGGCCTCGTGATCGACAAGGGCTCGCATCTCGGCCACCTCAAATGGATTTTGCACGAGTTCTGCAAGGCGTTCTTCGAGGTCGATCACATCAACATGCGGTTCCGGCCGTCGTTCTTTCCGTTCACCGAGCCATCGCTCGAGGTCGATATCCAGTGCCGCCGCGACAAGGGCGAAATCCGCTTCGGCGAAGGCGAGGACTGGCTGGAGATTCTCGGCTGCGGCATGGTGCATCCGAACGTGCTGCGCGCCTGCGGCATCGATCCCGACGTCTATCAGGGCTTTGCCTGGGGCATGGGCATCGACCGCATCGCGATGCTGAAATACGGCATGTCCGATCTGCGGCAGCTTTTCGACAGCGACGTGCGCTGGCTCTCCCATTACGGCTTCAAGCCGCTCGATGTCCCGACCCTGGCGGGAGGGTTGAGTTCGTGAGCTCAAGCGCCGTCCCCGAAAAGTATCGGAGCCTGCGTTCGTTCGCGTTCGGCGACGGCCCGGCGCTCGCCGACGAGCTGCTCGAACTCGTGCTGAACGGCGTGAAGACCGCGACCTGCAGCACCGAAGACGAGCCCAACACCTCGACGCCGGGCGAACTCTGGATTGTGCTCGACGGAAGTGGCGCGCCGCGCTGTGTGATCGAAACGCTCGAAGTGACCTACCGCCGCTTCGGCGATGTGGATGCCCCCTTTGCCTATGAAGAGGGCGAAGGCGACCGCAGCCTCGCCTACTGGCGCGACGCGCATCGCCGGTATTTTGGACGACAGGGGAAATTCAGCGAAGACATGATGCTGATGTGCGAGCGTTTTCGTCTGGTTGAGATTTTTGCCGATCGCAGGGTTGCATCATGAAATTCACGCTCTCCTGGCTGAAAGAACATCTCGACACCGACGAGCCGCTGGAAAAGCTCGCCGACAAGCTCACCATGATCGGGCTCGAGGTCGAGCGTATCGAGGACAAGGCGAAGCAGCTTTCGCCGTTCAGCATCGCGCGCGTGATCTCCGCCGAGCAGCATCCGAACGCCGATCGGCTGCGCGTCTGCATGGTCGATACCGGCGACGGCGACGCACCGGTGCAGGTCGTCTGCGGCGCGCCGAACGCGCGTGCCGGCCTCATCAGCGTGTTCTCGGCTCCCGGCACCTTCATTCCCGGCAAGAACATCACGCTCGGTGTCGGCACCATCAGGGGCGTCGAGAGCCGCGGCATGCTGTGCTCGGCCGCCGAACTGCAAATCTCGGAAGACCATGACGGCATCATGGAGCTGCCGGCCGATGCGCCGATCGGCAAAGGCTACGCCGAATGGGCCGGGCTCGGCGATCCCATGCTCGAAATCAATCTGACGCCGAACCGGCAGGACTGCACCGGCGTGCACGGCATCGCGCGCGACCTCTCCGCCGCCGATATGGGCAAGTTCAGGGACCCCGGCATCAAGCAGATCAAGGGTGAATTCCCCTGCCCGGTGAAGGTGACGGTCGCGGACGCCACGCTGTGCCCGGGCTTTGCGCTGCGGCTGGTGCGCGGCGTCAAGAACGGCCCCTCGCCGGAGTGGCTGCAGAAGCGCCTGACCTCGATCGCGTTGCGGCCGATCAATGCGCTGGTCGACATCACCAACTTCATAACCTACGACCGCGCCCGTCCCTTGCATGTGTTCGATGCCAAAAAAGTGACGGGCAATCTCACCGTGCGCCGCGCGCGCGACGGCGAGACCGTGCTGGCGCTGGACGGCCGCACCTACACGCTCGACAGCGGCGTCTGCGTCATCGCCGACGAACACGGCGTCGAATCGCTGGCCGGCATCATGGGCGGCGAGGCCTCCGGCTGCGACGAGAACACGACAGACGTGCTGATCGAATCGGCGCTGTGGAACGAGATCAACATCGCGCAAAGCGGCCGCAAGCTCGGCATCAATTCGGACGCCCGCTATCGGTTCGAACGTGGCGTCGACCCGGCCTTCATGGTGCCGGGGCTGGAGATGGCAACCCGGCTGGTGCTGGAATTGTGCGGCGGCACGCCGTCGGACAATGTCGTCGTCGGCAATCCCTTCGGCGAAGACCACGTGATCGATTTCCCGCTCGCCGAGGTCAAGCGCCTCGCCGGAATCGAGGTGCCGTTCCCCGAAGTGCGGCGCATCCTCGGCCATCTCGGCTTCATGGTGGCCGGCAGCGGTCCGGTGGTGAAGGTCGCGATACCCTCCTGGCGCACAGACGTTCACGGCAAGGCCGATATCGTCGAGGAGATCGTGCGCATCGTCGGCGTCGACAAGGTGCCGATGACGCCGTTCGATCGCGGCGATGCACCGCGCAAGCCGGTGCTCACCACGATCCAGCTCCGCACCCGCCGCGCCAAGCGCGCGCTCGCCGCGCGCGGCATGGTCGAAGCGGTGACGTGGTCGTTCATCTCGAAACCATCAGCCGAATTGTTCGGCGGCGGCCAGGCTGAACTGGCGCTGGCCAACCCGATTGCATCGGATCTCTCGGACATGCGGCCGAGCCTGCTGCCGGGTCTGGTCGCAGCCGCGCAGGCGAATGCCAATCGCGGCTCGTCAGACGTGGCGCTGTTCGAGGTCGGGCAGGTCTTCAAGGGCGACAAGCCCGAGAATCAACTGGTCGCGGCCACCGGCGTGCGCCACGGCTTTGCCTCCGGCAAGGGCATGGGGCGGCATTGGTCGGGTTCGGCCATGGCGGATGCGCTCGATGCCAAGGCCGACGCGTTTGCGGTGCTCGCGGCCGCGGGCGCGCCGATGCAGGCGCTGCAAATCGTGCCCGGCGGGCCTGGCTGGCTGCATCCGGGCCGTTCCGGCACCATCCAGATCGGTCCGCAAAACGTGCTCGGCTATTTCGGCGAGCTGCATCCGCGCGCGCTGGAGGCGCTCGGCGCCGATGGTCCACTGATCGCGTTCGAAGTGATCCTCGACCGCGTTCCCGATGCCAGGCAGCGGCCGACCCGCGCCAAGCCGGTGCTTGAACTCTCCGCGTTCCAGCCGGTGTCGCGGGATTTCGCCTTCATCGTCGATCGCGCTGTCAAGGCCGGCGACATCGTGCGCGCGGCGCAGGGTGCCGACAGGAAGCTGATCACGGATGTCACCGTGTTCGACGTCTACGAGGGCAAGGGCATCGACGACGGCAAAAAATCGATCGCGATTGCGGTGACCATCCAGCCGCGCGAGAAGACGTTGACCGATCAGGAGATCGACGCGGTCGCCGCGAAGATCGTCGCTGAAGTCACGAAAAAGACGGGTGGAACATTGCGGGGATGAGTCCTTTGGGCCTCATCCCCTCCGACGTCAGCCTCAACGCCGCGATTGCGGTTTGCGCCATCGCCTTTGTGTCCGGCACCGCGCGCGGATTTTCCGGCTTCGGGTCCGCACTGATCTTCATGCCGCTGGCGAGCAGCATCGCCGCCCCTCGTCTGGTCGCTGCGCTGCTGCTGATCATCGATTTCATCGCGGCCGCGCCGCTGCTTCCGAATGCCTGGAGGCAGGCCGACCGCAAGGCGACCGCGATCATGGTGCTTGGCGCCCTGGTCGGCGTACCGATCGGAACCTACTTCCTCAGCCGGCTCGAGCCGGTGACGACCCGCTGGATCATTTCCGGATTCGTGTTGGCGCTGTTGCTGCTGCTGCTTTCGGGCTGGCGCTACCGGGGCAAAGACGATGCAGCGATTTCCGTCGGCATCGGCGGACTATCCGGCTTTTGCAGCGGGCTGGCCCAGACCGGCGGACCACCGATCGTCGGCTACTGGCTGGGCCGCCCGATCGCTTCCGTCACCGCGCGCGCCAACATCCTGCTGTTCTTCGGCGCCTCGGATTTCTTTTCCGTGGTGAGCTATTCCCTGACCGGGTTGATCACGGCGGACTCGATCAGGTTTTCGCTTGTCGTCGGCCCGGTCTACGCCATCGGCGTCTGGTTCGGCGCGTCGTTGTTCGGCAAGGCCAGCGAGGCGCTGTTTCGCGCGATCTGCTACGCCCTGATCGCGGCGGCGGTTCTCATCGGCCTGCCAGCGCTCGACGGCGTGCTGCGCAGCAGCTAGGCTGGCTGCAACCGACAAGAAAATTCAGGGGGAAGTGTCATGATCGATCGGCGCAATGCGCTGAAACTGGCGCTCGGCAGTGCCGCAGCACTGGCCGCGCCTGCCGTATTGGCGCAGGCACCGACGAAGCCGCGCACGAAAATCGTATTCCTGGGCACCAAGGGCGGGCCACGCGTCGGCGTCGGACCATCCAACCCTGCCAATCTGGTGATGGTGAACGACACGCCGTTCGTGATCGACTGCGGCATGGGCGTCAGCCACCAACTCGTCAGCGCCGGCGTGCCGCTGGAATCGGTGAAGTATATTTTCATCAGCCATCACCATTCCGATCACAACCTCGAATACGGCAATCTCGTCTACAACGCCTGGGCCACCGGCCTGTCGGCGCCGATCCACTCGTTCGGCCCCAAGGGCATCGAGGCCATGACCAAGACCTATTGGGAGCTGAACAAATTCGACATCGAGACAAGGATCGAGGACGAAGGCCGCCCCGATCCGCGCAAGCTGTTGATCGCCAAGGACATCGACGAGGACGGCGTGGTGCTGCAGACGCCAGACGTCAAGGTGACCGCGTTCCGGACCCCGCACCCGCCGATCACTGACAATTTCGCCTACAAGTTCGAGACGCCGGACGGCACGATCGTGTTCTCCAGCGATACCAATTACAATCCGAAGCTGGCCGAATTCGCTGAGGGAGCCGACGTGCTGGTGCACGAAGCGATCTATCTTCCCTGGGTCGATCGCCTGGTGACCAGGGTCAAGAACGGCGCCACGCTGAAGAAGCATCTGCTCGAGAGTCACACCGCCGCCGAAGACGTCGGCCGCATCGCCGACGCCGCGCAGGTCAAGGTGCTTGTCATGAGCCACCTCGTGCCCGGCGAACTCGACGTGACGGACGAGCAATGGAGCAGCGAGGCGAAAAAGCACTTCAAGGGCCGCCTCATCGTCGCCAGGGATCTGATGGAACTGAAGCTGCCGGTGTAACGTGATCCGTAGGGTGGGCAAAGGCGAACTCGCGCCGTGCCCACCATCTTAAACCGAGCTCAGTCGGCAGACGTTTGGTGGGCACGCGGAGCCTGTCATCGGGCGCGCATTCGCGCGGCCCGTTGGCTTTGCCCACCCTACACATCCACTACGAAATCAGCGCCTTCAGCCCCGTCATCAATTGATCGGCGACGCGGGCGTTGCCGATCTTGACGGCGCCGAACGCCGCCGCTGCTTCGGCGCGCGCGCGGGCGCTTCGATCGGCTCCTTCAAGGCGCCGATCCGTCGCAACGCCGCTTCGGCCGCCCGCTCGCCGCTTTCCCAGGCGCCGTCGATGGTGCCCCACAACGTTTCATGGGTGGCTTCGCCCGCGAGGTACATGCAGCCGATCGGCTCGCTCAGGATTTTTCGCGATGGCTGCGTGCCCGGCGCCGCCACCGACATCGCGCCCAACGCAAACGGCGCGGCATTCCAGCGGGTGGCGCTCGATTTCTTCACCGCAGCCGCCGCATCGCTGCCGAACAATTTCGTCAGCCATTCCACCGCAAACGCCACCATGGCCTGCTCGCCCTGTGCGGAGAGATCGCGGCCGAACGAGCCTGCGACATCGATCGAACACAGCGAGGATGCGCCCATATTGGCGAACAACAGCGCCGTTCGCGTCGAAGTGCTCTGCTCGATGATGATGTCATCGCGCGCCAGGCCCAGCGGATTACCCGGCATCTGCAGCGCGATCCGGTCATAACTGCCGAGGCTCAATTTGGCCGCAGCGTCGAGCGTGCGCTTGGGAATGTCGGGGCCGAATTTGATATTGCCGGCGGCCAGTACATTGCTCGACACGGTGATAACGGCGGCGCGTGCGACGATCTTGCCCGCCGGGGTCTCCACCATGACGTCGCGGCTACCCCAGGAGATGCGGTTCGCCGGCGTCGACAGCGACAACGGAATCGGCTCGCCGAGCCTGGCGATCAGCGTGCCGAGCCCCTGACGGCAAGCGATCGCGGTGTTGCGATCCTGCGCGCGGGCCTTGTCTACGACGGAGACATCCTTGAGGTCCTTGCCCGCAAAATTGGCGCCGAGCAAGAACTCCGCCGTGCCCGCCCAGTCGCCGAGATCCTTTGGCAGCACCGCTGCGCAGGAAATGTCCGATTTGCGCGAGGCATCGTCAATGGCGCGGTTGGCGCGCACCAAAGCGGCGAGAAATTCCTCGGTTTCGCCGGGGCGCGCGTTGCGGCGGCCGATGCGAATTTTCTGGCCCGACGGCGCGGTCGTGATCTCGAGCCCCGCGGCGCGCGCCAGCTTGATCATCGGGTTGGTCTCGGGATTGTGCATCCAGCGCGCGCCGCGATCGAACGGCACGTCGAAGGTCGAGATATCGGTCTGACAGCGGCCACCGATCTGGCTCGCCGCCTCCACCACGATCACCTTGCGGTTCGCGGCCATGATCCGCCGCGCCGCAGCAATGCCCGCGGCACCGGCGCCGATCACGACAATGTCAGCCTCGCGTGACAATTGCGCGCCAAAAACCCCGCCGCCAAGCATCGGCGTCACCGCGAGGCCAGCGGACGCCGACAGGAAATTGCGGCGGGTCATTGTCATGTCATAGTTTCCGGAGACTTGAACGAAAGAGAACAGCTAGCGAACTGTGCCGCATCTCACCGTGCGCAGCAACACTCATGGTAAATCAATCATGATTGATCGGCTTCACGCATGAACTAAATTGAAACGGCTTGCGACCATGCTAAGGGAACAGAAAAAGCGGACGGGAAGCCGCTCTGGGGGAGAGTTTCATGGGCGTAATGCTCGATACCATCGGCCAGCTGATTGCGGGGTACCTGCAGAAGGAAGTCCCGGGCTATGAGCCGTTCACGCCGAGCGACCCGGAACATCTGCGTGGCGTCGTCCAGGCCGGCGATGTGCTGCTGGTCGAAGGCAACAACCGGATTTCCGGCATCATCAAATACCTCACGCAGTCGACCTGGTCGCATGCCGCGCTGTTTGTCGGCGCAATCGATGGCGCGACCGAACCCGACGGCGAGCCGCATGTCCTGATCGAGGCCAATATCGGCGAAGGCGTTACTTCGGCGCCGCTGTCGAAATATTATCCCTATCACACCCGCGTGTGCCGCCCGGTCGGCCTGTCCTATGAAGACCGCACCACGGTGTGCCGCTATGCGATCAACCGGATCGGCTTCGGCTACGACACCAAGAACATCGTCGACCTGATGCGCTATCTGATCCCGCTGCCGATTCCGCAACGCTGGCGGCGGCGCATGATTGCGTTCGGCTCGGGCGATCCCACCAAGATCATCTGTTCGGCGCTGATCGCGCAGGCGTTCGATGCCGTGCGCTATCCGATCCTGCCCAAGATCACCCGCGCCGCCTCCCGGAAGGCCCGGCGCGAAATTCTGCACATCCGCGATTCGTCGCTGTACATGCCGCGCGATTTCGATATCTCGCCCTATTTCGAAGTCGTCAAACCCACCATCGTGCACGGCTTCGACTATCTCGCCCTGCACTGGGCCGACAAGCAGAAGCCGCTCCAGGAGGTAGCCGGCGAATTCGGTGTGTTTCCAGAGATCGAGTCGCCGTCACTTGTTCCTGAAGAGATTGACCAAGAGGCGCCGCTTCCGGTTGCGGAAGTGAGCGAAGCCGCGCGGGTCGAGCGAGTGACCGCGTCAGAGCATTTCCTGGCGGTCGAATATGTTTCGGTGCGACCGGCAGAGCACAGCGCCTGTCCCCGCAGGAAGGTGGCCGCTTAGGGCCCCCATCAACGGTCTTCTCCTCGGCATCGTCAGTTCGGCCGGGCGCTGCCTTCATACATGAACGTCATCGGCCTCGGCCCCGGGATATAGCCGGTCTCGATCCGGTCGATGGCAAAACCCGCGCCTTCGATCATCGAGCGAATCGGGCGATTGAGATGGCAGCCTCCGCTGCAGCATTTCCATACCGGCGTCAGCCGATCCTGCCACCAGCGCACGCGCGCGTCGGGTGCCTGACCGTGCTCGACGAACAGGAGCTTGCCGCCCGGCCGCAATACGCGCCGCATCTCTGCGAGTGCCGTAGCGGCGTGCGGGATCGAGCACATGGTCCAGGTCGTGACGATGGTATCGACGCAATGTTGGTCGAGCGGAATGGCCTCGGCGGAAGCCTCGAGGAAGCTGACCGGCGTCTTCGCCTGGTGTGAGACGCCACGCGCCATACGCACAATCCGAGGCGACGGTTCGAGCGCCAGCACCTCCTGCACGGACGAACGATAGAACGGCAGGTTCAATCCCGAGCCGACACCGATCTCGAGCACCCTGCCCTCGGCTGCACCGATCACGCGCTCGCGAAAAGGCAGGAGTTGCTTGTTGCGCATCGCAAGATCGCAGAGCCTCGGCAGGATGACGTCGTTGTAAAATCCCATCGCGCGCTCCTGAATTCCTGACGCCGGGAGGGCAGGTCACGTCATTCCGGCCAATGTGGGCACGGAACCGCCGCACGGAAGGCCCCCCGCCTCGTCTCGATACAGACATATTATGCCACACTACAGAGGTGTGACCCACATCAACGCGCCCGATGGGCATGCGGATAGCTTCACGCTGCAACTCCCCCTTGGGCTCCGAGAATGTGAGCCGGCCGGCGTGAGACTAACGGTCAGACCGGCCAATTACTGCCATCAACTCCGCGATCTTTTCCCGTTGATCGGTCTTGTTGCCGCTGGTGATCGCATGTTCGACGCAATGGGAGACGTGATCCCTCAGCACCTCTTCCTCGACGCGCCGCAGCGCGGCGCGCACCGCGGAAATCTGCGTGACGATGTCGATGCAGTAGCGGTCCTCGTCGACCATTTTCGACAGGCCGCGGACCTGGCCTTCGATCCGGCTCAGGCGCTTTTGACAGGAAGCCTTGATGTCTTTTCGCATCGCGCCTATATACCCCTACAGGGTATGGGTTACAAGTGGATATTGGGAAAGAGCGATGAGCGAAACGAAGACGGGTTGCTGCGGCGGGGCTCACGATCATGCCGGCCACGGCCATGGCGACCATCATGCCCACAGCCACGCAACCGTGCGCGACCCCGTCTGCGGCATGTCGGTCGATCCCGCGACCAGCAAGCATCGGTTTGAATACGAAGGTCGGTTTGAATACGAAGGCAAAACCTTTCATTTCTGTTCGGCCGGCTGCCGGACCAAATTTGCCGCCGATCCCAAAGCCTATCTCGAAGGCAGCAAGCCGAAAGCCGACGTGCCGGAAGGCACGATCTACACCTGCCCGATGCATCCGGAGATCCGCCAGGCCGGCCCCGGAAGCTGCCCGATCTGCGGGATGGCGCTGGAGCCCGATGTCGTAAGCCTGGATGCGCCGCCCAACCCAGAACTTGCCGATATGTCGCGACGGTTCTGGGTCGGCCTGGTGCTGGCCTTGCCGGCCGTCGTTCTTGAAATGGGCGGTCATCTGGTTGGCGGGCACGGCTTGATCGATCAGACCTTGTCGAACTGGATTCAGTTGGCCTTCGCAACACCCGTCGTGCTCTGGGCGGGCTGGCCGTTCTTCGTGCGCGGCTGGCAATCGCTGCTGACGCGCAATCTCAACATGTTCACTCTGATCGCGATGGGCACGGGCGTGGCCTATGTCTACAGCCTTGTCGGCACCGTCGCGCCGAATATTTTTCCGGCAACTTTCCGCGGACATGGCGGCGCGGTTGCGGTCTATTTTGAGGCCGCCGCAGTCATCACCGTGCTCGTCCTTCTTGGGCAGGTTCTGGAACTGCGGGCCCGCGAGGCCACATCTGGCGCCATCAAGGCGCTGCTCGAACTGGCGCCCAAAACCGCGCGGCGCATCAGCGATGACGGTGCCGACCATGAGGTCGAAATCGACAGCCTCCAGGTTGGCGACAGATTGCGCGTCCGGCCGGGCGAGAAGGTCCCGGTGGACGGCGTCATTCTCGAAGGCCGTTCCACGCTCGACGAATCGCTGGTGACCGGTGAATCGATGCCGGTCACGAAGGAGACCGGCGGCAAGGTGATCGCGGGCACGCTCAATCAATCCGGCGGGTTTGTGATGCGCGCCGACAAGGTCGGGCGCGACACGCTGCTTTCGCAGATTGTCAAGATGGTGGCGGAGGCGCAACGCTCGCGCGCGCCGATCCAACGGCTGGCCGACCAGGTGGCCGGCTGGTTCGTGCCGACCGTGATCGTCGCGGCGCTGATCGCCTTTACCGCCTGGGCCTGGTTCGGACCGGAACCGCGGATGGCGTTCGGCCTCGTTGCCGCCGTCAGCGTGCTCATCATCGCCTGTCCCTGCGCGCTCGGGCTTGCCACGCCGATGTCGATCATGGTCGGCGTCGGCCGCGGCGCCCAGGCCGGCGTCCTGATCAAGAACGCCGAAGCGCTGGAGCGGATGGAAAAGATCGACACGCTGGTGGTCGACAAGACGGGAACGCTGACCGAAGGCAAGCCGAAGGTGGTTTCGATCGTCGCCGCGGCAGGCTTTCGGGAAGCCGAAATCCTGCGGCTGGGCGCCAGCGTCGAGCGCGCCAGCGAGCATCCGCTGGCCGACGCGATCGTCAAGGCCGCCCGCGAGCGCAACCTCGATGTGGGCAAGGTCGAGGACTTCGATTCGCCGACCGGCAAGGGCGCGACCGGCAAGGTCGACGGCAAGACGGTTCTGTTGGGCAATTCGAACTATTTCGCGTCGCTCGGCATCGAGACGCAGTCGCTGCACGAACAGGGCGAGCGCTTGCGCGGCGATGGCGCCACGGTGATCAACATCGCCGTCGACGGCAGACTGGCCGGGCTGTTTGCCATCGCCGATCCGGTCAAGGCGACGACGCCGGAGGCGTTGAAGGCGCTGGCGGCGGAGGGCGTCAAGGTCATCATGCTGACCGGAGACAACCGCACCACGGCGAGCGCCGTCGCACGGACGCTCGGGATTGCCGATGTCGAGGCCGAAGTGCTGCCCGATCAGAAGAGTGCGGTCGTTGCAAAACTGCAGAAGGCCGGCCGGATCGTCGCCATGGCCGGCGACGGCGTCAACGACGCTCCGGCCCTTGCCGCTGCCGAAGTCGGCATCGCCATGGGCACCGGCACAGATGTGGCGATGGAAAGCGCCGGCATCACGCTGTTGCAGGGCGATCTCGGCGGCATCGTCCGCGCCCGCCTTCTGTCGCAGGCGACCATGCGCAACATCCGCCAGAACCTGTTCTTCGCGTTCATCTACAACGCCGCCGGCATTCCGATTGCGGCCGGCATTCTCTATCCGGCGTTCGGCCTGCTGCTGTCGCCGATCATCGCCGCCGCTGCCATGGCGCTGTCATCGGTGAGCGTGGTCGGCAACGCGCTGCGGCTGCGGGTGACGCGGCTGTAATTCAGCCGCATCGCCTGCCGGCTTCGGGTTATCACGCCGCCTTGGCCGCCGTTCCGCACGGCAGCCCGGCGCGGGCGAGCCCGCCATACAGCGTCTCGCCCGGCATTTCCGCGCGCAGGATCGCGCGCACCGCGATCAGCTTTTCCAGATCGATCCCGGTCGGAAATCCCTTGCTCTCGCACAGAAACACGAGGTCCTCGAACACCACATTGCCGGTGGCGCCGGGCGCGAACGGGCAGCCGCCGAGGCCGCCGAGCGAGCCGTCGAGCACGCGCGCGCCGGCATCGAGCGCCGCGGAGGCGTTGGCGATGCCCATGCCGCGAGTATCGTGCAGGTGGACGCAGACTGGCTTTGATCCGGCGATCCTGACCGCACCCCTGGTCAACTCACCCACCTGCTTTGGCCCGGCATAGCCGACGGTGTCGGCGATCGCGACCATGTCGACGCCCGCCTCATACAATCTTTCGGTCAGCCGCAGCACTTCATTGGGATCGACGGGACCCACGATCGAACAGCCCAGCGCCATCGAGATCGCGGCATTGACCACGGGTTTATGCGCGCTGGCGTCGCGCAGTTCGCAGAGGCGCTTGACGTTGGCGATGGCGGATTCGCGCGAGCGGTTGGCATTGGCCTGGCTGTGCTCCTCCGTCGCCGAGACCACGGTGGCGACTTCGGCAACGCCCGACGCCAGCGCTTCATTGACGCCGCGCTCGTTCAGCGCCAGCGCGATGCCATAGGCGCCCGGCAGCGAGGCCACGGTCTGGACGATGTCGCGGACATCGGCGAATTGCGGAAAGGTTTTTGCAGGCAGGAACGAGCCGACCTCGAAATTCCGCACGCCGGCGGCGTATTCGTCGCGCATCCAGCGTTGCTTGGCCGCGGTTGACGGAAATTTCTTCACCAGCTGCAGGCCGTCGCGCAGGCCCACTTCGCGCAGGATCACCTTGTCGTCGGGATAGACATCTTGGACGCGGGTCATCTCAGGCCTCATGCAGCGTTGTCGGTTGAGGAAAGATTCTGTCGTTCGAGTTCGGCGCGAACGG
The DNA here is from genome assembly GCA_900129675.1 of Bradyrhizobium erythrophlei. GTDB lineage: Bacteria > Pseudomonadota > Alphaproteobacteria > Rhizobiales > Xanthobacteraceae > Bradyrhizobium > Bradyrhizobium erythrophlei_A. The sequence goes on along the minus strand of FSRD01000001.1, from coordinate 1,761,798 downwards.
CATCGGTGTCGGCGCCGAGCACGGGTACTCTCAGTCCTTCGCCGATATTACCGCCATTCCATTCGATCGGCAGCGCGGGAACCCGGAACGGGGCGCCGTCGGCATTGAAGTTCTGCACCAGCCCGCCGGAGCGCAGCACGTGCGGATCCCCTAACAAATCTTCGGGGCGGTTGATCGGCGAGAAGCAGATATTGAGTTCGTCGAGCTTGGCCGACAGATCCGTCACGTTCCAGCCCTTGATCACTTCAGCGACGCGCGGAATGATCCTGGCCCGCGCCAGAATGCGGTCGGTGGTGTTGCGCAGGGTCGGATCGTCGGAAAATTCCTGCAAGCCGAACTCGCGGCAAAAGCTCTGCCAATGGCCCTCGGTGACGACGCCGATGAAGATGCGGCCGCCGCCGGCGGTATCGAAAATGTCGTAGATCGGCCAGGCATGCTCGCGTTCCGGCATCGAGCGCGGCTTCCGGCCGGTCATTTCATATTCGACCATGTGCTGCGCCACCAGGAACAGGCAGTTCTCGAACAGCCCGATGCGGATATCGGCGCCGTCGGTGCGGCCGCCGCGCTTCTGGTACAGCGCGGCCAGGATCGAAATTGCGCCGAACATGCCGCCCATGATGTCGTTGGCTGACGAGCCGACCCGCTGCGGCCGCTCCTGCGTCCCGGTCATGGCGGCGAGGCCCGACATCATCTGCACGACCTCGTCGAGCGCCGGGCGATGTTCATAGGGTCCGGACAGAAAGCCCTTGTGGCCGGCGACGATCAGGTGCGGATGTTTTTGGCGCAGCTCCTCGGTGCCGAGCCCCTGCTTCTCAAGCTGGCCATCGCGAAAATTCTCCAGAAAAACGTCGGCGCTGGCGAGCAGCCGGTGCATCGTCTCGCGGTCTTCGGCTTTGGCGAAGTCGAGCACGACGCTGCGTTTTCCCCGGTTGAATAGCGGGAAGAACGAGGTTCCCATGCCGCCGAGAGAGCGGGTCTTGTCGCCGGCGGGCGGTTCGACCTTGATCACCTCGGCGCCCAGTTGCGCGAGAATCATGCCGCAGGTCGGACCCATCACCATATGGGTCATCTCGACGACCCTTACGCCGTCCAGCGGCAGTCCCGTCCCGGTCATGTCTTCTCCCGTACTCGTTGGATCTTGGTCCCAAGCTAGGCTTTCACACGCCATCTGAAAAATATAATCTGTCGAATAGTGCATTCACCATTCTAGAACGCAATTTCAATGGATTCGCGCCAGCTTCGATATTTCATCGCCGTTTACGAGCAGCGCAACCTGTCGCGGGCGGCGGATCAGGCCAATGTGGCACAATCGGCGCTCAGCCATCACATATCCAACCTCGAAGCCGAGTTCGCAACGCCCTTGTTCGAGCGCAAGCCGCGCGGCATGGAACCGACCGCGGCGGGTGAGCGGCTTTATGAGCATGCCCGCATCATCCTGCGCGCGATGGCGGCGGCCGAGCGCGAGATCAAGGCGGGCGGCAGCGTCATCGCCGGCGACATCTCGATCGGCATGGCCAATTCGGGCGTCAAGGCGATCGGCGTGCCGCTGATGCGGACCGTTCTGGCCAAATATCCCAATCTAAAGCTGTCACTGACCGAAAGCCTTTCGGGCGCGACCTTGCTGCACCTGATGGCCTCCGAGGTCGATCTCGCGCTGGTCTACAATCCGCCGTCGGAAAAAGACCTGATCGCCGAACCGGTGCTGGAGGAGCAGATGTTTTGCGTCGGCACCGCAAAGCTGATCGGCAAGAGCAAGACGCCGATCACCTTCGAGGAGCTGACGCGGCTGCCGCTGATCCTGCTGCGCCACGGGCTCTCCTCCCGCGCCTTGCTCGACGATCCCGTGCTGCTCAAGCGGCTCGAGGCCAACGCGATCCTGCATCTCAACTCAATCAGCGGCACCACGGGCGCGTTGCTGGCGGGATTGGGCTGCGCGATCGCGACAAAACTGTTCGCCCAGGAACAGCTTCACGGGGGAACGTTGATCGCTCGCGAGGTGATCGAACCCACTTTAACGCGCACTCTCTATCTGTGCCGGCTGCGCAACCGGCCCATGACCTATGTGATGGAGGAAATGCGGCGGCTGATGCTGGCGCTGATCGCCGAGCAGGTCGGGCGCGGCGCCTGGGAGGCGACGCTGCTGATCTAAAGAGCTACGCTATCGAAGATATCGAACGGTTTGATCGATATGTTCTTCTGGATTTCTGGCTCATAAGCGCCAAACATCGCTCTGGCTGGCAAGTCCTCGCAAAGAAGGACGGCTGATCGGGTGTTTCGGGGAGGAATTCATGAGCGCAATCGAAATCGGCGCGGCAAGCGATGTCGCGGCCAAATCCGGTGGCGCGGACGAGATATCGCGGCGGCTCGAGAGCCTGCCGGCCTCGTCCTATGTCTGGCGGCTGGTGATCCTGCTGTCGCTCGGCGGCTGCTTCGAAATCTATGACCTTTTCTTCACCGGCTATATCGCGCCCGGCCTCAACCGCAGCGGCCTGCTGACCACCACGACGCAAGCCTTCTTCGGTTTCTCAGGGATCGGCGCCTTCGTGGCCGCGACCTTTGCCGGCCTGTTCGTCGGCACCTTCTTCCTGGGCTTTCTGGCCGACCGGTTCGGGCGGCGGGCGATCTTCACCTTCGCGCTGCTCGGCTACAGCGCGGCGTCGGTGATCATGGCGTGCCAGACCTCGTCCGAAGGCCTGTTGCTGTGGCGGTTCATCGCCGGGATCGGCATCGGCGTCGAGATCATCACCATCGACGCCTACATCACCGAACTGGTGCCGAACTGGATGCGGGGCCGCGCCTTTGCCGTCAATCAATCCGTGATGTTCATCGCGGTCCCCCTGGTCGCGTTCCTGTCGTGGTGGCTGGTGCCACTACAGCCCTACGGCGTCGACGGCTGGCGCTGGGTGGTGCTGATCGGCGCCGCCGGCAGCATGGTGATCTGGGTGCTGCGGCTGTATGTGCCGGAAAGCCCGCTCTGGCTCGCCCGCCACGGCCGGACCGATGAAGCGTTGAAGATCCTGGCCGGGCTCGAAGCCTCCGCAGGCCCTGCCGCCGCGCGCCCGAAACCCCTCACTAGCAGGACGCCGGCACGTGCGCCTGCGGCAGTGGGTTTTGCCGAGCTGTTCAGACCGCCTTATCTGTCGCTGGTCGTGCTGTTCATGGTGTTCAACTTCTGCCAGGCCTTTGGTTTCTACGGCTTTGCCAATTGGGTGCCGACGCTGCTGGTCGAAAAGGGCATCACCGTCACCAAGAGCCTGCAATATTCCTTCATCGTCGCGTTCGCCTATCCCATTGCACCCCTGCTGGCCGCAAGCTTTGCCGACCGGCTGGAGCGCAAATGGATCATCTGCGGCGCCTGCGTGGCGATCATCGCGTTCGGTGCGGCGTTTTCGCAATTCACGGTGCCGGCGCTCTTGATCCTGAGCGGGGTGCTGCTGACGGCGGCAAACATGACGATGTCCTACGCCTATCACGCCTATCAGACCGAAGTGTTTCCGACCGCGATCCGCGCCCGCGCCTCGGGCCTCGTCTATTCGATGAGCCGGGTCAGCGCGATGTTCTCGGGCTTCATCGTCGCCTACATGCTGCGCGTCGGCGGCGTCAACGGCGTGTTCGGCCTGATCACCTCGACCATGATTCTGGTGATCATCGCGATCGCGACCTTCGGTCCGAACGTCCGCGGCAAGCCGCTCGACGCCTGATCGCGCTCTCCTGACATTCGATCTAAGGTTGCGCGCTGCCCAGACCCGCGATAGGCTGTGAGGCGGGCAACCCTGGGGGACCGAGGAGCGCGCCATGATAGCCGATCGCAAATGGGTTGAGAGAAATCTTGGCTTCGATCCGATCTCGACGCCCCCGCCCGCCGCGGCCTTCACCGTCAGGAAGGTGGCGGCATCCGCCATCAAGCGCTCCGCCAAGGTCGCTCCGGAAGATTTCCAGCGCGAAATAATCGACTTCGATTCGGAGGCTCCCGAAGGCCGCGCGTTCGTCGCCTTCAGCACCGCGACCGGGCTGTCGCGCTTCACCGACATCCCATGGCCGAAGGGATTGGCGCCGCAGACCGGACCGAAGCCAAAAGGCACGGGCAACGGCCCGCTGCCGAAGGCCGACGTGCTGGTGGTGACATGGACCGTCGACGAGGGTCACGCGCTGAGCCGCGTGCTCACCCCCGGCAAGGACTCCCGCAACGACTATGTTTCCTACACGCACAATTTCGCGACCATCGCCAAGAAAATGCGGAAAGGCGCGCCGGCGCTGCAGGCCAAGCGGCTCGGCGCCTATTGGACGACGACGATCGGCAAGAAATCGGTCGTGGTCTTCAAGTCGGACTCCCACATGTCGCAGGACGGCCCGCAACTGCCGAACATCGATGTCTGGCGCCAGATCATCGAGGAAGTGAGGCCGAAGCTCGTGATCACCACCGGGACCGCGGGCGGCATCGGCAAGCTGGTCGAGGTCGGCGACGTCGTGGTCAGCCCCGTGGTCCGCTTCGATTGCACCTCGAAGTTCAAAAGCAAGCCTTTTGCGCAGGCGCACTACACCAGCTCGCTCGCCAAATCCTCAAAGTTTGCCGTGGCAAAGGGACTGTTCAAGGCCAATTCCGCACAGCTGCCGAAGGACAACACGCGGCCGCCCAAGATCATCAAGGTGGCGCCGGCGGATTTGAAATCCTCGGTCGTCACGACCGATCTGTTCGGCTTCGATACCTCGGACAATCACTACAAGCTGCAGGGGCTCGGCGACGTTTCCGAAATGGGCGACGCCATTCTGGGACTGGTGGCAAAGGACATGGGCAAGAGCGCGCCGCGCTGGCTCGCGATCCGCAATGTCTCCGACCCGCAGATCAAGGCCGAAGGGACGCTGCGGCAGCAGGCGCAGGTCGCCGCCACCATCTACAAGGGTTATGGGCGCTGGAGCTCGGTCTGCAGCGCCATCACCTGCTGGGCCAGCATCGTGGCGGAGCCCTAGCTCGGAAAGCCGCGAGACCGAGCTAGGGCGTGATGCGTTCAGGTTGTTCTCCCTCGCCCCGCTCTTGCGGGGAGAGGTGCACGACCACCGGTGCCGACTCAAACAAAGCCCATCACGCTACAGCCTTCAGCTTCACTGCAGCGTCAGAACGGCAGCGCGACGTCGTATTTGATCTCTTTCAGGATCACATTCGTCCGCACGTGACGGATGCCGGGAATCTTGAACATGAAGTCATCGAGAAAGCGGTTGTAGGCCGCCATGTCGCTGACGACGACCCGCAGGTGATAGTCGGCATCGCCGGTGGTCGCAAAGCATTCGAGCACCTCCGGCCGCTTGCGCACGCGCACGACGAATTCGGAGACGAATTTCTCGTCGTGGCGGTCGAGCGAGACATGCAGGATGGCCGACATCGAAAACCCGGCCCTCTCGCGATCCACCAGCGCCGTGTACCGCGCAATGACGCCCGCCGCTTCCAGCGAAGCGACGCGGCGCCAGCAGGCTGACGGGGACATGCCGACGCTGTCCGCCAGTTGCTGATTGCTCTGCCGGCTGTCGTGCTGGAGCTGCTGCAACAGCCGCCCATCAAGCGGGTCGATCATTTCCCGGTCTTTCCCTGATCTGAACGATTTATCCAGAATATAGCCAATTACCGAATATTTATACCTAAATCCCTGTATTTTCCGGGAAATCTGGAAATTCCTGTCTGCAAATTGGCGGATACTTCCATCGGCCCCTCATCAGGACGATGGACATGCCGGACACATCAGACACGCCACAGCGGCGGCTCGACCATTATTCACTCGAGGACCGCTACATCAGGCAAAGCGGCCGGGTGTTCCTGACGGGCACCCAGGCGCTGGTGCGCATCCTGCTCGATCAGCGCGACCGCGACATCGCTGACGGGATCAACAGCGCCGGCTTCGTTTCGGGCTACCGCGGTTCGCCGCTCGGCGGCGTCGACATGGAGCTTTGGCGCGCCAAGAAATTCTTAGCCGATCGCCGCATCGAATTCCTCCCCGCCATCAACGAAGACCTCGCGGCGACCGCAGTATTGGGATCGCAGCAGGTCGAGACCAACCCGAAGCGCGAAGTCGATGGCGTATTCGGCCTCTGGTATGGCAAGGGCCCCGGTGTCGATCGATCCGGCGACGCGCTGAAGCACGGCAACGCCTATGGCTCCTCGCCGCACGGCGGCGTCCTCGTCGTCGCCGGCGACGACCACGGCTGCGTCTCGTCGTCGATGCCGCACCAGTCCGATGTCGCCTTCATGGCGTGGTTCATCCCGACGCTCAATCCCGCCAGCGTCAGTGAATATCTTGCCTTCGGCGAATATGGCTATGCACTGAGCCGGTTTTCCGGAATGTGGGTCGGCTTCAAGGCTATTTCGGAAACCGTGGAATCCTGCGCCTCGGTCGATCTTCCCGCGCGGCGAACTTTTGTCCAACCTGATTTCAAGATCCCACCCGGCGGATTGCATTATCGCTGGCCGGATCTTCCCGGCCCGCAGATCGAGCATCGTCTGCAGTTCAAGAAGGACGCCGTGCTTGCGTTCGCCGCGGCGAATCCGATCGACCGCCATATCTACGACATCCCGCACGCTACTTACGGAATCGTCACCACCGGCAAGGGCCACCTCGATCTGATGGAGGCGTTGCGGCTGCTCGGCCTTGGCGAGACCGAGTGCCGGCGGCTTGGCATCGATATCTACAAGGTCGGCATGGTCTGGCCGCTGGCGCACCACGACGCACTGGAATTCGTGCGCGAGAAACGCGAAATTCTCGTGATCGAGGAGAAGCGCGGCATCATCGAGAGCCAGTTCAAGGAATATTTCTACGATTATCCCGGCCACAAGCCGGAACGGATGGTCGGCAAGAACGACGAGAACAACGCACCATTGGTGCCGTGGGTCGGCGAATTGTCGCCGCGCCTGCTGGCGCCGATCGTGGCCCGGCGGCTGGATGCGATATTCCCGAATCTCGACCTGCAGTCCCGCGCCGCAAGGCTTGCGCCACAAAGCACCGGCATCGTCGAGATATCCGGCGCGAACCGCACGCCCTATTTCTGTTCCGGCTGTCCGCACAATACGTCAACCAAAGTACCCGAAGGCTCGCACGCGCTGGCCGGCATCGGCTGCCATTTCATGGCGAGCTGGATGGATCGCGAGACCACGTCGCTGATCCAGATGGGCGGCGAAGGAGTGAACTGGGCGGCCTCCTCGCTGTTTACCGGCCGCGATCACGTTTTCCAGAATCTCGGTGAAGGCACCTATTATCATTCGGGATCGATGGCGATCCGCCAGGCGGTCGCCGCCAAAGCCAACATCACCTACAAAATCCTGTTCAACGACGCCGTCGCCATGACCGGCGGTCAGCCGGTCGATGGCCCCATCAGCGTGCACAGCATCGCCCACGAAGTCCGCGCCAACGGCGTCGCGCGGATCGCGTTCGTTTCAGACGAACCCGAGAAATTCAATGCGCGGGATTTTCCCGCCGATGTCACCTTTCATCCGCGCGAAGAGCTCGACGCGGTTCAACGCGAGCTGCGGGAGATTCCCGGCGTCACCGTCCTGATCTATGAGCAGGAATGCGCCACCGAAAAACGCCGCCGGCGTAAGCGCGGCCAATTAGCCGATCCGCCGAAATTCGCCTACATCAACGATCTCGTCTGCGAGGGATGCGGCGACTGTTCGGTCGAATCCAACTGCCTCAGCGTCGAACCGAAGGAAACCCCGTTCGGCCGCAAGCGCCGGATCAACCTTTCCTCGTGCAACAAGGATTTTTCCTGCCTGAACGGCTTTTGCCCGAGCTTCGTCACGGTCGAAGGCGCCACGCGGCGCAAGAGGCAGGGCTCGGAAATCGATGTGATGGCCCGGGCGAAATCGATGCCGGAACCCGAACGCGCGGAGATCACCACGCCTTTCAACCTGCTCGTCACCGGCGTCGGCGGCACCGGCGTCATCACGGTCGGCGCGCTGGTGACGATGGCGGCACACCTCGAGGGCAAGGGCGCTTCGGTGCTCGACTTCACCGGCTTTGCGCAAAAGTTCGGCCCGGTCATGAGTTTCATCCGGCTCTCGGCGGAACCTTCAGACATCCATCAGGTCCGCATCGATCGCGGCGCCGCCGACGCGCTGATCGGCTGCGACATCGTCGTCAGCTCTTCTTCCAGGGCAACGGCGACCTACCGTCCGGCGATGCGCGCCGTCATCAATATGGCTGAGATGCCGACCGGCGACATCGTGCGGAATCCGGATGCTAGCCTGGCCGGACCGATGCGGCTGCACAGCATCGCGCGCATCATTGGATCGCAAAACATCAGGAGTTTCGACGCCAACCGGATTTCGGACGCTTTGTTCGGCGACACCGTTTTCGCCAATGTGATCATGCTCGGCGCCGGCTGGCAGCAGGGCCTGGTTCCGGTCTCGATGGAAGCATTGATGCGGGCGATCGAGCTCAACGGCGTCGCCGTCGAACAGAACAAGCGGGCGCTTGTGTGCGGCCGCCTTGCCGTGGCCAATGAAGATTTCACCGCGCAACTATTGGGACAAACGCAGCCCGAGGAGACGCTGGATCAGATCATCGCGCGCCGCGCCGATTTCCTTACCTCCTACCAAAACGCAGGATATGCCGCGCGCTATCGCGCCACCGTGGACCGCGTTCGAGCCACCGAGCGCGATCGGGCGGCCGGATCGGAGTTGCTCACATCAGCGGTGGCCCGCGCATTGTTCAAGCTCATGGCCTACAAGGACGAGTACGAGGTGGCGCGCTTGCATACGCAGACCGGGCTCCAGGACAAACTGCGCCGCGAGTTCGAGGGCGACTTCACCATCAAATATCATCTGGCGCCGCCCTTCCTGCCCGCGGGCCGGGATTCGCGGGGCCGACCGTTGAAGCGGCAATTCGGATCCTGGATCGAGCCCGCTTTCCGGATGCTGGCGCGTCTGAAGATTTTACGCGGGACGCCACTGGACCCGTTCGGCTACACAAGCGAGCGCCGGATGGAACGAAATTTGATCGCGTGGTACGAAGCCCTCTTGACGGAGCTGCTTCCCCTTCTACATGCGGGGACTGCCGGTTCGCTGGCCGAAATCGCGTCCCTGCCGATGGAAATTCGGGGATACGGACCGGTCAAGCAAGGGGCCGTCGAAAAGGTGAGGGCGAAGATCACAAACCTTCGCAACAAAGGATGAGACCGCCATGTTGGACGCCGCCGTCAAGGCGCTATCGCAGATCCTGTCGCCGCCGATGCGCACCATTCTATGGCGCTCGATCGGGCTGGCGCTGGTGCTGGTCACGGTGCTGGCGATCGGATTGCAGCGGTTGTTGAGCTGGCTTGCGGAGAATGGCGAGACCTGGGCCGAGGCCATGCTGGGCCCCGGCTTCCACTCGACGCTCAATGTCCTCGCCTGGATCATTTCGATCGCCGCCGGCCTCGGTGTCGTGCTCGGCGGCATCTTCCTGATGCCCGCAATCACCTCGCTGGTCGCCAGCGTGTTCGTCGACGACGTCGCCGATCATGTCGAGCGCGAACATTATCCGGCGGAGCTTCCCGGCACCGCGCTGCCGCTCGGCGTCGCAATCCCGGAAGGCGTCAAGACCGCGCTGCTGACCATCCTGGTCTATCTGATCGCGCTGCCCTTCGTGTTCGTCGCGGGCGCCGGCTTCATCGCGTTCTTCATCGCGACCGCGTGGCTGTTGGGACGTGAATATTTCGAACTCGCGGCGATGCGGTTCCGCTCGCCGGCGGAAGCCAAGGCGATGCGCAAGGAAAACGCCGCCATCGTGTTCACCGCAGGCCTGATCATCGCAGCGTTCGTGTCGATCCCGATCCTCAATCTGGCGACGCCTTTGTTCGGCATGGCCTTCATGGTTCACATGCACAAGCGCTTGAGCGGCCCGCGGCCGGAACTGATCGAGCAGGCGCGGCGGCGGGAAGTTTCCGCGCGTTGACGGCATCTGCCGCTTACGGCGGCACAGCTACGCCGCACTTCTGCAGCACACCCTTGGCAAAACTGAAGGGCGCCGGCGTGAATGGACCCGGCGGCGCCCGGGTGATCAACGCCGTGAGCAACAGCGCGACCATCGCCAGCCAGAAACACAGCCAGAAGCCGTCGATATAGGCCAGCGTATTCGCCTCGCGTGCCACCTGGGCCGAAAGCGTTCCCATGGCGCGCGCCGCGGCTGTTCCGGCGCCGTGGCTGGCAAAGAAATCCGAGAGCTGCTTGAGCATGCGCGTGACGTCGACGCTGCCGTTTTCAATGTGCTGTCCGAGATAATTGGAGTGGATCTGCTCACGCACGCGCAGCCAGGTCCCCATCAGCGCCACGCCGATCTCGGCTCCGCCGAGCCGCATGATCTGGATATAGGCGGCGAACGAGGTCGCGCGGGCCGGATCGGAATTGGACACAGCGAGGATGATGATCGGCAGCAAGGTGAACGCTTGCCCGATCGATAGCAAAACGACGATGGTGACGAAATCGCCGCGCGCCCAGTCGTGGCTGAGTTGCGTGCCCAGCAAATTGGCCGCGGCGAAAGCCGAGAGCCCGACAACGAGCACGGTGCGGGCATCGAAATGCCGCAGCAGAAAGATCGATACGGGCACCAGCGCGAACATCGGCAGCGCGCCGTATGTCAGCAACAGCTCACCGGTCTGTTCGGGCCTGAGCTGACCGACGACGCTGAGAAAATTCGGCACCAGCGATGAATTGGACAGGCTGGTGAGGGTGTAGAGCAGGATGACGACCAGCGAGAGCCCGACATTGCGCGAGAACAGCACATTGACGTGGGCCCAGGGCTCGGGAACCAGCGCCTCGTTGATCAGGAACAGGACAAACAGCACGCCGCCGCCCAAAAGCAGCGCCATGACCGTGCCGGATTCCAGCCAGTCCAGCCGATTGCCCTGGTCGAGACCGGCATAGATCATCGAGACGGAGGTGCCGAGCAGCAGCATGCCGCCCCAGTCGGCATCCCGCAGCAGCTTGCGGTTGACCGGTTCGGCCGGCGTACCGAGATAGACCATCAAGCCCATCAGCGGCGCGATCGCCACGCCCTGCCAGTACAGCCACTCCCAGCCCCAATGGTCGACGTAAAAGCCGACCAGCGAGGTGCCGCTGTCGAGCGCGAAGCCGACCCGGATGGAATAGATCGAGATCGCCGGCAGCCACCACCGGATCGGCAAATTGCGGAACACAATCATCAGCGTCGCGGGCACGAACGTCCCCAGCAACATGCCGTGCACGATGCTGAGCGCGATCAGCGTGGTGTAGTCGTGGACGAACGGGATTGTCAGCGAGACCAGGGCATAGGCAAGGCTTGGAATGCCAAGCACGCGGCGCAAGCCGAATACGGTGGCGAGCCAGGCAACGGCCGGCGCGATAAAGATCTGCGAACCGATCGATGCGGTGCTGAGCCAGGCGCCCTCGTCGAACCCCAACGAAAAGGCGCCGCGCAGATCCGGCAATCCGACCGATGTCAGCCGGCTGTCGAAATTGGCCAGAAAAGAGCCGAGCAGCACGGCGGCGACCGCGAACAGCGGGTGGCGCGCGATGCCGCCGCGCGAGACCGGCCCGAGCGCCTGGTCGGCTGCGATCGTGTCAGTCATCGGTCTGAATGTTGGTCACGACCGACATTCCCGGCAGCAGGCGCTCCAGCAACGGCTGGTTCTTGTCGAGTTCGATCCGGACCGGAACGCGCTGGACCACCTTGGTGAAATTGCCGGTGGCGTTATCCGGCGGCAGAAGCGCGAATTGCGAGCCGCTGGCGGGCGAGACCCGCTCGACGCGGCCATGCAGCTTCTCGTTCGGAAAACTGTCGACCGTGATGTCGACGGATTGGCCGGGCTTGACCCGCGTGAGCTGGGTTTCCTTGTAATTGGCTATAACATAGACGTTGGGCAGCGGCACGACATTGATGAGGTTGCTGCCGATATTGACGTAATCGCCCGGTTGGACCTGGCGCTCGCCGACGACGCCGTCGAACGGCGCGACGATTTTGGTATAGCCGAGCTTGAGCCGCGCCGACGCAAGAGCGGCCTGCGCGCCCAGCACATCCGCGGCGCGCTGCTTCTTGGTTCCGGCCAGCACTTCCATCTGGTGACGTTGCGCGGCGATCACGGCCCGGCTGGCGCGAACATCGGCCTGCGCCTTGGCGTAGGCCGCGGTCGCCTGTTCGAATTTTTGCCTTGTGCCGGATTCGGTCTGCGACAGCGATTGCTGGCGCTCCTGTTCCTGCTTTGCCTCGACCTCCTGCGCGGCCGCCGATACAAGCTGGGCTTCGGCCTGCGCGATGGTCGCGTATTGCAGTTCGACCTGGTTGCTTAAATTGTCGAGCGCGGCTTGCGCCGCGGCGACGCTGGCCTCGGCCTGGGCGACCTGGGCCTGATAGTCGGCGGGGTCGATCTGAATCAGCAAATCGCCGGCCTTGACGCGCTGGAAATCGTTGGCGGCAACGGTGAGGATTTCGCCGGCGACCCGGCTGCTCAGCCGGGTCATCTCGGCGCGGACATAGGCGTCATTCGTGGTCTGCACCGTGGCATTACCGACCCATGCATCCCAGCGCAGCGTCGCCAGCGCGATAAAGGCGAATGCGGCGAGCACCGCGAACAGCGGAATCGCGAAACGGCCCCAGGAATTGCGCAATGCAGTCGGCGGCGGCGAGGCCGGAGGAGCAGCCGGCGGAGGCGGCGCCGCAGCTATCTTCATTGCGGGCGGCGGGCTGGTTTGTTCCTGCTGACTCAAGGCAATCCCCTCACTCATTCTGCCGAATGCCGGACGAGGCTATCAAGGCATGATGCATGCCGCAAACCGTCGTGTGAGGCCACTGGCAGAGATCGTCGATGGCATACCGCGCGGCTGGTGCCGCGAGGTCAATCCGACCGGTTCCGCGCCAATGGCACCAACAGCAGTCCGGCAATCGCGACGCAGGCGAGCATCGCCCAGGCCTCGTTGATGCACAATGCGAGCGAGGCCTTTTCGACCATCGGCCGGACGAATGCCACGGCAGCATCGTCCGGCGGTCCCGGCGGCCGGTTCACAAACGCGGCTACGCTTAGCCCGATCGCCTTCGCGGCCGTAACATCTCCCGCCAGCAGGCGGGTGCGAAAATCCTCGGCGTAAATTCCGATCCGGCCGTACAGGATGGTATCGATCAGAGCGATGCCGATCGCGCCGCCCAAATTCCGCATCAGGTTGAACAGGCCGCTGGCGTCCGCCACCTCCGCTACCGGGAGCGCACCGAGCGCAATGCGGGTCGGCGGCAACAGGCAGAACATGATCGCGATGCCGCGCACCACTTGCGGTAAAAACATTTCGTCGAAATCGGCGGTGCGGGGCTGAAACGCGCTCAAGCCCAGTCCCAGCGCGAACAAAGCGAAGCCACAAGCCGTCAGCAGGCGGGCGCCGATCCGGCTTTCGAGGATCGCGGCGAGCGGCGCGGTGACGAGTTGCGCGACCCCGGTGACGAGCATGATGGTGCCGATCTCGAAGGCATCACGGCCGCGCACGAAGGCGAGGAAGACCGGCATCAGATAGACCGAACCGAACAGGCCGACGCCAAGGCAAAAGCTCAAGGCGCAGCCGGCCGCGAACGAGCGCCGCTTCAAGGTCAGGAGTTGCACGACCGGATGCGCCGATCGCAAGCTGCGGTGGACCGAAAGGGCGATACCGAAGGCGCTTGCCGACAACAGGCCGATGCAAGTCAGCGACCACCAGCCACGGTGCGGCGCTTCCTTCAGCCCGATCTCGAGGCTGGCAAGCGCCGCCGCCAGCAGGATCAGCGTTAGCCCGTCCAGTCTTGTCAGTTCGTTCAGATCGGTTTGCTGACGCGGCAGCAGCAACGGCGCCGCCGAGGCCGCGATCATCCCGGGAATGACGTTGATCAGAAACAGCCAGGGCCACGACCAGGTTTCCGTGATCCAGCCGCCGACGACCGGTCCAACGGTCGGCGCCAGCACCGCGACCACGCCGCCGACCGTGGTGGCGACGGCGTGAAGCCGGGGCGGAAACAGCAAAAATACTGCGGAGAATACCGCGGGGATCAGCACGCCGCCGGAAAATCCCTGCACCACCCGGAACACCAGCAGCACGGCAAAATGGCCGCTATAGGCGCAGCCGATCGACGCCAGGGTAAACAGCGAGACGGCTGTTACGAACAGCCACCGCAAGGTCAGCACGCGCGTGAACAGGCCGGTCAAGGGGATCGCGATCACCTCGGCGATCAGATAGGCGGTCTGGATCCAGCTCATGGCGTCCGGGGAAATCGCCAGCGCATGCTGGATCGCCGGCAATGAGGTCGCGACCACCTGGATGTCGAGGATGGCCATGAACATGCCAAGGCACATCAACAGGAAGCCGGCCCATGTCGCCACGGCCGCCGCGACCGCTCGAGGCTCCGCCTGCTCGCTCACAGCGCCCTGCGTGCGCGTTGACCGTCGACGGCGGACAGCGCGCGGGCCTCGACGCGAATCCGGATCACGAGCACTGCGGCGTTCAACGCCGTGAAAATCAGCGCCAGCAAAGGCAGATGCAGCGCGAGCGGCAGCAGCGCGATCTCGGCGGCGACGACGGCATAATTGGGGTGCGAAAAATATTGGTAGGGTCCGGATGTGACCAGCGGCTCGCCCGGCAGCACGATGATGCGCGTGGTCCATCGCGGCCCGAGCATTGCGAGAATCCATAAGCGAAAGCCCTGCAGCGCGACGAACAGCGCAAGCGCCGGCAGATTCACGTCCTGATCGCGGCCCCAGACCCACAGCGCGATCAGCCAGGCGGCATGGACCGCCACGATTAGCGGATAGTGATTGGCGCCGATCTCGATCGCGCCGCGCGCCTTCAATCTGCCGGTGTTGTATCGCGACAAGACGAGCTCACCGATCCGCTGCAGCGTGACCAGCGCAAGAATGACGGCCGCGAGGCTCACGCCGCGTGCCGCAGCGCGACGCAGCTTGCGGTGAAGCCGGGCCCAAGCGCGGTCAGCAGCGACCGCGACGGCAGGCCTTGCGCGCGTGCGCGTTCGAGTACGAACAGCACGGTGGGCGACGACATGTTGCCATAGTCGGCGATAACTTCGCGCTCATGGTCGAGCGTGCCCTGGTCGAGCGACAGCGCCCGTTCAAGCGCGAGAATGACCTTGGTGCCGCCGGGATGACAAATGAAGCGATCGATATCGTTTGCCGACAACTCCATCCGGGACAGAATCTCCGTGACGGCAGGCCCGATATTATCGCGGACGAAATCGGGAATCGTGCGCTGAAAGATCACGCCAAAACCTTCGGGATCGACGCTCCATCCCATGATGTCGAGCGTATCGGGCCACTGCTTTTCGCCGGCGGCCTCGATCCGGGTCGCGCCGCCATCGCCGGCGCGCAGAATGGCGGCGGCGGCGCCGTCGCCGAACAGGCTGGCCGCGACGACGTTGGCCTTGGTCAATTCATCATGGCGCACCGCAAGGGTGCAGAGTTCGAGCGCGACCAACAGCACATTGGTGCCCGGCCGCGCCTGCGCCAGCCGTGAAGCGATCGACAGGCCGGAGACGCCGCCAGCGCATCCGAGACCGAATACCGGCACGCGCGACACGTCGCTGCGCAAACCAAGCTGGCCCGCAACCCGCGCTTCCAGCGTCGGCGTTGCAATGCCGGTCGAGCATACCGTGACGACAGTGTCGATATCGCCGGCCGAAAGGTCGGCACGCGCCAGCGCCTTGCGCGCGACGTCGACAAACAGCGCCTCCGCGCCTTCGAGAAACGCCCGCGTTCGCTCGGGCCAGCCGCGCCGTTCGAGATACCATTCGATCGGTTTGACGCCGTAGCGGTGGCGTATTCCGGTGTTGGCAAACAGGCTCGACATGGTTTCGAACTGCGGATAGCGGTCCGCCAACAGCTTGCTGGCTGCTTCCAGGACTTGTCTCTGATGAAACAGATGCGGGGGAACCGAGGTCGCAAGCGAAACTAGTGCGGCCTTGTCATTCATATCACTCATCCTGCCTCTGGTACCTCATTATAGGAACCGCGGCGAGGAGCGAATATTTCAGAGGCCGCCGATGCCGGGCGCGCCGGGGCATCACTATAAATTGAAAGATGGAGAGAAGGCGCTCGCGAAAAAGCTACACCGTCTTCTCCGGCCAGCGGCAGAGATCGTTGATCAGGCATACCTCGCAGCGCGGCTTGCGGGCCAGACAGGTGTAGCGGCCATGCAGGATCAACCAGTGATGCGCATGCAGCATGAACTCGGACGGGATCACCTTCTCCAGCCCAAGCTCGACCTCGAGCGGCGTATTGCCCGGCGCCAAACCGGTGCGATTGCCGACGCGGAACACATGGGTATCGACCGCCATGGTGTGCTCGCCATAGGCCATGTTGAGCACGACATTGGCGGTCTTGCGTCCGGCGCCGGGCAGCGTTTCGATCTCGGCGCGGCTGCGCGGCACCTCGCCGCCGAATTCGGCAATCAGTTTTTCCGACAGCGCGATGACGTTCCTGGCCTTGTTGCGGTAGAGCCCGATGGTTTTGACGTAGTCGCGGACGTTGTCCTCACCGAGCGCGAGCATCTTTTGCGGCGTGTCGGCGACTTGAAACAGCGCGCGCGTCGCCTTGTTGACGCCGGCGTCGGTCGCCTGCGCCGACAGCACCACGGCGACCAGCAGCGTGTAGGGGTTGAGGTGCTCGAGCTCGCCCTTCGGCTCGGGATTGGCCTCGCGAAAACGGCTGAAGGCCTCGTGGACCTCGGCGGAGGTCCAGGGCTTTGGCTTTGGCGATTTTTTGATCGATTTTTTGGGCGCTGCGGATTTGGGCGGCGATCCCGGCGCCGCCTTTTTCGCCGGCTTCCCCGGTGCGGAGCGAACGCGGGTTTTTTTGGCGCGTAGAGCGCGGATGATTTTGGCCATGAACCGGGTATACTGACCCGCGATGACCACAGGCAACGACTTTGATCCGGAGCCGCCCGAGCCAAAACTGTTTTCGGCACGGCTGACGCCCCACCGTTCGCTCAATCGCACCGGCTTTCTGGTGCTGATGGCGTTCATCAGCGTCGTCAGTTTTGTCGCGGGCGTGGCGTTCTGGATGATGGGCGCCTGGCCGGTGTTCGGCTTTTTCAGCCTCGACGTGCTGGTGATCTACTGGGCGTTCCGGATCAATTTCCGCCGCGCCAAGGCCACCGAGGACATCGTGGTGACGGCATCGGAATTGCGCGTGCGCCGGGTCAGCCATCGCGGCCATGTCGTCGAATGGGTGCTCAATCCCCTGTGGGTGCAATTTGAGCAGAAGATCCACGCCGAATTCGGCATTGAAAGGCTTTATCTGGTCTCCAGAGGCCGCCGCGTCTCGATCGGCAGTTTTTTGGGGCCCGACGAAAAAGCTAGTTTTGCCAAGGCCTTAATGGCCGCTCTGCAGGCCGCCAAACGTGGCCCGACGTATAATCCCGTGGCGTGAACGCTTATCGGAAATCGGGTGGTTGGAACGACCGATGCGTCCTACATCAGACCCCATGATGACACTCGCCATAAATGACCAGCGCCTGACCAAGCCGGGCCCCCTGAACGCCGCGCTGCGCGACTATGATTCGGTGCGGCGCGCGATCGCCTTCATCTCCGAGCATTGGCGCGCGCAGCCGACCATCGAAGCGATGGCGGAAGCCGCCAGCGTGACGCCGGACGAACTGCACCATCTGTTCCGCCGCTGGGCCGGGCTGACGCCGAAGGCCTTCATGCAGGCGCTGACGCTCGATCACGCCAAGGGCCTGCTGCGCGATTCCGCCAGCGTGCTCGACGCAGCACTCGACTCCGGGCTGTCGGGTCCGGGCCGCTTGCATGACCTGTTCGTCACCCATGAGGCGATGTCGCCGGGCGAATGGAAGAACGGCGGCGCCGGCATGACCTTGCGCTACGGCTTTCATCCCTCGCCGTTCGGCACCGCGATCGTGATCGCGAGCGGCCGCGGCCTCGCGGGCCTTGCCTTCGCCGATCCCGGCGAGGAGCCGGCCGCGTTTGCCGACATGAAGCGGCGCTGGCCCAACGCTGTCTATGTCGAGGACAGCGACGGCACCGCAGGCCTCGCCCAGCGCATCTTCGACACCAAGCTGTGGCGGTCGGACCAGCCGCTGCGCGTGGTCCTGATCGGCACCGATTTCGAGGTGCGGGTCTGGGAGACCTTGCTGAAGATCCCGATGGGCCGCGCGGTCTGCTATTCGGATATCGCCAACAAGATCCAGAACCCGAAGGCCTCGCGCGCCGTCGGCGCCGCGGTCGGACGCAACCCGGTGTCGTTCGTGGTGCCCTGCCATCGCGCCCTCGGCAAGGGCGGCGCGCTGACCGGCTATCACTGGGGCATCACCCGCAAGCAGGCGATGCTGGGCTGGGAAGCCGGGCAGGTGGGATTGCACTAACGGCGGAAATGCTGCGGGCATGCCAGCTCACAGGGCACGCCCGAACGGCACAACCTTGTTGCCGGCGTCGTGTCCAATATCGGCACGGCCCAACCAGGGAATGCTGGACTTCCGGCACCAGTGGCGGGCGACTTCCTCTTCGGTCATGCCAAAGTCCGGATCGTTCGGAGTGATGTCGCTGCAACGGCCCAGCATGATGCCGGTAGCCCGCCTGACCCCGGGGTTGCTGGTGATGTGAAACAGCGACCGGTCGATCCGGTACATCGCCTCCGACACCTCCTCCAGCATGAGCACATGGCCGTCGAAGTCAGGCTGGTGCGGCGTGCCGAGCAAGTGACTGAGGATCGTCATATTGAATGCCGCCGTCTTGTCCGAACGACGGACGGTCGGCTCCAACGCTTCGGGCGCGCGGTCGATGATCCAGGCGAGCGCCCGTCCGATCGCTGCGTCGCCCCCGGCCCGGACGATGTCCTGCACCACCGGACCATGCGCCACGGAATTGAAGCCGGCCCGATAGAGCGCGGCCAGCAGCGTGCCGCCGTCGCTATAGCCCAGATAGGTCTTTCGCGTCGACGGCGGCGTCAAGCCGGACATCACCGCCTCCACCATACGGCAGGAGCCGTAACCGCCGCGTGCGAGCCACACCGCGTCGAAACTTTCGTCATTGGCGATGCCGAGGAAGGCCTGCGCGCGCGTTTCGTCATCGCCTGCGAAATGCCCGTGCGAAGCAAAACACTGCGGATGGAAGAAAATCTCCGGCGGCCTGTCCGGATACAGCGATGTCGCCAGCGCCTGCACTTTCTCGGCGGCCTCCAGAGTCATCCGCGACGCTGGCGCGACGACGCCGATCCGGCACTTCTCCTTGCTCATCCTGCCGCCCCGCCCGCGTTGCACATGACCGGCAACGCTTGTAGATTCCGCCAATGTCCCAGCTTGGAGATTACTTTTTTTGCGGCGTCGGCGGTAGTGGCATGACCCCCCTCGCTCTGATCATTCAGGCCAGGGGCGATCGGGTCGAGGGTTCTGACCGCGCGCTCGACCAGGGGCGCAACACCGAAAGATTCGATTTTCTGCGCGCGCGCGGCGTCTCGCTGCATCCGCAGGATGGCAGCGGCGTTCGCCGGGCCGGTCAGATCCTGGTCACCTCCGCCGCCGTCGAGGAAACGATCCCCGACGTGCAAGCCGCGCGTCGCGTCGGCGCCTCCATAACCACGCGCGCGAGGCTGCTCGCCGACCTCTTCAACGAGGCCACCTTGGGCGTTGGTGTCGCCGGCACCAGCGGAAAGTCCACCACGGTCGGCATGATCGGCTGGATCCTGCATCGCGCAGGGAAGAGCCCAACCATCATGAACGGCGCCGATATGAAGAACTTCGCCGCCGCAGACTCACCGTTCGCCAGCGCCAGAATCGGCGAGGGCGGGACATTCGTGAGCGAAGTGGACGAAAGCGACGGCTCGATTGCGTTTTTTGAGCCGCGTATCGCGGTCGTGAACAACATCTCGCTCGACCATAAATCGCTGGACGAACTGCGTAGCCTGTTCCGGGGCTTCAGCGTCAAGGCAGCGACCGTCGTGCTGAATCTCGACAATCTGGAGACCGCGGCACTCGCGCCCGATTTGAAGCCGGGCCAGGCGACGACCTACAGTCTGACCGATGCGCGGGCCGATCTCGTCGCGTCGTCGCCGGCCCCCTCACCGGCCGGCATTGCCTTCCGCGTCAAGGCGCGCGACACCGGCGAGGCCGTCGAGGTGAAACTGCAAGTTCCAGGATTGCATAATGTTGCCAACGCGCTCGCCGCGCTCTGCGCCGCGAAGGCGTGCGGCGTGGCGCTGGCGGATGCCGCGCTCTATCTGCGTGAATTCAGCGGCATCCGGCGGCGGCTGGAGGTTGTGGGCACTGTCAATGGCGTGACGGTGATAGACGATTTTGCCCATAACCCCGACAAGATATCGGCCACGCTCGAAACCATGCATGCGTTTCCCGGCCGGCTGCTGCTGATGTTTCAGCCGCATGGCTACGGCCCGATCCGTTTGATGAAAGACGCTTTGGTGGACTGCTTTGCGAACGGCTTGCACGGCGACGACGTTCTGCTGATGCCCGAGCCGGTCTATTTCGGCGGCACGGTCGACCGCAGCGTCGGCAGCCGCGAACTCGTATCCGAAATCGAGCAACGCGGCCGAAAGGCTTTTGCCCTGCCGGACCGGATCGCTTGCGGCGACCGGCTGGTCGAGTTGGCCCGCCCTGGCGATCGCATCCTGGTCATGGGAGCCCGCGACGATTCGCTTTCACTATTCGCGCGTGAACTGCTGCGACGGCTTGCGCCGTAAGGTTTGTAGGATGGGTAGAGCGCAGCGAAACCCATCGCCTTCGTGGTGCAATTGATGGGTTTCGCTTCGCTCTACCCATCCTGTACCCTTTTGAGCGTTCGGCGCCGGTCTGACGATGTAGACTGGCAGCACGGGCCGATCCGCCGGGAGCCGCCTAACCCACCTGTGCCAAAAGCACCGACGTAGGACCCGCGCCCCGGTGGAGCGGCCGCGATCGAGATCCAATAGGAGGTCGCGCCGAGAGCGCCAGTACAGGGATCGATCAGGATCGCGGTGGCCCGCTCGAGCGAGGGAGGTCTCAACGATGATCGACGATGTCCAATGGTTTGTCGGGATCGACTGGGCAACGCAGAGCCACCGCGTCTGCCTGCTTGATGTCGAGGGGCGACATGTGAATGAGCGCGACTTCGCGCATGGCGGAGCCGGGCTGACGGAGTTGCGCGATTGGCTGCTTGAGAAGACCAAAGCGGCGCCACGCCAGATCGCAGTGGCGATCGAGACCCCGCACGGACCCGTCGTGGAGATGCTGCTCGATCACGGCTTCCTGGTCTTCGCCATCAACCCCAAGCAGCTCGACCGTTTCCGCGATCGCTTCACGGTCGCCGGGGCCAAGGATGACAGCCGCGACGCCCGTGTGCTCGGCAGCGCGTTGCGTACCGATCGCCAGGCCTTCCGCCGCCTTGTGGTCGACGATCCCTTGGTGATCGAGTTGCGCGAGTGGTCGCGCATGGCCGACGAACTGCAACAAGAGCGTATCCGTCTGGCCAATCGGGTCCGCCAGCAGCTGTGGCGGTACTATCCGCAGGCAAGCGAACTGACCGACGATGTCGCGGACGATTGGTTCCTCGCGCTTTGGCAACAGGTGCCGACACCCGCCACCGCCGCAAAGGTGTCCGAGCAGGCGATCACGCGCATCCTCAAGGACCATCGTATCCGTCGCCTCGATGCCGCGACCGTGCTGCAGACCTTGCGGAAGACACCATTGTTCGTCGCACCCGGCACGACGGAAGCCGCCTGCGCCCATATCCGCAACCTCGCGGCGCGACTGCACCTGGTCAATCAGCAGATCAAGGAGGCGCACCGGGCTCTGGACGGGCTCTGCGCCAGGCTCGAAGCGGCGACGGAGAATCCATCGGGGCAAATCCGCGAGCAGCATGACGTGACGATCCTTCGCTCCTGGCCAGGAATCGGCAGAATCGTTCTCGCCACGCTGCTCACCGAGGCCACCGAGCTTCTGCGGGCGCGAGATTACCACGCCTTACGGGCCTTGGCAGGCACCGCCCCGGTAACCCGGCGCAGCGGCAAACAATGCTTCGTGATCCGCCGTCTGGCCTGCAACAAACGGCTGCAAAACGCCGTCCATCACTGGTCGAGCGTCGCCATTCAGCACGATACCGCCGCCCGGCGGCGTTACGATGCGCTGCGGCGGCGCGGCCACGGTCACGCGCGCGCCTTGCGCACTGTCGGCGATCGTTTGCTCTATGCCCTGTGCACGGCGCTCAAGCGACAGACGCCCTACAACCCCGATTGCCAGACCGCGCAGGTCACCGCGAGCCTGTGAACTTCATTCCTTTGTTCGACCGTTAGCGACCATTCCTTCGTCCCGACCTGCCGATCGGCAGAGCGTCGCGCACAGATGCGGTCCAGGATGCCTTTTGGCACCGGCGCAGCCGGCGCGAAGCGTCCTGGACCGCATCGAGCACGGCGCTACTCTCGTAACAAAGGACCTATCCGCCCCTTGACCAAGGATAGGAGGTCCTACGTTGCGGCTATTTCTCCAGCCGCAGGAAACTGACGCCAGCGCTCACGCCGCCAGATCAACCTTGGAAGCGACGGTGGAATCCGCATTGAGCCGGTAGATCACCGGCGCGCCGGTGGCGAGTTCGCGCTTCAAGATGTTTTCCGGCGAGAGCTTCTCCAGCACCATGATCAGCGCGCGCAGCGAATTGCCGTGGGCGGCGACCAGCGTCCGTTCGCCGCGCAGCACGCCGGGCAGAATCTCCTGCACGTAATAGGGCAGCGCGCGCGCCAGCGTATCCTTCAGGCTTTCGCCGCCGGGCGGCGGCACGTCGTAGGAACGCCGCCAGATCAGCACCTGGTCCTCGCCCCATTTCTTGCGGGCGTCGTCCTTGTTGAGGCCCGAGAGATCACCATAGTCGCGTTCGTTGAGCGCGAGGTCCTTTTTGGTCGGAAGCCCGGTCTGGCCGATCTCGGTGAGCATCAGATCGAGCGTGTGCTGGGCGCGCGTCAGAACCGACGTAAACGCGACGTCGAACGTCAGCCCCTGCGCCTTCAATTTGCGGCCGGCTTCCTTGGCTTCGGCTATGCCCTGCGCGGTGAGACCGGGGTCTTTCCAGCCGGTGAAGAGATTCTTCAGATTCCAGTCGCTCTGGCCGTGACGCACGAGCACGAGAAGGCGGTCGCTCATTCCAGGGATTCCGTTTTCGTTTCGAAGGGTAGCTGAACTTAGAAATCAGTGAGCCCAAGCACGTCGGCCATCGAGTACATCCCGGGCTTCTTGCCCTGCGCCCACAATGCCGCCTTGACGGCGCCTTGCGCGAACATGGTGCGGTCCTCGGCCTTGTGGGTCAGTTCGATGCGCTCCATCGCGCCGGCGAAGATCACGCTGTGATCGCCGGTGACGGTGCCGCCGCGCAACGATGCAAAGCCGATATCGCCCGAGCGCCGCGCGCCGGTATAACCGTCGCGGCCGCGCGCCGAATGCTCCGCCAGCGCGATCTTGCGGCCCGCAGCCGCGGCTTCGCCCAGCATCAGGGCGGTGCCCGACGGCGCATCGATCTTGGCGCGGTGGTGCATCTCCAGAATTTCGATATCGAAATCGGAATCGAGCGATTGCGCCACGCGCTTGACCAGCGCCGCCAGCAGATTGACGCCGAGGCTCATATTGCCCGACTTCACCACGATGGCACGCGAGGTCACGCTCTTGATCACGGCGTCATCCGACGACGACAGGCCGGTGGTGCCGATGACATGGACGAGGCCGCGCTGGGCGGCGATCGCGACATTGGCGATGGTGGCGCCCGGCACGGTGAAATCGAGAATGCCGTCGGCATTGGCCGTCATCGTCCACAGATCAGCGGAGAGTTTGACACCGTTTTCGGGCAGGCCGGCGAGGGTGCCGGCATCCTTGCCTAAAAGTTCGGAACCGGGCGCCTCCAGCGCGCCGGCAAGAACCGCGCCCGGTGTTTCCGTAATGACGCGGGTCAGCGCGCGGCCCATCCGGCCGCCGGCCCCTGCAACGATCAAACGCATGTCTGCCATGGTTTTACCTCTTCACGCCCTATAGCGGGAGCAGGCCGTTCCGGCAACCGATTGGGCGTTAACCACGCGCGGGTCTATGCCCGGCCATGACGAAAGAGGTGTTTCTACGGCTGCGGGCCGTCATAGCCTTCGATGATGACGAGGTCGGCGTTGGAATGCGGCTGCCGCACCTTGATGTTTTCCTGGTATTCCGGGGAGCGATAGCAGGCCAGCGCCGTCTCGTAGTCGGGGAATTCGATCACGACGTTGCGCGAACGGCTTTCGCCTTCGATGGCGGTGAATTTGCCGGCACGCACCACGAAGCGCCCGCCGAATTTCTTGAAGATGGCCGGGTTGGCTGCAGCATAAGGCTTGTAGCCGTCCTCATTGTGAACGTCGACGCGCGCAATCCAGTATCCTTTTGCCATTTCCGTTGTCCTTCTTGTTGTTCAACTTGTTCAACCCAGGGTCTGCGCGATTTCCGCCTGAATGGCGTCGGCCGCGAGCTTGGGATCGGCGGCTTCGGTGACCGGCCGCCCGACCACCAGGTAATCCGCGCCGGCAGATATCGCCCGCGCCGGCGTCATGATGCGCTTCTGATCACCGACGGCCGCGCCCGCCGGCCGGATGCCCGGCGTCACCAGATGCATCTGGTGACCGACGATCTTGCGCAGGGCGGCCGCCTCCTCGGGCGAACAGACCAGCCCGTCGACGCCGATCACCTGCGCCTGCTGCGCCCGCGCCTCGACCAGATCGGAGACGTTGAGGCGGTAACCCGCGGCATGGAGATCGCCATCGTCGTAGGAGGTCAGCACGGTGACGGCGAGAATTTTCAGGCTGGATCCCGCGCGCGCCTCGACCGCGGCCTTCATGGTCTGCGGATAGGCGTGCACGGTGAGGAAGGTCGCACCCAGCTTCGCGACACTCTCGACACCGCGCGCCACCGTATTGCCGATGTCGTGCAGCTTGAGGTCGACGAACACCTTCTTGCCGCGGTCCGAAAGCTGGCGCGCAAGCGGTAATCCGCCGGCATAGCCGAGCTGATAGCCGATCTTGTAGAAGGTCACGCTGTCGCCAAGCCTTGCAATCATCGCTTCCGCCTCGGCTACGCCGGGCAGGTCGAGCGCCACAATCAACCGGTCTTTCGGAGCGATCTTGGCAGGCTGCATGTCACCTCACATCATGCGTTGGGAAATTTCGATCAGCTGCCGCACCAGCGCTTTCAGCGCCTCGATATCGGCGGAAAGTTTCAGGCGGTCCATCTCGTCATAGGCCTGATCGGCAAAGGACAGCGCGAGCTGGTTCGGAATGACGGTCGCATGGCAGGCGGAGAGGATCAGCCGCAGCGCCGCCAGCGCGCGGGTGCCGCCGAGCCGGCCTCCCGAGGCGGCAGCGATCGCAAATACCCGCTCGCGAAATACCTGGCCGCGGCTCTCGCCTGCGTCCTGCACCCGGCTCACCCAGTCGATGGTATTTTTGACCAGCGCCGGAACCGACGAATTATATTCCGGCGTCACGATCAGCACGCCATGATGGGCGCCGATCATGCGCTTGAGATTGACCGCGTTTTTCGGCACGCCGGATTTGGCCTGCAAATCGCCGTCGTAGATCGGCAGCGGAAAATCCGACAGCGAGATGCGGGTGATTTCGGCGCCGGATTGCGCCAGTTCATGGGCGATGGCCGCCGCCAGCCGCGCATTGAGCGAGCCGGTGCGAAGCGATCCCGGGATCACGAGGATTTTCAGTGCGGACATATTTAGAAATCGCGTTCAGGGCGAGCCCTGCGCGACGGCGCAGGCGAGCATTTTCTCGGAAAATGCTCTTAACTAAATTTTCGCGCGTATTCTATCCGCAAAACCGGTACCCATTTTTGCGGAATACGCGCCTGTCAGCCCTTGCGATACACCCAGACCCGGGCGGGCGGAAGGTTCATCCAGATCCGTTCGGAAGCTTCTGTGGACACGCCCGGCAGCGATTTCGGAATCGGCGGCGCGACCGAATAGGTGAACTGAACGAAGGGTGCGCCGGGCGCGAGCGCTGCGAAGGCATCGCGGATCAGCTTCAGGCGCGTCAGCATCGGTTTGGTCACCAGCGGCAGGCCGGAGACCACCGCCGATGCGGGGAGCTTCAGGACCTCCCACAGCGAGTCCCGCAGCTTATAGGCGTCGCCCTGCACCACCTTGGCGTGCGGATAGCGGTCGCGCAACAGCGCGCAGAAGCCCGGATTATATTCGACCAGCACGAGGCGTTTTTGATCGATGCCATGCTCGATCAGCGCGTTGGTGATCGCCCCGGTCCCGGGTCCAAGCTCGACGACGGGCCCTTCAGATTCCACATCGACATATTGCGCCATGGTGCGGGCGAGCACCCGTCCCGACGGCATCACCGCGCCCATGTGAAGCGGCTTTTCCATCCATGAACGGAGGAAACGAACCTCGTCGTCAAGACGGAGAGGTTTCTTCAACGCACGCGCAGACGATTGCAAAGGCATGTCGCTACCAGGCGGGACCGCAAAAGCGAGCGGGGAATGTCAACAAACAGTCATAAAGACGTATAGGTCGAAGCCGACACGGTCAAGCAAAACGGTATCGCGCCTGATCGGCCAGCGTGGTTGCGATTCGGCGATAAGACCATGCACTAATTAATTATTTCGGCACGGTCGAACGCCAAACCGGACGCTTTCGCCGCCACTTCAGGGGTTGGCGCGGTTACCGAAGAAGTCCTTGACCTTGGAGAAGAAGCCCGCCGCCTCCGGTTGGGTTGCGCCGGACGACAGCTTTTCGAACTCCATCAGCAATTCCTGCTGCTTCTTGGTCAAATTCTGCGGCGTTTCGACCATGACCTGGACATACATATCGCCGGTCTGGCGCGAACGCAGCACTGGCATGCCCTTTGATGCAATGCGGAAACGCCGGCCGGTTTGGGTCCCGGAGGGCACTTTCACCTTGGTCTTGCCCTTGTCGATAGTCGGCACCTCGAATTCGCCGCCCAGCGACGCCGTCACCATCGAGATCGGCACCCGGCAATGCAGGTCGGCGCCGTCGCGCTGGAAGAATTCGTGGTTCGCCAGCGACAGGAAAATATAGAGATCGCCGGGCGGTCCGCCGCGGACGCCGGCCTCGCCTTCGCCGGCGAGTCTGATCCGCGTGCCGTCTTCGACGCCTTGCGGGATGTTGACCGACAAGGTCCGGTCGCGTGTCACCCGTCCCTGGCCCGTGCAGGACGGACAGGGGTCTTCGATCATCTGGCCGCGGCCCTGACAGCCGGGGCAGGTCCGCTCCAGCGTGAAGAAGCCCTGGGCCTGCCGCACCCGCCCCTGGCCGCCGCACATCGAACAGGTCTTCGGCTTGGTGCCGGCCTTGGCGCCGGTGCCCGAGCAGGATTCGCAGGTGACCGACACCGGAATCTCGATCTGGGCGGTCTTGCCCTGAAAGGCGTCTTCCAGCGTGATTTCCATGTTGTAGCGCAGGTCGGCGCCGCGTTCGCGGCCGCCGCCGCGTCCGCGCTGGCCGGCCATGCCGAACAAATCTTCGAAGATGTCGGAGAAGGAGGACGCGAAGCCGGCGCCGAAGCCGGGACCGCCGCCGCCCATGCCGTGCTCGAAGGCCGCGTGACCGAACCGGTCATAGGCGGCGCGCTTCTCGCCGTCCTTGAGGACTTCGTAGGCTTCGTTGATTTCCTTGAATCTCACTTCGCTGGTGGCGTCGCCCGGATTCTTGTCCGGATGCCATTTCATCGCGAGCTTGCGGAACGCCGCCTTCAGCTTGGACTCGTCCGCGTTCCGATCGACTTCCAGGGTTTCGTAATAGCAGCGCTTGGTGGACATCAGTCAGATCCGCCCGCAGTTTAATTCCGAAGGAATGCGTCCCAAAGGATGCAGTCCTTGACCATAAAATCCGGAGCCTGATAAAGCCGGGCTTATCGAAAAATAACCCCCACCCATTGAGACGCGCCGCGTGCTCTCTGGAATGAGGGTCATGATCGAACGCCCGTCTTTAAGCAGACTTCTTGTTGTTCTTGTCGTCGTCGACCTCGGTGAATTCCGCGTCGACCACGTCATCCTTGGCCGCATCCTTCTTGGCGTCGGCTTCGGCCTGCTGCTTGTACATGGCCTCGCCGAGCTTCATCGAAGCCTGCGCCAGCGTGTTGGTCTTGGCCTTGATGGCCTCGGCATCGTCGCCCTTCAGCGCTTCCTTCAAATCGCTGACGGCATCCTCGATGGCGCGGCGTTCGCTTTCCTCGACCTTCGAACCGTGCTCGGCCAGCGCCTTCTCGGTGGAATGCACCAGCGCGTCGGCATGGTTCTTGGCGTCGACCGCCTCGCGGCGCTTCTTGTCCTCAGCCGCATTGGCCTCGGCGTCCTTGACCATCTTCTGGATGTCGGCTTCCGACAGCCCGCCGGATGCCTGAATCCGGATCTGCTGCTCCTTGCCGGTCGCCTTGTCCTTGGCCGAGACGTTAACGATGCCGTTGGCGTCGATGTCGAAGGTGACCTCGATCTGCGGCATGCCGCGCGGCGCGGGCGGAATACCCATCAGGTCGAACTGACCGAGCACCTTGTTGTCGGCCGCCATTTCGCGCTCGCCCTGGAACACGCGGATGGTGACGGCGTTCTGGTTGTCCTCGGCGGTCGAGAATACCTGACTCTTCTTGGTCGGGATCGTGGTGTTGCGATCGATGATGCGGGTGAACACGCCACCCAGCGTCTCGATGCCGAGCGACAGCGGCGTGACGTCGAGCAGCAGCACGTCCTTGACGTCGCCCTGCAGCACGCCGGCCTGGATCGCCGCACCGATGGCGACGACTTCGTCCGGGTTGACGCCCTTGTGCGGCTCCTTGCCGAACAACTGCTTCACCACTTCCTGGACCTTCGGCATGCGGGTCATACCGCCGACCAGCACGACTTCGCCGATCTCGCCGGCGGTGAGGCTGGCATCCTTCAACGCCTTGCGGCAGGGCTCGATGGTCTTCTGGATCAGATCGTCGACCAGCGCCTCGAACTTGGCACGGGTCAGCTTCATCGTCAGATGCTTCGGGCCGGTCTGGTCGGCCGTGATGAACGGCAGGTTGATTTCGGTCTGGGTGGTCGACGACAATTCGATCTTGGCCTTTTCGGCGGCCTCTTTCAGCCGCTGCAAGGCGAGCTTGTCGTTGCGCAGATTGATGCCCTGCTCCTTCTGGAACTCGTCGGCGAGGTAGCTGACGAGCCGCATGTCGAAGTCTTCGCCGCCGAGGAAGGTGTCGCCGTTGGTCGACTTCACCTCGAACACGCCGTCGCCGATCTCGAGGATCGAAATATCGAAGGTGCCGCCGCCGAGGTCGTACACCGCGATGGTGCCTGTCTTGGTCTTGTCGAGGCCGTAAGCCAGCGCGGCCGCAGTCGGTTCGTTGATGATGCGCAGCACTTCAAGGCCGGCGATCTTGCCGGCATCCTTGGTCGCCTGACGTTGCGCGTCGTTGAAATAGGCGGGAACGGTGATGACGGCCTGATCGACCTTCTGGCCGAGATGGGCTTCCGCGGTCTCTTTCATCTTCTGCAGGATGAAAGCGGAGACCTGCGAGGGCGAATAGGTCTTGCCGTCGGCTTCGACCCAGGCGTCGCCGTTGGAAGCCTTGACGATCTTGTAGGGGACGAGCTTCTTGTCCTTTTCGACCATCGGGTCGTCATAGCGGCGGCCGACGAGGCGCTTGACCGCAAAGAACGTGCGCTCAGGATTGGTCACCGCCTGGCGCTTGGCGGGCTGGCCAACGAGGCGCTCGCCATCATCGCTGAAAGCGACAATCGACGGCGTCGTGCGCATGCCCTCCGCATTCTCGATGACTTTCGCTGTTTTGCCATCCATCACGGCGACGCACGAATTGGTGGTGCCGAGATCGATCCCAATGACCTTTCCCATGGTCCTCATATCCTTCTTTTTGCGGCAGGTTGGCTGGGCCCTGACGGCGCACCTAACCGAACCCCCAACGATCAAATACTCGCGATATTGCGACGGTGAGCCTCATATAGGAGGGGGGGTTGGGCCTGCAAGGACCGAACGCAACCTTGGGGCCTGAAAAGGCTGAGGTTTGAAAGATTGTGTCAGCTTAAGGCGCAGGGGCAGGTTCAGCCCAAAACCTGCGTTAACGGACGAGAAAGAAAAGTGCACCGGGGGGTGGCGGGAGTACATGAGGGGAACGGAGGCCCTCCCCTGTTGCACGGACATCAAAACCGCTAAAAGCGGGCCGACTGAACCGACGCCCTTGAACCCTCGAGGGCTGCGCCGGCCGACCATTGAACGGCCTCAATGCAAACCCGGTAGACCCTTCATGACGCCACTTCGATACCTCGCTGCGGTTGCCCTCACCATCGCCGCTACCTGTTCTGCATTTGCCGCGGACCCGGTTTTCCCGCCGGGCGCCCGGGTCGGCATGGTGCCGCTGGTCGGCCTCGTCAAAGCCAAATCATTCGTCGGGTTCGAAACCGAGGACCAGGGCGTCAAGGTGCTGGTGACGGATTTGCCGGCCGAGGCCTATGGCGAAGTCGCCAACGCCTTCAAGGCCAATCCCGCCGGCACCGGCGGGGTCAAGCCGGAGACC
Source organism: Bradyrhizobium erythrophlei (assembly GCA_900129675.1). Taxonomy (GTDB): domain Bacteria; phylum Pseudomonadota; class Alphaproteobacteria; order Rhizobiales; family Xanthobacteraceae; genus Bradyrhizobium; species Bradyrhizobium erythrophlei_A. Next base: position 1,731,294 of record FSRD01000001.1, on the reverse strand, counting down.
ATCGAGACCGCGGCCGGGCTCGCCTACTATACCGTGGAAAGCGCCAAGGAAAACGCCAAGGAAGGCGCTGCCAATGTGCGGCGCTACTCGATGATCCTGCCGGGTCCCACCTTCTCCGGCTATGTCGCGGTTCAGGTGCCTGAGAACGCCTCCAGGATCTATACCGACGACGCCGTGCGCCAGATGTTTGCCACCGCCGTGATCCGCAACGAAGTCCCGGTCGACGAGCAACTCTCCCTGATGCCGTTCAATATGACCGAGCTCAGTAATTTCAAGAATATCCGCACGCTGGCACCTGGAGCGGCGCTCATTCTGGCCGACGGCGACGAAAAGACCGGCTTTGAAGCCGCGCCCTTCATGATCATCGGCATCATCGGTTCGACCGCGGCGTCGCCCGACGATCGCGGCCGCTTTGCCCAGCAGATCGCAACGACGATTCCCGGCGTGCGCGACGGGCGGATCACGATGTCGGAGCCGGTCCGCATCGACGGCCAGCCCGGCTACGAGACGCGGATCGACGCCACCAGCGGCAAGGACAATACGCCCGTGACCATCGTGCAATGGCTGCGCTTCGGCGGCCAGAGTTCGCTGCGTATCATCGGCAGTTCGCCGCGCGACGATTGGGCGAAGGCATTTCCGCGATTCCGCGCGGTGCGCGACGGAATTCAGCCGCGCTGAGGCTGACACTCGTCAGCCGATATTCGGCTGCCGAAGATTCGAGCGACCGCCGCCGGGCGCCTTTTGTTTTGACGCGTTTTCTGCGCAGATAAGTCTACGCAATCTGCGTACACTTGATTGCTATGCGAACCGGTATCCACCCCCGGATCAAGTCCGAGGGCATGCTTCGCTCGAAAACGCTATGAGCCGCTTTACGGTCTCGCGGCGATTTGATTTGCTGGCGCAAATTCCTTGCAGGGAGATGCACCATGTTGGATCGAAGGCGGATTCTCGGAGGTCTGGGCATGACGACAATCGCAACTGTTATGTCTGCACGGGTTGGAGCGGCGACACCGATCAAGCCCGACGATGCATCGGCGCTGCTGGTGATCGATGTCCAGAATTGTTTTCTGCCCGGCGGCAGCCTCGCGGTCAAAGACGGCGATCAGGTCATTCCCGTGATCAACCGGATGGCAAAGAGCTTTGCCAATGTGGTGATGACGCAGGACTGGCACACGCCGGGTCACATCTCGTTCGCCTCGACCCACGCCGGCAAAAAGCCGTTCGAGACCATCGATCTTGCTTACGGCAAGCAGGTGCTGTGGCCCGATCATTGCGTCCAGGGAACCGACGGCGCCTCGCTGTCGAAGGACCTTTCGATCCCGCAGGCCGGGCTCGTGATCCGCAAGGGATTCCACAAGGACGTCGACAGCTATTCGGCCTTCACCGAGGCCGACGGCAAGACCACGACCGGGCTTGCCGCCTATCTGAAGGCCCGCAAGGTCAGCCGGGTGTTCGTGGCCGGCCTCGCCACCGATTTCTGCGTGGCGTGGACGGCGCTGGATGCGCGCAAGGCCGGGTTCGAGGCCTATGTGGTGGAAGACGCCTGCCGCGGCATCGACACCCAAGGCTCGCTCGCCAAAGCCTGGGCCGACATGGCCAAGGCCGGCGTCAAGCGCATCCAGTCCGGCGATATCGCGGCGGCTTAGTTCTATTCGGAAGCAGCCGCCGCCTTCGCGCCGCCCTTGGCGACCGCGACCAGCGCCGGCCGCAGCACGCGTTCGCCGATCATGTAACCGGCCTGCACCACCTGCACCACGGTGCCCGAGGGCACTGACGGGTCGGGGACCTCGTACATCGCCTGCTGGAAATTCGGATCGAATTTCTCGCCCGCCGGATCGAATTTCTTGACGCCGTTTTTCTCCAGCGCGTTGAGGAGCGAACGCTCGGTCAGCTCGACGCCTTCGATCAGGGCTTTGAGGCCGGGATCAGCGTTGGCTTTTGCTTCGGCCGGAACCGCATCGAGCGCGCGCTGCAGATTGTCGGCGATATCGAGCACGTCGCGGGCAAAGCCGGTGATGCCGTAGATTCTGGCATCGGCCACCTCGCGCGCGGTGCGCTTGCGCAGGTTTTCCATCTCCGCCAGCGTGCGCAGCATCTTGTCGCGCGATTCGGCGGCCTCCTTCGCCAACGCCTCGACCGATCCTTCCTCGGGATCGTCAGGCATGATGTAGGGCTTTGAAACCACGGGCTCGCCGGTCTGGGCGGGATTCGCCGCGTTATCGTTCGGCCGGGTCGGATCGGTCATAAGGCTGCCTTCTCAAAAAACCGTCTGGTCAAATGGGGATTTGCTGGCCCGCATATCGTGCTTTAGGCGCAGAAAATCAAGCGCAACATGGCGGTTTCGAGCCCGGCCCGCCCCGCACCTGACGCGGGACCGACGCCGGTTCGGGTCAGGAAACCGCGTCAAAACAAGGCGCTATTTCCGGCCGGTTAGCCGCCGAGCAAGCGGCTGACGATCCGCGCGGCGTAATCCACCGTCGGAATCACCCTGGCATAGTTCAGCCGCGTCGGCCCGATCACGCCGAGAACACCGACGATGCGGCCCGTGGCGTCACTGTAGGGCGCAATGATGGTGGAGGAACCGGACAGCGAAAACAGCTTGTTCTCCGATCCGATGAAAATCCGCACGCCTTCGGCGCGTTCGGCCCGGCCGAGCAGGTCGATCACACCGCGCTTGGTCTCGAGATCGTCGAACAGCGATTTGACGCGCTCCAGATCTTCCAGCGCATGCAAATCTTCCAGAAGATTGGCGTGGCCGCGCACGATCAGTTGCCGGTCCTCATTGTCGCCGCCGGACCAGCTCGCGATTCCCGCGGCAATCACCTTCTGCGTCAGTTGATCGAGTTCGGCGCGGCTCTGCGTCAGCGCGGTTTCGAGTTCGAGCCGCGCTTCGGCCAGCGTGCGGCCGCGAATTCGCGAATTGAGGAAGTTGGTCGCTTCGGTCAGCGCGGAGGTGGGAACGCCCGGCGGCAGCGTCAGCACGCGGTTTTCGACCTGGCCGTCTTCGCCGACCAGTACCACCAGCGCGCGTTCGGGCTCCAGCCGCACGAATTCGATATGTTTCAGCCGCGAATTGGATTTGGCGGTCAACACCACGGCGGCAGCCCGGGTCAGGCCCGACAGCCGGGTCAGCGCCTCGCCGAGCGCCGCCTCGACCGATTGCGCGCGGCCGACGGAGGCGAGCTGGTTCTGGATCGACAGCCGTTCCGGTTCGGTGAGGTCGCCGACCTGCATCAGGGCATCGACGAAGAAGCGCAGACCAAGCTCGGTCGGCAGTCGCCCGGCCGAGGTATGCGGCGCGTAGATCAGGCCAAGCCGCTCGAGGTCCGACATCACGTTGCGCACCGAGGCCGGCGACAGTGGAACCGCGATCAGCCGCGAGATGTTGCGCGAGCCGACAGGTTCGCCGGTCGCGAGATAACTCTCGACGATTTGACGAAAAATGTCGCGCGAGCGCTCGTTGAGCTGGGCCAGACCGGCATTCGGGGCGATCAGGCCGATCGGATCGTGGTGGGCCACCAGTAACTCCCTCCCAATGCCTCTAATCTGTCAATCCGGAGGGCCGGTGACAAGAAGCATTGAGCGTTTTCGAGCGAAGCATGCCCTCGGACTTGATCCGGGCGTGGGTACCGGTTCGCGTGAAGAAAACGCGACAAAACAAGAAACCAGAGCCGTTAAACGGCCTTGCCGCGCCCCTCTCCCGCACCTACAAGCACCGCGAACCGACTTTTACTGGATTTTCCGGAGGATTTCCCTATGCGGCCAAGCCGCCGTGCGCCCGATGAACTGCGCCCCGTGTCGCTGGAACGCGGCGTCGTCAAATACGCCGAGGGTTCCTGCATGGTGAGGTTCGGCGATACCCATGTGCTGGTCACCGCGACCCTGGAAGAGCGGCTGCCGCCCTGGCTCAAGGGCCAGGGCCGCGGCTGGGTCACCGCCGAATACGGCATGCTGCCGCGCGCCACGCTGGAACGCACCCGCCGTGAGGCCGCCGCCGGCAAGCAGGGCGGCCGCACGGTCGAGATCCAGCGCCTGATCGGCCGCTCCTTGCGCGCCGCCGTCGACCTGGAAGCCTTGGGCGAACGCCAGATCACGGTCGATTGCGACGTCATTCAGGCCGATGGCGGCACCCGCACGGCTTCGATCACCGGCGCCTGGGTCGCGCTCGCCGACTGCATCGGCTGGATGAAGACCCGCAACATGATCAAGGCCAACGTGCTGCGCGACAATGTCGCGGCGATCTCCTGCGGCATCTATCAGGGCACGCCTGTGCTCGATCTCGATTATGCCGAGGATTCCGAGGCCGACACCGACGCCAATTTCGTCATGACCGGCGACGGCCGCATCATCGAGGTGCAGGGCACCGCCGAAAAGACCCCGTTCTCGCAGGACGAGTTCCTGGCGCTGATGGCGCTGGCGCGCAAAGGTGTCGCGCGTCTGGTCGACTTGCAAAAAATGGCGGTGGCGTAGTCTCATTGGCCATGCACCGTCGAATCACCGGCAAACTCGTGATCGCGACCCATAATCCCGGCAAGCTCGCCGAGATGCGCGAATTGCTGGCCCCGCGTGGCGTAGAAGCGGTATCGGCGGGTGAACTGGGCTTGGGCGAGCCCGAGGAAACCGGAAAAACCTTTCGCGCCAACGCCGCGATCAAGGCGATCGCGGCCGCGAAAGCCGCAAACCTTCCGGCATTTGCCGACGATTCCGGACTGGTGGTCGATGCCCTCGACGGCGCGCCCGGGATCTATTCGGCGCGCTGGGCCGGCGAGGGCAAGGACTTCACCGTGGCGATGACCCGGATTGAGCGCCTGCTGCAGGAACGCGGCGCCACGGCGCCGGAACAGCGCAAAGCGCATTTCGTCTCGGCGCTGTGCGTCGCCTGGCCCGACGATCACCTCGAGGAAGTCGAGGCGCGGGCGGATGGAACTCTGGTGTGGCCGCCGCGCGGCACGGCCGGTTTCGGCTACGATCCGGCGTTTCTTCCGGACGGACATACGCGTACCTTCGGCGAGATGACCAGCATCGAGAAGCACGGCCTGCCGCCGCTCGGCCTCGGCCTGTCGCACCGGGCGCGCGCTTTCGTGAAGCTGGCGGAGATCTGCCTTGATTAGCCGCGAGCAGGAAGCCTTCGGCGTCTACGTGCACTGGCCGTTTTGCCTGTCGAAATGCCCGTATTGCGATTTCAACAGCCATGTCCGGCATGCCCCGGTGGACGAGGAACGCTTTGTCCGCGCGTTCACGCGGGAGATCGAGACCACCGCGGCGCGCACGCCGGGCCGACAAGTCTCGTCAATCTTTCTCGGCGGCGGCACGCCGTCGCTGATGGCGCCGCAGACCGTCGGCGCCGTGCTGGACGCGATCGGAAAGCATTGGAGCGTCGCTCCCGATGTGGAAGTCACGCTCGAGGCCAATCCCACCAGCGTCGAGGCGACTCGGTTTCGCGGCTATCGCACAGCCGGCGTCAACCGGGTGTCGCTCGGCGTGCAGGCGCTCGACGATTCCTCGCTGAAGGCGCTGGGACGCTTGCACAGCGCGCGCGAAGCGCTGGACGCGGTCGCGATCGCGCGCACCGCCTTCGACCGCTATTCGTTCGACCTGATCTACGCGCGCCCGGATCAGACGCCCGCTATGTGGACGGATGAATTAAAACTCGCGATCTCGGAAGCCGCCGAACATCTCTCGCTCTATCAGCTCACCATCGAAGAAGGCACGCCGTTCTTCGGATTGCATGCGGCCGGCAAGCTCAAGACGCCGGATGAAGCGATGGCGCGCGCGCTCTACGATGTGACGCAGGAGGTCTGCGCCGCGCATGGTCTGCCGGCTTACGAGATTTCCAATCACGCGCGCTTGGGTGCTGAGTGCAAGCATAACCTCGTCTACTGGCGCGGCGAGGAATATGCCGGCATCGGCCCCGGCGCGCATGGCCGCCTCGATATCGATGGCTTCAGGCACGCGACCGCGACCGAAAAGCGCCCCGAGGCCTGGCTGATGCGGGTCGAGGCCAACGGCCATGGCGTCGTCACCGACGATCTTCTCAACAGCGAAGAGCGCGCCGATGAATTCTTGCTGATGGGGCTGCGGCTCGCCGAGGGAATCGATCCCAAGCGCTATGCCGCGCTCTCAGGCCGCGCGCTCGATCCAAACCGGATCAAGGTGCTGCGCGAAGAAGGCGCCATCACGGTCGATGCCGACGGCCGGCTGCGGGTGACGCAATCCGGATTTCCGGTGCTCGACGCCGTGGTCGCGGATTTGGCGGCGTAGACGAAAAATGGTCCAGCCGCTGTCGATCGTAATCCGACTTACTGATGTTTCGATCCCACAGTCGGAGTTGGAGGCAACTCTGGGCCGCGCCTTGGATCGATATGAGGAGACTTCCGAGCACGCAAAAAATTATGCTCAGATCGATATCGACGAAGAGGAAGATTATTGGGCTGCGGTGCATCGGTTTATCCAGCCGATGAAGGATAAGCTTCAGGCACTATCCTCAGCTGGATCGATTGGAGCTTTGACTATTGACGCAGCGCTGCCGTTTCGCGATGGCGTGATGTCTGCTTCGGCAGTGATCCCGTCCGCCCTTGCTCAACTCGCGGGTCAGATTGGCATCGATATCCAAATATCAATCTACCGAAGTAGTTCGCCTGATTCGGCGCACCGCAAGACCTAAGCGAGTTCAGAGACTACGCCCCAAAACTCTTCGGCGAACCGGCGACCGCCTGGCCACCCCCGGTCGCGACCTTCATGACCGCGAGGCCACGCTCGTTGGTGCCGTCGGAGCGGAACCGGAACAGGCCGTCGATGCCGGCAAAGCCGGACGGATTGGTCAGCGTTTCCGCTGCGAAGCGTTGCGCGCCCTGGGTCCGCGCCAATGCCGCGACCAGCGCCACCGCGTCATAGGCGAGCGTTGCGGTGCGCACCGGTTCGGCGCCGAATTTGGTGCGGTAACGGCCGGAGAAGCTGCGGAACCCGGCCGGATCGGGTGCTGCATAGAGCCCGCCCTGCAACGCCGGGCTCGCGAACACGCGCGGATTGTCCCACAACCCGGTGCCGAGCAGCTGGATGTTGCGCAGATTAGCCCCCGCCGCGGTCAGCGCGTCGGCGGTTGCGACCACGGAATCCCCGTCATCGGCGAGCAGCAGCGCATCGGCCTGTCCCAGCGACTGCGCCACGTTGCGCGCCGGGGTGGCACGATCGGCGCCGTATTTCTCGAACGCGATGACGCGCCCGCCCTTGCGGCCGACCTCCTGCTTGAACGCGGCCTCGACCACGTTGCCATAGGCATTATCGGGCACCAATGCCGCGAACGACCGCTTGCCGGTTCCGGCGGCGTAACCGACGATGCGGTTGACGTCGGACTCCGGGAGAAAACTCAGCAGATAGACGCCGCGGCCGGCCACGCTGGAATCGGTCGAGAACGCGATCACCGAGGTGCCGCGCGCGCGCGTCAACTGCGCCGTCGCCGGCACCGAGGCTGCGAACAGCGGCCCCAGGATGATCTCCGCGCCCTCGGCGAGCGCCTGCTGGGTGCCCTGCTGAGCACCTTGCGGGCTGCCGCCGTCATCCTTGATCAGAAGCTGGATGTTGGGATTCTGGAATTCCGCCAGCGCCATTTCGGCCGCGTTCTTCATCGATTGCGCGGCGACGCCGGCATTGCCGGACGCCGACAGCGGCAGGATCAGGCCGACCTTGACCTGTCCGGTGCCGACCGCGAGCGGCTGTTGCTGCGGTCCGGCAGGCCCGGCATCAGACGAGCCGCCGAACGGATTGGAAAACTGGCCAAGACTCTGCTGGACGCTCGAGCAGGCCCCGAGCAGGGGCGCGCCGAGAATCAGGCCGAGCGCCGTCCGCCGGGTTGCGCCCGAGGGCGGCTGACCTGATTTGGACGTGCGATTGAGGGGCCCCACCATCGTATCTCTTCTCTTGACCGACCGCGATCGGCCAGGAATCCATCCATATCAAAGGAGATGGATTCAGGCATATTGTCGACGAATAGTTAACCAAAACAAAAGGATTATGGTCCCATGGCGGCATTGCCAGTTGCAGGGACCTGGTTGCAGAACTTGGCTCCTCCCCGTTTTTGCGCAGGCCAATGCCCTGAGCACCACGCCCAGCACGCTGTGGCGCTAACGCGACCGGCCCTCTAGATTGGCATTATGCGCGCAAAAACCACAGCCAGCTACGGAACTGAAGTCGAGGCGGGTTCGCCGGACCGGACATTTTCGATCCACGGCCAGGTCCTGACCGCCCCAAAGCCGGTTCCCGGCCTGTATCTGGTGGCGACCCCGATCGGCCATCTCGGCGACATCACGCTCCGCGCGCTGGAAACGCTGGCCGGCGTCGACATCATCGCCTGCGAAGACACCCGCATCACCTGCCGCCTGACCGACCGCTACCTGATCTCTGCGCAATTAAAGCAATACCACGAACACAATGCCGCGATGGCGCGGCCAAAAATCCTGGAAAAGCTGGCGCAGGGCGCGTCCATCGCGCTGGTATCCGATGCCGGCACACCGCTGATTTCCGATCCCGGCTTCAAGCTGGTGCGCGAGGTCTGCGCCGCCGGCCATGCCGTGATCGCGGTGCCCGGCGCATCGTCGGTGCTGACGGCGCTGTCGGTCGCGGCCCTACCGACCGACCGGTTTTTCTTCGAGGGTTTTTTGCCGTCGAAAGAGGGCGCACGCCGCACCCGGCTGGCCGAGCTTGCCAAGATCGACGCGACGCTTGTCATGTTCGAATCCGGCAACCGCGTGCAGGACACGCTCGCCGATCTCGCTGCCGTCATGGGCGCGCGCGATGCGGCGATCTGCCGCGAATTGACCAAGCTGCACGAAACCATCACGCGCGCGCCGGTCTCCGAACTGGTAAAGCTCGCCGATACGCTGGAAACGCGCGGCGAATTCGTGCTGGTGATCGGCCCGCCACCGGCGGATGCGCAGATCATGGGGCAGGACGCGCTCGATGACCTGCTCCGATCATCGCTAAAGCGCGACAGCGTCAAGGATGCGGTGGCGCATGCGGTCGAACTGTCCGGCCGGCATCGCCGCGAGATTTACGCCCGCGCGCTGCAGCTCGCCAAAGAAATCCGGGGCGACGATGGCGAAGACTGACGGCGCACCGCAAGAGAAACCTGAATCCAGCGCCGCAAAATCAGCGTCGCCCGCGCGCGTCGCGGCGTTCCGGACCGGCGTCTCCGCCGAAAGCCGCGCCGCGGCCTATCTGATGGCCAAGGGCTATCGCATCCTCGCCAAGAGGTTTCGCACCCCCTATGGCGAGATCGATCTGGTCGCGCGCAAGCGAAACCTGCTTGTCTTCATCGAGGTCAAGGCCCGCGCCAGCCTCGATGAGGCCGCCTATGCGGTGACGCCGCGCCAGCAGGCCCGCATCATCGACGCAGCCCAGGCCTGGCTGATGACGCATCCCGAGCATGCGGAATTTGACCTGCGTTTTGACGCCGTCCTGATTGCGCCGAGGCGCTTGCCGCGCCATCTGTTAGCGGCATTCGACGCCAGCACTTAATACAAGCCCTTCCTCCAGCGACCCGGACCCCCCAATGAAATTGAACGTCGCCGTCCAGATGGACCCCATCGCGCGCATCAACATCCGCGGCGATTCCACCTTTGCGCTGCTGCTGGAGGCGCAAAAGCGCGGCCACGGCATTTCCTACTACACGCCGGACAAGCTCTCGCTGCAGGGCGAGGAACTGGTGGCGCCGGTGCAGCTACTCTCCGTGCGCGACGAGGCTGGCGATCACTTTACACTGGGTGAGCCCAAGCGCGAGCCGCTGACCAATTTCGACGTCATCCTGCTGCGGCAGGATCCGCCGTTCGATCTCGCCTACATCACCTCGACGCATTTTCTCGAACGCATCCACCCCAAAACGCTGGTGGTGAACAATCCCGCCGGTGTCCGTGATGCGCCGGAAAAGCTGTTCGTGATGAATTTTCCGCAGCTGATGCCGCCGACGCTGATCTCGCGCGACCTCGATGAGATCAATGCGTTCCGCGACAAGCATGGCGCTGTGGTGATGAAGCCGCTGCACGGCCATGGCGGTGCGGCGGTGTTCCGCGTCCTGCAACAGGACATGAATTTCGGTTCGCTGTTCGACATGTTCTCCGTCACCTTCAAGGAGCCCTGGGTGATCCAGCGCTTCCTCCCCGAGGTCAAGCACGGCGACAAGCGCATACTCCTGGTCGACGGCGAATTCGCCGGCGCCGTCAACCGCGTGCCGGCGGCGGACGATCTGCGCTCCAACATGGTCCGTGGCGGCGCCGCGCAAGCAACCGAGCTTTCGGAGCGCGAGCGCGAGATCTGCGCGACGCTCGGCCCAAGCTTGCGCGAGCGCGGCCTGCTGTTCGTCGGCATCGACGTGATCGACGGCAATCTCACCGAGATCAACGTGACGTCGCCGACGGGAATTCGCGCCATCGCACGGCTCGGCGGACCGGATGTCGCGGCAATGATTTGGGACACGATTGAGAAAAAGCGCGGCGGAAAATAATTTTCTTCACGGGGTTGTGTCGCCAGAACATTGCTACTCCGCGATTTTTGCAGCCTGAATCGTCTTGCCAGTCCGGCGAAGCGGGCGCAGCCTTCTGCGCCCGCTTCAAGCTGGCGGAAAAATTCGTCCGGGCACCAGACGCGACGGAACTCATAAAAGCAGTGGAGGAAGACGCATGACATCACATGTTTCGCGACGATCCTTGCTTGCGCTCGGCGCAGGCCTTGGCGCAACGACGCTCCTCGGCGGCAGCGCGCTGGCGCGCGCGCCCAAGCTCGGCACCCAGTCGCCCTACTGGCACCGCTTCAATCTCGGCGGCGCCGAGGTGACGGTGGTTTCCGACGGCCCGTTGCCGCTCGGCCCTCCGAAGGGCACCTTCATCGGCGTGCCCGATGACGAAGTGAAGAAGATGCTGAGCGACAATTTCCTGTCGCCCGACAATATCGTGCTGGAACAGAACTCGCCGATCGTGAACATGGGCGACAAGCTCGTGCTGTTCGACACCGGCATGGGCACCTCGAAAGCATTCGGGCCGACCACCGGGCGGCAGCAGAAGAGCATGGCGGAAGCCGGCATCAAACCCGCGGACATCGACGCGGTGGTGTTCTCGCACGCGCATATCGATCATATCGGTGGCGTCGTCGGCGACGACGGCAAGCCGCTATTCCCGAACGCACAGTACTACATCGCCGAGAGCGATTTCGATTACTGGACCGACGAAGGCAAGATGGGCAGCCCGCTGAAGGACTTTGTCGTCCATGCCCGCACGAACCTGCTGCCGGTGCGGGATCGCCTCGTCTACTTCAAGGACGGCCAGGAATTCCTGCCCGGCGTGCAGGCGCTTGCCGCACCCGGTCACACCGTCGGCCACCACATCTTCATGGTGACCTCGGAAGGCAAATCCTTCGCCTTCCTCGGCGACCTCTCGCACCATTCGGTGCTGCTGCTCGAAAAGCCGCGGATGGAATTTTCCTACGACACCGATCCGAAGCAGGCGGCGGCCACGCGCGTAAAAATGCTGGACATGCTGGCGGCGAACAAGACGCCTGTCATGTCCTATCACTTCGCCTGGCCGGGCTATGGCCACGTCGCCAAGGCCGGCGAGGGTTTTCATTATTATCCCGAGCCGATGGTGATGGTGCTCTGAGCTGTTGAGCGTCCGGGGCCGCCGTTTTGGCCGGCCCCGGACGCAGGGATTGCGCACCCAACGCAAGCCGGCCGATCTCATCTATGAGGACACCGGCGCCATGGCGCCGCTGATCTATTTCGACATCGTCGGCGCCTACGGCACCATGAACAGCGCCGTCGAGGTGGAACTGGCGACCCCAATTCTGGTGCCCAAGCCGGACGGCACCACCGAAGTGAGGTTCATCTCAAGCGGCCGGATCCGCTGCATCCAAAACGCCGCCATCAATCTGCGCAACGGCCTCGATGACGCGCTGAAGATGCTGGAGCAGCCGCAGGCTACCAATACGGTGGTTGCTGCGGCGGGGTCGAAGCTGAATTGAGCTGGCTATTCGCGTTCCCGCAATGTTCTCGTACCTCCTGTGCGGATTGTGCGCTTTGCACACCCAAACGGTGGATGGTTGCGATTTATTAGTGGGATAGCGCGATCTCGAATCCGAGAATTTTCAGGACTCAGCTATGAGTCCTTCCGGTTGTTACAACCAAACTCATTCAACCGGAGATTCCTATGGCAGATGAGATTGACGTTGAAGTAACCGGCAAATCTAAATTCGAAGTAGCTCAAGGCATGGCTTTCGACATCCTCTTTCGTATCGAAAAGAAGAACGGGTGGGAGTCAGTCAGCCGGGCTGACTACCTGAATGCCGTTGTGGACTCGATTTATGCTCTGGGCGGGTCGCGTCCGGAATAACAAACGCCAAGTACTTGGCCGCCACTTCCACACTTCATGAGCGTTGGCGGTGTCGGCGGCCATGCTAGGCATTCCAAGCGCTTTTCCTCATCGCTCATAGCGATAATCTCCCAAGGTAACTGAATGTGGGTACAAACAGCCTGTGATGCCCTTCGCTCAGGGCACATCCTTCAGCTTCAATATGACGGCTACATCCGCGACGTCGAGGTTCATGCCGTCGGCTAGCGTGCCTTCCGTGATTGGGTTTCGGCTTTGCTTCGATTTGTTCACCATCACGGCATTGGCTCTGCGGAACCGTTTGGCAAAAGCTTGAGAAAGCGAAAGTTACCTTCCTTCGCACTGCTGCACGGCGCCCCATCCGGGGAAATGATCAGGTCGATAGTTCTTGAGATATCGACGGTACTTCCAATTGGACAGGAATAGACACCAACAGCCAACTCTTTCTTGGCTCGGTATCTCCAATGATAATTGGCCTTCGCTTCGATATCGTTTGCCGGATCAATCCCGATTGTTTTCAAACCCGCCAGTTTCTCCTTCGTGATCCAGCTTGGAGCTTGATCATCTGCATAAATTGGTCGCGCAAACAGAATGCACATTGCGACCACACCAATCGCTGTTTTCATTTCTATTCCTTTTGATGTCTTCACAAGCATTGGCGTGTCGGTGAGATTTCCTTTTTGATTAGGTACCAAACCGAAGCGTGCGCAAGACCTCAGCGAGGATCAAGGTTGACAGCCCTTTAAGCCACCAGATGGGGCGCAGAGAGAGAGAGAGAGAGAGAGAGAGAGAGAGAGAGAGAGAGAGAGAGAGAGAGAGCGGTGGATGCACTATCGGCTCCATCTCGCCGAAGCGCTGTCCCACCGCGCATTGGCCGATAATCTGAGACGAGCAGCATGGCCGCAGGTGCCCGACGGGCAAATCAACCAATTTGCTGTCAAGACGTTTTTAAGAAAAAATTCCTCTTACTCCGTCGGGCAAATCACCGCTAGAAGCTCGCCCCATCCCGGCCCGAAAGAGGGGCGTTTCGCGATCGTCACAAACGTTGGGTCGGGGATGCGGTGGACGCGGCAGCGTCGGCGCGCGAACGGATAGCAGGGCGGTTTTCCGTGAGCCATTCAGAGCGCGCAGACGAACGGCGCTGATGCGTACGGCAAAACCGTGTGGTCCTGGCACCCGTTGCTGGTGTCAAGTTCGCGGAGGTCTTTGTTGGCCCGACCGGGTTCGGCGAAACCTTTAATCCGCTGACGACGGTGACAAGACGAATTCGTCGCCGAGCACGGCATAAGCCGTAAAACCATTGCGCGGGGAATGCCGGAGTGTTTCCGCTGAACCTGTATGCTCGTGTGCGTTTTTTCGCACAACCTTGCACACGAGACCGCGGGTGCAGCGTGCACCCGGCATTCCCTGCGCCCTCTTCTTGTTGGGGCGAATGATTTCTGTGCAACCCGGGCGCATCGCGCCGCGGGATCGCGAAGGTGCGTTTTGGATCGTCATTGCGAGGAGCGAAGCGACGAAGCAATCCATTCTTTCTTTATGCGGCGCGATGGATTGCTTCATGCGGCGCGATGGATTGCTTCGCTTCGCTCGCAATGACGGCCCGGGCTATTTGAAAACCGAATCCGAACTTCGCCATCCCCCGCATAAACCCGGCGGTAACGAGTTTTGTTTACGCTCTGCCAACCATAAGCCCGTCGTCACGGGCCTATGTCGAGTGAGTAGTGTCCCATGTTGCGCTTCAAGATTCTGGCCTCGGTTGTTCCGTTGGCCATTGCCGCCGTATTTGCGCGCGGCGAGTTGCTGCCGGGTCCAAAGCCCTGCATCGAGGTTGCCGGCACTTCGGTGCAGATCGCCTCGCTCTCCTGGCAAGCCCAGCTTCACGTCGGCTTCACCCGCGACCCCAGGCTCGCGACCGTGCGGGTCCAGATTACCGACAGCGTCACCGACGCCGATTTCACCGTCATCGACGATATCGACGATGCCGAGGCCGGTGCCTGCGAAACCAGCACGCTGCCGCAACTGGTCGCGATCTCGCAAAATCCGTCAGCGTCCGAGCCGCTCATCTACCTCTCGCACGATGGACCCGCCGATTACCGGATCTTTGTGCGCTCCAGGACGTTTTCGGCGCGCGACGCCGCCGCGCTCATTGTCGGCGCCCGCGGCGGGCACCGCCTCACCGCCGCCTCGCTTTGAGCCGTTAACCTTTCATCAACCCTGTTCGCATCGCAAGGCGCAATCGCAGCCGCCTTCAAGCACTTTGCAAGTGTCGCCGACGCATCGTCTCCACAACATATAAAGCGGATCACACCGCCTCAATTTCGGGCGAGCAATCTCAGGGACATTGGCGATGGGGCGAACGTTCCGGATCAAGATACGCCTACGCCGCTTCGGGCGCCGCCATCCGTGGATCGCCTTCGCCCTGCGCTCGTTCATGATCTTCTCCGCCACGTTCGGCGGTGCCTATGGCTTCATTGCCGGCAGCCGGACGGAAATCTCCGGCTATGATCCGCAGGCTTTTGCGATCGGCACCAGTTTCCTGTTCGCGATCGCCTGCGTCGCGCTCGTTACCTTAAGCGTCCGGCTGCGCCTGATGCGCCGGAAGATGCGCCGGATCGCCCTGCACAATGAAGCGCTGGCCGATCGAAACTGGGAATTGCAGGAGGCCGAAGCGCGCGCCCGCCGGCTGTTCGAATCGCAGGGCGATCTGATCGTGCTGCGCGACACCGATGGCCGCATCAGCTACGTCAACGATGCCTATTGCGAACTGGCCGAGATGCCGCGCAGCGCCCTGATCGGCAGCCGCGCCACGCTCACCATCCTCGAACAGGGCGACACCGCGCTGGAATCCAACGGCACCCGCATCCATGATCAAAAAGTCGCTGGTCCGCTGGGGCCGCGATGGATCGCCTGGCGCGAAGGCCTGGTCCGCCACGATGCGGGGAGCCCCGCGGAAATGCAAAGCGTCGGCCGCGACGTCACCGACCGCACCGAGAGCGAACGCGCGCTGGCCGAGGCCCGCGACCAGGCCGATGCCGCGAACCGCGCCAAGTCGCGATTCCTCGCGATGGCCAGCCACGAAATCCGCACGCCCCTGAACGGCATCATCGGCATGAGCGGCCTGCTGATGGATACGCCGCTGACGCCGGAGCAGACCACCTACGCCAAGGCGGTAAAAACCTCGGGCGACGCGCTGCTCGCGCTGATCGAGGAACTGCTGGACTATTCCAAGATCGAGGCCGGCAAGATCGATCTCGAACATCGCCCGTTCCCGCTCTCGGTGCTGATCGAGGACATCACCGAATTGCTGGCGCCGCGCGCCGAGGCCAGGAAGATCGAGATCGCCGCATACATCGACGAGCGGCTGCCGACGCAGGTGATCGGCGACGCGGCGCGGCTGCGCCAGGTGCTGCTCAACCTCGCCGGCAACGCCATCAAGTTCACCGCGACCGGCGGCGTAGCGCTGATCGTCGAGCCCGGCATCTGGCCCAACGAAATCAGTTTTCTGGTGCGCGACACCGGCATCGGCATCGCGCCCGAGGCGCAGCAGCGGATTTTCCGCGAGTTCGAGCAGGCCGACGACCGCATCGCGCGCAGCTATGGCGGCACCGGCCTGGGCCTCAGCATCTCCGAGCGTATCGTCAAGCGCATGGGCGGCCGCATCACGCTGGAAAGCACGCCCGGCACAGGCTCGACGTTCGAAGTATCGATCCCGCTGGCGGTTGCCGCCGGCACAGAGCAAAAGAGTTTCGCAGCACCGGATCTGACCGGCCAATCGATCATGCTGGTTTCATCGGAGAGCATCGAAGCGTCGCTGACGGCGCGGCGGCTGCAGCGCTGGGGCGGCCAGACCTGCATGGTCGGGGATGTCGACGTCGCGCTGGCGCTGTTGCCCGAGCGTACCTGGCAGGCGATCCTGATCGATCACGCGCTGGGCACGGCCGGCATCGAAAAACTCGGCGAAGCCGCGCGCCTTCACGCGATGCATCGGATCGTGATGTTCACGCCGGCGACGCGGCATGAACTGCAACTATCCGCGGCGTCCGCCTTCACCGGCTATCTGGTCAAACCGGTGCGCGCCGCCTCGCTCGCCGCGCGCCTGACCGCGACACCGGAGATTCTGGCGTCCGGCCTTGCCGGCGAAACCCCGATCGCGCCCGCCGACGAGGTCGAGAAAGCGGCCACGCCGCCGGGCAAGGGGCTTTCGATCCTGGTCGCCGAAGACAATGAGATCAATGCACTGTTGATGCGCTCGCTGCTCGGCCGGCTCGGGCATCACGCCGTCATTACCACCAATGGCGAGGAGGCGCTGGAATCCTGGCTGTCGGCGAAATCCGCCGGTGCGGCCTACGATCTGGTCTTGATGGACATCCAGATGCCGCAACTCAACGGCATCGAAGCCACCAAGCGGATTCGTGACCTGGAGGCTGCACAGTCGGGACGACGCACGCCGATTCTGGCGCTCACCGCCAACACGCTGGTGGAAGACCGCTACGCCTGCTTCGAGTCCGGCATGGACGGCTTTTTGATCAAGCCGCTCGATCGCGAAAAGCTGGCCGAGGCGCTCGCGGGCCTCGCCGCGTCGCGGCATCTCGCGGCGTGAGGGGGTTCGTCATTGCGAGGAGCAACGCGACGAAGCAATCCATCTATCCGGACGATCAGGGTGCGCCTACAGCCGCCGCAGCGCCACCGATTCGACCACGTGGTCGGCGCCCTTCTTGAGGATCAGCGTCGCGCGCGGCCGCGTCGGCAGGATGTTGTCCTCGAGATTGGCAAGGTTGGTGCGTTCCCAGATCGCGAGCGCGGTGGCGGTTGCTTCTTCGTCCGAGAGCGGGGCGTAGCGGTGGAAATACGACCTGGGATCGTGGAACGCGGTATCGCGCAGCGCCAGAAAGCGCCGCACAAACCATCGGCGCAGCACCGGTTCGTCGGCGTCGATATAGACGGAGAAGTCGAAGAAGTCGGAGACCACAGGAATCGCCTTGCCGTCGCGCGGCAGCCGGCCGGTCTGCAGCACGTTGACGCCCTCGACGATCAGGATGTCGGGGTGGTCGACCTCGGTCCATTGGTTCGGCACGATATCGTAGGTGAGATGCGAATAGACCGGTGCACGGACCGGCCGCCGCCCGGCCTTGATGTCGCTCAGGAACGACAGCAGCATCGGCAGGTCGTAGCTCTCGGGGAAACCCTTCTTCTGCAGGATGCCCTGCCGCTCGAGCACGGCCTTGGGGAACAGGAAGCCGTCGGTCGTCACCATTTCGACCTTGGGCCGCGGCGACCAGCGCGCCAGCAGCGCCTGCAGCACGCGTGCGGTGGTCGACTTGCCGACCGCCACCGAGCCCGCGACGCCGATGATATAGGGCACCTTGCGATCCCGGATGCCGAGGAACTGGCGCTGCGCCTGGTAGAGCCGGTGGGTCGCATCGACATAGATCGACAACAACCGCGACAGCGGCAGATAAATGTCCTCGACTTCCTTCAGATCGAGGCGGTCATGCAGCGATCGCAACCGCTCGAATTCACCCGGCTCCAGCGTCATCGGCGTGTCGTCACGCAGCCGCGCCCACTGTTCGCGCGTGAAAATCCGGTAGGGATTGTATTGTTGCTCGGGAGCCCGAATATCCATGGCGTCGCCCTTGATGAACTAATCGCGCCTGCGCGCGGCTTTCTCTTCCAGACCGGACATTGTCGTGCGCTGCGCCAGCGCGGCCTCGACGTCTTCAAGCTTCACGCCGCGCGACTTCAGCAGCACCAGCAGGTGAAACAACAGATCGGCGCTTTCGGCGATCAGGTGATCGCGGTCGTTCTCGACCGCGGCGATCACGGTTTCGACCGCCTCTTCGCCGAATTTCTTGGCGCAGTGCTCCGCGCCCTTGTCGAGCAGCTTTCTTGTGTAGGACGCCTCTCCTCCCGACGCTGCGCGGGCATCGATGGTGGCGGCCAGATCATGGACCGTAAAACGCGACATCAACTGCACTCAAACAAATGCGCCCGCAACGACCGGACGCCATCCCCAAACCGACTTAGCACTTTTGTGACGGGGAGTCGTCAGGGATCGAGCCGCATCGGTAGCCCGGCGCGCACCATGTGATCCTTGGCCTCACGTATGGTAAATTCTCCGAAGTGGAAAATCGACGCCGCCAGCACCGCGGTGGCGTGCCCCTGGCGGATGCCTTCCACGAGATGGTCGAGATTGCCGACGCCGCCGGATGCGATTACCGGTACGGGAACACTGTCGGCGACCGCCTGCGTCAGCGGCAGGTCAAAGCCCTGCCGGGTGCCGTCGCGGTCCATCGAGGTCAGCAGAATTTCACCGGCGCCGAGCGAGACCACTTCCTGGGCATATTCGATGGCGTCGATCCCGGTGGAGTTGCGGCCGCCATGGGTAAAGATCTCCCAGCGGTCCGAACCGCCGCCGCGCTTGACGCGCTTGGCGTCGATCGCGACCACGATGCATTGCTCGCCGAACTTTTCCGCGCCCTCCTTGACGAATTCGCGGCGGCTGACGGCGGCAGAGTTGATCGAGACCTTGTCGGCGCCGGACCGCAGCAGCGTGCGGATATCGTCGATGGTGCGAACCCCGCCGCCCACGGTCAGCGGCATGAAGCAGGCTTCCGCGGTCCGCCGCACCACGTCCAGCATGGTGCCGCGGTTTTCGTGGGTCGCAGTGATGTCGAGGAAACAGAGTTCATCGGCGCCGGCGGCGTCGTACGCAATCGCCGCTTCGACGGGATCGCCGGCGTCGCGCAGATCGACGAAATTGACGCCCTTGACCACTCGGCCGTCCTTGACGTCGAGGCAGGGGATCACGCGAACCTTGAACATGGACGGTCTCCTAAGCCGCGGCGCGCGCGTTGCGGATCAGCGCCAGGGCAGCTGTGGGATCGAGGCGGCCGTCATAGAGCGCGCGGCCGGCGATGGCGCCCGCAAGCTTTTTGGCGCGCGGCGCCAGCAGCGCCGTCACATCCTCGATCGAGGCAAAGCCGCCGGAGGCAATAACGGGAATGGAGATGCGCTCGGCGAGCGCGATGGTCGCATCGAGGTTGAGGCCCTTGAGCAGGCCGTCGCGCGCTATGTCGGTAAAAATGATCGCGGCGACGCCGGCATCCTCGAACCGCTGCGCGATCTCGAGCGCGGTCACCTGCGAGGTCTCGGCCCAGCCTTCGACCGCGACCTTGCCGTCGCGCGCGTCGAGACCGACCGCGACGCGGCCGGGGAATTTTTTCGCGGCACTTTTGACCAGCTCGGGATCGCGCACCGCGGCGGTGCCGATGATCACGCGCGCAATGCCCTTGTCGAGCCAGGCCTCAACCGTCTTGAGATCGCGGATGCCGCCGCCGAGCTGCACCGGCATGGTGACCGCCTTCAGCATCGCCTCGACGGCGACAGCGTTCATCGGCTTGCCGGCAAAGGCGCCGTCGAGGTCGACGACGTGCAGATATTCGAACCCCTGGGCGGCGAAGGCGCGCGCCTGCGCCGCGGGATCGAGGTTGAATACGGTCGCGCGCGCCATGTCGCCCTGTTCGAGGCGCACGCACTGGCCGTTCTTCAGGTCGACGGCGGGAAAAAGAATCACGGCTTCCACTTCAAAAAGTTCGAAATCAGCGCCAGCCCAAAGCGCTGGCTCTTTTCCGGGTGAAACTGGGTGCCGACAGCAGTGTCCTTGCCGACCATCGCCGTCACCGGCCCGCCGTAATCGGCGCGCGCCAGCACGTCGGCCTCATTCGAGGCGTTGAGGTGATAGGAGTGCACGAAATAGGCGTGGCGGCCCTTCGGCCCCAGCGGCAACCGCTCCAGCACCGGGTGCTCGCGGATCATGTCGAGCGTGTTCCAGCCCATGTGCGGAATTTTCAGGTTTTCCTCGCGCGGCGAAATCTTTTCGACGTCACCTGCGATCCAGTCGAATCCGTTGGTGGTGACGTGTTCCTTGCCCCGCGTCGCCATCAGCTGCATGCCGACACAGATGCCGAAGAACGGCCGCGCCTTGACCCGCACCGCTTCGGTCATCGCCTCGAGCATGCCGTCGACCGCGTCCAGTCCCCGGCGGCAATCGGCGAAGGCGCCGACGCCGGGCAGCACGATGCGATCGGCGCGGAACGCCACTTCGGGATCGCGCGTTACCACGATCTTCTGCGGATTCTCCATGCTGCGCGCGGCGCGCTCGAAGGCTTTGGCCGCCGAGTGCAGATTGCCGGAGCCGTAATCGATGATCGCTACGCTCATCGTGACCCTCCTGGCTCCGGAAATAATCCGATGATGCCGCCCTGCGGCAACGGCGGCGGCGGCTTTGAGAACGGCTGGCCCGGAATATTGCGGGTCGGCGGCGGCCCACCGCGATCGACCGCCCATTGGTCGTTGGCGAGGCCACGTTGCCGGGCGGTCCAGCGGTCGAAGAAGCGCCGCTCGGCCGCCTCCTCGTCATCGGCGACCACGATGTCGAGCTGACGCCATTTGCGCCGCGACAGCGTCCAGCGCTGCAGGCTGGCCGCTTCGAACCCCATCAGGATCGCGATCAACATATTGGCGAGCATGATCGCGCCACGGCCGGCTCCGAGCTGTGCCAGTCCGATTTCGACGGCAGCCGTCACGACGATCCAGCCGAGCAGCGCCAGCCACAGCCGGTGCCAGATCAGCCACAGCACGCTGAAGACCGCGGCCCAGAAATGGAAACCGTCGCGCACGAACGTGAACTTGTCGGTCGCCGCAAGATCGGAGCCGTTGGCCACGGGGGCATGCACTGTGTAGACCGGCATCGTCACTCTCCGCCGATGGAAACTGTTCTGTTGAGCATGATCTTTTCGGAAAACCGGTTCCCACTTTTCCGGATCATGCTCGAAAATCAGCCGCCGAGCTGACCCTTGGTGGAAGGCACTTCACCCGCGGCGCGTGGATCGATGGCGACCGCGGCCCGAAGCGCCCTTGCCAGACCCTTGAAGCAGGATTCGGCGATATGATGGCTGTTCTCGCCATATAGGGTCTCGACGTGCAAAGTCACGCCGGCATTGATGGTGAAGGCGTTGAACCATTCGCGCACCAGTTCAGTGTCGAATTGGCCGACCTTGTCGCGCGGAAAATCGACCTTGAACACCAGCACCGGGCGGCCGGAAATGTCGATCACGACGCGCGACAGCGTCTCGTCCATCGGCATATGGATCGAGGCATAGCGGGTGATGCCGGCCATGGTGCCGAGCGCCTGTTTCACGGCCTGGCCCAGCGCGATCCCGACGTCTTCGGTGGTGTGGTGGTGGTCGACATGCAGGTCGCCGTCCGCCTTCACCGTGATGTCGATGCGCGAATGCCGGGCCAGCAAATCCAGCATGTGGTCGAAGAAGCCGATACCGGTCGAAACCTTGGATATGCCTGACCCATCGAGGTTTACCGCTACCTCGATGTCGGTCTCCTTGGTCTTGCGCTTGATGTTCGCCGTGCGCATGAAAAGTGCTTTCCCTGTCGGCCCTTAATCGATCTTTGGCCGAAAACGCGGCCCTTTTAACAGGCCGATGTCGCCTTCGCTACTGCGGGATGACGCTTAAAATGCTGAACTTCCCCCTATGGTGACCGAATCCGGGGCGAAACCGCGCGATTGTAACCCCGCGCGCAAATCCCTAAATCTGGCCGGAACGAGGGTATCTTATGCAAGCATCACAGAACGAGCTGCCGGTCTGGCACGGCACCACGATTTTGACCGTCCGCAAGGGCGGCAAGGTGGTGATCGGCGGCGACGGGCAGGTCTCGATCGGCCAGACCGTCATCAAATCCAACGCCAAAAAGGTCCGCAAACTGGGCAAGGGCGACGTGATCGGCGGCTTTGCCGGCGCCACGGCCGACGCTTTTACTTTGTTCGAGCGGCTGGAGAGCAAACTGGAGCAATATCCGGGGCAATTGACCAGGGCGGCGGTCGAGCTCGCCAAGGACTGGCGTACCGACCGCTATCTGCGCCGGCTGGAGGCGATGATGATCGTCGCCGACAAGGATGTGTCGCTGGTCCTGACCGGCACCGGCGACGTGCTGGAGCCGGAGGCCGGGGTGATGGCGATCGGCTCGGGCGGCAATTACGCCCTGGCGGCGGCGCGGGCGCTGGTCGACAGCGACAAGGATGCCGAGACCATCGTACGCCGCGCGCTGGATATCGCCGCCGACATCTGCGTCTACACCAACCGGAACGTGACGATTGAAACGCTGTAGGAGGGCGGCCGAGCATGGCGGCGCTCTATGCCTTCCGACCGATGACGACAAAGGACCTTCCCAGGATGCGGCAGTGGCTCGCAGGGCCCCATGTCTGGGAGCAATATGCCCTGGTCAGCGGCGACCTCGCGGAGCCGGCAATGGATCGATATGTCGTCGCGGCGATTTCGGCTACATCCAGTGTTATGACCTGACCGCGTGGAATTCAGGTTTTGGGGCGCATCCAGAGGGTACGCGTGGCATCGATCTCTTCATTGGCGAGCCCGGCATGATCGCGCGCGGCCATGGTTCGGCGTTCATTCGCGCTTTCGTCGACGACCGGCTGAGAAACGGCACGCCGCGCATCGTCACGGACCCCGATCCCGCCAACTACCGCGCGGTGCGCGCCTATGAAAATGCCGGGTTCGAAAACGTCCGCATGGTGGATACGCCCGATGGCGCAGCCCTTCTGATGGTCCGCAACCCATGACCTCCGGCAACCCCGCCAGCAAACCTCCCGTCTTCAACGGTGTTTCGGCGTGGCACTGGCTGGCGATCGCGGCCTGCATCCTCGCCGTGCAGGCCTCGATCCTCTACGCGATGGGCCGGCTGCCGATCTGCGCCTGCGGCTATGTCAAACTCTGGCACGGCGTGGTGCAGAGCTCGGAAAACTCGCAGCACATTACCGACTGGTACACGCTGTCGCATATCCTGCACGGCTTTCTGTTTTACGGCGCGGCCTTCCTCGCCTTCCCGCGCCTCGCCTGGCCGGGCCGCCTGATCCTCGCCGTGCTGGTCGAAGGCGGCTGGGAGCTGGTCGAAAACTCGAACTGGACCATCAACCGCTACCGTGCCGGCACGATCTCGCTGGATTATTTTGGCGACACCATCGTCAATTCGATCTCCGATACGCTGGCCATGGTTTTGGGGTTTCTGCTGGCCAGAAAGCTCCCGGTTGCGATCACGATCGCGCTGGCGCTGTTGTTCGAGCTCGTGATGGCGCTTCACATCCGCGACAATCTCACTTTGAACATCATCATGCTGATCCACCCCTTTGAGGCGATCAAGCAATGGCAGGCCGGCCCGCCGATCATTTGATACCATTAAATTAATGCCATTAAATGCGGCTTGTTCTCGCAACATTCGAACCCTAACTAGGACCTATGACCGACTTCTCCCCCCGCGAAATCGTTTCCGAACTCGACCGTTTCATCGTCGGCCAGTCCGACGCCAAGCGCGCGGTCTCCATCGCCTTGCGCAACCGCTGGCGCCGGCTGCAGCTCACCGGTTCCTTGCGCGAGGAAGTGCTGCCGAAAAACATTCTGATGATCGGGCCGACCGGCGTCGGCAAGACCGAGATCGCGCGGCGGCTGGCCAAACTCGCCGGCGCGCCATTCATCAAGGTCGAGGCCACGAAGTTCACCGAGGTCGGCTATGTCGGCCGCGACGTCGAACAGATCATCCGCGACCTCGTCGAAGTCGCGATCTCACAGACCCGCGAGCGCAAGCGCAAGGACGTGCAGGCCCGCGCCCAGCTCGCCGCCGAAGACCGCGTGCTTGACGCGCTGGTCGGGCCAGGCTCCAGTCCCGCGACCCGCGATTCCTTCCGCAAGAAGCTGCGCGCCGGCGAGCTCAACGACAAGGAAATCGAGATCGAGACGCAATCTTCAGGCGGCATGCCGATGTTCGAAATCCCGGGCATGCCCGGCGCCCAGATGGGCGCGATCTCGATCGGCGATATCTTTGGCAAGATGGGCGGCCGCACCAAAACCCGCCGCCTGACGGTCGAGGGCTCGCACGAGATCCTCGTCAACGAGGAATCCGACAAGCTGCTGGACAGCGATCAGCTGGTGCTGGAGGCGATCAATGCGGTCGAGAACAACGGCATCGTGTTTCTCGACGAGATCGACAAGATCTGCGTCCGCGATGGCCGCAGCGGCGGCGACGTCTCGCGCGAGGGCGTGCAGCGCGACCTGCTGCCGCTGATCGAGGGCACCACGGTCTCGACCAAGCACGGCGCGGTCAAGACCGACCACATCCTGTTCATCGCGTCCGGCGCGTTCCACATTGCAAAACCGTCGGATTTGTTGCCGGAATTGCAGGGCCGGTTGCCGATCCGTGTCGAACTGGACGCGCTGTCGCGCGACGACATGCGCCGCATCCTGACCGAGCCGGAAGCCTCATTGATCAAGCAATATGTCGCGCTGCTGAAGACCGAGGGCGTGACACTGGACATCACCGATAGCGCCATCGACGCGCTGGCGGACATCGCGGTCGCCGTCAATTCCACGGTGGAAAATATCGGCGCGCGGCGGCTGCAGACCGTGATGGAGCGCGTGCTCGACGAAATTTCGTTCGCCGCGCCGGACCGTCACGGCGAGACTATCCAGGTCGATGCCGACTATGTGCAGAAGCACGTCGGCGATCTCGCCAAGAATGCGGATTTGAGCCGGTTTATTTTGTAATAGATCGTCGTCCCGGCGAACGCAGCGACCCATAACCCCAGTCGTCAGTTGTTGAAAGAAGCCCTCGACCATTGTGCTAAAATAACGATCGCCGCGGCGTATGGATCCCGGCTCGCGCTTCGCTTGGCCGGGACGACACCGAGAACAATACCGCGTTGCGCATTGCGCTTTCCCCATGTGATAGTCCGCACCTGATTTATCAATTTGGTGCCGAATGAAATTGCGGATGCCGAAATACCCCTGGCGCTTGATGGTTGCCGTCAATGTCGCCGTGCAGATCGGGGTTTTTCTCTACAAGATCATGCAGACACCCTATGTCCCCTACATCCATCTGCTGGTCGACTATCATTTCGGCTTCACCAAGCGCGCGCTGATCGGCGCTATCGCGTCCCTGTTCGTCCACAAGATGCCGGTATGGCCGGTATTCGCGCTCGGCGGCGCGATGTTGCTGATCACGGCCGGCCTCTACGTTCAACTATTTCGTCGGACGTTCGGCTTCGACCGTGCGCAGCTGCCGCTGTTCGTATTGACCGCGGGATCGCCGTTCTTCCTCAAAAACTTCATCTATACGTTGGGGCATTTCGACATCTATGGCTGCGCGATCGCGATTGCGCTGTTGCTGGTGCCGGCGCGCTCGGTCGCTTTCGTGATCTCCGCCACACTGGCGTCGATGGTCCTGCTCCTGATTCATCACATTCATTTCCTGATGTATGTGCCGACCATTGCCGTCATCGTGG
Organism: Bradyrhizobium erythrophlei; assembly: GCA_900129675.1. Taxonomy (GTDB): domain Bacteria; phylum Pseudomonadota; class Alphaproteobacteria; order Rhizobiales; family Xanthobacteraceae; genus Bradyrhizobium; species Bradyrhizobium erythrophlei_A. The sequence goes on along the minus strand of FSRD01000001.1, from coordinate 1,705,563 downwards.
TGCTGCGTCATTACCTCGTCGTGGGCCTGACGCGACAGAACGCCATTGTCGGCATGACCGCGGCGCTGGCTGTCGCCGCGCTGTTCTTCGCCGCGCAATTCTATGGAACGATGACGGTATCCCCGAACGAATTCAGCGCCCATCTGCAGAGCCGCATTGCCGACGCTTCGCGGGAGGATCTGCCGAGATACACCCATGCTTTTGTCTACATATGGTATCAGCCGCTCGCGCGGGAAATCCACGAGACCTGGGAGCGCATGCCCTCGAATCTGCTGGGTCTGCCGGTGTTTGCGCTGTTGATCTGGCTGCACACGCCGCTCTGGCAATATTTTGCGCGGCTGATCGGCGCGCTTTCACGCGAGCTGCATCGCCGCATCGTGATCGCGGCGATCGTCGTCGTTAGCGCCGCTTACCTCGTCATGTTCGTAATGGTGTTCGACTATTCGCGCTGGATTTCGAACTGGGCGGTGTGCCTGTTCCTGATCCTGCACGCGGTGAAGTCGCTGCCCGCCTCAAAAGACGTGCCGTTGATACCGACGGATGACCGAGAGACCACGGTGTTTGGCTGGATCGTCACGATCATCCCGCGGGTCGGAATCGTGCGGCCGTTCTGAGCAAACTGGGGCAATCTCCAGCTCTGCGGCTTTTATCCTTTCGAGACGCATCGCTTCGCGACGCTCCTCAGAATGAGGTCTGAGATCAGCATGGTGAGGAGCACGGCGACGCCGTGCGTCTCGAACCATGAAAGCCGCTAAACCAGAAAAATTCTCTACAGCCGCGACCGCCGGACCCGGACATACAGCGCGCCCTCGCCCCCATGGCCGATATGGGCTTCCTCGAATCCAACCACCAGCGAACGGAATTCTGGCAGGCTCAGCCATAGCGGCACCTGGCGGCGCAGCACGCCGCGCTCGGATTCTGCGCCGCCGACTTTGCCTTTGCCGGTGATCACAAGCACGAAGGTCAGGCCGTCGCTGTGGGCGCGCTGCAGGAACGTGAAGAGCCGGTGGTGCGCGCGCGACTGCGTCATGCCGTGCAGGTCGAGCCGGGCGTCGATCTCCTTTCGGCCGCGCGAGAGATGCGAACGCTCGCGGCGCCCGATCGGCGCCAGCGGCGGCGGTTCCTGTCTGGGCGGGGTAATTATTTTCGGCAGCGTCGGCGGCTTTGGCGAAGCAACGGGTTTGGGCGCGACAGAGATTTCCGCCTCAGGCGGAGCGGCCGGCGGCTTTGCGGCGCGGTGCCGCTTGCGCAGCGGCTTGACCTGCTTGGCAACGCTTTCCCACAGCGCACGCTCTTCTTCGCTGAGGCCGCGCTTGCGCCGCGGCGGTGGCGTCAATTCGGGGATCAAACTCGAAGGCCGGCGGTTCATCGGTAGCGGCGATATCGATGGATGTAACGGTGGCGAGCTTTGTCGGGCGCGGGGTCGATTCTGGGCCGTGCTTCCGGCAGCGGCACCGGTTTGACCGCCGCGGCCTGGTTCGTCGAAGCGGCTGCCGGGGTTTGGGCGGCGCTTGTTGCGGGCGGCGCCGGGCTCGCCGCCGCGTTCTTGGCCGCGGCCGCCGTGCGGGCGGTGTTGTTGGCGCCGTTCTTCTGGTCTTTCAGGGGATCGGTTTGCGGAAACAGCTTTGCGATCTTCTCCGACGGGCGCTCGTCCGGCACCGGCATCTTGCGGCCCCGCGCCAGCGGATCGAGGCCTTTCGGCACCAGAATGACGAAGCGCATAGTGTGCCGGAGCCGGCCGGAAAGCTTCCCCGCGTCGACGCCGGCGCCGAAATAGAGATCGGCGCGCGCCGGCCCGACGATGGCGGAGCCGGTATCCTGCGCGATCATCAGGCGGTGAAACGGCGTTCTGGATTGCTCCGACTCGATCGGCAGCTCGCCTTCGATGAAAAACGGCGTGCCATAGACGTGCAGCGATTTATCGACCGCGATCGAGCGGCCCGGTGTCAGCGGCACGCCCTGCGCACCGACCGCTTCATCCTTGTCGGAGAGATTTACCTCGCGGAAGAAGATGTAGGAACGGTTCTGCCGCCGCAGCTCCTTGGCGCCGTCAGGATTCTGCGCCATCCATTCCCTGATTTTCTGCATCGACATCTGTTCCTTGGGAATGATGCCACGATCGATCAGGATGCGGCCGACCGGTGTATAGGGATAGCCATTATGCGCATCGTAATTGATGCGGATGGTCGAGCCGTCCTCGAGACGGACACGGGCCGAGCCCTGGATCTGCGAGAACAGCAGGTCGGTCTGATCCTTCAGCCAGCAGATTTCGAGGCCGCGGCCGGCAATCGCGCCGTCCTCGATCGCGGCGCGGTCGTAATAGGGCACGAGCTTGCGGCGGCCGATCTTGCGGAACACCTCACCCTTGTTGGGCAGCCCGACGGAGTTTTGCGTGGTGCCGCGAACGAACAGGTTGGACGGGCGGCGATAGACCGGCACGTTGTAGACGTCGGTCTGGGTCCGGGAGCCGTCGATGACAGGCTCGTAGTAACCGGTGACGAAGCCCTCGCCTTCGCCAAGCCGCGAAATGCGCAGGGGCAGAAAATGCTCCTCGAAGAAGGCCTTGGCCCTGGCGCCATCGGACAGCTCGAGGCCTCTGGCGATACGGCAGGGATCGCGCAGCGACGTGCCCAGCGCCTTCGAATCTGCGGGAGGCGCGGTCTGGGCGGCGATCGGTTTGCAGCTGGTGCGGAACGCCTGGTAGGCGGCGAGATGATCGTCGTCGTTCCAGCCGGCGATTTCCGGCCAGGCCAGCGGCAAATATTGGCCGCCGCTGATCTGAAGCGGCCATTCGAGCTGCGGATATGGCAGGGCACGAGGAGTTGGCTGATGCGGATGTACGTGACGGAGATGACGGGCCGCAAACGCAGCCAATGGTACCAGCAGCAATGCGGCAGCGATCACAGCAAACGCGAACCGTGCACGGCGGCGCGTTTCAGTTAGCGCTGCCGGTGCCAACCAGCTTCCAGTTCGGATCGCGAGACGTCGTGTCGCGGGCGAATGTCCAGACATCGGTGATATCGGCGACCTTATCCGGGTTGCCATCGACAATGGCGCCGGCCTTGTCGCGGGTGACCGAAATCATTTGCGACACGAAACGAACCGTCAGCTGCGCCGCGCGGTCGCGGGCTTCCGCATTGACCAGTTCGGCCTTGTCGATCGAAACAAATCTCGTTTCGGTTTTCTGCTCGTGTTTCTCGCGATCCTTGATCACGGCGTCGAAACTCTCATAGACCTCGGACGACAACAGGTCCTTCAGCGCGCGGCGATCGCCGTTGGCGAAAGCCAGCACGATCATCTCGTACGCGCTCTTGGCGCCCGACAGGAAGTGCCTGGGGTCGAACGAGGTATCCTGCGTGGCAATGGCGTCGAGGCCCTGGGCCAGCGGTGTGCCCGGCTCGGCAATCCCCTTCCAGCGATCGGTCGGCGCCACCACATCCGCGGTCGGCGCCAGCGGCGTCTGGTCGATCACGGCACCGGGCATCGGAACGACGTTATTGTCCTGCGTACGCTGCACGACGTTGGGCGCGGCGCGATCATAGGGCGGCCGTTCGCTCCCGGTGCGCTGTCCGAGGACGCTGCGCAGGCGCAGGAAAATAAAGACCGCCAGCGCCAGGAAGATGATGGTGTAGATATCCACGTCGTATTCGCTTTCTGATTCTCACGCCGGCAACGGGCCCGGCGGTCGAGCGTTCCCTCGAGAGCGCTTGGGAACGGCACAGTTTACATCAACGATTGAGTCTGGAGCATGTAGGCATGAAACTTTGCCCGGCCAATGGCGCGTTTTGGCGCGGGTGAATTGTAGCGCGTTTTGGCCGCGAGGGGAAACCCGATCATGCCCGGAAATCACGCATATTCAAATATTTAGGATGAGCGGAAGGCGGCTGGCCGAGCGATATTAGCCATATCCGGCACAAATCGCCGATGGTTTGGACCAGCCCCGATCCGTCGTCCTTGTGGGATGAGGCGGGGCTATGATAGCCACTCGCCCGGCACAGGCATTTCCGCCTTCCGAGCGAATTCGGACGAAACCCGGTCTCCGCTCGCTGGAGCTTCAGGAGAGATTTTCATGACCAACGGCAACGGCGCGCCCGCCGAGCAGGCCCCTCCCCAGCTGAACGTGCTGGCGCAATACACCAAGGACCTGTCGTTCGAAAATCCGAACGCGCCGGCCTCGCTGGCGCCGCAGCAGCAGCAACCCGCGATCAATATCCAGATCAACGTTTCCGCCAACAATCTGGCCGAAAACGAGTTCGAAGTGATCCTTTCGGTCGAGGGCAAGGCTGAAAACGCCGGCAAGGTGATGTTCAGCTTCGATCTCGCCTATGCCGGCGTGTTCCGCATCGTCAATGTGCCGAAGGAGAACCTGCACCCGCTGGTCATGATCGAGTGCCCGCGGCTGTTGTTCCCGTTTGCGCGCGAGATCATCGCCACTTCCGTGCGCGATGGCGGCTTCCCGCCCTTGATGCTGGATCCTGTCGATTTCGTCGGCCTGTACCGCCAGAACATGGAACGGCAGGCTGCCGCGCAGGCCGCGTCCGGCGCCAAGCCGAGCTAGCCCAACTTGCGCAGAATCGTACCCTCCCTATAGGCAAATCAATGCCTTAGCCAAAAAGTTGGCACTACATTTTTGGTGCGGGGTGAAGATTAAGCGCTGTGTTCGAGAGCTGGCAAGTGTTGCTGGGCGAGGCGCATTCGCTTTGGCAGGACGATACCGAGACGATTGAGGAGAGCGGCCTGTGCCGGGTCTGGCTGGGTCACGCAGCGCAGGCGAATCTGACCATGCGCTGCGGTCGGCAGAACGACGTCCTGGGACTGAATGCGTTTGAGTTCTTCCAGGATGATGCGCGGCGAATTACCGAGACCTGCGCGGCTCTGCCACATCTCCAGGCTCTTCCACAGCACGAAGGCAAGAAAGCAGACGAGGATATGAGCCTGCACGCGATCTTCGCGCTGGTGCCAGATTGGACGGAGGTTGAGTTGGTCCTTCTGGATGCGAAAAGCGGCTTCGGCCTGCGTGAGCTGGATATAGGCCTTCCAGAGCTGCTGATCGCTCCAATCGCAGATGTTCGAACGCAACAGATAGGCGCCTTCTGAAAGGGCGGCCCAGTCGTCGAAGGCGGCGTTGTAAACGACGCCAAGGCGGAAACCCGCAGGGCAGCCATCCGGCTCCAGCGTGATCGCGAAGCGGGCGGCGGATCGCTGGTTTTGCTGCAGGATGCGGCCGATCTGCCGGTTCACCGTCGCCGGATCGATGCGTTTCTTCGAACGAGCCAGCCGCGCGGCCAGGCGCCCGAGCGCCTCTTCGATCCGCCGGCTGAACTTGTCGTGCATGGCCCGCTCTTTGCTGCGCCGGTCGGCCGAGCGGCACAGGATCACGGTCTCCCCGGTCTCGGAGTGGCGCGTGAGTTTGACCTCGACGCCTTCGTGGACCATGCGCCAGCCATCCGAGCGAGCGAGTTCAAAGGCGAACTTCTTCAGTTCCGACTTCGGCGCGCCGATGATGTAGCGCCGGCCGGTCTGGCGCAGCCAGGCCAGATTATCGGCACTGGCCATGCCGCGATCGGTGATCCAGACCCGCCCCAGCATGCCATGCCGAGCCTCCATGGTGGCTACGATCGTCTGCAAGGTTCGCGAGTCGTGGGTGTTGCCGGCGAACACCTCGTAGCCCAAAGGAAAGCCGTCGAAGGTCACGACCAGGGCGATGCACACCTGCTTGCAGTCGGGGCGATGATCGCGCGAATAGCCGCGTTGCGCCTGCGGATTGACCGCGGCCTGGCCCTCAAAATATGTGCTCGTCACGTCGTAGAGCAGCACCTCGTTCTGGGTCGCAAATAGCTCTCCGCAGCGCTGCGACAGATGCGCTTCGAGCTCGCTCTTGTAGGTGAGCAGATGATCGAGCCCGCGATAGAGCCGATCCTTGTTGACCTCCTCGTCGTCGAGCTGCAGCAAATCTGAAAGCGCCGTGCGTCGATACCAGTCCTCCGCGATGTGCAACTCGCTCGACGGTTCGCAAAACCGCGCGGTGACCAGCACGGCCGCCATCTTCGACCACGCGATGCGCTCCTTGCCGATTGGAAGCAACCGCTCGCACAGACCCTCAAGCCCGGTTCCGCGCCACAACGCGAGCGCCAGATACACATCGCCAAACTGACGCGGGCGCTCGATGCGGATGCCCTTCAACCGCACCGACACCGTCAATTGCTCGCTACCATCATCGAACAGCTGCGCGCGCTCGGGAGTTCCGATCAGCCGGTGCGCCAGCGCCCGTGCCTGCAAGCGGCCTTGCTCATCGAGTTCGCCGAGTTGCGCCACCGTTTGCTGAATGACCCGACGACCAACACGCACGCTGCGCACAACTCGCCAATAGCGATGAACCTTGCCGTCTTTGCGTATCGTGGTGTGGCGCAGATACATGCGCCCGAATCAATCCGACTCGCGGCCTCCAGAAAATACCCTAGGTTGGCACTACACGCCCAAATCCCCGCTTCGCGCCGTCTAACCAATTGATCCGATTCAAGTCACGCGATGCAAAATTCCCGAAAATAGCGAAATCTCGCCTCTAACTGCGCAAGTTGGGCTAGGTTCAAGCCGGTTCCAGGGAGAGCCTGGGCGTCAGGCCTGGGCTAGCCGGCTGCCAGAAAATCGTTCCAGATCGGCTTGTCGCCGAGCGTGGCGACAAAGGCCCGATGCGCCTCGCGATCGGCGTCGGTAATCCGTGGCGCGAGCGGCACCTCGCGCTGCCGCCGCGGCGTGTCGCCGTAACCGCCGGACTGCGCGGCGCGGGTCTCCGAGGCCAGGATCAGTTGCGACTGCCGCGCCCCGATCAGGTCGATATAGACTTCGGCGAGCAGCTCGGCGTCGAGCAGCGCGCCGTGCTTGGTGCGGCGGGAATTGTCGATCGAATAGCGCGAGCAGAGATCGTCGAGCCGGTTCGAGACGCCGGGGTGCTTGCGGCGTGCCAGCAGCAGCGTGTCAACCAGCCGGTCGCGCGAAATCGGCGTTCGCTTGATGCGGTCGAGTTCGGCATTGATGAAGCTGATATCGAACGAGGCGTTGTGGATCACCAGCGGCGCGTCGGCGATGAACTCCAGGAATTCGTCGACCACCTCGGTGAATACCGGCTTGCCGGCGAGGAATTCGGCGGACAGGCCATGCACCGCAAAGGCTTCCGCCGGCATGTCGCGTTCGGGATTGATGTAGCGGTGAAAGGTCTGGCCCGTCGGCATGCGGTTGTAGATCTCAATGCAGCCGATTTCGACCAGCCGGTCGCCGCGCAAGGGATCAAGGCCGGTGGTTTCGGTATCGAGAACGATTTCGCGCATGGATTTTCAGAACACGGGTTTTCAGGGCCGGAGAACGACGAATCAAGCCCGCCGCCGCGGCATCTTAACAACCTCGGCCAGAATGTCCCGGATTTGGTCCCGCACCGGCTCGAGGCCATGCGAGGTATCCACTATGAAATCCGCACGCTTGCGTTTTTCGGCATCGGGTAACTGCCGCGCCAGAATGGCGTCGAGCCTGGCGTCGTCCATGGTGCCTCGCGTTAGCACGCGTTCGCGCTGATTTTCCGGCGAGGTCGTCACCACCACCACCGCATCGACGCGCTTTTCGCCGCCGGTCTCGAACAATAGCGGCACATCCACAACCACGACCGGTGCGCCCGACGCCTCCGCATCCGCAAAGAATTTTTGCCGCGAGGCGCCCAGCATCGGATGCACGATCTGTTCGAGCTGTTTCAGGGCAGCAGGATCATGCACTACGCGCGCCGACAGCTTGTTGCGATCGACCTTGCCATCCGACGTCGTACCCGGAAATGCAGCTTCAATCGCGGGCGCCGCCTCGCCCTCGTATAATTGATGGACAGTGGCGTCGGCGTCGTAAACCGGGACGCCGGCTTCCGCGAACAGCTTTGCGGTGGTGGATTTCCCCATTCCGATCGAGCCGGTCAGTCCCAGGATCAACATTTTACGACAGCCATTTTCGCAATTCGTTCATACGGCAAGCAGGTTCTCCCTGCGCAGAAATGCGAGCAGTTGCAGCAGCGGCAGGCCGAGGATGGTGAAATGGTCGCCGTCGATGCGCTCGAACAGATGCACTCCCAGCCCCTCCAGCTGATAGGCGCCGACGCTGGTCGTGACCGCTTCGCCAGCCTGATCCAGATAGGCCTCGATCTCGCTGTCGCCCAACCGCCGCATGGTCATGCGCGCGACGCCGACATCGGCGAATAATATCTTGCCCTCGTGTGCAACGGCAACGGCCGAGTGCAGCTCATGGGTGCCGCCGGCGAGCGCTCGCAATTGATCGGCGGCTTGCGTACGCCCGGCGGGTTTGCTGAACAGCCGATGTCCGAGCGCCAGCGTCTGATCCGCTCCGACGACGAACCGGCTCGGCATCTGCGACGATACGGCGAGGGCTTTTTCCCGCGCCAGCAGGCCTGCAATATCACCCGGTGTTGCGAAACCCGAAGCCTTCTGCACCGCGCGCTCATCGATGTCGGCCGCAATGGCGTCGCATCGCAGGCCGGCATTGGCGAGCAGCATCCGCCGCGCGCGGCTTTGCGAAGCCAGGATCAAGGGATCTTTTCCGCGCCAGATGCTCATTGCGAGAGGATCATTCGGAAAACCGCTGCCGCTGCCGGTCGGCATATAGTTTCATCACCGCCGCGGCGGTTTCCTCGATCGAGCGCCGCGTCACATCGAGCAGCGCCCAATTGAATTTGGCGCTCAGGCGGCGGGCAAACGCCACTTCATCGGCAACGGACTGGCGATCGATGTAGGTGTCGTTGTCGCGGTCGCCCATGCTCAAGAGCCGGTTTTGCCGGACCTGGATCAACCGCTCGGGCGTCGCATGAAGGCTGACGACGAGCGGCTTTTTCAGCATCTCCAGCTGATGCGGAAGCGGGATGCCCGGCACCAGCGGGACGTTGGCAGTGCGGATGCCGCGATTGGCGAGATAGATCGAGGTCGGCGTCTTCGACGTTCGGGACACGCCGACCAGAACCACGTCGGCCTCTTCCAGACCTTCGACATGCTGGCCGTCGTCATGGATCATCGTGTAGTTCAACGCATCGATGCGCTTGAAATATTCCGCATTCAGGACGTGCTGCGCGCCGACCCGCCCCGTGGTCGCAGCACCCAGATAGGCCTGGAACAATTGCATCACCGGGCCGATGATCGACAGGCTCGGCACGTTGATTTCCTTGCACTTGGCTTCCAGCCGGCCGACCAGATCTTTTTCCAGCAGCGTGAAAAGCACGATGCCCGGCGCTTCCTCGATCTCGTCGAGCACGCGGTCAAGCTGCTTCTGGCTGCGCACCAGCGGGTAGACATGCTCGACGGCGGTCACGTTGGCGTATTGCGCAGCGACCGCGCGCGCCACCGTGATCAGCGTCTCGCCGGTCGAATCGGAGACCAGATGAAGATGAAAATAATTGCCGGTCGTGGGCACCAGAACCCCTGTGTATCCTGTGAATCCTTGTGGACCTTACTCGAGCGAATCGGCCGCTGGCCCCCGTCTCCGGGATAACCCGGCTTTTTGTTCACAGGGCCCCTCATGAGGACAAGTCCGCCGGTGTGCGGCAATGATAGTGAGAATATGTGGATTTGTCTCTGCATAAGCTGGCCGCAAAACGGCGCAAGCCATTGAAGCCAGTGGCCTTATTCGCATAACCGAATTCACCGCCAAAATTGTTGAGCGATGTGAACAAGCACGGGAAATGGCGGAATAGATTTGTGTGAGTCCAATTCACCGCTACTTAGACTCAAACCTAAGATTCTAAAATTATTAGTATAGGGAAGCGGTGAATGCGGATATGTCTCGCTCCCACGCTGGCGGAACGTTGATCGAAACATCGATGTGGTCGGAACGTTCCAGGCGCGGCTGAGGGCAAGGCGAAACGCGATGTACGAGTGGATCAAGGCGCTGCATGTCATTTCGGTCATCGCATGGATGGCCGGCATGCTCTATCTGCCGCGGCTGTTCGTCTATCATTGCGCGGCGGAGATCGGATCGAAGCAGTCGGAGACGTTCAAGGTGATGGAACGGCGGCTGCTCAAGGCTATCATCAACCCGGCGATGATCGTGACTTGGCTGGCCGGGCTTTACCTCGCCTGGAGCGGGCACTGGTTTTCGGCCGGCTGGCTGCACGGCAAGCTTTTGCTGGTGATCGTGCTGTCGGGCGTCCACGGTTTTTTTTCGCGCTGGGTAAAGGATTTTGCCGCCGACCGGAATACCCGCAGCCAGAGATTCTATCGTTTTATCAATGAGGTACCGACTGTTCTGATGATCGGGATCGTCATCCTGGTGGTGGTCAAACCGTTTTAAGGCATGCCGGTGCTCACAATCCGGGCCCTTGGCCTGCTTGCGGAGAGCCAGCCGATTTTCTATATTGTCGAAATCCCACCCCACGCAGGCGGATGTGGTTGCGTTCCGGTTTCTTCGTTGGACCGGCCGCCGCATCAGGTTTGAAGCCTCACCGGCGCTTTCCTTGCTTAGACCTGCGGACCTTCCTTTTTTCGTGTCCGCTTTTTCATAAAGCTACCTAGCACCCCTCCTCTAGTTACTCTCCACAGGACCATCCCAATGCGGGAAATGAAACTTCAAGACCTCAAAGCAAAAACGCCGGCCGAACTCGTCTCGTTTGCGGAAGAGAATGGGGTCGAAAATGCCAGCACTATGCGCAAGCAGGAGCTGATGTTCGCGATTCTCAAGCAGCTCGCGATCCAGGAAATCGATATTATCGGCGAAGGCGTCGTCGAGGTTCTCTCCGACGGTTTTGGATTCTTGCGCTCGCCCGATGCCAATTATCTGCCGGGCCCCGATGACATCTACGTCTCGCCCTCGCAGATCCGCCGTTTCGGTCTGCGCACCGGCGATACCATCGAAGGCCACATCCGCAGCCCGAAAGAAGGCGAACGCTATTTTGCGCTGCTCAAGGTCAATACGCTCAATTTCGAAGATCCGGAAAAGTCCAAGCACAAGGTCAATTTCGACAATCTGACCCCGCTATTTCCCGATCAACGTTTTCGGCTCGAACTCGAAGACCCTACCAGAAAAGACCTTTCTGCAAGGGTTATCGACATCGTCGCGCCGATCGGCAAAGGCCAGCGCGCCCTGATCGTGGCGCCGCCGCGCACCGGTAAAACGGTGTTGATGCAAAACATCGCGCACTCCATCACCGCCAATCACCCGGAATGCTATCTGATCGTGCTGCTGATCGACGAACGTCCGGAAGAAGTCACGGACATGCAGCGCTCGGTGAAGGGCGAGGTGGTTTCCTCCACCTTCGACGAACCCGCCGTGCGTCACGTCCAGGTCGCCGAGATGGTGATCGAGAAGGCCAAGCGTCTCGTCGAACATGGCCGTGACGTCGTGATCCTCCTGGACTCGATTACGCGTCTGGGCCGCGCTTACAACACCGTGGTGCCGTCATCCGGCAAGGTGTTGACCGGCGGTGTCGACGCCAACGCGCTGCAGCGGCCAAAGCGCTTCTTCGGCGCCGCGCGCAACATCGAGGAGGGCGGCTCGCTGACCATCATCGCAACCGCGCTGGTCGATACCGGCAGCCGCATGGACGAAGTCATCTTCGAAGAATTCAAGGGCACCGGTAACTCCGAACTGATCCTCGACCGCAAGGTCTCGGACAAGCGGACCTTCCCGGCGATCGACATCTCGCGCTCCGGCACGCGCAAGGAAGAGCTGATCACCGATCCGCAGCTCCTGAAGAAGATGTACGTGCTGCGCCGGATCCTCAATCCGATGGGCACCATGGATGCGATCGACTTCCTGCTCGACAAGCTCCGCAACACCAAGAACAACTCGGAATTCTTCGATTCCATGAATACCTGAGCCTTCGGGCCGGCTTTGCGGGGGCGCCTCGTTCGCACGGGGCGCCTTTTTCATGTTTGTTGCACTGCAATATAGGACGATTTTGCCAAGATCTTGCGGGGGCATGTCGAAGTGCTGTGGTCCTAACGGAGAGGGGAGCAAGTGTTTGAAGTTAAATAACTTTATTCTGGCCTGGGTTGGCTGCCTGCAAAACCGGCCGGATTTTGCAGCATAAATGCTGCAGTTTTCCTGCAGCAAATATTGCGGCTCAGGCCGCGAGGCGCAGCCCCAAAATCATCTCCCTGAAATTGCGTTGCCTTTCCTATTCCTCGGGAACAAATAGGCCATGCATCCCCGCGACCAAACCATCTTCGCGTTGTCGTCAGGCCGGCCGCCGAGCGCGATTGCCATGGTGCGGGTGTCCGGGGCAGAGGCGGGGGCGGTTTTGGCGGCGCTGGCCGGCAAGACGGCTGCCCCGCGAACCGCGACCCGCGTCCTGCTCCGCGGCGCCGACCGGCAGCCGATCGACGATGCCGTGGCGCTGTGGTTTCCGGGGCCGGCGAGCGCGACCGGCGAAGACGTCGCCGAATTCCATGTCCATGGCGGACGCGCGGTGCTGGCCGCAATGTTCGCCGCGCTCGGCAGTTTCGAGAATCTGCGGCCGGCGGAACCCGGCGAATTCACCCGGCGGGGTTTTGAGAACGGCAAGCTCGATCTCACCGAGGCCGAAGGTCTCGACGATCTCATTCACGCCGACACCGATCGCCAGCGCCGTCAGGCGCTGCGTCAGCTGAAAGGTCTGCTCGGCGATCGCGTACGTAATTGGCGCGCGCAGACCATCGAAGCGTCCGCGTTGATCGAGGCCGGCATCGATTTTTCCGACGAGGGCGATGTGCCGGGCGAACTGATCGTGCCGGCACTGGCGAAGATCAAGACGCTGCTTTCGGAAATCGAGGAAGTGCTTGCGGCAGAGGGTCAAAGTGAACGCCTGCGTGATGGCCTGGTGGTTGCGATCGCGGGGCCGCCGAATGTCGGCAAGTCGACGCTGATCAATCAGCTGGCGCGGCGCGACGTTGCGATTGTATCGCCGCATGCCGGCACCACGCGCGATGTCATCGAGGTGCAACTCGACCTCGACGGCTATCCGGTGACGGTGATCGATACCGCCGGCATCCGCGAGACCGACGATCCCGTCGAGCAGGAGGGCGTGCGTCGTGCCCGCGCCCGTGCCGCGGAAGCCGACCTCGTACTGTGGCTTGCCGATGCAGCGATTGAGCCTACGCATGACGGGGGCGCACCGGTTTGGCTGGTGCGCAACAAGATCGACCTCGTCGTGGGACGGCCAGCCGGTGGGGACGAGGCGCCTGCTCGAATGGAGTTCAGAATCTCAGCCCGTCGCGGCGATGGCCTTCCCGAATTGATCTCGGCCCTGGTCGGATTCGCGCGGGACTACTTCGGCGCGGGCGAAGCCGGCTTGATCGGCAGGGCACGGCAACGCAAATTGCTGCAGGAGACCGCTGCGTCGCTGCGGCGAAGTGTGGACGTGGTCGGGAAGGGTGAGGAACTGGCCGCCGAGGAACTTCGGGCCGCCGCTCACTCACTGGGGCGCCTGTTGGGGCGGGTGGATGTCGAGGATGTGCTCGACGTCATCTTCCGGGAATTTTGTGTAGGGAAATAATATTACTTCGTTCATTCATTGGAGCCGATTGTTTCACGTGAAACGCTCTGAGTTTGGGTGTTGAAACCCAGCCTGTTTCACGTGAAACAGTTCAGTTTGGCACCGCCTTGCCGCGCTTCACGTGAAACACTTCCGCCCGGTAAACTTCGTTCTTCCGGCTTTCATCACTCCGCGATAGAAGTCGCACCATGATTTTCCAGCAAGCGTCCTTTGACGTGATTGTCATCGGCGGCGGCCACGCCGGCTGCGAAGCCGCGAGCGCGGCTGCGCGGATGGGGGCGCGCACAGCCTTGGTGACCCATCGTTTCGCGACCGTCGGCGCCATGTCCTGCAATCCCGCGATCGGCGGTCTCGGCAAGGGCCATCTGGTCCGCGAGGTCGACGCGCTGGATGGTCTGATGGGCCGGGTCGCGGATGCCGGCGGGATTCAGTTCCGGATGCTGAACCGCCGCAAGGGTCCGGCCGTCCGCGGGCCGCGCGCCCAAGCCGATCGCAAGCTTTACGCCGCCGCCATGCAGGCCGCGATCACCGAGACCGCCAATCTTAGTGTGATCGAGGGCGAGGCGGATGAACTCACCGTCTCGAATGGCCGGGTGACTGGCATTCGCCTGGGCGACGGCCGCACGTTTGCCGCCGGCGCGGTCGTCATCACGACCGGGACGTTTCTGCGCGGCCTGATCCATCTTGGCGAGAAGAACTGGCCGGCAGGCCGGGTCGGCGAGGCGCCCGCGATGGGCCTTTCGGCATCGTTCGAACGCGCCGGCTTTACCCTCGGACGCCTCAAGACCGGTACGCCGCCGCGCCTCGATGGTACGACCATCGACTGGTCGGCGGTCGAAATGCAGCCCGGCGACGAGCCGCCGGAGCCGTTTTCCGTGCTCACCGAGCGGATCACGACGCCGCAGATCCAGTGCGGTATCACCCGCACCACGCCGGCGACCCATGAGGTGATCCGGGCCAATGTGCACCGCTCGCCGATGTATTCCGGCCAGATCAAGAGCAGCGGACCGCGCTATTGCCCCTCGATCGAGGACAAGATCGTCCGCTTCGGCGACCGCGACGGCCACCAGATCTTTCTGGAGCCGGAAGGGCTGGATGACAGCACGGTCTATCCGAACGGCATCTCCACCTCGCTTCCGGAAGAGGTCCAACTCGCGATCCTCGCCACCATTCCCGGTCTTGGGCGGGTAAAGATGGTCCGGCCGGGCTATGCCATCGAATACGATCATGTCGATCCCCGTGAGCTCGATCCGACCTTGCAGACCAGGCGGTTGCCGGGCCTCTTCCTGGCCGGGCAGATCAACGGCACCACCGGCTATGAAGAGGCGGCGGCGCAGGGGATTGTTGCGGGTCTGAACGCAGCGTTGCTGGCAAGCGGTGCCGCACCGGTCGTTTTCGACCGCGCCGACGGCTATCTCGGCGTGATGATCGACGACCTCGTGACCCGCGGGATCACCGAGCCATATCGGATGTTCACCTCCAGGGCGGAATACCGACTGACCTTGCGGGCCGACAACGCCGACCAGCGCCTGACGGACAAGGGAATTGCGCTGGGGTGTGTGGGGCAGGCGCGCACCCGGCTCCACGGGGCCAAGATGGCGGCGTTGGACGCCGCCAAGTCGCTGGCCAAGTCGCTGTCGATGACGCCCAACGAGGCGGCCAGGCATGGGCTGGCTCTCAATCGGGACGGCCAGCGCCGCTCGGCCTTTGAACTACTGGCCTATCCGGAGATCGAATGGTCTCATCTCCTGGGCATCTGGTCGGAGCTATCGGCGATTGACCCAGCGATCGCGGTCCATCTGGAGATCGATGCGAAATACGACGTCTATCTCAAGCGCCAGACCGCCGACGTCGACGCCTTCAGACGCGACGAGGGCCTGGTTCTGACCGATATCGATTACGCTGTTGTGCCGGGACTCTCAAACGAGGCCCGTTCGAAGCTTGAGGCGGCGCGACCGCGGACGGTGGGGCAGGCGGGACGGCTTGATGGCCTGACGCCGGCGGCGCTGGGTATTTTGGCGGCTTACTTGCGGCGCGAAGCCCGGCGGAAGACAGCGAAGGCGACCGCGTAGACCCTGTTTCACGTGAAACGCAGCCGGGATAATCCCTCGACCGTCATTGCGAGGAGCGCAGCGGACGAAGCAATCCAGACCTGCCGCGTTGTTAGTATGGATTGCTTCGCGGAGCCTGTCATCGGGCGCGCATTCGCGCGACCGGTGGGCTCGCAATGACGGCTTCAACGTCGTGATGAGTATGTCCGAACAGATGGTCAAAGCAGCAACTCAAGCCTCATCTCCGATGCTCCCGGCCGACAAGGCCGCAGCCCTCGCGCTCACCCCCGTTTCACGTGAAACGGAAGCGCGGCTGGATCGCTATGTCGCACTCCTCCTGGAGTGGCAGGCCAAGACCAATTTGGTCGCGCCATCGACGCTTTCAAATCTTTGGACCCGGCACATCTCAGACTCGCTGCAGCTTCTGAGCCTCGCCCCGTCGGCGAAGACATGGGCTGATCTCGGCAGCGGCGGCGGCTTTCCGGGTGTCGTGTTGGCCTGCGCGATGGCGGAGACTTCAGGTGCGCAGGTTCACCTGGTCGAGCGCAACGCCAAGAAGGCGGCTTTCCTGCGCGAGGCGCTGCGCGTGACTTCGGGGGCAGGGACGGTGCACCTGGCTGACATCGGGGATAGTGTGGATAGAATCACCGGCACCGTCGATTGCGTCACTGCCCGGGCGCTGGCTCCGTTACACCAGCTCATTGGCTTCGCAGCGCCGCTGGTGGGGAAGGGCGCCAAAGCGTTGTTTCTCAAAGGCCAAGATGTAGAGGCTGAATTGACCGAAGCCACTAAATATTGGAAGATCGAACCACGATTCCACTCCAGCCGCACCGGCGGACACGGCTGGATCGTCGAACTCGACCGAATCGAGCGGCGCTAATCATCCGCGGCAGCATATGGTAACCGGGTATGACCGTGATTGATGAGGTTTATCAAGAGGATAGGGCGCCAACCCCGGCGGGCCATCCGCGCATATTATCCCTCGCCAACCAGAAAGGCGGCGTCGGCAAGACCACCACCGCGATCAATCTGGGCACCGCACTCGCTGCGATCGGCGAGCGCGTGCTGATCGTCGATCTCGATCCGCAGGGCAACGCCTCCACCGGTCTCGGCATCGACCGCCGCAACCGCAGCTGCTCGACCTATGACGTGCTGATCGGCGAGGCGCCGCTGCGCGAGGCGGTGGTCGCAACCGCGGTGCCGCGCCTGCATATCGCCGCGTCCACCATGGATCTTTCCGGCCTCGAACTCGAACTGGGATCGACGCCCGGCCGCGCGTTCCGGCTGCGCGATGCGATCGCAGCGCTCAACACCGGCGCGACAGCGGAGACCGATTACACCTATGTGCTGATCGATTGCCCGCCGTCGCTCAATTTGCTCACCGTCAACGCGATGGCGGCGTCGGACGCGATCCTGGTGCCGCTGCAATGCGAATTCTTCGCGCTCGAAGGCCTGTCGCAATTGCTGCAGACGGTCGAGCAGGTGCGCTCGACGCTCAATCCGAACCTGTCGATCCACGGCATCGTGCTGACCATGTTCGACTCCCGCAACAATTTGTCGAACCAGGTCGTCGCCGACGTCCGGCAGTTCATGGGAGCGAAAGTCTACAACACCATGATCCCGCGCAACGTGCGCATCTCCGAGGCGCCGTCCTACGGCAAGCCGGTCCTGGTCTACGATCTCAAATGCGTCGGCAGCGACGCCTATCTCAAGCTCGCAACCGAAGTGATCCAGCGCGAGCGCGAGCTGCTCGCGCATTGAAGTAAGAGCCGTAGGGTAGGCAAAGGCTCTTCGCCGTGCCCACCGTCCCGTGTCGTAGAGTTTCGGTGGGCACGCTTCGCTTTGCCCACACTACGATCTGAAACAGAGATTCTAATTTCGGAGTGCTGCTACGTGAATCCAAGGGAGCTGGCGATGGCCGACGAAGCGCGTTCGCGACTGGGCCGCGGTCTTGCAAGTCTGATCGGTGATGTCGGCGGCGAGGCCGCGCATGTCGAACGGCCGCGCAATCAGCGCAAGGTGCCGATCGAATTCTTGAAACCAAATCCGCGCAACCCGCGCCGGGCTTTTTCCGATACCGAATTGGGCGAGCTCGCCGCTTCCGTCAAGCAGCACGGCGTGATCCAGCCGATCGTGGTGCGTCCGGTCAAGGGCGCCCAGGATCGCTACGAGATCATCGCCGGCGAGCGCCGCTGGCGGGCGTCGCAGCTCGCGGGCCTGCACGAGGTGCCGATCGTACCGGTCGATGTCAGCGATAGCGACGCGCTCGAGATCATGATCATCGAGAACGTGCAACGTGAAGACCTCAACGCGATGGAAGAGGCACAGGGCTATCACGCGCTCGCCGACGAATTCAAACGCAGCCAGGAAGACATCGCCAAGATCGTCGGCAAGAGCCGCAGCCACGTCGCCAACATGATGCGGCTGACGAAATTGCCGGCGGAAGTTCAGGCCTATATCGCCAGGGGCGATCTGTCGGCCGGTCATGCGCGCGCGCTGATCGGCGTGCCCGATCCGCTGGCTGCCGCCAAGCGCATCGTCGAGGAAGGCCTCAACGTGCGTCAGGCCGAAGCGCTGGCGCATGACGAAGGCGTGCCGGAACGCAAACCGCAGAAGGCGCGCGGCGGCAAGGTAAAAGACCCCGACACGATCGCGCTGGAAAAACGCGTCAGCGATGCACTCGGTCTGACCGTGAGCGTCAACCATCGCGATCCCGGCGGCACGGTGCAGATCAGCTATCGCAACCTCGAACAGCTCGACGAGGTGATGCGGCGACTGGAGGGCGGCTAGGCCAGTCGTCATTCCGCGCGGAAAATATTTTTCGTCGTCCCGGCCTTGAGCCGGGACGACAAATCCTCACCCCCGCCGCTTCGCATTCGCCGCGATCGAGAGTAGCGTGCGCTGCGCGATCGCTGCCGCGAGCGTTGCCTGCTTGCGCATGTCGAGCGCAGCGGTGCCAAGCTGATCGATGATGGCGGCTAGCCGCGCAGCATTGAAATTGCGTAGCGCGATTTCGACGGCACCCTTGCGGGAGAAATGCAGGCGCGGGTATCCGCTCTCGAGCAATGCCGTGACCGGCGTGCCCTCGGCCACCGCGAGCGCGGATTTGTGCAGCCATGCCGCCTGACGCTGCGCGGCGGAGATGATCACGCCGGGATAGGTGCCGGCGATCATCGCTTTGGCGAATTCGCTTTCGACGATGGCGGGATTTCCGGCGAAGGCGCCATCGACGATCGGATCGAGTTTCAATTCGGACGCATCGGAGACGACGGTCACGACATCCTCGAGCGTCACCTCGCCCTTGCCGTGGGCATAGAGCGCAAGCTTGCGCAATTCGTTGCGCGAGGCCTGGCGGTCGCCGCCGAGCAGCGCGGTCAGGACCGCGCGCGCATCCGGCGCGATCCGCAGGTTCGAGGGCCGCAATTCCTCATCGATCAGCCGTGCGAGGTCTCGCTCGCCGTCGGGATAACAGGCAATGGCGACCGCGGTCTTGGCGCGCTCGCAGGCCTTGCGCAGCGGCGATTCCGGCCGCAGTTCGCCGGCCTCGATGACGATGCGGCAATCCTTGATGGGCGAATCGGCGAGCGTGTCGATACCGCTGGCAAAACTGCGCGAGCCGGCGCGCACCCGGATGGCGCGGCGGCCGCCGAACAGCGGCACCGTCATCGCCTCATCGACCAGCCGCGAGGGCTCGGCGGACAATTCGTCGCCGTCGAGACGCACCAGCGAAAACGGATCGTTGGGATCGTCGACCGCGGATGCGATCAAGGCATCGGCACGTTCGCGCACCAGGCCGGCATCGGGACCGTACAGCAGGATGATGGGCCGGCCGGTGTCCGGCCGGGCGAGAAAAGCATCGATCTCTTTTCCGCGAAGCGCGACCACGCACTGACCTTGTTTGAATTTACGACGTCATTCCGGGACATGCGCTCGCGCGTGGACCCGGAATCTCGATCGAACAATCTCTGGATTCCGGGTTCGCGCTTCACGCGCCCCGGAATGACGAGGCGCTCAGGTCCCGGCGACGAAGAACGACGCCAGCCGGGTCTGGATGTTTTCAGCGATCTCTTGCGCCGCGCGATCCTCGGCATCGCGGTAGGCGCGGGAGCGGGCGAAGCGCTGATACGAACCCGGCATGTCATACGACACGCGCGAGAAGGTCGTGCCGGTCATGACCGATTTGTTGGTGGCGATCTCGATCAGATTGTACTGCGCGTCGATGCCGTAGTTCTCGCTGGTCGGCAGCCCCGTATTGGGATCGACCATCAGCGACGAACGGCTGGAAGTGAACCGCAGCACCAGCCGATGGGTCGGCGGCATACCGGTCGCATTGCCATAAAGCTTGAACGCCAGCGCGTTGCGGATTTCCACCTGGATCCGGGCTTCCCGCGACGCGTTGTTTTTGTCGACCGGCGGGACTTCCACCCCCATCAGCTTTTCGCGCAAGCCGGGGGTGCCGTCGGTATGTTCGGCGTACATCGGTTGGAAGCAGCCGGCCGTCAGCGCCGCCAGCGCGGCCACGGCCAGCAGCCGAGCAACAATCCGGGTCCTAGCCAACGACATTCACGATCCTCATGGGAACAACGATCACTTTACGCACGGCCTTGCCGCCCAGCGCCAATTTTACCGCATCAAGGGCCAAAACGGCAGCCTCAATTTCCGGATTTTGGGCGCCCCGTGGCACGGTAACATCACCCCGTTTCTTGCCGTTGACCTGAACCACCAGCGTCACCGTATCTTCAACCAGCAAATCGCGTTCGATTTGGGGCCAATCGGCCTCCGAAATCAGCCCGGACTGGCCCAAAACCGTCCAGCACTCCTCGGCCAGATGCGGCATCATGGGCGCGAACAGTTGAACAAGGATGACCGACGCCTCCCGGACCGCCCAGGCGGTGTCCGGGGTGGGCGTCCCCTCCTGCCCCAGCACCTCGGCCAGCGCATTGGCGAATTCGCGGATATGGGCGAGGCAGACATTGAAATGCAGCCGCTCGATGCCGCCGGATACCTTGTCCAGGGCACCGTGGGCGGCCTTGCGTAAGCCCAGCGCCTCCGGGCCGAAGGACCCCGGCCGGGCCGCGGGGGCGGCTTTTGCGAGTTCGGCGGATTCGTTCACCAGCCGCCACAGCCGCTGTACAAAGCGCGAAGCGCCCTGCACCCGCTCGTCGCTCCAGATCACGTCGCGGTCGGGCGGCGAGTCCGACAGCATGAACCAGCGCGCGACGTCGGCGCCATAGGTCGCGATGATGTCGTCGGGGTCGACGGTGTTCTTCTTCGACTTCGACATCTTCTCGATGGCGCCGATCGAGATCTCTTCGCCTGATGTGAGCAGCGTGGCGCGCTTTCCGTTGGCGCCGGTTTCGATCTTCACCTCAGCCGGGGTGACATAAGCGCCGTCGGCCTTCTGGTAGGTCTCGTGCACCACCATGCCCTGCGTGAACATGCCGGCGAACGGCTCGTCCATATCGATATGGCCGGTCGCCTTCATCGCGCGGGTGAAGAAACGGCTGTACAGCAGATGCAGGATCGCGTGCTCGACGCCGCCGATATACTGGTCGACCGGCATCATCCGGTTGGCGACGTCAGGCGTGGTCGGCGCCTTCTCGTTCCAGGGATCGGTGAAGCGCGCAAAATACCAGGACGAATCCACGAACGTGTCCATCGTGTCGGTTTCGCGCTGCGCTTTGCCGCCGCACTTCGGACAGCTGACGTGCTTCCAGGTCGGATGATGGTCGAGCGCGTTGCCCGGCTTGTCGAAGGTGACATCCTCGGGCAGCACCACCGGCAACTCCTTGTCCGGCACCGGCACCACGTCGCATGTCGGGCAGTGGATCACCGGGATCGGGCAGCCCCAATAGCGTTGCCGCGAAATGCCCCAGTCGCGCAGACGGAAGTTCACCTGACGCTCGCCGACCGGCATGTTGCCGCGCAGCTCGGCTTCCAGCCGTTTTGCGACCTCTTCCTTGGCCTGCTCGATGGTCATGCCGTCGAGGAAGCGCGAATTGATCATGCGGCCTTCACCGTCATAGGCGGTGTCGGTGATCACGAACGTCTTCGGGTCCTGACCGTCGGGACAGACCACCGGGATATTGCCGAGCCCGTATTTGTTGACGAAATCGAGGTCGCGCTGGTCGTGCGCCGGGCAACCGAAGATCGCGCCGGTGCCATATTCCATCAGCACGAAGTTGGCGACATAGACCGGCAGCTTCCAGTTCGGATCGAACGGATGCACCGCGCGGATGCCGGTATCAAAGCCCTGCTTCTCGGCGGTGTCGATGATTTCCTGCGCCGTGCCGATCCGCTTTACGTCCGCGATGAACTCGGCGAGCTTTGGATTCTTGGCGGCCGCGGCAATCGCCAGCGGATGATCGGCGGCGATCGCCATGAATTTTGCGCCGAACAGCGTGTCCGGGCGCGTGGTGAAAATCCTCAGCTCGCTCTCGCCGGCGGGCGTCGTTGCCGCATCGAGCGCAAAACGCACCAGCAGGCCTTCGGAGCGGCCGATCCAGTTGCGCTGCATCAGCCGCACCTTGTCGGGCCAGCGATCCAGCCCATCCAGCGCGTCCAATAGCTCCTGCGAGTACTTCGTGATCTTGAAGACCCACTGGTTCATCTCGCGCTGCTCGACCACGGCGCCGGAGCGCCAGCCGCGGCCGTCGATCACCTGCTCGTTGGCGAGCACGGTCATGTCGACCGGATCCCAGTTGATCTTGCGCTTCTCGCGCTCGGCGAGGCCCGCGCGCAGAAAATCCAGGAACATCTTCTGCTGATGCTTGTAGTAGCTGGGGTCGCAGGTCGCGAACTCGCGTGACCAGTCGAGCGACAGCCCGATCGACTGCAGCTGCTTTTTCATCGCGGCGATGTTGTCGTAGGTCCAGGCCTTGGGCGCGACCTTGCGCTCGATTGCGGCGTTCTCGGCGGGCAGGCCGAACGCATCCCAGCCCATCGGGTGCAGCACGTTGAACCCCTTGGCCCGCATGAACCGCGCCAGCACGTCGCCCAGCGTGTAGTTCCGGACATGCCCGATATGGATGCGCCCGGACGGATAGGGGAACATCTCGAGCACGTAATATTTCGGCCGCGGATCGTCGTTTTTGGAGGCGAAGATCGCCTTTTCATCCCACTGGCGTTGCCAGCGCGGTTCGGAATCACGGGCGTTATAGCGTTCGGAGGTCATGAAATCGCTGGGCTTTTTCGGGTTTTGCGGCCATTCAAAAGACGGCGGACTAGGCCATAAAAGGCCATGATGGGTCAATGGGTTGGAGGATGTCGGCAGCGCCTTGCGGACGCCGGCGGAAGTGCAACCAATGGGATTGAGGTGCACTTAATGAATTTGTGAGACCTTGCCCATGAAGAGGGCATTTTGTCCCTTGTGGCAGGGAAACCAGCGATACCGTGACCGCCGCGTTCGACGAGCTCGATTTCGAATACGCGACGTCGGTCGCGGAAAAAGCCATGCGGTCGATGGCTGAACAGCGCGTGCCGCCTACCCCCAACAATTTCCAGGTCTGGTTCAGATATTCCGTCGGGGCATCGCCTGAGCTCAAACGGGCCATCGACGTCCTGCTCGGCAACAAGTGGAAGTTCGACGCCACCACCAATCGCGACCTGTTTGAGACCTATATCGGGTCGAAAGGGGCGGATGACGCGGTGGCTTATGACGTCTCCCAGCAACTGCATTCGGTGATGGCGTCAGCCAGGCAGTTTCTGACCACGGCCATCGCCGACAACCGTACGCAAATGGCTGTTATCAGCGACGTCACTGCGCAGACCGAAGCCGGCGTCGATCCAAAACCGCTGGTCGCAAGCCTGATGATCGAACTGGCCAAGGCGGCGACCCGCGCCACCAAGCTCGAAGCCAGCTTTGCCGAGAAATCGCGTGAGCTCGACACGATCCGCGATTCCCTGAACAAGTCCGAGGAGCGCGCCAGGACCGATACGCTGACCGGCTTGCCGAACCGCCGGGCGTTGGACGAGTTTTTCCGGCAGGCCCAGATCGCGGCGATGGAACAAGGCGATCCGCTCAGTGCGTTGTTGATCGACATCGATCACTTCAAGCGTTTCAACGACGAGTACGGCCACGGCGTCGGCGACCACGTACTGCGGTTGATGGCGAAGGTACTGCGAGAGGGCGTTCGCGAGATCGACCTTCCAGCACGATATGGCGGCGAAGAACTGATCGCCGTGCTCCCCGGCGCGGATCTCGCCACCTGCGCCACGGTTGCCGAGCGCATTCGCCGCTTGATCGCGGAATGCCACCTTAGCCGCCGTTCGACCGGCGAGGCGCTGCCCGGCATCACGGTATCGATCGGCGTTGGACAGTTTCAACTGGGCGAGTCGATGGCCGATCTGATCGATCGGTGCGACCGTGCACTGTATGTCGCCAAACGAGGTGGTCGCAACCGCGTCGTGACGGAGAACGATCTCGGGCTCAAGGCCGGATGAGAGCCTGCTTCATCCGGGTGAATAGGACCCCTCGCTTATCGCTTTGCCGCAGCATCTCTTCGTAAATCTGGATCGGGCTTGCGGGCAGAGTGTTCGGGATGAAGCCTCACCCCGCCAGCGCTATGCCGGCTTCGTCCACCATCCGCACGAAGCCGTGCTCGACCACGGCGTTGCGGCCGCGGTGTTTGGCGGCGTAGAGGGCGGCATCCGCGGCTTCGATCAGGTCGCCGGGGCGCTGGCAGTCGTTCGGCTTGGTGCAGGCGACGCCGACGCTGACGGTGACGGTCTGGTGGCTGGAGGTCGCGTGCGGCAGGCCAAGCCCCTGGACCGCGGCGCGCACCGTCTCGCCGATCTCGAGCGCGCGGGCGGTTTCGGTGTTCGGCAGCAGCAGGCAAAATTCCTCGCCGCCGTAGCGTCCGGCAAACCCCATGGTATCGGCGGCGATCATGGCAAGCGTTTCGCCGAGCCTGGAGAGACAGGCGTCGCCTTCGGGGTGGCCATAGGTGTCGTTGTAGAGCTTGAAGTGATCGACATCGATCATCAGGAGCGACAGCTCGCTGTCATATTGCTGCGTCTTCATCCACTCGAAATCCAGGCGGCTCTGGAAGCCGCGCCGGTTGGCGAGGCCCGACAGCATGTCGATCGAGGCCATCACGGTGAGCCGGTCGTTGGTCGCGACCAGTTCGCGCTCGCGCTGGCTGAGCTGGGCCGCCATCGCGTTGAAGGCGCGAGCCAATGGAACGAATTCCGAAGGCAGGCGGCTGCGCGCGACGCGGGCCGACCAATCGCCCTCGCCGAACCGTCTTGCCATTCCAGTCATGAGTTCGATCGGTCCGATGATGAGCTTCTCCGCGCCGACCAGCGCGCCCAGCAGCACGAACAGGCAGACGAAGCCGAGCTGCAGATAGGCGGTGCGGATCTCACGATTGATTGCGGCCGTCACCCTGGCCTCGTCGATGCTGACGATCAGACGCGATTGCGTGCCGGGAATGCGCGCAAAGCTGATCGTGCGCTTCGAGCCGTCGGACGCGGTGAACGAAAGCGAGCCCGTCGGCGCGTCGGAGCCGAGCGCTTTCTCGGCGATCGCCGACAACAGCGGTACGTTATCGAGCGGCCGGCCGATCATGCTGGACTGATCCGAGGGGGCTGCGATCACGACGCCGGTGCTATCGACCAGCAGGGACGAAATCCCCGGCCGCCCGCCGAGATTGGTCATGATCTTCGACAGCCAGTCGATATTGATGCCGGCGACGACGACGGCGTCTTCCTCCGGATTGATCGCGGCCACCGGATAGGCGGCCATCATCATCGGCCGGCCGTTGGTTTTGCCGAACAGATAGTCGCTGAAAACGAAATCGCGGGTGGCCTGTGTCTTCTTGAAATATTCGCGGTCGCCGAGGCTGAGCCCTACCTGCATGTTCAAGGTCGAGCACTGCACCAGCCCGTCCTTGCTGACGAACATGATGCTGCGGATCCAGGGCAGGTTGGTCGGCAGGCTGGCGCGCAGGATTTCGCAGCTTCGTGCGATGCCGCCGGAGGCGCGGATATAGGCCGCCGATTTCAGCATCGTCTCGACCGAGGAGATCACTTCGCGCTGGGTGTCGGCGCTGTGCTGGGTGATGTTGGCGAATTCCTCCGAAGCCGCCGCGATCTGTTTGGCGCGGGTGTATTCGAGCGAACGGGCGCGTTCCAGCATCAAGGGCGCCACCAGGATCACCGCCAGCAGCGCCAGCCGCGCACGGATTCCCAGAAGCTTCTTGAGTTTCACCCTGTTGCGGTTGAAAGTAACGCCAGACATCTTCGCCCCCTGCCCCGGGGGCCAAGGTAGTGCGAAGGGTTCAAAAAGCCTTTCCCGAACTTGGTAAAATTGGAACCAACCCCGTAAAGTTACGATCCGACAGACGACATGACGCCGGAAACGACAAATTTGCTAACCTCATCTTTACCAAACGGTCTCGCGACGGTGGAGCAGGAGATCGCGCGCGCCTGCAAGGAAGCGCGCCGCGATCGCGCGTCGGTAACCCTGATCGCGGTGTCGAAGACATTCGACGCCGCCGCCATTTCACCTGTTATCGACGCCGGACAACGCGTTTTCGGCGAAAACCGGGTGCAGGAGGCCAAGGCGAAATGGCCAGGGTTAATGTCTGACCATCCCGGCATAGCGCTGCACCTGATCGGGCCGCTGCAATCCAACAAGGCCAAGGAGGCCGTGGCGCTGTTCGACGCCATCCATTCGGTCGATCGCCCGAGCATTTGCGAAGCGTTAGCCAAGGAAATCAATTTTCAGAAAAAGCAGCCGGAATTGTTCGTCCAGCTTAATACCGGCGAAGAACCGCAGAAGGCCGGCGTCGCGCCCGGCGAGGCGGATGCCTTCATTGCGGGCTGCCGGGAGAAATATGGCCTGGCGATTTCCGGCCTGATGTGCATCCCGCCGGTCAACGAGGCGCCGGCGCGGCATTTCGCGCTGACCGCGAAGATCGCCGCGCGCAACGGATTGAAGAATCTGTCGATGGGCATGAGTGCCGATTTTGCGATCGCGATCCAGATGGGCGCAACGCACATACGCGTGGGCTCGGCTATCTTCGGGCACCGGTAGCGGCGCGCGATCCATCCTTCCGTCATTGCGAGGAGCGCAGCAACGAAGCAATCCATTCTTTCTTTTTGCGGCGGCATGGATTGCTTCGCGGAGCCCGTCATCGGGCGCGCATTCGCGCGACCCGGTGGCTCGCAATGACGTTGAGAGAGCCTACGCAAACCCCACCGACACTTTCCCGAGCGCGCCGAAATCCGCCTCGAATAAATCCCCGGACTGAATCGGCAGCGGTGGATGGCAGGTGCCTGTCGTCACTACCTCGCCTGCTCTCAACGTCAAACCAAGCGCGCGCAATTCATTGGCGAGCCAGGCCAGTGCAATCCTGGGATCGCCGAGCACGTTCTTGCCGTGCCCGATATAGCGTTGTCCGCGCAACGTAATGACCGGCCTCTCCTCGACGAGATCGCGCGCGCGCCAGTTCGCAGCCGTCGGCGCGCCCAGCACGAACAGGTGCGCGCAAGCGTTGTCCGCAATGATTTGCGCGGCGCCGGCGCGCACGAAATCCGCAAAACGCGAATCAGGAATCTCGATCGCCGGATGCAGCGTGTCGACCGCATCCAGAACCTCCCGCACCGTGTAGGGCGCCGGCCGCGGCGGCAGGTCTGTCGCCATGCGAAAGGCGAATTCCGGCTCGCCGACGCGCATTTTATTTCCGGCCATCGAAGCGGTGCCGCCATCCGGTATGATCGTCTCAGGCAGGATGCGTCCGGCCATCGGGCCCTCGACATTGATGTGCTTCTGGCCGGCCTCGCTGGTGGCCGCGATTTTCCAGCCGAACAATTTTCCGCTCGAATAATTCTCGATCGCCGCTTGAATGGCGTAGCCCTCGGCGCGATCGCGTGGCCGCAGCGAAGCGTCGAGCGCGTCGAACTTGGTTCCGGCGCGCCAATGATCGTGCAGGATGCTGGATGCCGCGGCGATCTGGTTCTTGTCGAGCATGGTTTGATTTCCGAAAACGCTATGACCCGATGATGATCTTGGTCTGCCGGCTCATCCGCCGCAACAGTCGCAGCATGGAGGACTTCGTCATCGACACGCATCCGGCCGTGGCTGAAAAGTTGGCGCGCGCCAGATGCAAGAACACCGCGCTGCCGCGGCCGGCGATACGCGGGGCACTGTTGTGATCGATCTCGACGATGAAATCGTAGAGGTGATCGTCGCGCGTGAGACGGTCGCCGGCCTGATCGGGGCTGAGCCGCATCGGCTGATTGTAATGGCGGTCTTTCGGGTCCTCGCACCAGGCGTCATCGGGCCGGATCGGGCGCACCGGCAGGTAGGTCCGCGGCCGTGGGTGACGGTCGGCGCGCCACCATAATTGCCGGGGATAGAAGGTCCCTTTGGGGGTCCCGCCGTCGCCTTCGCGCTTGTTGGCCAGGATGCCCCCGCGACCAAGTGCCACCGGCGCGGTCCAGCCGTCCGCGGTCAGCCAGCCCCGGCGCGGGTCGCCGGCGGCGGGGTGCACCCTGATCGCCGAGAGCGGCCGATCACGGGCAACTGTCCCATAAGTGATTGAAAAGTTGGGGTTTATCATGAGAATCGCTCTAATCCCGGGTTGCCTCCCCAGCCTCGATTGTTCTATCCGGCGCCATTACAGGACATTCATCCAAAGGCGTGCCGGTTTTGGGATAGAGTGCGGCCTGCTTGTGAATCGGTAACAATCGCCTACCTGTGTACGAATCTAACTATCAAGTCTCGGCCAAAAGCGCTTCCGCTTGTGCCGCCTGCCCCAAGAGGATGGTTACCTATGGCCAATGCCCGCAAGATCCTGATCGTGGATGACGATACCGATCTGCGCGATACGCTGGTCGAGCAGCTGTCGCTGCATGAGGAATTCGAGGCCTCCGCGGTCGATACCGGCGCCAAGGGCGCCAGCGCGGCCAAGGCCAATGCTCCCGATCTCGTGCTGATGGATGTCGGGCTGCCCGATACCGACGGGCGCGAGGTTGTCCGGTCCCTGCGAAAGGGCGGCTTCAAGGCGCCGATCATCATGCTGACCGGCCACGACACCGATTCGGACACCATTTTGGGCCTCGAATCCGGCGCCAACGACTATGTAGCAAAGCCGTTCCGGTTTGCGGTGTTGCTGGCCCGGATCCGGGCGCAGCTGCGCCAGCATGAGGCCAGCGAGGACGCGGTGTTCTCCGTCGGCCCCTACTCTTTCCGCCCCGGCTCCAAGATGCTGACCGGCGCCAATGCCCGAAAAGTGCGGCTGACCGAGAAGGAAACCGCGATCCTGCGTTTCCTCTATCGCGCCGGCCAGCTGCCGGTGTCGCGCGAGACGCTGCTGCAGGAAGTGTGGGGCTATAATTCGGGCGTCACCACCCATACCCTGGAAACGCACATCTACCGGCTCAGGCAGAAGATCGAAAAAGATGCTGCCAATCCCGAGATCCTGGTGACGGAAGCCGGTGGCTACAAGCTGGT
The DNA here is from genome assembly GCA_900129675.1 of Bradyrhizobium erythrophlei. Classification (GTDB taxonomy): domain Bacteria; phylum Pseudomonadota; class Alphaproteobacteria; order Rhizobiales; family Xanthobacteraceae; genus Bradyrhizobium; species Bradyrhizobium erythrophlei_A. The sequence continues at coordinate 1,676,546 of FSRD01000001.1, read as the reverse complement.
GCCGTGATACGATTCGGTCCGCGAATCGTAACTCTTTGCGCATCCCGGTCACCGGTCCCGTATGTCGATCGAAGATGATGTAGCCCTGCTTGAGCGGGTCCCGACATTGCGCCTGTTGGGCAATACGGCGCTGCGCATGCTGGCGATCGGCTCGGAACAACGCGACTTTGCGCGCGGCGACCGGCTGTTCAATGCCGGCGACGACGCCGATGCCGGCTATATCGTGCAGCGCGGCGCCTTCCGGGTCGAGGATGGCGGCGCCGAGATCATCGCCGGTCCCGGCGCCCTGATCGGCGAACTCGCCTTGATCGTCGCGATGCGGCGGCCGTCCACGGCGATCGCGATCGAACATTCCACCGTGATCCGGGTGGCACGCAGCCTGTTTCAGCGCGTGCTCGAAAGCGATCCCGCCGCGGCCCGCCGGCTGCGCGATGAGTTCGCCAACCGCACCAGCCAGCTCGCCAGCGACATTTTGATGGCCGGCGCGAAGCTGAGCATCTGAGCGCAATCACACCTCCAGCGTCACCGTCACCGGGACATGGTCGGACGGCCGCTCCCAGCCGCGCGCATCCCGCGTGATCCTGAAATCGCTGACGCCATCCTTCAGCGCCCGCGAAACCCAGATGTGGTCGAGCCGGCGGCCGCGGTCGCCGACGGTCCAGTCGGCGGCGCGGTAGCTCCACCAGGTGTAGACCTTTTCCGAAAGCGGAATGCGCATCCGCGCGACGTCGAACCATTCGCCGTGCGTCTGGGCGGCCAGCAGTTTTTCGGTCTCGATCGGGGTGTGCGACACGACTTTCAACAATTGCTTGTGCGACCAGACGTCGTTCTCATGCGGCGCCACGTTGAGATCGCCGACCAGGATATGCCGGTCGTCGCCGCGCGGATGCAGCGGCTCGCAGGATTTCATCTCGTCGAGAAATTTCAGCTTGTGGTCGAACTTCGGATTGAGCGCGGGATCGGGAATATCGCCGCCGGCCGGAACGTAGAAATTATGCAGCACCAGCGGCTTTGCAAGCTGCGCCTTTTCGCCGAATGAAACCGAGATGTGCCGAGAATCGATGTTGTCACAGAAGGTTCTTACATCCCTGCTCTCGAACGGCAGCTTCGAGACGATGGCGACGCCGTGATAGCCCTTCTGCCCGTTCAGTGCGACGTGCTCGTAACCCAAGCGCTTGAAACGCTTCAGCGGAAACGCATCGTCGATGCATTTGGTTTCCTGCAGGCACAGCACGTCCGGCCGCACCAACTTGAGAAACCTGGCGACGAGATCGATGCGCAGGCGCACCGAGTTGATATTCCACGTTGTCAGGGAGAAGCGCATGAGAACCGTGTAGCAGTCTTTTCTCTCCGTCATGGCCGGGCTTGTCCCGGCCATCCACGTCTTTTTGCTGCGACAGGCATCAGGACGTGGATGCCCAGCACAAGGCCGGGCATGACGGCTTCGCGACATTTCGAGGTAATGAAATCAGCCCGGCGAGGTCGGGTAATTGGTGAAGTCGATCTTGAACAAATTGGGATCGACCTTCTTCGACGTGTCCAGATTGTAGACCGCGACCGTGGTGTCGTAGCCCTGCGGGTCGGTCACGGTCCATTGCTTGAGCTGGCCGTCCTTGGTGCCGATCATCAGCATCAGCCGGCTGGTCCCGATCAGCGCCTGCTTCTCTTCGATGGTGACGCTGATGAAGACATCGTCGGCGGTGACGTTGACGACGTTGGTGTCCTTCATCAGATCGATGCGATCCGACAGCAGAAACCGCAGCGGCGTCTGCGACAGCGGATAGATGTCCTGGGTCGCGAGCTTGCGGTCGCGCACCGCCAGCGACGAGCCGTCGGCGATGATGGCGATCGGCGTCGGATCGTCATATTCGAAACGCACCTTTCCCGGTTTCTGGATGTAGAAGTCGCCCTTGGTCTTGCTGCCGTCGGGTCCGACCTGGACGAAATTTCCGACCAGCGTCTGCAGCGACGAAAGATACGAACTCACCTTGGCGGCTTGCGCCTTCTGGTTGGCATCGAAGCTGGAAAAGATACTGGCAGGGACATTGCGGTGCGGATCGGGAATCACCGGGTTCGGCGGCGCCTGGGGCGTCGTCCCCGTCGTCCTCGGCGCGCCCTGTGCACTCAGCTGCACGCCGCCGTCTCTGGCCTTCGGCGCGGGCTTTGGAACGGGAACGTTCTGCGCGGACGAGGGCATCGCGAGGACGGCGAGAGACGCTGATATCAACAGCGCCAATCCGTGATGGATGCCGCGACGGGTGGATTGGTTTGTCATTCGGTATTTCAGACCTCTATTCGAGGCAATGCCCCGCTTCGACGGCTATTTTATCGTGCTTTGGACCAAAAGAGGTATCGTTTTTCCGTGAAAATGCAGCACTTGCCTAGAAGCGGCCTTCTTCTTCCTCGACCAGAATCTCGCGTTTGCCGGCGTGATTGGCCTGGCCCACGATGCCTTCCAGTTCCATCCGCTCCATCAATGAGGCTGCGCGGTTATATCCGATTTGCAGCCGGCGTTGAATGTACGAAGTCGATGCCTTGCGGTCGCGCTTGACGATCGCGACCGCCTGCGAAAACAGGTCGGCGCCGCCGCCATCGCCACCCATGCCGGTGGAATCGAATACCGCGCCGTCCTCGTCGGTCGGCTCTTCCGCGGTGACCGCCTCGAGATATTCCGGCTGGCCCTGCGTCTTGAGATGGCGCACCACCTTCTCGACTTCTTCGTCGGAAACGAATGGACCGTGCACGCGGCTGATGCGGCCGCCGCCGGCCATATAGAGCATGTCGCCCTGGCCGAGCAGTTGCTCGGCGCCCATCTCGCCCAGGATCGTTCGGCTGTCGATCTTCGAGGTCACCTGGAACGAGATGCGGGTCGGAAAATTCGCCTTGATGGTGCCGGTGATGACGTCGACCGAGGGCCGCTGCGTTGCGAGGATCACATGCAGGCCCGCGGCGCGCGCCATCTGCGCCAGCCGCTGCACCGCGCCTTCGATGTCCTTGCCGGCGACCATCATCAGGTCGGCCATTTCGTCGACGATGATGACGATGTAGGGCAATGGATCGAGGTCGAGCTTTTCTTCTTCGTAGATCGCCTTGCCGGTTTCCTTGTCGAAACCGGTATGCACCGTGCGCGTCAGCTCCTCGCCCTTGCCCCTGGCCTCGACCAGGCGCGCGTTATAGCCGTCGATGTTGCGCACACCGAGCTTGGACATTTTCTTGTAGCGTTCTTCCATCTCGCGCACCGCCCATTTCAGCGCGACCACCGCCTTTTTCGGGTCGGTCACGACCGGCGTCAGCAGATGCGGGATGCCGTCATAGACGGAGAGTTCGAGCATTTTCGGATCGACCATGATCAGGCGGCACTGGTCCGGCCGCAAGCGGTAGACCAGGCTGAGGATCATGGTGTTGATGGCGACCGATTTGCCGGAGCCGGTGGTGCCGGCGATCAGCATGTGCGGCGTGCGCGCGAGATCGATGATGATGGATTCGCCGCCGATGTTCTTGCCGAGGCAAAGCGGAAGCTTGGCCATCGAGTCGTCCTTTACCGACAGCAGCTCGCGCAGGTAAACCTTTTCGCGATGCGCGTTCGGCAATTCGATGCCGATCGCGTTGCGGCCGGCGACGACGGCGACGCGCGCCGACAACGCGCTCATCGAGCGCGCGATGTCGTCGGCGAGACCGATGACGCGTGACGATTTGATGCCGGGCGCGGGCTCGAGTTCGTACAGCGTCACCACCGGGCCGGGATTGGCCTTGACGATTTCGCCGCGGACGCCGAAGTCGCCGAGCACGCCTTCCAGCGCGCGCGAATTGGCTTCCAGTTCGGCCTTGTTCAGCGGCTGCCGGTCGGAAGCCTTCGGCGCGCTCAGCACCGAAACCGATGGCAGTTCGAACTTGTCGGAGGATTTGCGCGCCGGCGCGCGCGGGGCCTTCTTGCGCGGCGCGCGGGCGGCGGGGACTTCCTCGTCCTCGTCTTCTTCCGCTTCGTCCTCGAAATCTTCATCCGTCTGCGGGGCCAGTGACGGCGCGCTGCGGCCGCCGAGATTGGGCTCCTGGCGTTCGAACGAGGCCGTCCGCGGCTGCGGCGCGCTTGCGACCAGCGAGCGGTACGCCGTGGTCAATAGCCAGGCCAGACGCGCCTTCGTGCTCATGGCGGCATGAAACATCCAGCCCAGCGAGACCGAGCTGCGATCGCCCTCTTCCTCGAACGGCGCGTCATCGTCCTTGATCGGCGTCAGTTCCTCGTCCTGCGGGCGCGAGCCCCAACCGCACGCGAGCAGGAAGGTCGCCGACATCGCCGCGAAAAGAATAATCCCGAGCACCAGCCGATAGACGAAACCTGCCGGGCCGAATACCACCGCGGGCGCGCGCACCAGTGCGTCGCCGACGACGCCGCCAAGTCCGGTCGGCAGCGGCCATGCGCCGCCATGCGGCCAGCAGCTGGCAAAGCCCGCGGCGATTACCGTGGTGAGAATCCAGCATCCGAGCCGCAACGCTTCGCGGTCGAAGGTGCGATGGGTCAGCATGCGCCAGCCCCACACCGCGACGGGGAGGATCAGCATGATCGCCCCGAGGCCGAGAATCTGCATCAGCAAATCGGCGCCGATCGCGCCGGGATAGCCGACGATGTTGCGGATCGCGCGCGAGGTGGCGTGACTGAAACTGGGATCCTGCACCGACCATGTCATCAGCGCGGCCGCGGCCACGCCGGACAGCGCGATCAGGCAGAGGCCGGTGAATTCCCGAAGGCGCCGCGCCAGCGCGTCGCGGATCGAGGCCGGCAACTGGCTGACCAGGGGAATGACACGTTCGATCGCTGGCATGCTCATGGGGCCCTGCGACTAATCCAGAATTTCGACCAGCCGGTGCAATGCCTCGGCTGTTGATTCACTGTCGGAAACCAGCGCAAGCCGGATGTAGCCGTCGCCGGGATTGAAGCCGTCGTGCTGCGGCCGCGACAGATAGCTGCCGGGGATCACGCGCACGCCGGCATCCCGATAGAGTCTCACCGCTGCCGCCTCATCGCCGCCCCGTGCGGAAACATCGAGCCAGACGCAAAAACCGCCGGCGGGCCTGACATAGCCGTAGCGATTGCCGAGGATCTGGTCGGCGAAATCGAACTTGATCCGGTACAGCCGGCGATTCTCCACGACATGCGCTTCGTCGCTATAGGCTGCGACCGCGACGTGCTGCAGCGGCACCGGCACCTGCGGTGCGGCGACGTTGCGCAGCTCGTGAAACGCGGCGAGGAAGTTCCTGTCGCCGGCGGCGAAGCCGACGCGCATGCCCGGCAGGTTCGAACGCTTCGACAGCGACTGGAACGCCACCACATTGGTGAAATCGGGCCCGGCGCATTCCAGCGCGCTGCCCGGCGCTTGCCTTGTGTAGATTTCCGAATAGCACTCGTCGCTCAGGATCATGAAGCCGAAGCGGTCGGCCAGTTTCTTCAGCCGCGTGAAGTAATCGGGCGAGGCGACCGCGCCTTGCGGGTTGGCGGGCGAGGCGATGAAGAATGCAACGGTCCGCGCCAGCGTGGCGTCGTCGAGCGCGTCGAGATCGGGCAAGAATCCGTTCGCGACCGTGGTCGGCAGATAGATCTGCTCGCAGCCCGCGGCGCGGGCGCCGGCGCCATAGGCCGGATAGAACGGGTTCGGCATCAGGATCGCCGGCCGGCCCTTGCGCGGGCCGACATAGCGCGCGGCCGTGATGGCCGCGAAAAACAGCCCCTCGCGGCTGCCGTTGAGGACCAGAATTTCGCTCTCGGGATCGATCGGTCGCGGCAGCTGGAACCGGGTCGACAGCCAGTTCGCGGCGGCCCGGCGGAACGGCTCGATGCCCCTGGCCAGGGGATAGCGGCCGAACTCGGCGATATGTCGTGACAGCACCGGGCCGACGAAGGCGGGAACCGGGTGCTGCGGCTCGCCTAACGACAACGTAATCAATGGCTTAGCGGGCGTATAGGGTGCCAGCAGCTCGGTCGTCCGCGCAAACGGGGAACGCTCGGCCTGACCGGCAGGCTGAACATTGCCGGCGCCCTGCGCCACGCCGGAAGAGGCGGTCATTGCCATGTCTGAAACGCCAGCACTTTCAAAAGCGGTCGAGGGAATTGGAGACCGACCGGAAACCAATCAAACCACCATAGATACGGCGAGGTTAAGACGCGATTAACCATCGGCCGCCCTGGACAATTTGGATGGTATTACCATATCTTGATCGGGTATTACCTCTGGAGATTTACGATGGCAACGACTGTCACCAGCAAAGGCCAAGTAACGATCCCAAAGCCGGTTCGCGATCACCTTGGGATCGTTCCCGGCAACCAAGTCGAATTCCGCCGGGCAGCCGATGGCAGCATTGTGATCGAAAAAGCTGACGGTACAAGGCAGCCCAGCCGTTTCGCGAAGCTCGTCGGTATTGCGGGCCCTGGTCTTTCTACAGATGAAATCATGGCGATGACGCGCGGCGAATAGTCCAGTGACGCTGGTGGATTCGAACGTCCTGCTGGACATCTTCACCAAAACTCCTGATTGGTGGGAATGGTCGCTCGTACAGCTCGAGGACGCGGCCCTGCACGGTCCGTTGACAATCAACGAAGTCATCTTTGCCGAAACGTCGATCCGCTTCCAAAACATCGACGATTTCGAGGCTGCATTGACAGACGCGGGCATCACGTTTGCACCCATACCCCGGACCGCGCTGTTTCTCGCGGGCAAGGCTTTTATCAAGTACCGAAACTCCGGCGGTGTTCGCACCGGCGTATTGCCGGATTTTTTTATTGGCGCCCACGCAGCGATTGAAAACCTGCCGCTGCTCACTCGCGATACGCGACGCTACCGAAACTACTTTCCGACGGTCACGCTGATTGCTCCGGAAACCGAGGGCTAGCCAGGCAAGTCGATGCGCTCCCGCGGCGCGATGCGCCCGGGTCGTACACGAAACGCCGCCCCAAAAAATCAGAGGGCGCAGGGAAAGCCGGGTGCGCGCTGCACCCGCGGTCTCGTGTGCAAAGTTGTGCGAAGAAACGCACACGAGCATACAGGTTCAGCGGAGAGCATCCGGCCTTCCCTGCGCAATGGTTTTACGGCTTATGCTGTGCTCTCCCCGGCGACGAATTCGTCTTGTCACCGTCATCGGCGGATTAAAGGTCTTGTCGCGCCCGGTTGGGCTCGCAAAATCTCCGCCGACTTGACACCAGCAACGGGTGCCAGGACCACACGGTTTTGCCGTACGCAGCCGCCCGTCTTCGCCAAAAGGCTCAACCGGGTTTTGGCGCCGTCGTCTTGCGCAAGCGATATCGCTCACGGGATAAACCCGCCCTGCAATTCCGTTTCACGCCGACGCCTGCCGCGTCCACCGCATCCCCTCCCGCGTTCGTGACGATCGCGATACGCCCCTCTTGCCGGGAAAGGACGGGGCGAGCGGGTAGCGCTGATTTGCCCGACGGGTTAAGCGAAATATTTTTTCAAGAAGATCTGGACAGGGCAAATCACGCTGATCCGGTTCGATAAATTAGTTTTTACGCGCACGGATTCTTCGGCGAAAATTCCTGTGCCGCGGGCCGATCGATTGCCGGAACAAGCCAGACGGGTGCTGCCTGATCGCTCATTCGTCGTGCGACATCGCTAGCGCTGCGGCAATCGTTCGAACGCCGGCATGCCCTCGGGCACGTGATGATAGGGCTGCTTGTCGATGGTGTAGATCGCGATCTGCGGGGCGCCGAACAGGCTGGGATCGTCGAGCGTGCCGACCTTGATCACCACGGCGGGCAGACCCGGCGGCCTTGTGACGACATGGGTGCCGCATTCGGCGCAGAATTCCCGTGTCACCGCGCGCTCCAGGTCGCTGCGTTTGAATTGCTTGGGAGCTTCCTTGGTGTATTTGAAGCCGGCGATCGGCATCAGCACGAACAGGTTGGTCGAGCCGCCGGTGATATACTGGCATTCGCGGCAATGGCACCGCGCCTTCATCATCGGCTCGCCCTCGGCCTCGTAACGCACCTTGCCGCAATAGCACCCGCCTTCGAGTTTCATGACGTCCTCCCTGTTTTGTTGGCGCTATTTCGACGCCGCGCGCCCGGTTTGGCAATCCATTTTTGGCTCTTTTATATTTTGACGCGTTTTCTTCACGCGAACCGGTGCCCACTTCGCTCGAAAACGCTACGTGTGCCAAAAAGAAAGGGGCCCCAGCTTGCGCTGGAGCCCCTCAACGGTCGGGGCATTGCCGGGTATGTGCCCAAACCGGAGTTGTGGGCGCGACCTCCGGGAAGGCCGCGCCCCGGGAGAACTCACATGTTGTAAGCGCGCTCCGTGTGCTCGGTGACGTCGAGACCCTCGCGTTCGGTCTCCACGTTCACGCGCAGGCCGACGATGACGTCGACGACCTTGTAGAGAACCGCCGAACCGATGCCCGACCACACCAGCGTGGTGCAGACGCCCCAAACTTGCGAGGTCATCTGCGCGACGAAGTCGTAGTCGGCGATCTTGCCGGCGGTGTAATCCATGATGCCCGTGCCGCCGAGGGCCGGATTCACCAGGATGCCGGTGCCGAGCGCGCCGACGATGCCGCCGATGCAGTGCACGCCGAACACGTCGAGCGAGTCGTCATAGCCCAGTGCATTCTTCACCACGGTGCAGAAGAACAGGCAGACGACGCCGACGACGAGACCGAGCACGATCGCTCCCATCGGGCCGGAGTAACCGGCCGCGGGCGTGACCGCGACGAGACCGGCAACCGCGCCCGACAATGCGCCGAGTACGGAGGGATGCCCCTTGACGATCCATTCCGCGAACATCCAGGACAACGCCGCCGCTGCGGTTGCAACGAAGGAGTTGGTCATGGCGAGTGCTGCACCACCATTGGCTTCGAGGTTCGATCCGGCGTTGAAGCCGAACCAGCCGACCCAGAGCAGCGAGGCGCCGATCATGGTCATGGTCAACGAGTGCGGAGCCATCAGGTCCTTGCCGTAGCCGGTGCGCTTGCCGATCAGTAGCGCGCCAACCAGACCGGCGATGCCGGCGTTGATGTGCACCACGGTGCCGCCCGCGAAGTCGATCGCGCCCTTCTTGAAGACCCAGCCGGCGTCGGCGTTGACTTCATCGAGCTTGGCTTGCGCCGCGGTTTTCGCCGCACCGTCAGCCGCAGCCGCGAGCGCCTTGACCGCATCCGAGATCGCGTCCGGTCCGGCCCAGTACCAAACCATGTGTGCGATCGGGAAGTAGATCAGGGTGACCCAGAGCGGGATGAACAGCGCGATCGCCGAAAACTTCATGCGTTCGGCGAAGGCGCCGACGATGAGGGCGGGGGTGATCGCCGCGAACGTCATCTGGAAGCAGACGTAGACGAGTTCCGAGATATTGGCGTCGACGCTGAACGTCGCCGCTTTGGAATCCGTGGTCACGCCCATCAGGAAGGCCTTCGAGAAGCCGCCGATGAAGTCCGAACCGCCGGTGAAGGCGAGGCTGTAGCCGTAGAGAGCCCAGAGAACGGTGACCATGCAGACGGTGTAGAAAACCTGCATCAGCACCGAGAGCATGTTCTTGGAACGGACCAGGCCGCCGTAGAACAGCGCAAGGCCCGGGATCGTCATCAACAGCACCAGCACCGTCGATGTCAGCATCCAGGCGTTGTCGCCCTTGTTGACAGTTGGTTCCGCGTAGGCAGCGGTCGCGGCGAACAGGCCGACTGCGAGGGCCGCCAATCCCGCGCTATAGGGACGCTTGAACGTCATTTGTTTTACTCCTGAGTGGTTTGATTGAGCGCGAAATCAGAGGGCTGCGGCATCCGCCTCACCCGTGCGGATGCGAACCGCATGGTCGAGGTTGGTGACGAAGATCTTGCCGTCGCCGATCTGTCCGGTTTTGGCGGCTGACGTGATGGCGTCGATGGTCTTGTCGACCTGATCCGAGGCGACAGCGACCTCGATCTTGATCTTGGGCAGGAAACTCACGGCGTATTCGGCGCCGCGATAGATTTCCGTATGGCCCTTCTGTCGGCCATATCCCTTGACTTCCGTCACCGTTAAACCGTGAACGCCAATGGCGGTCAGGGCGTCACGGACTTCTTCGAGCTTGAATGGCTTGATGATCGCCATAACAATTTTCATGGGTCCTATCCCCGCTTGGGCCCGGTCCAGACACGACCCGGGCATTTCACTCTCGACTGAGGTTCACCACGCGGAGAAGTTCACTACGCGGGCACAGCCGGGACCCTTAGAATCAAATGCCGTGCCAGATCGGCGGAATTGCCTAACGGACTATGAATCCGGACCTTTTCGGGCTTTGTGGGAATCCGCCGCACCTGCGTTATTCGGTCGCGCCCAAAGCGTAATCACCCCTGCTTAAATCAAAGGCAGGGCAGACTCCCGACATAATCTTGCCCACCGCAAGGGCAGGACGACGGTATCCCGATGAGGTTTTATTGCAGTGCTTCGCCATGCTGCGAAATATCGAGGCCTTCCAGCTCCTGCTGCAGCGACACCCGTAGCGGCACGAACGCGCTCACCAGCTTGAGCAGCACGTAGGTGACGCCGCCCGACCAGACCAGCGTGACGGCGACGCCGTAGAGCTGGATCAGCAGCTGTTGCGGGTGGCCCTCGATCAGGCCCGAGGTCCCGCCGATGGCGCTGACCGCGAAGACGCCCGCGAGCAGGGTGCCGGTCATGCCGCCGATGCCGTGGACGCCGAACACGTCGAGCGAATCGTCATACTTGAAGCGGTGCTTGAGCCAGGTGCAGGCCCAGAAGCAGACCAGACCGGCGGCGATGCCGATGATGATGCCGTGCCAGGGGGCCACGAATCCGGAAGCCGGCGTGATGGTGCCGAGGCCCGCGACCGCGCCGGAAATCATGCCGAGCACCGATGGCTTGCGCCGGGTCGCCCATTCGATTGCGCCCCAGGTCAGCGCGCCTGCGCAGGCCGCCAGATGCGTCGCGATGATCGCCATCACAGCACGGGAATTGGCCGCCAGCGCCGAACCGCCATTGAAACCGAACCAGCCGACCCACAGCAACCCGGTGCCCATCACCGCGAGCGACAGATCGAACGGCGACAGATTATCGCTGCCGTAACCGTGACGGCGGCCCATCACCTTGGCCGCGACCAGTCCGCCGACGCCGGCGGAAAGATGCACCACCAGACCACCGGCAAAATCCAGCACGCCCATGGTGGCGAGGAAGCCGCCGCCCCACACCCAATGCGCGAGCGGCACGTAGACGAACATGAACCAGCCGATCGAGAACAAGAGAAAGGCCGAAAACCGCATCCGGTCGGCGACCGAGCCCGCCACCAGCGCCACCGTGATGATCGCAAACGTCATCTGGTAGAGCATGAACAGCGATTCCGGAATCGTCTTGGCCAGCGGATTGACGCTCTCCATGGTCATCCCTGCGAGAAACCAGCGGTCGAGCGTGCCGAGCCAGGGGCCGTCGCCGACGAAGGTGAGCGAATAGCCGAAACTCACCCAGAGAATCGAGACAATCGCGACCGCCGCGAGACTCTGCGCCATCGTCGCCAGCACGTTCTTCTTGCGCACCATGCCGGAATAGAACAGCGCCAGGCCCGGGATCGTCATCATCAGCACCAGCGCGGTGGCGACGATCATCCAGGCAGTGTCGGCGGTGTTGATGGTCGAGGTTTCGGCGAAGGCCGGCGTCGCCGGCGAAAGGCCCGCCGCAAGCGTGACGAGCGCAGCGAACTTCGCCGCACGTAATAGTGCCCCCATGGAATTTCCCCGGTCTGTCGGTCGTTTTCGCTGCGCCGGCGTCGTTGCCGGGCGCGATTGAAAAATTGTGGAAGCGCCTAGAGCGCGTCGCTGTCCGTCTCGCCGGTGCGGATGCGCAGGGCGTGATCGATCGGCGTTACAAAGATCTTTCCGTCGCCGATCTGGCCGGTGCGCGCATTGGCGGTGATGACCTCGACCGCCTTGTCGGCGAGGTCGGAGGCGACCGCGATTTCGATTCTGAGCTTGGGCAGGAAATTCACGACATATTCGGCGCCGCGATAGATCTCGGTATGGCCCTTCTGGCGGCCGTAGCCCTTGACCTCGGTCACGGTCATGCCGTGGACGCCGATGGCCGTCAGTGCCTGGCGCACCTCGTCAAGTTTGAAGGGTTTGATGATCGCAACGACGAGTTTCATGGTCAGGCCTTCATTCTCTCAAGCCTTGATTCTCTCAAGTCTTGGCATGTCGGGGGTGGCGTTCGTGCCCGCCCGAACTTGGCATCTTTCCGGGCAAATGGCACAAAAAAGTTGCAGGTCGAAGGGGAAAACATTCCAACCTTGTGACCTCGGTCACTGTACGGGAACCGAACCGTCCGCCACAATGTGATTTTCTCGCCTTGCCAGCGGTCCCGCTGGCTGCTTTTCGCCACATCGCTTCAGGGGGGATGAGAAGAGATGGCAGACCGATCCTGGTTTTATGCCGCCGACGGCCAGCAACAGGGGCCGTTTCCGGAAACTCAGCTGCGCGATCTCATCGTCCGGGGGACGGTCAGGGCCGATACGCTGGTCTGGACCGAGGGGATGAGCGGCTGGCAGCGGGCGGGAGAGATTCCGGGCCTCGCCCCGGGCGGCTCGGGCCCGCCGGTGATCCCGCAAGCGGGTGGACCGGTGATGAACGCCGGCAGTTACGGCGGCGGGGCGTTGTCGATGGACCTGCCGCTCTGGCCGCTCCTCGGCCGAACCATTCTGTATGTCATCGGTTTTTTGCTGGTAGTTCCCGCACCCTGGGTTGCGACCAGCTACTACCGCTGGATGGCGTCCAGGACCTCGGTGCCCGGGCGGCCCAACTTCGCTTTCGACGGCATGGTCGGCGACATCTGGTACGTGTTCATCGCGCTGGCGTTGATGAGCTATGCCGGACAACTCAACAATTACCTGCCAATCGTCGCCGTCCTGATCGAAGCGTTTCTGTCGTGGATGATCCTGCGCTGGATCGCCGGCAATCTCAGTTCGAACGGCCAGCCGTTGCCGATTGCCTTTAACGGCAGCGCGTTGACCTATGTCGGCTGGTACGTCCTGATGTTCCTGTCCTTCATCACCATCATCGGCTGGGCCTGGGTGATCACGGCCTGGATGCGATGGATCTGCCGCAACATCGGCGGGACGCGGCGCGAGATCATCTTCAACGGGTCGGGACTGGAAGTGCTTTGGCGCACGCTGGTTTTCAGCATCGGCTGTGCGTTCCTGATTCCGATTCCATGGGCGCTGCGCTGGTACGCGCAATGGTACGCGTCGCAATTCGCGCTGGTCGAGCGCGGCTACGCTGGAGCGTGATGACTTTCTTCGAAAGCCATCCCGCTCCATCTTTTTGCTTTGACGCGTTTTCTTGACGCGAACCGGCGTCCACCCCCCGGATCAAGTCCGAGGGCATGCTTCGCTCGAAAACGCTTTGGTGCCTGAACGCATTACCTGCGCTCGCGAACCGAGCCTTCCTGCGCCACCGACGCCACCAGCGTGCCGTCGGGCTTGAAGATCAGGCCGCGGGTCAGGCCGCGGCCGCCTTGCGCGCTCGGCGAATCCTGCGCGTAAAGCAGCCATTCGTCGGCGCGGAACGGCCGGTGAAACCACATCGCGTGATCGAGGCTGGCCGGCATCATGCGCTTGTCGAACAGGGTGCGGCCATAGCGCGCCATCACCGCGTCGAGCAGCGAGAAATCGGACGCATAGGCCAGCGCGCACATATGCAGCGCCGGATCGTCGGGCAGTTTCGCCGCGGTCCGGATCCAGACATTGATGCGGCCGTCGTCGATCTTCTGGCCGAAATAGCGGCCGAGTTCAACCGGGCGCAATTCGATCGGCCGGTCCGACTCGTAATAGCGCCGGATGAAATCCGGCATCTCCTTGAACATCGGCTGTTTTGCGACTTCCTCGGCGGTGAGTTTTTCCGGCGGCGGCACGTCCGGCATCTTGTCCTGATGGTCGAACGCGCCTTCCTCCTCGGCGTGAAACGACACCATGATCGAGAAGATGGCGTTGCCGTGCTGGATCGCGGTGACGCGGCGGGTCGAATAGCTCTTGCCGTCGCGCAAGCGCTCGACCTGGTAGATGATCGGGATCTGCGGATCGCCGGGCAGGATGAAGTAGCAATGCAGTGAATGCGGCAGGCGGCCTTCGACGGTGCGGCATGCCGCCATCATCGCCTGTCCGATCACCTGGCCGCCGAACACCCGCTGCCAGCTCGTCTTCGGGCTGTTGCCGCGGAACATATTCACCTCGATCGGCTCGAGATCGAGGATGGAAATCAGGTCAATCAGGCCATCGGACATGGAAGCGCTTTCGGTTTTGGTCTTTTGCGTCATTCCGGGGCACGCATCAGCGTGAACTAGGTGCGCAATTGCGTACCCGAGAATCTCGGGATTCCGGGTTCGATGCTTTGCATCGCCCCGGAATGACGATGGATGCGGGCCTTGTTTCCCGGCCTTGTTTCGCCCAGCTAATATCAGGTAGCAAGTATCCTCTGATGACGTAACCGGGTAAGGGCCTCCATGCCGGCACAGCGAAGCATTGTCATTTGCGGCGGCGCATTCGCGGGGCTGGCGCTGGCGCTGGCGCTGCGTCAGGGCCTCGGTCCCGATATTCCCGTGATCGTGGCCGATCCGGCGTTGGCAACGCGGCCGAGCCGCGATCCCCGCGCCACCGCCATCGTCGCCGCCTGCCGGCGGCTGTTCGAGGCGATCGGCGTCTGGGACCAGGTGGCATCCAATGCGCAGCCGATCCTCGACATGGTCGTCACTGATTCCAAGCTGGAAGACGCGACGCGTCCGGTGTTCCTGACCTTTGCCGGCCATGTCGAGCCCGGCGAACCGTTTGCGCACATGGTCGAGAACCGGCATCTGATCGACGCGCTGGTGGTGCGCGCGGAGGCGGAGGGCATCGACCTGCGAGCCACGCCGGTTGCGAGCTTCGATTCGCGCGCCGATGGCGTCGATGTGACGCTCGCGGACGGCGCCGTGATCGAGGCGAGTCTGCTGGTCGCGGCCGACGGCGCGCGCTCAAAGCTGCGCGAGCGCGCCGGGATCGCCACCCATGGCTGGGACTACGATCAATCCGGCATCGTCGTCACCGTCGGCCATGAGCGCGATCATCACGGCCGCGCCGAAGAACATTTCCTGCCCGCAGGGCCGTTCGCGATCCTGCCGCTGACCGGAAAACGCTCGTCGCTGGTGTGGACCGAGAACCGCGAGCAGGCGGCGCGCATCGTGGCCTTGAGCGAGGACGAGTTTCACGCCGAGCTCGAACAGCGCTTTGGCCTGCATCTCGGAGAGATCAAAGCGCTCGACAAGCCGCGCGCGTTTCCGCTCGGCTATTTCGTCGCGCGGTCCTTCATCGGCGAGCGGCTGGCGCTGGTCGGCGACGCCGCGCATGTGATTCATCCGATCGCGGGGCAGGGGCTCAATATGGGCCTGAAGGATGTCGCGGCCCTGGCCGAAGTGGTGGTCGATGCCGCGCGGCTCGGCATGGATCTCGGACAGGCCGACGTGCTCGACCACTATCAGCGCTGGCGGCGATTCGACACCATGGCGATGGGGCTCGCCACCAATTCGCTGAATTTTCTGTTCTCGAACGAATCGAGCCTGCTGCGCACCGTGCGCGATATCGGTTTGGGACTGGTCGATCGCGCCCCGCCGCTGAAAAGCCTGTTCATCCGCCAGGCCGCGGGATTGTCAGGCGAAGTGCCGCGGCTGTTGAAGGGCGAGGCGCTGTAGCCTCTCGTCGTCCCGGCTCAAGGCCGGGACGACGTGCTGGTCACTCGATCTTCCTTGCCTCTTCCGGCAGCATGATCGGAATGCCGTCGCGGATCGGGTAGGCGAGTTTTGCGGAGCGCGAGATCAGCTCCTGCGTGTTGGCGTCGAACTCCAGCGGGCCCTTGGTGATCGGGCAGACCAGGATTTCCAGCAGCTTTGGGTCGACGGTGCCTTCGAGGCGGTCGGGCGAGGAATTCATGCGGGGGACTCCGGCTTGGCCGCGGTCCTGTAGCATACCAGGCCTGGCGGCGTCACCGCGCGCTTAACTCGTGGCGATCCGGAGCATCTCCTCGAGCATCGCCTGTTGCCTCGCTTTCGGCAGCGGCCGGTCCGAGAGCGCAGAGCCGAGAAACGCCCAATACAGGATTTGCGCCCGGGCCTGGGCCTTTTCCGCCGGCAGCCCCGATTGCCGCAGCAGGCTTTCGACATAGCCGAGCCGGCGCTGGTCGATCGCCTGCACCGCGGCGCGCGCGGCGGCATCGACGCTGGCCCAGGTGCGGACCGCGTTCTCCAGCGCCAGCCGCTCGCCGAACACCCGGCGCAGCAGCAGCGTCAGCGGGTTTTCATGGTTCGACGCCGCCTCGACATTGGCGATGATCTGTTCGGCGGCGACCTCGCGCCACTGCTTGAGGATCGCGGCGTGGAACGCGCCGATGTCGGCGAAATGCCAGTAGAAACTGCCGCGCGACACCCCCATCGCCTTCGCCAGCGGCTCGGCCTTGAGCGCCGTGAAGCCGTCGCGGGCCAGCGTTTTCAGGCCCTGGTCGAGCCAGTCCTTGGCGGAGAGTTGGTCGGTCATGTCGGGTTCCCTGCGACAAACCACCATACACAACTGTATTGACAGGCGCCAGAACCCGCGGCACAACCATACAGTACTGTATGGAGGCAATTCGATGCGCGATCTGATCTTGCAATGCGCGGGCGCCGCCGGAATCGTGGTCGCCCTGATTCACGGCGCGCTCGGCGAAACCAAGGTATTCGCCATGGCGACGATCGAGCCGGAGCGCTTAAGGACCCTGATCCGGCTGGTCTGGCAGGCCGGCACGGTGGCCTGGATCGGCGGCGGGGTGTTGCTGATCGCAGCGCCCTCGATGGGATCGGAGAGCGCGCGGCACTGGATCGTCGCCACCATCATCGCGGTCTACGCCTCCGCCGCCGCCGCCAATGCCTGGTGGTCGCGCGGCCGCGGCTTTGGCTGGAAGGCGCTCGGCGCCGTGGTCGTGCTCGCGGCGGCCGGGTACTAGCCGCGGTTTCTCAGGCTTTGAACTGGGAAAGCCTCCTGGAGGGAGACAGGATTTAAGTGGCCGCGACCCGAGCGAAGCGGCCGACTCGGGTCAGCGAGAAAAGCGCTCGCTTCATCCCTTCTTGCTTTTGGTTCCTTTCGTGCGCGTGGCCGCTGTCTTCTTCACGGGCGCCTTCTTCTTCATTTTGCTCTGATTGTAATCGATGGCGGCACGG
Organism: Bradyrhizobium erythrophlei; assembly: GCA_900129675.1. GTDB lineage: Bacteria > Pseudomonadota > Alphaproteobacteria > Rhizobiales > Xanthobacteraceae > Bradyrhizobium > Bradyrhizobium erythrophlei_A. The sequence continues at coordinate 1,659,349 of FSRD01000001.1, read as the reverse complement.
ACGAGATTTTTCAGGGCACGCTCATTGATCTTGTCACCCTCGAAAAGATCGATCGCTCGCCACGCGTTGCCGCCGAGGCCCGCGTTGAACAGCTTGTCGGGATCCGGGAGCTTGGCCCCGTGGGTAAAGGTAAGCTTCACCTTCTCCTTGTGGGCGTTACCGACCGCGATCATCCCGTCGCGCGACCACACCGGACTTCCCATCCACTTCCACTCCTCCGATATCTCGCGGTCGGCCTCAAGGATGCTCTTGCGGATGCTGGCCAGCGTCTTGCCACGCCAATCCCTGAGTTTTGCGATCAGCTGGTCGATTTGTTCCGATGGATTCATTGGATCTTTCTCATGTCCGGCGAGGCGGTCAGTGACCACTTCATTTTATTTTTCTGCGGGAACGATCGTGCGTCGCCCGAACCACATGCGGCGCAACAGGCCGTCTTTCAGCACGAACTGATGATAGAGCGCGGCCGCGATATGGGCCGCGATCAGAATGGCCAGCAGCGTTGCCAGAGCCGCATGGGCCCGGAACGTGGGCAAGACGGCGAAAGAGTCGGGCAGAGCTTCGCCATTCGGCTGGAACGCGCCGCTGATGAGCCACCCGGTGGACCATCCGCTGGCGATCATCAAGAACACGATCACATAAAAGCTCTGGTGCGCAATCGAGGCCAGCCGGTCGAGCCGGGGCGAACCGGTCGCCGCCGTTGCCGGACGGGCGCTCCACCTGCGGATGATGAGGCGCAGGATCATCAATACGAGCACGAACATGCCGCCCGCCATGTGCCACACCAGGATATCGAGTTTCTTCGGATCGGTGTTCGGCATATCCGCAAGCACGAAGAAGCGGAGGCACAGCAGGCCAATGATCATCAGCGCGAGCAACCAGTGCAGCGCGACGAGCACGGGCTGGTAGCGCGAGGCGAGGGCGCGGCTCACGACAGGCCTCCCACCACGCGTTCGAGGTCTGTGAAGAATTTATGCCAGCCGACCTTGGCGCCCTGATAGGCCTGCCCCTGACCCGGCCCGAAGCCCGACTGCTCCATGCGCAGGTGGGTCCCCGTGCGCGTAGGGGTAAGCGTCCAGGTGACGACACTCTCGAGGCCATAGGCTGCCCACGTGTAGGACAGCGTTTTGTTCGGCTCCACTGCCATTACCTGACAGTCGACCGCGCCCCAGTCGGCGCGAAAATTGAAACGATGGTCCACGACGGGCTTGAAGTCGCTCTTCATCAGCCACTCCTCGATCAGGTGCGGTTGCGTGAGCGCACGCCAGATCTTTTCCGGCGGATGAGGTACCTCCCGTTCGACAACGACGGAGCGCGTTTTGGTCGCAGTATTGCTCATTGGTCCATCCTCTTCAGCAGATCCTCGAGATGGTCGAACCGGCTTTGCCAGAAGCCGGCCATCTGGCTGGTCCAGTCGATCAGAGGGGCAAGCGCGCCGAGCTGCGCGCTATAGTGCGTCTGGCGACCTTCGTGGCGGTCGCGCACCAGCCCGGCTTGCCTCAAAACCCCGAGATGCTTCGAGACCGCCGGTTGCGAAACCCCGGACTGAGCCGTCAGCGACCCCACGGTCTGCTCTCCTTCGCGGCACAGTCGCTCGAAGAGAGCCCGCCGGGTCGGATCGGCGAGCGTTCGGAACAGCACATCTTGAGCGTTCGGCATCTGGAATCGATAACCCGTTGGCTATGGATAAACGTATAACTGCCGAGTTATGTGTGAGTCAAGCCGGAAGCCTGGAGGGGCACAATGAGCGATGGCGACGCGTGCGCAGTACTGCGCCGACGTCAGCCGGCCGCTCCCTGCGCAGCACCATTCCCGATTGCCGAATTTACCATACCCCGCTGGTTATGCATGATCGTTATCGATCGTCGGGGGCGTGGCGAGGCGGTACTGCGCGTCATGTGGCTGCGATCCGCAGATGCCTGTGCTGCAATTTTCTAAACAGGGCCAAAAAACCCTACTGCAGCCCGGTGTCGCCGCTGGTGCGTTTCTTGGCGAGATCCATCTCGGTCACCGCGATCAGGATTTCGGCGCGGGTCTTCAGGTTCTGGGCTTCCAGCATCGCCTGCTTTTCCGCCGGGCCGTAGGGCGACATCATCGCCAGAGCGTTGACCAGCGCCTCATTCGGCGCGCTCTCGATGCCTTCCCAATCGACCTTCAGATTGTTGGCTTCCAGAAAATCCGTCAGCACCTCGAGCAAGGCCTGGCGGTCCACTTCCTCTTCGCCTTTGCGCGCGACAAAATCGTCGGCGTAGGAAAAGAAATCCACCTTGCATTGCCGGTACGCCGTCAGCACGGTCAATTCCTCGACCACCTTGAAGCGCGCGATGCCGGTGAGTTCGAGGATGTAGCGGCCGTCGCCGGATTCCGCGAGCTGGGTGATGCGGCCGACGCAGCCGACGCGGAACAGCACCGGCCTCGCTTCGTCGCGGCTATGGGCTACATCCGGCTGGATCATCCCGATCAGCCGGTGGCCGTCGCGCAACGCGTCGTCGACCATCGCCAGATAGCGCGGCTCGAAGATGTTGAGCGGCATCTGGCCGCGCGGCAGCAGCAACGCGCCGGGCAGCGGAAACACACGGATCACTTCGGGAAGCTCGCCGGGTCCGCGGTATTCGGCATTGATCGGCATTTGCGGCCCCGGGTGCTCGTGAAGGCTCTACATTCAGGCGCGTATATTGTTATCGCAAAACCGTTGTCCACCCCCGGATCGCGTCCGAAGGCTTGCTGGTGCAGGCTACGAAAACAGGATCGTCGACAGCCGCTTGCGTCCGTCCACGGTCGCTTCGTCGGCGCCGCCCCACGCCTCGAAGAATTGCACCAGCTGTTTTCGCGCGGCGTCTTCGTTCCATTTGCGATCGCGTTTGACGATTTCGAGCAACTGGTTGGTCGCCTCGGCGCGGTTGCCCTGGGCGTTGAGCGCGGTCGCCAGATCAAATCGTGCCTGATGATCGAGCGGGTTTGCGGCAACTTTCTGTTCCAGCTCGGTCACTGGACCGACCGCCTGGGCCTGCTCGGCAAGCTCGATCGAGGCCTGCATCGCCTTGACGGCGGCGTCGTTGCGCTTGGATTCCGGCACCATCGCGATGGTCTGCCTGGCCTGCTCGATCGCGCCCGTCGTGACGTAGCACTTCGCCAGCCCGGCGATCGCCGGGATGTTGGTGGCGTCGATCGCGAGCACTTCGGCATAGATCTGCGCCGCGGCAGCGGGATCGCCCTCCGCCAGCACCGCCTCCGCTTCCTGCAGAATTTCAGCGATGTTCGGCTCGCCCGGCGCCGCCACGCCCTTGGTCAGCTTGTCGATGAAGGCGTTGACCTGGCTCTCCGGCACCGCGCCCATGAAACCGTCGGCGGGCTGGCCGTTGACGAAGGCGATCACGGCCGGGATCGACTGGATTCCCATCTGGCCGGGAATCGCCGGATGCTCGTCGATATTCATCTTGACCAGCTTGACCTTGCCCTTGGCCGCGCGCACCGCCTTTTCGATGATCGGTGTCAGCTGTCGGCAGGGACCGCACCAGGGCGCCCAGAAGTCGATCAGCACCGGCTGGCGTTTCGACTCCTCGATGACGTCCTTGACGAAGGTCTGGGTGGTCGTCTCCTTGATCAGATCGGGTGCTGCTTGCGGCACCGCGGCGCCGCCCTGCTCAACTATGGTCACGGTGTCCTCGCCCTGAAGTCTCGAAAAAAATAGGGCCTCTTCTAGCACGGCCCGGTCGGAAGTTCTCACCCGCTATCGCATGATCCGCCAAAGCATGTCCCCGGGCTTGACCCGGGGTGTGAGCGGTATGGCGACAAGGTCAACCGCACTTAAATGGCGGCTTGGCCGCAAATTTCAATCGGTTTGCCCGTTGGGATCGACGGGCTCTGTTCCATCGGAGATCGGGTGGGTTTTTGGCCCCCCAGCGCCCATGATGGCTGGCATCGCAGCCAATGAGGGAATTTGAGGCATGGCAAAAGCCTATTACAGCACCGTGTTCGAACATCCCGCCCCGGCGGTCTGGAAAATCGTCCGCGATTTCAACAATTATGCGGTCTGGGTCGGTGGCGCCGGCGAGAGCACGATCGAGGACGGCAAATCCGGCGATACCGTGGGCGCCGTTAGAAATGTGCTTTATCAGCAGCGCCGCATCCGCCAGCGGCTCTTGGCGCAGTCCGACGTCGAGCGGTCCCAGACCTACGAATTCGCCGGCGCGCCGACGCTGCCGGTGAGCGGCTATCAGGCCACCTTACGAATCACGCCGGTTGTCGATGGCGACCGCGCCTTCGTCGAGTGGTGGGCGATCTTCGATTGCGACGCCGGCCAGCGCGACCAATTGACCGGGACCCTGGCGGCCTCGTTCGAAAAATGGTTCGAATCGCTGCGCGACACGCTGGCGGCATGACCCTGGTTCCCCGCTCCGGGGCCCGAAAGCCGCATAATCGGCCGCGCGGGCGTCGTTTCGGGCCGATTCGCCGATATTTGCCAGGAACCCCGGGCTATTTGGACGGGTTCGGACCGTGCGTGAACTGTTGCATTCACGGGCCGCATTTGGCATAGCTCTGCCGTTGCCGGCGAGCGATCGCCGCCATCTCGGATGCGGGTGTAGCTCAGTGGTAGAGCACGACCTTGCCAAGGTCGGGGTCGAGGGTTCGAGCCCCTTCGCCCGCTCCAGATTTTCTTGGAAATTGGCAGAGTTTGACGAAGGCCCGCTGACAAGCGGGCTTTTCGTTTTGTGGCGCGCTCAGCGGGGCCCGATATTCAAGCAAGCGTAGCGATCTCGCTTTCGGGATCCAGATGCTTCGGCTTCCAGCCAAGCTCGCGCTGCGCCTTCGCACCGCTCAGCCGCTGATCGAGCGCGTAGCCACGCGCCCATTCGCCGAGTTCGGCGGCGATGACGTCGGTGGAAATGATCCGGGGGTCTTGGTGGAACCTATCGAATCGTTTGGCGAAGGCGCGTGCGATGTGGCCGACGGGGAAACCCTCGATCGCCGAACCGATATAACTCGACCCCGCCGGCGCACGCTCGAGCGCCAGCGCGTAGAGATCGGCAAGATCCTCGCCATGCACCAGCGGCCATCGCACGGCCTCGCTGTCCACCACGCGCACCGCGTCGCGTTCGCAGGCCTCTCGCGCGAAGGGATGGAAGACACCGCCGCGCGGCGCGTAGACCATCGCCGGATGAATCACGATGTCGTCGATGCCGGGTGCGGCGAGAACGCGCTGCAGATGCGGCACCATCCATGCGAATGCGGACAGGGGATTGAACGGCATCTCTTCGGTCGCAACCTCGTCGCCGGTCGCGCCGAACAGCCAGCAGCCGCCGGTGTAGATGAAGCGCGGCTTGTTCGCCTGCCTGGCGAGCGCGGGCAACAATGCGTCGAGCAGGCGACGCTCGATTGCCGCCATGTCGGTGCTGAAATCGTAGGCCGCCTGAATCACCGCATCGATGCCGGCAAGCTCTCGGATCCATGGCTCGGGAAAAGCGATATTGCTGGCGATGGCGGTCGCCCCGAATTCGCCAAGTTTTGCCGCCGATGCATCGGATCGCGCCAGGCCCAAAACCTCATGCCTGCGCGCGACGAGTTGGCGCACCACCGCCGAGCCGATCGAGCCGGTCCCACCGAGAACGAAAACGCGCAACAGTCAGCTCCTGTGTGGCAGCCCGTCCAATGCGCAAGCAGCGTGCGATCATAACAGGCGTTCGCTCCCAGCGAATATTGCGGTGCAGCGCAGCCGTCGCAAATCGGCCATCGCAAAATCGTCTCAAAGCAGACCCCCCGCAAAGAAATTTTTCCTCAATTTGTTTTGACCTGACAGGGCCGCGCAAGGCGCGCTTCTCTCCCGCTTGGGATGTGCTACCATTTTACGGTCTGAACCACTTCACCCAGACCACCAATCGTCTTTCAGGGCGTTCAATTAATAACAGACGCAGCTATCAGGCTGCACAGGGAGAGTGACGCGATGAAATCGGCATTCAATCGATCTATTCTTGCGCTCGCGGCGATCGCGCTTGTCGCGGGGGCCGGCCAGGCCAACGCACAGCAAAAACCGCTGAAAAAATACGAGTCCGGCACCAAGGAATTCTGGACCCATCCGCCGGACGACTGGTTCCTCGGCGATGAGACCGAGGCCCAGAAGGGACTTGCGCCGCCGTCCGGTCCGCCGACCGGATCTTCCGACGCCGAACTCGCGACGCTGATGAAGAAGATCAAGCTGCCGCCGGGCTTCAAGATCGAGGTCTATGCCTCCAACGTGCTGGCGGCGCGGCAGATGGCCTGGGGCGACAAGGGCACGCTGTTCGTCGGCTCCTTCGGCCTCGGCAACGTCTATGCGATCAAGGACAATGGCGGCAAGAAAGAGGTCAAGACCATCCTCAAGGGCCTCAACATGCCGACCGGCCTCGCCTTTCGCGACGGCGCGCTCTACGTCATCGCGGTCGACAAGCTGATCCGGTACGACAACGCCGAAGCCAATCTCGACAAGCTCGGCGACGGCAAGGTGGTCTATGACGACATGCCGTCCTACGCCGCGCATGGCTGGAAATATTTGGCCGCGGACAGTGAAGGCCGGTTCTATATCCCGTTCGGACCTCCCTTCAACATCGGCATTCCCCCGACCAGCGTGTCGCAGATCCGCCGCGTCGATCCCAAGACCGGCAACGCCGAAATCTATGCGCTCGGCGTCCGCAACAGCGTCGGCGGCGACGTCGATCCGCGCTCCGGCAAATACTGGTTCACCGAGAACGCCCGCGACTGGATCAGCGACGATCTGCCTAGCGACAAGCTGAACATGATCTCGAAGATCGGCGAGCATTTCGGCTATCCCTATTGCCATCAGGGCAATCTGGAAGACACCAAGTTCGCGATGGGCCACAAGTGCTCGGAGTTCACGCCGCCCGTGCTCAATCTCGGCGCCCATGTCGCTCCGCTCGGCATGAAGTTCTATACCGGCAATCAGTTCCCGCCCGAGTACAAGAACGCGATCCTGATCGCCGAACACGGCTCCTGGAACCGGCATAAGTACCAGGGCGCGCGGATCGTGCGCGTCAACGTCGGTCCTGACGGCAAGAATCCCAAGCAGGAAGTGTTTGCTTCCGGCTGGCTCGAAGGCGACCAGGGCTATCTCGGCCGCCCCGCCGACATCATCCTCGACAAGGATGGCTCGATCCTCGTTGCCGACGATTGGGCCGGTGCGATCTACCGCATCAGCTACAAAAAATAAGGGCTAAAAATCAGAGGCTGCGGTTGCTCGGGAACGAGTGACCGCAGTTTCGCGTTTTTAACGGTGCAGTTTGCGTCGCGCTTGACAAACAAATGTCGTCATTCCGGGCGCGAGTAAAACGAGCGAGCTCGGAATCCATAACCACGATCGTGAGTATGGATTCCGGGCCTGCGCCAAAATGGCGCATCCCGGAATGACGAACGCGGTGGAATGGAAATGCGGATAGCTTTAGTTGGGGCCTTGCTGGGAGCAATCACCAGCGGTTCGTTGGCGCACGCCGCCGATTCCGCCGCCGGCAAGGAAAAGGCCGAGCTGTGCGCCGGCTGTCACGGCGACAACGGCATTTCGCAAACCGAAAACATTCCCTCGCTGGCCGGCCAGCAGGATCAGTTCATCCAGTGGCAATTGGTGTATTTCCGCGCCGGCAGCCGCAAGAACGAGCAGATGCAGCCGGTCGTCGAGCAGATCAACAACGAGGATATCAGAAATCTCGGCGCCTATTTTGCATCGCTGACGCCGCCGAAAGGCCCGAAGGACGACAATCCGGATCTATCCGAAAAGGGCAAGCAGGCCGCCGCCGGGCGACGCTGCGCTTCATGCCACACCGATAGCTATGCCGGGACCAAGGCGGTCGCGCGCATCGCCGGCCAGCGCGAGGACTATCTGCTCAAGGCGCTGCACGATTACAAATCAGGCGTGCGATCCGGCGGCGGCCAAGCCGCGATGGCCGATGTCGCCTATCCCCTGAGCGAAGAAGAGATCGAAGCGCTCGCGCATTATCTGGCGCATTTGTAGTAAGGCGATCAAACACAGCCGTCCTGCCCGGCCTTGTGCCGGGCATCCACGTCTATCTTGTTTGAGCTGTCTTAAGGCGTGGATGGCCGGGCATAGGCGAGCGGAAGCGACGCCGTCCTTCAGACGGCTATGCCCGGCCATGACGAAAGCACCGCGGGGCCGGAAACTCACCCCCGCTGCTTCTCATACGCCTTGAGATGGGTGTAGGCGATGCGCAGTTTCGGTACCGGGATTTTGGCGGCGTCGGCGCGGGCCACGAGATCGCCGATCACGTGATCGGCCTCGACCGGCAGCCCCGCCTTGACGTCGCGGAACATCGACGCGGTCATCGGCGAGCCTTCCGCTGTCAGCAGGCCGCGGGTGCGCTGGAAGAACGGTCCGCCCGGCGCAAAACCTTCGGCGCCGGAGATCGCGCTGCACTCGTCGAGCATGCCGAGCAGAAAATCCTTGCCGCCGGTCGCCGCCAAAATATTGCCGACCGAGGTGCGCATCAGGCAGGTTGAAGCTGCCAGCGAGGCGAGGAACACCCATTTCTCCCACATGTCCTGCATGACGTGTTCGCTCGCCGCAGCACCCGCAACGCTGGAAAAAACCTCCGCGATGGCGCGAACCCGCTCCGACATGCCGCCGTCGCGTTCGCCGAAATTGAGCGACTGCAGCGGCGCCAGCTGAACCACCTCGCGCGCCTCGTTGAGCGTTGCGGCAATTGCGCAGAGACCGCCGAGCACGCGCTCCTTGCCGAATTTACCGTCGAGCACGTTGAGGTGCAGCATGCCGTTGAGCAGCGGAATGATCGCGGTTTGCTGTCCGACGGCGGGCGCAAAGGATTTGATCGCATCGTCGAGATCGAAGGCCTTGCAGCTCAGCAGCACAACATCGAACTTTTCGGCGAGCTTGTCGGCCTGCACCGTCGGCGGATTCTTCAGCGTCACGTCGCCGTTAGGGCTCCTGATCACGAGGCCCGCACCGGCGAGTTCGGCGGCGCGCCTCGGGCGGACCAGAAACGTCACGTCGCGCCCGGCCTCAAGCAACCTGCCGCCAAAATATCCGCCGATAGCGCCGGCGCCGACCACGAGAACGCGCATTGATCAACTCTCCTGTTTATTCGGTCCCGTTTGGTCCGGACCTTTACACTCTCGTCATGCCCGGGCTTGACCCGGGCATCCACGTCTTAACAGTGTTGCAGCAGAAAAGAACGTGGATGGCCGGGTTGTCTATCATAAAGACGCGCTTCGCGCTTTTGCCCGGCCATGACGAATAACGGAGAAGTGTTACCTCACCACTTCTCGCCGAATGGCCGGATCTCGAGCTCAAAGGTCCAGGCGCTGCGCGGCTGCTGGTACAATTGCCAGTAGGAGGCGGCGACGGAAGCCGGCGGCATCAGCAGATCCGGATTGTCGAGCGCTTCCTTGCCCCAGAGCTGTTCGCGGCGCTCGCGCACCCAGGCGGTGTCGACGCCGGAATCGATGATCAGATGCGCGACATGGATGTTCTTCGGCCCGAGCTCGCGCGCCATCGATTGCGCGACGGCGCGAAGCCCGAATTTCGCGCTGGCAAACGCCGCATAGCCGCTGCCGCCGCGCAACGAAGCGGTGGCGCCGGTGAAGAAGATATTGCCCTGGCCGCGCGGCAGCATCAGCCGCGCCGCTTCGCGGCCGGCCAGGAAGCCGCCCCAGCAGGCCATTTCCCACACCTTTCGGAACACCCGGTCGGTGGTTTCCAGGATCGGGAAATTGACGTTGGCGCCGACATTGAAGATGCAGACTTCCAGCGGCGCGTGCTTGTCGGCGTCGTTGAGGAAAGGCCGTGACCTCGTCTTCCTTCCGGGCATCGAGCGTGCGCGCCACGATCGATCCGCCGGCGGCCTCGATCTCCCCGACCAGCGGCTCGAGCTTGGCGCCGTCGCGCCGGCCGGCGAACACCGTAAACCCTTCGGCGGCGAATTTCTTGGCGATCTCGCCGCCGATGTAATCGCCGGCGCCGATCACGGCGCAGGTAGCGCTTCGCTTTTGCATTTGGTGTGCTCCTTATCCCGTCATTGCGAGGAGCGTTCGCGACGAAGCAATCCACACTTACTTTGCGGCCTGATGGATTGCTTCGCTTCGCTCGCAATGACGGCGGCGAGACAAACTACTTCCCCGAAACCAATTCCTCGACTTCGCGCAATTGCTCCTTGCCGAAGAACATTTCATTGCCGACAAAGAACGTCGGCGAACCGAAGGCGCCGCGTTCGACCGCGCCTTGCGTGTTCTCGATCAGCTTTGCCTTGACGTCGGCATCCTGCGAGCGGGCCAGCAGCCTTGCCGCATCGAGCCCGGACGACGCCAGCGCCTTGGCCGCCACTTCCGGATCGTCCATCTTCTTCGGCTCGATCCACATATGATGAAACGCCGCGTCGACATATTCAGCGAATACGCCTTCGAATTGCGCCGCGACCGCGGCGCGCATCAGGTTCAGCGTGTTGATCGGGAAGAACGGATTCCAGACGTAGGGTTTGACGTTGAAGCGCTTGACGAAGCGCTCGGTCTCCAGCATTTGAAATTCGGGTTTGTTCTTGACGCCGGCCAGTGTCTCGGCCGGCGATTTGTTGTTGGTGGCCTTGAAAATGCCGCCGAGCAGGATCGGGACATATTCGAATTTCGCGCCCGTGCGCTTTTCGATCGCGGGGATCGCCTCATGGCTGAGGAAGGCGTTGGGGCTGCCGAAATCGAACAGGAATTGCGGATTGGTGGGCAAGGCGGCCTCCCTGGGTTCCCTCGGACTTCTTATATGATTGCTATCATTTCAAATGAGCCTAGTGGGTTACATCGCGGTGATCAACTGGCGCGGGCGTCATTGGCGCGGGCGTCATTTTCCGGTTCGTCCCGCACGGCGGGCATTGCCGACGATGGCGGCGGCAATTGTGTCGTACAATGGCGGCGGAATCTCGTGACCCATGCCATGGAGCACCAGCAACTCCGAAACCCTGATATCAGCAGCGGTGTCCTTGCCTGCGTCGGGCGAGATCAGCGGGTCATCCGATCCGTGCACGACCAGCGTTGGCACGCTGATTTTTGCCAGGCGTTTGCGGATATCGCCGGTGGCCGCGATGGCTGCGATCTGCCGGCTGAACCCCGCCGGATCATAGTCTCGCCGAACTTCGGCAAGCGTTTGGCTACGCTGGACAGCTTCGTTGAACGGAAAGCCACGGCCGCTGATCAATCGGGCAAATGCCATGCGATGGGCGAGGAAACCCGCCTCGTCCTCATGGGGGTGTGGAGGTTGGCGGGTGAGCAGCGCCATCACTTGCGGCGCCGGCGGTGGACTCGCGGGATTGCCGCTGCCGGACATGATCGATGTCAGGGATCGCGTGCGGTGCGGATATTCGCAGGCCACCAGCTGCGCGATCATGCCGCCCATCGAGCGGCCGACGATATGCGCCCGCTCGATCGACAGGCCGTCAAGGAGCCCGATCGCATCATTGGCCATGTCAAACAGCGTGTAGGGAACGTTTGGCGTCCCGCCGCGCGCGAGGACCCGCGCCACGGAGGCAAGATCGGGAATCGGCGCCGCGTCGAGATGCGTCGAAAGACCGGCGTCGCGATTGTCAAAGCGGATCACGCGGTAGCCATGCGACACCAGCGCTGTGCAAAACGGAGCCGACCAGCGGATCATCTGGGTGCCGAGGCCCGAGATCAGAAGGATCGGTTCCGCATCCTCGGGACCGAAGCTGTCAAACTCGATGGCAATCTGGTTCGCGCGGAGCTTGGGCATGTCGTGCCGTTCAGTCCGGGTGTCGCGCATCGGTGAAGCCAAATGCGGTTCCGATCGCGTAGGCGCGAACGTCTTCGGGCCAGCTTGCGAGCTGCCGCTCGAAGCGCGGACGGTCACCCGCAAACAGCGCGCGCGCTCCTTCTTCGAAGCCGGGCAGGTTGCCCGCCATTGCCGACATGAAGTTATAGGCCGCATCGCGCGCCGCGCGTTCTCGGTCCTTTTCGCCGCTCGCACGCCGCGCTTCGTCGACGAGTTTCCGCAATGCCACCGACGCCCCGCCGGGCTGTGCGGCGAGCCATTGCCAATGCCGCGGCAACAGCGTCACTTCGCGGGCGACGACGCCGAGTTTGGGCCGCCCGCGCCCGCGCGGCTCCGGTGCCGCCGCCTGATCGTCGGCGGCTTGCGGATTCGAATCGGATTGCGGCAGGCGCGCGATGATGTCGCGTTCGGTGCCGCGGAGGTCCAGATCGATCGGCCGGCCGGTCGCATCGTCAAAGATCACGATCGGCGCCGAAGCCGCCTTTCTGGACGCCTTCATGACCGCAAGCGCGACATCGGCGAGCGGACCTGTGACCAGGCGTTGCTGGCCCGTGAAGGCGGTGAACTGGGGGCGGGTTGTCTGCATCGGGCGAACCTGAATTTCCTCAAGTTCTAAATTTACCCGGATAAATTGAAATGTCAATATCACCCGGGTAAATATATTGGTCGGCTGCCGGGCATCTCGACTTTCCTGCCCCCGGCTGGCACCAAGCCCGGGCGCGACGCGCTAATATTCGACGCGCTAATATTCGGGGGACCATCCATGCTGACCGTTCATCATCTCAACAATTCGCGTTCGCAGCGCGTGCTGTGGCTGCTCGAAGAACTCGGCGTTCCCTACGACATCGTCCGCTACCAGCGTCAGCTCGACATGCGCGCGCCGAAAGAGCTGCGCGACATTCATCCGCTCGGCAAATCACCCGTCATCACCGACAACGGCAACACCATCGCCGAATCCGGTGCGATCGCCGAATACATCATCGGCACCTATGGCAATGGCCGTCTGATCCCGCCGCCGAATACGCCGGAGCGGCTGCGCTACACCTATTGGCTGCATTATGCGGAAGGCTCGGCGATGCCGCCGCTGCTGTTGAAACTGCTGTTCACGCTGATGCCGAAGCGCGCGCCGGCGCTGCTGCGGCCGCTGGTGCGAAAGGTCTCCAACCAGGCGCTGACCACGTTGGTCAATCCGCAGCTGAAGCAGCACATGGCGTTCTGGGAAAGCGAACTCGGCAAGAGCGAATGGTTCGCCGGCGCCGAATTCTCCGGCGCCGACATCCAGATGAGTTTTCCGCTGGAGGCTGCCGCTGCGCGTGGCGGGCTGGAGGTCGGTCATCCCAAGGCGATGGCGTTCGTTGACCGTATCCAGGCCCGCCCGGCCTATATTCGCGCGCTGGAAAAGGGCGGGCCGTACACGATCGGGCGGTGACCGCCGGTGCATATAATATTACCCGGGTACAATTGACGGGCGACCAGGTCTCCGCTATCTCGCTTCCGGCCGCGCAATGGGCGCCGGGAGTGGCGAATGAAAAGCGAAGACAAGAAGGCGGCGATCGCCGCCTACAAGAAGCGCGAGAATGCCGCCGGCATTTTTGCGGTTCGCTGTGCCGCATCGGGCCAGGCCTGGGTCGGTCAAACCCTCAACCTCGACACCATCCAAAACCGCATCTGGTTTTCGCTGCGGATGGGCAGCCATACCAACCGCGATTTGCAGTCCGCGTGGGCCGCGCATGGCATCGATAGCTTCACGTTCGAACCGCTCGAACTGCTGGAAGACGAGGAACTACCTTACGTGCGCGATACGCTGCTGAAGGAACGCGCGCTCCATTGGCGAACGGCGCTCAACGGCGGCGTGATCTAAGGCGTTTATTTTTTGACGCGTTTTCTATCGCGGATAAGTCTACGCAATCTGCGTAAACTTGATTGCTGTGCGAACCGGTATCCACCCCGGATCAAGTCCGGGGCTGGCTTTCGCTCGAAAACGCTTTACCCCGCCTTCTGCGCGCCGCCAACCGAGGGCAGCGCCTGCACGGTGACGCCAGGCGGCGGCACATCGTCGTCGGGCACGAAGAAATCCGACATCAGCGGCACCGAGCGATCGACCCGGTAGGGCTCGAAGTCGCGCACGCCGCTGGCGTAGAGCAGCTTGTCGTCGATACAGAAATGTCCGGTGAATTCGCGCGACGGCTTTGTGAAGATCGCGTAAGCCGCGTCGCCCATGATCTGCGGCGTGCGGCTGGCGCGCATCATGGCGTCGCCGCCCAGGAGATTGCCGACCGCGGCGGTGGCGATCGTGGTGCGCGGCCACAACGCGTTGACGGCGATGCCGGCGGATTTCAGTTCGCCCGACAAGCCCAGCACGCACATGCTCATGCCGAACTTCGCCATGGTGTAGGCGGTGGAGTGCTCGAACCATTTCGCCTTCATGTCGAGCGGCGGCGACAGCATCAGGATGTGCGGGTTTTCGGCTTTCTTCAGATGCGGGATGCAATATTTCGACACCATGAAGGTGCCGCGGGTGTTGATGCCCATCATCAGGTCGAACCGCTTCATGTCGGTCGCTTGCGAATTGGTCAGGCTGATGGCGCTGGCATTGTTGACGCAGATATCGATGCCGCCAAATTCGGCCACGGTCTGGTCGATCGCCGCCATGACCTGCGCTTCGTCGCGTATGTCGCACAGCACCGGCAGCGCCTTGCCGCCGGCGGCGCGGACCTCGTCGGCGGCGGTGTAGATGGTGCCCTTGAGTTTCGGATGCGGCTCCGCGGTCTTGGCGGCAATCGCGACATTGGCGCCGTCGCGTGCGGCGCGCAGTGCGATCGCGAGCCCGATGCCACGGCTGGCGCCGGAGATGAACAGCGTCTTGCCCTTGAGGGATGTCATGGGAGCCTCCAGTCAGTAACGCAGGGACCGTCGGCTCCCTCTCCCAAAAGGGGAGAGGGAGCCGACGGAGATCGCCTCACGCATCCGCGTGCAGCACTCGCCCACGGGTTTCCGGCAACGCGAAGGCGGCGAGGAAGAACACGCTGTAGGCCGCGACGGCAAAGATCGCGATCGCGTTGGCCAGCGTCGTCGAGGTCGAGAGCCAGCCGACCAGGAACGGAAACAGCGCGCCGATGCCACGGCCGAAATTGTAGCAAAAGCCCTGGCCCGAGCCGCGCAGCCTCGTCGGATAGAGTTCGGTGAGGAAGGCGCCGACGCCGGAGAAATAGCCTGACGCGAAGAAGCCGAGCGGGAAGCCCAGCACCCACAGCAACTCGTTGCTCAGCGGCAGCTGGGTATAGAGCAGCACGACCGCGATGGCGCCGAGCGAAAACGTCAGGAACAGATTGCGCCGGCCGATGCGGTCGGCGAGCCAAGCGCCGACCAGGTAGCCGAGGAACGAACCGATGATCAGCGCAGAGAGATAGCCGGTGGAACTCACGATCGAGAGTTTGCGCTCGGTGGTGAGAAACCGCGGCACCCA
Organism: Bradyrhizobium erythrophlei; assembly: GCA_900129675.1. Classification (GTDB taxonomy): domain Bacteria; phylum Pseudomonadota; class Alphaproteobacteria; order Rhizobiales; family Xanthobacteraceae; genus Bradyrhizobium; species Bradyrhizobium erythrophlei_A. The sequence continues at coordinate 1,644,098 of FSRD01000001.1, read as the reverse complement.
GAAGGTGACGGCGTAATAGCCGCCCTGGCAGCCGGTCGCCATCAGCGACGCCAGAATCGTGGTCTTCAGGATCGGGCCGTGGAAAATCTCCCAGATCGCGGGACGGTCGCCCTCTGCGGCCTGCTTGACGCGGGTTGCAGCGGCGATTTCGGGCTCGGTGACATAACGCCGGAGATAAAACACCAGCAGCGCCGGCAGCGCGCCGATCACGAACATCCAGCGCCACGCACTCTCGGCCGGCAGATAGGAGAACAGGACCGCCTGCGCCAGCACCGCAAGGCCCCAGCCGACCGCCCAGCCCGATTGCACCGAGCCCACCGCACGTCCGCGGTATTGCGGACGGATCGCTTCGCCCATCAGCACCGCACCCGCGGCCCATTCACCGCCGAAGCCCAAGCCCAGCAGCGCCCGCGCGATCAGCAGCTGATCGAAATTCTGCACCACCGCGCAGACCAGCGAGAAGAACGAGAACCACAGGATCGTGAGCTGCAGCGTCTTCACCCGCCCGATGCGGTCGGCGAGATAGCCGCCGAGCCAGCCGCCGACGGCGGAAGCCAGCAGCGTCACCGTGCCGGCGAGTCCCGCGGTGCCGGGATCGACCTTCCACAGTGCGATGATGGTGCCGATCACCAGCGGATAGATCATGAAATCCATGCCGTCGAGCGCCCAGCCCGAGGCGCAGGCCCAGAACGTCCGCCGCTCGGGCAGGTTCATGTCGCGGTAGAACGCGAGAAGGCTGGTGTCTTCGATCGGGGCGACTTCGATCGCGCCCGACGGTTCGGCTGTGGTCATGATGTTTCCCCCGGAGAACTTTTAGCCGGCTTTGCTCTCACCCCCGCCGCCGGTTTGAGCGGGGCAGCGCATATCTACGCCGATCCCCCCGACGGGTCTATTGTCCCGCGGCCTCCGACCCGCGGGTCCGGGGATCGGGCGCGCCGAGCAATCCGTTCGGCGTCACCGCGATCGAATTCGCCGAGGTCTGGCCCAGCGGTTCGATCACCTGATGGCCTTCTGCCTTCAACTCATCCAGTACGTCCGCGGGGAACCCATGTTCGACCCGGACGACATCCGGCATCCATTGATGGTGCACGCGAGGCGCCGCTACCGCCGCGGCGACATCCATCTTGTAATCCAGCACATCGACGACGATCTGCAGCACCGCCGAGATGATGCGGCTGCCGCCCGGCGTGCCCGTCACCAGCACCGGCTTGCCGTCCTTCAGCACGATGGTCGGCGACATCGAGGACAGCGGCCGCTTCCCGGGTCCGGGCAGATTGGCCTCGAACCCGACCAGGCCGAAGGCGTTGGAGGCGCCGGGCGCTGCAGTGAAATCGTCGAGCTCATTGTTGAGCAGCACGCCGGTGCCGTCGGCGACAAGGCCGACGCCATAGGGGAAGTTCAAGGTGTAGGTATTGCTGACCGCGTTGCCTCTGGAGTCGACGACGGAATAATGCGTGGTGTTGCTGCCCTCGTGCGGCGGCGCGGCGGCAATCTTGTCGGTCCATGGCGTCGCGCGCGCGGGATCGATGCTGGCGCGCTGTTTGGCCGCGTAATCCTTGGCAAGCAGGATGTCGGTCGGCGCGTTGATGAAGGCGGGATCGCCGAGATAGCGCGCGCGGTCGGCATAGGCGCGCTTCATCGCCTCGATCATCAGATGCAGCGAAGGCGCGGAGCCCTGCTTGATATCAGCAATTGGAAACCCTTCCAGGATATTGAGCGATTCCAGCAGCACAGTGCCGCCGGACGACGGCAGCGGCATCGACACGATGCCATAGCCGCGATAGCTGCCGCGCACCGGCGCCCGGATCACGGCCTGGTAGGATTTGAGATCGTCGAGCGTCATGATGCCGCCGGCGTCTTTGACCGACTTCACGAGTTTCTCGGCGACCGGCCCTTCGTAAAACCCGCGCGGGCCCTGCTCGGCAATCGCGGAAAGCGTCGCCGCAAGATCGCTCTGGATCAGCCTGTCGCCATCGTGCAGCGGAGTGCCGTCGACATGGGAAAAGGTCTTGGCCGAGTTCGGCCAGCGCGCCGTGCGGCGATACAGGTCCGGCAAGGTGTCGGCGGTGTCATCGGCGACCACAAAGCCGTCGCGCGCGAGATCGATCGCGGGCTTGACGATCTGGGCCAGCGTGAAATGGCCGGAGCCGTATTTTTCCAGCGCCAGCGCCAGTCCAGCAACCGTGCCGGGCACGCCGATGCCGAGCGCGGAATTGCGCGACTTGTCGGTGTCGGGTTTGCCGTCGGCGCCCAGGAAAATATCCGGCGTGGTCGCGGCCGCTGCGGTCTCGCGGTAATCGATCGCGACATCCTCGTTGCGCTCGGCCGAGTGGATCACCATGAAACCGCCACCGCCGATATTTCCGGCGCGCGGGTAGCTCACCGCCATTGCAAAGCCGGTGGCGACCGCGGCATCGACGGCATTGCCGCCCTGCCGCAGAATATCGGCGCCGATCTGCGCGCCGAGTTTCTCCTGCGCCACCACCATGCCGAACTCGGCGGGAACGGCATGAATGGATTCGAGCGGCGCGGGCGCGTAGAAATCGCGGCGGTGTTCCTGCGCGACGGCAATCGGCCAGCTCGCGAACACCAATGCTGTAACCAGGATTATTTTACGCCATCGGGCCGCAAGAAAGTTCATCAAAAATCCGCCGCAGTTGAAGCCGGAGTGGCGCTACGCAACGACGGCAAATGCCGTCGACGGATGCTATATGGGTTCCATCGCGACAGGCAAAACGCCTTCTCGTGACCTCAATGAGGATAATTCTGGTATGGCGGTGATGGCTTCGGAGGCAATTCATGCGGATATTCCGCAACAATATCCGCGCCGCGCCGCCGTCATCAGCTGGATCTTCTTCGATTGGGCCGCGCAGCCTTATTTCACGCTGATCACGACCTTTATATTCGCGCCTTATTTCACCAGCTTTGTGGCGCCGGACCCGGCGAGCGGTCAGGCGTTGTGGGGATTTGCCACCGCGGCCGCGGGTCTCGCGATTGCGCTGCTGTCGCCGGTGCTGGGTGCGATTGCCGATGCGAGCGGTCGCCGCAAACCGTGGATCGCGGGATTCGGCGCGCTGCTGGTGATCGGCTCCTGCCTGATGTGGATCGGAAAGCCCGGCGATCCCGGCATCATTCCGGCGCTGCTGCTGGCCTATTCGATCGCCAGCGTCGGCGCCGAATTCGCCACTGTGTTCAACAACGCGATGATGCCGACGCTGGTGCCGCCGAACCAGATCGGCCGGCTGTCCGGCACCGGCTGGGCCACCGGCTATGTCGGCGGCATTATCAGCCTGATCCTGGTGCTCGGCTTCCTCGCCGCCAGCCCGGAAACCGGGCGAACATTGTTTGGATTTGCGCCGCTGTTCGGCCTCGACCCCGTCACGCATCAGGGCGACCGCATCACGGGTCCTCTGACCGGGATCTGGTTCGTCATCTTCGTGCTGCCGATGTTTTTGCTGACGCCGGACTATCCCGCAAAACTTCCGGCGCGCGAGGCGCTCCGCGAAGGATTGATCGAACTGAAGCAAACGCTCGGCGAAATGCCGCGGCGAAAATCGATGGCGATCTTTCTGCTCGCCAACATGATCTATACCGACGGGCTGGTGTCGCTGTTCGCGTTCGGCGGCATCTACGCTGCGGGCACCTTCGGCTGGCACACGATCCAGATCGGCACGTTCGGAATCATCCTCGCCATCGCTGGCACCTTGGGCGCCTGGCTCGGCGGCAAGCTCGACGACAGGCTCGGGCCGAAGCGGGTCATCGCCGGCAGCATGCTGATCCTGTTGCTGTCGATCGCCGCCATTCTGTTGGTCGACAAGGATTCGATCCTGTTCGTGAAGGTCGCGGCGCCGCAGCCGGGGAGCGCGCTGTTTTCCGGTGCCGCTGAGCGCGCCTATCTCGTGCTCGGATGCCTGATCGGCGCCGCCGGTAGTCCGCTGCAGGCCGCGTCGCGCACGCTGCTCATTCGTCTCGCGCCAAAAGATCGCATCGCGCAATATTTCGGGCTGTTCGCGCTGACCGGAAAGGTCACCTCGTTCATCGGCCCGCTCCTGATCGGCCTGATCACGGAGGTCACCGCGAGCCAGAAAGCGGGCATGGCGGTGCTGGTGGTGTTTTTCGTCGCGGGACTGGCGCTGCTGGCGAGGGTGAGGGAGTAACCACCCTTGTCATGCCCGGGCTTGACCTGGCTTGACCCGGGCATCCATCAACCCTTCGCAAGAACATTTTTCGAAGGAGATGGATTGCCGGGCATAGGCGAGCGGAAGCGACGCCGTCCTTCGGACGGCTATGCCCGGCAATGACGAATCCACATCAATGCCTGAAATGCCGGACGCCCGTAAACACCATGGCGATGCCGTGGTCGTCAGCAGCCTTGATCACTTCATCGTCGCGCACGGAGCCGCCGGGCTGGATCACCGCGGTGGCGCCGGCTTCGATGCAGGCCAGCATGCCGTCGGCGAAGGGGAAGAAGGCGTCGGAGGCGACGACCGAACCCTTGGTCAGGGGCTCGGCGAGCTTTAGGTCGGCCGCAGCATCCTGCGCCTTGCGCGCGGCGATGCGGGCGGAGTCGACCCGGCTCATCTGGCCCGCGCCGATGCCGACCGTGGCGAGATCCTTGGCATAAATAATCGTGTTCGACTTGACGTGCTTGGCGACGCGGAAGGCGAATTTGAGGTCGCGCAGTTCGGCGTCCGACGGCGCGCGTTTGGTCGCGACCTTCAGGGTCATGTCGTCGACCACGGCGTTGTCGCGGCTTTGCACCAGCATGCCGCCGGCGACGGTTTTTGCGGTCAGGCCCACCGTGCGCGGGTCGGGCAATCCGCCGGCCAGCAGCAGCCGCAGATTACGCCGGCCGGCGACGATGGCGATGGCTTCTTCCGTCGCATCGGGTGCGATGATCACCTCGGTGAAGATTTCGGTGATGGCGCGCGCGGCATCGGCATCGAGTGTGCGGTTCAGCGCCACGATGCCGCCATAGGCCGAGGTCGAATCGCAGGCCAGCGCCTTGCGATAGGCCGATAGCAAGTCGCTGCCCTCGGCGACGCCGCAGGGATTGGCGTGCTTGACGATGACGCAGGCGGCGGTGCGCTTGGCGTCGAACTCGCCGATGCATTCATAGGCCGCATCGGTGTCGTTGATGTTGTTGTAGGAGAGTTCGCGGCCCTGCAACTGCCGCGCGGTGGCGACGCCCGGCCGCTTGTCCGGTGTCGCATAGAATGCCGCGGTCTGGTGCGGGTTCTCGCCGTAGCGCAGCGACTGGATCAGCCGGCCGCCGAAGGCGCGGAAATCCGGCGCATCGTTTTTGAGCTCGCGCGCAAACCAGTTCGAGATCGCGGCGTCATAGGCGGCGGTGCGGGCATAGGCCTTGGCGGCCAGGCGGCGGCGCAGCCCCAGCGAGGTGGCGCCCTTGTTGGCGGCGAGTTCGTCGAGCACCGCCCGATAGTCGCTGGCCTCGACCACGACCGCGACGTCGTCGTGATTCTTCGCGGCGGCCCGGATCATCGCCGGTCCGCCGATATCGATATTCTCGATGCAGTCCTCGTAACCGGCGCCCTTGTCGACCGTCGCCTCGAATGGGTAGAGGTTGACCACCAGCAGGTCGATCGGCGCGATGCCGTGCGCCTTCATCGCGTCGGCATGTTCCTTGTTGCCGCGGATCGCGAGCAGGCCGCCATGCACCTTGGGATGCAGGGTCTTGACCCGGCCATCCATCATTTCGGGAAAACCGGTCAACTCGGAAACATCCCTGACCTTCAGCCCGGCCGCGGCGATCGCCTTCGCGGTGCCACCGGTGGAGACCAGCTCGACCCCATGGCCCGCCAGCGCCTTTGCAAATTCAATCAGCCCGGTCTTGTCGGAAACGGACAATAGAGCCCGGGTCACGCGGCGTGGATGGTCTGTCATGAAAGGATGTTCCTGGCTGGTAAGCCAGCCGGGTAGCATGGTTTTGGCGGCCAAGAAACCGGCAAGAAACCGGAAAAGGCCAGGAAAAGGCCAGGAAAAGGCAATGTGTGGAAATCTTCCTGCCCCCCTGGGCGCTCATCCTTCGAGCCTCGCGGCGCTCGCACCTCAGGATGACGGTTCTGAGATGAGCGTTCAACGCAAAGCGATACCGCCTTGCTGATATTGCTCGAGATCGACGCGACACGTTGCGCCATCTTCGATTGTCCTTACAACGGCAGTTCCGGCTCCCGCCTTGCGTTGCGCTTTGCTGTCGTGGCGGCCGCCGATGTGCTCGAGCGCACAAAGCTCCAGCGGACCGAGGAGGCAGAACGCGAATCCTGCCGGATCACGATCTGGGCGGTGCGGCGGGGGCCGTCATTGCCGGCCAGGAATACGCTGTCTTCCAGATCGACCTTGTCCTCGAGCGCCTCGAAGGTCCAGACGTCGCGGTTGGGCAGCACCAGCATCACGCCGCGCGCGTCGCTGAGCCGGCTCGCCTTCACCGACGGATGCAGGTGAAACCGCACCGCGAAGTCGGTCTCGTTGCCCTTGATTCGCCCGCCCGGCGCCGGCGACAGGGTGTCCTCGCCGTCGAGCCGCGTGCCGTCATGGGCGGCCATCAGCACCCGGCGATGCACGACGCCGAATCGCGGCAGGTAGCCGTCGTGCGACGTGGTCAGGAGATCACCGTTCGCCACCACCTCGCGATAGCTTTCCACGGTGGCGGGACCGCTGACGATCGGCGAGCCCTGCAGCAGCCGCTTCATCGCCGACTGTTCGACGAACCGGCAGGACGACGTCTCGTGATAGGTCAGGGTCGAATGCGCCGCCGTGCTGCGCGCAAACGTGCGCCAATTGTCGCGGCCGGTCGACGGCATCCCGCAATTGATGACGATCCGGCTCGTTCCGGAGGATAGTTCGAACGACAGTGTGCCGGCATGGGCGTCCTGGCTGACATTCGGCGGCGGCGGCGGGCCGGTGTCCATGATCACCGTCATCGCGCCGGCATCGAGGCGCTGAAAGCCGGTATGCGGCATGTGCGCCATCGGCACGCCATGGGTGTCGTCATAGGCGAGCAGGGTCGCCACCAGGTCGGACGGCGCGCTGCTCATGCCGTTGAACAGCGCAAAGCTGCCGTCGCCGTGACGGAAGAAGCGCAGCATCGGCATCATGCGGTCGATCGCGTTGAGGAGCGCCGGCGGCGGCGCGATATTGCGCGCGGCAAAGGTCTGACGCAGCGGCAGCAGGTCGCTGAGCAGCTCGACCAGCGCGCCGGGATTGCGCGAGATGTGCCCGCCATCGGGAAGGATCTGCCGCTGCAGCTCGTCGGAAAGTTTCCGTGTCGCGGTGCGGATATGCCCCGCCTGGTTGGCGAGGCACAGCGAGGCGTAGCACAGCGCAATCAGGACCTGCAGCCGCGGCACGCCGTCGGCGATATCGAACATCGCAAAGCGCAGATAGCGGATTTCGCGCGCCAGCCCGCGCAGATATTTCCGGTAGAATTTGCCGTCGGTATCGCCGAGCACCAATGGGGCCTGCGACAACAGTGAGATCACGCGCCGCGCCAGCACGTCGGCGCGGCGTTCGAGCGGCCGGCTGCGTGCCGGATTCGAAAGCCAGTCGTCGACCAGCGAGCGCGCGTTGGCGCGGGTCAGCGCGGTGTCGGCGGCGCGCAGATGCCGCAGCCAGCCGAAGCCGAGCAGCGCCACTTCCCAATCTTCGGAGGGCGGCTCGAGATCGAAGATCGAGCGTCCATGGCAGGTCACGATCTTGCCGGCGAACACGAAGCGGCCGGCATAGATTTCGGCCGCGCGGGTGGCGTCCGCGGTCCGCAGATCGTGCGGCGCGATGATCAGCCGATCGGTACGGCCCGGCCACAGCCGCGACAGCGCCACGGTGCTGCCGCTTGCGCGCGCGAGTACGCTCCGCGCAAAGCGGCCTGCGATCAGCGTCGAGATGCGTCTGCGTTGAGCGACCGACACGCCTTACCTTGGGGGAGGAGGATCTTGTGGCGAATCCTTTTAATCCGGAAACGCCGACAAGACACCACCTTGAACCCCCGCGAATCACCTGGGTGTCGCAAAATTCCGGTGCAAAATCAGGATTTAACCAGCCGCGCGGCGTAAAATCCATCCAGCCCGCCGAGCCGTGGGTCGGCGTGGGGCAAATGGCAGGGCAGGGTGCGCAGGTCGCCGTCCGGCGTGATGATGTCGGTCAGGCCCGCGACCTCGCCCGCCTCGATCGGCGCGCGGCGCACCGAAGGCTCGGTGGCCAGCAGCGCCGCTACCGCCTGCTCGCCTTCTTCCGGCTCCAGCGAACAGGTGCAATAGACCAGCGTTCCGCCCGGCTTGAGCAGCGTCACGGCCTTCTGCAGCAGTCGTTTTTGCAAGGCCGTCAGCGCCGCGATGTCGGTCTCCTGCCGCAGCCAGGCCACGTCGGGATGGCGGCGGATGGTGCCGGTCGAGGTGCAGGGCGCGTCGATCAGGATGCCGTCGAAACCGCCCTGGCTCGGCCACTCGGCCGCATCGGTCACGACCGTCTCGGCCTGCAGCGAAAGCCGCGTAAAATTGTCGCGCAGCCGCGCCATCCGCGCCGGCGAGCGGTCGACCGCAACGACGCGGGCGCCGCCGAGCGCCAGCTGCGCGGTTTTGCCGCCGGGCGCGGCGCAGAGGTCGACGATGGTCCTGCCGCTGACGTCGCCGAACAACCGCGCCGGCAACGCGGCGGCAGCGTCCTGCACCCACCAGTGCCCCTCGGTGAAGCCCGGCAGCATCGTCACCGATCCCTGCAGCAGGGTGCGCACGGTTCCTGTCGACAGCGTTTCGCCGTGCAGGCGGGTTGCCCATTGCGACGGGTCGGATTTCACGGTGATGTCGAGCGACGGCTCATGGCCGATCGCGAGCGCCATCTCGCGCGCGGTGGCCTCGCCATAATGCGCGATCCAGCGCGCCAACAGCCAGGGCGGAATATCCAGCGTCTGCGCCTTGACCTCGTCGATCAGCGGTTGCCCCTCGCGCGCGCAACGGCGCAGCACTGCGTTGACGAGACCGGCATATTTGGCGGCCCTGCGGTCCGATTGCACCAGCCGCACCGAGAGATCGACGGCGGCATGATCGGGCACATCCATCCAGAGAATCTGCGCAGCGCCGATCAGAAGCGCGCTCTGCGCGCGCGGCGCGTCGGTCGGGATGCCGCGGTCGAGCAGCCGTGACAGCACGTGCCCCAGCGTGCCGAGTCGCCGCAGGATTGTCGCCACCAGACGCCGCATCAGCGCGCGGTCGCGATCGGCCAGCGACTTCAGGCCGGGATGGGCGCCGGTGCCATCGAGCTGATCGTCGAGGGTACGGTGTTTGTGCAGCACGCCATCGAGAATGTCGGCGGCGATCCGACGCGCCGCGAGGCCGGGCACTTCGGCAGGAACTGCAAATCTTGAAGGAGGCATGGCGCGGGAATATCTCGTAAGGTGCTGAGCAGGGTTTCGGCGCATGCCATTGAAATGAAAACCAGCTTTGGCATGCGAATATGCCAAATGTAAGAATCACCCCGTCTATTTCACGATTGTGATGTGATCTCTGCGCTCCTACCTCAGATACACATTGTGCTGCATGCTGCCGGAAAATTTTGCCATGACCGACGATCTCTCTTCGTCTTCCACTGCGGAACGCAAGCCGCTGACGCCGGCCGCACAGCGTGCGCTCGCCGAAGCCGAGGCGCGGCGCAAGGCCGCCGAGGCAAATGCAAAACCGGCGCAGCAAGAGTTTCAGGGTCCAAGCGGCCCGGAACCGACCCGCTATGGCGATTGGGAGCGAAAAGGCATCGCCTCTGATTTTTGAATGCGAATTGGTCCTTGCCGCCGGCGCGACTCAGTTCTAGTCTGGGAATATATCCCCATACGAGAGAATAAATACTCATCGGCCGCTCCTGACCCGGGGGCCCTGGCGGCGCCGGTTTTCGGCAGCCCTGCCCTGGGTGTTCGTGCTCGGCGTCGCGGCGGGGACCATGCTGCCGGTGCGGCGCTGGGTCCATTTGCCGGTCCCGCATTCGGCCAATGGCCTACCCGGGCAGGATCCCGAAATAATCTGGCGGCGCGCCGGCAATCCGGATGTCCGCCACCCCGTCGATGTGATCAGGACCATCGATGGCGATACGTTCGAGGCGCGGGTGAATGTGGGGCCCGGCCTCGACCTGACGACGCGGGTCCGCTTGCGCGGCATCGATGCGCCGGAGCTGAAGGCGGCCTGTCCACAGGAATTGCAAATGGCCGAGGCCGCGAGCGATGCCCTGCGCGGCCTGCTCGGCGAGGGCGAGGTCACGATTTTCAATATCGGCCCGGACAAATATCAGGGCCGCGTCGTTGCCGATGTAGCCACCAGAAGGACCGGGAATGTTTCAGCCGCGCTGCTGGCTGCCGGTCATGCCCGCAGCTACACCGGCGGCCGCCGCAGCGGCTGGTGCGCGAACGCTGGCCGGTAGCGCTAAAAGAAAAAGCCGCGCTGTTGCGCGGCTTTTGCATTCTAATCCTTATTCGTCAGATCAGCGCGTGACCGTCACGGTCGTGCCGACCGAGACGCGCTGATAGAGGTCGGTGATGTCGTCGTTCAGCATGCGGATGCAGCCGTACGACACGAAGCCGCCGACCGAGCCCGGCATGTTGGTGCCGTGGATGGCGTATTCGCCACCGGCGAGCGTCATGGCGGCGACGCCCATCGGGTTGCGCGGCGATCCGCCAGGGATCACGTCCGGCATGTTGGGCTTGTCGTGCTTGACTTCCCGCGGCGGCGACCAGGCCGGGTTGCGGTATTTGCCGTCGATCTGGGTGGTGCCGGCCCACTGCTTGCCGGACTTGCCGACGCCGACCGGGTACCGCATCGCGTGGCCTGAATCGAGAATGAGATAAAGCCTGCGCTCATTGGTCTTCACCACGATCGTGCCTGGTGTGTAATCGCCGTGCACGCCGACCATTTCCGGCCGCGCTTCGGCCGCCTGCGACATCAACACGGCAGCCCCGATGGTGGCCATCAGCGCCACCGCAATCCTCATCGACATCAGTCTCTCCAATTTCCCAACCGCCCCTCTCGGGGCCTTCAAATTTCACGCAAACCCTAAGGAAATGCCGGTTTGCCGTCTCACCCGCGCAATATTAACCGCGTGTATTAACCGGGTTGTTTCCACACCGGTCCGAGACTCGTTTCGATGGGAGCAGGAAAGGAAATGTTCGAATCAAAGTAAATGACTTGAAAACAACACTCGTCGGTAAACGTGCATGCCGATGCCCGATGTCCTGACGATTGCGTGAGTTCTCTAAGCTGGAAGAGGTCGGCGGCAGGAGCAAGGCTCCCGCCGCACGGCGATCGATTCAACCTGGACGGGCGCTGTCCTATCCCAGCGTCGCCACCAGCTGTTTTACATTGGGCACGCCGAGGCCGGTCACCATGTCGTATCCGCGGCCGGCATTGAACGCGCCGTTGCTGCCATCGGTGACATCGCGGAAATTGGCGCTGCCCGATAATTTGTAGATCTGCGGAGGCAGGAAGGTGAGCGCCGGCTTGCCGGCGCTGGTCCGCGCTTCGTTGATCAAGGCGCAGAATCCGGCCCACACCGGCGTACTCCAGCTCGTTCCGCCGATCTGCCGTCGAACGCCGTGCAGGATCACGCAGGCTCCGGTATTCGGATCGGCGGCGAGGCTGACGTCCGGCACCAGGCGTTCGTGGCCGGCCGGCACGCCCGCGCCCTGTTGCCAGGGCTGACGGTTGAACAGACCGCTGCGCCCGCCACCGCTGCCGACCCAGGCCGTCTCGCTGTCGACGCTGCCGTCGGGCGCAAGGTTGAGGGTGGTGCCGCCGACGGCAATCACGTTGATATCGGAAGCTTCGTATTCGACCTGGGTGGGCCCGCCCGAACTGTGCCCGGTCACGTCGGGATTCGAACCGGCATCGCCGCTGGCGACGAAGACATTGACCCCGGACGCCGCCAATCGCAGGAATTTTTGCGATTGAGCCTTGATCTCGTCGGGGGCCATGAATGTTTCGCCCAAGCCCAGGCTGATCGAGAGCTGGCGCATCCCGGGTTCGGTGGCGAGGTCGGTGATGATGCGATCAAGCGCGCTGTCGAGATCGGCGAATGACAGCGTGCCGCTGGCATAGATCTTGATCTTGGCCCCCGGCGCGATGCCCGAGGTCCACTGCGCATCGAGGGTTTCCTCGCCTTCCTGCGGCGGCATACTGGCGCCGTTGACGTTGATCATCTCGATTTGGTTGATGGTGGTCTTCAGTCCGTTCAGCTTCCAGAACGCCTTCAGGTCCGCAGGCGTCGGAAACGTATCGATCAGGATCGCGATGGTCTGGCCCTTGCCGGTGACCGAAAGCCCGTCGGCGTTATAGGCCTTCAGTATTTCCGACACGAGATATCCGTCCTGAACGGAGGCGGTTGCGGCGGGGGCCGCGGCCTTGGCTTTGCCGCCGGTCTTGGTGGTCTTCTTGGCGGTCGTCTTGGCGGTCGTCTTGGCCGCGGCGGGTCTGGTGTGGCGAAGCGGCGTGGTCACGCCGCTTTGCGGGGTGCAGATGCGGAATTGTTTGTGCGCGCGCCGGAACGGCTGCAGCCCGACGATCGCGCTGACGTTCTTTCCGACATCCGCCGGCAGGCTGGGGGCGTTTTGCGCCGCCGTGTAGGTGATGCCGTCCTTGGTGACGCGCACCATGTTGACGTCGAGGCTCTTCTGGATCTGGTCGACCGTGCCATGCGCATAAAGGCTGGTTCGGTCCGCGGAAATCTTGTCGACCTTGAAGCCCTCGGATTTCAACCAGGAGGCAAGGGCCTTTGCGTCGGCAGGGTCGGCCGAGAAATTCCTGGCGATGTCTTGCGGCGACGCCACTTTCCCCTCCGCAACCATCTGCTGCAGCCTGGCTTGTGCATCGGCGGGGATCGCGAGCGAAAAAACGACCTTCATCTGCTCTTTTTTATTCTCGGGCTTCGCGGCGGCCACCATGAGACCAAGATGGGTGGGGCCTTCTGCAGCTGGCAGCGGAGTAACGCTGTCTGAAAAAACTTTTCGGCTGTCGGCCATGATAATTCTCCTCTGGGTTGGGGGCAGGAGAGGACGAAACATTACAACGCGAGATTGCGCGAAACAATCGGCAGCGCGGGTTGTGCTTCGCCGGGCGCTGCAACTAATCGGCGCGGGCGAGCATCATCAATGCGACTGGAACCGGTGTCGCCGGCAGCCGAGCCGCAGACCGCAGGTTATTTTATTTTGTCCGGGCCCGCCGCAGGCCGCGTCGAGGGGCGCGAACGCCGCGGCACGGTAATGCCGCGGCGCCGAGACGGTCGGCACGCGCCCACATCAATTCCCCCGGCAAAAAGCCGTGCGGCCGGAAGCGCGTCCAACAGAAAACGGGAAGCTCGGTTCTGATGCGATCGGGACCGATCGGGCTCTAAACCGCGGCCCCCTTCTTGTTCTGCCGGTTCTGCACGAGATCATCGACCACGGCAGGATCGGCCAAGGTCGAGGTGTCGCCGAGGCTGGACGGTTCATCCTCCGCGATCTTGCGCAGGATACGGCGCATGATCTTGCCCGAGCGCGTCTTGGGCAGGCCCGGCGCAAATTGAATGAGGTCCGGCGAGGCGATCGGGCCGATATCCTTGCGCACCCACGCCACCAGTTCCTTGCGCAGCGCTTCGGTCGGCTGCTGGCCGGTCATCAGCGTGACATAGGCATAGATGCCCTGACCCTTGATGTCGTGGGGATAACCGACCACGGCCGCTTCCGAGACGGCTTCATGCGCCACCAGCGAGCTTTCGACTTCGGCGGTGCCCATGCGGTGGCCGGAGACGTTGATGACGTCGTCGACGCGGCCGGTGATCCAGTAATAGCCGTCGGCATCGCGGCGGCAGCCGTCACCGGTGAAATATTTGCCCTTGTAGGTCGAGAAATAGGTCTGCTCGAAGCGGGCGTGGTCGCCATAGACCGTGCGCATCATCCCCGGCCAGGACCTGGCGATGCACAGATTGCCGGATGTTTCGCCGTCGAGCACCTTGCCGTCGGCATCGACGATCTCGGGTACTACGCCGAAGAACGGCCGGGTCGCCGAACCGGGCTTGAGTTTTGTCGCACCGGGCAGCGGCGTGATCAGAATGCCGCCGGTTTCGGTCTGCCACCAGGTATCGACGATCGGGCAACGCTCGTCGCCGACCACGCGGTGATACCATTCCCAGGCTTCCGGATTGATCGGCTCGCCGACCGAACCCAGCAATCGCAGCGATTTGCGCGAGGTCTTCTTCACCGGCTCGTCGCCGCCCTGCATCAGCGCGCGGATCGCGGTCGGCGCGGTGTAGAAGATGTTGACCTTGTGCTTGTCGACGACGTTCCAGAACCTGGAATTATCAGGGTAATTCGGCACGCCCTCGAACATCAGCGTGGTGGCGCCGTTGGCCAGCGGCCCATAGAGGATGTAGCTGTGGCCGGTGACCCAGCCGACGTCGGCGGTGCACCAGTAGACGTCGCCGTCGTGATAGTCGAACACGTATTGATGCGTCATCGCCGCGAACACCAGATAGCCGGCTGAGGTGTGCAGCACGCCCTTGGGCTGGCCGGTAGAGCCCGACGTATAGAGAATGAACAGCGGATCTTCCGCGTGCATGTGTTCGCAGGGACATTCCGTCGTCACCACCTTGGCAGCGTCGTGGTACCAGAGATCGCGCGACAGTTTCATGTCGACGGCAGCGCCGGTGCGCTTGACCACGATGACCCAGTCGACGTCGCCGGCCTTTTCCAGCGCCGCATCGACATTGGCCTTCAGCGGCACCTTCCTGCCGCCGCGCAATCCCTCGTCTGCGGTGATGACCACCTTGGACTGGCAGTCAGTGATGCGTTGGGCGAGGCTGTCGGGCGAGAAGCCGGCGAATACCACGGAATGGATCGCGCCGATCCGCGCGCAAGCCAGCATCGCGTAGGCGGCTTCCGGGATCATCGGCAAATAGATCGTGACGCGGTCGCCCCGCTTGACGTTGCGGGTGCGCAGGATGTTGGCCATCCGGCAGACCTCGTCGTGCAGCTGGCGGTAGGTGATGTGCTTGGACTGCGAGGGATCGTCGCCTTCCCAGATGATCGCGGTCTGGTCGCCGCGCTTCTCGAGATGGCGGTCGATGCAGTTCCAGGCAACGTTCAGGACGCCGTCCTCGAACCATTTGATCGAGATGTTGCCGGGGGCGAAGGAGGCGTTCTCGACCTTGTGGAACGGCTTCATCCAGCCGATACGCTTGGCCTGCTCGGCCCAGAAACCATCGGGATCCGACACCGAGCGGGCATACATTTCGCGGTACTTGGCGTCGTCGACGAAGGCGCGCTTGGCCCAATCCGCGGACACGTCATAGATTTTCTCAGACATCGGTCCCCTCCACTCGTTGCGGCGCCTGACACGCGACGGCCGCAAGCCGTTTTGATCGTTACGACGATTATGCGTCGCCGGGCGATCCCCGGACAAGGCGGAAACGTCTCCGACCTTGGTCCGGGCGACCCTCCCAGTCCCGGTTTCACCTGATCCCGGCAATCACGATTGCGTTTTGACCCACCTCAAAAATCAACGTTATCGAGCGAATGGCTCTCATGACCGGTACCTAATAACCGTTACTGGTCGAATCGTGACTCGCAATGACGCCGGTTACCCCCTAAATGGCGATCCCGGGGCCCGGCGGCCCTCCGGAACCAAGCCACAACAACAGGCATTACCGGACGAACAGGCGGAGCAAGGCGTCAACGAGCATGATGGATCAGCTGAATTTCGAGGCTACTCGGCCCGTTTCCGCCGATCCTGCCGTGGCTCTGGCGGACGCGCTTGGCCAACTGCCCAAGGCCCCCGCAACCAAGTCCCAGATTGCCGCCAAGATGTCGGTCGAGGCGCTGGCCAGTGAACACGGCCTCACGCTCGGTGACCAGAACGAACTCACCATCCGCCGCATCAAGCGCGGAAAGAGCTATTCATTCATTCGGGCCAACGGCACCCCGATCCGTCACGTCGGCACCATCCGCCGCCTGAACTCGATGGCGGTTCCGCCGGCCTACAAGAACGTGCGCTATTCGCCGGATCCCAATTCGCATCTGCAGGCGGTCGGCCTCGATGCCGCGGGCCGGCTGCAATACCGCTATCACGCCGATTGGGAAAAGGTGCGCGAGCACCGCAAGGCACATCGCCTGGCCAAGCTGGTCGCGGCGCTGCCGAAAATCCGCCGTAACGTCTCGATGCATCTGTCCGGCGACCAGCCGACCCGTGAATTCGCGCTGTCGGCCGTGATCGAACTGATCGCGCGCACCGCGATCCGGCCGGGCAATGAATCCTACGCCCGCCTCAACGGCACCCGCGGCGCCACCACGCTTTTGAAGTCCAACGTCACGCTGGAAGACGACAGCCTCGTGCTGACCTTCAAGGCCAAGGGCGGCAAGGCCGTGCGCAAGGAATGCGACGCGGCCAAGCTCGTGCGCGCCATCGGCATCCTGCGCAGCGTGCCGGGCAAGCGGATGTTCCAGTATCGCGATAATTCCGGGACCGTTCGCACGGTAAGCACCACGACGGTGAACGGGTTCCTGCGCGAGATCGCCGGCATCAAGATTTCGCTGAAGGACTTCCGCACTTTGATGGCGTCCGCCGTGGTGCTGGAATCGCTGTCGCGGATTTCGCCCGCGGCCAGTGCCCGCGGCCGCAAGAAGCAGGTGCTGGACGCCGTTCGCGCCGCAGCGGATGAGCTGTCGAATACGCCCGCGATCTGCCGCAAGAGCTACGTCCACGACACCATCGTGACCGCCTTCGAGGACGGCATCCTCGAGCGTTTTGCGGCGACGATGAAGGGCTACCGTTCGCAGTCGAAGCGCGAGGCGCTGTTGGCGCAGGTCGTGACGGCGGCTGCGGCTGCGTGACCTTTCTTCCTTCTCCCCTTGTGGGAGAAGGTGGCGCGAAGCGCCGGATGAGGGGTTTCTCGCCGCACATTCATTGATTGTGGAGACAGACCCCTCACCCGTCGCCTCACTTCGTGAGGCGCCACCCTCTCCCACAAGGGGAGAGGGGAAGTAAGAGTTACAACCCGCCCATCTTGCAGACCATTTTCCACTCGTCCGCCGTGACCGGCTGCACCGACAGCCGCGAATATTTCACCAGCGCCATGGCGGCGAGCTTCTTGTCGGCCTTGATCGCGGCCATCGTCACCGGCGTCTTCAGCGGCTTGTCGGCCTTGATGTCGACGCAGACGAATTTGCCGGTCTTGTCGGTCGGATCGGGATAGGCCTCCTTGATGATCTCGGCGATCCCGACGATCTCCTTGCCTTCGTTGGAATGATAGAAGAAGGCGCGGTCGCCCTTCTTCATGTTCACGAGATTCTGCCGGGCGGTGAAATTGCGCACCCCGGTCCAGGCCTCGCCCTTGGCGCCCTTTGCAACCTGCTGGTCCCACGACCAGGTCGACGGTTCGGATTTCACCAGCCAGTAATTCATGACGCCCACCATCCATTCGTCAGGGCCGGACCTAGCCGTCCGAAAGGTGGCGTCGCTTCCGCTCGCCTATGCCCGGCCATCCACGTCTTCTTTCGACACTACTATCCAAGACGTGGATGCCCGCGACAAGCGCGGGCATGACGAGGAGAGGTCACTCCTCCGCCTTGAACGGCCGCGTCAGCAGGCCTTCGATCGCGGCGTCAATCGTTGTCTTCCCGCTCAAGATCGCCGCCACCGCATTTGATACCGGCATATCGACATCTTGCGAAGCCGCCAGTTCGACCAGCACGGGTGCGGTGAATTCACCCTCCGCGAGTCGCCCGGGCGCCGGCCGCTCGCCGCGTCCGAGCGCGATGCCGAGCG
The DNA here is from genome assembly GCA_900129675.1 of Bradyrhizobium erythrophlei. Lineage (GTDB taxonomy): Bacteria > Pseudomonadota > Alphaproteobacteria > Rhizobiales > Xanthobacteraceae > Bradyrhizobium > Bradyrhizobium erythrophlei_A. The sequence goes on along the minus strand of FSRD01000001.1, from coordinate 1,626,315 downwards.
CAAAGTTGCGCGATTGCGGACTGGAGCAGGTCAGGATCAGGTCGCCTAACCCCGATAGTCCCATAAGCGTCTCGCCGCGGGCGCCGCAGGCGCGCCCGAGCCGCGCCAGTTCGCTGAAACCGCGCGTGGTCAGCGCCGCCAGCGCCGAGGCGCCGAGTTTGCGCCCCGAAACGATCCCGGCGGCGATCGCCAGCACATTCTTTGCAGCGCCGCCGATCTCGACGCCGCGGACATCCGACGTGTGATAGGGCCGGAATGTCGACGAGCCCAGCGCCTGCACCAGCGCGCGCGCGAGCGCTTCATCCTGTGCCGCCAACGTCACCGCCGTGGGAAACCCGCGCGCCACGTCTTCGGCAAAGCTCGGCCCCGAAAGGATCGCAGGCGTCGCGTGCGGTGCGGCTTCCACGATCACCTCGGTCATGAATTTATGGGTGCCGCGTTCGATGCCCTTGGCGCAGGCGATCACCGGTGTTGCCCGCTTCAATAGCGGCGCCAGTGCAGTCGCCGCCTCGCGCAGGTTCTGTGCGGGCGTCGCGATCAGGATAATGTCGGCACTGGCGGCGGCGGCGATCCGGTTGGTGACCTCGATACGCTCGTCGAGACGCATGTCCGGCAGGCGCGGATTTGCATGCCCGGTTTTCATCCGCGCAGCGATTTCGGCGCTGCGTGCATAGAGCACGACCTTGCGCCCCGCGCGCGCGGCGACCCCGGCCAGCGCCGTTCCCCAGGCGCCGGCACCGATGACGCCCACCGATTCGTACGCCATCGACCAGATCTCCCGTTAAAATCCGGCCCTTGTATTGGCATAACCCGACGGCGCCGTGGCGTTGGCGTCGAGCAGCCAGCGGGCGCGCGGCGGCGCGTCCATCGTATCGGTCAATCCGAGCGCCATCCGCTCTGCCCCGGCCCAGGCGATCATCGCGCCATTGTCGGTGCACAAGGCCGGCGGCGGAATGATCAGCGTGGTCTCGGCCTTGGCGGCAACGTCCTGCAGCGCGTCGCGGATGGCGTGATTGGCGGCAACCCCACCGGCGGCGACCAGCGCGCGCGGCGGTCCGAACTGTTCGTGAAACAGTCTTAAGCCAACGCTCAACCGGTCGGCGGTCGATTCCAGCACCGCGGCTTGAAAGCTGGCGCAGAGATCGCTGATGTCTTGCGGCTCCAGCGGCTGCAACCTGGAGGCCTCGTTACGCACCGCGGTCTTCAATCCCGACAGCGAGAAATTCGCGTCCGGGCGCCCGAGCATCGGCCGCGGAAAGGCGAAGCGCTCGGCATCGCCGCCGCTGGCGGCCCGCTCGACCTCGGGGCCGCCGGGATAGGGTAGCGACAGCATTTTCGCCACCTTGTCGAAGGCTTCGCCCATGGCGTCGTCGACGGTGGTGCCGAGCCGCACATAGTTGCCGACGCCGACCACCGCCACGATCTGGGTGTGGCCGCCGGAGGCGAGAAACAGGCAATAGGGAAACGCCAGCGCGCAAGTCAGCCGCGGCGTCAGCGCGTGGGCCTCGAGATGGTTCACAGCGATCAGCGGCGTATCATGCACCATCGCGATCGCCTTCGCCGTGGTGAGGCCGACGATCACGCCGCCGATCAGGCCGGGACCGGCGGCGGCCGCCACTGCGGACAATTGCGCAAAGCCTGTGCCCGCCTCCTTCATGGCGCTGTCGACAATGCCGTCGAGCAGATCGACATGGGCACGCGCGGCGATCTCCGGCACCACGCCGCCGAAACGGGCGTGCTCGGAAGTCTGCGAACGCACGATATTCGACAGGATTTTGCCGCTGCCGTCGCTCTGGCGCTCGACCACGGCGGCGGCGGTTTCGTCGCAGGTGGTTTCGATACCCAGCACCAGCATCGGCGTGTCGTTACCCAATTTCGGTCCTTGTGCTATCGGTTAAAGCAACGCTTCGGTAACCGGCGAAGCGTTTTCAGCGAGGTCGATTCCGGTTCGCAGAGCAATCAAGTTTACGCAGATTGCGTAGACTTATCGGCGGTAGAAAACGCGTCAGAAAAGATAAAGGCTGGTTCCCGATCGGCTTTGACCCGATCAGGAACTAGCATTACGAGGTCTCAAAGTGCAATCGTCCGGTAGGGCTGAAGTTTTGTCGGCGGAGACCTGAGACATGGCCGTTCTCGTCACGCGCCCGCATCCGGACGATGAGGCCACCGCCAACGCCCTTCGCGCCAGGGGCTTTGGAGTGTTGCAGGCGCCGATGCTGCGATTCGCAGCCGTTCCGTTCCAGGATGATGCGGACGCGCGCTACGGCGCGGTCTTCGTCACCAGCGCCAACGCATTGCGCGCGATCGAGCCTCAGCTCAAAGGCAGCCGGTTGCTCGAACTGCCGCTGTTTGCCGTCGGAGAACACACGGCGTCGGCGGCGCGCAGCGCCGGATTCGGCCAAGTGATCGCGGCCAAGGGCGATGCGGCGGCGTTGCGCGAGCTCGTGCTGGCCGCTGTGAAGTCAAAGCAATTGAAGAGCGGCAGCACGCTTTTGTATCTGGCCGGCGCCGATCTCGCCCGCGATCTGGCCGGTGAATTGGGCGAAAAAGGCTTTACCGTCGTTACCCACACCACCTATCGGATGATTCCGGTGCCCAGCCTGCCGCGCGAGGTGTGTGACGCTTTCGTGGCGAACGAGGTCGAGGCGGTGCTGCATTACTCGCGTCGAAGCGCCCGCGCATTTTTGGACGCGGCGCGGACCGGCGGCCTCGAAATATCGGCCTTGGCGCTGCCGCAATACTGCATTTCCTCAGCCGTTGCCTCCATCCTTCGCGACGCCGGCGCCACCCAGGTCACGGTAGCGGCATCCACGGACGAAAATGCCCTGTTCGAAGCCCTGGGCCGTGCTTTGCGGCCCTGATCGGGCGCAATTGGTCTATTTGCGCATGATCTTGCCCCAAATCCGGTGCCACTTTCCAGGATCATGCTCTAAAACGACTTGCCGAAAAACGACTTGCCGATACTGCTAGAGTTCCAACTGCTTGAGGAAACCGCTGCGATGGTCGATGACAGGCCCGAAGACACTGGATCGCCGCCCGATTCGGGCCGGCCCCGGCGCGAGCCGCCCACCATCGATCTCGAGGCCACCGACGTGTCGAGCGAAACCCAGCCCGCCGCCGCTGATGCGACGGCCGAGCCGGCAGCCGAGGCCGCATCAGCCTCGCAGGATTCGCCCCCCGATTCTGCGCCGGTTTCGGCATCGGGTTCTGCACCAATTTCTGCACCAATTTCTCCCTGGATCGTCGCACCGGTCTCCGGCGCCGTCGCAGCCGCGCTGGTGATCGGCGTCGGCTGGATGCTGGGATGGCCCGCGGTCCAGCCGGCCTCACCGGCCGCGCCGCAACTCAATGCCGCCGCCATCGACGATCTCACCGCCCGTGTCGCCGGGCTTGAGTCCAAAACCGGCAAGCCCGCCGCCGATCCCGCGGCCGCCGCGCGCGTGGAATCCTTGGAAAAGTCGCTTGCCGCGCTGCGCGGCGAACTGGCGGCGTCCCGCGCGCAAGGCGAAAAGCTTGCTGCAGCCGTCAATGACGTCAAGGCCGCGCCGCGCGCCGGTAGCCCGTCGCCGGATCTCGCTGCCATCAACGACCGCATCGCCAAAATCGAAGGCGCCGTGCGGGCGCAAACCGCCGAGATTGCGCAGCAAGGCAGCAGGATTGCCGACTCCCAGGCCGCCGACGCCAGGCCGGCCGATGATGTCACGCTCCGCCGCGTCGTGGCGGCTGCCTTGCTCGACGTTCTGGTTCGGAGCGGCGATCCCTATCCGGTGGCGCTGGCGGCGGCAAAATCGCTGGCGCCCGATACCAAGGCTTTGAAGCCGCTCGACGACTTTGCGGCCAAGGGCGTGCCGAGCGCCGCCAAGCTGAGCGGCGAATTGCTGGCGCTGGTGCCGAAACTGTCGTCGACGCTGCCGCCGGACAACGCCACGACCGGCTCCGGAATCGTCGAGCGTCTGCAGGCCGGCGCCGCCAAACTGGTCCGCATCGAGCGCACCGACACCGTAGGCAGCGATCGCGGCGCGGTGCTGGCGCGGGCTACCAAGGCCGCGCTGCGAAACGATTCCAACGAAGCCAGGCGCGAGTTGATGACGCTTGCGCCGGCCGATCGCGCCGATGCCCAATCATGGCTGGACATGGCCGATGCCCGCGACGCGGCGCTGGCCGCATCCCGTCAATTCGCGGCTGACGCCATGGCTGCGTTCGCCAAACCGGCGCAATAAGGATTTCGATGGTCCGGATCATTCTGTTTCTGGTGCTGATCGCGCTCGCAGCCCTCGGCGCCGCCTGGGTTGCCGAGCAGACCGGCGATGTCGTGCTGTCCTGGGGCGGCACCAAGATCACGACCACGCTGCCGGTGTTCATATTGGCGCTCGGCGTTACCGTGGTTGCAGCCGTCATGGTGTGGGCGATCCTGCGTGGATTGTGGCGCACACCGGAACGTATCAGGCGCGGCCGGCGCGAGCGGCGTCATGCCCGCGGCCGGAATGCGATCACGCAAGGCTTGCTGGCGATCGGACACGGCGATTCCAGCGCGGCCCGGGCGCATGCAGAAGTCGCGCGCAAACACGCAGCGCACGATCCACTGGCCCTGCTGCTGCACGCGCAATCGGCGCAACTCGACGGCGACCGCGACGGCGCGCAGCGCGCCTTCCGCGCCATGGCCGAACGCGAGGATACCAGGCTGCTGGGTTTGCGTGGCCTGTTCATCGAGGCGCAGCGCGCCGACGATCCGGTCGCCGCCGTGATGATCGCCGAGGAAGCCCTGAAGCTCGCGCCCTCGTCTTCCTGGGCGTCGCATGCTGTGCTCGGCTTCTGCTGCGCCAAGGGCGACTGGACCGGCGCGCTGACCATCCTCGACAACAACCAATCGTCCGGGCTGATCGACAAGCCGACCTATCGGCGGCAGCGCGGCGTGCTGCTGACGGCGCGCGCGCTCGAATTGCAGAAGGTCGACCGCGACCTGTCGCGCGAAAGCGCGATGGAGGCAATCAAGCTCGCGCCGACGCTGGTGCCGACCGCGGTGCTGGCGAGCAAGTTCGAGAGCGAGGCGCATCAGGTGCGGCGCTCGATGCGCATCGTCGAAGCGGCATGGCTGGCGCAGCCGCATCCGGATCTCGCCGATGCCTATGCGCATGTAAAACTCGGCGATTCCGCGCGGCAGCGGCTGGTGCGGGTCGAGACGCTGGCTGCGAAAGCGCCGGGCCACATCGAGGGCGCGCTGGCGATCGCGCGCGCGGCGATCGATGCCTCGGAATTTGCCAAGGCGCGCGCGGCGCTGACGCCGTTCGTAGCGGCGCCGACGCAGCGGGTGGCGCTGTTGATGGCGGAGATCGAGCGCACCGAACATGGCGACAGCGGACGCGCCCGGGCGTGGACCTTGCGCGCCGTGCGCGCGCTGCACGATCCGGCCTGGACCGCGGATGGCTATGTCAGTGATCGCTGGCGGCCGGTGTCGCCGGTCACCGGGCGCCTCGATGCGTTCCAATGGCAGACCCCGGTGGCGGCGTTGCCGTCCGACAAGGGCAGCACGATCGAATCCTCGCCATTCGAGGAGGCGATGCTGGCGGCGCCGGCGCCGCGGCGCGTCGAGCCGCCGCGCGAAGCTGAAAATGAGCCGGCCGCGACCGTCATCGAGCCCGCCCCCGCTGCCGAGCAGGACAATGCGCCGCCGCTCGCCGCCGCCGATCCGGCCCCGGCCGCGGTGGCTACGCCGGCACCTGCACCTTCCCCCGCGCCCGCCGAATCGGCCCCGGTGACCGCCGCCCCCTTGTTCCGCGCCCGCCAGGACCTTCCCAAGGTGAACCCTTCCAGCATTCCGGCGGTCATTCCCATCATCCGCGCCCCCGACGACCCCGGGATCGACGAGGACGGCGCCCGCGATGAATTTTCGGAACAAATCGGCCCGCCCAAGGCCCAGGCGGGCGGCTGGCGCGGGTTTTTGTCCCGCTGGGGCGGGGAACCATAGAGTTTTCGAGCGAAAGCCTGCCCCGGACGTGATCCGGGGTGGATGCCGGTTCGCGTGAAGAAAACGCGTCAAAACAAAAGTTTAGGGCCCGGGTTCTGATTGGATCAGCATCAATCAGAGCCCAAGCCCCCCCCCGTTTTTCTTGCCAATCGCGGCCGTGCCCGATATCAGGTGACACGCGTTTTCGGGCACTCACCGGACGCTGCGTTTGGTCCGCCGCAATAGCTCAGTTGGTAGAGCACGTCATTCGTAATGACGGGGTCACAGGTTCGAGTCCTGTTTGCGGCACCATTTTTATCCGATGCCATTGCAACCCAATGCCTAAATCGGACCCGCCCCCTCCGCAGAACTCTTCACCGGCAACAGACCGCCGAGATACGGTCGCGCGAGCTGGATCATGCCGGCGGCCACCGCTGCGACCGCTGCGAGCAGCAGAAAAAATTCGGCGTGTGAAAAGTGCGACCACAGGGCGCCGAGCCAGCCCGCGGCCAGATTCCCCACAAAGCTGGTCGAGAACCATATCCCCATTACGGTGGAGCGCGAGCTTCCGGGCGCGATGTTCGAGATCAGCGATAATCCGATCGGTGAAAAATTCAGTTCCGCGATCGTCAGCACCACGAAATACAACAACAGCCAGAGCCAGCTCGCTTCCGTCGCGCCGCTGAACAACGCGGCACCCGCCATGATCAGATAGGACGCCGACAACAGCAGGCATCCGAGCAACAGCTTGCCGACAGTAGAAGGCTCGCGTCCCGGCCGCGACCAGAACGCGATCAACGGTGGCGTGAACAGAAAAATCATCAGCGGATTGAAGGCCTGAAACCAGGTGACGGGAATTTCGCCGCGCCAGAACAGCAAATTCACCGAGCGGTCGGTCGCATTCTCCGCCCACAGCGCGATCGTGTTGCCCTGCTGCTCGTAGGCGGCCCAGAACAATGCGGTCGGTATGAACAGGATCATCATGCCGAGAAGGGCGGCGCGCAGCCGCGCGGTGTCGAGCGGCGCGGGTTTTGCCGGCTCGGGCCTGGTGCGGCTTGCCGGGGCGCGCGGCAGACCGGCGAGATAGGTCACGAGGCCGATCGCCATGCCGATCCCGGCGCTGGCAAATCCGTAGTGCCAGCCGACCTTTTCGCCGAGCGCGCCGCAGACCAGCGGCGAGAAGAAGGCGCCGATATTGATGCCGACGTAAAAGATCGAGTAGGCGCGATCCCGGCGACGATCTTCCGGCGCGTAGAGTTCGCCGACCTGGGTTGCGATATTGGGCTTGAACGCGCCATTGCCCAACACCAGCAGGCACAGTGCGAACAGAAACAGATGTTCCGACGCCATCATGAAATGGCCGGCGACCATCAAGGCTGCGCCGATCACGATCGTCGGTGTCCGGCCGATCAGGCGGTCGGCGAGCATCCCGCCGAAAATCGGCGTCAGATACACAAAGCCGGTGTAAAGGCCGTAGATCTGCGACGCCAATGGCTGGATCTCGAGCGGACCGGACAGTGCCGTGAGCGCACGCTTCAGCCCGGCCAGTCCCAGTACCTTGTCGGCATGCTCCGGCTTCAGGAGATAGTCGACCATGTAGAGAATGAGGAGCGCCCGAATTCCGTAATAGGAAAAGCGCTCCCACATCTCGGTCGCGAACAGGGAAGTCAGCCGCCGCGGATGGCCGAATAGCTCGGCGTTCCGCTGACCCGCACCTGACCGCCCGTCCGTCATTTCGTCCCTGGAATCCCTGCTTCTGTGATCTTTCTCACATAGGCAATTTTGCCGATGCCCTAATTTCCCGATCGAGGCGCCGAACTGGCCGCTACTGGCCGGATGAAGGCTGCGGCCCGACTACAACTTCGTTGCCGTCCTCGATGAACTGGCTAATGACGCTCTCGGCCAGTTTGCCGACCCGCTGCGCGCCGGCCACCGTCAAATGATCGACATCCCAGTACAGCCATAGGCCATTCACGGTCGCCGGGCAGTCGGCGTCGCACAGATATTGGTCCGGCAGCAAGATCCGCACCTGGTCGGGATGACGCTCTTGCACATCCGCGAGCATCGCGTTGAATTCCTTGTTCCTGGATCGCACGGTTTCCACTGGGACCGGCGGGCACGGCTTACTCGGCGCGTGCCAGAGGGGACCTGGGGCGAAACGGGACATCTGGCTCCGGCATCCCGGCTCGACGCCGCCGCCGATGATCAGGAAGCGCCGTCCGTTGGCGCCAAGATCGCGAATGGTGTCCTCGATGCCGGTGCGCCACACATCGATCCATGAAGCGTCGGATCCGGAATGGCCGAGTTCGCTGTGAATCTCGCCGCCATAGGTCAGCCAGGACTGGCTGAGAACGACGGGTGAAGTGTTACGCTTGATGGCCGCGAGATATTTGTCCCGCTCCGACCTGCATTGAACGGTGCCATCGAAATTGGTGCGATAAAGGCCCACCAGCATCGGGCATCCCTCTTCTGTGTAGGCTTCGCCGCGCACGGCGGCGCGCTTTGCGGCGGGATCGAACGCGGCGACATATTGTTCGGCGAAGGAGTCGCCGATCACCTGAATCCCGATCTTTTCGTTCACTGCGCCGAACGCGCATTTCGACTGCGCGCTACGTGTGCAGGGCCAGAATCCGAACCGTTGCAGGTCGACCGTTGCCCGCGCCTCTACTGAAAGCCGCCACGGCCAGCCGTCCTGCCGGTTCGCCAGGAAAGCGAGCGAGCCGACCATGACGATCAATGCCGCAGCGACGCCCATGACCGGAAACAGCGAGGTGTTGCGCGCGCGAAACGGGGTCTCGACATAGCGATACATCAGTTCTGACGAAGCGACCGCGAGCACGAACACCGATGATTTTGCGGCGATCGTCTGCGCGCCGTCGCCGAGGATGTAGCCCGCGTAGACGATCAGCGGCCAGTGCGCGAGATAGAGCGAATAGGAAATCAGGCCGATCCGGACCGCGACCGGATTCGTCAGCGCGGCGGCGAGAGGGTGGGATTGGCCCGCCCAGATCAGGCAGGCGGCGCCGATGCAGGGGATCAACGCGTTCGCGCCGGGGAACGCTGTCGTGCCGTCAAAGGAGATCACGGCGTAAGCGATCAAGCCAAACCCGAGCGCCGCCAATATCGATTGCGCCGATGCCGGGAGGACAAACCGCCGCTCGGCAAAGATGACGAGCGCGCCGATCGCGAATTCGAAGGCGCGGTATGCGGGCAAATAGAACGCGCCGGCGGAATCGGTCGCGAGGCTCGCTTGCGCGGCGAAGAGCGAACCGGCGCCGAGCAGAAGGATCAGCGCGGGCAGCGCCTTGCCCAAAAATCTCCGGCCGATCAGCAGCACCGAAGGCCACACCAGATAGAATTGCTCTTCCACCGCCAGCGACCAGAAATGCAGGACTGCGCTCGGATCGGCCGCTTTGGCGAAATAGGCGTGGCTGCCGCGCCAGAAATAGAAATTGGACACGGAGCCGAGCGCGGCGACGACGTCCTGGGTCAGGCTCTTGAAATGTTCCGGTGAAAACCACAGGGCGCCGATCAACAGCGTGCCGAGGATGGTGACGATGGCGGCGGGAAACAGCCGCCGGATCCGCCGCTCGTAGAAGCGCTGGATGGAGAACCGGCCGCGTTCCGTGTCCGACAGGACGTTTCGTGAGATCAGGTATCCCGAGATCACGAAGAACAGGTCGACGCGAAATGGCGGTATTTCGAGATGGTAGAGGAAGACGCAAAGCACGGAAATCGCGCGCAATCCGTCGATGTCGCGACGATTAGGAGGTTTGGTTCTCAATTCCATGCCGGGTGCTTTTTTCCATTTCCGGAATTACAGGCCGCGCCCCAGCCCGTCCAGCCCGGGGCAACTTATGTGACCTATCTCACATTGGAGCCCGAAAAGACGGTGTCCGCGTCAAGTGCGGAAAAGCTCCGGCGCAAGCGCTACTGGACCGAATCGCGGATCATCGGCGAACTGCATCGGCACGGCATTTATTGGTAATCCCAAACAAAAAACGCGCCCAATCGAGGGCGCGTTTTCGTTGGGCTGGTGTCACCAGCCGATCAGCAAGCGATTAATCCGTCACCGTCTGCACCACGCTGCCGATCGGGCGGCCGCTGGCGGTCGGCACCTTCACGTCCTTGGCCAGCATCGCATCATATTCCGGCAAGGTATCGACCTGGGTCTTGGCCTTCATCTGCACGACCTTGTAGCCGCCGGCCTTGAGGCGGCGCAGCAGCGTCGGCAAGGCGGCCGCGGTGTGCTTCTGCAGATCGTGCATCAGGATGATGCCCTTGCCCTGCTTGTCCAGCTTGGTCATGACGGTCTGGATCACCTGGTCGGAACTGCTGGATTTGAAGTCGTTGGAATCGACGTCGACGGAAAACATCGCGATATTGCGGCTGCCGAGATGCTCCGTCGTCGCCGGGGTATGGACCAGCGCCGGGAAGCGGAAGAACGGTGCGGGTGCTGCGCCCAGCGCCAGCTTCACGGCGCTAAAGCCCTTTTCGATTTCGTCCATGGCCTGCTGTTCGGTTAGTTTCTTCGAGTCGAGATGGGCGTGCGACCATGTGTGCGCGCCGATGGTGTGGCCGGCGGCGGCGACCTGCCGCAGGATTTCCGGATGATAGGTGGTGTGCAAGCCGATCGGGAAGAACACCGCCTTGGTACATTCGTCCGCCAGCGCCTTGAGCACCGAAGGCGTCGTCGGCCACGGGCCGTCGTCGAAGGTCAGCACGACCTCCTTGTCGGCCAGGAAGTCGAACTGCTTGTATTGCAGGAAGCCGAAACCCGGTCCGCCCGTGGTGTCGATCACCACGGTGCGGCTGACGCCGAGCGCATCGGGATTGGCGCAGGTCGATTTCGCGGGCGCCGGCGGAGGCGCGGGCGGCGCCGCCGGCTTCGACAGCGCGGCAGTGACCTCGACATCATCCTTGGCGGCCAGTTTGGCCGCAGCCGGGACGGGCTCGGCCGGCTTGGCGGCAACGGTCTGGGGCGGGGCCGCGCCGGCGCGCGGCGAAGAGGTCCAGAACCACACTCCGGCGATTACAACCGCCGCAACAACACTGGCCAGCATCAGGCCCAACGCATTACGCATCGCTACACTTTCCAGAAAACCAAGGGTACTTCGGCGATGGGCCATTAATGCGAACAAGGTCTTAACGCCGCACCAACGCCGGCTGGGTGGACAAACAAAATTTGGCTTCAGATTTGGCATGCGGCGACTGAGTGACGGACGTCACAGTCGGCAAAGCGAATTCGGCACAAGGTCGGGACATCGAACAACGGGCCCGCTCCGGGCCAATGGGGGCCGACAGTGACCGCCTTCTTCAGCAGCAAAGTTTGCAAGGTCAGCTTAGCCCTGGCTTTCGCCGCCTCCCTGTCGGCGGTTTCGTCGACGTCGAGCTTCGCCTTCAGCGCCGAGGCGCAACAGATGTGCTCGGGCGACGCGTTCCGCCTGTGCAGTGCGGAAATTCCCAACATTCCGAAGATCACCGCCTGCATGATCAAGCAGCGCGCGAGTCTCTCCAGCGGCTGCCGCGTCGTGCTGGACCGGGATCTGGCCGCGCAGGGCCGCAAGGTCGCCGCGCAGTAAGTCTCGTTGCGATGCGACGCGGGTGCTCCAGCGCGCCAGCGGACTTAGGAACGGCATCCGCGTTCGGCGTTGCCTCGCCACAAAGGCATTGCGACGCCAATTTGGGCACTCTGGCTTTTTGTTTGACGCGTTTTCTTGACGCGAACCGGTTTCCACTTCGCTCGAAAACGCTCTAGAACGCCTGTGTAGCGTTCATTGATAAGTGTAAGGCATAGCAAGATGACCCGATTTCTTTTCGTCATTCCGCTGGTTCTGATGGCATCGGCGGCCTCGGCCCAGCAGCAGGGACATGATGCCTGCGCGCGGGATGTCTCACGGTTCTGCCGGGCCCACATGCAGGACGGCGACAGCGTCGTGCTGGCGTGCCTGAAGGAGAACCGCCCCCGGCTCAGCAAGGCCTGCCAGAAGACCCTGGCCGAGCACGGGCAGTAAATAGTCTCCGTCATTCCGGGGGGCGCGTAGCGCGAGCTTTGATGTGCAATTGCACATCAGAGAATCCATACTCACGATCATGGTTATGGATTCCGGGCCTGCGCCAAGAGGCGCATCCCGGAATGACGACGTGAAAATTACGTGCTGCTGCCCGCAGCTGTCGCGACCGGCAATACTTCGTTCGCCGCGCGATCGGGCGTGTCTTCCTTCCAGCGCACCGAGCCGAACGGCCGCTCCAGCATGCGGCGCACGCGGATCGGATCCGGCCCGAGGTGAAAATCGATCGCGCGCTGATGCAGCGCGCGTTCGGACTGCGTCGCGCGATTGCGCTGGCGCAGATAATCCAGCCAGGTCGGACAGTGATAGCGCTCGGTCCATAATTCGGGATCGGCGATGTCGCGCGCAATCGACCAGCCATAGGCGCCGTTGCGCTGGCGGCTGAGCTGCACTTCCTGCATCACATTGTGGAACAGGCGGGCGTTGTCCGGCGCGACGCGGTATTCGATCTCGACCACCAGCGGCCCGCTGCGCCCGGTAAGCGACAGCCGCACCTCGGGATCGGCGAGCACCTCTGAGGCCGCCTCGTTGCGCGCGCCGACCGGCGGCATGCGCAGCCACAGCCCGAGCAGCGGCGAGAGGCCCATCAGCCCGGCCGAAACCAATAGCGCGGTTTCGACGCCGGCGAGGTCGGTGAGATGTCCCCAGCCCCAGCTGCCCAGCGCGATGCCGCCGGCGATCGAAGCCTGGAATGCCGCCAGCGAGCGGCCCGCGACCCAGCGCGGCGCCGAGAGCTGCACGCCGATGTTGAACAAAGCGACCGCCAGCATCCACACCGCGCCGGCCAGCACCAAAGCCGCCGCGGTCAGGACCGGTTGCCGGCTCATCGCCACCGCCGCGATCGCGCCCGCCATCGACAGCGCGCAGGCGCGGACCGCGGCCTCGCCGCTGAGGCGTTTGCGCACTTCGGCGATGTTCAGCGCGCCGAGCACCGCGCCCATGCCGAAGGCCCCCAGCATGATGCCGTAGGTTTGCGCGCCGCCATGCAGCAGGTCGCGCGCAACCAGCGGCATCAGCGCCGAGACCGAGCCGCCGAGCAGCCCGGTGACCAGTGTTCGCGCCAGCACGGTTCGGATCGAGGGCGAGTTGGCGATGTAGCGCACGCCGGAGACGATGGCGCGGTTGAGCCGTTCGCGCGGCAGGCGCGACGGTTCGCTGGTCCGGTTCCACATGAACAGCACGACCACCAGCGGCAGATAGAGCAGCGCATTCACCGCAAACGCCGCCACCGCACCGGCTGTTGCGACCACGATGCCGCCGATCGCGGGCCCGAAGCTTCGCGCGATGTTGTAGCTGATGCCGTTGAGGGCGACCGCGGACGGCAGCGTCTCCGCCGGCACCTGCTCGCTGACCGAGGCTTGCCAGGCCGGCCCGAACAGCGCCATGCCGCTGCCGACCACGAAACACAGTGCCAGCAGGATATTCGGACTGATCAGGTTGAGCCACGCCAGTATTGTCAGCGCGGTGGCCCCGCTCAGCGCGACCGCCAGCGAGACCAGCGCCACGATGCGCCGGTCATGCATGTCGGCAATGGCGCCGGCCGGCATCGAGATCAGCATCACCGGCAGCATCAGCGCGGTCTGCACCAGCGCGACCTTGTCCGCCGAGGATGCCATTTGCGTCATCGCCCAGGCCGCGCCGACGCCCTGGATCAGGATCCCGAGGTTGGAGACCAGGCTGGCCAGCCAGATGCGCCGGAACACCGAATGCCGCAACGGCGCCATGATGCTGTCGGCGGCAAAAGGCGGGCGATTTGACGGTTCTGTCATGTCCGGTTCCGTTTGACCTGCTAATGGCTGGCCGATGATTCCCGCGGTCCTCCAGTGATGCCCGCGAAAGTCCCGTTCTGTCCAGCCATTGTGCCGCTATCAGGTGGACCAAGGCACAAGCTAAAGTACTGAAAAATAACGAGGGGTTACATGATGAGCCTATCGCGACGGACGATCCTTGGGGGCGCCGGTATCCTGCCTCTGGTGGCCGGGAACTTCAGCTTCCCGGTGCTGGCGCAGACGGTGCAGACCGTGCCGGCCGCCACGGAGGTTCCGCCTATTCTGTTCGTGCATGGCAACGGCGATCACGCGGCGCTGTGGATCACGACGCTGTGGCGGATGGAATCGAACGGCGTTCCGCGCGACCGGATGTTCGCGATCAATTTTACCGATCCGCTGGCGCGCACCGACGACAAGGTCGAGCAGGCAAACCGTTCGTCGACCGAAGACCAGCGCCGCGAACTCAGCGACGCCATCAAGGAATTGAAGTCGCGCACCGGTGCGTCGCGCATCGCCCTGGTCGGCAATTCGCGCGGCGGCTATCCGATCCGCGATTATATCAAGAGCGGGGGCGGCGCCGACGTCAGCCACGCCGTACTGTGCGGCGTTCCCAACCACGGCGTCTACGACTGGGACGATGGTCTCGGCGGCGAGTTCAACGGCCGCGGCCCGTTCCTGCGCGGACTGAACGAGGGCGAAAGTGAAGTCACCCCGGGTACGGCGTTCCTCACCTTACGCAGCGACGGCATCGACAAATACGCGCAAGCAGACGGCCGCTTCGTCGGCAAGCCGGGCACGCCGACCGGGATCACGACGGAAGGCCCGGCCCTGAAGGGCGCGACCAACCTCGCGCTGGGCGCAGTCGATCATCGCGAGACCGCTTATTCCCCGCGCGCTTTCCGCGAGATCTACAAATTCATCGCCGGCCGCGAGCCATCGCGCATCGAGATTGTGCCGGAAACGCAGGTCAACCTCAGCGGCCTCGTCACCGGCACGCCGGGCGGCGTCCAGACCAATCGCCCGGTGTCGGGTGCTTCGGTCGATGTGTTTCGTGTTTCCGCCGAGACCGGCGAACGGGTCGGCGGTCCGATCCACGGCTCAAAGACCGCCGCCGACGGTCACTGGGGTCCGGCGCAGGCCGATCCCTCCTGGTATCTTGAAATCGTGCTGACATCGCCGGGTTCGGTCACCACGCATTTCTATCGCTCGCCGTTTCCGCGCTCCTCCGACATCGTGCATCTGCGCGCCGCGCGCCCGCTCGGACCGGCTGACGCCGGCGCCGGTGCGGTGGTCCTGATGTCCCGGCCGCGCGGATATTTCGGGCTGCCGCGCGATGTGGTGCTGATCGACGGCAAGGAGCCTTCGGACGTGAAGCCGGGCGTGCCGACCGATTCGGTCACGACGCTGCGGCTTTCGGCCGCGGAGGCCGGCTGCTCCGTGGTGGCGCTGTTCAATGAGGAACGGATCGTAGCGCGGGCGTGGCCGGCATCGGAGAACCGGATTGCGGTGGCCGAACTGACCTACTAGCTCTCCCTGAACCCCACGCCTTCATGGCCCCCGGATCGATGGCTGTGATAAAGTCCGAGCGAGGGACGTATGAGCATAGCCGAAGTCTTCGACTTGCCGGTATCGCGCGCGCCGCTGGTGCCGCCGAGCCCGCCGCGTGCGCCCGACAACATGACCGCGTTCG
Organism: Bradyrhizobium erythrophlei; assembly: GCA_900129675.1. Lineage (GTDB taxonomy): Bacteria > Pseudomonadota > Alphaproteobacteria > Rhizobiales > Xanthobacteraceae > Bradyrhizobium > Bradyrhizobium erythrophlei_A. The sequence goes on along the minus strand of FSRD01000001.1, from coordinate 1,610,841 downwards.
GGCGGATGATGGCGATTCGCGAGAGCGCGATCGGCAGCTGGGGCCAGCGGGCCTATGAGGAGGATATCGTCCGCGGCCGCTTTTTCGGGCGCAGCAGTTTCATCCTCAACGCGCCGGATGCGATCCGGCATGTGCTGGTCGACTACTACGAGAATTATGCCCGCACGCCGGCCAGCATCCGCGTATTGCGTCCGGTGCTCGGCGAAGGCCTGCTGATATCGGAAGGGCGCGCGTGGAAGCACCAGCGTCGAACGCTGGCGCCGGCCTTCACGCCACGCGCCGTCATGACGCTGGTGCCGCACATGCTGACAGCGACGGACGCGACGATCGCAAAGCTCAAGGCCGCCAGCAACGGACCAGTGGATTTGCGCGCGGCGATGCAACGGATGACGCTCGAGATCGCCGGACGCACGATGTTCTCGTTCGGAATGGATCGCCATGGCGCGGCGTTGCGTGATTTCGTCATGGAGTATGGCGCAGGGCTGGCGAAGCCGCATGTTCTTGATCTGCTGTTGCCGCTTGGCTGGCCGAGCCCGCAGGATTTCGCCCGCGCCCGCTTCCGCAAGCGCTGGACGGCGTTCGTCGCCATGCTGATGGCCGAGCGGCGCGCCGCCGGCAAGAACGAGGGCGCGCCGCCGCGCGATCTGTTCGACCTGATGGGCGCCGCCCGCGATCCGGAGACCGGTGACGCCTTCACCGACGAACAGCTTGGCGATCAGATCGCGACCATGATTCTCGCGGGTCACGAGACCACCGCGACCGCCCTGTTCTGGTCGCTGTATCTTCTGGCGCTCGACCCCGCCACCCAGGAAGAACTGGCGGCTGAGGTGCAGGGCGCAAGCGTCAACGGCGCGCTCGATATCGAGCGGCTGAAATTCACCCGCGCGGTGGTCGACGAGACCATGCGGCTTTATCCGCCGGCGTTCTTGATCGCGCGCTCGGCGGCGGGACCCGACACCATCGCCGGCATGCCGGTCAAGAAAAACGATATCGTGCTGGTGGCGCCGTGGCTGTTGCACCGGCACGAAAAGCTGTGGCGCGATCCCGGCGCGTTCGTGCCGTCGCGCTTCATGACAAGTACGCCGCCCGACCGCTTTGCCTATCTGCCGTTCGGCGTCGGTGCGCGGGTCTGCATCGGTGCGCATTTCGCGCTCGTCGAAGCGACGTTGGCGCTGGCCAAGATGATCGGCGCGTTCTGCGTCAGCCTGATCGACAGGGAACCCGTCATGCCGGTCGGCGTGGTGACGACGCAGCCCGATCGCTCGCCGATGTTTGCGATCACGGCCCGATAGGTATAGCGGGTTCGGGCGAAAGGCCTTGTTTTGGGGCTCCGGCGAACTCATCTAAGGTTCCGGCATGAGCGATATCCAGGCACAATTTTCGGTACTGAAGCAGACCGCGGATCCGGCGGTGGCGGATGCCATCCGGCACCTGATCGAGCGGGGCAAGGACCACGAACTCAATCGGGTCAACGTGCTGGATTTCTCCCGGCGAACCGGCCTCGACGAGGAACGGGTGATTTCCGGCTTTCTCCATGCCTCGCGGCTCGGCCTGTTCGAACTGACCTGGAACGTGCTGTGTCCGGGCTGCGGCGGCGTGCTCGATGCCCACTCGACGCTGAAGTCGCTGCGCCACGACGACTATCATTGCGGGCTGTGCGCCTGCGGCTATGAGGCTTCCGTCGACGAACAGGTCGAGGTCGCGTTCACCGTCAGTCCGCGGGTCCGGCGCATCGCGGCGCACGACCCGAACACGCTGCCGATCTGGGATTATTTCAAGCAGATATTCTGGAGTTCCGGCGTCGACTTCGACGAGGAGTCGTTTGCATCGCTCTCCAACGAGGTGGTGCTTGACGCGCTCGAACTGCCGGCCGGCGAGAAGGCGGTGCTGTCGCTGCAGCTGCCGAAAGAATTCATCATCGTGTTCGAGCCGGTGACCCACTCGGCCCAATTCATCGATGTCCAGGGCGAGCCAACCAAGGAGCGTCAGCAATTGTCGCTGATGTACAACAGGATTGAGGCGCCGACCGGGACCATGACGATGCGGCCCGGCCCGTTGCGACTGTCGCTCGACAACCAGGCCGGCGTGCGGGTGCTGCCGTCGGTGTTTGTCGCGGCGCAAGCGCTTCATCATCTGATCGGCAAGCGCAAGCCGTTCCTCACCGCCAAGCGGATGTTGACCAACCAGACGTTCCGCGACGTCTACAAGGCCGACAATCTCAACATCGACCAGCGGCTCAAGATCACTTCGCTGACATTCCTGTTCACCGACCTGAAGGGATCGACGGCGCTGTACGAGCGGGTCGGCGATCTCGCCGCCTTCGATCTGGTGCGCGCGCATTTCCACGCGCTGCTGGAGATCATCTCATCGGAAAAGGGCGCGGTCGTCAAAACCATCGGCGATGCCGTGATGGCGACCTTCATCCGGCCCGAGCACGCGCTGGCCGCGGGGCTTCGGATGCGGGCCGCGATGGCGGCGCTCAATGCCGAGCGCGGCAAGGAGGATCTGATCGTCAAGATCGGAATTCACGAGGGCCCGTGCCTCGCGGTGATGCTCAACGAGCGGCAGGATTATTTCGGCCAGACCGTCAATATCGCAGCCCGGGTGCAGAGCCTGTCGACCTCGCAGGAGATCCACATCACCGGCCCGATCATCGACTCGCCTGCGGTGGCCACGATCCTGGAGCGGGAAGCGATCAAGCCGATCCAGAAGCAGGCGGCGTTGCGCGGCATCGCCGACAAGATCGTGGTGTACGAGATACCTTGAGCGCGTAGATTCCGGGCACAGTCGTCGCATCCGTCATTGCGAGGAGCCAACGGGTCGCGCGAATGCGCGCCCGATGACAGGCTCCGCGACGAAGCAATCCATTCTTTCTTTCCGCAGCGCGATGGATTGCTTCGCTTCGCTCGCAATGACGGCATTGGGACTCCCGCTTGCCGGGGTGGTTAGTCCAAGAGATTGCCTAAACGTAATGCTTGGCGCGGAACCGTGCCGATTGCGCGAGCTGACTTTCCACGCCATATATCCCTCATCAAACCTCAATCGACAGAGACCTCGATGCTCGACGGACTTCGCCAATTCATTGCCGATATTGTCTCGCCCGATGCGAATGGTGATCGCAGCTTCGACGACACCGATTTTCGTCTGGCCGCGACCGCACTCCTGGTCCATGTCGTCTCGCTCGACGGCGAGCCGACCGAGATCGAGAAGCGCAAGCTGCACGGCCTGATCGAAAGCCGCTTCAAGCTCGATCCCGGCGACGCGGACAAGCTGATCGCGTCGGCGACCCGGATCGAAGGCGAGGCGGTCGATCTCTATCATTTCACCAGCGTCATCATGCGTTCGGTGAATGAAGAGGGCCGCTTGCGCATCGTCGAGATGATGTGGGAGCTGGTCTATGCCGACGGCCAGGTCAGCGAATTCGAGGACAATGTGGTCTGGCGCGCCGCCGATCTGCTCGGCGTTTCCTCGCGCGACCGCATCGATCTCAAGCATCGGGTGGCGGAGAAGCAATCCGCGCTGCCGCGAGGTCCCTGGGGCGTCGCAGACGCGGCAATCTGACACGCCTCTGATCGGGGCTCTGTCGCCGACCGTACTTTGTCCCAGATGACGAAATTTTAATGTGCGGCGCAATCCGCCGCCCTCACGCGCGATTAGCCTGAAAATGTTGCATTTCAATTCGCCAATGCCGTTCGTATGCATGCCGACATGCCCGCGGGTAGCTTGCGTCCCACCATGGGCCTATGCTCTCGTCCCGCGTTCGCGGCATCTCTGCAATTGATTTAAGAGCATTCAATCGTGACCGAGCGTGTGACGCTGATTACCGGTGCATCGGCGGGCATAGGCACCGAGCTGGCGCGCGTTTTCGCCTCCCATGGTCACCGCCTGGCGCTGGTGGCGCGGCGCGCGGATCGGCTGGCGACGTTGGCGGGAGAAATCACCGCCGCCGGGGGTGCTGCGCCGATTGTGATTCCCTGCGATCTCACGCAGCCCGACGCCTGTGACAAGATCGCAAAAGCCTTGAGCGCGGCCGGCGCAGACGTCGAATATGTCGTCAACAATGCAGGCTTCGGCGTGTTCGGTCGCGCGGTCAAACGCGACCGCGCCGAGCAGCTCAACATCATCACGGTCAACATCCGCGCGCTGACCGACCTGTCGCTGCGATTTTCCGATTCCCTGATCCGCAATCGCGGCGGCATCCTCAATGTTGGCTCGATCGCCGGCTTTCTGCCGGGGCCGGGAATGGCGGTGTATTACGCCTCCAAGGCCTATGTGCTGTCCTTCACCGAGGCGCTGCGCCGCGAGCTGGCCCCGCTGGGCGTGCGCGTGACCGTGTTGTGTCCGGGTCCTGTGCCGTCGGAATTTCAGGCCCGTGCCGGGTTCGTGCCCGGACTCGATTCGGCGATCCTGGGCGTCTCGGCGCGGGATGTCGCGCAGCAAGGCTACCGCGGGCTGATGGCCAACAAGCGTGCGGTGCTGCCGGGCCTTGGCATCAAGATTGTGCCGCTCCTGCTCCGGCTGTTCCCGCGCTGGTTCATTTCGGCGGTGGTCGGCCGCCTTCAGCTGGGCCGGCGCTGACAAATCCCGTCAAGGGCTATCTGGCCCGTGATTTGCTTCCAAATTTTAGATGAGTTCGCGTGAACTCACCTGAAATTAAGGATCACTTAGGTATGCTGGCAGCTTGCGTGCCGCCTACCTCGCGGGGTTCCTGGCAAAATCGATGTCGTTCCGGTCGAACCAAACCAATGTCGTGCTGCCCTTCCCCGGGGGAAGGCCAATAGCGGTTACGCCGCCCTTGCCGCCGGTTTTGATCGTCCTGCACCAGGAAACCTCGACGCCGGGCCGGGTCGGCAATGCCTTGCGCGCGCTCGGTCACGGCCTCGACATCAGGCGCCCGCGTTTTGGCGACCCGCTGCCGGAAACGCTGGACCGGCATGCCGGCGCGGTCATCTTCGGCGGCCCGATGAGCGCCAATGATGGCGATGATTACGTCCGCCGGGAAATCGACTGGATCGAAGTCCCCTTGCGGGAGCAGCGGCCGTTTCTCGGCATCTGCCTCGGCGCGCAGATGCTTGCCAAACAATTGGGCGCGCCGGTCGCACCGCATCCGCAAGGCCGCGTCGAAGTCGGATACTACCCGATCCGCCCGACGCGAGCCGGACATGTGCTCTGCCCGAACTGGCCGGACCGCGTCTATCACTGGCATGGCGAGGGCTTCGAACTGCCCGCAGGTTGCGAATTGCTCGCCGAGGGCGACGATTTTCCGGTGCAGGCATTCCAGTCCGGCAATGCGTTCGGCCTCCAGTTTCATCCTGATGTCACCTACGCGATGATGCATCGCTGGACCACGCGCGGCTGCGTGCGAATGGATTCGCCGGGCGCCCAACCGCGTCATCTTCACTTCCAAGATCGTGCCGTGCGCGACGTCGCCGAACGCGCATGGCTGAAGAATTTCATCGACGGCTGGCTCACGCGCATGCCGCGCGTGATCATGTCGGAAGCCGCCGAATAGCCGCCGCACGGAATATCGCGGCCGCTTCAATCGCCTTTCCAAATTCAGAGATGTGATAGTCTGCACGCGCAAGCCCGCATCGGTACAAGCGGGCGAACGGGAGGCGACATGACCGGCGATGAATTCGCGCGGCTATTGAATGATTTCACGCGCTCGGCGGAATCCGGCGACGGCGCGCGCTTTGCCGATCATTTCACCGATGATGCGGTTTATCACGACTATATCTATGGCCCGCACAAAGGCCGCGCCGAGATCGCGCATATGATGCAGGATCTGTTTCACCGCGATGCCACCGATTATCGCTGGGAAATGTTCGACCCCGTGTTCGACGGCCGCCAGGGATATGCCTGGTCGCTGTCGAGTTTCACCTCCAGCGTTCCGCAATTCAAAGGCCGGCATGTGGTGATCGACGGCATCAGCCGCTTCATCGTGCGGGACGGCCTGATTGCCGAATACCGGGAATCCGTCAACGGCGGGGTTGCGATGGCGCAGCTCGGCGTCGAGCCGGAGCGAATGACCAAAGTGTTCAGGCGCTGGACCGAATGGCTCAAGGAGCGGCCGGAAACGAAGGACTATCTGGCGCGGCCGAAAGGTTCGCGCGCGAAAAATCAATAACAGAAAACCTAACGGGAGATTCGCGGTGGACTATCAGCATATTCTTTACGAGGTCAGCGACAGGATCGCGACCATTACGCTCAACCGGCCCGACCGCATGAACGCCTGGACCGCGATCATGGAGCGCGATGTGCGCCACGCGATGGAGGCCGCCGCCGGCGACGACAATGTGCGCGTCATCGTGCTGACCGGTGCGGGCCGCGCCTTCTGCGCCGGCGCCGATATGGAAGGGTTGAAGGCGATCGACCCCAACGAGATCAGGCGCGGCGAAAGCACGCCGCCGTTCGACATGAACCGCCGGCCGGACTGGCAGACGCGCTACGCCTATTATCCGGCGATCCCAAAACCCGTCATCGGCATGCTGAACGGCGCCACCGCCGGCATCGGGCTGGTCCATGCGCTCTATTGCGACCTGCGGTTTGCCGCCGACAACACCGTGTTCACCACCGCGTTCTCGCGCCGCGGCCTGATCGCCGAACACGGCATCAGCTGGATGCTGCCGCACATCGTCGGCCACGCCAACGCACTCGATCTCCTGATGTCGGCGCGGCGGGTTTATAGTGACGAGGCGCTGCGCATCGGTCTGGTCAACCGGATCTATCCGCCGGACCAGTTGCGCGAGCAGACTTATGCCTATGCGCGCGATCTGGCCGATTTCGTCTCGCCCAGCGCGATCTCGGTGATCAAGCGCCAGCTCTACGACGTGCCGTTCCAGACGCTGGCGGAAGCCACCATCGACGCCAACCGGGAGATGCAGGTGGCGCTGAAGGGCAGCGATTTCAGGGAGGGGGTGGCGAGCTTCATGGAGAAGCGGCCGCCGCGGTTTACGGGGAAGTAGGGGGGAGGTTCGTGAGGGAAGGTTTGCCGATAGAGCCCGCCTTCGCCCCTTGGGCTACGGCGCGGCAGCCTTCGCTTGCCTCGCTACGATAGGGCACGGCGTGGCTTGCCGAGCCGTAGCTTGCGAAGCAAGCGAAGGCTGGTGGAGCCAGGCGGGATCGAACCGCCGACCTCGTCATTGCGAACGACGCGCTCTCCCAGCTGAGCTATGGCCCCGTCGCGGCCGGTTCGTAACGTGAATCCGGCCGACAATCGGCGCCATTTACAGTCCGCCCCAAGGTCAAGTCAAGAACGTGAAAGAGCCGTTTTAGGTGTCTTTGGCCGGGAACTTCCCTTGTTTGCGGGGGGCTGAACCGATATCTAGCTGCTGTACCCCTCCTGCGAGCCCCCCCTCACATGCGCGCTGTCCTCGACATCGTCCTCATCGTCCTCGACCTCTATGTCTGGTTATTGATCGCCTCCGCCATCCTGTCCTGGCTGATCGCCTTCAATGTCGTGAATACGCGCAACCAGTTCGTCTCGGCGGTCGCCGAGTTCCTGTACCGGATCACGGAACCGGTGCTGGCGCCGGTCCGCCGGATCATGCCCAATCTGGGTGGCCTCGATATCTCGCCGATCATCGTGATCCTGATCATCATGTTCATCCAGCGGGTGATCACCTACTACATCTATCCCAGCGTGTTCTGATCGGAGTAGCGGCATCTGACAGATCCTTGGCGATATTCCACCGAGGGCATCAGTGTCGCATTGCGCGTGACGCCGCGCGGCGGCCGGGACGACATCGATGGGATCGAGACGCTCGCCAATGGCCGGATCGTGCTCAAGGTGCGCGTCCGTGCCATTGCCGATGGCGGCGAGGCCAACCGTGCGGTCACGGAGCTGTTGGCCAAGGCGCTCGGCGTGCCCAAGGCCAGGGTGAAGATCTTGTCCGGCGTGACGTCGCGGCTGAAGCAGGTCGCGGTCGACGGCGATCCAAAACTGCTTGGCGAGACTTTACGAAAACTGACCGCGGCCAAGGCGGATTAGCGCGCTTGAGAGCAAACGAAGGATTGAAATGACGGCCCGCATCATCGATGGAAAGGTCATTGCATCGGAACTTCGCGCCCGCGTGGCGGACGAGGTCGCCCGCGTCAAGCGCGAGCATCAGCTAACCCCGGGTCTCGCCGTGGTGCTGGTCGGAAACGACCCCGCCAGCGAGGTCTATGTCCGCAGCAAGCACAAGCAGACGCAGGAAGCCGGCATGGCTTCCTTCGAGCACAAGCTGCCGGCGGACGTCGCAGAGGCCGATCTGCTGGCGCTGATCGCGCGGCTGAACCGCGATCCCCTGGTACACGGCATCCTGGTGCAATTGCCGCTGCCGAAATCGCTGCATACCGAAACCATCATGAATGCCATCGATCCCGCCAAGGACGTCGATGGGCTGCATCCACACAACGCCGGCCGGCTTGCCGGCGGTTTTGCCGCATTGTCGCCGTGCACGCCGCTCGGCTGCATCATCCTGACCAAGAGCGTGCATGCCTCGCTGGAAGGGCTCGACGCCATCGTCATCGGCCGCTCCAATCTGGTCGGCCGTCCGCTGGTGCAATTGCTGCTGAACGAACACGCCACGGTGAAGATCGCGCATTCGCGCTCGCGGGACCTCGCAAAACTCTGCGCCCGCGCCGACCTGGTCTATGCCGCCGTCGGCAAGCCGGAGATGGTGCGCGGCGACTGGATCAAGCCCGGTGCCACCGTGATCGACGTCGGCATCAACCGGATGCCGGCCGCCGACGGCAAGACAAGGCTGGTCGGCGATGTCGCCTTCCAGGAAGCGCTCCACGTCGCCGGCGCGATCACGCCGGTGCCCGGCGGCGTCGGGCAAATGACGGTGGCGTGCCTGTTGGTCAATACGCTGCGCGCGGCCTGCGCGATTCGCGGGCTGCCGAAGCCCGGGGTGTGAAGCTCACTCTCTCTCACCGTCATTGCGAGGAGCAAAGCGACAAGCAATCCATTCTTTCCTCGTGTTGCGAGCATGGATTGCTTCGCTTCGCTCGCAATGACGGAAGAAGCTTCTACCCCGCACTATTCTCGATCAGCCGCCGGTAGAACCGGATCATGTCGGCATAGCCCTCGATGCTGAGGCGCTCGTTGGTGCCGTGAAAGCGCTTCAGGTCGTCGGAGTTCGCGCGCACCGGCGAGAACCGGAAAATACTGTCGGTGATACCGGCATAGTGGCGCGAGTCGGTCGCGGCGATCATCAGGCCGGGGGCGACGATGACGTCGGGATAGATCTCGCGAATGGTCTTGGTGAGCATCTGATAGGACGGGTTCGCGGTCGCCGTCACCGGCGGCGGATCGGTATTGCCGGCGAATGGCGTGATCGAAATGCGATCGTTGTCGATCGTGTCGCGGACGTGATCGATCACGCTTGCCTGGGTGTCGCCCGGGATCAAACGGAAATTGACTGACGCTGCGGCATTGCCCGGCAGCACATTGTCCTTGTCGCCGGCGTTGAAGATCGTCAGCGCGGTGGTGGTGCGGACCATCGCTTCGGTCGGCCCGCTCTTTTCGAATTCGCGCAGCAACAGCGGCTTGAACAGCCAGAGATTCGACAGCACTACGCGGTTGAAGCCGCTCATCTCCGGCGCCAGCGTATCGAACATTTCCGCGACCGTGCCGCGGATCTGCATCGGCAGGCGATGGTCTTCCAGCCGCGCCAGCGCCGCGCTCATCATGCCGATCGCGGTCTGGCGCGGCGGCATCGACGAGTGCCCGGGGGTGGCATGCGCGGTCAGCACCAGCGTGGCATAGCCCTTCTCGGCGACGCCGATCAGCGCGGCCGGCTTTTCAAGGCCCTTCATGATGCCCTCGGTGATCAGGAGCCCCTCGTCGACCACGAAATCGAGTTTCACGCCGCGCGAGGCCAGCAGGGCGGCGATGTTTTTCGCGCCGGCGGTGCCGGCGGTTTCCTCGTCATGGCCGAACGCAAAATAGATCGTTCGCTTCGGCCGAAATCCCTCTCTTGCCATCGCCTCGGCGGCTTCCAGCATCGAATAGAGGTTGCCCTTGTCGTCCCAGGAGCCGCGGCCCCAGATAAAACCGTCGGCGATGACGCCGTCATAGGGCGGTTGCTGCCAGTCCTTCTCGGTGCCCGGCGCAACCGGCACCACGTCCTGATGCGCCAGCAGCGCGATCGGTTGGGCTTTTGGATCCGCGCCCTCCCAGGTGTAGAGCAGGCTGTAATCGGCCACGATTTCGCGTTTCGCGGCGGCATGGAACGCCGGAAAGCTCTTTTCGATATGCGCCTGCATGCCGCGCAGCGCCTCGGCGTGCTGATCGGGTTTTTCGTAACTCGATATGGCTTTGAAGCGGATCGCTTCCGCAAGCCGCGTTGCGGCCGCCTGTGCGTCGACCGCGGCGCGCGACGCGGCACGGGCGCGACCTGCATCTGCCGCGAGCCATGGCTGACGACGTTGAAGGCCAGCACGGCCGCGAGGATGGTGACCGCCGCGATTGCGATTAACAGGATGTTGCGGATGATCTTGATCAGCCGGCGCATGGTGTTCCCGGATTTTCTTCGTCATGGCCGGGCTTGTCCCGGCCATCCACGTCTTTCTTGCCGCACGCGATTAAAGACGTGGATGCCCGGCACAAGGCCGGGCATGACGAGGTCTACTACGGAGAGCCGATTCCGCGGCGTCCACTCCTACTTCCCCTGCGCCCGCGCGATGCCTTCCATGATCAATTTGCGCGCGTCGTCGGCGTCGCCCCAGCGCAGCACCTTGACCCATTTGCCGGGTTCGAGATCCTTGTAGTGTTCGAAGAAGTGCTGGATCTGCTGCAGCGTGATGTCGGGCAGGTCGTTGTAGTTCTTCACCTTGTCATAGCGCTGGGTGAGTTTTGACGACGGCACCGCGATGATCTTCTCGTCGCCGCCAGCCTCGTCTTCCATCAGCAGTACGCCGACCGGCCGCACGCTCATCACCGCGCCCGGCACGATGGCGCGGGTATTGGCGACCAGCACGTCGCAAGGGTCGCCGTCGCCCGACAGCGTGTGCGGGATGAAGCCGTAATTGCCGGGATAGCGCATCGCCGTATAGAGGAAGCGGTCGACCACCAGCGTGCCGGCCTCCTTGTCCATCTCGTATTTGATCGGCTCGCCGCCGACCGGCACTTCGATGATGACGTTGACGTCATGCGGAGGATTTTTTCCGATCGAGATGGCGTCAATACGCATGAACTGCTCCGCGGGGCTTTAGGATAAAATCGTGCAGGGATACAGCACGAGGCGAGGCCGGTTTAGACCGGCCGCTGGCGCGGGAAAAGCCTAGATTCTAGTTGGTCCAGGCGAAGGCGACCTTGTCGAGCGACTTCGGCCCGAACTTCTCCGAAGAGCGCGCGACCATGCGGCCGCCGAGCGCGCGATAGAACGCGGTCGCCGGATCGTTGTCGGAAAGCGCCCAGATCACCATGCTCTTCAGGCCGCTCTGGGCCAGATCGCGCCGTGCAGCGGTGAAGAGGCGGCGGCCAAAGCCGAGGCCCTGGAACTCCGGCCGCAGATAGAGTTCGTAAATCTCGCCTTCGAAGTGCAGGCTGCGGGCGCGGTTGCGGCCGTAATTGGCATAGCCTGCGACCTTGTCGCCGAACACCAGCACGCTGACGCGGCTGCCCTTGCGGATCGCGCTGTCCCACCATTGCGGGCCACGGCGGTTGATCAGCTTTTCAAGTTCGGCGCCGGGAATGATGCCCTGATAGGCGGAACGCCAGGCTTCGTCATGGGTAGACGCCACCGCGGCTGCATCCGCAGCTTTGGCCGGTCGAACCTCGATCAGGGTTGTGCTCATGACCCAATCAAAGCAAGTCAGCGCGCCGTCTTCAAGGTCCATCGTTAATTATCGGTTAACGTGTGGATTTTCTGCATCAGTTTTCCGGGCAATTGTACCGAAAGAGGACAGGGGTCTGCCTTAACCGGTATTTCGCTGCGGCTTGGAACGGCAAATCGTTCCCGACGGGGCCGCGGCGAAATCCGGTTCACGGAAAAATGCGCTGGATTTGATTCACCGCCGGTATTCTGTTGGCTAGTCCGGTTTCCCTCCTTCGGCTGCATCAGGCCAATTCATGCCCCCGGTTAAAGTGTTTTTCGCGCTGGTTGTTGTTGCCGCGCTTGCTTCGCGGAGCGTGTCGGCGCAACCCGGCTTCGGCTCGCAGGGCGCCGAGGGCGAGCCGTACCGCCTGCAGCAATGGCTGGTGCCGTCGCCCGATCCCGGTACCCCCGCGCATGCAATTCTGTTTCGCCCGCCCGGCGATGGTCCGTTTCGGCTGGCGCTGATCGCGCATGCCTCGACGCAGAACGTGTTGCGGCGTACGCAAATGCCGCAGCCCGAATACCGCGCGCTGGCGGCGTGGCTGGTGGCGCGCGGCTTTGCCGTGCTGGTGCCGGAACGCTTAGGGCATGGCGCCACCGGCGGGAAATATCTCGAGGACCAGGGCGGCTGCGACGAAGCCAATTATTTTCACGCCGGCCGCGCCACCGCTGACGAGATCGCAGCGGCGCTTCGCTTTGTTCGCACGCAACCCTTCATCAAGTCGGACGGCGCCGTGATCGTCGGCCACTCCGCGGGCGCGTGGGGCGCGCTGGCGCTGGCCGGGGAAAACCCGGCGGACGTCGCCGCCATCGTCGCCTTCGCGCCGGGCCGTGGCGGCCATGCCAACGATTTCCCCAATCAGGTCTGCGCGCCGGATACGCTGATTGCCGCGGCGGCCGAATTCGGCAAAGCCGCACGCGTGCCGGTGACCTGGCTGGTGGCCGCCAATGACAGCTATTTCTCGCCTGCGCTGTCGCGGCAACTGGCCGATGTGTTTCGCGCCGCCGGCGGCAAGGTCGATTTTCGGGTGCTGGCGGCCTACGGCGGCGAGGGCCACTGGCTGCCGGAAACCGAAAGCGGTGTAAGACTGGCCGCACCTGAACTGGATCGCGCGTTAAAGCTGCGATCCCCGGCCGCGGCCAAAAAGCGATGACGCTATATTTCCTGATCAAATATCTGCATGTGCTCGGCGCCATCGTCATTCTCGGCACCGGCTCGGGAATCGCGTTCTTCATGCTGATGGCGCATCGCAGCCGTGACGCCGCCTTTATCGCGCGCACCGCGACGACCGTCGTGATTGCCGACATGCTGTTCACGCTGTCGGCGGTGCTGCTGCAGCCGCTCACCGGCGGCTGGCTGATGATGTTGTCGGCGACCGGCTTTACCGAGCGCTGGCTGCTGGCTTCGCTTGGGCTTTACGCGGTCGCCGGACTGTTCTGGGTGCCCGTGATCTTCATGCAGATCGAAATGCGCGATCTCGCGCGGATGGCGGCGAAGCAGAGCGGGCCGCTGCCGCCGCGATATTTCTCGCTTTTCCGCCGCTGGTGCCTGTTCGGGATTCCCGGCTTTGGTTCGGTCATGATCATCCTGTGGCTGATGATCGCAAAGCCGTTTTAGGGGACTGATGAGCGAGCCCATACCAGCGCGCAAAATACTCGTGCGCGGCGCCTCCGGCCTGATCGGACGCTTCGTCACCGACGATCTGCGCGTGCGGGGTTTTGAGGTGGTCGGCATCGCCCGGCATTTTTCGCCTGCGCAAAAGTCGACCGCATTCGATCTCGAATGGCCTGTGATGTCGATGGATGCGCCGGCGCTGGCGCGCCTGCTCCGGGATCACGAGATCGACGTCGTGGTCAATCGCCTCGGTGTGCTGCAGGACGGGCCCGGCAGCGACACCCGCGCCGTGCATCGCGATTTCGTCGAGCGGTTGCTGGAGGCGATCCGCGACTGTAGCCGTGCGGTCCGGCTGATTCACATCTCGATTCCCGGCGCCGCCAACCAGGACCGCACCGCCTTCAGCATGACCAAACGGGAGGCCGAACGGCTGATCGCGGCATCCGGCATCGCCTTTGCGATCCTGCGGCCCGGCTTTGTGATCGCGCCGTCGGCCTATGGCGGCAGCGCGCTGCTGCGGGCGCTGGCGGCATTGCCGTTTGAATTGCCGAAGAGGGAATCCGCGACGCCGTTTCAGCCGGTCGCAATCGAGGACATCGCCGCCACCGTCAGTTGGCTCGCCGGCCGCGACATCGCCGACGCGGCGGCAAGCGCGGTGACATGGGACCTGATGCAGCCGCAGCAGGTCACATTGGGCCGCGTCATCGGGCAATTCCGCGCGGCGCTCGGCACGTCGGATATGCCGCGCGTCACGCTGCCCGGCTTGCTGCTCGATCTCGGTGCCAAACTGGGCGATCTCGCCAGCCGGCTCGGCTGGATGCCGCCGATGCGATCGACTGCGATCGCCGAATTGCGCCGCGGCGTCAGCGGCGATCCCTCTTCCTGGATGGCGGTATCAGGCACCGTGCCGAAAACCCTGGCCGCGGCGGTCGGCCAGCGCCCCGCTACCATTCAGGACAAATGGTTCGCGCGCCTGTATCTCGTTAAGGCGTTGATGATTGCGAGTCTGGCGCTGTTCTGGACCGTGTCGGGCTTTATCGCGCTGTTCGTTTCCTATTCCGCTGCGGCCGGCATCCTGAGCGCGCATGGCTTTCCGCCCGACCTGGTTGCGCCCGTAACCGTTATTACCAGCCTGATGGATATGGGTATCGGCGTCCTGATCGCGTTCCGCCACACCTCGGCGTTTGGATTGATCGCGGGCATCGTGGCATCGCTGGGTTACATGGCGGGGGCTGCGATCCTGACGCCCGATCTCTGGATCGAGCCGCTCGGCGCGCTGGTCAAGACCGGGCCTGCGATCGTGCTGATGCTGGTGGCCCTGCTGACGCTCGATAACCGATAGGCGTATGATCGCAAGATGAACCGATGGCCCGACGATGACGTGATCCTCTACGACGGCGTCTGCGTGTTCTGCTCGCGCTGGATCCGCTACATCGCCACGCACGACGTCAGCCGCCGCTTCCGCTTCACCGCGATCCAGTCGGATTACGGCACGCGGCTGGCGCAGGCCTTCAACATCGATCCCAACGATCCCGACACCAACGCCGTCATCCACGGCGGCGTCGCTCATTTCAAATCCGACGGCGCACTGACGACCTTGAGCCTGCTGCCCGGATGGCGCTGGGTGCGCGCGTTGCTGCTGATCCCAAAGCCGATCCGCGACGCCGTCTACAATCTCGTCGCGCGGAATCGTTATCGGATCTTTGGGAAGTATGACGAGTGCTTTGTGCCGGATGCGGCGATGAGGGCGAGGGTGATGGAGTAGGTCGTCATTGCGAGCCACCGGGTCGCGCGAACGCGCGCCCGATGACAGGCTCCGCGAAGCAATCCATCGTGCGACGAAAAGAAAGAATGGATTGCTTCGTCGCTTCGCTCCTCGCAATGACGGCTCGAGAGGTCAGCGCTTCACTCGCGAAGCCATCACTTCCCCCGCCGCCCTCTCCCCCGAATCCCTTGCCCCATGCGCCGTCGTGAAAAATCCAGGCGAGGTTGCCTCACCCGCAAAGAACAGCCGCCCATCGATCGGCGCTGCCAGCACGGCGCGCATCCCGGCGTGGCCGGGGAGCGCGTGCGAATAGGAGCCGCGGGCGAAGGGGTCGTGGGCCCAGCGCGATTCCGACAGCGGTTTTAGTTTGCGGCGATAGTCGTTGCCGAGGAAGGCTGCGATTTCGTCGATGCTTTGCGCGGCGATGGCGCCATCGCCGGCGTCTTCCAGCGCCTGGGCAAACTTTCCGCCGAAAAAGCCCTCGATGCAGGGCTGGCCGAACGGCCGCAGATGAAAGGTGCCCATTTCGGTGCGCATGGTGGCGCCGCGCAGATTACCGTCCTTCGGCAGCTGCTCCGGCTCGTCCAGCGCCAGCATCACCTTGTCGGCAAGGCCGAGCGGCAGGCCGCGCGCGGCGTCCACTTTCGCCGGCAGTGCGGGGTGAAAGCGGATCGCTTCGTCGGCGATCAAATTGGTCGGCACGGTGACGATTACTTTGTCGGCGTTAAGCGTGCCCTGCGAGGTTTCAATCCGCACGCGCTTGCCGGAATGATCGATCAGCGCGACCTTGCAGTTGAGCGCCAGCGGGCAGGATGCGCCATAGGCTGCGATCAGCGCGCCATAGCCGCGCCGCACCCGCCAATTGATGTTGGTGTCTTCGTAGGCGTCCATGTCCAGGATCGAAACCCGTTCCAGCTCGCAGCCGTTGATGTAGGTCGAGATCGCATCGATCATCGGGTTCCAGCGGTTGCCGGGCTCAAAGCACAAATCGGCGGCGCTGTCGCGGCCGCTTGTTCTGGCCTGCTGCGCGGCCGCATCGGCGCGGTCGTAGAATTCGTCGAGCGCCCGAATGAAGGCGTCGCGCTCGCTTTGCGGAAACGCCTTGCCGTAAGCGCGCTCGCGCCACGGCGGCAGGGTTTTGTCGATCTCGAAATTCAGTCGCTCGGCGATCTCAACGAAGGTGTTTTGGTCCGCCGAATGCAGCCAGCCGCAGCCGAGGTCGAAGGTGATGCCGGGCGCGGGCTGGATGGTATGGGCCCGGCCGCCGACGCGGTCGCGCGCTTCCAGCACGATGGTCGAGAGGCCTGAATTCTTCAGCGCATGCGCGGCGCCGAGGCCTGCGGCGCCCGCGCCGATGATGGCGACGTCGACTGAGGAGGGGAGGGACATTGGGTCGTCTATCGTTTCGTTATGCCCGCGCATAGCCGTCCGAAGGACGGCGTCGCTTCCGCTCGCCTATGTCGCGGGCATCCACGTCTTGCTTTTCCAGTATCCAAGACGTGGATGGCCGGGACAAGCCCGGCCATGACGATATCTGCGTTCGATTGAAGCGGAAGGCTTACGCCACCGCTTATGCTACAGCTTCCTTGGCCTTTTCCGCGCGCTTGCGGTCGTTGGCGTCGAGGAATTTCTTGCGCAGGCGGATCGACTTCGGGGTGATTTCGACCAGTTCGTCTTCCTCGATATAGGCCAGCGCCTTTTCCAGCGTCATCCGGATCGGCGGGGTCAGGCGCACCGCTTCGTCCTTGGAGGTGGTGCGGATGTTGGTGAGCTGCTTGCCCTTCAGGACGTTGATCTCCAGGTCGTTGTCGCGGGTGTGCTCGCCGACGATCATGCCCTTGTAGACCTTCCAGCCCGGCTCGATCATCATCGGGCCGCGGTCTTCGAGCTTGAACATCGCGTAAGCCACAGCTTCGCCCTGATCGTTGGAGATCAGAACGCCGTTGCGGCGGCCCTGGATGTCGCCCTTGTAGTTGGCGTAGCCGTGGAACAGCCGGTTCATGATCGCGGTGCCGCGGGTGTCGGTGAGCAATTCGCCCTGATAGCCGATCAGGCCGCGGGTCGGCGCGTAGAACACCAGGCGCAGGCGGTTGCCGCCGGACGGGCGCATCTCGATCATCTCGGCCTTGCGTTCGCTCATCTTCTGCACGACGACGCCGGAATGCTCCTCGTCGACGTCGATCACGACCTCTTCGATCGGCTCCTGCCACTGGCCGGTGGCTTCGTCCTTCTTCAGCACCACGCGCGGGCGCGACACCGAGAGCTCAAAGCCTTCGCGGCGCATCGTCTCGATCAGGATCGCGAGCTGCAATTCGCCGCGGCCGGATACTTCCATCGCATCCTTGTCGGAGGCTTCGATCACGCGCAGCGCCACATTGCCTTCGGCCTCGCGCAGCAGGCGGTCGCGGATCATGCGGCTCGTCACCTTGTCGCCTTCGGTGCCGGCCAGCGGTGAGTTGTTGACGATGAACGACATCGACACCGTCGGCGGATCGATCGGCTGCGCCACCAGCGGCGTCTCCACCGTGGGATCGCAGAAGGTGTCGGCGACGGTGCCCTTGGTGAGGCCCGCGATGGCGACGATGTCGCCGGCGTCGGCTTCTTCCAGCGTCGTGCGCTCGATGCCGCGGAAGGCGAGAATCTTGGTGATACGGCCGCTTTCGATCAGCTTGCCGTCGGCGCCGAGCACCTTGACGGTCTGGTTCGGCTTGATCGAGCCGGAGGTGATGCGGCCGGTGATGATGCGGCCGAGATAGGGGTTGGCTTCGAGAATGGTGCCGATCATCCGGAACGGCCCTTCCTCGACGGTCGGCGGCGCGACGTGGCGCACGATCAGGTCGAACAGCGGCTGCATGCCGGCGTCCTGCGGACCATCCGGGCTGTCGGCCATCCAGCCCTGCTTGGCCGACCCGTAGAGGATCGGAAAGTCGAGCTGCTCCTCGGTGGCGTCGAGCGCCGCGAACAGGTCGAACACTTCGTTGATGACTTCGGTCGGGCGCGCGTCGGGACGGTCGACCTTGTTGATCACGACGATCGGCTTCAGTCCGACCTTGAGCGCCTTGGAGACCACGAATTTGGTCTGCGGCAGCGGGCCTTCGGCGGCGTCCACCAGCACCAGCGCGCCGTCGACCATGTTGAGGATGCGCTCGACCTCGCCGCCGAAATCGGCGTGGCCGGGGGTGTCGACGATGTTGATGCGGGTATCCTTCCACTGCACCGACGCTGCTTTGGCCAGAATGGTGATGCCGCGCTCGCGCTCCAGATCGTTGGAATCCATCGCGCGTTCGACCACGCGCTGATTGTCCCGGTAGGTGCCGGATTGCTGCAGCAGGCGATCGACCAGCGTGGTTTTGCCGTGGTCGACGTGGGCGATGATAGCGACGTTACGAAGGTTCATGGCTCTTCTTCTGGTCGTGCAATGGCTGGAGCGCGATCTCGCCGGAAAACCGGGACCCACTTTTCCGGATCGCGCTCAAAAACCTGGAATTATAAGGGGCCCGCGGCCCCAAAAAGGAAGCCCGGCCAAAGGACCGGGCGCATCCTACGCGTTGCGGCGCAATATAGTCAGAAAACGCCAAAAAACAATGGTTTGTTTGGCATTTGGTTAGCCGATTTTCGGTCGGCAGCCCCTCAATTCCCCTTTTCAGGGTCGGGATAGACACCCCGCAACACCTCCTCAAAATGGCTCTTGACCGCCTCATTGCACAGGCAGGACCGGTTCCGGAGCGCATCCGGATTGAGGACCAGGATCGAGCCGCGGCGGGTCTGCAAAATGCCTTCCGCCTTGAAGGCCTGGATTACCCGGCTGGTGTAGCTGCGGCCGACCCCGAGCAGGGTCGCCAGCTGCTCATGGGTGAGCGGCACGATTTCGTCGCCATCGGAGCGCTCCATCGCCGACATGATCCATTTTGCCGTGCGCTGCTCGATCGAATGGATCGCGTTGCAGGCGGTCGACTGGAACATCTGGGCGAGCATGCAATCGGCATAGCGCGCGAAGATGTTGCTAAGCGTGGCCGATTTTGCTTTCGCCGCATCCAGCTTTCCGACGTTCAACCGGACGAACGGTCCGGCGAATTTGACCATGATGCGCGTATAGGCCGGCAGATAGCCTTGGCTGACGATGCCGCCGACCGCGCCTTCCCGGCCGATCAGGATGGTCTCGACGTCGCGGCCATCCTCATTGGGCACCAGGTAAGACGCAAGGCTCGGACCGCAGGGAAAATGCACGATCTCGACATTATCGCCGGGGCTATAGAGCAGATCGTTGGGATGACCCTCTTCCCGCGTCAGATACGGTGCGATCAACGCGAAATCAGCGTCGTTCAGACGTCGCAACAGATTATTGAACGGCCGCTCGCTGGCCTTGGCGGTATTTTCACTCCGGGTGAGCATCGAAAGTCCTTCCCCGGCCGCGACAATAATCGATCTGGCCCGGTTTATATGTACACAAGTGAACAGACGTTAGAACGCCGATGTGGTGGTTTCAGTTCCGGAACCGTCGGCACGCTTATCCGGGGCGCCGGCAGCGGGCCGTGCTCCGGGCTTCTGCCGGGGAACGCAATCACCTCTGAACCAACGTGCCAGCAGATCATGGACCCCGCCACTTTTGACGGCCTGCCCAGTGACGTCTTGATCGTTGAAGATGATCCGATCATCGCGATCGACTTCGAGGACACGATTCTCGGCTTCGGTGTGAAGACGGTGCGCACCGCGGCAAGCGTGGCGAAGGCGCTCGACATGATCGCCGATCACCCGCCGGATTTTGCGCTGCTGGATGTCGGGCTGGTCCACGAAAAGACGTTTACGCTCGCCGAGCGGCTGGATGCGCTGAAGATTCCGTACGTGTTCGTCACCGGCTATGGCGCCGATGTCAGGCTTCCGGCCGCGCTCGCCGGCAAGCCGCGGTTGCCGAAGCCGTGCTCCAGCGCGGCGCTGGAAGCAGCGCTGCGGCGGCGTCCAGGCGCCGCCGCCGCGTGCTAGTTCTTACACCCGCTTCGGGTCGAGCGTCGTCGACCACAGCGCGACATCGGCGCGGTCGCGCAAGGTCACCGTCATCTGCCCGCTGGCGCCGTCGATCTTGACGTGGCCGAAGAACTGCATGCCGGCCGACGGCGGCAGGTTCTGCTTGTCCAGGCCGGGCGCCTTGATGAACTTCACTTCGGGCCCAAAGGTGTTGTCGAGTTCGTTCGGACCGAACGTGCCGGCGTGCAGCGGACCCGAGACGAATTCCCAGAACGGATCAAATTCCTGGAATTGGGCCTTGTCCGGGTTGTAGTAATGCGCGGCGGCGTAATGCACGTCCGCCGTCAGCCAGACCGTGTTGACGACGCCGGAGGTCTTGATGAAACGCAGGATCTCGGCGATTTCCAGTTCGCGGCCGCGCGGCGGGCCGTCGCCTTGCGCAAACGCTTCCGAGCCCTCTTTGTTGGGGGCATCGTCATAGACGATGATGCTGAGTGGCATGTCGGACGCGATCACCTTCCAGGTGGCGCGCGAATTCAGCAGCGCGCGCTTCAGCCAGGCAAGCTGGTCAGGGCCGATGAAATAGCTGTCGGGGCCGTAAGCGGTCTGCAGGTTCGGGCCGTTGGGGCCGCGATAGCTGCGCTCGTCGAGCATGAAGACGTCGAGATGCGGGCCGTAATTGAGCGTGCGAAAGACCCGGCCCGGCTCGACGATGCTCTCCCGCATCGGGTACATCTCGTGGAACGCGCGGCCAGCGCGCGCGGCGAGCAGCGATATGTCGCGCACCGTGTAAGCGGCCGGGATTTCCTTCGACGGCGACCAGTTGTTCATCACTTCGTGGTCGTCCCACTGCACGAAGACAGGCACTTCGGCGTTGAAGGCGCGCACATTGTCGTCCATGAAATTATACTTGTGCGCGGCGCGGAATTCGTCGAGCGTCTCGGCGACTTTTGCCTTTTCCGGGATCGTGACGTTCTTCCAGACCTTGCCGTCAGGCAATTTCACTTCCGAGGGAATGACGCCGTCGGCATAGATGGTGTCGCCGGAATGCAGCAGGAAATCCGGTTTGTGCTTGCGCATGGTGGCGAAGGTGACCATGCCGCCATCATCCGGATTGATACCCCAGCCTTGTCCGGCGACGTCGCCGCCCCAGACGAAACTGACGTCGCGGCGGTCGCCCGGCGCGGTGCGGAAGCGGCCGACCACCGGCTCGCTCTGGATGTCCGTGTGCGAGAGGTCGCGAAACCGGACGCGATAAAAGATGTCCTGGCCGGAAGGCAGGTTCTCCAGCAGCATTTTTGCGGTGAAGTCGCTTTCCGGGAGAGCCGCGATCGGCGGCAAGGCCCGCGCGTTGCCAAACGATTCGGTGGTGGCGACCTCGACCATCATCTGCGACGGACGGTCGGCGCGCGCCCACACCACACCGCCATCGGCGCCGACGTCGCCGGACTGCACGCCATGGGTGATTTGCGGACGGTCGGCGGCGCGGCTGAGATAAGGCATCGCGATCACGCCGGCGCCCGTCGCTGCGGCGGTGGAGAGGAAACGTCGGCGGGTAATCTTGCGGGAAAATCCGGTCGTCATGCGTGCCTCGTTTTGGCTCTGTCATTCCGGGGCGATGCGAAGCATCGAGCCCGGAATCTCGAGATTCCCCGATGCGCAATTGCGCATCTGAGGTCTGGTGCTGGCGCACCATCCCGGAATGACGGCTTGGTGCGGACACGCTATAGGAAAACTCTGTGACGACCCGATTACAGCGACGGCCGCTTACGCCGTGCCGGCTGCCCGGAACTGCGCGCCTGCACGTTGCAGGCTTTGCGGTATGCTCATTAGCAGCGACTTGCGGTCGGCCACCGCGTTGTGGAACTGCTCGAGCGCGATATTGAAAGCGGTCAAGGTTCCCTGTTCGATCGTGCCCTGCTCGAAGCAGCGCAGGGTGCCGCGCAGGATGTCGTCGGCTTCGGACTGCATCTGGTCGAGTTCTTCGATCGAATCGCTATGGCGGGCAGCGGTGAGCATGTCGAGCAGCCGCTCGCGCTGCGAAGAGTTGTTGCTGCGCTCGTCTTTCTTCAAATAGCCGGCGAACCACGCGCCGGCCGAGCCCATCGCCGACAGCGCCATCAGACTCCACCAGATGTAATCGCTGTAGCGATCGAGGAAGGTCTTTTCCTCGCCGTCGACAAAGGCGGCAGCACCCGGATGCACCGGGATCGTGGCGTCCTTGTCGGTATCCGGCGTCTCGATCTTGGCGGCCAGCGGAAATTCGGCCTTCAGCGATTGCCGGACCGCAAACAACTGCCGGGTGAAGGCGGCGATGGTCGATTCCGAGACGCCTTTTCGCGCCACGATATGATGCGCGAAGCTGATCGTCTTGACCTCGTCGTCCGGCCGGGCGGGCGAGCCGCCGAACGAGCCGGCGGGAATATCCGACGCCTCATAGGCGGGATGGTTCTGCGCGATCGCTTCCGCCGAATCGATCCCCAGGAAGGTCGGCGTGCCGTCGCGCGTCGATGCCGCGATCGCGTCCGTCGTGATCTTGCTGTTGACGGGCCCGGCGGCGAGATAGGCGTCCGCCTTCTGGTTGCGGATCGCTTCAACCGCTTCGATGGCCGGAAACTGGATAATATCGACCTTGGCCGGATCGACGCCATATTGCTGCAGGATCACCTTGAGCAGATTGACGTTGGCCTGGGTGCGGCCGACGACGCCGATGCGATGTCCGGCGAGCTGGGCGATCTTGGTGATTTTCGGCCCGGCCTTCCTGCCTTTGACCTTGGCGGCCGGAGGCACCCACAGCACCGCGACGTTCTTGCGCAGCGTTGCCACGGCTTGGGCGTTCTTCGGCACCTCGAGATCGCCGCGGATGATGGCGAGATCGGCCTTGCCTTCGCCGAGCAGCGTGGCGCTTGCGGCGGCGCCATCGGTCTGCACCGGCCGCAGCCGGACCTGGCCGTGCGGCTGGTTGTTGAGGGCCTGCGTCAGCCTCTGAACCACCTTGAGATCGTCGCTGTTGGCCGGGCCGACGGCGATCCGCAAGGTCACCGGCCGCATCGCAAAGTAATAGCCGGCCGCCAGCGCCCCGATGATGGCGAGCACGCCGGCCAGCACAACGAATGCCGCCCGCCGCTGCGCCGAGCGGGGCGAGGGCGGGGCTATCGGTTCGGCGTTGTCCTGATCCGGGCCGTCGGTCATCGATCTCTAAACGATCGTTCGAGGTTCAATTTCACATTGCCAACGCGCTGACACGGGCATTCTAGCAAATTTCCTGCCCAGCCGGGGTTACATCTCCGTCATGGTTACCGGCGGCCATTGGACGCGGTTTCAGCGGCGGTTTGACGCGTTTTCCTTCTGCAAACGGGCATCCACCCCGCATCAAGTGCGGGGCAGGCTTTGGCTCGAAAACCTATATTTTCGCTATGGACCCCAGCCGCGGCGTCCGGTGTTAGGGTAGAGTGCGCATGAAACGGGAGGCGAACATGGTGGAACGGCTGTCGGCGGAGGCGCGTCAGGCGGCGCTGGGAGAGCTATCCGGCTGGTCCGAGGTGCCCGGCCGCGAGGCGATCGCAAGGACCTTCACCTTCAAGAATTTCAACGAAGCGTTCGGATTCATGTCCCGCGCCGCTTTGGTGGCCGAGAAGAACGACCATCACCCGGAGTGGAAGAACGTCTACAAGACGGTGGAGGTGGTGCTGGCGACCCATGACTCCGGCGGCGTCACCAGGCTGGATATCGAGCTTGCCAAGGCCATGAACGGGATCGCCAGACAGCTTGGCGTGGTCTAAGGGGCGGCCAGCCGATCTTGCGGCGGCGACCTCGCGCCCCCAATTCTTGCCATGCCCGCGGCGGCGAAACGGCCGCGCCGGCTTGAAGGAGCGCCGCGATGGCTTCATCCGAACACACCGTGGGTTTTGAGCCTGCCGACCGGCTGGCGCAGGACCGCGAAAGCGTGCGCCGGCGCTTCTGGATCAAGCTGAAGCAGGTGGTCGCAAAACTTCCCTTCGCCGAGGATCTGCTTGCGGCTTACTACTGCGCCTTCGACAAGCAGACGCCGCGCCACGTCCAGGCGGCGCTGCTCGGCGCCATCGCCTATTTCATCCTGCCGTTCGATTTCATCCCGGACATGCTGCCGGTGCTCGGCTTCACCGATGATGCCGCGGTGCTCGCCACCGCGATCCGCATGGTCGCAAGCCACATCACGCCGGACCATCGCGACGCCGCGCGCGCCGCGCTAAAGCGCGGGATCGACAAGAACGGCGTGCAAGGATAGCCCTGCAAGTTGTTTTACACGCGGTCGTCATCCCCGCGAAAGCGGGGAACCAGTACGCCGCGCCAGTGCGGCTTTTCGCTGAGGTCTCGGCGTACTGGGTCGCCCGGTCAAGCCGGGCGAGGACATCTTGAGCTTTATCGCCGCTCCGCCGGGTGAACCTGCGCGCGGGCATTTTTCTCGGCGTCCCAGGCCTGGAATTGTCTGAACAGCGCTTCCTTCTCGGCATCGGACTGCGGCTTTCCGGCCGCAGGGCTCTGCTTCAGGAAATCCTCGAACCGGTTGCGCGCGACGGACTCGAGGCCATGACGTTCCAGCCATTGCTTCGCGGCGGGCAAGCGCTGCCAGTCGGGAAGCGGCGCGGACAGCGATACCTCCTTCCATTTCGGATGGAAGGGCGGATTCTGGAATGTCGGGAATTTCGTGAAGAACGCGTCCACGAATACTGCGAGCTTGCGATAGCGCTCGGTGTTGGGCGCCCAATTATAGGCCGCGAGCACCGCGGGAACGGCGATCGTATCGACCTGCTCCTGACCTTCGATCAGGTTGGGATAGTCTTTCGCCGAAAGGCTCGCGGGCAGATAGTCGCCCTGCAATGGCTTCTCGTAGTTGACCGTCACCAAATGGAACCGATCGTCCTTGAAACTGCTCACGGACTTGTAGGGCTTGCCCCCACAAACGATCACGGCGTCGATTTCGCCGGCCTTTAATTTCTCCAGCGCGATGCGTTGCTCAATATAAACGACCTTTGGTTTCATCCCGAGTCGCTCGAACACGGTCAGCGCGGTGACGAAGGTGCCGCCATTGGGCAGGTCGACGCTGACGGTCTTGCCCTCAAGATCCCTGAGATTGCGGATCGATTTCGACGCGATCACGTGCACCTCTTCGTTGTAGAGCTTGGTCACGTAAGTGAACTGCTTCTTGATGTCCTTCGCAAAACCCTTCCTCTCGAGATAATCGAGCGTGTCCGATCGCACGATGCCGAGATCGACGCCCTGTAGAAACAGGATGTCGGCGACGCTCTGCACCGAGCCACGTCCGACGATGGGAAGGATGCGCAGCTTGTTGCCGTCATCGAGCACGGAAGCGAGATCGGCGCCGAACTGTACATACGTGCCGCCGATCGTGCCCGAGATCAGCGTCACCGTGTTGGCGTTCAGGCTCTGCCTGGTGCTGTTTGAACCGAACTGAAAGATCGCCTTCAGGCTTTCGCTGACCTTGGCCGGATCGTATTCGGCCTGCTCGGCCCGCGCCGCGAAGCCGCAGGCCATCATCGTGGCGAATAACGCCACTCCCCATAAACGTCTCATCTGTCCCCCGATTGAAATCAGTTTTGCATTTCCGCGACGCGCGCTTGCGCATCGGAAGAGCCGAATTCGGCTGCCTTCTGGTACCAGACGCGCGCCCGCGCCGTATCCGGTGTGAAGCTGCGCGCATCACCTGTTCCCAGCACCGCGGGATCGTAGGTCCGCGCCAGCAACAGCGCTGCATCGGCCTCGC
This sequence comes from Bradyrhizobium erythrophlei, assembly GCA_900129675.1. Taxonomy (GTDB): domain Bacteria; phylum Pseudomonadota; class Alphaproteobacteria; order Rhizobiales; family Xanthobacteraceae; genus Bradyrhizobium; species Bradyrhizobium erythrophlei_A. Next base: position 1,584,928 of record FSRD01000001.1, on the reverse strand, counting down.
GCGCGTCCGCGGCGCGTTCGAGCAGCAACCTGGCGGATGCGATGTCGCCGTTCGCGAGCAGGCCCCTTGCCCGCTTGAGCAATGCGGCGATTTCGTCGGGATCGAGATGTCTTGCCGGCGGCGGAGCCGGAACTGCAGGTGTCGCAGGCGTCTCGGCTACCGCAACCAGACTTTTGATCGCGGCCTGATAGGCGGCCGCGATCTCGTCGCGCGAAGGCAGGTCAAGGCTGGCCGGAGGCGCAAGCGCAACGGCTTGAACCGGCTCCGGCGGCGGCGCGCCGAGTTGAGCGGGTGATGCCCCGGCAAACGACGCTGCGGCGCTGACGATGACCGCGCGTGTGGCGTCGACGGAAAACAGGGCGAGCACCATGGCTGCTGCCGATGCCGCGGAAATTACTGTCAGGATACGCGACGGGGATATCGCGCGTCTCTTGGGGATTTGCGGCGCGTTGTCGTCCGCATCGCCGGAAAGAAACAGCGGAACGGGCCCGTCTGAACTGATCTCCGCCGCATGCGATCGCCGATAGCGATAATGCGCAAATCCGGGATCGCGGATGTCTTCCTCAAGCGCCGCGACGGGCGGATCGCTGGAGTGTAAATGTGTCGAATTCCCCATCATGGTGATGCTTCCCCGCTACTACTACGCAACGATCGGGCATCCCGGCTTATTATTATCGTTGTCGAAGGACGCCCGTTACTTCGGGCGCTAACTCGCATGCCGAATAGGCCCAAAAAACGGCCCGGACCGGCGCGAATTGGGAGATATTTTGGTTTGATTGGGGCGGGATTGCCCAATTCAATGAATTTAAAATTGCAAGGTGAGCGGGAACATTTTGCGCGTTGAAACCGGGCTTGCTGCGATCGTCCATCTCAACCGACCATCAGGTTGTCACCTGAGTTCACAAAACGAAATGCAACACTTCCGGTTGGAGGTGTTGCACTTCGAACGTGATCAATCCCGGCTTTCGTGCGGATGACGAAGGCACCCTGCGGTTAGGGATGCAAAATCACCTTGCCCATCGCCTTGCGCCCGGCGAGCACTTTTAGCGCCTCGGCGGTTTGCGCCAGCGGGAAGGTGCGGTCGACATGCGAGGAGATCTTGCCCTCTGCAGTCCACTTCACGAGCTTTTCCAGGTTGGCGCGGTTCTTCTCCGGATTGAGCCGCGCCCAGGCGCCCCAGAACACGCCGCGGATGTCACAGCCCTTGAGCAGCGCCAGATTGAGCGGCATTTTGGGAATGTCGCCGGCGGCGAAGCCGATCACGAGGAAGCGGCCTTCCCATGCGATCGAACGCAGCGCCGCCTCGGCATAGGTGCCGCCGACCGGATCGAAAATGATGTCGGCGCCCTTGCCGCCGGTGAGGCGCCGCAAGCCTTCTTTCAGATCTTCCTTGCTGTAGTTCAGACCAAGCTCGGCGCCGTGCGCCTTGGCGAATTCCAGCTTTTCATCCGACGAGGCGCAGGCGATCACCTTCAGGCCCATCAGCTTGCCGAGTTCGCACGCAGCGAGCCCGGTGCCGCCGGCCGCACCCAGTACCGCCAGCGTCTCGCCGGGTTTCGGGCTGGCGCGATCTTCCAGCGCGTGCAGCGCGGTGCCGTAGATGATGATGATCCCGGCGGCGCGATCGAAATCCAGATTGTCGGGAATTTTCACGATCGTGTTCGCAGGCAGCGCGATCTTCTCGCGCGCGCCGTTATGGCCGCAGGACGCCACCACGCGGTCGCCGACTTTCAAATCCGTGACGCCGGCGCCGACGCTCTCGATCACACCCGCGACTTCGGCGGCCGGCGAAAACGGGAACGGCGGCTTGATCTGGTACTTGCCCTGGATCATCAGGATGTCGAAAAAATTCAGCGCCGCGGATTTAATCGCGATCACGGCCTCGCCGGGCCCGGCCACCGGATCGGGCACGTCGGCCAGCACGAGATCGTCGGGTTGGCAATATTGCGAGCAGAGAATGGCTTTCATGGACACACCTGATTTTCGGGACGCACAAGAAGGGCTGGACGCTTTTTGCCGGATTTGACGCCGGGCTACAATCCGATTCGGTGTCTTTGGGCTGCGTGCAGGGCTATCCTGGGTCATTGCGAGCGCAGCGAAGCAATCCATCTTGCCGCGCAAAGAAAGAATGGATTGCTTCGTCGCGGAGCCTGTCATCGGGCGCGCATTCGCGCGACCCGTTGGCTCCTCGCAATGACGGGGATATAGGGAGTGAAACAATGTTTGAAAAAGGCCTGCTGGCGGGAAAGCGCATCTTGGTCACGGGCGGCGGTTCCGGGCTTGGCGCCGCGATGGGACGCCGTTTTGCTGAACTCGGCGCGGAGTTGATCATCTGCGGCCGACGGCTCGAATTGCTGGAACAAACCGCGGCAGAATTGCGTAGCGCGCTCGGCGGCAAGGTCACCGCGGCCAGTTGCGACATCCGCGATGGTGCGGCGGTCGATGCCATGATGGATGCGGTCTGGCGCGAGGCGCCGATCGACGTGCTCGTCAACAACGCAGCGGCGACCTTCATCGCGCAGAGCGAGCATCTGTCGTTCCGTGCGGCCGACGCGATCCTGGCGCCGACGCTGCACGGCACGATGTATTGCACGCTGGCCGCAGGCCGCCGCTGGATCGAGGGCCAACACAAGGGCGTGGTGCTGAGCATTCTCTCGACCTCGACCATCACCGGCCGCGCCTTCACGGTGCCCTCGGCGATGGCCAAGACCGCGGTGCTGGCGATGACCAAAAGCCTCGCGGTGGAGTGGGGCCCGAAAGGCATCCGCACCGTCGCGATCGCGCCGGGCGCGTTTCCGACGCCGGGCGCTGCCGGCCAGCTCCGCCCCGAGGGCCGCGATGAAGGCTGGGCGCACCGCAACCCGCTCGGCCGCGCCGGCGAGCATGGCGAACTCGCCAACCTCGCGAGTTTCCTGATCTCAGATCAGGCCGGTTATATCAACGGCGAGATGGTGGTGCAGGACGGCGGCTCGCATTTGCGCAGTTCCGGCGCAGAGGATTTGCTGCAATGGACCGACGCGCAGTGGGCAAAGCAGCGCGAGGGGCGCGCGAAGGGCTGAGCGCGCCAGCGGCGGACTTGCGCCGCGCGCGGACTGCACCCACCCCGTAACTGCCTTCCCAAAAAGGCATTTTCCGGCTATCCATCGGTGGTGGGACGACGCCGTCGGGCCATCTTCCAGTCACAATGATGAGGGAACCAGTTGTCCGTGCGGCAAATACTGACATCGCTGGTTGCGGGAGTGATGGTGTGCGGGGCGATGTCCATTGCGCAGGCGCAAAGTGCTGCGCCGAAGGACACCAAGAGCGCGGCCAAGCCCGCGGCCGCGACGACCAAGCCCGCGACAGCGGCGAAGCCCGCGGCCAAACCTGAAGCGGCGGCCGCGGCAGCGGCAGGTGGGGCGGAGCCGACCCTGATCGGCCAGTTCGGCACCTGGGGCGCCTATACGGCGACGCCGAACGGCAAGAAGGTGTGTTTTGCGCTGGCAAAGCCGTCGTCCTCGAAAACCAATCCGCCGAATCGTCCGCGCGATCCGGCCTACGCCTTCGTCTCGACGCGCCCGGCGGAAAAAGTCACCAACGAAGTCTCGATCATGATCGGCTACACGCTGAAGCCGGGTTCCGAATCCTCGCTCGAGGTCGGCGGCGCATCGTATGCGATGTATACCCAGGGCGACGGACTCTGGATCAAGAACGCCGCCGAGGAAGAGCGGATGGTCGACGCCATGCGCAAATCCGCCGACGTCATCGTCAAGGGCGTCTCGGCCAAGGGCACCGAGACCACCGACACCTTCTCGCTGAAGGGGTTGTCGCACGCGCTCGACAAACTGGCGCAGGATTGCAAGCGTTAGGCGGCTTTTAACCGTAAATCGGCGTTGTTTAGGGGCCTTAGAAAGCCTATCTGAAGGTGGATTGTAGGGTGGGCAAAGGCGCATCGCGCCGTGCCCACCATCAGCGTCAGTGGTGGGCACGCTTCGCTTTGCCCACCCTGCATTGTCTTCCGTCTCAACCATCGGTCCGCGTGTGATTTAATGACGCTCTCATCCTCCTTGGCGCCCTTGGAAAAGATCGCGCTCGAAACCTACGTGCCGCCGGCCAAGCCGTCGCTGGTCGGGCTGTCGCGCGCCGAGATCGCCGACCGGCTCGGCGAAATCGGCGTCGCGCCTGCGCAGCGCAAGATGCGCACGCAGCAGCTCTGGCACTGGATGTACGTGCGCGGCGCCCGGAATTTCGACGAGATGACCAGCATTTCCAAGGAAATGCGCGCCCAGCTCGTGCAGCACTTCACGGTCGATCGTCCCGAGGTGGTCGCCGAGCAAATCTCCAACGACGGCACCCGCAAGTGGCTGCTGCGGTTGCCGAGCGGCGACAAGGTCGAGCGGCCGCATGAAGTCGAGTGTGTCTATATTCCCGAGACCGATCGCGGCACGCTGTGCGTTTCCTCGCAGGTCGGCTGCACGCTGAATTGTTCGTTCTGCCACACCGGCACGCAGCGGCTGGTGCGCAACCTGACCGCCGGTGAGATCGTCGGCCAGATCATGGTGGCGCGCGACCGCCTCAACGACTGGGCCGATCGCGAGACCCCGACCGGCAGCCGCCTCGTCACCAATGTGGTGATGATGGGGATGGGCGAGCCCTTGTATAATTTCGACGCGGTGCGCGATGCGCTCTTGATCGTCGCCGACAATGAAGGCATCGGCATTTCCCGCCGCCGCATCACGCTGTCGACCTCGGGCGTAGTGCCCAACATCATCCGCACCGGCGACGAGATCGGCGTCATGCTGGCGATTTCGCTGCATGCGGTGCGCGACGAACTGCGCAACGAGCTGGTGCCACTCAACCGCAAATATCCGATCGCCGAACTGTTGCAGGCCTGCCGCGATTATCCGGGCTCGTCGAACGCGCGCCGCATCACCTTCGAATACGTGATGCTCAAGGGCGTCAACGATTCGCTCGATGACGCCAAGCTGCTGGTGAAACTGCTCAAGGGCATTCCGGCGAAAATCAATCTGATTCCGTTCAATCCGTGGCCTGGCACGCGTTACGAATGCTCGGACTGGGACCAGATCGAAAAATTCTCCGAATATATTTTCAACGCCGGCTATTCCTCGCCGGTGCGCACGCCGCGCGGCCGCGACATTCTCGCCGCCTGCGGCCAGTTGAAATCGGAGACGGAAAAATTGTCCGTGCGCGAGCGCCAGGCGCTGCGCGCGATGGCGATGACGGACTAAACAATGGCGGGGATAGTAGCACTCGTCATGGCCGGGCTTGACCCGGCCATCCACGTCTTTAGGTGGTCTCAGCGAAGGAAGACGTGGATGCCCGGGTCAAGCCCGGGCATGACGGTGGAGAGGTTCGTGCAACGGCGCGCTATGCGATGATGGATTGATTCAATGGCGCTGATCGGCCGTCTGTTCGTCATTTTCTTCGCCTTCCTGTTCGCGTGCCTGGTCGCGGGCATGATCGTGGTCGGCGCGGTGCTGTATCCGGAATTCAGCGATCTCGGCACCGGTCCGATTGATCAGAGCGCGATCAATGTCGTGCTCGGCTTCGGCTTCATCTTCATCTCCGGCTTTGCACTGTTGCCGGCGCTGATCGTGGTGTTGATTACCGAAGCCTTTTACGTCAGGGGCGTGCTGACCTATGCGGTCGGCGGCGCGATCGTCGGCGCCGCCTGCTATCTCGGCCTGATCCCGTTCGATCCCGAAACATTGCATTTCGACGGTATCGTCCGCCGTCATCTCGAAATCATGACCGGTGCGGGCATCGTCGCGGGGCTCGTCTACTGGATGATCGCGGGCCGCACCGCCGGCGCGTGGCGCGAGCCCCCGCGACCCTCAAGGCCGCCTCCGCCGCTGCCGTCGCAGTCGCGGCCGCTGTGAGCCTTTTCATCGCCAACCGCCTCGGCTAAACCGCGCGCCATGAACCGGACCGGACTTTTCATCGCGCTGGGACTGGCGCTCGTCATCGGATTGCTGTTCGGGATTTATCCCGAACTCGACCTGAAGCTGGCGGCGCTGTTCTACGATCCCGCCACCAAATCGTTTCCGATAAAACTCGATGCGGTGGCCGAATTCGCGCGCGACGCCGCGATGTGGATCGCATGGGCTTTCGCACTGCCGGCGATCGTAGCCTTCGTCGTAAAACTGGCGCGGCCGGACCGGCCAATGCTGATCCCGGGACGCGCGGCGATCTTCCTGCTGGTCACGATCATTCTGTCGGCGGGCATTCTGACCAATCTCACCTTCAAGTCCTACTGGGGCCGGCCGCGGCCGGTCATGGTGACGGAGTTCAACGGTCCCTGGCAATTCGTGCCATGGTGGGATCCGCGCGGCGTTTGCGGAAAGAACTGCTCGTTCTTCTCCGGCGAGGGCGCCACCGCGTTCTGGACCTATGCGCCCGCGGCGCTGACGCCGCCGGCATGGCGGCCGCTGGCCTATGCGGCGGCGACCCTGTTCGGGATCACGACCTCTGTCCTGCGGATGGCGTTCGGCGGCCATTTCTTCACCGACGTCGCGGCCGCAGGCCTGGTGAGCTTTCTGGTGATCTGGCTGGCCTATGCCTTCATCTACCGCTGGCCGGCTACCCGCATGACCGACGCGCAGGTTGACGCCGGCCTGGCGCGGCTGGCCTCGACCTGGTCCCGCTTGACGCGGCGCTGGCGCCCGCTGGGGTAATCCGTCGTTTAAACGCGTGCCCATCAGCGTGAAATTTGGTAATCGCGCACTCAACCCGCAAACGACATCTGGCACTTCGACCGATTGGAAGCTCTATGAGTACGATCCTGAAAAGCCTGCCCAAAGGCGAAAAAGTCGGCATCGCCTTCTCGGGCGGTCTCGACACCAGCGCGGCGCTGCTGTGGATGAAGCAAAAAGGCGCCCGCACCTTTGCCTATACCGCCAACCTCGGCCAACCTGACGAGGCCGACTACAACGAGATTCCGCGTAAAGCGCTGGAGTACGGCGCCGAAAAGGCCCGGCTGGTGGATTGCCGCATGCAATTGGTGCACGAAGGGATTGCCGCCGTGCAATCCGGTGCCTTCCACGTCTCCACCGGCGGCATCGCGTACTTCAACACCACGCCGCTTGGTCGCGCCGTGACCGGCACGATGCTGGTAGCGGCAATGAAGGAGGACGGCGTCAACATCTGGGGCGACGGCTCCACCTACAAAGGCAACGATATCGAGCGCTTCTACCGCTACGGCCTGCTGACCAACCCGAGCTTGCGAATCTACAAGCCATGGCTCGACCAGCAGTTCATCGACGAGTTGGGCGGCCGCGCGGAAATGTCGGCGTTCATGACCGCCCATGGATTCGGCTACAAGATGAGCGCCGAAAAAGCCTATTCGACCGACAGCAACATCCTCGGCGCAACCCACGAGGCCAAGGATCTTGAGCAACTGGACAGTGGCATCAAGATCGTCAATCCCATCATGGGCGTGCCGTTCTGGCGCGACGAATGTAGCGTCAAGGCCGAAAAGGTCACCGTGCGTTTTGCGGAGGGCCAGCCCGTCGCGCTGAACGGCCAGACCTTCGCCGATCCGGTCGCGCTGTTCCTCGAGGCCAACGCCATCGGCGGTCGACATGGCCTTGGCATGAGTGACCAGATCGAGAACCGGATCATCGAGGCGAAGAGCCGCGGCATCTACGAAGCTCCCGCCATGGCGCTGCTGCACATCGCCTACGAACGTCTGGTCACCGGCATCCACAACGAAGACACCATCGAGCAATACCGTATCAGCGGCATGCGCCTTGGCCGACTGCTCTACCAGGGACGGTGGTTCGATTCTCAAGCCCTCATGCTGCGGGAAACCGCCCAGCGCTGGGTCGCTCGTGCGGTCACCGGTGAGGTGACGCTCGAACTGCGCCGCGGCAACGACTACTCGATCCTGAACACCGAAAGCCCGAACCTGACCTATCAGCCGGAGCGGCTGAGCATGGAGAAGGTGGAGGATGCGTCATTCACGCCGGCGGACCGCATCGGTCAGCTGACAATGCGCAACCTCGACATCGCCGATACCCGCGCCAAACTGAATCTCTACGGAAAGACAGGCTTGCTATCGAGCGGTGAAGGCTCCCAGATCTTCAGACTCGAGAGCGACAAGAGCTGAACGTTTTCAAATCGTCTTTCCGCGTCATTGCGAGCGAAGCGAAGCAATCCATCCTGCCACATAAAAGGAAGAATGGATTGCTTCGTCGCTTACGCTCCTCGCAATGACGGGCTAAAAAAATGGCCGGGATTTCTCCCGGCCATTTTCGGTGAGCGATTGCCTTACCGCGGCGGCGCGGTGCCGGGCGGGGGCGGCGGCAGCGATGCCGTTCCGCCGTTGAGCAGCGGCGTGATGCGGCGGACGGTGACGCGGCGGTTGATGCGGCTGGGTCCCGAGGTCTGCTCCTTCGGATATTGCGAACCGTAGCCTTGCGAGGTCAGGTTTTCCGCGGGCACGGCGAACTGCTGCGTCAATAGCTCGGCCGCAGATTCCGCGCGCCGGTCGGACAGCGACAGATTGTCGGTGTCGTTTCCGGTCGCATCGGTGTGGCCCTCGATCAAGAACACCTCGCGCGGATTGCGCTGGATGGCGCGGTTGAGTCCGTCGGCAATCACCTGCAGCTTCGCCGCCTGATCGGGGGGAATTTCCCACGATCCGGATTCGAAGTTGATGCTGTTGAGGTCGATGCTCGGCATCAACTGCCGCACCGACGGGCTGTAACGGATTTCGTCCAGCGAATAGCGCCGTTGGATCCGGTCGACCGGCGGCGCCTCCATGGTGTCGTAGATCACGTCCGGCGGCGCGTCGTCGGAATCGACGATGTAGCGATCATAGGGGATGCGGATCACCGGCGGCGGCAGGTCGACATAGAAGCCGCCGATCGCCCGCGGATCGCGGTAGCTGTTGTCGATGATGACGACCTCGCGACCGCCCTCATCGCGCCTGATCCGGCGCAGCAACTCGCCGTCGCGGCCGACCACCGTGATGATCTGCGTGCCGTCCGGACGGATCACGATGGTGCGGGTTTCCCCGCCCACGGTCTGGGTCTGGATGTCGCGCGCGCCGTAGCGGAAGCGATCCTCCTCGTTGTGGCGAATATACTCCTGGCCGCCGGGATCGCGAATGATGACGCGCCCGGGCTCGGTGATGACGGTACGGCCGCCTTCCTGGACTTCGTGCCGTTCGCTGCGGAACTGATCCATGTTGCGCGGTCCCGGAGCCGGTGCGCCCGCTGAAAGCACCTTGGTTCCCAACGCCGGTGGCGGCGGGGGAAGCGGCGCGGTCACCGTCGGCGCGCGCTGGAACGCGGGCGCGACCGTGGGAGGCGTGTTTTGTACCCGGCCGGGCGGCGGTGCGGCGCCGGGTGCGGCCGGAACAGCGCCCGGAGCAGCCGGAGCGGCGGCGCCCGGTGCCGGCGCGCCGGGAGGCGGTCCGCCGCGCGGCGGCAGCGCGGTGGGAGTTGTGGTCGTAGTGGCGCCAGCCGGAGGTGTCGGCGATACGCCGGGACGCGGCGGCGGCGCCGTCGGGGTTCCGGCAGGCGGCGGCGCAGTTTGAGTTTGCGGCGCAGGAGCTGGCGTTGCAGGCGGCGGCAATTGCTTGGCGCCCGCCGGAGGTGGGGGCGGCGGCACCTGAGTTGGCGTGCCCTTCTGAAGCGCGGGTGGCGGGGTCGGCGCTGCCGGTTGCTTGGGTGCAGCAGGCGCTGGCGTCGCCGCCGGAGGTGCCGGCGGGAGCGCGTGTGCGGGTGGCGCCGCGGTCGGAGGGGCCGGCGGAGCGGTATGTACGGGCGGTGCGGCCGCGGGTGGCGGCGGCGCATGCGGCTGCGGTGCCGGGGGCGGCGTCGGATGCGCGGGTGGTGCTGCCGCCGGAGGGGGTGGCGGTGTCGGACGCGGCGGCGGTGCCGCAGCGGGTGGCGGCGGCGGTGCGGGATGCGGAGGCGCTACGGCCGGCGGCTTGGTGGGCGCTGCGGCCGGCGGGGGCGCGCCCTTCGGCGGCGCCTTGGGTTTTCCGTCGGGGCCCAATTCTTCCTTGGTTCCCTGCGCCACAACGAGCGGCGCGGTCTGCGCATGCGATGCGAAGGTTGCGAGCTGCGTCACGGTCAGAGCAGACGTGGCAAGCAGCACGATGCGAAGTTTTGTCATGATGTCCTGGATCCCCGGAAAAATCTGGCGGCAAGGTTGGCGGGAGAGAGTGGCTTTCGCCGAACGTTTCGGCGGGTCGATCAACGGCTAATCGTTAGGCCGGATTGTGGCGGGCTACAAAACGCGAACGCTATTTATTTCGACAGCATAACGGGTTGCATGCGCAATTGTTCATTACGCATTCAGACGATGCTTTCAAATCGAACTTTTACATTGTCCCCCGTGGCATCTCTGAGGCGCTGGTATGAAGTTTCGGCTGCGTGCCTGAAAAGCCGAAACTGCCGGCATCGGTTCCAGGCGGAGGCGCGGTCCCATTCGGTCCGCGGCCAGGCAGTTCGCCCGGCAGCTTGCCCGGCAACTCCTCCGGCCGCGACGGCTCGCCGGGTTCATGCATCGGGGTAGGCACTTCCGGGCGAGGGTTGGCCGGAGGAATCCCCGGCGGAGGTTCAGTCGGCGTACCCGGCGTTGCCGGCGGAATTTCGGGTGGTTCGATCGGCATCGACGACAACGGCGCGATCGCCGCGATGTTCCGCGCCGCTACTGGAACTGGAACCGTCCCTACGGCGTATGGCACACCGCCTCAATGTTGTGACCGTCGGGATCGAGCACCAACGCGCCGTAATAATTGGGGTGATAACGAGCGCGGATTCCGGGCGCGCCGTTGTCGCGTCCGCCGGCCGCGATGGCCGCTTTGGCGGAGCCGTCAGCAACTCTTCGCTGGTCTACTTCACCAGTCCTTTCAGCGCCGCCAATATGCGCGTGCCGTTCGGACTGCCGAGCCCTGTGCACGCGTCCCAGCCGGCACCGGCGCGGTATGCGCCGTTGTCGCCTTCGCTGACGTCGCGGAGAACGCCGGAGGCCAAATTCTTGTACAGGATCGGATTGAGGAACCCGAGCGGCGTTCCCAGCAACTGGTTGAGACGAGCGATCAGGCCCGCCCACATCGGCGCCGTGGCGCTCGTTCCGCCGATGCCCCCGACGGTGCCGTCGGGGCCCATGACCAGGACTCCCGTATCGGGGTCGGCGATTCCCGAGACGTCGGGGACGCCGCGACCGATGCGATGTCCGGGGTTGACCGACACCGGGACGTTCGCCGAAGTCTGATAGGTCGGCAACGCAAACAGGCTGCTTACCCCTCCCCCGGTTGCGCTCGATGGACCATCGTTCCACACCGTCTCGCGGTTGATTACGCCGTTCGCCGCGACGACCCGGGTGCCGCCGCAAGCCAAGACCCAGGGGCTCGAGGCCGGATAATCGACGTGCTGCCGATGGTCAGTTACTTCCTCGGTCGAGCCCTGGTCTCCGGCGGCGACGCAGACGTTGATTCCGGCCAGCGCAGCGCGCTGCAACGCCTCGTTCACCTTCATGATCGCCTGCTGGGTCCAGAGGATTTGGCCCGTCGGTCCGTCTTCGGGATTGCCGTAGCTGATCGAGATGATGGACGGCCGGTTTTGCGTCGCCGTCACCGCCGAGGTCAGCGCATCGACCCAGCCCTGCTCGGTGAACTCGGTAAAGTACATCATGAACCTGGCTTTCGGCGCAACGGCGCCGGCCATGCAGATATCCAGCAGCACCTCGCTGGTCACGTCGGTGTCCTGGCTGCCGTCGCCGGGTTTGTTGCCGGGGCCGTGGACGACGACGTCGGTGAGTCTTGGCGGCGTGATGTGAAGCGTATCCTTGAAGTAACTCTTCAGCAGCTTCTGCGAATAACCACCGACCGCTGTCTGGCCGGAATCACCGAGCGCGCCATTGAATACGAAGATGGCGATCGTCTGTCCGCTGCCGTCCGCATCCGGAAAACTGTAAAAATCCGCGATCTCGGTCGGAAGGTAGTTCAGGGGCTGCGCAGCGCGGGACACAAAGCGGTGCCGGCTGCGCCGAAAATAAGGGCGTCCCATCACCCGGTTGTCAAAGCCGAAAACCGCTTCAACGATCCCGCGCAACGAATCCGGGGTATGGACCGGCCCGACCCTGCCGCGATAGCGGCCGCCCGGATGCTCCCAGATTTGCAGATCGACGCCGAAGGCGCGCGCGGCATCGCCGATCTTTCCTTCAATCAGAACGCTTCGCTTGACCTCGCTGGCTTCAATCACCTTCAGCTTGTTTGCCGTGGCAAATTTCTTGACCGCGTTGATGTCCTTTGCGTCGGCCTCGAAGGCGCTCAATGCGTGGGTGCGTTGTGCGAGTGCATCCACTCATACGGACTATGCCCGATTTCCTTGAGCGAGGGGACGTGCGTGTGAGCCGGGCGGGATCGCACATAGACGGTCAGCCTGATCGGCTGCTCGGGATCTGCCGGACCGATCACACGGGCGTTCGGCAGCGGCAACCTCTCGCTGCCGGCGACCCGGCGTAGATTTTGGTGCGAGTCTTCTTGTGAGTTTTCTTGGGAATTTTCCTGGGACGTGGTTGCGAATTGCAGGCTTGGTTTGCGGGCCATGGTGCATCCCTCCGTTCAAGCGGCTGACGTGGTGAGGCGTCAATCTTGCAACCCAGGGTAAAGCAGGTCAATGGCTTTCGGAGCGCTGACCAGGGCACGCCGGCGCGCCGGTCGTTTTGCCGCACGCATACGTCACGCGGCACGACGCCGGAGGCGATGCTCTATTCGCGCGCCAGCAAGGTGTTGCTGCGGGTTCTGCCGGTCTCGACATAACCGCGCGCGCGCATGTCGGCGATGCAGTCTTCCAGCCATTCGTTCTTCGACAGATGTTCGATCACCACCGCGTGCGGCCACAGCGATCGCGGCGCTTCCCTGAAGAAGCCGGTCAGCACGCGATCCTCAAAACCCTCGACGTCGATCTTCAAAGCGTCGACCCGCGACACGCCGGCCTCCTCGAGAATCCGCTGCAGCCGCAGCGACGGCACCTTGATGGCCTTGCCTGATGCCTTTCCCGACAAGGCCTTTCCCGACACGATGTGGCTGGCGCCGAGGTTGTCGCCGTCGGTCTCGATCATCAGGTCGCCATCGGCGGGGCCGGCCGCCGCCGCCACCAGCCTCACCTGCGTATAGCCGGACGCCGAATTGTTGAAGGCAAGCCGGGCATGGGTGACGGGATGCGGCTCGATCGCGATCACCTTGCCTCCGGCGCCGACCTGCCGCGCGAGCGCAAGCGCATAGGTGCCGACATTGGCGCCGACATCGACGAACACGCCGCCCGCGCGGGTATGCGCCCGCAGGAAATCCAGCTCTTCGAGATTGTAATCGGGATTGAACAGCGCCCCGCGCTCGGTGGCGCTGGCCTGATGATAGAAACGGAACGAGGCGCCCTGATACTGCACGTCCACCGGTCCCGCGCGCAGCAGATTGACCAGCCGCGACAGCATTGGCCGGAACGCGCCGCGCTTCAGCCGCGAGCGCTGCGCCAGCGCGATGATCGCGGCCTGGGCGGCATTGGGTGCGAACGCGCCGAACGGCGGTGGTGATGGATCGTTATCGGGAGTCAAACCGGGGTCCTCGAAAGACGGCGAAAGCGGCGCATGCATAGCCGGTTTTACCGATGACTCCAACGAGGAGTTAGGTCGCCTTTTTCGGCGGCGTCGTGCGCTGGCGCAGGAAGCGGCCGAGCAGGCGGCGTTTGCCCTTGCGGGGAATCAGATCGACGTCGCTGACGAGTTTGGCGCCCCCCTTGCGCCGTTCCAGCACGATCTTGCGGCTATGGAACGCCTCCAGCTCGACCCGATGGGCGACGCTGACGATGGTCGCCTTGGGAAGCTCCTTGGTGACGATCTCCATCATTTTGTCCTGGCTCTTTTCGTCGAGCGCAGAGGTGGCCTCGTCCAGCACGACGATGTCGGGGTTGTGCAGCAGCAAACGGGCGAACGCGAGCCGCTGCTTTTCGCCGCCGGACAGGGTTTGATCCCATGGCGCCTCGTCCTCGATCTTTTCCTTGAGATGATCGAGCCCGACCTTGTGCAGCGCCTCGGCGATCTGTTCGATGCTCCAGTCCTCGGCGGCGCCGGGATAGGCGACCGCGCGGCGCAGCGTGCCGAACGGGACATAGGGTTTTTGCGGCAGCATGAACAGCCGCCGGTCGGCATGGAAGTTGACGCTGCCGCCGCCCCATGGCCAGAGGCCGGCGATGGCGCGCACCAGTGTGCTTTTGCCGGTGCCGGATTCGCCGGCCACAAGCAGCCGCTCGCCGGGCTCGATCACCACTTCGGTTTCGCCGACCACGGCGGTGCCGTCGTCGAGCGTCACCGACAGATCGTTCAGGCTGAGCATGGCGTCGCCCTCGGTTTCGCCGCGCGTGATGCGGCCGATACCGTCGCCCTGTTCGGCGCGCTCCAGTCCATCGAGCGACATCATCAGCGAAGCGATGCGGCGCGCGCAGGCGTTCCAGTCGGCGAGGCGCGGATAATTGTCCACCAGCCAACCGAATGCGCCCTGCACGATGGTGAAGGCGGATGCGGCCTGCATCACCTGTCCCAGCGTCATGCTGCCGTCGAGAAATTTCGGCGCGCACAACAGCAGGGGCACGACAGGTGCGATCAGGCTCGAACCCTGCGATACCAGCGTCGTGCGCATGTGCTGGCCGGCGAGCCGCGCCCATTGCCGGAGAACCTTTGTAAAGGTCTTGTCGATGCCGTCGCGCTCTTCCTCTTCGCCGCCGAGCAGCGCGATGCTCTCGCCGTTCTCGCGCACGCGGGTCAGCGCATAGCGATATTCGGCCTCCGCCTGATTCTTGTCCTCGGAGATCTGCACAAATCGCCGACCGATCGTCATGATCGAACCCGAGGCAATCGCGGCGTAGAGCACGGCTGCGATGACGAGAAAGCCGGGAATGCTGATGGCCGATCCCGCAACCGTCACCGTCAGCGCACCGCCGATGGTCCAGAGTACCGCGATGAAGGTCGCGGCCGACAGCAATGCCGAGGTCACCCCGGCCATGAAATCCACCGGCGAATCGGTCGCGATCCTTAAATCCTCGGCGATCCGGTATTCCGGATTCTGGTGATCGCCGCTGACCAGATTGAGTTGATAATATCGGCCATTGGTCAGCCAGCGCGACACCACGGAATTGGTCAGCCATGCCCGCCATCGGCGCTGGATGCCCATGCGCGCGAAAACCTGGGCGACGCCGAGCAGCACGCTGCCGATCGCAAGCGGAAAGAACACTGCGGTGAGATGGAATACCGTCGCCGAATCGCGCTTCTCGATGGCGTCGAAGATCGCACGGTTCCAGACATTGATACCGTACTGAAATCCGACATTGGCGACGATCAGAATCAGCAGGCCGATCGAAAACAGCCACGCCAGCCGGTCGCCGCTCTTACCCCAAAATCCCCGCGCGCTGATCCAGAACCGCGTCAGCAGATAATCCTTGCGCGCCTGCTCGGCCTCCTCCGGCGACCATTCCGGGTCGGGTTCGACGACTTCCGGCGGGGATGGTTCCACATGGTCGCCGTATTCGGCGACCCCTTCGGCGATTTCTGGATTCTTCCTGGAAGCTGGCTGCTGTGCCGACGATTTGTTGGGGGACGCTTTGGACTTTACATCTGGTTTCGCCATGGCCGGATAACGTGAGAGAAATCAAAAGGTTCCCTGACGCGCCGGCGCATGGTCACGCCGGCGCGGCATCACGCTTCGCCCTGCGCCAGCGGCCGACCTTCTGCAGGACCTCGGTGAGCTGTTCGATCGAATAGGGCTTTTGCAGCAGCTCAAAGCCGTAGCTGCCGTTTTGCGACAGCACGTGGCTGTAGCCGCTGGTCAGCACGACGGGCAGGTCATGATGGCTGCGGCGAATTTCCTGCGCCAGTTCGATGCCGCTCATGCCAGGCATCACCACGTCCGAAAACACCACGTCGAAACGGCCGGCATCGCCCATCAGCTCTTCGAGCGCGTGGGTGGCGTTGCCGACCAGCGTGGTGTGATAGCCGAGCCCGGCCAGCGCGTCGGTCGCGAACTTGCCGATCTCGGCATTGTCCTCGACCACGAGCACCCACATGCCCTGACCATCGACCGGCGGCGCGTCTTCCGCCGCGAGCTGCCGCAGCCGGCCGCCGCTGGCGGCGCGCGGCAGGTACAGCGTGAAGATGCTGCCCTTGCCAAGCTCGCTCGCGACGATCACTTCGCCCCCGGACTGTTTGGCGAATCCGAACACCTGCGACAGGCCGAGTCCGGTACCCTGTCCGACTTCCTTGGTGGTGAAAAACGGTTCGAAGATGATCCCGAACCGGTCCTTGGGGATCCCGATGCCGGTATCCTCGACGGACACGGCAACGTAGCCGTGCGGATTTTTGGATGGCGCGGCACCACCCGGCAATTCGGCGACCATCCGCACCGTAAGGGTCAGCCGCCCAGGGCCGACGATGGCATCGCGGGCGTTGACCGCCATGTTGATGACAGCGGTCTCGAACTGGCCGGCATCGGCATTGATGAAGCAAGGCTCGTCCGGCACGTGGATCACGATCTCGATCCGTGAACCGATCAGGGTGGCGATCATTTCGCCGAGCATCTGCACGTTTTGACCAACATCAAACAGCTCCGGCTTCAAGGCCTGCCGCCGCGCGAAGGCCAGCAACTGGCCCGTCAGTTTTGCGGCGCGGGTGACGGTGTCCGAGATCGCGTCGATGTAGCGCAGCCGCCGCGGTTCCGGCAGATCCGGCCGCCGCAACATATCGACGGAGGCGCTGATGACGGTCAGAAGATTGTTGAAGTCATGCGCGACGCCGCCGGTCAATTGCCCCAGCGCCTCCAGCCGCTGGCCGTGCTTGAGCGCTTCCTCGGCCTCGGTGCGCTTTTCGGCTTCGGCATAAAGGTGCCGCGTTCGCCGCAGCGCCAGCGAGAGCAGGAAGAACAACAGCGCGGTAGCCGGTGCGCCGAAAATCAGATGCTGGCTCATGGTGGCGAGCCAGCGCGCCCGTATTGCCGATGTCTCCAGCCCCGCGCTGACATAGATCGGATATTCCGCAAGCCGCTGATAACCGAGGCGGCGCTCGATGCCGTCAGCCGGCGAATTTACGGTGATTACTCCGGCCTGGGGGTGGGCGACGATCTGTTGCCCGAGCGGCCCGTTCGGCTCGAATCGGAAATCACGGTCGAGGGCGGGGAAATGGGCCAGCACCGCGCCATCGGTCCGGACGAGCGCGAAAAAGCTGCCGGGTTCGCGACCGATCCGGGCGTAGAAATTCTCGAAATATTCCGGCAGCACGGAAGCGTGAAACACGCCGGCGAAGCTGCCGTCCTCGTTCTCCCGCCTCCGGCTGACGCCGAAGAACGCCGCGCCCCGGTAGGGCGGCCTCGGTTTCAAGGCCTCGCCGATATAGGTGCCGACATTGCGCTCGACATGGGCGCTGAAATAATCGCGGTCCGAGAAATCGATGTCGGGCGCCGGTACCACCAGGCTGTTGACAAGCGCCCGGCCCTTGGCGTCGAAAATCCAGGCCGATTTCACCTGCGGCAGCGAATCGGCGAGCTGTTTCAGCCGCAGGTGCAGGGCCTCTTCGCGGGAGGCGACGCCGGCGTCGGGAATGCCGCGGACGATCTCGGCGATTTCCGACAGGCTGCGGTCGATGGTCTCGAACACCTTCAGCGCGTGTTCGTGCGCGACATCCAGTGCGCGCTCAATTTCCCGGTCGGCGGTCTCGTTGATCGAGATCCAGGATATCGCGGAAGCAAAGACGAACAGCGCCAGCGGGAGGGCCAGCGAGGCGGCCATCATCCATTGCAGCAGTCTTAGCGAATTGCGTTGCGCAGTCTGCACGGGCGTTCCTGCTCCATGCAGAGCTTACTGCAATCTTTCCCGCGTCACAAAGCCAAGTGATGAGACGGAACACCAGCCTTGCCGTCATCCCGGCGTAACGGCCGTTCCGTTATCGCAGGCGTAACGGCTTTGCCGTTATCGCAGGAGGTGCGAGCCCCTTCGGCGAACCTCGAAGCATGACCAGGTCGGATGTGGCCATCGTTCGAGGTCGTCCCAATTGCGACGGCGTCTTGGGATGACGGCGGCGCCTGTCGCTCTCGGCGCCTGCGATCAATCGATAAACTGATAATCAATTCGTATCCGGCCATCGTCGGCCAGCAGGCAGACGATCAGTCCGGTCGCTGCGACCGCGCCGCCACCTTTCGGCACCATGCGCCAGTTGAACCTGACCAGGTCGCGGAGCTGCTCGACGCCGCCGTTGGGCTCGAACCGGTAATTGCGTTCGGCGACATTGGTCTGGTGCGAGGTGGCGACGCGGGTCTCCAGAGCGGCGTGGCCGTGCACCTCGCGCTCCCGCACATAATGGGTGCCATTCTCGATCCAGAGGGCTGCGACCTCGGCGCGGCGGGCGGCCGGATCGGCTTCATTCCAGATCTGGATGTAACGCTTGGCGAGGTCTTCGGCGTGGGACATGGAACCTGTCTCTTCTCGAATTTTCGTGCCGGCGGAGCGGCGATGAAGAGAGGATAGGGATGGATGTCTGGACGATGAATGGCTATTTGGCCTAGATTATTGTCCAGGCGTCCAGAACAGCGGTGGGTGAGGAAGAGCGCGTGGATCCCCTCGACGATGCATTTTCGGTCATGCGGGTGCGCGAATCGCTCTATGCGCGGGTCGATGCCGGTGCGCCTTGGGCGATCCGGTTCAGGGAAGGCAAAGCCGCGCGATTTGGTCTCGTGATCGCAGGCTCCTGCTGGCTCACGACGGAGGCGCCTTCGAAATCGATCCCGCTCGCGGCGGGCGATTGCTACGTGATCCTGGATGGCTCGACCTACACGCTCGGCGACGATCCGCGCTCGGCGCCGGTGAACTGTTTTGACGTGATGCCAAAACTGGTCGATGGCGCGGTCGGCATCGGCGGCGGTGGGGCGGCGGCCACCGTCGTGACCGGATGGTTCGTCTATGACGAACTCGGCGCCCGTCCGTTGACGGCGCTGCTGCCGCGCGTGCTGCATACGCGGGTCGATGGCTACCGCACCGAGATTTTGAAAGCGACGCTCGAATTGCTGGCGAAGGAGACCGAGCGCCCCGGCATCGGGTCCGGCGTCGTCATTTCGGGGCTTGCGGATATCCTGTTCGTGCAGGCGATCCGCAGCCATCTCAATCACGTCAATGAAGACGACGTCGGCTGGCTCGCGGCCTTGTCCGACAAGCGCATCGGTGCTGCGATGCGCGCGCTGCACGGCAGTCCGGCTGACGCGTGGACCGTCGAGAAGCTCGCGGCGCGCGCGAACATGTCGCGCTCGGCGTTTGCCGCGCGCTTCAAGGCTAAGCTCGGCGAAGCCCCGCTGGAATATCTGACACGCTGGCGCATGTTCCGCGCCGGGGTGCTGCTACGGCACACCGAGCACTCGCTGGCGGAAATCGCCAATGAAGTCGGTTATGAGAGCGACGCGGCGCTGAGCAAGGCGTTTCACCGCGTCGTCGGCATGGCGCCCGGCGCGTTTCGCAAGCAGAACGCGGAGACCAACGGGACGAGGCGGGCGGCGGCCTAAGCCGGAAGCACGAGGAAGCCGGCGCGCGGGAAGTGCACGACGACCTCGCCGGCGCGGGGGTCGTGCCTGCGAATGGCGATGTGCTGCGGCGACAGCGCCACGATCTCGCCAGCGACTTTGACCTTGCCGTAATCGTCCGGCATCACCTCGACCCGGTCACCGGGCTTGCGGCCGTTCGGATCATTGGGATCGGCCATGATGGCGGTCTGGGGCGTGGCGGCCGCGGCGATGTCGAGTGCCGCAGAGGTCGACATTTCACTGCGGTGGCCGTGCCCAATCGCGCGCATTCGGGTTTCCCAACCTCTCACGCTTCCGAATTCCGCCAACATTCCGTCGGCGTCAGGCAGGTTCTGGCGCACGTACCAGACGTTCATATAGGCGTGGACGTCGCAAAGACCGGCCCTGTCGCCGCTCATCCACTTCTGTCCGGCACCCAATTGGGTTTCGATCCACTGCAAATGCGCGCGAAACTGATCCCGCATCTGCGGGATCGCCGCTTTCATGGCCGCGACGTCGAATCTGGCGCCGCGCAGCTTTTCGCGATCGGCGATGAATTCCTGCGGAACCTTGTCGGCGAGCGAGCCGAACACGAGGTTCACGGTGTTTTGGAAGAACGAGCGATCGGTCCACATCGCCGTGGCCCAGGCGATACCTTGGTTTCCGGCCGGAAACAGGGTCGGCTCGGGGAAACGGCGTTGCAACTCGCGAAGGATGCACTGCGTGTCGCAATAGATGTCGGCGCCGATCTGCATCACCGGCGTACGCCGATAGCCACCGGTCATCGGCATCAGGTCCGGCCGCGGCATGATCCGCGAAATTCGGACCGAGGTCCACGCAATGTCCTTCAGGCCGAAGACGACGCGGACCTTCTCCGAGAACGGCGACTCGTCGAAATGATGCAGGATGATCGGAGACGTGGCGGGCATGCGATCCTTCAAGGCTGGGGTTCGCGGAAAGCGTAATCCGCAAACGGCCGGTCTTCAATCGATCGAATGCCCGCCAGCACCGAATCCCGCGTCCGGTCCGCGACCCGGCGCGGGGGGCCGGGGTCAGGCCGGATGCTCGCCGGCGCGCTGCGGCAACAGCAGGATCAACAGCACCATGACCATCGCCAGCGAGGCTGATGCCGTGTACCGGCTGAGCGCCAGGCCGCCATGGTCGAGCGGCTTGTCGAGGAAATCGCCGACCGTGGCGCCGAGCGGCCGGGTGAGCACGAACGCGGCCCAGAACAGTACGGTGCGCGAGGTGTTGGTCCAGAGATAGGCGGCGGTGATGACCGCAAGCCCGGCGGCAAACACCAGCGCGCCGCCGCCATAGCCGAGCCCGGTGGAGTCGGCCATCCAGTCGCCGAGCGCGGTGCCCAGGGTCTGCGAAAACATGATCGTGACCCAGTAGAAGGTCTCTGCTTGCCGCGAATTGATCGAGGCGATCGAAACCGTTCCCAGCGTGCGATACCAGATCGCCAGCGAAGCAACCAGCAGCGCGGCGAGCAGCGACGAGCCGCCGAGATAGCCGATCCCGAGCGAGCGATCGACGAAATCGGCGAGCGTGGTTCCGACCGTGGTGGTCGCGACGATCACCGTCCAGTAAAGAAACGGATGAAACCGTCGCGCGCCCATCTGTGCGGCGACAGCGGCGGCGAAAATCGCCGCAAAGATCGCCGTCCCGACCAGATAGCCGAGATTCATCGACATCGTCACGGCGTCGCCGCCGGTCTCGCCGAGCGTCGTCGCAAGTATCTTGACGATCCAGAAGCCCAGAGTGACCTGGGGAATCTTGCTGGTGTCTTCGCCGGCGACCAGCTCATTGTAATACTCATCCATGCTGCTTCACTTTCACTTGATGACGGCGGCCGGGCGTGTTGTCGGCCGTCAGCCGCGCTTGCGCATCTTTGGATACAACGCTTTGTGCGTCAGGATTTTGCCGCCGAATCCATGATCGATAACAATTCCGCGACCGTCTGCTTGCACTTGGCGGCGTCCGGCGTGCTGGCGCGAAGCGCTTCGAGCGCGCGATCGATCGCCTTGTCGACGGTGTGCCAGTCGGCGGCGGCGCGCGGCTTCAATGCAGATTCCGCGTCGTCCCACTGCGTCTCGAGGTCCTTGATGCGGGTTTTGGCGCCGGCCAGATCGCCCTTGTCGAGCAGGGCGGAGACGTCGATGACGATGGTGCGGAAGGGCGTCAGGTCGCCGAGTTTTGATGACATTGCTGCTTCGGCGAGCGGCACGAACGAGATTGAACCATTCGTGTGCAGGCGTGGTTCGCTGGTCGACACCGTCAGAACGCCGACGGCCAGCGCCAAAATTATCTTGTTCATGCCTATTCTCCTCGTGGTTCACCCGCGCGATCGGGTGGGTTTCCGGTGGACATTGAGATTGGAAATCATCGCGCTGCCCGCGCGGTCGCCTTCAAAAGTTAACCAAATGACGAGCGCGATGATGACGGTCAGAAATGCGATGCTGGTGTAGATCGTGCCGAGACCGACGCCGCCATAGCCTCTCGATTGCGACAGCAAATCGCCGAGCGAAGCGCCAAGCGGGCGCGTGAGAATGTAGGCCAGCCAGAAGGTGAGAACCGGATTGGCCCCGATATGCCAGGCAGCCGCGATCAGCGCGATCAGGGCGCCGAACACGATGACACCGAGCTGGAAGCCGAGGCCGAGAGCCTCCGTCGCCAGATCGCCCGCCGCCGTTCCAAGCGCAAAGGTGAAAAGAATAGCGAGCCAGTAGAACAGCTCGCGCCGCTGGGTGACGATGGTGTGGATTGAAAGGGTTCGCTCGACGCCGTACCAGATCGCGAAAGTGGCGCCCAGCGCGCACGCGAACACAGCCGTGCTGATATAGAGGCTGATCTCGAGCTTGTCGGTCAGCAAGTCGGTGATTTCTGTGCCGACGACGCTGACCAGCACCACCGTCAGCCAGTAGATCCAAGGCACGTAGCGCCGCGCGCGAAGCTGCAGCGCCAGCGCGGCGGCAAGCAGGATAGCCATGTTCGCGGCGGTCACGGTGGCGCCAAGGCCGACATGCACCGCGAGATAATCGGCTCCGGTCTCGCCAACGGTGGTCGAGAGGATCTTGATAACCCAGAACACCGCCGTGACTTCCGGGACCTTGTTGAGCATTTGCTGCAAGCGCGGGGTTGCGGTAGCGGGCACGTGGTATCTCCCTGAAGGCAAATTCGGGTGGCTTGAAAGCCGATGTAGGACCATGGCGGCGTCGACTTAGGCGCTCCTTAGGAGGAGCTTGTTCCGAAGCCGCGGCTGGCGCGTGCCGGCGATGCAAAAACGCCTGTTCGCGCGTTCTAAGTCTGCGCTAAGTCGGGCGCGGGAGACTTGGTGCCGGTGCCAAATCAAAAATCACCGCGCACGGAACGGTGACGCCCCGGTGCAGGGCGAAAATGTGAGGCGCGAAGCTCGCCTTGCGCGCGGGACGAGGAATCGGGCATGCGGGTTTTGCTGATCGAGGACGACAAGATGGTCGGGGCGGCCGTCGCGCAGGCGCTCAGGGATGCCGCCTACGCGGTCGATTGGGTGACGGACGGCGAGACCGCGATCCATGCCGCGGAAAACGAGGCGTATGAGGTGGCGCTGCTCGATCTCGGGCTGCCGGTAGCCGACGGCCGCGAGGTCTTGCGCCGGATTCGCCGGCTCGGCCGCAAGCTACCCATCATCATCGTGACCGCGCGCGACGGCGTCGACGACCGGATTGACGGCCTCGACCTTGGCGCGGACGATTATCTGGTAAAGCCGTTCGAAATTCGCGAATTGCTGGCGCGCATGCGCGCGGTGCTTCGCCGCGAAGGCAGCGGCTCGCCGGCGCTGCTCAGCAACGGCAACCTCTGTCTCGATCCGGCGACACGGGAGGTTCAGTTTTCCGGCGAGACGGCGCTATTGACCGCCCGCGAGTTCGCCTTGCTGCAGGCGCTGTTGACGCGGCCGGGCACCATCCTGTCACGCAGCGAGCTCGAGCGGCAAATCTACGGCTGGAATGAAGAGGTCGAGAGCAACGCGATCGAGTTCCTGATCCATACCATCCGCAAGAAGCTGGGAGCGACGGCCATCCGCAACGTGCGCGGTGTCGGCTGGATGGTGGACCGCCCGTCATGACAAGGTCGTTGCGCGCGCGTCTCTTCGTCGGGTTGACCGCCATCATCCTGTTGGCGGGCTGCGTCGGTGGCTTGTTCAGCTACGTCTGGGCCTTCGACGAAGCGATCGAGATGCAGGATTCGATCCTGATCCAGATCGGCAGCCTGTTACAGAACGGCAGCGTCAAGAGCGAGCAGTCACTGCACGGCGTTGACGCGGACGCGCAGGTTGATGTCGTGGAATTGGGGACGGCGCCTCGCGGCTCGGCCGAGGAGCGTCAACTCTGGAACTTCCGGGACGGCTTGCACGTGGTGTCGCGCCAAGCCGGATCGATGCGAGTGCTGGTGCGGACGCGGCCCGATGGAAGCCGGTTTGCCGTATTGCAGCCTACGGACGTTCGCGACGATATCGCGGGCAATATGGCGCTTCGGACGCTGCTGCCGATTGCGGCGCTGATCCCATGCCTGCTGCTAGTCACGGCTTTCGTCATCGCGCGGTCGCTGCGCCCGATGGTCCGGCTGGCCGGCGTTCTTGACTTGCGACGTGCCGACGACATGACCCCGCTTCCGCTCTCCGGGACTCCCAGCGAACTCCATCCGTTCATCGCATCGATCAACGGGCTACTGGAGCGAATGAAGCTGATGATGGATCAGCAACGGCGTTTCGTCGCCGATGCCGCGCACGAATTGCGGACGCCGATCACCGCCCTCAGCCTGCAGGCCGAGAATCTCGCGCCGGTCGATCTGCCCGCGGAAGCGCGCGAACGTCTGGCCGCGCTCAGCGAAGGCATGCGCCGCACCAAGCACCTGCTCGAACAATTGCTCGCGCTGGCGCGGCATGAGGCCGGCCCTTGCAGCGAGGCGGCGATGGTGCCGCTCGACCGCACCGTCAAGGACCTGGTGGCCGATTTGCTGCCCGACGCCGCGCGCAAGGGCATTGATCTCGGCTTCGAGATGATCGAGCCGGTCGCGACCAGGGGCGAACCCGTGATGATCGCCGCGATGATCCGCAACCTGATCGACAATGCGGTGCGCTATACGCCCCGGGGCGGCCGCGTCGATATCGGGGTCTATCGCGAGGGCAATGATGCCGTCATCCAGATCGAAGATACCGGGCCGGGGATCCCGTCGGGCGATATCGATCGAATCTTCGAGCCGTTCTTCCGCGGCAGCCGGCCGAGCGAGGAGGGAACCGGCCTCGGCCTGTCGATCGTGAAGCGAACGGTCGACCGCCTCGATGGATCGGTGCAGCTCGAAAATATCAGCGGTGCCGAGCAAACCGGGCTTCGGGCGACGGTGCGCCTGCCCGCCGCCGATGGCTGAAGCTCTAGATTTGACGCGTTTTCTTTACGCGAACCGGTATCCACTTCGCTCGAAAACGCTTTAGATCTGCCGCTCGACCATCTTCAGCTTGAGCTCGGCGATCGCTTCCGAGGGATTTAAGCCCTTCGGGCACGCCTTGGCGCAGTTCATGATGGTGTGGCAGCGGTAGAGCCGGAACGGGTCTTCGAGATTGTCCAGCCGCTCGCCGGTGGCCTCGTCGCGGGAATCCTTGACCCAGCGCGTCGCCTGCAGCAGTGCGGCGGGGCCGAGGAAGCGCTCGCTGTTCCACCAATAGCTCGGGCACGAGGTCGAGCAGCACGCACACAGAATGCACTCGTAGAGCCCGTCGAGCTTTTCGCGGTCCTCGTGGCTCTGCTTCCATTCCTTCTGCGGCGTCGGCGTCGTGGTCTTCAGCCACGGCTCGATCGAGGCATATTGCGCGTAGAAATTGGTGAGGTCGGGCACCAGGTCCTTCACCACGGGCTGGTGCGGCAGCGGATTGACCTTGACCGCGCCGTCTTTGACGTCGTGCATCGATTTGGTGCAGGCCAGCGTATTCTGGCCGTCGATGTTCATAGCGCAGGAGCCGCAGACGCCTTCGCGGCAGGAGCGGCGGAAGGTCAGGGTCGGATCGATGTGGTTCTTGATCCAGATCAGGCCGTCCAGCACCATCGGCCCGCATTCGGCGGTGTCGATGGTGTAGGTATCGACGCTCGGGTTTTTGCCGTCGTCCGGATTCCAGCGGTACACCTTGAACTCGCGCGTCTGGGTCGCGCCCGCCGGCTTCGGCCAGGTCTTGCCGCCGGTGATCCTGGAGTTTTTCGGAAGCGCGAATTCAGCCATATGTCTTGCCTCTGCGGTTCAATTCGTCAGTGCCGGGCAACAGCGCAAAGCGCGTCTTTGCACTAGATGACCCGGCAATCCATCTTTCTTCGAAGAAGGATGGATGCGCGGGTCAAGTCCGCGCACGACAAGTTCGCTTAGTACACCCGCGCCTTCGGCGGGATGTACTGCACGTCGTTCGTCATCGTGTAGTCGTGCACCGGGCGATAGTCGATGCTGGACTTGCCGCCATCATCCATCCACGCCAGCGTGTGCTTCATCCAGTTCTTGTCGTCGCGCGTGGAGAAATCTTCCCTCGCATGCGCGCCTCGGCTCTCGGTGCGGTTCGCCGCCGAGTCCATCGTCACCACCGCCTGCATGATCAGATTGTCGAATTCGAGGGTTTCGATCAGATCGGAATTCCAGACCAGCGAACGGTCCGATGTCGAGACGTCGCCGATGCCGCCATGCACCTTGTGGATCAGGTTCTGGCCTTCGTTCAGAATCTCGCCGGTGCGGAACACCGCGCAATTGGTCTGCATCACATGCTGCATGCTGTCGCGCAGCTTTGCCGTCGGCGTGCCGCCGGAGGCATAACGGTAATGGTCGAGCCGCCCGAGCGCCTTGTCGGCGGAGCCTGCCGGCAGTTCCGGCTGCTTGCCGTTCGGGGTCAGCTTTTCCGCGCAACGCAGTGCAGCGGCGCGGCCGAACACGACGAGATCGATCAGCGAATTCGAGCCGAGCCGGTTGGCGCCGTGCACGGAGACGCAGGCCGCTTCGCCGAGCGCCATCAGTCCCGGCACCGTGGCGTTGTCGTCGCCGTTCCGCTTGGTCAGCACTTCGCCGTGATAATTGGTCGGGATGCCGCCCATGTTGTAGTGCACCGTCGGCACGATCGGGATCGGCTCGCGGGTGACGTCGACATTGGCGAAGATTTTTGCCGATTCGGAAATGCCGGGCAGCCGTTCCTGCAGCACCTTCGGATCGAGATGATCGAGGTGCAGGTAGATGTGATCTTTCTTCTTGCCGACGCCGCGGCCTTCGCGGATCTCGATGGTCATCGAGCGCGAGACCACGTCGCGCGAGGCGAGGTCCTTGGCGGAGGGCGCATAGCGCTCCATGAAGCGTTCGCCCTCGGAATTGACGAGATAGCCGCCCTCGCCGCGCGCGCCTTCGGTGACGAGGCAGCCCGCGCCGTAGATGCCGGTCGGGTGGAACTGGACGAATTCCATATCCTGCAGCGGCAGGCCGGCGCGCAGCACCATGCCGCCGCCGTCGCCGGTGCAGGTATGCGCCGAGGTGCAGGAAGCGTAGGCGCGGCCGTAGCCGCCGGTGGCGAGGATGGTGGTCTGGGCGCGGAAACGATGCAGCGTGCCGTCGTCGAGCTTGAGCGCGATTACGCCGCGGCAGACGCCCTGGTCGTCCATGATCAGGTCGATGGCGAAGAATTCGATGTAGAATTCCGCGGCGTGGCGCAGCGCCTGGCCGTACATCGTGTGCAGCATCGCGTGGCCGGTGCGGTCGGCGGCGGCGCAGGTGCGCTGTGCCTGGCCCTTGCCGTAGTCCAGCGTCATGCCACCGAACGGGCGCTGATAGATCTTGCCGTCCTCGGTGCGCGAGAACGGCACGCCCCAATGCTCGAGTTCGTAGACCGCTTCGGGCGCGTTGCGCACCATATATTCGATCGCGTCCTGATCGCCGAGCCAGTCCGACCCCTTCACGGTGTCGTACATATGCCAGCGCCAGTCGTCTGGATGCATGTTGCCGAGCGACGCGGAGATGCCGCCCTGTGCAGCTACCGTATGCGAGCGGGTCGGAAACACTTTCGTGATGCAGGCGGTGCGCAGGCCCGCTTCGCTGCAGCCGACTACGGCGCGCAGGCCCGCGCCGCCGGCGCCGACGACGACGACATCGTAGGTATGATCTTCGATCGGATAGGCTTTTCCCTTGGTGGCGGGACCGCCGCTGCCATTCGTCGCCTTGCCATTGCCATCAGCGGCCATGCGCTAAACTCCCGATGACAGTTTGAGAATCGCGTAGATCGAGGCCAGCGCCACCGCGATGCAGAAGAAGTTGTTGGCCATCACGCTGGCGAGCTTCACCTTCTCGCTATGTACGTAATCTTCGATCACGACCTGCATGCCGATCTTCATGTGCCAACAGCTGGCGATGATGAAGAGCAAGAGGACGATGGCGATCGGCATCGAGCCGAGGATTTGCGCCGCTCCGGCCTGGTTGCGGCCGAGCAGCATCAGCACGATCACGATGACCGGTACGATCAATAGCGTCATCGCCACAGCGGTGAGGCGCTGGCGCCAGAAATCCTTGGTGCCGGAATGCGAGGCGCCGAGATTGCGGACGCGCGCCAGCGGCGTGCGCATCGAGGGAGAATTTGGCGCGCTCATCGTCCGCCTCCGATCGTGTAGGCGACGATCCACACCAGCACCGTGAGCGAAATGCCGCCGATCAGCGCGGCCCAGGTCAGGCCTTCACGCTCGCTCTGCTTGAAGCCGTAGCCAAGATCCCAGACGAAATGGCGCAGCCCGCTGAGGAGATGATGCAGCAGCGACCATGTGTAGCCGAACACGATCAGCCGCCCGATGATGCTGCCGGTAAAGGCCTGCACATGGGCGTAGGCGGTGGGACCGGAGGCCGCTGCGATCAGCCACCAGGCCAGCAACAATGTGCCGAAATACAGTGCGATGCCGGTGGCGCGGTGGACGATGGACAGCGCCATCGTCAGGGTCCAGCGATAGGTCTGCAGATGCGGAGAAAGCGGTCGTTCGATCCTGGCGGTCATCGGCGACTTTTTACGGTTTGCGGGGCCGCGAATGGCCCTTTGGGGATCGCGGTTGGTGAATTCTATTTACGTAGTCGAAACAGCCAGTGCAACGACCAAATGCCGGAAATCGAACTCGTATTCATTACTAGATCGGTGACGAAGCGAAATCGATCCGCAGCTTGGTATACCAGCTAACGCAACGCTGTTGAAAGATCGAATCTGTGTTCTGTTATTGCTTCGAACGGGCGATCGCGTGCACGCCAAAAGGATTGGCGGCACGCCATCGCTCGACCAGGTAATCGACGAATACCCTGCTTTTTGGCGATGTCAGCCTGGACGGCTGAAACAACAGATGCAGCGGCGCAGGCGTCGGCTCGTAGTCGACCAGGATGCGCTGCAAGGCGCCAGCCGCGATATCCGCCTCAATTTGCCAGGACGGCACCCGGATGATTCCGGCGCCTTCTTTCGCCGCTGATACCACCAGAGCCGGCCGGATATGCGGATCCTGCGTTCCGCCTTGACGCCCTCCTTGAATCGCCATTCGGCGATGTCAGGTGCATCGGAGAACACCAGACAATCGTGATGGCTGAGATCGGCGGGTATCTGCGGGACCCCGCGGCGTTGCAGATAGGCGGGCGATGCGCAGACGATCATCCGCAAGTCGGCGAGCTTGCGCACGACCAATTGCGAATCCGGCAAATGTCCGACGCGAAGCGCGAGGTGGATGTCTTCCTCGACCATATCGACGGCACGGTCGACCAGCAGAAGGTCGACCGTGAGCAAAGGATAGCGGCGCAAGAACTCCGCCAGCAATGGCGCAATCAACAACCGGCCGATCAGGGTTGGCGCGCTGATGCGGATCCGTCCCGACGGCGCGTGACGGCCGCGCGACAGCGTCGTTTCGACCTCCCTGAGCTCGCCCAGGATCGATTTGGCGCGCTCGTAGAGGATGCGTCCATCGTCCGTCAGCGAGGTGGCGCGTCGTCCGCAGCAGCAATGACGTGCCGAAATGCTCTTCCAGCGCCGAGATCTGGCGGCTGACCGACGTCAGCGAACTCGGTAGCGATCGGGCCGCAGCGGACAGGCTGCCGGCGTCGACCGCCCGCACAAAGGTCGCCATGGCGGCGAGCTGGTCCAAATCTAATCCTTCCGCTTTCCGCAAGAGAGATTACGATATTAAGTAATACTGCCGTATTCGGGAAGGGTCTACATTGTCCAAAATCTCCGCAACCCGGGAGTTCGACATGGCTTGGATGTTCAACCCCACCTCGCATTCAAGGATCATCCATCGGCCCACGGATTCCAGCCGCGGCGCCGACGATCGGCTGACCTGCCCGCTGGCGTTCTCCGCGGCGGGATTGCTCGCCAACTGCCTCGCGCTGGCGATCCAGGATGAACCATCGCTGGATGCACTCAGGGCTGTCCTGATCATGGGCGCCGCGCCGGTCGCGGCATTGGTGGCGCTGCGAATTTATCGGTAAAGCTTTGGGGAGTTCGTACCCTGAAGGCAGATGCGGGAATGATGATGGCCGGGCTCAATCCCGCGGAGCTTGTCGAACTGGCGCTGATGCTGGTGGCGGTCGGCGCGCTGTCGGGATTTTTCGCCGGCATATTCGGCATCGGCGGCGGCGCGATCCTGGTGCCGGTGTTTTACGAATGCTTCCGGCTCGCCGGCGTGCCGCTGGAGGCGCGGATGCCGCTCTGCATCGGCACCTCGCTCGCCATCATCATCCCGACCTCGATCCGCTCGTTTCGCGCCCATTACCTCAGAGGCGCGGTCGACATGCAAATCCTCAAATCGTGGTGGGCGCCGATCGTGATCGGCGTCGTCGCCGGCAGCGTCATTGCACGCTACGCGCCGGAGCGGCTGTTCAAGATCGTGTTCGTGATGGTGGCCTGGTCCGCTGCGGCAAGGTTGCTGCTGGCGCAGGACAACTGGAAATTCGGCGACGATCTCCCGAAAGGGCCGCTGATGCGGCTCTACGGCTTCGTCGTCGGATTGCTGTCGACCCTGATGGGGATCGGCGGCGGATTGTTCTCGAACCTGCTGATGACGTTCTACGGCCGGCCGATCCATCAGGCAGTCGCAACCTCGTCGGCGCTGGCGGTGCTGATCTCGATCCCCGGCGCGCTCGGCTACATCTATGCCGGCTGGCCCGCGGCCGCGCGCTACCCTGATGTCGCAGCCCTGCAATTGCCGTTCGCGATCGGTTACGTCTCGCTGATCGGTGCTATTCTTGTGATGCCGACCAGCCTTCTGACCGCGCCGCTCGGGGTCAGGGCCGCGCATGCATTGTCGAAGCGCAGGCTGGAGATCGCGTTTGGCGCTTACCTGTTCATTGTTGGCAGCCGGTTTGTGATAAGCCTGTTGTCCGGGCAATAGGCGGGAGCTGTTCTTGATGCAGCGGCGGGAGTTCATCGGTCTGGTCGCCGGCGCGGCCGGCCTGCCGTTCGCAGTGCGCGCGCAAGCGGCCGCCGCGTTGCGCAAGGTCGGCGTATTGTTGTCGGGTGTGGAGAGCGACCCGGACAGCCAGGTGCGCATCGCGGCATTCCGTCGGGGCTTTGCCGATCTCGGCTGGAAGGAAGGCGAAAATGTCCACATCGAATACCGGTGGTCGGCGGGCAAGAGCGAACTGATCCGGCAATATGCCGAAGAATTGGTGGCGCTGGCGCCCGATGTGATCCTGGCCAACAGCACGCCGGTCATTGCGATGCTGAAGAGCATGACGAATTCGATCCCGGTCGTGTTTGCACTGGCGACCGATCCGGTCGGCCTTGGCCACGTCGATAGTCTGTCGCGTCCGGGCGGCAACTTGACCGGCTTTACCTTCATCGACCCGGCGCTGATCGGAAAATGGATAGGGCTTATGCAGGAGGTCGTGCCCGGCTTGGCCCGGGCGGCGTTGCTGTTCGATCCGAACACGACGCCGTTCTATCGCCGCTGGATTCGTGAAATCGAAACCGCGCATCAATCGGGAGCGATGGAACTCGTCGCCATGCCGGTAGGTAGCAATGTCGAAATGGAAACGGCCATCGCCGCACTGGCGCAAAAGCCGGGCAGCAGCCTGATGATCGGGCCCGACCCGTTCAACGTCGTTCGAATCAAGGCGATCGCCCAACTCGCCGCGCAGAGCCGGCTGCCGGCGATTTCGGTCTACCGCCCGTTCGCGATCGAGGGCGGGCTGATGGCGTATGGGCCGGACACGGCGGATATTTTTCGGCGATCGGCCGGTTATGTCGACCGCATTCTCAAGGGAGCCAGTCCGGCCGAGCTTCCCGTGCAGCAGCCGGACAAGTTCGAATTCGTCGTCAACCTGAAGGCCGCCAGGGCGCTGGGTCTTACGGTGCCCGGGACGGTGACAGCGCTGGCCGACGAGGTGATCGAATGAAGCGACGGGAGTTTATCCTGGCTCTCGGCGGCGCAGCGGCCTGGCCGCTGTCGGCATCTGCGCAGCAGGCGGACGCCATTGTCGCCGGACTTCTGCACAGCGGCTCGCCCGACGATCAGGTCAATCTCGTGAGCGCAACGCGCAATGGCCTCAAGGAAGCCGGATATATCGAAGGTCAAAACCTCAAGATCGAGTATCGCTGGGCCGAAGGTCGATACGACCGGCTGCCGGGTTTGGCCGCGGAACTCGTCAACCTTCACGTCGCTTTGATCATCGCGGCCGGCGGCAGCGACCCGGCCCGCGCGGCCAGGGACGCGACGTCGGCTATTCCGATCGTGTTCGTCAGCGCCGCCGATCCGATCAAGGCCGGTCTCGTCGCCAGCCTCAACCGGCCCGAGGGCAATGTCACCGGCATCAGCCTGATCGGCTCGACCCTGGAGGCGAAGCGGCTCGAACTCCTGCACGAGATGCTGCCGCAGGCCTCCACCATCGGCGTCCTTATCAATCCCAAATATTCGGCCGCGAAGGCACAGCTTCAGGAAGCAGAGGAGGCGACGGCTCGGCTCGGGACAAAGCTGGTGTCGCAAAACGCCAGTACCGAACGGGAAGTGGAAGCCGCCTTCACGAATTTTGTCGAGCAACAGGCCGGCGCGGTGCTGATCTGCAACGATCCGTTCTTCGGTTCCGCGCGTGAACGGATCGCGTCGCTGGCGATCCGCGACAAGCTGCCCGCGATGTCGTTTCGCCGCGAGTTCGCCGAGGTCGGCGGCCTGCTCAGCTACGGCGCCCAGTTTGAGGAAGGATACCGTCAGGCCGGCGTCTATGCCGGCAGGATATTGAAAGGCGCCAAAACCACTGACCTGCCGGTGATCCAGCCGACCAAATTCGAACTGGTCGTCAATCTCAAGACCGCAAAGGCGATCGGCCTCACGATCTCGGAGTCGTTCCTGCTGCGTGCGGATGAAGTGATCGAATGAAAACAAGCCCGCAACACACGCGGACCTCATCCTGAGGAGCGCGCCCTTGCGCGCGTCTCGAAGGATTGAGCGATCCGGCCTCATGGTTCGAGACGGCGCAAGTTGCGCCTCCTCACCATGAGGAACTACTTCGCGTAAATCTTCGCGTAGGTGTCCCGCAAAATATTCTTCTGCACCTTGCCCATGGCGTTGCGCGGCAAATCGTCGACGATGAAGACGCGCTTGGGCATCTTGAATTTCGCCAGCCGGCCGTCGAGCGCCTTCAGCACCGAGGTCTCGTCGACGTCAGCCCCCTTGTTGCAGACCACGACCGCGGTGACACCTTCGCCGAAATCGGCATGCGGTACGCCGATCACGGCGGATTCGACCACGCCCGGCATGGCGTCGATCTCGCTCTCGATCTCTTTCGGGTAGACGTTGAAGCCGCCGGAGATCACGAGATCCTTGCCGCGGCCGAGGATGTGCACATAACCCCTGTCGTCGATCTTGCCGAGATCGCCGGTGATGAAGAAGCCGTCGTCGCGGAATTCGGCTTTGGTCTTTTCCGGCATCCGCCAATAGCCCTTGAACACGTTGGGGCCCTTGACCTCGATCATGCCGATGGTGTCGGGCGCCAGTTCCTTGCCGGTTTCGGGATCGGTGACGCGCACGGTGACGCCGGGCAGCGCATGGCCGACGGCGCCGGGCACCCGGTCGCCGTCATAGGGATTGGACGTGTTCATGTTGGTTTCGGTCATGCCGTAGCGCTCGAGCACGGCGTGGCCGGTGCGCGCAAACCACTCGCGGTGGGTGTCGGCAAGCAGCGGCGCCGAGCCCGAAATGAACAGCCGCATGTGCTTGGTGGATTCCCTGGTCAGCGCCGGGCTTTGCAGCAGCCGCGTGTAAAAGGTCGGCACGCCCATCAGCACGGTTGCGCGCGCCATCAGCTTGATGATCGCTTCCGGATCGAATTTCGGCAGGAAGATCATCGAGGCGCGGGCGAACAGGGTTACGTTGCTGGCCACGAACAGGCCGTGAGTATGATAGATCGGCAGCGCGTGGATCAGCACGTCGTCTTTGGTGAAACGCCAATAGTCGACCAGGCTGTAGGAATTCGACGCGAGGTTATCGTGCGTCAACATCGCGCCCTTGGAGCGGCCGGTCGTGCCCGAGGTGTAGAGGATCGCGGCGAGGTCGTCGTTGGCGCGCGAGACCGTGTTGAATTCCGCACCCGCCGTGGCAGCGGCGTCTGTCAGCGATCCCTTGCCGTCGGCGCCAAGCGTTTCGACCTTCGCACCGACCTTTGCGGCGATCGTGCCGATGCCGTCGGCCTTGGCGGGGTCGCACACCACCAGCGACGGTTCGGCGTCGCCGATGAAATAGTCGAGCTCGTTGAGCGTATAGGCGGTGTTGAGCGGCAGATACACCGCGCCCGCCCGCACCGTGCCGAGATACAGCACCAGCGCCGGCACTGATTTCTCCGTTTGCGCCGCAACGCGGTCGCCGGGCTTGACCCCCCGGGAAACCAGCACATTCGCCATCTGCCCGGCGCGGGCGATCAGGTCGGCATAGCTGATGCGGACGCCATCGAGCATCTCGATCGCGAGCCGGGAGGGGTCGTCGAGGTTATCGAACAGGCGGCAAAACAGGTTGGCGTTAGCGGTCGTGTTCATGCATCATTCCCTGAGGGGCGGCTGAGCGCTGCATTAGCAAAAACGCCCTTCAAAAAGCAACGGAGACAGTTTGCATGACAAATAACGGGAAACGGGTGGCCTGGGTGACGGGCGGCGGCAGCGGAATCGGTGAATCCGGGGCGGAATTTCTCGCCGCCGACGGCTGGATCGTGGTGGTTTCCGGCCGCCGCAAGGCGGAGCTGGACCGGGTTGTGGCCAACATCACCAAAACGGGCGGCAAGGCCGAGGCGATCCCGCTCGATGTCAGCAACAAGGCCGACGTCAACAAGGCCGCCGAGCAGATCCTGGCCAGGCACGGCCGGATCGACCTTCTGGTCAACAGCGCCGGCATCAACGTGCCGAAGCGGAGCTGGGCCGACATGGAACTGGAAGGCTGGGACAAGCTCGTCGAGGTCAATCTCAACGGCGTCATGTATTGCATGCGCGCGGTGCTGCCGGCCATGAGGAAACAAAAGGACGGCTGCATCATCAATGTCGCGTCCTGGGCCGGCCGCCACGTCTCGAAAATGCCGGGCCCGGCCTACACCACGACAAAGCACGCGGTGCTGGCGCTGACCCACTCCTTCAACATGGACGAATGCGTCAACGGCCTGCGCGCCTGCTGCCTGTCGCCCGGCGAGGTCGCGACCCCGATCCTGAAATTGCGGCCGGTGGTGCCGAGCGAAGAGCAGCAGGCGCGGATGCTGCAGCCCGAGGATTGCGGCCGCACCATCGCCTTCGTCGCCAGTATGCCGCCGCGCGTCTGCATGAACGAGATCCTGATCAGCCCGACGCATAATCGCGGGTTTATTCAGACGCCGGCGAGCCGGGATTAGCTGCGTAGCAAGGGTACAGGGTGGGTAGAGCCAACGGGTCGCGCGCATGCGCGCCCGATGATAAGCTCAGCGAAACCCACCTTAGTGCCACGCGCCAAAGCCGACCATCTTCGATTATGGTCGCTTCGATCGCTGCATCCGGATCCGACATCTGGCGGCCTCGGCCAGGCCTTCACCAAGGTCGCTGCGGGTGAGGCCGATGTCTTTCAGTTCTCGATCATTGAGGTGACGGAGAACAAAGATGTCGGCCTGGCGCGCTCGCTCCGCGATTACCGCGGAAAGCCAGTGATTTAATAGACGGCCCATGCGTTTCAGAAGGAAGCGGGCTCTTCGCTGGATCGCCGACGCGATCGTTGCATTGGGTGGGACCGTATTCAACATCGTCATCGCAAGAATCCTTGGACAGGTCGGCAATTCGAACCACCTGCCCGGTTTGCTGGTTTTCCTCTTCCCTTCCTGGGGGATTGCCGAAGGCACGTGCAGTCGGTCAATGCGGTGATCTGTAGGGCCTGGGGCTGCCATGGGTCTATCACCGGCATACCGGCAGAAATGACCAGGACGCCGGATACTGTCGTGAAGGAGGATGTATTGGCGCTTCTCTTGCTGTCGCGTCGAGATTCCAACGTTCGGAAGATGCCGCAAGCCTGTCGAAGGTATGCGCAAGGCTGGAACGCCGGAAAAAAGCAAATGGCGGCAGTGTTCGATGCATTCGCGTACCGGTGGACCAACTGGCCACAGCACCAATCACTGACCACTTGCTCCCGTCGGCCTATGCGGCTCGACGGAGCTTGCAGACGCGGGGATGGGACATGCCTATCGGTTGGAGCGCCGCCACGTTGCCGGCGCCGTGCCGAATGTCTTCTTGAAGGCGCGAGAAAAAGCGGCCTCGGAACCGTAACCGACCAGGTCGGCAACTTGCGCCAGGGAGGCGCTGGTGCTGCGGAGCTTCTGGGTCGCAACCTGCATGCGCCAACTGGCGACGTAGTGCATCGGTGGCATGCCGATCAAATCAATGAAGCGGTCGGCCAGCGCTGAACGCGAGAGACCGACCTCGCGACTGAGGTCATCCACGCTCCAGGGCCGCGCGATGTCCCGGTGTATCAGTGCCAGTGCCCGCGCAACGTGCGGGTCGCGCAAGCCGGCGAGCCAACCGGTCTGCCCCTGCGGCAGTGCTTGAGCGTAGCGCCGCACGGCTTCAACGAACAGTAGCTCCGACAGCTTCGCCAGCACGGTGTCCGAACCAGGGCGGCCGGCGGCGACCTCTTCGGCAGCATATTGGAAGGTTGAGCGGATCCATTCAGCTGCCCCGCCTTGCTCCGCATCGAGTTTTAGCAGCGACGGCAAGGTCGAGATCACTGGATTGTCTGCGGCGCAATCGGAGCCGAGGAATCCGCAGATCATCCGCGTGCGTTTTCCGTTGCCGCCGTGATGGATCGAGAACAGCCCGCCGTCCCTGGGCGGTTGGATAATATCACTACCGGCTACCGGCGGCAGGGTCAGGTCGCTACCCACAAGGTGCAGGTCGTTGCGCGGCAACAAAACGACGTCGCCGGCTCCAAGCACGAGGCCCTCTCCATCCTCGCCATCGACCCGGATACGCAGTTCACCCTCGACCACGTAGTGATAGAGAATCAGGTGCGATGCCGGCCCGAGAGCGGGCGCGCAATGTTCTGGACCGACGCGGGCAGCCATACACCATGGCGCGAAGAAATCGGCGTGCAGGAAAACGCCCCCGGTCAAATGCGCCACTCTGAGAACGTCGGACAATGCATCCATACCGGCCTTCCTATCAGAAGCCGGTGCTTTGGTCATGTCTCAAGGTGCGCCGGTCATAGACCCCCGCCGGTCCGGCGACCTAAAAATCGCTGCATCAGCCGATCGGTTGGTCTGCGCCATCGGCGCACCGCTCCGCGAAAGGAGACTGAAATGAACGTGATCAGCAATATTTCCGACAGCAGCGAACGCTACGCACGCTGCATTCAAACGTCCAAGCGGGTTCGCTGGGACATCGACAAGGATGTGATCCGGGGGCGCAAGTTCGATACCGCCCACAAATTTCTTCCAGACGGGCTTTCCCTGGCGGATGCGTTCACGACCCTGTCGGCCGACGAAAAGCGGTTCGTCAGCCAGATCCAGGGCCGCACCTACGCTAATATCTTTGGTCTGGTCGAACGCTTCATCAATGCCAAAGTCCTGGAGTTGAGCGAGGATCACTGGTTCGGCGACCAGGTTGCGCTCGAGGCGCTGGTGCGGTTCAGCGACGAGGAGTTGAAACACCAGGCGCTGTTTCGCCTTGTCGATGCGATGGTCGACGATGTCTTGCCCGGCGGTTATCGCTTCGACGTGGATCACAACGCTGTTGCCCATGCCGTTCTCGGCAAGAGCACCTGGGCGGTGTTGGCACTGACGCTGGATATCGAGCTGTTCACCCAGCTCCACTATCGTCAGAGCATCGACTCCGATCCGCAACTCTCCGAACTGTTCAAGGACGTGTTCCTGTTTCACTGGAAAGAGGAAAGCCAGCACGCGATTCTCGATGAACTCGAATGGGTGCGCCACGACGGCGGGTTAACGGCGGAGCAACGCGATTCCGCGGTCGACGAATTCATCGAGTTGGTCGCCGCGGTCGACGGCATCCTGCAGGCCCAGGCCAAAGCTGACGCAGGCTACTTCACGCGAACGTGTGGCCGCGTGGTCCGCGAGGCGGAAGCGCGCGCGATCGAGACTGCATTTCTGAAAGCCTATCGCTGGCAATACATCCACTCAGGCGCGCAGCACCCGCACTTCGGCAAGGTGCTCACCGGCCTGATCACCGAGCAGCAGGGCCAGCGAATCCAATCGGCGCTCGCAACCCTGCAATAGTCCAATCTGCGGACATCTTCACCCCAACCCATGCAAAGGAGACCCGTCATGAGCGCTCAACCGAAGACCGCCGAACCCAACGTCGTCAACGGCATCAATGTCGACGACCTGTTTGCCCTTATCGAGAGCGTCAGGCGCGAACCAGCCAAGGGCAAGACAAGCTGGCACGTTACCACGACCTGGCAGGGCCAGGCGCGGAGCCGCGCGGAAATCGAGAGCTACGAGATCCGCGGAGAAAAGGTGCCGCGCCGGTTCTCGATCGATATCGACGAGCCCCGCGAACTCGGCGGATCGAACAGTTTCGCCAATCCGCAGGATCATCTGATTGCGGCGCTCAACGCCTGCATGACGGTCGGCTACGTGGCGCAGTGCGCCGTGCGCGGAATCACCCTCGAAAGCCTGGCGATCGAGACCGTTGGCGAAATCGATCTCCGTGGCTTCCTCGGCATCGATCCTGCGGTGCCGCGGGGGTACGAGAAGCTGAATTACACCGTTCGCATCAAGGGCAGCGGCAACAAGGCCCAGTTCGCTGAAATCCACGAGGCGGTAATGGCGACCTCGCCGAATTACTACAACGTAGCGCAGCCGGTGGCGCTCAAGCCGGCCCTGATCGTCGAGTAATCGATCGGCCACGACGCTCTTCGGCAGCGACCATCGACGCGACAAAATCTGTGTTTCGATGGTGCTGCCGGAGCGCCGGCAGGCGCGGTCGTCGGACAGCCTGAGCAAACATCACAACATTCGCAGGCTCCCGAAGGTGTCGAACAAGCGGGTCGTTCAGTAACAAAGCAGGAAAGGTCCGATGAATCCAAACAAGGCGCTGTGGGAGAAAGGCGACTTCACCCGGATTTCGGCGAGCATGCGCGAGAGCGGAGAGGCTTTCGTCAAGAGCCTCGGAATTACAAGAGGACTCAAAGTGCTTGATCTCGGGTGCGGCGATGGAACGACGGCATTGCCGGAGGCGAGGCTCGGAGCCGATGTCCTGGGCGTCGATATCGCAGCGAACCTCGTGACGGCCGGCAACATCCGCGCCAAAGAGGCCGGCCTCGCGAACTGCAGGTTTCAGGAAGGCGACGCGTCCAATCTGCACGAATTGAAGGATAGCTCCTTCGACCTCGTCGTCAGCATGTTCGGGGCGATGTTTGCGCCCAAGCCGTTTGATGTCGCCAGGGAGATGGTGCGCGTCACTCGCCCCGGAGGGCGAATCGTTATGGGCAATTGGATTCCGGGTGATCCGACATTGGTGGCGCAAATCCTGAAGATCAGCGCCGCCTACTCGCCGCCACCGCCGGAAGGTTTCATCAGCCCTGCGACGTGGGGGATCGAGAATAACGTGACAGAGCGATTTGCAGGCGCCGGGATACCGAAAGAAAGGATATCTTTCGTCAAAGACACCTACATCTTCAACTTTCCTGCGGCGCCATCAGAGCTCGTCGATGCATTCAGAAAATTCTATGGGCCAACCATGAATGCATTCGAGGCCGCGGAAAACAACGGTCGGGCCGGTGATCTGCAGAAGGAACTGGAAGTCCTGTTTAACAGCCAGAACAAAAGCCCAGGCAAGGATGCCACCACCATTCCGGCGACATTCCTGCGCGTTACCGTGGCGGTCTGACTCAGTCGCACACGTGTAAGCCGAGGGCGCAGAGCTCGTTAGCCGGGACGTGCAGACACACGACTCGGCCGAATACAAAGGAGCATCATCATGAAATGTTTTTTCGACGCTCACGTCAAAAGCAAAGGCAGTTTCCCGGAACAGGAGATCACCGAGGAACAGTTCTTTGAGCAATTTGCGGCGCTCGAGGAGGGCCTTGCCGTCCTTCAAACTCACATGCAGGGAATGTCCGAACACGTCAAACTCTTTGGCAATCTCACAAGGCAGATGCGGCGATCAATTTGCCCTGCGACTCCATCACGGAGATGAGACACGTGACCGGTGCCGACTTGCTGCCCGCGGCTCGTCGAAGCGCAGATCGGGGTAATGCGTGTCCGGGCGCGATGGAAGCCGGTTGTAGTTCGATTGCTCCAAAAGGACAATTTGTTGAAGCGCTTCAACGTGATTTGGCCTGTCCAGTCCCTCCAGAGAAAATATTCCTCTTCCCGCTTCCTCCAAATCAGGGCTAGAAACCCGGCCGTCTCATCCCCTAACGAGGGGCGTATCCGGATCGTCAAATACGTTGGGATGGGAAGCGGTGGACGCGGCAGCGTCGGGGGCGCTTGGAATCGCAGGGCAGGCTTTTAGTCTGTGAGCGAACAACCGGCGCGCCAGACGAACGGCGCTGAAGCGTACGGCAAAACCGTGTGGTCCTGGCACCCGTTGCTGGTG
Source organism: Bradyrhizobium erythrophlei (assembly GCA_900129675.1). Taxonomy (GTDB): domain Bacteria; phylum Pseudomonadota; class Alphaproteobacteria; order Rhizobiales; family Xanthobacteraceae; genus Bradyrhizobium; species Bradyrhizobium erythrophlei_A. The sequence continues at coordinate 1,544,333 of FSRD01000001.1, read as the reverse complement.
TCAAGCTGTCGGTGGCGACATCGATCCAGCCGGATCGGAATAGCCGTCAAGTCGGCAGCGACGGTGACAAGACGAATTCGTCGCCGAGGAGAGCACGGCATAAGCCGTAAAGCCATTGCGCAGGGAATGCCGGATCGCCTCCGCTGAACCTGTATGCTCGTGTGCGTTTTCTTTGCACAATTTTGCACACGAGACCGCGGGTGCAGCGTGCATCCGGCATTCCCCGCTCCCTCGTTTCGGGGCGAAACGATTTGCAAAGCCCGGGCGAAACGCGCCGCGGGAATGCGGAGGTGTGTTTGGTCGTCATTGCGAGGAGCGCCAGCGACGAAGCAATCCATTCCTCCGCTTGCCGAGAGATGGATTGCTTCGCTCCGCTCGCAATGACGGCTCCCTCGACCGAATTGACTTGGAGTGCTGGTTTCGTTGCGACGACGCAAGAAATTAGCCCCCACGGCCTCCCCTAAAAATAGTTTCAGAGATCACGATAAATTATTCGCCGAAACCGCCCCGAAACCCTCCCGTAGCTCGGCCAACGACGGCGCAAAGTCAATCGACCTGCCTCGTTGTTTTCATCGCCGGCGGAACCTCCGCCGGTTACCTCAATCATCGGGAGACGATCCATGTCGAAGCGTATTGCATTTTTGTCCGCCGCCGCCCTTGGCGTGCTGGCGCTCACGGCCACCATCACCGCGCCGGTCAGCGCGCAGGAAAAGACCGTGATGGTCGGCGGCGCCGCGATGTTCCCCTCCAAGAACATCATCCAGAACGCCGTCAACTCGAAGGACCACACCACGCTGGTTGCCGCGGTGAAGGCCGCCGGCCTGGTCGAAACGCTGGAAGGCAAGGGCCCGTTCACGGTGTTCGCGCCGACCAACACCGCGTTCGGCAAGCTGCCGGCCGGCACCGTCGACAGCCTGGTCAAGCCGGAGAACAAGGCGACCCTGACCAAGATCCTGACCTACCATGTGGTGCCCGGCAAACTCGCGGCTTCCGACCTCACCGACGGCAAGAAGCTCAAGACCGCCGAGGGCGAGGAACTGACTGTGAAGCACCAGGACGGCAAGGTCTGGATCATCGACGCCAAGGGCGGCTCCTCGATGGTGACGATCTCGAACGTCAATCAGTCGAACGGCGTGATCCATGTGGTCGACACCGTGCTGATGCCGGCGTCCTGACCCCGCCAGAGCGAGCCGGGGCGGCCCGGCTCGCTTTTTTGTGACCACGATAGGCCCCATGTATCAAACCGATAGCATGCAAGGCAGTAACGGAAACCCGGTTCCAGGCGTATAACCCGGTATCGACGATAGCGACGGAAAAGCCATGTCCAGCCTCACAGTCAGCGACGAGCAAGTCAGCGCCACCAAGGCCGCCAAAATCATTCAGCCGGCCTGGGTACGGGCCCTGCATTGGACCAATGCGGTGGCGATGGTGCTGATGATCATGTCGGGCTGGCAGATCTACAACGCCTCGCCGCTGTTCGATTTCCGGTTTTCCAGCAGCATCACCCTCGGCGGTTGGCTCGGCGGCGCGCTGCTGTGGCACTTTGCCGCGATGTGGCTGCTGATGGTCAATGGCCTGATCTATCTCGCGCTTGGATTTGCCACCGGCCGCTTCCGCAAGAAGCTGCTGCCGATCACGCCGGCGGGCGTGATCTCGGATACCAAGGCCGCGCTGACGTTGAAACTCGCGCATGATGACCTCAGCAAATACAACAATGTGCAGAAGCTGCTCTATGCCGGCATCATCGTGGTCGGTGTCGTCATCGTGCTGTCGGGCCTGTCGATCTGGAAACCCGTGCAGTTGCAGTGGCTGACGGCGCTGTTCGGCGGCTACGACGTCGCGCGCTACGTCCACTTCATCTGCATGTCTTTGATCGTCGCTTTCCTGGTGGTTCATGTCGCGCTCGCCTTCCTGGTGCCGAAGAGCCTGCGCGCCATGATCATCGGACGCTAAGAGGAGAATCGTTATGGGCCGTATGCGATCGCTGTTGATCCCCGGGGTCGACAAGAAGTTGTTGGTCAGGGACGCCGCCAAGGCGATGCCGGATCTGACGCGCCGGCGTTTCATCTCCGCCGGCGCCAGCCTGGGTGCGCTCACCTTGCTCACCGGCTGCGACGTCTCGGACAGTTTTTCGGCCGAGGAGATGCTGAAGAAAGTCTCGAAGTTCAATGACGGCGTGCAGGCCTGGATGTTCAATCCCGACGCGCTGGCCCCCACTTTCCCGGAAAGCGCGATCACAAAGCCGTTTCCGTTCAACGGCTATTACGACGTCGACGATGCGCCCGAAATCGACGGCAAGCAATGGAAGCTGGAAGTGCGCGGCCTCGTCGACAACAAGAAGCCGTGGACGCTGGAGGAGCTGTACAAGCTGCCGCAGGTCAAGCAGGTCACCCGCCATATCTGCGTCGAGGGCTGGAGCGCGATCGGAAGCTGGACCGGCACGCCGTTGCGTGATTTCCTCAAACTGGTCGGCGCCGACACCCGCGCCAACTATGTCTGGTTCCAGTGCGCCGACAGGGACGGCTACAACTCGCCGCTGGACATGCGCACCGCGTTGCATCCGCAGACCCAGATGACGTTCAAATTCGCTGACGAGATACTGCCGCGCGCCTATGGTTTTCCGATGAAGATCCGGGTGCCGACCAAGCTCGGTTTCAAGAATCCGAAATACGTGATCTCGATGGAAGTCACCAACGACTACAAGGGCGGCTATTGGGAAGACCAGGGTTACAATTCGTTCAGCGGAAGCTGAACCGGGTTGGTTTTACGGTGGGCCGCGGCTTCTTCCATGCCGCCGGTGCTCCCTCAGGCGAATTTGGAGGGTGGTTCCAGCTTCTTCTGAAACGCCGACAGGATCGCGCCGGCCGCCAGCATCGCCGCCGAAACGTTCAGCGCGAACGACAGGCTGCCCACCGCGTCCGTGATCGCGCCGACCACGATCGGCCCCAGCGTCTGGCCGATCCCGAACGAAATGGTCATGGCCGCGATCGCGGTCGGCCAGGACGCGGGCGGATAGTTGAAGCGCACGAAGGCGGTGGTCGATCCGACCACCGCGAAGAACGCGACGCCGAACACCAGCGCGGAGATCGCGAGCAATAGCGGCGAGTGACCGAAGATCGGTAAGCTCGCGCCGATCGCGTTGACGCCGAGGATGATCGTGGTGGCCAGCCCGCCGCGGTCGAGCGCGAGCACGCGGCGCCACACCCATGGCGTCACGAAGGCGCTCAGGCCGATCAGGCACCAGAACGCGCTCTGTGCCGCCGCACCGCCGCCGGCGTCGCGGACATAGGCGATCATGAAAGTCATGTAGGCGATGTAGCCTGCGCCAAACAGGAAATAGCCCACCAGATAGATCAGCGCCGGCCGGATCGAAAATCGGGTCGGCGCCGCACGGTCGATCGCGGCATTGCCGGCGAGCGGCGCCAGCAGCAGCGGGATGATCATGACCACCGACAGCAGCGTCATCGCCCACCACACGATCCACCACGATCCCGGCCCGAAATGCTGCAGCACGAACGGCGCGACCAGTCCCGACGACAGGATGCCGAGCCCGGGCCCGGCGTAGAACAGGCTGAGCAGGAAATTCGCGCGTTCGGGGCGCGACTGCGCGATCGTGGCCGCAAGTGCTGCGCCGCCGACGAATCCGGCCGCGGCGCCCACGCCCGCCAGCAATCGCGCAAAACTGAGCACGATGAAATTGCCCGAGCTGGCGCACAGCACCAGCGAGGCGATGGCGGCCAGGGTTCCCCAGCGCACGGCCCCGGCCAGGCCAAAGCGCCGGATCATCCGCGAAGCCAGCAGCGCGCCGGCGAGATAGCCGACCGCGTTGATCGTGTTCATGAAGCCGGCCGCCGAATACGACCAGTGCAGCGAATCGCGCATGTCGGGCAGCACCAGCGCATAGGCGAAGCGGCCGATGCCGAGACCGATGATCGGCGCCAGCGACAGAATGAGGATCAGCCGCGCGGGATGCGCGTAAATCGGGGGACGGTCGGGGGCTCTCACGGGGTACTCCGGCAGGAGCGGTATTGTGACAGGCGAGGGCGGGCTTGCACAGGCGCGCATGCAGCAATGGTGTCTTGCCAATTGCGCAACGCCGCTTTAGCACTCCGCGCGCAACAACATCCGTCGTCATGGCCGGGCTTGTCCCGGCCATCCACGCTTTGGTCTATCGAAGCACAAGTAGACGTGGATGCCCGGGACATAGGCGGAGTGGAAGCGACGCCGTCCTTCGGACGGCTATGCCCGGGCATGACGGATTGAATGAGGTATCGAACCATGGCGACCCATAAACTGCTGCTTCTCCCCGGCGACGGCATCGGCCCCGAAGTGATGGGGGAGGTGCAACGCCTGATCGACTGGCTCAACGCGCAGGGCATTGCGCATTTCGAGACCGAGCGGGGGCTGGTCGGCGGTTCAGCCTATGACGCGCACAAGGTCTCGATCAGCGAAGGCGACATGGCCAAGGCGAAGGCCGCCGACGCCATCATCTTCGGTGCGGTCGGCGGGCCGAAGTGGGACAGCGTGCCTTACGATGTCAGGCCCGAAGCCGGTCTGTTGCGGCTACGCAAGGATCTCGGCCTGTTCGCCAATCTGCGCCCGGCGGTGTGCTATCCGGCGCTGGCCGATGCCTCGAGCCTGAAGCGCGAGGCGGTCGAAGGCCTCGACATCATGATCGTGCGCGAGCTGACCGGCGGCGTGTATTTCGGCGAGCCGAAGACCATCACCGACCTTGGCAACGGCCAGAAGCGCGCCATCGACACCCAGGTTTACGACACCTATGAGATCGAGCGCATCGCCCGCGTCGCCTTCGATTTGGCGCGCAAGCGCCGCAACAAGGTGACCTCGATGGAAAAGCGCAACGTCATGAAGTCAGGCGTGCTCTGGAATGAGGTGGTGACGCAGGTGCACGCGCGCGAGTACAAGGATGTCACGCTGGAGCATCAGCTCGCCGATTCCGGTGGCATGAATCTGGTGAAGGCGCCAAAGCAGTTCGATGTCATCGTCACCGACAATCTGTTCGGCGACATGCTCTCCGATATCGCGGCGATGCTGACGGGTTCGCTCGGCATGCTGCCGTCGGCCTCGCTCGGCGAAGTCGATGCCAAGACCAAAAAGCGCCGCTCGCTGTTCGAGCCGGTGCACGGCTCGGCGCCGGATATCGCGGGCAAAGGCCTCGCCAATCCGATCGCGATGATCTCGTCGTTCGGCATGGCGCTGCGCTATTCCTTCGACATGGGCGCGCTGGCCGACAAGGTCGATGCCGCGATCGCCGCCGTGCTCGCCAGCGGTTTGCGCACCGCGGACATCAGGTCCGAGGGCGCGACGGCTGCCAGCACCACGCAGATGGGCGAGGCGATCTTGAAAGAACTGCAGAAGCTGCACGCGTAAGCATAGGCACACAAGGTGTCGTCCCGGCCTTGGGCCGGGACCCATAACCACAGCTGTTTGTGGTTATGCGAAAGTCGTCGAACAGCGATTTTTAAATGTGAGGCCGCGCCGTCCCGGCTCAAGGCCGGGACGACGTGCTGGTGCTATCCGCTAACTCAATACAGCGGGAACGTCGTCGGATAATAGCCGCCAAGGTCCGACGGCGGGTTGAGCGGCTGGCGGTCGATCGGGCGGTTGCGGTTCTCGCGCGCGAACGACGGGTACCCGATCGCCGGCGGGAAGGCGTAGTCGGTGAACTTGCGGTCGCCCGGCAAAACTTCGGTGCCGGCGTCAAGCCACGAGCGCGTGGTGATGTAGACCCGGGTGCGAGGTCCCTGCTGGTAGGACCGGTTGGGGCCATTGGCGCCGTAATAAGGGCGGCCGTCCTTGTCGTACTGATGCTTGGTCTGCGCGCTGGCCGGGGTAACGCTAAATCCAACCACAACGACCGCTGCTGCAGCGAACACCGCGAGCTTGCTCGCAGCAGTGAATTTCCAAGTCATCGCATCCTCGTCATTTCGCCCTTTGGGGAGGGGCTGGCAGATCGCTAAGCTGATTGGCGCGCATTGTAGCCGCGGCGGGCCTATCGGTACTAGGTCAATTGCGCCACACCGGATCACAATAATGACGGGTGAAGCGAAAAAATTGCATGAAAACCAGTATCTTGGCCGACGGAAACGCGTCAAAATAAAGGCTAGAAGGCGCCGCGCAGCCGCGGGCTTTCAGCGCCGGTCACCCAATCCGGCGACAGGGCCGGCGCGGCCGAGAGCGAGCAATCGCTGCGCCTGAGGTCGGCATGGGCAAATAATTCGGCCAGTTTCGGGTCATTTCCGGCGGTCAGCAGCACCAGTCGGTTCAGCATGCAGGAAATCGCGGCGCGGCGGGCCGCCAGATTATCGCCCTGGCACGACCAGCCGGAGATCCGGAAATTGGGATCATCGACGCGTTTGATGAATCCGAGGCTGGAGCGTGCGGTATCGACGCCGCCGACGAGGCGAAGCAGGGTCACGGTGCCGAACTTGCTGTCGATGATGCCGGCGGCCTCGAGCTCGCGCATGCCCTGCGAATCCATTCGCGCGGCGATTTCGGCGATCGCGGGTCCCGCCTGATTCAATTCGCCGCCTGGACGGTAGATTTCGAGCTCAGCAATCGGCTTTTCGTCCTGAGTCCAGCGGAACAGGTCCTTGCGGCCGCCCTCCGGATGCCGAAAAATCGCGTAAGCCTCTGTCTTGTCTTGCGAATCGAATTTGCTGATGGCGAACACCGGCGCCGAACGGCTGGCCAGGCCCCAGCTACCCCTTACGGCGGGCTCCATCGCCACTGCATCCGGCAACTGTTCCCAAAAATAGATGCCGCCGATGGCAAGCAGCGCCAGCATCACCACATAGGCAATCAGCCGCGCCAGCGTGCCGCAGACTTCGTCGGTGAAGCTGGTGAGCGCCGGATGAATTCTGGTCGTATAATGGAAATTGGCCGGATCGGCCTCAAACGAATGCATCAAACGCCCAAACGCCACGGTCAAACGTTGTCTTGAGGGCATTTCTCGCATAGAAGCGCTGCCTTCTCCCTTTCCGCTGGTGGCGGAGGCGATGCATTTTTCTTCGGAGAGTGAACGATGGGTTACAAAGTCGCGCTGGTCGGAGCGACCGGCAATGTCGGTCGGGAAATGCTCAACATTCTCGACGAACGTAAATTCCCCGCCGACGAGGTGGTGGCGCTGGCGTCACGCCGCAGCGTGGGCGTGGAAGTTTCGTATGGCGACCGCACCCTGAAGGTCAAAGCGCTCGAGCATTACGATTTCTCCGACGTCGATATCTGCCTGATGTCGGCGGGCGGCGCGGTGTCGAAGGAATGGTCGCCGAAGATCGGCGCCGCCGGCGCGGTCGTGATCGACAATTCGTCGGCCTGGCGGATGGATCCGGACGTGCCGCTGATCGTGCCCGAAGTGAACGCGGATGCGACCGCCGGCTTCACCAGGAAGAACATCATCGCCAATCCGAATTGCTCGACCGCGCAGCTCGTGGTCGCGCTGAAGCCGCTGCACGACAAGGCCACCATCAAGCGCGTCGTGGTCGCGACCTATCAGTCGGTCTCGGGCGCCGGCAAGGACGCGATGGACGAACTGTTTTCGCAGACCAAGGCCGTCTACACCAACAGCGAACTGATCAACAAGAAATTCCCCAAGCGTATCGCTTTCAACGTCATCCCCGAGATCGACGTGTTCATGGAGGACGGCTACACCAAGGAAGAGTGGAAGATGATGATGGAGACCAAGAAGATTCTTGATCCCAAAATCAGGCTGACCGCGACCTGCGTGCGGGTGCCGGTGTTCGTCGGCCACTCCGAAGCCGTCAACATCGAATTCGAAAATCCGATCACCGCCGATGAGGCGCGCAACATCCTGCGCAACGCGCCGGGTTGCCTCGTGATCGACAAGCACGAGCCCGGCGGCTACGTCACGCCCTACGAGGCGGCCGGCGAGGACGCGACCTATATCAGCCGCATCCGCGAGGACAATACCGTTGAAAACGGCCTGTCGCTGTGGTGCGTCTCGGACAATCTGCGCAAGGGCGCGGCGCTGAACGCGGTGCAGATCGCCGAATGCCTGATCAACCGCAAGCTGATCAGTGCCAAGAAAAAGGCGGCATAAGAACGGGCGTGACCGAATGGGCAGCGAATAGCGATTTCGCTTATTCGCTATTCGCCACCCGCTCGCTTTGCCTGGCGCTGCGAAATTCCTTCGCCGCCGGGTCCAGCACGAACAGCGAGCCTTCGGCCACGCCGAAATAGGCGCCGTGCAGGTCCATCTCGCCGCTTTGGACGCGCTCGCGCACGAACGGGAACGTCAAGAGGTTCTCGAGGCTGCGGAAGATCGCGGCCTTCTCGATCCGGACCGTGAACTCCTGCATCGTTTCGCGCTCGCGCTGCTCGACGACCTCACCGGGCTTGATGAACATCGACATCCAGCGGCCGATGAAGTCGCCCGGCGACAACGGCTCGATATTGTCGATGAAGGCACGGATTCCGCCGCACTGGGCGTGGCCGAGCACCACGATATGTTTGATACGCAGCACCGAGACCGCGTATTCCAGCGCGGCCGAAACGCCGTGCGCGCCGCCGTCGGGCTGATAGACCGGAACCAGATTGGCGACGTTGCGCACCACGAACAATTCGCCCGGGCCCGCATCGAAGATCACTTCCGGCGACACCCGGGAATCGCAGCAGCCGATCACCATCACTGCCGGCGACTGGCCGCGCTCGGACAGTTCGCGATAGCGTGACTGTTCGGTAGGCAGCCGCTGCGTCGTGAAGGCCCGGTAGCCGTCGATAAGGTGTTGCGGGAATGGTGCCATAGCCATGCCTAACCACAAGCCGATGACAGGAACAAGGCTTTCGGTCCGGGAGCCGAAATGTTAGGGGGCATGGGCCGGAAAGCGGGCACTTGTTTCCCGGCGAGATCGTGCCCGACCAATAAGCTTTGTCCAAAAAACCCCGAGGAACCAGCCCATGATCCGTCCGCGCCGCAGCCTGTTGTTCATGCCGGGATCCAACGCGCGGGCGCTGGAAAAAGCGCGCAACCTGCCGGCCGACGGCATCATCCTGGACCTCGAGGATTCGGTGGCGCCGGACGGCAAGGCACTGGCCCGCGACCAGATCGCCAAGGCGGTCACCGCAAGAGGTTTTGGCAAGCGCGAGGTGCTGATCCGGGTCAACAGCCTGGACACGCCATGGTGGGTCGATGACGTCACCATGGCAGGCCAAGCCCGGCCCGACGGCATCCTGGTTCCCAAGATCTCCAGCGTCGCGGACCTCAACGCGGTCGCCGATCGGCTCCGCGACATCAACGCGGACGCGTCGATCCGGGTCTGGGCGATGATCGAGACCGCACGCGCGGTGCTGGACGCGGATCAATTGGCCGCCGCGGCCAGGGATTCGAAGACAAGGCTGGCGGGCTTCGTGTTCGGGCCGAACGACATTTCGCGGGAGACGCGGATACGCATGCAGCCGGGCCGGGCCGCGATGATCCCGATGATCACCCATTGCATCCTGGCGACGCGCGCGCATGGCCTCGAAATCCTCGACGGACCCTACAGCGATATCAGCAACATCGACGGCTTTGCCACAGAATGCGCGCAGGGCCGCGACCTCGGCTTCGACGGCAAGACACTGATTCATCCGAGTCACATCCAGGCCTGCAACGCGATCTTCACGCCGCCGGCCGAGGAAGTCGCGGAGGCGCGCAGGATCATCGCGGCATTCGAGCAGCCCGAGAACGCCACCCGCGGCGCGATCCAACTCGACGGGCGGATGGTGGAACGCCTGCACGCCGATATGGCCAGGCGCACGATCGCGATTGCGGATGCGATCGCCGCGATGGCCAACTAGTTCCGCTTCAGGCTCAGGATATAATTCACGAGATCATCGGCCTCATTGGGCGCGATGATCAGATTCGGCATGTTTCGGTGGCTGGTCCCAAGAAACACTTTCAGGGAAAGCGCCGTAGTCGATGTCCGGTTGGCAATGGCGACGAAGGCCGGCGGTTCGAGGGTCGCTTCTGCCGCGATGGCCTCGATGGAATGACATTCGCTGCACCAGGCCGCGGCCAAGCGATGTCCGGCCGACACGCTGTCGAAAGGTTGAGCGGCGCCGCTCGCATTGCGCAGCTGCACGAAGAGCAGCGTGGCGAGCGCAACGATGACCGCGATCGAAACGTGCAACAAGAACGGGCGCGACATCTTCATCTGCTCACGGCGCGAGCTTGCCGCCGCTTCTATTGCTTTGCCGGCTGGCCGAGACCTTCGATCGTGGGTGCGTTGAGGCAATATTCCTCAAAGTGCTCGGCCGAAGTACCGGCGGCAAGGTCGCGGTCGCATTGGCGTTTCTGATCGCAGAGGGAACAGACGCGCTCCATATCGCGCAGCAGCATAGGCTCGGTCTGCGCAAGCCGCTCCTTGTCGATGCCGAGCGCCTTGAGCAGCTGCGGCAGTTCATCCGCGGCGTGCGGTCCTTGATGGACCAGCCTGTCCAGATCGCCGGTGGAAATCCGCAGGTCGCCGGCGATCCGGTCGAAGTCGGTACGATCCATCTGACGAATCTCGCTGAGTTCCCGCCTGTGTTTCAGCCAGTTGCCAAACGTGTCGATCAGATAGTCAACGACAGGATATGTGCTTTCGGTGGTCATGGGACACCTCCATCGTCAATATGAACGCTGACGAGGGAAACGTCTTTGCGGTGGATCAAACAACAACGTGTGGGTTGCGGGGCTTAGGAGCCTATCGCGTCCCGAATTTCTGCGCCGCCCAGGCATAGAGGCTGCCCGCAACGGGCGGTTGGCCACCGCGGCCTTTCGGCGAGATATGCAGACCGATGATATCGGGGTCGGCGAGCAGCTTTGAAAAATCCATCGGTTCGAAAAACAATCTCGGCTCGGCATGCACGGCGTAAAACGATTGCTTCGGCAATGCATGCTGCAATTCGCCTGCACGGCTGGCGAGCGCGGTGAGTGCGGCCGGACCAAAGATCGCGACGCGAATGTCGGAGAGGCGGTTCGATCCACCGCCCAGGCGTCGCAGCGCGAAGGTGAGGCGGTGGCGCAGCGCCAGCCAGTCCGGCGTCAGTTCGTCTTGCGCCAGCAGGTTTTCGAACGCCGTCACGATCGGATCGCGTGGCGGCAGATACAAAACCGAATTGCCGAGCTGGCGCGGCCGCTCCCAGGCGAAATAGGGTTTTGTCACATCAAGCTCGACCGGTTTGAGCAGCAGCACGTCGGCATCGAGCCACAGGCCGGCGTTCTCGGCCATCAGCCGCATCCGGAAGAAATCGCTGAATTGCAATATGGTCCAGTCGCGCCACGAGCCGTCCAGCTGCGGCGGGCGCAGCCTTTCGGAAAACGTGTGCGGCAGGATCGCCTCGGCCTCGGCATTGCCGACGCCGTCGGGCAGGCCCGGAATGGAATCGAAGCTGTAAACGGTGACCTTGTGGCCGGCGGCGACCTGCGATCGCAGGCAGGTTTGCCGGAGCCGGTCGAGCGGCCCATGCCAGAAGGTGACGATGTCAGGACGCATGCGTCACCTTCCAGGAAGGGGTATTGGAATTACGCCCAGGCGCGCGCGGTCTTGGCCTTTTCCTCGTAGGCGTCGATCGAGGACTTCTTTTCCATGGTCAGCCCGATGTCGTCGAGGCCGTTGAGCAGGCAATGCTTGCGGAACGGATCGATCTCGAATTTCACCGTGCCGCCGTCGGGGCCGCGGATTTCCTGTTTGGCGAGGTCGATAGACAGCGTCGCATTGGCGCCGCGCTCGGCGTCGTCGAACAATTTGTCGAGGTCGTCCTGGGTGACGCGGATCGGCAAAATGCCGTTCTTGAAGCAGTTGTTGTAGAAGATGTCGCCGAACGAGGTCGAGATCACGCAGCGGATGCCGAAATCCAGGAGCGCCCAGGGCGCATGCTCGCGGCTCGAGCCGCAGCCGAAATTGTCGCCGGCGACCAGCACCTTGGAATTCCGGTAGGCCGGCTTGTTGAGGATGAAATCCGGGTTCTCGCTGCCGTCGTCGTTGTAGCGCTGCTCCGAGAACAGGCCCTTGCCGAGTCCGGTGCGCTTGATGGTTTTCAGGTACTGCTTCGGGATGATCATGTCGGTGTCGACATTGATGATCTTCAACGGCGCCGCAACGCCTTCCAGTGTGGTGAACTTGTCCATCGATGCACTTCCCGGCCAAATGAGGGGATAGGGGCCGCTATTTATCGCGAATGGGGCCCCGGCAAAAGGCTAATTCGCGCATAGGGCCTTTGTTTTGACGCGTTTTCTTGACGCGAACCGGTGCCGATCCCGCATCAAGTGCGGGACAGGCTTCGCTGGAAAAGCGCTTCAGCCTGCCCTTGCCTCGATCGCCTCCATATCGGCGTCCGACAGGCCGAAATGGTGGCCGATTTCATGGATCAGCACGTGGCGGACGATATGGCCCAGCGTCTCGTCGTGTTCGGCCCAGTAATCCAGGATCGGCCGGCGGTACAGCCAGACCATGTTGGGCAGCCGGGCGATGTCGTCATTGCTGCGGAACGGCAGGCCGATGCCCTGGAACAGGCCGAGCAGGTCGAATTCGCTCTCGGCCTGCATCTCGTCGAGGACTTCATCGGTCGGAAAATCATCGACGCGAATGATCACGCCTTCGCACAGGTCGCGAAAACCCTTCGGCAGGCGCTCAAATACCTCGTGCGCCATCGTCTCCATCTCGGCGAGCGAGGGTGCTTTTGCTGATGTCCACATCGGGCCTGTTTAGCCTGAGTTCGACAAGGACTCACGCACGCAGTTGACCTTGGCGCTGCAATCGGAGACGTTGCGGCCCGATAACGGGTTTATGGTGAGCGTCATGAAGCGAATTGGGAAGGTTGCGCTATCGGCGGCTCTGGCGGGTTTCTTGCTGCCGGCGGCGGCCGCACAGGCCCAGATTGCGCCGGCGGCGGTGCGGATTGCGCAGGCCTCGACACCGGCGGTCACGGATGTCTCCTCACAGCGCCGGCGTCCATTGCGGCGCGTGCCGATCTACCGGTCGAACCAATGGGAACCGGATGTCTATCCCCGCTACAATCCCGGCCCGAACGCCGTGCGCGATTGCACCGCAACCTATGTTCAGGAATACCGCCCGAGCGGCACCGTGATCACGCCGCGCATGAACTGCTACTGGCGGCCCGGCTAGTAGCGTTTTCGAGCGAAGTGGATACCGGTTCGCGTGAAGAAAACGCGTCAAAACAAGAATCTAGAGCTTCGGTTCTGATTCAATCAGAACCGAAGCTCTAGCGACTGCGCGCGGCGCCGATGAGCCCCGCGCCCACAACGATCGCCGACGCGCCATAGACGATGATGGCCATCGCCAGCTCGGTGAGAGGGCTGGCCGCTCCCATACCGCCGCCAGGGCCTTGTGACGCGAACGCTGCGTCGGTTGATAGCAAAACGGCCATGGCCGCTGCGTGCGACATCCGATCGCGGATGCCTAAAGACGTCATGACAATCTCCTGTGCCAACGAACTGCAGAAGATGCGACGACAGTCTACGCCGGTTTTAGCACACAGGCGAAAATGTTGGCAGGACGGAACGGGTTCGCCTGATCCGCATTCATCTTCACGGCGCCGTCGTTCACTCCACATTCACGTCGCTTACCTCAGTCTGTGATCCGCGTCGCGTCGATGCAGCTTACACGATGAGAACTGTTTGGCGCCGGCGTGACATCCGTGGACTCAAGGAGACTACATATGCAGGTGACGAAAGTTCTGGGGCTTGCCGCCGTCGGCGCATTGCTCGTCCTGGCCGCTCCGACCGAGCGCGCCCAAGCGCTGTCGCTCAGCAATCCCGGCGCCGCCACGGCGGTCCAGCAGGATGCCAAACCGGCAACCACCGAGGTACGATGGGGGCGGTACCATCATCATCACTGGCACCATCATCGGCACTGGCGCCGCTGGTGATTGCTTTCGCAGAGATCAGCAGGCCCGTTTTCAACACGGGCCTGTTTTCGTCGCGCGCATCGCCGACATGAAGCCGGCACGATTGCTGCGCGTTATTCGGCGACTTGAATTAGAACCGGGATCAGCATGAGGAGCTTGTTCATGAGGACTTTGATCGCAGCGGCGGTTGTCGCCGGCGTGCTGGCGTTTGCCGGCCCGGCAGCGATCAATTCGGCGGACGCGGCGCCGCAAATGAAGGCGCAAACCGCCGGCGCATCCGGAGCGACCGATATCAGCGCGCGCCGTCATTACCGGCGTTATCATCACTACGGCTATTACCGGCCCTATCCTTCCTATTACGCGCGGCCTTACTACTATCGCCCGTATCCGTATTACGCCCCGGCGCCGTTCGTGTTCGGCTTCGGATTTGGGCCGTCCTGGTGGTGATCGTATTTAGGCATCTCTCTCACTCGTCATGGCCGGGCTTGTCCCGGCCATCCACGTCTTTGGTTTGGTCGCGAGAAAGTAAGACGTGGATGCCCGGCATCGCAAACAAGTTTACGCATTCCACCGGCACCACTTCCACCGGCGCTTCTACTACGCGCCGTCCTTATTAATATTATCCGCACCGCTACTGCCAGGCTGGACCTATTACGGCCCGCGCCGGATCTGCCCCTGGCATCGCCATCACTGGCACCACCGCTGGCATCACTACCGCTATTGATGAGGCTAAGACGCGGATGGCCGGGACGAAGCCCGGCCATGAGGACTATTTGCTTTGCGGGCGCTCGAATCCGATACGCGGGTTCAATCCCAGTTCTTGAATTTCCAGCGTTTCAGTTTCCACGGCGTCAGCGTCTCCATCCGCCACTGTTCCCAGCGATCCGGAGGCCAGTGGCTGAGGCGCGAGGCTTCCTTGACCGGGGCGAGGTCGACGATGCGCGGCAATTTGCGCCGGCTCTGGCGCGTCGCCTCGCTGATCATATCGACGAATTCAGGCTTGTCGGCCATGGCGCGCTCCCTCGCGAAAGAGTTCTTTCCGCAAGCGGCCAGTCTGCCCCCACCACCTTAACGAGGCGTTTCCAGAACGCCTCGCCGTTGAGGCAAGCAGGGTTAAAGTCTCCAGGTTTGGCGCGTTTTCTACCGCAGATAAGTCTACGCAATCTGCGTAAACTTGATTGCTACGCGAACCGGCACCCGTCCCGCATCAAGTGCGGGACAGGCTCCGCCCGAAAACGCTACTTCCATTCCCTGATGTCGACGAAATGCCCGGCAATCGCCGCCGCCGCCGCCATCGCCGGCGACACCAGATGGGTGCGGCCCTTGAATCCCTGACGGCCCTCGAAATTGCGGTTCGAGGTTGAGGCGCAGCGCTCTTCCGGCGCCAGCTTGTCGGGGTTCATGGCGAGACACATCGAGCAGCCCGGCTCGCGCCATTCGAAGCCGGCCTTGATGAATATCTTGTCGAGGCCTTCGGCTTCCGCCTGCTCCTTCACGATGCCGGAGCCTGGCACGATCATCGCATTGACGTGGCCGTTGACGGTCTTGCCCTCGGCGACTTTCGCCGCCGCGCGCAGATCCTCGATGCGGCCATTGGTGCAGGAGCCGATGAAGACGCGATCGAGCTTGATGTCGGTGATCTTGGTACCCGCCCTCAGGCCCATGTAATGCAGCGCGCGATGCTTCGACAGCCGCTTGGCTTCGTCGGCGATCTTGTCGGGATCCGGCACGAAACCGGTGATCGACACCACGTCCTCGGGCGAGGTGCCCCAGGTCACGATCGGCGGCAGCTTTGCCGCGTCCAGCCGGATCTCGTGATCGAAATGCGCGCCTTCGTCGGAACGCAGCGTTTCCCAGTAACGCATCGCTGCGTCCCAGGCCTCGCCCTTCGGCGATTTCGGCCGGCCTTTGAGGAACTCGAACGCCTTTTCGTCCGGCGCAATCAGGCCGGCGCGAGCGCCGCCTTCGATCGACATGTTGCAGACTGTCATGCGGCCTTCCATCGAGAGTGCGCGGATCGCATCGCCGGCATATTCCAGCACGTAGCCGGTGCCGCCCGCGGTGCCGATCTCGCCGATGATGGCCAGGATGATGTCCTTGCCGGTGACGCCGTCGGGCAATTTGCCGTCGACCACCGCGCGCATGTTCTTGGCTTTTTTCTGGATCAGCGTTTGCGTCGCCAGCACGTGCTCGACTTCCGAGGTGCCGATGCCGTGCGCCAGCGCGCCGAACGCGCCATGCGTCGAGGTGTGGCTGTCGCCACAAACGATGGTGGTGCCCGGCAACGTAAAGCCCTGCTCGGGGCCGATGACGTGTACGATGCCCTGGCGCTTGTCGTGCTCGTTGTAATATTCGATGCCGAATTCTTTTGCGTTCTCTGCCATCACCCGCATCTGTTCGATGCTTTCCGGGTCGGGATTCGGCTTGGAACGGTCGGTGGTCGGGATGTTGTGATCGACCACGGCCAGCGTCTTCTCCGGCGCGTGCACCTTGCGCCCGGTGGCGCGCAGGCCCTCGAACGCCTGCGGCGAGGTTACCTCGTGCACCAGATGGCGATCGATATAGAGCAGGCAGGTGCCGTCATCGGCTTCGTGCACCAGATGGTCGTTCCAGATCTTGTCGTACAGCGTGGTTGGTTTGGACATGAGCGTAAGCTCCAATGAGAATTCTGTGTGAGCGATTAGCGCAGCTATGCGCGAGCAAAAGCGGAGGTCAGCGCAGCATCAAGCTGCGCGCGTAAGCGCTGACGTCGCCGAGGTCGCGAAGCGTCCGAAGAACCGGCCAGGCAGCCGCGAGCGATCGTCGATCACGATGGGTGCGACGCGTCGGCTGGCAGAACTGGTCTGATCTGGAACCATCTAGAATTTCTAACACAGGGCCGCGCGTTGCGACAATCAATCCATAAGCGGGGCCGATACCTAGATAGGTATGCCGCAACAAAAAAGCGCGGGGCCAAACCCCGCGCTTTTCGTCACATCCTCGGTGGATGGAATTACTCGCCGACGGCGGTGGCGCGGTCCTGCTTCTCGACGATGCGGGCCGACTTGCCGCGCAGCTGGCGCAGGTAATACAGCTTGGCGCGACGCACCTTGCCGCGGCGCACCACCTTGATGGAGTCGATCATCGGCGACATCACCGGGAACACGCGTTCCACGCCTTCGCCGTAGGAGATCTTGCGAACGGTGAAGCTCTCATTGAGCCCGCCGCCGGAACGGCCGATGCAGACGCCTTCATAGGCCTGCACGCGGGTGCGCTCGCCTTCGACCACCTTGACGTTGACGATCACGGTGTCGCCGGGGCCGAACTCCGGGATCACCTTGGTTGCGGCCAATTTGTCGAATTGCTCTTTTTCGAGCTGTTGAATGAGGTTCATTGAAATCTCCATCGGCGGCGCGCCCAGCCAGTCCGGCGCGGGCTGCGCGAACGTCCATCGATCCTGCCATTGCGCGGATTTGGCGCCCGTATAAGGCAATCGCTGGGCTTTGTCACCCGTCTGTCGTGGTTTTTGGACGTTTTTGCTTGGCCTTAATCGCCCACAAATCCGGCCTTCGCGCCTTGGTTAAGGCTTCGGCCTCGGCCTGGCGCCAGGCCGCCACCTTGGCATGGTCGCCGGAGGTGAGGATTTCCGGGATCGGGCGGCCCTCGAACTCCTGCGGACGGGTATATTGGGGGTATTCAAGTAGTCCTTCGGAAAAGCTCTCTTCCGCCCCGGAGGCCTGCTTTCCCATCACCCCCGGCAGCAGCCGCACACAGGCGTCGATCAGCGCCATAGCGGCGATCTCGCCCCCCGAAAGCACATAATCGCCGATCGAGACCTCCTCGAGGCCGCGGGCGGTGATGACCCGCTCGTCGATTCCCTCGAACCGGCCGCAGACGATCAGGGCGCCGGGCCCTGCGGCGAGTTCCATCACCCGCGACTGGGTCAATGGCCGACCCCGCGGGCTCATCAGGAGCCGCGGGCGGTCTTTTGGCTGGTCCCGCGCGGCATCGGCCGCATCGATCGCGGCCGCCAGCACGTCGGCGCGCAGCACCATGCCCGGCCCGCCACCGGCCGGGGTGTCATCGACGCTGCGGTGACGGTCGGTCGCCGAATCCCTGATATCGCGCGCCTCCAGCGCCCACAGGCCTGACGCCAGCGCCTTGCCGGCCAGGCTGACGCCAAGCGGACCCGGAAACATGTCCGGAAACAGCGTCAGCACGGTCGCGCGCCATATCGTCGCCTGGGAGGCCATGGAGCGTTGTTACGGCACTATGGCGGTGAGATCGAGGCTCTGCATCAGGGCGGCGGCCTAGACCGCCTGTCTGAAGTCGGCGAGCTTGAAGGTCGTTACCACGATCTTGCCGAGATCGAGCAGGCCGTCGGCGGCCAGCGCCGCAAGCTGACCCGGCGCCGTCCGGTCATACATGAACTGGCCGACCACCTCCCAGTCGTTGGCCAGCATCTCGCGAAAGGAAAGCTCGAACGGCACTTCGGCGCTGCCCATCAGCACCAGTCGGCCGCCGCGCTTGAGCGCGCGCAGGCTCGACAACGTGGTCGAGGTGCTTTTGGCGGCGCCGAGCAAATCCAGCGCGACGTCGCCGCCGCCGCCGGCGGCGTGGCGGATGACCGGGAGATCCTTCACGGCGTCGCCGGTAACCACGGCCGGAATCACGCGCGGGCCAAACGCTTCGCGCAGCAATTCCAGCGCGGCCTGCTTGCGCCCGACCGCAACGACCCGCGCGGCACCCATCGCGACCGCCAGCATGACCGCGCCGGAGCCGAAATAACCGGTCGCGCCGTTGATGATGATGGTGTGGCCGCCGCGCAGCCCCGAACGCTGCAGTCCGCCGAACGGCACGATCAGTTTGGCGAGCCCGATCAATTCGGTCGCCGGCCTGTCGTCGAGGCCCGTCAGCGGCGTGACGCAGGCCGCCGGCCAGTGCGCGATTTCGGCGAACACACCGTCACGCCACCGCGCTTGCAGGGTGAGCGCTTCCGGCGTCGTCGCCATTGCGGTCAGTCCGATCAGGATCTGCGGCGGCTCGCGGTCGGGCACGTCGCCGCGCAAATGCGGGCTCAGGAAAACCCGGTCGCCGCTGCGAACATGGGTGACGCTGTCGCCGGCCGCGACCACGCGCGCGATCGCGTTGGTGCCGGGCACGAACGGCATCGGCGGCAGGCTGTAGGGCACCGAGCCCGACAGCACCTTGCCGGTGTAGGACAGCACCATGCCGGCTTCGATGCGGACGATGACGCCGTCAGGTGCGGGTTTTGGCGTCTCGACCTCGTCGAACCTGAGATCATTATGCGCGTGCAGGCGCCAGGCCTTGTGGGTGTTTGGCATCGGCGATCATTCCAATTCTTCGTGGTCCGCCTTGAGCCGGGACCCATAACGACGACTGCCAATGTAGTGTGAAGCTGGCGCGCCATCCAACCTGATACCCGCCATCGGGGGTTATGGGTCCCGGCCTTCGCGGGGACGACTCGGGGAGGGATCGTCGCCGTCGATTTCGGCGGGCAGCTCGATCACCACGCGCCCGTTGGCGAGGTCGACCGTGGGCACCACCGCATTGGTGAACGGCAGCAGCATGGTCGCGCCCTGCGGCGGCGCGATCTCGATGATGTCGCCGGCGCCGAAATTATGGATCGCGATCACGCGGCCGAGCGGTTCGTTCGCTGCATTGACCGCGGCAAGTCCGATCAGATCGGCGTGATAATACTCGCCGTCGTCGGTATCAGGCAGCTTTTCGCGCGCGATGTAGAGTTCGAGGCCATTGAGCCGTTCGGCGTCCTCGCGGGTGGCGATGCCTTTCAGCGTCGCCACCAGATGATCCTTGGCCTCGCGCGCGTGCGTCACTTCGAACTGGCGCGCGCCGTCCTTCGTCGTCAGCGGGCCGTAACGCGTCACGGCCAGCGGGTCTTCGGTAAAAGGCCACAGTTTTACCGCGCCGCGCACGCCATGCGCGGCGCCGATACGGGCGACGCAAATCGGCGTTGTCACCGTCACGCGCCGTTAACGCTTACGCCTTGGCGGCGGCTTCGGCAGCGGCCTTGCGTTCCTTGCGCGGCACGGCTTTTTCCGGATTGTTGCGTGCGGCGCGCTTGACGACACCGGCGGCGTCGAGGAAGCGGGTGACGCGATCCGACGGCTGCGCGCCCTTGGCGAGCCAGGCCTTGACCTTGTCCATGTCCAGCTTCAGCCGGGCCTCATTGTCCTTCGGCAGCAGCGGATTGAAATGGCCGAGACGTTCGATGAAACGGCCGTCGCGCGGAAAGCGCGAGTCGGCGACGACGACGTGATAAACGGGACGCTTCTTGGTGCCTGCACGCGCGAGGCGGATAACGACTGACATTTGGTTCTCCTGTTGAATACGAAACTTAAGTGAGTGGATTGGTCTGAATTCGCGTCATTGCGAGCGAAGCGAAGCAATCCATGTGGCCGCGAGGCAGAAAGCTGGATTGCTTCGTCGCTTTGCTCCTCGCAATGACGAAAAAGGTCATTTCTTCTTCCCCGGGAAGCCGCCGAGGCCCGGAAGCGTCGGTTTGCCGCTCAAGCCCGTGAGTCCAGGCAAATTCGGCAATCCCTGGCGCAGACCCGCGGGAAGATCCTTCGGCAGACTGGGCAGGCCGCCCGGACCTGCGCCGCCCTGCATCTTCTCAGCCATCGCCTTCATCTCTTCCGGCGAGGGCGGTTTCATGCCGCCGCCAAAGCCCATCGCCTGCGCGATGCCGGCCATCGGACCGCGCTTGCCCGAGCCCATGGCCTTCATCATGTCGGCCATGTTCCGGTGCATCTTCAGCAGCTTGTTGACCTCCTGGACCTCCAGGCCAGCGCCTGCGGCGATGCGCTTTTTGCGGCTGGCTTTGAGGATGTCGGGATTCTTGCGCTCCTGCCGCGTCATCGAATCGATCACCGCGACCTGACGCTTCAAAATCTTGTCGTCGATGCCGGCGGCGGCAATCTGGTTTTTCATCTTGGCGATGCCGGGCATCATCCCCATCAGCCCGCTGATGCCGCCCATATTCGCCATCTGCAGCAATTGCTCGCGCATATCGTTGAGGTCGAACTGGCCCTTGCGCATCCGCTCGGCGGTGCGCGCGGCCTTTTCGGCGTCGATGTTGGCGGCGGCCTTTTCGACCAGCGACACCACGTCGCCCATGCCGAGGATGCGGCCGGCGATCCGGCTCGGATGGAAATCCTCCAACGCGTCGGTCTTTTCGCCGGTGCCGATCAGCTTGATCGGCTTGCCGGTCACGGCGCGCATCGACAGCGCGGCGCCGCCGCGGCCGTCGCCATCGACTCGGGTCAGCACGATGCCGGTAAGGCCGACGCGCTGGTCGAAGGCGCGCGCGAGATTGACCGCGTCCTGTCCGGTCAAGGAATCCGCGACCAGCAGCACTTCATGCGGATTGGCCGTGGTTTTGATTTCGGCCGCCTCGGACATCATCTCTTCGTCGAGCGTGGTGCGGCCGGCGGTGTCGAGCAGCACCACGTCGTAGCCGCCGAGTTTTGCGGCTTCGAGCGCGCGGCGCGCGATCTGTGCGGGCTTCTGGCCGGCCACGATCGGCAGCGTCGGGATGTCGAGATCGCGCCCCAATACCGCAAGCTGTTCCATGGCCGCGGGACGATAGACGTCGAGCGAAGCCATCAGCACCTTGCGCTTGTCGCGCTGGGTCAAGCGGCGGGCGAGCTTTGCAGTCGTCGTGGTTTTGCCGGAACCTTGCAGGCCGACCATCATGATGGCGACCGGCGGCACCGCATTGAGGTCGATGGTCTGGCCGTCGGAGCCGAGGGTGGCGACCAGTTCGTCGTGGACGATCTTGACCACCATCTGGCCGGGCGTGACCGACTTGACGACGGTGGCGCCGACCGCCTGCTCGCGGACACGGTCGGTAAAGCTGCGGACCACGTCGAGCGAGACGTCAGCATCGAGCAGCGCGCGGCGCACTTCGCGCATCGCGGCGTCGACATCGGCTTCCGACAGCGAACCGCGCCCCGTCAGCCGATCGAGGATCCCGCCAAGCCTTTCCGACAGATTGTCGAACAATGCCGTTGTCCTATGTTCCAAACACATTTACGCCCGAGGGCGCATCGCGCTGTCGGGCGTTGGCCTCCGGCCTCAAGGGCCGGGCGGCGGGTCGAAAAGAACGTCTTTCCGAGAAGTGCCGGGGTTAAACCCCCATGGCGGAGGAAAGTCAAGGAAACTTGCCGAAAACGGCATTTTTGCTAGCCTTGGTAAGCGGTTAACCGCTGCACGAAAATCCGTGCCGGACCCGGCGCAGATTGGCGTTATAATAATACCATGCGATTTGTTCCGTGGTATCCGAGGCGCGGGGACGTGCTAGGCGCTTTGTTCGTCGTGGTGGTGCTGTGCTTTCTGCTCTTCACCTACATTCGATTTCCGGGCTTTGTAGCCGCGACGGGCTTTGGCCCGGATTGGGACTGTAAGAGCGTCCCGCAGGGCGAACCTATTTGCGTGAAGAAAATCGCGCGATAAGCGAGCGTTCGCAGCCAACGATGCAATCATTGGGTTTTGTCCTGTTGGACTGCCAAGCTTTATATCCTCTTTTTGGTTAGGCTCAGCGAGAGTGGAAACACCGCTACAGGTTCCATGTTGCGGCGGCCGAGGCCATATAAGCCTGCATGCCCCAACCCTTTTGGTTCATTGAGCCCGCCCCGTGCCCCCCACCCGCCGCCGTATTCTTGGACTGCTCGCCGTCGCCGCCGCGGCGGTGGGCGTGCCATCGATCTGGATTTCCCGCATGAAAACCTATGACGGCCCCGTTTCCGATCATTTCGACGGCTTGCGCTTCTTCGATCCCGACGGCGCGCCGCCAAAATCGTTGGGCGAGGTGCTGCGCTGGCAGTTCGGAAGCGGCCGGCAGCGCGCGAACTGGCCGGAATGGGTGCCGAGCCCGCATGCCGATACGCCGCCGCCGCGCGTCGAGGGCGACAAGGTGCGGCTATCGTTCGTCGGACACGCGAGCTGGCTGGTCCAGACATCGGGGCTGAATATTTTGGTCGACCCGGTGTGGTCGATGCGCGCCTCGCCGTTCGCATGGGCCGGGCCGAAGCGTCACAACGATCCCGGCATTGCCTTCGACGCGCTGCCGCCGATCGATATCGTGCTGGTCTCGCACGGCCATTACGATCATCTCGACCTCGCGACGCTGTCGAAACTCGCGGAAAGGTTTTCGCCGCGCGTGATCACGCCGCTGGGCAATGATGTGACGATGCGCGATGCGGATGCCGCGATCAAGGCCGAGGCGTTCGACTGGCAGGACCGTGTCGAGCTCGGAGGCGGCGTCGCGGTGACGCTGGTGCCGACGCGGCACTGGTCGGCGCGCGGCCTGTTCGACCGCAACAAGGCGCTATGGGCGAGCTTTGTGCTGGAGACGCCGGCCGGCAAACTCTACATCGTCTGCGATTCCGGTTACGGCGAGGGCAAGCATTTCCGCCGCGTCGCCGAGGCGCACGGTCCGCTACGGCTGGCGATCCTGCCGATCGGCGCCTACGAGCCGCGCTGGTTCATGCGCGACCAGCACATGAATCCGTCAGACGCGGTGAAAGCGCTCACCGATTGCGGCGCGCAGCAAGCGCTGGCGCATCATCACGGCACGTTTCAACTGACCGATGAGGCGATCGACGCGCCGGTGATCGGGTTGGGTGAAGCTCTGGACGAGGCAAGGCTGCCGCGCGAGCGGTTTGCGGTGCTGAGGCCGGGGCAGGTATTCGAAGTTTAACTCCGTCGTCCCGGCCAAGCGAGCGTAGCGAGCGCTGAGCCGGGGCAGGTGGTGGAACTCTAACCTCGCCCGCGCGGCTCCGTTCCCCGGATGCTGCGCAGCACGAAGTGATGCGCTGCTAAGCCGGGGCCCATGCCGCCTCGAAAAAGAATGGGTCCCGGCGCTGCGGAGCCATAGCGCGTCGAAGACGCGCGTAAACGCGCTGATGCCACGCTGCACCGCGTCCGGGACACGGGAGCTACTGCGCCGCCTTGATCGCCCAGGACACGCTCACCGTCACCGACAGCGTCTCTTCGCCTTGCGCGACCGGCGCTGCGGTCGCCATCGGGGCCGCCATCTTGCCGCGAAACACCGGCACGGAGCCGCCTTCTTCCGAAATGCTCAGCGGCTCGCCAAGCGTCACGCCGGAGGCCTTGGCGTAGATCTCGGCCTTGCGTCGGGCATCGGCGATCGCCTTTTCCCTGGCGTCGTCGAGCAGTTTCGAGGCCTGCGAGACCATGAAATTGATGCCGCCGATGTCGTTGGCGCCGGCGCCGACCAGCAGGTCGATGGTGTTGGCGACCTTGGTGACGTCGCGGATCCGGACCGTGACGCGGTTGCTGGCGTGGTAACCGACAACGGGCGAAGGGCCGCTGCGGTTCGGCGCGTATTGCGGTTGCAGCGAGAGCCGAGAAGTCTGGTAGTCCTTTTCGTCGATGCCGGCGCCCTTCAGCGCCAGCAGCACCTTGCCCATCGCTGCGTTGTTGGCATCGGACGCCTCGCGCGCGGTCTTGGCGTCAGACGTCACGCCGCCCTCGATCTGCGCCTGATCCGGCGCCACCGACACGGTGGCTTCGCCGCTCACCGAAATCGCGGCTGGCAGCGTCGTCTGCGCCAGCGCAGGCGCAGCCAGCAGCGTGGCCGCAGCGAGGACGACAGCGAAGGAATGCTTCATGGGCCTCACTTCAACGGCACGTAGACGTTGATCACCAGCTTGTCCTCCGCCGTCTTCAGGGGATCGGTGATGTATTCCTCGATGAACGTATCCTTGGCTTCCAGCTTCTTGTCGTCGAGGTGATTGGTGATCGCCTCATAGGTGTTGTCCATATTGTCGTAGGAGCCGCGATGGACGAATTTCAAGGCCTTGCCGTCGGGCGATTTGCCCATGCTCATGTCCTTGGTCAGGTTCTTCGGATCCTGCTCGACCGGAATTTCGGCCAGGAAAGTGAAGCCGGTATCGTCGGTAGAGGTGTAGACGATCATCGAATTGCCTGACGCCTTGATGCCCTGCTTGTCGAGCAGCGCGGTCAGTGCCTTGAACGACTCGATCAGGGTGTCGAAGGCTGCATCCCAATTGGCCGTGCCCTTCATGACCACCACCTTTTTGGGCTCCAGCGTGAATTGTTCGCCAAAGGGGTCGGCGGTCTGGACCGGTGCGATCGGCGGCGGCGCCGGCGTTTGGGCGGCCGCGGGGGTATCGGCCGGCGATTTGGTCTCGGCGGGCGGCGGAACCGGCGTCGCGGACGGGGCCGGCGCAGGCGTTGCGCTGGGCGAGGCCGCCGGCGCGGGCGTTTGCGCCAGCGCCGCGCTGCCAAACGCGATTGCCACGATCGGGATCAGCGCGACCAGGGCGGCTCGGAAGGTGCCGATACGGTTCATTTCGATATTCTCCATCCCCATTCCAAGCGGTCGCGGTAGGTCCCGGCTCACGTCCGCAAAGACGCTGCCATTCCTAACACGCAAGTTCCGCTTTCGTCCCATGACAGATGCGTCAAGGGGCCTTGCAGCCCCGGCGGACTGGCCAATCCGCCATCATTCGCCATATAAGGCAGGCATAAATTGGGAAATTCCATGAGCGCGCTCGCCAACCACGCATTTGCCAAGATGAATGGCATCGGCAACGAAATCGTCGTGGTCGATTTGCGCGACAAGCCGGCCGCCGTGACGGCGGAGGAGGCGCGCGCGGTCGCCTCGCCGGCGGGCGTGCCCTACGACCAGTTGATGGTGCTGCAGCCGCCGCGGCTGCAGGGCACCGAGGCCTTCATCCGCATCTATAATAATGACGGTTCGGAGGCCGGCGCCTGCGGCAACGGCATGCGCTGCGTGGTGCGCCGCCTGTTTGAGCAGACTGGCCAGACCTCTGTCACCTTCGAGACGCGGGCCGGGCTGTTGAACTGCTGGCAGGGCCCGGCGCCCGACCTCTACACCGTCGACATGGGGGCGCCGAAATTCGGTTGGCAGGATATTCCGCTGGCCGAAGAGTTTCGCGACACCCGCTACATCGAATTGCAGGTCGGGCCGATCGATGCGCCGGTGCTGCATTCACCGTCCGTTGTCAGCATGGGCAATCCGCATGCGATCTTCTGGGTCGATGACGTCAACGCCTATGATCTCGACCGCTTCGGACCGCTGCTGGAAAATCATCCGATTTTTCCGGAGCGCGCCAATATCACGCTCGCCCATATCGTCGATCGCGATCACATCACGATCCGCACCTGGGAGCGAGGCGTCGGGCTGACCAGGGCCTGCGGCTCGGCGGCGTGTGCCACCGCGGTTGCGGCGGCGCGGCTGAAGCGCGCCAATCGTCAGGTCGAGATTGCGCTGCCGGGTGGAAAGCTCTCGATCGAATGGCGCGAGCGCGATGACCACGTGCTGATGACGGGCACCGCTGATTTCGAATATGAAGGGCGATTTGATCCGGCGCTGTTTGCGTCCGTCGCCTAAATCATGAGCGTCGACGTCCTCACCTTCGGCTGCCGCCTCAATGCCTTCGAGTCCGAAGTGATTCGGCTCGAGGCAGAGAAGGCGGGGCTTTCCGACACCATCGTCATCAATAGCTGCGCGGTGACCAATGAGGCCGTAGCACAGGCGCGGCAATCAATCCGGCGGCTGAAGCGCGAGCGGCCTGGGCTGCGGATTGTCGTCACCGGCTGCGCGGCGCAGACGCAGGCCGAAATGTTCGCCGGGATGGCGGAGGTCGATCGCGTCGTCGGCAATGACGACAAGATGCGGGGCGAGGCGTGGCGCAACGCGCGCGCCGCGTTCGATGCCGGTTTTGGCATCGCTGCCAGCGAGAAGATCGCGGTCGCCGACATCATGGCGGTCACGGAGATGGCGCCGCATCTGCTGGAAGGCTTTCAGAAGGGCCTGCCGCGGGTGTTCGTGCAGGTGCAGAACGGCTGCGACCACCGCTGCACCTTCTGCATCATTCCCTATGGCCGCGGCAATTCGCGCTCGGTGCCGATGGGCGCGGTGGTCGACCAGGTCCGTGCGCTGGTCGAACGCGGCCATGCCGAAATCGTGCTGACCGGCGTCGACCTCACCAGCTATGGCGCGGATCTGCCGGGCACGCCCAAACTCGGTCAGCTGACAAAGCAGATCCTGCGGCACGTGCCCGAGCTCAAGCGCCTGCGGATTTCATCGATCGACTCGATCGAGGCCGACCGTGATCTGCTCGATGTCGTCGCCGACGATGACCGCTTGATGCCGCATCTGCACCTGTCGCTGCAATCCGGCGACGATCTGATCCTGAAGCGCATGAAGCGGCGGCATTCGCGGAAGCACGCCATCGAATTCTGCGCGGAGGTGCGGCGGCTGCGGCCGGACATCGCGCTCGGTGCCGATATCATCGCGGGTTTTCCGACCGAGACGGAGGACATGTTCGCGCGTTCGCAGGATCTGGTGGAGGAGTGCGGCCTCACCTTCCTGCACGTGTTTCCCTACTCGAAACGCCCGGGCACGCCGGCCGCGCGAATGCCGCAGGTCGCGGGCGAGGCAATCAAGGCGCGCGCCAGGCGGTTGCGCGCGACGGGTGAGGCCGCGCTGCAGAAGCGGCTGGCTGCCGAGGTCGGTGCAACGCGGCAGGTCTTGATCGAGAGCGGTAAGCAGGGGCGGACGGAGCACTTTTTGCCGGTGGCGATCAGCGGCGAAACGCCGGGCGCGGTGCGGGCGCTGACGATCGCCGGACATGATAGTGCGCGGCTGACGGTTTAATTTTCCGTCATGCCCGGGCTTGTCCCGGACATCCACGTCTTACTTTCCTTTTGTGCCGTAAGGACGTGGATGGCCGGGCCTACTCCCCGTTCCACCCGCACGCCCTGAGCCGCTCGTGCATATGCGGCGGCGCCGGCGCGATCACGTGCACCGGTTCCTTGTTTTTCGAGATCGCAACCCCGATCTCGCGGGAATGCAGATGTAGCCGCGGCTCGCCGAAACGCGGACCGTTGCCGTAGATGTTATCGCCGACGATCGGCCAGCCGGTCGCTGCGGAATGGACGCGCAGCTGATGGGTGCGGCCGGTGACCGGTTCGAGCGCGAGCCAGGCAAGACCATCGCCGCGCCCCAGCACCTTCCAGTTTGTGACGGCCTTTTGACCGTCCGGGTCCGGCTTCTGCCACCAGCCGCGTTCGACATTCAGCCGGCCGAGCGGCATGTCGATGGTGCCT
Organism: Bradyrhizobium erythrophlei; assembly: GCA_900129675.1. Classification (GTDB taxonomy): domain Bacteria; phylum Pseudomonadota; class Alphaproteobacteria; order Rhizobiales; family Xanthobacteraceae; genus Bradyrhizobium; species Bradyrhizobium erythrophlei_A. The sequence goes on along the minus strand of FSRD01000001.1, from coordinate 1,516,316 downwards.
TGATCTTCGGCAGGCCCGCCTTCAACGACGGCCCAATAGGTCTTTGAAATCTTGCCGTGCTTGAACAGCAGGCCAAGCGATGCGGTTGCCTTGCGATGGCGCCCCAAAACGAGGCAGCCGGATGTGTCCTTGTCGAGCCGGTGGGCCAGCACCGGCGGCCGTGGCAGGCCGAATCGCAAGCCGTCGAACGACGCCTCCAGATTGGCGCCGCCTTTGGGGCCGCGATGCACCGGCAGCCCCGCGGGCTTGTCGATCACCAGCATCAATCCGTCGCGGTGGAGCACCCGCGCCTGGATTTCCTCCACGGTCAATTCGGGAACATCGATCAATCGTTCGAGACTTTCGCTCATGGCGCGAAACCGCTAACACAGCCGCGCCATGAACGATACCACTGCGGGAACCCCCAAACTGAGCTGGTGGCGGCGGCTGTCCGGCGGCCTGAAGCGGACCTCGAGTGCGCTCGGGACCGCGGTCGCCGATCTCGTCACCAAGCGCAAGCTCGACCGTGCCATGCTCGATGATATCGAGGATGTGTTGCTGCGCGCCGATCTCGGCACCGAAGTTGCCGTCCGCATAGCGGACGCGGTCGGCAAGGGACGTTATGACAAGGCGATCTCGGCAGACGACGTGAAGACGGTGGTCGCGACCGAAGTCGAAAAAGTACTGGCGCCGGTGGCAAAGCCGCTGGAGATCGATGCGGCGCAAAAGCCGTTCGTCATTCTCGTGGTCGGCGTCAACGGTTCCGGCAAGACCACCACCATCGGAAAGTTGGCCGCGAAACTCTCCGCCGAAGGCCGCAAGGTCATGCTGGCCGCCGGCGATACGTTTCGCGCGGCCGCCATCGAGCAGCTGAAGATCTGGGGCGAGCGCACCAAATCGCCGGTCATCGCGGGCGCGCAGGGCTCGGATTCGGCGAGCCTTGCCTTCAATGCGCTTACGGAGGCGAAAGAGCAAAAGCTCGACGTGCTCCTGATCGACACCGCCGGCCGGCTGCAGAACAAGGCCGAACTGATGAACGAACTGGAAAAGGTCGTTCGCGTCATCAAGAAGGTCGATGCCTCGGCGCCGCACGCCGTGCTGCTGGTGCTCGATGCCACCGTGGGCCAAAATGCGCTGTCGCAGGTCGAGGCGTTTCATCGTACCGCCGGGGTCACGGGGCTCGTCATGACAAAGCTCGACGGCACCGCGCGCGGCGGCATTCTGGTGGCGCTGTCGGAGAAATTCAAATTGCCGGTGCACTTCATCGGGGTCGGCGAAGGCGTCGACGATCTCGCGCCGTTCACCGCTCGCGATTTCGCGCAGGCGATCGCGGGAATTGAATAGGCTTCATCCTTCGAGACGCGCGCGAGTGCGCGCTCCTCAGGATGAAGGGAGCGATACAGGAAGTCCTCATCCTGAGGAGGCGCGAAGCGCCGTCTCGAAGGATGGCGGCAAGTCAGGTTTGATGGATTAAGTGATGGACAAGACCCAGCCGCATCCGTTGTTCAAACTCGCGACCGAGCTCGGTCCGCTGCTCGTATTCTTTGTCGCAAACGCCAAATTCCATCTGTTCGTCGCCACCGGCGCGTTCATGGTGGCGATCGTGGCGGCGATGATCGCGTCCTATGTGGTGACGCGGCACGTGCCTGTCATGACGATCGTCACCGGCATCATCGTCATCGTGTTCGGCACGCTGACGCTAGTGCTGCACGACGAGACCTTCATCAAGGTCAAACCGACCATTATCTATGGGCTGTTCGCGGCCGTGCTGGGCGGTGGGCTTTTGTTCGGCCGCTCCTTCATCGCCATCATGTTCGATCAGATGTTCAACCTGACGCCGCATGGCTGGCGCATTCTCACGATGCGCTGGGCGCTGTTCTTCCTCGCGATGGCGGTCTTGAACGAAATCGTCTGGCGTACCCAGACAACCGATTTCTGGGTCGGCTTCAAGGCGTTCGGCGTGATTCCGCTGACGATGATCTTTGCGATCGCCCAGATGCCGCTGACGAAGCGCTACCATCTGGAGCCGGCCACGCTCGAGGCGAGCGAGGCGGAAGCGGGCGATGTGTCGAAGGGGTGAGGATCGCCTCTCCGCCGTCATTGCGAGGAGCCAACGGGTCGCGCGAACGCGCGCCCGATGACAAGCTCCGCGACGAAGCAATCCATTTTACCAAACGTGGCGCTATGGATTGCTTCGCTTCGCTCGCAATGACGCTGAGGGATCAGCTCTTCTGCTTGGCGATGATCTTGTCCTTGATGCCGTCATAGGTCTTTTGGGGGACGATGTTCTTGTTCACCAGATCATCCTTGCCCTTGTAGGGACGGCCCTTGATGATCGCGGCCGAATAGGCCTTGCCGATGCCCGGCAGCGCGTCGAGTTGGTCGGCGCTGGCCGAGTTGATGTCGAGCAGGTCCGCTTTCGGGGCCGGCGCCATCTTCGACTCGGTGGCCGGCTTCGGCGCGGGCGCCATTTTGCTGTCGGATTTGGCCGCGGGCTGCGCGGTCTGGGCCATCGACGGCGTCGCCGTCATCAGACCCAGGGTGAGCGCGGTTGCGAGAAGAGAAGCGAGCGTGAAATGACGCATTGGGTGTGTCCCTCCAAGGACGGTTTAAGTAACGTCATGGAGGTAGCTTTGAATTCGTGGCAGCGCCATGGCCGTGAAATGAACGGCAGATAAAAGCGGAAAATTATTTGGAGCTAAGCGCTCCATCGTCGTTACTTCAGCGCCTTCTCGATTTCGACCTTGAGCACGCTGTCGATGTTCTCGGGCGTCACCGGCCCGACCAGCTTGTAGAGAATGGTACCCTCGCGGCCGACCACGAAAGTTTCGGGCACGCCGTAGACGCCCCATTCGATCGAGGCGCGGCCGTTGGCGTCGACGCCGACGATGCCGAACGGATTGCCGTAGCGGCCGAGGAAGCGGCGGGCATTGTCGGGCCCGTCCTTGTAATTGATGCCGACCATCTGCAGCCGGTTGTCCTTGGCCAGCTGGGAAAATAGCGGCGCCTCGTCGTGGCATGGCACGCACCAGGAGGCCCAGACATTGACGACGCTGACCTTGCCCTTGAACACGGCCGGATCGAGGCCCGGTATTTGCGCGCCGTTCGCGACGAGGCCTTCGAGCGCGGGCAGCACGGTTTGCGGCGCCGGCCGGCCGATCAGGGCGGAGGGAATTCTCGAGGGGTCGCCGCCGTGCAGTCGCAGCAGGAACAGTCCGGCCAACGCGATGAAGCCGAGCAGCGGCAGGATCACCAGCCAGCGCCGGCCCCGCGGTGATGGGTCGTTGGTGGTTGCGGGCTCGCTCATCAGATATCCGCCGCGCTGCGGCCGGAACGCCGGACCACGCCGCTGGCCTCGAGATCGCGCAGGCGCTCCTTCTGGCGGCGATAGTCGATGGCGATCCAGACAATTAAAATCAAAACCACTCCTGTTACCAGCGCATAGGAAGTCACGATGAAGGAGGCGTAGGGACCGAGCGACATCGCGTCACGCCGCCTGCTGACTGGCTTGCATCATCTGCAAGGCGCGCACGCGGCGGCGCAGGATCTCGTTGCGCATCGCCGCCAGATGCAGCGTGACGAACAGCAGCGAAAAGGCGACGGCCATGACGAGCAGCGGGATCAGGAAGGCGCGGTCGAGCGAGGGCCCGCCCAGTCGCATCACCGAGGCCGGCTGATGCAGCGTGTTCCACCAGTCCACCGAGAATTTGATGATCGGCAAATTGATCGCGCCGACCAGGGTCAGGATCGCCGCGGCCCGCGCCGCGCGCGACGGATCGTCCACCGCGCGCCAAAGGGCGATCAGGCCTAGATACATCAAAAACAGGATCAACACCGACGTTAGCCGCGCATCCCATTCCCAGTAGGTGCCCCACATCGGCCGGCCCCACAGCGACCCCGTGACCAGCGCCAGGAACGTGAACGCGGCGCCGATCGGGGCTGCCGCTTTGGCCGCGACATCCGCCAGCGGATGCCGCCACACCAGCGTCCCCAGGGCGGCCAGGCTCATCACCCCCCACACGAACATCGAGAGCCACGCATTCGGCACGTGGATGAACATGATCTTGACGGTGGCGCCCTGCTGATAGTCGTCGGGCGCCATGGCCGATTGATAGCAACCGATCAGCAGCAGGATCGCGGTAGCACCCGCGAGCCACGGCAGCACCCGCGCCGTCAGCGACAGGAATTTTGTGGGGTTGGCGAGGTCGATCAGCGTCATGGCACCCTGATAGTCGTCAGCGGCGGGGCAGGCAATGCGGCATGCTTTGTTTCATTTGGCCTCCGCGAGAGTTGATCGGCATCAAACCGGTGTCAGTCCAGGCCGTGCCGCAAACTGGCGGCGGCCGCGAACGGTCCGATCACGAAACTGACCAGCGAAAGCGCGCACAGGATCGAAAACGGCGTTCCGAACGACAGCGGGCCGGTGATCGCGGCCTGCGACGCCGCGACGCCGAAGATCAGGACGGGGACCGACAGCGGCAGCACCAGCACCGCGAGCAGCAAGCCGCCGCGATGTAAGGTCACGGCAAGCGCCGCACCGATCATGCCGGTAAAAGTCAGCGCCGGCGTGCCCGCCAGCAGCGTCAGCGCCACCGCCGAAGTCGATGCGGCGTCGAGATTGAGCAGCAGCCCCAGCGCCGGCGTGGCGATAATCAATGGCAGGCCCGCGGCGAGCCAGTGCGCCAGCGCTTTGGCGGCACAGGCCAGTTCCAGCGGCATCCGGCTCATCACGATCAGGTCGAGCGAGCCGTCTTCATGGTCGGCCGTGAACAGCCGGTCGAGCGTCAGCAGGCTGGCCAGCAGCGCGCCGAGCCAGAGAATGGCCGGCCCCAGCCGTGTCAGCAGCGCCAGATCGGGGCCGACCGCGAACGGCATCAGCACGGTGACGGTGAGGAAGAACAGCACGCCGATCAGCGCCCCGCCGCCGACGCGCAGGGCGATTCTGATGTCCCGCCGAATCAGCGCGGCGAGGGCGGTCATGTCGCGCCTCCCATCCGAAGTTCCCTGGTCTCGATCCCGAGCGGGGCGTGGGTGGCGGCGATGATGATTCCGCCGCTTCCAAGATGGTCGCGCATCAGGCCCGCGAACAGATCCTGCCCGCCCGCATCGAGCGCAGAGGTCGGCTCGTCGAGCAGCCAGACCGGACGCCGCACCGCGAGCAGTCGGCCGATCGAGAGCCGCCGCCGCTGGCCGGCGGACAGATAGGCCGCCGGCAAATGCGCGGCGTGGCCGAGGCCGATTTGGGCGAGGGTTTGTTCGCCATCCCCGGCATCGCCGCCGAGGAAATCCCGCCAGAACGACAGGTTCTCCCGCACGCTCAGCGCGGGCTTCAGGGCGTCGCGGTGGCCGAGATAATGCGACTGCTCGGGCAGTGTCAGCTCGGTCCCGCCGCCCTTCAGATCGATCGATCCGGCCGATGGCACCAGCAGGCCCGCGATCAGCCGCAGCAGCGAGGTCTTGCCGGATCCATTGGGGCCGGTAACGGCCAGCGCCTGGCCCGAAGCGGCCTCGAAATCGAGGCCGGAAAACACCTCACGGCCGCCTCGCACACAACAGATACTGCGTCCCAAGAGCTGCATTTTGCCCCTTTACAGCCCTTTGGAAACTAAGGGTACCGCATCGGAATTTGTGGGTACCGCATTGCTGCAGCACGATTGTCAGTGTGGCGGCGCTTCTGGAAAGATTCTATAAGCCCCGAACTTGATGCAGCACACAATCGGCGACTGCAAGCCAAAGGCCGGCCTCGCGGACGGTGTTTAAATACCCTTGCCGGGTATAACTGACAATTGGGATTTCCTCACATGACATCGCTCGACAGCTTCAAATGCCGCAAGACCCTCAAGGTCGGTGGCAAGTCCTATGTCTATTACAGCCTGCCCGCCGCCGAGAAGAACGGTCTGAAGGGAATTTCCAAACTGCCCTATTCGATGAAGGTGCTGCTGGAAAATCTGCTGCGCAACGAGGACGATCGCACCGTCAAGAAGGCCGACATCGTGGCGGTGTCGAAATGGCTGAAGAAGCGCGCGCTCGAGCATGAAGTGGCGTTCCGTCCCGCGCGCGTGCTGATGCAGGATTTCACCGGCGTGCCGGCGGTGGTCGATCTCGCCGCGATGCGCAACGCGATGCAGAAGCTCGGCGGCGATGCGGAAAAGATCAATCCGCTGGTGCCGGTCGATCTGGTCATCGATCACTCGGTGATCGTGAACTTCTTCGGTGACAACAAGGCGTTCGGCAAGAACGTGGTCGAGGAATACAAGCAGAACCAGGAACGCTACGAATTCCTGAAATGGGGTCAGAAGGCGTTTTCGAATTTCTCCGTGGTGCCGCCCGGCACCGGCATCTGCCACCAGGTCAATCTCGAATATCTCGCGCAGACGGTGTGGACCAGGAAGGAGAACATGACGGTCGGCAAGAAGACCGGCACCTTTGAAGTTGCCTATCCGGATTCGCTGGTCGGTACCGACTCGCACACCACCATGGTCAACGGCCTCGCCGTGCTCGGCTGGGGTGTCGGCGGCATCGAGGCGGAAGCCTGCATGCTCGGTCAGCCGCTGTCGATGCTGCTGCCGGAAGTGATCGGCTTCAAGCTCAAGGGCCAACTCAAGGAAGGCGTCACCGCCACCGACCTCGTGCTGACCGTGACGCAGATGCTGCGCAAGCAGGGCGTGGTCGGAAAATTCGTCGAATTCTTCGGCCCCGGCCTCGATTTTCTCTCGGTCGCGGACAAGGCGACCATCGGCAACATGGCGCCGGAATATGGCGCGACCTGCGGCTTCTTCCCGGTCGACGCCGCGACCATCGACTATCTGAAGACCTCGGGCCGCAAGGCGGATCGCGTCAAGCTGGTCACCGCCTACGCCAAGGCGCAGGGTCTGTTCCGCACCGCCAAGTCGGTTGATCCCGTGTTCACGGCGACGCTGACGCTCGATCTCGCCGACGTCGTGCCGTCGATGGCCGGCCCGAAGCGTCCCGAGGGCCGCGTCGCGCTGCCGGCAGTCGCCTCCGGCTTCTCCACCGCGATGACCAGCGAGTACAAGAAGGCGGACGATGCCGCCAAGCGCTATGCGGTCGAGAACCACAATTTCGATCTCGGCCACGGCGACGTCGTGATCGCGGCGATCACCTCCTGCACCAACACCTCCAATCCGAGCGTGCTGATCGGCGCGGGCCTGCTGGCGCGCAACGCCGCCGCCAAGGGCCTGAAGGCAAAGCCGTGGGTGAAGACGTCGCTGGCGCCGGGCAGCCAGGTGGTGGCGGAATATCTCGCCAATTCCGGCCTGCAGGCCGATCTCGACAAGGTCGGCTTCAACCTGGTCGGTTTCGGCTGCACCACCTGCATCGGCAATTCCGGCCCGCTGCCCGAAGATATTTCGAAGTCGATCAACGACAACGGCATCGTCGCCGCCGCCGTGCTGTCGGGTAACCGCAACTTCGAAGGCCGCGTCAGCCCGGACGTGCAGGCCAACTATCTGGCGTCGCCGCCGCTGGTCGTGGCCTATGCGCTGGCGGGATCGGTGACCAAGGATCTCGCGGTCGAGCCGATCGGCGAGGGCAAGGACGGCAAGCCGGTGTACCTGAAGGACATCTGGCCGACGACCAAAGAGATCAATGCCTTGATGAAGAAGTTCGTCACCGCCACGATCTTCAAGAAGCGCTACGCCGACGTGTTCAAGGGTGACACCAACTGGCGCAAGATCAAGACCGTGGAGAGCGAAACCTATCGCTGGAACATGAGCTCGACCTATGTGCAGAACCCGCCTTACTTCGAAGGCATGAAGAAAGAGCCGGATCCGATCGTGGACGTCGTCGATGCGCGGATTCTGGCGATGTTCGGCGACAAGATCACCACCGACCACATCTCGCCGGCAGGCTCCATCAAGCTGACCTCGCCGGCCGGAAAATTCCTCTCGGAGCATCAGGTGCGTCCGGCCGACTTCAACCAGTACGGCACCCGGCGCGGCAATCATGAGATCATGATGCGCGGCACGTTTGCCAACATCCGCATCAAGAACTTCATGCTGAAGGGCGCCGACGGCAACATTCCGGAAGGCGGCCTCACGAAGCACTGGCCCGACGGCGAACAGATGTCGATCTACGACGCCGCGATGAAGTACCAGGCGGAGCAAGTGCCGCTGGTGGTTTTCGCCGGCGCCGAATACGGCAACGGCTCGTCGCGCGACTGGGCCGCCAAGGGAACGCGGCTGCTCGGCGTCCGCGCCGTGATCTGCCAGAGCTACGAGCGCATCCACCGCTCCAATCTGGTCGGCATGGGTGTGCTGCCGCTGACCTTCGAGGACGGCACGTCATGGACGTCGCTGGGCCTCAAGGGCGACGAGAAGGTGACGATCCGGGGCTTGCAGGGCGATCTCAAGCCGCGTCAAACGCTGACGGCGGAGATCGCGTCCGGTGACGGTTCGCTGCAAAGCGTGCCGCTGCTGTGCCGCATCGATACGCTCGACGAACTCGAATATTATCGGAATGGCGGCATTCTGCATTATGTGCTGCGTAAACTGGCTGCATAACGCGGATTTGTGATCGGCGGCTCACTGCTTAGTGAGTGGCAGGTAAAAAGAAGGCGGCCTATGACAAAGGCCGCTTTCGCGCGTTTGGGGCGCGCTTTTGGGATCAGACCATGCCCCGTACAAATACGGATGGAAATCGTCACGACCGGTTCGCAGTATGACAGCGATGATGGCCTATAACTGTATCTCGCGGTGGTCCGGTGCGCTCAGCGTATGCGCGATTATCGCAATTATCCGTCCGGCCCATGCCGATCCGCGTGCGGTCGTCGAATTGTTCACCTCGCAAGGCTGCTCGTCCTGTCCGCCGGCCGACAAGATCATCGGTGAACTCGCCAAGGATCCCAACGTCATCGCGCTGAGCATGCCGATCGATTATTGGGACTACCTTGGCTGGAAGGATACGCTCGCCGACTCCCGCTTCAGCGCGCGGCAAAAGGCCTATTCGCATGTGCGCGGCGATCGCGACGTCTACACGCCGCAAGTTGTCGTCAATGGATCGGCGCATCTGATCGGCAGCGATCGCGCCGGCATCGAAGGTGCGATCAAGGATACGAGCAAGGCCGATGGCGTGATGTCGGTGCCCGTCACGATGACGCTGTCCGGCAAGCAGATCAATGTTTCGGTCGCGGCCAGCAAGGCGCCGAACGCCGCGCATGGCGAAGTCTGGATCTGCTCGGTCTCGAAGGCCATTCCGATCGCGATCGGGCGCGGCGAAAACCGCGGCCAGGAAATTACCTACCACAATGTCGTGCGCAATCTGCTCAAGGTGGGTGACTGGAACGGCAGTTCCGGAAACTGGACCGTGCCGCTGGAAAATATCTCGCGCGACGGCGTCGATGCCGCGGTTGTCTATGTCCAGGACGGCAATCGCGACAAACCCGGCCCGATGCTGGGCGCGGCGTTCACAAGCCTGCACTGATTCCCTTTCGTCATTCCGGGATGCGCCATCCGAACTCGGGTCTACCCGAGTTCGGCACACATAAGACCAAGTCGGCAACAGCCGACTTGGATGGCGCAGGCCCGGAAATCCATACTCACGATCGTGGTTATGGATTCTCTGATGTGCAATTGCACATCAAAGCTTGCGCTTCGCGCGCCCCGGAATGACGGCAGTGATGAAGCACCCGCCAAAAAAGAAAAAGGACCAACTTTCGTTGGCCCAGTACGGGGATTAGCTCCCCTGCGAACAGGCCCGATCCCGACGGCCCCGGGGGGCTGGGGGCTGAGGAATCCGGAACCGAAAGGACCGGGCCAACGCAGGATTTTCTTTTTGCAAGGCAGCGGGGCGGTCGATGGGCGGAAGTGGGGCAGCAATATGATTTCCTCTAACGATCCCGTGACCCCCGGATTCCGGAGGTCGGGCAATCGGCCGTGCCCGCGGCGGTATTTATCAAGGGCCTCTTGCAGCGTCCGGCGGTTGGCGCAATCATGTACGTCTCGGCATGATCCCGAAAAGTGGGCACCGGTTTTCGGGACAAGATCATGCCTGAGATGACAGGAGGCGCTCCATGAGTTCGCTATCGGAGGACACTGATCCAAGCGAGAATCGCGCGGCGGCGCGCACCGCCGCTGCAGGCCCCCAGCAAAGCCGCGTTACGTTCAATCGTCTGGAACTCAATCGTATTCTCAATCTCTATGGCCGCATGGTCGCCGATGGCGAATGGCGCGACTATGCCATCGACTTCTTGAGGGATCGCGCGGTGTTCTCGGTGTTCCGCCGCGCTTCCGAAGTCCCGATCTATCGCATCGAAAAAGATCCGCGGCTCGCGCGCAAGCAGGGCATGTACAGCGTGATCTCCGCGACCGGCCTGATCCTGCGCCGGGGCCAGGAGCTCGAGCGCGTGCTGCTGGTGATCGATCGCAAGCTGGCGGTAGTGTAGCCATGCTGTCATTCCGGACCCGCGCGCAGCGCTGGATCCGGAATCCAAAGCTTAGCTTTAGCTAGGCGTAATCTGCGGCGCGAGATTCCGGGTTCGCTTCGCGCCCCGGAATGACACCTGACAACTAGCGCTGTTCTGCATTATCCCCCGGCACAGTGCTTGCGCCGTCGCCGAGCGCGCGCTGCATCATCACGGTGTCGAGCCAGCGGCCGAATTTGAGGCCGACATTGGGATGGGTCCCGATCATCTGGAACCCGGTTTTGGTGTGGACGCCGATCGATCCGGCGTTGGCGGAATCGCCGATCACCGCGATCATCTGCCGGTAGCCGCGCACTTCGCACTCGGCGATCAGCCGCAGCATCAATTGCAGGCCGATGCCGCGGCGGTGGATTGCAGGTCTCAGATAGACCGAATTCTCCACCGTGAAGCGGTAGGCCGGCCGCGGACGGTACGGGCCGGCATAGGCATATCCAACCACGCCGCCTTGCAGGACGCCGACGAAATACGGAAAACCGCCGTCCAGCAGCGCCTTGAACCGCCGGGTCATCTCGGCAAGGTCCGGCGGTATCAGTTCGAACGTCGCGGTGCCGTAAAGCACCGCGTGCTCGTAGATTTCGGTGACAGCGAGGAGGTCGGCCTCGGTGGCGGGCCTGATTTCGGCGGGTGACATGGACGCCAGATTATTTTTGCTTCAGCCAAAAGAAAAGCCCCGGCGGTAAGGCCGGGGCTTCGATTCGTGCGCCTGAGCTGAGGCGTTTGGGCTAGTCGCGCTGGCCGAGCAGCTGCAGCAGCAGCGTGAACAGGTTGATGAAGTTGAGGTAGAGCGAGAGTGCGCCAAGGATGGCCGCACGCTCCGCCACCACGCCACCCTGCGAGGCATAGCCGTAGATGTAGTCGTTCTTCAGCCGCTGGGTATCCCAGGCGGTGAGGCCTGCGAATACCAGCACGCCGACCACCGAGACGATGAACTGCAGCATCGTGCTCGCCAGGAACAAATTGACCAGGCTCGCGATGATGATGCCGATCAGGCCCATGAACAGGAACGACCCCATGCCGCTCATGTCACGCTTCGTGGTGTAACCGTAGAGGCTCAGAGCGCCAAAGGTCGCCGCGGTGATGAAGAACACCCGGACGATCGAGGTGTGCGTGTACACCAGGAAGATCGACGACAGTGAAATGCCCATCAGCGCCGAGAACACCCAGAACAGCATCTGGGCGGCAGCGGGCTGCAGCCGGTTGATGCCGGCCGAGATCACGAACACCATCAGCAAGGGCGCGAAGATGAAAAGCCACTTCAGGGGGCTCACATACATCGCATAGCCGAACGGCGTCAGGAAGGCGTTGCCGAATTTGGCCGCGCCGGCCGCCGGATCGCCGGTCACCGCCGCCATATAGACGCCGAGCGCCGCGAGACCGGTGATGGCCAGCCCGATGCTCATGTAGTTGTAGATGCGCAGCATGTAGGCGCGCAGACCGGCGTCGACGGTCGCTGCGTCAACGCGACCGGCGGCCCGGCCGAAAGGAGAAGCGTAGTTACGGTCTAGGTCCGACATGGTCGAATTCCCGTTGGTTGCCCGGCGGACCGCAAGGGGGTTTGCGACGCCGGTTAGAAATCTATCTCAGATGCCGCGATTTGCTGACATTAATTTTGCGTCATCAAACCCGCCTCTGACCCTGGCTGGTATGTGGGAAACTAGCACATTCGCCGCAAGCTTCCATGCGCGGCTGAATGTCGCTCTAAACCGCGATTTATGGACAAAAGCGGCATTAACCCTGCCTATGCTGCCGGTACAAATTGTCACAAATTCCGCAACACCGTGGCCGGTTTCTGGTTCTGGGCCAAAAGCGTGCCGGCCAGTCCCAGCCCCACCGTGACGATCAGCGCGGCCACGACCACGCCGGCGGCGCTGCCGGCCTGCCAGATGAAGCTCAGCGTCATCAGCCGGGTCACGATCAGCCAGGCCGCGATCGAGCCTGCGATCACGCCGAACACGGCCGTGGCAAAGCCGATCATCAGATATTCCAGCGCATAGGCGCCGAGCAGCCGCGCGCGGGTGGCCCCGAGCGTCTTCAGGATCACCGCGTCGTAGACCCGGTGGCGATGGCCGGCGGCGAGCGCGCCGCCCAGCACCAGGATGGCCGAGATCAGCGTCACCGCGCTGGCGCCGCGGATCGCCATCACGAGGTTGGTGACCACGCTGCCGATGGTTTCCAGCGCCTCGCGCACCCGCACGCTGGTTACCGTCGGGAAGGCGTCGGCCACCTGTTTGATGATGCGGGCGTCGCCGGCGGCGTCCGGATGGGTCTCGGTCAGGGTCGCGACATGGCTGTGCGGCGCGCCCTTGAAGGCGTTCGGCGAGAACACCAGCACGAAATTGATGCCGAGGCCCTGCCAGTCGATATTGCGCAGATTGGCGATTTTGGCCGGTATGTCGCGGCCGAGCACGTTGACCACGATCTCGTCGCCGATTTTGAGCTTGAGCCCGTCGGCGATCTTCTTCTCCATCGAGACCAGCGGCGGTCCGCTGTAATCCGGCCCCCACCACTCGCCCTCGACGATCTTCGAGCCCTTGGGTATTTCGCCGGTATAGGTCAGGCCACGGTCGCTCTGCAGCACCCACTCGGAATCCTGCGAAGCCTTGAGGTCTTCGGCCTTGACGCCGCGGGCGGCGGCGATGCGCCCGCGCAGCATCGGCACGTCCTCTACGGTCGATCCGGGAGCGGTCTGTTTCAGGAAGGCGCTGAAGCGGTCGGCTTCGGTTGTGGGAATATCGATGAAGTAGAAGGACGGCGCGCGATCCGGCAGCGCCGCCAGGAACTGCCGCCGCAGATTGCCGTCGATCTGGGTGATGGTGACCAGCACCGCCAGCCCCAGGCCGAGCGACATCACGACCGACGGCGTCAGTGCGCCGGGCCGGTAGATATTGGCGATCGCCAGCCGCAGCATGGTGATGCGACTACGGGGCAGGCGGCGCGCCAGCGCCATCAGCCCGGCGGCGACGCCGCGCAGCAGCGCGAACACCGCGGCCGAGGAGACGACGAACACCGCGGCGACTCGCTTGTCATAGGCAAGCCCGATCGCAACCGCGATCAACAGCGCAATCACCACCGCCATCAGCGCCAGATAGCTCCAGCGCGGGCGGTGCCATTCGGGGGCCACCTCGTCGCGGAACAGCGCCGCGACCGGCACATCATGCACCCGGCCGAGCGGCCACAGTCCGAAGGCCAGCGCCGTGAGCAGGCCGTAGATGAACGACAGCGCCAGTTCGTCCGCGTGCAATGCGGGGATCACCGGCAATGGCAGCAGCTTGCCGAACACGCCGACGATGACGAAAGGCAGCGCCGCCCCGGCGGCAAGGCCGATCACCGAGCCGATCCCGGCAAGCACGACCACCTGGGTCAAATAGATCGAGAAGACATCGCGGCCGGTGGCGCCCAGCGCCTTGAACGACGCGATGACGTCGCGGCGGCGATCGATATGGCTCTTGACCGCATTGGCGACGCCGACGCCGCCGACCAACAGCGCGGCAAGGCCGACCAGGGTCAGAAATTGGGTGAAACGGCTAATGGTGCGCTCGAGCTGCGGCGAGGCGTTGCCGCGGCTGCGAATCTCCCAGCCGGCTGCCGGCAGCGCGCTTCGCGCGCTGTCGATCAATTGGGTCGCTGCGCGGTCGGTGGCCGCGTTGTCGGGTAGTTTCAAGCGGTAGATCCAGCGCACCAGGCTGCCGGGCTGCAACAACCCCGTCGCGCGCAGGCCGGCTTCGCTGACCAGGAAACGCGGGCCGAGGCCGACATTGCCGGCAAGCTTGTCGGGCTCGGCGCTATCAACGCTGCGGATCTGGAAGCTGGCGCTGCCGATGGTGACGCGGTCGCCGAGCTTGAGGTCAAGCCGCGCCAAAAGGGTGGAATCCACCGCCGCGCCGAACGCGCCGTCGCGCTCGGCCAACACATCCGCGATCGGCAATTCCGGATCGAGCGTCAGCTCACCCAGCATCGGATAATTGCCGTCCACCGCCTTGAGCTCGACCAGCGCCAGTCTGCCGTCGGCGCTGCGGGCCATGACGCGCAACGTCGCCGCGACCGAAACGTCGCCGCGCGAACGCAGGAACGCGATCTCGTCGGGCTTGGCTTCGCGCTGGATGAGAGAGAATGCGACGTCGCCGCCGAGCAGCGTACGGCCCTCGCGCGCAAGGCCTTCGCTGAGGCTGGCCGCAACGGAGCCGACGCCGGCGATCGCCATCACGCCAAGCGCGATACAGGCGATGAAGACGTAAAAACCGCGCAAGCCGCCGCGCAACTCGCGAAGCGCATAGCGCAGCGCAAGCGACGACGCGCGGCTGCCGCGGTCAGCGGCCTCGGATGCGCTGCTCATGTAGTGGAATGCCCGTCGATCCGGCCCGAACGCAGCCGCACCACGCGGTCGCAGCGCTGCGCCAGCGAGGTGTCGTGCGTCACCAGCACCAGCGTCATGCCGCGCTCGGCGTGCTTGGTGAACAGCAGATCGACGATCTGCTTGCCGGTGGCTTCATCGAGGTTTCCGGTCGGCTCGTCCGCGACCAGGATCGCGGGATCGGGCGCCAGCGCACGGGCGAGCGCGACGCGCTGCTGCTCGCCGCCGGATAATTGCGTGGGATAATGATGCAGGCGGTCGCCGAGTCCGACCGATTGCAGTTCCTTTGCGGCGCGCGCGGAAGCATCGGGATTGCCGGCGAGCTCCAGCGGCACCGCGACATTTTCCAGCGCCGTCATGGTCGGTATCAGATGGAACGACTGGAATACGATGCCGACATGCCGGCCGCGGAAGCGGGCGAGGTCGTCCTCGTCGAGGGCATTGAACGGCGTCCCGTTGACCACCACCTCTCCGCTGTCAGGACGTTCCAACCCCGCCATCACCATCAGCAAGGTCGACTTCCCCGAGCCTGACGGCCCGATCAGTCCGATCGCTTCGCCCGGTGCCACACGAAGGCTGATATCTTTCAGGATATGAACGCGTGCAGCGCCGGTGCCGAGTGAGAGATTGACGTTGGCGATTGAAATAGTGTCCGGCTCGAGGCCGGCCAGTGAAGAGGGTTCGATGAGACTGTCCATGGCTCGGTCATATGGCACTTCCGCCGCTCGGGTCGAGGGCCGGTTCGCGATATCAGTGCACATACTTGTGTTGATTATGGCCTTGATGACAGCGGGAACGGCTTTGGGGCAAGGGTCCGTGGCGGTGACGGCAAAGCCGGTCAAGATGGTGGTTTTGGGTGATTCCTTGAGTGCCGGCTACGGCCTGCCGGCCGCGGCGGCGTTCCCGGTTCGCCTGCAAAAAGCCTTGGATACCAAAGGGATAAAGGTCGACATGATCAACGCCGGGGTTTCCGGCGATACCGCCTCCGGCGGCCGCGACCGGCTCGACTGGTCGGTGCCCGAGGGAACCGAGGCCGTGATCGTCGAACTCGGCGCCAACGACGCCCTGCGCGGCACCGATCCCGCGGTCACGCGCGCGGCGCTGTCTGATATCCTGACGCGGCTGAGGGCGCGCGGGGTAGCGGTTCTGCTCTGCGGGATGGTTGCGCCGCCGAATTATGGCAGCGAATATGCGACCCGTTTCAACGCGATCTATCCGGAACTCGCGAAATCATTCGGCGTGCCGCTCTACCCGTTCTTTCTGGAGGGCGTTGCCGCCGACTCCCGGCTCAATCAGGCGGATGGCATGCACCCGACCGCGGAGGGCGTGGACGTCGTCGTGAAAAATATCTTGCCCACGGTGGTGGCATTTCTCGGCAAATTATCCGGGCAACGGAGTTGAAAAATCAGCGGTGATAACCTTAAGCACCGTGTTTTCCCCGACTTTCGCCTCGCATGCTTCGCAGAGTCACATAAGTCAGGTAGAAATTATCGATCGGTGATTCGTCGCCGGGTTTCAGCATCGGGAGTCGAGCGATGCCGCGTCTGTTCACAGGTCTGGAAATTCCGGCCGAGATCGGCCAAACGCTTTCCAATTTGCGTGGCGGCCTCCCCGGCGCCCGCTGGATCGATCCCGAAAATTATCACGTCACCTTGCGCTTCATCGGCGATATCGACGGCATGTCGGCGAATGAAATCGCCTCGATGCTGTTTCGGGTCAACCGCAAGCCGTTCGAGGTCAGGCTGCAGGGCTTGTCGAGTTTTGGCGGCCGCAAGCCGCGCGCGGTGGTCGCCTCCGTCGAGCCGTGCCGGCCGCTGATCGAGCTGCAGGCCGAACTCGAACGGCTGATGCAACGCATCGGGCTCGACCCCGAGGGCCGCAAATTCACCCCCCATGTGACGCTGGCGCGGCTGCACGATGCCTCGAGCCAGGACGTCGCGGATTATCTCTCGGTGCGCGGCTATTTTCCGAGCCGCGTCTTCACCGTCTCGCGCTTCGTGTTGTTCTCGTCCCGCGCCTCCACCGGCGGGGGGCCCTATGTGGTCGAGGATTCCTACGCGTTGAGTGCCTGAGGGCGGGAGCTCCCGCTCGTCACGTCCACCGCTGTCATCGCCGCCATAGCCGTCCGAAGGACGGCGTCGCTTCCGCTCGCCATAGCCGTCCGAAGGACGGCGTCGCTTCCGCTCGCCTATGACCAGGCGATCCGGTATTCCAGAGCCGCGATGATTTAACCGAGAAGCCGCAGCGTACTGGATACCCGCTTTCGCGGGTATGACGATTTTGGGTCAGTGCCGGCTGCGCATACCCCCACCACCAATTCACAGCTTGCAATTTTCCTCCCGCTGGGTCGTAAGAGGACCATGCTGTCCACCTCGCCCAGCTCGTTCCGCGCCCATTACCAGGCTCTGGTCGACTTCGGCTCGATCAAGGCCGATCCTGCCCAGGCCAGCGCCGTCGAGGCCTTTGCCGGCCTCGAAGAGCGGCTGTCGAGCTACAAGCCGTTCCGCAAACAAAGCCTGCTCGGTCGGCTATTCGCCGACAAGGGCGAGCCGCCGCCGCGCGGTCTCTACGTTCACGGCGAAGTCGGCCGCGGCAAGACCATGCTGATGGATCTTTTTTTTCAGCAGAGCCCGGTCGAGCACAAGCGCCGCGCCCATTTCCATGAATTCATGGCAGAGGTGCATGAGCGGATCTACGGCTATCGCCAGGAGATCGCGCGCGGCGAGATCGCCGATGGCGACGTGATCGCGCTGACGGCTCATGCGATCTTCGAGCAGGCGTGGCTGCTGTGCTTCGACGAATTCCATGTCACCGACATTGCCGATGCCATGATCCTGGGCCGTCTGTTCACAAAACTGTTCGAGCTCGGCACCGTCGTGGTGGCGACGTCCAACGTCGCGCCCGAGGATCTCTACAAGGGCGGACTGAACCGCGCGCTGTTCCTGCCGTTCATCGCGCAGATATCGGACCATATGGACGTGCTGCGGCTCGATGCGCGCACCGATTTTCGGCTGGAAAAACTCGTCGGCGTAAAAATGTGGCTGGTGCCGGCGGATCACGACGCCCATACCGCGCTCGACAAGGCCTGGATCAGGATGACCGGCAATGCGCCCTGCAAGCCGCGCGATATCGTGATCAAGGGCCGGATCCTGCACGTGCCCTGTTCGTCGCACGGCGTCGCGCGATTCAGTTTTGCGGACATCTGCGAAAAACCGCTGGCCGCGTCGGATTATCTGCGGCTGGCGCACGATTACCACACCATCCTGATCGATCGCATTCCCGTCATGGACTATGCCGAGCGCAACGCCGCCAAGCGTTTCATCTCGCTGATCGACACGCTCTATGACAACGCCGTGAAATTGATGGCTTCGGCCGCAGCCAATCCGGTGGCGCTGTATCTGGCGACCGAGGGCAATGAGGCCAACGAGTTCAAGCGCACCTCGTCGCGGCTGATCGAAATGAGTTCGAAATCCTATCTGGCGCTCCCGCACGGGCGGAAAGACTCCGCGGCAAGCGGGTCGAGCACGGGACTGGTGGAGACGTAGTTTTCTCCGTCATTGCGAGGAACGAAGCGACGAAGCAATCCATCTATCCCCGGTCGGAGAGGCGGATTGCTTCGCGGAGCCTGTCATCGGGCGCGCATTCGCGCGACCCGTTGACTCGCAATGACGGGAAGGGACTTCTTGGCATGCCTGATCGAAATCGAGGCAAGACCCGCAACAGACCGACAATTGGGCACGCCGCGACTTGAACGTATCATTCGAAAGGGATAACCAGCCCTCCAAGCGACTTTCCACCCTTCCTCTTCGTCTCATAAGGACAGATTTCCCATGGCGCGCGACAAGATTGCTTTGATTGGCTCCGGTCAGATCGGCGGAACGCTGGCTCACCTCGTTGGCCTGAAGGAACTCGGCGACGTGGTGATGTTCGATATCGCCGAGGGCGTGCCGCAGGGCAAGGCGCTCGACATCGCGCAGTCCTCCCCGGTCGATGGTTTTGACGCGCAAATGACCGGCGCGAATTCCTATGAAGCGCTCGACAACGCCAAGGTCTGCATCGTCACCGCCGGCGTGCCGCGCAAGCCCGGCATGAGCCGCGACGATCTCCTCTCCATCAATCTCAAGGTCATGGAGCAGGTCGGCGCCGGCATCAAGAAATATGCCCCCGACGCGTTCGTCATCTGCATCACCAACCCGCTGGATGCGATGGTCTGGGCGCTGCAGAAGGCTTCGGGCATGCCGCACAAGAAGGTCGTGGGCATGGCGGGCGTGCTGGATTCCTCGCGCTTCCGCTATTTCCTCGCCGACGAATTCAACGTCTCGGTGGAAGACGTCACCGCCTTCGTGCTCGGCGGTCATGGCGACACCATGGTGCCGCTGGTGAAATATTCCACCGTCGCCGGCATTCCGCTGCCCGACCTCGTCAAGATGGGCTGGACCTCGCAGGCGCGCATCGACGAGATCGTCGACCGCACCCGCAATGGCGGCGCCGAGATCGTGAACCTGCTGAAGACCGGTTCGGCCTTCTACGCGCCCGCGGCCTCCGCGATTGCGATGGCCGAGAGCTATCTGCGCGACAAAAAACGCGTGCTGCCCTGCGCGGCCTATCTCAACGGCGAATATGGCGTGAAGGACATGTATGTCGGCGTGCCAACCGTCATTGGCTCGAAAGGCGTCGAGCGCATTGTCGAGATCGAGCTGGCCGGCAAGGACCGCGAAGCCTTCGACAAATCGGTCGGCGCGGTGCAGGGCCTGGTCGATGCCTGCAAGAAGATCGCGCCCGATCTGCTCGGCAAGTGATTGCGCCCCGACGATAAGCCGACGGATCGGGCCAATCGTTCCTCGGCACTCCAATTTCCAAGGTTCGCACCTAATCCGGTGCGGACTCGGCATCGAGACAACACTAATGCGATCAAATTCCTGGTGATTTCGGATTTGCAGGGCATGTGGTATATGGCATACCAGTCACAAAATCGCTGTGAAACCCAAATTCACCGCACGAGACTTCGGGGAGCGTCCACATGAACATCCATGAATACCAGGCCAAGGCGTTGCTGCGTGAATTCGGCGTGGCCGTGCCGCGCGGGGTGGCCATTCTCAAGCCTTCCGATGCCGATCTTGCCACCGACGAACTCGGCGGTCCGGTCTGGGTGGTGAAGAGCCAGATCCATGCCGGCGGTCGCGGCAAGGGCAAGTTCAAGGAAGCCTCCGCCGGCGACAAGGGCGGCGTCCGTGTCACCAAGTCCGCCGCCGAGGTCAATCAATTCGTCAAGCAGATGCTCGGCGCAACCCTGGTTACCGTGCAGACCGGGCCGGCCGGCAAGCAGGTCAACCGCCTCTACATCGAGGAAGGCTCCGATATCGACAGGGAGTTTTACCTCTCGATCCTGGTCGATCGCGAAACCTCTGAAGTGTCGTTCGTGGTTTCGACCGAAGGCGGCGTCAACATCGAGGACGTCGCGCATAGTACGCCTGAAAAGATCGTCACCTTCTCGGTCGATCCCGCCACCGGCATCATGGCCCACCATGGCCGCAAGGTCGCCAAGGCCCTGAACCTGTCTGGTCCTCTCGCCAAGCAGGCGGAAAAGCTGGTGAGCCAACTCTACACGGCCTTTGTCGCCAAGGACATGGCGATGCTGGAAATCAACCCGCTGGTCGTCACCAAGAATGGTGATCTGCGCGTGCTCGATGCCAAGGTGTCGTTCGACGACAACTCGCTGTTCCGGCATCCCGAAGTGGTGGCTTTGCGCGACGAGAGCGAGGAAGACGCCAAGGAAATCGAGGCGTCGAAATACGATCTCAACTACATCACGCTCGACGGCACCATCGGCTGCATGGTCAATGGCGCCGGCCTTGCGATGGCGACCATGGATATCATCAAGCTCTACGGCCTGGCGCCGGCGAACTTCCTCGATGTCGGCGGCGGCGCCAACAAGGAAAAAGTCACCGCGGCGTTCAAGATCATCACCGCCGATCCCAACGTGAAGGGTATCCTGATCAACATTTTCGGCGGCATCATGAAATGCGACATCATCGCCGAAGGCGTGGTTGCCGCGGTCAAGGAAGTCGGCCTGAAAGTGCCGCTGGTGGTGCGGCTCGAAGGCACCAACGTTGAAGCCGGCAAGAAGATCATCGAGGACTCCGGCCTCAACGTCGTGGCCGGCGACAATCTCGACGACGCCGCGCAGAAGATCGTGAAAGCCGTCAAAGGGAGCTAGTCCCATGCCCCAGAACCATCTCGCCGCACCGACTGCGTTGGAAGAGCACCGCAAACTCGCGGTGTTCGCCGGCGAGTGGGCTGGCGAAGAGGTGGTTTTCCCGTCGCGCTGGACCGCGGGCGGACCGGCCACCTCGCGCGTCGTCGCGCGCATGGATCTCAACGGCCTCTATCTGATCCAGGACACGCGCCAGATGCGCGACGGGAAGGAGAGCTTCGCCACCCACGGCGTGTTCACTTACGATCGCGAGGACCGGCACTACAAACTGTTCTGGCACGATTCACTCGGCTACTACTCGCCGGCGCCGGCCTCCGGCGGCTGGACCGGCAAGACGCTGATCCTGGTGCGCGGCTCGCTGCGCGGCAACGCGCGACATGTCTATGAAGTCGTTGACGACAACAACTACACCATGAAAATCCAGTTCTCGCCCGACGCGGAAGGATGGGCCGACGTGCTCACCGGCGTGTATCGGCGCGTGCACTGACTCCATTTCCCGATCATCTACGAAAGCAACATCAACCATGTCCGTTCTGATCGACAAAAACACCAAAGTCATCTGCCAGGGTTTTACCGGCAAGAACGGCACGTTCCATTCCGAGGCCGCGATCGCCTATGGCACAAAAATGGTCGGCGGCACTTCGCCCGGCAAAGGCGGGTCGACGCATCTCGATCTGCCGGTGTTCGACACGGTCGCCGAAGCGCGCGACAAGACCGGCGCCAACGCCAGCGTGATTTACGTGCCGCCGCCGGGTGCAGCGGATGCGATCTGTGAAGCGATCGATGCGGAAATTCCGCTGATCGTTTGCATCACCGAAGGCATTCCGGTGCTCGACATGGTCAGGGTGAAGCGCTCGTTGTCGGGATCGAAATCGCGGCTGATCGGACCGAACTGCCCGGGGGTCATGACGGCGGGCGAATGCAAGATCGGCATCATGCCGGCCAACATTTTCACGCCGGGCAATGTCGGTATCGTTTCGCGCTCGGGCACGCTGACCTATGAGGCGGTGTACCAGACCTCCCAGGAGGGGCTCGGCCAGACCACGGCGGTCGGCATCGGCGGCGACCCGGTCAAGGGAACCGAATTCATCGACGTGCTGGAGATGTTCCTGGCCGATCCCAAGACCACCTCGATCGTCATGATCGGCGAAATCGGCGGCTCGGCCGAAGAGGACGCCGCCCAGTTCATCAAGGACGAGGCCAAGCGCGGCCGCAAGAAGCCGATGGTCGGCTTCATCGCCGGCGTTACCGCCCCTCCCGGCCGCCGCATGGGCCACGCCGGCGCCATCATTTCCGGCGGCAAGGGCGACGCCGGTTCCAAGACGGCGGCGATGGAATCGGCCGGAATCACGGTCTCTCCGTCGCCTGCCCGGCTCGGACACACCCTTGTCGAAAAATTGAAATCCTAATTCAATTCTTGGCTCTTTTCGGCGGGAATATTCGTCCCAAATAGGGTAATGGGTTCTTTATCCCGCTGATCCGGTTTCCGGATCGGCGTTGCGCCGTCTTCCACGCGCGAACCGAAAATCACCAGGAAGCCACCATGTCTCGCCAGGACGCGAATGCCGCTTTTGCCCTTTCTTCGTTTTTGCAGGGCGCCAACGCCACCTACATCGACGACCTCTACGCCCGCTACGAGCAGGATCCGGCTTCGGTCGATCCCGAATGGCAGGAATTCTTCAAAAGCCTGAAGGACACCCCCGCGGACGTCCAGAAGAACGCCGAAGGCGCCTCCTGGGGCCGCGACAACTGGCCGCTGACGCCGCGCGACGATCTGACCTCGGCGCTGGACGGCAACTGGGCGACGGTCGAGAAGGCGGTCGGCAGCAAGATCGCGGCCAAGGCACAGGCCAGGGGCGCCGAGGTTTCGGCCGCCGACGTCAATCAGGCCACCCGCGATTCCGTTCGCGCTTTGATGCTGATCCGCGCCTACCGCATGCGCGGCCATTTCCATGCCAAGCTCGATCCGCTCGGCATCGAGGCGCCGCGCGATCGCGAAGAGCTCGATCCGCGCTCCTACGGCTTCACCGAGGCCGATTTCGACCGTAGAATCTTCCTCGACCACGTGCTGGGCCTCGAATACGGCACGCTTCGCGAAATCGTCGTGATCTGCGAACGCACTTACTGCCAGACGCTCGGCGTCGAGTTCATGCACATCACCAATGCCGCGCAGAAGGCGTGGATCCAGGAACGCATCGAAGGTCCCGACAAGGAAATCAGTTTTACCCGCGAGGGACGGCGCGCGATCCTGAACAAGCTGGTCGAGGCCGAGGGCTTCGAAAAGTTCTGCGACCTGAAATTCACGGGAACAAAGCGCTTCGGCCTCGACGGCGCCGAGTCGCTGATTCCGGCGCTGGAGCAGATCATCAAGCGCGGCGGCAATCTCGGCGTGAAGGAGATCGTGCTGGGCATGCCGCATCGCGGTCGCCTCAACGTGCTGACGCAGGTGATGGGCAAGCCGCACCGCGCGCTGTTTCATGAATTCAAGGGCGGCTCGGCCAACCCGGACGCGGTCGAAGGCTCCGGCGACGTCAAATATCACCTCGGCGCCTCATCGGACCGCGAGTTCGATAACAACAAGATCCATCTGTCGCTGACCGCCAACCCGTCGCATCTCGAAATCGTCGATCCCGTGGTGCTCGGCAAGGTGCGGGCCAAGCAGGACCAGCACGGCGATCCGCCGGACATGCGCATTTCGGTACTGCCGCTGTTGATGCATGGCGACGCGGCGTTTGCAGGCCAGGGCGTGGTGGCGGAGTGTTTCAGCCTGTCCGACCTCAAGGGCTACCGCACCGGCGGTTCGCTGCACTTCATCGTCAACAACCAGATCGGCTTCACCACCTATCCGCGCTATTCGCGCTCCTCGCCCTATCCGTCCGACGTGGCGAAGATGATCGACGCTCCGATCTTCCATGTGAACGGCGACGATCCGGAGGCGGTGGTGTTCGCCGCCAAGGTCGCGATCGAGTTCCGGCAGAAATTCCACAAGCCGGTCGTCATCGACATGTTCTGCTATCGCCGCCACGGCCACAACGAGGGCGACGAGCCGGCGTTCACCCAGCCGGTGATGTACAAGAGGATCGCTGCTCATCCGAGCACGCTGGAGATCTACGCCAAGCGGTTGGTCTCCGAGGGCGTGATGACCGAGGGCGAGGTCGACAAGGCCAAGGCCGACTGGCGCGCGCGGCTCGATGCCGAGCTTGAGGCCGGTTCCGGTTACAAGCCGAACAAGGCCGACTGGCTCGACGGCAAATGGGCAGGGTTCAAATCGGCCGACGCCGAAGAAGATCCACGCCGCGGCGTCACCGGCGTCGATGTCGCGGTGCTCCGGGATATCGGTCGCAAGATCACCAAAGTGGCCGATGGCTTCCGGGTTCATCGCACGGTGCAGCGGTTTCTGGACAGCCGCGCCAAGGCGATCGACAGCGGCGTCGGCATCGATTGGGCGACCGGCGAGGCGCTGGCGTTCTGCACGCTGCTGCAGGAAGGCCATCATGTCCGGCTGTCGGGGCAAGACTCCGAGCGCGGCACGTTCTCGCAGCGCCATTCGGTGCTGATCGACCAGGAAGACGAGAGCCGGTATACGCCGTTCAATCATCTCGGCGGCGACCCGGGCCATTACGAGGTCATCAACTCGCTGCTCTCGGAAGAAGCGGTGCTCGGCTTCGAGTACGGCTATTCGCTGGCGGAGCCGAACGCGCTGACGATCTGGGAAGCCCAGTTCGGCGATTTCGCCAACGGCGCGCAGGTGTTGTTCGACCAGTTCATCTCGTCGGGCGAACGCAAATGGCTGCGCATGTCCGGTCTCGTCTGCATGTTGCCGCATGGCTATGAAGGCCAGGGGCCTGAGCATTCCTCCGCGCGGCTCGAACGCTTCCTGCAGATGTGCGCCGAAGACAACATGCAGGTGGTCTACGCCACGACGCCGGCGAATTTCTTCCACGTGCTGCGGCGCCAATTGCATCGCGAGATCCGCAAGCCGCTGATCCTGATGACGCCGAAGTCGCTGCTGCGGCACAAGCGGGCGGTATCGCGGCTGGACGAACTGGGCGAGGGCACCACGTTCCACCGCATTCTCTACGATGACGCGCAGATGCTGCCGGACGACAAGACCAAATTGGTGCCGGACGACAAGATCCGTCGCGTCGTGCTGTGCGCCGGCAAGGTCTATTACGATATCTATGACGAGCGCGAGAAGCGCGGCATCGACGATATCTACATCATGCGCGTCGAGCAGCTTTATCCGGTGCCGCTGAAGGCGCTGGTGCACGAGCTCGGGCGCTTCAAGAACGCCGAACTGGTCTGGTGCCAGGAAGAGCCGCGCAACATGGGTTCGTGGCACTTCATCGAGCCCTATCTCGAATGGGTGCTGAACCAGATCCACGCGCCGAACAAGCGTCCGCGTTACGCCGGCCGCGCGGCGGCGGCGGCAACCGCCACCGGTTTGATGTCGAAGCATCTGGCACAGCTCAAGGCGCTGCTGGATGAGGCACTGAACTAGAAATTTTCATTCGTCATGCCCCGCGGAAGCGGGGCATCCGGTGACCCGCACCGTTCAATCCGATCACGAACGTTACGGGGTACTGGATTGTCCGCCCCAGTGCGCAATTGCACACAAGGCGGACGGTGACTGCAGAAGCGATTGGGGAAAGCACACATGACTGAAATTCGCGTTCCGACGCTCGGCGAGTCCGTGACCGAGGCCACCATCGGCCGCTGGTTCAAGAAGGCCGGCGATGCCGTGGCCGTCGACGAGCCCCTGGTCGAGCTCGAGACCGACAAGGTTACGATCGAAGTCCCGGCGCCGTCAGCGGGCGTGCTCGGCGAGATCTCCGCCAAGGACGGCGAAACCGTCGCCGTCGGCGCACTGCTCGGACAGATCAATGACGGTGCGGCCGGCGCCGCCGCCAAGCCGGCGGCCGCGCCCGCCAAAGCTGCAGCCCCGGCTGCGCCGG
Organism: Bradyrhizobium erythrophlei; assembly: GCA_900129675.1. Lineage (GTDB taxonomy): Bacteria > Pseudomonadota > Alphaproteobacteria > Rhizobiales > Xanthobacteraceae > Bradyrhizobium > Bradyrhizobium erythrophlei_A. Next base: position 1,490,376 of record FSRD01000001.1, on the reverse strand, counting down.
CTCCCATTGTCGCTGCGCCCGCTGCCGCCGCGCCTCCGAAGGCTGCACCGGTCGACGCGCCGTTGGCGCCGTCGGTGCGCAAGCTTTCCGCCGAAAGCGGCATCGATGCCGCCACCGTTCCCGGCTCCGGCAAGGATGGCCGTGTCACCAAGGGCGACATGCTGGCTGCGATTGAGAAGGCGGCCTCGGCGCCGACGCCGGTCAGTCAGCCGGCCGCCGCCGTCCAGGTGCGTGCGCCGTCGCCCGCCGACGATGCTGCGCGCGAAGAGCGCGTGAAGATGACGCGGCTGCGCCAGACCATCGCGCGGCGGCTCAAGGACGTGCAGAACACGGCCGCGATGCTCACGACCTTCAACGAGGTCGACATGAGCCACATCATGGCCATGCGGGCGCAGTACAAGGACGTGTTCGAGAAGAAGCACGGCAGCAAGCTGGGCTTCATGGGCTTCTTCACCAAGGCCTGCGTGCAGGCGCTGAAGGATATCCCGGCGGCCAATGCCGAGATCGACGGCACCGATCTGATCTACAAGAATTATTACCACATCGGCGTTGCGGTCGGCACCGACAAGGGTCTGGTCGTGCCTGTCGTGCGCGACTGCGACCACAAATCGATCTCCGACATCGAAAAGAGCATCGCCGACTTCGGCCGCCGCGCGCGCGACGGCCAGCTCAAGATCGACGAGATGCAGGGCGGCACCTTCACCATCACCAATGGCGGCATCTATGGTTCGCTGATGTCGACGCCGATCCTGAACGCGCCGCAGTCCGGCATTCTGGGCATGCACAAGATCCAGGATCGCCCGGTCGTGGTCGCCGGCAAGGTCGAGATTCGCCCGATGATGTATCTGGCGCTGTCCTACGATCACCGCGTCATCGACGGCAAGGAAGCGGTCACCTTCCTGGTCCGCGTCAAGGAAAGCCTGGAAGACCCGGCGCGGCTGGTGCTGGACCTCTGATGCAATCCGTCTGGCGGAGCTCGTTTGCGCGGACCTCAGCCGACCGGCGGGCGTTGATCATCTGCGTTGAGCTTTGGGGGCGATTTTGACCGATCGAGTTGCTGTCATCACCGGCGGAAGCCGCGGCATCGGCCGCGCAACCGCCATTGGCGCCGCCGCGCGCGGCTTTCGCATCGTCGTCGGTTACGCCAGCAATCGCGCCGCGGCGCAGGAAGTCGTCACCACAATCGAACGCAAGAACGGCAAGGCCATTGCGGTGAAGTGCGACGTCGGCAGCGAGCATGACATTCTCTCGCTGTTCAAGGCCGCCGACGATTTCGGGCCGCTGGGGGCGCTGGTCAACAATGCCGGCATCGTCGGGCCGTCGGCGCGGGTCGAGGACATGTCGGCCGAGCGCATCCAGCGCATGATGGCGGTCAACGTGACCGGCAGTATTCTTTGCGCCCGCGAGGCGGTGAAGCGGATGTCGACGCGCAACGGCGGCAAGGGCGGCGTGATCGTCAACCTGTCCTCGGTCGCAGCGAAACTCGGCGCGCCCAATACCTATGTCGATTACGCGGCGTCCAAGGGCGCGGTGGATTCCTTCACCATCGGACTGGGACATGAGGTTGCCGGCGAGGGTATTCGCGTCGCGGCGATCCGCCCGGGATTGATCGACACCGAAATTCACGCCAGCGGCGGCGAGCCCGACCGCGCGCATCGGCTTGCCCATATGGTGCCGATGAAACGCGTCGGCAGCGCAGAGGAAATCGCCAACGCCATTGTCTGGCTGATGTCGGACGATGCCTCCTACGTCACCAGCGCCATCCTCGATGTGTCGGGTGGACGTTAGCAAATAACCTGTCACACATTTCAGCCACAGGACTTCACTCATGGCCACCTACGATCTCGTCATCATCGGCACCGGTCCCGGCGGATATGTCTGCGCGGTGCGCGCGGCGCAACTCGGCATGAAGGTCGCCGTGGTCGAGAAGAATGCGACGCTCGGCGGTACCTGCCTCAACGTTGGATGCATGCCGTCGAAAGCATTGCTGCACGCCTCCGAGATGTTCGAGGAAGCCGAGCACTCCTTCGCCAGGATGGGCGTCAGCGTCTCCGCGCCGAAACTCGATTTGCCCGCGATGATGAATTTCAAGCAGCAGGGCATCGACGGCAACGTCAAGGGCGTCGACTTCCTGATGAAGAAAAACAAGATCGACGTCCTGAAGGGCACCGGCAAGATTCTCGGCGCCGGCAAGGTCGAGGTCACCGGCGACGGCAAGACCGAGACGGTCGAGACCAGGAACATCGTCATCGCCACCGGCTCCGATATCGCGCGGTTGAAAGGCATCGAGATCGACGAGAAGCGCATCGTGTCGTCGACCGGCGCGTTGTCGCTCGACAAGGTGCCGGAAAAACTGTTGATCATCGGCGCCGGCGTGATCGGGCTCGAACTCGGCTCGGTATGGCAGCGGCTTGGCGCGCAGGTTATGGTGGTTGAATTCCTCGATCGCATTTTGCCCGGTATGGACGGCGAAGTTGCAAAGCAATTCCAGCGCATCCTCGAAAGGCAGGGCTTTGCGTTCAAGCTCGGTGCCAAGGTCACCGGCGTCGATACGTCGGGCAAGACGCTCATCGCCGAGGTCGAGCCGGCCGCGGGCGGGGCTGCTGAAACGCTGGAAGCCGACGTGGTGCTCGTCTGTATCGGCCGCGTGCCCTACACCGACGGCCTCGGCCTGAAGGAGGCCGGCGTAGCCCTCGACGATCGCGGCTGCGTGCAGATCGACCAGCATTTTTCGACCAGCGTGAAGGGCGTCTATGCGATCGGCGACGTGGTTGCGGGTCCGATGCTCGCGCACAAGGCGGAAGACGAAGGCGTCGCCTGCGCGGAAATCATCGCCGGGCAAGCCGGGCATGTGAACTACGACGTTATCCCTGGCGTCGTGTATACCACGCCGGAAATTTCGTCGGTCGGCAAGACCGAGGAAGAATTGAAGCAGGCCGGCGTGGCTTACACGTCAGGTAAATTTCCCTTCACCGCCAACGGCCGCTCCAAGGTCAACCAGACCACTGACGGATTCGTGAAGGTTCTCGCAGATGCGAAGACCGATCGGGTGCTGGGCGTGCACATAATCGGCCGCGAAGCCGGCGAAATGATCCATGAGGCCGCGGTTCTGATGGAGTTTGGCGGTTCGGCGGAGGATCTGGCGCGAACGTGTCATGCCCATCCGACCCGATCGGAAGCCATCAAGGAAGCTGCGCTTGCGGTTGGCAAGCGGGCGATCCATATGTGATCGGCATCCGGTACGCGCCGGGTAGAGACCACCTCCATGATGCGCCGCCTTCTTCAACCGATCTGGGTTCTGCTCGCGGTCATCTTCCTGATCGAAGCATGGCTGTGGGATCATCTCGAGCCGATCGTGGCGCGTGTGGTGGCGCTGATTCCGCTGCGTGCGTTCAAGCAATGGCTGTCCGACCGCGTCGATACGTTGCCGCCGGCGATGACGCTGATCGTATTCTTGGTGCCGGTGATCCCGCTGTTTCCGCTCAAGCTGGTCGGCCTGTGGCTGCTGATGCATGAATATTGGCTGAGCGCCATCGTCACCTTCATCTTCGCGAAACTCGTCGGCGTCGGTGTCACCGCGTTCATCTTCGACGTGACACGCTCGAAGCTACTGGAAATGCCGTGGTTCGAAAGGCTCTATGAATTCATCATGGGTCTGCGCGCCAAGGCGGCCGTGCTGGTCGAGCCGGTCAAGCGACGAATCCTGGAAATGTTACGCGGCGACGGCGGCGGTTGGTCGTCGCGGATGCTGCGGCTGATCCAGCGCTTCCGCAAAAGCGTGCACGAAGCGCGCTGATTGTCGGCGCCACGCGGTCTGTTCTCACCTCTCCTATCGGGATAGGTCGGCGCGTAGCGCCGGGTGAGGCGCTCAGCTCTATCGATAGACCGTAATCCATCACGCGCGCCTTCGGCGCGACCTCTCGCGATGGGAGAGGTGAAGCGGAGTCCGCCGCGCTGTCTCAGCTATGAGCGATAGGCATCAAGGCAGATGCAATAGGTGCGGCATGAAGATGCCGAGCGCGGTAATGGCGATGCCCGCCAGCGTCAGCAGGCCGGAGATCCAGGCCAGCGCAATAATCCCGGTGATAATGGTTGCCGAGGCCAGCACGATTCCGATCTGAAAGGCCGCCGAGGCGAGTTCGAAGTGATGGTACTTGGCCTCCGCGAGGTTACGCTCCTCCTCGGCGTGCTTGGCCCGCTCGGACAATTGCTCCGAGCCTTCGCCGGTCTCCGGCTCGGAGCGGTAGCGCGCCGCGGTCTTCTGCCAGTCGTCGATCTGCTTTTGCACCGCCGCCTTGGTGGCGTCGTCGCCGGCGCCGAGGCTCAGTTTGGCCTGTTCCGCCGCGGTCTGGACCGTGGTGCGGCGAATGCTCTTGGCCTGAAAGAACGCCCACAGGTTCGACGCCTCGACGTTCTTGCTGATGGATTCGGTTTGCGCGCCCTTGCCCAGCGTTTCCGATAGCGCAAGACACAACGCGATCACGGCGATCAATAGCGCGATCTTCCTGTTCTCGCCGGCGGCTTCCTTGGCGTGGTCCGCTTGTTCCATGCTCTCATGTGCGCTCATGATTCTCTCCCCGAATGAGACCCTGTCCACGATTGCCGAACGGCATCGCTTAGGCAAGTGGCAAGCGGATGTGACGGGAGCGTGCCAAACGCCGGAGATCAGCCGCGCGGATGCGCCGTTCGATAGACTTCCAGCAGCCGTTCGCTGTCGATGCCGGTATAAATCTGCGTGGTCGAGAGCGAGGCGTGGCCGAGCAGTTCCTGGATCGCGCGCAGATCGCCGCCGCGGCTCAACAGGTGGGTGGCGAACGAATGCCGCAGCGCATGCGGTGTTGCACTGTCGGGCAGGCCGAGCGCGCCGCGCAATCGCTCCATGGTCAGCTGAATGATTCGCGGGCTGAGCGGGCCGCCGCGGGCGCCGACGAAGATCGGCCCCGCCGGGGCGAGCTGATGCGGGCAGATCGCGGTATAATCCTGGATCAATTGCAGCACATTTTGCAGCACCGGCACCATGCGGGTCTTGTTGCCCTTGCCGGTCACGATCAGGACGTCGCCTTCACCGGGCAACGGTACGTCGCGGCGCTTCAGGCCCAGTGCCTCGGAGATACGCAGGCCCGAGCCGTAGAGCAGCGCCATCACGGCGGCGTCGCGCGCCCAGATCCAGGGATCGCGGTCCTCGCCGGCGCGCTCGTCGGCATCCGTCAAACGTTTCGCCGCAGCCATTTGGATCGGCTTCGGCAGGCTTTTTGCAACTTTGGGCGCGCGGATGGCAGAGAGCGCGCCGACCTTGCCTCTGCCCTCCCGTTCGAGAAACCGGCCGAACGAACGCAAGCCCGCCAGCGCCCGCATCAGCGAGCGCCCGCCGATCTCATCGGCGCGGCGCATCGCCATGAATGCCCTGATGTCGCTGGCTTCCAGCGCGGCGAACGCCTTGAGCGTCACCCGCCTGCCCCAGTGTTCGGCCAGAAAGGTGAGACATTGGCGGACGTCGCGGGCATACGCCTCGGATGTCTTGGGTGACAGCCGCCGCTCGGCGCGCAGATGCGACAGCCAGCGCGTCATCTCCAGCGTGACGGTTTCGTCGGCGCAATCGAGTTCGATGGGTTGAAGTGACGTGGCCGGTTTGGTCATGGAGCTATCGGCGCCCTGATTCTGACGATTATATCGCACCGGTTTCGTTTACCGTTCACTAACCAAACCTGCTAAGCCCCCGCCTATGGCGGGGCGAAAACAGGAAGTTTTACAGCTACGGGAATGAAGTCATGAAGTCTCCTTGGGGAACCGCCAAGAACCCTCAAGGAGACCATGATGGAAGCAGAGTTCAATCATCTTAATCACGCGACCTGGGAGTGCAAGTACCACGTCGTGTTTACGCCGAAGTATCGCAAGAAGCTGCTTTTCGCCAAGATAAAGCGGCACTTGGGGCAAGTGTTTCACGATCTGGCGCGACGGAAGGAGTGCCGGATCGAGGAAGGACATTTGATGCCGGATCACGTTCACATGTTGATATCGATACCTCCCAAATATTCGGTGCCGCGCAGAATGTCGAACGCAAGATGCGGAATTTTCTGGGCCACAAATTCTGGGCGCGCGGGTACTTTGTCACGACCGTTGGCCGGGACGAGGAAGTGATCCGGGCCTATATCAGAAACCAAGAACTGGCCGATCGGCAATTGGAGCAGTTTGAGCTGAAGATTTCAGCAGCCCAAAATCCAATCAATCGTCCAAACATCCCTTAAAACCGCCTTTGGCGGTTCCCAATCAAACCTCCAGCTTTGCTGGAGGTTATTGGCTTGCGCAAACCGGTGCAGTCAAAGGCTGGCCCCGGCCCCGTCGCGCCCCTAAGTTACCTCGTTCCTCAGGCATCGAATCAGCCTCCCAATGGACCACACCACGCGCCCCGACACTTCCAGCGCTTCCGCGACCCGCGTCGTCGATGTGCTGGTGCCGGTTGCGCTCAACCATGCCTATTCCTATCGCGTGCCGCGCGGCATGGAGCTGAAGCCGGGAGACGTGGTCTGCGTGCCGCTCGGCCCCCGCGAAGTGGTCGCGGTAGTGTGGGCGGAAAACGCAAAGCCCGATCCGCGCCTGCACAACCGCCTCAAGGATGTCGGCGAAAAGCTCGACGTGCCGCCGCTGAAGGAGGAATTGCGCAGCCTCGTCGACTGGGTCGCCAACTACACGCTCTCGGCACGCGGCATGGTGCTGCGGATGTGCTTGCGGATGGGCGAGAATCTCGGGCCCGAGCGGATGCGCATCGGCGTGCGGCTGACAGGCGAGCTGCCGCGGCGGATGACCCCCGCGCGACGCCGGCTGATCGAGATCCTGTCCGACGGATTGCTGCACGGCAAATCGGAGGCGGCGCGGGAAGCCGGCGTCAGCGCCGGAGTGATCGACGGCCTGGTCGATGAGGGCACGCTGACGATCGAGACGATGCCGCCGCCGCTGGCGCCGCCACCGCCCGATCCTCAGTTTGCGCAGCCTGATTTCTCGCGCCAGCAGCGCGCGGCTGTCGATGCCCTGCGGGCGCTTGCGGCGAACGGAAGTTTTCACGTCGCGCTGCTCGATGGCGTCACCGGTTCGGGCAAGACCGAAGTCTATTTCGAGGCGATCGCCGAAATCATCCGGCGCGGCAAGCAGACGCTGATCCTGATGCCGGAGATCGCGCTGACCGGACAATTCCTCGATCGCTTCGCGCAGCGTTTCGGCGTGCGTCCGCTGGAGTGGCATTCCGAACTGACCCCGCGCACCCGCGCGCGCAACTGGGCCGCGATATCGGCCGGCGAGGCGCCGGTCGTGGTCGGCGCACGCTCTGCCTTGTTCTTGCCCTATGCTGATTTGGGTCTGATCATCGTCGATGAGGAGCACGACCAGGCCTACAAGCAGGATGACGGCGCGCATTATCATGCCCGCGACATGGCGGTGGTGCGCGCCCATATCGCCAAAATCCCGATCATCCTGGCGTCCGCGACGCCGTCGATCGAGACCGAGGTCAATGCGCGCAAGCGGCGCTATCAGCGCGTCGCATTGCCGTCGCGCTTCGGCGGCCAGCACATGCCGCAGATCGAGGCGATCGACCTGCGCCGCGAACCGCCGGCGCGCGGCCGCTTCATTTCGCCGCGGCTCGCCGAATATATCGGAATCGCGATCGAGCGGCGCGAGCAGGCGCTGTTGTTCCTCAATCGCCGTGGCTACGCGCCGCTCACGCTGTGCCGGACCTGCGGGCATCGCTTCGCCTGCACGATCTGCGACGCCTGGCTGGTGGACCACAGATTTCGCCAGCGCCTGGTCTGTCACCATTGCGGCTCCTCGATGCCGCGTCCGCATGTTTGCCCGCATTGCGCGGCGGAACAATCGCTGGTCGCGGTCGGTCCCGGCGTCGAGCGCCTGCAGGAGGAAGCGGCCGCGTTGTTTCCGCAAGCGCGGACCATGGTGCTGTCGAGCGATCTGATCACCTCGATCGAGACCATGCGCAGCGAACTGAACGAGATCGCGGAGGGCCGCGTCGACATCATCATCGGCACCCAACTGGTGGCGAAGGGACATAATTTCCCGCGGCTCAATCTGGTCGGCGTCGTCGATGCCGATCTCGGCCTCGGCAATGGCGATCCGCGGGCCGCCGAGCGGACGTTTCAGCTGCTGAACCAGGTGATCGGGCGCGCCGGGCGCGATCAGGGCCGCGGCGTCGGGTATATGCAGACCCATCAGCCCGAACATCCGGTGATGAAGGCGCTGGTCGCCGGCGATCGCGAGGCGTTTTATGCCAGCGAGATCGAATCGCGCGAGCGCACCGGCTATCCGCCGTTCGGCCGGCTCGCCAGCCTGATCATTTCCGCGGGCGATCGGCCGACCGCCGAGGGTTTTGCGCGCCGTCTTGCCGCGGTCGCGCCGATCGATGAACGGATCCAGGTGCTGGGCCCCGCGGAAGCGCCGCTTGCGGTCATCAAGGGCCGCTATCGTTTTCGGCTCTTGGTGAAATCGCTGCGCAATGTCGACCTGTCGGAATATCTGCGCGAATGGCTCACGGCGGGGCCGAAGACCAAGGGCAATCTCAAGCTCGAGGTCGACGTCGATCCGCAGAGCTTCTTGTAAATCCCCTCCCGTCATTGCGAGCCACCGGGTCGCGCGAATGCGCGCCCGATGACAGGCTCCGCGAAGCTTCCATCGATCGACAAGGAAAGAATGGATTGCTTCGTCGATTCGCTCCTCGCAATGACGTTGAGAGCCCATCCGAAACAAAAAGCCTGCCGTCATTCGCGACTGCAGGCTTTTATCGATGCGCGAAAAGTTCCGCGATCGTTACGCTACGCAACGCTTACCGAAATGGTTGGATCGAAAGCGGCGGGTGAGACGCCTTAGGAGACGACTTCGGCGGTGACGCGGCCGACGCCGGCGGCGGTCAGGCCGATGGCACGGGCGGCGCCCGTGGACAGATCGAGGACGCGGCCACGGACGAACGGGCCGCGGTCGTTGACGGTGACGACGACGCTCTGGCCGCCATGGGTCACCCGGAGCTTGGTGCCGAACGGCAACGAGCGGTGGGCGCAGGTCATGGCGTTCTGGTTGAAGCGCTGACCTGAGGCGGTGTGGCTGCCTGATTCATTGCCGTAAAAGGAGGCTATGCCCGAGAAGCTGTGCCCGCCGGAAGACGAGGCGATCGAGGCATTGGCGTCGCGCCAGGAAGAACCCTCGGATGCGGCCTGGTGGTGATGGTGGCGATAATGGTGCCTGGATTTGGCGGAAGCTTCGGTAACGCTGCCACCGACCAGGAGAGTTGCGGCGACAAAAGCGAGAGCCGTGCGCGACCGGGTTGCATTTCCCAGCGCAACATTATTGGTATTCAGCATTAAATTGTCCCTCAGACAGTATTGTCACATATGTGACAAGTGGAACCCCCGTCCCGTTTTGCGTGACTGCCCTTTGGTTGCGCAATGAGGCATGAATTGGGCAGTAAATCCGGATTGTATCCGGCTGCAATATCTTGCTACCAAGTGCAAGTAGTCATGAGATATTCCGTGATCTTTTATATTAACGAATCATTAACCAATACTATACTTGTCATTACTGTTTAATAAAGTCATCGCAGCACCCGGCGAGATTTGCGCAAGTAATGCGTAAATGGAATCAACCGGCCGCTTCTGTTCCAAGGCCACGGCTCATGGCGGCCATGCAATCGCTGGTGGAGCGAATCTTTTCAGCGACGACGCTCCTGAGATCGATGACGTTCCAGGGATCAACGATGACGCTCCAGGGAGAAGGCCGCGATCCCCGCCGCAATTTTCGTGACGCAGAATGGCGGCTGGAAACGGCGCGACGGCCAAAACAGCGCGTGCGACAAGGCATCGCCGATACGCCCCGTCATGTTGCACCTGCGCGCCCGCTATGTTAGCAAAGCCGCGATTTTAACGATCCCGGTACGTCTGTGCCGGTCGAAAATCGAAGTCCCGCTTGAATTCCAAGGGCTTGGATCGCTAGGCGCCGCTTCGTGGCGACGGTTTTTCCCTTGCGAGTTTGACAGCAAAAAAAGAGCGCGTCAGTGGCTGCTGAAGATCCGTCGGTTTCGGGAGTGTCAGGTCGTTACGCAACGGCCTTGTTCGAGTTGGCGCGTGACGAGAAGTCCGTCGACGCAGTAAGGGCCGATCTCGATCGATTCGAGGCGATGCTGGCCGACAGCGCCGATTTGAAGCGGCTGGTTCGCAGCCCGGTTTTTTCGGCGGATTCGCAGTCGAAGGCGATCACCGCCGTGCTCGAGAAGGCCGAAATCACCGGCACTTCCGCAAAATTCCTGAAAGTTCTCACCGCCAATCGGCGCCTGTTCGCCGTCACCGACGTGATCCGCGCCTTCCGCGCACTGGTGGCGAAGTTCAAGGGCGAGGCGACCGCCGACGTGACCGTCGCCGAAGCGCTCAGCGACAAGAATCTCGACGCCCTCAAGACCGCACTGAAAACGGTGACGGGCAAGGACGTCGCGCTCAACGTGAAAATCGATCCCTCCATTATCGGCGGCCTTGTGGTCAAGCTCGGCAGCCGCATGGTGGATAGTTCGCTTCGCACCAAACTCAATTCGATCAAGCACGCGATGAAAGAGGCAGGCTGATGGACATCCGCGCCGCGGAAATTTCCGCGATCCTCAAGGACCAGATCAAGAATTTCGGCCAGGAGGCTGAAGTTACCGAAGTCGGACAGGTGTTGTCCGTCGGCGACGGCATTGCCCGCGTCTACGGCCTCGACAACGTCCAGGCAGGTGAAATGGTCGAGTTCGAGAACGGCACCCGCGGCATGGCGCTGAACCTCGAAACCGACAACGTCGGTATCGTGATCTTCGGCGCCGACCGCGAGATCAAGGAGGGCCAGACCGTCAAGCGCACCCGCGCCATCGTCGATACGCCGGTCGGCAAGGGCCTGCTCGGCCGCGTCGTTGACGCGCTCGGGAATCCCATCGACGGCAAGGGTCCGATCCAGGCCGACAAGCGCATGCGGGTCGACGTCAAGGCGCCCGGCATCATTCCGCGCAAATCGGTCAACGAGCCGATGGCGACCGGCCTCAAGGCCATCGACGCGCTGATCCCGATCGGCCGCGGTCAGCGCGAGCTGATCATCGGCGATCGCCAGACCGGCAAGACCGCGATCGCGCTCGACACCATTCTGAATCAGAAGCCGCTTAACGCGCAGCCGGATGAGAACATCAAGCTGTATTGCGTCTATGTCGCGATCGGCCAGAAGCGTTCGACCGTCGCCCAGTTCGTCAAGGTGCTGGAAGAGCAGGGCGCGCTGGAATATTCGGTCATCGTCGCAGCGACCGCTTCCGATCCGGCGCCGATGCAGTACATCGCGCCGTTCACCGGCTGCACCATGGGCGAGTATTTCCGCGACAACGGCATGCACGCCGTCATCATCTATGACGATCTGTCCAAGCAGGCCGTCGCCTATCGCCAGATGTCGCTGCTGCTGCGCCGTCCGCCGGGCCGCGAAGCCTATCCGGGCGACGTGTTCTACCTGCATTCGCGCCTGCTCGAGCGCGCCGCGAAGCTCAACAAGGACCAGGGATCGGGATCGCTGACCGCGCTGCCGGTAATCGAAACCCAGGCCAACGACGTGTCGGCCTACATTCCGACCAACGTGATCTCGATTACAGACGGCCAGATATTCCTGGAAACCGACCTGTTCTTCCAGGGCATCCGTCCCGCGGTGAACGTCGGTCTTTCGGTGTCGCGCGTCGGTTCCTCGGCGCAGACCAAGGCGATGAAAAAGGTCGCCGGCAAGATCAAGGGCGAGCTCGCGCAATACCGCGAAATGGCGGCGTTCGCGCAGTTCGGAAGCGACCTCGACGCCTCGACGCAGCGCCTGCTCAATCGCGGCTCTCGTTTGACCGAACTCCTGAAGCAGCCGCAGTTCTCGCCGCTGAAGATGGAAGAGCAGGTCTGCGTGATCTGGGCCGGTACCAACGGCTATCTCGACGCGCTCCCGCTCAACAAGGTGCGCGCTTTCGAAGACGGTCTGCTGTCGCTTTTGCGCGGCAAGCACGTCGAGATCCTCAACGGCATTCGTGACAGTCGCGATCTCTCCGACGATCTCGCCGGGAAGCTGAAAAACGTCGTTGAAGGTCACGCCAAGGCGTTTGCGTAACGCCGTCATGGCCGGGCTTGACACCGCAAGTCGGGTTTACCCGACTTGCGCAAATTAGATACAAGGACGGAACTCGTGAAACGAGTTCCTGCGCCATTCGCGTCTTCGCGCGTGGCAAGAATTAAGACGTGGATGCCCGGCACAAGGCCGGGCATGACGAACGAGGGGTTCGCGACCGGGTTGAAAAACAGGTCGCCAGGGTGAACTAAGAATGGCTTCACTGAAAGACATGCGGGTCCGCATCGCCTCCACCAAGGCGACGCAAAAGATCACCAAGGCCATGCAGATGGTTGCTGCGTCCAAGCTGCGTCGTGCGCAGACCGCCGCCGAAGCCGCGCGGCCCTATGCCGAAAAAATGGACTCGGTGATTTCCAACATCGCGACCGCTGCCGCGGGATCGCCCAGCGCACCGGCGCTGCTGGCCGGCACCGGCAAGGATCAGGTGCATCTGTTGCTGGTCTGCACCGGCGAGCGCGGCCTGTCGGGTGCTTTCAACTCGTCGATCGTGCGCCTCGCCCGCGAGCGCGCGCTGTCGCTGATCAACCAGGGCAAAGAGGTCAAGTTCTTCTGCGTCGGCCGCAAGGGCTACGAGCAGCTGCGCCGCCTGTTCGACAAGCAGATCGTGGAACATGTCGATCTGCGCTCGGTACGCCAGCTCGGCTTCGTCAACGCCGAGGACATTGCTAGGAAAATCATCGTGCGGTTCGAGGCCGGCGAATTCGACGTCTGCACCCTGTTCTATTCGCGCTTTAAATCCGTCATTGCGCAGGTGCCGACCGCCCAGCAGATCATTCCGCTGGTGGTGGAGGCGCCCGCCGCCAATGCAGGTCCCGCGACCTCCTACGAATACGAGCCGGAGGAAGACGAGATTCTGACGCGCCTGCTGCCGCGCAATCTCGCGGTGCAGGTGTTCCGTGCGCTGCTGGAAAACAACGCCTCGTTCTACGGCGCGCAGATGAGCGCGATGGACAACGCCACCCGCAACGCCGGCGACATGATCCGCAAGCAGACCCTGATTTACAACCGAACCCGTCAGGCCATGATCACCAAGGAGCTGATTGAAATCATCTCCGGCGCCGAGGCGATGTAACGGCGACAGGCACGATCAAACTGACGGTTGTCTAGATACGAATTCGAAGGAGAGAGTTTATGGCCACACCCGCCAACCAGACCGGACGCATCACGCAGGTCATCGGCGCCGTCGTCGACGTGCAGTTCGAGGGATATCTGCCCGCCATTCTGAACGCGATCGAGACCAAGAACGGCGGCAACCGTCTGGTGCTCGAAGTGGCGCAGCATCTCGGCGAATCCACGGTGCGCACCATCGCGATGGACACCACCGAGGGCCTGGTCCGCGGTCAGGAAGTCACCGACACCGGCAACCCGATCATGGTGCCGGTCGGCGCCGGCACGCTCGGCCGCATCATCAACGTCATCGGCGAGCCGATCGACGAAGCCGGCCCGGTGGCTTCGGAAGGCATGCGCGCGATCCATCAGGAAGCGCCGACCTATACCGACCAGTCCACCGAAGCTGAAATTCTCGTCACCGGCATCAAGGTCGTCGACCTGCTGGCGCCTTACGCCAAGGGCGGCAAGATCGGCCTGTTCGGCGGCGCCGGCGTCGGCAAGACCGTGCTGATTCAGGAACTGATCAACAACGTCGCCAAGGCCCATGGCGGCTACTCGGTGTTCGCCGGCGTCGGCGAGCGTACCCGGGAAGGCAACGACCTCTATCACGAGTTCATCGAATCGAAGGTCAACGCCGACCCGCACCATCCCGATCCGAACGTCAAATCGAAATGCGCTCTCGTGTTCGGCCAGATGAACGAACCGCCCGGCGCCCGCGCCCGCGTCGGCCTCACCGGTTTGACCGTCGCCGAGCACTTCCGCGATCAGGGCCAGGACGTGCTGTTCTTCGTCGACAACATCTTCCGCTTCACGCAGGCAGGCTCCGAAGTGTCGGCGCTGCTCGGCCGTATTCCTTCGGCCGTGGGTTATCAGCCGACGCTCGCCACCGACATGGGCGCGCTGCAGGAACGCATCACCACGACGCACAAGGGCTCGATCACTTCGGTGCAGGCGATCTACGTGCCGGCCGACGACTTGACCGACCCGGCGCCCGCGACATCGTTCGCGCATTTGGACGCGACCACGGTGTTGAACCGCGCGATCTCGGAAAAAGGCATCTATCCGGCGGTGGATCCGCTCGACTCGACTTCGCGCATGCTGTCGCCGCTCGTCGTCGGCGAAGATCACTACAACACTGCGCGCATGGTTCAGCAGGTGCTGCAGAAGTACAAGTCGCTGCAGGACATCATCGCCATTCTCGGCATGGACGAGTTGTCGGAAGAGGACAAGATCGCGGTGGCACGCGCGCGCAAGATCGAGCGCTTCCTGTCGCAGCCGTTCCATGTGGCCGAAGTCTTCACGGGATCGCCGGGCAAGTTCGTCGACCTCGCCGATACCATCAAGGGCTTCCGCGCCATCTGCGAAGGCAAGTACGATCACCTGCCGGAAGCGGCGTTCTACATGGTCGGCACCATCGAAGAAGCCGTCGAGAAGGGCAAGAAGCTGGCTGCCGAAGCCGCCTAAGCTTTTGATGTGTCATTGCCGGGCTTGACCCGGCAATCCATCGCTACAAAGTTTTTGCTGATGGACCCGCGGGCCAAGCCCGCGGGTGACAGCGGAGAGAACGGAAAGACCATGGCCACCTTCCACTTCGATCTCGTCTCCCCCGAAAAGCTCGCCTTCTCCGGCGAGGTCGATCAGGTTGACGTCCCCGGCCTGGAAGGCGATTTCGGCGTGCTGGCCGGACATGCACCGGTGGTCGCCGCGGTCCGCCCTGGCATCCTGAACATCAACAGCGGCGGCACGCGTCAGAAGATCATTGTGCTCGGCGGCCTTGCTGAAGTGTCGGAAAAGGGCATGACCGTGCTCACCGATGTCGCCACCTCGATCGAAGAACTCGACCGGGCGCAATTCGCCGAGTCGATCGCGGAGATGGAAGCCAAGCTCGCCGAGAAGGAAGGCTCCGAACTCGACCGTGCGATCGAGCGGCTCGATCACTTCAAGGGCATCCAGCAAGAACTCAACACCACGGCTATGCACTAAGCCCCGGTGCACCGCGCCGGGGCTCGACAAAAACCTGAATAAATTCAGCGCTCGTCACACGGTGACGGGCGCTGAATTTTGTTGGGAGGCCTGTTCTCGAACCGCTAGCCGCTTCGCTTGATAACGCTATGGTTGCGCTCGGGAACTTCTAGCGGCATTCTGCGCCTGCAGATTGGGGTCCGGGGCTCGCTTTCATGAAACGCAAGATCGCGGCGATTTTTGCGGCCGATATTGCCGGATACAGCCGACTGGTTGCCGAGGACGAAGAGGAAACGCTGCGGCGGCTCGCCTCCTATCGGCTGGTGACCGACGATTTCATCGCCAAGGGCGGCGGCCGAATTTTCAACACCGCGGGCGATGCCGTGCTCGCCGAATTTCCGAGCGCAGTCGAAGCCGTGCGCTGCGCGATCGACATCCAGGAAAGCCTGCGCACCCGGAATATGGCCTATCCGCCGAGCCGCCAGATGAGTTTCCGCATCGGCATCACGATCGGCGACGTGGTCGAGCGCGACGGCGATTTGCTCGGCGATGGCGTCAACATCGCGGCGCGCCTCGAAGGGCTGGCCGAGGTCGGTGGCATCTGCGTCTCGCGCGCGGTGCATGAGCAGGTCGCCAACAAATTGTCGGTGCAGTTCGCCGATATCGGCGCGCAGGAAGTGAAGAACATCCCGACGCCGGTGCATGCCTATATGGTGGCGATGCGACGCGAGGACGGTACCTATGCGACGCCGCAGGTAAAGAAGCCCGTCAAGGCTGGGGCCACGATGGCGCCGAACTGGATGTGGCCGGTCGCGGTCACGCTGGTCTGCCTGACCGCGATCGGCGTCGGCGGCTTCCTGTATTTCACCAAGCTGGAAACCTCTGCGACCAAGGTGGCGTCTTCGAGCAGCAAGGACGCGGGCCCCGCACCTTCGGCGTCGGTCGCTCCGGCGCCTGCCCCGGCACCAACCATGGCCGCACCGGTGCCGCCACCTCCACCACCTTCGCCACCACCGATTCCATCCGGCGAGAAGTTTGCTGCGGAGACCGTACCGTTCGTTTCTGATCGCACCCGGGTTGTTTTGACCAACGAATATGTGCCGGCGGCGGATTACAAGGCGTTCGCTCTGAACACCAACGGCGTCAGCGTGTTCGTCGCCGGCCAGCCGAATGATGAAGCGGCCAAAAATGCCGCGCTCGAGCAATGTCAGAAGCGCGCCGACAACAGTCAGCCGTTGCGAAAATGCAAACTTTACGCAGTCGGCAACGCGATGGTCTACCCGCATCCCCGCCCGCCGCTGCCGCCGATGCCCTGGATCAGGCACGACCCGTCTACCGAGAAGCCGTTCGTGACCAAGGATGTGCCGATTGTGCGTGACCCCGGAAAGGCCAGGCTTGAGAGCGTCTATCCGTCGGCCCGAAAGAGCAAGACGATCGCGATTGGACCTGGTGGGGCTTACTTCTTCAATTCGAACGCGGAAAGCGTCGAGGAATCGGCGCGCCGAATTCTGGAAACATGCGGCGCAGTCGTCGGCATTGCCTGCATGGTCGTGGCTGCCGATGACGTCTTCGTCGTTCCGGTGCCGACCACCTTGAAGGCCATCGGCTTCTTTCGGCCGGAACGAAATCCTTCCATTGCCGTGGATGCGAAGGATGACGTGGCGCGCAAACTGGCGGATGCGTCATCCGGCTGGAACGCGGTCGCCGTCGGCGCCTCGGGGCGTCCCGGACTGGCGCTCAAGGCGGCGACCGAACAGAACGCGGTCAATGAGGCGCTCGGCAACTGCGTCAAGCACGACAGCGATTGCCATGTCATCGCGATCGGGCCGTTCGCGGTCGGGCCGAATTAAAGCGCGAATTTCGCGAAGCGCTCCGCCACCGTCCGGTACACTTCGCGGCGGAATGGAACCACGAGGTCGGCGACGCGATCGAGACGCTCCCAGCGCCAGCAGTCGAATTCCGCGGGCTGTCCGTTGCGCGGCGTCAGCGGATCGATTTCGTCGTCGCGGCCGGTGAAGCGCAGCGCGAACCACTTTTGGCGCTGGCCGCGGAATTTGGCGAGACGATGCGACGATGGCCCGTCGTAGGGCGGAAACTCGTAGGTCATCCAGTCGGTTTCGCCGAGATGGTCGGCGCTATCAGCGCCGGTCTCTTCCCAGAGTTCGCGCATGACCGCCTCGCGCGGATCCTCACCGGCGTCGATGCCGCCCTGCGGCATCTGCCATTCGAGGCCGGGGAGAATGATTTCCGGTCCATCGTCCTGGAACCGTCGGCCGATCAGCACCTGGCCGGACGCGTTGAACAAGGCGATCCCCACATTGGGGCGATAGGGCTTGGCTTCGGGCATGGCGTTTTCGATCGAGGTGGACACCGGTTCGCGCAGCAATCAAGTTTACGCAGATTGCGTAGACTTATCTGCGGTCGAAGACGCGTCAAAGACAGCAAGCATCAGCTGCCCGCGAGGCTGGAAAATTCCTTCACCACGCGCTCATAGACCGGCCGCTTGAAAGGCACGATCAGATTCGGAAGGTTCTTCATCGGCTCCCAGCGCCAGTTCACGAATTCAGCCTTGTGGCCGCCGCCGGGGCTGGCGACGTTGATCTCGCTATCGGCGCCGGTGAAGCGAACCGCGAACCATTTCTGGCGCTGGCCGCGATAGCGGCCCTTCCAGGTGCGGCCGGCGACGGTGCGCGGGATGTCGTAGATCAGCCAGTCGGCGACTTCGCCGAGCTTCTCCACCGAGCGGACGCTGGTTTCTTCGTAGAGCTCGCGCTTGGCCGCCGCCCAGGTGTCCTCGCCGGGGTCGACGCCGCCCTGCGGCATCTGCCAGACGTGGGTTTCATCGACATGTTCGATGCCGCCGGCACGGCGACCGATGAAGACCAGCCCCGCTGCGTTGATCAGCATCATGCCGACGCATGTTCGGTAGGGCAGGTCTTCGTAGCGCGCCATGCCGTCAAAACCTCGCATACTCAGAGGGGCTGACCCTTGAGACCCGGCGGGTCCGAAGTCGCGCCATCAGATTGATCTTTAGCCTGATTTTGATTTCAACATCGCCGTTGTCAATGGCACAAGCATGATGCCGCGGCTATCGAGGGTCTTGATCCAGGCGCCAATCCGCTCGATCGAGACCGGCAACGCCGAAGCCACGCCGACGGCTACCCCGCGTTCCCTGGCCAGCGTTTCAAGCTTGATCAGCGTCCGGTCGATTTCCGCCGATGTCGGCACCGCATCGATGGCCAGATCGGCCCTGGCGAAGGGCATGGCCTGGCCCGCCGCCAATGAGGGGGCGACGCTGCGCGGCGTGGCGCCGTCATCGAGGTAGCCGAGGCCACGTTTGGCCGCCTCTCGGATGACCGGCTGCATCACCGCTTCGGTGGCAACGAACCGCGCACCCATGAAATTGGCAATCCCGGCATACCCCTGGAACCGGCTGAGGTGCCAGTACAGCCGGTCGAGATTTTGCTCCGCGGCCAGCGTCGTGAGCAGGGTCTGGGGACCTGGATCGTTATCGGGATAATCGAACGGCTCCATCGGGATCTGCAGCAGGATCTCGTGGCGCTGCGCCCGGGCCCGTTCGGCGAGCTTGGTCGGATCCGATCCATAAGGCGTAAATGCCAGCGTCACCGCCGGCGGCAGCTTCATGATGGCGTCGGTGGTCTTGGCGGCACCCACACCAAGGCCGCCTACGACAATGGCAACCACCGGCATCTTGGCCGCCTTGGTGCGGTCGGCATCGGCCGCATAGACCGTGAACGGTTTTAGCCCGTCGGCGACGACAGGGATCATGCCGTAGCGCGACTTCTCCAGCAGGCGCGCATCGACGCCTGCCATCATCCCGGGCGCGGCGTCCGCCTCGGCCTTGTCGGCGGCTTCACCGCCGATCACGACGTCCTGGCGCTTGCCGCTGGAGCCGTCGATGATGGTCACGGTCTTGTTCTCGCCCGACGGTGCCTGTTTGGGCGCGGCTTTCGCCGTCGGCTCGCCATGACCGGCCGCCGCCACGGCCGGCTTTTCGTCGGCCGGCGCCTTGCGCAAGGCGATGTGAGCGACCGGCTCGCCGCCGAGCGGATTGTCGGTGAAAAGGGCGATACCGGCAAAGGCGACCAAAAACAGGCCAAGCAACACGGCCAGCGCCTGCATGGCCGTGAACGGCAGCCGGAACCGGCGCTTCTTGCCCGCCGCTTTCTGTCCGAGTGGCGCGCTCAGTTCGTCGGCCGTCTCTGCCATGAACCTCCCCGAATCAACTGTGCCGACGATACCACGACGGGGTGGATTCGAGCCCCTTTGCACGCGCAAAAGCCCGCGGGAGCCTCCCGCGGGCGGTTGGAACCGGCAACAAAAAGGGCGGCCCGAAGGCCGCCCTTTTCGCAAAAACCCAGAGTCGGGTGGATCAGTTCGCCGCCTTGTTGGCAGGTTTCTCGATCGCGGCCTTGTCGCCCGTCGCCGGCGCCGGCGTCACGGCAGTGGACTTGATGCCATGAAGCAGGTCGTCGGCCGTCTTCAGGGCCTTGTCGTCCTTGGCGTCCGGCGGCACGTAGGATTGCGAACCGGTTTTTTCATCGCCGTCGTTCTTCAGATGGCCGCGCAGCGAGGCTTCGCCCTTGGTGTCGGTGCGCGACTTCAACTCATCCGGCACGTCCTGCAGTACCTCGATATCGGGCACGATGCCCTTGGCCTGAATCGATTTGCCCGACGGCGTGTAATAGCGCGCGGTGGTGAGACGCAGCGCGCCGTTGCCGCTTCCGAGCGGAATGATGGTCTGCACCGAGCCCTTGCCGAACGAGCGCGTGCCGACCAGCGTCGCGCGCTTGTGGTCCTGCAATGCGCCGGCGACGATTTCCGACGCCGATGCCGAGCCGCCATTGATCAGGACGATCACCGGCTTGCCCTTGGTCAGGTCGCCCGGATGGGCGGCGCGGCGCTGGGTTTCCTCGGCGTTGCGGCCGCGGGTCGAGACAATCTCGCCGCGCTCCAGGAATGCGTCTGACACGGTGACCGCCTCCTCGAGCAGGCCGCCGGGATTATTGCGCAGGTCGATGATGTAGCCCTTCAGCTTGTCGCCGATCTGATTCTGCAGGTTGCTGACTTCCCGCTTCAGGCCTTCGGTGGTCTGCTCGTTGAAGGTGGTGATGCGGATATAGGCGATATCGTCGCCTTCGACGCGGGCGCGCACCGAACGGACGCGGATATTGTCGCGGACCAGCGTGACGTCGATCGGATTGTCCTGGCCCTTGCGGATGATCTTGAGGCGGATCTTGGTGTTGACCGGTCCACGCATTTTCTCGACGGCTTGGTTGAGGGTGAGGCCCTGCACGGCTTCGTCGTCGAGATTGGTGATGATGTCGTTGGCCATGATGCCGGCCTTGGAAGCCGGCGTATCGTCGATCGGCGAGACCACCTTGATCAGGCCGTCTTCCATCGTGACCTCGATGCCGAGCCCACCGAATTCACCGCGGGTCTGCACCTGCATGTCGCGGAAACTCTTGGCGTCCATGTAGCTGGAATGCGGATCGAGGCCGGCCAGCATGCCGGAGATCGCGGACTCGACCAGCTTGGAGTCGTCGGGCTTCTCGACATAGTCGCTGCGCACCCGCTCGAACACGTCGCCGAACAGATTGAGCTGGCGATAGGTGTCGGACGTCGCGGCACGCGCGCTCGATCCCATGAACACCGCGCGCGGCTGGGTCACGAACAGCGTCAGTGCTGCGCCGGTGGCGGCGCTCAGGAGAATTACAGAAGTCTTGCGCATCATCCGCGAACCTTTTCGCCTTCATTTGCGGCCCACCATGGACCTGGATCGATTGGAGTGCCGTCCTTACGGAACTCGACATAGAGCACGGGCTGGCTCGCATTGGTTGCGAGAATCGATGCGACCTGGGACGTCGACCCCATGGTCGCGACCGGCTCCCCCGTAAGTACAAACTGGCCGATGTTTACCGAAATACGCTCCATCCCGGCGATCAGGACATGATACCCGCCCCCGGCATTGAGGATCAAGAGTTGTCCGTAGCTGCGGAAGGGTCCGGCGTAAACAACCCATCCGTCACACGGGGTTGTGACCTGGGCACCGGCCCGGCTGGCCAAAGAAATGCCTTTTTCTACCCCGCCCGCACCGTCGGAACCGCCAAAATCGCGAATCTTGGTGCCATTAACCGGGAATGCGAATAGCCCCTTGGCCGACGCAAAGGCAATGGCCGGGCTGAGCCGGGCGGGGTCTTTCAGCGCCCCCAGATTCGGCTTGCCATTGAGGCTGGCCGGCGCCCCCTGCAGGCTGGCGGTGGCGGCCGCTTTTGCGGCGCTCTTGAGGTCCTGCTCCAGCTTGGCGATCAGGCCTTGCAGGCTGTCGACCTGTTTGGACAGGGTGATGGCGCGGGCGCCTTCCGCCTCCATGTCCTTCTCGATCGCGCTCTGCTTGCGTTGCCGTTCGTCGACCAGCGCGGCCAGCCTGATCTGGTCGTCCTTCAGCCTGTCGCGGTCCTGCGCCATCGCATCGCGCTCGGTCGCGATGGTTTTGCGAAGCGCGACCAGTTCGCCGAGGTCGCCGGCCAGTTTTTCCGCGCGTCCGCGCAACTCCGGAACCACCGATCCGAGCAGCATCGCGGTGCGTAGCGATTGCAGCGCGTCTTCCGGCCGCACCAGCAGCGCCGGCGGCGTGCGCCGTCCGGCGCGTTGTAGCGCCGCCAGGACCTCGACGATCTCGGCGCGCCGCGAATCGAGGGAGGAGCGGATCTGCTGCTCACGGCTGTCGAGCGGGCGCAGCCGCGCTTCGGCGTCGCCGATCCTCGTCTCGACGCTGCGCACCTGGGCTGCGATGTCGATCAGCTGCTGATTGAGCTTGCTGCGGTCCTGTCCGATCGCGGCGATATCGGCCTTTAATTTCTGTTGCAGCTCGGCGGCGTTTTTTTGCTGCAGGCGGGCGGCTTCGAGTTCCTGCTCGCGCTGCTTGATGGCGTCGGGCGAAGCGGTCGCCGCTTGCTGTGCGGATGTTTGTTGCGAGGGCGCCGTTACCTGCGCCGCCGCCGGCGCAAGCGACAGGCCGGCAAAGCTCGCGGACAGCAAAACGACGGAAAACGGGACAGGGGACACCGGATGCCGATCGCGGCTGGCGGTGCTGGGGTAAGACAAAATGTCCCGCGTTGGCTGCATCCGGCTCAATTGGCGCTCTCTGTGTTCACGTCACCGGGCTCAGGCGCGGTGATAGGGGTGGCCGGCCAGAATGGTCGCGGCCCGGTAAATCTGTTCCAGAAGCATGACGCGGACCATTTGATGCGGCCAGGTCGCCGTGCCGAACGCGATGCGCAGTTTAGCCCTGCGCTGCAAATCGGGCGAAAGTCCGTCGGCGCCGCCGATTATGAAAATAGTGCTGGCGCTTCCCTCGTCGCGCCAGCGGCCGAGATGGCGGGCAAACGTGGCGCTATCGAGGTTCTGGCCGCGCTCGTCGAGCGCCACCAGTACGTATTTCGCCGGTATCAGCGCCGAGATCGCGGCGGCCTCTTCAGTGATGCGGCTGGCCGCATCACGCGCGCGGCTTTCCGCAATCTCATGAATCTCGAGGCCGCGAAAGCCGAGCTTGCGGCCGATATCGTCGAAGCGCTCGCGGTAGCGCTCCGCCAGTTCCCGCTCCGGGCCTTGCTTCAATCGGCCAATAGCAATCACGACAACGCGCATTAACGCACGTTACCATGCGCTCCTGCCGATTCGCATCGGCTCCGTAAACTCAGACCGCCGCGACTGCCGGGTTCTGCGTCCACAATCGCTCGAGATTGTAGAACTCACGCACCTCGGGTCTGAATACGTGCACGATCACATCGCCGGAATCGATCAGCACCCAGTCGCAATTGGGCAAGCCCTCGACGTGGATGCCTTTGATGCCGGTTTCCTTCAGGGCTTTCGTGACGTTTTCCGCGATCGCGCCGACGTGCCGGTTGGCCCGGCCCGTGGTGACGATCATGTAGTCGGAAAAGGCGGATTTGCCGCGAAGGTCGATGGTGACCGTTTCTTCCGCCTTCATGTCGTCGAGGCGGGAGAGGATCATGTTCAGCGTCTTGTCGGCGTCGGGTTGCGCCTTCAAGGCCGCAGCTTCGGTCGATGTTTTACGCGCAGTCTTGGGAACCTTGGGTAAAACAGACTTGGACAATGACAATACAGATGTGGCCAGGGACCATTCCTTTCACTGTATCGCGAACGCCGAATCCTGACGTCCGCAGGCTATATTACGCATGTGGGGTTAATGGTTTCAACATTCCAGTTAGCCCCATCCTCACTTCGTCCTCCAGCTCCCGTCCGGGTTCCGAAGGGTCGTCGACGACAGGTTCAGCTTCATGCCGGTGAGAAAAACCCAGGCAGGCGCCTGCTGATCCGCCAGCCGGGCCGCCTGATTCTCAGGCAGGCGACAGCGCGCCAAGGCCTGGGCGGCGGGTGCTGCGAGCGCACGAAAACTTTGCGGCGGGCGGTCGATCACGGCAATCGGCACCTCGGCCGCGATGCGCCGCCAATTCTGCCAGCGATGAAATTGCGCGAGATTGTCGGCGCCCATGATCCAGACAAAGCGCAGGCCGGAAGCGCGCCGGCGCAGATAGGTGATGGTGTCGACAGTGTACCGCGTCCCAATGACGGATTCGAGACAGCTGACATCGATACGCGGATCGTTGGCCATCTTGCGGGCGACCTCGACGCGCTCGTCGAGATCGCGCAAGGCGCCATTCTCCTTGAGCGGATTGCCCGGCGTCACCAGCCACCAGACGCGATCGAGTTTCAATCGCTTGATCGCAAACAGGCTGATGGCGCGGTGCGCGGCGTGCGGCGGATTGAACGAGCCGCCGAGCAGGCCAATGCGCATGCCGTTGGCGTAGAACGGTATGGTTTGAGCGACGGATTGCGACGCCACCGGAGTTGGCTTCAAATGGTTCACCGCAAGCGCCGGACTTTGTTTTTTTGACGCGTTTTGTTCACGCGAACCGGTCCCCACCCTCGGATCAAGTCCAAGGGCATGCTTCGCTTGAAAACGCTATGGCCGTTCACGGCCGCGTCTGCCCGGTGCCGTGAATACGGTATTTGAAGCTGGTCAGCTGCTCGGCGCCAATCGGGCCGCGGGCGTGGAATTTACCGGTGGCGATGCCGATCTCCGCGCCAAAACCGAATTCGCCGCCATCGGCGAACTGCGTCGATGCATTGTGCAGCACGATCGCCGAATCGACCTCGTTGAGGAATCTTTGTGCGGTGCCTGCGTCTTCGGTCACGATCGCATCGGTGTGACGCGAGCCGTGATTGTGGATATGCGCGATGGCCTCATCGACGCCGTCGACCACCCGGGCTGCGATAATCGCGTCCTCATATTCGGTGTCCCAGTCCTCGTCGGAAGCGGGTTTTACCCTGCTATCGACGCTCTGCACCGAATCGTCGCCACGCACCTCGCAGCCGGCATCGATCAGCATCTCGACCAGCGGCTTCAGGCTGTTGGACGCGCCGGCGCGATCGACCAGCAGGGTTTCAGCGGCGCCGCAGACGCCGGGGCGGCGCATCTTGGCGTTCAGCACGATCGACTTCGCCATTTCGAGATTGGCGGAATGATCGACATAGACGTGGTTGACACCTTCGAGATGCGCGAACACCGGCACGCGCGCCTCGGCCTCGACGCGCGCGACGAGGCTTTTTCCCCCGCGCGGCACGATCACATCGACGCCGCCGTTCAGTCCGGTCAGGAGTAGCCCGACCGCCGCGCGGTCACGCGTCGGCACCAGCGTGATCGCCGCCTCGGGCAGGCCGGCCTCGCGAAGACCCTGCACCAGGCAATCATGGATCGCGCGGCAGGAGCGGAAACTGTCGGAGCCGCCGCGCAGGATCACGGCATTGCCGGATTTCAGGCACAGCACGCCGGCGTCGGCCGCGACATTGGGGCGGCTTTCGAAAATCACGGCGATCACGCCAAGCGGCACGCGCACCCGTTCGATGATCATGCCGTTCGGCCGCTTCCAGCGCTCGGTGACGGCGCCGATCGGATCGGCGATCTCGCGCACGGTGGCGACGCCATCGGCCATCGCCGCGACCCGCGCCGGCGTCAGCGTCAGGCGATCGATGAAGGCCGACGTCGCGCCGCCCGCGCGCACTTCCGCGACATCCTCTGCATTGGCCGCGAGAATCGCCGGCGCGTTGGCGCGGATCACGCGCTCGATCGCGTCCAGTGCGCGATTCTTCTGCTCCGGCGAGGCGAGCGCCAATACCCGCGCAGCGGCGCGGGCGCGGCTTGCGAGTTCGGTCATCAAGTGAGGCAAATCGGCGTTACCGTCGATCGCCTTCAGCGGCGCGCTCATGTCGTTTAGTCCCGGTTAAGGCCATGTCCTAGCACGGAAATCCACCTTTTGCGAGGTGCGGAACCGGCATGGCAGGCGGTCGGGAC
Source organism: Bradyrhizobium erythrophlei (assembly GCA_900129675.1). Classification (GTDB taxonomy): domain Bacteria; phylum Pseudomonadota; class Alphaproteobacteria; order Rhizobiales; family Xanthobacteraceae; genus Bradyrhizobium; species Bradyrhizobium erythrophlei_A. Next base: position 1,464,755 of record FSRD01000001.1, on the reverse strand, counting down.
GGGCCATGGCGGCTCGGCCAATGGCCTATTTTGCAGAAATAGCCCCGGCCGGGCCCACCACCAGGTCGTCGCGGTGGATCATCTCGGCGCGCCCGCTGATGCCCAGAATCGCCATCACGTCCGGCGAGGAACGGCCTTTGATCTTTTCGGCGTCCTCGGCGTCATAGGCGACGAGGCCGCGGCCGATTTCATGGGTGTCGGGGCCGCGCACCACCACGGCGTCGCCGCGGGCGAACTGGCCCTCGATCCGGATCACGCCGGCCGGCAGCAGGCTCTTGCCGGCGCGCAGCGCGTTGACCGCGCCGGCGTCGATGGTCAGCGTGCCCTTTGGCTCCAGCGAGCCCGCGATCCACCGTTTTCGCGCGGTCACGGGGTTTGCGGGTGTCAGGAACCAGGTGCAGCGCCCGCCATCGGCGATCGCAGCAAGCGGATGCTCGATCTTGCCGGAGGCAATCAGCATGTGGGTGCCTGACGTGGTCGCGATCTTCGCCGCCTCGATCTTGGTGTACATGCCGCCGCGCGACAGCTCGGACTCAGCCGCGCCCGCCATCGCCTCGATTTCAGAGGTGACGGATTCCACGATCGGAATCAGTTTTGCATTCGGGTTGGCGCCGGGCGGCGCGTCATAGAGACCGTCGATATCCGAGAGCAGGATCAGCAGATCGGCGCTCGCCATGGTGGCAACGCGCGCGGCGAGGCGATCATTGTCACCGTAGCGGATCTCATTGGTGGCGACGGTGTCGTTCTCGTTGATGACCGGTACCGCGCGCCACTCCAGCAGTTTTGCAATTGTCGAGCGGGCGTTGAGATAGCGGCGGCGCTCCTCGGTATCCTGCAGCGTCACCAGGATCTGTCCGGCGCCGATGCCGTGATTGCCGAGCACCTCGGACCAGATCCGGGCCAGCGCGATTTGCCCCACGGCGGCGGCGCCCTGACTCTCTTCGAGCTTCAGCGGACCGCGCGGCAATTTCAGGCGACTGCGCCCGAGCGCAATCGAGCCCGACGAGACCACGAGAACATCGCGGCCTTCGCCGTGCAGCTTTGCGATATCGGCGGCAAGCGCCGACAGCCACGATGCCCGGACCTCGCCCGCAGCGGAGTCGATCAGCAGCGACGAGCCGACCTTGACGACGATGCGGCGGAAGTTTTTTAAGCTCGGGCGGGCCATGGTTTCGGTCGAATGGAGCGGATTGGATGGGAAGCAATACGCGCCACCTCCATGATTTGGAAGTGGCGCGGCAGCGTGAAAGGGCCGTCGGGTCAGCCCATCACGAAGGCGTTGAGCTTGTTGCCTTCGGGATCGCGGAAATAGGCGGCATAGAAGTTTTCGCTGCGCTGACCGGGAGGGCCTTCGCAGGTGCCGCCGAGCGACAAAGCGAGCTTGTAGACGCGGTCGACCTGGGCCTTGTCCTTGGCGCCGAACGCCGCCATCACGCCGTTGCCGACCGTCATCGGCTTGCCGTCATAGGGTAGCGCCACGCCGAAACCCGCGCCGCCGCCCGGACCGCCCCAGGCGATCAGCCGATCCATGGTCATGAAGCGTCCCATACCCAATTCGCCGCAAATCTTGTCGTAGAATTCGCCGGATTTCTTGAGATCGTTGGTACCAACCGTTACGTAACCGATCATGATTTCCTCCTGGCATTTTTTGGAAGTGCCGAAGTCTTGCAGCCGAAAGTGACACGCGCAAGTCAGCCTTGAAGCCGGTTTGGCGTCAGCCCTGCGGCGTCGCCGGCGACCACGGGTCCGCCGGGCTGCCCTTGGCCTTGGCCGAGACCGGGGCCTCACCGATCACCTCGACCAGCGCCCGCAGCGCTTCCCTGACGCCGTCGCCGGTGACGCCCGACATCAGCAGCGGGGTTTTCTTCGCGGCGCGCTTGAGGCGGTCTCTTTGCTTCTTCAGTTCGTCCGGCGTCACCGCGTCGATCTTGTTCAGCGCGACAATCTCGATCTTCTCGGCGAGATGCCCCGCATAGGCGTCGAGCTCGGTGCGGACCGTCTTGTAGGCTTTGCCTGCATGCTCGCAGGTCGCATCGACCAGATGCAGCAGCACACGGCAGCGCTCGACATGGCCCAGGAATCTATCGCCGAGGCCTGCGCCTTCATGCGCGCCTTCGATCAGGCCCGGAATATCCGCCAGCACGAACTCGCGGCCATCGGAATTCACCACGCCAAGTTGCGGATGCAGGGTGGTGAAGGGATAATCGGCGATCTTCGGCTTGGCCGCGCTGACGACGGAGAGGAAGGTCGATTTTCCGGCGTTGGGCAGGCCGACAAGGCCGGCATCGGCGATCAGCTTCAGCCGCAGCCAGATCCAGCGCTCCTCGCCCTCCTGCCCGGGATTGGCGTTGCGCGGCGCGCGGTTGGTGGAGGATTTGAAATGTGCGTTGCCGAAGCCGCCATTGCCGCCTTCGGCCAGGGTGAATTTTTCGCCGAGCGTGGTGAAATCGTGGATCAGGGTCTCGCGATCCTCGTCGAAGATCTGCGTGCCGACCGGCACCTTGAGCACGATTGGCTTGCCGTTGGCGCCATGGCGGTCGCTGCCCATGCCGTTGGTGCCCTTCTGCGCCTTGAAGTGCTGCTGGTAGCGATAGTCGATCAGCGTGTTCAATCCATCGACCACCTCGATGACGACGTCGCCGCCACGGCCGCCATTGCCGCCGGAGGGACCGCCGAACTCGATGAACTTCTCGCGGCGGAATGCCACGCAGCCGTTACCGCCATCGCCGGAGCGGATATAGACCTTTGCTTCGTCAAGGAATTTCATGATTTCTACTAGGTAAGGCAGGGGGGCCGGTGCGGCAACCCTCAAGCGGCCCAAGATTGACGAAAAGCCTTAATTTTCGGGCCTTTTGCGGCTCCCCGACGATATTCGGCGCTGCCTGGTGTGATATAGCTGGCTTGCGCCGAAGGGTGGGGTTTGAGGGGAAGAATGAAGCGGCGGGAATTTATCGGGCTTCTCGGCGGGGCTGTCGCCGCCTGGCCTCAGGCGTTGCGCGCGCAGCAGAAGCCACACCGGATCGCCTTCGCTCATTCCGGCATTCCGGCCGATCACCTGACAGAGAAGGCCGGGCCGTTCTGGGTGCGGCGGTTCTTCGAAACCTTGCGCGGTCTCGGCGATGTCGAGGGAGGCAACCTCGTCGTCGAGCGTTTTTCTGCCGAAGGCCGATCCGAACGTTTTGCGGCACTCGCTGCCGAAGTCGTGAGCCGCAACCCTGATGTCATCGTTTCGAACCTCAACGATCTCGTCAAAGCCTTCATGACGGCCACCACCAAGATACCGATCGTCGTGATCACGGGGGATCCAATTGCAGGTGGGCTGGTGACGAATCTTGCGCGCCCCGGAGGCAACGTCACCGGTGTCAGCATCAATGCAGGGATCGAAATCGAAGCCAAGCGGCTGCAGATCCTGAAGGAGGCAATACCGTCGGTAGCCAGGGTCGTCCATCTTCTGTCAGGGGTTTGGGACACTAACGGTGCGAGAGACCTTGATGAAGCGGGGCGACGCCTGGGCATATCGGTCACGCGCAATATGCTGGCGGTGGTCGACGACGCTCAGCTGCAGCGCGCTTTTGCCGATATGGCGCAGCAGAAACTCGATGCCGTTATGGTCGACGAGGGAGGCAGCTTTCTGGCGCGGCGTACTGCGATCGCCGAACTGGCGGAGAAATATCGTCTGCCGGTGATCTATCCCTACCGCGACTATGTCGAGCAGGGTGGGCTGATCGCCCTGGCACCCGATCTCGGTGAACTCGCCGAACGCATGGCGAGCGACGTTCATCAGATCCTCAACGGCACAAAGCCGGGCGATATTCCGTTCTATCAGCCGAGCAAATTCCAGATGATCATCAATCTGAAGACCGCCAAGGCGATCGGCCTCGAGATTCCGGCGACGCTGGTTGCGCGTGCCGACGAGGTGATCGAATGAGGCGGCGGGTGCTTTTTGGCATGCTCGGCCGCGGTCGCGGCGTCTCCATCTCCTTGGCCGTTCGCGGCGCGCGCGTAAATCTCCGCGATGCCGGTGATCGGATTCCGGCACGCGGGCTCGCCGATGACGTGATTGGCTAAGCCGGCCGCCGCCGGATCAAAAATTTCTGTGTCCCTTCCAGCACCAGTTCGCGACGCTGGTTGTAGACGGTCGAGCGCAATGTCACCACGCCGGTGCTGCGGCCGGGCACAAGCTCGGTCACTTCGAGTGCGGGATAGATCGTGTCGCCGGCATAGACCGGCTTCAAGAACCGGCTCGACTGTTCGAGAAAACCGACCAGCGATTCTTCCACGATGTAGGGGAACAGGCCTGCGCCCGGCGCGGTGTGGACCAGGGTCTGGAAACCATGTGCCAGCAGGTCGGGCATGCCGCGGCTGCGGCAATATTCGACGTCGTAGTGGATCGGATGGGTATCGCCGCTTGCGGTCTGGAACGCGGCGAACACGGCCGACGTCTGAGTCCGGCTCGGGATCACAAATCGCTCGCCGAGCACGAAATCTTCGAACCAGCGTTGTTCCGGCACCATACGATGCTGGGCGGGGTCGAAGTCGGTCATGGCCACATTCCTGCGATGTTTCCGAATAGCTGATGTACCGGTATCGCAGAGAAAGCACTGCGACAATTGGTTCAATTCGTCCTGCCCGGGCTTGTCCCGGGCATCCACGTCTTTAAAACGTCGCTGCAACAAGACGTGGATGGCCGGAATGCCAGGGCAAAGACGCGCTTCGCTTTCGCCCGGCCATAACAGGGAAACGCTGCAATTCTCATGGGTCTCTTCGCAAAGCTTTCCACCTACGACGAGCGTTCCGCGCGGCTTGCCGGCATCGGATTGATGCTGCTGTCGATCTCCATGTTTTCGTTCGGCGATGCGTTGGGCAAGTTCATCGTCGCGACCTATTCGGTCGGGCAATTGCTTCTGCTGCGCGCCAGCGCGGCGCTGCTGGTGCTGCTGCCGATGATCTGGAAACAGCGGGCCGAGTTCACGCGCCTCGAACGGCCGTGGCTGCAATTGCTGCGGGTGACGCTCTCCACGCTCGAAGTCGCGGCGTTCTTTCTCGCCACCGTCTACCTGCCGCTCGCCGACGTCATCACCTATTATCTGGCCTGTCCGATCTTCGTCACCGCGCTTTCGGGCATTGTGCTGGGGGAGCGCATCGGCTGGCGGCGCTGGACTGCGATCCTGATCGGGTTCTGCGGCGTGTTGATCGCGCTGCGGCCGTCGGCGCAGACCGTGAGCTGGCCGGCGATGATCGCGCTCGGCGGCAGCACCTCGTTCGCGGTGCTGATGCTGATCACGCGCTCGCTGCGGGCGACGCCGGACATCGTGCTGGCCTCGTCGCAATTCGCAGGCACTTTCCTGCTCGGTGCGATCATGTCGCCATTCGGCTGGGTTACGCCGAGCGCCGGCAGTCTCGGGCTGTTTGCCGCGGCGGGGATTATCTCGGTCGCCGCGTTATTATGCGTCAATCGCTCGCTGAAACTGGCGCCGGCCAGCGTGGTGGTGCCGTATCAATATTCGATGATCGTGTGGGCGGTGATCTTTGGCTTCGCCGTGTTCGGCGATGTGCCGTCGGTGGCGACGATCGTCGGCGCCGCCATCATCATCGGCGCCGGGCTCTACATCTTTCTGCGCGAGCGAAAGTTGGGGCGCGAGGACGCGATGGCCAGTCCGCCGGTGTAAAACATCGTCGTCCCGGCCAAGCCAACGGGTCGCGCGAATGCGCGCCCGATGACAGGCTCCGCGCGAGCCGGGACCCATAACCACCGATGTCTATTGTTTCAAAAGGTTGGAGCTACAGCTTAGCGCAACAACAAACAACGGTGGTTATGGGTCCCCGCTTTCGCGGGGACGACATTGTTATTGCAGCGTGATTACCGCTGTCGCCGCGTCGAACTGCCCCAGTTCTTCAACGACGACCAGACGCCGCGCGACAGGCGGAAGCAATCGACCGGGGTCGACGATCCCAGCGCCTCGAAGCGGTGCAGCTCAACGCCGCTCCACTGGAAGCCGCATTTCTCAAGGATGTTGCGCGACGACGGATTGGCGACGCGGGCGCCCGAGATCAGGTGGTCGCAATCGAATTCCTCGAAAAAGAAATCGATCACGGCGCGTGCGGCCTCGGTGCCAAAGCCCTGGCCCCAATAGTCGACCCCGAGCCAATAGCCGAGTTCCGGCGCATCCGGGTCGCGGCGGTCGATGCCGACCATGCCGATCGGCACATGATTGTTTTCGATCAGGAATACCGTCTCGCACCGATCCGCGGCAGTCGCGCGCACGAATTCGACGGCGTGGTCCTGGGAATAGGGGTGCGGCAGGCGGCGGGTGTTTTCCGCAATGCGGCGATCATTGGCGAGACGCGCAATCGCTTTTACGTCCGCGAGCGTCGGCCGGCGCAACGTCAGCCGTTCGGTCTCGAGGACGCAGGCTCTCGCCTCGCGCAAGGTCGGTGTCGGGATGTCCTGCAGCATGTCGGGCTCCTGGGATGCGAAAACGGTACGCAACGCTTGGGACTCGTTGCGCGTGGTTCCCTCACAGGAATCCGCGCAACGAAAAGGGGAGGCCGGTTTCCCGCCTCCCCTTGGAGCCTTCTCGAGCTCGCCGGTTCAACAGGACCCGGCGGACTCAATTTGTCCACCGTCTATTCGGCCGCCTCCGTCATCGGAACCACCGATACGAAAGTGCGACCATTGGCTTTAGCGCGGAACTCGACATGACCTTCGACCTTGGCGAACAGAGTATGGTCGGTGCCCATGCCGACATTAAGGCCGGGATGCCAGGTGGTGCCGCGCTGACGCGCGATAATGTTGCCGGGAATCACGCGCTCACCGCCATAGGCCTTGATGCCCAGGCGCTTGCCCGCTGAGTCGCGTCCGTTTCGCGATGAACCGCCTGCTTTTTTGTGAGCCATAGCCCGTCTCCAACTTCGCTCTGATCTCTAGATCAATTCCTTGACGGAATCATTTCACTTTTTGTCACGTTTCAATTTTTGATCCGTGACGATCACTTCTTGGCGGCGGCCTTCTTGGCCGGAGCCTTCTTCGCCACGGTCTTCCTGGCGGGCGCCTATTTCTTTGCGGCCGGGGCCTCGTCGTCGCCCTCGGCAGGGGCCGCCACAATCTTTTCCTTCTTCGGACGCGGGCCGATCGAAGGCTTTGCGTTATCGGCCAGGATCTCGGTGATGCGAAGCACCGTGATCTCGTCGCGATAGCCACGCTTGCGGCGCGAATTCTTGCGGCGGCGCTTCTTGAACGCGATCACCTTGGGGCCGCGCTTGTGCTGCAGCACTTCGGCCGCAACCGAGGCGCCGGCCACGATGGGAGCGCCCAGCACCGGCGTATCGGCGCCGAGCAGGAGAACTTCGCCAAGCTGCACGATCGTACCGACATCGCCGGCGATCTTGCCTATCTCGAGCACATCATCCGGAACGACGCGGTATTGCCGGCCGCCGGTTTTGATGACTGCGAACATCGTTTTATTCCTTCGTGTTCGATCCCGGCCTCGGACAGGTCCGGGCCGGCTTTTTGGTCAGTCGTTATGGGTTCAATTTCCGCGCGATCAGGGTGCGATCCCGTGAAATTGCGCAAAAACAAACAGCGCGAGAAAAATCCCGCGCCGGATTGCCGGGACTTATAGCCGCTGAGCGTCCGGAGTCAAGGCAAAGGAGCCCGAAAAACCGCCAAATATGAGGGGTTTGGGGCCAAAAAGGCGAATTGGGAGTGGCGAATGGCGAATAGGGAAGTCCGTGTGCAACTCGCCATTCGCCACTCGCCGACCCATGAAACCAATGGGTTCCCTGCCCGTTGTCCCCCAAATTCCGGCTGGGCAAGGGCAAAATGGCTGACGATATCGTAACGACTACGGGCATCGCCCGCCACGGCGCGACCCGGCTGCCTTCGGTGGACGTGGACAGCTTCAATATCGAGCTCAAGGACGAAGACGGCTTCCTCGGCGACCGCGCCAGCAAGGGCGCGTTTCGCGCGATTTTTGACAAATGGCGCAAGCCGCTGCGCGAGTCAGACAAGGACCCGTTCGGTGACGAGTCGTCTGACGAGATCAGCAAGAAGAAGCTCGACGCCATTCTGGTCGGGGACGATCTCGAGGCTTCCGCCGTCCTGCACAGCGCGATCGAGGAGTTTGCGCAGGAACTGGCCTATGTGACGCGAAAATTCCTCAAGACCAAGGCGTGGGACAAGACCGAGCGCATCGTGGTCGGCGGCGGGTTTCGCGACAGCCGGTTGGGCGAACTCGCGATCGCGCGCACCCAGATCATCCTCAAGGACGAAAACCTCAAGGTCGATCTGGTGCCGATCCGCCTTCATCCCGACGAGGCCGGCCTGATCGGCACGCTGCATCTGGCGCCGTCCTGGATCTTCGAGGCCCATGACAGCATTCTGGCGGTCGATATCGGCGGCACCAATATCCGCTGCGGCGTGGTGGAGACGCGCTGGAAGAAGGCGCCCGATCTATCCAAGGCTGCGGTGTGGAAATCCGAACTCTGGCGCCACGCCGACGATGAGCCGACGCGCGAGGGCGCGGTGAAACGGCTGGTCAAGATGCTGAAGGATCTGATCGCCGCGGCCGAGGCCGAAGGGTTGAAGCTCGCGCCGTTCATCGGCATCGCCTGTCCCGGCGTCATCAGCGAGGACGGGTCGATCGCGAAAGGCGCGCAGAACCTGCCGGGCAACTGGGAGAGCAGCAAGTTCAATTTACCGGCGAGCCTGGTGGAAGCGATCCCGCGGATCGGCGATCACGACACTGCGGTGCTGATGCACAATGACGGCGTAGCCCAGGGTCTTTCGGAAGTGCCCTTCATGCAGGACGTCGAGCGCTGGGGCGTGCTGACCATCGGCACCGGATTGGGCAACGCACGCTATACCAACCGTAGAAAAGAAAACGGCAAGGACGACAAGAAGACCAAGGAAAAGAAGGCGAAGGATTAAGACAGTTACGTCGCCGCAAATCTTCGTTACAGCAGGTCTTCGTTTCAGCGCGCGTGAGCGCGTACTGGATACCCCGGGATTCTCCGGTGCGCGATTGCCAAATCCCACGGGAAAACACGGGGGAAATTGTTCCGGCGAGCCGCGGTAACCTTGACTGGTTAGGTTAAGATCGAGATCGCATTGCCGATTCCGCGCGCGTTGCTAACGTCATTTTGTCGCTCCGGCTGACCGGCGAAGCCGCACTTCCCGGCCAGAATTTCAATGAAGCGGCACGGGGCCGCCAGTGTTTTGTCGCGTCTGGCGGTCCCACCCTTTCTTGCAATTTTCTTGTAATCAACTCCATCTGATGCGTTTGAAAAACGCGGCGATCTCGTCGCTCGCGCGATCCGGATCCTCGCGATGCGGAAAGTGGCCGACACCGGGAAACATCTTCAGATCGAGAGTTGTAAAAGTCTCGCTCAGGCGATCGGTCCAGGCGTAGGGAAACAGCGGATCGTGCTCGGCCCAGCGGATGCAGGTCGGCACCGTGATCGGCGGCAATGCCGGCGCCTCGCCCTTCATCATCCTGATCCGGCCGGCATGGGCCGCACGGTAATGTGCAAAGCCGCCGGCGAGGTTTCCGGGTTTCAAGAAATTATCGGTGAAGGCTTCCAGCACGTCGTCGAATACGTGCCTGCGGTATGACCATTGCCGCAAGAAATGCCCGATATAAATGTGGCAGCTTTCGCGCGTCGCGCCGATCAAGGCGGGCGCCATCTCCATCTGATGGAACGACTGGTACCAGATGTTATTCAGCCGATCAGGCTCTGCCATCCGTGGTCCGATGCCGGGATAGACGAAATCGAAGAAGAATAATCCACCGACGCGGTCGGGCGTCTGGCGGGCCAGCGGCTGCATCAGCGCGCCGCCGACGTCGTGCCCGATAATACCGGCCTGCCTCAGGCCGAGCGCGTCCATCAGCGCCAGCATGTCGGCGGCATGCTGGTCAGGTCCAAACGGCCCGTCGGGCTTGTCGCTGTCGCCGAAGCCACGCAGATCAGGCGCAAGAAGCGTGAAGCGGTCGGCAAGCCGCGCCATCACGGGCTCCCAGGTCAGCCAGAATTCGGGCCAGCCATGCAGCAACAGCAATGGCTTGCCTGTGCCGACCCGCGCGACATGGAACGTCGCGCTGTTGGCCTGAACCCTCAAATGCTCCATTTTATGGCTCCTTTTCGCTTCCCCCGGGGCTCTCGGAAATCTTGATTCCGTGCCTTGTCTGGCCCGCCATCCTCGCCTAGAACTCGCCCCGACCGCGGCTGAGGAATCAGCCGTTATGGCGCCTGGAGAGGTGGCAGAGTGGTCGAATGCACCGCACTCGAAATGCGGCATAGGTGCAAGCCTATCGGGGGTTCGAATCCCTCCCTCTCCGCCAAAAGCCCGCAGAAATCCAGGAAATTCAAATTGAATCGATGAACTAAGGCTTTTCGAAAACGGCCGGTGGTACACAGGGGTGGTCCACCATGGGTCTTCGAATGCTGTCGCCTTGGCAAAATCCCCGCAGCCGCTTCTACTGGTTCAGGCGGCGCGTCCCCGCGAAGCTCGCCAAGTTCGGCATTCGCGGCGAGATCAAGAAGTCGCTCAACACCACCGACTGGGACGAAGCCGTGCTCCTATGTCAGGAGGAGAATCTCAGGCTCGAGCGGGCGTGGCGCCAGAATCTGTACGGCACGCCGCCGTCCGATCTGTCGCATGAGCAGATCATGGCTCTTGCCGGCGAGTTCTACAACGAGATGGTGGCATCACACCGCGCCAATCCCGGTCCGCCGCGGGACTGGGAGGAGGCGCTCGTCAAGCATGCGAGCCGCAAGAGGCCGCTCGTCGGAGGTGGGCATTGGGGATTGCATCTTCTGAGCGCCTTCGGCACGGAGGTGCGCCCTTTCCTGCAGAGGCGAGAACTCCATCTGGTCGGCGACCAGTTGATAGGTTTCGTTCGCGCCTACGTGGAAGCGAAGGAGCAGGCTGCCAAACAGCTCCTCAAGAACTCTCGTGGGGACTACCGACCCGATCCGGACGCCGACCGTTTCCCGAAGTTTGTGCCGAGCAATGCCAAGCAGTCTTTCGACACTCTTTGGCAGGAGTTCTGTGAGGCCAAGAGGATCGCTCCCTCCACGAAGAAGAAGTGGGAGCCGTATTTCCGCACGCTGATTCGCCGCACCGGAAGCAAGGATATGAGCAAGGTGACCGAAACGCATCTACTGGATTGGCGGGACGCTTTGATGGCGTCCAAGCTTTCGAAGGTCACGATTCGCGATGGGTATATCGCGGCCATGAAGGCCTTCTTCGGCTGGGCGAAGCGGATGAAGAAACTGACGACTGATCCTAGCGCGGAGGTGCACGTCGACGTCAGCGACAAGCACGAAACCAAGATGCGCGGCTTCTACGAGGACGAGGCCGACAGGATTCTCTCGGCCGCGCTCGCTCCTCCCAACGAGCTGATGAGCAAGGAAAACGCCGCGGCCCGGCGGTGGGTGCCGTGGATCTGCGCCTACACCGGCGCCCGGGTCAACGAGATCACCCAGCTCCGCGCGAAGGACGTAAAGGAGATCGAGGGCATCTGGTGCATCCACATCACTCCGGAGGCCGGGACGGTAAAGACGCTGAAGGAGCGCAATGTGCCGCTGCATCCGCACCTCCTCGAACAAGGATTCCCGGATTTCGCCCGCCGCAAACGCGGCAACGCGCCCCTGTTCTACTCGATCGAAAGGCAGCGGAATCCGAACAGGAAAAATCCGACGTATGCAAGCGTCGGCAACAAGCTTGCCGAGTGGGTGCGCGGTCTTGGCATCGACGATCCGCTGGTTTAAGCCGAACCACGGCTGGCGCCACCGCTTCAAGACTGTCGGCCGGAAATCCAAAATGGATTGGTTGATCCTCGACGCCATCCAGGGCCACGCGCCGCGAACCGAAGGTGAAGAATACGGCGAAGTGCCGCCCGACGTCATGTATCCGGAAATCCTGAAGCACCCGCGGTACGAAGTGACAGCAGCCGAACAAGTGGATCGGAGGAGGACCAAGCGCCGTCCGGGCTAGACTAGTTTCTGTCGCGAAACGCCTGTTTTTGTGTCGAGGCATGCCATTTCCCCAATAAAAACCGGGGTGAACTGACGTCGGATGTCGGCATTTTCGGAGGCAATTGGACGCCGATTTTCGTCGCGATGTCATTAAGCGCCCATTGGGGGCGGGTTCGGTTGCAAGATGGTGCGGCGGATATCTTTGCGCCGCAAACGAACTTGAGGGATATTGTCAGGCGGCTTTTCGTCTGCGCGATGGTCGGTCCGCCAACAGGGCTGCAATCTTCATGAGGTTGTTGGCGAGCACGGCGGCTGCGACCCACAGCTCAAAGCGCTCGCGACCTTCGGCGAGACAGCGCTTCATGCCACGGCCGCGGAACAACACCGAGATGCGCCCCTCGATGCCCGCGCGAAAGCGCTGGCCGTCCTTGAACTCCCGGGTCTTCTCATAGGCTTCGCGCTCGGGCGCTTTGGTGCCGCCGCGTTGTGGGATGCACACCACCTTGACGCCTTGCTGCTTGCACGACATCACGTTCGTTTCGCTGAAGAAGCCGCGATCCGATCCATACAATTTGGGGACGTCGCCGAAGGTCTGCTTGTGGCGCTCCAGCGAAGCAATCACATGCTGCTCATCGACGGGATTTCCGTCCAACACTTTATACTGGGTGATCAAGCCGCGCGCGCTTTCGGCGAGGAAGACCTTGTGGCCGAACTCGATCGGCGTCTGCACCTTGCCGCGCTTGATCAGGTCGGTATGGGGCTCAAAAATCGAATAGATCTTCTCGGCCGTCGGAACTTGCTCGCCATCGAGCACACGCCGGCGCGACTGACCAATCACACGGGCTCCCAGACCACAAAAATGCTCGATCTCCTTGCGCGTCTCCGCGATCGCCAGATCGGCGATCATATCTTTGCCGCGCGCTTTGCGGGTCTGCTGCAGCGCCGTTCGTGCACTTTCGACGACCTCCGTGGCAATGCCGATGAGCTCTCGGTATGTCCCGGTCTGATGCTGCTGGCGCTGCCTTGTGGTCATCCGTTGGATCTCTTGCATCCGACGCCGCGCCGATCGCGTCCGATCCCGGAACCCCTTGCTACGCCGGCGCCCCAGCGCTGCGGCGAGGCGGCCGATCAGGCGCGTGACAACGCGAACGACATCCCATAATAGCGTGTTGTCGGTCGGATGATGAATGTCGGTCTGTACCACCGTGGTGTCGACACGCAGCTTTTGGCCGTCCTCCAGTCCGAGCTCGACGGCCGCCTGCACCACCAGATCATTGATCGCCTTGAGCGTCTCGGGCGTGAGCCGATTGAAGCCGCGGTGGAACGCATCGTGTCGCGGCACCGGCAGACAATAGAAGTCGGTGAACTGGCGCAGTGTGCATCCGTCGGCAATCCGCTCGCGTAATTCGCGATAGTTCCAGTTCTTGACGCGCATCAGAACCAGCGAGCGCAACACCTGTTGTGGCGTCAGGCCGTTGCGACCGGTCTCGGCCTTCTTCAAACCCCGCGTCAGATCGCAGCGGACCTGCTCGATCATGTCCTTTTGGTCGTCCAGAAACTCGGAAATAGCTTGCAGCAACGGCTCCAGGCGCAGGCCCTGACGCACCAGCTCAAAATCGGCAAAACTGACCTGTCGTTCCGCTGTCCGGGACACGCTCAGCCCTCATCGCTCTTCCTGGCTTGGCGCGCGCGCTTCAGCGCCTTGATATATCGCGGTGCCGCCTGGTGCAGCAGATCCTGCAGAGCCCGCCCGTTATCCAGGCTGCGCTGAACCTCCAGCACAAGTTCTTCCGGAACGTAAACGGCAACACGACGCCCGTTCGCGCGACCGTACAGCACATAACTTTGATGTTGCTCGCCAGACTGGCACGCCGGGCAATTCTTGCGGATGCACCGGCTCCGCCGCAAGCTCAGCGAACCGAGAAGTGCAGGCCAAAGATTAGCCGTCTCACTCCGCAGCCAGTGCACGACATCTGAAGGAGATTCCGAATCAACATGCTTCATAAGAAGTATGTGATACTATGCACATGCACGCCGCAAGAAAACCCATGCTCGAAAATCGCGAGATAACCCCTATTTTAACGGGCGAAATGTCTTTCGCGACAGAAACTAGACTAAGACTACGCTTCGCAACGGGCCACCGCGGTTTTTCGAAAAGCTGCGGGTTAGAAGTCTTTGATCCGCGAGGAGAAATTCGAGTCTGGCTGGGGAACTAGGATACGCTCAACCCACCTGCTATTGCCGTGATACCTTAGATTTTTCGGCTCGGATGCTTCCCTTGTGGGATCATTGTGGGAGCGCGTCAAGTTAGATGAGTAACACTTCCAATTTACGAACGGTATATCCTCAGCGATAACCGAAGGTTTGATCTCAAGTGCAGACTCCGCTACCAGGCGCTCCGTCACAGGAAGCCTGGCCGATGAGCGGTTCGGTGTGGTCGAGGAGCTGTGTGGACGAGGGCCACGGTCCCGTATCCCATGAGGAGTTTCGGGCTTCAGGTCACTTCCACTGCCGCCCCAGCGTTCGCTCAGGAAGAAGCAAATACTATCTCCGCCACATTGGGACTAGCACATTTGCGACGTCGCTCCGCCCATGAAGGTTTTACTCGGAACTTCTCACCCTCGCACTCGGTGACGCGGACCGAGTTTTACTCGCTGCGCTCGCCGAGCCGAAGTCTCGGCCCATGCGCGTCGCGCTATTTCTATTGTGGAATGATTGGAATAGTGACGCGCTGAAGTGCGGCATTGAATTGCTGGTACTGCCTGACACTCTGCACATCGGCTTTGACAGGCCCCATTGTGATGAGGAGCTGGTGCGTGGTTTGACGTTGAGCAGATAGGAAGGAGCCGACGGCCGGTGCTGGCGCTTTGACGTTTACCAAGGTCCAGCTTGGGGTGACGCTCGCATTCCAATTAACAATGAACTGGATCTGATGCGAGATTGTATCAACCGGATCGTTCATTTTTGGTGGCTTCGGCGGCGTCTTCTTGGCGGCCGTCACTTTGGTCCGCAGGTCTTTTAAGATGTTAACTACGGTCTGATCAGTATCGTTTTGATGCTGCGCAATCAGCTCGTCGATCACTTCAGGATGCTGCGTCAGTTGTTCGGGAGAAATCTTCTGTTTGATATCCTCGACGGACTCGCTCTTCCTTTTGGTATCCTCCGTCTGCGGTACAGATTCCAGCTTGAGCTTCTCCTTTTCCTGATCGAGCTGCTTGTACGCTGTTTGGGATGCAATCTTGATTTTTGCCGGACTGGGAACACCTTTGACGCTCGGATGCACGCCGCGCGTCAGATAGTGAAAACCATTTTCGGGATCGTGCACGGGGGAAAGCGCCTGATCGATCCATTCCTTGAAGCGCAACCTGCCGATGAGATCGTTCTCCTGAAGGGGCTCGCAGAGATGGTAGTAGTCCTTTAGAAGATACGGGTTGTTGAGTCCGTGGTCCTTGTAGGCAAGCTCACTGAGCGACAGCGAAAAGCTGACAGTGTCGGAGAGATTGGCCTGCCCTGTAACACCGCCGCCTAGTCCCAAGGAGAACGATTGGTTGAAAGTGCCCTTGCCTGGCAAAATAACCGTCTTCAACGGGTTTATGGCTGACACGCCGGGGCTAATTCCTGACAAATCATTGATCATGAGCGTCAAATCGACCGTAGCATCCCATTTTTTCAAGAACGCGAAATCGGGATCGGCGAGCCGCTCCTTCGTTGCGTCCCAAATCTCACACTTGACGCGTTCGACAATTTCGGAAATCGGCACCGCCCTCGTCTCAGTTTCGATTGAGGGCGTCGTTGTGCAGCCTTGCAGAAAAGCCAAAATACCCAAACGTCCAACAGCAGCGCGATGCAAAATCGCGGCACGTTGCAATGGCCCGCCCATGATCCCTTCCCCCGAAGGAACTCGACCGATGGTTACAATCTTGCATGCCAAGGCTTCTGTCAATTGGCGCGCTCTGATTTTCCCCGGCGCGGCTCAACGCGGCTACCGGGCGACGGCAAGGGCCGCCCAACGAGCGCTCGCCGGAGTTGGCAAGTGGATACTGAAGGCGGCGGGCAATGCGTCCGCCACCTTGGCGGCCTTCGTATGGTCCGAAATCAACTCCATCGAAGCGAAACGGAATCGATCCTAGTGCGTGCACAGGGCGTCTTTACGCTTCAGATTGTGAATGAGGACTCACTCGCGTAGTCTCGGTGCCAGGGGGCTGTTCGATGGGGTATCCTCTACGCCATCTTTCATTGCGGGTTCCCTAGCATGTTGATGAATGATCCAGATTGGACTGCGCCTCGCATCGGTCAGGACTGGCGCGATGACGAACTCATGCTGGCCGTTGCCTGGCTCAAATCCTTCGTGCCGAATAAAGAAATGGCGCGCCGGCTTGACGCAGCAAAGGCGTATCTTGTGGCGGCGCGCGAGCGGATGCGCCAAGGGATTGAAGCCCCGCTCTTCGACCCGGCGGATACCGCGGCGTGGTACATTCTCCAGGCGGAGACTTTCGCCACAGACCGCGCTTACTGGACCCCGGAGGGTGTGATGCGGGTCGTTCCCTTCCTCACTCGAATCGGAAAAGAACTTCCCCTGTTGCTCAGCGTGGAGGGAGTTGAGGAACGTGCCGCTCGCATGATGCTGTCAGAGCGACGTCAACCCGATGGCTGCATCTACGAATTGTTGGTCGCTCTTGCGTATCGGCGCGGAGGATGGGATCGCGTTGAATTTGTTCCGGAAATGCCGGGGCGGGGACGAACGCCTGACCTTCATGTTTTCCGGCCAAGAAGCCGATGGGCTGTAGAGTGCAAGCGGCTTGCTCCATCCCTCTATGCGGCACGGGAAAAGTTGCGTGGTATAGAAATAGCGCAGCGGATCCACGCCCTTTGCTTAGAAATGAGCGAATCCATTGTAGTTGAGGTGCAATACAAGGTTGAGCTTGCAGACGTGCCCGATGATTATCTCACGGCACACGTTCGGTCCGCCATCGCGCGACGATCCTCGACTCCGTGGGAAGATGGAATCGCTGCGGGAAGGGTCCGACCTGTTGATTGGCCACTGGCACGAAAAGTGCTTGCGAAAGACGACGTGTACTTTGGTGGCAGTCGGATGGTCGAGCTTCTGGTTGGATACTATATCCATGCAGCTGATCACAGTATGGCGGCGAAGTGGCGGCCCGCGCCGTCGAGGCCGGCTTACGCGGAGGCCGTGTATCAAGCGAGCGTCGTCAGTTGGCGGAGTCTATCGGATGAGGCTGTACGGCAAAAGGCGCGACACTTCCGCAGGACTCTTGCCAATGCTGAGGATCAGCTCCCACCAGATCGACCCGGAGTGATTCATGTAGGCATCGAAACATACGCCGGCGTAGATGTAGATTTCACCCGTCACCTATTCAACACGCTTGAAGCTCGATCGTTCTCGGCGAAAAAGTCGCGGCTGCGTTGGGTCTATGCGAACCACTTTGTTCCTGAGGCGACTACTCGCAAGGACGAGAGTTGGGCGATTACGGAGACGATGGTGCCATATAAGATTGGGTCTCACCGCACACGCTGGCCGTTGCCCGGTCACATGCTCGTTTCGCCTGAGGGTGAAGGTAGACCAGGGGTGCATTGGGACGGGAAGCAGAGCTCTTGATCGCTGGGAGCACCGAACGAGCGAAAACTTCGCTGGCTTCTCATCACGTGAAAGGCGACTGACTTCGGCTGCCCGGGCTCGCATTTTGCAGGCGGGCTACGATCTGCGGTGAGGGATCGTCATGAACGGCGTCAACTCTAGCTGCCTCCAGCCCTGCCAATCAGTCATCCAGGAAAGCGCGTGCCGAGCGGTGTGGCGATCCCTAGCGCAAAATCATACTGAACCACTCGCCGGGGGCAGTCGGTCCCGCGTCCCGCCCTGGCCGGGCGGCGCTATGCTGACGCTCCTACGGCTGCCCTTTTCACCGGTCTCACGGTAGCGGTCGGTCCCGCGCCTCCGAGTGGCGCTCTTGCGGCCGCACTTTTCTTGGGCGTGTGCATAGCGCACCCGTCTTGGGCGTGCCGCCCCAAAACACGCGAAAGCTCGCGTCCCAACCTCTGTAACGAGAATGAGGGAGGCAGACATGGACACCGGTCGCCAGTACGCCGTGACCTCCAAGTTGTTCGACTACTTGAAGAAAATGCTGGGCACCGAGATGTGTGCGATCATCGGAGCCCTTCAGGACACGCGATCGCGAGGCGGACGCTACCGACCCCGACCGCATCCGGTTCTCGCCCTCGATCCTGCCGCCCTATATGCGCCGCTCTAAATCTAAATCGATCGAGACGCTGCTGCCGATCCTTTACCTGAAGGGTATCTCGACCGGCGACTTCTCCGAGGCGCTGGCAGCACTGCTCGGCAAGGATGCTGCCGGATTGTCGGCATCGGCCGTCGGCCGGCTGAAGGACGGCTGGCTTGACGAACACACCGCGTGGCAGAGGCGCGATCTGTCGGCGAAACGTTACGTCTACATCTGGGCCGATGGCATCCATCTCCAGGCACGCCTCGAAGACGAAAAGCAGTGCATCCTGGTGTTGATCGGCGCGACGCCGGAAGGCCGCAAGGAACTGGTCGGCTTCACCGATGGCGCCCGCGAGAGCGCGCAGGACTGGCGCGATCTGCTGCTCGATCTGAAGCGGCGTGGGCTCGACGTGCCGCCGCGGCTTACCATCGCCGATGGCGCGCTCGGGTTCTGGAAGGCCGCCGGTGAGGTCTGGCCGAAAACGCGCGAGCAGCGCTGCTGGGTGCACAAGACCGCCAACGTACTCGCCAAGTTGCCGAAGAGCCAGCAGCCGAAAGCCAAACGCGCGTTACAGGAGATCTGGATGGCCGAAACCAAGGCCGCCGCCGAACTGGCGTTCGACGCCTTCATCGAAAGCTACACGCCCAAATACGCGAAGGCGGCCGACTGCCTGAGCAAGGATCGGGACACACTACTGGCATTCTACGACTTCCCGGCCGAGCACTGGAAGCACCTGCGGACTACCAATCCCATTGAAAGCACCTTCGCCACCGTGCGCCACCGCACGATCCGATCGAAGGGCTGCCTGTCCAACAGGACCGCGCTCGCAATGGTCTTCAAATTGCTCGAGGGCGCACAGAAAAGCTTGGCGACGGCTCGACGGCCACAACCAGTTGCCAAAACTCGTTCTCGGTGTGACATTCAACGACGGGATCGAGGTCATCGCTAAACCCGCCGACCGTCAGCCCATAACCGCCGCCGCCTGACCGGCCCGGCCGTCACCAAAATTTGGCGATAGCTCCGCGCGGGCGGGGGAGAGCTGGTCCTGAGAGCCGAATTGTTAGGCCGCTTGCATGGTCCACGAGTGTGGTCCAAGATCAACTTGACGGTCCATCGTCTGCGGCGAAAAGCCCGTTCGGATCAAGCGGTTGGTCGGTGTTCGGAGTCTGGCTGGGGAACTAGGATTCCAACGAAGACTCGCATCGCCGATCAAAAACCACTGGCCTGCAGCGCTTTCTTGTCCAGCCACGGCGGTCCTGCCGTTCCACAGTGGACCATCTCTGTGGACCATTCAAGCCGCGGCGGGACCAAAGCCACCTCGGGCGGCTAGGGCCGGCGAGGGAGCTCCATCTTACCGAAGCTGGTAGATGATCGAGCTGTCCTAATGACTTCCGAGTCAGCGCACGACTGAAGCGGAGCGATGTCACGCGCCGCAGTCTTCGCACCCGGCCCTCGACCCAAACATGGCGATTGCGAGCGCGCTCACCCCCGACGGACTTGAACTGACCGAAGTCGCGCCTGATGTCGAGCGCGACATCCTCGCGCTGAAGGATTTCAAGCCGGTGATCCCGCGCGATCCGATTCTTATGGACCCACGGATTTTCCGCTAGGGTGCGATGGACCTGCGCAACGACATGCTGACGATCCCGCTCGACCAGCGCTTCACGCTCGACGAGCACCAGAACCTGTTCTTCGTCAACCTGGAGCGCTTTGCGCTGCGCAGCCGTGCCGACATTGACGCCATCGCAAAAGCCGTCGATGCCAGACTCGGCGGGCTCAACCGGCGCGTCTACGCGATCGTCAACTACAACAATTTCTCGATTCTGCCCGAACTGCTGGACAAATATTCGGCGATGGTGCGGCAGTCTCGCCGACCGCTTCTATTCCGGCGTCTCCCGCTATACGCCACTTCGGGCTTCCTGAGCATCAAGCTCGGCGAAGCGCTGGAAAAGCGCGGCGTCGCCGCGCATATTTTTGAAAGAGCCGATGAAGCGCAGTCGGATTGGCGCAACGTCGAGGGGATCGCCGGCCTGCGCCCGGAGCCGGCCAAGCGGGCGAGTTGAGGGGGTGGGTTGTTCGGCCAACTGCCCAAGGGGAGCAGTTTGATTCCACCATTGAACATGGCCCAGACCTGGTTCGGCCGCCGGATCTCGATGCCGCGCAGCAGATACGGATAGATCTTGTGGCCGGGCTCGGGCTTGGTGGTGCGCGGACGGCGATAGAGCGCCTCTATCCCCATCCGCCGCATGAGCGTCTTCACATGCCGGCGGCCGATCTTGCACCCCTGCAAAGCCAGCAGGCCTCGCAACATACGCGAACCGGCGAAGGGATACTCCAGGTGCAGCCGATCGAGACGCTGCATGATCTCGAGGTCGGCTGAAGAGACTGGACGCGGCAGATAGTACACGCTGCCGCGACTGACCTTCAAAATCTCTGCCTGCTTGGTGATCGACAGATCGTGCTCACGGTCGATCATCGCTTTGCGCTCAGCAATCCCGCCTTGGTGAGCGCGCCTTCTAAAAAATCGTTCTCCAGCGTCAGCTCCCCGATCTTGGCATGCAGCGACTTCACATCGACCGCGGGCGTGGCCGGCGTCCCGCCCCCCGATCCGAAAATATCGGAGGCGCCGCCCTCAAGCTGTGATTTCCAGGCCGTAATCTGATTGGGGTGAACGTCGAAATGCTCCGCCAGCTGGGCTATCGTCCGATCGCCCTTGATGGCGGCCAGAGCCACCTTCGCCTTGAAGGCCGGTGAGTGGTTCCGCCGGGGTCGTCTGCTCATGGTCTCTCCTGTTCACGGCAATTATCGCCGCTGTCAGGCAGAAATTCCACTTATCGTCCTGTCCAGATTTCCGCGACCGGCTCTCCCCCACTGGAAGAGTTTCGTTCATAGACAATAGAAAGCAGTATCGGTACGGTAGCGTCAAAAATAGTAAACCACTCAATTATTTGCACGGACGTTCCGTCGGGTAAAACTCATTGTCCATAAAATACCCCACGGAACAATGGTGGGAATAGCAGTCTTGCCATGCCGGATTTCCCCCGGATAGCATGCAAGCGCACGTACGATGGGCATCCTGAGCAGATACGCGGAGGAAAGCTTGCTGGCGAGATTCGAAGAGCCCGGTGCGACTTATGAATCAGCGTCGAATTGTGATAGGCGCCATTGGGGGAGACAGGCACCAGGATGCCGCGAAAGCGTTCGGCAAAGCGGTAGCGGAGCAAGGTTGCATCTTGCTTACGGGGGGAAGGGAACTCCAGGAAAGTGATGAAGTCAAGGACGCCGCCATGATTGGTGCAAGGTCTGCCGAGATCACCGGGGCGGTAGCGCGGCTCGTCGGTATTCTGCCGAGTGAAAAAGAGAGCTGGGTCGCAACCAGTCGTCGCCTGTTTCTGGATACCGGTTTGAAGCACAACATCAGAAATGTCATAAATGGTCTCACGCCAGACGTCCTCGTGGTATTTGGTGGCGGCGGAGGCACCCTGGCGGAGGCCGCATTTGCGATCGCTGCAAGCAAGCCGATATTCTTTGGTGATTTGCCAGCTAGTCGCGACAGGCTGATTAAGAATTTCAAGAAGTATTTTGTCGGTAGCAAGCAAGACGTTGATTTGTATCTTGGGGAGCCCCTAGGAGCCCGTCCAGATAGCGGTCGCGACCGGGCATTTATTGCAGGATAGTCGGCTCAGGCGGCCTTTGCGAGGGTGAACAGCTTGAGGAGGTTGTGGGCCGTGCAGATCATGGCCCATTCGGCGCGCACTTTCTCTAGGCCTCGCAACAGGAACTGGCGGAAGCCGCGCGCCTGTTTGATCTGTCCGAACACCGGTTCGACCACTTGCTTTCTCAATCGGTAGGGTGTTTCGAAGCCGCCGTCGTCGATCTTCTTTCGCATCCGTTGGGTCAGCGGTCCGCCGATTTTTCCGTTCGCGGCTGTCGGGTGCTTGGCGCGTCCGGGCGCGACGTAGCCGTCGACGCCGTGGGCTTCGAGCGCTTCGAGATTGGATTCGCTGCAGTAGCCGGAGTCCGCTGAGGCCTGCTCCGGCTTGCGGCCGAGATTGTTCTCGATGGCCTCGATCAGGGGCACCAGCTGGCCCTGATCGTTGCCGCACTGCGTCAGTTCGTGCGCGACAATGATCTGGGCGCCCGCGTCGACGGCGGCCTGGGCATTATAGGCCTGAACGAAGCCATCCTTCGACTTCATGATGCGGCTTTCCGGATCGGTGAAGTTGCGTTGCGACTTGGGATCAGGCTGGTCCGATGCCGGCGCCGCCGGTTTGCCCGGCTTCTTGCGGCCTTCGGCTTGGCGCTGCTGTTCCTTTTCGGCCTCGATGCGACGCTCTTCCTCCGCGGCCAGCCTGGCGTCGGCCTCCAGCGCCGCCATCGCCTGCTGGATCTTGGCCAGCCGCTTCTGCTTGTCGCCAGCCCAATCCGGCAGCTCGTCGCCGCGCTTGTCTTTGCCGAAAGTCTCGTCCTCCTGAGCATCCGCCGCCTCAGCGGCCGCCAGCATGCGAGCGACCTCGGCTTTCAATTCCGCCTCGCGTTTCTTCATGCGCTCATAACTCATCGCTTTATGTTTCGACGCGTTCGCTTTGATCTTCGTGCCATCCAGCGCGACATGGCCGAGTTTGACCAGCCCTGCCGTCTCGCACAACTTCAGAACCTGCAGGAACAGTGCGCCGAGCGCCTTCAAATGCCGCTTGCGGAAGTCGCTGATCGTGCGAAAATCCGGCGGATCGAGCGCGACAATCATTACAAAATCATTCCGTTCGCGGCAGGCCTTCGCGATCCGCCGCGATGAATACAGCCCACTCGCATAGCCGTGCAGCAGAAGCGCCACCATCATGCGCGGGTCGAACGGCGGCTGCCCGAGCCCGCTCACATAGCTGCCCGTGATCTCCTTGAGATCGAGGCTCTCCCGCACCAGTTCAACGATAAACCGCGAGACATGGCCTTTCGGCACGAAGTCCTGCACATTCGGCGGCAGAAGCAGCGTCTGATCGATATTCCAGGGGCGAAAATACTTGCTCATAGCCCAAGGTTGAATCAGACTCGCTCAGAATTGAACAGCGACTATTCGGACACGCTCCTAGCTGCAGATATATATGGCGACGCTTGGAATCGCTCAGTTACTGTCGGTGGATTGAAGGAAGGACTGGATGATTTTTTGAAGGGGGAGCCGACAACAGCTTTTGCGCCAAACGAACTTGCGAAAGAATGTGTTGCCGCCGCGAAGGGCGCAGCGCTCGGCCCAACAGGCTTCCCCGGGTTGCCTGGCGTTCCCGAGACGAAACCTCTCTTTGAGGCGATCATCAGACGCTTATCGAGCCCCTAGTTTAACATGCCAGCTCGGTCCAATACATTGAAGGCAGAGTGAGCTTTATTAGTCGATTGACTTCTCAGGACAATGAGAGAGTCTATCAAAGATCATCTCATCCTTACGTCGCGTGAGCTTCGGGATAGCTATCTCTGAGCAAGGGGACTCGCCTGCTTAATGAGATCTCGAGCACTTGTAGTCGGTGAAATACCCGCATAGATTGAGCTTAATTTTGCAGGTAGCCCGAATAGATGGACTACGAGACCCCGAAGGAGAAGCGGGCATGAAAATATTTACAGTCACCGTGACCGACGGTTCGGGTGACAATGGCTATGGCGTGCTCTTGAAAAGTGAAGCGTCCGTCTGGGTGGACAACAGTTCCGCGGGTCATGAAATCAGTAGCATTACGCAAAGCGGAAACGTGAACTCAAGCGGTGGCGGGCTCGCCTGTGGGGATGGGTCCGGGGGGACCACGCTAATGCTCAACGGGGCGGACTGGGGAATGGCCAACGGTGCCAAAGGTAGCGCGTTTCGTCAGCATGATCCGGGGGGGTCGGTAGAGCGCGACTGGAGTTGGGAAGTTACGGCTGTAACCACGGCTTGATCTTGTTCAGGATTGATCGCTGACCGGGCTGTCGTCCACCTCGGTTGAAGCCAACCGGCGAGCAGTGGGGCGAACTATGAACTTGGAAATAGCTAAACTAGCAGCTTCGCTGGCCAGCCCGATCGTTACGGTTGTCGGCTTTTGGTTCGTATGGCAGCAGCTGAAGAATACGAATCGACAAATTGAAATCGCTGGAAGAGGATTGGAGGCATCAAATATTCAGAACAAGACTAATCAAGACTGGAAGCGCGCGGAATTCATCGCGGGCGAGGTTAAGGGTTTTTATCAAGATCCTGTTGTCGTGAAGGTGCTTCAAATGATCGATTACAACGATCGAAGATATGACATTGGAATGTTAGATCGCAACGGCATCTATCCTCAACGATCGAGCCACGCCCAACGCGCGCTCCTCTGCGGTCATGGCCAGGTGCCGGGAGCGCGGCTTGAAAGCCCATCCGGGGTCGACTCACCCGAAGGTGCTGGAGCCGACCGCCGCCTTCTGACGGATCGCGTCTGACGCCGTGTGGAGCCACCGCTACTGTCGAGGTGCTAGGATCGGCGCTGCGCAGCGAGGATATCAAAGCCCAAGACTGGTCAGGCGCTTCCCAGCGCTTCGCATGCCGAGCGGTACGGATCGCCTCGTGGACTGAGCCTCGATCGGACTTGATGGCAAAAGGTCGGCTCCTATGCCGCGCGGCGGCGTGGCTTTGCCTTGGTAGACTTCTGGGCGGCTAGTCTCTCGGCGGCAGAGCGCGCGCCGGGACCTGGATGAGTATGAACCTCCTTGGGCAGAAGCGGCTCGCGGCATTCGGAGCAAATCATCACGGGATCAAACATCTTGCCGCAATTGCGATGTTCATGCAGCAGCGGCCGTCCGCGTTCGTCGACCATGTGGGTATCGCCCCAATGCACCAACGCCATCATGACCGGATACAGGTCCAGGCCTTTTTGGGTCAGGATGTACTCATGCCGTTTGGGCGATTCCTGATATGGAATGCGACGCAGTACGCCCTGCCGGACCAGTTTCTTGAGCCGTTCGGCAAGCAGATGGCGCGTGATCCCGAGCGCCGACTGAAATCCCTCGAACCGCCGGGTGCGCAGAAAGCACTCCCGCAAGATCAGAAGGGTCCAGCGATCGCCTATCACACCGATGGTGCGGGCCAGTGAACACGGCTCTTCCTCCAGGGCGTCCCACTTCATTCCTGCTCTCCAGTCATCACGACATTTCAATCCGCTCGAATCGACCAGGGAACCGAGCCGTCGCGTCATTCTAAATAGGAACTTAAGGCGAAACAACTGCCGAAGGAACCCGTACTTACCGAAATAACTTAACCGACACCGGCACTAATTGACAGTTCGATTTTAGAACTATATGAACAATTGTCAGCCAAGGCTCGGCTATTGGCCGTTGCGGCTGATCTCTGACCACATAACGCGTGCCCCAGGAGAAGCCGGTGATGAATCCCCCGAAGGTTGAATTCCAGTTCGATTTCGGAAGCCCGAATGCTTATCTGGCGGAGCTTGCCCTTCCGGGCATCGAACGGCGCACCGGAGTGAAGTTCGAATACGTTCCGGTGTTGCTCGGCGGGATCTACAAGGCGACCAACAATATGTCGCCCGCTGAGTCGCTTCGTGGGATCAAGAACAAGCCAGAATACCAAGCGCTGGAGACCCAGCGGTTTATTCGTCGCCATAACATCACAAGGTTCCGGTCAAATCCATTTTTCCCGGTCAATACGCTGATGCTCATGCGGGGCGCCGTCGCGGCTCAATTCGAGGACATGTTCGAACCCTACTTCCGCGCGGCCTACCACCACATGTGGGAAGAACCCAAGAAGATGGACGACCTCGAGGTGTTCCGCAGCGCCTTTGCCTCGTCAGGCATCGACATCGAGAGGCTGATTGCGCGCGCGCAGCAGGATGACGTGAAGAAGCGGCTGATCGATTTGACGACCGACGCGGTCAACCGCGGCGCATTTGGTTCGCCAACCTTCTTTGTCGGAAAGGAAATGTTCTTCGGCAAGGATCAGCTCCGCGACGTCGAGGAATCGATTGTCGAACAGACCAGCCGCACAATGTCCAAGACGGCTTGAAATCACGGCCTGCAGCCCGCAACTCGCGGGTGGATATCGGCGGGTCGAACGACAAGAATAGATTATCCTCGTTTCCGGTCCGGAACGTAGTCAAGGGAGAACACCATGCCCGGCCCACTCAACGGCGTTCGCGTGCTCGATTTGACCGGCGTGGTCTCGGGGCCGTACGCGACCATGTTTCTGGCAGACCAGGGCGCCGACGTGCTCAAGATCGAGCCGATCGGTGGCGACATCACTCGCCGCAGCCGCGCCACCATCGACAAGGGCGGCGAGTTCTCCGCGCTGTTCATCTCTTCCAATCGCGGCAAGCGTTCGCTCTCGATTGACGTCAAGAGCGCGGTCGGCCGCGAAGTCCTTGCCAGGCTGGTCGCGCAGGCCGACGTGCTGGTGCAGAATTTCCGGCCCGGCACCATGGAGCGGCTCGGCCTCGGCGTCGACGAGCTGCGCCAGCGCCACCCGCGCCTCATCTATGTCTCGATCAGCGGCGTCGGCGACACCGGGCCCTACGTCAAGAAGCGGGTTTACGATCCGATCATCCAGGGGCTGTCGGGCTTTGCCGACATCCAGTCGCAGCCGGTGACCAACCGTCCGCAAATGATCCGCACCATCGTCTGCGACAAGACCACCGCCGTCTTTACTGCGCAGGCGGTGTCGTCGGCGCTGTATGCGCGCGAGAAGACCGGGCAGGGCGATCACATCCAGGTCGCAATGCTGGACACCATGATCTCGTACCTTTGGCCGGAAGGGATGATGCAGTACACCGTGGTCGGCACCGAAGCCGCGGCGGCGGATCCCAACGATCGTCCCGACCTCGTGTTCAAGACCAGCGACGGTTACATCACTGCCGGCACCATCTCGGATTCCGAATGGCAGGGCTTCTGCAGGGCGTCGGGCGATCCGGAGCTTGCCAAGGATCCCCGATTTGCAACGCCGTCGGCGCGTTCGGTCAATGCCACCGCCCGCATCAACAAGATGGGGGAATATATTGCGCAGCATACAACAGCCGAATGGCTCGAACGGCTCGATGCCGCCGACGTTCCCTGTGCGCCGATCCTGCGCCGCGGCGAGATCATCCACAATGAACAGGTTGTCGCGCGCGACATCATCGCGGAGTTCGATCAGCCGATGGTCGGACGGGTGCGGCAGCCGAAGCCGGCGGCCCGGTTCGAGATCAATGAAGCTGTCATTGGCGGCCCGGCTCCCCGCGTCGGCGAGCACACACGCGATGTGTTGCACGATCTCGGTTACGACGACGTCGCCATCGACAAGATGGTCAGCGAAAAGTCGGTCCGGGTCGCGGTTTAATCCGGTCAGGCTTTTTGTTGCACTGGAACGATCGGCGCCAGCGGGACGTTGGCAGCCTTGGCGAGCTGATAGGCTTGTCGCGCCTGGATGCGTTCGAGATAGGGCTGCGCGTTGTCGCAAATGCCGACGCCGTAGGCGATCGCCCAATCGAGGCACGTGGTCAGCAGGATGTCGGCGCTGGTGAACCTTTCGCCCATCAGGAACTGGCGGCCATCGGACAGCGCGACCTCGACGTGATGGAGCTGCTCGCGAAAATACTCGCCGGCCTTGGCGACGACTTCGGGTGCAACGCCATAGATCGGACCGAGCGCGTCGGCCCGATGCCGGCGCATGACGTAAAGGCTGGTGGAGTCCAGTTCCGCGACGACGAAGAAGCACCATTCCAGCCAGGCCGCATATTCCCGCGGGCTTTCCGGAATCAGCGTGCGCTCCGGCGTCGAATACATTCGCGAGAGGTAAGCCACGATCGCGGCGCTCTCCCCAATGCAGAAATCGCCGTCCTGCAACAGAGGAACCTTCTGACGGGGATTGAGCCTGGTATATTCGGCGGTCTTGGTCTCGCCGGTCCGCGGGCCTATCGGTTTCGTCTTGTACGACAAGCCCAGCTCATGCATGGCCCAGTGGGGCCGAATGGTCCGGCTCGTTCCGACACCCCACAATGTCAGTTCCGGTGTTGCTCCCATCACCACTTCTCCACGGACGGGCGGAGATCGAGTTCATGGGTCCAGCCGTCCCGGGTTTGTTGATGTGCGAACCAATAGGCTTCGGCGATCGAGGACGTCTTGGTCAGGCTGTCCGGCGGGATATCGCTGGCCTCGATGCCTCTGGCCGCCCTCATTCGCTGGTGGATGGCTTCGCTGTCCACGCCGGCGTCGATCAGGAGATGAACGACGTGGATATTTTTCGGCCCGAGTTCGCGGGCCATCGCCTGGGCCACCGCACGAAGTCCGAATTTTGCGGATGAGAATGCCGCGAAACCCTGGCCGCCGCGGACGCTGGCGGTGGCTCCGGTAAAGAAGATGGTGCCGCGACCTCGCGGAAGCATGTAGCGCGCAGCCTCGCGGCCGACCAGAAACCCGGCGTAACAGGCAAGTTCCCAGGCCTTGAAGAACAGCTTCTCGGTGGTATCCAACAGCGGCTTGTTGACATTCGATCCAGCGTTGAAGAGGCAGACCTCGATCGATCCGAGGTTCGTTTCGACGTCGGCAAACAGCTTTTGGACCTCGACCTCCTGACGGGCATCGACGCTGAACGCGTGCGCGTCGAGGCCCGCGGCCCTCAGTTCGTCGACCAATTCCTGGGATTTGGTGGCGTCCCGCCTGCAGATGCAGACCGTATAGCCGCCCTCGGCAAAGCGACGCGCGACGGCCGCGCCGATGGCGTCGCCCGCGCCGACCAATATTGCCACGCCGCGACCTTCCGCCATGCTCGCTCCCTGTAAGTTCTTATTTAGCACTAAAAAGATATCGAGCCTTGGGGCCATTGTAAATGGAATTTGTCCATTTTTTGCCTGTCATCCTACCATTCATGCCGGTTCCTCACTATCGGTTGAACGCCTCGGCCAGAATAGTGATTGACGAGTTCTAAAAAAGAACGTTAATTGCGCCGACGACGAGGCCGCGTGAAAAGCGGCGCGAATGACTCGGGAGGTAGGCCGTGGCGAAACAGTCCGAAGCGATCGATCTTGCCGAGATCGCCGCCGAGATTCCGCACCGCATTCATCAGATTGCTGACGGGCATGTTGCCAGTCATCCCGAACGCGTTGCGCTGGTCGAGGAGGGAGTTTCGTGGACTTATCGCGAACTGGATCGTTCGGTCGCAGATATCGCCGCCGGTCTTAAATCGCTCGGCGTCAGAGCCGGCGATCGGATGGTCATTGTGAGCGAGAACTGCATCGCGCTCGCTGCGTTGCTGCTGGCGGCGAGCCGCATCGATGCCTGGGCGATTGTCGCCAATCCGAGATTGTCCCCGCGCGAACTTGACCAGATCCGCGATCACAGCGGCGCACGGCGGATGTTTTTCACCTCGGAAATTTCGAAGGAAGCGGCGGCTCATGCGCAGCGCGGTGGCGCGGAGATCCGGGAACTGGGGCCTTTAAAGGCGATCGGTGTCGGCCCATTGAACGAAGATACTGTCGCTGAACCGGTCGAGAAAGACCCGGCGAAACAGGTCGCCGTGCTGATTTACACATCGGGAACCACGGGTACGCCAAAGGGCGTGATGCTTACCCACGAAAACCTGCTCATCAGCGCGAAGACCACGGCGCATTTCCGCCGAATGGATGCACGCGACAAAGTATATGTCGTGCTGCCGATCTCGCACATTGTCGGCATTTCGTTGTTGATCATGACTCTGATGGTCGGCGGCACCGTCCGCCTGGTCAGCAAATACGATCCCGCAGCGCTCGCCAAGGCGATCGCAGGGGAGGGGATCACCATTCTCAACGGTGTGCCTGCGACCTATCAGCGCCTGCTGGAATACAAGGCGGTGGCAGGTCTAAAGCAACTGGATCCCGGATCGCTGCGGTTGATCGCGGTGGCCGGCGCTCCGCTCGATCTTGATTTGAAGTCGCGGGTCGAGAGGGAGTTCGGTCTGCCGCTTTCAAATGGCTACGGCATCACCGAATGTTCGCCCGGAATATCCGGCGTCGGCTTCGATGCGCCGCGCGCCGATCAGGCGGTCGGAACGCTGCTGCCGGGCATCGAAGCCCGGGTCAGGACGATCGACGGCATACCGGTGGCAAGAGGCGAAATCGGCGAACTGCACGTCCGCGGCCGCAACGTGATGCGCGGCTACTACCGCGCACCCGATCTGACCGCGAAGGTGATCGATAGCGAGGGCTGGTTCAATACCGGCGATCTCGCGCGCTTCGAGGGCGATTGCCT
The DNA here is from genome assembly GCA_900129675.1 of Bradyrhizobium erythrophlei. Lineage (GTDB taxonomy): Bacteria > Pseudomonadota > Alphaproteobacteria > Rhizobiales > Xanthobacteraceae > Bradyrhizobium > Bradyrhizobium erythrophlei_A. The sequence continues at coordinate 1,434,339 of FSRD01000001.1, read as the reverse complement.
CTATATCGTCGGGCGCACCAAGGAAATGATCATCCGCTCGGGCTTCAACGTCTATCCGGCGGAGGTCGAAGCCGTTCTCAGTTCGCATGAAGCGGTGGTTCAGTGCGCCGTGGTCGGCCGCGCCGTCGAAGGCAACGAAGAGGTCGTTGCCTTTGTGCAGCTAATGCCGGGCTCACTTGTGAAGCCGGCTGACCTGATGGCTTTCATCAATCCGCAACTCACTTCGTACAAGCGGCCGTCGGAGATCGTCGTGCGCGATGCCTTGCCGGCGACCTCGACCGGCAAGATCCTCAAGCACAAGCTCGCGGCATCATTGCGCGGCGTGTAGTCGCGATATCGGAAATGAGACAGTTGACCTAACCGGGAGAATACCCTTGCAGAAGAGAAACGCAACCGTGGCCGTGATCGGTGCCGGGGACTACATCGGCGGCGAGATTGCAAAGAAATTCGCATCGGAGGGCTTCACGATCTTTGCCGGCCGTCGCGATGGGGCCAAGCTGGAACCACTCGTGAAGGATATCCGCGAAGCGGGTGGCGAAATCCACGCCCGCTCGCTGGATGCACGCAAGGAAGACGAGATCATCTCGTTCCTCGGCGATGCCGACAAGCACGCCCCACTTGAGGTGTGCATTTTCAACATCGGCGCCAACGTCAACTTCCCGATCGTCGAGACTACGGAGCGGGTGTTTCGAAAAGTCTGGGAAATGGCCTGCTATTCCGGCTTTCTCGCTGGCCGCGAAGCGGCGCGCCTGATGCTGCCCCGAGGCAAGGGCAATATCTTCTTCACCGGTGCGACCGCAAGCCTGCGCGGCGGCAGCGGCTATGCGGCCTTCGCCAGCGCGAAGTTTGGTTTGCGGGCGGTTGCCCAGGCGACGGCGCGCGAGTTGGGTCCGAAAAACATCCACGTCGCCCATCTCATCATCGACTCGGGCGTCGACACCGAATGGGTGCGCCAGCGGCGGATCGAGGCGCTGGGGCCGGGCGCCCTCGATAACCCGGATCTCCTGATGCCGCCGTCGTCGGTTGCGGAGTCCTATTGGCTGCTCTACCAGCAACCGCGCAGCGCCTGGACGTTCGAGTTGGAAATACGCCCGTTCGGCGAGAAGTGGTAACGGGAGCTGCTCGTGGAGTTGAACCTTTCCAGCGAGGACGCCGCGTTTCGCGACGAGGTGCGGTCCTTCATCGCGGCGAACTATCCGCCGGAAATGCGCGTTGCCAATCCGGAGACCGACCTGACCAAGGAGCAGATGCTGCTGTGGCACCGGATCCTGCACAAAAAAGGATGGATCGCGCCGCTTTGGCCGAAGGAATATGGCGGGCCTGGCTGGTCGATCACGCAACGTTTTGTCTTCGAACAGGAGACCTCGCGTGCCGGAACGCTGCCGCCATTGGCGTTCAGCGTCACCATGGTCGGCCCGGTGATTTACACGTTCGGGAGCGACGCGCAGAAGCAGAAATTTCTGCCGCGGATTCTCTCTGGTGAAGACTGGTGGTGCCAGGGCTATTCGGAGCCGGGCTCCGGCTCCGACCTCGCCACTGTCCGCACCAAGGCGGTGCGGGATGGTGATCACTACATCGTCAACGGCCACAAGACCTGGACGACACTGGCACAGCACGCCGACTGGATTTTCTGTCTGGTCCGCACTGATCCGGCGGCCAAGCCGCAATCCGGCATTTCGTTCCTCCTGATCGACATGAAGTCGCCGGGCGTCACCGTGCGTCCGATCATCACCATCGACGGATCGCACGAGGTCAACGACGTGTTTCTCGAGGACGTGCGCGTTCCGGTCGAGAATCTGATCGGTGAGGAAAACAAGGGTTGGACCTACGCAAAATTCCTGCTCGGAAACGAGCGTACCAGCATGGCCGGCATCGGTCGTTCGACGCGTTACCTCAACAAGCTGAAGCAGATCGTGAAGGCCGAGATTCGAGACGGCGATCCCGCGCATCTCGAATTTATCAGGGATATCGCCCGCGTCGAGCTCGACGTGCTGGCTCTGGAGGCGACCGAGCTGCGCGTCGTGGCGCAGATGGCGCGCGGCATCGATCCGGGACCGGCGGCGTCGCTGTTCAAGATCCGCGGCACCGAGATCTTCCAGAACATCACCGAACTGACCCACCGCGCGGTCGGCAATTATGGCCTGGCGATCCGTGAACATCCGGTCAGCGCCAATCATTTCATGCCGGGGCCGGACTACGGCCATACCGCGTCGGAAAAATACCTGAACTCGCGCAAGCTCAGCATCTACGGCGGGTCGAACGAGATTCAGCGCAACATCATCGCAAAAGCGGTACTCGGCCTCTAGGGATCGGCAAACAGGGGAATCGGATGGATATCCAGTTCACGGAAGAGCAGGAATTACTGCGATCCAGCGTCCAGCGCCTGTTGCGCGACCAGTATGATTTCGACGCGCGCCGCAAGATCGTCGCGAGCGAAGAGGGTTTCAGCCGCAAACAATGGGAGGCGTTCGCCGAACTCGGCCTGTTCGCCGCGCCGTTCTCCGAGGACGTCGGCGGTCTTGGCGGCGGGCCGCTGTCGACCATGATCATCATGCAGGAGTTCGGGCGTCACCTCGTGGTAGAGCCGTTTGTCGAGACGGTGGTGCTCGCTGGCGGCCTGCTCGAGCACACCGGATCTGAGGAGCAGAAGCAGGGTTTTATCCCCGACATCATTGCGGGCATGAAGACCTGGGCGCTGGCCTGGAGCGAGAAGGGGTCGCGCTTCGATCTCGCCAACGTCGCGACCACGGCGCTGCACCAGGGCAAGGACTACGTGCTGAGCGGCGAAAAGACTGCGGTGATCGCCGCGCCGTGGGCGGACTATTTGATCGTCTCCGCCCGGACCTCCGGCCATCGCGACGATCGCAGCGGCGTCAGCCTGTTCGTGGTCGATCGCCGTGCCGCGAATCTCGACCTGCAGAGCTTCAAGACCATCGATGGCCGCCGTGCTGCCGAAATCAGCCTGCGCAACGTCAGGGGGCAGTTGCTCGGCAAGAAGGGCGAGGGCGTGGGCGCGCTGGAAGCCTGCCGTGACCGCGCCGTCGGCGCGCTCTGTGCAGAAGCGGTCGGTGCGATGGCCGAGCTGAACTCCGCGACGCTGGAATACTCCAAGACTCGAAAACAGTTCGGCTCGACGATCGGCTCCTTTCAGGTGCTGCAGCACCGGATGGTCGACATGTTCATCGCGCATCAGGAAGCGCTCTCGCTGATGCAGCATTTCAGTCTCAGCCTCGGTGCGAATGAGGCCGGCCTATCCCGGCTCGCGTCCGGTGCCAAGTCGAAGATCGGCTATGCCGGCAGGTTCATCGCCGACCAGGCGGTGCAGCTCCACGGCGGCATGGGCATGACCAACGAATTGAACGTCGGCCATTACTTTAAGCGGATTTCCTCCATCAACATCCAGTTTGGCGATCCCGCGTTTCATTTGCTGCGGTTTGCGCAGCTCGACGCGGCCGCCTGAGAAGAGGCAAGCATGACCACTGAAGCAGTTATCGTTTCCACCGCCCGCACCGGCGTCGGCAAGGCCTATCGCGGCGCGCTCAACAACACCGACGGCCCGACCCTGGCCGGCCATGTGATGGCCGAAGCGGTGAAGCGCGTCGGGATTGCGCCCGGCGAAGTCGAGGACGTGGTGATGGGCTGCGCCATGCAGCAGGGCACCATGGTGATGAACGTCGCCCGCAAAGGCGCGATCCGCGCCGGCCTTCCGGTCACGGTCGCCGGCACCACCATCGACCGCCAGTGCGCGTCCGGACTGCAGGCGATCGCGGTCGCGGCGCGCTCGGTGATTCTCGACGGCGTCGAGATCGCGATCGGTGGCGGCATCGAGTCGATCAGCCTGGTGCAGAACGAGCACATGAACCGGTTTCACGCCGTCGACGACGAGCTGATGGCGATGAAGCCCGAGATCTACATGTCGATGCTGGAGACCGCCGAGGTTGTCGCCGCGCGCTACAATATCGGCCGCGACCGGCAGGACGAGTACTCGCTCGAGTGCCAGCGCCGCGTCGGAGCCGCGCTGCAGGGCGGCCGCTTCAATGACGAGATCGTACCGATCACGACCAAGATGGCCGTCGTCAACAAGGACACCAGGGAAGTTACCTATCAGCAGGTGACGCTGGCAAAGGACGAGGGACCGCGCCCCGACACGACAGCCGATGGTCTTGCGAAGATCAAGCCGGTGTTCGAGGGCAAGACCATCAGCGCCGGCAATGCCAGCCAGCTTTCCGACGGCGCCTCGGCTTGCGTGATCATGAGCGACAAGATCGCCTCGCAGAAGGGCTTGAAGCCGCTGGGCATCTTTCGCGGCTTCGTCGCCGCCGGCGTTGAGCCGGACGAGATGGGCGTCGGCCCGGTCGCCGCGATCCCGCGGCTCCTGAAGCGGCACGGCCTGAAGATCGACGATATAGATCTCTGGGAGCTCAACGAGGCCTATGCGGTGCAGGTGATCTATTGCCGCGACAAGCTCGGCATCGATCCTGACAAGCTCAACGTCAATGGCGGCTCGATTGCGATCGGCCATCCCTATGGCATGACCGGCGCGCGGTTGACCGGCCACCTCCTGATCGAGGGCCGGCGGCGCAAGGCGAAATACGGCGTGGTGACCATGTGCATTGGTGGCGGCATGGGCGCGGCGGGTTTGTTTGAAATCGTCCACTGATCGGAAAACGGAGAGCTCACACGTGAAGACAGCAATCACTGAACTGTTCGGGATCCAGCATCCGATCATCCAGGGCGGCATGCATTATGTCGGCTTTGCCGAACTCGCGGCCGCAGTCTCGAATGCCGGCGGCCTTGGCATCATCACCGGCCTGACCCAGAAGACGCCGGAGCTGCTGGCCAAGGAAATCGCGCGCTGCCGCGACATGACCGACAAGCCGTTCGGCGTGAACCTGACCTTCCTGCCGAGCTTCACCGCGCCGCCCTATCCGGAATATATCGCCGCGATCAAGGAAGGTGGCGTCAAGGCGGTGGAAACCGCGGGCCGCAGCCCAGAGCAGTACATGCCGGCGTTGAAGGCCGCCGACATCAAAGTGATCCACAAATGCACCTCGGTTCGGCATTCGCTGAAAGCCGAGAAGATCGGCTGCGACGCCGTCAGCGTCGACGGCTTCGAGTGCGGCGGCCATCCCGGCGAGGACGATATCCCGAACATGATCCTGCTGCCGCGCGCAGCAGATGAACTGAAGATTCCGTTCGTCGCCTCGGGCGGCATGGCGGATGCGCGCAGCCTGGTCGCGGCGCTATCGATGGGCGCCGCCGGCATGAACATGGGCACACGCTTTATTGCCACCAAGGAAGCGCCGGTCCACCCCAACGTGAAAAAGGCGCTGGTCGAGGCCTCCGAGCTCGACACGGTGCTGGTGATGCGCGCGCTGCGCAATACCGAGCGCGTGCTCAAGAACACGGGCGTCGATCACCTCCTCGAGATCGAGCGCGAAAAGGGCGCGAGCCTCAAGATCCATGACATCCACGAGCAGGTCGCGGGCGTCTATCCCAAGGTGATGATCGACGGCGAGATGGATGCCGGCGCCTGGAGCTGCGGCATGGTGGTCGGGCTGATCCACGACATCCCGACGGTCAGGGAACTGATCGATCGCATCATGGCGGACGCTGAGCGGCTGATCCGCGAACGCCTGGTCGGATTTCTCGACGGCGTTGAACAGTCGAAGGCGCTGAAAGTCGCATGAAGTGAGCAGTGTGCTCGATTTTTCGAAACTGACAGCCTGAGAAGCAAAGCGCACGGCTCGAACCGACGTAACGGGAGAGAAACATGAGTATCAAATTCGGCATCGCAGCCGCGTGTGTGGCTGCATCGCTGCTCGCATCGCCCGCACTGGCTGCTGACGGACCCGGCGTGACCAAGACGGAAATCAAGATCGGAGGGATCTTCCCGTTCAGCGGTCCTGCGTCGTCGATCGGCCTGGTTGGCAAGGGCGTGATGGCCTATGTGCAGTCGATCAACGATCGTGGCGGCATAAACGGCCGCAAGATAAATTACATCGCGATGGACGATGCCTACAGCCCGCCGAAGGCGGTAGAGCACGCCCGCAAGCTTGTCGAAAGTGACGAGGTATCATTCATCTTCGGCCAACTCGGCACTCCCGGGAATTCGGCGACGGCGAAGTATCTCAAAGGCAAGGGCGTTCCCTCGATCGCGATCGTCAGTGGCTCCAGCAAATTCACCGACATAGCCGAATATCCGCTGACGACGACCGGTCTGGTCAGCTACCATACTGAGGGAAGAATTTACGCCAAGTTCCTCGAGAAGGCATTGCCAGGAGCGAAATACGCGATTCTCTTCCAGAACGACGACCTCGGTAAGGACTACGTCAGCGCCTTCAAATCGTTCTTGAAGGGAGAGTTCGAAAAGCGGGTTGTCACCGCAGCATATGAGGTGACCGAACCGACCGTGGATTCCCAGGTCGTCAATCTCAAGAGCTCGGGCGCCGAGGCGCTGTTCATTGCCGGCACCCCGAAATTTGCCGCGCAGGCAATCCGCAAGGCGGCCGAGATCGGCTGGAAGGCCAGGATAATCATCAACTTTCCATCGGGGTCGATCGGCGGCACGTTGAAACCTGCCGGTCTGGAGAATTCCGTCGGCGTCATCGTCGGTACCATCAACAAGGATCCGACCGATTCAAGGTGGAACGACGATGAAGGCGTGCAGGGTTACAAGGCGTTCTTTGGCAAGTACCTGCCGGGGGCGGACTTTGAGAACACCAGCTATCTCACCGGCTATATGCAGGGCATGATTCTCGAGCGGATACTCAAGCAGTGCGGGGATGATCTTTCGCGAAAAAATATCCTGAAACAGGCAAAGTCGCTGAGTCATGTGGTGCTTCCGACAGCGTTTCCGGGAGTCGAGGTGAATACCGGCGAAGCCAGCAACATGATCTGGAGCCAGATGCAGCTACAGCGGTGGAGTGGCAGCGGCTGGGAGCCGTTCGGCGGGATTTTGGACGCAAGTTCCGAATGACGCATCAGGGGGATGGCGCCATGGAATAAAGGACGAAACCGCTTCTCGCGAATGCCATGAATGGAGAATTAGCATGACAAAAGTCGGCTTTCATCAATATCCGCCGATGGATCAGGTGATCTTCGGCAAGCCAGCGGGCCAGGCTTTGCGCGAGGAGGCCGAACGGCGCGACGCCAAGCGCGTCTTCCTCATTGTCAGCAGAACGCTGAACACGCAGACCGACGAGATCGAAAAGATCCGCAAGGCGCTGGGTAGCAGATATGCCGGCACCTTCGACGGCGTCCCGCAACATACGACGCGAGCGTCGGCAGTGGAGGCAACCGCGCACGCCGCAGAAGCGAAAGCGGATTTGATCGTCGCCGTGGGAGGCGGATCCGTCGTCGATGCGGCCAAGATCGTGTTGATGTGCCTTGAACACAATATCACCGACGAATCCGGCCTCGATGGATTCGAACTGGTCTCGACGCCCGATGGTCCGCGGCCAGGTCCATTTCGCGCTCCGAAGGTGAGGATGATCGCGATCCCCAGCACACTCTCGGGTGGAGAGTATAACTCTGGAACTCTCGTTACGGACTCGCGCAGGAAGTTGAAGCAGATATTCAGCCATCCATTGATGATGCCGCTGTCGATCATCCTGGATCCGGAAATTACGAGGCATACCCCGGCGACTTTGTGGCTCGGATCAGGCACGCGCGCGATGGACCACGGGATCGAAGCGGTTTGCTCTCCGCGGGGCAATCCGTTGGTGGAAAGTGTGTGCCTGCGAGGTTTGCGATACCTGTACGATGGCCTATTGGCCACCAAAGAAAATCCGGACGATTTGGAAGCGCGACAGTTTTGCCAGCTCGGCTCCTGGATGTCCGCCTTCGGACTACAATGCCGCGTTCCGATGGGGGCCAGTCACGCGATCGGACACGTGCTGGGCGGCACCTGCGATGTTCCACACTATCTGTGTACGGCGGTGATGATGCCGAGCGTGCTGAAATACAATCAGCCCGTCACGGATGGGGCCCAAAGGAAGATCGCCGAAGCGTGGCGCGCGCCGGACGCCAAGGCCAGCGACGTTTTCTTCCAGTTCATCGGTCGATTGGGATTACCCGGCCATCTTTCGGAGGTTGGTGTGACCAAGGAGAAGTTTGAACTGATCGGTCGCAATGCGATGCTTTCGATCTTCACCAGGGCGAACCCACGGGTCATCAAGGGCCCGGAGGATATCGTCGAGATTCTTCAACTTGCCGCATAGCGGCCGTTGCGATCCAAGGGGCCAGACACGCAAACCCCTGGGCAATCAACGAACAGCATAGATCGTCGGACAGGAGCACGCGCCGCATGACCCGTCACGAATCTCCACTTGTCCCTGCAGAAGGCCTCCGGTTCGCGCCGCGAGAGGTCGGGATCGAGAAGCGCTCCGACGGGACGCTCGTGCTGCGGTCCCCGATCAGGTTCGAAAGCCCCCAATGGTCGATCCTGGATTGTATTCCAGAGTGGGCGGAGAAGGCGCCGCAACGCGTATTTCTGGCCCAGCGCGGCCGCGACGGCGAGTGGCAAAAGATTTCCTACGCGGAGCTTTGGCAAAGGGTGCAGTCGGTCGGGCAGGCCATGATCGATCTGGAAGCCAGGCGCGGCGACAGACTTGCCATTCTCTCCGGCAATTCAATCGAGCACGCAATCGTCATGTTCGCGGCGATGTCGGTCGGGATCGTCGCAGCTCCGATATCCCCGAACTATTCGCTCATGCCGGGCGGCCTGGCTCGCCTGCAGGATATCGCAACGCTCCTTCGGCCTTCCTTCGTCTTCGCGCAGGACAGCGAGGTGTATTCGGGCGCACGCAAGATTCCAGAGCTTGCGTCCGCGACATGGATCGCGGCAGATCAGAAGGCTGGATCCGTGTCGATTCAGTCCCTCTACCGGACGCGTCCGGGCGCGGAGTTCGAGCAGGCATTTCGTTCGATCGACAAGGAAGCCGCCGCCAAAATCCTGTTCACCTCGGGGTCGACCGGGCTTCCCAAAGGTGTGATCAACACCCACAAGATGATGGCAAGTTCGCTACGGATGGGAGCGTTGCTGGTATCGCCTCGTGAAGCGCCAGTGCAGGTCGAATGGCTTCCATGGCATCACACCATGGGAAGCAATGTCATCCTGCACGGCATTCTGAAGCATGGCGGCACGCTCTACATCGATGAGGGACGCCCGGTCCCGCAATTGTTTCACAAGACGATTGCCAATTTGAAGGAAATATCGCCGACAGCAATGTTCAATGTGCCGGCGGGATACACGCTATTGTGCGAGGCGTTGGAAACCGACCAGGATCTGCGAACCAATTTTTTCCGGCAACTCGACCGCATGAGTTACGCGGGCGCCGCGATATCGCGGACCACGCTGGACAAGCTGTATCACCTGGCGAAGGTAGCCACCGGCAGGCATATTCCGGTGATGTCAGGCTACGGTACGACCGAAACGGCTCCCACGATCGCCACCACGCACTGGGCAACCGACGCGCCGGGTGAGTTGGGACTTCCGGCTCCTGGGATAGAGTTAAAACTCATCCCTGCCGGCGATACTTATGAGGCGCGCGTGCGCGGCCCCAATGTGACGCCAGGCTATCTTGGTCGCCCGGATTTGACGTCGGCGGCTTTTGACGATGAAGGTTTCTACCGGGTCGGCGACACCGTGTCGTTCATCGATCCTGCCGACCCGAGCCGCGGTCTGCGCTTCACCGGTCGGGTTTCCGAAAACTTCAAGCTCGCCAACGGGACATGGGTGGCTGTCGGCAATCTGCGAGCGGCGGTACTGGCGGCTACTCACGGTGTCTTGCAGGATGTCGTCGTTGCCGGCGAAAATCGTCAATCGTGTGCAGTGATGGGCTGGTTGAACCCGGTCATGGCCAAAAAATACGCGACCAGCGCCGAGGGCGATCTCAATCATGATCCAGGCGTAATAGCTTTTCTCCAACAGTGCCTCCGGCTTTACAATGCCAATGTCGGAGGCAGCGCGCGCATCTGCGCCTTCACGCTCCTTGAGGAGCCACCCTCGCTGGCAGCTGGAGAGATCACCGACAAGGCCTATGTCAATCAGCGAGCCGTCCTGAGTCATCGGGCGGCGCGCATGGAACTGATCTATTCGTCCGAGCGGTGCAGCCAGGTGGTCGTCGTTTAGGAGGTTGCGTGAGTGGTTTGCGGTCCATGAAGGGATCGACGACCTCCACGCTGGAGATGGCAGCTTCGACAGGATCGAAACGGGAGTGGTTAAGATGGCAGCAGGTCGGATCGAGATCGACACCGGAACCAGGGAGCTGTTGTGCGAAATCCGCGACCGCGTCGCGGTTATCACGCTCAACCGCCCGGAGGCGCGCAACGCGCTCTCCGATCGTCTGACTCCGGCCTTGCGACGGATGGTCAAGCAATGCGGCGATGATCCTGGCGTCGGGGCGTTGCTGATCACGGGTGCGGGCAGCGCCTTTTGTGCCGGCGGCGATGTCAAGGGCATGGGTGGCAATTCCAACAAGGCCGAAATACCGTTCGAAGAACGCGTTGCCGATCTGCGGACCAAGCAACGCACCTTGACCGGTGCGCTGGTGGCGGTGAGAAAGCCGACGATTGCAGCGCTTCCGGGTCCCGCGGCAGGCGCCGGACTGGCCCTCGCGCTTGCTTGCGATATCCGCATCGCCAGCGAATCCGCGATCATGTCCACGGGATACGCCCGCATCGGGCTGACGGGGGACTACGGTATCGCATGGTTGCTGACCCGGCTTGTCGGAACGTCGCGGGCGCGGGAATTGATGTTCCTGTCCGAACGGATCGACGCCCGCCGTTGCGAGACGCTAGGCCTCGTCAACCGTGTGGTGCCCGACGCCGAGATACGCGAGGCCTCATTTGCGCTCGCAAGGTCGCTGGCCGAGGGACCGTCGATAGCGCTGGCCTGCATCAAGGACAACCTTGACCATGCCTTGAAATCGGATTTTCTGGATTCAATGGATCAGGAAGCGGAAAACATGGTCCGGTCGTCGCGGACGACCGATCACAAGGAGGCGGTGCGCGCCTTCGTCGACAAGCGAAAACCCGCATTCGCGGGGCGTTAGGGCCGCCGCCTGCCGCCCAAATTGCAGTTGCATGGTATGATGAGTGTCATCTAATATAGTGCGATCGCAACCGATCGTCTGGTGTGCCTATGCTGTCTAGAACCCCGTTCCGGCGATGTAAGTTCTGGCGAGGCGTCGATGCCTGACAAGCCGATTGCCATCGTTACGGGTGTCGGCCCCGGCACCGGGTCCGCGATCGTCCGGCGTTTCGCGGCGGAAGGATTTCGTGTAATTGCCCTGGCGCGCTCGCCAGATCGCATCCGCGCGCTGGAACAGGAGCTTCCGGATACCCACGCGATGATCTGCGATGTTTCCAGCGAAAGCCAGGTCGCTGACGCTGTTACAGACGTCCGCAATCGATACGGCTCTCCGAAACTGCTCATACACAACGCTGTGGGAGGGGGGTGGGGAACGTTTCTCGAAATCGAGCCGCAAATGCTCGAACGGAACTTTCGAGTGAATGTCATGGGCCTGCTGTATCTGTCGCGTGAAGTGGCGCCGGACATGATCAAGGCAGGCACCGGCACCATCCTTGTCACCGGCAACACCTCCGCAGTTCGCGGCAAGGCGAATTTTGCCGGCTTTGCCCCGACCAAGGCAGCCCAGCGTATTCTATCGGAATCGATCGCGCGCGATCTCGGACCGCGCGGTATCCACGTCGCTTACGTCCTTATCGACGCCGTGATCGATGTGCCGCGAATGCGAGAACGTCTGCGCGAAGCGCCGGACGAGTTCTTTATCAAGCCATCCGCAATCGCCGACGAGCTGTGGCACCTCTACAACCAGGACCGCTCGGCATGGTCATTCCTTGCCGAGCTTCGGCCATTCGCCGAGAAATGGTGAGATGAAAATGCGTGTCGTTGCCATCAGACTGTCTCCGAATTTTCGATGGAGCCGGCAATGCGTTACGTGAAGGGCCACGGGCTGCAGACCCGGAGCCGCATTGTCGAGGAGGCCTCCTATGGTCTGCGTCAAGGCGGCGCCGACGGCATGAGCGTGGCCGACTTGATGAAGCTCGCGGGTCTCACGCACGGTGGCTTCTACGCTCATTTCGAATCGCGCGAAGCTCTGGTGGTCGAGGCGTTCACCTTGGCCATGGATCGAAAGGTCTCCCAATGGCTGAGGCTTATGAAGGGAATGCCGGTCGAGGAACGGTTCGACGTTATCGTTGAAGAATATCTGAGCCCTGGTCATCGTGATGATCGGGCACACGGCTGCGTGCTACCGGCCCTCGGTGCTGACATCGCCCGTTCAGGCAAGAAGGCGCGCCACATATTTGCAAGGAAGCTCGACGAAATGATCGACGTGGTCACCATGTTGTTTCCGGAAAAATCGCCGAAGGAGGCACGCCAGATCGCGGCCGGCGCGCTTGCAACCATGATGGGATCGATCGCGCTCGCGCGTGCGGTCGGCGACAAGAAGCTGTCCGACGAGATTCTTGAAGCCGGACGGGACGCCCTAAGCGGTCAATCGGCGGGGCGAAGAGCGAGGATAGCATCGAGTGCTCGGCGACCAGACAAAAGCTGCAAGGAGAAGAGCGATCATGACTGAACATGTAAGAACCGAACTGTCCGCTGGCATCATGACATTGACGCTGGCCCGCGCCGACAAAAAGAACGCTCTGAGCAACGCTATGTATAGCGCCATGTCGGATGGGTTGGAGCGCGCGGAGAAGGATCCGGCTGTCCGCGTGGTTCTATTCCAGGGAGACGGCGACAGTTTTACGGCCGGAAATGACATTGCCGATTTCAGTGCCCAGGCCAATGGCAAGGACACCGGCGAGCCCCAGGCGCATCGATTCATCAGCAATCTCGGCAAAGCTACCCGTCCGCTCGTCGCCGCCGTGCAGGGCAACGCGGTCGGCGTCGGCACCACGATGCTGCTGCATTGCGACCTGGTATTCCTGGCCGACACCGCAAAGCTGATGACGCCATTCGTCAATCTGGCGCTGGTTCCGGAGGCCGCCTCGAGCTGGTTGCTGCCGGCGCGGATCGGGCACGTTCGTGCCTACGCGATGTTTGCGTTGGGCGAACCGCTCGATGCCGCCACCGCGTTGGCCTGCGGCCTGGCCAACGCCGTCGTGCCCGCCGCAGATTTGCGCGCCAGGGCCCGGGCGGCGGCCGAGGCCCTGACCAAGCGGCCGGCCGGTTCATTGGACCAGACCAAGGCATTGATGCGCGATATGGACAAGATCGCGGCTCAAATCAGCCGCGAAGGCGAGTTGCTTCGCCAGCGTCTGCAGACCGGCGAAGCCCGCGAGGCATTCGCGGCATTTGCCGAGCGCCGCAAGCCTGATTTTTCGAAGGTCGCGGGATAATTGCGATCGTTCGCCGAGCTTAAAAAATGCGCTTGCCAATCAGGCATTAGTCAGCGACGTCAACGCCCTGATGATCTCGGTCCTGAGGAGATGCTTGCGATAATCAGCCGACGCGTAGCCATCCGACAGGCACTCGGCCTGTTCACAGGCGAGCAAGGCGGCGTTTGCGATATTTTGGCTCGATAGTGGTTTGCCGTTCAGGTGTGCGCTTGCGGAATCGGCCGCAAATGCCCGGCCGGTCGCGCCGGTGATGCCGATCGCGGCTTCGGAAACCAACCCGTCTTGCAGACGTAGCGCGACCGCAACACCGACAACGGCGTAGCCGCTCGCCGGATGACGGATCTTGCGGTATCGGAACTGTGCGCCAGTGTTGGGGTAGGGGATGTGGATTGCCACCAGTACTTCGTCATGACCTAGTGCGGTCGTCATGATATCGACGAAGAAGTCCTTGGCCGCAACATGCCTGCGGCCGGCCGGTCCTGCCAGTTCCAGTTCTGCGTGCAACGCGATCGAGACTGCCGGCCAGTCCGCCGCAGGGTCGGCATTTGCCAGAGAGCCGCCGATTGTGCCGCGATTGCGCACCTGAGGGTCGGCGATTAGGTCGGCGGCTTGATAGAAGATCGGCAACAACTTGCGCAATGGTTCGGACGCGAGGAGTTCAGCGTGCGTTGTGAGCGCACCGATCCTGACGCGGTCGGCGACTTCGATTCCCTTCAATTCGCTGATGCCTCCGATATCAATCAGCAGCGCCGGCGATGCCAGCCGCAATTTCAATGTCGGGATCAGCGTATGTCCGCCGGCAACGAGCTTGCTGCCGTCGGGATCGGTCTGCAGCAGGCCGATCGCGTGGGCGAGCGACGTTGCGCGGATATAGTCGAACGACGCTGGTATCATCGGCCTGCTCCGGCATGTGCGTTCTGGATGGCCGACCAGATGCGCGGTGGTGTCATCGGCATATCGAGATGCTTGATGCCAAACGGTGAAAGCGCATCGAGCACGGCGTGAACCATGCAGGGCGGCGCCGCGATCGAACCGCTTTCGCCAATGCCCTTTACGCCGATCGGGTTGGTGGGGGAGGGTGTCTGCTGAAACAGCGATCGTATGCTGGGGACATGTTCGGCACGCGGCACCGCATAGTCGAGCAGCGAGCCGGTCATCAATTGCCCGGTATCGGGATCGTAGCTGACTTCTTCATAGAGCGCCTGCGCGATCCCCTGCACGACGCCGCCATGAATCTGCCCGGCGGCAAGCAGCGGGTTGATGATGGTACCGGCGTCGTCAACGGCGACATAATCGAGGATATCCACGATGCCCGTCTCCGGATCGACGTCGACATAGGCCATGTGGATTCCCGAAGGCGCGCCCATGCCCTTCGGATCGTAAAACACCGTCTCGTCGAGGCCCGGCTCCAGCCCGTCGGGAAGCTGGTGGCCGACATAGGCCATGCGGGCCACCGTGGTGAAACCCAACGGCGCGATATCGGTCCCTGGAACCGTGAATTGGCCGGCCCGATAGGAAACATCCCCTTCGTCCACCTCGAGCATGCTCGCGGCGATCTTCTTCGCCTTGGCGATGACGCGGCTGGAGGAGACGTGAACGCTGGATCCGCCCACCGCCATCGAGCGGGAATTGAAGGTGCCGTGTCCGGCCTGGACCTGTCGCGTGTCGCCCTGAACGACGTCGATGTCTCCAATCGGAACCTGCAGGACGTCGGCGGCAACCTGCGCCAGCGACGTGAGGTGGCCGTGGCCCTGACTCATGGATCCCGAGAAGATCGTGACCCGGCCACCCGAGTCCACGCTGACCCTGGCGCTTTCCCAGCCGCCGCGGTTGAAACCGAGCAGTGCCAGCCGGCGTGACGGCGCCATGCCGCACATATGGGTATAGGCTGCGACACCGATGCCGCGATAGCGGCCCTTGGCGCGCAACTGATCGCGTTCGCGGCTGCGTGCCGCGTAGTTGAAGGCTTCCATTGCTTTTGCCAGGCAGCCTTCATAATCACCGCTATCGTAGATCACGGCGGGGCCGTTGTAGGGCTTGTACGGAAAATCAGCGCGCTGAATGAAATTCCTTTGACGCACCTCGACCTGATCAAGGTTGAGGTGGCGTGCGACCGCATCGATCGCCCGTTCGGCGATGTATCCCCCCTCAGGCCGGCCATATCCGCGATAGGCGTCAACCGGTACGGTATTCGTCACGATCACCCTGGAGCGCGCCTCGTAGTGCTCGATTTTGTAAGCGCCGGTGCCGAAGTTGATCGTATTCACGGTCGGACCGCCGCTTGCCATGTTCGACAGGTAGGCGCCGACATTGCCGAGCGTCTCGACTTTCAGGCCGAGAATCTTGCCATCGTTGCGAAACGCGATTTCGATGGTCTCGGTGTGCGCCCGGCCATGGTTGGTGGACTGGTGGCTTTCGGAGCGGGATTCCCACCACTTGATCGGAACGTCCAGCCGGCGCGCCAGATACGGGCAGAGCAGCTCCTCCGGGTACAGATGCATCTTGGCGCCGAATCCGCCGCCGATGTCGGGCGCCACAATCCGCAACTGGTGTTCGGGAATGCCAACCGTGTCCGCGATCCAGCGGCGATGCATGTGAGGCACCTGGCTCTGCAGGTAGATGGTCAGGCTTCCGTCGACGTTCGGTTCGGCCAGAATGGAGCGCGTCTCCATGCAGGTCGGGATCAGGCGGTTGTTGGCAACGCGAAGCGCAATGACCTGATCGGCCTCCCGCGCGGCCTTCCCGTAGTCGCCGCCACCGATCTTGTAGATCGTGGTGATGTTATTGGGCACGTTGTCGTGGAGTTGCGGTGCGCCGTCGCGGATCGCAGCTTCCGCGTCGATCACGGCTGGAAGTGTTTCGTATTCGACATCGACAAGCCCGATGGCATCGTGGGCCATGGCCTGGGTTTCGGCTACCACCAGGGCGACGCATTCGCCGAGGAAACGAACCCGGTCGATGGCGACGACGGGCCTGTCCGGCACCTTCGTCCCCGGTATGATCCAGTTGGGAACGATCGAGCCGATCTTGCCTGCGAGGTCGGCACCCGACAAAGCCAGGCGTACGCCAGGCGCCGCATGTGCCGCCGAGAGATCGATTTGCCTGATGACGGCATGCGCGTGAGGCGATCGCAGGACGGCCATGTGCAACATGCCCGGCACCTTGATATCGTCGGTATAGCGTCCCTTGCCTGTGACGAATTTGAAATCTTCGCGCCGCCGCAATGGCTGGCCGACGTATTTGATCGCGGTGGCTTCAGTCATGGCGATGCCCCTCCGAGGCGAGGGATTGAACTGCGCGTATGATGTTGGTGTAGCCGGTACAGCGGCAGATATTGCCGGCGAGGCCGTGGCGGATCTCGCTCTCGGTCGGGTCAGGGTTTTGCGCATGCAACTGCCGGACGGCCATGATCATGCCCGGCGTACAGAAGCCGCATTGCAGGGCGTGGTGCTCATGGAAAGCCGCCTGAACCGGATGCAAAGCGCCACCGCCGGGCGCGAGTCCTTCGATCGTCGTGATCGAAGAACCGTCCGCCATCACGGCAAGAACCGTGCAGGATTTGACCGCTTGTCCATCGATATCGACGGTGCAGGCGCCGCACTGCGAGGTGTCGCAGCCGACATGGGTCCCGGTGAGGCCGAAATCGTCTCGAAGCAGATGTACCAGAAGCTTGCGCGCTTCCACCGAAGCGGTGTGACGCACGCCGTTGACGTTGATCGTCACGACGTGATGCTTTTCATCGGTATCGATCATTCTTTCCTCCGAGGCGGGGCGAGGTCCAATCATGAGAAGCTGAGCTCGGCGATATCGATCGCCACGAAAACTGGATCCGGAATCGCGGTTCCGTCGGGCTCCCTGCGCAGCGCCCGCCGCTTCGTGGCCGCCTTGATTCCGGAAAAATCCCTGTGCTCGGACAAATAGTGCGCTGTCGGCGCGCCGCCGGCGACAGGCGCGCTGTAGTCCACCCGGCAAATCAAGCCTTCGCCATTGATGTGGAAAATCTGCTCAGTGCAGTGCGTTGCAATGTGACCCGGAAACGCGACCTTGAGCCGCCGCCGTTTTTCGCCGTTCTCGCCCCAGGGTTCAATTTCCTCGGTCCGGAATCCGGGCAGCGCAAGGATGAAGGGAGTAGTGAGGTAATTCCACATCGCGTAACCGCTGAAATAGGCGAGATTCAAGTCGTCCCACGGCGTTTCAACGGTATGGCCATCAAAAGCGGCGCGGGGATTCCTGCGATCCTTGACGGGCTTTCCGTCGAGCGTTTCGATCACGGTATGGTCGGGGGTGCATGAACTGCGCGTGCCCTCGCTGATAAAGGGCCGGTAGCTGATCCATTGATGACCGGCGGCGGCCGTGACGTGGACGTTCCTGAGAACATCAGGCCACCCTTTTCGCGCCCACAGGCCGCCGGTGATGGACATGTCGCCCTCGATGGTTTTCACTTTATTCCAACGCTCGATGCCGCCGTGGGCATCGATAACGAGATCGCGAAGTTCGCTCATGTTCAATGTCCCATTCCGTCGGTATCGATGGCGCCGCTATCGCCGGGGCCGACGCGCCGAAGCTGAGATAGCGGTCGACAGCTAGTCACTCTAATGATAAGAGTGACTAGGAGGCAAGCATTTTATGAAGTCAAAGAGTTTTGATGGGATGGCGTGTTCCATCGCCGGCGTGCTGGACGCGATCGGCGACCGTTGGGCCGTATTGATTCTGCGCGACCTCTCGCTCGGGCTGAGCAGGTACGAGGACCTGCGCCGGTCAACGGGCGTAACCAACGCGACCCTGTCCGACCGGCTGAAGCACCTTGAAGACAGCGAGTTGATCGAGCGTCGTCGATACCAGACCAATCCCGAGCGACATGAGTACGTTCTAACCGCGAAGGGCCGGGACACCATTCTCGTGATGCAGGCGCTGTTGCAGGTGGGCGACAAGTGGGCGGGTTCCGGAAACGCGGGGCCCCCGCTCAAATTTGTGGATCGAAAAACCGGACACACGGTGAAACTTGCCATGGTCGACAACGAGACCGGGCAACGTGTCGGAAAGCAGGATTTGCTGCCGCAAGCAGGTCCGGGAGCGGACGAACTGGTCCGCTGGCGTTTGACGCATTTTCGGAAATGAGCCTCGAACGGCCCTGAGCCTGCAAACCGGAGCCATGCCGATTTGGAATGACAGTCGTCATTTAATTTGATCCATCGCGCAGACATGACTTGCAAAATGCAAGTCATGTCTGTAATCTGACCGGAAATGAACAGGCAGGGCGCCCCGTCGCGCCGAACAACGGAGGTGCGTGATGTCCGAGGATGCACTGATTATGCGCGAGCAGCGCGGCAATATTTCCGTGCTGACGATGGTCTATCGACCCTACAATTTGCTCGGGCCGAAGCTCATCAATGCCATCGTCGAACAGGTCGAGGAGGCGCAGAAAGCCGGTAGCCGGGCGATCGTCCTTCGCAGCGGGCTTCGACATTTCTCGGCCGGCGCCGATCTCGATATATTCGACAAGCGCGTGGAGCAGGGCAGTGGCGATACGGGCGGCGAAAACCGCCGCTTGAACGGCGTCGAGTTCCTCCGCTTCATGGAATTGCTGCCGATTCCGCTGATCGCGAGTATCCATGGCGTTTGCCTTGGCGGCGGCCTCGAACTGGCGCTGTCCTGCGATTACATCATCGCGGCATCGTCGGCCAAGATCGGTTCGGTCGAGGCGACGCTCGGGCTGCATCCGCTGCTCGGCGGCATCCAGCGCCAGGTGCAGCGCATCGGCGCGCTGCGGGCCAAGGAGATGTCGATGCTGGCGCGCCGCTACGACGCGCCGACCCTGGAAAAGTGGGGCTTGATCAATCTGACGGTCCCGGAAGAATCGCTGGAGAAGGCGACCATGGCGATTGCCGAGGAATTCGCGCAAGGACCGACGCTGGCCCACGCGGCGACCAAGGAGTTGGCCCACATCGCCGTCAACGACGGAGTGGCCGCGGCCGACGAGGCGATGGCGAGGGTGCAGGCGCCGATCTGGGCGTCGGAAGATCTGAAGACCGGCCTCGCCTCGTTCCGCAAGAACGGCCCCGGTCTCGCCAAATTCGCGGGGCGCTGATCATGAGCGGCCCTCTCAGCGGAATTCGTGTGGTCGACTTCTCCCGGGTGCTGGCAGGCCCCCTTTGCGCGCGAACGCTGCAAGACCTCGGCGCGGAGGTTATCAAGGTCGAGCCGCCAAGCCCTGACGTCTCGCGCTTTGCGTTTCCGTCGACCGACGGGATGTCGGGCTATTATGCGCAGCAGAATGCCGGAAAGCGTAACGTCAGCATCAATCTGAACATTCGTGGTGCGTATGACCTCGCGCTGAAACTCTGCGATACCGCGGACGTCGTGGTCGAGAATTTTCGCGCGGGAACGCTCGGCTTCTTCGGCCTCGATTACGAAACTCTCTCGAAGCGCAATCCGCGGCTGATCTATGCTTCGATCACCGGTTACGGGCAGGGCGGCCCCTGGCGCAGCCGGATGGCGTATGCTCCGACGGTGCAGGCCGAAGCCGGCTTTACCGAGAACAGCGTTCGGCACTATGGCGAGGCCTTGACAGAGCCGCGCACCGACAGCCTGTCTCATGCCGATGTTTATGCTGGATTGCAGGCGGTGATCGCCATCCTCGCGGCGCTCCACAGTCGCCAGACAACCGGGCAGGGCCAGTATATTGACGTCGCGATGGCCGCGACCTTGCTCGCGGTCAATGAACGCGCGCATGTCGATCTGTCGGATGAGGACATCGGTGCAGAGCCTGCAGTGCTTGGCGCCACCGATTGCTCCTTCTTCACGGGTCCGCAGGGTGAGCATTTCACCGTCGCCACCAGCATTATCGGCAGCCGGACGTTTCCGTCCTGGCTGCGCGCGATGCGCCGCGTCGATCTGATGGACGACCCGCGGTTTTCGAGCGCTGCGGCGCGGCGGCTGAATTTCGGCGCGTTGCACCAGATCATCCAGTCCTGGATGCTGACGTTCCCCGATCTGGCGACGCTCGACGCGCAGTTCGACGAAGCCAAGATCGCGATGGGCGAAATCCGCTCGATCAAGGAACTCACCAAATCGGACTGGAGCGACTATTGGGGGGCGGTCCAGCTCGTTCCGGATCGCAGCGGCGGCGAATACAAATTGCCGGGCCGCCCCTGGCGCTTTTCCAGGGATGAACTGACGCCGATCGGCACGCCGGCTTTTCAGGGCGAACACAATAAAGAGGTGTTTGGCGAACTGGGTATCAGCGAGGTGGAGCTACAGAGGCTTTCCGAGACCGGGGTCCTAGTTACGCACCGTCGTGTGCTGGAGCCTGAAGCTACGGTCGAGCCACCGGAGCCGGCGGGTCAGGCGGCCTAACCGCGGCGCCAGTCTCAAACGATTGCTAGATCGAAAAGGAGGCAGGCGGACAGCACGGCTCTCCTGCTATAAGCGATCGGGAATCACCGAGGGTAAGAGACTGCGAGACACACCGTGAAGCGCTCCCGTTCCTCCAATAAGGAATGCTCCATCGCCCGCGCCATGGAGGTGGTCGGCGACCGCTGGTCGATCCTGCTGCTGCGGGAAGCCTATTATGGCACCAGGCGGTTCGACGAGTTCCAATACTATCTTGGCGTTGCGCCCAACATTCTCAGCACACGCCTGAAGAAGTTCGTTGATCTCGGCATGATGACGCGCTTACCGCTGCCCGAGCATGGCGGCCGCTATGAATATCTATTGACCAAAAAGGGTCGCGATTTTTTCCCGACCTACCTGGCACTAAAAAAGTGGGGAGATGACTGGCTTGCGGAGCCGGCAGGACCGCAGGTGACCTTCAAGGAGCGCAGCAGCGGACGGCAGATCGAATATCCGGCTCTTTTGTCGTCGGAAGGCAAGCCGTTGCAGCTTGAGGACGTCGAGGTCGTTGCGGGCAGCGGCGCAGTGCCCTTCAACCGAAAGCGCTTTGGTGGTGAAACTCCTCGCGAAATGAAGGGCAAGCCGACGAGTAAGGGTCGATTGCCCGGATCGCGAAGTCGCTCAAGAACCTGAGCGCGGCTTCCCGATCTGTGCCCGGTCGGGTCGGCAGCGATCGCTTTACGTCACTTTCCAAGTTGGTTCGCGGATGGCCGTGTCGCCTTCTCGGCTTCTGCGCCGCCTGCAGAAAGCTTCCTTCCTATCGATGCGAGGTTCGTGCTGGAAGGTTCACAGGAAAGTCGTCATCTAACCGATGGATGGTTCCAGCGATCCGGTATGTAACGCCATCAAGGCTCGCCATCCAGTTCGAGCTATGGTGCATTGAGAAGCTGGCCACTGCGATCGTCGACGGCTGCGGCTATTACCCCTGCCGCGCGCTTTCGAGCAACGTCATGCAAGCCTCGAGACAGGCTGCAGCAATCGCCCGGCCGAGGGGACTCGGCTTCTTGTTCAACAGCCGATGCATCACCACGCCGTGCAGCATCATCATGATCGGATACGCGACGCGCGGGGCCCTGCTTTCGTCGACACCGGCGCGCACGAGATGGGTGGTGTATCGTTCGATCTCGCCTTTCTGTGCGTCCCCTGTCACACGCTCCATCCAGCCGCGCCCATAGAGCAGTTCATAATCGCGGGGGTGGCTGGTCCCGAACTCGAGATGTCGTACGCAGACGTCCTGGAAGTCTCGCGATTTTGCGAGGTGAGCCGAGAAGCGCTGAAAGGCGAGCGCGCGCAACGCCGTCAGCAGTGCCTCCCGGTCGGCGTAGTAGCTATAAACCGTCGGCGTCGTGGTGGCTGCTTCCGACGCCACGCCGCGGATCGTCACGGCCTCCTCGCCGCCCGACTGCCACAGGGCGTCGGCGGCCTTCAAGATCCTGTGAGGCAGCTCCGGATCGGCGGTTCGCGGCATCGGTCCTCTTGCTTTAACGGCGTATAAGTTATACGTTGTATAAAATAATAACCCCGTTCCCAGGAGCAAGCAAATGGCCCTTTCCCCGAAACTGATCGGACCCACCATCTCCTCGATCACCGGCCTGATCACCTCGACCAGCATGTCGTTCGTCGGTCTTGCCCTGAATTACGGCTTCCAGCCGGATTTCGTCATGCGCTGGCTGAGGGCCGCGGCAACAAGCTACGTCGTGGTCGTGCCGATGTTGATTATAGTCATCCCGCGGATCCAGCGCTTCGTCATGCGGCAGGCCGGATTGCCGCCGCGCTAAGGTCAGATCGCCGCACAAAAAAACCCCGGCGCAAACCGGGGTCGAAATGTTCGCGATCGCTCCGGGTCGTACCCCGGATGGTACTTTTCTTTCCCATCGAGCCGTTGTGTGAGCCGGATGGATCCGTCCTTTCCTGAGATGCCGGAATGGGGTTGGCGCCCCTGGCCTGACAGCGAGGAGTATTCCTACTTCTTCGTGCGCGTGCTGGCGACCGCACAAGGTGGCGCCGCCACTATCTCTGAATGCATTTCAGCTTCAAAGAATATTGTGCCCGGGGACGGCGAGAGCTGGTTTCGTGCATGGAACCAACTAGCTGAGACGAACCGAGCACGCGCTGACCGAGCGTTCGAACGTAGAAGCCTTCAGGCGGCCACCTCAAATTGGTTGAGGGCATCGAACTACTATAGAACTTCCGGGCTCTTTCTAGCGGCGGAAGACGAAAGGAGGAGAGCTGCAATCCTCGATATGCGCAAATGTGCGCGGTTATATCTGGAGAATTCTGTTCCCAAAAGTGAGGTATTGCAGATACCTTTCGGAAAAAACACGATGGAGGCGTACTACCTGCGTGCGAACGGAATTGCGCGGCAGCCGGTCGTAGTTTGCGTGGGCAGCACGGATGATTTCAAGGAAGACTTGCTGTGCTCAATTCCACGAATTGCATCCGAGAGCGGCTATTCTGTTCTTCTCGTTGATGTCATCGGTGCGGGAACAGGCATTAGGGATACGAACGCAATAGAATCAATCGTCGAAGTCGAGGATGTGACCAGCCATTGGATCGATTACCTTTGGGATCGATCTGACGTGGATGGTTCGAGACTGGCCATATATGGCATCGGATTAGGCGGAGCCTATGCAACCCAATGCGCCGCACGCGACCGCCGTATTGCTGCTGCAGTGTGCGATGGCGGCTTATGGGACTACCGGGAGCGTATGTTCGTGGAGAGACGGCTGAAGAAAGTCGACGATACGTTTATCGATTCTTGGCTAACTGCGCGACTTCTACTCGCCGGGCCGCTGCCGACCATCGGCTGTCCCTACCTCGTTACAATCGGAGCTCAGGACAGGCTAGCCGTCCGGGATGCCTTGTCTCTCCTCGATGTCGCGCGTAGCGCACAATTAGCCGCTCATTTGAAGGTTTTTGCGCCGGAAGAAACGGGCTCGTTTCCTGACCACGTTGACAACCCAACTTTGGTTCACGAATACGTTTTTGACTGGTTGCGAGGGGCGATGCGGCCGACAAGGCCTCGAGACGTCAGGGTCGACGGTCAGTCCAATGAGATTTATTAGGGAAGGACAGGCGTTTCTGGCACGCTTCTTTCTGCTGCTTTTGTTGAGCGGCTGTGGAGAAGCGGACCAAGTAGCGGAACACGAGTGTCGTTCTTTGGATGCCCGCAGTTCGGTACTTAAGGTATTTTCGGACGATGAAAATAATGCACTGGTGACTTTTGCTATCAAGAACTCGAGTTCGCTTGACGCAATGATGAATGCCGCAAAATCGGAAATTGAAAAATTGGCGATTTTGGACGGTGCAAAAAAAGGCGCAGTTTACAGCTTGGATGCCACGACACTCACGAAGTCAAAGGACAAGGCAACGCGAGAAGTCACTTGCATTGGGATGCTGTCGGTTACCGTTTTAGATATAAGCGCGGAAAAAGAAATAGAATTTAGAGTGAAGCAAACGGCCGACAGAACGGCGCTCGTTTCAGTCAGTCCTTTTCTTTTCAAATAGAACAGTACAATAGTTCTGAAACGCAGAACTCTTCGGCTTCAGCGTCCTTGCGGTTGCCGAGCTGACAAGGCTGAAGCGCCTCGATGCGCGCGCGTCAGAAACTCGCGGCCAATCGTCTTTCGGGTTTCGAAATGCAGACCAACGAGAAATGTTATCATCTGTGGTTGACGCTGCCGGCGCATTGGCGCTTGCAGACTTTCGTCACGGGCCTGCGCTCACTGGCCGCGATACTGAATGCCAGGGAAGACGACTCTCTAGCGGACCTCGTCCCTTCGCAATGTCTGCACTGCAACGCTTGTTTGCGCGCTATTTCGGCCTGACCGAAACCTCTCTCGGTCTGGGCTTTCCAGAATTTGGAAGGGCTCTTTCCGATTTGCGCACCTGTTGACACACGCTCTTCCGCCCATTTCACAGCGAAGACGCCGCCAGAGCGCGGCATTTTGCAGTCGGAGGCGAACATGGGTCAGGTTATCCAATTCATCCCAAAGGCCGAGCGCGAGCGACTCCGCCTGATTCAAGAAGCCCGCGCGATGTACGACAGCGTTTTCCCGCCGTCTAATCCGATCAACGGGCAGCGAGACCAGACGCCAATAACGCGCAGCGCCACGGGGCCCAATGTTCAGCGCGGCGACCACATTCTGTTGTGATCAACAACATCGCCATACTCCGCAGCCACTACACATTTGTCGCAAACAGAAGGAGAGCATCATGTCAATCCGCAACGTGCTTATCGCAACCACATTCGCTTTTGCTGCTCTGACGAACGCCCATGCTGATGGTCTGCGTCCGATTGAGGCCAAGAGCATCGACCTTGGCGAAGTATCGGGCGTCGCCTACTACACGGCCGAGCATGATGGGCTTCATGTTGTCACTACTCTCGCGGAAGGCAAGGCGGGAACGCCGATCCGTGTCGTGTCTGTTCTTGCGCCCGGCCAGCGCGTGGTTCTCTCGACACCGCAGGCGGGTGCGCTCGAAATCACCCGCCAGGGCGATAGCGTGCTCGTCCGCAAGGCGAACGCGGCCTCGAACTGAATTTCGAGGTCAACCGGCGCATTCGTTAAAAGGCATGGAATAAGGAAGCCACGCGCATGTCCACGATTCATCTGCATCAGACGACCACTGCAACGCCCGAGCAGTACATTGCCGGCCTCACCGACTTCGGGCCCGGACGCTCGAATCTCTTTGGCAACAGCGCCGACGCGTACCTCAAGGTGCACCACTTAGGCCGCTCGGAGGCGGACGTCACGGAGGGCTCGGGCGGCATCTGGGAACGCCTGCACTATGACTGGTCCGATCCTAACCGCGTCGTCCTCACCACGACCGACTCCAACCTCTGGGGAGGCGCATCAGGCCACACCTACACCTTCACGCGTCGGTCCGACGGCGCAACCGACATTGACGTCGTCGTCGTACGTGACGGCAAGAACCTCAAGGGGTGGGTGCTCGGGCTCGTGCTCGGGGGCCTTGGCAAGCGCGTATTGGAAACGGCTTTTGAAAACTCGGTCAAGGCGATCGAGGTCCGGAACAGTACCTTGAGGCGCCGCGAGATGGTGGCCGTGGCCGTCGGGCCATAGCCAAGCGTATCCCACTTAGCGATGCGGCGGCTTGGACTCCGCGAAGACTCGCCTCAGCCGTGGCGTTGCAAAGTCGAGGAAGGCGCGCACCTTGATTGGCAGAAACCGGTTAGCCGCGTACACAAGGTTGACCGGCCGTGGTGCGGGCTGGAAATCATCGAGCACGGTCGTCAAAGCTCCGCCCTCCGGAGTTGCCTGGAGTTGATAGGCGAACGCGAGTGCAATTCCGATACCGGCGCGGGCTGCAGCATACGCGGCCTCAGCGCTGCCGACAACGAGCCGCGGATTCACGGGCACCGCAATGGTCGCCTTGTCTCTGACGAATGTCCAGACATCGGGTGCCGCAAAGGCGGCATAATGGATGCAATCATGCCTGGCTAGATCTTCCGGCGTACGCGGCGCCCCGCGAGCCGCCAGATAGGCGGGACTGGCGCAGACCACGCGGCGCGTCGTGCCAACCGGTATCGCAATTAGGCTGCTGTCCGGCAATGCGCCGATACGTACCCCGACATCGATCTGCTCCTGAATCAGATTCGGCACGCGATCGGTCGGGATCATTCTGGCCTTGATATCCGGATAGGCCTTGAGGAAATCCGCCATCATAGGCATGAGGATGGTGCGCCCAAGACCGATTGGGGTCGTCACAGTCAGCTCGCCTGTCGGCGCGGTATACTCACCGGATGCCGTACGCTCGGCTTCGGTCACGTCCGCGAGAATGCGCTTACATGCGGCCAGATAGGAGCTGCCCGCATCAGTGAGCACCAGTTGTCGGCTCGACCGGCTGAACAGCTTGGTCCGCAGGTGAGACTCAAGCTCCGAGACCTTGCGGCTGACCGTTGTGAGAGGCGTCTTCAATCGACGCGCGGCGGCGGACAGGCTACCGGCCTCGACCACAACCAGGAAAGTCGACATCGCTTCCAGGCGATCCATCGCATCCTCTTCCAAAATTCGGAAGGACAGGTTTCGATTCTGCCACGTCGCCGCAAATTTCGAAAGCTGATAGCTCAACGCCCGCAGGCGGCCAGACCCTTGAGCACGCGTCACCAACTTTCATCGACACCGGCGCGCAAGAGATCGGTGGTGTATCGTTCGATTTCGCCCCTCCGCGCATCGGCCGAGAAGCGCTGAAAGGCGAGCGCGCGCAACGCCGTCAGGAGCGCCTCCCGGTCGGCATAGTAGCTATAGACCGTCGGTGTCGTGGTGGCTGCTTCCGCTGCCACGCCGCGGATCGTCACGGCCTCCTCGTCGCCCGTTCAAGATCCTGTGAGGCAGCTCCGGATCGGCGTTTCGCGGCATCGGCCCTCTTGCTTTTACGTCGTATAAGTTATACGTCGTGTAAATAATAACCCTGTTTTCAGGAGCGAGCCAATGGCGCTTCCCGCGAAAACCCCGGCGCAGGCCGGGCCGCCAGTCCATCTTTTGAACGTAACCCAAGGTCAGCGACATGACGACGAAACATAAACACGACAACCCGATCCTCGTGACCGGAGCAGCCGGCGCTGTGGGCGGCATCGGCCGCAACCTCACCGAATTCCTGCTTGCAAGGGGGCACAAGGTGCGCGCCTTGGTCCGGCGTGAGGACAAGCGCGCCGAAGCCCTACGACGGCTCGGCGCAGAGGTCGTGCAGGGCGACCTGACGGACCTCGCCTCGATGCACCGCGCCGTCGAAGGTTGCCGGCGCATCTATTTCGGAATGTCTGTCTCGGCGGCATACCTGGAAGCCACGATCAACACCGCCGCAGTGGCGCGCCACCACGGCGTCGAGGCTTTCGTGAACATGTCGCAGATGACGGTCACGCAGATGAGCATCAGCGAGACCACCAACAGCCCGCAGCACAAGCTACACTGGCTGGCGGAGCAGGCCCTGTCCTGGTCGGGACTGCCGGTCGTCACGGTGCGGCCGACAGTCTTCCTTGAGGGCTTCTTTCTTATGCTCGCCGCCGCCGGTGTAAGGGCCTCCAACGAGTTGGCGCTGCCGATGGGCGGCGGCAAGACCTCACCGATCTCGGCGGTCGATGTGGCGCGTGCGGTAGCGGCGATCCTCAACGACCCCGCACCGCATATCGGACAAATCTACGATCTGACGGGGCCGGAATCCGCCGATGTGGAGCACTATGCGCGCGTTTTCTCAGAGGCGCTCGGCAGGCCCATCCGGTATCGCGATGTGCCACTCCCGGCGTGGAGCGAAGGCCTTCGGCAGGCGGGGTTTCCTGAACACGTCGTCAGCCATCTCTCGGCCATGACCGAGTTGAACAGGCAGGGGCGTTACGACCGCATGACGGACGTCATGAGCAAGCTCACCGGCGAAGCACCGACGAGCATGCGCGACTTCGTGAAGCTCCATGCCGCTAAGTTCAAGCCGCGCGGACCGGCGCATTCCTGAGTAATCCCGTTCCCAGGGAAGCGCCACCAGACGGATAAAAACCAAACTCTATCGAGCCCCTTCCATGAAGGATCACCGGGATGAACTTTGCTAAATTATGGATTGCGGGCCTGTCTGCAGCCGTGCTTGCGGCATCCGGCACTTATCTGTGGCGCGAAGGCATTCCGTCCAGCGTCATGAGACCAGCCGCGAATACGCCGCCTGCCCGGCCCGTGCCAGTGACGGCCGGTGTGGTGAAGGATCAGGAATTCGCGATTTCACGCGTGGGACTTGGCACGGTCCAGGCCTACAATACCGTAACCGTGAAAGTCCGTGTCGACGGCGAGGTGCAAAAGATCGCTTTTCGCGAAGGCCAGGATGTACAGGTCGGCGACGTGATGGCGCAGATCGATCCGCGCCCTTACGAGGCACAACTGCATCAAGCCGAAGCCGACAAGGCGCGGGACGAAGCGCTGCTCGCCAATGCCAAGCTCGATCTGGAACGTTACAGCAAGCTCGTGGTCAAGGAGTACGCCACCCGCCAGAGCGTCGACACCCAGGAAGCGCTGGTCGCGCAGTATCAAGCTGCGATCGCGCATGATCAGGCGGTGATAGACAATGCGCGCGTGCAGCTAGGGTATACAACGATCGTCTCGCCACTCGCCGGCCGCACCGGCATCCGCCTGATCGACCAGGGCAACATTGTTCATGCCTCCGATTCGAGCGGACTTGTCGTCGTCACACAAACGACGCCGATCAGCGTGATTTTCACCTTGCCACAGAAATATCTCCCGGAAATCATCGATGCCATGCGCGGCGGGACGCTTGTCGTATCGGCGTATGACCAGGACGACCGCGTCAAGCTTGCCGAAGGCCGTCTCGAACTGATCGACAACCAGATCGATCAAGGCACAGGCTCGATCCGGCTCAAAGCGATCTTTCAAAATCTTGACGGGCGGCTTTGGCCCGGCCAGTTCGTCAGCGCCCGGCTGCTGCTCGGCGTCCGCCGCGGACCGGTCGTGCCGGAATCCGCGCTGCAATACGGACCGAATGGCAGCTACGCCTTCGTAGTCAGGCAGGATTCCACGGTGGAAACCCACCTCGTGCGGATCGCCGCCAGCCGCCACGGCGAGGTGCTGATCGAGAGCGGCCTCGCTGCCGGTGAAACCATCGTCGTCGACGGCCACTACAAGCTCCGGCCCGGCTCACGCATCGTGACCGCGGCGGCGCCGGCGGTTCCCGCGAGCGAACGCACCGCCTCCGCGGCGCAAGGCCGAGAATAAGGCGGCGCGTGATGAATATTTCCGAACCCTTTATCCGACGGCCGATCGCAACCGCGCTGGCGATGTCGGGTCTCGCAATGGTCGGCCTCGTCGCCTATTTGCTGTTGCCGGTCGCGCCGCTGCCGCAGGTCGACTTTCCCACCATTCAGGTGACGGCCCAGTTGC
Source organism: Bradyrhizobium erythrophlei (assembly GCA_900129675.1). GTDB lineage: Bacteria > Pseudomonadota > Alphaproteobacteria > Rhizobiales > Xanthobacteraceae > Bradyrhizobium > Bradyrhizobium erythrophlei_A. The sequence goes on along the minus strand of FSRD01000001.1, from coordinate 1,404,682 downwards.
CAGGCACGAGCCCGGAGACGATGGCCTCCTCGGTCGCAAGCCCGCTGGAGCGGCAGTTGGCGCAGATGTCGGGCGTAGCCCAGCTCACCTCCGTGAGCGGCATTGGAATATCGGTTATCTCGATCCAGTTCGACCTTGCCCGTAATATCGACGCCGCCGGGCAGGACGTGCAGGCCGCGATCAACGCCGCCGGCGGGCAATTGCCGAAGAATTTGCCGTCACCGCCGACCTATCGGAAAACCAATCCGTCGGACCCGCCGGTGATGGTGCTGGCGATGACCTCGGACACCCTGCCGATGACGACGGTAAGCGACCTTGCCGACAACATCTTCGCGCAGCAACTCTCCCAGGTCGACGGGGTCGCCGCCGTGTTGATCGCCGGCGCGCAAAAGCCCGCCGTGCGCGTCGAAGCCAATCCGCTCGAACTCGCTGGCCGCGGCCTAAGCCTTGAAGATCTGCGGTCGGCGATCGCGACCGCCACGCTCAACGCCCCCAAGGGCACGCTGAACGGCCAGCGCCAAGGTTTTACGCTTGAGAACAACGATCAGCTGTTCAATGCTGCGGGCTATCGGCCGGTCATCGTAGCCTGGCGCAACGGCTCGCCCGTCCGGCTCGGCGACGTCAGCACTGTGGTGGATGGCGCCGAAAATATTCGCGGGTCCGGCACCTATAATGGACAGCCGTCGGCCATCCTCATCATCCAGCGGCAGCCCGGCGCCAACGTCATCGATACCGTCGAGCACATCAAGGCGGCGTTGCCGCGACTGAAGGCCTCGATCCCGTCCGCCATCGACGTCCATATCGTCACTGACCGCACCCAGACCATCCGCGCCTCGGTCGAAGAGGTTCAGTTCACGCTGATGCTCACCATCGCGCTGGTGGTGATGGTGATCTTCCTGTTCCTGCGCAACGCGTGGGCCACGGTGATCCCCGGCATCACGGTTCCGCTGTCACTGGTCGGCACATTCGCGGTGATGTATGTACTGGGTTACAGCCTCGACAACCTTTCACTGATGGCATTGACGATCGCGACAGGATTCGTCGTCGACGACGCGATCGTGATGGTTGAGAATGTGGCGCGTTACCTGGAACAGGGCCACTCCCCGCTTGCAGCGGCGCTGAAGGGTTCGCGCGAAATCGGCTTCACTATCATCTCGATGAGCCTGTCACTGATCGCGGTCTTCATTCCGGTATTGCTGATGGGCGGCATCATCGGCCGGCTGTTCCGCGAATTTGCCGTCACGGTGAGCGTGGCGATCCTGGTGTCGACCGTCATCTCGCTGACGCTGACGCCGATGATGTGTGCGCAACTGTTGCGGGACGAAAAGCATGAGCGGCACGGCCGGCTCTATGTTCTCAGCGAGAAGTTCTTCGATGGCATGCTCGCGGCGTACGAATCCGGCCTGCGCTGGGTGCTGCGTCACCAGCGGCTCACGCTGACTGCGACCATCGCGACCATCATCCTGACCGGTTATCTCTATGTCCTGATCCCGAAGGGTTTTTTTCCGCAACAGGACACTGGATTCATCGTCGCCGTATCGGAATCCTCGCAGGACGTTTCCTATCCGGCCATGCTCGAGCGCCAGTCGCAACTGGTGCGTATTCTGATGGCTGATCCCGGCATCGACGGCGTGATGTCGGCGGTCGGTGTCGGCGGCGTCAACCAGGCCATTAATAACGCCCGTATGTTCGTCAATCTCAAGCCGCGCAACCAGCGCGATGCCAGCGCGAGCCAGATCATCGACCGGCTGCGGCCGAAACTTGCCGCCGTGCAAGGCATTGCGCTGTTCATGCAGGCGTCGCAGGACATCAATGTCGGCGGACGCGCGAGTCGCACGCAGTATCAATTTACGCTCCAGGACAGCGACCTCGACGAGCTCGATCACTGGGCGCCGATCCTGCTTCGCACCTTTCAGGGAATTCCGTTGCTGCGCGACGTCGCGACCGACCAGCAGATCGCCGGTCCGACCCTGCGGCTCGAGATCAATCGAGATACGGCATCGCGGCTCGGCGTCGCCACGCAGGCGATCGACGACACGCTCTACGATGCGTTCGGACAGCGCAAGATCGCGCAATTCTTTACGCAGCAAAACAGCTATTGGGTGGTTTTGGAGGTCGATCCGCAATTCCAGCTCGATCCTAACGCGCTCGATCTAATCTACGTACCGTCCAACAACGGGCGGCAGGTGCCGCTAAGCGCACTGGTCGAACAAAAGCGCACCGTGCGGTCGCTATCGGTCAGCCATCAAAGCCAGTTCCCCGCGATCACGCTGTCGTTCAACCTGGCCGCAGGTGCGGCGCTCGGGCAGGCCGTCGAGGCGATCGAGAAGGCAAAGCGCGACCTCAGCGTCCCGGCCACCCTGATCACCACTTTCGAGGGCAACGCGCAGGCCTTTCAGGATTCGCTCAAGACCCAGCCTCTCCTGATCCTCGCGGCGCTGATTGCGGTTTATATCATCCTGGGTGCGCTCTATGAGAGCTTGATCCATCCAATCACGATCCTTTCGACCATCCCTTCGGCTGGCGTCGGCGCGCTTCTCATCCTGATGGCGTTCAACCTCGAGCTCAGCGTCATCGCGTTGATCGGCATCATCCTGTTGATCGGCATCGTCAAGAAGAACGCCATCATGATGATCGATTTTGCGATTCATGCCGAGCAGACTGAGGCTATGGACCCGGAGGATGCGATCTTCCAGGCGGCGCTAAAGCGGTTCCGCCCGATCATGATGACGACGTTCGCGGCGCTGCTCGGTGCCCTGCCGCTTGCGCTCGGGCACGGGACCGGCGCGGAGATCCGCCAGCCGCTCGGATACGCGATCGTCGGCGGCCTGCTGGTGTCGCAATTCCTCACGCTCTACACGACGCCGGTGGTCTACCTCGCGCTGCACCGCTTCAGCCGCCGCAGGGCCCGCAAGGTCGTTCCACGTCCGGTCGGAGCGGCGATCGCGGCTGAATGAAAACGTTTGCCAATCGACACGCTTATTTGAGGCAAAAATTGTCGCGTTGGGCTCACCAACCATGATCGCTGGTTCTTATCCAGCTGTACCAAAGCCCGCAACGCATCCAGTGAGTGAAGTCGTTTCTTCGGGGTCAATCCGATCAAAGGGCCATAATCGCATCTGGGGACAACGGCCTGCAGCGGTAGTCCCCCGTGGTCCGGTTCAGTGATGGCCACCGAAAAGATGGAGGATGGCCAAGCCGACATGGCGCGTGTGTTGGAAAGCTTCCGATAGTTCCGCAAACGTGACCAAGAGAGCGGCATAAAAGAACGAAGGATAGCGCGGCTCTAAGGCAATGATCGGGGCCGCGATGCGAATTCTGACCGGTTCGCGACTGACCGCAAGACTGGTGGCGATGCCGATCAATGCGCCGGTCAGGATGTCGCTTGGAAAGTGGACGCCGACGAAAATGCGCGTCAACGAAACCACGGTCGCGGCCATGCCAATGACCGCACCCCACGGCCTTGATATCAACCAGAAGCCAGCCGCGATCGCGAACAGGTAGGTGGCATGATCGCTGGGAAAGCTGCTCCAGTGCTCCAGATCCGCGCGCCATTCGAAGCTCGGTGCGTTACCGCCGATGCTGTAGATGGGGCGGTCTCGAAATGGAAGCAGCGTTGACAGCGAGCGGTTGAGGACCAGCGAAATCGGAACCGTAAGGATCGTGGTGATCAGCAGTTCGCGGCGAAGCGATACATCCCCGTCGGCTCGGAACCATAAGAAGCCAAAAGCGCACATCAAGAGCGCATTCTTCAGGGCGGAGCCTTGCAGCAGCAGCTTGTCCAACGTGGAACTCCAGCCGCAAAAGTCGTTGAAAGTCTGGTAAATGCGAATATCGAGGCCCGTTGACAGACCCGTTATCCAGCCGACGCATAAAATTGCGACAAGAACAGCTGCACAAATTGGTATAAGGTCCGTGACAACGCGTTTCGACGGCGCGGTGGCGGCTGTCGGTGCTAGGTCCGCCGAAGCGGATAGTTCGTTAGACATGTCTGTTATCTTGGCTCTATCAAAGGGCGGGCAGTGGAACTCAACACGCGACTGTGCCCGGAATGCAGCAGCCATCAATCGACCGGATGGCGAAACAGGGGCAAACTAGGACAGGTGCCTCCGGTTCTGTTTGCTGCGGCGTGGTTTGGTGGCTCCGATTGGCGTCGCACCTCGTGAGCGAGCCAAATTCCACGAAGAGTTGTCGTCGTTTCATCCCATCCGCTTGACCGCGGCAATGTCGCCGCCGGCGGTCTTGATGCGTGCGAAAATTGCCTCCGTAGTGTTCTCGATCACGCGCGCCGAGGGGGAGCGTCACCGGGGATGAATATCGGGTAGCCGCCGCTCTGGACCGCGCCGACGATCATGAGATTGTCCGGCAGATGGAAGCCTTCGATGCCCAACTCCGCATGCCCCGTGCCAAGTTGCCGCTGCATCCGGGATTCGAAACTCTCCGGAGAGTTCGAATAGCCGAAGATCGGCTTGTTCTTGCCGAGAAACCAGCCGACCTCGATCAAGGTGCCGGCGTCGGCGGACGCGCCTGCGAACGGCGTGAGGTTGGCGATGATGATGTCGCATCGTTCCATCATCGCGAGGTCCGCCTTGTCTGCACCCGCGCAAGTTGATATTCCGAAGGCCGCGCCGCCGCCCGATCGCAGCGCCATCGAGGGAGGAAGAGCATGCTTGCATCTCTTGTTTTCCACGCGAACGAGAACGGCCGATACATTCGCCGTCTCCAAAATGTCCTTCCACAATTTCTCGCGACCAGCCTCGCGCTGATGGCTCTGACCGGTGGCCCGGCGATGGCCCAGGGAATCTCGGAGCCGGCGGCGCGCCAGTTGGAGAATAGAACCATCGTTCTGCCCGGCGGTGGATCGGGCGCCCGTCTGTTCGCGCTGCCTGAGGGATTCCAGCTCAAGACGCTGCAATCGGACGCGGCCAAAGCCGATGCCAATGTGGATTCGGACGGCGACGGGTTGACCGATGCGGAAGAACTCGCACTCGGCACCGATCCTCACAATCCCGACACCGATGGCGATGGCTTGCCCGACGGATGGGAGGTCCATGGCGTAAACGGCATCGACCTGCGCGCGTTGGGCGCAAGTCCCCTGCACAAGGATCTGTTCGTCGTCATGGACTACATGGAGCGGTCGACCGCGACCAACGGGCTTGGTCCCAACAGCGTGGTCGCGGCCGGAATCACCGCTGCGTTCGCGGCCGCTCCAGTTCAAAATCCCGACGGCCGGCCGGGGATCGCCATCCATCTGATGACGGGGAACAAGATCGACTATCAGGACGATCTGATTCCGTTGGCGCAGGCCTTTGCCGCGGTGAAAGCCAAAAGCTTCGACGTCAAGCAGGCACCAGTGTTCCACTACATGATCTGGGCCAACGGCTACGACCAGGGAACATCGAGCGGCAATGCGCTCAACATTCCCAATTCGGATTTCGTCGTCACCCTCGGCAGGTGGAACAATGGTGCCGGAGGTACCAACGATCAGAAAATCGGAACCTTCATCCATGAACTCGGGCACGATCTGGGCCTCCACCACGGCAGCGTCGATGACGTGAATTACAAGCCCAATCATCTCAGCGTCATGAACTATTCCTTTCAGACCATTGGCATCATGCTGAATGGCCGCCGGGTGTTCAGCTACCAGCCGTTCGCGCTTCCCTCGCTGGACGAGAATCGATTGAGCGAGCCGAACGGTCTGGGTCACGACCCGCTGCTGGCGCAATCGACGACGATCTTCTTCGACACCAGCGCCGGTTCATTCGTGGAAGTGCCGGCAGGCGGCAGCATCGACTGGAACCGGAGCAACGTCATCGACACTGCGACAGTGTCGGCAGATATCAACAACGACGGCACGCGTACCGTTCTGAGCGCGATACCCAATGAATGGGGCAGGCTGAATTTCAAGGGTGGCTCGATCGGCAGTCAGACGTCGTTGAGCACGCTCAGCCAATTGAAGGTCGAGGAAATCGCGCCGGCCCTGCGGCAGGAACTCGACGAGCCAACGCATGTGCGCCTGATGTCGCGCAAGGTGGAATGAGCGAGATCTGACTGATATCCGGAGCCTCACGAGGCGCCGAAGGCCGGCACTTCGCATATCCAAAGGGCTGCGCCGGCATTCAAGCGTCTCAATGCGCTCCGGCGGCGCTTCCTCTTGCCTTGCGCGTCAGCGTAACCGCCATCGCGGCCAGCACCAGAACCACCCCGATCACGGCGAACGTATCGCTAAAACCCATCACCAGGGCCTGATGCTTCACCGCCTTGCCGAGCGCGATGATCGCCTGCTGACGCGCCGCGGCCGGGTCCGGTACGCCGTGGGCCAGGAAGAAGTCGGTCGACTGCGCAATCCGGTTGCGGACCTCTTCGCGGCCGAGCGTGACGGACTGGCCGATGATGTTGGAATGGAACTGCTCGCGTCTGGTGATCACGGTCGCGAGCACCGCAGTGCCGATCGCGCCGCCGAGATTGCGCAGCATGTTGCTGATGCCGGATGCCGCCGCGGCGTCCTGCGGAGCGGTGTCGCCTGTTGTCACCGAGGTCAGCGGGGTCAGCACCATGGCTTGGCCGATCGCGCGCACAATGTTGGGGATCCAGAGCTGATCGCCGGAATAGTCGGGCGACATTGCCGTGTTCATGAAGCAGCTATAGGCGAAGATCATCAGCCCGGTGAACGCGATGTAGCGCGAATCGAAGCGCTGCATCAGCTTCGGCACCAGCGGAATCAGGATCAGCTGCGGCAGGCCGGTCCAGGCCAGCACCTCGCCGATCTGTTCGGCATTGTAACCCTGCGCCTGGCCGAGATAGGCCGGCAGGATGTAGACCGACCCGAACAGCGCGAAGCCCAACAGCGTCACGGCGATGGTGCCGAAGCCGAAATTGCGCTGCTTCAGCAGCCGTAGCCGAATCAGCGGCTTTGCCGCCGTCAGTTCGATCCAGATGAACAGCGACAGGCTGACCAGCGCGATTACCGCCAGGCGCTGGATGAAGGGGGAAGCGAACCAGTCGTCCTTGTTGCCTTCCTCGAGCACGGTCTGCAGCGCTGACAGCCCGATCGCCATCGTGAAAATGCCAGCCCAGTCACCCTCTTTGAGAAGTTTGAGCTGCATCGGCTGCCGCTCCAGCGTCAGATAGAGCGCGCTCACCATGACGGCGGTCGGGATCACGTTGACGAAGAAAATGGTTCGCCAGCCGTAATTTTCGGTGAGATAGCCGCCGATGGTGGGACCGATCGCCGGTGCGAAGGTGACGGACAGCGCGAATACCGCAAGCCCGACCGGTTGCTGTGTTTTTGGCAGCTTGGTCAGCACCAGCGTGAACGCCATCGGGATCAGCACGCCGCCGGCAAAGCCTTGCAGGCCGCGCATCGCAATCATGGAGGGCAGATCGTGGGTAAAGGCGCAGGCGACCGAGAACATGGCGAACAGCGCGGCGCTGGCCAGCATGTAGCGGCGGAACGAGAACACGCGGCTGAGATAGTCGGTCAGCGGGATCACCACGATCTCGCCGATCAAATACGAGGTCGATATCCACGAACCGTTGTCAACGCCGGTGCCGATGCCGCCTTCGATATTGAGCAGCGAGGCGTTGGTGATCTGGATGTTCAGGATCGCCATGAACGAGCCGATCATGGCGGCGAACACGGCGATCCAGGTGGTGAGGCTGGCGCGATCGACGGCCGCCGGTTCAGATCTGGCGGGCGAGGTCGGAAGCGCGGATATCGAGGCTGACTGGATCGGATTTGACATGGCATGACACTCCGGAAACCGTGGCTGATATTTTCGATGCGGCGACCGCAGCACGGCGACCCCTTGTTTGCGATTGGGTTTCGATGGTCGGGATGACGGACATGCCCGGCCGCAGCTCGACCAGGGAATTGCTGCCGTCGAGCGCGATCTTCACCGGGATGCGCTGCACGACTTTCGTGAAATTGCCGGTGGCGTTGTCCGGCGGCAGCAGCGCGAATTCCTGACCGCTTGCGGGAGCAATGCTGTCGACATGGCCGTGCACGATCTGGCCGGGGAACATGTCGACGGCGATATCGACCGCCTGGCCCTGACGGACATCGGTGAGCTGCGTCTCCTTGAAGTTGGCGACGATGTAAGCGCCGGTGGCGGGGACCAGCGACATCAGTTGGGTGCCGGCCTGCACGAATTGTCCGATGCGCAGCGAGCGGTTGCCGACCACGCCGTCGATCGGCGCGACGATGGTGGTGTAACCGAGATTAAGTTCGGCCTGGCTCTGCACCGCCTCCGCGTGCGCAAGCGCCGCCTTTGCTTGAACCAGCTCGGCCTTGATCAGATCAACCTGTTTCAGCGCAGAGGCAAGGCTGGCGTTGTCGCGCGCGATCGCGGCCTGGGCACCGGCGTTGCGCGATTGCGCCTGCTGCGCGTTTTGCACGCTGCCGTAACCGGTGCTGGCAAGATCCGTGTAGCGCTTGTTCTCCTGGGCAGCGAAAGTCGACGTCGCTTTGTCGACCTCGATGGTCGCCTTGGCGGCGTCGATTACAGCTTGTTGAACGCCGAGCTGGGCCTGTTTGCTGGCGATCGTGGCATCGGCCGACGCTACGTCGGCCTTGGCCTGATCGAGCGCAACCGTGAAGTCGCGGTCGTCGATCCGTGCCAATATCTGGCCCGCGGTGACGTGCTCGTTGTCACCGACCAGCACCTGGTGGAGGTAGCCTGAAACCTTCGGAGCGATCGTGGTGTTGTCCGCTTTGACATAGGCGTCGTCGGTCGAAACCAGATACTGCCCGACCGTCCAATAGTCCCAGCCGTACCAGGCAGCGCCAGCCAGCACAGCGGCCGCCGCGCTGGCCATCAACAGCTTGCGAAAACTGAACTTTTTCGTGTGAGCGAGGGCGGGAACCGGTGCTTCGGCGCCCTCCTTTTCAAGTAGGCCGGGCAAGCCCCGCGCCACGCTTTCGGCGGGAACGTGACGCTCGATCTCGAAAGTGGGGGAGTGCTGGTTCATGGCGCTTGCTCCTGCAGTCCGATTTAGGAAACTTGATATTTTCCAAAATAGAGCTTACCTTGGGCCTGTCAATAGAATGACAGGCATCATCTAAAAGCATGGCTGAGATCGACACCAACGGGGAACGCCGCTGCCGGGGCCGTCCACAGGTCCGCTCCGACGGCGAAACGCGCCAGATCATCTTCGAGGCGGCGCGGCACGAATTCGCCGGCAACGGCTATGCCGCGACCAGCATGGACACGGTCGCGCGCCGCGCCGGGGTATCGACGAAAACGCTGTATCGGCTGCTCCCGAACAAGGCGGCATTGTTCGAAGCCATGGTCGCCGATCGGCTCGATCACTTTCTCGCCGACGTCAATCTGCGTGCCGTCGATCATGCCGATATCGAGGAGGCGCTCTATGCCGCACTGATGGCCTGCGCCAATCTGGCGTTCGATCCGGAAGTCGTCGCGCTTCAGCGCATGGTGCTGCAGGAGACCGGCAAGTTTCCCGACATCGCGCCAACGTTTTACCGGAACGGCCCCCAGCGCACGCTCACCGCGCTGGCGGATTGGCTGCGGGTACAGCAGAAGCGCGGGCTGATTGCTCTCGACGATGTCGACGAGGCCGCCGGCATGCTGCTCGGCATGGCGACTTCGGCACCGCAACGCGCTGCGATCTTCGGCGGCCAGCCGCTGCCGCCGCGTTCGCAGACTGAGGCAAGGCTGCGTCGTTGCGCAAAACTGTTTTTGCGGGGCTGCCGGGTATGATGGTTTCGCCATCGATCGCTTGACTCCGGGCCGCAGCCGTCCAGTATTGCCGCGAAGGTTTTGCAACCTTTGCGAAAAACAAAAAAGATCACTCCGGGAGGGGATGGCGATGGCAGGTATTGGCCGGCGCGGCTTCGTGAAAGGCGCGACCGTGGGCGCCACAATAGGTGCCCTGGCATTTGCGGTCGGTGGCGTCGAAATCATCATGACGGCCCAGGAGGCAAGGGCCCGCGGCGTTCCGTTCCGGCTGCTCGACGGCCATCAAGGCGAAGCGCTGGAGGCGCTCGGCGAAACGCTGGTGCCTTCCGCCCGCGAGGCCGGCATTGCCCACTTCATCGATCAGCAACTCTCGGTGCCGCCGACCGAATCGCTGCTGCAGGCGCGCATCTTCAACTTCCGTCCGCCGTTTGCGGATTTCTATCGCTCTGCGATCGTGGCGGTCGATGCCGGCAGCAACAAGATGTTCGGGCGTGACTTCGTGCTGCTTTCGACGGCCGATCAGCGCGCCTTCGTCGATCTGATGCGGCAGAACAAGGTCGAAGGCTGGACTGGACGGCCGGGCGCGCTGGTCTACGCCGTGCTGCGCGCCGACGCGGTCGATGTCGTCTACGGAACGATGGAAGGCTACGAAGCGCTCGGCATTCCCTATATGCCGCATATTCCACCCGAGAAGAGGTGGTGAGATGAGCAACGAAAAAGTCGACGTCGTCATCGTTGGCGCCGGCGCGTCCGGCTCGGTCTATGCATCGGTGCTGGCCAAAGCGGGCAAGAAAGTCGTGCTGCTGGAATCCGGTCCGGACTGGGAGCTCTCGGATCTCATCAGTTCCGAGATCTGGGGGCGGCGCATCAAGCCAGCCGGCGCGCCCATCCTTCTCGAAGGCAAGAACCCGATGACCTACGCCGCCCAGGGCGGCTGGGGGGTCGGCGGCGCGGCCTTGCACTATTTCGCGAATTTTCCGCGCCTGCTGCCGACCGATTTCAGGATCAAGAGCGAGCACAGCCGGGCCCACGACTGGCCGATCGCCTACGAAGATGTCGCGCCGTTCTACGACAAGGTCGCGCGCGACACCGGCGTCTCCGGCGATGCCAAGGCGGAAGAGAAATGGCGGCCGGCCGGCGAGGCCTATCCGATGCCGCCGATGAAGACGTTTCGGAACGGCGACATCTGGCTGAAGGGTTTTGACGCGGCCGGCATCCGCATGGTGCCGGCGCCGGTCGGCATGAATTCGGTGGAGTATCATGGGCGGCCCGCCTGCCTGTATGACGGCTGGTGCCATGTCGGCTGTCCGATCGGCGCGCTGGCCAATCCGCAAATCACCTATCTCGGCAATGCGCGCAAGGCCGGCGCCGAAGTTCGCGCGCTTTCCACGGTGACGCGTATATTGACCAACCAGGCCGGCACCCGCGTCACCGGCGTCGAATATTACGACGACAAGCACGGCAAGCAGATTCAGGAAGCGAACGTCGTCGTGCTGGCGGCCTGGTCGGCGCAAAATCCGCGGCTGCTGCTCAATTCCGCGACCGACAAGCACGCAAAAGGACTCAGCAATTCAAGCGGCCTGGTCGGCAAGTTCATGATGTCGCATCACGTCGCCTCGACCTGGGGCATGTTCGACGAAGACACCCAGAACCACATGGGCACGATTGCCGTGCAGTACATGTCCTATGAGCATTATCCCAAGACCAGCCATCCCGGCGCGTTCGGAAGCTCCTTCATCACCGCCGGTTTCGCGCTGAAGACCACCGATCTGGCAGTTTCCCGCGCCGATCTGTTCGGGCCCGAACTCGCCGATTACATGAAGCAGGCGGCGCGTCATCTGGCGGGAATCAAGACCTTCGGCGAGGAACAGCCGAGGATGGAAAATCGCGTCGAGCTGACAGGCGAAAAAGACGAATTCGGCATGCCGCTTGGAAAGCTGTTCCACAGCTACGACGAGGACGCGGTCGCGCTTTGGAACGCCAACCTCGAAGAGGGATTGAAAGTGGCCAGGGCGGCCGGCGCCAGGGAGGCGTGGTCGGCGCGGGGCGCGATGCCGACCAGTCATCTGATGGGCGGCACCATCATGGGGACGGGGGCCGACAACTCCGTGGTCAACAGTTTTGGCCAAAGCCATGAAATCCCGAATCTCTGGATCGCGGGACCGAGCATTTTCCCGACCGCGGGCGCCTCGAATCCGACGTTCACGATATTTGCGTTGTCGCAGCGCGGCGCCGAGCGCATGGCGTCGCAATGGAGCACGCTGACCAACTAGCGCGATCGGGTTTGATAGATCTCCGCCCGGCGACATCAGGGCATTCCATTGCTGAGCAGCAGATGCCCATCGGCGAACTCTTCATCCTCGGCTTCTTCGGCAAGGTCATCCCGGAATGGCTGAAGCAATTTGCCGCCCGCTACGGTCTCGGCGGCGTCATCCTGTTCGATTACTCCTGCCAGACCCGGCAATACGACAACAACATCGAATCGCCCGAACAGCTACGCCGTCTGTGCGAGCAGATATCGCGGCTGCCTTCCGGTCCGCTGGTGTTTATCGACCAGGAGGGCGGATTGGTGCGGCGGCTCAAGGAGGGCCTTGGATTCAAGCCGCTTCCCAGTGCCCGGGAATTCAATCGTCTCGCCGCGGCCGAAAAGCGCAAAACGCTGGCTGCCAGCTTTGCCGAGATGCGGCAACTCGGCATCCACTATGATTTCGCGCCGGTGATCGATGTCGATTACAATCCGGACAATCCCAACATCGGCAAGATCAAGCGCGCCTTCTCCGCCGACATTGGCGAAGTCGAAGCCAATGCGTTGCTGATGAGCGAAATCGCCCGCGAGGCCGGCATCGGCCTCTGCCTGAAGCATTTTCCCGGCATCGGCGGCGCGGTGGTGGATTCGCATCAGGAGTTCATGGACATTTCGGACGCGATGCGCCCCGAACAGGAAGCGCTGTTCTACTCGCTGGCGCCGAAAATGTTCGGCGATGCGGTGCTGGTCAGCCACGCCATCGTCCGGCAATGGGACGCCGATCATCCGATGACGCTGTCGCCGGCGGGCCTCGGCCGTTTGCGCCAGCGGCTGCCCGATACGCTGCTGATCACCGACGACATGCAGATGCAGGGATTGCAGAAGGCGCTTGGAACCCGGGAGGCCAGCCTGCGATCGCTGAGAGCCGGCATGGACATGCTGTGCATCGGGAACAATCTGCTCGACCAGGAGCAGGAAATGGCCGGGGTCGCGGCGTCCATTCAACGGTCCCTGCATGATGGAACCTGGGGTGTTTCGGCCGCAGAAGCGTCCATCGAACGGGTGCTGAAGCGAAAGGCGCTTCTAATTGCTTAAGCGCGCCTGTTGCCTTACGAGGCCATTGAGACTAAAAGCCTTTTTTCAACCGGAAGACAGACGATGGCCCACAATTTCGCGATCAATGACGACGTTCATCACCAGTTGCAAGGGCCGCAGGGCCGCGCGACGGTCAAGGAGCGAAGCGTCTACACCATTGTCACCTGTCTGCCGATCGAGGCGGACGGTCGCCCGCGCTACCGCATCAAGAGCAAGACCGAGAACGTCGAGCGCGTCGTGACCGAGGAGCAGATCAGCCGGCTCGGCTGATCTGCCGCGCATTACTATTTTTTTGACGGTTCGGCGCCTGCCTGCCGCTCTGTGGGAAGGCCTCGTAGTAACCCGGCCGCTCGAGCTGGGCGTTGAGTTCGCCGAGTGGGCGCGACTGGTCGTGCTTCAAAAACGGTGAGCATCACCGCATTGTCGGCCGTGGGCGCGGCGTTTTTCGCAGGCGCTGCGGCCGTTTGTGCCTTGGGGCGCGATCAATCCCGTGTCAACGCCCGACGCTTCTGCAGCGAATGTGAAGCATGTCACAGGCGAGCGCCGGCTTCGGCGCTAATCACGGCGTGCGGGGCCATCTTGGGATCGAGGATGGGACTGATGAACACGCGCCGGCTGGCATATTGGTGGTTCAGGTTTGTCACTTCGGGTCGATTCCTCGAAAAGTTTCTGACGCTGCGGCGCTCCTGACCCGTCGCGGCCATTTTCGACCACCGCTCACGGCTTCCGCCGAATAATGTTCGAGCCAATCGGGATCGATTGGCCGGCAGGCATTGCGCCGCATCGCGGTTTGCCTCCCTCAAGTCCGCTCAGCCATAAAGAAACGGACGTCAGCTATTAAGAAAGCAAATGAAGTCCCCTGCGAAATCGTGAGCCGACCCGCCTCGATCTGCGCATTTCTGCGATCCGTAAAACTACGGGAGGGGCTTGGCCCGCCGCCATCGTATTTCGCAAATTTTCTGCTGATTTCCGGAAATTCCTGCATTCGCTCCCCGTATTCTTACCGCCTGAAAAATTAATCCCCGAACCAGCCTGGAACCGATAAAAACCTTATATGTCTCAGCAAGAACATCGCGCCGGTGATTCGCACTTTTCGAAGTGGATGGAAAACAGCACGTCTCTCGAAGACAACCTTGAAATCGTGCAGCTGTCCCTTGCTCGCGCTCGGGCGATGGAGGAGGCCGGAGCTGAAATCGCGCGTCAGCTCAACGGCCCGTTGACGGCGTTGCTGCTCTACATGAACGAGATCAAGCAGCACAGCCAACAGTTTTCGCAAGCATCGGGCAATCGCACTTACCTGCAGCAGGTGGTCGAGAACGCGTTTCAACAAACCGAATTCGTCTGCGCCATGCTGAAGCAGATTTCGGAAAATCATCCTCAGGCAACCCCTGGTTCCGATCGCAAACAGGGAGCGGAAGGTCAAGCTGACCGCGCCAAGGATGGTGGTCGGGCGCCGGGCGTGATGATTTCGTCGGAATCCGGCCGCAAGCCGCTGACCAAGCGCGAGCGCGAGGTGCTCAGCCTGATCAGCGAAGGATGTTCCAACAAGCAAGGCGCCTCGCGGATGAACATCAGCCCGAGGACTTTCGAAAGCCATCGCGCCGAAGCCATGCGCAAGCTTGGCGCCCGCAACACCGCGGATCTTGTCCGCAAGGCGCTGTTGCAGCCGGCCTGAGATCTCTTTCAGCAATCTGTCCCGAGCGCCGATGCTTCGCAGGCGAACGCCGCGCCGTCAGGCTTTGTCGGTGGAAGCGCCGGCGATGGCCGACAACTCTGCAACTCAGAAATAATCTTCCGCGAATGCGCGAACGCGAGGCGCAGGCCGCAGGGCGATGCCGGGCTTCGGCTCTTCCGGGATGATCGTGATAACCCACGCAGGCGGAATGCTCGACTTGCTTTCCACGATCGATCGAACATGCCCGGTGATGGGCGCGTCGGCTGACCGGAAGGTTGCGGTCCTGCCGTTGAATTGGGCGATGCGGAATCGCCGCACTACTTTCTGATCGCTCGTTTCAAACGTGAACATGGGACTACTCCTTCGTCCACGCAACTATCACCATTCAACATTATCGGTCGATGAAAGTCGTCAACCGTAGTAGTACGGCCATCGTCCCGGTTCTGCTTCAACAAGGGCCAGTTCCCCGGCTGTTTGCCCCGGCGCGGGTACTACTCGGCCGATCCGGGAAACACGGCTTCCATCTTGGCCTTCAGCGTCGCCGCATTGAACGGCTTGACGATGTAATTGTTCACGCCGGCTTTCTTCGCGGCGATGACGTTTTCGGTCTTCGATTCCGCCGTGATCATGATGAAAGGCGTTTGCGAGAATTCGGGGCTCGCCCGGACTTCCTTGAGGGTCGTAGCCGGTTCCAGTCGGAGATCACCAGGCCGTATCGCTTGCCCTGCAGCTTGGCGAGCGCCGCCGAGCCGTCGCTGGCATCGTCGACGTTCTCGAATCCGATCTGCTTGAGAAGATTGCGGATGATGCGGATCATGGTGCTGTAGTCATCGACCACCAGGATCGGCATCGACAAGTCAAAAGCCATGTATCAACTCCGCGCGATTCGCAAATTGCCGAGCACGGGTGATCGCGCGTACCATACGAAAGTCTCCGCTGTTGTTCTCGAACCTGCACCCGTCAGCACCGTGACAATTATCAGGGGGCATTGAACAGCGCGTTAACTCCGGGCCGAATAAACCCTTCGCAGTGTCGCGATTGGCAGTAATTATACGGCGAGATTTTCGTGGCGCGAATGACGAACTTCCGCAATCACCGCGGGCATTGCCGGCCGATGCCTACGAATACTACCGCGATAGGCCGGTCACCCGGTCGCGGCAAGCGATCAGGCGGCCGTGCAATGTATCTGAGGGTGAAGCAGCCTGTTGTACTGGGCCTTGACCGTCGCGTAGCATTCGCAGGAGGTCTTGACGAGACCATCCAGATTGGTGATCTCGATATGCCCGCGGCTGTAGTGGATGAAATTCGCCTGCTGCAGCGTGTTGGCCACCAGCGATACGCTGTTGCGTCGCGCGCCGATCATCTGCGCCATCGATTCCTGGGTCAGCACGAGCTTGTCGCTCCCGGATAGATCACGCGTCTGCAACAGACACCGTGCCAGCCGTGACTCCACCGTATGCGAGGCGTTGCAGCCGGCGGTTTGCTGGATCTGCGCGTAGACCGCCAGTCCATGCCGCGCCAGCGTCGTGCGGAACGTCGGGCTCTGGTCGGCGGCCGCCCGAAGCTGATCGATATCGATCGTCGAAGCCATGCCGGGTACCAGCACCACCGCGCTGTTCAGTGCAACGGCGTCGCCGAGCGCGGAGAACGATCCGAAGATGCTGTCGCGGCCGACCATCGCGATCTGCACGTTTTCGCCTCGCGCCAGCTTGACGACGAGCGAGATCACGCCGCGATGCGGCAGATACGCGCGCTTGAGCAGTTCGTCTACTTCGACGAGCACCATCTCCTGGGGCAGATCGACGGTGCGCAGATGAGGGCGGACCAATTCAAAATCGTCCGCGGTCAGCGAGGACAGAAAGCCATTCGGTGAACGAGGAGCCGTATCCAAAGCAGTCTCCTGCTCTTAGGGGCAAAGCCGGCACTTGAAACGCACTCTCCGAATTGCAGGATGAGTGTGGCACGGGTTGTTGGCAAGAAAAACCGACAAATGGACGCATTCGATCAGCATCTTGTGTCCGACGCTTGCCGAAGTGCGCGGATTCGATGGTCGATGACCCCTCGATTGCGCGAAGCCGTGAGGCGTCAGGCTCTCGCCGGCAGCAACCGGTCGCATTGCCGCTGGATTGCCCAGTAACATTCGCAAGAGGTTTTCGGCAAACCATCGATATCCGTAATTTCGATGTGGCCGCGGCCGTAGTTGACGATGCCCGCCTGCCGAAATGCATGCGCCACGATCGAAACCGCGTTACGCCGCGCGCCGATCATTTGCGCGAGGAATTCCTGGGTCAGCGGCAGCCCTTCGCTGTCGCACAAATCGCGCGCGCAACAGCAGGCGCGACAAACGCACTTCGACCGAATGTAGGCATTGCATGCCGCGGATTGCTGGGCGTGCGCGGACAGGGCCAATTGCATTGGTCAATGATACTCCCCTATCGAGGGCTGCGTGAGACGGCGACGACGCTGTCGCGGCCGACCATCGCAACCCCCACCGCCTGCCCTTGCGAAGGGCTGACGATCATCGCAACAGCGCCGCTGTGGGGCAGGTAGACCTGTTGTACCGGTGCGCCGGCTTCGACCAGAACAGCTTCATTGGCCAGCTCGACGGCTTCGAGACGCGGATGCAATGACAGGAATTCCGCCGTAGGCCGACCCTGCAACAGGCGATTGGGAAGGCGCGATATCGCGGGCATTTTTTTGGCGGGCGAAACCGGACTTCGCGCGCTCGGGAACAGCATCTTCGACCTGACGATTGTCGACATTTTCATGCCGCACGTGCGCGGCTTCGAGTCGATCAGGATATTCCACGAACGCGCGCCGAGAATTCGCCGGTCGCGATGTCGGGATACGCCTTCGCGAATCTCGAATCGCCGGCTCCGGACTTCCTGCGAATGGCTCTCGAGCTCGGCGCGATGCCTGCGCAAACCGTCCACGCCGGTCGCATTGCTGACGGTGGTCAACGAATGCCTTGCCGAAGGCCGATTGCGTTACGCAGACGCCATGTCGTCGAGATAGCGACCCCGGATACGGCAAGATTCGTTGATGAGCCCGGCGTATGTTTGGCCGCAGACGCCGGTAAGACTCTGTTCACCATAACCACATCGATTGGGCGTTTGCGGACGGATTATCGCGTTCGAGCATTTTTACGGGGCACCAAGTTAACGAACGGGTAGCGAGTGAGGAAGCAGGGTGGCACGCCGCCCGAATGTGGCGGCGTTGCGTCAGTTGTGTTCATCCAGAAGGGTAATCCAAATGTCAGGTATTGTTCTCTCCGCGTCGGTTCGCCAGAACCTCCTCTCGCTGCAAGATACCGCCTCGCTCTTGTCCACCACCCAGAATCGTCTGGCCACCGGTAACAAGGTCAACTCGGCTCTCGACAATCCAACCAACTTCTTCACCGCGCAGGGCCTCAACAACCGCGCGAGCGACATCAACAACCTGCTCGACAGCATCGGTAACGGCGTGCAGGTGCTGCAGGCTGCCAACACCGGCATCACCTCGCTGCAGAAGCTGGTCGATACCGCCAAGTCGATCGCCAACCAGGTGCTGCAGGCGCCCACCGGCTATTCGGTGAAGTCGACGTCTACTTCGACAGCCCTCGTTGGCACCGCGTCCGCGGCCAATCTGGTTGACGGCGTCGGCATCAAGGCCGGTGAGACTCTTGCATTCGCCGCGACCACGGGGCTGCCGGCGGTGACCGTCACCTTCGGCGCCGCCGAGACACTCGACCAGCTGAACACCGCTTTGGCACCCGGCAACCTGACAGCCAGCATTAACAGCTCCAACCAGCTCGTAATCTCCACGACCAACGACGCGGCTTCGTCCACGATCGGTGCGATTACCCCTGGGGCCGCCGGTAGTACGACGTTCAGCGTTGCTGCCGCCCCGACCCCCGATGCGGCCTCGCAGGCGGTTCGCGCCAGCCTGGTGGGCCAGTACAACAACATCATCACGCAGATCACGACGACGTCGCACGACTCCTCGTTCAACGGCATCAACCTGCTCAGTGGTGACAACCTCAAGCTGACCTTCGACGAAACCGGCAAGTCCACGCTCAACATCACCGGGGTCACCTTCGACGCGGCCGGCCTCGGCCTTGGTTCGCTGATCTCGGGCACGGACTTCCTGGACAACAACTCGGCCAACGCGGCGCTCACCAAGCTCAGCTCGGCCAGCACCACGCTCCGCACCGAAGCGTCGGCCTTGGGTTCGAACCTGTCTGTCGTGCAGTTGCGTCAGGACTTCAACAAGAGCCTGATCAACGTGCTGCAGACCGGCGCGTCCAACCTGACGCTGGCCGATTCCAACGAGGAAGCGGCCAACAGCCAGGCGCTTTCGACCCGCCAGTCGATCGCGACGTCCGCCCTGGCGCTGGCCAACACCTCGCAGCAGAGCGTGCTGCAGCTGCTGCGCTGATCTTTCGAAAGAGACTATCAAGTAAAGCGGCGGGGGAAACCCCGCCGCTTTTTCGTTGTGGGGCCGCGATCAGGCGAAGCCCCTGGTGGCAAACATTGCGGGCACGCCTCGGGTAAGAACGCGTTAACCAAACAACTTAAGCCGGCATTAACCTTAATTTAAAGGAAACTGAGTAGTACTGGGGAGGTAAAATTACGGAAGGGTCAGTGATATGTCCGGTATTGTTCTTTCGGCGGCAGTTCGCCAGAACCTGCTCTCGTTGCAATCTACCGCGGAGCTTCTCTCCACCACCCAGAACCGTCTGGCTAGCGGCAAGAAGGTCAACACCGCGCTCGACAATCCGACCAACTTCTTCACCGCGCAGGGTCTCGACAACCGCGCCAGCGACATCAACAACCTGCTCGACAGCATCGGCAACGGCGTGCAGGTGCTGCAAGCGGCCAACACCGGTCTCACTTCGCTGCAGAAGCTGGTCGATACCGCCAAGTCGATCGCCAACCAGGTCCTGCAGACCACCACCGGCTACTCGGTGAAGTCTTCGGCGACGAGCCTGGCGCCGGCCGTTGTTGGTACTGCCGCAGACTTGACCGTTGGCGGTACGAACTCGCTCAACGCCAAGACCTTCATATTTACGCCGGCCACTGGCGCCGCCACCACGATCACGCTCGGCACCGGCGCCGGCAACGTCAACTCAATCAATGCTTTCAATGCTGCGTTGTCCGCCGCCGGCCTTGGATTGACGGCATCATTCGCCAGCGACGGCTCCATCACGCTCACGTCCACCAACGACCATGCAAGCCAGACGCTGACAACGGGCGCAGTCGCAGTCGCGAACAACATTGCGATCAGCGGCAGCGATACGGCGACCCCTGTCGCTCCGGCCGGCGGCGTCGCGGGCCAGCCACTCGCCGATGCGAACTCGCAGGTTACGCGTGCCAACCTGGTGAGCCAGTACAACAACATCATCGCGCAGATCACGACGACGTCGCAGGACGCTTCGTTCAACGGCATCAACCTGCTGTTCGGCGACGACCTGAAGCTGACCTTCAACGAAACCGGCAAGTCCACGCTCTCCATCCCCGGCGTCACCTACGATGCGGCCGGCCTCGGCCTTGCTCCGCTGACTTCGGGTACCGATTTTTTGGACAATAGCTCGGCCAACGCGGTGATTGCCAAGGTGAGCGCTGCTTCAGACCAGTTGCGGTCGGAAGCCTCGGCGCTCGGTTCTAACCTGTCGATCGTGCAGATCCGCCAGGACTTTGCCAAAAACCTGATCAACGTGCTGCAGACCGGCTCGTCCAACCTGACGCTGGCCGACTCCAACGAGGAAGCGGCCAACAGCCAGGCGCTGTCCACCCGGCAGTCGATTGCGGTGTCCGCGCTGGCGCTGTCCAACCAGTCGCAGCAGAGCGTGCTGCAGCTGCTGCGCTGAGCCCGGCTTCGAAGGCACGATCAAGGCGGCGGGGAAAACCCCGCCGCCACCCTCGATTCCAAATCCCTGAAGACCCGGATGGCGGCTTGGGTGCCGTGCATCTGCACGAACGACGTTCCCAAGACGTCGTGGACGGTCGCGAACGATCTCCCGAGATACCAGGCCTCATATCTCGCCATGCTCAAGGATCTGCGCGATACCGATCCAGCTGCCCGCGCGACGATCGACGCCGTCAATGATCTCGTTTCCGGTGGTGCGCTCTACAAGGCGCTCAAGGAGATCAGGAAACTGACCAAGCGCGAAGAGGGGCTGCGGGCGGCCTGACGCCGGCCACTCGCTGCTTCCAAGCCTATTGCGTGCGCCTGTCTGAAAGCGACCTTCTGCAATCATCATCCTGCATCGGGCCGCGAGGCGAGCGGGCGTGTTCGTTCTCCGTATTAACACGTACAGCGAAATTAACGAGGTCGTGAAGCCCTGAAGGGTATCCGTTGAGGGCGACCGTTACACGAATTTGGAAGGCGTGCTCAGATGGATGATCTTCTGCGGGAGTTCCTGACGGAAACCAATGAGAGCCTGGATACGGTCGACGATCCCCGCATGGCCAAACTCGCCGGGGGTCCACAGACTGGACGGACAGCTCATGGTCGTCCTCGTTGTCGATCGCGTCCTCGAAATCGCGCCCAAGACCGCGCTCGCAGCATAATTCCGATCGGCATCGCGTAAAAGAAGGAGCCTGGAAATGAAAACGTGCCTCGTTGTCGATGATTCCAGCATAGTAAGAAAAATCGCACGCCGTATCCTGGAAGGGCTCAATTTTCAGGTTATCGAAGCCGAAGACGGTGTGGACGCTCTGGTCGTCTGCAAACGTGCCATGCCGGAAGCGGTGCTGCTCGACTGGAACATGCCCGTAATGGACGGTTACGACTTCCTTAGTCATCTGCGCCGCATGCCCGGCGGCGATGTACCCAAGGTGGTATTCTGCACCACCGAGAACGGCATCGACCATATCACGCGCGCGATCGACGGAGGTGCCAACGAATACATCATGAAGCCATTCGACAAGGATATCATCGTTGCCAAATTCCAGGAAGTCGGCCTGATCGAATGGTCAGAACCGACACCCGTCTAGAGTCTAGTCCGCTTGCCCTTGAGAGGCCCCCAGTGAATCCGCCCGACTACGAGTATCTGCGTAAGGTCCTGAAGGATAATTCCGGTCTCGACCTGTCCGCAGACAAGCAATATCTGATCGAAAGCCGCCTGCTTCCGCTGTCGCGCAAGTGCGGGCTGCCGGGCATCAGCGACCTCATGCAAAAAATGAAAGGCGGCTCGGCTTCCACCATCGCCCAGGTGGTCGAAGCCATGACCACCAACGAGACCTTCTTTTTTCGCGACAAGGTGCCGTTCGAGCATTTCCGCGATTCGATCATGCCCGAGATGCTGAAGGCAAGGGCGGCTCGCAGGAGCATCCGGGTCTGGTGCGCTGCCGGTTCGACCGGACAGGAGCCGTATTCGCTGGCCATATGCCTGAAGGAAATGAGCGCGGCCACCGCCGGCTGGCGAATCGAGATCCTCGCCACCGACCTCTCCCAGGAGGTGCTCGAGAAATCCAAGGCAGGCATCTACAGTCAATTCGAGGTTCAGCGCGGCCTGCCGATTCAAATGCTTGTCAAATATTTCAAGCAAAACGGAGAGCTCTGGCAGATCAACGCCGACATCCGCGCCATGGTTCAGCATCGGCAGCTGAATTTGCTGCACGACTTTTCCCAGCTCGGGGTTTTCGACGTCATCTTCTGCCGCAACGTTCTGATCTATTTCGACCAGGAGACCAAGATCAACATCATCAACCGTCTCGCCAGGACGATGGAGCCGGACGGCTTCCTGGTGCTGGGTGCGGCGGAAACGGTCGTCGGTCTGACGGATGTGTTCAAGCCGTTTCCGGACAAGCGCGGTCTTTACCAGCCAAGCGGGGCCCGGCCGGCATCCGGGGCGGGTGCTTTGGCGATGCCGAAGATCGCAGCGATGGCGGGACGTTGAGGGATGACAGAGGAAAGCAAGGGAACGGAACGGGTCACTTTCAGCCGGGGTTATGACGTTTGCATCATGGCCATCGACGGAACCTGGCGCCGGGACTGTCAGCTCAACGCCATCTCGGACAACGACGCGACGCTGACCGTGGAAGGCTCGATCCAGGGCCTCAATCTCAAGGAGCTCTTTCTTCTGTTGTCGTCGACGGGCCTGGCCTATCGCCGGTGCGAGCTGGTCCGCGTCAATGGCACGGACATGGACATTCGGTTCCTCAGGGGCAAGAACGGCAAAAAGCCGCGCGACGCGTCAAAAAAAGACGAGTTGACGGCCTGAGGCCATCGCGCCGGTCCGCCTCCAGCGTCGCCAGGAACGCCCCGTCGCCAACCGACGCAAAGCCGCGCTCGCCTGCGCGTAGCGAGGCGTCACGTCATCCAGCACGATGATGTTGGGGGCGGCGTCACTGCCGTCGCGTGCTGCGTTCTACACAAGTGCACTCCTCACTCTACTTTTTAGGTGTGCGTTGCTACTTGTGCGCTAAGCCGTCGTCCCGTACAAATACGGGTGCGTTCTGATCCGGGTATCGCGTCAAGTATCCTGATTCAGGTGGGCGTCACGTTTCACCACTCATGGACGATGACATATGGCTGAAAAGCCCGACTCCCGCGGGGAGATTTTCGTAGTCGACGACGATCCCGCCGTTCGCGACACGCTTTCGATGGTGCTGTCGGCGGGCGGTTACGAGGTGATCTGCTTTGCGGACGGTGCCGCCCTGCTCGCGGTGGCAAGGACACGGACGCCGTCCTGCATCCTGCTCGATGTCCATATCCCCGGAAAATCCGGCCTCGATATTCTGAAAGAGCTTCACGGCGAGGACTATCCCGCTCCGATCTTCATGATCTCCGGCCAGGGCGACATCACCATGGCGGTCAGCGCCATCAAGAGCGGTGCGCTGGACTTCATTGAAAAGCCGTTCCGCGGCAGCGAGATCGTGACCCGGCTGAACGAGGCGATCGAGGCCTATGCGCGGCGGCACGCGCAGGACTCCGCGTCCCGGATCGCGTCGCTGCATTTTCCCGGACGTGAACCGCTGACGCGGCGCGAGCGTGAGGTGCTGGAACAGTTCACCGCCGGCGCTTCCAACAAGGAAGCCGGCCGCCAGCTCGGGATCAGCCCGCGCACGATCGAGGATCATCGCGCCAACATCATGAAAAAGCTGGGGGCGCGGAATGCCGCCGATCTGGTCCGGATCGTGATGACCAGCTCGCGCCAGGCCTGATCCTCCACCGTCATGCCCCGCTTCAAGCGGGGCATCCAGTAATCCATGTCGCTGGTTGTTCGCACAAACGCGCGCCACGGAGTACTCGATCGGCCGGTCGTGCAGTGAGAGACGCGCTTCGCGCTCTTGCCGGGCGACGACAAGCGGCGAAACGGTCGACGCAATCTAGTCGGCGAGCGCTTTGCGGATCATGATGGCCATATCCGATTTGCGATAGGGCTTGGCGAGCAGCAGCACGCCCTCGTCGAGCCGGCCGTGATGGATGATCGCGTTTTCCGTATAGCCGGATGTAAATAGGACCTTCAGCGCGGGCCTGGCCTTCAGCATCTCGTCGGCGAGCTGACGGCCATTGAGGCCGGGCATGATGACGTCGGTGAAGAGCAGGTCGAATTCATGACCCGATTTGACAATGGCCATCGCCTCCGCCGCATTCGCCGCGTCGAGCGTGACATAGCCGAGCGAATGCAATTGCGTGAGCACGTAGTCCCGCACCAGCTTGTCGTCCTCAACGACAAGGATCGTTTCGTGTCCTCCCACCACGGTCGGTGCCGTCGCCGTCGCGACCGGCACTGACTCGCCGGCGGCCGGCGGCAGATACATCTTGACCGTGGTTCCGTGGCCCTCCTCGCTGTAGATCTTGATGTGGCCCGCCGACTGCTTGATGAAGCCGTAGACCATGCTCAGGCCGAGGCCGGTCCCCTTGCCGGGGCCCTTCGAGGTGAAGAACGGATTGAACACCTTGTCGAGCATCGCCGCCGGAATGCCGCTGCCGGTATCGCTGACCGCGATCATGGCGTAGGGGCCCGACCGCACGTCGCCATGCGTCCTGGTGTAGTTCTCATCGAGCACGACCGTGCCGGTTTCGATGATCAGCTTGCCGCCACCGGGCATGGCATCGCGGGCGTTGAGGGCGAGATTGAGGATTGCGGTGGCGAGCTGATTGGGGTCGACGATCGCCACGCAGGCTTCGTCTTCGAATACCGATTCGATCTCGACCTGCTCGCCGAGCGTTCGCTGCAGCAGTCTGGCGGTCTCGATGATCAGCGTGTTGACATCGGTTTCCTTCGGCTCGAGCGGCTGTTTGCGGGCGAACGCCAGCAGATGCTGGGTGAGATCCGCGCCGCGCGTCGCGGCCTCGTCGATCATCCGGGTGATGGCGGCGAGTTGCGGCTCGCCCTTCACGGCATCGGCCAGGATTTCGATCGTCCCGGTGATGACGGTCAGGATATTGTTGAAATCATGCGCGATGCCGCCGGTGAGCTGGCCGACGGCTTCCATCTTTTCGGATTGTCTGATCCGGTCCTCGGCGGCGATCTTGTCGGTGAGATCGCGGATGAACCCGTTGAACACGAAGCCGTCGCGGCGCCTCAGTTCGGTGACGCTCAGCTCGACCTTGATCTCCTTTCCGTCGCGCCGGAGCGCCTCGACCTCGAAGCGGCGGCCGAGGATCGGGCCTTCCCCGGTGTGCAGGAAGCGCTCCATGCCGGACTTGTGGGCGTCGCGGTTGATCTCCGGAATGATCAGTTCGCCGAGTTTCGCTCCCACCGCTTCGGTGCGCGACCACCCGAATATCCTTTCTGCCTGCGAGTTCCAGTCCAGGATCGCGCCCTGCTCGTCCAACTGGACGAAGGCGTCGAGCGCGGTATCGATGATGCCGCGCGCCAGCCGTTCGCTTTCGCGCAGCGTCTCCTGCGCCAGCCGGCTTTCGGTCATGTCGCGGCCGACAAAGAAGAATCGTTCCACCGGTTCGGACCAGACCCCGAGCCAGGACAGCCATACCTTCCGTCCGTCCTTGTGGACGCACTGTGTGTCCGCAATCTTCGGACGCTCCCCGCGCCGCAGGGCGCGCATCTCCTCGCGCGAGTTCTCCAGATGGTCGGGATGGATGAAGTCGATCCCGGTGCGGCCGATCATTTCAGCTGGCGGATAGCCCAATATGGCTTCACAGCTCGGGCTGATCTGAACCAGGGACCCCCTCGAATCCATCACCATGATCAGGTCCTGCGACGTTTCGAAAATGTTCCGAAGTTCTTCGGCTTGCTGTTTCAACGTCTGCTGGATGCGGTTTCGCTCGGTTATGTCGCGGATGAACCCGTTGAACACAAAACCATCGCGGGTCCTCAGCGCGGTGATGCTCAATTCCGCGGTAAATACCGTTCCGTCGCGCCGTTTGATCCGGACTTCGCGGCGCGGCTGCTGGACCTGCTCCCGCCCGGAAAGCAGAAAGCGTTCCAGAGCTGTCCTCACTGGGCCTGGCCCGTCTTGCCGGCCCATCAATTCGAATACATTCTTCCCAAGCACGTCCTCGCGCGGCCATCCGAGCATGATCTCGGCTTGCGGATTCCAGTCCCGGATGATGCCGCGCTGATCGACCTGGACGAAGGCGTCGATCGCGCTGTTGATGATGCCGCGCGCCAGTTGTTCGCTCTCGCGCAAGGTTTCCTGCGCCTGCTGGCTTTCGGTCATGTCGCGGCCGATATAGAAAAATCGCTTGACCGGCTCGGACCACACCCCCATCCACGACAATGTTACGGCTCTGCCGTCCTTGTGGACGCAACGCGAGCTGAAGTTGCGCGTTCGTTGCCCGCGCCGTTCCGCGCGGACTTCCTCGTTGGACCTCGCGATATCCTCGACATAGGTGAATTCGAGCGCGTTGCGACCGACCATTTCCTGCGGCAAGTATCCCAGGATGGATTGGGAACTGGGGCTCACCTGAACCAGAATGCCGCTGGCGTCCATCACCACGATCAGATCCTGGGAGGTCTCGAAGATCCGGCGGCGCTCCTCGGCCTGTTGCCGAAGCGCCAGTCTGGTCTTGTTGCTGTCGGTAATGTCGCGGGCGACCTTCGATATGCCGATGGTCGCCCCCGAGGGGGCCTTGATCGGGGATATGCTGAGCGAGACCTCGACCAGGCTGCCGTCCTTTCGCAAACGCACGGTCTCGTTGTGCTCGATGCTTTCGCCCCAGCCGATCCGGCGCACGGTGTCCGGCACCTCCGAAAGCCGATCGGCGGGGATGATGAGGCTGATATTCTTGCCCGCGGCTTCTGCCGCGGTGTAGCCGAACAGACGTTCAGCGGCCGAGTTCCAGCCGGTTATCGTGCCGTCGAGCGACATCGTAATGATGGCGTCGTTGGATGATTCGACCGCGGCGCTGAAAAGGCGCTCGCGCTCCGCATGGTGGTCGCGTGCCGCGATCGTACGGCGGTGCTCCTCGACTTCGCGTTCGAGCGCGACGGTCTTGGCGTTCGCTTCATCCATCACATGCGCGAACGCGCGCGCGAGCACGCCGGTCTCGCCGCCCGCGGCGACGGGAATGGCGGCCATGCCATCCCGGGGGGCCGCTTCGACAGCCCGGGTCAACTCGACGATCGGCCGGGTCAGCGACCGCGCGATCAATAGCGCCAGCGCCGCGGCGCAGAGCACCGCGATCAACCCGACAAGTATCGAACTATTCCGGATCGCCGCCGCCGGCGCCATGAAGGCGGCGTTCGGCACCGCTTCGATGACAGCGACCCACTCGCTGCCGGACAGCATGGCTGGCGCGAACGCCACGGCGCTCGGCGGCGCGCCCTGATCAGGTACGATGCGCGCGAAACGTTGCGCCGCGCCCAGCGATGCAGCCAAATACGGCATGTCGCGCCGCCAGTCGGTCGGGGCGCCCAGTTGCGAGCCGAATTCGCGCGAGCGATCGGGGTGAACCAAATAGTCGCCCCTGCCGTCGACCACATACACTTTTTCGCCCGGCCGCACCGATGACCGGACGCGGTCGAGCGCGGGACGCATGTCGACATTGACGATGACGATCCCGAACGGCTTGCCGTCGGTTGCCAGAACCGGCTTGGCGATCCGCAATATCGCCGCATGCGGCGTTTCGATGACACCGTTCTCTTCGCTCAAGCTGACCGGCGAGACGTATATTTCATCCGCGGCCACCTTGATCGTGTTCCGGAAATAGGGCGCATCACCGACCCGCTTCAGTTCCGCTTCCGGGACGATGCGCACCGCGCCGTTCGGTCCGGAGCGGTCGACGCGAACGATTTCCCTGTGACCGTCTGCTACCCCGATAAAGCGCAGCGAATAGGCCGGCTTGAGCGTCATCTGGGCGGCCAGCCGGCCCGCCAGCCGTTCGCGCCAGACCGCCTCGGTGGTTTGATCGACCGGATCGATCCCGCCATTGAGACGCGCGCGCATCAAGCCGGCGACCGCCGCCAGGCCTTGAAAGGTCGTTATGTCGCCGGGGCCGCTGCGAACGTGGGAATCAAGTTCGGCGGCGATGAAACGCGAGTGCGTCTCGATCCGATCCAGCACGCGTGGCAGCAGGGCCTGTTCCAGGTTGCGATAGCTCAGCCATCCGACCGCGGATACCGCGATCGCGACCAACGCAATCATCGCGATGGCAAGTCTGGTTGTGAGCGTCATTTTGGCTGTGGCGGCCCCCCGTTCGTCCCTGGCAATGAGCCGGACGAAACGCAACAATGCTATTTCGCATTAGGGGCTGGAAGCAACACCACTCGCGGGCCGGGATGAGGCCGACAGACGCTTTGCTGCTTCAAGGCACCCCGCCACGGCCGCCAGCAGTTCCGCCGGCTTGAAAGGCTTTTGCAGCTGCGAGACCGCCCCGAGTTTCATTGCCATGGTCAGGAAATCCGGGCCTGAATCCGAGGGCATCGGCCGGCCGGAGATCACCACGATCGGAGTGAGCGGCTTGCGCTGATGCACCAGCCGCATCGTCTCGAACCCGTCCATTCCCGGCATGAAGATGTCGAGAAACAGCAGGTCGAAATCGCCGGATTCGAATTGCGCCAACCCGTTGCGGCCATCGCTGGCAGTGACAACGCTGTGCCCGGCGCGTTCGAGCAGCAGGCGGATGGTCAGTTGCACGGCGCTGTCGTCGTCCACAATCAGGATCTTCGCCAACTCAGCCTTCTCCCAGCCCGGAATCACGCCAAGGAACTACGTCAAGGAACCACGCCAAGGCAGGTTCTGCGAATCTACCTCAGGTGCAACCTGTTCCTGCCACAGGCGTTCCGTCGGAACAGTTAAAGCGCTACGTCAAATTCGCGTCATATGCATGACTGTGGGCAGACGGGATCGTGGGCGATGCAGCGGCAAATCTGATTCGGCGCAGGTCCTTGCAACAGGCGCGCCGGCCCGCCTTCGCAAGCGGCGCGACTGAGCTCGGTCAATCGCTGAGATATTCCGGATGGCGCGCGCGAATCTGCTCGAGCTCGCTGAGCGTGCCCGACAGATGGGTCCGCAGATACTTCTGCGCCTCGTCGGGTTCGCCGGCGCCGATCGCTTTGGCAATCAGCTTGTGATGCCGGACGATATCCTGCGCCTTGCCGGGCGACGGCAGATGTAGCCGGCGCAGCCGGTCAATATGCCCGCTGCGGCTCTTCACCAGCACCCAGATGTCCTGCTTGTCGGAGGCCGCATAGAGCTGGGCATGAAACTCGTTGTCGGCGGCCATGAACTTTTCGAAGTCGCCGGCCTTGGCGAATTGGTGCTGCAGCGCAATGGTCCGGTTGAGGTCGGCGGCAACCGCGGCATCATGGCGGATGGCGAGCCCGCGCACGATTTCCAGCTCGACGGCCTGCCTCAGGAAATGCGCCTGCTGGGCCAGGCGCACATCGACCCGGCTGACCACCGTGGCGTATTGCGGGAAGACGTCGACCAGGCCCTCTTCCTCAAGCCGCATCAGCGCGTCGCGGATCGGCGTCGAGCTTACTCCGAACTGCTCCGCCAGCGCGGCGCGCGACAGTGGCGATCCCGGCGGCAATTCGAGTGAAATGATCATCCCGCGCAGACGCTCGAATACCTGCGGCGCGGCCTGGCGGTCGCGGTCGAGCCGCCCGAGCGAACGCTGGGCGGTGCGGCGGGAGGCGACGCGCGGTGAGTCCATCAAATTGCCGTCGGATCGAAAGGGACTTGCATCAAATGCACTAATGCATTAGTGCATTTCCGAAACCTCAAGTCAACAGGTTCCACTGCCGGAGGAAGCTCAATGAACAGGATGATGTGGCGCAGTTGCGCAGGCGCCATTGCCATCGCCGCACTCGGTGTTGCGCTGTCGGGTTTGCCGGCATCGGCGCAGCAGAAGACCGAGATTTCGCTGTCGCGGCAGCCCGGCATTTTCTACATGCCGACCCACATCATCGAGAAGCAGAAGCTGATCGAGAAGCACGCCGCGGCGCTCGGCGTGCCCGGCATTACCACCAAATGGATCACCTTCTCCGGCGGCGGGGCGCAGACCGATGCGCTGCTGGCCGGCGGCGTCGATATCCTCAACACCGGCACCGGCAATTTGCTGCTGCTGTGGGACCGCACTCGCGGCGGCGTCAAGGGTATCGTCGCCACTTCGGCGCAGCCGATGACACTGATCAGCCGCGACGCCAACATCAAGTCGATCAAGGATTTCGGTCCGGGCGACAAGATCGCGGTGCCGACCGTGAAGATTTCGACCCAGGCGATCGTGTTGCAGATCGCGGCCGCCGAAGCCTTCGGCGCCGACCAATGGTCGAAGCTGGATGCCAACACCGTGCAGCTCGGCCATCCCGACGCCTATGCGGCGCTGTCGAATTCGAAGCACGAGGTCCACAATCACTTCTCGATCCCGCCGTTCACGTTCCTTGAGATGAAGAACGTGCCCGGTGCGCATGTGGTGCTCAACTCACCCGACGTGATGGGCGGGCCGCTGAGCCAGGCGCAGTTCTTCACGACGACCAAATTCGCCGACGCCAATCCGAAGATCATTCAGGCAGTGCGCGACGCCACCAAGGAGGCGCAGGACCTGATCCGCAACGACACCAGAACGGCGGTCGAGATCTACAAGGAAATCACCGGCGACAAGACCAGCGCCGAGGATCTGCTGGCCTGGCTCAAGGAGCCCGGCATGATGGAATGGAATCTCGAGCCGCAGGGCACGATGAAGTTCGCGACCCATCTGTTCAAGACCGGGACGCTGAAAACCCAGCCCAAGGCATGGACGGATTACTATCTGCCGGTCGCATACGATCTGAAAGGCAGCTGAAGCAGATGGCGCCGCTCCTCGATGTCAGCGACGTGACCCTGCGCTACAAGACCTCCAGCGCGGTCGTTACCGCGACCGAGCGGGTCTCGTTCTCGGTCGATCGTTCCGATCGCTTCGTGCTGCTCGGTCCCTCCGGCTGCGGCAAGTCGACTTTGCTGAAGGCGGTCGGCGGCTACATGACGCCAAGCGAAGGCAAGATGCGGATCTCGGGGCGTGAGATTTCGGAGCCCGGCGCCGACCGGATGATGATCTTTCAGGAGTTCGACCAGCTGCTGCCGTGGAAGTCGGTGCTGGAAAACGTGATGTTTCCGCTGCTGATGACGCGGCGGCTGCCGCGCAAGGAAGCCGAAGCCCGCGCCCGCGCCTATATCGAGAAAGTCAGCCTCACCCGCGTCGTCGACAGCTATCCGCATACGCTGTCCGGCGGCATGAAGCAGCGCGTCGCGATCGCGCGCGGCATGGCGATGGAACCCGATATTCTCTTGATGGACGAGCCGTTCGCGGCGCTGGATGCGTTGACGCGGCGGACCTGCCAGGACGAATTGCTGCAGCTCTGGGCCGAAACAAAGTTCACCGTCTTGTTCGTCACCCATTCGATCGCGGAAGCGATCAAGATCGGCAACCGGATTCTGCTGCTGTCGCCGCATCCCGGCCGGGTCAAGGCCGAGGTCGTCGATGTCGATCAGATCTCGGGCGAGGATGGCAGCGCCGCCCGGCTGGAGAAGCAGATCCACGATCTGCTGTTCGCAGATACGGCGACCGCACATTAGGGAGCGCGCGATGGGCGAAGCGAGAATTCTGCTGCGCGACGACGCCGCGGCGACGGCGGTTCCGGCGGAGGTCGAGCGCAAGCTGACCGTGCTGGAGCTGTTGTGGAACGACGGCTTCGTCCGCAAGGCCGCGATCATCATATTTCTCGCGGTGGTATGGGAAGCCTACGGCACATTCCTGGACAATCCGCTACTGTTCCCGACCTTTCATGACACCATCATCACGATGTTCGAAAAGGTGCGCGACGGCACCATTCCGTTGCGGGCATGGGCATCGCTGAAAGTGCTGTTCATGGGTTATGGCGCCGGGATCGTGCTCGCCGCCATCTTCACCATTCTGGCGATCTCCACCCGGATCGGGACCGATTTCCTCGAAACCGTCACGGCGATGTTCAACCCGCTGCCGGCGATCGCGCTGCTGCCGCTGGCCTTGATCTGGTTCGGTCTCGGCAATGGCAGTCTCGTTTTCGTGCTGATCCATTCGGTGCTGTGGCCGGTCGCGCTCAATACCCATTCCGGCTTCAAGAGCGTGTCGAATACGCTGCGCATGGTCGGCCGCAATTACGGCCTGCGCGGGCTGCCCTATGTCGCGCGGATCCTGATCCCGGCGGCATTCGGCTCGATCCTCACCGGCCTGAAGATCGGCTGGGCATTCGCCTGGCGCACCCTGATCGCCGCCGAACTGGTGTTCGGCGTATCGTCGGGGCAGGGCGGGCTCGGTTGGTTCATCTTCGAGAACCGCAACCTGCTCGACATTCCTGCCGTGTTCGCCGGCCTGTTGACGGTGATCGTGATCGGCCTGATCGTCGAAAACCTGATCTTCCGCACCATCGAACGCAATACCGTCCAGAAATGGGGCACCCAGTCATGACCGGCAAGAACAAGACCCCCGAGCAACTCCGCAGCGCGCGCTGGTTCGCGCCCGACGATCTCCGCGCCTTCGGCCACCGCTCGCGCGCGATGCAGATGGGCTACGCGCCGGAGGAATGGAAGGGCCGCCCCGTGATCGCGATCCTCAATACCTGGTCGGACGTGCAGCCCTGTCACATGCACTTCAAGAGCCGGGTTGACGACGTCAAGCGCGGCATCCTGATGGCCGGTGGTTTTCCGGTGGAATTGCCGGCGCTGTCGCTGTCGGAATCGCTGCAGAAGCCGACCACCATGCTCTACCGCAATCTGCTGGCGATGGACGCCGAGGAACTTTTGCGCGGCCATCCCGTCGACGGCGTGGTGCTGATGGGCGGCTGCGACAAGACCACGCCGGGCCTGTTGCTGGGCGCGACGAGCATGAACCTGCCGACGATCTATCTTCCGGCGGGGCCGATGCTGCGCGGCAATTGGAAGGGCAAGACGCTGGGCTCCGGCTCGGACGCCTGGAAATACTGGGACGAGCGGCGCGCCGGCAAAATCTCCGACAAGGACTGGGTCGATGTCGAGGCCGGCATCGCCCGCAGCTACGGCACCTGCATGACCATGGGCACCGCCTCGACCATGACCGCGATCGCCGAATCGATCGGCATGACGCTGCCGGGCGCGTCGTCGATTCCGGCCGCCGATGCGGGCCATATCCGCATGAGCTCGGAATGCGGCCGGCGCATCGTCGAGATGGTGTGGGAGGATCTGACCCCGCAAAAGATCCAGAGCCGCAAGGCGTTCGAGAACGCGATCACGGTGGCGATGGCGATGGGCTGCTCGACCAATGCGATCATCCATCTGATCGCGCAGGCGCGCCGCGCCGGCCAGGACATCGGGCTCGACGATTTCGAGATCGCCAGCCGCAAGGTGCCTGTGATCGCCAATGTGCGGCCATCAGGCGATACCTATCTGATGGAGGACTTTTTCTATGCCGGTGGATTGCCGGCGCTGATGA
The DNA here is from genome assembly GCA_900129675.1 of Bradyrhizobium erythrophlei. Classification (GTDB taxonomy): domain Bacteria; phylum Pseudomonadota; class Alphaproteobacteria; order Rhizobiales; family Xanthobacteraceae; genus Bradyrhizobium; species Bradyrhizobium erythrophlei_A. The sequence continues at coordinate 1,371,147 of FSRD01000001.1, read as the reverse complement.
GCCGAATCAAGCCGCATCTGCATCTCGATGCGATGACCGTGACCGGCAAGACGCTCGGTGAGAACATCGCGCGCGCCGAAGTCTACAATGACGACGTGATCCGCACGGTCGACAATCCGATCTATGCCGAGGGCGCGCTCGCCGTGCTCAGGGGCAATCTCGCGCCGGATGGCTGCGTGATCAAACCCAGTGCCTGCGAGCCGCGTTTCCTCAAGCATACCGGGCAGGCTTTGGTGTTCGACGATTATCCCGCGATGAAGAAGGCGATCGACGATCCCGATCTCGACGTTACTGCCGACCATGTCCTGATCCTGCGCAACGCCGGCCCGCAGGGCGGCCCGGGCATGCCGGAATGGGGCATGCTGCCGATCCCGACCAAACTGGTGAAGCAGGGCGTGCGCGACATGGTGCGGCTGTCGGACGCGCGCATGAGCGGCACCAGCTATGGCGCCTGCATCCTGCACGTGTCGCCGGAATCCTATATCGGCGGACCGCTGGCGCTGGTGCGTAACGGCGATCGCATCACGCTCGATGTCGCCGCGCGCACCATCAATCTCGATGTGCCGGAGGCCGAACTCGCAAAGCGCCGCGCCGAATGGAAGCAGCCGGAGCGCCGCTTCGAGCGCGGCTATGGCTGGATGTTCACCAGGCACATCAAACAGGCCAATGAAGGCTGCGACTTCGATTTCCTCGAAACCGGCTTTGGCGCGCCGGTCGGCGAGCCGTCGATTTATTGACCCCGTCATTCCGGGATGGTCCGAAGGACCAGACCCGGAATCTCGAGATTCCGGGTTCGCGCTTCGCGCGCCCCGGAATGACAAACAAACCGGGATAGAACCAATGTCAAAACTCAGCGAAGCAACCCGCAACAAGCTCAAGACCGTCTCGACCGCGACGGTGGCCACCGCGCTGTTCAAGCGCGGCCTGCGCATCCAGATGATCCAGGATGTGCATCCGCTCGACCCCGACCAGCCGACCCTGGTCGGCGAGGCCTTTACGCTGCGCTACATGCCGGCGCGCGAAGATCTCAACAAGATCGACGTGTTTCGCGACCGCGCTCATCCGCAGCGCAAGGCCATTGAAGACTGTCCGCCTGGCGCCGTGCTGGTCATGGACAGCCGCAAGGACGCCCGCGCGGCCTCCGCCGGCGCCATCCTGGTGACGCGATTGATGAAGCGCGGCTGCGCCGGTGTCATCACCGACGGCGGTTTTCGCGATTCCGCCGAGATCGCCAAGCTCGGCTTCCCTGCCTATCACCACCGGCCAAGCGCGCCGACCAATCTGACGTTGCATCAGGCGATCGAGATCAATGTGCCGATCGGCTGCGGCGACGCGCCGGTGTTTCCCGGCGACGTCATATTGGGCGACAGCGACGGCGTGATCGTGATCCCCGCCCACCTTGCCGACGAGATCGCCGACGAGACCGTCGAGATGACCGCGTTCGAGGATTTCGTCACCGAGCAAGTCAACAACGGCCGCTCCATCCTCGGGCTCTATCCCGCGACCGATCCGCAGACGCTGGTCGATTTCGCGGCTTGGCGGAAGGCGAACAAGCGATAAGGTCCCCGGAACCGGCGAGAAGTATAATCTAACGATAGAAGGAACAAGCCATGCTGATGTTCAACAATCTGATCGACGGCGAGTGGATTTCCGACGGCGCGCGGTCGCCCAACGTCAATCCGTCGGATACCAACGATGTGGTGGGCCAGGTGGTACGCGGCACCCGCGCGCAGGCCGATGCTGCGGTTGCCGCTGCCAAGATGGCATTCCCGGCATGGTCGCGCGCGACGCCGCAGGTCCGCTACGACATCCTGAAAAAGGCCTCGGACGAGATTCTGGCGCGCAAAGATGAACTCGGTCGCCTGCTGTCGCGCGAGGAAGGCAAGACGCTGCCCGAGGGGATCGGCGAGGTCGCGCGCGCCGGACAGATTTTTGCGTTCTTCGCCGGCGAATGCCTGCGCATGGCCGGCGAGAAGCTGGCTTCGGTGCGCCCCGGCGTCGACATCGAGATCACCCGCGAGGGGATCGGCGTCGTCGGCCTGATCACGCCGTGGAATTTCCCGATTGCCATTCCCGCCTGGAAAATCGCGCCGGCGCTGGCCTATGGCAACACGGTTGTGATCAAGCCTGCCGATCTGGTGCCGGGCTCGACCTGGGCGCTGGTCGATATCCTGCATCGCTCAGGCCTGCCGAAGGGCGTGCTCAACCTCGTGATCGGCCGCGGCTCCGAGGTCGGCGCGGCGCTGCTCGAGCATCCCGATGTTGCCGCGATCAGCTTTACGGGGTCGGTCGCAACCGGTCATAAAGTTGCCGCGGCCTGCGTCGCCTCGCGGCCGATGAAGAAATTCCAGCTCGAGATGGGCGGCAAGAATCCGCTGGTGGTGCTCGACGATGCCGATTTGAAGGTTGCGGTGGAGTGCGCCGCCAACAGCGCGTTCTTTTCCACCGGCCAGCGCTGCACCGCCGCCTCGCGGCTGATCGTCACCAAGGGCATTCACGACAAATTCGTCGCCGCTCTCGCCGAGCGCATCAGCGGGCTGAAGATCGACGACGCCGTGAAAGCCGGTACCGATATCGGCCCGGTGGTCGATCAAAGCCAGCTCGATCAGGACCTCAGATACCTCGCGATCGGCAAGGAAGAAGGCGCAAAACTCGCTTTCGGCGGCGAGCGCCTCAAGCGTGACGCGCCCGGCTTCTATTTGCAGCCGGCGCTGTTCACCGAGGTGACCAACACTATGCGGATCGCGCGCGAGGAAATTTTCGGGCCGGTCGCATCCGTCATTCGCGTCAACGATTATGCGGAGGCATTGGCCGTTGCCAACGACACCGAGTTCGGCCTGTCCGCCGGCATCTGCACCACCAGCCTGAAATATGCCAGCGACTTCAAGCGCAACGCCGAAGCCGGCATGGTGATGGTCAATCTGCCGATCGCCGGCGTCGACTATCACGTGCCGTTCGGCGGCCGGAAGGGTTCCAGCTTCGGACCGCGCGAACAAGGCAAATACGCGGCGGAATTCTATACGACGGTCAAGACCGCCTACACGATGCCGTAGGCGTCGCGAAGCTCCAGGCGACAGAGGATCGATGCTTGCTGTTGTTCCCCGGATGCTGCGCAGCGCGTAAGCGGTGCGCTGCTGATCCGGGGTCCATGGGTCCCGGCTCTGCGGAGCCATAGCGCGTCGAAGACGCGCGTAAACGCGCTGATGTCACGCTGCACCGCGTCCGGGACACGCAACTCACGCCTCGCGCTTGTCCGCCAACCCCACCGCCCATAGTGCGAACGCATAGGCGATCGCGACTTCGTCGAGTCGGTTGAAGCGGCCCGAGGCGCCGCCATGGCCGGCGCCCATGTTGGTGCGGAGCAGCACCGGGCCGCCGCCGGTCATGGTCGCGCGCAATCGTGCGATCCATTTGGCCGGCTCCCAGTAGGTGACGCGGGGATCGGTGAGCCCGCCCATCGCCAGAATCGCCGGATAATCTTTTGCGGCGACATTGTCGTAGGGCGAATAGGACAGGATCGTTCGAAAATCTTTCTCGCTCTCGATCGGGTTGCCCCATTCCGGCCATTCCGGCGGCGTCAGCGGCAGGGTGTCGTCGAGCATGGTGTTGAGCACGTCGACGAACGGCACTTCGGCGACGATGCCGGCGAACAATTCGCCGGCGCGGTTGGCGACCGCGCCCATCAGCATGCCGCCGGCGCTGCCGCCATGGCCGACGATGCGTTTCACGCCGGTGTATTTGGCTTCGATCAGCGCGCGCGCAGCCGCGGCAAAATCATCGAACGAGTTCGTCTTCTTCTCGCGCTTGCCGTCGAGATACCAGCCCCAGCCCTTGTCCGCGCCGCCTCTGATATGCGCGATCGCATACACAAAGCCGCGATCGACCAGCGACAGCCGGTTGGCGGCAAATGACGCCGGCATCGCCATGCCGTAGGAGCCGTAGCCATAGAGCAGCAGCGGTGCGCGGCCGTCGCGCACGAGGTCCTTGCGGTGCAGGATCGAGACCGGCACCTTTGCGCCGTCGTGCGCGGTTGCCATGATCCGCGTGGTGACGTAATCGGCCGGGTCGTGGCCGGACGGAATCTCCTGGCGCTTGCGCAACACCCGCGTCCGCTTGGCCATGTCGTAGTCATAGACTTCCGACGGCGTCGTCATCGACGAATACGAAAACCGCAAATTCGTGGTCTCGAATTCATAGCCGCCCATGGTGTCGAGCGAATAGGCCGCCTCGTCGAAGGCGATGGCATGCTCTTCGCCGGAATTGAGGTCACGGATGATGATGGCGGGCAGCGCATTGGCGCGCTCCAGCCGCACCATGTGGTCAGCGTAAAGCTCGACATCGAGCAGGTAGATGCCTTCGCGATAGGGGATCAAATCGCGCCAGTTGGCGCGCTCGGGCGACGCCAGCGGCGCGGTAACCACCTTGAAGTCGATCGCACCATCGGCGTTGGTCAGGATGAACAATCGGTCGCCGCGGTCGTTGACCGCATATTGCACGCCTTCCTCGCGCGCCGCGACCACGCGCGGCGGGGCCTCGGGATCGGCGAGGTCGATCAGCCGCTGCTCCGAGGTTTCATGGTCGCCGCCCGCGATCACGCAGAACCGGCCGCTGGAACTCTCATGCAGATGGGTGAACCAGCCGGAATCATGCTCCTCGTAAACCAGCACATCGTCGGCCTGTTTGGTTCCCAGCCGATGACGCCAGACCTGCATCGGGCGATGATTGTCGTCGAGCCTGACGTAGAAGAAGCTCTTTGCGTCCGTGCTCCAGACCACGCCGCCGTCGGTCTCCTCGACGAGGTCGTCGAGGTCGGTGCCACCGGCCCAGTCGCGCACGCGAATGGAAAAATATTCCGAGCCCTTGGTGTCGGCGCTCCAGGCATGCAGCCGGTGATCCGGCGAATGGCGCGCGCCGCCGAACTTGAAGTAGTCGTGGCTCGCCGCAAGCTGGTCGCCATCGAGCACGATTGTCGCCTCGCCGCCATCGCGTGGGCAGCGGCCGAACAGTTCGTGCTGCCCGCCCTCGCGGAACTTGCGCAAATAGGCGTAAGGACCGTCCGGCGCGGGGACGCTGGAATCGTCCTCCTTGATCCGCCCGCGCATCTCCTTGACCAGCTTCTTCTGCAGCGATGCGGTGTGGCCGAGCAGGCTTTCGGTGTAGTCGTTTTCGGCTTCCAGATATTTTCTTACATCCGGATCCAGGATCGAGGGGTCGCGCAGCACCTCCTGCCATCTGGCGTCCTTCAACCAGGCATAATCGTCCGTCACCGCGATGCCGTGGGTGGTGAAGGAATGCGGGCGGCGCGGGGCCACCGGCACGGGCTCTGAAGGCGTTTTGGCTGCTGCTTGGGTCACTCAATCCTCGTTCAGTCTGCGGACTTGTTGTCCAGCCGTCCTTATATCGGTTCGATCGCGCCGATTTCCAGCAGTGGTTCCAACGCACTGGAGCCGCAGGGTTGTTGGCCGCCGCGTTGTATGGTTAGGCTTTTGGGAACGCCAGAGAAAGGCCTGATGCTCTTCAATTCCTATCCTTTTATCTTCCTGTTCCTGCCGGTCGTCCTGCTTGGCTATTTCGCGCTGGGCAGGCTTGGCAATCTCGCTCCCGTGATCTGGCTGGCGCTGGCCTCGCTGGCGTTCTACTCGTTCAGTAATTGGCAATTCGTGGCGCTGCTGGTCGGCTCGGTCGCGTTCAATTACGGCATCGGATATTTGCTGATCGCGCGGAAGTTGCGGCCGCCGCTGCGCTTCGCGGTGCTCACGGCCGGGGTCGCCGGCGATCTGCTCCTGCTCGGCATCTTCAAATATGCCGGCTTTCTTGCCGCCAATTTCAACGCCCTGTTCTCGACCGGGATCACCCTCCACATCCTGCTGCCGGTCGGCATTTCCTTCTATACGTTTACGCAGATCGCGTTTCTGGTCGACGCCTACCGGGGTAACGTCGCGCGCTATGCGCTGCCGCATTACGCGCTGTTCGTCACGTATTTTCCGCATCTGATCGCGGGACCGATTCTCCATCACAAGGACATGATCCCGCAATTCGAGCGCGCCGAGACCAAGCGCCCGGACGCGCATCTGATCCTGTGCGGCCTGATCATCTTCGCGATCGGCCTGTTCAAGAAGACCTGTCTCGCCGACGGCATCCAGCCGCTGGTCAGCCTCGCGTTCGGCCCGAACGCGCCGACCTTCGATCAGGCCTGGATCGGCGCGCTGGCCTACACCTTCCAGCTCTATTTCGATTTCTCCGGCTATTCCGACATGGCGATCGGGATATCGCTGATGTTCGGCATCTTTCTGCCGCTGAATTTCAACTCGCCCTACAAGGCGCGAAACATCATCGATTTCTGGCGGCGCTGGCACATGACGCTGTCGCAGTTCCTGCGCGACTATCTCTACATACCCCTCGGCGGCAACCGGCACGGCCGCATCCTGCGCTACGTCAATCTGATGATCACCATGCTGCTGGGCGGCCTCTGGCACGGCGCGGCCTGGACGTTCGTGGCCTGGGGCGCGCTGCACGGCGCCTATCTCTGCATCAATCACGCCTGGAACAACTTTGCGCCCAAGGCTCCTCCCACCCTTGAGCCGGTGGCGAGGTTCGCGGCGTTCGTGCTGACGTTTGTTGCCGTCGTCGTCGCCTGGGTGTTCTTTCGCGCCGACGACATCAATTCGGCGATTTACGTGCTCTCGAAGATGGCCGATCCCGCTCACCTTGCCCTTGGCCGCGGTGAAATCGCCGATCTTGCCTTCGTCGCCGCCTACGCCGCGCTGGCGTGGCTTGCGCCGAATACCCAGCAGATCATGGGCTACGACCACGCCAACCGGACCGTGGGAAGCGGTCTGAGCGCATGGCGGCTGCGCCCGCTGTTCCTCTACGCCACTGCCGCGGTGCTTGCGTTCGGGATCCTCGGAATCCAGCAGCACTCTGAATTCATCTATTTCAGGTTCTGATGAGTGTAGCGCTGAAGAATCTGGTGCGGTTTCTCGGCGCCAGCGCCGCGTTCGTCTTGATGGCGGCGGCGCTGAATTTCGCCGTCGATCCCCTGCAATTGCTCCGGCCGGAGCGGCTGTTTCCGGCGATGTATTCGCCCGACAGCCGCATGCAGAATGCCGGCCTGATCCGAAGCCAGGATTTCGACACGGTGTTGATGGGGACTTCGCTGGCGCTGCACTTCCGGCAAAGCGATATCGACAAGGCGCTGGGCGTCCGCTCGCTCAAGCTGGTCATGAGCGGATCGACCTCGAAGGAGCAGAGCTTTGTGCTCGCCGCAGCACTCGAACGGCATCCCAAGAGGGTCGTCTGGCAGATGGACGACTGGATTTTCCGGGATGCGCCGGATGTCGATTCCGAATCCTATTTTCCCGCCGATCTCTACCGGCGAAATGCAAAGGGTATCGCGGGCTATCTGTTCAGCGGGGCCATGGCGCGGGAGTCGGCGTGGATCCTGGCGCGGTCGCTGCCGCCGCTGCGGCCGGTCGTGTCGCGGCTGACCAACGGGGTCATGTTCAAGTTTCCGATCTCCGAAGTCGATGACATCAACGCGCTGCGGTCCGATTACGACGTCGCCGGGTTCTACAACACGAAAAATTCGGAGGCCTCGTTCCGGCGCATCATCGACCCCGTGCGCAGCAATTATCTCGCCGAAGGCTATGACTACGACGCCATGGTGGCGAATTTCGAGCGCGATGCGATCGGCCTGATCGAACGCCATCCGGACGTGAAATTCGATATCTACTTCCCGCCCTATTCGATCCTGCAATTCGTGGCGACGCGGGATGCTTCGCCGGCAACGTTGAAGATCGTCTACGATTTCACCGCCTATGCCAGCCAGCGGCTGGCGCGGTTCTCCAACGTCCGCCTGCACGATCTTCGCGGGGTGAAGGAGATCACCCATGATCTCGGCAACTATGGCGACGTGATCCACCATTCGCCGGCGATCGATCAGAAGGTGCTGTCGCTGCTCGCGAGCGGGCAATATGTCGTCGACCGCGCCGCACCGCTGGCGTCGCTGCAGCGGCTGAAAGAGCAGGTCGCGGCGTACAGGGTGGAAAAGTAGGGTGGGCAAAGGCGCTCTTTGCGCCGTGCCCACCATCTATCATCAATCGTGGTGCTGAATGGTGGGCACGCTGCGCTTTGCCCACCCTACGATCTCTATCCATTCGTCATTGCGAGCGAAGCGAAGCAATCCATTTCGCCGCGTCAAGAAAGAATGGATTGCTTCGTCGCTTCGCTCCTCGCAATGACGGCTAGCGCTTCGGGCAGCGCTAACCATTCCGCAACCGCGCGCTGGCGTTGCCGCCGAACATCGGGATCCGGTTCACCGCGAGCACCACCGCGAAGGTGATGACCAGCATCGCAATGCCCAGCACCGAAATCGCGGCGAGATCGCCGCTTTCGTTGAGATCGTAGATCAGCACGCTGAGCACCTTGGTCTGCGAGGTGAACAGCACGATCGCAGCCGACAGTTCGCGCATTACGCCGATGAAGATGAAGCACCAGGTCGCGATCACGCCGGTGCGCAGCAGGGGTGCCGTGATCTGCAGCAGCGACTGCAGCCGGGTCGCACCGAGAATGCGGCTGGCGTCTTCGAGTTCGGGGTGGATGGTAGCGAACGCCGCCTGCAATTGCTGATAGGCCGACGGCAGATTGATGGTGAGAAATGCGATCAGGAGAATCCACAGCGTGCCGTACAGCACGAAGGGCGGCCTTGTGTAGCTCAGGAACAGGCCGACGCCGAGCACGATGCCGGGCACCGCCACCGGCGCGGTCGCGAGAAAGCCGAGCACGCGGTAGCCTCCGATGACGCGGCGGGTCGTGACATAGGCGATGACGAGCGCGAGGATGGTGCCGATGGTTGCGGTCGAGGCGCCCAGGATCACCGTGTTCTTGAGCGCGAGCTGGGTCGACGACAATTCGGTGAATACGAACACGATGTTATGCAGCGTCAATGTCGAGGGCGTCACCAGCGTGGTGGCGTTCGGCGAAAACGTCGCATTGAGCAGCGCGAGATAGGGCAGGAACACGGGATTGAGCAGCACGACGAGGCACAGCGCCAGCGCCGCCCAGCGCCAGCCCTTCAACTCGACCTTGCGCGGCGCGCCATATTTGCCGCCGACCACGGAATAGCCGCGGCGTCCCAGCAGGAATTTCTGGCCCTGCAGCAGCAATATCGTCAGCAGCAACAGCGGCACCGCGGCGGCGGCGGCGAGCTCCAGCTTTGGCGGATATTGGAACAGGCTCCAGATCTTCGTGGTCATGGTGTGGAAACCGGCGGGCAGCGCCAGGATCGCGGGCGATCCGAACAGCGTCATGGCCTGCAGGAACGCGATCAGCGCGCCCGCGACCAGCGCCGGCAGTGCCAGGGGAATCGTGACGCGGCGCGCCGTGGTCCAGGCCTTGCCGCCGAGAATGGCGGAAGCATCCTCGAGTTCGCCCGGCATGTTGTCGAGCGCGTTGGCGACCAGCACGAACACGAACGGAAAGGTGTAGCAGGAAATCACGAAGATGATTCCGGTCATCGAATAGATGTCGAACAGATGCGCATCCGATTCGGCGCCGGTCATGAAACGATAAAGCTGGTTCAATAGTCCGCTGTTGGGCGCCGCCAGCAGCTCCCACGCGACCGCGCCGAGAAACGGCGGTGTCACGAACGAGGCGGTCACCAGCGCGCGGATGAATTGACGCCCGGGCATGTCGGTGCGCGATACCAGCCATCCGATCGGGGCGGCGACGATGCAGCAGATGAAGGCGGACGTGGTGGCGATGATCGCCGTGGTCAACAGCGGATCGAGGAAATCCGGGTTGGTGAACAGGGTGACGAAATTCTGCAGCGTCGGATGCCGCGCGCGGTCGGTGAAGGCATAGACCGCCAGCCACGACAGCGGCAGCACGATCAGCGCGATCAGCACGGCCGCAAACAGCCACAGCACCGGCCTGGTCCAGTCGATGCGCGGTTTTGGCGCGATGCTGGTGGTAATGGTCATGCGTGATTTCTCTTTACGTCATTCCGGAGCGATGCCACCGGGTCCGCGCGAAGCGCGGCCCGATGACAGGCTCCGCATCGAACTATGATGCGCAATTGCGCATCTGAGAATCTCGAGATTCCGGGTCTGGTCCTTCGGACCATCCCGGAATGACGGCGATGAATTGATCCGAGTAAGTCGGTCAAACCCTGAACAACTTCGCATAGCGCGTCTTGATTTCTTCCGTCATCGCTTCCACCCCGGCGGCGTCCTCCTTCATCAGCTTGATGTCGGAAAGCTTGCGGCGTCCGGGCTTCGACTGCACTTGTGCATGCGCCGAATACTGCGCCGTGTAGTCGGCGAAGAATTGCTGGGTTTCGCGCGTGTGCAGCCAGGCCTGGAACAGCCGCGCGGCATTCGGATGCGGCGCAGTCGCAAAGATGCCGGTCGGCCCCGATATCGTCGGCGCACCTTCGGCCGGATAGACCGGCTCGACCGGCTGGCCGGCTTCCTTGAGCAGCACCACGCCATATTCGTTGCCGTCGGCCATCACCGCGCGCTCGCCGAGCGCAAGCTTTTTCGGCGGGTCGGTCGAGGACTGCACCTGCATCACGCGCTGCTTCGACAGCTTCTCCAGGTATTCCCATCCCAGCTCGCGCACGATCTGGAAGGTCGCGGTCATGATGGTGCCGCTGTAGGCGGGATGACCTTTTACCATCTTGCCGGCCCATTTCGGGTCGAGCAAATCCGCAAAGCTCCGAGGCGCGTCGTCGGGCTTCACCATGTTGGTGTTGTAGGCGATCGACGACAAATAGATTCGCGACGTCGCGGACATGCCGTCGGGATCGCGAAATTGGGGGAGGAAATGCTGCGCGACGTCTTCGGGAACGAACGGCATCAGCCAGCCGTTCTTCTTCCAGGAGATAAAATGCGATGCGTCGGAAGAGTTGATGATATCGGCGGCGCGGATGTTGCTATCGAATTCCTGGGCAACGCGCTGGAACAGCCGCTCGGAGCCGGAGCGCTCGATCTGCACGGAGATACCGGGATAGGCCGCCTCGAACGCCTTGCCGAGCTTTTCGCCGACCGGAAGGTCCATCGACGAATACAGGATCACCTTGGCTTCTTTCTTCGCGGCCTCGATCAGTTGCGGCGTGATCGCAACCGGCGGGGGCGGCTCGGCCCGAACCGGCGCCGCAAATAGGGTGCCAAGCGCAAGCGCGCCCGAACCCTTCAGCATGTCGCGTCTGGAAAGCCTTTTTCTTTTCATCGCGTCCTCGGTTGGTTTCTTGTTATCGGCTCAGCGCCCGGCAGCGGTCGGGCGGCAAGGTCAGCCAGACCTCGCTGCCTTTGGCGACCGCGGTCTCGGTCGGTGTGGTGATGCGCATGGCGGTGCCATCAGGCGTTTCGACCATGTAGTCGCGCGCGGCGCCGAGATAGACCTGGCGCGTCACGGTGGCTTTGACCACGTTCCGCGGCGACGGCGGCGCCTGGGTCGAGAGCTGGACGTCATGCTGGCGGATCGCGACCCGCGCGCTCTGGCCGGCGGCAAGTTTTGCGCCGACCACCTGCAGGGTCGCACCCGCAAACGAAACGTGATTTTCGTCCAGGGCAGTGCCCTTGATCACATTGCTGGCGCCGATGAAGCGCGCGACGAATTCGGACTCGGGCCGGGCATAGATGTCTTCGGGCGTGCCGAGCTGGTCGATCCGGCCCGAATTCATCACGGCGATCAGGTCGGCCGTCGTCATCGCCTCCGACTGATCGTGGGTGACGTAAACCGTGGTGTAGCGATATTCGTCATGCAGCCGGCGGATTTCGAACCGCATCTCTTCGCGCAAATTGGCGTCGAGATTGGACAGCGGCTCGTCGAGCAACAGCGTCTCCGGCTCGACGATCAGCGCGCGCGCCAGCGCCACGCGTTGCTGCTGCCCGCCGGACAGTTCGCCGGGATAGCGTTGCGCCAGCGCTTCGAGCTTGGTCGTGCCCAGGATCGCGGCAAGTTTCTTCGCAATCGTGTCGCGGTCCATCTTCCGCAGACGCAGGCCGTAGACGATGTTTTCCGCGACCGTCATATGCGGCCACAGCGCGTAGCTCTGGAAGATCATCGACATGCTGCGCTGCTCGGGCGGCAGCGTCCGCGCTTTCGACGAGACAAGGCGGTCGCCTACCTTGATCTCGCCGTCGGAGGGTTCCAGGAAGCCCGCAATCAGCCGCAGCGTCGTGGTCTTGCCGCAGCCGGACGGCCCGAGCAGGCAGACCAGCTGTCCGTGGTCGATCCGCAACGAAACATTATCGACCACCGCAAGCGATCCAAAGCGCCTGGTCAGGCCACGCAAATCAACGGACGCCAATCCCGTCACTCCCCATATTCATATTCGCGCACTCAATTTTTAAGAATACGCGCGCGCCGTTGCAGGCTGCCTTATTTATCGCTGGATTAATATAAGCACTAAAAATGACGCGCCGAAAAGGCTTGCACGCCTAAAGTCTGAGCGTCGGCCCGCAATTCTCCCACATTGTGAGAGAACCTGTAGGATGGGTAGAGCGAAGCGAAACCCATCAATTGCAGCCTAAAAAACGATGGGTTTCGCTCCGCTCTACCCATCCTACGAAAGACGCAGGCAGGGGAACGCTCAAGCGCTTACGCTTTCGCCGAGAAAATCGATCGCGGCCTCGGCTCCGCCCTTGCCGTGGGGGATGTCGAGCGCCTTGAGGGCGACTTCGATGACGCTGAGCGTGCCCAGGATCATCGGGGCGTTGACGTGGCCCATATGGGCGATCCGGAATGCCTGGCCCTGCAGGTCGCCGATCCCGACGCCGAGCACCACGCCGCATTTTTCCTTGCAATAACGATGCAGCGACACCGGATCGGAGCCGTTCATCACGACAGTCGTGACCGTGTTCGAGCGCTCATGCGCTTCCGCGACATTGAAGCCGAGCACCTGGCCTTCGGCCCAGACCGCGACCGCGCGCCGCACCGCTTCGGCGAGCAGGCGATGACGCAGAAAAGCGTTTTCGAGCCCTTCCGCAAGCAGCATGTTGACGGCCTGGCGCAGCGCGAACAGCAGATGCACCGGTGCGGTGCCGGCATATTTGCGGTAGTGCTCGGGGCCCTCGCGTTCGGACCAGTCCCAATAGGGCGTGCGCATGTTCGCGGTCTTGTGCACCTCGCGGGCGCGGTCGCTGGCGGCGACGAAGCCGAGGCCCGGCGGCGTCATCAGGCCCTTCTGCGAGCCGGACATCGCGACGTCGATGCCCCATTTATCCATTTCGAACGGCATGCAGCCCAGCGACGCCACGGTGTCGACCATGAACAGCGCGGGATGGCCGCATCCCTTGATGACCTTGCCGATCGCTTCGATGTCGTTATAGACGCCGGAGGCCGTATCGACCTGCACCGCGAGGATCACCTTGATCTTGTGATCCTTGTCCTGCCGCAAGCGCGCCTCGACTTCCGCCGGGCGGATCGCACGGCGCCAGTCGCCTTTCAGCACCTCGACATCGGCGCCCATAGAGGCGGCGGCACTGCCCCAGCCGATCGCAAAGCGTCCGCTTTCCAGCACCAGCACCTTGTCGCCGCGCGACAGCACGTTGCTAAGGGTTGCTTCCCATGCGCCATGGCCGTTGGCGATGTAGATGTAGGATTGTCCCTTGGTGGCGAACAGTTTGCTGAGATCGGCGAGCAGGGTATCGGTCAGATCCACCATCTCCCTGGAATAGATATCCAGCGCCGGACGATGCATCGCCTGCAGCACTTCGTCGGGCATATTGGTGGGTCCGGGGATGGCCAGAAATTCCCGGCCCGCGCGAACGGTCATTTTCATTATTCCTTAGTCGGTGGAAGGCGGAAGCTAGGTGGCTGGAGGTAATTGCGAGGGTTCAAGTGAGAGCATCATCATATTGGATCGAGACCGTCATTGCGAGCGCAGCGAAGCAATCCATCTGTGCCAAAATGACGGGCTATGGATTGCTTCGCTACGCTCGCAATGACGGGGATAGCGCACCCTATTTCCCCATCGCTTCGGCGACCGCATGCCAGATCTGATCCTTGATCTCGGTGGCCGCTGGGCTCGGGATCGTCACCGCGGGGCCGTCGCGCTTGCGGCAGGCCTCGACCAGCCGCAGCACCCAGATCTCGCCGTCGGTATAATAGAGGTCGCCGCCGCCGTTGCGCCCGGCCAGGGTCGGGCCGATGCCGGTCACCTGATATTTTGCGTCCACCATTCCTGCATTTTCCAGGTCGGCGGTGAGAACGGCGCGTTCGGCATCGAGGTCGGGGCTGATATGATGCGTCACCGCGACGGTATATTTGCTGACGCCGACGCCGCGATCCTCGGTCGCCGCGCCCAGCCATACCGGGCGCTTCTCCTGGCCCTGCTCCAGCACCTTCCAGTAGCGCACGTGATTGCGGCGATCGGCACTGGCGCCGATCGGCTTTTCGAACGCGAGGTCTTCCCGCCGGCCGAGATAATAGAGATTGCTGACCGGCGCGTCCTTGTAGGGACGATCGAGCAGCACGCTGCCGACGATCTCGATCGACGATTTCAGCGTGATCGGATCGGCCGGATACCAGCCCGCTTCGTGCATGGCGCAGACCACGTCATGCTGATCGCCGACCAGGCCGACATTGATCGGGTCGCCGGGAATGCCCTGCCCGGTCCGCGTCACCATCGGCAGGTTTTCAAGGCCTTTCTGATGTTCGTAGTGGGTCCAGAACAATGGCAGCACCAGATAGGCGAGCAGGGTGTACGCCAGCACAACGCCGAGCGCGATCAGCAGAAAGCGCTCCAGCCGCGAACGTACCGGAGGTAGCGGGGCCAGCAGATCGTCGTAGAGGTCGCTCATGCTTGATGAAATAAATTCGAGTTGAGTCCACGAGGATACTGCGCTCCCTCTCCCGCTTGCGGGGGAGGGTTGGGGTGGGGGTGCCTCCGCGAGTCACGCTGCCCGGGTTGAGAGAATTCCCCCACCCACATCGCATCTTCGATGCGATGTGACCTCCCCCGCAAGCGGGAGAGGTGAAAGAAAAACCGCTATCGCCTGGTCTCGCGGCAGCCGGCGGCTTCGGCTTCGTCGACCGAGCAGAACCAGCGGGTGCCCTTTGAGATCTTCATCTCGATCTTGGCGTACCAGCGGCTGGTCGGCTGATGGTAGATGCATTCGCCGGAACGGTTGACGTTGCCCTTGATGGTGCAATCAGGCGATGGCGCGACCGATCCGGACGCCGAAGCCAAGAGAATCGTCGAGGCATTTTCCGGCGGCTTGGCGGCGCCCAGGATCGTCGTCTTCTTGTTGCGGGCGCGCCAGTCCCACGGCGCGATG
Organism: Bradyrhizobium erythrophlei; assembly: GCA_900129675.1. GTDB lineage: Bacteria > Pseudomonadota > Alphaproteobacteria > Rhizobiales > Xanthobacteraceae > Bradyrhizobium > Bradyrhizobium erythrophlei_A. Next base: position 1,355,863 of record FSRD01000001.1, on the reverse strand, counting down.
AACGCGCCCTGCCACATCCCGGCCTTGGCCTCGCGCGCGGCCTTTTCGTCGGCTTCGTAATCGTGGCTGACGCGCGCATAGGCCAGCGCCCAGCCGCTCGCCACCAGCCATTTCTGGATGTCCTCGCCGTCAACTTCGCAGTGCGCGACGATGCGGCCGCGCCGATCGGTGGTGCGGGTATGGCAGGTCCAGCTTTTGCCGCTGGTATGCTTGATCAGCTCGTCGCGCGCCGCAACCCCGCAGGTCCAGCGTTCGCCATGGGTGTTGAGGCAAAGCTGATCGGTCGACGGCGCGTCGACGCCGCCCAGGCGGATACGGCTGTTGCCGATCTGGATCTGGTCGCCCTCGCGGATCTTCGGCACGCCGGTGATGTCGGCCGCGCCGGCCAGGGCAGGCGGCAGCATGAGCAGAATGGCTGTGAGCAGCGTCTTCAGTTTCATCGGCAATCCCGGCAAAGGATAAAGTGCTGGTCGAATTGTGCGGACAATGTGGCGGGCTTGCCAGAGCCAGACCGCTGCACGGCTTTCAACTTCCCGTCATTGTAAGGCGTTCCCCGGATGCTGCGCAGCGCGCAAGCGGTGCGCTGCTGATCCGGGGTCCATCGCAGAGTGATAGGTCCCGGCTCTGCGGCGCACCGTCAAGAGACGCTGCACCGCGTCCGGGACACGCGGGGCCACTCGCCATTCGCTATTCGCCCCTCCCGCCCCGCATCATCAGGCCCCTCGCCAACGCCAGCCCCATCAGCACGAAGGCCGAGGTGACCTCGGGCCCGCCGACCAGGATCCGCGTCGGCGTCTTCATCTTGTTCCATTCATAGGCCTTGTAGGGGCCATGCCGGCCGCCTTCGCCTGTTTGCGCGACGATGCAGGCGAGCGGCGCGGCAAAGCTCGCGAGCTCGGCGCCGAGATGCGCCAGCGCCATCAGCGCCAGCGCCGCGTCGAACGCGTTCATTTCGTGGGTGATGAGCTCGGTCTGCACATAGGCCAGCACCCGGATGCGGATGAACTCGAAGGTGCCGTCGGGATCGATCGCCTGCCGCGCGGCAAACGGCAACGCGATGAAGGCGGCATAGCAGCGGCCGAAATAGGCCGAGTACAATTCCGGCAGATAATAGATATGCGAGCGCGGATTTTTGAACGCGCCGCTTTCGACCAGCCGCTTCTGGAAGCCGATGATGCGGTGAACGGTTAGTAGCCGCTGCGGCGTCTCGACGACTTTCCAGCGCTTGAGATTGCGGAAACTGACTTCGAGGATGTCGAGATTGAGCGTCGGATCGAGGTCGTTGCCATAGGGCCGGTCGCCCCTGAGATTGTCGATCCAGGTGACGACGCCGCCCTCGTAGTCGATATTGTCGTTCAGCGGCACGGTGACGCGGGGCTCGTTGGCGCCCTCGCGCACCTGCAGGCCGCGGTAGAAATCCAAAAGCGGCTGGTCGAGGATCGGATCGTCGGAGCCGGCTTGCGTGGCGGCCGAGAACGCGCACGCCGTGGTGTCGCAATCCGGCACGTAGATGCCGAAACCCAGATCCTGCTTGATCTGGGAGAAAAACTTCGAGAACCGCGGATGCGGCAGCGGCGCCAGCGCGGTGATGACGTTGACGGTGGAGCCGTCATGCGAGGGCACCTGCTCGGCGCTCACCTTGAGGCAGAAATCCACCATGTCCGCGATCGCGCGGCGCGCGGCGCCGGCCTGATCCACTGACGCCAGCCCGGTTTCGACAAAGCCGAGCAGCGCCTCGGTGAAGAACGCGTCGTAATAGGCCGAGCGATGGCGGATCTGCATCGGCTGCCACATCGGCTCGGCAATCCCTCGCCAGGCCGGATTGATCAGGGCGCGGGCCGGCGAATGCGCGATGAAAATCCGCGCCAGATTGAACAGCAAGGTCGAGTTCTTGTAGCCGCGCGAATTCAGCCCGGTCAGCGCCATCACCATCTCGCGCCCGCCCATGTCGGGATCGCCGATCAGGTTGAACGCGGCATAGGTCGGGATGAAGCCGTTGTTCGAAAACGACCGCAACAGATGCGCGCCGCAGGTCCGGATCGTGCGCTCGATCTCGGCCATATCGGGTACGCGTCCGGGCGCGGCTGGCTTTGGCCGCGGGTGCCGTACATTGATCGTGTCCATCAGCTCCGCCACGGGCGCACCGATCGCGGCCCAGTCCGGCGCGTCGTCGTCGCGGGCGCAAGTGAGCGCCTCGCGCAGCCGCTGCAGCCTGCCCTCGTTGCGCAATTGCGGCAAACCCGTGCGGCGCAGCAGCGACCGCAGCGCCGGATTGCCCAGCGCGGTCTTGTAGAACTTGCCGAGATGGGCGTCGCCGCCGCGGTAGTCCAGCAGCAGGGGATCGCAGACGTCGTACAGCGAGGGACCGTCCTTTCGGGCGGTCAGCGCGCGAAAGGCGGCGCCGGCGATGGTGTGAAAGCCCATGAAGTCAGATTCCGCACTCGCCGTTCCGCACGCCCCCGCCAAGCCGCACCCCCACTGGTGTCGGCTTTTCGGAACCTGCAAGCGCTTCAAAAATTATACGAATAGCGAGGAAATACAAATGTGATCGTGATCACATAAAGGGCGGCAAAATTGGCGTTGAGTGGCCGCTGCAGGCGTTCGGATGGTCCAATTTTTATATAGCAATTACAGTAGCTTACATTAAAAATGCAGATCGGTGTTGCCCTCGCGGGCTGATGAGGTTAAGGGTTCGTTTGTTGCGGTGCCGCAAATTGCTCACAATTCGACGGCACACACTTTGCAACCCCTAAAACCCCCGACGGTACTGGCGCGACTAACTCTGGCGCGCGTCTTGAGAAGTGCCTTTGGATAACGATTGGGAATGAAACGCGATGAATGTCAGGCAGCTCCGCATTTCCCGCCGCTCGGTCGCCATTGCGACCGCGCTGGTCGGCATGGTGTCGCTGGCGATCGGCGCCCATGCCGCGCTGAACAAGCGCTCGCTCGACGCCGCCAAGGCGATCGCGACCGAGCAGAACAGCGATTCCTCGAAGAAGGCCTCCCGCCTCGCGCTGGTGATCGGCAACGGCCATTATCCCGACGCGTCCGCGCCGCTGGCGCAGCCGATCAATGACGCCCATGGCCTGAGCGCGGCGCTGCGCGGCAACGGTTTCGACGTCGACGTGGTCGAGGACGCCACCAAGGACGACATGGCCCGCGCCATCGGCCGCCTCAAGAGCAAGATCGGGCCGGACACGGTGGTGATGCTGTTCTTCGGCGGCTACGGCGTCCAGGTCGGCCGCGAGAGTTTCATGATCCCGGTCGATGCCGCGATCTGGAAGGAAGCCGATGTCCGCCGCGACGGCGTCAGCGTCGAGTCCGTGCTGGACGCGATCAAGGAGCAGGGCGCGAAAGCAAAGCTGGTCGTGCTCGACGCCTCGCGCCGCAACCCCTATGAGCGCCGCTTCCGGTCGTTCTCCCACGGGCTGGCCCCGATCAGCCCGCCGGAAAACACGATTGTGCTGAGCGCAGCGACCCCGGGCAAGGTGGCCGACGATTCCAAGGGCCAGTACAGCGTGCTGGTCGCCGAACTCCTGAATAATTTGACCGCCCAGGCCGGCGCCGAAAGCGCCTTCAACAAAACCCGCGTCGCGATCTCCCGCGCCAGCGAAGGCGAGCAGGTCCCGTCGGTGTCGTCCTCCCTGCTGGAAGACATCCGCATCGGCGGGTAAGGCTCCGCTGTCATGCCCCGCGAAGGCGGGGCATCCAGTACGCCGCGGCCCCTCGGTTCAAGCATTGACGTCTCTGCTCGCTGATAGTCCATTCCCCCACCCGCCGCGCTCTGTCGAGCGCGTCGACCTCCCCCGCAAGCGGGAGAGGTAAGAAAGTGCGCCGCTGCGCTCCCTCTCCCGCTTGCGGGGGAGGGTTGGGGTGGGGGTGCCTCCGCAGACTCGGACTGAGCGTCCCCCCCCCCTACTTCCCCTCCGCACTCGCCGTCACCGGCCGCACCGGATCGCCCTCGCGCAGCAGGGCGCCGGCGCGCACCACCACGATGTCGCCTTCCTGGATGCCGCCGGTGGCGCCGCCGGTGATCTCGACCTGTCCGGCCGACATCAATCCGGTTTCCACCCGCCGCGTCTCGATGCGGTTGTGCCGCACCACCTGCACCACGGTGCCGGCGGTGGAATAGAGGATCGCGGTCAGCGGCACCGCGACGCCGCAGCTCTGCCCGGTCTTGATCTGCGCCCGGCCGGACGAATTCACCAGCAGCCGCCGGTTGGTGGTGATGCCGATGAACACCTGGCCGAGCTGGCTGTTGGGCTCGACCGTGGTCGATATCCGCCGCACCTTGCCGTCGACATCGCCGGCGCCGATGATCTTGATCCGCGCGGTCTGGTTGCCCTGGAGCTTGGCGATATCGCGCGTCGGCACTAGGCCGACCAGATCGTACTCGCTGCGCGCGATGATCGAGAACAGCGGCTCGCCCTTGCCCGACGCCATGGCGCCGATCGCCGCCGTCGTGGCCGCGATGGTGCCGGCGACCGGCGCCTGCACCGCGACCGAGCCGCCTTCCGGCAGCGTCAGCCGCGCCAGCACCTGGCCGGCGCTGACGCTGTCGCCGGCATCCGCCAGCACCTCGGCGACCTTCAGCCCGATGCGCTCGGGCCGCACCTGCGCCTCCTCGCGCGGAATGATGGTGCCGGACAGCTCGACGATATTGGCGAAACAGGATTTTGTGGCCTTCAGCACCGTGACCGCCGAACCCTTCGGCGGGGCGTCGGTGTCGTCGGCGGCATGGGAGGGCTGGGCGGCGAGGGTGAGCAGGCCTGCGAGGAGGAGGACGGGGAGGGTTGGCGAACTGGTGCGGGCGGGGAGAGTGGGCATGGCGGTGCGTTCCCGGTTTCGGGAGGTATCGATATCAGAGGGGTGGCGGGGGAGGGAAGCGGGGCCAAAACTGCCACACGCGGTCTCTCGGAGACGGTTGCTGTCGCTTAATGTGCGGGCGGACTATGAACGATTGTGACGAAGGGCCTCAGGCGGGTTCAGGCAACCAGGCTTCAACACTTATGCGAGACGCAAGTACGTCCTCCAGTGAACGCAATGAAAGACCCCGACTGGTCTCACGCGACTTGAACCCCTCCGCAAACGCTCGTTGACGCTCCAGTGATGGTCGCCCTTTGTCGGCATCCAGGGGAATGAGGACGCTAACCTCAGCTTTCATGTTTCCAAGGCTCGCCCTAAAGACCCGATCGAAGCCGTATCTCGCGCGACTCAACTTAAGGTACCAAAAAACGTATTCCGGATCGAGGTCATCGTTGAGAATCTGAAGCCTTCCACAATGGTCTGTTGTCGCGAACTGTTGACCCTTGGGGATGAAGTTCCAATCAAAATTCCCGTCGATGCCCCATAAAAGCGAGGGGCGTGTGAAGTCAGTTAGGTTTGATTCCGCTACTCTCCCAAACGGTTCGATCACGTTCGCGCTGTAGACCGGCACGCCAAGCTGGGAGTGCTCTGAAACGAGAACCCGCTTCCCGATAGAGAGGTCAAAGAAGTTGTTGTTGTCCAAACCAATAGTGGCACACGGCTCGGGCAGCTCAACGGCGAATTCTGCCCTCTGCAATCCATCACTGCATGCGCGAACGTCTTTCTGAGCCTGTTCGATCCGCCGGAGCTTTTGCCCGACTGCGGACATTGAATTGACCGGCCGCCGTCACAGGAATGGAGATGAAAACTCCAGCGGCGGTCTCAGTATAGATCTTAGTGTACTCGTTCTGTCGACCGTCGACCCGTCGACCGACCGCCGCTGCGACAAGTTGAGGCTCCATCGCAAAGCGCAGGAAAGTTAAGTCGGGGACCTTGTCGGGTTCCCGAGGTATGAACACCCCCCTGTCTCGGTTGGTTGAGAAACAGCCCTTCAGCTCTTGAACTCGTCCACCGTATCCGTTCATCACCCAGGATAGGTAGGTTCCGTTGTACTTGAACTCGTCGACGTAGCCGAATGGCTGTGCCAGCGATGCCGAATAGACCGGATGCGGGCCAAGGTGTTTGTCCATGTGGTCACGAATGAACTTCGCCTCGCCCCCGACAGGGGTGAAAAGATCAGATATCGGTATCTCGACCGACCTCACGCCAAATCCTCGTAGAGCCTATCAAGGGCAGCCTTTGCGTCGCCGACCAGCTTCCGAAAGCTTTCCGGGTCAACCTCGAATGTTTCTTCAACGATCCCGAGTGCAACCTTTTCCTCGTGAGTCCAGCTTCGATCTACTAACCAATTTCTCAAACCAACAAACTCTTCCCACGGGATGATCTTGCACCTCGGGTCACGAGATTCGTAGCGGTGAGGGGCAGCTCGAAAGTAGCGGAACTCCTGCTCCATTTGAACGAGGTCGTTCGCATCAATGGGCACTCTCCGAGTATCCCGTGATTCACCAATTTCTGAGATCAGGTACGTGAATACAGGGATCGATTGAGGTTTGCGATTGAGCTTCTTCACCAGACCCAAAATGTAGGTCTTCTTCGGAGTTGAATAGAATGTTCGGCTCGGCAGGGCCACGATTGCCGTTACTTCGCAAGTATCCCGAATGTACTCAAGCATAGGCTCCTGGTTCAGGAGACCATCTGGCACGACGACAAGCGCCTCGCCTCCATCTTTAAGGTGCTTGGCTTCCTCTTCCGGGGTAAGTGACTGCGCATCTATCTTCGCCAGATCGATGTGATGCCTAAGTGGTCGGCCGTGTTCGTCAAGTACTGGTCGTTCGGTCAGCGCGTTGAACCAACCCCATCGGCCGCTGTTGTGAATCCCGCCAACCTGGAAGGCGTCGTCGGCCACGCGGTAAGGGAATGGCACCAGCAGAAGGCCCAGATCTTCGACCGGAGTTGCGCCATCAGAGTCAAATGGTGAAAGGACCCAGCGCGCGCGCACTTGTCCCTGCCCGGGCAGCAAAGAGAGGTGATGACTAAGGGACCGGAGCGTGCATCCAACACTCGGCGTCAACGATTTGGGTTGAACACACAGAACGCTGCGATCAGCAGTAGAGAAGGTGTGCGGCGCTCTCTGAAACTGACGGAACCCCTCGCCAGAAAGAACATCGTATTCGGCTAAGCCTAGTGCGATTGGCTCAAAAAATGGGTGCCGTGGGTCGAAGCCGAGATCCTGCGAGGCTTCGTCGGCTATCATCGGGAGCTCGAGCGTAATCACCCACCAGTCCGGAGCAGCGTCCTCTGGATCAAGTGACACGAAAACCTGTTGCCTCGAATAGTGCTTAAGTTCGAGCCACAAACGATTTACGTGTGGCGGCACCGGTGGAAGTGATCCGGCGGGTGGTGTTCCCTCGCGCCAAATCCTTCCAATTCGTCGGGCGCTGTTGCGCATCGCGGCAGTCACAACATGTGCCGACCTGAGGTACTAGGGGTGCCTACAGCGGGCGCGATGTGATGATAGGCGCCGCTAGCCTCCAGCACGTATGCGCAAAATGCAAATAGATCCGCGGGAAGGACCGGTGGCGTATCGAAGGGGTCTTCGAGCCTTGGCCTGTCGGGAAAAATCATCTCGAACGTACGACGCAGCGACGCCATTCTATCCCCGACTTCGACTCACAACCGTTGATTGGGCGCGCAAGGCAATCGCAGGGCGGCTCCGTCAGGGGTTCGTGAGCGATCAGGCCGCGCGCTGACGAACGGCGCTGATCCCGCCTTCGCCAAAACTTCGGCGGATGGGTACCAGGCCCGTCGAAGCCCTTGGCGTGAGGCGGCCGCGTACGGCAAAATCGTGTGGTTCTGGCACCCGTTGCTGGTGTCAAGTCGGCGGAGGTTTTTGTCGGCCCGACCGGGTTCGACAAGACCGCCAATTCGCCGATGACGGTGACAAGAGGAATTCGTCGCCGGGGAGAGCACGATATAAGCCGTAAAGCCATCGCGCAGGGAATGCCGGAGTGCCTCCGCTGAACCTGTATGCTCGTGTGCGTTTTTTCGCACAACCTTGCACACGAGACCGCGGGTGCAGCGCGCATCCGGCATTCCCTGCGCCCTCTGATGATTCAGGGCGCGAAAGTTGATGCATCCCCCGGGCGAATCGCGCCGCGGGAATGCGAAGGTGTGTCTTCAGCCGGCGTGTCCTCAGCCGTCATTGCGAGCGAAGCGAAGCAATCCATCTCGCCGCGCAAAGAAAGAATGGATTGCTTCGTCGCTACGCTCCTCGCAATGACGGCTGAAGCTACGCTCCTCGCAATGACGGTCGATAGTGACGGCCTACGACGACTGAAAATCTACCCCGCCGCCAGCGACATCCCCGCGCCTTGCTCCGCCTGCGCGATATGCGCGACGATCTCCGGATTGATGGTCGCCGCATGCGTGATGGGCAGCATGTGGCCGGCGGCGGGCAGGTGCCGGATCTCCGCGCCGGCGATGATGGTCACGAGTCGCCCGACGATGCGCTGGGTGAGGTAGGGCGACAGGCCGCCCGACACCAGCAGCGTCGGCAGGCGCAGCGTGGCGGCCGCGGCCGATATGTCGGCTTCGGCGAACAGGCTGGTGAATTCGAACGGCAGCTTGTCGGCGTGCGCGATCAGGCGCAGGCGGGCGTCGTCGGACAGTGGCGCCGGCGGCGCGGAGCCGTTCCAGAACGCGGTGAACTTGTCGATCGCCTCCATCGCGAGGCCATTGAACATGTCCTCGCACACCTCCTGCATGAGGTGCTCGAAGCGGTCGTGCAGCCGCCGGTCCGCAGGCTCGTCGCGCAGCAGCGTCGGCAGCACCGGCTCGATCAAGGTCAGGCTGCGCACCCGGCGCGCATAAGGCGAACAGGTCGCGATCTTGAACGCCACCGCGCCGCCATAGGAGTGGCCGATCAGGTGGATCGGGCCCTTGGCTTCGTCGAGGCGCGGGGCCAGCAGTTCGACCTCCTGCGCCAGCGTGGTCGGCAGCGTGGCCGGGCCGCGATGGTCGCCATAGCCGGCAATATCCGGCGTGATGACCTGGTAGCGGCCGCCGAGTTCGATCGCGAGCTTGCTCCATTGCCGCCCAGAACCGAGCGAGCAATGCAGCGCGATCACGGAACTGGTGGGGCGCTCGGCAAGCGGCATTTGAATCACTGTCGTCATCGGATCATTCCCAATTGTGCTTCGGCGTTGACAAAACTGTTGTCGCGCGACGGCGCCGCCGCCGGCGAAAGTCCGATGTCGTACAATTGCCGCGCGCTGGTGCCGCAACGCAGATGGGTGCGACGCCCGCCGCGCAGCGCCCGCCGCAGCCGGCGGCGGCTGGTCCGAAACCAGAGCTTCATGGCGTCTTGCATCAGGGCTCCCCACCGCGCCGGGTGGAGCACGCCAAAGGGTTGCGCCGAGTTGATGGACATAACGAGGCTCTTCCTGTTGCCGGAGCGATCCGGGTCCGCGAGTTCGGCGGGCCCGGATCGGAGTGCGAGGCAGGCGAGGGCTGCCTCAGCGTTTGGTGATGATGACTTCGAGATATTCGCTGGGCACCACGAGAGAGCCGTTGGTGGCGCGGTTCATGCGCACCAGCAGGGCATGCAGATCGTCCCGCAGTTCTTCCTGCCTGGCGGCATCGAGCGCTGCGAACGCCTTCAGCACCGGGCCGTAATAGGTCTTGAACATTTCGAGGAAATGATCCGCCGAGCGGTAGCGGAAATTGAACAGGCGCGGTTGCGCCTTCACCGAGCCGGCGCCGGCGTCGAACATTTCGCCGAGTCGCCCGCGCGTGCCCCACAGCGCCGGCGATTTGGCGCCCGCGGGCGGCGGCAGATATTTGCCGAGCGTCTTGAACACCTGGCCGATGAAGCCGTCGGGCGTCCAGTTGGCGAGCCCGATGCTGCCCCTGGGCTTGCAGACCCGCAGCAGCTCGGCGGCGGCCTTGTCCTGGTTCGGCGTGAACATGACGCCGAAGGTGGAGATCACGCTGTCGAAACTGTTGTCGGCGAACGGCAGGTTCTCGGCGTCCGCCTCGCGGAATTCGATCTCCATGCCTTCGGCTGTGGCGCGGGCGCGGCCGCGCTCGAGCAGCGCGGGCACGTAGTCGGTCGAAGTGACCTCGCACCAGCGCCGTGCCGCAGCCAGGCTCGCCATCCCGTTGCCGGCGGCGACGTCGAGCACCTTCGAGCCGGATTTGAGGTCGAGCGCCTCGCAGAGCTCCTCGCCGACGATCTGCAGCGTCGAGCCTATGATGGCATAATTGCCGGACGTCCAGGCCGCCTGCTGCTTCGTTTTGAGCGCGGCAAGGTCGGGGGCGGGAGCGGGGGTTGCCTGAGCTGTGGCTGCCGTGCTGGCCATGGGTGTCTCCTGTTGAGGTCGCAAAGCGGCCTTGAGGACGGCCGCGATGAACCAAACATGGGCCTGCGCAGACCTAATGACTCTGAGGGCGGGGCGATTTTACCTTGAGGACAGCCTGATTTTTCAATGAGATGTGAACCGCTTGACACTTTAAGCCGGATCGACGCGCTACCCGGGGTCACCTCGCCCCGATTGCGGGGAGAGGGAGATCAATGCATCACGGTTTAGGATAACGAAGTGCAATTTTTATTCGCCAACCATGTGCTCGATGTCGATCTCCGCGAGCTGCGCCGCGATGGCGAGCACGTGGCCGTCGAGCCGCAGGTGTTCGATTTGCTGACCTATCTGGTCGAACATCGTGATCGCGTCGTCAGCAAGGACGATCTGATTGCGACGATCTGGAACGGCCGGATCGTGTCCGAATCGACGCTGACGTCCCGGATCAACGCGGCGCGCAGGGCGGTCCGCGATACCGGCAAGGATCAGGGCGTGATCCGCACCATTGCGCGAAAAGGCTTTCGCTTCGTCGGCGAGGTGCGCCCGCAGCCGGGCGCGCTCAAGACGCGCGACAATTCGCCTCAGCCGCCGGAGCGGGTGGTCGAAACGGCGCCGCCGCTCGATCGCAGGGCGATCGCGGTGCTGCCATTCGCCAATCAGAGCGACGATCCCGAGCAGGCCTATTTTTCCGAAGGCATCAGCGAGGATCTGATCACCGCGCTGTCGAAACTGCGCTGGTTCTACGTGGTCGCGCGCAATTCGTCGTTCATCTACAAGGGCAAATCCGTCCATCTGAAACAGATCGGCGAAGAGCTCGGGGTCGGCTATGTGGTCGAGGGCAGCGTCCGCAAGGACGGCGACCAGGTGCGGATCACGGCGCAGCTCAACGACGTCGTCACCGGCAGCCAGATCTGGGCGGAGCGCTACGACCGCAATCTCGCCGATGTGTTCGCGGTGCAGGACGAGATCACCCAGGCCGTGGTCGCCGCGGTCGAGCCGCAACTCTACGCTGCGGAGAATTTTCGCGCCCGGCGCAAGGCGCCGGACAATATGGACGCCTGGGACCTGGTGATGCGCGCGCTGTCGCATTACTGGCGCGTGACGCGGCAGGACAATCTGGTGGCGCAGGCGCTGCTGGAAAAGGCCATCGACTTCGATCCCGGCTACGGCCAAGCGCTCGGCCTGTTGGCTGCCAGCCACATTTTCAGCGCGCATATGGGCTGGGAGGAGATGCACAAGGCGTTGCCGACTGCCGAACGCGCGGCATTGGCGGCGATCCACGCCGACTCCGAGGATGCCTGGGCGCATTATGCGCTGGCCAACGTCTATCTGTTCAGCCGCCGGTTCGACGACTCGCTCGCCGAGTTCGAGCTGGCGCTGCGGCTCCATCCCAACTTCTCGCCGGCGCGGGGCCTCTACGGCGTGGCCCTGGCCTATTGCGGGCGCTGGGAGGAGGGCGACCGCGCCGCGCGGCAGGCGCTGCGGTTCTCACCGCGCGATCCCTTCGCCGCGATCTATTGCGGCGTCGCGGCCTATTCGCAGTTCGTAGGTGGTCATTACGAGGAGGCGATCCGGCTGTCGCGCGAGGCGCTGCGGCAGCGCAGCGACTTTGTCGGCGCGCACCGGGTGTTGACCGCGGCGGCAGCGCTGGCGGGCCGGGATGATGTCGCGAAAGCAGCACTGCAGGAGCTGCGCCGCGCCCAGCCCAATATTTCGCTGGCCTGGATCGCCAGCGAAATGCCGTTCCAATGCGATACCGAGCGCCAGCATTACCTGAGCGGATTCCGGCGCGCGGGCTTGAGCTGACGATGGAGCCGCGCTCACTGTATTCGGCGGCGTTCCCGGGCGGGAACTGCGACGACATTGTCCGCAACCTCGCGCCAGCGCAGAATCTCCGCCGCCAGCACTGGATGATTGAAACCTTTCAGGTTGAGATCATCGATCGGCCGGGCCTCGACAAACGCCTCGACCATGCCGAGGACACGGCGGCTCACCACGATCTGGTTGGCCTTGGCCTCGTCGCACAGCCGTGAGGCCAGGTTGGTGACGCTGCCGATCGCGGCGTATTCGAGCCGATGCTCGAAGCCGATCTGGCCGAGCGTGGCATAGCCGAGCGCGATGCCGATGCCGAAGCCGAGATTGTGGCCGCGGTTGCGCCAGCGCTCGGTCAGCGGGCCAATGCTGTCGCGCATCTCCACCGCCATCTTCACCGCCCGGGCGGTGTGATCGGCGAACTGGATCGGCGCGTTGAACAGGATCATCACGCCGTCGCCGGCATATTTGTCGAGCGTGCCCTCATATTTGAAGATCAGTTCGCCGAGGGCTGCGTGATATTCGCGCAGCACGTTCATCGCCTCTTCCGGCTCGGTCTGCTCGGTGAACGCGGTGAAGCCGCGCAGGTCGCAGAACACCACCGTCACCTCGCGGCGGTGGCTGTCGAGCAGCCCTTCATGGCTGTCGGAGGAGGCGATCAGATGCGCCACCTGCGGCGCCAGGAAACGTTCGAGCCGGCGGATGCGTTCGATTTCGCCCAATTGCGTCTCGACCCGCTGCTCCAGCGATTTGTTCCAGTCCTTGAGCTGGTCGGTCTGTTCCTGCAGCTTGTCGGCCTGCTGGCGCACGGTGGAGTTCGCGGTTTCCAGTTCCCGGCTCTTGTGATCGACCTCGGAGAACAGCCGCGCATTCCGCATCGCCAGCACCGATTGGTGCGCGAACGTCTTCATCAGCCCGATCAGGTTTTCGGAAAATTCGCCGGCATTCTTGCGCAGCACCACCAGCGATCCCAGCACGCCCTTCTGGTCGACCAGCGGCACCACCAGCACCGAATGGAAATCGGCCGCCACCGCCGCGTCGCGCAGCGGATGGTCTGCACTGGCGTCGAGGTTGGGGATCGCGATCGGCTCGGCGCGCGCGGCGGCCTCGCCGAGCGGGCTGCCGTCCTCGTCGATGGCGAGATGCCCGCCTTCGGCCGATTTGTCGATACCGATCGATTCGGTCAGGTTGAACTGATGGTTGGCGGCGTCGTAGCCGTAGATCAGTACGGCGTCGGCGTGGGTGATCTCGAGCGCGCGGGCGGCGACCGTCGGCAGCACGGCGTTGAGATCGAGCGAGGAGGAAACCGCGCGGCCGACCTCCTCGAGCACCTTGAGTTCGTTGATCGACTGCGCCAGATCACGGGTCCGCTCCTTCACCTTCCATTCGAGGTCGGAATAGGTTTCGGCGAGCTGCCCGGCCATGCTGTTGAACTGGGTGGCGAGCTCTTCAAGTTCGTCGGAAGTATGCACGTCGATGCGGTGGTCGAATTCACCGGCGCCGAGCCGCCGCGCGCCGGCGCGCAGCGCCGTGATCGGCACCAGCATCCGCCGCGCCAGTACGGAACCTGCAATGATCGCGACCACGAGGCCGAGCGCGATCAGAAGCGCGATCCGCACCAGTTGATCGCGGATCGGCGACAGCGCCTGCGCCGTCGGCTGCTCGAAGAACACGTTCCAGCCGAGTTTCGGTACCGTGCTCGACGTGGTCAGCACCGAATGGCCATCGGCATCGGTGCCCGAGGCCAGCGGCGCGCCATCAGGCTTCAGCAGGGCTGCGACCTGCGGCAGGTCCGAGAGATCCTTGCCGATTTCAGGGCCCTTGGTCGAGCTTGCAAGCACCTGGCCCCTGGCATCGACGATATAGGCGAAGGCGGCCTTGCCGACCTGCGCGTCGCCCAGGAAGTCCGAGAGGAAGCGGAGGTCGATTTCGGCGACGGTGATGCCGACGCTGGCGTCGGAATGCGACACGGCGATCGACATGAACGGCTGATCGTCGCGGAAATAGGCCGGCGCAAAACTGGTGCCGCGGGAGCGGGTTTCGATGAAGGTGGCATCGTGGGAAAAGTCCAGCGTGCTGCCATAGGAGACCCCCTTGCGCGACAGCCGCAATGTTTCACGGCCTTTGCCGCTGATCTGCGAGAGCTGGCTGACCCACGGCACCTGGCTCAGCAGCTGCTGATAGTCGGCGCGGCGGTCTTCGAGCTTGGTTGAGGAGGCGCGCGTCACCCAGCTGATCTGCCGCTCGAGGTCGGCCATCGACTGCTCGATCCGCCTTTCGGTCGCCTCGGCCTTTTCCGACATCGCATCCGTCAGCGAGCTCTTGATGCCGCGATAGCTGATCCAGGTTTCCAGCGCGCCGTTGACGGCGAGCACGAACACGACGAGGCCGACCAACGCGATGACGTATTTGGCGAACAGGCCTTCGCGCAGGAACCAGATTTTGTCCTTGACCCCGTTCATCCGGACCCTCGTGCGCCACCTCCGGGTGCGCGCATCCGCTGTCATCGCCGCGGAGCACGGCGCCACGGCGCAGCGACCGCGTTCGATGGCGGCCGTCTCAACCACCCTCTGCTTAGCACAATTCGGTGGCGGCGGGCCGGGGTACGCCACCATGGTTAGCCCCGATTTGGGCAGATCAGCGGTTGAAAAGCTGCCGCAAGACCTCGTTCATGGGCTGGCTGTCCGGCTGCGTCGTTGCGTCGCTCGGCGCCGACGGCGCGGGCGGGACCGCTTGAGCGGGAGGCGCAGGGGAAATATTGCGGCCCTGGCCCACGCCCCCGGTCCGTGCACCTTGACTGGCCCCGCCTTGATTCACGCCGCCCTGGCTCAAGCCGCCGCTCAATCCCTGCTGCAGCAGATTGCCGATAGTCTCGCCGAGCTGGCCGCCGAGCGGATCGGACGGCTTGCCGCCGCTGCTTTGCCCGCCGGCTGGTCCCTGGCCTTGTCCGCCGCCGATCAATCCGCCGAGCCCGCTCAGCCCGCCAAGCCCGGCGCCGTCGGCGCCGAACAGGCCCTTGCCGATCTCCTTCAGCTTGGCGTAGGCGGCGTCGGGATTGTCCAGGATGCCCTGGATGTCCGGATAGATGCGCGGCTCGTCCCAGGGACCGTCGATCATGACGGGAATGCCGAGCCCGACCGGGTCACCGGCGCGGCCCTGGCCTTCGGTCGTCATCACGAGCTTCGGCTCGACCCGAAATCCGATCTGCTTGGTGCCGAGGTCGATGGTGCCGACGCCGGTCAGCCTGACCAGCGGGCCGACCAGATTGAGGTCGGTGGTTTGGGCCTGGCCCTTGTCGATCTTGAACGAGGCGGAAAGCTGCGTGAGATCGGTGGCCTGCTCCTTGTTCTCCTGCCATCCCGACAGCGTGCCCGATGTCAGCGAGCGGATCATCTGGGCAACGTTGAGCCCGCGAATGGCGCCGTCCTGGAACACCACGAATGCCGTTCCCGACAGGTTCGACATGATGATGCGCTGGCTCGTGCCTGTTGAAAGCACGCTGATCTTTGCCTGCATCTTGCCGTCGAGCTTGTCGAAATCGGCGAGGCTGCGCAGCAGCGGCAAGGCGCGCACCCCGGTGAGGTCGGCCCGCAGCGCGAAAGCCGGATTGCCGGTCGAGGCGTCGATGGTCACGTCGCCATTGGCGTTGCCATCATAGGCGCCGAGATTGGAAATCTGGGATTTCAGTACGCCGCTTGCGAGCGTGGCGTCGATTGCGGCCGGCGCGAAATGACCGTCGCCGAGATTGAGCTCGGCCGCGGAAATCCGCGCCTGCACATCGACATAATTCAGGCCGTTCAGGTCGATCGATGCATTGCTCCAGGGCTGCGCCGCGGCGCCTGCGCCGCCATGCGAAATCGCGATATCCAGCCGCCGGAAGTCGAGATCGAGCTTCACCAGCGGCTTGCTCGCCAGATCCACCGAGGCCCATCCATTGAACGCGCCGTCGCCGAGCGCGCCGGTCAGGCCGTTGATCATGACGACCGAGCCGTTGAGGCGCACCTCCGCCTTGGCCGTCAACGGCGCCTGCAACAGGCCCGGCGCTTCAAACGTGAGTTCGGTCGGAATGATTTGCCGCTCGATCGGCGGGGCCGGCGGCGCGGCCTTGATGTCGAATTTGAGCGCGTGCTCGGCGGCGCGCGCATTGCCGGAAATCCGAACCTTGCGGTCGCCGGCAACGGTGATGTCGGCGTTGATGGTCTCGACGCGATCTTCGACGCGGTCGCGCAGATTGGAAAACACGATGGTGCCGCCTGTGACGCTGACATGCTCGATCGAGACGGCATCCGCGGCGCCGGACGCGGCGGGCTTGGGAGACGGCTTGGCGTCACTCAGCCGCTCGCGCTGCAGCGGCACGTTCAGGACCGGGCGAACGATCACGAGTTCGGTGATCTCGGGGCGGCCCGACCACACGCTGGCCGGCGTCACATCCGCCTGGATGCTGCTGGCGGTGAGACGGTTGTTGATGTCGCCGTCGTTCGGGTCCTGCAGCGCGATGTCGCTCAAGGTGATGTTGAGCGACGGCCAGAGACCTATTTTGGCTCCGCCGTTGATGGCGAGCCTGTATCCGGTCTGGCGCTCGACCCGCTCCTGGATCTGCGAGGTCAGGAGGCTGGAGGGGACGCCGAACACCAGCAGCAGCGCCAGAACGATGATCACGGCGCCGATGGCGGCCCCGGCAATTTTCAATGCTCTCATTTCGACATTCCAGACCGGGCAAGCGGCATCGAATTCGGCGGCGCCGCAAGCGGGCGCGGGCGGTTGCGCGAGCTTATCCCGGAAAGGGGATATCGCTCAAAGCGGCTAAAAATAATCCGAGGGTACTGCAAAGTTATGTGACTTATGACACACTTCCAAGGCGCTGAATCTTGCTACCGCCGTCCTCGGGCGGTCGGGGTCGACCTGGAAGGCAATACAATGAGTAAACAGGCCGAATTTGCGGTCATCTTGAAAATGAACCCGATGTTCGCGGACTTGGGGACCGACGAACTGCAGCGGATTTCCAGCCTTTGCCACACCCAACAGCTTGGGGTTGGTGAAATGCTGTTCCAGAAGGGAGACCCCGGCGACGCCTTGTACGGGGTTCGCCGCGGCCAGATCCGCATCGAGACCGGCGCCTCCGACGGCAGTCGGCTGACACTGAACTTCATGGGTCCGGGCGACCTGTTCGGCGAGGTCGCGGTCCTGGACGGCCAGAGCCGCACCGCGGACGCCGCCGCGGGTGAGCCGACCGAACTGTTCGTGCTGCGGCGGCAGGATTTTCTGTCGCATCTCGAACGCGAGCCGAAGGTGGCGATCAAGATCATCATGCTGCTGTGCCAGCGCATCCGCTGGCAGAGCGAGCGCATGGAGGAATCCATGCTGCAGCCCCTGCCGGTGCGGCTGGCGCGTCGGCTCTGTGCGCTGGCGGCCGATTTCGGCTCCGAGGTCCACATCTCACAGGAGCAACTCGGCGTCTTCGTCGGCGCCGCGCGCGAAAGCGTCAACCGTCAGCTGCAACTCTGGCGCAAGGACGGCATCCTCGACCTGCAGCGCGGCCGGATTTTGCTGCAGAACCTGACCAAGCTGACGGCGGTGGCGCGGAACGAGTAGGGAACCCTCCCGCGTCGTCAGACGTCGCCTGTTGTGGTACAATGACCAGATGAACCGAACGCTCAAAGAAGTGATCGAGCACGCCGCGACCTGGCCTCAAGAGGATCAGGAGGAGCTTGCCGAGTACGCCCGGGAAATCGAGGCGCGCCGCACAGGCATCTACACGATGTCAGACGACGAGCGGGCAGCCGTTGCCAAAGGATTGGCTGAGGCCGATCGCGGAGAATTCGTGTCGAACGAGCGGATTGCGGAAGCCGACAAGCGCCACGAAGGATGAGGGTCCGCTACACGCCCGAAGCGTTCTCGGATCGCGAGCGAATATTCGAATATTTAAGAGAACGATCTGCGACCGGTGCGAGGAATGTAGCGGCGAGCATTCGCGAGGCGGTAGCGCAGCTAAAGGATCATCCGCATAGCGGTTATCGGACGGATGATCCAAATGTGCGGGTCATATTCGTTGCCCGCTATCCTTACAAGATTTTCTATCGGGTACGAGACGTGGTCGAGATTTTGCACATTCGGCACACGTCTCGAAGGGAATGGAAGCGCGATGGTTAGTTTCGCATCGCTCAAGCCCACCTCGACTACTCCGCCGCGGGCGACACCATGGCCGGGGGTGCCGGCGGGGCCGCGGGCGGCTCCTTGGCCGGCGGCTCGGCGTGATGATCGGACGGCGCTTGCTCGCTATCGCCGTGCGAGACCAGCAGCATCTTGCCGAAGCGCCAGATGAATGCGCCGATATCGTCCATCATCATGAACATCGCTGGCACGAACACCAGCGACAGCACCGTCGAGAACAGCAGGCCGCCGATCACGGCGAGCGCCATCGGCGAGCGGAACTCGCCGCCGGCGCCGAACGCCAGCGCTGACGGCATCATACCGGCCACCATCGCGACCGTGGTCATCACAATCGGACGGGCGCGCTTCATGCCGGCGTCGATCATCGCGACATCGCGCGGCTTGCCCGCGCGGATGGCTTCGATCGCGAATTCCACCAGCATGATGGCGTTCTTGGTGACGATGCCCATCAGCATCAGGATGCCGATCCACACCGGCGTGGTGAGTTGCTTGCCGGTCAGCAGCAACGCGGCGATCGCGCCGCCGATCGACAGCGGCAGCGAGAACAGAATCGTGATCGGCTGCAGGAAGGTGCCGAACAGCAGCACCAGCACCGCGTAGACCATCATCAGGCCGGCGGTGATGGCGGTAGCAAAGCCTTCCGATAATTCATTCAGGCTTTCGGCGTCACCGGATGGGCTGACCTTGACGCCCTTCGGCAGGCTCTTCATCACCGGCAGGTCGTAGATCTTCTTGGTGGCGTCGCCGAGCGCGGCGTTGCCGACGAGGTCGGCCGCCACGGTCGCCTGCCGCTCGCGGTCGTAGCGGTTGATGCTGGTCGGGCCCTGGTCGAGCTGGATGTCGGCGACGACGGACAGCGGAACGCCGCCGCGTTCGCCGTGCTGGCCCAGCGGCACGCGCAGTTGTTCGAGCATCTGGAGGTCGCCGCGGGCATTGTCCTCGAGCTGGACCCGGATCGGCACCTGGCGGTCGCCGGCGTCGAATTTTGCGAGCGCGGGACCGACGTCACCGATGGTGGCGACACGGATGGTCTGCGACAGGCTTTCGGTGGAGACGCCGAGCCGCGCCGCCAGTTCGGCGCGCGGCCGAATGCGAAGCTCGGGCCTGTCCAGCGCGGTTTCCGAGATCACGTTGGCGATGATCGGAATCCGCTTCATCTGGGTCGCAAGTTCGCTGGCGACATTGTTGACGATGTTGCTGTCGGTGCCGGTGACGACCAGCGAGATCGCGCGAAGCCCGTTTTCGTCGAGGAACCAGAAGCGGATGTCGGGAACGTTCTCGAGTTCCTTGCTGATGTCGAGTTCGAGCAGGCGTTGCGTGTGTGCGCTGTCGCGCTCAGTCTTCGGCGTGTAGTTGATGATCAACGCGGCGCGCCGCACCTCCAGCGTTCCCGGCGGCACGCGGCCGCCGTCGACGAACACGCTTCGCACCTCCGGACGCTTGCGCAGGCGCGCGACGATCTCTTCCGTGACCTTCTCGGTGTAGGCGAGCTGCGAACCCGGCGGCAATTCCATCGCGAGCAGCGAGCGCGCGGTGTCCTGCGCGGGCAGGAAGCCTTGCGGCAGCAGCGTGATGCTCCAGATCGAGGCGGCGAAGATGCCGAAACCGATCAATACCGTGATGTAATGGTGCCTGACCGACCACGTCACCAGCTTGGTGTAGCCTCGCAGCACCCGGCCGGGCGGCGGGTCTTCGTGGTGAGTGTCTTTGAGGAAGTAGGCGGCCAGCACCGGCGTGACGAAGCGCGCGGCGAGCAGCGAGAAGAACACTTGCACCGAAACCGTGATGCCGAACTGCTTGAAGAACTGCCCGGCGATGCCGGACATGAAACTCGCGGGTGCGAAGATCGCGATGATGGTGAGCGAGATCGCGATCACGGCAAGGCCGATTTCGTCGGCGGCCTCCAGCGCCGCGCGATAGGGCGTCTTGCCCATGCGCATATGGCGGACGACGTTCTCGATCTCGACGATGGCGTCGTCGACCAGGATGCCGGTCGACAGCGTGATGGCGAGGAAGCTAACGAGGTTGAGCGAGAAGCCGAGCAGGTCCATCGCCCAGAACGCGGGGAAGATCGACAGCGGCAGCGAGATCGCCGCGATAATGGTGGCGCGGATGTCGCGCAGGAACAGCAGAACGACGATGACAGCGAGAATCGCGCCTTCGAACAGGGTCGAGATTGCCGCTTCGTAATTGCCCTTGGTGAATTCAACGGAGGTGTCGATCAATTTCAGGTCGACATCGGGATAGGCGACCTTCAGCGCATCGATCCGCTTCTGGACTGCGGCTGCGACCACAACGTCGCTGGCGCCCTTGGAGCGTTTGATGCCGAGCGCCACCACGGGCTCGCCGTTGAAGCGGGCGAAGGTGCGACGGTCGGCGATGGTGTCGGTGACGGTGCCAAGATCGTCGAGCCGGACCTCGCCGCCGCCGAACAGCGGGATCATGGTCCCCGCAAGTTCGTTGAGTGTCTTGGCGCCGGCCAGCGTGCGGATGGCCTGATCGTTCTTGCCGATTTCGGCGCGGCCGCCGGCGAGATCGACATTGGTGCCGCGCAGGATCTGGCTGACATTGACCGCGGTCAGCCCCGCGGCCTGCAAACGATCGGGGTCAAGCGACACCAGAATCTCGCGCTCGACACCGCCGATACGCTCGACCTGGGCGACGCCGCGGACGCCCTGCAGCGCGCGTTTGACGACGTCGTCGACGAAATAGGACAGTTGCTCCGGCGTCTTGCCGGGCGAGATCGCGGCGTAAGTCACGATCGGCAGGCCGATCACGTCGACGCGCTGGATCAGCGGCTCGGTGACGTTCTGCGGCAGGTTGGCGCGAACCCGCGTGACGGCGTCCTTGACGTCGTTCAGGGCGCGGTCGGTGTTGGTTTCAAGCGCAAACTGGATCGTCGTCACCGACAGGCCGTCGGTGATCGACGAGGAAATATGCCGCACACCTTCGACGCCGGAGATGCCGTCTTCGATGGTCTTGGTGACCTGCGATTCCAGTTCCGACGGCGCGGCGCCGAATTGCGAGACCGCGACCGAAATCACGGGAATGTCGGCCGAGGGCAGCCGAGTCACCGCGAGCTTGGTGAAACTGACCCAGCCCAGCACCAGAAGGATGATCGAAAAGACGATCGAGGGCAGCGGGTTCCGGATCGACCATGCCGAGATGTTCAAAGCCATTAGCGTGTCCGCGTGCGATCGAGTTCGTCGGCGAACATGGTCTTGATCTGGTCGCCGTCATGCAACGAACTGCCAGCGTCGGCCACGACGGTTTCGCCGACGTCGAGGCCTTCAAGAATTTCCGTAGACGTATCGGACGTCAATCCGACCCGGACCTTGCGGGTTTCGACAACATTGCCCTTGACCACCTGCAGGGTGAGACGGTCGATCGCGGTGCGCGGCACGGCCACGCCGCAGCTGCGTTTGGCGTCGATATTGGCGCGGGCGAACATGCCGACCTTGAGCGAGGGATTGTTGGTCAGCGATATCCGGACATGGCCGAGCTGGGTGGTGCGGTCGATCTGCGGCGAGATCTGCCGGACCTTGCCGACCAGATCGGGCGCGTCGTCGCGGCTGATCCGCACCGTCGCGCCCGGATTGAGTTTCAGCAGATGGATGCTCGGCACCTCGGCGTCCAGCTCGATTTCGTTGTTGATCGAAATCCGGAACATCGGCCCGGCCTGCGGCGAGGCCGGTGCGCCAACCGCGGTTCGCACTTCCGTGACAAGTCCGGGGCCGGGCGCGCGCAGCGAGATCGATGTTGGTCTTGCGCCGCCGCCCTGTTGCTGCGGCGGTGGGGTCAGGCGCGCCAGTTCCTGATTATCGGTGACCATGTCGCCTTCGTGGACGAAGAGATCGGTGACCTTGGAACCCTCCTGGTCGACGCCGACCTGGGCCTCGCGGCGCGGCACGATAAATCCGGTGACCCGCACCATGTCGGAGAAGCAGGCATTGGTGGATTTGGTCACGATGACCAGCGCCTTGCCTGGAGTTTCCTTTTCCTCAGGGTGGGAGCGGTGCTCAAACCAGTAATATCCGGCGCCCAGGACGACAAAGAACGCTACTCCGAGCGCAGGTTTGAGGTATTCGGAGAGGTTCATCGCCGGATCAATCCAGACTTGAAGTCAAATGAGGCGGGGCGCATTGGGCCGGCCGGGAAGTTCTGAATGAACCCCAAAACGAATACGTCCCGCAAGGGTGCTGCGGGACGCATTGTAGCCGGAAAATCTTGGTCAGCGCTACGCCGTTTGCTTGATCGCGCTTTACTTGGACGCGGTCGCCTTATTTTCCATGTTCACGACCTGGACCCGGCGGTTCACTTCCGCCATCGGCTGGCTCGGGTCCTTGAGCTTGGTCTTGCCGTATCCGACGGTGACCAGATCGCCGCCGTTGATGCCGTATTTGTCGATGAGGTAGCGCTTGATCGAATCGGCACGGCGCTCGGACAGGTCCTGGTTATAGGCTTCGCCGCCGGCCGCGTCGGTGTGGCCTGCGACCACGAAGGTCGAGCCCTTCAAATCGGCATTGGTCAATGCGCGCCCCAGCGCCTGCACGGAGGGCAGCGACTTGGCGCTGATATCGGCCGAATTGTAGTCGAAGTTGATTTCCAGATCGATCTTGGGCTTGTCCTTGACGATGGTCGCGATCTCTTCGCGCTCGGTGATCGACAGCGAACGCGTGTTGCGGCCACGGATGGTCTGCACGAACTTGGTTTCGGCGGCGACTGCGGCCGGATCGGTCTGGGTCTGTGGGCCGACCGACAGGCCTCGGGTCAGCGGCTTCTTCTCAGCCGGCGCGAGTGCCCGGACGATCTGATCCTCGGTGACGTTGTTGTCGCCGGCGCGGGCCGTTCCCGTGCCGACGGAAAGCGCGGCGCCGATGGTCATGATCGAAAGGATCGCGGTAAGACCCTTGGTTGCAGAGATCTTTGACATTGCCAGTCCCTCCTGCGCGCGTTCCGCGCGGTTCCAAACGTGATGCAAATAAACTGCCGGACCATCGGTCCCGGGCTAATTACTTTAACTTTTAGTCTGTGACGTCCCGCCGGGGTTCGAGGGGGCGCCGCCCTTCACCTCAAATATCGTCACTGTACCCCGTAATCGGCGAATTCCTTCGCGATATTCGGGTCCATGGCCTTGGCGTTGTTTATATCCAGATCGCCTTCCGAAATCGAGCCGTTGCGCTTCTTGGCCAGCCCCCGCCCATACAGCGACGAGGTCAAACGCGGGTTGATCTTGAGGGCGGCGTCGAAATCGGCAATCGCGTTCTTGGTCTGCCCGCTCTTCAGGTTGACCAGGCCCCGGCTGTCTAGGGCATCGACGAAATTCGGGCGCAGTCGCAGGGCTTCGTTGCAATCCTTCAGCGCGGCCTGCAGGTCGCCGATCACCGTGCGGGCCCAGCAACGGTTGTTAAAGGCTTCGACGTCCTTCGGGTTCACCCGCAGCGAATTGTTGAAGTCCTTGATCGCAAGCTCGTAGGCGCCCTTGCTGGCATAAACCTGTCCGCGCCGGTACAGCGCCGCCGCATCGTCGGGATTGTCGTTGAGCTTGGCAGTCAGGCTCTTGATGGTCGGATCGTCGGCCAGCGCCAACACGGTCGGGGTCTCCGCGGGCTTGGGCGGAACCGCTGGCGGGGCCGGCGGCGGGATCACGACTTCAGCCTGCTTTGGTGGCGGCGGCAAAGGCGGCGGTTCCGGTGCGGGCGCCGGAGCGGCCACTTGCGGAGCCGGAGAGGGTGGCGGAGCGGCGGGCCGCGGGCCCGCGCCGCCGGGGATGAACGAGAAATCCTCCGCCAGCGACGATGAAATCCACGGCACCTGCTCCTGACGCGAGGCGCGGGTGACGCCGACGCGGGTACGGTTGAGCGTTTCCTCCGCCATCAGGTCGGGGGTGCGAATTTCCTTCAACAGCTCCCGCACGAACAGGCTGCGATCGGTGCCATTATCGGAGATGACGGACGAGAGCGCGGCGGAATACATCACCAGCGTGCCGTTCGGGGCGATCACCGGCGCGAGGCCGGCCGAAAAGCTGCGGAACCGGCGCTCGAACGGATTGCGCCGGGAGGCATCGATCAGGGCGATCTTGACGCCGGCGCCGCGGCTGTTGATCTCGCCCAGCACGGTTTCGAGGCTAAAGCCGTCGCGGCGAACATCCGGCTCGGTCCAGATCTGCGCATCGACCGGGATCATGTAGCTCTGGCGGCTCGACTGGACGCCGAAGCCCGAGAAGAAAATCAGCGCGACCGAGCCGGGCTTGATCTTGCCGTAGAGCTTGTCGAAGGCGCGCCGCATCGCGTCGCCGGTCAGGTTTTCGCCGATATCGACGTTGAAGCCGTCGCGCTTGAGCTCGTCGGCGACGTCGCGCGCGTCGTTGATCGGCTCTTTCAGCGGCGCCTCGGCATCCGGATATTTCGCGTTGCCGATGACCAGCGCAAAGCGGTCGCCGGCTGCAAGCGACGGGACAATCGATGCCGCCGAACAAATCAACGTCACAAACAATGCAAGACGAATTTTCATATTCGCGGCAATCCAGATCACGGCGGTCCAGCCAAAATAGCGCCGATCCCAGCTTGCGCCTCGGCGACTTTACGCTACGCAACCCGCATTATCAAACCGCGCCCGCAGGCCGTCAACCGCTTGCGAGGCCATCGTTAATTGCGACAATTAACCGCGACGAGGCCAGGCGGAGGCGAGGGAATAAACCGCGTTTGCGGTGTTCGTCACCACCCGCTTTCGCGGCCGATGACGGAGGACCCGCAATGTGACCCGTCTCACATAGAAGCGCCATGCGCTCATGCAGCGGTCACGCGCGTTCCGCGGGTTTGACCTTTCCGGATGACGATGGCTTGGTGCAGGTGTCGGCCAACCGCGACCCACAAGAAAAGTGACACCGATGGGAAATGCTTACGAAATCTATGCCTTGCGCTATGCGACGATGTCGCCGCGCACCCCTCATTTGAACTTCCTGGTGCCGGATCCGCACGAGACCACCGCGCAGGACCTCGATTATTTCGTCTGGCTGATCCGCGGGCATGGCCGCGAGATCCTGGTCGATACCGGCTTCAATGCCGATGAGGCGAAGGCGCGCTCCCGCAAGCTCACGCTCAACCCGGTCGACGCGCTGGCCAATTTTGGCGTCAAGGCCGAGAGCATCAAGGACGTGGTCGTCACGCATTTGCATTACGACCACGCCGGCAATCTCGACCGCTTTCCCGGAGCCCGGTTTCACCTGCAGGATCGCGAGATGAGCTACGCGACCGGACGCTGCATGTGCAACAGCACGATCCGGCATCCGTTTTCGGTCGAGCATGTCACGACCATGGTCCGTCATGTCTATGGCGAGCGCGTCACCTTCCATTCCGGCGATGGCGAGATCGCGCCCGGCGTCACCGTGCATCGGGTCGGCGGCCATTCCGACGGCCTGCAGGTGGTGCGGGTCGAGACCGCGCGCGGACCGGTGGTGCTGGCCTCCGATGCCGCGCACTACTATGCCAATCTGCAGCGCCGCAGCCCGTTTCCGATCGTCTATAATGTCGGCGACATGGTGCAGGGCTGGGAAATCGTCGAGCGGCTCGCCGGTCATCCCGACCGGTTCATCCCCGGCCATGACCCGATCGTGAGCGAGATCTATCCGCGCGCCAGCGACAAGGTCGATGCGTTCGCCCTGCATCTCGCGCCGTCGCGTTCTTTCGTGAAGTAGGTTCAGATAGGCATGTCGGAGTACAAGACGGTCGGCTTCATCGGCCTCGGCGTGATGGGCGAGCCGATCTGCCGTAATCTGGTGAAGAAAAGCGGCAGGCGCGTGGTTGTGTTCGATCTCGCGCCGGAGCCTTTGGCGCACATGCGCGCGGAAGGCGCTGAAATTGCGGGCTCGGCTGCCGAAGTCATCAATCAGAGCGATCTGCTGTTTCTCTGCCTGCCCAGTGCCGAGCATGTGCGCGCGGTGTTCGAGGGCGACGGCATACTGATGAACATCAGACGCGGCCAGGTCGTGGTCGATCTCGGCACGTCGTCGGTCAGCCAGACCCGCGATTTCGCAACGCAGTTGCAGGCCAAGGGCGCGGCGTGGGCGGATGCGCCGATCGCGCGCACGCGGCAGGCGGCGCAGGACGGCACGCTCAGCGTCATGGTCGGTGCGGCGCCCGCGCTTTACGCCGCGATCGAACCGCTGATCCGCTGTTTCGCCACCGATGTCACCCATTGCGGCGAGGTCGGTGCGGGGCAGGTGACCAAAATCCTCAACAACATGGTGCTGTTCGAGACCGTCAACGCGCTGGCTGAGGCGGTCGCGGTCGCCAAACACAATGGCGTCGATCCGAAGCTGTTGCTCGATACGTTATCGAAGGGCTCGGCCGACAGCTTTGCGCTGCGCAATCACGGCATGAAGGCGATCGTGCCGGGCAATTTCCCCGAGCGCGCGTTCTCGACCGAATATGCACTGAAGGATCTGTCCTACGCGCTGGAGCTGGCCGCTGACGCCGGATTGAGGATCCGCGGCGCGGAACTGATGGGCGAGGTGCTGCAGGAAGCGATCGATGCGGGGTCGGGGGACAATTATTTCCCGGTGATCGCCAAGCATCTGGATCGGGCGTAGTCGCTACATCCGTCATTGCGAGCCAACGGGTCGCGCGAATGCGCGCCTGATGACGAGCTCCGCGAAGCAATCCATAGGGCCACACCAAGAAAGAATGGATTGCTTCGTCGCGGAGTTTATCATCGGGCCGGCCGAAGGCCGGACCCATTGGCTCCTCGCAATGACGAGGAGGGAGACGTGCGCCTACTCCACGGACGCTGATTTGAGTCCGCCCCCTCATCCGTCATTGCGAGCGAAGCGAAGCAATCCATCTCGCCGCGAGAAGAAAGAATGGATTGCTTCGTCGCTGAGTTTATCATCGGGCCGGCCGAAGGCCGGACCCGTTGGCTCCTCGCAATGACGTGGAGGGAGAGCGTGGCTCAATATGCCTCTTTCGCGTCCGCCTCCTGGCTGGTCTGGATGAGGTCAAAGCTCTGTTCGATTTTGCCGAGCAGTGCTGCAAAATCCTTTCGTTCCTGCGCGGACAGGCACGACAGGATCTCCTGCTCCTTGCGCAGCAGGCGCGGGATCAACTCCTCGTACAGCGCCTTGCCCTTGCGGGTCATGCGCAGGCGGAATTCGCGGCGGTCGTCCGCATTCTCGACGCGCTCGACCAGTTGCCGCTCCATCAGCGCCGTAACCGCGCGGCTGATGGTCGATTTATGGGTCCGGGTGCAGTGGGCGATGTATTGTGCGCTGCAGGCATCATTGCGGAAACCGAGCGTTGCCAGCACCCGCCATTCCGGGATGTCGAGCCCGTACCGCGCCTGATATTCGCCGGACAGCGCGGAACTGACTTCGGCCGCCAGCCGGTTCAGGCGAAACGGCACGAAATGGAAAAGGTCGAGCCGTCGCTTTCGGGCCGCGGTTTCCTCGCGGGAATCCGCATCCACCCCGGATCGGGTCCGGGGCATGCTCTCGCCAGAAGACGTCTTTGCCAAAAATCGCTCCAATTTGAGTTGACGCCGGGGCCCGCAGCGGGTTTAAGATAGTTGCAGTTGCGACTAATTTAGCAAGTTCGCACGCCCTTGGCTAGTCGCAAGGTGATCATGGCGCAGACCAGGACCCAGTTCGGTTATCGCCGCCACCCCGATCAGGATCGGGCGGGCGGCAATGCTGCGGAATATCCCGTCGTTGTGGTCGGCGCCGGACCGGTCGGGCTGTCGCTGGCGATCGACCTGGCGCAGCGTGGCCAAAGCGTGGTGCTGCTCGACGACGCCGACCGGATCGGCGAGGGCTCGCGCGCGATCTGCTTTTCCAAACGCTCGCTGGAGTTCTGGGACCGGCTCGGCATCGGCCAGCGAATGGTCGACAAGGGCGTGGTGTGGAGCGTCGGCAAGATCTTTCACGGCGCGTCGCAGCTTTACCAGTTCAATCTGTTGCCGGAGCAGGGCCACAAGCGGCCGGCCTTCATCAACCTGCAGCAATTCTATGCCGAGGCCTATCTGGTCGATCGCGTCGGGGAGCTTGCTGTCATCGACCTGCGCTGGCGCAACAAGGTGGTCGGGCTCGAGCAGCGCAACGACCACGCGGTTTTGAGGGTCGAGACTCCGGATGGACCTTACAAGCTGCACGCCAGGTTTGTCGTCGCCTGCGACGGCGCCCGCTCGTCGCTGCGAAAGATGGTGGGTGCGGAATTCACCGGCCAGGTGTTCGAGGACCAGTTTTTGATCGCCGACGTCAAGATGACGGCGGAATTTCCGACCGAACGCTGGTTCTGGTTCGATCCGCCGTTCCATGCCGGCCGCTCGGCGCTGCTGCACAAGCAGCCCGACGACATCTGGCGCATCGACCTGCAGCTCAGCCGGTTTGCGGATCCCGCGTCCGAAAAGCAGCCGGAGAATGTGCGGCCGCGGATCGCGCGCATGCTGGGCCACGACAAGTTCGATTTCGAATGGATCTCGCTGTACAAATTCCAGTGCCGGCGGATGGACAAGTTCATCCATGGCCGGGTGATTTTTGCCGGCGATGCCGCGCACCAGGTTTCGCCGTTCGGCGCCCGTGGCGCCAATTCGGGCCTGGAGGATGCCGAGAACATTGCCTGGAAACTCGATCGCGTCTTGCGCGGGCTGTCGCCGGAGGCGCTGCTGCAGAGCTATCACACCGAGCGCAGCGCCGCGGCGGACGAAAACATCCGCGAATCGACCCGCTCGACCGATTTCATGGCGCCCGCCTCCCATCAGGAGGCGCGGCTGCGCAAGGCCGTGCTGTCGCTGGCGAAGGAAACCGAATTCGGCAAGCGCATGGTCAATGGCGGGCGGCTGTCGGTGCCTTCGGTCTATGACTCGCCGTTGTCGACCGCCGACCATGACATTTGGCGCGGCGGCCCGCGGCCCGGCGCGTCGATGCTGGACGCACCGATCGCCGAACGATCCGGCGCTTCGATGTTCCTGACCGAAGCCTTCATCGAGCAGGGAACGCGGTTCACACTGCTGGAATTCGGCAATGATGCCGTCGCTGATACGCCGGAGAGCCTGGGCGTGATCCGCATCGGCGGCGGTGACGGCCTTGTCGATTCCTCCGGTCTTGCCGGTGCGCGGTATGATGCCGAGCCCGGTACAGCCTATCTGCTGCGGCCCGACGGCTATGTCGCGGCGCGCTTCCGTCACCCGACACGTCCGGCGCTTGATGCGGCGTTGGCGCGTGCCGCGGGTACGAATTGAGGTTTTGAGATGGCGCTGTCTACCAGTTCGAATTTCGCCAAGCCGGACGACGCGTTTCGCGCCATCGTCGAGGCGCATCGCGGATTGAGCGACGCGCAAAGTGCCGATCTCGACGCGGCGCTGGTGCTCGTACTCGCCAACCACATCGGCGATCTCGACGTGCTGAATGAGGCGATCGTGCTCGCCAAGCGGCGCATGCTGGATGACAGTCAGCAGCAACAGCAGCAGCAACAATAGATCACGGACTTCAACGAAGTTAGGAACTGATTTGATGGCTAAAGGTTTCGCGTCCACGACCGACATGGCGGAGAAGAAAATCACCTTCTCCGAGATCGGCGCCGATCTCTATGCATTCACCGCCGAAGGCGATCCCAATTCCGCTGTGATCGTCGGCGACGACGGCTGCCTTGTGTTCGACGCGCAGGCGACGCCCGCGATGGCCCATAAAGTGATCGAGCGGGTCCGCACTGTCACCGACAAGCCGATCAAATATGTGGTGCTGTCACACTATCATGCGGTGCGCGTGCTCGGGGCTTCCGCCTACAAGGCGCAGGCGGTGATCGCCTCTCAAGAGACCTATCGGCTGGTCGCAGAGCGCGGCCAGCAGGACTGGGATTCCGAATACGGCCGCTTCCCGCGGCTGTTCCAGGACGCCCAGAGCATTCCTGGCCTGACCTGGCCGACGCTGACCTTCGAAGGCGAAATGTCGATCTATCTGGGAAAACGCGAAGTGCGGCTGATGCAGCTCGGCGCGGGTCACACCTCAGGCGATATCGTCGCCTGGGTGCCGGACGCCGAGGTGATGTTCTCCGGCGATCTGATCGAATATCATTCGGCCTGCTATTGCGGCGACGCGCATTTGCGCGAATGGCCGGCGACGCTGAACGAAATTCGCGCCTTCAATCCCAAGGCGATCGCGCCGGGCCGCGGTGACGCGCTGAAAGGTCTTTCGACCGGGCGCGACGCGATCGCGATGACGCGCGATTTCGTCACCTCGCTCTATGGCGCGGCGGAAATCTCGGTCGCCCGGGGCCGCAATCTCAAGGAATCGATGGCGGCGACGCGCGAGGTGATGGACCCGAAATTTTCCAGCTTTGCGATCTACGAACATTGTCTGCCGTTCAACGTCTCGCGCGCGTTCGACGAGGCCTCGGGAATCGACGATCCCGTGATCTGGACCGACCAGCGCGACCAGGAAATGTGGGCCGCCCTGCAAGGAGGAGGATGACCATGAATATCAATACCTCGCCTGATGCGATCAACCGCAACGCCGTCAGCGTCACGCCGGGCTATATGTCCGGCTTCGGCAACAGTTTTGAAACCGAGGCGCTGCCGGGCGCGCTGCCGATCGGGCGTAATTCGCCGCAGCGCTGCGCCTACGGGCTCTATGCCGAGCAGCTGTCAGGCTCGCCGTTCACCGCGCCGCGTGGCGCCAACGAGCGCTCGTGGCTCTATCGCATCCGGCCGTCGGTAAGGCATTCCGGACGCTTTGCGAAGGTCGACGCCGGGCTTTGGCGCACCGCGCCCTGCCATGAATATGATTTGCCGATTGCGCAGCTCCGCTGGGATCCGGCCCCGATCCCGAAAGAGGATCAGACGTTCCTGCAGGGCGTGCAGACCATGACCACCGCGGGCGACGCCAACACCCAGGCCGGCATGGCCGCGCACGTCTATCTGATCACGAAATCGATGGTCGATCAGCATTTCTACAATGCGGATGGCGAGATGATGTTCGTAGCCCAACAGGGCAATTTGCGCTTCGTCACCGAGTTCGGCCGGATTGATATCGAACCCGGCGAGATTGCGGTGATTCCGCGCGGCGTCAAGTTCCGCGTCGAGATTCCTTCCGGCCCCGCGCGCGGCTACGCTTGCGAGAATTACGGCGGCGCCTTCACGCTGCCGGAACGCGGACCGATCGGCGCCAATTGCCTGGCCAATTCCCGCGACTTCCTCACGCCCGTAGCTAGCTATGAAGACAAGGACACGCCGACCGAACTGTTCGTGAAATGGGGCGGCGCGCTGTTCAAGACCACGCTGCCGCATTCGCCGATCGATGTGGTGGCGTGGCACGGCAATTACGCGCCGTACAAGTATGATCTGCGCACCTTCTCGCCGGTCGGCGCGGTCGGCTTCGACCATCCCGATCCCTCGATCTTCACCGTGCTGACCGCGCCCTCGGAAACGCCGGGCACCGCGAATATCGATTTCGTGATCTTTCCCGAGCGCTGGATGGTGGCGGAAAACACCTTCCGTCCGCCCTGGTATCACATGAACATCATGTCGGAGTTCATGGGGCTGATCTACGGCGTCTACGACGCCAAGCCGCAGGGCTTTACGCCCGGTGGCATCTCGCTGCACAACATGATGCTGCCGCACGGCCCGGATCGCGACGCCTTCAATCACGCCAGCAATTCGGAGCTGAAGCCGGTCAAGCTGACCGGCACCATGGCCTTCATGTTCGAGACGCGATACCCGCAGCGCGTCACCGCGCATGCGGCGAAGTCGCCGACCCTGCAGGACGATTATGCCGATTGCTGGAACGGGCTGGAAAAGCGCTTCGATCCGAACAAGCCGTAGGCATCGGGTATTGGCGTTGTCTAATGTTTCGTCATGCCCGGGCAAAAGCGCGAAGCGCGTCTTCGCGCTGGATGTCCCGGGCATCCACGTCTTGAGCTGGCAAGGAAGTCGTAGATGGCCGGGTCAAGCCCGGCCATGACGATGGTTGAATTGGAGAATGCTTTGCCCCACCCCAACGATCCCACCCTCCGCTCCTTCATATCAGCCGATCCCATATCCGACTTCCCGATCCAGAATCTCCCTTACGGTGTATTCTCCGCCAAGGATGGTCTGGCTCCCCGCGTCGGAGTCGCGATCGGCAATTTCGTGCTCGATCTCTGGGAGCTCGAACAGGATTGCCGGCTCGACGTCGGCAACGCCGGCGTCTTTGCCGCGTCCTCGCTCAATCCATTCATGGCGCTGGGTCCCGCGGTCTGGTCGAAGACGCGTGCGCGGATCAGTGAGTTGTTGCGCCACGACAATCCGGAACTGCGCGACAATGACGAGCTTCGCAAGCGCGCTCTGGTGCCGATGGCGGACGTGAAACTGCATCTGCCGATCGCGGTCGCCGGCTACACTGATTTCTATTCGTCGAAGGAGCACGCCACCAATGTCGGCGTCATGTTCCGCGGCAAGGACAATGCGCTGCAGCCGAATTGGCTGCACATGCCGATCGGCTATAACGGCCGAGCCTCCACCGTCGTCGTCAGCGGCACCAGCGTGCGCCGTCCGCGCGGCCAGTTGAAGCCGCCGACCGCCGATGTCCCGAGCTTTGGGCCGTGCAAGCGGCTCGACTTCGAACTCGAAATGGGTGTGGTGGTCGGGCAGCCGTCGCCGATCGGCGAGATGCTGACCGAGAAGCGGGCCGAAGAGATGATCTTCGGCTTCGTGATCCTGAACGACTGGAGCGCGCGCGACATCCAGCAGTGGGAGTATGTCCCGCTCGGCCCGTTCCAGGCCAAGGCCTTTGCGACCTCGATCAGCCCGTGGATCGTGACCCGCGAGGCGCTGGAGCCGTTTCGGGTGCAAGGTCCAAAGCAGGATCCGGTGCCGCTGCCCTATCTGCGGCAGGTGCAACCGAACAACTACGACATGCAGCTCGATGTGGCCCTGCGCGCGGCGCCAATGAACGACGCTGCCAATGTCTGTCGCACCAATTTCAAATACATGTACTGGTCGTCGGTGCAGCAGCTCGTGCACCACGCCTCGTCCGGCTGCGCCATGAATGTCGGCGATCTCTTGGGATCCGGCACCATCTCCGGCCCGGAAAAGAACCAGCGCGGCAGCCTGCTGGAAATCAGCTGGAACGGCACCGAGCCGCTCGAACTGCCCGGCGGCGTCAAGCGCACTTTTCTCGAAGACGGCGATTCGCTGGTCATGCGCGGCTGGTGCCAGGGCGATGGCTATCGCGTCGGTTTCGGCGAGGTCGAGGGGACGATTTTGGCGGCGGTGTAGTGGCGTCGGCCGGTGATTTTGTTTCGTCATAGCGAGCCAACGGGTCACGCGAACGCGCGCCCGATGACAGGCTCCGCGAAGCAATCCATCGAGCCGCGGAACGGAAGAATGGATTGCTTCGTCGCTACGCTCCTCGCAATGACGATGTGAGACAGCTCATCGCTTCTCCGGCGGAATATCCCGCAGTCTCGCCGAATGCGCGGCGATGTCCTCGAGGCTGTATTTCAGATGCACGCGCTTGTCCGATGGCGCCTGCTTGGTGGAGCAGACCCCGGGCCGCCACTCCTTTGAAGGCCTGATCGGCCGCGGCACAAAACCGCCGCCGCAGTTCGGGCACACATTGTGAAGCTTGGTCTCGACGCAGTCCGCGCAGAACGTGCATTCGTACGAACAAATCCGCGCCTCCGTCGAATTCGGCGGCAGGTCCTTGTCGCAATATTCGCAGTTCGGTCGAAGTTGCAGCGCCATGGTCGTCTCGCAATCTCTGCCTGGCAACGATCGTCGCAAATCGAACGTTTGATTCGAATGAAGAATATCCCTCAATTTCGGATGCGCCAGTCCGTCACCGCTGCAATTCCTTCAGCGGCAATTTTGCGCTCTCCTTCAGCCGGTCCAGTACGATCGACGAGCGCACATGCGCGACGCTCTGGTGCGGCATCAGCACGTTGTTGACGATATCAGACAGGCTCTTGAGGTCGCGCAGCACGGCCTTCAGTAAATAATCGGCGTCACCAGTCAGCGAATAGGCTTCCTGGATGTCGTCGACGCGATTGACCAGCGCGCGGAATTTCTTGGCGTTGTCGGGCGAATGGGTCGCCAGCGTGATGTGAATGAAGGCGATCAGGTTGAAGCCGAGCGCTTCGCCGGCGAGGTCGGCGTGGTAACCGGAAATCACCTTCGCTTCCTCCAGCCGCATCCGCCGCCGCGAGCATTGCGACGCCGACAGGCCGACGAGATCGGCCAGTTGCTGGTTGGTCAGCCGGCCGTCGTCCTGCAGCGCGGCCAGCATTTTGAGGTCGAAGGAGTCTACCGGGATCATGCGTGAATTGTCCATTTGATGCATGAAGTGTGCGCCATTCTAGCCAATATCGGGCCAATTTGCATGCACTTTGCGTCCGATGTGGCGGAAACTTCGTGCAGCAAATCAGGGAGATTCCGCCATGGGTCCATTTCCGCACGACGCGTCCGCCGCCACCATCAGCGCCGACAATCCGATGGGCACCGACGGGTTCGAATTCGTCGAATACGCGCATCCCCGGCCGGAAGAGCTGCACGCGCTGTTCAGGCTGATGGGTTATGTGCCGGTCGCCCGCCACAAAACCAGGAAGATCACGGTCTATCGCCAGGGCGACATCAATTATCTCGTCAACGAGGAACCCGGCACCCACGGTTTTGGCTTTGTCGCCGCGCATGGCCCGTGCGCGCCGTCGATGGCGTTTCGCGTGGTCGATGCGCAGCAGGCCTATGAACGCGCACTGTCGCTCGGCGCGGAACCGGCGGACATTTCATCGGCGCAGAAGACGCTCGACGTTCCCGCCATCAAGGGCATCGGCGGCAGCCTGCTCTATTTCGTCGATCGTTACGGCGCCAAGGGTTCGGCCTATGACATCGAGTTCGAATGGTTGGGCGCGCCGAATCCGCGGCCGGTTGGCGCAGGCCTGTTCTATCTCGATCATCTCACCCACAACGTCCATCGTGGCCGCATGGATGTCTGGACCGGGTTCTACGAAAAACTGTTCAATTTCCGCCAGATCCGCTTCTTCGATATCGAGGGGCGCGCTTCCGGCCTGTTCTCGCGGGCATTGACCAGCCCCGACGGCAAGATCCGGATCCCGATCAACGAGGACGCCGGCGATTCCGGCCAGATCGAGGAATATCTCCACATCTATCGCGGCGAGGGCATCCAGCACATCGCCTGCGGCGCGCGGGATATCTACGCGACGGTCGAAAATTTGCGCGATGCCGGCCTGCCGTTCATGCCGCCGCCACCCGAAACCTATTTTGAAAAGATCGATGCGCGCTTGCCCGAACACGGCGAGGATGTCGCGCGCCTGCAGCGCGACGGCATTTTGATCGACGGCGAAGGCGTCGTCGATGGCGGCCACACCAAGGTCCTGCTGCAGATATTCTCGGCGAATGCGGTCGGGCCGATCTTCTTCGAATTCATCCAGCGCAAGGGCGACGATGGCTTTGGCGAGGGCAATTTCAAGGCGCTGTTCGAATCGATCGAGGAAGACCAGATCCGCAGAGGTGTGCTGAAGGTGGAGAACGCGGCGTAGTTAGCTTTCGTGTCCCGGACGCGCTGCAGCGTGATAACGCTGCTGCGCAGAGCCGGGACCATATCGAAGGCGCGGCGCAATTGTTTCCACGTCATTGCGAGCCACCGGGTCGCGCGAATGCGCGCCCGATGACAGGCTCCGCGAAGCAATCCATCGAGCCGCAAGGAAGTATGGATTGCTTCGTCGCTACGCTCCTCGCAATGACGGGGTTAGCCCTTCCACTCCTTGGTCAATTCAAGGATATCCGCCTGCTCTGCATCCCGTATCGCCGACGGCGTCCGCGAAAAGCGCGGCGCCGGTGCCGGCTGCGTCACGCCGTGACGCTCGACGAAAATTTTTCGCGCGGCGTTGTGCGGATGCTTGGGCGCCTCCGCCATGGTCAGGATCGGCGCGAAGCAGATGTCGGTGCCTTCCATGATCTTGCACCAGTCCTCGCGGGTCTTGCTCTTGAAGACCTTGGTCAGCTTTTCCTTCAGCGCGGGCCAGGCCTTGCGGTCCATCTGGGCGTCGAAATCGGCGTCGGTGAGGCCGGCATGCTGACGCAGGAGCGCGTAGAACTGCGGCTCGATCGAACCGATCGAGATGAAGTTGCCGCAGGAGCATTCATAGATGCCGTAGAAATGCGCGCCGCCGTCGAGGAAGTTCTGCTCGCGGCCTTCGACCCAGCGTCCGATCGCCGTCATATCGAAGAACATCGACATCAGGGAAGCCGCGCCATCGCACATCGCGGCATCGACCACCTGGCCCTTGCCGGATTTCGACGCCTCCAAAAGTGCTGCGAGCACGCCGACCACAAGATAAAGCGCGCCGCCGCCGAAATCGCCGACCAGATTGAGCGGCGGTACGGGCTTCTCCCTGGTGCCGATTGCGGCGAGTGCGCCGGTGACCGAGATGTAGTTGATGTCGTGGCCGGCGGCCTGCGCCAGCGGGCCTTCCTGGCCCCAGCCGGTCATGCGGCCGAACACGAGGCGCGGATTGCGCGCCAGCACCACGTCGGGCCCGAGGCCCAATCGCTCCATCACGCCCGGGCGAAAGCCCTCGATCAGCGCGTCAGCGTTGGCGAGCAGGTCGAGCACCTGCGCGATCGCGGCCTTGTCCTTCAGATCAATCTCGACGACCTTGCGGCCGCGGCCGGCGACCGATTTCAGGTTCTTCTTGGCGCCGACGCGATCGAGCGTCACCACCTCCGCGCCCATATCGGCCAGCATCATGCAGGCGAACGGTCCGGGGCCGATGCCGGCGAATTCGACAATGCGGAAGCCGGCGAGCGGGCCGGAGGTGCGGGTGGCGGACTGGGGGGCTGGTTTATCGAGCACGTTGTTTTTCCATTTGTGGTGAAATCTAGGAGCTGGCCGGAGTCTTGCTGCCGTGGCGGGCGGGATCGCTGAGCGTCACCTTGGCCGCGTCGGCCCATAATTTGGCGTTCTGCTTCTGGCGCTCGGTGCCGGTGCCTTCCTCCGCGACCTTGCGGCCGAGTGCGACGTAGACCGGAATTTCCTCGTCGCGCATCCGCGTCATGGCCGTTTTACGCGCCATCGCCTTTTCAATGTAGGGCGCGAGTTCGGCCTGTTTCTGCTGTTCGCGCTCGATCTCGCGCGCCCGAAATTCCGGCATCACGTCCTTGGCGAACAGTTCGAGAGCTTCGCAGATGTCGCTGTGTTTGTTGCGGCCGCCCTGCTGGATGAACACGGTCTGGTCGACGCCGGACTCCTCGAAATGCCGAAGGTGCGTCCGCAACTGGTCCGGCGTGCCGATACCGTGATCGGCGCCAGCCGGCGGCAATGCGTGGCGTGCCTTCTCGAAATTGGCCCAGATGTCGGTACGGCCCGGCCTGTGCTCGCCAAAGATATAGTGATGGGCGAGGCCATAGCGGAAGAAGCGCAGTCCATCTTCGCCACGGCGGCGCGATTCCATCTCATCGGCATGCAGCGAGAAGCCGGTCACCATCGCGACATTGGGATTGACCGCATGCCCGATCGGCACGCACTCCTCCTTGAAGATGCGATAGTAATCATCGACCCATTGCCGCGCCTCGCGCGGATCGACAAAGGCAAAAGTCAGCGCGCCGATGCCGTGCCGCGCCGCCAACTTGATGGTTTCGCGGTTGGAGCAGGCGACCCACAGCGGCGGATGCGGCTTCTGCACGGGCTTGGGCACCACATTGCGACAGGGCATTTCGAAGAATTCGCCCTTGAAGCCGGGATAGGGGTCCATCACCATCATGTTGGTGCATTGCTCGACGGCCTCCGTCCACATCCGTCGCTTTTCGACCGGATCGAAGCCGACATTGAAGCCGCCGAGCTCCATCAGCGACGCGCTCTCGCCGGTGCCGAATTCGACGCGGCCGTTGGAAACGAGATCGAGGGTGGCGATACGCTCGGCGACGCGCGCGGGGTGATTATATTTCGGCGGCATCAGGCAGATGCCATGGCCCAAGCGAATCCGCTTGGTTCGCTGCGAGCAGGCGGCGAGGAAAATCTCGGGCGCGGAGGAATGCGAATATTCCTCGAGGAAATGGTGCTCGACCTCCCAGGCGTAATCGATACCGAGCTTGTCGGCCAACTCGACCTGGTCGAGCGCTTCCTGGAACAGTCTGACTTCGGCACCGTCGTTCCACGGCCGCGGCAACTGGTGTTCGTAGAAAATGCCGAACTTCATGGGCGCTCCCGGAGGTATTTTTAATTAGCTGATTAGCTAAATTGTCTCGCCTTATGGCTGATGTGGCAAGCGGCTTTTGCCGAGAATCCGACCAAATGCAGAGCGGCGCGCATCGCTATAGCGTTTTTGAGCGAAGTGGGCGCCGGTGCGCGTGAAGGAAACGCGTCAAAACAAAGACGCGAGCCCGGTTCGTCAGAACCGGGCTCGCAGGCGCCGCTTGCACAGGTTTTGTGTTTAGACGCTATCAGCCCGCGGCGGTCACCGCGCGCTGCGCCATCACCTTGATGAGATTGGCGCGATAGTCCGATGAGCCGTGGATATCGCTCATCAGTCCGTCAGCGGAAATATTGACGCCGTCGAGGGCGGCCGCCGACCAATTGGCCTTCAGCGCCGCCTCAATCGCTGGCACCCGCATCACGCCATTCTGGGAGGCGCCGGTGGCGGCGACGCGGACATCGCCCGCCTTGGTCTTGGCCACGAACACGCCGGTCAGCGCAAAGCGCGACGCCGGATGCAGGAATTTTGCATATCCCGCCTTGGCCGGAATCGGGAAAGTCACGGCGGTAATGATTTCGCCGTCGGCCAATGCGGTCGCGAACAGGCCCTTGAAGAAATCATCCGCCGAGATCGTGCGCTTGTTGGTCTTGACGGTTGCTCCGAGTGCGAGCACCGCCGCTGGATAATCCGCGGCCGGATCGTTGTTGGCGATCGAGCCGCCGATGGTGCCGCGATGGCGCACGGCGGGATCGCCGATCAACGAGGCGAGATAAGCCAGCGCCGGGATTGCCTTTTGCGCGGGGCCGCTCTGGGCCACGTCGGAATGGGTGGTCGCGGCCTTGATCGTCACGGCATCGGATGACACGTCGACGCCGATCAGATCCTTGATCTTGCCGAGATCGATCACGTCCGACGGCGCCGCCAGCCGCTGCTTCATCACGGGGATCAGCGTGTGGCCGCCGGCGAGATATTTTGCTTCCGAGCCCTTGGCGAACAGCGCAGCCGCTTCTTCAACCGAGGAGGGGCGATGATAAGTGGTCTCGTACATGGTTTTGCTCCCTCTCAGCCGTGAATGGCATGCCAGACGCGATCGGGCGTCGCCGGCATTTCCAGTTTGTTGTTGCCGATCGCGTCCGTGATCGCGTTGATCACGGCAGCCGAGGCGCCGATCGCACCGGCCTCGCCGCAGCCTTTGACGCCGAGCGGATTGCCCGGGCACAGCGTCGTGGTGTGGTTCAGTTTGAACGACGGCAGGTCGTCGGCGCGCGGCATGGTGTAATCCATGAACGACGCCGTCACGAGCTGGCCGCTGGAGTCGTAAACCGCCCCTTCGAGCAGTGCCTGGCCGATGCCCTGGGCGAGACCGCCATGGACCTGGCCCTCCACGATCATCGGGTTGATCAGCCGCCCGAAATCATCCGCCGCGACGAAATTGACGAAGGAGGTCTTGCCGGTCGCCGAATCGACTTCGAGTTCGCAGATATAGGCGCCGGCCGGGAAGGTGAAGTTGGTCGGGTCGTAGAACGCGCCTTCCTTCAAGCCCGGCTCCATGCCGTCGGGCAGATTGTGCGCGGTATAGGCGGCGAGCGCCACCATCGGCAGCGCGATCGACTTGTCGGTGCCGGCGACCTTGAACATGCCGCCCTCGATGACGATGTCGTTCTCGGACGCCTCGAGCTGATGCGCGGCGATTTTCTTGGCTTTACTCTCGACCTTCTCCATCGCTTTCAGGATCGCCGTCAAACCGACGGCGGCCGAACGTGATCCATAGGTACCCATGCCAAACTGCACCTTGTCGGTGTCGCCATGGACGATCTGGACCTGGCTGATGGGAACGCCGAGCCGCTCCGCGACCAGCTGGCAGAAGGTCGTTTCATGCCCCTGGCCGTGGCTGTGCGATCCGGTCAGGATCTCGATGGTGCCGACCGGATTGACGCGGACTTCGGCGGATTCCCACAAGCCGACGCCGGCCCCTAAGCTGCCGACCGCTTTCGAGGGCGCGATGCCGCAGGCCTCGATGTAGCAGGACAGGCCGATGCCGCGCAGCTTGCCTTCGGATTTGGCTTTCGCCTTGCGGCCTGCGAAGCCGGCGTAATCGATCGCCTTCATCGCAGCATCGAGCGAGGCGCCGAAATCGCCGACGTCATAGGCCATGATCACCGGCGTCTGGTGCGGGAAGGTGGTGATAAAATTCTTGCGGCGCAATTCCGCCGGATCGACCTTCAATTGCCGCGCCGCGGTCTCCAGCAGCCGCTCCACCACGAAACTGGCTTCGGGCCGGCCCGCGCCGCGATAGGCGTCGACCGGGGTGGTGTTGGTGTAAACGCTGATCACCTCGGCGAAGATGTTGGGGATGTTGTACTGGCCCGACAGCAGCGTCGCATAGAGATAGGTCGGCACCGAGGAGGAGAACAGCGACATATAGGCGCCGAGATTGGCGTAGGTCTTGACCCGCAACCCCGTGATCTTGTTGCCGGCGTCGAGCGCGAGTTCGGCCTTGGTCAGGTGATCGCGGCCATGGGCGTCGGTCAGGAAGGCCTCGGAACGATCACCGGTCCATTTCACCGGGCGCCCCACCTTCTTGGAGGCCCACAGCGCCACCATTTCCTCGGGATAGATGAAGATCTTCGAGCCGAAGCCGCCGCCGACATCGGGCGCCACCACCCGCAGCTTGTGCTCGGGTGCGATATTGTAGAAGGCCGACAGCACCAGACGCGCGACATGCGGATTCTGCGACGTCGTGTACAGCGTGAAATGCTCTTCAGCCTCGTTGTAGTCGCCGATCGCCGCGCGCGGCTCCATCGCGTTCGGCACCAGCCGGTTGTTGGTGATGTCGAGCGAGACCACGTTGGCGGCCGATTTGAACGCCGCGTCGGTTGCGGCCTCGTCGCCGATGGTCCAGTCGTAGATCACGTTGCCGGGGGCCTCGGGGTGGAGCTGCGGCGCGCCGGGCTTGATCGCGGCGCGAATATCGGCGGCGGCCGGGAGTTCCTCGTAATCGACGACGACGGCTTCGGCGGCGTCCTTGGCCTGGTTCTTGGTCTCGGCGATCACCACCGCGACCGCCTGTCCGACAAAGCGCACCGTCTCCGGCGCCATCGCCGGCCACGCGCCCATCTTCATCGGGGTGCCGTCCTTGGAGGTAATGGCCCAGCCGCAAATCAGATTGCCGACCTTGTCGTCGACGATCTGCTGGCCGGTGAGCACGGCAACCACGCCAGGCATCTTCATCGCTGCCGACGTATCGATGCTCTTGACCTTGGCATGCGCGTGCGGGCTGCGGACGAATTGGGCATGGGTCATGCCCATCAATTTGATGTCGTCGACGTAGCGGCCCTTGCCGGTGGTGAAACGTCGGTCTTCCTTGCGCACAACGCTTGCGCCAATGCCTTCAACGCCCATGTCCTGTCCTCCCAACCGGAGTTATTGTTTCCGCCATTTCCATCGAAACGCGGCGGTCTCGAATTCGGTATTGGCTGCCTGCGGCGGCTATTCCGCCGCCTGCGAGACGTTCATGCGGCCGGCCGCATCGAGTACCGATTTGACGATGTTATGGTAGCCGGTGCAGCGGCAGATATTGCCTTCCAGCTCGTGCCGGACGGTCGCCTCGTCGAGCTTGCCGCCGTAGCGGTGCACGATGTCGATCGCCGACATGATCATGCCGGGGGTGCAGTAGCCGCATTGCAGGCCGTGATTGTCGCGGAAAGCGGCCTGCATCGGATGCAGTTGGTCGCCCTTGGCGATGCCCTCGATGGTGGTGACGTTGGAGCCTGCGGCCTGTCCCGCCAGCACGGTGCAGGATTTGACCGCTTTGCCGTCGATATGGACCACACAGGCGCCGCACTGGCTGGTGTCGCAGCCGACATGGGTGCCGGTCAGGTTCAGATTTTCACGAAGCAGGTGGACCAGGAGGGTCCTGTCCTCAACATCGGCCGAGACGGCCTTGCCGTTCACCGTCAGTTTGATTGTAGACACGCGTGATACCTCCCGATGTTTTGTAATTACTCCAATTAGAAACAGGGGCGAGGGAACTTGCAACTAGGATTTTGATCGCCCGTGTCATTGTGATGACGTGATTGGCACGCGCGAGGTTGCCTGGCGCGTCCGTCCTGCCCGGGAGGGGGGAGGGTGAAGTCGACTTCGTGTCCAGCTTCCCCTGCGCATTTTCGGCGCCCACAACCCCCGAAACCCACGGTATATTTACGCACCCTTATTCATTCTGCCTTAATTTGGCGCGTCGGGTCTGGGGGCCAAGCTTCCGGAATCCGTTGGGTTTTCAGAATGAAGACGGGGGGTTGCGGTGGGATTGTCAGGACGTAGCGGGTCGCGATCGATCAAATTCCCAACCCTTCGTTTCCGCACCAAGATCATGCTCGGCTTTGCCGTCACGCTGGCGATTTCGGCCGCCAGCATGGGTTTTGCCTATATGGGCTTCGAGCGGGTGTCCGCGGGCGTGGGGTCCTACCGCCAGAGCGTCGCGGAAGCCGACCTGGCCCGCAACATCGACCGCGAACTGATCTCGTACCGTTCGCTGGCGCGGTATTATGTCGTCACCGCCAAGGAAGAGGACGGCAAGGCGGCGCTGGCGGCCGAGGCCAGCCTCAGGGACGCCATCATCCAGTCGATGAAAGGCACCACCAACCCGGCGCGGCTTGACCAGATCACCAAACTGGAGCGGGAATTCCGCGCCTTCACCAAGATCTTTGCCGATATCCTCAAGGTGAAGGAAGAGAGCGCGATGATCGCGCAAAACCGCCTCAGCCGCAGCGCCACCTCGCTGCGTTACAAGCTCGACGATCTCCCCAGCAATGCCGACGATTCAGAGCTTCAGGCGATCCAGTTCGGCGCCAAGAAAGTGTCCGACCAGCTTCAGGCGGCGACGGCGCTTGCCAATACCTTCGTGATCAATTCCGACAAGGCGGTCGCCGCCAGCGCAATGGCGCGGCTCAAGTTCGTCGAGAACTCGATGCACGCGATCTCGTCCAAGGAAGAAAAGATCGTGCAGGGGTTGAAGGAAGCTTCCGCCCTGCTAGAGGAATACCAGCAAGCGCTTACCAAGCTGATCGAGAATTCGAAAGAGATCGACGAACTGACCATCGAAATGACCGAGTCCGCGGCCGCCATCGACCACGGCTCGGGGGCGATGAAGTCGGATCTGTTTGCCGATCAGAAGCGGCTTGAAGCCGAGTCGCATGCAGCCATCGGCGAGACCGAGCAACTGATCCTGATGCTGGCCGCCGGCGGCTTCCTGCTCGGTGTCGTCTGGGCATTTCTGCTGGGCACCGGAATCTCGCGGCCGATTGCCGCGATGTGCAAGGCGATGCGTGAACTCGCCGGCGGTAATTTCGACGTCGTTCTGCCGGGGCTCGGGCGCAGGGATGAACTCGGCGAAATGGCGGGTGCGGTGGAAGAATTCAAGGTGCAGGCGATCGCGAGGGCGGAGCGCGACGCCGCCACGCAGGAAACGCAGAACAAGGCGGCGAGCGCCGCGCGCCGCACGGAGTTGATTCGTTTTGCCGACGAGTTCGAGTCGGCGGTTGGCGCCATCGTCTCCAACGTCTCGGCCTCCGCGGTGCAACTCGAGGCGGCGGCGGGAACGCTGACGCGGACGGCGGATACGACCCAGAGCCTGTCGAGCCAGGTTGCGGGCGCCTCGGAAGAAGCCTCGAGCAACATGCAGTCGGTGGCGTCGGCGACGGAAGAACTTTCCGCCTCCGTCGACGAGATCGGACGGCGCGTGAAAGAATCCAGCCAGATCGCAGCGGCCGCCGTGCGTCAGGCCGAGCAGACCGATAGCCGGATCGGCAAATTGTCGCGCGCAGCGCAACAGATCGGTGACGTGGTCAAGCTGATCACCGCGATCGCCGAGCAGACCAATCTGCTGGCGTTGAACGCCACCATTGAAGCCGCCCGCGCCGGCGATGCCGGCCGGGGATTTGCCGTCGTTGCGTCCGAGGTGAAATCGCTGGCGAGCCAGACCGCCAAGGCGACCGACGAGATTTCCAACCATATCTCGGGCATGCAAGGCGCGACGCAGGAATCGGTTGCGGCGATCAAGGAGATCGGCGGCACCATCGGCAAGATTTCGGACATCGCCTCGAACATCGCCAGCGCGGTCGAGCAGCAGAGCTCGGCGACGCAGGAAATCGCGCGCAGCGTCCAGAACGTGGCTCAGGGAACCCAGGAAGCCGCCGCCAGCGTCATGCAGGTCAATCGCGGCGCGACCGAAACCGGCTCGGCGTCGGAAGAAGTGCTGAACTCGGCGCGCACGCTGTCCAGCGAAAGCACGCGCCTGCGCGAAGAGCTCGACCGCTTCATGGCGAACATCAGGGCGGCGTAGTTATCGTCCCGGCCCATATGCGCAATTGCGCATCAGGAGCCGGGACCCAACCACCGATGTAATTATTTGAAACGGCGACTAACCGCGTGCCCTTTACTACGGCCGCGGAGTATGGGTCGCGGCTCAAGGTCGG
This sequence comes from Bradyrhizobium erythrophlei, assembly GCA_900129675.1. Lineage (GTDB taxonomy): Bacteria > Pseudomonadota > Alphaproteobacteria > Rhizobiales > Xanthobacteraceae > Bradyrhizobium > Bradyrhizobium erythrophlei_A. The sequence goes on along the minus strand of FSRD01000001.1, from coordinate 1,311,007 downwards.
GACGACGGAGATTTTAATCGTCACTCCCTCCCAAACTGATGTTTCAACTCCAGCTTGGCGCGTTCGAGCCGCGCACGTTGCGGCTTCGGCAGCGACTTGCCGGCGCGGTTGATATAGAAGGTCAGCATCGACAGCGCCGAGCGATAGGCGCCGGCCTTGCGGCGCGAACTCCGCTCCGCCGAACGCTTCAGCGATGCCGCGATCTTCTTCGCGCTCGTCAGCTTGAAGACACCCTGTTTCAAGTCGAGCGCGTCGCTTTCCTGCGTCACGCGCTGCGACCAGCGCTTCGACGACGCCCTCCCGACGGTTGTCGTTTTGCGGCTCGTTTTGGCTTTGTTCCTGCGTTCAGCCATCGCCAATTCCCTGTATTGTGAGCCAAAAACGACAGCGCTCCGGTTCGGTTCCTATCCCGCAATGCGGGAACCCCCGCCTCGCCCACGCGTTGTCTGACGTGGCGGGCATTCCGTTTGCCGCAAGTTTGGGAATGGGAACCTTGGGGCGCGGCGTGTCCCGAGGTGTTTCTCATTGATTTGGTCCGATGGATTTGCAGCTGATACGGCGCAGTTCTGCACTACGTCAGGGTGCTCTCGCCTCCGTGCGGCAGGACAACGACCGCATCATCGAAACCAGCATTCCGACGCGGCTCGATAATTTGCACTGGAGCGGCTTCCATACCCGCGTGGTGCTGGCGCTCGGGATCACCTGGATTCTGGATGGGCTGGAGGTGACGCTGGCGGGTGCGCTGTCCGGAGCGCTGAAGGAAAGTCCCACGCTTCGCTTTTCGAATTTCGATGTCGGACTTGCCAACAGCGCTTATCTGGCCGGGGCCGTGCTCGGGGCGCTCGGCTTCGGCTGGCTCACCGACCGTATTGGGCGCAAGAAGCTATTCTTCATCACGCTCGCGCTCTATCTTGCGGCAACCGCCGCGACGGCGCTGTCCTGGAATGTCGCAAGCTATGCGCTGTTTCGGTTTCTGACCGGCGCCGGCATCGGTGGTGAATATACCGCGATCAATTCGACGATCCAGGAACTGGTACCGGCGCGCTATCGCGGCTGGACTGATCTCGTCATCAACGGCAGTTTCTGGATCGGGGCTGCGATGGGCGCAACCAGCGCCATCGTCCTGCTCGATCCCGCGCTGATCGGCCCCGATCTCGGCTGGCGGCTGGCCTATTTCACCGGTGCGGCTCTCGGCCTTGTGGTGTTCGTGATGCGGATGTGGATACCGGAAAGCCCGCGTTGGCTGATGATCCACGGGCATCCGGACGAGGCGCACAGGATCGTTGCCGATATCGAGCAATCGGTAACGGGGCATCTGCAAAATCAGGCGCTGCCGAAGATCAAATTGCGGATGCGCCATCATACGCCGCTGCGCGAAGTGGCGCACACGCTGTTTTTCGCCTACCGCCGGCGTTCGCTGGTCGGACTGGTGCTGATGATCGCGCAGGCGTTTTTCTACAACGCGATCTTCTTCACCTTTGCGCTGGTGCTGACCGATTTCTTCGGCGTTCAGGCAAGCCATGTCGGCTGGTACATTCTGCCGTTCGCAGCCGGAAATTTCCTGGGCCCGCTGCTGCTGGGCCGGCTGTTCGATACGCTGGGCCGCCGCACGATGATTGTGTTCACCTATGGCGTGTCTGGCGCGCTGCTCGCGCTGTCGGGCTATCTGTTCTCGATCGGCGCCTTGAGCGCGCAGACCCAGACCATCGCATGGATGGTGATTTTCTTCTTCGCATCGCCGGCCGCGAGCGCCGCCTATCTCACCGTCAGCGAAACATTTCCGCTGGAAGTGCGCGCGCTGGCGATTGCGCTGTTCTACGCGATCGGGACGGGAATTGGCGGCGTCGCCGGACCGGCGCTGTTCGGCGTGCTGATCGATACCGGATCGCGCAACTCGGTGTTCGCCGGCTACCTCTTTGGGTCGGCCCTGATGGTCATGGCGGCCGTCGTCGCGTGGCGATACGCCATCGCGGCCGAGCGGAAGTCGCTCGAATCCGTCGCGCGGCCGCTCGCATTCGTGGAGTAAGATGAGATGAATCAGGATCTGGCCGAAATGCCATTTGAAGATGAACTGTCGCCCGAAGACGAAGCGTCACCGGAAACCGTTCCGGTGCCGCGCTCGCTGGTGCCGCATTTGAGCGAGACCGCCGTGCTGCTCGACATCGACGGCACGCTGCTCGATCTGGCGCCGACCCCGCGTGAAGTCTGGGTGCCGCCTGGCCTGTCGAAAACCCTCAACCGGCTGCTGCAGCGAACGGGCGGCGCGCTCGCGCTCGTCAGCGGCCGTTCGCTGAATGATATCGACCTGATCTTTGCGCCGGATCAGTATCCAGCCGTCGGCGGCCATGGCGCGGAGATGCGCCTCGATCCCGACAGCGACGCGGTGGCCAGCCACGCGCCGCCGATGGACAAGGAATTGAAACGGCGCCTCGCGGCGATTGCCAAGCTGAGCCCTGGAATATTGCTGGAAGACAAGGGCTATTCGCTCGCGCTGCATTATCGCCTGGCGCCGCATGCGGAAAAGGCGATCTATGAAGCGATATCCCTGATCCGGGCCGATCTGCCGAACGCGCCAATCGAAGTGCTGCCCGGAAAAAGCGTCTTCGAGATCAAGCATTCCGGGTTCACCAAGGCGAGCGGCGTGCGGGAATTGATGACGCGCGAACCGTTCAAGGGCAGACGTCCGTTTTTCATCGGCGACGACGTCACCGACGAATCGGTGTTCGCGATCATGCCGGATCTCGATGGTCTCGCCTTTTCCGTCGGCCGCCGCGCGCACGGTGTAGCCGGGCATTTCGATGCGCCGAGCGATGTGCGGGAATTTCTCGCGCATCTGCTCGATGATGAAAGGGACGCACCGCTGCCATAATCGGCGCCGGATTTTTCCGCGCCTCGAATCGAATGCGGTTTCTTTGCGGATCGCGCGATGTCTCGCGCAAATTTTCTTTTTCGTGAGTTCCGATGAGTTCCGCTCCATCCGGTCCGATTTTGGTTTCAATTCGTTGAAAGGGTGACGAGGAACCATATTGATGAATGGTTGTTAACACGCGCGCCTCAACAGGAGGGGACCCTTTGAACCTCGTCGTCGTTTCAAACCGCGTTTCGCGCGGCAAGGCCAACGAGCCCATGACGGGGGGGCTCGCGGCCGCTTTGCTGCCGGTTGTCGAGGAATCCGGTGCGATCTGGGTCGGTTCCAGCGGACGGGTCCGCGACGGGAACCAGAAGGAGCCATTCGCCGAAATTGAGGCCTTGGGCGCCGGCGCGCTGGCGATGCTAGATCTGCCGGCCGCACATTACGGCGGCTATTACGAAGGCTTTGCCAATTCTGCGCTGTGGCCGGCGCTGCACTCCCGCGCCGATCTGATCCACGCCTGCCACGACGACTATCTGTCATATCGCGAGGTGAACGCCTTCATGGCGCGCGCGCTGTTGCGATTCCAGAAACCTGACACCGCGTTCTGGGTTCAGGACTATCATTTTCTCTCGCTTGGCGCGGAGCTCCGTGATCTCGGCATCACCCAACCGGTTGGCTTCTTCCTGCATACGCCCTGGCCTACGCGCGCCGTGATCGGCGGCGTGCCGCATCATCGCGACCTGATCGAAGCGATGCTGGCGTATGATCTGATCGGCTTCCAGACCGAGGAAGACTGCGAGAATTTCCTGACTTACGTTCAATGCGATCTTGATCTCGCCGTGCACGACGGTGTCGTCACCTCACGTCATGGCGAGACGCGCGCCGCGGTATTCCCCATCGGCATCGATCCGGAAAAGTTCGCCCAGCTCGCGGCCAAGGCGTCGACCCATCCGGACGTATCGCGGTTGCGGCGCAGCCTGAATGGCGAGAAGCTTGCGATCGGCGTCGACCGGCTGGACTACTCCAAGGGCCTAGTCAATCGCATCAGGGCATTCGACCGGATGTGGACCTTGCAGCCGCAGCTCAGGCGCACGGTCTCTCTGCTGCAGATCGCCACCCCGTCTCGCGGCGCGATCGAGGCTTACGGCAATCTGCAGAGCGAGGTGGCAAAACTCGTCAGCGACGTCAACGGCAGCCATGGCGAGGTCGACTGGACGCCGATCCGTTATCTCAACAAGGGCTACGGCCAGGCCGTGCTCGCGGGTCTCTATCGCACCGCGCAGGTCGGCGTGGTGACGCCGTTGCAGGACGGCATGAATCTCGTCGCGAAGGAATATGTCGCGGCCCAAAACGCCGCCGATCCCGGCGTGCTGGTGCTGTCGAAATTCGCCGGCGCCGCCAATGAACTCGACACCGCGCTGCTGGTAAATCCCCACGATATCGACGGCATGGCGCGCACCATCGCGATCGCACTCTCGATGCCGCTGACCGAGCGGCGGATGCGCTGGGAAGCGATGATCACGAAACTCCGCAGCCATACCATCCAGGACTGGTTTGCCGATTTCGTCGACGCGCTGCAGGACACGCAATCCGACAGGGAAGTGATCGGGCCGATCACGGCGGAGCAACCGGCGCTACGGTCACTTCGTTCGATCAATAGCAACCCGCGATATTACTGAAGCACAACGGTTTTGAGTTGAATTCGGCAGGTTTCAGCTCGTCATCCTGAGAGGCTATGAAGCTATCTCGGACCTCATCCCGAGGAGCGGCGTCTTCGCCGCGTCTCGAAGGATGGCCGCGAGTCCGAGTGTTGCGTCCATCCTTCGAGACGCTTGCGGAGTTTATCATCGGGCCGCGCTTCGCGCGGACCCGGTGGCAAGCTCCTCAGGATGAGAGTTCGTACTCTCCGTCATCCTGACGTGCGAGCCAACGGGTCGCGCGATGCGCGCCCGATGACAGGCTTCGTGACCCTCGAAGGATGACACGGCAAAGAATCTTAAATCGCGCGTGTTCTCACCGCAAAACCGGTATGCACTTTTGCGGAACACGCGCCCCTGTCGCCCTTCGAGACAGCCGCTTTGCGGCCTCCCCAGGGTGACGGGGATAGTTTGAGTGCGTCGGTTCGATCTGATTTCGCGCCCTAATAACAATACGACACGCCATCGAGCACCGGGCAACGCGCCTGGCGCGGGTCGCTTGGATTTTCCATCGGCACGACGCCCTTGCCCTGACCGACGAACACGCCCTGTCCGACGACCACCGACGACTTGTTGCCGATGATGACGCTCGGATGCGGCGAGGCCAGGTTCGAGCGGGTCCCGTCGGCCCAGATGATCGCATCTCCGGTCAACACGCCGCGCCGGCCATCGTCGCAGTTCACATCGACGCCCTGCCTGGTGCAGGTCTGCGCCATCGCCGGGCCGGCCGCGCCGGCGATGGCCGCAGCCACGCAAATCGCGAAAGCGATCGTCCGGGTTATGATCATGCCGCCCTCCGCCAATTGATTTGTCCTTAATCGTCGTCGGCATCAGCCGGATTCGGGTTCAACGATTTGCGAGGCGCCCCGACCGTGGCCGCCAGCCGTTCTAAATTACGTAGTATATTCAAACAATTAGGTAAATCTCAATCCCCGCGCCTGCGCTCCCTTGCAAAATGCGGCCTGCCCCTTCAAGAGAGGGCCTCCGGAGAGATGGCCGAGTGGCTTAAGGCGCACGCTTGGAAAGCGTGTGTGCGGGAAACCGTACCGTGGGTTCGAATCCCACTCTCTCCGCCAGCCCTCCCGAAAAGCGTAGTAAATTCAAATTGTATCGATAGAATAAGGCCTTTCGCAAACGCCCGGTGGTACACAAAGGTGGTCCACGAATGGCGATGCGCATGCTCACTCCCTGGAAGAACCCCCGCAGCGAAAATCTCTGGTTCCGACGCCGCGTCCCGGCGAATCTCGTCGCCTTCATGGGGCGGCGGGAGATCAAGTTCTCGCTCGGAACCTCCGATTCCGAACTGGCCAAGCTCCGCTGTCAGGAAGAGAACGTGAAGCTCGAGCGGATGTGGCACGAGCACCTCAACGGCCGCACCTACACGGTGCTGTCGCAGCGCCGGATCTCGGCGCTGGCCGGCGAGTTTTACCGGGAGATGGTCGCTGCTCACGGGGAAAATCCCGGGCGCCCGTTCGAATGGGAAGCCGAACTCGAGCGGCTGGAGAAGCGCAGGAAGCGCCGCATCACGCTCGTCCCGCTGAATTATCATCTCCGTACGACCTTCGGCGAGGAGGTGAACACATTCCTGGAAAAGCGGGGGATCCGGCTTTCCGGCCCCACGCTCGACGGCTTCGTGGCGGAGTACGTCAACGCCAAGGAGCAGGCCGCCAAACAGCTCCTGAAGATCGCCGGCGGCAACTGGCGGCCGGATCCCGACGCCGATCGCTTCGCTCCGGTAGAGGTCCTCGCCCACGACGGCAAGGTCGATGCCATGACGATGTTCGACCGCTACGCCGATGAGGCCGGCGTCACGCCGAAGACGCGCTCCTCGTGGAGGACCAAGGTCTCCTCCCTGATGGCTTTCGTCGGGCATGACGATCTGGCCAGGCTGGCTAGGTAGGACGTCATCGCCTGGAAGGACAAGCTGCTGGCGACAAAGAAGCCGAATCGGTCCAAGACCGCTGGCCAGGCGAAGGATTCGAGAACGAAGGAAAAGTTCGCGGAGAAGACGCTCGATCCCAAGACGGTCAGAAACTCGTATCTTGCGGCGGTGAGGGCCACGCTGGGCTACGCCGTCCAGCAGTTGGCGCTCGCCGAGAATGTCGCGAAGGGAGTGACGGTCAGGGTCAAGAAAAAGAAAAAGCAGCGGGAGAAGGGATTCTCGGAGGAGGAGGCGCGGGCGATCCTGAAGGCGACGTTCGCGCCGGCGCCGCGCGGGATGACGCAAGAGCACGCGGCCGCGAGACGCTGGGTGCCGTGGATATGCGCCTACACGGGTGCGCGGGTCAACGAGATCACGCAGCTCTTGCCGTCCGACTTCAAGGTCAAGAAGGGAATCCGCTTTATCAGGATAGATGCCGACGCGGCGAAGATGGGAGAGTATCGCGAGGTGCCGCTGCATGATCATCTAGTCGAGCTAGGGCTGGCCTCCGCGGGCGCGGAGGCCGGACCAGCCGGTCCGGACCGGACCGGGCCGTTAAGTCCGGACCGCGCCGGTGGACCGTAGGCGCCGGCGGCGTACTCCTTCAGGATCGCGGAAATCCGGGTCGAGCCGCCGCCGCCGAGGCGCTTGCGCACCGTGGCGCGGGACAGCGGCGCGCCCTCGGCGGCGATCGCCTTGATCGCCGCGACGATCTCCCCGTCGGTGAAACGCAGACGAGGATCGCGGGACAAAGCGACACGCTTCCGGAACCGGCGTCCCTCCAGGCTGCCAGGCGCCAAGTCGTGGCGAGTGGTCAGCAGCTTCGCGACCTAGAAAGGCAGCCTGCCGGCGACAGGGACGCGGTCGAAAAGGTGAAGCCGATCAGCGGCTGGCAACGCCTCTTCGGGCGGATGGGCGACACCGAGCGCGACACTCTGGAGCGACGTCTGCAGGCGCTCGAGCGGAAGGCGGCAGGTGGCCAGCAAGGGCCACGCGGCCTTTCGCCTAGCTCTTCAAAGGGAAGAGCAACGGTTCTGCGGGGTGAAATCAGACCGCATGGCAGCTACATCGTCCCAAAAAGCTGTGGCCGCGCGGCAAGTGGCAATTGCGTGCACCGCGCAGAAATTGATGCAGAGGAATGGTCGGCTGGCATCGTGGGGCGCCAGTCATTTGACGCACCTCGCGACCAAAGTACAGAGCCAGCTTGAGCAGTATGGCGTGTCCGACCTGCCGCCGGAATGGGATCTCGTTCCGCGCTATGACCTGTGGGGCATACCCTACCTCCCTCCGCCGCCGAAGTTCTGACAAAGCCCCAGCGGCAATCGTTGAATGGACCGGCCGATCAGCCGCGGCTCAAGGCTGGTGCTGCGCGCCCCCGCCTTCGGCGGCTGCGGCCTTGACCCGACTGCTCGCCAGTCCGCGGGCTTTGCATTGGCCCATCGGGCGGGAAGTGGAGCGAGCGCTCCGCGTGCGCGATTAACCGGGCAAGACGTGGCGTGGACCGGGGCCGGGACAGCGGCGCCGGCGAACTTGTCCCGGCCCTCCAGCCTGGCGAGGCCCCGGAGCCCGGGCGCGACGGCGACCTTAGGGCTCCGGCCCTCCATCGGGTCGGACTGCTCTAGGCCGCCGGCGACCTTCAGGTCCGTGACGTCGAGATGGATCACCTAGTCAGGGTCGCGGAAGTACGGCTCCTTGTCGTTGCCGACATAGAGTTCTTCGCCGCGCAGCACCGCCCGCGGCAGCTTGGGATCGTCGTAAGCCATGGAAAACCGCCCCCGATCCGTCCACTATAACCAGGGATTGCAGGAGGGGGAGTCATGGACGACAGGTTTGCCGCCGCCGTCGGCGTCGCGATCATCGTCGGCATCGTCTGGTGGGTGCTCAACAGCCGCTATCAGGCCGGCCGGCTCGCCGGGATCCGGGAGGCGACGGCCGACATCTCGCGCGCCTGCAGCTACCACTACGAGGTGAAGGACCAGCCGCTGCCGGAGAAGGTCGAGAAGGCGCTCGATTACATGGCGGGGGCCCTGAAGCGCGGGAAGGGCGACAAGGGCAAGGGCGACCTCTACACGTTGGGAGCCGCGACCCTGGGCGACGCGATGGGCGAGGCCGCGTGGCAGAAGGGCTTCGCCGCCGGTCAGGAGTGGACGGACCCGCGCGCCGGCGAGCTTCGCGTCGACATGCCGAAGGACTACTGGCGACGCATCCAGTACCTCGCGCACATCGGATTCCAGCATCAGATGCCGAACTACGAACGGATGATCCACTTCCCGTTCGAGCGCGAGGACGACGCGATGGAGTCGGAGCGGGCGATCGAGAAGCTGGAGTACGCGATCAATCACCGCGAGAGCGATCCGGAATACTCGGACTCGCTCTCGCGCAACATGCTGATCTGGCAGCAGTGGCCGAGCGAAGCTCCAGCCGACAAAGCCGGGCGCAAGGCGTAGACATGGCTAAGCATTTCATTCAGTTCGTCCTGCGAAAGCGCCTGAAGCCGGCTCAGATCTTCTGGTCGCGACTCCGGGAAGCGCGCGTGCAGCACGATCTCGATGCTGTCGATTCTGCTCCGCCTGCGCACGCGCTCGACTGCTTCCCGAAAGAACGGATTCTTGTCCAGATCGATCGTGACCGTCACGGATGTGCGCTCCCGAACTCGGATCGGCGGGCTGAGCTATAATGTTCCTTATTTGTTCCCAGCGAGTCAAGTCCGTGACGCGGATTCCGATGGCGCAGCGCGGACCGTTAGGGATGAATCGACGGCAGGGCCGGTGGGATGTCGGAACCAGCCGCTCCCGTTCGTCTTGAATCCGAGCCCGTCCCAAAGTGGAGTTCTGCGTACCATGGCCCCCCGCGCTAATTGGAAAGGTTTCCTTCGTCTGTCACTCGTCACCTGTCCGGTCGCGCTGTACCCGGCCACCTCGGAGAGCGAGAAGATTTCGTTCAACCAGCTCAACCGGAAGACCGGCCACCGCATCAAGTACGCCAAGGTGGACGCCGACACCGGCGAGGAGGTCGCCAACGAAGACATCGTGAAGGGCTACGCGCTCGACAAGGACACCTTCGTCGAGGTGAGCAAGGAGGAACTCGAGGATCTCGCGCTGGAGTCGACGCGCACCATCGAGATCGACGAGTTCGTTGACCGCGACGAGATCGACCCGCGCTACCTGATTCGACCCTACTACCTGCGGCCCGATGGCAAGGTTGGACACGACGCCTTCGCAGTGATCCGCGAAACCATCAAGAGCATGAACAAGGTAGCGATAGGTCGCGTGGTTCTGACCAACCGCGAGCACATCATCGCGCTCGAACCGCTGGACAAGGGTCTGATGGGGACGCTACTTCGCTACCCCTATGAAGTGCGTTCCCAGGAGGAATATTTCGACGAGATCCAGGACGTCAAAGTGACCAAGGACATGCTCGATCTCGCCAGGCACATTGTGCAGCAGAAGTCCGGCCGGTTCGAGCCGCAGAAGTTCGAGGACCACTACGAGACCGCGCTCGTCGATCTGATCAACAGCAAGCGCTCGGGCAAGCCGATTACGCCGAAGGAGCGGCCGCGCGGAGAGAACGTCGTCGACCTGATGGACGCGCTGCGCAAGAGCGTCGGCGGCGCCGCGGACGAGACCAACGCTCCGAAGAAAGGTGCCAAGAAGCCGCGAAAGGCGGCGGCCGGCCAGAAGGAAATGCTGATGCCGATCGCGGGCAAGAAGCCGGCGAAGGAAGCGGCCGCCAAGAAGACGGCGGCCAGGCCGCAACGTAGGTCGGCTTGAGCGACCTCCTTTGCGCGCAAGGGAGCCTCCAATGGTTGTCTTTATAAGCGCGATCGCCGATCCTGGTTGCAGAGCGCGTCCCGTAGACAATTCCGAGGTCGAAAGGAACTCCGGATGAACGACACCCCGACGGCCGACCTCGATCGTTCCTCGCGCGATAACAGCGTCCGGAATTCGAGGTACGCCAGAACGGCGCGATCAAGCCAGCCTTAGCCGGCATTGGGCGAGCACTCGGGGCAGGTGTCGCCGATCGAGTCCATCACATCGCGAACAGCGGCGACCGCGTCGTCCGAAGAGACGCCGGGCGGCGGATCCTGATGAGCGATGAGAAGGGCGCGCTCGCGGGCGTGCGGATCCGTGCGATCTTTCATCCAGCCATGCTCCTCGCATTCCTGAATGGCGCCCGCCTCCCGCAGAATCGACCTCGCCCAGCCCTCGATCGTCCGGAACGCGGGCCGTCGTTCCTTCATCATCAGCATCGCAATCACTCCTGCACGCGCGAGACGAATCCTTGGCGCGCGCCTCCCGTTCCGCCCTGCTAACACAGGGCAGGGATTCGCAATTGTGGGAGCTCGGGGTTGTCCACCTGTTCCATCCATGACGGTCTTCAGGTTAGGGGAAGGGCTGGTTATGAAATTGGCCCGTGGCTCGGCGGCTCCAGGCGCTTGCCGGCATCCCACAGCGCGTATTTTCTCTCGGTCCAATCGCGCTGGTCGCGCCATGCTTGGAAGTCGGCCTCCGTGCGGTTAGGCAGGAACATCGGCCAGGCGGCTCCGCGTTGCCGCTGCGGCATTCGCCTGGGTGGGATCCGGGATAGAAGCCGCAGCGCCACTCCCACGGTTCGGTGTCGTGCGGGTTGCCGCTGCGGATCGCGAGCGTGCCGGCATGCACGTCTTCGTCTCCGACGGATTCGCGTTCTCGCATTACGACTCGGCAGAATGCGTCCTGCTCAGCCATGAATTGCCTAAGCCGCCGACACCCGCGGAAGCTCACTTGGTCCTCGACCTTGCGCTCTACTGGTCAAGGTATGCAGATATTACTGCTATCGTGACCGATTTGGCCGAAATGTTGTGGAAGTACGAAACGCGGATGATCTGCCCTGCCCATGGCAGCGTCATCACCGAACCGAGCAAACTTCTTGCTGTGATGGAGGCCGCACTCGCGCGGCGAGATCGGCGTTTGAGCCTGGCCGACGGCGCGGTAGTGGAAAAGAAAGGATTCTTGTAAGAAAGAAGCGGAAACGCGCGCGATGCTGTGAAAGCGTTGATCGTCGCGAATGAATTTTTGGAAGCGCATGTGGCCGAACTACAGCCCGCCGTTTCGAATGGCTACGCGCGCGGCAAATTTGAACCGGTCCCGCGCGACCGCAAGGATTGGTATGATTAAGTAGGTGAGACGCAGGGAGCTGCTGGTCTATGAGTGAAGGATTTGCAACGTGCCTCGCGAACGGCCGCTTTTGGCGGCGGGTTCAACCGGTCGCTGCAACACATTCCGCGAACTTCTCTGCTGGGGTTTGATATAGCAAGGTCTTTCGTGGTCTTTCGTTGAGCTGCACGCTCCGTGTTTCTACGGAACACAGCACAAGCGGCGGGCGGGTCGTCAACTCCGGCGGCCGCGCTCGAGGGCTTAGGTCGATCGTTGCGAAGTGGTTACATCTTCAGAAATCCGTATCGTATTCGGCGATGGAAAGCCCTCGTCGCCCAATTATTCAGCGATCTGCCTCCTTATGAATCAGTCAGTGCCCGCGTTGTGGATTGCGCGGCGAAGTCTGCCGCGTGTTTAATCGACGGACATGCAGATTCTGATTCGTGACGAGGTGCGCAGGGTGCCTTGTCGAGCGTTGCAGCGACGCTGCTAACCACATGAGGAGATGAATCATGTACAACGATTCTCTGTTCAATGCTTTTGCCAGATCTTTCGAGGCCAGAAGTGAAATCGACATGTCGATGGCCGAGTATCTGGAGTCGTGTCGAGGCGATCCGATGCGATATGCCAATGCCGCCGAACGATTGTTAGCAGCGATCGGTGAGCCTCAGATGATTGATACGGCCAAGGACTCCCGCCTTGGCCGTATTTTTTTGAACCGGACGATACGCGCCTATCCGGCCTTCGCGGGGTTCCACGGCATGGAAGACACGATCGAGCGCATCGTTGGCTTCTTTCGGCACGCCGCCCAGGGTCTGGAGGAGCGCAAGCAGATACTGTACCTGTTGGGACCTGTTGGCGGCGGCAAGTCGTCGCTTGCCGAGCGAATCAAGTCCCTGATGGAGGTCCATCCCATCTATGTGTTGAAGGCCGGGGACGAGATCAGCCCGATCTTCGAGAGCCCCCTCGGCCTGTTCGATCCGGAATCGCTGGGGCCGATAATCGAAGAGAAATACGGCATTCCGAGCCGGCGTCTGAACGGGCTTATGAGCCCCTGGTGCTACAAGCGGCTTGAAGCGTTTGGGGGCGATATCTCTCAATTCCGCGTCGCCAGGATTCAGCCGTCGCGGCTGCGCCAGATCGCAATCGCAAAGACGGAGCCCGGCGACGAAAACAATCAGGACATTTCCTCGCTGGTCGGCAAAGTCGATATCCGCAAGCTGGAGACCTTCGCCCAGAACGATCCTGACGCCTACAGCTATTCGGGCGGCCTTAATCGAGCCAACCAGGGCGTGCTCGAATTCGTCGAAATGTTCAAGGCGCCGATCAAGATGCTGCATCCGCTGCTGACGGCGACGCAGGAAGGCAACTATATCGGCACCGAAAATATCGGCGCGATTCCCTATACAGGCATCATTCTGGCGCATTCGAACGAGTCGGAATGGCGGAGCTTCAAGACCAACAAGAACAACGAAGCCTTCATTGACCGCATCTGCGTCATCAAGGTTCCCTACTGTCTGCGAGTGACCGAGGAACAGAGGATCTATGAGAAGCTGATCCAGGGGTCCGAGCTTGCTTCCGCGCCCTGTGCGCCGGCGACGCTCGAGACGCTGGCGCGCTTCTCCGTCATGTCACGCCTGCGCAAGCACGAGAACTCGACGCTGTTTGCCAAGATGAGGGTCTATGACGGCGAAAGCCTAAAGGAGACCGATCCAAAAGCCCGCAGCGTCCAGGAATACAAGGACGTTGCGGGCGTGGACGAAGGCATGGACGGTGTCTCGACGCGCTTTGCGTTCAAGATTCTCGCCGCGACGTTCAACCACGACACTGCCGAGCTTGGCGCCGATGCCGTCCATCTGATGTACGCTCTGGAACAGGCAATCCGTCGCGAGCAGCTTCCCGAAGAAGCCGAGAAGCGTTACCTCGAATTCATCAAGGCAGAGCTTGCTCCGCGCTATGCCGAGTTCGTCGGCAACGAGATCCAGAAGGCCTATCTCGAATCCTATTCGGATTACGGCCAGAACCTCTTCGACCGCTACCTCGACTACGCTGACGCCTGGATCGAGGATCAGGACTTCAAGGATCCCGATACCGGCCAGTTGCTCAATCGCGAGCTTCTGAACCAGGAGCTGACCAAGATCGAGAAGCCCGCCGGCATCGCCAACCCGAAGGATTTCCGCAACGAGGTCGTCAAGTTCTCGCTGCGATCGCGGGCCCACAATGGCGGCAAGAATCCGAGCTGGACCAGCTACGAGAAGGTCCGCGATGTGATCGAGAAGCGGATCTTTTCGCAGGTCGAAGACCTGCTTCCGGTGATCTCGTTCGGTTCGAAGAAGGACGGCGAGACCGAAAAGAAGCACGGCGAGTTCGTCGCGCGGATGGCCGAACGCGGTTACACCGAGCGCCAGGTCCGTCGGCTCGTCGAGTGGTATATGCGCGTAAAACAAGCCGGTTGAGGCGGATGCGAAAGTGGCCATTCATATCGTCGACCGGCGCCTGAATCCGGGCAGCAAGAGCCTCGAGAATCGCCAGCGGTTCTTGCGGCGTGCCAAGGCACTGGTTCAGGGGGCCGTCAAGAAATCCTCGCAAGACCGGGACATCAAGGATGTTCTGGAAGGGGGCGAGGTCAGCATACCACTCGATGGCATGGATGAGCCGCGCTTCCGGCGCGAGGGCGGCACCCGCGACATGGTGTGGCCAGGTAACAAGAAGTTTGTCGAGGGCGATATGCTTCCGCGGCCGAGCCAGCGCGGCGGCAAAGGGACCGGCCCGGGCGAAGGTGACAGCGAAGACGCGTTCCGCTTCGTTCTGAGCCGCGACGAGTTCGTCGACCTGTTCCTCGATGACCTGGAGCTGCCGGACCTCGCCAAGCGCAAACTCGCGGAGGCAGAGAGCGAGGGAATTCACCGGGCCGGCTACGCCACGTCGGGCTCGCCCGCGAATATTTCGATCAGCCGCACCGTGAGCCGCGCGCTGGCGCGGCGGGTGGCGCTGCGGCGGCCGCGGCCCGAAGCGATCGCGGAGCTTGAGGCGGAGGCGGCAGCGGCAGACTGCGACGAAGCACGGCGCGCCGAGTTGATGGCGGAGATCGAAGCCCTGAAGGCGAAGGCCCGCCGGATTCCATTCATCGATCCCATCGATATCAGGTACCGCCGCTTTGAAGCCACGCCGAAGCCGGTCGCCCAAGCCGTCATGTTTTGCCTAATGGACGTGTCCGGCTCCATGTCCGAGCACATGAAGAATCTGGCCAAGCGCTTCTATATGCTGCTCTACGTGTTTCTGAAGCGGCGCTATCGCCACGTCGAGATCGTCTTCATCCGTCATACTGACCGGGCCGAAGAGGTCGACGAGGAGACGTTCTTTCACGGGCCAGCATCGGGCGGGACGCTGGTGTCAAGTGCGCTGCAGGCGATGCACGATATCATCAGGTCGCGGTTTCGTCCGGCGGACTGGAACATCTACGCGGCCGAGGCCTCCGACGGGGACAATATAAGCTCCGACAGCGCCGTCACCGGGCAGCTCCTAACCGACATGATCCTGCCGGTCTGTCAGTTCTTCGCCTATCTGGAAGTCGGCGAGGCCGCCAACTACACGTTCGATATGCCGGACTCCTCGCTTTGGACGCTTTACAAGCGCCTGCGCGCCGAGGGGGCGCCGTTATCGATGCGCAAGGTCAGTGAACGCAGCGAGATATTCCCGGTGTTTCACGATCTCTTCCAGCGCCGCGGAAAACGTGAGAGGGCCGCGCCATGACCGCCACAGCCGACCGACTGTTTCAGGGAGCGGATTGGGATTTCCCGACCTTGCAGCGCATTCACGATGCCTGCGACGAGATCGCGCGATCCGAACTGGGGCTCGATGTCTATCCCAATCAGATCGAAGTCATCACCGCCGAGCAGATACTGGATGCTTATTCGTCGGTCGGCATGCCGCTGTTCTACAAGCATTGGTCGTTCGGCAAGCATTTCGCCTTTCAGGAGGCGTCCTACCGCAAAGGCCTGACGGGGCTCGCCTATGAGGTCGTCATCAATAGCTCGCCGTGCATTTCCTATTTGATGGAGGAAAACACCGCGACCATGCAGACGCTGGTGATCGCGCACGCGGCGTTCGGCCACAATCATTTCTTCAAGAACAATTATCTCTTCAGGCAATGGACGGACGCTGACGGCATCCTGGATTATCTCGAATTCGCTAAGGGCTACGTGGCGCAGTGCGAGGAGCGCCATGGCCGGCAGGCGGTCGAGCATACGCTCGATGCCGCGCACGCGTTGATGTCGCACGGCATTGACCGCTACCCCGGCAAGAAGAAGCTCGATCTTCGCGTCGAGGAGAAGCGGGCCGCTCAGCGCCGGTTGCACGAGGAAAGCGTGTTCAACGACCTGTGGCGGACCGTTCCGACCGGGCCGGCCAAGAGCAACGCGGTGCTGAGCGTCGAGCGCCGCCGTACGCTGCTTGGGCTGCCGCAGGAAAATATCCTGTACTTCCTGGAAAAATCCGCGCCGCGCCTGCAGCCTTGGCAACGCGAAATACTGCGCATCGTACGGCACATCGCGCAGTATTTTTACCCGCAGAGCCAGACCAAGGTGATGAACGAAGGCACCGCGACTTACGTCCACTATCGGATCATGAACCGGTTGCATGAGCAGGGAAAAATTTCCGACGGCAATTTCCTCGAGTTCCTGCAATCGCATACCAACGTCGTGTTCCAGCCCGACTTCGATGATCCCCGCTTCTCGGGCTTCAATCCGTATGCGCTCGGATTTGCGATGATGCTGGATATTGAGCGCATCGTTACCAGCCCCGATGATGAAGATCGCGAATGGTTTCGGGAGATTGCCGGAAGCGGCGATACGATGGGCGTACTGCGCCGCGTCTGGGCCAATTACCGCGACGAAAGCTTCATCACCCAGTTCCTCAGCCCGCGACTGATGCGGCGGCTGCGCCTGTTCCATCTGCATGATGATCCGGCGGAAACTGCCGGCATCCGGGTCGACGCCATCCACGACGAGCGGGGTTACCGCCGCGTTCGCCGCGAACTGGCGCGGCAGTACGACGTCGGGTTCATCGACCCCAACATCGAAGTGGTCGATGTCGATCTTGCGGGAAATCGACGTTTGATATTGCGACATACCGTCGTAAAGGGAGCCCAATTGAACGAGGTGGATGCGAAGCGCGTGCTTCAGCATCTGGCCGATCTCTGGAGCTATGACGTATCGCTCATCGAAGTCGATGCTGCAGACACGATCCTCAAAGAGTACGTTTTAAGCCCGGGCGGCCTCGCCGCAGCGGCTTGAATGGTTGCCGGCCACGGCTGCGGAGGACGCCGCGTGATCTCATTCCTTCAGTTTGAATTTCTTTCGCAGCTCCGAGGCTATCTTGTCGGCGAGTTCCTGCGCATTTCTCGCATGTTTCGGCGCAGTTATGACGGTCGGTCGCCAGCCGAGGATTGGATCTCTGCGGACCGATACGAACACTCCGCCGATCAACAGCCTCTGAAGAATCATTTCTTCGAGCTCGGCGTCTGTTTTTGCTTTTTTTTCCACCGTATCCTGTTCTGTCGCCAACCTCATACTGACGCTGAAATCTGACGATTTTGCGGAAGAAAAAGACTATTTCGAACCTCGTGCGCCGCCTGTCCCTGTCGGAAACCTCATCTGGCTGGCGGTTGACCGAGAATCGGGCGATGCTGTTGTTCAATGAGGGATCTTTTCAGGCTCATTGGTTGTACGGTTGTCGATCTATTTCGGTCGCGGGCAGCGCTTGAGGCAGAGATTTGGACATTGCGGCAGCAAATAAACGTTCTGCGGCGGACTGCTCCTAAGAGACTCTCGTTCAGCGTCTTCGACCACTTGGTATTCGTTGGTCTCTATCGGTTGTTTCCAGAGATTTGCGATGCGCTGGCGATCGTGAAGCCTGACACCATTGTTCGTTGGCATCGCGCGGGTTTTCGGCTGTATTGGTGCTGGAAGTCGAGACGCCGCGGTGGCCGGCCCACGGTGCCGCTCGAAATACGAAAGCTGATCCGCGAGATGAGCATCGCCAATTCGCTCTGGGGAGCTCCACGGATTCATGGTGAGTTGCTCAAGCTCGGTATCGAAATTGGGCAGACCAGCGTAGCCAGGTATATGGTGCCTGTCGTAAATCAAATCCGAACATATTGGTGGTGCAGCCCGCCCAGGGCCGGGCGGCAAAGAATGGTCCCGGCCAGTTTGACGGCGCGCGAGACCGGCATCCTTCTCCAAAGATAAATGCGTCCTTATCTCGTTGTGATATTTCATGTACGACAGCAGTACATGACGGAGGTGTCGCTCGCCGAACACAACAACGTGGTCAAGACACTCCCGTCGGATCGAACCGATCAGCCGTTCGGCATATCCGTTTTGCCATGGGGAGTGCGGCGATGTCGGCCGGTCACGCATGCCCGTTGATCGAAGTCTTCGGATGAAGACCTCACCATAGGCCCCATCCCGGTCACGGATCAGGTAGCGGGGAGCCTGTTCCCAACCGCATGCTTCCGTGACCTGATTTGCGATCCATTCTGCAGTGGGGTTAGCTGTGACGCCAAACCACAAAATTTGTCGTCGGCCGTGCCCCATGATCAGCAATCCACAGAGCAGGCGAAACGAGATCGTCGGCACGACGAACAAATCCATCGCCGCGATGCCGTCGGCATGGTTATGAAGAAACGTCTTCCAGCGTTGCGACGGTGGCCCTCGTCTCTTCACCATATACTTGGCCACGCTCGTCTGGCCGATATCGATGCCGAGCTTAAGCAACTCTCCGTGGATCCGCGGCGCTCCCCACAGCGGGTTGGCGATGCTCATCTCGCGGATAAGCTTGCGTATCTCTGTCGATAAGTTTGGTCGGCCACCACGACGTCGTGACCTCCAGCGCCAGTACGATCTGAACCCGGCGCGGTGCCACTTTATAACGGTATCTGGCTTCAAAACCGCCAGAGCGTTTAGGACTGTTGGCGCCAATCGATACAGCCCGGCAAAGATCAAGCGGTCCATGGCGCTGAACGTCTGCCTCTTGGGCGAATGCCGCCTCAGTATGTTAATCTGATGTCGAAGGACCAGGATCTCGGCTGCCAACGAGCCCCGCGATCGGAACAATAATACCAGCGCCGACCAGATCAGGCTGCAAGCTTCTCTCATAAGATAGAAACATTGCGCGATTCGGCTTCACTTGCCAGCCGAATTAGGTTTCCGACAGGGACAGGTGGAGCGGCAGTGGGTCCACTCGTTAGATTAGGCGCCGGTGCCAAGGGCATTTGTGCATAGGCCCTTCGAGCTGCCGGCGAGCGGTCGCTTACGTTTGCGTCTGGCTCCGCCGTAGCCGACCTACGGGGAGAGCTCGATCGTCTCAAACCCCAGGTACTCGCAATGGACGGTCCCGCGGTGTAACCCACAATAGGCATCCTGGAATAAATCCTGCCCGCAAACGTATCCTTGGCGTCGAGCACCGTGATCTTCGACCGCGGCTTGTATTGCTTGAAATAAGCGACGATCAGGGACACCCGTTCGTATGGCGCGGGCGGGCATGGAAACGGATCGGGCGGCGCAGCCATTACGAACAGTCCGCCATCCGGCATGCTCTCCAACTGTCGCCGCAGCGTCAGCGTTTGCCCGCACGCCTTCCAGGCATGCGGCATCACTTGCATAGCTGCTTCGTCATAGCGCTCGATCGCGCCGGCGCGGATCGTCGAGCCGACCGTCACGACCAGACGGTCA
This sequence comes from Bradyrhizobium erythrophlei, assembly GCA_900129675.1. Lineage (GTDB taxonomy): Bacteria > Pseudomonadota > Alphaproteobacteria > Rhizobiales > Xanthobacteraceae > Bradyrhizobium > Bradyrhizobium erythrophlei_A. The sequence continues at coordinate 1,291,667 of FSRD01000001.1, read as the reverse complement.
TAGGAGAGCGTCGCACCGCCGCCAAGCCGCACGGTCCGGGCAGACGGATCGATCGCCGTCGCGAGGCATGAAAAACGCCCTCGAGAACTTCTTCGAGAAGTCCGAGAATCTTTCCGCTTGCATATTGGGCCCCTCAGGCGCCTGCCTCAATTCGAAAGCAAAGATTGCTTCTTGAACCGGGCAGGTCACCCCACTGAGGCTTACTTGCGCGCTGCGCAGGCGTACATGTTGATTTCCATGCCCACCGACACTTCGACAATCTTTGGAACCTTCCAGGCCATTTGAACCTCCATTTTGAAAGCGGGCACACGAGATCACACTTCCAGAACGGCCAGAAATCAGAATTGCTTTTCGTAGCATTAAGCAAAACTGATGAGCATCCCGTGCGGAAATGATGGATATTAAAAAAACCTGTCGCGTCCCGCCGCGAGAGCGAGACGCCGGAGGATGCGCGGCATCAGTCAATTTGGCGACCTTGCGTTCCATATAGATGGATCCGCAAATGAGCAAGGCGGCGAGCGATCTGCTGCTTGAACGACACGGCATCTACATCCAGCCAATCAACTATCCGACCGTGCCGAAGGGAACCGAACATCTTCGAATCACCGCGACGCCCCTGCACGGTGAAGCCTTGATCGATCAACTCTGCGCCGCCCTTGTCGACGTCTGGCCCACGCTCGCGTTGCCGCTTCGGGCCCGCGCGTTCGCATCAAACCAATGAGATCCTGGTTGGTACCATGTTACGAGCCAACCCCTCCCGATCCTCTCGCGTGCTGCGCCGCATCATTGCCCGCTCGGTCGCCACCGAGCGCGCGGGGCACACCAAACGTGCAATCCATTTGCTTTAGAGATCGCTACAGCATTAGTGTTTCGCCTATGTTGACGATACGGCAGCTTCGATATTTCGACGCCCTAGCGCGATGCCAGCACTTCGGACGCGCGGCAGAAGAATGCGCCGTCAGTCAACCGGCCCTGTCGATGCAGATTCGCGAGCTTGAGGAATTTCTCGGCACCGAATTGTTCGAACGGCGCCCCGGCGCGCTGATCCTCACCGAGGCCGGGGTGGAAATCGCCCAACGCGCCGGCGCTATTCTTAGCGCAACGCGCGATCTGATCGACCTGGCACAACATCGCAACAAGTTGCTGAGCGGCAGCTTGCGCCTTGGCGTCATTCCGACGCTGGCTCCGTATTTGTTGCCGTACGTTCTGCCGCGGCTGCAGCGCGAGCATCCAGCTTTGCGACTGGATCTCGTGGAAACGCAAACTAAGGTATTGCTCGGCGAATTGACACGAGGCGCGCTTGACGTATTGCTGATGGCTCTCCCGGTCGACAATCCCGAACTGGTGTCGCTGCATGTCCTGACCGATCGCTTTCTGCTGGCAGTGCCGGCAGACGATCCGCTGCCCGAAAATGCCCGCGTCACACCGAGTGATGTGGAAGAGCGCAAGCTCATCCTGCTCGAAGAAGGCCATTGCTTGCGAGATCAGGCACTGGACTATTGCACGCAGGCGCGGAGCCGCGTGAACGCCAGCCTCGGTGCCACCAGTCTCGCGACTATCATGCAGATGGTGGCATGCGGCTACGGCGTCACGCTGGTGCCGGAAGTCGCGATCGACGTCGAGTTGCGCGACGATCGCGTCAAGCTGTTGCGGTTTGCCGAACCACAGCCAAGCCGCATTGTGGGGCTGGTCTGGCGACGAACCTCGCCGCGAGAGCTTGATTTCAAGAGCCTCGGTCAAATGATTGCCAGCTCATTGAATGGCCCACGACAAGACATGCGCGCCACCGGACCACCGGTTCCGCCCTGTGCACTAGAAGGCGAATGCGCGGCAGACAAAGGAAGGCGGATACCACGTAGGAAGGAAAGTCGTCCTTGAAACCATGCAAGTGTGCTGTGTTCACGCGCCGATGCCAATCCAGACAGTGCACCGCATCCTCATGCGGGATCGAACATGGCGACCCGCGCTGGGCGAATGTATGTTTGGGCGTCGTCGTCCGCGACTGGCCGCGAAGATAGCGACGGATCTCCGTCATCGATGACTGCTCGGGCAGCTCTTCCTCAAACGGGGGGGGTGCGATCCCTGAAAACGACGCTGAATGGTGGGTAGCGAGACCTCGCGAGTGAGGTTTCCGGGATCCTTCAGGGTGACAACTTGACCCGACGGCAGATGGACGCGAAGGAAGCTCGCCACTGAGGGCTGTGTGTACCGAAAATCTAAATCCGAACGTATTGACGATGAAGTCCGCCCAGTATGGCGCGCGAATTTATGACGCCGGATCGCTGAACCTGGCGAGAGACAGGCGCATCTTTGTTCAATGGCGATGATCATCGGCATGGTCCCAATGGCGCTCGGCCATCATCGCCGGGACCGACCCGACGCCGCTGAACGCTTTCGCCCGCGCCACGATCGTGCGCCACGGACTAGACGCGCGATATCCGCGTCTGGCGAAGTTTTGCGCGTCCGATGCTCGGGATGTCTGGATCGGTTATGCCTATGTGCAGTCGGGCTACAATGTGCTGATGGCGCGGCTCGCGAGCCAGCACGCCTCCATCCGGACTCTGAAGCATTACCTTCGCGCGACGCGCTACCGCCGTTACAGCGAGAAGCAGGTTTCGAAGCTGCATCACGCCCTCTTCTCCGAGATCGAGGCCGGCCGGCCGGTCGATCCCGTGCGGCTACGCCTCCTCGCCGAGAACGGTGCGGTCACCCCGGAACAGGAGAAGCGGCTCGCCGACCAGAGCACGCGGCTCGGAATGGACTGTCTGGATCCCCGATCTCCCCCCGAAGCGGATCGCGCCAGGGCATCCGGAAGGTTCGCTCTGCCGGGTGCAGCGCTGCATCGGGTGCAGCAACGGGATCGTGTTTCCGGAGAGCATGCCCGCGCTGGCGAGGGCCCTCGCGGAGCTGAGGCACGTGCGCCGCCAGATGCCGGCCGCATCGTGGGATGGATCGTCGTTCGAGGCGGAGCACGACGGCCTCGAGCGGACGCTGGAGAACTTCGATTCCGCGGCGGTGGCGGCGGAACTCGAAGCTTGGAGCGAGAAGCGAAGGAGCCTGTTGACCGCGCCGAACTAAGGACCGGTGTTGCGGCGCAACAACCCTTATCCAAGCCCAAGCAGTGATTGAATTGAACCCGGCTTTGGAGTTCACTTCGCACCTACCGTTTGCTCTTCATCACGGTCGGACAGAGCCATGCTTCAAGCCAGAACGGTCTTCGGGACGGGCGAAACGCACGGCATTCTGCAACAGTTCGGCGCGAGGGTCGGTGCATCCAGCGAAGGACTCGGCTGGACGTCCGCATTTGCCTCGACGCAGCGGGAGCAGCCGTTCGAGGGGCGCTTTCATGCGCTATCTGACTGCCTCATGGTCCTGCATCGGGGTGGCCCGGTTGACGTTGCCTTCAACATGGGCGGCCGGTCGGTTTCCCGACATATTCCCAAGGGCGGCATTTTCTTCCTGCCGGCGGGTCACGAATGCAACGTGCATTTACGCGGTCCGCTCGAAACGACCCATATTTACTTGCGCGCGCACCTCTTCGAAGCCGAAAGCGGCTCGCCGGCCGCCGCGGCCGGCCTTGCGCCGATCTTTGGCGAGCGTGATCCCGTGCTGGAGCATCTGGCCGGCGCGGTCGGCGAGATCGTCGCGGAATCCGCGCCGTCGCTGTCGGTCGATCCGATCGCCCAGGCGCTGGCTAACCGTTTCATCGACATCAATTTCAAGAAGCCGTCTGCGGGGCCAGCCCGCCGCGACTACCGCCTCACGGAACGTCAGCTTCGTCGCGTTCGCGAATTCATCGATCAGAACATCGACTCCGATATCAGGCTCAATGCGATGGCCGGCGCCTGCGGCGTCAGCCCGGATTATTTCCTGCGGATGTTCAAGAGCGCCGTCGGCGTCTCGCCCTATCAATATCTCCTGAATCTCCGCGTCGATCGGGCCAAGATTTTGTTGTCCGACGAGACCTGCAGCCTCGCGGAGGTCGCGTTGCGCTGCGGATTCTCCCATCAAGAGCACTTGAGCCGGATGTTCCGGCGCTTTACCGGCGTCGCGCCGGGCCGCTACCGGCGCGGCAGCAACTAGAATCCCACCGCTACTTTTTTCGATTTCGTGCAGAACCTTGCCGATTTCGTGCAGGCCGTGGTCGCGCGCAGCGACTAGCCTCCCGAAAATAACGGTGGACCACGTTGAACGGTCCCGCGACAGGGAGAGGAACCGTTGAGCCTTCTCGCCAACGAACCGATCGGACCACTCGATCGCACGCCGAATTCGACGGCGCCACAAGCCGCGTTTACCTACGAGGCTCTGCCCTACCGCGTGGTCTTCGGTGAAGGTACCCTGGCGTGCGCGGCTGACGAGGCGGACCGGCTCGGCATCAAACGGGCGCTGGTCCTGACGACGGCCCAGCAGCATGCCGACGGAAGCAGGCTCGGCCGCGTTTTGGAGCATCGGCTCGCGGCGGAATTTCCGGAAGCAGTCATGCATACGCCCGTTGCCGTGACCGAACGTGCGATGCGCGTGATCGAAGCCAAGGACATCGACGGCCTCATTGCGCTCGGCGGCGGATCAGCGATCGGGCTTGCCAAGGCGCTGTCGCTGCGCAGCGGGCTCCCCCAGCTGGTTCTGCCCACCACCTACGCCGGATCGGAGATGACGCCGATCCTGGGCGAGACCCGCGATGGCATCAAGACAACGCAGCGTTCGCATCACATCCTGCCCGACACCGTGATCTACGACGTCGATCTGACGATCGGCCTGCCCGCCCCGATCTCGGCGACGAGCGGACTGAATGCAATGGCCCACGGCGTCGAGGCGCTGTACGCGCCGGAAGCCAACCCGATCGTCTCGCTGATGGCGGAGGAAGGCATCGCGGCACTTGGCCGGGCACTGCCCCGCATCGTCGCGACGCCATCCGACCGCGACGCGCGGCGCGACGCGCTGCTCGGCGCCTGGTTGTGCGGAACGTGCCTCGGCACGGTCAGCATGTCTTTGCATCACAAGCTCTGCCACGTGCTCGGCGGCTCGTTCGATCTGCCACATGCAGAAACTCATGCGATCGTGCTGCCGCATGTCGCCGCTTACAATGCGGAAGCCGCGCCGCAGGCCATGCGCCGGATCGCGCGGGCGCTCGGCACGCCGGACGCAGCGCTCGGACTTTTCGCCCTGCAGCGCCGGTTGAATGTTCCTGTCGCGCTCGCGGACATCGGCATGCCGGAAGACGGAATCGATCTCGCGGCCGAGCTCGCGACCCGCAACGCCTATGCCAACCGCCGCAGCCTCGACCGTGCCGCGCTGCGTGAGCTGCTCGCCCGCGCCTGGCGCGGCGAAGCCCCCTTGTCCTGAGTTGAGATTTCAACATTCGGTAGGAGACTTGAAATGTCGCAGTTCAACGATCGCACTCTCACCGAGCAGGTTCTGGAGAGCTTTGCGAACACGCCGGATCCGCGCCGGAAGACGCTTATCACCGAACTCGTGCTCTCTTTGCACGAGTTCGTTCGAAAGACCAATCTGACGTTCGAGGAATGGGATTTCGCGATCGATTTCTTGACGCGCACCGGACAGAAGTGTACCGCCACCCGCCAGGAATTCATCCTGCTGTCGGACGTGCTCGGCGTCTCCATGCTGGTCGACGCGGTCAACCACCGCTCGCGTGACGACGCGACCGAGACGACGGTGCTGGGCCCGTTCTATGTCGGCGAGCACAAGCCGATGCCGCACGGTATCGACATCTCGGTCGGGATTCCTGGCAAACCGATGTTCGTCAACGCGCGCGTGACGAGCCTCAACGAGCCGCTTGCGAACGTGCCGGTCGACGTTTGGCACGCCGACGACGAGGGATTCTACGATTCCCAGAAGCCGTCCTATGAGACGCAGGGCGCCTCGCTCAGAGCCCGCTTCATTACCGACTCCGACGGCCAGTTCTCGTTCCGCACCATCCTGCCCTGCAGCTATCCCATCCCGACCGATGGTCCCGTCGGGCAACTGCTCGCGGCGACCAACCGTCATCCGATGCGGCCGGCCCATGTACATTTTCTCGTCAACGCCCCCGGATTCGAGCCGTTGATCACCCACGTGTTCGTCGAGGGCGACGAGTATTTGAACTCCGACGCCGTCTTCGGCGTCAAGGACGAGCTCGTATCCAAGGTCGAACGTCATGACGATCCGATAATGCCGGACGGGAGCCGCGCGTCCGAGCCCTGGTACGCGATGAGCTACGAGTTTCGCGTGAGGCGGGGCAGCGGCCATGTCCCGCAGCCGCTGATGGCGGTGGCCGCGGAATGAACCGATCCGAAAACCTGTAGAACCCGGAGGAAACCATGGTTGCCCAGCTTGAAACGGATGTCCTCGTGGTGGGAAGCGGCCCTGCGGGCGCGACCTCCGCCGCACTGCTCGGCCTCTACGGCGTGCGCCACATGTTGATTACGAAATACGGCTGGCTTGCAGACACCCCCCGTGCGCACATCACCAACCAGCGAGCCATGGAGGTGCTGCGCGACCTCGATCTCGAAGACGCCGCCGTCGCGCAGGCGATCCCGCAGCGGCTGATGGCGAACAACGTGTTCTGCGAAAGCATCGCGGGCGAAGAACTGGGGCGCCTGTATTCGTGGGGCAACCATCCCGCCCGTAGGGGCGACTACGAACTCGCGAGCCCGACCAGCATTTGCGACCTGCCGCAAAATCTGCTCGAGCCGATCCTGATCGAGGCCGCCGGGCGGCGCGGCACCACGCTGCGCTTCAATACGGAGTTCACAGATCTCGAGCAGGACGATGACGGCGTCACCGCTATCGTCAAGGACCGCATCTCCGACGAGGTCTATCGCATCCGCGCCAAGTACCTGATCGGCGCCGACGGCGGGCGCAGCCGCGTCGCCGAGGTGATAGGACTTCCAATGGAAGGCAAGATGGGCCGCGCCGGCAGCATGAACATCATCGTCAACGCCGACCTGACCAAATATGTCGCCCACCGGCCGAGCGTTCTCTACTGGATTCTACAGCCCGGTGCGCAGATCGGCGGCATCGGCGCCGGCCTCGTCCGGATGGTCCGGCCCTGGAACGAGTGGCTGATCATCTGGGGCTACGACATCGAGCAGGGCGAACGCAAACTGTCCAATGACGAGGCCGTGTCGATCGTGCGCAATCTGGTCGGCGACGAGACGTTGGAGGTCAAGGTCCGTTCGACCTCGACCTGGACGGTGAACGAGATGTATGCCGGACGCTATACGTCGGGCCGCGTGTTCTGCATGGGCGACGCGGTGCACCGGCACCCGCCGACCAACGGGCTCGGCTCCAACACGTCGATCCAGGACGCCTACAATCTCTGCTGGAAGCTGAAATACGTGCTCGAAGGCAAGGCTTCGCCGTCGCTGCTCGACAGCTATTCAACGGAGCGGCAGCCGATCGGTAAGCAGGTCGTCACCCGCGCCAACAAGAGCATCACGGAATTTCCGCCGATCTTCGAGGCGGTCGGGCTTTTGTCGTCATCCGATCCGGCGGAAGCGCTGAGGAGCATCGAGGCCCGCAAGGCCGCAACCCCTGAAGGCAAGGCGCGACGCAGGAAGCTCTATGAGGCGATCGCAAACAAGAGCTACGAGTTCAACTGCCACGGCGTCGAACTGAACCAGCGCTACGCCTCCTCCGCCGTGGTTTCCGACGGCACGCCGGAGCCCGCGTTCCGCCGGGACCACGAACTCTACTACCAGGCAACGACCTGGCCGGGCGCGCATCTGCCCCATGTCTGGGTCGAGCATCGCGGGGTTCGCAAGTCGACGCTCGATCTCGCCGGCAAAGGTCGCTTCACTTTGCTAACCGGGCTCGGCGGCGACGCCTGGAAGACGGCTGCCGCCGCCGTCGAAGCGGAATATGGCGTTGCCGTCTCCGTCGTCACGATCGGCCCCGCCGGATGCGATGCGCTCGACATCTACGCGGACTGGTACTTTCAGAGCGAAGTCGAGGAAGACGGCTGCGTATTGGTTCGTCCCGACAACTTCATCGCCTGGCGCGCCAGGAATGTCGCCGCCGACGCGTCCTCGACGCTCGTCGAGGTCTTCGGCCGGCTGCTCGGCCGCACGCCCCAATCCACGCGCGTGGGCGTCGCCGCGGCAGCCGAGTAAAGGGCTTCGTCCAGCCAACAACCAAACGGAGGGAAAAATGAAGCCGACACTTGGAAGGTTCAATCGCCGTCAGGTTCTGCGGGGCACCGCCGGCGCAATTGCCGGACTTGGGGCGGCGTCGCTGTTCAGCCCGGCGGTATTCGCCGCGAAAATCATCAAGATCGGTTATGTGTCGCCAAAGAGCGGTCCGTTGGCCGCATTTGCCGAAGCTGACGATTTTATTCTCGGCCAGTTCAGGACAACGACCAAAAACGGTCTCAAGCTCGGATCGCAGACGTACCAGGTCGAGGTGATCGAAAAGGACAGCCAATCCAATCCGAACCGTGCCGCCGAAGTCGCCAAGGAGCTGATCACCCGCGACAACGTCGGTCTCATCCTCGTCGGCGCGACGCCGGAGACCAACAATCCGGTGGCGACCCAGTGCGAGCTGGAGCAGATTCCCTGCATCTCGTCGGTGGCGCCATGGCAGACCAATTTCATCGCGCGCCAAGCCAATCCCGCCGATCCGAAAAGCTGGAAACCGTTCGAAAGCACGTTCCATTACTTCTGGGGCTTGGAGGACGTCATAGGCGTGTTCACCGGCATGTGGAGCCAGGTCGCGAGCAACAAGTCCGTCGGCGCGCTGTTTCCCAACGATGGGGACGGCAACGCCTGGGGTGACAAGGTCGTCGGTTTCCCGCCGGTCTTAAGCGAGAAGGGATACAAGCTGACCGACACCGGCCGCTTCCAGAACCTCACGGACGACTTCAGCGCGCAGATCGCCGCCTTCCGCAGCACCGACGCCGAGATCGTCACCGGCGTGGTGATTCCGCCCGACTTCACGACGTTCTGGAATCAGGCGCAGCAGAAGGGATACAAGCCGAAACTGGTATCGGTGGCGAAGGCGCTGCTGTTTCCGACCACGGTGCAGGCGCTGGGCAAGAACGGCCACAACATCTCCACCGAAGTGTGGTGGACGCCGAGCCATCCATACAAATCGAGCCTCACCGGCATCTCCGCCGCCGATCTCGCCAAAGGCTACGAGCAGGCCTCCGGAAAGCAATGGACGCAACCAATCGGTTTCGTGCACTCGCTGTTCGAGGTCGCAATCGATGCGCTAAAGCGGTCCGGCGATCCGGCGGACGGCGCCGCCGTCGCGAAAGCCATCGGTGCGACGAAGCTCGACACCATCGTTGGCCCGATCGCGTTCGGCTCGAACAAGGTGCCGCCGTTCGCTGCCAGGAACATCGCGAAAACGCCTCTGGTCGGCGGGCAGTGGCGGCTCAACGGCGACAGGTACGAGATGGTGATCACGGAGAACGGACAGGCGCCGCAGATTCCACTCGGCGGCCAGATGCAGGCGCTGAGCTAGGATCCGTCGAAGCATATGGCCCTGGACCAATCCCGATGATGGCGAACCGCAGCATGCTTGAACTCAAGGGCATCTCCAAAGCGTTCGGTGCGATCGTCGTCGCCAGCGACATCGATCTCACCTTGTCGCGTGGCGAAGCCCTCGGCGTGATCGGGCCAAACGGCGCAGGGAAATCGACGCTGTTCAACCTGATCACGGGCATGCTGCGGCCCGACCGGGGCCGCATCATCCTGGAGGGTGAGGACATCACGCAGATGCCGCCGGAGGCGCGCTGCCGTGCCGGCCTCGGACGCTCGTTCCAGATCCCGCTCCCGTTTACCCATCTCACAGTATTCGAAAATCTATCGGTCGCCGCGCTGTTCGGCGCGCAGGTGTCCGAGGCGGAAGCGGTTCAGCTCTGCGGCGAAATTCTGTCGCTCACCGGCCTCGAGACAAAGGCAAACGTCCTTGCCGGCAGCCTGCCGCTCCTCGATCGCAAGCGATTGGAATTGGCGCGGGCGCTCGCGACCCGTCCGCGCATCCTGTTGCTCGACGAAATCGCCGGCGGCCTGACGGACGCGGAATGTCATCTGCTCGTCGAGACCATCCGGGAGATACGAAAGGGCGGCGTCGCCATCATCTGGATCGAGCACGTCGTCCACGCATTGCTGGCCGTGGTGGACGGGCTGATCGCGCTGGATTTCGGGAAGATCGCGACGCAAGGCGCGCCCGCCGACGTCATGCGTTCGAAGGAGGTGCAGGCGATCTACATGGGGGTGCCTGCATGACGATCCTGCTCAGGGCATCCGCCCTCGATGCCTTCTACGGCGATTTCCAGGCGCTGTTCGGCGTGAATTTCCAAATCGCGCGCGGCGAGATCGTCGCCGTGATCGGTGCCAACGGAGCGGGCAAATCGACTTTGCTGAAATCCATCGCCGGGTTGATCGACAACCGGCACGACGCGTTGCGATGGGGCGACGAAGCGATCGGCGATCGTCCCGCCGCCGAAGTGGTGAGGCTCGGCATCGCGCTGGTTCCGGAGGGGCGGCAACTGTTTCCGTCGCTGACGGTGGAGGAGAATCTTCTGGTCGGCGCTTACTGCGGCTTGCGATCGGCGCCGTGGGATCTGACATCGGTCTACGACGCGTTTCCGGTTCTGCGCGAGCGCCGCGACAGCCGCGTGACGGTGCTGTCCGGCGGACAGCAGCAGATGGTCGCGATCGGTCGCGCGCTGATGTCCAATCCGACGCTCTTATTGTGCGATGAGATCAGCCTCGGGCTCGCGCCGATCGTGGTTGAGGATATCTACCGCATGCTGGCACGCATCCGCGACGGTGGCACCGCGGTGGTCGTCGTCGAGCAGGACATCGTGCGCGCGTTGAAAAGCGCGGACCGCTTCTATTGCCTTCAGGAGGGACGGATCCGGCTATCGGGCACGCCGTCGGAGGCCGACAGCGACACGATCACCGCCGCGTATTTTGGAACCTGACCCGTTGGAAGCTCGATGATGGACTGGCTCGATGTTGCGACACAGGGAATCCTGCTCGGCGGGGTCTACGCGCTGTTTGCGCTGGGGCTTTCGCTCGTGTTCGGTATCATGCGGCTCGTCAATCTTGCGCACGGCGATCTGATCGTGCTTGCCGCCTATTTCGTCCTGTTCACGTCCAGCATGGCCGGCCTGCCGCTCGGTGTCGCGACAGCGCTTGCCATCGCCGCGATGTTCGTTCTCGGTTATTTGCTGCAACGTTTCGTTCTCGAGCGCGTCCTTGGCGACGAAATCATGCCACCGCTGCTGGTGACGTTCGGCCTGTCGGTGATCGTGCAGAACGCGCTGCTCTTGACGTTCGGTGCCGACAGCCGGCGGCTTCAGGCCGGCGCGTTCGAAACCGGGTCGGTATCGCTCGCACCGGCGCTGAAGGTCGGCCTTGCGCCACTGACCACGCTGGTCGCCGCTGTGATTGTGATCGCGCTGCTGCAGCTCCTGTTCTACAAAACCTCGATCGGGCGGGCGTTCCGCGCAACCGCCGACAATCCCGAGATCGCGCAGCTGATGGGAATCAATCAACGGCGGATCTTTGCGATCGCGGTGGGTATTTCGCTCGCGGTGTCGGTCGTCGCCGCGGTCTCGCTCGGGGTCCGCGCCAATTTCGATCCCTCGATCGGTCCGGCGCGACTGCTCTACGCCTTCGAGGCGGTGATCATCGGCGGGCTGGGAAGCCTGTGGGGCACGCTCGCGGGCGGTATGGTTGTCGGCATCGCGCAGACGATCGGCGCGCGGATCAATCCGGAGTGGCAGATTCTTGCCGGTCACCTCGCCTTTCTCGCCGTGCTGATGATCAAGCCGCGTGGCCTGTTCCCTGGAGCCGGCCATGATGCTCGATAGACCACAGCACCTGCCACTCGTCGCCGATCCCGCGCCGGCGAATACCGTCTGGCGCGCAACCTCAGAGACCCGGCTCTCGCGCGTAGCTCGCATCGCCGGCCTCGCGGCGCTCGCGGGCTTGATCCTGCTCCCGGCCATCGCGCCGCGGACGCTGCTGCAGGATCTGTTTTTCGTGTTCACCATCCTGACGCTGGCGCAACTTTGGAACGTGCTGGCGGGATGGGGCGGTCTGGTGTCGGTCGGACAGCAGGCGTTCGTCGGGCTTGGCGCTTACGTTCTGTTCGCCGCAATCGGCCTTGGCAGTCTCGATCCGGTCTCTTCCATCGCGATCGCAGCAGTGGCCACGGCGATCATCGCGGCGCTGATCGGCCCGCTGCTGTTCCGGCTCGAAGGCCCGTATTTCGCGATAGGTAGCTGGGTCGCGGCGGAATCACTGCGGCTTGTCTGCGCACAATTCAAATCGCTCGGCGGTGGCACCGGCATGTCGCTTCAGAGTTCGGTCTATTCCAGCCTGCCCGGCCTCAAAAGCGTGCAGAACCTGTTCGGCGTGCGCCCCGCGATCGCGCGCGATATCGTGTTGTACTGGATCGCGCTCGCAATCGTGGTCGTCGTTATGCTGGCGATCTATCGGTTCGTAAAATCGCGCCATGGGCTTGCGCTCGCGGCGAGTCGCGACAACGACCGCGCCGCCGGTAGCGTCGGCGTCCGCACCGACCGGATCCGCTTTGCGTTGTGGGTTGCCGTTGCCGGTATGACCGGCGCGATCGGCGCGCTGGCGTATTTGCAAAAGGCTCGGATTTCCCCCGACGCCGCCTTTAGCGTGACCGACTGGACGGCGTATGTGCTATTCGTCGTCATCATCGGTGGGGTGAGGACGATCGAAGGGCCGGTTGTCGGCGTGATGATCCTGTGGGGCCTGATCTTCTACCTGTCTCAGTACGGCAGTCTATATCTGCTTGTTCTTGGCGTGATCGCGATCCTGGTCATGCTGTTCATGCCAAAGGGCATCTGGGGCGCGGCTTCGCACCGATGGAACGTACAGTTATTTCCGACCCAGCGCCGATTGTTCCGCAACGCCTATCATTGATTTGTTCGCGCTAAGCCTCCGCACGCCAGCTGTCACCGTGCCTGCGAGAAACTGCGCCGCTGCAACTGAATTGGGCCTTGTGTGGTAACCTGCGGCGATCTTGCAGCGACAACTACCGCGCGCGAACTTGTAGCGGAAAGTGCAACTCGGCACGCCCCGCACGATTGTCAGGGCGCGGTCCAAGCTGACCTCGCCTTCTCCAGCCGACGCAATGTCGAAATTCGTCTGTGCGAAGGATTCGGCAGAGCCGCAGCGCGTCACGTCGAATTCCAGCAACTCCTTGTTGTGGCGCCGAATCTCAACCGCGACCTCCCTCTCGAAGACGTCGCCGAAGGCGCTTTGCCGGTCGCCCACTTGCGCCGCGCTGACATTGACGCGATCGCCAATTTCTCTGCCGACGCGGAGCCGTCCACACTTGGCATTTAGCCTACGTAGACGTTTTGCCAATGTCCGCTTTGCGCCATGAGCGGCCGATCACGAATGCTCGCTCAGACGCGGTGCGTCGGTGACCGAGGCAGGTACACACTTCAAATCAAACGCAGCTTGCGCACCTTCGATGTTCGCTATATGTTCTCATGCTGTCGAAGTTATTCTCCCAAACGAGCCCGACGTGCCTGAACAGATCGTCATCACTGAGAAGACCAGTCAGGCAAAAGACGTCCGCGCCGCTGTTGGTCCTCGCTACGGAGAGATTCTCCCGGCTGAGGGCCATTTATTCGACCTGCTTGAGCCAGAGGATGTTGTGCCGGCCTGGAAGCGGTGGTCGCCGATACTTTTGCGTCCCGAAGGTCTCTACGACACTTGCCCCGCAACGGGAGGGAACAAAGCCGCCAAGCTCAAAGCCATTCGCGAGGCACTCCGCAGCGCCAAACGAGTTTGGCTCGCCACCGATTGCGATCGCGAAGGTCAGCTCATCGGTCAGGAAATTCTCGAGCATTACAAGTACCGCGGCGTGGTCATGCGGGTGCTGTTTACTGCGCAGGACTCGCAGACTATTCGCGATGCATTCGGCCGAGCAAAGCCAAATGCCGAGTACGCTCGTCTTTACGCAGCCGCCGTCGCGCGGCGGCAGGCCGACCAGATCTACAATCTATCACTTACCCGCACCGCGACCGTCCTCTTGGGAAAAGGTGCGCGGAGGGTCATAGGTGTTGGTCGCGTGAATACGCCACAGGGCCCCGCGCCACGACCACACGTCGCCCACGCGCGCATTGTTGCGGCAGCTCGTTGGGGAGCGTTGCTGTCTCGTTTAAGCTTGCCTCTGCGTCCGCTTGCTGACAGGATACTACCTGTAGTGATATCTATTTAGATGGTCGCGCGCAGGCAATAATGCGGTTGGGATCGCGACTAAGTCGGTTCGATTATTATTTTCAGACCGCTGGGCAGTTACTCCATGGATCTCGAGAACATAACCGGGCCAATTGCTCGTCGGACATTCCTTCGGACTGCGACTGGACTGATAGCTGCGACAATCGTATCCCCGGGCGCTGTCCAGGCAAAGGAACGATCGAACGATAGCAAAGCGGGCCGACCGGGCGTCGCGCCACACCTGATTGACGCGCGCAAGAAGGTGACTGGAGCAAAATTTTACGCTCGGGATTTCTATGCAAGAGACGTAAAGGGTTGGCCTAAGGAGCAATGGTACGCGCTATATCTTTGCGCAACAACCACTCGCCGCCCGTTTCTCGACGTCAATATGAGTGGACTGCCGTCGGATGCCATGCCAGCCAAGGTTATATTGGGAAATAATCTTACTGCGAGCATTCGGGCGCCGGCGCTTCGCTACACGCGCGACTTCATGGTCGAGCAAACATCATTAGCTCACATTCAAAGGGAAGCCGCACTGACACTGGGCGGGCGTTTCAGTAGCCCTATCGGTGCAGACCTACTCGTGAAGCCCGGTGCTACCCCAACCTTCCTCGGGCAGGGCGTTGCGCTTCTGCTTTTCTCCACGCTTGCCGCTTACCGTGCAGCGAGAAGAGCCATGCAGTTTCGCGACGATGACTTTCAGGTCTACGGGCCCGATAACGGCGGCGCTCCGGGAGCGCCAGTGCCGTATTCGCCCCAAACACAATACGTGAAGTACTTTCGGGACGGTGAAAACTTTAGCTACGCCACCAGGGACGATAACGCGTACAAGCAGAGCGCGCCTACCTACCGTGCGAAGATTATCGATTATCTAAAGTCTCACGAGGGAGAGCTGTTCCGTCAGCCCGTTACACTCGACACCCAGGCCATGGATCCAATGTTTATGGAGCCTGAAACCGGACTCTCCTGGCATAACAAGGACGCACAAAGACTCGAACTTCTTCTAGGCACTCAATCACCGGACGGCGATATCGCTACGATATCATCGATGTTTGGTGCAACTGACTCTCCGATCAAGCTAACGGAAATTCGGTTGACCAACTGCCCGCCGGGGGGCGCCTTCGGAGGGCGTGACGCATCACCCTTCACTCTACTCCTAGCACTGGTCGCTCCTTTTGCGGAAGGCCATCCCGTTCGCCTCATGCACGATCGGTTCGATCAGTTTCGTTTGGGCCTCAAGCGGCCCGGGGCAAAGATGACCGGTGCCATAACAGTTGGCTCCGACATGTCGTTGCAATGCGTCCAAATGACCATGAACTTCAATGGCGGTGGCCTAAAAAATCTTTCTCCTTATGTTGCGAACCTTGCAGCGCTTGCCGTCGGAGGAGCCTATGCGATTCCCATGGCGAGCATTGACGCTCAATCGATGCAATCGCAGGACATTCCCGGCGGTTCGCAACGAGGTTTCGGCGGCCCAGAAGCGTTTTTTGCAATCGAGACCGCGCTCGACGATATCGCGGCCGCGAAATCATGGGACCCGCTCGCACTAAGGCGAGCCAATTTAGCGCAATCGACGACTGCAACTGTCGTCGGTGGTCAATTTAACCAAGAACTTCGGCTTAACGAGATCCTTGATAAGACGGAGGCCCATCCGCTTTGGGCACAGCGTGCGAATCTAAAAGCGGAGTTTGCTGCGCGTGGTGAGACTTATGGGACCGGATTCGCGTTGTCCGCGCAGGCTTACGGCACCTCGGCAGACGGCGTCGTAGCCGCGATTCATTTCGATAAGAATGGCTCGATCACGATCCGAACGGACGCGGTTGATTTTGGCAATGGCTCGTCGACTACCCTTTCGGTAGTCGTCGGTCCCATTCTCGGCGTCAACGCACAAGCGGTAGTGGCCGGCGACTACACGCTTTTTGGGCAAACAGGCCTCGCCGCAAGCTACACGCCCGATTGGGATAACCCTCTGTCTACGGCGAAAGGAGTTGGCTCTTCGTCAGCCTGCCTCACGGGATTCCACCAAGTCCACGTTGTCCAGGAGACGGCGCGGGCCTTCATGCAAAGCGCGATCTTGCCAGCCGCAAGGCTGCTGTGGAACCGACCACACGTCGCGTATGAGGATGTCGCTTGGGTCGAAGGTCGTCTGTCCGCAAAACGCGGCGATCTTGAGCCGCTAACTCACGCTCGCCTGGCGCAAGCAATCTACTCTCACGGCCTACCGAGCGGAGTTCTCGGGCATGCCTTTTTCCAGGGAGGTTGGGTATCGGGCAGCTATGCCATAGCCGGCTCGCCGATAACGTTAGAACTGGATGGATTAACCCTTTATTCTTCTGCGGACGGTGGTCGAAACCGCATCGATCGGACTAAGACCGGTAAACCATTGGCAAGCGCGTTGCGTTCCTCGCGGACGGTTTGGGCCCCCTGTGCAAACATCGTGGGGCTTGTCGTCGACCGGTCGACCGGAACTGTTAGGATCGAAAACGTTGCCAGCATCTTGAATGCAGGCCACGTGCACGTTCCCGAACTAGTCTCGGGCCAATCACAGGGCGGGGTCGCGATGGCGATTGGATACACGCTTCTCGAAGACATGCCGGACGGACTCGCAGGTCCTGCCAGTGGCGCCTGGAATTTGAACAGATACCATGTGCCGAGAATGGCCGATGTGCCACATAGGTCGCGTTACAAGCGCGGCCATCGAGCGCAGGAACTGATCACCTTGCCCGAGACCCCTCAGGATTCCGGAAGGGGACGTGGCATAGCGGAAGCGGTAATGTGCTCAATCGCTCCTGCGATTTCGAATGCGCTCCGCGACGCTCTCGGCGTTCGTTATTCGTCACTGCCCATCACCCCTGCTAAGATTCTGTCGGGGCTTCAACAATGACCATCGGGTTCGCGGTGAATGGCGTTGCGTGTAACGTCGGTGACGAGCGGCGAGATGAAAAGCTTATCGATTTCCTTCACGAGGATCTCAATCTTACTGGTACCAAGCTGTGTTGCGGAATTGCAATCTGTCGCGCTTGCACGGTGTCGTTGAAGAAGCCGCCAAACCGTGACGCGACGCCAATTTTGGCATGCTCTACGCCCCTTTGGATGGTGAACGGTGCAAAGGTCACAACAATTGAAGGCGTGGCACCTGGTGATTCGCTGGCACCGATCCAGGACGCATTTCTCAAAGACTTTTCATTCCAGTGTGGCTATTGCACCCCAGGGTTCGTAATGGCGGCCCAGATCCTGTTAGATCACCTTGCATCAGCGCCGAGAAAGCCAGTCGATCTGGATGCTCAAATCGAGAGTGCGCTTGGTGGACATATCTGTCGGTGTACCGGATATGTGCGCTATTTCGAAGCGGTGAAGAGCACGGCAGAGATAATACTCAGAGGAAAGAGTTAGCGTCCATGCGGTGGCTTCCGACAATGTTGTTTTTCGCCGCCGTCGTCGGTCCTTCGACAGTCTACGCAGAGTCAGATACTACCGTGTATGCCACTGCTTGCAGGGTCGCCATAGGGAAGATACCAGCTTTTTCTTGCGCGGATGGCATGCCGGTCCCAATCACCGCTGACGGCGCGCCTGTCAACGCCAAGCCGGGCCTTGAATGCGACCGCCCTGCATTGCTGGATAACGGTCCTGGTTCGGATGGGCAATGCGTTCCAAACTCTCGGATACTTTCTTTGTCGACTCCGTCTGCGCAGATCACGGTGATGTGCCGACAGAAGCACATCCGATCGTCGTCCAGTCTTCTGTTCGATGAGATCGACGTAATCGCCCATAACCCCGCAACGGGCGCCACCTGTTGGTTCCAAGCGCTCGGTGACAAAGATGCGCCTGTCGAAGGGCGTGCGCCGTCGCCAACCCAATCAGCAGACAACCGATACTGGCGTGCTCCACGCGACGTCGCCGCAACAGGCTGCGGCTTGTGCCACGATGCCGGCCCATTTGTATTCTCTCCCTTCGTCGGACAGGTCTGGGATCAAATGCCAGTCGACCCTTTTGGACCTTACTTTCACGTAGATCCAAGGACGTTTGGTTTTAGTGCGTGGCCGACGTCTATGATCGCGCCACGAGATAATGCCTGTCTCGGCTGCCACCGCATCGGTGTCGGCGCATCTTGCGGCTCGCTCACTCTGTCTATGACAGGGCGTGCCACTCCGGTCGGCGCCGACACGTGGGCAAAGTCCTTTTTGGGATCACATGCAATGCCGCCCGGCTTTACCGAGTCGCCCGCTGCGTGGGAGGGTATCTATGCCGCTTCGGTCGATCAAATTCACTCTTGCTGCGAGAATCCGGATCAGGCTTTCTGTTCGAAGAGCTTGCTGCCCCGCAACTGATCACTTCCACTGCCTAAGACTGATGAGCCATGATTGTGCACGCAAACGGACGGCGAGTGGATTTGTTGCGCAGCAACCATCCGAGCATATTGCGCTTGCGGGCCTCTGCGCCTGAGCAGAAGGCTTCGCCGCGCCAACCAGACCATTCACCAGCTGGAAACTTGAGTTGTACATTCGCAAGGCCCCGGGCAGCCGTTGCAAAGCCGTCCCGGATATAAGGAGCAAACCCCCAGTGACAGAAGGTCGCCGAGCGGCTGGGCGAGTGGGTGCACGAATCCTTGAAAGTGTCAGACGTGCAACCCAATCACGGCTGGCGTCACCTCTGGCGAGAGATCGTGCGCGGTACCAAGATGAAGCCGGAGCTCTGCGATTACATGTGCGGACACGAAGGCAAGAGCGGGATGAGCGCTCGCTACGGGAAGCGGAGGGTGCCGGTCCTGGCGAAGCAGATGTCGATGTTTCCTCGGTTCAAGGTGCCGGCGTTGAGCCGGCCGTCGGCGCCGCATAAGCGTGCCCGGCGCACGCGAGCACAGATTGCGGCTGATGAGGCGGCGAGGGCCACCGGGAAGGCGGCGCGGACGAGGGCCGCGTAGAAAAAACGAAACCCAAAGCGTGGAGCTGGCGGACGTGTTGCCGGATCCGGCGCTGGTCCGATGGGAGGCACCCGAAACCTTCGATGCCGAGACGGCAAGGGAGATCGGAACCTCTCGGCTGACGACTCCCTACCGCGCGTTGGCCATGGCGGTTCGCAACGAGGAGCGCGCCTTCGCATTCTGGTCCTACGTCGCTGCCTATTCCCAGGATTCCGAGATCAAGCAGGCCGCCGAAGCCATGGCGCGCGAGGAGCTCGGACATGTCTCAACACTGAGGAAGGAACGGCGTCGCGCCTATCACAGGGAGCATGAGCAAACCGAACGGAGGGGGCGCGGCGATACGGCCGTGATGCAGGTCGATGCGCGCGCACTGGAACTCCGTGTCGCAGTGCAGCTTGCCGACCTGGAACGCGGTCTCGTCGGGGCGGCAGCGGCCCGCACACGGGAACTTGTTGAAGAGACGATGCAGATGTCCGAGAAAGCCGAGGGCATCGGGAAATTCCCGGTTTCACTCGAACACCGCGACGCGGAGACGATCTCGGAAACGCTGGTCGACGGCTATCTTGAGAGCGCCGAACATTCCGACGATCAGACCCAGGTCGTCCTGCTGCAAGGCTTGGCGGAAAAGGCTATCGCGCGGCTGGCATGGCTGCGCTCGCTGTTCGCTCGGCCTTTGCTCCCGGTTTCCATCCAATAGCCGCTCGAGGCGGCCTGCCATTCCAAGAGGCGCTGGGAGAGCGTATCGTGCTCCGATGATCCGCTGAACCTGGGAGGCAATCATGCAGTTCAGGACAACCGGACTACTGTTGCTCGGCGCGATGGCACTTCCCGCCTCCGGGGCCGCACAAACCACCGCCGCTCCACCGGCAATTACACGAGCAGTGATCGCCGCAACCAAACTGCCGACCGTTACAGACGTGCCGCTCCATTTCAAAGCGGTGAGCATCACTCTTCAGCCGGGCGAGAGGAGCAGCGTCTCGGCGGCCAACGGCATCCTTTACCAGATGTCAGGATCGACCGAGGTCGCGCTCGGTGGCGAAACCAAAATGCTCAACGCCGGAGAGGGGCTGTTCATCGCCGGCGGAAAGACCGTTGCGCTAACGGCGGGTAGCGGAGGCCCATCGACTTTCCTCCACTTCTTCCTTGCTCCCGCTGTGGACTTGGGTCGGCCTGCCGAGACGGCACCTACCGCCGTAAGAGAACTGTATCGCACAGCGAAACCGATCCCCGACCTGAAGCCAGGCGGTTATGATCTCAATCTCACGCGAGTCACATTTCCGGCGCGGATGCCCTCGAACCCACCGCACCATCGGTCAGGCGCGGCCCTATACTTTATCATCTCCGGCACCGGTGCGAACACGATCGGCGGTAAGACAGAAGCAAGGGGACCGGGTTCTTTGATCTATGAACCGTCTACCCTCGTGCACCAATGGGGAAACCCGGGCAACGAGCCTTTGACATTCTTGGTCTTCAACATCAATCCGGAAGGTGTGGCAGCCGTGCTTCCGGGCGCACCAGCAAAGGAACAATAGCTAACGGCGGGCGCCCCACCGCATCCAGAGGACCGTTCGATTCCACAATTTCCGGGAAGCGGACGGACTTATTCAGGAAGTCGGTGAGCTTGCCGAGACAGCAGGCTTTTACCCCGACATCAGCTTCGGCTGGGGTTGTGCGACTGTCTCTCTGAGCACCAAGAAAATCAAAGGACTCCATGAGAACGACTTCATCATGGCGAGCAAGATTGATCGGTTGCTCGATCGCCCGGAAGGGTTCCTCATCACTAGCTGCGAGAAGCTCCGACATGAACTGGCGACTTGAGTCATGATGGTGGCAACGAACGGTCGCACCGTCACCGTGTTCGGCGGAACCGGCTTTCTCGGCCGCCGCATCGTTCGGCATCTGCGCTATCGCGAATTTCCCGTCCGGATCGCGTCAAGGCATCCGGATCGGGGACACAGACAGTTTGGTCCTGATGATCCGCAACTCCAATCCGTAGAGGCCAACATTCACGACGAGCGATCGGTCGCGGATGCGCTGGCCGGTGCCTACGGCGTTGTAAATGCGGTCAGCCTTTACCTCGAGCGCGGCCAGGAGACTTTTCATTCCGTTCACGTCGAGTCGGCTCAACGGGTAGCAGCCCAAGCGCACCGGGCCGGAGTCGAACGGCTTGTTCACGTTTCAGGAATCGGAGCCGATGCTGCCTCGCCATCCCGCTACATCCGAAAGCGCGGCGAAGGCGAACTGGCGGTCCGGGCAACGTTCGCCGATGCACTTTTCGTCCGCCCGGCTGTGATGTTCGGACCGGACGACGCGTTTCTCACCACCATCCTCGAGCTCCTTCGCCAGCTTCCAATCTATCCGATGTTCGGCCGCGGCCGGACCAGATTGCAACCGGCCTATGTGGAAGACGTTGCGGAGGCGATTGGTCGGACCATGCAGCGAACGGAGACGCCCTCAACGATCTTCGAGTTCGGCGGCCCTCGCGTCTACTCCTACGAGGAGTTTCTCAGAGCCGTTGCGCATCACGCTGGCCTTGCGCCCCTACTGGTTCCAATCCCGTTTGCCGTTTGGCATGCACTCGCATGGGCCTCCGAAATGCTCCCGAGTCCGCTTCTCACGCGCAATCAGGTGGAACTGATGCAAATCGACACCGTGTCATCGCCGCAGATGCCTGGATTTTTTGAACTTGGGATTTCGCCTCACTCGGTCGAGGCGATACTCCAGAAGATGCTGTCGAATTGCGGATGAAAGAGGCTCCTCCGTTAATTCGCCTCAACGGATAACGGGTACGCGCGCTACATCCGCCTGCATTCAGCCATCTGATGTCCGAGATGGATCAATCGCGTCCTTGTCGGGACGACCGCTATTGGCCGCGCAAAGCGGCCACTCATTAGAGCATCCCATTCAGACGAAACGAAATTATATAGTTATTTTCAATAATATAAGAGTTCGTAGTTTTATTCTGAGTGGCGCGCCAAATTTCCACCATTCAGAATAAAACAGCGAACTCGATTTACAGCGTCGGTTATCCGGTATCGACGGCGCTACCCGACGCTTAGAACTGCCGCGGTCGCGGACCTTTGAACGCTCACGACAGCACGCCATTCGTTCGATTCAGGTTTAGGTGTATTTTCGGAAATCCGGCGAGGTCGGTACCCCATATTCGATATGCTTGAGAATGCGCCCGACTTCGCGGGCTGCCTTGATGGGAGCCGGATGTTTCTGGTCAAACTGGGTGGTGTTCCAGTTGACCTTGGTCAGAGCAAGAACCTCTTCGGCCAGCTTGGGAAGCGCGCTACACGCGCGAATTTTGTTGTTTTCCCCCGCACGCTACGCAGGCGAACGAGATGGCCCTGTAGCGCGACAATCTGGATGGGAACACGCATCTTGATTGTCGCGCCGCATGGCCCGCAACCTAGCACAGCCGTCGCCCACTGGTTGGCGGTTCGGCCGCGCGAAACCCATCCGGCAGAGCGATTGCCAGACACCAGGCACAGACCCGAACCCGTCAATTTGTACGACAAAATAGCCGAATAGTATCAATCAGTTACACGATATCGTATACAACATACAAAAAATGATTGCTGATACGCGCCAAATAAACCAGACTTCGATTGCCGGTAATTGGAGAGAATAATGAGCAATACAATCTCAGCCGTCGCAGCGACCGACGTAGCCAAACCAACCGGTGTTCGTTGGAAGATTTTTTTTCTGATGCTGTTTCTGATCTCGATCAACTATATCGACCGCGCGTCGCTCTCGGTCGCGATGCCGCTGATCTCCAAGGAATTCGATCTCGATCCTGCGATGCAGGGCTTGATTCTCAGCTCGTTCTTCTGGACCTACGCGTTCATGCAGGTTCCAGGCGGCATGCTTGCGGATCGTTTCAAGCCGCGAATCGTCATCGCATCGGCGACGATTTTCTGGGGAGCGTTCCAGGCGATTGCGGCGGCGGCCACGAACTGGCCGGTGTTGCTGTTGACCCGGCTTGGACTGGGTGCGTCGGAAGCGCCGATTTATCCCGCGGGCGGCAAGCTCAATGCCATCTGGATGACGCAGACCGAGCGGGGGCGCGGTGCGACGCTCCTCGACGGTGGCGCACCGCTGGGCGCGGCACTGGGCTCGATCGTGATCGCGTGGCTGATTGCAGCCTTCAATTCCTGGCGCATCGCTTTCGTCATCGCCGGTGTCGGAACCATGCTGTGCGGACTGCTGGCCTGGTATTACATTCGCAACGCGCCGCGGGAGCATCCGTCAGTCAACGAAGCGGAGGCGCGTTACATCGAACAGTCGCACGCGCTGGAAGACGCAGCCACCCCGGCGTCGCGCGGCGGAAGCTGGATGTCCTACTTCCGGTACCGCTCGGTCTGGTGCATGTGCCTCGGCTGGATGTTCTTCAACACCACCTTCTATGGCTTGCTGAC
The DNA here is from genome assembly GCA_900129675.1 of Bradyrhizobium erythrophlei. Taxonomy (GTDB): domain Bacteria; phylum Pseudomonadota; class Alphaproteobacteria; order Rhizobiales; family Xanthobacteraceae; genus Bradyrhizobium; species Bradyrhizobium erythrophlei_A. The sequence goes on along the minus strand of FSRD01000001.1, from coordinate 1,268,103 downwards.
CTGGATGCCGACCTATCTGTTCAAGGTTCACCACTTTGACATCAAGACGCTGGGCGGTGCTTCCTTCATCATATTCTTCTCCGGCTTTGTCGGCGAACTGGCCGGCGGCTGGATTGGTGACTTCTGGCGGAGCCGCGGAGGTTCGCCAAACCTGGTATTCCGGACCTTGTTCGGCATTGCCGCCATATTAGCCACGATATCGATCTTCTTCGTGGCCTATGTGACAGATCCGGTCGCCGTCGTGGTGTTGCTGTCCGCCACCCTGTTTTTCCTGCGCTGGTGCGGGATGTATTGGGCCATTCCCTCCGCGCTCGCGGGTCGCGGAAAATCCGGATTCCTCGGCGGGTGCATGAATCTCGGCGGCAACATTGCCGGCATCCTGACGCCGCTGATCGTCGGCTTCATCGTTCAGGCTACCGGATCCTACTTCCTGGCGTTGATGTACTTTGCCGCCGCCGGCGTTGCGCTGCTGATCTGTTCGACCTTGATCGATTACAGTCGCAAATTGCCGGTCTGAACACGGTATCGGTGGGGTGGAGATGACCGCCCCACCGGGTTCATAGTCATGAGGCTTTGTATGATCACGCGGCCGGTCCGTCTCGGTATGCTGACCCCATCGTCCAACACCGCGCTTGAGCCGATCACCAACGCGATGCTGGCCGGCGGTACGGATATCTCGGTGCATTTCTCGCGCTTCAAGGTCACTGAAATCGCCTTGTCGGAAACCGCGTTGCGCCAATTCGACGACAGTGAAATCCTGCGTGCGGCAGAGCTTCTGGCGCATGCCAAAGTCGACATCATTGCCTGGAACGGAACATCGGCAAGCTGGCTGGGGTTCGAGCGGGACGAGCGCTTGTGCGAACGTATAACCGAGGTGACCGGCATCCGCGCGTGCACCACCGTGCTCGCCTATCGCGATCTGTTCCGGCGCCTCGGGACCACGCGCATCGGACTGGTGACGCCCTATCGCAGGGAAGTCCAGGACAAGATCATTGCCAACTGGGGCTCCGAAGGACTGCAGTGTGTCGCGGAGCGGCACCTTTCGCTGCGGGACAATTTTTCATTCGCGGAAGTGCCGGAAGCCGAGGTGGCCGGCTTGATCGAAGACGTCGTGCGTGAGGGCTGCGACGCCGTAGCCGTGGTCTGCACCAACATGCGCGGCGCCGGCGTGGCGCATCGTCTGGAACAGCAGCTCGGAGTCCCGGTATTCGATTCGATTGCGGTAACGCTGTGGGCGTGCTTGATCGCAGCCGGAATAGATCCGCGGCGTATCCAGGGCTGGGGTAGCTTGTTCACGACGCCTGGTCTCGCGGGTCCCGCGAGCCCGCTCGTGGATCGTCCCCGGGATGCTCAAAGGCACCAATCGTCATGAACCGTACGAAATCGACCGCGATCGGGACCAAGGCCAAGACCCGGCCCAAGCGGCCACGGGATGTGGCGGCGCTTCCGCGACGGCTGCTCCGTGTGCCGCGAACCGGCCTCCATGAGCGGGCCGCGACACGGCTTCGTCTGTTGATCGTCCGCGGCGATTTCGCGCCCGGACAACAATTGCTTGAAGCCGATCTGTCCGATGCGCTCGGGGTCTCGCGGACGCCGTTGCGCGAAGCCCTGAAGCAATTGGCATCCGAAGGTCTGGTCGAGCTTCGCCTTAACCGAACTGCCATCGTCGCGCCGCTGCGGCGTGACGAATTGACCGAACTGTTCGAGGCGCTGAGCGGCATCGAAAGATGCGCGGCGGAACTCGCCGCAACACGGATGGAGCCGCGCGATCTGGAGCAGCTCGAGGCGCTGCAGGCCAGCATCGAATGGCATCACGGCCGCGGCGAAATGCGTCACTATTTTGAGATCAACCAGCAAATTCACCGCGCCATCGTCGGTTTTGCCCGCAACGGCGTGCTGAAGGCCACCCATGACGTGTTGCTGCCGCGCGCGGAGCGCGCGCGCTTCTTTGGCCTGTCGGTTCTCGGACGATGGGATGAATCGGTACGCGATCATCAGGAGATTCTGAAAGCCCTCAAGGCTGGCGACGCCAGCCGTGCAGGACAATTGCTTGGGCACCATGTCCGCCGCACCGGTGAGGTCGTGGCCAGTGCGCTGCCGATGCAGGCGGACGATGCGGATGCCGCGAAACCGCCGCGCAATGTCCGGGCCGCAATGACGAGAAAGGCCAGTCCGTGAAGATCCTGCTGCTCAATCCCAACACCACCCGCGCCGTGACCGATCTGCTCTATAGCGCCGGCACAAAGGTCATTTCGCCGGGGACCGAACTGGTTGCAGCGACCGCCGAGCGCGGCGTGCCCTATATCGCCACCCGGGCCGAAGCACAGATCGGCGGCGCGATTGCGCTCGAAATGCTGGCTGCGGCCGATTCCAGCGTCGACGCCGCGATCATCGCAGCGTTTGGAGATCCCGGCCTGTTCGGGGCGCGAGAGTTGTTCGATATTCCGGTCGTCGGCCTTGCCGAAGCGGCGATGCTGACAGCCTGTATGCTGGGTCGCCGGTTTTCCATCGTGACGTTCGCTCGCGCGCTGGCGCCCTGGTATCAGGAATGCGTCACCATGCACGGGCTCGATGCCCGCTGCGCCGGCATCCGCACGCTCGACGGCACGTTCGAGTCCATTTCCAATGTCCAGGCCGAGAAAGAGGACATGCTGGTTTCACTCGCGAACCGCGCGGTCGAAAAGGACGATGCCGATGTCGTCATTTTGTCCGGCGCACCGCTGGCTGGCCTGGCAGACAAGGTCCGTGATCGAATTCCGGTCCCGGTGGTCGATCCGACCGCGGCCGCCGTGCGCCAGGCTGAGACGCTCGTCGCGCTCAAGCCGCGCAAGGCCACCGCCGGGACGTTTCGTCGCCCGGATCCGAAGCCGACGATCGGATTGGCGAAGGCACTGGCCGCGGTGATCGAGCACAGGCGGTCTTCCGACGCGAAAGGAGGGTCGCTCTGATGCCGTTCGACACCATCATTCGCGGCGGCACGATTGCAACCGCCGCAGACACGTTTGCCTGCGACATCGCCATCCGTGACGGTCGAATCGTGGCGCTGGGCCACGATCTCGGGGCGGCGGAAACGATCATCGACGCGACGGACCGGCTGGTCTTGCCGGGCGGCATCGACAGCCATGTTCACTTCGCCCAGCCCTCGGGCGACGGCATCGTCATGGCCGACGGCTTTGCCACAGGCACGCGTTCGGCGGCATTCGGCGGCAACACCACGGTGCTGCCGTTTTGTCTTCAGCAGAAAGGCCAAACGCTCCGCGAGGCGTTGCGGAATTACCACGCGCAGGCGGACGGCGAATGTCATGTCGACGTTGCCTTTCATCTCATTGTCACCGACCCGACGGATCAGGTGCTCGGGCAGGAACTGCCGGCGCTGGTGCAGGATGGCTACACCTCGCTCAAGGTGTTCATGACTTATGAAGGCATGGCGCTTTCGGACCGCGAGCTTCTCGAAACGATGGCGGTCGCGCGCGAGACCGGCGCGGTGCTGATGGTGCATGCGGAAAATTTCGATGCCATCCGCTTCCTCACCGACCGCCTCGAACGTGCCGGCAACACCGCACCGCGCTTTCATGCGACCTCGCGGCCGATCCCGGTCGAGCGTGAGGCCACGCATCGCGCCATTTCGCTTTCCGAACTCGTCGACGTGCCGATCATGATCGTGCACGTATCGAACCGCGGGGCGATGGAAGAAATCCGCCGCGCCCAGCAACGCGGACTCAATGTGATGGGCGAGACCTGCCCGCAATACCTGGTTCTGACGGAGAAAGACCTCGACCAGCTGAACATGGAAGGCAGCAAATACGTATGCTCGCCGCCGCCACGCGACGTTGACAGTCAGAAGGCGTGTTGGGAAGGCCTGCAGCAGAACGTTTTCTCGGTCTTTTCTTCGGACCATTGTCCGTTCCGCTACGACGATCCGCACGGCAAGCTCGCGCCCAAGGGGCGTACCAGTTTCCGCTGGGTGCCGAACGGAATTCCAGGCGTAGCGACGCGTCTTCCGATCCTGTTCTCGGAGGGCGTCGTCAAGGGCCGAATTGACCTCAACGCTTTCGTCGCGCTGACCGCAACCAATCACGCCAAGATTTATGGTCTCTATCCGCGCAAGGGAACGATTGCGGTGGGATCGGACGCGGACATCGCACTATGGGATCCGAAACGAAAGGTCACGATCCGCCACGACCTCATCCATGACGGTTCGGACTATACGCCGTATGAAGGGCTCGAAGTGACGGGCTGGCCGGTCCTGACCATGGTCCGCGGGCGCGTCGTGATCGATGACGGCGTCCTCGTCGGCGCCAAAGGCCACGGCACCTATTTGCAGCGGACCAGACCGCCGAGCCGCCCCGACTCGGCGCAACGATAAACCAAGCCATAGCTGGATGGAGACCGACATGCCTTACGCGACGACGGACGACGGAGTGCGCCTGTATTTCGAGGAAACCGGATCGGGCCGTCCCCTGATCCTGGTTCATGAATTCGCCGGCGATTTGCGCAGCTACGAGCCGCAGATGCGCCATTTCGGAAAACGCTATCGTACCATCGCCTTCAACGCACGTGGCTTCCCGCCGTCCGACGTGCCGGAGCACGTCTCCTCCTATTCGCAGGCTCGCGCCGCCGATGACATCCTCGCTGTGCTCGATCATCTCGGCGAGCCGCAGGCGCATGTTATCGGACTGTCGATGGGTGGATTCGCGACGCTCCATTTCGGTCTGCGACATCCGCATCGAGCGCTGTCACTGTGTATCGGTGGCTGCGGTTACGGCGCAGAACTCGACAAGCGCGACACATTCCGGGCCGAAGCCGACGTGATCGCCGGCATGATACGGACCGACGGCATGCCGGCATTCGCCGAACGATACGCTTATGGGCCGACCCGCGTTCAGTACGAAAACAAGGATCCCCGCGGCCACGCCGAGTTCAAAGCGATGCTGGCCGAGCATTCCGCGGTCGGATCAGCTAACACTCAGCAGGGTGTTCAGAAGGAGCGCCCGTCGCTTTATGTGCTAGTCGAAGAAATGCGGCGCATCGCCGTGCCGACGCTTATTATCACCGGCGATGAGGACTGGCCGTGCCTTTTGCCGGGCATCCTCATGAAGCAAAGCATTCCATCGGCAGCCCTCGTGGTGATGCCGAACGCGGGTCATGCCATCAATATTGAAGAGCCGGGTGAATACAATCGGATCGTCGGCGATTTCCTTTCCCAGGTCGAAAGCGAGCGCTGGCCGAGTCGCGATCCTCGCGCCGTCAGCGCTTCCATCACCGGAATGCAGAAGGGATAGCGTCGCCTGTCCGCGACGGAGATCGTTGCCGTCCTTTCTCGAATCAGAACCTGCCCTGCACGTGGACCAGCGCGATGGCCGTCTGCTCGAACCTGTGAGTAATCGACGCCACGGGCGATTGATGCGTCTCCCTCCGTCGAGGGACGTTAACCTGAGTTGCAGAGGCTCGGAATCGAATTAGATAGCTATTTCAATAGCATTGAGTTCGTAGTTTTATTCTGAATGGCGCCATTTGCTAATACTCTCCACTACGACCAATGCCTGTTACCGTAGCATTACCATAAGCAATCGTTTCGGCGTGCCGCCCGTCGAGCAACGGATGCCGCACACCAGGGCCGCTGGCTCAGCAGCGCCCCCCGCCCGGCGCTAACGATATCCATAGCTCGGTGCCAAGCCAACCGTGACCAACGAGTTCAACGGTGGCCGCTTTCGCCTACCGCCCTCCAGCATTCGCAAAAAGGTGATAGCCGTTGCTATTTGGCGTCGGCTTCGTCCCGCGCGCGGCGAAATTCGGCGCAGGCGCATCCTCCGCAGATGCTCGCCTAACCGGCTCCTAGGCGGAAGATGGCCGTAGCGGTTAGAGTTAGACGTTACGTTATCGGCGGCGACCCGAGCGTGCTATGCAAAGGCGAAAACGGGCCTAGACACTTGAGCTCAATTCCTGTCTACAGGCTTCCGTGAATTCCCTCAGGGGTTCGTGTTCCTCACTGCTCTGTTGCACGCGCTTCCTCAACTCATCAAATGTTCTGTTGGGCTCTGCATAGGCTGCGATGACCCCGCGCATTACTTCCTCAGCGCATTTCACTACCCTGCTCGACGATACCAGTCGCATGCGCTCAACCGCACAGTAAAGATTACTGACAACCTCTGGTCCCTCGGCTTGGTGGTTCCACGCTTCCGTCAAGCATCTCGTCGCTTCAATGATGAATTCGGAATAGAGTTTCTGGCGTTGTCTTGCATGTTGCATACGCGTCTGAGTGCCGAGCAGTTTGTGCTGTGTGACCCAGGAGGCGGCAAATGTCGACACTCCACCGATCAGTGAGCCAATCAATCCGGCGCTTGCGGAAAGGATTGCAGTATTCATTTCTAATCTCCTGGGTTAGAACGCTTTCGGCGATTACTTGCGCATTCGGTTGGAAGTTTGCGGGCTACTCGCGAAGTTATAGAAGTCAAGGCGCGTTTGCGGTCCGCGAATTGTCGTCCGAGCCCAGAAGATCGGGAGCATCATTGTGGTGATCCATGATATCGCCGACCGACTGGCGCTCAACGCGACGATCGAGGCAACTCGGACCGGTGAGGCGGCCAAGGCTTCAAATCGCTCGCCAGGCATACGGCGAGCGCAGCCGAAAGAGATCTCGGGCGTTTTCCAATACATCCGGGCAGCGACGGAGCTTTCATCGAAACCTTCCGGTTGGTCGCTGTCAAGACGGTGCACGCTCATCATTTATTCAGCTATTCGGCCGCAGCCGCCGTTGCTGATTTGGACGTCTCGGTCGGGCTCATTTGTTGGGCCTGTGGGCGCGCCGCAGGTCTCAGCCTTTCGCGGATGGCCTGGAATGTGACATAGAGCGGCGGAATGGCAAAGATGCCGACGAAGGAAGCGAGGATCATGCCGCCGAATACGGGCGTGCCGACGTCGCGTCGCGCCAGCTGCGCAGCGCCGGTCGCAATCACCAAAGGCAACAGTCCAAGGATGAAGGCGAACGAAGTCATCATGACCGGGCGGAAGCGCAGTCGTGCGCCCTCGGTTGCGGCTTCGAGGAGTGCGACGCCGTGTTCCCGCTTCTCCTTGGCAAATGCGACGATCAAGATGCCGTTCTTGGCCGCGAGCCCGATTAGCACCACCATGCCGATCTGTGCGTAGAGGTCGAGGGTCAGCCCGCCAAGCGCCATAGCGACGAACGAGCCGAGCACGCCCACCGTTACCGAGAGCAACACGGGCACCGGAATGGTCCAGCTCTCATACAGCCCGACCAGGAACAAATAGGCAAACAACAACGCGAAGCCGAGGATCATCCCGGTCTTGCCTTCGGCGCGCTTTTCCTGGAAGGAGGTGTCGGTCCACTCGCCGGCAAAGCCCGCTGGAAGCGTCTTGGCCGCGACCTGCTCCATCGCCTTTAGCGCCTGTCCGGACGACACGCCGGGAGCCGGGCTTCCCAGCACCGTCACCGCACGGATGTTGTTGTAGCGGATCAACGCAGGCGGGCCGACCACGACGCGGACCTCGACGAGACTCCGCAGGGGAATCATCTTGCCTTCGTTGTTGCGCACATTGATCCGGTAGATGTCATCAACCTTGCCGCGATCGTCTGCCTCCGCCTGGACCTGGACCTGCCATCGCCGGCCGTACAGATTGATGTCATTGACGTAGAAGCCGCCAAGCGAGGCCTGCAGCGCCTGGAACACCGCATTGAGCGGCACGCCGAGAATCTGGGCCTTGTCCCGGTCGATATCGAGATAGATCGACGGGTTGGTTGCCGAGAAGGTGGTGAACACGCGGCTGAGCTGCGGATTCTGGTTTGCGGCAACGACCAGCCCGCGCAACGTCTGGGCAAGCACTTTCGGGTCGCCGCCACGCAAGTCTTCCAGCACGTAGGAAAATCCGCCGCCCGTTCCAAGTCCGATGATGGGCGGCGGCGCCAATGGGACGACAACGCCTCCCTGAACCTGGCGGAATTTCTCGCCAAGCCGGCCGATCAGAGCGTGCGCACTCTGCGAGGCATCCTTGCGCTCCTCGAATGGTTTGAGCCTGACGACCATGAAAGCCGCATTCGACTGCGAGAAATTCTCGATGAAATTCAACCCGACGACAGAGATGAAATCAGCGACGGCCTCTTCCTTCTTCAGGATCTCCTCGGCCTGTTGGACCACGTTCGTGGTGCGTGCGACTGATGCGCCGCCGGGCAGTTGGACAACGACGAACAGCGTACCTTGATCGTCTTCAGGCAGGAATCCGGTAGGAGTCACTTTGTTGAGGCCGACAATGCCGGCGCCCGCGACGGCGACCACCACGAGGCCAATCACCGAAAAGCGAACGATGCGCGCGATTGCCGCCCCATAGGCATCGCGCACCCTGTCGATCGATCGCATGCCCCAGCCGATGAGGCCCCGCCGTGGGCCATGGCGCGGCCGAAGAAGCACGCCGCACAGCGCCGGAGAGAGCGTGAGCGCATTGATGGCGGAGAGGAGCATCGACACCGACACTGTCACGGCAAACTGCCGGAACAGTTCACCGGAAATGCCCGGGATGAAGGCGATGGGAACGAAGACAGAGAGCAGTACCAGGGTAATGGCGATAATCGGCGCCGTGATCTCGGCCATCGCGCGCTTCGTTGCCTCGCCCGGCGATAGTTCGGGATGCTCCTCCATCACGCGCTCGACGTTCTCGACCACGACGATGGCGTCGTCGACCACGATGCCGATGGCAAGCACGACGGCGAGCAGGGAAACCGTATTAGCCGAATAACCGATCGCCTTCAGTACGATGAAGGCGCCAATCAGGCTCACCGGGACGGCGATGGTCGGAATGAGGGTGGCGCGCACGCTGCCGAGGAACAAGAAGACAACGATGACGACGAGGATGAAAGCCTCGATCAGGGTCTTCTGGACTTCTTCAATCGTCGCCGTAACGGACGTCGTCGGGTCATAGGTGACCTTCCAGGCCATGTCCTCGGGAAAGCTTTGCGCGAGCTCGGCGACGCGGGCGCGCACGTCGTTGAGCGTCTTGATCGCGTTTGCCCCCGGCGTTTGGAAGATGGCCACAATGGCCGCCGGACCGCCGTTGAACCGGGTGTCGCGATCGAGATTGGCAGCACCGAGCTCGAGACGGGTCACATCGCCAAGGCGGAGCACCGATCCATCCGGGTTCGTGCGGATGATGATTTTCTCGAATTCGGCGACGGAGGCGAGGCGGCCCTTCGTTTGGATGTTGAGCTGCAGCTGCTGATCGTCAGAGATGGGTCGTGCGCCGATGCGGCCGACCGCCGCCTGGGTGTTCTGAGACTGGATCGCGCTGATTATGTCGCCGACAGTCAGACCCAATCCCGTCAAGCGATGGGTTCGGATCCAGGCGCGCATCGCATAGTCCTGCGCTCCCCAAAGGATTGCGTCGCCTACGCCCGACATGCTCTTGACCCGGTCGAGGACATTGATGGTGACATAGTTGGACAGAAACAAGGGATCGTGGCTGTGCTTCGGCGAGTAGAAGGCGATGGCTCCGAGCAGCGCGGAAGACTGCTTCTTCACCGTGACGCCCTGGCGCTGAACCTCCTGAGGCAGGCTGGAGAGGGCGGTCTGCACCCGGTTGTTGACGTTGACGGTGTTGATGTCCGGATCGGTGCCGAGCTCAAACGATGCCGTCAGCGTGTAGCTGCCGTCGTCGCCGCTCACGCTTTTCATGTACATCATCTTGTCGACGCCGACGAGTTGCGCCTCGATCGGTTGCGCAACTGTCCCATCCACGACCGCCGAGCTGGCGCCTGGATAAACCGTGGTCACGGATACTTGTGGAGGAACGATATCAGGATACTGGGCGAACGGGATCGCGAGGAGCGCAAGCGCGCCTGCAATGGTGATCACGATGGCGATGACGATCGCAAGCCGCGGCCGGTCGACGAAAATGGCTGAAAACATGGGTCAGCCCCCGTTCAATGCGGGGGACGGGGTCGCTCGTACTTCAATTCCCGGGCGCACAAGCAGCAGTCCGTCCACAATGACCAGCTCGCCGCTCGAGAGCCCTTGCTCGATCACGACGCCCGTATCGGTCGTGTTGCCCGGCTTCACCCGCTTGACCGTGGCTTTGCCGTCCTCGACCGCAAACACGTAGACCCCTTCCTGGTCGGCGATGAGTGCGGCCTGGGGAATCACCACTTTCTCTTCCGGTGTGCCGCTTTCGACTTTGATGCGAACAAACTGTCCGTCGACGAGCATGCCGGCAGGATTGGGAAACGTGGCGCGTACGAGTATCGTGTCGGTGTTGCGATCGACCTGGACATCGACGAAGTTGATGCTGCCTTCCTGCTGGTATGTCCTGCCATCGGCAAAACGAAGGCGCGCCTTGACGTTGCTGATGTCGACTTGGCGTCCTGCCGCTTGCTCACGCAAAAAGTCCCTCTGGCTCACTGGAAAGGTGACATACATGGGATCCTGGCTGACGATGACCGTCAGTGGGCCGCTCTCAGGGCTCACGACATTGCCCTTGGTGATGTTGGTACGGCCGACCTTTCCGGTGATCGGGGCAACGATATCGGAGTAACCGAGGTTGATCCTGGCCGTGGCAAGGTTAGCCTGATCGGCCATGACGGCGCCCTCGGCCTGCTGATCCTGCGCGCGCGCCTGGTCGCGCGCGACGACGGTTCCGGCTTCCTTCTGAACTAAGTCCTCCGCACGGCTCAACTGCAACGCGCTGAGCGCTTTCGCGGCCTTGCTTCGCTCCAGGGCGCCCTCGGCTTGCCGGACCTGCCCCTCGAATAATCCCTTTTCGATCCGGTACAACGGCGCACCTTGCTTGATCAGGTCGCCTTCCTTGAATAGCACCTCCTCCAGAAACCCGGTGATCCGCGCCCGGATTTCGACCCGGCTGATCGCCTCCACTCTGCCGACATATTCTCCTGACTGCGCGATGGGCCTGCGCTCAGCCTTGACGACGCCCACGGGAACGGCCGTAGGAGGCTGTTGCTGAGCAAGCGTCGGGGAGCCGAGGGCGAAGACAATGAGAATAGTGCAAAACACTTGCCGCATGTCAGGCCCCAAATCACGCTGCGTCGCCGACGCTTCTTAAGACCAACCGATTAATCGCCGTCATGAAAGACCACGCTCCTCCAGCCAGTCGACATAGAGCAGGCGTTCGACGAACAACCACGTGCCGTCGATCTTCACGACGGTGTCGAGGTAGCGGAGATAGGCGACCATCATGCGCCGCTCTTCCCCGTCCACCGTGAGGTGATGCGCGATGCAGTAGGCTTCGCCCGTTGCGCGATTGCCTTCCAGGCTGAAGATCGTGCTCTGCCCGACGAAATGCATGGTGGCAACGTACTGGTTCAGGTCAGCGAACACAGGCGCGAGCGCCTCGCGCGAGTGCAGCTCTTGGGCAGGCTTCGGATCCTTGGCGTTCATGTACACCACGAAATGGGTGTCGGCGGTGAACAGGGCCATCTGGCCTTTCGCATCGCGGCGATCGGCGCAGTGTGCATAGGCCTCGATGAGCTCCCGGATCGCAAGACGATCCGCGGCTTCCTCGGGGGAGATGGTGAGGTGTTTGCTCATCCGTGTTCTCTTCAGGCCTCGAGGATCGCACGCGGTTCGAGAAACGCTTCGATCCCGTACGTGCCGAATTCGCGGCCAACGCCTGAGTTCTTGAATCCGCCGAACGGCGCCTGCTGATCATCCAGCAGACCGTTGATCGCCACGCGGCCGGCCAGGAGCTGGGAAGCCGCGCGGCGCGCGCGCCGTACATCGGTGCCGTTCACGTAGGCGTGCAGGCCGAAGCTCGTATCGTTGGCAATCCGGATCGCATCTTCGTCGTCGTCGTAGGCGATAACGCAGAGGACGGGGCCGAAAATCTCTTCCCGGGCGATCGTCATGTCGTTTTTCACATTGACGAATATGGTGGGTTTCACGAAGTAACCGGCGAGGCCTTCCGGGTGACCCTCCCCTCCGACCAGCACCTCCGCGCCTTCTTCGATGCCCTTGCGGATGTAGGATTGCACCCGGTCGTACTGCTTCTGCGTCGCCATCGGCCCGATTGCGGTTTTTGGATCGGACGGATCGCCTGCCGGAAACGCGTGAATCGCCTCCTTGATGGCCCGCTTCACCTCGTCCAGTCGGCTCTTTGGCGCGAGCAGCCGCGTCCCGGCGACACACGCCTGTCCGCTGTTCATGAACGCGATCGCAAGCGTCGTCGGGATCGCCCTGGAGAGATCGGCGTCGTCGAGAAGGATGTTCGGCGACTTGCCGCCCAGTTCCAGCGTGACGCGCTTCATGGTCGCCGCGCCGTCGCGCATGATCGACTTGCCGACCGCGACCGAGCCGGTGAACGAAATCTTGGCCACATCGGTATTGCGGACGATCTCGGCCCCGACCACATCGCCGCGCCCGATGACAAGGTTGCAAACTCCCTTCGGAAGCTTTGCCTCGTCCAGACACACGAGCCAGGCTCGCGTTTGCAATGCACTCAGCTCACTGGGCTTGATGACCGCGGTGCAACCGGCGGCGACCGCCGAGGCGAGCTTGGCCGAAAGGAAAAACGAGTTCGCGTTCCAGGGCGTAATCAGGCCGGCCACGCCGGTCGGCTCGAGCGTAACCGTCGTCTTGTTCCAGCTCCGCGTCAGCGGCAACTCCTGGAGCGCCTTTTCCGCAGACAGGAACACGTTGGCCGCCGCTTCCATCATCAGCCTAGAGAACATGACGGGACAGCCGTACTCCTCAACCATGGCATCAGTCAGGTCATCAATGTGGGCGGCAACTGCGTCATGCAGCCGGCGCAGGATCTTCGCTCGCTCTTCCTTCGTCGACCGGCCGTAAGTCGCGAACGCGCGCTTGGCCGCGTCAATCGCGCGCCGCGTATCCTCCTCATCGGCCAGCGTGACGCGGCCGATGACTTGACCGTCGGTAGGCCTGATGATGTCCATCACCTCGCGGCCATGGGATTCAACGAACGCCCCGTCGATGTAGTGCGTGGTGATCGTCTTCATCACGGCTCTCCTCGGCTACGATTTGCGGTCGGAACGAAGTCCTGACGACGCCTGTGAGCTATACGTTTTGGGAGACCGGCGACGACCCCCCGGACGCTACCGATTATGAATTCCTCGCTCGACCCACGAAGTGGCGAACGTGATCGCCTCCTTCTGTGCTCGATCCGGTGCGTCAGGCATCGTTCAACGAGCCTGCGCCCGTGCCGCTTACTAGCCGTCAAGGTTATGGCCTCCAGGCCCGCTAATCTTTTGGAAAAGTGCCCTCTTTTTTGTGATTCAGCTGCAAATGGTCATGCTTCCAGGCGCTTGCCTGCGCGGCCGTCAACGGGCTCGACTGCAACCTCGTCCCCTAGCAAATGGTGTGCGGCTCGGTAATATTACGCGGCGCGGAGGGCTATTAGGTCACGGTCCCAGACGTACCGAGCGGGTGAGCCTCTTGGGGAGTTCGATCATGGCGATGAGTGAAGGCTACGGACAACGGCTTGCCGAACGGCTCCATATAGAACAGGCGCCGGTAATCCTTTCGCGAGTATTGCGCACGGCTGACATGGCCGTTTCGGAGACGCGATGCGATGCCCCGGCGCAAGAACTGAACGGCTCCTTCCAGCGCGAAGATGCTTTTCTGATCACTTTTACGCTTCGTGATTTTCCCAATCGAGAATATTGGGAGGAGGGGCGGCTCATATCCGTATCCGACGTGCGTGCTGGACAGACTTGTATCCATGACCTGAAACGCGATCCCGTAGCTCGTCTCGACAAGCCCTACCACGTTCTGTTTTTTTATCTACCGCGCGGCGCGCTGGACGCGATTGCTGACGACTCGGGCGCGCGGCGAATTGGAGATCTGAACCATAAGCCCGTGGGTATCGACGACGACACGATTGCGAGCCTCGGAAGGGTGTTGCTGCCGGCGCTCAGTCATCCCGACCGAGCGAACCAGTTGTTCGTCGAACACGTCCTCTTGGGGCTCGGGATACATGTTGCTCAGACCTATGGTGGGATGCAGCCGCTATCAACACCGATCCGGGGTGGGCTCGCGGCATGGCAAGTGAGGCGCGCCAAGGAAATTCTCAGCGCCAACCTCGATGGTCATGTGCCACTCAAGGAGGTGGCTCGGGCGTGTGGTCTGTCGGTGAGCTATTTTTCCCGTGCGTTTCGCCGCTCCATGGGAGTCACACCGCACAACTGGCTTCTGACGCTTCGCGTCGAGGTAGCCAAGCAGAAGCTGCGCGAGGACCGTTTGTCGTTGCGGGATATGGCCTTGGCCTGCGGCTTCGCAGACCAAAGTCACCTAACGCAGGTCTTCACCCGCTTCGTTGGCGTAAGCCCAGGCGCTTGGCGTCGAGCGATCGACGAATAGCGGGCGGAGCAAACCAACGGACGGAATTTGACCGCTTTTCCCGCGAGCGATACTGTGTGTCGGCCGGGACCCACGCAGTTTGTTAGGGGTGCTCATGGAATGGTCGACCAAGCCGCTGCGAGCGGACCAGCCATTTGGGAGTTGGGCTGACGACCTTGCGGCTGCCTTCGTACGACTCGAGCCGCGCAGGCTTGCTGACCAGCCCTTTGAAGGCGCAATTTCGAGGGTTGATGCCGCTCCGATCCAGGTATCGCTAGTCACAGCCACCCGGCACACCGTGCTTCGTCTCGCTCCGCACATTACCTTGAGCACGGACGATCTTTGCTTTGTCAACCTCCAGCTCGAAGGGCTGGGACGCACCACACAGCGTGATCACGAACAGATCAGCGCGCCTGGTGATCTGGCGCTTGCGGACACGACAGAGCCTTTCGAGATTGCCAACTCCCACGACTTCAAACTATTCTGCTTCGCCGTCCCGCGACAACTTTTGCCGAAAGGGCTGCTCGATCGCCCGCGGCTCAACCTGTCCATGACCGAAACCGGCCGTGCTCTCTCCAGAACGCTCGCCGGCTATGCCGAGCTCTGCCTGAGTGGTTGTCAACTCCCAAAAGCCTCGGCGCTGATCGGCGCGCACGTGGTCGATCTGATTTCGCATGCGCCAGAAATTCTCACCGATATGTCCGCGGAGCGTGTGCATATACCCGTGCTCCTTTCGATGATGCTTGATCATATCGATCGTTACAGCGACGATCCTGAGCTCGGCGCGGCGACACTAGCCGCGAGATTCCGCTGCTCCGAGCGCTATGTGCACCGGCTCTTTGCGACAACAGGCCGCTCAGTGGGGGATCACGTCAACGAGAAACGGATTGCCGCAAGCGCGCGCAAGCTTCTCGATCACAACTACGCTCATAAAACCATTGCCGAAATCGCCTTTGCCGCAGGTTTCCGCGACATCTCCCACTTCAACCGCCTGTTCAAGCGTTGCAATGGTTTGGCCCCTCGGGAGTTTCGCCGCGCAATGGCCCCACGCTAGTCAGGCTGGTTCACTCCAGGCCAAGAAATCAGGCGCTAGAGTCCAAGACTTTCTCTCCTCGCTGGAATAGCCGTCGGATCGAAGGGCTGACCAGCCAAGTGAGGGAGAGATCGCCATGGCGATTGATTTCACGCTCACAGCGCAACAGCGCGATCTACAGCGCACTTCTCGCAAATTTGCGAAAGAGGTCCTCGGCGAGGCCAAAGCGGCCGAGTTGTTGGCAACACCAGAAGAGCGCTTTCTGGCGACCAAGCCGACCTACGAGGCAATGGTAGCGGCCGGCTATTTGCGCAAGTGTATTCCGGCGCCGGCAGGCGGCGACAATGCCGGGCTGATCGATCTGGCGATCCTCGCCGAAGAATTTTACAGCGTGAATCCCAGTGTGACGCTCACGATGCTCGGCACGGTGCTCGGTCTGTTGCCGATTCTGCTCTGCGGCACACCGGACCAGTGCAAGCGGCTGCTCGTACCATTTCTGAAGACAAGCGGCGCGCCGCTTGCTGGATTCTGCTCCAGCGAACCTGGCGGGAGCGCCAATGCCGCCTCGCCTCCGCCCGGCGAGGGCGTCCGCACGACGGCCAAGCGAGAGGGCGACAACTGGGTGATCAACGGCCGGAAGAAATGGGTGTCCTCGGCCACAGGCTGGAACCGTCAAGGCGCCAATGTTCTGTGCGTTGTCTGCCGAACTGATCCAGTGGCGCCGCCTGAGGCAGCGATCTCCATCATTGCGGTCGAAGGGCCGGTAAGGGGCCTTGTGTTCGAACGTGCGATCGACACGATTGGTCACCGGGCCCATCTCGTTCCGCAATTCGGCCTTCAGAATGTCGCGACGCCCCGCCACAATCTGCTTGGACAGGAGGGCTCAGGCATCGCGCTGACGGCTGCGGCGTTCACCGGCACCGCGGCACTCGTTGGCATCTTCGGCGTCGCGTTGATGCGAGCGGCGTTCGAGTTCGCGCTTCATCTTGCCCGTACCGAAAAGCGTGGCGGCATTCACCCAATCATCGAGCATCAGGCGGTCGGATATGCGTTGGCCGATGCAAAGACCACGATCGAAGCGGCGCGCTATCTCAGTTGGCGCGCCTGCCACGCGCTTGACACACAGTCGCCCGCGGCCGAGGAGCTCGCGGTCGAGGCCAAGATCTTTGGCTCCGAGGCCGCGGTACGCGTGATCACCGATCTCATGCGCGTGGTCGGCATCGACAGCTATGATCGTGAGGCTCCGTTCGCTGGTCTGCTGCAGGATGCACTCGCGCTGCCGATCTTCGACGGAGGCAATATGGGCATCAGACGGCGGCAACTGCACACGATGTTCAAGCGAAGCGACTATGATCCGCTTGGGGCAAGCGGAGCGACATAGTCCGTCTGGCTGATGATGTCCCGGTGGGAGGGAAGATCGGTGGCCATTGACTTTCGATTGACCGCGAGCCAACGCGAGCTACAGCTGCGATCCCGCAAGTTCGCAAAGGAGGTGCTTTCCCCTGCGATCGAGGCAGAGACTCTGCCCACTCCGGAGGAACGGTTTGCGGCAACCAAACCCGCTTACGAGGCAATGATTGCGGCTGGATTTCTCCGGAAATGCATTCCGCGTTCCGCCGGGGGAGAGAACGATGGTCTGGCCGATACCGCGATCATGGTCGAGGAACTCTACGCGGTGAACGCCAGCGTAACGTTGACGCTGATCGGAACCGTTCTCGGACTATTGCCGCTCTTAGTCGGCGGTACGGAGGATCAGCGCAGTCGGCTTCTGCCTCCATTCTTGAAACTGGCTGGGGCGCCGTTGGCGGGATTTTGCGCCACCGAACCGGGCGGCAGCGCCAATGCGGCATCGCCTCCGCCGGGCGAGGGCGTGCGCACCGTGGCGAAGCTCTCCCGCGACAGATGGATCATCCAGGGTCGCAAGAGCTGGGTTTCCTCGGCCACGGGTTGGGATCGCAAGGGCGCGGACATTCTGTCGGGGCTCTGCCGCACCGATCCCGATGCTCCTCCCGAGCGGGGTATTTCGGTCATGCTCGTGGAGCGCCCCGCGTCAGGCTTGGTCTTCGAACGGGCGATCGATGCGGTGGGGCATCGTGCGCACCTCTTGCCGCAGTTCAGCCTCGAAGGCGTTAGCGTACCAAGAGACAACGTCCTGGGAAATCTCGGCGGAGGGCTCACCCTGACTGCGGCTTGTTTTATGGGTCCGGCCGCCTTGGTCGGAATCTTCGCGGTGGGCTTGATGCGGGCGGCGTTTGAGTTCGCCCTGGACTTCGCACGCAACGAGAGGCGAGGCGGCATTCATCCCATCATCGAGCACCAAGCGGTTGGATATGCACTAGCGGATGCAAAGACGGCCATTGAGGCGACCCGCTATCTCTGCTGGCGCGCGTGCCGGGCAGTCGATTTGCAGTCGCCCGCCGCTGAGGAACTGGCGATCGAGGCAAAGGTCTTTGGCTCGGAGACGGCCGTACGCGTGCTGACGGAGCTCATGCGGGTCGTCGGCATAGAGAGCTACGATCATGCTCTGCCGCTGGGACGCCTGCTGCAGGATGCACTCGCGCTTCCTCTTTTCGGCGGAGGCAATATCGGCGTCCGCCGTCGAAGGCTGCACGCGATCCTGCAACGGCCTGAATACGATCCATTGGCGGCCTGCAGCGAGGTCGAGGTGTGAGCTTCCTTGGCGAGACGATTGAAACGTGACGTCTTCTACCGAAAGGTCGGGATCATGAGCGCAGAGCAGAAAGTAGCCGTTGTAACCGGAGCATCGCAGGGCATCGGTGCCGGCATCGTTCAAGCTTTTAGAGATCGGAACTGCCGGGTCGTTGCGACATCGCGGTCGATCAAGCCGGTAGCTGATGCGGACGTCGTGACAGTCCGGGGCGACGTCGGCGCTGCAGAGACGGCGGAGAAAGTGTTCAAAACGGCGCTAGATCGTTTCGGTCGCATCGACACGCTGGTCAACAACGCCGGCATGTTCATGGCAAAGCCCTTCACGGCCTATTCGCAGGATGACTACGCCGTCTACTTGTCGACGAACGTAACGGGCTTTTTTCACATGACTCAGCGTGCGCTTGAGCTCATGAGCAAACAAGGTCGCGGTCACATCGTCACGATAACGACGAGTCTCGTTGACCAACCGATGAGCAGCGTTCCAGCCGCCTTGGCTTCTCTCACAAAAGGAGCATTGAGCGCCGCGACCAAGGCGCTCGCCATTGAGTATGCAAGGACCGGAATCCGCGTGAACGCCGTTTCGCCTGGAATCATCAAGACCCCGATGCATCCGGCTGAAGCGCATCAAGCATTGGCAGCACTCCACCCAGTGGGTCGGATGGGAGATGTGTCCGACATCGTAGACGCGGTGCTCTACCTCGACGGCGCAGGGTTTGTGACGGGGGAGGTTCTCCACGTCGATGGAGGACAGGCCGCTGGCCACCACCAGTTGTAGGGTAAGCGACCTATCGTTCAGGCAGGAGTTCCGACGAATCGGTCGGAGCACGACAGCCGGCACGGCACGGTCGAAGAAATTGAGAAGGTTCACTAGGAACAGCAGGACGAGCGTATAAGTCAACCCTCCGACGGCTTGATACTAGAGTTCTCCCTGGACTTCCAATCCGGATCGTTCGCGCGGTTGCTGCGTTATTGCTGAGTACCGCGGAAGCCGGATCACGACGTGGGCTTTGTCGCAGTTGCGACAATCGCGCGCATAACAATCGCGTAACGTCGTAACGCCCATCGTTCGGGCCGAAATCGGGAAAATGGAGAAAGCAATGTTCTTTGAACATGTCGAGGCGAGCTGCATTTCCGACGAATCTATGCCTTGGATGCCGCTGGGCCTCGCGCCTGGCGTCGAGGTCAAATTCTTCAAGGCCGACCCGATCCGGGGCGAGGTCATCGCCTTGTTGAAGGCGCCGGCAGACGCAAAATTGCCTCGCCATCACCACAGCGGGACCGTCGTCGTCTACACCTTGAAGGGTAAGTGGAAATATAAGGAGCACGATTGGGTCGCGGGTCCCGGCAGCATTGTCTACGAAACCGCTGCTTCGACTCACGCGCCGGAAGCGGTGCCGGAAGGCGGGCCCGAGGTGATTGTCCTCAACATCGTCAGCGGAGATCTCGTCTATCTCAACGACGACGACGACAGTGTGATGGCCACGGCGAATTGGCGCAGCGCCGCCAAGCAATATTTTGGCTATTGCAAGAAAAACGGCATTGAGCCCCGCGACATCACGGCGTTCAGCTAAAGGCGCGCGGCATCCGACGCGACGCCTGCGGTCGCCCCTCGGCAACCGATGAGGAGCAGAGAACATGCATCAGGTCACCGTCGCCGGATCCGGCGTCTTGGGCTCTCAAATTGCGTTTCAATGCGCATACAAAGGCTGCGACGTACGGATCTACGACATTGATCCTGGGGCCGTCGCGAAGCTCTCGCAAAAATGGCGCGAGCTGGGCGCCGCCTATCGGAAGGATCTGAAGGCCGACGACGCCGCGATCGCCGCGGCCGTCGGTCGGCTTCGGGCGGGATCGGATCTTGCGGAAGCGGTCCAAGGGGCCGATCTGGTAATTGAGGCCGTACCCGAGAGCGTGGCGGTGAAGCGCCGCTTCTATGAGGCGCTCTCGGTCGTCGCGCCCAAGACGACGATATTTGCAACCAATTCGTCTACGCTTCTTCCCAGCGTTCTTGCGCAATTCACGGATCGGCCCGAACGGTTTCTGGCGCTCCACTTCGCCAGTCGCGTCTGGAGAAACAACATCGCCGAGGTCATGCGCCACTCAGGAACCGATGACACGACGTTTGACAGCGTGATCGCCTTTGCCGAACGGATCGGCATGGTTCCAATCGCCCTTCACAAGGAGCAGCCCGGCTACGTCATCAACACACTCCTGATCCCTTGGGTGCGCGCCGGAATGAGCCTGGTCGTGAAAGGCGTCGCCAGTCCGCATGACGTTGATCGGACTTGGATGATCGCCGGTGGCGGCGATACGGGTCCCTTCGCCGTGCTAGACCTCGTCGGACTGCGGACGCCGTTACAAATCCTTACGGCCGCGGCCGAAGCGGGCGACGCTGCCGCGGCAGAAGAAGGAGAATGGTTGAGGCGCGAATACATCGACAGGAACAAGCTGGGAATCGAAACAGGTGAGGGGTTCTATAAATACCCCAATCCCGCCTATCGCCGCGCCGACTTTATCCAGCCGCGCGCGATGAAAGCCTGACACGGGCGCCCAATCCAACCGAGGAAGCTTTGATGGGTCCGACTCAGTCCAGGCTTGCGGTCGGCGATCTGATTTTCGACGCGCGCTTGTGCGGTCCCGAGGGCGGCGCGGTCGTCGTGCTGCTGCACGGCTGGCCGGAGTTCTCCAGTTGGTGGCAGGATAGCTTGGAAGCTTTGGGCGATGCCGGATACCGGGCCGTCGCTTTAGACCAGCGTGGCTATTCCCGTGGTGCCAGACCGCTCGACGTGCTGAATATTGTCCAGACCGTCTCGTTGACGATGTCCTCGGAATCGCCGACGCCGTCGGCGCGCAGTCTTTCCATATCGTCGCTCACGACTGGGGCGGCATGGTTGCGTGGGCGCTTGCAACATCCCATCCACAGCGGCTCAAGTCGGTGACCGTGCTCTCGACGCCTCACCCGATCGCCCTTCAAAATTCCAGTAAAGCCGATCCCAAACAAGACCACCGTCTCGACTACGTCCGCAGAGGCTTGCCGAGCCAGGAGCCCTTTCCGCGACACTCAACTGGTATCGCGCCGTTGACGACGATCTCTACGTTCCCGCTGGCGAGGTTCGCGTTCCGACCCTCTACATCTGGGGCGAGAACGACATGGCGCTCGGCGAGGACGCCGCCATGAGAACGAAGGATCTCGTCAAAGCACCCTATCAATTTGTTCGCCTGGCCGGACATGCGCACTGGCTTCCTAATGAAGGCGAGCCAGATCTGCAGCCCATAATTCTCGTGCACCTGCGGGCTTATGATTGATCTGGCGTCTCAGCCGACCTGACTGTGACGGTCCACCTTGAAGTCACACTTCGTCCGGATCCTCGCTCGCCCTGAGCCGCTCAAGGGCCTCTACATTCTGGATCGTGAGAGAGGTGTAGCTCGTGGTGACGATACCGTCCTGCTCCAAGCTTTTCAGCAAGCGATTGATCGTTTGACGACCAACGCCGATCATCACTGCGAGATCCTCTTGCGATAGCCGCATCTCGATGACGACTCCGTTCTTTGTCCTCTTGCCATGGCGGTCAGCCAACCTCAAAAGTTCACGCGCCAACAAATAAAGAGGCCGATGGTTGCGGTGAATGATCAGGTACTGGGTCGTGATCCGAAAATGATCACATAGAAGCCTGACAAACGCCGAGTAATGCTCGACACTCTCACCAGCCAGCGAATTGAACCGCTCCTGACTGAGTTGAAAAAGAACGGTCTCGCCGATCGCGAACGCGTCGTAGCCATGCGGCCTTCCGTCCAGCGCCGACGTGGTGCCGATCCACGAACCCGGCGAAGTCAATACCAGAAACGAGGGCTGGCCCGACACGGAAAAGCTCGTCAGCCGTATCTGCCCCGAGATGAGCGCAATCATGCCGTCGGCGCAGTCGCTCGCCGAATAGATCAAGGCATCGTTCAGTCTGCGCACGCGACCGAGCCGGAGGATGCCGTCCGCCAGTTCGGGCGGCAATCCAGCAAACCACTTGTTCCTCCCCAGAACAGTCTTCAGGACTGTCTTGTTCATCCGTCGTTCTTACCAAGAAAAAACCGGAAAAGATTGTCGTTTCAGCGACAATTTGGGTCTCTGAAGCGAACTAGCCATTGATCTCCGGTCGGCGAATGGTCGGGCTACTTTCGCTGACGATCGGCTCGCGATGCCGGAAGGCGAGTTCTGGCCGTTCCGCGACCATGGCCCGTGCGGAATGGCCCACGCGTCCCGAGAGAAGTTTAGGAAACCGGCCCAAATTCCAGCAATTGGGAGTCGTCGGAAATGGCGCGAACCATCCGAAAGCTCACGGCAATCGACGCATCCTACCTCTATATGGAAACACCGGAGGTCCCCATGCACATCGGTAGCATGGCGATATTCCAGTTACCCGACAACTATCGAGGGGATTTCTTCGAGGACTTGAGGGCGATGATCGGGCGCCGCCTGCATCTCGCGCCGATGTTGGCGTGGAAGCTGGCCCACACCCCGTTGGACATCGATCATCCGAGCTGGACCGAAGACGAACAGTTCGATATCGACCGTCACATATTCCGTGGCGCACTCCCGGCGCCCTCGGATCACGCGACACTTCAACGTATCGTCGGCTGGCTACACGCGAAGCTGCTCAATCGCGCCCGGCCGCTGTGGGAGGTCTACGTATTCGATTGCCTGCCGGACGACCAGGTCGCCATCTACTCCAAAATGCACCACGCATGCATCGACGGCGGTGCCGGTGCTGCAATGGCGCAATTGATCTACGACGCCTCGCCCTCGCCGAGGGAAATCGACGCTCCACCGCCCCGCAAGGTGTCACGAAAGGACGATGAGCGCGATTTTGTGTCGGCGCTAGTGGCCTCATCGCTCGAGTTTTGGACATTGGGAGAAAGAGACAGATTGAGCGCGTCCGTCGAAGTCCCTCGGAAAGGAAATAGCGATCTTGCCTCAGTGGTCGTCGACTCGGCGATTCAAGGACTCCACCAGCGAAACAGGTTTCTCGCGGGACTTCCTCAAGTGCTGAAAATGGCGAATGAGCTTGGTAACAAGCTGATCGGCGCACCCAGTTTGGATGACTTGAGGAAACTCATTGCGCCGCCGACAATTATCAACGGTTCAATCTCCTCCGAACGCAGCTATGCGACCGTTACCCTACCGATGTCGCGCATGAAAGCGATCGCCGCCAAATCGGGGACAAAACTGAATGACGTCGTGCTTGCGGTTTCGAGTGGGGTACTTCGCGGACACCTTCTCGAGCAAGGCGCGCTTCCTCAAAAGTCGCTTACGGCATTCGTGCCCATCTCTACGCGAGAAGCAGGCGATACGTCCGCGAGCAACAAGGTTATGGGCATGATCTGCAGGCTCAACACCGAGATCGAGGATCCAAAACTGAGATTGCAGGCGATCGTCGCCGATTCGGCGAAGTCGAAGGAGCTAACCAGTCCCTTCAGGCAGCTTGCGCCTCTGGTCGAGGATTCGATCGTATTGGGCTCACCCCTGGGAATCCAATTGTTCTCGCTCGTATACAGTCGCTCGAATCTGCCGGACTTACTTCCTCCGGCCGTCAATGTCGCCATCTCGAACGTACCCGGACCGAAGATGGCCCTATACGCCAATGGCGCCGAACTCTTGCACTCCTACCCTGTATCTATCGTTACCCATGGGATGGGATTGAATATTACGCTGCAAAGCTATCGCGACCATTTAGATTTCGGGTTCACCGCGGCAGCGAACATTCTTCCAAATGTTCAGGTGCTTGCCGACTCCATGCCGATCGAGTTGGATCGACTGGAGCGGGCGTGCGGGCTCGCGGCATCGTGAAGATGGATGGCTCGTGGCTGTTGGCGGAGCACCGGCTTCATGTCGATTGGTTGGAGGAGCGCGCACTCTCATGACCGCGACGAACCGGACGGGTCCGCTAAGCGCCTCGGAGTCGGAGACGAGCGCTCCGACGGCTGGCCGGAAGAACCTTGTTATCGTGGGGGCGACCGGAATGGTCGGTGGATACGCGCTTCGATATGCGCTCGAGCATCCCGTCGTTGGACGTGCGACGACCATCGGGCGCAGAAAGGTCGGCATCTCGCATCCCAAGTTGAAAGAAGTCCTCCATCAGGACTTCGCCGACTGCTCGGCACTCGCGGAGGTGCTCTCGGATCAGCACGCAGCGATCTTTTGCCTGGGTACGTATACCGGGGCGGTGCCGGACAAAGAGCTCCGCACGATAACAGTGGACTACACGATCGAATTCGCGCGGGTTCTCCATGGCAGCAGCCCGGACGCAGTGTTCGCCTTCTTGAGCGGGAGTGGCGCGGACCCGACGGGACGAAGTCGGATGTCCTTCGCACGCTACAAGGGAGAGGCCGAGAACGCGCTGCTCGCGAGGGGCTTTGCCAGCGTTTATGTCTTCCGACCCGCGTACATCTACCCGGTGACGCCGCGGCGGGAGCCGAATTTCGGCTATCGCCTGTTGCGCGCGATCTACCCTGCGTTTCGGGTGCTATTTCCCAGCCAGGTCATTCGAGCCGACGAGTTGGCCCGAGCTATGGTGGAGGTCGCGGTGCGGAAAACAGGGGAACGTCGAGGGCTCATTTTCGAGAACCGCGACATCCAAGCCATTGTCGAGTAGCGGCTGCGCGTGACGAGTCTGAAGCTCGCTGCAGGACCGCAATGGTCTCCAAAAAAAAGCGGAAAAGATTGTCGTTTCAGCGACAATTTGGAGCTCCGAAGCGAACTAGCTTTGCCGATAAAAGCACCACGAACGGATGCTGAAGAAATGCGGGACATACCGCAACAATCGGGAGGGGAACGTTCTGACATGGACAAGGCTGTTGACCGTTCTAGACCGCCGTCGCGGCTGCTGCTCGCGCTCGAAGTGCGTGCGATCTGGGAACTGCAGGCTTTCTTGGCGGCTTACCCGTTGCTGCAGCGCGCGCCGCGCGGCGATGGACATCCGGTGCTCGTGTTGCCCGGTCTTGCCGCGAGTGACGTTTCGACCCGACCGCTGCGAACTTACCTGAGGGCGCAGGGCTACGCCGCGCATGGATGGAAGCAGGGTCCGAACCATGGCCCGCGCTCGGGCGTCGAGGCGGGCATAGACGCCAGGCTCGTCGAGCTTGCTCAGCGCTATAACCGCAAGGTCAGCTTGATCGGATGGAGCCTCGGCGGCGTCCTTGCGCGTGAGACGGCGCGGCGATCACCGGACCTGGTACGTCAGGTGATCACGCTCGGCAGCCCGTTCGCCAACGAGCCAAAGGCGAGCAACGCCTGGCGGCTCTACGAAGTCCTGAGCGGACGCCGAGACGATGACTGGCCCGACCGCGAAGCCATGAAGCTTCCACCGCCGGTGCCGAGCACGGCAATCTACACCGGTAGCGATGGCATTGTCGCGTGGCAGGGCTGCCGCGAACAGGAGAGCGCAACGACGGAGAACATCGAGGTCGAGGGCAGCCATTCGGGGCTGGGGTACAACCCCGCCGCGTTGTACGCGATCGCCGACCGGCTTGCGCTGCCGGAAGGCGAATGGCGGCCGTTCGACCGCAGCGGGCTCCGCAGTCTCTTGTACGCCGATCCGAACCGACGCGATGGCGATCGCGAGGCTGCACCGCGAGCCGATCCAATCGCGGCGCAGTTCGCTCGACACATCGCCTGATCATTCATTGCAACCATCGAACCCCGAAGGAGGAAATCCATGGAGACCGACAGCAGGCAAACTTCCGGCTCGGACGCAGGCGCGTTTCCCGGGTTTGAGGATCTCAAGAAGCTGATCGAGAAATTCCAGTTGCCAAGCGTCGATACCGACGCGCTTATCGACTGGCAGCGCAGGGACATGGAAGCTCTGACAGAGGCGAATCGCCAAGCTTCCGAAGGTATCAAGGCACTTGTTGAACGACGTAACGAGATCCTCCGCGAAACGCTATCGGAATGGCAAGCCGCAATCAAAGACGCCACAAGCGCCGAGGCGATGTCGAAACGGGCTGAGGTCGCGAAACAGGGCATGCAGAAGGCGATGGCGAATTTCCGCGAACTTTCCGAAATGGAAGCACAGGCGCGCAACAATGCGTGGAAGGTCGTGCAGGAGCGCATGCAGGAGAACATGGCAAGCCTGCAGAAGCTGCTGCAACCGAAGTAGGGCGTCCTGGTCGCGTCAGGCCTCGACGAGGATGCGGCGGTGCAGATGGGCCCATGAAACGCGGTCGCGTGCCCGAAGACCCGAGCGGGGTGGGGCGGCGCCCTCGCCTCCGACCTGCGCCTTCATTGCCGACGTGACGCGGGCGGTCGACGTTAAGGTCACAGCGATCGGACGCCTTGACGACCAAGACGGGAGGGAGACCTCATGAACGACAAGCCCTGGATCAACGCCTATCCCCCGGGGGTCATCTGGGATGCCGAGATCGTACCCCGACCAGTTCAGAGCATTCTGGATGATGCCGTGGCGAAATGGCCGGATCGCCCAGCGATCGACTTCATGGGCAAGCGGATCACCTACGGCGATCTCGGTGACCTTGTGAACCGTGCGGCGAAGGGACTGCAGCAGCTTGGGGTGAAGCCGGGCGTCCATGTCGGCCTGTACCTGCCGAACTCGCCGCACTACATCATCGCGTTTTTCGGCGTTCTGAGGGCTGGCGGCACTGTGGTCAACTACTCGCCGCTCGACGCCGCCACGGTGCTGGAGCACAAGATCGAGGACAGCCGCACCGACTTCCTCATCACGCTCGATATGGCATCGCTCTATCCGCAGATGGCGGCAATGCTCGGCAAGACGCGGTTGAAGAAACTGGTGGTGGGCAGCCTGGCCGAACTGACCGCCGATCCCGACACCGTGATGACCGAGATGAAGGCCAGCCGACAACTGAGTGATGTGGCGTGGGGCGACCGCCAGCTCAGCTTCGCCCAAGTGCTGCACAATGATGGAAGTTTCCAGGCCTATCCCGTCTCCGACCCGGTCGAGACGATTGCCGTGCTTCAGTTTACCGGCGGTACGACAGGTCTGCCGAAGGGCGCGATGCTGACGCACGCCAATCTCACCAGCACCTGCCAGCAGTACAGGGCAACCACCGCCGGCTCTCCTCCGGTGCTTGTCGAGGGTCAGGAGCGCTTCCTTGCGGTGCTTCCGCCATTCCACATCTATGCGCTCGCGGTGAATGTGCTGTTCGCTATTCTCCAGGGAGCGGAGATCATTCAGCATGCGCGCTTCGATCCAAAGGCAGCGCTAGAGGATATCTCGGGGAAAGGGGTAAGCGTCTTCTGCGGTGTGCCCACGATGTTCACTGCGTTGATCAACCATCCCGACACGCCCAAGCACAGCTTGCGCACGCTCAAATATTGTGGCTCCGGCGGGGCGCCGTTGCCGCTCGAGGTCGCGCAGCAATTTGCTGCGATCACCGGCTGTAATCTGACCGAAGGGTGGGGCATGACCGAGACCTCGCCGGCCGGCACCTTCACGCCGGCCCAGAAGGATGGCATGCGCAAGGCCGGATCCTGCGGAATGCCGATGCCCGGCATCGTCATCAAGTTCCTCAGCATTGATAACCCGGAGCAGTACGCCTCGCTCGGCGAGCGCGGCGAAATCTGCATCAAGGGCCCAAATGTCATGAAAGGTTACTGGAACAACCCGCAAGCGACGGCCGATGTGACGACGTTCGATGGTTTCCTGCGCACTGGCGATGTTGGCTACATGGATCAGGACGGCTTCGTTTTCATCGTCGACCGCACCAAGGACATGCTGCTGTGCGGCGGCTACAATGTCTATCCGCGCGTTGTCGAGGAGGCGATCTACAAGCATCCGGCGGTCGAGGAGGTCGCGGTGATCGGAATCCGCGACGAATATCGCGGCCAGTCGCCGAAAGCCTTCATCAAACTGAAGGACGGTGCGGCGACGTTCACGCTCGACGAGCTCCAGAAATTCCTGAAGGACAAGCTCGGCAAGCACGAAATGGTGCAGGTGCTCGAGATCCGCGATGCACTGCCGAAGACCCCGGTCGGCAAGATCTCGAAGAAGGATCTGTACGACCAGGAGGAACGAAAGACGGCGGCGGCCTAGTCGGGTTTTCGATGAGCGCCGATCTTGCGCGACGTAGCGAGCCGCATTCGATGCATTGGCAGCTCAGGCTCGCTGGCGCGGCAAACAGCGTTTGAAATTCAAGGGAGGCAAGAAGATGGACCAACTGAGCAGCATCGATGCCTCTTTCTTGCACCTCGAAACGCCCGAGACGCCGATGCATGTCGGCAGCCTGATGCTCTTCGAGCTGCCCGAGGGTTACAAGGGCGACTACTACGAAGACGTCAAGGCGCTGCTCGGCAAGCGCCTGCACCTGTCTGCATTGCTGAACCGCAAGCTGGCGCAGATGCCGTTCGAACTGGCCGAGCCGGTCTGGATCGACGACGACGACATCGAGCTCGACTATCATGTCCGCACCGTGACCTTGCGCCGGCCGGGCACCATCGCTCTGCTCGAGCAGCTCGTCGCGCGCCTGCACGCCTCGCTGCTCGACCGCAGTCGCCCGTTGTGGGAGATGTACGTCATCGATGGCCTGGAAAACGGACTGGTCGCCTTCTATACCAAGGCCCATCACAGCGGGGTTGACGGCAAGGCCGGCGTCGAACTCGCAAAGGTTCTCTATGACACCTCGCCGCAGATGCGCCAGGTGCCGCCGCCGCGGCGCAAGCGCACGAGCGGCCAATATCAGCTAGGCGTTACCGAATTGCTGCAGGCGGCCGCCACCAATGCGGCCCAGCAATATCGGAAACTTGCCGAGTTGTTGCCGACAGCAGCCAAAGCATTCGACACGGCGGCAAGAGTCGTTGCCAGCCAGCGCTCGGAGAAAGGTGAGCGCTCGGTGAATCTCGGCCTCGCTCCGAACACGATATTCAACGACTCGATCACCAATCAGCGTTCATACAGCACGATGTCGCTGCCTCTGGCCGATATCAAGGAGCTGGGCAGGCGTGTGGGCGGCACCGTCAATGCAATCGTGATGGCAATGTGCAGCATTGCGTTGCACCACTTCCTGAAGGAGCGAGGTTTGCTGCCCAAGGAGCCGCTGATCGCGATGGTGCCGGTCAGCCTGCGCGCCGAGGGTGATACCGCTATGAACAACCAGGTCGCCGGGGTTCGCGTTGATCTGGCGACCGACATCGACGACTTGCCTGCCCGTTTCAGGGCAATCCACGCGTCATCAGAAGCGGCCAAGGCCGTTGTGAAGGAGCTGAAGCCGGTGCTCGGGGTGGATATTCCGATTACGGGATCGCCCTGGCTTATGACCGGCCTGGCCTCGCTGCTCGGCCGTTCCAATCTCGTGAGCCGCTTTCCGGCGGCTGGTAACGTCCTGATCTCCAATGTCCCTGGACCACCGATGACGCTCTACATGGCCGGGGCAAAAATGGTGCACTATTTCCCTGTGTCGATCCCCTATCACGGGAGCGCGCTGAACATCACGGTGCAGAGTTACGCCGGATTGCTCGAGTTCGGCCTCACAGCCTGCCGACGCATTCTTTCACAGGACGAGTCCTATGAAATGATCGAGCACTTGCGTACTGCGCTGCGCGAGATCGAGGCGTTGCCGCCGGTCGATGCGGTCGCCGCCGCCGGGGCACCTACGGTGTTGGTGCCGAACGAACCGAACAAGGCTTCCACGAAGAGGAAGCCGGCCGTGGCAAACGAAGTTGCAAGCCGGCGAGATGGCCGGGCCAACCCGTCCACGACAGATTGATCCCATCACTTGCCGGAAGGCCGGCCGCGGCCGACGGCGCATTTGGGGGAGACATTTTTTGGAGGGAACGAATATGCACCCGCCTGCTGCAAACAAGGCATCTCCAGTACTGGAAGGCGCGGCTTACAAGGCCGTGTTCTCGAAAATAGATTGGCGTCTCATACCCCTCCTGCTGATCGCCTATATGGTCGCCTATCTGGACCGTATCAACATCGGGTATGCACAGCTGCAGATGAAGCAGACGTTGCCGTTTGACGATGCGGTCTACGGCCTCGGTGCGGGCATCTTCTTCGTCGGATATTTCCTGTTCGAAGTGCCTAGCAACCTTCTCCTGGAGAAGATCGGCGCGCGCAAGACGTTGTTGCGCATTATGGTGCTCTGGGGCCTAGCCGCGTGCGCGATGATGTTTGTCTCAACGCCGCTCCAATTCTATGTGGTGCGATTCCTGCTCGGCGCCTTTGAGGCGGGCTTCTTCCCGGGTGTCATTCTGTATTTCACCTACTGGTATCCATCAGTGCGGCGCGGGCAGGTGATCGCGATCTTCATGTCGGCCACCACTATAGTGTCCGTTATCGCGGGGCCGCTGTGCGGCTTCATCCTGAAATACTTCGATGGCTTCGCTGGTCTTCATGGCTGGCAATGGCTGTTCCTCGTCCAGGGATTGCCTGCGGTTGTCCTCGGCTTCCTTGTATACTTTCTACTGGAGGACAAGCCTGACCATGCCGCTTGGCTCTCAAACGAAGAGAAGGCGCTGGTCGACGATGCCTTCCAGCACGATGTAAAGGATGTCGTGAGTGAACCGGCGGGGACATTCGGGCAGATGCTGCGAGACCCGAAGGTCTACGCATTGTCGCTGGTCTATTTTCTTCTGCTAGGAGCCACCTACACAATGGTGTTCTGGACGCCGACCCTAATCCAGAGCTGGCGTGTCAAGGATCTGTTCCTCATTGGAATCTATGCAGCAATCCCAAATGCTGCCGGCGTCATCGGCATGATCCTGATCGGTCGCCATTCGGACAAATGGCATGAGCGCCGATGGCACTTTGCTGTTTGCGTCGCCATCGCGGCGGTTGGCCTTTTAATAACTACGCTGCTCCAGGGCAATTTGGTCGGATCGATCCTGGCTCTCTCCTTCGCGGTCATCGGGATTGCGTCGGCGACCCCCCTTTTTTTTGCACTGACCAGCGAGTATCTGTCGGCGGGGGCCGTCGCCGGCGGTCTTGCGCTCATCAGCAGTCTCGGAAACCTTGGTCCTGCGCTCAGTCCGTCGATCAATGGATTTATCCTGAGGAGCACCGGCGACAATATCTACAGCATGTACTTCGTCATGGCGCTGTACCTGCTGTCCGGAATGCTTCTGCTGCTAACGATACGGCCGGCCCCGGCCGCCGCTGGTGCGCCGGTGGCCGTGCCCGCGCATTGACGGGCGCAGGGTGCATGAACAAAGGCGGCGATCGCGAGCGATCCAGGGATGCCAATCGGCCTCAAAGCACTGACGCGCGAGCTGCATGCGGACGAACGTCCACAACTGCTCGCGCACCTTCTTGCCCTCGACGAGGAGGACCGCCGCCTCAGGTTCGCGCACGCCTTATCGGACGACGGAGTGCGTCACTATGTCGAAAGCATCGACCTGTCGCGCGACGCTGTTTTCGTCGTCACGGATGCCAATCTTGCGATTGTTGGCGCGGCCCACCTTGCGCGCGAGGACGGACAAGCGGAACTTGGCATGTCTGTCCTGCCTCAGAATCGGGGCCACGGAGTCGGTGGGGCGCTGCTCGAACGGTGCACGGCGCGTGCACGGAACTGGGGCGTGCGTGTCATGTTCATGAACTGCCTTGTTGAGAATGCCGCGATGATGCATCTGGCGCGCAAGCAGGATTTGAAGATCGCCGTGTCAGGCGCCGAGGCTGAAGCATTCGTGCGTTTGCGGCGGGCCGACCTGACAAGCCTGGCCGCCGACGCCGTCGCCGAGCACCTTGGTCTCTTCGACCACGCCCAGAAATCCTATTGGCTGGCGCTGCAAGCCCAGCTTCCGCCTTGAGCAATGTAATACCGACGACATGGGACTGAAGTCCCACAGGGGAGACCGCGCAATAGCCGGGCTGGAGAGATCGCAACGGATATGAAGGGGCAAGTTGATGAGAATAGTTTTGCTCGGTCCGCCTGGAGCAGGCAAGGGAACGCAGGCCAAGCGCATTACGGGCGCCTACAATATACCGCATCTTTCAACCGGGGACATGCTGCGCGCGGCAGCTTCCGCCGAAACCAACATCGGAAAGAAAGTCAAGGAAACGATGGCGAGCGGCAAGCTCGTCCCCGATCCGCTTGTTCTGGCCGCGGTGATCGAACGGATTGCACAATCCGATGCAAGGCACGGCTTTGTGCTCGACGGATTTCCGCGTACGATCTCGCAGGCAGTTACGTTCGATGATCTGCTTCATACCGAGGGGGTCGAACTGGACCGTGTCATCGAGCTGCACGTCGACGAAGAGGTGTTGCTGGACCGCATCGTGACCAGAGCGCGCGAGGCGGCGCAAGCCGGCGGCGCGGTGCGCGCCGATGACAATCACGAAGCTCTGAAAGTGCGTATCGACGCTTATCGCGAACAGACCGCTCCACTTATCGACTACTATCGCTCGAGAAACGTCCTGAAAAGCGTGGACGGTCTGCGGCCGGTCGATTCAGTAACGGAGCAGATTTTCCAGATCATGGAGCGTCGACAACGAGCAATCAGCAACACAGTCGCAGAGCAAGCAAAGTCAGGTCGTCCTGGCTGAAGTCAGGTGTTCGATTCCGGCTGCTCTATGGATTGCTCATCGTGGGCTATGGTCGGCGGCAGATCCTGTGGTTTGGGGTGACCGCGCACCCGACGGCCGAATGGATCGCCAATCAGCTTGCTGAAGCCTGTGGCTGGGAGCAAATCCCTCGTTACCTCACCTGTCATTGAACAAGGACGCGCCGATATCGCGCGCCGCCGAAAACGCGGGACGCATTATCTGTCGTCCGATCCTGGGCGGACTGCACCATCAATATGGCCGGATGTGATTTACGGTAGGCACAGGCGGTGGTTTGTGCGGTCCCGGAGGCGGGAAGCGCCATCGCGCCGAGCAAGAATAGTCCGGTTGTCCTGAATTGCATGATTGCCTCCCAGGTGCAGCGGATCATCGGAGCATGATACGCTCTCCCAGCACCTCTTGGAATGGCAGGCGGCTTCGAGCTGCTATTGGCCGGGGACGGGCAAAGGCTGCGCGGAACGGAATTCATGGCCGTCAGGGGTCATTGAGGTAGAAGAAATGTGCAGCAGGCAGTCTTAGAAGATGGACCTTGCCTCCTTCTCAAGCTCTCTGATTCGTTTGATCCAGGTCCATGGACCCTGGATCATTTCCGTCGTTGTTGCGCTGGAAAGCGCCGGCGTGCCTCTTCCCGGTGAGACTATCCTTGTTGCTGCTGCTCTCCTGGCCGCTGCCACCAATCAGATCGATAGCGCTGTCGTTGTAGCTGCGGCCGCTGCAGGTGCGATCATCGGAGATGGGATCGGATACACGGTCGGGCGCCCCTTCGGAATGCCGCTTCTTCGCAAATACGGGCGATACATTCGTCTGAATGAAAACCGATTGCTGATCGGTCGATATCTGTTTTTTCGGTATGGGAACGCAGTCGTGTGTTTTGGTCGGTTTATCGCGGTGTTACGCATGTTTGCGGCTTTGCTTGCCGGCGCAAATGGCATGCCGGCGGGTCGCTTTTTCTTCTTCAATGTGTGCGGGGGCATCTGCTGGGCGTGTCTCTTCGGCTTCGGTGCCCACGCTGTCGGAACCGAAATCTACAAGATTTCTGAAACGCTGAGCCTGGTGTCACTGGGACTGTTTATCGGCGCTGGATCCGCGCTTTCGATCATCATTCGGCGATATGAAATTGTGCTTCTTCGTCAGGCCGAACGCGCGCTGTCGGATCGCTAGGCAAATCGAAACGAATGTCCGGTGTGGCACCTTTGAGCCAAATAACCAGATCGGAAATGTCCACTTGTCGAAGTAATGAACATGAACGTAGCTCTATCGGAATAGGAAAGATAATCGTGACGATTCCGATGAAGCATTTTCGGGAAGGACAGTCGGTTTTAGGGTGTCTCCCTGTTCTAGTTTTGCTGAGCGGTTGTGGCGGGGCGACGCCCGAGTGTGATTCTTTGGATACGCGCAGTACGGTGGTTAAGATCGTTTCGGACGACAGCAACAACGCGCTGGTCAACTACGCTGTCAAGAATTCGAGCGCGGTTGCGGCGATGGTAAGTAATACGAACACAGAGGCTGAAAAATTAGCCATTTGGGAAAGGGCGAGGCAAAGTGCCGCATATAGGTTGGACGATGCAATACGCACAAACTCAAGAAGCAAAGCCAAGCGAGTAGTTACTTGTACTGGGCTGTTGTATGCGACCGTTGAGGATGTGACAGCGCAAAAAGAGGTAGACTTTAAGGTAGAACAAACTGCGGACGGCAAGATGTCCATTTCGGTCAGTCCGTTTCAATTTTGACCGATGCCACGTCACTGGCGATTACCGACGAGGTAAGCGAATGATGTCGTCTGTTGGCCGGGTGGAGCCCCTTCACGCCACAACCTGCAAGACCTATCTATGGTTTGTCTTGAGCATGCCGATACGTCTGCGGCAGTCGTTAGCGAGAGGTCTTCCGATGACCATCACCCTCAACCACACCATCGTCCCTGCCCGCGACAAGAGGGCAGCGGCGCAATTTTTTGCGCGCATTTTTGGCCTCCATGCCGATCCGAAAGACGGCCATTTCGCGCCGGTACGCATCAACGACACGCTCACGCTCCTTTTCGACGACGACGAGGAGTTCGAGAGCCACCACTACGCCTTCCACGTCAGCGATGCTGAGTTCGATGCCATCTTCGGCCGCATTCGCGAGGCGAAGCTCGCCTATGGCAGCGCACCGTGGAGCCTCGACGACGGTAAGCTCAACGACTGGAACGGCGGCCGCGGCGTCTATTTTCGCGACCCTGATGGCCATGTGCTCGAACTCATGACCGTACCGCAGTGAGCTTCAACCCCTCCGCTGCAGCGACGAGGTGATCGAGGAAATTGTCCTTGTGCAGTGCGTGAGTCAGGTCCTGGCCCGTTTAAGACATGCCAACGAACGCTGGAAAGCGTCCGCTTATCGGGGCAGATCGGAAATAATCGCCAGACGGTAAAACGTCGCTTTTGACCCACACGAGACATTCGGGTCAGCGCTACCGGCATCGGCGTCCGGTCTTTCGGGCGTATAAAGATATGATAATCTTCGCAAGAGCCCAGGGCGTCCAAGAAGAGCTCATCTGTGCACAATTGGTCCTGCTTCCGAGCTGACAGGGAGGGAGTTATGGCAGACCAGGTTCAATGGCAGCTTTTCGGCGATTATTTCGAGAATTGCAGTTGCAGTGTCGTCTGTCCGTGCCTCGTGTCGAAGGCGGCCCCTTTAACTTCAAGGCCAACAGAAGGTGTGTGTAACGTGCCGGTCGTCTTCCACATCGAAAGCGGCAAGTACGGCAGCGTCGCGCTCGACGGCCTCAATGTTGCCCTCGCAATCCAGACGCCTGGACCAATGGCAGAAGGAAACTGGTCGGTGGCCGCCTATATTGATGAACGTGCCGACGACAAGCAGGCCGAAGCGCTCGGTGCGATCTTCACTGGTGCTGCCGGAGGGCCCATGGCGGCGTTTGCGCCGCTGATCGGCAAGAATCTCGGAGTGAAGAAGGTCCCGATCACCTACCGTGTGGAGGGCAAGACACGATCCGCGGAAATTCCGGGTATCCTGCACATGTCAGTCGATCCGCTGCCGACTGCGCATCCGAGCGGCGAGATGTGGGCAAATACCGGTCATCCGATTAGCCCCGAAAAACTGGCGTTCGCCATGGGAGCATCGGGGAATAATTTCAGCGATCATGGCATGCGGTGGGATAATTCCGGCAAGAACGGCCATTATGCGCCGATCCGATGGACAAATCAGTCGTAATATCGTGAAGCAGCCCGTCGGCAGCGCCGACGACATTCGCAGCAGATGACCGACAGCGCTCTTGAAGCGGTATTGCGGCGAGATCGCCTGCTCGTTGCCGGTGCGCTCGGCGTGACCGCCGCGCTGGCCTGGGGCTACGTGCTTTGGCTCGCGGCAGACATGGACATGGGCGGCATGGACATGACCGGGTTCCGCATGATTCCGGCAGGCCTGGGACTTATGGCGCCGGCGAACGCGCCGTGGGGAGTGATCGAGTTCGCGTTCGTGTTCGTCATGTGGGCTGTCATGATGATCGGCATGATGGCGCCTTCGGTGGCACCCATGATCCTCATGTACGCGCGCGTGGGTCGACGGGGCAATGTTAAGGGCAAGCCGCTCGTGGCGACGGGTTGGTTTGCCGCCGGCTATTTTCTGACCTGGATTGCTTTTTCACTGGCAGCAACTCTGGTCCAATGGATGATCGAACGGGTGGCCTTGCTCGATTCCAGGATGGCAAGCGCGAGCAATGTGCTGGGAGGTATCGTGCTGATTGCGGCAGGCGTCTACCAATGGAGCCCGCTTAAGGACATATGTCTCGCCCAATGCCAGAGCCCGATCGGTTTCCTGATGCGCTACGGCGGCTTTCGTGGCGATTTGCCGGGCTGCCTGCTCATGGGACTTCGCCACGGTTCATATTGCATCGGCTGCTGCTGGGTTCTGATGGCGCTATTGTTCGTGGGCGGGGTGATGAATGTACTTTGGATCGCGCTGCTGGCGGTGCTTGTTCTTCTGGAAAAGCGGCGTTGCTTGCGTCGCCGCAGGTGCGGGGATGCTGTTCTTCAGGTAAGCGGCTCGTGTTTGTGGCTGGACGTCCGGAAGTGGCCCATCGCGTCATTTCGCTGCTACGCGGCAACCGCGTCGCTTTGGGAGCGAAGCCGACATCACTACGGTGCGTCACGCCACCCACAGAATCAGTGGAGCGCATCGAAAGAAGCCCGCCATTCGCGACGGGCTCAAGTCAAGGGAGGAAAGCGCCATGAAGACGCAGCTCAAGTCTACGACAAATCGCGCCGATGCTGTGTGTCGCGATTGACACAGTGAACACCAAAGCAGTCGTGAGCCGGTATCCCGCTCTTCCGGCAGGCCGCATATCATCGCTGATCCCGATTATCCACGCAGCCACCATCAAATGCGAAGTTGACTTCGTATCTGAACGACGATGAGGCTATTGCGATTTTCCTCCGCGCAGGAGAAGCCTTCTTTGCCGCCAACGTAAGTTCACTCGGTCGTGACTTGCGGCGGCTTCGAGAGTCCCGCTTTCACCATGATTTGGAGCGTAGATTCACCGTCGCTGGGCAAAAGATGGGCAGGCATTGACGGCTCAGTTCTACAAGATGGCAGAAGAGAAGTACGAGGAGCAGCTTCGCACCCTCGGCCGCATCGTTTCGGCCTGCACGTTGGGGCTCTTGTCCTTTGCGGCGGGTTTGCTGATCGGGGTCTTTATTCTGTTTCATTGAACCTCACGCCATCTGACTGGCAGCCTACTGTTCAAAGCTGCGCGGTGCTGTTCCGTCAGTTGCGGACGACGTACGAATTTGAGATTTGGAGCAAATCAATACGAGTTCGCAAATTTGCAGACCTAAGGCGAAGCAGCAAAAAAAATCAGGCCTATCATCTCGTCAGGTGTACAAGGAAGGACTCGCAGGCTTTCTCAGCGTCAGTGAGCGTCTTGAAGGGCGAGCCGCCCACCTTGATGGCCGGCCTATTCAGATAGAGCGGTCGCCACGAGGCTACAAAACCGGGCTGTCCGTGAAGGCCGGGACCGGTGCGGCCCTCGAAGCTGATCACGAACGAAAAGCCGTGGCTGCTCGCGCTCCAGACTTCCAGATCCTTTACGGGATTGATGACGCGGCTGAATTGCATGATGCATCCGACAAAAGCCCGCCCCTGCACTGGAAGGTGCTTTTTCGCTGATTCGGAAAATGCAGCGCGGCTGACTTAAGGCCTGTTTTCCCCAGCCGAGCTTGAAATTGTTCGTTTACCCCCAGCTTTTCCCCACCGCATGGCCCGGCTCGTAAGCGTCGTTCCGGTCCCACCTTCTCTGGGCCTTCGTGATAGGCGAGGTTCACGATCTCTCTGAGGGGATCGGCTTGTGTCTATGCTTGACCATACGCCTAAGTCGGACGTGACGGCGCGCCGGCTGGAAGTGATCACTGAGACGGCACGACGCCGATGGTTCTCAAAGGACGACAAGGCCCGGATTGTCGAGGAGACGCTGGTCCCAGGCGCGATTGTTTCTGAGATTGCCGACGACACGGGCTGAGACCCCAACAAGTTCACCTGGCGCCGGCAGGCGCGCCAGTCGCCGGCGACGAAGGTGGATGATCTGCAATTTGTACCGGCGGTGGTAGACGCCATGGCACCGGCAGCGGCTCTTGGCCGGGAGCGCAAGGCGCTGCGGTGCAAGGCCAAGCCAGATCGAGGGCGACGCTTGTGACCCAAGTCGGAAGTCGAGAACCCCTTTGCTGTAACCTACGAGGCCGCCACTCTGCCATCAGGCCGTGCTATAGTTGCTCCCCTCGGGCTGAAAGGTGGCTCGATGAAGCGACGGCCCGGTATGACACTGCCAGCACGAAATTTCCAGCCGAGCTGCGAGCGCGCTACAGGAACTTATCGTCGCGATGTGCCCTGGGAAACTTCGGGTGAAATGTGACCAAGGCTCTCGATGTCTCACTTGCTGATCGCAAGGCCGAGCTTCTGCGCTGGCTAAGCGAGGAGGGACGTTTTGCGCCCGATACGGGTGGGCTTCTTGAGATGCTCTGCGAGAAGCTCACCGTGCTCGGGGCGCCGATAGCCCGCGCCACAGTGCATGTCCGTACGCTGCATCCAGAATTCCGGGGAGTATCGCGTATCTGGCGCCGTGGACAGAGTACCGAGTTCCGAACGTCGCGACACGGTATCGAGTCTACGTCGGATTACCAGAATAGCCCCCTTCAGTACGTTATCGGAACCGGACAGTGGCTTGACACTGTCCTTAGCGAAGCCACCGATCGGCGCTTCCCGATCCTCGCAACGCTGCGGGCGCAAGGCATTACCCAATACGTGATGGCGCCTCTTATCTTTTCGAATCGGATCGTTAACGCGATATCGTGGGGAAGCGACACTCCCAGCGGGTTTAGGGAAGCGGACGTTGAACTCTTTCGCTATCTGGTGCCGACCTTTGCCCCAGTTCTCGAAGTGACGGCGGGCCGGCGGATCTATGGTGAACTTCTTGCCACCTATGTAGGTCGAGATCCGTGCGCGCGGATTATGGCGGGCGCCGTCCAGCGCGGAAACGTCCACCACATCAAGGCGGCAATGCTGCTCGCCGACTTGCGTGGTTTCAGCCGACTGACAGATGAGCTTCCGGAGCAAAGAATCATTGAACTCCTAAATGCCTTCTTCGATCTGGTCGTCCCTGGCGTCATTGGCAGCGAAGGTGACATCCTGAAGTATATCGGTGATGCGGTCATTGCGATCTTTCCAGTCACCGGCGATGATCCGGCGCCGGCCTGTGAGTCGGCCCTGGCTGCAGCTCAGACAACGCTGGCTGCGCTCCAGGCTTCACCGCCCGAGGTCCAGCAGCATATTTCCATCGATATTGCTCTGCACTATGGTGATGCCGCATACGGCAATATTGGCTCTGGCAATCGCCTCGACTTCACCGCCGTCGGGCGCGACATCAACATCCTCAGCCGGCTGGAATTCCTCTGCAAGGATGTTGGCCGGCCACTGCTCATGACTGGTGCTTTTGCCGCCGAAGTTGCGGCACCGGTCTTTGAAATCGGCCATTTCGAATTGCGCGGCTTCCGTCAGCATCAGTCCTTGTACGGGTTGTGCCAAGACGGCGAGGTGCCTGCTGCGCCCACGTGGACGGATGGCGTGTAGCAGGCTGTACGGACTGTTGGGGGTAAACCTCTGCTTTTGGCCCATCGCTTCACTTGGCGCAGTGCAGCGATATGTCTGAAGTTGGGGGTAGATCGGAAGTAGCTGGCCAACTGCAAAAATGAGCCGATTGACCCACAGCTGTCATCAAAACGCTCGCTGAAGGGGGCGCGTGCTCAATCAGGTCGATACGCCTTGAACGAAAGAAAGGCGCGGAGCCCCAGGAGGCCGATGGCTCCTGCAATGATCGCGCCGGTGATCTAGCCAATTCCGGCGGCAATCGCGGCGAGTCCGGTTGGAAAAAGCATTCGGGCAAGGCCACCCAGGACGAACAGCCAGCCAAGGACGGTCACAAGCACCGGCCATCCGTTCGTCCAGCGATTGTGAACGCGCACGATGGCAAGCCCAGCGACGAACAAGAGGATGCCAGACACGAAGATGAGCGCGGGGTCGCGGGAAACCTGTTCCGCCAATGTAGGGAACGAGCCAATGTTCAGCAGCATGCCGGCAGCGATAGCGACAAGAGTGGGACCGATCAGGCCGGCGATCGTTTTCGAGGAGGTCATCTATGCTCCGTTACGGATGCGCCACCGGGCTTATGATAAGCCGGGTTCAGTCCCCTCGAGTTGAGAGAACCGGACGGACAGAATCTCTTTCATCGTCATTCTGCCGTAGGCGAGCTTCTCGGCAACAATGAGCTGCTGCGTATGGGGCAGGCCGGCCGGTATCACCATTTTCCCACCCGCTTTCAATTGGTGGATCAGCGGAGGAGGAATCAGATCGGGAGCGGCCGTCACGATCACCTTGTCAAAAGGGGCGTGGTCTGACCAACCGTGATAGCCATTGGCAATCTTGAGTTCGACATTGCTGCAGCTCTGCTGTCGGAGTCGTCGTTTCGCCTCTTGGCCAAGCTCTTCGATGATTTCCACGGAGTATACCGTGCGGGCCAGCTGCGCGAGGATGGCGGCCTGATAGCCAAGACCGGTACCGATTTCGAGGACGCTGTCGTCGGCCTTGATGTCGAGCAGATCGGTCATTAAGGCGACGATAAATGGCTGCGAGATCGTCTTTTCGAAGCCGATTGGAAGTGGAATATTTTCGTACGCGTAAGGCTGAAGTTCGATTGGCACAAACTCATGCCGCGGCACCTTGCCCATGGCCGTCATGACGCGTTCGTCAAAGGCACTCTTGCCGATCGTGTCACGCAGCGCAAAGGCGCCAGCGGCGATGACCGCGAGCATGTCTTCACGCAGGGCCTCAAGGTCTTCTGCTCGCATTGGCAACTTTCACGGGCACACGATCGCAAAGTGTGCCCCAACTGATGTTCCGGCCGTTTGCCGCTGATCACATCGGGCATTGCGTATGAGCGAAATCGGCGCGCGCACGAAGCCAGGCTATTACAATAGCTGGCCACCCGTCACGACCGCTCCCGCTGGCAATGCGGACGGGGTTCGCATTGATACGCCAAGAGCGGGACTAAGGGGGACCGACGTCAGAGCAAAAATGGTGAGCTCTGGCATGTCGGCCGCCGCCCCCCAGCCTCATTTCACCGCCGTCTTCATTTCGGCAACTCCCATGCTGCCTATGGAGGTCTTTGCGCAAAGTGCAGAGGGAGGATCTTCTAAGGGGGTGGGGGAGGGAGGGGCGGATGGGTGGGCGGAGTGATGGATGGACAGACGGAGGGAAGCTTCCCTCAAACTGAAATCGCGAGGGGCATTAGATCACCAGATCACCGGACCGATTCACGATCCATTTTGGCGCGGTAGGGGAGAGAAATCAGTCGACTTCGGGACACAAGATTGGTACACAAAGCGTCCTCGGGCGAACAACAAGTGCCTGATTTTATTGAGTTTCTGGAAGCGGCGCGGCAATCCCTCCCTCTCCGCCACCATAAAATGGCTTCGAGAAAGCCCCGTAAAATAAGGCCTTTTTGCACGCCCGGGTTTGCCGGTGTAGCCCCAAGGGTAGCTCGTAATCTGCCGCGGCGCGGGTCCCAGTGGCAACAGTTCTCTCCTGCAGATCGTCGAGGCCCGGGTTGAGGCAGGCCACGAAGTGTCGTTCTGAGGACCTCCCCAAGAGCTATTTTCCGAAGCCCGGCAGGACGACCGCTACGGGCGCAGTCGCGCTGTGCGGAGATTCTCGAAGGCAGCTTTTGGCGCGAAGCGGTCATTCGGTGACCACAGCTTGAATCGGCAGGGCGACATGTCGGCCTGCGTGCAACGCGGTCCAAGCTTCGGCCTTGTCGGCGCTGGCGATGTCTGCCGCGGTGCAGAAGCCGACGAGGATTGCGAAGATGGCGAAGCGGATGCGGCGCATGGCGGCGGCCCCCGTTAGAAATACGCGATCAGGCGCCCGGCGCAGATGGCGCTGAGCCACAGCAGAAGCGACAGGAGCGCAGTAACTTTAGCGCCGCCGGAGGCTTCGGCGCGCCAGAGCGCAACACGTCCCCACGGGCCGGCATGCGCGATCAAAATGTTGACCAGCGCCGCCGCGATCAGCAGGAGCTTGGTCTGAAACGCAGGATTGCGCACTACATGTGCCGCATCGGCGCTGAACAGCAGAAATCCCATGCTGATCGCGAGCAGAAAACCGAAGCGCGACAAAGGCAGCAGCAATTGCGCCATCGGCTGGATGGGAATCGCGCGCCCCAATCCGAGCAACCTCAAATCCAGCGCCAGGATCGATCCCACCAGCACAACGAAGCCGAGAATGTGCAGGATCTCGACCGCGGGATAAAGCGCAGGCGAGCCGCGCATCACATGACCCAGCGCGCTTTCCTGCAAGGCCAGGAAGATCGGCGCGGCCGGCTGATGTTCCACTCTGGTCTACCGCAATTCGATGCGCTTGCCGTCGAGAATAATGTATTCGATGCGCGCCTCGTCCGGATTGCTGGTGTGCGGATAGCCGAACGCTGTGCAGGTCTTGCCAGGCGCGATCATGTCCGGCGTGATGCCGCGCTGCTGCATGCGCGAAGGCGGTGCCAGGACGAAGCGCCAGTGCTTACCGTCGACCTCCATCTCGATCTTGCAGTGCGGATTCTCGTAGGTCGATTTCAGGATCTCGCCGGTGACGGTGAACGACTTGGACGTGTCGTATCCGCCCCAGCCGTGATGGGCGATCGCCGCGCCCGGAGCAAGAGCGGCCGTCAGCGACAGGAACAAACGACGGGTGATTGATGTCATAAGCTGCCTCCGGCAATATGAAGGACAATACCGAACCGCGCCGGACTCATAGCGCGGTTTGCGTCACCGTTCAAATGAACCCGGCGATACAGTCAGCGCCAACACAATCCGTAGTTCTGCTGAGGCTGTCGAGTGATGTCGGCTCCTGGGGCACTTCTCGGAAGTGCGGTGGGGGCCGTCTTGACGGCCGCTTACCGCGCAACAGCAGACGCGGGAGGCGTCGATGTCCGCCGCTAGGGTTGCGTACCTAGCTCAGACGCGACCCGAGGTCCGCTTCTGGCGGCGGGTTCAACTGGTCG
This sequence comes from Bradyrhizobium erythrophlei, assembly GCA_900129675.1. Taxonomy (GTDB): domain Bacteria; phylum Pseudomonadota; class Alphaproteobacteria; order Rhizobiales; family Xanthobacteraceae; genus Bradyrhizobium; species Bradyrhizobium erythrophlei_A. The sequence continues at coordinate 1,224,978 of FSRD01000001.1, read as the reverse complement.
CTGCAACACGTTCCGCGAACTTGTCTGCGGGGGTTTGATAGAGCAAGGTCTTTCTGGGCCTTTCATTGAGCTGCTTGCTATCGCGCTGAGTTTGGCTTGGCTATGTAGGGACAGATCGGTACCACGCGGAAGGTATTGGCGGAGCAATCTGTTGGTGTTTTCGTTCGAGCCGCGCTGCCAGGGAGACCGAGGGTCACAAAAATAGACCTCGACCTCGGTGGCCAAGGTCAGGCGCTGATGATCGGCGAGTTCTTTGCCTCTGTCCCAGGTCAGCGACCGGTAAAGTTTACTGGTGTGTGTACTGAAAACCCTATCCGGGTTTATCGAATGATAGAATCGGCTAAGTTGGCGCGATGATCGCGCTGATCTGCTTCGTTCTGGCCGTGCTGGCCTCGCCATTCAAGTCGAACATCCGGCTTGAGGCGGAGAATGCAGTGCTTCGACATCAGCTGATCGTCTTGCGACGCAAGCTGAAAGGCCGGGCTCGCCTCACGAACAACGACCGCTGGTTCTTCGTTCAGCTCTATCGCTGGTTCCCGTCGATCCTTCCGGTTCTCATGATTATTCGACCCGAAACGCTGGTGGGTTGGCATCGGGCCGGCTTTCGCCGCTATTGGCGTTGGAAATCGTGTCGACGGGGAGGGCGACCGCAGATCGAGACAGAATTGCGCGCGCTGATCCGGCAGATGAGCACAGAGAATTTGCTTTGGGGTGCGCCGCGCATCCACGGCGAACTGCTCAAGCTCGGGTTTAGCGTCGCTCAATCAAGTGTCGCCAAGTATATGGTCAAGCGACGCGGGCCTCCAAGTCAGGAATGGCGGACCTTTCTGCGAAACCACGCGCCGGACATCGCCGCCATGGATTTGTTCGTAGTACCGACCATTGGCTTCGATCTGCTTTATGCGCTCGTCATCGTGCGGCTGGATCGTAGAGATCTCGCTTGGATTAACGTCACAACCAACCCGGCGGCGGAGTGGGTTGCACGTCAGATCACCGAGGCTTTTCCTTGGGACATGGCCCCGGGTTACATGATCCGAGACCGCGATCGGGTCTACGGCACCGTCGTCACACGCCGATTGCGTGCCATGGGCATTCGGGACAAGCCTATTGCACCGGCCTCACCCTGGCAGAACGGCTGATCGGATCGATCCGCCGGGAGTGTCTGGACCACATCATTGTTCTGGGCGAGGTGCATCTGCGCCGCATTCTGAAATCTTACGCTCGCTACTATAATGAGACGCGCACGCACTTGGCCTTGGAGAAGGATGCGCCCCTATCGCGCACCGTAAAGAGGGCAGGGCGTATTCTTTGCCGCCCAGTCATCGGCGGATTGCATCACGAATATGTCCGGATTTGATTTCCGACAGGCACAGGCCGGCACCGGCCTTCCAGGCCAACGGCGGCGATTAGCGCCGGCGATCCGAAGCGAACAGGCGGCGAAGAATCCTGTCCAATTTGGCGGGATCCTTCGCCTGGCACTCCCAGATGACCACGCATCGCCAGCCGGACTTCTTCAGGAGCCTGATGGTCTCCTTGTCCGGGACCGTGTTCCGCTGAAGCTTGTTCGTCCAGTAATCGACGTTGGTTTTCGGAAGTCGCGCTCTGTCGCAGTGGTGCGAATGTCAGAAGCAGCCGTTCACAAAAAAGCGCGGTGCGCCACCGGCAGAAGAGGAGGTCGGGTTTTCCGGGCAAGTCGGCGCCATGAAGCCGAAAGCGCAGCGCGTGCGTCGCCCGCCTGACGTTCATTTCGGAGGTGGTGTTCTTCGACCTGATCTGCGCCATCGTCCATGAGCGATGGGAGGGATAGCCGACCCCTCGAATAGCGATAATTCCATACTGGAATAATTGCTATTCCATCAGGCCCCCGCTCTGCTGACACGACGGTGGCGGCAGGGCGCCGCTAGGCTGCGGTCTTCAAGGGAACGGCTCGCGCCGCGCCCGACTCCAGCGATTGAGGAAGCAACGATGTCGAGACTACAGAACAAGGTCGCCGTGATTACCGGCGGCACCAGCGGGATTGGACTGGCAGCGGCACAGCGGTTCGTCGCCGAAGGGGCGTTCGTCTATATCTTCGCCCGCCGCCAAGAAGAACTGGACAAAACGGTCGCCTCGATCGGCCGGAACGTCACCGGCGTGCAGGGCGACGTCCGCAAGCTCGAGGACCTCGACCGGCTCTACGCCAAGGTCGTATCCGATGGCCGCAAGCTCGACGTGGTGGTCGCCAATATCGGCGCCGTCGACAGTGTGAAGCTCGCCGATGTCACCATCGAGAGCTTCAACCACAATTTCGACGTCAACGCCCGGGGCGTGCTGTTCACGGTGCAGAAGTCGCTGCCGCTCCTGAACAACGGTGCATCGGTCATCCTGACCAGCACGATCGCCTCCCTGCGCGGCTTCCCCGGTCGCAGCGCCTACGCCGCCTCCAAGACAGCACTGCGCTCCTATGCCCGGACCTGGACGATGGAGCTCAAGGACCGCGGCGTCCGGGTCAATACGATCACGCCGGGTCCTTGCGACACGCCGCTGATCGACGCCCAGGTCAGTTCGCCCGCGGAGGCGGCCGCGGTCCGCGCCAAGCATGCTGCGAGCATCCCGCTCGGCCGCATGGCGCGGCCGGAAGAGATCGCGGCCGCGATGCTGTTCCTGGCGTCTGAGGACAGCAGCTTCGTCGCCGGCAGCGAACTGCTGGTCGACGGCGGCATGTGCTCCGTCTGAGTCAGCCCAGGCGATCGTTTCCCGAGCGCTCCAACCGTCCGGCGCGCCGTTTTCCCGACCGGCCCAAGCGGGGCGGTTCCCCATCTTGCAAAGAGGATTTCAATGCCAAAGCTCCAAGGAAAAGTTGCCCTCGTCACTGGTGGCAGCAGCGGAATAGGTCTCGCCACCGCCAAGCGCTTCGTAGATGAAGGCGCGTTCGTCTACATCACCGGGCGCCGCCAGACGGAACTGGACAAGGCGGTATCGGTGATCGGCCGCAGCGTCGCTACTGTGCGGGGTGACGTGTCCAACCTCGCCGATCTCGACCGGCTCTACACCAGGATCGCCAGCGAGAAGGGCAAGATCGATATCCTCTTCGCCGGGGCCGGCATCGTCGATCCTCAGCCGCTCGCCGAGACGACGGAGGAAAGCTTCGACAAGCTCTTCGCGATCAACACGCGGGGCTTGGCCTTCACGGTGAAGAAGGCCCTGCCGCTTCTGAATGACGGCGGGGCGATCGTCGTGATCACCTCGATCGCCGAGAACAAGGGCATCCCCGGCTTCACCGCCTACAGCGCCACCAAGGCGGCAGTCCGCTCCTTCGTCCGCACGTGGACGGCGGAGTTGAAGGATCGTCGCATCCGGGTCAATGCGATCAGCCCCGGCCCGATCGACACGCCGATCTTCGAGCAGCAGGCGCCGACCAAGGAGGGGGCCGACCAAGCCCGCGCCCAGTTCGCCGCGGCCGTCCCGTTCGGGCGGCTCGGCCGCCCGGAGGAGATCGCGTCGACCGCCTTGTTCCTCGCATCCGACGAAGCAAGCTTCATCGCAGGCGTGGACCTCCCAGTCGACGGCGGCATGTCCGCGATTTGAAACTGTCGGCCCATCGCCCTCGACGATACCCTGGTCGAGGGCGACGCGCGCGATCGGACGCTCAAATGGTAGAGGCCATTATCTGCATCGTCGGCGGCTACGTCATCATTGCGGAAGCCGTTAGGCTTTATCGCGTGGCGGTTGAAAATCGGAAATATCGACGCAATCGCGGCGGCTTGAGATAGCCCCCTCAATTCCTTCGTCACCTTCAACTGCCTCCGCGACGGGCGGGCCTCTCCGACAATCTGGACCCCTTCTTGGTTCGTGAGGCTGTGCTGGAGCTACTGTCTGGCCCGGCCCTATCTGCTGTTAGCTGTGCCCGCCGCCTTAGATTCAAAACAGGCCACTCTTGTATTCTAAAACAGAATTTAATGGTCTCGGTGAAATCGCCAACCCATATCGGAGTCAGTGCCCGGCCTCCCTCCCGGCACTTCTAAACTTCGAACTCAGTTCGCCCCGCGCTGGGGCCGATTCTTTCATCGTCCTGCCACCGGCGGCACTAGAAGCGAAAGAGGCCGCTAACTGAGGCGGCCCGATTACTAAATACAAAAATAATATGTTTTCCGGTTGGCGGTCTTACATTCTGCGCGACCGGAGGAAGCGACCGTGCATGTGCTCGTTGAGGGATTCAGCATCTTTGGGATCCAAGTCCAATATCGGATGCCCATAGCCGTTGGGATCGTTGCGGCAGGCGTGACTGCCGCCTGGTGGACCGGCTTAGGCAGCTAGGTAAATCTGGCGGCCCATGCGTCGGCGCCGCGCCAACTGAGGTGCTCCTCGTTATAATTTTCGACAGGATTGGGGACTAAAAAAAGGGGCGGGCGGTTGGTTTGAATGGTGTTTATAGGGAATGGCGAAATCCTCGAAACTGGTGGCTGCGAAACGCGGACGGGCGCTGCTCGTAAGACGAAAGCGCGATGGCCTTTGGATGTTCCCCGGAGGGCGCAAGCGCGCGCGCGAAAGCGATAAGGATTGCCTGCGCCGGGAGATCAAAGAAGAGCTTCCGAAACTCAAGCTTGGACGTCTCAGGCTTTGGAAGGATGTTAGAACCAGGAACCGCCGTTCCGGCCGGAAAATGAGTGACGCGATCTTCGTCGCAGCAAAAGCGTCCGGTCGCCTGACGATCGGCGACAAAAAAGAAATCGATAAGGCAATCTGGCGCAGACCGCGCGGCATTCGTCTGACACCCACGTCGCGCTACATCAGGGATAAACTCTTCCCAAAATCAAAATAGGCCACCGGGAGGTCGAAACGGGCCAAGGCCGCACCACGCGGTCGCCCATGCGCCGGCGCCGATCGATGAAGCTCAATCGGCAGCGGCTGGCGGTGCACGCCAAGCGATTGCGGCGGTGACGAGAAAGGGCGCGGGACCGAAGCCCCGCGCCCCGCCATTCCCTGAGAGAGTAAACGCCAAACAGACCACGCCAACGCGATCCAGACCGCGATGAAAGTCACCAGCTTCAAACATCTCATGATTAGGAGAGCGCGATTCGGCATAACGGCGTCCTGATCAGGCTCGCTTCTGAAATCGCATCTACGAAAGCTACGGTGTTTGGGGCGAACTGGTTTCGCCATCACCAGCGGCCTTCACGTGCAGGGGCCATAGGCGGTCGAAGCAGGCCACCACCCGGCCGCGCTTGGGCGTCCAACCATCCGCTGGCGCCGATCGGCCGACACCTGAAGCCGGCGAATCCCGGACTCACCAGCGGCCTTCCTAGAGTCGGGGAGGGACTATCGAAGGGCGCGGACCTGAGCCCGTATAACCCTCGACTAACCTTCCCATCGCACCGCCCCGCGCTGGCGTCATGAGGAACCGGGGATGAACATAATTGGCCCGCAATGCTCGTTGAACGATCATGTATGGGTATTGCGTATGTCTATAAGCAGATAACGGCGCTCGCTGCGGTAACGTCGCTATTGATGAGTCTCTCACTCGGCGGCTGTGCGACTTCCACTGCTGGTTCATCACTGATGGACGCGCGGGCTGAGGCACCGGTGCCGCCGAAAACAAGAGCCTATCTCCCGGTAGAAGATCTGCCGCCGCAGCGCGAAAAGCCCGTCATGACACCCGACGAAAGGTTGTAGCTCCAGAAGGAACTGATCGCCGCGCGCGACCGCCAGGCGGCAGCCGGTAAAGCACAAGGCGCTGGGCCGGCTGAGCCCGTGAAGTCTCAGTAAAGCGCAGCCCTATTCCCTATCGAACGCATCCCAAAGATGCGCTCAAGCGCTGTGGCAGTAGCCATCACATCAAACGGGCGTTGCCGATCAGTAGGTCGATGGATCCGGCGAATCCGTTGGCTTCTCGAAGGCCTTCTTCATCGCCACGCTCATCGGGATGTTCAGGTTGACGCCCTTAGGCGGGATCGGCCGGGTGAACCATTTGTCGTAGAGCGCCGCAAGCTCGGGACTCTGATAGAGGCTTGCGGTCGCGGCATCGGCAATAGCTTTGAACGCCGTATCATCCTTACGCAGCATGATTCCATATGGTTCAGGCTTGGAGAACGCGTCCTCCGAGATCAGGTAAGCCTTTGGATCCTTCGCGTTGGCAATCAGGCCCGCGAGCACGATATCGTCCTGGACAAAGGCCACTGCCCTGCCGGTCCCGACCATAAGGAACGCTTCGGCTTGATCCTGAGCCGGGATGATCGTCATCCCCAGATTCAATCTGCTATTGAATTCGAGCGCCTGCTTGATGTTGGTCGAGCCGGCCGGAGACACGATCGTCTTGCCCTTGAGGTCGCTGATCGAGCCGATCTTCGATTCGACCTTCGAGACGAAACGGCTCGCCGTCAGAAAATGCGTATTGGTGTACCAGACCTGCTGTTGCCGCTCGGCGTTGTTGGTGGTGTTGCCGCATTCGAGGTCAATCGTGCCGTTGGCCAATAGCGGAATGCGCGTCGAAGCCGTCACCAGCTGATACCGCACTTCGAGTTTGTCCAGCTTCAATTCGCGTTTCACCGTGTCGACGATCTTGGCGCAGATGTCGATGGCGAAGCCGACCGGCTGCCGCTTGTCGTCGAGATAGGAGAACGGCACCGACGCGTCGCGGTGCCCGATGGTGATATATCCGAGTTCCTTCACCTTCGCGAGCGTGCCTGTGAGTTCGTCCGCTATCGCGGTTGCGTGGCCTGAAAGAAGCGTTGCCAGCGTCAGCGCCACGAATAGGTCTTTCCGCACTGGGATTCTCCATCGTCAATTGCTGTTCACGGCAATGCTTCACGATATTGGATAATTTATCAAGTCGTCGAATGGAAGATCGGTGACGCTATCGAATAGGTGCGTTGAAGCCGGCTCCTGGCACATTTCGGACCTGACGCGATGTCTGACTTGAGTCTGTAATGCGCTCCAAAGCAGAAGTTGGCGAGAGCAAACAAGGATTGGCATCATGCAGCCGCTTGATCTTCCTTGTCAGCACCCCGGGCGACGATCTTGAGCGCGTCGTCCGGCAGCGGCCTTTGTAGTGCCCGCGCCCCATCCCATGGCGCGCGCATCCATACGTCGCGCTCTTTGTCAATATGACCGGCATTACCTTTCGGGTGGATCGGCTCGACGATCGCGTTTGGCTCCAGATGCCGGCTAAGGCCGCCAGCGGCAGATCGTCAATCTGGAGGGTGATGACGCCGACTATGAGCCGGATCACGACGGCGAGCTGCCGTGCGATCCGGGCGATGGATCAGCGGAGGTGGTCGCTCTGAGAGCGCGCGGCATCGACCTCATTGCCGCTGACGGCCCGTCCTCGTTCGACGATACACCTACAGCGGGCCTCATCAGACAGTTCCTGGGGGCTGTCTCAGAGTTTCAGAAGGCGATGCTTGTCGCGAAGCTAAGGGGGCGCGTGACCGCAAGCGCCGCACGGGCGTGAGGGTTGAGGGGCGCAAGTCAATTGCCGAGGAGAAGCCGGAGACCGTCGAACTGGCCCGCAAGCTGGCCCGGGCGCGGCCCAAGGGCGGCAGGCGCTCACGCGAAATATCGGCAGCGCTCGCGGAGGCTGGTCATGTGACAAAGACCGGCAACCCGTACGCCGCGACTGCTATCAAACTCATGCTTAGCTGCCGCGAGAAATCTACCCCGGCAAGGCCTGCGCGTTCGCCGGGGCCATCTCGATCTTGCGCATGTCGTTGAAGAATGGCTCCCTGATCCTGCCATCGCTCCACCTGATCCTAACAGCAAAGCGATTAACCGCTTCGACCACGCCTTCCTCGGTGGCTGCGCCGCCAACCCAGAAGACTTTGTCGCCGACTATGAGCCTCCGCGCCTGGTCCCCGGTCATTCTGGCTCCCCTCCAGAGATGGGCAACCTACTCGATTCGCGGTCGATCTTTCCGCGCGCGGCAGAGTTTGGTCGGCGCCATGGCGACATCGACGCGCTGCGGTGCCGCAAGGGCGGCTGAGGCGGTGATGAGAAAGGGCGGTGAGCTTCGGCCACGATGGCCGGGCAGGTTGACGGCAACGGGCAAGTCGAGCTGCCCCGTCCGCTCACAACGGCGTCGTACGGTCCTGCGCGACGCCACTCGCATGAACTAGGCCGCGGGAGTTTTGGTTTTTCTCGACCGCGCGGCCTTTGCCCTTTTAGTAGGTTTCGTGGCTATCGTGTCAGCTGCGGTAGCGCTGCTGGCCAAGCTTTCGACTGATGTCGTGAGAATTTCGTGTTGAGCATTCAGCCAATAGATGTCCGCCTTGTCCTCGGGTCGACCATCGGCGATCCAGAGGTGGTAGGCACGTTCGCGAATTGCCTCTTCCAGATTTGGCATGGGAATCCCTTGCTAATGATGTGCCCAGCCCCGGCAAAATCTTGCTTCCACAAGGTTAATGAAATCTTAAGCGGCGGGACGTGCACCGAGAGCAAAAGAGTGTGACGGCGTCGAGAGAGACCAAAGCGGATTTCCCAGACGACGGTTCGCAATTGGCCGCTGGAACGTCGGGGCTGGAATGGTCGGCCGAATATTGCCGACCGGCGGCCGAAGAGCTGGAGCAGGGCGGTTCGCTGTCCGTAAATCCTGTCCCAATGCCTGGAAAATGGCGCGGACCTATCTGGACGCTGGTAGACACAATGTGGCGTCTTGGTGCCGGAAGTGCCCGGGAAAATCGAACGGATCGGTACGCGCGGACCTGCTAAAACTGTTGCGCACGTACTCCAAAACCGGGGTTGGAGTTCGAGCCTCTCCTTCTATCGCTGGAGCCGTGGACCCACAATTTTTGGCACTGGCTCCGTGCGGTCGCGGAGGGGCCTCGGCTGTCCCATCGCAAGGCTATTGCCCACGCAATCCCGCAGGTCCGGCTGGCGCGCCAGCTTGAAGCGGCCATCCCACCGGCGCCGGCGCTCGGCCAATCGCTGAGCCCGGACAGACTCGTAACCCCCCGTCCAAACCTTGGTAGGTCGGGAATTGCGCCGCAGTTCCCGACTGATCGTCGGCGGCGTACGGTCGAGCGCAGATGCATTTTCGTTTTGAGATCTACCGCCTGCATGCAGGCGGTAGATCTCAACGCGCTCCTCAAAGCTGAGCTGGCCATAACATTGTCCCATCGCCACAACACCCTAGTCGCCCGCTTCAATCAATTTGCAAGGACATGAATTTTGTGATTCGCTTTGGTCGCATCGGATGCGGCGGAGGCAATCATGGCTGCGAAGGACATTTCGGTAAAGAAGTATGTTGTGCGGCTGAGCGGTGAGGAACGTGAGCAACTCGAAGCGCTGATACGCAAAGGCAAGAGCGCGGCGCAGCGGCTGCTGAAGGCGCGGATATTGTTGAAGGCCGATGTGTCGGAAGCGGGTGAAGGCTGGAGTGACAACCGGATTATCAAGGCGCTGGAGACCAGCGCCTCGATGGTTTACCGGGTCCGGAAGCAACTGGTGGAAGAAGGCTTCGAGGCTGTGTTGAGCCGCAAGCAACGGGCGACACCGGCGGTTGCACGGATTTTTGACGGCGAGAAAGAAGCCAAATTGATTGCACTGGCTTGTTCCAAACCTCCCAAGGGACGCGCGCGCTGGACCTTGCGGCTGTTGGAGAAAAAGGTCGTGGAACTGCAAATTGTCGATCGCGCCAGCGACTCGACGATTGGGCGGGCACTAAAAAAACATTCTCCAGCCCCATCGCCAGCAGTGCTGGGTCATCCCGCCGAAGGCCAATGGCGCGTTCGTAGCCGCCATGGAAGATGTGCTGGCGGTCTACACGCGGCCACGCGATCCCGATTACCCGCTGGTGTGCCTGGACGAGACCTCCAAGCAGTTCCTTGCCGAGACGCGCCTGCCGATCCCGATGAAGCGGGGACGCCCGGCCCGCCGCGATTACGAGTACGAGCGCAACGGCACCGCCAACATCTTCATGATGTTTGCACCGCTCGAAGGCTGGCGCCACGTCAAGGTCACCGATCGCCATACCGCCGTGGACTACGCTCACGTCTTGAAAGAATTGGCCGATCGCTACTTCGCCAACGCCAAGACCGTCGTACTGGTCCAGGACAATCTCAACATCCACGGCAAGGGGTCACTCTACGAAGCGTTTCCAGCCGCCGAGGCCAGGCGACTGGTCGAGCGCTTCGAGTGGCATTACACTCCAAAGCACGGTAGTTGGCTTGATCTGGCAGAGTCCGAACTCGGCGTCCTCACGTCCCAGTGCCTCGACCGTCGGATTGCCGATAAACAGACCCTCGTCGAGGAAATCGCCGCATGGGAGCGCGACCGCAATGCCAACCACACCAAGGCCAATTGGCAATTCTCAACCCCCAATGCCCGTATCAAACTCAAGCACCTCTACCCTGCAATCTGAATGAATCGGGCGACTAGCAGCTGTTGCACTCGTGTCGTGAACCCAAACCCCGTTTTTCGAACGCTGGCAGGACTCAAATTTTTTTTGCGAGATGAGCCCCGGACGTGGAGGGCTGAGCAGGCGCGCCCAAAGCGGGAGCCGCATCGCTCCGGGTCGCGTGTATCAGGCGACTACAATACCTCCGAATTAGTTAGTCCGTTTGCCCCGAACCTGATGAGCTCGGCTTCGGCTAGTGTCTGTTGCGGCTGATCTTGCGCACAACGCTCTCTGTGCGCCCAAGCGCACGATTGGCGGCGTGACGCGGCCCGGTTCGAGGGCTCAAGCCGGGCCGATCCTTCGCCCCCGGTGATCTCGTGGCTTCGCTGCGAAATTTCCTTAGCTCGGCCATGTTTTCGCAAAACGACTCACGGGAAGGTCCACCGAAGGTGGTGCGTGTTGGGGAGAGGCGTGACATGGAGACTGATCTTCAAGCCAAAGCGGAGAAGTACGAGACCAAGACCGCCCAATGCGAAGAGTGGGCTCGGCAGGCGACGGAGGGGCCCGAACGGGCGCTTTACGAGGAGCTTGCTGGTTACTATGGCCAAGCTGGCAATGGACTTCCGACAAGTCATCGCAAAGCGGAACGCCGCCTAGCGGCCTCCTATGGCCTACGGCGATCCGAATAAACCACCTTCGCGGGCCGCCGTTCGGACTAGTGTCATGAACGGCTGATCCCGCGCACGCCCCCAAAGCCCCGCGCATGATCGCTGGGCGGCCTCGGCTTTCTCCACGCCAACCCAGCCCCAAACGCGGGGACGAAGCGGGCGGTCCGCTCGACTCGTGGCGCTGAGTCGGTCCATCATGCCATCGCGGAACTCGCTGGCCCCGGCCTCATCAGCTGGCTACCCGTCCGAACCCTCCGCGATCCTACGACCCGCCCCGGGACGCTGGCGTATCAAACACGACGGCGCATGGATAAGCGGGAGATGACGTAGGTGTCCCTATCGCAAACTCAATCTGACTAGCAGTTGATCGAGAATCGGGCGATGCTGTTGCCGGATGAGAGATCTTGCCACGCTCATGATCAGTTTCGGTCGTGGGCAGCGCTCGAGGCGGAAATTCTGACGTTGCGGCAGCAGATAAACGTTCCGCGGCGAACCGCTCCTAAGAAACAAACCTTCAGCTCCATCGACCGATTGATTTTTGTTTGCCTCTATCGGCTTGGCGTTCGCCATGCGTTGGCGATTGTGAGGCCGGAAACCGTAGTCAAATGGCATCGCGCTGGCTTCCGATTATAGAAAGCGCGGGGTGGCAGGCCAACGGTTCCGTTGGAGATACGCAAGCTTATCCGCGAGATGAGCATTGCCAATCCTCTGTGGGGAGCGCCTCGGATCCATGGAGAACTCCTCAAGCTCGGCGTCGAGATCGGACAGACCAGCGTGGCCAAGTACATGGTCAGGCGACGAGACCCGCCGTCCCAAGGCTGGAGGACATTCCTCCGCAATCACGCTGATGGGATTGCTGCGATGGATATGTTCGTCGTGCCGACAATCTCGTTTCGCCTGCTCTATGGATTGCTGATCATGGGGCACGGCCGGCGACAAATTCTGTGGTTTGGCGTCACAGCGCATCCAACCGCAGAATGGATCGCAAATCAGATCACGCAAGCCTGCAGCTGGGAACAAGCTCCCCGCTATCTCATTCGTGACCGGGATGGAGCCTATGGTGAGGTCTTCATCCGAAGGCTTAGATTAATAGGCATTCGCGATCGACCGACGCCGTCGCGCTCCCCCTGGCAAAATGGATATGCTGAAAGGCTGATCGGTTCGATCCGCGGGGAATGCATTGACCACGTCCTTGTGTTCAGCGAACGCCACCTCCGTCACCTGCTGCTCTGTTACATGAAATATTACAATGGGACCCGCACGCATCTATCCCTGGAGAAAGATGCACCGGTCTCGCGCGCCGTCGATCGCGCCGGGGACATTCTTTGTCGCCCAATATTGGGTGGACTCCATCACCGATATGGTCGGATTTAATTTACGACAGGCACAGCGGATTGGGCACCGCCTTGTTGGCGCGGCCATCACTTGTGAGCGCGGGCGTAATGCTTCGCTGAAATGCGTTTCGCCGGCGCGCTCGCATACGAACCGCGTGCCGACGCCAAAGCGCTCGCTGTCGGGCCGTCATGGGATCCAACACCCAGGCTCTGGTAGAAAGCCTGCATGCCTGGTTCGTCGACGGCTTGCTGTGCAAATACCGGGGTTACGATCGCTGTTGACAGAATCACAGCCAAGCTGAGAAGTTTGAAGTTAGTCATTGCCGAATCCCTCCACGTTGTTGACCCAGTGCACACCATGTGCGGGCCTCTGATAGAGGGACTCGAATCTGTTTTATGGTATTCCCGAGCACGCGAGATCGTGAAGGTGCGTTCAAGCTGTTGGTGTCTTTGCGAACCTTACTGCCTTCGATGCCATCCGGCACCGTGTCATGCGCGCCTGCGGTTGGTGTTCTATGAGCCTCGTGAACTGGACGAATGTCAGCTTGCGCACGAATATATTATTGTCCTAAGAAATATACATTTCTGGATGGCAATTGAGCCCGCTTGCCGTCTTGGTCTGCGGCGGGCGACTAGATAAAGTCTGTTTGGCATCACTTGAGGCGGTCAGAGTCCGATCCGACATTTGAGACTGGAATGGTCATGAAGAGCCTCACAGCGCTACTCGCGACGACTATCCTGCTCGCGGGAATTGGAGCAAGCGACGCGGCGGTTCGGATTGTGGAGGACCCCGGCGGCCGGATCGAAACGTACGTCGATAAATATAAGGGCGTACGTAGCTCGGGCGAGATGGTGATCATCGACGGCTTTTGTGCCTCGGCCTGCACCATCGTTCTCGGAACGGTTCCTCATGACAGAATATGCGTGACCTCCCGCGCCAAGCTAGGATTTCACGCCGCCTGGGACCCCGGTTCCAGCGGTCGCAAAATAACCAATCCCGAAGCAACGCAGACCCTGTATTTCATGTATCCATTTCAGGTGCGGCGCTGGATCGACCAACGCGGAGGGCTCACCCCGCGCATGATATTGCTGAGCGGCCGCCAGCTCGCGGCCATGTATCGCCTCTGCTATATGAATTCACAGGCCTCATCGCATTGAAGGCGCCCTCATCGTCTGAATGAGTCCCGCCGCTGCCTGTCAGTGGTCGCAGGCAAGACGCTTCCGGACCTCATCAAGCCGTCTGTCAAGTGCGTCAAATCGGGCATGAAGGCTTTTGTCGTGAAGATGAAATATATAGCCAATCACGAGAACCCCAACCGCCGGCCCCTGTTCGGAATGGCAGCTCGTTCTCGAAGCGTGTTTCGACGGAGAATTACACGCGGCAGAGTTGTTGGCTTGCGAGCGGAACCTTGGGCAATGCCAAGGTTGCGTCATTGAAGATGAAATTGAAATCCATGAGATGGATATTCACGCGTTCTGCAATGGGTGGGCTTGCTCTGGTCAGGGGTACGCAGTCGAATTAGCTGGGCGAGCATTTCGAGGCGGCATTCGCTGTAGGTTTTGGCGGAAGACCTGCAAGCAGCGGGCTCTTATTTAAAATAGACGTCGTGATCGACCCGGGCCCAATACCTTCGCGCCCGGCTTCATCGGTCAGGTGCATTGAAACGAGCAAGAGCGGGAAAGGCGCGGACCGAGAAATTGTATTTTTGGGGAATAAAGCCCGAGAAGACCGAGTCCCCTGTTTAGCGGCGCAATTCGGCGCCAGTTGGAGCCGTCTGGCTCCCGCAGGGAGATGTGACATGTCCAAAAAAGGCTTTGACGAGCATGGACAGGGATTAGGCGGCCGGGAAGTGGGTAATAAGCCGCTCGCGATCGTCGACAAGACACTGGCCGATTGAGGGAGTATTCGACATGCGAATTCTGATCAGCCAGTTCCGATCCGTCGCGGCCCGGTTTGCCGTTAGCCGCGCCCTAGTAGTTGCAATCCTCTTGGGTCCAGTCATTGGCGCGATGCTGGCGTTTGGTGCGGTAGCGGCGCAGGATGCCACGAACGTGGTCACCATCGACAATTTCACCTTCACGCCCCCGGAATTAACGGTTGCCGTGGGAACGACGGTGAAGTGGGTCAACCATGACGACATCCCGCATTTAGTGGTCAATACGGACAAGGCCTTCCGGTCGAAGGTGCTCGATACTGACGATTCGTTTTCCTATACGTTCGCCAGCGTCGGCACCTTCGGTTACTTCTGTGCTCTGCATCCGCATATGGTCGGAAAAGTCATTGTGAAGTGACCGCCAAAGGACTGAGAACCTTAGTGTGCCAAACATGACGACACCCTTATCGGTACATCGGTCGAATTCCTGGCGTACCGAGCTTAACAAGGTCTTGTTAGGAAAGCGGCCGGAAGGCTCAGGTCGTTTGTCCGGCCAGCAGCAGGCGTCGGTCCCGATTGTGCAGAACAAAGATGAACGCGCAGTTTTCGATGAAGTCTTTCTCCCACACATGGCCGAAGCCTATCGTCTCGCGCAATGGCTCACCGGAAATGCCTACGACGCCGATGACGTCGTGCAGGATGCCGCGTTGCGTGCGTTTCGCGGCATCAGGAGTTTCGGTGCCGTCAATGCTCGCGCGTGGTCCCTGGCGATCGTGCGCAACACCGCCTACAGCTGGTTGGTTAAGAACAGACCCAAGGCGGTGTTTTTCACGGACGATCTAAGTGCTGCGGAGCAACAGGAACTTGAGCATGAAGGCCCGCATGGGACGAGGATAGAGACACCGGAGGAGATCGCCCTTTTCAAGGCGGAAGCCGAAGACGTTGAGCACGCCCTGGCGAAGCTGCCTGCGCAGTTTCGGGAAGTGATTGTTTTGCGGGAAATCAATCAGTTGAACTATCGGGATATCGCGGAGATCATCAATGTTCCAATCGGCACGGTAATGTCGCGCCTGTCCCGGGGCAGGCAACTTCTAGTCGCTCTTCTGGCAGACCGAGAGTAAATAGATTATGATCGCATCGATAAAAGAGAACGACGAATTGCAGATGAGCGCCTATTGCGACGGCGAACTCGATCCGCCTTCCGCGATTGAGTTCGAGCGACGGCTGGCTGACGATGAATCTTTGAAGGCCCGATATAACCGGTTGCTGTCGTTGCGCCGCGCCGTTCGTTCGCTTCCGCAATATGAGCTGCCTCCAGGCCTGCAGGCCCGCATCCAATCGGCATTGAATGCAGATGCTCCTGGTCAGACGAGTCTTCGAGGCCCTGTGGTACGTCTGGGGCACGCGGGACGTCCGCGCCAGCGAAGCTGGTCGTTTCAAGCGTTGGCTGCGGCAGCGGTGTTTGGCGCGGTGATCTCAAGTTCCGTGATGCTGACGATAGAGCGATACAATCCACACGAGGATGTTGCCCGTGAGGTCGTCGCAGGCCATATCCGCAGTCTGTTAGCGCCTCAGCCCTTTGACATTGCGTCGTCCGACCGCCATACGGTCAAGCCGTGGTTCACATCGCGCCTGCCGGAATCGCCCCAGGTGCCCGACCTCGCGGCGCAAGGCTTCGTGCTGGTGGGCGGCCGCGTGGATGTTGTTGGCCAGGATCCGGTTGCAACGATCGTCTACAAGCACGCCAAGCATACAGTCAGCCTGACCACCTTGCCGCCCGGTCAATCCGTCTCTGATCAAGCGATTGCAGGGTACAACGTCCGAAGCTGGAGCGATCCCGAATTCACCTACATTGCCGTTTCAGACTTGCCGAGCGCAGATCTCGCATCATTCGAGCACGCATTTTCTGCGGGATCGCCGGTGCCGGAAACCAAATAGACGAGCGAGATCGTCTAGTCCTCTGCCGGAAGATCCTGACCGCACGCCCAAATGGGCTGTCTGGCAGACGCATGATAATGCTGATCAAAAATACTGAGAAATTGCGTAGAACAACTCTGCGCGATCGGACCTATGAAGAGGTCGTGCGCCTGATCTTGTCGGGCGAATTGCCAACCGGCGGATGCGTTGACGAGAAGCAGGTGATCGAAAAGCTGCGGGTGAGCCGAACCCCGTTCCGCGAGGCGATCGGGATACTTGCGAAGGGTGGGCTGGTCGAGATCAAGCCCTATCACGGCTTTTATGTGCGCAGCTTTTCTCGCAGCGAGACCGCGGACCTCTACGAATTATACAAGCGGCTTGAATGTTTCGCGGTCGAGCTTGCCGTCCCGCAAATGAGCGACTGCGACATTCGGCGGATTGAAAACATACTTGCGGAAGCCGTGGTCGCCTTGCAGCGTGGCGACGTCAAAACATATGCCGTCCGCGATCGAGAATTCTACGAAGCTATCGCCGGGCAATCCGGAAATTTTGCGCTCATCGAGGCGCTGGCGCGATTGGCGCTACAAATCCAGCTCTGTGGCACAATCACAAACATGAGCGGGGAGTTTGCCGAGCGTACTGCGCACGGATGCGACGACATCATACAAGCATTCAAGGCGCGAGACGCTCCGCGCGCTGCTTTTCTCGTCCGCGCACACATCAGCTGCGCGCAGGAGGCGATTCTTGCGCGTTTCCCCAATGAAATAGCGTCTCGTTGACGGCACTCCTTTGCCGACTCAGTATAAGCAAGCGACCGCAGCGGTATTCATGGCGAGCTGCTTATGCCCGCGGTTGACTGCCGACTGGTGATTGAGTGCTGATGTGCGATCGAGCACCGCTTTTGTTGGCTCGCTCGTGGGCTGCCGTTGGTGTCGCGAGTGTCGACACGAGCAGTAGGGCACCGAGGACAGACATTTCAAGTTTTTGCGCTACGCGCGGGAATAATCCGCGCACTTCCTCGGTCAAGTCCTTGCCTGGCTTTTGCTGGACGTTGCAGAAAAAGAGGAAACGCATATGGCGCATGATCACGACAATCACGGAGATGGCGTCAGCCGTCGTCAGACTCTCGAATGCATGCTCTGGGCTGGCACCGGCGTTTTATGGACGGTTGCCGGCGGCATTCCGAAATCCAGTCTGATGGGATCGGCGCAGGCTGCGCAGGGCGGCTTCACCTTCTTACAAATTTCCGACAGCCACGTCGGCTTCGACAAGGCCGCCAATCCGAACGCGCTGGGCACGCTGCAGGAGGCCATCGCCAAGGTCAAAGCGCTTCCCAACAAGCCGGCTTTCATGCTTCATACGGGCGACATCACCCATTTGTCGAAGCCCAAACAATTCGACGACGCCGCTCAAGTCATCGGCAGCGCGGGTCTCGACGTGCACTACGTGCCCGGCGAGCACGATAACCTCGACGAGGTGCCGCTCAAGTCCTATCTCGAGCGCTACGGCAAGAACACCTAGGGCACGGGCTGGTATTCCTTCGACCAGAATGGTGTCCATTTCATCGGTCTCAACAATGTGATGGATCTTAAGGCCGGCGGCATGGGCAAGCTCGGGCCCGAGCAGCTGGCTTGGCTCGCCGAGGATGTGAAGGGCCTTTCCGCGTCCACACCGATCGTCGTCTTCGCTCACATCCCATTGTGGACGATATCCAAGGATTGGGGCTGGGGCACCGAAATGATTCGGAGCAAGCACTTTCGATGCTGAAGCGTTTTGGTTCGGTGACGGTGCTCAATGGTCATATTCATCAGTTGATGCAGAAAGTCGAAGGAAACGTCAACTTCCACACGGCCAGGTCGACGGCCTTTCCGCAGCCGGCGCCGGGCACGGCTCCTGCGCCGCTGCCGTTGGTCGTTCCGGCCGAAAAGCTGCGCTCCGTCCTTGGCATCAGGACGGTCGTGTACACTCAGGGCCAAGAACTGCTCGCCGTCACTGATCAGCCGCTGGCGGGGAGCTGAGCCGACGTCGTGTCGCTGGCATCTGATTCGTCATCATCGCCTGGCTAGAGAATCTTTATGTCAGTGGCACGGCAGCCGTGTCACCCGCACTTTGGGTCTTCATCATCTCCCTGCTGAAGGTCTGAGTGTTGATGACACGGCACCGTGCATCCAAAAGCACATGTTCCGAGGTGACGGTTAGCATCGAACCTTCAAAATTTGAGCGCCACTGCAACCACCTACGGGCGATTGCACATCCAATTGAGGGGGCCGTTGGGCCTCAATATCGGAGTAGGATCATGAAGAAGCTTGTGATAGCGGCTGGCATCGTTGTCGGCATTGCGTTCGGGGTGCCCGCCATCGCGCAGACAAAGCCGACGATTCCGGTCATCGTTAAAGATATGACGTCGCCCTATTGGCAAGCCGTGCTTGCCGGCGCACGCAAGGCCGGGCAAGATCTCGGCGTCAACGTTGTCGAGCTCGGCGCAGAATCCGAAACCGACTCGAACGGTCAAATCAGCATCCTCGCAAAGGCCGTCGCCTCAAACCCGGCGGCGATCGTCATCACGCCCGCGCAATTTGCCGCGCTCGGAAAGCCGATCGATGAAGCCGCCAAGAAAATCAAGATCATCGGCATCGAGTCCGCCGCCGATACTAATGCTATGACCTCGCTCGTGGCCACCGACAATGTGAATGCGGGTCGCGTCGCCGCGGACGCTCTCGCTGTGGCAATCACGACGTCCTATGCTGACACCGAAGGCGATATCGTGATGATCACCTCCATGCCTGGAGTTGCCGCACTCGATCAGCGCGCCAGGGGCTTCAAGGAGGCGGTCGCTGCGAAATATCGGGCACTAGATATCACTGCCGATAAGGTCGGCGACGGCAAGCCGGCGACTGCCCTCAACATAATGAGGGACCTCATCGCCAACACAACGGACCTGCGCGGCGTGTTTGTTTCCGATCCGATTATGGCGCAGGCTGTGGGCCAAGCCGTCGCCGAAAAGAAATCGGACGACAAGATCAATGTCGTCGGCGTTGGCTCGAACGAAAAGCTCGTCAAACTCCTGCAGGACGACGTGATTGCCGGACTCGTCGTGGAGGACCCGTTCCGGATGGGTTATGACGGCGTCAAGACCGCGCTCGCCGCCTCGAAGGGTGAGCAGGTGGCGGCCAATGTCGATACCGGGGCCACCCTTGTCACCAAGGCCAACTTGAGCTCCGCCCGTTCGCAAGAACTCCTCAAACCGAAAGTCGAGTGACCGGGCGGGCGTGCGGCTCAAATTGGACGACGCGCCCTAGCTAAGCTAAGCTAGGACTGATCGGGCCAGCGATGCCGTCAGATGATCGAACCGGTGTCCGGCACGCACTGCCTTCACCGTCATATAACGGCGGTTGTCGGCATTGATAGGCACCTCGAGCGGCATGCTTAGCCCGATTGTTGGAGCAGCACGGTCCGCGTGCTGTTCAGCATCCGGAGCATGCGTGCGACGATGCCGTAATCGCGCTCATCGTCATCGAAGCCGAGTGTGGTGTTAGCGTCGAAGGTATCGAGGTCCTCGTCCTGCAACTGATATGTCCGCATCTTGTTAGCGAGACCAAGCCCGCGGCCTTCCCGAGTCAGATAGAGAATGATGCCGACGCCGAGTTCTTGGAGCGGCGCCAGAGCGAGCCGAAGCTGTTCCCCGCGGTCGCAGCGCCGTGAACCTAACAGTCGCCAGTCAGCCAGGCGGAATGCAGCCGCACGGGAGGCGTCTCGACGATGACGGCGATCGGGCGTCATCCCTCGATGAATGTGCGGTATGAACCAGCCGAGCGGGTATTGTACAATGAGAAGGGCCACAATCATCCAGTGAAATACTTTCGCAGTGGTTCCATAGTGGGCCGTTTGGCCATCGCATGCCTAAATTCGTCTACTTGGTCTGGGATTTGACTGGGCCGGACCTCGAACGCAATCTTCCAACGGTCGCAGCTCGCTGATTTGATGGATTTGTTCCTCGGTGTAAGCGATCTTCGTCCATGCTTTAGCCATGGCCATTAACGCGTGGCGATATTCTGGCACAATTGTATTTTGTAAAAGTGCATTGCATTCGTCAACGCGACGCTTGCATTCTGCGACGGTGCCTTCCGGCGTGGACGAAGTTGTCATAAAAGCCTCCCTTGTTAGCTTATATTATTGACAATTCCGCAGCGTTAGCTGCCATTGCGATACTAAACATAGTCGCCACAGGTACAATTTCCCCGATCGTATTTCTACTTCCTGCTCCGGAGGGAACGAAAGAGTTTCGACGCGCCCTAGTGATGCATAAGCGCGCTCCCTCTCGTTGAGGGATTCAAGTTCAGATGATAATATTCCCGGGTACGTGAATTTATTTTGTTTGACCGCGGCCGTCGCCGATAAAGCACTGTGTGTACCGGAAACTCCATCCGGGTTTATGGATAGAATCGGCAAAGTTAGCGCGATGACTGCACTGATCTGTTTTCGGAGCTGAGCGGCAGGCTTGCGATCAAGGAATGGGTCGCATTCACGCCGTTCGGCTGAACCGGCTTGCCGGTCCCGTCGCGGCTGATCCGAACATCCGGTTCCAAGGCTCCAGAGGCCGTCCGATGATTCCAGGTGGCTCGGGAATATAAGGACCCGAATGTGAGTCTTCCCAGTAGATGATCTGCACCTTCCGCATCGGGTCGGTCGAGAAAAATGATTACACCCAAACCGATGCGTCTGGAGAAGCTATCTCCGAGATCTTTACATCTTTCCCATGAAATCGGACGCGCTCCGCTCTCAAATGTATACGGCCCAAATGGGGATGTAACGTTAACCGCTCGTTTGCGCCCTCATGAAATGCACGGATGTGGAAGAAGTAAGAACAGTCCCATGTCTGCCTTTGTCGAAATATCTGACGAACCGATCGGCGCCGTTGAGATGTCGAAAAGTGATGCCGGGACGTCGCAGTATATGCCCTCGGCATCGTGCGCAACGGCGTGATCACTGGCGAAGGTCCCACAACGAGGGGCCGCGTTCATTTTTCCCGTGCGCTCGATGCTCGAGACGCCGCCTGGCGCGCGCGTATCCCGACCGCGACGGCTGTGGCCGATGAGCCCGTGAACCATGCCGAAGCCGAAGCACCGTTCGAGATCAATGCCGCCGCCACGGAGCGCAGTGACAATGGACAGTTCGACGATCTGTTTGCCAAGGCCATCGTGCATCACGCGGCCTCTGCGTCGGGCTTGCCGGTGCCGTCGCGCACCATTGCGCTTTCGCCCGACACCGCCATTGAAAGCTGGGCGCCGACCCCTGCCGTTGGCCTCGATATCGAAGTGCTGGAATGGATTGTCGGCCAGATCCGCGACAAGCTCCGCCGCAACCCCACCGTGACGAAGCTGGTCCTAGCCATTATCGGCGCGGCCACACTGCTGCTGGGCAGCTTCCGAACTGGTTCGACATGGGCATGTTAGCAGCTGTACATGCGCCGGGCAAAATTGTCTTTGCAACCCTGTTGCAACTCATTTGTAATTTGGAGCACTTTACTCGGAAACTGTCCGGCTTGTGTGCCTCCCAGTTACTTGCGCATCATCGGACCCCAAGCGGGGCCCCACCTGAGGGCAGTCGTGAGCCGCACCGACGGCACTGCGGAGCGGCGAAATTGAACCCCTCGGCACTATGGACAGAGGCCCCCCCGTCGCGCTTGGCAACGCATGTGCCGCGCTGACAGAAATCCCGGAGTCATTTGGGGCGTGGGTAGCGGGTCGATGAGCGAACAGAATCGTAAGCCCATTCAGTGTGGCCCGTGAATAGACTCACGCGCCGTTCGGTCTAATGTCCAGGAACGAAAGGGAGAGTTTGCATGGAGATCGGCATCAATAAGAAAGAGCACAAGCACAAAGGTCAGCTGGGTGGCAGGGCCGACAACTCAAGTAATCTGAAGCGGATCAACTTGGCGCTCCAAGGCGGGGGTTCTCACGGCGCTTTCGCCTGGGGAGTGCTAGATCGTCTCCTCGAGGACGATTGTATCGACTTCGATGGTATCAGCGCCACGAGTGTCGGCGCGGTGAACGCCACCGTGCTGGCCTACGGGCTGGCAGTCGGCGGTCGCGCGCGCGCCCGGCATGCGCTGGCGGACATTTGGCGCCGCGTTGCCAATCTTGCTTTGCTCAGCCCTCTACAGCCAACCGCGTTAGACCGGTTGACGGGCAACCAATCGCTCGAAACATCGCCGGCCTTCGTCCTATTCGATATCATAACTCGGTTGTTTTCGCCCTACCAGCTCAACCCCTTCAACATCCATCCTCTGCGTTCGATCCTTTGCGAATACGGTGGACTTTGATGCGATACGCAGCGCGCACTGTCCGATCAAGCTTTTCCTCTCAGCAACTAATGTGCGGACTGGAAAGATCCGCGTTTTCGAGAACGACGAGATCGGACCTGATGCTGTTCTGGCCTCGGCTTGCCTACCGTTTTTGTTCCAGGCGATCGAAATCGACGGTGAGCACTATTGGGATGGTGGGTATATGGGCAACCCTGCAATCTTCCCACTCATCTATAACTGTGACAGCCGAGACGTGGTGATCGTCCATATAAATCCGATCAAGCGACCAGATGTGCCCAAAACTCCAAGTGAGATCCTGAACCGCCTCAACGAGATCAGTTTCAACTCGTCGCTCATGCGCGAGATGCGTTCGGTCTGTTTTGTGACCAAGCTGATCGAGGAGCAGAAGATTCTGGACAAGACCATAAAGCGCATGCTGATTCACAGCATCGAGGCAGACGAGGTGATGCAAGCGACGAGCGTGGGGAGCAAGTTGAACGCCGACTGGGACCTGGTCAACAAGCTTATGAAAGTCGGCCGTGAGCGGGCAGGTGCTTGGATTGCTGGTAACTTCGATCGGTTGGGTAAGCAGTCGACAACCGACATCCATGAGAAGTATCTATGAACGACCTTGTTGTGCAGACATCTTCGAAGACGTGGTCCGTTGAGCTGAGTATCCCCCTATGTAATGAGGACGGACTTCGCGCGACCGAGTTGCAGCACCATCACCGCACGCGAACGGTCCGCCGCGCTTGAAGAAATCCTGATCGCGGAACCGTGATCCTGCATTCCAAAACAACTTGCAAACTCGAGAATATCTGGCCTCGAAGTTGAGTCTTACTATCAGAGAACCCGCGCACATGGTGTTCTTCGCATTAGGAGGCGCCACATGAAATTCGTTTTGGTGAAGGGCAGAACACCCCGCACGCAATCACTCTGTGCGCTGTGCCGTGAGTCAATTGGGGAGGGCTACCTACGAGATATCGCGACGCAGCTCGTCTACTGCAGCCACGAGTGCTACGTCCATCACTGCAAAGGTCCCGTCCCTGCACTCCGATATCATGCGATGGCTTCATGCTAACCCGCGAGGCTTCAAAAGATCTCCCGCAAATGGGTCTCAGCCCCGAGCGAGGCTGCAGCGACGGAACCGCGAATCATCGGGCTGTCCCTTAATGCTTTTCCGCGTGGGACTACTTTCGAAACCTCAACGGTTGAATCCCTTCGACAACATGGAGAACCATGATGAAGAAATTCACACTCTTAGGTGCAGCTGCAATTCTGTTTATATCGCTTGGAGCCTCGGTAATGGTACAGCAAGTGATCTCGGAACCGGGATACTGTGCGTAGTTGTATCCCAACGCGAATTGTCAGAATGAGGGACCAAACAATCCATATACGGGCGACTATCAGCACAGGACTTTGCAGAGCAATGCATATGCTTCGAACGGCGTCTGCGCGCAGGGCGCTACATTCTACCGGGGTCGTGATGACCGCAAGTATACATTCAACTAACAGATTTGAATTGTCAGCCCAAAAAAGCCGAGAGTATTGCGATGGAGCGGTTCCCGCGGGTTGCTGCGGGTGATAAATTGCAACGAGCCGATGGTCGCCAACCCAGAATCCGGCAATCGTAAACAGCAGTACGCACGGCAGCCTTGCTCGATAGAGTTTTTGCGCTAAACAGTCGCGATCGCAAACGAACAGTTTGCAGGGACGGCCGGTGTTCCGATTCCGAAAGCGCAGGCCATTTCTTGGAGTGATTTAGTCCCGAGAATGCCTGCGGCGAGTTTCCTAGGCGACGATGGCGAGTCTCGGTGAGGACAACATCCTAGCATTTGCAACAAGGCGGACAACCATGGGATCGGCGCGTCCGCGGATCGAGAGTTCTTGCTCCGGCAACAAGTTAACCGGCAGACCCGCTGTCTTGTAAACCTCCTCTGACAGAATGACCTCGCATTCGAGGCCCTTCGTCATGTCCTGCAGACGCGCAGCCACGTTGACGGCGTCTCCAAGTGCGGTGAACACCTGGTAATCGCGATAACCGATGTCGCCGACGATCACTTCGCCGCCATGGATGCCGATCCCGAAACGGATCGGCTTGAGCAAGTCATGGCTTAGAAATTGATTCAACTCATCGATATTCGTAGCAATCAACGCTGCTGCCTGAAGGGCCTGCCGGCAGGCGGTTTGCCGGTTGGTGTTGAGCCCGAATAGGGCCAATTCCCCATCCCCGACAAATTGGTTCGGTTGACCGCCGCATTCGATCACCGCCAGGGAGACTGCGCTTAGGAACCGGTTGACAATGAATACGGTATCGAACGGCAATCGCTGCTCCGCAAGTGTGGTTGATCCGCGCATGTCCACGAACATACTGACAAGATAACGTTCCTGACCAATGCGGACAGAACCTGCTTTCCGGAGAGAAGCCGTTGTGACATCGGGCCTAAAAATCTGGAAGAAAGACAGATCAGTGTTCGGACGGAATTGGCAGGCGAGGCGAATTGCCGGATCGCCACCGGCGCCCACACGGTCGAGCACGAAGGCTTCTCGCTTTGACGGCGCCGGCAGCGAACTGCAATCGCTTATCACACGAATTCGACAGGTAGAGCACCGAGCGCGACCGCCACAAACGCTGGCATGCGGCACGTTATTGCGCAGGCTGGCTTCGAGCACGCTCAGGCCTTTCGGCACACGAACCGTCCTGCCGTTGCCGTACGACAGACTGATCATGCCGCCGCGCCGCTCTTTCAACGTGCGCGCGCCACGTGCGATCAAAACAAATCCGATCAGGCCGACATATCCAATCAGAAAATAATCGACGATGCTGTCGATGATGTCCTGCTCCGCAGCGGTTCCGACTTGACGTCGGGAGAGATTGTCCGCTTTCCATTGCGGAGTGCCGCTGTCATGCACGATCCTTCGTCCGCCTTGATAGAGGCCGAGCATGGCAAGCGTCGGAATGAGTACCGCCGCGGCCAGCAGAAACGGCGCCGCCGTTTTGAAGAACGCCTTCATGCGGAGCCAGAAATACAATCCAATGCAGCCGTGAAGCCAAGATACGATCAGAACAATGAACATCAGCCACATCTTGTATGGCCATACAATCCAGTACGAGTAAAACACCTGCGGGTAGAGTGTTTGATGTTGAAACAGTACGTCGTCAAACCGCACACCGGCAAGGTGGGTGATGATGAGGGCAGGGATACTTAAACCTAGTACAAGTTGTATCGGCTCGATCGCTTTCCTGTGAAATTGGCGGCGCTGGTAAAGCGCCCAGATCCCGAGGCCGGCATGGGCAGACGCCGCGGCGTAGAACACCATCGCGATTGGCAAACTTTTCCAGAAGGCGGTGTGATATCTGACACCCGTGGCAAGGGCATCCAGCGAAATATTGCCGAGCGCATGGTTGATGAAATGGCTTAGCAAGTAGGCGAATAGAACCAGCCCACAAGCCAGACGGATCTGCCGGACGCCGACGCTGCGGATATATTTGTGAAGCGATGCGCGATTGAGGTTAGTCATGTCTATAATCGACGGAAAACGGAGAATGCCAGTCATCATCAATCAGGAGACCGGACCAGCAATCGTTTTTTTCCTGCAAACGTTGAGCGTGCAGGACTACCGATAAGCGAGGTTCACTTGCACCTCACGATTGGATACCAACACCAGGAGGCGATCCGTCATCGAGCTTTCCTGTCTTCATCTGATCGAGCACCTCTTCGATCCGATCAAAGCGGCGTTCCCACTGGCGGCGATAAGCCTCGAGCCAATCGCCAATTTCGACTAAAGACTCGAGCTGAAGACGGCGGGGCAGTCAGACAAAGTGGACGCCCGCGACGATGCACCGGATTCCCAAGGGCCGGTGCATGAAAGCCGCCACCGCGGAAGCTGCCTCCGCTTAAACCAGCGCCTTGGAAACCAGGGCTGCTATGGAAGCCACCGCGCCTCCGTGTCCACCGCCACCACTTCCGTGACCGCCGCCACCACCATCACCGCCACGAGCGAATGCCGCAGTTGGCTGAGTCAAGCCGACCGCTGCCAGTGGGAACAAGGCTATAGTGGGTTTCCGCATCATGCTTCCTCCCTTGGACGAGGTCGCTCCGAAGAATAGGACACTTTCGCAGCGGGATTTATTCGGCGGTTGAAGAACGCTCGCAGTAAATTGACCGTGAGTATTGCCGCCGCCTCAAGCACTCTTTCGCACAGAAGGACTCAAATACGTCGGGGGAGTCCTTGACGCGTCTTCGAGCAAGCCGACGTGACAGGACGGATGCCATAGCCAGCCTGCCACGTTGCAGGGGCTCCCGCTACCGCGATGAGGTCGGACCAAGGAGTCAAAATCGAATTGAATGCAACAGCTTGGGCCAAGATTTCGCATAATTCGTCGACAATGACGAGGTGGACGGTGGCAGGCCGTTCCAGGTGATTCCGCGCGCTGTGCACAAAGCCGGAGTGGCGCCGCAGGCTCGTTGCAAATCCTTTACTTGCGTCAAAAGTCAGGCGCCAGGAACGACTGCTTATGGCGGCGCAAAGCAGCCGTTCGGGGAGCGATCCTTGGATCCGCTGCTGAGGGCAAAACGATCGCTGCCAAACGCGGGTCACGAGGCGCCCTTGAGCTCTGGCCCACGATTGAGCAGGGCACAAACTGGCCCCTCAACCTTGTCCCCGTTTACAATTGTCTAAGTGGACAAATCCAAGCTTCGCTCGGGGAGAGGGTTCTACCTTTTCACGTCAACGCTGCGCGGACTCCTAACGCATCGCAATTTCGCGCTTGCTTCGTGCTATGTGTCCACCGGAGTCGTGTAGATGTTTGATATACAGGGCGCGGCCCCTGCTGCTCACACCGCCCGGCACGACGACCGGAGGCGCACCCACAGGAGCTTGCGCGAATGCCGGCGTCGCTGCGGTCGCGGACAGCAGCACGGCCGCTGCAAGAGATTTGAATGAAATCGTTTTCGTTTCTCCTGTATGGATCGATTGTAGACCCGCGTGGGACGAGACGTATTGATCACGCTTCGTGAGGCGAGCGTGCTGTCTAGACCGCGAGCTATCTGCTTGCAGCATCCGATGCGGATACCTGGTGCTCGATGTAGGGGAGATCGCACGCCGTCCCATCAAATTCCGCTTCAATAAATCAACTCGGCTTGAAACGCGCGTTACAGAGTCAATCGCCTGCGGACCGGCATTCGCGCACAACAAAGCTGATTGCGGCGCGACAGGACGTCGTGACGAAATCATGCCGCGTGAACACGGGGGTGACCCGTGTCAAAAGCCATTCATGTATCGCGCGAGCGCGTCGTCGCTGCCATAGAACCATACGTGCTGGCCGCACTCGCTTGGCCCGTGGTCGGTCATGCAGGCGAAGCTCCAGGGCGGAGCTAGGATTTCGCGGCCCTCGATCTCGTATCCCTGCAGCCGACTGCCGACATGCGCTCGATTGCTTCTTTCGTTGCTTCGCACGTGAGCCGTGGCTTGCGTCGCGAAAGATGGCACAAGCAGTAACGCAGCTAAAAGGTATGTGATCTTCATCATTTGCTTCTTTCGTTGAGCCTCGCGTCAGCAGAGGCATGTCCGTCTCTGACAGCGAGATCGAGATTGGAGTCTGGATATTTCCCGATCACGCAAATGTTCGGCATTTTTACCAGTCTGTTGCGAGGAGGCAGATATTGCATGCGTTCACGGCCAGGCCACTTCTGTATCGGCGAGCCACGTCGGTGATTTGGAGAGGCACGATATGGAGGTCGAGATTGCGGCGGTTAGCAGCCGCGGCAAATGTGTCTTATCTTGCGATCGACATTCGCGTTGTCTATCAAGGGTCGGCTGAGAGACAGAGGTCGATGCAGAAATTTCAGCGAGGCGCGGCTGGCGGTGGCCCAACCGGTGCTTACCAGGGCCTCGTTGCTGTTTCTTGTCCCGCGCCAAGTACGGGAGTTGCGATCGCGGTTGACAGAATTGCGGTCACGAAAAGGAGGAACTCTAGTGATCGGCGCCTCCACGTGATTTCGCGGCAGATAGGCGCTTCTGATAACCAAACTAATCAACGCGCCGCTCGGGCAAGACGAATGCGCCCGATCAAGCCAGCGGCTATCCGCAGGACCACGCCAATCATCCACCAGGACGCAACCATGTACTCGAAGCTGCGTCGCAGGGGCTCGTCGAACACGAAGGCTTAGACCGAAATCAGCGCAGCGATGGCGGCAAGAAACGTTCCGATCTTGGAAAGCAGTTCGATCGAATCAATTCGTTGGCGGTCGAGCTCAGGCTCGGTGAGCGAAGCGCGCAGACGCGGGAGATCGATGCCGAGATAGGAGCCGAATATCCCGACCAGAACCATCAGGGCGATAAAGCCCGCAGAAGCGAACAACTCGGCATTGGTCATGGTTAGTTGCGCCGCGACGAAGGTCCCGCACATCGCGCCTGCCATCGAAAGTCCAAGGCGTCCCGTGACTTGGACGATCTGCATGATCAGCAAGACGTCATCGTTTTTGATCGGCTTGTTGCTTGACATGGCTCTCTTCCTCAATTGACGGATAGCAACGGAGCCGCGCCTACGACGATCTGACGTCCTTGGTGTCGATACTGCTGTACCAGCACTCACAAAGCCGCCGAGTTCACCTGACACTGCTAATCTGCGTGAGCCGTCAGCAACCGATATCGACAATTAGGCGACAACATTCCCCGCGAACGGGCCTCTGCTGATCACGCTTCAGCGAAGGCGACGTTACCGGCTTTACATCCGATGAGCGGAAGCGGGAGGCGCGTGATGAAATATTTCCAAAGGCCCGCCGCTCTAGACACTACGGAGTCGAGCTTCCTTAGCTTCTGTCATATGGAATGACCAAAGTGACCTTCGTGTCGGCCGTGCTGATCGCGGCAGCCGCATTCACAACTCAAGCCCTGGCTGCCCGCAGCAGCGATGCCGCGGCACGGCGCGCCACGAACAAGACCCATACCATCGCGGATTGTGTGCGGGCTCCGAACGTCGGCGCGTTTGCCTCGGCTCCCTACAGTATACCTCCTTGCATGTCCAACACCATCAACTGATACGTACGAAAAGTCGGGCTGGCGGACCGCGCCAGCCCGATCATGCACTAGTTTTTGGGCAAAAAGTCTAACCCTAATAAATCAAAAGACCCACTGGCCCTCTTAAGCATCAAGCAGACCTTAGAGATCGAGACGCCGGAGGTGCGCTAGTGACCCGAAGGCGACGCTGGCAGCGGCACGTGGAAAGCGCTTGGATGCCCGCTGGCTGATCCTCGCAAATTCGATATCTGCAGTCAGCCCCTGGGTGGGAAGAGGGTCGATCAATTGAACCGACGCAATTTTGGGGCAGCGCTTGGTGTTTCGTCATTCTCGCGAGCGTCCGAGGTGGCCGAGATCAACTGCATGACCTGCTCGACATTTTCCTGCACGCCTTGAAATTTCCCGCTCGCCAAATCGAGCTGAGTCCTCGCTCCAGGTATTTCAGTATCAGACCTGATGGAAACTATTTGTTCCACATTGATGTGAACCGGTGCACCGTCGGGTCCAGTCAATTCGATCCAAGGCTTCGTTCTGCCGGAGCTGCCACCTCGGCAGAACGGGGCACTCGGTACGAGCGGTGATGCGGCGAACGACGCCTTCTCCTCGGCGTTGAATGGCTTCGCGGAATCATTCACAGCCCAGGTGCGGCCGTTGAACATCATCGACATGGGGCGTTGCACGAATAAACCATGATGGCCGGTCCGGTCATTGGTATCCGCCAAAACAACTGAGGGAAAACCAAAAACGAGTAGGGCGATCAACGCCGTGGAGGCCGTGCAGGGCATTTTCCGATTCTTTGGTTAGAGCGCCTTTGTGCAAGGTGATCACCTCAGGCCGCTTCTTATTCCAGCCGACTATCCAATCTTGTATTGTGCCATCCATCGCTTAAGCAGGTCCCGGTAGGGCAATTCGCCTTGCTGAAATGACGCCGCGAGCCTTCCACCAGGGAGCTTTCCGAAGAGCGCTTCATGCATGAAGTGAGGGTCGCCAGCGTGTCTTCGAGTTTCCACGCGAGAGTGGCCGAATTCCTCGCGGCTTAATCCTGCAAGCGTGGCAACGAACAGGTTCACCCGCCTTGGACGAAATCGGTTTTTGGCAACAACGCGATCAATGTTTGGGCGTGGGATGCCGATTCCGAACGTTTTCACTGCCTGCCAGTAGCTGATCGTACAATCGGTCGATCTCGCGCGCCTGATCGGGCGTGACATCCTCAAGATGCAACGCTCTCAGCTCATCCTCGGTGGGCTGGTAGTTGCGACCATTGTGAATCGGCCATGGTCCACTGTGAAGTGGCGGGGCGCCCTCTGGGTTAGCTGCAATCGCAGTGGGAGTACCAAGCGCAATGGTTCTCACCGCCAACAGTGCGTAAACGAGAATGGCACGTCGTGATTTATCTGCTATCATTGCGAGTCTCCGTGCCGAGGGCTACGGCGAACGATGGAGCGGACACCGATAGGCTCGCTCTTCTTCTTTCGAGATCGATTTGTCGCCGTCTTAATCCAACAACTTTATGTGATGGATTCGTCGCCGCGAGGCGCCGGCCTGCCGACTATCGCCGAAATTGGCGGAGTCTGAGTCTAAGTCGTCTTGCGGACCAGGTGCGCGGAGGTCCAGCGGGTCGCGTTCACAACGAGCGACGGTCGCGAACAAGGAAGATCGAACCGCAGCAGAGTTCGCGCCGCTGTCGCTCGAATGCTGGTGAGCCTGTGACGAGCAGCAGGAGCATCGGAATTGCAGTTCGGGCTAATGCCGCCACCGGGCGATCCTCAGAGCATTGGCTTCACGCCCATCGCGCTGTTCGAGCGATCACGTTGACGGGGCCGGAGTCGGCCCTTCATCTTGAGGCCGTCCCGCATATTCAGTCCGAGAAGAATGATGTTCGTCGCGCCGGCAACCAGCTCGAGCGTCTGCACCGTGTAGAAGGCTGTGTCGAACTCGGCGGCCTTCGCCTTGGACGCAAGAAACAGCGCGGACGGGATGAGAACCACGATGCCGTTGCCGGCTATAAACGGCATACGCTTGATCTTCGCACCGATGAGTCCGGCCCGCCGCCCCTTTGCCAGCGAGAAGCCCGAGCCTCCTGTCGCCGCCAGCGCCGGAACCAGCAACAGGAAGCCCCACGGTATGGCCGTCTTGATCATGGTTACGCTCGCGTCTGACGCAAACAACTCACTAAGCGCCGTCGACAGCCAGAAGGTCGCAATGGTCACAAGCGCGACCGCGCCGGCTACTGGATGGAGGATCTTGGTCATGGTCTCCCTGTCCTTTTCCGAGAGTTTGTTGAGTCGTGAGTAATACCCGGCGACCTAGGCGACGCAGACGCCCGAGACGGCGACCTTCTGGAACAGGTGCGGGGAAGCGACGACCGAGGAGGGATAAGTCGGTAGTTTGGCTCTGAACTCCGGATGCCCGAATGCAGCCCGGTAGTGAGCGGTCGATTCCCAGACGGCATAGTTCAGATAGGTCGGGCTTTCGCCGATGGCGCGGTGAAGCTGAGTGGAGATGAAGCCCGGCTGGCGCTTCATGAAGACAGCATCGTCTTGCCAAGTCTTGAGAAAGGTCTGCTCGTCCGCTTTATCGAGCGTGACCACATTCACCAGCACGACGGGGCCGGCCTCGATTGCGATCTGGCGTTCGATCGGGAAGGAGGGGTCAAGAGGGCGCAGCAATGACATGTAGGGCTCTCCCGTTTCGACTTGGTTGCATGATGTCTGTCTGGTACGATGCAATATGGTATATTGACATCACAACGTCAATAGTGATTTATGGTGACAAATGAAAAAGACCAAGCGAACTCCAGCCGGCGAGGCCCTGACCAACCTCATGCTCGACCTGTTCAGGCTCAGCAGCCGACTTTTAACGGTCGGCGATCGGTTGGCGGCGGGTCTTGGGCTGACGAGCGCCCGCTGGCAGATCCTTGGCGCCATTGTGGAGGCAGAGCGCCCCCAGCCCGTCGCGTGGCTCGCCCGCGACCTGGGAGCTAATCGCCAAAACGTGCAGCGGATCGTCAATGACCTGCACAGCGAAGGGCTTGTGGCATTCGAGGCGAATCCGCATCACCGGCGAGCCCAACTCGTCGTCTTGACTGACAAGGGTAGGCGTACCTTCGACGCCGCGATGGAATTGCAGGCGCCTTGGGTCAACGGCCTCTCGGAAGGGCTCTCCGTCAAGGACCTGCAAACTGTTCACCGTGTCGTCGCGGCACTCCGGAAGAAACTAGAGAGCAAAGACGAACCTGAAGAGCGGGTGTAGCGCAGCAAGCAGAATACGCCTTGCACCAATGCCGGTCGTTACTCGCATGTCGGCAAATGGCCCTGGCTGTGTGAAAACTCAAAAATCGAAACGCGACGAAGAATGATATTGTTCAGTTCGATCTCCAAGTTGAATCCGCTTGCGCGTTGAGCGACTAAAACGGTCTTGGACGAACAACTTCTTCTATCGCGATTGAGCGTCTTCGCGTTTTCACACAGCCAAGGCCCAAAGCAGACGTGCTGAAGGCCAACCCAAATGTCCGTTTCTGAGCGTGATGCGGACATCGCAAGCCCTTCGCTCGCAGCATCGCATCATCACGACCGACGGCGACAGCGGCAGCACGCGACCGATAGCGGACGGCATCACGTGATCGCGTCATCACCACGTCGAGCGCGCACCCTTCGATGTTATTCGCTGAAGTTCCCGTATCTGATACTCAAGATCGACAAGCCGGGAGGCGAGTTCTTGGAACCGCTTTTCCTCTCTGGCCTTGCGAGCGTCTCGATCTTCAAACCACCAATAATAAAAGACCCCGCCCCAACAAGCGACCACAAACCAATCGAAGTTTTTGCTGTCGCTGAAGACGATGCTGTAGACCGACAAGAAGAACAGGCAAACGTGGCCGATGACCCTTAGTGCTTTCATTGATTGCCCCTAACCATGTTCGACGAGAGCCGTCAGGCCGCGCGCCGTCGCAGGCAGCGGCAGGCGACCGATAGCCTGACCATCAGACGCGAGGTTCGTTTATGACCGGTGTATCAGGCTTCCAACCACTGACGATGATCGTTGGGAGACAGGGAAAGCCTGCGGCTACAGTTTGACCCTCCGCCAGCCACTTCCGGTCTTCCCCGATCAACGGACATCATCAGACCGGCCCGGTTGGTCCGGTTCGTGCCATTATCCGAAGTCAGTGGACTTCATTCGATAACCTCGTCAGCGCGAGCGAGCAGCGTCGCCGGTATTTCGAGGTCGAGCGTTCTTGCAGTCTTGAGATTAATCACAAGTTCAAACTTAGTCGGTTGTACGACCGGTAGGTCGGCCGGACGCGCTCCCTTGAGAATGCGGCCGGTGTAGACACCGATTTGACGATAGACATGCCGAATGCTGACGCCATAGCTCATCAGGCCGCCGGCGGCAGCAAACTCCCGAAATTGATACATTGTTGGTACACTGTATCGTGCGCTTAATGAAACGAGCGTTTCCCGGCGCGTGTCGAAGAACGGAGAGGCGGCCACCGCCAACGCTCCAATGCGCTGTTGGGCAAGGGTTTCAAATGCCGCCTCGATCTCCCGATCCGTGTTAGCGCGCAAAACGTGCAGCTGGAGACGAATGGTCTGCGCTGCCTCCTGCACGTCGCTTAGTTGGCTGTCATAGAGTTGATAGTTCGGATTAAGGAGCACGCCGATCGCTGAAGTTTGTGGCACCAGTTCGTGCAATAGTCCAAGCCGCTTGGCTTCTAGGGTGCCAGCCAAGATATTTGTGCCGGTGGCATTACCGCCCGGCCGATTGTAGCTCGCCACGAGGCCGAGCTTGACCGGATCACCGCCGATGGCAAAGACGATCGGAATAGTTGAGGTCGCCACTTTCGCCGCTAGTGCCGCTGGTTCGCCTCCTGTCGCGACCAGGACGGACACGGGCCGCCGAACGAGTTCTGCCGCCAGCCCGGCTAGTCGGTCATACTGGCCAAGCGCCCAGCGGTACTCGACGGTCACTGTCTGGCCTTCGACATAGCCGAGTTCGCTCAAGCCCTCGCGGAACGCTACAACGCGATCTGAGTAGGTGTCGGCTGACCCGCTATTGAGGAAACCAATGACAGGCAGTGCCGGCTGTTGCGCACGCGCTGCAAGCGGCCATGCCACCGTGCCGCCGATGAGCGCAATGAACTCGCGTCGCTTCATGAACGTAAAACACGATTTTGCGGTTGCGTAAGCCTAGCACTTTGCGACCGGGCCGCGAGCGAGAAATGGCACGCCCGGTCTCAAAACGCTGATGACCCACGTCCGAATTGGGTCATTCGCGTCATTTTGGCCGTCGGCAGACCACTTCTGGTCTACACCGAGCAACGGACATTCTGAGGGTCCGTCGGCATGTCTCAAAGGTGCCATGTGCGGACGTTGACGTCCGCACGGCATCTCTTGATCACTCGCTCTTGGATCGCCTAACAAATGTGCTGATGAAGCCGTTCGGAGATGATGCTTTGATCGGCTATCTCGAAAGAGCCCTGAAAATCTGATCGTCAGCAGTTCTCCGGAGGCGCTCACCGGACCCGTGCGGCTCTCCGAGCCAATACTGTTGGCGTCTCATACATTGATATGACGAGTGTCTTCCGAAGGTTCCGCCGTTCCGATCGGATGCCCATGCAGTAGCCCACAATCAGCATCCGCATCATCAGTTCGGGATCAATCGAGGGGCGGCCAATGCTGCTGTAGAACGGCTTCAGCTCCGTGCGCACCTTCTCGAGATCGAGAAATAGGTCGATGCGTCGGAGTAGGTGATCTTCGGGGACGTGGTCATCGAGGCAGAAATCGTAAAACAGCTGTGCCGGCGCTGTCTGCATTCCCATCATCGTTCCGCTCCTCGCAAAGCAACACGAGGATGGAATCACGCCGGCTAACGCCGATCAACGGCAGACTAAATCAACAGTATCGGCGCGAAGCGGACATTGGCTAAACACTGACGTCATTTAAGTGCCAATAGCTTCAGCAGTCGTTCTATCAAAGCGCCAGTTTTCGGATGTCGATCGTGCGCGACGTTGCCAGCACCGTAATCTCGAAATGATCTGTCTGTACGATGTCTACGATGTTGCGCGGCCGATGCGCAACGACGTTGCTCCCGGTCCGGCGTCGCAGGCTGTCATAGAGCAGTCCCGCGCCACCTGACGCGCGAACCTCCTCGCCAAGCTTTTGCGAGGCGTCATAACGGTCGCTTACATACACATCGGCGTGCGTGGTCTGCTGCCCTCTGATGTCGAGATAGTCGCCTAACAGAGTTGCGGCATACGCCCTGTAGGTCCGGGTCATCGTGGTTACCTTGCGCGCGACCGTCTCGCGCCGAAGGTGGTGACCGACTTCGGCAGCTGCAGTCCGGATATCGTCGGCTGCGTACCAAGCTCCGAGCTCGGGGCCATTGAATCGCATTCCACCGGGAGCGACGTGCAGGAAAGCTGCCATGACGATGCTGGCATTAGGAGTGCCATACACCCATTCGGTCTGCGGAAGCCGAGAGATACGATCTACGACAAGCCGATCGTTGGTCCAGCCGACCAGATCCATTACGGCCGCAAGATCGGCTGCGGTCGTGACCGTATCGAACAGCCCGAGGGGAGGGAATTGCGACGGGATCAGGCGATGAGCAGGCTGTGGCGAGGGAGCGAAAACGTCCGTCACCGGAAGACAATTTCCGTATCGTCGTAAGGCTTGAACGCCTCGTCAACGGTGTTCGGCTGCATGTAGAGACCGCCTCGCGCGCCGTCGAGGAAACGGCGCACCGAGAGCAACCCATCCTGGGAGCCGCTGGTCACCAGGTCGAGGGGCGGTCGCCCGCCGAACACGACAGCGCTGTGCGGGGTTCGCAGCCACGCGACGCCAAGCTGCTCCGTCGGAAACAGAATCCGGAGCCCCTGATGAATCCCCAATACCGCCGAGATGCGCGTGAGGACATCAACATCGAAGGTGAAGGCGCCGTGCTCTCGAGCCTGCTTGCACCAGTTGTGATAAGTGGATCGAGAGGGATAACCGAGGATCAGGAGACGCTGCTCTTCCGTCAGCCCCCATAGATCAGCAATGGCGAGGAAAGTCCGCAAGGCAGGAGCGCTGAGCCGCCTTCGATTGGCCGGCGCAAAGCGTGAATTGTCGAGGCGCTGAGGCCCTTTTGCTGCTTCAGAAGGGCGCTTTTTCTGGGCGTTCCGCATGCGATCCTATCCATTGTCAAATATGGATATAGTCCAAATATAGACAAAATGCAACCCCAAGTCCCCCACGCCATTCCCGTCGGGTGCGACCGGCATAGCTCTGCCCACTCGTTTGGGCGGATCGAAAAGGCCCTATTTTATTGATTTTCCTGCGGCCCGCGGACAATACCTCCCCCTCCACCGAGGGGAACCTTCCTCCACATTCACCCGGCCAGATCTCGCCTCTGAGGCGATGCAGTTACGGTAACAAGGGGTGCGTTCTGATTTGGCTGTTTGCCATTAATTTCCGTCTTTGGCGGTGCGCTTACGGTAACGAACCTCAATGATTCCAATGGTCCGGCCCAGACTACGAATCTGGGGATCAGGAGTTCGAATCTCTTCGGGCGCGCCATTTTGCCACCATTCAGAACAAAACTGCGAACACTAAGTGAATTGCGGGGAGGGGGCCAGGCTTGTCCCATCCCAGAAGATCAGCTTGATCCGGTCCGGCCGCTTGGCCCGGAACACGCAGACCGCGCCCGCGAACGGACCAGCCATCATGGCCTCGCGCACCAGCGTGGCCAATCCGTCGGCGGCCTGGCGGAAGTCGACCGGCTGACGACGGCCAAGACCGCCATCATCGATTCCGCCTCGCAGCCGTTCAGCGAGTTTACCTGTTCGTGGGCGTAACCTATTTCGCTTTCTGCATTGCCATGTCGCGCTACAGCCGTAGCCTTGAAGCGCAGACCAGGTCGACGTGACATTCAGGGTGTCTCTCGCTCGTTACCATTCAGAAGCCAACATAGGTCGATCCTTCGTCTCGCCTTATCCAGCCGACCCGGTGTTCAGCGTTCTGACGCCGCCGTGGGCTCGTCTTCCGCGCGGCTGACCGGCCTGACACCGCGTAAACCGAGGCAATTGCGTCCTCACTTCTCCAGGCCGAAGGGATCGTCGACCGAATGGGCTGGCTGCGTAAACCAGCGGGCGCCGGTTTCGGTAATGACCATGTGGTCCTCGAGGCGCACGCCGAACTCGCCGTAGATGCAGATGGTCGGCTCGTTCGAGAAGGTCATGCCGGGCTTGAGCACGGTCTTGTCGCCCTTCACGAGATAAGGCCATTCGTGCACGTCCAAGCCGATGCCGTGGCCGGTGCGGTGCGGGAGGCCGGGCGTCGCATAGCCTGGCCCGAAACCGGCGCCGTTAATGACCCCGCGAGCCGCGATGTCGATATCCTCGCAGCGGTTGCCGGGTTTGGCGGCAGCGAAGCCTGCGGCCTGCGCGGCTTTCTCCAGGTTCCAGACGTCGCGCTGGCGCTTGGTCGGTTCGCCGAAGACGTAAGAGCGCGTGATGTCGGAGAGATAGCCATCAACCGGCGCGCCGGTATCGATCAGGATCATGTCGCCGTCCTTGAGCGTCTGCGGATAGGGCACGCCGTGCGGATATGCCGACGCCCCGCCGAACAGCACCGCGTTGAAAGGCGGATCGCCCTCTGAACCGAGCTTGCGGTGCGCGGCGGTGATGAATGCCTGCACCTCGGTGGTGGTGATGCCTTCGCGCATGATGCGGGCAGCGGCCTTGTGCGCTTCGAGCGTGATGTTCTTGGCCGTCTGCATCAGCGCGAGTTCTTGCTCGGACTTGATCATGCGGCAACCGGCCGTTACATCGATCGAATTGATGAAGGTATAGGCGTTGCCGGCACGGCGCAGTCCGTCGAACGTGAAAAACGGCGTGGCCTCGTCGACGGCGATCGTGCCGCTCGGATAGCCGAGCGCGCGCACGGTCTCGGTCACGGTCGCGGTAGGATCTTCGTCCTCCTCCCAGACCGCGATCTTGTTGCCGAACGAGATCATGGTCCTGAGTTTCTCGACCTCGAATGCCGGCGAGATATAGACGATCTCGCCCCTGGCCGGCAGGACCGCGCTGTGCATGCGCTCCGTGCGACGGAACTTCAATCCGGTAAAATAGGTCATGCTCGAAGAGACATCGAGATAGAGAGCGTCGATGCCCTTCTCGCGCATGATCGCCTGGGCGCTGGCGATGCGCCGCAGGCGCTCGTCGACGCCGATGGGTGGCACGTCCCCGCGCATGTTCTTCATGGCGGCGAGTTCCGCCTCCGCAGTCGATCCGCCGACGCCAACCGTCATCACAAGCCCCTTTCAATTGTCATCGCCGAAACCGGCGCTGTACCAGAATGTTTGCCGTCACCGTCAGCCCCAGCGTCGCGGTCATCAGGATGAACGCGACCGAGGCGCCGAACGGCCAGTTGTTGAGCTGAAACTGTCCGTAGACCAGCGGTCCCATCATCTTGAATTTGGGGCCGCCGAGCAGGACGGGTGTCGCATAGGCGTTCATGCCGAGGATAAAGGTCAGGATGGTGCCGGCGAGGATGCCTGGCAGCGACAGCGGCAGCAGCACGCGACGAAACATCGTCATCGGGCCGGCGCCAAGACTGAAGGCGGCCTCCTCGACATTGCGGTTGATGCCTTCGATCACGCTCTGCAAGGTCAGCACCATGTAGGGCAGATTGACGGCGATGATGCCGGCAGCGACGGCGCTCTCTGTATACATGATCTGCAGCGGCTCAGTGATGACGCCGAACTGCGTCAAGGTCACGTTGAGAAAACCCTTGGAGCCGAACAGGGTCATCCACCCGGCCGCCCGCACGGCATTCCCGACGAACAGCGGCAATACCACCAGCATGATCAGCATATTCTTAAACCGCGACTGGGTGCGCGCAAGCACGTAGGCAAGCGGCAAGCCCAAGACGAGGCAGGCCACGGTGCAAAGGGCAGCCACACGCAACGTCGTCAACAGCACGCCGGTGTAATAGGGATCGGCGAAAAACTTTACGTAGTTGTCCAGCGAGAACGTCTCCACCATCACGCGCCGCGGGTCGAGATGATTGAAGCTGTAGCGGAGCAGGATAGCCAGCGGCACCACCAGACCGGCGGCCACGAACACCGTCGCCGGCCCGACCAGCGTCGTGGCCGAGAGCAATGACGTAGGCGCCTCGTCGGACTGGAACTGCGTTGGACCGGTGGCGGCCATCGTTCTTTTCGCCAATTTTCTTCCTTCCCCTCGAAGGGGGAGCGATTCTTTCAGCTTGTCGGGCTTGGTGCGGGCGGATGGAGCGAGACCGGAGTCCCGCTCAGCTTTTCAATGTTTTGTCCCACCATTCCTTCAACGCGATGTCGTTCTTGTTCATGTAGTCATAGTCGAGATCGACGAGCTTCTTGACCTCGTCCGGGGTGAAGCCGATGCGTTTGTTGAGATCGGGCGCGACCGCCGCGTTGGTGACGGTGGGATTGTAGCCCATGTCGACGGCAAACGCCTCCTGCGCGCTCTTGTCGAGCATGGCGTCCAGATAAGCGTATGCGCCCTCCTTGTTGGGCGCGTTCTTCGGGATGACGAAGCCCGAGATGTAGGCGAGCGTACCTTCCGTCGGGGCAACGGCGGTCACGGGAATACCGGCGTTCTGCCATTGGACGACGCGCGCCTTCCACATTACGCCGACGCCGAATTCCTCCGACTTCAGGCCCTGGGCGAACGCCTCGTTGCTCGGATAAATCCGCATGCCGGCATTCTTGCATTCCAGCAGCAGCTTCTTGCCGAGTTCGATATCGTTGACCTTGCCGCCGGCGGCGAGCGCGGCGCAGACCAACGTGTATTGATACTGGATATCGATGATGCCGAGTTTGTTGCCGTGCTTGGGATCGAACACGTCCTTGTAACTGGCGGGCGCTGTCGTGATGACCTTCGGATTGTAGACGGCGACCTTGCCCGAATAGATGTGGCCGACGCCGAAGGGATACTTCATCGATGGCAGCAGATTGCCGGCATTCTTGAGTTTGCCGTAGTCGATCGGCAGGACGGTGCCGGCGTCCTGCATCTGGAACATGTTGATTGCCGAAAGCCCTTGCACGTCGGAAGTGCCGCGCGGAAGCCGCTGCTCGGCGAACATTTTCGAACGGCGCTCGGGATCGCCGGCCTGATCCTGCACCACCTCCCAGCCGTCCTTGATGAGGATCGGCACCTCGATATTCTTGTTAAGCAGACGGGCGTAGTCGCCGCCCCATGTGCCGACGACGATGCGGCCTTTCGCCTGCGCCGACGCCATACGCGGCAGCCAGGCCGTGCCGGCCAGCGCTGCCGCGCCGAGCAGGACTTCACGGCGGGATTTCGATCTGGGCATGGTGGGCTCCTCCGGCGTTGACTGGTTGGCAGAGAGGTTATGATTGGAATACGCGGCCTGTCGACTTGCTCCAGCCGAGGTGGACCTGCTCTCCGATTACCGGCAGCGGCTGTTCCGGCCGGTTCTGGATCTGCACGATGACCCGGTCAAGCGGCGACAGGCGCACGTGCAGATCTACCTGCGATCCGAGATAGGAGATGAATTCCACCGCTCCCGGAAAGCTGTTGTCCAGCCCCGGCGCCGCGGCCGCCATCAGCGCAAGGCGTTCGGGGCGGAGCGCGAGCGAGGCTTCGCCGGTGCCGGTGCCCTCGCACGCGACGATGAGGCCGCCGGCCGAAACGAAACGCCCGGGCCCATCCATGCGGCCACTGATAAACGTGGAGCGGCCGACGAAATCCGCGACGAATTTTTCCGATGGGCGCTCGTAGAGATCCTGCTGCGATCCGATCTGGCGGATACGGCCCTCGTTCATGACGACGAGGCGATCGGCCATGGTCAATGCCTCCTCCTGGTCGTGGGTAACCATCACGGTCGTCAAGCCGAGCTTGCGTTGCAGTTCGCGGATTTCAACGCGCACGTCCTGGCGCAGCTTGGCGTCGAGATTGGACAGCGGCTCATCGAGCAGGAGAACATCGGGCCGGAAAACCAGCGCGCGGGCCAGCGCCACGCGCTGCTGCTGGCCGCCGGACAACTGCCGTGGCAGCCGGTCGCCGAGATGATCGAGCCGCACCAGGCGCAATGCCTCCGTGATCTTCGGCGCCATCGCGGCCCTCGGAATCTTGCGCATCTCCAGGCCGAACGCGACGTTCTCGGCCACAGTCATGTGCGGAAACAGCGCATAGCTCTGGAACACGAGGCCGGCGTTGCGCTTCCATGGAGGCAACTCGGTGATGTCGCGCTCGCCCAGGCGGACGCTGCCGGATGTCGGCTCGATGAAGCCGGCAACGATGCGCAAGGTCGTCGTTTTGCCGCAGCCGGAGGGGCCGAGCAGGACGAGGAACTCGCCATCGGCAATGTCGAGCGAAACGTCATCCGCGGCCTTGACGTCGCCATACGACTTGGTGACGTTGGTCAACTGCAGGCGCGCCATCGTCAGACCACGCGGCCGATTTTGACGAAACGGTCGGTCAACAGCATGGCTCCGCCGACGAACAGGATCTGCAGAACCGACACCGCCGCGATGGTCGGGTCGATCTTCCATTCGAGGTATTGGAGGATCGCGATCGGCAGCGTCGTTCGGCCGGGACCGACGAGGAACAGACTCATTTCCAGATTTCCGAACGAGGCGATGAAGCCGAACAGGGCTGCCGCGACAATGCCCGGCAAAATGGCCGGCAGGGTGACGCGCCGGAACGTGATCAGACGGTTCGCGCCCAGGCTCTGCGCCGCTTCCTCGACGGCGCGATCCATGCCGACGAGGCTGGCCGTGATGAGGCGCACCGTCCAGGGTATGGCTATCAAGACGTGACCGGCGACCAGCCCGCCGAGTGAGCCGAGGATGGGCCAGCCGGTCGCGATCTCGGTTTCGACATGGAAGACATACAGCGCGATGCCGAGCACGATGCCCGGCACGATCAGCGGCAGCAACAGCAGGTTGTTCACAGTCTCACGTCCGGTGAAGCGTCCTCGCACCAGGCAGACGGCGGCGGGAACGCCGAGGGCCAGACCGATCGACGTTGCGACCACTGCGACTTGCAGACTGAGGAGAAATCCCGTGACGAACCTGTCGTTGCCGGGAATGGCGCGGAACCATTTCAGCGAATAGCCTTCCGGGGGGAACGACGGAATTTCCTGGACGAAGAACGCCAGCCAGATCACGAAGAACATCGGAAGCAGGATATACGCAAGCGACACGCCAGCCGCTGTTCCAAGCGCCATGCGGCCGACAAAGCGTGATGAGGTCCATCCGGGTGCGACGGTCAAGATCGCCTCTCTAGCAGAGCCTGCGATCAATTCAATCGGTTCTTGTGCAAGATACCGGCCTTCATGATCAGGGAGAGATGTTTGCCTTGATCGCCAAGCAGCGCAAGGTCTTTCAGCGGATTGCCGTCGACGACGATGGCGTCGGAAAAGGCGCCCGGCTGCAATGTACCCACCTTGCCCGGCATGCGCAGGACATCGGCACCGATCGTGGTCGCCGAGCGGATGATCTCGATCGGCGAGACGACCTCCTGGCGGATGGTGAATTCCTTCGACTGGTCCCAGTGCAACTCGCCCAGCAGATCGCTGCCATAGGCCACCGGAATGCCGTGGCGCTTGCAGATCTCCAGCGACTTCAGTCCGCCGTGCAGCACGATTTCGTTCTTGGCCAGGCTTTCGCCGATCATGCCGAACTGCGCGGCCCGCTCTTTCATGGCGTAGTAGGTGACGAGATTGGCGACGAGGAACATGCCCTTCTCGGCCATCAGCTTTGCCGATGCATCATCGATGAGATTGCCGTGCTCGATGGTGCGCACGCCCAGACGTGCGGCGCGTGTGATGGCCTCTGCTGAGTAGGCATGGGCACAGACATAGCGCCCGAAAGCGGTCGCCTCTTCCACCGCCGCGCTGACCTCGCCATCCGAGAATTGCAGGCTGTCGAGCGGATCGTAGGGCGATGCGACGCCGCCGGACATCATGATCTTCACATGATCGGCGCCCTGGCGCATCTGCTCGCGCGCGGATTTCCGGACTTCGTTGACGCCGTCGGCGATGGCGGATTTGAATTGCAGGCCGTTACAGCAGACGCACTCGCCACCCCACTTGGTGCGCCGGCGCGAATCCGAATGGCCGCCCGTTGGGCCGATCGACTGGCCGGCGATATAAAGCCGCGGACCGACGATATGTCCGGTTTCGATGGCCGTCTTGATGCCCCAGTCGGCCCCGCCGGTGTCGCGCACGGTCGTGAAGCCGCGGTCGAGCATGGCGCGCAATCGCGTCGCTGCGCGCGCGGTGATCAAGGTCAGCGGCATCGCCTCCATGAAGCGAACGTTGACCTCGCTGTGGATGGCGTGCACGTGGCAGTCGATCAACCCTGGCATCAACGTGCGCTTGCCGCAGTCGATGACCGTCGCTCCGGCCGCCTTGACCGGTTTCTGGCTGAGTTCCTTGACCGTATCGCCCTCGACGAGCAGTTCATATCCGCCACGGAGCTCGCCGAACGAAGGTTCGAGCAATTCGAAATTCTTGAACAGGATTTGCTGGGACATCGGCGCGCTCAGGACAGGCGGTTCGGAGTGGCAGTCTCGGTCAATCGCACGAAATGCCTCTGGCGTTGCCATGTGAAACGCCCGCCACGGGGCAGACGAACGGCGTCGACGTGCTGCTGGCGCGGGGACTTCCGGCAGCCATCACTGCAGCAGGTTCTTGTGGAAGCGCCCGCCCTTCATGATGACCGAAAGGTGCCTGCCTTCTTCCTGAAACAGCTTGAGGTTCTCGAGCGGGTTGCCGTCGACGACGAGCAGATC
This sequence comes from Bradyrhizobium erythrophlei, assembly GCA_900129675.1. Taxonomy (GTDB): domain Bacteria; phylum Pseudomonadota; class Alphaproteobacteria; order Rhizobiales; family Xanthobacteraceae; genus Bradyrhizobium; species Bradyrhizobium erythrophlei_A. The sequence continues at coordinate 1,180,770 of FSRD01000001.1, read as the reverse complement.
GGCGAAGGCACCCGGCTTCAGGCAGCCAAGCTTGCCCTCCATGCGCACGACCTGGGCGCCGATCGTGGTGGCTGAACGGATGATGTCGGCCGGCGACAGCACCTGCGCGCGGAGTGTGAACTCCTCCGACTGCGCCACCTGCAACTGGCCGAGCAGATCGGTGCCGTATGCGACAGGCACGCCGTAACGCTTGCAGATTTCGAGCGACTTCAAGGCGCCGTCAATGACGAGGTCGTTCTTGGCCAGCATGTCCGAATTCATGCCGTATTCGGCGGCATGCTTCTTCATCTCGGAGTAGGTGACGAGATTGGCGACGAGGAACATGCCCTTCTCGGCCATCAGCTTTGCGGACGCATCATCGATGAGATTGCCGTGCTCAATAGTGCGTACGCCGGCGTTAGCCGCGCGCGTTATAGCTTCCGGCGTATAGGCGTGAGCACAGACATAGCGGCCAAAGGCATGCGCCTCCTCCACGGCTGCCACGACCTCGTCCACCGAGAACTGCAGGCTATCGAGCGGATCGTAGGGCGAGGCGACGCCGCCCGACATCATGATCTTCACCTGGTCGCAACCCTGGCGCATTTCTTCGCGCACCGCGCGGCGGACTTCGGAAACGCCATCCGCGACGCCCATGGAGAACGACAAGGCATTGCAGCATTGACAACGTGAGCCCATGTCGGTGCGGCGGCGGCCGTCGCTATGGCCACCAGTGGGGCCGATCGCGCGTCCGGCGATGAACAGCCGCGGCCCCGGCAACAACCCTTTGTCGGTCGCTTCCTTCAGGCCCCAATCGGCGCCGCCGGTGTCACGCACGCTGGTGAAGCCGCGGTTAAGCATCTTGCGCATCAGATGGGCGGCGCGCGCGGTCATCAGCGTCAACGGCACGCTTTCCATGTTGCGGATCACGACCTCGGACAGCACCACATGCACATGGCTATCGATCAGGCCGGGCATCAGCGTGCGCCGGCCGCAGTCGATGACGCGGGCCTTTGTCAGCTTGATCGGTTTGGCCGAGACCTCCCTGATCGTGTCGCCCTCGACCACCAGTTCGTGGCCTCCGCGCAACTCTCCGGCCTCGGGATCGAGCATTTCGAAATTCTTGAAATGGTGGACATCCATGGACTGATTCTCGATCGCTCGCATCTCGATCGATGTGTCCTACACCCATTTGGCGACGTCAATGGGCAGCCGTGTTCTGAGTCGAGAGCGAGCGACGAACGGGAACGGGCTGTGCGACCTATGCGGCCCGCCAGATGGTGGCTGTGGCACGCGGCATTTCCGGATGCCAAGCGACAACCGAGTTAGCGGCCGGAAGGACCATTTCCCGGCTGCCGCCAGTCAATATTGCCGCCGTCCAGGCTCCGTGTCAGCGTCAAGAACTGCCCGGCGTCATTTTGAAGCTCTGCCAGTACGCGTTGGTAAGGCTCTGCCTCAGTGATGACTTTCGTCATAGCTTCGGCACCGAATACGTAGTCGATGCAACGAAGCATGTAGCTCTTGCCGGTGTCAGAATCGCCGGAAATAACATTGCCTCCCGGCTTGACACCATGCGGGCATCTGGGACGCCTGGGCCGGTCAGGCGAAGTTCTCTAAGCTGCATCATCTTACAGCTCCAGAGTTCGAAGTGAGGTAAGACGCTCGAATTCGGCGCCCCACCGACCGACATTAGCTGACATAAAATCGGTCAGTTGGGAGGCACTCATGCTGCCGAACCGGCCAGAGAGCCATTCTGCGCGTATCTTCAGTTCGTTCGCATAACCTCGGTCGTTGACGGGCGGGACGTGTCTGCTTTGCTACCGGGAACTCCGCAAGGTGAAGCATTTCCGTCCGGAAGACCCGGCAATGCAGCAAAGGATTCGGGTTTCGGGATCGGGAGCCTTGTTAGTTGGGCTCTACCGCCGAGAGCGCGTTTGACAGTTCCGCGACGAATCCATGCCAGCGATCATGTGGCGGTTAAGCCCTAACGCCCGAATCCTTGAACCACCGCTTGGCCGAATCCTTGAACCACCGCTGTCCTGGCTTGGCGGAGGCCCCGTAAAGTGGTACACATGGGTGGTACACGACATTTTCACCGGTCGCCGAAAGTCCCTTATTTATTGGGTTTCTTGCATTGGGCAGGCCCGTGGAAGAGAGTCCCACTCTCTCCGCCAAATATAATTTGTCCAGCCCGGAGACATAGGTAACAGGTCGTACCTAAGACATAGGGCGAACGGGTTGTCGAGGGGTTGCAGGGTTTTCTGCTCCAGGTCGAAGTAGCCCAAATCATAGTGCATGAAGCTGACGAGCCAAATGCCGTCGTCGACTTCCTTGATGCCGAGTTTCTGGCCGGCCAGCACGGTTGAGACGTTGATCCGCTTGCGATGCAGGCAGAGCCGTCCACAGGCGGTGACCAGCAGCTCACGATCGTGGAATGGGTAGGTCAGCTCGGGCAAGCCAGCGTAAGGGCGTGGTGAGGCAACATAGAGTTCGGCGGGGCATTTCATCTCGAGCGCCTCATGCGGCCGTTCGGCATTGAACTCGCGGACGAAGGCATCGAAGCGTTCCTGCTGCTGCAGGCTATTGGAGCCCGGCGGTCGGGTGGTTTCCTTCTTGAGGGTAAGGTGCATGCGCTCGTGACGCCCGTTCTGCTGCGGATGGCCGGGCCTGATGCGTTCGATGGCGATGCCGAGCCTGAGCCACCAGACCGAGAGCTTGGAGAGACTGAACAGGGCATTGGGACTGGTAAAGGGCACGCCGTTGTCGGAGCGGATGGCAAGCGGCAAGCCGCGCTCGCGGCGTTCGAAGGCCGTGCAAGCCGTGTCTTCACGGGTCGACTCCAGCGCCTCGCACAACAGCAGGAAGCGCGAGGCGTGGTCGGTGACGGTCAGCGGGTAACAGTACCGCCCATTGCCAAGCTTGAACTCGCCCTTGAAGTCGGCGCACCACAGATCATTGGGTCCAGTGCCCGCGGACAGCGGCGTGCCGCGCGCGCGGTGGCGCGGCCCGCCGGCGCGCTTGACCAGGCCATGGCGGTCGAGAATCGTATGGATGGTGCTTTTGGCAGGAACCCGGATATCGCCGTCCAGCCGTCTGACCAGCAATTCCCGGATCTTGCGCGCGCCCCAGTGCGGCTTCTCGGCCTTGAGCCGGACAATCAGGCCCTCGATCTGTTCCGGCAGCTGGTTGGCATAGCGCACCGGCCGCCTCGAGCGATCGCTCAGGGCCTCAAGCCCGTGCTCCTTGTAGCGGTCGAAAATCTTGTAGCCGGTCTTGCGGGAGACGCCGAATTCCCGGCACACATCCGTCATGGCCTCCCCGTCCAGCAGACGGGCGACAAAGCGCAGGCGTTCTTCCATAACCGAACTCGCTTTCCACGGCATCCACACCTCCCGCTTGCAAAAAAGCGAAAAGTGTAACCCATGTGTCCGGTACGAAATGTCACCTATGTCTCGGGCCGCTCAATTGATATTATTGAGTTATCTTTACTTTTTTAGTGCCCCCCTAGAGAAACCCCGATCCGGCGTGTGTCACAAGACCCCTTGCCCGGCCAACAGCGCTGGACGGCCCGCTATGGGCGACTGCGACGGCTTTGGGCCCAGGACAAGCCACAGGGCCGGAAAGGCCGGACGGGAGCAGGGCCGCTTGCGCTACATCAAGATCGCCGTCATGCAACTCTTGTAGAGTACTATATTACGTTCATTCGCATCACGGGGGTCCCAAACGACCCGACCGAGGCGCCCTTGCAAATGCCTTCGGAAGTCACGATCGCGATGTCTGATCAATTTCCAGTTTTTGAAGAGGTCTTGAAGCGGCGGGGCCGAACATGGAGCTGGCGCGTGTGCACAACCGAAGGGGATGTCGTCATGCTGGGTTCGGAAAGCAGCCGAGCCGCTGCCAAATACAAAGCTGACAGGGCACTCTTCCTGCTGCTGTTGTCCGCGCCGTATCGATCGAAAGGTTGGCGCTGGTGGCAATCGTCACCATCCGGCGGTGGCAGGATCGCACCGGCAAGCGCGCCAAAATGTGCCAGATGAACCTGTATTGATGGACGTCGAGATACAAGCATCTCTTTTTCTTTACACAAAGACTGATTGAAACTTAAAATATCTAAATCTAGACCGATTCCAATCTCGAAACCGGTCCTGGGGTCAAATTGGAGTTACCCCGAAAGAATGGGCCTGAGCGCTTTTGCCCTCACTCGTTCCTATTTGCGACACTTTAATCTTCGCTTGCGATTTGATTTGTCGAGCATCACTTGAGAGACCGCCTCAATTGCGACTTTCTAGTCTCTCCCAATATCCAGGCAGAGTTTGACGGGCCTTGTCCGCGTATCTACTTGTAAAAGGTCAATATGCCATCTTCCTCCGACAAGATTGCGTTGTTCATCGATGGCGCCAATCTCCACGCGACATCCAGGGCGCTCGGTTTCGACATCGATTACAAGCGTCTGCTCAAGGAATTCCAAAGTCGCGGAACGCTGTTGCGCGCGTTCTACTACACAGCAATCATCGAAGATCAGGAATTCTCATCGATCCGCCCCTTGATCGACTGGCTGGACTACAACGGCTACACGGTCGTCACCAAGGCAACCAAGGAATTCATCGACGCCAGCGGCAGGCGCAAGGTGAAGGGTAATATGGACATCGAGCTTGCGGTCGACGCCATGGAACTCGCCGAACACATCGACCAGATGGTGCTGTTCTCCGGCGACGGCAACTTCCGCTCGCTGGTAGAAGCGATGCAGCGCCGCGGCGTCCACGTCACCGTGGTCTCCACCATTTCCAGCCAGCCGCCAATGATTGCCGACGAACTGCGGCGCCAGGCCGATGTCTTCACCGACCTCGCGGAATTACAGTCGAAGATCGCCCGCGATCCGTCCGAGCGCCCGGCCCCGCGCGAACCGCGCCATCACACGCTGCAATTCCTGCATCGTGCGACCACGACGGCGCCGACGGATGACGACGATTTCGACGAATAACAGAGGCCAACGCTGTCGCGGCGCGGCATTGTTTCAGCCGATTTTTGGCGGGCCACACGATGATAACGGGCCGCTCCGCCATCAGCAATGCGCTCTTGGTTCGCGCCTCACCGAAATAGCGCTGCACTGCTTCTATCGGCGACTTGTTATTGGACATCCTGATCGACCGACCGATCACGTCTACCCGACGTCCCTTGAAGGCATCTCCATCATCGCGGTTATGCCCAAATTTCGAAGGTTCGAAATCACGTTGACCGCGTCGCTGATATGGAAAGGGATGGCCGCGAACCTCTTCAAAGAACCCCCACAGGTCAAAGTCCTGCACGCCGCGATCATGATGGAGGTAATGACGGGCCGCGCCTTGGCACAAAAAGATCAGCCGCAGCCGGTCGGCATATGGACTGGCATATTTCTGTCGTTGGCAAAGATCGGCAAAATCATCGAGGGCAATTTGCGCGAGACGAGCAAGGTCGGTTCGTGAACAGCATCCTGTGATCTCCCGACCTTTGTTGAGCTAATCTCAGCTAGCTATCTCATGCTATCCTGGTCTGCCCTTACGTCTGCCACAGCTGCCGCGACGCGCCAATTGCCCGTCGCCGTTTGGTCGATCATGTGACGCGGCGGCAACTCGGCGCGGCAGTGCGGGGGTTGGCTGCGGTTCTCAGGGCAGGTTGTTGTCGGTCTGATCGCTGTTAACCTCGCCTTGCGAAATCGACGCGGCTGGGCCGAATTTCGGGGTGCGAATATTTGGGATCTTTTCGATCGAGTTGCCGCCGCTAACGCCGCGGAGTTGCTCATCGGTCAGTTCGACGCCGTGTTCTGGCGCGTCGAGTTTCGTCGTGGGCTTGCTCATGAGAGTCTCCATCGCTCTGGTCGTGCTGGGTGAATGCCAGACATACCGGAACATGTCTCCGGCTCGCGTTACCCTCGATCTCGGACCCAATATTTCGGTCCCGAATATTCCGGCCCAAATTCCAAAAATGAGGACGCCTGAACGCCAGGATTCCGTCGACCTGCCGAGACGTCAGCGGGCTCTAAAGCTATCGTGATTCAACAGGTGGGCTTAGGTGATCTTGGCTTCCTTAAAATGCCGTCCCGTCGCGCACGCCTCGAACAATTTGCTGCTGCTACCTGACCCCGGCTTGCCGCCCGACACTCGGGATAATTCTTCTTCGCTCAGTTCGATGTTGGTATCATTGAGTGTGCCTTCGGCGGGCTTTTCTTTTTTTCCCAAATCGATTTTTCTGTTGTCCATGGTGGGCGCTCCTCCTTGGTGCGTTCTCCTCTTTGCAGCGGCATTGATATCACTTTCAGCAATACCTAGAAAGTGCGCAAGATCACACTGGCCCCAGTGTGGTTGAGTGGATCGGTCTCGCGCGAAAGACGAGGATTGAGATTACCAGGCCGGCGGACGCGTTTCAGCTTCGCGCATTGCGAAAACGCGCCGGCGTGAACCGGCGCATTCCGTGCAGGTACTTGATATTCCGAACTCAGTTGCCCCAATTTCCCGCGCCGGGAAGGTTGCCATTCACGACACCCCACGAACCGTCTCCAGGCGTGCCGCCCCACGGGACTCCGTCGATCGTATCGCCGCCGCCGACGGTGCCGCCCTTGCTGATGGTCGGCCCATGGTAGCCCGGATCGTTGGCGAGATTGCGCATTCCGCCGCTGACGGCTTCGAGGTCATTGAGGTTCAGTTCATTGCTGAAGTTGGTCATGGCACTTCTCCGTTTGATCTGAGGACGAGCGGCCATCGCCCGTCATGACCGCAAGCTAGCCGTCGTTTCGAAATACGACCGTGCGTCGAATCACACAGAAAAAACCACCCGCGCGAACCAGAAAGGCGCGCCAAGTCTCGGTCGGCCTGGTTGGATGACGACGTAAACCCGCGATCCAGAGGTGAGGACAGCTTTCCTAGTTGGAAATCCTGTTGTTGCTCAAGGTCCTCAACATTCGGTTGAATCGCTCTCCGGCAGCCGATACACGATCAAGGATACCGACGTCGAGTTCGTCTTCCGAGATACCCATCTCGTCCGAGACGGCGGAATTTCCAGCCGAGCTTCCGCGCGCTTCGCGAAGTCGGTCGGCAAGAAACACCGCGAGGGCGTGGTAGAACCGGCTGCCAAAGCCGGCATCATTGTCGAGCTTATGCATCAGCTTTGCCTTGTCGAGGAGGAGCGCCAGGCCGTCTCCGCTGGCCGTTATCGTGGCCGACGGCGGCGCCGAATCCACCAGCGATATTTCGCCGACGACCTCGCCGACACCCAGCCGCGCGATTTGTCCCAGCCGCCGGGTTGTCACCAGCAATTCCCCTTCGAGCATAAAGATCAGGAAATCGGTGCTCTCGCCTTCCCGGATGATGACGTCGCCATCGCCTAGACGCCGCCGAACGCCCGTCCGCGCCATCCACGCGACGTCGGCATCGCTGAGTATCCCAAAGATGTACAGGACTTTTCGCATGATTGTCCTCTTCGGCTAAAGCAACTGCCGCTGGGCGAAGGCGGCGAACACTCCGGGCATGTTGCTGAGCTCCGCATAGCTCCCGGTTTGCACGACCTTGCCATCGACAAGCACGACAATGCGATCGGCCTCGCGCACGGTGCTCAGTCGATGCGCGATGACGATCCGTGTTACGTTGAGGTTACCTAGCGATGCGCTTACAATCGCCTGCGACTGGTTGTCCAGTGAACTCGTCGCCTCGTCAAACAGCAGAATACGGGGCCGGCGGGCGATCGCGCGGGCAATCATGATTCGCTGTCGCTGTCCGCCGGACAGCGTGTTCACGCCCTCTGCGATCAAGGTATGCATGCCCATCGGCATGCGCTCGATGTCGGCATCGAGACCGGCAAGCCGCGCGGCCTCCCACGCGTGCTCGAGCGGCAGTTGGACGCCGCCGCAAATATTGTCGTAGAGGCTGCCTGTCGCCAGTTTTCCATTCTGCAATACCACGCCAAGCTGCCGCCGTACCGCGCTGATGTCGAGCGTGTCGAGCGCCTTTCCATCGAGGAACACGGCGCCGGACTCCGGCCGCTCGAAGCCCAGCAGTAATCGGAACAGCGAGGATTTTCCGCTTCCTGACGGGCCCACAATCGCGACATATTCGCCTTGCGTGATCCGCAGAGTGACGTTGTCGAGGACGGGCGGGCCGCTCGGCAGGTAGCGGAAGGTCAAGCGAGAGAGCTCAACCGCTCCGGACAGTTCACCCGGAGGCTTCCGGTCCTCCGAAACCTCGACCACCGCCGAGATCAGCGGTCGAAGGCGGGTGAGATGAGGGATCGCGATCAGCGATTCACTCACGCCCGACGCCCACGCACCGACCGATGCCATCGATTGGCCGAAGGCAGTGAAGAATGCGAAGAAGCCGCCGATATCGAGTAGCAGCTTGCTGTTTGTAAACGACGCCGCCGCGAAAATGATGAGCGTGGCGATAGTCGGAAACGAAGCCTCGAAAACACCGAGGGCGTTGGCGGTCCGCTGGGATGCCATGAAATACTGTTTCTGGATCGCGAACTGTCTCGACCATACGGCGAGCGCGCGAAAGGTTGCGGCTGCGACGCGGAGCTTGCTGATTCCGGAGATGAGCTGCAGCACGAAGCCGCCGATCTTGCCCTGCAGGTTGAAGTGGTTGTTCTCGTGATAGAGCCGTATCGCGCTGGTGACGATGATCAGGATCGCCCTGACAATCGTCAGCACAAACGCGACCAGCCCCAGCCTGAGATCGTAGTAAAACATCAGACCTATGCTGAACCAGCAGAACAAACCGGCCATCATCCCGCGCAGCGCGCGTCCGGTGAATATCCGACGTGCAGCATCAATTCCCATCGAGCGATCGACAAAGTCGCCAACGGTGTACTCGCGAAACAGGGACGCGGGCAGCCTGAGCAGACGGTCGATCACCGCCGCCTGCAGCTTCCAATCGATCAGGCCTTCGAGCCTGAGCATCGCGAGGCCTTCCATCGCCTGGACACTGGCCATGGCGACGGCCGTCACGGCGAGTGCCAGGGCGCAAAACGCGAGCTGGTCGAGCTCGGTGCGGGGTATGACCGAGCTGATGAGAAGATTGGTAATGAGCGGGGCGACCAATGACAGCAGGCCTATCGCAACGACGGCGAGTGCGATGCGACCGACATTGCCGCTGGAATGGCGAATCGAGAATGTGAGCAGATCCCGAAATCGAACCGGGCGCGACGGCAAGGCGGGATAGAACGTCACGGCTTCCGGCGCCAGCTCCATTGCAAGCGAACGGTCGACCGGACGGTGCGTCCCGGTTCCCGGTTCGATCATGGTGTAACGATGTCTCGCGCCGCGGATAAGCGCGACCGGATTGCGCTCCTCACCGTGCCAACCCACCAACGGGCCCACATCCTGCTGCCACCATTTGCCCCGCAACAGCGTCTGGCGAACGCGCAGTCGTACGCTTCGGGCGATCTCGACAACGTCGGCAAATTCCTGCCGAGCCGAGGCGGCTCGGGCAGGAACGATAAACGGCGCTCGAATCGCTTCCGCGACCATCCGGCAGGCGGCGAGCAAGGCATCCGACGGGTCGGCTTCGATCATTGCCCGGTTGGAGCGCTGCACGACGACTGCGGAGAGGCGTTCGAAGGATTCGAGCGTCTGCGCCGTCGTGAGATCGCTGCGAAGAACGAGGCGTTGCGTCTCCCGGCCAACGTCGCGCGCCTGTCGATCCCGAATACTGGCAACGACGCCAAGATGGAATTGATCGACGGCGTGCCACAGCATATCCGCATCCGGCGTGGCGACGCTGCCGACAGCGATGCATGCGGACGGGCCGGCCTCGATCCACATCCCCGATGTCAGCGGCAAAGGCGGGCCGCCGGCGGAAAAAGCCGGATCGAGCCCCATAAGCTTCACCGCACCGGCCTCCAGGGCGACCCACACGATGCTGCGCACCGGACCACGCCGCCGCTCACCGGGCGGAATCTCGGCGGCGCCATCGCCCGCGACCTCGCGCATTTCCCAGCTCGGGTTTGGACCTGAGATCATCCTGGCGAGCCGCGTGACCCAGGCGGTAATCGAATCGACGGATGAAAACTCCGCGCGTGGCACGACCAATGCTTCGGTGCCGGGACCGCCGACTGCGATCACCTGGATGCGTGTGCCAGAGCTATCGACGGTTTCCGGAAGGTCGAGAATGACATCGCCGCTCTCGACCCGAAACAGATGGTGTCGAGCACCGTTGGTGCCGCCTTCGACCATGTTGACGGCGAAGACATCGGCATACCCTGTCACGACCTGCAGCACGTGCTCCCGATGGTCGAGAAGTTTCGGGTGCCGGCCATCGAGCACGATGCGGGTCGGCAGACAACCGGCCGCCTCTTGACCGGCCGTTACTTGTGCCCGCTGGAGGACAGGTTCGGTCATTCCTGAGCCACGAGTTTCGCGTACACCCCCTGAAGCACGATCAGCTGCTCATGGGTTCCTCGCTCGGCAATTTTGCCCTGCTGCAGCACGATGATCTCGTCACAGTCGCGGATCGTGCTCAGACGATGCGCGATGATGATGCACGTGCAGCCCCGGCGTCGCAGATTATCGTCAATGATTTTTTCGGTGATCGGATCGAGCGCGCCCGTTGCCTCGTCGAGCACGATCGCCGACGGGTTGGAAACCAGCGCCCGCGCGATCTCGATACGTTGGCGCTGACCGCCGCTGAAATTTGTGCCGCCCTCGTTGATATAGCAGTCGTAGTTTCCCGCCCGCGTCGCAATGTCCTCGTGGATGACTGCATCCTTCAACGCCCGCGACAGATCCTCTTCTGTTACGGTCGGGTCCCACAGGGTCAGGTTGTCACGCGCGGTTCCCTCGAACAGGAAGATGTCCTGATCGACGTAGGCGATCGAATTTGCGAACACCTGCGGAGGGATCTCCGGCAAGGTCCATCCGTCGATACGGATTTCGCCGGACCACGGCTTGTAAAGTCCGCAAATCAGCTTGCCGAGAGTGGATTTTCCGCTGCCGGAGGCGCCGACGAGCGCCACCCTCGAGCCCGGCTGGATGGTGATGGAAAGGTCGGCCAGCAGCGGCGGCTCCAGAACTGAGTAGCCGAACTGAATGTTGCTGATTTCGATCCTGCCTGTCAGCTTCGGAGCGAAGCGATCCGCCGCGACGATGTTCTTGCCGGAACTGTCGAGCGGATAATTATATACATCCTCGAGGCGCTCGAACGCTCCCTTGATGGTCTGGAAGCTACCCGCATAATTGACGAGGTCCGTGACGGGCGCCGAAAAGCTTGCCATGAGCGACTGGAAGGCGACCAGGCTTCCAAGCGTGAGGGAGCCCTCGATCACCCGCAAGCCGCCGATGCCAAGTATCGCCGCAACCGTCAGTCCCGAGAACAGCGTCGGCAGCATGTCAAGAAAGATGGAGGACACCCCGAGTTCCTGCTCGGCGTTCAAGGCTTTTGCCTGAACCCCGGCCCATTGACCGAATGCCTCGTCTTCCAGTCCGCTCGCCTTGAGGGTTTCGATGGTACGCACGGTGCTCACCGTCGCGGCAACAAGCTTGCCCTGCTCGAGCGCGAGGCTGCGGCTGAGATCCTGCCGGCGCGCGCCAATGAATCGCAATGCCAGCACGTTCAGAAGTGACATGCTGACGCCGATCGCAGCGAGCGGGACGTCGTAAATCGCCATCGCAGCGGCGAAAAACACGATCGATGTCAGGTTGAGCGCGTTGGCGGCTATGCCGCTCGAGAGCAGGCGGGCAATCTGCTCGTTGGCGGCCACGCGGCTGGCAATATCCCCGGCGTGGCGCTGGGTGAAGAACTCGACCGGTAGCGCCATGACGTGCCAGAGAAAGCGGCTGATCATGACCACCGCAAGCTTGGTTTGCAGCCTCAGCAGCAGTGACTGGCGCAATACCGTCAGGATTGCGCGCAACACCGCGGTCACGGCCATGCCGATCAGCAGCGGAACGAGCCAGCTGGTGCTATGCCGGATCAGGATGTCGTCGACGAAGATTTTCGAAAATCCCGCAGCGACAATACTGGGCACAATGAGCGCGAAGCTGACGATCACCAGCAGGCCGACGGCCGCCTTCGAGCCGCGCAATTCGCGCAGCAGCAAACGCAAGCCCTGCGGTTTGCGGCCCAACGGCTTGAATGCCTCGGTTCGCTCCATGGCGAGCACGACGCCGGTGAACGCAAGATCCAGTTCCGCCATGTCGATCCGCCGACGTCCGATCGCCGGATCGTTGATATAGACGCGATCGCCAACGATGCCCTCCAGCACCACGAAATGATTGAAGTTCCAGTGAATGATGCAGGGCATCGGCAATTCATGCAGTGTCGAGGGCTCCTTGCGAAAACCCTTGGCGGCGAGGCCGAAACGGCGCGCCGCCCTGACGATGTTGCTTGCCTTGCTGCCGTCGCGCGAGACGCCGCAGGCGACGCGGAGCTGCTCCAGCGGGATCCAGGCGCCATGGTACGCAAGCACCATGGCCAGGGCCGCAGCCCCGCATTCGACAGCCTCCATTTGCAGGATCGTGGGCGTCCGCTTCACCGCTTTGCGCCAGAACAGTTTGCGGGCGTGCCGTGGAAGTGGACGCGCCTCGTCCGGCGTTGGCTGGGGCAAAGGGGCGTTATCCATCAATTCCCGTCAGCCGCTTGATGAGAGGTAGCACCAGGTCGAGCGGGCGTTGATTTCGCGTGGTAACTTCCGCACGCGTCAGCGTTCCGCTGGTGAGACGAATGGGTGGCCCCTTTCCAACCGCCCAGCGATAGCCGCTGACGGTTGCAGGGTCCTGTTCCAGGCTGACCGTCGCCGCATAGGGCGCGCCATCGTGCGAAAAGCGGCTGACCAGACTGTCGTTGTGGAGCACCGCAGCCATGCCCTGGGGCGTGATGGGAAAATCGGAGACCGTCACGATGGTGCCGACCATGGTTCCGAACTCCTCCCGTTTCACCGTGCTCGGCTCGACACTGACCTGCATTCCCGGTTTCACATTCTTGCCGCGCTCCGCCGGAATGTAGACCAGCGCCTCGAGCTCGGTACCCTCGCTTTCGATCGCGATGACCGGTGTGCCGACCGCGAGCACCGAGCCCGCGGAGACCTTGACCTCGAGGACACGTCCTTCGATCGGGCTGATGACCTGAGTGTTCTGGTTAAGCATTTCAGCGATCGCGTCCATCTGCCGGCGCGCGTCATTGAGGGTAAATTCCGATTGCTGGATTTCGCGCGCACGCTGCGTCTCCAGATCCGTCTTTTGCGATCGCAACTTCAGAATTTCGTTCCTTGTATCTTCCTTTCGCTGCTGCGCATCGGCCAGATCGCGACGGCGATCCTCGACGTTGCGTCGGGTCGTATATCCCTTGGCCAGCAAGTCCTCGAGATTCTTGAGATCGGCCGTCAGATATTCCATGCGCTGGTCGGTCGCCTTCACGACCTGATTGAAGGCGGCCTCGAGTTTGGCAAAGTTCTGGCCCTTTGACGCGAGTTCGCTGGCAACCTTCGAGGTCAGGTCGGCATGCTCACGCTCGCGTTCGCGAAAGACCTCGATAGCGCTGGTGTGGCGCTGCTGGATATCGGTTTGGGCGATCTGGGCGACCGCCTGACCTTGCAGGACGTGATCGCCCACCGCAACGTTGACTGACGAGAGCCGTCCGGCGGCAGCGGAGACGGCATCGACGACGCGACCGCCACCGCTGATCAAAATTCCTTCACCGGGCGCGCGGGTAGGAATTCGTCCGATGACGCCCCATGTCAGCGCGGCCGCCAGAGCCAGGCAAACCACGAACGTCAGAATCCAGTCGAACGGTTTGGTAATGCCGACCAGGTGGTCAAGCTGTTCGGGCGATGCGGCTCGCTGCAGCGCCACCGCACGGAATGCCTGTTGCGACCGCTCAGTCACACTGCCGTCCTCCGGTTTACGCTCGATCCGCGGATCGGCATATCGGGTGCGTCAAACGGTGGATTCAGCCGAATGCACACAGCTTCCCCCGGCTCGCCGCCGGATATTACACCAAAGCGAATGCCGGACAACCAAACCGGAGGGTTGATCGAGACCGATCGGGGATGGGTCGCTTCGGGATTGAAGTCCGTGCCCGCCGAAAAGGCGCGGCCTCCCCAGGGGAATCGGGTGAAGGATTTCATGCGGCGATGAGGCTGGCGAGATACTCGTCGTCCCATCCTGCGGTTTTGCGCCGGAGGCGGATGGAATCCTTGCCTGGGGCCTTTCGGGTGAGATTGTAGGCGATGTGCCGGCAGGTTGCGAAGTTGGCTGGGGCGTTGTCTGTTCTGACGCGGCATTCGTCGTCGCGAAAGACCATGTCCATGATCCAGTGCAAGGAGTTCTCGATGGCCCAGTGCGCGCGGATCATCGGGCCGACCGCGGTGGCCGGCATCACCAGCGAGGTGATGTAGAAGCGCGTCTCGTCGGTGATCTTGCCGTTGATTTCGCGCCGGCTTTCGACCACGACAACCGCGTTCAGGCCCGGCCATTGGTGGCGCGCCTGCAGCCAGTCGACATCGTGGATCACCGTGTAGTTTCGGGTCTCGATACGGCCGTGATCCGCATCGACCGTTTCGTGCGTGCTGATCGTGGCATCCCTGTATTTCAAGGCTTTCTGCTCATCGACGAAAACCTCGACATCCTCGCGCAGGGTTCCCTGATTGCCCTTCAGCGCGACAATGTAATCGGCCTTTTTCTCGACGATTTTGGTGGCGATGTCGCGTTGGCAGCCCATCGCATCGATCGTCACAACTGCGCCCTCGATCGACATCATGTCGAGCAGCGCCGGGATGGCGACGATCTCGTTCGACTTCTCGTTCACCTTCACCTGGCCCAGAACGATGCGTTGCCGCGCGGCGAAGGCAGAGACCATGTGGATCGCCTCTTTCGAGCCCTTGGTCTGATACGAGCGCCGCGACGTCTTGCCATCGATCGCGATGACCTCGGCGGGTGTGTTCGTCAGCGCCGCCACCCAAGCCACGAAGCAAAGCTGGAAGGCGCGGGCGTCGAGCGTGGCAAAGATATCGCCGAGATGATCATGCGAGGGTGTGCCGTTCACATAGGGCCGAAACCGCCGCAGCAGCTCGATCTTCCGCTCGCCAAATCGCGCGATGTCGGTGAACGCCTCCGCCCCCGCAAGAACCGCCAGAAGAATCAGGAGCAGCACTTCCGGGAGCGGATAATCCACTTTGCCGGCCTGACGATGATCCGGCAACCCGCTGAAATGGTGAAGAAAACTCGTCGTCTCCGAAACCTCTGCAAACGGTGTCCCCTCGGTATCCATCATCGTCCCCCTCCTGCGGCGCACTGGACGACAACAGATTCAGCACTTCAGCCTTTTGTCACGGATATCTTCACCCGATTGCCCTGGCGGCCTCCCCGTCTGCCCTAGCGAAATGATACGGTCGGGCCTATGCTTGATCCGGTATCGTTCCGAGGTTGATCTGAAATGGTCGCGACCGGCATCAGGAATTCAGCGCTCATGTTTGCCTGCCGCGCGCGTGGATGGATGACGTCGTCAGGTTTCGCGTTGTTGATCACTTTGCTCGTACCGAATGTGTCCAACAGCGGCGTCCTCAGCGAGAACGATTTCAAGAAAGTCGAGGACATCAAGCCGCTGTTTCAGAATTTGATGGGCGATCTCGTTCAAACCTCCAGGCGATCGGACATTTCCAGCGGCGACGCCGATTGCATCAAGTCAACCATCCGGGAGCTTCTACAGATCTCCGGGGAGCTTTCGAGCTACGAATATCTGATCACGATCGAGAAGGAGATGACTGATTTTGGCGACAACAACCCGATGCGGGACATCGTCAAATTTGCGGTCGAAAAATCCAACACCATTTTGGCCAGCGAACGAAAACGGCTGGCTCAGCTGTCGGACCAGTGTGCGCGTTTTCCCTTGTCGTTCGGCAAAACCCAGCAGGCGCTGCAATTCATCGACACCACGACCAATATTCTCAATTCGATTCAGGTTCGCCTGTAAGCAAGACTAGTCGCCGGCCGCGGCACTCAAGTTTTCGACGCCAGTTCCTCTCCTCCTCCATCCTTGGCGGTAGGCGTGCCGGAGACCATAGGCAAACGGTGTCTCCCGAAGCCCCGTCAGGAGTAAGGGGACGGTTGCCGTCGTCCGTTTTATCCATGACGAATCCTTGGACTCCGGTTGCAAGCCTCAATATGCTCGCTTCGTTCCAGGGGGCATGGTGATGAAATACTGCGTTACTGCAATCGTAATTTTGCTGGCTGCGATTTTAGCCGGTTCGAATGCCGAAGCTCGCGGGCCCTACGGGACCATCAATGTCGGAAACTGGAAGGGCGGGGCGTACACCAACGATCAGACCGGTGCGTTCTCGCATTGCTCGGCTGGCACGCAATATCTCAGTGGCATCTATTTTGTGGTCATGATCGACGACAAGGGCGGGTGGAGCCTGGGATTCGCCCACGAAAACTGGGCGCTCAAGACCGGGCAAGCCT
This sequence comes from Bradyrhizobium erythrophlei, assembly GCA_900129675.1. Lineage (GTDB taxonomy): Bacteria > Pseudomonadota > Alphaproteobacteria > Rhizobiales > Xanthobacteraceae > Bradyrhizobium > Bradyrhizobium erythrophlei_A. The sequence continues at coordinate 1,164,377 of FSRD01000001.1, read as the reverse complement.
TCCCGATTACCCTGACCTTCGATGGTCAGACACCATTTAACGTTCACGGTATCCCGGTCGCCGATAAATTGGTCCGCGTGCCGATGCCGGATAACTCCTCGCTGATCGCCCAATTCCGAAGAGCGAGGGGCATGACGGCCTATACGCAAGGCCAGCTTTTCGAGTTCAAGCTCGACCAGACCGCGCAGTTGTTGCCGACGTTGGCGAATTGCGTGGCCAAGACGAAGCAATCTGGCGTCGCCGCCGCCGGGGATTTTTCCGTGAGCCTTCCAAAGCCGGTGGCTGCGGCTGCGACCGCACCGCCCGGTGCGACCAAACCTGAAAAGACCGGCACTCAATCGGGAACCGGCTTTCTGGTCAGCACCAACGGGCATGTCGTTACCAATCAGCATGTCGTCGAGGGATGCGTTGGGGATATCTCGGGCAATCTGACCGGGGAAGCACCCGTTACGCTGCGCCTCGTTTCAAGCGATGAGACCAATGACCTTGCCCTGCTTCAGGCCCCCGGTTCGTTCAGGGATGTGGCCGTCATCAAGGACAAGGCGATCCAGTCCGGCGCCAGCGTCGTGGCGATCGGCTATCCCTTTCACGGACTGCTCACGTCCGACTTCACAGTAACGACTGGAATCGTAAGTTCGCTCAGCGGCGTCATGAACAACACGCGCTTTTTGCAGATCAGCGCGGCCGTTCAACCCGGCAACAGCGGCGGGCCGCTGCTGTCCTCCAGTGGCGAGGTTGTCGGCGTGGTTGCGGCGAAATTGAATGCGTTGAAGTTCGTCAGGGCGACCGGCAACATTCCCGAGAACATCAACTTCGCCATCAAGACCGGCGCGCTGCGGGATTTTCTGGACAACAGCGTGGTGTCGTACCAAACCTCCGATTCCAAAACGGAGCTGATGACGACACAGATCGCCCGCAATGCGCGGGCGTTTACCTTCCTGATTTCCTGCAAGGCAAAATTGCCCGCCGAGAGCGCGAGGAATTAGGGCGCAGCGGTCCTGCAGTTGCGCGCCCGCTCAAAACTCCAGCGGCGCGTTGTCGACCACTTCCTTCATGACGAAGAAGGTCCGCGTCTGGCGGACGCCGGGCAGCGCGATCAGCTGCTCGCCATGGATGCGCTTGAAATCGTCGACGTCGCCGGCGCGGATCTTCAGGAAGTAATCGAAATCGCCGGCCACCAGATGACAGTCGAGTACGCATTTCAGTTTCGCGACCGCTTGCTCGAACGAGGCAAAACTTTCCGGTGTGGAGCGGTCGAGCACGACGCCGACCATGACCAGCGTGCCCTTGCCGACCTTGCGCGGCGCCACCATCGCGCGGACCGGGCCGACAAACCCCTCGTCGAACAGGCGCTGGGTCCGGCGGTGGCAGGTGGCGGGGCTGACCCCGACCATTTCGGCCAGTTCGGCGTTGCTCAGCCGGCCGCTATTCTGCAGCAAACGCAATATCTTAAGGTCGACGCGGTCGAGCCGTCCGCTCATGGAAGATTCATTCGTTAATTGGTAATGGAGTGGATGAAAACTAATGTTTCTTGGCTGATTTACAACGAAAGAGCAAAAATTTCAGAGCAAATTGGAGAGCACCTTTCCTGCGTCTAATGGTAGGCGTTTCCCCGAGATCAGACATCAACTGGGATGACGGCATGCTGGAAAAGTTCGAGCGCTATCCGCTCACATTCGGACCGACCCATATCGAGAAGCTGGAGCGGCTGACGCAGCATCTCGGCGGCAAGGTCGACCTCTACGCCAAGCGCGAAGACTGCAATTCGGGGCTGGCCTTCGGCGGCAACAAGCTGCGCAAGCTCGAATACATCATTCCCGACGCGATCGCGTCCAACGCCGATACGCTGGTCTCGATCGGCGGCGTGCAATCCAATCACACCCGCATGGTCGCCGCGGTTGCGGCGAAGATCGGCATGAAGTGCCGTCTGGTGCAGGAAAGCTGGGTGCCGCATGAAGACGCCGTCTATGACCGCGTCGGCAATATCCTGCTCAGCCGCGTCATGGGTGCCGACGTCCAGATGGTGGATGAAGGTTTCGACATCGGCATTCGCCAGAGCTGGGAGGAGGCGATCGCCGACGTCAAGGCGAAGGGCGGCAAGCCCTATGCGATCCCGGCCGGCGCTTCCGTGCATAAATATGGCGGGCTCGGTTATGTCGGCTTCACCGAAGAGGTGAGGGCACAGGAAAAAGAACTCGGCTTCACGTTCGATTACATTGTGGTCTGCACCGTCACCGGCTCCACGCACGCCGGCATGCTGGTCGGCTTCGCCAGGGACGGCCGCGAACGCAAGGTGATCGGCATCGACGCCTCCTTCACCCCGGCACAGACCAAGGCCCAGGTGCTCGACATCGCCCGCAACACCGCAGGTCTGGTCGAGTTGGGGAAAGAGATCGTCGAGGACGACGTGGTCCTGATCGAGGACTATGCCTATCCGGCCTACGGCGTTCCGTCCGAGGAGACGAAAGCAGCGATCCGGCTGTGCGGGCGCCTCGAAGGCATGATCACCGATCCCGTCTACGAGGGAAAATCCATGCAGGGCATGATCGATCTCGTCAACAAGGGCTATTTCCCCAGGGGATCAAAGGTCCTGTACGCCCATCTCGGCGGCGCGCCGGCGATCAACGGCTATGCCTACACGTTCCGCAATGGCTAAGGCGCCGAAGCAGCGACGGCGGGTCACCCGTTTTCGTTGCTGGACGTTGGACGCTTCCTCGAACAGAATGGGTACATTCATCCTCTCTGAATGACAGGTCTGGAATTCTCAAAGTCCACGCGTTGATGAGAAAGCCGAAGCGCACCACGAACGGGATCGAGACAACCGCCGGCCGGCACCGGTTCGACGTCGACGCATTGCGCGATGTTGCTGGCGAGAAGGTCTTCGCGCGCGGTGTTACCTATCATGAAGACGGAAACGTCGAGATTATTACGTTTGACATGGCTCGCGTGCTGGCCCGGGTCATCGGCTCCGAGGTCTACCGCTGCGAACTGGTCGGCACGGGGAAGAACTTCTCCGGGGAGTGCTCTTGCCGCGCATTTGCGGATTGGGGTTTTTGCAAGCACCTGGTGGCAACCGCCCTTGCCGCAAATAGTCTCGGGCCCGAGGCTCTGGAGCAGGCTCCCAGCCGCTTCGGCAAAATCCGTGAGCATCTCCGCACCAAGGGCGTCGAGCGGCTTGTCGAGATGGTCGTCGGCTTTGCCGAACGAGATCCCTCGTTGCTGCAGGAACTGGAGTTTTCTGCTGCCGCGGCCACGGCCGACGACAAGACCCTGTTTGCACAATTCAGGAAGGCAATTACCGAGGCCACCCGCACCGGCGGCTATGTCGAATATGGTGAGATGCGGGAATGGGTGAAGGGAATCGAGAGCGTGCTCGACCGGATCGCGCGCTTGATTGAGAACGGCCGGGCGGCGTTGGTTTTGCGGCTGCTCGATCATTTTTTTGCGCGGATGGATGAAGCGTTCGGGAGTATCGACGACTCCGACGGTGGCGGCGGAGGCGTGTACGCCAAGGCCTGCGAGATTCATCTTGCGGCGTGCCGCCAGGAAAAACCTGATCCGGTCATACTTGCGCGGGCGCTGTTCGCGCGTGAGGTCGATTCGGAGTGGGAATTTTTCCACGGCGCGAGCGAGACCTACGAGGATATCCTGGGAGACGCGGGGCTCGCTGAATATCGCAGGCTTGCGAGCGAAGCTTGGCAGAAAATTAAGCCGCCGCGAACGACCGCACAGGACGATCAATTCGGTGCGCGACATGCGCTCGGAGCTATTCTTGAAAGCTTTGCCGAACGGGAGGGGGATGTCGACGGCATTATCGCCATCCGCTCCAAGGACCTGTCGACCGCGTATGACTATCTCGGAATTGCACAGATATGCCTCGACCATGCGCGCGAGGCAGAGGCGCTGAAATGGGCCGAAGAAGGGCTGTGGAAGTTCGAGGACAACTCCGATGAGCGCCTGACCTTCTTTGCCTCCGATCTTTACAGTCGGATCGGGCGCAACGAGGAGGCCGACAAATTGCTTTGGCGCATGTTCGAGCAGCGTCCGAGCGTCGCGCTTTACGAGCGTCTCAAATCAGCGGCGGGCACCGATCGGATGAAGGCCGATGCCGTCCGCGACCGGGCCTTCGGCTGGCTGCGGTCCGAGCTCGGAAAGTCACAGGGGCGGGCGGTTGCGCAATGGTCGGCGCCGGCCGAGCTTCTCGTTCGCTTGACTATGGCGGAAGGGCTGCTGTCGGACGCGTGGATTGCCGTCAACGGACACGGCTGCAGCGAATCTCTTCTCAAGGAGCTTGCCGAAGCGAGCGAACGCAGCCACCCCGCGGAGGCGTTGAAGGTCTACGCCGCTCGCGTCGAACGAATGGTCCGTCTTGGCGGCCAAGGTAATTATGAAGATGCCTGCCGCCTACTCGGACGGATCCGGCAGGTTCGGGAAAGTCTTGGCGAGACTGCGCAGCATGCCGCCTATCTCGATGATTTGACGAGCCGTCACAAGGCAAAGCGCAATTTCATGAAGCTGTTGACTGCAGGTCATTCCTGACGGGACGGTAGGAGTATTGTCCGCAGACGGCAAAGACCTGGCCGTTGGCCGGCATGGATGGTGAGGATTCTCGATGAAGCTGGGCTTGAAGCCACGCAAGTGGCTGGACAAAAAGAGCAAATTGGGTTTTCGCGGCTATCCGGTCGGCACCATCGCCTTCTACGGACCGGACGCGCAGCGTGCCAGCAAGGTGGCTGTCTCAGTCATCGTTGCGCCGGATAGCGAACCGATCGAATTGCGGAGATGGTTTGCCGAGAGCGGCGACGTGCGAAATGACGCGACGATATTGGAGGAAATTGCCATCTTTCTTCGCGGCCATGAGGTGCACTCTGTAGCGATGGTCGAGGAGATGATGGGGTGTCCGCATGAGGAAGGCATCGACTATCCGGAAGGCGAGGTTTGTCCTGAATGCCCGTTCTGGGCTGGTCGTGCTCGCCCGTTCGCGGATGGCTAACTTCGTTGACGCGATTTTCCGATACGCTGCGAATCTGCATGATCGAACGGTTCATCGCGCTTTCGGCCCGTCCTGTGTTTCGAGCCGGGCGCTGTAGCGGGACATCGCGAAGCAAAACGCAAAATAGATCAGCGCGACGAAGAGGTAGACTTCGACACTGAACGATTGCCAGGCCGGATCGATGATCGCGGTCTTGGCGGTCGTCAAGAGGTCGAAGATACCGATGATCAGAACCAGACTGGTATCCTTGAAGAACGCGATGAACGTGTTCACCAGCGGCGGGATCACGTGGCGGATCGCCTGCGGCAGAATGATCAGGCCGTTCTTCTTCCAGTAGGACAGGCCGAGCGCATCGGCGGCGTCATGCTGCCCGCGGGGAACGGCCTGCAAGCCGCCGCGAATGACCTCTGCGAGATAGGCGCCTGCGAACAGCACGAACGCGACCTGCGCCCGCAGCAGCTTATCGACGTTGACGCCGTCAGGCATGAACAGCGGAAACATCACGCTCGCCATGAACAGCAGGCTGATCAGCGGAACGCCACGGATCAACTCGACATAGAGTACCGATAGCGACCGGATCGCGGGGAGTTTTGAGCGTCGGCCAAGGGCGACGACAATCCCGAGCGGGAATCCGAGGGCAAGACCGAAGGTCGCGAGAATGAGCGTCACCGGCAACCCACCCCAGCGGTCCTGGGAAACAAAGGGCATTCCAAAAATGCCGCCCCACATCAAGAGGCCGATCAGGGTAAGCGCCGCGGCCCACACCAGCACCAGTTCCTTGCGCCACCATTTACGCCGGCTCGACACGTAGAACAGGGCCATGAAGGCGAGCATCGCCAGCGCCGGCCGCCATTGCTGATCGAACGGATAGGTGCCGAACAGGATGAAACGAAGTTTTTCTGGGATGACGGCCCAGCAGGCGCCGAGTCCGTGAACCGCCCGGCAGGCACTCGTGTCGCTGCCGGGAACGCTCCATACCGCGTTCCAAAATGCCCACTGCACGAGGCCGGCGGCGGCCTTCGCCAGCACGAACAGCAACAGCAGCGTCACGATCGTCGAGGAAATCGACGCAAACAGATTGATGCGCAGCCATCCGATAGCGCGGCCGACGATGGTCCGGCCTGATCGTGACCGGCTGAAGGGCAGCGGAGTTCCCGGAGCGTCCGTCACCGAGGTCATGGCGCTCAGCGCTCCACCAGCGCGATCCGCGCATTGTACCAGTTCATGAACAGACTGATGCCGAGGCTGATAGTCAGGAACACCAGCATGATGATTGCGATCGCCTCGATGGCCTGACCGGTCTGGTTCAGCGTCGTGTTGGCAATCGACACGATGTCCTGGTAGCCGACCGCAACTGCCAGCGAAGAATTTTTCGTCAGGTTCAGATACTGGCTGGTCATCGGCGGAATGATGACGCGCAGCGCCTGCGGCATGACGATGTGCTGCAGCACGAAACCTCGGCGCAGCCCGAGCGCCATCGCGGCGTCCCACTGGCCCCTGTGAACGGATTGGATGCCGCTGCGCACGATCTCGGCGATGAACGCCGATGTGTAGGTCACGAGCGCGATCAGCAGCGCAAAATATTCCGGCGCCAGCGTCAGTCCGCCGACGAAATTGAAGCCGCGCAGTTCCGGCTTGGTGATGGTCCAGGACACGCCGAGCGCCAGCGAGGTGAGCATCGGCAGCCCGATCACCAGCGCCAGCGCATACGGCCAGATCCGCCGCGGCCGGCCATCCAGCAACTGCCGTGCCGTCAGCTGTTTGCGTACCACATGGAACGCGATCAGCCCGATCACGGCCGCGCCGATCACCCAGAGCTGACCCGCCTCGATCGGGACAGACGGAAGTATCAAGCCTCGATTGGAAAGGAAGACGCCCTCGATCGGCTTCCAGGCCGCGCGCGCCGCCGGAAGTCCCTGCATCAGCACGTACCAGAACAATAGCTGCAGCAGCAGGGGAATATCGCGAAGCACCTCCACATAGACGGCGGCAAGCCGCGACAACAGCCAGTTCGATGACAGGCGCGCGACGCCGATGATGGTCCCGAGTATGGTCGCCAGCACAATGCCGATCACGGCGACGCGGAGCGTATTGGCGAGCCCGACGACGAAGGCGCGCAAATAAGGGTCCTTCGGGCTGTACGGAAACCAAGTGTCGGCGATCGGCATCCCCGCCTCGCGGCCGAGAAAGGCAAAGCCGGTCGAGATGCGGCGTACCGACAGATTATGAACCGTGTTCGACCAGAGCCATGCGACGATCGCCACCGTGATCCCCACCACCACGATCTGCCAGAACAGTCCGGCGAACTGCCGGTCCTTCAGCGAGATCCGTATCCGCCGGGGCGGCGGGGGAGCGGGGTTCGATGTCGTCACGGCACAAGATTCCTCATGGCGGCGATGATCGGCTACGCGCTGGCTGACGCCAGTATTCCATACGTTGCAATCCATCGCAACATATGAAACAAATGTTTCATGAGCGGGCATCCGGCAAAACCCTCACCCCTGAACGAACTCTGCAGCGCGCTGCCCTCGCTGCCGCTGCGGCTGCGGGAAGTCGGCCGGTTCGTTGCCGCCAACGACTATGACGCCACCACGCGCTCGATGCGTGATCTCGCGACCGTCGCAGGCGCCGATCCTGCCGCGTTTACGCGGCTGGCGAAGGCGCTGGGCTATTCGGGCTGGGACGAGTTGCGCTCGGCCCTGACCGAGGCGCGCCGACCCACGGAAGCGTCGCCGTTCTCAGGCCGGGCCAGGGGCCGGCGCCAGGGGCCAAACCCCGAAATGTCGTTGGTCTCCGACAAGTTTGAGGCTGAAGCGGCGGGCCTTGCCCGCATCTCGCCCGCCGCAGTGGCCGGCGCAGCAAAGGCCTTGCACGCGACGCGACGAATCTGGATCGCCGGCTTTCGAAGCTGCCGCAGCGTGGCCGAACTGCTCAACTACCAACTCCGGCTGTTCCGGCCCGACGCGGTGCAACTGGTCGGCGGCTCCGGCCCCGAGGATCTCGATCTCGGCGCGTTCCGGCGCGGCGACGCGGTCGTCGTCATCGGCTTTGCGCCATACTCCACGGCGAGCGTGCTGTCGGCGCGCGCGGCGCATCATTCCGGCGCTACCCTGATCGCGATTGCGGACGGGGTTGCCGCGCCAATGGCGGAGGGGGCCGAGCATCTGCTGCTGTTCGAGGCCGCTTCATCGCCGGGATTCTTCCCGAGCCTGACCGGCGCGATTGCAATCGCGCAGTCGTTGGCGGCGGCGACCTTCACGCTGGGCGGTCCGGCCGCCAAGCGGCGGCTGGAGGAAACCGAAGCACGCCTCGCCGCCAGCTCACAATATGTTGCCGAGAGAGACTGAGAGAGACGACTGTTATGGATATTCGAACCAGCCGTGTGCTGCACCGGAGTTTGCGCGAAACACCGCCGAAGGCCGTCGGCGGCGATGGCGTATGGCTCATTGCCGAGGACGGCCGCCGGATTCTCGACGCTTCCGGCGGTGCGGCCGTTTCCTGTCTCGGGCACCAGCATCCGCGCGTGCTCGAGGCGATATCGCGGCAAGCGTCAAAACTCGCCTACGCCCACACCGGCTTCTTCTCCTCGGAACCCGCCGAAGCGCTGGCCGAACAGCTTGTCGGCCACGAGCCCGGCGGACTTGGCTACGCGTATTTCGTCAGTGGTGGATCGGAAGCGGTCGAGGCCAGCATCAAGCTGGCGCGGCAGTATTTCATCGAGATCGGTCAGCCGCAGCGGCAGCACTTCATCGCCCGCCGCCAAAGCTATCACGGCAACACGCTGGGCGCGTTGGCGGCGGGCGGCAACGCCTGGCGCCGCGAACCCTATGCGCCATTGCTATCGCAGGCGTTCAGTCATGTGACGCCGGCATTCGCCTATCGTGAACAGCGCGACCCTGAATCCGAGGCGGATTTCGTGGCGCGGCTGGCAGCAGAACTGGAAGCGGAATTCCAGCGCCTCAGCCCCGGCACCGTGGCGGCGTTCATCGCCGAGCCGGTGGTGGGCGCCACCGCCGGATGCGTGCCGGCGCCGGAAGGCTATTTCCGCAGCGTGCGCGATATCTGCAATCGCCACGGCGCGCTGCTGATCCTCGACGAAGTCATGTGCGGCATGGGGCGCACAGGGACGCTGCACGCCTGGGAGCAGGAGGGTATCGCTCCGGATATCCAGGCCATCGCCAAGGGGCTCGGCGGCGGCTACCAGCCGATCGGCGCGATGCTCGCAAGCTCAGGCATCATCGATACCATTCGCCAGGGTTCGGGCGCTTTCCAGCATGGACATACCTATCTCGCGCATCCGCTCGCCTGTGCGGCGGCGCTGGAAGTGCAGCGGATCATTGCGGAAGAGAAATTACTCGATAACGTGAAGACGCTCGGCGGTCATCTCGAACGACGCCTGACCGAGCGTTTCGGCAATCACCGGCATGTCGGCGATATCCGCGGGCGCGGCCTGTTTTGGGCGATCGAACTGGTTGCCGATCGCAGCAGCCGCGAGTCCTTCGATCCCGGTCTCAAGCTGAACCAGAAGATCAAGGCGGCGGCGTTCGAGAATGGCCTTGGCTGCTACCCGGGCGGCGGCACCGCCGATGGCCACCACGGCGATCACGTGATGCTGGCGCCGCCCTATATCGCGACATCGGACGATATCGATGTGATCGTCGATCGGCTTGGTTCTGCCGTGGATAGTGCGTTGAAAAATATTGGCCACTAGAGGAGGAGCAGAATGAAGAGAGTGCTCGTTGCTACAGGTTTGCTCGCCGCTTCGTTTTCGGCAGCAACCGCCGGAACGCTCGATACCGTCAAGCAGCGCGGCACGCTGGTGTGCGGCGTCAGCGCGGGCTTTGCCGGCTTTTCCGCGCCGGATTCCCAGGGCAATTACAAGGGACTCGACGTCGACTATTGTCGCGCGCTGGCGGCAGGCGTGCTCGGCGATGCCAACAAGGTGCGTTACGTCGCGCTCACGGCGCAGAACCGTTTTACGGCCCTGCAATCGGGCGAGATCGACGTGCTTTATCGCAATTCGACGGAGACCTATCTGCGCGGCGTGACGCTCGGCCTGCGGCAGGGGCCGATCAACTTCTATGACGGGCAGGGCTTTGTCGTCAAAAGCGACTCGGGCGTGAAGGATTTGAAAGGCCTCAACGGCGCCACCGTCTGCGTCGCGCAGGGCACGACCCATGAAGTGACGCTCGGCGACTACGGGCGCGCCAACGGGATCGAATGGAAGCCGCTGGTGTTCGATCGCACCGACACGATGTTGCAGACCTTCTTCGGCGGGCGCTGCGATGCCATGACCCAGGACGCCTCGGCGCTGGCCGGCTCGGTCACGACGGCGGCGCCGAATCCGGCCGACTACACCGTTCTGCCGCAAACCATCAGCAAGGAGCCGCTCGGACCGTTCACGCGGAACGGCGACGAGGTGTGGAGCGATATCATCACCTGGCTGCATTACGGCTTGATCGAGGCCGAGGAGCTCGGCGTCACATCAGCCAATGCCGACGACATGGCAAAGTCCACAACGCCGGCGGTGCAGCGCCTGCTCGGCACATCAGGCGATCTCGGCTCGCGGCTTGGCCTCGACAACAAATGGATGCTGCTGGCCATCAAGTCGGTCGGCAATTATTCCGAGATTTTCGAGCGCAATGTCGGCAAGGCGAGCCCGCTCAAGCTCGAGCGCGGTCTCAACGCGACCTGGACCAAAGGTGGTCTGATGTACGCGATTCCGTTCAAGTGACGGGGTGCTGCGCGGCGTGACGGGTGACATCAATGCACCCGCCGCATCGCTACATTCTGGCGAGGCGAACCATGGGTAACGACAGCCACACGCTGCGCAGCGACGGGGCCACCGCAGCCGTCCTGGCGCGAGGCGCCGAATTATGCTCGCTGAAGAATGGGCAGGGGTGCGAGCTGCTTTGGCAGGCCGGGCCGCAATGGCGGCGTCACGCGCCGTTGCTGTTTCCGATCGTCGGTAAACTGAAGAACGACGAATTGCGGCATCGGGGCAAGACCTATCCGATGACGCAGCACGGCTTTGCGCGCGATCATCGGTTTGAATGGGTCGAACGTGAGCCCGATCGCTGCTTGCTGGTGCTGACGGACAGCGCCGTCACGCGCGAGCGCTATCCCTTCGCGTTCCGGCTTGTGGTCGCCTACGCGCTGCAACACGCCGATCTGGGCGTGACGCTGGAAATCGCCAACACCGGCGAGGAGATATTGCCGGCGTCGATCGGCGCGCACCCGGCCTTCAATTGGCCGCTGCTGTCCGGATTGGACAAGCAGGCCTACGCCCTCACCTTTTCCAATGAGGAACCGGCGCCGGTGCGGCGGTTGAAGGAGGGCCTGCTGCGATCAGCGCCAGAACCAACGCCGGTCCACGGTAGGACACTCGCCCTTTCCGAGCGGCTGTTCGACGACGATGCGGTCATTCTGGACCGCCTTGCCAGCACTTCGGTGCGCTACGCCGCCGACCGCGGACCGTCGATCGAGATGTCCTGGGAAGACTTCCCTGAACTCGGGGTCTGGTCAAAACCTGGTGGCGCGCCGTTCATCTGTATCGAACCCTGGCACGGGATGGCCAGTCCGTCGGATTTCGACGGCGAATTCACCGACAAGCCCCGGCTTTTGCACCTTGCTCCGGGCGAAAAACGAATTCTGAGATATCGGGTTCGTGTCGGCTGAGACGCAGTCCGCCCTCGCTCAAGTTAATCGCGACTGGCCTTCACCAGCGCGATCAGTTCGTCCCCGTAATGCTCGAGCTTCTTGTCGCCGATGCCGGCGATGCCGCGAAGTTCGTTGAGCGTCGCCGGGCGCACCGCCGCGATGCCGTCGATGGTGGAATCGTGCAGCACGACATAGGCCGGTACGCCGCGCTTGCGTGCGATCTCGGAACGCCATGCCTTGAGCGCAGCGTGCAAGGCGGGATCGGCGGGTTTGCCCTGGCCGACGGAGGCGGGCGCCAGATCGCCGCGTCTTGATTTGTCCCGGATGGCGCGGTTGCGCGAACCTGCGGGCTGCTCGCGCAGCATCACCTCGGTCTCGCCCTTCAGGACGCCGCGGGCCGATTCTGTCAGCTTCAATGCGCCAAATGCTTCGCTGTCGGCGCGCAGATGGCCCATGGCCACCAGCTGGCGCATCACGGCGCGCCATTGTTTTTCATTGAGTTCGCGGCCGATGCCGAACACGGACAATTTGTCATGCCCGAACTGCGTGACGCGTTCGGTGATGCGGCCGACCAGAACGTCAATCAGATGCATGGCGCCGAAACGCTGCCCGGTTCGATAGGCGCAGGACAACAGCTTTTGCGCTACCACCTTGCCGTCGCGCACCACCGGCGGCGACAGGCAGTTGTCGCAATTGCCGCAATTGCCGCCGCTGACGGCTTCACCGAAATAGCCGAGCAGGCGGCTGCGCCGGCAGCCGGCGGTTTCGGCCAGGCCGACCAGCGCGTCGAGTTTGCCGATCGACACGCGCTTGAACGCGTCCGAGCCGGTTGATTCGTCGATCATGCGGCGCTGCTGCACGATGTCGGACAGGCCATACGCCATCCAGGCGCTGGATGGCTTGCCGTCGCGCCCGGCGCGGCCGGTTTCCTGGTAATAGGCCTCGATACTCTTGGGCAAGTCGAGATGCGCGACAAAGCGTACGTCGGGCTTGTCGATGCCCATGCCGAACGCAATGGTGGCGACGATCACGACGCCGTCCTCGTTGATGAAGCGATCCTGGTTGCGGGCGCGTTGACCGGCATCGAGGCCGGCATGATAGGGCAGCGCCGGCACGCCCGCCTTGGTCAGTGCGGCCGCGGTATCCTCGACCTTGGCGCGAGAGAGGCAGTAAACGATGCCGGCATCGCCGGCGTGGCGCTCGCTGATGAAGCTCTTGAGCTGCGTTTGCGCATTTTGCTTGTCGACGATTTCATAGCGGATATTCGGGCGGTCGAAACTTGCGACGAAGCGAGGCGCGCCGGCCAGCCCGAGCCGGTCGGCGATTTCCTTGCGTGTCAGATCGTCGGCGGTAGCCGTCAGCGCGATGCGCGGCACGTCCGGAAAACGCTCGGCGATCACCGACAGGCCGATATATTCCGGGCGGAAGTCGTGCCCCCATTGCGACACGCAATGCGCCTCGTCGATCGCAAATAGCGCAATTTTGGCCTGGCCGAGCAGGGCAAGGCAGCGCGGCGTCAACAGCCGCTCCGGTGCGACATAGAGCAGGTCGAGGTCGCCCGCGAGCAGCCGCCGCTCGACCTCCGAGGCCTCCGCGAACGACAGAGTGGAATTCAGCACCGCCGCGTTGACGCCGGCCTCGAGCAGGCCCGCGACCTGGTCGCGCATCAAGGCGATCAGCGGCGAGACCACGATGCCACAGCCCTCGCGCAACAGCGCCGGCAGTTGGTAGCACAGCGACTTGCCGCCGCCGGTCGGCATCAGCACCAGGCAGTTGCCGCCCTCGGTGACATGCCGGACGATCTCTTCCTGTGCACCGCGAAAGGCCGGCAGGCCGAACACGGAATTCAGCACGGACAGCGCGTCGGGAGCACCTTCGGACAGACGTCTGGAGGCGGAGGCATTGGCGGGAACAGACATGCGAATTTGGTCGTCCGATTAAGTGCTTGGAGGGCCAGCCCTGGATGCCGGTATCCCCGGATCAAGGGATATCATGGTGGGCCAGACGATAGCAGGTCTGTTTCTGATTCGGGTCCGTCCCACATATTCACGGCCAACGCGGCTCCCGCAAATATGCTCCGGCTGCTGTCTGCGACCCCCTAGCTTGTCGGGATTCAGGCTCCTACAATCGCTCCACCGTTCGAAAAACAAGAATAATCCTTGGGGAGGCGGCTATGCCACGTCGTTCGCTGATTACGGGCGTCAGTTTTCTGGTGCTTTTCTCGTGGCTGGCGGGAACGGGCAAATTGCCGGCGCAGACCAGTTCGCCGGCGCTATCAGGCAAGGTCACGGCCGGGCAGGACGCGCTGGAAGGCGTTCTGGTCAGCGCCAAACGAAACGGATCGACCATCACCGTCACGGTCGTCAGCGACAAGGACGGCCGCTACAGTTTCCCTGCGGCGAGGCTCGAGCCCGGCCAGTATTCGCTGCGCATTCGCGCCGCCGGCTACGAACTCGACAACATGGCACCGGTCGAGGTCGCCGCCGACAGGACCGCGACTTCCGATCTCACCCTGCACAAGACAGCGGATATCGCTTCGCAGCTGACCAACGCCGAATGGCTCGCGAGCATGCCGGGCACCGATGCGCAGAAGGGGCAATTGCTCAATTGCGTCGGCTGCCACACGCTGGAGCGCCCGTTGCGCTCGAAATACAGCGCCGATGACTTCATGACGATGATCCTGCCGCGCATGCAGGGCTATGTGAACCAGAGCATTCCGCAGCACCCGCAATTGCGGCGCGCCGAGCGGTTGATGGAGGAACGCGGCGATCAGCGCGTGCAGGTCTACAGGGGCGCGGCCGAGTTCCTCGCCAGCATCAATCTCGGCTCGCATCCGCAATGGAGTTTCGAACTCAAGACCCTGCCGCGTCCGACCGGCGCGGCCACCCGCGTCATCTATACCGAATACGATCTGCCGCGCGAGACCATCTCGCCGCATGACGTGATCGTCGATGGCAGCGGCATGGTCTGGTACTCCAGTTTTGGCGAGCAGAATCTGGGCAGGCTCGATCCCAAGACCGGCAAGGTCACGGAGTTTCCGATTCCGGAGCACAAGCCGGGCTTCCCGACCGGCCTGCTTGGCCTGCGCAGCGACCGCGACGGCAATCTGTGGCTCGGCAATATGTACCAGGCGACCATCGTGAAGTTCGATCGTAAAGCCGAGGCGTTCAAATTCTGGCCGCTGCAGGGCGATGAAAATATCGACGCGGCCCAAATCAACATGGTCAGCCCGCAAAGCTCCGGCGTCGACGGCAAGGTCTGGACCCAGAACAACGGCTTTGCCGGCGTTCACCGGCTCGACATCGCGACCGGAAAATTCGAGACTTGGGAGCCGTTCAAGGGCGTGCCGGGCCCGCACAATATCTACGACGTGATTCCGGACTCCAAAAACAACGTGTTCTTCACCGACTTCCGCCAGCGCCATATCGGACGGATCGACGCCAAAACCGGTGAGGTCAAGCTGTACGATATCCCGACGCCGAATTCGGCGCCGCGCCGTGGCACCATGGATGCGCAGGACCGGCTGTGGTTCGGCGAATATCGCGGCGACCGCATCGGCATGCTCGACACCAAGACCGGACAATTCAGAGAGTGGCCGGTCGCGCCGCGCTGGTCGTCGCCCTATGACGTCATCACCGACAAGAACGAAGAGGCCTGGACCGGCTCGATGCTGAGCGATCAGGTCACGCGGCTCAACACCAGGACCGGCGAAGCGATCAACTATCTGTTGCCGCGCAACACCAATATCAGGCGGGTCTACGTCGACAATTCCACCACGCCGGTCACGTTCTGGGCCGGCAGCAATCATGGTGCGTCGATCGTCAAGGTCGAGCCGCTGGAATAGCGCGCTACTTGGTCGCGTTCTGCAGGTAAGCGATCAGGTCGGCGCGGTCGGCGGCGCTGGCCATGCCGGCATAGGGCATGCGGTTGGCAGGCACCAAGCTTTGCGGATCGCTGATGAATTTGTCGAGCGTCTCCGGCGTCCAACTGATTCCGCTGCGTTTCATCGCGGGCGAATAGCGGAAATCCGCGATCTCGCCGGCCTTGCGCGCAAAAATGCCGTGCAGGCTCGGTCCCACATTGTTGGCGCTGGCCTCCAATTTGTGGCAGGCGGCGCAATCGCCAAATTTCGCCTCGCCGCGCGCGGCATCGCCGTCGGCGCGGGCTGCGCCGGCCGCGAGCAGCGTAATCAACAACGCCGCCGTTACCCGTGAAGTGACCTTCATGCTTGCACCAGCGGACCCGGATTTTTCACATAGCGATTCCTGATCGCGTCCGCGGTCCAATAGGCCAGCGCACCGACCGGCCCGGTCGGATTGTACGACGAGTTGTGCGGGAACACGTTGGCGCCGACCACGAACAGGTTGTGGCAATCCCAGCTCTGCAGATATCTATTGACGGCGCTGTCGCGCGGATTGGTGCCCATGATGGTGCCACCGGTATTGTGCGTGCTTTGGTAGGGCACCACGGTCCAGGGATCGGTACGCGCCGATGCGGCATTGAGTCTGGTGGGATTCATCGACTTTGCGATGTCGTTGACGATTTGCGCGGCGTGGCGGCCCATCTTGTGCTCGTTATCCCTGTAGTCGAACGTCATGCGCATCAGCGGCTGGCCGAACGCATTGCGGTAGGTCGGGTCGAGATCATAGCAATTATAGCGGTTGGCCATCACGCTGCCGCTGGCATTGATCACCATCGCGGTCTGGTACCATTTTGCCGTCGCCCGCTTCCAGTCGCTGCCCCATTGTGGCGTGCCCGATGGCACCGGGCGATAGCCGATCGGCAGCGGTGTATTGAAACCGCCGGACAGGTTGTAGCCGCCGACGAAATTGAGCGGGGCGCGGTCGAACGCCCAGTTGGTGTTGAAGTCATCGATGGTGGCGTTGGAGCCGCCGGCGTTCATGAAGGGATTGAAATATTTGCCTTCGAAAAACAGCGTCGCGGCCGCGCCGGTCTGGTAGCAATAATTCTTGCCGATCACGCCCGTCTGCGCGACCGGATCGTAGGGCTGGCCCAGGCCCGACAGCAGCATCAAATGCACATTGTTGATGGCATAAGCGCATAGCAGCACGATATTGGCCGGCTGCTCGAATTCCTCGCCGTTGAGCACGTTGGTGTAGGTAACGCCGGTGACACGCTTGCCGTCGGAATCCTTCAGCACTTTTGTGACCCAGGAATGCGTGCGAAGCTCAAAATTCGGATTGCGCATCGCGATCGGAATCACCGTCATATGCGGGCTGCCCTTGGCGTTGGCTTCGCAGCCAAAGCGCTGGCAATAGCCGCAATATTGGCAACCGCCGAATTTCGCGCCGTCCGGGTTGGTATAGGGCTGCGAGGCGTTCGCCGACGGCCGCGGGAACGGATGATAGCCGGCATTGCGCGCTGCATCGGTGAACATTTCACTCGCCAGAATCGGCGTCAGCGGCGGCAACGGATAGTCGCGAGTGCGCGGCGCCTCGAACGGATTGCCGCCGGCCTGGATCCGGCCACCGATATTGCCGGCCTTGCCGGAGACCGCCGCGGTATATTCGAACTTGTCGTAATAGGGCTCGAGCTCGGCGTAGCTGATGCCCCAGTCCTGGATCGTCATGTCGTCCGGGATGAACTTCTTGCCATAGCGCTCCTCATAATTGGAGCGGATCTTGAATTCCATGTCGGTCCAGCGCCAGGTGTGGCCGCTCCAGTGCACGCCGGAACCGCCGACGACTTCACCGGGCAGGAACGACCCGAGCCGGCGCATCGGCAGCGCCTCCTGCTGCGGATTGTTGCGCACGGTGATGGTGTCGCGCGCGGTGTTCTGCATCAGATCGTGTCGCACGACATAACGCAGCTCGTCGCGGATATTGGGCAACGAATAGTCGCTCTCGCTCGAACGCGGCGCGCCGCGCTCAAGGGCTACGACTTTCAGGCCGGCTTCAGCGAGTTCCTTGGAAAGAATCCCGCCGGTCCAGCCGAGCCCAACAATGACGACATCGACCTCTCTGAGTTTGGTGGTCATGGCGCCCCTCAACTCATGTCCGAGATGCCGAGCGGCTTGGTCGGGAAGGGCTTGCCGCGATACTGCTCGACATGATCGCGGTGCACCGCGATGATTCCGGGAAAGCCGATGATCGCCCATCCCGCCTTGTTGCGGTTGCCGCCATAGATCGGATCAGAAAACATGCCCTCGATCACGGTCTGATACAGCGTGGTCCAGAACACCCGCACCGGCAGGCCGTTGTCGAAGCTGATCTTGCCGGTGGACAAACTTATCAACACTTCCTCGCGCTGTGCTCCCTCGATCCGGTCGAACGTCTTGCCATACGCCTTGAGGCAATGCGCGTTGGTCGCAGCGATCCCGGCGCGATAGAGCTGCGCCGGCGTCAGCGGTAGCTGATAGCCCTGGCTCGGCGCGCCCTGCTTCCAGGGCCCCTGCATATAGAGGCGATCGCCCTTGCCCCAACTGCCCGCGAGCGCGCGATCGATATAGACGTTGACGCCGAGATCGGTGCCCTTCGGGCTGACCTCGTCGGCCGGGATCATGTGATCGACCAGCGCCTCGATGAAGGCGGCCTCATCGAGATTGAAGAAGGCATAATCGGCAGCGTCCGGACCAGCGCTGGGGGTTGCTGCGGCCGGTGCCTCGGCTTGCGCGACTTCAGGGCTGGCAATGGTGGCTGCACTTGCGGCAGCGGCGCCAACGACGACGGCGCTTTTGAGAAAGCCGCGCCGGTCGAATTCCTGGCCTGTCAAGATCGCCTCCCTGCCGTGCAAACTTCGGGCGTCGTTATTTTGGAGGCGAGCATGCTGCTTTTGGGTCATCCCGGCAAGCCGGTTGCCGGATGATTGGGTTGCAGGACGACTGGAATGCGCCGGCGGATATTTTGTGCGCCGCAACGGCGCTGAACGTCAACAGCGGGTGATCTGCGTCTTGCAGGCGAACGACGGTGGGAGATTTGTGTTAAAGCATCGCCCAACGACAAACAAGGAGCAGCGGGAGCGCATGACGGGGCCGTCGCGGATCATCGCAAGCGTCATCGTGATCGCGCTGGTCGCCGGTGTGGTGGCGGCGTTTGCGATTGCCTGGCAGCCGGCAATTGCGGCGATCGATCCACCGGCGCCACAGGCGTTCGACGCGGCCCTCGTGAAGCGGGGCCGCGACCTGGCCGCGATCGGCAATTGCAGCGATTGCCACACGGTCCGTGGGGCCAGGAATTTCGCCGGCGGGCTGCCGGTGCCGACGCCGTTCGGCACTATCTTCTCTTCCAACATCACGCCGGATGCCGAGACCGGGATCGGGCGATGGTCGGAAGCAGCCTTCCGCCGCGCCATGCGGTCCGGCGTCAATCGCGAAGGCCAGCATCTCTACCCAACATTCCCCTATGATCATTTCACCAATGTCTCCGACGAGGATGACCGGGCGATCTACGCCTTCCTGATGACGCGGCAACCGGTGCATGCGCCGGCGCGCGCGAACCAGCTTTCCTTCCCGCTCGACCAGCGGCCGGTCATTGCCGGCTGGAAATTGCTGTTTCTGCGTCGCGACGCCTATCAGCCCGACAGCACGAAGAGCGCCGAATGGAATCGCGGCGCGTACCTCGTCGCGGGATTGGCGCATTGCGGCGCCTGCCACACGCCGCGCAATGCGTTGGGCGCGGAACGCGTGAGCGCGCAATTTGCAGGCGGCGACGTCGATAATTGGCACGCCTACGCGATCAACGACAAATCCCGTTCGCCGGTGCCGTGGGACGCCGACGCCCTCTATGCCTATTTGCGTAACGGCTGGCATCCCGATCACGGCACTGCGCGCGGCCCGATGGCGGAGGTTGTCGCCAACCTGTCGCAGGTCGCGGACAGCGATGTCCGCGCCATCGCGGTCTACATGGCCGAGATTTCCGGTGCGCCGACGCCGGATCGCAAGCGCCAGGGCGAGGCCGCGCTGGCGCAAGCCAAATCACCTCCCGCGCAGGCTACGCAAGCCAACCCCGCCGGGGCATCGATCTATGCCGCGGCCTGCGCCTCCTGCCATGAGACCGGAAGGCCGCTGCCCTATGGCGGGGTCAATCTGGGGCTCTCGACCGCGATCTCCGGCCCCGATCCGCGCAATCTCGTCAATATCCTGCTGTCGGGCGTTCGCGCCGTGGAGGGCGAACGTAGTCCGATCATGCCGGGCTTTGCCGCCAGCATGAACGATACGCAGATGGCGGGCTTGCTGAACTATCTGCGGGCGCGGTTCAGCAACCAACCGGCATGGACCGGCGTTGAAAAGACCATTGCCGACGCGCGCCGCACCGAAACCGTCCTTCTCCAGACCTCGGCAGGACCGCGTAGCGCGCCCGCCGATCCCACGCAGCGAGACAAGCCATGATGACATTGAAGGTCAACGGCCACGATCATCAGGTCGACGCGGATCCGGATACGCCGCTGCTCTATGTGCTGCGCGACGACATCAAGCTCAATGCCGCCAAATTCGGCTGCGGGCTTGGCCAGTGCGGCGCCTGCACGGTGATCGTGGACGGCAAGGCCGTGCTCTCCTGCGTGACGCCGCTGGTTCTATTGGAAGGCAAGCAGGTGACGACGTTGGAGGGGCTCGGGACCATTGGCGCGCCGGCGCCGATTCAGCGCGCCTTCATGGAAGAGCAGGCGGCGCAATGCGGCTACTGCATCGCCGGCATGATGATGCGGGCGCAGGCGCTGCTGCAGCGGAATTCCAAGCCGACCGATGAGCAGATCCGCGCCGAGCTCGAGCCGCATCTGTGCCGGTGCGGCACCCATATGCGCATCCTGCGCGCTGTGCATCGCGCCGCCAGGCTGATGGACACGGCGGATGCTGCTTCAACCGGGAGGAGCGCGCCATGAATGCCCCCGTGATTCTCGATCGCCGCCGCGTGCTCGCGGGCGGCGGCGCGCTGATCTTCAGCTTCTCGCTCACGAGCGCCTTTGCGCAGGATCAGGCGCCGGGCGCTGCGCCGGCGCCAAAGCCTCCCGGCAGTCTTGCAACGACGCCCTATCTGGATTCCTGGATCCGGATCGACGCCGACGGCGGCATCACGGTATTCACCGGCAAGGCCGAGCTTGGCCAGGGTCTCAAGACGGCATTGCAGCAGATCGCCGCCGAAGAACTCGACGTTGCCTTCGAAACCCTGAAGCTCGTTACGGCCGACACGCGCCTCACCGCCAACGAAGGCTACACTGCCGGCAGCAACTCCATGAAGGACAGCGGCGCCGCGATCCAGAATGCCGCCGCGCAGGTGCGCGAGCTTCTGGTTGCGGAGGCCGCCAGGCGGCTGGGCCAACCGGCCGAAGGGCTGCGGACCGAGAACGGCGCGGTGATCTCTGCGAATGGCAAGCGTCTCACCTATGGCGATCTGGTCGCCGCCGACATGCTGCATGTGCAGGCGCAGCCGAAATCGAAGCTGAAGGATTCTGCGACGTTCAAGGTGATGGGCCAATCCATACCGCGCGTCGATATCCCGGCAAAGGTCACCGGTGGCGCGGCCTATGTCCAGGACATGCGGCTGCCGGGCATGGTGCATGCCCGCATCGTTCGGCCGCCGAGCTATGGCGCGCAACTGACGGAGTGTGATACGGCGGCGATCGAAAAATTGCCCGGCGTCATCAAAATCGTGCGCGACGGCAATTTCCTCGCGGTCGTTGCCGAAAAGGAATTCCAGTCGATCAAGGCGATGAACGCGCTCTCGGCCGCGGCGAAATGGAAGGAGACGGCAAGCCTGCCGAAGCAGGACGATCTGCTCAAGGTCCTGACCAGCCTGCGTTCGCAGGATTTCACCATCTTCGAGCACAGCAATCCCGCCGTCACCGGCCAGAAGACGATCGAGGCCACCTACACGCGGCCCTATCAGTCACATGGATCGATCGGGCCGTCCTGCGCGGTCGCGCACTTCACGGATGGTGCGATGACGGTGTGGACGCATACCCAGGGCGTTTTCCCCGATCGCCAGGGCATTGCGGAAATGCTGCGCATGCCGCCGGCCAGCGTCCGCCTGATCCACGTCGAGGGCTCAGGCTGTTACGGACACAACGGCGCCGATGACGCCGCGGCGGATGCGGCGCTGATCGCGCTTGCGCTGCCCGGCAGGCCCGTTCGCGTGCAATGGATGCGCGAGCAGGAGCATGGCTGGGAACCCTATGGCCCGGCGATGGTGACGAAATTGAAGGCCTCGCTCGACGGCAACGGCAAGATCGCGGACTGGAATTTCGAAGTGTTCAGCAACACGCATTCGATGCGGCCCGGCGGCGCCGGCTCGATGCTCGCCGCGCAGCATATGGCGCAGCCCTTTGCGGTGCCGGAGCCGAAGCCGCTCCCATTGCCGGACGGCGGCGGCGACCGCAACGCGATCCCGTTCTACAATTTTCCGAATGCGCGCGTGGTGCATCACTTCATTCCCGAGATGCCGTTGCGGATTTCGGCGATGCGCGCGCTCGGCGCCTACCACAATGTATTCTCGATCGAGAGCTTTATGGACGAACTCGCCGCGCTCGCCGGGGCCGACCCGGTCGAGTTCAGGCTAAAACATCTCGACGACCAGCGTGGCCGTGACGTGATCGAGAAGGCCGCGCAGGGGTTTGGATGGAAGGCCGGTCAGACGCCGCCGCTCGATCGCGGCTATGGCTTTGCCTTTGCGCGCTACAAGAACCATGCGGCCTATTGCGCCATCGCCTCCGAGGTCGAAGTCAACCGCGAAACCGGCCGTCCGCGGCTGGTGCGTGCGGTGGCCGCCGTCGATAGCGGTCAGGTGATCAATCCGGATGGCCTGATCAACCAGATCGAAGGCGCGATCGTGCAGTCGATGAGCTGGACGCTGTATGAAAGCGTGACCTTCGACGCGACGCGGATCACCAGCATCGACTGGCAAACCTATCCGATCCTGCGGTTCAATGCCGTGCCTGACAGTATCGAGGTCCACATCATCAACCGGCCCGGCCAGCCCTTCCTCGGCAGCGGCGAGACCGGGCAGGGACCGGCGGCGGCATCAATCGCCAACGCCATCGCCAATGTCACGGGAAAAAGGCTGCGAGACCTGCCGCTGACGCGAAAACGCATCAAGGATGCGATCGATGCGTGAGGCGCTCTACTGATAGGTCGCGACGATGTCCGACACCGCGCGCTCGAGCTGTTGTGCTGTGGCGCATTGGCGCACGACGGTACAGAAGGTCGAATAGCGCGGCATTTCGGAATCGCCCCAGCCCCAGGCCATGCGCCCTTCGGGGTTGAGCCATACCAGCCGCTTCGACCGCTCGCCGATGCGGCGCAGAATATCCGCGCGCGGATCGAGATTGTTGCTGCGGGCGTCGCCGAGCACGATCACGGTGGTCTGCGGCGTCACCGCGCTCATCCATTGCTTTTCGAAATCGGCGAGCGAGCCGCCGTAGTCGGACGAGCCGAACCCGACCTTGGCCATGATCTCGGCCATCGCCTCTTCCGGCGATTTGGCCTCCAGGATGTCGCTGACCTCGATCAGGTGCCCGGAAAAAGCGAACGAGCGAACGTCGGAAACGACCTCATGCAGGCTGTGGATCAGCAGCAGGAAGAAATCGGAAACCCGCGCCACCGAACCCGAGACGTCGCAGAGGGCAACGATCTTCGGCTTGTCGCGATGCTTGCGCTTCCAGGCGGTGAGGAAAGGAACGCTGCCCCACGCGGCATTACGGCGTAAGGTCCGGCGCACATCGAGATGGCCGCGGCGCTGCCGCTTGCGCGGCTTGCTGTAGCGCTCGCGCAGGCGGCGTGCGATCTGGCGAATCAGCTGCCGCATCTGCTCGACTTGCCGCGGCTCGATCCGGGACAGCGGCGCGTTGCGCAGGATCTCGTTGCGCAAATTCTCGGCTTCCTCGCGTCCGTACAGCATCAGCGCCTGCGAGACGGTGTCGCGAACGGTGTCGCGCAACCCGTCGAGGGCCGCGGTCAGCCGTTCTGCCAGGGCCGGGTTTGTCGCGGTCAGATCATCGAGGTCGTCGCGAAGCCGCTGGATGCCCATCGCATCGAGGATGCGGCCCGAAAATATCCCGCGCTGGGTGAAGTAGCGGATGTCGGACAAGGAGGCCGCGCTCGATGCGTTTGCGATCGCGGCGGCCATCTCGTTGCGATCCTGCGACAGCAGCATCTGCGCGAGCGGGCCGAGATCCTGTGCCTCATCGCCGCCGCCGGCGCTGTCCGAACCGGATTCAGTCGTTTCAGTGCCGGATTCCGAATCGTCTGCATCGCCGTCGTCGGGCGCGGCCTGCGACGGCTCCGGCTGATCGAAGAACAGGTCGAAGCAATCGCCCAACGCCTTCTTCTCGTCCTGGGTCTTGGCGAGCGTCAGCAGAAAGGTATCGCGCAGAATCGCTCGATCCGAAAAGCCGACTTTCGCCACCGCCCGCATCGCATCGATGCTTTCGGCCGGCGAGAGCCGTACGCCCGCCCCCCGCGCCGCACGAAAGAAGCGATGCAGGTTCTCTCTCATCCTCTGCTACCCGAAGACGCCCTGGCGCGAGGCCTTGGCGATGAACGTGCCGACCTGAGGCTGTGCGGCCTCGATGTCCGCCTCATATTTCAAGAGCACGTTGAGCGTGTCCTTGACCATCTCGTGGCCAAGTTCGGTCGCCTGCAGCAGCACCAGCACGCGCGCCCAGTCGATGGTCTCGCTCACCGACGGCAGCTTCTTCAGGTCCAGCGTGCGGATCTCGTGGATGAATCCGACCATCTGCTTGCGCAGCGTCTGGGAAATGCCGGGAACGCGGCTTTCGACGATGCGCTCCTCGAGCTTCTGCTCGGGGAAACCGATGTGAAGGTGGAGGCAGCGCCGCTTCAGCGCGTCGCCGAGGTCGCGCTCGCTGTTCGAGGTCAGGATCACGGTCGGCGGTGCGACGGCGACAACCGTTCCAAGTTCGGGAATGGTGACCTGGAAATCGCTGAGGATCTCCAGCAGCAGCGATTCGAACTCGGCATCCGACTTGTCGATCTCGTCGATCAAAAGCACGCAGCCCGCGGGCTGTTCCAGTGCCTGCAGCAGCGGCCGCGGTTCCACGAATTCCTTGGAGAAGAACACGTCGCCGAAATCGTGCAGCTGATCCAGCGCGGCATGCAGCGTCGCGGCACCGCCGAGCACTTCGCCAAGCTTGTCCTTCAGGATCTGGGTATACAAAAGCTGCTTGGCGTATTTCCACTCGTACAGCGCCTTGGCCTCGTCCAGTCCCTCATAGCATTGCAGGCGGATCATCTTCAGCCCGCGCCAGGCCGCGATCGCTTTTGCAAGCTCGGTCTTGCCGACGCCTGCGGGGCCTTCGACCAGGATCGGTTTTTCGATCTGCTGCGCGAGATACACCGCGGTCGCGATCTGCCGGCTCGCAATGTAGCCTTGCGCCGCGAGGCCGCTTTCCACTGCCTCGATCGAGGCCGAAGGCCGATGTTCAGCCACGAGTTCAACTCCGGATGTTGCAGAATTCAGCTATGTTCTGCCTGCGTTCCCGGCAAAGAACAAGCCAAGTTTCAGCTGTCGAAGCGACAGGTTCCGGCATTTTCCGCAGAGCGCAATACCGGCCCGGTGCGCTTGTCGGGCGGGGGGAAGCGGCTGTTGGAAAATCGACCCGTTAGTTCGCGCAGGTCTGCATGAAATCCTTGCGCTGCGGGCCGACGATCTTCTGGTCGATCGCCTGCTTGAGGCAGTCGAGACGTGCCTGCGCCATGCAGAGCTGGACCTGGTCCTGCCGGTCCTGCCCTTTCAGGGCCTGGGACGCGGTTTGGCACGCCAATCGTTTCCCGCTGGGTACCGGCACCGCGGCTGCGGGATTGGCTTGTACCGGAGCAGCCGGCGCAGGAGCCGGTGCAGACTGTGCAAATGCCGCGACCGAAAACACAATCGAGCCGGCCGAAACAATGGCGATGACGGGAAGTTTCATGGCATCCTCCTGATGGATTTAGGCTTGCTGTCTGAATGGGCCGTGAATGCCCGCGTGGAACCAAACTTATGTCAGCACCAGCCCGGTCGCGGCCTCGAGCTCGCCGATGGCCTGCGCGGCGTTGAGCACCTTGATCGTGGTCATGCCCATATCGCGTGCCGGCTTCAGATTGACGCCGAGATCGTCGAGATAGACGCAATTTTTCGGATTCACCTCCAGCGTCTCGACCATCATCTGATAGATGCGCGGGTCGGGCTTTCGCAGACCGATTTTTGCGGATTCAATCACATGATCGAACAGCACCATGACTTCGGCGACGTAAAGCGACCGACCGCTCCGGCTGCCGATGGCATTGGCGGGAAGATTGTTGGTGATGCAGCCGGTCTTGAATTTGGCTTTCACGCGCTTGAGCGCCTCGACCATTTCGGGCCGTAGGTCGCCCGACAGCAGCGGCAACACATCCTTGCCGCGAACTTCCGCGCCCAGCGCCCGCGATTCGGTTGCGAACAATTTGTCGAACGCCTCGATGTCGACCTCGGCGCGCTCGAACTTGGCCCAGGCATTTTCCAGATGATTGGCGGCATTGGTGCGGCGGATGATGTCGGCGGGCAGTCCGCGCTCGCTCTCGAACCGCGCAAACGCCTCGAATGGCGAGGTCGTCAACACGCCGCCGAAATCCCAGATCACCGCTTCGATCATGCTTACCCACCCATGGCCTGTACGCGCCCGGGAGCGGCTAACACGGAATGCTGATCGGGACCAGTCTGAACCGCGGCTTGGCGACGCCTGTCGCAACGGCTATTTCTGCGCGATGAAATTCTCGATTCCAGTGATGGCGGGCCTGCTGCTGGTTGCCGCACCTGTCCACGCCATCGTCGGCGGCGGCGCGCCGTCGGCCGAGGGCGTCGGCCGCTCCGTCGTCACCATCGTCGGCTCACGCGGCAATTTCTGCACCGGTGCGCTCATCGCGCCGAAACTGGTGCTGACGGCGGCGCATTGCGTGCAGCCCGGCGCCGATTACAAGATCGTCGAATATGCCGCGGACAAGCCGCCGCAATTGCAGGACGTCAGGACCGTCGTGGTTCACCCCGCCTTCAACATCCAGGCGATGCTGGCGCATCGCGCCACTGCCGACGTTGCGCTGCTGCAACTGCCTGAACCCGCCAAAGGGAAGACGCCGTCCGCGCTCGGCATGCCCAACATTCCCATCATGGTCGGCGGCCGCTTTACGATCGCCGGCATCGGCGTGACGGTTCGCGGCGACGGCAAGAGCGGCGGCACCATCCGCGTGGCGGGGCTTGTCGCGACCGGCAAGCCGGGAACACTGCAGATTCGCCTGGTCGATCCGGTGGGGCAGGGCCTGCGCGACGGGATGGGCGCCTGCACCGGCGATTCCGGCGGACCGGTGTTCGAGGACAAGCAGGCCGGCCCTGCCATCATCGGGGTCATCAGCTGGTCGACCGGGCCGAACGGCTCAGCCGGTTGCGGCGGCATGACGGGGGTCACGCCGCTGACGCTGTACCGCGACTGGATTTTGCAGACCGCGCGGCAGTGGGGTGCGGGGTTGTGAGACTTATCGACCGTCATTGCCGGGCTTGACCCGGCAATCCATCCTCTTCGAAGGAGTCATTTTGGATGGATGCGCGGGTCAAGCCCGCGCATGACGAGATAACCCTAATGCCCCGCCGCCTTGTTCGCCGCGGCGTTATTCAACACGATCAACCCATCCACGGCGACACCGAGCTTGCTGTTGATCAGGAACGGATTGACGTCGATCGACGCAATCCGGTTTCCCGCGTCGGCCATCAGGTTGGAGAGGCCGACCAGAGCCTTGATGGCGGACGCCTCGTGCAGCGCCGGCTTGCCGCGATATCCCTTGATCTTCACGCCGGCCTTGGTCTTGTGGATCAGTTGTTTCGCCTCGTCAGCGTCGAGCGGTGCGCCTGCCAGTGCAACATCCTTCATCAGCTCGATATCGACGCCGCCGGTGCCGAACAGCACCACTGGGCCCATTTCGGCATCGAGCGAGGCGCCGACCACGAGTTCGAGATCGGCCTTGACCTGCTGCGCGATCAGGATGCCTTCGAGTTTCGGCTTGTTCTTGAGTTTTTTCACCCGCGTCGTGATGTCGTTGAACGCCTTCTTCACTTCAGCCGCGCTGTTGATGTTCAGCACCACGCCGCCGATGTCCGATTTGTGCAGGATCTCGGCGCTGACGACTTTTGCCACCACGGGAAAGCCGATTTTCTTGGCGATCTTTACCGCTTCCGCGGCGGTCTGCGCGATCTCTTCCTTTGAAACCGGAATGCCATAAGCCTTGAGCAGCTTTTTCGAGGCGACCTCGTCGAGCGCCGCCGCGCCATTGGCGCTCTTGAGCATCTTCTCCAGCATGGCCCGCGCGGGAGCATTCGAACTCGACGCGATCTCCGGTACTACCTTGCGCAGCGAGGCATAGTCGATCAGCGACTTGATCGCGCCCACCGCGCGATCGAGCCCCTGCATGACCGCGATATTCGGCAGCGACTTGCGCAAGCCCTTGGTGAATTCGGTGAAGCCGATCGACATCGTGCTGATGTAAACCACGGGCTTGGAGGCCGCGCCGGCCATGTCGTTGACGATGCGCAAATTGCGTTCGCGCAGTGCATGCGGCGCCTTCGGCAATTCCGCGTCGATGATGACGATGTCGGTGTCGGGATCGTCGATCATGACCTTGATCGACTGCATGTAGACGGAGGGATCGACGACGGCGGCAAAGCCGGCGTCGAGCGGATTGCCGACGATGCTGCCGGGGCCCAGCATCTTCGCCAGCTTTTCGGTGGCGCTGGCGCTCAGCGGCGCAAAGTTCAGGCCGGCCGAATGGAAGGCGTCGATCAGAAGGCCGCGCTTGCCGCCCGACAGCGACACCGCGGCGAGGCGGTTGCTCTTTGGCGGATCGGCGTGAACGAAACATTCGGTGGTCTCGATCAGCTCATCCAGGCCGCGGACGCGGACCACGCCTTCGCGCGTCGAGATCGCGTCAAACGTTTCGATCGAGCCGGCGAGCGCGCCCGTATGCGCCATCGCTGCAGCGCGGCCGCCCTCGGAGGTGCCGAGTTTCAGTGCGATGACGGGTTTGCCCGCCGCCCGCGCGGCCTTGCAGGCCTCCCGAAACACCTTCGTGTTCCGCACGCCCTCGAGATAGACCACGATGACGCGGACGGAGGGATCGGCCGCGAAATAGGCCATCAGGTCCGGCGTCTCCAGCCCGGTCTCGTTGCCGGTCGTGACCATATAGCCGACGCCGACGCCCCGATCCTCCAGCGCCTGGCGAATCGCCATCACGATCGCGCCGGATTGTCCGGCGATCGCCACCGGCCCCGCTTCCATGGTGACGATGCGGTCGTCGATATTGGTGAACAGCTTTTCCCCCGCGCTCAAATTGCCGAGGCAGTTCGGACCGGTCACGGCAAGGCCGGTCTCGCGCACCGCCCGCTGCAATTCGACCGCCAGCCGCTGGCTTTCCTCATCCTGCAATTCGCTGAAACCCGAGGTGACGATGGTGGCGGAGCGGGCGCCCGCGGCCGCGGCGTCGCGGATCACCTGCACGGCGAAGCGCGCCGGCACCAGCACCAGCACGTGATCGGGCTTGTCCGGCAGGCTGGCGAAATCCTTGTAGCAGGGCACGCCCCAGATCGTTTCGCGCTTGGCGTTAACGGGATAGAGGCCGCCCCCGTATTGATATTTGATCAGATTGTTCCAGATGCGCTCGGCATAGTTGCCGGGCTTGTCGGTTGCACCGACCAGCACGATGTTGCGCGGGTGCAGCATCGCATGGATGCGTTTGACGATGTCGCTGGCGTCGGACGAAGGCGACCATTTTTCGGCCGAATGAGACGCGGTGCGTGCCGGAGCTTCCATGGAGCTTTTACCCTAACCCGTTGTTTCCTTCGGCCGTGACGATCGAGCGCAGTCGCCACCGGCCATGATTTTTCATTCTTTTTATTGAGACTTGAGCAGGGTGGCAACTCGCGTGAGGTGGATGCAGACCATTGTTTTTGCGCACGATATCCCGGCGCGCGGAACGTGACGGGCCGCCGCGAGGTCCGCTGCTACCAGGCGGGTCGCGGACGCGAAGGAGAGGCGATACCGGCGAGCAGGACCGCGAGGATTCCGGTGAGGAATATTCCATCGAATGTCCCGGCGCCGCCGATCGAGGCGATTGGCGCGCCGATGCCGCCGATCTTATCGAGATTGAGCAGATCAGCGCCGATCAATGTCCCCATCGAGCCGCCGATGTAGGCGAGCGGCGGCGCGTATTCGCGAGACAGGATGAAAGCAAGGATTGCCGTGGCCAAGACAGGCGCGAAAACCGGGACGGCAATGCCAATTCCGGGCACGGGCGTCGCCATCGCATGAATCACCAGAGCAATGGCAACGGTGGTCAGCGTCGCCTTGAGCCAGAGCTGATACCGAATGACGAGGTAGGTGGACATCAATGTCGGGATAACCGCACCGCCGACATTCACCGCAAGAACCGTGCCCGGCCATGAGACAGCCACAGGTACGACATAGCGCATGCCAAAGAATTCAACGATCTGCCCGGATCTCACGGGCGGTCCGGGCAGGACCGTAATCGGGATGTTGAAATAGCTGCCGATCAGCGAGCCGAACAGCAGGAGCAGGGCAGCCCCCGGCCCAACACCCAGCCGCATATACGCATATCTGAGTATGCGAAGCTGGATCAGGATGATCAGCCCCGCAAACAGGAGGATCAGGATCGAAAACAACCCTGGGGTCAGCGGCAGATAGTGCATCGCGGAATCCATGATTTTGGTTCAGCCTAAAATGGTTCTCGCGCTTCCCATCATCTGTTCAGCTATTGGTCTTCCACCGCGTGGCAAGGGTGTGACGTGCATTTCGGCGCATCCCGGTAGCGCTGTTTTGGGCGATTATGGCTCGATCATGGTGGCATGAAGCAGATAGCGATCCCGCCCCGACGTCAGCGCATCGAACGGCCAGCAAGTCGATAGTACCAGTTCATATCCACCCGTCATGGGATCGATTCCCGAGGCGTCGAAACGCACCACCGAGGTGGCATCGGCCCGATAACGGACTTTGCGGCCATCGCTTCGCGTAATGTCGATCTCGTCGCCGATGGCGACATCCCTGAGGAAAGAGAAATACGTATCGCGGTGCGCGGAGTAGACGGCGACACCGCGCTCGCCGGCATCGGGCGTCCGTTCGAGATGGCCGGGACCAAAGGCCAGCGCCTGGCCGCTGCTTCCGGCCAGCACAATGGCGCTGGCATGGATCCGCTTCACCTCGATGCGCGCGACCGGCCAGGTGTCCGCCCATGACCATGGTTTTGTCGGATGGCCGGTGGCGATGGTTTCGTTGAAGGCGCGTTCGAGCAGCACCTGCGCCAGCCGCGCCTTGGCGTGGATGTAGGCGCCCTGGCCGAACAGAATGAGGCCGCCGAGTGCGAGCAGGAGAGGAGCGGCGAAGCGGCGCATTTGAATTGGTACTCCCGTCATTGCGAGGAGCGTCAGCGACGAAGCAATCCATTATTTCTTGTCGCGGCGAATGGATTGCTTCGCTTTGCCCTGGGCCGAATCTCACCAAACGATGCCAATTACGTCCTTTATCGCCAGCATTTGCGCCGTACCACCGACGAGCCGTTTGCCATGTTTTTACCGGGCTAGAAGCGACCTCTGCTGCAGGGCTTGTATTTTCCGTGAAAGGGTCTATATCAGCCGCATTCGAATTACCGCTCTGCCTTGTTGACCGCGCCGAAACCGGCTCCTTTCCCCAAGACATCGTTAAAAATCGGATGGAACCTGCGCGGAGGTCGTGCGGGCAAAGCGCATCTGCGCATCTTGGAGATAGTTACATGGCTACCGGAACAGTTAAGTGGTTCAACGCGACCAAAGGCTTCGGCTTCATTCAGCCCGACGACGGCGGAAATGACGTTTTCGTTCACATCAGTGCCGTCGAACGCGCTGGTCTGAGCTCGCTCAATGAGGGCCAGAAGCTCTCGTTCGAAGCGAAGACCGATTCTATGCGCGGCAAGACCAGCGCCGAGAACCTTCGCGTGAGCTAAAATCGTCGATTTGGGATTTCCACGGATGTACTGGGATCCTCTGATCGGCTTTTGAATACCAAGGCCCGCTGGTGATGAACCGGCGGGCTTTTTGTTTGCGATGCGTCTGAAATCATCAGCCCAAAGGAGGCCGGAAATGACTGAACGGCTGGACACCCTGAAAAAGGCGCGGGATCGAATGGTGGAAGAGCGCGATGGGCATGCCAAGGTGCTTGCTGCGCCGTTCGACCGCGACAAGGCGGAGCGCGCGCGTAACAAATTCGTCGAGACGCAGGGGTTGATCGATTCGATCGACCGCGCGATCAGCGGTGAACTGGCGATTGCTCCACTGCTGCCCGCGTAGAACAGGCGCCGATATCTAACGTTCGACATCGGCGCCATTCTTTTTAACCGCCCGTCTCGGCGCTGATGATGTCGCCGAACAATTCCCACTGGCCGTTCTTGAACCGCATCATCTTGAGCTGTTCGATCGGAGCGAAGTCATTGGCTGACGTGTTGACCTTGATGCCAGGGATCAGGGTATCCGGCGCAAAATCCTTCAGGCTGGCGGCCTGCTTCATGACGTTTTCCCGGGTCAGATTATCGCCGGACTGCTTCAGTACCTGCGCCATGGTCTGCGCCGCGGCGTAGCCATAGACCAGATTGGCGTCGGAGATGTTGGCGCCCGGCATGTACTTGTCGACGAACGCCATGAACTTCTTCATGCCTTCATCGTCTTTCCACTGCGGATCGGAGGCGTCCTTGAGGTAGCCGGCCGACAGCACGCCTTCGGACGCGTCGAGACCGGCCGGCTTCATCACCGCGCCGATCGAAATCGAAACGTCGGTCATGACCTCCATCGGCTTCCATTCCAGCTCCGCGATCTTCTTGATCGCTTGGGCTGCGAATTTCGGCGTCGAGATGTTGACGAACACGTCGGCGCCGGTGCCCTTCAGCTTGACGATGTGGGAATCGATCGAGGGCTCGGTGGTCTCGTAGCTCTCTTCCGCGATCAGGATCGAGGAGGCCTTGTCGCCGAACACTTCCTTCAGGCCGGCGACGTAATCCTTGCCGAAATCGTCATTGGCATAGAACACCGCGACCTTTGCGTCGGGCTTGTTCTTCAGGATGTATTTCGCAAAGATCCGGGCTTCGACGCGGTAGCTCGGCTGAAAGCCCATGGTCCAGGGAAAATCCTTCGGGTCGTTCCACTTGCTGGCGCCGGTAGCGAGGAACAGCTGCGGCACCTTCTTGGCATTGTGATATTTCTGGACCGCGGTCTGGGTCGGCGTGCCCAGCGCGTTGAACACCAGAAATACCTCGTCGCTCTCGATCAGCTTGCGGATCTGCTCGACCGTCTTCGGCGGGCTGTAGCCGTCGTCGTAGGAGATCCAGTTGATCTTGCGGCCGTTGATGCCGCCGGCATCATTGACCATCTTGAAATAGGCTTCCTCGGTCTTGCCGATGACGCCGTAGGCGGAAGCAGGTCCCGAATAGGCCTCGACGTTGCCGATCTTGATCTCGGTGTCGGAGGCGCCGGTGTCGTATTTCTTCTGGGCCAGGGCTTGGGTAGAGAAGACCTGGGTGGAGAGCAGGGCGAGGGCTGCTGCGGCGGCGAGCAGCGACAATTTCTTATTGTTCATGAAAGCGTGTTCCTCGGTTTCTTTTGGTTGGGGACAGTTTTAAAAAGATCGTAACCGGTCCCGGCAGGCGGTTACGAGGCAGCGGCGTTGCTATCGGTGGCTTTCGGCGTACTGAACGTCTTTCGTAAAGTCGGTTTGTGAATCTTCCCGGTCGCGTTGCGCGGCAGCGCGTCGACGAATTCGATCAGGCGCGGGCACTTGAACCGCGCCAGATTGGCCGCACAATGCGCATGAATTTCGTCAGGGGCAAGCGTATGGCCGGGCTTGACCGCCACGATCGCCATGCCGACTTCGCCCCATTGCTCGTTGGGGATGCCGATCACGGCGGCTTCGGCGATGGCCGGTAGCTGATGCAGCACGCTCTCGACCTCTGCCGGATAGACGTTCTCGCCGCCGGAAATGTACATGTCCTTCCAGCGGTCGACGATATAGTAGAATCCTTCCTCGTCGATCCGCGTCGCATCGCCGGTGTGCAGCCAGCCGTCGGTGAACGAAGACGAATTGGCGTCCGGCCTGTTCCAATAGCCCGGTGTGATGTTAGGCCCCTTGACCCAGAGTTCGCCGAGCTCGCCGACCGCGGCGTCGGTCCCGTCGGGGCGAACGATCCGCACTTCCGTGTGCAGCACCGGCTTGCCGGATGAGCCGGCCTTGCGCACGGCATCCTCTCGGTCGAGCGTCAGCACCGCCGGCGAGGTCTCGGTCATGCCGTAACCCTGCTGCAGCGCGACGCCGCGCGCTTCCCATGTTTTCAAGAGCGGCACCGGCATCGGCGCGCCGCCGACGCCACCGATCACCAGCTGGCTGAAGTCGGAGGTCGCAAAAGCCGGATGCTGCGCCATGAACTGGTAGATCGCGGGCACGCCGAAGAACACGTTGATGCCCTGCGCGGGATCGCTGATCAATTGCAGCGCCGCGCCCGGATCGAACGCGCGCATGATCAGCACCGTGCCGCCGGCATGCAGCACCGGATTGGTGTAGCAATTGAGCCCGCCGGTGTGGAACAGCGGCAGCACGGTCAGCAGCACCGACGACGGCGAGATGTAAGCGGGGCCGCCGAGATTGACGCAATTCCAGAACGTCATGCCGTGGGTGATGATCGCGCCCTTCGGCCGGCCCGTGGTGCCCGAGGTGTACATGATGGTCGAGATGTCATCGAGCGTGACGTCGCAGGCCTTATCGAGCGGCTGTGCCGATGCGATCGCCGCTTCATAGGAACAGCCGGGCCCGAGCAGCAGCACCGAGGAAACATTGCAGAGTTTCGCGACCGTCAGCGCGATCTCGGCCAGATCGCCGTCGTGGATCATCACCTTCGGCGACGCATCGCCGACGATGAACTGTAGCTCGGGCACGGTGAGGCGGGTGTTGAGCGGCAGGAACACCGCGCCGATGCGGCCGCAGGCGAACTGCACTTCCAGCGTATCCGTCGTGTTCAGCGCCAGCACCGCGACCCGGTCGCCGCGCACGACTTTCAGCCCGTCGCGCAAATGGGTGGCCAGCCGCGAAATCCGCGCATCGAATTGCGCGTAGGTGAGACGGCGCTGGCTGGCGAGATCGACAGCCGCGATCTTGTCCGGCGTCCGGCGGCCGAAATGGGCGATCCAGTCGTAATGGCGAACCGGCAAAGTCTCCTCCGAAGGTTTTGCGGTCTTGGCGCCGCCTGATCCTGGCTTGATATTATCCCATTTCGCGTAGTGGAGCGGCCGTGGCGGGATACTGTCTTGCGTTGAGTGGCTGCCCGGTAATCCAGGCCACGAACTAGCGGCACTGTTGCTTACAAACACAAATTCGCGATCTCGCCGCATGATTTGCGCGAGGTTTTCCTTTAAACTTCCCGCCCTCCTCGAAAACAGAGGGCGCAGGGAAAGCCGGGTGCGCGCTGCACCCGCGGTCTCGTGTGCAAAATGTGCACAAGAACACGCACACGAGCATACAGGTTCAGCGGAGGCATCCGGCCTTCCCTGCGCAATGGTTTTACGGCTTATAGCGCGCTCTCCCCGGCGAACGGGCTTTCTTGCCACCGTCGCCCCCGAGAAGCCTGCTTCCCGGGAACTTGACGCCAGCATCGGGGCGTCAGGACCACACGCCTTCGCCGTCCGCCTCAGTGCCGTTCGTCAAAGGCACATCCGCGTCCACCGCATCTCAACCCGCGTTTCGTGAAGATCGCGACACGCCCCTCTTCTCGGGTGAGACGGGCGGAGAAACACCACTGATTTGCCCGACGCGACAAGAGGAATATTTTCTGGAAGTGGACTTGACAGAAAATCACTGATTTGCCCGTCGGGCAGTATTCGTACATCATGGTCAAACCCTCCGTCATGCCGGAGGCTGCGCCAGGTCTGGGTGGAATCCGCCGATCAGAGCCAACCGAACGGCGGATTACGCTTTCCGCCTTCGCTCGTTGAGCTTCGGCGGACGGGGTCGGCTCCAATCCGCCCTACGAGCTACGAGCTCCATGCTGATCGTCATCGTCTGCATGGTATTCATGTATCTCTGGCCCGGCATGACGCTATGGCTGCCGACTTATCCTTACGGCAATTGACGCTCTGATGGATCGCATCAGGAAGAAACGACGCGGCAGTGCGTCATGTCATATTGACGCAACCTTCATGATATCCAGGGTTCCGCGATAGGTCATGTCGACGGCGACGTAGAGAATGACGATTAGTCCGGCGTAAGCAATCCAGCGATGATCTTGCAGAAGGCGCGCAATGAAGGAAGCGGCCGCACCCATCATTGCGACCGAAAGTATCAGGCCGAAAATCAGAACCACTGGATGCTCGCGTGCCGCCCCTGCGACGGCCAAGACGTTGTCGAGCGACATGGAAACGTCAGCCACGATGATCTGCGAGGTCGCTTGGACGAGCGTTTTCCGGGGCCTGCCTTCGGGATTTGTTCCTGCAACTGCTCCGGCAGCCTCCATCGCTTTGATCGGCTCTGCTGAGGAGGCGCGCAGCTCTCGCCACATTTTCCAGCATACCCACAACAACAGAATCCCGCCCGCGAACAGGAGGCCGACGATCTGCAGAATTTGCGTCGCCAACCCGGCGAACAGAATGCGCAGCATCGTCGCGGCGACGATGCCGATCAGAATCGCCTTGCCTCGTTGCGCCTCAGGCAGGCCCGCGGCAGCAAGGCTGATGACAATGGCGTTGTCGCCAGCGAGCACAAGGTCGATCAGAACGACCTGTAAAAGTGCGGTCAGGGCATCTGTGCCGAGAAATTCAAACACGGGTCACGCCCCCTTCTTGCCGGGAGAATGGCCCCTGATACGTGCCGGAAATCCCGTGCCGCAATATCAAAACGGGGCCACTCCAACTTAACTCCAGTCCGACATCGCAGCCTGCTGGCTGCCAGAGGGGCCCGGCCTGGTGACTGTCTCCTATGGCGGCGTATCCAGATGTTGTTCGACCGGTTGTTCGAAAAAAAGCGCCACTTGATCCGGTTCGCTAAAAATCGCTGCTGCGCAACCCATCATGGCGAATGCGCCGGCAATATTCCATACCGTTAGATTATCCGAATTTCTGTGAACGTGGATTGAGCGGGCCACGATGGCGGCGATCGCTGCTTCCCCGAAAAGCAGAATGCTGAGCGCAGGCAGGACAAGTCCGGGCTCCAGCACGCGGATCATCAAGAATGCGGGGGCCGCAATCAGCACGCTCAACAGCGCCAGTATGCCGAAGGGTTCCAGCCAAGGAGCCATTCGCGTTATCCAGTTTGCATAAGGAGCAACCATTTTGTTTCCCTTGGCCAAAGGTCACAGCGGCAGCAGCGTTATTAAGATGCCCTCTCCCACATCAATATTCGATCGCCGCCCCTACAGCCCGCAAATTTGTGACCGAGGTTTGATCCCACAGATACGCGGCCAGGGCATCCTTTCTTTGCCGCTCACGACCGGTCTGTTGGTCGGCCGTGGCGCGATCATTCCATTTGGCCCGCCTATCGGACCGCTGGCGTGGCCGGCAGCTATATCGCGCGGCCGGCGTACGTTGCTACAACGTGTCACGTCCAGCAACACGCCAAGAGTCCCTTCGAGTTGCGTTAGCTGTCGGGTAGCGAGAACACAGTGAGCTGGCCACCCAGCGCTGTGAAATCGTGCAAGCCGGCATAGCCTCCGACGGCGCCCAATCCAGCGGTGGGCTCCGTCAAGCCGGCAGCCAGGCCAATGCCGGCCCAACCGCCCACTCCGGACAGCACGGCAATGTACTGCTTCCCGTTATGCTCGTAAGTCGTCATGTTTCCGATGATGCCGGAAGGTGTTTTGAACTTGAAGAGTTCCTTGCCGGTCTTGGCATCGGCAGCCTTAAGGTAACCCTCGAGCGTTCCGTAGAACACAACGTTGCCGGCGGTTGCTAACGCACCCGACCAAACCGAGAATTGCTCTTTCGTCGACCAGACGATCTTGCCGGTGCGGGCGTCCCAGGCAATGAAGTTGCCCATGTGGCTCTCGCCAGGAGGCGGGTACATCGACAAGGTTGCCCCAACATAAGGCTGCCCAGCCGTGTAGTTCACCTTGAACGGCTCGTAGTCCATGCAGACGTGGTTGGTCGGCACGTAGAACAGGCCAGTACCAGGTGAGAATGCGGCAGGCTGTTGATCCTTGGTTCCAAGCGCAGCCGGGCAGATCCCCTTCACATTGGCATCCTCTCGCCGGGTAGAATACTTCGGGTCGACGATGGGACGACCATATGTCTGCGAGGCTTTATCCATATCGACGTTGGTGGCCCAGTTGACCGCTGGATCGTACTTTTCAGCGACGATGAGCTCGCCGTTGGTTCGATCGAGTGTGTAAGCGAAGCCATTTCGATCGAAGTGAACGAGGAGCTTCCGCGGCGTCCCGCCGATGGTCTGGTCGACCAGGATCATTTCATTGACGCCGTCGTAGTCCCATTCGTCGTGTGGCGTCATCTGGTACACCCATCTGGCGATTCCAGCATCGACATCACGCGCGAAGATGGTCATCGACCATTTGTTGTCGCCCGGCCGCTGGCTCGGATTCCAGGTTCCGGGATTGGCGGAGCCGTAATAGACCAGGTTGAGCTCGGGATCGTAGGAGTACCATCCCCAAGTCGTAGACCCGCCAAGCTTCCACTGGTCGCCTTGCCAGGTCTTGAGGCTCGAGTCACTGCCGACCGGCTTGCCGAGTTCCGTCGTCTTCTGCGGATCAATCAGCATTTCATTGTCCGGACCGATCGAATATGCGCGCCATGCCTGCTTGCCGGTTTTCATGTCGTACGCCGTCATCGAACCGCGAACCGCAAACTCGCCACCGGAGATGCCGACGAACACCTTGTCCTTGATCACCATTGGAGCCGACGTCCCGGTCTCGCCCTTCGACGGATCGCCGTTCTTGGCGGACCAGAGCGCCTTGCCGGTCTTGGCATCGAGAGCGGCCAGCGTCGTGTCAGCTTGATGCAGGAAGACCTTGCCGTCGCCGTAGGCCAAGCCGCGATTGACTGTATCGCAGCACATGACGGGGATCACATTGGGATCCTGCTTGGGATCGTATTTCCAAAGGATCTTGCCGTCGTCATTCAGATCAAGAGCAAAGACGGGATTCGGAAACGGACCGTGGACATACATGACATTGCCGATCACTAATGGGCCGCCTTCGTGTCCGCGCAGAACGCCGGTAGAAAACGTCCAGGTGACGTGCAACTTGGCGGCATTCTCCGAGGTGATCTGGTTGAGCTGCGAATAGCGATGGTTCGCGTAGTTACCCGTCGGCATCACCCAGTCTTTCGGGTTTTGCGACATCTTGATCAGTTCCTCGTTCGCATTGGCCGCACCCGCGGCAAGCACGGCGGCAGCGCTGAAGCAGATTTTTGGAAAGGAATGGCGCATCAGAGTTCTCCCTGTTGCACTTGTCGCACAGCAACTGGTGCACCGCTCCTGCAACGCGCTGACGTCCGGTGGTGCTGACATCATTTCGGTCAACTCTACTGCTGCCTTTGGTGCTCCGACAGTTGCACGTTTGTCGCGCGACGATTTCGCGCAAATTGCTGCTCGAGAGTGTCTACCTATCGATATCGGCCTTCGCTTGGTCGGTAGGGCCGATCTGAGCCATGGCGCCAAAGGAGCCGCTTGCTCGACAGTTGCGGCCGCGGATCACTGTTCTCGCTCACCGTTGAGATAGAGCAGCACGTAGGACGAATTGGAACCCAACGGGACCGCGCCGAGGCGCGGCTTAGGCATCCGCGGTCGGCTCTCGCCTGATCAACGCAGCAGGAAAGCGTGGGAGGTTCGGATCCACCTCGTGGAAGACGAACAGGATGTCCTGAGGCGCGAGGTGTAGGCGCTCGCCGAGCAGTCTGACCGCTTCGTCCGCAATGGTGGCGGCGGTTCCTGTCGGCCTCCCGCTGGAGATGACGACCTCCACGACCATGAACCGATCGGTTCTGTCCGTTGCGTAGTCGGGGAAGCGGGGATCTACCAGAAGGTCATCCTGGTCGACCTCGAGAAAGCGGTGAAAGCGGTCGGCCCGGTGATAGCCGGCGGTCACCTGGGCTTCCAACATTGCCTCCGATAAGCGGGACTTGTCGGCGGCGCTGAGGCCGCGCCGGACGGTGAAGGTTACAAACGGCATCTCCAGTCTCCACGGTTTAGGATGTACCAGTTGCGTTGATGCGCTGAGTGCGCGCGCACGCCTTGGCCGCCATCCTGCCGATCCTCGACACAGTCACCTCCGCTGAGTGGGAAAACTACTTCACCAATGCCGGATATGACCAAGCCCAATCTCATCCCGCTCTAACAAGAGGCGCGCAGCGCGGCGATCCACCCTGCGCACCCCTTCAGCGCAGACTCACGAGAGGAGAGTGGCTCTGAAGCCAATCTCGACCTGCATCAGTTTGGAGACAGGGCAACCGGCCTTTGCCTTTGCGGCGATTGACTGGAACGCGGCCTGGTCGATGCCCCGTATCTTCGCGGTGACGGTGAGATGGACCGAGGTGATGGAAAAGCCATCGCCGTCCTTTTCGATGACGACTTCCGATTTGCTGTCGACTTGCTCCGGCACGAAGTTCGCCATGCCGAGTAGTCTGACGAACGACATGGTGAAACAGGCGGCGTGAGCCGCCCCAAGCAGCTCCTCCGGATTGGTGCCCGGCTTTTCACCGTAGCGGCTGAAGAACGTGTAGGGACAGGTTTCCAGCGCGCGGCTCTCGGTCGAGACCGAGCCCTTGCCTTCACGCAGGCCGCCATTCCAGGCGGCAGATCCAAAGCGTTTCATGGCTTCTTGTTCCTTTCGTGCTGTGCGTGTGCTGGGTTCGTCAGGCTTGCTGTCCCGCGGCTTCGAGGATCAGCCGCGTGATTTCGTCGGGATGGGAGATCAGCGAGAGATGGCTGGCCTTCACCTCGATGGTCTTGGCGCCCATCCGCTTGGCCATGAAGCGCTCGAGGTCCGGATTGATCGTGCGGTCTTCCGTTGATACCGCATAATAGCTCGGCTTCGATCGCCAGGCCGCGTGCGTGGTCTTGCCGGTGAGCAGAGTCTTTTGGAACGGCTCCTGCACGGCGTAGAGCACCCTGGCCTTCGCTTCCGGCAGGTCGCCGGCAAAATCGCGAAGGAAAGCCTTCTCGGAAAGGCGTCCTTCGTCGCCGTCGAACACGATCCCGGCCGTCGCAGGCGGCGTCGGATATGTTTTCGCCAGCGCCGTGTAGTCCTCGCCCGCATCCGGCGCGCGCGCCGCCACATAGACGAGCGCGGAGACATTCGGATGCACGCCGGCCTCCGTGACGATCATCCCGGAGAAGGAATGACCCACCAGCACCGTCGGGCCATCCTGCCGCGCCAGCACACGCTCGGCCGAAGCCACCGCCTCAGGCAGCGTCGTCAGCGGATTTTGCACGGCCGTGGCGTTGAGCCCCGCCGCCTGCAATCGCGCTATCACTTCGGACCAGCACGAGCCGTCGGCGAACAGCCCGTGCACAAGCACGACGTTGCCGGCCTTCACCGGAGTTGAATTTGCGGCCATGCCACGTGTGGAGATCAGCGAGGCTGCGGCACTGGTGACGAGGGCGGCGGAAAAAGTGCGTCTGTTCATCATCATGATATCTCTTCCTTCAAGGATAGGTGGGCAAGCATAGGTGGGAATGTCTGGTTGCATGGCGTGAGCGGCGCAGAGCGGCGCCGGACGCCTGGGATTTCGATGTCGTGTCGCCGTTCACCGCCTTTCTGTCGCCCTGGTGCAAGCGCCCCGCATGGGCTCAAGCTTCGAGCAGTGCGTCGACATCGGGCGAACGCACGATGGTCCCGTCGCGCACGAAGGCTTCGTGGTTGTCCTCGATGCTGTCACGGTCGTAGAGGTAGTTCACCATGATGCCGAAGGATTCCTGGATGCCGCGTGGCGCGCTGTTGCCGAGCCAATTGATCCGTTCGAGCCGCGCGCCATTGCCGAGGTGAAAACGCGCCACGGGGTCGACGCGTATCGATGGCCGCCGCGTCAGATAGCGGGCGCAAAGCCGCAGCAAGGGCGCGCGCAGCTTCTCGCTCTGCGTCGGGTCATTCCACCAATCGCCGCTCTCGAGTTGCGGCAACAGCGCGGCGTCGGGGTCGCTTCCATTCGCAAGCCGTGGACCGAGCCAGCGCCGAAACCCCGGCACCGGCGACAGGGTGGAAAAACGCTTCAGCTGCGGAAACTCTGCCTTGAGTTCCTCGACCACCTGTTTGATCAGGAGATTGCCGAACGCTACGCCGCGCAGGCCGTCCTGACAGTTGGAGATCGAATAGAAAATCGCGGTGTCGGCGCGCGCAGCTTGCACCCGTGCGGCCTCTTCATCCGTCTCCCGTGCGAGCAGCGGCGGCATGGCTGTGGCCAACCCCTGCACCAGTGCGACTTCGACGAAGATCAGCGGCTCGCCGGGAAGCGCGGGATGGAAGAATGCGAAGCAGCGGCGGTCGGGCGCAAGGCGCCGCCGCAGATCGTCCCAGCCCTTGATCTCATGCACGGCCTCATAGGCGATCAGCTTCTCCAGCACCGCGGCCGGCGTCTGCCAGTCGAGGCGCCGCAACTCGATGAAGCCGCGGTTGAACCACGAGGCGAACAGATGCTTGAGGTCGGCGTCGAGCAGCTTCAGTTCCGGTTCGCCCCGCAGCCATGAAGCAATTTCACTGCGCATCGCCATCAGCGCGCCGGTGCCCCCGGGTGCCATGTTGATTCGCCGCAGCAATTCCTGGCGGGGCGGATCGGCGGCCCGTGCGAGAGCGGCCGCGGCTTCCGCCGTGCCGTCGGCGAGATAGCGCTCCGCCGCCGCGCGCAGCGCCGCTCCGTCGGGCTGGAACTCGGTGGCGAGATAGCGCTGGAAGCCGTGTCGATCGCTGGCGTCGAGAGCGCGCAGCACCCCGTGCAATTGCCGCGCAAGCAGCGCTCCCGACGCCTCACTGCGTTCGGCCAGCAGCGTTGCTGTGAGCTGCTTCGCGCGGTCGAGAGGCGTCAGTTTCGGGTTGGACAGGACGCCGGAAGTCAGGCTGATCGTGGTCATCGCTATCTCCTTCTCAAGTGTGAGTGACGATGGCGCGGCGGAATTTCGCCGGCGGCACGTAGAGTCCGCCTGACGCCGTCACGAGGTCGTCGATGGATTGGGCCGCGAGCCAGTCGCGGGTTGCGGTGTCGACATCGATGCCGAGATCGGAGGGGAACATCACGATGCCGCGGCGGCGCAGGCTGTCGGTTGTTTCGGGCGACGGTCGCCTGCCGAACTCAGTGTCGCCGGCGACGGCGCGCAATGCGGCCTCGCGCTGCAGCGGTGACCGGCAGCGCAAAAGGTTGGCCACGCCACGCTCGGTGACGACATGGGTGACGTCGTCGCCATAGATCATGACCGGCGGTAGCGCAAAACCGGCCGAGGCTGCGAGGTCAAACGCGTCCAGCCGTTCGACAAAGCTCGGTGCGCCATTCGGCTGATGGGTCTGCACCATCTGCACCACAAGCTTGCGTCCGCGCAGGCTTTCGCCCGCTTCCTGACCGGCGCGCAGCCAGGTCGGACTGTCGTGGCGGCGGCCACGCGGGTCGGCGCCCATATTCGGCGCGCCGCCAAAGCCCGTGATCCGGCCCTTTGTTGCCGTCGAGCTGTTGCCCTGCGGGTCGATCTGCAACGTGCCGCCGACGAAGAGGTCGCAGGCATATTGTCCGGCGACCTGCGCGAGCGCGCGGTTGGACCGCAGATTACCGTCGGCGCCGACCGGGAATATATCGGCGCGGTTCGAGACGTAGCGTTCCATGCCCAACTCGGAGCCGAAGCAATAAACGCTGTCGACGACGCCGGCTTCGATCGCGGGGATCAGGGTCGGGTGAGGGTTCAACACGAAATGCCTGGCGATGTTGCCCTTCAGTCCGCGCCGGGCGGCAAAGGTCGGCAGGATCAGTTCGATCGCCGCGGTCGCATAGCCGATGCCGTGATTGAGCCGCTGCACCTGATAGGGCTCGTAGACCGCGGCGATTGCCATCATCGCCATCAGCACGTTCTCGTTCCTGATCTTGGCGGGATCGCGCGTGAACAGCGGATCGATCAGATAGGGCTTTGGGCTCGGCACCACGACATCGACCCAGTCGCCGGGCACGTCGACCCGCGGCAGGCGGTCCACGATCTCATTGACCTGCGCGACTACGATGCCGCCGCGGAACGCCGCCGCCTCTATGATGGTCGGCGTATCCTCTGTGTTCGGGCCGGTATAGAGATTGCCCTCGCGGTCGGCCTTGTCGGCGACGACAAGTGCGACCTGCGGCGTCAGGTCCACCAGCATGCGCGCATAGAGTTCGAGATAGGTGTGGATCGCGCCGATCCTGACCGCGTTCGCCGCGGCGAGTTCGGCAAGCTTGCGGCTTTGCGGCCCCGCATAGGAGAAATCCAGGCGGTTCGCGATACCGCGCTCGAACACGGCGAGATGGTCGGGCAGCGCCAACACAGATTGCACCATGTGCAGATCGTGCACCCGCGCAGGATCCACCTTCGCCAGGGCTGCGGCGAGAAAATCGGCCTGCTTCTGATTATCGCCTTCGATCGTCACGCGGTCGCCAGGCTCGATGATTGCTTCGAGCAACCGCGTCGCGCGGTCGGCGGGGCAGACTTTTCCGCTTGTGCCGTTGAGCGCGGTAGCCCGCGCGAGACGGGAGGCGCGATCTGCTCCGCGTCGTGACATGGCTGACATGATGGACCTCCTTCGCTTGATGCCTTCGAAGGGAAGGTAGGCGGCCATTATTGATTATAGAAACGACATTTTACGATATGATTGATCGTAGAAAATGATCAATCATCTGCTGACTTTCAAGCGTTCGTG
Source organism: Bradyrhizobium erythrophlei (assembly GCA_900129675.1). GTDB lineage: Bacteria > Pseudomonadota > Alphaproteobacteria > Rhizobiales > Xanthobacteraceae > Bradyrhizobium > Bradyrhizobium erythrophlei_A. The sequence goes on along the minus strand of FSRD01000001.1, from coordinate 1,119,870 downwards.
CGAGGTGCCGAGCAGACGCCTCGCGAACACGACGTCAAGCCGTCCCGCAAGGAGCCGCTCAGGTCCTTTCGATGGCGGCGACGATGCGCTGGATGAGGCTGCGGGCGAAGGGGATCGCGATACAAGCGGTGCTGGCCGCGATCGGTCAGCCGATGGCGAAGGCGGACCACCATCGCACCACAAAATCATTCCGCCAGCCGATATTGAAGAACGTCAACGCCCGCTCACGACAAAGGCGATAGTGGCGGTGATCACGACTGGAAAGACAAATCCTGCTTTGCTTTCCATGCGTCTCTCGGAGCCTTTGGATTGAGGTATTGGGCAACAATCAAAATTGCCGCGCCAGCTCTACCGCTTGTCTCTTTCCGGCGTCGATCATGTCGACCGCGCGGCCGTCCCAAGTGTGTTCGACGGTGAGAGTTACGACACTGCGGACGCCTATGAACCGCAGCCAAAATTCGACGTAACCGCTGAGATATTCGAAGCCTGGCTGAGAGACAGTTTTAAAGCCGGCCTCGTCGCTTTGTCCCCTGACATATACAACGAAGGCCTTATCGATGCTCAACGACGGTCCATAGAATTCTCCGTCGAACGTAAACAGCATGTTTCTTTGACAAGTCAGATCAATCAGCTGTTTGAGTTTGTAAGGGACAGAGAAATTCCACATCGGCACGCCCAGAACGATGCGATCGGCCCGTTGGAAGCGTGAGGCCAACTCTCCAATCTTTTCCCATGTTGCCGTCTCGACCGGCGTCATCGATTCGCCGGAGACGCCCTTGTATTTGGCATTGATTGCCTCCGCGTCGAACTCGGGAAGCCGCTCTTGCCAAATATCCAACCTGTCAACTGTAACGTCACGAACGTGCTCCCTAAATTCCGAGAGGAATGCATCGACGATAGCGGTGGACGCAGATTTTTCCTTTCGCGGCGAGGTCACTATGTTCAGGAGATTCATTTTCGTTGCCTTCTAGGATTCTGCGTAGCCCTTATGAGGCCGGCGGGGGAAGCACACTGCCCCCGCCCGGCGTGGTCGTCAGCTCGTCCACTGCCAATCCGCCGGCATCCAGCGATAGCCGCTCCCCTCGCGCACCACATGCCCAAAGCCGGGGAAGGGGAAATGGTAACCGCCGACCAGCGTCTTGTCGGTGGCTGCGCGGTCGAGAAAGGCAATGCGCGCCTTTGCTGCCAGCGGCACGTCCTGATCGAATCCGAACGGCCACTCCGGATGCTGGAAGCTGACGGTGGAGTTGACCACGGCGTCGGCGGTAAGGAGCAATTCTTCGCTGCCGGAACTCAGATGCACCGACATGTGGCCTGGTGTGTGACCGGCAGTGTCGATGGTGGTCACGCCCGGCGCCACCTCCGCCCCGGCCTTGATCAGACGCAGCCGTGGGCCGGCCAATTTCAGATTCGCCCGGGTAACCTCCGGCTTCAGCGCAGGAGATACTTTGGCGGTCAGTTCAGGCGAGTTCCAGAATTTGACCTCGGTCTCGCTTGCGACGAATTCGGCCGAGGGGAATAGCAGCGAAGCGTTCTCACGATCGCTGATACCCCACAGATGATCCGAGTGACCGTGGGTGAGCAGGATCAGATCGATATCACCCGGTGCGTAGCCCGCGGCGGCGAGGTTAGCAGGCAAGGCGCCGGCGGTTTTCTGGAACTTGCCGTCGATGCCGCCGCCCGCGTCGATCAACACCAGCTTGTCACCGGTGTTGACGAGGATGGTGTTGAGTTGCAGCCCCACCGGGCTAGGCGGCTGGAACGCGGATGTCAGCAGGCCTCTTGCGTCCTCGGCCCGATCGCCGAACAGCGTTTCGGCGGGGAATTCGAGCATGCCGTCGCTGACGACGGTGATCTCGATAGCGCCGAGCTTGAAGCGGTAGAAGCCGGGCTGCGCCTGCTTGCCCGCTTGGGGCGCATGGGCCAGGGCGGGGGTGGCGGTGGCGAGTGCAGCGGCCCCGACGGTGGCAGAGCCGGCACGCAGGAGCGTCCGGCGGTCGAGCATGAGCATGTCTGTTCTCCATCGTTTGACGTTTGGTCATTCGAGGATAAGCGTCGGCATTGATCACAGAAGCGATATTTCATAATATGATTGATCGACGTATCGGATTAATCCGCCATGATGGAATTCGAGTTGTTGCGTGCCTTTGTTGCCGTGGCCGATTGCGGCGGTTTCCACCGCGCCGCGGAGCGGCTCAACCTGACGCAGTCGACGGTGAGCCAGCAGATCAGGCGGCTTGAACTCGAGACCAAACGGTCCTTGTTCCGGCGGACAACGCGCAGTGTCGCACTGACCGACGATGGCGAGATGCTGCTCGGCGACGCGCGGCGCCTGTTGCAACTTGAGGAAGCGGCCCGTCATCGCCTGGCGGGGCCGCGGCTGTCTGGCACGGCGCGTCTCGGCGTGGTCGAGGAGGTCGCCGGCGGCTCGCTGCCTTCGGCGCTCGGCCGCTTCGCCAAGCTCCATCCCGGCGTGAAGCTCGAGGTGCAGATCGGCGTCAGCGCGGAATTGATCGAGCAACTTAATGCGGGGCGGCTTGACGTCGTGTTCGCAAAGCGCCCGCTCGGAACCTCGAAAGGGCGTCTGGTCTGGCGTGAGCCGATGGTCTGGGCCGCGGCCGACACGTTCGATCTTGTTCGGGGTGCGGCGCTGCCGCTGGCCCTGTATCGCGAGCGATCCGTTTCTCGCGAGGCTGCGCTCGCCGCGCTCAATGACAAGGAATTGATCTGGGAGATCGTCTATACCAGCCCCAGTTTGACAGGCGTGCGCGCGGCGGCGCTCGCGGGTCTCGCCATCACACCGCTTCCTGTCAGCGCGCTGATCGCGGGCTTGCGCATTCTCCGTGTGGAAGAGGGACTGCCGCGGCTTCCTGACCTCGAGTTCGCGATCTACGAGAAGGCGCGGCCCGACAAGGCCGCCGCGGCGCTGGCTGCGGTTCTGCTGACAATTGCGCAGGGACCATCACGCCCGGCGATCTGAGATGAACCGGCACTTCAATCGTCGAGAGCCGGCTGTGGTTTGTCAAAAGCTGCATTTGAGGACGGTCCGCATTCTGGCTATTTAAGAATGCTTCCATTGCCGGATGCGCCGTTATTGACAGATCAGTCCAAAATAGCTAATCACGGCCATGGCAAGGCCAAGAGAATTTGACCGCGACGCAGCCGTGCAACGGGCGATGTCCGTTTTCTGGCGAAAGGGATATGCCGCAACTTCTACGGACGATCTGCTGCGTGCAATGAATATCGGCCGGCAGAGCCTGTACGACACGTTCGGCGATAAACACCGCCTTTATCTGGAAGCGCTTGAGAGATATCAGCGAGAGCGCGTCGCGGAGAACATCAGGCGGCTGCGCTCGACGGCTTCGCCGCTGGCCGGAATTGAGGCGCTTGTGATCGGCATCATTGCTGCAGATAAACCCACGCGCGAGAGGGGCTGCATGGGTGTCGGCTCTATCTGCGAATTCGGAAACACCGACCCCGACCTGGTAACACTGCGCACCAGGAGCGGTGGCGCGCTGCACAAGGCTCTGATCGAGCAGCTGCGGCACGCGCAAGCGGCAAACGAAATCGGGGCGAATGTCGATATCGAGCGCGCCGCGCGCTTCGTGGAAACAACGATGTTCGGACTCCAGGTCGCAGCAAAGGCAGGAGCTTCTCTTCAAGCCCTTCGCGACACGGCCGCCTTTGCGATCGCAAGCTTGAGACATCGGTAGTCGTCCGGCAGCGCGGGCATCGGCCTGAGCAATTCTGGACTCATTAGTCAATAACGGAGAGAATGTATGTATAACGAACCTACGCTACTCGATAAGGTCGCGCTTGTTTTGGGGGGCTCTCGGGGTATTGGCGCGGCGATCGTGAGGCGACTTGCTGCGAACGGCGCGTCGGTCGCGCTGACCTACGCCAACTCGGCGGAGAAGGCGGCCAAAACCGCCCGCGCGGCGGAAGCTCATGGCCAGCCGGTGATCGCGATCAAAGCCGACAGCGCCGATCCCGAAGCCGTCATGGATGCGGTGGCACAGACGATCGCACGCTTCGGCCATCTGGACATTCTGGTAGTCAATGCCGGGATCCTAATACGCGGCACGGTGGACAAGTATGATCTTGCCGACTTCGATCGTATGGTGGCGACGAATGTGCGCGGCGTTTTCGTCGCGATCCAGGCATCGTCCCCCCCCTCAGGGAGGGCGGACGGATTATCACCATCGGCAGCAATACAGCCATTCGAACGGCATTCCCGGGAGGAAGTGTTTACTCAATGACGAAGGGCGCGGTTGCCTCGCTGGTGCGCGGCATCTCTATCGACCTCGCGCCGCGCGGGATTACCGTCAATAATGTCCAGCCCGGACCCACGGAAACAGACATGACAGCTGCTCACGCCGAGATGGTGAAGCCACTTGTGCCCCTCGGACGCTTGGGCAAGCCTGAAGAGATTGCGGGGCTGGTGGCCTATCTCGCAAGCGCCGAGGCCGGATTCATTACCGGCTCCAGCCAGACGATAGACGGTGGTTATGTCGCATGACGCCCCCCGTCCAGGTGCCGACGATCTCCGCGACGCTCCGATTCGATCGGGAAATAGCTACATTGAGTTACACGCGCGATCGAAATTGCCGTGACAGTGCGCTCAACTGATCAAACAGAAGCTCCATTTGTTGTTTTGCAAGCAACGACGGAGAAAACATGAAACTCGCGACAATAGCATTAGCCTCTGCGTTCGCGCTCTCCAGTACGTTCGCGCTTGCAAAAGCGGTTCGTCATAAGCCGAGCGTCAGGACCTATGACTTGCACAGAGGTATGCCGTCGGGCAGATCAGGTTTTTTGCATCCGAGCTACGGCAATCCAGACGGTGCAACCAGCGTGTCCGCGGGCGGATTGATGTGGAACGGAAGGAGCGCGTCCGAGTGGGGCGGCGGCTAGGGGACCCGGGCAATTCAGCGCGTGAGCTAACGCGGCAAAACCGGTCATTGGAGCCCCGCTCCTGGTTCGGGTGCGGAGGTCAGGCCGGCAACACCAACCGCGAAAGGCTATTCGCGCCGCGTGGTATCGGGATCTTCAGTCAACGTGATTGCTAACCCCGTCAGGGTCGCTCCGATACCGAAGGTTATCGCGCATGTGCCGACGAACATCAGCATAACGGCATCCGGAGCTGGGCTGTAATTGATCAAGGTCGCGATGCCCAACGCGGTGATGTGAGTGACGACAAACGCAAAGGCGAGACCGACGGCAACGCCCATCGCCGTATGGCTGGTAGCCTCGATGAGTAGCGAAGGCTCGATCAATGCAGACCGCTTCTTGGGGCGCACAAGCCTGACCTCCGGAATGTCGTGTTTGTTGGCTGGCAACTGCAGTCGAAGCGTGAATTGTCCGGCTGGATCAATTCGACCGCTCCGCTATTAGCAAGCGCCTGGACCTGATTTTCGTTCCAGTGAAAACATGCCCCAGTGCGAATAACTGATCCATACATCATGATCGTTCATGTCATCGGCTCCTTGTGTATCGTTCATGATCTGCACAACGGTCAGACAATGTTCAGCTAAGAGACAACCGCACCGTTACCATTAAAACTTTCTTTAGTTAGGCATTGGACACCGGCAGCGCTCAGCCGATCATCGCTCGAAGCTTCCCTTCTTCACCGTCAGTCGCGTTCGAGGATCTTGGCGCCCGGGTAGAATCGGCGGGCGTGCGCAACGACCAACGCGCGGTCCTGCGTCTCCAGGAACGGAGTCCGGATCTGACACGACCCGACGATGAGGTGCCACAAGCCGTTAAGCTTCTGGATGGCGACGTTCATGATAGTGCTTCACATTCGCGGGCAGCTGACCGGGCCAATGCCTTGGCCGCATCGGCGTGTGCGGCTTTCTCAGCTCGCCGCTCATAGTCCTCGGCAAGCGCCTCAAGCTGACGCGCAACGTGTGGGTCGGTCATTGTTTGGGCCGCCCGGTGAATGGTCCGTGCCGTTTCCAGATATTCCTTGCTCAGCATATCGCCTCCGCAATCCCGGTTCGAACGGCATAACGCCGTCGAACTACAACCAATCACAGAGAGACGGACCGGACCATTGCACAGACGTTCATCAGTGCCTTACATATGTTTGAGACGATGATACTTAGGTTTACGATTGACCAACTGCGCGCCTCGCGAGTGGTAGGAACGTGGCTCCTCGCCCGGCGGCTACTGGCGATATCGGTCGATCAGCTGGTGGCGCTGTTGTTCGCCAAGTACGCTCGCGAGGTCGCCAAGGTCGCTGCCAAGCGACAAAGCGTATCCGCTGCACGGCTCGGAAAAACGCACGGCGCGCGCGTCCAACAGCTTAGCCTTGGCTTGATCAGCCGCAATTCCAGGCTGGCCCGATCGGCGTCCGCGTCCAGCAAGGGCCAAAGGTGCCGCCATTGTAGCGACCGCCGTAAAAGCCAGGCCGGCCGAAATAGTGCCAGTCGCCATCGTACCCGTAATAACTTGGGACCGGATCGATATACCAAGGGCGCCGGTTGCGGCGCGCCATGCGCAAAACCGAAGCTTTCTGGGCGTAAGCTGGAAGGCTGTTATTCGGGGGCTGATGATAGCCCGGCAGGAAGCCGTAGCCGTGCCAGCGTGGCGCCGGCCGGTTATGAGCCGGCGCAGCCGGCGCGACGACCGGCAGCAGCGATAGGACGATAGCAATCGACAAAAACACGAAGCGCGACATAAGCACACCATAGACGGCCGGCTGTCGGGAGGCGATTCAAATTTGAGTGCACAAGCCAGCGCAACTGCTTCCGGTTCGCTTGCGAAACGACCGTTTTGCGCCAGAAGCGGGCGTTCCATAAAATATTATGCGAACATCCACTGCGTTGGACTGGAGCGCGTGCTTGCCGCGAGTGTGATCCATCATTGCAACTGCGACGCAACGGATGCCGGGAGACAACGGGACAATGCCCCGGCGACCGCTACTTTCGCCGTAAGACACGGGCCCGCCGCCTGGAAGCGGCGGGTCCTGTGTCTTGCCTGGTCAGTGCGCTCGTCCTGAGATCGCCCGGGCTTCGCCCATCTGCCGTCCGCCGGCTTGGATAAGGGGCGTGGCCTTCTTCGTGCGCATGTCACGAAGTATGCTTAATGTACCATCCCAAAGGTCGATCCGAGCCTTGATGCTGTTGCACGCTGCGTGCAGCGCCCGCTCGTCCTTCTGCGGCGAGTCCGCAACCAATCCATCGAGCAGCTCCCGCCCCATTGGCCCGTGACTGTCACCATCGAGCTCAATGTGCCGCTCGATATAGTAGACAAAATGGCGCAAGGGATCGTTGGTCTTCCTCGCACCAGGGAGGATGTTTCGCAGCCTGCTGAACATCTCCGGGATGATGTCCTCACGGCCGTAGAAGAACGCCGCCAACACTTCTTCCGTCGATCCTGACTGGGCCAGCATCATCGTATGCGCGACAAAGGCCTGCACATGTGGCGGCACCTCGGTCTGCATCATAGCCGCTTCGATCGATGTACCGGCCCGTGCCAGTGAACGGAACGTGTCGAATTGGTGCGTGCTGGCGCCGACGTCCTCCATGGCGCGGAGGTATAAATCGAGGTGGCTGACATAAGAGCCGTCCGGATCGACATCGGTTTCCTCGCCGATAACGATGTCGTTGATCAGGCGCGCAGCTTTTGCGTTTCCTGCCGGGAACCACGGCACGTCTGTACACGTCAAGTCTTGCTGCAACCGCTTCAGGAGCGACATGAAATCCCAGACGGCGAAGACATGATCTTGCATGAACCGCCTCAAATCCTCGACAGAAGCGACTTCCGCGTAAACGGGATGATCCAGCAACTGCGAGCGAAGATTGGAGAGGCAGTAACGGTCCTGTTTCTGCATGTTAACCTCTATTTCAGCATGTTTGACCTTAGCTCTGGGTGGAAGTGTGAGCCCGGCTTCGGCGACCTATTCCGTTTGATTGGCGATGCAAGTGTTAGTGCGCGCCCATACCCATCAAAGGGCGTCGCAGGCACACGACGCACAAATTCCGGCGATCATCAATGAAATGCAGAATTGCCGCGGCGGCACGAGTTGCATCGCTGAACGTTGCAGATCAACGCGGCCTCCCAAAAAGAAGCCGCCGCATTCATCACGCGCTAGTCCGAAGTTTGCGCTTGGTTTGACCTGAAAGACGAATCCTTTCAGGCGGATGGGCGGAAAGTAGTTTTCAGTTTGTATCCATGTAATGGGATTCCCAAATCAGTCGAGATGTGATTCGATCCGGGAATGTTCATCGAGACGATTCCCAATCGAGGCTCGCCGCCCGCGGTGCTGTTGCGGGAGGCGTATCGCGACGAGCATGGCCGCGCGCAGAAGCGGACCTTGGCCAATCTGAGCAAGCTGCCGGTGGATTTGATCGGCGGACTGAAGGCTCTGCTCAAGGGCGGTACGGTGATTGGCACCGGACCGGACGAGATTCAAATCGAGCGCTCGTTGCCTCACGGTCATGTTGCAGCGGCGCTCGGGACGATCCGCAGAATTGCACTGGATCGGCTGATTTTAAGCACGACGAAGGATGAGGCATCGCGGCGCCATTGCGATCTGGTGGTAGCCATGATCGTGGATCGGTTGATTGCGCCACGTTCGAAGCTTGGCTTTGTACGGGCGGTGGATCAGGAGACGGCAATCTCCAGCCTCGGATCGGTTCTGCGCCTGGGCAAGGTGAAGGAGCGCGAGGCCTATGAGGCGCTCGATTGGCTGGTCGATCGCCAGAGCCGGATCGAGAACGGCTTGGCGCGGCGACATCTCCAGGACGGCGTGCTGGTGCTCTACGACGTCAGTTCGTCCTACTTTGAGGGCCGTTGCTGTCCACTGGCGCGCTATGGACACAGCCGCGATCACCGGCGCGATCGGCCGCAGATTGTCTACGGGCTGCTCTGTACGCGCGAGGGGCTGCCGATTGCGGTTGAAGTCTTTGACGGCAATACGGCCGACCCGAAGACGCTGAGCTCTCAAGTCGAAAAGATCAAGGATCGCTTCGGAATCAGCCGCATGGTGTTGGTTGGCGATCGGGGAATGATCACCTCGGCGCGCATCCGCGATGATCTGAAGCCGGCAGGAGTTGATTGGATCACCTGCCTACGCGCGCCGGCGATCCAGGCGTTGGCGGCGGAGAACGGGCCGCTGCAGCTGTCGCTGTTCGATGACCGCGATCTCGCCGAGATCAGCGCCCCTGACTTGTTCCCGGGCGAGCGGCTGATCGTCTGTCGCAATCGCGATCTGGCGGCCGAACGAGCCCGCAAGCGCGAGGATCTGCTGGCCGCGACCGAGCACGAACTTGCTCGGGTTCAGGCACAGGTCCAGCGCAAACACTCTCCGTTGCGTAGTTCCGCCCAGATCGGCATGGCGGTCGGTGCGGTTTTGGACCGCAAGAAGATGGCCAAGCACTTCGACGTCGAAGTGGCCGATGGCTATCTCTCATGGCAGCGACGGATCGAGCAGATCGAGGAAGAGGCTCGCCTCGACGGCATCTACGTCATCCGGACCAGCATATCCGCTGGGCATCTCGACGCTGCAGAGGCGGTTCAGGCCTACAAGGACCTGTCGCGAGTCGAACGCAGCTTCCGGTCCATGAAAACCATCGATCTCGAAATACGGCCGATCCGCCACTGGACGGCACAGCACGTGCGGGCCCATGTCTTCCTGTGCATGCTGGCCTATCACGTCGAATGGCACTTGCGAGACGCCTTGGCGCCGCTGTTGTTCCACGACACCGACCTTGAGGCCGCCCGGGGAGAACGGACGTCTCCCGTCGCCAAGACCGAACCATCTGAGGCGGCGAAGGCCAAGAAGGCAACAAAGCGATCAGCCGACGGCCATCATGTCATGAGCTTCAATGCGCTCATCGCCCATCTCGGCACGCTGGTCCGAAACACGATGCGCGTGCCCCTTCACGCCAAGCACCGCTTCACGCTCCATTCCAGACCTACCTCCCTCCAGGAGGCCGCGTTCAAGCTGCTCGATCTCGACCCGCTGCGTGTCCAGTAATTGAAAACACCGACCGTCAACTTATCGAGTCGGATCAATCCCTTGCACACTTCCCACGCGAAAACTTCGGGCTAGTGAAGGATTTGGACGAGTTCGTATCGATCATGCTGTCTTATTTTCCATTTGCTTTCACGGCATCAACCGCAATACACGGCTTGCAGTTTTCATCGGAGCTGCGGGGTGGAGGGTAAAATGGGTTCGTTCGCCCCGAAATAATTTGATAAGACGTGATCTCTGCTGTCCTCATTTTGGCCAATGAACCTCCGAGACTTTGCTGACCTCAGCGGAGGAGCAGGCAGCTGCCCGTTTGAGAGAAGCGCAGTCGCCGACCTGCATTCCGTGTGGCGCCCACCGTTCCTATCGGCAGCCACGAGCCGAGTGTTGTTTGAGAAGTGGAGGCTCCCATGATCCCTGCTCCACCACATTTGCACTTCGAGGCATGGAAAAATCAGATCCGAAAGATGGGGGGGCGGTTCGACCCGCAGGTGATCGACCCCAAAGCGTTTGCCGGCTGGGTGCGTCCCATTAGTGCCTACGGACTCATTGCGGCTGAGGTCGGTTCAAATGCCTATGTGGTCGAGCGCACGCACCGGGATGTTCGCGCCGATGGCGCAGACCACTATGTCGTGCTCTTTCAACTCGCGGGCCGCTCGGCAATGACCCACAACGAAGAAGCCGTGCGCTTCGGTGTCGGCGATGTTGTACTCGTGGATGTGGGTCGGCCGGCCACATTTTTTGCCGGCAACGCGCACGAGTCCTGGAATACCATGGCTCTTCTTTTGCCGCGCCAGGCCCTGGTATCGCATCTCGGATTCGAGCCGCGGGGTGGGCTCTGCCGGCGCAACGGAACGGTTGTCGGCCGCCTTCTCCTTGATTTGATCCGCAATGCCGGGGAAGAAGAAGCGCCCCGCTCGCGTACTGAATGCTACATGCGGCTCGCGGTCCATGATCTTGTGGGCGCCCTTTTTGCGCCGAGTGATCCGGCGCCAGCGCGTCACTCGGACAAGCTGTTCATGCGTGTGCGTGGCGTCATCAAGGACGGCTTCGTCGATCCCGATCTCGACCCTTTTGAGGTGGCGACAAGAGCGGGGATTTCATTGCGTTATCTCCAGAAACTGTTTACGGAGCGCGGCTCGACGTGCAGTGAATTCATCTATTCATTCCGTCTAGATTACGCCGCGCATCTTCTACAGCGCCAATCCGCCCTTGGCGCAAGTCAGGCGCTCAGAGAGATTGCGTACGCATCCGGTTTTCGCGATTACAGCCATTTCGCGAGAAGATTTCGTCAGCGTTTTGGTCACGCACCAGGCGCACACTTTTCAGGCGAAAGCTGCGACCGTGAGGGGGCATTGATTGCTTGTGGGTAGGATCGCTTGGCGGCGTCTTTGGCTCGGCCGTCGCCTCGGAACAGATCACAACTAATCATTCAAGAAGATCGACAGCGCCTGCTGCAATTGCCGATAGGCGCGTGCTCCGACTTTCTTGGCCAGGTCCTTTTCGGCTTCGGCGACGGCCGACTGGAGTCGCGCAAGCAACGTCGTGCCCGCGTCCGTCAGGTGCAACACGTAGTAGCGTCGGTTGATCGCGGAGGCGGTGCGCCCCACCAGGCCCCGCTGCTCGAGGTGGTCCACCAGTCTCCCCAGACCCGCGCGTTCGATGGACAGGACCTGCGCGATGGCGAGCTGATTGACCCCGGGATTGGCATCGATGACACATAGAACGGAGTATTGGGCAGGGCTGATGTCAAGAGAGGCCAATTTTCGGCTGACTTCCTTGAAGACCCACAATTGAGCCCGGCGGATTCGATAGCCCAGTGACTGCGACAAGTCACCCAAGGCGACCGGCTTCACCCGCACCGACTTTCTCGGCGGCTGCTTTCGAGGCTTCGGTCTTGAAGGCTTCGCCTTGATGCCAATCCGGCGCAGCCGTTTGGCAGTCCGCGCCCGGGGGGGCGGGTTTTCCGGCTCCATCGCTAAACGACCTTCATGCAAGTCTGCCCCACCGAGCCGAAGTCCCGAGATTCGTTTCAGTCTATAGCAGCCGCCTCCGATCGAAAAGCGAATGTGGCGTCGGGGTTTACGGTTGCCGGGATCGAGCCTCCGTCTCACGGGGTCACTACAAGACTTCGTTCGCGGCGCGACCCAACCGTCAGGCGCCGATGTTGACAAGGCTACATGGCATTCGCTACGTTGATAGCCAGCAGGTCAATGACCGCAAAGCGCTGCCGCCCCAAAAGAGCAGCTCGATGGGAGAGAACGTCCATGCCCTCCACGATCAGTGGGCGCTGCCCCGTGCAACATTTCGCGGCATTGTCGCGAAATGACATCGATCGCGCACGCCCCTCCACCGCAATGCAGGAATCGAATTCCGTGCGACGTTGCAAGGCCGCGCGTCGAGGCCCTCAACCTGCGATGACATTTTCATTGATCCCGCCGACCGTCTTGCGAAAGGCGACTGCGGCATCGAGTGGTTACCGGTTCTGATCAAGCATAACGAAGTGAGGGAGGTGTCTATGAAGCGACTACTCTTGGCATCGACAATTGCAGCAAGCTGGGCGTCGCTCGGCGTGGCCGGCGCGCTGCCGGCATCGGGTGTAGCCCCGCGCGCGTCCTGCGCGGGTCTTACGGGACTTACGCTGCCGAACGCTCAGATCCTGAGCGCGACCCAAAAGTCGGGCTATTGCAACGTCATCGGCATCATCAACAAGCGGACCAGCACGCAGGATCCCGATCATTTCACCTACGGTATCGGCTTTGCACTCAACCTTCCCAACACCTGGCATGGCCGTTTCGAGATGATGGGCGGCGGCGGCACCGACGGCAGCCTGCGCAGTGATCCAACAGGCGCCGCGGGCGTCGAACTCGCCCAGGGCTGGGCCATAGCAGCTGATGACGGCGGCCACGAAGACAGCCCGAACAGCCTGCTCGGTTCATATCAGGACGACGACGCCAATGCCGGAGGCTCGGCACATTTCGCAATCGACGCGCAGGCCCGCAGCGACTATGGCTACAACGGCATTGAAAAGACGGCGACGATTTCGAAGCAGATCATCGCCCAGTATTATGGCCTCGAGGCGGGCTTCTCCTACATCATGGGCTGCTCGAACGGCGGTCGCGATGCCATGGTCGCCTCGCAGAAATTCCCATTTCTGTTCGACGGCGTCATTTCACAGAACCCCGGCTTCAACCTGCCGCAAGCAGGCCTGGCCGAAGCCTGGAACGAGCAGGTGCTCGGTACTCTGGCAACCGGCAAGGACGCCAACGGGCAACCCTTCATTCCCGATACCTTTCCGCCCCAGGACCTCCAGGTCGCCTCCGCCGCTATCCTGAGTGTTTGCGATGCGCTGGACGGGTTGGTGGACGGCATCATCGACAACTACCATGCCTGCACCAACAAGAAGGTGTTCCCGGCGCTTGCAAATTACACCTGCGGGATTGGACCGCATGGCAGCACGCCGCATGGTGGCACCTGCCTGACCTCGGCCCAGGTGGGCGCGCTGAAGAAGATATACGCCGGACCGGTCAACTCGGATGGCGAACGGCTCTACTCAAACTGGTTTTGGGATGCCGGAATTTGGACGCCACCCTCCGCCGGCGGTGCGGGCTGGGGCGCCTGGAATGTCGTCACGGCACCTGTCCCGGGTGTGAACACGGCGATCAATCTCACGCTGGGGGCGGGAGCATTGCCCATGATCTTCCAGACGCCTCCTGTCGTGACGCCGGTCGGAGGACCTGCCGGGCAGGAAGCCTATGTGTTCCACTTCAATTTCGATACCGACGCGCCGAACATCTTCACCGAGACCAAGGCCTACCCCGAAAGCTCGATGGACTTCATGGCCGCGGTGTCGACCGATCTCAGTCCATTCAAGCGCCATGGCGGCAAGCTGATCATTTCCTCCTCTGTGAATGACGGCATCTTCTCGGGAGCTGCCATCGCTCGCTGGTATCGGAAAATGAACCGGCGCATGGGTGGCGACGCTGGCGATTTTGCCAGGCTCTTCATGGTGCCGAACATGGCTCACTGCGGCGGCGGCGCAGCCACCGACAGCTTTGCCGAGAACGAACTCAACGCCATCACAGCCTGGGTCGAAAATGGCGTCGCGCCCAAGCGCATCGTGGCGGCTAACAGGAACACCAGCTCGCCGTACCCGCCTGGCGGACTGTTTGATCCGCAGGTCGCAAGGAACTTCCCGGCCGGGGGAACCCGTCCGCTGTGTCCCTACCCGCAAACTGCAGCCTATAAGGGCACCGGGTTGACGAACGACGCTGCAAACTTTGCCTGCGTCGATCCCCAATTCAAGCCGGACGACGATGATAACGACAACGAACACCACGGGAGTCGCGGGCAGGAAGGGCGTTAGGCGTTCTCTCTGCCAACCGGACGACTTTGGCGAAATGCTGCGTGCAGCTCCGCTGCACGCAGCATCGCTTTTTGCAATCTGGCGAGAGTCCGCTCAAGGTCAAACGCCGCCTTCCCCACCAAACTCCTGCATGTCCGCTCTGATCCTCTCGTGATCATCGGATCAACAATTCTGTCACCAGTGGGAACCTGAGGAGAAGACATAGCATCACCTGTTTCATTCCTTCTCGCTCGTCAGGCGCGGACCCGAGCCTTGTTGAGATCGATCATTTGCGAAGCGGCAAGGCTTCCGTGCCGTCGATTATCCCTTTCGCAGGTCTGCTGACGGCGTGTCATGCGAGATTGCCCGTCTCACATGGGCCAATATCTTCCTGACGAGATTTAATTTCGAGAGCGCTGTAACCCCGGTTTTATATGAGTCGCATAAGATCGCCATGAGCATGGCCTTCGGCCACAGCCACTCCCTGCTTCGGAGGGATATCTGCGACTGCGCAGCACTATTCCGCTTTTAGAAAAGGACAAAGCGAATCCCCTCGAATTCAAACACTCTCGCGGTCATCTTCCAGGCAAGCATTCATCGACCGTGGGGCGTGCCTCCGACGAACGGCCCGGCGTCCCGATTGCGCATTTGACGTGTTCGCGTCGTCCTGCGCGTGGGATTTCCGGCAATTCGCCCATAAGGCATTTCGCGCTGCTTGGAGGCCAAGATGCCGATCTATTGTGCATATATCGTTGGGCTACATGACCGAGCCATTGGCGTGGTTCAACTGGATTGTGTTGATGATGAGTCCGCCATCAAATCCGCCCGGCGGCTCGTCGACAGCCACAACGTGGAGCTTTGGCAAACGGATAGGCCTGTAGCCAGGTTCGACGCCCGGTCCAAACAGATGTACAAAAAATAGCGGCGGATGACGAGCTCACAAGCGTGGCGATGCTGCGCTCGTCGCACGGGACCAGGGCAGTGCGGAAGCGCCCTTAGCCGCGATCTCGCGAGGCGCCGTGCAAGAGAAGGTTTCTTCGGTGCCCCGCTGCCAACGTCATTTGGCTTCACCTCGGCGTCGGATATGGGGCGTAGACCCTGCCGGAAAGGTCTCATCTCGTTCTAGAGGCACGGTGAACTGAAAAACGGCGCCCCGAGGCTCATTCGCGCCGGCCCAGATCTGTCCGCCGTGCGCCTCGATGATTGAACGGCAGATGGCCAAACCTATGCCCATGCCCTGGACCTTGGTCGTATAGAAGGCCACGAATAGGCGGTCCACACTCTTCAGATCCAGTCCCGGCCCCGAATCTCGTACCGCCACCAGCGCCCGGTTTGACTCCGCTTTCTCGGTACAAATCAGCAATTCGCGTGCTCCTTCGCGCATGCTGCTCATTGCCTCGACGGCGTTGATAATCAAATTGAGGATTACTTGCTGCAGTTGCACCCGATCGGCTTGGACAACCGGCGATGGCTCTGCGAACTGCGTCCGCACTGATACGCCGTTTTTCGTCGTCTCGCCACGCGTCAGTTCAAGCACGTCGCGGATCGCCGCATTGATCTCCGCGCGCTCCCTCTTCGGCGGCGCCTCCTTGAGGAGCCCGCGGATCCGGTAGATCACGTCGCTTGCTCGATAGGCGTCCCTCACGATGCAATCGAGCGCTTGTCGTACCTCGTCCAGGTCCGGCGGTTGACGATTCAGAAAGTGCCGAGCGGCCTGAGCGTTAGTGACTATCGCTGCAATGGGCTGCGTCACTTCAGGGGCGATCGAGGCTGTGAGCCGTCCTGTCGTTGTGATGCGGTCGACGTGCGCCAGATCGACCTGCGCCTCGCGCAGGGCTTCGGTGACCAGCGCCAGGGCGTGCGTGCGGATTAGTGCGGCATCAAAGTCTTTCTTGGTATCGTCTGGTGCGGCGCCGAGATGTCCAGTGTCGATCATAGTGCTCTCCTTTGCATGTTCGGAGCGGAGCACAAGACGGCGAAGGCCTGTCTGATGGTGTGAGCATCCCACGAATGATTAAGCCCCTCTTGGAGGGATTTGATCCGGCCCGGAGGCCCTTGCTTTTTTACGTGGAATTTTGGCCTGTTCCGCGCTGTTAGAGACGGGTCGGCTCAATCGTCAAAATCTGCGGGCTACGTCGGGATCAGCAATTTGCGCTGCTGATTGTCGAAAACAGCTCCGTCAGTTGCCCCCTGCAGCAATTGCGGGGGTACCCCGCGTGGTGTACCTTGATGCCGCTTCGACAATGCCTTTTTTGGGGCGTCCGCGGTGCCTCGAGGAACTGCGGCGCCGTTCGCCGCGACAGCGCGTTTCGCCACGGTGCGAAACTGGACGGCGCGCCGTCGCTAGAAGCCTGTCCATCGTGAACCAGGTGCGGTGATGGGACTCTCGGTGATGGGACTCTCGGAGCGGTCTGCAAGCTCGCTCGACACTATCGTGGGGCACGCTGAACACGTTTGTTCGGTTGCCGAGGGCGCGATGCCTCCGCCGGGGATAGAAGCGGTATCAAGCTCCTGGCACCGATCAGCAAAAAAATACCGCCTCGATCCAGTCGAAAGCAAGGCGCCACGCATCCTCACGCCTGCCGAACTGAAACATTTTCGCGAACCGCTGGATAAGCTCATCTCCAGCGCCCAAGAGGAGATAGATCAATTATACAAGGTGGTTCGCGAAGCTGGGTATGCCGTCTTGCTCTGTGATAGCTCGGGCGTCGCAGTCGCGCATCGCGGTGAAGATGCGTGGGCAAGCCAGTTCCAATATTGGGGAACTTGGCTCGGCGGGGTGTGGTCGGAGGAGGTGGAGGGCACAAACGGCATCGGAACCTGCATCGTCGAAGAGCGGCCTGTCACTGTTCACAGAAGCCAGCATTTTAGGTCCAGACACATTAGCTTGAGCTGCTCTGGCGCGCCGGTGTTCGGGGTCGATGGGCGACTGATGGCAGTCTTGGACGTCTCTGCGATCGATCCCGAACTCTCCGAACGAGCGCACGCGCTGACAGGCGCGCTCACAGTACGATCGGCGCGCGCGATAGAAGAGCGATTTTTTCGTGAGCAGTTCCGTCGAGAGTGGATTGTCGCGGTAGCGCCGCAGGAGAGAGGTGCTCCAGGCATGCTGCTGGCAATTGACGGCAACCAACGCATCATCGGCGCAAACCGGGTCGCACGCACGTCGCTCCTGCTCGATGATCGCGGGCTCCGGGCGGGTATCAGCTTGTGGTCGATCTTCGAGCGTGACGTCGACCTTTTCCGGCGCCAGGGCCGGACCGATATCTCTGCGCGATTGCTGATCGCCGGCAGCAATGACAGTCGGCCCGCGCTTGTGACTCCCCCCGATCACCCTATGAATGCCTCGAGCAATCCAACGAACTGCAACCTGCACACGCGCCCGCGCCTGGGCTCGATTGATATTTCGACGCTGCCGCCAGCACCGCAAGCACGCGGCGGATTGTCGCCCACCGCGATGCGTCGGGTGCGGGAATACGTGGAAGTGCATTTGGGCGAAAGTATCGATCTGGCGATGCTGGCTGGAGTCGCCGGACTATCAGTGAATCATTTTGCGCGACAATTTAAGCAATCCGCCGGGGTGCCCCCGCATGTCTACCTCACGCAAAAGCGAGTCGAACGCGCCCAGGAGATGTTGGTTCAGACGGATCTCGCGTTAGCGGAAATTGCGTTCGCCGTGGGCTTTTTCGACCAAGGTCATCTAGCGCGTCATTTCCGTTATATGCTCGGTACTACTCCTCGAGAGTTTCGGTGGTCGCAACGCTAGAAACGAAAGACGTTTGGTTTCACACACTCCTCGAAGAACCGTCAAACAAGCCGAGCGCCAACAGCTGAGCGCGCGCACGGCATCCGTCGCAGTCCGATAGCAACGCCATCTTTGCGAAGCTACTTGAAGTGAGCGATCGCTTGCTGCGACGTCAGCTACGGGAACAAGACATTTCTTTCCGCGGCTTGCTGGATGAACTTCGAATGCAAATCGTGCTGAAATACCTGCGCACGACAAGGCCCGCAAAGGAGGATAGCCGACAGGCGCCCGCGCCCTGTCCCGTCACCGCGGTCTCCAACCAACAGCCGCACCTACTCAAGCCACCCGCATAGACAAAAAGCCTAAAATTGAGAGGCTCCAAAAATCTCGCGAAAGCCCATGCCTGCTCGCTACGGGCGATACAATTTTGTCGAATGACCGCTTCGCGCCAGAAGCGGCATCGCCGCGAGGTCGGCTTTTTTGACCGTGTACCCGAATTCACGCTTGATATCATTGCAGACCTAACGTGAGGAATCATCCATGCCCAATTGCATCGTTGTCGTTCAGTTCGATTTACCAGAGTGCACGGAGGAGCAGGCCGTGAAAGCAGGCACTTCGACCGCGCCGGTCTATCGCGGCCTTGCCAGGAGAGGTTTGATCCGAAAGGACTACCTGAATGGTGAAAATGGCAGCGGCGGTGTTTATCTCTGGGACAGCCGGGAATCGGCGCAAGCATGGTTTACAGAGGAGCGCGTGACGGAATTGACCAAACGCTTTGGGGTCCGGCCTCGCCTCACCTGGTACGACAC
Organism: Bradyrhizobium erythrophlei; assembly: GCA_900129675.1. Classification (GTDB taxonomy): domain Bacteria; phylum Pseudomonadota; class Alphaproteobacteria; order Rhizobiales; family Xanthobacteraceae; genus Bradyrhizobium; species Bradyrhizobium erythrophlei_A. Next base: position 1,100,992 of record FSRD01000001.1, on the reverse strand, counting down.
ATACGTGACGGTCGACAATTTGAAGGGCGAGACCCGCGTCAATGGCAAGGCGATTGAGGTCGTGGCCTGACCATACGGATCGCGGCCCGCCAGCGTGCGGCACGAAAACCCTCGGGTTTGAGGCTGCGGAACGGGTGAAGTTTTGAACCTGCTGCAATATCCAAAGTTGCCTGAGACATAAGGAACTGCTCCGATGACGATTGTCGATTCCCAGGTCCACGCCTATGAGGCGAATACTCCGAAGCGACCTTGGCACAGCGTGCCGAACTGGCCCGATCACGTCACGGGTGACGAGATGGTGGCGGCGATGGACAAGGTCGGCGTCGACGGCGCGATCTTCATCTCCGCCTTTTCGATGTACCGCTACGACGCCAGCTATGCCGTCGAAGTGCAACGGGCCCATCCCGGCCGGTTCGGCATCGTCAAGCCGGTCGACCCGGACGATCCTGATGTGGCCGATGTCGTCGCCGACTGGAAGAAGACGCCGGGCGCGGTCGGAATCCGCATCATGCTGACAAAGGAGGCCACCCGCGACCCGAACGACCCGGGCCTCGACCGGATCGCACGCGCAGCCGTTCGCCACGACTTTCCGGTCAACATGTTGTGCTGGGGTAACCTGGAAACCGGCGCCGCGCTCATCGATCGCCATCCGGATACGCGATTCATCCTCGACCATCTGGGCATCCTGCAGCCACGCGTGCCGCCCGCGCCGTCCCAACCCTGGACCGACCTTCCGAAGGTGCTGGAACTCGCGAGGCGCCCGAACGTGGTGATCAAGGTCAGCGGCGCCTGCACGCTGTCCCGGGAGCCGTATCCGTATCCAGACATTTGGGATCCGCTTGCTCGGATATTCGATGCCTGGGGCTTCGATCGCTGCCTGTGGGGTACGGACTGGACGCGCGCTTTCGCCGTCGTCAGCTACGAGCAGGCCGTCGAACCGTTCCGCAAGACCGACCGCCTGACCGACAGTGAGCGCGCCATGCTGATGGGCGGAGCCTGCGCCGCGGCTTATGGCTGGTCACCGAAGAAAGGCTAGTGCCGGCTGATGGAGGGCACCTGCGCCATGCCGGATGCAGGCACCGCCACGACGCTAATCGATCGAAATATTTGCCTCGTGCGCGACCTTGATCCAGCGCTCGGTTTCCAAACGCATCATGTCTCCGAATTGCTGCGGAGTCATGGTTGCGGCTTCGGCGCCCTCATTTGCGAGAAACGTGCCGAGTTCGGGTGAGGTCAGCATTTTGCCGATCTCCGCATTGAGCGCATTGACGGCATCAGCAGGCATTCCAGCCGGGCCGGCAATGCCCCACCAGGATCCCAGATCGACGCCGGGTAGCCCCGACTCCCCGAGAGTCGGCAAATCGGGCAGCAGCGCCGTTCGCCTGGCGCTTGTCACCGCAAGGGCCCTGGCCTGGCCACTTCGGGCGAGCTCCAGCACCTGCGGAAGGCTCGACACAAAGATGTCGACATGGCCGCCGACGAGATCGTTGAGCGCCGGCGCACCGCCCTTGTAGGGGTTATTGGTACTCTCAGGGCCTCTCAGCACGTCTCTGCACCTCCGGCTAACCCCTTATAACTTCGCAAATTCTTCTCTGTGGGCTATATAGGCGTATCAACGCCTATCTACCCGTCTCCGGGACACTCCCGGGACACAGCAACAGGACCCTGACCAAAAATGGCCCGCCGCATCCGCTCCAGCATACTCGAAACCAGAACCCAACGCTTAAAGTTGGCACCGCAGCGCAAGCCGTACTTCGTCACCGTCGCGAGCGGCATCGCGCTGGGCTACCGCCGTCTTGCCGGTGCCGGATCGTGGAACGTCCGTTGCGCCGATGGCAAGGGCGGCAACTGGATCAAGAGCCTCGACGCCTTCGCCGACGATCACGAGGACAGCGACGGCTCGCACATCTTGACGTTCTGGGAAGCCTGCGACCGGGCGAAGGCCCTGGCGCGCGGCACCGACGCCGACGCGGGACGGCCTTCGACCGTCGATGAAGCCTTGACCGACTATGCGACCGACCTTGCCGTGCGTGGCGCAAACGCTGGCAACGCGACCCACCCGCGCCACCATCTGACGGCATCGCTTTTGAGCAAGCCGGTCAGCATGCTGACCGTGAAGGAGTTTCGCCACTGGCGCAATGCGCTGCTCATCGATGGCGTGAAGGCCAGCACCATCAACCGGATGTGCAAGGCGCTGAAGGCCGCGCTCAATCTCGCCGCCTCGCACGACGACCGGATCACCAACGCCAAGGCGTGGACGACCGGCCTTGCCGCGATCCCCGAGGACGACGACACCGGAAGCAACATCGTGCTGAGCGACGATCAGCGCCGCGATGTCGTCAGCGCCGCCTATGACGAGGCCATCACCGCGCCCTACGGCATCGATGCCGAGAGGTTCGGCGTGTACGTCGAAGTCCATGCCGCGACCGGCGCGCGAAGCGGCCAGATCGCCCTGCTCGATGTCGGCGACCTGCACGCTGGCAAAGAACCGAAGCTGATGATGCCGAGTTCGCTGAAGGGCAAGAACCGCAAGACGCGCACCCGCAAACCGATACCCATCGCGCCCAGTCTGGCGAAACGGTTGAAGGCGCTCGCAGCAGGACGCGATGCAAGCGAGCCGCTGCTGCTGATGAATTCGGACGGCGAGCGATGGAGTTCGGCGGAGCATCGCCGACCGTTCGCCGCTGCCGCTCAGGCCGCGAACCTGCCGGACGGCGCGACGATCTATGCCTTGAGGCACACCGCGATCACCCGCGCGCTATTGGCTGGCGTTCCGGTTCGCTTGGTCGCGTCCAGCTTCGACACCAGCGTTGCGATGATCGAGAAAACCTACTCGAAGCACATCGCCCATCACGGCGACGAGCAGATGCGGCGGGCGGTGTTCGACGCCGACGCGCCTGCGGCTGGCAACGTGGTCCCGCTGGTGCGATAGTGCGACCGGGCCGGGGCGTTTGAGCGCCACCGACCCGGACTGACCCGCAAGCCAATGGATCGCAGCCATGGCACGCAAGGCTAAAGCCGATCATACACCCGACGCCGCCGTCGAAAAGATGGCTGCTCAGCCGCCGCTCGATGATGATGCGAACTGGCTGCCGATGAAGGCCGCGCACCAGCGATGGGCCGAGCGAACCCAAGACAACGAACTCGCCGTGATCGAACTGACGAAGGCGCTGGCGCACGACCTGCCATGCATGAAGCGATCAGTCACCGGAGAGCGCACGCTGGTCGAGCCCGCGATGTGGACGCCGGATCGCCTCATGATGCTGTGGTTCGGAACGGACGGCTTGCGCGTCGTGGAGCGCGTTCAGCCCGGACAAAGCGCCGTGCTAACGGTTCGCGGCTGGTTCTATGTCTCGCAACCGCACTTCGACCTCCTCTTGCCACCGCCCGCAGGCAGCGCACCGGTCGATCATGACGACGCCAGCGACACGCCGCCGCCGCGGGCCAAGCCGGGACCGAAGCCATACAAAGATTGGCCGAAGCTACTTGCGCGATGGTTGATCGCGGTTGCCGCCGACGATCTGAAGCGGCTGCAAAACGTCGATGCGCTGGTCATTGACGCACAAAATCTTTTGGAGTGGGCACCTAAAGATAACAAGGACTTGCGGGCGAAGATCGTTGATCTATTGCGGGATGTTCGCCGCTGAGTTGTGGAATTGCCCCTGAATTGCCCCTGAACTCACCCCGGTTCGGTGCTGTATGTAGTTGCCCTCGTTTTTTTTGAACGGAGGGACCCACCGATGTCAGCCCGCCACGAAGAAGCTGCTCACCGATACACCATAGAAGAGATTGCGAAGCTCAGCGTCTCGCTTGCTGCGGCGCTCGCCGAAGCGATCACCGACGAGGCCGACGCCTTCTCGCTCGCGACGTTTTGCCGAAGGCACGGCATCAGCCTTCCAACGTACTACCGGATAGCGCAGCAGGGCCTCGCGCCTGCGACGTTCAGCATCGGGTCGCGCGTGCTGGTGTCGAAGGAAGCCGCCGCTCGCTGGCGCGCTGCGCGTGAAGCCGCCAGCGCAGCCGAAGCCACATAGAAAAGCCGGGCGCTGCAAGCACAGCGCACCGGCTCATATGATGGCACTCGAACCGCCCTCATATGGACCAGCGCGCGATTTGCCGCAAGTCCCGGCCTCCAACCCTTCCAGGGAGGCCAACATGACGAATATCAAACTCGGCGAACCCACCCGCGAAACGATCCTCGCGCAGAATGCCCAGGCCATCCGCGCGCTCGGCAAGCGCGCGATCAGCGACATCATCGAGATTGGGCGGCTGCTGACGGAAGCCAAGCAGATCGCCGGTCACGGCAACTGGTTGCCATGGCTGGAGCGGGAATTCGGGTGGACCGATAAAACAGCCGAGAACTTCCTCAACGTCCACAAGCTCGGCGCGCAAACCAAATTCGAAAACATTTCGGATTTGAACCTACCCGTCAGCGGTCTCTACCTGCTCGCGGCACCCAGCACGCCCGTCGAAGCCCGCGCTGCCGTGTTCGCTTGCGCCCAGAATGGCGAACGGCTGTCGGTCAAGGATGTCAGGAACCAGATCGACGAGGAACGCAAGAAACATGCGCCTGCTGATCGGCAGCCGACCCGGAAATCGGCGATCAAGAAGCACCCCCCAGCGTTGAGGTCACGTGCCGAAACGCCCCTCACGGCGGAGCAAGCTGTTCACAAGCTGCGCGATCAGATTGATGCGGCTGTTGCAACCGCCATCGGCGTCTCGCCGATGCAGCCGATCATTGACGCGATCTTCGACATCGCTGCAACCCGTGCCGAGCGAAACGGCAACGTGAAAATGTTCGTGCAGCGTGTGCGCCAGCGGATCGACGCCATGGACAAGGTGGATCAGGGCTTGGGCGCAGGGTGCGCGCCGAAGATCGATTTGCGCGCGGCTCGGTGATGCCGTGAGGGACGTTGCTCATCTGAACCTGCACGACTGGCTTAAGCCGCATCGCTCGCGCCCGTGTCCTATCCACGCACGGACGGAGGTCGCATCATGAGCATCTCGCAGCCGATTTCCGGGCACAAGGGCCGCGACCAATGGATGTGCGCGTTGGCCGCCGCCTCCGACCTTTCAGCAATGGCAATCCGGCTCACCCTCCGGCTTTGCGTATCCTTCAACTGCAAAACAGGTCAATGCGACCCCGGCTATCGAACGCTCGCAGAAGACATGGCGGTTTCGGAGCGCTCGGTGTTCCGGGCCATCGCTGAGCTTGAGGCTGGCGGGTGGATTGCGGTTGATCGAACCGGCGGCGACAACACCCGCAAGAACCAATTCACCCTGCTCATACCCAGCGCTCAGGTGACAACTATTGTCACCCGATCAGGTGACAACATGTTGTCACCTGAGAAGGTGTCGGTTCAGGTGACAGAAAACGGGGGTTCAGGTGACAGAAACAGGGGGGTTCAGGTGACAGACAGTGTGTCACCCCTAAAGAACCTGAGAACCTGTGAACCTGAAGAGCGGGTCGAAGACGACCCGCGCACCGTTCGTGTTGATAGAGAGAGCATCACCAACGGCACCATCGATGCCGAGCCAGTTCCCGAGCCGCTGACACCTCCGGAGCGCGCGCTTGAACGCGCTCCGAGAGAGCTGCTCGACGACGACGATCAGGATCGAGATCAACCATCACCACCGAACGCGACGCCAATAGGTGCTGCCCCGGACGGCGCGCAGGCGGCGTTCGCCGACGTGAGGTATGCGTGGCCGACCGACCGCACCGACGATGAAGGCATTGCCTTTCAGGCGTTCGTTGCCGCTCTGGTTGCGGCTCGGGGTGACACGAACGTCGTCTGCGACGCCGTCGAGGAGCTGCTTTTCGAGAGCGGCGCGGACCCACCCTTACTCTCCGAAGCACTCAGGCACATCGAGCGCGCTCAGGCGCGCAGGACCGGCAGGCAATGAAAGGGCTTTTCGACCGCGCCGGGACGGCATCCCGGCAACCAGACCAGAGGAGCGAGAGACCATGACCATGCAACATACCGATATCACCAAGTCCGATTGGGTTGCGCTGATCGCGTCGATCAAGCAACCGAACAACTCTTTCGACCTGAACGACTTGGCCCGTGCCGTCACGGTCAAATTCAGCATCGACGAAACAACTGCGAGGCGGCTTGTACGTCGATTTGATCAACAGATGACGTTGAAGGCGCGAAATGCCGCTCGCCTTTTTAACGGAGGCAGCGACGCGAGCCGATGACCAGAGAGAGGAGCGAGAAGCATGACGACAAACAGCAAGTTCAGCACCAAGTTCGACATCGCCGAGGTGGTGCGCTTCATCAGAGACACTACGCGACGGCTGCAGGCCGAGGATATCGACCTGTTTCTCGCACTGGATCACGCCATCGCCGAGCGCTTTCCCGAGATACCGCCCGACCAACGCGACGATTTCATCGAAGCGGAACGCGACGAATTCGAGGCCGAATGGGCGCGCGAGGTGGCGAGGAACCTGACCGAGAGCGAGCGGCGGCAACTTAGGGACATGGGGTAACGCATGAACAGACACGAACGCCGCACCTCTGTGCGATCAATTCGGCACAGCGATCTGATGACGCACCTGATCGCCGCCGACGTGAAGCTCGACGATCACGCGACGCTGCACAACGCCGTCTTGCACTGGCGCGGCAACATCGTTGACAGGAAGCCAATCTGCATCGCGTGCAAGGTCTCGTTCCTTGATGCCGACGCGCGGGTCGGTGCCTTCCTGCTCTCGGTCCCGGTCAGCGTGCCCGACATCGTCGCGACCAGCGCCTTCTGTGCGGAATGCCATGAGACGCTGTCGTGGGGCGAGGTCGATAACATCGCCACCCGTGTTCTCAGGCAGCTTGCTCCGCGCGGCAAGTTTTTGGACGCGCCGTGATGAGGCACCGCGCGAACATGCTCGCACCACCGCCGCCGTCGCCGGAGATGGCGCAGTCTGCCGCCTATCGCGCCCTGCCTGCATCAACGCGGTCGCTGTTGCTGCTCATCGAGGTCGATATCGCAGACCAGGGCGGCATGCTCGCGACAATTGACCTCGACGCCGCCTGTGCCGCCAGCGGCCTGCGCAAACGGGCCCTGGTTGCCGCCCTCAACCAACTGGAGGCGGCTGGCTTCATCATCATCATCAGCAGGAACGGGAAGTCCTGTCTCATCGCGTTGTCGTCGGCATGGCGGCAGACATGAGGCCGCATCGACCATCGGTATTTGCAGACGCGCTGCCGATCGGGGCCGGTCACCGCACGCCGCAGACGATGCTGCTGCTGGACGAGCGCGACAGGTATTTGCGCGAGGCGGCGCGGTTCTTTCCCGGCTGCACTGATCGTGAGATCGCTCGGCGACTGCACATCGCACTGTCAACATATCGCGGCGGGAGATTTCGTCGCGACCGCAAGGACACCTGCCCGATCCAATATCGGGGCACGCTGAGGGAGCAACTGTATCTGCTGCTCCGCGTGCGCGACCGAGTGCCGTCCGAAATGACGATCCGCCGCGCACTGGGGTATTCGTGATCCACGGGACGTGATCCGCTCGATCATCATAGCGACGAATGGAGGAGACCCATGGCCAAACAGCCGGATCGAGATTGGCGGCGACACGTTGTCGAGCAGATGTTGCCGAGGCTGGACGCGAACACCGGACCGGCAGCAACAAGCTTTGAACCGGCACCCCTGGCGACAACCGTCGCGCCGACGCCGCTTGCCGGTGACTTTCACGTCCAACCAGCGTTTGACCCGGTCGAGCTTTTGCCGCCCGCCGCAGCCGACAAGCTCAGAGCATTGCGGCAGCGCTCCGCCGACCTACACGCTGTCATCCCCGAGGGCGAGACAGTCCGGCAAGCGAGCGCGGCGAAGATCGAAGCCGCGAACACGCTGAAGCGGCTCACCGACCATCCGCAGAATGGCGGGTTCAATCTGCCTGAGACCGACCGGCGCGTCATCGTCGCGCAACAGGCTCTCACGAAGGCCACGGATGACCTGCGACGCCTGAAGGAGTTGCAGGAGGTGCGCACGGCGGCATGGCGCGAGGCATCGCAAGCGAAGACTGCCTGCGAGGACTGGTTGAAAACTGGCCGACCCGCCAACACCACGCTCGAAGCGGTCGAGATCGAACCGCCGAGGTTGCTCAAGAACGAGAGCTTCATTGATGCCGTCGAGCGCTTGCGCCGACGCGCTCGCGAACTACGGGCCGATCTGCATCGCATCGAGAGCGCGCCGTTCCCGTCGAGCTACGGCAAGGCGCAGATGCGAGCGCAGATCGAGGCACTGGCGATGCAAGGTGCGCCATCGGTGTCAGCGCTGATCGAGCTTGACGGCAAGATCGAGTTTCAGACGCAGCGCGTGCAGTCGGAGGTTCACGCGGAGCGGCGGTCACTGGCGTTCACCGAAACAGCCGACGCGGTCGCATTGGTCGCATGGCTGCACAAAGACGCACTGATCGCCGCACTTGACCGCGAGATCGCCAGCGAGAGCGACGACAAGAGCGCATTGTCGCATGAAGCGCGACAAAAGGCCGAGGCCGAGGTGATGGGCGACCTGCTTGCGGTCGAGTTTCAGGAAAGTTTTTTCGTTTGGCAGGCGCAGAGCGAAGGCTTGCCTTGCGAACACAGAGCCGACTGCTCACCGTGCTCGATCTTGGGTCTGAAGTTGATCACCACAGCGCGCGCGACCGAATTGCCCGCGACATCGCCAGGGTTCAGTTGGCCGTGGCGGCGATGACACCGATCGTGCTGCCAGGGCGGCACCGCCTCGCTGGCGCGGGTGTGTGCCGCCCAACACCGACCGCGACGGGGCCAACGTTCCGGTGCCCGTCGCGCCAGGACCGGGATGGGGGTGCTCCCATCCCGGCCCGCCTCCGATGATCGAGGAGACAGGGCGTTATAGGACACTTCCTCAAGTCGTTGACGCCGCTGCGGTAAAGACCATTCGAGGGGGTGGCCGTTAGTGCAGTGCCGTTAAGCGTTGGACTAGAAACAAGCCCCTCACAGCGAGCAAACCCCGCCTTGCCCGACCGATTTCCATGAGGGCATCTGCTGGAACGTATTCGAGTTTCCTGCCACAGGGGCCATTGCACCATATCTCGTCACCCGCCTTCAGCTTGGATATCTGCTGGCTGATTTCGTGGCCGCAGTGGCAACATGGAAAGGTGTACTGCTTGGTATCGCTCATATCGGCTCCTGTGGTGCTCTGAGCCTCTTTTAGATCGGGTCTGATTACTTGTTTCTCCTGAGTTCATGGCCGCCGCGTGTGAAGTAGCGGACGCGCCCGCCATCCCGGCACACCATCAGCCGGTAGCCCGTCTTGCTTGATTTCGTGAACCCAGAGCGGGCCGGACGGTGGCCGCGCCACCTTCGACGGCAGGCACGGTTCGATGAAGCCGGAGGGACGCCGCTGAGGGACCATGGCCGGAGGATAGAGCAGTGGCCGGGCGGTTCAACCGCGCCAAACATGGTAGCATCAGGGCCGGAATGCTGGTCGGTGCCGCCTCTCTACCGGATCGTTGCGTTGCGCAATTTTTCGTCGAGGGGAGGTAGCGGCTCTCCCCTTTTGATAGCCAATTCGAGTGATTGAAAAATGGCCGGTATGTCAGAGGCCGAAAACCACGTTACACCGTCAATCCAAAGCGCGTCTCGGCCCTCACCGAACACAAACCCAATGCGGGTTGCCCAACCGCGTCGGAATAGAGAAAGCGAAAATCGCCATGTGTCTAAATTGATCGAGAACTTGGAGAATTCAGGAATGCGATCCCAAGCGTTGCCCGACGATCCTGTGGTTACACCAATCGCGCCAAGCATAATGAGCAAATTGCTTTGCAAAATTGGAATGTGTCCGTAGAGGCCGCCTGTTGAATTAAGTTCGTCGCTCGTGCGACCGCTTCCATAGCCGTCGAGACTTGCAAGGCCCAAGGCCCAAACTCGCATGTCAGATACATTGATTGGTAGAGGGGTCATCGGTTAGCCGTCCTTATCAAGGTCATGCTGCCGCCGCGCGATCCTCTTTGCCGGACCCGCGCGTCACGATCCTGAGCGCATCGTCCGGTAGTGGCCGTTGCAGCGCCTTCGTCTCATCCCACGGTCCGCGCATCCACACGTCCCGCTCCTCGTCGGTCGTCAAGATCACCGGCATGGCCTGGGGATGGATCGGCAATCCTTAATTGGGGGCTATTGTCTCACAGGTTGAAAGCCGTGCAATGTACTCGTTTGAGCCAGATGGGGATAACGATGACAATACGACCGGAAAGTCGAGCTAAATTTGAGAAGTTGGGATTGCAGTATGTTCGCAAAGACATCGGGTTTGGCTTTTCAATCGAAGATGCTTTGCAGACCGAAGAAGCCAAAGAATGGATGCACGAACAAGAGATCAAATTAGAAAGACGCGAGAGTAGGCGCTTTTGGTCGATGTTGCTATTTACGCTTATCGCAGCCGTTGCCGCATGCATTGCTGCGGGGCCAATCGTTAAGGATTGGATTTGGCCACCTATTCACTAACGTGAACACAGGCCGGTCATCGTTGAGCGCGAACCATACCACGTCCTTTTTCTTAGTCTCCGGGTTCGGCTCCGGCGCGTACTCGGCGAAGCTGTTGGCCGGGACAAGGCACCGGTTCTCCGGCTTGAGCCAGCCGCGCCAGTGCGGTGACGACGTGTTGCGGATGTTGGTGACCGGCGGGCCGCCAATGCGCGGCGGTGGCGGCATGCCCCAGCGCATCATGGCCAGCTCGCGCCCGGTGTTGGTGTTGCGCACCACCGGAGCCGGATAATCCGGAAACACACCGGGCATCGGCGCGAGGTTGCCGACATAACGATTGATCACGCGGAACAGCGCGATGATAGCCGCTTGGTTCGTGGTGATCGAGTAGAGATTGCACAAGGCCCTCCACCTATGCCCCTTCAAGCGTAATCAGCATGTCCAAGTCGCTTGTGCATTGGCGCCGGAGAGCGATCAGCGGCAGATATTCTGGCGAGGTGTACCAAGCGTTGAGAGCGTCCATGTCCGGAAATTCAATTACGACTACACGTTCTGGCTTCCAGTGACCGCCTTCGGGAAATTTGTGGCTGCCACCCTTGGTTAGGTATCGGCCTCCGTGCTTCGCAATCATCGGACCAACCTTAGTTCGATACTCCTCAAACTTCTCGGCGTCCGTAATGATGTGTTCAACAACCAAGTATGCTTTTGCCATTTTTCAATCTCCCTGCTCAAACATCACCGCTCGCCCGGCCACCACGTCGAGGGCGGATCGCTCGCCGTGATCTTGGTGGGCCGCAGCGCGACCAGATGGCTGCGCTTGTACGGATAGCCGCGAACTTCCGAGCAGTCCTTGCAGCGCATGTATCGTTCCAGTTCGTGGATCGGCGTTGTCTTCGGTCGCCGCACAATGTCGAGGGCAACGGTCTGATGCGTGTTGCAACCAAGGCAGCGGACTTCAAGATATCCGTACCCGGCGTTCAGGGCATCGCCGAGCGCGGGCGATGGTTGCGCCGGACCCTGAAAGCCGAGCATGCGCTTGTTCCACGCCTCGACGGCGAGCCGGTCGGCTTCCTGGCGTGCTTCAGCGGCCCGCTCTGCCGCCGCCCGGACCGATGACCCGTAGATAGTCTCTCTCGACTTCGTGCCCATGCAACAGAGGATCGCCGGGCCGCGCGGGACAGGCAAGCCGCTACGGATAGCGGTGGATGACGTGACGGGCACAACGGAGGCGGCGACGCGGCCAAGGTCTCACCGCAAGGGATTGCGATGTCCGCACTACTCCCAGAAGCGGACATTCGGGCTGGCCTTCAGCACGTCCGCTTTGTGCCAGAAGCGGACATCTGTCCAGTTGGCGTTCACACGCTTTTCACCTTTAGCGTGTTGATTTGCCTTATGACACCACGTCGGGCGGTTGAAGTAGGGATATGTGTGACATTTGTCATCGGCATCATATTGGCCGGGTACAATGGCACGGCCATTTATGTATGGTGCACGACTGGAAAAGTTGAGATTTTAGGCGGGCTCCACGACCGCGCTTACTCCCCATTCCTTTACTCGAAGTCGCTGGCGCAGAACTTCATCGGATTTGCAGTCGGTGCCCTTCTTCTGATCCTTGTGCCATTCGGGGTGGCGACTTTCTCGAAGGCACTTCGCAGAAGAAATGAGCCTTGATGACACGCTGGGCGGAACGTCGCGGCCATCCTCCGCGACCAGTCGCGGGGTCCCTCGGGGCATGTCACCCTCCGCGGGGACCGCGCGACCGCGCTACTTCAGCATATTTGCGTTTTTCGTTTTTCGAGTTTTCTTTGCTGAATTAAGCTCGCGCGATGCGGCGCAGTGATCTAACCGAGGCAACGATGGAAGGCTGGACGCGGCTCGACGCGGCTCAGCGCGATAAATTTTTCCAGGCGTTCGTGTCGGCGGCGCTGCGGCTCGACAGGCTTGAGCTGCGGGCTTGGCTGCGGCGGCGGCTGCAATATCCGCCGCTCGCCGCTCCGATCGATCCGGCCAGTTTCCTATTTCAGGATGTCGATATTGCTGCCCTCTTGAGGACGGCGGGCGAAGCGCCGGGCGAAGCTGCCGCCAGGGACCAGGGCGATGGCGGCTAGAGCGCGCGGCCAAACGCTCCCGCCAGCATTCGCCGCATGGTTGGCGATCTCGCGCGGCCCAATCTGCGAACGCTGGCGCTCATTCACACGGTTCACTTTCGCCGCCGCGATCGGGCTGCGGTCGCGGCTCGAAGACTTCGCGCCGACCATCCCCGACTGGGCCAACGATCAGCACACACTGGCAGGCCGCAAGCTGGGGCGCGGTCTCCAGCACTTCCGCGAGGAAGGTGCGAAGCTGGTACCGGAGCCGACCGAACCCGACCTGTTTGTCGAGGAAGCCTACCGGCTGTGGGCGATCAAGCAGCATAGCAAGCAATGGCGCGGGCCGGTCTCGACGTGAACGAACCCATAGGTTTTGCGTCGGTTCATGCGGTGAAGAAGACGCGGCGCGCTTCGTCGTTGTGAAGATCGTATTTTGCGAGATGATCGGCTTTCCGTGGCGCTGCGGCGCTGTACAGCCTGAACGGCAGATCGTCGATGCTAATTTCGGCAACAAGGGCCGAAAAGTCCTTCTCATAGCAATCCGCCAGAAGCTTCATGTTCGTGGAGGGAAAGCTGTTCTTGAACTCCTTATTGAACGGCGGTTGAAAGTAGCGAATTAGGGACGCTTCATAGAGTGTCGTCCGCTCGGCCTCATTGGTGTCGAACAGCTTGTCGAGGCCTTTCTTGATCCGCTCCGAACCCTGGTTCGTGTCCTTGGCCCATGGGTTCATCATGGTGACGAGCATGTTAGCGGGCTCAATCGCGAGCATCAGAATGGTGAGCACGTAGCCGTCGGGTATGCCCTTGACCGCGATTTTCTGCAGTTTCTCGTGCTTTTTCAGCCGGTCGAGGGCGTTGCGCGATCCGTCTTCACCGAAAGCCTGACCGACGTAGAGAACGTCGAAACCGACCGCGTCGTGCTCGTCCGAAAGCCGCCGTTGCATCATCGTCTCATTAGGGGACGACTTCCTGCCGGTGGCGTCCTCGACATACCATCCAGTTTTGCCATCACCCTTAAGGGGCACCTCGGCGAGCATTGGCCACCGCAGGTCGTAGCGCTTGCCCAGAACCTCAAGACTGGTGACGAGATCCCGCTTTTTTTGGGTGGCGCCGACCAAATCGACCCTGGGTGTGAGGCCGATGAGATAGATATGGCAATGGCGGATTTGATCGAGGAGCGGCGCGATCTGCTTGTCCTCATAGATGACAAATGCGGGCATGGTCACAAAGCTCTTGGCGTACATGACCAAGGCATGCTCGACGTCGAACGCCTTATCCTTGAAGATGTCGATCATGCGGCCTCGTGGGTCAGCAATGCTCGCCCAGAGGGCATTAACCGCCGTTAGCCTGAAATAATGCTAAGTACAAGTCGACGCCGGTCGCCCGGGGATCAAGCGCGGGCATCAAGCAGTTTGGCGTCTACGTCTATCGGCGCACCCCCTTTGTGTACCGACCTGCATAAAATTTAGCCGCGATTGCGCGATTGCAAATATCCTCAAAGGTCGCGGTCGCGCGGTCCCCGCACTAACTCACGCTTTCGGAAGGACCCTGCCAACCGATCAATCGTTGCGGAGGGTCCGCTATCCTGCTGCGCGCTTGGTTAATTCGGTCCAAGGCACCTTACAGATCGTCTCCGACCTGATCCCGCATGAGTTGATCAGGTCTCGAACAACTGTTGTAACAAGACCATTGTAGTCGTCGCCAGAGGCGAGAGAGTAACGTGGCAGGGTCAATGGCAATTCGGCCTTCATAGTGTAGCCGCCGCTAAATCCGTCGTCGTTCCAAAAAACCCCAAGGGGCGGCGTGCTCCAAATTTGAATTTCCAATCCGTACTCTACAGCATCCCACGCAAGTCGGTGCCGAAGGCGCTCGACCTGTGCGACAACTCCCGCAACCAAGCTGATGACCCATCCGATATAGACACGCGAACCGCTGCCGCCGATTGGCTCACGCCTTGGGTGAATGAGCGAAAATTCAACTAGTCCGTCGGTCCGGATCAATCGAGAGGGTCCTTCCGATCCGTTGTCTACATCACAAACGAGGGATCGAAGGCGAACGTTGGGCTGCTGATTGAAGTTTCGAGCCGGATAACTACAAGAATAGTTCGTGCCGTCAACGACCGCCGAAAAGCCATTTCCCGTCCACCATAATTCGGCCCGCCGAGTGAGGTCCGGAATATCTTGAGGCATCGTGGGGATGGCTGTTACCCTTACGATTAAGGGCATTATCGCGTCGGCAAGCTTTCCTTCACAATCCTTCAATAAGGTTTTGTAAAGTCGGGCAGCAACTTCGTGACGTTCCGCGAAGACCGCTTCAACACGATCACCCGTTCGTGCCAAATCGAGAGTTCGAGCGGTGATCTCCCTAACGCTCATTCTAGCAGACCTTTCTCCGCGACGAACGTAGAACTCGCGCGTCGTCGTCAGCCGGTGAGGACCAGCCAACGACTTGCCGACCCTCATCAATACATACCCAGAACCGT
Source organism: Bradyrhizobium erythrophlei (assembly GCA_900129675.1). Classification (GTDB taxonomy): domain Bacteria; phylum Pseudomonadota; class Alphaproteobacteria; order Rhizobiales; family Xanthobacteraceae; genus Bradyrhizobium; species Bradyrhizobium erythrophlei_A. The sequence goes on along the minus strand of FSRD01000001.1, from coordinate 1,085,976 downwards.
TATCCGAGGCCAACAAAGCCCGTATACTTACATGGGGCAATCTCGGCTCGATTACGTCTTCCGTTGCATCAAGAAAGCGCTTGGCTAGGTCTTCACACCTAGGAAGCGGCTCAAGACGTTCGGCGCGCCGAGGCTCCTCCTTGGTTTCGTGCAATCCCAAAACAAGCGTTCCGCCATCTGCGTTCGCAAACGCAACTATCTCGGCCAATATCTGATCGCGCGCATAGTCGCCGATGCGATCACATTTCTCGATCCAACGATCTGCCGCTGCGGGCTGTCCTTTTGTCGGCACGAACGGTAAAGCGCCCTTGAACTCCAATTCACCTGTTTCCCGAGCGGCGACACGTATAAGATCGTCCAAATCCGAAAGGGTCAGGGCGTCTATAGGTTTGCGAAGAATGGACACCCATTTGCTCCCATGAAAGCCAGAGTTTGCGTCGTTGCCAAAACTGAAGTTCCGTTTCGGCTGCGATCAAGAGAGATCGGTGTCAGGCCGTCTCATCGCGAGGCCCGCCGTTGTTGCCGTCCCCCGCGACAACGTAGACTTGTTCGTCGGCGGGAGTGCGGGTTGTTTGCCGGTATCCACAGTAGCGACACCGGCATGTGCGTCAGGCATCAGCGCCGAGGCCGCAGGAAGGCCGTACAGCGCGCCGCCAGCGCCAGGGCCACAGGCCGCACCGGGCAAGCCGCGCCAGCGCACACCGGGCCACGCCCCGCGACCTGCCCGGCCACCGGGCCCAGGGCATGACCGGGCCCTAAAATCTCGCCGGGACATAGCCGGGACACGCACCGGGGGCGAAATCCACAACATATTCATATCACAGCGGTTTTTCCGTTAGGCGGGGCCTAAGTGCTTGCCCTTGTAGGGAACGTGCATGAACCTGGCTCCCGCGGAAAGCGCGATGAGTTCGGTCGAAATCTGATTGATGCTGCCGAGACCGGCCGAGGCGTAGGTGATCTGGCCCGGTTTCCGCCTCGCCAGAGCGAACAATTCCCTGGCCGATTGTACCGGGAGCTTGTTGGATGCCGTGATCAGCAGCGGCCCGCGAGCAATGAAGGCCACCGGCGTAAAATCCTTGACCGTGTCGAACGGCATGGTCTTCCTGATCGCCGGGTTGATCGTAAACGTCGGCGACACCAGCAGCAGCGTGTAACCGTCCGGCGGCGCCGCGGCGACGGCAGAGGTGCCGATCAGGCCGCCCGCGCCGGCGCGGTTTTCGACCACCACCGGCTGCCCCCACGCCTCGGTCAGCTTCTTGCCGATCGCGCGGCCGACCAGGTCGTTCGAACCCCCTGCCGCAAACGGAACAATCAGCGTGATCTGCCGGGACGGGTAGGTTTGCGCGCGCGCGGCGGCGCTTGCCAGCGCAAGCGCTGCGGCAAGCAAAGCTGCAGTCCTGATCATGACAGGTTTCTCCCGGCGCATGATGTTATGGCAACCGCGTACCGAAAATGACCTATAATCGTCGTATCCGCGACAGGCATTTTCGGGTCATAGCCATTTTCAGGGACAAGCAATGGACTTCCAACTCACCGGACAGCAACGGCGGATGGTAGAAGCGGTGCGTGACCTCGCTCAGGGAGAGTTCAAGGCAAACGCGCAAAAATACATGGATGGCACGTTTCCCTGGGAAAACATGAAGAAGCTCGCCGATATCGGCGTGCTCGGCATGTCGGTCCCCGAGGAATATGGCGGCCTCGGCCTGCCGGTATTCGATACGGCGCTGGTGCTCGAGGAGATTGCGAAGACCTGTTACGTTACCGCAATGGCCACCCTCGGTGAGGCCGGTGTTCAGACCCGGGTGATCGCGACCTACGCTCCAAACGCTATTCGCGAGCGAATTCTGCCGAAGGTGGTCTCCGGCGACTGCATATTGGCCGTCTGCATGACCGAGCCGCATGCTGGCACCGATGTCGCGAACTACCGGACCAACGCCGTCATCAGGGGGGACCGCGTCATTCTCAATGGGACAAAGACGCTGATCAGCCGGGCCAGGGAGGCCGGCATGTTCGTGATCTTCACGCGGATCGACGGCAAGCCCGGCCGCGAGGGTATCGGCTGCGTTCTACTGGAGCCGGACACGCCAGGTTTCGAGGTGACCGGGACCTACCACACGATGGGCGGCGAAAACCTCCACGAGATCCAGTTCAACGATTGCGAATTGCCGCTGGAAAATCTCGTGGTTCGCGATGACGGCTTCCGAAAGCTGCTGAATGCCTTCAACACGCAGCGCTGCCTCAATCCGAGCATATCGCTTGGTCTGGCCGAAGGGGCTTTTGACGAAGCCCGCAACTATGTCAGGGACCGAACGGTGTTCGGAAAGGCGATCGGGGACTATCAGGGCGTGCGGTGGAAGCTCGCAGAGATGTACCGTGAGATCGAGACGGCCCGCAGCATCCTCTATCGCGCCTGCATGTCAATCCGTTCCCCGATCCTTATCTGGCGGCGGTGGCCAAGGTCACGTGCAACGAGATGTCCAACCGGGTCACCAGCGAAGCGATCCAGTTGCACGGCGGGTTCGGTTTCACCGACGAATTTCCGGTATCGCGTCTCTATCGCGGCGCGCGCTACGGGACGCTCGGCGGCGGCACCTCCGAGACGCTCCGCGATCTGATCGGCAAGCGGATCATGGATGCGACGGAGACGGGCGCTGAGCTCCTGGCCTATGACATGATGAATGGCGCTGATCTCGCGGTATGAGGTCGCGGATCAGGCAACTGCCCGTGAGCGGCGGAGCCATTCGTCCAAACCGATGCGGCCGAGGCGCGCTTCACCCAACGGCACCAGCGATTTCTCCTCGACGCGGCTGCCGAAGTATCGGGCCTCGGGGTCTCTCACGACCTCACGCGGATCGCCGAGCGCCTTCAGATAGCGGGCAACGATTTCGTTGAACGGTGCTCGTTCCGGGCCGGCAATCTCGACGATGCCGTTTCGCGGCGCCGCGAGCGCCACCTCGGCGACGCTGGCAGCAACGTCGTCCGACGCGATGGGCTGGAACAGGCCGGGCGAAAGCCTGACCACATTTCCATCCGCACTTGAAGCGGCGATGCCGCCGAGGAATTCCATGAACTGGGTCGAGCGGATGATGGTGTAGGGGATGCCGGAGGCCACGATCAGTTTCTCCTGGGCGACCTTGGCGCGGAAATAGCCATTGTCGCTCCGGTCGGTTCCGACGATGGAGAGCGCGACATGGTGCCGGACGCCGGCTGCGGCCTCCGCCGCAAGAAGGTTGCGCCCGGAGGTCTCGAAGAATTCCAGCACCGCCTTGTCTTCAAATGAGGGTGAATTGGCGAGGTCGATCACGACCTGCGCGTCGGCCAGGGCCTCTTTGAGCCCCTCGCCGGTGATGGTGTTGACGCCGCTGTTGGGCGAAGCGGCGACGACCTCGTGGCCGCCCTGGCGCAGAATGGCGACGGTCTTCGAGCCGATCAGGCCGGTGCCGCCGATGACGACGATCTTCATGGTTGAACCTTCCTTGTCGATGACTGGAGATCCCTGGATAATAGGAGAGCCTTGAATTTGTTCGATGGGCCGATACCAGATCCCGGTGCTTCGGCCGTTTGTTGTGACAGCAAAGCTGTCTCATGTATTGCATCGCAGCTAACCTTTCCGGCGTGGTATCGTTGGAAAAAACACTTCTGCATAAGCTCGGCTGGCCACGAATCCTCTGGGGGAGGAACAATGGACCGTACGATCGAACGATCGACCATGCGCAAAGTGTATCTGCGGCTGCTGCCGTTTGCCGTCTTGTCCTACGTTCTTGCCTATATCGATCGGATCAATGTGAGCTTCGCGGGCCTCACCATGCGCGGCGACATCGGCATGTCAGCCGGCACCTTCGGATTTGCCGTCGGCATGTTCTACTGGGGCTATTTCATCTTCGAGGTCCCCAGTAACGTGATCCTGGAAAAGATCGGCGCCAGAATATGGATCGCCCGGATCATGATCACCTGGGGGATACTTGCGGGCTGCACCGCCGCCGTTACGAATTCGACAGGCTTCGCGATCGTGCGCTTCCTGTTGGGGGTCGCCGAGGCCGGTTTCTTTCCTGGCATCATCCTTTACTTCACCTACTGGTTCCCGAGCCATCATCACGCCCGCATCGTGTCTGGCTTTCTGGTAGGTCTGCCGGTCGCGGTGGCGATCGGCGCGCCGATATCGACCGGGCTTCTCAGCCTCGATGGCTTGTTCGGTCTGCGGGGCTGGCAGGTCATGTACATCGCCGAAGCGATCCCGACCGTTGTGATCGGGGTGCTGACATTTTTCGTGCTCACGGATCGCCCCGCGCAGGCAAAATTCCTGACCGCGGAAGAACGCAACTGGCTCGTTACCAGGATCGCCACTGAGCGCCGCGCCACCGAGGCGGTGCGCAAATTCACGCTGTGGCAGGCTCTCTATAATCCCAAGGTGCTGCTGTTGGCGTTGAACTATGTCGGCATCGTCACTGCCAGCCTGGGCATGCTGATTTTCATTCCGCAAATGATCAAGTCGCTGGGCAACTACAGCAACATGACGGTCGGCTGGCTCACCATGATCCCTTATATTTGCGGCGGTATCGCCATGGTGGTGTGGGGGCGCATTTCCGATCGCATGAACGAGCGGCGCTGGAATCTGTTCATCGGTTGCGTGTTCTCAACCGTGGGGCTGGTCATCGCCGGCCTGACGATGGGGACCTGGTGGGCGCTCGTCGGAATGTCGATCGCTGCGATGGGCTTTTATGGCTCCAAGGGCCCGTTCTTCGCTATGCCGCCCATGTTCCTCAGTGGCCCCGGACTTGCAGCAGGCATTGCCTGGATCAACTCGATCGGCAATCTCGGAGGCTTCTTCGGGCCCTGGTATGTCGGCCTCATGAAAGATATGACCGGCAGCTACGCGGGTGGACTCTATGGCCTCGCCTTGCTCGGCCTCATCGCTGCGATCGTTTGCGCGCTGTTTCTGCACATTCCAAATCGCCTGCCGGCTCCGCCGATGGGGGCGCCCGCCGAATGACCTGATCACGCGCCATATGACGTGATTTTTCCTACTCGCTCGACAAGATGCGCACGCGAGGGTGCAGGATCAAACCGATCGGCGAAGTATTGCGTTTCCTTGGCCACCAGTCCTTCGCGGAATTCCATGATGCTCACCGCGTAGGATGGTATGCCGTCATAGGCAAGTACGAATTCAGTGACCCAGAGATCGCCGCTGCCGATAATTCGCCGGACAGTAAAGCGCTTCTTGTTCGGCTGGACCGATCGGCTCTCTTGAATGTTGTGCCGGCCGCGGATCCGCTCGCCCGATTGCGGATATTCAAGCACAGCATCCTCACGATAGATTTCATGTTCGACCTTGAAGTCGCTTGCATCCGAAGCATCCCAATGGCGCTCCAGCGCCAACCGCACGGTTCGATCATCCATCTCAATCTCCCACGCTTCCGGCCTTCATTTCGAGACCACTGAATTCATTGTGCTGTACGCCATTCTGAAACGTGGGACGGCTATTGCCGATCGCGCCAGTCGTGCGTCGCCTGCACGATGCGGGCGATTGCGGTTTGGTGTTTAAGGATACGCCTGTGTGGAGACCGCGACAATGTGCGGATTCGTCAGCCGGTGGCGCGAAGGTCTGTTGGGCGGATTGGAGCCCAACGGGCCTGCGCGAAGCGCGGCCCGATGGGCGTAATCCACCGCGATGGGTTCCAACGCCAACGTACCCTGTGCAATTTTTCGGCTGGTGTCGAATGATCGTCGCACGGCGCGATTGGCCGTATTCTCCGTTTCATTGCGACGCGCGCGCAGGACGCTTTCCGAAACGATTGGCGCGCCGGCGAGCGGAGATTTCGGCGAACGGCGATGATCGTGCGGCGGCTCGCCTAAAGTAGCCGCCTGCATCTCAGTGTCTGTTGTTACCTCGTGATAAGACATTCCGCTTACGTGTCGTGATGGCCGAAAAGTGCCCCGAGGCGGACACGGGGACGCTACCCCTCCTGTCTGTATGCGCTTGAAGGTATATCCATCGCGCCTCAGCTGGCGCTGGCGGCGACCGCGGACGTAGTTCGCGGTCGCGATCTTGAAGCGCCGCGTCGGTCAGAGCGTGCGAAGGAACTCAACCAGATCCCGCTTCTCCTCGCCGGTCAGCTTGGTGCCGAGCACCAAATTGAAGAACTCGACCGAATCATCGAGCGTCAGCAGGCGGCCGTCGTGCAAATAGGGCGGCGAATCCTTGATGCCGCGCAGCGGGAAAGTCTTGACGGCTCCGTCACCGACTTCACTCATGCCGTTGATCATCTCCGGCTTGAAGAAGCGCTCGGTCTTGAGATCATGCATCAGGTTGTCGGTGTAGTAGGGCGCGGCGTGGCAGGCACTGCACCGGCCCTTGCCGAAGAAGACCTCCTGGCCGCGCAATTCGGCTTGCGTGGCCTTGGTCGGATCGAGCCTGCCGAACACGTCGAGCTTCGGGGCCGGCGGGAAGCCCAGTTCCTCCTGGAACTCTGCCATCAAGCCGACTTGGCTAATCCGATCGAGGGGGTTCAGACCCTTCTTGGCGGCGATCACGTGGTCACCGTCGAAATAGGCTCCTGCCTGTTCGAATTGGGTGAAATCCTCGATGGTCTTGAGCGCGCGCTGCGAGCCGAACAGCCGCTGGATTTGCACGCCGCGCAGCGTCGGGGTGACGATCCGATGGCGAGATTCCTCCGGACGGGCATCGGGAGCCAGGTGCGTGGCCTTGTTGGTGTGGCCGTTCGAGTGGCAGTCGAAGCACGTTGCGCCGCGACTCGGCTTCTCGGAGCGGCGGTCCTCCGTCAGGTTGAACTGCTGTTGCGGGAACGCCGTGACGAGCAGGCGCAGCCCTTCGAGTTGCTTGGGAGGGATAATTCCGTTAAACAGCTCGTAATAGTTCTCGATGGTGACAAGCTTGCCTTGCGTGACGTCGCCGAGGTCGGTGCGCTGATTGAGATACATCGGCGGCGGGAACTCCGGCAAGAAGTGGTCGGGGATGTCATACTCGACGTCGAAACGCGTGAGATCGCGTCCCTCCTGCCGTTTGATCTCGTCGATCAGGAAGTGCGGAAACACGAAGCCGCCTGCCGAATGCTTCGGATGGGGTAACGGATAGAATCCCTTGGGAAACGCGTTCTGCTCGCGAATCTGCTCCGGGCTCATAGCCGCAAGAGCCTCCCAGGTCGTTCCCGTCGGAAGCTTGACGCGAACCCCTTCCTGCACCGGTTTGTTGCGGTCCATCGTAACCCCTGCGGCGGGCCGGTTGCTCAGGTCGTACCGCTCGTTGAGAAGCGCCATGTGCTCGCGCGTGACTTCGGGTTTTTGGGCGGACAGCCTGGAAAAGATCGCCGAGAACGGCTCGTCGATCTCCACCTGCATATAGCTCGACTTGCCGCGGGGGCCTTGCTGCGCGTAGGCAAAGCCGCACGCAAGGATGACGGAGGCAGCTGCCACTCCGGCCAGAAGTTTTCGGGTTTTCACTAGGATCATCGCTCTCTCCTTGATGTTCCCCCCTTGATGGAACAGCACGACGCCCAAGCCAGGCTCGGGCGGATAGTCAGCGCTCTTCACGCCGAGTTCTGGAACGGTGAATTCTGGACCTGATCATAGAAGTTGCGCCGCCTCGGCGCGCTCCGTTCACAGGGCGGCTTTGCACATAAAGTAGCGCAAGAAATTGAAATGGAAGTGCTGCTGCAAATTTTTTTCGATCTTGCGTGAGTCACACTGACTTTTTTCAAGAACCACTATAACCGCAACAGGCCGCGGTAATGAACGTGCGCTGCCAGGTTCGAATGGCAGCTGTTGGCACCACAAGGGAATATAACGACGCTATTCAAAGCTCGTCCGCGCGAGCAAGGACGCTCGCCGGCAGCTCAAGGCTGAGCGCCTTGGCGGTCTTGAGGTTGATGACCATCTCGAACTTCGTTGGCTGCTGCACCGGAAGATCGGCAGGCTTGGCACCCCTGAGAATCTTGTCGACGTAATAGGCGGCGCGCCGAAACAGATCAACAATACTTGGCCCATAGGAGATGAGGCCACCGGCTGCGACAAATTCCCTGATTCCATGAAGCGACGGCAATTGCTGCCGAGCGGTGAATTCCGCGATGCGCGTTCGATGATCACCGGTGAGAGGGTCTTCGACCGTAATCAACGCATCCGGGCGCAGCCCTCCTGCAGCTTCGAACGCGCTATCGAAGTCGTCCGGTCCTCGCACCTCCAAGGATCGAACCTCTATCCCCAATGTCCGACCCCCGGCCTGCGTCTCTTTGAAGACGAGCACGGAATACGGATTGTCCGCATTCCAAAGCACGGCCACGCGAGAGAGTCGGGGCAGAACCTCTTTTAGCAATTCGAGTCGCTTGGCCCCCAGGTCCGGCACCATCAGGCTCATGCCTGTGACGTTGCCGCCGGGTCGCGCCAGACTGGCAACGAGTCCACTCCCCAACGGGTCGCCCGCAGCCGTCATTACGATTGGAATAGTCGTGGTGGCTCGCTTGGCCGTTAATGGTGCGAGAGTTCCGGCTGCCGCAATGACATCGACTTTGCGTCGGACCAGGTCGGCTGCGAGTTCGGGCAACCGTTCAAGCCGATCTCTGCGTAGCGGTGCTCGAAAGCGACGTTCTTCCCTTCAACCCATCCCAACTCCCGCAGAGCCTCGGAAAAAGCTGCATTCAGCGCGGGGATCTCGGCATGCTCGCTGCCTGCGCTGAAAATGCCTATCGTGTACTTTCTCCCGCCCTCCTGTGCACGCGCCGGGAGCGGCCATACCGCCGCGCCACCAAGCGCGGCTAGCAATTCCCGACGTCCAATGATCACTGGCATGCGGACCTCCATGCGAAGGCTGCCTGATGATAACACACGGCGAGCATGGGGTCTTCACGTTCGGCGGGAGCGTCATGCCGATACCTCCGACCTCGGCCGGTATTTCACTTATGGGTCAATCGCGTCGAGTTCGGTATGTCGGCGGCATGTCCGGTTGAAGGATGCCGGACAATCTCGGACATCATTCACGAGCCGCCGCGCAGCAAATCGCTGATCACGGTCAACTGGTTGTCGCGAAACTCGACCATGTAGCCGTCCTTGATCGGACGATAGTCGCTTGGCGAGGTGTTGAGCGTGATGCCGGGCAGCAGCAGCGACAGCGACACGTTCTTGAGGTTGGCGGCCTGGGCCATGATGTTGGCGCGGCTCAGATCGTTCTTGCACTGCTCCAGCACCACGACCAGCGCTTGCGCGACCATGTAGCCATAGCCGGCCGCGAAATTGGCCGGATCGACATTCGGCAGATGCGCCTTCATGAAATCCGCGTAGGCGAGGAGCCCGGGATCGTTGGAATTCGGCACATAGGGTTTCAGCGCCACCACCGACATGATGCCGCTGGCCGCCTCGAGGCCGGCCGGCACCATCACCGTGTCCTTGTTGGCGCAGCCGGAGGCGATGAAGCGCATCGGCCGCCAGCCGGTCTCATAGGCCTTGCGGATCGCCTGCGCGCAGGCGCGCGGCGTCACGCTGTAGATCAGGAACACGTCGGCCTTGGTGTTGGCGAGCGTGAGGATCTGCGAATCCACGGTCGGGTCGGCGACCTCAAAACTCGTCGCCATCGCGATCGCCTTGTCGGTGTCGGCGCCGAGCGCTTGCCTGACGCCGCGCAGATAATCCTTTCCGGCGTCGTCGTTCTGGTAAAGGATCGCAAAGCGCGCGCTGGGGTTTTTGGCTCGCGCATAGCGGACCTCGATGCCGGCTTCCTCGACATAATTGGGCGCCCAGGGCAGCGCCATCAGCCAGGGCTGGGTGGCGGGCTCGTTCCATTTCGATGCCGAGCTGATCAGGAATAGATGCGGCACCTTGGTGCCGTTGAGATATTTCGCCGTCGCCGAACTCGGCGCGGTGCCCATGGTGCCGAACATGAAGGCGACGCCGTCATTCTCGACCAGCCTTCGCGTCGCCTCGACCGTCTTCGGCGGCGAAAAACCGTCGTCGAGCGATATCATGTTCAGCTTGCGCCCGTTGACGCCGCCCTTCTCGTTGATCATGTCGAAATAGGCGGCAAACACCTTGCCGGTGACGCTGAGCGCCGATGCCGGCCCGCTATACGGCATGACGTTGCCGAACTTGATCTCGGTGTCGGTGATCCCTGGCTGCTGCGCCGCGGCCGGCGTCCATGCGGCGAGCGAGAGAGAGGCTGCCAGAAATACAGCCGGGGCAACGCTGCTCGATCTGATCACGTTCGATCCTCCCGGGGTAGCGCCGATTTTGTGTTATTTTTGGTTGGCCGCAGGCTAGGGCAGGCCTAAGGAAGCCGTCTTGCGTTCAGTTGCTGGACGCGAGAAGCAACCCGCCGACGCTGCGCTCTGGCGCGGCAGGGGAAAAGTCAGCCGCTCAACGCAAGTTGCGCCGGCCAATTCGGGGCATCGTAGACCCCAGGGAGGCCACCATGCTGGAGCGGACACGGGCGCAAAGCCCATTCTATACCGCGGAACATGAAGCGTTCCGCGACGTGATGCGCCGCTTCGTGGCCCGCGAAATCGAGCCCTTTGCCAGCGAATGGGACGAAGCCGGCGAGTTTCCGCGCGCGCTTTATGCCAAGGCGTCCGAGATCGGGTTATTGGGGCTGGGCTTCCCCGAGGAATATGGCGGCGTTGCCGCCGACCAGTTCATGAAGATCGTGGCCTCGCAGGAACTGGCGCGCGCCGGCGCCGGCGGCGTCAGCGCCAGCCTGATGAGCCACACCATCGGCTCGCCGCCGATCGCGCGCGCCGCCCGCCCCGAGATCAAGGCGCGGGTGCTGCCGGAGGTTTTGGCGGGCAAGAAAATTTCGGCGCTCGCAATCACCGAGCCGAGCGGCGGCTCCGACGTCGCCAATCTCCGCACCAAAGCGCGCCGCGACGGCGACCATTACGTCGTCAGTGGGGAGAAGACGTTCATCACCTCGGGCATGCGCGCCGACTATCTGACGGTCGCGGTGCGCACCGGCGGCGAAGGCGCGGGTGGCGTCAGCCTGCTCCTGATCGAAGGTGATACGCCGGGCCTGTCACGGACCAAACTGAAGAAGATGGGCTGGTGGGCGTCGGATACCGCGACGCTGCATTTCGACGAATGCCGCGTGCCGGTCGAAAACCTGCTCGGCGAGGAGGGCCAGGGTTTCAAGCTCATCATGCAAAATTTCAACAGCGAGCGCATGGGCATGGCGGCGAGCTGCACGGCTTACGCCCGCGTCTGCGTCGAGGAGGCGATCGCCTACGCCAAGGAGCGCAAGACATTTGGAAAACCGATCGCGCAGCATCAGGTGATCCGCCACAAGCTGGTCGATATGGCGCAGCGGGTTGCGGCGTCGCAGGCAATGCTGGAGATGCTGGCGTGGCGGCTCGGGCAGGGCGAAAGCCCGGTTGCCGAGATCTGCATGATGAAGAACCAGGCGACCCAGACCATGGCGTTCTGCGCCTCAGAGGCGGTGCAGATATTCGGCGGCGCCGGCTTCATGCGCGGCATTAAGGTCGAGCGGATCTACCGCGAGGTCAAGGTCAACGCCATCGGCGGCGGCACCGAGGAGATCATGAAGGATCTTGCCTCAAGGCAGATGGGGCTGTGAGCGGGATGCCTCTCACCCTCAGCCGTCATTCCGGGGCGCGCGCAGCGCGAACCCGGAATCCAGAGGTAAGTTAAACAATATCGAGGTTCCGGGTTCGGCGCTTCGCGCCTCCCCGGAACGACAAGGAAGCAAAATGCTCTTCACCGCTGACCACGACGAACCCCGCCGCATCCTGCAAAAGTTCATCGCCGCGGAAATCAACCCGTTCGTCGATGAATGGGAGAAGGCGGAACAGTTCCCCTCGCATGAGCTGTTCAAAAAACTCGGCGATCTCGGCTTCCTCGGCCTCAACAAGCCGGTCGAATTCGGCGGCCAGGGGCTCGATTACAGTTTTGCGCTGATGATGGCCGAAGAACTCGGCGCCATCAGATGCGGCGGGGTGCCGATGGCGATCGGGGTGCAGACCGACATGGCGACCCCGGCGCTGGCGCGGTTCGGCTCCGACGAGGTGCGCCAGGAATTTTTGGCGCCGGCGATCGCGGGCGATGCTGTTGCCTGCATCGGCGTCTCCGAGCCCGGCGCTGGCTCCGATGTCGCCTCGATCAAGACCCATGCGCGGTCCGACGGTGACGATTACGTCATCAACGGCGGCAAGATGTGGATCACCAACGGCGTGCAGGCCGACTGGATCTGCCTTTTGGCCAACACCAGCGACGGGCAGGTCCATCGCAACAAGTCGCTGATCTGCGTGCCGATGAAAACCAGGGGCGTGCAGGTCGCGCGAAAACTCGACAAGATGGGCATGCGCTCGTCCGATACCGCGCAGATCTTCCTCGACAATGTCCGGGTGCCGAAGCGCAACCGGATCGGCGACGAGGGCAACGGCTTTACCTACCAGATGGTGCAATTCCAGGAGGAGCGACTGTGGGGTGCGGCGGCCTGCCTCAAGGCGCATGAATTCATCATCGCCGAGACCATCGAATACACGCGGAACCGCAAGGCGTTCGGCAAGACGATTCTCGATAACCAGACCGTTCACTTCAAGCTCGCGGAGATGCAGACCGAGGTCGAACTGCTGCGCGCGCTGATCTATCGTGCCGCCGAAGCGCTGGTCGCGGGCGAGGACGTGACGCGGCTCGCGACCATGGCCAAGTTGAAGGCCGGCCGGTTGGGCCGCGAATTGACCGACGCCTGTCTGCAGTTCTGGGGTGGCATGGGCTTTATGAACGAGACGCCGGTCAGCCGGGCCTATCGCGACAGCCGCCTGACCTCGATTGGCGGCGGCGCCGACGAGGTGATGCTGACGGTGCTATGCAAGATGATGGGCACGCTGCCGGGAACGGGCCAAAAAGGAAACGCCGGATGATCACGCTTTATCACTGCGACGGCGCGCGCTCGTTCCGTCCGCTCTGGATGCTGGAAGAGTTGGGCCTCGCTTACGAGCTCAAGATGCTGCCGTTTCCGCCGCGCGTGTTCGCCAAGGAATATCTCGCGATCAATCCGCTCGGCACCATTCCCTTCATGGTCGACGGCGAGACCAAAATGACGGAGTCCTCCGGCATCTGCCATTACCTCGGCACCAGATACGGTCCGACGCCGCTGGTCGTCGGCGTCGACGATCCGGCCTATGGCGCCTTCCTGAACTGGATGTACTTTAGCGATGCGACGCTGACTTTTCCGCAAACGCTGGTGCTCCGCTACAGTCAGCTGGAACCCCAGGAGCGGCGCAATCCGCAGGTCGCCGGCGATTACGCAAAATGGTTCCTGGGCCGGCTCCGCGCGGTCGAGGCCGCGACCGGGAAGGCCGAGACGCTGTGCGCCGGGCGCTTCACGGCGGCGGATATCGTCAATGGCTACGCCCTGCGGCTCGCCGAAAACATCGGTTTGGCCAAGGAATTCGGGCCTAACGTCGCAGCCTATTGGGCGCGGTTGCAGGCGCGCGACGCCTACAGGCGGGCGGTGGCGGCGGAACAAAAGGCCGGCCTCGATCAGAACGTGGCGCCGCGCGTGCGCGCGTGATCAAAGGGAATCCCGTCATTGCGAGGAGCGCAGCGACGAAGCAATCCATTCTTTCTTGCCGTGTCGAGATGGATTGCTTCGCTTCGCTCGCAATGACGGGCTAAATCCCTCATTTTGCTAGTTCTCTCACGGTGACAGGCGCCGAATTTGCGCTATGGTTACTCCCGCGCCGCGGCCGAAGAGCCACGCGAGGAGGACCTGCCATGGACGCCAAGGGCCACGTTTCCGGCCATCTGATGCTGATCACCCCCGATCGCGTGTTTTACGCGGGCCTGCTCGGTCGTCCGCGCGAGCGCTGCCCGGGGGCCTTTCACGTCTATGTCGCGATCAAGGGCGGCCTCTGCCTCACCACCGCGGACGGCCGCGAAAGCCATGGCGAACTCGCTGTCACCACGCCAAATCAGCGCCACACCATCGCCAGCGACTATCGCTCGGCGATCTGTGTTGCCATCGAGCCTGAAAGCGTCCGCGCCGGCGCGCTCGAAGCGCTCGCCGCGCAGCTCACGGGTCCGGAATGCCATCTGTTCGCCGACCGGATTCGCGGCGCCTACGCGGCGCTGCGGGATCGGCAATATAGCGACGACCTGTCGAACGCCGAATTCGACACCATGTGCTTCGGCGAGGCGCTGTCGCAGCGCGCGCTCGATCCGCGCGTGGTGCGCGCGATCGCGCAGATCGGCAAATTCTGCGGCGAGCCGGTGACGGCGGCAAGCTGTGCGACGGAAGCCGGATTATCGCCGTCGCGCTTCCTGCATCTGTTCAAGGAAGAGACCGGAATTTCGTTCCGCTCGTTCCGGGCCTGGAAGCGGGCGCGGCATCTGCTGCACTTCGCCAACCAGGACATCAACCTCGCGCATCTCGCGCAGGATATCGGCTATCCCGACTCCACCCATTTCAGCCACTCGATCCGAAGGTTTTACGGCTTGAAGCCGCGCGCGATCTTTTCCGGCTCGCGCGATCTGGCGATCTACCACAGCGGCCGGGCCGAAGCGGTCGATAGCGGGTGGACGCAAGAAGCCGGCTGATCCAGGACGCATGATCTTCGTCCCTGTTTCGCGACCCGAGCAGATCGAAGGAATTTCATGAGCGACAAGGCCGTCATCACCTGCGCGCTGAACGGCGTGCTGACCGATCCCAAGCAGCACCACGTTCCCGTCACGCCGGAACAGATGGCGCGCGAGGCCAAAGCCGCCTTCGACGCCGGCGCCAGCGTCATGCATATCCATCTGCGCCAGCAGGCGCCGAACAGGGGTCATCTGCCGTCGTGGGACGTCAGCGTCTCCAGGGAAATCCAGCAGGCGATCCGCGAGGCTTGCCCCGGCGTCATCATCAATCACACCACCGGCACCTCGGGCCCGAATTATCAGAGCGCGCTCGACTGCGTGCGCGAAACCAAACCGGAGATGGCGGCCTGCAACGCCGGTTCGCTGAATTATCTGAAAGTGAAGGCCGACAACACCTGGGCCTGGCCGCCGATGATGTTCGATAATGCGGTCGAGAAGGTGCAGGACTATCTCGACGTGATGAAGGCGGCGGACACGATTCCGGAATTCGAATGTTTCGACGTCGGCATCGTGCGCTGCGTCGGCATGTACCGGCAGACCGGCATGTATTCCGGACCGCTGGAATATAATTTTGTGATGGGCGTCGCCTCCGGCATGCCGGCCGATCCGGAATTGCTGCCGATCCTCCTGAAGCTGAAACTGCCGGAAGCGCATTGGCAGGTCACCGCGATCGGGCGCGCCGAAATCTGGCCGCTGCACCAGCGCTGCGCCGATCTCGGCGGTCATCTGCGCACCGGTCTCGAGGACACGTTTTATCTCGCCGACGGCACCAAGGTGACGTCGAACGGGCAGTTGATCGAGGCGGTCGCAGCCTGCGCCCGCAAAGCGGGCCGCGAGATCGCGAGCCCGGCGGAAGCGCGGCAGATTTTTGGGATCAGGCATTAACGCTAATACATCGTCATTGCGAGCGAAGCAATCCATCCCGCCGCGTAAAGGAAGAATGGATTGCTTCGGTCGCTTCGCTCCTCGCAATGACGAATGAGAGAGAGGAACGGCATGACCAACCTCGCAGCCACCGGAGGCGTCCCCGGTCCGGGCCGCATCGGCCGCGTCGCGATCGGCGATCTCCTGAAACGCGCCGCGGTGCGGTTTCCCGATCGTGTCGCCGTCACCGACGGCGCGCGGCGCGTCACCTTCACCGAGCTGGAATGCGACGCCAACCGTTTTGCGAATTATCTGGTGCAGCGCGGGCTGAAGCCGGGCGAAAAAATCTCGACGATCTGCAACAACTCGGTCGAGTTCGTCAAAGCGCTGTTCGGCATCCATCGCGCGGGTCTGGTCTGGGTGCCCATCAACACCATGCTCGGGCCATCAGACATGGACTACATCCTCGGCCATGCCGAAGTGCGGTTCGCGCTGATCGACGATAATCTGCATGCGCAGGCCGACCGCCGCGCCGCGCTGGAAAAGCGCGGCATCGATCTGATCGCGGTCGATCTGACCGGCAACGCCGCCAAAGCGGGCCTTGAGAGTTTCAACGATCTCATCAGCGGCCAGTCCGACATCGAACCAGAGATCGATTTCGACGACCGCGATCTGGCGATGATCATCTATACCTCCGGCACCACGTCGCGGCCGAAAGGCGCGATGCATTGCCATCTCGCCGTCGTCATGGCGGTCATGAGCAATTGCATCGAGATGCAGCTCGGACGCGACGACGGCATCACCGGGCAATTCCCGCTGTTCCACTGCGCCGGCCACGTGCTGCTGTTGAGCTATCTCTCGGTCGGCGGCCGCATGGCGCTGATGCGCGGCTTCGATCCCGTGGTCTGCATGGAGGCCATCGTGCGGGACAAGCTCACCGTGTTCGTCGGGCTGTCGCTGATGTATCAGGCGATCCTCGATCACCCCCGCCGCAGGGAATACGACCTCTCCGGGCTGAAGACCTGCATCTATACCATGGCGCCGATGGGCCGCCCGCTGCTGGAACGCGCGATCGCCGATCTCTGCCCGAACTTCGTGCTCTCCAGCGGCCAGACCGAAATGTATCCGGCGACCACGATGTCGCGGCCCGAGGTGCAGCTCACGCGCTTCGGCAATTACTGGGGCGAATCGCTGATCGTCAACGAGACCGCGATCATGGACGATAATGGCAGTCTGCTGCCGCGCGGCCATGCCGGCGAGCTCGTGCATCGCGGCCCCAACGTGATGATGGGCTATTACAAGGACCCGAAGGCGACCGAAGAGGCGCGCAAATTCGGCTGGCATCACACCGGCGATCTCGCGCTGATCGACGAGAATGGCGAGGTGCTGTTCCTCGACCGCAAGAAGGACATGATCAAGTCCGGCGGCGAGAATGTCGCCTCCGTGAAGATCGAGGAGACGCTGCTGGCGCATCCCGCCGTGCAGAATGCCGCCGTGGTCGGCCTGCCGCATCCGCAATGGGGCGAGGCGGTTTCCGCTTTCGTCAAGCTGAAGCCGGGCGCGCAGGCGGACGAAGCCGGAATTGCCGAGCATTGCCGCAAACATCTCGGCGGTTTTCAGGTGCCGAAATTCATCAAGATACTGGATGAAATGCCGATGACCGCGACGGGCAAGCTGCGCAAGGTCGAGCTGCGGCAGGCTTTTGCCGAACATTTTGCAGAGAAGAAGAGTGCGTGATGATGGCCAACACCCCAACTGTCATTCTCCGATGCGCAATTGCGCATCGTAGATGCGCCGTAGGCGCAGACCCGGAATCTCGAGATTCCGGGTCTGGTCCTTCGGACCATCCCGGAATGACGGAGTAAGTTAATTTATGGCCATCATCGAAAATACCATCGCCACCGGCGGCGCCGGCTACAAGGCCAACCGCGACGGCATGCTGGCGCTGATCGCGCGGATGCGCGGCCTCGAAGAGCGCACCCGTGCCGCCTCCGCCGCGGCCAAGGACCGCTTTCACAAGCGCGGCCAATTGCTGCCGCGCGAGCGCGTGGCGCTGGTGCTCGATCCCGGGGCGCCCTTCATCGAGCTGTCGACCCTGGCCGGTTACATGTTCGACGTGCCCGATGCCGACAAGAGCATCCCGGGCGGCGGCGCGATCGCCGGCATCGGTTTTGTCTCCGGTATCCGCTGCATGGTCAGTGCCAATGATTCCGGCATCGACGCCGGCGCACTGCAGCCTTACGGCCTCGACAAGACCTTGCGGGTGCAGGAGCTGGCGCTGGAGAACAAGCTGCCTTACGTGCAGCTGGTCGAAAGCGCCGGCGCCAATCTGTTGCGCTATCGCGTCGAGGATTTTATCCGCGGTGGTAACATTTTTCGCAATCTGGCGCGGTTGTCGGCGGCAGGCCTGCCCGTCGTCACGGTGACGCACGGATCCTCGACCGCGGGCGGCGCTTACCAGACCGGGCTCTCCGATTACATCGTGATGGTGCGCGGCCGCACCCGCGCCTTCCTCGCCGGGCCGCCGCTGCTGAAAGCCGCGACCGGTGAGATCGCGACCGAGGAAGAACTTGGCGGCGCCGAGATGCATACCTCGATTTCCGGCCTTGGCGACTACCTCGCCGAGGACGATCGCGACGCGCTACGCATT
This sequence comes from Bradyrhizobium erythrophlei, assembly GCA_900129675.1. Lineage (GTDB taxonomy): Bacteria > Pseudomonadota > Alphaproteobacteria > Rhizobiales > Xanthobacteraceae > Bradyrhizobium > Bradyrhizobium erythrophlei_A. The sequence continues at coordinate 1,067,873 of FSRD01000001.1, read as the reverse complement.
GCGCGCGACATCATGGCAAATCTGGAATGGGACCGGCCGAAGCCGCCGCAAGACTCGTTCAAGCCGCCGCGCTACGACGCCGAAGAGCTGCTCGGTGTCATGCCGATGGATCACAAGCGTCCCGTCGATATGCGGCAGGCCATCGCGCGCTTCGTCGACGATTCCGACTTCACCGAATTCGGCGCCAATTACGGACCCGCCACCGTCTGCGGCCACGCCCGCATCGAGGGCCAGGCGATCGGCATCATCAGCAATAACGGCCCGCTCGATGTGCCCGGCGCCAACAAGGCGACGCATTTCATCCAGGCCTGCTGCCAGTCGCGTACGCCGCTGCTCTATCTCAACAACACCACCGGCTACATGGTCGGCAAGGCCTATGAAGAGGCCGGCATGATCAAGCACGGCTCCAAGATGATCCAGGCGGTGACCTCGGCGACGGTGCCGCAGATCACGATCTATTGCGGCGCCTCGTTCGGCGCCGGCAATTACGGCATGTGCGGCCGCGGCTTTCATCCGCGCTTCTGCTTCTCCTGGCCGAACGCCAAGACCGCCGTGATGGGCGGCGAGCAGGCCGCCGAAACCATGGCGATCGTGACCGAGGCGGCCGCCGCGAGGCGCGGCAAGCCGATCGAGAAGGAAAAGCTGGAGGCGATGAAAGCGCAGATCACCGGCGTGTTCGACGGCCAGATGGATGTGTTCTCGACCAGTGCGCGCGTGCTCGACGACGGCGTCATCGATCCGCGCGATACCCGCAGCATCTTGTCCGAAGTGCTGGCGATCTGCCGCGAGGCCGAGGCACGCACGCCACAGCGCATGCAATTCTCGGTGGCGCGGCCATGAGCGATGCGACGATGAAGCAAACGCCGTTCCACAAAATCCTGATCGCCAACCGCGGCGAGATCGCGCTGCGGATCATGCGCACCGCGCGCAGGCTCGGTTATGGCGTGGTCGCGGTCTATTCCGATGCCGATCGCGATTCACTGCATGTGCGCGAAGCCGACCAGGCGGTGCGGATCGGCGAGGCGCTGCCGTCGCAATCCTACTTACGGATCGATGCCATCATCGCCGCCGCGAAGGCATCAGGCGCCAGCGCCGTGCATCCCGGCTACGGCTTCCTCGCCGAAAACGAGGATTTTGCGTCAGCCTGCCGCGACGCGGGCCTCGTCTTCATCGGGCCGTCGCCGGAATCGATCCGGGCGATGGGCAACAAGGCCGGCGCCAAGAACATTATGCGAGATGCCGGCGTGCCCTGCGTGCCCGGCTATCAGGGCGCGGACCAGAGCGACGCGGTGATGCTGGCGGAAGCGAAGAAGATCGGCTTCCCGGTGATGATCAAGGCTGTCGCCGGCGGCGGCGGGCGCGGCATGCGGCTCGTGCCGGATGCCGCGGCGTTTCCGGATGCCTTGCGCAGCGCGCGATCCGAAGCGCAGGGCGCGTTCGGCGATCCCAACGTCATCCTCGAGCGCGCCATCGTCGATCCCCGCCACATCGAGATTCAGGTGTTTGGCGACCGCTACCGCAACGCCGTCCATCTCGGCGAGCGCGATTGCTCGGTGCAGCGGCGGCACCAGAAACTGATCGAGGAAGCGCCGTCGCCGGCGGTCACGCCGAAATTGAGGGCGCGAATGGGCGCGGTCGCTGTCGCCGCGGTGAAGTCGATCGGTTATGAAGGCGCCGGCACGCTGGAATTCCTGCTCGATCAAAGCGGCGAATTCTACTTCATGGAAATGAACACGCGGCTGCAGGTCGAGCATCCCGTCACCGAGGCGATCACCGGGCTCGATCTGGTCGAATTGCAGTTGCGTATCGCCAGCGGCGAGCCGCTCGGGCTCACGCAGGAGGACGTCAAATTCTCCGGCCACGCGATCGAGGTGCGGCTGTGCTCGGAGGACGCCGGGCACGATTTCATGCCGCAGTCGGGCCAGATGGCGTTGTGGCAGATGCCGGACGGGATTCGCGTCGAGCACGCGCTGCAATCCGGTTCGGAAATTCCGCCGTTCTACGATTCGATGATCGCCAAGATCATCAGTTTTGGCGCTGATCGCAACGAGGCGCGGGGCAAGCTGATCTCCGGCCTGGAGCAGACCGCGGCCTTTGGCGTCACCACCAACCAGTCGTTCCTGATTTCCTGCCTGCGCCATCCCGGCTTTACCCGCGGCGAAGCGACCACAGCGTTCATCGGCCAGCATCGCAACGAACTGCTGGCGCCGCGCGCGGATGAACATTTCGAGGCCGCGCTGGCGGCGCTGCTGCTCTATGTGACCAATCCGCACGCGCCGCCATGGCGAAGCGGACGCAGCCTGGCGGCGACATTCCCGCTGGCTGTGCGCATTGACCTCGGTCACGGCGTGCAGGAAGTCGAGATCGCGCGCGAACGCGATGGCGGCTACACTGCGAACCTCAACAGCCACGCGCACCGGTTCGAGCTCGATGAGCTTGGCCGCGACAGCATCCGCTTCCACACCGGCGGCGTGATGGAATCGGCCAAGTTTCTGCGCGATCGCGATCGGCTCTATGTGCTGCATCGCGGCCTCACGCTCAGGGTACGCGACCTGACGCTGGCCGCGCCGGAATCGGCAGCCGCTACCGGCGGCGACGGCAAGGTCCGCGCGGCGATGAACGGCCGGGTCGTCGCGGTGCTGGTCAAGCCGGGCGAGAAGGTCGCGGTTGGGCAGCCAGTGATGACGCTGGAGGCGATGAAGATGGAGCATGTGCACACGGCCGGGATCGCGGGCACGATTGCGGCCATCGATGTTGCCGAGGGCGAGCAGGTGACGACGGGAAAGATTGTCGTGGAGATCGAGGCGGCGGCGTAACTTCCGTCATTGCGAGGAGCCATCGGGCGCGCATTCGCGCGACCCGTTGGCTCGCAATGACGGCTATCCCGCCCGCCCCGTCCCCTCATTGAGCCAGCACGCCACCTGATGCCCCGTGCCAGCCTCCGCCAGCACCGGCCGTTCCACCTTGCAGCGGTCCATCGCATAGCGGCAGCGGGTATGGAATGCGCAGCCCGAGGGCGGGTTGATCGGGCTCGGCACGTCGCCGTCGATCATGGGGGTGAGGCGTTTGGCCTTGGGATCGGCGACCGGCACCGAGGCGAGCAGGGCCTGGGTGTAGGGATGGCGCGGGTTGGCGAACAGTTCGGTCTTGTCGGCGATCTCGACAATGCGGCCGAGATACATCACCGCCACGCGGTGGCTGATATGGGCGACGACCGCGAGATCGTGCGCGATGAACAAATAGGAGAAGCCGTGCTTGCGCTGCAGGTCGATCAGCAGATTGATCACCTGCGCCTGGATCGAGACGTCGAGTGCGGAGACCGGCTCGTCGCATACGATCAGGTTCGGCCCGAGCGACAACGCCCGCGCAATGCAGATGCGTTGCCGTTGTCCGCCGGAGAACTGATGCGGATAATTCTTCATCTGGTCCGGCCGCAATCCGACCTGTGCGAACAACTCGGCAACCCGCTCCTGCTTCGCGCGACCCGACGCCAGCCCGTGTACGCTGAGCGGTTCGCCGACGATGTCGCCCGCGGTCATGCGTGGATTGAGGGAGGCGAACGGATCCTGGAACACGATCTGCATCGAGCGCCGGTGCGGCCGCAATTCCGCCTTGCTGAGCTGAGCGATGTCCTGGCCGTTCAGTCTGATGGCGCCGCTGGTCGGCTCGACCAGCCGCAGCACGGTCCGCGCCACTGTCGATTTGCCGCAACCGGATTCGCCGACCAGCCCGAGCGTCTCGCCGGTTCCCACTGAAAAACTGACGCCATCGACCGCATGCACGGTGCCGACGCGACGGCGCAGCACGCCGCCGCGCACCGCGTAATGTTTGACGAGGTCCGTGACCTCGAGCAGCGGAGGGGTATCGGTCATGGCGCCGCCACCAGTTCTGCGGCGCGCCAGCACGCCGAAAGATGATGATCGCCAAAATCCTGCAGCGGCGGATATTCCTGATGGCAACGATCGATCGCCATGGCGCACCGTGGCGCGAAGGCACAGCCCACCGGCAGGTTCGTCAAGGACGGCACCATGCCGGGAATTTCGGTCAGCCGCGCGTCGGTCTTTGCCCCCAGCCCGATTACCCCCGGCATCGACGCCATCAGGCCGCGGGTGTAGGGATGCCGGGGATTTTCGAACAGCGCTTCGACGCCGGCTTCCTCGACCTTCTTGCCGGCGTACATCACGATGACGCGCTGGGCGGTCTGCGCGACCACGCCGAGATCGTGGGTGATCAGGATCAGGCCGGTGCCGAGTTCCTTCTGCAGTTCGACGATCAGCGCCAGGATCTGGGCCTGGATCGTCACGTCCAGCGCCGTGGTCGGTTCGTCCGCGATCAACAGCGCCGGCCGGCACGCCAGCGCCATCGCGATCATGGCGCGCTGGCGCATGCCGCCGGAAAGCTGGTGCGGATATTCAACCGCCCGCCGCTCCGGTTCGGGAATCCGGACCAAACGCAACATCTCGACGGCCTTTTTCCAGGCTTCCTTGTTCGTCATCGACCGATGCAACTGGACCGCCTCGGTGATCTGGTCGCCGATCCGCATCACCGGGTTGAGCGAGGTCATCGGCTCCTGAAAGATCATCGAAATCCGGTCGCCGCGGATCTTGCGCATCTCCGCTTCATCCAGGCCGAGCAGGTCGGTGCCTTCCAGCGTCACGGAGCCGCCGACGATGCGGCCGGGCGGGTCGGGCACCAGCCGCATGATCGACAGCGCGCTCACGCTCTTGCCGCAGCCGGATTCGCCGACGATCGCCAGCGTCTCGCCGCGCCGGACGGTGAAGGAGACGTCGTCGACCGCCTTGAACAGCCCCGAGTTGGTGAAGAACACCGTCTGCAGGTTCTTCACGTCGAGAACCATGTCTTCCGTCTGCGCTTTCGTCATCAGCCGCGTTGCCTCGGGTCGAGGATGTCGCGCAGCGCATCACCGAACAGGTTGGTGCCGAACACCGCAAGGCTGATCGCGATCCCCGGGAAGATCACCAGCCATGGCGCGACGCGGACATATTCTGCCGCCGATTCCGATAGCATGCGTCCCCAGGACGGATAGGGCTCGGGAATGCCGAGCCCCAGAAACGACAGCGAGGCTTCGGTGAGAATGGTGGAACCGAGCTGCGCGGTCGCCAGCACGATCAGCGGCGCCAGCGTATTGGGCAGCACATGGCGGAGCGCGATGCGCATTTCGCTCATGCCGATCGATTTGGCGGCTTCCACGAAGGGTTGCTCGCGCAGCGCCAGCGTGTTGGCGCGGATCACGCGGGCGACCGTCGGAATCAGCGGGATCGCGATCGCAAGAATCACGTTCGGCAGCGAGGGTCCCAGCGCCGCGGTCATGACCAGCGCCAGCACCAATAGCGGCAGTGCCTGCAAAATATCGGTCACCCGCTGGAACACGAGATCGACCCAGCCGGACAGATAGCCTGAGGTGAGACCAACCATCACGCCGATCGTCGCGCCCAATGTCGTCGAGCCGATACCCACCGCCAGCGAAATGCGCGCGCCGTGGATGATGCGGCTCCAGACGTCGCGGCCGAATGAATCGGTTCCCAGCCAGTGACGCCAATCGGGCGCAGCGAGACGGTGCGCGGAATCGACGCTAAGCGGATCGTAGCGGCTGATCAGGTCGGCCGAGAGCGCCACCCAGACGAACAGCACCATGATGATGAGGCCGATCGTGCCGAGCATGTGGCGTTGCGCCAGGAAAACCAGCCGGCGCCAACCATGCACGGCGTCTGCGCCGGCGCGTCGGAGCTCGCTATCGTAGTTGACCACGGCCAAACTGATATCTCCTAGTCCCCATACCGGATGCGCGGGTCGATCACGGCGTAAAGCATGTCGACGGTGAAATTGGCGACCACCACGACCACGGCGATCAGCATCACCAGATTCTGTACGATCGGATAATCGCGCCAGCGCAGCGCCTCGACCAGAAACCGCGCGATGCCCGGAATGTTGAAGACGGTTTCGGTGACGATCAGTCCGCCGATCAGGAACGCCGCCTCGATACCGATCACGGTGATGACGGGCAGGATAGCGTTCTTCAGCGCATGGCGGTAATTGACCGACGATTCTGAGGCGCCCTTGGCGCGCGCGGTGCGGATGTAATCCTGGCGCAGGATTTCGAGCATCGAAGAGCGCGTGATGCGCATCGTCAGCGCGGCGCTGCGAAAACCCACCGCCATCGCCGGCACGCAATAGATCGCGATGGCCTCGGTCCAGGTTTTCGGGTTCGGATTGAAGATCGGCATCGATCCGAACAACGAGACCGACGCCATCAGGATCAACAGCCCGAGCCAGAACGACGGCAGCGACAGGCCGCTGAGGCTGACGACGCGCAAGGCATAGTCGAGCCGCGTGCCCTGACGGACCGCGCTGATCACCCCTAAGGGAATGCCGATCGATGCCGAGAACAGCAGCGCCAGGCCGGCGAGCCGCGCGGTGATCGGAATCCGCGGCAGGATTTCATCCAGCGCCGGCTTTTCCGACACATAGGAATAGCCGAGATCGCCGCGCAGCAGGCCGCCGATCCAGTGCAGATACTGCACCACGATCGGGTCGCTGAGACCCAGCTCCTTTTCCAGGTTGGCCTTGTCGGCGGGGTCGACGAACCCCGCCGCGTCGAACAGGATATCGACGATATTGCCGGGAACGACGCGCAGCAGCACGAAGATGATGATCGAGATCCCGATCAGGGTCACGAGCATCAAGGCAAGGCGCCGCACGATATAACCGAACACTTGGCCGCTCTCCCTGACCCGCCCTCGAAGCCTGTGCGCCGATGGACGTTACTTGTCCAGCCAGACGTCTTCGTAACGAAAGCCATTATAGGAGCTATTGGACATGATGGTGACGTTCTTGACATAGGGCTGCCAGCAGGTGCCGGTGCGGGCGTGGAAGATGATCGGACGCGCCACGTCCTCCTGCAGCTTCTTGTCGATCTCCCAGACCAGCTTCTTGCGCTTGTTGAGGTCGGTTTCGGCCGATTGCTGGTCGAACAGCTTTTCGATGTCCTTGTTGCAGTAATTGGTGTAGTTCCGCTCGGAGCCGCAGGAATAATTTTCGTAGAACGACTGGTCGGGATCGTCGACCGCATTGCCGGTCAGGTTGAGCCCGAGCGCATAGTCCTTGCGCGCCACTTTCGGGAACCACTGCGCGGTGTCGACGACGTCGAGTTCGCCGTCGATATAGATGCTCTTGATCTGGTCGATCAGGATGATGGCGGGATCGCGGTAGACCGGGATGTTGCGCGTGGAGACCTTGATCTGCAGGTGCTTGTCGGGGCCGTAGCCCGCCTTCTGCATCAATTTGCGCGCTTCTTCCCGGTTGGCGTTGATGTCAGGGCCGTAGCCGGGGATCGATTCCAGCATCTCCTTGGGCATCGCCCACAGGCCGGCCGGCGCCGGCTCCATGGTGCCGCCGATATCGCCCTGGCCCTCGAACATGATCTGGATGAACGCCTTGCGATCGAGCGCCAGGGCCAGCGCGCGGCGGATGTCGATATTATCGAACGGCGGCGAGGATGAATTGACGATGATGTTGGTAGAGACGTTGTTCGGCTCCACCACGCACACCGCATTCGGCGCCTGCGCCTTGACGTCCTTCAACAGCGGGATCGAGACTTCCGTCGGGAAGGTCATGTCGAACTTGCCGGAGACGAAGCCGAGGATGGCGGTCGACCGGTTCGGGATGATGGTGAACTCGATGCCGTCGAGATAGGGCAGGCCCTTCTTGAAGTAATCCGGGTTCTTCACGAGCTTGATCGACTCGTTGGCCTTGAACTCCACGAACTTGAACGGGCCGGTGCCGATCGGCCTGGTGCGCATTTCGGCCGGCGAGACGTGGCAGGGGTAGATCGGCGTGTAGCCCGAGGCGAGCAGCGACAACAGCGCCGGTTCCGGCCGCTTCAGGTTGAACGACGCCTCGTAGTCGCCGTTGGTCGTCACATCATTGACCTGCTCGTACCAGGATTTGCGCGGATTCTGGCGGAATTTCTGTGGCGACTTGCCCATCAGCATGTCGAAGGTGCATTTGACGTCGGCGGATGTGAACGGCTTGCCGTCATGCCACTTGACGTCGTGCCGGAGCTTGAAGGTCAGGGTCTTGTTGTCGCTGCTCCAGGCCCAGCTCTCCGCGAGTTCCGGGACGATGGTGTCGACGCTGTTCTGGGCGATATGCTGATTGAAGAGGACGAGGTTGCTGTAAACGGGCATGAAGGGGACGTTGAGCGAATAAGTCGCGCCTTCATGGATAGAGGCCCCGCCCGGACTGTCGCGGTGATAGATCCTGAAGATGCCGCCCGCTTTCGGCTCGCCCGCGAGCGAAACGTCGTAAGCCGCCAGCACAGCCAACACCCCGACGGCCAGCGTTTTCACGCTCCGCATGATCCCCTCCCAATTTTCGGTCTGAACCGGCCGATTTGCGCGGACGATATCATGACGTGGGGTTCGGGCAACCGGCGAAGCCGGCGCGGGGATTGGCAATTCGGACTAGCTCGGCGAGCGACATTTCACATTGTGGAATTGACAGCCCCTGGCAGCCGGAACGCGCGGCGTTTTGCCGCTATGTCGCGACATATTTGCGCTCGATCTCGGCAAAGAACGCCGCTGCCAGTCTGGCGAAGCCGTCCGACGTCAGCGACAGTTTGTCGCCGATGGCGAATTTGAGCACCGACTTCGCCGGGTTGTCATTTGGCGGTCTTGTCGGCGGTGAAGATGCCTGAGGCGCTCATGATCGAGCTTGCGATCATGCGGACTTCGTTCAGCGGGTTGCCGTCATTGCCTTCCTTTTCGATGGGCCGCTCTCAGGCTTGGCATGAAACCAGCATGCATGGGATGTCGGATGTCTTCGGCTCAACAGGAGCGTGTCATGAATCCAGGCCTATGGCGCAGGACGGTGATGGCGACTTTTATCGCTTTTGGCGCGGCGGCGTCGGCCGCGGGCCCGGCGCGGGCCGAACAGCCTGCAAAACTGTCCGGCTACAACGCCGACATCGGCGAAAGCTCGATATCCGGCATCTCGTCGGGCGCCTTCATGGCCGTGCAGTTCGCGACCGCCTGGTCTTCGGTGATCAAGGGCGTCGGCGTGGTCGCCGGCGGGCCCTATTGGTGCGCGAAAGCGGACGCCGACGACATCATCAACGGCTACACGCTACCGATCATGACCGCGACCGGCCCATGCATGACCGGGCCGCCGCCGGAACTTAGCGGCTCTTTCGCGAAGGCCGACGCCAAATCGGCCTCCGGCGATATCGATTCCCTGCAATTCGTGCGGCGGCAGAAGATATACGTCTTCCACGGCTACAACGACGCGGTCGTGGCGAAATCGGTCACCGATGCAGCTGCGGAGTTTTACCGGCATTATCTCGGCGAGGCCAACCGCGGCAACCTGTACTACCAGACCACGATCGGGGCGGGCCATTCGCTGGTCATCGCGCAGGATCCCCACAAGGACGGCCTCAACGCGTGCGGCGATAACGCCGTCCCGTATATCGACCAGTGCGGCTATGATCAGGCTGGAATCATTCTCCAGCATATCTATGGCGCGCTGAATGCTCCCAACCGGGGGACATTGACCGGAACGATCAAGCGTTTCGATCAGTCGGCTTACACCCGGCCCGATGACGCCGGTTCGCTGAGCCTGGGCGACTCCGGTTACGTGTTCGTTCCCAAGGCGTGCGAGGACGGTGCGGCGTGCCGGGTCCATATCGCGCTGCATGGCTGCAAGCAGGACAGTGGCGATATCGATCGGCGGTACGTCGACGATACCGGGTACAATGCCTGGGCGGACACCAATCGCCTGATCGTGCTGTATCCGCAGACCATGTCGAGTTCATACCTGCCGTTCAATCCGGAGGCGTGCTGGGACTGGTGGAGCTACGTCAACCACGCGGACAGCTATGTCACCAAGTCCGGACCGCAGATCAGGACGATCAAGGCGATGCTCGATGCACTGACCGCGCGGGCTGTACCCGCGCCCGCGCCGGCCGTCGCCGCGGCGCCGGATGCGCTCACGGTCATCGACACCTCGGATATTTCTGCCGATCTGGCGTGGACCCCGCAGCCGGGAACCACAGCCTACCGCATCGCGCGTGCAGGCGCCGACGGCCAGTTTGCCGCAGTGGCCGACGTGGCCGGCGCGAGTTTCGCCGATTCCGGCCTGACGCCGGCATCCGCCTATCGCTGGCGCGTCTCGGCCCTGGTGAACGGGGTTGAAGGTCCAGCCTCCGAGGCCGCCGCCGCCACGCGGGCTTCACCGTCCCCGTGCGGCAATCCCGGCACTTGCCCGGTCGGCAAATGAAGGAAGTTCGGAAGTCGCTCTCGCCTTCACACGATGCGTGACGTCTTGTTGCCCCAGTAGCGGTCGCGCAACAAACGTTTGTAGAGCTTGCCGGTCGGAAGCCGCGGCAGTTCGGCTTCGAAGTCGATCGATCGGGGGACTTTCTGGCGCGACAGCGATTGGCCGCAAAACTGAATCAACTCCTCTGCGAGTTCGGGTCCCGGCGAAACCCCCGGCATCGGCTGCACCACCGCTTTCACTTCCTCGCCGAGATCGGCATTGGGGACGCCGAACACCGCGGCGTCCGCGATCTTGGGATGCGTGATCAAGAGGTTTTCGCATTCCTGCGGGTAGATGTTGACGCCGCCGGAAATGATCATGAAGGTCGCGCGATCGGTCAGATAGAGAAAGCCATCCGCGTCGACATAGCCGACGTCGCCGACGGTGCTCATGCTGCCGTCCGCCGAGCGGGCCTCCTTCGTCCGGTTGGGATCGTTGAAATATTCAAACGGCGTCGCGGTCTTGAACCACACTATGCCCGGAGTGCCGACGGGGCAGGGTTTCATGTTCTCGTCAAGAATATGCAGATCGCCGAGATAAACCTTGCCGACGGTGCCGCGATGCGCCAGCCACTCCTGGCTGTTGCAGGCGGTGAAGCCGAGGCCTTCGGTGGCGCCGTAATATTCGTGGACGATCGGTCCCCACCATTTGATGATGTCGTCTTTGACCATCGCTGGACACGGCGCCGCCGCATGGATCGCGATCTCAAGCGACGACAAATCGTAGCGGGATCGCACCTCCTCCGGCAGTTTGAGCATGCGCGAGAACATCGTCGGCACCAGTTGGGTATGCGTGATGCCCCATTTCGGGATCAGTTCGAGGTAACGCTCGGGATCAAAACTCTCCATGATGATGACGGTGCCGCCGGATCGTATGGTGAGGTTGACCGCGGCCTGCGGCGCCGAGTGATAGAGCGGCGCCGGCGACAGATAGATCATGCCCTCGCGGTACTGCCAGAGTTTGTGCAGGAAGTCGAAGATCGGCAGGTTCTGCACCGGCGGCTGTTCCGGCAGCGGCCGCAAAATGCCCTTCGGCCGGCCGGTGGTGCCCGACGAATAGAGCATCGCGGTGCCGACCGACTCGTCTGCGATCGGCGTCTTCGGCAAGTCCGCCGTTGCCTGCCGCAGGCCGACGATGCGCTCGCTTTCGCCGTCACCATCGGCGACGATGCAGAGCTCGACCCTGGGACATTGCTTCAGCGCCTCGCGCGCGACCTCGAGTTTTGCCTTTGAGGTGACGAGAATGCGCGACTCGCTGTTGGTGAGGATGTAGGCGAGCTCGCTGGCCGTCAGGTAGGAATTCACGCAGGTGAAGTAGAGGCCGGAGCGCTCGCCCGCGCCGCAGGCTTCGAGGTAGCGGCTGTTGTTCTCCATGAAGATCGCATAGTGGTCGAGCCGCTTGAGGCCGCGGTTGCGGAACAGATGCGCCAGCGCGTTGCTGCGCGCATCCAGCTCGCGATAGGTGACGGCCTCGCCGGTGCCGGCCATGATGAAGGCGGGCTGAAGTGGACGAAGAAGCGCATGCTTGCCGGTGTACATCTTGCTTTTGGTTCCCTTATGCCGCCATCAGAAGAATCTCGCGGACCTGCGACGGGTCCTCGATCCGGCGCGGATTGCGCGGGACCCACGGTGTGGCCATCGCAGCTTGCGCGATCCGGTCAAAATGTTCGGGGCCTACGCGCACATCCTGCAGGCTGCGCGGCATGCCGAGGCCGCGAATGAAATGGTCGAGCACGTCGCCGGCATCCTCGCTTGGGTGTCCCATCGCCGCCGAGACCAGCGCCTGCCGCTCGGCATTGTCCGGCTTGTTCCAGCGCATCACCGAAGGCAGCATCACGCAGGACGTATAGCCGTGCGGCACATCGAATTCGGCGCCGAGCACATAGCCGATGCCGTGGCTGGCGCCCATCGGCACACCCGACGCCAGCGGCCCGGTCGAGAGCCAGGTCCCGATCTGGCAATCCATCCGCGCGTCGATGTCGTTGGGATCCGCCTTCACCCGCGGCAGCGCCTCGGTCAGCATGGCAAGCCCTTTCAGCGCCTGCGCGTCGCCGTAGGGATGCGCCTCGCGGGAGCAGATGCCTTCCACGCAGTGATCGACGGCGCGGATTCCGGTCGACAGGAACAGCCATTCCGGCGTGTGCACGGAAAGCCAGGGATCGAGAATGGTGGCGCGCGGCATCAGCAGCGGATGGCGCAGCCCTTCCTTGACCCGCGTCCTCTCGTTGGTGACGCCGGCAATCGAGGAGAACTCGCCGCCGGCGATCGTCGTCGGCACGCTGATCTGGCGCACGGTTGGCGCGGCCAGCGAGCCGCTGCCCTGGCCGCGAATGGCGTCGATGCCTTCGACCGTATTCACATCGTTGGCGAGGCAGAGCTGCACCGCCTTGGCGCCGTCGGTGATCGAGCCGCCGCCGACGGTCACGATGATATCCGCATGGGCGTCGCGGGCCTGGTTGGCGGCGGCAATGACGGCCGCGCGCGGCGTGTGCGCCGGCATCGCGTCGAAGGTGGCGACGCAGCGCATTCCCAGCGCGCGGCGGATTTTTCCGATCTCGTCGGTCTGGCGATTGAGCGTACCGCTCACCATCAGGAACACGCGGGCAGCCTTCAGGCGATCGATCTGCTCGACGATCGCCTCGGCCGCCGGACGGCCGAAGACAACCTCATCCATCGCGCCGAATACGACACGGCCCTTGTGCAACTCGTCCTCCCCGGATGTTTGGCCTTATTGGCAGCCTTGGAGGGCACGTTAGCGCAGGAAATTCGACGCGTCATGCCCGAAAGATGCTGCCTCACCGCCGTCATTCCGGGATGCGCCTCTGGGCGCAGGCCCGGAATCCATACTCACGATCGTGGTTATGGATTCCCTGGTGTGCAATTGCACATCATAGTTTGCGCTACGCGCGCCCCGGAATGACGAGTCAAATTAGCAGCCCCGCGATCTCCGCAACCGACACGCTGCGCGCCGACAGCAGCACTTCCGCAGCCTCCCGTTCCCATTCGCCGGCCTCGGGCGCCAGCGGGTCCTGCACGCCCAGGCGATGCTCCAGCACCAGCCGCGCCAAGAGCGCCCTGCGCGCATCGGCGCCGGGCTGAGCGGCTTCGCGCGTCATCAGCACGGCGCTGGTGATGTGATAGAGCGCGCTCGCCGCACGCCGCGCGTGCGCTTCCATCGCGAGATCGGCGGCGACGCGTTCGGCGAAGCGCATGGTCCGGTCGAGCGTCTGCCGCAGGCGGTCGCGGAACGCCGCTGGAATGGCCGTGGCCTCGTCGAGCAATTTCAGCAGTACGGCTTCCAGCGCCTTGTGTGCGCCGCTCTTGCCGACGGCGCGGGTGACGATATCGAGCGCATTGATGTTGCTGGTGCCCTCCCAGAGCACGCCGATATGGGCGTCGCGCACCAGCCGCGCCTGCACCCATTCCTCGATGTAACCATTGCCGCCGCGCACCTCCATCGCGCCGGTCGCCGCCGGAATGTTGTCGCGGCAGGCGCGGAATTTCAGAAGCGGCGTCAGGATCCGCAAACAATTTTCGGCATCCCTTGCGCCGGCATTGGCGCGGTCCATCGCGTCGGCCGCGAACAGGAACATCGACAGCGCCTGTTCCGTCGGCAGCGTGATCTTGAGAACCTGGCGGCGGAGCAGGGGATAGTCGATGATGGTTTTGCCGAAGGCGGAACGCGTTCGCGCGCACACCATGGCCTCGTTGACGCAGCGCCGCATCATCGCCGCCGCGCGCACGCCATGCGACAGCCGCGACAGATTGACCTGCTTCATCATCTGCTTGAGGCCCTGATCGGCGGCGCCGACCAGAAAGGCTGTGGCGCCTTCCAGCAAGATTTCGCCGCTCGCCATCGAGCGGGTGCCGAGCTTGTCCTTGAGCCGGACGATGCGATAGGCGTTGCGGCTGCCGTCCTTCAACCGGCGCGGCAGCGCGAACAGCGCCAGGCCTTTGGTGCCGGCCGGCGCGCCTTCCGGGCGCGCCAGCAGCAATGCAACGTCGGCGTCGGCATGCGAGCAGAACCATTTGTCGCCATACAGCCGCCATTCGCCGTCCTCGTGGCGGGCGACGGTTTCGATGGCGCCGACGTCGGAGCCGCCGGCGCGCTCGGTCATGAACTGGGTGCCCTTCCACTGCGTCGCCGGATCGGCGGACAGCATTTTCGGCAGCAGATATTCTTGCAATTCGCGGCTGCCGAATTTCCGGATCAGATGGATCGAGGTGTCGGTCACGCTGATCGGGCACATCAGGCCGAATTCGGCCTGCACGAACAGATATTGCAGCGCGTATTTGGCGACCGCAGGCAGCGGGCGATCCATGCCGAGACAGCCTGCGCGATGGCTCATGGCGTGAAACTCAAAATCGCCGAAGGCAATTTTTTCCATCTCACGGTAGGACGAATGGTAGTCGATCCAGTCCTCGTCGCGGCCGAAGCGGTCGCGCGGGTGCAGCACCGGCGGATGTTTGTCGGCGATCCGCGCCAGTTCGTCCAGCTTTCCGCCGGCCAGCGCGCCGAGGCGATCGAAATGCGGCTCCAGCCGCCGGAAATCGTCGGGGAGGAGATAAAGCGCGAGCAGATCGCGCAGGCCGCGATCGATGGCATAGAAATTTTGCCCCGAACAATCCGGTGCGATGTGATCGGCGCCGCGGGGCAAAGTCGGTGTTACAGTCGCGTCCATGGCCGACCTCACTGTGACGTCGTCCCGGCCGAATGCGCAGTTGCGCACGGGCGCCGGGACCCATAACCACCGATGTTAGTCACGAATGGGATTGGAGCTCCAGCCCGATGTAACATCGGCATCGGTGGTTATGGGTCCCGGCTCAAGGCCGGGACGACATAAAGTCGGGTTAGTTTCACATTAACCTCCCGATTGTGGCCAACGCAAATTTTGTCGCGTGATCCGCAATATGCTAGAGGGAACTGCTTAACCGGATGGATATTGCAATGTCATCACCGCCTGACCTCGCGACGCTCAAGATCGACGATTTCGCACCGCATCGCGATACGGTCTTCGACATGCAGGCATCGAGCGGTGTCGTGCCGTTGAAGCTGGTGAAGGTCGCCCCTGCGGGCGCGAGCGGACGTGCGGGCGGCGCGTTCGCGCTGCTGTTCGTCGCGCCGCAAGGCCCGTGGCTGCCGCAGGCAACCTATCCGGTGACACATCCAGCGCTCGGCACGATGGAGATGTTTCTGGTGCCGGTCGGGCCGACGCAGGGCGGCAACGGCTATCACGCGACGTTCACGTAAATCCGCGGCGCTATCGCTGCATCGTAGGGTGGGCAAAGCGCAAGCGTGCCCACCATTGCTGATAGATGGTGGGCACGGCGCAAGAGCGCCTTTGCCCACCCTACACTTCCTTTTTTCACGCCGCCGCGGTCCAGCGCATCAGATCGTAGACGCCCTTGTCTTCCTCGGTGACGAATCCGAGGCGCCGGTAGAGCCGCATCGCGGGATTGAGTTTTTCGACATGGATCGACACCGCCTTGCCGGCGGCGGCGGCCTCGTCCTGCAGGTCACGCAGCAGCGCGGCGCCAAAGCCCTTGCCGCAATGTTCGGGCAGGAAGGCGATGTCGATGATGCGATGCTGGCTCGGCCAGCGTTCGATGTAGAGCCGGCCGATATCCCGGCCCTGGTGCCCCGTCACCAGCCAGTCGGCGTTCGGGTAGTAGCGCTGATAGTGCGCGTGCTGCGCCTGGAACTGCCGGTCCAGGAATGCCGCCTTGTGCTCGTCGGACCAGTCGGTGACGGCGAGTTCTTCGGCGCGGACCGAGGCATAGATCCGCGCGAGGAACGGCAGGTCGGCGGCCGCGATGCGGCGGAAATTGAGCCCGGAATCGGCCGCACGCAGCCAGCCGAACGGGGCCGTCGCGCTGCTTGCGGACAGAACCTGCTCCATCGGACGGGACTTACGTGCGCGGCGGGAAGACGCCCTGCAGAGCGATGCAGAAATTCAACGTGAGATAGGGCATCAGGTTGTTATGCGGCTGGTCGCCGCCCGAGGGGGCGATGGCCTGCGCGTTCATTTGCACCAAACCGGCACTGCTAGCTTGATAAGCAGGCCCGCCAACAGACCGGCCGAGTGCTGTCGCGGAACTCGGCGCGAATAACTGCGAGGGCGTGACCTCGGCCATCAATCCGTGGTTGTGCTGCGGCATCTCGCTTTCGAGCAATGTGACGGCGTCTGAACCACCCATCTCGCCGAGATCGTGCAGCGACAGGCCGGGGCCCTGGCCTGGATGCATCGGCGCATTGCCCTGCATGTCGGGCAGAGCGAAGTTGCTCTTGCCGTCGCCGCCATAGGTGGTGCCGAGCAGCGAAAACAGCGCGGTGTTTTGCGACAGCGGCAGGAGCTGCCCGTCGCAGAATGCCCAGCCCTTGGGCGGGAAGTTGAACGGGAAAATGCGGATCTCGGCGACGAACGGATCCATGGGAAGCTCCTAGGTCTGGCTCGGGAAGATGCCGAACAGCGAAATGATGAAGTCGACGCAGAGATACGGCTGGAAATTATTGTGCGGCTGGCTGCCGCCGGTCATGGTAATCGATGATGGACCCATCGTCGCGCTCGGTGCCACGGTCGAATAGACCTTCACGGTAGAACTTTGCGCGAGCACATTATTGCCGGAACTGTTCGCCCCTCCAATGTTCAGCGTCGCGATAAAGGGATGCCTATGGGAAGGTATTTGCGCGGTCGCCAGCGTGACTGTCTCGACGCCGCCGGTCTCGGCCAGCGTGAAGCCGTTGCCCATGTGGATCGGGATCCGGCCGCGCATGTCCGGCAGGGCGAATGTCGATTGCCCATCACCTCCGTAAGTTGTGCCGATCAGATTGAATAGCGTTTCGTACTCGGAAATCGGCAGCAGTTGTCCCTCGCAGAACATCCAGCCGGCCGGCGCGAAGTTGCCGGCAAACATGCGAATCTCGCCGACGTAAGGCTGTGCCATGGATGAATCCCCTCAGTTCTGTGACGGGAAGATGCCCTGCAGGGCAATACTGAAATTGATGGTCAAAAACGGTTGCATGTTGAGATGGGCTTGACTGCCCCCGACGGCACTGATCTCGGTTGAAACCATCGCCGTGGTGTTGGAGGGAGCCCCATAGAGTTGGTTCACCGGTCCCAGATAATTGCCTGTGGCAATGACCTGATCTCCGTCCGTCGGCGAACCTTGTGCCAAATGCGTGTGGGTGGGCAATTCGGAGATCGAGAGGGTATGCGCCTGCTCGCCGCCGCGTTCGCCGAGCGCGTGACCGTTGCCCATGTGGATCGGCGTTCGCCCATCCAGGTTGGGCAGGCCGAAGTTGACGCGTCCATCTCCGCCATAGGTCGTTCCGAGCAACGCGAACAGCGCCTGGTTCTGGTTGATGGGAAGAAGCTGGCCGTCGCAAAGCGCCCAACCCACGGGCGCGAAGCCAAACGACATCATTCGGATTTCCGAGAGAAACGGCTCGGCCATGAGCGCCCCCTTCCTAAGGTATTCTATCTAACATTGCCATTATGGCACGGCACAATGAGAAGTCGACTTGAATCTTGATGGGCGCGGCGGTTGCGCCGCCGTTGATAAGCCAATGACTTTGCCGGCGCGGACCCAATCGAACAATCCGCAGTCCGGCAAATTACAGCAATATTCAATTCGCAGCATTCGAATTTTGACGCACTGATTTTTACGCGCTCTTGGCTTCACCCGCAAGTCGAGATGCCTCTGCCCGGAGGAGCAGGCCGGTTGACTGCCGACCAGCCCGCCCGCCGGTATCTCGCCGAAGGGCAAGGCTGCGATACCAGCCCGGAGAAATCGAACGCATCGCCGTTAGACCAGCAAGTCGACGTGAATCTGCGAGGCATGAACGGCCGAGTGGGTGTCGACCAGCACATTCAGGGCGTCGCCGGCATGGGCGCCGTCGATTTGTGCCACACTGACCCAATTGGAGCCAGCCTTGCTACCCATGCTGCTATCGGCGGTATTGACCTGCAGCGTCGCAAATGAGCCGCCCGCTCCCTCGATCGCGCGCACCACCAAGGCGTCGCTTACGCCCGATCCGTGCAATTGCGATGTCAGCACGGAGAAGTCGAACGTGTCGCCCTGGGCGAAACTGTAGTTTGCGACATGGGTGATCGGCGGCGGCGCCGACCCATGAACGTCAACATTGGCGAACACGAAATTGTCCGCACCCGCGGTGCCGACAAGGGTGCCGCCACCATGGCCGGCGTCGAGGACGGGAGCGGCGGTCACGACCGGCGCGGTGGTCCCGACAGCCTGGAAGGAGAACGTCGAACCATTGGCCTGAGCCACGTCGGCCGCATCCGGCAGCCGCCGTTCGCCATCGACGAGGCTGACATACATCAGGTCGTTGACGGCGCTCGGTGACGTGCTGTCGGGCAAGCCCAGCACGTGGCCCATTTCGTGCGACACGGTGGTGAGCAGATCGAGATGGCCGGCTGCCGCATTTGTTGGATCGGTCAGCAGATCGGTGCCTGCGGCATTCTGGGCGTGGGTGAACTCCGAATTATCCGACGGCGTCGGATCGATGAACCAGCCATGGCCGGCAGCGTCGGTGTCGATCGTGATATGCGCCGGAGATGATTCGTCGCCGATGATGCTGCCGGACAGGTCGGCCACACTGAAGGTCGCGGCATGCAGTGCGGCGAGTTGGCTGGCTGAGGCGCCCGCGGCCGCCCACTGCGCGATTGCCGCTGCGACGACGGAGTCGAGCTCGGACTGCGTCAGATGCATCTCGCCGGTCGTCGGCGAGGAGGCCTGCACGCCACCGGGAGCGGCGAGCAGCGGCAGGGTTGGCGTGGTACTCACCAGGTTGATGGTTCCCGACGTCCCGACGGTCGTTGTGCCGGGATTGAGGTTGTTGGCCTGGATGGACGCGGTAATGGCAGCCAGGGTCGCGTTGTTCGTCGCCGGTGATCCCGTCAGGTTGAAAACCGACGTGCTGCTTGGGGAGCTTTGCTGCAGGAAGACGTCGCTGCCATTCGCCGGGTCGCCGTTGGAGAAATCGTTCCGTTCCGTTCCGGTGCCGCCGACCTTGAGGTTTACCACGCCGTTGTCGGTCGCAAGGCCGGAGCCGGCCACGACATAGAGGCCGGCGAAGGCGTTCGAATCGCCGTTGGAGGTGGTATTGCCGATCACGGTCGCATTGACCGTGCTGCTCCCCGAAATCTGGGAGATCTGGATGCCGGCTGTGTCGTAATGGGTGAGGATGTTGTTCTGGACCAGGATGTTGAATATGCCATTGTCCTGGCTGTTGATGTCGATGTCGTTCGCGCCGATGCCGCTTCCCGAATGGGCCGTGGCGGCGACGCCGATCGTGTTGCCGGAGATCGTGCCGTCGAATGTCGAACTCCCGCTGCCGCTGCCCTTGTTCACCTCGATGACGTTGGACTTGATGCCGGTGCCGCTATTGGCGGCGTGCATGTCGAACGTGTTGTTGGAAATGTCGAAGGTCATGCCGCCGAGGCCGGCAAAGTCGCCGGCTGTGCCGCCGGTGACCGTCAGCGGATGATTGTTGGTCAGCGTGTTGTTGTCGAATTTTACGTCGGTCTGGGTGCCGGTCTGGTTGGTGACCGCGATCAGGTTGGCGCGCGCGGTGGTCAGCGCGCTGTTGGTCACGGTGAGGTTCATCGCCGTGCTTCCAGTGTCGGCCTGGAAGTTGATGCCGTCGTTCATGCCGGTACCGTTGTCGGTCCGGCCGCCGATGGTGGAGTGATCGATCGTCAGCCGGTTCAAGATCCCGGTGTTGTTCTCGACCATGATTGTGTTGGTATAGCCGCCGCTGATGGTCGAATTCGTGATCGAGCCCGAGCCGAGCAGATTCGTAAATCGGATCGCGTCTTCGCCGACATTGGCAAAGGACGCCAGCGGGTCGGACAGGCTGTTTGAGGTTCCGTTGTCGCCATTGATGACGCTGTGATCCAGCGTAAAGCCGGTGACATTGTTGCCGCGGATTGCGAAATTGCTGAAATCGTTGAGCTGCATGTAGGCAAGCTCAACGTCGTGCGTATTGTTCAGGAAGACGCCGGTGCCTTGCGTGCTGCTGCCATCGGCGCCGGTCTTGTTGGCGATCGTGCCGCCGCTGGCGGCGGTCGAGCCGTCGCCGGTCACATGCAGGCCGCCGCTGCTGCCGGTGTTGACGAGGATGATACCATTCGAAGATCCGCCGTTCGACGAGATGTCGTGGAACGTGACGTTACTCGAACCGATGGTCGTATTACTGATATTGAGCGCGGTGCCGGTCGTGGTGGTGAGGTGGTTGGTGCCGGTCACGTTGACCGTGCCGCCGCCGGTGGCGCTGAAGGCATCCGACGCGCCGGTGGACAGCGCCATGCCGCCACTGAAGTTGATGGTGGCGCCGGTATTGCTCGACAGCGCGATCGCGCCATCGGTGCTGCCGGTGGTGCCGATCGCGCCGGTGAAGGCCTGGGTGTTGCCGGTCATGTTGGCGACCGATACGACGGTGCCCGTCGAATCGCTGATCGCGCCATCATCGGTGAAGGTGACGGTGCCGCCGTTCAGTGCGACGTCGGCGCCCGAGGCATTCGAGATGGTGCCGCCGTGGGCATGGAACGTGCCGGACGAATTGGTCAGCGCGATGCCGTTGGTGCCGCCGCCGGTCGTGATGCTGTTGAAGTCGACATTGAGGACGTTCGACGCGCCGCCGATGCTGATGCCGCCGCCGGAGGAGTTGTTGATTACGCCCGTATGGGTGTCGTTGAGGTGCAGGGTGCCGACGCTGGAGCCGGACACGGCGAAGCCGGAAGTCGTGCCGAAATCGACGCCCTCGATGGTGTTGCCGCTGCCGAGCACGACGCCGCCGTCGACGACGGCGTTGGCGCCGCTGGCGGCAAACAGCGTGGTGCCGTTGATGGTCACCCCCGCGCTCTGGCTGATCAGCTGCTCGTTGTTCTCGAGCGTCAGCCCGCCGGTATAGTGGGCGGTCGCGGTCTCGAGGACGATGGTGTCGCCTGCGCCATCGACGCCGCCGGCGCCGTTGAAGTGCGTCAGGTTGTTGAAGGGATGCTCGGACGAGCCATCGCCGTCGGTCGCCGCATCGGCGTTGACGTACCAGACCTTCGGCGCGGCGACGTTGATGGTCACCGTTCCCGTACCGAGGCCGACGCCCGAGGCGCCCGTGTTCTGATCAGAGACCTGATAGTTGAAGGAGTCGGAACCGGTGTAGCCGACCGGCGGCTTGTAGATGAAATCGCCGTCGGACTGCATGGTGACGGAGCCGCCATGCGCAGTCGCGATGGTGCCTGCGACCACGGTCAACGGTCCCGGACCGTCGACATCACTGGCGCCGCTGAGCAGGCTCGCGCTGATCGTCTTGTTAGGTGTGGTCTCGGTGATCGCCGTGGTCGCTGGATCGTTGACGATGAGATCGGTATTGCCGGTCGCGCTGTTGACGCCGTTGAAGGTGAAATTGCCCGCGACGGGCGCGTCGTTCACGCCGGTCACGGTGACGTGCAGCTCGGCAGTCGAGGTGTCGCCGGGCTGGTCGCCATGCAGCGTGTAGGCGACGTCGAAGGTCGCGGTCTGGCCGTCCTGCATATGCTGGAAATTGGCGCCGAGATTGACCACGACCTGGTTCGAGGCGTTGACGCTGACGCCGATGTCCGCCGTCGTGATGCCTTCGCCCGCAGGCGCGCTGAGATTGGTTACGGCGCCGGCGGTGACGTTGTTCGGCGCGCCGTGGTCGGGATCGAGCGTGTCGTTGGACAGCACCGTGAAGGCGTGACCCGACTGATCCTCGGTCATCGAGCCGGAATCATCGACCGCGACCGGCACGTCGTTGACGCCGTTGACGGTGACGACGAGGTTGGCGGTCGAGGTCTCGCCGGTATCGCCGGTCAGCGTGTAGGGCACGGTGATCGTGGCGTGCTCGCCGACCGCGAGCTGCTGGAAGTGCGCGTTGTTCAGCGAAACCTGAACCTCGTTGCTGACGACGGTTGCCGTCGCGTCGGTGTTGGCGAACGTCTCGCCGGCCGGGCCGGTGACGGTGATGCTGCCGGGGCCGACCGCGATGGTGTTCAAGGCCGTGTGGTCGGGGTCGAGGGTGTCGTTGGCGAGGACATTGAACAGCGTCGGCGCATCGTCCTCGGTCATGGTGCCGGTATCGGCGATCGCCTGCGGCAGATCGTCGGCGCCATGGATGGTGAAGGTGATCGTCGCCGTATCCTGCAGGCCGCCGGTGTCCTGGATCGTGTAGTTGAACTGGTCGGTGATGGTTTCGGCCGCGGTATGCAGCGCCTGGACCGTGGGATCGGTCTGGTTGACGGTGTAGGTGTAGGCGCCGTGACTGTCGAGCGTCAGCGTGCCGTGGAGACCGACGATTGGCGAGCCGACTGTGCCTGTCCCGGTCGAGCCGCCTTCGGGGCCTGTGTGAACGGCAACGACGGTCAGCGCGGTACTCGGATCCTGCGCGTCGGTGTCCTGGACCGCGCCGGCGGAGCCGGTGCCGAGGATGACGTTGCCGGACGGATTGGAGCCGGGGATTGAGTTATTCAAGCCGCCCGCTTCGGTCGCCGACAGTGAATCGTCATTGGCGACCGGCGGGGTGTTTTGAATGACGTTGATGGTGAAGGTCTGCTGGCTCGTGTCCGTGCCGTCGCTCGACTGTACCGTGACGTCGAAGCTGGGACTTCCGGCGTTGAAGGGAATCTTGGTGGAATCGGCCACCGTCACCTTGCCGGTCGAGGCATCGATGGCGAAACCGCCGCCGGAGGTATCGCCGACCAGCGAATAGGTCACGGCCGGTCCGTTGACGTCGGTCGAGGACGCGGTCAGGCCGGTATAGGTGCCGACCGGTGCGTTCTGCGACACCTGGTTGATGGCGCCGTCGCTGTCGACTGGCGTCGACGGCGGCGCGTCGGTGACGGCGATGGTGAAGATCTGCGAGCTCGCCAGCGTGCCGTCACTGGCGGTGGCGGTGACGGTGTAGGTGTGGCCGGGTGCCGTGCTTTCGAAATCGATCTTGGTCGGATCGGCGACGGTGACGACGCCGGTCGCGGCATTGATGGTGAAGCCGCCGCCGGAAGTGTCGCCGGTCAGCGAGTATGTGACGGCAGGTCCGTTGACGTCGGTCGAGGACGCGGTGACGCCGACCGTGGTGCCGGCCGCGGCGCCTTCCACGACGGTGTTGGCCGCGGCGTCGCTGTCGACCGGTGTCGAGGGTGCCGCGTCGTTGACCGCGATGGTGAAGACTTGCGAATTGGCCATCGTGCCGTCGCTGGACGTCACGGTGACGGAATAGGCGTGGCCCGGCGCGCTCTCGTAATCGATCTTGGACGGATCGGCGACAGTGACGACGCCGGTCGTGGCATTGATGGTGAAACCGCCGCCCGAGGTATCGCCGGTCAGCGAGTAGGTCACGGGGGGGCCGTTGACGTCGGTGGAGGACGCGGTGACGCCGACCGTGGAGCCGGCCGGCGCGCCTTCCGTGACGGCGTTGGCCGCCGCATCGCTGTCGACCGGCACCGAGGGCGCCACGTCGGTGACCGCGATGGTGAAGGCCTGCGAACTGGTCAGCGTGCCGTCGCTGGCCTGCGAGGTGACGGTGTAGGCGTGACCCGGCGCGCTCTCGTAATCGATCTTGGTCGGATCGGTGACGGTGACGACGCCGGTGGTGGCATTGATGGTGAAACCGCCGCCGGAGGTATCGCCGACGAGCGAGTAGGTCACGGCCGGGCCGTTGACGTCGGTCGAGGAGGCGGTGATGCCGACCGTGGAGCCGGCCGCCGCGCCTTCCGCGATGGTGTTGGCGGCGGCGTTGCTGTCGACCGGCGTCGACGGCGCGACGTCGGTCACCGCGATCACGAAGGCCTGCGAGTTCGTCAGCGTGCCGTCGGTGGACTGGGCCACGACGGTGTAGCTGCCGCCAGAGCTTTCGAAGTCGATCTTGGTGGGGTCGGCGACGGTGACGACGCCGGTGGCGGAATTGATGGTGAAACCGCCGCCCGAGGTATCGCCGACCAGCGAGTAGGTCACGGCCGGTCCGTTGACGTCGACCGAATGCGCGGTGATGCCGACGTTCGTGCCGGCCGCAGCACCTTCCGCGACCGCGTTGGCGGTGGCGTCGCTGTCGACCGGCGTCGAGGGCGCCACGTCGTTCACGCCGATGGTGAAGACCTGCGAACTGGTCAGCGTGCCGTCGCTCGACTGCACGGTGATGGAGTAGGCGTGGCCCGGCGAGGATTCGTAGTCGATCTTGGTCGGATCGGCGACGGTGACGACGCCGGTCGCGGAATTGATGGTGAAACCGCCGCCGGAGGTGTCGCCGGTCAGTGAATAGGTGACGGCGGGTCCGTTGACGTCGGTGGAGGATGCGGTGATTCCAACCGTGGCGCCGGCCGCGGCGCCTTCCGCGACCGCGTTGGCGGCGGCGTTGCTGTCGACCGGGTTCGATGGCGGAACGTCGGTGACGCCGATGGTAAAGGTCTGCGAACTGGCCAGCGTCCCGTCGCTGGCCTGCGCGGTGACGGTGTAGGCGTGGCCGGGCGAGGTCTCGTAGTCGATCTTGGTGGAGTCGGCGACGGTGATGACGCCGGTCGCGGCATTGATGGTGAAGCCGCCGCCGGAGGTGTCGCCGACCAGCGAGTAGGTCACGGCCGGTCCGTTGACGTCGGTCGAATGTGCGGTGATGCCGACGGTCGAGCCGTTGGCCGCACCTTCCGCAATCGTGTTGGCGGAGGCGTCGCTGTCGGTCGGCGCCGATGGCGCTACGTCGGTGACGGCGATCGAAAACGTCTGCGTGGTGCTGGCCAGGCCGTCGTCGGCTTTCACGGTGACGCTGTAGGCGTGCCCGGCCGCGCTCTCGAAATCGATCTTGGCGGGATCGGCGACGGTGACGACGCCGGTCGCGGGGTCGATCGTAAAGCCGCCGCCCGAGGTGTCGCCGATCAGCGAATAGGTCGTGGTCGGTCCGTTCGGGTCGTTGGCCGTCGCCGTGAGGCCGACCAGCGTGCCGGCGGCGGCGCCTTCGGCGACCTGGTTGGCGGCGGGATTGGTGTCGGCCGGCGTCGGCAGCGGGACATCCGACACCGCGATGGTGAAGGTCTGCGTGGCGCTCGTCAGCGTGCCGTCGCTGGCCTGCACGGTGACGCTGTAGGCGTGGCCCGGCGCAGTCTCGTAATCGATTTTGGTCGAATCGGCGACGGTGACGACGCCGGTCGCGGCATTGACGGTGAAGCCGCCGCCCGAAGTGTCGCCGGTCAGACTGTAGGTAACCGTTCCGCCGTTGATGTCGGTCGAATGCGCGGTGACGCCGACCGCCGTGCCGACGGCGGCACCTTCCGCGATGGTGTTGGTCGCGGCATTGCCGTCGACCGGGGTCGACGGCGCAACGTCGCTGACACCGATCGTGAAATTCTGCGAAGTTGTGAAGATGCCGTCGGTGGCCTGTACGGTGACGGTGTAGGCGTGGCCCGGGCTGCTCTCGAAATCGATCTTGGCGGAATTGGCGACCGACACCACGCCGGTGGTCGGGTCGATCTTGAAGCCGCCGCTCGAGGAATCTGCCGACAGCGAATAGGTGATCGAGAAGGGAAGCAGGCTGTGCGATGAAGCCGTGATGCCGACCAGCGTATTGACCGCCGCGCCTTCGGCGACGCTGTTGGCTGTCCCGTTGGTGTCGACCGGCGTCGTCAGCAGGTCTGGGATCGGCGGAAAGTGCGTGCCGGGGGGGACACCGGCATAAAGCGCCTTGGTCCCGTAAGTATCCAGAAAGGCCTGCGCCGCCGGATCGAGGATGATATTCCCTGACGGGTCCAGGATGAGGGCCGGACGGGTGATGCCGCCGAACGTGAATGCAGGAATGGTGCTCATGGTTACCCCCGTAACCGGCGTTGGGCCGGTTTACTCTTTACGATCGCCTGAGGAAGCGAGCTGTGAACTCGTTCACATCTTTTGGTTGAAATCGTGCATGGCGTGGGAGCCGTCCCGTTCCGCTGAAGGAACGGCCGATGGCAAGGGTCACTCTGCAAGGCAAACTACCAGCGACTGAAATTTCGCCCGTCATTCCCCAAAAGCCCCACGCACGCCGCCGAAATCAATGAATGTTCAAGAAAAGCGGCCACTAAAAAATTTACGCTTCAGCAACCATGAGCGTATTGGCGCTGCAACCGGGAGTCAATATTCCAGCGTGTTAACCCTTTTTGAGATGCTGGTAACCTTGACACGCCGAGGTTGCTGCCTGCCGGCCGTGCGTGAAGGGATTTTTGGATCGCGTGCGACGAGGAATTTTGCTTGAGGGCGGGCGGCCGACGACGGGAGTGTGACGTCACGCTTCCGTCACGCGCAGACCAGCGACGACAACGATCTCACGATCGCGTGATCGGCGATATCAGCTCCGGCCTTGTTGGTCCGCTGCGCCTGCGACGCAAGGGGGGCAAGATGCAAAGCCCTCAGAACGCGTAACTATTTTGCTTGATCCCGGTGAGTTCTTGAACAGACTGTGACCCGATCACATCTGTCGCCTCCGCCGCGAAGGATCGGCAACCGCCGATCGATCATGGCGCCGCGAAGAGGCAGGGGAGATGGCATTGAGTGCGACTGCGAGATCGTGGCGCCCCGCCAAGGGCCGCAATAGTCATCCACTCGGCCGGCTCTGGCCGCTCGGCATCCTGATCGCCGTTGCGCTGTCCGGCTGCGGCGACAAGCCGGCGCAACAAGCGGCCGCGCCGCCGCCACCGCCGGTCACCGTCGCGCAACCGGTGAAACGCACCGTCACGGATTGGGATGAATTCACCGGGCGGTTCGAGGCGGTCGAAGAAGTTCAGGTTCGCGCCCGCGTCGGCGGCTTCGTTACCAATGTCGAGTTCAAGGACGGCGACATGGTGCATACCGGCGACCTGCTCTACATCATCGATCCGCGGCCGTTCGAAGCCGTCGCCAAGCAAGCCGACGGCCAGCTTGCGGATGCGCGCGCCAAGGCTGAGCTTGCCAAGCGCGACCTCGACCGCGGCCTGAACCTGGTCCAGACCAGCGCTGTCTCCGAACAGGTCGTCGACCAGCGCCGCCAGGCCTTGCAGGCGGCGCACGCCGCCGAGACCGTAGCCGAAGGCGCGCTGAAGGCGGCGCAGCTCAACATCGAGTTCACCCATGTGCTGGCGCCGATCGCCGGCCGCGCCAGTCGCCACCTCGTCAGCATCGGCAATCTGGTGCAGGGCAGCGAGGGCGGCGCGACGCTGCTCACCTCGATCGTCTCGCTCGATCCGATCTACGTCTACTTCGACGTCGACGAGGCGACCTACCTGAAAAACAACCGGCTCTGGTTCGAGGGCAAGCGACCGAGCTCGCGCGACACCCCGAACCCGGTCCAGGTCACGCTGACGGGCGAGACCAAACCGTCGCACGACGGCAAGATGGATTTCATCGATAACCGGCTGGACGTCTCGACCGGGACGTTGCGCAGCCGCGCCGTCATCCCGAACAAGGATCTCTCGATCCTGCCGGGGCAGTTCGGACGCGTGCGGCTGATCGGCAGCGCGCCCTATGAGGCCCTGTTGTTGCCGGATACGGCGATTGCCACCGATCAGTCGCGCAAGATCGTGTTCGTGGTCAAGGCCGATAACACGGTCGAAGCGAAGCCTGTGGTGCTGGGGCCGCTCGATGAAGGCCTGCGCGTGATCCGCGATGGCCTGAAGGCGGACGATAAGGTGATTGTCGACGGCCTGCAGCGCGCCCGCGTCGGCGCCAAGGTGAGCCCGCATCCCGCGTCAGCCCCGGCCGGTGCCAAGCCATGAATCTCGGCAGGCTCTCCATCAACCAGCCCATCCTCGCGATGGTGCTGTCGATCGTGCTGCTGATCGTCGGCGCGCTCGCCTACACCACGCTGCCGGTCTCCGAATATCCGCAAGTGGTGCCGCCGACCGTCGTCATCACCACGCAATATCCGGGCGCGTCGGCGCAAACCGTTTCCGACACCGTCGCCGCTCCGATCGAGCAACAGATCAACGGCGTCGAGGACATGCTGTATCTCTACAGCCAGGCGACCTCGAACGGGCAATTGACGATCACCGTCACCTTCAAGCTCGGCACCGATCTCGACAAGGCCCAGGTGCTAGTGCAGAATCGCGTCGCCATCGCGCAGCCGCAACTGCCGGACGAGGTGCAGCGCAACGGCGTCGTCACGCGCAAGAACAGCCCCGACATTCTAATGGTCGTGTTCATGCTGTCGCCCGACGACAGCTTCGACCAACTCTATATCTCGAACTACGCGCTGCTGCAGGTCCGTGACCAGTTACTGCGGCTCGACGGCGTCGGTGATATCCAGATCTTCGGTGCCCGCGACTATTCGATGAGGCTGTGGCTCGATCCCGACCTCATAGCCAATCTCGGCCTGACCTCGGCCGAGGTGATGGCCGCGATCCGCTCGCAGAACCTGCAGATCACCGGCGGGCAGATCGCGGAGCCGCCGATCGCAGACCGCGCCTTCCAGCCCAATCTGGTCTTTACCGGCCGCCTGAAGGATCCAAAGCAATTCGAGGACATCGTGGTGAAGGCCGGCTCCGACGGCCGCACGGTGCGGCTGCGCGACGTCGCCCGCGTCGAACTCGGCGCGCTGTCCTACTCGACCAACAGCTTTCTGCTGCGGAAGTCGGCGGTCGGGATGTTGGTGACACAGCGGCCCGGATCGAACGCGCTGGCCACCGCCAAGAACATCTCCGACACGATGACCACGCTCAAGGCGAGCTTCCCCAAAGGGCTCGACTACAATATCGGCTACAACCCGACCGAGTTCATCGCGCAATCCGTCCATGAGCTGATCAAGACCATCTACGAAGCCATGGCGCTCGTCGTCATCGTGGTGCTGGTGTTCCTGCAGGGCTGGCGGCCCGCGATCATCCCGATCGTCGCGATCCCGGTGTCGCTGGTCGGCACCTTTGCGGTGATGGCGGCGCTCGGCTTCTCGATCAACAACCTCACTTTGTTCGGCCTGGTGCTGGCAGTCGGCATCGTGGTCGACGACGCCATCGTGGTGGTGGAAAACGTCGAGCGGCATCTCGAGCATGGCATGAGCCGGCGCGATGCCGCGCTCAAGACCATGGAGGAGGTCGGCGGGGCGCTGGTCTCGATCGCGCTGGTGCTGTGCGCGGTGTTCGTGCCGACCGCGTTCCTTGGCGGCATCTCCGGGCAATTCTTCCAGCAATTCGCCGTCACTATCGCGGTCGCAACCGCGATCTCCTGCTTCTGCTCGCTGACGCTGTCGCCGGCGCTGGCCTCGCAGATCCTGGTTCCACACGAGAACAAGCGGCCGCCGGCACGCTGGAACATCATCGCCCGCGGCTGGGAAAGTTTCACCGGCCTCTTCAACCGCCTCTTCGACCGCCTGTCGCACGGCTATGCGGGCGTGGCCGGCTTCGTGATCCGGCATAAGGCTGTGATGCTCGTGATCTATGTCGCACTGATCGGAAGCGCCGGCTGGCTGCTCGCGACAACGTCGCAGGGCTTCATTCCGGCGCAGGATCGCGGCTACGTCATTATCTCGGCGCAATTGCCGGGCGCGGCGTCGCTGGCGCGCACCACCGAAGTGGTACGCGAGATCGAGCGGATTGCGCTGGATACGCCGGGTATCGTTCGCGTCGCGGTCTTTGCCGGCTTCTCGGGCGCGACGCGCACGCAGGCCGGCAACGCCGCGGCGCTGTTCCCGGTGTTCGAGGAGCCGGAAGTGCGCCTCAAGAAGGGGCTGACCGCGACTGTCATCACCAACAATCTTCGCCAGCGGCTGCTGAGCATCCAGGGTGCCTTCATCATCGTGATTCCGCCGCCTGCGGTGCCCGGCATCGGCACCGGTGGCGGCTTCACCATCCGCATCCAGGA
Organism: Bradyrhizobium erythrophlei; assembly: GCA_900129675.1. Classification (GTDB taxonomy): domain Bacteria; phylum Pseudomonadota; class Alphaproteobacteria; order Rhizobiales; family Xanthobacteraceae; genus Bradyrhizobium; species Bradyrhizobium erythrophlei_A. The sequence continues at coordinate 1,037,721 of FSRD01000001.1, read as the reverse complement.
CCGTCAGGGGCGCGGTCCCGAGTTGTTGGCGGCCGCAACCGACGAACTGGTCGCCGCCGCGCGCAAGTCGCCGAACCTCACCTCGGTGTTCTCGCCCTTCACCGCGAATACGCCGCAACTGTTCGTCGACATCGATCGGGTCAAGGCACAGAAGCTCGGCGTTCCCATCGCCAGCATCAACGATACGATTCAGACCTATTTCGGTTCGACTTACGTCAACGACTTCAACCTGTTCGGTCGTACCTATCACGTCACCGCGCAAGCCGATCTGCCGTTCAGGAAAGAGACCTCCGACCTCGCGCGGCTGCGCACGCGGAATGCGGCGGGCGACATGGTCATGCTCGGCAGCGTGGTCGATTTCCGCGACATCTCCGGACCCGACCGCGTCGCGCGCTACAATCTCTACGCGGCATCCGAACTGCAAGGCGAGCCGACGCCCGGGACGAGTTCGGGGACCGCCCTCAACACGATCAAGCAACTCGCCGATCAAACGCTGCCGAGCGGTTTCACGTTCGAATGGACCGACCTGTCGTACCAGCAGGTCACCGGCGGCAATCAGGGTCTCTTCGTGTTCCCGATCTGCGTGCTGTTCGTGTTTCTGGTGCTGGCGGCGCAATATGGCAGCTGGAGCCTGCCGTTCGCCGTTCTGCTGATCGTGCCGATGTGCCTGCTCGCTGCGACCATCGGCGTGCGCATCATGGGGCAGGACGTCAATATCCTGACGCAAATCGGTTTCGTGGTGCTGGTGGGCCTTGCCGCGAAGAATGCGATCCTGATCGTCGAGTTTGCCCGCGACATCGAGCTCGAAGGGCGCGAGCGGCTCGACGCGGTCATCGAAGCCTGCCGCTTGCGGCTGCGGCCGATCCTGATGACGTCGTTCGCGTTCATTCTCGGCGTGCTGCCGCTGGTGATCTCGACCGGCTCGGGCTCGGAGATGCGTCAGGCGGTCGGCGTCGCCGTGTTCTTCGGCATGCTTGGCGTCACGCTGTTCGGCCTGATCTTCACGCCGATCTTCTACATGGTGGTCCGGGGGCTGGCCGATCGGAAAGAGCCGAAACCGGTCGCGGCCTGATGCGTGGCGATCGGTAACCATCCGTCGTGCAACGCAGCACACACGACGATCCCGTCACCCTGACGAGCGTGAAGCGCGTCTCGAAGGGCGACGGCCACCAGCCGGGCCGCGCACCCTTCGAGGCTCGCGGAGCCTGGCATCGGGCGCGCATTCGCGCGACCCGTTGGCTCGCACCTCAGGGTGACGTTCGGTGATCGCGTACTGACGAAGCCGTCCAATACTATTGGCTGATCCGAAATAGATGGGCAGTCGCAGGGTTATGAAATATTGTTGCGCGAAATTTCCGAACAGAAGCTACTGGGAGATTCAAATGAAATCGGGATTGTTGGCGGCCGTTGCGGTGTGCGGTCTTTTCCTCGCCGGGCCGGCGTCGGCACAGGGCGTCAAGATCGGCATTCTGAACGATCAGTCCGGTGTCTACGCCGACTACGGCGGCAAGTGGTCGGTCGAAGCGGCCAAGATGGCGGTGGAGGATTTCGGCGGCGAAGTGCTCGGCCAGAAGATCGAGGTCGTCACCGCCGACCATCAGAACAAGCCGGATCTCGCAACCGCGATCGCGCGGCGTTGGTATGAGGTCGAAGGCGTCGACATGATCACTGAATTGACGACGTCTTCGGTGGCGCTCGCGATTCACGATTTGTCGAAGCAGATGAAGAAGATCGACATCGTGGTCGGCGCGGCCACCTCGCGCCTGACGGGCGATGCCTGCCAGCCCTACGGCTTCCACTGGGCCTACGATACCCACGCGTTGGCGATCGGCACCGGCGGCGCGCTGGTCGAGGCCGGCGGCGATACCTGGTTCTTCATGACCGCGGACTATGCCTTCGGTTATGCGCTCGAAAAAGACACCGGCGATGTCGTCAGGGAGAAAGGCGGCAAGGTGCTGGGCTCGGTCCGCATTCCCCTCAACTCGTCGGATTTCTCGTCGTTCTTGCTGCAGGCGCAGAGCTCGAAGGCCAAGATCATCGGACTAGCCAATGCCGGTCTCGACACCACCAACTCGATCAAGCAGGCGGCCGAATTCGGCATCGTCAAAGGCGGCCAGAAGCTCGCCGGCCTGCTGCTGACCTTGGCCGAAGTCCACGGTCTCGGGCTTGAGGCCGCCCAGGGCCTGGTGCTGACCGAAGGCTATTACTGGGATCGCGACGACAAGAGCCGCGAGCTCGCCAATCGCTTCTTCAAGCGCACCGGGCGGATGCCGAACATGATCCAGGCCGGCACCTATTCGGCGACGCTGCAATATCTCAAGGCGGTCAAGGCCGCCGGCACCAAGGACACCGAGGCGGTCGCCAGGAAGCTGAAGGAGCTTCCGGTCGACGATCTCTTTGCGCAAGGCGGCAAGGTGCTGGAAAACGGCCGCATGGTGCACGACCTCTATCTGTTCGAGGTCAAGAAGCCGTCGGAGTCGAAGAAGCCCTGGGATTACTATAAGCAACTCGCGGTGGTCCCGGGCGACAAGGCGTTCCCGACCGCGAAGGACTCCGGCTGCCCGCTGGTGAAGTGATCGCAGGCGATCGTTCGGTCGCGGCCGGTTCTTGACGTTAAACGCCGCGCCGCCTCTTTGCGGAGGCCGCGCGGCGTTTGTCTCAGGCGCGGACCGATATTCCGGCCCTGCCGCCCAGTACCTGTTTCATGATGTGCCCCCCAAAAAAATCCACTTGGAATTACAAATCCACTTGGCATTACAAATGACGCGGCAATGCCGGTTGTTGTCGACTTGAAAAAAATGATCTTGCTGAACGTCGGCAAAACCTGGAGTCGGGCAAGTGCATCGATCCGGAGCCGCGCTGTCTGTTGTGAGAGTGCGCGGGGCCGTGTCAGCCGCCCAGGCTCTCGTGCAGCCGCCGCAACTGCGGCCGGATTTGCTCGCAGCCGAGTTCCCGCTCGAATGTTGCAACAGCGTTGATGCTGGGCTCGGCGCGCAGGCGCGCCAGGCGAGCGGTGTCGCGCGCACAGACATCCTCGGCGGGAACCGGTTGGGTCTCGGCTTGCAGCTTCGGCGCCGGCGGGGGCGCAGCGGCGGCTGGGGCCGCAGGCCGCGGTTCGGTCACGTAGCTCTCGAACAGGCGCTGCACCTGGGGGCGCAGCCGGATGCAGCCGAGGTCGCGCTGGAAGCTGGCGATTTCATCGGGCGTCGGGTTGGCGCGCAGGTGTGCCAGGCGCTGTTCGTCGCGGACGCAGGGATCGGCGGTCTCCAGTGCGGCTTGCGCCGGCAGCGCCGGCTTGGGCGGTTCGACCTTGATCGCCGGCGGGACGTTGGGAGGCGCGGGGTTGACGACCACCACCGGCTTTGGCGGCGCCGGTGGCACGCTGGCGGGCGCGGGAGCGACGGCCACCGCGGGTTTCGGCGGCGCGGATGACGGCGGGCTCGGCGCAGGTACGACCGCCGCCGGCGGCTCGCGCTTGGCGACCGCCGCGGGCGCAGGCGGCGGTTCGACCTTCTTGGCCGGCAACGGCACCAGCGGGATGGTGGCACCGCCGAGCGAGCCGTAGATGAACGGTTCCTGCCGTCCACCGGTCATGGCGACCACATCATCGCGGACGCGGCCGAGCGCGATGCGGATATCGAGGCCGGGCTCGGCGAGATGCTTGATCAGCGCAGTGGCGTAGGGGCTGTTGATGCCGTCGCCGTCATAGGAAATCGAGCCGGCCTTGGCGGCATAGGCCACCAGCGTGTCGGCGCTGACTTCCTCGATCTTGGCAAGGCCGCCTCTGGCGGTGGCGCGGGCGCCGGCGGAACGCAGTTTTGCGGCGAACGGGTTGTCGCGGCAGGCGTCGAGCAGGATCAGCCGCAGGCGGCGCACCGTCTGCAGTGCCCAGATGATGCGGTCGAGCGACACCGCTTCGTCATCGACGTCGTAGTCGCGACTGAGTTTCGCATCCACCGGGACCAGATAGTTGGTGCCGCCGATCTCGATGCCGTGGCCGGAATAATAGACCACTGCCATCTCGGCGTTCTCTGCCGTGATCAGGAATTCACGCACGCTGCGCTTGAAGTCGACGACGCCGAGATCGTTGCGTGAGATGACGACTTCGAAGCCCACCGATTTGAACAGCGCCGCGATCGCGGTCGCGTCGTTGATCGTATTGGGCAGCGACGATGCGTTCTTGTAGACGGAATTCCCGATCACCAGCGCGACGCGCCGCTCTGCTGCGGCTGCGGTGGCGAACAACGCCCCCGCAGCGAGACAGAAGCCGTAGATCAGGAATTCTCGCAGTTTCATCGCTGTATCATTACCGGTAGTTCCGCCAGTGGCGGTGGTGTTTGACGCGCTTCCTCGGTGGCGGACGGCCGCTCTCCGTCACGGTCACATTGATGACGTCGGAATAAACCGGCGGATCGTGCGGCACGTGGGCCGCGTCGGCGAACAGCAGGCGCAGCTTGTGCGGGCCGAGCGGCAGCGTGATCTTCGCCTCGGTCTGGCCGGCGCCGAAATGCAGATGGTTGAAGTCGTTCGGGATCGGCTGATCCATCGGCGGCAATTCCGCGTCGACGAGCAAATGATGGTGTCCGGTGTTCGGCTTGTCAAATCCTGCAGGTGCTACACCCATATTGAGGAGACCGAAGCGGATCACCGGGTTGGGCGAGATATAGGCGCCGCCGGTCGGATAGATGAAATAGACCTTGGCGTCCTTTGGCGACGGCTTGCGTCCGCCGGCTGCGGCCGGCGCCGGGGGCGGCGCGGCATCGGTCACCTTGACCTTGATCCGCTCCGACATGACAGGCGGCGAATGCGGAACGTGATTCTTGTCGCCGAACACGAGCTGCAAGGTGTGCTCGCCCGGCGTCAGCGTGATCTCGGTTTCGGTCTGGCCGGCGCCGAAATGCAGGTGCTGAAAGTCGTTCGGTATTTCGGTATTGAGCGCCGGCGTCGATGCATCGATGATCAGGTGATGGTGACCCGAATTGGCCCGATCGGAACCGGCCGGCGCGACGCCCATTCCGCGCAGGCCGAAATGCAGGGTCGCCTTGGTGGGAACGGTATCCCCGTCCTTCAATCCGATGAAGTATACTGCGGCCCCCGGAGGCGACGGCGTCGGCCCGCCGGTCTGCGATAGTGCCGCGTTGCACAGCAACAAGGAGCCGAAAAACAGGACGAGGACCGACTTCAGGATCCGCTGAATCATCGCAATTTTCCCAATATTGGACCGCAGCCCGTGCGGTCCTTACTTAAAAAAATCGTCGCGCTCGGCGGACCCCGGCGACTAACGCCAAGCGGCTCTGAAACGATATTCGTTTGCCGGGCGATGTAAACCGAAATCCGGTTCCCCAAAGCCTTCACGCCGGGGTACCTCGCCTTGCCGATTGCCAGTGGATAAAGCATGCTAGAGCCTATTGGATCTGACAATGCGTATTCCTAAGGAGTTCAGTATGGCCTCCGCGGAAATAACGACATGAAATTGCGGCTGTTGTCTGTGATTTCCCTCACAGCGCTGGTTGGGTTGGGAAGTACCGGAGCGAACGCGCAGCGAGGGCTGAGCACCGGCCCGCCGGCCGACCGGCCGGCGTCGTCGCCCGACGCCGAGGTGGCGCAACGCAACACCAGTCCGGAACCCGGCGAAACCTTTCGTGACTGCGCCGACTGCCCCGAGCTTGTAGTGGTCCCGCCCGGGGACTTCACGATGGGGTCCAACGACACGCCATATGAGAAGCCGGAGCACGCGATCACCATCCGCAAGCCATTCGCGATCGGCCGCCGTGAAGTGACGTTCGCGGAATGGGACCAGTGCGCCGATGCCGGCGCCTGCAAGCACCGGCCCGACGATCACGGCTGGGGACGCGGCGACCGGCCGGTGATCAATGTGAGCTGGGACGACAGCAAACTCTTTGTCGCCTGGTTGTCGCAGAAGGTCGGGCAAAGATATCGTCTGCCGACCGAAGCCGAATGGGAATATGCGGCGCGCGCGGGGACCAAGACGCCATTCTGGTGGGGCAAAGACGTCGGCTCGGGCCGCGCGCAGTGCGATACATGCGGCAGTCCGAGCAGCAAGCAGATCGTTGCCACCGGCTCGTTCCGGCCTAACGGCTTTGGGCTCTACGACACATCAGGCAACGCCGCCGAATGGGTCGAGGATTGCTGGAACGACAATTACAAAAATGCGCCCAGGGATGCGGTGGCCTGGACAACGGGCGATTGCCGCCTGCGGGTGCTGCGCGGCGGCAATTTCCTCTCAAAGGCAACCGAGGTCAGGTCCGCGTCACGGTTCCGCTACGACGTCGACGTGCGCTATTACGCCAACGGTTTTCGTGTCGTGCGGGATTTGCAGTGATCGCGTGAGAGCGTTTTCAAGCGAAAGCCTGCCCGCATTTGATGCGGGGCGGACACCGGTTCGCGCTGGGAAAACGCGTCAAAATATAAAGCGGGAGCCCGGTTCTGATGCAATCGGAACCGATCAGGCTCAAGCGACGTGAGGGTCGATGAGAGCGATCGTGTCGGTCATGCTGATATGCGGCGGCGCTCTCATAAGCTCGGGGACGCCGGCGTCGGCGCAGTCCTATTCCGCCAGCGGGCAGATCGGCTACCTCCAGGAATGGGAGATCAAGGGCAATCTGGCCAGGACGGCGACCCGCACCGGCGCGGATTATTCGGGCACCGTGACGCTGCGCCATGTCGGGCTTTGCAGCGTCAACGGCGTCGAGGAAAAATCCGGCGTGATGCAGCTGAAGGTTTCGCCATCGCGGCTGGAAGGAACGCTGGCGATGGACGATGACAGCTGCCGGATCGTCGCGTCGGCGGCGTCGTCTTATTCAGGGCTGCTGAGTTGCCGCAACGGTCGGGGCGTGCCGATCAGTTTTTCGATCGGCGAGGCGGCGCCGGCGGCGAAGGACGGCGGCCGGCCACCGGCAAAATGATCGCAACGGCAATTCCGTTAGTCTCCTCCAGTTCATGTCATCCAAAACGTCAAACGCCGCGCTGCAGTCAAGCAGCGCGGCGTTCGCGTGAGTGAGGACGATCAGAAGTTACGCTGAGCGCGAAGCTGCAGCAGAACCGTATTCTGGTCCTTGAACTCGTAGGTGGCCGTCGGCTTCGGAGCGCCCGGACCGAAGGTCGAGGTGCCCGAGTACTTCTGGTCGAGGTGGAACCATTGAACTTCACCCGAGAACGTCAGGTTCTTGACCGGCGTCCAGCGGGTGACGACACCGAGCTGCGAGACGTTGAAGTCCGGGTTGCAGGTGTAGGTCACGCCGGCGCCGGGATGGCCGGCCGCGAAAGCCGCGCAATACGCGCCCTTGGCGGTCGACAGGTCGCCCACCGCGCCGTCGTAGTGCACGGAGGAGTAGCTGCCGAACAGGCTCGACGACCAGTAGGGATCCCAGTTGTGGTTGAACGCACCACGGATGCCCCAGGCCTTGGTCAGCTTCAGATTGCCGTCGCCGCCGGACGAGACCGGCAACCAGACTGCGTCCGTCGTCGCACCGATGCCGATGCTCTGATAGGCGCCGGGCGCGCTGGTGCTGCCGAACATCGCGAAGTTCGGCGAAGCGCTGCTGGTCGCGATCACGTTCTTGGTGTCGCCGACCGCATAGGACGCATCGACCTTGATGTCGTCGCCCGGACCGGTCGGGATGTTCTTGACGTTCAACGCCGCCATCACCGAACCGCCCCACTTGGTCTCGGGGTGACCGGAGATTTCCGACAGCGCGGTCGAAGAACCGTTGGGCACGCCAACGGCGCCGCCGGGAGCCGCAACCGTGTTCAGGATGTTGTAGGAGCCGGAGACTTCATGAGCGGCGCCCGAAATCTGGAACAGGCCCCAGGCCTGGTCGACGCGGACGTTGGCGACGATGTCGGGAGCATGCGCGCCGGCATAGGCGTTGCCGCTGGTGCCGAGTGCGCCGACGCCACCGACGCCAACGCCACTCGGGCCGAGATTGTACACCGCGGTGCGATCCCACACGACCGGATCGTCGAGACCGATGCTGGCCGATACGCCGTTGCCGAACTGGGCGGTGTACTGGATGTTGTTCACGCCGGTGTCGGTGTTGTTGCCGCCAAGCAGGTTCGAGCTGATGTTGCCCGGGAAACCATTCCACGGCGTCGAGTAGGCCGAGGAAGACTTACCGAAGGTGAAGCCGGCGAACTGGATGAATACGTACTCGACGGCGACGTAACCTTCGCCGGGCTGGTTCAGCAGGCTCGTATTGGTGCCTGCGCTCGGCGACGACGTGAAGCTGGCCGGATTGACCGTGGTGCCGCCCTGGGTCGAGAACTGGAAGTCGCCCTGACCGAAGGTGCGGACGACGCCGTATTCGGTCGCGGTGCGGGTATCGATCGTCAGCGCCATACGCGAACGGGAGGCGAAGGAATCGCGGTAGCGATTGCCCTGGCCGATGTCGCCGTTCCAGGCCGGCGTACCATGGATGCCGCCGTTGAACGTGGTGTCGACGCGGAGATAACCACCCAGCTTGATGCACGTGTCGGTACCTGGAATGTAGAAGAAGCCGGCGCCGTACAACGAGCAAACCCTCACGTATTCGACCGCTTTGGCCTTGACGGGAAGATCAGCCGCCTGGGCTCCCGAGGCGGCGAGAAGCGCCGCCGCCGAGCCGAGGATTAAATTTCTGATCGCATTCATTCTGTCTCTCCGATTGGATCGCCACACTCGTCCAGCAGGCCTAAATCCATGTGCAGAGCGATAGCGCAGAACAGATTTTTAAGAATGACAAACGCGTGACGTGCTGCGCTTCGCAGGCCGCTGTGATGTTTGTGCAACGCACACTTCGTATTTTACCCGCGGCGCGGCGATCAACGGTAGATGGCGCATGATGCGGATTTGCCACGAAATCGCGCAATGCTGCTTATATTATGAGCATCATTTCAAGCGCCGCGGCGGACATGATTCGATCACGTGCCGCGCGCGCCGCAGCGGATAAAGGATGACGGTAGTAATATTCCAAATAACGGCGCCGATTTGGAATGAAAGACCGGTCTGAAATGAAGGACTTGTCGAAAATAAGGATCTGGCGCCAATGAAAACCCCGCCCGCTGGGGATCAGCGGACGGGGCAGTTCAGAGCAACAACAACGCACGATTCGGGATGCGTTGCATGGCTGAGTATATTCACCCGAAACATGATCGGAAGAAGACAGTACAACGCCACGATGTTGTGATCGGATCATTCACCCGTGGATCAGGCGCCAGGCGATCGCGCCCAATGCGCCTACCCAAAGAATGATCGCGGCGGCGGCCTGGATTCCAAAACCCCGGCCGCGTTTGGCCGCGGCCTCCGAATAGCCGATCAGGTAGAGGATACGGCCGGCGATCCAGACAACGCCAAGGCCGGCTGCGACGGCATCGCTGATGTAGACGGCAAACAGCCACAGCGAGGGCAGGAAGATCGGCATCCATTCCAGCGTGTTCATCTGGACGCGAAACACCCGTTCGAAATCGGGATTGCCGGAGGTCGCGGGCACCTTGATGCCGAACGCCGCGCGCGCTTTCGAGACCTGGATGGAGGTGAAGAAATAAAACAGGATGGCAAGGCACGTGACGAGCGCGGTGAAATGATACATCGCAAAGTTTCCCCCTTTTTTGGCGTGGCGGCTCTAGTAGCCCGTCATCTCCAGATATCCTAACCCCGCGTGGCTGCCGGAAAAGAAGATCGGGCCTTCCCAATAGGGGAAGCTCGTGCCCATCCAGCTTCGCGCGTTCAGCGGGGCGCATTCGATCGTGAGCGCCAGTTTTGGAATGGCGATGCGCCATGTCGTCGGAATCTTGCGGCCTTCGATCTCGGTAAAGGCCTGCGGCGTCATGGTGAGATCGGCGGAGGCGATCTGAAGCGCCGTGCCGTCCCGCGCGAACCATTTGCCGGAGCCGTAATGGTTGCCGTCGGTCTGGCGCATTCGATAGAGCATCAGCTTTTCGCCGGAGTTCAGATGCAGCGACAGCCAGTCCCAGCCGCTTTGATCCGGCGCCAGCGGCTGGCTGCTCCACTCGCGGTCCAGCCAAGCCCGGCCGGTAACCTCGGCTTGCCTGTCGTCGATGGTGAGGCTGCCGGTCACGGTGAAATAGGGTTGGCTGTAATAATACGACGCCTGTTCGCGCTCCGATTTTCGGCTGTAGCCGCCATCGCCCTGCAGCACAAGCGGCCGATCCGCATCGAGGCGCAGCGCGTAGCTGAAATCGGCGCCCGATGCGTTGAGGGCGAGCGGCGCGATGTTGGCCGCGTTCATCGCGGGCAGCCCGCGCATTTCCCAGGAATCGATCCAGGCCCGGTAAGGGCTTGCCTCGACACCGGCCTGGCCGATGCCGCCACGAGCAAAGGTCTCGCTGGTCCGGTGCAACTGCGCTGAAGTCACCGCGGCGTGCCCCATCCATATCTGCTGATTGGCCCAGCCTTCGAGCGCGGCGCCCGCTGCGATCGCCTGCCGAAACAGCGTCCACTGTACGCCGTAGGCAGCGCCTTTTGAGTCGACGAGGTTGGCCGTCACATACCACCACTCGACCCGAAAACCCGGATGCGGACCGTGATCGGCTGGAAACACAAACGCCTTGCCGGGAACCACGGGCGCAAATCCGCCGGCGGTTTCGCCGAGTCCGGCAAAGCCCTGCGCAAAAGTCTTGCCGCCGAGCCCGAGCAGCAGCGCGCCGCCCGCAAAGCAGCGGCGGGATATCGTGCCGCTACCGCTCATTGGCGAAAATCCTGATCAGGCTGGCCGGCTGCATCCGCGCCAGTCTGACGACGGGGAGCAAAGCGGCACACAGCGCCGCGGCCATGGCGACGCCGAGCAGCGCCAGCAATTGCAGCGGGAAGATTTGAAACGGCAGCCGCCAGCCGAAGGCTTTGACGTTGACCACCGCCAGCAGGCACCACGCCACCAGCAGGCCCAAGGGAAGTGCGAGCAACGCCGTGATCAGCGCGACCGACATCGTCTTGAGCAATTCGATCGCGGCCAGCCGCTGCCTTGTGATGCCGATCGCCCAGAGCGGCGCCAGTTGCGGCAGGCGGGAATTGCCGAGCGTGAGCAGGCTGGTCAACAGCGCGATGCCGGCGACGCCGAGCGTGAAGGCGTTCAGTGCCGCGGTGACCGAGAAGGTGCGGTTGAATATCCGCGTCGAGTCCGCCTTCATCGTCGCCTGATCGGCGACGTTGCGGTCGTCGAGCGCGAATTTTTCCTGCAATGCTGCGATCAGCGCCGGGATCTTTGGCGATGCGACGCGCAGGCCCAGTCGCGTCAGGGGGATTTCCGGAAAGTACCGCGTGAGGGCTGCGAAATTGACCGCGATCTGGCCCTTCGGATTGCCGTAATCGGCGTAGATGCCGACGATCTGGAGCGGCCAGTTGCCGCCCGATGTCGGGACCTCGATCCGGTCGCCGATCGCAAGCTTTGAGCGCCGCGCCAATTGTTCGCTGACGAGACAGGCATCGCCGGGTCGAAGTTTGATCCAGGCATTGTCCGCCGACTGCAGCAGCGGCCAGTTCTCCCGATAGGTGGCATGATCGGCCAGTCCCAACACCTCGATCGGCGCGCCGCCGAATTGCGTGTCGGCGCGGCCGCCGGGCAAGACCGCGTCGACTTCGGGACGCCCGCGCAGCCACGCCCTGATCTCGGCCGTCTGCGCCTCGTTGGCCGCGTTGACATAGACATCCGCGGCCAAGCGTCCATCGAGCCAGACCAGGAAGGTGCGGCTAAAACTCTCGACCATGGTGCCGACGCCGACATTAACCGCGAGCGCCAGCAACAGCGCCATGAGGGCCAGCGACAATCCGGAGAGCTGCTGGCGGCTGTCGGCCCAGAACCAGACGCCGAGCGGCCGCCGCGCATGCCGCTGGCCGAGCGAGAGCACGATTTCGAGCAGCGCCGGCAGGATCAGCGCGGCGCCAAGTAGCATCGCCGCGAGCACCGCAAAGCCCGCGATCAGGGAATCGCCGAACCACAGAAAGCAACCCGCCACCGCGAACACGATGAGCGCCAGCGCACTCTGGAACATCAGCCAGCGGTGCTGCGCCTGTTGCCAGGCGTAGGGCTGGGCGGTGGCCAGCACCGGCATGCGGACAGCTTTTGTGAGGCTGGCGGCGGCGGCCGCGAGCGCGCCCAAAACGCTGATGGCGACGCCCGCAAACCACCATTCCGGCTTGAGCGTCAGTTGCCCGGGAATCTGTGCGCCATAGAGCCCGCGCAGGGATGCGGCGACATCGGGCAATAATGCGGCCGCGATCAAATAGCCGCACACAAGTCCAATCAGCCCCGCGACCAGCGCCAGCGACACCAGCTCGATCACCAGCACGGTGTTGAGCAGACGCGCCGACACGCCGCAGGCGCGCAGCGTGCGCAGCATCGGCAGCCGCTGCTCGAAGGCCAGCCCGATCGCCGAATTAACGATGAACAGGCCGACAAAGAAAGACAGCAACCCGAACGCGGTCAGGTTGAGGTGAAAACTATCCGTCAAGCGTTCGAGATCGCTTTCCGCGCCGGGCTCGATCAGACGGAGCTTGTCGCCGGTAATCGTCTCCAGCGCCGCGCGTTTGCCTTTTGCCTTGCCGACCAGCAGGCGGGAAAGCTGATCCGGCATTTTCAGCAGTTTTTGCGCGATCCCGATATCGACCACCAGCACGCCGGGCACCAGTTGCGGCTGCACGCGCAGCGGCGGCAATGGAGGGCCGCCGTTGGTCGACGGCGTCGCGCCCTCGCTCAGGCCGAGATCGGACAGCGTTTCGGGCGCCACCAGCATTTCTCCTGGCGGAGTCATGAAGGATTGCAGATTGGCTTTGCCGATCCTGGGGGCGTTGCCGACTTCAGCGGGAAGCGTCACCGGTTCGATGGCGAGCAGCCGGAACGAACGTCCGCCGATCTGGATCCGGCCTTCGAGCACCGGCGAGACCGGCCAGCCGGCGCGGCGCAGCTCGATGAAGAGTTGTTGCGGGAAGGTCGCGCTGTCGCGGCCGACCAGCATCGCGGTGCGGGCGCCGCCGAAGGTCGCGGCGGCGCGATCGTAGGAGTTGCGCGCCTGCTGGTTCAGCGCCTGCACACCGCTCCACAGCGCGGTCGCCGAGATCAGGCCGATCACCAGGGTCGCGAGCTGCATCGGATGCCGCCGCCAGTGGCTCAGGAGCACGGCAAGGATCCAGAGCGCGCGCGTCATGTGATGATACCGGCGTGAAGATTGACCTGCCGGTCCAGCGTGGCGGCAAGCCTTGTGCTGTGCGTCACCATCAGAAAACCGCATCCGGTGCGCGCGACGAGATCGCGGGCCAGCGCCAAAACTTCGTCGGCGGTGGCCTCGTCGAGATTGCCGGTCGGCTCGTCCGCGAGCAGCAGCAGCGGCTTTATCGCGACCGCTCGGCCGATCGCGACCCGCTGCTGCTGGCCGCCGGATAATTGCTCGGGATAGCGTTTCAGGAAATTGCCAAGCCCGAGCCGCTCGACGAGTTCGGCATGCCATGCCGGGTCGTGACGGCCCGCGATGCGCGACTGGAATACCAGGTTGTCCTCGACGGTCAGGCTCGGGATCAGGTTGAACTGCTGAAACACCAGCCCCAGGCGATCGCGCCGCAACTCCGCGCGGCCGGCATCGCCGAGACCGGAGACGACGACGTCCGCCAGCCGGATCTCGCCGCCATCGGCGGCGTCGAGGCCTGCGACCAGATGCAACAGCGTGCTCTTGCCGCTGCCGGATTCACCGGTCAGCGCGACGCTCTCTCCCGCCGCGACCGCAAGGTTCACGCCGCGAAGTACGGCGATCTCCTCGCCGGCGGCGCGGTAGCTCTTGGTCAGGCCGGTGACATCAAGCACGATGGGGTTGCCGTTGGTCATGCGCGACGAAAGCCGTGCCTCACAATGGCTTCTGGTATTTCAACACGAACTCGTCGGTCGGCACCTGCGGACGGAACACCGCCGCTTCCCTGGGATCCTCGGGATGGCGCAGGAAATCACCCTCAGCCGCCAGTTTGAACCCGGCGGCCTCGATCTCCTGCCGCAGCGTGCTCTCCTCGATCCGGTGCAGCGTCTTGGCGACATTTGTGCCATCGCCCGGTTTTGCGGAATGGTCGGCGATGATCAGAAAACCGCCGGGTTTGAGGGCCGCGAACATCTTCTTGTTCATGACGGCGCGATCGACCTGCATATAGGTGATGTCGTGATAGGCGAAGAAGAAGGTGATCATGTCGAGGCCCGAGACGTCGGGTGGGATCGGATCGTCAAAGTCCCTGATGACATGCACGACGTTTTTCATCGCGGGCTTCTGCGCGCGGATGTCGAACTTGTCCTTGACGAAGCGCTCGATCACGGCAGCCGAATCCTGCGCGTAGACGGTGCCGGCCGGCCCGACAGTGCGCGCCAGGAGTTCGGTGCTGTAGCCGGCGCTGGCTTCCATATCCAGAATCTTCATTCCGGTCTGGACGCCGGCGAAAGCCAGCATTTTAGCCGGCTGGCGGCGCTGGTCGGCCTGGCGGTCGGCATCGGCCCGGTCGGACGCGGCGACGATCGCCGCATAGTCCGGCGTTTTGGCGTCCTGCGCCGGCGCGGCTGTTGCGGCGAGCACGGCCAATGAAATAAACGCACCCATGATGTTGGCGCGACGACGGACTGATCTGGCCATGAGATTCCCCGGATGTGACGGATGGGACCATATATCAGGGCGGCCATGTCAGATCACGGGCTCAATCGTATGGCGACGCGATCGTGATCCGCCTGCTTCCGCCAGGCGAAACAATGTCAGGCGGCATGTCGCATACAGCGCATAGTTGCAGCGCACGCGGTCCGGTCCAAATGCGCTGTTGCCTTGTCCGGAAAGGCATGGCTAGCATCGCGCCAAGCCGATCTGACAGAGCCGGCAAAGATAATTTGGGAGCCGATCATGACCGCACAACCGACGCCAAAAGGCGCCTGGAAAATCACCTTTCTGCTGTTTCTGTTCATGCTGGTGAACTTTGCGGACAAGATCGTGGTCGGTCTTGCCGGCGTGCCGATCATGACCGAGCTCAAGCTCGAGCCGGAATCCTTCGGCCTGCTCGGTTCCTCGTTCTTCTTCCTGTTCTCCATCGCGGCCATCATTGTCGGCTTCATCGTCAATCGCATCGACACCCGCTGGGTGCTGCTGGCTTTGGCGCTGATCTGGGCCTTGGCGCAATTCCCGATGGTCGGCACCATCGGCTTCACCACGCTTCTGGTCTGCCGGGTGATTCTCGGCGCCGGCGAGGGCCCGGCGGCGTCGGTCGCGGCGCATGCCATCTTCAAGTGGTTTCCGGACGAGAAGCGGACCCTGCCGATTGCAATCCTGTCGCAGGGCTCGGCGTTCGGCGTGATACTCGCAGTCCCCGCGCTGAACTGGCTGATCGTCAATTACAGCTGGCATTACGCCTTTGGTGCGCTCGGCGTGGTCGGCCTGATGTGGGCGGTGGCGTGGCTGATCCTCGGCAAGGAGGGCCCGCTGGTGCAGACCGCGGCGATGGCGGCCAATGAGCCGCGCATTCCCTACTTCCGGCTGTTGACCTCGCGAACCTTTGCCGGCTGTGTCGCGGCGACCTTCGGCGCCTATTGGGCGCTGTCGCTGGGGCTGACCTGGTTCACGCCATTCATCGTCAAGGGGCTCGGCTTCTCGCAGCAGCAAGCCGGCTTCATCTCGATCCTGCCCTGGGTGTTCGGCGCTGTGATGGTGCTGCTTACCGGCTGGATCTCCCAGCTGATGCTGGCGCGCGGCTTCACCACCCGCGGCGCCCGCGGCGTGCTGGGCGCGGTGCCGCTGATCGTCGGCGGATTGATCCTCGCCGTGATCCCCCATGTCGCGCCCGGCGCGCTGATGATTGCCTTGCTGGTGGTCGGATCGGGATTGTGCGGATCGATCTATGTGGTCTGCTCGCCTATGCTCGGCGAGTTCACGCCGGTGTCGCAGCGCGGCGCGATCATCTCGATCTACGGCGCGCTGTATACGCTTGCCGGAATCGTCGCGCCCTATGTGATGGGCAGCGTGATCCAGAGCGCCGCGGCGCCGCTCGACGGTTACATGACGGGCTTCACCATCAACGCGGTGATCCTGGTCGTGTCGGGATTGCTCGGGCTTGCGCTGCTGTGGCCGAACACCGAGCGGGCGAGGCTAACGGCCCACGCGGTGCAGCCGAAGTTTGCGTGAGGGGGTACTTTCTCGTCGTCCCTGCGAAAGCAGGGACCCATATGCCGCGGCCTAACGGTTAGGTGATGTGGTAGACGCCATCTTTAGATAATCGACATCGGTGGTTATGGGTCCCTGCTTTCGCAGGGACGACATCGAATGTGTGCGCCTAAACCCTAACTCGCCGCCACACCAAATTCTGGCTTCGTGCCCTGCGCACCGCGCACGAGCTTGCCCGGGCGGGCGCCGGTGGCGTTGCCGCCGCGCTGCGTCACCACGCCTGACACGATGGTGGCATCGTAGCCGTCGACCTGCTGCAGCAGGCGGCGGCCGCCGACCGGAAGGTCGTAATGGACCTTTGGCGGATGCAAATGCAGCCGGTCGTAATCGATGACGTTGACGTCGGCCTTGAAGCCCGGCGCGATCACGCCGCGGTCGTAGAGGCCGACCGACAGCGCGGTCTTGCGCGATTGCGCCGCCACCACGAACGGGATCGACAGCTTTTCGCCGCGGGTGCGGTCGCGCGTCCAGTGCGTCAGCAGATAGGTCGGGAAGCTGGCGTCGCAGATGATGCCGCAATGCGCGCCGCCGTCGCTGAGGCCCGGAACTGAATTCGGATCGCGCAGCATCTCGCGGGTCGCGTCGAGATTGCCGTCGGCGTAATTGAGGAACGGCACGTAGAGCATGCCGCGGCCTTCATCCGTCAGCATTGCGTCATAGGCGAGTGCTTCCGGCTGCTGGCCCTGGCGGCGGGCCTGCGCACCCAAGGTATTCTCCGGCGGCTGTTCGTAATCCGGCGGATTGCCGAGCAGATACATCTTGTCGTAGTTCGGCCGGAAGAACAGCGGATCGTCGGTCGCAGTGGCGTGCTCGCTCAGGATCGCGGCGCGCACCTCGGGCTCGCGCAGCCGCTTGAGCCGTTCGGCCAGCGGCAAATGGGCGATCGCCTTGTAGCTCGGATGGGTCTGGAACGGGTTGCGCGACAATTCCAACCCGAGCATCAGCCCGACCGGACGCGCGGCGATCTGCGCCGTGATCGACAGGCCGCGCTTCGACGCGTCGCCGATGATGTCGAGCGTCTGGCGCCAGCGCTGCGGCGCCTTGTCGTTCTGCGTGATCGAGAATGAAACCGGGATCCTGGTGTTCTCGGCCACCCGCAGCATCATCGGCAGATCTTCGTTGATGGTGGAGAGATCGAGCACGAACTGGAACACGCTGCGGCCGACGCCATGCATGGCGCCGGCGATCGCGGTCAGTTCGTCCTCGCCGGCTTTCAGCGTCGGCGTGTAATCGCCGGTCGAGGTGCGGTGGTTCAGGGTGCGCGAGGTCGAAAAGCCCAGCGCGCCGGCGCGGACGGCGTCGCCCGCCAACGCCGCCATCGTCTTGTTGTCTTCCGGCGTCGAGGGATCGCGGCGCGCGCCGCGCTCGCCCATCACATAGACGCGCAACGCCGCATGCGGCAATTGCGCGCCGATATCCATGTCGAAACTACGCTTCGAGAGCCATTCCATGTAGTCGGGAAAACTCTCCCAGGCCCAGGGGATGCCGGCGCTCAAGACCGGCTCCGGGATATCCTCGACGCCTTCCATCAACTGGATCAGCCTGACGTGATCGGACGGCCGGCACGGCGCAAAACCGACGCCGCAATTGCCCATGATCGCGGTGGTGACGCCGTTCTGCGAAGAGGGTGTGATGTCGTGGCTCCATGTGACCTGGCCGTCATAATGGGTGTGGACGTCGACAAAGCCGGGTGTGACCAGCTTGCCCTTGGCGTCGATCTCTTCTCTGCCATTGCCTGAAACCTTGCCGACTTCGGTGATGCGGCCGCCTGACATGGCGACATCCGCCTCATAGAGGTCGCCGCCCTTGCCATCGGCAATGGTGCCGCCGCGGATGACGAGATCAGGGGTAGAGGCCATGGCGATTCATCCCGGGTTGACATTTTGTTGTGGCATCATCGGCGATCCCCGCATGCAGTCAACCGCCGGGATTGAGGTTCAGGAATGCACCAGCCTTGAGTCCGGCACCTCGGACATGCCTTGCGGCTTGCGGTCGGTGACCAGCGCCAAAAGCACCGTCAGAGCCATGAAGGCGACGGAGGCGCCGAACACCCAATGCGGCAGGTTCTGATCCATGATCCAGCCGAACAGCAGCGGGGCCAAAATGCCGCTGAAATTGAATCCGGTGGAGACGATGCCGAAGGCCCGGCCGGCAGCACCCGGAGGGGCCGCGTTACGCACCAGCATGTCGCGCGAAGGCGCGATCACGCCGCCGAGGAATCCCGCCGACGTCATCAGCGCCGTCAGCAGCAGCGACGGCAGGTTGACGGTTGCGATGACCAGCATGATGACCGCGTTGATGCCGAAAGCGGCGGCCGCGACCTGGCCGTGACGCCTTGTGTGGTCGGCGAGAAAACCTCCCGCCAGCACGCCCACGGCGCTGGCGCCGAGAAAGGCCGTCAGCGCGAAATTGGCGGCGGCCAGGTCGACGCCGTAGCCGCTCATCAACGCCACGACGCCGAAATTGTTGATGCCGGCGTTAGACAGTCCGAGCAACATGAAGAAGATCGTCAGCATCATGATGGCGGGCGTCAGGACGTTCTGCTGCGGCGCTTGTGCGCCGTCCGCCTTGCGGTCGGCGGCGCTGGCATCGGGCAGGCTCATCGCGATCATCAATAGCGCTACCAATGGCCCGATCGCACCGGCCACGATCAGCGCGCCAAGGCCGCCCACTGTTGCCACCAGGGCCAGCATGATCGCCGGCGTCACCGCGCCGCCGACGAAACCGGCAAAGGTGTGGATCGAAAACGCCCGCCCCATCCGCGTGACGTTCATATGCGCCGACAGGATCGCATAGTCGGCCGGATGATAGACGCTGTTGGCGAGCCCCAGCACCGCAGCGCTGACGATCAGCGCAGAATAGCTCAGATGCAGGCCAAGTCCGATCAGCGCACAGCCGCCGACGCAGAGGCCGATCAGCAGCACCTTTCGCGCGCCGATATGGTCGGCGAGATATCCGATCGGCGCCTGCGTCAGGCCGGACACCAGGCCGAACACGGTCAGCGCAAAGCCGAGCTCGATATAGCCGACGCCGAGCTGCGCTTTCAGGAACGGGAACAGCATCGGCAGCACGAACAAATGGAAATGGCTGACCCAATGGGCCACCGAAATCGCTGTGAGCGTGCGCAGCGAACTATCGGTCTTCACATGTTGCGGTGCGGCCAGAACGTCGACCATGTCAATCCAAAACCCCGTCTCAGCAGCATGATCCGGAAAAAGCCTGCCCCGCACTTGATGCGGGGTGGGCACCGGTTTTCCTAAGAGATCATGCTCAAAGAATAAGAACGCCCAGCAAGGCAGCGTGAAAATAGTGGTTAGGGGTTATTTGTCCATGAATGCCGCTGCATGGCTGCCCCGGCGATGTGGGCCCGATTGAGGAAATGTGTCTTTAAAATCGGCGACAAACCCGGGCGATGCAGCAATGATCGGATATGACCGATCCCGGAAAACCGCTGCGCGTTCTCGTTGCCGAGGGTTCCAGCACCTCGGCGCGGGAAGCGATCACGATTCTGGGCCTGTCGGGCCATCACGTCGAAATCTGCGATCCGTCGCCATACTGTCTGGCGCGGTTCTCGAAATTCGTCCGGAAATTTCATCGCTGTCCGGGTTTGCGGGCCGACCCGGCGGGTTTTCTGGCGTTTGTCGAACGGTTGCTGGCCACCGGGCATTTCGACGTGCTGCTGCCGACGCATGAACAGGGATTTTTGTTCGCGCGGGTGCCTGAGCGATTCGAAGGCCGCATCGGGCTGGCGCTACCGGGTTTCGAATCTTATCGCACGGCGCACAGCAAGGCCGGGTTCAGCCGGCTGCTGCGGCAATTGGGCTTGCCGCAGCCACTGACGGAAATCGTGACATCCGCGCAAGCGTTGCGCGCCGCAATCAGCTTTCCCTCCGTGCTCAAGACGTCCGTGGGCACCGCGAGCCGCGGCATTTGGTACCTGCGCAACGCGCAAGACCTCGAACGCGCGTTGCATGATCTCGACGCCGGCGATGCCTTTGCCGGCGAAGTGCTGGTGCAGCAACTGATTGCGGGCACCACCGAGAAGGCGCAATCGGTGTTTTGCCGCGGCCAGCTGATCGGGTTTCATGCCTACCGGCAAGTCGCCGTCGGCGTCGGCGGCGGCGAGGCGATCAAGCAAAGCGTGGGACGACCGGTCGTGCGCAGCCATGTCGAAAGGATCGGGCAAGCGCTCGGCTGGCATGGTGCGCTGTCGGTCGACTACATTTTGCGCGATGACGACACCGCGCCGTGTCTGATCGACTGCAATCCGCGGCTGGTCGAACCGATGAATGCCTTTCGCGCCGGCAGCGATCTGGTCGGCTTGTTGCTACGCGTTTCGCAAGGCGAGACGCCGGCGGCGTTGCCGGAAAGCCGCAAGGGCGTGCGCACGCATCTGGCGATGCAGGCGCTGCTCGGATGCGGATCGCGCAATGGGACGCGGCGCGATATTTTGAGGGAGTGCTGGCGCCTGCTCGGGGGTAACGGACCCTACGCCGGCAGCACCGAAGAGTTGACGCCGGTTCGGCTCGACTGGTTCAGCGCGGTGCCGCTGGCGATGACGGTAGTTGTTCTGCTGGCCTCGCCGAAGTTCGCCGTGAAGCTCGCGCGCGGCGGATTTGGCGCGCATCTGCTCGATCTTGCGAGTATTCGGATGATCGAGCGCAAAGGTTTTTAGCGACGAGAAATCTCAGAAGGTAAAAAGAATGGACGCGTACCAGGAATATTGATCGGTTTCGTTGGTGTTCTCAATTCCCCGCCGGATGTAACCAAGCAAGTGATAGGTTTCGTTCAGGTCGTATCGGGCACCAAGCCCCACACTTGTCGAAGCCGGGGTACCGTTGTCGTCGGCAGTTTGGTGGAATAGCTCGGCACCAAGTTGCAGCTTTGGAAGCAACTGATAGGTGACGACCCCGCCGGTGAGGCAGAAATTCTGCGAAGCATGGCCGCTGATCACACAACCGCCTCCGCCAAAGGCGGACCATCCACCACTCCAGTCCTTCTGGACCCATACCGGGAGAAGCAGTGACGCGGTGTCGTTACCGATATTTGCCGACCCGCTCGGCAGAAAGACCCGGGGAAATATGCTGACGTCCAGGCCAAACGAATCCTGGCGCAGGAAACGGTATTTCGCGGCAAGTTCGATGTTGCTCAGGCCGAAGTTCGTCCTGCCCAATCCCGGCCGATCGAGGCCCGCAGGCAGTGTGGCAGTCAGCTGAAGATCCGGCGCAGCGCCATAGTTGAAATCGACGCCTGCGGCGCCACCGATATCACCACGCGCGGCCGTGCCGTTGCTGAACGTATATATTTCGAAATGCTTGTAGTCGGTCGGCTCGAGATCGTCGGAGACATAGGGAGGCCCGGCGAAAGCCGAGTGTGTCAGCGCAAACATCATAACGACGATGATGTTCCACCGACGCAAGATCGATAATCTGCCGCGCACCGCGTTAGCTCCTTCCCGGCTAGTTTCGGGATGCTGCAGGCTCTTTGCGGCGGGAAGAGGATGCAGGTGCCGTAATTTTGATCACTCAAAAGCCGACGTGAATTCAGAAACCTTGCTCAAACCATTTTCATATTTCATGGATTGCCTTCTACGCGTTTGCCATCGGAAAGCAAAAGGTCCCCATGCAACGAATTCACTTGCCAACGCTCAGTGCGCGATATTGGGTGGCGCTCTGTCTTGCGAGCATCTTCGGCGCCAACATGGGCGATTTCTTTGCGCGTGATGTGGGGTTGGGACATCTCGCGGGATTGCCATTTCTGGCGCTGGCGCTCGCCGTCGTCGTCGTCAGCGAGCGCTTCGACCGGTCCGTTCATCAGGTCTATTATTGGACGGCCGTTATCATCGTCCGGACCGGGGCGACAAATTTCGCCGACTTCGCCTGCGGTGACTTGAAACTGCCGCGGCCATTCGTCATTGCCGGACTTGCTGCGATTCTGGCTGTGGCGGTTTTTGCAAGCTGGCAATTCGCCTGGCGCCGGACGTCGGGCAAAGGCGGGGATACGACGCTTCGTGCCGATCTGGGTTATTGGATCAGCATGTTCATTGCCGGCAGCCTCGGCACGGTGATCGGCGACTACTGCTCGCATGACCTGCGCCTCGGAGACGGTGGCGCGTCGCTGCTGCTCGTTCCGGTTCTGGCGTTGCTGTTTGCGACAGCCCGTAATGGATTGCTTCGATCGCTGCCGTATTACTGGATGACGATCGTAGCCGTCAGAGCCGCAGGCACCACCGTCGGCGATTTCGTCGCCGGCGGGAACATGCTGGGCCTTCCCTTAAGCACCCTCGTCACGGGCGCACTTTTCGTGGCGCTGCTTGCGATGTGGAATGAACCGGCGGCATCGAAAGTGGTGCACGCCGACACGTGAACGCACACGGGCGCGTCGCCGCGTCGGGATTTACAACGGCTCGTCGTCGTTGCCGTAGCGATCGCGCTTCGGCGTGGCGATGTCGCCATCCTCGATCTCGTCATCCTCGACCGGAGGTGGCGGCGGCTTCTTCGGTTTGTCGTCGCCTTGCTTCGGAGGTTCGTTCCTCCTGCCGATTCCACCCATATTGTTCCTTTTCGCCGGATCGATCGGCGGTTTGTTCGAATAGCCAATTCGATCGAAAACACTAGGCATTCCGTCAGAATGACGTAAGACCTCAATCTGACCGGGTTTGAACGGCATATTAGCGCCGGTCGAACGATCTTTCCTGCCCTTTTTGCGGAGTACGCTCCAAAACGGGCCTAACACGGAGCCAGCATCCAGCATGAAGAAGCCGAAGATCGAGGCTGAAGAAGCGCAGCCACGCAAAATCATTCGCGCCGACAAGGCGCCGACCAGCGGATATTCGCTGGTCGTCGACGGCCATTTCAAGTCGCACCACGACACCGTCGAAGCCGCCGAGGAGGCGGGCATGGCTCTGAAGAACAAGTTCCAGATGCTTCAGGTGCAGGTCTATGACGCCGAGACCAAGACGCGATCGATGATCGAGTGGCCGGCACCGGCGTAAAGCTACCGCAAACACGTCCAAGAAATACGTCCAAGAAATACGTCGAAGCACACAGCGTCGCGGTTCTGACCGGCTCAGAACCGCGCGCGCTTGCATTCAGGTGCGGCGACCGCCGCTTTGCTGGCTGGCCAGCCAATCCGTCAGCGCCGGGGCTTTCTCGCCGCTGGATTTCTTCGACTTGGCGGCGGCCTTCTTCGGTGCGGCGACCGGACGTGGCGGCTCGGCCGCTTCGCGGGCAAGCCGCAAAGCCTTCAGCTTCGCCATGTTGTCGAGCACGGCCTTGCTGGCCGAGTCCCGGTCCGCTTTGCCGGACCGGGCGTCCTGGGCCGCCCTGGTTTGTTTGTCGAGCCGCGCCTGGGCGCGGTCGCGATCTTCCTTTGTCATGTCGCGTCAGCCTTTTTCGCGGTCTTGGCTGCAGTCCTGGCAGGAGCTTTGGCCTTGGCCTTGGCTTTGACCTTCGGCTCGGGCGGGTTGGCGAGGTCGGCGGCCTCCTTGGCCAATCGGAGTGCGCGCAACGTCTCGGTCCGCTTTCGAATGGCGATATCGGCCGCCGCGATTTCGGCCATCGCCTTGATGCCCTCGACTTCCTGGGTGCGCTTCCGGTTGAGCCGAAGCTCTTTCATTTCGGCGGCGCTTTTCGGCTCATCGTTCATCATATACCTCTGGAATCGCGACGAATATCGCCGGCGATGTTTCGGCGGTATTACCATGGATCGCTGCGCTGAGGGGGTTCTTTTCGCCCGCAAAAGCCGCGTTATCGCGCCGAATCGGCCACAATGGTGAAAGCCGGCCCCGCCGCCGCCTTTCGGATGGTCCTGGTGGCGCTGCAGCAGATTATCGTCAGGCCAGGAAAAGCCGGTCCGGAGCGGGCTCCGGACCGGCTGTCCGGATCAGAACGTCGCGCCGGCCTTCACCATGTAGGTGCGGCCCGGTAGCGGATAGGCGGCAAAACGCCCGGCCGTGAACGAACTCGCCACCGCGTAGTCGTAGTACAGCGCGTTGAGGACGTTGTTGACGCTGAGCGACCAGAAGAAGTGCTCATACTGCCCGCTCAGCTTGAGGTCGGCGGTCGCGTCGGCAGGAATGCGGGTCTGCAGGTTGGGCTGGTCGTTGTCCATGATGCGCGAACTCCAGCCGCGCAGCGTCGCGTCGAAGACCAGGTAATTCTGCCAGATGTTCCAGGTCACGCCGGCATTGGCGGTGTAACGGGACACCAGCGGGATGTCATTGCCGGCGAACGGTCCCTCGCGGAACACGGCGCGGGTGTAGGCCATGCCGCCACGCAGCAACACGCTGTCGCTGACCCGCACCGAGGCGCTGGTCTCGGAACCGTAGCGCCTTGTCGGATCGAGATTGTAGTTGAAGAAGTTGATCGGGTCGAAATGGATCTCGTTCTGGAGGTTCATCAGGTAGACGCTGGATTGCATCTGGAAAATGTTGGTCTTGACCCGGAAACCGCCTTCGACGTCCTCCGACGTCTGGGTCTTCAACTGGAAGTTCTGCGGGATCGGATTGAAGAAGGCATCGAAGGCCGGCCCCGACGCAACGCGCTCGTCGACATTGGGCGTGCGGAACGCATGCGCCGCACGGCCGAACACCGAGAATACGTTGTCGAAGCGATGCTCGATGCCGAGATGCAAGGCATAGTTCGTTTCGTCGCTGTAGAGCGGAAGTGCCTGGGCGCTGAAAGCGAACGGCGACGCGAATGGATCGAAAATATCCCGTGCATCGACATGGGTGTTCTGCACGCGACCGCCATATGAGAAATCGGTGGTCGGCAACAGGCCGATGGTCTGCTGCCAGTAACCGGCCAGCGACTTCTGGTTGATGTCGAACATGTGGATCGGCGCCATGCCCCTCAGGGCGCTCTGATCCTGATGATAGACCGCATCGTAGTAATCGATGCCGGTGAGGGCTGCGGACGGCATGTCGAAAATCGTGTTCTTGATGCTCACGCGCGGCGTGATCGACCACTGTTTCAATCGCGCGTCGACATAGTTGGAAAAGAAGCTGAGGCCCGGGTCGGGGCCGAAGAATCCGCCCTGGGTGTCCTTTTGCCGATAGCCACCGTCGACGATAAGATCGACGCCGTTCCACATGGTCTTGGTGAAGCCGGCAGTAGCGCTCTTGCCCTGCTTGTTGCCGTAGTCGAACGGGGTCGCTGTGCCTTTTCGATCGGTGACCAACTCGTTGAGGCCGATCGACGGATCCACCAGCCTTGTGCCGGGGAATCCCAGCTTTTGATCGTCACCGGTCACCGTCAGAAACGCCTTCAGGTCGGGCGTCGTGTAGTTGAGGTTGCCGATGCCGTTGCGCTGATCCAGCGCGTTGTTGTCGCGATAGCCGTCGGACTTGAAGCCGTTGCCATAGAACGAGGTCGACCACGGCCCTGAATTGGTGGCGGCCGAGACCGATGCCATGCGGCTGTTGAAGGAGCCGACCCCGGCTTCGCCGCGAATCGCGACCGGAGGGCCGCCGACGCCGGTTTTTGTCACGACATTGATGACGCCGCCGATCGCGTTGTCGCCGTAGAGCACGGCGCCGCTGTTGCCGGGGATGATTTCGATGCGTTCGATCGAATCGCGCGGGATGGTCGAAAAGTCGACCGCGCCGAGGTCGATGTCGTTCAATCGCCGTCCGTTGAGCAGCACGAGCGTGTTGGGTGTGGCGAAGGCGCCGAATCCGCGCAAGTCCACCGCGGTGCCGGCGCCGTTCACGCCGCCGTAGAAGGAGTGCAGTTGCACGCCGGGCACCTGCGCGATGATTTCCTGCAGGGTTTGCGCCGGCGAATGTGAGATGTCGTCCGCGGTAATGACGTTCGACGCAGTGCCGACGATGCCGGCAAATTGCCGGCCGCCGTTTCCGTCGCTCGATGACGTTGTCGTCGAGGAATTCGAGCCGGTGCCCGGCGCAGCAGTGTTGCTCGTCGGCGCCCTGTTGGGCGCTGCGCGGCGTGGACCGCCGCCTTCATCGTAGGTCGGCTGCGCCCGGGTTCGATTCTGGTCGACGGGTGGGCTGATCTCGATCGGCGGCAACGAATCGGCGGAGGCAGGTTGCTGTGCTTGCGCGCCGGAACTGGCCGCAAACAATAAGGGCACGAGAAAGCTGCAGGCGAGCAGAAAACGCCGCCGATTGGCGACGGTAATGGAGCAAGACATGGTTCAGACCTCGGTATGACGTCAGTGGCACGTCACAGCGAACCAAGTCTCACCGGTGCTCTCGCAAGCCTGGTGAAGCTAATGTCTGTACTCCCCGACCGACATCTTCGCGTGTGACCACGGCTGACGGCAGGTCTCCTGGCTTGCGGGTCGATACCCTTCGTCGCCTTCCCAGGACCGAGATTCCCAGTGGCATGTGACGAAAGATTCACCGCTTACAGTTGCGGGGGCAGCCGCGGAATTGGGGAGATTTCCCCGCACCGCATTCCCTTTTGATCCCTAGCTCAAGGAACCGTCGGGAATTACGGTAGAAGTTTGTCGAGATCGGAGTCAATCCATCTTTCGGCGCCCGCAATCGTCACTGGACGGGTGCGCCCTTTTTGCCGCATGAGCAGTCTTGCCCGGCGAACTCGTTCCGCGCGGGCGAGGCTGTTCGAGGACGATGGATGGGTGTTGAGGCCGTAATCGCTGTAAACGCGGCTGCCGCGCGCCGGCGTTTCGGCGCAACGGCGGCGCTTGTCGCACTTGTGGCATTGCTGGTGCTGGTGTCGCTCGGCACCGGGGCAGTACGGCTGTCGCCGGTTGCCGTGGTCAAAGCGCTGTTCGGCGGCGGCAGCGACGTGGCGCAGGTGATCGTGCGCGAAATTCGCCTGCCACGCACGATTTTGGCGCTGGCGATCGGCGCGATCCTGGGATTGTCGGGCGCGGCGCTGCAGGGATTGCTGCGCAATCCCCTGGCCTCGCCCTCGCTGTTCGGCGCGCCGCAATCGGCGGCGTTCGGCGCCGTGCTGGTGATTGCGCTGGGGCTGGCCGATGTGCGCTCCTATGCGCTGCCGGTCGTGGCGGTCATCGCCGCGTTTGGCTCGGTATTCGCGTTGCTTGCGATCGCCGGCCGCAACGCCGGGTTATTGATCCTGATTCTCGCGGGGCTCGCGATCTCGAGCCTGGCGGGCGCTGCAACCGCGCTGGTGATGAATCTCTCCAGCAATCCCTTCGTGGTGCTCGAAATCGCGTTCTGGCTGCTCGGCTCGCTGGAGGACCGCAGTTTTGAGCACGTCATGCTGGCGCTGCCCTTCATCGTCGCCGGCACGGTCATCCTGATCAGCCAGCGCCGCGCTTTCCGCGCGCTGACGCTCGGCGAGGAAACCGCACAAAGCCTCGGTGTCGATGTCGCCCGCCTGCGGCTGTTGGTGATTCTCGGCGTTGCCCTTGGGGTCGGCGGCGCGGTCGCGGTGTCCGGCACCATCGGCTTCATCGGCCTCGTCGCGCCGCATCTGATGCGGCCGCTGATCGGGCACGACCCGGCGCGGCTGTTGGTGCCGAGTGCATTCACTGGCGCGGCGCTGCTGCTTGCGGCGGATATCGCCGTGCGCATCATTCCCTCGACAAGTGACATCAAGGTCGGCGTGCTGACTTCGATCATCGGCGTGCCGTTCTTCCTCTATTTGATCATGCGCGAACGCCGCGCGCTCGGCGGAGGCATCCTATGACGCTGCTGTCCGCTGAGAATCTGAATGTGGCGCTGGCCGGTCGGCCGGTGCTAAGGGATGTTTCGCTGTCGCTGTCGTCAGGGCATCTGGTCGCGCTGGTCGGGCCGAACGGCGCCGGCAAGACCACGCTGCTGCGTGCGCTGGCGGGATTGTTGCCGTCCGACGGCACCATCCATGTCGGCGGCGATCCGCTGTCGTCGTTGCCGTTGCGCGAGCGTGCCAAACGCTTTGCCTATTTGCCGCAGGGGCACATCGTGCACTGGCCGTTGCCGGCGCGTGATATCGTCGCGCTCGGCCGCTATCCGCATGGCGCGACCGATCCGGCGCGATTGTCGCCTGAAGACGCCGATGCGGTGCTTAGGGCGATGCGGGCGGTGGATGTCATGGAATTCGCCGAACGCCGCGTCACCGAATTGTCCGGCGGCGAGCGCAGCCGCGTCGCGCTGGCGCGCGTGCTGGCGGTGGAAGCCCCCGTGATCCTGGCGGACGAGCCGACCGCCTCGCTCGATCCGCGCCATCAGATCGACGTCATGAAGGGCCTGCGTTCGGCCGCCGACAAGGGCGTGCTGGTGATCGTGGTGACGCACGATCTCGGGCTTGCCGCGCGATTTTCCGATCATATGCTGGTGCTCGGGGAAGGCCGCCTGGTGTCGCAGGGCGCGCCGGCCGAGGCGCTGTCGGAGCAGGTGATCGCTGACGTGTTCCGGATCAGCGCCTATCGCGCAGAATACCAGCGCGAAACCGTGATCGTGCCTTGGGCGGAAATCTGATGTGGCGATGTCTTGCAGCTCTGTTGGCGATTGTAGCCTTGGCGGTGTCTAGCGACGCGTCGTCGGCGACCGGTCTGCCACGCATCGTCTCGATGAATGTCTGCAGCGATCAATTGCTGCTGACGCTGGCCGATCCCGAGCAAATCCTCGGATTGAGCCGATACGCGCGCGATGGCTGGCAATCCTGGGCGGCCGACAAGGCGCGCCATTACCCGATCCTGTCGGGCGGTGCCGAAGACGTGCTGGTGCTCAAGCCCGACATTGTGCTCGCAAGCCGGTTCGACAGGCGTTCGACGCGGGAAGTGTTGAAGGCGAAGGGGCTGCATGTCGCCGAATTCACCGTGCCGCGCACGCTTCCCGAGGTGAAGGACCAGATCCGCGAAATGGGCGAGGTGGTGCAGCACCCGGATCGCGCCAAAGCCGAAATCGCGCGGCTCGACGCCGCGATCGCGCGCGCCCGGGACACCGTCACCGGCAAGCATTACCGGGTGCTGCCGCTGTCGCGGCGCGGTTTTGTGTCCGGCCGCGACAGCCTGGTCTCTTCGCTGCTGACCGAAACCGGCTTGCTCAACCCGGCCGGCGATCTCGGCATCGCCTTCGGCGGATTTACCTCGCTGGAAGCGATCGTCAGCCTGAGGCCCGACTTTCTCGTGGTGTCGGAGACAGGCGACCGCGCGGAGGATAACGGCCGCGCCTTCCTGCTGCATCCGGCGCTGCAGCACTTCTATCCGCCGGACAAACGCATCGTGATTCCGGAGCGGCTGACGGTGTGCGGCGGCGTGATGCTGGCGGAAGCGCTGGATATGCTGACGGCGGAATTGAAGCGGGTGGCGCGGTAGACCTCCTTCGTCATTCCGGGGCGATGCGAAGCATCGAACCCGGAATCTCGAGATTCCCCGATGCGCAATTGCGCATCTGAGGTTCGCGCTGGCGCGCGCCCCGGAATGACGGGATTACCCGTGCATCACCGGCCCGCCGGCCTTCTTCCAGGCATCCATGCCACCTTCGATGTGGGCGGTGTTGGCAAGGCCCGCTTTCTTGGCGGCGGCCACCGCCATCGCCGAGCGCTCGCCGAAGGCGCAGAAGAACACGATGCGGCGCCCGGTGGCCGCGGCGACCTCGCGCAGCATGCCGCCGGGCGCGAGGCTCTCGCAGATGCCGGGATAGGGTGCGTGCAGCGCGCCCGAGAGCGTGCCGTGCTTGGCGCGCTCGCTGTTCTCCCGGAGGTCCACCAGCAGGATATCCGGGCGGCCTAATCTGTCGATCGCTTCGCGGGCGGTGAACGACAATCCTTCCTTGGCGAGGTCGTGCTGATGCAGGCCGACATGCATGTTGGCGGGTACGGCGACGTCCATCATCTTCGGATTGGGCAGCTTCAGATTGGCCATCAGCTCGACATACTCGTCGACCGAGCGCACCTGAAGCCTGGGATTGTAGCGCTTCTCCTCGCCGATGGTGGAGACGGTGTCGCCCTTATAGTCATGGGCGGGAAACACCATGGTCTCCTCCGGCAGTTTCAAGAGCCGGTTGAAGATCGATTCATATTGCGCCCGCGAACTGCCATTCTGGAAATCGGTGCGGCCGGTGCCGCGGATCAAGAGCGTATCGCCGGTGAAGACGCGGTCGCCCATCAAGTAACTATAGGAATCGTCGGTATGGCCGGGCGTGTACATCACGTCGAGGCTGAGGCCCTCGATCATCACCTTGTCGCCATCGGCAACCCGCATCGACACCACGTCGGCCTTGCTCTGCTCGCCCATGATGGTGATGCACTGGGTGCGGTCGCGCAGTTCGCCCAGGCCCGTGACATGGTCGGCGTGCAGATGGGTGTCGACCGCCTTGACCAGCCGCAGATCGAGTTCGCGCAGCAACTGGCAATAGCGGTCGGCCTTTTCCAGCACGGGATCGAGGATCAGCGCCTCGCCGCCGGCCCGGCTGGCCAAGAGGTAGCTGTAGGTGCCTGAAACGCTGTCGAAGAGCTGACGAAAGATCATGACGGCTGCCGCGTCCTCAATTGGGTCTCGCGGAGGATATTATTCCATTACGATGGCCTGCTCAAACATTCTTGTCTCCACTGGACAGCCATTTCGAAGGAGTCTTGCTCCTCAAGGCCGGACGTAACTCCAGCCCTGCTCCTGTAATTCCATCAGATGAACCACGCCTGACGGTACCACCGTGGCCTCGGGCAGCACCGAAATCGCGTGTCCCTCGGTCTTTTCCATGCCCTGCTTGGTCTTGTTGCAGGCGGAGAACTGGATCTTGCCCGGGAATACCATGTCCTTGAGCCGCTTGATGCGGTCCTGCACCGGCGAGGTGTCTGATCGCAGCATGTGCAGGCCGGGACCATAGGTGACGATGTCGACTTCGACGTCCTCGTTCTTTTCGCGGTAATATTCGATCACGTTGGTGGCGTTGTTCAGCGCCAGATTCATCACCTGCGGGTCGTTCTGGTCGACCTGGATCGCGATGCGATGGGCCTTGTCGGCGGCAAGCGCGTTGGTGGCGAAGGCGACCCAAATAAATGCGATAGATGCGAAACGGCGAAACATTACAAAACTCCCTAGAATTTACTCCCCGTCATTGCGAGGAGCGAAGCGGCGAAGCAATCCATTCTTTCTTGCCTGGGAGCGATGGATTGCTTCGCTGCGCTCGCAATGACGGTCAAGGCTTGACCAGCGTATAGCCGTTTTCAGTGAGAAAAAGTATCTGCGCGACGCCGACCTGGACCGGCGTCGCGGCGGCGATGAATTCCGGCCGCTTGCCGGTATCGCGCTCCAGCGTATCGACCGTGTTGAGGCAGATGTCGACGCGCGCGCCCTGGGCTACCAGGCTTTCGACCAGCTTGCGGTTGGGATTTTCGGGCCGCAGCAGCTCGATGCCCGGCCCGAACGCCACGATCTCGACCGCGACCTTGTCGGGGTCGTAGAATTTCATGAGATTGTTGGCGACGCTGATCACCAGCCCCTGCTTCTTGGGATCATTGTCGGAGAGCTGCAGCACGATCTTGTGCTCGGCAAACGGCTTGTCCTGCAGCGGCGCCTGCTGGGCGCGGGCCATCGGCGCGACCGTGGCGATCAACAGCGCCGCGAATATGGCGCGAATATTGGTCGGTGAACGCGTCATCCTGGCCCCGCGATGCCTGGATTGTTCTCGACGCCCCTGAGCGTGACGGGTGACGCCTGCCGGTTCGGTGGCTTTCCCGAACGCAGGTGGTTCGCAACCACATCCCATACCGGCGCGCCCGTCTGCTCGTTGACCGAAGCCCACCCCGCCACCTTGTAGCTCTTGCCGGCCTCAACGGCGCGGCCACCATCGAGCTTCAGCTCGGAAATCCGTTTTCCCACCGTTTCCGCCGGCGTGCAGGTGTAGGACAGGCCGCCGACGCGGACCATGTCGCCGCCCTGCTGGTAATAGGGATCGGCGTTGAAGAGGTTGTCGCAGACGTCTTCGAGCACGTCCTTGATCTGGCCGCCGGTCATGCTCTGCGTATAGGTCTGCGGGTAGGTGATCGCGGTTTCCGCCAGCACATCTTCCATCGTCAACGGCTGGCCCGCCAGCGCCGCGACGCCCCAGCGGAAACCCGGCGACAGCGCGATCTCGGTGTTCAATTCGCCGCGCAACGCATCGCAGATCAATTGATCGAAGGTGCCGCTGAAATTGCCACGGCGATAGAGCAGGCGATCGGCGGCCGCGATCTTGTCGCTCCAGGCGCCGGCCTGCGGCTCGCGCATTTTTTCGATCAGCGCCGCCATCGCGGCATCGGGCTTCAGCAGTTCCGAAAACACCGGCAGCAGCCGGTAGCGCACATTGCCGACCTTGCCCTTGGCGACGTCGAGATCGAGTACGGCCAAAAATTTTCCGTTGGCGCCGGCATTGGTAACGAGGGTGACGCCGCGGGGATTGGCGACGCTGATCGGCTGCGGAATGGCGTCGTGGGTGTGTCCGCCGAGGATGACGTCGATGCCGGTGACGCGGCTGGCGAGCTTGAGATCGACATCCATGCCGTTATGCGAGAGCAGGATGACGGCATCGACCTTGTCGTTGCTGCGATGCGCGTCGACCAGCTTTTGCAGCTCTTCGTCGCGGATGCCGAATTTCCAATCGGGCGTGAAACGCTTGGGATGTGCGATCGGCACATAGGGGAAGGCCTGGCCGATCACGGCCACGCGGTGGCCGCCGATCTCCTTGATGACGGACGGCTTGAACACGCGGCCCGACGCCGGATCGAATGCCTTGGCGTCGTTGAAGGCGGCTTCCTCGGTAAGGAAGACGTTCTGCGCCAGAAACTCGCCCTTGAAGCGTTCGAGGTTGGCGCGCAGCGCCTGCTCGCCATAGGTGAATTCCCAATGCCCGGTCATCGCCTCGATGCCGAGCAGGTTCGCCGCCTCCACCATGTCGGCGCCCTGCGTGGCGTTGGCGAAGCCGGTGCCCTGCCACAGATCGCCGCCGTCGAGCAGCAGCGAGCGTCCGGGCCCCACATCGCCGCGCAGGCGATCGATCAGCGTTTTCAGATGCGCAAAACCGCCGAGCCTGCCGAATCGTCCGGCGGCCTTTTCGAAATCGAGAAACGTGAAGGCATAGGCGTCGGCGCTGTCAGGCCGGATGCCGAAGCGGTCGAGGAAGGCGTTGCCGACCAGATGCGGCGGTTGCCCCGCCATCGCGTCGATGCCGAGATTGACGCTCGGCTCGCGGCAATAGACCGGCTTTAACTGCGCATGCGTGTCGGTTATGTGCAGGATGCGCGCATTGCCGAAGCGTTCGAGATCGTAGATGCTTGAATTGTCGGCGCCGCGCGCAAGGCGCGGCAGGCCGCCCGAAAGGGTCGCGGCGCCCGCGAGTGTCAGAAAATCCCGGCGGCGGATAGTCATTGAATGTCTCCGCGCGGTCTGCGCAAATGCTCAGCGGATTTCCATATTCTTCCAGCGTTCTTTCTCGCTGGTGGCCTGGAAGATCGAGGCTTTCGCCAGCGCTTCCGCTTCCTTTGCCTGCGCGACGGCGTTGTCGAAGTCGCCGCTATCGGCGGCCTTTTTCGCGGCTGCGAGCGTCGATGCAGTCGTGGTCCACTGATTGCGCAGGCTGCCGGCTTCCTTGTTGGCGGCTTCGGCGGCGGCGTAAGCCGCCTTGAAATCGTCTTCGCTCGCGGCGAATGCCGACGTCGCGCCGGCAACCAGCAACGCGGTCAGCACCGATTTGAGAACCGTATTCCTCATGGCCGCGCTCCCGGGCCGGAAATCGGCAGTCCGTTGCTGACATAGGACAGATAATATTCGAGATCGCGGTATTCATCGGCCTGCGGATCGAGCGGCACGCCGCGGATCTGGCTGTTGCAGGTGGTGAAGCGGCGGCTGGTGGTACCCATGCCGCTCCATTCCGAGCGGTAGATCGGCATCGCGTTGAGAATACCGAGCGCGGGCGCCAGCACTTCGGCGCGGATGCGCTCGCCCGGGCTCTGGATGTGGCAGGTGGCGCAGGAAAAATTGAGCTGGCCGCGGCGGGTGTAGAAATATTCCTTGCCCTTTTGATAGGCTTCCAGCGCGCGCGGGTCTTTCGGGATCTTGATGTCAAAAGGCTTGCCGCGCGAGGTGAACGCCATATAGGCGGTCAGCGCCGCCATGTCGTCCTTCACATAGGAGAACGGCGCTTCGCCATTGGCTTCGCGGCAGCGGTTCAGCGCCAGTTCCAGCGTGACCACCTTGCCTTCCTTCTCGTCGAAGTAAGGATAGTTCTGGCGGATGCCGATGCCCTTGTTGGGGAAGCAGTCCTGATAGCTCTTTCCGTTCTTGAACGGCTTTGAGAACATCTCCTTGCCGGCTTCGAGCGAGAATTCGTAAGGCGGGAATTGCTCTTTCTCTTCCCATTGCTTGTGCAGGTCCTCGTTCATCGAATAGGGGCCGTTGACGAAATCCTCCGGCTTCAGCTTGGGGAATTTGTCGGTGAAGAATTTTTTGAACGCCTTGGCGTCGGCGGCCGGATCGACCGTGTCGGCGGCTGCCACCGGCGGGGTCGCAAACGCTAGCAACGCCAGTGCCAGCGCGGCGGAAGCAACTGGGATCGCGGATCGCGGCTTCATTGAATCTTCGCCGTGGCGGTGTCGGTCGCGCCCTTGTTGTCGACCCAGCTCACTTTCAGATCGTCGCCCTTCTTGCCGCCCTTGAAGGCGAACTTGACATAGGGGTCCTTGGAGATGCCGCCGCCCCAATCGGCGACGAACACGGCCTTGCCGTCATATTCGAAGGTCAATTCTTGGATGAAATGCGGCGGGATGATCTGCCCCTGGGCGTCCTTGACGAAGCCGGAATCCATCGGGTGCTGGATCAGCGCCTGCACTTCGGTGGTGTCGCCGTTCGAGGTGGCGCGCACGCGAATGGTCGATGCCATTGGTTTCTTCCCTTATAGTTTGTGCATGATCTTGTCGGAAAACCGGTTCCCACTTTGCACTAACGTGGCCCTCCGGGTCCGGATCATGCGCGTCAGCCGCCGCAGCCGCCGACGGTGACTTTGACTTCCTTGGTGGCGCTGTACAGCTTGCCGCCGGCTTCCACGATGACGATCACGTTGCTGGTCTTCGCCATCTTGATGCGGTTGGCCACGCTCGGGATCGTGCCCGCGGGAATCTTGTACGACGCAATCAGCGCGTTCGGGTTTTCGCTGACCAGGAACGCGATCGAGGTCACGTCAGTCAGTGTCGTAGAGACCGAAACCGGAACCACGGCGCCGTTCTCTGCGATTTCAGGGGCGTCCATCTTTACCTTGTCCGAGAGTTCGGCGGTCCTGCCGTAGAGCAATTTGATCGCATCGGCCTCGCTCTTTTGCTTGAACGCCTCCTCCGGATATTTGTCATTGGCTGCGGCGAAGGCTGCAGGCAGATCGAGGCTGATAACGCCAAGCCCGGCCAGCGCGACTGTGCCGGCGCCCTTCAGCACCAGCCGCCGCGTCGCCGAAAATCCATTGTCCATGATGCTCATCCGAAACCTCTCCTGGCGTGCGCTTACAGCGTCACAGCGTCTGCAGAAAATCCACCACCGCGCTGATCTCCTTCTCGGACAAAATCCGGTTTCGTCCGAAGGGAGGCATCACGGTCTGCGGATTGCGCTTGGTTTCGTCTGTGACAATGGCGACGAGGTCGTCGCGATTGGGGTATTTGGCTTTGATGTCTTTCAGTTCCGGGCCGATGGTGCCGGGAAGGTCGCCGCCCTTGATGACGTGGCAGGTCAGGCAATTGCCCTTGCCGCGGTCGAACGCGAGCTTCTGGCCCTCGGCGGCGGCGGATTGTGCATGAGCGGGGCCCGCGACGGCGGCGCCGATCAACAGCGCCAGGACCAGAGCTGGCTTCATAGAGGAAGTGGCGATCAAGGGCGTTTCCCGGACGTTATATCGACGATTCCTGCGCAATATAGGGGGTCAAAAAGCACAAAGGCCATCGGCTGGCAATGTGGAGAATAGGCGCGGGGAGACCGAGGTTAACGCACTGACCCAATGCACCCCGCGGAAGCTCGATTGTTCCCTCGCATTTGCAGTCATTCGGGCCAAATTTTGCAGGCGGCGCCCGTGCGGTCTAAAAGGGCACGGGAGAGTGGCCGTGGCGGAACATGGGGTGGAATTCGGCAAGGATGGCCGGCCGGTCGAACCCGACGGCCGGCTCGACGCGGCGGCGTTCCACCGCAACCATGCGCCGATCTCCGCGGTTTTGCTGAAATTCCTCGCCGGCAAATCCGGCGACGTGCTGGAGGCCGGCAGCGGCACCGGCCAGCATGTGGTGCATTTCGCCCGCCAAACCCCTGATATCACCTGGTGGCCGAGCGACACCAACGAGGCGCATCTGAACAGTATCGGCGCGTGGCTGAAACATTCAGGCCTGCCGAACATCCGCCCGGCGCTGCGGATCGATCTCTCCAATCCTGCCTGGTGTCATCAGATGCACGACGGCAGCGGCCCCGGCAAATTGCTGGCGGTGTTCTGCGCCAATGTGATCCACATCGCGCCCTGGCGCGTCGCCGAGGGCCTGTTTGCCGGCGCCGCGCGTTATCTGCGCCCCGACGGGCGGTTATTTCTTTATGGCCCGTTCAAGCGGGACGGCAAGCACACCGCGCTGAGCAATGCCGTATTCGACACCAGCCTTCGCAGCCGCGACCCCGAATGGGGCGTGCGCGATATCGGCGACGTCGAGAGATTGGCTGACGGTGTTGGCCTCGTCTTGATCGAGACCGTGCAAATGCCGGCCAACAACCTGATTCTGGTGTTCGGCTCATCAAAAAAGGGTGACGCCAGCGCATAGCGCGCGCCCGTTTGCATCGGTTGATCGCGCGGCGGCTCCTCTTCATAGTGCCGGGAATCACCAAGGCTCCCGGCCGGGGCCTGCCGGGCGGGAATGCCGATGTTGGATATGACAGCCACCGACGAGGCCGCCAACGATGCGCGGGCGCGATCCAATGTGCTGCGGCTGGCCGCAGCGCAGGCGCTGACCGGCGCCAATTCGGCAGTGATCTTCGCCACCGGCTCGATCGTGGGCGCGACGCTGGCGCCGTCAATCTCACTCGCAACCGTGCCGCTGTCGATGTATGTGCTGGGCCTCGCCGCGGGCACGCTGCCGACCGGCGCGATCTCGCGCGCCTATGGCCGCCGCGTCGCCTTCATGATCGGCACCGGCTGCGGCGTCGCGACCGGCGCGCTCGGCGCATTCGCGATCCTGCATGCCTCGTTCTGGCTGTTCTGCTGTGCGACCTTCCTCGGCGGCCTCTATGGCGCGGTGTCGCAATCCTACCGCTTTGCCGCCGCGGACGGCGCCAGCACCGCGTTCCGCCCCAAGGCCGTATCGTGGGTGATGGCGGGCGGCATATTCGCCGGCGTGCTCGGTCCGCAGCTCGTGCAATGGACCATGGACATCTGGCCGCCCTATCTGTTCGCGTTCAGCTTTGTGGTGCAGGCGCTGGTCGCCTTGATCGCGATGGCGGTGCTGACCGGCGTCGATGCGCCAAAGCCGGCCGCCGCCGATCTGCATGGGGGCCGGCCGTTGTTCGAGATCGCGCGGCAGCCGCGCTTCATCGCTGCCGCCCTGTGCGGCGTCATCGCCTACCCCATGATGAACCTCGTCATGACGTCGGCACCGCTCGCGATGAAGATGTGCGGCCTCTCCGTCAGCGATTCCAATTTCGGCATTCAGTGGCACATCGTGGCGATGTATGGGCCAAGCTTCTTCACCGGCTCGCTGATCGCCCGCTTTGGCGCGCCCGTGATGGTGGCGATCGGCCTGTCGCTGGAGGCGGTCGGCGCCATGATCGGGTTGTCCGGCATCACCGCGATGCATTTCTGGGCTACGCTGGCCGTGCTCGGCGTCGGCTGGAATTTCGGCTTCGTCGGCGCGTCGGCGCTGGTGCTGGAGACGCACCGGCCGCAGGAGCGCAACAAGGTGCAGGCATTCAACGATTTTCTGGTGTTCGGGATGATGGCGGTCGGGTCGTTCTCGTCCGGGCAGCTGTTGGCCAATTACGGCTGGTCGGCGGTCAACATGGTGGTGTTCCCGCCGGTGCTGGTCGGCCTTGCGGTGCTGTCGTTCGCGTCGTTCAACAAGCGGCGGCGGAGATTGCGGGCGGTGGATGAATTTCCGGAGCCGAGCCTTTAGCGCTTTGCTGACATCTGCTGACAATTCGGCCGCGGTCGAAGTCTTCCTCTTCTTGACCTGCTAATAGTTGCCGTGATGCCCGGGCTTGACCTGGGCACCCACGTCTTTCTTGATGCCGGTCCGAAGGACGTGGATGGTCTGATAGGCGAGCGGAAGCGACGCCGTCCTTCGGACGGCTATGCCCGGCCATGACGGCGCAAATTCAAAAGAAGAAAAAATTGGACGCATCTACTCACGTTACCATCGACGAAACCTCCATCGGCTACGAAGGCTGGCGCATTGTCGCCGTCTGCTTTCTGCTCGCGACCTTTGGCTGGGGGCTCGGCTTTTACGGCCAGAGCGTCTATGTCGCCGAGTTGCACCGGCTGCGCGGCTGGCCGGCGTCGCTCATTTCGTCCGGCACCACGTTCTTCTATCTGTCGGGTGCGGCGCTGGTCGCCTTCGTCAGCGAGGCGATCAGGGCGTTCGGTCCGCGCAAATGCCTGATCGCGGGCACGTTGGCGATGGCGGCAGCCGCGATCTCGATCGGGCAGGTGCGCGAGCCCTGGCAGCTCTATGCGGCGAATGCGGTACTGGCGTTCGGCTGGGCCGGCACCAGCCTTTCCATCATCACCAACACGCTCGGCCTCTGGTTCGACCACAAGCGCGGCATGGCGATCAGCCTGGCGCTGAACGGCGCCAGCTTTGGCGGCATTGCCGGTGTGCCGCTGCTGGTGGCGGCGATCGGCTATTTCGGCTTCTCCGGCGCCATGATCGCGGCGGCGGTGGTGATGATCGTGCTGATCGTGCCGGTGATCCTGATCTTCGTCGGGCGGCCGCCGCTGCATTCAAGCGCAAATGCGGCGGCGGCCGCCGCCGACGCGCCGTCGTCCACGCAAATCCGTGCCCGCGCACTGCGCGATATCGGCTTCCTTTCGGTCTCCAGCGCCTTCGCGCTGGTGCTGTTCGCGCAGGTCGGCTTCATCGTTCATTTGATCTCGTTCCTGGATTCGGTGGTCGGACGCGAGCGCGCGGCGGTCGCGGTGGCGCTGTTGACGGCGATGGCGGTGGTCGGGCGCGTGCTGTTCTCGTTCGTGATCGACCGGCTCAACCAGCGGCTGGCATCGTCGCTGTCGTTCGTCAGTCAGGCGGCGGCGCTCGCCGTCATCATCAATGTGCACAACGACATTGCCTTGATCGCGGCCTGCGCGCTGTTCGGATTTTCGGTCGGCAATCTGATCACGCTGCCGTCGCTGATCGTGCAGCGCGAATTCGACCCGCGATCGTTCGGCGTGCTGGTCAGCCTGATCACCGCGATCAACCAGATCACCTATGCGTTCGGTCCCGGCGTGGTCGGGGTGCTGCGGGATGCCTCGGGAAGCTATGCGCTGCCGTTCTACGGCTGCATTTGTCTCGAATTGACGGCCGCCGTGCTGATCATGATCCGCGGGCGTCCCTGAGTCGTCATTGCGAGCGAAGCGAAGCAATCCATTTCACCGAGCAAAGGAAGAGTGGATTGCTTCGTCGCTTCGCTCCTCGCAATGACGGCAAAAACTACGCCTGCCGCTGCCGCAGCAGATCATCCAGATCGAGCCGCTTCGTGAACATCGACAGCGCGCCATCCGGCGTGCGTGGCCATTGCTCCTTCGGCCGGTCCCAATACAGTTCGACGCCGTTTTCGTCGGGATCGCGCAGATAGAGCGCCTCGCTGACACCGTGGTCGCTGGCGCCATCGAGCTCGATGCCGGCGCTGATCACGCGATAGAGCGCGTCGCCGAGCGCCGGCCGGGTCGGATAGAGGATCGCGGTGTGAAACAGGCCCGTCGTGCCCGGTGGCGGCGGATGGCCGCCTTTGCTTTCCCAGGTGTTCAGCCCGATATGGTGATGATAGCCGCCGGCCGAGATGAACGCCGCGCCTGAGCCGAGCCGCTGCATCAGCTCGAAGCCGAGCACGCCGCAATAGAAGCCGAGCGCGCGATCGAGGTCGGCGACCTTGAGGTGGACATGCCCGATCCGGGTACCGGCGACGATGGGCGGGTTGTCGGGCATCTTGTTCTCCATTCGAATGGTCCCGTGCCCCGGATGGTGCGCAGCGCGTCAACGGTGCGCTGCCAAGCCGGGGCCCATATTGCGCGCCGGCTTGGGTCCCGGCTCTGCGGTGCACCGCTGAAGAAGCACTGCACCGCGTCCGAGACACGTAAGTGGTTATTCCCCTCACGCAAGATCGGACACCTCTCCTGCCGGCAGTTCGAACTCAAAGGTGTTGAGCGTCATCGACACCATCGTGTAGTAGCCGCACAGTCCGATGATCTCGGTCACGCCGCGCACGGTGAGCACCTTGACGGCGTCGTCATACAGCGCCTTCGACACGCCATGGCCCTCATGCAACGATTTGGCAACGTCGTAGATCATTTTGCCCTTGGGATCGTCGAACACAGGCGTGCGGCGGTCGCGGATGTCATCGATGATTTTCGGGTCCATACCGCCTTTCAGTGCGAGGCGCTTGTGTGCGTACCATTCGTAATGCGAGGTCCAGTGCCGCGCGGTGACGAGGATCGCGATCTCGGACAATTTGGCCGGAAATATCGTGTCGAAGCGCAGCACGCCGCCAAGGCGCGTGGCATGCCGGGCCATTTCGGGACTATTGAGCCAGGCCATCATCGGCGCCGGTGGGGCGCCCCGTTTGCCCGCAATCGACTCGTCGTAGGTTTCTTTTTGCTCCGCGCTCATTTCGCCAGGCGAAAGCAACTTCAGGCGCATGTCCGTTTCCTCTTGTTTTTCAGTCGTTACGCGCTTTGCGAATACACCTGATCGCGCGGTATGACCACCGCCGCTCGGGCATGGCATGACGCAAGACATATTGAATTCTGCGGTGCGGTGACTAAGGTCCTTTCCAACTCGCCAATATGGAAACGCACCATGCCCGATCTGGAAAATTTTCGCCGTGAAACCCGCGCCTGGCTGGAGGCGAACTGTCCGCCCGAGATGCGGCGGCCGATGACCTCGGACGCGGACACGTTCTGGGGCGGCCGTAACGCCAAATTCTCCTCCGAGCCGCAGCGCGTCTGGTTCGAGCGGATGCGCGACAAGGGCTGGACGGTGCCGCATTGGCCGAAGGAATACGGCGGCGGCGGCCTCGATGGCGAGGAAGCCAAGATCGTCCGCCAGGAGATGGCCGCGATCGGCGCCCGCCAGCCGCTGGTCTCGTTCGGCATTTCCATGCTCGGGCCGGCGCTGCTGAAATACGGCACCGACGCGCAGAAGAAGGAGCATCTGCCCAAGATCACGGCGGGCCTGATCCGCTGGTGCCAGGGCTATTCCGAGCCGAACGCCGGCTCCGACCTTGCCTCGCTGCAGACCCGCGCCGAAAGCGACGGCGACGATTTCATCATCAACGGCCAGAAGATCTGGACGTCATATGCGAACTACGCCGACTGGATCTTTTGCCTCGTGCGCACCGATGGCGCGGCCAAGAAGCACGACGGCATCAGCTTCATCCTGTTCGACATGGCCTCGAAGGGCGTGTCGACAAAGCCGATCCTGCTGATCTCGGGCTACTCGCCGTTCTGCGAAACCTTTTTCGACAATGTGCGGGTGCCGAAGTCGCATGTGGTCGGCACCGTCAACCGCGGCTGGGATGTCGCGAAATATCTGCTGCAGCACGAGCGCGCGATGATCTCGGGCATGGGCGAGCGCGGCGTCGGCCGGCCGCTTGGCCAGGTTGCTACCGATTCCATTGGTACCGACGAGCAGGGCCGGCTGGAAGACCCGATGCTGCGCGGACAGATCTCGACCTTCGAGATCGACGAGGCGGCGCTGTCGGCGGCCGCCGAACGCGCGGTCGATCTGGCCAAGGCCGGCCAGTCGCATCCGGCGTTTTCGTCGGCGATGAAATATTACGGCACTGAATTGAACAAGCGCCGCTACGAAATCCTGATGTCGGCCGGCGGCATCGACGCACTGGAATGGGAGAGCGAGCGCTCCAAAGGCGGCGCCCGCCCGCGCGCCTGGCTGCGCACCAAGGCCAACTCGATCGAGGGCGGCACCAGTGAGGTGATGCTCGGCATTGTCGCAAAACGCATCCTCGATCTGCCGGGGGCCTAAAATAGCCCCACCGTCGTGGCCGGGCTCGTCCCGGCCATCCACGTCTTGCTTTTGTCGGTGCACCAAAGAAAGACGTGGATGCCCGGCACAAGGCCGGGCATGACGAGCTTCATGTGTACTCACGCTAACGCACAACACAACTGACCGGAATCCCCTCAAATGGCCCTCGTCCTTACCGAAGAACAATCCATGCTGCGCGACAGCGCGCG
Organism: Bradyrhizobium erythrophlei; assembly: GCA_900129675.1. Classification (GTDB taxonomy): domain Bacteria; phylum Pseudomonadota; class Alphaproteobacteria; order Rhizobiales; family Xanthobacteraceae; genus Bradyrhizobium; species Bradyrhizobium erythrophlei_A. The sequence continues at coordinate 995,216 of FSRD01000001.1, read as the reverse complement.
CGGCCTCATCAGCGACAAGGCGCCGGTGTCGCGTCTGCGCGCACTGCGCGATGCCAAGGACGCAGTCGGATTTTCCCGCGATCTCTGGAAGACGTTTGCCGAGATGGGATTTTCCGGGCTGCTGGTGCCGGAAAGCTTTGGCGGCAGCGGGCTCGGTTGCGTCGAGGCCGGCGTGGTGATGGAAGAAATCGGCCGCACCTTGATGCCGTCGCCGTTTCTCGCCACGTCCGTGCTGGCGGCGTCCGCGTTGTCGCGCGGCGGCAGTGATGCGCAAAAATCCCGGCATCTGCCAAAAATTTCCGACGGCTCGCTGCTGGCGGCGCTCGCGATCGACGAAGGCGCCAAACACCGCCCGTTGCAAACCAGGATGCAGGCGGTGCGCTCCGGCAACGGGTTCAAGCTTTCCGGTGACAAGGCCTTTGTGGTCGACGGCCACACCGCCGATCTCCTGATCGTCGCGGCGCGCACCGGCGGCGCCGCCGGCGAGCGCAACGGCCTGACGCTGTTCCTGGTCGATCCGAAGACCAAGGGCATTGCGACCGAGCGCACGGCGATGGTCGATTCACACAATGCGGCACGCATCGTGTTCGAGAATGTCGAGGTCAATGCCGATCATGTGCTCGGCGAGGTCGATCAAGGCGGGGCGTTGCTCGAGGGTGTGCTCAATATCGGCCGCGGCGCGGTCGCCTCCGAAATGGTGGGTCTCAGCGAGGAAGTGTTCGGCCGCACCGTCACCTATCTCAAGGAGCGCAAGCAGTTCGGCAGGCTGATCGGCGAATTCCAGGCGCTGCAGCATCGCGCAGCCCAGCTCTATATCGATATCGAGATCACCCGCGCCGCGGTGCTGAAAGCGCTGCAGACGCTCGACGGCGATTTCGATCACGCAGGTGCAGCGGTCGCCGTCGCTAAAGCGCGCGCCGGCTCAACCGCGACGCTGGCGGTTCAGGAAGGCGTCCAGATGCACGGCGGCATGGGCATGACCGACCAGTTCGACATCGGCTTCTTCATGAAGCGGGCGCGGGTCTGCCAGGAATTGTTCGGCGACAGCAACTTCCACGCCGACCAGTTGGCGCGGATGAAGAATTATTGACGGTCTCACCCCGTCATTGCGAGCCACGGGGTCGCGCGAATGCGCGCCCGATGACAGGCTCCGCGAAGCAATCCATAGCGCGGCATAACGGATAGATGGATTGCTTCGTCGCTTCGCTCCTCGCAATGACGTCTGAGGGACCTACCTGATCGGCGGCGCGTACTGAATTCCGCCGGCGCTCCAGAGCTGGTTGAGCCCGCGCGGGATCTTCAGCTTCGATTCGGCGCCGACATTGCGCTCATAGACCTCGCCGTAATTGCCGACGTGGCGGATGATTCGGGCAGCCCAGTCCTTGGTCAGGCCGAGGTCCTCGCCGTAACTGCCTTCGGTGCCGACCAGACGCATCACCTCGGGCTTCTTCGACTTCAGCGCCTCGTCGATGTTCTTGGAGGTAATGCCGAGTTCTTCGGCATTGATCATCGCATAGAGCGTCCACTTCACGATCATCATCCAGTCGTCGTCGCGCTGCCGCACCACGGGCGCCAGCGGCTCCTTGGAGATGATGTCCGGCAGGATGATGTGGTCGTTCGGCTTGGAGAGGTTCAGCCTGAGCGCATAGAGCTGCGAGGCGTCGGCGGTGAAGGTGTCGCACTGGCCGGAATCATAGGCTTTGACCACCTCCTCCAGCTTGGGGAATTTCATCTCCTGGTATTTCATGTTGTTGGCGCGAAAGTAGTCCGCGAGGTTGAGCTGCGTGGTGGTTTCCGCCTGCACGCAGATCTTGCTGCCATTGAGGTCGAGCGCCGAGTCGATCTTGCGGGCCGCGGGCAGCATGAAGCCTTCGCCGTCATAATAGGCGACCGCCGGGAAGTAGAGATCGTAATTGGTCTCGCGCGACATGCTCCAGGTCGAGTTGCGGGAGAGGATGTCGACCTTGCGGTTCTGCAACTCCTTGAAGCGTTCGCTGGCATCGAGCGGGATGAATTTCGCGGCCTTCGGATCGTCGAAGATCGCCGACGCCACCGCGCGGCAGAAATCGACGTCAAAACCGCTCCAGTTGCCCTTGTCGTCGGGGATCGAAAAGCCGGGCAGGCCGGCATTGACGCCGCAGAATACCTCGCCGCGCCGGATCGTGCGCTTCAGGGTTCGGGTGTCGTATCGCTCATAGGTGATGGCAACGGCCGCGACCGCGACTGCGACCGCCAGACCAACCAGGAGGCCGCCTCGAAATGTGCGCATGATTTATCTCTCACCAATAATCGGGAAAACGGATGTCAGCGAAGCTGGAGCGGCGGTTACAGTTCGGGCTTTTGCCGGATAATTACCTTGGTTCCGACGGGCACGCGATCGTAGAGATCGGCGACGTCGGCATTGACCAGCCGGAAGCAGCCGGATGAAACCTTGGTGCCGATCGTGTCGGGACGGTTGGTGCCGTGGATTCGGTAGACGGTGGTGCCGAGATACATGGCGCGTGCGCCGAGTGGATTGCCGGGTCCACCGGCCATGAAGCGCGGCAGATAGGGCTGGCGGGCAATCATCTCGGGCGGCGGGGTCCAGTCCGGCCATTCTGCCTTGCGGGTGATGTTGACCAGGCCCTGCCATTGGAATCCGTCGCGCCCGACGCCGATGCCGTAGCGCAGCGCGCGGCCGTTGCCCTGCACCAGATACAGATGGCGTTCGGCGGTGGAGATGATGATGGTGCCCGGCGCCTCACTGGTGCGATAATACACCATCTGCTTGCGGTATTCCGGATCGAGCTCGACGCTGTCGTCCGGCAGAAGCCCTGGCTGGTCGCCCACGTCGGGCTGCTGGGCATAGCTTTGCGAGGCCGAAAGCAACAGGCCGGCGAAGGCGACGACCATCCAGATCAGGTGACGAAGTTTCGTCATTGCAAAGCTCTCCTTCTTGGCGCTTGAGCCAAATCCTTGGAACCATCAAATCTCAGGGCCAGCTTGATGGCAAGTTCAAGGCGAGTGCGGCGGATACGTCACTGATATGTCACGAATTTTCAAAGGCTGCAGATGGCCCGAAATACCTCATTTCGGTGCGATCCAGAGCCGCAGGCCAAAAGAGATCAAGGCGACGGTGCCGACGCCGCCGAGCCAGAGGGCTGCGAACCACAATAGCCGCTGCGTCAAGGGACGTGGATTTTCCTCTCGTGGCATCAATGATAGCCGCTCCCGTGCCTGACCTTGCCGCGGAACACCCAGTAAGCCCATGCGGTATAGCCGAGGATCAGCGGCACCAGCACGCCGACGCCGAATAGCATGAAGATCTGGCTGTTCGCGGGCGAGGCCGCCTGCCAGATCGTGATGCTCTGCGGCACGATGTAGGGGTACATGCTGATGCCCAGGCCCGCATAGGACAGCGCGAACAGCGCCAACACCAGGAAGAACGGCTGGTAGTCGTATTTGTTGGCAAGGCTGCGCAGCAACAACACCGTCACGCCGGCCACCGCGATCGGCACCGGCGCGGTCAGGATGATGTTGGGCCAGGCGAACCAGCGCTGCGTGTACTGTACGTGGAGGAACGGCGTCGCAATGCTGACCGCGCCGATCGCGCCCAGCATCGCCAGCAACAGCACCCAGCTCAAATGATAGGCGCGGTCGCGCAAACTGCCTTCGGTCTTCATCACCAGCCAGGTCGCGCCCAACAGCGCATAGCCGATCACCAGTGCTGCACCGGTCAACAGGCTGAACGGCGTCAGCCAGTCCCACCAGCCGCCGGCATAATGCCGTCCCTCGACATGCACGCCCTGCAGGATGGCGCCGAGCGCGATGCCCTGCGCCAGCGTCGCCACCAACGAACCGCCGGCAAAGGCGATGTCCCAGCGGTTGCGCTCGCGCTGCGTCGTCCGCCAGCGGAATTCGAAGGCGACGCCGCGAAAGATCAGCCCGACCAGCATGGCGATCATGGGCGTGTAGAGCGCGGGCATCAGCACCGAATAAGCCAGCGGGAACGCGGCCATCATGCCGCCGCCGCCCAGCACCAGCCAGGTTTCGTTGCCGTCCCAGACCGGCGCGACGCTGTTCATGATGACGTCGCGATCGGCTTTCTCCGGGAATAGCGGAAACAGGATGCCGAGGCCGAGGTCGAAACCGTCCATCACCACATAGACGAACACGGCAAACGCGATGATGAAGGCCCAGATGATGGCGAGGTCGATTGGGATCATCGCGCGGCTCCCTCGACGACGACGCCGGCGGCGGGCGTGATGCCGGCGGCGCGGGCAGGCGCGTCATGCGACGGCCCCTGTTCGCCGGGATGCGGCGGAGCCGCCATCAGCCGCAGCAGGTAGATGACGCCGGTGGTGAAGACTGCGAAATAGACGATGATGAAAATGATCAGCGAGGAGCCGACCGCGGGCGCCGCGAGCGGGGAGGCGGATTCGACCGTTCGCAACAGCCCGTACACCGTGAACGGCTGGCGCCCGGTCTCGGTGGTGATCCAGCCCGCGAGCACGGCGATGAAGCCCGCCGGGCCCATCGCCATCGCGAACAAATGCAGCGGCCGGAATTCATACAGCTTGCCGCGCCAGCGCATCCACAGGCTGATCAGGCCGAGCCCCATGATCAGGAATCCGAGACCGACCATGATCCGGAACGACCAGAAGGTGATCGGTACCGGCGGCCAGTTTTCGCGCGGCACGGTGTCGAGGCCGGCCATCGGCGCATCCGGGGAATGTTTCAGGATCAGCGAGCCCAGTTTCGGGATTTCGAGGGCGTATTTGACCTTGCCGGCGGCCTGATCGGGCAGGCCGAACAGGATCAGCGGCGCGCCGTCCTTGTGGCTCTCGTAATGGCCTTCCATTGCCATGATCTTGGTGGGCTGATGCTCCAGCGTGTTGAGGCCGTGCTGGTCGCCGGCGAGAATCTGGATCGGCGCCACCAGGGTTGCCATCCACATCGCCATCGAAAACATCACGCGGGGGCCGGCCAGATGCTGGTCGCGCAATAGATGATAGGCGCCGACCGCGCCGACCACGAGCGCGGTGGTCAGATAGGCCGCCAGCACCATGTGCACGAGGCGGTAGGGGAACGACGGATTGAAGATCACCTGGAGCCAGTCGGCTGCGACGAACTGGCCATCGGCATTGATGGCGTAGCCCGCCGGCGTCTGCATCCAGGAATTGGACGAGAGAATCCAGAACGCCGAAAACAGCGTGCCGATCGCAACCATCAGGGTCGCCAGGAAATGCAATTTGTGACCGACCCGTTCGAGGCCGAACAGCATCACGCCGAGGAAGCCGGCTTCGAGAAAGAACGCGGTCAGCACCTCATAGGCCATCAACGGGCCGATCACCGGCCCTGTCTTGTCGGAAAACGCCGACCAGTTGGTGCCGAACTGGTAGGACATCACGATGCCGGACACAACGCCCATGCCGAAGGCGACGGCAAAGATCTTCAGCCAGTAATTGAATAGGTTGATGAAGACCTTGCGCCCGGTCCACAGCCAGAGCGCTTCAAGCACCGCCAGATAGCTCGCAAGCCCGATCGAGAAGGCGGGGAACACGATGTGGAACGACATCGTGAAAGCAAACTGCGCCCGGGCCAATACTACGGCGTCCCAGCCTTCGAACATCGCGCACCATCCATCGCCGGTCTCTTGGCCGCGATCTTGTCCGAAAACCGGAAATCCACTTTTCGGGATCGTGCCACAATCCGGCGCGAACCTTATCACGCCGAATTTGACGATAGTAGCCGCGCTGCCGGAATTGATCAGCTATTGGCGTTGAGCAGCCGGGCAATGGTGCGGTCGATCTGTTCGTACTGGCCTTCGCCGTCGTGCTGGAACACGATCTTGCCGTTCTGGTCGACGATATATTGCGCCGGCCAATACCGGTTGCGGTAGGCGTTCCAGGTCTGCGAGTCATTGTCCTGCCCGACCGGATAGGTGATGCCGTGACGTTTCAGCGCCGCCTGCACGTTGGAGGCCGAGTGTTCGAACGGAAATTCCGGGGTGTGAATGCCGACCACGACGAGGCCGCGATCCCTGTATTTGGCATAGAGCTCGGTGACGTGCGGCAACGTGTTGACGCAGTTGACGCAGCCATAGGTCCAGAAATCCACCAGCACCACCTTGCCCCGCAGGTCGGAAATTTTCAGCGGCTTCGAATTGAACCAGTTGCTGATGCCGGTGAATTCAGGCGCGGCCTGCTGTGCCGCAGCGACCGCGAACGGAGCATCCGGCGCACGCGCTTCGCCACTGATGCCGGGGAGGGTCGTGCCTGTTAGACTGAACGCAACCAGTGCGGCGGATGCGGCGAGCGAGCGTAGGGTCATGGAGGTCTCCTTGAGGGGTTCAGAGGCCGATCTGGCCGTTGGGGTAGAATCCGGTCAGCCACGCCACGATCAGCGTGTCGTATTGGAAATAGGAGGCAATCGCGAAGGCGATCACGACGACGCCGAAGGCCTGCTGCAGCCTCGGCGTGATCCGCGCGATGCTGCGAATACGGGTGGTGACGGCCTGGCCGCCATAGGCGATCAAGAGCATCGGGATCGCCGCGCCGATGGCGTAGGCCACCAGCAGCAGACTCGCCCATGCGGTGTCCTTCGAGGTCGCCACGACGGTCAGGATCGAGCCCAGCACGGGGCCGGCACAGGGCGTCCAGACCAGGCCCAGCGTGGTGCCGAGCACGAAGCCGCCGATCATGCCCTGGCGCGACCCCGCCGTGGTGCTGCTGCCGAGCCCGCTGAACCGGACCGATAGCCACTCGAACGGCGCCGGCCAGATCATCAGCAGTCCAAATCCGGCCAGCAATACCGCGGCGCCGGTTCGCAGCACGTTGGGATCGAAATCGAACGCCCGGGTGATAGCGCTCAGCGCCAATGCCACCATCGAGAAAGACACCACGAAACCGAGCGCGATCATCGCCGGCCGCGCCCTGCCGGTCTGGCCGACCGATGCCCCGAGCAGAATAGGCAGCATCGGCAGGGTGCAGGGTGCAGCGACGGTGACGACGCCTGCAAGCAGCGCGAGAACGAGGTTGAACATCGGACCGGTCCATCAACGGCTCCCGGCAGCGCCATATGGCCACTGCGGGGAGCTTGTTGTTCTTCGCGATGACGGCGCGGGCCGTTACGCCGACCGCATCCCAGGCCGCGTCACGTCTCTGTGAGCCCTTCGAGGCGCGCTCACGATAACGCCTCCCCCAAATACAGAGCGACCCGGCTGGGGGGCATCCCGGCCGGGTCGTTGGAGGTTACTTGGGAGTTAGAACCTGGAAGGTCTGGTCGTCTGGAAACTGGTTCAACGGGCTCCGTTGGGGATCACACAGACCTCAGCGGCGCTCTTGGTGCTGCAATCGATCACTTGTTCGCGCACGACCATCGAACCGGCATCGCGCTGGGCGCGGGGGGCGATGTTCTGGGCGGACAATGAGGCCAGGGTGGCGACGGCGCCGAGCGGGATAATGAAAAAGCGCAAGGACGGCTTCAGCATGTTCGCTCTCCTGTTCGGCGTTGGTGTTGCATTGTTGATGATCGTTATAGGGAGGGAGTTTTTCCGGGTGATGTCGTCAATTGTTTCATTTGTTTCGCCGCCGGTAATCTTTGGCGTCGAAATCAACCCCGATTTTCGTCCCCGCCCTCCATTTAAGTATCTGAAATGGCTGTATTTTATGCTGCCAGACTGTCCACACCGGCGCCCTTAAGCAACTCCGCGAGTTGTTTGCGGGCATAGAACATCCGGGTCTTCACCGTGCTCTGAGGGATGCCGATGATCGCGCCGGCCTCTTCCACCGACTTCTCGTGGTAGTAGACGAGGTTGATGATCTCGCGATGCGCCGGCGAAAGCTTTGCGACGCAGGCACGCAGGATGGCCGAGGTATTGGCGCGGTCCAGCGAGGCTTCCGGCGTATCGGCCTCATCGGCGATCTCGAGCACGTCTTCCTGCTCGATGTCTTCGTGTTTGCGCTGGCGCAGCGCGGTCAGCGCCTTGAAGCGGGCGATCGACAGCAGCCAGGTGGAAACCTGGGAACGGCCTTCGAACTGGCTGGCGGTCCGCCACACGTCCAGGAACACCTGGCTGACCAGGTCTTCGGCCATGGTGGTGTCGCGCACCATACGGAGCACGAAGCGGTAAACCCGGACGTTGTGACGGGAATAAAGCACATGCATCGCCGTGCGGCCCCCCAGGGCGATACTCTCGAGCAGCATCTCATCGGATGTCGCGCGGGCCGCCGCGATATTTTTGCGGGCTGCAGCGTTGATGGCGATGACGTTCGGCATGACAGGCTCCCACTTCGCCGTTTGGCGGCGCTTCGTTGGGAGGATTGTTAGTTAGTCAACGTTTCGGGATGTCTGCACGAAAAGGAGAAAATGGTTTCGTGCCCGGGAGAATTGTTTCGTCGCAGGGCTTGCGACGAAACATTCGGGGGTAAAATGCGAGTAATTTCAATACGCGGAAAATTGGAGGGTTTCACGCCCGGAATCGTTCCCCGCGGTCGGAAATCAATCGCCGGGACGACGGCAGGATGGCTTACGCCTTGTCGCCGGTCGGCGAAAACAGATAGCCGCCGCCGCGGATGGTGCGGATCACGGCGGGCTTGGTCGGATCGATCTCGATCTTGCGCCGGATCCGCATGATGCGCAGATCGACCGCGCGGTCGAAGGCCTCGGCGTCGCGCGCATTGGCCAATTCCAACAGCCGCTCGCGCGACAGCACCCGCTTCGGATTGGCCGCGAACACCTTCAAGAGGCCGAATTCGGACGCGGTCAGCGGATGCTCGTTGCCCTCTTCGTCGCGCAGCGCCTGGGCCTCGAGATCGAGCCATTTGGTGCCGAACCGCACCAGTTGATCCTTTTCCGTTTTGGTAGCCGCGGCTTCGGGCGCCGCTGCCTTCACCGGCGTGCTACGCCGCAGCACCGAGCGGATCCGCGCCATCAATTCCCTGAGCTCGCAGGGCTTTGCGATGTAGTCGTCGGCGCCGAGTTCAAGCCCGACCACGCGGTCGATCGGGCTTGCAGTCGCCGTCAGCATGATGACGGGGACGTTGATGCGGCTCTTGAGGTCGCGGATGATCGACAGCCCGTCTTCCTCGGGCATGTTGAGGTCGAGCACCACGAGGTCGGGCACGTTGGTCTCGATCACGCTGCGCAGGCTTTTGCCGCCGTCGCACAGGGTCACGCCAAAGCCGTGCATCTTGAGGTAATCGCCGACCATTTCGCGGGCCGGCGCCTCGTCGTCGACGATGATGATATGCGGGCTCTGGGTCATGACGTCTCTGTTGCCGGCAATGTAACCGTAAACGTCGATCCCTGTCCGGGTCCGGCACTCTCCGCGGTCACATGGCCGCCATGCATGTCGATAATGCGTTTGACGATCGATAGACCGAGGCCGGTCGAGCTTTCGCCGGCGGTGGGCTTGGCCGAAAGCCGCTGAAACCGGCCGAACAGCCGGCCGAGGTCTTCAGGGCTGAGCCCCGCGCCCTCGTCGCCGATGCGAATGACGGTATTGTGGCCCTCGTGGCCGACGGCCACCGTGATCTTGCCGCCGATCGGCGAGTATTTGATGGCGTTGCTGATCAGATTGTCGATTGCCTCGCGGATCCGGTCGGCGTCGCACATGGTGACAAAATTCGGCGGTGCGGATACGGCAATTGTCTGCTGCTTGTTGACGGCCAAAGGCTGGTTGGCGTCGGCGACCTCGGCGACCAGCGCTGCGACATCGACCGGCTCGCGCCGAATCGTGATGTCGAAGGCGTCCGCCATCGCATCCGAAATCAGATGATCGACCATCGAGGTCAGGCGCCTGGTGGCGTCGCGGATATGGTCGACCTGCGCCGTGACGTTTTCCTTGGGCGAGCCGGCTGAGATCAACTCGGTCAGCATTTCGGTGCGGCCGAGGATGACGCCGAGCGGGTTCTTCAAGTCGTGCGCGACGGTGCCGAGAATCTCGTTCTTGAAGCCGTTGGCGCGCTGCAGCCGCAGCCATTGCGACGACAGCCGGCGGTTGGCCTGCATCAGCGCCCGCGTGCGCTGCGCGACGCGGTCCTCCAGCTGGGTATTGGCCTCGTGCAGCTGCTGATAAAGAATGACGTTGTCGAAGGCGATCGACAGCCGGCTGGAGAAGATCTCGACCAGCGCGCGATCAGTCTCCGACAGCGGACGCTCGGCCTGCAGCAGCACGACCACTTCGCGGCCGCTGCCGGTGCGCAGATAAAGCACGCTGCGATGATCGGCGAATTCGTTTTTGCGGCGCTGGAAGGCCGCCTCCACCATCTGCCGCAAATCCGGATCGAGCGCCTTCGAACTGGTGGTGCCGATGAAGCGGCTGTAGCAACCCGAGCCGGCAAGCACGGAAAACTCGGATTCGGCCGAGCCGCCGTCGTCGCGCAGCACCAGAATGCCGGCGCAATCGACATTGAGCAGCGAAGCAAGCTGGGTCAGCACGCCTTCGGCGAGGCGCTGCATCGATTTGAAATCATACAGCGTCGAGGCGGCGTCGATGATGATTTCCAGCCCGCGCCTGGTCTGCACCATGCGCTCGAGCTGCTGGTAGCTGCGCAAGGCCGCTGTCAGCGAGGTGAACAGCTTGTCGGCGGTGAGCTCGGTCTTCGCCTTGTAGTCGTTGATGTCGTACTGGACGATGACGCGGCGCTCGGGCGCCTGGCCGGGCTGTCCGGTGCGCAGGATGATGCGGACGGTCTCGTTCCTGATCTCGTTGCGGATGTATTCGACCAGTTCGAGGCCGGCGACGTCGGTTTCCATGATGACGTCGAGCAGCACGGCTGCGATATCCGGATTGTTGCGCATCAGGATGCGGCCTTCGGCCGCGGAATAGGCCGACAGGATTTCGAGTGTCGACCCCTGCAGGTTGTAGTCGCTCAGTGCAAAGCGGGTGCCTTCATGCACGGCCTGATCGTCGTCGATGACGGCGATCTTCCATTTGCGCGCGGTCGAAACCTCCGGAACGGCGCCGGTATCGTCGATCAGGTGGAGGACATCGTCCTGTTCGGCCATTGAGGGGTTCCGTCGGCTGAAACGTCTGTGATCGAGGGTCCGCCCATGGCGACCTTCGGCATGATAATGCGAAATGTAGTGCCTTGTCCCGGTCTTGACTCCAGCATCATCCGGCCGCCGAGCTGTTGGGTGACAAGATTATAGACGATATGCAACCCCAGTCCGGTGCCGCCCTCGTTGCGGCGCGTGGTAAAGAACGGGTCGAAGGCCTGCCGCTGCACGTCCGGCGTCATTCCCGCCCCGTTATCGGCGAAAATGATCTCGACATCGTCGCTGCCGCGGGCCCTTGCCGAGATCGAGATCGCCCCGGAGCGGCCGTCGGCGAAGGCATGATTGGCGGCGTTGAGGAAAAGATTGGTTAAAATCTGCCCGTAGGAGCCGGGATAGCCGTCAATCATCAGGCCCTCCGGCACGTCGACCGACAAGGTTATCGCCGCCTTCTTCAGGACCGGCCGCAGGCTGGCGACGATCTGGTCGGTGGCTTCCCCGAGGGAGAATTGCCGGCGCTCGGCATGCGAACGGTCCACCGCCACCTGCTTGAACGACTGGATCAACTCACCGGCGCGATGCAAATTCGCCACCAGCTGCTGTGCGGCATCCCGCGAGGTTTTCACGAATTCGTCGAGCTTGGAGCGGCGCAGCGGCTCGGTGCGCAATTCGGACTCGAACATCTCGGCGCGGCGCGCAAAGCTGGAAGCAACGGTCAGGCTGATGCCGATCGGGTTGTTGACCTCATGGGCGACCCCGGCGACCAGGCCGCCCAGCGCCGCCAGCCGTTCGGCGTCGATCAGGTTCTGCTGGGCGGTGTTGAGCTCCAATAGCGCGCTCTCGGCCTTTTCCTTCGAGGCGCGCAACTCGTCCTCGGTTTTACGCTTGGCGATGGCGTTTTCGCGGAACACTTCCACCGCACGGGCCATCGCGCCGACCTCGTCCTTGGCGGCCGTTCCCTGCACGCCGCGGTCATAGTCGCCCGAGGTGATCGCGTGCATCGCCGCCATGATCTGGTGCAGCGGCAGCCGGATCGAGAGCGCGATCAGCACGCCGGCCGAAAGGATGATGCCGAGAAAGATCACGGCGATCGACAGCACCCGGCTCGATATGTTGGACAGCGTCCGATCGAAGGTCTCCTGCGCCTTTTGCTCGCGCTGGCGCATCTTGACCGACAACTCGTCGATGGCGCCGATTGCGTCCGCCTGGCTGGCGTCGATGGTGTTGCGCAACAGCTCGGTGCGGTTGGCGAGCTCCTCGGTGAGTTTGGCCAGCCCCTCCTGCAGCGCCAGGGTCCGCGTGTTCAACCGCGCCAGCGCCATGCGCTGCAGATCGTTGTCGGCGAGGTCGGTCATCACAGGAATGGTTTTTTCGATTGTCTCGGTGTTCCTGCGTGCGTCGTCGGCGGAGGCGGACGACAGCGAGAGGTAATAGGAGTTGGCGGCGACCAGCATCGCGGTAAACGCCTCGCGGGATTTCCCGAGCGACGGCCAGATCAGCGCGTCGCGGTGCCCGGTGGCGCCCTCGATGATCGAGTAAAGCCCCGCCATGTCCTTGGCCGGACCCACCACCTGCTCTTCATAGGTCTTGGCGATTTTCCCCTGCACCGCGCGCAATTCGCCAAAACCGTCGAGGAAACGGCTGGTGACGTGTTCGAGCCGCTCCACCGACCCCGACAACATCGGGTCGTTCGAGGCGCGCGTGGTCAGCGTGCCGAGCACCGCTTCGCGCAACAGCAGGATCTCGGCGAATAGTTCGGGGCTGGGCTGGTTGATGTAGCGGTGGATCAGGTTCTGCAGGCGGCTGGTTTCGCTTTCCAGCGACGCCAGGATCTTGTCGGATTCCCGCACCTGCCGGACATCTTCCCAGGCCGAGCCCAGCACCTTGGCGCCGTTCCAGATCAAGACGGCAAGCACGATCACGACGGCCGAGTTCAAGGCGGCGATCGACAGGATGCGCCAGCGGATCGGTACCGCACGCAGCAGCTGGACGATGCGAAAGCGGCCCCGCGCGGCGAAGCCCGCCGGCCGTTCCACTGCTCCGTTCTGCTGCGGCGTCGCGGCCAATTTACTCCACCTTGCGAATTCGTTCGATCAGCTGCGCGACCGCAGGGTCGCGCCGCGCCCTGGCGTAGAGCCCGGCCAACGCCGCCTCGAACGGTTTGCGGTCGATGTCCGTGACGATCTTGACGCCGGCCGCTACGGCCTGCTTGCGCGACCGTTCTTCGAGATCGCGCCACTTTTCACGCATGAAGCGGCTGGAGCGCAGCGCCGACTCGCGGAAGATTTGTTGATCTTCGGCCGACAGGCTGCCCCAGGCCTTCTTCGACATCACCAGCACTTCCGGGCTCATTGTGTGCTCGGTGAGGGTGTAGTAGCCGGCGTATTTGTAGTGATCGGTGGTGACGAAGGACGGCCAGTTGTTCTCCGCGCCGTCGATCAGCCCGGTGGCAAGCCCGGTCAGCACCTGCCCGTAGGGCAGTTCGACCGGCTCGGCGCCGAACGACTTGATCATGTCGGACGTCTGCTCGGACTGCAGCACGCGCAACCGCAAAGCCTTGAGGTCGGCGATCGAGCGGACCGGCCGGAAGCTGTTGTAGATCGAGCGGGCGCCGGAATCGTAAAACGCCAGGCCAACGAAACCATAGGGCTCGAAGCTGTCGAGGATCTCGCTGCCGATCGGCCCATCCAGCACCTTCTGCAAATGCTCGATGGAGCGAAACAAAAACGGCATGGCCAGCACATTCATCGCCGGCACCATGTTTCCGATCAACGCGACATTGGTGCGATTGAGGTCGATCGCGCCGACCCGGGTCTGCTCCAGCGTTTCCTTTTCCTCGCCGAGCTGGCGTGAATGGAAGACCTTGATCTGGTGGCGGCCGCCGCTGCGCTCCGCGACCATGCTGCCCATGTAGAGCAGCGCCTGGACGGTCGGATAATCCCCGTTCTGGGCATCGGCGGCCCGGAATTCGCGCGCAAACGCACTCGTTGCCGCCACTGTGGCGAACAGCGCGACAACAAGCGTTATAATCCGCGAAAGGTCGGCGCGGCGGTACACTGGCAACAAATCCCCTTGGGATGATGTCGGCGGCGGGAAGAAAAGGTTCAACTTAGTTTTACAGAAACCGCGAAGATATGGCTATCCTGCCGATATCGTTAATTGTGCGCCGCGATCGGCGTGGCGATTGAAACCGCCGTCGCGGGATCCTATGACGGCGCGCAACGCAGAAATTTCAGGTCGGCGGCAGATCACAGTGACCCAAACAGTGAAGTTGAATTTGAAATTCTTATACCTCGCAGCCCTCGCGACCATCGCTCTTGTGTCTCCCGCGCAGGCCGCCACCGATATCATGTGGTGGCACGCGATGTCGGGCGAGCTCGGCAAGCAGGTCGAAAAACTCGCCGCCGACTTCAATGCATCGCAGTCCGAATACCGGATCGTGCCGAGCTACAAGGGCAATTACACCGAGACGGTGACGGCGGCGATCTTCGCCTTTCGCTCGCGAAGCCAGCCTGCCATCGTTCAGGTCAACGAGATCGCGACCGCGACCATGATGGCGGCCAAGGGCGCGATCTATCCGGTGTTCGAATTGATGCGGGATCAGTCCGAGACCTTTACCCCGCGCGCCTATCTGCCGGCCGTGGCCGGCTATTACTCTGATGTCGCCGGCAACATGCTGTCGTTCCCGTTCAACAGTTCGACGCCGATCCTGTATTACAACAAGGATCTTTTCCGCGCCGCCGGTCTCGATCCGGAAGTGGCGCCGAAGACCTGGCCCGAGGTTGGCGCCGCGGCGAAGCGGCTGCGCACCGCGGGCGCCGTTTGCGGTCTGACCACCTCGTGGCCGTCCTGGATCAATGTCGAGAATTTTTCCGCCTTCCACAATCTGCCGCTCGCGACCCGCGCCAACGGTTTTGGCGGTCTCGATGCGGAGCTGACCTTCAACAATCCGGCGGTGGTGCGCCATATCGCGCAGCTTGCGGAATGGCAGCAGGCGAAGGCGTTCGACTACAGCGGCCGGGGCCAGACCGCCGAGCCACGATTTCAAAAGGGCGAGTGCGCGATCTTCATCGGCTCGTCGGCGACGCGCGCCGATATCAAGGCCAATTCGAAATTCGAGGTCGGCTACGGCATGATGCCCTATTGGCCCGACGTCGCGGACGCGCCGCAAAACAGCATCATCGGCGGCGCCACCCTGTGGGTGCTGCGCGACCGGCCGCACGCCGAATATGCCGGCGTCGCCAAATTTTTCGCATTTCTGTCCAAGCCGGAGATTCAGGCTGCCTGGCACCAGAACACCGGCTATCTGCCGATCACCCGCGCCGCGTTCGACATGACTCGCGCGCAAGGCTTTTACGATCGCAATCCGGGAACGGCGATCTCGATCGAGCAGATGACGTTGAAGCCGCCGACCGAGAACTCGAAAGGAATCCGGCTTGGATCGTTCGTCCTGATCCGCGATGTGATCGACGACGAACTGGAGCAGGCTTTTAGCGGCAAGAAGTCGGCGCAGGCAGCCATGGACCTGGCCGTCGAGCGCGGCAACCGCCTGCTGCGCCAGTTCGAGCGAGCCAATCCGGACCGATAGGCCAAGGGACGTATGCTTGGTTCACGGAGAGATCAGGCGCGACTGCCGGCGTTAACGACCATACCCAAGGCTCACGCCAGCAGTTGCTCCTCGATTTGATGGACTGGCATCTTCACGAGATCCTTGCCGACTTCCGATCGAACGGCCTTGCGAACGGCATCCGAATAATCCGGCCGGATCATGCCCAGCGCGCGCGGCGACGCGACGATGGTGAGCGCCGTGGTTTCGCCGGTTGTGACCGCAACGTCGAGCCGGTCGGCAAGAGCCCGCAGGAACGCCCGCTCAGACTCATCATGCCAGTCGGTCTGCTCAACCGAGCTTCGCGCGGTACCGATTGACGAATGCACGCTGCCCGGCGCATCGGTTCCTTGCGCGCGCGTCGATAGGTCCGGGTGCTCGCGCACTTCCTTTGTGTGCAGGTTTGGACACATGCGGCTGCCGAGATTTTCGAGGATAAGCGCCTTGCGCCCATCGCATACGACGATCCAGTCACCAGTGCCGATCTTCATTTTGGTCATTGAAGCACTCCATCCCTCAGAATGCCGGTCACGGTGCGCATTTCCTGCGCGACGCTGATTGGCTCGGGAGTCAAAGCATTCAGGAAATCAAAGATGCTCTTCGAAATCCTCAAATGACTTGCCGAACTGCGACAGCGCCTCCTCCAGATAGTCCGCCAGCATCGGCGTCCCGATCAGGTAGGATGCCGTACGATTGTTGTGGGCACGCTCCGCTTCCGAGCGCAGATCGCGCCAATTGTCGAGATCGCCGTCACCGCGGCCGAGCCACATCAGGGCGACGAGGTCGATCTGCTCGTCGACGTTCAAATCCCGAATGAAGCGGGAGAGTTCCGAGCGATCGGTGCTCTTGCTGTGATCCTCAGCCACATCGTCACTCGAATCGGAGCTTGCATCCGGTCCGATGGCGTTACTGTCGGATTGCCGTGACTTCGTTACAATGAAAAATACTTTTCCGGCGATATCGACAGGTTCGGCGCATTTCGCATACGGGCCTCCTGGGTGCAGGCTTTCAGTCCCCGATAGAACCAGGGTCCCCGCACCAGCGTTGCCTTGCGCGAGATCAATAGTTCGTCACAGGGAACACAGGGCGTCGCGGTCCCGGCTGACGAGATCCGCTAGTTGATCCGTCGGGCTGCCGATCAGGGCGCCAACGCCGGCCGGGCAGCTGTTCGCGGCGGCAAAGGAGACCGGCCAGTGTCGCGCTCGATGATCTCCTGATCGAGCGGTTTCCCGAGAGGGCATGCGTCGCGCGTCGCGTTTGTCGGACGAGCGCTATCTCTGGTACCGCCCGACCATGGCAGGAACGGGCGTCAGAAAGCGTCTGCTCATTATTTAAGCGCCATCATGGCTTTGTATGCAATATGACGGCCGATCATTTCGCGGCAGAAAATCGATATTCTCAAGCTAAATCATTAAGTTAAGGTACGATTGACGCTCCGTTAAGGTTTGGCACGAACCTTGCGATTCCAGTTCCAAAGCCGGCTTTCCCAAGGGCGTTGGAGCATCACCATGAAGCGTCGCGATTTCCTGAAATCCGTGTCCGGATTGGCCGCCGCCGGTGCCATGACTCCCGCGCCCGCGATCTGGTCCGCGGCGAAGGCCGACGCCCGCTCGGAGACGCTGTTGATAGTCTCGGAAGGCGGCCCGAACAATCTCGACATTCATGGCGTCGGCACCAACGTGCCCGGCTACGAAGTGTCATGGAATTGCTACGACCGGCTGATCAGCCACGAGATGAAGAGCGGTCCCGGCGGCGTGCCGTATTACGACCGCGACAAGTTCAAGCCCGAACTCGCCGAAGACATGAATGTCGGCGACATGTCGGTGACGTTCAAGCTGAAGAAGAACGCGAAATTCCATGACGGGACGCCGGTTGCGGCGAAGGACGTCAAATGGTCGCTCGATCGCGCGGTCTCGGTCGGCGGCTTTCCGACCTTCCAGATGAGCGCGGGCTCGCTGACCAGGCCCGAGCAGTTCGTCATCGTCGACGACAACACGGTGCGGGTCGATTTTGCCAAAAAGGATCGGCTGACGATCCCCGATCTCGCGGTGATCGTGCCCTGCATCGTCAATTCGGAGCTGGTGAAGAAGAACGCTTCCGAAAAGGATCCCTGGGGCCTCGAGTATACAAAACAGCAGACCGCGGGCTCCGGCGCCTACAAGGTGGCAAAATGGACCGCCGGCACCGAAGTGATCATGGAGCGCAACGACGAGTGGGTCGGCGGTCCCTTGCCGAAGATCAGGCGCGTGATCTGGCGCACGGTGCCGCAGGCCGGCAACCGCCGCGCGCTCCTGGAGCGCGGCGATGCCGATATCTCCTACGAGCTGCCGTACAGGGATTTCCAGGAGATGAAGGCCAACGGCAAGCTCGATGTGGTGTCGCTGCCGTTCTCCAACGGCATTCAGTACATCGGCATGAACGTGACCAAGCCGCCGTTCGACAATCCGAAGGTGCGGCAGGCGATGGCCTACGCGATGCCGTACCAGAAGATCATGGACGCGGTGCTGTTCGGTCTCGCCAATCCGATGTTCGGCGCGCCGGCCGGCAAGGCCACCGAAGTCGCGTGGCCGCAGCCGACCAAATACATGACCGACATGGCCAAGGCGAAGGCGCTGCTCACCGAGGCCGGTTACGCCGACGGCTTCGAGACCACGATCTCGTTCGATCTCGGATTCGCCGGGGTCAACGAGCCGCTCTGCGTGCTGGTGCAGGAGAGCCTCGCGCAACTCGGCATCAAGACCACGATCAACAAGGTGCCCGGCGCCAACTGGCGCACCGAATTGAACAAGAAGGAAATGCCGCTCTACACCAACGTGTTTTCGGGCTGGCTCGATTACCCCGAATACTTCTTCTACTGGTGCTATCACGGCAATAATTCCGTCTTCAACACCATGAGCTACAAGTCGCCGGAGATGGACAAGTTGATCGACGGCGCGCGCACGGCGGCCGCGACCGGCGACATGTCGGCCTATGATACGGACGTCAAAGGCTTTGTCGATCTCGCCTTCTCCGACATCCCGCGCATTCCGCTGTATCAGCCCTTCGTCAACGTCGCGATGCAGAAGAACATCTCGGGCTATCAATACTGGTTCCACCGCCGCCTCGACTATCGCACGCTGGCCAAGGGGTAACCCGCCATGCTGACCATGATCGGCAAGCGGCTGATGTTTGCGATTCCGTCGCTGATCGGGGTCGTGATCGTGACGTTCCTGTTGACACGCGCGCTGCCCGGCGATCCCGCGGCGTATTTCGCAGGCCCGGCGGCCGGCAAGGAGGCGGTCGAGCAGATCCGCAAGAAACTCGGCCTCGACAAGCCGCTGATCGAGCAGTTCTTCCGCTACACCAATGATCTCGCGCATGGCGATTTCGGAAACTCGCTCACCACGGGTCAGCCGGTCGCGACCGAAATCCGCAACCGGCTGCCGGCCTCCGCCGAGCTGACGCTGCTCGGCCTCGTCGTCTCCATCGTGATCGCAATCCCGCTCGGTGTGCTCGCCGCGACGAGACCGGGTTCGTGGATCGACCACCTCTGCCGCGTCACCACGACAGCCGGCGTGTCGCTGCCGGTGTTCTTCACGGGGTTGGTGCTGGTCTACGTCTTCTATTTCAGGCTTGGCTGGTCGCCGGCGCCGCTCGGCCGGCTCGACGTGTTCTACAGCGCGCCGCCGACGGTGACCGGCTTCTATCTGATCGACACCCTGATCGCGCGCGATTTCGAGGCGTTTCGTTCGGCGCTCAGCCAGTTGATCCTGCCGGCGGTGACGCTGGCGGTGTTCTCGCTGGCGCCGATCGCGCGCATGACGCGCGCCTCGATGCTGGCGGTGCTGGCCTCGGACTTCGTGCGCACCGCCCGTGCCTCCGGCCTGTCACCGGGCACCGTGATCGTCACCTATGCGTTCCGCAATGCGATGCTTCCGGTCATCACCACGCTCAGCATGGTGTTCTCGTTCCTGCTCGGCGCCAACGTGCTGGTGGAAAAGGTCTTCGCCTGGCCCGGCATCGGCTCCTATGCGGTGGAGGCGTTGATCTCGTCGGACTTTGCGCCGGTGCAGGGTTTCGTGCTGACCATGGCGGTCATGTATGTGCTGCTCAATCTGATGATCGACATTCTCTATGGGGTGATCGATCCCAGAGTGAGGCTCGAAGGGTAAGGGGTAAGAGCATGAGCACCGTCGCGCCTGCCGTTGAACCCGCCGGTCCCGCGCGCACCTCGGGATTATCAGCGATCTTCGAACACGCCCGCTATGTGCTCGGCGAGAACCGCGTCACCGCCGTTGCGTTCGGGCTGTTGATCGTGATCGTATTCGCGGCGCTGTTCGGCCCTTACGTCGTTCCCTACGATCCGCTCGCCAGCGATACCGCCGCGGCGCTGAAGTCACCGTCGGCGGCGCACTGGTTCGGCACCGATCAATTGGGCCGCGACATTTTCAGCCGCGTCATCGTCGCAACCCGCCTCGATACCTTCATCGCGGTGGCATCGGTGGCGCTGGTGTTCCTGATGGGCGGCCTTGCCGGCATCGCGGCGGGCTATTTCGGCGGCTGGACAGATCGCATCGTCGGCCGCATCGCCGACACCATCATGGCGTTTCCGCTGTTCGTGCTGGCGATGGGCATTGTCGCGGCACTCGGAAACACCGTGCAGAATATCATCATCGCCACCGCGATCGTGAATTTCCCGCTTTATGCCCGCGTTGCCCGCGCCGAGGCCAACGTTCGCCGCAATGCCGGCTTCGTGCAGGCGGCGCGGTTGTCGGGCAATGGCGAATTCCGGATATTGCTGGTGCATATCCTGCCGAACATCATGCCGATCATGATCGTGCAGATGTCGCTGACCATGGGCTACGCCATCCTCAACGCCGCCGGCCTGTCCTTCATCGGCCTCGGTGTCCGGCCGCCGACCGCCGAATGGGGCATCATGGTCGCCGAAGGCGCCGGCTTCATGGTGTCGGGCGAATGGTGGATCGCGCTGTTCCCGGGTCTGGCGCTGATGATCGCGGTATTCTGCTTCAATCTCCTCGGCGACGGTCTGCGCGACATCGTCGATCCGCAGCGGAGGACGTGAGAGATGGGTGACGAAGTTCAGCAAATCGTCATTGCCGGGCTTGACCCGGCAATCCATTGCGCGAAGCGCATTTCTGCTTTGATGGATGCGCGGGTCAAGCCCGCGCATGACGATCTGGGAATGGGGCAGCCATCATGACCGCGCAGCCGCTGCTCGACGTCAACGATCTCACGGTGGAATTCGCGACCCGGCGCGGCATCGTGAAAGCCGTGCAGCACGTCAACATCGCGGTGGCCAAGGGAGAGACGCTGGGCATCGTCGGCGAATCCGGTTCCGGCAAATCCGTCACCTCGTACGCCGTGATGCGGATCCTCGACCGCGCCGGCAGGATCGCCGAAGGCTCGGTGATGTTCTCCGGCATCGACGTCAGGGCCGCGACCGAGAACCAGATGCGCGATCTGCGCGGCCGCGAAATCTCGATGATCTTTCAGAACCCGCGCGCGGCGCTCAATCCGATCCGCAAAGTCGGCGACCAGATCGAGGACGTGCTGCGCCAGCACGTGCAGGCCGCGGCGAGCGACCGTGGCGAGAAGGCGATCGAGGCGCTGGAGGCGGTCAAGATCGCCCGTCCCCGCGAGCGCTACCACGCCTATCCATTCGAACTGTCGGGCGGCATGTGCCAGCGCGTAGTGATCGCGCTGGCGCTGGCCTGCAATCCGCAGCTTCTGATCGCGGACGAGCCGACCACCGGCCTCGACGTCACCACGCAAAAAGCCGTGATGGACCTGATCGTCGAACTGACGAAACGCCGGTCGATGTCGACCATCCTGATCACGCATGATCTGGGACTGGCTGCCGCCTATTGCGACCGCGTGATCGTGATGGAGAAGGGGCGCGTCGTCGAGACCGCGAAATCGGCCGATATTTTTGCCAACCCCGAACACGCCTATACCAGGAAGCTGATGCGCGCGACGCCGCGGCTCGGCGTCTCCCTGCGCGATCTATTGCCGGAGGAAGAGGCCACTTCCGTCATGGCCGGGCATAGCCGTCTGAAGGGCGGCGTCGCTTCCGCTCGCCTATGCCCGGCCATCCATCAATCTTCACAATGCTCTTCAAAGTCGATGGACCCCCGGGTCAAGCCCCGGGGTGACGAAAATACAAAACCGCTGCTTCTCGTCGAAAAGCTGGTCAAGGAATATCCGCGCCAAGGGGCGACCGCGACGCTCGGCAAATTATTCGGCCGCAAGCCGCCGGTCGAGGCCGAGCAGTTCCGTGCGGTCAATAGCATCAGCTTTTCCGTCGGCCACGGCGAGAGCGTCGGCCTGGTCGGCGAATCCGGCTGCGGCAAATCGACCACGTCGATGATGGTGATGCGGCTATTGGACCAGACCTCGGGCCGCATCATGTTCGACGGTGACGAGATCGGCGGCATCCTGCCCAATGCCTTTGCGCGGTTGCCCTTGCGCAAGAGCATCCAGATGGTGTTCCAGGATCCGACCGACAGCCTCAACCCACGCTTTACCGCCGCGCGCGCCATCGTCGATCCGATCATGCAGCTCGGCGACATCAGGGGACGTGACGCGCTGCGCGCCCGCTGCGAGGAACTCGCCGGCCTCGTCGGGCTTCCGGTCAACCTGTTGGACCGGTTCCCGCATCAATTATCCGGCGGCCAAAAGGCCCGCGTCGGCATTGCGCGGGCGATCGCGCTGCATCCAAAGCTGGTGATCCTCGACGAGCCGACCGCGGCGCTCGACGTTTCCGTGCAGGCGGTGGTGCTCAATCTGCTGCAGGACCTCAAGGCGTCGATGGGCATGAGCTATCTGTTCGTGTCGCATGATTTGAATGTGGTGCGTTTGTTGTGCGATCGTGTCATCGTGATGCGCACGGGTCGAATCGTCGAGCAAGGTCGGTCCGAACAGGTCTTGGGTAATCCGCAGGATGCCTATACAAAGGAGCTGCTGACGGCGATCCCGCATCCGCCGTTACCGGTGCACTAGAGCATGATCCGGAAAAGTGGATACCGGTTTTCCGACAAGATCATGCTCAAAGAGGAAGTCTGATTGGGAGAGTGATGGCAGCCGATCCGTTGGATGAATATATCGACGCCGTCTCCAGGGCGCTGGCGCTGCCGGTCGAGGAGGCCTGGCGGCCGGCGGTCAAGGCCAATCTGCAGGTGTCGCTGAGGCTGGCGCGGCTGGTCGACGAATTTGCATTGCCCGACGAAACCGAGCCGGCCAGTGTCTTTACAGCCTGACATCGCGATGACCGAAAAACCCGAGGTATTGTCGGCCGCTGAAACCGCGCAAGCGGTCGGAAGCGGCAAGCTGTCGGCACTCGCCGCGACCGAAGCCGCGCTGGCGCGGATCGCCAGGCATGACTCCGTTCTTAATTCCTTCACCGACGTCACCGCCGATCGCGCCCGCGCCAAAGCGCGCGCCGTCGATGCCGCGATTGCGGCGGGGCAAAAAGTCGGCCCGCTCGCCGGCGTGCCGTTCGCGGTGAAAAACCTGTTCGACGTGCAGGGATTGCCGACCCGCGCCGGATCGAAGATCAACCGCGACCTCAAGCCTTCATCGCGTGACGCAACGCTGATCGAGCGTTTGGAAGCGGCAGGGGCCGTGCTGGTCGGCGCGCTCAACATGGGCGAATACGCCTACGACTTCACCGGCGAGAATGTGCATGACGGCCCGTCGCGCAATCCGCACGATCCGACGCGGATGACCGGCGGCTCTTCCGGCGGTTCCGGTAGCGCAGTCGGTGGCGCCCTGGTGCCGCTGGCGCTGGGGTCCGACACCAACGGCTCGATCCGGGTGCCGTCGTCGTTCTGCGGAATCTTTGGCTTGAAGCCGACCTACGGCCGGCTGTCGCGCGCAGGATCGTTTCCGTTTGTCGCAAGTTTCGATCATCTCGGCCCGTTTGCGCGCCATGTCGGCGATCTCGCGCTGGCCTATGATGCGATGCAGGGACCCGACGCCGCCGACGCGGCCTGCACGACGCGGCCGGTCGAACAGGTCACGCCGCTGCTGGCGCAGGACATCGGTAATTTGCAGGTCGCCATCGCCGGCGGCTATTTTCAGCAGAATGTTTTCCCTGAAGCGGTCGAAGCCGTCGCCCGCGTCGCCAAGGCGCTCGGTGCTGTCAAAACGGTTGAAATTCCCGAGGCCGCGCGCGCCCGCGCCGCGGCTTACGTCATCTCCACCACCGAAGGCGCCTCGCTGCATCTCGACCGCCTGCGCAAGCGGCCGAACGATTTCGATCCGGCGGTGCGTGACAGATTGATCGCAGGCGCCATGGTGCCCGCGCCACTGGTCGATCGCGCCCAAAAATTCCGCCGCTGGTATCGCGCTCAGGTCCTCGAACTG
The DNA here is from genome assembly GCA_900129675.1 of Bradyrhizobium erythrophlei. Taxonomy (GTDB): domain Bacteria; phylum Pseudomonadota; class Alphaproteobacteria; order Rhizobiales; family Xanthobacteraceae; genus Bradyrhizobium; species Bradyrhizobium erythrophlei_A. The sequence goes on along the minus strand of FSRD01000001.1, from coordinate 971,266 downwards.
TTCAAGTCGGTCGACGTGATCCTCGCGCCGGCCACGCCCTGCGTCGCGCCAAAACTCGGGCAGGTGAATTTCGTGCTCGATGGCGTCGAATTGCCGGTGCGCGCCAATATCGGCATCCACACCCAGCCGATCTCCTTCATCGGCCTGCCGGTGGTCGCGGTGCCGGTGCCGCTGGAGCCGATGCCGATCGGCGTCCAAATCATCGCCGCACCCTGGCGCGAAGACATCGCGTTGCGCGTGGCCTACGCGCTGGAGCGCATGGGCGTCGCTACAGCACCTTCGCCGAGAGGATTATAGAGAAATGGAAATCGATCTGCCCGACGTGCTGGCCGAAGTGACCGCGCAGTTCGCGCGTTACGAGAAGGCGCTGGTGTCGAACGACGTCGCCGTGCTCGACGAGCTGTTCCGCAAGGATTCCCGCACGCTGCGCTACGGCATCGGCGAAAATCTCTACGGCTATGACGCGATCATGGCATTTCGCGCGGCGCGTTCGCCTGTCGGGCTGATGCGCAAGACCGACAAGACCGTCATCACCACCTATGGCCGCGACGCGGCGGTGGCTTCGACGCTGTTCCGTCGCGACGGCGCGCCGGGCCGGGTGGGGCGGCAGATGCAGACCTGGATGCGCTTTCCGGAGGGCTGGAGAATCGTCGCCGCTCATGTCAGCATCATCGACGAACCGAAGGATCCGAAGGCATGAGTCTGGACGATCTTCCGACGCAAGCGTCTCCGCCGTCAGGCTCCGAACCTGAAGTCGTGGTTCGGCGCGTCGATCGCGCGTCGCCGCGAGCGGACAAGATCACGCGCGCCGAGGAGCTGCGGCTGCTACTCGCCGACGAGATCGTGCGCGGGGCGCTGGCGCCGGGAGCCGCACTCGACGAGACCGACATTGCAAGACGTTTCAACGTCTCGCGCACGCCGGTGCGCGAGGCGCTGCGCCAGTTGGCGGCGAGCGGCCTGGTCGATGCCCGCGCCCATCGCGGCGCGGTGGTGGCTCGGCCCTCGATCGAGCGGTTGACCGGCATGTTCGAGGCGATGGCGGAGCTGGAGGCGATGTGCGCAGGCCTCGCCGCCGAACGGATGTCGCCGTCGGATCGGCATGGGCTGGAAGCGATCCATGAGGAATTGCGGGTGCTGAGCTATACCGGCAATCCCGACCGCTTTCACGAGGTCAATGAACGCTTTCACAACGCGATCTATGCCGGATCGCAGAACGGCTATATCGCGGAAATCACCCTGGCGACGCGGGTGCGGGTGCAGCCGTTTCGTCGGGCCCAGTTCCGCAATCTCGGGCGTCTGGCGAAATCGCACGCCGAACACGACCGCGTCGTGGTCGCGATCCTGCGCGGCGACAAGACCGGCGCTGCCGCCGCGATGCGCGCGCATATCGAGCTGGTGCGTGGAGAGTACGAATTGTACGCGGTGTCGGTGTAGGGCGGGCAACCTGCGTTCCCCGGATGCTGCGCAGCACCTCCAGCGCGTTCACGCGCGTCTTCGACGCGCTATGGTGATGCGCTGCTGATCCGGGGTCCATCGTTCTGGAGACGATTGGGTCCCGGCTCTGCGGTGCATCGTAAAGAACGCTGCACCGCGTCCGGGACACGCTAGCCTTACACCACCGCCTTTTCCGCCATGAACGCGCGCCAGCCGCCGAACGACGAAATGTCGCGCGCACTGTTGGTCGCCAAGGGCTCGACGAGAAACCCCTTCACATCGCGGCCATCGGCAAGGCGTATCGTCCCGATCGACAGCGGCGGCGGGATCGCGGCGACGAAATTTCCGAACGCGGCCGCTGAGAGAGCCCAGAGTTCGAGCTCGATCGACGACCCCTTGCCCGGCTCGACGCGGAGCATGCCGGGCTTCGGCGGCGTCGTGCTCAGCGCATAGAGCGTGTAATCCGGCGCGGTCGCGGCTTGCTCGAGCAGGCGGCCGCCGAGCGCTTTCAATTCGCCGTTCAGCGCCATCCCGGAGAGATGCGCGCCGACCACGGCGATGGCGATTTCGTCGCCGTTCACGCCGGACGGCAGCGCCGCCAGCGGCGGCTGCGTCAAACATTTGCTGCCCATCTTCAGCTTGGTATCGGCGTGAAACACGCGCCCGATGCTGGCGAGCCGGGCGTCGTGGCCCGCCGGCGCCAACAGCGTGATGCCGAACGGAATGCCGTCGGGCCGCATCGCCGCCGGCAGCGCCAGCGCACAGAGGTCGAGCAGATTGACGAAATTGGTGTAGGTGCCGAGCCTGGAATTGAGCTCGATCGGATTGGCCAGCACCTGCGCGGTGGAGTAGGCGGTCGGTGCGGTCGGCAGCACGACGGCGTCGAGACTGGTGAATGCGCGCTCCGCGACGCGGCGCAGCGCCTGCAGGCGATAGAGTGCCGCAAAGGTGTCGGCGGCGGTCAGCCGCGCGCCGGCCGCGGTAATCTCGCGCGTCACCGGGTGAATCGAATCCGGCGACGACGCCAGCATGTTGCGGATCACCAGATAGCGTTCGGCAACCCACGGTCCCTCATAGAGCAGCCGCGCGGTCTCGTAGAACGGCTCGAGATCGAACTCGACCAGGGTGGCGCCGAGCGAGGTCCAGCGCTGCAGCGCCTCGCCATAGGCCTTCTCGGAGGCCTTGTCGCCGAAGAAGATCAATTGACCGTTGCGCGGGATTCCGAGCCGGAGATTGCCGGGAAACGCGGTCATGTTCGCCAGCGGCCGGTTGCGCGAAAACGGATCGGCGCCGTCGGGCCCGGCCATCACTTGCAGCGCGGTCATGGCGTCATCGACGGTGAGCGAGAACACCGAAATACAATCCAGCGTCCGGCAGGCCGGCACCACGCCGGCGGTCGAGATCAGCCCAAGACTCGGTTTCAAGCCGACGATGTTGTTGAGCATCGCCGGCACCCGGCCGCTTCCCGCGGTGTCGGTGCCGAGCGCCAGCGGCACGAGACCGGCGGAAACCGCCACTGCGGATCCCGAACTCGATCCGCCCGGGATCAGATCGCCGCGGATCGGATTGACCGGGATGCCATAGGGCGAGCGCACGCCGACGAGCCCGGTGGCGAACTGGTCGAGATTGGTCTTGCCGATGATGATGGCGCCGGCCGCGCGCAATTTCGCGACCGCGGCCGAATCATGCGCCGGTGAATAGGCAAATGCCGGGCAGGCGGCCGTGGTCGGCATACCCAGTGTGTCGATATTGTCCTTCACCGCGACCGGCACGCCAAGAAGCGGAAGCTGCGCCGCATCCTTCTTCGTCAACGTTTCGGCTTCCGCCAGCGCGTCCTTCTCGTCGCGCAGGCTGATGAACACGGCCGGGTCGTTGTAGTCGCGGATGCGCGCATAGCTGCGCGCGACGGTCTGCGCGGGCGTCGTGGTGCTGGCGCGATGCGCGGCGACAATCGCGGCGACGGTTTCAGTCAATTGGTGCCCCGTCCGTTGGCTGGCGGAAGCGCGTCACGGCGGACGGCTTGGCAGCGAGAACTATCCACCCAGATTGAAGCAAGCGATGTGCCATTGTGTACATTATCGATGCAGCCCGAGGGATAGAAATCATTGTGCTGGATCAGATGCTTAAGCCAATTATCCGGAAATGGCGAGGGCATGCCGCCCAAACCGAACTGCTCATTTTGTAGGCAGTGCCGTCCCTGAGGTGGCAGCATCCCCGGCGCGCGTTGACACATTGCCGCGCTGTGCGTTTCTCGCGTAGAGCAAAACCATGCCCCGTTCGAAGAGGGTAGGTCCCGAGGAAACCCATGACGCCGTTAGCCGTCCGTCGCGATGATCCCGAAGCTCTGTTCGCTGTGCCCGCGATCGTCGCCGATCGCCGGGCCGACGGCAGCATCATCCTGAAATCGACCACGCCGCTCCGTGAAAGCGACCGCTGCGTCGGCGACTGGCTGGAGCATTGGGCCGCGCAAACGCCGGACCGGATATTTCTCGGCGAGCGCGCAAGCGTCGATGCGCCATGGACCACCGTCACCTACAGGCAAGCGCTCGGCCGGGTGCGCGCGGCCGCCGCCTGGATCTTGGCGCTAGGGTTGAGCGCTGAACGTCCGCTGGTGATCCTGGCCGACAACGGCATCGATCACGCGCTGTTTGCACTGGCCGCCCAGCATGTCGGCGTCCCCTCGGCGGCGATCTCACCCGCCTATTCGCTGATGTCCAAAGACTTCGACAAGCTCAAAAGCATGATCACGCTGCTGCAGCCGGGCGCGATCTATGTGTCCGGCACAAAGCCGTTTGCGGCGGCACTCTCGGCGATCCAGCCGCTGCATTCGGCCAGGATCATCAGCGGCAACGCTGCGGACGCCGACGCGATCCCGTTTCGTACGATCGCGGCGACACCGGAAACGCCAGCCGTCGAACAGGCGTTTGCAGCGGTGACGCCGGACACGATTGCAAAATTCCTGTTCACCTCGGGCTCGACCGGCACGCCAAAAGCCGTGATCAACACCCAGCGCATGCTGACCTCGAGCCAGCAGGCCAAGGCGCAGACCTGGGCGTTCCTCGAGGCGGCGCGCGACTTCGTGATCCTCGACTGGCTGCCGTGGAGCCATACGTTCGGCGCCAACCACAATTTCAACCTGGTGCTGCGCAATGGCGGCACGCTCTATGTCGACGGCGGCAAGCCCGCGCCCGGGCTGTTCGCAACCTCGCTGGCGAACCTGCGCAGCGTGATGCCGACGGTCTATTTCAACGTGCCGCGCGGTTTCGATATGCTGATCGCGGCGCTGCGCGGCGACGACGATCTGCGCCGCCGCTTTTTCGGCGAGGTGAAATTCGCGTTCTATGCGGGTGCGGCGCTGCCGCAAAATCTCTGGGATGCGCTGGAAGAGCTGTCGGTCAAAACCAGCGGCCGCGCATTGCCGATGGTGTCGGCCTGGGGCTCGACCGAAACCTCGCCGCTCGCGACCGACTGCCACTTTCAGGCCAAGCGATCCGGCAATATCGGGGTGCCGATTCCCGGCACCGAACTAAAACTGGTGCCTTCCGGCGACAAGCTCGAGGTGCGCGTGCGCGGTCCCAATGTCACGCCGGGCTACTGGAAGGCGCCGGAACTGACCGCGCAGGCGTTCGATAGCGACGGCTTCTATCTGATCGGCGATGCCGTCACCTTTGCCGATCCGACGCGCCCGGAACTCGGATTGTTCTTCGACGGCCGCGTCGCCGAAGATTTCAAGCTCAATTCCGGCACCTGGGTGAGCGTCGGCACCCTACGCGTCGCGGGGATATCGGCGCTGGCGCCGCTGGCGCAGGATATCGTCGTGACCGGCCACGGCGGCGACGAGGTGCGCTTCCTGGTGTTTCCGAATATTGCCGCCTGCCGCGCTCATGCCGGATTGTCCGATAGCGCCGACGTGAAGGATGTGATCGGCCACGAAAAAGTTCGCGCCGCCTTCGCGCAAGGCCTTGCAAAGCTGAAGGCGCAAAGCGGAAACTCCTCCGGTCATGCGACGCGGGCGCTGCTGCTGGCCGAACCGGCGTCGGTCGATGGCGGCGAGATCACCGACAAGGGCTACATCAACCAGCGCGCGGTGCTGACCCGGCGCGCCGGTGCGGTGGCGACGCTGGACGATGGTGCGTCGGCTGAATGGATCGGCTGCGCGGGGTGAGCTGAGAGGCCGGTTCCGGATCGGCCGCCGGTCCGCCTGCGCCCACGGCCGGGCTGGCCTTCGGGTTTATTGTTGCCAAGGCAACTAATATGTGCAAGCGTTTCCGAAGGTGAACGACGAGCCGGTCAACGGCCGCGCCTGTTCGGGGAGGGAAGATGCTTCGCAGCCTAGCTGGAACCGGGCGAATGCTTGCCGTGCGCGATATGCGCGGCGGCCGGTCTGCGCGGCCAGAAACCGGTCTAACCGGTGACAGCGCCGAGGTTTTCGTGGATGCGCCGCAACAGGTCGATCAAGACTTCCTGTTCGTCCCTGTTCAGGCAGGACAGCAACCGGCGTTCGCGGTCGAGCGCCGCGACGATGACTTTATCATGCGTTGCGCGGCCTTTGGCGGTCAGCGAGATCGAGTGGCTGCGGCCATCGTCCGGGTCGGTCCGGATCGCGACGAGGCCGCGTTTCTGCAGCAGCGCAAGCGTACGGCTCACCGGACCTTTGTCGAAGCCGATCACGTGGCAGATGCGCGATGCGGGAATGCCCGCCTCGATCGCCAGCAGCGACATGATCCGCCACTCGGTGACATTGACGCCGAATTTTCGCTGGTAAAGCGTCGTGGCGCTGTTCGAGAGCTTGTTGGCGATGAAGGTGACGAAGGCCGGAACGTAGCGATCGAGATCGAGCGTGGGCCCATGATCGGCGTCTGCGGTTTCCGCCGGTTTCGTCCGGCGTGGCTTCCTGGGGGACGGACTGCTGCTCATATCCCTGATCGTCGTTACGGGGTGCGGTCGAGAATTAGAGACATAGGGCAGCCTTTTACAAGACTAAACTTCTTTACAAGAACAAACTTCGCGAGGTCCCGATGAGTGCAGCGAACATACCTGCGTCGCACGGCGGCGGCGCTCCGGCGGTCAACAGTTCACCCGGCATTCCCGGCCTCGATGTCGATCCGTTTGCGATCGAATTCTTTGAGGATCCGTTTCCGACGCACGAGGCGCTGCGGGAGGCAGGACCCGTCGTTCATCTCGACAAGTGGAACGTGTACGCGGTAGCGCGCTATGCCGAAGTTTACGCCGTGCTCAACGATCCCCTGACCTTCTGTTCCAGCCGCGGCGTGGGCCTGAGTGATTTCGCCAAGGAGAAGCCGTGGCGGCCGCAGAGCATTATTCTGGAGGCCGACCCGCCGGCGCATACGCGGAACCGCGCGGTGCTCAGCAAGGTACTGTCGCCCGCGGTGATGAAACAGCTCCGCGATGGTTTTGCCGCCGCCGCCGAGGCCAAGGTCGACGCGTTGCTGGTCCGGGGCAGTTTTGACGCCGTCGCCGATCTCGCCGAGGCCTATCCGATGTCGGTCTTTCCCGACGCGATGGGCCTGAAACAGGAGGGCCGCGACCATCTGCTGCCCTATGCGGGCCTGGTCTTCAACGCCTTCGGCCCGCCGAATGAATTGCGCCAGAGCGCGATCGAGCGCTCGGCGCCGCATCAGGCCTATGTGGCCGAGCAATGCCAGCGCGAAAATCTCGCGCCCGGCGGCTTCGGCGCCTGCATCCATGACCGCGCCGATGCCGGCGATATCACCGCGGCGGAGGCACCGTTGCTGGTGCGCTCGCTGCTCTCGGCCGGAATCGACACCACGGTCAACGGCATCGGCGCTGCGATCTATTGCCTGGCGCGCTTCCCGGAAGAGTTTTCGCGGCTGCGCCGCGATCCATCGCTGGCGCGCAATGCGTTCGAGGAAGCGGTCCGCTTCGAAAGCCCGGTGCAGACCTTCTTCCGCACCACGACCAGAGAGGTCGAGATCGGCGGCTGCCGGATCGGCGAGGGCGAGAAGGTGCTGATGTTCCTCGGCGCCGCCAACCGCGATCCCAGGCGCTGGAGCGACCCCGATCGCTACGACATCACCCGCAAGACCTCGGGTCATGTCGGCTTCGGCGGCGGTGTCCACATGTGCGTCGGCCAATTGGTGGCGCGGCTGGAAGGCGAGGTGATGCTGGCGGCGCTGGCGCGCAAGGTTGCAGGCATAGAAATCACCGGCCCGATAAAGCGCCGCTACAACAACACGCTGCGCGGGCTGGAAAGCCTGCCGGTTACTTTCACCCCCGCCTGAGGCCGGACCATGCCCATCATTACTTTCATTCGTCCCGACAGCCGAGCCGAACGCATTGAAGCCGAATCCGGCGAGAGTGCGATGCTGGCGGCGACCAAGCACGGCCTTGACGGGATCGTGGCCGAGTGCGGCGGCAATGCCATGTGCGCGACCTGCCATGTCTATGTCGATGACCAGTGGATCGGCCGGCTGGCCGCGATGGGTGACGAGGAGGATGCGCTGCTCGACGGCACCGCCTCGCAGCGTCAGCCCAACAGCCGGCTGTCGTGCCAGATCAAGATCACGCCGGAACTCGACGGCCTGGTGCTGCGGCTGCCGGAACGGCAGATCTGATTTTGCTTATCGCGCCCGGCAAGCTCCGGGATCGCGTCATTAAAGGGAGGGACAAACGATGAGGGGCTTGAATTGGGCTGTGGTACTTGCCGCGATATGCGCGACGGGGGGCGCGGCGCAGGCCGAAATATCCGACAACGTGGTCCGCATCGGCGTGCTCAACGACATCTCCGGCATCTTTCAGGACACCAACGGCATGGGCTCGGTGGAAGCTGCGCGCATGGCCGCGGAGGATTTTGCCGGCGGCGGTAAGAACATCAAAGTCGAGATCGTCTATGCCGATCATCAGAACAAGGCCGATGTGGGCTCCGCGATCGCGCGCAAATGGCTCGACGTAGACGGCGTCGATGCCATCGTCGACGTGCCGAATTCGGCGGTCGGCCTCACGATCAATTCGCTGCTGCGCGACACCCGCATGACGTTCCTGGCCTCATCGACCGCAAGCTCCGACCTGACCGGAAAAGCCTGCTCGCCGAACACCATTCAATGGGTCAACGACGCCTGGGCGACCGGCAACACCACCGCGGCGGCGATGATGGCGCGCGGCGGCAAGGATTGGTATTTCGTCACGGTGAATTACGCGCTCGGCCAGGGTATCGAGGCCGAGGCCACCAATTACATCGAGAAGCACGGCGGCAAGGTGCTGGGCTCAGCCAGGCACCCGCTCGGCACCTCGGATTTCGCATCCTTCCTGCTGCAGGCGCAGACTTCCAGGGCCAAGGTGATTGGGCTTGCCAATGCCGGCGGCGACACCATCAACGCGGTCAAGCAGGCGGCGGAATTCGGCATCCAGCAGGGTGGCCAGACCATGGTGGCGTTCCTGCTGTTCGTCAACGACGTCCACGGCATGGGGCTGAAGGTGGCCCAGGGCCTGCAACTGCTGGAAGCCTTCTACTGGGACATGGACGACGACACCCGCGCCTTCGCAAAACGCTTTGCGGCACGTCCCGGCATGAACGGCAAGATGCCGAGCGGCAATCAGGCCGGCGTCTATGCCTCCACGCTCGCCTATCTCAACGCGGTGGCGGCGACCGGCAGCGATGACGCGAAAGACGCCGTGCCGCAGATGAAGAAATTCAAGGGCAAGGACAAATTGTTCGGCGACGTCACCATCCGCCAGGACGGCCGCGTCATTCACCCGATGTACCTGTTCGAGGTCAAGAAGCCGGAGGAGTCGAAATATCCGTATGATTACTACAGACTGGTGTCGATGATTCCGGCGGAGCAGGCGTTCCGTCCGCTGGCGGATGGCGGGTGTTCCCTGGTGAAATGAGGTCGTAGGGCAAAGCGAAGCGTGCCCACCATTTGGAATGCCGATGTTGATAGATGGTGGGCACGGCGCTGTCGCGCCTTTGCCCACCCTACAAACTTCTCACCCTAACCAAACCTGCTAAGCCCCCGCCTGTGGCGGGGCGAAAACAGGAAGTTTTACAGCTACGGGAATAAAGTCATGAAGTCTCCTTGGGGAACCGCCAAGAACCCTCAAGGAGACCATGATGGAAGCAGAGTTCAATCATCTTAATCACGCGACCTGGGAGTGCAAGTACCACGTCGTGTTTACGCCGAAGTATCGCAAGAAGCTGCTTTTCGGCAAAATAAAACGGCATCTGGGTCAAGTATTTCACGATCTGGCGCGACGGAAGGAGTGCCGGATCGAAGAAGGACATTTGATGCCGGATCACGTTCACATGTTGATATCGATACCTCCCAAATATTCGGTGGCGCAGATCATCGGATACATGAAAGGGAAGAGTTCGATATGGATGTGTGTCCAGTAAAGGCTAGCATGTTCAGCAGGGGACAGTCCTGCCGGGGTAGAAGTTAGAGCCCCGTAGTTCGGATAGCGGAGGAGATGGAAACAGAACCTACGAAGCCTATCGACAAAATCTCCCTGGGGGAGATTAACGAGTCACCGGGCCGTAATAACAGTGAACGCGTTGTGGCCTCGAAAAGAAGTAAGTCCGAGGGCCGAGCCCGCATCCATAGGGCGAAGGCAGCATGAACAGCCGAACACTAACCGACACGACTGTTCATCTCGGCGGGGTGGAAGCGACGGCACGGTGACAAGGACATGCCAAGCAACTGGAGAAGCCTTCCTCGTCCCGGGGAGAAATCGCCGGAGCAAGGTAGGCCGTATAACCGGCGACACCGGGAAGGCGGCCGAAGACGAGAAGGTGGCGGCCGGGTCCGTAGTAGCGACGAAGCGGAGTAATGTCCGTGGAGCCAAGGGGCCCTGCCATTTGCGATGTCTCCAACATAAGGAAGGCAAGGACGAGATGACAAAGGCGTCCATCGATTTGCAAGACCTGAGGCGGAGACTATACGTCAAGGCGAAGGCTGAACCGTCCTGGCGTTTTTGGGGACTGTACGTCCACGTTTGCAAGATGGAGACGCTGCGCGCTGCGTACGAGATGGCCAAAAAGAACGATGGAGCACCGGGAATAGACGGGGTCACGTTCGAGGCCATCGAGGCGCAAGGCGTGGAGGCTCTGCTCGAGCAACTACGGGACGAACTGACCGGGCGTACCTATCAGCCACTCCCCGCGCGGAGGCAGGAGATACCGAAGGACGGGGGCAAAGTCCGTGTCCTCTCGATTCCGGCGATCCGCGACAGAGTGGTGCAAGGTGCGCTCAAGCTCATCCTCGAGCCTGTGTTCGAGGCTGACTTCCAACCGGGATCGTTTGGATATCGTCCCAAGCGGACAGCACATGATGCGATCAAGCGAGTGGCTGAAGCAATAGTCCAACGGAAGGTACGGGTTCTCGACTTTGACCTGCGGGCCTACTTTGACAATGTCCGGCATGACCGGCTGTTGGCGAAAGTGGCGCAGCGGGTTGATGACGCGGACATCATGCATCTGCTGAAGATTATGCTGAAAGCCGCTGGCAAGAAGGGCGTTCCGCAGGGCGGTGTGATCTCGCCCTTGCTCAGTAATCTCTACCTCAATGAGGTGGACAAGATGCTGGAGCGAGCGCGGGAAGTCACCCGCAACGGCAAGTACACCCACGTCGAATACGCGCGATTCGCTGACGACCTGGTGGTCTTGATCGACGCCTACAAACGTCATGACTGGCTGATTGGAGCCGTGACCAAACGACTTCGGGAGGAGTTCGCCAAGCTGCAGGATGAAAAGAGCCGAACAGTAAACCTGGAACGAGGCGAAAGCTTCAGTTTCCTGGGGTTCGACTTCCGCTACCTCCGCAGCCTACGCGGAGCGATGCGGCCGCATTACACGCCCAAGCTCAAAAAGCGGACGGCGCTTCTGCGTGAGCTTAAAGAGGTGTTTCGCCGACACCGGTCGCAGCCGATTGGCAGGGTAATAAGCCTGCTCAATCCGAAGCTCCGGGGGTGGGTGAACTACTTCGCGGTTGGACACTCCAGTGAGTGCTTCAGCTACATCAAAGATTGGGTGGAGAAGAAGGTCAGGCGCCAACTGGCGCAAGCTCAGAAACGAAAGGGCTTCTGCTGGAAGCGGTGGAATAGGGCGTGGCTGTACGACACTCTCGGGCTGTTCAACGGCTATCGAGTGCGACACGACGGACCGAAAGCTGCCCCAGCCGGATAGGTCCCATAAGCCTTGGCGTGAAGTAAATGGGGGCGCGCAGTGCGGGAAATCCGCATGCTGCGTGCGACGCGGAGGGGACTGGAAACGTGGCGCGGTCGAAAGGCCTGCCGGCGCGCCAGTCCTCGACCCTACCGCGCAGAATGTCGAACGCAAGATGCGGAATTTTCTGGGCCACAAATTCTGGGCGCGCGGATACTTTGTCACGACCGTTGGCCGGGACGAGGAAGTGATCCGGGCCTACATCAGAAACCAAGAACTGGCCGATCGGCAATTGGAGCAGTTTGAGCTGAAGATTTCAGCAGCCCAAAATCCAATCAATCGTCCAAACATCCCTTAAAACCGCCTTTGGCGGTTCCCAATCAAACCTCCAGCTTTGCTGGAGGTTATTGGCTCTCCACGCACCCAGGATTCAGGCCATGGCCGGAGAAGCTTGACGCCTCACTGCGTGACCTTGCTGCTGCCCTGTGTGATCAGCCGCGCGGCGCGCTGATCCCGGGCGTGGATCCAGAGCCAGCTCAGTGCGACGCTGAGGCGGTGACGCAGCCCGATCAGGAAGTAGATGTGGGCGATGCCCCAGATCCACCAGGCGAGGTTGCCGCGCAATTTGAGCCAGCCGAAATCGATCACGGCCTTGCGCTTGCCGATCTGCGCCAGGCTGCCGGCGTGCTTGTAGCGGAACGGCGGCAGCGTGCCGCCGCTCAGCCGTGCCTTGATGAGGGCCGCGACATAGCGGCCCTCCTGCTTGGCGGCCGGCGCGATGCCCGGCACCGGCTTGCCGTGAGGATCTGCAATCGTCGTGGTGTCGCCGACGGCAAAGATATCGGGATGGCCGGGTATCGTCATATCCGGCAGCACTTGTACGCGGTGGGCGCGATCGGCCGGTGCGCCCAGCCACTCCGCGGCCCGCGAGGCACGAACGCCGGCGGCCCAGACGATGGTTTTGGCCTCCAGCCGGTTGCCGCCAAAGACCACACCATCGGCGGTGCATTCGGTGACGGGCTTATCGAGCACCACCTCGACGCCGATGCTTTCGAGCGAGGCATGCGCATAGGCCGACAGATCGTCCGGAAAACCTGCGAGCACGCGGGGACCTGCCTCGATCAGCACCACGCGCGCCTTCCTGGTGTCGATGTTGCGGAAGTCGGGCGGCAGCGTGTCTTTCGCCAAGTCGGCGATGGTGCCGGCCATTTCGACGCCGGTCGGGCCTGCGCCAATAATGACAAAAGTGAGCAGCGCTGCCCGCCGCTCCGGATCGGTCTCGCGTTCGGCGCGCTCGAAAGCGACCAGGATGCGCCGCCGCAGCGTGGTGGCGTCTTCCAGCGTCTTCAGGCCGGGCGCGAACGGCTCCCATTCGTCATGGCCGAAATAGGCGTGACGCGCGCCGGTCGCGAGAATCAGCGTGTCGTAGGCCACGGCGTCGCCGTCATCAAGCAGCACGCGCTTGGCCGCGGCGTCGACGCCATTGACGTTGGCGAACAGCGTCGTGACGTCGGGCCGGTCGCGCAAGAGATAGCGGATCGGCCAGGCGATCTCGGAGGTCGCCAATGATGCGGTCGCGACCTGGTAGAGCAGCGGCTGGAACAGGTGATGGTTGCGGCGGTCGATCAGCGTGATCCTGACCGGCGCGCCGGCCAGGCCGAATGCAGCCTCCAGGCCGCCAAAACCGGCGCCGACGATGACCACGCGATGGGGTTCTGCCGGCGGGCTCGTCATGGGATGCGACCTCGGTTTCAGATGTCTCCGTGCCTTCGATTATGTATGCATTTGTGCGTCTGGTCCAAGGTTGGTTTGCCAATCGGCCGATAGCGAAAACGTATCGCGATTGGTGTCAGGCCTTCTGCGGCACCTGCGCACCGGCCACGCGCGGCCGCGCCGGCAGACATAGACCGGCCAGCGCGCCTGCCAGCGAAAGCGCCGCCGCAACCATCATCGCCGCGACGAAGCCGGTTGAGAAGCCGATAGCCGAATCGACGGCTCCCCTTGCAGAGAACACAGCTACCAGGGCTGCAATACCGAACATGCCGCCGAGAAACCGCCCCATGTTGAAGACGCCGGAGGCCTTGCCCATTTCGGTCACCGCAACCGAACTCAGGATCGCGTTCTGCGCCGCCGGCATTGCCATCGACACGCCGACACCGGCCAGGATCAACGGCGCGACCAGCGCTGAATAGGCGAGCCCGGGCATAGCGATGGCGGCGATCCAGCCAAACCCGATCGCCTGCATCAGCAAGCCGGTCACGACCAGCGGCCGTTCGCCGAATTTGTTGACGACCGAGCCTGCGATTGGTGCGGTCACGAACAGCGTCGCGGTCCAGGGCAGCAGCCGAAGACCGGCGCCGAACGGGCCGGAGCCGAGCGTCGTCTGCAGAAATTGCGGCAGCTGGAACAGCACGCCGTACATCGCCGCGTAAAACAGGAAGCTCGCGGACAGCGCGGCGGAAAATGACCGCGATGCGAACAGTCGCAGCGGTACCATCGGCGCTGCCGCGCGCCATTCCCGGGCGACGAAGGCGATGGCGAACAGCAGGCCCACTACGAGCGCGCTCATCACCTCGGAACTGGTCCATCCCACCAGATTGCCGCGCAGAAGGCTCCAGACCAGCGCCAGCGCTGCGATCGCCACCAGCAGCAATCCGGGGATGTCCAGCCCCGCCGACGGCCCAAAACTTTCGCGCAAACGAGCGACCACCAAGCCAATCGCGATGATGCCGATGGGAAGATTGATCCAGAAGATCCAGCGCCATCCAAAGCTTTCAGTGATGAAACCGCCGATGGCCGGGCCAACGATCAGCGCGAATCCGGTCACGCCCGAGAAGATGCCGAGCGCCCGCGCGCGCTCTTCCTTCGGGAAGGCGCCGCTCAGGATCGCCATCGCCAGCGGCATCACCAGTGCGGCGCCGGCGCCTTGCCCGGCGCGGGCCGCAATCAGCCATCCGGCCGAACCGGACAGCGCACAGGCCGCCGACGCCAGCACGAACAGCGCAATGCCTCCGGCAAACATCCGCCGCCGCCCGAACCGGTCGCCGAGCGCGGCGCCGGTCAGGAGCAGCACGGCAAAAGTCAGGTTGAAGGCGTTGATCGCCCATTGCAGCGTCTCGACGGAAGCGCCGAAGTCGGCGCGGATGGTGGCAAAGGCGGTGGTGATGACCAGCGCATCCAGCGCCATCATGAAGGATGCGAGCGACGTAACGCCGAGCACCCAGTTCTTCTCACCGCGATCGTAGCTTTCCTGCATCGTCCTTCTCCGCCGGTCTTGATGCCGCCTCTCGCGGCGCTCTCGCAGAGAAGACGAGACGGAACAGGCAAAGGATGCGGCCGAAAATTTATTTGTTCGACCCGAATCCTTTTGCCGCAACCGAACGTCTTGAGACCGAACGTCTTGAGACCGAGACGCGATAAGAAAGGAAGAGACGATGAATGCACGGAAAATCAAAGGAGCCGTCGCCCTGGTAACGGGCGCCAACCGCGGCATCGGGCGAGCACTGACGGAAGCGCTCCTCAGCCGGGGCGTGGGGAAGGTCTACGCTACTGCGCGCAATCCGGAGGCGCTGCGCGAGCTGCGTGACGAGCGGCTCGTTTTGCTGCAGCTCGACGTGACCGACGCGGACCAGATCAGCGCGGCCGCAGACGCGGCTTCGGACGTCGATCTCGTCTTCAACAACGCCGGTGTGGCGTTTATGGGCGGGATCGCGGAATCGATCGTCATTGGCCAGGCCCGGCGCGAGATGGAGGTGAACTATTTCGGGCCACTGCAGCTGCTCCAGTGCCTTGCGCCGACGCTGGCCAGGAACGGCGGCGGCGCGGTCGTCAACATCGGCTCCGCGGCCGGCCTCACCAACCTCCCCTTTGTCCCGACCTACAGCGCTTCGAAGGCCGCGCTCCATTCCCTGACCCAGGCCGCGCGTATTCTGCTCGGGGCGCAGGGTACCTCGGTGTTCGGCGTCTACGCCGGCCCCGTCGATACCGACATGAGCCGCGAGCTTGCGATGCCGAAGACCTCGCCGCGCGACGTGGCTGCGCGCGATTCTCGAAGGGATCGAGGCCGGGCAGGAATACATCTTCCCGGATCCGTTTGCGGCGGATTTCGGCCGACAGTTCGAGTCCTCGCCGAAGGCCTCGGAACGGCAGGTCGCCGCGATGGTGGCTGGCCTGGCGGCGTGAACGAGCGACGCGTCGCCTGACCATCCGCATTGATCTGCATCGACCGGGTGTTTGAAGATAGCCAAAACAGCATTGAGCAAAGGAACCGATCGCCATGGATATTCTCGAAGGACAAAAGGTCGTCGTGACCGGAGGGAGCCGCGGGCTCGGGCTCGGCATCGTCGAGGCGCTGGTGGCCCGCAAAGCGCGGGTGACCGTCGTCGCGCGCGACCGGGAGCGTCTCGACGAAGTCGCGAAACGGCTCGGCGTCAATGTGGTCCGCGGCGACGTCACCGAGGCAACGCTTGCGCATGGCGTTCTCGCCGACATCCGACCGTCGGTGCTCGTGCTCAACGCCGGTGCGACCCCGCCGATGGGCCCGCTTCACGAACTCAGCTGGGAAGATTTCAGCCGGGCGTGGGACGTCGACGTCAAGGCCGGCTTTCACTGGGTGCAGGAAGCGCTGCGGCTTCCCCTAGCCCGCGGCAGCCGCGTGATCATCGCTTCCAGCGGCGCGGCGCTGAACGGCTCGCCGCTGTCCGGCAGCTATGCCGGCGCCAAACGGATGCTGTGGCTGATGGCGGTCTATGCCAACGATCTGGCCAAGCGGCTCGATCTCGGTATCCGCTTCCAGGCGATCGTTCCGCAGCAGATCATCGGCGACACCGAGCTCGGGCGCACCGCGGCCGAGGCTTACGCGAGCAGTAAGGGCGTCAGCCTCAAAACCTTCCTCGCCGGTTTCGGCGCGCCGATGCCGCCGCGCAAGGTCGGCGACAACGTCGTGTCGATCCTCACCGATCCGGCTTACGCGACGGGCGTGGCGTTCGGCATGAAGGGCGACATCGGCGTCGTCCCGCTCGACGCCTGAAATATTGTTTGCGCGGCCGAATCCTTTTGGCCGTGCCAAACGTCCTTGGCCAGAGAGGCGATGATCGCATCGCGGAACAAGGGAGACAGCGATGAAACGGACCCTGATCAGGTACAAGGCGAAGCGCGAGGCGGCCGACAGCAATGCCGAGCTGGTGGCGGCGGTGTTCGCGGAATTAAAGGCAGCCAAGCCGGAAGGCATCCGCTATCTTTCGCTGCGTCTGGAGGACGATACGTTCATCCATTTCGTCGAGACCACGACCGATGGCGGCTCCAGCGGATTGACCAGGCTGGCGGCGTTTCAGGCGTTCCAGAGCGGGATTCGGGAGCGTTGCGCCGAACCTCCGGTGCCTCGCAGCGTTGCAATTGTCGGCAATTATCGCATGCTGGGTGAATCCTGAGGCAGAATGAAACCGGTCCCGGAAGTGTTGGCCACCGACGATATCGACCAGTTATTGGCAGTGATGCGCCCAAAGCTGCATCGCTATTGCGCGCGCATGGTCGGCTCGGTGATCGACGGCGAGGATGTGCTGCAGGACGCGCTGATCAAGGCGGTGGAGGCGTTCGCCACCAATGGCCCGATCGGCAATCCCGAGGGCTGGCTGTTTCGGATCGCGCACAATACGGCGCTGGATTTCCTGCGCCGGCGCAACCGGCAGCAGGCGCTCCAGTCGGACGAGGAACCGGACATGTTCGCCGATCAGCTTGATCCCGTCTTGAGCCGTCAGATCGCAACGGCCAGCCTTCGCACCTTCATGCGGCTTCCGGTCGCCCAGCGGTCCAGCGTGATCCTGATGGATGTGCTCGGCTGCTCGCTAAGGGAAGTCTGCGAAATCATGGATTTCAGCCTTCCCGCAGTGAAGGCCGCGCTGCATCGCGGACGCACGCAACTGCGCGAATTGGCCGAGGAACCGGAGGAGGCGCCGCATCCAAAGTTGTCCGATGCCGATCGGGCGCGCCTGTCCGCCTATGTCACGCATTTCAACGCGCGGGATTTCGACGCCATCCGCGCTATGATCGCGGACGACGTGCGGCTCGATCTGGTCAACAAGACCCGCCTGAACGGCAAGGTCGAAGTGTCCCGCTATTTCGGAAATTACGACAAGATCACCGACTGGCATCTGGTGCCGGGGCTGGTGGAGGGCCGTCCCGCGATCCTGGTGTTCGATCCCAACCAGCCGGGCTCAGGACCTAAATATTTCATGCTGCTGAACTGGTCGGCCGACAAGGTCGCGACCATCCGGGATTTCCGCCACGTCCCTTACATCATCGAGGGCGCTGAATATCAGGTTTGACGTGAGATAGGCGAACCGGAGCCCTTCTCCAAAGTCCGGCCGGCCGCCCATGCCGCTGCGACAACCCACCGACCTGAACTATAATTCTTGCCATTTTGTCCATCTGCGAATTATGGTGCAGGCGGCAAGGGTATGAGCCGAAGGTTCTAAAGGGAGCCAGCGGTTCGGGCTTGCTGGGGGCTTGGCATTTCGCGCACAAAACACGTCACCGTAACGAGCGGAATGACGGGGGCGCGGGCAGCGCCGCCCGGACGGCGGTCACCCTGGCTGGCGGACATTTTTAATAAGTCGAGGAGGGGAGTGAATATGAAAACGGCATTCTGGCTGGCGGGCGCAACGGTGCTGGCGCTGGCGCAGCCCGCGGTCGCGGGTGACACCATCAAGATCGGCTTTGTCTCCACCTTCAGCGGCCCGACCGCGGTCATCGGCAACGACATGCGCAACTCGTTCGAGCTGGCGCTCGACCATTTGGGCCGCAAGATGGGCGGCAAGCCGGTCGAGGTGATCTATGAGGACGACGGCCAGAAGCCGGATGTCGGCAAGCAGAAGACCGAAAAGCTGGTGCAGTCCGACAAGGTCGATTTCATCGCCGGCTATATCTGGTCCAACGTGCTGCTGGCGTCGCTGAAGACCGCGGTCGACTCCCAGACTTTCCTGATCTCGGCCAACGCCGGACCGTCGCAACTCGCCGGCGAATTGTGCTCGCCCTACGTATTCTCGACCTCCTGGCAGAACGACCAGACGCCGCAGGCGATGGGCGTCTACATGAACCAGAAGGGCGTCAAGTCGGTGTTTCTGATCGGCCCGAACTATGCCGCCGGCAAGGACATGCTGGCCGGCGTCAAGTCGACCTTCAAGGGCGAGGTGGTCGGCGAGGAATACACGGTGTGGCCGAGCCAGCTCGACTTCTCGGCCGAACTGACCAAGGCGAAAAACTCGAAGGCCGAGTCGATCTTCGTGTTTTATCCGGGTGCGGCCGGCGTCCAGTTCCTGAACCAGTACGCGCAGGCCGGCATCAAGGCGCAGATCCCGCTCTACACCGCCTTCACCGTCGACGAATTGTCGCTGCCGCTGCAGAAGGACAATGCGATCGGCATTCCCGGCGCGCAGGAATGGGTCAACGACCTGCCGAACGCCGAGAACAAGAAGTTCGTCGAAGACTACCGCAAGAAATATCCCGGCCTGCGTCCGACCTATTACGGCGCCCAGGCCTATGACGCCGCCCAGCTGATCAACAGTGCGGTGATTGCCGTGAAGGGCGACACCTCGAAAAAGGACGCGATGAAGGCCGAGATGGAGAAGGCCAACTTCAAGTCGCTGCGCGGCCCGTTCAAATACGGCAACAACCACATCCCGATCCAGAACTTCTACCTGCAGGATGTGGTCAAGGATGCCGACGGCCAGCTATCGCTCAAGACGGTGGCGACCATCGTCAAGGACGACCAGGATCGCTTCCACGACAAATGCCCGATGAAGTGATTGCCGGTTTTGCTGGCGCATGATGGCTCCGAGTCAAATCGGCGCTCGACGTCAGGTTACCTCTCCCCGCTTGCGGGGAGAGGTCGGATTGCCTCGGCGATGCGAAAGCATCGTCCGGTGCAATCCGGGTGAGGGGGACTCTCCACAGATTAGCACTCGCGGTGAGTCCCCCTCACCCCAACCCTCTCCCTGCAGGCGGGGAGAGGGAGATCGACGAGCGGTAGCGCTGGCACGCTGCCGCTGTTTTGTTTCAAGCTGATTTAGGAATCCATGCTGGTTCTCGTCGAACAATCGCTGAACGGATTGCAGTTCGGCCTGCTGCTGTTCCTGCTGGCGGCTGGCTTGACGCTGGTGTTCGGCATCATGGACTTTGTGAACCTGGCGCACGGCTCGCTCTACATGATGGGCGCCTATTTCGCGGCGACCTTCGTGGCGTGGACCGGAAGTTTCGTGCTCGGCGCGCTGCTGGCGCTCGGCGCCACGCTGCTGCTCGGCATGGCGCTGGAGTTCATTGCGCTCAGGCATCTCTACGGCCGCGACCATCTCGACCAGGTGCTGGCGACGTTCGGGCTGATTTTGTTTTTCAACGACGCGGTGCGGCTCATCTGGGGTCCGGCGGGTCTGGCGCTGCCGCTGCCGGCGTGGCTGACCGTGCCGGTCCAGATCATTCCTGGCGTATATTATCCGGCCTATCGGCTGTCGATCATCGTCGCCGCACTCGCGGTGGCGGCGCTGCTTTATGTCGTGGTGATGCGGACCCGGCTTGGCATGCTGATCCGCGCCGGCGCCTCCAACCGCGAAATGATCGGCGCGCTCGGCATCAACATCAAGCTGCTGTTCACGCTGGTGTTCGGGCTTGGCGCCGCACTCGCCGGTCTCGCCGGGCTGATGCAGGCGCCGATCCTCACCGTGCAGATCGGCATGGGCGAGAACATCCTCATTCTCGCCTTCGTCATCATCGTGATCGGCGGTATCGGTTCGATCCGCGGCGCGTTCCTGGCCGCGATCTTCGTCGGCATGATCGACACGCTCGGGCGCGCCTTCCTGCCCGATCTGCTGCGCAAGGTTCTGAGCGGAGCCGCGGCGTCGACCGCGGCACCCGCACTGTCCTCGATGCTGATCTATTTGCTGATGGCAATCGTGCTGGTGGTGCGGCCGGAGGGGCTGTTCCCGGCCGCCAGGCGATGACTTTTCCGATCACCCCCCGCAACATCGTCGCGGCGCTCGTCGTCGCGGGCCTGTTGTTGCTGCCGCTCTATTCGCAGCTCACCGGCAACATCTTCATCCTGACGCTGTTCACCAGGATTGTGATCTTCGCGCTGGCAGCCAGCAGCCTCAATCTCATCATGGGCTATGGCGGCATGATGAGCTTTGGCCATGCCGCCTATCTCGGCATCGGCGGCTATGCGGTCGGCATTCTCGCCTTTGAGGGCATCGGCTCCGGCTTCATCCAGTGGCCGGTGGCGCTCGCCGTATCGGCGCTGTTCGCGCTCGTGATCGGCGCGCTCTCCTTGCGCACCCGCGGCGTCTACTTCATCATGATCACGCTGGCCTTTGCGCAGATGGCCTATTACATCGTCTCCGGCATGTCGCGTTACGGCGGCGACGATGGCCTCACCATCTACAAGCGCAGCAATTTCGGCGGCCTGATCAACCTGTCGAACCGCGTGCAATTCTATTATCTCTGCCTCGGCTGCCTGTTTGGCGGCCTTTACCTGATCTGGCGCATCATCAATTCGCGTTTCGGCCTAGTGGTGCAGGGCGTGCGCTCCAACGAGCAGCGCATGCAGGCGATCGGCTTTCACGCCAACCGCTACCGGCTGGTCTGCTTCGTGATCGCGGGCACGATCTGCGGACTATCGGGCGCGCTGCTTGCCAACAACACCGATTTCGTCAGCCCGGCCGTGATGTACTGGACCCGCTCCGGCGACCTGATGGTGATGGTAATCCTCGGCGGCATGGGCTCCTTGTTCGGGCCTGTGATCGGCGCCATCGTCTATCTCGTGCTGGAGGAATTGCTGTCGCAGTTCACGGAATACTGGGCGATGATCATGGGCCCGCTGCTGCTGTTGATCGTGCTGTTCGCGCGCGGCGGAATCATGGGCCTGCTCGGGAGGTTGCGCCTTGGTTGATTCTTTGGCTGATCCCTTGCTCCGCGTCGAAAAGCTGGTGCGGCGGTTCGGCGGCATCACCGCCACCGACAATCTGTCGCTCGATGTTATGAGCGGCGAGCTGCACGCGATCATCGGGCCCAACGGCGCCGGCAAGACCACGCTGATCAGCCAGTTGACCGGGCAACTGGCGCCTAACTCTGGGACGATTCACTTCGCCGGCCGCGACGTCACCCGGCAGCCCGCCTATCGGCGCAGCCGGCTCGGGCTGGCGCGCTCGTTCCAGATCACCTCGCTGCTGCCGGATTTTTCCGCGATCGACAATGTCGCGATCGCAGCGCAAGCGCATGACGGCCACTCGTTCCGCTTCTGGGGAAATGCGCGCAAGGAAATACATTTGCGCGACGCCGCGCGCTCTGCGTTGACGCGCGTCGGGCTCGAAGCGCGCGCGGACGTGCCGGTGTCGGAATTGAGCCATGGTGAGCAGCGTGAGCTGGAGCTTGCGGTGGCGCTCGCGACCAAACCGCAATTGCTGCTGCTGGACGAGCCGATGGCGGGCCTCGGCGTCACCGAATCGGCGCGCATGGTGGCGCTGTTGAAGGAGTTGCGGCGCGAGGTCACCATTGTCCTTGTCGAACACGACATGGAAGCGGTGTTCGCGCTGGCCGACCGCATCACCGTTCTCGTTTACGGCCGCGTCATCGCCTGCGACGTGCCGGATGCGATCCGCAACAATGAAGAGGTGAAGCGCGCCTATCTCGGCGATCAGCACGTGGTGGTGGCCCATGTCTGATACCAAAATGCCTGACACCCTTTTGGAAGTCGACGGTATCGAGACCTGCTATGGGCTGAGCCAGGTGTTGTTCGGCCTGTCGCTGTCGATCCGATCGGGCGAGATGGTCGCGCTGATGGGCCGCAACGGCATGGGCAAGACCACCACCATCCGTTCCATTATGGGCATGACGCCCGCGCGTGCGGGAAAAATCCGCTTCGGCGGGCAGGAGGTCCGCGCGCTCCCGTCGTACAAGATTGCAAAGCTCGGCATCGGCCTGGTGCCGGAAGGCCGCCAGATCTTTCCCAATCTGACAGTGCGCGAAAATCTGGTCGCCGCGTCCGGCAATCGCCTCGGCAGTCCCGATCCCTGGACCATCGAAAAGATCCACGCGCTGTTTCCGCGGCTGGCCGAACGCGGCAGCAACATGGGCGTGACGTTGTCCGGCGGCGAGCAGCAGATGCTGGCGATCGGCCGCGCGCTGATGACCAATCCAAAACTCCTCATTCTCGACGAAGCCACCGAAGGCCTGGCGCCCCTGATTCGCGAGGAGATATGGAATTGCCTGTCGATGCTGAAAGCACAGGGACAATCGGTGCTGGTGATCGACAAGAACGTCGGCAACCTCAGTCGCATCGCCGACCGTCATTACATCATCGAGCGCGGGCGCGCGGTGTGGAGCGGCACGTCGGCGCAGTTGATCGCAGAGCCCGATCTGCAGCACCGGTACCTGGGGATTTGAGGCGAATGGCCCGTATCCGTCATGGCCGGGCTTGACCCGGCCATCCACGTCTTCCTTGCTTTGTGGTTGCCGAAGACGTGGATGCTCGGGTCAAGCCTGGTCAAGCCCGGGCAAGGCCGGGCATGACGAGTTGAGAGATCGAAGCCTCTATGCTGCAGCGTCGGTATCCGCGCATTTGAGGCGCGGATTTCAGCCGCGATGCCGGTTCGAAGAAGACATCTCTCGCTCGCCCACACTGCGTGCAGCGGGATTGAGAGCTGCAGTCTTCGCATAGCCGGCGATGAGCTCGCAGCCGACCCCGTTGGGATGCAGCGGATCGGCCGCATATGCCTGTGGCGTTCCCGGGATTGTTGGAAGTTGAAGGACGCTGGTATACTCTTTTGACCAAACTTGGATGTTCATTGGGGTCGCATGCGGTTAACTCGTCAAGCCAGCTTTAGTGGTTTTTCGCAGGCGTCGGCGGCGCGAACGTCGAGCAACCCTTGGTCCTGATCTAGCCGAAGGCATTGCGCGATGTTCCTCGATGGTCCCGCCGAGCTCAGATCTGGCTTATCGAGCCGCTCGACGACCGGCGCCTACCGCCGTGGGGCGCCGATCGCGTTTCTAGCGCCCCTTGTGCTTTTCCTGATTTCCATGGGCCTCATTGTCATGGCCTGGGGCTGGCTGGCCGCGCCGCTGCCGCTGAATCATGCGGCAGTCGATCCCGCGAAGAAGCTGGATTGTGTGTCCTACGCGCCGTTCCGGGGCCAGCAGACACCGTGGAATTCGAAGATCATCATCAGCCCGGAGCAGATCGCGGAAGATCTTGGCCAACTCGCCAGGATATCCGGCTGTATCCGCACTTACTCGATTGAGAACGGGCTGGACAAGGTGCCCGAACTCGCCGCGAAGGCCGGGCTGAAAGTCATTCTCGGCATCTGGCTCGGCCGCGATCGCGCGAAAAACGCAGCGCTGATCGAGACCGCGGTCACGCTGGCCAAGACGTCTCCCGGCGTCGTCACCTCGGTCATGGTCGGCAGCGAAGTGCTGCTGCGCGGTGAAATGACCGTATCGGACCTGCGGGCCGCGATCCGCTCGGTCAAGACTCGCGTCAGCATTCCGGTGAGCTACGCCGATGCCTGGGAATTCTGGCTGCGCTACTGGGAGATCGGCGACGACGTCGATTTCGTGACGATTCACATCCTGCCCTATTGGGAAGACATACCGGTGCGGGCCGAAGACGCGGCGGCGCATGTGATCGACGTTCACAGGCAACTGGCCCTCGCCTTGCCCGGCAAGGAGATCCTGATCGGCGAGGCCGGCTGGCCAAGCCAGGGACGCATGCGCGACGGTGCGCTGCCGTCTCGCGTCAATCAGGCCCGCTTCTTTTCCGAACTGCTCGACTGGGCCGGTCGTGGGAACTTTCGCCTCAATCTGTTTGAGGCCTATGACGAGCCGTGGAAGCGTCAGTGGGAAGGGACGGTCGGCGCCCATTGGGGCCTGCTTGATGGAGATAGCCGTCAGCTGAAGTACTCGTTCGGATCCGCCGTCGGCAACTATCCGTTCTGGAAGCTGCAGCTGGCGGCCGGACTGGCTTTCGGCTCTTTCGTATTTGCAGTTGCGCTGTTGACGCTGTGGCGCCGGCGATCGGAAGCCGGATTGGCGCCATGGCTGGCCGTCGCAGCGACCGCTACCACAGGCGGAATCCTGCTCGGCCTCGCGGGCGAAAAGGCCTTTTATGAAAGCTACGGTTTTGCGGGTTGGCTCAATCAGGGATTGCTCCTGACCGCAGCAATCGTTTTGCCGCTTTTGTGCTCCAACGCGTTGCTGGCCGGGCGTCCGCTGCCGGCGTTTCTGGAATTGGTCGGCCCGCGCGAGGGCAGAACCCGATCGGTGGCCGCGCTGGTCCTGGGGTTCACCTTCATGGCGAGCACGCTGGTCGCCGTGGAAATCGCGCTCGGCCTCGTGTTCGACCCGCGTTCACGCGATTTCCCGTTTGCGAGCCTCACCATGGCGGTTGTGCCAGTCTGGACCGTCACGCGGCTCAACCCTCGAAAATCGGAATTTGGCGCCGTCACCGAGGCGGTGTTCGCGGGCCTGTTCGGGGCTGCCGCGCTCTATGTCTTTTTCAACGAAGGGGCCAGCAACTGGCAATCGCTGTGGACCTCGGCGGCGTTTTTCCTGTATGGCGCCGCGCTGTGGCCGTCGCGTTCCGTTGCTGTCCTGAGCATGCTGCCGAGCCTGTCGGGTGTGTTGTCGAAGACGCTGCGCAAGGATGAACTCGCCGTTCAACCGATCGCTGTCGCTTCCGTCGCGCCGCCAAAACCGCAGGCGGGTGCGGCCGCAGGCTTCGTCGCGGCGACGTCAAAGGTCGAATGCGACAAGTAGCCTTTGCGCTGGCGCAATGGTTCGGGTCCCAAGAGCAAAATCCAGGAGTGAACTCATGTCGTCGAACGGACTGTCGCGGCGCCATTTTGGCAAGATGGCTGTATCGGCGGCGCTCGGACTGTCGACGGTGTCAGCCCAATCCGCCGATGCCGGCATCAGCCGGCCCACCGGGCAGAACGCGATGTTGGCCTTTCCGGGCGACTTTCGATGGGGCACGGCGACCTCGGCCTTCCAGGTCGAAGGCGCCGTGAACGAAGAAGGACGCGGTCCTTCGATCTGGGATCGTTTCACGCACTTGCAAGGCAAGATTGCCGATCACACCACTGCCGATGTCGCCGACGACCATTTCCATCGATACAAGGACGACGTCCGATTGATGAAGGCGCTGGGAGCCAGAACCTATCGCTTCTCGATCGCGTGGCCGCGTGTTTTCCCGGAAGGCCGAGGGGTGCCAAATCCGAAAGGCCTCGATTTCTACAATCGGCTGCTCGACGAGCTCCTGGCCAACGATATCGAGCCGTTCGCCACCCTGTACCATTGGGATTTGCCCCAGGCGCTGCAGGACCGTTTTGGCGGCTGGATGTCGCGCGACACCGCAAAAGCCTTTGCCGATTATGCGGGTTATGTCATGGAACGCCTGAGCGATCGTGCGAAGCACATTTTCACGATCAACGAATGTTCGCGGCTTGTGCATCTCGGTCACGGTCTTGGAATTGACGCTCCGGGCTTGAATCTATCCGAGGCCGGCATGAATCAGGTTCGTCACAACGTCGCACTGGGACACGGTCTTGCCGTGCAGGCGATCCGCGCGCGCGGCCGGGCAGGGACCAGGGTGGGCCTGGCCGAGAATATGGTCACCTGCGTACCCGCGATCGAAACGCCCGCGAACATCCACGCCACCGAGATCGCGACGCGCGAACTCAATGCCGGCTATCTGACTGTCATCCTCGAGGGGAAATACACCGAAGGCTTTCTGGCGCAGGCCGGAAAGGATGCGGCCAAATTCACCGCCGAGGATCTTGGCATCATTTCATCCCCGATCGATTTCGTCGGACTGAACGTCTACAAGCCCGACCATTATGTCCTGGCCGCCGATAACGCGCGCGGCTTCACGCTGGCGCCGTTTCCCGCGTCGTTCCCGCATATGGATGCGTCCTGGCTGAGGGTAGGTCCGGAGGCGATGTATTGGGCGCCGCGGCACGCGGCGAGGATATGGGGCGTCAAATCCATCTACATCACCGAGAACGGGACACCGGCGACGGATGAGGTGGCCGCGGACGGCAATGTCTACGATCTCGACCGGATCATGTATCTGCGCAACTATCTGCTCCAGCTGCAGCGCGCGACGTCGGAGGGCGTGCCCGTGGCCGGATACTTCCTGTGGAGCCTGATCGACAATTTCGAATGGGCGGACGGCTACCAGAAGCGCTTCGGGCTCTATCGGGTCGACTTCGAAACGCAAGCCCGCACCCCGAAACTGAGCGCATCGTTCTACCGCGAAATCATCAAGCAGAACGCGGTGGTCTAGTGGGCTCGCCAAGCCACTTTTCGTCATGGCCGGATTTGACGAGTAGTGGGAACGAATGTCATTCCGGGGCGCGCGCAGCGCGAACCCGGAATCTCGAGATTCCGGGTCTGGTGCTAACGCACCACCACGGAATGACGTGGTGTGCTCTCAAAACATCTCGAAATATTCGCGATGTTCCCAGTCCGACACTTCGGACTGAAAGCGCTCGATCTCGGCGTTCTTGATGTGCACGTAATAATTAACGAACTCCGCGCCCAGCGCCTGCCGGAAGAAAGGATCGTCGTTGAGCGCGAACACCGCCTCGCGCAAACTCTTCGGCAGCAGCGCCGCTTTGGTCTCGTACGGCGTATCAGCCGACGGCCCGGGATCGAGCTTGCGGTCGACGCCGTCGAGACCGGAAAGGATTTGCGACGCCATGTAGAGATAGGGATTTGCCGCGGGCTCGCCGATCCGGTTCTCTAGCCGCGTCGCGGGATCGCCGGGGCCGCCGAGCACGCGGATCATGACGCCGCGGTTGTCGCGGCCCCAGATCGCGCGGTCCGGCGCCAGCGAATAGGTGCGGTAGCGTTTGTAGCCGTTGATGGTCGGCGTCGTGAACACGGCCGAGGCGCGGGCGTGCTGCAAAAGCCCGGCAAGCCAGGCGCGGCCGAACGGAGTCAGCACCTCGCTGCCGTCCTTGGACATGAACGCGTTCTCGCCGCTTGTGCGCGACACCAGCGACTGATGCAGGTGCCAACCGGACGCGAACACGTTCGGCAGTTTCGGCCGGCACATGAAGGTGGCGTGGTAGCCGTGTCGTTGCGCGATCTGCTTTACGGCCGAGCGGAACAGCACCATGTTGTCGGCGGGGTTAAGCCCCCTGGTCGGCTGAAAGGTGAATTCGCACTGGCTCGGGCCGAACTCGACCTCGACCGATCGCAAGGGCAGCCCGAGCGCCAGCACGTCGCGGCGGATGATTTCCAGCGCCGGCTCCATCTGGTCGTAGCGCTGCTCGGTCAGATATTGGTAGCCATGCGAGAGCAGGCTGACCGACGGCGGCGTGCCCGGCTGGCCGGCATCCTCCGGCGTCATATGTGAGTCTTGGAGCTTGAAGAGGTGGAATTCGACCTCGAGCCCGGCGACAAAATCGTAGCCGCGCTTGCAGAGTTGATCGAGGACGGAGCGATAGAGATGCCGGGTTGCGAACGGCACCGGCCGTCCGTCGTTGAAATAGAGGTCGCACAGCACCCAGCCCGTGGTCGGCGCCCATGGCAAAACGCGAAACGTCGTCGGATCCGCCACCATCAGCACGTCGGCGGCGCCTTCCATATCCTTCATGCCGAAGCCGCCGCCCGATGTGAACACCGGAAACACCGTGCGGTGCGAGGTGTCCTTGGCGAGCATGGTCGTGGTGATCGAGCAGCCGCTTTCCAGCGAGGCAATCGCCTCGCTCGCCACCAGCGTCTTGCCGCGCAAGATGCCGTGCTGATCCGGAAACGACAGCCGGATCACTTCGAGATTTTTCTCTTCGACGATTTTGCGGAGACGGCTCGCCGCCTCCTTCTGCTCACTCGACCACAGGCCGTGACGCTCGACAAAACTCAACGCGTCACCTCCTCGGAGTTGTATTGGTCGTCATTGCGAGGAGCGAAGCGACGAAGCAATCCATTCTTCCTTTGCGTGGAAAGATGGATTGCTTCGCGGAGCCTGTCGTCGGGCGGCGCTTCGCGCCGACCCGTTGGCTCGCAATGACGATGAAACACCATCACTCCGCCGCCGACAGATGCCGGACTTTTTCGGCGATCTCGCTCGGCACCGGCGCCGCCCAGGGCGCGCCGCGGCGCCGCTTGACGTCGACTTCCATCCAGAACATTTCCCAGCCGCGCGTCGGCCCGATGCCGTCCATGGTCGCCGGCCCCTGGATGCTGCGCGCATGCGCGTCGTCGAGGAACATGAACGGCTTTTCGCCGCCCAACACCTTTTCGATTTCCTGCCGCAGCAGGCGGCGATATTGCACGATCGCCTTGTCGGAAGTGCCCAGATGTTCGTTGGTGCGGTCCTGGATCGCGCCCATCGATTCCACCGCCCACTGGTCGTGGACGTTGATGTCGGCGCCCATGCCGGTATAGGTCGCGGTCGCCTGCTCGTGCGGATCGAAACCGTAATCGTTCGACTTGTTCTTGCGCGAGGTGTAGTCGGGCAGTTCATAAAGTTCGAGCCGCTGATCGCGCATCTTGTTCTTGTCGACCGGCGTCGTGTAGCTGGTGAAGATCGCGTACCAGTAGCAGTTCTCGTCGTCGACCGGCACATGCCACTGCGTGATCGTCATCTCCGTGCTCATGGGGATGACGAAGCCATGCGGAAAGAGCTGGTTGGTGACGCGCACATGGGTGCGCTCCTCATCCAGCTCGCGCAGCGCGATCAGGCGCATGCCGTATTCGGTGTGCTCGACATTGATGATCGGATTGTCGTATTCACGCAGGATCTTTGTCATCGGCATGTCGCTTCCGGCGGATGCGCCGCGGAACTGCTTGCCGTAAGCGCCGGAGGTATCTTCGTCCTCGAAGAAGCGATGCAGGAACGAGGCGTGCGCCGGATCGATGCCGACTTCGAGCGCCTGCAGCCAGTTGCAGTTGATGTGGCCCTTGAACGCAAAGGTGTGGCTGTCCGGCGCGACGAACGCGTCGATCTCCGGAAACGCCGGCGGCGCGCCTTCGCCGAGATACGCCCAGAGGATGCCGCTCTTCTCGACCACCGGATAGGAACGCTGCTTGATGCCTTTGCACAGCGTCGAGCCTTTGGGCTCGGCTGGCGTTTCCAGGCACTGGCCGGTCGCATCGAACAGCCAGCCGTGAAAGGCGCAGCGCAGGCCGCCATGCTCCAGCCGGCCAAAGGCGAGGTCGGCGCCGCGATGGGCGCAGTGGCGGTCGATCAGGCCGTAGCGGCCGTTCTCGTCGCGAAACAACACCAGGTTTTCGCCGAGCAGTTTGACCGGCTTGACCGGCCGCGGTCCCGCCAGCTCGTCCAGCAGCGCCGCCGGCTGCCAGTACATCCGCATCAGCTTTCCGCAGGGGTCTTGGCGCCCGGTGCGTGTGATCAGGTCGTTCGCTTCCTGGCTCATCATGTTGGTGCATCCTTTGGTCGGGCTGTCTGTTCGCCTATTGAACTTATGGGCGAATTATGACATGCATCTGCGGGACGGCAAGCGCAATCTTCGACCGGCGCGAGCGCCGTGGAGCGCGAGATGCCAAAGCTGAAGCGCGGCGATAAAGACGAGCGTGCCACCGACTTCGTCGAAAGTCTCGATCGCGGTCTGCGCCTGCTGCAGAAATTCGGCAGCACCAGCGGCCCGATGACATTGAGCGACCTCGCGCGCGCCGCGGAGCTGCCGCGCGCGACCGCGCGACGCATCCTCTTCACCCTCGAACGCGCCGGCTTTGTCGCGACCGACGGCAAGCTGTTCACGCTCACCCCGCACGTGCTGACGCTGGCCGCGTCATTTTTGCGTTCGAGTCAGGTCGTGACGGTGCTGCAACCGGTGCTCGACCGGATCGCGGCATCGGCGCAGGAGATCAGTTCGCTGGCGGTGCTGGATGGCGAGGAGGTCGTGTTCATCGCGCGCGGCAGTCCTGCGCGGATGTTTTCGGCGGGCCTCGATATCGGCTATCGCCTGCCTTCTTTCTGCACCTCGGTCGGCCGCGTCATGCTCGGCCGGTTCGACGATGCCGAACTCGCGGCAAGACTGGCGGCGATGCGCCGCGCGCCGATGACCGCGCATACGGTGACTGATCCCAAATTGCTGCTCGCCGCCATCATCGCCGACCGCGCGCAGGGCTATTCGCTGGTCGATCGCGAGGCCGAACCGCATTTCCGTTCGGTTTCCGTGCCGATCCGCCGCTATGACGGCGCCATCATCGCCGCGATCAACATGGGCGCGCATGTCGATCGCGTCTCGGCCGATGAAATGATCGACCGGTTCCTGCCGCTGCTGCGCGAGGGCGCGGAACAGGTGAAGTCGATGTTGCTGTGATGGAAGAGCAAATTTCTGGGTGCGTTCCCCGGATGCTGCGCAGCACCACCAGCGCGTTTACGCGCGTCTTTGACGCGCTATGGTGATGCGCCGCCGATCCGGGGTCCATCGGGATGGGTCCCGGCTCTGCGGAGCAGCGTTGCACGCTGCACCGCGTCCGGGACACGAGCGTTACCCCCGCGCGAACATCCGCGACTCGTTCTGCAGCACCGGCGCCACCGCGTCGCTCAGTCGGGCTGCCGCCGCCTCCACGCTGAGCCCCGCTGTATCGACCACCGCCGCCGCCCGTGCGTAGAGCGGCTCGCGGCTCAGCAAAATGTTGCGCAGTTCAGCCATTGCCGAGCGGTCGTCCGCCATCGGGCGCAGATCGCCCTGGCGGCGCACTCGCGCCATGTGCTCTTCCGGCTCGGCCTTCAACCAGATGGTGTAGAACGATGACAGGATCAGGTCGAAGGTCAGCGGTTCGGAGACGATGCCGCCGCCGGTCGCCAGCACCATCAGTTCCTTCCGTGCCAGCAATTGGGTCAGCGCCGCCTGCTCCATGCGGCGAAAACCTTCCTGGCCGTAGAGCGCAATGATCTCGGCAACGGACAATCCGTTCTGCGCCTCGATCTCCTTGTTCAGTTCGACAAAGCTCCAGCCGATCTTTTTGGCGAGCATCTTGCCGAGGGTGGATTTGCCGGCGCCGCGCAGGCCGATCAGGGCGATACCGGAAAACGACAGATGCCGCTGCGCCGATGCTGCGCCACCTGCAAGGACGTTCTTGGCCTGCGCGATCTGTCCGGGCGAGGCTTTCCGCAGCAGATCGCGGATCACGGCCCAGTCGGGCACCGGCTCGGCGGCGGGAATGAGATCTTCCAGATGCGCGCCCATCGCGTTCGAGACGCGGCGCAACAGCACGATCGAGACATTCCCTTTCCCGCTTTCGAGCTGCGCGATGTAGCGTTCGGAAATGCCGGAAACCTTTGCGAGCACTTTGCGCGACATGCCGCGCAGCGCGCGCATGGTGCGCACGCGCTGGCCGAGTTGCTCCAGGAAATCGATTTCGGGATCGCTATTTTCGGTCATATCCCCCCGTAGCGTTTTCGAGCGAAGTGGCCACCGGTTCGCGTGAAGAAAACGCGTCAAACCAAAAGACTGGAGTCGGGTTTTGCCGCAGTCAGAGCCCGACCTCAGGAAACATAATGCCGATGAGGATTGACAGCAAGCGCGCGTGGTGGCTTTCTATGAATTATAATTCTTAAAACTGGGGAGAAGCGGCGTGGCGTGCTTTACGCTTGGGAAATTGGGCTGGAGGGACGCGGCATGAGCGGCGGTTCCTACAATGCGGTGACCTGGCTGCTCGACCGCAATGTCGATGAGGGCCGCGGCGAAAAACTCGCCTTCACCGATACCGTTTCCGAGCTCAGCTATCGCGATCTGCAGAAGAGAAGCTGCCGCGTCGCCAACATGCTGCGCCGGCTCGGCGTTCGTCGCGAAGAGCGCGTCGCCATGATCATGCTCGATACCGTCAATTTTCCGGCGGTGTTTCTGGGCGCGATCCGCGCCGGCATCGTGCCGGTGCCGCTCAATACGCTTTTGACCTCCGATCAATACGCCTATGTGCTGGCCGATTGCCGCGCGCGCGTGCTGTTCATTTCCGAAGCGCTGCTGCCCGTGGTGAAGGACATGGTCGGGCGGATGCCCGATCTCGAGCAAGTCATCGTGTCCGGCAACGACGCGCACGGCCACAAGAAACTGTCCGACGAACTGGCGCGCGAGAGCGATACATTCGTCACCGCCGCGACCCATCCCGACGAGCCGGCGTTCTGGCTGTATTCGTCGGGCTCGACCGGCATGCCGAAGGGCGTGCGGCATCTGCATTCCAGTCTCGCGGCGACCGCGGATACCTATGCCAAACAGGTGCTCGGCATTCGCGAGGACGACGTCGGGCTTTCCGCGGCAAAGCTGTTCTTCGCCTATGGCCTCGGCAATGCGCTGACGTTTCCGATGTCGGTCGGCGCCACCACCGTGCTCAATTCCGAGCGGCCGACGCCGGCCACCATGTTTGGGCTAATGAACAGATATAACCCCAGCATTTTCTTCGGCGTGCCGACGCTGTTTTCGGCGATGCTCAACGACGAGACGATGAAGCACGAACGCGGCGGCAACCGCTTGCGGGTCTGCACCTCCGCCGGCGAGGCGCTGCCGGAATCGGTCGGGAACGCCTGGAAGTCACGCTTCGGCGTCGACATTCTCGACGGCGTCGGCTCGACCGAGCTGCTGCACATCTTCCTCTCCAATGCGCCCGGCGACATCAAATACGGCACGTCGGGCCGTCCGGTGCCGGGCTACAAGGTGCGGCTGGTGAACGACGCCGGCGATGATGTGCCCGATGGCGAGGTCGGCGAGTTGCTGGTGGATGCGCCCTCGGCCGGCGAGGGCTACTGGAACCAGCGCAGCAAAAGCCGCCAGACGTTCGCGGGCCACTGGACCCGCACCGGCGACAAATACATCAGGGATGCCGACGGCCGTTACACCTTCTGCGGCAGAAGCGACGACATGTTCAAGGTGTCGGGCATCTGGGTGTCGCCGTTCGAGGTCGAGAGCGCGCTGATCACCCACCCGGCCGTGCTCGAAGCCGCCGTGGTGCCCGAGGCCGATCCGGAAGGGCTGTTGAAGCCGAAAGCCTTCGTCGTGCTGCGCGCGGATAGCAAAACCGAGGGACTGCATGAGGCACTGAAGGAACACGTCAAGCAGAAGATCGGCCCGTGGAAATATCCGCGCTGGATCGCTGTGGTGGAGAGCTTGCCGAAGACGGCGACCGGAAAAATCCAGCGCTTCAAGTTACGCGATCATAGTTGAAGTCGTCATTCCGGGGCGCGCGCGAGCGCGAACTAGGTGCGCAATTGCGTACCGGAGAATCTCGAGATTCCGGATCAGCTCGCTTCGCGATCTGTCCGGAATGACGGAGTGAGAATACACCATGACGACCCTCTCCCCCTCCGGCTTGCTCCGCATCGGCGCGTCCGATCTCGAATACCGCATGATCGGTCCGTCGCCCGAGCAGGCGCCGACCATTGTCATGCTGCATGAAGGCCTCGGCTCGGCCGCGCTGTGGGGCGATTTTCCGGAGAAGCTGCAGGCCGCCACCGGCGCCGGCGTGTTCGTGTACTCCCGCGCCGGCTACGGCGCCTCGTCGCCGGTCACGCTGCCGCGGCCGCTCGACTACATGCATGTCGAGGCGCTCGATGTCCTGCCGAAGCTCCTGGACGCAATCGGCTTTCGCCGCGGCCTCCTGGTCGGCCATTCCGACGGCGCGTCGATCGCGGCGATCTACGCCGGCAGCCATCAGGATCACCGCGTGCAGGGCATGGCGCTGATCGCGCCGCATTTCATTGTCGAGGATATCTCGGTGACCTCGATCGCTGAAATGAAGACCGCCTACGAGACCACGAACCTGAAAGAGAAGCTCGCCCGCTGGCACAAGGATGTCGACAACGCCTTCTATGGCTGGAACGGCGCCTGGCTCGATCCGAAATTCCGCACCTGGGATATTTCCGAATTCCTCGCCTATATCCGCGTGCCGATCGCGATCCTGCAGGGTGTCGATGACCAGTATGGGACTATGCGTCAGGTCGAGATCGCGCAGGAAGAGTGCTATTGTCCTGTTGATGTGACCTTGATCCCGGGGGCGGGACACCAGCCGCATCGGGAGGCTCCCGGGGCGACGCTGGATGCGATTTCGGAATTCGCGAACGCGGTTTTGCGTGTCGACGGCTCGCAGGGGCGGGCGGCCTAGGCCATTGGACGGCTGGCCGCCTGGCGCATCGACGGCGGGCCAGCTGACGCATCGGCCGGGGTCAGGGTCGGGAGTGGCGCGCAATGCGGCGGCCAGCGGCGACGGTTTTGCCGATGGTTTTCCGACCGCGCGCCTGGCGTCGCTGCTGGCGGCCAAACTGGCGCGGCCGCAGCTCGCCAAGACCGATTGGGTGGTTTTCGGCGCCGTCAGCCGGATATGCAACAAAATGCATGTTCAGGCCTTTTAGATTAGACTTTCAAGAAAACATGCATTATTGTGCATGAAGCTGAGCAAGACAGCCGAACAAGTTAAGCCAAACAAAAGCGTCAGGGTGGCCCAATGGCAGGCGAAGATCGCGTTCTCGCAGGCGGCGCGAAATACATCGATTTTCAGACCGATCCGTCGCGGTACCGGCACTGGAAGCTCGACGTCGCTGACGATGTCGCGACGCTGACCATGGATGTCGACGAGAATGCCGGGCTGTTCGAGGGCTATCAGCTCAAGCTGAATTCCTACGATCTCGGCGTCGACATCGAATTGGCCGACGCCGTGCAGCGGCTGCGCTTCGAGCATCCGCAAGTGAAGGTCGTCGTGGTGCGCTCGGGCAAGAACCGGGTGTTCTGCGCAGGCGCCAATATCCGCATGCTGGCGGGCTCGACCCATGCGCATAAGGTCAATTTCTGCAAATTCACCAACGAGACCCGCAACGGGCTTGAGGATTCATCCGAGAATTCCGGCCAGCGCTTCATCAGCGTGGTCAACGGCACCGCGGCCGGCGGCGGCTATGAGCTCGCGCTCGCGACCGATCACATCATGCTGGCCGACGATGGCGCCGCCGCCGTGTCGCTGCCGGAAGTGCCGCTGCTGGCGGTGTTGCCGGGCACCGGCGGCCTGACGCGGGTGGTCGACAAGCGCAAGGTGCGCCGCGACCATGCCGACTTCTTCTGCACCATCGAGGAAGGCATCAAGGGCAAGCGCGCCGTGCAGTGGCGGCTGGTGGACGAGATCGTGCCGAACAGTAAATTAGAGGCCAAG
This sequence comes from Bradyrhizobium erythrophlei, assembly GCA_900129675.1. Classification (GTDB taxonomy): domain Bacteria; phylum Pseudomonadota; class Alphaproteobacteria; order Rhizobiales; family Xanthobacteraceae; genus Bradyrhizobium; species Bradyrhizobium erythrophlei_A. The sequence goes on along the minus strand of FSRD01000001.1, from coordinate 935,544 downwards.
GTCGCCGAGCGTGCGAAGGAATTCGCCGCCGCCTCCAGGCGCAACGGCAACGGCAAGGGTCTCGCCCTGACGCCGCTCAACCGCACCATCGACGAAAACAGCATCCGCTACGGTTTCGTCAGCGTCGACATCGACCGCTCGCAACGGATCGCCACCATTTCGATCAAGGCGCCCGAGACAGCCCCGCCGGCCGATATCGACGGCCTGATCGGGCAGGGCGCGTCGTTCTGGCCGCTGCAGGTCGCGCGCGAACTCGACGACGCGATCCTTCATTTGCGCATCAACGAACTCGAAACCGCGATGCTGGTTTTCAAGTCGCATGGCGAGGGCGCCAATGTCGTGGCCTGCGACACCTTCCTCGAAGCCAACAAAGCGCACTGGCTGGTCAACGAGATCCGGCAGTACTGGAAAAGGGTGCTCAAGCGCATCGACGTCACCTCGCGCACGCTGGTGACGCTGGTCGAGCCCGGCTCGTGCTTCGTCGGCACGCTGGCCGAACTCGTGTTCGCCGCTGACCGCTCCTACATGCTGATCGGCTCGCGCCAGGGCGACAATCAGGCGCCGCCCGCGATCGAGCTGACCGCGATGAATTTCGGCCCGTATCCGATGAGCCACGGCCTGACGCGCCTGCAATCGCGTTTCCAGGCCGATCCAACGGATATCGACCGCGCGCAGGCCGCGATCGGCAAGGCGATCGATGCCGAGGAGGCCGAAGAACTCGGCCTCGTCACCTTCGCGCTCGACGACATCGATTGGGACGACGAGGTGCGGGTGTTCCTCGAGGAGCGCACCTCCTTCTCGCCCGACGGTCTCACCGGCATGGAAGCCAATTTGCGCTTCGTCGGGCCGGAAACGATGGAATCGAAGATCTTCTCGCGCCTGACGGCGTGGCAGAACTGGATATTCCAGCGCCCCAACGCCGTCGGCGAAGACGGTGCGCTGCGCCGCTACGGCACCGGCCAGAAGGCGCAGTTCGATATGACGCGGGTGTGATTTCGTGTCCCGGGCGCTGCGCGGCACGTCAGTGACGCGCTGCAGAACCGGGACCCTCATCGCCACTGAATAGGTCCCGGCTCTGCGGCGCACCGCTTCGCGCTGCACCGCGTCCGGGACACGAGACCGACCAAAGGAGCACACCATGAACTTCATGAACGTCGATTACTCGACCAAGATTCCCAACAACGTGAATCTCTCGGAGGATCGCCAGGTGCTGAAAGCGCTGGAGGGCTGGCACCCCGGTTACATGGACTGGTGGAGCGACATGGGCCCGGAGGGTTTTCAGCAGTCGCTGGTTTATCTGCGCACCGCCTATTCGGTCGATCCGCGCGGCTGGGCCAAGTTCGACTACGTCAAGATGCCGGAATATCGCTGGGGCATCCTGCTGGCGCCGCAGGAAGAGAACCGCGTGATTCCCTTCGGCGAAAATTACGGCAAGCCGGCCTGGCAGGAAGTCCCGGGCGAACATCGCGCCACCTTGCGCCGCCTGATCGTGATCCAGGGCGACACCGAGCCCGCCTCGGTCGAGCAGCAGCGCCATCTCGGCAAGACCGCGCCTTCGCTCTACGATCTGCGCAATCTGTTCCAGGTCAATGTCGAGGAAGGCCGCCATCTCTGGGCGATGGTCTATCTGCTGCAGAAATATTTCGGCCGCGACGGCCGCGAGGAGGCCGATGAGTTGTTGCGCCGCCGCTCCGGCGATGCGGATAGCCCACGCATGCTCGGCGCCTTCAACGAGGCCACGCCCGATTGGCTGTCGTTCTTCATGTTCACCTATTTCACCGACCGCGACGGCAAGATGCAGCTGCACTCACTGGCGCAGTCCGGCTTCGATCCGTTGTCGCGCACCTGCCGCTTCATGCTGACCGAAGAGGCGCATCACATGTTCGTCGGCGAGACCGGCATCAGCCGCGTCGTGCAGCGCACCTGTGAAGCGATGAAGGCCGCTGGCATCAGCGATCCCACCGATATCGCAAAGGTCCGGGCGCTCGGCGTGATCGATCTGCCGACCATCCAGAAGAAACTGAACCTGCATTATTCGCTGTCGCTCGATCTGTTCGGTTCGGAAGTCTCGACCAATGCGGCGAACGCTTTCAACGCCGGCATCAAGGGCCGCTACAAGGAAACCCAGATCGACGACGACCATCAGCTCAAGAACGCCACCTATCCGGTGCTCAAGCTGGTGAATGGCGAGATCAAGCGGGTCGACGAACCGGCGCTGACCGCGCTCAACATGCGGCTGCGCGACGACTACACGCAGGATTGCGCCAAGGGCATGCTGCGCTGGAACAAGATCATCACGACGTCGGGCTATCATTTCAAGCTGACGCTGCCGAACGTCGCGTTCCATCGCCAGATCGGCGAGTTCAGGGATATCAACGCCACGCCCGAGGGCGTGCTGATCGATGACGCCACCTGGAACCGGCGCAAGGGCGAATGGCTGCCGTCATCCGACGACGGCGACTTCATCGCCTCGCTGATGTCGCCGGTCACCGAGGCGGGCACCTACGCCTCCTGGATCTCGCCGCCGAAGGTCGGCATCGACAACAAGCCCGGCGACTTCGAGTATGTGAAGATCGAGACGTGATCTTGCTTACCTCTCCCCGCTTGCGGGGAGAGGTCGGACTGCGAAGTAGTCCGGGTGAGGGGGTACCGGTCGATCGATAGATCGCAACGCGCGGAGAGAGCCCCTCACCATAGCCGATGCTTCGCATCGGCGTTCTTCTTATATCAAGGACGGCGGCCGTAGGCCGCCTACGCCCTCTCCCCGCGAAGAGCGGGGCGAGGGAGCGCACTGCCCACCGCGGCGCTAGTCCGCCCTTACCCCGCGATCTCAAGTCCGGCATTGGCGTAAACCACGCCGCCATCGACGGCGATGGTGGTGCCGACCACATAATCGCCCGCCCGCGACGCCAGATAGATCGCGACGCCTGCCATGTCCTCATCGGTTCCGACGCGGCGGGCGGGCACCCGCTGCGCCACCTCGTCGGCGTGATCGCGCGCCGCGCGATTCATGTCGGACTTGAACGCGCCCGGCGCGATCGCCGTGACATTGATGTTCTCCTTGATCAGCTTGGTTGCCATCCGCCGCGTCAGGTGGATCACCGCAGCTTTGCTCGCGGCATAGGAATAGGTTTCCCCCGGGTTGACGAAGATGCCGTCGATCGAGGCGATATTGATAACCTTGGCGGGCCGTTCATGGCTTGCCGCCGCGCGCAGCGGTTTCGCCAGCGCCTTGGTCAGGAAGAACAGCGACTTGACGTTGAGGTCCATCACCTTGTCCCAGCCGCTTTCGGGAAATTCGTCGAATTCCGCGCCCCAGGCCGCACCGGCATTGTTGACGAGAATATCGAGCTTCGGCTCAAGTTTGATAATTTCGGCGGCAAGCTTGTCGCAGCCCGCGACTGTCGAGATATCGATCGGCAGCGCGATGCATTCGCCGTCATATGCAGCTGAAAGTTCTTGCGCGGTTGCCTCGCAAGGGCCGGCCTTGCGCGCGGTGATGTAGACCTTCGCCGCGCCCTGCGCCAAAAACCCCGCCGCGATCATCTTGCCGATGCCGCGCGACCCCCCGGTTACCAGTGCGACGCGGCCTTTGAGTGAAAACAGATCCTTGAACATGATGCCTCCCTTGATTTGCGGACGGTTTTGGGCGCGGGAATACAATGAGTCAAGGAAGCGGCTCTTGCCATCTCCCACAAGGGGAGAAGGGAAGTTCCGGTGCGCCTGTCAAGCAAACGGCAAGGACAAATAAAGGCTGTCGCAAAGTTTGACGCAATTATTCGTTGCATACCTCCGGTTGCAATCCGAGCAACCAAAAGCTCTCACGCGCTCAGCGAGGTTCTTGTGTCGAATCCCACAGTCGAGTTCCGTTTGCATCATCGTAGCGTCGGAGGTCTGCAGAGGTCTCCGGCATTTTCGTCCCCGGGGTCAATGCTGAGAGGCCTCTTCGCCTCGATCGCTGTCGCACTGCACAGGTCACGGCGGCTCCAGGCGCGGCGCATCATCCGGCAGTACCGGCATCTGATCGCCCCCGCGCGGAGGTCGTGAAAATGTCGGTCAATGAAAGGCGATTGCAGGCCGGATCGTCGGACCGGCTTCCCGCCGTGAGCGAAAGCCCGCTGCTGGCGACGGTCGCGATCGGGTTTTTGATCCTCCACGTCCTCGCCGGCACGATCCTGCTGCGGGCTTCCGCGGGCGCAACCGCGCCACCGCAGCAAGAGATGAGGCCTTCCTTCTACGACTAGCCCTGTTTGAGGCGGTTCGTTCGGATCAAGGCTCACCGGGTGAGGGTCTGTCTTCGCGGATAGGGACCCCTCGTCCGCCCACGCATAGCGTGGGCACCTTCTCCGACAAGGGGGAAGGGAAGTGAAAAGGCGGCGAGCCCGGTCTTACGCCGCGTCGATGCGGCGAAAGCCGTTCCACACTGCGGTCGCGGCGCCGGAGGTCAGGACCGGGAGGATGCGCGCGTCCTGATAGTTGCCATTGAGCGAGACCCGCTGCAGCGCGGTCAGGTGCGCAGCGCTTTCCGGGAAGATCATGCCCGGCCGTGTCGTCACCGCGGTCTTGAATCCGGATGCCCGCGTCAGCGCAAATTCGCGCCGGCCGGCGGCGATCCGGTCGCCGTAGGGATAGGCGAAATGAAGCACGGGCTTTTGCAGCGCCGCTTCGATCCGCGCGCGGCTGGTGTCGATCTCGAAAGCGGCGGTCGCTTCCGACTGCCGCGCCAGATTGCAATGCGTGATGGTATGCGCGCCGATGGTGACCAGCGGATCGTCGGCGAATGCCTTCAACTCCTCCCACGACATGCACAGGTCGCGAGCGATCGTGGTCTCGTCGACGCCATGCCGCGCGCAGAGCGCGGAAATCTCGCGCTGCAAATCATGTTCTCCCGGTAACGCGCGCAGCCAGTCATGCAGCAGGTCGAACGCGATCTGCTTGGCCGCCGGCGTCGCGGTATCGAAGCGGGTGATGGTCCCGCCGATCGGGGCCTCGATCGCGGTCGCCCCGGCGATCACCCGTTCCAGCGCCACCCACCACAGCCGGCCGCTGCCGTCTGCGAAATCGCTGGCGACATAGACGGTGAGGGGCGCGTCAAATTCACGCATCACCGGAAGCGCGAAATCGCGGTTGTCGCGATAGCCGTCGTCGAGGGTGAAACAGGCAAAGCGCCGCGCGAAATTCCGTTCGGAGAGCCGCTGATGCACTTCGTCCATGGTGACGATATCGATATCGAGCTGACGAAGATGCGCCAGCATCGCGCGCAGGAACGCGGGCTCGACTTCGAGGTGACGGTTGGGCAGGAACTGGGCGCTGCCGCTGGGGCGGACGTGGTGCAGCATGAAAATCGCGCCGACGCCTGCGAAGATTGGTCGCAGCAGGTAATGCGCACCTGAGAAGTAAAGCGCTTCCAGCCCGGCGCGGATAACGGTGTTGCGGAGCGATTTCATCGGGCGCGGCTGGCCGGGTTGGAGTGCTCGCCGAAATTAGCGAAAGACCACTGAAGAAACGGTTAGCCGGATAGAATATCCGCACCCCTACCCCTTTGTGGTATTTCGGGTTTGACAGCCTCGCAAGGGTTTGTTTTCTCTCGGTTTCGGACCAGCAGGACATCGAATGCACGGACTTTTCAGGTGGAGTAGCAAATGGTGGCCGGGTGTGATTCCGCTGGCCATCTTTTGGGCGATCGCCGCCTGGACCAGCACCGAACCGCTGGAGGCTGATCTCGCCCAGCGTTCGACTGCGGCGCTGAAGGATACCGTCCTCGACAAACGGAGGATATCGGTCGCCGGCCGCGACGTGACGTTTGCGGCCGACGCGTTCTCCGAAGACGGCCGTCAGAGCGCGGTGGCGTCGGTGGAAGCTGTACCGGGCGTTCGGCTGGTCGAAGATGAAACCCGCCTGGTGCCCGAAGCCAAGCCGTTCGTCTGGTCGGCGGAACGCGACGTCGTCCGGGTGCGGCTCGGCGGCAGTTCGCCGTTGCCGGCAAGCAAGGGCAAGCTGGTGGAGGCGGCGCGCGCCAGTCTTGGCGGTGTCGAGGTCGTCGATCAGATGAATCTGTCGCGCGGCGCGCCGCCGCGTTTCGACAATGCCGCGTTGCTGCTGCTCGACCAGATCGGCAAACTGAAAGACGGCAAGATCACGCTGTCGGATACCAAGGTCAGCCTTTCCGGCATGGCGCGCGAGCTTGGCGGACGGGAAGCGATCGCGGCGGCGCTGAAAAATCTCCCCGAGGGTTACTCGGTCGCGGCCAACGACATCAAGGCGCCGCCCTACATCTTCCAGGCCTACAAGGATCCGGTCGCGGTGACGCTGACGCTGACCGGCTATGTGCCCGACAACAATGTCCATGCGGCGCTGGTGCAGGCGGCGGAACGCAAGTTCTTCAGCGAAAAGGTCGTCGACAATCTCAAGGCGAGCGTCGGTGCGCCCTCGGGCTTTGCCAACGCGGTGGTGCCCGCGCTCGGCGCATTGTCGCGGCTGTCGACCGGCACGCTCGTGGTCTCCGACCGCGAAGTGAAGCTGTCGGGCGACGCGCTTTACGAGGCGGCGGCCAACCAGATCCGCGCCGGTCTCGGCAAGGACTTTCCGCCGGGATGGCAGTACAAGCCGGAAATCTCGGTCAAGCCGGCGGCGGCGCCGGTGGATGCGACCGTATGTCAGCAATTATTTGCCGAATTGCTAGGCCGGGGCAGGATCCGGTTCGAATCCGGCAAGGCCGACATCGTGGCGGATTCGGCCGGCCTGCTCGACCGCCTGATCGAGACGGCCTTGCGTTGTCCGACGGCCAATATCGAGATCGCCGGACATACCGATACCGACGGCGAGGAAGCGTCCAACCGGACGCTGTCGGAAAAGCGCGCGCAGGCCGTGACCGATTATCTGATCAGGGCGGGCCTGCCCGCGGACCGGTTCACGCCGGTCGGCTATGGCAGCACGCAACCGGTTGCCGGCAATGATACCGAAGAAGGCAAGGCGCAAAACCGCCGCATCGATTTCGTGGTGAGGTAGCGATGGTTTATCTGACGACATTCTACTGGGGCTGGCTCCTGGCGTCGCTGCTGCTCGGTCTGGCGATGGGCTGGATTTCGGTGGTCCAGCGCGGCCAGGGTGTCTCGAAAACGCTGGCGCAGTGGCTTGCGGTGCTGGCGGCGGCGCTGGTTGCGGCAGCGTTCGCGCGAATCGTTCCCGGCCGCTTCGGCTACTGGCTCGACCTCGGCCTGATCATGTTCGCGCTTTACCTGTGCGGCTGCGCGGTGGGAACGTGGCTGCGCGAGCGGGTGGTTTCGCGCAGCGCGCCCGCGGGCTGAGATCTGGCCATGACCCTGACCGTCGGCGCATCGTCGATTTCGTCGACCACCCGGACGATGCCCGCATTGCCGGCATGCGAAATCCGCCGCCTGACGGCGCGCCCTGCCCACGCAAAGCCGGTGGCTCCGGTGTTTTACGACCTTGTTCAGGGCGCGGGAATGCAGCAAAACTGTGCGGCTGCTGTCACGAATTGCGCCTAATATGTTGAAGAAGCGTGTTTTATTTGTCGTCAGGCGAATTCCACTCCGGCTCAAAACGCGCTACCAGAGGGGGCAGGGAGCAGCGTAGCGTCGGCGGGGTCCGCCCGGCAGCCGTTGTCGCGAGATCGCCATTCGAGGTCTAGATGCTGGAAGCAATACGCAGAGCGGTCTCGTTTCTGCGCCAGAAGCAAATCCTGCACAAGCTGGGGGTTGTGGTCAGCATCACGGTCATCGCCATCGCTTGCTATGTGCTCTACCACATGCTCCGCGGTATCGACTCCAATGAGGTGATCGAGGCCATCAGGTCGACCGAGCCGCGCCAGATCTGGCTGGCGGCGCTGTTTGTCGCGGCGGGCTATTTCACCCTGACATTCTATGACTGGTTCGCGGTTCGCGCCATCGGCCACGGCAACATTCCCTACCGCATCAACGCGCTTGCTGCTTTCACCTCCTATTCGATCGGGCACAATGTCGGCGCCAGCGTCTTCACCGGCGGCGCGGTGCGCTACCGGATCTATTCGGCCTGGGGGCTGAACGCGATCGACGTCGCCAAGATATGCTTCCTGGCCGGGCTGACCTTTTGGCTCGGCAATGCCGCGGTGTTGGGAATGGGCATTGCCTATCACCCGGAGGCCGCCGCTTCCATCGATCAGCTTCCGCCCTGGCTCAACCGCGTGGTGGCGTTCGCGATCATCGTGGCGCTGGTGGCCTATGTGGTCTGGGTCTGGACCCAGCCCCGCCGGGTCGGTCGCGGGCCATGGACGGTGACGCTGCCGGGCGGCCCGCTGACGCTGCTGCAGATCGCCATCGGCATCGTCGATCTCGGGTTCTGCGCGCTGGCGATGTATGTGCTGGTGCCGGACGAGCCCAATCTCGGCTTTGTCGTCGTCGCCGTGATTTTCGTCTCGGCGACCCTGTTGGGCTTCGCCAGCCATTCGCCCGGCGGGCTCGGGGTGTTCGACGCCGCCATGCTGGTCGGCCTCTGGCAGATGGACCGGGAAGATCTGCTGGCCGGGATGCTTTTGTTCCGCGTGCTCTATTATATTGCGCCGTTTGTCATATCTGTAATCTTGTTGACGTTTCGGGAAGTTATCCTGGGCGCGCGACTCAAGCGCCTGCGCCAGTTGACGCCTGGCCCCGACGCCCAGCCGCCACGTGAGGCCGTCTATGTGCGCGAGCGTGGAGACACCGGCGCCTGACAAGCGGCCCGAAGCGCTTTCGAGCGAGCGCCGGCTCGCATGGCAATCAGGTTTTCGCAGATTGCGTAGACTTAAGATTGCGTGGACTTATCTGCGTAGAGAACGCGTCAGAAATGACGGGAAGTAAGGCCCGATGGCGATAGACGATTCCTCTTCGACTTCCTTCTTTGCGCCGTGGCCGGACCGGCTGCGGCACTCCGCCATTATCCTGCTCGCGGCGGGGCTCGCCCTTACCGTGCTGGTCGCCTTCGGCGAATTGGCGCTGGTTCGCGCCGTCGCGGTTTTCGTCTGCATCGCCGCCGCCGCGCTGGTGCCTTGGCGGCTGCATGATGCGGCCACCTCGCGCGAGGATGTCCGCGGCGTCAATCCGGTCGAGGCCGCCGCGGTCAGCGCGGTCGTGGCCGGCATGCCGGATCCGGCGGTGCTGCTCGACCGCGCCGGCCGCGTCATCCATCTCAATGCCGCCGCTGCCCAGCTCGCGCCGGCGCTGCGCCGCAACGAGCTTGCCCAGTTCGCGCTGCGCTCGCCCGAGATCATCACCGCGCTGCGCGAGGCGATCACGACCACCGAGCCGCGTCGCGCGACCTATCTCGACCACGTGCCGGTCGATCGCTGGATGGAATTGATCGTCACGCCGGTGCCGGTGCCGACGCTGTTCGGCGGCACCGAAAAGTGCATGCTGATGACGTTCCACGACCAGACGCCGCTGCGCCGGGTCGAGGAAATGCGCGCCGACTTCGTCGCCAATGCCAGTCACGAATTGCGCACGCCGCTGGCGGCGCTGTCGGGTTTCATCGATACGCTGCAGGGGCCGGCCAAGGACGATGCGCGGGCGCGCGAGCGCTTCCTCGGCATCATGCATACCCAGGCGACGCGAATGGCGCGGCTGATCGACGATCTGCTGTCGCTGTCGCGGGTGGAACTGTCAGCCCATGTCCGTCCCGACACCTCGATCGATATCGTCCCGATCATCCGCCAGGTCGCCGACGGGCTGGAACCGCTGGCGCGCGAGCGCCAGGTCGCAATCGAGATCGACCTGCCGGAGATGCCGGTGACGATCGCGGGCGACCGCGAGGAGCTGTTGCGGCTGTTCGAGAACCTGATCGAGAACGCGCTCAAATATGGCGCGTCCGGCGGCAAGGTGACCGTCTCGCTGGTCCAGGCGGCGTCCACCGACGGTACCCCGGAAATTCGCGTGCTGGTGCGCGATTTCGGCCCCGGCATCGCGCCGGAACATCTGCCGCGGCTGACCGAACGCTTCTACCGGGTGGACGTCGGCGACAGCCGTGCCCAGGGTGGAACCGGGCTCGGATTATCGCTGGTGAAACATATTCTTAACCGTCATCGCGGCCGGCTTTTGATCGAAAGCGTGCCGAAAAATGGTGCGACTTTTACCGCCTGTTTTCCCCAGGCGAAGCCGCCGGCATCGGTCTAAATCCAAGCGATTTCAATCGCTTGGCTTTGTCATCCAACTGTCATCGAACCTTCGTAAAAGCTCTATCGACCGCTCCTAAACGGACCGGCGTGAGCGCGCTCGGGCGCGGATGGCGCTTCGCTCACCAATGGAGACCAACCATGAATTTCCTCAAGACAATCGTCGCTGCCGGCTTGGTCGCCGCTTCGACGTCGGCGATGGCTGCCGATATCACTGGTGCGGGCGCCACGTTCCCGTTCCCGATCTATTCGAAATGGGCCGACGCCTACAAAAAGGAGACCGGCAACGGTCTGAACTACCAGTCGATCGGCTCCGGCGGCGGCATCAAGCAGATTCAGGCCAAGACCGTGACGTTCGGCGCCACCGACATGCCGCTGAAGGTCGAGCAGCTCGACAAGGATGGCCTCGTTCAGTGGCCGATGGTCATGGGCGCGATCGTCCCCGTGGTCAATCTCGAGGGCGTGAAGGCCGGCGAGATGGTTTTCGATGGCGAAACGCTCGCCAATATCTATCTCGGCAAGATCACCAAATGGAATGATCCGGCGATTGCCAAGCTCAATCCGAAGCTGAAGCTGCCCTCGGACGCCATCACCGTGGTGCGCCGCTCCGATGGTTCGGGAACCACCTTCAACTTCACCGACTATCTCTCGAAGGTGAGCGCGGACTGGAAGACCAAGGTTGGTTCCGGCACTGCGGTTGAATGGCCGACCGGCGTCGGCGCCAAGGGCAACGAAGGCGTGTCCGGCAATATCGGCCAGACCAAGAACTCGATCGGTTATGTCGAGTACGCCTATGCCAAGCAGAACAAGCTGACCTACACCGCGATGGTCAACAAGGCCGGCAAGACCGTGCAGCCGACCGTCGAGGCCTTCCAGGCGGCCGCCTCCAACGCCGACTGGGCGAAGGCTCCCGGCTATTACGTGATCCTCACCGATCAGCCCGGCGAGAAGTCGTGGCCGGTCACCGCGTCGACCTTCATCCTGATGCACAAGGATGCGACCGACAAGGCGGCCTCCCAGGAAGCCATCAAGTTCTTTAAATGGTCGTTCCAGAAGGGCGGCAAGATGGCCGAAGAGCTCGACTACATCCCGATGCCGGAATCGGTGGTCAAGCTGATCGAAAAGACCTGGTCGGCCGACATCAAGAGCTGAGACTGGTCTGCAACAAATCTCGCGCCCCGTCATTCCGGGGCGCGAGTGCAACGAGCGAAGCCGGAATCCAGGGATTCCCCGATGCCCAATTGCGCATCTGAGGTCTGGTCCTCCGGACCGTCTGCGATGTGCAATCGCACATCGGAGAATGACGCCGGTAAATCGTGAGTAAAATCGCTTCGGGGCGTGGCGATTTGAGTGGCTTTGAACTAGACAGGGGATTGGCGTGGCGGACATGGCCGTTCAGAGCGACGCAATGGAAGCTGCCGGACCTTACGATCGTGCCAAGGCACTCAGCGCTTTCAAGCTCGGTGACGTCACCTTCTACTGGATCACCCGGGCCTGCGCGATCTCGGTACTGCTCATCCTCGGCGGCATCATTCTTTCGCTGATCGTCGGCGCCTGGCCGGCGATGAGGGAATACGGCTTTGCATTCCTGTGGACGCAGCGCTGGGCGCCGTCCGCCGATCCACCGGTGCTCGGCGCGCTCGGCCCGATGTACGGCACCCTGGTCACCTCCGTCATTGCGATGATGATCGCCATTCCGGTCGGTCTCGGCATTGCGATCTTCCTGACCGAGATCTGTCCGCTGTGGCTGCGCCGTCCGATTGGCCTGGCCATCGAATTGCTCGCCGGCATTCCCTCGATCATCTACGGCATGTGGGGCTTTTTCGTGCTCGGGCCGTTCCTGGCCAACACGTTCCAGCCGTTCATGATCAACATATTCGACGGCGTCCCGGTGCTCGGTGCGATCTTCGCGGGTCCCCCGTCCTATCTCAGCCTGTTCAACGCCGCGCTCATTCTCGCGATCATGGTGCTGCCCTTCATTACCTCGATCTCGGTCGACGTCTTCAAGACGGTGCCGCCGGTGCTGAAGGAAGCCGCCTATGGCGTCGGCTGCACCACCTGGGAAGTGGTCCGCAACGTCGTCATTCCCTATACCCGCGTCGGCGTCATCGGCGGCATCATGCTGGCGCTCGGCCGCGCGCTCGGCGAAACCATGGCGGTGACCTTCATCATCGGCAATTCGTTCCGCATCTCGGGCTCGATCTTCGCGCCTGGCACCACGATCTCGGCGGCGATCGCCTCCGAATTCGCCGAAAGCGACGGCCTGCACCAGTCGGGCCTGATCCTGCTCGGGCTGTTGCTGTTCGTCCTGACCTTCTTCGTTCTCGCCGCCGCCCGGCTGATGCTGATGCGGCTGCAAAAGAAGGCGGGGAATTAGGCCATGAACCCGATTTACGCCTCACGCCGCCGCTACGACATCGTCATCCGCGCCCTGTGCGTCGGCGCCGCCTTGTTCGGCGTGACGTGGCTGGCGCTGATATTGTTCACGCTGCTCTACAACGGCCTCGCCGGCATCAATCTCGCCGTGTTCGCCCAGGATACGCCGCCGCCGGGGTCGACCGATGGCGGGCTGCGCAACGCCATTGTCGGCTCGATCATCATGACCGTGATCGGCGTCGGCGTCGGCGCGCCGCTGGGTCTTTTCGCCGGCACCTATCTCGCCGAATACGGCCGGAACGATCGCCTGACCTCGGTGATCCGCTTCATCAATGACATCCTGCTCAGCGCGCCGTCGATCATCATCGGCCTGTTCGTCTACGGCGCCGTCGTGGTGCCGATGGGCGGGTTTTCGGCCTTTGCCGGCTGCCTCGCGCTGGCCGTGATCGTGATCCCCGTCGTGGTGCGCACCACCGAGGACATGCTGGTGCTGGTGCCCAATCCGCTGCGCGAAGCGGCGTCCGCGCTCGGCCTGCCGCGGTCGCTCGTGATCAAGCGCATCGCCTATCGCGCCGCGCGGTCGGGCCTGATCACCGGCGTGCTGCTGGCGACCGCGCGTGTCGCCGGTGAAACCGCGCCGCTGTTGTTCACCGCGCTGTCCAACCAGTTCTTCAGCCTCAACCTGACGAAGACGATGGCGAACCTGCCGGTCACCATCAACAATTTCGTGCAAAGCCCCTACGCCTACTGGAAGCAGCTGGCCTGGAGCGGGGCCTTGCTCATCACCTTGACCGTGCTCGCGCTGAACATTGGCGCGCGCATCCTGGGCGCCGAGAGGACCGCAAAATGAACGATCTTTCTGTATCGGTGAGCAGCGCGAGCGGATCCGTTCCTTCGGTGGCATTGCCGGACGCACCGGCCAAGGTCACCGCGCGGGGCCTGAATTTTTACTACGGCGAGCACCACGCGCTGAAGAACATCAACCTCGCGCTCGGCACCCACCGCGTCACCGCCTTCATCGGGCCGTCCGGCTGCGGCAAATCGACCCTGCTGCGCATCTTCAACCGGATGTACGATCTCTATCCCGGCCAGCGCGCGACCGGTCAATTGATGCTCGACCAGACCAACATCCTCGACCCCAAGCTCGATCTCAACCTGCTGCGGGCCAGGGTCGGCATGGTGTTCCAGAAGCCGACGCCGTTTCCGATGACGATCTACGAGAACATCGCCTTCGGCATCCGCCTCTATGAGAAGATCTCCAAATCCGAGATGGACGGCCGGGTCGAAAAGGCGTTGCGTGGCGGCGCGCTGTGGAGCGAGGTCAAGGACAAGCTGAACGCCTCGGGCCTCTCGCTCTCCGGCGGCCAGCAGCAGCGGCTGTGCATCGCCCGCACCGTGGCGGTGCGGCCCGAGGTGATCCTGTTCGACGAGCCCTGCTCGGCGCTGGACCCGATCTCGACCGCCAAGGTGGAGGAATTGATCCAGGAACTGGCGGAGGACTACACCATCGCCATCGTTACCCATAATATGCAGCAGGCGGCGCGCGTCTCGGACAAGACCGCCTTCATGTATCTTGGTGAGTTGATCGAGTTCGACGACACCAACAAGATTTTCACCTCGCCGAGCGATCGACGCACCCAGGACTACATCACCGGCCGGTTCGGCTGAGGAGACAAGATATGGCTGAACATACCGCCAAGGCGTTCGACAGCGATCTGCAGGAATTGACCCGGCTGGTCGCCGAGATGGGCGGCCTCACCGAGCGCATGATCACCGAATCCGTCGACGCGCTGGTGCGCCGCGATATCGCGCTCGGCAAGCGCGTGGTCGCCGCCGATGCCGAAATCGACAATCTGCAGCGCGTGATCGAGGAGCGCGCGGTGCTGACGATCGCGCGGCGCCAGCCGATGGCGATCGATTTGCGCGAAATCGTCGGCGCGATGCGGGTGGCCACAGATCTGGAGCGGATCGGCGACCTCGCCAAGAACATGGGCAAGCGGGTCGCGGCGCTGGAGAACGATTTTCATCCGCTGAAACTGATCCGCGGCCTCGAGCACATGACCGACCTGGTGCAGTCGCAGGTCAAGTCGGTGCTCGATGCGTATGCGGCGCACGACCTGCCGGCGGCGATGGCGGTGTGGAAGGGCGACGAGGAAGTCGACGCCATCTGCACCTCGCTGTTCCGCGAGCTTCTGACCTACATGATGGAAGATCCGCGCAACATCTCGTTCTGTATTCACCTGATGTTCTGCGCCAAGAACATCGAACGGATCGGCGACCACGCCACCAATATCGCCGAAACCGTGTTCTACATGATCGAGGGCCAGCAGATCATGGACAAGCGTCCGAAGGGCGACATGACGACGTTCGCCACGACGGTACCCGGAAACTAGAGCGTAGCGTTTTCGAGCGAAGTGGAGACCGGTTCGCGTGAAGAAAATGCGTGAAAATAACACCAAGAGAGGCTTACACTGATGAGCGCCCGCATTCTGGTGGTCGAAGACGAGGAAGCGCTGACGACGCTGCTGCGCTACAACCTCGATGCTGAAGGCTACGACGTCGAAACCGTCGGCCGTGGTGACGACGCCGACACACGGCTGAAGGAGCGCGTGCCCGATCTGATCGTGCTCGACTGGATGCTGCCGGGACTGTCCGGCATCGAGCTGTGCCGCCGCCTGCGCGCGCGGCCCGAGACCAAGCAGCTGCCGATCATCATGCTGACCGCGCGCGGCGAGGAAAGCGAGCGGGTGCGGGGGTTGGCGACCGGCGCCGACGATTACATCGTAAAACCCTTTTCGGTGCCGGAACTGCTGGCGCGGGTGAAAGGCCTGTTGCGGCGGGCGAGCCCGGAGCGGCTCGCCACCGTGCTGACCTATGGCGACATCGAACTCGATCGCGAGAAGCGCCGGGTCGCCCGCTCGGGCCGTCCGATCGATCTCGGCCCGACTGAATATCGCCTGCTGGAGTTCTTCCTCGAACATCCCGGCCGCGTCTTCAGCCGCGAGCAGCTGCTCGACAGCGTCTGGGGCCGCGACATCTATATCGACGAGCGCACCGTCGACGTGCATATCGGCCGCCTGCGCAAACTGCTCAACCCCGGCCGCGAGCAGGACCCGATCCGCACCGTCCGCGGCGCCGGCTACGCGCTCGACGATCGCTTTGCGAAGGTGGAGTAAATCTCCGCCGTCGTCCCGGCCCAGAGCCGGGACCCATAACCACCGCTGCTGATTGTTGAAAAGAGCTGGCGCACCAGCGAAGTCTAACCACGAACGTTTGTGGTTATGGGTCCCGGCGTTCGCCTGGCGTTCGCCGGGACGACATCGTCATTGCGAGCGAAGCGAAGCAATCCATGGTGCGACAAAGCAAGTATGCATTGCTTCGTCGCGGAGCCTGTCATCGGGCGCGCATTCGCGCGACCCGTTGGCTCCTCACAGTGACGGCAACTACCGGGTCGGCTTCGGCGGCTGGCGGCGGCGATCGGCGGTCGGCTGATAGGCGACGCGCGAGTGGTGCGCGCAATAGGGCAGGCTGGCGAGCGCCTTGCCGCCGCAGAAGAAGAAGTCGTTGCTCGAGGGATCGCCGATCGGCCAGTGGCACGTAGCCTCGTTGAGCTCGAGCAGCGACAGCCGCTGGCTCATCGGCACCACATTGTCGTAGGCGACCGGATCGGGCTCCATCTCCACGTCAAAGGCATGGGCCAGCGCGGTGTTGCCGCGCGACACCGGCCGCGAAACCCGCATCATCGGCTGGGCGGGGCGGGCCTTGCGCTGCCGCGGGGCGGCCGAGGAAGGGCTCTTGGCACGGCCGGAAAGCCCCAGCCGGTGCACTTTGCCGATCACCGCATTTCGCGTCACATTTCCGAGCTCCGCGGCGATCTGGCTGGCCGATAGGCCGGACTCCCAGAGCTTCTTCAGTTGCTCGACGCGATCGTCGGACCAGGTCAATACCGTCATCGCATTCTTCCCTTCGCGTCGCGCCGGCCAACCTGGGGCAGCGCTGGCGATGTCAATCGTCTCAAATATCCCTGCGGACAGAATCCCTTAGCCCTCGCCGGGCGCAGAGAGCGCGCCCGAACGTGTACGCAGAACACTGGGACTTCAGAGGATCGGATCCGCCGCACGAGATGTCGTACCCGACGGCTCAGACGCTACAATATGGCGGGACTCTGGCGCAAGAGTCCCCGTCGGTGCGTCCACATGTTCCCACACTTAAGCATTGCAATCGTGTTTTTCCACCGCCCCGGAATGTTACGGATTGCGCTTTTCTTGCAGTGCAGGAAGGCACGTCTCGTGGCGTGTTGACAGTTACCGCCGCCAGCATAGAATGTTTGCCACGTGCCGCCCGAAAAGGCGGCACGTTTTGTTTTCGGAAGACGGGCTGCTGCCGCGCCCCTGCAGGCATCGTGACTGTCTCATAACCATCAGTGATTGCCATGACCAAGAGCGCCACGTCGCATCTGCTTCCCGTCTTCGCCAGGGTCGATCTTGGCTTCGAGCGCGGCGAAGGCGCGTGGCTTATCGCAACCAATGGCGAGCGCTATCTCGACTTCACCTCCGGCGTCGCGGTGAATGCGCTCGGTCATTGCCATCCGCATCTGGTCGCGGCCCTGCAGGAGCAGGCGACGAAACTTTGGCACATGTCGAACCTGTTCAAATCGCCCGACGGCGACAAGCTCGCGGCACGGCTGTGCGAGCAAAGCTTTGCGGATTTCGTGTTCTTCTGTAATTCCGGCGCCGAAGCGATGGAATGCGCGATCAAGGTCGCGCGCCGCTATCATGCCGCAAAAGGCCATCCCGAGCGCTACCGCCTCGTCACCTTCGAGGGCGCGTTCCACGGCCGCACGCTCGGCACGCTCGCTGCGACCGGCTCCGCCAAATATCTCGAAGGCTTCGGTCCGCCGCTGGACGGTTTCGACCAGGTCCCGCACGGCGATCTCGAAGCCGTGAAGAAGGCGATCGGCCCAAACACCGCGGCCATTCTGATCGAGCCGGTGCAGGGCGAGGGCGGCGTGCGCACCGCGCCGCACGCGTTCTTCAAGGCGCTGCGTCAGCTCTGCGACGACAAGGGCCTGCTGTTGGTATTCGACGAGGTGCAGACCGGCATGGGCCGCACCGGCGATCTCTTCGCCTATAAGCGCCTCGGCGTCACGCCGGATGTGATGTCGCTGGCGAAGGCGCTCGGCGGCGGCTTTCCGATCGGCGCGTGTCTCGCCACCGCTGAGGCTGCGTCCGGCATGACGCCGGGCTCGCACGGCTCGACCTTCGGCGGCAATCCGCTGGCGGTCGCGGCCGCCAACGCGGTGCTCGACGTGATGTTGAAGCCCGGCTTCTTCGACCATGTGCAGAAGATGTCGCTGCTGTTGAAACAGAAGCTGGCTTCCGTGGTCGATCGCTATCCCCAAGTGCTGTCGGAAGTGCGCGGCGAAGGCCTTTTGGTCGGCGTCAAGGCCGTGGTGCCGTCGGGCGATCTCGTCAATGCGTTGCGCGACCAGAAGCTGCTGACCGTCGGCGCCGGCGACAATGTGGTGCGCTTCCTGGCGCCCCTGATCGTCTCCGAGTCCGAGATCGAGCAATCCGTTGCCAGCCTCGAGCGCGCCTGCACGGCGCTATCCGGCGGCCAGTTGAAGAAGGCGGCGGGGTGATGAGCAAGGCCGTCCGTCACTTCCTCGACATCAACGAGCTGCCGCTCGCGGAGTTGCAGAACATGCTGGCCGCCGGCGCCGCCATGAAGGCGAAGCTGAAAGCGCATGAGAAGCCGAACAAGCCGCTCGAAGGCAAGACGCTGGCAATGATCTTCGAGCGGCCCTCGACGCGCACGCGGGTATCGTTCGACGTCGGCATGCGCCAGCTCGGCGGTGAAGCGATCATGCTCACGGGTGCCGAAATGCAGCTCGGCCGCGGCGAGACCATCGCCGATACCGCGCGCGTGCTGTCGCGCTATGTCGATGCGATCATGATCCGCATCCTCAACCACGACGCGCTGCTGGAGCTCGCCGCGCACGCCACCGTGCCCGTGATCAACGGACTGACGCGGCGCTCGCATCCCTGCCAGGTGATGGCGGACCTGATGACCTTCGAGGAGCATCGCGGGCCGATCAAGGGCCGCAGCGTGGCCTGGACCGGCGACGACAACAACGTGCTGGCGTCATGGGCGCATGCGGCCGAGCGCTTCAAGTTCAATCTGAAGGTCGCCACCCCGCCGCAGCTTGCGCCGAACAAGGCGATGAAGGACTGGATCAAGGCAACGCAAGCCCCGATCGTGCTCGGCAACGATCCAGAAGCCGCCGTGCGCGGCGCCGATTGCGTCGTCACCGACACCTGGGTGTCGATGGGCGACAAGGACGGCGAGCACCGCCACAATGTGCTGAAACCCTATCAGGTGAATGCAAAGCTGATGTCGCTGGCCAACAAGGACGCGCTGTTCATGCACTGCCTGCCCGCCCATCGCGGCGAGGAGGTCACCGACGAGGTGATCGACGGCCCGCAGTCGGTCGTGTTCGACGAGGCCGAAAACCGCCTGCACGCGCAAAAGGGCATTCTGGCCTGGTGCTTTGACGCGGTGGCGTAGCGGCAGCGTTCGCTAAGGCGTCGACAGATTTTCACCCGTCATGCCCGGGCTTGACCCGGGCATCCACGTCTATCGGTGCTGCGATCGAGAAAGACGTGGATGGCCGGAACAAGTCCGGCCATGACGCAGAACATAGGATCGAGGGGGTTTCGATTTCGACCGAGTGACCCCAGATAAAGCGCCATGGACTCAGAATCATCAGACACCAGAATCACGGCCGAGGCGCCCATTCGGGCGCCTTCGTCGGTTCCCGTCGACGACGCAGTGCTGCCCTTCGAGGTCGATACGCTCGATCTGCGTGGACGGCTGACCCGGCTTGGCCCCGCGCTCGACGACATCCTGACCAGGCACGATTATCCGCCGGCGGTCTGCAAGCTGCTTGGCGAAGCGATCGTGCTGACGACGTTGCTCGGCTCGTCGCTGAAATTCGACGGCCGCTTTATCCTGCAGACCCAGACTGACGGGCCGGTGTCGTTTTTGATCGTGGATTTCCAGGCGCCCGATCGGCTGCGCGCCTATGCGCGCTACGACGCCATGCGGCTGAAGGAAGGGCTGACATCAGGTCAGTTGCTCGGCAAGGGCCATCTCGCCATGACCATCGATCAGGGCCCGGACATGAGCCGCTATCAGGGCCTCGTGGCGCTCGATGGCGGCGGCCTCGAGGACGCCGCGCATGAATATTTTTTGCGCTCGGAACAAATTCCGACCAGGGTGCGACTTGCGGTCGGCGAGGAATGGCGCGGCGGCGGCGACGGCCCAAAGCACCGCTGGCGCGCCGGCGGCATTTTGCTGCAATTTTTGCCGAAGGCACCGGAGCGCGCGCGGCAGGCCGATCTGCATCCCGGCAACGCGCCGGAAGGCGCGGCCACGCATGAGGTCAAGGAAGACGACGCCTGGGTCGAGGGCCAGTCGCTAATCGCAACCGTCGAGGACGTCGAACTGATCGATCCCGATCTGTCGGGTGAGCGCTTGCTGTATCGCCTGTTCCACGAACGCGGCGTCCGCGTCTTCGCGCCTCTTCCGTTACGCGCGCAATGCTCCTGCTCGCGCGATGCGGTGTCGTCGATGCTGAAAAGCTTTGCCCCGCAGGACCGCGCCGACATGGTCAAGGACGGCAAGGTGGTGGTGACCTGCGAATTCTGCTCGTCGGTGTATCAGTTCACGCCGGATGAGGCGGGGGTGGAGTAGGCGATACAGGCGACGTTACGTCGCTCGCAGGGCAAGCGGCTGGTCGCCAAGCAGCCCCTTGACGATGACGTTGCGGGCGATGCCGGGGTCGGGTGAGTGCTTTGCGATCTGATCGCTGCATTCCGCGACGATCTGGTCGGCATCCTGCGTGATCTTGAGCTGCTTGTAGCGGTCATGCCGATGCAACCCCATGCTCTCGCCGACCACCTCAAGGATGTTGATGATACGGAACGGCCAGTCGCGTTCGTGCGCGCACAGCTCGCGATGATCGGAGTGATAGACTGCAACCAGTGCATCGACGCCCGCGTCGCGCGCCGCCTGGAGCTCGCCAAGCTGCAGCTCGCGTTTGAACGCGGGCAACACGCCGACATTGACGCTCTGCAGGCCGACCGCCGGCTGCTTCAGGTCAACGAGCTCAACGCCGGGGATTGCGTTCAGGATTTCAGCGGCGGCTTCCATGACGCCGGCCACGCCGGGATGCCGGTGTAACGCAACCCGCATTTCGACCCGTCGCTGCAAATGCGGCTTCAACTCGGCGAGCCGGCCGTCGAGGAATCGCATGAACGGCGTCATCTCGAACGGACGCGAGCCGCCCTGGCGTTCGATCGTCGGCAACGTCGTTTCCGTGAACTGGACGTAACAGCTCGGACACCAGGAGATCACCTGACCGGACCTGGAGTGCGACAATTTCTCGATCGTGTTCGCGCCCATGCGCCCGGACATTTCGACGTCGCCGGCGCGCAGCTGCGAGATGCCGCAACAATGGCTGGGTCCGCCCATCACCTGGTAGGTGATGCCGAGCGCATCCATGATATCGAGCGCAAGCAGCGCGATGTGCGGCGTCTTGAGCACGTTGCAGCCGGTGTAAAACACGAAATCCGGCGTCTCGGCGGGCGTCGATACCGATGCCGACTTCTGACCCAGCCGCTCCAGAACCTCCGTATCGAGCTGCAAACGCGAGAGCATCGTCACATCGCGGCTGACGTCACGATATCTCTCTACCCCCTGTCGGCGCCGTTCAGGAAGTTCATTGTCGGTCTTGGCGATGCCGAGGCGCGCCATCGCGAGCAGAAAACGCGGGTTGACGCCGTAGTCGCACGCCTTGATGCATTCCCCGCTCAGCATGCAGGACGCCGCCCATTTGCGTGACGCCTCGGGACCGTCGCCGGTACGCACAAGGTCGAGTATGCCGCCGATGATGTCCTCGGGCCGCGTGTGCGAGATACCGGCGGGCTTCACGCCTGGACAGACCTCGACGCACTTGCCGCATCGGGTGCAGGCGTCGAGCATGTCCTCGACGCGTTCGCCCAGCGCCGTCTCGAAAGGGATGTCGCTCATCGGTGCATGACCAGCTCTCAGTCGGCGGACGGATAAGCTATACACGGCTCGTAATGACCGCGCGGAATCTAACACGCTTTTTGCCCGGCAATCCTGACGAAAATTGCCCGGGGGAGTTGATGGATTAAAATCCTAGGAATGCGCGGCGAGAACCGTAGGTTGGGCAAAGCGAAGCGTGCCCACCAATCACGAAGACGGTGTGCCGATAGATGGTGGGCACGGCGCAAGAGCGCCTTTGCCCACCGAAGCCGCACAAAATACTCCAAGTCGTCCCGGCCTTGAGCCGGGACGACGTGTTGGGCGAGCCGCATCGTGCGCAACTCATGCGCCCTAGTTCAACACCCGCTTCCCGTCCGGACTATCCAGCGAAAACGTCGGCACGTCGATCTCGAACCGTTCGCCGCTTTCGCTGACCATTTGGTAGCGGCCGGCCATGATGCCCGAGGCGGTCGGCAGCGGCACGCCAGAGGTGTATTCGAAGCGCTCGCCGGGCGCCAGCACCGGCTGCTCGCCGACCACGCCCTCGCCGCGGACTTCCTGCTTGCGGCCGGTGGCGTCGGTGATGATCCAGTGCCGGGTCCGCAACTGCACCGTCTCGGTGCCGGAATTGGTGATGACGATGGTGTAGGACCAGAAATACTGCCCCCGATCGATCGACGAGCGTTCCGGCAGGAAGTTCGGCTCGACGGTGACTTCGATCTGGCGGGTGACGGCGCGGTACATGCGGGCGATCTTCTTTAATCCTGGGCTCTATCATAGCGAAAGAATCGGATGGAACCAATCGCCGCAGCGGCCTGCAAAACCCCGCGCCGGTGTCATTTTCCATCGCGCTTTCAACATAGTTCCATCCTAAAGCGCACCCGCGCGCCATAATCCCGGTATCTTGTTTGCAAGTTGCGGGCCGATATTATCTTTCCAGACGTGTGCTGGCGAAAATCCGCCTGTCCAAAACGGTACCTGATGACGTCGATTGCCGATCAAATTGCCGGACCGCCGGTCGCGGACGCAGCCGCGCTCGCGAAGGACGATGCGGTTGCGGCTGCCGCGCCGGCGATTACGCTGCCCGTGGCCGGCGAGCGCGAATTGAGGCTCGATCTGTTTCGCGGGCTCGCGCTGTGGCTGATCTTCATTGACCATCTGCCGCCCAGCATCCTGACCTGGTTCACGATCCGCAATTACGGATTTTCCGACGCCACCGAAATCTTCATCTTCATCTCCGGCTACACCGCCGCCTTCGTCTATGGCCGCGCGATGCTGCAGGCGGGCTTTGTGGTGGCGACCGCGCGGATCCTGCGGCGGGTCTGGCAGATCTATGTCGCGCATGTGTTCCTGTTCACGATCTTCCTCGCGGAGATTTCCTACGTCGCCACCTCTTTCGAGAATCCGCTCTACACCGAAGAGATGGGCATCATGGATTTTCTCAAGCAGCCGGATGTCACCATCGTCCAGGCGTTGCTGCTGAGATTCCGCCCCGTCAACATGGACGTGCTGCCGCTCTACATCGTGCTGATGCTGTTCCTGCCGCTGATCCTGTGGCTGATGAAGTGGAAAGCCGACGTCACGCTGGCGCTCTCGGCCGGGCTCTATGCGCTGACCTGGCATTACGATCTCTATCTGACGGCCTATCCGAACGGTGTTTGGTTCTTCAATCCGTTCGCCTGGCAATTGCTGTTCGTGTTCGGCGCCTGGTGCGCGATGGGCGGGGCGCGGCGGATGTCGCGGATACTGTCGTCGCCGGTCACGATGTGGATTTCAATCGTCTATCTGGTCGCCGCGCTGTACGTCACGCTGACCTGGCACGTGCCGCAACTCGGTCATATGCTGCCGCACCGCGTCGAAGAATGGATGTATCCGATCGACAAGACCGATCTCGACGTGCTGCGCTTTGCGCACTTCCTGGCGCTGGCGCTCATCACCGCACGCTTCCTGCCCAAGGACTGGTCAGGACTAAAGTCGCCCTGGCTGCGACCATTGATCCTGTGCGGCCAGCACTCGCTTGAGATATTCTGCCTCGGCGTATTCCTGGCGTTCGCGGGGCATTTCGTCCTCGCCGAAGTTTCCGGCGGTGCTGCATTGCACGCTCTGGTCAGCATCTGCGGAATCCTCATTATGAGCGGAATGGCGTGGCTGATTTCGTGGTACAAACACTCCGCCGACAAGGGTGCGTCGAAAACAAAAGGCACCGGAGGCAACGCCGATATGGCGGGAGGGGGCGCATGAGGTCCGATTTCGGGGCCCGGCTAGGCCTGATGCTGCTCGCCGGTTGTTTGACCGCGGGATCCGCGCGTGCCGAGGATGCTCCTCCGAACTGCGAGGTCCCGGCCTATCTGCTATCGAGCGAAAGCTCGCTTCCGAAAGTCGCCGAAGCCGTTAACAGCGGCAAGCCGCTAAGCATCCTGGTGGTCGGCAGCCGCTCGTCCAGCATCGCTTCGTCGGAGGCCAGCGCCTACCCCGCCAGGTTGCAGGCGATGCTGAAGGAAAAGCTGCCATCGGTCCCGATCAGCCTATCCGTAGAACTACAGACCGCGAAAACCGCCGAGGAAGCGGCCGCCACCCTCGTTAAGCTTGTGGAGGCAAAAAATCCTACTTTGGTCATCTGGCAGACCGGAACCGTCGATGCTATGCGATCCATCGATCCTGACGACTTTCGGAGTGCGCTCGACCAAGGGGTTGTTGCGTTGCAAAACGCAGGAACGGATGTGGTTTTGATCAATCTGCAATACAGCCCGCGCACGGAGACGATGATTTCCGCGCCGCCATACCTAGATAGTATGCGCGTGGTGGCACAGCAGCACGACATTCCCTTGTTCGACCGCTTCGCCATGATGCACCACTGGAACGATTCCGGAGATTTCGACCTGTTCAGCACCTCGCATGGCACTGATCTCGCCAAACGCGTTCACGATTGCCTTGGCCGCGCGCTGGCGACATTTGTAATCGATGCGGCCCATCTCAATCCGGCGCAGCAGAATTGAGGAACCAGCGTTAATGAGTTCTCACTACCCTTTTTACCGAAATGCATCGCTGACCGTAGCCGCCGTCGCGGCCTTGCTGGCGCTGGTGCCGGCATCGGTGCCGTGTGCCCACGCGCAGATTGCCCAGCAGGCGGCGCTTTCCGACGCCGCCAAATCGGACGCCGCCAAACACGAGGCGGCCAAGTCTGAGGGCACCAAAACGGCTCCGCCACAGACCACCACCACCGCCGCAACCGGCGGCAATGTGGCCGCCACCGATCAGGCCAATCCTGCAGCGCAAACGCCCGCGCAACAAAAGAGCCTCACCGGCAGAGCGATCGACAAGGTGAAGGCGGTCGCAAAGTCGGCCGGCGACATTTTCAGCCGCGTTCCCTGCCTGCCGCCGAAGGGCGGCGCCAAATCGATGGGCTCGCTGCCGCATGTCGCGGCCAAGCTCGCTACCGGCCAGCCGGTGGTGATCGTTGCGTTCGGCTCGTCGTCGACCCAAGGCTACGGCTCGACGTCGCCGGAGTTCACCTATCCGAACCGCCTTGCGGCGCAACTGCGCCAGCAATATCCGAGCGCCGACATCACCGTGATCAATCGCGGCCATGGCGGTGATGACGCACCGGAGATGATGAAGCGACTGCAGAGCGAAGTCATCGACATGCATCCGGATCTGGTGATCTGGCAGGTCGGAACTAACGCGGTGTTGCGCAACCTCGATCCGGCCGAGACCGCCAAGACGGTGGAGGAGGGCATCGTGCGCATTCAGGCGGCGGGCGCCGATCTCGTGCTGGTCGATCCGCAGTACTCGCCGGCCGTCACCGCCAAGCAGGAAAGCGCCGGCAAGATGGTGAAGTTGCTCGGCAAGGTCGCCGAGCTGCGCCACGTCGGCATCTTCCCGCGCTTCGAGGTGATGCGCGACTGGCACGAAAAGCAGGCGATCCCGATCGAAGGTTTCGTGATCGCCGACGGCCTGCACATGAACGATTGGGGCTACGCCTGCTTCGCGCAATTGCTCGGCGACGACATCATCAAGTCGGTCGGCCAGATCAAGCTCGGCGTCAACGTGCCGTCGGACGTGCGGACCTATCGGCCGATGTAGTTACCGTCGTCCCGGCCTTGAGCCGGGATCCATACGCCGCGGCGGCGCTGATAAAAGGCAGTGGTCAACGACCATCCCTCGACAACAACGTCCTGTGGTGATGGTTCCCTGCGTTCGCAGGGACGACGATGGTGTTTTCGCTTGCGGCTAAGCCTTCTCCAGCGCCGCGGCAAAATCCTCGATCAGATCATCCGCATGCTCGAGCCCGGCGGAGAAACGAATAAAGCCCTCGCTGATGCCGAGTTCGGCGCGGGCCTCCGGCGCCAGCCGCTGATGCGTGGTGGTCGCCGGATGCGTCACCAGACTCTTCGCGTCGCCGAGATTGTTGGAGATCTTCGTCAGCTTCAACGCATTGAGAACGCGGAAGGCGGCCGGCTTGCCGCCCTTCACCTCGAAGCCGACCAGTGTGGAGCCGCCGCGCAACTGCTTCTTCACCAGTGCGGCCTGCGGATGGTCGGCGCGGCCAGGATAGATCAATCGCGAGATCTTCGGATGGTTTGCCAGCACCTCAGCGACACGGCCTGCGGTGTCGGTCTGCGCGCGCACCCGCACGCCGAGCGTCTCAAGCCCCTTGAGCAAGACCCAGGCGTTGAACGGCGAGAGCGACGGCCCGGTCTGGCGCATGAAATTGTGAACGTGCTCGGCGATGAAGGCTTCGGACGAGAGAATGATGCCGCCCAGGCAGCGGCCCTGGCCGTCAATATGCTTGGTCGCGGAATAGACCACGACATCGGCACCAAGCGAAAGCGGGCTCTGCCAGATCGGCGTGGCGAAGACGTTGTCGACGACCAGCCGTGCACCGCCCCTGTGCGCGATCTCGGCAATCCCCGGAATATCGAGCACATCGAGCGTCGGATTGGTCGGGCTTTCCAAAAAGAAGGTCTTGGTGTTCGGCCGCAGTGCGCGCTGCCACTGGTCGAGATCGAGACCGTCGACCAGCGTCGTTTCGATGCCGTAGCGCGGCAAGAGGTCCTGCACGACGTAGAGGCACGAGCCGAACAGGGCTTTCGAGGCGACAACGTGATCGCCGGCCCTGAGCGGCGCGAGGATCGCGGTCGTCACCGCGGCCATGCCGGTGGCGGCGGAGCGAGCGGCTTCCGCGCCCTCGAGCTCGATCATCCGGCGCTCGAACATCGCAATCGTCGGATTGGAATAGCGCGAATAGATAAACCCGGGATCCTCGCCCTTGAAGCGCGCCTCGCACTGCTCTGCGCTGTCGTAGACGTAGCCTTGGGTGAGAAACAGCGCTTCGGACGTCTCGCCGAATTGCGAGCGCAGCGTGCCGCCATGGACGAGGCGGGTTTCGGGGCGATAGCGGGCAGTCGCTTTAGTCTCAGACATGTGACCTCCGTCGTGACCATCAAAAATGGTCACAAAAAACCGGCCTGGAAACATTTCCACAGGCCGGGATCACACGTGTCCCCGGCCTGTTTAGCGATTTATTTAACGTGGCTGCAAGCCGGCCGGCTCAAATCACCACGGGATAAGTCATGCTGATATTCGCTTGCGCCCTTTCAGTCAAGGCGGCCATCGTTTAACCCGTAAAAGCCCTTAAAATCAGGGTTTGGGGGCCATTTGGGTCCTCCGTATAAGTTTTCCCTGGGAAACACGCCGTGTCGTTCACGCTGCCGCCCGATGCCAACGGAATCCTGCCCGACCGCATGATCGCGGCGATGGCGGATGCGGGCCTGATCCTGCCGGCCTATCCTTTTGTCGAGAGCCAGATCCAGCCGGCGAGCCTCGATCTGCGCCTCGGCGATATTGCCTACCGGGTGCGGGCGAGTTTTCTGCCCGGTCCCGGCGCGACGGTGGCCGAGCGCATCGACGAATTGAAGCTGCATGAAATTGATCTCTCCGACGGCGCGGTGCTCGAGACCAATTGCGTCTACATTGTGCCATTGCTGGAAAGCCTGGCGCTGCCGCCGCAAATCGTCGCCGCCGCCAATCCCAAGAGTTCGACCGGGCGGCTCGACGTGTTCACCCGCGTGATCGCCGACGGCACCCGCCGCTTCGACATGATCGGCGCCGGCTATCACGGTCCGCTTTACGCCGAGATCAGCCCGAAGACGTTCCCGGTGCTGCTGCGCGAGGGATCGCGGCTGAGCCAGGTCCGCTTCCGCGCCGGCGACGCCATCCTCAATGCCGACGAACTCGACGCGCTGCATGACGCCGAGCGGCTGGTCGATATCGACGACGCCGATCTTGCCAACGGAGTCGCGCTCTCGGTCGATCTGAGCGGCGAGAACGCCAGCGGTTTCGTCGGCTACCGCGCCAAGCGCCACACCGGCGTCGTCGATGTCGATCGCCGCGGCGGCTATGCGGTTGGTGAATTCTGGGAGCCGATCGCGGCGCGGCCCGACGGCAGTCTGATCCTCGATCCCGGCGAGTTCTACATCCTGGCGTCGAAGGAAGCCGTGCAGGTGCCGCCGGATTACGCCGCCGAGATGGTGCCGTTCGATCCCCTGGTCGGCGAATTCCGCGTGCACTACGCCGGCTTCTTCGATCCCGGCTTCGGCTATGCCGGCGCCGGCGGGCAGGGCTCGCGCGCGGTTTTGGAAGTGCGCTCGCGCGAGGTGCCGTTCATCCTCGAACACGGCCAGATCGTCGGCCGCCTGGTATACGAGAAAATGCTGGCGCGGCCCGACGCGATGTACGGCCAGCGCATCGGCTCCAACTACCAGGCGCAAGGCCTGAAGCTGAGCAAGCATTTCAAGGTCTAGCCGTCATTGCGAGGAGCGTTAGCGACGAAGCAATCCATACCGCACACGCGGCATCATGGATTGCTTCGCTGGCGCTCGCAATGACGGCTGATATATGCTCGCAGCCAACAAGAACATCGGGAGCGGAGCGAGCATGACCGGAGAGCAGGAAGCGCGCGAGGCGCAATGGTTGAAATGGCGCAGCGTCGCCGATCTCTACCATGCTTTCTTCACCGGGCTCATTCTCACCGTCGTGAGCCGGCGCGGCACGGCGGATGCCGCCGAATTCGTCTTCCGCGTGTTTCGCCGCCAGCAGCAGGAGCGTTTTCTGCCCGGACTGCAGAAACTCGGCCTCGATCATCTGCCGCCCGCGGTCGCGGCGGCGCAGTATCATTATCTCTCCAACTGGATCGGCGGCGTCCATGTCGAATACATGTACGAGACCGACCGCAAGGCCTGGATCCGCTATCCGCCGCCGCGCTGGATCTGGCGCGGCACCGCGATCTGCGGCGTGCCCGGCGAGGTTTCGCGCGCGATGCTGCGCGGATGGCACGCCAATAATGGTGTCGCGCTGGGCGATCTGCGCCTCGGCTTCGTCTGCACCAAGCAGAGCGTCGACGGCCAGGACGGGCTCGAAGGCTATTACTGCGAATATGACCATCCGCTGAAGCTCGATCAGCGGCTGGTGTTCGCGCGGCATCTCGAAGCCCCCTTGTTCGATCCCGCCACCGCACCCGCGTTGCCGGTCGCGAGCTGGCCAAAACAGCGGCTGGAAAAGGCCTATCGCAATTACGCGATGGAATATGTGCGGACCGCAGCACCTGTGATGGTGCAGGTGTTCGGTCCGCAGGACGCCGGATACTTGCTGCACCTGACCGGCACTCTGATCGGCATGCAGTATTTCGACGAAATCGCGCGCGCCTTCGCGGCGAACCGCGGAACGGCCAAGGATTTTGTCGCATTCTTGGCGATTCTGTTCGAGGCGCAGGACGATGTCGCCGAGATCAGCGCCTCCGGTGGCGCGTTCGAAGTCCGTCAGCAGACCTGGAAGCTGATGGCCGATGTGCCCGATTATCATCCGGCATGCGCCAAGGTTCTGGAGGGGTTGTTTGACGGTCTTGCGGCCGGCTGCGGCCGCCATATTCCGGTGCATTTGAAGCCGGCGCGGGGCGGCAAACCGCCGTTTATCTGGTCGATCGGCTAAAGCGGGCGCTCGCCTGCAATCGTGCAGGCCCCCATTGCGCCCTGCGCACATGGAATCGGGCCCGATCATGGTAGGGAACACCGTGCCGCAGCAATCAGACTGCGGAAAAATTTATGATTGGCGCGTGACCTTGTCGCCAAACCGCTCACACTTTGGCGGGTCGTGCGCCTGGGAGCTGAGATGCCCGATATTGCGGTTGCCGAAATACCCGTAGACGAGGAGGAACGTCCGCTTCCGCCGCCGCAGCCGCCTGTGCGGAATGCGCTGCTCGATCGCCCGATCCTGCGCACGCTGTTGTGGCTCGCCTGGCCGAACGTGATCGCGCTCTCCGCGAGCACCTGCGTGGTGATCGCGGAGACTTCCTATATCGGCCGGCTGGGCGTGGAATCGCTGGCCGCGATGGCGCTGGTGTTTCCCTGCGTGATCCTGACCATGACGATGTCCGGCGGCGCCATGGGCGGCGGCGTCGCTTCCGCGATCGCCCGCGCGCTCGGCGCCGGCGACCGGGAGCGCGCCTCGACGCTGGCCGCACACGCGCTGCTGATCGGCGTCTGCTTCGGACTGACCTTCATGCTGGGCATGCTGATCTTCGGGCCGCGATTGCTCGAACTGCTCGGCGGCCGCGGCAATGTGCTGGCGCAGGCGATCGCCTATGTGCAGATCTTCTTCGGCGGTGCCGTCGCGCCGTGGCTGATGAACACGATGGCGGGAATCTTGCGCGGCACCGGCAACATGAAACTGCCGTCGCTGATGATGCTTTCTTCGGCGGTCTGCCAGATCATTCTCGGCGGCACGCTCGGCCTCGGCCTCGGGCCGATCCCGCAATTCGGCATGCGCGGCGTCGCGGCGGGCTCGCTGACGGCCTATGTGATCAGCATATCGATCATGTCGTGGTATCTGTTTTCCGGCCGGGCCCGCGTCGTTCCCAAGCTCTGGGGATTGCGGATTCAATGGGCGATGTTGTTCGACATCCTGAAGGTCGGCGCGATTTCCTGCTTCTCGCCGCTGCAGTCGGTGCTGACCATCAGCATCTTCACCCACATGCTGGCGGGCTTCGGCACCGCGATTCTGGCCGGCTACGGCATCGGCGCGCGGCTCGAATTCCTGCTGACGTCGGTGTCGTTCGCGGTCGGCATTGCCTCGGTGCCGATGATCGGCATGGCGATCGGCGCGGAACGGATCGCGCGGGCGCGGAAGATCGCCTGGACCGCGGGCCTGGTTTCGTTCATTGCGGTCGGGGCGATCGCGACCTTCATCGCCATCTTCCCGGATCTCTGGGTCAACCTCTTCACCCGTGACGCGGGCGTACGCGCCGCCAGCCACCAATATCTGTCGACGGCAGCGCCGATGTACGCCTTCATCGGCCTGGCGTCGTCGATGTATTTCTCATCCCAGGGCGCCGCCAAGGTGGTCGGTCCGGTTCTGGCGCAAACCGCGCGGCTATTGTTCATCGGCACCGGCGGCTGGTGGCTGTCGACGCACGATGCGACTGCGCAAAACTTTTTCGCGCTCGCCGCGGCATCGATGGTGGTGCTCGGCGTGCTGTCATGCGCGAGCGTGATCCTGACCCGATGGGGACCAAAGTCTGGCCCCGTTCCGGCATCTCGTCCGGTGTTGTCGCAAGCGCGTTAGAGCGTTTTCGAGCGAAGTGGATACCGGTTCGCATAGCAATCAAGCTTGCGCAGATTGCGTAGACTTATCTGCGGTAGAAAACGCGTCAAAACTAGAATCTAGAGCCTCGGTTCTGATTCAATCAGAACCGAAGTTCTAGCGCCGCCGGTGACGCCGGTGGCCGCCGCCGCCGAGATTCGCCATCCGCATCAATTGCGGGATCATGCCCATCAGCTCGCCGCCGCCTCCACCGCCGAGCATGCCCATGATGTCGCCGCCGCCCATGGCGCCCATGCCCGTGCCGCCGCCGCCAAATCCACCGGGCATTCTGCCGCCGCCCATCATGCCGCCAAGACCGCCGCCACCACCTTCCATCATGCTGCCCATCATTGGCCCGATGGTTTGCATCATCATGCCAAAGCGGCGCTTGCCCATTTTCGCCTTCATCATTTCCAGCATCGGCGCCATCTGCGTCATCATGTCTTCGCCGCCGCCACCGCCGCCAAAACCTGCGAATTGGGCCTTCGCCGGCATTGATGTCAGGGTGAACAGCAGCAACAGCGTGGCCGCCTGGCACACCACCTTGTCAGCTCCAGTCATGGCAAACCTCCCCGTGCGCGGAGCCGCGGACGCGGCGCCATCCGGACGCACGCGGCGAGGCTAGGAGAGGGGGAGCGGCCAATCTGTGAGAAAGATCACGTTGGCTAAGGCGCACGCCGCCCCAACGCCTGCTGCATCGCCAACGCGGCCTGATCCATCTGCGCGTTCATGTAAGGGCGAATTTCGTGCGGCAGCACATCGACGGTCCAGAGCAGCCGGCTCCGCCCGTCGCCATCGGCGATCACCTGCACCGATGCGCTGTGCTGTTTCAGGCGTTCGCCGATCACGGCATAGACCAGCCGCCGCCTGGCGTCGTCGCAATCGACCAGCAACTCGCGCGCGACGGTGCCGTTCGAGAACGTCACGATGCGCGCGTCGCCATCGAGTTTTGTGTCGAGCACGAAACCGGGCACCAGACGCGTATGCAGCGCGCCGAAATCGCGCACCGCGTCCCAGACGTGATCGGGGCTTGCGTCGATGGCGATGTCTTTGTGGATGGAAGCCATGGGATTATCCTCTTGTGATTCATCTGTAGGGTTGGCAAAGGCGCGCTTGCGCCGTGCCCACCTGAGGTCATTATTTTGAATGGTGGGCACGCTTCGCTTTGTCCACGCTACGATCTTCGACGAGCCGTCATTGCGAGGAGCGAAGCGACGAAGCAATCCATTCTTCCTATGTGGGACATGGATTGCTTCGCTTCGCTCGCAATGACGGTGAGTAGCAGCGTCGCCTTACGTACAAACCGCCTCGACATTGTTGCCGTCCGGATCGATCAGGAATGCGGCAAAATAGGTCGGGCTGTAGTCCTTGCGATGGCCGGCCTCGCCATTATCGCGGCCGCCGGCTTTCAGGCCTTCGGCGTGGAATTTCTTGATGGCGGCGTGGTCGGGCGCGCGGAAGGCGACGTGGGCGCCGGTGTTGGCTTTGCCCTTGTGTAGATGCAGCCATAATGCCGGCTCGCCGTTGGGGCCGAACCCCGCGCCTGCATCGTCGCGCGAGCACAGGACATAGCCCAGCGGCGCCAATGCCGCGGTATAGAAGCGCACGCTGGCGTCGAGATTTCCGACGCGCAATCCGATGTGGTCGTACATGATTTTCTCCAGTGAAACGCGCGAGATGCCGCGCGGCCTGGAGCAACCCTAGTCAGTGGAGGGCAAGCCGTTCTTGGAAAATCTTGCGGTCGCCCCGCGAAGCCTTGCGGAAGTTTTGCGGCGAGACGCCGGCGGCGCGGTGGAAGGTGCGCACGAAGTTGGAGAGATCGTTAAAGCCGACATCATAGGCGATATCGGTGATCGGACTGTCGTCATCGGCCAGCCGCCGCGCCGCATGGCGCAGCCGCGAGCGCACCAGATATTGGTGCGGGGTCACCCCCAGCACGTCGGAAAACAGCCGCAGGAAATGGAACGGGCTGATGCCGGCTTGCGCTGCGGCATCCTCCAGCTCGATTGCCCGGTGCGAATTGGCGTCGATCCACAACGCGGTTTCCACGGCGCGGCGGCGGTCCCTCAATGTCGCCGTCACGGGCTTGGGCGCGCGCCCGGAAACCACATCGACAAAACGGCTGGCGAACAGGTGTCCGACTTCGTCGAGACCCACATCGCTGTTGCCACCTGCTGCCGTTTGCGCGCGTTCGCCCAGCACCATCAGTTCCGGCAGCGGCGGCACCGAGCCGATCTGCCAGATGTCCCTGTTGTCGCCGATCGTTTCAACCAGTTCCGGATCGAGGAAAAACGACAGGCATTCGTCGCCGATGACGTGGTCATGGGTGCAGATGTATTCGTCGCCGGGATGGCCGACCAGGATCGATCCCGCCACCAGCTCGTGGAAGCGGCCGCGGCAATGGCAGCCAAAGCTGCCCTTGCGGACGTAGGAGATCGAATGACAGGCAAATTGCTCCGCGAACGGCGCGTCGCCGGGCGCCGCCGTGCAGTGGAAGTCGGACACAGAAATGGGTTTTCGCTGCAGCAGCGTCGTTCGGTTCATGCCGACAAATTTAGGTCTGCGGGCGGGGCGGCGCAACCGGCAGGAGCACGTCGAACAGGGTCTTGCTGGCGGTCGGGTGCGCGCCCTCGATCGAGAGCAGCCGGCGCTTGGAGATGGCGCCGCCGTTCGGCGAGATCTTGTCGGCATAGTGGCCGGCTTCGAGCACGCGATGGCAGGGCACGATGATCATGAAGGGATTGCGGCCGATCGCCTGCGCCACCGAATACACCGCGCCCGACGCGCGCAGATGGGACGCGACCTCGCCATAGGTGCGGGTTTCGCCGCGCGGGATGCTGCGGGCGAAGGCATAGACGCGCTGGTTGAAGGCGGGGATGCCGGTCATATCCAGGGTCACGTCGGAAAGATCGGCGTTCCCGCCGCGCAGCAACTCGGCGATGCTCTCGATCGCGATCTCGACATCCACTGGCGCGCGGGTTTCTCGGGCCTCGGGATAGAGCTGAAACAGCCGCCGCCTTGTGTCGATCTCGCGGGCTTCCGGGAGCTGCACGCCGATGATGCCGCCATCGCTCCAGGCGATGCCGCAGCGGCCGATGCCGGTGTCGAAAATGCTGTACGCACGCCCCGCCATGACGCCCAACCCCCCGGGCATCATAACACCGTCACAAGCCGGCGCATCTGGAATCTTGGGGGCTCGGTTAAGGGCTTGGCGAGGAGGGCGTGGGAACCGCTTGGCGGATCGCCCGGTCTCGGCTAATCAATGGGGAGCATGATCCGGAAAAGCGGATACCGGCTTTCCGAAAAGATCATGCTCAAATAGAAGAGGCGAATGCGGGCGTAGTTCAATGGTAGAACGGCAGCTTCCCAAGCTGCATACGAGGGTTCGATTCCCTTCGCCCGCTCCATCTCAAAATTTGCCCGTAAAATAAGGGCCTTTGAGGCGTCGGCACGTCGAAATTCGTCACCGAGCTCCGAGCTCTGTACAACGCCCATACAATTCCGTCGATTTTCTCGCCGTTCGCGCTGGCGGAAGCCAAGGAATACGTTCCCCATTCGGTGAAGGCGTTTACGAAGGCGTGGTGACGGGCCGAACTTTCTCGGACCGCAGCCTCGAAGTGGAGGTCCTGAGAAGGTTGAAGGCGGGCTGACGGATGTGGCGAGAGCGCCGGGGCGCGGAAAGCCGTGCTCCGTTTCAGACGATGTCGAGATCGGCGGGGTTGAAATCCCAGTATCTGTGCGGGGTCTCCTCGTCGGGGAAGGTAACCCCGTCGCGCATCAGGCACCACGCCGTCCTTCGCCCGTAATTGGGTCCAAATAAGAAGCCCGACTGCAAAGCCTCAAGGTTTTCGAGGAGCGCCGAATCAACGTTTGATTGTGAGCTATCTCACAAGGCGCCATGGGTCCTTGCACTGGCTGCGTCAAACTCGAGCGTGAGAATTGACAACGTGGGCTTCCATTTAGTGTTCCTCGACCCCAACTATTCTTTTATCGTCAATAGTTGACCGCCGCGCGCCGGCGGGAGGAGAAGGTACCATGCCTCTTGATCCTGGCCCTCCGCCAACGCCCCCGGCGATTGAAGAGACCCAGAAAAAATCCGACGCTCCAATCGTTGATATGCGTGATGCTTTCGCCCGAAAGACGCCTCAGACCGAGGAAGACCTCGCCCAAGCGCGCGCCTTCATCGAAGGAAAGATCGAAATGATCCGCCGTGATCCGCACATGACGCCTTCAGAGAAAGCGGCTGCGATCGCTGACCTTCAAGGTCGGCGTTAGGAGTGGATAGATTGACCGCGCCGCCGATGTCGGCGGCGCGGACGTTATGGTGTTAAGGCTCGGTTTCGGTTCGCAGTGAGTGGCCGATAGAGCATTTCGAGCTAGGTAGAATTCACCGACTCCCTCACAGGTTGCGATTGCGTTCGCGATTTCTGACAGTGTTCAATCTTCGTAGATCTGGCGCGGATGAGACGATACTTCTCATCACCGGCTACGATCACGTTCGGTGCGAGGAGGTGAAGCTCCATACGAAATTCAGAGGGAGCGCAGGGACGTTGGTCGACGTTCCGACCATGCCTATGGTGAGTCGCGCAATGCGACAACGAACTAGAAACGGGATTGATACCCAGTCGCTATTATCCCTGTCGGAAGTGCTAGAGCCTGTCCTCAATTAGCGGATTCCCAAGAGGTTCCCCAAGTGATTCATGGGAGGTCAACTTGATTCGGAGTTGACTGAATGCGCCGTTACGCCCTTCGCGACGATCAATGGGACAGGATCAAGGATATTTTGCCGGGACGTGAGGGTCACGTCGGCGCGACGGCCAAGGATAATCGGCTGTTTGTAGAAGCAGTTCTCTATCGTTATCGCGCCGGCATGCCCTGGCGGGATCTGCCGGAACGTTTTGGCGACCCGATCAAGATTCACACCCGATTTTCGCGCTGGGCGAAGAGCGGGGT
This sequence comes from Bradyrhizobium erythrophlei, assembly GCA_900129675.1. GTDB lineage: Bacteria > Pseudomonadota > Alphaproteobacteria > Rhizobiales > Xanthobacteraceae > Bradyrhizobium > Bradyrhizobium erythrophlei_A. Next base: position 899,366 of record FSRD01000001.1, on the reverse strand, counting down.
ATGGAAGAAGATGTTCGAGATGCTGGCTGCCGACGCGGACAATGAATACGCCATGATCGACAGCACGATCGTACGCGCGCGCCAGCACAGTGCCGGCGCCCAAAAAAAGACGGCGAAGACCAGGCGATCGGGCGCAGCAAAGGCGGGTTGAGCACCAAAATCCATGCCATGGTCGATGCACTTGGCAATCCGTTGGCGTTCCTGCTGACCGCAGGGCAAGCCCACGATTTGGAAGGCGCTGACGCGCTGCTGCCTCAGATGCAGGCCGATACCTTGTTGGCGGACAAGGCCTTCGATGCCGATCTACGTGTCATCGAGCCTCTGCTTGCGGCAGGAAAAACGCCGGTGATCCCGCCCAAGAGCAATCGAAAGCTCCAACGCGCCTACGACAAGGAACTGTACAAAGCGCGCCACCTCATGGAAAACCTCTATTGCAAGCTCAAACAGTACCGAGCCATAGCCACCCGCTACGATAAGACCGCCAGAAACTTTCTCGCCGCAGTCCATCTCGCCGCCGCAGTCATTTGGCTCAATTGAGGACAGGCTCTAGTTCTTCTCGGTGCATAAACTCTAGGGATAGAATTCTCGCCGTCCGTAGCAGAGAAAGCCCTCTATCGAGGCGTTCCAGGGAAGCATCGCGTGATCGGGCGCGGTTGCAAGAATCTGCGACGCGGGCCACGCTGTCACGATCTGACAGGTACGTTCAATGGAGGAGGGACGTGAGCTCGTGTTTCTTGTTGCGAAGCTGTCACGACTACGCCCCTGGCCGTTGCTCGAGCCGGCGTGCAACATGCACGCATGTCGCAACCCGATCCTACCGGCGAATCGTCGGTGACGACCGCAAAGCCGCCCGTCCGCTACGGCGCTATTTGAGGGCGCGCGTACGGGCGACTTTGCTCTACCGAAGCTACACCATCACTGGGGACACGACCTGGAGTGAACGCCCGACCTCGCCTTGTCATTGTCAAAATGGAAGGGCTTCTGACCAGCCATAAAAGTAGAAAAACCGTTGTGACCATTGTTCATATCGGTGACGCTTGGAAACTGTGGATCAGTTGCTCCCGAAATGTGGACCGTCCTTCTGCAGGACGGCGACTTTCTAACAACGAATTTCATCAGCCAATCTTAGCCTTAGCCTAACCATCCTTAGTTAGTTCGGCCGATGGACGGTCATCTTCGACTTCGTCAGGCGCCGATCCAACTCCAGAGGTTAGGGGCACGGATGAGCTTGTGGCCACCGATGAGAAAAACCAGACTTCGTTCGATCGATCGGCGGAAATGCAGTTATCGACTATGGGAGCGAGTGTTCGATGCGCTCACGGCTGAGTGTCGATCGGCCCTTGTCCCTGTCGGAAACCTAATCCGGCTGGCAAGTGAGGCCGAATCGCGCAATGTTTCTGGCTTATGAGAGAAGCTTGCAGCCTGGTCTGGTCGGTGCTGGTCCTATTGTTCCAGTCGCGGGCCTCGTTGAGAGCTGAGATCCTGGTCCTTCGTCATCGGCTTAATATCCAGCGACGGCACCTGCCAAAGAGGCTGACTTTGAGTGCCATGGATCGCCTGATCTTTGTTGGGCTGTCTCGTTTGGCGCCAGTACCCTCAACGCGCTAACGATTGTGAAGCCGGAGACTGTCGTCCGTTGGCATCGTGCCGGGTTCAGATCGTACTGGCGCTGGAAATCACGACCTTGTTCCGGCCGACCGGCAGTTGCGGTCGAAATACGACGGCTGATCCGCGAGATGAGCATTGCCAATCCGCTGTGGGGAGTTGTGTCAAGAAGACGCGCGAGCGTCATGCTGTGTGAGAGATGAAGGAAGACCCTTCGGAGCCGTCCTGTAGGGGGAGGCTTCAAACTGCCATAAGCTGCTTCGGCCAAAAGCCGCGGTGGTGAACGTTATGGTCAAAAGGCGTGACGTTGATCACGTCAAGTATGGATGAGAGAGACGAGCGCAAGCGAACCTCTGGCGAAGCATCGAAAACGGATTCAGATGACATCAAAACCGGGGCCTCTCCCTAGCTCCGGGAAAAGTATGGCGGAAACCTACGTATTGGCCATGCGGTGTCCGGTGTTGAGGAGGCGTGACTCTCATTCGGGCTTTTGCACGGAACTTGAGAACCTGGACGGCGATGGCAAGGGAAAAGGCACAAGCGGCCAAAACCGCGAGGCCGAAAGTACCGATGCGCCGACCAGGGGCGGACTGCTTGGTAGTAGTGATGAAGCGGGGTAATGCCCGCGGAGCGAAGCGAGCAGGTCATCGCCGTTGAGATTGGGTCAACCGGCAACGGGAGGAGCCCGATATTCAACGGAAGGCGGCAGCCTTCAAGCGGTGGCACGAGCCGGATGATGCGAGAGTATCAAGTCCGGAATCTGTGAGGGACTCGGGGTGAAAATCCCCGGGTCCACTCGGCCGCCTCGGATCCATGGCGAGTTGCTTAAGCTCGGCATCGAGATCGGCCAGACCAGCGTCGCCGAATACATGGTCAGGCGAAGACACCCGCCGTCCCAAGGCTGGAGAACCTTTATCCGCAATCATGCCGACGGCATCGCGGCGATGGATCTATTTGTCGTGCCGACAATCTCGTTTCGCCTGCTCTATGGATTGCTGATCATGGGGCACGGCCGGCGACATATTCTGTGGTTTGGCGTCACAGCGCATCCAACCGCGGAATGGATCGCAAATCAGGTCACGGAAGCATGCGGGTGGGAACAGGCTCCTTGTTATCTCATTCGTGACCGGGACGGGGCCTATGGTGAGGTCTTTATCCGCAGACTCCGATCGATAGGCATTCGCGACCGGCCAACATCGCCGCGTTCCCCGTGGCAGAACGCATATGCCGAAAGGCTGATCGGTTCGATCCGACGGGAATGCGTTGACCACGTCATTGTATTCAGCGAACGCCACCTCCGTCACCTACTGCTCTGTTACATGAAATATTACAATGGGACCCGCACGTATCTATCCCTGGAGAAAGATGCACCGGTCTCACGCGCCGTTCGATCGTGCCGGGCGCATTCTTTGTCGCCCAATCTTAGGCGGACTCCACCACCGATACGCCCGGATTTAATTTACGACAGGCACAACAAAGCACCGATCGAGCCGAAGGATATCGATGCGATCGTCGATTATCTCATCAGCATCAGAGGCGCGAACTAGTCAGGAGGTCGTCGGGTTGCTCTCGGCGTGAAGCACCAGCAGACGTCGCACCGTCGGCGGCGAGCATAAATTGAAAGACAGCGCCCTCGGGGTTGTTCGGGACAGCCCACAACCGGCCATCATGGGCCTCAATGATCGAACGGGAGATCGACAGACCCATCCCCATGCCGCCCGGTTTTGTCGTGAACAGTGGATTGAATAACCGCTCGAGATCTTGCGAGCCGATTCCTGTTCCGGTGTCCGCCACCGATACGATTATGGTGCCGCCGTCGTGGACCTCGGACCTCACGCACAGGACCCGCGGCCCATCCTTGGCCGCCATCGAATCGATCGCATTTGTTATCAAATTCAGAAGCACTTGCTGCATCTGGATTCGATCTCCTCTTACCTGCGGCACCTGTGCATTCAGCTCGGCCTGGACCTGTATCCGGTGCCTCTGCAGATCGCCGCGCGTCAAGGCGAGGGCTTCCCCGATAAGTTGGTTGATGTCGAGCGAAGTTCTGTTCCGGCTGTCCTTCTTGAAGATCGCCCGAATGCTTTCGATCACCGCTGCCGCGCGATGGCCATCAGCGACGATCTGCTCGAATGCCGCCTTCGCTTCATCGGGCATCGAGCGTTCAAGCCAGCGCAACCCCGCATCGGCATTCGTTATCATCCCAGTCAATGGCTGCTTGATCTCGTGAGCAATCGAAGCCGACACCGCGTCCCCGGTCATCAGCCGCGCCTCGCGCTCGCGACCTTGCGCCAAGACCGCGCGGAGCACCCCCGCGTAAAGCGTCGTTATCTCGTACAGCAGGACAAATAGGAGGAGACTGCCGGACAGGAACCCGAAGATCCGACCGGCATACCAGCCGAAGCTGAAGCGGGCCGGAACGGGAAACGCGATCAGAGTGATCTCTATCACGTAGGCGCACATCACCACCATCAGCCACAGATCGAGCACCGAACGCCGCCGGATCCAGAGCACAATGAGTGCAAGGACGCTCAACAGGTCAAGACACCCGGCATAATAAAGCCAGAGGGTAGAAAAGCGGACCGGATCGAGCGAAATGCGCGGCAATAGCGCATCCCCCGCTGTGACAAGAAAAGTCGCCGCACACACGACGGCCGCGGTCGTGGCAACGCTCGCAAGGATGGCCGCGCCCACGGAGCCCTGCCGCAACCGCCTGGCCGGATCGTCCTTCAACAGGCCATAGGCGATGACAAACACGGGAAATCCGGCGTGCCACAGAATATAGATCCAGGTCGTGCTCTGCAGTCCCGCGCCAAGCAGGCCACCTGGCGCGAAGACGCCCGGAAAGGTCAGCATCCACGGGATTAACATGAGCGCCGTGAAGAGATATCCACTTGAGATCGCGAGGAGGGCAGGCGAACGCAAGATGGAGAACTGGGCAAACAGCAGGACAGCGGTAATCGAATCGTTCACGAGCATCGCCGTGGCATAAGCCGGGACGAAGGCGTCGATCCGCCCCAGCTGGATGGTCGAGAGCGGCCCAACTTCCGTGATGAGAAAGGCGACCAGCAAAGCGAGCACGACGGCAAGGGCAAGCCGTCTCTGCGCCCGGCCGGGCGGTAAGCTCGAGAGGATGAAAGGTTGTTCCTCTGGGGCAACGGCCGTCCTCTTCACCATCGGAGCGACTCCTCGCAGCGGCTGGAACGCGCGGCACGAAGCTCAAACGGCTTCGCCACTGTTGTCACAGGCTGCCTCAGTTCGCTGCCATTTCTGCCCATTGGGCCAGCCGACGACGAGCAAGGAAGCGTCGCTGCCTCTGAAAAGGCTGGACTGGCGAGGTTTCCTGCGGCGGCGCATGTGATCGCGCCAGTGACCGACCTCAGAACACTTTTTCGCTGCATCGTTCCGGCTTCCTCCGGTCCGATTGGACACCCAGCGTGACTCCAGTGTATCTCGTTTGCGCGTGGAGATCGATGTCGGGTTGGGGTCATTAGCGCCGTTTTGACGGTCGGCCCATCACTTCCGGTCTATCCCCAACTGCGGACATATCGTTGCACCGCACCAGGTGACGCGAAGTGCCCAACAACCGACATTTGAAATGGACTGAGAGCTACAACGAAGCTTCCCCCAACCTCGCTCTCGATTGTACGTTGTCCGGTCTCAGGAGCCAGACACGACAAATGAGCAACGACCCCTTTGCTGCACTTCCCGCTGCGCAGCGGCATACAGCGAACTCGGCTATCAAGGCTGTTTTGGGCGCTGCCGCTATCGCTACCGTCCGACCTATCACAGGCGGGGTTTCAGGGGCGTTCGTTTTTCTAATCGAGGCCAGCGGTCGGCGTTTTGTACTGCGAACAGAAGGCCCCGCAAGCCCATTACGCAATCCCCACCAGTATTTTTTCTATGCGCATCGCCGCGGAGGCGGGCATAGCGCCGCGACTTCATTACCTCGACGCTAACGACCGGGTCGTGATGATGGATTTCATCGAAGATAGACCGCTCGAAACCTATCCCGGTGGCCGCCGGGGGTTAGCCAGGGCGATCGGGGCGATGCTTAAGGAGCTGCAAACTTTACCCCTATTTCCATGCTTCGTGGACCACCCAGACATCGTCAACCGGCTGTGGACACATGTTTGCAAGAAAGGTCTCTTCGCTGACGGCCTATTGGATGCCGCTTCTCAACGGCTAGTCCAAATTTGCGAGGCCTATGCTCTGCGAGCGGAAAAATACGTATCCAGCCACAACGACGTCCTCCCCAAAAAAATTCTCTTCGATGGCAAACGGCTATGGCTGATCGACTGGGAGAATGGCTATCCAGCTGTATCGCTGGTTTCCAGCAATCCTGAAGGTTCTCGCAATCATCCGGCCCGCGACGCTCGTGCGTTGCTCCTAAAAGGGAATCCTTAGAGTCCCGCCTAGTGAGCAAGCAATTTGCCTACTGCATTTATGAGTTCACGGCCTAATGAAGTTGCTTGTTCAGATCAAAATGAAACAAACACGAAACGTCGATTCAAAGCAGATTTTCTAGCCAAATTGCGTTTGGTAAAGCAAAGAACGCAGATTTTCACCACCTATTCTTCGCTAGGGTCGCGCTGTTCTCATCAAGGAGGTTTAGACATGCGCGTCGGTGTTCCCACCGAGATAAAACGGCACGAGTACCGTGTTGGACTAACGCCTACGGCTGTCCGGGAATACCGGGTGAGTGGGCACGAAGTCATCGTTCAGAAGGGGGCTGGGGGCGGTATCGGAGCGGACGATGCTGAATACGTCAGGGCCGGCGCTCGCATCGTCGACACTGCGGACGAGATTTTCGCAACTGCCGATATGGTCGTTAAGGTGAAAGAGCCTCAGCCCTCCGAATGGATCAAGCTAAGGGAGGAGCAAATTCTCTTTACCTACCTCCACCTAGCCCCGGATCCCGAACAGACAAAGGGATTACTGAACTCTGGTTGCACGGCTGTTGCTTATGAGACGGTCGCCGACGAGAACGGCGGTCTTCCGTTGCTGGCGCCTATGAGTGAGGTTGCAGGTCGCCTTTCGATTGAAGCGGCGGCAACAGCGATGAAGCGGTGCAATGGGGGCAGAGGTCTGTTATTGGGCGGCGTGCCCGGCGTCAAGCCGGCACGGGTTACAATACTCGGTGGCGGAATTGTCGGGACTCACGCTGCCCGAATGGCGGTCGGGCTGGGCGCCGAAGTCACCATTCTGGATCGATCGATCCCAAGGTTGCGCCAACTTGATGAACTGTTTTCCGGACGCGCGCGCACGCTGTTTTCAACCGCGGAGAGCCTGGAATCCGAAGTTCTCGATTCGGACGTGGTGATTGGAGCGGTCCTTGTGCCCGGAGCCTCCGCGCCTCGTCTCGTGACGCGCGAAATGCTGAAAGCCATGAGGCGGGGTGCCGTTCTTGTCGACGTTGCTATCGATCAGGGAGGCTGCTTCGAGACGTCCCGCGCAACGTCCCACGACGAGCCGACTTACGAAGTGGACGGTATCGTTCATTATTGCGTGGCGAACATGCCTGGAGCGGTTCCCTTGACCTCCAGCTACGCCCTCAACAATGCGACGTTGCCGGTCGGCCTGGCGCTTGCCGCAGGGGGCATCGAGGCGATCCTCGGGAATCGCCTGTTGCGATCCGGGCTGAACATCCACAAGGGAAGGCTCACCTGTAGCCCTGTGGCGGAAAGCTTGAATCTGCCTTTCCTGCCGCCGGAGCAGGCGCTGGCTGCTTAACATCGAATCGCCATCGGTCAAAAGATCGATGGCGATTCATTTTTGAATGTCGAGCGCTCGCGGCGGTATATCTCTATTGAGAATTGTTCTCAGGGCAAAGCTCGACTGGATCCGTGCGACACCGGGCAGCCGTGCGAGTTGTGTTTTGTGGATATGCTCAAAGTCCTCAATGTCGCGAGCGACGACTAGGACCAAGTAGTCGTCCGCGCCGGACATCAAAAAGCATCGCGTGACCGACGGGCACAGAGCTATCGCTTGTTCGAAGTTGGCGAGGGCCTCGTCGCTCTGGCTATCAAGCGCGATACGCACGACAACCAGCGAACGAAATCCGAGCGTCGAGAGGTTCAACGCGGCACGGTAGCCACGGATGAAGCCTGCGTTCTCCAGGGCATTCTGCCGGCGAGCGCAAGCCGTCGTTGAAAGCCCCACTCGTTCCGCCAGCTGTGCTTGGGTCAGGTTGGAGTTGGCTGCGAGTTCCCGCAGCAACTTGAAATCCAGAAAATCTAAGTTCATTGTCAGTCAACCTGTACTTCAGCGAAGTGGTTTGGCTCCTGCAGATGCTGTCTTTCAACAGGAGCCAACGTGGCCTTTGAGGATCGGGCTTCGTATTGCTGTTGGCTCAGGGCCGTCACGCGACGCATTCTTCCGCAGGTCTGCCATTGACACCTGGATGGCTTTATCATAAAAGATAAAAAGTGTTTACTTTTTATCGAGAGGCCTGCCCACCGTGAGTTCTCAAGTTCACTTCCGCCACTGGATAAATGGAACCGAAGCTCCCAGCGCCGATCAGCGCAGCTTTGCAACGGAGAACCCGACGACCGGCAAGGTCTGGGGTCATTTCGCACTCGGTCGCGCAGCCGACGTCGATCGCGCAGTCGGTGCCGCCAAGGCGGCCTTCAGGTCCTGGCGGGCAATCTCGCCGACCCGCCGCGGGCGCCTCATGATGAAATGGGCCGACGCCATTTTCAATCGCGCCGACGCGATCGGCCGAGTGGAGGCGGTACAGAACGGCAAGCTGCTGAACGAGATGGTTCTGCAGGCGCGCATCGTCCCGGACTGGCTCTATTACTATGGCGGGCTTGCCGACAAGATCGAGGGGCGAGTGATACCGCTCGATCGCGGATCGGTGCTTAATTACACACAGCGGGAGCCCCTTGGCGTGGTCGGAGTGGTCATGCCGTGGAACTCACCTTTGTTCCTGGCGATGATGGCGATTGCTCCCGCGCTTGCCGCGGGCAACACCGTCGTCATCAAACCTTCCGAAGTGACGCCGGCCTCGATTCTCGATGCCGTTCGGATCGCGGAGGATGTCGGCATACCCCAAGGCGTGCTCAACGTCGTCACCGGCGACCGCGAAACCTCCGAGGCCCTGGTAAACCATCCTGGTGTAGCGAAAGTCGCATTCACCGGCGGCGTGGAGGCCGGCCGCGCCGTGGCTGTCGCGGCGGCGCGACGCTTCGCGCATGTCACCTTAGAGCTCGGAGGGAAAAGCGCCAACATCGTCTTCGACGACGCTGACCTGAAGCAGGCGGAAGCCGGGCTGCTCGCGGGGATCTTTGCTGCCGCCGGTCAGACCTGTGTTGCAGGTTCGCGGGCGCTCGTTCACCGCAGGTTGTACGATCAGGTGCTCGAGCTGATGGCCAAGCGTGCGGCCTTGATCAAGATCGGCGATCCGCTCGACCCCGCCACGCAGATGGGCCCTGTCGCGACGCGGGCGCAGCTCGCCAAGGACGAAAGCATGGTCGCAAGGGCTGTGATCGAAGGCGCTGAAATCGTGCACGGCGGTGTTCGCGCCAATCCGGAGGACCTCCCGGACGGGTTTTTCTTCGCCCCGACCGTCCTCGCCAAGGTCAAGCCGGACTCCTTCATCGCGCAGAACGAGGTCTTTGGCCCGGTTCTGTCTGTCATTCCCTTCGACGATGAAGAGGAAGCGGTCGCAATTGCCAATGGCACTCAGTTCGGCCTGGCCGCTGGCGTATGGACGCTTGACGTTCGTCGTGCTCACCGCATGGCCCGCAAATTGGAAGCCGGCACGGTGTGGCTGAACATGTATCGCGGCATGACGTTCAACTCACCGTTCGGAGGATTTAAGGCGAGTGGAATTGGGCGCCAGAATGGCATCGAGGCGATCGATCAGTATCTTCAGACCAAGAGCGTCTGGTGCGAACTCGATGAGGCCGTCCAAGATCCCTTCGTGATGCGTTCGTGATCAAGATCACATCGAAAGAGCTGACTCATGCAAACCAAGCCTGTTGAATCTTCGAAGCGCGCGACCGCGAAGAAATACGTCCGTCACTTTCTTGCGGACTTTGCTGCTCTGGAGCGAGATTATCCCGGCGGCTATCCGAAGATGATCGCCTCCGCCGAGGGCGCCTACGTCATCGACGCCGACGGACGCCGACTGCTCGACGCGGGCAGCCATCTAGGCGCGTGCCAGGTTGGTCACGGTCGCGCCGAGATTGCCAGCCGGATTGCAGAGCAGGTTCTGAAGCTCGAGTTCATCGCGCTGGATGCAGGCCTGTCACATGTCTATGTTGCCGAGCTTGCTGAACGTCTTGCTCCGCTGGTCGCTTGCGACGAGCCGATCTTCTCGTTCACCAACAGCGGCAGCGAATCCAACGAACTTGCCTTCAAGATCGCCCGAACATACCACGCGCGGCGTGGGGAGCCCGCCCGCACCAAGGTAATCTCGCGCATCGGGTCTTATCACGGCTCGACCATCGCCACCTCCGCGGCCACGGGGGTCCTGGCATTCAAGAGTGGATTCGGTCCGCTCGCAGCGGATTTCCTTCACGCGCCGGCGCCCTATCCGGGCGGGAATGTCGACAACAAGGATCGCGATACCTGGTGGCGAGCCGCATTGGCCGACACCGAAGCCCTCATTGAGCGTGAGGATCCGAAGACGATAGCAGCCATCATTGCGGAGCCCATCGCGATCCCGCAAGCAGTGAAGATCCCGACCCTGGAATACTTCACCGGCCTTCGCAAGTTGTGCGATCGCTACGGCCTTCTGCTCATCGTCGATGAGGTCGTTTGCGGCTTTGGACGCACCGGAAAGATGTTCGGGGCGGAGCATTTCGGCGTGCGCGGCGACATCGTCTCCTACGCCAAGGGATTGACAAGCGGCTACGTGCCGATGGGCGCGGTCGCAGTATCTGGCAGAGTCAACGAGGTGTTCAAGGAGGTGCCGCTGTTACATCTCAATACGTATGCCGGTCACCCCGTCGCTTGCGCCGCGGCCATGGCCGCCCTCGATATCATGGAGAAGGAAAGGCTGGTCGAGAACGCCGCGGCGATGGAACCCATCTTGCGCACGGAATTGGAGCGGATACAGCAATCTGTGCCGCGCATCCGCGAGATTTCCGTGATCGGTCTGCTCTCAAGCATCGTTTGCGACATTTCGGACTTGCCGAACCCGGATGCGGCGTTGCGCAAGGCTCGCAAGGAAGCCTATGACCAAGGCTTGCTCGTGCGCTTCGGGCGCGATGGCAACAATCTGAGTGCGCACTTCTATCCTCCGCTGCTGGTGGGCAACAAGGATATCGAGGACGGCGTTCGTTCGCTCGAAGCGGCGCTGCGTACACTCTAGGGCGCAAGCGAAAAGGAAGACCGGCTGATGCGTATCGTCGACGTCCGGGAAGCGGCATTGCCGCTCTCCGCCAATATTCAAAACTCCGTCGTCAATTTTTCCGAGCACACCGTTTCCCTGGTCGCGATCGTGTCCGACGTGATCCGGAACGGCAACCCGGTGGTTGGGGTTGCATTTGACTCGATCGGGCGCTTTGCACAGAGCGGCTTGATGCGGGAGCGCTTCATCCGCCGTCTGTTGGCGGCAAAGCCCGGCGATCTGCTCAACGACACCGGAAAGGCCTTCGACACGGCGAAGGCGTTCGCGGTGATGATGCGTAACGAGAAGCCCGGCGGCCACGGCGACAGAGCGCATGCAGTTGCAGCGCTGGAGCTTGCTTTGTGGGACCTCAACGCCAAACTGAATGACGAGCCGGCCTGGAAGACGATTGCGTCGCATTTTGGCGTTCAGCCGTCCGCGCGCATGCCCGTCTATGCGGCCGGCGGCTATTATTATCCTGAAGGCAATCTTAGCCGCCTGCAGGATGAAATGCGCCGCTATGCGGACATGGGCTATACAAAGTTCAAGATGAAGATCGGCGGAGCCTCACTCGACGAGGATCTGCGCCGCCTCGAAGCCGCGCTGCAAGTTGTGGGTGCCGCGGAGGACCTGGCTGTTGATGCGAACGGCCGCTTCGATATTCCTACTGCGCTCGCCTATGGCAAGGCCATGGAGCCGTTCGCCCTGCGCTGGTACGAGGAACCGGGCGATCCGCTCGATTATCGTTTGATGAGCGAGCTTGCTGCGGTCTATCCACATCGTCTTGCGACCGGCGAGAACCTTTTCTCCCGCCGCGACGTCGAAAATCTCGCCCTGTTTGGCGGGATGCGCAAAGGCAAGGACCTCTTCCAGATGGATCCGGCGCTCAGCTACGGCCTGGGAGAGTTTTATCGGATGATCCAGTCGATCGAGGCCAACGGCTTTTCGCGGCGTGACGTCCATCCGCATGGCGGCCATATGATCGCCCTTCACATCGTCGTCGGCCTCGCGCTTGGCGGGTCGGAGGCCTATCCGGGTGTATTTGCCCCGGTCGGAGGGTATTCCGACGAATGCGTCGTGGCCGATGGAGGGGTCGCGCCCGGTTTGTCGCCGGGCTTCGGATTGGAGAAGAAGGCCGATCTCGCGCCCCATATCGCAGCCTTGGCGAGCACCTGAATCCTTCTGGAGCACCTCTGCCTCACCGACGGCGCCGGCACCTAAGCCGATTTCTTGAAGGCCACCTCTTCGAGTGGCCGCATATGAGCGTCGATTGCGCGGGTAATCTTGCCGACATTTCTGGTGCGCAGCGCGGCCAGCGTGTCCTCATGCAGGGCGATCACCAGCTCCACGTCCTCGACCTCCGAGAAGTAGGCGCGCATGCGGACGAACAAATATTCTAGGATCTGGTGCTGATAGAGAGCGAGTGCGCTGTTGCGCGCAGCGCGCCCCATCGTGTAGTGAAATTGGTGATCGAAGCGAGTTCGCAGCGCCAGTTCGCCGTCGCGATGGCTCCGCAGCCGCTCGATACACTCTTCCATCGCGGAGAAATCTTCTTCGGTGGCGCGCTCTGCCGCCATCAGGGCGATTTGCAGTTCGATTGGCCGGCGTGCCTCGACAATTTCGGCAAGCTCGAAGTGACGGAGCGGACCGGCTATCGCCATGATGCGCTCCGGCACCTCGTTGGTCTCTACGACAACGCCGCCGTTTACGCCTCGCAGAGCGCGAAGGACCGATGCTCCGGCCAGTACCTTCAACGCCTCGCCAACAACCGGCTTGCTGACTCCCATGCCCCGCGCCAGCGCTTCGATATTCGGGAGCCTCTCGCCCGGATTGTAAGCCCCGGAGAGGATTGCGAAGGTGATCTGCTCGACGACCTCTTCGTGCGCGCGCGTGTTTGTGATCGGATGAAAATGCCAACGTGCGGCTTCATGCTCGGTCTGTTTTAGAAGCATCTTTGCCGTTCCAAGTTAGGTTGAGGACGAAGCTATCGATAATAACATGGGCGCTGGTCTTAAGAACAATCATAAAGATGGTTTAGAGGACTGGGTTTTCCCCGAGGCGTCGCTGGAATGCCCGTGGACGAAACCGAAGCGGCCGGCCAGGCAGGTAATCGGCTCATTTTTCGCGGATTTGACGGCTTGACAGTGCTTGCATAAATATAAAGACTCTTTATGATTTACTTTTGCCGGCAAGCCAAAGGAATTTGATCAATGGATGCGTCTGTGGACCTCACTCAAGGTGCGAAGTCCGCACCGTCGACCATCAAGCGCGCTGTAATCGCAGGCACTATCGGCCATTTTGTCGAATGGTACGATTATGGCGTATACGCGTACGTCGCGACAATTCTGGCCGTGGTTTTCTTTGATTCATCGGATCCGACAGCCGGACTGCTGGCCACATTTGCGACCTTTGCGTTAGCCTTCTTTGCGCGCCCGCTGGGCGGTCTTGTTTTCGGGTACTTCGGAGACCGGATCGGTCGGCAGCGGTCGCTCGCAGCAGTCATTGTGCTCATGTCGCTCTCGACGTTTGCGATCGGTCTGCTTCCGACCTATCGACAGGTGTCAATCTTGGCTCCCCTTCTGTTGTTGACGGCTCGCATCCTCCAAGGCTTTTCGGCTGGCGGTGAGATCGCGGGAGCATCATCGTTTATCAACGAATATGCCCCCCAAGGCCGCCGAGGGTTCTACTCGAGTCTGCTCCCGGCCGCGTCGGCCACCGGACTTTTGTTGGGAGCGTCTCTCATGGTTGTCTTGAATGGTAACCTCTCGAAAGAGCAGATGATCTCATGGGGCTGGCGTGTGCCATTCCTTATCGCGCTGCCGTTGGGAATCGCCGGTCTTTACCTGCGTGTGAAGATCGAGGACACGCCGATGTTCCGCGCCTTGCTCAAGGCTGCGAAGGCGGAGAAAAATCCGCTCAAGGCGAGCATCACCCAGGAGTTAAGGTGGATCGGCGTCGCCTTTGGCGCAACGCTGACTTATGGAGTCGGATTTTACACCGTCCTCAGCTATCTGCCGTCCTATCTGAAAACGGTGTCAAAACTCAACGAAGCCACCGTGTTTTCGATTACATCCGTGACATTGATCGCGCATATCATCGCACTGCCGATCTGGGGCGCGATCTCGGATAGGGTTGGTCGGCGTCCGATCATCCTGATCGCCAGCATCCTGCTCGTTGTGCTGACCTATCCGGTCTTCCTGATGATCGCGCATAGCGGCAGCGTGCCGGCGAGCATGTTCGGCAGCGCGGTCCTGGCGTTTGTGATCGCCGGCGGCGCGGCTCCTCTGTTTGCGTATATGTCAGAGATGTTTCCGACCACGGTTCGCTCCAGTTCGATCTCGATCGGCTACAACGCCTCGGTGATGCTCTTTGGCGGTACGGCGCCCTTCATTGCGACCTACCTTATCCAGGCAACGGGCAATCCGGTTTCGCCAAGCTTCTATCTGGTGGCGGCGGCAGCCTTTGCCGCACTTACCCTGATTCTGGCGGGAGCAGAGAATGGAAGCCACCGATCGGTACTGCGGCAGACCTAACTAGTGTTGGGTCGGTGACTTGGCCAAATGGCATGGCAACGCTGGAGTTGCCACACCATTTGATGTCTGCGTGACAGAATTAGGGCCGTTTCGAACTCGTCCGCTCGGCCGCCCTGAAACAAAAGCCGACCCTCGTTCCGTCAGCGGCTGGGTGGATGATAATCTGCCCTCAAATGCCGACATGGGTTGTAACTTCGGCGGTAGTGGAGACGGATCATGATCGGAATCAATTCGGATCGACTTCGTTGTCGCTTTGATACGATGGCCAAGATTGGGGCGACGCTCCGCGGGGGAATGCACCGCCTTGCGCTGAGCCATGAAGACAAAGTTGCTCGCGACCTGCTCGGCAGTTGGTGCCGTGATTGTGGCTTCGAACTGACCGTCGATCGAATCGGCAACATGTTTGCGACGCGCCCTGGTTTGAATCCAGATTTGCCGCCTCTGCTGATAGGCAGTCATCTCGACAGCCAGCCTTATGCCGGCGCATATGATGGCCCCGTGGGCGTGCTCGCCGCGTTGGAAGTTCTTGAGGCGCTCGACGAGAACGATATTCCAACGAATATGCCCATACAACTGGTCAACTGGAGCAACGAGGAGGGAGCGCGTTTCAGGCCTCCGCTGCTTGCCTCGGGGGTGTTTGCGGGCGTTCACGATTTGGATTTTGCCCTTTCGGTCCAGGATTCCAAGGGCCTTAGTTTCCGGGAGGAACTCGCTAACATCGGTTACGACGGCAAATGCAAGCCGGGCTGGCCAATCTCCGGTTACATCGAAATACATATCGAGCAGGGCACCGTCCTGGAGGACGCCGGCATACCGATCGGCATTGTGACCGGTGTCGTCGGCATTGCCGACATCAAGGTCATCGTGCAGGGCGAGGACGCGCATGCCGGCCCGCTGCCAATGAGCAAGAGGCGCGACTCGCTGGTCGGGGCCGCGGAAATGATCCTAACGGCGAGAGAGATCGGTTGCCGCCACGCTCCTGAAGCGCGCGTGACAGTTGGCCGGATTTCAGTTCCGTCCGATTCTCACAGTGTGGTGCCCGGCCGAACCGAGTTCGTTCTGGACTTGCGTCATCCAGACGACGTGGGGCTGGCAGCGCTGGAAGCCGAGGCCAAGGCAGCGTTTTCGGCGATAGCCGCAAAGCACCAAATGTCTGTCGCCTATGAATCAGTGTGGGCGTATCCGCCGACGCTGTTCGATGAGCGTCTGCAAAAGGAAATTGCGCGGGCAGCCCGCGAATTGGGCCACTCTCATCTAAGATTGCCGAGCAGAGCAGGGCATGATGCATGGAATTTGGCGCGAGTCGGCCCATCCGCGATGATCTTCATACCTTGCAGAGGCGGCATAAGTCACAATGAGTCGGAATTTGCGGAGTTTGAGCACATTGCAGCTGCCGCAAATGTGCTCTTACTGACGGTCATTGCATGGTCAAATGGAGATTTGCGGCTTCAATCACCTGAAATTGCCTGATTGCCATCGGTGATGGCACATGCAGGGAATCCCATCTCTGCCCCAGCAAGAGACCGGTTTTTGTAATGACATCTGGGTTGATCGAAGCTCGAAAGAACTCTCGCCGACGCTTTTTGAAAGCTGAATGGCGGCTTGAGGATATCCCTTCTGCCGATCAGTGTTGGAATCCCGACGCTCCGATCTCCATCCGCATTTCATGAAAGGGCCGAGATGTCCGGGCGAATCCTTTCGCGCCGACAAAGCTTCGCAATGCGCGCGCTCAAGCATCACTAAATCTAATGCAAATGAGTAGAAATAATCATTTTTCTACTCCAGCTTAATCATTGCCCTCATTGATTGGACCGCCGAGAATGAGGAACAAGAAATGAAATTAGGCTTCTTCACGATGCCGATCCATCCTATCGACAAGGATTGGCGGCTGTCCCTGAAAGAAGATCGTGAGGCCTTCCTGCTGGCTGACGAACTTGGTTTCACCGAAGCCTATGTTGGTGAGCACGTTACGGACAAAGCGGAAAACATTACGTCCTGCATCGCATTCATCGCCTGGATCGCGGCGGCGACTAAACAAATTCGACTGGGAACCGGCACGATCAATATGCCGAACACTCATCCAGCCGCTCTCGCGGCCAGCATAGCCATGCTCGATCACATGCTGGACGGACGCCTCATTTTTGGGATCAGTCCCGGCGGACTTCTGTCGGACGCGGAATTGTTTGGCAATCTCGACGCCAATCGCAACGAAATGTTTCTTGAGGCTATCAATCAGGTCTTGGATATCTGGACCGGCGAGCCTCCCTACAATCTGCGGGGAAAATACTGGACCGTCTCGACCCAAAAAACTCTGATCAGGGAGATTGGCCAAGGATACATCCCGGGCCCGCTGCAACGGCCGCATCCGCCTATCGTGGTGACGGCGGTCGCGCCGTTCTCAAAAGGCGTCACTGAGGCTGCCGCAAGAGGATGGGATCCGATTTCGGCAAACTTCCTGATGCCGGCATGGGTCAAGAGTCACTGGCCAAAATATGCCGAAGGCTGCGCGCGCAGCGGTCGAGCTCTCGATGCGAAGAACTGGCGGGTTGCGAAGAGCGTGTTTGTGGCCAAGGATGCATCCAAGGCAAAGGCATACGCGACCGACCCGGACGGCCCTTACGTCAGTTACTATCGGTCATTGTTCACCAAACTGAAAAAGAACGGCCGCATTGAATTGTTTAAGGCCCGCCGCGATCAACCCGATGACGAGGTGACGCTTGAGATGGTGTGTGAGAAATTGATCATTTACGGGACGCCGGATAGCGTCACGGATCAGCTGCTGGCCTTTGAGGACGAGGTCGGCAAGTTCGGCACGCTGCTCTACGCAGGCAAGGATTGGAAGGATCCCCAACTCGGTCGCGAGTCCATGATCCTGATGGCTGAAAAGGTGATGCCGCAGGTCAACGCGGGGACTTTGAAGCAGGTCAATGCCGCAGAATAATCCGGCAGCCAAATCAAAAAGAACGCCATGGCTCCTGGCGATCGCACCCTTATCACGTACTTGCCGGTGGGCCCCGCTTGGCCAGCCGCTGGTGCCCGATGCGTTCAAGCGGTTCTTGGTGCGAACATGGAACGCGCGTGGGATTCTGGCCGCAGTGCAAGGCTTGGACGGACACAAGCATGCCGGTGACATGTACGTGTTACGGCGTGGCCTTGATGACCGCCAGCCAGATTAGCGACCAGTCTCGCACAGAACGCACAAAGGCACAGGATCGGACAAGTACATGATCAAAGCTGCGGTTATCGGCCTGGGATGGTGGGGGCAAACCATTCTCAGAAATCTGTCAAACAGCACCTGTGCCTGTCGTAAATTAAATCCGGGCATATTGGTGATGCAGTCCGCCCAAGATTGGGCGACAACGAATGTGCCCGGCGCGATCGACGGCGCGCGAGACCGGTGCATCTGTCTCCAGGGATAGATGCGTGCGGGCCCCATGATAATATTTCATGTAACAGAGCAGCAGGTGACAGAGGTGGCGCTCGCTGAATACAACAACGTGGTCAAGGCATTCCCTGCGGATCGAACCGATCAGCCTTTCAGCATATCCATTTTCCCAAGGGGAGCGCGGCGACGTCGGTCGATCGCGGATGCCTATCGATCGGAGTCTGCGGATAAAGACCTCACCATAGGCCCCGTCCCGGTCACGAATGAGATAGCGGGGAGCCTGCTCCCACCCGCATGCTTCCGTGACCTGATTTGCGATCCATTCCGCGGTTGGATGCGCTGTGACGCCAAACCACAGAATATGTCGCCGGCCGTGCCCCATGATCAGCAATCCATAGAGCAGGCGAAACGAGATTGTCGGCACGACAAATAGATCCATCGCCGCGATGCCGTCGGCATGATTGCGGATAAAGGTTCTCCAGCCTTGGGACGGCGGGTGTCTTCGCCTGACCATGTACTTGGCCACGCTGGTCTGTCCGATATCGACGCCGAGCTTGAGGAGTTCTCCATGGATCCGCGGCGCTCCCCACAGCGGATTGGCAATGCTCATCTCGCGGATAAGCTTGCGTATCTCAGGCGCTACAGTTGGTCGGCCACCACGGTGCCGCGACTTCCACCGCCAGTACGATCTGAACCCGGCGCGGTGCCATTTAATCACGGTCTCCGGCTTCACGATCGCCAAGGCGCCCAGCACTTTCGGAGCCAAACGATACAAGCCGGCGAATATCAGACGGTCCAGCATCCCGAACGTCGGCCGTTTCGGCGATTTCCGCCGCAATACGTTAAGCTGATGACGCAGAATCACGTTTTCAGCCTCAAGCGAGGCCCGCGACCGGAACGCTCCGACCAACGCCAACCAAATTAGGCTACAAACCTCTCGCATAAGGCAGGAGCATCGCCCGATTCGATATCAGTGGCCAGCAAGATTGAGTTTCCGACAGGGACAGGCACTCCAAGGATAGCGAGACTCTCGCGAAAGCGGTGCCGGCTCGCTGACTCGCCTCCGGTTGCGCTCTTGTTCGTTCTACTCCTGGCCAGGGCGTTGGGTGATCGACGGTCAGGCCAGGCCCAGAGCGATCCGAGTGATCCTCAAGCTGTTCAAGTTCCAGACTCGCGGACGGAGGAGGCAATTGCTGCGTCGTGTATGCGCTGTCTAGGCTGCTTGGTTCTCGCCTCAGTTCTCTCACCAATATTGATGGTGCTCCCAAAGCCGTTCGCCGAAGACGAAGGGCTTTTCAAGAAATGCGGATTGCCGACTTCCGTACACGACCTCCAATGGATAGGGGGCCGAAGTGCAGCCTTGGCCAACTGGCATTCGAGGATAGGCGTCATGAAGGAGCACCGATTGAGCACGAGGCTGCTGGCTATCATTGGTCTGGTGGGATCATTGGCATTTTCGTGCGCCGCCTGGGCGCAGAAGGCTTACGGACCTGGTGCAAACGACAGGGAGATTCGCTTTGGGCAGACCATGTCCTATAGCGGACCGAACTCCGCCTTTTCAGTCCTAGGTAAGGTCGCCGACGGATATTTCCGGAAGGTGAATGATGAAGGCGGCATCAACGGCCGAAAGCTCCATTTCATCAGCTGTGACGACGCCTACAATCCTGCGAAAACGGTAGAGCAGACCCGCCGGCTCGTCGAAAGTGATGACGTTCTCTTCACATTCGGCTCGCTCGGGACTTCGCTTCAGTTGGCTGTTCAGAAATACTTGAACGCAAAAAAGGTACCGCAGCTATTTGTCCTCGGTCCTTCATCGCATTGGGAAGATTACGAGCACTTCCCTTGGACGATCGGAATAACTCCCTCCTATCGGAGAGAGGGAAGAGTATATGCACAGTATATGCTCGGCGAGAAGCCGGACGGGAAGATCGCGGTGCTTTATCAGAACGACGAATTCGGCAGGGATCTTTTGTCAGGGGTTAAAGAGGGCCTCGGCCAAAAGGTGGACATGATCGTCGCGGAGGAAAGCTTCGAAATTACCGAACCGACGATCGATGCGCATATTGCCAAGCTGAAAGCCAGTGGGGCCAATATATTCGTCGACATAACGCCGCCGAAGTTCGCGGCGCAAGCCATTCGGAAGTTGCCCGAAATCGGTTGGGCGCCGCTTCATATCATGAGCCGAGCTGGAAGCTCGATCGGAGCTGTGCTACGGGTCGGCGGTCTTCAAAACGCCGTGGGATTGATCTCTATCGCTTGGAACAAAGACGCGAGCGATCCACGTTGGGCAGACGATGCCGAGGTGAGCGAGTACCTGGCCTTTCTCAAGCGCTACGTCCCGTCCGTAAACCCCGATGATGGGTTTGCGCCGGATACTTACAATTGGTCGCAACTTCTCGTTCGAGTGTTGCAGCAGCGTGGAGACGATCTGAGCCGCGAGAACGT
The DNA here is from genome assembly GCA_900129675.1 of Bradyrhizobium erythrophlei. Taxonomy (GTDB): domain Bacteria; phylum Pseudomonadota; class Alphaproteobacteria; order Rhizobiales; family Xanthobacteraceae; genus Bradyrhizobium; species Bradyrhizobium erythrophlei_A. The sequence continues at coordinate 879,058 of FSRD01000001.1, read as the reverse complement.
GATGCGACAGGCGACGAACATAAGGAATTTCATTCCAACCATGCTCCTGCCAGGGTTGTCGATCAACACACACCGGCCCTAAGGACTACGCGCCGATTAAGCAGGTCCAGCTGACCAAGTTCGAAGGCGAGCGGTGGATGCCGCTCGGGGATCCAGTGGAGGGAAACTGAGCACAGAAACGCGGCGACCGACTTGATTCGCTGTTCTTGTTCAGCGAACGGGTGTTCCCGACCTGCGAATCCGTCGTCGATATCTTTTGACCTAGTCTTGAGCGCGGTGCTCTCGGCATTCTGCCGGGGCATCGCTGATCCCAAGGGGAGGCAGTTGGACAAGTACTCAAAAATTCGGCAGGCTTTGGTTGATGCCATAAGGAACGACGCGACTCTGATTGTGCCGGGAGCCCATGATCCGATCAGCGCGAAGTTGATCGAGCGTCATCGGTTTCCTGCGGTCTACGTCGGTAGCTACGCCACATCGGCGGCGCGCCTGGGCCTGCCTGACGTGGGACTTGTCTCGATGAACGAGATGGTGGACCACGCTCGAAGCATCGTCGATGCGGTAAATGTGCCGGTCATCGCCGATGCAGAAAACGGCTGGTTCAACGCCGCCAACATCTGGCGAACTATCCGCTCCTTCGAAAGCGCTGGGGTTGCCGCAATTCATATCGAAGATCACGAATTCGGCAAGCATGCTCCGGTCCGACCTCGGCTCGCCTCGCTGGAACAATCGGTTGGTAAGATAAGAGCAGCAGTCGAGGCTCGACAAGATCCGAACTTTCTCATTATAGCGCGGTCCGACGCGCTATGGGTGACCGGTGATTTGGAGGAGGCAATCAGACGCTTGAATGCCTATGCCGACGCGGGAGCGGACTTGGTGATGCCCACCAGGATATCCCCGAAGGTCCTCGCCGAATGTCGGAGCAGGATCAAGGCGCAGGTCGTTGTAACGGACAAGGTGGGCTTTTCGGTCGAAGACGAGATGCAATCCGGCGCAAGCGTCGTGCTCTACTACGGACTATCGCTCTACGCGTCCTATCACGGGGTCAAGGCCGCACTGGATAGCTTCGCGCACCTTCGGGATGCCGACAAAGTCCCACATCTTCGGGATCAAATAGAAGAGTTCGAAACGTTCATGGACTATGAGAGCTTCGCGCGGCGCGCCGAGAAGTTCGGAGTAGAGTAATAAATCGGCGTGACCTTTCAGGCGACAAGAAAGCGAAGTTTCATACGTGATGCACGGCGTCCTCGCCGTCGATCACGCTTGACCACGATCCAAAAGATGCTCTCTGCTCGACCGACGAAGAAGCCGGCGACATGGCGTTTCCCCTGTTAAGCGTCTGGCGAGGGCTGGAATGATAGACTTGCAAGATATGCGCGCGTTGGTCGAGGTGATCACCAACGGGGGGTTCGCGCGCGCTGCACGCCGACTACGTGTTGCGAAATCGATCGTCAGCCGTCGAATTGCGCGCATCGAGGCCGAATTGGGCGCGACGCTGCTGAACCGCACATCGCGGGGTATTACGCCAACGGAGGCGGGCCTCGAATTCAGCGAACGAGCGCAGCGTATCCTGGACGACCTGGCCGAGGCGCGCGACATCGTGTCGTGTCAGAATGGCGAGGTCGCGGGTCGGCTTAGGGTCTCTTTGCCGCTATCGTTCGGGCTGCGCCATATGACGCCGCTCCTGACCGCACTTCATGCCGCCCACCCGAGGCTGGAGCTCGACGTGTCCTATGATGATAGCGTCGTAGATCTGTTGGCGGAGCGGTTCGATGCCGCCATCCGTATCGGAAAGCTTCCCGATTCTACGCTTGTTGCCCGTCGGGTCGCGCCCATTAGCTTGATCGTCGTCGCCAGTCCGGCCTATTTGGAAAAGCACAGAACTCCCAGAGTCCCGAAGGATCTCTCCGCTCACGAGTGTCTCGTCTACACAGGATCGCGAGAAAAGCAGGCCTGGCGGTTTCAGTCCGGCGGACGACGCCTAAGCTTCTTTCCAATGGGCCGGTTCCAATCGGACAATGGAGAAGGCTTGATCCAGGCGGCCGAGGCAGGCCTCGGAGTGGCGGCTCTCCCCGACTTCATCGTGTCTGATAGCATCAAGGCCGGACTGCTTGTGCCGCTGCTCACCGGCTACTCCCTGCAGGAAGGCGCGATCTATGTCGTGCGACCGCCTGGCCGCATCGTGGCAGCAAAGACCCGCGCTTTCATGGATGTCGTCGTCGAACACTTCGGCGCCGCCACGACGAACAAGCAGACGAACGATCGGCGCGAAGCGCAGGTAGCTTTCTTGCATGCAACCCCGCCACTTGGCGTTCCGATCTGAGCAACGCATCGTTCATCGATCGCGGACTGCCGTGGCGCTAGGCACGTCGATAAGCTGATGGCCCCGCATTACACCCGGAAGAGGGACATGAAACGGCTCAATTTTCTGAATCGCTACTCGCCCGTGTTGTTGGCCGTGCTTAGGATCGTGACTGCGCTGTTGTTCCTCTCAGCTGGTCTCGTAAAACTCGCGGGTTTCCCGGCCGGCGCACAGCCCGGACAGATGCCCATCATGTCGCTTCTGGGTCTCGCAGCTATTCTGGAAGTTGTTGGTGGGCTCCTGCTGATTCTTGGTCTGTTCACGCGACCCGTCGCGTTCGTCTTGTCAGGAGAAATGGCCGTCGCCTATTGGATGGTTCATGCGCCCAAGAGCTTCTTCCCGATACTCAATCAGGGCGCGCCAGCGATCCTCTTCTGCTTCATCTTTTTGTATCTGGTGGCGGCAGGGCCCGGCGCGTTCAGCATCGATAGCCGCCTCGAGTTGGACTAGATCGTTCCGACGCCTTTCGAGGCTGTCGATGTCGATCGACAGACGCCTATGGTGGCCCTACCGATGGTCGGCACCGGCACTCAACTCACTGACCCTATCACTTTCGTAGTACCGAACCCTGTAAGCAATCTCCCTTCGGCCAAGGGATCGTTCGCGCCGCAAGAACAGCATGTAGCGCCAGACGATTCGACAGATGGCAGCCCTCCGTTAACGTTAGAGTGAACGGATCGTTGGCGGCGAGCAGCTATGACGCGAGAATCTTGCGGCGATCTTGCCTGGCGAGCAATCGATTGCGGCGGACCGTTGAGGGCTTCGCTTTATTTGATCGCTGTTGCTCTTGTGTGCTTTGGGCAGGTTGCTGGCGCTCGGTGCAAGGAGCTCATCGTTTCGGACGGTTGGGTGCAGGCCGCTGACGATGTTGGCATCGATATTCCGCTATTTCTGACAATCAGAAATGAAGTCGACTTGCCCGATGCGTTGCTGCGTGTGCGATGTCCCGTCACCAACTTCTCTGAAAAGCACATCGTCGATCACGGCGAAGGCGCTCCCGCCATGCGTTCGATTCCGTCGATTCCGATACCCTCGAACAGCACGGTGGTGCTCAATGCTCGTGAATACCACGTTATGCTATTGCAAACTAGACGGCCGCTTGCGGTCGATGACCGCTTCGTTTGCGTGCTCGTTTTCGAAAAGGCTGGAGCGATCGAAACCGAGGTGGAGGTTCGTCGATCGCCTTGAATGCGCTACCGCGCGTACAAGCTTGAGCGGGCGCGCCGGCGCGATACAGCAAAAATCATCCAAAAGGGGAAGCGCATGGGTAGTCAGGTGAAGGCAATGCTCAAATCGATCGTGTTGGCAGCGACAGCGTTGGCCGCAACCTATGCCGAGATGCCAGCATGCGCTGGCGAGCAGGTAACCCAAGAGCGTTTGCTTAACTCCGATAGGGAAGCGGGCAATTGGTTACAACATCACAAGAACTATTCGGCGACCCGCTTCTCTAGCTTGAAGGAAGTAAGCAAGAGCAATGTAAAGAATCTCAAGGTCGCCTGGACTATGCACCTTGGCGGAGTTGAGGGCGGCGGGATGTGGACGCATGGCGGGCTGGAAGGCACGCCTATCGTTGAGAACGGCAAGATCTATGTCACCGACGGATGGGGCTCAGTTTACAAGATCGACGCTCATGGCGGGAAAGGCACTCTTCTCTGGAAAATGGATCCGAAGACTGACCGCGACTGGGCTGGTGCAGTAGCATGCTGCGGTGTCGACAATCGCGGCGTTGCTCTTTGGGGCAATTTAGTGATCTCGCACACGCTCGATGGACGAATGATCGCGACCAACAAAGAAACGGGCCAGGTCGAGTGGCAAAGACAGATAGCTGATCCCGAGAAAGGCGAAACCATCACCGGTGCGCCGTTGATCGTGAGGGACATGGCTATCTCTGGCGTAGCCGGGGCTGAATTGGGTATCCGAGGTTGGATTGCCGCAACCGATCTTATGAGCCAGAAGGAGCGGTGGCGGACTTACACCATTCCCGGAAAGGGCGAGCCCGGCAGCGACACTTGGAAGGACGACAAGAACGCAGCTGCAGCGGGAGGGGGATCAACCTGGGTTACAGGCAGCTATGATCCTACCACCGATACTGTCTTCTGGGGCACTGGCAACCCTGGACCCAACTGGGACAACCAATATCGCCCCGGTGACAATCTATACACGGACAGCTCTTTAGCCCTCGACGCTTCTACCGGCAAGATCAAATGGTATTTCCAATATACTCCGAACGATCCAAATGATTACGACGCCGTTGCTGAGAACGTTCTAGTCGACCTTTCCGAACCGAAAGGTGCTCCGCTGAAGCTTGCTCTCCAAGCGAACCGCAATGGCTTCGCGTACGCGCTCGACCGTACCAGCGGCAAGTTTTTGTGGGGCGTGGCGTTCGTCAAGAACCTGACTTGGACTAAGGGGCTCGATCAGGAGACGGGAAAGCCGGCCGAGTACGATCCGCAAACCTCGGTTCAGCGTTACAACGCCGCTGTGACGCCACATCGGGAAAACAGGGTCACGGACATCTGTCCCGGAAACATGGGCGGAAAGAACTGGCCGCCGACTGCATACAATCCTAATCTCAAGCTCTGGTACATCCCGGTTATCGAAAGCTGCAATCGCGTAACGGTTCGAGATGCGGTTCCGGAAAGGCTCAAGCCCCGTGAATTCTGGACCGGAGGTGGACCCAACAACCCGTTCAAGATTACTGGCAGCGTGGCTGCTATCGACGTAGCCACCGGCAAGATCGCCGGAAAGTTAGACCTGCCCTTTCCGAGCCTCGCAGGCATGCTGGCAACTCCCGAGTTGGTTTTTACCGGACAACCTTCGGGCGAGGTAATGGCGCTTGACGCAAAATCGCTCCAGAAGCTTTGGGAGTTCAACACCGGTGGCGGCGTCAACGCTCCGCCCGTGACTTTCTCCGTTGATGGCAAGCAGTATGTGGCCGTTCTCGTCGGCCTGGGAGGAGCGTGGGACAAGTGGTTCATCGAATCCACCCCTGAGCTGAAGAAGATTCAACCTGGATCGATGCTGTACGTTTTCGCACTATGATCTCATTCGAAGCGGATGCCGTGCTGCTGTCCGCCCGGATTTCTCAAAGTTCAGAGGATTCTATGAGAAGCTTGAAGGTGATCACGTCTGCGGCGTTGGTTATGACAGTGACGTCGGCTCAGCTTGCCATGAGCCAATCGTCGCCGCCGCTGGAGCCGACGGAAGCGGGCAAAGCCATATTCAAGCGTGCCAACTGCTTTGGGTGCCATAAATGGCACGGCGACGGAGGCGGGGGATATGGCGGCGCAGCTCTCTCGTTGCGGAAGACCGAACTGACGCGCGATGAGATAATGGAGACTGTCGCTTGTGGCAGACCGGGCACGGGCATGCCCTACTTCGCGCGCGGCGCATATGACTCGAGCAAATGCTATGAAATGAGCAGGCATGATGTGGGTGACCAGATCCCGCCCGAAGGCGGCCTATACCTTCGTGGTCCCGAGATTGAGGCAGTGGCCAACTACGTCATGGACAATGTCAAGGGAAGAGGTGAACCAAACTATGATGAGTGCACGAACTTCTTCGGCAAAACCTCTCGCGTTTGCGATTCCTACAAGAAGGATTCTCCGTCCTCTGGGCCCCTTCAAAGCGCGGAGCCCTCAAAATGAAGCTGCTATCCCGAGCCTTCATGTCAGCTGTGGCGTTGTCTGTCTTTGCGGTGCAATTCGCGTGCGCACAGACCGACCCGAATTCCGATGTGCGCGATCTCGTCGTCGGAATGCCGATCCGCGCCATCCCGACTGCTGGCTACATCGATCTATCCTGTGCCGATGACGCAAGCCGCAAACTACGGTCATGGTCGGAATCGGGTGAATGCCCTTCAGGCGTGGATGGATTGCGTGCTGTTCGGTTCGAGTTCGATTCGGCTACTAGCCGCGACGGCACATGGATCGCCGGTCACCCGGTCATTTTGACAGCTCTGGTTGATGGTTCGGCGACACTTGCTGGTCTCAAAATCGACACCGATCCCGAAGCGAAGCTGTATATGCGGAAGAAAGCGTTCTTGCTGGGTGCGCAGGTAAAATCGAGATATGGCTCCGAAGGTTGGGTATGCGCGCGACGGGGACAGGAAGCCGGTGAGCGCCCTGTTGGTGGGATCTACATAAGAGAGAGTTGCCGAAAGGCCCTTCGAGGGCGCGTGCTCATGGTTGAGCGCGATCTGTTTCGCCGGCCCGATCAAGGAAGCAAGGATTTCGTCAATTCAACGCGAGTGAGCATCACGCGCGATGATCAGTAGAGGAACCGCGACGGGGCAGCAGGGAAGAAATATGAGGTGGAGTGCATCAATCGATCGCGGAGTGGCGGTCGTGGAGATTGGTGTGAATAACCGGGTTAGTAGAATTCGACAGCAGCGAGGCGCCGAACATGGCTGATGTTTTGGCGAATGAAGTGCGGATTCGATGTGTTTACTGTGAGAGAGGCCGTCATGCGCATTACACTCAATGGTCAAACGAGAGAGATCGAAGCCGATCCCGACAAGCCGCTACTTTGGATTCTTCGGGATGACTTAGGGTTGGTTGGTACGAAGTACGGCTGTGGCCAGGCACTCTGCGGTGCATGCACAGTGCATGTGGATGGCCAAGCGGTGCGTGCCTGTCAGACGAGCATTGGCGATGTTATTGACCGAGCCGTCGTGACGATCGAAGGAGCCTTTGGGCGGGTGGCCGAAGTAGTCGAGGCATCGTGGACAAAACTAGATGTTCCGCAATGCGGGTATTGTCAGCCCGGTCAGGTGATGGCCGCGATTGGTTTGTTGAACACGAACCGCAAACCGTCCGATGCGGAAATCGACGATGCGATGAGCGGAAATCTGTGCCGCTGCAATACATATCAACGCATTCGCGCGGCCATCCATGAAGCCGCCAGGGTTTTGGGAGCGTAAGATGGATCACTCGTCGCTTGCAACGCTCGATCGCGACCTTCGAACATCACGTCGCTCGTTCCTCATCGGAGCCGCCGTATTCGGATCGTGTCTTGTCGTCGGCTTTTCGGCGGAGGCAGAAGTTTCCCAAGTCGCCGCAAAGCCGGGCGATAACCCCTTCGTCGGATATGTACAGATCGCGCCAGACGACAGCGTAACCATCTACTCGTCGCAGATGGACATGGGCCAAGGCATCTATCACGGAATTGCGACGCTCGTTCAGGAGGAGCTTGACGCCGATTGGAGCAAGATATCCGTAGTTGGCGGTTTCGGAAATGTCGCCCTGTACGGCAACCTTTTGTTGGGCGGGGTAGTTCAGATGACCGGAGGGTCGAGTGGCACGGCCTCCTCATGGCTGCGCTACCGCCAGGCGGGCGCGACGGCGCGCGCGATGCTCATTGCGGCAGCGGCGGAAAGCTGGAGCGTCCCGGCCGGCGAGATCAAGACCGAAAACGGCTTCGTAAGCCACCCTTCAGGCAAGTCTGCCAGATATGGCGCACTGGCGGCGAGAGCGGCCAGCGGTCAAGTGCCAGGAAAAGTTGGCTTGAAGGAGCCGAAAGATTGGAAGTATATCGGCAACCAGACGCTGCCACGCTACGATTCGCGGCCCAAGTCCGAGGGGCGCCAGCAGTACACGATCGACTTGCATGAGCGAGGCATGCTGACTGCGGTGATGATCCATCCTCCGCTGTTCGGGGCCACTCTGAGATCATTCGAAGCGTCGAAAGCCAAGGCCATGAAGGGCGTTGTGGACGTCGTCGCGACGCCCCGAGGTGTCGCAGTTGTTGCAACCGGCATGTGGGAGGCGATAAAGGCACGTGAGGTGGTCACCGTAGAATGGGACGATGAGAAGGCAGAGAAGCGAAGTTCGAGCGAGATAGCCGACGAATACCGCGCTGCCGCAGATAAGCATGGTGAGGTGGTCGCGTCCAATGTTGGCGATGTCGACACGGCGTTTGCGAACGCGCCGAAGCTGATCGAAGCGCGCTATGAATTTCCATACTTGGCGCATGCTTCCTTGGAACCGACCAACGCAGCCGCCAGAATGAATCCCGACGGCACACTTGAAGTATGGGGCGGCCATCAAATGCCGGATCTCTATCAGACGGTCGCGGCCAAGGTCGCCGGTATCACGCCGGATAAGGTTATTCTGCGGGTGATGAAGACCGGTGGCGGGTTCGGTCGGCGAGCCTCAGTTGATTCAGACGTCATCGTGGAGGCCGTGGCCACCGCTAAGGCGATCGGATGGAAGGCGCCCGTCAAGGTCCAATGGACCCGCGAGGACGACATGCGTGCCGGGCGCTACCGGCCCGCTTTCATGCACAAGATGCGTGCTGCGCTCGACGGCAGCGGCAACCTGCTTGCCCTTCGCGACACCCTCGTTGGTCAATCCATTTCGAGGGGTACCGTCATGGAGGCGGCTTTGATCAAGAACGGCGTGGACCTGCTGTCGGTCGAGGGTATGGCCAACCAGCCATATGCCATTCCAAACGTCCGTGTGGAGCTGACCACTACGAACTCTCCGGTGCCGGTGCTTTGGTGGCGTGCTGTGGGGTCCACGCACACCGCGTATGCACTCGAAGCATTTATGGACGAGATAGCGCATGCAGCCGGTAAGGATCCCGTGGAGTTCAGGCTCGCCCTATTGAAGGACAAGCCACGCCATGCGGCGGTCCTGCGGCTCGCTGCGGAAAAGGCCGGGTGGGGTACGCCCGCACCAGCGGGGCGATTTCGTGGTGTTGCTGTTGCAGAGTCATTCCATTCGTACGTCGCGCAAGTGGCGGAGATATCCGTTAACAAGTCCGGCCTTCCTAGGGTGCATCGTGTTGTGTGCGCCATAGATTGCGGCGTAGCGGTTAATCCCGATCAGGTGCGCGCACAAATGGAGGGGGGCATTGGCTTTGGACTAGGCGCAATTCTCAAATCGCGCATAACGCTAGATAAGGGGCGGATTGTCGAGGGCAATTTCGACGGCTATGACGTGTTGAGGATCAACGAAATGCCGTCCGTGGAGGTTCACATCGTCAAATCGTCCGCGCCCCCGACGGGCGTCGGCGAGCCAGGTGTTCCGCCGATAGGACCTGCTGTCGCAAATGCGATGTTCAACGCGACCGGGAAGCGTATCCGTATCCTTCCCTTTGGCGACTCGGAGAAAAGCTAAAGCACATGGTCTGTTGCTTTGCGGTGAGCAATCCGCGGGTTCGGGAAGCGAAGGGGGATGGGGGCGGCGGTACGTCATCACCCCGTTGCCCCTCGCACCCACACCGTCCCGCGCTAATGCGTGCTCGGTCCGCCCGGTCGCCATTCCGATCGGCGGCGGGGTCGTTCCAGCTAGATCACGAATGCGATAGCCGGCGTGGAAGGAACGACGCTAATAGGAATGTCGCCAGCTGCAAGCTCGCACAGCACACGAACGATAGCGACAAGGCGTTCCGATAGTCGCTGCTTGTGGGAGCGTCTCCCAATGTCGAAAAGAACGCGTTGCCTATGATCGCGACTCCCAAAGCAATCGAGGACTGAACGGTCGTGAGGAAGAGGCCTGCGGCCGCGCCGGCGTCCTCGGCAGAAACGCCCCTGGCATCAACGACCCTGCCGACGAGAGCAGGCTGGGTTAAGCCTTGTCCTAGACCGTATGCGAGGAAGCCGGTGAGCATAGATGTTGGGTCGATTCTTCCAAATCGCAGCGCCAGCGCAGCAAGGCCCGTCAGAGTGGCTGCCATGAGCGCCGCTCCCAGATCGAGACTCCGTGGGCCGAACCTCCGGCTGATCCGGGCCGACGTAGCCGACGTCGCGCAGAACCCAAGAGCAAAAGGCAGGAACATCAGACCAGTAGCGAGCGCGCTGTAACCCGATCCTTGTTGGAGGAAAACGGTCACGATGATGAAGAAGACGCCGCTCGAGCTGTAGAAAGTCACCGACAGTATCAAGCCAGCGGATAAGGCAATGTTTTGAAAGAGCCGTAGCCTTATGAGCGGATCTCCTCCCTTCCAGTCGAGCCAGCTCTCGAACAAAAGAAGCGTTACGAGCGTCGGAAAACTCGCAGCGAGCATCCAGATACTCCACTGCGGCCAGCCAAGTTCGCGTCCTTCTACGATAGGGTAGACCAGGAGAAGCACAAAGGATGACGACAGGAAGACGCCTATCGGGTCCAGCTTCGACTTGTTCGATCTCGTGCTCTCGCGGATCGTCCGAAGTCCGTAGACGATCACTGCTAACCCTATCGGTACGTTGATCAGGAAAATCAGTCGCCAGGACCAGCCGAGCAAATCCGCACTGACTAGGAACCCCCCCACCAATTGTGCTGTAATCGATGCAACTCCCATCGAGGTGCCGTAAAGCCCGATAGCAAAAGCGCGCTCGTCGGGGCCAAACTCTGCTCTGATCGTAGCGAGAACTTGCGGCACGATTGCTGCTGCCGCTATTGCTTGGGCAATGCGGGCGGCTATGAGAATATGCGGCGAGGAGGCGAATCCGCACGCAGCCGAAGTCAGCGAAAATCCGCCTATGCCGAACAAAAAGACGCGCTTTCGGCCGTAGCCGTCTCCGAGCCGGCCGCCGGTAATGAGCGACATTCCGAACGCAACGCCGTAAGCCGCCACGATCAGCTGCAGGTCGGCGGCGCTTGCACGAAGGTCGATGCGAATCGACGGCAAAGCGATGTTGACGACGAAGAAATCCAAAAACGAAAGGAAAGAGCCGGTCAGCAGGACTGGAAGAGCCCGCCAGCGCGACGGGTCGAGCTCAAAATCGGCCGAAACGACAGCCGATCTTGCGTGTTTGGGCCGGTCCAACTTGCTACGCATGATACTCTCCAGACATCGATGCGTCCCCTCCGGTCAGCTGTATCGAACGTCTGGGGCATCCGCGTGCTAGGACCGTGCCCGAACCTCGATCATCGCCCCTGGAGGAATTCGATGTTGAGGCGGTTGAAATCGTCCGTCCGTTCAAGATGCGGGAAATGCGATGTTCCGTGGATTTCCACGAGCTTGTTGTTCGGGAGGAGCTTCGCGTACTGGTAGGCGCTCTCAAGGAAGACGTCCTTGTGATCGACCGCTGCAATGATGAGATATTGGGCTTTGATTTTCCGGACCTCTTCGTCCGGAATCGCGTTCGTGTTCCATGTGTCGGGGTCGAGCCCGTCGAGGATATTCTCCATGGCCCGTTTCATCTCGGGCTGCCGATAGATGATTTGACGGAGAGCCAGCAGGTCCGGTACACGCTTCGTCGGGTCTTTGATGAGCCAGGCGAAGACTTCGTCCATCGCTTCCCAGGTTGGGTTGATCACAGAAGCGATGCGTCGTTGACGGCTTTTTGACATCAGCTCCTTATTTTGGTCGATCTGCTCCTGGCTCGTATAGGGACGGCCCCAGGCAGAGACCATCGTAACCTTGTCCACGCGCTCGGGATAAAGGAAAGCGAATTTTGTCGCTACCCAGGAGCCGAGCGAAAGCCCCAGCAATGAAGCCTTCTCGATCTTCATCGCATCCATGAAATCCTTGAGATGCTCGGCATATTCGATGGTCGACCGGACTTTGTCCGGCTTCTCGGTAAAGCCATGACCAATCATGTCATAGCCGTAAGTATTGAAATGCTCGGCGTGGGCAGCATAGTTGCAGAAGAGGTTTTCCCAACTGCCTCCCATGCCGTGGATCATGATGAGAGGCTTCCCATCTTCAGGACCCATGTTGATGAAACGCGTCCGCACGCCCGCCTGAACATATCCCTGACGCAGTGTCAGTTTGCACAGGTCGGTCCAAATACTTCTGTAATTCTCGGACATGTTCGGCAGCCTTCCCTGTTCGAGCGTCGTGTCGAGCGCCTCACCAACACCTAAAGCTTGTTAGGAGCAATCTTCGATCTATAGAGACGTCTTCGAGAGGCCGTCCATTCGTCTCCGACTACACGGTATTCGCTCGTAGCGAATGCATTCATCAATGGTGTGTGCGCGCAAGCGGCACATTCGCGAATCACGAACAGCTCTTGATGGGAGGAGACTGGACGTTCAATCCAGCGGGCACGTATCCACACTCGAGGCCGCGCTAGACGAGCTACGATCCATCAAGAATCTGGGCTCAATGTACTGACGAAGGATTCCTTCATGGGTGCGTTCGGGGTTGGCCAGCCGTTAAGCCGCTTCGAAGATGGGCGTCTGTTGCGCGGAGGGGGCATGTACGTCGCGGATCGGGCTCTTCCTGGTCAGGCTTACGCCTGCTTCTTGCGGTCGCCCCATGCGCATGCTGCGATCGAGGCGATCGAACTTGAAAATGCCCGCAATGCTGCCGGCGTCGTCGGCGTCTTCGTCTCCTCTGACCTGGCAGCGGATGGTCTAGGTCGTACGGCTGTCACTCTCAAACGATCGCGCTCAGACGGCTCGCCGATGTTCTGGCGGGCTCATCCAGGCCTTGCAGAGACACGCGTCCGACACGTCGGAGATCCCGTCGCGATGGTCGTGGCTGAGTCTCTGGATCAGGCCAAGGATGCAATGGAACTAATCGAGGTTAGCTTCGCGCCAATGCCCGCGGTCACGGCGAGCGACCTCGCGATCGCGCCGTCCGCGCCGGCCGTTTGGGATGAATGTCCCGACAACGTGTCGCACGTGTTCGAGATCGGAAACTGGGCGCAGACAAACCGCGCGTTCGAGGCTGCGCGCCATGTCGTAAGACGGCGATACGTCGTAACGCGGGTCCACGCTCAATACATGGAGCCGCGTGGGGCAATAGGTCAGTATGACCCCAAGGAGAACCGATATACGCTTTACGCGGATGTTCAGTACCCGCATCGGGTGAGGGACGTTCTGGCCGGTAGAATTTTCAGGAAGCCGACGCATGACTTCCGAGTCGTAACGGGCGACGTAGGCGGCGCCTTCGGAACCAAGGGTTGGCAATACATCGAACATCGCCTAACGCTCTGGGCATCACGCCAGATAGGGCGCCCCGTCAAATGGACCTGTGACAGAAGCGAATGCTTGCTCGCGGACGAACACGGACGCGACCTGATAGCCGACGTCGAACTAGCTCTCGGTGATCACGGCTCGTTTGTCGGCCTCAGAGTGCGCACTATCTCCAATATCGGGGCGTATTTGTCATCGGACAGAAACCTGCTGGCCACCTTTGTCAACCTGCCGACGATGGTGGGTACGTATGCGATACCCTCCGCGCATGTGCACATGACGGCAGTATTCACCAATCAGAGCGCAACTGCGCCCTATCGCGGAGCAGGACGACCGGAAGCGATCTACGTCATAGAGCGGATCATTGACGATGCCGCCCGGGAGCTGAAGTTCGATCGAATCTCGCTACGACGCCAGAATCTGATCCCAAGCGAGGCGATGCCCTACGTCACATCCTTGGGGATGAGATACGACTGCGGCGATTTTGCGCGAAACATGGAGGACGTGCTCGCCTTTGCTGATTGGGGAGACTTCGAAAAACGGAGAGAGGAGTCCAGGGCGAAAGGGCTTCTGCGGGGAATTGGTATCGCCAATTCGATCGAGAGGGCAGCATCGCCGGGCCTCGAGTTCGCTGAGATCAGGTTCGATACGTCCGGCACGGCAACCCTATTCATGGGAACGCTCAATCAGGGCCAAGGTCACGACACCACCTTCAGGCAAATACTGAGTGAGCGGCTAGGTTTGAAACCAGATGAAATTCGTGTCGTCGAAGGTGACACGGATACAGTCGCGTTCGGAATGGGAACTATGGGCTCGCGCTCGACCGTGATCGGTGGCTCCGCGATATGCGCGGTCGCAGATAAGATCATCGAGAAGGGCCGAAAGATTGCGGCACATCTGCTTGAGGCCGCGGATCAGGACATTCGGTTCGAAGAGGGACGTTTCTTCGTAATCGGCACGGATCGAAGCCTGAGTATCGGAGAAGTTGCTCGCAGCGCGTTTCAGCCAGCGAAGCTGCCGGACGACGTTGAGTCAGGGCTTTACGAGACCGGCACGTTTACGCCCAAGCAGGATACGTTCCCGAACGGGAGCCACGTTTGCGAGGTGGAGATCGATCCTGAAACCGGCGTGGTGCAAATTCTAAGGTACGTCGTCGTCGATGACGTCGGCACTGTTATCAATCCGAAGACGTTGAAGGGGCAGATTCATGGCGGGGTCGTTCAAGGCCTGGGACAGGTGCTCATGGAACAGGTCGTCTACGAGCGCTCATCCGGCCAACTTCTGACCGCATCATTCATGGACTACGCAATGCCGCGCGCGCAAGACGTGTGCGATATCGAGGTACACAGCAGCCCGCACCCGACATCGTTGAATCCTCTAGGTGCGAAGGGTGCTGGCGAGGCGGGAACGGTGGGAGCGATTGCGGCCGCGATGAACGCAATCAATGATGCCCTGTCGGAGATCGGCGTTACTGACTTCGAAATGCCTGCAACGCCCTTTCGCGTCTGGCAAGCTATCAATCAGCGGAGACCGGCACATGCCTGACCAAGACCTGATCGAGTTGCGGAGGATGATCGCAGCCAATCCCCTTCCGACGGATCTAGAAGCGTTGCGTCTCGCCGTCGATTCGGATTCCGAACGCTTCCCGCTCGATCCCGACATCAAGGTTGAGAGGGTGTCCGTGGCCATCGGTGTTCCCGCGGAGTGGACTTGGACCGAGGCGGCTGATCCTGCGCGTGTTGTTCTCTATCTACACGGCGGCGGCTACGTGTTCGGCTCGATCTTAAGCCATCGTCATCTTGTCGCTGAGATCGGTCGGGCGTCGGGATCTCGAACGCTCGCAATCGACTATCGGCTCTCGCCCGAGAATCCATTCCCGGCTGCGGTGGACGACGCGCTCGCGTCCTATCGTTTCTTATTGGAACAGGGCTTCGAACCGCGCCATATCGCCTTCGCCGGGGACAGTGCAGGCGGGGGGCTGGTCGTCTCGACCCTTGTTGCGATCAAGGAGGCGGGTCTGCCACAACCTGCGTGCGGCTGGGTGATTTCGCCATGGATAGACATGGAAGCATCGGGCGAAACCTTCGTATCGCGAGCGGATGCAGACCCGATGGTCAAACGCGAGATTATCGTCAATTTTGCGCAAGCCTATCTGAATGGAGCAGATCCGCGTTCCCCATTCGCGTCGCCGATTTACGCGGACCTTCGCGGAATCGCTCCACTCCTTATCCATGTGGGTGCTTCGGAGGTGCTTTTGGACGATTCGCTGAAGCTCGCGCGTACCGCGGGCGCCGCTGACGTGTCGGTCCGGCTGGAGATATGGCCGGAGATGATCCACATCTGGCATGTCTTCCATCGAATACTGGGGGATGGCCGCACGGCGGTGCAGGCGGGTGCGAAGTTTCTTCGGGAAGCGATGGACGGCCGCGCTGACCATCGGTCGTAGGATTGCAACGCTGCGGCAAGGCCCGCACCGCGAAGCCCGCATCACTACATCTCGAATTCGCATTCCACGAACGGCCCTTGGTGCGAGACGATTCGACACAGCGCGTATCGCGCAAATAAGAAGACCGCAATTGGGATCGGCGAAGACCTCCCCCTTCGGATCGACGCTCGCCGGGATTCAAAGAACTACTCGTCATCGACTTCCTAACGCAGCGTACAGGTGGCGCGGCGGCCGCTCAATCTTGTGGACAATTGCGCGGCTGGTCGCCACGGAGGTAACGAACCGATGTTGAGGCCGCCAGGCAATTGGACGTCGGACAAGCCGGCATTCTCTGCGTCGGAAGCACGGGGGGAAAAGCCGCTGCTTGTGGTGCGAAATGTCGGAATCGAGTTCGGCGGGATCGCCGCACTGAAGAACGTCTCGTTCAACGTTCCTCACGGAGACATTGTCGGGCTGATCGGGCCGAATGGCGCGGGAAAGACGACGCTGTTCAATTGTCTCAGCCGAATCTACCGGCCGAGCCGAGGGGACATCCTGCTAGAAGACCGTAGCATTTTGCAGCAACCGAAGCATCGCATAGCGGCAATGGGCATCGGCAGAACATTTCAGAATGTGGCGCTCTTCTCGACGCTTTCCGTCCGCGACAACATCCGCATAGGCGGCCACTCGATCACAAGTGGCGACGCCATAAGCGACATGATCAGGCTTTCGCGCCGTCGTCGCACCGAAGAACGTCTCGACGAAGTCGCACGCGAAATTTGCGAATTTCTCGACTTGCGACCCGTCGAAGACCTGCCGGTCTCGAGTCTCCCCTTCGGTACGCAGAAGCGGGTCGAACTCGGACGAGCGTTGGCCATGAGGCCAAAGATCCTCCTTCTGGACGAGCCGGCGGGAGGTTTGAATCACGAAGAAGTCTTCGCGCTCGGCAGTCTGATTGTTCGAATACGTGATCAACTTGGCATCACGATACTGCTGGTCGAGCATCACATGGGCCTGGTGATGTCCATAGCCGATAGAGTCGTTGCGCTAAACTTCGGTGAGAAGCTCTCCGAAGGAACTCCCGCGTACGTTCAATCCGATGAGAACGTGGTCAAGGCCTATCTCGGGAGCAAGGCCACGTGAGTGATATCCTCGAAGTTCGCGAATTGCGCGCATATTACGGTCAAGTGCAGGCGCTTCATGGCATTGACCTTTCTTTGCGCGAGGGCAGCGTAACGACGCTTTTGGGAGCCAACGGAGCCGGCAAAACAACGACATTGCGATCGATCTGCAACATGATTCGCTTTACAGGTGCCATCCGCTTCGACGGGATCGAGTTGAGTACGCGGTCGACGGAGAAGCTGGTGAGGCTCGGCATTGCTCATGTTCCCCAAGGGCGCGGGACCTTCACGCGGATGACGGTTGAGGAAAATCTGCGTCTCGGCGCAATCAGCCGGAACGACGAGAGGGCCGTCACCGGCGACATCGATCGAATGTACGCGCACTTTCCGAAGCTCAAGGAGCGGAGAAGCCAGCAGGCAGGTACACTTTCCGGAGGAGAGCAGCAGATGCTCGCCGTGGCTCGTGCTCTGATGCTTCGTCCTCGCCTCATGTTGCTTGACGAGCCATCGTTTGGTCTAGCGCCTTTGATCGTACGTGATCTCTTCGGAATCCTCGCAAAGATCAACCGTGAGGACAAGGTCACCATCATGGTCGTCGAGCAGAATGCCGAACTCGCACTGGAGTTGGCGAGCGACGCATACGTGATCGAGACCGGGCGAATCGTAATGTCTGGGCCGGCGGCGGAGATTTCGAACAACGAGGATATTCGCAAGTCGTACCTTGGGTACTGAGGATCACGCGATGGAGTTACTTACCAATCAAATTCTCGCCGGAATTGCGACCGGTTCGATCTATGCCTGCATGGCACTCTCGGTGGTTATGATCTATCAGGCCATCGATCATCTAAACTTCGCCCAAGGGGAGATGGCGACCTTCTCGGCGTTCGTCGCATGGCAACTCATGCGATGGGGAATTCCCTATTGGCCGGCCTTCATTCTCACGGTGACGATCTCTTTCGCAGCGGGAGTCGCTATCGAACGCGGACTGTTCCGCCCGCTGGCGAATGCTTCGATACTTACCAACGTCGCCGGATTCATCGCGTTGTTTGCGATCGTAAACAGTGTCACGGGAATGACATGGGACTTCACCATCAAGGAATTCCCGTCTCCGTTTGGATCGTCCCAGTTTCTGGGCAGCGAACTGATCAACTCGCACCAAGCCGGTATGATAGGCGTAACCGGCCTGCTCCTCGCGTTCCTCTATTGTTTCTTGGGATTCACCAAGGTCGGGCTCGCGATGCGTGCGGCAGTTTCCACCCCGGAATCTGCCAGGCTTATTGGAATTAACGTCGGTTGGATGGTGGCGCTCGGTTGGGGGCTGGCAAGCAGCATCGGCGCGGTGGCGGGGATGTTGATCGCCCCGGTCGTATTTCTCGAGCCGAACATGATGGGCGGCATCTTGGTCTACGGTTTTGCTGGAGCTGTCCTAGGAGGACTGTCGAGTCCCGCCGGAGCCGTCTTAGGTGGGCTGCTGGTGGGCGTTTTCGAAAACTTGATCGGCACCTACGTCCCCGGCGCCGGTAACGAACTGAAGTTGCCGATAGCGCTTGCGCTGATCATCTTGGTGCTTCGGTTCAGACCAGACGGTCTATTCGGGCGAAATGTTGTGGAGCGGGTGTAGCATGACGGCAATTCCCCAGACGACGTTGACAAGCGCTAAAACCGGCAAGAGATCCGGAATCGTTCGTCAAACGTCATCCGTACTCTTTCTCCTGATTCTCGTTCTCGTTCCTCTGGCCGCTACGAACTTCGTGACTTTCCAGATCACGATGCTGCTTGTCTATGCCACCGCTATCTTGGCTCTCAACATTCTTACTGGGGGCAGCGGGCAGTTTTCTCTTGGTCAAAGCGCGTTTTTCGCTATTGGAGCTTATACCTGCGCGGTTCTTGTGGAGCACGGAGGCGTAAATTATCTCTTGACGTTGCCGATCGCGGCGGCGGTCTGCTTCGTGACCGGCTTCCTGTTCGGATTGCCCGCCTTGAGGCTCAGCGGAGTGTACCTCGCTCTGGCGACTTTTGCGTTGGCAACGGCGATGCCGCAACTTCTAAAGCTCGGCTACTTCGAACGCTGGACTGGTGGAGTTCAAGGATTGGTGACGTCGAAGCCGGACGCGCCGCTCGGTCTCCCGATCTCACCGGATACCTGGCTCTATTATCTTACGCTGGCGTTCAGCCTTGCCATCTACGCCGCGGCGACGAACCTTCTGAGCAGCCGGACCGGCCGCGCGATGATGGCGATACGAGATAATGAAATAGCCGCTTCGGCTATGGGAATCGATGTCGCTCTCTACAAGACACTTGCCTTCGGAATCAGCGCGGCCATCACCGGGGTAGCCGGCGCCTTAGGAGCAATTGCGGTTCAGTTCGTCGCACCGGATGGATATACGTTCCAACTGTCGATCGCGCTCTTCTTGGGAATGGTCGTCGGCGGCGTGGGATGGCTTCCCGGATCGATCGCCGGCTCCGCGTTCATCGTGTTCGTCCCAAATGTTGCGGAAAGCATTTCCAAGGGGCTGTCGGGAGCCGTATTCGGAGTCCTGATACTATTGGTGATTTTCGTCATTCCGCGAGGCGCGCGCCAAATAGCTGAATATCTGCAAGCAACGATCGAAGGGAAAAGAGGGAGCGCTTGAAGGCCCCGTCACCAACCTTGGTCAGACGAGCTCATTGCGATGGTCGCTTGTGTTCTCGAGCCGCTGGGAGAGGAAATCGACGAAGACGCTCAGCTTCGGTGACGTGTGTGGACTTGCGGGCCAGACTGCCCACCAGACGATTTCCTGGCTGACCTCTCGTTCGAGGAATGTACAAAGCGTTCCGGAAGCGAGTGCCTCTCGAACGGTGAAGTCGGGAACGCACGCGATGCCCAGGCCGCGCTTCGCCGCCTGTATGAGCATCATGTTTTCGTTCGCGGTCAGGCGGATCGGCAGCCGGATATCGGGTGCTCCCGGAACTGCCGAAATGGGCCATTTGAAGACCTTCCCGCTCCTGACGAACCGGAAGTGAAGACAGTCGTGGTTGGACAGATCTGAGGCCTTATTCGGGCGTCCACGCCGAGCGATGTATTCTGGAGAAGCCACCAAGATCAGGCGAAACGCCGTGCACCGCCGTGCCATGAGACGAGAGTCGTCGAGAGCCCCCACGCGAATTGCCAAGTCAAATCCTTCTTCGATCAGGTCGACGTTCCGGTTCGTGAAATTCAAATCCAACTCGACGTCCGAATATTGTTCCATGAAGTCGCAGATCAGAGGCAGCAACAGTCCGCTGGCGAGCGGAAGACTCACGCGCAATCGGCCACGAGGCAGTTCGATTGCTCCCAATAGTTCGAGTTCGGCGGATTTGAGTTCGCTTAGGATCCGTCGGCAGCGGTCGAGAAAGATCAGACCCTCCTGGGTCAGCTGCATGCTGCGAGTGCTGCGGTGGAAGAGCCGAACTCCAAGACGCTCCTCCAAGCGTGCAATGCTTTTTCCGACCGCCGACGCGGAAATACCCAAAATGCGCCCCGCTGCGACGAAGCTCTGCATCTCGGCCACCTGCACGAACACGGGAAGGCCAGTTATCTCGTTCATTCCGGAGTGTAGTATCCTGAAAGAAAGGAATTCAAGCCTTATTTTCCTTTGAACTTCTAAGGAATAGGCTGCTGGGAGGTACCAAGCCGGGGAACCGGCTCGATTTTCTCGTTTTTCAGAAGCCCATCGAAAGGTGGCACCGGTCCGGCACGACGGCCGGCAAAGGAGGAAACGATGGACAGGCGCTCACTGCGCGATCTCGACATTCTTACATTGCAGTTGTTCGTCGCCATTTGCGAGGAAGGAACTCTCACAAGAGCAGCAAGGAGGGAGGCGATCGCTCCATCGGCCGTGAGCAAGCGGCTCGCCGACCTGGAGAACGCGGTCAAAGCCGAGTTGTTTTATCGGGGCGCAAACGGAATGACGCTGACCTCCGCCGGGGAAACTGTTCTGAGATATTCCCGGAGGATGCTGGAGAACATCGAAAGTATCGGCGTCGAATTGAAGGAATATGCACGCGGCGTCCGCGGGTTCGTACGGCTGCGGGCCAACTTGGGCGCGATTGTCCAATTCCTTCCGAAGGACCTCGGCACTTTTCTGGCGTCCCATCCCGAAATAATGGTCGATCTCGGCGAGCGGTCGAGCCGATCCGTTGTGGACGAGGTGGAAAGGGGCGTCGCCGACATCGGTCTATGTTCCAGCATAATCGACAGCGGCCGGTTGGAACGAGTTCAGTACAGATCGATCAGGCTTATTCTAGTCGTCGACAAAGATCATCCGCTCGCAGATCGGCGTGAGGTCTCGGTTCGGGAAACGCTCGACTACCATCACATTGGACTGCAGGCGCACAGCGCGGCCTACCAATTGCTCCTTGCCTATGCCGAACATATTTCGGTGCCGCTCAAGCTGAAACTTCACGTTTCCAGTTTTGATGCTCTTTTGCGTATGGTCCAGTCCGGTCTCGGAATTGGAATCATGCCGGATGCAGCCTTCGAGGCAATCGGCAGACCTATGGGCCTGAAGGGGGTCAGTCTGGCCGACGACTGGGCCGAGCGACAGATCGATATCGTGCATCGAGGTGAAGAAACTCTCTCGGCGGCTGGGAAGCTGCTACTTCGCCATCTCTCGGGTGACCTGCAGCCACGAGCCGACGCCGGCCTTCACAAAGTGGCCTCGATCCGGCCGTTGATCAGCGGCTTTCCGGATTGGAACCAGATCGTGGCCAACGAGGTGATACAATAACCCTCCCCGCCTGAAGGCTCGTCGTAGCAGACGGGCCTTCTTTTTTGGCTCCCGTCGTCGTGCAAGCGCCCTTCGCGCCGCGGAAATAGATGTTCTTGCGACACGGTTGGACGAATGGGGCGGCTCCGAAGAAAACCACTCGATAGGTGCAGATGTCTCGGAGATTGCGATGTCGATTATCAATACCGATGTGCTCGTCGTGGGAGCTGGGCCTGCCGGACTGACGGCATCGGCCTTACTCGCAAAGTTAAAGGTGCCATCGATCACCGTGACGAAATACGACGCCACGGCGGACTCGCCCCGAGCTCACATCACAAATCAAAGGACGGTGGAGGTCCTGCGGGATCTCGGCATCGAGCAGGCCGTCATGTCGAAAGCGATGCCTCAGGACAAGATGGCCACTCAGGTTTTCGCGACGAGCTTCTCGGGTATGGAGCTCTCGAGGCTGTCGACCTGGGGCGGCGGGGTAGAGCGTCGCGGCGATTATGAGCAGGGCAGCCCGTGCGCGATGTGCAATATCCCGCAGCATATGCTGGAGCCCATCATCCTGGATGCGGCCAAAGCCAACGGCGCGGAAATTCGGTTCGGTACCGAACTCGTCGAAATATCGCAAGATCAGGAATGGGCATACGCGAAAGTGCGCGAGCGCCAGAGCGGCAAAGAGTACGTCATTCACGCCAAGTACGTTATCGCTGCGGACGGAGCCCGGAGTACAGTAGGCAGCCTCGCCGGGTTCGAATATGAGGGCGAGGTCGCCTTGGGCGACGCGGTGAGCGTATGGTTGAAAGCTGACTTATCGAAGTATACGAAACATCGATCCGGCGCCTTGACCTACATATGCCCTCCCGGGAGCGAGATCTGGCTTAGCTGCTGGCCGTGCGTCAATGCTTGGGACGAATGGAATCCCTTCTTCTTGCGATATGGCCGCGCCCGCGGCGATGCTTCCGAGGCTGTGCTGAGGAAGCATATCTCGGAAGCTATCGGAGACCCATCGATCGATTTCGAGATCAAGAAGATCACACGCTGGCAGGTTAACCATATGGTGGCGTCCCGCTACCGGAAAGGTCGACTGTTCCTGGCGGGAGACGCGGCTCACCGTCATCCGCCCGCAAACGGCCTGGGAAGCAACACCTCCATCCAGGACTCTTATAACTTAGTTTGGAAGCTCGCTCTCGTCCTCCAAGGTAACGCCGAAGACGCGCTGCTTGATTCTTATAACTCCGAACGGCAGCCCGTCGGGCGTCAAGTGATCGATCGGGCGATCAAAAGTCAGAAGGAACTTCTCCCTTGGTCCGACGCTGTCGGATTGCGACCGGGCGCCACGCCCGATCAGGCTTGGGAGAACATTAGGCATCTCTTCGGAGAGACCGACGAGGGCATCAAGCGTCGTGCAGCCGTCGTCGCGGCCCTCGACGGCCTGAACTGGCAATTTAATGCGCACGGCGTCGAGCTAGACCAAAGGTATATCTCTGGGGCTCTCGTCAGCGATGGAACGCCATTTCCCGCCTACACGCGCGACCCGGAACTCTACTACCACCCAACCACTCATCCGGGAGCCTACCTACCCCATGTCTGGCTGCAGAAAGGAGCCGAGCGCGTATCGACGCTCGACCTAGCCGACTATTCGCGCTTCACGCTGCTCACGGGGGTGGGAGGCCGGGCGTGGATTGATGCGGCCTCGGTCGTGGGGCGCGAATTCGGCGTGCAAATCGCTGCACATTCGGTCGGCATGCGCCAACCGAATGACGACGTGTCGGGTGATTGGGCCCGAAGGCGCGAAATTGACGATCGCGGGTGCATCCTCGTCCGGCCGGACCGCTTCGTGGCGTGGAGGTCTCACGATTTGCTGGCGGACCCCGTGCAAGCGCTTCGAGACGTGCTGACGGAAATCCTTGACCGGGCCCCGGCTAGGGCAGAGACGCGTATCAACATCGGTGCGTGAACCCTCTATACGAGATTTGATCTCCTCCTGGAGCACAAGAGGTTCGGACCATGAAACTAGCTTACTTCGACAACTTCCGACTGGGTGTGGTATTTCAAAATCAGATCTTCGACATCACTGAGGAACTTAGTGACCTTTCGCGTCGCGGCCCGGAGGACCTAATGTCGCTCCTAATCGAGCAGTTTGCAGCATATCGTGGCCGGATAGAAGCGGCGGCGGCTCGAACTCGCGGAGCGGATTTGGGTCAGGTGAAGCTTCGGGCTCCGCTTCCGAGGCCCGCCAACATCGTTTGCATGGCGGTCAATTACGACGATGGGCTAATCTCGTCCCCCCACACGAACGCCTTCCACAAAGCATCTTCGGCGATCATCGGCCCCAGCGACACTATGGTTCTGCCGGATGTGCCGGCCAGCGCGTTCGAAGGTGAGGCCGAGTTGGCGGTAGTTATCGGTAAGCGGGCGAGCCACGTACGACCCGATGAGGCCATGGACTATGTCTTTGGATATACCAACTTTATCGACGGCTCCGCGCGCGGCCTGCCACCGCCGACCAATACGTTTTTCCAGATGAAGTCGAGGGAGACCTTCGCTCCTATCGGCCCCTATGTCGTCACGCGTGATGAGATCCCGGATCCTCAGAACCTGAGGATCCGCCTTTGGGTGAACGGCGAACTGAAACAGGACTTCAATACAGGAAAGATGATCACCGATATCAAGAACAGCATAGCTTGGCTGAGTGCAATCCACCCATTGATGCCTGGGGATGTCATCGCGACCGGCACGGATCATTGTGGCCTGAACGCGTTCCAAGATGGAGACGTCGTAGAGCTGGAGACGGACGGGCTGGGGTCGCTTAGGATCCAAGTCAAAGACGAGCTCAAACGTACCTGGTCGCGCGAACGAAGAATCGATCGGGCCGAGAAGGGATTATCGAACACGATCGCTCCACAGCTCTCCGGCAAATACGCAGAACTAGCTAAAGCCACGTGACGGCGAGATAGGAACACTCGTAACCGTCCGTCCGAACCATCGCATCCCGACTTCCCCCAGCGAGCCGCGTCGGTCGTCTCGCTATGGTCGTGCGAGCTATCAAGCCCGCTACAAGGGCGGATTGTTCTCAGACTGCGAACGACGCTTTTTACATGACGATTCGACAGTGGAACGCAGCGAGATCTATTAGAACCAAGTATCAGTTCATTGAGTCCAACGCGAGAAGCGCCATGATCGTAGAGATGCGGACCTACACCCTGAAGCCGGGTACCACCGCCAAGTTCGAGGCGAACTTCGAGAAGGGCCTTCCCAACCGGTTGAAGCTTTCTCCGCTCGGCGCGTTCTGGCACACCGAAGTGGGGACGTTGAACCAGGTCATACACCTCTGGCCTTATGACAGCACGGCGGATCGCGATCGTTGCCGAGAGGAGGCCTACAAACTCGATGGGTGGCCGCCAGATATTCGCGAATTCATGACGGAGATGGAAACCAAGATACTTATTCCCGCGCCGTACTCGCCGCCGTTGGAGTCGCGCGAGGTCGGGCCGGTCTTCGAGATAAGCACCTTCACGTACTCGCTCGGGTCGATACCGCATGTGATCAAGGCCTGGGGCGAGCGGATGCCTGAACGGACGGCGATGTCTCCACTGGTCGGCGCGTGGCGTACGGAGATCGGTCCGCTGAACCAATGGATCCATATTTGGGGTTACAAGGACGCCGCCGAACGCATGCGTGTCCGCGAAGAGTCGGTGAAACGCGGCGTATGGCCGCCGAAGCTCCCGGCCGAAGCATCGATCCAGCGCCAGGAAAGCATCATCGTGATGCCTGCGAGTTTCTCGCCGGTTCGTTGACCTTGCGGTTCAACGAACCACGCGGAAGTCCCATTCTACAGCGAGGAGAGCCTACGTGAGCAACAAGGAAGACATCGCGGTCCCGACCGCTGCAGTCACACCTAGCGGCATGAACCATCTCGTGGTGAACGTTTACAACATGGAGGAGACGCACCGCTTTTGGACGGAAATCATCGGTCTTAAATTGGTTGGCAAGTTGAATCCGGGCATCGGCTACAAAGGGCAACAGAAGCCAAAAATGCAGTTCTACAGTGGCCACGACGAGGGCCGCCGAAGGCACCACGACATTGCATTCGTCGAAAATCCGAAGCTGCCTCCCAAGCCGGCCGAGGGCTGGAGCATGTACGGTTCGCCGACGTCGATCAACCATATCGCCATCGAATTACCGGACCGCGAATCTTGGCTCAAGCAGTTGGCCTTCATGCAGAGCCGAGGAGTGAAGTTCAGCCGGAAGATCGATCACGGCATGTCCCACAGCGTCTACGTCAACGATCCGAACGGCTATGGCGTGGAGTTGCTCTATGAATTGCCGCGGGAAGATTGGGAGAACGATATCGATGCTGCGCTGAACTATGCGAAGGAGCGGCCAGCCGAAGGTCCCGAGGCGCTTATCGACGAGGTCGATATGCCGAAGTTCGGCGTTCCCCGATCCTAGGTTCGAATGGGCCCAACCAGCACCGATGCTACCTCGTTCTTCGGGGCGGCGTCGGGGCGCGGTATTATACCGGACTACATGTGACGGCATGCGGCGTCTCCGACGCGCAAATCTTCCGATTCGATCATGGCGTCGGTGAAAGGACGCGCCGGCGTACTCCTTCGGAGAGGTGGCGACTATTGGGTATAGCGTCGCTCACGCGGGCCACATCGCTTGCGTTAACCCCAAGTCATCCCGCGCTGTGACCGGCAAGGTGCTGTGCGGCGACGTATCCAAAGGTCATTGCAGGCCCGATCGTAATGCCCGCGCCTGGATAGGTGCCGCGCATAACGCTCGCCATATCGTTTCCAACCGCATATAGATTTGGAATCACCTCATTTCGCTCGTCCAGAACGCGCGCGAACTCATCCGTCTTTAATCCCGCGAATGTGCCGATGTCGCCCGGGATTATTCTGAGGGCGTAGAAGGGCGCCTGTTCGATAGGAGCCACGTTCGGATTCGGTCCGCGCTCGTGCGCCGCACCGTGCACTCGCTGAAATGCGTCGGAGCCCCTGCCGAATTGGGGATCTTTGCCGTCGCGGGCGGGTGGATTGTAGACGTCGATCGTGCGGGCCAGCCCATCGGGATCGATTCCGACCCGGCGCGCCAGGTCTCGTATGGTTGAACTGCGGATGATGTAGCCGTTATCGACGAACGGTTTCAGACGGAGAGGAGCGGGAGGGACGGCTCCCACGCCGTGCCGTCGGATTGCCCTGTGATCACAGATGATAAATGCCTCGAGCACATCGTGGTCCCGACACGCCTCGATCATGTTCGGTACGAAGTCATGGTAGGAGGCGGTCTCATTCGCGAAACGCCGGCCCTCTTTGTCGACCACGATAAAGCCAGGCTTCGCACGATCATTGAAGTGTGGAAAGCCGATCTTCGAACCATCGGGCTGGGGCACCAACGAAACGGGCGTCCACGCGACATGGTGATGGACGTTGTCGTCGAAGGCGGCGCCGATTTGCCGGGCCATCCGGAGGCCATCGCCCGTGTTTGTCGCCGGCGCCAAACTGTACCAGTAGCGGCCATTCCTTATCTTCGCATCGAAGGGGCGGCGGAGATCTTCATTGGCGGGAAAGCCGCCGCTCGCAAGAACTACCCCTCGCCTGGTGATGATGGTCTGAGATCTTCCGTCGCACTCGAGGATGGCACCGGTCACGCGACCATCCTTTGTCGTGAGCTGCCGGACATTGGCCGACAGCCATATCGGAATTGCTTTCTCCAGCGCGCTCGTCGCCAGGCTTGCGATTAGCGCGTTTCCATTCGTCAGCCGTGTTCCCCGCGAATGAGTCAGTCGGTCCCTCGCGTGGCGCGCGGCCATCTTGGCCGCATACAGCATAGACCGAGGAGAGCGCATTACATTTTGTAGGTGCGGCAAATCCGCGCTTCCGATCATCATTCCGCCAAAGATCGTCATGGTTTTGATCGGCGGACGTAGCTTCTCGAACCATTTGCCAAGGCGGCGTCCATCGAAGACTCTGGGTCGAAGCGAGCGGCCCCCGCCGACGCCGCCCGCGGTTTCCGGATGATAGTCGGGCATAGTTGACAAGAGATCGAACCTCACGTGCGTTTCCGCAGTGAAGAAATCCAACATTTTTGGAGCGTTCGTCAAATACGACGATGCGATCGTCTCGTTTAGGCGATTGCCGGCTTCCTGCTTCAGATAGCAGAGCGCGCGTTCGTCGCAATCCTCGATCTGCGCCTGTCGAGCCGGCGAACTCGAGGGAATCCAGACAACGCCAGCAGAGAAGCAGGTCGTCCCGCCGAACACCGGCTCCTTTTCTGCAATCAGAACGTCAAGGCCAAGATGTCGCGCTGTTAGCGCGGTCGCAAAGCCCGAAGCACCGGAGCCGACGACGAGTACGTCGCATACGATATCGTCCATTCCCAGCCTCTCCATAACTCGAATGATGCGCCATATGTTCGAGCCGATCTTGGCGATTAACGCTGCGTACCACCGAACCCCGAAAGGCAGCCGTTCTTTATTGGCGAATGTCCTTTTGTGCACAGCGATCACGGTCAGTCGAACTAGCTTGAAGAAGATCGTGTCTTCGCCGAGGGCGAAAGGTTCTTGGCGCGAGACGATTCGACATTTCCGTCATGTCTCGCGAAAGGTCTAGCGAGTGAGGGCCGACCCAACGGCGGGACGCTCCGCTAGTTCTATAGAACGATGGCATGGACACGGCCCTGGAGGGACCAAGGAGATGCGTTTCGCCGCACGAATGATACGGGGTGGGATTGCACTGATCGCTCTCACGTTCGCGATGCTATCGATGCCCGGTTGGGCCACCGAGAAGAAGTACAGTCCGGGCGCGAGCGACGATGAGATCAAGATTGGCCAGACGATGTCCTACAGCGGACCCAACTCCCCGTTCGCGGTGGTGGGCCAAACCTTCGACGGCTACTTTCGAAAGGTAAACGACGAGGGCGGTATCGGCGGACGCAAGATCAAGTTCATCTCGTACGACGATGCGTTCAACCCAGCCAAGACGGTGGAGCAGACGCGCAGGCTTATCGAAAGCGATGAGGTGCTCTTCACCGTCGGATCGCTCGGCACCGCGCTTCAATTCGCTGTGCAGAGATACTTGAACGCGAAGAGGGTGCCACAGCTCTTCATAAACGGGGCCTCCTCGCGTTGGGAGGATCCGAAGAAATTCCCTTGGACGATGGGATACACGACGAGCTACCGGGCTGAGGGGCGGATCTACGCGCGCTGGATCCTGCGTGACAAGCCGGATGCAAAAATCGCTATCATCTATCAGAACGACGACTACGGGAGAGACCTCCTAGCCGGGGTCAAGGAGGGACTAGGCGAGAAGGCATCGATGATCGCCGCCGAGGAGAGCTACGAAATTACCGAACCTACAATTGACACCCACATCGTCAAACTGAAGTATTCCGGTGCGGACGTTCTGCTCGATTTCACTCCGCCAAAGTTCGCCGCGCAGGCGATACGCAAAGTGGGCGAAATCGGGTGGAAGCCACTCCACGTATTAAATAGCGTCAGTTCGTCGATTGGAATGGTCCTGAAGCCTGCAGGTCTGGAACATGCGGAAGGAATCGTCTCGACCGCCTACAACAAAGATGCCACCGATCCTCGATGGGAAAATGACGAAGGAATCTTGGCTTACAAGCAGTTTCTTCAGAAATACGTCCCGACGATCAATCCCAACGATCTGCTTGCGATCGGAGCATACAATGAAGCCGAAACGATTGTGCAGGTTCTGATGCAGTGCGGCGATGACCTGACGCGGGAAAACGTCATGCGCCAAGCCGCGAACATCAAGGACTTCAAGCCCAGTGGGCTGTTGCCAGGGATAACCATCGATACGAGTCCGACGGACTATGCTCCGATGGAAAGCCTCCAGATGGTCCGCTTCCAGGGAGACCGCTGGATACCGTTCGGAGAGGTCATCAGCGGTCGATAACGATGGATTGCGCCATCCGGTTAAGCGAGTTCGGCGGTCCTGATGTGCTGCGTGTCGAGCGCAGCGATCCGGGCGATCCCGGTTCCAACGAGGTACGTCTTCGGCAGACCGCAATCGGTGTTAACTTTATCGATGTCGTACAACGACGTGGAGTCTCTCCGATTGCGCTCTCCCTGCCCAGCGGTATTGGGGGTGAGGCGGCCGGAATAATAGAGGCAGTCGGAACCGCGGTTCGTGGTTTCAATGTGGGAGATAGGGTCGCTTATGCCAATGTCTACGGCGGCGCGTATGCGAGCGTTCGTCTTGTGAAACCCGATGCCCTAGTCCCGCTACCTGATGATATCTCAGATCGGCAGGCTGCCGGCATGATGCTCAAGGGTCTGACGGCTTGGTGCCTTGTGCGGCAAGTGTTCGATGCAAAGGCCGGCGATGTGGTGCTGATCCATGCTGCAGCCGGGGGCGTCGGATCGATCGTTTGTCAATGGCTGAAACATCTCGGCGCTACCGTTATTGGGACCGTGAGCTCTGATGAAAAGGCCGGCCTCGCACGGTCCTGCGGCTGTGATCATGTGATCGTCTGCACGGAAAGCGACTTCGTCTCGCAGGTAATGGACATCACTGCGGGAAAGAAGGTTTCCGTCGTATTCGACGGTGTGGGGAGGGAGACTTTCGTTAGATCACTCGACTGCATAAGACCCCGTGGACTAGCCGTACTCTTCGGGCAAGCCTCGGGTCCGGTTGGACCTATTGATCTTGGACTGCTCGCTGCGAAAGGTTCTCTTTTTGCGACGCGTCCGACGTTGACCGCTTATACGTCGACGCGGTCGGATCTGCTGAATGGTGCCCGCAGTCTGTTCAAGATGGTAAAGAACGGCTGCATCCGAATTCCGATCCTGCAAACGTATCATCTGACCGATGCGGCGAAAGCCCATCGTGCCCTCGAGGCGAGGAGAACGGTCGGTTGTACGATCCTTCTGCCGTAGCTTTACCCAACGTTGCTCCGGCAGAAGGATCGTCTTGGTGGGATAGTTTCAACGAATCTTCGAGAAGCATTCCCATATTTCGGAAACGAAGAGCTCTGGCTGTTCCAGCGCAGCGAAATGACCGCCCTTCGGCAGCTCTTTCCAATGGATGAGCTTTGGATAGACGACTTCTGCCCAGGAGCGGGGAGCGCGATATATTTCTTTGGGGAAGACGCTCGCGCCAACCGGAATGTCGATCCGGCGGCCAGCGAAGCTCGCAGGGTAGTTTTCCCAGTAGATGCGAGCCGACGATGTCGCGGTATCCGTTAGCCAGTATAGCGAGATATCGTCCAGAATCTCGTCGCGGCTTAGGACCTTCTCCACGTTCCCGTCGTTGTCCGTCCAGGCCTGAAACTTCTCGTAGATCCAGGCGGCCTGCCCTACCGGCGAGTCAGCAAGTGCGTATCCGATCGTTTGGGGCCGTGTAGCCTGCTCGAGAAAATATCCGTATCCGTTCTTCGTGAACTCGCCGGCGGCTTCGACCGCCCTTCTTTCGTCCTTCGAAAGCCCCTCACTCGGGAGCTTTTCGGGGAAGACGAATTGCCAATTGAGGTGAATAGCGGCGAGTCCCTTGGGTTTGATATACCCAAGTGCTGTCGTCACGCCGGCTCCCCAATCTCCACCCTGGGCGACCCACCGATCGTAACCGAGACGCTCCATTAGGGTGGCCCAAGCCCGCGCGATGCGCGGAAGATTCCACCCCTTTTCGGTCGGCTTGTCAGAGAATCCGAAGCCGGGAAGAGAAGGGACGACCACGTGGAAGGCGTCTTCCGCTTTCCCGCCGTAGGCCGTCGGATTTGTCAGCGGACCGATCACCTTGAAAAATTCGAAGATGGATCCCGGCCAACCGTGCGTGAGAATAATGGGCAGCGCGCCTTCATGCTTGGAGCGGACGTGAATGAAGTGGATGCCGAGCGCGTCGATTTGGGTCCGAAACTGAGGGAAGCCATTGAGAAGTCGTTCGGCACGTCGCCAGTCATACTCCTTCTCCCAATAGGTCATGAGCGATCGCAGGCGATCCAGCGGGACACCTTGCGACCAATCGGAAACAGGCTCGCGCTCGGGCCAGCGCGTTTCGGAGAGGCGGCGATTCAGGTCGGTTAGCTGAGTTTGGGGGATCCGAACGCTGAACGGCGTTACCGCCGACGTTGCTGGTGGCAGCACGAACGGCCCCGCCTCTGCCGCGGCTCTGGTGACGGCCGCGAGACTACTCGCTGCGAGTCCACCCAGTAGAGTTCGGCGTGAACTCTGCGATTTGACCAAAGACTCCATGTTTTTGTTCTCCACCTAGTCGAAATGCGGGGACATTGATTTTGGGCGATAATCAGCGAAATTTGCTGAACGCCTGACGCAGCTCGGTTACGAAGATGCCGGGTTGCTCGAATGCCGCGAAATGACCTCCCTTGGAGACCTCGTTCCAATAGAAGAGTTGAGGGTAGATCCTTTCGGCCCAAAGCTTCAGCGGCCGGTACAGCTCTCCGGGGAAGACGCTTACGGCCACCGGGAAGTCCAGCTTCTGGGTAGAGAAATCCGTGTAGAAGCTTTCGGCGTAGAGCCGCGCGGAGGAGGTCGCGGTCGACGTCAACCAGTACAGACTGATGTTGTTGAGCATGTCTTCGCGCGTCAGAACGCTTTCGGGATCGTGATTGCTCTCGGTCCAGTCCCCGAACTTTTCATAGATCCAGGCGGCTTGGCCGACCGGAGAATCGGTCAACGCGTAGCCGATCGTCTGCGGCCTGGTTGCTTGGATCTTGGCGTAGCCAGACAAGGTCTTGTCGAACGCGACGAGTTGCGCGATCGAGGCTTTCTCTTCGGAACCCGGCGTTCCCTCGACGGGCGGTGGAAACATGATCGGAAGGTTGAGGTGGACGGCGGCGAGCCCAGCCGCCCCTTGTTGCGCCAACCAGGTGGTTACGCCGGCTCCCCAGTCTCCACCCTGGGCGACCCATCGGTCATAGCCGAGGCGTTTCATCAGAGTAGTCCAGGCCCGCGCGATGCGCGGGAGATTCCAGCCCTTCTCGGTCGGCTTGTCGGAGAAGCCGAAGCCGGGCAATGAAGGCACTACAACGTGGAAAGCATCTTCCGCCTTACCGCCATAGGCTGTCGGATTTGTCAGCGGTCCGATCGCCTTAAGAAATTCGAGGATCGATCCTGGCCAACCGTGGGTCAGGATGATCGGAAGAGCAGTTTCGTGTTTCGACCGTACGTGAAGAAAGTGGAAACCGAGCCCATCGATGTTGGTCCGGAATTGAGGGAAGCTGTTCAGCTGCCGCTCACCCCGTCGCCAGTCGTATTCCTTCTCCCAATACGTCACCAGTGAACGCAAACGTTCGAGAGGAACACCTTGGGACCAATCGGAAACTGTCTCGCGGTCGGGCCAACGGGTCGCTGCGAGACGACGCTTTAGATCGACAAGCTGAGCTTGAGGAATTTGGACACTGAATGGCGACACGTCCGACGTCGTTGGCGGCAGCACCAATGACGGGGTTGCGAAAGCATTGCTCGATGAAGCGGCAGCGATGCTGCCCGCGGCAACTACGGCCATGCCGAGAACGGCCCTGCGGCGGGAAAGTGGCTCGATCGTAGGGGTGTCTGAATCTCTCATTTTTAGGCTCGCGGATTGGTCCTAAGAACCTAGGGGATGCCCTTGTTGTATAAAGATTGGATTTTGACAATATTATCCATATACATGGATAATTGGCTATGGATCACATCCTTGCTTTGAGAGCCTTTCTACGGATTTCCGAGACTGGTGCCTTTGGCCGGGCGGCGGACCAATTGAACCTGCCGCGGTCGACAGTTAGTAAGCTGATTCAAGACTTGGAGAACCATCTCGGTGTCAGGCTGGTGCAGCGGACCACGCGCTCGGTTTCAGTCACTCCGGAAGGAGCCTCATATTATGAGCGCGCCGCACGCCTCCTTGCCGAGCTTGAGGATATGGACGCAACGGCATCGCAAACTCGTGCGCAACCTAAGGGCATCTTGCGGGTGGAGATCGGCTCGTCGCTCGCGAATCTGATCCTTATTCCTGCCTTACGAGAATTTCGGACCAAATATCCCGAAATTGTTCTTCATCTCGGCGTTAGTGACCGACCGGTCGACTTAGTCAATGAGGGCGTGGATTGTGCGATAAGAGGAGGTGCGCTGGCCGATTCATCATTGATCGCCAAGCGGCTATGCCAATTCGAGTACGTTACGTGCGCAAGCCGCTCATTCATTGAAGCTCACGGCTCACCGGCCCATCCACGCGATCTCGAGACGACGTACTGCGTAGTCAGTTACACATCCTCGCTGAGCGGAAGACCTTTTCCGCTGAATTTCCGACGCGGCGACGAAACGATCGAAGTAAGTGCGTCGTCCGGAATCGCCGTGAACGAAAGCACAGCTCATATGACAAGCCTGCTTGCCGGTCTTGGGATCGGGCAGACCTTCAGATTTATGGCGCAGCGATACTTTGACGACGGCTCGCTTGTTCCGGTGCTCGACGATTGGAAGCGGCCTCCGCATCCGATGCACGTCCTTTATCCTCCAAATCGACACCTAAGTGCGAAGCTCCGTGTCTTCGTCGATTGGGTTACAGGGATCTTCGCGAGCGCCGGCGGCCAATAGGTGGCCGCCGTTGCGCGGATCCACGCGTGGTTGGGGCCGGCCGATCCAGGTGTTCCGTTTTGAGCAACACAGAGATCGAAATATTGCGCCGTGTGCCCAGACTGAAGCGCGTATACCCTCGCGCGTTCGGGTAACCGGCGCGGCGTCTAGGCTCTGAAAACATCGGCGGCGGTCTGGCGATCGCTAAAATGGGGTCCGAATAAATGACTAAGGTTCTGGTGCTTTACTATTCTTCCGACGGTCATATCGAAGAGATGGCCAACGCGGTCGCGAGTGGTGCTCGGGAGGCAGGCGCTACGGCTACCGTGAAACGTGTACCCGAACTGGTGCCTGAGCGGAGCGTACCATGGGCCAGCACGTCGTCTGGCTCCTATTCTGGGCATCTCGTACGGGAGAGATACCGTCGAGACTAGCTTGCTCAGTCAGCTATGGAGAAGAAATTGATCAGCACCGCCAAAATCGAGACCGCGCACGCCGGAAAGTACCTGGTTCAACTCGCGAAACACTGGAGCCACAGATTCCCGGACCTGACATGGAACGAGACGCGGGCAGACATCCCATTTCCGGCAGGACAGTGCGTTGTCACGTCAAAAGAAAACGTTTTGTCCATCGCGCTCACCGTGCCGGACGAGGAGACCGCGTCCCGGCTGGAAAATGTCGTGGCAGAGCATTTGAAACGCTTTGCGTTTCGCGAGTTTCTGGAGATCGTTTGGCAACGGGCCTAATAGCTTCGCATTGGCGAGCGTTCACCAGAGTATCCGCCAAATCGTTTTACCGCGTGGCGCCTTCCCCGTGAGTTTTCGGCTCAGAGTCGCTTGTTTCATGCCAAGGATATTGGCGGCGCGGGCGATGCTGCCGAGATCTGAAATCAACAGCGCAAAGCTGAGGGACTCTGGGTTGAGGTGCATTTTTGCCTCATCAGAACCGATTTAAAGGTCGTACGATTGCCATCACGTATTTGTCGGTTGTCGGTCGCAGCGATGGATGCGCTCCTGACGCTCGTGCGCGACAGGCCGGCCGCCTTCACCACACAACCGATTTCCCGAGAGTTCGACGAGGCTGGTGTGAAACGCGACCGGCGCTGGTTAGAAGAGTTACGCGAACGCGAGCACGTCCGAAATCGGCCGACGCGGCTTCTGCGGCCAATTCGCCTCCGTCGGATAGCCGACGGCAACGAGGAGTGCCGGGACCTCATTATCGCTGAGACTAAACTCACGTGACACGCCGGCCGGATCAAACCCGATCATCGGCGTAGTGCCCAGACCCATCGCCTGCGCGGCGTGAATCAGTCCGCTTGCGCCAAAGGTCGCCGATCGAATTGCCTCATCGCGCTGGGTCTGAGGCTTCTCGAAGTAAAGCGATTTTGCTGCGGCTTCCCAGCCCGGCACCATCTCGACAGGCATGAAACCTGCCGCAACCGAGCCCGCCAGTCGATCAGCCATCACATCAGCCACGGCCAGTTCACCGACCATGATGAAAGTGACGGCAGCTTCGGTAACCTTGGGCTGATCAGAAGCAACCGCCCGCAGCCTTGCTTTGGCTTCCGGCGACCGCACCGCGATAAAGCGCCAATTCTGCAGGTGGAACGCGGTCGGGGAGAATGTCGCCAGGCGCACCAGCTCACGAATTTCATCGTCGGGAATGCTTTTCGACGCATCGTAAAGGTTGGTGGTTTTCTGGCGCTCGATCGCTTCAATCACAGAGGTATTCATCGCGTTATTCCTTTAGTTGAGCATTGTTTCGTGGATCGGGGCCGCGGGCGTCTTCGGACGTTGCAGCGCATGAAATTTGATCAAGGGAGATCGGCGGCCGTCACACGCAGCACTGCCGCGCCGGTGGTTCGGCGCTCCTCGAGATCATGGTGAGCTTCGATGAGCTGGCTAAACGGATAAAGATTGCTCGGCTCGACCTTGAGAATTCCCGTCGCGATTGCGCCGAATAGATCGGCTGCGGCGACCGCCAGATCTTCTGCAGTGGACGTATAGTGAGGGAGAATGGGCCACGTCAGATAAAGCGCGCGTGGTGCCAACTCGAATGGGTCCACCGGTTCCGGGAACCCAGACGCCTTCCCGAATTGCACAAGCGTTCCGCGCGGCCTGAGAACTGCCAGCGACCCACGGAACGTGTCCGCCCCGACGGAGTCGAAAACAGCTGCCACGCCATTGCCTGCGGTGAACGCGAGCGCTTCGGCGACGAAGTCTTCGGAGGAATAATTGATGACGTGGTCGCAGCCGGCATGACGTGCAAGCTTCGCCTTAGCGTCACTGGACACCGTGCCGATTACCTTTAGGCCAAGTGCTTTCGCCCATTGAACGAAAATCTGGCCTACACCGCCCGCTGCTGCATGATACAGAACGGTGTCACCGGGTCGGAGCTCGATCACTTCTTTGAGCAGATAGCGAGCGGTGAGCCCCTTTAGAAAGGCACTAGCTGCCTGGGCGTCAGAAACACCTGCCGGAATGCGGACAAGCCGGTCTGCGGGATGCAAGCGGGCCGTAGCGTAGGCGCCAAATGCGATATCGCCATAGACGACGCGGTCACCCACGCTGACGTTCTTGACGTTTTTGCCAACGGCTTCGACTACCCCGGCGGCCTCGTCGCCGATGATCGCTGGAAAGGCAGGGACCGGAAGAGAACCTCTACGATAATAAACGTCGACGAAGTTGAGACCTATGACGGTGTTACGGATCAATGCTTCATCGTCGCCCGGCTCACCCACGACGATGTCCTCGAACCTCAGGACTTCGGGAGGACCATATTCGTGAATGCGGGCGACTCTCGCGGTGGTTGGCATGACATTTCGCCTTCAAAGCGCCAGCGGTCATCGTTCGCCTGCTCGCAGAGCGGCGCGAATGTTACGTGGCAGTTGGTGGAGGATGGTCGCGGCCGGTGTGATTTGCCCCAAGGCGGAGGACCGGCCGCGGCAGCGTCTAAAGCTTGATGCGATGTCCGCTGGCTGACGAGACCGCTGCCTGTTCAAGCAGCCGCTGCATGAAGAGGGCGTCCTCGAAGCTGGGCACGGTTCGCGAGCCGCTTGCGAGATCGCGGGCATGAACCTCGAAGAGATCGGCGACCTCCAGCACGCCGCTAGGAAGATCAGAGGGTGGCAACCAGTTGTACCATGCGGGCACTGCGAGTGGCGCCATCTTGGTGTCCGCTACGCGGGCACCGAATAGATTATATTCTTCGCCCACGTCCCCGAACGCCGAGGTGTTGGTGATCTGCAAGTCACCATCATCACCCGTGATATCGATCTGAACGCCGGTGCCATGATGCTTCCCGCCCTCGATATGAACGGCGAATACGGCTCCGCTTGCGAGGATGCCTTGCAGCAGCAATTGATCCGGAACCTTCGTGCTGATCTTCTCGCCCGTTTCGACGATTGTGATTTCCGGCCACTGGTTGACAGAAACGGCCGAGATCTCAGTCGGACGGCCTACGATCGAGAAGAGCGGGTCCATCAAGTGCGCGCCGAAAATTGAGGTAACGCCCATGAAATTTTCGGGGAAGGCGCTCCAACGAAGCGCCTTGCTGCGATTTTTGCCGAAACTGCTCACCGTCACATGCATCCTGACCGAGCGCACACGACCGACGTAGCCATCGCCGAGAAGATCCTTCAGATAGCGCAGCCCTGGCGCGAACCGGCGTTGGGTGCCGAGAATGGTTTGCACACCAGCTTTTGCCGCAAGGTCGACCAGTTCGGCCGAGGTCTTCGAGTCCGGCGTCAAGGGCCACTCGCAGTACACGGTCTTCCCCGCAGCGATCGCTGCGCGTACCGCTTCCTCGTGCTGCGGACCTGTCGTGAGCACGAGGACGATGTCGACGTCTGGATGGCGAACCAATTCATCGATCGATCCGACGACATGCCTGATACCGAAGGTGTCCGCAGCAGACTGCGCGGCGTCGCGACGCTGGCTGTAGACAGCCGCCATTTCATATTGCGGCATGAGGCTGAGCACCCGAACGGGGCCGTTCAAAGCCCAGTTTCCGACGCCGATCAGGCCAACACGGATGATCGTGTGGTTGGCAGAGGGGGCACTGCTGTCGGCTATCGTCGATGAGGTGGACATGGGCTTCTCCTGCTTGTTGAAGCCAATATCGGTTGTATTTGTCTCGTCGATAATTAGGCTATTCTCGATTGGACCTTTCGGGATTTGCGAGAAATGGACACAATGGGCGCTCGACGGCCACGGCGTCATCATGCGAAACGCTTGGGATATCCGCATCGCCGACAGGCGTCGAAAACCGCTGGCGAAGATATGCAGCGCCTACACCGTTCCGATATCAGCCAGGCACTCGCCGATCTGGGAGAGGCCTTCGACGTCTCAGCCGAGGACTTGGAAATTCTGCTCGAGCGCGCCGAGCAGTACGCCACCCTTCGCGCTGGACCATCGGTGAAGGGCGCGAACCCCATCTGAGACTTTGGGTAGGGCGTGGTCCCATCGAACGGAAGGCCCCATCGGCTTAACCGCTGAAGCGCCTAGGGTAGACGGCTCCTTGTCGAGCTGCGGTGCGTTGCGGACCAAAGGCCGCAATAAAACCAAAAGGCGATGTCCGAAACGCGCCTAACTGCATTCCAGATCATTCGAGAATCGCAAAATGTCCTTTCGCCCCGGAGGTGATTGGCTTCGAGATGAAAAGGCCCAAAGTCTAGGTGCGTCTCTCGCTCTATTGCACCAGACCCCGGCGTCGTCGTCTGTCCGGGTGAGTAGGGTTTGCGGAGTCCTGGCTTTTATTTGAAGGAAACCAGCTCATGGTCGAGCAAACCGTTCCGGCTGTCTCCGAGTCAGCGCTTCGCGAGCGCGCGCTCGTCGCCGCCGGCGTCCGCGGCACTTTTGAAAACCTGATCGATGGAAAGAGCGTCGGCGCTCGCAACTCACTCGACGTTCTGGACCCCGCGACCGGCGAGCTGCTCGCCAAAGTGCCTGACATCGAACGGGATGGAATGGACGCGGCGTTTGCGGCCGCCCGCAGAGCCTTTTCCTCCTGGAGCAAACTGACCTGGGAGGCGCGACGAGCGATCCTCGAAAAGGCGCTCGAGAAAGTCAAAGCGCATCGTGAGGAGCTCGTCACCCTTCTCATGGCCGAAGGTGGGCGCCCGAGAAGTCTGGCTTTGTGGGAAGTCGCGGCTGTTTTGGATGACTTCGCGCCGGGCGTTCTCTCGCAAAGCCTTCCCGATGTGGAAACCACCCAACCGGGTGTGGGGCGGGTCACCCGGCATTATGCGCCCCTCGGTGTCGTCGCGGCGATCAGTCCCTGGAATCTCCCGTTGCTTCTGTCGTACGACAAGGTCGTCCCAGCCCTGATCGCGGGCAACACAGTCGTTCTCAAGCCATCTTTCTACACGCCGCTGACCGTGTTGCGCGTCGCGGAACTGGTTCGGGATATTCTTCCTGCCGGCATCCTGAACGTGGTGACTGGAGGGGACAATGTCGGTCCCTGGATGACGTCGCACCCCGAAGCCGACAAGATTTCGTTCACGGGATCCACGCAGACCGGCCGACGCGTTTTCGAATCAGCCTCCCAGACGCTGAAGCACCTGACCCTCGAGCTCGGCGGCAATGACGCCGGGATCGTACTGCCGGACGTCGATGTTGATGCGGCGATCGCGCCCATTTTCTGGGGGATGTTCCTGGTCAACGGCCAGGGCTGCATCACGATCAAGCGCCTGTTGGTGCATGAAAGCCGCTATGACGAAGTGGCCGCGGCGCTGCGGAAATTTGCCGGCGAGCAAGTCCTGGGAGATGGATTCGATCCCGCCACCACGATCGGGCCCATCCAAAATCGGGCGCAGCTTCTGCGGCTTCAGGCGACTTGGGCGGCCATTCAAAAGGATGGCGTCGCTGTTCTATATCGCGGCGATGAGATCGAAGGGAAAGGGAACTTCTTTCCAGTCACGATCCTCGACAACCCCTCGCCCCACGCCGACTACGTGAAGCTCGAGAACTTCGGTCCTCTGAGGTCGCTGATCAAATACAGCACCATCGATGAGGCGATCGAGATCGCCAATTCGACAGACTACGGGCTTGGGGGGTCGGTTTGGGGCCGCGACCCGGCCGCGCTGGTTGCGGTCGCTCATCGCATGGAAGCGGGGACCATTTGGATCAACCAGCACTTGGTCGTAAATCCGAACGTGCCGTTCGGCGGCAACAAGGACTCGGGGTTTGGTGTGCAGTATGGCGCCGAAGGCCTTAAGGAATATTGTTATTTGCGGGTCATCTCAGCCAAGACCTGAGGTCCGTATCTGCGATGTGGCGTGGACCACGATAGTTTTATCGCTCCACGCCAGCGCTAAACTCTACTCCATTACAGCTGTCCCTCGCGCCTGACATTAAATCGGCTGAGAGATCGAACAGGAACAAGCCAAATGACCTCAGTATCCGATACCTTCGACTACATCGTAGTGGGTGCGGGCAGCGCCGGCTGCGTCGTGGCCAGCCGCCTGGTCAAAGACCATGGGGCGACGGTGCTGCTTTTGGAGGCCGGGCCGCTCGACGACAACATGCTGATCCACATGCCCGCCGGAGCCGTCAAAATCGTGTTTGGCAAATCGCCTTACATCAAGCGCTACACCTCGACGCCCCAGCCAGCGCTCGAGGGGCGAGCCGTCGATATCATGCAAGGGAACGTCGTCGGCGGGGGAAGCTCGGTCAACGCCATGACCTACGCTCGCGGCTCCAAGGACGACTATGACCGATGGAACACGTTATCCGGGAATGCCGGCTGGGGTTGGGACGACCTGGTCCCCTACTTCCGCAAGCAGGAAGGGAACGTCAGGCTAGAGAACGCCGCGCACAGCGGAGACGGGCCTCTTAAGGTGTCCGACCCCGCCTACATCTCGGAGGCCGCCAACATCTTCGTCCGGACGCTTCAGAAATTGAACGTCCCTTTTACCGACGATTTTACCGGCGGTGAGTTGCATGGAGTGGGGTACGAACAGTCGACGACCTTTAAAGGGAAACGGCGGAGCTCGGCGGACTCGTTCCTGAAACCGGTCATCGGGGACGAGCGCTTGACCCTGTTCACCGAGGCGAGGGCCAATCGGCTGTTGTTCGACGGTCACCGGGCTATCGGGGTCGAATACCTCAAAGATGGGAAAGTCCATCAGGCGAAGGCGAAGCATGAGGTCGTCTTGACGGCCGGGGCGTTTGCCACGCCCAAGCTTCTGATGCTCTCAGGGATCGGACCCGCCGATCACCTGGCCCAATTCGACATCCCGGTCATCGCCGATCTGCCGGGCGTCGGCCAGAACCTGCAAGATCATAACGAGGTCTTTCTGTCGCTGTCGACGAAAGGCCCGTTTGGTTATTTCGGCGAAGACGCAGGGATAAAGCTGATCCGAAATGTCATTCAGTATTACGCCTTTGGCACCGGCCCTATCGCCTCAACGGGATCCGAGACGATGGCGTTCGTCAATTTGGACGATCCCGCCGGGCCGCCCGACATCCAAATCTATTGCATTGGTTTGATGTGGCCAACACTGACGGTCAGTCCGCGCAACGCGGTTACGCTTCTGGCCAATCTGGTTCGTCCGCTTTCCTACGGGTCCGTTCGCTTGAAGTCGGCGCTTCCAGAGGATGACGCGCAGGTTGATCCGAATTGGATGAGCGATCCGGAAGACACACGGCGGCTACTGAAAGCGCTGAAATATCTCCGGACGATCGTTGCAACGGCGCCGTTCGTCGACATCGTGGAAGAAGAACTGTCCCCGGGCCGGACGATAACGGGCGACGCTGAGCTCGTGGAATACATGAAAGCGACGACGCAGAGCAATTTTCACCCTGTTGGCACCTGTCGCATGGGCAAGGCGGGTGACCCCACGTCCGTTGTCACGCCCGACTTGCGGGTCAAGGGGATCGACGGCCTCCGGATCATGGACGCCTCCATCATGCCCAGGATTATAAGCGCCAATACGAACGCGACCGTCATGGCCGTCGCCGACAAGGGTGTCGATCTTCTGACCGGGACCTACACCGGGCGAGTCGCCGCTCCGCAATGACCGAAGTCCGATCCTGAAAGGCTCGCTGCCCGTCCGATCGGGGCGGCGAGCGGCTCGGGGTGGCTGATCCGTGACAGGCGATCGGACTCGATTTCGAACTTCTCGGCCTTCATGTGCCTCGCCAAGCGTATCGATTGCTTTTGTCTCGTCGATAATTAGGCTATTCTCGATTGGACCTTTCGGGATTTGCGAGAAATGGACACCCTGGAGGCCCTCCGCCTGTACGTAGCTGTAGCTGAGACCGGCAGCCTTTCAGCCGCCGCCCGCCAAGTGTCTGTTTCGACCTCAACGGTGACGGTCGCGCTTCAGCAGTTGGAAGAGCAGGCGCGTGTTAGTCTGATCACGCGATCGACCCGCAGATTGAGCTTCACGTTCGAAGGGCGACGTTTTCTCGCCGATGCTAGAAAGCTCTTGGCAGACTGGGACGCATCCATTGCCGGGGTTCAGGATGGGCCCTTGCGCGGCCCAATCCGGATGACGGCCACGCAACATTTTGGCCGGACCGAGGTAGCGCCGCTGATCGATCGCTTCCTCGACTTACACCCCGCCGTACAAATTGCGCTGCACTTGTCCGATGGTGTCGTCGATCTCGTGGAGCAGGACATTGACCTAGCACTCCGCAATGGCCCCTTGGCGGATTCGGCTCTCAAGGCTCGACTGATGCTTCGAGGGCGCCGCGTGGTGTGCGCCGCGCCATCCTATTGGGCAAACCATGCTGCACCCAATCACCCAGATGACCTGGCCGCGCACAATTGCCTCGTCCACCCGCGCCCTGGATCGACCTTTTCTTCGTGGTCTTTCACCGTTGAGGGACGACCGGTTACGGTTCGTGTTGCGGGCAATCGCGTTGCCAACGATGGCGGCGTTCTTCGCCAATGGGCGCTCGACGGCCACGGCGTCATCATGCGAAACGATTTGGATATCCGCAAGGAGCTTGCCTCTGGCGCACTTGTCACCGCTCTCGATACGTTCGTGACTTCCAACGCCAATCTGTACGCTGTCACCGCAGGCAGCGTCTCCAGTCAGCGTGTGCGAACGTTCATCGATTTTTTGGCGAAGAATCTGGTCGCGGACTGACCTATCCGGTGCCGCTTTAACGACATTGCTCGCAAATCCAGAAAAGTCCTGTCGACATTCATCCGATTATCATCGTCTCGACAATGCCCGATATCCCACGTGCACCAGAAACGACGGGCGGAGCCGCTGCCTTCGGTCTGGTCTGCTCACGGCTGTGAGCGTGAATCGAGATGAAGGACGCCCGTGATGAAGAAGATCCCCGTCTATGTGAACCCGTACGATAAGGTCCATTTTGGACCGTCGACTGTCATGACTCTGCACCGCTTCGGCATTTTCGATCCCGACGTCGCGCGCAGGGTCCCGACGCTGTCGCCTTTTTCGGCGAAGCTGACAGCTCATCTTCGTTTCCAAGGAATCCCCTTCGAACCCGTCGCCGAGCAGGGCGTTGGCAATGCGCCGCGTGGAAAGGTGCCTTTCATCACGGTCGATGGCGTGAAAGTCGCCGATTCCGACCTGGTCATCAGCTTTCTGAAGACTGCCTTTCCAGATCCCGACGCCGGTTTGAGCGACCATCAGCGCGCTGTCGGCCACCTCGTCCAGCGTACGCTGGAGGACCACCTCTATTGGATCGCGCTGATCTACGAGTTCTATGATCAAGAAGGTTCGGACTGGTTCTTCGAGCATGCCTTCGGCGGAATAGGCCCCGGCCTTCAGGGGCTGCGGGACGACATGGAAGACCGCACCTACAAGCAGGGCATCGCGCGGTATACGCCCGACGAAATCGTGGACAAGGCGTCCAAGGACCTCGCGGCCGTCGCCGAAATTGTGGGCGAAAATCGGTATCTTCTCGGGACCGACCGGCCGACGTCTTTTGACGCGGTCGTCTTCGGAATGACCATCCTGGTCTATCAGCTCCGCGAGATGCATCCCAGGCTGACCGACTACGCCCGAAGCCTCCCGAACCTCACACAGTACATCGGCAATTTGCTTACCGAGTTCTTCCCCGACCTCGATCGCGACTTCTAGGTCTATTGCCTAGCGGGGCTGGGGCGGCAGGGCGAGACCCAGCTTCCTCCGCCCTGAGCGGTCTTCAAACGAACAGTCGAGCCTCGGTTCGTCAGCCCACTGCTTCGCCTCGAACGGCGGGCGCATCGAGCCATAGGAGGACTACACCAGCGACAATGCTGCGCCAGTCTCACCGCAATTAGGAGAGCGATCATAAGTAAAATCAAAACAGACGATGGGACCGAAATCTTTTTCAAAGATTGGGGTACTGGGCAGCCAATCGTTTTTCACCATGGGTGGCCGCTCTCGGCAGACGAGTGGGATAACCAACTTCTGTTGTTCTTCGAGAAAGGCTTTCGCGTCGTTGCCCACAATCGTCGAGGCCACGGTCGATCGAGTCCGCACCACGAATCTCGCCTTCGGTGAATGGCCCAGCGTGTTGACACAGTACTCGCAAATTGCCGATTGGATGAATGTCGCAGCATACCGCCAAAGCAACTTCGCGAACGATCGCGCGAGAAGCCGGACCACTCGGCAGAAGGGGCGGATCGGGATACGTCTGTTCATGATACTCGATAATGGCGATCGATTGAGCGAGATTGAGATCTCCCTCGATCCAGTATGGTACGAGCTGATGGCGAGGTAATCCGTGGAAATCTGTTGCCCATTGGGTAGATGGATGAACTCGTGGCTGACGTTC
Source organism: Bradyrhizobium erythrophlei (assembly GCA_900129675.1). Taxonomy (GTDB): domain Bacteria; phylum Pseudomonadota; class Alphaproteobacteria; order Rhizobiales; family Xanthobacteraceae; genus Bradyrhizobium; species Bradyrhizobium erythrophlei_A. The sequence continues at coordinate 834,293 of FSRD01000001.1, read as the reverse complement.
AAGCCCTTCAGGCCGAGCGCGATTCGAACCGCCGCAGTCGAGCGGTAGTAGCCGTATAGCTTGGCTCTCAGGTCTCGAGGCATCTACACCGCGTTATGGCCTGGAGGGGTCGAAATGTCTTTGAAGGCCGCTCCAGCAGTCTGCGTAGTCACCCTGTAGCGTGCCGAGGCTTGCAGCATGCTTTGTGACATGTTGCGGATAGCGGGTCTCAAACATGAAGGCCAAGGTGCCCGTCAACTTGACTGGCTTCAGATCGCCTCCGCTGGCGTGTTCGAAGGCCTGGTGGTCTGGGCCATGCGGCAGCATACAGTTGTGCAGGCTCATGCTTCCCGGCGCAAACCCCTGTGGTTTCGCATCGTAGACGCCGTATATCAGTCCCATAAACTCAGACATGATGTTCATGTGATACCACGGCGGTCGGAAGGTGTTGTCCGCTACCATCCAGCGCTCTGGAAAGATAACGAAATCGATGTTCGCGGTGCCTACTGTCTCCGACGGCGAGGTCAGCACGGTAAAGATCGAGGGATCGGGATGATCGAAGGAGATCGCGCCCACGGGGGAGAAGGCGCGCAGGTCGTACTTGTAGGGTGCGTAATTGCCGTGCCAACCGACTACGTCGATCGGGGAGTGCGCCAATTCGGTCTTGTAGAGCGATCCACCCCATTTCACGAACAGCTCGGTCGGCGTCTCTTTGTCCTCGTAGGCGGCGATTGGTGTGAGGAAGTCGCGCGAATTTGCCAGGCAGTTCGCGCCGATGGGACCGCGCTCCGGAAGCGTGAAGGCGCCGCCGTAGTTCTCGCACGCATAGCCACGCGCCGGACCAAAAGGGATTTCGACGCGAAACTTTACGCCGCGCGGAACGACGACGATCTCGCCCGGCTGCGCATCAATGCGGCCAAACTCGGTGACGAACCTCAGATCGCCCTGCTGCAACACGAACAGCATCTCGCCATCGGCATTGTAGAAATGCTGATCGATCATCGACCTCGTTATGCGATAGACATGCGCCGCCATGCCGGTTTGCGTATGAACGTCGCCTGCCGTAGTCATCGTGTTGACTCCCTGCAGGAACGTCATTGCATCCGTCGGTATCGGCGCCGGATCCCAGCGCAATGGGGCTATGGGCACGTCGAGCTCGTGGCAAGGTGCAGTTCGCCAGAGGCCTGCATCGACTTTAGTAAAGCGCCCGAAGTGCTTTACCGAGGGGCGGATGCGATAGAGCCACGAGCGTTCGTTAGCGCCGCGCGGCGCGGTGAAAGGAGACCCAGAAAGTTGCTCGGCATAAAGACCATAGGCGCAGCGCTGAGGGGAGTTTCGACCGACGGGCAGCGTCCCGGGTAACGCCTCCGTCTCGAAGCTGTTGCCGAAGCCCGACATATAACCTCGCGTTTCGGTCGTCGCTTGCGAACCTGCGTAGTTCATCTTAAGCCTCCTCGACGTATGCCGACGGGTTGCGAACCGACCTGCGCTGACGATCGATGCCGGAAGTCTTTAGCGCAGTGCGCGTCTGTTCACTTTACCCGTCGATCCAATCGGCAGTTCGGAAACGAAATTGAAGACCTTTGGGACCTTGTGACTACTCAGCTTTTGTTCCTCTCTGAGAAATCGGTCTAGAGTTTCGGCCGTAGGTGCGGGATCGCTCGCGATGATGAAGGCTTCGATGCGCTGGCCGAACTTGCTGTCGGCGCGTCCGACGACGGCGCAATGCTGGACCTGAGGGTGACGACCGAGGGCTGCCTCGACTTCTTCGGCGTGTACCTTGATCCCGCCCGTATTGATGACGTTGTCGACACGACCATCTACCCAAAGATAGCCATCGGTGTCGATGTGGCCGAGGTCTCCGCTTCGCCACCATCCTCTTACGAACTTCTTTGCAGTGAGGTCCGGTTCGCGCCAGTATCCCATCGCCAGTGACGGACTGGAAACGGCGATTTCTCCAGTTTCTCCGACCGACATCTCGTCGTCGATGTCGCCGTCGGGGTCGATGATCTTCATATCGGCGCCGAGTGTCGGGAGACCGGTTGAGCCGGCTTTATTGTGAACGATGATGTCTTCGGTCCTGACGACGATCGTAGATGCCGTACCCGACTCGCTCGCCATATAGGTTCCGACGATGCGATCGCAAATGACCGATCTCAACCGCTCGACGAGAGCTGCAGAAGGAGATTCGCCTCCAACAGAAGCGAGGCGCAGGCTGGTTAGGTCGCAAGCTTCCGGCGATGAGTCCATCAACATGCGCCACATGGTTGGTATCAGCGGCAATATGGTGATCAGTTCTTGCTCGATGAGCTCGAGCACGGTTTCGGCTTCGAACCGCCTCAGAAGAAAGGTCTTTGCCTTTCCGCCCAGTCCGGCCAGGACGAACAACTGCCATGCAACGAACGAGGGGTTCATGACAACGAGCAGGCAGTCGTTCGGACTAACGCATTCGAGGACATTTTGTCCGGCCTTGCTCGACTCCAAGAGGGAATATTGACTGTGCATGACGCCCTTGGGCTTTCCCGTGCTTCCCGAAGAGAGCGCGATGGCGCCGAGCACGTCGGGAGCTGGCCGGTTGGCGGCATAGTCGATAGCCTGTTGCTGCGAAACGAGGGAATAGAAGCTGTTAGTGTCCGGAGAGCCGTCGGACAACGCCACGCGCACAATTGATCGTCCTGTGGCCTTTACCGCTTCCGTAGCAATCTTCGACAGATCCGGATCGTGTACGAGTACCTTGGCACCAACCCAATCGAGTGCCTCAGCGATGCGTTCGACGGTCTCTCCGCGAATGTGGAGGTTGCACGCGACCCGTCCTCCCACCACAGTACCGAACCAGGCAACGGCGTGTGACGCGGAGCCGAGGCAGAGAAATGCTACGACGTCGCCAGGTTGTCGCGCGCCGAGCGAGTTCAATGCTCCCGCAAAGCGCAGCGATATGTCCAGGGCGCGGTCTCCGGAGAGAGCATTTCCTCCATCATCGGCGAAGATGATCTCCCGCCCCTTCGACTGACAGGAACGCACATAGAGATCGCTGATGGTATCGCACGAAGAGAGCCTAATCACGACGCCGTGTCCGCTACGAAGGAAGAGATCGGGACAGGCGTCGGATCCACTTCGCGTACCGAGGAGACGCTCCGCGAGAAGCGGGGAGCGGGCGCCGGTTGTACGACGCCTTTTCGCGTGATGAACGACTGTCTGGCTTGCAAATGAGGGTGGAGCGGTGCTTCGGACAACGAAAGGACGGGCGCGAAGCACGCGTCCGTTCCTTCAAGTTGCCGCGTCCACTCACCGCGCGTCTTCTGTTTGAAGATAGCAGCCAATTGCGCGTTCAGCTCGGGCCAGTTCTTCGGATTGTCGCGCTCGTCCTCGGACAGCCGCTCGGTCATACCGATCGATTCGCAGAGCAGTCCGTAGAATTTTGGCTCAAGCGCGCCGATCGAAACGTAAAGGCCGTCCGCGCACTCGAACGTGCGATAGAAGGGAGCGCCTCCGTCAAAGATGTTGGCCTCGCGATCTTCTGTCCATTCGCCCATAGATGTCTTCTCGTAGATCGCGGTCATTAGGGAGATGGCCCCGTCGCACATCGCGCAGTCGACGACCTGGCCTATGCCGGTCGCTCGCGCTTCGATTAGCGCGGCCAGAATTCCCATGGCGAGGTAAAGAGCGCCGCCGCCGAAATCCCCTACAAGGTTCAGGGGTGGCATCGGCTGCGCCTTGGGTCCGATCGCGGAGAGCGCACCAGTGATAGCGATGTAGTTGATGTCGTGTCCGGCGACCTTTGCGAGCGGCCCAGTTTGACCCCAGCCGGTGATCCTTCCGTAGACGAGGCGGCGATTTCGGCGCAGCACTTCGTCCGGCCCAAGACCCGCCCGCTCCATCACGCCCGGGCGATAGCCCTCAATGAGTGCGTCCGCCTCGTTGAGCAGGGCGAATATACGCCGAAGGTCCCCCGGCTCCTTTAAGTCGGCGCGCACGCGGCGCCTTCCGCGGTCGGCGATGGGGCTGACCAACTCGTCGGGCGCGTCCGGTCGCTCGATCCGAACGATGTCGGCGCCCATGTCAGCAAGGAGCATTGCCGCGAACGGGCCCGGCCCCATGCCAGCAAACTCCACGATGTTCACGCCGCGAAGCGGCCCGAACGATGGCTCGCCGGACGAATTGAATGGTTTGCTCATGTCAACGGCTCTCCGGTCGTCCAGTGCATGGATAATCCAGTTAGACAAACTCGATTGAAAATAGCGAGGTGTCCCTGATGCAGGATGCGATAACGACCCTACAAATTTGACGAACTTCAATTCGCGGAAAGAGAACATGCAAGTGGCCCGAAAGGGGATAATCCTGCTCCATGAGAGGACAGGCGGTCGGATCGAGATCCGGGATGTCCCGGCGTCCGGCATGCGACACACAAGGAGCGGGAAATGCAGAAGGGGCGCAACGCGCGTTACTGGAATGAATTCAAGGTGGGCGAAGTCATCGAAACCGTCGGTCGAACGGTCGAGAGCGGGGATGTCAGCCTATTCGCGGGGTTGTCCGGCGACTTCAACCCCGTCCATCTCAACGAACTGCACGCCAAGAAGAGCCAGTTCGGCACGCGCATTGCGCACGGACTTCTGACCCTCGCGATCACATCGGGGCAGATGAACGGCACTGGTCTATTCGAAGGAACGACGATCGGCTTTCTCGGCATGGACAAGGTTCGCTTCTCAAATCCCGTTAGGTTCGGAGACACCGTGTTGACTGCCGCCACGATCACCGAAGTCCGGCAGAGCGGCAAAAAGAACGATCGTGGCGTGGTCTCGATGACCATCACCGTCAAGAACCAAAAGGACGAAACGGTGCTCACCTACGATCAGGCTTTGCTCATGGCCGGCGCAGCCTAGGCGGCATGCTGGGTCGCCAGTCGCGAATCACGACCGGCGCCGAGAGACAGCCAATATCAAACGGCGGGGGCGACCCGCCACGGGCGGGTACAGATCACTAGATCCACGACCGACTCCGATTACGCCGATGGATGACAATGGCTCAGCGCGCAGAGAAAGTTGCGTTCGATACCCCGGTAACCGCTTTGGCCGCAGTCGCCAGGCACAGTCCTAACAAAGACGCCTTCGTTTTTCCCGAAGGATCGCTCTCATTTGGGCATTGGAACGACAAAACTGAGGCCTTGGCCAAGGCCCTTCTGAACCTTGGCTTCGCGCCTGGAGACAATATCGCGATACTAGCCCAGAATTCAATCCATTGGCCGATTGTTCAGTTAGCGGTCGCCAAGGCCGGAATGGTCTTGGTCCCCCTGAACACTTATTACAAGCTCGATGACCTCACCTACGCCTTGGTGCATTCCAAGGCTCGCGCCATATTTTTCACGCCCGCCTTCAGGACGAACAAGTATCTCGACTTGATTCGAGAGGCTGCGAAGCAGAGCAAGGACCTCCGTAGCAAGATCGTCATCGGTGGGCGCGCAGAGGAGTGTCTCAGCATCGAAGACCTCCTCGCCGAGGGAGCTGCTTCGAGCACCGCCCTTCCGCCCATCCGAGGTGAAGACGACGCGGCGATCATCTACACATCAGGCACTACGGGCTTTCCGAAGGGGGCCATGCTAACGCATCAGGGCGTCATGGCCGACGGTCGCGCGGTCTTCTCCAGGCTGAAGATTGGATCCGACGATCGTATTACCTCCATCGTCCCTATGTTCCATTCGGCGTCTTTCTGTGTCGCGATCCCGGGCTGCCTCGCTGCTGGTGCAACATTCCTTGGACTCGAAGCGTTCGATGCCGTCGAAATGTTCGAGGTTATCGAGCGCCATCGGGCGACGGTCCACGTTGCCGTTCCTACGTCATTGCGAATCATGCTCGAGCACCCTCGAAGGAACGAGTTCGACCTGTCGTCGCTCAGAGTCGGCACCTGCGGAGGAGCGGACGTCGAGCCAGAACTGTTGCGGCGATGCGCTGCTGAGTTTCCCATTCCGGGACTGGTCCAGGTGTACGGACTGACCGAATCTACGGGGCTCGCCTGCTGTCCGGAGCCCGACGATCCAGACCGCTTCGAGACCGCGGGCCGACCCTTGCCAGAATACGGCGTTCGGATTGCGGATCCGGAAAGCGGCGCGATACTCGGCCACGACGCGATAGGCGAAGTTCACATCAACAGTCCCTCAATTATGCGGGGCTATTTCGCTAACGACGGCGAGACGCAAAAAGCAATTGACGCCGATGGTTGGTTGAAGACAGGCGACCTCGGTCAAGTCCGGCGGGACGGAAAGCTGGTGCTCTCCGGTGGGCGTCTCAAGGACATGATTATCCGAGGCGGCGAAAACATCTATCCTGCGGAAGTCGAGCGAATTCTCCTTTCCCATCCTGCCGTATCCGAGGTGGCCGTCTTCGGGATCAAGGATGATCACTTCGGGGAGTTAGTCGCTGCTGCGGTCAGGGGTGGAAATGTCACTGCGGCTGAACTTTCCGATCACTGTGCAAGTCGGATCGTCCAAATACAAGATCCCGACCAAATATTTCCGAACCGAAGCGTTTCCGCTCACTCCAAGCGGAAAGATCCGAAAAGTCGCGCTGAGAGAGATGGTAGCTGACGGGAAGCTCGACGACCTAGCTTGATTGATTGCCGAAAATTCCTCCGGAGTACGAACTCAAATGAAAGATCAGAAGAGACCGCTACCCGTCCCCACACCCGAAACTGCCCACTTCTGGGAAGGCACGCGACAGGGAGAATTGCGACTCCAACGATGTGTCCATTGCGCCCACGCGTATTTCCCGCCTCGTCCCTTCTGTCCCAAGTGTTCCAGCGCGGAGATCGAGACATTCGCCGCCAGCGGCCGGGCATCGCTTTACAGCTACGTTATTTCGCAGCGATCGATCCCTGGATTCGAGGCTCCCTACGCGATTGCCGTAGTGCAACTCGAGGAAGGCCCCAGAATGATGACAAACATTACCGGCTGTGCACAGACGCCGGAAGCTCTCCGTCTCGACATGCTGCTCGAGGTCGCTTTTGCCAAGCAGAACGAGGAGATCACTCTTCCTCTCTTTAAACCTTCGGAGGCGTGATATGAAGCGATCCAGAGCAGCGGTCGTAGGTGCCGCCGAGACGACGCAGCTCGGCGTCATTCCGAACATGTCCCAAATTCAACTGCACGCCGACGCGGCGCTCAATGCGGTCCGCGACGCAGGAATCTCCATTTCGGACATCGACGGAATCGCCACGGCAGGTGAAAGTCCCGAGTCGCTCGCGCACTATTTGGGCATCACGCCAACCTGGATCGATGCCACCGGTGTAGGTGGATGCTCATTCCTCATGCATGTTCGGCACGCAACGGCAGCCATTGAAGCAGGCTTGTGCCGGACCGTGCTCATTACCCATGGTGAAAGCGGACGGTCCGGTATCGCAGCAGCGGGATTTCCGGTACCGATCCGAGGTAGTCTGCTTCAGCAGTTCGAAACTCCCTATGGCACCACGGGCCCGGCGACAATGTTCACGGTGCCCGTTCTGAGATACCTGAAAAAGAACGGGCTAGGTGAGGACGCGCTCGCGGAAGTGGCGGTGGTCCAACGCGAATGGGCCGCGAAGAATCCCCGCGCCACCATCAAGAACCCGATCTCGGTGAGTGACGTGATGAACTCGCGGATGATCTCCTACCCGTTTCGGTTGCTGATGTGCTGTCTCGTGACCGATGGCGGCGGAGCGCTGATCCTCACGTCGGCCGAACGCGCCAAGGACTTCGGTCGGCCGGTTTACATCGTCGGTACGGGAGAAAGTGTCGAAACTCCGATGGTGAGCCAAATGGAGGATTTCACCACGTCGCGTGCCTTCAGGGTTTCCGGTCACGAAGCCTTCAAGTCCGCTGGCATCACGCACTCCGATGTCGATCACTTGATGATCTACGACGCTTTTGCACATCTGCCGCTCTACGGCTTGGAAGATCTAGGCTTCTGCAAGCCAGGGGATGCGGCCGCATTCATCCGCGAACGCAATACCGCGCCGGGCGGCAAGCTGCCGATGAACACCAATGGCGGCGGACTGAGTTACATGCACTCCGGCATGTACGGCATGTACGCCCTGCAGGAGTCGGTCAGACAAGTGCGTGGGATCGCCGCGGCTCAGGTCCCTGACGTGAAGATCTCGGTCGCTCACGGGGTAGGAGGCATGTTCGCGGCCAGCAGCACCATCGTGTTTTCGAAGGACGCCAACTAGGAAATTGGAATGAGCCGATCAGCCCCGAAGAAGGTGCACGCCCAGAGGACGTCATGAAACGTGGAATCACTGTTCTGCTTTTACTTTCCGTGCTGGTCACAGCGGCCCATCTCACGGCCAGCAAGTTGGCGATCCGTCATGAAACCATCGGGTTCAAGGATCCAACCCGCGACAACCGCCCGGTTGAAGTCGATGTCGCCGTGCGCCGTGACAAGGAGATGCAGGCCACTGCCGGCATGATCAAGCTGCCGGTGGCGATCCTCAATCACGGCAACACCGCCAAGTTCACCGAGTATTCGTTCCTCTCGAGCGTGTTCGCCGCGCGCGGCTATCTGGTGATCAGCATTCAGCATGACCTGCCGACCGATGCGCCGATGGTGACCAAGGTCGGCGAGGTCTATGTCGGCCGTCTGCCGCAGATTCAGCGCGGCGTGGCCAACATTAAATTCGCCGTCGAGGAGATGAAGAAGGTCCAGCCGAATGCCGACTACGACGGGCTGACCATGGTCGGCCATTCGATGGGCGGCGATATCTCGATGTATTTCGCCAAGCAGTATCCCGACGAGATCAAGAAGGTCGTCACGCTGGACAATCTGCGCGTGCCATTCCTGACCGACGGCAAGTTCAAGATTCTATCGTTCCGCTCCAAGGACACACAGTTCAAGCCTGATCCCGGCGTCATTCCGGACGAGGAGCAGTGCGAGAACGCCGGCATCACGGTTGTGAACACCGACTTCCGGCACGACGACATGCGCGACACCGGGCCGGACGCCGCCAAGAACTCGATCCAGGCCATGCTCGATAAATTCCTCGCCGATACCGACAGCACCGCTATCGCGCCCGTTGATACTAAGAACGCGCCGGCGACGATCCTCGAGCCGGGTCCGGTCTCCCTCTATGCCCCGATTGAGAAGGCCAAGAAGCCGGCGGCGGCCATGAAGAAGACCGAGAAGGATCCGTCCTCGGCGACGAACTGACCGGCCTGTCCGGCGCCCGGGCAACGACCATCATTGCATTGACCAGCCCCACGTCCTGGCCCACATAATGCTTGGTTCACTCCAGATCATCGACGGCAGGGTCGGGCGCGACAGCCATCTCTTCGAGGTCAAGAAGCCCAGCGAAACGAATTCCAATGAGGATCTGTAGAAGCTAGTCAGGGTCGTCCCTGGAACTGAGGCGACCCGCCCATTGGAGGAAGGGCGGATGCCCGTTGCTCACAAGGAGGGCTTGTTCCGCCTCGCCGATTATGCGGGCGGCGAGTCGAGGTAAACATAAAGAGCCGCGATCTTGCCGTCCCGTGCGATGATGAAATCCACACCGGTGTACAGGGGCTTTTCACCTTTCGGCCCCGAGCCCCACGCTAAGCGCCCCGAATTGTGCAGAACTTGGGGCGCGCCATGAGGCGTATAAATATAATGGGGATGCGTCGCTCGGAGATCGCCGGCGAACTTGTCCAACGCGTCGTGACCGACGAATGTACCGGGCGGCACGTACAGTACACAATCGTCGGTGTATAGTTCTTGGATAGCGGCCCTTCGGCGAGCCGGATCACCCTCACCGAAAACTTCCGGAAGATTGCGGTTGAGCAGCGTCTCGATACCACTCACATCTGCGCCCGCGGATGGAGGGAAGCTCTTCTTGTTGGCATTCTCAATCATGTGATTCCTCCTTGTATCTGTGGGATAGTGCAGTCGTTGGAGCCATTTCGAAACAGCAATGATTGAAAGTCATCGGTTCAGGATTGTTGGAATATGGTACGGTCCCCATAGATCTCAGTGGCGTGACGAGGGATGCGTCACATTCTTCCTTAGTGGAGCAACAACGCTCATCAGAGTCTCGAAAGCTGAAAGCCAAAGTTCAGTCAGCACCCACGGTGCCAACCAGATCATCTGCTCCATTGGAAGTATCCTCCGTGAGGTGCCGTTGCGAAGTAAACTTGCGCATTCCCGCGAAATTGCCGGAGGACCAGACCAGATTTCTCCGGGCGTCACCGAGGACTTTTTTTGGGCTCGGAGTTTGCCTTGCCGAGTTGTTCAAGCGGCGTATGGAGCGTCTCGCGAGCTGTCGCTGCAGCGATAGCTGCCGCGCTGCAGCAGCATGCGATGAAGACGGCGACCGGGATCCATCCCCAAGGACCGGCGACCACCAGGCTCTGGCTTATGGCTGGAGTGAATCCTGCGGCAAGGAAGCCGAAGTTCGTCCCGATGGCCATGCCAGAATAGCGCACGCGCGTTTCGAACATCTCTCCAAAGAAGGATGGCCAGATTGCGCTCGTTGCCGCATAGACGACGCCTGAAAGGAGACTGGCGGCGATGAAAATGATGATGCTGTTGGTGGTGGAGATGGCGAGAAAGTAGGGGAAAACCATGATGGCACAGCCAAGAGAGCCTACCACGAACACCGGCTTGCGGCCGATGCGATCTCCAAGCATGGCAAAGAACGGCTGTAGGAAGAGAGCCACGGCGTTTCCGATTACGCCAGCCCAGAGCACGATGTAGCCCGACACATTGAATTCGCGGGAGGCGTAGCTAAGCGCGAAAACCGTCGTCAGCGAACTGATGCAGGAAATTAGCGAGCAGATGATAACGCGAAGTACGTCAGGCGAGTAGTCACGAAGGAGCGCCACGACTGGATAGCGCTCGACCTGGTTTGCCTTTTTCAGTGCCTCGAAGGATGGAGTCTCGGGCATGTCGCGACGGGTACGATAGGCCACGACGAAGACGATCGCACTGAGCAGAAAGGGGATTCTCCAACCCCAGCTCAGGAGCTGCTCCTCGGGAAGCGCGGAAACCGGAATGAACGCGAACTTCGCAAGAATCGCTCCGGCTTGCACCCCGCTCAGTGTCCAACTGCTGAAGAAGGCGCGATTTCCTGGCGTCGAATGCTCCAGCGTAAGCGAGTTCGATCCACTCTGCTCTCCCGCCGCCGAAAGGCCCTGCAGAAGACGAAGAAGGGTGAGTATCACGGGAGCGGCATGGCCAATCGTGTTAGCGTCCGGAAGCAGCCCGATCGCAAACGTCGAGCCGCCCATTAGACATAGCGTAAACAGCAAAACGGTCTTGCGGCCAAGCCGGTCGCCATAATGGCCAATGATGATTGCCCCGACGGGACGCGCAACAAAGCCAATCCCGAAGCTGAGGAGAGATAGCAAGGTTGCGGTTGTCGGGTCGAGATTGACGAAGAAGACTTTTGGAAAGATCAAAGCCGCTGCGGCACCGTAAATAATGAAGTCATAGTACTCCAGCGTTGTGCCAACAAAACCGACAAGCGCGGCACGAGCCGCCAAGGGACTATGCTGGTCGTTCCAACCACCCTTCGTCCGCGAACGGGAGAGCAACTTCAGTGCCATGTCCTCGCCAATCTCGGGTTACGTTCACGTCTGGGGCCGAGCGCTCGTCGCGTTGTGTTGATTTTGAAGCAATACGGATTGTTTGGTTCGATGATCCAGTCGTCTCTCACGCTCGTATCTTCGCAGATTGCGAAAGGAGGCAAGTGCCGAAAGGTATGCTTTCGCGGCGCATCGAGCCTTGCCAGACGTTGGTCCTGATCATTTCGGGGAAGCGGGCTTCCCCGAAGGCACGGCCCCGCGGCACCAGTTCGGTGACGCGAACCGCGCCGCGATCCTTCGCGCGGAAAGAACGGGAGCCCGCGAATTGCAAATGGCTCGGAAATGGCGAACGGTTTAACGTGAGAGCAACGGATCGCAGGATACGACCCGATGGAACAGTAAAATCGCATGGAAGCATCTCCAGAGAAAGCTGTAGCGAGCGCACAGGCCCCGCACATCGCCCGACGTGCCGCCTTGGAGGCCGAAGTGTTGACGCGATTGGCGGCCGACGATGGGCCGAGAGTTTCCGATGAGGAGCGTGCCGAGGGCCTGCTATTCGATTCCGGCTAGAGAAAGTCTTTGCACGACGACAACGTTGGCAAGGGCACATCACAAGAGCCCACGTGGGTCTGCTCCGTGGGTGCCGCGGAGCGTCCCGAACCCGGCGAATGCCAGCCAAGGTAAGCGCGGTGGCGGACTTCTTCATATCGAAGCTGTCGGATACGCCATGGAGCGCGACGAGCCACGGTGTCGGGTAATCAGTCTTTGCCGTTGCACCGGGCTTTCGAAAAAGGAGGCATCGTCGCTGTTAAGGTCAGGGTGGACTACCTCGCTCCGATATTCCGATGTGCGATTGGGACGAAGCGCACTAGCAGCCGTTGCGTTCCCTTCCAGGCAACACTCCGTTCTCTCTTATGGAACTCCCTCTCGCGCGACTTGAGAAATAGGATGGAGCGGTTGCCGACCCGTTACGCTGGGGGATTTGATGGATCTTCGCATTCGGAATCGACGAGCCATCATTGCGGGCGCCAGCGCCGGTTTGGGATACAGCAGCGCCATGGCGCTGGCTCGAGAGGGCGTTACGCTCTTTATTTCTGCTCGCGGAGAAGAGCGTCTTCGCAACGCGGCCGAGACTATAGCCCGGGAGACGACCGCCTCGGTGACGCCTGTCGTTGCCGATCATGGGACGCGCGAGGGACGACAGGCTCTCCTAAAGGCTTGTCCTCAACCAGATATTCTCGTCATTACGTGCTCTCCGCCGAAAGCGACCGAAGATTTCCGCGAAATTAGCGAGGAGGATTGGTACGGGTCGGTCACGACGACCTTAGTAGGACCAATCGAATTGATGAAGGCCACGGTTGATGGAATGGCCGACAGGCGCTGGGGCCGTATCGTGAATATAGCGACTGGCGCGGCCAAACACCCGACCGAGTTGAGGCTGCTATCCGGACCGACGAGATCGGCACTAGTAAATTATACTGTGGCGCTGTCCAAGCGGTTTGCGAAGGATAACGTCATTCTGAACAATCTCCTTCCCGGCCTTCATGCGACGCCGGGTCTGGAGAAGATGTTGTCCGATCGGGCAGAGCGAAATGGGAGCAGCTACGCGTTCGAGGAGCAGCGGCTCATCGAATTCTTTGGGATGCCGACGAAACGATTAGCGGATTCGGACGATTTCGGGGCATTCTGCGCGTTGCTCTGCAGCGACTACGCGAATTCCATCGTCGGCCAGAACTTGGTTATCGATGGCGGTACAATTCACGGGATGTTCTAGCGCCGCGATCAAGTCTTCATCTAATAAGCGACCTTCCTGCTGTCGTGTGAACCGACCTCGACAGCAACCACGCATCGACTTGGCTGCTTCGCGCCTTGCGAACACGGCTTTCTGAACGTCGAATTGCGTCCCAGCCTTGCGACGGTGATAGCAAAGCTGTGATCCATTCCGAAACCGATCATGGAGGGCTCAGCATATGAGCTATGGAAAGACGCGTCCGCGTCGGAACGCGACAAAACTTGCGATCGACGAGGGTAAGGTGGCCTTGGGAATTGGTGTTCAGACCAACTCCCCCGATATCGTAGAAATGGCGGCCGCCACGGGTTTCGATTTCGTGTATCTCGACTTCGAGCACGGATCTTTTGGCTTTGATTCCGCGATTCACTTGATCAGAGCGGCCGAAGCATCGGGCATCACGCCCTTGGTGCGCGTTCCAGATCATACGCCCAGTTTCATAATGCGTATACTGGACGCAGGGGCAATGGGGGTGATCGTTCCGAACGTGAAGAGCGCGGCTGAAGCACGAAGCGTTGTCTCGGCAGCAAAGTACACGTGGAACTCCAATGGAGGATCGCGTGGCGCGTGTCCGGGCACGCGGGCCACCTGGCATCAGGTTCGAGATTGGTCAGACTTCTCGATCGCGAGCAACAAGGAGACGTCGGTTTGGCTTCTTTTGGAATCACCGGAAGCACTTCAGGCGGTGGATGAGATCGTAAAGGTGCCTGGGATCGACGCGATTATGCTTGGTCCTTTCGATCTCGCGCATGCGTTGGGTCTGCCAGGCCAAACCACACATAAAGTGGTGATCGAAGCATGCAGAGAGATAAGCGCGATGGCGAGAAATAACGGTGTCGAGGTCGTCTGGACGATGTTCTCTGGATCGAGGGCGCGTGAAGAACAGGAACTCATCGCAACCATGGACGCGAGGATCGTCATCGCGGGTACCGACCGGCGGATCATAATGACGGCGCTACAAGACAGGCACTTCGGTTCAGCATAGAACAGATCGTATGCCGTTGTCCGGAAGCGTCGATCGAGGTGTTTACCACCCGGTTGCTTCTCTTGGTTCTTTCTGCGCGTAGCGAGGAACATCCGTGCCACGTTTTTTCGCATAGAACATTTTCTCTGCGGGCGGAGTCGAGCAATTATAATCGTTAGCGGATGGTAGTGCGCAATAAGTGACGGGTCGACTTCGCATCATCCAGGAGCACAGGCACGGCTTCGATCGGCTGCCCCAGGCGTTCATCGATCTGCTGGCGGGCCGGAGGTCCGGCAGCTAGGTCGTTTGGATCGACGGTCTGAATTGATGCAAGGGACCCAGTTTCAAGCAGCCTGATCTTGGTGCTGCCGGCGTGGCGTAGTGTGCGGCGCTGCCAAGCGGTTTTGGTGAAATGCTGGTGGTAACCAACCAAATAGAAGAAGCACGTGCCTTGCTGGGCTGGAATCAATTCGAGCTGTGCAAGCGCGCGGGAGTTTCTATTGCTACAATTCGGCTTCTATCGGCCTAGCCAATGAGTCCTATCGACATATGCCGGCTGGCAACCTTTATGCAATCGTACCACCTACACGGTGTTCTTTGGCGCGGCTCGAAGGTAGCCTGTCTGGCTTCGTCACGCAGGACTGCGATCGGTGGGCAAATCGCCCTCAGCCACCTTCTTAGGCCGGCAAAAGAAAACGCCATGAACCCGACCATGACTGTGTGTACCGAAAATCTAAATCCGAACGTATTGACGATGAAGTCCGCCCAGTATGGCGCGCGAATTTATGACGCCGGATCGCTGAACCTGGCGAGAGACAGGCGCATCTTTGTTCAATGACCGACGTTCTCACGCCGTTGTAATAGTCCGCATAGTTTTTCGGAATCCGACGCAGATGTTCCTCGTCCAGGACAATGATGTGGTCCAAACACGCGCGCCGGATCGATCCGATCAGCCGTTCGGCAAAGCAGTTCTGCCAAGGCGAGGCCGGTGCAATTGGCTTGTCTCGGACACCCATGGCACGCAGTCGGCGCGTGACGACAGTGCCGTAGCTTCGATCTCGATCTCGGATCAGATAGCGCGGAGCGAAGCCTCGGTGATCTGACGTGCAACCCACTCCGCCGCCGGGTTGGTTGTGACGCCGATTCAGACGAGATCTCTGCGATCAAGCCGGATGATGACGAGGCCATACAGCGGCTTAAAGCCAATGGTCGGTACTACGACCAAATCCATGGCGGCGATGTCCGGCGCGTGGTTTCGCAGAAAGGTCCGCCATTCCTGACTTGGAGGCCCGCGTCGCTTGACCATATACTTGGCGACGCTTGATTGAGCGACGCTAAAACCGAGCTTGAGCAGTTCGCCGTGGATGCGCGGCGCATCCCAAAAGCAAATTCTCTGTGCTCATCTGCCGGATCAGCGTGCGCAATTCTGTCTCGATCTGCGGTCGCCCTCCCCGTCGACACGATTTCCAACGCCAATAGCGGCGAAAGCCGGCCCGATGCCAACCCACCAGCGTTTCGGGTCGAATAATCATGAAAACCGGAAGGATCGACGGGAACCAGCGATAGAGCTGAACGAAGAACCAGCGGTCGTTGTTCGTGAGCCGAGCCCTGCCTTTCAGCTTGCGTCGCAAGACGATCAGCTGATGTCGAAGCACTGCATTCTCCGCCTCAAGCCGGATGTTCGACTTGAATGGCGAGGCCAGCACGGCCAGAACGAAGCAGATCAGCGCGATCATCGCGCCAACTTAGCCGATTCTATCATTCGATAAACCCGGATAGGGTTTTCGGTACACACAGCTGGCGCTGATCGACCGGCGGCTCTACCTGCCGGAAAGCTGGGCGCGGGACGCCGAGCGCCGGGCCAAGGCGCATGTGGGAGCTTTATTGGGGTTCAAACTAAAGTCAAAGCAGGCTGCGTTTGCGGCTCGCGCGTTTCGCTGCTTGCCCCAAGAGCCGGGCTTACCCCAACAGCAAATCCGCGACCCCCGCCTTGAGAAAGGCGGCATCTGCCGGATTGGCGCTCGGATTGCCCGCGCGATGACCCCACACGCTCGGGATCGGCCGCAGGGTCCCGGTTGCAAGATGGGGAAGCTCAGCCGCATTATCCGCAACGCGGAAATAGAGATCCGTCTCGCTCGGCATCAGGAGCATTTGCGCCTTTATGGACTGGAGCGCTTGCGTGAGATCGCCGTTGTAAAGAGTGTTGCCGCTGATATCGCCGTGAAACCAAGCGAGTGCCTGCGCATAGAGGTTCGCCGCGCGGCATTGCGAAAACCGCTCGGCCCAATTGGTGCGGACGAAGGTTTCGAGATCTGGCGCGCCAAGCGCGCTTTTGTAGAGGCCGGCACGGTAGAAATCCTGGCTCAGGCCCCAGGCGGCATAAATGTGGCCAAAGGCCTTGAGCGCCAGCACCGGCTCGCTCGAAAAGCGGCCATTGCCGGTATGCTCGGGCGCGGCTTCGAGCGTGCGCAACAGGCCGGACAGAAAAACCTTGTTGTGATCGGCGGTGCGGGCGCTGCCGCAGACGACGAAGACGCGTTCCACCATTTCGGGGTAGAGCGCCGCCCAATGATAGGCCTGCATACCGCCCATCGAAAATCCATAAACGGCGGCGAGCTTGTCGACGCCGACCATTTCCGTGACGAGACGGTATTGCGCCCGCACATTGTCGGCCACGGTGACGAGCGCAGGATAATCCGGCGTCTCCGCCGCGCCGGACGATTCCCCGTTCGAGAACATGCCCACGGCGATGATGCACCAGCGCGTAGGATCGAGAATGCCCTCCGGCCCGATCAGCCAGGACATATCCGAAAGACGCGCGGAATAGCTGCTGGGGTAGAGGATGAGATTGTCGCGCTTGTCGTTGAGGGTGCCAAAGCGCTGCCAGGCGAGCCGGGCCTCGCGGATCACGCCGCCTTTTTCGACGGCGAAATCGCCGAGGGCAAAGCTGCCCGTCTCATTCTCCCAACTCATCGCTCTTCTCCCGGGGTATCCGTCTACGGCTTTTCGGCGGCCTGCGCCTCGAAAGCAACGGCGACACGCAGAAGGTCGAGGTCCGTCCCGCGCGCGCCGATGATGGAAAGCCCCACCGGTGCGCCATCGACGGTGGCACCCGGAAGATTGACCTGCGGCACGCCGGTGAGGCCGCCCTGGCTGGTCAGGCAGCTGATGCGTTCGCGCAAGGGGTCTAATTGGTGAAGCGGAAGACCTTTTTGCGGCGCCGGAAATGGTGTCGTCGGCAGGCAGAGGATCGTGCCTGATGGCAGCAGCTTGCGGATCCGGGCGCGGGCTTCTATCCGCATCAGGCTTGCGGCATTGCGCTCCGCATCAGTCATCATCGAGCCTTGCAACAAGCCCCGTGCCACGCTGAAGGCGAGCCGCGGATTATGGCTGTCGAGCCAAGGCTGGAACGTGCGCCAGGCCTCGCTCGCTTGCAACACGCGTTGCGCGCGCTGCCAGACCGAAAGGCCCTGCGGCGCCAATGTGACATGGCGCGGTTGGGCAATCAGCGCCGCGAGACGGCCGACGGAAGGGGCGAGCGCCTGCTGCACATTTTCATCCGCGAAGCCGAAGGCATCCGCGGCGACCAGGAGCGTCGTGGGCAGCGTGACGGGCAGGGCGCTTCCGAACAAAACTTCGCCAACGCGCGCAAACGTCGCGGCATCCCGCGCGATCCAGCCGCAGGTATCGCTGCCCGACGCCTGCACGGCAATGCCGGTGAAATCGATCCGCCCATGCGTCGGCCGGATGCCGTAAAGGCCGCAAAAGCTCGACGGCACACGTACCGAGCCGCCCGTATCGGTGCCAAGCGCGAAATCGCAGGCCTTGGCGGCCACGGCCGAGGCCGATCCGCTCGACGAGCCGCCCGGCACGCGGCCGGGCGCCGCCGGGTTCAACGGCGTGCCGTCATGCGCGTTCTCGCCGAGAATGCCGAGCGACACTTCGTCAGTGATCGTCTTGCCCGCGACCGAGGCGCCGGCATCGAGCAGGGTCTGCACGACCCATGCGTGACGGGCCGGCGTTGAGGCAAAGCGCGGCCAGTCGGGATTGCCTCCGCCGGTCGGCACGTCGGCGACATCGATCAGATCCTTGACCGCGAAAGTCAGGCCGGCGAGCGGCCCCGCCGCAGCACCCGGCACCTGCGTGCGCGGGCCCGGCACAAAAGCTTCGGTCAAGGTCATGAGGCTTTCCGGTCCTGCCAGGTGCCTCCAGGCACGGCGGCGAACAAGGCCTTGGTATAGGAATGCTGCGGATTAAAAAAGATCTCGGCGGTCGGCGCCACTTCAACCACCTCGCCTTGCTTCATCACGGCGATGCGGTCGCAGACTTGCAGCGCGACGCGCAAATCATGCGTCACGAACAGCATGCTGAGATGCAGCCGCGCCTTGATGTCGGCGAGAAGCGCCAGCACCTGCGCTTGCACCGACACGTCGAGCGCCGAGACCGGCTCGTCGGCGACGAGCACATCCGGATGCAGCGCGAGTGCGCGGGCAATGCCGATCCGCTGGCGCTGACCGCCGCTGAATTCATGCGGAAAACGCTTTGCGGCGGAGGCGTCGAGCCCGACAAGGCAGAGCAGCGCTTGCGCCTCCTCGCGGGCTTTGCCGGGCAGGGTGCCGTGGATGATCGGGCCTTCCGCGATAATGTCGATGATGCGTTGGCGCGGATCGAGCGAAGCGTAGGGATCCTGAAACACCATTTGCACACGTTTGCGGACCGGACGGAGCTGGCGGCGCGAGAGCTGGGCGATATCGGTGCCGCCAAGCAGGATTTCGCCGCCGTCAATCGCCAGGAGCCGCGTGATGGCGCGCGCCAACGTGCTCTTGCCAGAGCCGCTTTCCCCGACGAGGCCGAGCGTCTCACCGCGGCGCAGCTCCATCGTCACGCCGGCCAGAGCCAGCGTGACACGCCCGCCGAACAGGCCTCGCGTGCCATAGGTCTTGGCGACATCGCGCGCCTCGACGATGAACGGTTGCGTATTGGCCGGCCGCGGCGCCGGCGGCACGAGCTTTGGCACCGCAGCGATCAAGGCCTTGGTATACGGATGGGTAGGCGCGCCGAGCACGGCGCCGGCCGCGCCGCGTTCGACCAACGTGCCTCGCTGCAGCACCGCGACCTCATCGGCAATGTCGGCGACGACGCCGAAATCATGCGTGATGAAGAGAACAGATGTGCCGTGCTCGCGCTGCAGCTCGCGGATCAGATAGAGGATTTGCGCCTGGGTCGTTACGTCGAGCGCCGTCGTCGGCTCGTCGGCGATCAACAGCCGCGGATTGAGCAGCAAAGCCATGGCGATCATCGCGCGTTGGCGCTGACCGCCGCTCAACTGGTGGGGAAACGAACGGATGATGCGGCTGGGTTCCGGCAGATGAACGCTGTCGATCAATTCGAGCACGCGGGCGCGGCGTGCGGCTCTCCCGAGCGACGTGTGGATGCGCAGCACTTCATCGAGCTGGCGGCCGACCGTGTGCAGCGGGTTCAGCGCCGTCATCGGTTCCTGGAAGATCATGCCGATTTTTGCGCCACGAATGGCGCGCATCTTGTCTTGCGGCGCGACGGCGAGATCCTGGCCTTCGAACAGGATACGGCCGCTCCCGATGCGGACATGCGGACGGGGCAGCAGGCCAAGGATCGAACGCGCTACGAGCGATTTGCCCGATCCGCTCTCGCCGATCAGGCATGTCACCTTGCCGGCGCGCAACACCAGATCGATATCGCTCACCGCATTGGCGCGGTCGGCGCCTGATGGCAAAGCGATCGTGAGCTTTTCAAGTTCGAGAACGGTCTGGCTCATCGCTCACGCAGCCTTGGATTGAGGGCTTCGTTGAGCCCGTCGCCAATGAGATTGATGCCGAGCACCGTGAGCAGGATCGCGATGCCCGGAAAGGTGCAGATCCACCAGGCCGAGCGCAACACCGCGCGTCCCGCGCTGATGATCAGCCCCCAGCTCATGACATTGGGGTCGCCGAGGCCCAGAAACGCCAATCCAGCTTCGAGCAGGATCGCGGTGCCGATCAGCAGCGAACCGACCGCGATGATGGAGGAGGCGCAGTTCGGCAGCATATGACTGAAGATGACGCGCGCATCGCTGGCGCCGAGGCCCGCGCAGGCCTGCACGAATTCGCGGCCGCCGAGCGAGACGAATTCCCCGCGCACGAGCCGTGCGATGCTTGGCCAGGAGACGGCGGCGATGGCGATGATCTCGCTGGAGACCGAGGGTGAGAGGATCGCGACGATCAACAAGGCGAAAATGAAGGCCGGGATGGTTTGGAAGAATTCCGTTATGCGCATCAGCACGGTCTCGGTCCGCCCGCGATAATAGCCGGCCACCCCTCCGGCCACCGCGCCAAAGACAATTGCGGCGAGAGTCGCACCGACACCGATGATGAGCGAGGTGCGCGCGCCGTAAGCGATTTCCGCCGCGACGTCGCGGCCGAGCGTGTCGGTACCGAGCAGAAAGCGGCCGCCCGGCGGCTGCAAGGCGGGTCCGGCGAGTTTGAACGGATCATCGGGGTAGATCACCGGCGTGAGCAAAACGAGCAGGAGCAGGCACACCAGCACGGTCGCGCCGAACAGTGCCATCCGGTTGCGCGCGAACCGCGCGAAGCCCTCCAGCATGTCAAATCTCCATGCGCGGGTCGAGCATGACGTAAATCACGTCGACGATGAGGTTAATGATCACGATCAGGCAGGCTGACATGAAGAAGATCGCGAGAAGCAAATTGAGGTCGCGCGATTGCAGCGCGTTGAAGGCAAGCGTGCCGATGCCGGGCCAGCCGAACACGGTTTCCACGACGATGGAGCCGCCGATCAGATTGCCGGCCTGAACGCCGGCAATCGTCACGATAGGCAACAGCGCATTGCGGAGGACATGACCAGTCATGATGCGGCGCTCGGTCTGGCCCTTGGCGCGCGCCGTCGTCACGTAATCCATGCCGGTCTGCTCTAAAACGGACGCGCGCATGAGGCGCGCATAAAGCGCGAGGTAAAACAACGCGAGCGAGACGGCGGGCATCACGAGATGCCGAGCGACGTCCCAAACCTCGGCCCAGCCTTCGTGACCGGCGCCGACCGTATCGAAACCGCTTGTCGGCAGCCAGCCGAGGCCGATCGAAAAGATCACGATCATCATGAGCCCAAGCCAGAATCCGGGCGTCGCATAGGCGACGAGGCTGATCAGCGAAATGATGTTGTCGCGCCAGGAATTGCGCCCTGTCGCGGCTACGAGACCGAGGATGATGCCGAGCGCCACAGCGGTGCCGAACGCCGTTAACATCAGCAGGCTCGTTGGCCAGAGCCGTTCGATGATCAGGCTGCTGACATCGGCATCGTTGCGGTAGGAATAGCCGAGGTTGAAGTGCGCCATGTTCGAGACATAGGTCAGGAACTGCATGCCGAGCGATTGGTCGAGGCCGAATTTATGGCGCAGCTCGTCCATATATTCGGGCGTCGCCGCACCGCTCTCGCCGGCGAGCACGGAGGCCGCGTCGCCCGGCGCGAGATGGATCAACAGGAAGTTGAGCACAATGATTCCGAGGATCACCGGCAGCGCGGTGACAAGCCGGTATCCCATATAGCGGGCAAATCGCACGGCTTACGTTTCCAGCCAGGCCCGTTCGAAAGCCTGCTGCGTGCCGAGCGGCCCGGTCGTGTGATCGTGAAGCTTTCGATTGAAGACCGAGACATATTGCACGTCGATGAGCCAGACCAGCGGGCAATCCTCGGCAAGAATCTGCTGCGCCTTTTTGTACAGTACGGCGCGCTTGTCGTGGTCCTGCTCCCGCATGGCCTCGTTAAGAATGCCGTCGAATTCCAAGTTGGCGTAAAAGCTGTCGTTGACGAAGGTCACGCCTTTGCGGATCTGCGACGTGAGATATTGCTTGTTGAGACCATAGACCGGATCGACGCCCTGGCTCAGGAAGGGCTCGTTAATGTCGTAATCGTAATCGGTATAGACGCGCCGCAACCAGGTGGCGGTGTCTTCCGAGCGTAGCGTCAGATCGATGCCGACGATCGCAAGCGCCTGTTTCAGATATTCGGCCTGGCGCAGCCATTGCTCGCCGAATGAATTGACTTCGAGATGCATGCCGAAGCGCATGCCATTCGCGCCGCGCGGCAGGCCCGCGCCGTCGAGCAGCTTGTTGGCAATCTTAAGACGGTCGGGCACGTCGTAATTGCGCACATCGTCGGTATAGAACCCGACGGTCTTGAACAGACTGCTGAGCGGGCCGGTGGCTGGCTTGCCGCAGCCATACATGACATCGCGCAGGATCACCTTGCGATCGATCGCATAAGCGATCGCCTGGCGGACTTCTTTCTTGTCGAGCGGCGGGTGTTTGGCATTGAGTTCGAGCACGCTCAAGGCGGGCGTCATCTCATAGCCTTTCATCGTCGTATCGAGGATCGGGTTGGTCTTCATCCGCGCGAGATCGGCATAATTGACGGCGCTATAGCCGGCGAAATGCGCCTCGCCGGTCTCGAGCGCCGCGGAGCGCGTCGCGGCATCGGGGATGAAGCGTGCGATGATATGGTCGAGATAGGGTAGTCCCGGCTTCCAATATTTGTCGTTGCGGTCGAGCCGCACGAACTGTCCGCGGTCCCATTGCCCGAATTTGAACGGCCCCGTGCCGATCGGCTTGTTGGCCGAAGGATTCTGCAGGATCTGCGTTCCCTCGAAAACCGATTTGCACATGATCGGCAGATCGCGCCCCGCAAGCGCCTTCATGAGATAGGGCGCGGGATTGGCGAGAAGCAGAACCGCAGTCTTTTCGTCGGGCGTATCTACGCCTGTCAGTTCGGCGAGCAGGAGCGGCGCGAAGGGGTGATATTTCTTCAAGATCTCCATGAAGGAGAATTGGACGTCGGCGCTCGTGAAAGGCTTGCCGTTGTGAAATACAACGCCTTCGCGCAGCTTGAAGGTAATGGACTTGCCGTCGGGCGCGATCTCCCAAGAGGTCGCGAGATTGGGTTGAGGATTCTGATCCCAGTCGTAGGTCGCAAGACCTTCATAAATCTGCGTGGCGATGGGCGGGATGTTGCCGGCGGTCACGGCATAATGGGCGAGCGTCGAGGGCTCGGGCTGCACGATCATCACCATCGTGCCACCTCGCACCGGCTGATCGGCCTTGGCTAAACTGTTGAAGATCGTGCTGGAAGATGCGGCCAACCCGAGGGGCAAAGCCAGAGCGGTACGGCGTGAGATTTTTTTCAAGCGTGGATCGTGAACCAAAATGCAAACTCCTTGATGGTGCTCCGGGATGAAGCAATTGGCGTGCCAATTTTACCGCTGCGGCAACCGGGCCACGGCAAAGTGAAGCATAGCGATGGCTATTTGGTTCAAGTGGCGAATAGACAGTGCGTCGAATATGTCGAGCCACATCGCAAGGCCATGATTGAGGTGGATTTCGGAAATTCGGTTGGGGTTTAAGCACAAAACCAGGCGTCGCAAGGGCGGGACCTATCCACTCTCGCATCTCACGGGCACTCGCCCGCGGAAGCAGCGAGGATTTCCGTCACTGGACTGGCGGCGTCTTCTGCGACGGTCCCCGCACAATCAGCGGCCGAAGCGGCGTCGCCATCAGGGCGCTGGCGCGCGGCAAGGCTGGTGTCATTGAGCAGGCTCAGCAGAGGCACGTGAGCGTCCTCGCAACGTGCCGTCGGTGAGAAGCGACATTGCGAACACTGCGAGGCCGCCGAGCGCAAACGATGTGCCGACCCATCCGGTCGACGTCCATCCATACCCGGCAGCGATAGCGAGGCCGCCGGTCCACGCACCGAGCGCGTTTGCGATATTGAAGGCGGAATGGTTGAGGGACGCTGCAAGTGTCTGCGCATCTGCGGCGACGTCCATCAGCCGGGTCTGCAACCCCGGAACGACGGCGAATCCCGTCCCGATCAGCAGCACGTTGGCCACGGCAAGCCAAGCATGCCCAGCCGTAAAGACCAGCATACCGAGCACGGTTGCGTTCCAGACGAGAAGGCCACCGATCGTGGGCAGCAGGGCGCAATCAGCCAGGCGTGAGCCAGCGACGTTGCCGATGATCATCCCGGTGCCGAACACGCAAAGCACGAATGGCACGAGGCTTTCGCGAATGCCGGCGACATTGACTAGCGTCGGCGTGATGTAGCTGAACACGGCGAACATGCCGCCCGAGCCGACCGCGCCGATGCCCAAGGTCAGCCAGACCTGCAGGCGACGGAGAGCGCCGAGCTCGCGGAGCGGGCTCGCGTCCGCATCGGCTGCATCCACCGGAACGAAGCGCCAGATCAGCAGAATTGCGAGAGCGCCAATGGCGCCGACGGCAGCGAAGGCCGCCCGCCATCCCAACGTCTGCCCGAATGAAGTGGCGAGAGGCACACCCAGCAGTGTTGCGACCGCGAGGCCCAGCATCACACGGCCCACGGCGCGGGCGCGCTGGTTCGGCTGCGCCATGCCGGCGGCGACGAGCGATGCTACTCCGAAATAAGCTCCGTGCGGCAACCCGGTTAGAAACCGCAGCACGACGAGCCAGCCATAGTCGGGAGCAAGCGCGCTCGCGACATTGCCGATTGCAAAGACGGTCATCAAGGCAAGAAGCAAGGTTCGCCGCGACAGCGTGGCGGCAAGAACGGCAATCACTGGCGCGCCGACCACCACACCGAGCGCATACGCGCTGATGACGTGTCCCGCCACGGGGATCGACACGCCGATATCGCCGGCGACATCAGGCAGCAGCCCCATGATGCCGAACTCGCCCGTACCGATGCCGAAGCCACCGACGGCCAATGCGAGCTCCGCCAGCTGCACCTGACGTATCGATGCAGAAGAGGACTTGGATCCAGACGTGGACTTGCTCGGCGAGGAGCCGGGAGGTTTGAGCGCAACGGGCGTCATGAGGATATCGTCAACAGCAGGAGGGGAGCACGAGCTCTCGATAGGCTTATTGCATTGCAATATCGTCGCTCGCATCTGCAAAATTAGGTATATATTACCGTAATCACCTCACGGATTTTCCGAGCAATAGATGCGTCCCATTAGCGAAATGGCGGTCTTCATCGAGGTTGTGGACCAAGGCAGCTTTTCCGCCGCGGCGCGTCGGCTGGGTTTAGCCTCCTCGGTCGTGGCGGACCGGGTGAAAGGCCTCGAGCGGCGCCTTGGCGTGCGCTTGCTGGCGCGCACGACCCGGCGTCAATCGCTCACCGAGGCCGGAGCGACATATCTGCGGGAGGCCCGCGCGATCCTGGCCACCGTCACCTCGCTGGAAACACGGCTGTCGGAAGAGTGCTCGAGGCCCTTAGGCGTTTTGAAGGTGACCGCACCTTCGCCGGTCGGGCGGCAATGGATCGCTCCATTCGTTGGAGACTTCGTGAGGCGGTATCCTGCCGTGCGCGTGCACCTCACTTTGGAGGATCGCTACGCCGATATTGTCGGAGAAGGATTCGACGTTGCGATTCGGGGCGGGCCCGTCGTCGATACCGCGCTCACTGGGCGGCGTCTGTTCGAGACGCGCCGCGTCGTGGTGGCCAGTCCGGATTATCTTGCGCGGCACGGGCCACCAGAAAGTCCGGACGAGCTCGCGAGCCATACCTGCATCGTCTTTAACACCGAACGGCATTTCCATGCCGAGTGGCGTTTCGGCCGCGGTGACAGCGCCAGAAATCTTCGGGTGACCGGCGCGCTTGCCGGAACCAACTCTGAACTGCCCGTGGTCTGGGCGCTTGCCGGATTGGGCCTCGCGCAGAAGTCATGGTGGGAGGTCGCCGATCACATCAGGGCAGGCCGGCTCGTGACAGTGCTCGATCCATTTGAACCCGAGCCAGCAACCTTCTTCGCGATCCATCCGGTGAGTAGCGCGCAGTCGCGCAAGATCGCATTGTTCGTCGATGAATTGGCGGCCACATTGAAGGGACTTACCTGCCCTGACTGATCTCGAAATATGATCTACCGCCCAGTCCAGTGGCGTTTGCGCTACAATGCCGGAAATGTCGAAAAAGCAACCGATGCCTTCGGCGTTATACTCAGGGCATCCATCTCGTCGACGACGAGAAAGGAATCCTGGGTATGGTTAGCGTTAGCGCGGATGCGAGAAAGAGAGTGGGTGCAATATAAGATCGAGATGGAGCCGATGCGCCGAGATTTGCCCAGGCAGCCATCCAAACTTCAGATCCACTGAACGTCCGACGGTGCGCCTCGGCTCAGAGCGGGCACGGTGAAGCAGTCCGAAAAACCGGCTCAGGCCGACTTCCGCTGTGGCCTTTGTCAATCAGGGGTGGGGCGTACCGCGCAGCGCGGTCAAGAACAGATCAGTGCGATCGGCGACCTGGCGCTTGCGGATACGACCGAGCCGTTCGAGATCGCCAACCGCCACGACTTCAAACTGTTCCGCTTTGCGATCCCGCGACGAGTGTTGCCGAAAGGGGTGCTTGATCGCCCGCGACTCAACCTGTCCACGACCCGAAGGCTCGGAGGTTATGCGGAACTCTGCTTGAGTGGTTGTCAACTCGCAAAAGCCTCGGCGCCGATCGGCGCGCACGTGATCGATCTGATTTCGCATGCGCCAGCCAACGGCGTGACACTAGAGTTCTCCCTGGACTTCCAATCCCGATCGTTCGCGCGGTTGTTGCGTTATTGCTGAGTACCGCGGAAGGCGGATCACGATGCAGGCTTTGTCGCAGTTGCGACAATCGCGCGCATAACAATCGCGTAACGTCGTAACGCCCATCGTTCGGGCCGAAATCAGGAGAATGGAGAAAGCAATGTTCTTTGAACATGTCGAGGCGAGCTGCATTTCCGACGAATCTATGCCTTGGATGCCGCTGGGCCTCGCGCCTGGCGTCGAGGTCAAAGTCTTCAAGGCCGACCCGATCCGGGGCGAGGTCATCGCCTTATTGAAGGCGCCGGCAGAGGCAAAATTGCCTCGCCATCACCACAGCGGGACCGTCGTCGTCTACACCTTGAAGGGTAAGTGGAAATATAAGGAGCACGATTGGGTCGCGGGCCCCGGCAGCATTGTCTACGAAACCGCTGCTTCGACTCACGCGCCCGAAGCGGTGCCGGAGGGCGGGCCTGAGGTGATTGTCCTCAACATCGTCAGCGGAGATCTCGTCTATCTCAACGACGACGACAGTGTGATGGCCACGGCGAATTGGCGCAGCGCCGGCAAGCAATATTTTGGCTATTGCAAGAAAAACGGCATTGAGCCCCGCGACATCACGGCGTTCGGCTAAAAGGCGCGCGCATCAACCAACTCGACACCTGCGGTCACCCCTCGGCGACCGATGAGGAGCAGCGAACATGGATCAGGTCACCGTCGCGGGATCCGGCGTCTTGGGCTCTCAAATTGCGTTTCAATGCGCATACAAAGGCTGCGACGTACGCATCTACGACATTGATCCTGGGGCCGTCGCGAAGCTCTCGCAAAAATGGCGCGAGTTGGGCGCCGCCTATCGGAAGGATCTGAAGGCCGACGACGCCGCGGTCGCCGCGGCCGTCGGTCGGCTTCGGGCGGGATAGGATCTTGCGGAAGCGGTCCAGGGGGCCGATCTGGTGATTGAGGCCGTACCCGAGAGCGTGGCGGTGAAGCGCCGCTTCTATGAGGCGCTCTCCGTCGTCGCGCCCAAGACGACGATATTTGCAACCAATTCGTCTACGCTTCTTCCGAGCGTTCTTGCGCAATTCACGGATCGGCCCGAACGGTTTCTGGCGCTCCACTTCGCCAGTCGCGTCTGGAGAAACAACATCGCCGAGGTCATGCGCCACTCAGGAACCGATGACACGACGTTTGACAGCGTGATCGCCTTTGCCGAACGGATCGGCATGGTTCCAATCGCCCTTCACAAGGAGCAGCCCGGCTACGTCATCAACACACTTCTGATCCCTTGGGTGCGCGCCGGAATGAGCCTGGTCGTGAAAGGCGTCGCCAGTCCGCATGACGTTGATCGGACTTGGATGATCGCCGGTGGCGGCGATACGGGTCCCTTCGCCGTGCTAGACCTCGTCGGACTGCGGACGCCGTTACAAATCCTTACGGCCGCGGCCGAAGCGGGCGACGCTGCCGCGGCAGAAGAAGCAGAATGGTTGAGGCGCGAATACATCGACAGGAACAAGCTGGGAATCGAAACAGGTGAGGGGTTCTATAAATACCCCAATCCTGCCTATCGCCGCGCCGACTTCATCCAGCCGCGCGCGATGAAAGCCTGACACGGGCGCCCGATCCAACCGAGGAAGCTTTGATGGATCCGACACAGTCCAGGCTTGCGGTCGGCGATCTGATTTTCGACGCGCGCTTGTGCGGTCCAGAAGGTGGCCCGGTCGTCGTGCTGCTGCACGGCTGGCCGGAGTTCTCCAGCTGGTGGCGGGATAGCTTAGAAGCCTTGGGCGGGGCCGGATACCGGGCCGTCGCTTTCGATCTGGTTGTGCCTGTCGAATATCAGATCCGGACATATTTGTGGTGCAGCCCGCCGAGAATTGGGCGGCGAAGAATCTGCCCGGCCCGTTCGACGGTACGCGAGAACGGCGCATCCTTCTCCAAGGAGTCAGCAGGTGGCGGAGGTGGCATTCGCCGAACACGACAACGTGGTCGAGGCATTCCGGCCGGATCGAACCGATCAGCCGTTCGGCATACCCGTTTTGCCAAGGAGACCGTGGAGACGTCGGCTGATCGCGAATGCCCATTGAGCGAACTCGTCGGATGAAAACTTCACCATAGGCTGCATCGCGATCGCGGATCAGATAGCGGGGAAGCTGCTCCCATCCGCAGGCTTCCGTGAGCTGGTTTGCGATCCATTCCGCCGTCGGATGCGTTGTTACTCCGAACCATATGACCTGTCGTCTGCCATGCCCCATGATCAACAAACCATAGAGCAGACGGAACGAGATTGTCGGAACGACGAACAGATCCATCGCGGCGATGCCGTCGGCATGATTGCGGAGGAACGTCTTCCACCCTTGGGACGGCGGACCTCTTCGCTTGGCCATGTATTTAGCCACACTCGTCTGTCCGATCGCGAAGTCGAGTTTCAGCAGCTCTCCATGGATCCGGGGCGCTCCCCACAGCGGGTTGGCGATGCTCATCTCGCGAATCAGTCTGCGTATTTCCAGCGGAACTGGTGGCCGGCCACGCGGTCGCGACTTCCAGCGGCAGTACAAACGGAAGCCCGCACGGTGCCATTTGATGACGGTCGCGGGCCTAACAATCGCAAGCGCATCAAGAACGCAAGGGAAGAGGCGATAAAGACCAACGAACACCAACCGGTCGATGGCACCGAAGGATTGCTTCCTGGGGGCGGTTCGTCGCAGAACAATGATCTGCTGCCGCAACGTTAAGATCTCTGCCTCGATCGCTGCCCGCGACCGAAACAGATCGACAACCGCCCACACAATGAGCCTGACAAGATCTCTCATTACGGATCAGCATCGCCCGATTCTCGGTCAACCGCCAGCCAATAGGTTTGCGACAGGCACAGCCTTGCTGGGCTGGAATCAATTCGAGCTGTGCAAGCGCGCGGGAGTTTCTATGTCTACAATTCGCCTTCAATCGCCCTAACCGATGAGTCCTATCGACATATGCCGGCTGGCAGCCTTTATGCAATCGTACCATCTACACGGTGTTCTTTAGCGCGGCTCGAAGGTAGCCTGTCAGGCTTCGTCATGCAGGACTACGATCGGTGGGCAAATCGCCCTCAGCCACCTTCTTAAGCCGGCAAAAGGAAACGCCATGAACCCGACCATGACCCCGGAAGAGGCGGCCGATCGCCTCGCCATCAGAGACCTGATCGACGCCTATGCCCATTGCGCCGACCGGCGCGACGCAAGCGGACAGATGGCTCTCTTTACTGAGGACACGGCCTTTCACGTTTTCATGGACAGTCGCTCGTCCGAGCCGACCTATGTCCTCCACGGCCGCAGCGCGCTTGCTCCTGTCTTCGCCGATTTGAATCAATATCAGGCGACGACGCATTTTAACGGCCAGAGCACCCTCCGGCTCGATGGTGATAGAGCGACCGGTGAAAGTTACTGCATTGCTCATCACGTGACCTTGGACGGTGACAAGCGCACGCTGATGATAGCGTCGATCCGTTACCTGGATAAGTTCGTGAAGCAGGACGGCACTTGGCTCTTCGCCGAGCGCAGGCTCATGGTCGACTGGACTGAAACGCGCAGCTCGGGTCCCTAGGAAAGGCGGCACCAATGAAAAATCGACAAGTATGGTTGTGTTCACGCCCCAATGGAATTCCACAGGCGACGGACTTTGCGCTTCGCGAGGTGGAGATGCCGAGGATTTCGGACGGTCAGTTCCTCGTTCGCAACATCTTCTTGTCGGCAGATCCGGCAATGCGCGGATGGATTGCCGATAAGAGCACCTATTGGCCGAGGATAGAAGTTGGCGACACCATGCGCGCGTTCTCGGTCGGAGAGGTAATTGAATCGCGAAACCTTGATCATGCAGTCGGCGACAAGGTCATGGGCATATTCGGCTGGCAGGACTATGCCGCAGTCAAACCGCAGCAGGTCATGCGGAAGGTCCTTGAAGATGACCTGCCCCTATCGCTCTCGTTGGGCGTGCTTGGACTGAACGGTTTGACGGCATATTTTGGTCTCCTGGACGTCTGCCGACCGAAGGCAGGAGACACTGTCGTGGTCTCGACGGCCGCCGGCGGGGTTGGCTCCGCCGTGGGGCAGATTGCGAAGATCAAGGGTTGTCGTGCGATCGGGTTCGCCGGAGGGCACGAGAAAGTGCGACAGTGCGTTGAAGAATTCGGCTATGATTCTGCCATCGACTACAAGTCGACTGCGGATCTGGAAAAGGCGCTCGTCCGCCTTTGCCCCAATGGGGTGGACGCATTTTTCGATAATACGTCCGGCCCTATTCACGATGCCGTTCTTCGGCAGATAAATGTGGGAGCGCGGATTGCTATCTGCGGGACCGCCTCATATGCGAGCTGGGATCCCTGGAACGAGGGACCGCGGCCGGAGCGTCATCTCCTCGTAAAGCGCGCAATCATGCAGGGCTTCCTCACCACCGACTTTGCTCCACGGTATGAAGAGGCGGTTGCGGCGCTCGCCGGTTGGGTCCGCGAGGGAAAGCTCAAGTATCGTGAGGACATGCAAGAAGGTATCGAGGCCGCTCCCGCATCGATTGCGATGCTCTACGCCGGGGAGAACCACGGGAAGTTGGTCATCAAATTGTAGTGGCTCCAACGCTGTTCGACCGGTTGCGACCCGGCCGAACATCCTCAGACGGATGATGCACCGCGCATGCGCTTCCGAGGCGCGCTTTCAGGCGCATCAGCCTCGCTTGGTTTTGCCTTTGCGGATTTGGCAGCCGGCTCGCGCCCGGACGATACAGCGTCGAGGATGACTTTTGCGGTCATTTGCAAGTGCTCGTTCATCAGCGCGACC
This sequence comes from Bradyrhizobium erythrophlei, assembly GCA_900129675.1. Classification (GTDB taxonomy): domain Bacteria; phylum Pseudomonadota; class Alphaproteobacteria; order Rhizobiales; family Xanthobacteraceae; genus Bradyrhizobium; species Bradyrhizobium erythrophlei_A. The sequence goes on along the minus strand of FSRD01000001.1, from coordinate 802,660 downwards.
GCGCGTTCGCTGTCCCGCGACAACGCGGCCTCCGCAATCTCGCGATGTTCCCTGTCGAGGTCTCTGTCCACCTTGGACAAGGGACCGGTAAACCACCGGTAGCGTTCAGAGTGATTGAAAAGGATCGCCCGCAAATGCAGGAGCCAGGGGCTGCCGCATCCCGCCGCCAGGACTTCATGAAAGATCTCATGAGCCCTCGCATATTCTTCGCTGTAACGTCGCGCGGCCTTATCTGCCCATATCGAGGTGTGCGACAGGCGATGCAGGGCGGCGACCACCTGCGACTGCCACTCGATTCCACCCTTCTCGATAGCGCCCCGAAGACACAGCGCCTCAATGCTGCATCGAACATCGGTGAGATCGCGGAGGGCATCGACGGACAATGGCGCCACACGGAAACCTCGCTGAGGTTCGCTGACGACAAAGCCCTCGGATGCGAGGCGTGAAAGCGCCTCACGCACGGCGCTCGAGCCGACCGCAAAGCGACGGCACAGATCGTCGATCTTTAGCTTCTCTCCGGGCGCGAAGCGGCACGCGAGCAGTTCGGAGCGAAGCTCCGCATAGGCTCCCTGGGTGAGGCTCGTGGGTGATTCCATGGTGCTCATAGCCATAGCGGGTGGAACGGCTGGAGTCACTTATAATATGCACAATTCAAAAATCATGCATTTTACATTGTAATATGCATTTTTTATGGTATAGACGAACGCACATTGAGGAAAACGCCCATGCGCTTCATCGCTTATGAGAGAAACGGAACACGTGGCCTCGCGGTGGCCGATCAAGCCGGTCGACATTGGGGGCTTGATGACGGCGCAACGCATGGCCGGCTTGAAAGCGCCCTTGCCGGTGGAAGGGACGGGCTGAAGGATCTCGCGGCAGCTCTTCTCAAAGGGGAGCCGATCGATCCGGAAGCGGTGACGTTCCTTCCCCCGCTGTCCTCACCCGGCAAGATCATCTGCGTGGGATTGAACTACGCGGACCACACGGCCGAAAGCAGCATCCAGCAGCCTGACTACCCCACGCTTTTTGGCCGGTTCTCGTCGAGCCTCATCGGGCACGGTGCGCCGATCGCGCGACCGAATGTCTCGGAAGCGCTCGACTACGAAGGAGAGCTTGTCGCAGTCATCGGGCGCGGCGGCCGCCATATCCCCCAGTCCGCGGCCCTCGAGCATGTCGCCGGATATTCGATTTTCAATGATGGTACGGTCCGGGACTATCAGTTCCGTACGCCGCAATGGACCATGGGCAAGAATTTCGACGGCACCGGAGCGTTCGGGCCGGCATTTGTAACTGCCGACGAACTTCCGACCGGTGCCAGCGGCCTGAAACTCGAGACGAGATTGAACGGAACGGTGATGCAGAAGGCGTCAACCTCCGATCTCATCTTCGATGTCGCAACGTTGGTCGCTCTGATCAGCGTGGGCATCACGTTGTTCCCGGGAGACATTATCGTGACCGGCACGCCGTCCGGCGTCGGCGCTGCACGCAAGCCGCCTCTCTATATGAAGCCCGGCGACGTGTGTGAGATCGAGATCGAGGGATTGGGTGTTCTTCGCAATCCGATTGCGCAGGAGGGCGAAGATGCAGTCCGTGCAGCGGCCTGAACCCCTGTCGACGTCGTTTCCCTTAGGCTCGGGCGGATATCGTGCCGGCTGTCCAGGAGAACGAAATCATGGCCGAAGTCACATCGGCGAGCGATTTCGCGCAATGCTTGGTTTTGAAGGAGCTGAGCGGGCCAGGTTCTGATCGGCGTCATTCGGAGGCGGCAGCACGACATAGATCGTTCGCCGGTCGTATTTGGAGGAAGCAATGAAATCGGTTCCGGTTCTGATTGCAGGCGGTGGTCCGGTCGGGATGACGTTTGCGAATGTCTTGGCCCATTTCGGAATCCGCTCCATGCTGGTCGAGAGGAATGCGACGACGACCCGCCACCCGAAGATGGACATCACCAACAGCCGCAGCATGGAGCTTTTCCGTCGGTTCGGCCTGTCAGAGGCATTGCGAAATGTCGCGGTGCCAGACGATCATCCCTTCGACGTCTCCTGGATCACAAGTCTCGCCGGATATGAGCTGCATCGTTTTAGATACATGGCCCCGAGCGAGTTTCGAAAGCAAATCCGCATCAAGAACGACGGCACCCAACCGCTCGAGCCCCCGATGCGCGTCTCACAGGTCGAGATCGAGCCCGTTCTGAAGAAATCCATCGATGCTCGTCCGGAAGTCGAGGTGCGGTTCGGCGTCGCCTTCGAAAGTTTCGAGGAGAAGGATGATCGTGTCGTCGCGACTCTGCGGGAGCAGGGAGGTGGCGCCCAGGAGCAGGTCAGCTGTCAATATCTCATCGGTTGCGACGGCGGTACCAGCCGCGTTCGGGCCGGGCTGGGCATCCAGTTGGAGGGACAGGCGCGCGTCGGCGAACTCTACATGATCCACTTTCGATCGACTGAGCGAGATCTGCTTCAGCGTTGGGGCGTCGCCTGGCATTACCAATCGCCGCTCGGAACGATGATTGCCCAGAACGACGATGATATCTGGACCGTTCATGTTCCCGTACTTCCCAACCAGGACGCGACCAAACTCGATCCACGCGCTCTCATCGAGGCCTATGCTGGCCGGCCATTCCCCTTCGAGATTCTGGTCGCGAATGCGTGGGCGCCGCACCTCCTGGTCGCCGAAACCTATGGCAAGGGACGCGTCCTGCTCGCAGGCGACTCCGCGCATCAGTTCATTCCGACAGGCGGCTATGGGATGAATTCCGGGGTCGGCGATGCCGTCGACCTCGGTTGGAAACTGGCGGCGACGCTCCAGGGCTTCGGCGGGCCCGGCCTCCTCGCGTCGTATGAAATCGAGCGGCGCCCCGTAGCGGCACGAAATCGCGACGCATCCGGCCGCCACATGCAGGTGCGAATGCAGATTGCTGAAGCCTATGGAGGCCTGTTGGAAGGCGATAGCAGCGAAAATCCCGTGCGCCGGGCGGAAGTCGGTGCAGAGATCGCCAAGCTTGGCAACGGAGAGAACGAATGGTTCGGGATCGAACACGGCTTTATCTACGAAGGATCACCGATCGTCGCGGACGGGTCGGTCGCTGCCTTTCCGTTTGATCCGGCTGTCTACAAGCCGACGACCACGCCTGGCGCCCGCTTGCCCAGCGCGTTCCTGAAAGACGGTACGGCGCTCTACGATCGACTAGGCACACATTTCACGCTGATCGATTTCCGCGGGGGCGATCCGTCACCGTTTGTCGACGCCGCGGCGCGGCGAAAGATCCCACTGTCGATTCTGCAACTCGACGAGCCCGATCTGAAGGGTGTCTATGGACAGGACATGCTGCTCGTGCGGCCCGACCATCACATCGCGTGGCGCGGAACGGGCCGCAAGATGCCAGATGCAGGCGGGATCCTCGCGACGGCTCTCGGCTGGGGGATGCAACGGTGAAACCGCCTCATGCCCTGGTGATCGGCGCCGGCATCGGCGGCACAGCGGCCGCCATAGCGTTGCGTCGGGCTGGCCTCGACGTTTCCCTGTTCGAGCAGACGATGGCGCAACGCGAGGTCGGCGCGGGCATTCAGATCAGCCCCAACGCCTCCCGGCTGCTTGGCCGCTACGGGCTTGGCGACGCCATGGCGCGAGCCGCCGTCCGCCCCTCCGCGATCGTCTTTCGTCGCTGGCAGGACGGTCGTGTCCTGGGGCGCGAAGAATTGGGCGACTCCATCGAGAACCGTTACGGGGCGCCCTACTACCATTTCCACCGGGCTGACCTCATCGCCCTTCTGGCGGACGCGTTCGGTCCCAGAGAGATCAAGCTTGGACGATGTCTGGTCGATGTCGAGCAAGACGAAAGAGGCGTGACCGCCCACTTTCAGGATGGCACGTCCGAGCGCGGCGATCTCCTCATCGGGGCCGACGGAATACACTCTCAGGTTCGCGAGCACCTATTCGGCGAGGAAAAGCCGCGGTTCTCGGGGCAGATCGCGTACAGGGGGCTCGCGCCTGCCGAACGCGTCGCGCATCTCGGCCTTCCGCTCGATGTCACGAACTGGGTGGGGCCGGGCGGACACTTTGTCCACTACTTCGTTTCCTCAGGTAGATTCCTGAACTTTGTGGCGGTCAGCGAAGAGGCGACCTGGACACGGGAGCAATGGTCTGACCGCGGTTCGATCTCCGATGCCGCAAAGAAGTATGAGGGGTGGCATCCGCAGATTGCGACGATCCTCACCGCGGTCGACGAGACGTTCAAGTGGGCGTTGTTCGATCGCGATCCACTTCCGGAATGGACGCAGGGGCGTGTCGCCCTTCTGGGGGACGCGTCTCATCCCATGCTGCCCTTCATGGCGCAAGGCGCAGCGCAGGCCATTGAGGACGGCGCGACGCTGGCGGCCTGCCTGAAACATGCCGCCTTCGACATTCCGACGGCGCTTCGGGCTTACGCGGCATTGCGCAAGCCGCGAACGACCACCGTGCAGGAGCGATCCCGCGGCCTGTCCACGAGCTTCCACCTGCACGATGGACCCCAACAGCTCGAGAGGGATCACGTCTTCGCCACGCGAGGTGTGCGCGGCAGTCCCGAAGCGCTGAACAGACTTTACGGCCACGATGCAGAAGTCGCCACGACGACGTTGGAGGAAGAACAATGACCCGCGCTTTCCAAATCGCTTATGTCGATCTCGATACGCCTGCCGCGGAGCAGGAGGTCGCCTATTATGATCGCGTGATCGGCGCAACTCAGGTGGAACGCGGATCCGACGGCCGCACCTACTTCAGCCTCGGTCTCGATCACCACAACATCACCATCAGGCCGGCGCCCCATAAGCGCCTCACGGCGCTGGGCCTGAGGATCGACAAGGAAGCCGCCGACGAGACTGTCCGGTCGCTGCGCGGTCTCGGTCTTTCTCCGGAGAAGAAGAGCGACGCACGGCCGGGCGTTCCCGTCCTGGTGGAGGTCGTCGTCGCGGGGCACACGCTCCATTTTCTGCCTGACATGGCAATGCCCGGCCCTGGCTTCCGTACCTCTGGCGTCGTCCCTACGCGCCTTGGACATGTTGCCGTTATGGCGCCGGAGGCGACGAAGCTCGTCGAGTTCTGTTCCGCCATCGGGTTTCGTACAACCGATTGGTTTGAGGGAATTGCGACGTTCCTGACCTGTAACTACGATCACCACGTCCTCAATATTATCGCTGCGCCAGAGGCCCGGCTTCACCATCTCGCATTTGAGCTGCGCAGCCGTGCCGCGCATCACGATGCGGCGGATTTTCTTGCAAGGGAAAGCCATCCGATCCTCTGGGGTCCGTCGCGGCACACCGCGGGCCACAACCTCGCTTCCTATCACTACGACCCGAGCCGTTTTCTGATCGAGCTCTACACTGACATGGATGTGATCGTTCCGGAGCTCGACATTTTCGAGCCGCGGCCCTGGCATGAGGCATATCCCCAACGCCCTCGCGTGTGGACGATTGACCAGCTCACGACGTGGGGAACTCGCTTCGACTTTGACTTGAAGACGGCCTGACAACCTGGCCGACTATCGATCGAACGTCAGATCACGAGGAGAGAGATGCTACGGTACGCGCGCACACCGAGGTCCGCTTGTTCTGGTATCACGCTGACGATGCTGATCGGATTGGCCAATGCGGCGCCTCGCGCCGCCTAAGGGGAGAAGCGCTACGACCCTGGCGCGTCCGATGCGATCATCAAGATCGGCAATACTGCTCCCTACAGCGGGCCGCTGTCGTCGAATGGCATTGTCGCCAGAACGGAAGGCGCCTACTTCAGGATGATCAACGATCAAGGCGGTGTTAACGGCCGCGAGATCGAGTTCATCTCCCACGACGATGCATATGGTCCTCCGAAGACGGTCGAGCAGACCCGCAAGCTGATCGAAAGCGACGAGGCTCTCCTTCTCTTCAATCCGCTCGGCACGCCGACGACCATGTCGGTCATCAAGTATGTCAACGCCAAGAAGGTGCCGCAGCTGTTCATCGCGGCCGGGGGAACCATCTTCGGCGACCACAAGACATATCGGCTTTCCGGAATAGTGTGTTGATTTGGCCTCGTCCACATCAATCGAGTTCCGAATTATCGTGTTGGAGGGGCGACGATGCCTTTCCGGCCTGGTACCTAGCCGGCCCTGCGGTTGGTGTACCCATTGACCAACTGCCGTCGAGCGCGTATCTACATTGTATCATCAATGTCGGAGACCGAACATGAAGGTGGCATTTCAGAAGTGGGGCAACAGCCTCGCACTGCGAGTGCCAAAAGCATTTGCCGATGAAATCGGTGCCAGCGACGGCAAGGCCGCGGAAATGACCGTGAGCAACGGCAAACTGGTGATCGAGATCGCGCGGTCGCCGCGGCGCAAGCGCCGCTATACACTCGACAAGCTGGTTGCCGGCATAACACCGGACAACCGTCATGAAGAGATTGATTGGGGCCCGCCCGTTGGCAACGAAGTCTGGTAACTATTGTCCGGAGGCGGGCGATTTCATCTGGATCGATCTTGACCCCACGGTCGGCCACGAACAAAGCGGCCGACGACCGGCAATTGTCTTGTCGCCGCACAACTACAATGCCGCAGCCGGACTTTGCGTGGTCAGCCCAATCACCAGCCGTGTGCGCGACTATCCTTTTGAGGCCAAGCTGCCCGATAGTGCCAGCCTCCGTGGTGTTGTACTGGCCGACCGATCCCGCAGCATCTCTTGGGAGAAACGACCGATCCAGCATGCCGGACGAGCACCTGACATCGTGCTCACGGAAGTGCGCGAACGCTTGGCTGCGTTGCTCGGAATCGATTGAACTCCTCGTTCATCTGAGACGGTCTGCCAGGCCCAGACTCGTCACCGTGGAAGAACGGGCTTTGGCGGTTCAACTTGGCCGCTTTTCGCCAGCTACAGCCACAAGCGTTAGCGAGAGAGGGCAGCTACAGAATCTACACGAACCAACTCGCTACCCGAGATAGCGTTTCAACACGATAATCCGGATAGCCGACATATCCTTGGTCGATGGGCTTCCAGCCAAGCTATCAGAGCGAAACGCGCATCTACGGCAAGTACCTGCGCGACAACTATTCGAATGGAAAGATTGCCGTCCTCTCGTCCAATGACGACTTCGGGCGGGACAATATCAAGGGCAGCGATGCGGTCGGCAATATTGTCGCCGAAGTCACGTATGAGACCAGCGCGCCGACGATCGATTCCGAGCTGGTGAAGCTGAAATTCTCGGGCGCGAACATCTTCGTCAATTTCGCATCGGCGAAATTCGCGGCGCAAGCAAGCCATCAGGAAGACAGCCGAGATCGGTTGGAAGCCCGTGCATATCCTGCACGGAAACTCGCAATCGATCAGTGCCGTCTTAAAACCCGCCCGCCTCGAAAACGCCAAGGACATCATCACGGCAACCTACAGCAAGGATCCTGCGGACGCGGCCTGGAAGGATGATCCCGGCTTGAAGAGATTTAGCGACTTCATAGACAAGCACATGCCGGGAGAGGATAAGAACAATTTCGGCCTTCCGGAATATCGTGTTGAAATCGCCATGATCCACGGTATGCAAATTCCGGATTATTGCGTTGATCGCGACGCCCGGCTGAGATCAGGCGAAAGGAGCAGCGGTGGCCGGTCACACTGGATGAGCTCAGCCTTGAACAGCGGCACTCGGAATGATATGTTACACAAATTGCAAAAATGTTCAACGCGGTGGCCGCCATGTCCAAGCTCGGAGAAAAATCGCCTCAGCGCGTCCGGAAGCGCAGTGACAGCGCGCGTGGGGTAGCGCCACTCGGAAGGGGTAAGCGCATTAAGCAACGTCCGCCCACCGGTGGCACAGCTTCCGACCGGTTCCGGTTCGAAACCGTGATGGAGGCGGCCGAGCGTTCAGGGCTTCTCAAGCAGAAGAGCAGCCGTATCGCCGGTCGCGTTAGCCCGTCGCTCGTTCAAGAAGCGAAGAGGCGGACAGGGATCGAAGCGGACACCGATCTGATCGCCTTTGCTCTGGCGAATGTGGCTCTGGAAGACAAGTTCGCTGGAGCATTCAAGGATGCTCGAGGCAAAATCGACCCCGACCTGAAACTCGGCTTCTGAGGTGTCCGGCTTCGATTTTGATGCGGCTCTGCGATGGGCGCGGTTTGATCCGCGAAAGACGTTGGCGCGCCGGCAAGACAGTGATCTCCCGTTCGTCCGCGGCGACCGGATCGGAGGCCAGTCACTCCTGCTCGATACCTGCGTGTACATCGACCAGATGCAGGGCCGGACACCCGACTTTCTTGAAGTGTTGATCGCCAACCGACAGACCAACCACTCCAGCGTCGCTATCCAGGAGTTGATGCACACGATCGGCGTTCTCGATCCCGAGGACGGCCGCACGGGGGCTGTCATTGATGCGATACGCACCCTTATTCTGTCGATGCCGGCGCACCGGACGTTCGTTCCTGATGCCGATGTGCTTGGGCGCGCGGCGCTGCTATCGGGTATGATCTGCCGTTTACAAAGCTATGCCGGCGACCACAAGCTCCGCGCTTTGCTGGACTGTGTGCTGTTTTTGCAGGCCCAGAAATTGGGCTTCTCGGTGCTGACCGCCAACGTCGCCGACTTCGATATCCTACTACAACTGTTGCCGGCGGGCAGAGTGCTCTTCTATCGACGGCAATAACGTCCAAAAGAGCGCCGGCCGGGAAGTGGCATCACGTGCTGCCGTCAGTGATCGACACGACCGAACCAACACCATAGTCCGAATATCCATCTTTTAAGATTCAACACGATATTCCGGATAGCCACAATTTCTATGTGGTCTATGGGTACAATGCCGCGCAGGCGCTGGTTGAAGTGCTTAGGCAGTGCAAGGATGACCTTACACGCGCCAACATCATGCGGCAGGCGGAGGCCTTGAATCAGGTCCATCTCGACATTCTGCTTCCGGACGTCACGCTGAATACCGCGCCTGACGACCAATACCCGATCGAACAAATGCAATTGCAGAAGTTCGATGGACAGAATTGGGAGCGGTTTGGCCCGGCCATTGAGGGGGCGCCTGGCAAGAAATGACCGTTGCCATGCAGGACGCGTAGTGGCGAGCCAAGGCCACCGGAGGGTGCAATGTGGCTTGGCTGTCACATCACGACGGGTCGCCGACGACTGCAAATCGTATTGACCCAAAAACGACGTGCGGATCGCTCTCGTCAATTCAATTCGAGGAGGCGAATTCTGTTGGTCGTGCACCTGGCTCTGGTTGCCGACGCCGGAGACCGTGATGCGCGGGGTCATCGCAGCCTATGCAGAGCTCAACGGGACATTCGATGAGTTGAGGCAGCGCGTGCAGTAGCGCAGTGAGGAATACGACCAGCTGAGAGAGTTCACGGATGCTTGCAGGCAGGAATTGAGTTGTTGCGGATCCCTGAAGGTGTGTGGCCCAGCTAATCGGCGCTCCCGGCCTTGCCGCCGAGTGCATGCGTCGCGCGGGAAGCGCTGGTGAGCAGCGATTTCCCTGCTCACTTGTTGGCTCCGTCGTCATGGAGGCGCGGGTCCCGGCCAGGCTTAGAGTGAATCGAAGGTCGCCGTTCCAATCTAGGACCGGCGCTGCAATCGAGACATAGCCGCTCAGGTCGGAGCGGACGATTGTCGTGTATCCGAGACAAGCCAATTGCACCGGCCTCGCCTTGGCAGAACTGCTTTGCCGAACGGCTGATCGGATCGATCCGGCGCAAGTGTTTGGACCACATCATTGTCCTGGACAAGGAACATCTGCGTCGGATTCTGAAAAACTATGCGGACTATTACAACGGCGTGAGAACGCATCGGTCATTGAACAAAGATGCGCCTGTCTCTCGCCAGGTTCAGCGATCCGGCGTCATAAATTCGCGCGCCATACTGGGCGGACTTCATCGTCAATACGTTCGGATTTAGATTTTCGGTACACACAGCCCAAAAGCAGAAGTTTACGCCCAACAGTTCGTACAGCCTGCTACGCGTCATCCGTCCACGTGGGCGCAGCAGGCACCTCGCCGTCTTGGCACAACCCGTACAAGGACTGATGCTGACGGAAGCCGCGCAATTCGAAATGGCCGATTTCAAAGACCGGTGCCGCAACTTCGGCGGCAAAAGCACCAGTCATGAGCAGTGGCCGGCCAACATCCTTGCACAGGAATTCCAGCCGGCTGAGGATGTTGATGTCGCGCCCGACGGCGGTGAAGTCGAGGCGATTGCCAGAGCCAATATTGCCGTATGCGGCATCACCATAGTGCAGAGCAATATCGATGGAAATATGCTGCTGGACCTCGGGCGGTGAAGCCTGGAGCGCAGCCAGCGTTGTCTGAGCTGCAGCCAGGGCCGACTCACAGGCCGGCGCCGGATCATCGCCGGTGACTGGAAAGATCGCAATGACCGCATCACCGATATACTTCAGGATGTCACCTTCGCTGCCAATGACGCCAGGGACGACCAGATCGAAGAAGGCATTTAGGAGTTCAATGATTCTTTGCTCCGGAAGCTCATCTGTCAGTCGGCTGAAACCACGCAAGTCGGCGAGCAGCATTGCCGCCTTGATGTGGTGGACGTTTCCGCGCTGGACGGCGCCCGCCATAATCCGCGCGCACGGATCTCGACCTACATAGGTGGCAAGAAGTTCACCATAGATCCGCCGGCCCGCCGTCACTTCGAGAACTGGGGCAAAGGTCGGCACCAGATAGCGAAAAAGTTCAACGTCCGCTTCCCTAAACCCGCTGGGAGCGTCGCTTCCCCACGATATCGCGTTAACGATCCGATTCGAAAAGATAAGAGGCGCCATCACGTAATGGGTAATGCCTTGCGCCCGCAGCGTTGCGAGGATCGGGAAGCGCCGATCGGTGGCTTCGCTAAGGACAGTGTCAAGCCACTGTCCGGTTCCGATAACGTACTGAAGGGGGCTATTCTGGTAATCCGACGTAGACTCGATACCGTGTCGCGACGTTCGGAACTCGGTACTCTGTCCACGGCGCCAGATACGCGATACTCCCCGGAATTCTGGATGCAGCGTACGGACATGCACTGTGGCGCGGGCTATCGGCGCCCCGAGCACGGTGAGCTTCTCGCAGAGCATCTCAAGAAGCCCACCCGTATCGGGCGCAAAACGTCCCTCCTCGCTTAGCCAGCGCAGAAGCTCGGCCTTGCGATCAGCAAGTGAGACATCGAGAGCCTTGGTCACATTTCACCCGAAGTTTCCCAGGGCACATCGCGACGATAAGTTCCTGTAGCGCGCTCGCAGCTCGGCTGGAAATTTCGTGCTGGCAGTGTCATACCGGGCCGTCGCTTCATCGAGCCACCTTTCAGCCCGAGGGGAGCAACTATAGCACGGCCTGATGGCAGAGTGGCGGCCTCGTGGGTCACAGCAAATGGGGTGCTCGACTTCCGACCCGCCGTCAGGCATCGTCCGCGATACGTCTGCCGCGCCTCGGACAGCGGACGTTAGCCTTAAGGTACTGAACGTCCGCGTCGGGCCAGAAGCGGACCCGCACAGCCGACGCAATTCGCTTTCACTTTGGCGAGGGAGCAACGACAAGCTCAGCAGCGAGCGAGACTTTCGATTTTATGGAATTCGAGATGAAGCACTGTGCTTCGACGCTTTCCATGATTTCGCGGGCACGTTCGAGTTCGGCTTTGTCTTTGAGGCTTACGCGCGGTCGAACCATAACTTCTGTGATGCGGTACTTGCCTTCGATATTTTCGAGCAGGCCTTCGGCTTCACTTTCATATCGCACCGGAGTCAGACCTTTCGCTTGGGCGAGCGTGAGGAAGGTCAGCATCATGCATGTATTGACTGAGCCCACGAGTAGCTCTTCAGGTGCCCAGATGTCTGGCTCGCCTTTAAACTCAGGCGGACTGCCAACATCGATGTTCGGTTTTCCCGACGCAGAAAGCGTACCCCGTCGGGCGGAGTTCCAAGCTGTGTTGGCCTTGTAGCGAAAAGATTTGTAGGTTGTCTTTGTCTCCATGCACCCCCCCTAGACGCTGTCGCCGAAACGGGGCCTTGCGTTCGGCCGTTCTGTCGAACCATATGGTGAGGCGACTTTAGTCTGAAATGGGTCAAAATCGGTGCTGCGAGGCGGCGATGAGAGGTCCCGCCCAGGAAATCTCGCCCGCCACCTTTCGCGGCGCGAGGTTCACGAAAAACAGCGCCTGCCGGCCTTCAATCTCCTTTGGATATGGCCGCTACTTTTTCATGCCGACGAGAATGGAGCGCGCGTGGTCGCCGAAATCGACACGCAGCCGTACGAGCTCCTCCGAACGCGCCACGTCCTCGACAGCGAGAATGGTCCCGACGCGGACGTCGATCTTGCCGAGGTCAGAGGTGGAGATGAGGGGTTTGATGGGCGCCGAATTCATGTACCACTCTTTGCTGAGGCTCGGTCGATCGCGTCGAACTCGGTCTCACTCAAGCACCAACCGAGTGCACCGAGATTGGCCCTGGAGTGATCAGGCTTGGTTGCGCCGGGGATGGGAATCACGTGACTGTCGCGCGCCAACAGCCAGTTCAGGGCGACCTGGCTGATGCTGGCGTCGTGCGCGCGGGCAATATCGGCGAGACGCGTCAGCAGCGCTTTCGTCCCCATGCTGTCCGACGGCTGCGTGAGGCGGCCGGACGCAAGGGGAAAATACGCGACCAGTGCCACATCGAGCTCACGGCAGGCTTCGAGCACGCCATTTGTTTCCGCTGCTCGTCGGAGCAGGCTGTAGTTGACCTGAGTGGCGGCGAGCGGAACGCCTGCCCTTGCGAGGTGATCGGCGATTCGGCGCATCTGGTCCGCATTGAAATTTGCCACGCCGACCGCGCGTGCCTTGCCGGATTTAACCGCTTCGACGAGACCTTCGGCGAACACTCCCACGTCGATCAAGGGCAGCGGATAATGAACATAGTAGAGATCGATTGTCTTGAGGCCCAGGCGCGCGAGCGAACCGTCAAGCGCGCTCATCAGGCGGCGAGGAGAGGTTCGGCCCGGAAAGGGAAGGAATTTCGATGCTATCACCGCGTGGGTGGGACCGGCGCGCAAGCAGTCACCCACGACGCGCTCCGAAAAATAGATCTCGGCCGTGTCGATCATGCAGGAACCGGCGTCATTGACGGTCCGGTACGTCTCGAGAACCGCCGCACGATCGGCACGCCGCCACTTGTTCGTGCCGATCCCCAAGGGCAGCACATGGATGCCGGTTCGACCCAGGGGGCGCGTATCATCATCTGCGGGCATCGCTGGACCTCTCACAAGGCGAAAGCGCCGTTGGCTCGTTGGTGTGATGACGCTGGCATTTCAAGGTTACGCCATAGCGACTACGGCCGCGTCATTGAACCGGATTTAAGGCTCGCGCTCGCCAAACCGCGCTTTCGTTGGTTACCATCCACGTAATCCAGCGCGCCGCTGCAGTTCTGAGCGTTACCTCAACGCGCGCTGAAGGTGAGGCCGGCGCGCTCCTTCAGACGCTCGCGCAATGCCGGACCCATCAGCGCGCCGGGCGCCCAGGTGCCGCCCTCGCCCTGCACGTCGCGCACGAGGCAGAGAGCGCTCTCGGCGATCATCTTGCTGGTCGAGCCGTAGCCCGGATCGCGGTCGCCCGTGACTACCGCCTCGACGTGTCGGCCATCCGGCAGCTCGCCCAGGAAGAGGATGTCGTAGAAGCCCCTCTCGCGCTCTTCCCGGGTCGGGCCTCCGCCGGGTTTGAGACCGCCGGTCGCGACCATGGAAACCATCGTGGCGAACGTCTCCGTCGTCACGCGCGCGAGCTCCCCAACCCCCGGTGCGACCATCATCTCGTCGTAAACGAAATCCGTGCCATAGGGGTGACCCAACAGGAAATTCGTGCGGTGCACGTTCTTGGTGTTGACCGGCGCCATGGGGAACGGCACGAGCAACACGTTCAAGCGCGGGTCGTATTCGGGGATGAGTCCCGACGGCTGAGACGGCCCGGTGAACCCCGGTGTCAGCGCGAAGGGATCGGTCAGCAACCGCATCAGGGCCGGGTCGCGCGCCGCGGCGGCCAGCGTCGCCCGAGCGCTCGCCGCGGTGCCGCCGGACATGCCGCCTTTCACCTTGCGCAGGCGGGCTTTGACCCGCCGCGCCGGGCGTCCGAATTTCTCGCGCGCCTTCTCCTGCAACGTGAGCACGCCGAGATCGAACGGGATGGAATCGAAGCCGCAGGAGAAGACGATGCGCGCGCCGGTCCGTTTCGCCTCTTCGTGATGGGCGTCGATCATGCGCCGCATCCAGGCCGGCTCGCCGCACAGATCGACATAGCCAGTGCCCGTGGCCGCGCAGGCCGCCACAAGCTCGGGGCCGTAGAGCTGATAAGGCCCAACCGTCGTGATGATCACGGCCGCACGCTCGCACATCGAACGCAGACTCGCCGGCTCGGCGGCGTCCGCTTTAACCAAAGGCAAATCGTCCGGTGCGCCGATGCCGGCACGCACCTTCTGGAGCCTGTCGGTCGAGCGTCCCGCGATCGCCCAGGACGGGGCATCGTCGCCGCGATAGGATGTCGCCAGATATTCGGCGATGAGACGGCCGGTGTAACCCGTCGCGCCATAGACGATGAGGTCAAAGTCCCGCTTCACGACGTGGGTCCTCCTCGAGACCGGAGAGAGCCATCTTCAGATCCGTGTGCAATCGCAGGACAGGAGGACGCTCAGCACGAGCAGCAAGTGCCATTTGAGGGTCCGCCGCTTCATTGAACCGTCCCATCGCGTTTGACGGAGGATACCACAGTTCCCGCATTGGGGCGCGCAACGTCCGGTTGGGGTCTTGTGTCACGAGCGTTGCCCGTCCACACGGCAATGCGTAACTGTACGACGAAATGCGACTCCGGCAGCAGCCGCTGGGCCCTCGTGATGTCGCTAGTCAAATCGCACGTGTGCAGCTTTGCAGCTTTCAAATGCTGCCGCACACGGCGGTCTCAGATACGAGACATGTTGGGGCTCGGCTTTATTCCTCCTTCCATTTGATCGAGCAGCCAATAGACGCCTTTTGGTCAGCCGGCGCCACACCGGTGGTCGCAATCGCGCGCATGGCGTCGACAAGCTCTCGGGGCGCCCCCGCGCGAGGCGGAGTTGTGCGGCCATCGTCGAGCCGGCCGCGATACTTGAGCTTGCGGTCGGCATTGTAACCGAAGAAGTCCGGCGTACAGACCGCCCCATACGCCCGAGCGACTGTCTGGGTCTCGTCGTGGAGATACGGAAACGGGAAATCATGAGCCTTCGCGAAACGCTTCATATTCTCAAATGAGTCTTCGGGATAGCTCGCCGCATCGTTCGAGCAAATCGCCGCAAAGCCTATGCTCTCCGACATCAGCATGCGGGCGTCCGAAACCATGCGGTCGATCACCGCTTTAACATAGGGACAATGGTTGCAGATGAAGACGACGACCGTGCCTTTTTCGCCCGCAACGTCGTCCAGTGCGTAAGTCTTGCCGTCGGTGGCCGGAAGCCGGAACTCCGCCGCCGGCGTGTCAAGAACGACTTGGGTAGCTGTTGTCGCCATATCGCACCTCCTTGTGCCCAAACATATGCTGACGACGGCCTGCCGGGGCACAGTTTCCAAAGCCTGCTCGCCAGTCGCGTCGTTTTGGCCAGACGTCAGTCATCTCCGATCGACCCTTAACAGCCGACATTTGGACAAGGCTGCTCTGCTGCGACCCATACTGCAAGGCTTCGCCGAAGCCCTTCATAGCTCGCCTGGTTCACTTGGTAATACGCGCCGTTCACGGCCCCGGTATCCGTGAACGAGCCGGGCGAGCCGGGGCGTCTGGCGATCGAGTTGACTGCATTGGGCTCGACGGTGTTGTCCGTGAGGCCTGTCGACTTCGGCTTCATCCAGCCACTACAGCTTGTAGCCGAGCTTTCGCAGTAGGTCTTTCCGCCACGCAATGTCGGCGTCGGTCTCGACGCCCAATGGCGAGGCGCCATCCACCACGCCGAGCACGCCGCGGCCCAGCTCCGTTTGCGCGACGATTACCTGTGTCGGATTGGCGGTCGCGCAATAGATGCGGCAGACCTCCGGCACCGCGCGCACCGCAGCCAGCACGTTGACGGGAAAGAAGCCGTCGCCCAGGAAGATCAGGAAAGTGTGGCCGGCGCCGATGGCCAATGCGTTGTCGCGTGCGAGGGCGAGAGCGGCTTCGTCATTACCTGACCAGCGCACCAGCCGCTTACCGGAGGCCTCGCAGAAGGCCAGCCCGAAGCGGATGCCTGGAACGGCGCCCACCAGCGCCTCGTGGAGGTCTTCTACGGTCTTGATGAAATGCGACTGGCCGAAGATGAAGTTGGCGGCGTCCGGCTTGACGACGGGGACCACGGTGAGTTCCATGGCCGCACTCCTGCAGAGTGAGCACGCAATCAATGGTACGCCGCCGGAAGGCGATTGCAAGCCGCCACAGGCGATAGCGGCGCTCGAGGCCGGCGCGAGTCAAAGACTTTCGAGCCCGTTGTCGAGCTCAATTCGAACGTTCTTTGCCAGCGACTGATATCGGGCAAGGGGCTTGGGCAGATCAGGCCCAAGCCTCGTTCGCGCGCGCCTGTCGCCTTGCCGCCCTGGTGGCAGTGTCGGCCGCGATCTGCGCCTGCGTCCGGCGGACACGCTTGTGCGGCGCGCGAGGCTTGTTGAGCGCCAGCACCTTGAAGCGGGGAAAGAGAGCAATCTGCCTTGCGAGCACCGGGACCTTGCGCTTGCCGTATCGGGCGCCGGTGCCGCTCTTGCTCTCGTGGCCACACATGTAGTCGCAAAGCTCCGGCTGCATCCTCGTACCGCGCACGATCTCGCGCCAGAGATGACGCCAACCGTGATTGGGCTGGACGTCCGTCACCTTCAGGGATTCGTGTACCCACTCGCCCAGCCGCTCGGCGACTTTCTGCCACTGAGGATTGGCGCCCTTTCCGCCGCGAGCGCGGGCGGGTTCGTAGAACAACGGCTTCCCGATTTTCCGCCGTTGCTCGACGTATTGGAGGAAGCCCTGGTCGATGAGGTGCTTGTGGATCGGCACGCGGCGCAGTCGCTTTGCCTACTGGCACTCACCTCCTTCTCGCCGGCGGAGGCCAAGGGATGCATCAAGGGCGCCATCGTCGGCGGCGTCGCCGGCCACATGGCTGGCCACGGCAAGCTCGGCGCTGCGGCGGGCTGTGCGGTCGGCCACCACGAAGCCAACAAGCCAGACCCCAACAACTCGAACGTGCAGGCCCCGTCGGGACGGAAGTAGCCGATTGGACGGCGCATTGCCCGCCGACGCGGAATGAACGCGCCATGAGGATCCGGTCCCATTCCGAGAGCCACATCGTCGAACTGGATGACGGCTCGCGATGGCAGATTTTCCGGGCGACCTCGACCTCACCCTGGACTGGACACCGGAAACCGATCTCTCGGTCGTGCCCATCGACGACGAGGTCAGTTCGCACGCGCTGATCGGCGCCGGCGGACGGGTGCGTGTGATACCGGCCGACGAAAGCTGACCCGTCAGGGAAGTGAAATCCATTCTCAAGGACGGATAGCCGCGGCCCGCCGCGGATTGGGAAGCGGCGCTGCCGCCCCTTGAAAGCTGGTCTGCAACATCTATATGACATCCATAGACCATCCGAATGGATGGTAGAGATGGGTGATTTCATGCCTGATAATGTGCGCGAACTGCGACCTAAGACCCCCGACACCGAGAAGATCACGGTCAACCTTGGCTATGTCGACCTCGGCCACGTCGATCTCATGGTGCAGGAGGGGTTCTATTCGAACCGGACGGATTTCATCAGGACGGCCATCCGGAACCAGCTCGAACGCCACGCGGACGTCGTCAGGCAATCCACGGCCCGGAAGAGCCTGGACCTCGGGCTGCGAAATTACACCCGCGAGGATCTCGAAGCAGCGCGGCGCGCCGGCGAGATGCTGCACATCAACGTGCTGGGTCTCGCGACCATCGCCCAGGACGTCACTCCCGAGTTGGCCCGCGCCGCCATCGCCTCGGTCTCGGTGCTGGGCGCCCTTCATGCCACTCCCGCGGTCAAGGCCGCTCTCGCCGACAGAACGAGGTGAAACGATGCTGAATCAAGACACAGTTCGCGAAGCAACCCGCCTCACGCGTGCCGGCGAACTGGTCGAGGCCACGGCGCTCCTGCAGCGCATGCTTCAGGGCGATAGCGCCCCAGGACCGAGGTCCCGTAGCGCCGCCCAGGCTCCGCTCGCGAGGCTTGCTCCGCCGACCATCGACGCCAAGGCCGACGTCGTCGAGGAGAGGGAAAATCGGGAGACCTTGCAGGCCCGCTCTGCTCAGGGACGCAAACGCGCCTCGCCGCTCGACGGCATGCGAGAGTTCACCGGGCTCGGCCTGCGAGGTCCGATCACGCGCGCTCCGCCCTCGACGTCGGATATCGTGCCCGATGGCACAAAGTTCATCGCAGGCACCTTCAGCAATGCGGCGGGAAGCCGGACCTACAAGCTGTTCATCCCGAGCCGCTCTCAGGGACAACAGCTTCCTCTGGTCGTCATGCTTCATGGCTGCACCCAGTCGCCGGACGATTTCGCCGCCGGGACCCGGATGAATTTTCTGGCGGAAGAGCAGAATTGCTTCGTGGTCTATCCTGAACAGCCGAGCGGAGCCAACCAGGCGAAGTGCTGGAACTGGTTTCGCTCGGGCGACCAGCGCCGCGGCGGGGGCGAACCCTCGCTGATCGCCGGCATCACCCGGCTGATCATGCGGGATCATGCGATCGATCCGAAGCGCGTCTATGTCGCGGGTCTGTCGGCCGGCGGGGCCGCGGCCGCCATCATGGGCGCGACGTATCCCGATCTGTACGCATCCGTCGGCATTCATTCCGGCCTGGCCTGCGGCGCCGCCAGCGATCTTCCCTCCGCGTTCGTCGCGATGCGACAGGGAGGCGGGTCCAAAGCAATTGCGGATGCCAAACCTTACGTGCCGACCATCGTTTTCCATGGCGATCGCGACACAACGGTGCACCCCAACAACGGCGACCGGATCATCGAGCAGTCCGCCAAAGCGACGAGTCCGACGACGAAGGTGCTCCGCGGACGCGTACCTCATGGCCATGCCTATAGCCGCACCGTCCTAACCGACGGGGGCGGGCGGGCGATCTCCGAACACTGGAACATTCATGGTGCCGGCCACGCCTGGTCGGGCGGCAGTCCGGCCGGCTCCTACACCGATGCGCGAGGCCCGGACGCGACGAGGGAAATGCTGCGTTTCTTCCTCGAGCATTCGCTCGGAGGGTAAGCGGGCTTCACAGCGCGCTCACCGATCATACGACTATCCGACGAGTGATCGTCAGTCCTTGCATCCTTCCTGCGCGTGACGGACCACCCGGTCGCGCATTTCGGTCGCCGAAATATGGCCGGCTTCGAACAGTGCAAGTTGCTCGAGGCAATACTCGGACGGCTCGCCTCCTTGCATGCGGCAGATCGCGATGGCGTTCTTGACGCTGTTGGCTCTGGCTTCACGATCAGGCAACCCATTCTGCCGTCGGAGTTGCTGTGACGTTGATCCAGACGAGGTCTCTGCGGCCGAGCCGGACAATGACGAAGGCATAGAGCAGGTCGAAACCGATAGTTGGAACAACGAACAGGTCGATGGCGGCAATGTCCGGCGCGTGGTTCCGCAAGAAGGTTCGCCATTCCTGGCTGGGTGGCCCCCGTCGTTTGACCATGTACTTGGCGACGCTCGACTGTGCGATCTCAAACCCGAGCTTGAGCAGTTCGCCGTGGATGCGTGGCGCGCCCCAAAGCGGATTTTCCATGCTCATCCGTCGGATCAATCCGCGCAGCTCCGTGTCGATCCGCGGTCGCCCTCCCTGTGGACGCGACTTCCAACGCCAGTAGCAGCGAAAGCCGGCCCGATGCCAACGCACGAGCGTCTCGGGTCGGATGATCGTGAGGGCCTGCAGGATCGACGGACCCAGCGGTAGAGCTGGATAAAGAACCAGCGATCATTGTTCGTAAGCCGGACGCGACCATGGAGCCTACGCGTCCCAAGACCATTAACTGATGTCGAAGTACCGCGTTCTTAGCTTCAAGCCGTAACTTCGACTTGAACGGCGAGGCCAGCACGGTCAGAGCGAAGCAGAACAGCCCGATCATTCCACCAGCTTAGGCGATTCCAATACGTCATCAACTCGGATAAGGTTTTCGGTACACACATGACCGGTCAGGTCCGCCTCGTTCAAGAACAGCACGTCACGCCACCCGAAGCCTCATCTTCGAATTGACTGGCGTGGCCAAGACGGCCAAGACGAAACACAAAAGCCCGATCATTTCGCCAGCTTAGGCGATTCCGTTACGTCATCAGCTCGGACGAGGTTTTCGGTACAAACAGGCAGCCGTTCTGATCTGTGCAAGGCTTGGCTATTGGTCCAGCAGAATCTTCATCTCCCAGGGAGCGATGACCTTCTTAAAGATGACCGGATCGGTCCAACCTCTCGGCTCCCTGCCGAGGTGCCCTCCGCTTGGGTTGATCCAAGCCTCCTTCGGCACATCGCCAGCGTTAAGCAGCAGGTCGATATCCGCGATCGGGACCTGAGTGTCCTTCACCCCGGCGATGACCAACATCGGGGCAGTCGGCTGACCGAGAATCTTTTGCACCTTTAGAGACAGCGGCGGAAATGCCCTCGCCAGATCAGGCACCGTCATCACGTCTTCAACTACGTCAAGAAGTGCAGGCACCTGGTCGAAGAGATATTCCTTGTTTCCCAACAAGGATTTTTCGAGAAAATCTGGAGTGAAGAACGTATCGATCGGCGGCGACTGGGCCACCACACCTCGCAAGCGCGCCCGCTCGGTGATGGCGAGTTTCGACGCCCAATAGCCGCCGAAGCTCACGCCATGCACGACGATACGCTTGGGATCAATCTCCTTTCGGCTGACCAGATAGTCCAAGGTCCGGCTCAGGACACGGTCCGCGGTTGGGCTCACCTTGACCGGCGACTGACCGGTCCCCGGCCCATCCAGTGTGAAAAATCCGATCCCATTCTCCAACAGAGCCCCGTAAGTCTCGGCCATATTTTCCTTGCGGCTATCGAGCCCGCTGATTGCGAACACGATCGGCACCGGTCCATTCGCAGACGCCGGCAGCCGCAGGTAACCGACGATTTCCTTTCCCTCGAAAGGAATATGAACGACTTCGATGGGAGGGCTGAGTAGCTTGCCACTCCGCAAGAACGCATCAAGCGCCTTCGCATATGCGGCCTTCTTGCCCTCCGACGCAGCGACCGGCCACTGGGCAAAATAGTACAGACGCCAAGCGCGGAGATAATCCCTCCGCTGCTCCTCCGCGGAGGAAGCTGCTTCCGCGGCCTTGTAGTATCGATCTGCGACCGCGCTCCATCCAGCCGCCCACTCGTCTCGATCACGCGTGCTGATATGGGACAGTGCCTCGCGCACATCGGCGGGGTCCAGGCCGATCAATGGATAGGCGCCCCGCTCGGCGCGCGCTTGAGCCTCGACCTTGATTTCCTCGATTGTTCTTTCCTGCGCGTCCGCGATGGTTGCCCCAAGCAGCACGGACAGCGCGACCGTCGGCACAATGAGGTTCATTCCTTCCTCCTACAGGCGTTCCGCGTCGAAACGCGAATATTTTTCGGATTGCTTGACGTCAGTATGGGCCGTTCGAATTCTTCCACCGCTCCCGCGGGGGTATGGGCGAAAGAACATCCCAATGTTCGACGATCTTGCCGTTATAGACGCGAAACAGGTCGTAGTTGGCCGTCGGGCCACCCTCCGCATTGGCTTCGACCAAAGCGAGGACGAAATTCCCGTCGGCGACATAGCGCCTGGGATTCAACACCGGCACGTGCGATGGTTTCGCGACATCTGCGACGCGCGACTTCATTCGCGCGACACCGTCCCCTATCTTTGATGCGTGCTGGACATAGTTTCCGTCCTCGATGAATCGACCGATCTGGTCAAATTTCAGTTGAACGGTCACCGTTTCCTTGAAAGCGCGGACCAGTTCTCGGTTCTGTTCCGTCTTGTCGCGATCCGTGACGCTCGTCGGCCCATCGACTTGCGTATGTCCCGAGGAATTGGGGGGCGCTTCCGCTTCCTGCCCTCCCCAATGCTCAACGATCTTTCCGTCCTTCAAACGAAATAAATCAAACGCGACGACCGGCGTTGCCCTCCCCTTCAAACCTTCGTAGCTGGAGTGCAAAAGCACGAAATCGCCGTCCACCAGAGTGCGATGGATCTTGATCTTCGGAGCCGGCGAATCCGCAATCTCTTCCGCGTATTGCTTCAGCCCGGCCAGACCATCCGCAACATTCGGATCGTGCTGGATGAAGGGGGCCGCGAAGAAGCGATCGATGGCGGACGGATCCTTTTTGTCGAAAACGGCTATCATTGCCTCGCGCGCCACCGTACCCAGCTCTTCGTTGGACGGTTGTGCGTTTGCAGATGGCGCCAGGCCAATTGAACCAAGAGCGACACCCGCCGCCGCGATCGACGTGACCAACCACCTCGGTACTGAAAATGCCATGTTGTGTGCCTTATCGTTCGTGGGTAAGACATTCCTTCGAGATCGAACCAGGAACTCTCTGCTTCGACCGCTGTCGATCGACCCGGCGTTGTGCCCAGTCAGTCACTGACGCGCACCGCCGTTCAGGGCCGCCAACACCCGTGACGGAAGCATCGGCGTGTGACGAAGACGAACGCCCGCGAGTTCGGCAACCGCGTTGCCGATCGCGGGTGCGACGAGCGGCGTCGCCATCTGGCCCACCCCGGTCGGCCTGCCGTCGGACCGCACGATTCGGACCTCGATGTTGGGCAGATCTCTCATGCGCATCACGGTATAGTCATAGAAGTTCGATTGCTGGATCTCACCGTCCTTGATGGTGATTTGCTCGGAGAGAGCCATACCCATTCCGTAGACGACGCTTCCTTCCGTCTGTGCGACGATATTGTCCGGCTGAACGGCCACGCCGGGATCGATCGCAACCCAGAAGTTCTTCAGCCGTATCTCGCCGCTCGTCCGATCCATTACGATTTCGGCCACGCCTGCGATTTGGGTTCCGGAGTAGTCGATGTAGGCGAGACCGTAGCCGCTCCCCGGGCGCCGCTGCCGCCAGTTCGACATTTCCGCAACCGCCTCGAGCACGGCCCGCGCGCGCGGAGCGTTCCTGGTCAAGGACAGGCGAAATTCCAATGGATCAATGCCACGCTTTCGTGCGCTCTCGTCAACAAACGACTCCGTCGCGAACTTGTTGGCGGTAAAGCCGATCCCGCGCAACGAGGCCAGACGGACTCCACTGTCGACCGCAAAGTGCTCGGACAAGCGATTCGGAATGGAATAGGTCGGAAGCTCGGTGCCCAACAACGAGAGCATGTCTCGCTGCTTGAATGGACCATAATATCGGCCGGGGTCCTGGAAGATGCTGACGTTATCGGTCGTCACCCTGTGATGCCATGTCGTCAGTTCGCCCCCCTTGCCGAAGCCCGCCTCGATGCGGTGTGCCGACATTGGCCGGAACCGTCCATTCCGGATGTCGTCTTCGCGGGTCCAGAGGACCTTGATGGGGCGTTTGACTTCCCTGGACAGCAACAATGCACCGACAAGGAAGTCTTGATCTTGCGGTCCTCGTCGGCCGAAACCTCCGCCCAGCAGGACTTCGTTGAATTTGACCTTGCTCCTGTCGATTCCGAGCGTGGATGCCGCGACCCTGACGGCCATCGCCTGACTTTGGGTGCCACACCAGATTTCGACGCTGTTGCCGTCTTCTGAAACGGACGCGACCGCGTTAAGTGGCTCCATCTGCGCATGGTAGGCATAGTCGCACCGATACTCTCCGGTCAGAGTTTCGGTCGCGGTCTCGAGACCATCGGTTCCATCGCCCGCCTTGTCCCAAAGGGTGGCCTGTTGGGAAATCTCGCCGCGGGAAATCGCGGCATACCGGTCCATGGATGCTTCGCTGTCAAACGCGCCCGCCTTGGGTGACGGAGTCCACGACACCCGTAGGGCATCCTTCGCGGTAAATGCCGCCCAGGGCGTTTCCGCGACGACGCCCACTCCGACGCCGTTGGGCAGGTTATATATCCCCACCACACCGTGCACGGCACGCGCTGCCGCATCGTCGATCGTCTTGGCTCGACTGTCTGGAAAAACCGGTGTCAGCAACGCGCCGTACAGCATTCCGGGGACCTGAATATCGATTGCATACCGAGCCGAACCATCAACCTTCGTCGGAAGCTCGAACCTGGTGACATCGTTTCCGATGAGACGGAATTGGCCGGGCCGCTTGAGTTCGTCGGGATTGATCTGCGGCGCGGTCGGCGGCAGCACAGCGAAGGACGCGATCTCGCCATATGACAGCCTGCGGCCCGTCTTGTCATGAACAACGACGCTGGGCTCCGTTCTGAGCTCGGAGACAGCAACTCCCCATTTTCGTGCCGCATTGTCGAGAATAACCCGCCGTACTTGCGCACCAAATTGACGCATCGGCGTATAGTAGCCCGCGACTGTCGCGCTGCCGGCCGTGTACATCATGCCGAGGAAGCCTGGGTTGCCATAGATCTCCTCGTTCGGAGGTGCCGCGACAATCCGGACATCCTTCCAATCCGCATCGAGTTCCTCGGCCAGAATGAGAGGCAGGGAGGTTTTCGACCCCTGTCCCATCTCTGCCGCGGGAGACATGATCGAAATCAGTCCGTCGGGCGCGATTGCCACCCACGGATTGAACGTTGTCGGAGATGCGGCTGAAGCAGGAGAGATGGCATCAGCAAGCCCAAAACCCCGCTCGACGAAGGCGAACGAGAGCCCGGCAGCGCCGATCATGAGGGCTCTCCGGGTCACACCCGTTTCCGGGATCGATCGACGAAGCATGGTCATCCCTCCCGCGACGCGCGCTCTATGGCACGCAAGATTCTCGGATAGGTCCCACAGCGGCAGATGTGCGCGCTCATATAGTCGACGATTTCATCGCGGGTCGGATGAGGGCTGTGCTTCAGCAGCGCGGCGGCGCTCATGATTTGCCCTGATTGACAGTAGCCGCATTGCGGCACCTGTTCCTTGAGCCATGCCTTCTGCACCGGATGTGTGGAATCCTTTGAAAGCCCCTCGATCGTGGTCACCGCCCGACCTTCGATGCCGGAAAGCTGGGTTTGGCAGGAGAATGCTCGATCGCCGTCGATATGCACCATGCAGGCGCCACATAGTCCGGCTCCGCAGCCAAAGCGCGTGCCAGGCAATTTCAGATGCTCCCGCAATACCCACAGCAGTGGAGTTTCCGGCGGAGCGTCGGCTTCTGCCCGCGAACCATTCACGGTGAAATGGACGATCATATTTCCTCCCTCGAGGCACCTGATACGGGATCATGCAAATCCGTACGGGTTTGCGCAAACTATACGCAAACGATTGCGCAAATCAAATGCTTTTTGATGCACAATCCGGCGCAAACACGGTAAAGTGCTTCGCGTATTACGAAAATTCGCCTAGCAAGGCGCAGCGCGGTTCGGCATGGAAAAAACAAAAGCGACGTTGAAGGATGTGGCGAAGGCCGCAGGTGTCCACATTTCGACCGCATCACGCGCTTTGAAGGCCGAGCCGCAACATCGCATTACGCCCGACGTGGTGGAGCGTGTCCGGATCGTGGCCGGCAAGCTGGGCTACCGGGTGAATGCCTTCGCGTCGAGTTTGCGCACCAAACGCTCAAACGCGATCGGAATCCTGATACCTGATCTCTGGAACCCGGGCTTTCCGGCCATCGTGACCGGGGTTCAGGACGTGGTCTCGCGCGAGGGCTATGAAATCACGATCGCGAGCGACGGCAACGACCTGGAGCGCCATGCCGCGGTTATCGAGAACATGCTTGCAAGGCAGGTCGACGGCCTGATCCTGGCGACTGCAATCCTGAAGGATCCCGCCATCGCGAGTCTTGTTTCTCGCAATGTCCCGGCAGTGATGGTGAACCGACGGGACGATCAGGGCCGCGCACCGTCCGTAATCACTGACGACGAGCGCGGAATAGCTTTGGCTGTCGAACATCTCGCCTCGTTGGGGCACAGGCATATCTGTCACATCGCGGGTCCGCAGAACCTCTCAACGGGCGTGACACGCAAGCGCGGTTTCCTGGAAGCGGCGAAGACACTCGGCCTGAAGGTCCAGGAGTCGCAAATCGTCGTCGCGGATAGTTACAGCCGTGACGCCGGAGCACGCGCGGCATCCCGGATCATTACGCAAAATCGACAAGTAACGGCCTTGGTGGCTGCCAACGACCTTCTCGCCCTCGGCTGCTATGACAGCTTCCGCGCATCGGGAATACGCTGCCCGGCAGACGTGTCGATCACCGGCTATAACGACATGCCGTTGGTGGACCTGGTGTCACCACCATTGACGACGGTCAGGGTGGATCATCGTCAGATGGGTGCGGAGGCGGCCCATCTGCTGTTGCGAAGAATCGGCAACACGAACGCCCCAGTGGTCGATCTCGTGCTTCGGCCGACACTTGTCGTGCGGGCTTCGACTTCGTCTGCCGCTGTACGCCGGTCATCGAAGCGCCCCTCCTAGGGAGACCCGGCTTCTGCCGCTCCGGCCGCACCATTTGCAAGCGGTTACGGATACGGCATACGATCGAGCGTGTTGCGCGAATATGAGCAATCGTTTGCACAAAGATGGCTGAAGGGCGAGTTATCCCTGCCGGGACGCACCGGCAGGAACCTTTCGTTCGACCGGCTAGGCCGGAACAGACTCCGACTTGCGAGGCGCGCCTGTTCAGAACATTCCGTTCGGGTTGGCGCGTGGAATATTCGGCCCGATCAACGGTGCCGAGTTCTTCGGGTCGCCAACGAACTGCAACGTGTCCCAGTGCTCGACCGCCTTGCCGTCGGCGTCCATCCTGTAGATGTCGACGCCGGCAATCCCCGTGTTATTCGGATCGTCGTTGAATAGATTCAGAAAGTTGACGTGCGCCCACACATAGTCGCCGGCGGCCGAGCGGTGCGCTTTGACGTGAGTGGAGTCGATGGCCATCGTCCCGGCCATGCCCGTCGAACCTGTGAATAAGCGCTCAAGAGTGAACCCTTCACCACTCAATAAATCAATAATTTAGCTCGCCGATCGGCGTCGGGACCCCACGCCGATTAACACGCCGACGTTCGAGAATCTCGAACATAACCGTCTAGATTATTCAGCTTTTCTGAGAAGGCGGCAGGCGCCACATTGCACGTATGAGCTACCCGATCCTGGGTACGCCGTTGCAAAGGAGCCTCGTCATGTCCAACACTGTCGCAAGCCGCGGGGTCGACCATTTCGTCCCCACGAATGTTTCAAATGATGTCATCACCGTGGTCGGGCGTGTCCTGATTGCGGCGATCTTCTTGCTTTCCGGTCTCTCGAAGCTCGCGGCGCCAAGCTACACCGTCGGCTACATTGCCTCGGTGGGCCTGCCCTTCCCCTGGCTCGGATATGCGATCGCCGTTGCGGTCGAGATCGGTGGCAGTCTAGCCCTGATCGCCGGTTACTAGGCCCGCGTCACGGCCGCGCTGCTTGCTGCGTTCTCGATTGCCACCGCGCTCGCATTCCACAACCACCTCGGGGACCAGAATCAGTTCATCCATTTCTTCAAGAACGTCTCGATGGCCGGCGGTCTCCTGCAGGTGGTCACCTTCGGAGCGGGCCGATTCAGCCTGGACGCCCGCCGCAGGTGAAAGGTCGGGCCCACCGTACTGCGCGGCTGCAGCACGACACGCCGGCGCGGTACGGATAGGTCCACATGATGGAGGTCGATCATGTCGCGAATGGGACCTTTCAGAATGATGGTCACCGCAGCCCTATTCGGATTGCTGTCTACGAGCCTCCATTCGATCGGTTTAGTGAAGGCAGCGCATAACTTCCCGAACCGGGCGACGGTTACCAGTGCGCACGTTGTCGATCGATTCCAAGCCGCGCGCTCGGACCATCTGGCGCTTCTGATCGCCAACTCGAACTACCGGGACGCCGACGCCGCTATTGCGGAGGTGACCGCCGGCGCGGATGCCCTGGCCAACGTTCTGCGCAACCATGGTTTCCTCGTTATCGTTGTTCGGGACGCAACTCGCGCAAGGATGACGGAAGCCGTCGGCCGCCTGAAGGCTGCGGCGCGGCCCGGGTCGGTCGTGCTTGTCTATTTCGGTGGCTTCGGCGTGCAGTCGGAAGGCCAGAACTACATGATCCCCGTTGACGCGAAGATCTGGCAGGAGCGCGACGTCCGCCGCGATGGCGTGAACATCCAGAGAGCTCTGTCCGACCTGAGCGCCTCGGGAGCACGCACCCGGATCGCGATCGTCGACGCCTCCCGCCGCAATCCCTATGAGCGCCGTTTCAGGAACTATTCGCACGGACTTGCGCCGATCGACGCCGACGCGAATACGATCGTGATCACCTCGACGTCGCCGGAGCAGGTGGTCGACGACGCGGACGCCTCGCCAAACCGTTTTGTGAGCGATCTTGCGGCAGAAATAAGTCTGCCCTCACGTTCGGTAGAAGAGGTCTTCGCCGAGCGAGCGGCTGCGAGAGAGCGGATCTGGCGCGAGCAAGAACACCCCGTGCCTGCGATGGAACCGAGTGAGAAAAATTGAGACCTTCGCCGGCTTCGACCGAGGCGGCATAGCAGCAGGAGCATGAACAATGAGATTGGGGCCACCCCTTAGACGTGCAACGAGAGCGCTCTTCGTGTGTCTCGTTGTCGCCGGATTCCATCTGGGAATTCCGCGCCAGGCCCTCGCGGGCTCGCGCTTCGACGGAATCTGGAATCTCACCTTCTTGACCCAGCGCGGTGCTTGCGATCCCACCTACAATTTCACGGTCGACGTGTTGAATGGAAACATCACCCATCCCAACATCCTAACGTTCAAGGGCCGTGTCGCTCAATCGGGCGCCGTTCGCGCCTCGGTCAGAGTCGGACAGAGATACGCGTCGGGATCTGGCAGATTGTCAGGAGTGTCGGGCCAAGGCGTCTGGAGTGGCCACTCAGGTGAGTCACGGTGCACAGGTGCTTGGACAGCCCGGAGGAATTGACCACAGGCGGCGCCATACGGCTCCGACGGACAGTCGCCTCCGGATTCGAAGGTGCGTCATGGAGAGAATCGATGGGTATGCTTTTGAATGGTGAGTGGCGGGATGTTGGTTACGAAACGTCTTCGACCGGCGGCCGCTTCGAGCGGCTCCCAAGCGCCTTTCGCAACTGGGTCACTGCAGACGGCTCGCCGGGGCCGACCGGGACCGGAGGTTTCGCGGCGAAGCGAGGCCGGTATCACCTGTATGTCAGCCTGGCGTGCCCCTGGGCGCATCGCACGCTGATCATGCGCCGGCTGAAGGGCCTTGAGGATGTCGTCACGTTGTCTGTCGTGCACTGGCACATGCGCGAGCTTGGCTGGACGTTCTCGCCGGGGCCGTGCGTGACCGGCGATTCCGTCAATAGCGCACAGACACTGTATGAGGTCTATCTGGCCGCCGATCGCCGGTACACCGGACGCGTGACCGTCCCTGTGCTGTGGGACAAGGAGCGTCGGACCATCGTCTCCAACGAATCGGCCGAGATCCTGCGCATGTTCAATAGCGCTTTCGATGAAGTAGGCGCCACGCCGGGCGACTACTATCCCAAGCAACTGAGGGCAGACATCGACGCCGTCAACGACCGCATCTATCGCGACGTGAACAACGGCGTCTATCGGGCCGGATTCGCGACTACGCAAGAGGCGTATGAGGAGGCGGTCCGGTCATTGTTCGAGACGCTGGATTGGCTTGAGTCGAGATTATCTCGATCGCGCTACCTTCTGGGCGACCAGCTCAACGAGGCCGATATCCGGCTGTTCACCACGCTGGTGCGGTTCGATGCCGTGTATCACGGCCACTTCAAATGCAATATCCGCCGCATTGTGGATTATCCGGCGCTCTGGCGCTTCACGCGCGACGTTTACAATCTCAAGGGTGTGGCCGAGACCGTGAACACGCATCACATCCGCCACCACTATTACGAAAGCCATCCGACCATAAATCCGAGCGGTATCGTGCCGGCGGGGCCCGCCCTCGACTTTTCGATCTCGGCCGATCAGCTTTCGAAGGTGGCCGCCTGCGGTCAGAGGTGAATCGGAATGGGGCAATGACGGATCGTGATTAGGAGTCCCGTCTACGTGCCCGCAAAACCGCGTGGCTTACCACGCAACGCGGCTTTCTCGCCTCGTTGAGAAAGGTGACTATTTTCGAGACTTTCGCCTCCCCTGTGGCTGTTCTCGGCGCAGGGTTGCCGGCTTCGTCGGCCGGCGGAGCTCCAGCTTCTTCTGCTCGGGCGTCACCTGGCTCCGGAACCGCTCGATCAACCAGGAGCCGGCCGGACCGGGCGGCGAGTCCGACCGGTAGATCGCCTCGAAGCCATAGGTGAAGGCGAGCGCGCCCGGCGGGTCCAACCGGACGAGCGATCCGGAGCCGAGATCCTCCTGCACCATGGGAAAGGGCATGTTGCCCCAACCGATGCCTGCACGCAGCAGCAGAAGCTTCGCGCCCAGGTCCGATAACCGCCAAGTCCGCGGACTGACGACGGCGAAGTCGACCGACTTGGTCAATTCCGAGCGATCAGAGAGCACCAATTGGACGTGCTCGCGCATTGCTGCGTGCAGGTTTCTGCCTGCTTTCGCCAGCGGATGTTTCGGCGCGGCAACCGCCACCAATTCGACCTCCCCGACCCTAATCGGCTCGATGGCGGGGTGGGAGGCAAACCCCGGCATCGGCCCGCTGATGCCGATCGCGGCCACGCCGTCGAGAACCAATTGGGTGACGGCACCAAGCGCCTCGACGCGCAGCCGCAGCGCTACCGTCGGGAATTCATCGCGAAAAGCGGTGAGCGCATCGACCAGGCGTTCGGTAGGCAGCATCACATCGACGACCAGGTGAAGTTCCGGTTCTAATCCCCGAATCAGGCCGCGCGCCTTCGCGCGCAGTCCGGCAATACCGTCGGACACCGTTCGGGCTTCGGCGAGGATGCTGCGACCGGCTGCGGTGAGTTGCGGCTTGCGGGTACTCTCGCGATCGAACAGGGGAAAGCCGAGTTGGGCTTCCAGGTTCGCGATCGCGTAGCTGATCACCGAGTTGGCCCCGGTTGAGCGTACGCGCGGCGGCGGCGAAACTGCCCGTATCCACGATGGTCAGGAAGATCGTGAGCTGATCGAGGGTGGGTGCGCCGGGCTCGGATGCCATGTCGATTTTCTCGAACGGAATAGGCGCAGTATATCTGAAAAACCGTTATGCGAGCGGCACCGAAACGAGGGGCAGTAGAAAAGCTGCGACTGGAAAGCCCTGCCCGATCGCGCCACCCGTCAGCGCAAGATGATAGTGCGGCGCCCCAGGTCACGCTGAGATTCAGCCAACTCGGCGGCTGACGGCACGGCCGAGAAGATCGTCTCGCGGGGTCCTTGGGCGATTGATATTACTGGCCTTGCTCAACTGCGATGTCTCGATGCATGTGGGATATGACGCCCTCCGGCAGATTGTACGCTTCGATTTGCCCTTCTAAGGCCAGGCGTCCTACCTTGGGTATGAGACCCCAATGGCCGCCGATGGCGCGCTTCGGGAGACCCCCGCGCCTTCGAATGTCCCGCTCTAAGTCATTGACCCGCTATTCCGCCGTCGGCTTCCCGCCCGGCGTGAGCGAGCCACCCGCGCTTTTTTCCCAAGGGCCGCCCGCCTTCAGGTTCGCGCGCAGGAAATCGACCAATGCTTCCAGCGGCGTCGGATTTTGTCGGCGACTCGGGTAGTACAGGAAGAATCCGTCGGTCGGCGGGGGCATCCAGTCTCTCAGGACCGGCACAAGTCGCCCAGACGCGATCAGCGGCGTTAGGTTATCCTCTTCCATGTAAAGCAGGCCGATGCCGTCGAGCGCTGACCGGATCAGGATCTCCGGGTGTTCGGTGATCACCGTGCCAGTTACCTCGAATTCGATGACCTTGTTGTCCACGAGGAACTGCCACGGAAGGAAGACGCCGTTGGGAAATCGCAGGCGAAGGCAATTGCGTGCCTGGAGATTGTGCGGTGTTTCGGGCCCTGAACATCGTGCGAGGTAGTCCGGCGAGGCGACGACGACGTGACGCAGGTCGTCTGTGATGCGAACAGCGATCATGTCGCGCGCCACACGCTTGCTGGGGCGAATTCCGGCATCGAAGCGATTCGCAATGATATCGACAGGATGGGCGTCGACGGAAATTTCCAGCACCACGTCAGGGTATTGCGCGTGAAAGCGCGCGATCAGGGGCGCCAGAAAGAACGACCCGACGGGCGGCGGCACGGTGAGGCGAAGGTGTCCTGCCGGCTTGTTGCGGAAGGCATTCACCGAGTCTACGACCGCCGCAAAGTCGTCGAGCAGTGGACGCAACCGCGAGAGGATCTGCTCGCCCGCTTCGGTGGGCGCCACGCTGCGCGTCGTGCGGTTGAGCAGGCGGACGCCGAGGCGCTCTTCGAGCCCGCGAATGGTCTGGCTCAGCGTTCCGGTCGACACGCGTAGCTGGAGGGCCGCCTTGGTGAAGCTGCCGTGGTCGGCAACCGCCACGAAGGCACTGAGCTCGGCAAACAGGGTTCCTCGCATGACTCGACCCGGGAAGAGGGACTCCGAAATGCTAGTCGATGGGCGCTTTCGGCGATAGAGGCCATTGGGAAGCGCAATCCGTAAGCCTCGGCGTTGGCGCCTGCCGCACTTGTCACGAGGAGACGCATGGCAGGCGGGAAATAAGGGACCAGTCGGGCCCAGGACAGATTGCGAGCGCAAATAGCATCAAATCCACCGCTTTCGCAGATTTTCTGACGAAGCGCATCGCGCGGACATTGGATGCGTCCTCGCGCGCCCTGTCGCCGACGCTGCAGGTCCGATTGAGCCAATTTCCAGGGGAACCGTACGTCAGCCGATTTCTCGCTCAGGCCGAATAGTCAATTGGGAATTCCGTCGATTATCGCGAATGCGGGTCCGTGACACATACGGCGCGGCACCCGGACCGGTGGCCCACGAACCCCGATGGAGGTTGTCCATGCACAGGAGCGCCGCAAGCCTGCCGACTTTCACGCACGAAGCAGGGCTGTCGCAATATCTCGCGGGGAAACGCACATTGAGGAGGCGATGATGAGCAATGCGCGTGCAGCCGCAACAGCGGCTGCCAAGCCCCTCGAGTTCCAGGTTATGTCGGGCAGCTTTGCGCTCGCTGGTAATCAGCCGGCGAATTACACACTCGTCAAGGGCGAGACCGAGGCGTTGCTAATCGACGTTCCGTTTTCGCGCTCCGATGCCCATCGCGTGGTCGCCGCGATCTTGGACAGCGGCAAGAAGCTGATCACGATCTTTGTGACGCACGACCACCCGGATCACTTCTTCAGTCTCGACCTGCTGATCGACTCATTCCCGAACGCCCGGATCGTAGCGCATGCAGTCGTCGCCAAGGATATGGAGCGGTCGATTCCACTCAAGTTTCAGCGCTGGGCAGAGGGCATCGGCGCCAACGCGCCGCGCCGCGGGGTGGTTCCGACCGCCCTTCAGGCGGACGAGATTACGCTTGAAGGACACACTCTGAAGATACTCGGGCCCATGCAAGGCGATCACGTTCATTGCACCGCGCTCTGGGACCCGGAAACACGCACCCTCGTCGCCGGTGACCTCGTGTACAACGGCGCCTTTGTTTTCCTAGGCGAGCATCTGGCACCTCAATACGCGGAATGGCTCGCGAGCCTCGATTATCTGGAGTCCCTTAACCCCGTTCGCATAATCGCCGGCCACACCAAGCCAGGACTGCCCGACGATAGTTTCGCGATTGACTGGACTCGCGGATACATCCGCGCCTTCGCAAAGGCAGCCAAAATCGCCAAGTCTTCACGCGAAATGGCCGCCATTATCCATGCGCTCTATCCCAACGCGGTCAATTTTCCCGGTACAGAGTTTCTAGTCGAGGTGCCCACCCAGGTCGCGACCGGGGAAATCCCGCCATGGAATGAATGACGCGCAGCTCCAAAACGTTGTGGTCCAACTTCTCGTCAGAAACGGATCGATCAGAAGAGGCGACGTTCGGACCAGGAGACCACTTAATGGCCGACAAATAGACTGAACGCAGAATTGGCGATGCTCGCTTTCCGCTGCGCCTTGCCGACAATCTACAGATTCCCTCCGATCACCCGGGTCTCGCAAATGCGCCATCGCGACCAGAACGACGCGCCAACGCCGCCGCACTCTCGCGGAAGCGAGCGTCGCATCATCGATTTGCCTCAGCGCGGATTTCTACCGCGCATGTTTGAGCGCGTAGGGATCCATTACGGCTGGGCGGTGACCGCAGTCGTCTTCTTGACGATGCTGTCGACGTCGGCGGCCATGGGAATGGTCGGCGTTCTCATGCTTCCGCTCAAGACCGAATTCGGCTGGGATCTGGGCGCCATTTCGGGAGCTCTTGCGCTGCGAGTCCTACTGTATGGAATGGCGGCACCGTTTGCTGCCGCAGTCTTGCTCAGATACGGAGTCCGTACTGTCGTGGGGACAGCCCTGGCGTTGATCGTGATTGGCCTAGCTTTAGCGACCAGAATTACCGCGGTATGGCAGCTCTGGTTGACATGGGGGGTGATTATCGGTCTCTCGACGGGTGCGACCGCCAACGTGCTGGGTGCGACGATCGCCACGCGCTGGTTCACGAAACGCCGCGGTCTGGTCATTGGAATGCTGGGCGCCAGCAACGCGACCGGCCAACTTCTGTTCCTTCCATTGGCTGCCTGGCTATCCGAACATGATGGCTGGCGGTATGGCATGTTGCCGGCGGGGGCGCTCTGCCTGACGTGCCTCGTGCTGGTGCTCGTGGTGGTGCGTGACTATCCGGCGTCCGTCGGTCTGCCGTCATATGGCGAGAGCGCTGTCGTTCCGGTTCCTTCGCGTTTCTCTGGCGGCAACGCGCTGAAGCTGAGCTTTGCCGCTCTGTCGGTAGCCTCAGGCAACCGAACTTTCTGGATCCTCGCAAGCACCTTCTTCGTCTGCGGACTGTCAACGAGCGGCCTCGTTCAGAATCACTTCATTCCGCTCTGCCACGATTTCGGAATCGGCACGATTGCCGCATCTGGGGTACTCGCGACCATGGGAGCCTTCGATTTCGTCGGGACGATTTTTTCAGGCTGGCTGTCCGATCGTTTTGACAACCGCTGGCTCCTGTTCTGGTATTACGGCTTACGCGGCCTGAGTCTGTTGGTCCTTCCGTATACTGACTTTTCGCTCTATGGGCTCAGCATCTTTGCTGTGTTCTATGGACTCGATTGGATCGCGACGGTGCCACCAACAGTGAAGCTGACCAGTCGGTCATTTGGACGAGAGACGTCTCCGCTGGTATTCGGCTGGATTTCACTGGCGCATCAGATGGGCTCGGCCACCGCCGCATACGGGGCCGGGGTGTCGCGCGATGCCCTGCTCAGTTATCTTCCTGCGTTCTTCGCGGCAGGCATCGCCTGCGTCGTCGCCTCAATTGCGATATTGACGATACGCAAGCGGTCGGCGGAGGCGATACTCACCACCCCCGCCGAGTAGAGCGCGCTCGGGATGCCGGTCCAGGCTTCAATAGGTGTTTAACGATCCAATTGTCGGAATTGACCTTAATCTTCCAAGCATCGCGGTGTGCGTTCATGACTGCAAATGAGGTTCTCGTCTCGCCGGGCGAAGGCTCGAACGCAATTGTCACGCACGGCATCTTGTTGCGGCCCGGTATTCGCGTGCGCGCCTCAAGCTCTGGCCTCGGATGGCGTGGGATCGCGGCATCCGTACAATCCGAGCTGCCTTTCTCGGGAAGTTATGATGCCGTGAGTGACCACCTTGTTGTCCTCCACGTCGGGAGACCGGCGCGTGTTGCAGGTCGGACTGCCGGGAAGCTCGTCGACAAGATGATTCCGCCCGGGCACTTTTTTTTATGGCCCGGCGGTCAAAGCCTCAATGTTGAACTGCGCGATCCGCTCGAAACGGTGCATCTCTACGTCAAACGAGATCTTGTCGACGCAATCGCCCGCGAGTTTGGATTTGGCAAGGTTGAGCTCGAACCGTCTTTGGGCGAGATCGACACTCTTATCCAGGCCCTAGTTCTTGAGGTGAGAGGGACCCTTTGCGATCCCGACAGCGACACGGCCCTGTACGCCGCATCTCTGGCCCAGGCGCTGGGTGCGCGTCTGGCGCATGCCTATTCGAACCGGACATCCGGCCGCCGTGCGCCAAGAGAAACGGTGCCCTCGCTCAACCGAGTTCAACTGGATCGCGTCGACGACTACATCGAAGCTAACCTCGGTTCGCGGATCGAACTTGAGAGTTTGGCTGCCGCGGGGGGCCTGAGTGCAGCTTGGTTCGCCCGTCGGCTTAGGACAGTGACCGGATTGCCACCGCATCAGTACGTCCTGAGGCGTCGCATCGAGCGAGCAAAGCATCTTCTGACACGGACAGACATGCCGATCGCGCAAGTCGCATTCGATTGCGGTTTCGCGCATCAGGAACACCTGACACGGGTGTTCAAGCGGCTCACGGGACTGACTCCTGGCGCCTTCCGCCGAGCCGTTCGCAATTAGGGTCCGCCGTTACCGCAGCCTTGTTGCGCCTACGCGAACGTGCCGAAATTCCGTCGTGATCGTGCAGGTGGTCTCGCGGTCAGCGTTCCATCATCTCATCCCGACAACCAAACCAGTCGGTAATAAGTGTAGTCGGAAAGCGCGGAGGAGTGAAACCATGATCGAGGAACGTGACATACTCGTTGCTATGCGCGATGGTACGCGTCTCGCGGTGGACGTCTATCGCCCAGACGCCAAGGGAAAGTATCCTGTACTCTACGCCAGTGCGCTGCATAACAAGGACCTCCAGGGCCCCGACGTTTTTGACATCTTAGCGCCGCAAGCCGCTCATGCACCGCTATGGTTCGGACCGATCGAAGCGGGCGACACGCACCGCTTCATCGCGAACGGTTACGTCCATGTCATCGCCCAGCCTCGCGGCTCAGGTAAATCCGAAGGTCACCACGGTGAGGAAGACAGCGACCATTACGACCTGATCGATTGGATAACGAAGCAATCTTGGTCCGACGGCAATGTCGGAATGGTCGGCATCTCTGCGTTCGCGGGCGAGCAGTGGCGCGCTGCCGCTCAAGGGCATCCGGCTCTCAAGGCCATCTTCCCCTACGACGCGTGTAGCGCGTACGGCGGACTATTCGGATTCCGTGACCATCATCCGGGCGGCGTTGTCAATACGTTTCTGTACCTGCTTGATGTATTCAGCGTCGTGCACGAATCGCGTGATCTGCCGGCTGAGCTTTCCGGCGATCAAGAAGCGCTCTGGCGTAAGGCGATGGGCAACCCCGATTTCAAGCAATACATCAATCTCTACAATATTCTGACCCAGAAGGGCCAGCGCACGGTCGGAATGTACAATGTTCTCACCCATCCGTGGGAGGCCGATGGAACTGTCGATAAAACTGAAGAAATCTATAAGAAGATCAAGATCCCATTCTATACGGGATCGGGAGCTTACGCCTACACGTACAAGATGCACTGGAACGGTGCGCAGAATTTCTTCCAGAACATCACGCAGCCCAACAAGAGATTGCTCTTCACTGGTCCAGCCCACCTGGAGAGACCGTTCCACCAATATCATGATGAGATCCTCCGCTGGTACGATCACTGGCTAAAGGGCAAGGACACTGGCATCCTAAATGACCCGCCGGTGCGTTACTGGTTGATGGGAGCCAATGAATGGCGTACGGGCGGCGATTGGCCGTTACCAGAAACGCAGTGGACTAAATATTATCTTTCGCACTGGGAGTCGCTGACGACCGACCCCCATCGGCCTGCCACCGAGGTCGGCGCCGCCGCGCGCGAGCCCGACGTCTTTACCCAAATGCCGTTGACCAAAACTACCAAAATTGAACGGCTTCGGTACATGACGGATCCGCTGCCGCACGATACAACCGTAGTCGGCCCCATCACGTTGACTCTTTACGCGTCAATCGATCAGGAGGACACGAACTGGATCGTGGTTCTAAAGGATGTCGGGCCCGACGTATCGGTTCGTACCGCTCGTGATGGCGAGCGCGATGTGCCCTCAACGCTGCCGGAGCGCGAGCTCACACGAGGCTGGCTCAAGG
Organism: Bradyrhizobium erythrophlei; assembly: GCA_900129675.1. GTDB lineage: Bacteria > Pseudomonadota > Alphaproteobacteria > Rhizobiales > Xanthobacteraceae > Bradyrhizobium > Bradyrhizobium erythrophlei_A. Next base: position 764,601 of record FSRD01000001.1, on the reverse strand, counting down.
CTTCATATCGGCAACTTGACGAGAAGCGGTCCAAGCCATGGAAGCCCTTTCATAAGCTGACGCGTGATTCCATTGCCCCAATTGAGCCGGGTGAAATCGTCGAATATCAGATCCAGATTCTCTCGACCGCCAACCAATTCAAGGCCGGGCACAGGATTTGCCTTGATATCAGGTCGATGGACATCCCGAACGGCACGGGCGCGATGACCACTGTCGAATACATTCCGTACCACGTCTGCAGCAGCAAGACCGTGACGCACAGAGTCTACCGCGATGCAGAGAGACCGTCCCATATGTTGCTACCTATTATCCCTGTGTCAGGCGCCTCTAGTTCAGTGTAGCGCACCATATGCTGGATATTCCGATGACCCAGGTAGGCCTGTAGCGCCCTGGGTTTCGTGGCTTCTCCGGTCGCCGCCGCGCCGCCATTGCAATTTCCGTTTGAAGCAATTTTGGCTGAACGGCCGAGACAACGGCGACCGTCCCTTCGTCTTGAAGAGCGAAGATGTCTGTCAGGTCAGTCCGCCCAAAGGTGCGCGCCCGTCACCGCATCTATCAACTGCCCGAACGCGAATTAGGGAAACGGCGCTCATGGTGATCGCAGCAAAAACGGGTGCTGGAACGAGTGTGGCTCGATACAAAATGACGATCTCCTCTTATCCAGCCGTGCCAGACCGCAACGGGGAGGCACCAGCCTCGCAACGCTCCAGCGTCAAGTGAAATAGCGAAGGCATGGACATGAAGGCGATCATCGTGGATGCGGGTATCGGGGGATTGACCACCGTGCTGTTCCTGAAGAAGTACGGCATCGATTGCGAGGTGTACGAGCGGGCGCCGGCGATCCAGGAATTGGGCGTGGGCATCAATCTGATGCCGCATGCCATCGCAGCTTTCGATGAGATCGGCATGCTTCCGGTAGTGGAAAAGTCGGGCATTGCACCAGACCTCCTCTTCTATCGCACGGGTCAGGGACTTATCGTTTGGGACGAGCCGCGCGGACGGCGCGCGGGTCTGCCCTATCCGCAAATCTCGATCCATCGCGGCCGGCTGCAGCGCCTGCTCTACGACGCCTTCGAGGCACGATCCCCCGGTGCCGTTCATGTCGATCGCGCCTTCATATCCTGCCACAACACAGGCAGGCAGGTCGTAGCCAACTTCGTTTCGGCGTCAGATGAACGGTTCGCCGCAAGGGGCGATGTTCTGATTGGCGCGGATGGCATCCATTCCCAGGTTCGCCGAATCCTGTTCCCCGACGAGGGCGAGCCGCGCTGGAGCGGGCGCCTCACGTGGCGTGGCACGGCGAACTGGTCAAAATTCGGCAATGGCAAGCATTTCGTTGTGGCCGGCTCGAATGACGCGCGCCTCGTCGTGTACCCCGATAGCCGCCGGCGAGACGGACGATACATTGCTGATAGATGATGTGGAACGAGACCGTGAACCCGAACTGGATATGGGCGAGCTCAAGCGCCGCCAGTCCGAACGTACCGCTTCTCCAGCAGTTCGGCCTGCGCGCTTGGTTCCTGACCAATCAACGGCGCTGGCCGCGCCCCAAATTCGACGGCAGGCTTGGGCCGCGTGTCGACCGAGAGCTTGAACACGTCGGGGCGGGCGTAGTGCCCCACCACGTCAAGATCGTACTTGCCGCGGGCGATCAACCGCCAGTCAATCTCGGCGAGCTTGATCGATTCGCCGCTGAAGTCCGGTTCGACGAGTACGTTGCCGAGCGGGTCGACAATGCAGGAGCCACCGCGAATGAGCACCGTCTTCGGATCGTCGCCTTGGATCGGCGCATAATGCTGCGGGGCGTCGCCACGCGTGAAATATTGGCAGGCCGAGATGACGAAGCATCGGCCCTCGAGTGCGATAGTGCGCATCGTGGGCAGCCAAGTGTCGCGGTCGTCGACGGTTGGAGCGCAGTACAGTTCGATCCCCTGCGCGTACATCGCGGCGCGCAGCAGCGGCATGTAATTTTCCCAGCAGATGACGGTCCCGATGCGGCCGATCGGCGTCTCGACCACGCCGATGGTGGAGCCGTCGCCGAAGCCCCAGACCAGTCGCTCGAGCGCCGTCGGCATCAGCTTGCGGTGCTTGGAGAGCAGCCGACCGTTGGGTCCGTAGGTCAAGGCCGTGCAATAGAGGGTCCCGCCGTCGCGCTCGATGACACCGACCACGAGGTGCACGCCATTGTCGCGGGCGATCTCGCCGAGGCACGCCGCCTCGGGGCCGGGCAGGTCGATGGCGCTCTCGTAATAGCGGCGGAAATCTTCCCGCCCCTCGGGGCTGCGCATGCCCAGACGCGCGCCGAAGTCGATGCCCTTCGGATAGCCGCCGACGAACGCCTCCGGAAAGACCACGAGATCCGCTCCCAGTCCGGCCGCCTCGCGCGCGCGGTCGGCAAGCTTCGCGATGGTCTTCGGCGTGTCGAACAGGACAGGTCCGGCCTGAACGACGGCGGCTTTGATGGTCTTGGACATCGCGATCAATCCTCAAAAACTACACGACGGCTCTGGTGGCGAGCGATGGTTGCGCCATGAGACTGGCGAGCTGGGTGAGGCCATCTTCGAGAGCGCCTCGGTCCGGTGCGACACCCAACGAGATGCGGACGGCCTCTATGGGATGCGCGGCAACGGCGAAGGCCGAACTCGGCACGATCGACACGCCGACGCGATCGGCGTTCTCCGCAAAGTCTCCCGCGCGCCAATGGCCGGGTAGCCTCAGCCAGAGGTGATGCCCGTGCGGGTCGGCCGCGAAACTGACCTCGCGCAGGATGGATGCGGCAAGCTTCTGGCGGACCGCATTCTCGGCGCTGATGGCCTTCGCGATCTCATCGAGCGTGCCATCGGCGATCCAACGCGTGGCGAGCGCCGACATCAGCGGCGGCGCCATGAGGATCGTCGCACGCAGCACGCCCGCCAGCCGAAGTGCCATCCCGGAGTTGGGCGCGATCACATAGGCGACACGCAGAGCGGGGGTCGCGCATTTCGAGAGCGTGGCGATATGCCAGGTGATGTCGTTGGCCAACTCCGCCATCGCGACGATCCGCTCCGGACGTAACGGCGCATAGGGATCGTCCTCGATGACGGCAACGCGATGCTTTTGCGCGAGCGCCGCAAGCTTTCGGCGCCGATCCTCGGGCATCGTCGCTGTCGTCGGATTGTCGATCGTCGGTATCAGATAGAGCGCCTTGGGGGACTTCTCCCGGCAGGCCTTTTCGAACGCGTCGAGGGTGATTCCTTGCTCGTCCATGGCCAGGGGCTCGAGGACGATACCCTTTTGCGCGGCCACCGCCTTGAGGCCGGGATAGGTCATCGCCCCGGCGAGGACCACGTCGCCGCGGCCGAGCAGAAGGTCGCAGACGGCGAAGAGCGCGCTCTGAGCGCCTCCGGTGACGACGATCCGGTCGGGGGTCGCGCCCTCCAGCCGCTGTGCGAGCCAGGCGGCAGCGGCATAGCGGTCTAGCTCCGCGCCGTTGCTCTCCTGATAGTGCAGGCTCAGCAAGCCGCGCGGGCTACCAAGAATGCCGGCGATCCCCTGCGGAAAGATCTTTCGCAAATCCGCCTCGGTGGGCTGGGGCGGAATGTTCATGCTGAGGTCGATCAACGGGTGCGCGTGCCCAGCCGACTCGTTCCCATCGAGCTTCTCACTGATGAAGGTGCCCCGCCCCGCCTGCGCCTCAACAAGGCCGCGCCGGCGCGCTTCGTTGAAGGCTCGCGTTACGGTGGTCAGATCCACGTCGAGCGCCTCGGCAATGGCACGCTGCGGCGGCAGTCTTTCTCCGCGGGCAACCCGGCCGGATCTGATGTCCGCTTCAAGCGCCTCGACAATCCCAAGATATTTCATACGAGCGCTTTCGATCAGCCGTGGCCGCCACATTTTATGGCCCTCATTTGTATGGTGCATTGACATACATTTATTGTATCATGTATGGATCGAGAATGAAAGAGAAGATTGCGTCGGAAGCGCCGACCGCCGCTGCATGGTCGGGAATCAACCCGCCGTAGCGGAACATCTCTTAACCGACGAGTCGCCTGGGCGGCCCATACAGGGCACAAATGCATGACCTATGTCGTGACCGAAAACTGCATTCGCTGCAAATACATGCACTGCGTCGATGTCTGCCCGGTCCAATGCTTCTGCGAGGGGGAAAACATGCTGGTCATCCACCCGGACGAATGCATCAATTGCGGCATCTGCGAGCCTGAATGTCCCTCCAATGCGATCGTGCCCGAAACTCATCCCATCGCGCCGACATGGACCAGACACAACGCTCGCTACTCGGCGCTTTGGCCGAACATTTTGGTGGCAAAGACGCCACCGAACGATGCGGCGGCTTTCGACGGCCTTCCGAACAAGTTGCGTGATTACTTTTCAGAGAAGCCGGGGGATGATGGTTCATAACCGCGGCGCTCGGCCTCGGACGGCAAAAGGCCTTCGCGGCGGGCTCTATGCGCTTGAAGTCCCGGCCAAGGCCATAGAGCAGATTGAAGCGTCGAAAACGGAAATCCTGCCCGGAACGCCAGTCAACGTCGCATTCCTAGGAAACGAAGATCATACGGCACGCATCCGCGCGGCGCGTGTAATACGCGAATGTGGCTTCGAACCGGTCCCGATCATTTCATCGCGTCGGCTGCGCTCCAAGGACGATCTCGACAATCTTCTTGGTGCCTTGATTAAACAGGCGCGACCGGGGCGGTTCATTCTCGTCGGCGGCGATCCAGCGATCCCGGCCGGTCCATACCCCGACTCGCTAAGCCTTCTGGAGAGCAGGGTGATCGAGCGCTAAGCAATTCGTCGTGTCGGCATCGTCGCCTATCCCGAAGGGCATCCAAAAATCGGCGACAATACTCTCTGGTGGGCTCTCAGGTGGAAACTCGCTTTCCTGAAAGACGCCGGTTGCTCTGTCGAGATCACGATCCAATTCGGATTTGATGCCGACGCCATCTTGAAGTGGATTAAGCGACTGCGCGGCGAAGGAATCGACACCACGGTTAGAATTGGCGTGCCGGGGCCGGCACACGTAGGCAAGCTCTTAAGGTTCGCCAGGCAATTTGGCGTGGTCACGTCGCCTGGAATCCTATGCAAATCCTGCTTTTCGCGCACCAATCTCGTCGATCATGTCGGGCCTGAGCGCTTTTTCGAACGGCTCGCCAGCGAGATGAACGGACAGGACCTCGGCCCCGTCCTCTACCACCTCTACCCGTTTGGTGGCATCGCCGACGGCGTTCGTTGGATGAACAGCTACGTACTCCCCCGAGATCTCCCGGCCGTCCCTCATTCGAGCAGGGGATAGCCGCTGTCATTCAAGGACGTTTGGCCAGGAGTTCCGTGACCGCCTGCACGAAGTCCGCCGTCCGGCGCGATGGTAGTCCCGCGACATTGATCCGTCCGTCTTCGACGATGTAGATGCCGCGATCGCGCCGCAGGTCGGCGATCTCCCTTGGGGATAGGTTCGGGAGCGAGAACATCCCCGCGCCGTGCTCGAGATAGTCGAAATCCGCTGTCCCCGTCGTGGCGCGGAACGCAGCGGAAAGCTGGCGCCGCTTCGAGACCATCGAGAGCCGCACCGTCTCCAGTTCCGAGCGCCAGGATGCTGCTAACCGCTCGTCCTCGAGAATGGTGCGCACGATCGCGCTGCCATGATCGGGTGGCATCGAATAAAGGAGACGAGCGACCAGCGCCATATGCTCTCCCGCCAAGGCTGCCTTCTTTGCGGTTCCGGCCACGACCAAGGTGCATCCGGTGCGCTCGGAATAGAGGCCGAAATTCTTCGAGCAGGAGAACGCGACAAGCAGCTCCGGCAGTTGCAACGCAAGCAACCGGACGCCGGCTGCGTCCTTATCGAGCCCGTGGCCAAAACCTTGATAGGCGAGGTCGACGAGCGGGATGAGGCCACGCCGGCTCATGATCGCGGCAATCGCATCCCATGCTTCGGGCGAAAGATCGGCGCCACATGGATTGTGACAGCATCCGTGCAAGAGAACGACCTCGCCCGAGGGAATCGTTTCGAGCGCGGACAGCATCTCATCGACCCGGACCTTCGAGATCCGGCGGTCGTAATAGGGATAGGTCGCCGTTCTCAGCCCGGCGTCGGCGAAGACGGTCGAGTGATTGAGCCAGGTCGGCTCGGGCAGCCAGACGGTCACATCGCCCTTTGCCCGGACGATCAGACCGGCTAGGATGCGCAGCGTGCCCGTTCCACCTGTCGCCTGAATTCCCGTCATCCATTGGGATTTCGATTGCCCAAGGATGAGCTCGGTGACTCGGCCCGCGAACACTGTGTCTCCGCGCGCTCCAACATAGGTCTTCGTTGTGCGCGCAACCAAGAGCCGTCCCTCCGCCTCGGTCACGACTGCCATGATAGGTGTGTGACCATTCTCATCGCGATAGACGCCGATCCCGAGATCGATCTTGTCGGGACGGGCGTCCGCGCGGACAGCACCGCCGAGCGCGAGTATCGGATCAATCGGCGGGACAGAAAGCGCCTCAAACACGTTTGTTACCCCCCACTGAAACGCCTGCGATTTCGCGCGACGACAGCGCTCGGCCGACCTGACGAAGCCGCATCAGCCCCTCTTCGATTTCCGCGTCCGATATGATGAGCGGAGGGAGAAGCCGAAGCACATTGTCCCCCGCCACGACTGACAGCAGGCCGTTCGCGCGCGCCGCGGTCGCCACGACCGCTACTGGCGGCACGCAGCGCAACCCGAGCAGCAGGCCCTCGCCGCGCACTTCGGCGAATGCCTCGGAATACTCGGCGGCGAGCGCTTCGAGGCCGGCCCGCAGCCGTTCGCCCTTGCGACGGACGTCAACCAGAAAAGCCTCGTTGCCGACGAGCCGAACAACCTTGGAGGCAACCGCCATCGCCAGCGGATTACCGCCAAAGGTGCTCCCATGAGTCCCGGGCGTCATGCCTGCGGCGACCTTTTCGGTCGCGAGGCACGCGGCCACTGGAAATCCGTTCCCCAGCCCCTTTGCCGCCGCGAGGATGTCGGGTGCCACGCTCGTCGCCTGATACGCAAAAAAATGCCCGGTCCGACCGATGCCCGTCTGGACTTCGTCGAGGATCAGCAGAGCGCCTTGGCGATCGCAGATCTCGCGAACGCGCTCGAGATCATACGCGCTCATGCTGCGAATACCGCTTTCTCCCTGGATCGGCTCGAGCAGAACCGCTGCTGTTGTGGCGGTGCAGGCCCTTGCGAGCGCGTCGAGATCGCCGAACGGCACAGTGTCGAACCCGGCCGTTGGTGGTCCGAAGCCTTCGAGGTACTTCGGGCGACCGCCAGCCGCGATTGTCGCCAATGTGCGACCGTGAAAGCCGCCTTCGAAGGTCACGATCCGATAGCGCGCCGGGCTGCCCGATACGAACTGGTGGCGACGCGCGGTCTTGATCGCGGTCTCGATCGCCTCCGCACCGGAATTGTTGAAGAAGATGCGGTCAGCGAACGTCTTCTCGCACAGGAGCCCGGCAAGCTCTTCCTGCTCAGGAATGCGGACGGCGTTTGATACATGCCACAGTTTCATACCCTGGCGCACGAGTATGTCGACCAACTCCGGGTGCGAATGACCCAGGCCCGTGACAGCGATGCCGGTCGCGAAATCGAGATACCGCCCACCATCGGCGCCATGCAGCCACGCGCCATCACCCTGTGTGAAGCTGACATCCGCGCGGGAGAAGCAGGGAAACAGATGGTCTGACCCCTCCGCCAACGCGGTGACCTCCGCTGGAACGCTCATGCGCGTGCCGCCTTCCGGACCTCGTGATAGCACCAGTCGAGCCACTCTAGCGCCACCGCGAGATCGGATGCCTCGACAGTGGCACCGCCCCAGAAACGAAAGCCGGGAGGCGCGGTTCGGTAGGCGCCGGCGTCGAGTGCGACCTGCTCCTCCGCAAGTCGTGCCGTTACCGCCGTTGCAACCTCGGCCTGCAACGCTTGGTCCCCGGAGATCTCCGGATCGACGATCTTGAGGCAGATCGATGTCTGCGACCGGATCTCCTCGCGGCTGGCAAGAAAATCGCACCAATCGCTCTGGCTGACCCATTGCGCGGCGCGGTCGAAGTTTTCCTGGCACCGCGCCTTCAACGCGGGAAGACCGCCGATGTCGCGGGCCCAACGCAGGCCGTCGATCGCATCTTCGACCGCAAGCAGCGAAGGCGTGTTAATGGTCTCACCAACAAACAGCCCTTCGGTGACCAGACCTTTCCTGACCATGCGGAAGAGTTTAGGCATCGGCCAGCGCGGTACGTGATCGGTCAGCCGTTCAGCAGCGCGCGGGCTCAGGACGATCATTCCGTGCGCGCCTTCGCCTCCCAGCACCTTCTGCCACGACCACGTCGTCACATCGAGCTTGGACCACGGCAGGTCCATCGCGAAGGCGGCCGAGGTAGCATCGCAAATCGTCAAACCACTCCGATCGTCGGTAATCCAATCCGCGTTCGGCACCCGCACGCCAGAAGACGTTCCGTTCCAGGTAAACACGACGTCGCGATCTGGGGCCGCCTTCCCGAGGTCCGGCAGATCACCATAGGCCGCCTGAAAGACCCTGCGATCCTCGAGGTTGAGCTCATTCGTGATGTCGATGACCCAGTCTCCGCCGAAGCTTTCCCATGCGAAGACGTCGACGCCACGTGGCCCAAGTAGCCCCCACAGCGCCATTTCCACGGAGCCGGTGTCGGAGCCAGGCACGATCCCGATCCGATAGTCGGCCGGAATCTCCAGAACCGCTCGGGTGAGGTCGATGACCTCCCGAAGCTTCGCCTTGCCTTCCTTTGAGCGATGTGACCGGCCGAGCGCCGCCCCATCGAGCGCCTGCAGCGACCACCCTGGCCGCTTCCGGCACGGGCCGGATGAGAAGTTCGGATTTGTGGGTTTCCTGACCGGCCGGGAGATCCCTTCGCGCATCTTGCGTCCTTTCCGTCTCGCCCAACTGGACAAAGACAAACTTATCCATTAAGTATGCCTATCAGCCATACAATACTAGGCCTGACAGGTCCAGAGGAAATCCCAAACGGGGCCGCAGTTGCTGCTTCACTGAGTTTCACTGAGTAGGGCGACCGGCCAGGTTGGGATCGAGAGAAGTGCAGGCGTATCCGGCGTGTATGGATCGGAAGGAAAGGGCCATACAATATGACGATTGCGTCCGTGTCGAGCGTGTCGACCGCTCTCACGCTCTCCAAAGCGCTGCGCGCCTGTCCGCTGATTGCCGTCCTGCGCTGGATTGGCCCGGATGAGGTCAAAGCCTGGCACGCCATCGAACACGATCGGACCGACGCCGTCGGGGCAACGACATGCGCCACCCCATCATGATGGACACGAGCGCTTGCGCCCCCAATTTGTGGTGGCGAATCCTCCGTGAAGCCGAAGAGGCCGCCGCCCGCGAACATATCCTGGCGCCACTGATCGCCGACTGCGTAATCTCGCGTGCCAGCCTGACGGATGCGGTCTGCAGCCGCATCGCAAGCCTTCTTGGGCCTCCCGCTGCAGCGGCGCCTCTGCTGGCGGCCCTTCGTCTGTCCGCGACCAAGGATGCCGCGATCCTGTCCGCCGCCAGTGCGGACATCACGGCAGTGCTCGAGCGCGATCCCGCAACGACCAAGGCGCTCCACGTCCTTCTTCATGCGAAGGGCTTTCTCGCGATTCAGGTCCACCGTTTTGCAAACGCACTTTGGAGGGCCGACCGTCGCGAGATCGCGCTTCACCTTCAGGAGTGCGCATCACGCGCCCTGCAGGTCGACATTCATCCCGCTGCGCGCCTGGGCACCGGGATATTCTTCGATCACGCAACGGGTATCGTGATCGGCGAGACCAGCGTCGTCCAGGATGACGTGTCGATCCTTCAGAACGTCACGCTCGGCGGGACGGGAAAAGAGACGGGAGAGCGTCACCCTAAGGTAAGACATGGCGTCCTGATCGGAGCGGGCGCGATCATCCTGGGCAACATCGAAATCGGTGCCGGCGCGAGCATCGGTGCTGGCTCAGTCGTACTCAAGCCTGTCGCCCCCGGGGCGACGGTCGCTGGCGTTCCGGCCCGCGTGCTCCGGCGGGATCGATCTCTCGAACCATCCCGCACCATGGATCAAGTCTTCGACGGCGGTCAGTCCGCACGCGACGTCGCTCCAGTTTCTCCCACCTCTTCCTTCGGATTTTCATCATGACCCAGGAATCAGACCACATCCCTGCATCCGCCAATTCCCTTCCGGCAGGCAGCATTCCAGCGCTCGTCACGCCAATGCGTGAAGACGGCGGCATCGACTGGCAGGCCTTCCGCGATCTTATCGATTGGCACATCCAATCCGGCACCGATGCGATCGTCGTGATGGGCTCGACCGGCGAAACTGCCACCGTCTCCATGGACGAGCACTGCAAGCTGATCACCGCGGCCGTCGACCATGCGCAAGGCCGCCTTCCGATCATCGCCGGCACCGGCGCGAACTCCACCAGCAAAGCGATCGAACTGACCCGGTTTGCACGCACGGCCGGAGCCGATGCGGCTCTGTCAGTCGTTCCGTACTACAACAAGCCGACCCAGGAGGGCCTCTTCGCACACTTCAAGGCTATCGCCGACGCGGTCGACATTCCGCTGATCCTCTACAACGTGCCTGGGCGGACGATCGCCGACCTTGCCAATGAGACCATTTTACGCCTCGCGCAGATTCCCAACATCGCCGGGCTAAAGGACGCGACGGGCGACATCGGCCGCGGCATTTCCCTCATACGTGCGCTGCCCGTCGGATTTGCGCTCTATAGCGGCGACGACCCGACGGCCGCAGCTCTCATGCTGCTGGGCGCACAGGGCAACATCTCCGTTACAGCGAATGTCCTTCCGGCAACGATGGCGCGCCTCTGCGCGGCAGCCCGAACCGGCGACATCAAAACGGTTCGTGAGATCAGCCTCCGGATCGCGCCCCTCCATGCGGCCATGTTCGTCGAGGCAAATCCCATTCCCGTGAAATGGGCGCTCGCACAGATGGGCAAGCTCTCGCCCTTCTATCGCCTGCCGCTCACACCGCTGAGCACGAACCGACACGAGGAAGTCCAGTCGGCCCTCCGGTTCGCTCTTGTCGCCGACGCCAGCCACCGCTCCGACTGCGTGGGAGACCTAGCATGACCGAACTCGCACAACCGCTGCCGACCACGAACGCAACACTTGAGCGCGAGCGGCTTCTCCGCCTGCTCGCGCTGGCGACGTTCATCATCTTCTTTCAGGGCTACATGGTCGCCCCGATCATTCCTCTGCTTTCGACGGTGCTGCAGGCGCCCGAGGAAGCCACCGGACTGATCGTGCCGGCCTACCTCATCCCTTACGGCATCTCGACCCTGATCTACGGCCTTATCGCGGATCGGATCGGTATCCAGCGAGTGATGTTCGCATCGCTCGCGGCCTTCTCTGTCCTCACGATGCTGACCGCAACGGCGCAAAGCGTCGAGCAGCTCACCCTATTCAGGATTGTCACCGGAATCGGAGCAAGCGGAGTCGTTCCACTGGCGCTTGCGCTTGTCGGGCGACTCTATCCCTATGAGCAGCGCGGCAGGGCACTCGGCTGGCTGTTCGGCGCTATGGCCGGCGGTATGGCCTTCGGTTCGCCGCTGGGCGCCATGCTCGTGCCTGTGATTGGCTGGCGCGGGCTTTTCCTGACCGTCGGCGCCGCGGCGATTGTTCTGCTTCTGGTTCTCTATCCGAGCCGACGTTTCATTGCCGCCGCCGTCCAACCGATGCCCAGCTCACTCCGCGATCTCGCAACGGGCTACAACCAACTCCTGCGCAGCTTTCGCGGAGCCCGGACCTATCTCTATGTGCTCCTCAACTCGATATTCCACTCCGGCGTCTTCACCTGGCTGGGACTCTATCTCGAACGGAAGCATGGGCTTGGCCGGGCAGCAATCGGACTGGCATTGCTCGGCTACGGCATTCCGGGCTTCCTCCTCGGTCCTGTCATCGGTCGCCTGGCCGACCGCTGGGGTCGCGCGCGCCTGATTCCGGTCGGTCTCCTGCTCAGTGGCGCCGCAGCCGTCGCACTGGCGTTGAACCCGCCCGCCACCCTCGTGCCCCTTGTCGCCCTGGTTCTGTCGCTTGGTTACGACATGACGCAACCGCTCTTCGGTGGCATCGTTACGGCTCTCGGAGGAAAGCGCGCCGGTCAGGCCATGGGGCTGAACGTCTTCACCCTTTTTGTGGGCTTCGGCCTGGGAAGCCTGGGGTTCGGCGCGCTGCTCCAATTCGGTTTTGTGCCCGCATTCTCAATCTTTGCGAGCGCGGAATTGATCCTCGGCGTCCTGGCGCTGGCCTTGTTTCGGTCAGAACTACCGGCACGCGTTCCTGTCACCGCGCGCATGGATCGCTGATTTGTCGCCACTTCCACCGTTGGTGATTTGGATGACAAGAGCCGCTCCAGCGCCGCGGGGTAGCGCATCTTCGATGCCGTGCGCTGTGAGTACGGGGCCGCGAGTGGTCATGCCGCGCTGGAGCGGAGGGCGGCGAGCGCGGTCTTAAGCTGGATCACGCTCGGCGTGACGACCGGAATGAAGGCCGCCTCCCGCCAGCGCCGGGCGAAGCCGGCGCCGGGTACCGTGAGATAGGCCCGACCGCCTGCACCCTGAAGTTCGAGCCTCACAGCTTCCGCTACGATGTCGGCCAGGGCGATGCGGATTTTAAACAGCGCGTCCGGCTTACTCTGGAAAATGCCGGAGCGGAGTCCCTCCCGAAGATTGTGCTCGTGCTCGGCCAGCGCCGCTGCGAGACTCGCGACCGACTCGGACAGCGCGTGACGCCCCGCGCCGAGACTGCCGCGCGCCTCTTTGAGCGCGCGACGTGCAAGGCCGATCGACATGCCGCATTGCAAGCCAAGGAAAGCTGGACGTATCACCGACAACCACGTATTGGCGTCGGGGTGAATGATACGCCCGGTATCGATCCTTACGCTGGAGATTGCGACAGCCGCCGTGTTGGTCGCACGCAGCGCTATCAGGTCGAGGTCGGCAGAGCGAGTGAGACCGGGATCATCATGTGCCAGCGAAGCTATGAAAGCGCCGCGCCCGTTTTCTCGCGCCACTGCGGCGGCCGCATGGAAGCCCTGGGGGCGCAGGTTGGTGACCCACGGAAGCTTTCCGTCGAGTATCAGGCTGTTCGGCCCCACGCGTGCGCTTACCTGCAGTTCCTCGATGCCTGAGAGGAACTTCATTGCGTTGGAGAGACCTGTGGCGCCGGCGACGCGCCCGGCGAGGAGATCCGGCAGCAACTTCTCGCGTAGCGCCGCATTGGGGCTTTGCAGCAGATATTCGATGTAACTACGATGTCCCCAGAGCACGAAGCCGGCGGCCAATGAACGCGCGGACACGGCGGCGATGACCTCGACACCATCCGTCACATCACCTCTACTGCCGCCAAGCTCTGTCGCAATGCCCGCGCCGAGCGCGCCGCCGGCCCCGAGGCGCGGCAGTACCTCAGCGGCCAGGGCAGCGTCCGCATCGAGGCTTCCGGCATTTGCCTCGAGCCAGACGGAGAGTTCAGAAGCCAGCGGCGCGGGCGCGATGCTCATTCCACCGCTGCAGCGCGCGCGCCGTCCCAGCGATAAGGTTCAAATTGCGGATTGAGTGGCGCCCCGCCGAGATTGTTAGCGAAGTTGCACAACGTCGCGAGGCTGACACCGAGCACCACTTCCAATGCAGCCTGGTCGCTGAAGCCGGCAGCCTTGAAGACCTCAAGCTCCGCATCGCTGACGGCACCCCGCGTGGCGATTACCGCCTTCGTGAAGCGAGCGAGGGCTTCCAGACGCTCGTTTGGCACATGAGCGAGGTTGCGCAGCGCCTCAACCGTCCCTTGGTCGAGGCCGGCCTGCTTGTAGGCAGCGGCTGTGTGGCCAGCGACACAGAACCCGCAGCCATGCGTCGCGGCTGCTGTGAGCTGAACGACCTCTCGCTCGGCGACCGAGAGGGAGGCGCGGGCGTTGAGGCCCGAAACCGTCAAATAGGTCTCCAGCGCGACCGGCGCGTTGGCGAGGATGCGCAACAGGTTGGGCAGAAAGCCGTTCCGCTTCTCCGCGGAAATGAGCAGTTCCTTGGAGGCTGCCGGGGCATCATCAATTGTTCGAAGAGGCAGTCTCGTCATGTTCGCTCCTTTACGCATTCGATTTGCGGTAATGATGCTCTCTGCCATGCGCGATCTCTTCAGGTCGGCAATTGTCAGGCAGCTTGGCGCGCCGCGGCCCATCCGAGGTCACGCCCAACATTAACCAGCGCCCCGACGAGGTCGCGCATATGCGTTTCGGTGTGGAACGGAGTCGGTGTGATGCGCAGCCGCTCCTGGCCGCGCGCAACCATGGGGTAGTTGATCGGCTGGACGTAGATGCAGTGGTCAACCAGCAGCAATTCACTGATGCGCCGGCACAGATGCGCATCTCCCACGATCACCGGCAGGATGTGGCTCGGCGTGTCGAGAACCGGCAAGCCGGCACCCTTGAGCATCGCCTTCAACCGCGCCGCATTCTCCGCCTGCCGCGCACGATCCTCGGGATGCGCCTTCACGTACTGAATGGCGGCGACCGCCCCCGCGGCTAGGTGGGGGCAGAGCGACGTCGTGAAGATGAAGCTGTCGGCGAGGCTGCGGATGACGTCGATTATGAGTGCGGGACCGGCGACATAGCCGCCCATCGCACCGAAGGCTTTGGCGAGCGTACCTTCGATCAGTGTCAGACGGTGGGCGACGCCCTCGCGCTCGGCGATCCCGCCGCCGCGCGCTCCGTAGAGGCCCACAGCGTGGACCTCGTCGAGATAGGTGATCGCCCCATGCTTCTCGGCTACGTCGCACATGGCGGCGATCGGCGCCACGTCGCCGTCCATGCTGTAGACGCTCTCGAAAGCGACGATTTTCGGACGCGCGGCGTCGACGCCGCTCATCAGATCGTCCAGATGCGAGACGTCGTTATGCCGGAAGATGAACCGCTCCGCGCCAGAGCGGCGGATGCCCTCGATCATTGAATTGTGATTGAGCGCATCAGAGAAGACCGCACAGTCGGGCATCAGCCGCCCCAGCGAGCCGAGCGCCGCGAGATTCGAAATCCACCCTGACGTGAAGATCAGCGCTGCCTCCTTGCCGTGGAGATCGGCGAGCTCGGTTTCGAGCGCCACATGCTGGCGGTTGGTACCGGAGATATTGCGCGTCCCCCCGGTGCCGGCGCCGGAAAGGTCGAGTGTGTTGTGCATGGCGGCGAGGACGTCGGGGTGCTGGCCCATGCCGAGATAGTCGTTGCTACACCAGACCGTAACGCGCTGCGTTCCCCCGTCGGGGCGATGCCACAGAGCCGTCGGGAATTCGTCTGCGAGGCGCTCCAGTTCGATGAACGTCCGATAACGGCCGTCCAGCTTCATGTCGGCAATGAGATCCCGAAACCGCCTATTGAAATCCATCGCTCACGATCCATTCGCATCCGAACGTCCACCCATGGACGTGGCTCCCAAGCCGCAGAGCCATACGCTCATCGTAGTGTATGCTTAATAACCGTACATTGCAATTAGCATCTTTGTGATTCTTGCTGCGGTCCCCAGACATGGTCCGTGACCCGCACTGATTTCGGCCGGCGAATCCGATCGCCACCAAGCCCGCGAAAACCTTGTCATTTCTGTCAGGCCAGCCTGTCATCGGTTTGGGGGCGGACAAACCCGGCTGAGCAGAGCCGGTGGATCAGGCAAATTTCAGCGATCCAATTGTATGCTTAACAAGGATACGTGAAGCACGATCTGTCGCCAACAAATTGACGGGCTAAGCCATACAAGGCGCTGTGCGACCGCGGAGCCACTGTTTCAAGAGGATAGTGAGTTGTTGGCGCCACCGATCATCGTTGCCTCACGCCGAGGTAAAAACACATGCACTGAAACAAGGCCGCAAACGGCCTTTCGCTCGCATCACCTCGCCCCCGTGCTGCCGGCGACTCTTGGCTGCGACATCCGGAGGAGGCGCCATGTTCAGTAAGGTTCCGTCGGCTGCAGCCAGAGTTGCACTTCCCTTCCTGCTGCTGCCCCTCGCCGGCTGCGATCAACTGGAGTTGATGAATCCCAAGGGTCGATCGGCACACAGGAGAAAGATCTGATCCTGATCGCGCTCGGCCTGATGCTGCTGGTCGTCATTCCCGTCATGGTGCTGACGGTCGTGTTCGCGTGGCACTACCGCGAGTCCAATACCAAAGCGACCTACGCGCCCAAATGGGCACACTCGACGCGGATCGAGGCTGTCGTCTGGTCGATCCCCTGCGTCATCGTCGCGTTTCTTGCTGTGCTCGTCTGGAAGACGACCCATTCGCTCGATCCCTACCGGCCGCTCGAGTCGGACGTCGCGCCGGTCAACGTCGAAGTCGTCGCGCTCAACTGGAAGTGGCTGTTCATCTACCCGGATTACGGCGTCGCGACCGTCAACCATCTCGCCATTCCCGTCAGAACACCGATCAACTTCCGGCTCACCTCCGAGTCGATCATGAACTCCTTCTTCATCCCTCAGCTCGGCAGCCAGATCTACGCGATGGCCGGGATGCAGACCCTACTGCACCTCATCGCCGATGAGGCTGGCACCTATCCCGGCCGCTCCTCGGCGTTCAGCGGCCCCGGATTCTCGGACATGCATTTCGACACCGTCGCGATGCCGCGAGAACAGTTCGACGCCTCGCTCCGGCAGGCCAAAAGCGCGCCGGTGATCCTCGACCAGGCGACCTACAAGTTGCTTGAGGAGCCGAGCATCAAAACGCCCGTGACGACGCACGCGAAAGTCGCGCCCGGGCTCTTCGACAGCACCGTCGATCAATTCATGGCGGGGCAAATGCCGACGATGGCGATCAACGACCCGATCTGCACGGCTCAAGGACTGGTCTCGAGGAGGAATGACTAATGCTTGGAAAGCTCTCCCTCGACGCTATCCCGCTCCATGAACCAATCATCATGGGGTCCGGCGTCGTCGTCGCAATCGGCGGCTTCGCCATTCTTGCGCTGATCACTTACTTTCGGGTGTGGGGCTAGTCGCCCTCAGCGTTGCGGCGTAACTGCCACGCGGCGTCCAATGATGCCGCGCCGACAAGTTTCAGGAAGTGCTTCCGATTGTCGGAGGCAAAGTGAACGCGGTGTTGGATCAGAGCCCAATCTGCCAAAAGGCCAAACCGTGCTTCTAATCCGTCATGCTGACCGACCGGCAGTGCATCAATCGCAGCTGTTAAATCGCCAGTGCCGAATAGAACAAGCGCGGCATCGCTATCATTGACCTTGAGCGTAGCTGGCGGCGCGTCTTTTATGCGACCTTCAAGGATGGCCCGTGAAAGTCCTTGTGCCATGCCCATCTTCCCGGCTCTCCGGGATTGTCTTCGTGGACCCAGACATAGATATGATAGACCGCGCCAGCCAACGCGACCATGTCGCGATGGGACAGCGTGATTGGCAGGCCTGCGGTCAGATCGAAAAGGCGCTGCAGGTGTTCAAGCGCGTCTGCGTGGCGTGCGGCGGCAATCGTTTCGTCAGTGGTCTCAAGGCTAAACGCAACCTCTGCACCAATGGTTACAATCTTGATGCAGGCCGGTTCAGTCCGACGCGACAAGTGCAGCAAGATTTTCTTGCCACGCAATTGGTCAACTAGCTTCGTTGGAACGCGGCAACGACGATTGCCGAGGGCGCATTCCGCTGCTGCGCGCTCTCCCTCGCTGGTTGCAGAACCGTCTGGGCTCCGGCTTGATCAAGGGGCATTACGTTGACGGTCTATGCCCTGACTGAAAAACAGAACACCGTGGCTAATATTCCAACACTTATTTCAAGTTTCGTCATGGCGGGCTGATTTCATTTCGTTGAAGTTTGCGGCGCGAGAATGCGATCGCTGCGAGCTTTGTGTTAACGGATCTATGAAGCGCCTTTGGTGCGGACCAAATAGTCCGCGATCGCTTTAGCGTCGTCAGGGCTGACAGGAGCCTTGTAGGCGGTGATCATCTTGTTGACGAATTCTTGCCAGGCCGCCCGGGACAGCGAAGGCTGGTTCAATACATGGTCGGCCGAGTGGCAGGCGAGGCAGTTGTTGTTGATCTCATCCGATCCAACCGCTGCAAGAGTTAGCCCCCAAGATATGCCTCGCGAATCCGCGGATCGTCGGCAAGGGCTGCTGATGGCCCGGACAGTGTGATTGTGCCGGTCTCCATCACGAAGGCGCGCGCGGAAATATCGAGCGCCATCGCCGAATTTTGCTCTACCAGAAGGACGCTGAGGCCGGTACGCTTGTTGAGTTCCAGGATCTTGTCAAATACCTGTTCAATCACAATGGGTGCCAATCCGAGCGATGGTTCGTCCAGCATCAGCAGGCTGGGGCGGCTCATCAGCGCGCGGCCGATGGCCAGCATCTGCTGTTCGCCGCCGGAAAGCGACCAACCGCCCTGCGTGAAACGCTCCTTCAGGCGCGGAAACAGGTCGAGCACCAGCGCCAGATCGGCCTCGATTTCAGATTTCCTGTAAGAGCGCGATGCCGTGCCTGTGATCAGATTCTCGCGCACCGTGAGGCCGGGAAAGATACGACGACCTTCAGGGCAATGGGCGACGCCGGCGCTGACGATGTTCTCCACGGCCGCGCTATTTATCGTCTCGCCTTTCCAGGTAATTTTGCCCGAGGTCGGCCGGAGCAGACCGGAAATAGTACTCAGCGTCGTGGTCTTGCCGGCACCGTTACCGCCGATCAGGGCCACGATTTCGCCCGGATCGACATCAAAGGAAATGCCCTTCAGCACTTCAATATGGCCATAGGAAACCCTGAGGTTTTCGACCTTAAGCATGCCGGTGCCGCCTGCCCAAATAGGCCTCGATAACCCTCGGATTACGCTGCACCTCCTCTGGCGTGCCTTCTGCAATCTTCTTGCCGAAATCCAGCACCACCACGCGGTCGCTGATGCCCATCACCAGGCGCACATTGTGCTCGACCAGCAGGATCGTTATGCCGCTGGTTTTCAAGTCCGCGATCGTACCAAGCAGTTTCATGCTTTCGGTCATGTTCATGCCGGCCGCCGGTTCATCGAGCAGCAACACGTCAGGTTTCGACGCGAGCGCTCGCGCAATCTCCAGCAATCGTTGCTGGGCGTAAGGCAGTTGTGCAGCCCGATCATTGGCACGGCCGCCGAGGCCGACGACCTCCAGCGCCGCGCGCGCGCGGTACTCGATCTCCGCTTCATTTTGCTTTTGACGGGCATCCTCTGTGACGATGCCAAACAGGGATATTGGCGTGTTGCACGCGCCGGCAACCTTGACGTTTTCGATCACGCTCAGGTTATTGAAAATCCGGATGGTCTGAAATGTACGGGCAAGCCCAAGCCGTGCGATTCGATGTGGCTTAAGTCTGAACAGCTCCCGGCCGTCGATTTGAATCGAACCGGCATCGGCATGCGAGGCGCCGCTGAGCGCATTGAGCAGTGTGGTCTTGCCGGAGCCGTTCGGTCCGATGATCGCCTGGACAACGCCGCGCGGAATATCGAGATCGACGCCATCCAGCGCGACAAGGCCACCGAACCGTTTGGTCACGCCACGCGCGGTGAGGATCGGGCGGTCGCTCATCGCGCCCCCGCAAGGCGAAGCCGGATCGTGGAGGCAATGGATGCGAGACCGCCGGGAGCCAGGACGATAACGACGATAACGCCGAGACCATAGAGCACCAGGTACCATTGTCCGAGAAACCGCAGAGCCTCCGGCAAAAGGGTCAGCGCCGCCGCGCCGATGATACAGCCGGCAATCGAGCCCATGCCGCCAACGATCAGCATCGTCATGAGTAGGACGGCCTGGATTCCGGAGAAGCTGTCGGGGCTGATGAAACGGATGGAGGACGCATACAGGCAGCCGGCCAGGCCGGCATAGATCGCGCCTATGATGAAGGCGAGCAGCTTGGTTCGTGTGGTGTCGACGCCGCTCTGTTCGGCAGCAATCTCGGAATCCTTTGTCGCAATCATGGCGCGGCCGAGCGCCGAATGCCTGATCCGCACCGCAACCAGCACAGCGACCGCCAGTACGGCGATCAACACGTAATAGTGCTGAATCTGTCCTTGCGGACCGAAGCCGAACAGGCTGATGCCAGGTATCGCTCGCAAGCCCGAGGTGCCACCCGTGACCGGCTCCCAATGCACGATGATCAGCCGTACGATTTCGCCGAAGCCGATCGTGGTCATGGCGAGATAGTAGGTTCGCAGACGCAGCGTCGGCAGGCCGAGTACGAGGCTTGCGGCGACCACGACCGCCACCGCAAGGAACGGTGTTGAGATCCAGGGCAGACCGGCCTTGGTGGCAATGGCAGTGGTATAGGCGCCGAGCCCATAAAAGGCCGCCTGGCCGAAGTTGATCTGGCCAGTCCAGCCGGTCGCGAAATTCAGACCGAGCACCACGATCGCGTTAAGCATGGCGATGTTGAGCAGTTGGATGATGTAGCCATCACGGGCCGCCAACGGAATCGTCAGCACGGCAATGGCGAACAGCGCGAGGGCGATCCGAGTCTTCAAGCGCGAGGTCTTCA
The DNA here is from genome assembly GCA_900129675.1 of Bradyrhizobium erythrophlei. GTDB lineage: Bacteria > Pseudomonadota > Alphaproteobacteria > Rhizobiales > Xanthobacteraceae > Bradyrhizobium > Bradyrhizobium erythrophlei_A. The sequence continues at coordinate 744,105 of FSRD01000001.1, read as the reverse complement.
ACTTACACCTTCTCGCTGCTCTTTTCGCCGAACAGGCCACGCGGCCATGCGACCAGCACGGCGATCATGACGATGAAGGCATAGGCGTCGCGAAAATTTGACGAGATGTAGCGAGCGCCGAAAGTCTCGATCAACCCGAGAAAGAGCCCGCCGATGACGGCCCCCGGCAGGTTGCCGAAGCCGCCGATGACGCTGACGACAAATCCCTTCAGGCCCAAGCTGCCCCCCATGGTGGGTTCGGCGAGGAATATCGGCGCCACCAGCAGGCCGGCCACGCCGGAAAGCATCGCACCGAGCGCGAAGGCCACTGCAATGGTACGGTTGACGGGAATTCCGACCAGGCGGGCCGTGTGCAGGTCCTGCGCGGTAGCCTGCATCAAGATGCCGAACCGCGTCTTTGTAAGCAGCAGGAATTGCAGCAGCAGGATTACCGCTAGTGTCACGAAGATGAAAATCTGATGCATGGAAATGACGACGCCGGAAAATCGTAGTGGGGCGCCGTGGACCGGGGAGGGCATCGACACCGGCAATGGTCCCCAGATGATCAGCGTGAGGTTCTCCAGAACGATACCCATGGCGATCGTCGTCAGGATCACCAGAAAGGGCGGTCGCCGGCGGAGCGGAAAATAAACCAGAACCATGAAGACGATGCCGACGAAGGCCATTGCCACCATAGTGATGATCCATGCTATCGCGACCGGCAATTCATGCGTCACAGCGCTGCTGATCCCAATGAACGCCCCCAGCATCAGGAGCTGTCCCTGGGCGAAATTGACGATCTGAACGGTGTTGAAAATCAGCAGCAGGCCTAGGGCGACGAGAGCGTAGATGCTCCCGAGTGCAAGACCGTTGATGACGAGCTGGCCCATGAAGGATTTAGAATCCGCTTTCCTTAATCGGCCCGGCAAGCTCCGGTGTCTTGCCTTTGTTGCGGTAGATGCCGAGCGTGTGTGCGAGGTCGCCCCGCGCGTCCGCTTGGTAGTAAATCAACATGCCTTTCCAGTCTTTGGTGGCCGCCAATGCGTCACGTATCGCCGGCTTGTCGCAGCCGACTTTTTCGATGATCGATTTCAGCATATAGACGGTGTCGTAGTACGAGACGGTAAAATTGTCTGCCGGTACCTTGTATTTTTCCTGCACTCGTTTCGCCCAATCCAGGATTTTGGTGTCGGTCGATGTTTGCGGAATCATGCCGCCGATGGCATAGCCGCCGTCGGCCTCTGCCGCCGACAGATTATTGAGCGTTGTCTGCGCAACCATGCTGGCGTTTCCGATCGTCGTCAGCTTGATGCCGAGATCGTTCATCTGCTTGATCACGAGCGTCACGTCGGCGGGTCGGCCGAACAGGATCAGGCTGTCCGCTCCCTTGTCCTTGATTTCCAGAAGCTGCGCGCTCATGTCCTTGTCGGACGGGGCATATGATGTCACCGCCGCCGGCGTCGCGTTGAGTTTGGCGAGCGCGGCCTGAATGCCCTTGGAAGCACCAAGGCCGTAGTCGTCTGCCACGGCCATGATGCCGGGCTTGGTCTTCCCGAGCGATTTCACCAGATATTCGGGAATGAGATCGGCCAGCTGGCCGTCATGGACATGGGTCCGGAACAGCCACTTGCTGCCTTGCGCAGTGACCTTGGCATTTGTGGCGCCGACAAGAAACGGCGTCTCCGATTTGGTGACACCCACGGTCTGCGCGAAAATATGCGGGCTGATCATCGATCCAAAGATAATCAGCGGCTTGCCCTCGAGTATACGATTCATCGCGTTGAGTGCGTCGGTGCTGGATGCACCGGTGTCTTCCGTCGTCAGGGCGAGTTTCTTGCCGGCAATCCCCCCATTGGCATTGATTTCATCGACAGCGAATTCGACGCCGTTGCGGGCCTGCGTACCGAGCAACGCCAGATTGCCGGTGAGGGCGGTGGTCAGACCAAGAGGGATGGGTGATGCGCAACTCGCAGCGTCGGCCTTCGATTCACGTGCCACGCCCGCGGACAGGCAGATGACCGCCGCGCCGACGATCGCGCTCTTGAATGAATTTTGAAGCATCTGCATCCCTTTTCCTGATCGGTTATCCTTTGCATGCAAACAAAGTGCCACCTTCGCCTGTCTGTTGCCTATTTGACCAGGAGCCGGCCGGCAGATGTAGCGTCGGCGTCATTGTCCCTGCTGCGCTCGGTCATGGATTTGACCAGCGATGCCTTCACGCTCGAGACGTGCTCGCGCATCAACATCTCCGCCCGCCACGGCTCGCGGGCAATGATTGCCTCATAGATCCGATGATGATCGTCGTGGCGGCGGCGAACGTCGCGATGCTCGAAGGCAACGATGTTGCGGCTCGACGACACCGGCACGTGATGGCAGATCCGGATCATCTCGGCCAGCATCCGGTTGCGCGCGGCGGCGAGCAGTGTGTCGTGGAAGTCGCCATTTATGTCGCGATAGATTGTGAGGTCGCCGGTTTCGAACGAGCCGCGCTCCAGCAATCTGTCGCCGGCGCGGAGGCTGCGCTCGATCGTCGCCTTTTCGTCCGGACTGAGCCCGCGTTCTGCGGCAAACCGCGCAGCAACTCCTTCGAGCGAGGCGCGGATCTCGTAGGCATCGACAATGGCATCGAGCGGAAATTCGCGGACGGTGAAGCCGCGATTGGGCGCGTAATCCAGCAATCCTTCGCCCGCGAGCGCTTGCAATGCTGCGCGCACCGGCGTGCGCGAGACCGCCAGCGCCCGGCTGAGCCTGACCTCGTTGAGCCGCTCGCCGGCAGCCACCGAGCCGTTCAGAACGGCTTCCCGGATCTGGTCCATCACCGAGAGGGCTCGATTGCCAGCGCGCGATCCGCCGGTTGGCTCGAGAACAGCTTGGTCGGCCATTGAGTGGGCTACCTCGAGGTGAGTACACTTTAGAATCCTGCCGCAGCATTCGACCACATGCTCGCTGAAAAATCCATATTTGGCTGCAAATTATCGTGCCTAGATGCTGGGCAATGGCGCGGAAATGATATGCAGCGGCTAAAGTGTATGTAATTTTCATTGACTCGGCACTGACTTCAAAGAACCATGGATCGTCCAACGATGGTGAAAATGGCGTAGGTCCGATGGCGACGGCGAATCCCAACATAAGTGAAAGCGCCATCGAGCAGATCACTGCTGATCGCGGTCCGCACTACGAGCCATTTGGCTGGCATCATTGGCCGGAACATCCCTGGCTGGCTTATCAATTCCGTCGCGGCTTGGGCGAAACCCAGGAAGGGGGTGGCAGCGTCAGCGAGGTAATGCAGGCGGGATCGCGGATGACCCCGGGCGATCTGGAAAGCTGGCACGCCGAGTGGATGCGAATTGCCGACCGCAACTGGGGTCGCGGGCTCACGGAAGAGAAGTCCGGTCACATCCGCACTGCGATGAACTGCTTCCTGCGCGCGGCAGATTATTACCGGCAGGCTGAATTCCATCTTGAACCTGACGATCCGCGCAGGCTTCCCACTTTCGAAAAGATGGAAGGCTGCTCTCACAAGTTCATCGGTCACCTCAATCCGCCCGGTGAGGTGGTCGAGATTCCCTATGAGCCGGGCAAGCCGATCTGCGGCTATTTCATTCGCGCGCCGTTTCCCGGCGACAAATTGCCAGTGCTGATCTGCATGGGCGGGCTCGATTCCATTAAGGACGAGATGTGGTTCATGCAGGCTCATGGCTGCCTGCAGCGCGGCATCTCGGTGCTGATGATCGATGGGCCTGGACAGGGCGGCACGCTGCGTCGCCACAAGATCGTCACCCGCGCGGATAGCGAAGTACCAATCGGCAAATGCATCGACTGGCTCGAGCAGCGTCCCGACGTTGATGAGTTACGCATCGCCGTGTGCGGATCGAGTCTCGGAGGCTACTACGCGGCGCGCGCGGCGTGTTACGAGCCACGATTGGCGGCAGCTATTTCGCATGGCGCGATTTGGTCGGTGCACGACATGTGGGGCACCAAAGGCGACGACTTCGGTCTTGCCATGCACATCCGCTGGGTGTTCGGCGCGAAAACGATGGCCGAGGCACACACGCTGATGAAGCCGTTCACGCTGAAGGGGCATCTCGAACACATGGCTTGTCCCTATCTGGTGCTGCACGGCGGCCACGATGTGCTGACGGTGACCGCGGCGCGCAGCACCTACGATTATGCCAGGGCGCACGGCGTTGACGCGACGATGCGGGTGCTCGACCCCGAAGAAACCGGCGCCGAGCACTGCCAGCATGACAATCCAACCATCGGCCAGGAAGTGCTGGCCGATTGGCTCGCCGATCGCTTTGGAATCGATCAGCGTGCTTTGTTGAGAACATCCATCAATTCCTTGATATGAGGCGCGAAATGAATCTCGGTGTCGTTCATCCCAGGGCCGCTGTGGTCGCGATCGATCTGCATCGCGGTCATCTCGATATGGCGGTGGCGACCATGCCGACCACGCCCGAGGTCGCGACCCGCATCATCGCCGCCAACAAGCGGCTGTTCGACTGGTGCCGCAGCGTCGATATTCCGATCGTCCATCAGGTGACATCCTATCGCGACGCCGACGAAATTCGCGCCAATCCGTTCTGGCGGACCCGCGCCGAAGACCCGACCGCCACCCGCAAGAACGTGATGCGTCACAACATCATCGGTGGACCCGGCTGCACGGTAATGCCGCAGCTGCTAGATCCCCGTGATTTCGTCGTCAACACCAAGAAACGGTACGACTGTTTCCTCGGCACCGATCTCGATTTCCTGCTGCGCTCGCACGGCATCAACACGCTTCTGATCACCGGCGTGAATACCAATTCCTGCGTGCTGGCGACAACGGCCGCGGCCAATGTCCGCGATTATGCGGTGATCGTGGTCGAGGACTGCGTCGACAGTATGGACGGCCCCGAGTTGCACGCTGCCGGCCTCGCCTGCATCAAGACCGCCTTCGGCCTTGTGATGGACACTGACGCGGTGATGGCGCCCGACGGGCTTGCCCCGCGACGGAACAGTGCTGCATGACCGCTCAGATTACCAACCGACCGAAGAGTAACTTCCTATGACCACCCCTATGATCCCGCGCGACCGCTGCGATTATTCCGCCATCGTCGACCGTCCGGCGCTGAAGCTGCCGGGCGGCGCCCGCATCGTGATATGGACCATCGTCAATCTGGAAGTCTGGGACATCGGTAAGCCGATGGCACGGCAGGTACTGCCGGCGCCTACAGGAATTCCGCTGCTGCCGGATGTGCCGAACTGGAGCTGGCACGAATACGGCATGCGCGTTGGGGTGTGGCGTTTCTTCGATCTCTACAGGAAACTCGGGATCGCGCCGACCCTCTCGATCAACGCGCGGGTCTGCGAGGATTATCCGCGCGTGGCGCAACAGGCCAAGGATGCCAACTGGGAATTCATGGGCCACGCCTATGAGCAGGGGCCGATCCACAAGGAGCCGGACCAGAAGGCGATGATCGATCGCTCGATGGGCGTGATCGAAAAATTCACCGGCAAGCGGCCGGTTGGCTGGCTCGGACCCGGCCTGACCCAGACGCTGGAGACCCCCGAATACCTCGCTGAAGCCGGCGTCAAATATATCGGCGACTGGGTCTATGACGACGAACCGACCGTGATCCGTACCGCCAAAGGGCCGCTGGTGACGCTGCCCTATACGGCGGAGTTGAACGATATTCCGATGATGATGGTGCAGCATCACGAGAGCGATCATATGCTCAAGCGCGCAATCGACAGCTTCGACCGGCTGTATGAGGAGAGCAGGGATCGGCCGAAGATCCTGTCGCTCGCGATCCACCCTTACATCAGCGGACAGCCGTTCAGGATCAAGTATCTTGAGGCGATCTACGACTACGTGAACAAGTTCGAGGGCGTCGTGCACTGGAATGGCGAGCAGATTCTCGATTGGTACAACGGGCAGACCGTCGTGCAGCCGGGATCGAAGGCGTGAGCGCTGCGGTCCAGCGCGTGCTGCCAGCGATCCCGGCCACCGAGGTGCCGGTCGTCGGCGGCGGCTTCTTTCCTGTTCGCCGGGTCTATTGCGTCGGCCGCAACTATGTCGACCACATTCGCGAGATGAAGGAAGCCGACGAACGCGATCCGCCGTTTTTCTTCCAGAAGCCGCGCGATGCCGTGGTGCCCGATGGCGCGCAGGTGCCCTATCCGCCGTTCACCTCCGATTTTCAGTTCGAGGTGGAACTGGTGATCGCGATCGGCCGCGGCGGGCGTGACATTGCCGTTGCCGACGCGCGCGATCATATCTGGGGCTATGCCGTCGGCATCGATCTGACGCGGCGCGATCGTCAGCGTGACGCGCGCGATCAGCGTCTGCCGTGGGAAGTCGGCAAGAGCTTCGACGCCTCTGCGCCGTGCGGCACCATCGCGCCGGCGCGCGATGCGCGGCATTTCAAGGGCACCATCATCACGCTTTCGGTGAACGGCACCGAGCGCCAGCGCGGCGATATCGGGCAGATGATCTGGAGCGTGACCGAGGTGATCGCGCAACTGTCGAAGCAAGTCACGCTCGGCGCAGGCGATCTAATTTATACTGGCACCCCGGCGGGAGTCGGCCCCGTTGTGCCGGGCGATCTGATTGCCGCCCATATTGACGGGTTGCCTTCGCTTACCATCACCATCGCTCCACTTGAGGCATGACCATGTTGCCCACCGAACGCATTGCTTATTCGCCGATTGCGACCCGTCCGCCGCTGAAGCTGCCGAACGGCGCGCGGATGGCAGTGTGGGTGATCGTCAACATCGAGGAGTGGGACGCCAGGCAGACGATGCCGCGCACCGTGCTGACGCCGCCGGCCGGCGGCTCGCCAACCCCCGACATTCCGAACTGGGCCTGGCACGAATACGGCAACCGCGTCGGGTTCTGGCGCATCCTCAAGGTGTTCGACGAATTCAAGATCCCTGGCGTACTCGCCATCAACGGTTCGGCGCTCGAGGCCTATCCGCCGATCGTCGAGGCGGCGATGGCGCGCAATTGGGAGTTCATGGGCCACGGCTTCACCCAGCGCAACATGCAGAAGGTGGAGAACGAGAGCGAGGACATACGCAAGACCGCCGACGTGATAGCCAAGGCGACCGGCAAGCGGCCGCGTGGCTGGCTTGGCCCTGGCCTCACCGAGACCTGGGAGACTCCGGACCTGCTCAAGGAGGAGGGTTACGATTATGTCGCCGACTGGGTGCTGGACGACCAGCCCGTCTGGCTCAAGACCACCACCAAGCCTATCGTCAATGTGCCCTATACCCAGGAATGCAATGACGTCGCGATGATGCTGATCCAGCATCACAAGGCCTCGGAGTATTACGACCGCGCCATCGACCAGTTCGAACAAATCTACGACGATGCAGCGGATTCCGCCCGGATCATGGCGCTGGTTTTGCATCCCTACATCATGGGTGCGCCGCATCGCCTGAAATATTTCCGCCGTATCTTCGAAACCATCCGGAAGAAGCCGGACGTCGCGTTCATGACCGGAGAACAGATCCTCGACTGGTATCTCTCCGTGGGACCGAAACCGCCGTAGTCACGGATCAGGGATGAGTATCTTTCAACTCCTCAACGGATTGACCTTCGCCGCGCTGCTGTTTGTGGTGGCGAGCGGCTTTACGCTGATATTCGGGTTGCTGCGCATCGTCAATCTGGCCCATGGCGCGCTGTATCTGTTCGGCGGTTACATCGGCTTCACCGTCGCAGTAAAGACCGGCAGCTTTGCGCTCGGCGGCATTGGCGCCATGGCTGCCATTGCAGCGATCGGCTTCGTGCTCGACCAGGGTTTGCTGCGTTTTGTACGAGGCAACGAGCTGCGTCAGGTGCTGCTGACGCTCGGCTTTGCGTTCGTACTTAATGATCTGGCCCTGGTGATCTGGGGCGGCGACAGTTTTACGGTGCCGATCCCGCAGACGCTGCGCGGCGGCCTGCGTGTGTTGGGCGTATTTTATCCGACCTATCGTTTGTTTGTGTTGGTCACCGGCATCGGGGTGTTCGCAGCGCTTTGGCTGCTGCTGAATCATACGCGTCTCGGCGCCTTGATTCGCGCCGGCGTCGATGATGCCGAGATGGTGGAAGCGTCAGGGGTCAATATCCGCCGCGTGTTTCTTGTCACATTTTTGCTCGGTTCGGCTTTGGCCGGCCTCGGCGGCTTGATGGGCGGCGCCTTTCTGTCTCTGTATCCGTCGGCCGATGCCGAGATCCTGGTATTCAGCCTCGCGGTGGTGATCATCGGCGGGCGCGGCAGCCTGGTCGGTGTTGGTGTCGGCAGCCTGCTGGTCGGCCTGCTCAACACGCTCGGCCAGGTGATGTTTCCGGAACTGGCCTATTTCGTGATTTTCGGTCCCATGGCGGTGCTGCTGGCATTCCGTCCGCTCGGTCTGTTCGGACGGGCCGCATGACGATGCCGCTCACACCGACGCCTTCGCGTGTCGCCGGGATGACTGGTCGCGCAGCGCTGATCGCCGCCATCATTGTTGTCGCTGCCGCGGCCTTGCCACTGGCGCTGTCGAATTATCAGGTCGGACTCGCCACCGAAGTGCTGATCTTCGGCATTCTCGCGATGTCGATCGATATCCTTGCCGGCTTTGCCGGGCGCACGTCGCTTGGCCATGGCGCGATCTTCGGCGTCTCCACCTATGTCGTCGTCTACGCCACGACCCATGGCGGACTGCCGCCGGCGGTCGCCTTCGCCGCCGGCGTGTTGGCTGCCACAGTGGTTGCGGCGATCTTCGGATTGCTCGCGGTGCGTACCTCCGGTGTCTACTTCCTGCTGCTGACATTGGCGCTCGGCATGATCGTCTGGGGTATCTGCTTGCGTTGGACCCAGGTGACCGGTGGCGAAAACGGTATGCGCGGCGACGTTCGTCCGGCGGTGCTGTTGACCAACAGCGCGTTTTATTGGGCCGTGCTTGCCAGCGCCGCAGTGGTGGCATTTGCGATGTGGCGGTTCGTGCGCTCGCCGTTCGGTCTGACGCTGCGCGGCATCCGCGACAGCGAAAGCCGCATGCGCAGCCTCGGCTACAACGTGCCGCTACATTTATTCATCGGCTTCACCGTGTCCGGATTCTTTGCCGGAGTTGCAGGCGCACTGTATGCGATGTTCAACAACTTCGTCAGCCCGTCAACCGTGGCGCTGGCGCAGTCGGTCGAGGGCGTGTTGATGATGATCGCCGGCGGTGTAGGCACGCTGTTTGGCGCGTTCGTTGGCGCCGCCGCGATCATCGCGCTGGAGAACGTGGTCAGCGCCTATACCGAGCGCTGGCAAATGGTGCTCGGCATCACCTTCATCCTCATCATGATCTTCGCCCCCGAGGGCATCGTCGGCAAGCTGCGCGCCACTCTGACGCGCAAGGTGCGTTAATCGAATGCTTTTACGAAAGGATATCGAAATGGACCGCAGGCAATTTCTGAAAAACACAACGGCCGCATTAACCGTCGCAGGCGCAGGCGTCGGACCATGGCTCAGTGCCCAGGCGCAGGCAGGCCCGATCAAGATCGGTCTGCTCGCGCCGCTCACCGGCGTTGTCGCGTCGGGCGGCAAGGAGATGGTCGAGGGTGTGCAGTTCTATCTTGATCAGGTCAAGAGCGAGATGGGTGGCCGAAAGGTCGAATTGGTGATCGAGGACGACGCCTCCAACCCCGACACCGCCTTGCAGAAAGCACGCCGCCTGGTCGAGCAGGGCAATTGCCACATGCTGATCGGTAATCTGCTCGCCAACACCGGATTGGCGGTCGCCAACTACGTCAAGGGTACTGGCACGCCCTACTTCATTCCGATTATTGCTGCCGACGACCTGACGCAGCGCCAGCGTATCAAGAACGTCATCCGCGTCGCCGGGTACAGCGCCAGTGAATTCACCCATCCGCTCGGCGATTGGGCGCTGAAGCAGGGTTACAAGAAGATCGCTACCATCAGCCAGGACTACACCTTCGGCCACGAGCAGTGCGGCGGGCTCGTCCAGGTGTTCACCGAAGGTGGTGGCGAGATCGTGCAGCAGTTCTGGCATCCGCTCAACACGGCGGACTTCAGCCCCTATCTAGGCCAGATCGCCGACCTCAAAGTCGATGCGATCTTCGCGATGGAGACCGGTGCGGATGCTACCCGCTTCATCCAGCAGTATTCCAGCTTCGGCCTGAAGGCGAAGACGCCGCTGCTCGCCGCGATGAACGGCACCGACCAGTCGGTGATCCGGACGCTTGGCGAGGAATGCGAAGGCATCATGTCGCCGGCGCATTTTGCGGAGGGTTCTGACAATCCGGTGACGCAGAAGTTCGCCAGGGAGTATGAGGCGAAGTACGGCAAGATCCCGTCGCTCTACGGTTTCTCGATGTATTCCGGCGTGATGTGGATCGACGCAGCGCTGAAGAAGATGGGTGGCAAGGTGGAAGACCGCGAGGCCTTCATCGACACCGTATTGAAGACCGAACTCGATGGCTCGCCGCTCGGGAAGGCCGTCAAGCTCGATGCCTACGGCAACCCAATCTACGACGTCTATATCCGCAAGGTCGTGAAACGCGCCGACGGTAAATTCTGGAACGTGCCGGTCACCACCTATCCGAACGTCTCGCAGTTCTGGAAATACGATCCGGAGACCTACCTGAAGCAGCCGCCCTATTCGCGCAACTTCCAGGGCATCAAGAAGGCCTGATCCATCACCGATTTCGGGACGCGGCTCAATAGCCGCGTCCCGACTATAATGATCGCTTTGCCGGACGGCGAACCGGTATCCACTTCGCTCGATAATGCTCCGCTGGGAATTGTATTCGTGCCCGAGCCGATCCTGACGCTGACAGATGCTGTGGTTGCCTTCGACGCCCTGCGTGCGGTCGACGGCGTGAGCCTGTCCGTGCCGCGCGGCCAGCGCCGCGCCATCATCGGCCCCAACGGCGCCGGCAAGACCACGCTGTTCAACGCCATCGCCGGGATGGTACCGCCGACCAGTGGCCGGATCATGTTCGATGGTCACGACATCACGAAGCTGCCGCCGCATCGCCGCGCGCAGCTCGGCATTTCCCGCACCTTCCAGATCACCAATCTGTTTCCGACGCTGAGCGTGCAGGACAACATGATCCTGGCCTTGCGCGGGTTGTCGCCGCGCAAATTTTCGCTGTTCGGCAGGCCCGATAGGGATTCCGTCGAAGCGCCGCGCATCGCTGCTGCGCTCGGCGCGGCCCGCATTGCGGAACGGGCCGATGTCACGGTCAAGGAATTGTCCTATGGCGAACAACGCCAGCTCGAGATTGCACTCTCACTTGTCACGACCCCAACAATGCTGCTGCTCGACGAGCCGGCTGCCGGCCTATCGCCATCGGAGCGCTCAATGGTTGCGGAGATCATCCGGTCGCTGGATCGAGACATCACAGTGGTGCTGATCGAGCATGACATGGATCTCGCGCTTGGTCTCGTCGACTTCGTGACCTGCATGTTTGAAGGACGCATTCTGGTGGAGGAAGCGCCGGAGGGCATCCGTCGCAACAAGAAGGTCCAGGAAGTGTATCTCGGGAAGCCGCGTCATGCTTGAGGTTCGCGACCTACACAGCGGCTATGGCGAAGCGGTCGTGGTCCGCGGCGTCTCCCTCGACGTCGGCGCCGGCGAGATCGTCGCGCTGCTTGGCCGCAACGGCATGGGCAAGACCACCTTTATCCGCTCGATCATGGGGCTGACGCCGCCGCAGATCCGCTCAGGTTCGATCACGTGGCGCGCCGAAAGTCTGGTCGGCCTGCGCCCGCACGACATCGCCGACCGCAAGATCGCGATCGTGCCGCAGGGCAGGCGGCTGTTTTCGTCGCTGACGGTGACCGAACATCTTACCATGTTGAAGAGCGCGCGCGCCAAGGACGGCTGGACGGTCGACCGTGTGTTTGGGATTTTTCCGCGTCTTGCAGAGCGGCGACATCACCGCGGCGGACAATTGTCCGGTGGCGAGCGCGGCATGCTCGCGGTCGGCCGCGCGCTGATGATCGATCCGCAACTTATCCTGATGGATGAGCCATCCGAAGGCCTGGCGCCAGTGATGGTGCAGCATCTCGAAGGAATCATTCTTGATCTGAAGCGCGAGGGGCTGTCAATCCTGCTGGTCGAACAGAATCTCTACAGCGCGTTGGCCGTTGCCAACCGGGTATACGTCCTTGAGACCGGGCAGATCGTGCATCAAGGTGATGCGAAGGAACTGAGTCAGCATACCGATCTGCTATTCCAACGCCTCGGCGTGCAGTGAGAAAAGCCATGAACGAAGACCGGCTGGCGCCGGCCGCGGAACTGAATTGAGTAAAGTGATCGCATGACCATCGTCGATATGCACACCCATTCCATCAGCAAGCGCGTCGATCCGCTGGTCGCCGGCCATCACGATCCAATGGACAATCCCTATCGCCGCGACATGTCTCCGGAAAGCCGGGCCACCGACGCCGAGCAAGGCAAGCTGTTGCAGAGGCTGATGCTCGACGTCGTAGCGCGCCGCGAGGTGATGCAGCGGATGGGCGTCGATTTTCAGGTCATCGCGCCGGCACCGGCGCAGCAGCACTACTGGGCCGGTGAAGAATTGCAGGTGGCCTTGTCGCGGGTACAGAATGAGGATGTCGCCGCATTGGTTGCCGAAGACACCGCGCATTTCGCCGGCATGGGTACGCTGCCGATGCGGTTTCCCGCCCGAGCTATCGAGGAAGCAGTGCATGCGGTCGAGACGCTCGGCCTGCGCGGCTTCCAGATCGACACCCGCGTCGAAAATCTCGAACTGTCGAATGCGGTCTTCGACCCGCTCTATGCGCGCCTGGCGAAGCTGCGCGTGCCACTCTTCGTGCATCCGCTGGGCTTCTCGCATGGCCAGAGGCTTGGCGAATTCTTCATGGTCAACAGCGTTGGCCAACCTATCGAGGAGACGATCGCCATTTCGCATTTCATTCTCGGCGGCGTGCTCGACCGGCATCCCGAACTCGACCTGGTGATAGCTCATGGCGGCGGCTTCTATCCATTCTATGCCGGTCGCATGGATCACGCGTGGAAGGTACGTCCCGAGGTGAAACGCCTGACCGCAGAGGCTCCATCCAGTTATCTGAAGCGGCTATGGTTCGATACTTGCGTGTTTCGCACTGACCTGATCGAGGCGCTGGTAGCGATGGTTGGCACTGAGCGGCTGATGGTGGGTTCCGACTTTCCTTTCGACATGGGTGATGACGATCCGGTGGGCTTGGTGAGTAGGGCGCAGTTATCGGAAGCCGATCGAGAGAAAATTACCTTCGGCAACGCCAGTCGCTTGTTCAAGATATCGAAAGTCGGCGCATAGAGCCTTGATGTGCCGGGCGCCAGGTTAGCTCGATCTTTTCCGCGGCTGATACGCTGCCATGGCCATGCAGCTAAACCGGCGAGGCATTAGATCTGCCCGTCGAGGCAAATGGCATCGGTCCTCGGTGGCCATCTGCGTAATCGCACAAGCAGCCGGTCTGATTGGCCATGCCTATTCATGGCGTTGTTCCTCGGGGGATGATGGACGTCGTTCAGTACGCCGATCTTGGCATTCGGATAGGTGTTCTGAATGCACTTGGCGACGACCGCTCCTTCTGTTTCGAAATCGGCGTAAAGCGGCACGGCCAACGGGAAGGTTTTTCGGATCATGTATCGTGCCCGCGCGGCTAGAGCGGAATTACGATACGAACGCAAATCATGGTTGCGACCTGTCTCTTGTTTCAGGAGATTGTTAGCAGAACTGGCTTCCATTTTTCCAAACCATCCCCTATTAGGGAATTTCGTCTTAGTTGATGTCGTCGAGGGAGCAACAAATTGCTTGTCAAAGGACTGCACCACATCGGCGTTCCTGTCCAAAATATGGGCCGCGCAGAGGCGTTCTATGTCGGAATTCTAGGCCTCACGCCCTGCGAACAAAAGCCAAACTGGCTTTTCGCAGGGGACCATTTTTCGGTTCACCTGATGCCGTCCCGCCCCGACCTAGAACGAGTCAACCCGGCGAGGCACTTCACCCTGGAGGTCGCCCGGCTCGAAGAGATCGCCAGCTTGCTTCTGACGCACGGCCTGCGCCCGTATCAACTCACTGTCGATCAAGCGCGTCGGCGCGACATCACCTCGGCCGATGAACCGCTTGATTTCGGAATTGGCACCATTTTCGTCGAGGATCCCGACGGCAACACCGTGGAATTCCTCCAGCGCGATCGCGGGATCACGGCAGAGATCCTCGGATCGGCGGCGTAGCCCCTGCGGAATTATGAGTTGGAAGTCTTCGTGGACGCGGCGCGAGCAACTTATTGCTGCGCGGTCCTAGATCAATGGTGTGCACAGCGAGTCCGGTCGGTGTGGACCTGATATTGCCGCATAGTCAGCATGTTGCGAGGGGGAAAGGTGTGCCCTCAAAACCTCCGTTGTGCGCCTTATCTGCTCCACATGCAGATGGGAACTCCATCGTTTTGAACTCGACCGCGCCCAATGACGTCGTGGTCGTTGCGTCGCGGCAGCCGGACTTGTGACGTTCGAGAGTTTTGAACATGCCGGATCATCCTAACGCGCTAGGTCCGCCTTGCGCGGCGCCACAATCCGGGACTGGTGCCGACGATTTGACCGAATGCTCGCGTGAGATGGCTCTGACCGGAGAACCCAAGCCTTGGCAATCTCCACAAGGGTTTTGTCGGAATTTAATAGCAAATCCCGAGCGCGCTCGATGCGCCGCCCGCCTTAGGCGAGCGAACCAGTAATCGCAAGATTGCGGGTCACGCGCGAGACCGGTGGTTCACGGTTACGCTGTTGTAGGTACCGGAAGGCAAGGCTGGAACGTTGCGATATCGACTGAGAGGCCGCTTCTGGCGCGAAGCGGCCGTTCGTCGACCACTCGATCTTCGCGCTTCACGTTCCCCGGCTAAGGTAAAGGCGCCGGCGATTATCGCCTTCTAGCCTGCGTTTCTGGGGTTTGTGGATGGTCTTACGGTAACGGACCTCAATGATTTCAATGGTCGGGCCCAGACTACGAATCTAGGGGTCAGGAGTTCGAATCTCTTCAGGCGCGCCAAAAACTCAACAAACACGGGCCCCTTTGGTTTTGATTACGGTAGCGTTACCGTAAGCAGACGACCTAGCATAAGGCATAAACTGACCGTCGTGGAAAACGTCTGAAGTTCGAAATTCAGAGTTCGTCACGGGACTGAGCAACATTAAACCATGCTCCCCGACCTGGGAAGCTCACGGTGCTTTTGCCGCGTGGCGTGCGAGCGTTCCGATACGGCCGCTCCTCCGCGCTTGTAGACGTCCTGCATGATTTCCTTTTGCGGGTGTCCGGATTGCTTGATGATGTCGTCGTCGGGTACGGGAGGTTGACATCCAAAGGTTGGATACGATTTCCGCCGAGCAGGTACTTAGGCGGCCATAGCGGTCCCCAATTGCCCGCTGGTTGGCTGCGCGGAGCCCCCAAAATAGGTATCCAACTCTGCCAATGCGCGATACTCCCAATCTTTAGCCTGCTCCAACAGGGACCAGCTTTGGCCAGGTCGGAAGGCAGCGGTTTGCCGGTATAACGAAGCGATCGTGCGAAATCGGCGTACGTTCGCTAAGACGGCTTCCCTGCTCATGATCTGCGCTCCCCTTCACCCGGTTGGCTGACGGGAATGTGCGCAAGAACGATTTTCGATTCGTTACTGGTATTTGCGCGATCCGTTGGATGGTTTGCAAACGGTTGCCAATCTGAAGACCCAAACTGCGCGGGCAATTTGTGGGCGGTCTTTATCCAATAGCCTGGCGATTGGTTTTGCCACGATCAAATCTCAAGGTATGTAGCGTGATCTCCGGCGGACAGTTTAACCGCACCGGGAGCAAGCTCGTCCCGGCGCCTCTCGAGGTGTAACCTGCCATTCCAGCGTACTGCCACGCGCCAGCTCCCATTACCAATGCACAAGCAGTCCGAGCTTTCGCCGGGAGAAGCCGCTGATCGCCTCGCCATTGAATGCCGGAAGCTTCCGGTCGATTGCACTTCGTTAGCCGAACCGAGGTAACGACCCGTGCAAGGTAACCCACGAGAGCAAGACGCTGAGAATCAGCGCCATTCCTGTTCCGACGATAATTTCCCGCTTGCCAGATCCGCAGGCGGCGGCAGGAATCTTCCACAATCGAATCCAGGAGACGACAATGAAGCAAGCTGCCTCGCGGCCAGAATCATATACGAAGAAGGTTGCACTCGTCTTGCAAGGCGGGGGCGCCCTTGGAAGTTACCAAGCCGGTGTTCACGAGGCGCTCGCCTCATCGGACTACAAGCCTGACTGGGTGGCCGGGATCTCGATCGGCGCAATCAATGCCGCTTTGATCGCCGGCAATTCACCTGAAACGCGCGTCGAAAAACTGCGCGAGTTCTGGCGCGCGATCACGACGCCCGCGAGATGGGCCGTACCGATTTCCGGTCTCTTCAACGGCGCCGGTCTGCCCTTCGACTTTGCAAAGCAGATTAGCGCGATGCATGCGCTGCTTCTCGGCCAGACAAACTTCTTCGCACCGCGAAAGCCTGCCGACTGGTGGTTCGGCCGCACGCCGACCAGCTACTACGACACGAACTCGCTCAAATCCACATTGGAGCGGCTTGTGGATTTCGACCGCATCAATTCCAGGGAAATTCGCTTCAGCGTCGGAGCCGTAAACGTCCGGACAGGCAATTTCGTATACTTCGACAATGCGGAGATCGAGATCAGGCCGGAGCACGTCCTTGCGAGCGGCGCGCTGCCGCCGGGCTTTCCCTCCGTGGAAATCGATGGCGAGCACTATTGGGACGGCGGACTGGTATCCAATACGCCGCTGCAACACGTGATCGAGTATTACCCGCGCCGCAGCCATCTCATCTTCCAGGTGGACCTTTTCCCGGCCCGCGGCGCCCTGCCCAGGAATTTGAACGAGGTGGGCGAGCGGGACAAGGACATCCGCTATTCCAGCCGAACGCGGGCGGTTACAGACACATTGCGGCGGCAGCACGATCTGCGCCACAGCATCAACATGCTTTGGGAGAAGCTGCCCGACGATCTGAGGAGCGGCCCGGAAACCGCTTTGCTCGATGAATTCCGCTGCGTGACCACGATGGACATTGTTGAACTGATTTACCGTCCGGAGCACGCGCTAGGACAATCAAAGGACTACGAATTTGACCGCCTGACAATGGAGACTCGTTGGGCGCAGGGTCTATCCGATGCTCGTGAAACGCTGATGGCTGCGCCGTGGCTGGAACCGATGCCGCCGGAGGTGGGAGCGCGCACATTCGACATTCGCGCGAAAGGCCCCGGAGAGGACACCGCCGAGAGCTCGTTGATCAAGGCCGGAGGGTAGCTGCAGTCACAGCTGCATCATTCTCTGGGCGGACCGGCCGCGCGGCGGGCGCGTTTCCGCCGACGGCGTGCCCGGTAGGTAGCCAGCCTTTCCATCTGTTTCGGGCTGGGCATGCGCCAGTGTAAATCGGCGTGGCCTTTGACCCCCAATCGGCGCCCAAGGCTGACTCCATCCTCCGTATCATAAGCGCCGCAACTCATTGCAGATTCTTGCGCCGCACGGGGTCAATGTTGGACGCCGAAAGGGGGCAATATTTGGAGCCGAAACACATTTCGGGCATTGTTAGGAGATTCAGGCGCGAATCTTCGCGCACGGGATCGCTGATCATCACCTATTGGCGACGCAATCCTGCCGCGCGGTGGCTCCGTTTGGCTGGGAACGTTCCTTAGGTGGCTGAATCGATCGCCAGCCTACTTAGTGCCGTAGGCACGGTCACCGGCGTCGCCGAGACCTGGCAAAATGTAGGCATTGGAGTCCAGCCCTTCGTCAATCGCCGCGAGCCAAATCGGAACGTCGGGGTGAATGCCGCGTATGCGCTCGATACCTTCCGGCACGCCAATGAGACATACCAATCGAATGTCGTTCGCGCCGCGCTCTTTTAATCGGTCGACCGCCGCGACGGCGGAGTTCGCCGTTGCCAGCACCGGGGAGATCACAATCACCAGCCGCTCGTGCAGATCGCTCGGCGCTTTAAAGAAATATTCCACGGCAACGAAGGTTTGCGGTTCGCGGTAAAGGCCGATGTGAGCGATCCGAGCGGTTGGCACCAGATCAACCATGCCTTCCGCAAAGGTCATGCCGGCCCGCAGCACCGGCGCGAACACCAGCTTCTTTCCCGTGATCCGCGGTGACTTCATGTGCGCAAGCGGCGTCTCGATGTCGACATTGGCCAGCGGCAGATCACGGGTGACTTCGTAACACAGCAGCATCCCGATCTCCTTGAGGAGTTCGCGAAACGACTTGGTCGAAATTTCCTTTTTCCGCAATAGCGTCAGCTTGTGCTGCACCAGCGGATGCTCAACGATCGTGACGCCGTCCATGTTGCTGACCCCGGATCTAGAATACAGTGCCGTCGCTGATAATTTTCACCGGAGGCGAAGCATCAGCGCGACGTTCGCGCGCCAGCCGCCGGCCGGCAGCCCAGGTCCCGCCCTCGAGAATTTTCGCTAGTGGCAGCGAGGTGGCATCGAGCTTGAGGCGGTGCCGCACGCCATCGGCGATGCGGTCAAGCAGTGCCACTGTCAGCGCGCGCCATTCCACAACCAGCGACGATGCTACCTCGTGCTCTTGCTGCGCTGCTTCCGCATCGCGAAACGCGAGCACGCCGGTATCGACGAAAAGTCCGCCGTTGCGATATTCGGCAAGGCCGGTGAGGCCATCGATATCGGTTACGCGGATGCCGGCGGTTTGCAGCGGTTCGATCAGGGAATAGGCCAGCCATTGCGAGAGCTTGTGCAGCGGCACCAAACCGCTGGTCGCGTCCGCTGTCGTTAACGCCGGATGCTTCCAGCAGTCTCCGAGCGCGATCCCGCCCAGCGTCAGCCGCGATGGCCAGATCGGCCCGAGCTGTTGCAGCAGCTCCGTCAGAATCGTTGGGGCGGGAAGCTCTTGGCCGTCTGCCAGCATCGCAAGTTGATCGAACAGGCCGCCGGGCCGCGCTGTGTCGCGGCTGCCGAATACGTCCGGTTTCGAGGCCACCAGCGTGCCGAGGCGGCGCAACAGCTCAGCGCGACCGTCCATCCCGACCAGCGGATTGGCATCCGACACCTGCATGCCGCGCTCGAGGTCGGCAGCGGCGAAATTTGCAAGCATGCCGGCATCGACCCGCAATGGCTCTCGCGGATCAGCTGAGAATGCGCCGCCCGCGAACATGGCAAGGCTCGCCAGTCCCAATCCCTCCGAACGGCCGATCGCCGATCCGGTTTTTGGATCGTGATAGCGCCACGATGGACCGGCGCCTGCATCGAGAAAGACGCTGACGATTGCCAGATCGAATTCGGCCCGGGCGCGGGCCGCGCGATCGGCCCATCTGCTCTGGTCGGCGATATCAGCCCAACGATTGTCTCCGTTGGCGACGAAGTGCCGCCAGCGCGAATGAAAGGGTATTTCGAAGGAGGGATATGCTTCGCGCGTCACCTTCAGCACCAGGTCGACCGTGCGGTCGATGCAATCGAGGTGGATACGGAAGTTCGGAAGCGCACCGTCAAGGCCGATCGCGAGCATACGATGCGCGCGCTCGCGAACCGCCCTGGCATTCAGCAATGACAAGGCGGCTGACGTCTCCGGATTTGCAAGGGACACTGCCGCCCCTCTCAATATTTTTCGAGCGATCGGCCGACCGGATTGATCGGGTCTTGCTGCGGCTCGGCCGTATAGTAACCGGCGGCCTTCTTTGCCGCGATTTCCACATGCGCGTCGGCGGGCACAAGATCGTCGGGAATTGGCACGCGTTCGACGATTTCGACGCCTTGGCTGGTCAGCGCATCGTGCTTCATGTCGCTCATGGAAACGAAGCGGTCGATTCGCTTCAGTCCGAGCCAGTGCACCACATCCGGCATCAACTGCTGGAATCGGGCATCCTGCACGCCGGCGACACATTCGGTGCGCTCGAAATACTGAGCCGCGGCATCGCCGCCTTCCTGGCGCTTGCGTGCGTTGTAGACAAGAAATTTCGTGACTTCGCCGAGCGCGCGGCCTTCCTTGCGATTGTAGATGATGATGCCTAATCCGCCGGTTTGCCCGGCGCGCGCGCATTCCTCGATGCCGTGGATCAGGTATGGACGGCAGGTGCAGATGTCCGAACCAAACACGTCGGAGCCGTTGCACTCGTCATGCACGCGGCAAGTTATCTTGGTGCTGTGGTCCGGCAGCTTGGTAACATCGCCGAACAGATAGGCTGTGGTGCCGCCGATCGGCGGCAGAAATACCCGCAGGTCAGGCCGTGTCACCAGTTCTGGAAACATGCCTCCGGTCTGTTCGAACAGTTGCCGGCGGAGATTGTTCTCGGTGGTTGCGAAGCGCTGCGCGAGGCCAGGCAGATACCACACCGGGTCGATCGCAATCTTGACCACGGAGACGCTTCCATTCTTGTGTACGAACTCGCCGTCGTGCTTGAGCCGCCCGGCTTCGATCGCCGCCTGCAGTTCGGGCAGATCGAGACGGGCGCGCGTAATGGCGATACTCGGACGGATGTCGATGCCTTCGGCAATCTCTGTTGCGAAGGTTTCAGCGGCGAGATGTCCCCACGGATCGAGCGAGACGATCCGCTGCGGATCAGTCCATTGCGGAAACGGCCCGATCGTTTCGGCGGGATGGGTGTTGGTGAGATCCGGACGCCGGATCGGATCGAGTGCGCCGGATGACACGGCGAGCGCACGATAGACCGAATAGGAGCCGCCGTGCGTACCGATCACGTTGCGATCCTGCGGACGCGACACCGTGCCAATCACCGGTCCGCGCTCGCGCGCGCTGGGTGCGCCCCAGGCGATCGGGAAGTTAAGCTTGGCGCCCGGTGCCGGGTGCGAGGTAATGCGAATATGGTCAACCCGATTCGAACGAGTCATCGCTACAGACCCTAAAACGGCGACGGCCCGCCTGAGCAGACGGGCCTGGTCACCAACGATCAAATCAGCAGCGGTTGCAGCTGAGCGAGCAGTATAATCAAATTCCGACCGAACACAACGGCCTTCCAATCCCACGGCCTTCCAATCCCGCCACCGTTAAGCCGCCTCGGCTGTTAACCTTTTCAGCCTGGGCGGCGCGGCCTCGGACATGAGATGGACTGGCCGCCGTCTCCTCCGCGGCGCATCGTCGCCGAAAAATGGGATGGTGCTTTGCACCATTCATCGTGTGCTTGCATGCTCGACCAAGCCCAGCCGCGCGGTCCGCATTCACGATCCGTCGCCTGCACCGAGGTGACGATCGTCGCATCACAAGAACGATCGGTGCCCCCTTGATGCGTCGGCTCGAAATGCAGAACAGACGTGCACCGCCCCGGACCTTCTCCGGAATTGACTTCGTGTGAAGCAAAACTCTAATTGCTGATCGAGCAGGAAATGACTCCGAGCTCCGCCTGTCCGCAAGCTGCTTCATTTTTTTGCAACGTGGCCATAAAAATACTCAGGAAGCTGTCCATGCGCGTCGTCAATGTTGCTGCCGCCCAGTTGGGCCCGATCCAGACAGCCGACAGCCGCGAAGCCGTCGTCAAGCGCATGATCGCGCTGATGGATGAAGCCAAGTCGAAGGGCGCCGATCTTATCGTCTATCCGGAGCTCGCACTCACCACGTTCTTTCCGCGCTGGTACATGGAGGATCAGGCCGAGGTCGATGCCTGGTTCGAACGCGAGATGCCGAATGCGGCGACCAAGCCGCTTTTTGAGCGCGCCGCGCACCACCAGATCGCCATGAACTTTGGCTATGCCGAACTGACGCCGGACGGCCACCATTTCAACACCAGCATCCTCACCGATAAATCCGGCAAGATTGTCGGAAAGTACCGCAAGGTTCATCTGCCGGGTCATTCGGAATTCGATACCGAACGCGCCTTCCAGCATCTGGAGAAGCGTTACTTCGAGCCCGGCGATCTCGGCTTCAATGTCTGGCGTACGCTCGGCGGCATTCTCGGTATGGCGATCTGCAACGACCGGCGCTGGCCGGAGACCTATCGCGTGATGGGGCTGCAAGGCGTCGAGATGGTTTTGATCGGTTACAACACGCCCTCGGCCAATCCCGAGAAGCGCGTGGAAGCGCTCGAGAAGCGGATGTTCCACAATCGGCTCTCGCTGCAGGCCGGGGCCTACCAGAATTCAACCTGGGTCGTCGGCGTTGCGAAGGCCGGCGTTGAGGACGGCCGCCCCTTGTTCGGTGGCAGCCTGATCGTCAATCCCGACGGCGAGATCGTCGTCGAGGCCAGGACCGAGGCGGATGAACTGCTGGTTCATCCCTGCGATCTCGACGCCACCCGGTTCGGCAAGAACACGATCTTCAATTTCGCCGAGCACCGCCGCATCGAGCATTACGGCTTGATCAGCAGCCGCACCGGCGCGGTGCCGCCGCCGGAAACCTAGCTGTCCGGCATCTGCTTCCGCGATCCACCCGCACCCGGGAATTGGCGGACGCGTCCAACGGCTTCATTCACTGTGATTTCAGGAGACTACGATGCCCTTCGACTCAATCCTGCGCGGCGGCCGCGTCATCGATCCTTCCCAGAAGCTTGACACCGTGACGGACGTTGCCTTCGCCGGCGGCAAGGTGGCGATGGTCGGAAAAGAGCTCAAGGCCGATCCGGGAACCGACGTGCGTGACGTGTCGGGGTACATCGTTACCCCGGGCCTGATCGATCTGCACACCCATGTCTATTGGGGCGGCACCTCGCTCGGCATCGACGCCGAAGAATTTTGCCGCACCTCCGGCGTCACCACCGCGGTCGACACCGGCAGCGCCGGCCCGGGCAACTTTGCGGGCTTCCGCAAGCATGTGATCGAGCCGAGCCAGGTCCGCATTCTCGCCTATCTGCATGTATCGCACGCCGGCATTTTCGGCTTCTCGCACCGGATCATGGTCGGCGAGAGCGAGGAGATCCGGCTGATGAATCCGATCGACGCCGTCACGGTGGCTGAGCAGAACCGCGACCTGATTGTCGGCATCAAGGTGCGCGTCGGCCTGCACTCCTCGGGCACCTCGGGGATCGTGCCGCTCGAAATCGCGCTTGAGGTCGCCGAACAGGTCGGCATGCCGCTGATGGCGCATATCGACCATCCGCCGCCGAGCTACGAGGACGTGCTGGCGCGCCTGCGTCCGGGCGACGTTCTGACCCACGCCTTCCGGCCGTTTCCCAACACGGCCGCCACCGCCCAGGGCACGGTGAAACGGGTGGTGCTGGAGGCGCGCGAACGAGGCGTATTGTTCGACATCGGCCACGGCAAGGGCTCGTTCGCCTTCAAGCCCGCACGCGCAATGCTCGCCAACGGCTTCTATCCGGACACCATCTCTTCCGACGTCCATGCGCTGTGCATCGACGGCCCAGCCTTCGATCAGGTGACCACCATGTCAAAGTTCCTGTGCATGGGGATGCCGCTGCCGGACGTGGTCGCGGCGTCGACAGTCAATGCGGCGATGGCGATGCGGCGTCCCGAACTCGGCAGCCTCAAGCCGGGGAGCGTCGGCGACGCCACCCTGATTGCGATCAAGCAAGGCCAGTTCGACTATGTCGACGTCGTCGGCGAGCACCTGATCGGCGACCGCAAGATCGCGTCCGAAGGCGTCGTCATTGGCGGCCGCTGGTGGCACCCGCAAGAGGCGTCGAAATGCAAGCAGCTCGCGGGCTAAGCGGGCTGTAAATCGACGTGATCGCTCGGAAATGTGATCGCGAAACATTCTCCCTGGTGACCGACCCGGTTCTGGCGTCGGCGCGAGTGGGCTCCGCTGGCATACCAATTGCAAGCAAAACAGGCAGATCGCCATCGATCTGACTGGCCCGCATCACCTCATTTGGCGTCGAACCCTCGGCCGAAGATAATGGGGAGAACCGCGGGAGCAACTCGAGACCGGGAGAGCTCCATGGATCGCAGGACTGTGTTGAAAGGATTGGCCGGGGTAGGCAGCCTGGCGGCGACGGGCGGGCTTTCGATGCCGGCCCTTTCGCAAGGCGCTTCGGCGCGCACCCTGCGCTTTGTGCCCCAGGCCAATCTCGCCAATTTCGATCCGATCTGGGGAACCCAGTATGTCGTGCGCAACGCCGCAGCCCTGGTGTGGGACACCCTTTACGGCCTCGACGCCACGCTGCAGCCGCAGCGCCAGATGGTCGAGTCCGAGGAGGTGTCCGATGACGGCCTGGTTTGGACCTTTCGGCTCCGGCCGGGCTTGAAGTTCCACGACGGCGAGCCGGTGCTGAGCAAGGATGTGGTGGCGAGCCTGACGCGATGGTCGGCGCGCGATACGATGGGCTTGATGATCAAGGCGATCCAGAACGAACTAACCGCGGTCGACGACAAGGCCTTCAAATGGTCGCTGAAGGCACCTTATCCCAAAATGCTGCTGGCGCTGGGCAAGAACAATTCGCCCTGCGCCTTCATCATGCCGGAGCGTCTGGCCCAGACCGACCCGTTCAAGCAGATCGGCGACTATGTCGGCTCGGGCCCGATGAAGTTCGCGAAGAGCGAGTGGGTGCCCGGCGCCAAGGCGGTGTTCGAAAAATTTGCCGATTACGTGCCGCGGCAGGAGAAGGCGTCCTGGCTCGCCGGCGGCAAGCAGATGCTGGTCGACCGCATCGAATGGGTGGTGATCCCGGATCCGGCGACGGCAGCGGCTGCGCTGCAGAACGGCGAGGTTGATTGGTGGGAGTCGCCGATCCCCGATCTGGTGCCGCTGCTCAAGAAGAACCGCAATGTCAGCGTCGACATCGGCGACGCACTCGGCAATGTTGGTTCGTTCCGGATGAACCACCTTTTTCCGCCCTTCAACAATGTGAAGGCGCGACGAGCCGTGCTGATGGCACTGAGCCAGGAAGATTACATGCGTGCGCTGGTCGGGGACGATACCTCGCTCTGGAAGCCGCTGCCTGGTTTCTTCACGCCGGACACGCCGCTCTACACCGAGGCAGGCGGCGAGATACTGAAAGGCAAGCGCGATCTGGTGGCGGCCAAGAAGTTGTTGGCCGAGAGCGGCTATGCGGGCCAGCCGGTCACCTGCGTGGTGGCGCAGGATCAACCGATCACCAAGGCGCAGGGCGATGTCACCGCGGATCTGCTGAAACAGTTAGGTATGAATGTCGACTTCGTCGCCACCGATTGGGGCACGGTCGGTTCGCGCCGCGCCCAGAAGACGCGGCCGGGCCAAGGTGGCTGGAACATGTTTCACACCTGGCACGCCGGCGCCGACTGCCTCAGCCCAGCAGGCTACAGCGCCATTCGCGCCAATGGCGACAAGGCGTGGTTTGGCTGGCCCGACAGCCCGGCCTCGGAAACGGAAATTGCGGCATGGTTCGACGCCAAGAATCTCGATGAGGAAAAGGCAGCGATCGCCCGCCTCAACAAGGCGGCGCTCGAAGACGTGGTCTATGCGCCGACCGGCTTCTTCCTGGGCTACACGGCGTGGCGCAACAACGTCTCCGGTATCGTGAAGGGACCGCTGCCGTTCTTCTGGTCCGTGTCGAAGACCGCATGACGGCGCGGTAATTCCACATGCTCTCATATATCCTGCGGCGTATTCTCTCGACCTTGCCCGTCATGGGGATTGTCGCGATGTTCGTCTTCAGCCTGCTCTACATCACGCCGGGCGATCCGGCGGCGGTGATCGCCGGCGATCAGGCAAGCCCCGCCGACGTTGAGCGGATTCGCCAAGGCCTCGGCCTCGACCGGCCGTTTTTGGTCCAGTTTGGGGCCTGGCTCTGGGGTATCCTGCACGGCGATCTCGGCACCTCGATTTTCACCAACCTGCCGGTCGCCTCGCTGATCGCGCAGCGTATCGAGCCGACGCTGTCGCTGATGGCGATTACCCTGGTGCTGACCATTCTGATTGCCGTGCCGCTCGGCGTGGTGGCGGCGTGGAAGGCGGGAAGCTGGGTCGACCGCAGCATCATGGCCTTTGCCGTGTTCGCGTTCTCGCTTCCGGTCTTTGTGGTCGGATACGTGCTGGCCTATGTGTTCGCGCTGCAGTTCGAGTGGCTGCCGGTGCAGGGCTACACGCCGCTGGCCCAGGGATTTTGGCCGTGGCTGCAGAACCTGATCCTGCCGGCCATCGCGCTCGGCAGTGTGTACATCGCGCTGATCGCGCGCATTACCCGTGCTTCGATGCTCGAGGTGCTGCAGCAGGACTATATCCGCACCGCCCGCGCCAAGGGCCTGGACCAGCGCAGCATCCTGTTCGTTCATGCGCTGAAAAACGCAGCCGTTCCGATCGTGACCGTGATCGGTATCGGCGTCGCCCTCTTGATCGGCGGCGCGGTGGTGACCGAAAGCGTGTTCACGATCCCCGGCCTTGGTCGATTGACGATCGACGCGATCCTGCGCCGCGACTATCCGGTCATCCAGGGCATCGTGCTGTTGTTCAGCTTCCTCTATGTGCTGGTCAATCTGTTGGTCGACGTCACCTACACGCTGGTCGACCCGAGGATCCGCTATTGAGCATCTCGACCACCAGCACTGCATCGATACCGCCGGGCCTTGCGATTGCGCCGCAACTGCCGGATCTGCTGCTGCCGGTTAAAATCCGGCGCGGTGTCCTCGGCTTCCTGCGCAATCATCCGACGGTTGCGATCGGCGGCGCATTGCTGCTCTGCCTCGTGCTGGTCGCGATCTTCGCGCCTTATCTCGGGACCGTCGACCCGACTGCGCTGGCGCCCTCCAAGCGCACGCGCGCGCCATCCGCGGACTTTTGGTTCGGCAGCGATATGTTGGGCCGCGACATCTACTCACGCGTGCTCTACGGAGCACGGGTCTCGCTCACCGTCGGCCTTTCGGTGGCGACACTGGCCACGCTCGCCGGTCTCGCCATCGGCCTCGTCTCGGGTTTCGTGCGCTGGGCCGACGGCATCATCATGCGGTTCATCGACGGGCTGATGTCGATACCGCCGATCCTGCTCGCCGTCGCGCTGATGGCGCTGACACGGGGCAGCGTCGGCAACGTCATCCTGGCGATCACGATCGCTGAAATCCCGCGCGTGACGCGTCTCGTGCGCAGCGTCGTGCTGTCGCTGCGCGAGCAGCCCTATGTTGACTCTGCCGTGGCTTCCGGCACGCGAACGCCGATGATCATCCAGCGCCACATTCTGCCCAACACCATGGCGCCGATTCTGGTCCAGGCAACCTATATCTGCGCCAGCGCCATGATCGTGGAGTCCATCCTCTCCTTCATCGGCGCCGGCACGCCGCCCACCATTCCGTCCTGGGGCAACATCATGGCCGAAGGCAGGGCGCTATGGCAGGTAAAGCCATACATCGTGTTCTTTCCCGCCGCGTTCCTGTCGGTCACCGTGCTCGCCGTCAACTTGCTCGGCGACGGCCTGCGTGATGCGCTCGATCCGCGAATGGCCAAGAGCCTATAGATGGCATTGCTCGAAGTCGAGAACCTGCAGACCCATTTCCGTACCCCCGAGGGCATCAACCGCGCGGTTGACGGCGTCTCGTTCCATGTCGACGAGGGCGAGACGCTGGCCATCGTCGGTGAATCCGGCTGCGGCAAGTCGGTCACCGCGATGTCGCTCCTGCGGCTCATCCCCGAGCCCCCGGGCAAGATCGCGGGCTCCGTCCGTTTCCAGGGCAGGGATCTGCTGCAACTCTCCGAACGCGAGATGCGCGCCATCCGCGGTAACGACATTTCGATGATTTTCCAGGAGCCGATGACGAGCCTCAATCCGGTGCTGACCGTCGGCCGCCAGATCGGCGAGACGCTGCGGATGCATCAGGGACTGGACAAACAGGCCGCAGAGGCGCGCGCCATCGAGATGCTGACCCTGGTCGGCATCCCGGAGCCGGCGCGGCGCGTGCGCGAATATCCGCATCAACTCTCCGGCGGCACGCGCCAGCGCGTGATGATCGCGATGGCGCTCGCCTGCAACCCGAAACTTCTGATCGCCGACGAGCCGACCACGGCGCTCGACGTCACGATCCAGGCGCAGATCCTGCAGTTGATGCTGGACCTCAAGCGCCGCGTCGGGGCGGCGATCGTGCTGATCACCCACGATCTCGGGGTGGTCGCCGAAGTCGCCGAGCGCGTCATGGTGATGTATGCCGGCCGCAAGGTCGAGGAGGCGCCGGTGGCCGAACTGTTCCGCTCGCCCCGTCATCCCTATACGCGGGGGCTGCTCGGCGCGGTGCCCAAGCTCGGTTCCTCGCTATCAGGCGCGGCGAGGCGCCTCGCCGAAATCCCCGGCCAGGTGCCGAGCCTGAAGCCGCGCATCGAGGGCTGCGTCTTTGCCGGACGGTGTCCGCTGGTGACCGATCTCTGCCGTACGGTTGCGCCCGGTCTCGAAGAGAAGGCGCCCCGCCACATCGCCGCTTGCCATTACGCGTCGAAAGCGGCGGTCGCGGCATGAGTGCCCCGCTGCTCCAGGTCAACGACCTCAAGAAGCATTTTCCGGTCCGCGGCGGCATGTTCAGCCGCAAGGCCTTTGTCTATGCCGTGGACGGCGTGTCCTTCGAGGTCGCGCGTGGCGAGACCCTGTCTCTCGTCGGCGAGTCCGGCTGCGGCAAGTCGACGGTCGGCCGCGCCATCCTGCGACTGTTCGACGTCACCGCCGGCCAGGTGGTGCTGGACGGCCAGCGGATCGACGATCTTCCACCCGGAAGCTTGCGCAGCATGCGCCGCCGCGTGCAGGTGGTATTCCAGGATCCGTTCTCAAGCCTCAATCCGCGGATGCGCGTGCGCGGCATCCTGGCCGAGCCGATCCGCAATTTCGGCCTCGCAAAAACTTCCGTCGAACTCGAAGCCAAGGTCACGGCACTGATGGACACCGTGCGCCTGCCACGCGACGCGCTGAACCGCCGGCCTCACGAATTCTCGGGCGGTCAGCGCCAGCGCATTTGCATTGCCCGGGCACTGGCGGCGGAACCCGAACTGATCGTCTGCGACGAGGCGGTCTCGGCGCTTGACGTCTCGGTCAAGGCGCAGATCGTCAACCTGCTGCAGGACCTGCAGCAGCAGTTCGGCCTCGCGCTGCTCTTCATCAGCCACGATCTGGCGATCGTCGAGCACATGACGCACCGTGTCGCGGTCATGTATCTCGGCAAGATCGTCGAGATGGCGGGAAGGCAGCAAATCTTCACCGCGCCGAGGCATCCCTACACCAAGGCTCTGCTCTCGGCCGTGCCGGTGCCGGAGCCCGGAGCCATCCGCAACCCGATCATCCTCAAGGGCGACGTGCCGAGCCCGATCAATCCACCTAGCGGATGCCGCTTCCACACCCGCTGTCCATACGTGTTCGATCGCTGCCGGACCGAGGAACCGGAGCTTCGGTCGACCGGAGACGGTCAGTGGGTGGCGTGTCATCTCGAAGCGCTGCCCGAAAGGCCGGGGCCCGCTGGGTGATTCACGTCAGGCGCCGCCGTATCGGGGAGCGACAAGATGCGGGGCCTTGATCGCCTCGTCCTTCAGACTGACGCGGATTACGGCCAACCGCGGCTCACTGCGAAAAAAGAGTCCTGCCCGTGAAAATTAAGGAAGCGCCCATCGAACGGCTGCTCCTGGTGCGAAGCCGACGTTCGACGAAACACCGACGTCAGCTAAGTGCCCCATTAGCAGATATGCGGCGCGATTCCGTCACCAGGTCAATACGGGCGGGGTTTTCGGCACACCTAGGCGTCGTCGGCGAAGGCGGCCGGTCGTTCAAGGTCGCGCAATCAGCAACGGCTGCACGTTTGCGCCGCCGGCCATTCGGGGACTCGACGGCTCGAAGTGCTCTCGCAGCTCTCGCTTCTGGACGAGCGCGCGCGCAACAACGAAGGCGTCCTTCAGGCCTTTAGCTTGCCGGAGTGCGACGTTGAAAAAGGCATCGCCGAAATAGGTTCACTTGGCCTTGTCCCGGCAGCCGAACGATGGATGGTCGGCATCGGCCGCAGTGATGACCAGCATGTCGGGGTTCGCGAGACGAGGGATGAAGACTCCTGAATAGCAGGCCGAGATGACCACCACCTTGTGTCGCACGCCCGTCCGCGCCAGCATGTCCGCGAGATTAGACGGCGTGAGCGTTTGCGTAAGCCGCCCCTGTATGTACCGAAAACCTCATCCGAGTTGATGCCGTGATGGAATCGCGTAAGTTGACGGAATGATCGGGCTGTTCTGTTTCGTTCTTGCCGTCCTGGCCTCGCCATTCAAGTCGAAGTTGCGGCTTGAAGCCGAGAACGCGGTGCTTCGACATCAGTTGATCATATTGAGGCGTAGGCTGCATGGTCGCGTCCGGCTGACGAACCATGATCGATGGTTCTTTATCCAGCTGTATCGTTGGTTTCCATCAATCCTGAAGGTTCTCACGATCATGCGGCGCGAGACGCTCGTGCGTTGGCACAGGGCCGGCTTTCGGCGCTACTGGCGTTGGAAATCGCGTCGACGGGGAGGGCGGCCGCCAGTCGAGACGGAGCTGCGCGCGCTGATCCGGCGGATGAGTATCGAGAACCCACTTTGGGGCGCGCCACGCATTCACGGCGAACTGCTCAAGCTGGGGTTTGAGGTCGCGCAGTCGAGCGTCGCCAAGTACATAGTCAAGCGGCGAGTGCCACCTAGCCAAGGATGGCGCACCTTTCTGCGTAATCATGCTCCAGACATTGCCGCCATGGACCTGTTCGTTGTCCCGACCATTGGCTTCGATCTGCTTTATGCGCTCGTCATCGTGCGGCTGGATCGTAGAGATCTCGCTTGGATTAACGTCACAACCAACCCGACGGCGGAGTGGGTTGCACGTCAGATCACCGAGGCTTTTCCTTGGGACATGGCTCCGGGTTACATGATCCGAGACCGCGATCGGGTCTACGGCACCGTCGTCACACGCCGATTGCGTGCCATGGGCATTCGGGACAAGCCTATTGCACCGGCCTCACCCTGGCAGAACGGCTTTGCCGAACGGCTGATCGGATCGATCCGCCGGGAGTGTTTGGACCACATCATTGTTCTGGGCGAGGTGCATCTGCGCCGCATTCTGAAATCTTACGCTCGCTACTATAATGAGACGCGCACGCACTTGGCCTGGATAAGGACGCGCCCCTATCGCGCACCGTGAAGAGGGCAGGGCGCATTCTTTGCCGCCCGATCCTCGGCGGATTGCACCATGAATATGTTCGGATTTGATTTTCGACAGGCACAGTCTGCCAGCCATCGACCTTTCGCATACTGATCTGTCCCGAGGCGAGCAGCGCCCAGAACATCATCGCGGCGGTGTCTGCTGACGGCAGCACGGTTTGGGTTTTGATCCGCCGCTTGAATTCTTCGTGCAGGCGCTCGATCGCATTGGTCGTGCGGAGGCTGCGCCATTGGCTCGGCGGCAGGCGCGCGAAGGTGAACAAACGATCTCCCGCTTCCTCCAGGCTGTCGGCAACGGCGCGATGCTTCAACCGCCATTTGCGGATGAAGGCCTTGCGGCGAGTTGCGATCTCCTCGGGGGTCGTCGCATAGATCATGTCGTTGTAGTCGGCGGTGATCTCCTCATGCAGGCGCTCTGGGGCATGGGCGAGCAGGTTTCTGTGCTTGTGGACGGTGCAGCGCTGCACCAGCACTCCGTCCCAGACCGCGGCAATGGCCTTGTCGAGCCCCGGCGCGCCATCGACGATGAGAAACTCGGGACGCCTGAGCCCGCGCTTGATGAGATCGCCGAGCACCGTGCGCCAGGCTTCGGCGCTCTCGCCGCCCATGCTCCTGATCGCGAGCAGCACTTTCTGGCCATCGGCGCGCACGCCAAGCACCACGAGCAGCGAGATCGAGGTCGCCTTGCGGTCGAGCCGGACGCGCACGACGGTGCCGTCGAGGATCAGTCGTACGATCGGCTCGTCGGCCAGCGAACGGCTGTTCCAGGCGTCCCAGTCGCTCTTCACCTTGCGCCAGGTCCGGCTCACCGTGTCCTTGCCGACCGTCCCGCCGAACAGGGCCGCCAGCGCGCGACGCACCCGCCGCGTATTGGTGCCGGCCAGATAGCTGCCCGCGATCAGCGCGTCGGCGGCAAGCGTGCGCCGCTGATACGCCCGCAGTGCTTGGCTCTTCCATTCCGCAGTCCCGCCCTCGGACGTGGTCAGCCGGGCCCGCGGCACCGCGATCTCGATCGGCCCGAACGTGCCCGTCAGCGACCGCTTCCGGCTGCCGTGGCGATGGCCCGTGACGCCAGCTTTTGCTTCATTGCCGGCCATCTGGCTGCGTCCGTAACGCGGCCGTGACAGCGCAGCATCGAGTTCGCTCCGGATCAGTTCTTCGATGAACTGCCGCGATCGAGCCCGCACCTCGGTCTCGATCGGGTCAAACCAGTTGTCGAAAAGATCAACAGCCAGCTCGGTCGCAGGCTGCAAGGATTCAGGCGTCGTGATAGACTTGTTCATGGCGTGGTCTCCAGTCCGGCGCTTCAACGCCGGATGATTCGAGGTTCATCACCCCGGAGACTACGCCAACCCTAATTCCTACCAACTCCGCGACGGCGCCAGGCTACGATTGCGATAGCTGTCATTGTCGCTGGTGCTGGGCTGGCGGTCTATTCTGTCGGCTCGCTGCCCCCCGAAAAGCAGTCGACGCCGACCGTCACCCAATTGGCGACACGATTGGCTCAGTCCGTGGATCCGTTTGTGCCTCAGTCCGGTGGCTAACAGCCGATGCAACTCAGACCGCATTGGCGGCGCTGCGTTAAACCATCCGGGTAGACGGCTAGGAGGCGACAATCTCGCCCGCGAAAATTGCGGCAAGCCTACGGATGACTTCGAACGTCAGCTGCGGGTCTTGACATACGCAAATTACTTCCGGTCTTGGCCCTCGAAAGCAGACATTGTCAGTGCCGGTTGGCAAGTCTCAAAAGTGTCAATGCCGGAAGTCGCCGGTTTGCGCGGGGATCAGGCGCCAACGCCGCTCTCGACTGAAAAAGGGGTAGCGCGCACCGATCGTTAATCAATAGGAATGGTTGTTCAGACACCTAGAGGGGATTTTAGCGCGCTTCGGAACGTAAAACGCCCACGGTGATTAGCACTCCAAACGTTAATGGGAGTGTTCATATGAAAAAGTTAGCTATCGTATTTGCCGCCAGTGCAGCCGCGCTGCTTGGTGGCTCCGGTGCAAACGCAGCAGACAACACGGTGAAGGCAAAGGCCGCAACCGACATAAGCCAGTCATCAACCGACTTCAGCTCGCGCCGTCGTTACTATCGCCACTATGGATATCATTACCGCCACTATGGATATCGTCACTACCGCCCGTACTACAGGAGCTACGGCTACGCTCCGCGGCCGTACTATGGATACGGCGGCGGTTACGGTGGACCATACTATGGAGGCGGCTATGGTTATGGCGGACCGAGTGTAAGCTTTAGCTTCGGCGGCGGTGGGTACCGCGGTTGGTAATATAAAAAAAGCCCGCAGAAGCGCGGGCTTTTTCTTTTATAGAATCGAGACTGTCCTTGCTTGAGACGATAGCCGTTCTCGCGCAGGCTACCTCTTGAGCTTCACCGTCACAAGTCCCCGCGAGGCGCCAGACGGCTTACACGATCAGGCGAAAAGTCTAAGCAACTTGTTTGATCGTCGCGAACCCGGTGAGGGTGATTTTCCCGGCATCGTTGAACCGGAAATGTGTGCGCACTGGTTTCCCGTCATATCCCCGATAGTCGAGAGACACGCCGTCCGGCTCAGGGCACAGTGCGTCGATCTCAAATGCACCAGCTGCTGGTCCGGCCAGTTTCGAGCGCCAGTACCATTCCATCGCGGATCGACCTCGAAAAGTTCCGCCTTCGCAGCATTCAATGGTCGCCGCGTCATCATAGAGGTCTAGCAGCGCGTCCAGCCGTTGCTGCTTACAAGCGTCGATCCAATCAACGACTATACCGACAGCATCGAAAGCGTCCTGAGCATTCGACATTTCCGCATCTCCACTGGTGAGCGCCTGCCGCAAGGACCAGGGTAAGACCTCTGGCTGAACGCAGGGTGAACGTGCCCCGATTATGTCGCGCGGGAGAGGAAATACCGGGCAAACGCCGGCTGTAGCGGTCGTCGGTAGGCGGACCGTGAACTCATAAACCTGCTGGGCGGCCGGTTTGCCGGAGCCCACTATGCCCCGATAGCGATCAAAGACGCACAAGCGCCCTGAGAATTTTCAGTCATAGGCCAAAAAGGACTTTTTCAACACAATCTGCCAATAAGCGACATTTCCCAAGCTGAGCCACGAATTAAACCGCGGGGGTTACACAGGGCAACAAGGGGCGGCGCCGCAGGGCCAGCGTCGCGCCGATATGTGCTAAGCTTTTCTGGTGGCTGATTAAGCCTCGGGAGAGGATTGTGACGCGACGGGAGTTCATCGCACTCATCGGCAGCGCGGCAGCAATCCGACCGCTCGGCGCGCGTGCAGAGCGCCCGCCAGAACGCGTCCTCTATTTCACATACTCGGCCGGCTATCGGCACGACGTCATACCGCTTTCCGAGGCAATCCTGACGCAGCTTGGAAAAAATTCCGGTGCCTTTGAAGTCATCGCAACGGAAGACATGTCTGAATTTTCGACCGGAAACCTCGAGCGGTACGCCGCGGTGATGTTCTACACAACCGGCGAAATTCCGATGAGCCGCGTCCAGAAGGCAGCACTTCTCAAGTTTGTGCGCTCGG
This sequence comes from Bradyrhizobium erythrophlei, assembly GCA_900129675.1. Taxonomy (GTDB): domain Bacteria; phylum Pseudomonadota; class Alphaproteobacteria; order Rhizobiales; family Xanthobacteraceae; genus Bradyrhizobium; species Bradyrhizobium erythrophlei_A. The sequence continues at coordinate 709,560 of FSRD01000001.1, read as the reverse complement.
GCCGCGGTTTCCTCGGTGTTCATTCGGCCACGGACACATTCTACGCTTGGCCGGACTATCTCGATCTGATCGGCGGCTACTTCAATGGTCATCCCTGGCGTCAGGTTGTGACGATCGAGGTGACTGATGCTGCAGATCCACTGGTGGCGTTTCTCGAGAATTCGTTGCAACTGAACGACGAAATCTACCAAATCAGCGACTTCGACTATCGTGGATCACGCGTGCTCCTGCGCCTCGACCAGAGCTCGGTGGACCTCAGCAAGACCGGTGTGCATCAACGTTTCTATGGTTGGCCGCTCGCCTGGAAACGACTTTTCGGCGAGGGACGAGTATTCTATTCGGCGCTCGGCCACGAGGCGTCAGTCTGGCGTGACCCGCGCTACCAGAGGCTCCTCACGAACGCTATCCTCTGGTCTACGAGAAGGTCAGTCTAGAAGTCGACGTAGTTAGAGTGCCTTGCGATCGAATTTGTAAACTCAACTTGTTGCTTGAGGCTTTTGTATTTGGGGATGATCCGATGGAGTCCGACAGTAGACCGCATTCTTGATACGGCTGCGGAGAATCTCAGAATCGCAAAGATTCTCGTTCAAATGGGTCTCGATCCCAACAACATCACCTATGACGCACCAATCAACCGGCTGATGGAAATTGTTCTGGCCAACATTAGGCTTGCCAACATGTTCGCCCTGGTTGGCGCCATCTTTTTTGTCGGTACCTTGCTGATGCAGACGATGGTGCCGCTGCGCATCGCGAACATGGCCGGCTGCACATTCTTCGTTGCCTTTGGCGCACTCTCCGGAAACGTCGCGACTTTTCTTCTTTATCTTCTGCTGCTGCCCATCAATGCCGTTCGCCTCCGTCAAATGCTCAATCTGATAAAGAGGGCACGTATCGCGACGGAGAGCGATGCCTCGATGGAATGGCTCAAACCGTTCATGACCGAGCGCAGGTATCGCCGGGGCGACAGATTATTCAAAAAGGATGATCCAGCTACCGAAATGTTTCTGACACTCACAGGAAGGTTTTTGGTCACGGAAATCAGCGTCGAACTTCCGCCAGGACGCCTTATGGGTGAACTAGGCTTCCTTACGCCCAATAAACGGCGAACCGCGACAGTGGAATGCATAGAGGACGGGCAAGTCCTGACGATAACTTATGAAAAGCTGCTCGAGATCTACTTTCAAAACCCGCAATTCGGCTATTACTTCCTTGTCCTGACCAGCCAACGCCTGCTGGAGAACATCTCGCGGCTGGAAGGAATTGTGGCGCAAGAGAAAGCTGCGCGGAGTGCCGACACGGATGGCGTAGCTTAAACTTTTCTTCCGAATTACGCACACTCAGAGACGATAACGTCGCGGTGCAGTGCGGATCTCCGCGAGGCGACGACGTCCGGTAATGGGGTTACAAACGGAAGTGCTCGCTTTGGCGAAGCAGGTCAGCTTTCGCACCGGTTTCTTCATCAATGGCTGACAACTCTCAACCAGCGCGGCCAGTCGAATTCATAAACCATCAGCCCTGGTGAGCATTGGTTTACCAGACCTCTTAAGCTTTCTCATCCCGAAGCGTGCAATGGTGGCCATCGATCGGGGGCAAACCTCGACAGGGAGAGCGTCGGGGTCAGGCTGCAAAAGCGGCCTGACCCGCCACTTTGAGGAAGCAATGTCGGCAACGATAAAGCGGCAAAGGCCGAAGCAAAAGAGGTCCAATCCGACTTCGTCACCGAGCTATGCCACGACAGTTTCTATCGCCGTGGAAAACCTAATCAACATGATCGCGATATTTGCCGTGTCAGGCACCGTCCTGCTGGGCTTACTAGTCGCCAAGTATTTTTCAGTTTAGAAATCGACTGGTCCAGCAGCGCAACCGACCAGTCCAACTGAATCCTAGCATCTCCCAGCCGGGTTTGCGGTTCCTAGTGGCGTCGCCAAATCTATGACACGACCTCCAACTCTCGCACTTCACGCTGCGCTTTGAACGCAGCGACAAATACCTTGAGGCCGGCTGAGGTCAAGCCGTTCTCAGTGATGAGACCCAGCCGCATGAGGTTGACCGTCTCGATGAGACTGTCGCCATGCGAGGACCCGCCGCCGAACAGCTTGATGATAATTCGTTGCTCCCTGCGCGTTAGCCGAGTCCAGAGCGTCAAGTCAGGCACCCAATTACCTCGCGCGAATCGCTGCATGACACGGGGAATTAGCCGATCGTTCAGAGGCGAAATCGTGGCAGGGGTCGCAGCGCTCTGGGTAGGGTCCACATTTTCAACAGAACACTTGGCCGCTACGTCGGCAATCAATCACCCCTCTCGATCGAGACCGATGGCCGCACCCTGAGCATAGCATGCGAAACCACGTCAGAAAGATCGAGATTGCTCGTCAGCAGGAGCAAGCGATCACGCTTGCGGTAATGATGATAGTGCCCGATGCCGGCTATGCCAGCACATGCGCGAGGATCGCGTATCTCACGGCTGAGACGACTCAGAATTCGGCAATGGAGCGAACTGCATCTCCGCAACGGCAGAGCCGGCGTATCGGCATCCAACTCACCATCAACGGCATCTCGGCGGGGTTGAGGAACAGCGGGTGATCGTCATTCCGGAGCGCGCGAAGCGCGAACCCGGAATCTCGCGATTCCGGGTCCACGCGAAAGCGCGTGTCCCGGAATGACGAGAAGGGAAGAAGCTCTCAGCAGACGGAGCGGCCGGCGCGCGCGCCTCGCTCAGAGCCAGCCACTCGATCTTCATGGAGGCGCCGCCGCCGTCACGGCAACAGCGCGCCTTGGGTCTCGACGTAGGTGGCGTAGACCGATGTGCTTCCGCACATGAACAGGCGGTTTCGCTTCGGCCCGCCGAAGCACAGATTGGCGCAGGTCTCGGGAAGATGGATCTTGCCAATTAGATCGCCACTAGGTGCGTAGCAGCGCACCCCATCCTCTTTGGGATCGGCCCATCCCATGCTGCACCACACATTGCCGTCGATGTCGGTGCGCACGCCGTCAGTGAAGCCGGGAGCGAAATTGTCGGCAAATATCTTGTCATTGCTCACCTTGCCGGTGCTGACGTCGACGTCGAAAACACGCATGTTGGAACGGCCGCCATGGGTTATGCCCGTGTCGATGATGTACAGCTTCTTCTCGTCCGGAGAAAAAGCGAGACCGTTCGGTTTGTCGAAGCTATCGATGACGATCGTCGCCTTGCCGGTCTTGCCATCGACTCGATAAACCCGGGGCTGCTGCTCGGACTTGTCGAGGTGGCCCTCGTAATTCCCGAGAATGCCGTAGCCGGGGTCGGTGAACCAGATCGAGTCGTCAGCGGCCACCACAATGTCGTTCGGCGCATTAAGTTTCTTGCCGTCGAAGCTGTCGATGATCGTAGTGATGGTGCCGTCGGGCTCGGTGCGTGTGACCCGCCGGGCGTCGTGCTCGCAACTGAGCAAACGGCCCTGGCGGTCTCGGGTGTTGCCGTTCGTGTAGTTCGATGGCTGGCGGAACACGCTTACGTGGCCGTCTTCCTCGTTCCAGCTCATTAAGCGATTGTTCGGAATGTCGCTCCAGATCAGGCGGCGATAGTCCCGGATATAGACCGGCCCTTCGGCCCACCGGAACCCCGTGGCAATGCGCTCGATCGAGGCATTGCCAACCTTGTACTTAAATCGCTTGTCGATCGCCTCGACGCGGGGGTCCGGATAACGCCAATTCGGAAGATCGCCGAGCGGCAAGGTGTCTGCTGTGGCGGATTTGATCTCCAACCCTGCTACGGTGGCGGCCAGCGCCGCCGCGCCCTTGATCAGGGTGCGGCGGTCGAAACCGCCGGATCCGCCTTTGTCTGGATGTTTGGGAAAGGTCAGTGAAGTTGTCATGATTTCCTCCCATATTTTTTGTTGGGAGGAAAATCATGTGCCCGCAATCCGGCATAAAAGCGGGCGGACAACCAGAGATAGATCGGTTTTCGATCCCTAGATCGCGTCCCAGTTGACAATATCCGCGGAGCGGTCGAGCTTGTAGAACGAGGACTTCAGCGCCGGCATGCCGTGCTCGGCGATGGTCTGCGGGGTCCAGCCTTCGCCGCGATGGATCGAGCGCAGCGGGCGCGACTCAGGAAGATCTCGTTCATCCGCACCGCGAAAGTGCCGAAAGCGGCTGCTGCTCAAGTGGCTTGTGGAACGTGACATTGAGCGACAATTCCAACCTCCGGTGACGAAATGCACAAAGATCTGAGAAATGGCGGATCAACCTGAAATGAGGGAAAGCCAATTTATTACGATTTGCCTTCTGCCAAAAGCCAAACGGTCAGCCTCTTGCAGTGTGTGATCAGCGTTCTCTAAGGCGATTTCGGCGCTTGGCGGCTCTTGTTGCGATCGTGTTTTTCGGCTCGACCAGTGCCGGATTGTCTGCCGACTTGACCGGCCAAGCCAGCATCATCGACGGCGACACGCTCGAAATCCACGGCACGCGCATCCGCCTGTGGGGCATCGACGCGCCCGAGACTATCCAGCTCTGCCGGGGCGACGACAGCCAGCAATATCGCTGCGGGGCGAAATCCGCGAACGATCTCGACGCCTTCATCGCGAAACGACCGGTGAGCTGCCTCCCGATCTCGCTCGATCAATACGGACGGACTGTTGCGACCTGCTCGGTGGACGGCGTCGATCTCGGCGAATGGCTGGTGAGCAATGGACTTGCACTAGACTGGCCGCAGTATTCCAAAGGCAAGTACACTGCGGCCCAGCGCGATGCGGAGCATGCCGGGCGCGGGATATGGGCGGGCAGCTATGTCGAGCCGTGGCTGTATCGGGCCTGCATCAGGGCGAACGGGCGACCGGCGGCTTGCTCGGATGATGCGAACGCGCATCCGTGAGCCGATCCGGGGGCTGTATCAGATTCTTATGGTTTCCGGGGGCACGGCACCGATGTTGTGGAGCCGAGCGTTCCCGAGGCCATGCCAGTGATCCTGACAGCGCGCCCGTGCGATGAGGCCAAAGCGTTGCAAAGACCGTTACGGGACGATGGGCAGCGCTCCGTCGCTCGATCCTCTTTGCCGCCCCGCGTTGCATACGATGAGCATGAAAGCCAATCCTCCTCGATCTCTCTCAGAGGTTGGGCTTGGATGACGCCGCTATCCGGCCCGGTCGAAAGGACCTGCTGCGTCGGACGACTTGCTCCGCATCGCAGCATAAATATTGTTCAGCGAACTTGCGGTTGAGTAATTGACGAATGTTCGCTTCTTTGAAACGCTGCTTGCGCTACGCAGGATTTTAGTACGCTCGAACTTTGCTTTGAGATGGCGGAGAACAATCAGCGCCGTCTGTAATACATTTCAGTCAGGAGGATGCTATGACTCTTAGAACGTTTTTGACTATCGTTGCTGTTTTGGCGATCCCGCACGGTATCGCCTTTGTCTTCGCACCCGATCTACTCGCCACGGTGTATGGTTTGGACCACTCACCCGCGGTGGCACTCATGAGCAGATTGTTCGGAGGTGCATTGCTTGCATGGGGTGGGATCATCTGGTCGTGCAGAAATTTTCGCGATGACGCTGCCGTACGGGCGGTGCTGATCTGCACCGGCATTCCGGAAGTGATTGGGCTCATTACAGTGGTGATGGCCACCATGTCCGGCACATTGAACACACTCGGATGGGTTGCCGCGTTGATCTACCTCTTTGGCGCGGCTGGATGCGGCTATTTCGTCATGGCGCAGCCAAGGCTGTCGCCAGTTTGAGGCTGACGAAGGCCCGCACCCGACCAGCCTTGGCTCGCCCGGGCTGTATGCGCGCACAATTCGACAACATTCACCCGGAAGGGAATGCCTACATGCCCAAGCTCGCAATCGTCGCTACAATTGATATCACGCCGGGACAGAGAGAGAGAAGTTCATGCCCTTGCTCATGGCGCACAAGGCGCGTTGTTTAAAAGATGAGTCTGGAACCCTGCACTTCGAAGTCTTAGTGCCTCGCGACAACGATTCGAAGGTGCTCATCTATGAGGTCTATCAGAACGATGCAGCTTTCGACGTGCATTTCAACGGACCATCAATCTTACAATTGAGGGAAGAAGCCGCCGGAATGATAGTGAACCTGCAGGGGACGAGGTGCGCGCTCGCAGATTAGAGAGCGTCCGCTTCGTCGTCGATTGCTGATCGGCCAGGGTTTGGGGGGGCGTCGCCCCAACCCAATTTATCAACCGTGTTCTTCCAAGTATTTGTGGCCTTGCTCGGTCAGGCGATACGTATCATGCTGTACCCTTTCGATCAGGCCCGCTTCTTGAAGATCGCTCGCCAAGTTTTGCATGTTCTTGCCACCCGACGCCCGAGGCTTCGTGGTGCCGTAGGCACCGAAGCGAATGTCTTGGAGATGACCACGACCACCAAGCTGCTTGAGATATTTTAGTGCGCCAAGCCAGTCTTCCTTTGGGCTGCTCATGCGATACCTTCCCCAATTGAACGCTCCACGCAGGTCCATACTATCACCGATGCTCAAAGCCGTGACGTGACCTTGGTGCCATTGTCAGTCAGGAATTGGGACAGGTTGATGTGAGCTGGCACCGCACCCTCGACAGTTCCCATCCCGCTACCTGAGGGATTGCCGCCGGAGATCGCCGCGCTATTCGGATTGGACGCCGAGCTGCTCCTCGCGATCCCGGAACACAATGTCGCGATCCCTTCGCAGGTCGGCTTCAAGTTCTTCGATAATGGCCCGAAGCAAACACGCGGCAAGCGGATCAGTAACCTCCCGCGACAAAAGCTGATAATGCGCGATCTGAACTTCCTGCTCTCTGAACTGGCGCTTTGTCATGAGTTGTGTCCTCCGACAAACCGACGCAGAGGCTACACCATCGTTTCGCTAAAATTTTCGGATCATTTTCTATGGTTTCTAAACAATGAAAAAAGCGGCCAAACGATCGAGCGTGAGCGCGCGATTGAGCCGCCTTGCCGCGACCATCCCTGTTTGACCTGCACCGGGTTCGCGCGGATGCCGGAATTAGCCAAATCTCAGCGCTAATCATGCCGATCATCAGGGTCCTTGCGAACACCAGGGGTGAGGATTGCTCCCCCATGCTCAAAGACGGCACCTATGCGGCGTGGTTCAAGACCCCGCTGGGCAACGGAACCGGCATAGCCCATGTCGCTGACAGGAAAATCTGGAGTCGTGATAGCATCATGACCTACAGCGGGACTTGCGAAGTCGATGGAGACCGGTTCACCGCTATCGTAACGCTCAAAAGGCACACCGAAGGACATGCGACGGTTTTCGGCGCCGATGACCTTACGCTTCGGCTTGATGGAACATGCCTTGGCAAGATAGCTAGATATGTAGGAACGTCGGGACAGGTGCCGGGAGTGCTTCTTCAGGGAACGCTCATTCTCAATGAACAACAGCCGCGCGCGCGAGGCGAACGAGCCGGTACCAAAATTCGGCCCTTCTAGACTACCGAAATTGCCGAAGCGCTTCCGGTGATTTAATCGCCGGAATGGATCGGACGCAAATATCGGGACTGCTACCGAACGCTCCTTAGTCGGATGCACCCACCGAAACGGCGTGATCTCCCGCGTCTCCATCAACCTGATCATATGCACAGGCGGCGCATAACGGCCTTTTGCAGGACCGGCATTTTAGTATCATTTCGGGCTACGACGGCCTCTTTGTCCCAGGCTTCTCATCAGCTTTTACTCAGATGTTTCAGCAGGGCCTCGCACCCTTCCTCGGCCTCGGCAAACGTTCTGAAGGGCGAGCCGCCGATCCGCTCCAGATTTCCATGCCCTCGACGGCACGGTGGAATTGCAGGCCATCAGCAGTCATTCACCTGCCATCTTTCATCAAACTCTCCGCAACCTCGGGACAGAAGCGCCCTGAGAGCGGGGTCGTTATCCGGCAGGACGAAATCGAAGCCCGCTGGACCGGGATCAGCTCCTGAGAGCGCGTGGCGTTCTTCTCGATGATGAACTTTCAGCGACAGCTTCAATTCATGCGCGCTCATTGAACTGCCTGTTCGTGGGTTTTGATCACCCGCGACAACCATTGCTCCTGATGGGAGCTGTGTCATTTGCTCCTCCTGCGGATAACCCGTCGCGCAAAGACCCTCATTGGGGACGCCGGAAGCTGAAGCGGGACACGGTATGAAACTCACTGGCGGCGTAGCATAGCCTCGGGGGTCAAGTCCTCAGTGCTGACGGTGGCGCCGTCGCGATCGCCGCGCTGCATCTTGGAGAGGGCGATGGCCTCTATCTGCACATGGTGTTTGATGAAAAGTTCAATGAGTTGGTCGTGGGTCACGTCCCCGAATTTCAAACGTTCCTTGCTGAGCAGGGCCTCGACAGTTACGCGAGCTTTCTGAGGCGCACCGGCGTAGTCGATGAGAAAGTGGATGAAATCACGAGCCTTGGCCACGATTTTGGTCCTCTGACATCAACGCTTATTGCGTGGCCCGACGCACGACGTTGTCCCCACAACGACACACGCGCCGAGCCAGCCAAACCGCGGCGGGTTGAGGGGCGCCAGCTTGGCCGAATCGTTGATAATGTAACTTCGTGGCGGAAAACCGCCGGCACGACCGGCGGAATTGAATCACACCCCTACCCCCACCCAAACTCACCGTCGGCGAGCTGCGCGAATCCGGCGTCCGTGAGGTGCTGGTCTATTGCCGCGACCACCGATGCAGCCACTCGATCGAGATCAGCGCCGACCGCTGGCCGGACCACGTTCGGCTGTTGGACATCGAGTCGGGTTTCGTCTGCACCGCCTGCGGCAAGCGCGGCGGGGACATGCGGCCGAAATTCTCGACGCCGGCATGGGCGCTGGTTAGGTGCAGACGCCGCCAAGCGGGAGGGTTCAGCCGACCAACTGGCGCAGCCTGTCAGTCTGACTGCGCCAGGCATCCCGATCATTGTCGAGTTCGTTGCGGATCAACTCGCCAACCTGGAACAGCCGCTCGATCTGCTCCTGCATCAAGGTCTCTTCAGCTCTTTCCGGGTTGGTTGCGTCCCGTTTCATCGACAAGGTGGTGGCCCGTCCGTCGCTCGCTCCAGGGGAAAATACGCGGTGCAGCTCGGCGGGATCGATCAGATAGTCGCCGGTGTAGGTCCTTGTTGCTGGCAACCGACCAGAATTAACGGCGCGCCAGATTGTCGACTTCGATTGCCCCGATTCCCTGGCGGCCTCGCTCAGGCTCAGCATTGGCAGTGCCTCCGCATCAGTCTGCCGCGCAACGTGGCAGAGGCAGCTTAACCGTTTCTAAACCGACCTCGCCGCGGCTTAGAACTGATCCAGCACCCGGGGTGTAAGCGTCGCCTCTCGCGGGGCTGTGGTGCGCCAGGTGAAATTTTGGCGCGCTCGGTTCGGCGCAGCGATCGCGGATTCTATCAGCCGCTGATGAATTGCCCGATCGACAACTTCGCAAGTGCATAAGGCCCAACAGCAGGAGATCCCCTCCACGACGATACGATCAACTGGGGATCGCCCGGAACACCATTGAATCCCGCCGGAAAGAACTTCGCGTGATTCATGTTGTAACCGGGATCGGTCACCTGCATGGCCGGGCCGCCGGTCCGGTCGGCCTTGTAGAGATAGATGGCGTACTGATTGTCTGGATTGCCGCCGTTCGGCTGTCCATTCGCCGGGATCGGTCGATTGGATTCGAAAACCACCCATTGCCCATCCGGCGACCACCACGGAGCCCGGCCCTGGAAATTCGGAAGACCGCTGTCGTTACCGCTATAATTGGCTTCAAGCGGCCGGAGATTGGCCCCGCCAACGTCGGTTCGCCAAATACAATTGTTGTCCTGTTTGTAGGCCCCCTTACCGGGCAGCTGTCCCGCAAACACCAGCTCGGATGCCTGGTTCACGCTCGGCATCCCCGCCCACATGTCCCCGGACAGTGTCGGTGGCTCTACGACTCCGGCGACGGACATCTTCGAGGTTCGGGGCACCGGAAGCGTGACCGGCTGCGAATTCATAACCGCGAGCCACTGGGCGGCTGCGCCCGGAAACCAGACCGGATAGTCCATAGTTCCCGTGCCGATAAGCAGAGCAGGATCGGCGTCACCAATATCAGCAATACCTATGCCCGTGGGAGTCGGTTCGGGACCATAGTTGAAAGCGATCTGGCCGGTGATCCAGGACCAATCGGCGCGGCTCGACGGATAGGTTGCCGAGAACAGCGGTTGAGGTTGAGGGGTGGGACTGCTCAGGTTTGCAATCCAGTAGAGAACCGTTCCGCTTCCTGCAATCGTGCGCTCGAAGATGACCTGCTGCCCATCCCTGTCGATGACCGGGCGATAGTCAGAATAGGCGCCGCCCGGCGGAAGAATGAAAACAGGATCCACAAGGGGAATCACAGGAGGAGGACTCGGCATCAGCGAACTCCCATTAGCGCATTGCACGGCCGCGCCAGATTCGCATGCTACCACAAGATACAATTTGTTAAATATACAGCTTAAAGAAAATAGAAGGGCTCGTCGCTCTCTTCGCTGCCCGATTCTTCGCATTCAGCGCCGACGCCACACGGCTGATCTCAAGATCGCGTCCAGCGTCGCCTCAACCGTCGCGCTGCCCATTCCTCGCGTGATGGCCAATCGATCGGCATGGGTGATCATCTCTCGGTTCTTCCTGGGATGCCAGCACGAATTCGGCGGCGCTCAAAGATAGCGGGGCCGCCCCGAGCTTTGGCGAGCTAATCGTTGGAGTTTTTTTCGGTCGATTGCGGATCGCCGAGCCGGGCCGCGGCCTCGGACTGTTCACTTAATAACCGGTATGCGAAATGTTGGCGTGCGAACGCGAAAAAAAGCCTAACGATCTCAGATCGCGGCCGACCGCTTCCAGTCGTCATGATGCGAACAGTTACAGATCCCCGCCACTGGGATAATGGCGGCGAATCGTGCCCCACAGGGCGACGAACAGGTTGCCGAGCAGAATCGCCGACAATCCCCAAGCGATGACCACACCGACGTAGTTCAAATCCGGACCGCCGATCAGGCCGCCAAACAGCAGCGTCGTCAGCAGCAAGGCCAGCACTCTAACGGCCATGTTGCGGGTCATGGGTTAGCACCGGCCACAACGGCGTGAGAACGCATCGGTTATTGAACAAAGATGCGCCTGTCTCTCGCCAGGTTCAGCGATCCGGCGCCATAAATTCGCGCGCCATACCGGGCGGACTTCATCGTCAATACGTTCGGAGTTAGATTTTCGGTACACACAGGTCGACAAGCGTGACCTGGATGAAGGCGATGACGCCGAGGCCAAGTGCCTCGCTGGAGAGGTCGGCGTGATAGCCTGCGATCACTTTCCCCTCTTCGAGCCCCGTGCGCCAGCGCGAGCATTGCGACGCCGACAGCCCCGCGATATCGGCCAGTTCCTGGTTGGTGAGGCGGCCGTCGTCTTGCAGCGGCTAAGGATTTTGAGGTCAAATGCCTCAACCGAAATCATGCGTCAGAGGCTCGATCTATGCACGAAGCGTGCATAGACTAGCCCTAACTGCGTCTCATTTGCACGCTCATTGCGGCGTGGACAGGCGATATTGCGCCCGAGAGCAATCTGGGAGAATTCGTTAATGGGTCCGTTTCCGCACGATGCGCCGCCTGCCATCATCAGCGCCGACAATCCGATGGGTACCGATGGGTTCGAGTTTGTCGAATATGCCCATCCGAGGCCGGAGGAGCTGCACGCGCTTTTCAAGCTGATGGGCTTTGCGCCGGTCGCGCGTCACCGGACCAAGAAGGTCACCGTCTATCGCCAGGACGACATCAACTATCTCATCAACGAAGAGCCGGGCACCCACGGTTTCAACTTCGTGGCGGAGCATGGCCCGTGCGCGCCGTCGATGGCGTTCCGCGTGGTCGATGCGAGGGCGGCCTATGAGCGCGCAATCGCGCTCGGCGCCGAGCCGGCCAGCATTTCGTCGGCGCAAAAGACGCTCGACGTGCCCGCCATCAAGGGGATCGGCGGCAGCCTGCTATACCTGGTTGACCGGTACGGTGCCGAGGGTTCGGCCTATGACGTCGAATTCGAATGGCTGGGTACGCGCGATGCGCGTCCGGCTGGCGCGGGCCTCTTCTATCTGGATCATCTCACCCACAATGTCCATCGCGGCCGCATGGATGTCTGGGCGGGCTTTTATGAAAAGCTTTTCAACTTCCGCGAAATCCGTTTCTTCGACATCGAGGGCCGCGCGTCGGGCCTGTTCTCGCGAGCGTTGACGAGCCCCGACGGCAAGATTCGCATTCCAATCAACGAGGACGCTGGCGATTTGGGCCAGATCGAGGAATATTTGAAAATTTATCGCGGCGAGGGCATCCAGCACGTCGCCTGCGGCTGCCGCGATATCTATCAAACGGTTGAAGCCTTGCGCGGCGCGGGCCTCCCCTTCATACCATCGCCGCCCGATACCTACTTCGAGAAGGTCGACACCCGGTTGCCAAAGCACGGCGAGGATGTCGCACGTCTGCGGAAGAACGGGATCCTCATCGACGGCGAGGGCGTGGTCGGTGGCGGCCGGACTAAGGTGCTCTTGCAGAAATTCTCGGCCAACGCGATCGGCCCGATCTTCTTCGAATTCATCCAGCGCAAGGGCGATGACGGCTTCGGCGAAGGTAACTTCAAGGCGCTGTTCGAATCGATCGAGGAAGACCAAATCCGCCGCGGCGTGCTGAAGGTGGAGCACGATGCGGCCTAGCAACTAGTTGGCGTCCCCTAATCTTCAAGTGATGGATAAGTGAAGAGCCGCCAACAATGCGTGCAGTAGAAGACAATCTTAAAAGAAGGGACCGAATAATGACTCGCGTGATCGCTACAGCAGCCCTCGCTCTCGTTCTAACAGGCAGTGGTTCGCTGGTCAGGGCACAAGAATCGGCCGCGGAAGCGCAGAACAAGCAGATCATTTTGGAGTTTTACGAAAACACACTCAATGGTAAAAATCCCAAGGCGGCGACTTCATATTTCGGCTCGCATTACACTCAGCATAATCCGGGGGTTGCCGATGGAGCCGAAGGCTTTCTTAAGTTCATCGAGTTTCTCCGACAAAAATATCCTCTGGCGCATTCAGAACCAAAGCACGTATTTGCTGATGGAGATTACGTGATCATCCATTCGCAGGCGATTCAAGAGCCGGGGACCCGCGGGGCGGCCATCGTCGATATATTTAGACTGGAAAATCAGAAAATCGTCGAGCATTGGGACGTCATTCAGCCTGTTCCTGAAACAGCTTCAAACAGTAATGGTATGTTTTGAAGCACGGCGCAGTTCGTGCACGCAAAGCGTGACGCTGCGCCGCGCTTTTACTTGAAACGAAAAAAAGTCATCGGAGGAAAGAATGTATAGTGAGACCGCCGCCATCGCGCGCAGCCCGGACATGACGAGCGAGGAACGAAAGGTTGTCTTCGCCACGCTCGTGGGCACGACGATCGAATGGTACGATTTCTTCGTCTACGCCCAGGCCGCCGGCCTCGTCTTCGGCAGCCTGTTCTTTGCGCCGATGAATCAGAACAATCCGCTGCTGGCGCAGATCGTGTCGTTTGCGACGCTCGGCCTGTCGTTCCTGTTCCGGCCGCTCGGCGCCATCGTGTGCGGCCATCTCGGCGATAAATTCGGCCGCAGGAATGTGCTGGTCGGCACGCTGGTGCTGATGGGCGTGGCCACCGCGGCGGTCGGCCTGTTGCCGACTTATGGACAAATCGGTGCATTGGCGCCGGCGCTTCTGATCTTGCTGCGTATCCTTCAGGGATTTTCCGCCGGTGGCGAATGGGGCGGCGCGGCGCTGATGTCAGTCGAGTCCGCGCCCGTCAACCGGCGAAGCTTCTTCGGCGTGTTTCCGCAGATCGGAACGCCGCTCGGCATGATCCTCGCGACCGGCGTCTTGTGGCTCTTGACGGCCGCGCTCGGCAAGCAGGCGATGATGGATTGGGGATGGCGCATTCCGTTCCTGCTCTCGATCGTCCTGATCGTCGCGGGCGTCGTGATCCGCCGCACGGTCGAGGAGTCGCCGGTGTTCCAGGCGATGCATCGCCGCCACAAGGAATCCTCGGCGCCGCTTGCGGAGCTGTTTCGCGGGAATGCCAGGGACATCATCCGCACCGCGCTGATCTTCATGGCCAACAACGCCGCCGGCTACATCCTGATCGCCTTCATGATCAGCTATGGCGCAAACACGCTGAAGCTGCCCTCAGACCAGCTTCTGCTCGCAAGCATGCTCGCCGCTGTAAGCTGGTTCATCTTTACGCTGATCGGCGGCGTGCTCGGCGACAGGATCGGCCGCGTGCGCTGCTTCCAGATCGGCTACGCGCTCCTCGCGCTATGGGCGGTGCCGATGTGGTTCCTGATCGACAGCAAGGATGTGCTGCTGTTCTTCGTCGCCGCCGTCGGTCTCACGATCGGGCTTGGCCTCTCTTATGGCCCGCAGGCGGCGCTCTATGCCGAAATGTTTCCGGCAAAGGTGCGCTACTCCGGCGTCTCGATCGGTTATGCGCTCGGCGCCATCCTTGGCGGCGCATTTGCGCCGATGATCGCGCAATGGATCATCGCGAGCACCGGCCAGTCCTGGCGGATCGGCGTCTATATCGCGGTGTTGTCGCTGATCTCCCTGATTGTGGTTTCGACCGTGAAGGATCCGCAGGGGATCGATCTCAACATGCGCGACACGGGTTCGTGACGCGTGTGGCCGCCTTCGCAGCCCGGTCGACGGCTATTTCAGCGGCTGTTCGACGGCTGCGCTTGTGCGGCGTCGGCCGTCGCTTGAGCGCGGGTATTTTGAACCGCGGGAACAGCGCCATCTAGCGTGGCTAGGGCGGGCACCTGACGTTTGCCGTATCGTGCGCTGGCCCCGCTCTTGCCTTCGTGGCCGCACATGTAGTCGCACAATTCCGGCTTTATCTTCGTGCCGCGCACCATCTCGCGCCAGAGGTGCCGCCAGCCGTGGTTGGGCTGCACGTCCGTCACCCTCAAGGAGTCGGGCACCCATTCGCCCAACCGCTCGGCGACCTTCTGCCACTGGGGGTTCGCTCAGTTATGTGCGTCAAGTTCAGCAAAATCGATCACGGGGTCCGGTAGAGCCATCCCCTCGGAGCCGCCGTCGCTTGCTTGCCCGAAGCGCAGCGCTGGCGAGCGACGGCGGCGGAGAGGGGTGGCGTCCATCCCTTTGGTGGGCCTGAGCATCGTCAGGCGGCAGCCTTGAGCACCTCCTTCTTGTGCTCCTTCAACAGATCCATGTTCAGATAGCGGTGGTCTTCGAGCCAGGCCTCGTGGCGCTCGACGGTGAGCGCCCTGACGAGTCTCAGGCAGCTCTCCCCATTGGGGAAGATGCGGACCACATAGGTACGCCGCCTAATCTCCTCGTTGAGGCGTTCCAGCATGTTGGTCGACTTCATGTGCTTTCGATGTGCCAGCGGCAGGCGGAAGTAGGTCAGCGTCTCCTCGATGTTGTCCTCGACCCAGCCGGTGAGCTTGGGATATTTGCCGCTCCATTTACCGAGCCAGGCCGCCAGGTCGCGCCGCACCTCTGAGAGATCGCGCCGGTCGTACATCCATCGCAGCTCCAGCAGGCAATCGTCGTCGACCTTGCGCGGAACATAGTCGAGTGCATTGCGCAGGAAATGGACATAGCAGCGCTGCCAGCAGACACCGGCGAGGACTTCGGCGATCGCCTTCTTCAGGCCCGGATGATCGTCGGAGACGACGAACTCGACCCCGTGCAGGCCGCGCGCCCTCAGCGCCTCCAAAAACTCCTTCCAGCTCGACCGGCTCTCCCGGTTGGCGAGCTCCACCGCCAGCACCTGGCGCCGGCCTTCCCAGTCGACGCCGATCGCGATCAGCACCGCATGGCTCGCAATGATCCCATCCTCGCGCACCCGTTCATAGCGGGCGTCCAGGATCAGATAGGGATAGGGCTCCTTGAGCTTGCGCTCGCAAAACGCCTTCAACGATGCATCCAACCGCTTGTTGATGGCGCTGATCGCCGAGGCCGAGAACGCATGGCCGACCAGTTCCTCGGTGACCTGCTTCACCTTCCGCGTCGAGACGCCTTGCACGTACATCTCCGCAAGTGCCGCTACCAGCGCCTTCTCGGAGCGCTGGTAGCGCTCAAACAGCTCAGTCGAGAAGCGCCCCTGGCGATCCTGCGGCACCCGCAGTTCCAGCTTGCCGACACGGGTGATCAACGAGCGCGTATAGTAGCCGGAGCGGTAGCTGAGCCGTCCCTCACTGCGCTCCCCCTTCTCGGCACCCACCGCTTCTGTCATCTCAGCCTCAAGCGTCTCTTGCACGGCCGCCTGGATCAGCGGCTTCAGGAACTCCCTGTCCGAGGCCAAAAGCTGTTTGACTGCCGATACATCCGTCCTAATCTTCGTCACGGTCATGGGGGTCCAAGCTCCTCTACGAGCGGTGATCTTCGCAATCACCGGACTTACCATGACCGCTTCAGCCTCTCAGCTTTTGCAGAACCTCCCGCACACTACCGTTCGCTCCCTTTCCGCCCCGCGCGCGGGCCGGTTCGTAGAACAGCGGCTTGCCGATCCGCCGTCGCTCCTCGACGTATTCTAGGAATCCTTGCTCGATGAGGTGCTTGTGAACCGGAACGCGACGCAGTCGCTTTCCGATCGCGCAGCATCACGGCGCGGACAGGCGACCGATAGCGGACGGCATCACGTCATCGCGTCATCACCACGTCGAGCGCGACGGCGTCACGACGGCGGCAGGCGAGATGGCGATGGGCCTTGCTCTATCCGGAGCCGGAAAGGGGCGGGCGGGGCAACAAAGGAAAAGCGGCAGAAACTGCCGATTTTACTGGCGGATCCAATTGATATTGGCCTGCCATAATCTGCCCTGGTTCAAACGCTAAAGGCCGCGTGCTAACTGGATCGGTCTAGCCGATGGGGGCCATACTGCGACGCATTGCACGCACCTGCATCCTTTTGATGGCCGCGGTGATTCTCGCCATTGGATTGGCGGGCAGCTGGTGTGCTTTCGCGCAATCGCCCAAAGCAGCGCCGGCCGCGGAAAAGCCTGCCGCGAGCGGCACGCCTGCTGCTGAGAACCTCACGCACGCGGTGGAAGCGGCCAATCCTGCGATCAACACCAAAGACATCGTCAACCGCCTCAATCAGGAACTCGGCATCGATCTACAGGCGACTATTGCCGGCTGGCAGCACGCGCTGGACCAGGTGGAAAGCGATCTCGGCCGCGAGGGCTTGCGCTATTCAGACCTCAATCAATATCGCGACGAGCTGCTGCGCGTACGTTCGCAGGCGGCGGATGTCGCGGGCCGGCTGCAGCCGCGACTCGATGCCGGCAAGGCGCAGATGAAACTGCTCGGTCCGGCGCCCGCGGCTGGCCAGCCGCAGGAGCCGGAACAGGCCGCGATCGCGCGTGCCGAACTGAACTATCACTTCGGATTGTTGTTGGCCGGAGAGGCGGCGGTGAATTCGGCCAACCTGCGCATCGATAATCTGCTCAATACGGTTCAAGAGGTCCGCCGCAAGAACTTTGCATCAGCTCTGCTGCAACCCATTCCCGGCGTCTACTCCTATCAAACCTGGGCCAAGGTACCGCAAGATGTGCCGGCGGCGGTCGGCAAGGCCCATGATCTCGTCGCCAATTGGTGGAACGCGCTTCTCGATCCTGAGAACCTGGAGCACCTCGTCATCGGCGCGTTGTTGGGCGTTCTGGCGCTGAGCTTATTGAGCGCAAGGCTGGTGCGCCGTTTGCATCACCGACGAGACACCGCAGAACCGCCGTTCTGGCAGCGCGCATCGGTCGCCGCGGTCGTGCTGGTGTTGCGAGCGCTTCCAGTCGTCGGTCCGGTGGTTTTTCTTTACGCTATGGTCTCGAGCATCGAGGCGCTTCCGGAGCGGGTCGACTGGTTGTTCTATCTCACAGCGCAATCGATCGTGATCGTTTTCACGGTCAGTGCGCTGGCGAGCGTCGTATTTGCGCCTGGCGCGGCGCGATGGCGACTTGTCCCCATCTCCGATGCGGCGGCCGCGCGCCTTTGCGGCCTCGTCATCCTGCTCGCGCTCGTCTACAGCCTCACCACGCTGCTTTATGTGATCACGCGGCTCGTTCAGGCGCCGTTTGCGCTGACTATTGCCGTCGCTCTGCCATCAAGTCTGTTGTTGGCCGGCCTTGTGGTGGCGCTGCTGCGAACGCCGATCGAGCGCGACAGCGATACCGCGCCGCCGAAGCTGCTCAAACCGATCCGCATCGCGGTCTGGGGCATCGTCGGCGCCATCGTCGTCTGCGCCTTGACGGGCTATCTGGCGCTGGCGCGCTTTCTGGCGCAGCAATTGGTCGTGACAGGCTCGATTCTCGCCGTCGTCTACTTGCTGCTGTTGTGGGTTGACGGTTTCACGCAAGGCCTGAGCGACCATGGCACCGTTGTCGGCGCCTGGCTGCGGAAGACGGCCGGACTGGAGTCG
The DNA here is from genome assembly GCA_900129675.1 of Bradyrhizobium erythrophlei. Taxonomy (GTDB): domain Bacteria; phylum Pseudomonadota; class Alphaproteobacteria; order Rhizobiales; family Xanthobacteraceae; genus Bradyrhizobium; species Bradyrhizobium erythrophlei_A. The sequence goes on along the minus strand of FSRD01000001.1, from coordinate 691,170 downwards.
GCGCGGCGCGAGCATTTGGCCCTGCCGATCAATTTGTCGCTGAAATTCGCGGTGCTGATCCTTGCTGTGCCGCTCATCATGCTGCAGTGGGGCTACGCCTGGCCGGATATTCGCGAATGGTATTGGCAGCTGTTCTTCGGGCTCCACATCGGCAATACCGAAGTGACGTTCGGCGCGCTGCTCGCCTCGATCATCGTGTTCGGCGTTGGTTACGCGGCGGCGCGCCTGTTCCAGGGCTGGCTCGATGCCCAGGTGCTGCAGCCGGCGGGAATTTCGGGCGGCGTGCGCAACTCGATTCGCACCGGCGTCGGCTATGTGGGGATTTTGATTGCGGCGCTCGTCGCCGTCTCCTATGCGGGCTTCAATCTCTCGAGCATCGCCATCGTCGCCGGCGCGTTATCCGTCGGCATCGGCTTCGGCCTGCAGAATTTGGTCAATAATTTCGTCTCTGGTCTCATTCTTTTGGTGGAACGGCCGATCAGGGTCGGCGACCTTGTCGTTGTCGGCGGCGAGGAAGGCTATGTGCGCAAGATCAGCGTGCGCTCCACCGAGATCGAAACCTTCGACCGCGCCAATGTTCTCGTCCCGAACTCCTACTTCACCGCCGAAAAGGTGAAGAACTGGACCTTCCGCAACAGCGTTCGCCGCGTGGCGCTTCCGATCGGAGTGGCCTATGGCAGCGATCCGCACCAGGTTCGCGCCGCGCTCCTGAAAGTGGCGAGGGAAAATCCCGACGTCCTAACAACGCCGGAGCCGTTCGTGATGCTGGACGATTTCGCCGCCACGAGCCTCAATTTCACGCTCTATGCTTATGTCGGCGACATCACCAAGGCCGGAGGGGTACGGACCGAGCTGGCAATGGCGATCCTGGGCGCCTTCAAGGAGGCCGGCATCGTCATTCCGTTTGGTCAACCGGACGCTACGCAACTAAAGCTAGATTGGCTGCGTGACATGATCGCCGAATTCGCAGCACGTCCGGCCGAGCGGCACGCGGGGAATGGCAGCCGCGCGCCCACCAACAATGGCAAGGCGCCCGCGGCTTCCAACTGAGAGTCCCTAACAAGGTGACCTTTTAGATTAGGCCCGCGCCCGCTCCACATGCGCCGAGCGCGTTGGCGAGATCCCATTTGGTCCCGGCGCCGACAAGTGCAAAGCCCACGACGGCGTCGCGCGAGAGGTGATAGTCTGCGCCAGCGGCAAAGCCGAAGGCTCGCGCGGTGACATCATTTGATCCTACCGAAGCATTACCATTGGCGGTGCTTCCGCCACCATAGCCTGAGCCCCTGTCACTGTCGCAAACTTAATCTGACCAGCCGTTGATCGAAAATCGGGCGATGCTCTTGTCAGGATCATTGTTTGGACGGTGGTAGATCTGTTTCGGTCGTGGGCAGCGCTCGAGGCGGAAATCCTGACGTTGCGGCAGCAGATAAACGTTCTGCGGCGAACCGCTTCTAAGAGACAAACCTTCAGCGCCATCGACCGATTGATTTTTGTTTGCCTTTATCGGCTTCTCCCTGGCGTTCGCGATGCGCTGGCGATTGTCAAGCCGGAGACCGTGGTCAAATGGCATCGCGCTGGCTTCCGTTTATATTGGCGATGGAAATCGAAACCGCGGGGTGGCAGGCCAACAGTTCCGTTGGAGATACGCAAGCTTATCCGCGAGATGAGCATTGCCAATCCTCTGTGGGGAGCGCCTCGAATCCATGGAGAACTCCTCAAGCTCGGCATCGATATCGGACAGACCAGCGTGGCCAAGTACATGGTCAGGCGACGAGACCCGCCGTCCCAGGGCTGGAGGACATTCCTCCGCAACCACGCGGACGGGATCGCTGCGATGGATATGTTCGTCGTGCCGACAATCTCGTTTCGCCTGCTCTATGGATTGCTGATCATGGGGCACGGCCGGCGACATATTCTGTGGTTTGGTGTCACAGCGCATCCAACCGCAGAATGGATCGCAAATCAGGTCACGGAAGCATGCGGGTGGGAACAGGCTCCCCGCTATCTCATTCGTGACCGGGACGGGGCCTATGGGGAGATCCTTATTCGCAGACTCCGATCGATAGGCATCCGCGATCGACCGACGTCGCCACGCTGATCGGTTCGATCCGCAGGGAATGCCTTGACCACGTCCTTGTATTCAGCGAGCGCCACCTTCGTCACCTGCTGCTCTGTTACATGAAATATTACAATGGGACCCGCACGCATCTATCCCTGGAGAAAGATGCACCGGTCTCGCGCGCGGTCGATCGCGCCGGGCACATTCGTTGTCGCCCAATCTTGGGCGGACTCCACCACCGATACTCCCGGATTTAATTTACGACAGGCACAGGAAGTCGCCCGAGATGCGGGAGTTCGGGCGGCGGATGAACAACAGCGGCTCAGAACACGTCACCTGGTTCGTGTGGCGCTATCAGTCGAAGGTACTGGAGACGCCGCTTCTGCCTCGGCAGGGCTCGATGTTCTTCCTCGATTGCGGACGGGGACCTTTCGCCGTCACAGCCAGGCATGTCTTCGAGAAATTCGTCGAGGATCGCCGCCTGCGGCGCATCCGCAGCTGCCAGATCGGCAATATTGGCATCAATCCTGAGGACCGGCTTATCGCCAGTGGCAGAAATCTCGGCCTCCACATTGCAACCTTCCGCGTCACGCCCGAGGAGATCGCAGCGACGGGCAAAAAGATCGTGCAGGGCACTAACGGCGCATGGCCGCCGCCGCCGAACCCTGATGAGGCCGTGTTCTTCGGCGGCTTTCCTGGCTGCGAGCGCGGTGCGATCGGGCCGGATGAAATGGTGTTCGGTCTTTACAGCGCCATGCCGCGCCTGACGAGCTATACCGAGCACCAGCTTTGCTGCCAGTTCGCGCGCGAAGATTGGATCGATGTGCGCGGCGTCGGACTGCCGCAGGTGGGCTACGACCTCGGCGGCATCTCGGGCGGTCCGATGCTTGAGCCGGTCTTCATCGACGGCGCCTGGGGCTGGCGGCTCGCGGGTGTGATCTCGGAAGCCGTGAGCGTCGAAGGTTTCGAGCGAGTCACGACCGTCCGGGGGCATTTCATCTTGCCGGACGGGCAGTTGCGGCTTTGGTAATGGCTCCATGGCCGGCAAAACGGGCAGCGCGCGATCATCCCTCATTCCCGCGTTCTATCTGTCTCAATAGCGGATGCGAACGGCAAGCAAGCGGACGTCCGTCGCCTCCAAGGTTACGTCGGCTAAGCTTCGCGCGGACTCCTGTGTCAGGCGCGGCGCTTTGTGCTCTTGCGGATACCGGTAGCGTGGCGCCATTCATCGCTCTCCCGGCCACCAGACGGATGCTGGATGTGCGGCGGAGATCTTAGCGGGCCACAATGCCATCAGGTGGCTTCGCTTGTACGGATTGCCGCGGATCGCCTTCTCGCAAGGGAACGTCGAATGCCTGCGTCGTCATCCGCATCATTTCGCTGTCCGAGTGCGCCATGATCTTGTTGCGCATCTCCATGAGTCTGTCGTGCAACGCCTGTCGAATAGCCAGTGGGATTTTGGCTTCATATCGGAGACAAGGCGGTCGCGTAGGAAGGCGATTGCAGCCCTTCGTCGCAGAAAGGACCGACCCGCTTCTGGGCATTTCCTCCACCACACGCCGCTAGGATCGAGGAAAATGCTGCGAATTTGGGTTGCATTTTGTCCAGATCTGGATTATGTCCATATCTGAAACGAGCAAACCATGTTAGCCGACCTAAAGTCTCGTCCAGCTGAGACCGGAAAGGGCCCGCAGCGGCTTGATATCTCGCGCTTTGCGCCGGCCAATCGAAGGCGGCTCAGTCCGCCAGGGTTGCGGACCTTCCTCGCCATCGCGGATCTGTGGGGATTAACCGAAGAGCAACGGCTTCTGGTCCTCGGATATCCCTCGCGATCCACTTATCACAATTGGTGCAAGCAGGCGCGCGAGCATGGTGCCTTCACCCTCGACGTGGATGTTCTCTCGCGCATCTCTGTGGTGCTCGGCATCCATCAGGCTCTCGGCATCCTCTTTCCGACGGAGCGGCTCGGCGTTGAGTGGTTGCGGACCGCGCACAACGCAGTCGTCTTCGGCGGGCGACCGCCGCTCGACCTCGTTACCAGCGGATCCCAGGATGGGCTGCTCACGGTGCGCCGTTTCCTCGACGGCGCGCGTGGCGGACTCTACTTGCAGCCGAACACGATTGACGAGGCGTTCGCACCCTACGACGACACGGAAATCGTGTTCCGGTGACTGCTTTCGCGACCTCGCCGCAGCCCGCCCATCGCCTGATTCCGTCGCAATTTCCTCCCATCGGGCTGTTCGATACGGTCGCGACGGCGGCCGATCTTGCAGCGGTGATGGATCTGGTCGGTTGGACCAATGATCGGCTCGTGGCCGATCGCATCGATCGGCTGCCGCGGAGTGAATGGGTCCATGGGGTGCCCAATGCCAGCATCGTTATGGCGGCCTTTCTCCACGTCGCTCCCGGCGGGATGCGATTCAACGGCCCCGAGCTTGGTGCGTGGTACGCGGCCGACGATATCAGGACTGCAGCTGCCGAGGTCGGTCACCATCTGCGCCGCGAGACGGTCGCCCGAGGCGTCGCCACGATGACCCGGACCTACAGGGCCTACGCCGCAACCTTGTCGGGCGACTATCTCGACATCCGAGGCCAGCAGGCCATGCACCCGGACGTTTATGCGAGCGACCGCTATGATGCCTCGCAGAAGCTTGGCGAGGAGGTTCGCGCGTCAGGTGGAGCGGGACTGCTATACGATAGCCTGCGACGGCGGACGGGCAGTAACGTCGTTGCGCATCGGCCGCGCAACATCACAGACATCGTGCAGACAGATCATTTTGAGATCACGGTGCTGGCAACGTCGCGCATGATAGATGTTCGCAAGCTATCGGCGTGATGGAATAATTGATGACGTCGGAGATGACCAATCAAAGTGCCGCCTCGTCAGAGAGTGAGCGAAAAAATTCATCAGTTCGTGGCGCCGAGGCCCCGAGGTTTCTGTGAGCCGCTCCTCGGCGATCAGCCGGTTAAGCACGACGGCGATGGCGGCGAGGCTGCCGCCGGCCTTAGAATAGGCCTTGGACCGACACGGATTGCCCCCGTGCCGAGACCGTCCGCTGCGCGTACCCTCGGAGAAAAAGCGGTAGTTCTGGCCTATGCTGTCTCGTCTAGCTGCGGGTGATTGCCCGCGCAGCATAAGCGCCCGGCCAACGAAAGTCGAAAGGCTTGCGCTCGGCTCTACGGCTGGCGGGGCAGCTGGTACAGGTCGCATGAGAACGGCGCGCGTCCCATCCTCAAGGCGAACGCGAAGCGGTATGCCGCCGCATTCGGCACGCCACCTGAAAAGCTTCTGAATCCGGATCCGGACTTCAAGTCGCGCTGTTTCGACCACTGCAATGGCCGTGCCTCGCAACGAGCGGGGCACTCATGACGGGGTCTATTCTCTTACCGTCTGTGGCCCAAGGAGATCTTGAGGGTCAGGGCTTTCTGCCGAAGGGATGCCTCGGTTCGTTTCATCAGTTTGGCGATCTTGGCGACGGGCGTCCTTGCTTTCGAATGCGATTTACGGTGTGGGGTGATGGAAAAAATTCGTATTATCCGGAGCTAGGAGCCCGTCCAGATAGCGGTCGCGACCGGGCATTTATTGCAGGATAGTCGGCTCAGGCGGCCTTTGCGAGGGTGAACAGCTTGAGGAGGTTGTGGGCCGTGCAGATCATGGCCCACTCGGCGCGCACTTTCTCTAGGCCTCGCAACAGGAACTGGCGGAAGCCGCGCGCCTGTTTGATCTGTCCGAAGACCGGTTCGACCACTTGCTTTCTCAATCGGTAGGGTGTTTCGAAGCCGCCGTCGTCGATCTTCTTTCGCATCCGTTGGGTCAGCGGTCCGCCGATTTTTCCGTTCGCGGCTGTCGGGTGCTTGGCGCGTCCAGGCGCGACATAGCCGTCAACGCGATGTGCTTCGAGCGCTTCGAGATTGGATTCGCTGCAGTAGCCGGAGTCCGCTGAGGCCTGCTCCGGCTTGCGGCCGAGATTGTTCTCGATGGCCTCGATCAGGGGCACCAGCTGGCCCTGATCGTTGCCGCACTGCGTCAGTTCGTGCGCGACAATGATCTGTGCGCCTGCGTCGACGGCGGCCTGTGCATTATAGGCCTGAACGAAGCCATCCTTCGACTTCATGATGCGGCTTTCCGGATCGGTGAAGTTGCGTTGCGACTTGGGATCAGGCTGGTCCGACGCCGGCGCCGCCGGTTTGCCCGGCTTCTTGCGGCCTTCGGCTTGGCGCTGCTGTTCCTTTTCGGCCTCGATGCGACGCTCTTCCTCCGCGGCCAGCCTGGCGTCGGCCTCCAGCGCCGCCATCGCCTGCTGGATCTTCGCCAGCCGCTTCTCCTTGTCGCCAGCCCAATCCGGCAGCTCGTCGCCGCGTTTGTCTTTGCCGAAAGTCTCGTCCTCCTGAGCATCCGCCGCCTCAGCGGCCGCCAGCATGCGAGCGACCTCGGCTTTCAATTCCGCCTCGCGTTTCTTCATGCGCTCATAACTCATCGCTTTATGTTTCGACGCGTTCGCTTTGATCTTCGTGCCATCCAGCGCGACATGGCCGAGTTTGACCAGCCCTGCCGTCTCGCACAACTTCAGAACCTGCAGGAACAGTGCGCCGAGCGCCTTCAAATGCCGCTTGCGGAAGTCGCTGATCGTGCGAAAATCCGGCGGATCGAGCGCGACAATCATTACAAAATCATTCCGTTCGCGGCAGGCCTTCGCGATCCGCCGCGATGAATACAGCCCACTCGCATAGCCGTGCAGCACAAGCGCCACCATCATGCGCGGGTCGAACGGCGGCTGCCCGAGCCCGCTCACATAGCTGCCCGTGATCTCCTTGAGATCGAGGCTCTCCCGCACCAGTTCAACGATAAACCGCGAGACATGGCCTTTCGGCACGAAGTCCTGCACATTCGGCGGCAGAAGCAGCGTCTGATCGATATTCCAGGGGCGAAAATACTTGCTCATCGCCCACGGTTGAATCAGACTCGCTCAGAATTGAACAGCGACTATTCGGACACGCTCCTAGGGGGCTGCGGAGCCGTCTGGGCAGCCGCGCTAGAATCCTTGAGGCTTTCCCGGCCTTGGTTCGGGCGGCGGGCGGTTTGGAGAGATGCAGACCATCTCTCTGCTATACCGATGGTCAGGTGAAGAAGCTCAGCATCCCGGTCTGGAGGTTCGGCGGCGCGTGAGTGCTCTTGAAAAATGCTATCAAGCATTCTAATTTGATATCATCGCAATCAGTCTCCGGAGGACGCCATCATGGCCGCCGTGACCATCCGCAACCTCTCCGAGGAGGCGCACCGCGCCCTGAAAGTCCGTGCGGCGCAGCACAATCGCAGCGCGGAAGCGGAAATGCGCGCCATTCTGGAGGCCGCCGTGCGTCCCGAGGGCCGGCTGCGGCTCGGCACCGCCCTTTCGGAGATGAGCCGGAAGATTGGCCTCACCAATGCCGATATCGAGGCACTTGAACATGGCCGCGACGCGCGTCCCGCCGAGCCGATGCACTTCGAATGATCCTGCTCGATACCAATGTGGTCTCCGAGGCGATGAAGCCCGACCCGCATCCATCGGTCCGTGACTGGCTCGACGCCCAGGCGGCCGAGACGGTGTTTCTCTCCAGCGTCACCATCGCCGAACTGTTGTTCGGCATCGGCGTGCTGCCGCGCGGCAAGCGCAAGGACAGGCTGGCGGCTGCGCTCGACGGCGTGCTGGACCTGTTCTCGGCCCGCATCCTGCCCTTCGATACCGCCGCGGCGCGGCGGTATGCCGATCTCGCCGTCAAGGCGCGCGCGGCCGGAAAAGGCTTCCCCACGCCCGATGGCTACATCGCCGCGATCGCCGCCGCGCACGGGTTCGCCGTGGCATCGCGCGACACGAGTGCGTTCAATGCTGCCGGTCTGACGATAATCGATCCCTGGACCGTGACCAGCTGATAGGGTGTCGAGCGGAATCCACGATCTTCTCCGATTTCCTACTCTTGGGCGCCGATTGGGGGTCAAGCCAACGGCCTATTCAGATGGTTGGCCCATTACCAGCCGGTCACCTCCTGGGGCTAAGGCTGCAGACTAACCGACGGACGCATCCCATTCGTCGAACTCTCGTACCAGCTTGATCAGCCGCTGTAGCAGCGTGGACGTGTCGTTTTTGCGGTGGCTCATAATGATCGGTGAGGTCATCTTTGGCTCGTCGAGGTCGATGAAACGCACGTCATCGCGACCCAGGCGTTTGACCGAGGCAGGTACGATGCAGACGCCGCCGCCTGAGGCGACCAGTCCGAGCGCGGTCTGCAACTCCTTCGCCTCCGAACCGACTATCGGCTCGATGCCTGCATCCCGGTAGAACGAAAGGACTTGATCTGCGTAGCTCGGCCGCGGGGACTTGGGGTAAACGATCAATTGCTCGTCCGCGGCTGCACGCAACCGGAGTTTTCCTTTCCTGGCGGCCAGCTTGTGCCCCCGGGGCACCACGATGCAGAGACGCTCTTCGCGGATAACGCGGCGGACGATCGCCTCGTCGTCGAAGCGGAGGCGACCGAAACCTACGTCGATGCGGCCATCCTTCAGCGCCGCGACCTGTTCCAGTGTAGTCATCTCCAGGAGATTTATTTCTGCGCCGGGCGCGATGATGCGGAAACGGCGGATCAACTCCGGCAGCGCGTCGTACAGGGTAGAAGCGACGAAGCCGATGTTGAATTGCAGCACCATGCCCTTGGCGATTCGCTTGGTCATCGCACGCATTTCGTCAATGCGCTGCAATATCTGGCGTCCCTGTTCGAACAGATATCGGCCTGGTTCTGTCAGCGTGAGTGGCCGACCCCGGTCGAGCAGCCGTACCCCGAGTTCGTCCTCAAGCTGCTGTACCTGACGGCTTAGTGGTGGCTGTGCAATGTGGAGCTTTTCCGCGGCGCGACTGAATGAGCCTTCCGCGGCGACCGTGGTGAAGTAACGCAGGTGGCGGAGCTCCACGGGATCGCACCTCCAAAGCCTCCATACCTTCCAGGTATAAAGATAGACACGATCGATCCTGTGCATCAAGCGGATCCCGGCCTAGAGGTTCACCAACCGAGGACAACGCCGTGCCAATTGCAACTACCAGAATCGAAGACGTCGAGACCGTTATCGTCGACCTTCCGACGATCCGCCCGCATCAACTATCGATGACGACGATGAAGGGGCAAACGCTGATGATTGTCCGCATCCGCATGTCGGACGGGATTGTCGGCATCGGCGAAGGAACGACAATCGGCGGACTCGCCTATGGGCCGGAGAGCCCCGAGGGCATGAAGGTCGCGATAGACACCTACATCACCCCGATCCTGCTGCAGAGCGACCCAAACCGGATCGGCCCGACGATGGGAGCGATCAACAAGGCCGCGCAGGGAAACAACTTCGCGAAATGTGCAGTCGAGACGGCGCTGGTCGATGCGCTCGGAAAGCGGAACCGGCTCACCGCGTCCGAACTGCTGGGTGGGCGCTTTCACGATCGGCTGCCCGTCGCCTGGACTCTCGCAAGCGGCGACACCGGTTCCGACATTGACGAAGCGGAGGAGATGCTCGCAAAGCGAAGGCACAATATCTTCAAGCTGAAGATCGGACGAGGCGATCCGCAACAGAACATCGCGCACGTCGCCGCGATTAAGCGTGCGCTTGGCGATCGGGCAAGTGTCCGGGCCGACGTGAACCAGGCCTGGAGCGAGGCCGTCGCGTCAAAGTGCCTGCCGCTGCTCCGCGACGCCGGCGTCGATCTCGTCGAGCAGCCAGTAGCGCTTAGAAACATTGGGGGCCTCGCGAGGCTCGCGCGCGAAACCAGCGTGGCGATCATGGCCGACGAAGCGCTGAGCGGTCCTGAAACGGCATTCCAGCTTGCTCAATTGGCAGCAGCCGACGTGTTCGCATTGAAAATCGCGCAGTCTGGCGGGTTGTTCGCCACTGCCAGGGTGGCTGCGATCGCCGAGGCCGCGGGTATCGGCCTCTACGGCGGCACCATGCTCGAAGGCGGGGTGGGTACTGCTGCATCCGCGCATCTCTTTTCGACTTTCCCCAGGCTCGAATGGGGCACCGAACTGTTCGGGCCGCTTCTTCTTACTGAGGAGATTCTCGAGGAGCCGCTTGAGTACGGCGAATTCGGCCTCAAGGTGCCGACCGGTCCCGGCCTCGGAATCTCGATCGATGAGGATCGCCTCAATCGCTTTCGCCGAGACCGCGCAGAGCGCAGCTTTCATGTATTGGCCAATCGCAAGACGGGTTCATAGCCATGCTGTTTCAGGTCGAAATGGATGTGCGGATTCCACACGATGTGCCGGCCGAAAGGGCCGACGCGCTGAAGCATGCGGAACGTGCGCGCGCAGAGGATCTGCAGCGCGCAGGCGTCTGGCGTCATCTGTGGCGAGTGGCTGGGCGCTACGCCAATGTCAGCATATTCGACGTGGCCGGTCCGCCGGAACTGCACGATGTCCTGTCCACCCTGCCGCTCTTTCCGTTCATGGAAATTCAGGTCACGCCGCTCTGCCGTCATCCGTCGTCGATCCGCGACGATGATCGATAGATCCTGGATCACTTCAGCATTGTCAAAAGGGAGAAAACAAATGCCTGCCAATCTGATCAACAAAGCTGCTATCAAGGAGCTCGCCGCAAAGGCCGCTGGCCTCGACAATGACCGGGGCGACGCGCGCTCCAAGGAAGTGCTCAACCGGTTGCTCTACGACGTTATGGTCGCAATCGACGATCTCGACGTCTCCATGAACGAGTTCTGGGCCGCAGTCGGCTATATCGGCGAAGCCGCCAAGGCGAATGAGCTTGGTCTCGTGGTGCCCGGCACCGGCCTCGAACACTTCCTCGATCTGCGCCTGGACGAAGCCGAACGCCGCGCCGGTCTCGCCGGCGGCACGACCCGCACGATCGAGGGGCCGCTTTACGTCGCCGGAGCGCCGCTGACGAAAGGCGAGGCCCGCCTCGACGGCGGAACCGACGAGGGCGAGATCCTGTTCATGGAGGGCCAGGTGTTCGACGTCGCTGGTAGTCCGGTCGCTGGCGCGATCGTCGACGTCTGGCACGCTAACTCATTCGGCTTCTATTCGTTCTTCGGCCCGCCGCAGTCGCCCTACAACCTGCGTCGTCGGATCGAAGCCGATCGCGAGGGGCGCTATCGTTTCCGCTCGATCATGCCGTCCGGTTACGGCTGCCCGCCCGGCTCGAATACCGAGCAGTTGCTGACCAGGCTCGGCCGACACGGGCAACGCCCGGCACACATCCACTTCTTCGTCACGGCACCGGGTCACCGTCAGCTCACCACGCAGATCAATATCGATGGCGACAAATACCTGCACGATGATTTCGCGTTCGGAACACGGGACGATCTGATCCCACCGGTCGAGCGTGTGTCCAATGCCGAGGAGATCCACAAGGCAGGCCTCAACAAGCCCTTCGCCCGCATTCGCTTCGATTTCAAGCTGACCCGGGAAGCCGCCGGTACGCCGAACACGATCGTGCATCGCGAGCATGCCGTAGCGGCCTGATGCCAGTCGCGAAGGGCCGGGAACGCCGGCCCTTCGACCCCACAACACCAGCGGAGTGACACTCATGTTGGACAAGCTTGTTGAACGCCTGGAAGCCTCCGTCGAGGACAATTCCGAAACGGGCACCTTCCGTTGCCGTCGCGACATCTTCACGGATCCGGATCTATTCGAACTGGAGATGAAGCACATCTGGGAAGGGAACTGGATCTACCTCGCTCATGAGAGCCAGATTCCGAACAACAATGATTACATCACTGGCTATATTGGTCGCCAGCCGATCGTCATCTCGCGGGACCGCAAGGGTGAGCTCCACGCTTTCCTCAACGCATGCTCGCATCGGGGCGCGATGATCTGCCGTCACAAGCGCGGCAACAAGTCCACCTATACTTGCCCATTCCACGGCTGGACCTTCAACAACACCGGCAAGCTGCTCAAGGCGAAGGATCCGGAAGGCGCGGGGTATCCCGAGACCTTCAACAAGAATGGCTCGCATGACCTGACGAAGGTCGCACGCTTTGAAAATTATCGCGGCTTCCTGTTCGGCAGCCTCAATGCCGATGTGTTGCCGCTCCAGGAACACCTTGGCGAAGCAAGGAAGATCATCGACCTGATCGTCGACCAGTCGCCCGAGGGCTTGGAAGTCCTTCGCGGTAATTCATCCTACGTCTACGACGGCAATTGGAAGCTGCAGACCGAGAACGGCGCGGACGGCTATCACGTCTCGTCCGTCCACTGGAACTACGCCGCAACGACCAACCAGCGGAAGGCCGCCGTCGAGGTGGCCGCGGTCAAGGACGACATCCGCGCCATGGATGCCGGCGGCTGGGCGAAGCAGGGCGGCGGCTTCTACTCCTTCGAGCACGGGCATCTGCTGCTGTGGACCAATTGGGCCAATCCACAGGATCGCCCACTGTACGAAAAGCGCAACGAACTGGCTGCTCATTTCGGCGCGGCTCGCGCGGACTGGATGATCGAGAAGTCGCGAAACCTCTGCCTTTATCCGAACGTCTATCTGATGGACCAGTTCTCGTCGCAGATCCGCGTGTATCGGCCGATCTCTGTTAACAAGACGGAGGTGACGATCTTCTGCATCGCCCCGAAGGGCGAGAGTGCCGAGGCTCGCGCACACCGTATTCGCCAATACGAAGATTTCTTCAACGCTTCGGGCATGGCGACCCCGGACGATCTCGAAGAGTTTCGTTCCTGCCAGATCGGATACGGAGCGCGAAACGCCCCATGGAACGATCTCTCCCGCGGCGCCGTGCACTGGATCAACGGTCCTGACAAGGATGCGGACGCGATCGGGCTCAAGCCGCTGCTCAGCGGCGCCAAGACCGAGGACGAAGGCCTGTTTGTGGTCCAGCACCGCTATTGGAAGGACACGCTGGTTAAGGCAGCCGCCGATTGACGCGCTGCTTCGACTGAAGATCGCGCGGATAAGCGCGATCACCCCAGGATCAATTCACCAACATCCATGACCGCAAGCATGGGAGGATACTTATGTCTGCCGTTCTGAAGCCCGTCCCGAAGGGCCGGCCTGTCACTGTCGAGGAAGTCCAGACGTTCCTGTATTCGGAGGCCCGCTGCCTCGACGACAGGGATTGGGATGGTTGGCTTGCACACTACGCGCCGACCGCGACCTTTTGGATGCCCGCGTGGGACGACGACGATACCCTGACCGAAGACCCGCAGCGTGAAATCTCGCTGATCTGGTACGGCTCGAAGCAGGGTCTCGAGGATCGAGTCTTCCGCATTCGGACCGAACGCTCGAGCGCTACGAGCCTGCCCGAGCCGCGAACGTCGCACAACATCACCAATGTGGAGTCGCTGGAGGTCGGCGACGGTTTTGTCGAGGTCCGCTTCAATTGGTTTTCGTTGAGCTTCCGTTACAAGACGACCGACACCTATTTCGGCACCTCTTTCTACACGATCGATACCTCGGGCGAGAACTTCGCAATCACCAGGAAAAAGGTGGTGCTGAAGAACGACTACATCCACCACGTGGTCGACATCTATCACATCTGACCTGACAAGTCGGGAGGAACTAGAACATGTCATACCGTGTCGCGCTCAATTTTGAAGACGGGGTCACGCGCTTCATCGAGGCGCGAGCCGACGAACTGGTTGCCGACGCCGCATATCGCGCCGGTCTCAACATTCCCCTCGATTGCCGCGACGGTGCCTGCGGCACGTGCAAGTGTTACTGCGAATCCGGCGACTACACTCTCGGAAGCTACATCGACGATGCGTTGACGGAGGAGGAGGCCGCCGGACGGCAGGTTCTGCCCTGTCAGATGAAAGCGAAGTCCGACTGCGTGCTTCGCATCCCGGTCTCCTCTGCCATGTGCAAGGTCAAAATTGGCTCCATGTCCGCCGAGATCGAGTCGGTGCGCCCGCTCTCGCCGTCGTCGATTGGTTTTTCGCTCAAATTGAAGGACCCGGACGGGATGCGCTATCTGCCAGGGCAATATATCAACGTCTCGGTTCCTGGCACGCCCGAGACCCGCTCTTACTCCTTCTCGTCGATGCCGCGCGATGGCGTGGTGCAGTTCCTGGTGCGCAATATACCCGGCGGCTTGATGTCGTCATACCTGTCAGAGCGGGGCAAGGCCGGTGATGTCGTCACCATTGCCGGCCCGATGGGGAGCTTCTATCTGCGCGATGTCACCCGGCCAGTGTTGTTTCTCGCAGGCGGCACCGGGCTCGCGCCGTTCCTGGCGATGCTCGAGGAACTGGAGCGGACGACGCCGACCCAGCCCATTCATATGGTCTATGGCGTCACGAACGACGCGGATCTCGTCGAGGTCAGCACGCTGGAGGCCTATGCGGCCAGAATTCCGGGCTTCACCTTCACGACGGTGGTCGCCGCGGCCGACAGCGCGCATCCCCAGAAGGGATACGTGACTCACCATCTGCCGGAAGCCGCGCTGAACGGAGGCGATGTGGACGTCTATCTGTGTGGCCCGCCACCGATGGTCGACGCCGTCCGCGCTTACCTTAAAGACAAGCAGATCGTTCCCGCGAACTTCCACTACGAGAAGTTCTCGCCATCCGAGGCACGCAAATGAGCGCCGTATCTCGCTTCGCTCGCAAGAGCATGGTCGTAACCGGGGCTGCTCAGGGCATCGGCAAGCAGGTTGCGATTGATGCGGCCGGCGAGGGGGCGCGCGTTACGCTGGTCGATCGATCTCCACTGGTGGAGACGGTCGCTGCCGAGATTGCAGCATCCGGAGGGCAGGCGGTCTCCTTCGTCGCGGACCTCGAAACGTGGGAAAGCAATCTCGGGGCGATGAAGACGGCGCATAAGGCGTACGGAGCCATCGACGTTCTCGTCACGAATGTCGGAGGCGCGATCTGGATGAAGCCGTTTCAGCATTTCGACGAGCAGCAGATCGCAGCTGAAGTACAGCGCTCGCTATTTCCCACCCTCTGGGGCTGCCGTGCAGCACTGCCCCACATGCTGGAGCAGGGCCGGGGCGCAATCGTGAACGTCTCCTCGGTTGCAACCAAGGGAGTCAACCGCGTTCCGTATTCGGCTGCGAAAGCCGCCGTCAACGGCTTGACCGCCGCGCTCGCATTTGAACTGGGTACAAAGAACATCCGGGTCAACGCGGTCGCTCCAGGAGGAACGACTGCGCCCCCTCGTGCCGTGCTTCGCAACGCCTCTGCGCCGAACGACGAAGAGCGGGCCTGGGGCAAGGAGGTCGTGGCCCAGACGATCGAGTCGAGCCATATGAAGCGGTACGGACTGCTGCGCGAAATGTCCGCTGCAATCCTGTTTCTCGCATCCGACGCCGCTTCCTATATTACTGGGACGGTGCTCCCGGTCGGCGGCGGCGACCAAGGTTGAGGAGGATAGCATGCGTCCTGTCACAATCGCGGTCGCAATCACCGGCTCGGTTCCACGCAAGAAGGACAATCCGGCGTTGCCCGTGTTGCCTGCGGAGCAGATCGAGTCGACACACGCGGCCTATGAGGCGGGCGCGACTCTGGTTCACATCCACGTGCGCAATGACGACGAATCCCCTTCCTCGGACCCCGATCGGTTCGCGGAGGTGCAAGCGGGCGTACGCAAGCATTGCCCTGGCATGATCGTACAGTTCTCGACAGGAGGCCGGGGACGCGACCCGGCTGCGCGCGGTCTCTCGCTCGCCCATCGACCTGACATGGCTTCGTTATCGACCGGGTCCACCAATTTTCCCACGATTGTGTACGAGAACCCAGCGGGGTTGGTGCTCGACCTTGCCACCCGAATGAAACAGTTGGAGATCGCTCCGGAAGTAGAGATCTTCGATCTCTCGCATATTCACGGCGCCAAGCGATTGATCGATGCCGGCTTGATGTCACAGAGGCCGCACATCCAATTCGTCATGGGGGTCCAGAACGCACTTCCTGCGGATGAGCATCTGCTCGACATTTTACTAGGGGAGACCAGGCGCATCATTCCTGATGCGACATGGACGGCGGCCGGCATTGGCCGCCATCAATCGCAGGTGATGCAATGGGCGCTGGCGTGCGGAGCGGATGCTGTGCGCACTGGCATGGAGGACAACATTCGGACGAGCAGAGATCGGCTCGCATCCGGTAATGATGAGCTCGTGCGCATCGCGGTGGGTTTGCTCGAAAGGTGCGGCTGCAGGCCGGCGACGCCAGCCGAGGCACGGAGCACTCTTGGGCTTCGGTTCGCCTAGTGAAACTGCAGTCAGGTTGAGGACGCTTGGGATTGCGTCGTACAGTCGCTCGTAGGTCGGTGGCGATGTCAGCCTGACAAGTCAATCGTACTGGTGCACTCTTATTCAGGCGACCGACCCCTTTCCTTATTCGAGCGTTAGTATG
The DNA here is from genome assembly GCA_900129675.1 of Bradyrhizobium erythrophlei. Taxonomy (GTDB): domain Bacteria; phylum Pseudomonadota; class Alphaproteobacteria; order Rhizobiales; family Xanthobacteraceae; genus Bradyrhizobium; species Bradyrhizobium erythrophlei_A. The sequence goes on along the minus strand of FSRD01000001.1, from coordinate 674,783 downwards.
CTGACTCGCCAAGCCGGCGACGGCTTCTGCCGCGCGACAATCAAGGTGAGACGGCAGCGTCAATCAGGATGAGAATGCGCCGGGGCTGGACGGACGGAGCGAGGGCGTAGCCCGAGCGCAGTTCGTCCAGCCCCGGCGGCGCACTTTTCCCCCAGGGGGATCAGTGCGGTCTGGCGGTCGTGAGCGACCGGGTCAAGTGTCTGATTCGTCTCATAATTGAGGAATCAGCGATTGCCCGGCCTTCACATCACCGACCACCAGATGAGGCTGTACATGATTTACCGACATAGCAAAGATACCGCCGTTGCTGCCGCCAAGTCCGGCTTCAGCCGGGCAACCGGCTACCGCATCGAGGGGGATCCGCGGCTGCCCTCGCAGAAGAAGGCGCCGCGTGGCCGACGGCGGCCGGACCCATTGGCCGAAGTCTGGGACGGCGAGATTGTGCCGATCCTGAACTCGGCGCCTGGCATTCGGGCGATCGCGGTGCTCGACGAGATCCGGCGGCGCCATCCGGAGATCAGCGCCGGCATTCGGCGCACGCTGGAACGGCGCATGCGCACGTGGCGAGCACTGATCGGGCCCGAGCAGGATGTGATCTTCCGTCAGCAGCACGAGCCCGGCCGGTGTGGCCTGTCCGACTTCACCGACACGAGCGTACTCGGCGTCACCGTCGCGGGTGTCGTGTTGGGGCACCGGCTATACCACTTCCGGCTCGCCTTCTCGGGCTTCGAGCATGCCCACGTCGTGCTCGGCGGCGAGAGCTTCGTCGCGCTGGCCGAGGGTCTGCAGAATGCGCTGTGGGCGCTGGGGGGCGCGCCGCGCGAGCATCGCAGCGATAGTCTCTCGGCGGCATTCCGCAACCTGGACCGCGACGCTCAAGAGGATCTGACGCTGCGCTATCAGGAGCTGATGCGTCACTACGATATGACACCGACCCGAAACAACCTCGGCGTTGCGCACGAGAATGGCTCTATTGAGAGTTCGCATGGGCATCTCAAGAAGGCGCTGCAGGACGCACTGCTGCTGCGTGGCAGCCGAGACTTCGACCACCTGGATGGATATCGCCGCTTCGTCGACGAGATCGTTGGACGACGCAATGCCAACAATCGCAAGCGGATCGAATTGGAGCGGCCGATGCTCACTGCGCTACCCAAGCGCCGGACGGCCGATTACGAGGAGAAGATTGTCACCGTCACCTCGAGCGGCGGCTTCATCCTGCGCCGCGTCTTCTACACAGCGCCATCGCGACTCATTGGCCATCGCCTGCGCGTGCACCTCTACGATGACCGGATCGAGTGCTTCCTTGGCGCAACTCCGATGATGACGCTCCGGCGTGGCCGGCCGGTATCGGAGAGCAAGGGCGGTCACGTCGTCGATTATCATCATGTGATCCACGCGCTGCGCAAGAAGCCAATGGCGCTCAACAATCTGGTCTACCGCGACCAGTTGTTCCCGCGTCCGGCCTATGCACGGGCCTTCGAGGCATCGCACCAGAGCGTGGGCGACAAGCGCGCCTGCAAGTTGACCGTCGAGTTGCTGGCGCTCGCACACGATCGCAGCTGCGAAGCTGAGCTGGCAGAACTGATCGACGCCGAATTGGATGCAGGCCGGTTGCCTGATCTCGCATTCTTGCGTGAGCGATTCAGTCCAAACCCGGCATCCGTACCCGCGATCAAGGTGGCGTTTGTAGCACTCAGCAGCTACGACGAACTCGCGGTTGTCTGCACCGTCAGCCCGACCTCCAAGCTGGAGGTCGGGGCATGACTAAGACCAACACCGTTAATACCGCCCGCGTCGAGCTCTTGCTGAGCGAGTTGCGTCTACCGAGCATCAGGCTGATGTGGGCCAAGCTCGCCGAGCAGTCCGACAAGGAAGGTTGGCCGGCAGCCCGCTTCCTCGCGATGCTCGCCGAGCACGAGATCGCCGACCGTGGCCGCCGCCGCATCGAACGGCATCTCACCGAGGCGCGTCTGCCCGCCGGCAAGACGCTCGCCACCTTCGACTTCGAGGCCGTGCCAATGGTCTCGAAAGCCCAGGTGATGGCGCTGGCGTCCGGCGATGCCTGGTTGGCGAAGGGCGCCAATATCCTGCTGTTCGGCCCTCCCGGCGGCGGCAAGAGCCATTTGTCGGCAGCGCTTGGGCTTGCTTTGGTCGAGAATGGATGGCGCGTGCTGTTTGCTCGCACCACTGATCTTGTGCAGCAGCTCCAAGTCGCCCGTCGCGAACTGGCACTCGAAAGCGCGATCGCCAAGCTCGACCGCTACGATTTGCTCATCCTCGACGACATAGCCTACGTCACCAAGGATCAAGCCGAAACCAGCGTGCTGTTCGAGTTGATCGCCGCACGTTACGAGCGCAGATCCATGCTGATCACGGCCAATCAGCCGTTTGGCGAATGGGGTAAGATCTTCCCCGGCCAGGCCATGACGCTCGCCGCCATCGATCGCCTGGTCCATCACTCCACCATCCTGGAGATGAACGTCGAGAGCTATCGCCGCCGCGAGGCCCTCGATCGAAAACGTGGTCGCGGCCGGCCACCAACCCACGCCACCGTCAAGGAAATCGAGAAGGCCGAAGACTGATTGACGCTCCGCGTCAATCAAAGCCTTGCCAAGACCGCGGCCAGCGTCAATTATGCCTCCGCTCGGCTGCCTCGTCTCAACCAGATTGACGCGCCGTTCTCATCCAGATTGTCGCGCGATAGGCTTCGTTCTGCCAAACCGAACTCGAGATTGATCTTGCGGGTTTTCATTCGGCGAGGACTGTCATTGCGCCGAAACTCGCGGGCGCCTCTTTTTTAACGCGGCTGAGTCAACCGTTGGACCAAAGCTTCCAATAGAAGTGATAGCGCTACCGAGCCTCTGTCGACGTCATACTCCATAAGTATGAAGATAGACACAAACGGTTCTGTGTCGGGCATGCCTCGGCCGGTATGTTGCTTTTAAACGTGAGGGGACGTCCTTTAAGAGACGGCTCTCACGATGTTTGGGAGCACGCCGTGATCGTCTGTAGTTGCAACGTCCTTAGCGACAGCCAGGTAAGGTCCACGATTGGGAACGCTAAGTCTTGCGCGCGTCTAAAACATATCTACGCGTCGCTATGCTGCACGGCCAAATGCGGTCGCTGCGCGCGGACAATCAAAGCGATACTTGAGGCCGACATAGTCGCAACAGAAACCGCTCACGTTAGCTGAAGGCTTGGGTAGAGGTGTCCCTGTCGGAAACCTAATCCGGCTGGCAAGTGAGGCCGAATCGCGCAATGTTTCTGGCTTATGAGAGAAGCTTGCAGCCTGGTCTGGTCGGTGCTGGTCCTATTGTTCCAGTCGCGGGCCTCGTTGGGAGCTGAGATCCTGGTCCTTGGTCATCAGCTTAACATCCAGCGACGGCACCTGCCAAAGAGACTGACTTTGAGTGCCATGGATCGCCTGATCTTTGTTGGGCTGTCTCGTTTGGCGCCAAGTACCCTCAATGCGCTAACGATTGTGAAGCCGGAGACTGTCGTCCGTTGGCATCGTGCCGGGTTCAGATCGTACTGGCGCTGGAAATCACGACCTTGTTCCGGCCGACCGACGGTTGCGGTCGAAATACGACGGCTGATCCGCGAGATGAGCATTGCCAATCCGCTGTGGGGAGTTGTGTCAAGAAGACGCGCGAGCGTCATGCTGTGCGAAAGATGAAGGAGGACCCTTCGGAGCCGTCCTGTAGGGGGAGGCTTCAAACTGCCATAAGCTGCTTCGGTCAAAAGCCGCGGTGGTGAACGTTATGGTCAAAAGGCGTGACGTTGATCACGTCAAGTATGGATGAGAGAGACGAGCGCAAGCGAACCTCTGGCGAAGCATCGAAAACGGATTCAGATGACATCAAAACCGGGGCCTCTCCCTAGCCCCGGGAAAAGTATGGCGGAAACCTACCTATTGGCCATGCGGTGTCCGGTGTTGAGGAGGCGTGACTCTCATTCGGGCTTTTGCACGGAACTTGAGAACCTGGAGGGCGATGGCAAGGGAAAAGGCACAAGCGGCCAAAACCGCGAGGCCGAAAGTACCGATGCGCCGACCAGGGGCGGACTGCTTGGTAGTAGTGATGAAGCGGGGTAATGCCCGTGGAGCGAAGTGAGCAGCCGACAAGGCTGAGAGTCTGACTGGGTGAAAGTCCCGGTACCGTCAATTACCTGTATTCGGACGGTTAGCATATCCGGTGCGTGTGGAGGCAACAAAGCACGATAGGCCCGGACGTAAAATCCCCGGCTGCCCTGCAGCCGTATGTGCAGCGGTAGGAACGATCTGGGGGGAGAGCAAACTTGGAGGCCGGAACATCAAGGAATATCTGCATCCTCGAAATAACGGGCCTGCGAGAAGTCGTAATTCGTGGGACAAAACGCGGGAAGCCGACCCATTCTTCGCTTGGGGAAGGCCGATGACATCGTGGAAGAAACAGGTGAGAGCACACGGTGTACCGCCGGGGTAGGGGATCCAGCATCCAAGGAAAGATTCTCAGAGATAACGTCGGGAAGCTCTCGGGGGCAGCAGGGACTGCGTACAACCTGCCAGGACTCTTCGAGCGAGGCTAAATGCCGAAGCAGGAGAGAGCCCAACGGGAGTGGCACATGAGCCCGTAGGAGCGATGACGGAGGGGTAACGCCCTCGGAGGAGATGGCACTCACATCTCCCCAACGGAGGTAGCACCGAAGTTGGGCAAAGGGGCTCAGGACACTTGGCGGCCTACTTGGCCGTATGGCGGCCGGCTTGATAAAACCGGCGTAACGCCACGACAGCTCAGGAGGCGAGGCTGAAGGCAAACCAGAATGGCGGGGGTGTACACGGACCAGCGTTTAAACCTCTCCAAACTTGGGAAGGCCTTCGGAAGAAAGCCAAAGTTTCAAACCGGACCCGGGAAATCTGGCCGTCCGGGATTATAGGGGGGCTTCGGGAAACGTAAGCCACGGTGAGACTGTGAACCCGTCTTGCAATCGAAAGAGCAGGAACGGAAACTCCTCACCTACAGCGGGGCGCGCCCGATTTCTATCCCAGTTGAGCAGCCGACAAGGCTGAGAGTCTGACTGGGTGAAAGTCCCGGTACCGTCAATTACCTGTATTCGGACGGTTAGCATATCCGGTGCGTGTGGAGGCAACAAAGCACGATAGGCCCGGACGTAGAATCCCCGGCTGCCCTGCAGCAGTATGCGCAGCGGTAGGAACGATCTGGGGGGGAGAGCAAACTTGGAGGCCGGAACATCAAGGAATATCTGCATCCTCGAAACACCGGGCCTGCGAGAAGTCGTAATTCGTGGGACAAAACGCGGGAAGCCGACCCATTCTTCTCTTGGGGAAGGCCGATGACATCGTGGAAGAAACAGGTGAGAGCACACGGTGTACCGCCGGGGTACGGGATCCAGCATCCAAGGAAAGATTCTCAGAGATAACGTCGGGAAGCTCCCGGGGGCAGCAGGGACTGCGTACAACCTGCCAGGACTCTTCGAACGAGGCTAAATGCCGAAGCAGGAGAGAGCCCAACGGGAGTGGCACATGAGCCCGTAGGAGCGATGACGGAGGGGTAACGCCCTCGGAGGAGATGGCACTCACATCTCCCCAACGGAGGTAGCACCGAAGTTGGGCAAAGGGGCTCAGGACACTTGGCGGCTCACTGGGCCGTATGGCGGCCGGCTTGATAAAACCGGCGTAACGCCACGACAGCTCAGGAGGCGAGGCTGAAGGCAAACCAGAATGGCGGGGGTGTATACGGACCAGCGTTTAAACCTCTCCAAACTTGGGAAGGCCTTCGGAAGAAAGCCAAGGTTTCAAACCGGACCCGGGAAATCTGGCCGTCCGGGATTATAGGGGGGCTTCGGGAAACGTAAGCCACGGTGAGACTGTGAACCCGTCTTGCAATCGAAAGAGCAAGTACGGAAACCCCTCACCTACAGCGGGGCGCGCCCGATTTCTATCCCAGTCGAGCAGGTCATCGCCGTTGAGATTGGGTCAACCGGCAACGGGAGGAGCCCGATATTCAACGGAAGGCGGCAGCCTTCAAGCGGTGGCACGAGCCGGATGATGCGAGAGTATCAAGTCCGGAATCTGTGAGGGACTCGGGGTGAAAATCCCCGGGTCCACTCGGCCGCCTCGGATCCATGGCGAGTTGCTTAAGCTCGGCATCGAGATCGGCCAGACCAGCGTGGCCAAGTACATGGTCAGGCGACGACACCCGCCGTCCCAGGGCTGGAGAACCTTTATCCGCAATCATGCCGACGGCATCGCGGCGATGGATATGTTCGTCGTGCCGACGATCTCGTTTCGCCTGCTCTATGGATTGCTGATCATGGGGCACGGCCGGCGACATATTCTGTGGTTTGGTGTCACAGCGCATCCAACCGCAGAATGGATCGCAAATCAGGTCACGGAAGCATGCGGGTGGGAACAGGCTCCCCGCTATCTCATTCGTTACCGGGACGGGGCCTATGGGGAGATCCTTATTCGCAGACTCCGATCGATAGGCATCCGCGATCGACCGACGTCGCCGCGTTCCCCGTGGCAGAACGCATATGCCGAAAACTGGGGAATCGCCTGTGCGACCAATCGCAAGAATCGGGTGTTGTGTCTCCATGATTTGAACCAACACCCGACGTCGCTGCGACATTGCGTCGATCTGCAGCGAAAACGACATTATCCTGACCGCGCCGGACACTGCTCCAGAACCCGATAGACGGTATTTCTTGAGATACCGAGACGTCGTGCGGTTTCGCTGATGTTGCCGGCGGTCTCGGAGTGGACGGCGAGGACGCGGGCGCGCTGGATGTCCTGCAGCGAGCCGGAGGCCTTGTGCGGAGGCGGACCGATCATGGCTCCGACCGCGGCCTCGTCGATGAAGCCGTCGGTGGCGGCAAGGGTGAAGCGTGCCAGCATGTTGCGCAGTTCGCGGATGTTGCCGGGCCAGGGCCGCACGGCGAGGTTGGCGATGGTGGCCGAGGTGATTTCGCAATCCGGATCGATGGCGCCGAGCAAATGGTGGACGATGGCGTTGAAGTCGGTGCGATCCTGCAGCCGCGGCAGCGTCACCTCGAGGGTATTGAGGCGGTAGAGCAGGTCGGAGCGGAAGCGTCCCTCGAGGATGGCCTTGTCGAGGGTGGCGTTGGTGGCGGAGACAAGGAAGACGTCGACCTTGGCGCGGGCGCCGCCGATCGGACGCACGGTCCAGTCGTCGAGCAGGCGGAGCAGCACCGCTTGCAATGTGACGGGCATATCGCCGATTTCGTCGAGGAACAGGGTTCCGCCGTCGGCCTCCTTGACGAGGCCAACGGCGCCGCCGCGCCGCGCGCCGGTAAAGGAGCCCTCGGCATAGCCGAATAGTTCCGCCTCGACGAGGCTCTCGGGAAGCGCGGCGCAGTTGACGGGGACGAAGGCGCCGCTACGTCCGCTGGCGGCGTGGGCGTGGCGGGCGAGCTGTTCCTTGCCGGTGCCGGTCTCGCCACGAATCAGGATCGGCATCTTGCGGGCTGCTGCGGTTTCGACCTGACGCACGATCGCCTGCACCGCCGGATCGTGGGCGACAAAGCCGGTCACCGCCGGTTTGGGCGACGCTGCAGCCCGCCGCGGCATCTCGGTCGAACGGAGGTTCTCGATTTGGCTGCTTCGATCCACGACTGCAACACGCCGGCGCGCGCGCAGCAATATGATGGCACCAATGTTGGAGCTTTCGTTCCTTACGAGATCGAAGCTCGCGTTCGGAAGGATCTCCTTCAATTTGAGCGGCCAATCGTCAAAGGGGATCGCTTTCAGAAATTGTGTGGGCGCACCATCGGCAACAAAGTTGCGGTGACCCCTGACGACGCTCAGTGCGTGCTCGGTCGCATGGACGATCATGCCCCGGCGATCGAGCACGACGCAATCGTCGCTTGCCCACAACGACCTCTTGGAGAGAAAGTGACGCAGCAGATTTTCGTGATCCTGCCTGATCGATTGCGCCAATACGCTTTCCACATGATGGCCCACGGAAACGGCCAGCGCGAGACTCTGCGGGTTGAAAGTGTTTGCCGGACCCGAAATATCAACGACTCCCAGAAGTTCGCCGTCGGCGGGGTCATGTATCGGAACGGCAGCGCAGGTCCATCGCTGAATTTCCGAGCAGAAATGCTCCGTACCGCGAATCTGGACGGGTTTCGATTCCGCCATCGCGGCGCCGATGGCATTGGTGCCGATGTCGGCTTCGCTCCATCGTCCGCCATGCTCCAGATGAACCGCGCGACCGGCATCAATAACTCTGGCGTCTCCCTGTGTATCGACGATCAATCCGGAGGGATCGGTCAAAATCATCATGGAGTTCGCATCGCTCAGGAATGTTCCGGAGCTTTCGAGCGCGGAGCGTGCGGCATTGCGGAGCAAGGCATGCTTGGAACGGTGACGATACAACTCGGCTTCCGGTACCAGCGGCGCTCTGGCGCGATCGACCGTGACTTGATGTTTTTTAGATCTCTGCCACGATGCTGCGACCGACGATCTCAAATTCGCCGACAGGGCTCCGCGCTCGACGAATTTTTCCCATGCCACCCGCACTTCTCGTTGGTCCATCCTGGCTCCTCCGGGGTGACGACGTCGGTGACCCGCGTCTCGACAGGTCTGCTATCGATCACCTTGATGTGGGTTCCCTGTCAGATAACCGTCTCCATGATGCAAAAAGCTCATCGACCAATGTCCCCGTCCATTCATTTGGAGGGCCCATTCGAGGATCGAATTCTGGACATTTGTCCGGTGCTCTCGTCACGATGACCACGGCGTCATCCGATCAGACAACCTATCCCGCGCTTACTTCCCGGCTTTAGCAGGCGTTTCTTTCAGGTCGCCTATCCGCACAGCCTATACTCCTTGTCTTCGTGCTGCAAAAGGAGACCGGGGCAAGGAGACCGGGGCTACCAGGACGATGTTTTCAATAAAGTCCGTGCTGCAATCCGGTGGCTGGCGGCCGTCACATATAGGGCAGCGATGGCTATGGGCCGCTGTCCCGGCGGCTTTGGCCGAGCGCCCGATAGACGGTATTTCTTGAGATACCGAGACGTCGTGCGGTTTCGCTGATGTTGCCGGCGGTCTCGGAGTGGACGGCGAGGACGCGGGCGCGCTGGATGTCCTGCAGCGAGCCGGAGGCCTTGTGCGGAGGCGGACCGATCATGGCTCCGACCGCGGCCTCGTCGATGAAGCCGTCGGTGGCGGCAAGGGTGAAGCGTGCCAGCATGTTGCGCAGTTCGCGGATGTTGCCGGGCCAGGGCCGCACGGCGAGGTTGGCGATGGTGGCCGAGGTGATTTCGCAATCCGGATCGATGGCGCCGAGCAAATGGTGGACGATGGCGTTGAAGTCGGTGCGATCCTGCAGCCGCGGCAGCGTCACCTCGAGGGTATTGAGGCGGTAGAGCAGGTCGGAGCGGAAGCGTCCCTCGAGGATGGCCTTGTCGAGGGTGGCGTTGGTGGCGGAGACAAGGAAGACGTCGACCTTGGCGCGGGCGCCGCCGATCGGACGCACGGTCCAGTCGTCGAGCAGGCGGAGCAGCACCGCTTGCAATGTGACGGGCATATCGCCGATTTCGTCGAGGAACAGGGTTCCGCCGTCGGCCTCCTTGACGAGGCCAACGGCGCCGCCGCGCCGCGCGCCGGTAAAGGAGCCCTCGGCATAGCCGAATAGTTCCGCCTCGACGAGGCTCTCGGGAAGCGCGGCGCAGTTGACGGGGACGAAGGCGCCGCTACGTCCGCTGGCGGCGTGGGCGTGGCGGGCGAGCTGTTCCTTGCCGGTGCCGGTCTCGCCACGAATCAGGATCGGCATCTTGCGGGCTGCTGCGGTTTCGACCTGACGCACGATCGCCTGCACCGCCGGATCGTGGGCGACAAAGCCGGTCACCGCCGGTTTGGGCGACGCTGCAGCCCGCCGCGGCATCTCGGTCGAACGGAGGTTCTCGATCGTCGCGACAAACGCGCTCCCTACCGCGTCCTCCAACCGCTGGTGCTCCTGCCGGCGACTTTCCGAGAGGAAGGATTGGAAGGGTGTCAGGAATAATTCCTCGAAGCGCTGTCCGGGGGTAGTGGTTAGACCCTGCAGCAGGTTCTTGGCACGTCCGTTCAATGCCAGCACCCGACCCTCGCGATCGACAGCGAGCAATCCGGCGCTGAGCGTATGCACGTATTCGCTCCGGCTATGGAACGCGATCAGCAGGTCGTTCTCGTGTTGGCGGCGAAACAGGCCGTTCTCGATCTGCGCCGCGGCCATGGCCACGAGCGCCTGGGTGTGTTCCTGACGCGATCGGCAGTCCGACGACGCATCCAGCACACCCGCCAAGGATCCATTGGGGGTAAAGACCGGTGATGCGACACAGGTGAGGCCGCCGAAACGTGGAAAGTAATGTTCGGCGCCATGGACAAGAACCTGGCGGCGCACGATGGAAGCGGTCCCCAATGCATTGGTTCCGCAACGTGCCTCCGACCAGACGGCGCCAGGCCTGATCGAAGCGCCATGCACCGACGTCCGAAAACTGTCGTCGGCAACCATATCCAGCAACATGCCGTCAGGCGATGCGAAGGCGATCACGAAATTCGTTCCGGCGATCTGGCTGTGAAGGCTGTGCATTTCCGCCATGGCGAGCCGCAACACGAGCTCATGCCGCTGTCGCGCCGCCCGCAGCACTGCAGCTCCTTCTATCTGAAGCGGTGGCGGGCGGCGGGGATCCAATTGGACGTCGGCGCAGCGCTTCCAGCTTTCCAGAATATCCGGCGACAACAGTTCGGCTGGAACCGTGCCGTGCCGTTCTAGCTCGCGACGCGCAAGTGCGACGCGCTCCTCCGTGGACAGCATGTTTTTCCTCCGCGGATGTTTCTCTGAAGACCGCGTCGGCTCTCGCGCCAATCTTGTCGGTCTCGGCCGGACATCGCGATCATCACCTTACCCGCGCGCGAGAGATATCAAAGGACGAAATATGCTGCGTCGCATGATGTTCCGCGGCTCAACATCGTTGCTCGAAAAATTGTTCATCGGTGCAACAGTCCCGGCAGTCGTCTTTAAGCATTGCGCTGGAATTTCAAAGCGTTGATGCGCTGGCACGGCAGTTGCTGATCAGGGAGGAGAAAATGTCAAAGCCGCGCTGGGGCGGCGGAAAAAAGAAGGAACCGGGAGATGAAAGCCGCCGTCCTGCATCGGTACGACGAAACCCTGAGCGCCAAGGAATTCGTCAGCTACGAAGACGTCGTCGATCCGCGCCTTGAGAATCCCACGGACGTGATCGTCCGCATCGGCGGTGCCGGCGTTTGCAGAACCGATCTCCATATCGTCGAGGGCATCTGGCGTGAAAAATCCAACGTCAATCTGCCTTACATCATGGGGCACGAGAACGCCGGCTGGGTTGAAGAGGTCGGCAAGGGCGTCACCGGGTTCAAGAAAGGCGACCCGGTGATCTGCCATCCACTCGTCACCAGCGGCCATTGCCTGGCGTGTCGTCGCGGCGATGACATGCACGCCGAGGAGAGCGTCTTTCCGGGGATCAATGCCAATGGCGGCTATGCCCAGATTCTTCTGACCGGCGCGCGCAGTCTGATCAAGCTCCCGAAGACGCTCGCGCCCAAGGACGTCGCTCCCTACACCGACGCCGGTCTCACGGCCTATCGGGCCGCCAAGAAAGCCTCGCGCCATCTCCTGCCCGGCCAGTACGCAGTGATTATCGGAGCCGGCGGTCTCGGGCATATCGGCATCCAGGTTTTGAAAGCTTTATGTGCGGCCGAGATCATCGTGCTTGATCGTGCGCCGGGCGCGCTCGAACTCGCCCGCGGTTGCGGCGCGCATCATGTGGTGAACGCGGACGGCAACGAGGTCGAAGCAGTCCTGTCATTGACCGGCGGCCGCGGAGCGGAAGCCGTCATCGACTTCGTCGGAGAGGGTGATGCAATCGCCAAGGGCCTGGCGATGACGAGGAACGCCGGCTTCTATTACATCGTCGGTTACGGCGGACGTATCGACATTCCGACCATCGACATGATCACGTCGGAAAAGACCATCGTCGGCAATCTTGTCGGGACCTACGCCGAGCTTGTCGAACTCATGGCATTGGCGGACCGCGGTCTGGTCGATCTGAAGACGCGCGAATATCCGCTGAGCGCAGCCAACGACGCGCTTCATGATCTTCATCACGGCCGTGTGCCCGGACGCGCGGTGCTTATCCCATGATCGCGAGCAATACGGCGCTGGAGTGCGCCATGCGATGCAGTTCATCGTTGAGCTGTTTCACGGCGCGGAGCCCGGCCCTCCCGGAGGGTGACGAGATGGAATCCCAACGTGACGACAAGGCGCGCATGATGGCGCGGCACGAGATGGTGATGGGATTGATCGACAACAACGCGCGCCAGTTGCGCTGCGACAATCAGCGGCACGGCGTGGAGATCGAACGCAAATTGGCGGTGCGCACAGCGGCGCTGCCCGGTGCGGCACCGTCTTCACAGGCGGCGATTGCGGAGTGCGACGAGCGCCTGGCGGTCATCGACGAAGAAGAGCACAGGCTCGCCGCCGAGCGCGATTGGTTGACCGCGACGCTTGCCGCATTCGATGCCGCTGCCGACGAGCCGAACACCAAGGAGGATTTCGATGGCTGACGCTAATACCATGGAAGCTCCCATTCAGACCGACGAGGAGCGTTCGAAGGACGAATTTTTCAAGCGTCTTGCCGTGATCGGCGAGGACATGATCGCCGCCCACGGCAAGGATTTCGCAATAGGGGCCCTGGTGCTGCTGGCGCGATTTCTTGTCGAGGGAAAAGAGCTCGCCAAGCCATCGGAACCGACGATTGGCGAGTGGATGAAAGGGGCGAAGCCGGCCTGACGATCGGCTCGCCGAAGACAGCCGTGAGGCCGCAAGCCGATCGGTGAGGATACCGCGGACGTCGTCCGCAACAACGATCTCACATGGAAGCGACGCTAACGCCACAGATAGGGAGAAGCTAAATGACGGCCAGTCTCACGCTCAACAAGATAACGGCACAGAAGGGTATCGGTATTACGGAGGCCGCGAACCGCGTCGCCGATCTCGGCTGGACACCGAGCTACGTTCAGGAAGCGATGACCTTCCCGACCGACTACAAGATCTCGAAAGTCGCCAGGGACCCGATGAAACAGGTCCTGCGGTCCTACTTCCCGATGCAGGAGGAAAAGGACAACCGCGTCTACGGCGCACTCGATGCGGCGCTGCGTGGCGACATGTTCCGCAATGTCGAGCCGCGCTGGGTCGAGTGGATGAAGCTGTTCCTGGCGATCATTCCGTTCCCGGAGATTTCGGCGGCGCGCTCGATGGCCATGGTCGGGCGGCTTGCACCCGGTGAGGAACTACGTACCGGCTTCACCATGCAGATGGTCGACGAATTCCGGCATTCGACGATCCAGATGAACCTCAAGAAATGGTACATGGAGAACTACATCGACCCGGCAGGCTTCGACATCACCGAAGCCGCCTTCGGCAAGTGCTATGCGACCACGATCGGCCGGCAGTTCGCCGAAGGCTTCATCACCGGCGACGCCATCACCTCGGCCAACGTCTATCTGACGGTCGTCGCGGAGACGGCCTTTACCAACACGCTCTTTGTCGCGATGCCCTCCGAGGCCGCACGCAACGGCGACTACGCGCTTCCGACCGTGTTCCTGTCGGTGCAGTCGGACGAATCGCGCCATATCGGCAACGGTCATTCGATGCTGATGTCGATGATCAACAATCCCGACAACCATCTCTTGCTCGAGCGGGATCTGAAATACGCGTTCTGGCAGAACCACGCCATCGTCGATGCCGCCATTGGTACGTTCATCGAGTACGGCACCACCAATCGCGACAAGAACAAGGAATCCTATGCGGAGCTCTGGCACCGCTGGATTTATGAAGACTACTACCGGACCTACATGCTGCCGCTCGAGAAATACGGCATCAAGATCCACCATGACGACGTCTCCGAAGCGTGGGATCGCATCGTCAAGAAGAACTACGTCCACAAGGTTGCTCAGTTCTTCTCGGTCGGCTGGCCGGTCAATTTCTGGCGCATCGAGGCTCAGACCGAGAAAGATTTCGAGTGGTTCGAGCACAAATATCCGGGCTGGTACGCCGAGTTCGGCGACTACTGGAAATGGTACGGCAGGAAGAGCAAGCCGGGCGAGACCAACATCCTGTTCGACCAGGAGAACGGCTACGTCTATCCGCACCGGTGCTGGAGCTGCATGGTGCCGTGCCTGATCCGCGAAGACATCGTTTGCGACGAAGTGGATGGCAAGGTCTACACCTATTGCTCCAAGCAATGTGCCTGGACCCATAAGTTGGCGTTTGCGGCCGAGTACGAGGGCCGTCCAACGCCGGCGATGGGCCGCTTCAGCGGCCGGCGCGAGTGGGAGGATTGCTACCACGGCTGGGACCTCGCCGACGCCATCAAGGATCTCGGCTTCGTTCGCCCGGACGGCAAGACGCTGGTGCCGCAACCGCATTTGCGCTTCGACGACAAGGAAATGTGGACGCTCGACCATGTGCGCGGTCACACCCTGCAGAGCCCATTGCGGCTGCTGCGGGAACTGAGTCCGGCGGATCGTGAGAAGTCGCTCGCGGAATATCGCAAGGGCTTCAAGATCCGGCCGTTCAACTGACGCTCCATCGAACTGACGCTGCACCGGGAGCCGCCATGGCGGCTCCCGGACCACCCCAAGCGGGCACCGTCGATCCGCACCAGGAACACCAAGAGCTTTGGGAACTATCCGAGGGAGACCCCATGCCGGCACCAGCAATTCATACCGTCCGTTTCGAGCCGCTCGGCGTCGAAATGGAAGTTGAAGAGGGCGAGACCGTGCTCGATGCAGCGTTCCGCCAGGGCATCTCACTGATGCACGGCTGCAAGGAAGGTCAATGTGGCAGTTGCAAGTCCCGCCTGCTCGACGGCGACATCGAGCTTCTCAAATACTCGACGTTCGCGCTGCCGGATTATGAAAGCGAGACCAATCACGTTCTGCTATGCCGGACACACGCCTTCAGCGATCTGACCGTCGAACTCCTGAATTACGACGAAGATCTCTTGAGCCGTTCCATCGCGGTCAAGGAATTCGATGCGCGGGTCGTCAGCGTTCGGGCTCTGACCCACGATATTCGCCAGCTCGAGATCGAACTTGAAAAGCCGCTGCGCTTCTGGGCCGGGCAGTATGTCGATCTGACGGTTCCGGAAACGGGCATCACGCGCGCATTCTCGATGGCAAGCGCGCCCAACAGTCCGACCACGCTTCATTTTATCATCAAGAAATATCCTGATGGCGCGTTCTCCTCGCTGCTCGACGGTGACTTGAAGCCCGGCGTCAAGCTTGTCGCCAAGGGACCGTACGGCACGTGTTTTCGCCGCGAGGAGCGCTCCGGCCCCATGATCATGGTCGGCGGGGGCTCCGGCATGTCGCCGTTATGGTCGATTCTCGCCGATCATATCGAGAGTGGCGAACAGCGGCCGATCCGTTTCTTCTATGGGGCGCGCACGCGCGCGGACCTGTTCCTGCTGGACGAGTTGGCGGCCATCTCGAGCAAGCTTCCCGACTTCAAATTTATTCCGGCGCTGTCGCACGCGCAGCCCTCCGACGAGTGGCACGGCGAGACCGGCTTCATCCACGAAGCCGTGGGCCGGCATCTTCGGCA
The DNA here is from genome assembly GCA_900129675.1 of Bradyrhizobium erythrophlei. Classification (GTDB taxonomy): domain Bacteria; phylum Pseudomonadota; class Alphaproteobacteria; order Rhizobiales; family Xanthobacteraceae; genus Bradyrhizobium; species Bradyrhizobium erythrophlei_A. The sequence goes on along the minus strand of FSRD01000001.1, from coordinate 659,136 downwards.
AGAGCAACTGACCGGCGAGATCGACAGCTATTCGTGCGGTCCGCCGCAGATGATCGACGCCGTTCTCCCGGTCCTGCAGATGGCCGGGGTCGAGCCGGACCGAATCTACTTCGACAAGTTCACCCAGCCTACCAGATGAGATCTCCCGAACAAGCCCAAGACCAAATGTGACGCCAACCAAGAAATCCAAGGAGGATACCATGAACGCTCAAGTCCAAACTGCACCACAGAAGTCTGGAGCCGCGGGCGCGGCAACATTCGCCGGTTCCGAAAGCCGGAAGTACAACTATTACGAACCGAAAGGCCGCAAGGCGACGCATTATGAAGACATGACCGTCGACGTTCAGCCCGACCCGGAACGCTATTTGTTGCAGGACTGGATCATCTCCTTCGGCGACGGACGCCCAGCCTATTCAAAAGACTCGACCGCCGCCAAAAGTTCGAACTGGCACAAATTCCGCGCCATCGATCAGGAATGGGAGCGCACCCATTACCAGCGTCAATCGACAATCTGCGGCATGATCCAGAACGTGATCGATAATGGTCGCAAGTCCGGCGCGGCATCGCGCTTCGACAAGACCTGGATCAAGGTTCTACAGGATCATCTCGGCGCCTACAAGCACGCCGAATTCGGCCTCGGCACCGCGACGATGCAGGCGCAGCGTTACGGCTATACCCAGATGATCAACAATGCCGTGTTGACCAACTCCTCCTACAAGCTGCGCTTTGCCCAGGATCTCACGCTCTATCTGGCCGAGCTCGGGATCGACATCGGTCCGACCCTCGATACCGCCGCGGGCAAGAAGCACTGGCTGGAGGATCCGGTCTGGCAGGGCACGCGCAAGTCCATCGAGTCGATCATGGGCGCGACCGATTATCTCGAACAATACTTCGCGATCAATCTGGTGTTCGAACCGCTCGTCGGCGAACTGTTTCGCAGCGGCTTCATCATGCAGTTGGCTGCCGCGCAGGGCGACTTCATCACGCCGGCGGTGGTCTCGGCCGCCGAGGCCGACTACGAGCGCAATCTCGCCAATGCGGTGGAGCTGTTCCATATCCTGGCCCACGAACCGGAGTTCGCGGCTCACAACCAAGGCGTATTCAACGGCTGGCTCGCCGAGCATGGGGCGCTTGCGCTCGAGGCCGCGAAGAATCTGCAGCCGATCTGGTCGCAGCCACGGGTGAAGGTATCCAGCTTTGCCGATGCGCTGGCGGCCGCCAAGAACCGTATCAAGAACATCGTCACCGAGGTCGGTATCCGGGCGCCTGCTTCGCTCACCGCCTAACAACCCGCAATCCCGTCAACAGAGAAGGAGGCAGCGATGTCCCAACACCAGGCCAACATTTTCAAATCGATGAAGGACGTCCGTTTCGAGGGGACGATTTCCCATCAATGCGGTGTGACCATGAACGACAGCGTCGAGGCGCGCGTCATCGCCGAGGTCATGACGGACAAAGCCGGAATAACCGTCACCTATATGCCAGCGATGATCCGGATCGATGGTAACGGCAAAATCCTGTTCGACATGGCGGAGATTTCCGAGGCGCTCGGCCGCGTCATGACCCCGCATTTGTTCGAGATTTCGACCTCAACGCACTACGGCAGGATGGTGATGATCGACGACAACACCGTCGCGCTATTCGGCGACATGAACGATGCCCTTGCTTACGAATAGGCGTTCATGGCGACCGGCTGACGCGGCATCGATTGGCTCGCCCGGCAACACCGCATGGGCCGGGTGAAAATCAGGATAGGGGAGAAACAACATGTTTAAGACCAAGGACGGCGAAGAGATCTTTGTGATCGACGGGCATACTCATTTCTGGGACGGCAGCCCGCAAAACCAAAAGAATGTACACGGCAAGCAATTCATCGATTGCTTCTACGCCTATCACTCAAATCTCAGCCCGAAGGAATGGCTGTGGCCGAAAGAGAAGTTTGAAAAGTACGATGCGCAGACCATGCACGACGATCTCTTTGTGCATGGCTATGACGATATGGCGATCTTGCAATCGACCTACCTGTCCGATTTCTACAAGAAGGGCTTCAACAACATCGAGCGCAACTATGCGATGAAGAAGGCCTATCCCAACCGTTTCATCATCAATGGCGCGTTCGATCCGCGGGACGGCGAGCGAGGCCTCGATCAGCTGCGCGCCGACGCGGAGAAATACCATCTGAAGGGCGTCAAGCTGTATACCGCCGAATGGAAGGGAGATTCCAAGGGCTACAAGCTGACCGATCCGGCGTCCTACCGGTTCCTGGAAGAAGCAGAGAAGCTCGGAATCAAGAACATTCATGTTCATAAGGGGCCGACGATTTTGCCCCTGAACCGCGACGCCTTCGATGTCGCCGACGTGGATGATGTCGCGACATCCTTCCAGAACCTGAACTTCATCATCGAGCATTGCGGCCTGCCGCGGCTGGACGATTTCTGCTGGATCGCCACGCAGGAGACCAACGTCTATGGCGGTCTTGCCGTCGCGCTGCCGTTCATTCATACGCGGCCGGGCTATTTTGCTCACGTCATTTCCGAGCTGCTGTTCTGGCTTGGCGAGGATAAGCTGCTTTACGGCAGCGATTACGGCATCTGGACGCCGAAATGGCTGATCGAGAAATTCATGGCCTTCGAGCTGCCGGACGATGTGGCCAAGGAGACCGGCGTGTCGTTGTCGCTGACCGCGAAGAAGAAAATTCTTGGGCTGAATGCGGCGCGCCTCTACGACGTCGATATCGCGGCGCAGAAGCAGAAGCTGACGGCTCCTCTGGCGGCCGCATCATGACCGTTGCCAGCGGACCATATGCCGGTCGTACGTCCGAGATCTGGGATCGGCTACACCATGTGACCGACCCGGAACTCGACGAGTCGGTGACAGAACTCGGCTTCGTCACCAGCGTGGAGGTGGATGCCATCGACCATGTCCACATCCAGTTCCGTCTACCGACCTATTGGTGCGCCGCCAACTTCGCCTTCATGATGGCGGACGATATGCGTGCGGCCGTGAGCGCCTTGCCATGGGTTCGCGGTGCGAGCGTCGTTCTTGGCGAGCACATGTATGCCGACAAGATCAACTGCGGTATTTCGCAGGGCCTGTCGTTCCAGGAAACCTTCGGCAGCGAGGCAACCGCAGATTTGAGTGAAGTGCGTCGCACCTTTCTCCTGAAGGCGTTTCAGCGCCGCCAGGAAGCACTGCTGAGTCAGCTGATGGCTCGGGGTTACACGGCGGAACAACTTGTCACGATGATCCTTGCCGATGTCCAGGCGCTGGTTGTCGAAAAGGAAGGCCAAGACCTGGTAGGGCGCTATCTGGAGCGGCGCGAGATCGTTGGACCGTGCAGCCCGGATGCGCCGGCATTCTTGTCGGCGGAGGGGCGGCGTGTCCCGGCCGAGGGGCTCGAGGTCTATGTCAGAGGCCTGCGGCGCGTCGGTGTCAACGCCGAGTTCAATGGCGCCTTGTGCCGTGGCCTGTTGTCGGCGCGCTTCGACATGACGACCCCCTTGCCCGAGCGTCCCAAGATGAATCCGTCTTAGCGAGGCGCCGGAAGCCAACGACAACAAATATCGGGAGGAAACCAATGCCAAAGATGATGCTGCACGACGAAGCCGCGCGCGAGGCCCTGGGCCGCGGGGTTGCAAAACTGGCGCGGGCTGTCGCGGCGACGCTGGGACCGCAGGGTATGAACGCGATCATGGATCGGCCGATCGGCACGCCGATCGTCTCCCGCGACGGGGTGAGCATAGCCGACGAGATCGAACTCGAATGTCCGTTCGAGAACATGGGCGCGCAGATCGTGCGCGAGGTGTCCCGGCAGACCAACGAGGTCGCCGGCGATGGCACCACGACCGCGACGGTGCTGGCGGATGCGCTTGTTCAGCAGGGGCTGGCGTGCCTCGCCGGTGGCGCCAATCCCGTGGAACTGGTTCACGGCATCGAAGCGGCCGTCGAAGCGACCGTCGCAACATTGAAGGCAGAGGCAAAACAGCTTCAGGGCGGCGAGGGTGTGCGGGCGATCGCGCGCGTTGCCGCCAACGACGTCGCGCTTGGAAACCTCGTCGCTGAAGCCTTCGAACGGGCAGGGGCGCAGGGCATCGTCGACGTGCAATTTGGCATCGGCGTCAACACGGTCCTGGAGGTTGTCGAGGGCATGGCGTTCGACCGCGGCTATCTGTCCCATCACATGGTGACGGATGTCGAGAGGATGCAGGTCGTGCTCGATAATCCCTACATTCTGATGACGGACCACAAGATCCTGTCGCCGGCCGAGTTGACGACGGCTTATGGATTGATAGCGAAAAGCGGGCGGCCGCTGCTGCTGATCGCCGATGAGGTGGCCCCGGCCTGCATCATCGACATGCTCACGCGCCGCGAGCGCGACCAGCTCAAGGTTGCGGCCATTCATCCGCCGGAATACGGGCACTGGCGCAAGGCCCTGCTTGAGGATATCGCGATCACGACGGGCGGCAAGGTCATCGCCCGCGATCTCGGCGGCAGTGTCGACAAGTGCGAACTCGCCGATCTCGGCAGCGCGCGCCAGGTGCGGATCTCGGCTGAACGAACGCTGATCACCGCAGGCAATGGCAATCAAGTTGCCATCGACGCCCGGCGCGAGCAGATTAAGCGGCAATATGACGCCGCGCCGGAGAACATCGAGCGCGACAAGTTTCAGGAGCGGCTGGCAAAGCTCGCGGGCGGTACGGCCATCATTCTCGCCGGCGGCGCAACTCCCGTCGAGCAGAAGCGACGTGTGCAATTGATCGAGGATTCGATCAACGCCACGCGCGCCGCGCTCGAAGAGGGTGTCGTGCCGGGCGGCGGCGTCGCGCTGGTGCGTGCCGCGCCGGCGCTGGATCCGCTGATCGCCGGCCTCACCGGCAGCGCGCGGCAAGGCGCAGAACTTCTGCAGCGGGCCCTGATGCAACCGCTTTTCCGGATTGCCGCCAATTGCGGTCTGGACGGCAAGACCTACGTCAACAAGGTGGCAAAATCGCTTAATGGCGTCGGCCTCGATGCCCGCACAGGAAGCCTCGTTGATCTGGTCCAGGCTGGCATCATCGATCCCGTCAAGGTGAGCTATAGCGCGGTGCGCAATGCGGCATCGGTCGCGGGATTAATTCTCACGACGCAGACGTTGATAGCCAAGAAGCCGGACGATTTTGATCCGACGGCGGCACCGGCGCGGGGCGGCGGAGCAGAGTTTCTTGGCCGAGCCTAGTTGCGGCAAAGGAAACACGCGCGCGAGCGCGCCATTCTCACAATCTCGTCAATACGCAGCGACGAGATGATCGCCGCAGCGCTCGCCGGCCATCATCTGAAAACCACGGTGCACGAAGGCCGAGGCGGGACCTGCGCCGCAGAGATGGATGAATGCGGCGAGATCCTGCTTCTGCTGCGGGCTTGCCGCTGCATCTGGCGCGCGGGCAAGAACTGCCGCGACATTGTGGTCCAGGTACACCGCCGCGAGTTCGACGGCATGGCTCGGGACCGCGCGGGTATAGAGACCAGTGAACCCGCAGTCGGTATCTACGACAGCGTTCCCCCGGATACAGTAGCGTGCACCGCCTCGGCGTAAGCTGCATCGGTCATCTGGTACATGCCCACAAAAGCTCTCCGCGAGGATTGGAGCGGCTTTCCTGTGACGATCGGTTGACAGGCTCGTCTTCGGTCTGCAACCGGTGGTAGGCTGGCCCCGCTTATAACATGGCGGGGGCGCGCAGGGTGACTGGATTCGTCGAAGCGACAAAATTTACCGGACGGTTTCGCGAGGCGCGCAGGATGAGTTCGTTCTAGCGGCCATCGCCCAGAACCTGCGACGGCTCGCATCGCTGGTCGCTCGGCCACCACCACCTCAGGCTCTGTGCATCGTGTAGCGTTAGAGTTGCGTAAAGAGCGTCAAGGTCGGCGCGTCAAAGCCGCGGTCCTAAACGGAAGCCAACCGCCCTATCCGTTGCAGCCGACTTCTGCAACAAAATCGGCGTGATACGCCGAAGCGGTGAGGTCACCCGGCGTTCAAATGATACGACGCTCGGAACACTCCAGTTGATGCGCTAGATATTCCTTCAGCTCACCGCCGCCATGGCCTGCTGTTTCCCTTGGCGGTCGAGCGCTGCAAAATCTTCATCCGAAAGCTTGATGTTCGCGGCCGCAACGTTCTCTTCAAGGTGCTGCACCTTCGACGTACCTGGAATCGGCAACATCACGGGGCTGCGCTTGAGAACCCATGCAAGCGCGATCTGACTCGGCGCGGCGCCGTGGCGCTTCGCGACCTTGTCCAGCAGCGATCCAGGTCTGGCTAGATCGCCGGCCGCGAGCGGATACCACGGGATGAATCCGATCCCGCGCCGTTCGCAGTATTCGAGCACGTCTTCGCTCGCGCGATCGACGAGGTTGTAACGGTTCTGCACCGTCGCCACCTTAAACACCCTGGATGCCGCTTCGATCTCCGGAACCGACACTTCACTCAAGCCCGCATTGCGAATTACCCCGAGATCGAGCAGAGTCTTGATCGCACCGAATTGTTCATCGCGCGGCACTTTCGGATCGATGCGATGAAGTTGCCAAAGGCCGATCGATTCGACGCCAAGGCGACGGCAGCTCTTGTAGGCCTCCTGAATGAGATATTCCGGCCGTCCCAAGGGAGTCCACACGTCGGGACCGGTCCGGGTTAGGCCACCCTTGGTGGCAATGAGCATGCCTCGATAGGGATGCAATGCTTCGCGAATGAGTTCTTCCGAAACATCGGGGCCGTAGGCGTCTGATGTATCGACGAAGTTAACGTCCAGTTCGGGCAGCCGCTTCAACGTTCGCAACGCTTCGGGTCGATCGGCCGGCTCGCCCCAGATGCCCGGGCCTGTGATTCTCATCGCGCCAAAACCAAGGCGGTTGATCTGAATATCGCCGCCGATTTTGAAGGTACCGGATTGGGCCGAACTAATGCTCGTCATGGTCGCGTCTCCTGATCGAACGCCAACAGGTCGATCTCTTGTGCGGCTGACATAGGAATGCATTTCGCTAACACCACTTAATTTCATGTTAGAAAAGCGGCTAATCCTTCAAGCGGGCGTGATCGGCGAGCAGATAGAATGAAATCAAACACCGCTTCGGAATCACGACCCCGCGCCCCTGCCTTCCGCTTTCAAGGCGACGGTGTGGCCTCCATCAATATGTTGTCGATCGGGGCTTGGTCGGATGTCTTCGATACCAGCGGCCCAGTCGATGGATGAGTCCGCTTCTGGCGCGAAGCGGCCGTTCGTCGAGTATGCGATCTACGTGGTTCACGGAACGAAGCAGCGGCGACCAATCGTCCGGCACGTCATCGGAGGCGCGCTTCATACCTCGCGCAAGCGATCGCGAGAGAACCTTCAAGGGTCTCCGCGACATTGCCGCCATTCTGGCAACGTCATTCCATGCTCACATCGCATCGCGACGATTTCGGCGTAGTTCGTTCCGTTCATCGGCGACTGACGCATAGGCAACTCTATGAACCCGACTAGGGCGAGCGCCATGAACCTTCGTATCGGTTCGTGACCCCTTTGGATGTCCTACGTTTACCCACGTTCAATTGAGCCGCTGATCGCGATCGTCTTAGATAGGGTGTGCGGTAGCTCTCCCGCTATCGCTGCCCTCCTTGGGCGTTTCCTCCCTAGACTTGGGCCGCTTGCGGCAACGTAGGCGGCCCTTCTTTCTAGCGCTGACGACCAAGGCCAATCTCGAGCGCAGGACGGCATGATGTTGCTTTTTATCTATTGGTCCGTAGTGTTGGACCCTGCAACCTGGTTGCCGAATAGCGTGCCGTTGCAGCGTGATCAGGATTAAGTCCAAGGCGGGCGTATACATCGGACAGACAACCTGCGTTCTTCCATTCGGAAGAATCTGGGATGGGTAAGTGTGGCCCGTTGGTTTGGATTTTGCACATCGTCGGCACTTACTTCGTGTGAACGACATCGGCAGGCGTGCTCAATGCGGCGTGAACACGCGGATTGCCGGCTCATCCGGGTCGCGTCATTGGGTGGTCTGGCATTGTAACACATCCATTTGACGCTAATTCCGGCCGTTGGCAGCAAGGCGCAGAAACTGCCGCTTCATCGCATTGACCTTGGCGAGATATGCCGCGACGAGATGATCGCCGCAGCGCTCGCCGGCCATCATCTGAAAACCACGGTGCACGAAGGCCGAGGCGGGACCTGCGCCGCAGAGATGGATGAATGCGGCGAGATCCTGCTTCTGCTGCGGGCTTGCCGCTGCGTCTCGCGCGCGGGTAAGAACGGCCGCGACATTGTGGTCCAGGTACACCGCCGCGAGTTCGACGGCATGGCTCGGGACCGCGCGGGTATAGAGACCAGTGAACCCGCAGTCGGTATCTGCGACAGCGTTCCCTCGGATACAGTAGCGTGCCGCCTCGGCGTAAGCTGCATCGGTCATCTGGTACATGCCCACAGCGCTGGAGGCGGGCTTGTACACCGCGAAGGGGTTCCAGGTGAGCTGCCAGCGCCAGTAGGTGCGCGCCACCGGATTGCCGGTGCTTTCGACCTGCGCCAACGCTGCCAGCAGCTCGGGCGTGATCGTGCTGGTGGAATACGTGTGGAAGAGCGGTTCGTACCGCCGCCACGTTTCGATCGGTTCCTTGTCGAGCGCCCCGCCGACGAAAAAGAGCAGCTCGCTCGGCTTGCGGACAACGTGATAGACGAGGTTTGTCAGCGAGAATGCCGCGAGGACGAGCGCCGCGATGCAAGCGATCCGAACCGCCCGCGGTGCTGCGATCAGCGTCCGTCGCACCAAGCGCGCGCCTCGCCAGCGGCTGACGCGGCGGAGCAAGGTGTTCCAGCTTTGCCTGACGCGCGTCTTGCGAGAGCGGGACTTGGCAGTGCGCGGCGTGGACACGCGGATGTTTGGCCTGTTGTGCGCCGGCATGCGACAGCCGGCCGGCGTGGTGTGATAGGGAGTGGTGTTCAGACTGGTTCAGCGCCGGACGATGTCGCACAGCGACATGGGCATCGTAGACGCGACAACCGACACCTTCATTCTCTTCGAGAACGGTGTCAGGCGCAACCTGTCCCTGTCGGAAACCTTATCTGGCTGGCGGTTGACCGCGGCGATGCGGTTGTTCAATGAGGGATCGTTTCAGGCTCATTGATTGGGCGGTTAGCGTGGGTGTGCCAAAGCACCGTGATGACGGCGTCGATTTCAGCCTTGCTTAGCGGCATTGTATGCTCCGATGCTGGTTTCCGAGGGCCTGTATACCTTAGGTTCTTTCTACGCTGCCCATCTCACCCGCACGTAAGAGCCGGGCGCGTCTTCGATATTCGCGAGCTTGCCACCGCCAGGTTCACGCGCAGGAACGCGGCCCGAGTCGAGTTGCGTTAACCCATTCGTCCCAGACCGGCCACCACGACACCAGATGAGGCGTAGCGCCAGCGAACCATTCGTCATGGCTCGGCGGTAAATTGTCGTTCGCCCAGTGGTCACACTTGCTGCCTGGCGCGCCGATCACGCCAGCCATATGGCCCGAAGCCGACAAGACGAATTTGACCGGCCCGGAATACAAGTGGTGTTAATCGGCGTGGGCTCCCGACGCCGATCGGCGAGCTAAATTATTGATTTATTGAGTGGTGAAGGGGTCACTCTTGAGCGCTTATTCACACATACGGTAGGCGCAAGAGGTTTCAGGTACCTTTCTTGCCGCGCGTGGTCGCCACGAGATCGAGCCAGGCCTTCGCGGCATGCGACAGATAAGCGCCGCGCCGCCAGATCATGGCGATGTGCCACTCCGTGTCCGCTTCGGCGAGCGGCACACGGGCGACGGAAGGATGCTTGCGCTGCTCCGCGATCATCCGCGGTAGGAAGGCGGCTCCCATGCCTGTGGCGGCAAGCGCGACCATGAAATCGATCTGGCTGCTGCGTGCGACGACAGTCGGCTCGATGCCGTGCCGGTGGCAGGCGTCCAGAATGATACGGTTGAGTGCAAATCCGGATTCGAACAGAATGAACGGCAGCTCCCGCAAGGCCACAAGGTCGACGGACCGGCGGCGCGAGAGCGCGTGGCCCGCTGGCAACAGAACGGTCAGGGGCTCACGCTGGACATCCTGCCATTCAAAGTCTTCCGACACGGGTAGGAGCGAGGCCGCGAGTTCGATTTCGCCCGACAGCAGAACCTCCTTCAGACGCTCGCCGCCGTACTCCACCAGCCGGATGTCGATGCCCGGATAGCTGTGTGCACCGAAAACCCTATCCGGGTTTATCGAATGATAGAATCGGCTAAGTTGGCGCGATGATCGCGCTGATCTGCTTCGTTCTGGCCGTGCTGGCCTCGCCATTCAAGTCGAACATCCGGCTTGAGGCGGAAAATGCAGTGCTTCGACATCAGCTGATCGTCTTGCGACGCAAGCTGAAAGGCCGGGCTCGCCTCACGAACAACGACCGCTGGTTCTTCGTTCAGCTGTATCGCTGGTTCCCGTCGATCCTTCCGGTTCTCATGATTATTCGACCCGAAACGCTGGTGGGTTGGCATCGGGCCGGCTTTCGCCGCTATTGGCGTTGGAAATCGTGTCGACGGGGAGGGCGACCGCAGATCGAGACAGAATTGCGCGGGCTGATCCGGCAGATGAGCACAGAGAATTTGCTTTGGGGTGCGCCGCGCATCCACGGCGAACTGCTCAAGCTCGGGTTTAGCGTCGCTCAATCAAGTGTCGCCAAGTATATGGTCAAGCGACGCGGGCCTCCAAGTCAGGAATGGCGGACCTTTCTGCGAAACCACGCGCCGGACATCGCCGCCATGGATTTGTTCGTTGTACCGACCATTGGCTTTAAGCCGCTGTATGGCCTCGTCATCATCCGGCTTGATCGCAGAGATCTCGTCTGGATCGGCGTCACTGCCAACCCGGCGGCGGAGTGGGTTGCACGTCAGATCACCGAGGCTTCGCTCCGCGCTATCTGATCCGAGATCGAGATCGAAGCTACGGCACTGTCGTCACGCGCCGACTGTGTGCCATGGGTATCCGAGACAAGCCAATTGCACCGGCCTCGCCTTGGCAGAACTGCTTTGCCGAACGGCTGATCGGATCGATCCGGCGCGAGTGTTTGGACCACATCATTGTCCTGGACGAGGAACATCTGCGTCGGATTCTGAAAAACTATGCGGACTATTACAACGGCGTGAGAACGCATCGGTCATTGAACAAAGATGCGCCTGTCTCTCGCCAGGTTCAGCGATCCGGCGTCATAAATTCGCGCGCCATACTGGGCGGACTTCATCGTCAATACGTTCGGATTTAGATTTTCGGTACACACAGGGTCATTTTTGGATCAGCATTCACAAGCTTGCATCCACATTGCGTTTGAAACCTGCGTTGTCACTTCTCTAACGGTTGGCACGTCCCGATCTGAAAAAAAGAGCCATCAGGCAACCGACGAAACACCGTATAGGTACTTCTATCGATGGTCCGTAAGACGCCTTCTTCGCGCCAACTGATGGCCTGGCGATTCACTTCGGCCAAAACGACTCCCTTTCCAAGGTCAATAGTTTTGTTCGTCAAGTCTATGTTGAAAGGTGCGGTTACCTCTTGACCGCCAATGGAGCACTTGAGAGCGAGCGTCTCGGCGATTACATCCGTCGTAATCAGCATGCTGGCGTAGAATACTGCCGCTGCAGCGATCCTCGCGGCCCATACATCCATCGGTTACTCCATCGTCAGTTTGCAAACCAGCCCAGGCGTTCAAGCTGCGATTGCGGCCGTCGGCGCGCCGAATGATCGAGTATCGAATCATGTTGCTTCGGCGCAGCGCTGCACATGTCTCAAGAAGGTCCGCCGGTTCCGAGCATTGCTGTCTCCTCTCTAACGATTCAAAACTTGGACCGAAGCCGATCGGCAACTCGGCGGGCGATTTCTGCCGACGCCTCGTCGGGCATCGGGAACACTGAACTGACGTTGATCTCGCCAAGCACGTAGCTATCGGTTCCGTCGGCGTGGGGCGGGCCGAGCATGAAGTCAGCGTCCCAGATCATCGGCAGGTCGCGTCGCGAGATATCCAGCAAGGAGGTCAGCTGCGGCGTCCACTCCTCTTCCATCAACCGACGCAGTCGCTGGAATCGCGGGTCGGCGTTGGACGTGTAGCGCCGCGGTCCAGCCTCGGCGCGCGCGGCCGGTGCGTCGACCAGCGCCTTGACCTTGTGATAGCCGAAGCCGGCACAGCGATCGCCTGCCATGTAGCAGCGCACCACACCTTCGCTCAGGCGCGTTTGGAACGATTGATCAATCACGCAACCATCCTCGAAATAGTCAACGCATCGATCGATAAAGTCGTCCAGCGACAGCTCTTCGGATACGTCGCTCGCGGCATCCAACACGCGTACCTTCGGGCAACTTGGCAGTGCCTCAACCTTCCAGACGCCCTGGCCACCGTTGCCGCGGTTGCGCTTGATCACGCGCGCGCCAGTGGCGAGCCGCGCCGGTAGTTCAGCGCGCATCGCGTCCAGAGTTCGGTAAAGCGCCGTCTCGCAGCCCCAGTCCATTGTCCGGGTGCGATGGAGCACCTCCTTCGTGCCCATCTTGAGGATCACATCGGGATGAGCACTCACCCACACGCCGCGCGCAGAGACCTCGCGCAGCAACGCGTCGAGACTGGCGCGATTGCGCCCCTCATGAATCGGATTAACCCAGACGAGCACGCCATCGACTGTGGCGAGCTGGGCGCGCACCGCGTCGAGAACATCATCTTCATAGACCACCGGTTCCGCATCGATGCCGAGATCCGCGAGCGCCGCGAAGACGGCCGTGAACCGGCTGGTCTCTGCCGAGGCGCTGTGGCGTGCCGCTTCATCGCCTCGCCATAGGATAGCGACGCGGCCGAGGCAAGCTGTGGGTTCAGACATGGAAAACGGCTCCGCTTTCATTCATCGTACTCCTACCCGCGCGAAGCGCGAGCAGGACTTGCAGGGCAGCAGTCGTCGTCAGCACCATTCGCCGCGGCCCGCCGCTGGCCCGCTGGAGGATACGCCCCTTTCACAATCTCCATGACCCAATGCATGCGGCGAGTTCGGCGACAAGTGCGCGTAACGCCGGGAAGCGAATGGCTCATCAACAGATGAATGTCGCGTTCCGAAACACCTGCCGCTTGTGCGACTTGTTTCATGCCCGACCCATCGCTTGATCATTCGTGATCATTCGTGCACATCGGTGGGGAAAGCGTTTGCCATGCGCCAGATTCAGCTTGAGCTGGGCGGCTCGGTCCGGTACATACTCCCGGTACACACAACCCGCCGCGGTTGTCCGGAAAACGCTGATTTTACTGCGGTTTTCGAGGTCCCTGGGACCCTGGCAGAGAATCCCTCCCTCTCCGCCACCTTAAAACGGCTTCGAGAAAGCCCCGTAAAATCAGGCTCTTCTGCACACCGGGAGCTTGCTGGTGTAGCCCCTGGGTGTAGCCCCCTAGGGTATCCCTATTTGGCATACGCGGTCCTCACGGGCAACGCTTCTTCCGTTCGAATGGCAGTGATGCAGTGAGACGCTTCGCTCGATCACGGCAATTCGCTCGCGACTTGTTTGGATGCAACCATCCCAGATAAGGGGAGTGATTGTGAGAGCGCGAAGGCTCGTCGTTTCCGTCGCGCGGTAGTCCTGCGAGAACTCGACATGAGTGCCACAGGTGGAAGCAGACAATTTGCCAAACGGCTCAAGTTCGGCGTTCGGTCACTCGCGTCATTTTGGGCCCGTTCGCTGAGTGTCGGCTCATACGCTGACAGCGGCGCAAAAGCAGGCGTGCCCATATCGACGCGATGGGCCATAACCGGAAGACCCAGACTGTAGGGACTCAATCTTGCTGGCATTCTGTGATTGTGGCTGGCTGTGGCTGCACGAATCCGAACCTATGTGAAGTTCACCCCGCCGGTGCCGAGCTGTTCGCCTGACACGAGGATGGACTTGGTGATTGACTTCAATAACGAGCGCGGATGACCAGAACAGCGATAGCCGTGCTCGCGGCGCTGATCCTTGCGCCAGCGTCCGCCGCCGCAGCCGACAACCTGGCTGGTCAGGCCAGCGTCATCGATGGCGACACGCTGGAAAATACATGGCACCCGCATCCGGCTATGGGGCATCGACGCTCCGGCAAGCAGCCAGCTTTGCCGAGGCGAGGATAGCCTCCAATATCGGTGCGGTGCGAAGGCGGCGAACGGAATGGATGCCTTTGTTGCGAGACGGCCAGTAAGCTGCCTACCGATCTCGCTGGACGGACACGGTCGCACAGTGGCGACATGCTCGGTCGGCGGCGCTGACCTCGGGGATTGGCTCGTGCGCAATGGTCTCGCCTTGGACTGGCCGCAAGATTCAAAGCGAAAGTACGAGTCCGCGCAGGGTGACGCCGAACAAGCAGGGCGGAATTTGTCATCGGGCCAAGCGTCGTCCGGACCCGTTGGCTCGGCCGCGCCACGAAGCGACGGACAATCAAATGCCCGGCCGATGACAGCCGGCAAAACGTCAATGGCCGGGACGAGCCCGGCCATGACGATTTCAAGGCGTGGTGTCGACCAAGGGACTGCCGGTCAGGCGACGTCCTGGACCTGACGGTCCGGCCGCATGACCAGACACATCGCGGCACCCACCAGCAGCAGGCACAGCGACGCGCTGAACGGCGTCGAATAATTGCCGGTGAGGTCAGCGATGAAGCCGAAGGCCAGCGGCGCACAGATCGACGAAATGGCGGAGCCGGTGAGAGTTCGCACCAGGCTTTCAGGATTTCGCAGAAAATGGGCTGAGCAATCGAACTGGGCGCCAAGCCATTTATGCGGATTGAAAACCATTGAGTCCGCCATCTCAATCCCATCCCATAGGTTTCGGAATTCTGCGCAAATCATCGCCGATCCGGCCCACGCCGCATCGACGTGAACGTAAAGATCGTGGCGTCTCGCAACCTCGCAGACTTCCGCGATATTGTCCGTTCCGCCCACGCTGGTCCCGCCGACACTGGCAATAATACCCGCAGGTAGAAAACCCGCTCGCGTGTCCGCAACAATCGCGGCGTCAAGTGCCGCGACGTCGAGGCTATGCATTTCGCCGAGGACCGGGATGCGCACAAGATTGTCTTCGCCGATGCCGGAAACCCAAATTGCGCGATCGATCGAGGTATGCACGTGACCCGAACAATAGATCCGCAAACGCGCTTGCCCCGACAGGCCCAGCTTGTTGCCTTTCCATTTCAGCGCGCGCTCGCGCATGACGAGAACCGCCGCCAGCGTTGCTGAAGATGCGGAGTCCTGGATAACCCCCCCTGAAGCCGTCAGGCAGGCCAAGCGCGCGACGTAGCCAGTCCAGAACACGGGTTTCCAATTCGGTTGCAGCCGGCGAGGTTTGCCACAGCATGCATTGCGCAGCTATCGCTGACACGAGCTGCTCGGCGATAACCGAAGCGGGAGCCGCGTTGGCCGGGAAATACGCAAAAAAACGCGGATGCTGCCAATGGGTGATGCCGGGCATCACAATGCTTTCAAAGTCCGCAAAAATCGCATCCATCGATTCCGGCGCTTCAGGTGGGTTGGATGGGATGGCGTTGAAGGTCGCTCCGGGCGCTGTTTGCGCTCGAACGGGACGTTTGCGCAGACCTTGACGATAATCTACGCCCCAATCAGCCGCCTTGCGACTCCAAATCCGGAACGCACTGTCATCCATACGAGCGTCCTACGGTTCACAACATAAGATCCATTATACCCGCATCGTCAAACAAGCTCATCCGTCTAAGTGGGCCAGAATATCGAACGATCCGGGATCAACGTATTTCGACTGGGAGCAAATCCGATTCTGGAGGAACCTCCGATATTGGCCTAGCCAGGAATTCCCACCGTCCCAACCGATAAGCCTTCGGCCAAGTGCGGTCCGTCACCCGGCCATGGGACAGACGTATGATCCACCCCGTGATACGGGGCGATGTTGACCATCCGTTTGAAAGGTCTTTACCGAGACAAGCCACGCAAGGTCGGCGAGGAAACAAAAAGCATGCGATTTATCCTTACTGCGCTCGCCTTGGTGACGAGTCTACTAGCTTTCAAACCAGCGACGGCCGAGAAATATCCCGATCGGCTGGTGACGATGGTGGTTCCGTTTGCAGCGGGGGGAGCAACTGACGCGATCGCGCGGGCGCTCGCCAACCAGATGAGCAAAGGTCTTGGCCAGCAGATAGTCGTGGAAAACCACGCACCTCGCGCGGAGAGAGCCTGTATGTACCGAAAACCTCATCCGAGTTGATGCCGTGATGGAATCGCGTAAGTTGACGGAATGATCAGGCTGTTCTGTTTCGTTCTTGCCGTCCTGGCCTCGCCATTCAAGTCGAAGTTGCGGCTTGAGGCTGAGAACGCGGTGCTTCGACGTCAGTTGATTGTCTTGAGGCGTAGGCTGCATGGTCGCGTCCGGCTCACGAACCATGATCGCTGGTTCCTTATCCAGCTGTATCGCTGGTTTCCATCCATCCTGCAGGTTCTCACAGTGATCTGGCCCGGGACGCTCGTGCGGTGGCATCGGGCCGGCTTTCGTTGTTATTGGCGTTGGAAATCATTGGGACGGGGAGGGCGGCCGCAGATCGAGACCGAATTGCGCGCGCTGATCCGGCGGATGAGCATCGAAAACCCACTTTGGGCAGCGCCACGCATCCACGGCGAGCTGCTCAAGCTCGGTTTTGACGTCGCGCAATCGAGTGTCGCCAAATACATGGTCAAGCGGCGCCGGCCGCCAAGCCAGGCGTGGCGCGTCTTTCTGCGTAATCATGCCCAAGATATTGCCGCCATGGACCTGTTCGTTGTCCCGACCATTGGCTTCGACCTGCTTTATGCGTTGGTCATCGTTGGATCGGCGTCACAACACATCGCGGAATGGGTTGCGCGTCAGATCACAGAAGCATTCCCCTGGAATGAAGCCCCGCACTACATGATCCGCGACCGGGATAGCATCTATGGTGCGGTCGTCACACGCCGAATGCGCGCCATGGGCATCCGAGACAAGCCTATTGCACCGGCCTCACCCTGGCAGAATGGCTTTGCTGAACGGCTGGTCGGATCGATCCGTCGCGAGTGTCTCGATCACATAATCATCCGTGGCGAAGCGCATTTGCGTCGGGTCCTGAAATCCTACGCTGACTATTACAACCGTTTCCGAACGCATCGGTCTTTGAATAAGGATGCACCGGTCTCTCGCTCGGTACAGCGCACCGGTGTCATTCGTTCAGGCGCCATCCTGGGCGGACTTCATCACCACTATGGTCGGATTTGAGGTTTTTGGTACACACAACACTACAACAAAAGCACCCAATAGAGGTAGGCGAGCCAGTTCTCGTGCAGGTATTTGACGGCAACAGCCCGCCGTTCTGGCGCATGCAGGCGAGAATGACTTTGCTAAGGCGCTCGTTCAGGCCGCCGCAGCCCGTGGTGTAGCTTCTCGGCGGTACACAAGCCTACGCTCTTTCTCGCAGGCGGTGAGCAAGGCTTTTACCCAGAGCATCATGCCTTCCGCTTTTAGGGTCTGTTAAGAAATAACTTAGTCACTTTTTTGGGCGCTTCCTGTTCGGAGCTATTGTGTAGTTCCACTCCCCATGAAAGTCATGAGGAAACATGTTGACGGTGGCGAGTTGCGCATCGGAGACTTTGAGTCCCTTGGGATATTTCTTTTCGTCGAGTTCAGCACGCACGGTCAGGCCCGTCTCGGTTGTCGTAGCGGCAATGAGCTCGACGATTGTGCGAAAACTGCGCAGGGGTTTGCCGCGCCAGTTGATGCTGATGAAAGAAAAAAGCCGGTGCTCGATTTTGTTCCACTTACTGGTTCCAGGCGGCAAGTGGCACACCGTGATCGGAAACTTTAGCTCGTCAGCCAGCTTCTGGAGTTCAATCTTCCACAGACGGACGCGATAGCCATTCGACCCACCGCCGTCAGCGGTCACCAACAGACCCTTGGGTTTCGGATAACGTTTCTTTCCCATGGCCTTCCACCAGCGGCGGATGGCGTTAACCGCAAAGGCGGCGGTGTCGTGATCCGTTCCCACGCTGACCCAGCCGGTATTGTTGTTGATGTCATAAACGCCGTACGGCACCGCGCGTTTCAACTTGGGATCAATGAAGTCATGTACATTGACCTCTTCGGGTGTGCCTTTGGGTCTCCATTCGCGGCCCGCATTCTTGAAATTGCCGACCAACTCCTTCTTTTTCGTATCGACCGAGATGACCGGCTGGCCGTCCGTCAAAAAACTGCTAGCCTTTTTGTTGATGTATTCGAACTGACCATTCCGGTCCATATGCTCGCTTCCTTCGTGGGATTTTCGGTTGGCCTGTAAGCTATAGTGCAGCTTGTGCAGGCAATCCCCAACGACCGTATAGCTGATCTCGTGCCCTTTGCCTTTCAGCTCCACGCATAGCTTCCGCAGGCTGAGCGACGTCCACAATTGCCGCCGCATCGGGTCACCTCGCGTCGCCGGTTCGAGCAGCGACTTAAGGTCGGAAAGCAGTGTTGGATCCTCGGTTATCCTCGATTTACGTCCGCCACCCTGCCGGCGTATCCGGTCATTCCCGACTGAGGCACGATCTTGGAGATCTTCAAGCCCTCGATATATTGTCCGCCGGGCCAGCCCCGTCGCCTCAGCCACGGCGCTCACGCCGCCGTGTCCAATCATACGTGCTTCCGAAGCCGCCCAGCGCCGTCGGCTCCGCTCATCCAGCAAAGGCGCCATCGCCTTCCAACGTTTCCGAAGAGTTCTGATGTCAGAAGCGCTTATCACGCGACGATTCTATCGCCGCTGATTCTCTTCAGGGAATCCTCAAGCGACAATTCTTACAGAGCGTGATAAAATTGACTCAGTTATTTCCTAACGCGCCCTTAGATCGATCTTTTGCGATCGATTGTAGTGTTGTTCGGTGACAGGTGCGAGCAACTCACGCTCGTCAGCCCGGGAGTAAGGGGTCTTGTGCCCAAGGATCGCGGTGGCCGCGCCTCCCAGTCGTCTGTCATCGAGGAAGGTCGTTATTGTTCTCCTGCAATCATGGGGGGTCCAAGGTTTGATGCCGTACTCAGCAAAAAGATCTCGACGTTTCTTCTTGGGCCGCGGCTTCGGACCTGGCTTTCCCTTGCGGTAGGGTTTCTGCTTAGTTGTATGATCGTAAACTCGCCCTTGCATTCGGTATATTAGAAGGTTGAGCGCGGCCGGAGTTATATGTTTCTTGTTATCTCGCCCGGGAAACATCCATTCGGACGTACCGCCTGCCTCATCATGAAATTTCTTCAGGACCTTGAGCGCCTCCGGGGGGATTGGCAGCGAATGGGGACGACCGCCGTCTCGGCCGCCTTTCATTTCCTGAGAGGTCCAGTTCGCGATCTTCCAACCGCGAAGCTTGCGATTGGCCTTCGTTGCGTCAAACATTCGGTCGACGCGCAACTGCATGAATGCACCGGTGCGCTGCGCCGTCAAAGCGACGCCCCAAAGAGCGCTGATTATGCCCGGATAGGTGTCATGCTCGCCATCCGCAAGATGTCGAAAGGTGTCCGCCAGCACCAGCGTGCGGGCGATTTCCTCGATCGAAGGCGCGTGCGTGCGCTCTCGTGTCTTGTATTCGAAAGACCATCTGCTCCACCACTCGGATTGGACATCATCCAGTCCCGATTCGGTCGCATGATATCGCCAAGCCCAGCCCAACATGCGTTTTGATTGAGTGAGTGAGCGATGAACCGCTGACGGCGCATGATTCAGATGGATCGTGTCTCGCACCCGTTCTAGGTCACGTAGTTTGATTTCGCTGACCAACGTTTCATTGATCGAACTAAATTCCTTGAGGGTCAGATAGTGCTCGTACTGTTTGCGATATTTTGGCTTTAACCGCGGCTTTTGATACTCTAGAAATTTCTGAGTAAGGGCCTTCCAAGTCCACGTGATTCCGGTGTCGCCAATGCGTTTTCTGTAAGCGAACAGCGAGGCTTCGTCGGCAAACTGATCTGCTATTTCCGCGTGACCTAGGCTATCATTGTATTTGGCGGTCGTCTCGAGCCTTACCAGCGTGTCGACAAACTCGCGCAGATCGCGCTTGCGGCCTGCCGCAAGATGCGTTTGTTCGGCAAAGTACCGCGCGGCGTCCAGAGTGATTTCGGATGCCAGTCCTAAACGCAGCGTGATCTCTCTACGCCGGACGTACCACACTACTTTTCCTGGCGTGATCCGAAGCGTCAGACCCACGGACTTAGTGTCACGCCATTCCGCGACTTTGCCTGTAATATGCTTGCTCTCGCCGTACGAGATAGCGCTTTGCACATCTTGATTGCTGAAACGAAGGGACTTTCTCTCGTAAGCTGTCTTTTCGGCCACCGGACACCCGTACAACGGTCGTACAAATCAGCTATTGGTCTTGTGCGCTGAAATCGATAATCTCCGCACTTCAATAATAGCATAAAATACAATAAGTTCAATAAGTTGATGGGCGCTGAAATAGATCGATAAAATCTTATGATTCGTTTTCCCAAGCTGCATACGAGGGTTCGATTCCCTTCGCCCGCTCCAGATTTTCCGGTCCCGCGAAGCGAACGTCCGGCGCACCTCGGCTACTCGAAGCCACGCGGAATATCGGAAGCGATCTCTTTCGACGGATCGATTGGTCCTAGCCGGACTGCAACCCAAAGTCTTCGGCGACGACGTCGCCCGCCAGGATGAGATGTCCGTCAATCGACCCTTTCGCGCTCAGGCTGGTCTCAAAGCGATAAAGGACGCCTGAGTACGTCCCCGTAATGACCTCCACGATTAGAACGTCGTTTCCATTCTGGTCGAACAGTTTGCCGCCTGGCGGGAGGTCACTGGCGGGCGCAAGGGTCCCGTCGGGGCGCATGAAAAGCTGATCCTGCGTGCAGACGAGACTCCGCCCTGCATCGAAGACGATATAACAAATTGCCGGATGGAGCGTCCCCGGCGGCGTACTATGGATGAACGCCACCGCCACAGGGGTCCATGTCAAATGCGGTGCGCTGCCGGCGCCCGCCAGTACTTCGTTGCCAACTTTCAGATTTTCGATCACGACCGTCCCCCCGGGTGTCGCGATCTCAGTCCCGGCAGCGAATGCCATTTACTTTCTTCCCCTGGAGACCGGTACTCTTAGCACAGCCTTCCACAGGATGAAGGCCGCCGCTTTCAGCCTATCTTTCCCCGCCGATCCCGCGTAGGGTCGTTTCGTCGCAAGACGATGGCGCTGAAACTCTGAGCGGACCGCGGGCAGACCCGGGGGCAGTACCCGGCGCCTCCACCTTAGCAGCTTGAGCTTAAAGGTCTCATCCAGAGCATGATCCGGAAAAGTGGGTACCGGTTTTCCGAAAAGATCATGCTCAAACGTCAGGTGAGATCGATTACGCCGCAAGGCATGATCCCAGGGCTGCTATGGCGGGGGCGAACCAGGATCGATGGTCGCGAAGAAGCTCTGAATTGTGCTCGGCATGATACCGCCGTTATCGGGTCAAAAACCTAAATGCAAACGATAACGTTGCATTGAACGAAGTGCGCCTCGCGGCGTAACCTGTTCGGGGTTGGTCCACCTGGCAACAGAACGGCCATTGCCGCGTCAACCTTCGGGTTGGCGCGGCTTTTATTTGTGGACCGGTTCGGGCGTCGCGCGGCGACTTACAGTATGTTCCGGCCGCCGCCGTGCTAGACCATGGCCATGCCGCAAACATGGAGGTGAACGCGTGACCCAGGCGATCGCCTCCCAGGACACCTCCCGAAACGGCTTACTGGCGATCGCCGGCGGCGGCGTGCTGTCCGGCGTCCTGACGCCGCTGCTGCCGCAACTGATCGACAGGATCGGCGGCGGTCCCGGCGATCTGCGCATTGCGCTGGTGGCGGTCCCCTTTGCCGTTCTCGTTTTCATGGTGGTTCGCAGCTTTAGCGCCAATCCCCGGTGGGCGGCGCTGCTGGCGGCGATCGTCACCATGGTCGCATTCGTCTGCGCGGTGAATGCCGCGATCTTCATCGACGGGCAGGCCAACGGCGCCGACAAGATGATGCGCAATATCCTGGCCGGGCTCGCCGGCGGCTTCACCGGCAGCGCCATCATGGCGCTCGGGATCGGTCTGTTGCCCGCGGGCCCGCGCGACGTCGTGGCCTGGTTGCAGATGCTGGTCACCGGTACGCTCGCCGGCGCGCTGCTGGCACTCGACAATGCGCTCGGCCTCGACCAGACGTCGGTGCTTTATCCGGTGTGGCAGGCCGGCGTCGCGATCCGGCTGGCGATGGCGTTGCATCGGAGAAGGCGCGCGTGAAAGGTTTGGTAGGGTGGGCAAAGCCACCGGGTCGCGCGAATGCGCGCCCGATGATAGGCTCCGCGTGCCCGCCATTCTTGATCTGAGATAGATGGTGGGCACGGCGCGAATTGCGCCTTTGCCCACCCTGCAGTTCTACGCTCTTCTTGCTCACGCCCCCTGCGGGACCTGGTCCAGGAATCCGGTGATGTTGCGGATCCGCCCGTCCTTCAGGATGGCGAAATCCGTGCCCTTGATCGGGCTGTCGGCGCCGTCGGGGCCGAGCCCCCAGGAGAAGCGGACGTGATCGCCATAACCGTTCGGCTCGCCGATCAGTTTGAACTTGAAATCCGGAAAGCGCTGCTGCACGCCCGCGATCAAGGCATCGACGCCGTCATGGCCGTCGCCTGACATCAGCGGGTCGACATATCTGGCGTCGCTGGTCCAGTTGGTCGCCAGCATCTCGCGGCGGCGGCTCGGCGTCCGCTCGTTCCACAGCTCGATGTAGCGGCGCGCAATGGTAGTGACGTCGGTCATGGTGCTCTCCTTCGTTTGAGCCGGATCAATCGGCTGACCCAACTATCGAAGGTTCGCGCGCGCTAATCGATTACCTCGGAGGTTATGGCACACACTACGGCGCGATATTGAGCGCCGCCTTCATGTTGGGATGGAAGCGGCAATAATATTCGACCGTGCCGGCTTTCCTCAAAATCGACGTCACTGTCTTGTTCGGCGGTATCGTTACGTCAAAATCGCCGTTTCGCGCGGTTGCGGTGTGGGCGAAGACATCCTTGTTGATCCATTCGATGGTGTCGCCGACCTTGGCCGAAGCCTCGGCCGGCGAGACCACGAGATTTTCCATCACGATCTGCAGCGTCGCCGCATGTGCCGGGACGGCCGTCGCTGCAAACGCAAGCAGCGTCACGACGGAGAGATGCCGTCTCGACAACATGGCGGGCTCCTTATTTCAGTTCGGCGGCGACGTGTTCGGCATGTTGCTCGTGGCCCTGAAAGATCTTCAGGCCGGTCCGCAGCAGGCTCTTCAGCTCGGGATTGCTGGCGGACGGAATCAACTGCGTCTCCAGCGCGGTGTTGACCGCCTTGTGGTAGGCGACTTCGTTGGCGACATAGGCCTTGTCGTAGTCGGCGCCCTTCAACTTGCCGAGCTCGGCAAGCTTGTCGGCGGCCTGCTTCGACAGCGCCTTGCTGGTGTCGTTGTCCTCCGGCGTGACCTTCAGCTTCTTGACGAGGTCCAGCGCCTGCTTGTTCACGGCCTCATGGTCGCGCACCATGTCTTCGGCGAACGCCTTGACGTTCTTGTTGCCGGCTTTCGAGATCGCCTGCTTGGCGGCGGCGATATCGATGACGCCTGCGGTGTAGGCGATATGTGCGATCTGCGGATCGGTGGGCTTGGCGCCCTCGGCCAGGGCAGCGCTGGCCAAAAAGCTCAATGCGGCGATAGCCGCGCTCAAACGAACGAACATGATTTCACACTCCTGTGGCCAGCCGGAAACGGCCGGCGCGTGGTTGGTTGCACAGGAGTTGGATGGCGCTCGCGCGCAGAGGTTCCCGGAAAAATTATGCAAAGCGTTTTCGAGCGAAGGGGGTACCGGTTCGCGTGAAGAAAACGCGTCAGACCAGAATCAGAAGCCCAGCCGCTTCAGCACCGCGTCGGTCAGCCGCTCGCAGCGCCTGCCGGCAAACGGAAACGCCTCCATCACCACGGGGCCGATTTTCTTCTCGACATTGTTGCGCAGCATGGTGCGGGCGCGATGCAGCCGCGTCTTCACGGTTTCCGGCTTTAGCCCGAGGACCTCGGCGGTTTCCTCGACATTCATGCCCTCGATCACGCGGGTGATGAAGACGAGACGAAACGCCTCGGGCAGTTCGTCGATCGCGTGTTCGACGACATGCTGGATTTCACGCTGGGCCATGGATTTTTCCGGATCGGCGGCGGCCGACAAGGGGAACTGGATGATTTGCGCTTCGAGCGCTCCTTGCGGCAGCGAACTCCACTCCACGGCCGGCCGTTGCCGGCGCAGCCGCCCGAGCGCCTCGTTCATGGCGATGCGGGAAAGCCAGGTGGAAAGGCTGGAGTCGGCGCGGAATTGGTCCAGATGCGTGAATGCCCGGACATAGGTTTCCTGGACCACGTCCTCGGCTTCGCTGTCGTTGCGCAGGATGCCGCGGGCGAGCCGGAAAAGCCTGCGGTTGTTGGTCTGCATGATCGCGCGAACCGCGGCCTCGTCACGCGATAGCGCGCGCCGGACCAGTTCGGCGTCGATGGGGCCGCTCGGAACTACGCGTGGGGCCTGGGTCTGGCGCATGATGGTTTGGCTCGATCCAGTAAATCGTTATCGAGGCATTAGATGCGGCCGGACCGGACAGGTTCCCGGGAAAATTCCAAAATATTGCGACTATCGCGGTAAACGGCCCAGACGCCGGCGCGCCTGGGCCCCTGTTGTTGATACTGGACCTAACCCGGTGCGGCCGGTTGCGTCACTTCGCCGCGACCACCATGATTTCAACGCCATATTGCGGCGCGGCCAGTTTGGCCTCGACGGTGGCGCGCGCGGGCGTATTTCCGGCCGATACCCAGCCGTCCCAGACCGCGTTCATCTCGGCGAAGTTCTTCATGTCGGTGATGTAGATCGTGGCCGTCAGCAGCTTCGATTTGTCGCTGCCGGCCTTGGCGAGATGGCTGTCGATGATCGAGAGCACCTCCTGCGTCTGCTTGGTCACGCTTTCGCCGGCCGCCTTGTGGGCCACGACCCCCGCGAGATAGACGGTGTTGCCGTGGACGACGACCTGGCTCATGCGCGGGCCGGTTTCGAAACGCTGGATGGTCATACTGCTCTCCTGATTGGTTGCGCCGACTGCTTAGCGCATGATCCGGAAAAGTGGAAACCGGTTTTCCGAAAAGATCACGCGCGAACAAACAAGAGATCATGATCCGATTTGATCGGATCACGATCTAGCGCGTTGGCGCGCCATCGGCCACAGCGTTCGCCATGACGCCTGCCGGGATCACCCATGCATTACGGAAATTTTTTGAAAAACGCCCAGATCGTCTCGGCGCCGTCGATGTCGTGGTTTTGCGGCCCGAAGAACGCGGTCGCGATGCGCGGAAAGCGCGCATCCGGCAAATGGCTGGGCATGCGGTGGCCGCCGCCGTTGACGCGATAGAGCACGGCATCGCGTCCTGGCGGGCAGTTCGACGAGATCAGCGTCACCGTGCTCTGGTCCGAACGATCGCGGTCGTCGAGATCGGTCGCGGTGGCATCCTGCGCGTCGCAGCCATTGACGCGGCGCCAGAACGCCAGCGTCTTTTCGGCCGACCAAAATCCTTCCACCGCGTAGCGGCTGACGCCCTTGCCGCCTTGATAGGGGATCAGGGGATCGATCGCGCCGTTCATGATCAGCATCGGCACCGGGCGCGACGGGCGGCAGGCGCTGGCCGATTCGTCGGTGAGATTCATGATGACGCTGGCGGCCGCCGCGAACAGATCGGCGCGCGCGCAAGCGAGCGTCATGGTCATCGCGCCGCCATTGGAGAGGCCGGTGACGTAAATCCGCTTCGGGTCCGCGGTGCCGTCGGCGACATATTTCCCGATCAGGGCGACGATGAAGGCTGTGTCGTCGGTGCCTTTCGGTGCTACGCGGCCGGCGCGCTTGCCGTCGGGCCGCGGATCGGCCCAGGCGCGATTGAGGCCGTCGGGAAAGATCACGCCGAAACGCTCGCGTTTGGCGACCTCCGGCCATGAGGTTCGGGTCATGACGTCGGCGCCGGTCTGGGTATTGCCATGGAGCACGATCACCAGCGGCGCGGGCCTGGTGTCGGGGAATTGGGTGATGAACGTCCGCGTCACACCGCCGATCACGAGCGTCTCGGCAGAAGCAGCGCTGGCGCCGAGCGCGATCGCGAGGACCGCCAGGAAGCAGCGGATCTGATGCATTTCCATTCAAGCGGGCTCCGTCAGCCGATAGTTTCATTGCATCACGACGCCTGAACCGGATCAACCGTGCGCCGTGGCTACGCTTCGATCTGCGCCGCCGCGCCGCCCCGTTCTTGGGCCTCCAGCGCATCGAGGAAACATCGCACTTTGGCCGGAACGAACTGCCGCGCCGGCAGCAGCGCATGCACGTTGAGCGGCTCGCAAACGTGATCCGGCAGCAGCCGCCGCAGCAACCCCGCTGCAACCGCCGCCTTCGTATAGCTCGCGGTCACCCGCAACACCCCGTGCCCGGCCAGCGCCGCCTGCAGCCTTATGTCGGCATTCGAACTGACCAGCCGCGCACTCGAAACCGCAAGCTGTTGGCTCGCGCCCGCCGGCGTCGTGAGTGCCCAGGGCGTGTCGCTCGGACCGATGAGCAACGGAAACCTCGCGAGGTCTTCCAGGGTGCGGGGTTCACCAAGCCTTTCCAGCAGCGCCGGGGCGGCGAACAGCCCGCGCTCCAGCGAAGAAACCCGTCGGATCACAATACCCGTCGAGGGCAGCGGGGCCTCGAGCATCGCGAACACGATGTCGTAATTCTCGGCGACCGGGCTGACGAATTCGTGCTCGACATCGATCCGGATCACCAGATCCGGGTAACGGCCCATCAATTCGCAGGCGACCGGGCCTGCATGGTGCGCGCCGAACTCGTAAGGCGCCTTGATGCGCAGCGTGCCGGCGATGGCGCTGCTCATCGCCAGCGCCTCGCCATGGGTATCGTGCAGCGCTGTGAATAGCGGCCGCACCCGCTGATAGATCGTCTGGCCCGCGTCGGTCAGGCGCAAATGACGGGTGGTGCGTTCGATCAGCCGGAGCCCGAGATTGCTTTCCAGCCGCTGCACTGCAGCACTCAGACTCGACTTGGGATGCCCGAGCACGCGTGCGGCGGCGCTAAAGCCGCCATGCTGCACGACCTCGCAAAACAGCTCCCAATCCCGCCAATCCATGCCCGCGATTGTCCATGTGCCGGTACAGTGTGTCCAGGAAATCCGGATTCCGGCGCCATCCCCGATGACATAGAAGAGGAAGAGAAGGCAATAGAAGCGCATTTCCAAAAAACAGGGAGGGGTGTCATGACCGATGACGGAATCTTTCTTCGCAATTCCTGGTACGTCGCAGCCTGGAATCACGAATTGATCGACGGCACGAAGCTGGCCCGCACGATTCTGGAGCGCCCGGTCGTGATCTATCGCGGCGCCAGCGGCAAGGTCGTGGCGCTCGACGACCGCTGCTGCCATCGCGCCGCGCCGCTGTCGATGGGCCGGATCGAAGGCGACGACATCCGCTGCATGTACCACGGCATGAAGTTCGAGCCGGGCGGCAAGTGCATCCAGATCCCCGGCCAGGACATGATCCCGCCAAAGCTCGGCGTGCGCAGCTATCCGGTGGTCGAGCGCTACAATCTGATCTGGATCTGGATGGGCGAAGCCGAAAAGGCCGATCCCAATTTGATCGTGGATTATCCGCCGCTTGCGGATGCCAAATGGCGCGGGCTGCCCGGCTATATGCACTACAAGGCCAACTGGCTGTTGATCGTCGACAACTTAAGCGATTTTGCGCATCTCGCCTTCGTGCATACCCATACGCTCGGCGGCTCCGAGGAATACGCCTACAAAACCAAGCCGGTTGCGATCGAAAAACTGGACGACGGTTTTCGCGTCGAGCGCTGGCACATGGGCGCCGAACCGCCGCCCTATCATCAGAAGGTGATCTCGAACCGCGCCGACAAGATCGACCGCCGCAATATCGGCCGCATGATCGTTCCCGGCATCTTCCTGCTCGATACGATGTTCGCGCCGGCAGGGCAGGGCGCGGAGAAGGGCGTTCAGGTGCCGGGCACGCGGCAGTACCGCAACGCCCAGTTCATGACGCCGGAGACGCGCAGCTCGACGCATTTCTTCTGGAATTATCTGCACGACTTCGAGATCGACAATCCCATCATATCGCTGTCGCTGCGCAACAGCCTCGAAGAGGCGTTCAACGAGGACAAGGCGATCATCGAGGCGCAACAGAAGGTGTTCGACGCCGATCCGAACTACCAGCTGCTCGCCATCGGCGCTGATGCTGCGCTGACCTATTTCCGCTGGGTGCTGGCGCGGCGGATCGAGGCGGAGAGGAATGCGGCAAAGGCGGCGTAGGCTCGTCATGCCCGGCCTTGTGCCGGGCATCCACGCCTTCGCTTCATCTCAACGAGAAAGACGTGGATGGCCGGGCATAGGCGAGCGGATGCGACGCCGTCCTTCAGACGGCTGCGCCCGGCCATGACGATAGTTCGTTCCGGTTCAGACCGCCTTCGCCGCCGCCCTTCCCGCATTCCGCCCCGAGAACAGACACCCGCCCAAAAACGTCCCTTCCAGCGAGCGATAGCCGTGCACGCCGCCGCCGCCGAAACCGGCGGCTTCGCCGGCGGCGTATAATCCCTTGATGATCTGGTCGTCATTGCCGAACACGCGCGAGTCGAGATCGGTCTCGAAACCGCCCAGCGTCTTGCGGGTCAGGATGTTCAGCTTCACTGCGATCAGCGGTCCGTGTTCGGGATCGAGAATCCGGTGCGGCTTTGCGGTGCGGATCAGCCTGTCGCCGATATAGCGGCGCGCGTTGTGGATGTTCATCACCTGCGCATCCTTGACGTAAGGGTTCGCCATCTCGCGGTCGCGCGCCTCGATCTGCGCCTTGATGTGATCGGGCTTGAGCAGATTGTCGCCCGAGAGCGCGTTCATCGCGCTCACGAGATCTTCGAGATTGTCGCGCACGATGAAATCGGCGCCGTGCTGCTTGAACGCTTCCACCGGCGCCGGCGCGCCCTTGTTGGTGGCGCGCTTGATCGTCCTGCGCCAGCTTTTGCCGGTGAGATCAGGGTTTTGCTCGGAGCCGGAGAGCGCAAATTCCTTCTTGATGATGCTCTGCGTCAGCACGAACCAGGAATAATCGTAGCCGGTCGACATGATATAGTGCAACTGGCCCAGCGTGTCGGAGCCGGGAAACAGCGGCGCCGGCAGCCGCTTGCCCGTGGCGTCGAACCACATCGAGGAGGGTCCGGGCAAAATGCGGATGCCGTGGCGCGGCCAGATCGGCGACCAGTTTTGGATGCCCTCGACGTAATGCCACATCCGGTCGCGGTTGATCAGCCGCGCCCCGGCGGCCTCGGTAATCCCGATCATGCGGCCATCGACATGTTCGGGCACGCCGGAGATCATGTGCTTCGGCGGCTCGCCGAGCCGCTTCGGCCAGTTCTGCCGGACCAGGTCGTGATTGCCGCCGATCCCGCCGGAGG
Organism: Bradyrhizobium erythrophlei; assembly: GCA_900129675.1. Classification (GTDB taxonomy): domain Bacteria; phylum Pseudomonadota; class Alphaproteobacteria; order Rhizobiales; family Xanthobacteraceae; genus Bradyrhizobium; species Bradyrhizobium erythrophlei_A. The sequence continues at coordinate 629,635 of FSRD01000001.1, read as the reverse complement.
CGACGATCACGGCTGGCGCGCGCAGCGTAAAGTCGCCGACGATTTTGCGCGAGCTGCTCTGGCCGCGCTCGACACTTGTCGGTTCGAGGATTGCGCCGCTGACGCCATCGACGCCACCGCCCGAGATCGATAGTGCATCGACGCGGTGGCGGAATTTGAAGGTCAGCCGGCCGCTCTTCTGCGCTTCGCGCGCGCGGCGTTCGAATGGCTCGACGATCCCGGGTCCCGTGCCCCAGGTGACATGAAATCGCGGCACCGAATTGCCGTGGCCCATCGCATCATACCCGCCGCGTTCGGCCCAGCCGACCACGGGAAAGATGCGATGGCCCATCGCGCGCAGCCAGTCGCGTTTTTCGTTCGTGGCGAATGCAACATAGGCTTCCGCCCAGCGCTTTGGCCAATGATCGTCGTCGCGATCGAAACCGGCGGTGCCCATCCAGTCCTGCAGCGCGAGGTCAAAACTGTCCTTGATGCCGAGCCGGCGCTGCTCCGGCGAATCCACCAGGAACAATCCACCGAACGACCAGAACGCCTGGCCGCCGAGGCTCTGTTCGCCTTCCTGGTCGACCACGATGACACGTTTGCCGGCGTCGGCGATCTCGGTGGCCGCAACCAGTCCGGCCAGCCCGCCGCCGACCACGATTACGTCTGCATCATCAGCCATCGCGTTCCTCCCCCAGCCCGTTCTGATTCAAGACCGTGTCGGCGCGCACGGTCAACGCCAAACGGCGCTTGCCTGTGGCGGGTGCGCATCGAAAGGAATCGTTAACTTGTTCCAGTTTGGGACCTTTCGACCGCAAACTGCAGCGCGGGCGCAACACTTAATTTGAATTTGTTTTGAGCGGCCTCCTCCACCTAGACAAAAATCGCGTCTCGCAACACGCTGGCGCAGTCTTGCATCACTGGGACGATCAGATTCGGGTTCGACAGGTTTGGACTGGGGCTGGCTATGAAGTTGATGACGGGGGTGCTGGCGGCGGTCTTGTTGCTGGCGGGGGTGGGGGCAAGTCACGCGGTGGTCCGGATTGCGGACGATCGCGGCGGCCGGATCGGCACCTACGTCGACAAATATCAGGGCCTGCGCTCTTCCGGCGAGGCGGTCATCATCGACGGCCTGTGCGCCTCGGCCTGCACCATCGTCCTCGGCGCGGTTCCCCATGACAAGATCTGCGTCACCTCGCACGCCAATCTCGGCTTCCATGCCGCCTGGGATTTCGGCGCCAATGGCCGCGCGGTCACCAACGCGGAAGCGACCCAGATGCTGTATTCGATGTATCCGTCGGCGGTGCGGCACTGGATCGCCCAGCGCGGCGGCCTGACCCCGCGCATGATCTTCCTGCGCGGCAAGCAGTTGCAGCAGCTCTACAAGCCCTGTTACCTCGACGCCCAAGCGTCCGCGAACAGGCCCCAGTCTTCCCGCTGATAGAGTCTTCGCGCTGATAGGGTCCTCGCGCGGAAAAGTCCTTGCGCTGAAAAGGCCTCGTGCGAAATCAGCGATTTAGCTCCGCATGACGTGATCGGTTGCGCCGACACGGCGCTTGCCCGCTTGCGGAACTCGCTCTATCTGAACCCTATGGTTCAGCCGGTTTCTACCCAGCACGGGATGATGGCGGCAACCCGGCCTCAGGGCAGGGTGGCCTCGGCGATCGTTTGGGGCGCCGCCCTCCTCGGCGCCGTGGGCCTGCTCGGTGCCGCCGTGCTGTGGTTCCATTACGGGACCACGGTGTTTTTTGAGATGATCGCCGCCGGCATCTCGGCCTGCTTCTGATCCGGACAAAGGGAAATTGACGATGGACCGGACCACCCGCCCGCTGGTAATTTTTGCAGCCTTCGCCGGCAGCCTGGTGGTTGGGCTGGTGCTGATGCTGTGGGCGGTGGGCGGCCTGCGCACCGTCACGGCGCCCGCCGCGATCGGCGGTCCGTTCCAACTGACCGACCAGGCCGGCCAGGTCGTGACCGACAGGAACCTCAAGGGTAAGCCGACGCTGATCTTTTTCGGCTTCACCCATTGCCCCGACATCTGTCCGACCTCGCTGTTCGAGATCTCGGAAGTGCTCAAGGCGATGGGCAAGGATGCCGACCGGGTGAACGCCTATTTCGTCTCGGTGGACCCCGAGCGCGACACCGGGGCCGCGATGAAGGATTACCTCTCGAGCTTCGATCCGCATCTGAAGGGCCTGACCGGCGATCCCGAGGCGGTGGCCAAGGTGCTCTCGGAGTACCGGGTCTATGCCAAAAAGGTCCCGCTCAAGGATGGCGATTACACCATGGACCATACCGCGCTGATCTATTTGATGGATCGCGACGGCCACTTCGTCTCGCCGTTCAACCTGAAACGGACGGCGGAGGAAGCCGCGACCGACTTGAAGCGTTATCTGTAACCCCAATTTACCGGCCCAAATTAAGGCAAACGGCCCTCGCATCGCGTGCCGGATGGTCTATAAGGCCCTCCAATCCCGTAACAATTTGCCCAATATGCCAAAGACCGCCTTGTTGTCCCGCGTGAGCCCGCCTCATACCGTCCGTGCCGCCTTGGCCGGGTGGTTGATCGCGGCTGCGCTGGCGATCGTTGCAGCGGCCGGCGCGGCGCAGGCCCAAACCCCGCCAAAGCCCGGGATCGAGGCAGCGCCGCAGGCGGTGCCCGGCTTCTGGGACCCGCGGCGCCGTCCGGACCGGCCCGACCTGTCGCGCCTGACCGTGATCCGGTTCCTGACCGAGACCGATTATCCGCCGTTCAATTTCACCGGCCCCGACGGCAACCCCGCCGGCTTCAATGTCGATCTGGCGCGCGCGCTGTGCGACGAGATCAAGGTCACCTGCACGATCCAGATGCGCCGGTTCGAAACCCTGATCGACGCCATCACCAGCAACCGCGGCGACGCCATCATCGCCTCCCTGGCGGTGACGCCGCAATTGCGCGCCAAGGTCGATTTCACCGATCCCTATTACCGCGCGCCGGCGCGCTTCGTGTCGCGGCGCGACGCCGTGATGTCGGAGGTCCGCCCCGAATATCTCGAAGGCAAGAAAGTCGGCGTCATCGCCGGCACCTCGCACGAGGCCTATCTGAAGGCGATGTTCACCGACGCCGAAATCCGCTCCTACGCCAATGACGACGCGCTGCGGCTGGCGCTGCGCCGGAGCGAGGTCGATTTCATCTTCGGCGACGCGATCGCGCTGGCGTTCTGGATCAACGGCACCGATTCGGCCGAATGCTGCGCGTTCTCGGGCGGGCCGTTCGTCGAGAGCCGTTATTTCGGCGAAGGCATCGGCATCGCCGTCCGCAAGGGTAACGATCTGCTGCGGCAGTCGTTGAACTGGGCGCTGTTCCGGCTCTGGGAAAAAGGCCGCTATACCGATCTGTGGCTGCGGTACTTCTCCGTCAGCCCGTTTTAGGAACGAACTCAGTGCTAACCCCGTCACTGCAAGGAGCAAAGCGACGAAGCAATCCATTCCTCAGCTTGCCGCGCTATGGATTGCTTCGCTTCGCTCGCAATGACGGGGCTAAATTCCCGGATTCCAGCCGTCATTTTGCATTTTGACGCGGAAGCGCTAGTTTCCGCGGCCCCGGAGACCTCTGATGTCCACCATTGACCTTGCCGCCAGCCCGAGCGATCTGCGCTCGCTCGCCGAACAATCCAATGCCTGGCCGTTCGAACAGGCGAAAGCGATTGTCGCGCGGCTGAAGAAGAGCCCGAAGGACGAGGTGCTGTTCGAGACCGGCTACGGACCGTCCGGCCTGCCGCATATCGGCACCTTCGGCGAGGTCGCGCGCACCACCATGGTGCGCCACGCCTTCCGCGTGCTCACCGAAGACAAGATCAAGACCCGGCTCCTGGCGTTCTCGGACGACATGGACGGCCTGCGCAAGGTGCCGGACAACGTGCCGAACAAGGAGCTTTTGGAAAAGCATCTCGGCCGGCCGCTGACGCGCGTGCCCGATCCGTTCGGCACCCACGAAAGTTTCGGCGCGCATAACAACGCGCGGCTGCGCGCGTTTCTCGATACGTTTGAATTCGACTACGAGTTCGCGAGTTCGACCGACTACTACACCTCGGGCAAGTTCGACGCGGCGCTGCTGCGCATGCTGGAGCGGTTCGACGCCGTGATGGCGGTAATGCTGCCGAGCCTGCGCGAGGAACGCGCGGCGAGCTATTCGCCGTTCCTCCCGATCTGCCCGCGCACAGGCATGGTGCTGTATGTGCCGATATCAGAACACGACGTGAAGGCCGGAACCGTCTCCTACGACGATCCCGAAACCAAAGAGCGCGTCACGCTTCCGGTTACCGGCGGGCACTGCAAGCTGCAATGGAAGCCGGACTGGGCGATGCGCTGGTTCGCGCTCGGCGTCGACTATGAAATGGCCGGCAAGGATCTGATCGACTCGGTCAAGCTGTCGGGCAAGATCTGCGCGGCGCTCGGCGGCAGGCCGCCGGAAGGATTCAATTACGAACTGTTCCTCGACGACAAGGGCCAGAAGATTTCGAAGTCGAAGGGCAACGGGCTCACCATCGACGAATGGCTGCGCTACGCCTCGCCGGAATCGCTGTCGCTGTTCATGTATCGCGAGCCGAAGGCCGCCAAGCGGCTGTATTTCGACGTCATCCCGCGCAATGTCGACGACTACCAGCAATTCCTCGAAGGTTTTCCGCGCCAGGATGCCAGGCAACAGCTGCAAAATCCGGTCTGGCATATCCATGCCGGAAATCCGCCCAAGGCCGACATGCCCGTCACCTTCCAGCTTCTGCTGACGCTGGTGTCGTCGTCGAACGCGGAGAATGCTGCGACCTTGTGGGGGTTCATCGGCCGCTACCGCCCCGGCGTGACGCCACAGACGCACCCGAAGCTCGACGCGATGGTCGGCTACGCCATCAATTATTACCGCGACTTCGTGGCCCCGACCAAACAGTTCCGCGAGCCGACCGATGGCGAACGCGCAGCACTTCAGGATCTGCGCGATGCGCTGTCGAACATGCCGGCAGGCGCAACCGCCGAGGACATCCAGAACGTGGTCTACGAGATCGGCCGTCGCGAACCGTTCCTCGACGCCGTGAAGAAGGGCAAGGATGGCCGGCCGGGCGTTTCGCTGGACTGGTTCAACATGCTCTACCAGGTGCTGCTCGGCCAGGAAAAAGGCCCGCGCTTCGGCTCGTTCGTCGCGGTGTATGGCGTGCAAAATGCGGTGGCGATGATCGACTGCGCGCTGGCGCGATCGGGGTAATCTCTCGCGTCGTCCCGGCGAAGGCCGGGACCCATACTCCGCAGACGTTGTGTAAGGCACGCGGGTAGATGTTCTTCGACCCATGCGCATTGGTGGTTATGGGTCCCGGCTCCTGATGTGCAATTGCGCATATGGGCCGGGACGACGTGGAGGGAGTGGGCGCGCATCTGCGAGGCCGCCAAACGCAGATAGCAGGCCCGCAGCAATTTCAGCCATCGCCCGCCCGGATTGCGCTACAGTGTCTTCCATAAGCGGTCCAAGCCCCCGTCGAGGGGCAGACACCATTGGAGGATGCTCATGCACGACAGGGTTTCGCCGAAAGCGCTCGATAACTCCAGCGCCGAGCAGTGGCAGGCGCGGGTCGATCTCGCGGCGGCGCATCGGCTGGCCTTCAACCAGGGTTTTTCCGAGGGCATCTTCAACCATCTGACCTTCGTGGTGCCCGGCAGCACGGACCGCTACTACCAGATCCCGTTCGGGACCCACTGGTCGGAGGTGACCGCCTCCTGCTTCATGGAAGTCGGCATCGACGATGGCGAGGTCAAGCGCGGCGAGGGCGAGGTCGAGCGCTCCTGCTATTGCATCCATGCGCCGATCCACAAGGCGCTGCCGCAGGCCAAAGCGGTGTTTCACACGCACATGCCCTATGCCAGCGCGCTGACGCGGCTCGAAGACCCGCGCATCAAGGAGATCGGCCAGACCGAGGTCGGCCTGTCAGGCGCCATTGCCTATGACGACGAATATACCGGCCCCGCGCTCGATCCGGCGGAAGGCGCCCGGCTCGCCAAAGTGATCGGCGACAGGTCGGTGTTGTTCATGGCCAATCACGGCATCTCCACGGTAGGCAGCACCGTCGCCGATGCCTATGACCGGCTCTATTACGTCGAACGTGCCGCGCAAGTTCAGATCTACGCGATGTGGACCGGGCAGCCGCTGAAGAAGCTCCCGGCACCCGTGGTCGAGAAGACCATGCGCGATTTCAGGGACGATCATCTGTACAAGGGACCGACGCCGGCGCAGCGGCATTTCGATGCCCTGAAGCGGATGCTGGACCGGAAAGAACCTGATTACGCGACGTAGCGGTTCGTCGTCCCCTTAAACCGGAACCCTCCTGGCGAACAGCTTCGCCGGGGAGTTGGCGCGATGCTCGAACAGGTTCCACATTCGTCCGAATGGCGTCGTGATCGGAACTCGGGAACGATTGCTCCCGCCACGGGTTTAGAAGTCATGAGACCGCCGCTCGCTGGTAACAATCCGGCGCATGTCGCGGGATAGCCAAAGGTCGCTACCAAAGACCCGCTGTTGTCAAAGCAAGCGCTCGCGCGGATAGCCAAAAGCGGCGGTCTCCGGTTCCATGCAGAAATTGCCAGCCGTACTCGCAAGCAGGAAAGCTGCGGGAGGGGGAAGTAGGAGCAGGCGCGGGATGTCCGCTGCTGGCGCTTTCTTACCCGAACGAGGCTTCGCTATGCTCAACCGTATTGACATTGACCACACACACGCCGGCGCCATCGTTGAAGAGATCGGCGAGAGAATGCGCGCGTCGCTGAAACCAGAGCCGGAACTACCGGCGAGATTTAAAAAGCAAATCGACCGGCTCCGCGAATTGGAGCCGTCACCATCAATCATTCCGGCGGCTGAACGCTGGGACAAGCCTCGCCAAAGACGGCGCGGCCGAACATGGACGGGCAATGCCATCGGTGAAGCGCCGTGCGTCAAAAATTCTGAATGAGTATGGCGAGGCGCAAGCCGAATTGACCGGCAAAGCCGTCGTCCTTACCGACGGAAAGGCAGGCACGGTCGAGGACGTTTGGCTGGATGATTTGCACGGGCTTCGAATTTCGATCAAAGGTCATGATGGAAGATGGCCGGTCTCAACCGTCAAGTTCGTGGAGAGCTAGACCATTCGCATCGGTTGCACGCCGGCCATATCGTCATGCGCGGGCTTGACCCGCGCATCCATCTCGCTTCGTAAAAAGCTTCTCATTTTGATGGATTGCCGGGAGCGCAGACAGGTTTATGTAGTCTGCGCAAAGTAGATTATGCCGGGCAATGACACTTCGCTACGATCTCACCCGATCCGCAAACCGGTGCCAGATTTCCGGCCGCCAGCTTCCATTCGCAGCGCCCGATGTCGACGGCAATATCCAGATTTGGGTATCGGCGATGGTTTCGATCTGCTCGCCGTAATCCCTCTTGCCGCCCAGGAAATTCTGCCCCGCGGCCTTGCTGGTAAACGCCAGCAACCTCGGACGGCATGCTGCGATTGTCGTACGCAGGCGAGCCCGCGCGCTCTCCCTGAGCTCGGGGAGCGGCAATTGATGATCCATTCCCGAATGTGTTTTGACGAAATCGGTGAGACCAATCCGGTAACGGAGCAGGTCGCGGTATTGGTGCGGCTGTAACAGCTCCGGCGTCAGTCCAGTCTCGTGCAGGATCCGCCAGAACTTGTTCTGCTTATGCGCGTAATAGGCACCCGCCCGCGCGGATGCCGTTCCCACCGCCGTGCCACACAGCACGGCGCGAAGCGATTGATCGAGCAGGTCGCCGAGGACGTCCGGCAACGGCGGAAGTTCTACTGGCTCACCCACACGATGCGCGCGATCCACGCGACCTCATTGGCATCCAGCGTGCGGTCGGCATGCGCCGGATTGACCGACTGCAGTTCGAGCAGTTTTGCGGTCCGGCGTTTCAGCTCCTTGACCATCACCTCGCCGCCGGTGGTCTTCACCACCACGCGATCGCCGCGGCGGATCGGCGTGCCCGGCGACACCACGATGACGTCGCCGTCGCGATAGGTGGGCTTCATCGAATCGCCCGATATTTCCAGCGCATAGGCGTGCTCGTCGCTGGCCGAGGGCAGCGCCACTTCGTCCCAGCCCTTGCCGGCCGGAAAACCGCTGTCGTCGAAATGGCCGCCGGCGCCGGCTTGCGCGAAGCCGAGCAGCGGCACCGATTGCGAACCCCGCGCACCGTCGCCGATCAGCTGCACGAAGGTCTCGATCGAGGAATTGGTGGCTGCGAGCGCCTTGGAGACCGATTCGGTCGAAGGCCAGCGCTCGCGGCCGTCGCCCGTGATGCGTTTGGATTTGTTGAATGTGGTGGGGTCGAGGCCGGCGCGTTTGGCCAGCCCCGAGGGCGAGAACCCGGCACGTTCGGCGAGCCGGTCGAGCGCGGTCCAGACCTGGGCGTGGGTCAGGATGCGCTGTGATTTGGAATGTTTGGCCATCGGGAATCCCTTGGAGCTGATCTAGGAATTATTGCCTTATTCGGGCGATTTGCGCAAATCTTCCGCGCGCCGCCCGCGATAGCGGCGCTTGAGTTGGGCGCCCGGCGCCGATACGGTCGGCTTCTCACCCGACGATTTTCGGGAAAACCCCAAGAGACTCAACGACAAGCAGGGAACGCCGCAGACGTGCGCACGATCTACAAAATCAGCCCCGCCTCGGCCTGGCGCGAGGCCGAGCGGCAAGGCATATACCGGGGTAGTGCCGACGATGCGCGTGACGGTTTTATTCACTTTTCCACAGCTTCGCAGGTCGCGGAGACCGCGCGGAAGCATTTCTTCGGGCAGACCGGCCTGTTCCTGATCGCGGTCGATGCCGACGCGCTGGGGGATGCGCTGCGCTGGGAACCGTCGCGCAACGACGAATTGTTCCCGCACCTCTATGGCGAGCTTGACCTCGGCGCGGTCACCGCCATCCTCGACCTGCGCGCGCGGTCTGACGGTTATCATGAGATCCCGGAGCTTGTGCCGTGATTCGCGCCTTCGACGCCTTCTCGCTGCCGCTGTTGCGCTGGTTCGATCCGGAGGACGCCCATCGCATGGCGATCCAGGGCCTGCGGCTGTTGCCGCCGATCCGGCAGCGGGTAGACGATTCGAAACTCGCGGTGCGGGCGTTCGGGCTGAACTTTCCCAACCCGATCGGCATGGCCGCGGGCTTCGACAAGAGCGCCGAGGCGCCGGATGCGCTGCTGCGGCTCGGGTTCGGCTTTGTCGAGATCGGCTCGGTGACCCCTAAACCGCAGGTCGGCAATCCCAGGCCGCGGCTGTTCCGGCTGGAGCGCGATGAAGCCGTCATCAACCGCATGGGCTTCAACAATGACGGCGCGGAAGTCGTGCTGCGGCGGCTCGCCGCGCGCGCGCATCACGGCGGCATCGTCGGCGTCAATGTCGGGGCCAACAAGGATTCGCCGGACCGCGTCGCCGACTACGTCAAGCTGATCGAGACCTTTGCGCCGGTGGCCAGCTATTTCACCGTCAATGTCTCCTCGCCGAACACGCCGGGCCTGCGCAATCTGCAGCAATCGGCCCAGCTCGACGAGCTCCTGGCCAAGGTGATCGATGCCCGCGAGCGCGTCCGCACCAATGCCGGCGATTCGCCGGTGCTGCTCAAGATCGCGCCGGATCTCAGTCTCGCCGAACTCGACGACGTCGTGCACATCGCGCGCTCGCGCCGCGTCGACGGCATGATCGTGGCCAATACCACGTTGGCGCGCCCCTCCACCTTGCGCGAAACCAACCGCGCCAGGGAGCAGGGCGGCTTGTCGGGACGGCCGCTGTTCCGGCTTTCGACAAGGATGGTGGCGGAGACCTATGTCCGCGCCGAGGGCGCGTTCCCCCTGATCGGTGTCGGCGGCATCGATTCCGGCGGCGCCGCGCTGACGAAGATCCGCGCCGGCGCCAGCCTGATCCAGTTGTATTCGTCGCTGATCTACAAGGGCCTTGGCCTCGTCGAGGACATCAAGAGCGATCTCGCCTCGACGCTATTGCGCACCGGCCGCGACTCGCTCTCGGAAATCGTCGGCGCCGACGCCGCCACGATCACGGCCGAGGACTGGCCGGTGCAGTAGGTGGTACTCGTGCCCCGGATGCTGCGCAACGCGCCGCGCTTGCGGCGTGGTGCGCTGCTGATCCGGGGCCCATCTTCAATGGGTCCCGGCTCTGCGGAGCGTCACCAAAGCGCGTCGAAGACGCGCGTGAACGCGCGGATGGTGCCGCACCGCGTCCGGGACACGAGGGTGCCCTAGCTCTTCCCCGCGAACGACTTCCTCAACAACGCCGGATAGCGCAGCGCTTCCAGGCCGCCGCGGGCGGCGTAGTGCACCAGCAGCGCGCCCCACAGGCCGGCATTGCCGAACGATCGTAGCGCCAGCCATGCGGTGAGGAAGATGAGCAGCGACAGCACCATCAGATTGCGCATGTCGCGCGCCCAGGTCGCGCCGATATAGACGCCGTCATAGGCGAACGCGAACACGCCGAGCATTGGCGCGAAGATCACGAATGGCAGATAGTCGCGGGAAAGACGCCGCACCTCAGGGTTCGCGGCCATGAAGTCAATCAGCGCCGGCCCGAACAGCGCGAAGATCGCGGCCACCGCCAGCGCAAAGCCAAAACCCCAGATCACGACCAGTTTTACCGCGCCCGAAAATCCGTCCCGGTCGCGGGCGCCATAGGCGCGGCCGCACAGCTGCTCGGCGGCGTTGGCAAGGCCGTCGAGGAAGAAGGCGCTGATCAGCAGGAAATTGTTCAGCACCGAATTGGCGGCAAGCGGAATGTCGCCGGCGCGCGCGCCTTGCGCCGCGAAGAACAGCCATACCGCGATCAGCGCCGCGGTGCGGATCATGATGTCGCGGTTGACCGACAGCATGCGCAGCAGCTTGGCGCGGTCGAACAGCGTCGCGCGCGAGAAGCCGAGCTTTCCCTGCGTCAGGCGGGCCGCGATCACGATACCTAGCAATAGCCCGGTGGCCTCCGCAATCACGGCGGCGATCGCAGCGCCGGCGATGCCGGCGTCGAATACCAGCACCAGCAGCGCGGTCGCGACCGCATTGGTGACGTTGATCGTGATCTGCGTCGTCAGCGCCAGCGTGGCGCGGGCCTGACCGATCAGCCAGCCGAGCACGACGTAATTGGCGAGCACCAGCGGCGCCGACCAGATCCGGATCGTGAAATAGGTTTTGGCGGCGCGGGTCACGCCCTCGCTGCCGCCCATGGCGGTGAGCAGCGCGGCGGCGAGCGGGATCTGCAGGGCGATCAGCGCCGTGCCGATCAGCGCTGCGACGATGAGCCCGCGCACCAGGATCGCGCGCCATTCCGTCGTCTCGCCAGCGCCGAGCGATTGTGCGGTGAACGCCACCGTGCTCATGCGCAGGAACGCGAACAGCCAGAACAGGCAGTCGAACAGCACCGACGCCATTGCGACGCCGCCGAGCAGCGTGGCGTCGCCGAGCGTCCGATCGCCGTGGTCGAGACGATGCCGATCAGCGGCGTGGTCAGGTTCGCGATCATCGCCGGGCCGGCGATGGCGAACACTTGTCGGGTCGTTACCTTCGAAGCAGGATTTGGCGCGTGCATGTCAGAATATGACCACCATGCCGTCTTCGGCCGCGGTGTAGGGCAGTTCATCCAGCCGTCTCAGCATGTCGTCGCTCATATGGGTGAGGATCAGCCGTTTGGCGTTGATCTCGGGCAGATGCGCTTCCAGCGTTTTCAGGCTGAGATGGTTCTTGACGATCTTTTCGTAGTAATAGGCTTCGGCGATGAACAGGTCGGCGTCGCGCGCCGCCGGGATCAGCGTCTCCGTCCATTCGGTATCGGCGCTATAGGCGACGACTCGCCCTTCGGCCTCGATCCGGTAGGCCAGATGCGGCCCGCCGGATTCGCCATGCACAACCGGATACGGCGTGACTTTGACGGCGCCGAAGCTGCGGCTTTCCCCAGGCGTGAGCGCGACGACGGACAGATCAAACCGCTGCCTGGTTTTTGAGGAATGCTCGAACAGCGCTTCCATCAGTTGCGCAAGCCGCGTCTCGATGCCTGCGGGACCTGCGATGACCAGCGGGCGGGTGCGGCGCGTGAACTGCCCGTCGAGCAGCAGAAACGGCAGCCCTGCAAAATGGTCGCCGTGGAAATGCGTGATCAGGATCAGGTCGATGTCGTCGCGTGCAATCTCCAGCCGCTTCAAGGCCGGCAGCGAGGAGGCGCCGCAATCGATCAGGAAATTGGCGCTTTTGCCGGTGACGTGAAAGCAGGTGTTGGCCCTGCCGCCGGAGCCAAGCGCGTCGCCGCAGCCGACAAATCGCAATTGCATCGGCTGCACCCGTTTTCGAGGGGAGGATTACCGGCCGCGCGGCGTGCCGAACAACCGCGACAACAGCCAGATCGGGATCACGATCACCGCGCCGAGCAGGAAGTAGCGCCACAGCCAGTTCACCGCGTCGAAGCCGAGGTCCCACAGCCGCTGGAACAGCATGCGGATGCTGTGGATGATATTCCAGGGATCAAAGCCGATGGCGGCGAGCACGACGCCGACCAGGATCGACAGCAGGATCAGCCGGAACGCCACCGCCAGCGGCGAGCCGCCGAGAAAGCGGTACAGGCCGTCATGGCCGGCCGGCAAGTCTCTGACGTCGTTGGGCATCGGTCTCTCCTGCGGTGGTGCCCGCACTATAGGTCACGGCAGGGCACATGGGGAACCCGCTTGCCGGGGTCAATGGCTGCCGTCCGGCGTTGGAACCTTAATTATTGGACAGTCTTCAGCATCCGCTCCAGCGTCTCGAGCCGGTCGGCCTCGCGCGGCGGCTTGTCCCAGCGCAGCCGGCTGATGCGGGGAAACCGCATAGCGACGCCGGATTTGTGCCGCGGCGAGCGCTGTAGCCCCTCGAAGGCGACTTCCAGCACCAGCCCCTGATCCGGCTCATGCACGACATGGCGCACGGGTCCGAATTTTTCGGTGGTGTTGCGGCGGACGAAACGGTCGATCTGCAGCAATTCCTCGTCGGTGAAGCCGAAATAGGCTTTGCCGACCGGCACCAGTTCGTCGCCGCCGTCGCCTTTGGTCCAGACCCCGAATGTATAGTCCGAATAATACGACGAGCGCTTGCCATGGCCGCGCTGCGCATACATCAAGACGGCGTCAATGATGTGCGGATCGCGCTTCCACTTCCACCATTGGCCCTTTGGGCGCCCCGGCAGATAGGCCGCGTCGCGCCGCTTCAGCATCACGCCCTCGACAGCCTCGGCATCCTCGCCCGCGCCGGCGCTGGCGGGATCGGCGCGCGCCGCGGCCAGCGCCTCCCAATCGTCGAACGAAATCGTCGGCGAGAGATCAACGCGCGGGTCGTCGAGTTTTTTGACGAAGGCCTCGAGCCGGACGCGGCGCTCGATGAACGGCAGCTCGCGCAGATCGTTTTCGTCGTCGCCGAGCAGGTCATAGGCGCGCAGATGGATCGGAAATTCCTTCATCAGTTTTGGCGAAACGACCTTTCGGTTCAAGCGCTGCTGCAGCACATTGAACGTCTGCACGCGCCCGTCGCGCAGCACCAGCAATTCGCCGTCGATGGCGCCGGGCAGATGCAGCGATGGCAGCAGGTCCGGAAAGCTTTTGGTGATGTCCTCGCCGGTGCGTGAATACAGCCGCACCTGGATGTGGCCGCGCTCGTCGCGGCCGCTCACCGCCTGGATGCGGATGCCGTCCCATTTCCATTCCGCGACGAAATCCGATGCGTCCAGATTGGCAAAATCCGCATCCTCGATCGCATGCGCCAGCATCACCGGGCGGAACGGCGTCGGATCGCGATTGACCGGCTTTTCGCTGCGGCCTTCCAGCCACGCGAACAGATCGAGATAGGGCGGCGATAGGCCCGGCCACATCAATTCGACGTCGTGCGGGTCCTTGTCGCCGAGCGCGGCCGCCGCGGTCTTTGCCAGCCGCGCCGAGATGCCGATCCGCATCGCGCCGGTGACGAGCTTTAGCAGCGCCCAGCGTCCGGTCTCGTCGAGTTCGTCGAGCCAGCGCGCCAGCTGCCTTGGCAGTTCGGTCTTGCCGAGCGTGCGCAGTGTGGTGACGACCTCGGTCAGCGGCGGCGGCGGCGGGTTGTTGTGGCCGGGCAGGGCAGCCTTCGGCCACATCAGCGCCACCGTCTCCGAGAGATCGCCGACATAGTCGTAAGACAATCCGAACAGCACGGGATCGGTGCGGTCGGTGATGAGATCGCGGATCAGGCCGGGTTTTGCATGTTTGAACGACAGCGCGCCGGTCAGCGCCGCCAGCGCATAGCCGCGATCGGGATCCTCGGTCTCGCGAAAATAGCTGGTGATCAGCCGCAGCTTGTTGTTGCGGCCGGGCTCATAGGCGAGGCGATCCAAAAGTTCGGCGAAACGGTTCATGCCTCGGCGTCCTCGCCGGCCGGCACCGCTTCGCCTTCATCCTCGTCGCCATAGCCGACCAGATCGAGCGGCCGCGCGGTAAGGCCCCTTGTCTGGCACCAATGCACCAGCGGGTCTTCCTGGCCATGGGTGACCCAGACTTCGCCCGCGCCGGTGGCTTCGATCGTCGCGGTCAGCCCGTCCCAATCGGCGTGGTCCGAAATCACCAAGGGTAATTCGACGCCGCGCTGGCGCGCGCGCGCGCGCACCCGCATCCAGCCCGAAGCGAACGCGGTGACCGGATCGGGAAACCGCCGCGTCCAGATATCCGAGGTGGCCGAGGGCGGTGCCAGCGTGATGGTGCCGGCGAGATCGGCCTTCTTCATGCCCTTGACGGGGCGGAGATCGCCGAGGGCGATGCCGCGGCTTTCGTAGTAGCGGGTGATCTTCTCCATCGCGCCGTGCAGATAGATTGGTGTGTCATAGCCGGCCGCGCGCAAGAGCGCGATCACGCGCTGCGCCTTGCCGAGCGAATAGGCGCCGACCAGATGCGCGCGTTCCGGAAACAGCGCCACCGACGCCAGCAGTTTTTTGACCTCGTCGGCGGCGTTGCCGTGGCGAAACACCGGCAGGCCGAAAGTGGCCTCGGTGATGAATACGTCGCACGGCACCACCTCGAACGGCGCGCAGGTCGGATCGGCCGCATCCTTGTAGTCGCCTGATGCGACGATGCAGGTATCCTTGCAGGTGACCGCGATCTGCGCCGAACCCAGCACATGGCCGGCGGGATGGAATTTGATTCTGATGTCGCCGAGCCGGATCTCCTCGCCATAGGCAACGGCCTGCGTGCTGCGGGCAAAATTGTCGCCGTAGCGCAGCCGCATCATGTCGAGCGTCTCTTGCGTCGCCAGCACCGCGCCGTGGCCGGGGCGGGCGTGGTCGGAATGGCCGTGGGTGATCACGGCCCGCTCGACCGGCCGCACCGGGTCGATATGAAAGCCGCCGGGCTTGCAGCAGAGGCCGGCGGCAACGGGCATCAGGATGTCTTGCGGGCGCATTTTGGATATATAGGCCGGCTTGGCCCAATTTTTAGCCGTCATGCGCGGGCTTGACCCGCGCATCCATCTTTCGGAAGAGTCTTTTGATCGATGGATTGCCGGGTACGCAGACAAGTTTACGCAGTCTGCGCAGCTATGCCCGGCAATGACGAACAATGACAAGTGTGGTCCCCGAAATGCCCGCCCGCGTGTTCCTGTCTTCCGGCGATCTGATGGCCGACCGCCGCTTTGAATTCGCGCGCGATCTGCAATTGAAGGGCGATCTCGTCGCCGCCGCTGATCTGCTGCTGCAGGCCACCGAACTGGCGCCGGATTTTGTCTCCGCCTGGTTCACGCTTGGCGACATCCGTGAGCAGCTTGGCGAGCAGGATGCTGCGATCGCGGCGTTTCGCAACGCCCATGCCGCCGATCGCGGCGATCGCCATGGTGCCAGCCTGCGGCTGATGCGGCTCGGCGCCGAACAGGTGTCCGGCATGCCGCCGGCCTATGTGCAGGCGCTGTTCGACCAATATGCGCCGCGGTTCGAGGCGTCCCTG
Organism: Bradyrhizobium erythrophlei; assembly: GCA_900129675.1. GTDB lineage: Bacteria > Pseudomonadota > Alphaproteobacteria > Rhizobiales > Xanthobacteraceae > Bradyrhizobium > Bradyrhizobium erythrophlei_A. Next base: position 613,675 of record FSRD01000001.1, on the reverse strand, counting down.
GTGGACGACCTCGGCTATCGCGGCCCGGCAATTCTGTTCAAGGCAGTGCTGTGGGTTCGCGCCGTCGCCGGAAAGCCCGCCTTCTTCAAGCGCGCGATCGATCTCGGCTGCGGCACCGGGCTGGCCGCTGCCGCCTTCGCCAGCAATGTCGATCGCTTCATCGGCATCGACCTGTCGCCGCGCATGATCGAAAAGGCGCGACTGACGGGGCTCTATGCCGAGCTCGAGGTCCACGACATGCTGGAGGGACTGCGCAGCAAGCCCGAGACGAGCGCCGAACTCATTCTCGCCGCCGACGCGATGGTCTATGTCGCCAATCTCCTGCCTGTGCTGGCGGAGGCCAGACGCGTGCTGGTGTCCGGCGGCGTACTCGCGTTCACGGCCGAAACCCATGACGGCGAGGGCGTCATCGTCGGCCCGGGGCTGCGCTACGCGCACAGCGCGGACTATGTGCGCGCCGCGGTGGAGGCGGCTGGATTGAAATTGTCCCGGCTTGAAGACCGTTCCGCGCGCAACGAGGACAATTTTCCGGTACCGGGCCTGGTCGTGGTCGCGGCGAAGAGTTGATTTCTTTTTCCTTCTCCCACGAGGGGAGAAGGGAAGAGAGAACTCGTCACCGGCACCAAAACTTGAGTCTACACGCTACGATTTCCGTCTGGCGGAAATGCTGTCAGCTTCGCAAGCGGTATTGTGTCGCGCCACTTCCAGTTCGCTATTGCCGTGCCTGCGGGAATGTAGATCATTGCCCGCAACCAGGGAGAAACAAAAATGAACAAGAGACAGACGAGGCGCGAATTCGGCGCCACCGCGCTTGCCGCCATCGCCGCATCAGCGATGCCCGCCCCTTATGTCTGGGCGGCCGAGAAGAAATACGATCCGGGCGCGACCGACACCGAAATCAAGCTCGGCCAGACTGTGCCGCATTCCGGCCCCGGCTCGATCTACGGCGTGCTGGGGCGCATTGGGGAAGCCTATTTCCAGATGCTGAACGAGAACGGCGGCATCAACGGGCGCAAGATCAAGTTCTTTACCATGGACGACGCCTACAGCCCGCCGAAATGCGTCGAGGCGACGCGGCGGCTGGTGGAGCAGGAGGAAGTGCTGGCGCTGTTCGGCTCGCTCGGCACCGCGCCGCAGACCGCCGTGCATAAATACCTCAACGCGAAAGGCGTGCCGCAGCTTCTGCTCAACACCGGCGCGTCGAAGTGGAACGATCCGAAGAACAACAAATGGACCATGGCGGGCCTGCCGCTCTATCCGACCGAAGCGCGCATTCTGGCAAAGCATGTCGTGAGCGTGAAGCCGAACGCCAAGGTCGGCATCCTCTACCAGAACGACGATTTCGGCCGCGACTTCCTCGGTCCCTTCAAGAAGGTGCTGGAAGATGCCGGCGGCACCGCCAAGGTGATCATGGAGCAGACCTACGATTTGACCGAGCCGACGGTCGATTCGCAGCTCATCAACCTCTCGAAGTCGGGCGCGGATGTTTTCTACAACATCTCGACCGGCAAGGCGTCGTCGCAGTCGATTCGCAAAGTGGTCGAACTCGGCTGGAAGCCGCTGCAATTGCTTTCGGCCGGATCGACCGGACGTTCGATCCTCAACGCCGCGGGTTTTGAGAATGCCGCCGGCATCGTTGCTATCAGATATTCCAAGGACGCCGGACCGGGGCGCTGGGAAAAGGACAAGGACGTGATGGCGTTCGAGGCGTTGCGCGCGAAATATCTGCCCAACGTCGATCCCGACAACACCATCGCCTATGCCGGCTACGGCCAGGCGGTGTCGATGGGCGAAATCCTGCGCCGCTGCGGCGACGACCTCACCCGCGCCAATGTGCTGAAGAACGCGAGCACGCTGGCCGGATTCCACTCGCCATTCTTCCTCGATGATATCAATTACAGCTACACCCCCGACGACTACACGCCGATGAAGACGCTGCACATCTCGATCTTCGACGGCAAGGACTGGCAGATTTCGGAGAAGGCGGTGACGGAGTAAATCCCCGCCATTCTCAACTCGTCATGCCCGGGCTTGTCCCGGGCATCCACGTTCTTGGTGGACGCGAGACAAGAAAGGCGTGGATGGCCGGGTCAAGCCCGGCCATGACGATATGGATCCATCCGCGCGCGCTCCGCGAAGAGCGGGGCGAGGTAAGCCAGCCCCTCGACGAAGCGCTCCCGACGGCTTAGCTCTTCAGTGTGCCGTCCCGTGTCCTGCCCTTGCCATCGGCCGAAGCCGAGCCCCTGCTGCCCGAACGCTTCCTTCAATGGTTCGCGTCGCGCGGCTGGTCGCCGCGCGAGCATCAACTGGCGCTGCTGGCAAAGGCCCGCGAGGATGCGTCCGCGCTGCTGATCGCGCCGACCGGCGCCGGCAAGACGCTGGCGGGGTTTCTGCCGACATTGGTGGAGCTTTCCGCTCCATCGCCTGCGGAGGGGGCTAAGAAAAACGTCATCTCCACCGGCCGCGCCGTGAAGCGCAGTGGCGGCCTGCATACGCTCTACATCTCGCCGCTGAAGGCGCTCGCGGTCGATATCGCGCGCAATCTGGAAGCGCCGATTGCCCAGATGGGGCTGCCGATCAAGGTCGAGACCCGCACCGGCGACACACCGGTGTCGCGGCGGCAGCGGCAGCGGCGCTATCCGCCGGATATCTTGCTGACCACGCCGGAACAACTGGCGCTGCTATTGTCGTCCGACGACGCGCCGTTTCTGTTTTCATCGCTGAAACGCATCGTGCTCGACGAGTTGCACGCACTGGTGACCTCCAAGCGCGGCGATCTGTTGTCGCTCGGCCTGGCGCGGCTGTGGCGGCTGGCGCCCGAAATGCGCGCGATCGGCCTGTCGGCGACGGTGGCCGAGCCGGAATCGCTGGCTCGATTCCTGGTGCCGCAGCGCGACGGCAGACAGGAAGGCGCCGACATCGTGATCGCGGGCGGCGCCACGGCGCCTGTCGTCGAAATGCTCGATACCAGGGAGCGGTTGCCCTGGGCCGGCCACAGCGCGCGCCACGCGCTCAACGAGGTCTACGAGCTGATCAAGCGCAACAAGACCACGCTGGTGTTCGTCAACACCCGCAGCCAGGCCGAGATGCTGTTCCAGGATCTCTGGCGCATGAACGACGATGGCCTTGCGATTGCGCTGCATCACGGTTCGCTCGACGTCGCGCAGCGCCGCAAGGTCGAGGACGCGATGTCGGCGGGCAGGCTGCGCGGCGTGGTCTGCACCTCCTCGCTCGATCTCGGCGTCGACTGGGGCGACGTCGATCTCGTCATCAATATCGGCGCGCCCAAGGGCGCTTCGCGGCTGATGCAGCGGATCGGCCGCGCCAATCACCGCATCGACGAAGCCTCGCGCGCCGTTCTGGTGCCGGCCAACCGTTTTGAAGTTCTGGAATGCGCGGTGGCGATCGACGCGATCGCGGAGAATGCGCAGGACACGCCTCCCTTGCGCATCGGCGCGCTCGACGTGCTGGCGCAGCACGTGCTCGGCTGCGCCTGCGGCGAACCGTTTCTGTCCGACGAACTCTATGCCGAGGTGCTGACGGCGGCGCCTTATTCCGGCCTGACGCGAACCGATTTCGACGATGTGGTCGATTTCGTCGCCACCGGCGGCTACGCGCTGAAGAGCTATGAGCGTTTTGCGCGCATCAAGCTGGACAAGCAGGGGCGCTGGCGGGTCGCCAATCCGCGGGTGCGGCAGAGCTACCGGATGAACGTCGGCACCATCGTCGAAGAGTCCATGCTGAAGGTGCGGCTGGTGCGTTCGCGCGGTGGCGGTTCGGGCTCGACCGGCGCGCTCGGGCGCGGCGGCCGGATGCTGGGCGAGATCGAGGAAGCTTTTATTGAAGGCCTTGTGGTCGGCGACACCTTTGTCTTTGGCGGCGAAGTCGTGCGCTACGAGGCGCTGGCCGAAGATCAGGTCCACGTCTCGCGCGCCCATGACAGCGACGCGAAGGTGCCGTCCTATATGGGTGGTAAATTTCCGCTCTCGACCTATCTGGCCGAGCGCGTGCGAAAACTGCTCGACGACACCAGGGCCTGGAACGCGTTGCCGGATCAGGTGCGCGACTGGCTGTCGCTGCAACGGCATTTTTCGCGCGTGCCCGGGGTGCGCGAGTTGCTGGTGGAAACCTTTCCCCGCGGCAGCAAGCATTACCTCATCTGTTATCCCTTCGAGGGGCGGCTGGCGCACCAGACGCTCGGCATGCTCCTGACCCGGCGGATGGAGCGCGCGCGGGTGCGTCCGCTCGGCTTTGTCGCCAATGAATATGCGGTGGCGGTGTGGGGCCTCGGCGACATGTCATTCATGGTCCGGCACGGCCAGCTCGATCTCAACGCGCTGTTTGATCCGGACATGCTCGGCGACGATCTCGAGGCGTGGCTCGCCGAATCCGCGCTGATGAAGCGCACCTTCCGCAACTGCGCGATCATTTCCGGCCTGATCGCGCGGCGCTTTACCGGCGAGGAAAAATCTCGCCGCCAGGTGCTGTTCTCGACCGATTTGATCTACGACGTGCTGCGCAAGCACCAGGCCGACCACGTGCTGTTGCGGGCGGCGCGCGCCGATGCCGCGTCGGGATTGCTCGATCTTCGCCGGCTGGGTGATATGCTGTCGCGTATTCACGGGCGAATCACCCACAGGGAACTCGACCACGTTTCGCCGCTCGCGGTCCCGGTGATGCTGGAAATCGGCCGCGAGTCAGTCTATGGCGAAGCGTCCGACGAATTGCTGGCGGAAGCCGCCGATGAACTGGTCAAAGAGGCGATGTCATGAGAGACGTCGTGGAAAAGAAAAATGAATTTTTGGGGCGCTACTCTCTCAGCATCGTCATGCCCGGGCTTGACCCGGGCATCCACGTCTTGTCTTTGTGTCCAAGACGTGGATGGCCGGGACGAGGCCCGGCCATGACGGAGAGTATTGCGCTCTCGGTCGCTACTCCGAACGCTTTCGACGTCGCTGGCGTAACCCTCCTCGCCGATCTCTCCGGCGCGCTGTTCTGGGAAGAGCAGCGCCTGCTCGTCGTCTCCGATCTGCATCTGGAAAAGGGTTCCAGCTTTGCCGCGCGCGGCGTGCTGCTGCCGCCCTACGACACGGTGGCGACGCTCGGCCGGCTCGCCGCGGTCATTGCCCGGCACGACCCGCGCATGGTGATCGCGCTCGGCGACAGTTTTCACGATCGCACCGCGCATGAACGTCTTGCGGATTCGGATCGCGAGGCGCTGACTGCGCTGCAGGCGCGGCGCGACTGGATCTGGATCTCGGGCAATCACGATCCGGCGCTGCCGTCCGATCTCGGCGGCGTGGTCGCCAGCGAAATCGCGATCGGACCGATCGTGTTTCGCCACGAACCGACCGGCGCGTTCGGCGAAATCGCCGGCCATCTGCATCCCAAGGCGCGGGTGCCGACACGCGGGCGCACCATGGAGCGGCGCTGCTTTGCCAGCGACGGCGAGCGCGCGGTGATGCCGGCATTCGGCGCCTATACCGGCGGCTTGAGCATCCGCGACGCCGCGTTCGCAAAAATCTTCGGCACGCCGGGCTTCATGGCGCATGTGCTCGGCGACCGCAAACTGCACGCGATTGCCGCTTCGCGGTGTTATTGAAGACAAGACTGAGCAGAAGCAGAAAATCGTAAGGTGGGCAAAGCGAAGCGTGCCCACCATTCAGGATGACGCTGCCGATGGATGGTGGCACGGCGCAAGCGCGCCTTTGCTCACCCTACAGCCGGCTGGATACTCGCCAAAGAGGCTTTGGTGGAGCAGGCGTAGCAACCCCTGCATCATCGTCATTGCGAGGAGCGATAGCGACGAAGCAATCCATAGCGCGGCAAGCTCAGAAATGGATTGCTTCGCTTCGCTCGCAATGACGATGTTGAGAGATTGGTGCGACAAATCGCCCCGACGGGCAAATCAGTAAAAACCTGTCCAGCCCTTCCGATAAAAATATTTCGCTTCCGCCGTCGGGCAAATCAGTGGTTTGTCTCCGCGCGTCTCACCCGAGCAAGGGTGCGTTTCTCGAGTCGTCACGAACGCGCGGTGGGATGCGATGGACGCGACAGCGTCGGGCGCGCAGTGGGATCGCAGGGCGGGCTTCCCGTGAGCGATCGGCCGGCGCGCGGACGAACGACGCTGCTAACCGTTTTCGCCAGAACTCGCCGGGCAGCACGAGGCCCGGCAAGACCTTTGGCGCTGATGGTCGCGGACGGTGAAGTCGTGTGGTCCTGGCGCCCCGATGCTGGCGTCAAGCTTTGCGCAAGATGCATTTCACCCGACCGGGTCCGAGATGCATCTGTCATCCGCAGGCGACGGTGGCAAACAAGCCGGTCACCGGGGAGAGCACGATGTAAGCCGTAACCCTTCGCGCGGGGAAAGCCGGGGTGATCCGGTTGAACCTGTGGTCCACTCGTGCGCTTGTTGTGCGCACGACCGCGGGTGCAATCGGCGCCCGGCTTTCCCTGCGCCCTCCGTTCTCAAGAGGGTCGAAATCGACGCAAGCCTCGGGCGCATCGCGCCGCGAGAATGAGAACGCGTATCCCTCGCTGTTTGAAATTTGAATCAGAAGCTTCAACCCGTCATTGCGAGGAGCGTAGCGACGAAGCAATCCATGCCTCAACAAGCGGGGAGATGGATTGCTTCGCTCCGCCCGCAATGACGAAGCGGGGAGATCTCGGCTTTATCTTCACCTCTCCCATAGGGAGAGGTCGGATCGCGGTCCAAACCGGCTACATAGGTAACACAATAGACCGGCGACATGGGTAACGGGTCAAGTGATCGGCAGGGAGGGCCTTGCCGATGGTTTGGATGGAGACCTGTGCCGTGGATGAACGGATGCGGTTTGTGATGTCGGTCGTTCAGCGAGAGGAGGCGTTTGCTGTGACATGCCGCCGCTTCGGAGTGAACCGGAAGACGGGTACAAATGGCTTGAACGCTATCGAGAGGCAGGCGCCGAGGTCGCAAAACGCTTCAAGGCGGGCGTGGTGCTGCCGTTCGCGGGCGCGGCGCAGACCCGCGGACCGTTCCATCTCACCATGGACACCAACGACACCATCGAGACCGCCCGCGCGTTTCCGGACGCCGTGATAGTGCCGGTTCATACCGACGGATGGGCGCATTTCCGCCAGAGCGCGAGCGATCTGCGCGCGTCCTTCGATACGCTCGGCTTTGGGGCGCGGTTGCGAATTCTGGACCCCGGCGTCGCAACGGTTATCGAGCCGTCATCTCGCGCTTGATTCTGCGCAATGAAATAGCCCGCGCCTTCGGTTAAGATGCTGCTGGAACCGGAGCTTGCCCGGTACGTTATCGCGGCGGCTGGAACGGGTATGGCGCAACACAGGAAGATCACCGCGAAGAACCACAAGAATCCCGGCGACAAGCCGGCCCCGAAGGTCGAGCCCCGACAGCCGTTTGATTTCAGGCTTTTCCTGAAATCACTCGGCCCCGGGCTGATCACCGGGGCGTCCGACGATGATCCTTCCGGGATCGGCACCTACAGCCAGGCCGGCGCGCAACTCGGCTACGGCATCGGCTGGACCATGCTGCTGACGTTTCCGCTGATGGTGGCGATCCAGGAAATTTCTGCACGTGTCGGCCGCGTCACCGGGCACGGCATTTCGGGCAATGTCTGCCGCTACTATTCGGCCGGGCTGCTCAATGTCGTGGTGGCGTTGCTGTTCATTGCCAACACCGTCAACATCGCAGCCGATCTCGCGGCCATGGCGGATGCGGCCAAATTGCTGGTCGGCGGGCATGGCATCATCTACGTCGTGTTTTTCGGCGTGATATCGGTCGTGGCGCAGATTTTTCTCGACTACAAACGCTACGTGTCGGTGCTGAAATGGCTGACGCTCAGCTTGTTTGCCTATGTCGCAGCGTTAGCGTTCGCGCATGTCTCGTGGGGCGAGGCGCTTGCCGGCGTGCTGGTTCCGCGCCTGACCTGGAGCGCGGATTATTTCACCACCATTGTCGCGATCTTCGGCACCACGATCTCGCCCTATCTGTTTTTCTGGCAGGCCTCGCAGGAAGCCGAGGACCAGCGCGTCGATGCGACCAAGCGGCCGCTGATCGACAGGCATTACGGCGCGCAGAAGGAATTCAACCGCATCCGCGCCGACACCGTGGTCGGAATGGCGTTCTCGAATTTGATCGCGCTGTCGATCATCGTCACCGCCGCCGCGACGCTGCACGCGGCCGGCAAGACCGACATCCAGACTTCGGCGCAGGCCGCCGAAGCGCTGCGTCCGATCGCGGGCGAGTTCGCGGAAGTCATCTTTGCGCTCGGCATTATCGGCACCGGCCTTCTGGCGATCCCGGTGCTCGGCGGCGCCACCGCCTATGCCGTCGGCGAGGGCCGGCGATGGCCGGTCGGGCTCGCGCGCAAGCCCAAGGAAGCGGTGGCGTTCTACGCAGTGCTGGCGCTATCGGCTGCAATCGGGATCGCGCTCAATTTCACCCCGATCAATCCGATCTCGGCGCTGTACTGGAGCGCGGTCGTCAACGGCGTGCTCGCCGTTCCCGTGATGGTGCTGTTGATGATCATGTCCCGCCGCAAGGATGTGATGGGCCATTTCGTCATCGCTGGCCCGCTCCATTGGCTCGGATGGCTGTCGACCGCGGCGATGCTGCTCAGCGTACTGGCGATGGGGGTGGGAATGTTTCTGTAGGGTGGGCAAAGGCGCTCTTGCGCCGTGCCCACCATCTATCATCCCGATCGCGGCTTGATGGTGGGCACGCTGCGCTTTGCCCACCCTACGATCTGCGCAGCGACCGGGGCACGTACGACCTCAATCCTTCCGGAACACAATGGACGCCATCCAGCCGGTCATCAGCGCCATGAACGCGGTCACCAGCCCGTAGATAAAACCGTTCTGGCGCGCGGTGGTGGCTACGAACTGTTCGAAGCCGACCTTGACGATCTCGAACGCGGTCTCGGTCTTCGTCACCAGCGCGCCGTCGGCAAACAGTTTGATCTCGACGTCATAGGTGCCGATCGGCACCGCGGCCGGCAGCGGAATGCCGGTGCGGAACAGGGTTGGGGTCAGGAACGTCACCGCCGAGGTCGCCTCGCGATAGAGCCCGTGTTCGCTGCGCAGCCGCACGAAGGCGCTGCGGAACGCATCGTTCGGCACCACGTCGGCATAGTCGGGACCGACGCGTTGGGTCAGCAGAACATTGTTGAGGCCGAGCTGTTGCCGGCGCTGCACCTCGGGCGAAGCGATGGCATCGAACGGCCGGTTGGAAAACAGCGCGAGATAGCTAGGCACCTGCAGGAACTGCCGCGAGTCGGTATTGATCCAGATGCCGAATTTGCGTTCCTTGCGGCGCGTCACCATATCGGCGCGCGGGCCGGCAACGGTGACCACGAGATCGTAATTGTTGCGGCTGGCCGGGGTCGTGGCGTCCTTTTCGACCGAGCCGAACAGCACCAGTTCCTCGCCGGAATAGTTCGGCGTCACGGTCACGCGATGGTTCGACACCGACACGATCAGCCGTTCGGCGCGCACAGGCGAAGCCGCCAGCGCCGTAGCCAGCACCAGGCCCCCAAGCGTGAGGCGGACGCACGCGGTCATCCCGTGCCTCCGGTTTCCCGGATGGTGAAGAGATCCTCGGGCCGGATCACGAGTTCAATGGCGAAACGGACGCCGACGGCGAGAACCAGAAGCCCGAGCAGCAGGCGCAGATGTTCGCCGCGGATTTTCTGCCCGGCACGGGCGCCGAACTGCGCGCCGGTGACACCGCCGACCATCAGGATCAGCGCCAGCACGGCGTCGACCAGATGGTTGGTGACCGCATGCAGCAAGGTGGCAAACACCATGGTGACCAGCGTGAGCACCATCGAGGTGCCGATCACGGTCGAGGTCGGCACCCGCAACAGATAGATCATCAGCGGCACCAGGATGAAGCCGCCGCCGATGCCCATCACCGCGCCGATGAAGCCGATCACCAGGCCGACAACGACCACGGGAATGACGGACAGATAGATCTTCGAGCGCTTGAAGCGCATCTTCAGCGGCAAGCCATGGACCCAGCCATGGCTGCCGGAGCGGCGCGCCGGTGCCGCGCCGCCGCGCCTGGCCCGCAGCAGCGCGCGCAGGCCTTCCCAGAACATCAGCCCGCCGACGGCGGTCAGCAGGATCACGTAGGACAGCGCGATCAACAGATCGAGCTGGCCGAGCGCGCGCAGCTGCGTGAAGGTCCATACCCCGAGCGCAGTGCCGATACTGCCGCCGCTGAGCAGTACCAGCGCCAGCATCGGATCGATGGCGCGCCGCCGCCAATAGGATATCGCGCCCGAGAACGAGGAGGCCGCGATATGGCTCGCGACCGAAGCGACCGCGACCGCGGGCGCGATGCCGACGAAGATCAGGAGCGGCGTCATGAGAAAGCCGCCGCCGATGCCGAACATGCCGGAAACGAAACCAACCGCCGCGCCCATCGCCAGGATGAGAAAAACATTGACCGGAATGTCGGCGATCGGGAGATACAGCTGCACGCGGGTCGCTTTTATGATTGCGCCGCGAGCCGAAGGCCGCTTCACGGCATGATTTCTTGATCGGGCATTTGCCGGCAGCGAAATCCGCATCTCGCGCGCGTAAAACGGGCGAGCGCGGATCGATTGCCGCATCTTTGCATAACCGAAATCGGAGGTCGGAGGGACTAAAGAATCCACCCGCGGGGCTTTTTTTGCCGCAAAGCCACACGCGCCTTCGGGCGTGGTGAATAATCAGGATTAATGCGCGGGTGGCGGGCTCACGGTGCCCGAAGCGGATCGGTGATGAGGTTCATCGCGGAAGCTTCCTTGGTGCCGAGCCAACGGACGTCCCTGGTCTCCGACATGGCTTCCACGGTGGCGGAGGAGACGCCCATCCTGGTCACATAGCTCAAGACCATCCCCGCGGTCCGCTGGGTGTCGGCGACGGGGTCGCGCCCGGGCGTCGAGGTCACAAAGCGGTGGACTCCCAGGGCCGAGCCATCGAGACCGTAGCGGGTTTTGCCGCCGGCATAGACGAATACGCAGGCGCTGGCGCAATAGGACGGCTTGATGCGGCCCGAAGCGTCGGCGACGCCAACGGCGGTGACCAGCCCGCGCGATCGAATGACTTCACCCATGATGATGGCCTGGTTCAAGTCGCCGCCCGGAGATGACAGCAGGATGACATCGCCGGCCGCGAGATGGGCCTCGTCGAGCCGGTCGCGGAACCAGCTCGCGGCGGCGGGGCCGATCCTGCCGCTGATAGCGAGGGCAGGCCGGCCATCGATATTGGGCTTGAGGCTCACTTGGGCAATCAGCGAGGAAGTCAGGCTCGGAGAATAGTATTGGTCTTTCCAGTAGGCCCAGGCCTCCGGCCGCGAAAGGTCCCGGTAGGCGCGGACGCCGACGCCGGAAAGCAGCAGGATCAAAATCAGAACCGACCCAAGACGCCGCAGGTTGCCGGCGGCGCGAAGCGGCCGCGCCACAGGCCGGTCGATCGGCTGGCGCGGTGGGGCCACCGAAGGGCCTGTCGGCGACCTTCGAAAGTGGCTTGCGTCGTCCTGAGGGTCATCGGCAGACAACTCACTACTCCAATTCGATCCTCGGAGTTCAAGGCTGCGCGCGATGGCGTTCCGCAAGATCGCGCGCACACCCTTGGTGGCGCGCTTATCTATACGGGTTTATCGCTGAGGTACATGCCAGCGACGCCAGGCGGCATCGCGACGGAGGCATCAATGCGCGGCGGCGGTGCGCTTGGCCGGAGCCGGCTTGGCGGCGGGCTTGGTCACATTGGCCTGTGCGGGCGCGCTGTCCCAGCCGCCTTGCGGGGTCGCCACATTGACCGCGTCGTCGGGCTGCGGCTCGGCCGTAAAGGTCTGGATCGCGAGCTTGGCCGCGGCGAGCGACTGGGCGTCGAGCCGCTTGGCGATATCGTCGCGCTTGCGGCCGGCGTCGGCATCGCCCTGGCTTGCGGCCAGGCTGAACCATTTGAAGGACTCGGCGAGGTTCTGTTCGACGCCGATACCGCGGGCATAGAGGATGCCGAGGTTGAACTGGCTGTCGGCGACGCCGCGATCGGCCGCCTTGCGGAACCATTGCGACGCGCCCTTGTAATTGGCGCCCTGGCCGCCGCCGTCGGCGTCGAGCACGGCCAGATTATGCATCGCCTTGGCGTTGCCGCGCTCGGCCGCCTGCAGATAGTAGCGCCGCGCGGCATCAACGTCCTTTTTCACGCTCATGCCCTTCTCGTAGAAGGTCCCGAGCCGGAAGATCGCGGGCACCACGCCGGCCTGCGCGGCGCGGTCATACCATTTCGCTGCTTCGTCCAGATTCGGCGCAATGCCCTTGCCCTCGGCAAAGCGCACGGCGATCTCATAAGCCGCGGTCGGATCGCCCTTCAGCGCCGCGGCGCGCAAGTTCGGTCCGCCGATGCCGTCAGGCAGCCGCTCGGTCGGCGGCACCTGCACGGTGGCCAGTTTGCCGGGAGCTGGCGTCGTCGGGATCGCGCCGGTGATGTCGCTGGCCGCAAGCGGCGATGTCGTTGGTTGCGGGATCGCAACCTGCGAGCTGTCCAGCGTGTTGGGTGCGGAACTGTTGTTGGATTGCCGGCCGATCGGGGTCGGCGAGGTGATCGACGGCGCCGCGGGCGCCGGCATCGCGGGCTGCGCGCTAGTGTCGGCGGGCGGAGGCGGCGGGGCGGTCTGCTCGCTCGAATTTTCCATCGCCGGCATCGGCGGCGCGCTGCCGGTGTCGAGCAGGCTCATCGCCATCTTGAAGGTGCCCAGCACGATCACGACCACGCTCGCGCCAACCAGCAGCGAACGGATCTTCGAGGTGACGCTCGAGGGCGCCTGGCCCTCAACCGCGATTTTGTCCTTGGATTTGTCCTTGGATTTGTCCTTGGCGGCGGCCTTCGACGCCGCGCGCGCGGCCTTCTCGTTGACGGGCTGAGCCGCGGCCGCCTGAGCGGCGCGACGCGCGGCGGCAATGAAGCTCGAGGTGCTGACGGGCTCTTTCTTGGCGGCCGGAATTTCGCTGATCGCGCTTTCCGAGGCTGCGATGCGCTCGGAAGGCGAAGACATCCGCGCCGTCGGCCGGGTACCCGGCTCCAGCGGATGATCCGGCGGCAATTCCGGTTCGATCGCAACGCGCGGCGGTGCTGCGTGCGGCTCGAGGATTTCGCTGATCGCGCGCGGCGTCGCGGGTGCGGCGGCGGGTATGGCCGGCGGCTGCACGGCATGGAATTCGCGCGGCGCGGCCGCAAAATGCTCCTGCGCGGCGGCGGGATTCGGCAATTCCGGTTTGGGCTGCGGCACGAAGGCCTGCGGCGGCATTGCGACCCGGGGCATTTCGGTACGCGCTTCCACGCGCGGCTCGACCCATTCCGGCGCCGGCGCCGGCGCAGGCGGCGCCATCATGGGCTGCGGCGCCACCGGCGGCGCGGCGCGGACCGCGCGCAGATCGCCTTCGATCATCGCCAGGCGATCGACCACATGGCCGAGTGTGTTGTGAACCGTCTCCAGCGAATCCTGGGTGCGGCGGTCGGTTTCCGACTGGCTGAAACGGATGTCGGACAATTCGCGCTTGACGATATCGACGAGGTCCGGGTCCATCGACAGCGGCGCCGGCGCGCTGACGTTGCGAGTGTTATCGGCGAGCGCAACAAGGTTCGCGTGCTGGCGTTCGAGGCTGCGCAGGATGTCCTGCAGCCCGTCCTCGACCCGCCCGAGATTGCCGGAGCCATTGCCGGTGGAGGACTCGATCCGCTCCAGCAAATACGACACGCGCTGTTCGAGATGGGCAAACGCCGAAGCGTTGTCGTTGCCGACCGGCATCCGGTCGAGCCGCTCGGTCAGCGCCCGCAGCGCGCCTTCGATCTGTTCCGAATTATCGCTCGCGGCCGGCCGCTCGCGGCTTTCCAGCGTCGAGCTCAGCGCGGCGATGCGCTGTTCGAGGACAGCAAATGAATCGCTGTTGTTGTTGGAACGGGACAGCTGATCGACCTTGGACGCCAGCATGTGCACGTCTTCGGAAAGCCGCGCCAGCGCGTCGTTGGAAGCGACATTGGAAACGATGGCGCGCAATGCGGTGATCGCGCCCTCGAGCTGCTGGACAGTCGACGGATCGTCATTGGCGCGCAGGATCAGATCGAGCTTGGCGCCGAGATTGCGGATCGCCTCGTCATAGCCGGCGAGTTGCTCGGCCGGGGTCAACGAGCGCAGCACCTCGCGGATTTCGGAGAGCGCGCGCTCGATGCCGGAAAGCGCCTGGCCGTCGGTGCCGTTCTGCCGGTTTTCGTCGATGCGGCGCGACAGCGAGCGGATTTCGTTCTCGATCGATTCGATCGCGCGGCGCGGCATCGCCTCGGTGATGGCGGCGCGGATTTCGGCGAGTTCGCTGCGGAACGTGGCGATCGACTGCTCGACATGGTCGGGGCGCTGCAGCGCCTCGATCTGGCTGGTGATCTTGATCAGATGACGTTCGAGCGAGGAGAAATCCGGGCCCGAAGGCGCAGGCTGCGGCGCGGGCGGGGGAGCGTAAGCCGCCATAGGCGGAGCAACCGGGGCCATCGGCGGAGCGTTGCGCGGCGGCATCTGCCGGGGCGGCGGACCATCGAGTTCGTTCTGGCGCGCCGCGATTTCCGCGATCGCCGAATCGAACGAGGCGGGGCTCAGCGGCGGCGAGGGACGATAGACCTGGGCGGCCGCGCGCTCGACCGCCTCGGACTGGCGCTGCCTGTCCTGGGTCTGGGCCTGGCGCACCGGGGCCTGGTTTGAAATCTGCGACAGCCGCGCGTCGAGGCGCGAGATGGCGTCGTTCAACTGCCGCGCGACAGTCGGCTCGTTGCGGGGAGCTTCGTTGCGCGGCAAATTTCCGCTGCGCGGAGCCGTTTCGCTCCGCGGCCTCGGCTGCGAAATCTGTTCGATCTGCCGGGTGATCGAATCCAGCCGCTGGTGAATGTCGGCGACGTCGCGGCTTTCCTGGCTATGCATCGCCGGCCGTTGATCGTAAGGCGCGCTGCGGAACGTGGGAGGGGCTGATTCGCCGATGGTGGAATTGAGCCAGTCGCTCAAGGACATGCCGGCGCGGCGCGCCGCTGCCTCGGCCCTTTCGCGGACGGATGGATCGATGCCGTCGACACTCCACGATACGCGCGAATTCATGCTCAGATCCGGTTCCGCTCCGGCGCCCACACCCTGCGCCTGCAGCCTCCCCGCGCGTCCCAACGAAGAGACAATCGAATTCCGCGCAGGTCGTCTGCCTCAGATCCTGACTTTTTCGCGTTACGGTAAATAACGGGTTAAGGTTTGGGTACTTGGGCCAGTAAAGTTGCAGCTGGCGCTACAATCGAGGGGGGCGTTGCGGCCAAAGCCAGGTTCCGGACGCCGGCGCGATCAGCCGGGTCGCGGCAACTCAGCCGTTGCTGTCGTGTTGGCCGTCCGCGAGCGGCAGCACGTTCGCCCGGCTGGAAATGGCGGACAAGGCGTCAATGGCCTCTTCGCACCACTCGGCCACGCTACGCTCATGACGAAGTCCCATGTGCAGCAGCAGCAGCTTGCCGGTATCCGCCGCGGACGCGGTTCCTTGCGGGAAGCGCTTGGTGAGCAGGCGTTCGTAGCGGGCGAAGCGGTCGCGGTGATGCTCCAGCCGTGCCATCAGATCGTCGCGCAACGGTTCGATGTCGACGCTGTCGAGCGCGTAAAGCCGCACCAGCAGGTCGTCCTTCATCGAGGCCGGACTGCTCGGCCGGGCGGCCCAATGCCTCAGCGCGGCTCTACCCTCTGGCGTGAGGGTGTAGACCAGCTTGTTCGGCTTGCCCGACTGCACGACCTCGCGGCCCTGCACGTGGCCGCGGTCGCGCAGCCGCGAGAGCTCGCGATAGATCTGCTGATGGTCGGCCTTCCAGAAGAAACCGATCGAGGCATCGAACGTCTTGGCGAGTTCATAGCCCGTCATCGGACGTTCGGTCAGGCATGCGAGGATCGCGTCGCCAAGTGCCATCGGCCGCCACTCCTTTTCGACCATCATCCTTGACTTTATGCACATAGGCGCATATGCGTCAATGTGCATATCGACGGTCAGACTGAACCCAACCCAACGCCGGGCACCGCGCGTTCGCCCGGAGGAGACGTCCCAATGACCGGGCTCGACAAATGGTACAGCTATATGAAGTCTCACGACACCGCGGCGCTGTGGGACCTGCTCCATTCCGATGCAGTGTTCGAGAGTCCCGTCGTGCATACGCCGCAACGCGGCCGCGACATCACGTTCAAATATCTCGCGAGTGCTGAAAAGGTGCTGGGCGGTCCGGGCTTCGCCTATGTCGGCGAATGGCGCAGCGCCAATGGCGCGGTGCTCGAGTTCGAAAACGAAATCGAAGGCATCAGGATCAACGGCGTCGATATCATCACCTTCAACGCCGACGGCAAGATCACGCATTTCAAGGTGATGGTGCGTCCGCTCAAGGCGATCAACCTGCTGCACCGGCTGATGGGAGAACAGCTCGTGAAGCAGGGAAACGATGCCGGCGTCGCAAAGTCGCAACCGCTGTCTCGATCCTAACTGCCTTTAATAGTGCCTTGAATCGACGGAACCGGTTAAGGTCAATTTTGGGAACGCAAACGTTGCTGCGCTGTACGAACAGCGAACCGGGAGAAAACCATGCCGATCTATAAAGCCCCCGTTGAGGACGTGAATTTTCTGCTGAACGACGTGTTCCAGATCGATCGCTACGACAATCTTCCCGGCTTTACCGACGCCTCCGCCGATGTCCGCGAGGCCATCCTCGGCGAGGCCGCCAAACTCAGTGAGGAAGTGCTGCAGCCGCTCAACCGGGTCGGCGATCTCGAAGGCTGTGTCCGCCACGACGACGGCAGCGTCACCACCCCGAAGGGATTCAAGGAAGCCTTCAGGCAGGTCACCGAGGGCGGCTGGCTGGGCTTGTCGGCGCCGACGGAATATGGCGGGCAGGGGCTGCCGGTCACGCTCAGCCAGGCCGTCACCGAATTCCAGAGCTCGGCGAACATGGCGTTTTCGATGTATGGCGGCCTGACCATGGGGGCGACTGCAGCGCTGATCGTGCACGGCAAGCCCGAACAGAAGAAGATGTTCGTGCCGAAGATGGTGGCCGGCGAATGGACCGGCACCATGAATCTCACCGAGCCGCAATGCGGCACGGATTTGGGCCTGCTGCGCACCAAGGCCGTCAAGCAGGCCGACGGTAGCTACAAGATCACGGGCACCAAGATCTTCATCTCCGCCGGCGAGCACGATCTCGCCGACAACATCATCCATTTGGTGCTGGCGCGGATCGAAGGCGCACCCGCCGGCATCAAGGGCGTGTCGCTGTTCGTGGTGCCCAAAATCCTGGTCAATGCCGACGGCTCGCTGGGGCAACGCAACGGCGTTTCCTGCGGCTCGATCGAGCACAAGATGGGCATCCACGGCAATTCGACCTGCGTGATGAACTACGACAGCGCCACCGGCTGGCTGATCGGCGAAGAGAACAAGGGCATGCAGGGCATGTTCGTGATGATGAACGAGGCCCGCCTCGGCGTCGCCGTGCAGGGGCTCGCGCAATCCGAAGTCGCCTATCAGAACGCGGTGGCCTATGCCCGCGAGCGCCTGCAGGGCCGTTCGCTGACCGGCGCGAAGGAAGCGGACAAGCCGGCCGACCCGATCATCGTGCATCCGGACGTGCGGCGCACGCTGCTCACTATCCGCGCCTTCAACGAGGCCGCGCGCGCCATGGTGATCTGGACCGCGCTGAAGAGCGACGTCGCCCACCGCTCCAGCGATCCCAAGGATCGTCAGGAGGCAGACGACCACATGGGGCTGATGACGCCGGTCATGAAGGGCGTGATGACCGACGTCGGGTTTTCCAACGCGGTGCTGGCGCAGCAGATGTATGGCGGCCACGGCTATATCGCCGAGCATGGCATGGAGCAGTTCGTGCGCGATGCCCGCATCGCCATGATCTACGAGGGCGCCAACGGGATTCAGGCCCTCGACCTGGTGGGGCGCAAATTGCCGCGTGACGGCGGCCGCGCCGCGATGGCGTTCTTTGGCGAGGTTGCTGCGTTCGCCAAGGACCACGGCGCCGACGAGGCCATGAAGCCCTATGTGACGCCGCTCTCGACCGCGGTCGGCCATCTGCAACAGGCCACCGGCTGGCTGATGCAGAATGCGCTGGCGAAACCCGACAACGCCGGCGCCGCCGCCACCGACTACATGCAATTGTTCGGCCTCGTCACCTTTGGCTATATGTGGGCACGGATGGCGAAAGTGGCTCTGGACAAGATTGCGGCCGGCAGTGCCACGTCCTATCTGACCACCAAGCTCGTGACCGGCCGCTTCTTCATGGAACGGATGCTGCCGGAAACCACCGTACATCTTGCGCGCATCCAGACCGGAAGCGCGACCACCATGGAACTGGCGGCGGAAGCGTTCTGAGTTCTTTCGCCGTTTCCCCGCGGCTTCGCGAGCATGATCCGGAAAAGTGGATACCGGTTTTCCGAAAAGATCATGCTCAAACAAAAGATAGCTATATATTATGATCCTCATATCAGGAGGGCGTCATGCCTGAGGCATATATCTACGATCACGTTCGCACCCCGCGCGGCCGCGGCAAGGCCGATGGCGCGCTTCACGAGGTGACCGCGCTGGCGCTGGCGACAGTGCCGCTGCAGGCGCTGAAGGAGCGCAACAACCTTGGCGAAGACGTCGTCGACGACGTCATCCTCGGCGTGGTCGATCCGGTCGGCGAAGCCGGCTCCGACATTGCGCGCTTCGCGGCGCTGAAGGCCGGTCTCGGCGAGGCGGTGCCGGGCGTCCAGATCAGCCGCTTCTGCGCTTCCGGCCTCGATGCCGTGAATTTCGCCGCGGCCCAGATCATGAGCGGCCAGCATGACCTCGTGATCGGCGGCGGCGCCGAATCCATGAGCCGCGTCGGCATCGGTGCCTCCGGCGGCGCCTGGCCGATGGACCCCTCGATCGCGGTGCCGGCCTATTTCATGCCGCAAGGCGTCTCGGCCGATTTGATCGCGACCAAATACGGTTTTTCCCGCGACGACGTCGACGCCTATGCGGTGCAGAGCCAGCAGCGCGCGGCCAAGGCATGGGACGAGGGCCGCTTCAAGAATTCGGTGGTGCCGGTGAAGGACATCAACGGCCTCACCCTCCTCGCCAAGGACGAACACATGCGCCCGACCACGACGATGCAGTCGCTCGGCCAGTTGCAGGCTTCGTTCGCGGCGGTCGGCGCGATGGGCGGTTTCGATGCGGTGGCGATCCAGTCGCATCCGGAAGTCGAAAAGATCAACTACGTGCACCACGCCGGTAACTCTTCCGGCATCGTCGACGGCGCCGGCGCGGTGCTGCTCGGCAGCAAGGAAGCAGGTAGCAAGCACGGTTTGAAGCCGCGCGCGAAAATCCGGGCGTTCGCCAATATCGGCTCGGAGCCCGCGATGATGCTGACCGGTCCGGTCGACGTCACCGAAAAGCTGTTCGAGCGTTCCGGCATGAAGAAATCGGACATCGACCTGTTCGAATTGAACGAGGCCTTTGCGTCCGTGGTGCTGCGCTACATCCAGGCCTTCGACATCGATCCCTCGAAGATCAACGTCAACGGCGGCGCGATCGCGCTCGGCCATCCGCTCGGCGCCACAGGCGCAATGATTTTGGGCACCGTGCTCGACGAACTCGAGCGCACCAACAAATCGACCGCTTTGGTGACGCTGTGCATCGGCGGCGGCATGGGCACCGCGACCATCATCGAGCGGGTCTAGAACGTAGAATCGTAGGGTGGGCAAAGCGTAGCGTGCCCACCAGGACAGACACCGATCAAAATGGTGGGCACGGCGCGAAGCGCGCCTTTGCCCACCCTGCGGTCAGAATACGATTTCGCATTGGGAGCGACCAACATGGCCTTCAAGAATTTCAAGATCGAAACCGACGCCGACGGCATTGCGCTGGTCACATGGGACACGCCCGGCCGTTCGATGAACGTGCTGGACGAGACCTCGGTCAACGAGCTCGAGGAGATCGTGAAGCAGACCTCGGCCGATGCCGCCGTGAAAGGCGTCGTCATCACTTCGGGCAAGGAGGCGTTGTCCGCCGGCGCCGATCTGTCGATGCTGGAGGGCATGAGCCGCAGCTATGCCGAAATGCTCAAGGCCAAAGGCGAAACCGCGGCGAACCAGATGCTGTTCGACCAGAGCCGCCGGTTCTCGCAGGTGTTCCGCTCCATCGAGACCTCGGGCAAGCCCTGGGTCGCCGCCATCAACGGCCTGGCGCTCGGCGGCGGTTTTGAACTCACGCTGTCCTGTCACTACCGCGTCGCCGCCGAAAATCCCAAAACCCGCCTCGGACTGCCGGAAATCAAGGTCGGGCTGTTCCCCGGCGCCGGCGGCACCCAGCGCGTGCCGCGCATCGTCTCGCCGCAGGACGCGATGCAGTTGCTGCTCAAGGGCGAAGCGATCAACCTCGACAAGGCCAAGGCGCTCAATCTGATCCACGCCATCGTTCCCCCCGCCGACCTGATCAAGGCGGCGAAGGACTGGATCAAGGGCGGCGGCAAGGCTATCGCACCCTGGGACGAGAAGGGTTTCAAGCTGCCCGGGGGGGCGGTGTTTTCCCAGGCCGGCATGATGATGTTCCCGGCTGGCAACGCGATCTTCCGCCGCGAGACCTATGACAATTATCCGGCGGCGCGCGCCATCATGAGCTGCGTCTACGAGGGCCTGCAGTTGCCGATCGACGCCGCGTTGCGCGTCGAGTCGCGCTACTTCACGCAGATCCTGCGTAGCAAGGAAGCCGCGGCGATGATCCGCAGCCTGTTCCTGTCGATGCAGGAATTGAACAAGGGCGCGCGGCGTCCGCCAAACGTGCCGCCGACCAGGGTCAAGAAGCTCGCCGTGATCGGCGCCGGCTTCATGGGCGCCAGCGTCGGCTATGTCTCGGCGCGCGCCGGCATCGACGTGGTCTTGATCGATCGCGACCAGGAGAGCGCCGACAAGGGCAAGGGCCACGCCCAATCGGTCATCGACGATCTGATCAAGAAGGGCCGCGCCAAGGAAAGCGACCGCGACGCCATTCTGGGCCGCATCAGCGCCACCGCCGACTACAATGTCCTGAAGGATTGCGATCTCGTCATCGAGGCCGTGTTCGAAGATAGAAAAGTGAAGGCGGAAACCTACGCCAAGGCGCAGCCGCTGCTGAAGGACGGCGCGATCTTCGCCTCCAACACCTCGACCTTGCCGATCACCTCGCTGGCCGAGGAATTCAAGGACCAGGGCAAGTTCGTCGGCATCCACTTCTTCTCGCCGGTCGAGAAGATGATGCTGGTCGAGATCATCGTCGG
The DNA here is from genome assembly GCA_900129675.1 of Bradyrhizobium erythrophlei. Classification (GTDB taxonomy): domain Bacteria; phylum Pseudomonadota; class Alphaproteobacteria; order Rhizobiales; family Xanthobacteraceae; genus Bradyrhizobium; species Bradyrhizobium erythrophlei_A. The sequence goes on along the minus strand of FSRD01000001.1, from coordinate 592,348 downwards.
CAAGAACACCGGCGACGTTGCGCTCGCCACCGCGCTGGATTATGTCCGCGTCATCGGCAAGACGCCGATTGTCGTGAACGACTCCCGCGGCTTCTTCGCCAACCGCTGCGTGATGCGCTACATCGCCGAAGGCAGCGAGATGCTGCTCGAGGGCGTGCCGCCGGCGATGATCGAGAACACCGCGAGGATGGCGGGCATGCCGGTCGGGCCGCTGTCGCTGTCGGATGAGGTAGCCCTCGATCTCGGCCTCAAGATCATGAAAGCGACCGAGGCCGATCTCGGTCCGAACGCCATCGACCAGGCGCAGAAGAAGCTGATGGTCGAGATGGTGGAGAAGCAGGGCCGCTTCGGCCGCAAGAACGGCAAGGGTTTTTACGACTATCCCGAAAAGGGCAAGGGCCAGAAGAGCCTGTGGGCGGGACTGGCCGGCATGCAGCCGAAGCATCTCGATCCCGACACGCTCGAGGTCGAGGAGTTGAAGCAGCGCTTCCTGGTGGTGCAGGCGGTGGAGGCCGCGCGTACCGTGGAGGATCACGTGATCGTCGATCCGCGCGAAGCCGACGTCGGCTCGATCTTGGGCTTCGGCTTTGCCCCGTTCACCGGCGGCGCGCTGTCCTATATCGACTTCATGGGCACGAAAAACTTCGTCGAATTGTGCCACAAGCTGGAAGCCAAATACGGCTCCCGCTTCACCCCGCCGAAACTCCTGGTCGAGATGGCAGCGAAGGGCGAAACCTTCTACGGCCGCTTCCCGCCGAAGAAGCAGGCCGCGGCCTGAGTCGTCATTGCGAGGAGCGTAGCGACGAAGCAATCCACACTAGCTTTGGTGCGCTATGGATTGCTTCGCGGAGCCTGTCATCGGGCGCGCATTCGCGCGACCCGTTGGCTCGCAATGACGGCAGGAAAAAGGGGCCGGATCATCGATCCGGCCCCTTTGCTTGTCGCTGGCTGCGAAAGCTCACGCCGCCTTCATCAGGCCTTCCTTGGTAAGCGCTTCCTGGACCATCGGGCGGGCGCCGACGCGGGCCTTGTAGGCCAAAAGATTCGGCAGACCCGAGAGGTCGAATTTCATCCGGTCGGCCCAGGACAGCATGGTGAACAGGTAGCCGTCGGCAACGGTGAAGTGCTTGCCCATCAGATACTCGCCGCCGCCCAGCTGGCTGTCGACATACTTGAACTTGCCCATCACCCGGTCCTTGAAGAAGGCCTTGGCGTCGTCGGCCAGCACCGGCGAAAACATCGGGCCGAAATTCTTGTGCAATTCGGTGGTGATGAAGTTGAGCCACTCCAGCAGCTTGTAGCGCTCGGTGCTGTCGCGGCTAGGTGCGAGGTTCTTGTCCCTGGCCTTGTCGGCGATCATCTGCACGATGACCGGGCCTTCGGTCACCAGTTCGCCGCTGTCGAGCGCCAGCGCCGGCACCTGGCCCTTCGGATTGATCTTCAGAAAATCGTCACCGTTTTCCAGCTTCTTGGCCCGCAGGTCGACTTTGACCAGATCGTAGGGGAGACCGGCCTCCAGCAGCGCGATATGGGGGGAGAGCGAACAGGCACCGGGTGAATAATACAATTTCATAGGATTTTCCTTCCCTCGGATTATTGGCTTAAGGCCCTTGAGCCTGGTCGGTTCTGATCGGGTCAGAACCGACCAGGCTCAAAATCTTCATTTTGACGCGTTTTCTTCACGCGAACCGGCCCACTTCGCTTGAAAATGCTATGGAATGACTAAATGCATATGCATGAAATAGTCAAGATTGATGCAGCTGCATTTAGTGCGGTACACTTGCCTGTGACAAGGTATGGACTAGACCATGAAACGCAAACCATCGACCGAGGTGACCGCCGCCTGGATCCGCCTGATGCGGGTGCAGAGCCGGGTGCTGGACTGCGTCGAACAGGATTTGAAGAAGGCCGGCTTTCCGCCGCTGGCCTGGTATGATGCGCTGCTCGAATTGTCGCGCGCGCCGTCAGGAGAAATGCGCCCGGTCGAGCTGGAAAAGCAAATGCTGCTGCCGCAATATTCGACCTCGCGGCTGATCGACCGTCTGGTCGACGAGGGGCTCGCGGCGCGGCGCGAATGCAAGATTGACAAGCGCGGCCTGTTTGTCGAGATCACGGAAGCGGGGCGCGAGCTGCAGAAGAAAATGTGGAACGCCTATTCCGCCGCGATCGAAAAATACGTCGGCTCCAAATTGTCCGACCCCGATGCCGTCAAACTCTGCGGTCTGCTCGACCGGCTGGGTTGCTCCTGCAGCGAGGCCAAGCCGGCCGCCGCCGCAAGAGACGGCGTACCGGCCCGATGATATCGTTTTTACCATCTGCATCCGCGAGCCCCGGGGTTCGTGGATGCCCCTGCCACACGGCGCGTTCGATCGAATCGCCCCACATCCGGATTTTTTATGGCGCGTGACCAGATCGATATGACGCCGCTGCAATCGCGCGACGAATTAGTTGCGTGGCTGGAAGCGGGCGTGAAGCCGCCGTCCGAGTTCCGGATCGGTACCGAGCACGAGAAAACCCCCTTCACGCTGCAGGGCCGCGAACCCGTGCCCTACGAGGGCGCGCGCGGCATCGGCGCGCTGCTGGAAGGCATGAAGCTGCTGCTCGGCTGGGAACCGATCATGGAGCGCGGCAGCATCATCGGGCTTTACGACGTCACCGGCGGCGGCGCGATTTCGCTGGAGCCCGGCGGTCAGTTCGAACTGTCGGGTGCGCCGGTCGAGACCGTGCATCAGACCCAGTCGGAACTGATGGCGCATCTGGCGCAGGTGCGCGAGATCGCAACGCCGTTGGGCATCGGCTTTCTCGGCCTCGGCATGACGCCGTCATGGTCGCGGGCACAGATTCCGGTGATGCCCAAGGGCCGCTACAAGATCATGAGCAATTACATGCCGAAGGTCGGCAAATACGGCCTCGACATGATGTACCGGACCTGCACGGTGCAGACCAATCTCGACTTCTCCTCCGAAGAAGACATGGTCAAGAAATTGCGGGTGTCGGTGGCGTTGCAGCCGATCGCGACCGCGCTGTTCGCCAATTCGCCGTTCACGGAAGGCAAGCCCAACGGCTTCCTGTCGTTCCGGTCCGAGATCTGGCGCGACACCGACAATGCGCGTTCCGGCATGATCCCCTGGGCGTTCGAGGACGGCATGGGGTTCGAGCGCTGGGTCGACTACGCGCTGGATGTGCCGATGTATTTCGTCAAGCGTGGCGAGGACTATATCGACGTCGCGGGCTCATCGTTCCGTGACTTCTTCGACGGCAGGAATTGCGCATTCCCCGGCGAGCGCCCGACGCTGTCGGACTGGGCCAACCATCTCTCGACGATTTTCCCGGAAGTGCGGCTGAAGCGCTATCTGGAAATGCGCGGCGCCGACGGCGTGCCGTGGGGACGGCTGCCGGCGCTGCCGGCGTTCTGGGTCGGATTGCTGTACGACGATACCAGCCTGAACGCGGCATGGGACGTCGTAAAGCACTGGAGTGCGCATGAGCGTCAGGCGTTGCGCGACGACGTGCCGCGTTTCGGATTCAAATCCAGGATCAGGGATCGCTATTTGTTCGAGATCGCCAAGGAATGCCTGGCGCTGGCCCATGCGGGACTGCGCCGCCGCGGCCATGTCGATCATCTCGGCCGCGACGAGGGCCGCCACCTCGAGCCGCTCGACCAGATCGTCGACTCCGGCCGCACGCCGGCGGAGGAGATGCTGGAGAAATTCAACGGCGCCTGGCACGGCTCCGTGGAGCCGGCCTATCAGGAATATGCGTTTTAGAGCGTTTTCGAGCCAAAGCCTGCCCCGCACTTGATGCGGGGTGGATACCGGTTCGCAAAGCAATCAAGTTTACGCAGATTGCGTCGACTTATCTGCGGTAGAAAACGCGTCAAAACAAGAATCCAGAGCTTCGGTTCTGATCCAGTCAGAACCGAAGCTCCAGGTCAGCCCATTGGATCATTTTTGGGCCGTTCATCAGCCGTACAGGTTGATGGCGGTCAAATGACGGCTCGCGGGGCAAACGCGCAGTCGAAAGCAACAGCATATGGGGATAGGCCGCCTGCTCAGGGCGTGTGGGGTGACGCTCGCCTTTCTGGCGACCGTCATTGTTGCGCGCGAGGGGCTGGCGCAAGCCAATTTCGACCGTCCCGGTGGCGACTATCTGAGTTCCCCGGTCAGTTCGGGCGATCCCGCCGATTGCGCACTGGTCTGCGAGCGCGACAAGCGTTGCCGGGCGTGGAGTTTCAACTATCCGACCGACATCAGCGCCAGCGCGGTATGCTGGCTCAAAGGCAATGTGCCTGCCCGCGTCCAGGACAATTGCTGCGTTTCCGGCGTGCGCGGCGCCGGCGTGGTCGAACCCCGCAACAGCACGGTCGAAACCTCGATCGACCGGTTCGGGGGCGATTACCGGAATTTTGGACTCAAACGCGATGAGGGCGATGAGGCCTGCAAGGCGGCTTGCACCGAAGACAACAAATGCCGGGCCTGGACCTATGCGCGGCCGGGCTATGCCGGCCGGGATGCGCATTGCTATCTAAAGAAAGAGATCAAGCCGCCGCGGCGCAAGGCGGGATTCAGTTCGGGCGTGGTGCGGTAAATTCTCCGTGCGCCGGCGCGCAATTCCGCTGCGCGCGCCGTAAGCAGTCGGGCTCAACATTGCGCATTTCGTATCGAGGCCGCTATGGTCGAGGCCTTGCCGCAATGGCTCACCGAATCAACGACGTCGTTTTAGCGGGTGCGCAATGCAACTGGAATCGACCCTGACTTGCCCAAAGTGCAGCTTCCAGGCGACGGAGCAAATGCCGACGGATGCTTGCCAGTTCTTTTACGTCTGCAAGGGCTGTGGCGAGAAACTGAAGCCGCTGCCGGGCGATTGTTGCGTGTTCTGTTCCTATGGATCGGTGCCGTGCCCGCCGATCCAGGAGCACGGCAAAGACGCGTGCTGTAAATAGTCGAAGGGCTTGTCCGCCGCGGCTCGAAGCGGGATGGCCGAAACGGACTTGCCTTACGGTGCTGCATCGGCCGGTAGCACACGGATCTCCGGCCACAGCTTTTTCCAGCGCGCGGCCTTCGTCTCGTAATTCACAGGCGAAAAATTCGCAGCCCGGTTGGGTCGCACGATCATGCCGGCGACATCGTCAAATCCGTCGGGCGCATAGACGTCGTAGCTATCAGGCGTTCGCCGGATTCCGATGCGGGTATTTCTGGTGAGAAAGCGGTCGATACCATCCGTCGAACAAGCGAGCGGCGGGTAGGGCAGGCCGTGCTTTTCGGGATACCAGAGATGAACGCGAGCCTGATTGCGCGGTTCGACGGTGACGTTGAGCCTGGCGAATGTGTCCTGCAGGCGCCGAATGATCCTGTCTTCGGCTTCCCACGAGGTGTCGGGATCGAAGTAGAAGATGTCATAGTCATTGATGCCGTAATCGATCGCGCGGTTCGTCAGCGCGTTCCACACCGTTTGCACCAGGCAGCCGGAAACGATCCACGCGTCCGGCAGCGCCAGGCCAAACAATTCATCGGCGATTGCCGCGTCGACCGGATTGCGCAAGGCGGCGGCGAGGAATTGATCGCGGTTCATGGCCGTTCGCAGGTGGTTGGTAGGTCGGGTTACGCGAATGTCTCCCAGCCGTCATTGCGAGGAGCCAACGGGTCCCGCCTCTGGCGGGCTCGATGATAAACTCCGCGACGAAGCAATCCATACTTGCTGTGTTGCGAAATGGATTGCTTCGCTTGCGCTCGCAATGACGGAAGGGCCTATGATTCCATCGATGCAATCGCCTTCTTCGAGGCCAGCGTCCGCCAGTGCCGGCGCAGCAGCGGTTCGACCGCCGCGCGCCTGGCCTTCGACAGGTGGATCAGCACCATCGGGTAATCGCGGTAGTGATCGGTGAAGTAAAATACTTTTGGCTGGCTCTCCACCAGCATGTCGCGCTCATCCTGGGGAACGCCCGGCATCACCAGGCTGTCGCCGTCTTCCTTCAAGCGCGCCAGCATCTTCTTGCGCACTTTCAACGCCGGCGTGCCGTAGGACGTGCCGTCCTCGACCTCCGGCCACGCCAGTGCGATTTTCCTGACGTCGTCGAAGGTCATTTGGACTCGGTTCAATTCACGGCGGTGAAGAACCGCGCGAGGCGAAAACCTGAAAGCCAGGTCCATACCGGCTGGCTGCGCAAGCCCATGTCCCAGGATCCGACCACCGCGTCGGCGCGGCCGACCAGATTGTCGATCGGCAACAGGCCGACGCCGCCATCGCGCACGGCGACGCGGCTGTCGGCGGAGTTGTCGCGGTTATCGCCAAGCACGAACAATTTCCCCGGGGGCACCGTCACTTCCGGCGTGTTGTCGAGCTGGCCGTTGTCGCGCATCTTGAAGATCGCGTGGGTGACGCCGTTCGGCAGCGTCTCGATATAGCGATAGGCCCGCTCGCTGCCGCCGGAATCGTCTTCCGCCTCGCCAAGGCCGTCGGGCTTCAGCGTCGCGGCATGGTCGTTGATGAAGAGCTGGCCCTGCCGCATCTGGATGCGATCGCCGGGCAGACCGACCACGCGCTTGACCCAGGCCTGCGAACGGTCGCCGGGCCAGCGGAACACCACGACGTCGCCGCGCTTCGGCGTCTCGCCGAACACGCGGCCGGTTTCCGGCAGCGTGATCTGGATCGGCAACGAAGCCGCGCCGTAGCCGTAAGGATATTTCGACGCCAGCAGCGCATCGCCGATCAAAAGCGTCGGCTCCATCGAGCCGGACGGCACATAAAACGGCTCGGCAAGCGCGCCCTTGGCGACGAACACGGCCATGACGATGGCCACGAGCTGGACGGCCTGGCCGCGCCAGCTCGAAGGTTTTGCTGCGGCTGACGTTTCGCTATCGGTGCTCACTAGCCCGTTCCTCCAACCGTAATCCGTTCCATCCGCAGCGTCGGCTGGCCGACGCCGACCGGCACGCCCTGGCCGTTCTTGCCGCAGGTGCCGATTCCGGTATCCAGCGCAAGATCGTTGCCGATCATGGTTATTCTGTGCAGGTCGGTCGGCCCGTTGCCGATCAGCATCGCGCCTTTCAGGGGCGCGCCGAGCTTGCCGTTTTCTATTCTGTAGGCCTCGGTGCACTGGAACACGTATTTGCCCGAGGTGATGTCGACCTGGCCGCCGCCGAAATTGGCGGCGTAGATACCGTTCTTCACCGAGGCCAGGATTTCCGCGGGATCGCGTTGGCCGGACAGCATGTAGGTGTTGGTCATGCGCGGCATCGGCACATGCGCGTAGCTCTGGCGGCGGCCGTTGCCGGTCGGCTTCATGTTCATCAGCCGCGCGTTCTGGCGGTCCTGCATGTAGCCGACCAGAATGCCGTCCTCGATCAGCACGGTGCGGTTGGTCGGCGTGCCCTCGTCGTCGATCGACAGCGAACCGCGTCTGGAAGCCATGGTGCCGTCGTCGACCACGGTGACGCCCTTGGCCGCGACCTGCTTGCCCATCAGCCCGGCGAAAGCCGAGGTCTGCTTGCGGTTGAAATCGCCTTCCAGCCCATGGCCGACCGCCTCATGCAGCATCACGCCGGGCCAGCCGGCGCCCAGCACCACGTCCATTTCGCCGGCGGGCGCGGGAACCGATTCCAGATTGACCAGCGCCTCGCGGATCGCGCCGTCGGCCGCCTCCCGCCACGCCTTGGTTTCGATGAAGCGGGCATAGCCTTCGCGGCCGCCATAGCCCTTGCTGCCGCTTTCCTGGCGGTCGCCCTGGCCCGCGACCACGGAAATATTGACCCGCACCAGGGGGCGGATGTCGCGATAGCTCTCGCCGTCCGGGCGCACGATCTCGACCACCTGCCAGGTGGCGCTGAGGCTGGCGGAGACCTGCCGCACCCGCGGATCCTTGTCGCGGACATAGGCGTCGATCTCGGCGAGCAGTTTCACCTTGCTCTCGAAGCCCGGTCCATCCAGCGGATTGTCGTCGCCATAGAGTTTTACGTTGGTGTGCGCGGGGGCAGCTGCGAACGAGCCCGAATAGCCGCCGCGGACGGCTGACACCGCGTCCGCCGCGCGCATCAGCGCCGGCAACGACACGTCGGACGAATGCGCATAGCCGACCGCGTCGTCCTTGACCGCGCGCAAGCCAAACCCCTGCGAGGTGTCATAGGTCGCCTGCTTCAGACGGCCATTGTCGAACATCAAGGCTTCGGTCTGGCCATATTCCAGGAACAATTCGCCGTCGTCGGCCCCCTCGAGCCCCCGCGCGATCTCACGGCGGACGGCATCGCGGTCGAGATTGGCGCGGTCGACGAGGGAGGTTGTGGCGAGATTGGTCATGACGTCTCCAACACGATTGTTCCAGTCGTCCCGGCGAATACGGGGACCCAAAACCACAGGTTCCGGTGTTTAAGCATAGACTCGCGGCGGGCTCATCTTACAACACGGCAACCTGTAGCTATGACTCCCGGCTCGCGCTTCGCTTGGCCGGGGCGACGAGTTGAAGATAGGCACTGTGGCCACAAATAGGGAGGGTCTTGTCCTGGGGTCTGAAGAATACCCCTAGGGCAACTTGTCATACCCCTCGCCGAGCCCGTTCAGGCTGAGCGGAAACCCGATCCCCTCTTCCGGCGTCTCGAAGATGATGAATGTCGCGGTCTTGGCGGTCCGCAACTGGCCGAGCAGTTTTTCGTCCATCACGACTTCGGCGACGCAGCCGTTCGGCAGGCAGCGGACGAAACCGGCGCGGCCGACGTCGACATTGTCGAGTTTCAGGCCGAGGCCTGAGGGCAGCAACACGCCGAGCGGGGCGACCACCCGCATCAGCTTGCTCTTCTGGTCGGCGGTTTTCAGCACGATCACGGTGAGGCCGGCGTTGGAGCGGTCTTCGGCTACCACGCTCTGGATCAGGGCGCATTGCTCGCCCTGCGCACCCGGCGGGGTGTCGCAGCGGATCTGCCAGTCGCCATGGACCGACCGCACCGCGCCTTGCGCGCTGGCCGCCCGGGTCAAGCCGAGCAGCAAGGCTATGGCGAGCATGCAGCCCAGCCAGCGGGTGGGCGCCCATCCGAGCCGCGCCTTCAGTCTCGCCTGATGTTTCGAACGCCCCATCCGGGTCGATCCTCTGATATTTCCTATCGGCCGGGCTGGCGACCAGGCCGGCAGCACGCAAATCGACTGATACCGCAATGACGGCGCCTTGAAGGCGCTCTTCAAGCGATTTCCGCGCCGGGCGGGCTGCTCAGAACCTGCGAATCAGGTTTCTGTGAAGCACCCCGTCTGTGCCTACATCCGGCAATCCGGCTGTCAAGCGGCGCTATCCTCCAAAAGTGCGGCTTTGGCCTGATTTACCGGGAAAATGTGACATCCGGAGATTAGCCTGTAACGCATGGCTTTGCGTCCCACTACTGCATTGCGAGAGCCTGCGAATTATGGTTTGAGAGGCTGGATTTCGACGCGTTCTAGCGATCTGGCTCGAGTGCTCCTATGGTGTGCTTACAAGGTGCACTCATAGAGTACGTCGTAAGGCCGTTTGCCAGGGCGGATCGTGCGGCATTTTCCGGCCATCCGGCCGGCGATGCTTTGGGGATTTATCAAAGGAGCGCGAGCGGCATGAAGATGTCGAAGGGCCAGATGGGCCGGCATTTGCTGGGATTAGCGGTGGCAGGCATGGCGCTTGTGGCCGGCGGGACGGCATTCGCTGAATTGGGGCAGCCTGCGCCGTGGGAATACAAGCTGCAGGGAGCCGGCTCGCCGGTGATGGAGAACATCACCTGGTTCCATAACTTCCTGTTCGTGCTGATCACGATCATTACCTTGTTCGTGCTCGCCCTGCTCATCATCGTGGTGGTGAAGTTCAACGCCAAGGCCAATCCGGTCCCCTCCAGGACCACCCACAACACGCTGATCGAAGTGGCCTGGACGCTGATTCCGGTGCTGATCCTGGTCGGCATCGCGGTGCCGTCGTTCCGCCTTTTGTTCCAGGAACTCGATATTCCCAAGGCCGACCTGACCATCAAGGCGACCGGCAAGCAGTGGTACTGGAGCTACGCCTATCCCGATAACGGCAAGTTCGAGTTCGATTCGCTGCTGGCGCAGGACAAGCAGCCGCGGCTGCTCGGCGTCGACAACGAGATGGTGGTGCCGGTCAACAAGATCATCCGGATCCAGACCACCGGCGCCGACGTGATCCACTCCTTCGCGGTGCCGGCCTTCGGCATCAAGATCGACTCGGTGCCCGGCCGTCTCAACGAGACCTGGTTCAAGGCCACCAAGGTCGGCATGTATTACGGCCAGTGCTCGGAACTGTGCGGCAAGGATCACGCCTTCATGCCGATCGCGGTGCGGGTCGTGAACGATCAGGAATTCGCGAGCTGGGTCGAAGGCGCGAAGAAGAAATTTGCGACCAATCCGGCGAATTCGTTCGCCTCGGCTGGTCAGGCTGCGCAGTAAGTAACAAGGCTTTGACTTAAGCCAAGGGCTTCAGCGCAACGGGATAAGGGCGACGGGACCGCAAGGTCTGACAAGGGACCTGCAAGGCAGGATTTGAACATGGCAACGACGGCAGCTACACACGACGATCACGCCCATGACGACCACGCGCACGCGCATCCGACCGGATGGCGGCGCTTCGTCTATTCGACGAACCACAAGGACATCGGCACGATGTACCTGGTGTTCGCGATCGTCGCGGGCATCATCGGTGCGGCGATGTCGATCGCGATCCGCGCCGAGCTGATGTATCCCGGCGTCCAGATCTTCCACGAAACCCACACCTACAATGTGTTCGTGACCTCGCACGGCCTGATCATGATCTTCTTCATGGTGATGCCGGCGATGATCGGCGGCTTCGGCAACTGGTTCGTGCCGCTGATGATCGGCGCGCCCGACATGGCGTTCCCGCGCATGAACAACATCTCGTTCTGGCTGCTGCCGGCGTCCTTTGCGCTGCTCCTGATGTCGACCTTCGTCGAGGGCGAGCCGGGCGCCAACGGCGTCGGCGCGGGCTGGACCATGTACGCACCGCTGTCGACCTCGGGTCATCCCGGGCCGGCGGTCGATTTCGCCATTCTGTCGATCCATCTGGCCGGCGCTTCCTCGATCCTCGGCGCCATCAACTTCATCACCACGATCTTCAACATGCGCGCGCCGGGCATGACGCTGCACAAGATGCCGCTGTTCGTGTGGTCGATCCTGGTGACGGTGTTCCTGCTGTTGCTGTCGCTGCCGGTCTTGGCCGGTGCGATCACCATGCTGCTCACCGACCGCAATTTCGGCACCACCTTCTTCGCCGCCGACGGCGGCGGCGATCCGGTGCTGTTCCAGCATCTGTTCTGGTTCTTCGGCCATCCCGAAGTCTACATCCTGATCCTGCCCGCGTTCGGCATGATCAGCCAGATCGTCTCGACCTTCTCGAAGAAGCCTGTATTCGGCTATCTCGGCATGGCCTACGCCATGGTCGCGATCGGCGGCATCGGCTTCGTGGTGTGGGCGCATCACATGTACACGGTCGGCATGTCCTCGGCGACGCAGGCCTATTTCGTCGCCGCCACCATGGTGATCGCGGTGCCGACGGGCGTGAAGATATTCTCCTGGATCGCGACGATGTGGGGCGGCTCGATCGAGTTCAAGACGCCGATGCTGTGGGCGATCGGCTTCATCTTCCTGTTCACGCTCGGCGGCGTCACCGGCGTCGTGCTGGCGAACGCCGGCGTCGATCGCGTGCTGCAGGACACCTATTACGTGGTCGCGCACTTCCACTACGTGCTGTCGCTGGGCGCCGTGTTCGGCATCTTCGCCGGCTGGTACTACTGGTTCCCGAAGATGTCCGGCTACATGTATTCGGAAGCGATCGGCAAGGCGCACTTCTGGTTCACCTTCGTCGGCGTCAATCTGGTGTTCTTCCCGCAGCACTTCCTCGGCCTGTCGGGCATGCCGCGCCGCTACGTCGACTATCCCGACGCCTTCGCGGGCTGGAATTTGGTGTCCTCGATCGGCTCCTACATCTCCGGTTTCGGCGTGCTGATCTTCATTTACGGCGTGATCGACGCCTTCGTGCGCAAGCAGCAGGCCGCCGACAATCCGTGGGGGGCGGGCGCCACCACGCTGGAATGGACGCTGTCGTCGCCGCCGCCGTTCCACCAGTTCGAAGTGCTGCCGCGCGTGCAGTAAACTAAAAATGCGCGGCGCGCCGTAAGGGCGCGCCGTGTTTCCAACCAAAGCGAGATTTGTTTTGTCGGTTGTCGATCACAACGCCATCGAGCTGAGCCCTCGGATTTCCGAGGCCGAGGTCGGCGACTACATCGCGCTATTGAAGCCGCGGGTGATGTCGCTGGTGGTCTTTACCGCGCTGGTCGGCCTCATCATCGCGCCGGGCCATTTCCATCCCGTCCTCGCCTTCACCTCGATCCTCTGCATCGCAGTCGGCGCCGGCGCTTCCGGCGCGCTGAACATGGCCTATGAGGGCGATATCGACGCGTTGATGTCGCGCACCGCCAACCGGCCGATCCCGCGCGGACGCATCACCCCGCCGGAAGCGACGGCCTTCGGGATCACGCTGGCGTTCTTCTCGGTAATGACGCTCGGCATTCTCGTGAACTGGGTCGCGGGCGGGCTGCTCGCGTTCACGATCTTCTTCTACGTCGTGATCTACACCATGCTGCTGAAGCGCTGGACCGCGCAGAACATCGTGATCGGCGGCGCCGCGGGCGCGCTGCCGCCGGTGGTGGCGTGGGCGGCGGCGACCGGCTCGCTGTCGATGGAGCCGATCCTGCTGTTCCTGATCATCTTCTTCTGGACCCCGCCGCATTTCTGGGCGCTGGCGCTGTTCCGCAGCGACGATTATGCCCGCGCCGGCGTGCCGATGCTGCCGGTCGTCGCCGGTCCCGACGCGACGCGGCTGCAGATCCTGCTCTACACCGTCGTGCTGGTGGCCGTTGCCTTTGCGCCCTGGCCGCTCGGCTATTTCGACGCGGTCTATGGCGTGACCTCGCTGGTGCTCGGCGCCGGCATGCTGGCGCTCGCCATCAACGTCTATCGCCGCCGCGAGGGCGTTGCGGCCACGCGCGCGACGCGAAAGCTGTTTGCCTTCTCGATCCTTTATCTGTTCGCGCTGTTTGCGACCTTGTTGCTCGAGGTCGTGGTTCGCGCCGTCGCACCCGCGATCGGCGCCGTCGCATCGGCGATCGGGTAGGGGGCGCATGGGAAGCGAATGGACGAGAAGCGGATGCCAGATGGAATCGTCCTCACCGAGGCGCAGAAAAGAAGCCGCCGTCACCGCTCGATCGCGATCGCGCTCGCGCTCGGCGTGCTGGTCGTGCTGTTTTTCGCGGTCACCCTCGTCAAGGGGCCGGCCGTTCTCGTGCGGCCGATGTAGCTGATATGGCAGAGCAACCGACCCAACGCGAAGCGCCTGCCGCAAGCCACAAAATGGTCTCGCGCCGCCGCCTGACGCGCGATGCGATCGTGGCCTCGATCTGCGGTTTCGTCGTGGTGCTGATGGTCGGCGCCTCCTATGCCGCCGTTCCCTTCTACAACTGGTTCTGCCGCGCCACCGGCTTCAACGGCACCACGCAGGTGGCGACCTCGGCGCCCTCGGGCGCGCCGCTGGCGCGCAAGGTGACGGTGCGTTTCGACGCCAATGTCGCGCCCGGTTTGCCGTGGAAGTTCGAGCCGGAGCAGAACGAGATCGAGGTCAAGATCGGCGAAGTCGTCACCGTGTTTTTTTCGGTGACCAACCAGGCGGCGCGGACTACCGCCGGCCAGGCCGCCTATAACGTCACCCCGCTGACGGTGGGATCGTATTTCCAGAAGATCAACTGCTTCTGCTTCACCGAACAGACCATGGCGCCGGGCGAGAAGCGCGACATGCCTGTGGTGTTCTATGTCGATCCGGCGCTCGCCGCCGACAGCGAGAACGACGGCCTGAACACCATCACGCTGTCCTACACCTTCTATCCCGTGCGCGATCCCTCGTCGAAGCCGTTGGCTGCGAGCGAGCCGGACAAGCGCAAGGGTAACCTCTGACACCGGGAATTCCGGACTACCGGAATTTTTCGATTTGATTTTTGAGACGAATACGTGCCGAAGGATACGGCACCGCTAACGGAGAGACCGCAATGGCTGAGGCGCAAGTCAAGCACCACGATTATCACCTCGTCGATCCGAGCCCATGGCCGGTCGTCGGGTCGATCTCGGCGTTCATCATGGCCGTCGGTGCGATCGGCTGGATGCATCACATGTATGCGGCCGCGCCGATCGTGTTCGGCATCGGCACCATCGGCGTGCTCTATACCATGGCGGGCTGGTGGGGCGACGTGATCCGCGAAGCCCAGTACAAGGGCGACCACACCCGCGTGGTGCAGATCAGCCACCGCTACGGCATGATCCTGTTCATCGCCTCCGAGGTGATGTTCTTCGTCGCCTGGTTCTGGGCCTTCTTCAACTCCGCGCTGTTCCCCGCCGACGCGGTCCACGCCACGCGCGACGCGGTGTTCGGCTGCGGCGCCGGAACGGCGATGGGCGCCTGCAGCGTGCCCGGCACCTGGCCGCCGCATGGCATCGAAACCTTCGATCCCTGGCATCTACCGCTGCTCAACACGCTGCTGCTCCTGACCTCGGGCACCACGGTGACCTGGGCGCATCACGCGCTCTTGGAGAACGACCGCCAGGGGCTGAAATACGGATTGATCCTGACCATCGTCCTCGGCGCCACATTCACCTGCGTGCAGGCCTATGAATACGCTCACGCCGCGTTCGGCTTCTCCGGCAACATCTACGGCGCGACCTTCTTCATGGCGACCGGCTTTCACGGTTTCCACGTCCTGGTCGGCACCATCTTCCTGACCGTCTGCCTGATCCGCGCCTATGCCGGCCATTTCACGCCGACCCAGCATCTCGGCTTCGAATTCGCCGCCTGGTACTGGCACTTCGTCGACGTGGTGTGGCTGTTCCTGTTCATCTGCATCTATGTCTGGTTCCATGGCGCGGAAACCGTGGCGCACGGCGCGCATTAGCCAGAAGCCATTGTGATACAAGGGGGCGGCCGCGGGGCCGCCCTTTTTGTTTCAAAACAACGAAAGACCAGAGCATGCCGGATCAGACGCTGCCCACATTGGCGCAAAGCGCAATGCGCGGCATCGCCTGCAAATGCCCGCGCTGCGGCAACGGCAAGCTTTACGCGGGGTTTCTCACGCTGGCGCCGCGCTGCGAATCCTGCGGGCTCGACTACGCCTTCATCGACACCGGCGACGGCCCTGCGATTTTCATCATCATGCTGGCCGGCGCCATCGTGGTCGGCGCCGCGCTGATCGTGGAAGTGAAATACCAGCCGCCGTTCTGGCTGCACGCCGTGCTCTGGCTGCCGCTGATCCTGGCGACCACGCTGCTGCCGTTGCGCTCGATGAAGTCGCTGTTGATTGCGCTGCAATTCCATCACAAGGCCGCGCCCGGCCGGCTGATGGACCGCGAGCCGAAATGACCGGACCGGTTTTGCGACGCCGCGGCATCGCCGGTTTTGGCGCTTTCACGCTGGTGATGGTGGCGGTGTTTGCCGGCCTCGGGATCTGGCAATTGCAGCGCCGGGTCGAGAAGCACGTCTTGATCGCGGCGCTGAACGAACGGCTCGCCGCCGCGCCCGAGGCGCTGCCGGCGCCTTCGCAATGGAGCGCGCTCACGCAGGCACACGACGAATTCCGCCGCGTCAGCTTTGCCGCCACCTACGCCAGGCTTGCCGACGCCATGGTGTACTCGTCCGGCTCCGCGGTGCGCGAGGATGTCTCCGGTCCGGGCACCTGGGCGTTTTTGCCGGCGCGGCTGCCGGATGGAGCGATCGTCGTGGTCAATGCCGGCTTCGTGCAGAACACGATGCAGGATCGCGCCCAGCAGGATCGCGCGGTGAGCCGGCTCGTCACCGATGCGCCCGCGAACCTGACCGGTTATATCCGCTTTCCCGAAAGCGCGGGCACGCTGACGCCGCCTGAAAATGCCGCCAAGCGGCTGTGGTTCACGCGCGATCACCTTGCGATGGCGCGCGCGCTCGGCTGGAGCGAGGGCGGCAAACGAATCGCGCCGTTCTACATCGATCTGGAAAGCCCCGTGCCCGCCAGCGGCATTCCAAAACCCGGGCCGCTCGAAGTTCACCTTAAGGATGATCACCTGCAATACGCCGCCACCTGGTTTGCGCTGGCGGGCGCGGTGGTGATCGCGTTCGGCGTGTGGTGGCGCGGGCAGCGGCGGGGTTGATCCGACGCGTCTCGCTTCGACAAGGGGAGCCCGAAAGCTCCTTGTTTAGAATGCCTTGATCGATCAGTCGGCCGGAGGATGCGCGCCACAACCAGAGCGGGTGCGACGTTATGGAGCGGTCCCTGCGACAAAATGCTGCATTGCAGCAGTACTCATGTACCTTTTTTGCGACACCTTACGTATTTGTCATGTTGAGGGCCCTCGGCCCTTTCCTATGGCATTTGGTATACACTACGCTCCCCTCGCTCGTTAGTTGGGACGACTACGAACGCGGGGAAAAAAACGTCATGAGGAATACGCTTCTATCGGGGACGGCTTGCGCCGCCCTCTGCCTGATCTCATTCAGTGGTGCAGCACGATCTGCAACACTCGATGACGTGATGGCGCGGCTCGACAAGATTGAAAAAGAAAATGCCGAATTACGCGCGAAGGTGCGCAGTCTGTCCGCGGCAAAGCCGGTAGCAGCGGCGCCCGCGCCGGCCGTTACCGACCCCAGCAAATTCAAGGGCAATCCGGTTCTGCACGCCGGCGTCGCGACCTCACCGGCACCCAAGCCCGGCGGCATGACGATTGGCGGCATTCCGGTTAAGGCGGGTCCGTTGGGGCCGCTGATCGACAACACGACGGTTACGCTTTACGGATCGATCGATCTTTCAGGGGACGTCTTCAATCCCTCGGTTTACGACCAGGGAACGAAACTCGGAGTCGCGAGCAATATTTCCAGCTTCGGTATTCGCGTCAGGCACAACCTCGCGCCGTATGGCTGGGACGGCATGGCCGTCGTGGCCCAGATCGAATCTCAAGTCGATTTCGCGTCGGCGCCAACCGAGCGCGCAGCGTTCGGAACGCGCGACAGCTTCGTCGGGATGGAGGGGCCGTGGGGCGCCATCAAGGCCGGCAAGAGCGATACGCCGTACAAGAAATCCACGGCCGCCATGGATCCGTTCACTCGAACGCTTGGCGATTACAATTCAATCATGGGCAATACCGGCGGCGACAACCGTGCCGAGTTCGATTGGCGCATGAGCCACGCGGTCTGGTATGAGTCGCCGATCTTCAATGGCTTCCAGTTCAGCGCGCTGGCCTCGCCCGGCCAAAACTACGCCAGGGACAACAGCGACTATTCCTACGGCGACATCTTCCAGTGCAATGGCGCGTCGGCGCGCGGCAGCGGCAGCAACTTCCCGAACACCGGTGGTGCGATTCCCGGCAATATCGGCGGCAACGGTTGTACCGACGGCTCCTTCGGCAACGCCTACAGCGCGGCCTTGACCTACAAGAACGGGCCGTTCACGGCGATCGCCGCCTATGAGCTCCACGAGCAGGTCAATCGTCACGGCGACGACGGGCTCGAACCCGCCCTGGCCGGCACGCCCTTCTTCGCACCGGTCTTCCTGGCTGACGGTTCGCAAGTCCTGACCGGCACGCACAACGAATGGGCCGCGAAGGTGGGCGGCGGCTATCACTTCAACGATGGTCTCGGCGACCTGCAGCTGAACGCCTATTACGAGTGGATCCGGCGCGAAGTGACCCCCGCCGAACAACCGTTCAACGAGCGTTCGCGCGATGCCGTATTCGCCAGCGCCACGCAGCGGATTGGCTTGTGGGCGCTGAGCGCGTCCTACGCCCACGCCTTCAAGAGTCCGGGTAACCCGGCGATGCTGAGCGTCAACGATCCGGTGCTCGCACCGTTGGCAACCTTGCAAGGCAACCTGTTCAGCAATGATGCCACCCAGTATGCGATCGGCGCCCGCTATTACTTCAGCGATTGGGCCAGCTGGTACATTGTCGGCTCCCAGCTCAATCAAGGTCCGGGCGCGCACTACTGCCTTGGTGCGAGTGGCCATGGCTACCAGGTCTGCTCTCGCGATCAGTTCAACAACACGATCGGTGGCGCGACCATCAGAGCTGCGACCACGGGTATGACGTTCAACTTCTGAGCGCCAGCGAACAGGGGATGAAGGGGGACTTGGCGACGGGTCCCCCTTTGCTTTAGGCGATCTGCTTCAATCGCGGCCGGAAAGCCAATCGCCATCGATCGCCGAACGCCGGCAGGATGCCCCAAGAAATTGATTTTACCGGCGCCTCGCCAGGGTAGAATTTGGCAAACCTGCAAGCGTTACAGGGAACCAGACCATGGATATGCAGCCGCCGCCGGCCCTGGTGCAGATTGCACAGGCCGAAGTCCCGCCGGATCAGCCCGTCGAGCCGACACCGATCAAGGTCGACGTGTCGAAATACATTCCGGAATCGGCGACCGCGGTGACCATGATCGTCACGCTCACGCCGCCGACGGGCCAGGCCGTGATCTATCCCGCCGGCCATGAGAACGAGGGAACCCTGTTCAAGGGGCCGCGCTCGATCGATGAAGTCAAGCTCACCGGTCCGATCGTCTATGTGAAGCTCTATGGCGCGACCAGTTTCGATATCCAGTACACCAATTATCGGCAGCCCGATTGAATGCGGCTGGATTCGGCTTGAGAACGAACGACGCTGTGGGACATTCGACACCGCAACAGCTGTTGGAAGATGCCCTGGCGGCTCACCGCAAGGGCAGAATAGGAGACGCGAAGCGGCTCTATGCTTCGGTCCTGAAAATCGATCCCACCAACGCGGCGGCGCATGGCAACCTTGCGATCATCGCCGCCCAGCAGGGCGATCTCACAAGCGCCGAGCGGCTGATTCGTCGAGAGATCGAGCTCCGGCCGGATTATCCGGCGAGTCACAATAATCTCGGATCGGTGTTGCAGCAGCAGGGCAGGCTGGTGGACGCCATCGCCGCACACCGGCAGGCCATCAAACTCAATCTGAAATACGCGGAGGCCTTCCTGGCGCTCGGCAACGCGCTGAGGCAGCAAGGCGATCTCGACGAAGCCATGGCAGCCTATCGGTCCGCCATCACGGCGAGGCAAGACTACGCTGAGGCCCACAACAATATCGGCGTGCTGCTTCAGATGCAGGGCCGGCTCGACCAGGCCGCGTCGGCCTATCGCGACGCGCTCGCGCTCAGGCCGGGCTACGCGGAGGCCGAGTTCAATCTCGGCGGTGTGCTGCATCAACAGCATGAGCTGAAAGCCGCCGAAGCGGCCTATCGCCGGGTCATTTCGCTCAACCCCGGCATTGCCGTCGTTCACAACAATCTCGGAACGGTCTTGAAGGATCAGGGTCTCCCCGATGCGGCGCTCGCGGCTTTCGATGATGCCGTCAAGCTGCAGCCGGACTACGCCGAGGCAATGTACAATCGCGCCACGGTGCTGCAGCAGCAGTCGAAACTCGAAGCGGCGCTGGCGGATTACGGCCGCGCCATCGAGCTCCGGAAGGATTACACCGACGCGATCAACAATGCCGGCATCGTGCTTCAGGAACTCGGACGCGCAAGCGAGGCGATCGATCTTTACCGCGCGTTGCTCGAGCGCATGCCCGATCACGCCGATGCAAACAACAATCTGGGGACGGCGTTATTGGCGGAAGGCCGGTTCGAGGAAGCGCAGGTGGCGTTCCAACAGGCCTTGACGCACAGGGCCGATTTCCCCGAAGCATCTTACAATCTCGGCAACGCCTGGCGAGAGCTCGGCAATCTGTCTGAGGCGATCGCGGCCTATCGCAACGCGTTGCGGCTTCGTCCCGATTATGCCGATGCGTTCAGCCAGCTCGCCTATCATCGCGCGCAGGCCTGCGCCTGGGATGACTACACTGCCGATCAGGAGAAGCTGCTCGGCATGGTGCGGCAAGGGGTTCGCATCCCGCCGTTTTACCTGCTCTCGACGCCGGCATCCGCTGGGGATCAACTGGTCTGCGCCCGGCAATGGATCGAGCCGATCAGGCCGCCGCCGGACGCGGTCTTCCCGCATCGGGTATCGGTCGGGCGCGGGCGCATCCGGCTCGGCTATCTCTCGGGAGACCTTCATCAGCACGCCACCGCGGGGCTGATGGCCGAGTTGTTCGAGCGCCATGATCGCGACCGCTTCGAGGTTTTCGCCTATTCCTACGGTCCCGACGACAACAGCCCGATGCGCGCGCGGCTGGCGCGCGGATTCGATCGCTTTGTCGACATCCGCGCCGCGGCTCACCGCGAAGCAGCGCGGCTCATTCACGCCGACCAGGTCGACCTCCTGATCGATCTCAAGGGCTATACCCATCACGCCCGGCCGGCGATTTCGGCCCATCGCCCGGCGCCGGTGCAGGTGAGCTATCTCGGCTACCCCGCCACCATGGGGGCCGATTTCATCGACTACATCATCGCCGATCCCCTTGTCGTCCCGGCCAGCCAGCAGCCGTTCTTTTCGGAGCGGCTGGTCCATCTTCCCTGCAGCTACCAGGTGAACGACAGGCGGCGCGAGGTGGCCGCCGGCGCCTCGCGGCAGCAATGTGGCCTGCCGGCCGAAGGCCTCGTGTTTTGCTGCTTCAATAACTCCTACAAGCTGTCGCCGGCATTTTTCGATATCTGGATGCGCCTGCTGGGTTCGGTTCCCGGCAGCGTCTTGTGGCTGCTCGAGGCCAACCAGCTTGTGAAACAGAACCTGCGTGCGGAAGCCGGCAATCGCGGCATCGACCCCACCCGTCTGGTCTTCGCCCCGGTGGTCCCGTCAGCCGAGCATCTCGGGCGCCACCGGCATGCCGACCTGTTTCTCGATAATTTGCCGTGCAACGCCCACACCACCGCGAGCGATGCGCTGTGGGCCGGAGTTCCCGTGCTCACCTGCAGTGGAGACACCTTCGCCGGCCGCGTCGCCGGCAGCCTGCTGACAGCGACCGGCATGGCCGAATTGATCACCCAATCGCTCGAACAGTATGAACAGACCGCGCTGGCGCTGGCGCGTGACCCGCAACGCCTGGCCGCGCTGCGGCAAACCTTGCAGGAAAACCGCGACACATGTGCGTTGTTCGATCTGCCGAGGTTGACGGGAAATATCGAGGCGGCCTACGCGCGAATGTGGCAGACTTGGCTTTCCGGCGAGAGGCCAGCGGCATTTTCAATCGAGACGGCTGCGGGAAATAAGGGAGAGCAACCATGTTGATGCGAATCGTCGTCGCGCTGGCTTCTTTGGTGGCATTCGGCACCAGCCAAGGATGGGCCGATGCCTATAAGGCGCCAAAAAATTATACAAGACATCATCGTCATGCGCACGTCGTTCGATACCAGCAGCAACCGGTTGCGCCGGTGCCGTATGATGGCCCGACGCTGGTTCTGCATCCCGCCCAGAACATCGCCTGCGATACGCCGTTTCGGGCGACGCGCGCGCTGCCCTGCGATCAGCCGGTCTGGGTCTACGGAAGTCCCTGCGAGCGAGATTTGGGCCTCGGTCGCTACCGGTCTTGCGACGGGCGCTGAACGGGGATCTGGTTTCGGAACAGGGTCATGACCGCGGGGGGCCGTTCAGAGCAGACGCTCGCAGCCGCAATGGCGCACCATCGCGCCGGCCGTCTCGCTGAGGCCGAGCGGCTCTACCAGTCCGTCTGCGATAGTGATCCAGGCAACGCACGCGCGTTTCACCTCTACGGTGTGGTCGCCCATCAGCTCGGACGGCCCGATGCGGCGTCGCTGCTCGGCCGGGCCGTGACCCTCGATCCGGATTTTGCCGAGGCCCACAACGACCGCGGTGTGGTCCTCGCCGCCAATGGCGCGTTTGCCGACGCCATCCCCTGCTTCGAGCGCGCGGTGGCGCTTAACCCCGGATATATCGAGGCGCGCAACAATCTCGGACGCGGATTGCGGTCGCTCGGGCGCCTCGACGAAGCATTTTTGCAGTTCGAACAGGTCCTGAAAGCCGCGCCCGATTCGCCGCTTGCGCATTTCAATCTGGGTTCGGTGCTCGAATTGGCCGGTCAACGGCCTGACGCCGAGAAGCATTATCGCAGCGCCATCGCGCTGCGCCCCGACTTTGTCGATGCCCATCTCCAATTGGCTTTGCTGCTTCAGAACAGCGATCGGCTTCCCGAAGCGCTCGCCCATGCGGAGCGGGCGGTCGCACTGCGTCCGGACAGCGCCGGGGTGCGCAACAATCTTGGCAATATTCTTCGCAGCCTCGGCCGGCGCGAGGAAGCGATCGCGCAATATCAGGCAGCGTTGAGGCTTGAGCCGAACTTCTTCATGGCGCACTATAATTGTGGCGTCGCGCTGCGCGGCGAGACCAGGATCGCGGAAGCGCGGGCGCATTTCGCGCGCGCGGTTGCGCTCAGGCCGGATTTTGCCGAAGCCGAACTCGCCTTGTGCATGGCGGAGCTGCCGGCGCTTTACGCGGACGCGGCCGAGATCGACGAGCGGCGCGGGGCCTATGCCAGCCGGCTGGCAAAACTGTCCGCGAATCTGGAGCGCTCGGCCGTCCCCACCGCTCTCACCGAGGCAATCGGGTCGCATCAGCCGTTCTATCTTCCCTATCAGGACCGCAACGACCGCGAGCTGCAAGCCCGCTACGGCGCGCTGGTCAGCAGGATCATGGCTGCGAGATATCAGACGCCGGTTTTCCCGGGTCCGCCCGGCCCGGGCGAGAAGATCAGGCTCGGTATCGTCAGCGGGTTTTTCCGGCAGCACTCGAACTGGAAGATCCCGATCAAAGGATGGCTCAAAATGCTGGACCGTGACCGGTTTCACGTCTCCGGCTATTACACGAACCCTGAACGCGATGGCAAGACCGAAGCGGCGGCAGCAATGTGCGACCGCTTCGTGCAGGGTCCGCTATCGCTCGACGGGTGGCGGCGCGCGGTCCTCGACGACGCGCCGCATGTTCTGATCTTTCCCGAAATCGGCATGGACAAGGTGTCGGCGCAACTCGCGGCGCAGCGGCTCGCCGCGGTTCAATGCGTTTCCTGGGGACATCCGGTCACATCGGGATTTCCGACCATCGATTACTTCATCAGCAGCGATCTCATGGAACCCGCGGACGCCGCCGGTCACTATTCTGAAAAACTGGTGCGGTTGCCCAATCTATCGATCTACGTCGAACCGCAGGACGTCTCGCCGCCGGGGATCGACCGGGCCAGGCTCGGTCTGCGCGAAAATGCCGTTGTCTATTGGTGCGGCCAATCGTTGCCAAAGTACCTGCCGCAATTCGACGAGGTCTTCGCGCGCATTGCCACGGAGGTTCCCGACTCCCAATTTGCTTTCATCGAATTCGGAGGCGGTAGCGGGGTCACCGACTTGTTCCGAAATAGGCTTGAGCGCGCCTTCAAGGCCGCCGGCCTCAACGCCGGCGATCACTGTGTTTTCCTGCCCCGGCTTGCGCCGGATCTGTTCGTCGCCGCCATCGGTCGATGCGACGTCGTGCTGGATAGCATCGGCTGGTCGGGCTGCAATTCGATCCTGGAGAGCCTCGTTCACGATCTTCCCATCGTGACATTGGCCGGCGCGATGATGCGCGGCCGCCATGCGGCGGCGATCCTTGACATGATGGCGGTCGGCGAGACCACCGCGCGGACTGTCGATGAATATGTCGGCATTGCAGGCGCGCTCGGCCGCGACGTAGCGAAGCGAAACCGACTGTCCGCCCAAATACGCGACCAGAAGCACCGGATCTATCGCGACCTTGACTGCATCGCATCGCTCCAGGAGTTTTTGGACAAAGCGGTACGAAATCCCGGCAGCAAGTAGTTTGGAAAACCCTTGCTCGCTGTGAGCTCCGCGGATCGCAATTCGCGCAGGCTCGCTCGGTCACGTCCACGGATTCCTGCCGCTCGACAGCCGCTCCGCCATTTCGGTCTGGAATTGCGGGGGGCCATACGCGATCCATTCGCCGTCGGTCTGGAAGATCAGCGGCCGCTGGCTCTGCCGACAAAACTCCTTCAGCCAGTTGATCGCTTTCTCCTTCGGCCGTGCGCCGACGGCGACGGCAACATGGACCGGGACGCCCCGCCACTGAAAGTTTGAGGCAAGCAGAATCAAATTCGCCTTGTCCGGTCGCATCCATTCGGGAAGCGGACTGTTGTCGGCAAGCCACCCGCAAATGAATTGCTGGCACGGATCCACCGGCCTGTCCTGGTAAATGCTGCATTTGTGCGCGACACTGAAGCGGCAGGGATTTCCCGGCGAAACATCCTGCCCGCGGACAGTGATCCTCAGCCAGCCGTCGCAGCAGGCCGTGCATTCCGAACATGCTCTGGCGATATCTGATGATTGATTGGCCGACATTGAAGTTTTCGTCCCAACATTTCGGCTACGCTAGGTAAAATTCGGGCCGACTGCAAATCGGATCGGCCCGCAGGGGTAGCGAAGCATAGTCGCCCTCCATTGATGACAAAAGGCTGGTTACGCCGGAATCTGGCATCGGGCCGCGCCTCGCGCGGACCCGTTGGCCAGCCCTCCTTACGTGTTGCGGCAGTCGAATTGCTTTTAACCGCTTGCAATTTTTCGCTCGTGCGCCATACCGTCGAAAAGCAAAAGGGGTTTGAGCGATGTTAAATGAGCGAGAGAAGATTCTGGAAGCGCTGCGCGAGAAGCCGCTGAAGGTGTTCGAGGTGATGCGGCGCGCCAATATTCCGAATGAGGAAGCATGCCAAACGCTCCTGATGAAAATGCGGAGCGAAGGCTCGGTCAAGTTCGATATTCACAAGGGCCGATGGCACATCGGATGATCACGTGCCGGGAGTGCCGACCATTGCCTAAATAGTGTTGGCGACGCCCGCCTGATGCGATCCGGCGCCCGCTTGCGCATCATGAGGCGACGGCGGCCGGGCCAGGGATCGGCCGACGCGCCTGAGCATCGCGCCCGCTCGCTCCGCACTATGGTCGAGCAGCCAGCGACCGAATGCAGGAGGTGACAGCGCGCGCGTAGATAAATCCCTGAACGACGTCGCATCCAAGTTCCGCCAGCAAGTCTCGCTGCCCGTCTGTTTCGACGCAGGGGTGTAACATTCCTGTAAACGCCGCGTTGATGTAGACGATCCTCCGGTCGGGATCGGTGACGACGACGGCGCGGTTGGTGCGGTCCGCGATTTCTGAAAGCAGCGCCAATCGTGCGCGACGGTCGGCTTCGGCGGTGATGTCGCGAACGTATGCGATGGTCGAGATCCAACCGTCGGCCTCGACCGGCGAAAGCGACAGCGCGGCGCGAATCTATCACAGGGCAATCGTGTCCGAGCATTATCCAACCCTGGTGCCCGCCTGGAAGCCATGGAGGCCTTGCCCCGGAGGAGCGCCGTTTTGACGGAAAGCCTATGGCCGATCAGTGTTGAAATGGTTCTTCGGGCCGGTTCCGTCCGGCGGAAAGATATCATCGTTAAGAATTCGCTAATGATTTGCAGTATGCACCGGTGAATATTTTCCGCACCCGGCCTCGATATCGGATGCGTACAGCCGGTGCCGAGGTTTTCAAATTTGCAATAGAAGCCATACCGACATTGATATTCGCAGCACTGGGGCTACGGCCTATTCTCGCCGCAGATCAGGCGCGCGAATCGAAGAGGGAATGCAGTTTTATGGCAGATATCGGAGCAAAAACCGGGGGCCAGGGGTCATCCCCGCCGGCCCTGCCGACATGGCCGGACGAGGTCTACCGAGCGCTGAAGGACGCGGGCGTACGGCAGGTCGCCATGGTGCCGGACGCCGGCCATAGCCGCCTGATCCGCTCGTTCGAGGCCGATCCGGAAACCCGCCTCGTCACCCTGACGACGGAGGAAGAAGGCGTGGCGATGCTGGCCGGCGCCTGGCTGGGCGGCGAACGCGGCGTGCTGCTGCTGCAGTCCAGCGGCGTCGGCAATTGCATCAACATGCTCTCGCTTCCCGCCATCTGCCACATGCCGCTGCTGATGATCGTGACGATGCGCGGCGATTGGGGTGAGTTCAACCCGTGGCAGATCCCGATGGGGCAGGGGACACGCGCGGTGCTGGAGGCGATGGGCGTGATCGTGACGCGGGCGGACGAGCCTGATTTGGTCGCCTCGACGGTTCAGGGCGCTGCGAACCTCGCGTTCAACA
This sequence comes from Bradyrhizobium erythrophlei, assembly GCA_900129675.1. GTDB lineage: Bacteria > Pseudomonadota > Alphaproteobacteria > Rhizobiales > Xanthobacteraceae > Bradyrhizobium > Bradyrhizobium erythrophlei_A. The sequence goes on along the minus strand of FSRD01000001.1, from coordinate 566,244 downwards.
CCTGGCGGCCGGCGGCGGTCCTGATCGGACAGCGCGTGCTCGGCGCCAAGAATTTCAAGGAGCTTGCCCGCAAATGACCCATCCGAATGCGTTGCTTCACCGTCGTGACGTCGTCAATGAACTGTTGCGGGCGCGCGGCGATCTGCTCGTGATCGCCGGCCTCGGCGCGCCGAACTGGGACGTCTCGGCCGCGGGCGATCACCCCAATAATTTTCCGTTGTGGGGTGCGATGGGCGCCGCTTCCATGATCGGCCTGGGGCTTGCGATGGCGCAGCCGAAACGGAGGGTGCTCGTCATCACCGGTGACGGCGAGATGCTGATGAGCATTGGGGCGCTGGCCACCATCGCGGTCGAGAAGCCCGCGAATCTCACGATCGCGGTGCTCGACAACGAGCGTTTCGGCGAAACCGGCATGCAGAAGACCCACACCGCCGCCGGCGTGGATCTGGCGGCGATGGCGGCCGCGGCCGGCATTCGGACGTCGCGGGTGGTCAGGACGCAAGCCGAGGTCACCGGGATTCGCGATCTCGCGCATCAGGGAAGCGGACCGGTGTTTGCGCAGATCAAGATCCATCCGGAGGCGCTGGTGTTTGTGATGCCGCCGGCCGACGGGGTCATCCTGACGACGCGGTTCCGGCGGTCGGTCCTGGGCGAGAGCGCGCTTTATAATTGAGGAATCCGGTTTCGGTTCTGATTCAATCGGAGCCGAAGCTAGGCCGTCATCCTGATCTTCCAGAGACCTTTCTTCGAAAGCTGCTCGATTTCGGACATGATCAGCGTCGAGATCGTTGTCGTGGCGATCGACGTCGGATGGTCGATCGGCGATGCCAGGATGAGCTCGCGCGACATCGACGGGCTGACGAGGGCCGCCATCTCCAGGCGCTGCGCCGCCAGTTCGGCGCGGATGGCGGAGGGCGGCAGCAGCGTGTAGCCGAGTCCCTCTTCCATCAGGCTGATCTGGGCGCGATAGGAATCGGCCTCGATCAGCGGGTTGAGCGTCAACTTTTCCCGCGCCACGGCCTTTTCCAGCAGGGCCCGCAGACCGTGCGAAACGCTGGGAACGATCAGGTTCTGCTTCACCAGCCACTTCAGGTCGACATGCTTCTTCTTGTTGAGGCCCGACCCCGGCGGCCCCACCACGGCGATGTCTTCGCGCCCGATCGATTGCACCTGGAGATGCAGATCCACCGCGGGGCCGTACGTGATCGCCAGATCCATCTCGCCCCGGTGCAGCCATTCCACCAGATGTCCGCCATAGCTTTCCACGATGCGCAGCGAGACATCCGGAAAATCCGTGATGACGCGGCGGGCGAACCGTCCGGAGAAAACCGCGCTCACCGTCGGAACCAGCCCGAGGATGACGCGTCCGGACGGCTTGCCGCTCGCCGATTGCAGGTCGTCGCGCACCTGCTCGATCTGACGGACCAGACCCGTGGTGCGGTCGAGCAGCATCCGGCCCGCACTTGTCAAAAGCATGCCGCGCCCGTTGCGGACGAACAGCTCGATCCGAAGCTCGTGCTCGAGCAGCTTGATGTGCCGGCTGAGCGCAGGTTGCGCGGCCCGAAGCCGGTCCGCCGCCTTGCTGAGGCTCCCGAGCTCCGCCACGGCGCGAAACGTACGCAATTGCTTGAGATCCATCGGCTACCTTAAATGATTCATCCCACAAGCATCATATGCATTCAGGACCATAAATGGACTTGCGCGATGAACGTCAACAGGCCCGCTTTGGACCAGACCGCCCCTGGAGGGGGCGTTTCGCGATCGGTCCTAACCGGCTACATAGGTAACAGAACAGACCGGCGACATTGATGAGTGAGACATTGACAGCTTCGTTGGCGCTTTTGCCGGTCACCCTCCGCGACGTCGAGGCGGCCGCTTCCGTGCTTGCCGGCCACGTCAAGCGGACCAGCTTTGAGCGCAGCCGCACGCTGTCGGACATCACCGGTGCCAACGTCTGGCTCAAGTTCGAAAATTTGCAGTTCACCGCGACCTTCAAGGAGCGCGGCGCCCTCAACCGGCTGTCGGCGCTGTCCACCGATGAACGGCGGCGGGGCGTGATTGCCGCCTCGGCCGGCAACCATGCGCAGGGCGTGGCCTATCACGCGGCCTGCCTTTCGATCCCGGCAACCATCTTCGTGCCGCTGGGCACGCCAACCATGAAGATCGAGAACACGCGCCGGCACGGCGCCAACGTGATCGAAGGCGGCGCCACGCTGGAGGAAGCGGCAGCCCTCGCCGCGGAGCATGGCCGCAAGGAGCGCCTGACCTACATCCATCCCTATGACGATCCTTTGATCATCGCTGGTCAGGGCACCATCGCGCTCGAGATGCTCGCTTCAGTGCCCGGCCTCGACGTGCTGATCGTGCCGATCGGGGGCGGCGGTCTGATCTCCGGCATCGCCGTCGCAGCCAAGACGCTCAAGCCCGATATCGAGATTGTCGGCGTGCAGGCCTCGCTATATCCGTCGATGTACAATTTGATCAAGCGGCAGCAGCTTGCGATGCGCGGCGATACGCTGGCGGAGGGGATTGCGGTCAAGGCGCCTGGCCGGATCACGTCCGCGATCGTGGGCGCGCTGGTCGACGACATCGTGCTCGTCACCGAGCAGCAGATCGAGCAGGCGCTGAGCCTTCTCATCACCATCGAGAAGACCGTGACCGAAGGCGCGGGTGCTGCGGGCCTCGCCGCGGTGCTCGCCAATGAGGCGCGCTTCAAGGGCCGTGCGGTCGGTCTGGTCCTCAGCGGCGGCAATATCGATACGCGGCTGCTCGCGGGCGTGCTGACGCGCCAACTGGCGCGCGAGGGCCGCCTGTCGCAACTGAGGTTCGACATTGTCGACCGGCCCGGCCAACTCGCCACTGTCGTCGCGGTCCTGAGCAAGACCGGCGCCAACATCGTCGAGGTGTCGCATCAGCGCATCTTCACCGATCTGCCGGCCAAGGCGGTGCAGCTCGAGGTGGTGATCGAAACCAGGGACCGGTCGCATCTGGCTTCGACCATTGCGGCGCTGAAGGCTGCCGACATCGCCGTCGATGTTGGCGGCGAGTAGCGGCGCGGACGGGTTCATCCCAGGGCCGGACGGCATCGCCCGGTTCGGCCCGCTCTGATCACGCAGATGTTCTCGCGCCATCCAGGCCAGGCTCCTGACGGGCCTGAGCCCCGCGGCCGCCGAGCGTTTCCGATGGATATTCGCCGAACAGCGAATGATAGTAGTGGGAGAAGCGTCCGAGTTCGACGAAGCCCTGCCGCATCGCCACCTCGGCGACGGTGACCGCCGCAGGATCGCTCTGCCTCAGAACGGAATGAATGGCGCATAGCCGCTTGTGGCGCAGGAACGTCACGGGTCCGAGACCAAGAACGTCGTCAAACGCGCGATGCAGACTCCGCCGCGAGACGTTGAAATGCGCGCAGATCTCGGAAACGTGGACGGGCCGGGCGCCGGCCTTGTCGAGATAATCCTCGACGTTCCTGACCAGCTGTATCGCCGATGGCAGCGGGCCGCGGCTGTCTGGCGGCAGTGAATGCATGATCGTTGCCGTTACGGCGTCAACAATCGCACGCTTCCAGAAATCTGCGGCGCCGTCGGACAACGCCGCCTGTTGCCGTGCCAGGCGGGAAACGATCAGCGGCAACCGGCGCGTCGATGCAACGCCGATCGAGGCGTCCGCCCGATAATGGCTCTTGCTGATCCATATGGCTGGATCGCTCAATCGTGGTTCGCTCTTGAACAGAGAGGCGACCTCGGCCAGATCGAGACGGATCGCCGCATAGGAAGCCGCGGCGTGAAAAGTCCCGTCATGCTCGGTACTGGGAGGCATGACCAGGACGTCGGCCGGCCGCATGTCGAAAGACCAATGGGTGACGCGATCTTCCGCATTCAGCAGCATTCCGATGACGAGCTTGTCGTCGGTCGCAATGCGTTGGGTGCGGACGCCGACGGAAAACGAACCAATACTGAGCGAAAAATCTCCGATGCCGACGTGGCTCAACGCGCCGCGAAACTTTCCGCGTCCGAGTTGCATCACCTCGACCTGGGATCCCCGTATAGCCTGATGAAGGCCCTCGAAGCTGTCCAGACGACAGCTGTTGACCGAAAGGTGCCGGCTCATGATTCGAGGCTCCCTTGCCTCAGAATTTGCTGTGACCGCTTCCCGGCTCACGAGCCTGGCCATTTGTTTCGACCACGATCGAAAGCTGCGCGATGAAGCAGTCCGCCGAGCCCAAATCACCGCGCGGACATTTAGGCACAACTTTGGTGCGGCGACAACGCGCTTGGTCGGGCCGCGACGATCTGCGCGCGGAACCATGAAGGTCTCTTCGCGGATCCGGATATCTGTGTCCTGGATTTCACTCATCACCGGTCAATCGACGAGGACCGGTTTGTGAATTGCACATTCAGGTTGAGAAGCGGACCTCGCCGCAAATTGGCACAAACTGCACATCACACCAGTTCGCGATTCATCTACCGTGTCGACACGCTGATGCTTCGCGCCCGTAACTCCTTGAGCTGCGAAGCTTATGCGCCAATGCGCCGTGCCAAAAAAATGCGCAGAAAAAGGGAAGAGGGTCTGACTGATCTGCTTCCGCCTCGCGCTACCACCACGCGCGCGGCCGCGATGGAAAGGGCGTAACCGCGCACGTCGGGGGTCTGCGTCATGACGTTGCTGGGGACCGATATCAGGCGGGACGAACGGCGATCGGAGAGGGGCCGGACCACCGACATGGTCTGGATTCCCGGCGGCACGTTCCGCATGGGTTCCGACGATCATTATCCCGAGGAAGCGCCGGCGCACCGCGTGAGGGTGGATGGATTCTGGATCGACCGCACGCCGGTGACCAACCACCAGTTCAAGCGCTTCGTCATTGCGACCGGTCACAAGACTCTTGCCGAAATTCAACCCGATCCAGGAGATTATCCCGGCGCGTTGCCGCACATGCTCTACGCCGGCTCGCTCGTGTTCGTGCGGCCGCGATCGACGTTCGACCTGCGCGACTGGAGCAAGTGGTGGTCGTTCATGAAGGGAGCCGACTGGCGGCACCCCTACGGGCCCACCAGCAACATCGGCGCATTGGACGATCATCCCGTGGTGCATGTCGCTTATTCTGATGCGTTGGCCTATGCGCGGTGGGCGGGAAAGGATCTGCCGACCGAAGCCGAGTGGGAATTCGCCGCGCGCGGCGGCCTTGACGGCGCCGAGTTCGCATGGGGCGACGAATTGACGCCTGGTGGCGTCCACATGGCCAACACCTGGCAGGGTGAATTCCCGCTGTATAACCTTCACGAGGATGGCTACGAGCGCACCTCGCCCGTGACAGCCTTCCCGGCCAACGGCTACAGCCTGCGCGACATGATCGGCAATGTCTGGGAATGGACCTCGGACTGGTACGCAGCGAGATACGAGGCCGATACGCCTAAGGCGTGCTGCGTACCCGAAAATCCACGCGGCGGCCACGAGGAGGACAGCCACGATCCTCGCGAGCCGAACGTCATAATCCCGCGCAAGGTCATCAAGGGCGGCTCGCATCTCTGCGCGCCGAACTATTGCCGCCGCTATCGCCCGGCGGCGCGCCATGCCGAGGCGATCGATACCTCGACCAGCCACGTCGGATTCCGGTGCGTCTCACGGAGTCCACAAGCGCGATGATGTGTGCGCTTCGGTGCGCTTCGCAACGGCCCCGCCGCAATTGCCAAACAGGAGCTTGCGGCGTTTCTGACGAAATATCCGCAGGACGAGATCGCGGGTGCAGCGCGCGTCCGGCATTCCCCGCGCCCTCTGATTTTCTTGGGGGGCCGAATGATTGCAGCATAACTCGGGCACGCGCCGCGAGAGCGCGGATTCGGGTGCTATTTCCTCAGCCGTCATTGCGAGCGGAGCGAAGCAATCCATCTCTCCACCAAAAGAAAGAATGGATTGCTTCGCTTCGCTCGCAATGACGGCTTAGAACGCACGGCGACGCGCCGCAAAGGGCGCTTTTGCCCACCCTAGGGGGTGTCATACGGGCTACCCTTTGCCGGTGTGATCTTCTATGGTGCCCGCGGGTTTGTTACCAACGAACTCAGTAATTTCATTGAAATCAAAGGCTTGGCGGGTAGCCTCGACCTTTGGAGGGCGGTTTGACGCGGTATATTTCGACCCGGGGGGAGGCCCCCGCGCTTGGCTTCTGCGATGTGATGCTGACCGGGCTTGCCCGCGACGGCGGCCTCTACGTGCCTGAGGTGTGGCCGCAGCTCTCGCACCAGACCATCGCCGGATTTTTCGGCCGGCCCTATTGGGAGGTTGCGGTCGATGTGATCCGGCCGTTCGCCGGCGGTGAGATTTCCGACGCCGATCTCGGCCGCATGGCCAACGAGGCCTACGCCACCTTCCGCCATCCCGCCGTGGTGCCGCTCCGGCAGACCGGCGCCAGCCAGTTCGTGCTGGAACTGTTCCATGGTCCGACGCTCGCCTTCAAGGACGTCGCGATGCAGCTGATCTCGCGGCTGATGGATCACGTGCTGGCCAGGCGCGCGCAGCGTACCACCATCGTGGTCGCCACCTCGGGCGATACCGGGGGGGCTGCGGTCGATGCGTTTGCCGGTCTCGATAATGTCGACCTGATCGTGCTGTTTCCGAATGGCCGCATTTCCGACGTGCAGCGGCGGATGATGACGACATCGGGCGCCGCCAACGTGCATGCGCTCGCCATCGAGGGCACCTTTGACGATTGCCAGGCGATCGTGAAGGCGCTGTTCAACCATCACGGCTTTCGCGATGCGGTCTCGCTCTCCGGCGTCAATTCGATCAACTGGGCGCGCATCGTGGCGCAGGTCGTCTACTACTTCACGTCAGCGGTCGCGCTCGGCGCCCCGGCGCGGACGGTGGACTTCACCGTGCCGACCGGAAATTTCGGCGATATTTTTGCGGGCTATGTCGCCAAGCGAATGGGCCTGCCGGTGCGAACCCTGCGGATCGCCGCCAACGTCAACGATATCCTGGCGCGCACGCTCAAGACCGGCATCTACGAAGTGCGCGAGGTCCACGCCACCGCGTCGCCGTCGATGGACATCCAGATCTCCTCGAATTTCGAGCGGCTGTTGTTCGAGGCAAGCCGCCGCGACGCCGACAGCGTGCGCCGGCTGATGGCGTCGCTGAAGCAATCCAGCCGCTTTGTGCTGCCGGACGCGACATTGGCCGCGATCCGCGAGGAATTCGACGCCGGCCGCGCCGACGAGACCGAAACGGCAGCCGCGATTCGCGCCGCCTGGCGCGAGGCCGGCGATCTCGTCGATCCCCATACCGCGGTCGCGCTGGCAGTGGCCGATCGCGACAGTTCCGATTCTAGGATACCCAACATCGTGCTGTCGACCGCGCACCCGGCGAAATTCCCCGATGCGGTCGAAGCCGCCTGCGGCGTGCGGCCGCAACTGCCGGCCTGGCTCGATGGCCTGATGACCAAATCCGAACACGTCACGGTGATGAAAAACGATTCGGCGGCAGTCGAGCGATTCGTCCGCTCGGTCAGCCGTGCCGCCAAGCAGGGAGTTGCCGGATGAGCGTCGACGTTACCAAACTGGCGTCCGGCCTTACCATCGTCACCGACACCATGCCGCATCTGGAGACCGCCGCACTCGGCGTCTGGACCGGGGTTGGCGGCCGCGACGAAAAGCCCAACGAGCACGGCATCTCGCATCTCCTCGAGCACATGGCGTTCAAGGGCACCGCGCGGCGCTCCTCGCGCGAGATCGTCGAGGAGATCGAGGCAGTCGGCGGCGATCTCAACGCCGGCACCTCGACCGAGACCACGGCCTATTACGCGCGGGTGATGAAGGCCGACGTGCCGCTGGCGCTCGACGTGCTGTCCGACATCCTCGCCAATCCCTCCTTCGTGCCGGACGAACTGGAGCGCGAGAAGAGCGTCATCGTGCAGGAGATCGGGGCGGCGCAGGACACGCCCGACGACGTCGTGTTCGAGCATCTCAACGAGCTCTGCTATCCGGACCAGCCGATGGGGCGCTCGCTGCTCGGCACCGCCAAGACGCTGAAGAAATTCGATCGCGACATGCTGCGCAGTTACCTGACGACGCATTATCGCGGCCCCGACATGGTGGTGGCGGCGGCGGGTGCCGTGGATCACAAGCGCGTCGTCGAGGAAGCGACGCAGCGCTTTGCCAGTTTTGAAGGCACGCCCGCGCCGAAACCGCAGGCGGCGATGTTCGGCAAGGGCGGTTCGCGCGTGGTGCATCGCGATCTCGAACAGGCGCATCTGACGCTGGCGCTCGAGGGTGTCCCGCAGACCGATCTGTCGCTGTTCTCGCTCCAGGTCTTCACCAACACGCTGGGTGGCGGGATGTCGTCGCGGCTGTTCCAGGAAGTGCGTGAAAAGCGCGGCCTGTGCTACTCGATCTACACGTTCCACGCGCCCTATACCGATACCGGCTTTTTCGGCCTCTATACCGGCACCGATCCGGCTGACGCGCCGGAGATGATGGAAGTGATCGTCGACGTCATCAACGACGCCGTCGAAACCCTGACCGAAGCCGAGATCGCCCGCGCCAAGGCGCAGATGAAGGCGGGGCTGCTGATGGCACTGGAGAGCTGTTCCTCCCGCGCCGAGCAGCTGGCGCGCCACATGCTGGCCTATGGCCGGCCGCTGACGGTGGAGGAACTGGTCGCGCGGATCGACGCGGTCAGTGTGGAATCGACCCGCGACGCCGCTCGGGGCCTGTTGTCGCGCAGCCGGCCGGCGGTTGTCGCCCTTGGCAGTGGAAGGGGTCTGGACACGGCGGTGTCTTTTGCGGAAGGATTGACCCGGTCGAAGGCGAAAACGCTCCTGCATTGAGGGCAGGCGCCCTGCGACCGGATGCGGGCTGGGGAGTTTCAGGCATGGCCCTGTTTCGTTTGCCATCCAGCGGACCGGCGGCACTGATGCCACGCGGGCACGGTCTGTTGCTGCGCGCACCGCAGATGTCGGATTTCCTGCAATGGGCGCAGCTTCGCGAACATAGCCGTGCCTATCTGACGCCGTGGGAGCCGATCTGGCCGTCCGACGATCTCACCCGCGCCGGTTTCCGGCGCCGCCTGCGCCGCTATGCCGAAGACATCGCCGCCGACCGGTCCTATCCGTTCATCATCTTCCGCGAATCGGACGGCATGATGATCGGCGGCATTACACTCGCCAATGTCCGCCGCGGCATCGTGCAGGCCGGCACCATCGGCTATTGGGTCGGCCAGCCCCATGCCCATCGCGGCCATATGACGACGGCGCTGCGCGTATTGCTGCCGTCGCTGTTCGGCGAACTCAATCTGCACCGCATCGAGGCCGCCTGCATTCCCTCCAATACGCCCTCGATCCGGGTGCTGGAGAAATGCGGCTTTACCCGCGAGGGCTTGGCGCGGCGCTATCTCTGCATCAACGGGGTCTGGCAGGATCATCTGCTGTTCGGCCTGTTGCACGAGGATTTCCGCGGCTAAAGCTTAACTCGAGTCTTCTCGAAGCGCCCTGATGTGCCTCCATGCGCCTTGACTTTAAGTGCCTTGGGTTCGCCGCCATTGCGCTGTTATAAGGCGGCCTTGGAAGACGGTCGGATGATGTCAGGGACGTCGCATGGGTGACAATCGTTTGGTCAAGGTCGTGATAGCGGCCGCGCTCGGCTGCAGCCTGCTGGCTCAGCCTGTGGCTGCGCAATCGCTCAGCGATCGCTTCAAGAGCCTGTTCGGCGGCAAGTCGGACGAGCCGGCGCCCAACACGCCGGCGGCACCGGGGTCCGACAAGTCCGACAACGTCGACCAGTCCGGCCTGTTCTGCCCGGACGTGAAGATCCGCGCCGGCGCCTCGACCTATGCGGTGGCGGCGCCCGGCAAGCAGCCGATCGGCAACGATCTCAAGTTTCAGGCGACCATCACCAAGACCGCCCGCGAATGCCAGATCAATGGCGGTGAGATCACCGCGCGGGTCGGGATCCAGGGCCGCGTTATCGCCGGCCCGGCAGGTGCCCCGACCTCGGTCCAGATTCCGCTGCGCGTTGCCGTGGTGCAGGGCGGCGTGTCGGAAAAGACCATCGCCACCAAGGTCTACCAGACCACGGTCGGGATGTCGGAATCGGGCAGCGAACCGTTCACGCTGGTCGCCGACGACCTGGTATATCCGGCGCCGTCGGTCGCGGTCGGCGACACCTACATCTTCTATATCGGATTCGACCCGCAGGCCCTGAAGCCGGAACCGAAGCCGCGGGCGACGAAGAAAAAGTGAACAAAAAAAAGCCGGCGCGATGAACTCGCGCCGGCTTTTTGTATCAGGTGAGACCGATCAGTTCAGCTTGGCGCGAACCTCGGCGATGCCCTTGGCCAGCAGGTCATCGGCCACCGGGCCCTTGACCGACTGCGACAGGATGGTCGAGGCCGCCGCCACCGCGGCATTGGCCGCCGCCGAACGGACATCGGCGATCGCCTGCGCTTCGGCCAGCGCGATCTTGCTCTCGGCGGTCTTGGTGCGCCGGGCGACAAAATCCTCCATCTTGGCCTTGGCTTCCACCGCGATGCGTTCGGCCTCGGCCTTGGCGTTCGAGATGATCTCTCCGGCCTCGCGTTCGGCGCTGGCCCGCCTGGTCTTGTATTCCGCGAGCAGCTTTGCGGCTTCTTCCTTGAGGCGGCGGGCGTCGTCGAGCTCGGCCCTGATGCGTTCGGCGCGGTGGTCCAGCGCCTTCAGCACCGTCTTGTGGACACCAAGATAGGCAAACACGATCATCAGGATGACGAACGCGATCGCGACCCAGGTTTCCGGTTCGTAGAACATCGGACTATCCCTTCAACGAAGCGTCGACGGCGCTGTTCACCGCGCTGCCGTCGGGCAGTACGCCGGTCAGCCGCTGCACGATGGCCGCGGCCGCATCGGCCGCGATGCCGCGAACATTGCTCATCGCGGTCTCGCGGGTTGCCGCGATGGTTTTCTCGGCCTGGGCGAGCTTGGCGGAAAGCTGGTCTTCGAGCGTCTTGCGCTCGGCTTCAGAGGCCGCGTTCAACTTCTCGCGGGTCTCGTTGCCGATGGCTTGGGCGCGGGAGCGCGCGGCCGCCAGTTCGCTTTCGTAGGCCTTCAGCGCCGCGTCGGACTCGTCCTTCAGCTTCTGCGCTGCCGCCAGATCGCCCTCGATCGCATCCTGCCGCGCATCGATGACGCTGCCGACCCGCGGCAGCGCGATGCGTGAGACGATCAGATAAAGCGCGACGAAGGCGATGACGAGCGACACCAATTGGGACGCGAAGGTGGAGGAATCGAACGGCGGGAACCCGCCGCCATGATGTCCACCATCCGCCTCGGTATGGGCGCCGGTATTCTGGCCTTTTGCCTCGCCATGACTCTCAGCCATGGAGTTCTCCTGTTGCTGTCAGGCGCGCCGCCGACGAGCGGCGGCGCGAAGGGATTCCGCTCAGAGCGGGACGAACAGCAGCAGCAGTGCGATCAGCAGCGAGAAGATGCCGAGGGCTTCGGTCACGGCGAAGCCGAAGATCAGGTTGCCGAACTGGCCCTGGGCTGCGGAGGGATTGCGCACGGCTGCGGCAAGGTAGTTGCCGAAGATGATGCCCACGCCGACGCCCGCACCGCCCATGCCGATGCATGCGATGCCCGCGCCGATAAGTTTAGCTGCTGCCGGTTCCATTTTTAGCTCCTTGGGAAGAAAGACAAAGGGTGGTGGGTGGGAATTCCCGGGACCGCTTAGTGTCCCGGATGAAGGGCGTCGTTGAGGTAGATGCAGGTGAGGATCGCGAACACATAGGCCTGCAGGAACGCGACCAGGAGCTCGAGCGCGGTGAGTGCAACCGTGAGCGCCAGCGGCATCACGCCGCCGACCCAGCCGAGCGCGCCGAGCGAGACGCCGAGCATCGCGACGAAGCCCGCGAACACCTTCAGCGCGATGTGGCCGGCCAGCATGTTGGCGAACAGACGGACGCTGTGCGAGACCGGCCGCAGGAAGAACGACAGGATTTCGATGAACATGACCAGCGGCAGAATGTAGATGGGAACACCGGACGGCACGAAAATCTTGAAGAATTTCAGGCCGTTCTTGTAGACGCCGTAGATCAGCACGGTGAGAAACACCAGCAGCGCCAGCGCCACGGTGACGATGATGTGGCTCGAAATCGTGAAGGTATAGGGAATGATGCCCACGAGGTTCGAAACGCAGATGAACATGAACAGCGAGAAGATCAGCGGGAAGAACTTCATGCCCTCCGCGCCGGCAGTGCTGCGAATCGTGCCGGCGACGAACTCGTAGGAGATTTCGGCCATCGACTGGAACCGCCCCGGCACCAGTTGCCGCCCCGAGACGCCACCGATCATCAGGATCGAGATCAACGCCACCGCGACGAACATGTAGAGCGACGAGTTCGTGAACGCGATCGTCTGATTGCCGATGTGGCCGATCGTGAACAGCGGCTCGATATTGAACTGGTGGATCGGGTCGATTTTCATCCGCGCGGCTCTTGGTCCTCCGGCACTTCGGCCGGCAATCGAATTTCAAATGTCGTGACTTCCCGTCAGTGCTCAGCGCCTGCCTGAAGCTACGCCTGCGGATCTCACCACGTTGACCACGCCGGCGACGAAGCCGAGCAGCAAAAACACGATGAAACCGAACGGCGATGTCGACAACAAACGGTCGAAACCCCAGCCAATCCCTGCTCCGACGGCAACACCCGCGACCAACTCCGAGGAGAGGCGGAAACCGAGCGCCATGGCGGAAGCCCTGGCAGCCCTGTCGCCGCTCTCAGTTCCGGGTTGGTCAGTCCCGATTTTGCGGCTGTCCCGAATTTCGGACAACCGGTTGTCGAGACTTCCGAGCCTTGCGGAAAACGCGGCTTCGTCGGAGGACGATTGATCGCGATTTCCATTTGCGCCGTCGTTGGTGTCTTCAGCCATGCTGCAGACTAAACGATGCCGCGGTGGATGGAAATTGCCCCGTCACCCTTAAAAGCCGCGCGGACCATACTTACCGCGTCTAATCAAGTCAAGATTGCGCCGTAACCAGTTAGCGCATTGATTTAACTTGATTTATTTGGAGATATTCCACTGCGCTGTAGACCCGTCATCGCAGTGCAGCAGCTAATTCGGCACGGATCAATCTTGCGCGGCTCAGACGGGTCTGTTGGGATGCGCCCGCGCACCTCAAATCCTTCTTCCCGGAGCCCGCATGTCGCGTCAGGTCGACTATTATTTCTCGTTTCAATCTCCCTGGGCCTATATCGGGCATAATTTTTTTCGCGACCTCGTAAGTGCCTACGATCTCAAGGTGAATTACAAACCGGTGGTGCTGGTCGATCTGTTCTCGGAGACCGGCGGGCTGCCGCTGATGAAGCGCCACCCGGTGCGGCAGCGCTATCGGATGGTCGAACTGCAGCGCTGGCGCGACAAGCGCGGCCTGAAATTCCATCTGCAGCCGGCGAATTGGCCGTTCAACGCCCGGCTTGCCGATGGCGTGGTGATCGCGGCCCTCGAGGCCGGTCACGACCCCGATCGATATTTGCGGCGGGCCTTTGCCGGCGTCTGGGAGGATCAGCTCAATCTCGCCGATCCCGCTACCATCGTCCAACTGGCCGACGAATCCGGGCTTCCCGGCCGGCAATTGGTCGAGCGTTCGCAGTCCGAGGAGATCAGCGCGGCCTATGAGCAGAACCGCCAGGATGCGCTGGCGTCGGACGTGTTCGGCTCGCCGGTCTATGTGCTCGACGGCGAGGTATTCTGGGGACAGGATCGGATCGAATTGCTGGCAGACGCGTTGAAGTCCGGCCGCGCGCCCTATAGGTCACAGGTATAGCGTTTTGTTTTGACGCGTTTTCTACCGCAGATAAGGTTACGCAATCTGCGCAGGCTTGATTGCTATGCGAACCGGTACCCACCCCGGATCAAGTCCGGGGCAGGCTTTCGCTCGAAAACGCTATCGGACTGAGGTACCGGAACCGTCCTGGGAGCAAGCTCATGAGCACAGCGACGTCGTCCTCGAAATTCTCCTCTTTCCCTGGCCTTGCCGCGCTGGCGGTTTGTCTCGGCGGCGCGGCAGGCGCGGTCGCGCAGGCGGCGCCGGACACCGAGAACGGCCGCTATGCGCTGTCGCCGACGGCCGACGGCGTGCTCCGGCTCGATACGCGAACCGGCACCGTTTCGACCTGCAACAATTCCGGCGCGGGCTGGGCCTGCTACGCCGTGCCCGATGAGCGCGCCGCGCTCGATGCGGAAATCGGCCGGCTGCAGGCCGACAATGACAAGCTCAAGGCCGAACTGGCGGCGCGCGAGCCGACGATTACCGGCAAGATCGAGGAGCCGCTGCCGAAAAGCGACGCGCTGCCGAAAGATGAATCCCAGCCGAAATCGGATTCGCTGCGGAAGGCGGAGCCGAAAGTCGCCGAGGGCGAGCGCAAGATCGAGATCCCGCTGCCGAGCGATCGCGACATGGATCGCATGATGTCGTTCCTGGAGCGGGCCTGGCGGCGTTTGATCGAGATGGCCAACCGGATGCAGAGGGACATCAACGGCAAGATTTGACGGGGCTTTGCAGCTGTCGTTCCTGCGAAAGCAGGAACCCATAATCACCGCCGTTGGTTGTCGCAGAAGGTATCAACTCCTTCCTCCCAAACACGAGAGGCCGCGGAGTATGGGTCCCTGCTTTCGCAATGCTTTCGCAGGGACGACGGAGAGAAGGAGTTTATGACCGCACCCAAATCACTCTCCCGCACGCCGCCATCCGCGATCGCAGCACCTGCCATCGTCTCGTCGCTGCTCGCGGTGCAGACGCGAGGGGCCGGCTTCACCAACCTCACCGCCGAGATCGCGAAATTCGTGGCGGACGCCGGTGCGCGCGAAGGCGCGGTGACGCTGTTCATTCGCCATACCTCGGCGTCGCTGACGATCCAGGAAAATGCCGACCCGTCGGTGCTCGACGATTTGAAGACGGCGCTGCACCGCCTGGCACCGGAGAATGCCGGATGGACGCATGACGCCGAGGGTCCCGACGACATGCCGGCGCATATCAAGGCCATGCTGACGGCGACCTCGCTGCAGGTTCCGGTGCTGGCGGGCGAACTCGCGCTCGGCACCTGGCAGGCGATCTATCTGCTCGAGCATCGCACGCGGGCGCATCGGCGCGAAATCGTGCTGCAGTTCATCGGAAGCGTCGGCTGAAAACAAAACCGGCCGCGGAGCGATCCGCGGCCGGTTTGTTGGACATGTCCGGTCCGGGCGGCTGTCGCCGCAACCGAGACCGTCAGTTGGTCTTGATATCGACGTCCTTGGTCTCCGGCAGGAAGAAGAAGCCGACGACAGCAGTGATTGACGCGAAGATGATCGGATACCAAAGACCGGCATAGATATCGCCGGTGGACGCCACGATCGCGAACGCGGTCGCGGGCAGCAAGCCGCCGAACCAGCCGTTGCCGATGTGATAGGGCAGCGACATCGAGGTGTAGCGGATCTTGGTCGGGAACAGTTCGACCAGCATCGCCGCGATCGGCCCGTACACCATGGTGACGAAGATCACCAGGATGAACAGCAGTCCGATGATCGCCAGAACCTGCGGACGGAAGATGTCGAACGGGTTCGACATCTTCACGATGCCGGCGTCCCCCGCCTTGGGATAGCCGGCGGCGGCAACCGCTGCGGCGACGGCCGGGTTACCGGCCTTCGCGTCGGGGTAGGCCACTTCCTTGCCGTTCACCATCACCTTCACGCCGGAGCCTGCGGCGACGTACGTGGTCGAATACTTGACCGACGACGACGCGAGGAAGGCGCGGGCGGTGTCGCACGGCGCGGTGAAGACGCGGGTGCCGACCGGGTTGAACAGATCGCCGCAGCCCGCGGGATCGGCGACGACCTCGACCTTGGTGGCTTCGATCGCCTTTTCCAGCGCCGGGTTGGCGTTGGTGGTGATCAGCCGGAAGATCGGGAAGAAGGTCAGCGCCGCGATCAGGCAGCCCGCCAGAATGATCGGCTTGCGGCCGATCTTGTCGGACAGGGCGCCGAACACGACGAAGAAGCCGGTGCCGAACAACAGCGACCACGCGATCAGAAGGTTGGCGGTGTAGCCGTCGACCTTGAGGATCGATTGCAGGAAGAACAGCGCGTAGAACTGGCCGGTATACCAGACCACGCCCTGACCCATGGTGCCGCCGAGCAGCGCCAGGATGACGATCTTGGCATTGCTCCAGTTGGCGAAGGCTTCGGTCAACGGAGCCTTCGAGCTCTTGCCCTCGTCCTTCATCTTCTGGAAAATCGGCGATTCATTCAGGCGCAGCCGGATCCAGACCGAAACGCCCAGCAAGACGACCGAGACCAGGAACGGAATGCGCCAGCCCCAGGCGGCGAATTCAGGTTCGCCGAGTGCGGAACGCGTGAACAGGATCACCAGCAGCGACAGGAACAGGCCGAGCGTCGCCGTGGTCTGGATGAATGACGTGTAATAGCCGCGCTTGCCATCCGGGGCATGCTCGGCCACGTAGGTCGCCGCACCACCATACTCGCCGCCGAGCGCGAGACCTTGCAGGAGGCGCAACGCGATCAGGATGACCGGGGCGGCAAACCCGATGGTCTTGGCGTTGGGCAACAGGCCGACGATGAAGGTCGAAAGGCCCATGATCAGAATGGTGACGAGGAAGGTGTATTTGCGGCCGACGATGTCGCCGATGCGGCCGAACACGATGGCGCCGAACGGGCGCACCAGGAAGCCGGCGGCGAAGGCGAGCAGCGCGAAGATGTCGCGCGTCGCCGGCGGATAGTCCGAAAAGAACTGCGCGCCGATGATCGGGGCGAGCGATCCGTACAGGTAGAAATCGTACCATTCGAAGACGGTGCCGAGCGAGGAAGCCAGAATGACGAAACGTTCGTCCTTGGTCATTCCTCCGGTCCTGGCTGAAGTTGCAGTCATGGTAGACATTTTGGTTCGCTCCCCGAAAGCATTGATGCCAAGCTTGCCCGTGCGCCGATCTTGGCCGGATTGAGCGCAGGCTCCGGAGTTAAGGTAACATCGCTGTGAAACCCGCCCCAATACGACTTTTGGCCCTTTCGCTTTTCGTCCACCGAAGCCTCGTGTTTGCGCTGGATCAATGCGGGGGGAGCGCCTGGTATTGCAGCGCACAACCGCGCGGGTTAACTGCTTTGAGATGTGATAGGATTGGGCGCTTGCACACGACGGCCCGGCAGGAGACAAAGCGATCCGGGTCTGCTGCAGGCCCTTTGCGAGAAACGAATGCCGACCGCTGCCAGTACCCACCTCGTCATCGCCGATGACCATCCATTGTTCCGCGACGCGTTGCGGCAGGCAGTGGCGAGCGTCGTGCGCTCGGCCGTCATCAGCGAAGCCGGGTCGTTCGACGATCTCACCGCGCTCCTGGAACAGGATTCCGACGTCGATTTGATCCTGCTCGATCTGACCATGCCGGGGATCTCGGGCTTCTCCGGTCTGATTTACCTGCGCGCGCAGTATCCAGCGATCCCGGTGGTGATCGTTTCCGCCAGCGACGACGCCGGCACGATCCGCCGATCGCTCGATTTCGGCGCCTCCGGCTTCATTCCAAAACGCTTCGGGGTCGAGACGCTGCGCGACGCGATCATGAAGGTGATGGATGGCGACGTCTGGGTCCCGCAGGACACCGACCTCACAGCGGCCAACGATCCGGATATGACGCGGCTGCGCGACCGGCTGGTGACGCTGACCCCGCAGCAGGTGCGGGTGCTGATGATGCTGTCGGAGGGGCTGCTCAACAAGCAGATCGCCTATGAGCTCGGCGTCTCCGAGGCGACCATCAAGGCGCATGTCTCGGCGATCCTGCAGAAGCTCGGCGTCGAAAGCCGGACCCAGGCCGTGATCGCAGCGGCGAAAATCTCCGGCGGCCAGTGGCGCCAGGGCACCCCTTCGCCTTAGGAAGCCACGCCGACCGGCTAACTACTCCGCCGCCGCCACCACCATCTGCTGGGCGCGCCATTGTCCGATCAGCGCGCGCAGCGATGCCGGCTTGACCGGCTTGTTGAGCACCGCGATCTTTTCCTCGCGCGCGGCGGCGTGGACATGCGGGCTGCGGTCGGCCGTGATCAGGATCGCCGGAATGGTGTCGCCAAAGCGGCGGCGGATGTCGCGGATCGCGGCGACGCCGTTGCCGCGGTCGAGATGGTAGTCGACCAACAGGCCGGTGACGCGCCGGCCGGCGGTTTCGATCGCCGCGATCGCGGCTTCGGGATCGGCGACCGCGATCACCTCGGCGTTCCAGGCGGTCAGCAGCGTCTTCATGCCGTCGAGGATCGCCGCGTCGTTCTCGATGCACACGATCAGCGAGCCGCTCATCGGCGTCTTGGACAGCGGCGTCGCGCTGGTGACGGCCGCCGTGTAGTTGACCGCCTTTGCAGTCGGCACCGTGACCGAGAACACCGAGCCGCCGCTGGCATTGGCGTCGAGCGCGATGCCGTGGTTGAGCACACGGGCGAGCCGTTCGACGATCGAGAGCCCGAGCCCCAGGCCGCGCGCGATCCGCGCACCCTGCTCGAGACGGTGGAACTCCTTGAATATCTCGCCGCGCTTGAGGACGGGAATGCCGACGCCGGTGTCGTAGACGCCGACCTGCAGGGACTGACCGCGGCGGCGGCAGCCGACCAGCACGCGCCCGCGCGGGGTGTACTTGATGGCGTTGGAGATGAAGTTCTGCAGCAGCCGCCGCAGCAGCAGGCGATCGGATTCCACCGGCAGCGAGCAGGGCACGAAGCTCAGCTTCAGCCCCTTGGCCCGCGCAATCGGCGCGAATTCGATCTCGAGCGAGCGCATCAGATCAGCCATCTTGAAGCTCGTGATCGAGGTCGTCATGGCGCCGGCGTCGAGCCTGGAAATATCCAGCAGCGCGCCGAGGATTTCCTCGATCGCCTCCAGCGAGTCGTCGATGTTCTCGACCAGCCGCGAATCCTCACCGCCGCTCTGGCGCTCGACCAGGCTCGTCACATAGAGCCGCGCGGCATTGAGCGGTTGTAGGATGTCGTGACTGGCGGCGGCCAGAAACCGCGTTTTGGAGATATTGGCGTCCTCGGCGGTGCTCTTGGCGAGCGCCAGCTCGGAATTCAGGCGGGTGAGCTCCTCGGTGCGGTCGCGCACGCGCTTTTCCAGCGTCGCATTGGACCGCTCCAGCGCCTCGGCCGCCTCGAAGCTCGGCGTGACGTCGGAGAAGGTGATGACAAGCCCGCCGCCCGGCATCCGGTTGGAGCGGACCTCGATCACCATATGGCGATCGGGAAGCCGCTCCAGATAGGGCTCGCCTTCGGTGGTGTAGGCGGCCAGCCGGCGCATCAAACTGTCGCTGTCGCCGAAGCCGGACGCGCTGACGGCGGCCATGAATTCGAGGATTTCCTGCAAGGGAATTCCGAGTTGCACCAGGTGCGGCGGCAGTGCCAGAATTTCACCGAACTGCCGGTTCGAGCAGATCAGCTGCAGATCGGCGTCGAACACCGCGATGCCCTGGCGCACATGGTTCAGCGCGGTCTGCAGGATCTCGCGGTTGAAATGCAGCGCGGCGTGGGAATCGTCGAGCAGCTTGAGCGCGGCCTTGGCGGAGACGGTGCGCTTGCGCAGCAACAGCGACATCACCAGGCGCGAGGAGGCCGCTCCGATCGAGGACGCGATCAGGCGTTCGGCGTGCTGCAGCAGTTCGAAATCGGCGGGCGCCGCCGGGTCGAGGTTGCCCGGGTGCGCGGCGGCAAAGGCCTCGAACGCATGGGCCGCGCGGTCGGGGCCGAGATATTGCGCCACCGTGCTCTGGATGTCCTGCACGGTCACGGTGGAGCGCCAGCGGCGGAACGTCGGCGCGATCGGCGTCAGCGTGTTCGGCACGAACAGGTCGGCCTGCAGCCGTTCGATCGATGACGGCAGGCGCGCCAGCGACAGCACGACATAGGTCAGGATGTTGAGCGAGAGCGACCACAGCACGCCGTGCAGCAAGGGCGGCAGCTCGGCGCCGAACAGCGCCTGCGGACGCAGCGCCTCGATGCCGAACGGGCCGTGCTGCAGCAGCATCAGGCCGGCGGTAGAGGTTTCCAGAAAGCTCGGGATGAACAGCGTGTAGAGCCACATTGCGAACCCGACCAGCATGCCGGCCATGGCACCCCGTGCGGTGCCACCACGCCAGATCAGGCCGCCGAAAAACGCCGGTGCGAGCTGCGCAACCGCTGCGAACGACAGCAGGCCGATCGCCACCAACTGGGTATTGCCGAGCGCGCGATAGTAGAAATACGCCATCACCATGATGGCGAAGATCGCAAAGCGGCGCACCTTGAGCAGGAAGTTGCCAAAGTCCTTCTGCGCCGTATGGATCTCCCCGCTGCGCGGCAGCACCAACGGAAGCACGATGTCGTTGGAGACCATGATCGACAGGGCGACACATTCCACGATCACCATCGCGGTCGATGCCGACAGCCCGCCGATGAAGACGCCGACGCTGAGCAACGGCGAATTCCCCTCGATCGGCAGCGCCAAAACGTACATGTCGCTGTTAACAGCGCCGAACGGGAAGATGATAAGGCCCGCGATCGCGATCGGAATCACGAACAGGTTGATGGCGACCAGATAGAGCGGGAACAGCCAGCGCGCCCGGCTGACCTCGGCGCTGTTGGAATTCTCCACCACGCTGACATGGAACTGGCGCGGCAGCAGCATGATCGCGCAAAACGACAGCAGCGTCATGATCAGGAAATTGCCGATCGAGGGCACATAGTTGATCGCGCGCACCGCTTCGGGCGTCTTCATCGCGCGTTCGACCAGTTCATGCGGCGAGAACATCCAGAAGGTGACGAAGGCGCCGGCGGCGATGAACGCCACCAGCTTGACGATGGATTCGGTGGCGACCGCCAGCATCAGGCCGTGCTGGTGCTCGGTGGCGTCGGTCTGGCGGGTGCCGAACAGCACCGCGAACACCGCCATGGCGAGCGTCACGACCAGTGCGATGTCACCGATGATCGGGATGGAGGAGAACGCCTCGTCCTCGCTCAGGATGGTCTCGAGCGAGGAAGCCGTCGCCTTGAGTTGCAGCGCGATATAGGGAACCGAGCCGATGATCGCGATCATGGCGACGGTCGCGGCCACCGCCTGGCTCTTGCCGTAGCGCGCGCCGATGAAGTCGGCGATCGAGGTGATGTTCTGCGATTTCGCCAGCGCGATCACGCGGCGCAGCAGCGGCGTGCACACCCCGATCATCAGAATCGGGCCGATATAGATCGCGAGGAAATCGACGCTGGTGCGGGTGGCGAAGCCGACCGAGCCGAAGAAGGTCCAGGAGGTGCAATAGATCGCCAGCGACAACGGATAGATCAGGCCGCTGGCGCGGCCACGCTGGGTCGACGACAGCCGGTCGCCATGGCTGGCGACGAAGAACAGGAACCCGATATAGGCGAATGCGGCGGCGATGACGCCCCAGTCGTGCAGCATCGCTGCGTGTCTCCCTAGCGCGCGACGGCTGCGCCGTCGCAAGACGGGAGTATAGCCGGATCAGACCGGCGGCGCATCGTGCGCTGCCGGTCCAGGTTCCGATTTTCGGGCCGGGAGAGCGGTTAAGGTTATTCGGCCGCCAGCGACTTTTGCTTCAGCGGCAGGCCGAGCCGTTCCCAGACCTGCAGCAGCGCCTCGGCGAGCCCGTCGATCAGGCCGTCATCGTGGTAGGGCGACGGCGTGATCCTTAAGCGCTCGGTGCCCTTGGCGACCGTCGGATAGTTGATCGGCTGGATGTAGATGCCGTGCTCCTCGAGCAGGATATCGGACGCCCGCTTGCACTTCTCGGGGTCGCCGACGAACAGCGGCACGATATGGGTGTCGCTCGACATCACGGGCAGGCCGGCGGCGGTCAGGATCGCCTTGACGCGGGCGGCGCGGTCCTGGTGGCGCTCGCGCTCCCAGTTCGAGGTCTTCAGGTGGCGGATCGCAGCCGTTGCGGCCGAGCAGATCGCGGGCGGCAGCGCTGTGGTGAAGATGAAGCCCGGCGCATAGGAGCGGACGGCATCGATGATGTCGGCATTGCCGGCGATATAGCCGCCGAGGCAGCCGAACGCCTTTGCCAATGTGCCTTCCAGCACGTCGATCCGGTGCATGACGCCGTCGCGCTCGGCAATGCCGCCGCCGCGCGGGCCGTACATGCCGACCGCATGGACCTCATCGACATAGGTCATTGCGCCATATTTCTCGGCGAGATCGCAGATCCTGGCGAGCGGGGCGACATCGCCGTCCATCGAATAAAGGCTCTCGCACGCGATCAGCTTGGGCCGGTCCGGGCCCGCGGCGATCAACAGCTGTTCGAGATGCGCCATGTCGTTATGACGGAAGATCTGGCGGTCGCAGCCGGCCTGGCGGACGCCTTCGATCATCGAATTGTGGTTGAGCGCATCCGACAGGATCAGGCAGTTCGGAATCAGTTTGGCGAGAGTCGAAATGCCGGTCTGGTTCGAGACATAGCCCGAGGTGAACAGCAGTGAGGCTTCCTTGCCGTGGAGGTCGGCGAGTTCCGCTTCAAGCTGCACGAGGGGATGGTGGGTGCCGGCGATGTTGCGGGTGCCGCCGGCGCCGGTGCCGACCCGGGTCGCGGTCTCGAC
Source organism: Bradyrhizobium erythrophlei (assembly GCA_900129675.1). Taxonomy (GTDB): domain Bacteria; phylum Pseudomonadota; class Alphaproteobacteria; order Rhizobiales; family Xanthobacteraceae; genus Bradyrhizobium; species Bradyrhizobium erythrophlei_A. Next base: position 543,674 of record FSRD01000001.1, on the reverse strand, counting down.
CATGGCGCCGACCACCTTGGGGTGCTGTCCCATGCCGAGATAGTCGTTGGAGCACCAGATCACGACGTCGCGCTTGCCTTTCGGCGAGTGCCAGACCGCATGCGGGAATCGGCCGGCGATCCGCTCGAGGTCGGCGAAAACCCGGTAGCGCCGCTCATAATGCAGGCGATTGAGGGCGGCACTGAAGAATTTGCTGTAATCCATCGAAAGACCCGGAGCGGAACCGGCCGGAGCGGCCAGCCTTTTTAGAACTCTGCCTTTTTAGAGCGTTTCCAGCTTGGATGTCTATGCGCAATCCCACATGGGATCGGGGATCCGGAATGCACCGGAGGCGCGACAAAAGTTGATCTCGATCAACATGCTAGCGGGTGATGCGTTCGGTTGATGCGGTGCCGACCGCGGCCGCCGCACCCGACGGCTGAAGACATCGCCGGAACATCAAATCGAAAGCGCCGGCGTCGTGCGGATCGGTCGAAAATTGTCCCTCGTGGACCTTGACTCTTATCAATGTATTGATAACAATAAAGCTATGAATAGAATAGCTTTGATCACCGGCGCGACGCGCAATCTCGGCTTCTCGCTCGCGGAGGGGCTGGCGCAGCGGCTCGAGCCCACCGACACCGTGTATTTGACCGGACGCGACCCGGCCCGGGTCGCCGAATCCGTGCAGCGTCTGTCGAACGCCAGGGCGGAGGTGCGCGGCGAAGTCCTCGATGTCGCCAGGCTGGAGGCGGTCGAACGGTTGGCGGACCTGCTGGTCTCGCGCCATGGCGGCGTCGATATCGTGTTTTCCAATCATTACGCGCGGGTGCAGCCCGACGACGATCCGCGCGCCGTGATCGATGACTATGTCGAGGCCAACAATCTCGGCACGACGCATGTGCTGCGCAGCTTCGCGCCGCTGCTGCGCGATGGCGGGCGGCTGTTCGTGGTTGCAAGCCGGGCCGGCAGCCTGCGCGCGCTGGCGCCGGCGCTGCATCCACGGTTCGAAAACCTGCAATCGCTCGACGACGTCGACCGCGCGGTCTGCAGCTGGCGCGACGCGGTGCGCTCGGGCCGCGCGCCGGGACAGGCCTGGCCGGCCTGGATCAACATTCCCTCCAAGATCGGCCAGGTCGCGGCCGTGCGGGTGCTCGCGGGCCAGCGCCGCGCCGACGATTTGCGGCGCGGGATCCTGATCGCATCGATCTCGCCGGGTCTGATCGATACCGGAGCGTCGCGCGCCTGGCTCGATCTCACGGGCACGCCGCAGCCGGACCAGGTCGCGGGTCCGCTTCTGGACCTCGCACTCGACCCCTCGCCACACGAATCCTTCTATGGCGAGCTCGTCCATGTCGGCCGGGAAGAACCGGGCCCGTTCGGCTCGGTGGTGCGCAGCGGGGCGATCGTGCCGTGGAAGTAGACCGCAAAGGCAAATTGCCCGGGCACAGATCTTCCGCGCGCAAGGCCGTCGACGGCAAGTCCTCGCCGCGTCCGTCTTCCGAGCCGGAGCGCCTTGGCATGCTGGTCAAGCGCGCCGAGCAGGCGATGGTCCGGACCAAAAGCACGGCGTTGAAATCCGTCGGCCTGACCCCGTCGCAATATGTGGCGCTGTTCGAACTCGACCGGCAGCCGGGGATCACCGCGGCGACGCTGGCGCGCGCCTGCCTGGTTACGCCGCAGGCCATGATGATTCTGCTCAAGACCATGGAGCAGCAGGGTCTGATCACGCGATCACCGCACCCGCGGCATCCCAGCGTGCTCGAGCTGCATATGACCGAGGTCGGACGCGAGGCGCTCCACGCCGCGCATCGGCGCGTCGATCCGATCGAGCAACGGGTGTTCGGCGCCTTCTCGCCGAAAGATCTGGCCGTCTTTCGCGAGTTTCTGATGCGCTTCATCGCGGCGTTCGAGGCGGAATGACCGCTTGGGAATGCGCGGAATCCGCTATTTCTTCTTGCCGGTACCGACGTTCGGCTGCCATCCCGCGGTCTTCTGGCTTGGCGCCGCGGCAATGGTCTTGATCTTCTCTTTCTTGGGTTTCTTGGCTTCCCGATTGCTCTTTTGCTCGCCTTTGGCCATGGCGGTCTCCCCTTGGATATGTTGATGACGCGGCGATCATCACGGCCGCAGCTTTTGAACCCGGAAGTTCGCTCGCCGCGACATGAGGACTCGCATTGAAAGATCGTGCGCCCATTTTCACCGAATTGGAAGCTGGCTCAATCGAGCCAGCCATTGACGCGAGCAAGGATGCCGGCCGGCAGCGACAGACCAGGCTGCGCGGCGTCGCGTCGCGGATCGTCGCGGCGCGGGGCGGCCAGAACCTGCCTCGAATAGGCCGCGCGGATGATGCGGAGTTCGGCCTGCCGATCCATCGGTCCCGTTGCCGTCCCGCGCGACGAGGACGGCTTTATCCGGCGGTGCTGGAGCGCGGCCCGAAGGGGGCGTTCGGGGCGTGGTTTCCCGATTTTCCGGACTGCGTCGCCGGCGGGACATTAGAAGGTTTGCCGGAGGCCCGTTCGAAGGTGCACAAGTTGGCTTCTTCTGCGTCGCCGGCTGATCTACAATTCGAATGTATGTGCCAGTCTGCGCTTCGCGGGTGGTGTGGGGGACTCACGCATGGGCGGTCTTCGGGACTGGTTGCGCCGGCACAATTTCGAGCAATATGCGGATGCATTCGAGGCGAACGACATCGACCTCGATATCCTGCCCGAGCTGAGTGAGGGCGATCTCGAACAGCTTGGCCTATCGCTGGGCAACCGCCGCAGGCTGTTGAAGGCGATTGCCGGACGTGGCGATGAGGCCGCCCCACCGAAGCCCTCCCAGCGCGAAGGTTCAGGGCCGGGTGACGCTGAGCGGCGTCAGGTGACGGTCCTATTCGCCGACATGGTGGGCTCCACAGCGCTGTCAGGTAAGGTCGATCCCGAGCTGCTCGCGAGTTTGATCCGGCGTTATCAGGATGCGGCCGCCGGCGCGATCGGGAGATACGGAGGCTACGTCGCCAAGTTCATGGGCGATGGCGTTCTGGCCTATTTCGGTTTTCCCCGCGCCTTCGAGGATGCGGCGGAACGCGCCGTTCACGCCGCCATCGGCATCCTGGCGGAAGCCGGCAGCATCGAATTGCCGGACAATACGCGGGTGCAGGCCCGAATCGGCATCGCCACCGGCCTCGTCGTGGTCGGCGAAATCATTGGGATCGGCACGGCGCAAGAGCGCACCATTGTTGGCGAAACCCCCAACCTTGCCGCACGGCTGCAGGCGCTTGCCGGGCCTGACACCATTATCGTCAGTGAGGCGACCCAGAATCTGCTGGGTGGGCTGTTTGAGCTCGAGCGCACGGGCGAACACGAATTGAAAGGGTTCGCTCGCCCGGTGCCGGCCTGGCGCGTGCGATGTGCAGCGTCGGTCGAAAGCCGTTTTGCCGCGATTCGCACCGGTCGGAATCTGCCACTGATCGGCCGCGCCCATGAAATGGGGTTAATGCTCGAACGCTGGCAGCTGGCGCGGCAAGGTGAAGGCCAGATTGTCACGGTAATCGGCGAAGCGGGCATCGGAAAATCGCGCGCGATCGAGGCCCTGCATGAAGCGCTTGCCGGCGAGCCCTATGCACGCATCAATTTGCAATGCTCACCCTATCACAGCGATAGTGCGCTTTATCCGGTGATCCAGTACCTCAATCGCGCTGCTCGCATCACCGCAACAGATGCGCCGAATACAAGGATCGAGAAACTTGGCGCCCTGTTTGCGCGGCGGACGGCTACGGACACGGCAGCGCTTTCGTTGTTGGCCGATCTCATGTCGCTCCCGCTTGCAGCCCAGGCAGCGCCGGCGCAGACGCCAGCTCAACGCAAGGCGTCGACACTGGCCTTCATCGTCGACGAGTTTCTTCGTATGGGCGAGAGCCATCCGGTGATCGTCGTGCTGGAGGACGCGCATTGGATCGACGCCACCACGCTTGAAATGATGATGCGTCTGACCGACAGTCTCGGCAAGACGCGAGCGCTTGCGCTGGTAACCGCGCGTCCGGATTTCACACCGCCCTGGCTGGCGCGGCCGCATGCGGCGCTGTTGACCCTCGGTCGTTTGGGACGCGGGGAATGCACGCAATTGGTCGCCGGCGTCGCCGCTGCGCACGGCTTGTCCGTGGAAACGGTCGCTGCGATCGTCGCTAAAACTGACGGCATCCCACTGTTCGTCGAGGAGTTGACCAAGAGCGTCATGGAATCGGCGAGCGAAGACAGCGCGGTGCCGACGACGCTCAAGGATTCGCTGATGGCCCGTCTCGACCGCCTTGGCGAAGCGCGCGAAGTGGCTCAGATCGCCGCCGTCATCGGCCGGCAATTCACCTTTTCACTGCTCGATGCGGTTGCCCCCGGGAGTGCCGGCGAACTTGAGACCACGCTGGCGAAGCTGGTTGCAGCGGGAATTGTCTTTCCCGAGGAGCGCAGTCTGGAACGGAGCTTTAGTTTCAAGCATGCGCTGGTGCGGGACGCCGCTTATGAGAGTTTGCTTTTGGCGCGTCGGCGCGAATGGCACGAACGCATCGCCAAAGCGCTCGAGGAGCAGTTCGCCGGCATTGCCGCCAGCGAACCGGACTTGCTGGCGCATCATTTCGGCGAGGCCGGCCTGTTGGTGCCCGCCTGCGACTATCGCATGCGGGCCGGCGATCAAGCCGTGAGCCGTTCGGCTTATCCGGAAGCGATCGCGCATTTCTCGACGGGTCTCAGACTCGCCGAAGCATTACCGACCCAGGATGGGATGCGCCGACAACTGGATTTTCTGCTCAAGCTCGGCTCAGCCTTGGTCGTCGTTCGCGGCCTGCAGAGTGTCGATGTGGAGGATGCCTACACAAGGGCCAGCGAAATCGGCGAGAAATTGGGTGAAGGCGCCAAGTTATTCCAGGCCAAATGGGGCCTGTGGATCAATGCCAATCTCAGGCGCAAGACCGCGCTGGCGCGCGACCGGGCAAGCGAACTCGTCACGCTGGCGCAACGCTCCGGCAACGACGAGCTGTTACTCGAGGCGCACCATTGCCAGTGGTCGACGGCTTTTTTCCAGGGCGACGTCATGGGCGGAATTGACGGTTGCCGGAATGGTATCGAGCGCTATGACATGGCGCGCCATCGTCACCTTGGTCATCAATTCGGCGGTCACGATCCCGGCGTTTGCGCGCATTCGCGGTGCGGCAACTCATTGCAGCTGGCGGGCGAGGGGCAACAGGCAGGGCAAAGCCTCGCGCAGGCGGTCGCCCTCGCCGAAATGCTCGACCATCCCAACAGCCTCGCTCATGGGCTCCACAATAGCGGCATCGGCCACCAGCTTGGGTTTGATCGCGATGCCACATTTGCCGCAGCGCATCGCGCGGCGGGGCTGGCGGAAAAATTCGGCCTGTTGCCGTGGCGCGCGGGCAGCCTGGTGCTGGCCGGCTGGGCTACCGCGATTGGAACGGGTGTCGCCGACTCCGCGCGGCTGATCGATGCCGAGATCGACAATGCAACAAGGGTGGGTCCGCTGCCACAATATTATCTTGGCCTGGCCGCTGAAGTGCTGCTGGCCGCTGGCCGACCGGCGGATGGCCTCGCTCATCTCGATCGAGCCATCGCCGGGATAGAGGAGCCGGGCATTGGCTTCTATTTGCCGGAGATCTATCGCTTGCGCGGCGCGTGCCTGCTAGCGCTTGATCGCGGCAATGTGGACGAGGCGCACTTGGCCTTTGCGGCCGCCCTCGACATTGCCCGGCGTCAAGGCGCCGTCATCTTCCAGCGCCGCGCCGAAGCGTCGCTTTCCGAGATCACCCACGTTGGGAACCGCGGATAGGAGAAGGACGCGCTCGTAAGGCGTCACGTCGTCCGGAAGCGCAGCACGCCGTCGGTCACTTCCGAGGTCAGGCGTCCTTCGACCAGCATGTAATTGACGTGGGCGATCAGTTCGCCGGCGGCAAAGCCCATCTGGTGCACGTCGAGGACGTGCTTGTGGAACACGACCGGCACCAGTTCCTTCGAGGTTTGCGGGATTTCCCGGCAGGCATCGGCGATCAGCCGGCAGCGGTCCTCGTGGTGATCGGCCAGCTGCTTGATGCGGGTTTTCAAGCCGTAGAACGGCACGCCGTGGCCGGGCAGCACCAGCAAATCATAGGGCAGGGTGGTGGTGAGGCTCGCCAGCGAGGCCAGGTATTCGCCGAGCGAATTCTGGTCGGGCTCGACCGCCCAGACGCTGACATTGGGCGAGATCTTGCTCAGAACCTGATCGGCCGACAGGAACAATTTGTCGGCCGCGCAATACAGCATCACCTGGTCGAGCGCATGGCCGCCCCCGGTGATGACCTTGAAGCGCCGCGCGCCGATCGAGATTTCGTCGCCATGCGAGATGCGGCGATAGGCCGGCGGCAGCACCGACACCCGCTTCAGATAATCCTGGCCGCGGCCGAGCAGTTTGTCGGTCAGGTTCTCGTCCATGCCGTGGCGGCGGAAGAACAGCCGCTGCGCCAGCTTGCGTTCTTCGGTGCCACGGTTCTGGTGATAGACCGACTGCAGGTACTCGACCTGCGACATATAAAGCGGGCAGTCGAAGCGCTCGACGATCCAGCCCGCAAGGCCGACGTGGTCGGGATGCGAATGGGTCACGATCAGGCGGGAGACCTTCACATGCCTGAGCGGACCGTCGAACAGCGTGGTCCAGGCCGCGATCGATTCCTCATTGCCGAATCCGGAATCCACCATGGTCCAGCCGTCGCCATCGGCCAGCAGATAGATGTTCACGTGATTGAGCCGGAACGGCAGCTTCAGCCGTACCCACAACACGCCCGGCATCACCTCGACGACCTGGTCGTGGCCGGGGTGGCTTTCCCAGGGGTATCTAAGTGCCTCGGCCGAGGAATGGACGCTGTCTGTTTTCGAATGCATGGTATCGACTTAGCCGCACATTCGGCGCGGCGCCAGCCGAAAAACAATTGAGGGTTTGTTTAAAACACATGGGTCGCGGACGGCGTGCGCCCGCAAACCCCCGCCGTCATTCCGGGGCGATGCCACCGGGTCCGCGCAAAGCGCGGCCCGATGACAGGCTCCGCATCGAACCCGGAATCTCGGGATTCCCCGGTGCGCAATTGCGCACCTGAGGTCTGGTCCTTCGGACCATCCCGGAATGACGTGGTCCCTACGCCGCCCGGATATTTTCCAGGAACGCGTCGATCTCCGCGCGCAGCACCTCGGCTTCGCGGCGCAGCGCGCCGGAGGCGTTCAGCACCTCGCTGGCGGCGGTTCCGGCTTCCGTCGAGGCGCTACTGACACCCACGATGTTGCTGGAAACCTCGCTGGTGCCGCCGGCGGCATGCTGGATGTTGCGCGCGATCTCGCGGGTCGCCGCGCCCTGCTCCTCGACGGCGGCCGCGATCGCGGTGGTGACGTCGTTGATCTCGCTGATCGTGTTGCTGATGTTCCTGATGGCGCCGACCGCCGATGTCGTCACCGTCTGCATGCTGACGATCTGCTGGCGGATTTCGTCGGTCGCCTTCGCGGTCTGGTTGGCGAGGCTCTTCACTTCGGAAGCAACCACGGCGAATCCGCGGCCGGCTTCGCCGGCGCGCGCGGCTTCGATGGTGGCGTTGAGCGCCAGCAAATTGGTCTGCGAGGCGATGGTCTGGATCAGATCGACCACCACGCTGATGCGCCCGGCGTTGTCGGCAAGGCCCTGCATGGTGGCATCGGTGGCGCCGGCTTCTTCCACCGCCTTGCGGGCGATTTCCGCCGAGGTGACGACCTGCCGGCCGATCTCGGAGATCGAGGAGGAGAGCTGTTCGGTGCCCGACGACACAGTTTGCACGTTGACCGAGGTTTCCTCGGCGGCCGACGCCACCGCGCTGACCAGCGCGCTGGACTGATCGGCGGTCGCGGACATGCTTTGCGCGGTCGTCTGCATCGAGCCGGCCGCAGTCTGCAAACTGTCCAGCGCGTTGCGGACGGTCGATTCGAATTCGACGATCCGGGCCTCCATGCGCGAGGTGCGTTCGGCCTTGGCGGTGCGATCCTTGTCCTGATCGGCCGTAAGCGCGCGGGCCTCGATCATGCTCTCGCGAAACACCTGCAGCGAGTTGGCCATCGACGCGATCTCGTCGCGCTGATGGCTGTGATAGATTTCCGATTCGAGGTCGCCGTCGGACAACAGCTGCATCGAGCGTTGCAGGCTGCGGATCCGCCGCAGGATATTGCGGCCGACATAGAGCCAGACGAACAGGATCGATCCGACCAGCGTCAGCACGCCGAGCCCGAGCATCACCTTGGTGGCGAAAGCAATCTGCTGGCGCGCCTGCCAGGTCGACGCGTCGGTTTCCTTCTGCACGCCGTCGACCAGCTGCTGCACGCTGATGCCGAGGCCGACATTGAGCTTGCGGGTTTCTTCCAGGATGGTCTCGCCGTAATCGGCGGCGTCGAGTTCCTGCTGGCGGATCTTGAAGACGCGGGTCTTGCCCTCGCCCAGCGCCAGCAATTTCAGCGCCGCCTCCTTGAGCGCCTTGGTGCCGGCATTCTTCGGCAGTTGTTCGAGGTTCGCTTTGACGCGCGCCTGGGTCTGCTTGAATTCCTTCTCTATGGCCTCGAGCGCGTCGCTGTTATTGGCCGTCAGCGCCGCCGTCATGTCGGAGGCCATCAAATTGGTGCTGGCGATCACATTGCCGAGCTGCTCGACCGTGCGCGCGGCCTCGGTTGCGTCGTCGGTGGAAAGATTGGCCGATCCCAGGATCGCGTTGATCTGGCTCTCGGCGTCCATCATCGCCGGGCTCGAGGCGGCGACGAAGTCGGTCTGCGCCTTGCGCAGCGCGTCATATTGCTTCTCATGCAAGGCCGCGACGTCGAGCCGCTCGCGTGCGGCCGAGCCCAGGCTCTTGATCATGTCATCGATGTTCTTCACGGTCTCGGTGAGAGCGGCGACGACGGCCTTGTCGGCGCCCAGTTCGACGATCTCGCCGAGCTTTTGCAGCGCGAGCGTCTGGGTCTCCTTCATCTTCCTGGAGCGTTCGGCCAGCGACTCTTCGCTGCGCGCGGCGAGCACCGCCGGTCCCTGGCTGGCAAGGCTGGCGCTCTGCGCCGACAATTGCAGGCTGGCGGCGAGTCGGGGAATGTCGCGCCCGCTCAGATCGACCATGGTGCCGCCGAGCTGTCCAAACACGAAGCCGGCGCCGACGCTGATCACGATCGCCATGCTGGCGATGACCGCGAAGGCGGCAAACAGGCTGCCCCTGACCCCCATCTGCGGAAAGCGGTAGCCTTTGAGTTTTGGTTTGCCGATTCTGAACTGTAACGCCATTTGCCGATGCCCCGTGCGCACTACCCTTGGATGAATCCTCGGGCGGCAGTATCGCGGTACCGGGTTAATAAAGTCGGGAAAACGGGGCGGATTGACGCGATTTTCAAGCGGAGTTTTTTCGATTTGGTCCGGGTTTTTCCGCGAGTCGGAATCAAGCCGCGGCTGCAGGACGGGCGTTCGCGCCACGACCCCAAAACGCAAAAAAGGCCGGCGTGAAAGCCGGCCTTCTGCAAGTTATGGTCGTAGCCGGTCAGTAGCGCGCGACGACCGGGCCGCCGAAGTTGAAGCGATAATTGACGCCGAGCTTCAGCGCGTGCTCGTCATTGTGGGAGCTGCCGAACGGCACCAGCACGGCGGGCGTCACGAAGCGGGTGTCGCCGAAATTATAGTACTGATACTCGCCCTTGGCCGACCAGTTCTGGGTGATCATGTATTCCACGCCGGCGCCGACGGTGTAGCCGTTGCGATGGTCGGTATCGAGCGCGAAGGCGACCGGCGCGCCTGCAAGCGTCAGGGTGTCGCGGTTATCGGAATAGGCGTAGCCGCCTTTGACGTAGACGAGACCCGGGCCCCAGGTATAGCCGACACGGGCGGTGATCGAAGCCAGCGCACGTTGGTCGCTGGTGAAGGCGAGGCCGGCGGGGAAGAACGCGTTGAGATTGTTGCGGCTGAGCCAGGAGTACTGTCCCTCGGCGCCGACGAGCCAGTTCGGCGCGAACTGCCAATCGGCGCCGGCCTGCACGCCGCCCAGCAGGCGGGCGCTGTAGTCGCTGAGCACGAGGCCGTTGAAAGCATTGCTGCCGCTGAACGCGCCGCCGACGTGACCGCCGATATAGAAGCCGGTCCAGTTGTAGAGCGGCGCGGCATAGGCCGGCGGTTTGTTGTAGTACGGGCGTGCGCCGAGATCGGCGCCGAGCGCCGGCGCGCCGAGGGCTGCGAGCGCCACAGTGGCAAGCAGGAATTTCTTCATGGTCTGGTCTCCGGCAAAATCGTTCGGAGACGCCGCGTGCCGGCGCCATCCGTGGCGCGCAGATAGCCAGCATTTGAATAAAATGCTGTCACTGGCCGGTCACGCCGAATGAGAACCCAACCTGTTGGCAGACAAACGTTTTCTGTACTTAACGAAGGCCTAATCAAAGCTGAAGGAAGGCTTAATTTTCGGAAGCCCAGCGGGCTTCGGGTGGCCGCCCCTTAACCAAGGCGACGCCGTACGTCGCTGCGCATCTGTTCGCGGAACGCCTGCCGGCGCGCGGGCCGCTCCTTCTCCGGGACGTCGTGGCGGTCGAACACGTTGAACATCTCGAGGATCGGGTAGCGATCGCTGGCCATCGCCAGGATGCGAAGCAGCTTGACCACGGGGCCGCTCGGGCCGGTGACTTCCCATTTGCGGATCGTGGTGGCGCCGTCGGCGGCCGGCAGCCCGCACAGCTTCGCCATGTCGGCGACAGCCAGCGGCCGGCCGATGGCCTCGCCGAGATCCTCGCGAAGTTTTTTTAGTTCGGCCCCGGTCACCGGTTCTCCGTTTTGATGCGGCATCTGTGCCGTGCGTCACATATCAGGCGTTGGTTGCAGTCTATACGGCGCGTATTCGTTCCCTTCAGGAGGCGAGCATGCGCCGGTTTATCGAAAGTCTTACCCCCGTCGACTGCGATCTCTACTGGAGAAGGGTCGGCGGCATGTTTGCGTTTTATGTTGTGCTGATGGTCGGCGCCGCCGGTGTGTTCATGAACCACGAATCATCGCGGAATCTGGCGCATGAAGGTGCCGCGACTGTGGCAATGGACAGGAAGCATCCCGGCTTCGAGCAGGCTTCGATCCCGATACGGCAAGCGGCGCGATATGAATGAAGCCGGCCGGCGCCCGGCCTTTCGGCCGCGCGCCATCAGGCGCCGATCGCATTGCGCGCGACGACGTCGCGATAGAACGACGCGCTCAATTTGGGGAGGCGCGCCTGGGTGTCGAAATCCACGTGATACAGCCCGAAGCGCTGTTCGAACCCGAATATCCATTCGAAATTGTCCATCAGGCTCCACAGGAAATAGCCGCGGACCGGCACGCCTTCCGATGTGACGCGCTGCAATTGCGTCAGGTAGTTGCGCAGGAACATGACGCGGTCGAGGTCGTAGACCTGGCCGTCGGCGGCCAGTTTATCCTCCGATGAGGTTCCGTTCTCGCTGATGTAGATCGTGTCGAGGTTCCAGATTTTCGCGGCAATCCGCGGCGCCCAATAGATCACCTCCGGGCCGATGCGGAGCCATTCGGACTTCATGTGCGGAAACGAGGCGGGGAAGGGCAGCACGGTCCAGCCCGGCTTTTTGTCGGAGGCCGCGATGTAGAATTGCGGCGCGTAGATGTTGAGGCCGACGAAATCGTTCGGCGAGGCAATGATCTTGAGCTCGTCGGCGGTGAATTTGGGGGCGGCCGCACCGGAATATTCCAGAAATCCCTCGGTGTATTGGCCCTCGAGGATCACGCTCAGAATGCCTGCGTTCAACTCCCGCGTCGCCATCTCGGTGGCGCGAACGTTTTCCGGCGTATCGATCGCGGGCACGCAGGCCGCGATGTTTTCGGCGAAACCCACCTTGGTGCCGGCGCGCGCATGCGCACGGATCGCCTGCACCGCAAGGCCGTGCCCCAGCACGACGTGGTGGCGGGCCTGGTTCAGTTCGGCCACCGGCAATTTGAGCCCGGGGGCGTCGATACCCCAGCCATAGCCGAAGTTCAGGAAACGGCCGGCCTCGTTGATCGTGAAGATGTTCTTCACGCGATCGGTCAGGCGCTGCGCCACATAGCCGGCATAATCCGCGAACGCCTTGGAGGTGTCGCTGGATTGCCAGCCGCCGACGCGATCCTGCAGCGCCTGCGGCAGGTCCCAGTGATACAGCGTCGCATAGGGCTCGATGCCGTTGTTCAGCAGCTCATCCAGCAGGCGGTCATAGAAGTCGAGGCCCTTTGGATTCGGCGCGCCGGTGCCTTCCGGAAACACCCGCGGCCACGCGATCGAGAACCGATAGGCCTTGACGCCGAGTTGCTTGATCAGGCCGACGTCTTGCCTGTAGCGATGATAGTGATCGTTGGCGCGGTCGGCGTTGCTGCCGTCCGCGATCTTTCCCGGCGTATGGCTGAATGTGTCCCAGATCGAGCGGCCGCGGCCGTCTTCGTCGACGGCGCCCTCGATTTGATATGACGAGGTGGCGGTGCCCCATATAAAGTCTTTCGGGAAGCCGGCAGCGGGGCGGCGGTCGGATACCGGCCTGGCGTCGCTGTCCGCGGACCTGGCCGATGTCGCCATGCCGAGTGCGGAAAGGCCGGCAAGCCTCGCGAATTGCCGGCGCGAGAACTTACCGATCATCCTTTTCTCCCGTCGGACTGGCGTCAATCTGATAGACGGAGATCCTGTCGATCTCGAAGGCGACCGTCGCGGGCGATTGGCCATCGACGAATCCCACGCCGCCGAAATCCTTCGAACCCATCGCCAGATTCACGATCATGTACATCGGATCGTTGAAGCCGATCGGCACTTTGATGTCCGACACCGGCTTGCGGTCGATGTAATAGATGATGCGATCGTGCATCCACAGCACGCCGTAGTCGTGAAATTCGGTTGCAGCGTCCGGCAAGGCAAAGTCGTACCCGCAGGATTCGATGCGGCCGGTCGGAATCCGCCAATGCGTCGTCATCACGAGGTCGCCGGGCCGCTGCCCGCGTCCTTCCATGACGTCGACTTCAGGCGGCCAGCCGCCGTCATCGGCGAGCAGCCAGAACGCCGGCCAGACGCCGATCCCGACCGGTATCTTGGAGCGGAGTTCGAAATAGCCGTATTTTTGCGAAAACGTGCCCTGGGTGGTCAGGATGCCCGAGATGTACTCGTTGTCGAACAGGACCGGCTTGAGCTCGGGCGGTGTCCGCCTTGCGACGATCGAGAGAACGCCGTTCCTGACCTTGAACGGGTCCAGCCCGAGCGGCGTGGTGGATCGGCCGCCGTAGCGGGGATCGACATAAATCTGCTGTTCGCCGTTGGCGCTGGTCTTGCGTTTGAAATCGGAGCCGTCGCCGCCCCAGTAGCGCGCTTCCGGCCAGGCGGCGCCGCCGGCGTAGTGGGGTATCCATCTTCCGGTCGACAGCGGATGGTCGTCGAAACCATCATGGAAGGTCCGATGCAACGGCAGAAAAGCTGACGATGCCGGGTCCAGCGTTTCGATGCGACGGCACATGATGCTGGAAGGATCGGTCGTCACCTGCAGGGTAAGCCCGGCCGGCGCCGCCACAAGATCGGCTTGTGCAAAAGCCGGGGCGGCAAGCAAGACACCGGCGATCAATACCAGGACTTGCGGCGTCACGTCTGAGGATCCTTTCGTACGCGCGATGGCAGATCATCTGACATTTCATCTGTCATGCTGCCACCCTCCCTCCGACCAGAAACAACCGGAAACAATCGTGCGATCTTACCGGAGAATATCAAGGCTTTCACGTTTATAGCGACGAGCTGTCGCGGTCCCTCGTTGCTTGTGCTCCCTCGCGCAAGCAACCCCGCTATGCGCGGCAGGTTCGCACAACGATGTGACTTGCACGGAATCGGGCAGGCTTCTATTCCGCAGTGGAAAGCATAAAGGCTGGGCGTGTTGAAGTCGGCTGAAACATTCGTCGCGCATGCGCCTTTGCTCGCCGCCGTCAATCGTTTGCCGGGATTGCGGCGTTCACGGCCGGCCTCGTCCGCACGCAACCGGCTTGCCGGATGAGGTTCGATCTCAACCGCGATGGGTGGATCTGCTGGCCTGAGCGGGAGGACCTCTCGCTCGAGTTCATGCGATTATTGGCCGCGGCCCAGGAGGGCGGCTCGACGGTCTCCGAATGCTGGCTGACCGCAAGCAGCATCGACTTCACGGACGACGATTCCTGGTACGACGAATGGTCGAAGACGGCGGACGCCAACAACGACCGGGGGTTTGCGGCGTTTGCCGCGGGCAATCTGGTCACGGCGAGGAGCAACTGGCTTCGCGCGCTGAACTACTATTCGGCGGCCGCGTATCCTTTCGACCTCGCGCCGGACAAACAGCGCGCCGCGGTATCGGCGATGCGCGAATGCGCCGCCAATTACCTGCGCCACCGCCGGCCTCGCGGCGAAGTCGTCTCCATTCGCTGGCTGAGTGAATTCGCGCTGCAGGGCTATTATCTGCCTGCGCACGCCACGAAAGATCCTGCGCCGGTCGTCATTTGCATTGGCGAGCCCGGGCATCGAAAGGAAGAATATCTCTTCAAGCTGGCGCCCCATGCCTTCGAGCGCGGAATTTCGCTGCTCGCGGTCGACGTTCTCGGTGACGGGACCGGCCTGCCATTCGAACAGCTGATGCGTCACCAAAAGCTCGAATCGGCGATCGAGCCCGTGATGGATTACCTGGTCGGCAGGGACGACGTCGACGACGGCCGCATCGCGATCCTTGGCGACGGCTGGAGTTCATCCTTTGTCGCGCGCGGCATCGCTTACGATCCGCGTTTTGCTGCGGCCGTTTGCGATGGCGGCATCTGGGATCTGCACGAGCAGGCGTTCCTGAAGCGGCGAATGGCGTCCGCAGGTGACGACACCGGCTGGAGCCCCGAAACGAGCCGCATCCTGCGCAACATCCGTTGTCCGCTGCTGATCACCGTGGGCGCGCGCGGCTGGCTCAAGACCGATCGCGTGACCGAGCTGGCCGACCAGCTCGGAGTCGACCGCCGCGACGTCACGCTGAAAATCTTCGAGCGCGCTGAGACCGCGGCCGCCCAGGGCCACATCGACAATCCGACGCTGGCGAACGAGTTCATTTTCGACTGGATTGCCTCCCGGCTGGGAACGGGGTGCGTCAGCTTCGATCGCCAGCCGCTGGAGTCCTAGAGCGTCGGTCTTGCGAAACGCCTCAGAAATCGATGGCGACTTTCAGACAGGCTTTCTCCAGGCGTTTTTTTAGCGTGGCCAGTTTGCCGGTCAGCTCGTCGACTTCGCCGGCGCTGAATTCCGCGAAAATGAATTCGTTCAGGCTTTCCTGTTGCGCCGCCAGGCTCGCCAGGTGCTTGTAGGTCTTGTCCGTCAGCGACATCTTGACGATCCTGGCGTCTTCGCTCGAGGGCTTGCGGCGGATGAAGCCCTTTTTCTCGAGAAGCTTCGATTGCGTCGTGACGAACGACGGATCGACATGCAGCATCTTCGAAACGGCGTTGACCGGTGCGCCGTCGCCCTGGTCGAGATCCGCCAGCGCCACGACCATCATCCATTGCGGACCGCTGATACCGAGGGTCTTGGCCCAGAAGTGGCGAAGTTCCTCCAGGTGCGCGCTGATCGAGGCGATTTCCCAGGCGAATCGCCGAATGACATCCTGATTCTTCTTGGCGGACTCATCCATTGGGCGCCGTACTCGGGTTCTCGTCATCCCATAACGGATGTTCGACAAAAACGACACGAGTAAATCGGCTATCTGCAGCAATTTACACGGTATTCGCCGGGAATTTTCTGCTGAACGCGGTGCGGCGGGCCAGTTGCCGAAAAGTCACATCGGCGCCGCAATCAATAGCTGAGTGAATAAACTAATTTGATTATCTAATTAGCACATGCATAACTTTCTCGTGACGGAGGGGGGCTCCTCAAACCGTCTCGTCTCGGGTGGTTCGCGAAGTCCACCAGCTTGAAGATGCGTTGATCTTCAACGTTTTTTCGACGGCAGTCTAATCCGCTTTGCATGTTGCAATGCGAAGAATAATTTGGAGGTTAACATGAAGATGGTTAAGAGCCTTATCCTCGGCTCAGCGGCGGGCCTTATCGCCATGAGTGGGGCTCAGGCGGCCGATCTTCCCGTAAAGGCCAAAGCGGTCGAATACGTGAGGGTCTGCTCCCTGTACGGAGCTGGTTTCTTCTACATTCCGGGCACCGACACCTGCATCAAGCTGGGTGGTTATCTGCGCATTGACACCACGTTCAACGGCAGCATCTACGATCAGCCGGCATGGTCGGGCGATCTCGGCCAGGGCAATCGCTATCGCGATTACTTCGCCGCTCGCTCCCGTATGGCGCTGACGGTCGATACCCGCACCGCCACCGAATACGGCGTCGTGCGCACCTTCGGTCAGGCCGACTTCCAGTTCACGACCCAGGGCAACAACACGACCAACCCAGCCGTGTTCACGGGCTCGGGGAGCGCCGGCACCAATACCGGCCTGCTGAACCAGCCCGGCGAAGGCTACGTCGCCGTCGAGTACGTGTTCATCCAGTTCGCCGGCTTCACCTTCGGTAAGTCCTCTTCGGCCTTTGCGACGCCGTGGAATGGTTATCCGGGCAACAACTCGTCGTTCCTGCTCGGCGGTCATGACACCGTCACCGGCGTGAACAACATCCAGTACACCGCGCAGTTCGGCAACGGCGTGTCGGGCACCATCGGTCTCGACGATCCGGTCGTGTTCGACCGTACCGCTGTGAACAACCTCTCGACCGGCCTCAATGCCACGTTTAACGGTGCAAACGCCTACGCTGGCGTGCATGCTCCCGACGTCGTCGGCAACCTCCGCGTCGATCAGGCATGGGGTATGTTCCAGATTTCGGCGGCAGCGCATGAAGTCTCCGGCTCCTACAACATCCTGAACACGGCTCCGGTTCCGGCTGGTGCTATTGGAGTTCCTGCTGGATCTCCGAACGCGTTTTCGGAAATCTCTGGCCACCCCGACACCAAGTGGGGCGGTGCGGTGATGGCTGCGTTGCAGATCAAGAACATCCCGACCGGTGCCGGCGACGACATCAAGATCGACGCGACCTATGCTAAGGGTGACACCAAGCAGGTGATCTCCACCAGTTCGGCCTCGCCCAGCTTCGCGATGTTCGGCAGCACGAACCGTGCAGGTGCTTATCAGAGCATCGGTTTCGGTGCGACGACGGATGCCGTGTACCTGCCGACGCTCTTCGGCGGTGACGGATCGCTCCATCTGACGACTGCCTACGGTGTCCGTGGTGCGTTCAACCACAACTGGGATCCGTACTGGTCGTCCAGCTTGTTCGGCAGCTATTCGGCGGTTCGCTACGATGGCACTGCCAAGCTCGAGATGTGCACGGTCTACACCTTGGGCAAGGCTGTCAGCGGCGACTACAGCTGCAACCCCGACTTCAACGTCTCGCAGCTCGGCGTGGTAACCCGTTGGACTCCCGTCAAGAACCTGACGTTCTCGGCTGAAGTCATGTGGTTCCACCTCGATCAGAAGTTCACTGGTGCGGCCGTTCTGGGTGCGGCGGCTCCGAAGCCGACCACCGTGTACGAGTTCAAGGACCAGGACACCGTCAGCTTCAACGTTCGCGCTCAGCGCAACTTCTGATCCTGATCGTCTGATCCAACTCCAGGAAAACCCCCGGCAGGAAACTGCCGGGGGTTTTTCGTTGCCTGAAGCGTGTGACGCCGCTGTCGTCGCGGCAATGCCAATGCGGCCCGCTCCGGCAACGCGCGGCCGGTGATGCGTGCGGCTTTGCGCTGTCGCTTTTGTTCATGGGAGCCGAGCAAAAAAACATGATTTACTCAGGTAATTTTCTCAGATATTAAAATGGCAGGCTTCAAGGAGACATACCTACTTGATGCTAAACCTCCGAAACCTCCGGCAATGCCCTGCCGGAGGTTTTTCGTTTTGGCGCAGGCGTCCCCGCCCATGGGATACCCTTGGCGTGCGATACCCTTGGCGGCGCTGACGCAGCAAGCGAGGTTGGTAGCCGGTCCTTTGCTGGACCCGCCGGCGGGCCGCCCAGGCCCCAGGGCGCTCGGGCAAACCGGACAAAAGTTTTGGGATCAAGTGAATGGTGCTGCCAGACAGGATTGAACTGTCGACCTCTCCATTACCAATGGAGTGCTCTACCACTGAGCTACGGCAGCATGCCCGGATCAGGAGAATCGGCCCAAACACGGGCCCTACAGGCGGCCGGTTCTTGCCACAACGACCCCTCTGGCGCAAGCAGGCGGCAGGGTCAGAAGCGTAGAAGACAGCCCAAAAAAATCGGCTGAGACGCCCGCTTTCTGCGTCAACCGGGGCAACTCGGGGCCGATCCGGTTCCCGGCTTGCTCAGTCTGCGCCGCCAGCGCCTTCAGCGGGCCGAACATGGCCTCGAATTCGATCCTTTTGCGGGATTCGTCGCATTTGAAGCGACCGATACTCCCCAAATGGCCAGTTGCCGATATTGGCGGAAAATCCCAGCGTGGCACCATGAGCGGGGCTGGCCGTGCGGCGTTGGTTGCGCCCGTGCATGTGGTTCGGTCGCCGGTGTATTCTTCCGGACTGACTTTGTATTCGAACGGGCCTGCGATGAAAGACGATCAAGCCAAGCGCGAGCGACAACCGGGGTCGGCTGTGAAGGATTCGCGACAGGACCGGCTGAAGCTGGCGCTGCGCGAAAATCTCAAGCGCCGGAAATCGCAGGCGCGCGGGCGTAGCGATGCGGTGGGCGCATCTTCCGAAGCCGCTGAAGCGCCACTAGATGACGGCAGCGGAAAAGAGCCGGGCCGTTAGCCGTCGGGAAAATCCCGGCCGTTCGCCGGAAGGCCCCAAAATGCTTTCCGCACAAGTGACGATTCGATTTTCTTTCCAGGCAAGCGAGCGGCGAGATGAGCGCAGACAACACCACGGCCGATCCGGCGACAGCGACCAATTCCTTTGCGTTCCCGCGTCATGGGCAGACTTTTCCGACGCTGACGCCGCACGAAATCGACCGCATGCGCCGGTTCGGCGAGGTGGTCTTATTCAAGCACGGCGAAGCGCTGTTCGAGACCGGCAAGCCGGGGCCCGGCATGTTCGTGATACTGTCGGGCGAAGTCGCGATCACCCAGCGCGACGGCCTTGGCCATGTCTCGCCGGTGATCGATCAGGGCCCGGGTCAATTCCTGGCCGAGATCGGCCAGCTCTCCGGCCGCGTCGCGCTGGTCGACGGCCACGCCGAGGGCGATGTCGAAACGCTGCTGATTCCCCCCGACAAACTGCGCGCGCTGCTGGTCGCGGAAGCCGATCTCGGCGAGCGCATCATGCGCGCGCTGATCCTGCGCCGGGTCAGCCTGATCCAGGGCGGCGTCGGCGGCCCGGTGCTGATCGGCCCGGCGTCGCTCGGCGACATGGCGCGGCTGCAGAATTTCCTGGCGCGCAACGGCCAGCCGCACCATCTGCTCGATCCCGCGACCGACAAGGACGCCGCCGATCTCGTCGCGCGCTATTCGGCCTCGCGCGCCGATCTGCCGCTGGTGGTGTGCCCGAACGGCACGGTGCTGCGCAATCCCACCGAGACGGCGCTTGCGATGGCGATGGGCATGATCGGTCACCACGGGCCGGAGAAACTATATGACGTCGCCGTGGTCGGCAGCGGCCCGGCCGGGCTCGCCACCGCGGTCTATGCGGCATCCGAAGGATTGTCGGTCGCAGTGTTCGACTCCCGCGCGTTCGGCGGCCAGGCCGGCGCCAGCGCCCGCATCGAAAACTATCTGGGATTTCCGACCGGCATCTCCGGCCAGGCGCTCGCCGGCCGCGCCTTCAACCAGGCGCAGAAATTCGGCGCGGAAATGCTGATTCCGGTCTCCGTCAGATCGCTCGATTGTTCGAAAAGCAACGGCGCCTTCGAACTCGCGACCGAATGCGGCCACTTGCTGCGCGCCAAATCGATCGTGGTGGCGAGCGGAGCGCGTTATCGCCGGCCCGAGATCGAAAACCTCGACGCCTTCGAAGGCCGCGGCGTCTGGTATTGGGCGTCGCCGATCGAAGCCAAACTGTGCACCGATCAGGACGTCGCGCTGGTCGGCGGCGGCAACTCGGCCGGACAGGCCGCGGTGTTCCTGTCCGCCCATGCCCGCAAGGTTTACATGATCATCCGCGGCGGCGGCCTCGGCGCCAGCATGTCGCGCTATTTGATCGAGCGCATCGAGGCGACGCCCAATATCGAGTTGACGTTCAACGGCGAGGTGATCGGCCTCGAAGGCGGCGAAGACGCTTCGCTCGCGCGCGTGCGCTGGCGCAGCCGCCTCGGTCCGGATGTTCACATGCTCGACGTCCGCAACCTGTTCCTGTTCGTCGGCGCCGATCCGGCGACCGGCTGGCTCGAGGGCTGCGGCGTCAAGGTCGACCGCGCCGGATTCGTGCTGACCGGCGTGCAGGACGGCAAGAACGGCGAACGCCCGGTGCCGCCCTTGGAGACCACCGTGCCTGGCGTATTCGCGGTCGGCGACGTGCGCTCGGGCTCGGTCAAGCGCGTCGGCGGCGCCATCGGCGAGGGCGCGCAGGTGGTGGCGGCTTTGCACGGCTTTCTCGGCGACAGCGCCAAGCCGGCGCTGTAGAACAAAACGTTTTCAAGCGGGGCCTGTCCCGCACTTGATGCGGGATGGATGCCGGTTCGCATAGCAATCAAGCTTGCGCAGATTGCGTAGACTTATCTGCGTAGAAAACGCGTCAAAAACAAAGAAAGCGCATGTCCAAAGGCTGCACCCATCTCGCCGGAATCCATACCGTCACGCCGAGCGCGCTCGGCTGCGAGGAATGCCTCAAGAGCGGCAGCCGGTGGCTGCATCTGCGGATCTGCCGCTCTTGCGGCCATGTCGGCTGTTGCGACGATTCCCCGAACAAGCACGCATCAGCGCATTTCCATGCCACGGGCCATCCGATCATCGAAGGCTACGACCCGCCGGAAGGCTGGGGCTGGTGCTATGTCGATGAAGTGCTGTTCGACCTGTCCGATCGAAAAACTCCACACAATGGTCCGATCCCGCGCTACTACTGATTCCGCTTTCAACGAAGAATCAGGAAATTCGAAATGCAATGCGCGCCGAGAAGCGTTCGTGCCGTCGTTGTCGCTACATTGATGGCATTATCGGTCGCGTTGCTTGGTCCAGGCACCGCGCGTGCGCAGGCGCCGGAGAGTAAATTCGCCGACGTCAACGGTGTCAAACTGCACTATCTCATTGCCGGCAAGGGAGATCCCGTCGTCTTGCTGCACGGATTTGCCGAAACCAGCCACATGTGGTTGCCGCTGATCGCAAGGCTCTCCGACAAGCACACCGTGATCGCGCCCGATCTGCGCGGCTTCGGTCAGTCGTCGGCGCCTGAAGACGGATACACCAAGAAGGCGATGGCGCAGGATATCCACGCGCTGGTGAAGAGCCTCAAATACGAGCATATCCGCCTGGTCGGCCACGATATCGGGTTGATGGTCGCCTATGCCTATGCGTCGCAATACCCCGATGAAATCGACCGGATCGTTTTGATGGAGGCGTTTCTGCCCGGCGTCGGCGACTGGAATCACGTCTTTCTGCTGCGCGATCTCTGGCACTTCCACTTCTTCGGCAAGACGCCGCTGGCGCTGGTGACCGGACGCGAACGAATTTATCTCGAACATTTCTGGAACGATTTTGCCGCCGATGCCACGAAATCCGTGCCTGAGGCCGATCGTAAGTTCTATGCTGCCGAGTATGCCAGGCCCGGCCATATGAAGGCCGGGATGGAAGTTTTCCGCGCCTTTCCCGCCGACGCCGAAGACTTTGCAGGCTTTGCCAGGACCAAACTGTCGATGCCGATGCTGGTGGTTTCGGGCGAAAAGGCCGGCGGTCCATTTTTGATCGAGCAGGGCAAGATGGTCGCGACCAATGTCGAGGGCATTTTGGTGAAAGGCCGGGGCCACTGGCTGATGGAGGAAGCGCCGGATCAAGTGATTCCAAAACTGGTCGAGTTTCTCAATCGCTAGAATTGCACCGAAATGCCTGCCGTCATTTGTGACGGTGCTGCAAAGTTCAAGCAAATCCATACTTTAATTCATGGGCTTGATATGCTGACCGTCCTGCCACGGATGCATGTGGCAATTTTCTCCGCTGCGTCGTAACCTCCTGGCGGGTTCTCAACGGGGGAGTACGCGACATGGTGCTTGGTATGAGCTTGGCGACGTTCACGTTGGTTCACGTGATCATCAGCCTGATCGGAATTGTCGCAGGCCTGGTGGTGATGTTCGGGATGCTCGCCTCGGACCGGAAGCCCGGCCTGACCGCGATCTTCCTGCTGTTCACGATCCTGACCAGCGCCACCGGCTTCCTGTTTCCGTTCACGCAGCTGCTGCCGTCGCACATGATCGGCATCCTCTCGCTGGTGCTGCTGGCGATCGCCTGCATCGCGCTTTACGCCATGAAGCTTTCCGGCTCGTGGCGCTGGATCTATGTGGTGACGGCCTTGCTCTCGCTCTACTTCAATGTGTTCGTGCTGGTGATCCAGAGCTTCCTCAAGATACCGGCGCTGACCGCGGTGGCGCCGGGCAATCCGCCGTCCGGACCGGTGTTCGCGGTGGTCCAGGGCATCGTGCTGGTGTTCTTCGTCCTGATGATCATCGGCGCGTGGCGGCGATTCAAGCCGGCGTGAAATTCGGCTGATGCGATCTCCGGGGCGCGCGAAGCGCGAACTCCGATGTGCAATGAACATAAGAGAATCTGGTGACGATAACTTCTTGATTCCGGGTCCACGCTTACGCGTGTCCCGGAATGACGACAAACAGGAGCGCATCATGCCCACGATCACGACCAAAGACGGCATCGAGATCTATTACAAGGACTGGGGCTCGGGGCAGCCCATCGTGTTCAGCCATGGCTGGCCGTTGTCATCCGATGACTGGGACACCCAGATGCTGTTCTTTCTCAACCACGGCTATCGCGTCATCGCCCATGACCGCCGCGGCCACGGCAGGTCCAGCCAGACCGGCGACGGCCATGACATGGATCGCTATGCCGATGATCTTGCGGCGGTAACCGCGCATCTCGATCTGAAGAATGCGGTTCACGTCGGCCATTCCACCGGCGGGGGCGAGGTGGTGCATTACATTGCCCGCCATGGCGAGAGCCGGGTGGCAAAGGCGGCCATCATCAGCGCGGTGCCGCCGCTGATGGTGCAGACACCCGCCAATCCCGGCGGCCTGCCCAAGGACGTGTTTGACGGATTGCAGGCGCAACTCGCGGCCAATCGCTCGGAATTCTATCGCGCCCTCCCGGCGGGGCCGTTCTACGGCTACAACCGGCCGGGCGCCAAACCTTCCGAGGCCGTGATCCAGAACTGGTGGCGCCAAGGCATGATGGGCGGCGCCAAGGCGCATTACGACGGCATCGTCGCCTTCTCGCAGACCGATTTCACCGACGACCTCAAGAAGATCACCGTGCCCGTGCTGGTGATGCATGGCGATGACGACCAAATCGTCCCGTATGCCGATTCCGGGCCGTTGTCGGCCAAGCTGTTGAAGAACGGCAGCTTGAAGACCTACAAGGGCTTTCCGCACGGCATGCCGACCACGGAAGCCGCCACGATCAACGCCGACCTGCTGGCGTTCATCAAGGGATGAACGGAGTTCACCCGGACATGAAAGTCATCCTGTTCGGCGCCACCGGCATGGTCGGGCAGGGCGTCCTGCGCGAATGCGTGATCGATCCGGGCGTTGAGCGCGTGCTGGTGGTCGGGCGCAGCCCGACCGGGCGGACGCACGCCAAGCTCAGCGAAATCCTGCACGATGATTTTACGGATTTCTCGGCGATCGAATCGAAGCTCGCAGGACACGACGCCTGCTTCTTCTGCCTCGGCGTCTCCTCGATCGGCATGGACGAGGCGCGCTACCGGCATCTGACGTATGATATCACGCTTGCGGCTGCGAAGACGCTGTCGCGGCTCAATCCCGGCATGGTGTTCACCTATGTCACCGGCCGCAGCACCGATTCCACCGAGCAGGGCCCGCAGATGTGGGCGCGGGTCAAGGGCAAGACCGAGAACGACCTGCTCAAGCTGCCGTTCAAGGCGGCCTACATGTTCCGGCCTGCCGGCATCCAGCCGCTGCACGGGGTGCGGTCGAAGACCGCCTGGGTTCAGGCGATCTATGTCGTCACCGCGCCGCTGTTGTCATACCTCAATCGCGTCGCGCCGAAATACATGACGACCTCCGAGCAACTCGGCCGCGCCATGATCAAGGTCGCCAGGGGCGGCTATCCGAAGCCGGTGCTGGAGAGCGAGGATATCAACGCGATCTAGCTGTCATTCCGGGGCGCGCGTAGCGCGAACCCGGAATCACGAGATTCCGGGTTCGGTGCTACGCACCGCCCCGGAATGACACTGCGGTTGCATCTCCAACCCATCAAACGGCCGTAAATATCAAGGTCTTTTGCGCAGGGCGCGTACCCCCTATAGTCAAGAAATAGTCAGGGCAGGAAATGATATGGACCGCATTCGTATTGTCGGCGGCAGCAAGCTCAACGGCACCATTGCGATCTCGGGTGCGAAGAATGCGGCGCTGCCTCTGATGATCGCTGGCCTCTTGACCGAGGAAACGCTGATCCTCGACAACGTGCCGCGGCTCGCCGACGTCGCGCAATTGCAGCGCATCCTCGGCAATCATGGCGTCGACATCATGTCGGCGGGCAAGCGGCCCGGCGACCGCGAATATCAGGGCCAGACCCTGCATATTTCGGCGGCCGATATCATCGACACCACCGCGCCCTATGAGCTGGTGTCGCGGATGCGCGCCAGCTTCTGGGTGATCGCGCCGCTCTTGGCCCGGATGCACGTGGCAAAGGTCTCGCTGCCGGGCGGCTGCGCGATCGGCACGCGGCCGGTCGATCTCTTGATCATGGCGCTGCAGAAGCTCGGCGCCGATATCGCCATCGACGGCGGCTATGTGATCGCGAAAGCGCCGGGCGGCCTGCGCGGCGCCCCGATCGATTTCCCCAAAGTGACCGTGAGCGGCACCCATGTCGCGCTGATGGCGGCAAGCCTCGCCAGCGGCACGACCGAAATCACCAACGCGGCCTGCGAGCCGGAAATCCAGGACGTCGCCGACTGCCTCAACAAGATGGGCGCGCGCATCAGCGGCGCCGGCACGCCGCGTATCGTCATCGAGGGCGTGGCAAAACTTCATGGCGCGCGGCATACCGTGTTGCCCGATCGCATCGAGGCCGGCACCTATGCGATGGCGGTGGCCATGACCGGCGGCGACGTGCAGCTCTCGGGCGCACGGCCGGAGCTGTTGCAGTCGGCGCTCGACGTGTTGACCGAGGCCGGCGCCGTCATCTCCGTCAATGATGAGGGCATTCGCGTCGCGCGCAATGGCGCCGGGATCAGGCCGGTCAAGGTCGCGACCGCGCCGTTTCCGGGCTTTCCCACCGATCTGCAGGCGCAGTTGATGGCGCTGATGGCCTGCGCCGGCGGTTCCTCGGAGATCACCGAGACGATCTTCGAAAACCGCTTCATGCACGTTCAGGAGCTGGCGCGGTTCGGCGCAAAAATTTCGCTCGACGGCGAGACCGCGACCATCGAGGGGTCCGCAATACTGCGCGGCGCGCCGGTCATGGCGACCGATTTGCGCGCGTCGGTGTCGCTGGTGATCGCGGGGCTTGCCGCCGAAGGCGAGACCATGGTCAACCGGGTCTATCACCTCGACCGCGGCTTTGAGCGGCTGGAGGAAAAACTGTCGGCCTGCGGCGCGTCGATCCAGCGCATCAGCGATTGACGCGCCGATCCCGCAAAGCATGTTCCCGGACGTGATCCGGGGATATGGGTACCGGTTTTGCGACTGGCATACGCGCAAATTGAAGGTAAGGTTTTGCCGATGGCGGTGCCCGACCAGCTCAAACTGATTGCGCTCGATGCCGACGATCTCGCGGTGATATCGGCGCATGTGCAGGACGCCCGCGTGCAGACATCCGACATCGTCTGGCGGCAGGACCAAATGCGGCTGGTGGTCGGCATGAACCGGCTGGACTGGGAACAGACGTTAACCGGCGGAACCAGTCCCCGCCGCCTGATCGCGGCGCTGCGCTTCGACCGGGTGCTGGCCTGCAAGTCGCGCAACATCGACCTCGACCAGCCGGAGGCGACGCTGGAACTGGTCGGGATCGAATTCCACCCCGGCGAGGCCCCCGGCGGCAGTGCGCTGCTGCTGTTTGGTCATGGCGGGGCGCTGCGGCTGGACGTCGAATGCCTTGAATGCGAGCTGACCGACCTTGGGACAGACGATCTCGGGACCAGCGATATCACCACCGCGCCGTCCGGGTTCGAGGTGTGACTCAACTCTCTCGTCGTCCCCGCCTAGTGCGCAATTGCGCACGGGAAGCGGGGACCCATACCACCGATGCTTATTGTTACACCGGCTGCCGCCCCAGCCCCACACAATAACAAACATCGGTGGTTATGGGTCCCGGCTCCTGATGCGCAATTGCGCATGTGGGCCGGGACGACGGGGTTTTGGGTAATCGCAAGGGTTGACGGCCCTTGGCCGCCGCGCCATTGAGCATGGGCCCCTAGATTAAGTCCCAGAAAGCCACCATGCCCGTTCGCCTCGACCGAAGCAGCGCCGATTTCGACGAACAATTCGCGAAATTTCTCGCCGCCAAGCGCGAAGTCTCTGATGATGTCGAGCGGGCGACCCGCGCCATCGTCGACGACGTGGCAGCGCGCGGCGACGCCGCGCTGATCGAGGCGACGCGCAAGTTCGACCGGCTCGACATTGCAGCCTCCGGCCTGCGCGTGACCGCGGCCGAGGTCGACGCCGCGGTCGGGGCCTGCGATGCCCCAACCCTGGATGCGCTGAAATTCGCGCGCAACCGGATCGAGGTTTTTCACCGCCGCCAATTGCCGAAGGACGAGCGCTTCACCGATGCGCTCGGCGTCGAGCTAGGCTGGCGCTGGAGCGCGGTCGATGCGGTCGGGCTCTACGTTCCTGGCGGCACCGCCGCCTATCCGTCCTCGGTGCTGATGAACGCGGTACCGGCCAAAGTCGCGGGCGTGCCGCGCGTGGTGATGGTGGTGCCGTCGCCGGACGGCAAGCTCAATCCGCTGGTGCTGGCGGCAGCCCATCTCGGTGGTGTCTCCGAGATCTATCGCGTCGGCGGCGCGCAGGCGGTCGCGGCGTTGGCCTACGGCACCGCGACGATCGCGCCGGTTGCCAAAATCGTCGGCCCCGGCAACGCCTATGTCGCCGCCGCCAAGCGCCAGGTGTTCGGCAAGGTCGGCATCGACATGATCGCGGGTCCGTCCGAAGTGCTTGTCATCGCCGACGACACCGGCAACGCCGGCTGGATCGCCGCCGATCTGCTGGCGCAGGCCGAGCACGACGCCAGCGCGCAGTCGATCCTGATCACCGACAGCGCGGCGCTGGCCGCCGAGGTCGAGCGCGCGCTGGAAGCCCAGCTCGCGACGCTGCCCCGCGCGCAAATCGCGCGGGCCTCGTGGAACGAGTTTGGCGCCATCATCATGGTGAAAAAACTCGACGAGGCGGTGGTGCTCGCCAACGCCATCGCCGCCGAGCATCTCGAAATCATGACCGCGGATGCCGAGGCGCTGTCGACAAAGGTCCGCAACGCCGGCGCGATCTTCCTCGGCCCCCATACGCCGGAGGCGATCGGCGATTATGTCGGCGGCTCCAACCACGTGCTGCCGACCGCGCGCTCGGCGCGGTTCTCGTCGGGCCTCGGCGTACTTGACTTCATGAAGCGAACCTCGATCCTCAAATGCGGGCCGGACCAGTTGCGCGCGCTGGGACCGGCTGCGATGACGCTTGGTAAAGCTGAAGGTCTCGATGCCCATTCACGTTCCGTAGGACTTCGTCTCAACCTCACATGACCAAGCCGCCACCAGACGAGGACCAGCACAAGCGCATCGTCGCGGTGACGCTCGATGAGGAATCGATCGGGCGTTCCGGCCCCGACATCGAGCACGAGCGCGCGATCGCGATCTACGATCTGATCGAGCAGAATTTGTTCGCGCCGGAAGGGGCAGGGACCGGGCCGTTCACGCTGCATCTGGCGATCACCGGCAACCGGCTGGCGTTCGACATCCGCCGCGAGGACGGCACGCCGGTGGTGGCGCATTTGCTGTCGCTGACGCCGTTCCGGCGCATCGTGAAAGACTATTTCATGATCTGCGACAGCTATTATCAGGCGATCCGGACTGCGACGCCGGACAAGATCGAGGCGATCGACATGGGCCGCCGCGGCATCCATGACGAAGGATCGCGCACGCTGCAGGAACGGCTGAAAGGCAAGGTAAGGATCGATTTCGAAACCGCCCGCCGGCTGTTCACGCTGATCTGCGTCCTGCACTGGAAGGGCCAGGACGCATGACCCCGAAAAGTGCGAAGCGGTTTTCGGATCAGATCATGCGTCAAAAAATGAGCATGACCTGGAAAAGTGTGACGCCTCAAACTAGAGAAGCCTGAGCGCATGATGGCGCCGCTTCGCGCCCGTAATCCGCAAGCCGTGCTGTTCGCATGCGGCTTCAACAGCGTGCGCTCGCCGATGGCCGAGAGCCTGCTGCAGCAGATGTTCCCGCAGGCGCTTTATGTCAGGTCGGCCGGCGTCAAGAAGGGCGAATTGGATCCGTTCGCGGTCGCCGTGATGGCGGAATTCGGCCAGGACATTTCGCGTCACAAGCCGATGACGTTCGAGGAACTCGACGATTGGGAAGGTCTGAATTTCGACCTGATCATCACGCTGTCGCCGGAGGCGCATCACAGGGCGCTGGAACTGACGCGCACCATGGCGGCCGACGTCGAATACTGGCCGACGCATGATCCGACCGGCACCGAGGGCAGCCGCGAGCAGAAGCTCGGGGCTTATCGCGAGGTCTGCGACACGCTGCTGCTGCGCATCCGCAAGCGGTTTTCCAAGGTGGGCGCGGCAAGCGGGTGACACATCCACGCTGTCGTCCCTGCGAAGCAGGGGCCCATACGCCGCGGCGGAGCAATTTGAGGTAGTGGCTGTCGCACATTTCTTGTCCACTACGACGGCTGGTGGTTATGGGCCCCTGCTTTCGCAGGGGCGACGCAAGGCAGGCGCAGTGTTAGTCTGACCGGCGGGCGGGTGGCGCAGCTTCATTTCATATGTGGGAGTAAATAATGAGCGAGATCTGGCAACTCTCGGCCACCGAACTGGCGCAGCGCATTGCGCGCCGGCAGCTGAGTTCGGCGGAGGTGGTCGATGCCCATTTGGCGCGCATCGATGCCGTGAACCCGGCGCTCAATGCCGTCGTGAAAATCCTGGCCGACGAGGCCCGCGCGGCGGCGGCCGCGGCCGACCGGCGGCTGGCGGCCGGCGAGGCCGTTGGGCCGCTGCATGGAGTGCCTTTCACCGTGAAGGAAAATATCGACATGGCCGGCCTGCCGACCACCTGGGGCGTGCCGGCGCTGGCCAAGGCGGTGGTGCCGGCGGATGCGCCGGTGGTCGAGCGCATGCGCGCCGCCGGCGCGATCCCGATCGGGCGCACCAACCTGCCCGACATGGCGCTGCGCGTGCACACCGACAGTTCGCTGCACGGTCTGACCCGAAATCCCTGGCACCCCGGGCGCACCGCCGGCGGCTCCAGCGGCGGAGAGGCCGCGGCGCTGGCCAGCGGCATGAGCCCGATCGGCCTTGGCAACGACATCGGCGGCTCGCTGCGCAATCCGGCCAACGCCTGCGGCATCGCCTCGATCCGTCCATCCGCCGGCCGCGTGCCCGATGCCGGCTATGTGCCGGCCGAAGACCGCATGCTGGCGGTGCAACTGATGAACGTGCAGGGGCCGATGGCCCGCCGCGTCGCGGACGTGCGGCTCGGTCTGCGCATCCTGATGGGGGCGCATCCGCGCGACCCCTGGTCGATCGATGCGCCGTTCGATGGCCCGGCAGTGGCCCGGCCGATTCGCGTCGCCGTGCTGCCCGAGCCGCCCGGTGGCGGCACCGATCCAAAGGTGGCGGCGACCGTGCGGCGCGCCGCAGAGGCGCTGGCCGACGCCGGTTATGTCGTGGAGGAAGTTAGCCCGCCGCGCTACGCCGACGCGACCAACTGCTGGGCCCGCTTCATCATGGGCGATTTCGGCTCGGTGCTGGCGCTGCTGTCGCCGATGATGGGTGTCGACGCGATGGCCTTCCTAAACGGCTTCAATGCGGCCGTAACGCCGCTGGCCGACGTCGCGGCATGGTCGCAACTGATGGTCGAGCGCGACGGCATCGCGCGCGCCTGGTCGACGTTCATGGCGGACCGGCCGCTGCTGCTGTCGCCGACCTGGACGCAATTGCCGTTCGAGCATGGCTTCGATTCGGCGACGCCGGCGGGGGCGGCTGCGACCAAGGAGCTGATGCGCCCGGTGGTCCCGGCCAATCTGCTTGGGTTGCCGTCGGCCTGCGTGCCGGCCGGGCGTGACGCCGACACCGGATTGCCCATCGGCGTGCTGATCACCGGGCGGCGGTTGCGGGAAGACCTCTGCCTCGAAGCGGCCGAAGCCATCGAGGCCCGCCTCGGTGTGGCGACGCCGATCGATCCGGTGCGCTGAATCGACCGCGGTTCGATCCGACGGGCCGGTGTCACGGAAACGCAATGTTGGCAGTGCCGATCCCGCGTCACGGCACAGGCGTCCCCGCTTTCGCGGGGGCCGCGATTCCGGGTTCCCCGGTTGTGAAAATCAATGCCTTCCGATAGGTTCCGCGCGCATTCAGCCCCCGACTCCTTCCCGAAAAAAATCCGCATGCTTGGCCGTCCCAAATTCGTTCTTGCCTCCGGTTCGCCGCGACGGCTCAGCCTGCTCAACCAGGCCGGCATCGAGCCCGATGCGCTGCGTCCGGCCGACGTCGACGAGACCCCGAAGCGGGGCGAGCTGCCGCGCGCCTGCGCCAATCGCCTCGCCCGCGCCAAGGCCGATGCGGCGCTGAAATCGGTCCAGCTTGACGACGATCTGCGCGGTTCCTTCATCCTCGCCGCCGACACCGTGGTCGCGGTCGGCCGCCGCATTCTCCCGAAAGCCAACCTGGTCGACGAGGCCGCGCAGTGCCTGCGGCTGTTGTCGGGCCGCAACCACCGCGTCTACACGGCGATCTGCCTGGTGACGCCGAAGGAGGCCTTTCGCCAGCGCCTGATCGAGACCCGGGTGCGCTTCAAGCGGCTCAGCGAGGATGACATCCAGGCCTATATCGGCTCCGGCGAATGGCGCGGCAAAGCCGGCGGCTATGCCGTGCAGGGCATCGCCGGGACCTTCGTGGTCAAGATGGTCGGCTCCTACACCAACATCGTCGGCCTGCCGCTGTACGAATTGGTCACGCTGCTCGGCGGCGAGGGCTTTCCGATCCGCTTCGGCTGGTTGAATGCCAGCTAAGCCACCAGACGATGCGGGCGCCGGCAAGGCGGTCGCAAAACACTGCCCGATCTGCGGCAAGCCGGCCTCCAGCCCGACGCTGCCGTTCTGTTCGCCGCGCTGCCGGGATGTTGATCTGAACCGCTGGCTGTCCGGCTCCTACATTATTCCGGGTAAGGACGACGAGGAAGACGCGGAATAGGGCATCCCGCTTTAGGCGCATTGATTTAATCGGAGCCTGTCTCCACACTCCCGGCAACAGCACGACCCGAGGCAATCGGGCGGTTCCTGCCGGAGGACTCGTCCCATGCTGAATCGCCGCCGTTTTGCCGGCCTCACGGCTGCCGCCGTGGCCGCGCCTTCGATTCTCGCCTTGCGCGTCCTTGCCGCCGACTGGCCGGTCAAGCCGGTGCGGATCGTGGTGCCGTTCACGCCGGGCGGCTCGACCGATATCACCGCGCGTCTGGTCGGCAACCGCCTGCAGGAGGTCTGGGGCCAGTCGGTGGTGATCGAGAACAAGCCGGGCGCCGGCGGCAACATCGCGGCCGACATGGTCGCCCATTCCGACGCCGACGGTTACACCATCTTCATCGCAGGTCCTGGGATGGCCACCAACCAGTTTCTCTACCCGTCGCTGACCTACGATTCCGTCGCCGATTTCGCGCCGGTGACGATGCTGATCACCCAGCCCAATTTGATGTGCGTGCCGAATTCCTCGCCGGCCAAATCCGTCCAGGAGTTCATCGCCTACTGCAACGCCAACCGCGGCAAGGTCACCTACGCCTCGTCCGGCAACGGCACCACGCTGCATCTGAGCGGCGAGCTGTTCAAGCGGCTCGCCAAAGTCGAGATGACGCACATCCCCTATCGCGGCGGCGCTCCGGCGATCAATGACCTCATTCCCGGCCGCGTCGACGTCATCTTCGACAACATGCCCTCGATCCTGCAGCACGCGAGGGGTGGCCAGGTGCGCGCGCTCGCGGTGACGACGAAGGAGCGCGTGTCCGTCGTGCCTGACATCCCGACCATCGCCGAATCCGGCGTCCCCGGCTTCGACGTGTTTTCGTGGTTCGGCTTCTTCGTGCCGATCAGGACGCCGCCGGACGTGATCGCCAAAATCAACGCCGACACCAACGCCGCGCTGGTCTATCCCGCGGTCAAGACCCGGTTCGAGGAACTCGGCGCCAACCCGAAAGGCTCAACCCGGGCGGAGCTGGCGGTCTTCCTGAAATCGGAAATCGACAAATGGGGCCCGGTGATCCAGGAGGCGAAGATCAGGGTGGAGAATTGAGGGGGCGCTGCGAACGAATCCGCTGCGCCTAAAGCTGAGCCACGGCGACCTCAACGCGCTGGGGCGGGCCGTCGATCTGGCTAAACGCGATTGAGGGATGCCTTGGTTGCCGCCGGATTTGGAGACGACATCAACGCGCATGAGTCATGGTGGCCGGGCGGCCCGATAGTAACCCCCACCTTGCAGGAACTATCTTTCTCCGGGATTACTTGTCGAGTATGCAATTCCCCCGAGCCGGATTGCTCGCTGAGCCAAATAGATTTTTGTTTTCAATAGTTTGTGAGAAACCCCGAAACGAGGCTGCGCCTCGCGTAGCCAAAGGCGAAGCGAGGTGGACACAGCCGCCCAGCCTGACTATAAACCGGCGCTCCCGGGCCATGGCCGCAGGGAAATGCCCAGGTAGCTCAGTTGGTAGAGCATGCGACTGAAAATCGCAGTGTCGGTGGTTCGATCCCGCCCCTGGGCACCACCAAGTTCGGTCCTGCCGTAGCCAAGGACTTTCCGAGTGAAAGCCTCGACCAGAAGTTCACCGGTACCTCGGTTCTGGCTGCCGCGGCTCCCAAGCCGACGACCGTCTACCAATACAAGAACCAGGACACCGTTGCTCTCAACGTTCGCGTTCAGCCCAACTTCTGATCCGTTCGTCTGAAAATTCTGTAGGAGAGCCCCCGGCAGGAAACTGCCGGGGGTTTTTCTTTGTGCTCACCGATTTGCGGTCCGAGTGCAGAATGCAGGCGATGAGGTATGCAAAACGGAATCGCTACGATTCCAAATCGTCCGTTGTCCACAAGTCATCATGTGAGGGCAGTCGTGACCGACAAGCCGCTTATCGTTTACATCCGCGTTTCAATTTCGCAGCAGGGTCGTTCCGGTCTGGGTATCGAAGCCCAAAGGGAGACCCTTCGCCACACGACAACGTTGGTCAAAAGGATGCGCCGGTTTCTCGTCCGGTTCAGCGGACCGGTGTGATCAATTCACGCGCCATCCTTGGCGGACTTCATCACCAGTATGGTCGGATTTAAGGTTTTCGGTGCACACAACCGGTTCGAAACACAAGCAGCTGCAGTTTTATGGCTCAGCTCTCGTCACGGTTGGGGGCAATGACGGCAAGATCTGATCCTCGTTTTCCCGCGCATTGCGCCATCATGAACTTCGCTAGGGAATCCTCGGGAAACTCGTTCAGGATGTCACGGTAGGCACGCTCTGCTGCAGGAAAATTGCCAGTCTCGAACTTTTGCGAGGCCTGCCAGGTCATCGCGCTCAGTTCCTCATCGCGATCGCGGACCTTCAGGTCCGGATCGTCACAGGTGCGAATAGCGAGCAATTCATAGACCATAAACCTGGTCTTGCGGCCCTTTACCTGAACCCGCTTGATCGGCCGCGCGAGTATGTCGGCCTTCGCCTGGTCGTAGATGCTGTCGCTGATGCAGATAGTGGTGCCAAACTGCTTGTTGATGCCTTCAAGGCGGGCGGCAACGTTCACGCCGTCCCCCAGGGCCGTGTAGCTCAGCCGGTTCGAAGACCCGACATTGCCGACAAGGACGTGGGCGCAATTGAGCCCGATCCTGATGTGGATTCGCGGCCGACCTTCCGCCTCCCAGGTGTCGTTGACGCGTTCCATGCGGCGCGCCGCCCGCAACGCGCCGGCGCAGGCGCGTAGAACATGGTCGGGGCGTTGAGCCGGGGCATTCCAGAATGCCATGACGCCATCGCCGATGAACTTATCGACGGTGCCGCCCTCTTCCGAGATCGCAGACGAGACTTCCTCGAGATAGGTCGATATCTGGACCAGAAGGTCGTCCGGGGCGAGGGTCTCGGAGTGGCTGGAAAAGTTCTCCAGATCGGAAAAGAACACGGTGAGGAATCGCGGCTCGACGCCCAGGGTCAGCGGAATGCCCGACTTGATGAGTTGGCGGACCACGTCCAGTGGGACAAAGGAAGAGAATGATTTCAGCGACGTTCGCAGCAGCGAAGCCGCCGATTCCAGTTTCGCGATCTCCTGGATATTCGATGGTGGACGCGCGGGTGTATCAAAATTGAGGCTTTCGATGTCCTGCAACTGCCGGGACACGTTTTCGACCGGACGCGACAGCCGGCGAGAGGCGAAAAAGATGAAGAACAACTCGACCATGGTGAGACCAATGATGACGACCATCATCAATCGATTGGTCTTCTTCAACGTGCCCACGAAATCGTCGATCGGCGTCAACGTGATCACCTGCCAGGGTTGACCGAAGCCACCCGGGAAATTGGCGAAGGCCGCGATCAGATCCTCTCCGCTCGTCGGTGACTGGAAGGTGAACCTGTCAGCGCCGGTTCGGGCACGCTGGCGATGAGCCTCGCGCACGTCGGGATCGTCGATATCAGCCAGGGTTGCGATCTTGAGGGCTCCCTTCTCGATGCGAACGCCCTTCTGCTTGTCCGGGAAGGCGATGATCTTGCCGTTGTTGCGGTCGGCGATGAGGGTGGTGCTGTGTGCGCTGGTGCGGTGCTCGTCGAGAAAGTGGGACAGGACGTCCACGGTTATGTTGGCCGATGCGCAGCCAAGGAATTCGACGCCGCGAAAGATCGGAATCCGCAAAGAGATAATGGGAAAGCCGGTATCAGGATTCACGGAAGGCTCGGTCACGGCGAGCGTCCGTGTTGTTTTGGCGGCCTGATAGCCAGGCAAGGTGCGGATGTCGCTTTCGGTGCCGACATCGTATTTTCCGACTTCATGAGGCCATATGTCGAAGAAGGTGCGATGGCGCACCCGTCGCAAGGCAAAGGTGATTGCATCGATGTAGCTGGAGTGCCAGTTCGCGGCCGCCGGGATCTTGGGATCCGCGCGCCGGCGATCCTCGTCAATTCGCGTCACGACCCGATGATAGCCATCCTCGAAGCTGACGTAGATGGCGTCGATATGCGCGGCCGATGTCAGCGTGCGGTACAACAGATCACGGCTTTGCTCGGTGCGGAAATAGCCGGGATCGGCGGACGCCACTTCGGCGAGAAAGCGGAGCGGGCTTTCCGTGCTCTCGATCAAATTCTCGGTGCGCTCGATGCCGGCCTGGCTGGTCTGCGCGACCGCGTCGTTCAGGATCGCCACCATGCCGGCCGAGTTCTTGTTGTAATTGTAGATCAGGATGAAAATGAGAACGGGAATGCTGAGGCCGATGAACAGCAACGACATGATCAGGCTCAGCCTTGGCCGCCCCATCGCCGCGACCAACCGAAGCGCGCCCCGTCGGACCACTGTGCCCCGCAGAGAGCGGCGATTTCGGTACCCGACCACAGCCGCAGTCGCCAATCCGACGGGCACGAGCAGCAGCGGGATCAACCAGCGCCGCAGGCTGCCGTCATTTGCGTCGTAGATCAGGGCCGCGGGCACCGTATCGTCAGTCAGCAGCCCGAGTTGTCGGTAGGTCGCGGCGATGCTTCGCCAGCGTGCAGGATCCTGCTCGCCGATCCGGTCGGGGTCGCGCCCGACGAATATCTCCGTCTGCTCCGCCTCAAACAGCAGGGCCTCGCGGCTCTTTTTTGCCGAATAGGTTCTCAGGATCAGATCGACCGTCGCCTCCTTATGCGCGAGGGCGTAGGCCCAGCCTTTCACGGTGGCCGCCTTGAACGCCGCGACCCGGTCCGGGTGGGCTTTCACCTCCGCTTCGGAGGTGCACAGGTTGTCGCCGTAAAAATCGATGCCGGATGCGGCGGGCGCGAAGGTGCGGTAGGCCGCGCCGAGCTGTTCAAGGACGAAAGGTTCGCTGGTGCTGTAGGCGATCATGGCATCGGCCCGGCCGGCCAGGAGATCGCGCGGGTTTCCCTCGTGATCGACGCGCGGCAGGGCTTGATAGTCGACCCCTTCGCGCTTCAACATTGCGGCGATCTCATCGCTTCCCGGCGTGTCCATCAGCGTACGGCCGCGCAGTTCCGACACGTTGCTGATATCAGCCCGGCGCGCGACCAGGATGACGGCCGGGGAACGCTGGAAGATGGCGGCCAGCACGACCAGCCGGCGGCCCATGCTCCATTCACGCAGAACGCTCGCGCTGCAGACCCCGAAATCCGCCTTCCCACCGGCAACTGCTTCAGAGACGTCGATACCGGGACCGCCTTCGCGGATGGTGACATCGAGACCCGCGTTGCGGTAGAAGCCTTGCTCAAGCGCCTGATAGTAGCCAGCGAACTGAAACTGATGCTTCCATTTGAGCTGCATGGATACTGAATCGAGCGCAGCGGCAGGATGTGATGCCGCCAGCGCCAGGGAAGCGCCCACGATCAGCTGTCTCAGCAGGGCCAATTTAGGCCCGATTGGCGGTGGCTCTGCCTTCGGAGTCATGCGCGCGTTCCGAGCAGGTGAAAACTCTCATCCCTCCTGCGTTAGGAGGTTTGTGTCGGTCTTGGCTATGCGATTTCGGCTCCAGGTTCAGACGCGTCGCGTCGTTTTGACCGTGCACCGATCATGCGCGCGTCGTAGTGAAAGTCCATTTTTTCAAGAAGCTTCGATTGCGTCGTGGAGACGATCTCCCAGACGAATCGCCGGACGGCGCGAGCTTTCGATATTGCGGTTCGCGCAGCGGGGGTGGACCCGGGCGTATTCAGAAATCTTTTAGGCTCCCTGGAGCGACAACGTCTCTTAGAAACCTTCGTCGGCTATCCCGGCGTACCAGAGCTGTGGAGTGCCGCCAGAAATGGCAGGCCGACACTTTTCCGAGCAACTTCACGGTTGGTGGAACGGTGCAGCATGCATGGAATAACCAGAGATAGTGTCTCGACACATTTTCCGTCGCTTGCGCGCTGAGAGCACTGATTCTATCGCCGGTATTTTCCGATCCTCCGGACTTGCACGCGTTCCGGTGCCGGCTGCGCAGATTTCAGTCAGTTGATTAGAGGGAGAATTTTATCCAAAAAATCAACAGGTTAGCTGCGCCGTAGCGCTCACGGGTACGTGATATTTGTGCAACATTTGCCCGAAAACGCCATAGCTGGCTGAAAACAATGCTCTCTTTTGTTGCGTGATCACAAGCCTTCGTCTCTTATGGAACAGCGACGGAGGGGGGCATCCCGAGGTCGTCCCGTTTTAGGTGGTTCGCTTAAGTCCACCTTCGCTACGAGGATGCGTTGATCGGCAACGCTTTTTTCGCGGGCATGCTTATCACTTTGTACAACCCTTTGTACAAAGACAACTTGGAGGTTTAACATGAAGATGGTTAAGAGCCTTATCCTCGGCTCAGCGGCGGGTCTTATCGCCATGAGTGGGGCGCAGGCGGCCGATCTTCCCGTAAAGGCCAAAGCGGTCGAATACGTGAGGATCTGCTCCCTGTATGGTGCTGGTTTCTTCTACATTCCGGGCACCGACACCTGCATCAAGCTGGGTGGTTATCTGCGCGTTGACACCACGTTCAACGGCAGCATCTACGACCAGCCGGCGTGGTCAGGGGATCTCGGCCAGGGCAATCGCTACCGCGATTACTTCGCCGCCCGTTCCCGTATGGCGCTGACGGTCGATACCCGCACCGCCACTGAATACGGCGTCGTCCGCACCTTCGGTCAGGCCGACTTCCAGTTCGGTACCCAGGGCAACAACACGGTCAACCCGGCCGTGTTCACGGGCTCGGGGAGCGCCGGTACCAATACCGGCCTGCTGTACCAGCCCGGCGAAGGCTACGTCGCGGTCGAGTACGTGTTCATCCAGTTCGCCGGCTTCACCTTCGGTAAGTCGTCCTCGGCCTTCGCAACGCCGTGGAATGGTTATCCGGGCAACAACACCTCGTTCTTGCTCGGCGGTCATGACACCGTCACCGGCGTGAACAACATCCAGTACACCGCGCAGTTCGGCAACGGCGTGTCGGGCACCATCGGTCTCGATGATCCGGTCGTGTTCAACCGCACCGTTGTCGCCAACCTGTCGACGGGACTCAGTGGGACCGGTGCTATCGCCAACGCTTACGCCGGCGTGCATTCTCCCGACGTCGTCGGCAACATCCGCATCGATCAGGCTTGGGGTCTGTTCCAGATTTCGGCGGCAGCGCATGAAGTCTCCGGCTCCTACAACATCCTGAACACGCTTCCGGCTCCGGCTGGCGGCATTGGCCTTCCAGGCGCATCTGCGAACGCATTGTCGGAAATCTCTGGCCACCCCGAGACCAAGTGGGGCGGTGCGGTGATGGCTGCGTTGCAGATCAAGAACATCCCGACCGGTGCCGGCGACGACTTCAAGATCGACGCGACCTACGCTAAGGGTGACACCAAGCAGGTGATCTCCACCAGCGCCACCTCGCCGAGCTTCGCGATGTTCGGCAGCACCAACCGTCTAGGTGCTTACCAGAGCGTCGGTTTCGGTGCGACGACGGATGCCGTCTATCTGCCGACAATCTTCGGCGGTGACGGATCGCTCAAGCTGACGACTGCCTGGGGTGTCCGTGGTGCGTTCAACCACAACTGGGATCCGTACTGGTCGTCCAGCTTGTTCGGCAGCTATTCGGGTGTCCGTTATGACGGAACTGCCAAGGCTGAGATTTGCGCGGTCTACACCGCGGGCAAGGTCGTCAGCGCCGACTTCAGCTGCAACCCCGACTTCAACGTCTCGCAGCTCGGCGTGGTCACCCGTTGGACTCCCGTCAAGAACCTGACGTTCTCGGCTGAAGTCATGTGGTTCCATCTCGACCAGAAGTTCACCGGTGCGGCCGTTCTGACTCCGTCGGCTCCGAAGCCGACCGCCCTGTACGAGTACAAGGACCAGGACACCGTCAGCTTGAACGTCCGCGTTCAGCGCAACTTCTGATCCTGATCGTCTGATCTAGGATAAGACAAGGCCCCGGTGGGAAACTGCCGGGGTTTTTGCTTGTGGCCGCGTAGGCATCATCCCGTAGTGGAAGCCTTGGGGGAGGGGCAGACCATTGGGCACAACGGGCGGGGTGTGACATCGAAGCGCTCTTGGCCGCACGTATCGGCTGAGCCCTACCATGGCAGTTAGATCAACCCATGCTCCACTGCAACACGACGCCCAACGGCATAGGTACGAACACGACCTGCTTCTGAAGCAAAAATGGCCGCACAAAGGGTTTCCATGTCGGAGCCTCTGGTGCGGCCTTTATTTTGCTACGCGGCTTTCACAAGGAAGCTCTTCGCTCCCTTACCTTTGCCTTCCGATCCATACGTGACGCCCAAACCTTTGAGTGCCAGCGTTGTGGCGTGGTTTTCGTCGCGTAACATCTTCTGAAGGTCCTTCCGCTGGTGAGGCTTGAGGCCAAACTCGCGGCTGATCAGGCTCATATAGGTCCGACCTGGGCTTCGGTTTGCCATGAAGGTCACCAACCGCTCATGTGGCAATGCGTCGTTTTCCGCGGTACGAAGTCTGCCGTACGGTAAAGTTGCTCGGGTCATCGGGTTGATTTTTGCCTAGTATGCAAGGCGAAGGAGCTACGCGAGCGACTAATGCATCGACGACGGCCGAGCTAAGCAAACGCGAACAGCGAGCAAACATTTCAGTGTTGGGGAGGGTGCAATGGACTACGAGAAAGAGATTATCGCTCTACGCGCGGATAATTTAGCATTCAGAATCGTTGTCGGAAAAGTTCTGTCTGAGTTGGCGCGGCGACATCCCGCTTTCCGTCTGGCAATCACCGAGGGCTTCAATCATTCCGCAGACGTGGCTGATAGTTTTGCATCTGCCGCAGCCGAGCACACTGTCGAAGCGAGGCGCATCATTACGGACATGCGGGCCATGGTTCTCGGCCGCGATTGAGCTTCGCCTGCTTCGTGACCTGAGCTACGGCAAAAACGAATCGCTGGGATTCCAAAAAGCTCGTGGTGTAAATCCTAATCGTGCGATAACGTCTTACACAGAAGTGGAGACGGCCCGCATGACCCAAAAACCCCTCATTACCTACATCCGCGTCTCTACGTCCCGGCAGGGGCGCTCAGGCCTCGGCATTGAGGCACAGCGGCAAGTCCTCGCCATGTTTGCACAGGCGGAAGGTTTTGACGTCACCCGAGAGTTCGTGGAGGTGGAGACGGGCAAAGGGTCCGACGCCTTGGACCGGCGTCCTCAGCTCAAGGCAGCACTTGCCGCCGCTCGGAAGCACAAGTGCAACGTGGCCGTTGCTAAGCTCGACCGTCTCAGCCGTGATGTACATTTTATCAGCGGCCTGATGGCTCACAAGGTGCCCTTCCTGGTCGCCGAGTTGGGTTCGGATGTAGACCCGTTCGTCCTGCACCTCTTCGCCGCCATCGCTCAGAAGGAGTTGGGTTTCATCTCGACCCGGACGAAGCAGGCTCTTGCTGCCGCAAAGGCGCGTGGTGCCACCCTTGGCAACCCAAGGCTCCACGTGGCCCGCAAGAACGCAGTAGCGGTGGTCAAGGCTGAAGCTGATCGGTATGCGGCAAACGTCCTGCCCATCATCCGAGAGGCACAGAGGGCTGGCGCTACCACACTGCGGCAGATTGCTGAGGCACTGAACGCCCGTGGTGTCGCAACGGCACGCGGTGGCCAATGGCACGCCAAGTCCGTCAGCAACATCTTGGAACGGGCTTGAGAGAAGGAACATCGGTCAAACCGTGGGGCCTCTTCGAAAATGAGCCTCTCCGACGCTACTGGATCCTAATCTGGTTCAGCCCCAGGCCTCGGCTTCAAACTGCTCGGTTTAAAGGGGCGGCCGCCGCCAGACTTACGGCTGCAGTGTGCTCTTTGGAGCCCCGAACGAGCCTTTGGTCGCCATTGGTTCTATTGAGCCTCTGTGCTGCCTCCTCTGGGAAGCGTCACACGGCAGGGCCATACTACAGCACCGCCTTGCCGCCTCTACGGAGCCTCAGGGAATCCATAGGGACGCCATTCCGCCAAGAGCTAGGACGGTAGCCTTCATCCCCCAAAACGTACCCATGGACTCCGCTGAGTCACTGAGCCACCGCCGTAGCTGGCATGAGGCCGCCACTGACGCCTCTGGGAATCGGTTAGCAACAATGTGATTAACATCACACAACGGAACCTTGCCGGGTCCAATCGACCTCAAACATTTGTTCTCTGATATGGTAGGTATGTGCGCTGGGATGACACAGGTGGAGTTGTCACGTAGATAAACCATATATATCAGTTACTTAGGTAGTATTAGGTATCCATAGTTCCCGTAGCTTCTCAGAATGGCTCAGGCTTGGTGATGTCGAGTTTGGGCACAACCCCGGTATGGGCTTGGAACTGCTGTTTGAGGATTTTGACGGCCGCTGCCTCCCTGCTCACGGGGACGATCAGGCTGTCATGGACCGGCATGCTGGGGATGCCTCTCCTCATCAACTCTTGCATGGTCCCGATTACAATCTCGCTTTCCACGAACATGAGGTCGCTCCAATCCCTGACACGGCCTCTGATCTCCCCACCCAACCGTTGAAGGATCGGGTGAAGTTGCAGAACTCGCTCCTTGATCACCGACATCGAGTACGCCTTGGCATCGAATGCTTCCGGCGACATGCCTTTCTTCGCCAAGCGCTCTTGGAAGTCCTGTTTGAACTCTTTGGTCCACCGGGTCAGCAGTTGACCATTGCCAAATGACGCATTGATCCAGAACTTTGCCACCTGTCGATCAAGCTCGGTGGGGCCAAGGATGTCTCTATAGGCGTCTGTGTCGGTGTCGAGTTGCTGATCGCACCAAGCGTAGAAGATGCTGAGATACGACGATGAGATGTCAATCTCGACCACGTCTTCACCGTCAATCCGCATCTCAAGGCGCTTCTCCTCGCTGAGGTGCTGATAGCACGCGGTGTTCTGCGGGTAGGAGTACAGGCGTCCTCCCTTATTCCATCTGTAGTCCTGCAGATTGGTCGCTCGGTGGAACTTCCTAACCCAACCCAGATGTTTCACGAGCGGGTGCGTCAGCGTGTGCTGAGCGAAGAAAGAGTTGAGTTCGGCCACCTGCGCTCGAAGCCGCTGCACCTTCTCTGTGTTCGGTGTCTTTTGCGCCGGTGATGTGAGCTGCACCAACTCTGCTGGCATCTCGTCCTCGAACCGGAAGTGCTGCCGCACCGTGGCTGGCGTGACGCCGTGGGCTTCGCACGCAGAGAGGAGGGACAGTGTTGCCCGGAAGCGCGACAGTTTCCCATGCGAGGGGCCGGGGTTGCCGAACCCGTACGCTCCCGGATAACCCGGCTGGTGTTCAACTAAGCCCGCCTCAGTAAACGCTTGGCGCACGCTGTTGAACATGTGCCACGAGATGTATTGTCCGGTATATGAATCCTTTTTCAGTG
Source organism: Bradyrhizobium erythrophlei (assembly GCA_900129675.1). Lineage (GTDB taxonomy): Bacteria > Pseudomonadota > Alphaproteobacteria > Rhizobiales > Xanthobacteraceae > Bradyrhizobium > Bradyrhizobium erythrophlei_A. Next base: position 500,811 of record FSRD01000001.1, on the reverse strand, counting down.
AACATCGGAGCCAGCCCTCACTGTCCTTTCAACTGCCTCCAGCAGATCGGCGATGAATGCGGCCACAGCGTTCGCATGGTCCACTTGGGTCTTCTTCCGCGCGTATGACTTGCCTTTCGCGGATTTCGACCTCGGAAAGCGCTCTGCAAACTCGCTCACCAGCATGAAGGCCTGCGGTGTCGCTGGCGTAGCCCGCAAGGTTGCCAAAGGAGCCTTGTTGAGCACCTTGGCTTCCTCAGGTGTGATACTCGGCGGCGACACGATGCGCTCGGATGCCTCAAGCTCTTTGTCTGTCATCTTGCTGGCTTCCTGTCGCTTCGTGTTGTCGAAGTACGTTTGCTCGCCTGTGTGGACCATTGCGCTTGACAGCATCAAGCTGTCGCGAGGAGAGCGTTGGTACCAACCCAGCTGATGTGTGAGGTGGTATTGGGGCCACGGGTATCCACCATAGCCGGCGCGTCGGATACACCAAGGTGCTTCCACGAAAAAGGGTCAATCCAACTCGTAACGCGGGAACTTCTTCAAAGCCTCAGCTAAATCCTCAGGTAACGGGTTAGTATAAATTCTGCCGGTCGTCGGTGGCGTGTGCCCAGTAATCGCGTCGCTGTAGCGCTCATCAATTCCGACCCGTGCCGCTTGCGCTTTGAACGTATGCCGCCAAGCGTGATTTGGACTTAACTCGGGATCGCTGATGCCAAGGGCACGGACCCAAGAACCCAATCGACTACGCATCTGCTCGGCTGGAGACTGCCGAGGCCGTTTCTTGCCCGCCGAGAGAGCAGCAGAGGTCTTTTCACCATTGTAGAATAGCGGCCCCCCGTTGGCTCGGGTAACAAATGAAAGAAAACCTTTTGCGACGAGATGCTCGTGCAGAGGGATGGTTCGCGCCTTGCCCGTTTTCATCTTCCCCGCCGATGGTGTCAGTCGTGCGAAATAGTCGTCGCCGCGTTTTTGGACGTCGATTCCTCTCAGCTGAGTGATTTCTCCCGCACGAGCACCGCTATAGGCACAAATCCAAGGTACCCACCTGCGCGCCCGTTCGAAATACGATTTGGTGTCATCGCAAGTGAGCGATGCGGTAAGGATGGTTCTGGCTTCCTGGTGGCTGAACGCCTTGGTTTCGCGCTCCGTGACCTTGCGAGGCACGGAAATGCGGACTTCAGGAAACGGATTGCTCTCGATGAGGCGCTCACGCTTTCCCCATGCGAATACAGTCTTGAGTGCCGTCCTCCAGACGGTAGCAACCGTTTTTGCTGATCGCTGCTCGTTGACTAGTCCGTTCATCCAGTCTCTGGCGGCACCGAAATCGATGTCACACGCATTTGGAAAATGCGCGTCGGCTGCTCTAAAGACTGCGGACCATCTATCGACCGTGCTCGTCGCGGGTTGCGCCACTTTCACATACTGTTCGAAGAGGTCCCAAACCCTCAGACGAGGAGCTGCTGTGGGGTCTCCTTGATACTCAGGGAACGACGCGAGTTCCTCGTCAGGCGCATAGTGTCCGCGCGCTATCGCCTCCAGCCGTTTGAACGCGGCTAACAAGGTGTCGCCCACAGCGTCGACAAAGAGGTTGGTAGAATCGGGCGTAAGCCTGATCCCTTCCTCAGTCAGAAAGAGCGCCGTCATGGATTCTTGGGCTACGGCGGGCCGAATTGTTTTGCGCACCTCGGGATGTAGTCTCCAGTCCCACTGTCGGTCGCGGTTAGGGGCGCGCTCGTATTCCTCGGGGGCATGCGGACGAATCACGTCCCAAACCAAAGTGTCCGCAAGGTCCTTCCAGCGCGCGGGAGTGCCGACATCCTTTTCGTGACGAGCGATGAACCAACGATACCACCGGCCAGCCAAGGCGTAGGCGTTTTGGCGGGTGAGGGGCTGAGGGCCAGCTTTCTTCGCCGCCCTGAGCTGCTCGATGCGAGCCTCAATGTCGGCCAGCCACTCACCGAAGCGTGCTTTGGCCTCTTGTCGAGACATTGACGGCTCGGCACGGAACTTCTCTTCCCAAGCCATGCCATACCGCTCTGCGTACTCGGGTCGGATGTCCTTTGGGATCACCTTGCGGGCAACGTAGGCCCCAGTAGGGGATTGGTTCAGCTTGGTCATTGGCAACAGCATTTGTACGACACCTTGTTAGTAAAGGCATCCAAACAGCGTTGGCAATCAATAACTTATTGATTTAACGGGCTTCCACGCTCCGCTTTCCGGGATCGCTTAAGTCCCTCGCGTTCATGCGGGAGTGTCCGAAGGCGCGAAGCGACTAAGCGGGTTTTAAGGGACAAGGGAACCAACCTAGGGTGTTTCACCCAGCGGATCCGGAACCTTCCCTACAGAGCAACTTGGAGGTTTAACATGAAGATGGTTAAGAGCGTTATTCTCGGCTCAGCGGCGGGTCTCCTCGCCATGAGCGGAGCTCAGGCTGCCGATCTTCCCGTAAAGGCCAAAGCGGTCGAGTACGTGAGGATCTGCTCCCTGTACGGTGCTGGTTTCTTCTACATTCCGGGCACCGACACCTGCATCAAGCTGGGTGGTTATCTGTTGACACCACGTTCAACGGCAGCATCTACGATCAGCCGGCATGGTCGGGCGATCTTGGCCAGGGCAATCGCTACCGCGATTACTTCGCCGCCCGCTCCCGTATGGCGCTGACGGTCGATACCCGCACCGCAACGGAATACGGCGTCGTGCGCACCTTCGGTCAGGCCGACTTCCAGTTCGGTACCCAGGGCAACAACACGACCAACCCGGCCGTGTTCACGGGCTCGGGGAGCGCCGGCACCAGCACTGCTCTGCTGTACCAGCCCGGCGAAGGCTATGTCGCGGTCGAGTACGTGTTCATCCAGTTCGCCGGCTTCACCTTCGGTAAGTCGTCTTCGGCCTTCGCAACGCCGTGGAATGGTTATCCGGGCAACAACACCTCGTTCCTGCTCGGCGGTCATGACACCGTCACCGGCGTGAACAACATCCAGTACACCGCGCAGTTCGGCAACGGCGTGTCGGGCACCATCGGTCTCGATGATCCGGTCGTGTTCAACCGCACCGTTGTGAACAACCTCTCGACCGGCCTCAATGCCACGTTTAACGGTGCAAACGCCTACGCTGGCGTGCATTCTCCCGACGTCGTCGGCAACATCCGCATCGATCAGGCCTGGGGTCTGTTCCAGATTTCGGCGGCAGCGCATGAAGTCGACGGCTCCTACAACATCCTGAACACGATTGCGGCTCCGGCCGGCGCCGTTGCCGTTCCAGGCGCATCTCCGAACGCATTGTCGGAAATCTCCGGCCACCCCGAGACCAAGTGGGGCGGTGCGGTGATGGCTGCGTTGCAGATCAAGAACATCCCGACCGGTGCCGGCGACGACTTCAAGATCGACGCGACCTACGCTAAGGGTGACACCAAGCAGGTGATCTCCACCAGCGCCACCTCGCCGAGCTTTGCGATGTTCGGCAGCACGAACCGTCCCGGTGCTTATCAGAGCATCGGCTTCGGTGCGACGACGGATGCCGTGTACCTGCCGACGCTCTTCGGCGGTGACGGATCGCTCCATCTGACAACTGCCTGGGGTGTCCGTGGTGCGTTCAACCACAACTGGGATCCGTACTGGTCGTCCAGCTTGTTCGGCAGCTATTCGTCGGTTCGTTATGACGGCACTGCCAAGCTCGAGACGTGCGCGGTCTACACCTTGGGCAAGGTCGTCAGCGCCGACTTCAGCTGCAACCCCGACTTCAACGTCTCGCAGCTCGGCGTGGTCACCCGTTGGACTCCCGTCAAGAACCTGACGTTCTCGGCTGAAGTCATGTGGTTCCATCTCGACCAGAAGTTCACCGGTGCGGCCGTTCTGACTCCGTCGGCTCCGAAGCCGGCCACCCTGTACGAGTTCAAGGACCAGGACACCGTCAGCTTGAACGTTCGCGTTCAGCGCAACTTCTGATCCTGACGCTCTAACTCGTCTCGACGAGAACCCCCGGCAATATGCCGGGGGTTTTTTTCTGGTGCGCCCTGCATGGGCGCACTCTTATGGGTGCAAGTCCCATCGTGAGTTGATCACAACGAGCGAAATCACAACGAGCGAAGCGAAGCGCAACTGCATAAGGGCGACCGATTGTGGGGAGGAAGCGTGGAGCGAAGCTGCGGGCCGATGAACAAGAAGCGGATAGAAGGCGCTGCCGACCAGGCACTTTCGGCGGGCGGGCGCCCAAGGGTTCGGCACCCGCCATAAATTCAAGACTTGGACCTACTTGGCGATTGCCGCCCTCGCTGCTTCGATTTTTGCCTTCACGGAATCGAGGTTGAAGCTTGCGCCCTTTTGCATCGGCGGAAACTCGATCGCCGTCATCGCCAGCTTTTCCACCTGCTGCTGAACAAACACGAAGCGCCAGAATTCGAATTTGAACCAGTCGAAATATTGCTGGGCGCCTTCTTTGGTCCCGCCATTGGGCCAGCCGGTGCGCTCGAAAGGATCGAGGCGAAGATTGATCAAATAGGGCACGTCCGGCTTGGTTTTTTCACCCAGCCAGCCTCCAGGCTGGTCGATGAAACGATACTTGAAGTCGTCGATGCGCACGGCGCCGAGTTCGCTCTCTCCGAAGTAAAAGATTTCGTGCCGGTTCGACGGCCCCTTGCCGGTAATCATGTCCATCTGGTTATAGCCGTCCAGATAGCACTTATAGGTCGTGTCACCGATCTGTTTGCCCTTCTTCAGCTCCTCTGCAATGTTCGGGTTGCCGGCCGCCGCCAGGAAAGTGGGAAACCAGTCCAGACCGGAAATGATACCGTTCTCGACCTTGCCGGCCGGCACCTTGCCCGGCCAACGGATCATGCAGGGTACGCGGAAGCCACCTTCCATGACGGTGCCTTTGCTCTGCGCAAAAGGTGTCTGTCCGCCATCAGGCCAGGTAAAGACCTCGGTGCCGTTGTCGGTGGTGAAGACCACGATGGTGTTGTCGTCAACGCCCATCTCCTTCAGCTTGTTCATCACGATGCCGACGTCGTCATCGAGTTGCGCCATGCCGGCTTCATGGATCGACCAGCCGTTCTTGGAGTTTCGCAGGGCCTCGTATTTGGGCGAGAGGTGGGTGACGATGTGCATCCGGGTCGGATTGAGCCACAGGAGGAACGGCTTGTTGTCGGCCTTGGCCTTCTCGATGAACTTCAGCGCGAGATCGCGGATTTCGTCGTCCACGGTCTCCATTCGCTTGGGATAGAGCGTTCCGGCATCCTCTATCTTCTGCTTGCCAACCTTGCCCCAGCGCGGGTCCACCGTGGGGTCGTCCACGTTGGTCGCATACGTATGGAGCATGTTGCGCGGACCGACGATGTTCAGCAGATCCTGCGGGTAACCAGGGTGCGCGGGATCTTCCATCGCGTCGAGGTGATAGAGGTAGCCGAAGAACTCGTCGAAGCCGTGCACCGTCGGCAGAAATTCGTTTTTGTCGCCCAAGTGGTTCTTGCCGAACTGGCCGGTGGCATAGCCCATTCCTTTCAACGCGGTGGCGATGGTTACGGCCTGCGCCGGTATGCCTATGGATGCACCGGCCTGGCCAACCGTGGTCATGCCGGTGCGGATCGGCAATTCACCGGTGATGAAGTTGGCGCGGCCCGCGGTGCAGCTCGCCTCGGCATAATAATCGGTAAACAGCATGCCTTCGGCGGCGAGCTTGTCGAGATTGGGCGTCCGGCCGGCCATCAGCCCGCGGTGATAAGCGCCGATATTCCACATGCCGATGTCGTCGCCCATGATGACGACGATGTTCGGCCGCTGCCCCGCTGGCGCGGGTGCCGGTGTTGGTTGCTGCGCCTGCGCAGAACTTGTTAGTCCCACGGCGGCGAGCGCCGAAGCGGCGACAAGAGAACTCCCGCTCAGCAAGAGATCGCGGCGTTTCATTCCGCTGCCCGATTGCGGAGTAGCGTCGTGGGAATCTCCAGGCGGAAGCTTGTTACTCATGACGTGCTCCTCTCTGTTGTGATGCAACTGGTCCAGTTCGCTTGATGCATCGGAAGCCGACGTGGCTTGTGGAGATGCGGACCGGCCCGGCGCGGGCCCTTATCACTTTGCTCGCTATTCCGTTGGCGGGCGCCCCGTCGTGGGGCGCCCACCTGGTTAGGGTTCGTCAGAGGCTGCTAGTCGCTCGCGTGACTGGCATTAGACTTCTTGACCTGATCTAGGATCCCACTGAGGTTGTAGCTCTCGGGAGCCTGCAGCGGCGGGAACTTCTCGTACGACAGCAGGTGCTCCAACCAGAGCTGCTGGCCGATCGGCAGCATGTTCCAGTCGTATTGGAAGGCGGTCACCGGGCCACCGAGCGCACCGCCCAGGCTCATGGCCGTCTTCTGATCGATGCCGACCGCCTGCTCGAAGGGATCGCGCTTGATGTTATTGACCAAGGTGAAGTGGAAGGGGATGAGCGGCAGGATCCAGCCGGCCGGCCCGGGCTGCGACATCGTGTAGTACATCTTCCAGTTCTTGTAGCGAACGGCCGATGGGGTCGCGCCCGAGAAATAGAAGAAGAAGTTGCGCGCTGACTTTTCGCTGGTGCCTTCAAGGTACGCGCGCTGGTCGAAACCGTCGAGCGTAGTCTTGACGATGCCGGGGTACGAACCAGCCTCGATCTGCGTCTTCAGCCCGTCGCCCTTGGGTCCGCCGGCGATATCGACCAACGTGGGCACCCAGTCGAGCGCGGCAAATAGCTGGTTCTTGACCGTGCCGGGCTTGATGTGGCCCGGCCAGCGTACGACCATCGGGGCACGGTAGCCGCCCTCCCAAGCCTCACCCTTTTGTCCCTTGAACGGGGTGACGCCGCCGTCCGGGAAGCTGATTGCCTCGGCACCATTGTCGGTCGTGAAAACGACGATGGTGTTGTCGAGCTGCCCGATGTCTTCCAGCTTCTTGAGAACGACGCCGATGTTGTCATCCATCTGCTTCATGCCGGCTTCGTTGACCCCCCAGTCTTTACCGCCGGGTTCTCCGACCATGTCCATATACTTCTGCGACAACACGGTCGTGACGTGCATGCGCGCAGGATTGTACCAGACGAAGAAAGGCTTGTTGGTCTTCTTGGGGTCGTTGCGATCAAGGAAGTCGACGACCTTGGCCGAGATTTCCTCGTCCACCGTCTTCGACCGCTCCAGAGTCAGCGGGCCCTCGTCCTTGCACATCTGGTTCTTCTCCGTGCCGTCGGTAGACTTGCACCAGAGCACCGGGCGCGGGGGCATCAGGCAGAGCGTCGTCTTTTGGTCCACCGCGCCGGGGACGTCCGGAATACCGGGAATCGGCGTGTTCTTGCACGGCGGCGCGACGGCCTGCACGGTTGGTGTCGAATTGATGTCAGGGAAGCTCACCTGCTGCATCGCGTCGAGGTGGTAGAGGTAGCCCCAGTACTCCTGGAAGCCGTGGGCCGTCGGCAAAGCCGCAGTATGGTCGCCAAGGTGATTCTTGCCGAACTCGCCGGTGGTGTAGCCGAGATCGTACAGGAACTGCGCAAGCGCCGGCGTACCGGGCCGCAGGTAGGACGGGCTGCCGGGAAGCTGTGGAGGAATCATGCCCGTGCGCAGCGGATACATGCCGGTAAAGAAGGCGTTGCGGCCGGAGGTGCAGCTCTGCATGGCAACGTAGTCCATGAAGATCGCGCCTTCGTTGCCGATCCGATCGATGTTCGGCGTTTCGCCGACCATCAGGCCGCGGTGGTAGATGCTCGGCTGCATCCAGCCGATGTCGTCGCCCATGATGAAGACGATGTTGGGTTTCTGCGGTTGCTGCGCCACCACCGGCGTGCTGATCAGTCCGGACAGCGACATCAACATCGATGCGCTCAACAAGGCGGCGCAGGATCGCTTGAGACAACCGGACGCCTTGCTTGGCGGCGTCGCGGCAGAAAGCGGCTTGTCATTGAATATGGAATCCAACATGGCGTCGCTCTCCCTTTTTATGATGCGTCAGCGGCTCCTCGCCTGACGCATCGAAAGCCAAGATGACTCGTGGATGTGTCGACCGGCTCCGCGTGTCGCGCTGCCGGTCGGTAACGTCGGCAGTAATTCGGCGCGCATAAATGCGAGCCGCCTTTGATGACCTTCCGCGGAATTTTCACGTTGGTCGTTCTGGGGTCGTAGCTGTCGACCTCACGCCCGCCGCGTGGGTTCTCCGGAATGCAGCAGGCTTTTGGGGCATCGGCTTCGTGCCGCGGCGAGTACCAGTCAGCCGTCCACTCCCAGACGTTGCCGATCATGTCGTATAGACCGTAGCCGTTCGGCGGGAACGCGGTGACCGGCGACGTGCGTTCGAAGCCGTCGGCATTGGTGTTCTGGCGCGGAAACTCGCCCTGCCAGGTATTGGCCATGTGACGGCCGTGAGGTGTGAACTCATCGCCCCACGCGAACTCGGCGCCGTCCAGCCCGCCGCGCGCTGCAAACTCCCATTCCGCTTCGGTTGGCAAATCCTTGCCAGCCCATTGCGCATAGGCGAGCGCATCGTTGAATGCCACATGCACAACGGGATGATCGTCCAGACCACGAATGTTGCTTCCGGGTCCGTAGGGATGCCGCCATTGCGCGCCCTTGGCGAACGTCCACCACTGGCTGAAGTCGCGGAGATCGACCGGATGGTCGGGTGGCAAGAACATCAGCGAGCCCGCATAGACCATGTGCGGGAGGATTCCGGGATAATCCTTCGGATCGGGCGTGATCTCGGCAACGGTGACGTGCTTAGTAGCCCTTACGAATTCCCTGAATTGCCGGTTCGTCACGGGATGACGGTCCATCCAGAAGCCGTCCACGGTGACGCGATGCGCCGGGGCTTCTTCCGGATAATGCCTGTCCGATCCCATGCGAAAAGTGCCACCAGGGATCCAGACCATTTTATCAATGTCCGAAGGACTGTCACAAATGGTGAGGTCGGACGTAAGATTTGCCGCAGGGTGCACCGTCATCAAGCGTCACCTCCCAACCGATGATCGACCCGCATCTCAGCGGAGATACGCTACGTAGGAGAAACCATCGCCGCTATTGGACCGTGGTCCAACATCGAGCGCAGCTCTCTGCAGTCCCGTTGCCTGCCTTTGTCGTTCGTCCGAGGCGCTGTGCGATCCAGCCTGCCCTCAGGGCCAATGTTGCGTCATTGAGTTTTGCTGACAGAATACAACCCAGCTTGGCACCATAGCCCGAATGTGGAACAGTTGCGGCTGGCACCCCGAAGAGGTCGGAACATGATCAACCTGTCCATCCGACGGAAGATCATGGGAATCGCGATCGGATTGATCGTGCTGATGGCTGTTTGCGGGTCGGCTGCCATTCCGTATTAGCGGCCACGACAATCGGGCTTATCGCCCAGATAAACTCTCGCCCGTTGATTTTGCTGCCAAAATGCCTCTCGCGCCGGGCGAGACAGGCCGGGAAATCGTGGTAGGATTGAATTTACGCTCTAGTGCCGCGCCTTCAGGCGCCAGTTTTGTGACTTGCTAGCTGTTGCAAGTGGAATGGCGGTCTCCTCCTCGATGATAGGGACTCGCATAGTTTGGTGGAGTGTGGCTCTCCTTTCGCTGCTCGCGGTGGAATCGCGCGCGGCAGAGCCTAAGCGCGTGCTGATGCTGCACGCTTTTGGTCATGCCTATTCGCCGTGGAGCGATATGGCAGCGAGTTTCCGGGCGGAAATCATCAAGAGGTCTCCACAGCCGATCAACCTCTATGAGGTTTCCCTTGATACAACGCGCGCTAAGGACACCAGCGACGACGGGCCTTTCACCGAATACATCAAGGCGCTGCTTTCTTGGCAGCCGCCCGATCTGATCGTGCCGGTGGGTGCTCCGGCGGCATTTTTCCTGCAGCGGAATCGAGCACAACTATTCCCACTGGCGCCCATGCTGATTCTCGGCGCCGATATTCGTCGCATTCCCGGCGCGACACGCACCGAGCGCGATACTGGCGTGCTTCTGGATCTCGACCTTCCGGCCTATGTGGAAAACATCCTGCAGTTGCTCCCGCAAACGAAGAATTTGGCTGTGGTGGTGGGAAATTCTCCGGTTGAAAGATATTGGACGTCGGAGCTTCGCCGTGCCTTTGAGCAATTCGCGGACCGCGTAAACATCACCTGGTTCAATGATTTGACGTTGAGCGAAATGGAGGAACGGGCCGCCAGGATGCCGGCTCAGTCCGTAATCTTCTGGTTTCTGCTTTCCGAAGACGCCGCCGGAGTTCCGTATTCGGAAGATCGCGCATTGGAGGCGATGCGAGAAATCTCTGCCGTACCGATTTTCGGGATAGGAGATTATCAATTGGGCCGTGGCATCGTGGGTGGTCCCTTGATGCAAACCAAGGCTCTGGGCCAGCAGGGAGCGGACGTGGCCCTGCGAATACTCAAGGGAGACAAGCCAAGCTCCCTCGATCCGCCATCCGTACGGTTCGGACCGCCGGCGTATGACAGCCGGGAATTGCAGCGGTGGGGCATCAGCGAGGCTCGACTGCCGCACGAGAGCGTCGTGCACTTTCGTCAGCCGTCCATGTGGGAGCAGTATCGCTGGCCGATCATGGCCGTCGCGGCGATCATCCCACTCCAGTCCATTCTTATCGGTTATGTTCTGTTTCAGGGCGGCCGTCGGCGGGAAGCCGAGGCTGAAGCTGCCCTTCAGCGACAGGAGGTTGCGCATCTGATGCGCGTCTCCCTACTGGGTGAACTGTCCGGCTCGATCGCGCACGAGATCAACCAACCGCTTACGGCGATCCTGTCAAATGCCCAGGCGGCTCTGCACCTTTTGGCTCAGAAGTCGCCGGACCTCGCCGAAATTCGCGACGCCCTGCAGGAGATTGTTCATGAAGACAATCGTGCCGGCGAGGTGATCCACCGTCTGCGCAGTCTTCTGAAGAAAGGCGAACGGAAAGGGGAATACGTCAATATCAATGACCTTGTGAGATCGACAATCAGCCTGTTGAACAGCGAATTGATCGGCCGCGATATCAACGTCAGGCTTGATCTGCAGAACAGCGAGTTTGTGACACGGGGCGATTCCGTTCAGCTGCAGCAAGTGCTGCTTAATCTTGTCATGAATGCAATGGACGCCATGACCTCGACCCCGCCGGCTCAACGGTCTATCCTCATCTCAACGCGAGAAGAGCAAGCTGGAACGGTTGACGTGCGCGTAAAGGATCGGGGACATGGCATTCCGCCTAAGCTGAACGACCACGTGTTCGAGCCATTTTACACCACCAAGGACCATGGGCTCGGCCTGGGTCTTGCCCTCTGTTCGACGATCATCCAGGCGCATCAGGGCAAGCTGACTCTGGTCAACGGTGAGGGCGGAGGGGCCATTGCGGGATTTTCGTTGCCAGTTCAGAAGGCCGCATTCGGTACTGCATGACGGATAAATTCATAGTCTATCTCGTCGATGATGACGCCGGAGTCCTCAAGGCCTTGTCCAGGCTGCTCCGCGGCAAGGGCTATGATGTCAGGCCATATTTGTCACCGCGGGTGTTCCTGGAAGAGCACGATGCGACCGTTCCCGGCTGTGCGGTCCTCGATGTCTCGATGCCCGGTCTTGACGGTCTGGAGCTTCAGCGCGCGCTGACGGTCGCAAATGGCTTTCATCGTCCGGTCGTGTTCGTCACCGGCAAAGGTGATATCCCGACCAGCGTGCGGGCCATGAAAGCCGGGGCGATCGATTTCCTGACCAAACCCGTGAAGGACGTCGATTTGTTCGAGGCCGTATCCCGTGCTGAAGGCAGGGATGCCGAGATGCGCCGGCTTCAATCCGAGCTGGAATCGATGCAGGCGAAGGTCGATACTCTGACCCCGCGCGAACGCGAAGTTCTGACCCATGTCGTGGCAGGTCGCCTCAACAAGCAGATCGCCGGCGACCTGGGTACGGTCGAAAAGACCATCAAGGTCCACCGCAGCCGGATGATGGAGAAATTGGGCATTCGCACCGTGGCCGACCTGGTCCGCATGGCCGAGAAGCTCAGCCGTACGAAATAGCGGAGCATTGGCCCAAGGGCCAACTCGACGCGCGCTCGCCGCACCAGCAATAGTCTTTCATGACGGAAGCTTCCCCGTGGATTGCGATTGTGGACGATGATCCGGCCGTGCTCAAGGCTTTGAGCCGGTTGTTGCGTACGCATTCATTTCATGCGCGAACTTTTGTATCCGGACGGGAATTGCTCGCGGCATTGCCCACTGGTCTTCCCGAGTGTCTGATTGTCGATCTCCAGATGCCCGAGATGAACGGTTTGGAACTGCAGCAGCATCTCGCAAGCAACGGCATAACAATTCCGATGATCCTGATTTCCGCACATGACAACGTCGCGTTGAGCGAGCACAAACCAGGGTTTGTGGCGAGCCTGCGAAAGCCGCTGCAGGAACAGGCATTGTTTGAGGCTATCGGAAAAGCGGTCGGGACGCGGAGCACAAACTAGCGCAGGGTGAGCACGCTCCGCGCTTCAAGCGAGCCAAAAGAACATGCAGGGAGCGCAACGATGCCAATATCCATTTCCATGATCGTCGTGAGTTCGCAGCTGGTCGTTGCGGTCGCGGACGGGGTGCCGGCGTTTGATATTTCACGAAGCTGCAGGCTCGACCTGGCGGCGACAGCCGGGCTCACAGTCGATCAGTCATCAAAGACCTGCATCGGAGACGAAACCAGGGCGCGGCAGCGGCTGGTGCGCCAATGGTCGAAATACTCCGCTTCCAGCAAGGCGCAGTGCATTCCGCAGGAGAGCATCGGCGGCACACCGAGCTACGTCAGTCTCGCGACGTGTTTAGAGATGGGGCCGTGGGCTCGTTGACGTCCTGACGCGACACCTGTTTTCAGGATGGTATTGCTGTCGAACAGATTCACTCCGCTGGACCGGCAAACGTCAGCCAGAGGATGAAGCCCAAGAAAACATTTTGTCTTTCACCTGGATCAGGGCCGGGGCCGGCAGAAGCTTCGCCGGTGTGGGGGCTTTCTCTCCGAGCGGCACCAGTTTCGCCATCCATATCTCGCCGTCAGTGTAATAGGGATCGCCTTCGCCATTGCGGCCGTTCAAGGTCGGGCCAATCCCCCTGATCTGATAGATGCTGAGAACCATCCGGGCGAGGTCCAGTCCGGTTATCAGGCGGTCGCGCTCCTGATCGATGTTCGGTGCGATCTTGTGCGTAACCTGGCCGGTATCGCGGCTCAGGGTTACCCCGCTGTCGAAGCTCGCCGATCCCAGCCATACGGGACCGCCGTCGGCGCCGCTCTCCAGAACCATCCAGAGGCGGACGTGCTGCCTGCGGTCGGCGCTTCTTCCGTCAGGCTTTTCGAACGCCAGATCCTCGCGCCGGCCGTCGAAATAGAGTGGACTGACGGGAGCGTCGTTGTATGCGCGATCGAGTAGCACGCTTCCAATGATTTCCACGCTGCTCCGCAACGTAACGGGATCGGCCGGATACCACCCGGCGGCATGAAACGCCGAAACCACATCCTCTCGGCTCCCGATCAGGCCGACGTTGATGGGTCCCCCGGGTATTCCCTGCGCCGTCGACGTCACCATCGCCCGCTTTGACAGACCGGGCTCATGTTCGACCCGGGTCCAGGTTGCCGGCAAAACCAGATAGCTGACCAGTACGTAGATCGAAATGATCGCTGCCGGAATCCCAAGATAGCGGTGACGGGATGCCGCAAATAATCCCTTCATTGGATGACCCTTCCATGAAGTTGGCTGCCGCGACGCGATGCTTTGGGGGCGATGTGCTGGTCGGCAGCATCCCAGCGGTTCGATTGGATGTCGCTATAGAATGGCTTTGCAGCCAGGACAGGCGATGCAACAGCTATTCGGCTCGAACCTGACAAGGTTGCTGACTTAAGTTGGAACGAGAGCCGCGCAACCGCGTCGACGAAGGGCTTTCGCCGAAAATCTTGCGATACTCCACCGAAAAGCGGCCTAGTTCGACAAAGCCGAAGCCTGTGGCAACCTCTGTTACGGTAACGGCCTTTCCGCGCGTCGACAGCAGGGCGCCTCTTGCCAGCGACAGGCGCAACAAGCGTAAATGGCGAGAAGGGGGCTCGCCGTACGCCTTGTTGAAGGCCTTGCGAAGCGTTCGATCGCTCACCCCAAGGGCGCGGCAAAGGCCTGAAATCCGAAAAATGCCGTCGAACTCGGCAAGGGCGAGCGCTTCGGCCCGCCGCACGAGATCGCGATGGAACTCGCTCATGCGATGATCGGTTCGTTCCGGCCCACAGGCGAGGTGAGGATCAATGGTCATTGGATGCATCCGGGATGCCAGCACGAGCAAGATCAACCGGGGAAAGGACACCACAACGCGCCGTCAGTGCGATATTGCCCTTTGGGCCATTCCTCGACTGTTGCAAATCGTCCGGCTGAGCCAAATCCAGACCACGGTCAACCGTCATTAGTCCGATAGCGGTCAGCAATGCTCATTTGTGCATCTGCCAGGACGCTCGGTGTCATCATCCCGTCCGCTCTGGTTCTGCGTGCCGACGAGGTGATCGAGTAGGGAGAGGCTGGACCGACTATTTCCGTTTGCCGGGGGAATTACGGTGACAGTGTCACCGCAATTCGATGCGACGACCCGCAAAGAGGCCTATCGGTGTAACGGCGCCGAGAGCTCATAATTGATGCAGTCCATTTTGATATCGTATGGACCCGCATAGATGCCGTCGCTGATCCATCGATAGACCTTCGTGTACGTGGTCGTTTGCTCCGATATCATGGCTGTCGCTCAACGTCATCGAGGCCCCTGGGCGCAGCCTCGGTCGCAGCGTCATTCAGAAATTGAGGCGACGACCGGCCGCTCGAGGGAATGAAGCTATTCGCATTGCAGGGGGCAACGGCTATACAGTTTGGACGACCGGCCCTGTTTCTCGCACGGAATCGCCGGCGAACAAGTTCTTAAACCTCGAAAGCGGAAGCTCCACGAGAGACCAAGACAGTTGAGCCAGCGATACGCTAATGATGGCTTCTATCGTCGCGGCTATCAGTGTTCCGGTTTTTCCGCTCAGGCCGAAGTGAGCGTCGATGTGCAAGACGTCAGCCAACAACGGAAGTGTAAATAGGTGATAGACATAAATTCCGTAGCTAATTTTCCCCATGTGCCTGACCCAAGGAAATAACAGAACCTTGTTAAACAATCCCGAGGAGCTGGCGCTCAAACCATGCGAAACCAAAAACGCCGTTAGAAGCATTCGAACAAATCGAATGAGCGATGCGGAGGTGCCGCCGGGATCCCCGTTTACCGAAGCAAGAACAGCGATCAGCGCCACTGAGGCCGCTAGTGCTAAACACCAGGGGCCGCGAAGAACATCCATGATGAAGCAGAATCTCTTGGGGCTGGTGCGCTCCAGGTAAACCAGCAAAGCTCCCATACACAAATAGTCAGTACATTCGAGCAGCAGAACCCTGGCGAAAGCTGGCTCGGCTCCCGCCATGTGAAGAGCGACTTGATATGCATTTGGAAGAAAAATGCCGACAAGGATTGATGGTAGCAAGGCGCGCTGCGGCAACAAAATAACCACCGCGAACCAGACGAAATAGAACTGTTCTTCGACGGCCAAGGACCAAAAGTGCGTTGCAGGCCCCCAATGGTTATCGATCGCCACCTTGACGTTGGTCAAATACAGACCGTGAATCCACCAGTCCTGACGCATATCAGCGATGTTGAGCGCTGCGCACCCAATGATCGCGATATATAGAGCTGGAGCCAGTCTCAAGAATCGGCGCCAGTAAAAGTTCCGCGCGGCCATCTTGATCGGGTTGGCCCGCGCATCGAGCAGAACTCCCGTGATCAGATACCCGCTCAGCGCGAAGAATAATTTTACGCCAAAGCCGCCGAGGGCGAGCCTTTCGACATTTGAGCCATGAACGAAATGCTCGATGAGAACCAGCCCCACCGCCACAGCTCGCAACCCGTCCAACTTTGGAATATAAGTCCGCACTACTCGCCCGAATCAAACAACTACATGTGCGGCCGCAAGCTAAAGTAGTTCGAGATGAGCGTCCACCGGTTTTAGTTGCTGCTACCTGTGCGCTCAACGCATTGTGCCTGCAACCAGGGCCAGCTCTATGGAGATCGCCCGTTTCTCCGGCAGAACCAGCACTGGTTCGCCCCGAATACTCGTTCTGCGCGCCGACGAGGTGATCGAGTAGGGGGCTGGACCGACTATTTCCGTTTGCCGGGGGAATTACGGTGACAGTGTCACCGCAATTAGCGACGACCCGCACAGAGGCCTATCGGTGTAACGGCGCCGAGAGCTCATAATTGATGCAGTCCATTTTGATATCGTATGGACCCGCATAGATGCCGTCGCTGACCCATCGATAGACCTTCGTGTAAATGGTTGTCTGCTCGGAGCGCGGCTGGCGCCCGGCCGGACGTTGAACGTCCGAAATCGTCTTTGACGACTTCTCGGTCAGCGTCAGCTTTTCGTCGGGATGGTCATCGCGCGTAAACACCATGGTCGGAACCAGCCCCGAATTGTTGTTGGTCGCTCGAAAGCTCGAGCGCAGAAGCTCGTCGTACACCGAGGCAAACAGCGATCCCTTGACCCAGGCCTTCGGCAGCATGACGAGCGAGGCGCGGTTGAAGATGATGATCGGCGCGTCCCCGCTCGGGAGCACGCCTCTGCAACCGTAACGCCACTCGCTGGCGGCAGCCGGTGAGGCGGCTGCCATCAAGGCAAGGGCGGTCAGGACGCACAGGATTTTGCGACCGGGCAGCGAATTCCTTGTCGCGACGGCGGCAAAAGTCGAATGACGCATCGGGCAGGCTCCAACGGCTCGATCCTTGGTCGCGCCGGGGCGGCTGAATGTTCATTCAGGGGCGGTTCGCTCCCGCCCCTGGGCACCATTTTCCTGAATTAAACGAATTAGTTTCATGAGGGGCACAGGGCTACGCGCCCCAGCTTTCTCTTTCGAGCTATCGCACGCGCTTTGCGTTGGTGTGTTGCGCGCGTCCGCCATGGAGGACCGCTATTTGATCGTCGCGTGCACAGTAATTATCGACGTGCCGGAAGTCGTCGGCCCCTGACCCGTTGCCTTGATGGCAAAAGTATCGCTTCCCTTATATCTGGCCTTCGCCTTGTATTCGTAAGTAGCTATGTTGAGCTTTTTCAACTTGCCGTGCACCGGCTTTTGTAAAATGTCCGAACCACTGACCGTGCCGCGCATCTTGATCGGGAATTGGCAACTTCCCCCGGACATGACGCTAATGTCGCCGGTCGAATTCTCTCCCCAATCCGCCAGTTCTGCCAATGTTGGACAGTCAGAAGCGGCCAGCACCAAAGACACGGACATGAAGCTTGTAGCTCCAACGATAAGCGCCAAAGCGGCTACTTTTGACAAACGCATAGTAGACGTCCTCGTTCTTGTGCAAAACCTGCACTGACCAGGTTCCTCGGGTGAGGGGCGTATCATACCCCCGAATTGGGCGAGCGGGCGGCGCATGGCGCAGTTGACCGATGCGGAAGCGTTTCCCCTTGCGAAGAGGACGCGCATTGAAATGCTTCGTCATTGCTATTTTCTGTTATTCCACGCTGTCATGGTTCGGACAGTTCGAGAGTGCGTCAGGATCGCAAGGGGGCGATGGACAGGCGATCAAAGGTCGCGGCCGCCATATGGGTAATGTCCAGCATTGGCTGCATATTTGATGCCGATCCTGCGCCGTTAATACTCCATTAACCATGTCCGAGCACCATTGGTCCGTCCCTTCTGGAAACGTGTGTGCGAGCGAGAAGCCGTCGCCGCTTTGTCCCGGTGACGGCTTTTTGCCTTGCCGAGCCGTGGAGTAGAGCGATGTCTGAACTGGACAAGGTGCAGCCTGAGGCAAATTTGCTTTCCGCATTCACAGCGACGATTGCCGTCGCCTTGGCCTTGGGCTTGCCGATGGCGGTAGCGATTATCTGGGTTTGTTCCTGATTTCCTCGCCTGGCCGGAGAGCAAGGCACTTGTTCGACGGGTGGCAATCAAGAAAGCCGTTGACGGAGAAATCCGCCGACAAACGACGCGTTGGCGGGTTCTTCGGACCCCACGTCATCCTTGAAGAATTGCGCAGCCGCATTCCTCGATACCTCGATGAGGTCGATCATGGCGGATCTATCCGGCCTGCAAGCGGGCACTTTCGAATTAAGGTGACAGTGCACTAAACATTCCGTCCGATTGAATGTTCATTCAGGGGGGCTCCCGCCGCGGCGCCGGCCACCGTCATTTGTGCTGCCGGCCGAGCGCATCGCTTTCACGCCGCCTCGTAAGGCGCGATCTTCCTGATCTGCGGCGCCAGCGCGCCTTCGGCCGTTTCGAGATCGAAGCGCGCCTGAATGTTCATCCAGAACGCCGCACCGGTCCTGAAGAATTTGCCGAGCCGCAGCGCCGTGTCGGCCGTCACCGGCTTTTCCTCGCGCGCGATGCGTTCGATCCGGGTGCGTGGCACGTTCAACGCGGCCGCGACCGCGTAAGGCGTCAGCTTGAGCGGAACGAGAAATTCCTCCCGCAGGATTTCGCCGGGATGAACGGGCGGAAGCTTCCTTGCCATGTGCGAACTCCTGTTCGGGGGCCACATTCGGCCGGTTTGGCTAGTGATAGTCGATGATCTCCACGTCTTCGGGACCCGCATCGGTCCACCTGAACACGACCCGCCATTGATCATTGATGCGGATCGAGTGCTTACCGGCCAAATCGCCCTTGAGAGCTTCAAGGCGATTTCCGGGAGGTGAGTTCAAGGCCTCGAGAAAGGTGGCGGCATCCACCATGATCAGTTTTCGGCGAGCCGCCCTGGCGAGATTTGCCGGGAAACCCTTCGGGACCATGCGGCCCTGAAGGATCGACTCGGCAAACTTCCCCCTGAAGCTCCTGATCATGGGCGTAACGTATCTCATCAGGATACGTATTGCAAGTCCTGCGTATCTCCACGAGATACCACCGCAAGCGGCGCGCTCTGCTCCGTCAGCACGCGCCACTCGGTCGTCGGCACTCAACCTGCCCAGATCGCTTGAGTTCTGCATTGCGGCCACACGCTGATCGATATCCCGGACCACGGCCGCGGCGCGTTGCCGCGTGAGCCGACTCTGCAATACGCCGGGCGGCGGTATGCGGCTGATATTCGTGCCTAATGTGGGCTGCTCAACGCAAATGTGCGGACTGGCACTACCGGCGTGCAGGCCTGTTTGAATTTATATCGTAATTTTAAGGATATAAGAGCTCGCCGTACTTTTATTCTGAGTAGCGCGCCATTCTCGGCATTCGCAAATTCGCTGACTCCATTCGGCGCCACTTAACGTGTACCCTTCATCTATTCGATAGCCCTCGTTGTGAGCGGCTACCTTAGATTCTAGCCTGCGGGATGTTAAATAAGACGACTCCAACAATGAAGTGGCTCCGTCACGCGGTAGCGAGCAAATCGACGATATTCTGGATGGCCTTGTCGGCGCGGTGGTAGGCGGCTTCGAGTCGGCTGTCTGGGCGATTTTGAGGGTCCGGACGGCGGTGGAAGCGGCTGTTGGCAAGTGGTCCGCACAGCCGTTTGTTTAGCCTGCGGGATGTTAAATAAGACGACTCCAACAATGAAGTGGCTCCGTCACGCGGTAGCGAGCAAATCGACGATATTCTGGATGGCCTTGTCGGCGCGGTGGTAGGCGGCTTCGAGTCGGCTGTCTGGGCGATTTTGAGGGTCCGGACGGCGGTGGAAGCGGCTGTTGGCAAGTGGTCCGCACAGCCGTTTGTGGAAGAACAGAAATAGCAAGGCGACTTGAACACCCTTTGAGGTGAGGCGGTAAGCGTAGCGGGATCCGTCGCGTTCAAGCAGTCCGTGACCTTTGAGCTTGCGCAGATCGTAGCGCAGTTGGTTCAGACCATAAGATGGTTCGGAGAGACTGAAGGTCGTGAGGACGGATTGGTGGATTTCCTTCGCGGTCCAGCCGCCGACGTGAGTGGCGCCATGCAAGAGAACCTCGAGAAGCCGAATGACTCGTCTGTCGTGGATTTTGATGCCGGGATAGCGGACCGAACCGATGGTGATCGGCAGCGCAATCCGCTGCAAAAGCGGGAAGTCGACGTGAACGTTGAGCCACTGGGCCTGGAAGCCAGCGAAGCGGCTGGTGATGACTTGGAAGGTCTGGCGGACGGCGTCGAGATTGTCCAATCCCTTTTTGAGGCCGAAGTCGTTGAGGTTGTTGGAGCAGAGCTCATTGCGCAAGAACGTTGCGAACTTTTCGTACTGCTTCAGGAAGGCGTGCTTGAAGTAGGCGCGGAAGACGTGATGGCCATGCTCGATCTGATCGATGACGGTGGCGAGCTTGCCGGGCAGCCTGCGGTGTAGGCGGGCGCCGAAGATCTCGGCAATCTTGTGGGCTGTCAGCCGCCACAGTCCGAGCTCGCAGCCGCGTTCGAACAGTTTGTGGATGGGAAAGTTCCGTTTGAAGATGAAGTTGCGGCAATATTCGATTTGCGAGATGGCATAGAAGCGCGACAGCTTTACCCGCTTGCGCTCCTTGACGGAGAACTTGGGCCCGAGGATCAGGGTCCAATAGTCGAGCCGTTTGCGAATGATGTCGGGGCTCAGTCTGTCGGCAGCGGCCTGGAGTGCAGCGATGTCGTCAATCGCCAGGAAGGCATTGTCATTCTTGCGGAAGCCGACCTGCTCACGATTGAGCTCCTGCTCGATGAAGTTGTGGCCGTTGAGGTAATATGTCGTTTGGAAGGGGAAGAAGGTTGCGACACGCATCACCATGGGGCCGAGAACTTCATCGCGGATATAGAAGTAGTCGTGTGTGAAGCGGCTGCGCTGGCGGGCGAGGATGCGGTGGTTTGGATCCTTGGTGGGATACTTCGGCACGCTGACCCGGAAGGTCGGGCCCTGTTCCATACTCTTGAAGATGAAATAAACGCCATAGGCGTTCCTCTTTGTCATTCGGCGTAGCCAGGGGAGCACATAGTCTTCCTTGCGCACCCCCTTTTCGGCCCACTCGATCGGGATATTATGATTGCGGGCGAAGGCCTCGACCCAGTTCTGGTAGTCGGCCGTTCGCTGGCTCAAGATCTCTTTGCTGACCACAGGAATGCCAACGACCTTTCGGAAAAAGTGCACTACCTGTTCGGGCCGTGACAGCCCACTGAGGTAGCCGTGAATGACAATGCGGTCGAAGCAATGGTAAACGAACAGCAGCAAGTCGCCGAACAATTTGGTGAAAAGTTCCATGGCTAACACCGGCATCAAGCGTGGACCGGGCAAGCGCATGGTGGACGGCAAGAGCTTTCGTCTCACCGATGAGGTCCGTTACATTCAGCGTCGGGCAGCCGACCACACCGGACGCGTGATCAGCATCGGTCAGCTCATCCTGTTCTCGAGCAAATCTGGCGATGCGTGGCTGCTTGACCCTTCCGACCAACTCGCTGCACGACTGGCCCGGGATGGAGACCCCGAACCGATCCACATCGACGAGACTGATACCACCTTCGCGATCGGTTGGAAGGGCCACTATCGCATCGACGGACCGGCATTCATCTACGTTGATCGCGACACAGGCCGAACAAGCACCATCCTCGGATATCCGACGCATCAATTGACGAACATCGGTTGACGCTAAAAATTTCAAATATTTTTGGTTAGAATTACGGCGACCGATTGAGTGCACTGTGGGAGGGTCGCCCGACCAGACATAGCTTTTTGCTCCACCGCCCGGCCTCGTTCAACGATCCCCCCCATCAATCTGCCTTCCCATAATCGCGATCGCCTTCTGATAAACCCCCGCCGCGTTCCACGCCTCGATCGCCGCAAAATTGGGTTCGCCCGGCTGGTAGCCCGCGCCGGCGCGCCAGCCGTGGGCGCGGAGGAAGTTGGCGGTCGAGTTCAGCGCGTTGGCGGCGACGTCGAGATTGCCGGTGCCATAGGCCAGAATGTTCTTGGGCATGAACTGGGTCTGGCCGACCTCGCCATGCATGGAGCCGCGCGTGGCGGCCGACAGCGCGCCGCGGTCGACGAGTTTTAGCGCCGCATAGAGCTGCTCGGTGAAGAATTCCGGGCGGCGGCAGTCATAGGCCAGCGTCGCGATCGACGACAGCATGTTCTGGTTGCCGCGCTGGCTGCCAAAGCCGGTCTCCATGCCCCAGATCGCTATCAGCGGCCCCGGCGGGACGCCGTAGCGCTGCTGGATCGACGCGAACAGCGCGCCTTGCGATTGCTTCAGCGAGCGGCCGCGCGCGACGATGGTGGAGGCGCCGCGTTTGGCGAGGAACTGATCGAGCGAAAGACCAAAACTGCGCTGGCTGCGGTCGGCGCCAATCGTTGCGCTGGCATAATGCGTCTGCATCAGGGCGGCGACCCCGGTGGCGCCGATGCCCTTAGCCCCGGCCTCGCGGGCGAACTCCTGCTTCCAGGTCTCGAAGCCACCCGGACCATTGCCGCATTGCGCCGCCTTCGCGTGCGGGGCGACAGACGCCAGCGCCACCAACGCGATCACAGTAGCCGTCGCAAGCCTGCTGCCCCTGGTCATTGAAAGCCTCCCCTGTTTGCACACGCGGTCTTCGGCGATCACTATAGCATTTTCGCTGCTCTTTTTCCCTCTCCCCTTGTGGGAGAGGGTGGCGCCTCACGAAGTGAGGCGACGGGTGAGGGGTCTGTCTCCGCAAATTCAGTGTTCGCGGAGAGAACCCCTCATCCGGCGCGGACTGCGTCCGCGCCTCCTTCTCCCACAAGGGGAGAAGGAGGGAAGCGTGCCGCACGGCTAGACGCATCGTACCCTTCTGGTCGTCCCGGCGTTCGCCGGCAACGATTTCGGCAAAAAGCGAAATTCGCCTGAGCTTCCAACGTGATTCTATCTGTCCAGTCCTCAGCAAAAAAATATTTCGCTTCCGCCGTCGGGCAAATCAGTGGTTTCTCTCCGCGCGTCTCACCCGACAAGAGGGGCGGCTCGCGATCGTCACGAACGTGCGGTGGGATGCGGTGGACGCGGAAGTCACGACGACGAACGTGGCTGACGCGGACGGCGAAGTCGTGTGGTTCTGGCGCCCGACGCTGGCGCCAAGTTCGCGAGAGCCAGGCTTCTCGCGGGCGATGGTGGCAAAAGAGCACGCCTCACCAGGGAGAGCACGAAGTAAGCCGTAAAGCCATTGCGCAGGGAAGGCCGGATGTTCTCCGCTGAACCTGTATGCTCGTGTGCGTGTTCTTGTGCACAGTGCACGCGAGACCGCGGGTGCAGCGCGCATCCGGCTTTCCCTGCGCCCTCTGTTCTCGAAGAGGGGCAACAGTTGCGCAAAACTCGGGCACATCGTGCCGCGAGAACGCGGTTCCTTGCACGCAAAAAGCTGCTTCGAGCTTCGACCAAAATCGGCTATGCTACCCCACATTGATGCAGGTTATTATACAATTGCGAGGAGAAGCGGCGATGATCACATCGAAGCGGATCGGCCGATGCGCCACAACGCATGCCGCGGCACTTGTAACCGCTCTCTCAATCGCTCTCGCGTCCGCATTCGCCGCATCTGCGGCGCCGGTTAGCGACATTCAGGGCTATCCGATCCTGGAGGCGCTTGCCGCCAAGGGCCAGACGCTGGCGCCCGATACCACGGACTGGATGAAAAAATGGAAGGGCATGAATCTCGACGATAGCGCGAGCTATCAATTCAAGGAATTGTCCGGGTCGACGTCGATCAACATGAAAATCGAGAAGATCGATAGCTCGGACCCGAAAGGCTACAAATCCCGCGGATCCTTTATTCCGCACAACTCGGCGGCCAATCCCGATGTCGAGATCGGGGCCTTCCAGCTCGGCGCGCTGATGGGTTTCGATTCCGTCTATCGTACGGCCGCACCCTATGTGCTTGGTCCCGTGGGCAGCAAGGCGCTCAAGTCGCTGATCGAAAGCGCTCACATCAGCAACCGGCAGCGGCTCGAAAACAAGGCGAACATTCTGAAGGCGATCCAGAGCGGCATGCCGCTGAAAGGGTGCGTCAAGGCCAAGAAGGACGATACCAACGTCGCCCTGGACGAAATCGCAAATACCCACGCCGCGCCGAATGGCGCGCCAAACCAGAATCATCCGATCATTCGTTTGCTGCAGGCGTCCGCGCCGCAGCCGGTGCAAGGCAGGAACGTCACGCTGAAGAGCGGCTATGTCGGAGACGAACTCGAACTGGCGCGCGAATATTCCGTGATCATGCTGATCGACGCGGTGACCCAGCAATGGGATCGCTACAGCGGCGGCAACGTCGTCATTCGAAAGGACGATCAGGGTCATGCGCATTTCTACGCGACCGATAATGGCGGCGCGGACATCGCCAGCAGCTGGAGCCCGCGTAACCTGAACTGGTTCAGCCGATTCGACCGGTCCGCCGTCCAGAAGCTCGCCGATATCAAGCGATTCCTGGACGCGCCGGCAACGGGATATCTCGGATACACCGATCCCAAGGCTTTCGTGGTCGATCTCGGTTTCTATTCGCTGATGGGGCCCGACATATATGTGCAGCGGCTGACAAGGAATCTCGGCTTCGTGCTGGACTATGTCAAAGCGACTGAAACCCGATTCGGCAACGCGGCCTATTTTCAGTGAACCGATGCCGGCGCGACGGTGGAATTGCTGCGCACGGACGCATAGCCGCCGCGACCGCGTGCGGCTTGTTGCCCTGGCGGGGGTCTTTTAGCATGTTCGCCGGCGGAGCCGAATTGGCATAACAACCGCGACAATCGCGGGTAAAAAAATCCGCCTTGGGAGGAAATCATGAAGAAACTCATCTTGGCCGCGGCGGTGGTGGCCGGGTTCGCTGCTCATGCGGCACAGGCCGGGCCGTTGCCGAAGGCAAAGCCGGACGACGTCGGATTCTCGCAGGCAGGACTTGCCCGGCTCGACGATTTCTTCGCCCGCGAGATATCAGCCAAACGCGTGCCCGGCGCCGTGGTCGCCATCGCCCGCGACGGCAAGCTGGTCCATTACAAGGCATATGGCCAGCTCGATGCGACCAAGGGCACGCCGATGCCGATCGATGCCGTGTTCGCGCTGGCGTCGATGACCAAGCCGATGGTGGCGGTCGCAGGTCTGACGCTGATGAAGCAGGGCCGCCTGCCGCTGCAGGCCAGGCTCGCCGACTACTATCCCGGGTTCGCCGACATGATGGTGGGCGTCCCGCAGGCCGACGGTTCGTTGAAGATGGAAGCGCAGGCGTCGCCGATCGCGATCCACGACTTGTATCGCCACACCTCCGGCCTGATGTATGGCGGACGGCCGGACTCTTCGAGCCCGCTGGCGCGGATGTACCCGGGTGGCACGGACCCCGCGATCGCGGGCGACACCCAGGCCTTCATCGATCGCATCACAAAGCTGCCGCTGGTGCACCAGCCGTCGACGGAATTCGAATATGGCTTTTCGATCGACGTGCTGGGCGCGGTGATCGAAAAAGTCAGCTCGCAGCGGCTCGGCGATTATCTGTCGAAAAATGTCTGGCAGCCGCTCGGCATGAAGGATGCCACGTTCCATCCTTCGGAGGCGCAGCGCGACCGTCTCGCTTATCCGTTTCCCAACGATCCCGTCACCGGCAAGCCGCAGAGCATCAAGCTCCTGGACACGCCGACCAAATTCGACTGCGGCGGCGCCTGCTCGTTTGCCACCGTCGGCGACTACCTCCGCTTCGGGCAAATGCTGCTCAACGGCGGCGAGCTCGACGGTCAGCGCATCCTTGGTCCGAAGACCGTGCATCTCATGACCTCCAACCACCTTGGACCCGAGATCAAGAACAACGTCGCGACCGTCGAACCGCATCGCGGCGGCTTTGGTTTCGGCCTCGGCGTCGCGGTGCGCACCAGCGAAGGCCTGTCCTCGGTCCCCGGCAACCCCGGCGAGTTCACCTGGAACGGCGCCTACGGCACGCAGTTCTTCGTCGACCCGAAGGAGCGCCTCGTCGTGGTGGTCGGAACCGCGGCGCCCGGCGAGTTGCGGAAATATTATCGCGAGAACGTCCAGGACATCATCTACGGCGCCATGGTGAAGTGAGGCGCGCGGTTCGCCGAAAAATTGGGTTCGACCTGAGGTCGAGCCCTTGCGATAATACTGGCCATGCCGACCACGACCGAGCCACCTCTCGCGATGAGTGCGCCGACCTCGACGCTGACGCCCGACACCGGGCCCGGCGTCGCCTACGGCGCCGCCTTCGTGGCGGCGTCAGGCGTGCGAGGGGTGAGCGGGGCGGGCGTGCTGCGCCCGCTGATCGATGATTTGAACGCGCAGACCGCGATGTCGCCGGCCGACAAAGCCACTGCCGCGCGGGTCGCCTGCAATGCGCAGAGCACTCCGGGCTGGGGCGCCGGCCCCGTGGTCGTCATGCCGAACGGCGATCTCATCGTCACGTCGCGGATGCACTCCCCGGAAGCGCCGGTGCTGGTCGTCAAGCGCGGCGGCGCCGTCCTGCGCGGCACCGCCTGCATCGAGATGCTCGACGAGACGACGTGCCGGGTCTCGAACGTCAGGGAAGGGGCGTGGCCGTCCAAGGGGGTCTGGATCGGCCCGTCCGATTAGCAGTAGTTCGTAGGATGGATAGAGCGCAAGCGCGCCGCGAGAACGCGGGTTCGTGTTTCGCCGTCATTGCGAGCCAACGGGTCGCGCGAATGCGCGCCCGATGACAGGCTCCGCGAAGCAATCCATCTCTCGGCTCGCGGAAGCATGGATTGCTTCGCTGCGCTCGCAATGACGATGCCGCTGTTTGAAAATTGAATCAGAAGCGATCCAACGTCACGGCTTCGTCATTAACCTCCAAGGCAATTGTTAAGGCCATCGTCCACACGATAGTCGCATTAGAGTCACGTTGCCGCGCTATGTCCGCGCCAACGGAGTACGCATGACAAAGATTTCGCCCATCGACTTCAAGCCGGAACTCGTCGCCATGATGAAATCCGTGCTGGAACAGGCCTCGGCCCATATCGACACCGCGTCGGGCAAGCCCGCCACGCCGGCGACCAAGGCGAAGATGGCGTCGCGGATCCTTGCAACCGCTGCCGAAGGCGTCACCGATGCCGGCACATTGCACTCGGTTGCGATTGAAGAAGGGCTATGCCCGGCGGATTGAGGCCGGCCGTTTCAAAAGTTGGACGGGCCCAGATCGTAAGATCCCCGGCTACCGCGAACGTAAACCCTGGCTGCCGCGGCGCAGATTTTATCGCGGTTGGCGTCGAAGGCATGCAGGAAGCCTGATTCATCGGGCTGCACGCCCGGCTGGATTCGTGCCAGCGCATCTTCGCCGATGAAAAACGATGCCTCGATCGCGCTGTCATATCCCCAAAACCGCACGGCGTGTCGCGTCCCGTCGTAGGAGCGACTATGGTTTGGAAAGTCGATCATTGTGATTCTCACCAGTAATCACGATGGCGACCCCGATATCCGCCGCCGCCGAGCAACAGCACGACGACAACGGCGATCGGGATCAAATCCATCGGAATTTTCCGCCGACGCCGACAAGTGTTCGCCGCGCGCCAACGGATTCAACGACGCGCTCGGGCTATTGTTCCCAGGAGACGCCAAAATGGCTCAACCCACCGCCGCCGCCATCCAGCGCGCATCGCGCGGCGAGGGCCGGCGATGTAGGCGCTGGTCCAGCATCGCCCGGGCGCGGGCCAGTTCGCCCCCGCGCATCAGCGCGACGATGAAGGTGTCCTCGATGATCTCGCGCTGCGCGTGGCTGCCGCCGATACGTACGACATCGTCGAGCACGGGCGCCAGATGGCGGATGCAGCCCTGATAGTCCGCATCGGCAAAGGCGTGCATCGCCCGGCAGATTTTCGGCACCACAGGTCCGGCCGCCAGCTTGCCCTCGGACAAACGCTGCTCGATCACGCCAAGGCGCTGCTCCAGTGCGGCGGAGTTGTGGGTTGCGGCCGCGAACAGCGCCATATGGACATCGGCGAACGGAATGCTCGATTTCGGAAAGGCGCGCTGCGCAAAGGCGTCCGCCTCGGTCCAGAGCCCGTGCGGCACGTCGTGGCCGTAGGCCGAAAGCCGCCACAGCAGCGAGGCGCCGTCGGAGATGACGTTGATCGGCGGCGCCGAGGTGACCGCGGGTTTCAGGACATCCGCATAGATCGCCAGCGCCTTGGCCGCATCGCTTTGCTCGAGCGCACCCAGCGCCTGATGCCAGCTTATATGGCCGTGCAGAATGCCGGAGCGGTCGTAGCCCGGGATCCACTCCGTCACCAGCGCGTCGGCCTCGGTAAGCGAGCCGTCCTCGAACATCGCGTGGAGCAGGGAGTGCACCGCATTGGCGTTGGCGCGGCGCAGGCCGAAGGCGCGCTCCGTCATCGCGCGGCCGCGGGCGAGTTCGCCGTTCTCGGTCAGCGACCAGCCGTGATAGGTGAGGAACCACCAGTCGTCGCCGTAATGATGGGCATGACGCTCGCACAGATCCACCCGCGCCTGGTCGTGACCGGCCATGCCGGAAAACGCGAACAGCCCGAACGCGCCGAGCGGCAGCGACATCACCAACGCATCGCGCGGCGCAGTTTCCAGATGCGCCAGTGCCGCGGCCAGCGCCGCCGGGATCTGGCCCTCCACGGCCTGCGCCAGCGTCTCGACATGGCTCCGCTCCCGCTCCGTGCCGTTGCGGGCGACCAGCTCGCGCGCGAGCGCCGCCTTTTTCCGCGCCACGTCGCCCTGCTGATAGAAAGTATGGATGCGGGCGCGGGCGATCTGCGCCAGCGCAAACTCCGGATCGGCCGCGACCGCGCGATCGAACGCTTCCGCAGCACCGGTCCATGCCGACAGCAAGAGGTCGATGCCGTCGCAATAGGCAGCTGCGGCCTCGGAGGAGGTCGTCGACAGGGTCAGGCCGTAGCGATCCTGATGGGACATCGATGCCTCACGCGGAATTTTGTTTCAGTTCGCCGTTTTCGCGCGCCGCCCCTCGATCGGATACGCCGGATCGTTGAACCCCGGCGTCGACGGATGTCCGCTCGTCACCAGCCGGTCGATCAGCGCCTCGTCCTCCGCGGTGAAGCGATAGTCGAGCGCCTTCAGGTAATCGTCCCATTGCTGCTCGGTGCGGGGGCCGGCGACCACCGCATTGACGAACGAGGAGTTCAGCACCCACGACACCGCGAATTGCCCGGCGGTGATGCCCTTTGCCTCGGCGTGCTGCCGGATCTGCTGCGCGAGAGCCAGGGATTCCGGCCGCCATTCGGTCTGCATCATGCGCCTGTCGTTGCGCCCGGCGCGGGTGTCCTTGTCGGGCGCGGCATCCGGGCGGTATTTGCCGGTCAGCACGCCGCGCGCCAAGGGGCTATAGGGCACGATGCCGAGGCCGTAATAGCCGCAGGCCGGAAAGTGCTCGACTTCCGGCATCCGGTTCATCGCGTTGTAATAGGGCTGGCTGACGATCGGGCGGTCGATGCCGAGCCGGTCGCAGATGTTGCAGATCTCGGCGACCCGCCAGGCGCGGTAGTTCGAGACGCCGAAATAGCGCACCTTGCCCTGGCGGATCAGATCGCCCATCGCGCGCACGGTCTCGTCCAGCGGCGTCGCATGGTCCTCCTTGTGCAGGTAATAGATGTCGATGTAGTCGGTCCCGAGCCGCTTCAGGCTTTCGTCCGCCGCCTGCAGCACCCAGCGCCGCGACAGCCCGCCGTGATTGGGATCGTCGCCGATCGGGTTGGCGAGCTTGGTCGCGAGCACCCAGTTCTGCCTGACGTTCGCAATCGCGCGGCCGACCACCTGCTCGGACTTGCCGCCATTATAGGCGTCGGCCGAGTCGATGAAATTGATGCCGGCCTCGCGCGCTTTCGCCACGATCCGCGACGAGGTCGCCTCGTCGGTCGGCCCGCCGAACATCATGGTACCGAGGCAGATCGGCGAGATCTTCAGGCCGCTGCGGCCGAGTTGGCGGTATTGCATGTGGTCCTCACTCTTTGGGTCGTCATTGCGAGCCACCGGGTCGCGCGAATGCGCGCCCGATGACGGGCTCCGCGAAGCAATCCATCGGGCAGCAAAGCAAGTCTGAATTGCTTCGTCGCTATCGCTCCTCGCAATGACGCGGGGAGATGGGGTGCTCCATCACTCGCTCTTCAATATCTTAAACACGCCGGACGCCATCGCGATACAGCGCTTGTCGACGGTTACCTCGGTCGTGATGAAGATCAGGCTGCGGGTTGAGCGCACCACGTGCGGACGCGACACCAGCACCTCGCCGATCTTGCCGGCCTCGACGAAATGCGTATCCATCTGCACGGTCGCGAGCGTCGGCTTGCCCGAGACGTAGCGCGCGGTCATGCCGCAGGTGCGGTCGGCGAAGGTCATGAGGACGCCGCCCTGCACCAGGCCGCGGCGGTTGTGGTGCTTGTCCTCGGTCACAAGCGCATATTCATGCTGGCCGTCCGCGACCCGCTGCCACAGCGGTCCGATCAGGTGCAGGAACCCCGATGTTTCGACGATCTTCCAGCCGTCGGATTTGAGTTTGTCCGCGGCCTTGCTCGTCATGTCTGCGTTCCGTTCCCGGCAGGTGGTCATGCTTTCCGGGTCATTTCATCGGTCGCAGGACTGTTGTAGTCAAGCGCAATGGCCCGTTCATTTGATGATGCCACCCGGCGGAATATCGCAGAGCTCTGCGCGGCATTCACCCGCAAACAGCCGGATCAAGCCGCGCCGGCGCTAAAGCGCGCCGCGGTTGCCATCGCGCTCACCGAAAGCGACGCCGGCGGCGATACGACGTTTCTGTTGACCCGGCGTGCGGCGAGCCTGCGTTCCCACAGCGCCCAATGGGCGCTGCCGGGCGGGCGCTGTGACCCCGGCGAGACGCAAGCCGAGGCGGCATTGCGCGAGCTGCTTGAGGAGCTCGGCCTCAAGCTTGGGGCGCGTGACGTACTCGGCCTGCTCGACGACTATCCGACCCGGTCCGGCTACCTCATCACGCCGGTCGTGGTGTGGGTGACGGGGAGGGCGGCGATTTTACCCAATCCCGCGGAGGTCGCGTCCGTGCATCGGATTGCACTGGAGGAGATCGAGCGGGAGGACGCTTTCAGTTTCACCACGATCCCCGAAAGCACCCGGCGCGTGATCCGCTTTCGCCTCGCCGGTCAACATATCCACGCGCCGACCGCGGCGCTGATCTATCAGTTCCGCGAAGTGCTGGCGGGCCGGGCTACCCGCGTCGCCGAGCTGGAACAGCCGGTGTTCGCGTGGAAGTGAAATCGATTGAGATCGCGGTGTTCGGCAGGAGTGACTGAAAGGCCACCGGGAGAGGTGACGGAAAGTTTCGTGGCTGACTTAAGCCGCACGCTTGCTACAACAGGGCGATGCGCCCGCAATTGATTCGCGTTGGATTTGGGTTGGTCGCGCTCGCGTGGTTCGCGGGTGCGCCGCCGGCCGTGGCGGTCAAGCTCGGCACGCTTTCGGCTTCGACCGCCAATGCGATGGCTCAGGCGGCTTCGCCGCAGGCGATCGCCGAATATCGCCGCAAGCTCAGGGAATATCAGGAAGCGCGCGCGGCGTTCGACGAAGAGGCCGGCGCCTATTGGGCGTCGATCTCCGAAAAACGCCGCGGCCGCAATGCCAAGCGGCGCGAGCACCTGACCATCACGCTCGACGATTACGTGCTGACGCAGCCGCCGTTCTATACCGGCCCGAAACGGCCGGTAAATCCCGAGCCCGAGGAGGGAAAGCCGCCGCGCGAGCGCAAGGCTATTCCCGTGGTCGCGGATCTCATGAAGGCGGCCGCCGAGCATTTCCAGTTCACGCCGCAACGGCCGGCGACGGAAGCCGAATTCAAACGCGCGTATGCCCGCTACGCGCTGGCCTCCGGCCTGACCCGCGAGCAGGCGGTGCGGGTCTATTCGTTCGAGACCGGCGGCACCGGCAATTACGACGTGCAGTCGGGAATCGAGCATGGCGGCAAGCGCGCGATTTCGAGCGCGATCGGCTATAATCAGTTGCTCACCACCAACAGCATCGAACTGGTCGCCGAACAGGGCCACGAATTCGTCAGGGAACTGACCGAGAAGGCCGCCACGCTTCTCGGTCCGCTGCGCAAGGCGTTGGAGCACAAGATCGCGGTCCTGAAGAAGATGGTGGCGTTCACGCGCACAGTGCCCGACGACTGGTCGGCGCACGAAAAACTCGCCGATACGCCGCAGGGCTGGGCGGTGCACGCCATGGTGCTGGATATCGACGTCGGGCCGCTGCTGCAGACCCACAAGCTCTTGACCTCGGTGATCTTCGCCCGCGCCAAGGGGTACAATCGCCCGCTGACGGCAGCCGAACTAGAAATGATGAACCTGACCGGCGACGGCACCGGGCTCGACATGGTGACGATGCCGCAGGCGATGCGCGAACAGGTGCCGACCTCGAATTTCTTCCAGCGCGGCGGCTACGAACGCAATCCGGTCGCGATCCGCCACAACACGGTGGCGAAGCTGTTGGCCGTGACCGACGATCGGATGGACAGCAACAGCAACAAGCCCGGCGCAAAGGAATTGGCGGCGGCGTTTTAGGTCTTACTTCCCTCTCCCTTTGCGGGAGAGGGTGGCGAGATACGAAGCATCTCGTGGGTGAGGGGTCTGTCTCCGCGGATAGAGACCCCTCATCCGATCCTCGCTTCGCGAGGATCACCTTCTCCCACAAGGGGAGAAGGTCCACTCCATAGCGGTCTATAGGGGTCTATGCAACTCCACTAAGTAATTGTAATTGCTTATTTTATGTCCATCGTGCTACAGTGGGCTCCATACTCCTCCACCCCCATTTTGGGGACATTTTGAGGGACACTATGGCCCGCCGAACACGTTCTGCATTTCTGGAAAACCGTACTGCACGCTTGAAGCTCGCGACACGTAAGAAGCCCTACGCAGTTCTGATCGCGCCCGGCATCTTTCTCGCCTATCGCCGCAACGCTGGCCCCGGCACGTGGTCGGTGAAGTGCAATGGTTGGCTCAAGAGATTCAGTATCGCCGACGACCACGAGGACGCGAACGGCGAAAGCGTAATGACGTATTGGCAGGCATTGGATCATGCCAAGACGCTGGCGCGTGCTGGCGAAGGCAACAGCGAACAGCCGATCAGTGTAGCCGAAACCGTGGACGCCTATGAGACCGACCTCGAAACACGCGGTGGACGCAAATATAATGCGACCCAGCTCCGCCTGCATCTGACCGACACCTTGCAGAGCAAGGCGGTCGCGCTGCTCACTGAGCGTGAGCTGCGAGACTGGCGCGCCGGTCTGGTCAAGAAGGGGCTAAAGCCGTCGTCTGCGGATCGCATTGGCCGCGCGCTCAAAGCGGCGCTCGCTCTCGCCGCCCGCAACGACAAGCGCGTAACCAACACGGCCGCCTGGAAGAACGGATTGAAGAAACTGCCCGACAGCGAGGTCGCGCGCAACGTCATCCTGCCCGATCACACGGTGACTGCTCTGGTGAGCGGATCGTATGATGAAGATCGTGACTTCGGCCTGCTGATCGATGTGTTAGCCGAGACCGGCGCGCGCGAAAGCCAGCTGTTCAAGCTGACGCCGCACGATCTGCAAGATCATCTGACCGCCCCGCGCTTGATGATGCCGACCAGCCGCAAAGGCAAGAACCGGAAGGTCGAATATCGCCCGTTGCCGATCTCTCCGCGCTTGGCCAAGGCGCTGCGGCAACAGGCGAAAGGCCGAGCTGCGCATGCGCCGCTGTTCGACAAGATGTGGAATTTGGCCACGCTCTTCAGCCCAGTGGTCGAACGTCTCCAGCTGGGGCCGGAGGTGACGCCCTACGGGTTGCGCCACAGCTCGATTGTTCGCCAATTGCTCAAGGGGGTGCCGACGCGCGTGGTCGCCGCGCACCATGACACGTCGGTTGCAATGATTGAGCGAAACTACTCGCGGTTTATTATAGGCGATCCGAGCGAGGCGCTGACGCGCGCGACGTTGCTCGATTTTGGGGCGATGCCATCCTCGGCAGAGGTCGTTCCGCTTGCGCGGCTGGCGTCGTGACCTTCAGTGCTTTGACCGAGGCGCTGCGCGCGGTTGGGCTGTCATCCGTTCGGTTCATCGTCTGACATCAAATTCAAAACCCGCTCCTAGTCTAGCGGTGGCTCGGAGCGGATTACGGAGTGATTTGCGATTTGCTCAGCGATCATCGATGTCCTGGGCCGCCTGCTGCAGTCGCATCGACGCCATCTCCAGCGCCTGCACGACGCAGTAGTGGCTCTCTTCATCGATCTTGTTTGTGGCGTGCCATGACTTCACGCGCGCGCAGAATTCTTGGGTGTACTTCGTCAGCTCAGTGTGGAAGGCGCCCGCCTGCTTGATGACGTTCATGTCGATCTTCGGCGGCTCGCGCGGCTCGGCAACAGGCTGCGCGGCCTTCGCGGGTTGTTCGTGCTCGGGCATCTTGCGAGCCTTGCCGTCTTTGCCGACGCGCTTTTCAACTGGCGCATTTGCGCCAGTTGCTTCGCGAGCGCGTCGAATGGTGTCCTTGCTGACGCCAGTCTCTGCCGCAATAGCGCGATTAGACTTTTGCGGATTGGCTTCAATCGCCGCCTTCGCGACCTTGCTCGCGGGCACATACATGAGCTTTTCAAGCTCTTTACGCGTGCGGTCGAAATAGTCCTTCGCGAACTTCCACCAATCCTGACCATCAGCTTCGACGCGCTTGCGCAACGTGACGAGCATTTCGCCCGCCTCGCGGCGATGATTGCGCGCCTCGTTGTCATTCTGATCAGCAAGGTTCAGCTTGATGTGGATCGCCTTCGCAACGTCCCTGAGCGGCGCTGTCTCGCATCGCGAAACGACTTGTTTCAACTCGACAACATTGGAGATGGGCATCTTTTCAAACTCCAGTGGTGATGATCTTGCGGCAGATCAGAAACAGGTTCGGCCTGTCGCCGGGCAGCGCATCGTCGATTCGGCGGAAATATTGCTTACCTCGCCGCAGTCTCGCGCGCGCGCCGCCACTCCTCCGCCGCTTCGATGGAGATCGTGACCTTGCGCAGCGTGCGCATCTCGCGCGGGCCGAGCCCGGCGGCGCGAAGCTTGTAATAGAAGGCTTCGCAGATGCGATGCGCCTCGCAGAATTCCGGGATCGAGTACGCAGCGCGAGGCACTTCAGACCGCTCCCGGTCAGCGCTCGTGTTGTCGCTCGTGGTCCGTTTGGGCTTGTCCGCCAAACTGCGTCTCTCTTTAATCAGCATGGATTGCTGTGGATCGTTGTAGACCGGGAGGTGCGCCCGCCTGAACGTTAAGTTGGTTAGAAAATCACCTGGCGGGTTAACGCCTAACCACGTTGTTCGCGACCAACCAACGTTGTCAGCGCGTAACGTTAGCGACCAACCGACGTTGTTAGCGCCTAACGTTAGCGACTAACCAACTTTATTAGCGGCTAACCAATATCGCTGGCTTCGAGCCAACGTCGCTAGTCGTTTCTCCCTGTTGCGTCTTGCCGCATGAAGACGCATCATCGCGGGATGATCGACCAGCCCAACAAAGAAATCCCTGACTGGCTTGCCGCCTTGCGCGACCCGACGTTGGGCGATCTGAAGCTGTCGTCTTTCATCCGCGCGCCCGAGCACGTCCCTGATGTCCTCAAGGCATTTGGCGAGCAGCGCCCGGCTGACCGGCGACGGATCGTCGTCGCGGTCGACCATATGGTGAAAAGCCTACGGTTAGCCTTGGAGTACGAGCCGACTCTCACTGACACGGAGAGGGAAAAGCGGCTTAACCGCATCGTCAAGTCAGGGAAAAGCATCCGAGAAAGCATGCACGCCGACCTGCGTTTCGCGATTTTCTGGGCGAACCTTTTGGAGTTGCCAATCAAGGATCGCGACTGGAAGGTGCCCATCGGAGATCGCGATGCGTTTGCGGAGACCCTGTATAACCACGACGCGACCTTCGATGTGAGCCTTATGCTCATCATCGCGGGCGCTGAAAAGCTGTTGAACAACCCGGAACTTCATCGCGCGGTACTCTGGCAACCTCCAGGGAAGCAGCGTCACAAGGCGCTGACGCGGGCGTCGCTTTGGGAGCCGCTGCTCGACTTATTGACTGAGTTCAAGATTGAAAACCTTGATGAACACCAGCCGCTGATCGACACGGTCCGATCATTGCACCTCGCCTGTGGCATCGAGCCTCCTGATGACGGCGCTGTTCGACAAACCGTTTTCGATTGGCGAAAGCGCCAGCGTTAAGTAGCGGCCGAGATCGGCACCAACTTAACCTTCCAATGCAGGGCAAGCCGCGACACCCTCCGTTATTGATCTAAACGGAGGGAAACGTTGCTGTGACGCGCATCAACAACCGCATGCGCCGCTCGGAACAATCCAACAAGCCCGTCCGGCTTGGTTACCGGATTTCGGAATGGTCGCGCCTGACCGGCACGAGCCGCGTCACGACCTGGCGCAATATCAAGAGCGGCAAGCTCAAGGCCATCGACTATTGCGGGATCAAGATGATCCCCGACAGCGAGCGCGCTCGCCTCTTTCAACCCTGAGTCATGTGAAAGCCGCCCCGGTGACTAGCCGGGGCGGCTTTTGATTCGAACACTTACCAGAACGGCGTGGGAGGCCGTCATGGACAGCAAGAATAATATCTACGAAGGCCATCGCCTGCAAGGTGGTGCTCATCGGAGCGCGCCCGCGATTGATCTTGCGCGCCACGTCTCTCTGATCCTGAGACAGATCAGGTTTGTCGTGCGGCACGCGGTGTCGGGCACGCGGTCTGATGACGCCCAGAGCATCGCGGCCATCCGCCAGATCGCGGTCGAGCTTCGTCGGTCGGCCTACACCGTCGAGGCTGAAGCGAAGCGTCGCGAGGAATGCGCCCGCGGCCGGGCCGAGCGCAACGCGATCCTGATGCGTGATCGCGAGCAATCGGGGACGCAGTCGTGAACGTTCACACGCACTTCCCGTTCAGCGTTGAGCAGATTGTCGCCGCGCTCGGCGGCCAGGTCACCGGCCGTGACGCGTGTAACGTGCCCGGTCCCGGCCACAGCGCAAAGGACAAGTCGCTCTCCATCAAAATCGACCCGACGGCGCCGGACGGCTTCCTGGTGTACAGCCACGCCGGCGACGCTGGCATCGAATGCAAAGACTGGATTCGGCAGAAGCTCGGTTTGCCGCAGTGGACGCCGGCCGACCAAAAGGCGAGCGGACCGAACGCCGGTATGACGGACTACCTCTACAAGAAGGCCGACGGCACGCCGTACCTCCGGGTCCGCCGCACCGCCGACAAGCGCTTCTGGCAGCAAAGCTGGGACGGCAAACGTTGGGTGAACGGTGCCCCGAAGGGGGCAAAGATCCCGTATCGCCTGCCTGAATTGCTGGCCGCCGAGCATGATGATGTGTTCATCGTCGAGGGCGAGAAGGACGTGGACGCCCTCACGAAGCGCGGCTTCACCGCAACGACGAATTCAGGCGGCGCAAAGAAGTGGTCGCCTGATCTCAACCAGTACTTGGCCAGCAAAGATATCTACCTCTTGCCGGACAACGACGATGTGGGCGCTGAGCACATGCGCATGGTCGCCGCCCAGCTGTTGCCTGTTGCTCGAACCGTCCGCCTCGTCGAATTGCCTGGGCTGCCGCCCAAAGGTGACGTGTCGGACTGGTTCAAGACCGGCGGCACCGTCGACCAACTCACCGATCTCGCGCGTCAGGCCAAGCCGATGGACGCCGGCGTGTTCGGCGCGGGAGGCACACAGCGAGAGAACATCAAAGAAAGCACCCGCGCAGCCGCGTCAGAGGCAGGTCAAACGGCTACCGGCAGCGCGAGCTGGCGGTTCAACTTGATCTGTACGAAGTGGGGTAACCCGCGGCCGCTATTTGCAAACGCGATCATGGTCCTGCGCAACGCAGATTGCTGGCAGGGCGTGTTGGCGTTCGATGAATTCGCCTATCGGATCATGCTTGTCGCTGTTCCGCCTTGGGAGCAATGTGGCGAAAATGCCGAATTCCGCAGCCGCGCCTGGACTGAGCAGGACGATCTCGCGGCAACGCACTGGCTACAGACTATCGAACGCATCACCGTCACGCCGGCGGTCACTGCGCAAGCGGTCGAGTTGGTCGCGCGAGATCGCACCTATCATCCGGTCCGTAATTTTCTCAGCGGATGTGAGTGGGATGGTCAGGAGCGCCTCGCCACCCTGCTCAGCCACTATTTCGGCGCTGGGCAGTCGGCCTACACTGAAGCGATCGGCCGTATGATGATGATCAGCGCCGTCGCGCGGATTTTCGATCCTGGCTGCCAGGTAGACACCATGCTCATCCTCGAAGGTGAGCAGGGCCTGATGAAGTCCACCGCGATCAAGACGCTCTTCAGCCCGTGGTTCACGGACGACATCGAGCAGCTCGGCACCAAGGATGCCTCAATGCAGGTGGCTGGCGTCTGGGGAATTGAGATTGGCGAGCTCGACGCGATGAGCCGCATCGAGGTTTCGAACATCAAGGCGTTCGTTACCCGTCGGGTTGACCGGTTCCGGCCGCCCTACGGCCGGCGTGTGATTGAACGTCCGCGTGAATGCATCTTTCTGGGGGACAACCAACACCAACGACTATCTCAAGGATCCGACCGGAGCGCGCCGTTTTCTCCCAGCCAGCGTCACGAAGATCGATCTGGCTGGTTTGCAGCGCGACCGCGACCTGCTCTGGGCCGAGGCGCGCATCCTGTACGAGAAGGGAGTGCCGTGGTGGTTCACCGAGGAGCATGCCGATGCTGCTGCCACAGCTAAGCAGGAGCAAGAAGCACGCTATCAAGAGGACGCCTGGGAAGAGCCGATCGGCGATTACCTTGAAAGCCGGCTTCACCGGCCGCCGAACGACCCTGCCTATCGAGGCACGATCGAGCGGATCTTCAAGGACGCACTCGACATCGCGGACAAGAGCCGATGGGACCAGAAGGCAAAGAACACCGTCGCGCGCTGCCTGAAGCGCCTTGGTTGGAAGAAGAAGCAGGTCCGGGTCACGATTACGATACAGGGAAAGCCGGTGAGCAAGCCGCGCTGGTTCTATGTGCGCGAGCCGACCGATGACGAATTGATGCAGGATGCTGTCGCAGCGGCGAAGGCCGCCGCCCACCCGAAGGAGGACCAGTGTAACCACTCAGATGCCGACGTCATCGACTTGCAGCAAGCCGCAGAGCGAAGCCGAGTGGCAAAGTAACCGGTATGCAGCCGGGTGTCACCGCTAGCCGTGGGCAACCGGTGACGCGCAAAGCGCCGTCAGCGCAAGCCTGTAACTAGTGTAACCAGTGTAACAACTAGAAAGGAAGCAAAACGACTAAACGAACAACAACGACCCAATGAAGAAGTGCCTAGGAGTTTTGGCAACTCGTGGTGACACTGGTTTCAGTGGTTACACTGGTTACGCTCACGGCAAGACGCTGGTCCGCGCCGACGGGCCGACGATCCGCCGACACGGCGCCAACTACTGCTTCCAAGCGTCATCAACAAATCCAACTGTAAGGAGCATCTTATGAAACAGAAATGGCATGCGGTTTTGGAACGAACCGTCCGCATCATGGCCGAGCACGGAAAGGTTACGTTGTCAGGTGATCCTGGTGACGATGACACCGTCGTCAAGATCAATCGGGAAATGGACCACGTCTCGTTCGAACAAATGATCGACGAGTTCGTGAGCCGTTATCCGGCAACGCTGGACTACCTGCGCCGGCGCTGGAGCGAGGTTCACTAACCAAATGATTGGGAAGGTCTCTGCTTGGGTCCTTCCCAGCGGCGGTGCACTGCGGGTTCCGCGTGCGCGCTCTGGTTGTGCAGGGATAGCAATTCGTTAGGGGGTTTAACTTGACGTTCGGAGCATCACAAAATGGCAAGTCTTGATCAGGCAGCGGCCCATTGCTTCATCAGCTCGCAGCGGTTTCGCGAATTGCTTGCGCGTGGCGCCATCGCCAAGGCCGAGCGCGGTCGATACGATCTCGACAAAGTGCGCGAGCAGTTCATCAGGCACTTGAGCAAGATGGCTGCAGGTCGCGCCGATAACGGCAGTCGGCTCGTTGAAGAGCGCACGCGCCTTGTGGCAGCAAAAAGGCGCAGAGAGGAGCGCCAAGACGCGCTGGAGGCCGGCAGATTGGTGCCGATCGCGCCGATCCAGCGCTTCATCGAGAACGGCCTTCGGGTCACGCGTGACCGGCTTTTAAGTATGCCGGGGGAACTTTCCTACCTGCTGGCGGGGTGTCGGCAGGAGCAAGTTTTCGAGACCCTCGACGGCGCAGTCCGCGAGGCGCTCGAAGAAATCGCCTCCCCCGAATTCGCCGCGCGCGCTGCTGCGGCGGGTCTTGCGGCTGCGAACATTGAGCCTCACCACGGAGAAGATGTAGATGTCGAAACAGAAGAGTGACCAACCCGCCGGCTTTCGCGTCCACCCGAACGGCGAGATCGAATTGCTTTCGGAGCGCGAGACTTGGGACATCGTCGTCCGCGCCATCAACGCGGCGGTCGCCCGCGGGCTCGGCGGTCGGCGAACTGTGCATTGAGCATGTAGTCGGCGCACCACAGGTCATTGGGCTT
This sequence comes from Bradyrhizobium erythrophlei, assembly GCA_900129675.1. Lineage (GTDB taxonomy): Bacteria > Pseudomonadota > Alphaproteobacteria > Rhizobiales > Xanthobacteraceae > Bradyrhizobium > Bradyrhizobium erythrophlei_A. Next base: position 460,420 of record FSRD01000001.1, on the reverse strand, counting down.
TTGGTCATCGACAGCGTGGTGCCGGTGGCTCTGTTGCACCGCGGCGGATTTTGATTCCGCCATTCGGAGGTTCGATCCCTCCCGCCGCAGCCAGGCAGTCTATCAACCTAAGATAGCTTGCGCGTTTGGCGCGAAAAGCCTGCAAATTATGGGCTTTCAGCGCTTTCGGTGGCAGTCTCCAAGCTCCGAAAAGCGGCAACTTTAGAGAGAATCTCCCAAAAGTCTCCGGCCAATTTCCCAGATATTCCCGTTTTCGAGAGACTTTTGGCGGAGACAGATTTTCGATCTGCAATGCTTGGTAGGGGCGGCAGGTGACGCCGCAGAAACCAGCCCCACCGATCGGGATTACGAACACACTATAGGGTGTGCAGGAGGCTGCAAAGAGCGCACCGGCTGCCGGGTGGGAAGACCCCTGAGCCAGATTTGATTGCTCTCGGAGCAACGATGTTCATCACGTCGCAAATTCAAGTCCTGCGGTTTTCCAAGCCCATGTATATCTTGGTGGAAGGCCGCTTTGGACTCCAGCATTTCGCTTTATATGAGCCGGTATGCTGTCAGAGCCACTATCGTCCGAACATAGTGGCGATGGGTCGGGCTTGATAAACGCTTTCAGCGCCGGCAATCTCAGCCTGACCGAGGCCTAACTGGAGAATCTCGGCTTGTACCGATCGATGCAAGCAGACTTGCGGCCTGTACTGTGGCTTGCCGTTGTTGCGGGCGTCGCCCTGCTGCTCGCCGCCTGGGCCGCCATCCTCTGGACCCGCCCGGAGCCTATTCGCATCGCGTTCGCCAGTTCGCTCTCTGGCGCGTCCGACCCCGCTGGGACGGAAAGTCTGGTCGCGACACAGCTTGCAATCGACGAGGTGAACGCCAAGGGCGGCGTCAATGGACGGCCGATCAAACTCGTTCCGTTCGACGAAGCAATCCAGCCGTGGCGCGCGCGAATGCGCAGGCGATCGCCGACAGTCCGTGCGTCGCGGTGCTCGGTCATTATCTCAGCTCCACCTCGCTCGCAGCAGGGCCGGTATATAAGGATGCGCGGATCCCGGCGCTCACGGGAAGCGCGGCTGCCGACGATCTGACATCCACCAATGATTACTATTTTCGTGCGCTGGCGCCGGTCTCCGCACAGGCGCGCTCGATCGCGGAACATCTGCGCGCCGTGATGGGGCAGCCAAAAGTCCGTCTCGTTCACACGCGCGATTCCTACGGCAAGAGTTTTGAGCGTGGATTTGCGGCGGCCTATCCGGCGGAGCAGTTGCGTGTGTTCGGACTGGACGTCGCAGCCGGTCAGATCGGATCGATGGATGGGGCGCTAGACGCTGCCGCGCAGGAGCCCGGACCCGGCGTTATCGTCGTCGGCGCGGCACCCGATTTTAGCGCAGACATCGTCAAGGCGCTGCGCCGCCGCGACATCAAGGGAACGATCATCGCATCCCAAGGCGCCGCCCGCGAAAGCTATTTGCAGAATTTCGCCAACGAGCCCGAGGAAAAAGCGCATCCGGGTTTCTTCAGCGAGAATCTGTATGCCGCTTCATCGCTGATGTTCGACAGCGCCGGCGTGGCGGCGCAGGCCTTTGCCGCCGACTACAAAGCGAAAGCGGGAACCTCGCCAAGCTGGGTTGCCGGCGGCGCGTATGACGCCGCGCGCCTGATGATCGATGCGCTGAAACGGGCTGACGTCAAGAATCGATCCGACAGCAAGATTGCAGATCGCGACCGGGTGCGCGTCGCGCTCGCCGCGATCGACGGTCCGAAATCGGCGGTCGTCGGGCTGACGGGGCGGCTCTATTTCAACGCGAACCGCGACATTCCGCGCCCGATCCGAATGGGTTTCTTCCATTACGGTCGGTTCGTCACGGCGCCGCTGCAACTCGTGCGCATCGATCAGCCTGATGGAATCGATCTCGCTGCGGAACAGGAGAAGGGCCATGTCATCGCGTTCGAGGATCGGCGCTACTGGATTCAGCGCGTCGTTTATACCGGCATCGACATCATTCGCGTCAGCCAGATCGACGTGAAGCAAAATTCGTTCAACGTCGACTTCTATCTCTGGATGCGGTTCGCTGGCGACGATGAGGCGCAGACGCACGTCGAATTCCCGGCCTTGCTGGATCGCGGGGCGTTCGATCCAGCTCGGCCGATGCAGGCTGGACAGGAAGACGGCCTGAGCTATCGGCTCTATCGCATCAGCGGCGATTTCAAGGCCCGTTTCGATCTCCATGATTATCCATTCGACACGCAGCAATTGCGTCTACATTTCCAGAACACGGAACAGCGGCGGGAACTCATCACCTATGTCATCGATCGGTTCGGCTTGCGCCTCGCCGACGACGGAAGCTCGCGGGCCGAGGACGGGGCCTATTCCGGACTTCAGCTCTGGCGATTTCTCGGACTGAACTATTTCGTCGAATCCCTGTCCAGCGGATCGACGCTCGGAAAGGCGTCTTTGTTTGGTGCCGAGGCAAGGACGGAATTCGCAGGTTTCGATGCGGCCATCATGCTGCGCCGCAGCTCCGCCATTTACATGCTGAAGAACCTGCTGCCGCTGTTTCTGCTCGTGCTCGTCGTATTCGCGACGCTGTTCTTTCCCGAAACTTTGTTCCGTGAACGCGTGACGATTCCAGTGACCTCGATCCTGGCGAGCGCGGTGCTGCTCGTGGCGGTGAACAGTCAGATCGGCGATGTCGGATACACGGTGGTGGTCGAAGAGATGTTCTACATTTTCTTTGTACTGTGCCTGATGACGATGTTGGCGGGCTACGGACATGAGAACCTTCGGAACGCCGGCCGAAAGCGCCTCGCCGTTGCCTTGGATCATGTGGCGCAGGTCATCTATGCCGGAGCAGTGCTCGCTGTCATCGTCGTGCTCTACCGGCGTTATGCCGTCTGAGGCGGCGCGGCGCCTTCCGATCGAGAAGCGGCGCTGGCTGCTGTCATCGGCGGCAATCACGGCGATGCGCCTCCAGGCAATCGCGCGGCATTCATGGGTTTCGTCAAGAGGCTTTGCACCCCACGATCTATGACGCGGTGAGGGACGCGCGGGCCGCTGACCGAGATCGTCCGCTATCAGCTGCCCTGTAGCACACGGCGACATTTCGGGCGCCTGGAGCCGTTCCCGGCAGGGGTGCTCGCGATCGGCGATGCCCTATGCCACTTCATCCCGGTTTTCGGCAAGGGTATGAGCGTCGCGGCGCAGGAGGCCGTGATCCTGGACCGCCTGTTGGCGGAAGATGTCCCTATGAAGCGCCTGGCTTCGCTGCCATCCAAAGCACCATCGAGACGCCGTGGGGTATTGCCGTCACCGATTTCGTGTACCCCGCCACGTGTGGCACTCGCCCGGCCGACCTCGCGCAGTGCCTGCAATACGGGATGGCTTTGACCAAGCTCACCGCGCAGGATCCGGGGGTGCGCCAGCTGACCGCCGAGGTCTCCCAGCTGCTGAAGCCGCAGGCCGTCCTGCGCGAGCCGGCGCTCGCTGATGTGACCAGGGAAGCAGCGTGGGCCGTTATCACCCGTCCATAACGGACGGATCAAGCGCGCTAAGCGGTCAGTGGCTCCCGCCCGCTGATTGTCTGCGTCGATGGATCCGATCCCTGGAACTCTGGTATTCCTGGCGGCATTAAATTGCGCATTTCGGAGCACGCGATCTCGAATATTCCCGTTTTTTCGGAGACCTTTGTGGAGACCGGCGAATAAAGCCACTGCGTGGCCGCCATGCAGTTGGGTCGAACTTCAGGCGGTCCTCGACAGGCCTGAATTCTGGGTATCGCAATTGGTTAGGTCTCCGACATCAGAGACGGGTGTGTACCGAGAATTTGCAGCTGACAGGTGCAAAAGTCTCCACCCCGAATTTCGAGGGAATGAGGCGAAATTGTCCCGACATTTCAAAGGGGCTTATCTCAATCGGGAATGTGGGAGTTCGATCCCTGGATGGTCAGCCAGCCAGTCCGGCGCTCGGCCAGGCTTCCCGAGAAGCGGGAGAATGGGCCGCAAATCCCCGCTTTTCGCGCATTCGATTTCGTCTTCAGACTTCCGGTTCGCCCACCTTGAGGTGGAAATCGCCGAAAGTCTCCGGCCTTGTCCGCGAATATTCCCGTTTTGCGGAGACTATCGGCGGAGACTGGTTCGATCACGACTGCCGCCCGAGGGCGGCGTCCGAGAGAGGGGCCGGAAGCCAGACTATTGGCGCCTCAATTTCGTCCAGGCTGGACGAGGCAGATTCCTGGGGGGCATACCCAGGCCCGTCACCGTCACTGGGATTCGCTTGCTCCCAATCAGCAATCCATTCAATTTGATCGCGACATCCATGAAGTGCGTCCCACGGTAAGCTGAATCCCTCGCGACCGAAATTCCCTCGCCGGCGCGGTGACCTAAGTCGTTAATGTCCTCGGCCTCTTTGCCCGAGTTGCGGACCATCCAGCTAACGGTCGCTCCCGCCGGAAGCGCTTGGTAATTGGCTAACGTGAACTTGATCTCGCAACCTTTTGGAATTGGTCCAATCCCGTCAAGTCCGGTAAATACTCTGCCGCGATTGGTCGCTCGCACATTGACAATGGGGTCAAATTTGAGTGTGGCGAGCGATCGGCTTTCGGCAATTTTGAGGACGGCTTCTTCTTCATCGCCCGCCGCCGGCACTGGAAAGAAATGGTCGAAGGCCTCTGACCATACCTCCGCGCTCGCTGTTTTTGTTTGAGCGGCCAATGCACGATCGGCTATAGCGAGCAAATCTTCCAGCTTGCCTACGAATGCGGAACAGTTGTCGCTGGAAAGCCGGTTAAGATTTTCCTCGGTGTTTGCAGGATTTGGAACCCGGTAAGAGCCGTTTAGACGGTTCACGATCTCTTGGGTAATTTCTCGCAAAAATTCATCGTCGCCAGTAAAATTGCCTTTGTCGAGTTGTTGAAACGCTTCGGCCACCAAGATCGTCAGCAGAATTGACGATGGTCTAGCCTCTTCTTCGAAACGAAGCGCTGTCCACATCTTGAAATAACGGACCAGGCGTCGACAGCGGGCCCGATCGGCGTCACCCGTGGTGTCCTTCCACCAATTATAGATCGCCTTAGGGTCGCTATCTTCCCATTTGTTTTCCGCGGTTGCGAGCGCACGGGCATCCCGGGTGCCATCGAGATGGTAGGCGGGAACGTCGATGTGGAATCCATCATCGAAATGAACCCTGCTGCATTTCGCCCTCGGTTCACCAACGCTGGCAGCATCGTTGTCGTCATTGCTGGAATAATCCTTTAAACTTGCCTGCACCATCTTTTTGAGATCGCTCGCATCGTGGTCGCTATCTTCCGGCTCACCGGACCACCTGAAGTACACGCCGAGGTCAATATCGAATTCCTGTTCTGGCCCGGCCGGCCTCACTTGTGTGCCAAATTTGTATGACCCCTGAAGCCACGACGCGATCGAGCAATCAGACCGTTCCGCGAGATCGTCGCGGAGATAGTCCGCCAGATCGTTCCAGCGCTCTTTTTGCGCGTCATACTGTTCGTCGGACGGGCGAACGCGCCAGTCCAAACAGTTTTCAGTGTCCGACGTCGAATAAAACAAGCTCGCAGCGATTCCCATTTAGGTGCCGCTCCTGTTGTAGAAGGCTGGGGGTGCGGCAACATGCTTAAGCAGGGCGGGTAGGTTGGTCTTGCCGAGAGCATCGCGCACGGAGGACTCGGCTAGCGCTTTCATGTCTGAAATGGCACCGGGGCTTGCGACGTCCAGAGCAAGAAAACGTTCTTGCTCAGGCGACTGTTGATGATCTATTCGGAGATAATTGTCTTTCAGACGGTGCCGCATCATATATTCAGCGTTAAGCTGTTGCGATGAGATCATGACTCGGGGAAGGCGCTGATTGTCCATCCATCCCATCCATCCCAGATCGGTGTCGCCAGAGTTGGAAAACGAAAATTTGGCCGTCGTCGTCCCGACGCTCAGCATGGAAATTTCTGAGCGGGCTTGGTCTAGAAAATGCTCCGCTTCGTGGAGAGCGAGATCATCGGGTGAGTTTGCGTAAAGGCCGCCGTCAGCGAAAAGCTCTCCACCAATCCGGTGAAGCGGAAAGAATGTAGGGGCGGCGGACGTTGCAAGTGCAACGTCCACGATCGGCACTTTCCAGTCTCGCTGAAAGGTCGGGTGATGGTCTGTTTTGAAAACCTGCGGCGAGCCCTTAGTTAGATTGACTGTTGGGATCACAACCCGGTGAGCAAGGTCTCCGATCTTAGAATCCTTACCCACGATCGCTTCAATTGTGCTTCTAAGAACACAAGAACAATATTTTGCCGATGTCGCGTTATCGAGTAACGCGAGCCGCTTTCCCAAAGTGCTCTGTGGCGGCCGCTTTGTGGAGAAGATGCTAGGCCCGTCGTTGATGAATGCATCTCGGATCGATTCAGCCGATGAACCCTTTGCAAGCCCAAGCGCGATAATACCGCCAATAGAGGTTCCCGCGAGGAGATCAAAGCACTCCGCGATCGGCTTGCGAGCCTGTGCTTCCAATTCGGCGAGGACGCATGCCGTGTAGAGGCCGAGGAATCCCCCGCCTGAAAGTGACAATATTTGAAATGACAAATCCCCCTCCCGTCGGGGATTTTTGGACGCGCTCGTTTAGATTCCCCCATTGCCAGCGTAACGCAACCTGAGCGGGTGTGAAAGGCGAATAAAAACCGTCCCAGTTAAATCTGTTGCCGGGCCCTTCCGGCCAAACATCGGAATCTATGCTGTGGAGGGTCCGACACCGGTCTCGAGCTAATGCAACGCGCCCTGCTGCATCTTACCGCAACGAACCATGTGAATGTGTGGAATTAGGCTCAAGGCTGCAACGGCCGCGGATTTCCAAGCAGGCTCCCGCGCGTTTGTGACTTTGCTGACGCCCGCGTGAACGCGAGGATCGGTCGGCACTTTAGCGCCGCCTTGGGCTGGCGTACCGCCAGTTCGAATCCCTCTCCCTCCGCCAGCTTGGCCGCAGTCGTCTATTCTCTGCGCAACGTTATCGGCAATTAAGCCCATTATTAGCAGCGATATCTGATTTGAGCTCCGGACTGCTAATTGGCAAAGTCAGCTCGTTCTTCTCCAAATGGCCCATTTCTCTCCGGAGCTCTGGACTCTGCGGATTCGGTACGGTTTTCCAAATCCGAGTGTTTCGAGACGCTTACGAACGCTAACGAAATTGGGTTTTGTAGCTCCTCTCGAACAGGCGAGATCAACCGAGTTCCAAATCGCCATATCGAGGTTCGATACCTTCCAACCCAGCCACCCAGTGCCGCTTTCGGCCAAGCTTCCCAAAAGACGCGACAATGGGCCGGAAATCCCGGCTTTCCGCGCATTCGTTTTGTCTCCAGAGACGCAAGTCCGCAAAACCGAGACCGAAATCGCAAATAGTCTCCGGCCATTTCCGCAAATATTCCCGTTTGGGGAGAATATTCGCGGAGACGAGTTCGCGCACCACTGCCGCCCGACCGTGATGGCACTCTGCTGAGGTCAGTTCTCGAGCCCGATTGCACGAAATTGAGAATCGGTCGCCTGGACTGTAGCCCCCGTGTTGAAAAGAGCGTTGCCGCTCACGTTCACGATGATTTCGCCGGCTATCAAGCTGGGAAATTAGCTACTCAAGAAAGTAGACCTTTCTATCGTTTGAGACCAGCCGGGCCTTTGGAAAGCGACTAAGCACCGATACAGAAAATTAGGTCGGAGCCGCTTCGGGTGGCCACGGTCGCCCCGACAAAACATCTGGATGCCGAGTATCATCCGCTGCGATGCCATGTTCATCTCGGAGCTCATCAATGGCTTCCAGGCATTTTTTTGCAAGAGCCGCCTCCGCGGCTGACGCGCTGAGCAGATCGAAAAGCGCTTTTCGTAAGTCCCTCACCGGGGCCGGATAGATGTGATAAAGATTCGAGCCTTCTGCATCAGGTACCTTGTCAAGGGCCACAGCCTCTATAACTGACGCCATCTGACCATCATAAGCTTGACCACTCGCCGCGTATTTCCTCACCATAGCGATGAGATCATCGTAGCTTGCCGCCTCTCCAAAGAAATGTTCGAGCATTCTACGGCCCGGACCGTTACCTACCGTCTCGTACCTCTTCTTCAGTTCGGGTTTCAGCTCAGGAAATCTCTCCACAAATCCCGCGAGCTGCCGACCGACATGCCACGCATCGACACCATGCGGTTCAGTCCCCAAAACCCGCTCGATGAATAGATCAACGTACAAGAGCACGGATTCAATGTTGCCTCGATTCAGGATCGCCTGCATCCACGTGTAGTCATGAGCTATGTCCCTATGCGCACGCGCTAGGCTCTCCAACAACGTGTTTCCTTGCGTGCCTGGCACAGCAGCGACCGCGCCGAGTACGCGCTCCCATCGCTTCGCCCAACCGCTTCCGTAGAACGCCTTCACCTTAGTCAAGCCCTCCAGCAAGGATTCTGGCCGCGTCGAGAACGGCAACAGCTCCAACCAAGGCTCAATTTCCCAGGCGTTCTGCCGCTTGTGCCACGCTTTTTGTGGATCGTTTGCGTCTGCCAGCCATTCATCGATCGCGCGCATGATAAGATCGGAATCGACGATTTGACCATCAAGCACCATGGCGGCAAGCAGCGTCTGTTTTGCTGCTAACGGTTGCGGTAAGTTCATAACGCGGACGATAAGGCTATCATGATCGGCGTGCGGCATGCTGAGGGCAATGCGCGCCAACGCGATCGCAAGCATCTGAATGTCCTTATCCGCTTCTGGCCTCGCGAGCCGCTCAATGGCGGTGAATATTGGCACCGCGCGCTTATTCAATGGCTCGGGCTGCGGTGACGCTGCGCGGTTGTTGCGTGCAGCTGCGACGTCATCGAACCACGGCCACTGGCGGAAGAGGTCGGGCGCAGGAAAATTCAGCTCTTTATCGGATACAGACTTCAGTATAAGCGAAGCGGAAACGCCAAAATCGCTATCTTCTAGATACTGTGCGGCAACTACCGCCACGTCATCACCGCCGATTCGCATGAAGGCTTCTCGGTACTGATTGTCGTAACGCATGCGCGCATCCGACGTCGCGTTGATGTCGCCGCGTTTTTGCGCATCCATGAATGCTTCACGCGCCCTCTTAAGGCGCGAAAGGTCTTCATCAAGCAGTCGCTTCAGTTCCGGGATGAGTTCTCGAAATCCCAGACGACCAATGGCGTTCGAAACTTCGTTAATGTCATATCTTCTTCCGGCTGACGCCGTGATCACCGCCTCAGTCCAGCGGCGCAAGAGACCGATCCAAGCTGGCTTTGTCACAGGATCGATCGCGAGAGGCCGTTTGCGGTCCTCATCCTCGGTCCCGTGCTGGGATAGAAGCGACGCTAGGGACCCTATGACGCGGGGGTCGTCTGAATCTGCTCTCCGCGCTATGGCCGCCGCGAAAATGGCCGGGCGAGTGCCGCGAATTCGATCCTTGATACGATGGTATTCATCGCTTAACGAGCGATCATTCCGTGTAGCCTGCAAAGCCTGGGCACACTTAAGAAACATGTCGATCAGCGCATCCACCGTTTTCGGGCCTGCCATGATCGCTGCAACGTTGATATCGCGTTTCTCATGGCTGACATCGAGAATGGCCTTTGCAATCGGCCCCTCATCGATCACTTCTTGCTTCGCAAGAAGCTCGTTTACGCGGAAGGGCAGTTCGAGACCCGCCTCGAGGCGCCGACGCAGTCCAAGCGATACTGCGTTCGGCGCGTGTTGCTGGGCAAAATAGAGTGTACCGCCTTGCTGATCTCTGATCGGAAACCGCGGGTCGGCAATCGTCGCGGCGATTGCGGCATCCCGTCCGAGATAATCCGTCGGCTGCTCAAGAAGGAGGCGAAGTCGTTGCGACGGCTCAGTTGCTTGCTCCAAGGCCTCTAACCGCAAGGCGCGCAACTTCGACGCGACAGCCAAGTCCCGGATTTCATCCGCATAGCCGCGTGCCGCGATCAGCTCCCATGTCCGCTCGTGCGAGTGCGAAAGAAGATCGGCGACATGACGATCGGCCCGCCGAAACTGTAGGCTCTGAACAACTTCGGACTGGATCTTCGGGCTCGGATCAGCCTTGGCGAGTTCTACCGCCAAATCCATACCATCCACACCACTTTCGCTGGCGATTAATGAGAGTAAGTGCTCCCGCGTGTCCTCAGGAAGCTTTGCAATCTTTTCCGGGAGACCGTGACCGAGAACCCGCGGGCGAAAACGCGGCGCGATGCGCAGGGTCGGTATCTGTATCTGCGTGTCACTGCTAGATGCCAGTGGCCAAATTTGCTGGGCAAATTCGGGGCGGCCGGTGATGATCATGAAACGCACCGCACGGTCAACGGCCCCCGGCCTGTGCCAGCGCTCCACAAACGCGGCAATGTCAACCGTCACAATTTTCCAAACCACGGGCGCCGCGCGATAAATTATCTCAGCGGCCAACATAGGATCAATTGGCAAGGCGAGCCGGATCGCATGCGCAACGAGCTCCGCTCCGTTACTCTCGCGTGAAAGCCGCTCCGTTGCGAATAAGACCGATTCCTCCCACATGGGCTGGTCGAATATCGCGGCACGCAACTGCACACGAGCGCTCGTGTCGCCTCCGGCGCTCAGCCGTATCAACTCGGAGACCTTGTGACTACCGTACCATTCTTGGAACTGCTGATGCTGGAACGCGACACCGTCCCCAGAACGAATCAGGGTGTGATGGCTAGTTAACGCTTCCAGAACGCTGATCGGCTCCAGCGGTCTGGCAATTTGCCCCTGCTCGCGTAGCGTCACGGCTGTCGTCGTCACGATCCGGCGCGCATCGGCCTCCGTCATTGTGGTCGAACCAAGCGCGTTCAGATGGCTCGCCAACTCGGTCAAGAGTTCCGCGTGGCATCCGAGTAGCACCGATTGCAGCACTTCAACATGTTCGACTGCCCGCTCGTGCTGCTCGACGAGCAAGCGGAGTACTGCTTCCTTCGTATCAGAGACTACGCCTTGTGACCCGCCCGCGAGCAGTGCCGAAAGGTACAGTGGCGTGGCAATCAGTGCCCGTACGCCGGGCGTCCGCCAAGCATCGTCAACTATTTTCTTGCCCGGCGCACCGTAGAACTCATCCGCAATCGCCATCTGCTGATCTTCGGAGAGTGGCTCGATATGGACGCGCGGTCCCGATATAGGCACGTCGAGCGCTTGCCGCCGTGTTGTAGCAACGATGCGAACGTCGGGCCAATCACGGCGGATTTGTCCGACTTCGACACGCAAACGCTTGTGTGCCTCAGGAGTTAGTTCATTCCAGCCATCAAGCAAGAGCAGCAGCCGTCCGCGCTCGGCGAGCGCGCTTATCTCGCCCGTGCTAATCGCCTTGAAGGCCGAACGTTGATATAGACTTGCCAGAAGGCCCGTTGACCCTGCAGACCAATCACCCAACCTAAAATACAATGGTAGGATCGAATTTGAAGTTAGCGCGTGGCTTGCCAGCTGTAGGAGTGTCGTCGTCTTGCCAGTTCCTGGCGGCGCTACGATTGTCACTTCGGGCGCAACTTCGACGGCCAGCGGCAATTTGCCGATGCTGAACGAAGGCGAATTTTTGTCGCCGTCTATTCTGAGCGTGAGCTCGATTGAATCGCCGGACCACATCGGTCCGCGCGTGTACGTTCCAAGATCTGCGGTAGCAGCCGCGTGAATCTTCTGGAAAACGGCGTCAAATTCGGCATCAACAGGTCGATCGTCTGCCGTGATCGACGCTTCGACGCGCGCAGGCTCTTCCGCGAGTGCTGGGCCGAACGCGACAAGGTCACGAAAGGCGCGTGTTTGTGCCTCGCGCTTCCATCCTGTCAGTTGCTCGACCGTGAACTGTTTTGGGTCGGCATCGACCAACCGTCCGCAATTTTGGCAAAGCCATAAACCGTTTTCTTTGCTACGTCGCGCTTCCGGCGTTTGGGCGGCGTTGTAACGAGGGCCACCGGGAGATGCTGCGCAAATATGGGCCGCCACACCGATGATGATAGTCCCGTCCTGCTCTGCATTGGCACCGACGGTCGGCCGACGGCATTCAGGATTCGAGCAACGGTAGCCGACGCCCTTGGCGATTTCCGTAACGGTTCGTTTGGTGAAATCGTCGCGCACTTGCTATCCGATAAACTAGGAGCCGCTGCGGGCATCCCGGCGCCAAGAAAACGCGAATCCTCATAAAACCAATAGCATAGAGCGTCGTCCAATTGGGCATGAACGGACACTATTGCAAAGCTGGCGCCCTAGCGCCTTATCTGTTTATTTCTCGGAGATTGATTGGCGGCGGCGGGCAACTTAGGGTAGGCCTGCTCAAGCAGGGTATGACCCATGTCTTTCTTCGGAAGCTTGTTTGGAAATAAGGCTGCGGGTTCGGGGCAGTCGACCGTAAAGTCACAGATTTCGCAGGTAGAAGAAAGACTTAAGAGCCGTATCGTCAGCTTTCAAGATCGGACAAAGCTGCGCTACATCCTGATCTTTCCGGTGATGCATAAGGTCGCGGCAAAGCTATACGTCGATGATTTTGGCCCCGACGTGGCGCTTCGAACCTATCAGAGCCTTGTAAACTCGTTGACCTCCGACGGGACCATTCGGGAGGACCAGTTCAAAAGCTTCGGATGGCCAGAGATTCCTGCTGATGCGGCGACGCATGTCCAGGAGTTCGATGCAGATTTGAGGAGGCTGACGCGCGAACTTATCGGTCAAGGCTTCCTGAAAGAATCGATCGCGAATGCGCTGGTGAATGTCGCGCTCCAGAGCTCGGCAAGGATGGATGGTCTGCTTTCGGCCGGATTCCTCATCACCATTCTAAAGGAGCTTCGCGCAGGCGTTTATTCGCCCGCTCCGGAGGTGCGCCCGGAGCCTCCCGCCGATGCGGACGAGGCGACCAAGGTTCTCTTCATCAAGATGCGGGACATCGCATATATGTTCCAAGAACACTCGGGGCTAGAGTGGCAGCGTCTCTTGCCAGGCATGCAGAAGGTATGCGCCGTGTGTTGCATCAGATACCGTGGCCGCGACGGAGCGCTTGTTCTATTCCGCGACCAGGTCCAGCGTCTCATGCCCCTGCTTGCACAGTGTCCCAAGAATCCGCCACAAGATCTTTCGCTTACGCCGCTGCATATTGAAAACATGTCCAAGTTCGAAGGCGCGCTTCAGCAGTTCGCAGATTCAATGGTGGAATCGGCCGACGTCCATCCTGTCTATGTTGCTGAGGCACTCGCAAGATTGATAATCGAATTGACCACGAAGTACTACGACTTGGTTTATCTCTCGAACATCCTGTTCGCGTGCTGCACGGACATTGAGCGAGGAAAGTTTAACGCAATCAGGAAGACGCACTGACAGACGGTGTGAATTGCGCGGTATCATGCGCGCGCATGTGGCGGTGCTTGTTAAAAGCAAAGTTCCTTGTCGAAGTGCGACTGCGCGAGCAAATTAATATGCGGCCCCGCTCCATTGAGAAGTCTGACCGTCCCACTGACCGGCTAAGGTGCTCCTGCGGAGCGGTCTCCTTGGGGGCGCTCGCCCAAGGGCGCTTTTGCGCAGACTGGTCACTTGCAACGAATAGCTGCAACGGAGTCAATTCGTTGACCGATTAGCGTTGGTCGCAAATGGAGTCAGTTGGCCAACTTATAAGTAAATGGCAAAAATGGAGTCAGTCGGCTAACTTATCAGTTAAGCGGCGTGTTCCATAACATCCGATGGACGAATAGCCGCTGTAGGCGCAAAGCTAAAATGTCAGCACTGAGCAAAGTTGGAATGTCAGTCTTCGACCTCTTTACGGGGTTTGGAGGCTGGGGATCCGATGGGTGTGGTGCTGATGAGCAAGCGAGAGCTGAATCGGATTGATGTTCTGGCGCGGCTTGATGGTGGCCGGCTGACGACTTCGGCGGCGGCCGATCTGATGCGCCTCACGAGGCGGCAGACCCACCGGCTGTTAAAGCGCTACCGGGATGGTGGTGCATCTGCGATTGCCAACCGGCGGCGTGGCCGGCCATCGAACAACCGCCTGCCCGACGTTGTGCGTGATCATGCGGTTGCGCTGGTTCGAGAGCACTACGCAGATTTTGGTCCAACGTTGGCGGCCGAGAAGCTGGCCGAACGCCATGATCTGCGGGTGTCGCGGGAGACGTTGCGCGGCTGGATGCGGCAAGCCGGGATTTGGCTGCCCCGGGCCGAGCGGAAGCGCATCCAGCAGCCGCGTCATCGCCGTGAGCATTTAGGCGAGCTGATCCAGATCGATGGCTCGGACCATCGCTGGTTCGAGGACCGGGCGCCACCCTGCACGCTTCTGGTGTTCATCGATGACGCCACCAGCCGATTGATGGAGCTTCGCTTTGTCCCATCCGAGAGCACGTTTGCCTATTTTGATGCGTTGAAGAGCTATCTGCAGCACCATGGCAAGCCGGTTGCGTTCTATTCCGACAAGCATTCGATCTTTCGGGTATCGAAGGCGGATGCCGCCAGCGGTGACGGCATGACCCAGTTCGGCCGCGCTTTGTCGGAACTCAACATCGAGATTCTGTGCGCCAATACCAGCCAGGCCAAGGGCCGCGTGGAACGGGCCCATCACACGCTGCAGGACCGGTTGGTGAAGGAGCTTCGGCTGGCAGGCATCAGCACCATGGAGGCTGCGAACGCATTTCTTCTGGGATTCGTTCAGACCTACAATAACCGTTTCGCCAAGCCTCCGGCGAGCAAGCGGGACCTGCATCGGCCGATCGCGGACACCAACGATCTCGACGGCATCCTGTGCTGGCGCGAACAGCGCTCGGTCTCGCGACAGCTGGTGGTCAATTATAACCGCATGAAGTTCATGCTGAGGCCCGACAAGACCCCGGCGGCACTGGCAGGCAAGCTGGTCGACATCTATGACTTTCCCGATGGCCGGCTGGAGATCCGCTGGAGGGGACTGCCCTTGTCCTACTCCGTCTTCGACCATTTGCAGCGCGTCAGCCACGCGGCCATCATCGAGAACAAGCGTCTCGGCGAAGTGCTGGCCTGGATCAAGCAGCAGCAGGACAAGCACCCCCATTATCGTGACAACTTAGCCGGCCCCAGGCGGTCAAATCAGAAAGCCGGCCTGATGAAGGACCGCGTTGATCGTCTCGTTCAAGGGAAAAAACCAGGCAGACGCCCCGCCCGCCGGGGCCGCCGCAGCTGCGATACCGGCGTCTACGCAGCGACGGCCCCGGCTACGTCAGAAGCTGCCGAGTGACATCTTAACTTTGCAGAAATCGAGACATCTCAACTTGGTTGCAACATTTTCGACACGGAGACGACCCGCGGCGTCACTCCCGTGCCGGAATCTCGCCCGGCGGCGATCCAGAGCGGTCCACTGTGCCAGTTGCGCCACAGGTTCATGGCAGTCATCCCTGCGGCCTTGCTGAACCTGCGAGGGATCGAGCTGTGTCGCGCATGCGCTTATAATCGCCGGGCAGAAACATCGGGAATGTTTCCCTAACGCGCGCCGCGGGCGTAACGTCAACCGAGGCTGCAGGAGTAACATCCGCGGTCAGACGAAAATCGTCCGTTCCTGGCCACCGACGAGCAACGACGTCGCTAACTGCTGGCGCTAAGTCTTTGCCCACACAAATACAGGCATCGTAGGCGAACAAAAGGACAAGAAGCACCGATACGATAACAAGAGGATATCTGGAAATTGGCATCTTAGTCTCGCCTTCTCAATTGGAGGCGACGATGCCCTAGGGAGCGCGTTAGTTCTCAGATCGATCGGTCAGGACGGTTCCTGCTTCGTAAAGCCCTGATACGTAAACCTTTCGCTCACCAATGCTCTAAAGACGCTGACAACCAACTTCCCTCATCGGTTGGCAACGAGTCTCTGCCATTTAGTGGCAAAGACAAAAGGGGGGCACCATGTTCGTCGCTATTCGGATCATGATCGTGATCGCGAGTGCATACGCCGGCTCTGCTGTTGCAGAGATGCAGTTCGCTCCATTGCCGAATTCTGCTTTGTCGTCTCAGCCGTGAGATACGCGATCCTCGCGCATGTGCTGGCATAGCCGGCATCGGGCACTATCATCATTACTGCAAGCGTGATCGATTGCTCCTGCTGACGAGCAATCTCGATCTTTCTGACGTGGTTTCGCATGCTATGCTCAGGGTGCGGCCATCGGTCTCGATCGAGAATGGGTGATTGATTGCCGACGTAGCGGCCAAGTGTTCTGTTGAAAATGTGGACCCTACCCAGAGCGCCGCGGCCTCTGCCACGATTTCGCCTCCGAACGATCGGCTAATTCCCCGTGTCATGCAGCGATTCGCGCGAGGTATTGGGTGCCTGACTTGACGCTCTGGACTCGGCTAACGCGCAGGGAGCAGCGAATTATCATCAAGCTGTTCGGCGGCGGGTCCTCGCATGGCGACAGCCTCATCGAGACGGTCAACCTCATGCGGCTGGGTCTCATCACTGAGAACGGCTTGACCTCAGCCGGCCTCGAGGTATTTGTCGCTGCGTTCAAGGCGCAGCGTGAAGTGCGAGAGTTGGAGGTCGTGTCATAGATTTGGCGGCGCCACTAGGAACCGCAAACCCGGCTGGGAGATGCTAGATTCTAGCCTGCGGGATGTTAAATAAGACGACTCCAACAATGAAGTGGCTCCGTCACGCGGTAGCGAGCAAATCGACGATATTCTGGATGGCCTTGTCGGCGCGGTGGTAGGCGGCTTCGAGTCGGCTGTCTGGGCGATTTTGAGGGTCCGGACGGCGGTGGAAGCGGCTGTTGGCAAGTGGTCCGCACAGCCGTTTGTTTAGCCTGCGGGATGTTAAATAAGACGACTCCAACAATGGAGTGGCTCCGTCACGCGGTAGCGAGCAAATCGACGATATTCTGGATGGCCTTGTCGGCGCGGTGGTAGGCGGCTTCGAGTCGGCTGTCTGGGCGATTTTGAGGGTCCGGACGGCGGTGGAAGCGGCTGTTGGCAAGTGGTCCGCACAGCCGTTTGTGGAAGAACAGAAATAGCAAGGCGACTTGAACACCCTTTGAGGTGAGGCGGTAAGCGTAGCGGGATCCGTCGCGTTCAAGCAGTCCGTGACCTTTGAGCTTGCGCAGATCGTAGCGCAGTTGGTTCAGACCATAAGATGGTTCGGAGAGACTGAAGGTCGTGAGGACGGATTGGTGGATTTCCTTCGCGGTCCAGCCGCCGACGTGAGTGGCGCCATGCAAGAGAACCTCGAGAAGCCGAATGACTCGTCTGTCGTGGATTTTGATGCCGGGATAGCGGACCGAACCGATGGTGATCGGCAGCGCAATCCGCTGCAAAAGCGGGAAGTCGACGTGAACGTTGAGCCACTGGGCCTGGAAGCCAGCGAAGCGGCTGGTGATGACTTGGAAGGTCTGGCGGACGGCGTCGAGATTGTCCAATCCCTTTTTGAGGCCGAAGTCGTTGAGGTTGTTGGAGCAGAGCTCATTGCGCAAGAACGTTGCGAACTTTTCGTACTGCTTCAGGAAGGCGTGCTTGAAGTAGGCGCGGAAGACGTGATGGCCATGCTCGATCTGATCGATGACGGTGGCGAGCTTGCCGGGCAGCCTGCGGTGTAGGCGGGCGCCGAAGATCTCGGCAATCTTGTGGGCTGTCAGCCGCCACAGTCCGAGCTCGCAGCCGCGTTCGAACAGTTTGTGGATGGGAAAGTTCCGTTTGAAGATGAAGTTGCGGCAATATTCGATTTGCGAGATGGCATAGAAGCGCGACAGCTTTACCCGCTTACGCTCCTTGACGGAGAACTTGGGCCCGAGGATCAGGGTCCAATAGTCGAGCCGTTTGCGAATGATGTCGGGGCTCAGTCTGTCGGCAGCGGCCTGGAGTGCAGCGATGTCGTCAATCGCCAGGAAGGCATTGTCATTCTTGCGGAAGCCGACCTGCTCACGATTGAGCTCCTGCTCGATGAAGTTGTGGCCGTTGAGGTAATATGTCGTTTGGAAGGGGAAGAAGGTTGCGACACGCATCACCATGGGGCCGAGAACTTCATCGCGGATATAGAAGTAGTCGTGTGTGAAGCGGCTGCGCTGGCGGGCGAGGATGCGGTGGTTTGGATCCTTGGTGGGATACTTCGGCACGCTGACCCGGAAGGTCGGGCCCTGTTCCATACTCTTGAAGATGAAATAAACGCCATAGGCGTTCCTCTTTGTCATTCGGCGTAGCCAGGGGAGCACATAGTCTTCCTTGCGCACCCCCTTTTCGGCCCACTCGATCGGGATATTATGATTGCGGGCGAAGGCCTCGACCCAGTTCTGGTAGTCGGCCGTTCGCTGGCTCAAGATCTCTTTGCTGACCACAGGAATGCCAACGACCTTTCGGAAAAAGTGCACTACCTGTTCGGGCCGTGACAGCCCACTGAGGTAGCCGTGAATGACAATGCGGTCGAAGCAATGGTAAACGAACAGCAGCAAGTCGCCGAACAATTTGGTGAAAAGTTCCATGGCTAACACCGGCATCAAGCGTGGACCGGGCAAGCGCATGGTGGACGGCAAGAGCTTTCGTCTCACCGATGAGGTCCGTTACATTCAGCGTCGGGCAGCCGACCACACCGGACGCGTGATCAGCATCGGTCAGCTCATCCTGTTCTCGAGCAAATCTGGCGATGCGTGGCTGCTTGACCCTTCCGACCAACTCGCTGCACGACTGGCCCGGGATGGAGACCCCGAACCGATCCACATCGACGAGACTGATACCACCTTCGCGATCGGTTGGAAGGGCCACTATCGCATCGACGGACCGGCATTCATCTACGTTGATCGCGACACAGGCCGAACAAGCACCATCCTCGGATATCCGACGCATCAATTGACGAACATCGGTTGACGCTAAAAATTTCAAATATTTTTGGTTAGGATTCAGTTGGACTGGTCGGTTGCGCTGCTGGACCAGTCGATTTCTAAACTGAAAAATACTTGGCGACTAGTAAGCCCAGCAGGACGGTGCCTGACACGGCAAATATCGCGATCATGTTGATTAGGTTTTCCACGGCGATAGAAACTGTGGTGGCATAGCTCGGTGACGAAGTCGGATTGGACCTCTTTTGCTTCGGCCTTTGCCGCTTTATCGTTGCCGACATTGCTTCCTCAAGGTGGCGGGTCAGGCCGCTTGGCAGCCTGACCCTGACGCTTTCCCTGTCGAGGTTTGTCCCCGATCTGGGAGCCACCATGTCATGGGTCCGGCCGTGAAACCTTAAGGGGCCTGGTAAACCAAACCTGACCGAAGCTGATGGTTTATGAATTCGCGACGTCTGCACGCGGTATGCTACTTATCCACGCCTCGCAACGGCCTTGGCTGGCCAACTGACGGTTGCCTGAATGCGTGAACTCCTGTTCTTCGTCGCGTCGAGCTTCTGGGCGGGCGCCGCGCACGCGGCAACGCCGGGGCACGGCAAAAAAGCCGCCAATGGCGAGCATTCATCCCAAGAGGCTCCCGCACAAATGAGGAGGGCTCTCCACCTTCAGCGAGGAGGAAGACTCGGCGGCGCGACCGGGTTAACTGGATGCCATCACTTCAGTTATGAAGACTGATCGCGGAATCATGCTCCCAGCCGGCCTTGCTTAAGCTCCGGCTTGCAATCGCCGAGGGCGACCCTAGATCAGAAATGCATCTCGACGAAGGCTGGCACCTTCACCAACCTGCCCCACTGCGGCAAGGTGGTTCCACAAAAGTGGGATGTGGCCGTTGTTAGTGGCAAACTTGGCAGAGCGGTGCCAGCCCTCGTTGTTAAAGGAGGGCTATTTGACGGCACCAATTGCGGTCCCCGACCACAACCTCATCACACGCAGAAGTATCCTTGTCGGTGCGCTAGCCTCGCTGCTGTGCGCTCCCGCCATTGTGCGGGCCACCAGTCTGATGCCGGTGCGGCGCCTGCCATTTCCGTTTGGACCGCAGTATGCGGGGTTCGTCGAGCGCCTTTATCTTCATTCGCTTGAAAGCCATGTGAGAAATCTGAGAGCGGACCAAACGAGTACATATTTCAATCACCGTTTGATGGCTGTGCACGACGCCCGCCGGCAGGTAGCGTTTGCGCAGGCGCATGGATTCCTGCCGCCGTACATTTGCATATACCGCAGTGACTGAGGGTGCATAGGATGGAAGAAATCAAAACCGCGCAACCTGACAGCCGCGCGCAAGGGCCACGACGGTCTGTGCCTCAGATCGCTGTTCTGCATATCCCGCATTCCAGCGAATAAGATCAGCAGAGTTCATTGATCTAATCCTCCCAAGCAGGAGCTGCTGAATATCGTTGCGCGATCGCACTCGAAGCAAATCCGGCAATGCCACATCGGCCGAAGGCGAACCAACTTCCCCATCAGGCCATTTCGCCCACTTCCACCCGGTGTAGGGACTGATTAGCCATGCACCGGGGCGGCAGTTCGCAAGGCGCTGCCGCGCACCATGAACAACCTTCCACATCGTATGAAACGGTCGTGAAATGGTGCGCGACCGGCATCACGATGATCTTAGTAGCCTCCGAGCCACGCAAAGTTGCGTGGCCGCGCTTCACCTGGGGCTATGCTTCCAGGAGATACTGGGAAGGCTAAAATTGATCGCCCGGGTCATTCATTGCCTTCGGCCTGAACCGGTGGCTTCTGCGTGCCCTGCACAGTCTGGCTCAGCGACGCTAGGACGTTTCGCAGCTCGTCGGAGACGGGTGCGATGCCCTTAACGTCTTCGAAACTTTCGGAGACGCGCACATTCGCCGATTTCGTAAACGGTTCGAAGCCTTCAGAGATGCGCGTTCCACCGCCAAGAACGATCGCCGCGGCGATTGGCGCCAGCAGAAGGACTGCGGCCCGGATGCCGATTTTGCGGTTGTTGTTGCCCTGCTGAAGGATGTGCGGTGGCTGCAAGAGGTGATCGTTGGCCATTGTCTTTTACCTCCCCGCGTTCGGTGTCCGGCATGATGCGTGTCCTCGCGAACATGATCCGGCCAGCGCGCTCGGCGACCGGCGACAGCGTTTTTGTCGCGGCCTGCCATTCCGAGCGGGTTCTGTGTAGTGTGCAGTACTGACGGCCGATCGGGCGACTGCTAAGGGGTAAACCCAACCTCAACAGACTGCCTTTTCTGTCTTGCCCCGCCCATCACGGATGCGCATTCGCATCATCCGAGCAAGTCGCCGGAACCTCCGGGTAAAGTTCGAAGTAGCTAATAACCGCGCTAATAACCTTATAGTCGGGGCGGTCGCCGCGGTCGAAAACCTGAAGTTCCCGCTCGAGGATGGCGAGCAGCCTCTCAATATTGCGATGCTCTGGGATAAGCGCTCAATAATCATTGCTGCGATCCACAAGGTGACCGATTGAGAGACTTTAATAACTTACCCCAAAGTCGCCTCAGCTTTTTGAGCTAAATCAAGTTCGGGCGGGCACAAAGCCGGACGACTTGCCGGTGGTACAGGCAACCAAATTCGAGTTCGTCAAAAATCGGAAAATAGCGCGCGCCCTGGCATCGAGGTGCCGCCTTCACTGCTCGCCATCGCCGACGAGGTGATCGAATGAGCTGTTAAATTGCTGCGTGCATGAGTCTCCCGTTGGCACTTTTCGGACATGACGCGATATCCGACTTGAGTCCGCTTTGGGGGGAAGAGCGGAAGTCGGATTTCGGGGCCGCCAGGTCCGTTGATGACCCCGAGCGGACATCGCTCGTCCTACAGGCGTTCGTCGTGAAAAGCCGATGTCGGAAACATTGTGCAGCCGAGTGGTCTCGCCGACGGCATGATAAATAGTGACGATGTCCGACGACTTGAGTGCTTTATTGAAATGACCCGCAATCTCCCTACGAGCAGCGGACCTATCGTTAATCTGTCCGGTCTCTCGGAAGAATGTACTCAGCAAAAAAAGCCCCGGGCGATGCCGGGGCTTAGGCTCGGCTGGAGATTTCGGAAATCAATATGTCGGCCCGACCGGGCTGGTGCCCCAGCCGAAGCGGTAGTTCACGCGCAGTGTGACCATATCCACGTCCTGGCTGATCCGATTGAGCGCACCGGCAAGGATGGGGTTCGCGACCGAGAACGAATTGTTTGCGTTGCCCATAAACAGGTGGTCGTATTCGACACCGACAGACCAATTCTGAGCGAAGCCATACTCGAATCCGACACCCACGGTGCCGCCCCAGCGGGTGTTGCTTGCCGAGGCGAATTCAAAGCCGGTAAGTGTGTCAAGTACGCTAAAACGATTGCTCGTCACCGCCCCGCCGCCCTTCACGTAGAACAGCGCCTGGTTCCAGGCGTAGCCGATCTGGCCGGTGAAAAGGCCGATGGCGTCAGTTTTGGTGCGTGTGGAGAACGCCGGATTGATCAGGCTGACGCGCTGGTTGCTGAGATCCGCCCAATCGCCCTGACCTTCCAGGCCGAAAACAAACTGATTGGCCTGCCAACGGTAGCCGAGCTGTCCGCCGACGACGCCTCCAGACCGATCGCGGCAGCCGTCAGCGAAGTCTGTTACGAGAATGAAATCCACACAATTGCGGCTCTGCGCCCAGCCACCGTTGCCGCCGATGTAAAAGCCGGTCCAGCTGAAGATCGGAACCGGCGGGGGTGGTGGCGCCTTGACAGGCATATCCGCAGCGGATGCGGGGGCGGCCATGCCGAACAATGCTACCAGACCAACGGTAGCCAGCAAAAACTTCTTCATGGAAATTTCTCCAACTGCTTCTGATCTGATGCGACAAGCGACACTAGTCTTGAAGGCATTGTAGGAGTCTTGAAGGCATTGTAGGCGAGTAAACGTTGAAATGCTGTGCCATAAAGACAACACCCAGTTTTTCAAACACGGCGAGAAAACGGCAATTTATATCATTGATTGATCGCATTCATTAATGGGTCAATCCTGTTGACCTTCCAAAGCAGGCACACCTGTCACGCAGCTCGTGCGCGTTTGTGAAATGGTCGATCGGAGATGCTGCTTGTTTGCTGCGTTGCATAGTCCGGCTGTCGCCGCTGCGGTTGTCGTCGCGCCGGTCGCCTGCAAGACGCGGTATCCGCAAAAGTTGCGCTATGTGATGACTGCTTGTGTGCAGGTTTTCGGATGCCGGCTTGACGAGGCTATCCACGCGCTCCGACGACCGGCGTCCGAAAAGCGCCCTGCATTTCGGGCACGCAAAGATGACGCCAATGAGCGCTCGGCCGAACGTCACACGCGTACGTCCCTGATCTGCATTCGGCGAGAGCAGGCTCTCCGACAGTTTCTAGTAGCAAGGTCCGTAGGGATAGTATCCGCAGCGTTGCGTTCCGTAAGCTCCGTACGCAGCGGCACCGACGGCAGCAGCACCGACGCCTACCGCCACTCCACGGCGTACCGCTGCGCCACGGTAAACACCGCCGCGATAAGCGCCGCCGTGATAGACGCCAGCGCGGCCAACACCAGCGCGCCCACCGCGATATGCGAACGCATCAGTTGAAATCATAGCAACGCACCCGATGCCGATGATGACCGACGCGGCCAACGAGAAGATCGCTCGACGTGACATGTTACTTGTCCTTCCACGGTTAAAAGCGCCGTTCCTCCAGCCCGCCGACCAGACGATTGTGGGACAGGTTGCGCCAGAGAGCCGCAACCTGCCGCAGCAGCGTTGCGCCCTGCGTCATTTGCTTCGTTGATTTAGATCAACCCAGGCACCTTGGAACCGCGTGCATCAGATCGGCGACCGTCGTCCTGCCACGGCATCGGTGGCAGTGACGGCACCCGCCGCTGCATGACGCGCGGTCGCTCGACCGTCATGGGCTTCGGCTTCGGTGCCATCACCGGCTTCGGCTGCGACGGCCTGCCGGAGGTTCGGCACGGGGCAGCACCTGATAGGCCGGTGAATTCTCCCGATCTGTCATCGCCGTCTCGACGAGCGGCTCAGGCTGTATGTCGAAGAGAACTTCCATAATGCTTGAAGAAGAGATCAAGCTTCACAGGTTCGCCGGTATCTCGCCAGAACAGTCTTTTACCGAGGCTGGCCGCCACCGCGAGGCGGTGGTGGCCGCCGATTAGAATATGGTCATCCGTTGCTTTGGCGATGATCTCACCGGCTTCGTCCACGATGGTTTTCATGGGCCGCCTCCAATCCAACGCGCCGGTCAGCGCTGCCGCGATGGTGCGCGATCTATCTAACCTCGTGCCAGGCCCGGCGTTCCAACCCCATGAAGATCACGGCTTCTGTATTCGGCCTGTGCCACATCGCGCACCGCCCTTTGTGTACCGACCGGCATAAAATTTAGGGCGATATGATAAATTGCAAACATATTTAAGTTCCACGTCTCGCGTTCCCCGCGCTTTGCTGGCTACCAACCGAGCAAACTTTGCTCTCGGCATCGACATCGCCCCCACTTATCGGGGCCACTAGTGCCTCCGTAGGTCCAATGCGTCCCTTCGGCGGCAAAGCCGGTGGGCGCGCAGAGCGGGCACAGTGCGAGCCCGGTCAAGGCTTTCAATGCGCGACGACGGTTCATGCAATCCAGGAATTGGCACTTTTCGGTCGTCGCGGAGTTTCCAGCCTGAGTCCGAGATGCGCTTTAGAGCGGACATGGCCGGAGCGGGGGCCTTTGCACATTACGAAACGGCTCGGGGCCTGAAGAGCAAGCTGGGCATCGTTCGCGCTCATATCGCAGCACTGACGCCGCGCGAGCGGCAAGTCTTTGAACTTATCGTTCGCGGCAACACCAACAAGCAGGTCGCCCGCGCGTTAGGCTGTACCGAACGTACCATCAAGGCCCATCGCCACAGGGTAATGGAGAGAATGCAGGTCCAATCCTTGGCGGAACTTGTATCCCTTGCCGAGCGGGTCGGAGTTCTTGCGCCCAACGAGACGGGCAGACCGTCTCGTACCGCATAGTTTAAAGGAACCAACCGGATGCGATTGGCTTAGCAGCACAGGGCTGTCGGCGGACAGGATATCCTGCGTGCAAAGTCGGAACCTCGTTTTAGTCGTTGATGATGACCCGGGGATGCTGAAGGGGGTACAGCGCCTGCTCCGGCAGCACGCGTACGATCCCATCCTGTTTTCGTCTGCCGAGGCCTTCAAAAACCACGCCGACATCGAAGAGGCGGGTTGCGTCATCCTCGACATTAACCTGAAGGACGGATCAGGGATCGAGCTGATTCATCGTCTCAAGGCTGATGGGCATTCTGTGCCGGTCATCTACATGACTGCGAGCGTCAACCCTGCCGTTCGCGAGGCTGCGCTGGCCTCTGGATGTATCGCGTTTCTAACCAAGCCATTTTCAGTTCAGGAGCTGATCGAGCCGCTCAAGAGAGTTGTCGGGCATCCGAAAAGCGGAAACGCACTCTAACGCACAGTGAGACTGCCGCGCGCTCTGCGGGCCTATTGTGTTCCTCAACCGGCCCCATTTGCGGATCGCGCTGTTAGGAAATTCAGCAGCACCGCAAACGGGCGAGCGGCGACGTTCACCGGTTTCAGTTCGCGCGGTGGCTGCGCAACGGGTTCGGTTAGTGACGTCGCCGGGCCAGTGGAATTACTTAGCTGCGCCGGTAGTTGTACCCGGGCTTGTAGTTGCACCGGCAGCTGTACCCGTGCGCCGCTCCTCACGTCGTTCTGTGCGCCCCGTGCGCCGCTCGTCACGTCGCTCGTGCCGTCCAGAACGCCGCTCTTGACGCCGCTCCATGCCAACGGTCTGGGCCTCGGCATCGGAACCCGTCAGTGCTGTGGTGGATGCTGCGACGGCGAAGGCGGCAACTTTTCCGAAAAGGGAAAGAGCCCTTCGACGGGAGATCGCTTGCGATTTGATGATTTCGTTCATGGTCAAGACTCCACGGAGGCTGTTGAATGCCCATGCGGTTGCCAATTCCAAATGCCTGTATTGATTTAGATCAAAGAACCTGCGCAAGCGGCGCGTCGGTGTTGTGATCACGGCCACCGCCGCGCCGAGCGATCAAGGACGAGCCCCGCACCAGAGATGACAGGAGGCAACTATGGCCGAGCCCGATGGCAGTGGGATTTCCGCGCGGTTGTGGAGGCTCCCTGGGCAGTTGCTGCTGGCGCTGATCAATGCGACGGCGCTCCTAGTGATCGTCGCCGCGATTGTTGCGCTCGTCACGATTGCGCGCATCAACCACTTCGCCGAAAACATCGTTGCAACGATGACCGAGGCCGTGCTGTCGAAAGTCGATCTGCCGCAGAAGGACGTGCTGGTGAATATCCGAAACCTGACGGCGGAAGTCCGCACGCTTGGCAACACCCTTCGGGAGATCAAGACGGGAGAACACCCGGCCCTTCAACCCGAGTTGGCGCAACTCAAGGAGGCGTTGACCGTCCTGAATGTCAGCGTCAATCGGCTCGGAAACGCGAGATCGATCCTCACCGACGAAGCGATTGGGCAATTAGGCCGGACGGTCACCGACGCTGTGACGAGGCTGAGGGATTGCTCCTCCAGCGCTCGCCAAGCGGCACTGAAACGCACCCTCAGAAACAAGACGGTCGAAACGACGGAGCCTTTTCAGGAAGTCCATGAAAATTGACTGTCAAGTCGCGCGTTACCGTGATTTGCGCCCACAGTGCACTGTATTGCCGGGGGAGTAAAAGCGATGAAGGTCCTTACCGCGACACTCGCCCTGCTCGTATCGAGTCCGGCCGTCGCTCAAGAGTGCCAGACGTGTTCGTCGGCCGACGCCTGCATACAGACGTACACTAAGGCCACGTCGCAGGCCCAACGGGAAGTCAAGCAGGCCATCCGGGATTGGAAGGAGAATTTGGACAGAAAGTCCTCAGGGGAATTGTTGAGCAAAGGTATGGTAGCATTGCAAAGCGCCATGGAGTCGCAAGTTCGTTTGGAGCTTGAGCGGCTGAAGGAGTGCTTGGCTAAAATCAAGTAGCGGCGGTCGATCCGGCTCGGCTCCGACCTGCGAGCGCTCGCCGACCCCCCTCGCTTAAAACGTTTCGTGGAAGCGGTGCACAGGTCCCCATCGCGCCACGCAGTGGCGATTCGAACCCAGTCTCCGGCGCCGCTCTCCTGAAAACGCGAATATTCACGGTGGCAACCAGGACTTTCGGCAAATTGCCCTCGGATTTGGTGAACTCGGGAGTCTGAGGACAGTCCACTAAATCGCACAAGCCCGCCAATTGTGGGCGTTCCTGCTAGTCACGAGGGTAGTTTCTCCGGCGCTCGGACTGGGTGGCTCGGGCGGCAGTCGTGATCGAACCAGTCTCCGCCGATAGTCTCCGCAAAACGGGAATATTCGCGGACAAGGCCGGAGACTTTCGGCGATTTCCACCTCAAGGTGGGCGAACCGGAAGTCTGAAGACGAAATCGAATGCGCGAAAAGCCCGGATTTCCGGGCCGTTCTCGCGTTTCTCGGGGGAGCCCGGCCGAACGCATGAATGCCTGGCTGGGGCGGGAGGGATCGAACCTCCGAATGGCGGAATCAAAATCAGGCAGGGTCCCCAGCAGTATCAATGCATATTCTGAATTTTAGGACAAAAACACCAATAGGAACATCAAATACTTACGTACCGATTCAGAATGATAACCCACGATAACGACCTTTTCGAACATTTCGCGATGTCCAAGCTGAGTCCGCTTTCGGGTGTAAAGCGGAAGTTGGACTTTGGGACCATCAGGGCAGCTTTTGACCCTGATCGGACATCGACCCGCCGGTGCCGGATGCGCAATTGAGCCAGAACGGTCAGCCGTTCCTTGTTGGCGAGGAGCGCTTTCCCCCGTGCAAACTGGTTACCTTCAGGGCTTCTTAACCGTTCGCCTACATAGTGGAAGAAGTCATTTTTTGACAGCATCAATTCGTCATGCAACTTATTTCTTCTCGCACCTATCCATTTCTTGACACCAAAACGCTTGTAGAACGACAGGCGCGCGATACCCTTTTAAGGATCGGCGAGAAGGAGTTTCTTCTGCACATGACTTCTGACGGCGGCGCCGAAGAAGAGCGGTTGGTTTGGTTCGATTGCAGGGCTGCTTTGCTTTGGATCAGTCAAGAGACCGAAGAATACGGGAGTGATTGGGAGTGATTGCTGGGGCCTTGAGCTGATCAGTTCATCAATCCCTCGCGAAATCTTCGACCCATTCAAGGACTGCTATTTCGAACAACAATTCTCGTACTCTTTGAGAGCTATTCGAATGGCCGAAACCAGGAGTGCACCCCGTCACCGTGCGATGAAGCCTGCCAAGATCGAGTACGGCGGCTACAAAATTCCTTGTACGGTCCGCGACCTATCGATCACTGGCGCGGCAATCGAGGTCTCGGATCAAAGGGAGATCCCGGCGACATTTACATTAGCAATGCCGGATCACGGCTTGAAACTTCCTTGCCATGTGGTCTGGCGCAGAGATTTCCGGATCGGCGTCGCTTTCGATTAGGCCGCCTCTATTGGCGCCATTAGGTGACTAGCCTCAGGGACGCCGATCTCCTTCAGGAGATTTGTGCGCACGATGCTCTTAATGGCACGAAACGGTCATGCCGGTGCTTTCACCGTAAGTCCGCTATGAGGGGGTGAACGGACCTAGCTCTGTTGCGATCCGAGGGCCGAATTTGACCCCAACATCCGTTGGGCAACGACTCATGACATCCGAGTGCAATTTCGGTACAATTTCGCGGGTGCATGTGCGAAAACAGGCTCGCGCCGTTTTGCGAACACTAGCTGGTGGAATCAACGATGAAGTGGATACGTCGTGTCTGCTTTGGAGGGATGTGCCTGCTCATGCTTGCCAAGTCTGCTGATGCGGCGGACCCGGATCGCGTTCTCCTGTTGCATTCATTTGGTCCGGACTTCTCACCATGGAACACCATCACGCCGCCGTTTCGCGAAGCGCTGAGAAAGCTCGCTCCGAATCCGATCGACCTTTACGAAGCCTCGCTTCAGGCGGAACGGTTTGGCAAGAGCCCGGCCCGGGAGGAAGGTCCATTCATCGATTATCTGAACGCGCTTATGCCTGACCGTAAACCCAGGCTCATTGTGGCGATGGGCGCACCGGTGACCCGCTTCGTGCTGCGGAACAGGGCGCGACTGTTTCCGTCGTCGCCGCTGCTGATCGCAACCTCCGATGTGCGCACCTACGAGGATCTTGCGCTCACTGCCAATGACACCGCTTGCCCTACGATCTACGATCCCACGGTCCATATCGATCATCTCCTGCGTCTGCTTCCCGACACCGACCATATCGTCGTGGCGATGACCGGCGCCTCCGCGACTGAGCAGTTCTGGAATGACCTGTTCCAGCGCGCGCTTCAGCGCTCTTCCCGCCGTGTGACGCTCGAATGGTTCACCCACCTGGCGGCCGACGACATGGTGAAGCGTGTCGCCGCGCTGCCCGCGCACTCCGCGATCTTTTACCCGACCATCCGCGTGGACGGCCGCGGTGTACCGCAGGAGGGAGATGCTCTCCTGCTTCGGTTCATCGAGGAGGACCGCGCGCCGATCTTCACCCATACCGACAGCCTTTTTGGTCACGGCATTGTCGGCGGCCCCATGTTTTCCAGCCACGAGATGGCTGACGCCTGCGCAAAGGTCGCGGTGCGACTCCTCAATGGCGAGACTCCCGGCGATATCAAGATAGTGCCGGTGGGATTGGCCGCGCCCCGGTATGATTGGCGGCAACTGCAGAAGTGGGGAATCAAGGACAGCTTGCTTCCGCCTGGCAGCGAAATCTTCTTTCGCGAGCCGACTGTGTGGGAACGGTATTCCTGGCAAATCGCACTCACGCTCGCCGTTATTCTCGCGCAAACCGGGCTTATCTCGGCCATGCTAAGTGAGCGTCGTCGGCGTCAACTTGCCGAAGTGCAGTCACGGCAGCGCATGGCAGAGCTAGCCCGTGTCATGCGCTTCTCGACCGCTGGCGAACTGACCGCCTTAATCGCACACGAAATTAACCAGCCGCTCGGCGCTATTCTGACCAACGCCGAAACCGCACAGGCAATTCTGAAATCTCCGAGCCCTGACATCGCGGAACTGAACGAGATCGTTGTCGATATCCTGCGGGATGACCGACGCGCCAACGAAGTCATCCGGAGGATGAGGAGCCTCCTGACAAAGGCGCCCTTCGAACTGAAAAGTCTCGACCTCAACGAGGTCGCGAGGGAAACCATCGAATTTCTTTCGGCCATCGGACGACAAGTTGGACTAGTGAGCGTGATCACGCCCGACGCGCTTCCGATCATCGGCGACCGCATTCAACTTCAACAAGTCATTCTGAACCTTGTCGCGAACGGGATCGACGCGATGAAGGATACGTCTACCGAAAACCGCATCGTCAGTATGCGGACTTCGCGCGTCGAAAAGTTTGCCGAGTTATCCGTGTCGGATCTCGGGTCGGGCATTCCCGAGGACAAACTTAAAGAAGTCTTCGAACCGTTCTTCACCAGCAAGGCGGAAGGCATGGGCATGGGGCTGTCCATTGCGCGCACGATCATTGAAGCTCACAATGGGCAGATATGGGCGGAGAACCAGGCCAGGGGCGGCGCGGTGTTTCATATCAGGCTCCCCCTTGCGACGCTTCCAGATTGATTGCTTCTGGCACTTTTCGGTGGTGGCAGCCCTAATGCGTGATGTCCGCTGTCGGGAGAAGAGGGGAATTCGCATTTTAGGGTCGATGAGCGATTGCGGCGCGTCGGAGTTCTACTGGGCTCTCCAAGAACGATCCCAACCTTATCGCTTCCAAAAATTTTCCGTCAAAAGCTTCCAAGCGGGCGTGAAAACAAATCCAATTACCGGGTTCGACACCGCGCCGATAAGCAGTCCAATTATCCCCGATAGGAGGGCCATGGCCGTCCATTTCACCGGACCGGTGATGGATGGCAGCGCGCGAGCAGCCGCATCGGCGCCGGAGTTGATGGCTTGGCTGACGGAATGCACCCCGTATGCCTCGAGACCATGTAAAGTGATGTCGCCCCCAACCCATACCATAGCTGCAGTTCCGGCCGCGCCAAGAAACGTCAGAAAGCCGGGCATACCGAGAACAAGGGCGCGTCCGAATGTACGACTTATACGGCCAACAATTGAACCGTCGTTGCTCTTCGTAAGAGCCACACCAACGTCGTCGGCCTTCACGCTCAGCGCGACCACGCCATAAACTGCAACGGTGATCCCAATTCCCACGAGCGCCAACACGAGTGCCTGCATCACGATGCTCTCATCGGAGACGGTCCCCAGCGTTATCGCCATGATCTCTGCTGAGAGAATGAAGTCAGTCTTGATTGCGCCGGTGACCTTCTCGACCTCAAGCGCATGCTGGCTCAGCGCCACCGTGTCTGGCTGGCTTTCGTGGGAGTGCGCTTGACGGCGGATGATGGCTTCGAGGATCTTTTCCGTCCCTTCGTAGCAGAGGTAGGCGCCGCCAAACATGAGAAGCGGCGTGATCATCCAGGAGAAAAAATAACTCAGAGCCAAGATAGCGGGAAGCAGGAGAATAAGCTTGTTTCGAAGCGATCCGACCGCGATCTTACCCACGATTGGCAATTCGCGCTTGGCATCGAACCCGAGCACATAGCGCGGAGTGATTGCTGCGTCATCGACGACGACGCCCGCTGCCTTGATCCCCGCTTTGGCGGCCAGGGCCGCTGCATCGTCAAGAGAGGCAGCCGCAAGCTTTGCGATAGCCGCCATATCGTCGAGAAGAGCGATCAGTCCAATGCTCAACGATTTGGTGCTCTCTCTTCAGAACAGCGTGTAGCGGGAACGAAGGTGAAAACAACAAACAACTTCCTCTTCGCAGCTCCAAACCAATTCCGCACAGCGGTGCAGCGAAATTTCAACGAACGCCCACACATCACCTTATTAGGTCATCGCCTTTCCGTGTCGATGCAAATCGACCGATTTGTCAACTCGAAGGGGGCAGGGGTCAAGGCGACGTGTTTTTCTTGCTCGATCGCGTTGGCTCGGTTGCAGCGCAAGACGATCGGAAGTAGGGGCTCGATGAGGTCGCACCTCCAGACGACTCCGCGCACGTTGGGTCCAACACCCTCCAGATTGTTGAAGGCGCTAGTCGACAACGTGATATCCGCCATCAATGTAAATCGTATCACCAGTAATTAGCCGGGCCGCGTCATGAGCCAAGAACGCCGTTGCCGCACCGACGTCTTCAATGGTCACGAGGCTGCGCGTGGGAGCCTTGGCTTTGGCCTTTTCCAGCAATTTGTCAAACTCGGGAATGCCGGATGCAGCTCGTGTCGCAAGCGGTCCGGGTGAGATCGCGTGTACGCGAATTCCCTTTGGGCCAAGCTCGGCGGATGCGTACCTGACGGCACTTTCGAGAGCCGCTTTCGCCACTCCCATGATATTGTAATTTTTCACCACCGTTTGGCTTCCATAATAAGTCATGGTGAACAGGGTGCCGCCCTTCTTCATCAAAGGCTCGGCAAGCTTGGCCATCCGAAGGAATGTCCAGCAAGAGACCTGCATGGTGGTCAGAAAGCCTTCCAATGACACGTCAACTACCCGCCCGTGCAGCGCGTCCTGTGGCGCGAACGCGATCGAGTGGACGACGAAGTCCAGCTTGCCCCACTCCTTGGAAACCCGCTCGAACACGGCTTCCATTTGCCCCGGGACACGAGCATCGAGCGGCATCACGATCGGCGACTCAAGCGCGCGCGCCAGCGGATCGACGTGTTTTTTGGCTTTATCGTTGAGATAGGTAATTGCCAGATCGGCGCCGAAGGCGCGGAAAGCGGCGGCACATCCCCAAGCTATCGATCGCTCGTTTGCGATACCCACCACGAGCCCTTTTTTGCCTTCCAGCAATTTGGCCTTGACGGTCGGAATCAGCCGGGCCTTGCCATTGCCTGGCATCTCAAGCGGCTCGCCGCGCGCGTATCTTTCGGCGGCCTGCTTGAGGCGAGTGAATGCCTGGTGCCGATCCTTTGCCTCGGCGGTCCTCGCTATTTCCAGACCGTTCACCTTCAACTGTCCTTCGCCCCAAGGCGCGACATTGATTTCGAAACGGTCCTTCCCAAGGGTGGTGAAGAACTGCTGGACCGTCGCGCCCTTACCGACGGGCAGGTCTTTGTTGGAATCCCAGTTGGCTTTCAGCAGCGGCATGACGATCGTCCTGTGCGGGTTGTTAAATCCTGTAGGAATTATTTTTCGTCCGGATACGACGCGCCGAACGCTGCCCGATAAATCGCCCAGTAGAAGGCGCCAACAAAGCCGGCACCCCCGACGATGTTGCCTAGCGTTACCGGTACGAGATTGTGGACGATCCCGGAAAGGGTGATAGGTGAGGCGTCAAAATTCGCTGGAATGTGGCCCGTCTGGATCAGCAACCATGCCAACGGCAGGAAATACATGTTGGCGACGCAGTGCTCGAATCCGGCCGCTATGAAGGCTGAGACCGGCAGGATAACAGCAATCATCTTGTCGGTGACCGAGCGGCCTGCATAGGCAAGCCAGACCGCCGCGCACACGAGCATGTTGCACAGAATGCCCTTGAAGAACAGCGTCACCATGTCGGGGCGGATCTTGCCAGCTGCCGTATTCAATACAGACAATCCGATACGGCCATCATTCATATCGAGATGATGCGAAAGCAAGACCAGAACAACGAGCCCAAGCGATCCAAACAAGTTGCCGAACCAGACGATGGTCCAGTTGCGCAGCATCGTGCGCGTTGACACCTTTCCGCTTGCCCAGGCCATCACGATCAGATTGTTGCCCGTAAACAGTTCGGCGCCTCCAACAAGGACGAGTGCCAGTCCGAGAGTGAAAACCAATCCGCCGACGACCCGTGCGGTGGCGAAGCTGAGCGCCGCGTCACTGGCAACGATGGTATAATAGAGCGCGCCGAAGCCGACGCCGCCGCCTGCCACGATCGCCAGCATGAAGGAGGCCAGCAAGGGCAGATTGGCCTTCTTCACCCCAACCTTTTCGACAGCCTCCTTGATCTCGGCAGGACTGTAAGCCTGTAGATTGAAGATCGGCGGTTGTGGCGCGGGTGCCGGTTCAGCCATTCCTGTTGCCCTCGCTCACGGCCGGTTCGACGTCGCTACCCGCCCGCGCCGCCAGTGGCCAGAAGACCGACGATCTGCGCGGCTATCACCTTCACCAGCGTCATCGACGGGAAAATCATGGCGTAGCCGATATCGGGCCGCTCGGTCGGCGCCATCTTGGTCGAATAAACCAGGATGGCGGGATTCCCGGTGGCCCCGGACGCGACGCCGACCAGGTCGTCATAGGGAATTTTCATGACATAGTGGCCGACCACGAGAACGACGAACACGGTCGTCAGCAGCACGGCCACGCCGATGAACAGCATCGTGAAACCCGATTCGGCCACGGTGCGGACGAAGGGCTGCCCGGCGTTGACGCCGACGGTGGCCAGGAACAATGCCAGGCCGAAGTTCCGGAGCACGATGTTCGCCGGCAACGGCATCGTCCAGAGCAGAGGCCCTGTACGGCGAAGCCTGCCGCAAATGAGCGCCACGATCAGCGGCCCTCCGCCGATGCCGAGGGTGACGATTCCAACGCCCGGGATTGGGATCGGAATAAGCCCGAGCAGGACGCCCAGCACCATCCCGAGCCCGAGCGATACATAGCTGAACTCGGCTGCCGCCTTCACCGTGTCGCCGAAGTGGCGTCGGATCTCTTCCTTTCGGTCAGGTGGCGTCAACACGCCGACCCTGTCTCCGAACTCCAGCATCAGGTCGGGTGACGGCACCAGGTCGGCATCGTAACGGCGAACGTGCAGCAGATGTGTCGGATAACCCGATGGCATCGGAAGACTGGCAAGCGGTATGCCGACCACGCTGGCCTTTCCGACAAAGACGCGGATGTAGTCGAGATCGGCGCGATCGCTCGCCAGCCTGCCCGGCTCCAGTTTCCCGAGTTGTGCGGCCGCCTCGGCGATCGCTTCTTCGCGCTCGGAGATGACCAGCAACGCGTCGCCGACGGACACGACCGTATCGCCTGTCGGAACGAAATTTTTCCCGCCCTTGCGAATCATGGTCACCTGGACGTCGCTCAGCACTCCCCCGGTTAGATCGTCGAGTTTCCGGCCGGAAAAGCCTTCGCCGATTGAGATTTCGCCCATGTGGAAGCGCTGCGCTTTCGCGGGGAATTTGGGCTTCACGATGCGTGTCATGAAATAGATGCAGAGGATCGGGCCGAGAACCCCAAACGGGTAGGCGATGGAATAGCCGATCGACGGATCCTTGTTCTTCATGACTTCAAGCGCCGCTTGCAGCGACGCCGTGCTCGTCATCGATCCCGCGTAGAGACCAAGCGTGTGGCCGATCTTGATGCCGAAGACGTGTCCCAGTCCGAGCGCAACCAGCAGGCCGGCGAGACAGGCGACCAGCGCCAGCAGATTGTATTTCTGGCCGCTGCCAAGGATGCCTTCAAAAAATTGGCGGCCATACAGGATGCCGATGCCGTACAGGAACATGATCAGCCCGGTCAGGCCGATGGGTCCGATGATCTGGGCCTTCGGCGCGAATGCGCCGATCGCAAGGGCGACGAACAGTACCGCGCCGACCCCGAGCGAAAACCCGGCTACGCTGATCTGGCCGACCAGGTAGCCCAGTCCGATCGCGAGAAACGCCGTCAGGATCGGCTGGCTGCCGATGATGTCGCGTGCAAGATCCAACATGTGTCTTAACTCCCCCGGATTGGCCGGACATCTGTTTGAATCAGCGTGCCTGGCACCCTGCGGCACGAAATTGTTCGATCACCCGGTTCACCAGATCGCGGCTCGGCGGCTGGGTGTTCTCGAGCTTGTATTCAAGGCCCATCGCCTTCCACTTGAACGAACCCATCTGGTGGAATGGCTGAACCTCCACCCATTGGACGTTCTTCATCGGCGCGACAAATCGTGCAATGCCGTCGACATTCGTGGGGTCGTCGGTCTCGCCGGGCACCAGCGTGAAGCGAACCCAGACCGGCTTCGACAACGCGGCCAGACGCTCGGCGAAGCGAAGGGTGGGCGCCAGATCGCGTTCGGTCGTTCGCCGGTATGTTTCCGGATCCGAACTCTTGATATCGAGCAGGACGAGGTCGACCTCGGACAGGAAGCTTTCGTCGGCGCGGTCGCCCAGAAATCCGGACGTCTGTATCGCCGTGTGCAGGCCCATGCGCCTGGCGCCGGCGAGGATCCGCTTGGTGAAAGCCAGCTGCACCATAGGCTCGCCGCCCGAGATCGTCAGCCCGCCGCCGAGCGCCTGGATGGACGGCGCGAAATCGGCAATGCGCCGAAGCACATGGTCGACCGAGACATAGGTGCCGTCCTTGAGGTGCCAGGTGTCAGGGTTGTGGCAATAGCTACAGCGCAGCAGGCAGCCCGAGAGAAACAGCACGACGCGCAGGCCGGGGCCGTCGTAGCGCGACGACGTTTCGTAGGAATGGCAATAACCGAACGAACCGACCTCGTCCTTGACCGCGCTCTCATCGGGCGCGTCGGGCGAAATCCCGACCCGGAGGTCGTAACGACTTCCGGGTTCCAATGGCTGCACGGTCGACATGGCGTACCTCGATCAAATCTGGCCGTGGAAGGTACGGCTGATCACGTCTCGCTGCTGCTCGGGCGTCAGGCGGACGAAGTTCACCGCATAGCCCGAGACCCGGATCGTGAGCTGCGGGTATTTGTCCGGGTTCTTGATCGCGTCCTCGAGCGTCTCCTTGTCGATCACGTTCAGGTTCATGTGGAACCCACCGCGATCGAAATAGACGTCGAAGGCCTTGACCGCCTCATCCAGCAACTGGGTGTCCGACAGGTGGGTCTTTTGCGGCGCGACGGACACGGTGTAGCTGATGCCGTCCAGCGAATCCTTGTAAGGAAGCTTCGCGACTGAAAGACAGGAGGCCAGCCAGCCATGGCTGTCGCGCCCATGCATCGGGTTGGCGCCGGGCCCGAACGGCTCGCCCTTGCGCCGACCGTCCGGCGTATTTCCGGTGGCCTTGCCGTAGACGACATTGGAGGTGATCGTCAGCACGCTCTGGGTGTGCGTCGCGTTCCGGTAGGTCGGATGCTTGCGGATCTTGTCCATGAAGCTCGTGACCAGACTGGAGGCGATCTGATCGACCCGATCGTCGTTGTTGCCGAACTGCGGCGTTGATTGGTTGCCTTCGTTCTGATAGTCGACAATCAGTCCCGTGGCGTCGCGCGTGACGCGCATCTTGCCGTACTTGATCGCGCTCAAA
This sequence comes from Bradyrhizobium erythrophlei, assembly GCA_900129675.1. Classification (GTDB taxonomy): domain Bacteria; phylum Pseudomonadota; class Alphaproteobacteria; order Rhizobiales; family Xanthobacteraceae; genus Bradyrhizobium; species Bradyrhizobium erythrophlei_A. Next base: position 423,374 of record FSRD01000001.1, on the reverse strand, counting down.
CTATCGGCAACGACTGAAAGACCCGCGATCCCGAACGCCATCGTTCGCAGGATATCGCGGTCGTGCAGCGCCATTTCGAGGCGCTCGTAGAAATACTTGTCGTGCATATAATGAATGCAGTTCATGGCATGGACATAGGTTTTGGCCAGCCATTCCATCGTGGTGTCGAACTTGGCCATGACGTCGTCATAGTCGAGGAACTCGCCGACAACAGGCATTGTCTGCGGTGCGACCTGATCGCCGGAGACCTCGTCGCGGCCACCGTTGATGGCGTAAAGCAGCGCCTTGGCGAAATTGACACGCGCGCCGAAGAACTGCATCTGCTTGCCCAGCCGCATCGCCGAAACGCAGCAGGCGATGCCGTAGTCGTCGCCCCAGAACGGCCGCATCAGATCGTCGTTCTCGTATTGCAGCGAAGACGTGTCGCGGCTGACCTTGACGCAGTAGCGCTTGAACGGCGCGGGCATATGGTTCGACCACAGCACCGTGATGTTCGGCTCCGGCGCCGCCCCCAGATTGTAGAGCGTATGCAGCATCCGGTAGCTGCTCTTGGTCACGAGCGTGCGTCCGTCGAGATCCATGCCGCCGACGCACTCGGTCGCCCAGTAGGGGTCACCGCTGAACAGCGCGTCGTAGTCCGGCGTCCGAAGGAAGCGCACGATGCGCAGCTTCTGCACCAGCTGGTCCCACAGTTCCTGCGCCCGCGCCTCGTCCAGGGCACCGGCCTTCAGGTCACGCTCGATATAGACGTCGAGGAAGCTCGAGATGCGGCCGATCGACATCGCCGCGCCGTTGGCTTCCTTGATGGCGCCGAGATAGGCGAAATAGGTCCACTGGAACGCCTCCTGTGCGTTCGTGGCCGGCTTCGAAATATCGCGATCGTAGAGCTTCGCCATCGACGCCAGATCCTCGAGGGCGCGGACCTGCTCGGACAGCTCTTCGCGCATCCGAATGATCTCGTCGGTCGGCCACATGTCGTCGATCTGCGCTCGTTCGGCGTGCTTTGCTTCGATGAGTCGATCGACTCCGTAGAGCGCCACGCGGCGATAGTCGCCGATGATGCGGCCGCGGCCGTAGGCATCCGGAAGTCCGGTAATGATGCCGGACCGGCGGCAATTCATGATCTCCGGCGTGTAGGTGTCGAAGACGCCGTCATTGTGCGACCTGCGGTACTTCGTGAAGGTCTCGTGCACCGCCGGATCCGGTTCGAAACCGGCGGCTTTGATGCCTGCTTCAACCATTCTCAAGCCGCCGAACGGGAAGATGGCGCGCTTGAACGGCTGGTCGGTCTGAAGCCCGACGATGATCTCATTGTCACGGTCGATGTAACCGGCCTTGTGGGCCAGCAGGGTGGAGGGCGTCTTGGTATCGACCGCCAGAACGCCCTTTTTCCTTTCGTCCGCGAAGTAGGGCTGTAGTTTCGCCCAAACGGCCTTTGTGCGCTGCGATGCGCCGGCCAGGAAGTCCTCGTTGCCGGTGTAAGGCGTAGCATTGCGGACGATGAAATCGCGAACGCTAATGGAAGTGCGCCAATCGCCTGGCCGAAAACCTCTCCAGCAATCTCCAGCATCCCCTTCTTTCCTAAGAGCCGCACTCGCTGTCATGGACGCCTCCATCGCAAATTAATTTTTGATGATTTGCCTTGCTTCTCGGCCGGACGCCGGGAGCACACTGCAATTCACTGAACGCTGCATGAAGCGTTAGGAAGCCGTGCGGAGTCTCCATTGATCTAGATCAAGCCTGAGTGACGTGGCCCGCCAGAGCCTACACTCACTTGAGGCGAGTTAGGCGGCGAGGGGTCCATCAGCGGTGCGGTCCGGCTATCGGACGATTCGCCGATTGCATCAGTCGTCGCATTGGCCTGGAAATCAGAACGTGACGACAGCCGGTGGCCTGTGCCGCGGCTTGATTGGTCGGATATTGGACTATTGCGCTGCAATAAGGGGCCGTTGGCGTATTGCAGACGGGCAGTTCGGCAAGGACCGGCAACCGACACCGAATGCGTGGGAGGTTCGGATGGGCAATTCATCATCGCCAGGCGGTTCCTCGGCCTATCTTGAAAGTTTAATGAAGGCCGGCCAGCAATCGATGAAGCAATTTGACGATGCGATCGCCGCGGCAATGGGCGTCGGCGGCGGTCGCGCGGCGGGTCAGGGAACATCGTGGTTTGCGCCATATCCTGACTACGTGACGCAGGCCTGGCGGCTCTGGAATGACAGCATCGTCAAGGTATTCACCGCGGGCACGGGGTCGGGCATTCAGCCCTCGCGAGTCGACAAGCGGTTCAAGGACGACGCCTGGCATGAGTCGCCTTATTACGATCTTCTCAGGCAATCCTATCTGCGGACCTCGAAGCAATTGTCCGATCTGGTCGATCAAGCCCAGGTCGATGATAAGTCCAAGCTGCAGCTTCGCTTCTATGCGCGGCAATTCATCGATGCGATGAGCCCGTCCAATTTTCCCGGGACGAATCCCGAGGTCATTCGAACCGCCATCAAGACACGCGCGGCGAGTCTGGCGACCGGGATGCATAACTTGATCGAAGATATCCAGAAAGGGCGCATTACCCGCGTTGATGAATCCGCATTTGAAGTCGGCCAAAATCTTGCGGCAACGCCGGGATCGGTCGTCTTCGAAAACGAGCTGATCCAGCTCATCGAATATGCGCCACAGACGACCGACGTCGAGAAGACGCCGCTTCTCATCGTGCCGCCATGCATCAACAAGTACTACCTGCTGGATCTAGGCGCCGGAAATTCCTTCGTTGAATATGCGGTTGCTCAAGGCCATCGCGTCTTTTTGATCTCGTGGCGCAGTGCGGTGGCGGAAACCCAGTTTCTGACCTGGGACGACTACGTGACGCTTGGACCGCTCAAGGCAATCGACGTCGTCCGGGATATTGCCGATGCCGACCGGGTTCATGCCTTGGGCTTTTGCGTTGGCGGCACGATTCTGAGCTGCGCGGCAGGGGTACTGGCCGCTCGCGGAGAACACAAGCTGGCGAGCATAACGCTGCTGACCACGATGATCGACTTCGCCGACACCGGGGAAATTGGCCTCTTGATCGACGAGACCTCGGTCGCGTTGCGAGAGGCGGTGATCGGAAGAGGCGGCATCCTGCCAGGGAAGGAACTGGCCTTTACCTTCGGGACGCTACGCGCCAACGATCTGATCTGGCGCTACGTGGTCGAGAACTATTTCAAAGGCGCGACGCCTGATGCGTTCGACCTGCTGTACTGGGATTCCGATAGCGTCAGCCTGCCGGGTCCGATGTACTGCTGGTATACGCGCAACACCTATCTGGAGAACAAGATCAAGGAGGCTGGCAAGACGATCCAATGTGGCCTGCCGGTCGACCTCTCGAAGATCAAAGTGCCGCTCTATCTGTTGGCGTCTCGCGAGGACCATATCGTGCCTTGGCAAAGCGCCTACCGGTCGAAGGATCTGATGGGAAGAGATCCGCGCTTCGTGCTGGCCGCAAGTGGTCACGTTGCGGGCGTCATCAACCCGCCCGCCCGCAACAAGCGCAGCTACTGGCTCAATGATAATCTCGATCGCGACGCCAAGAACTGGCTGGAGCAGGCCACTGAGAAACCGGGAAGCTGGTGGCCCGATTGGGACGCCTGGATGAAGCGTCATTCAAGCGGCACTGTTCGGGCACCGACACAGCCTGGCAACGACAACTTTCATGTCATCGAGGCGGCCCCGGGCCGCTATGTGAGGCAGAAATCGGATTGAGCCGTTGTCCGCGGCTGAAGGCGAGGGCGGCTGCTGAACAGATGTGACGCGCCATATCGATCCCACTACTGAGGTGACGCAAAATGGACCATCCACTCAGGCGTCCGGAAGAAATTCTCGCCTATCGACCGCTCAAGCAGATTCTCAAGTCGGGATCTGTGTGGACTATCGGTCCGGCGGACACCGTGATGGCGGCCGTGCGTCTCATGGAAGAGAAGAATATCGGCTTTCTCGTGGTTCTGGAGAAGGAAGCGATCGCCGGCGTCGTGTCCGAACGCGATTGCCTCAGGCGCGTGATACTGGCCGGGAAGTCGCCGGAGGCGACGGCGGTCGGAGACATCATGGTCAAAAACGTCGTCAAGGTGGGGATTGAGGATACCTTTGCCGAATGTCTGAGGCTGATGCACGCTCACGGCATTCGCCACCTGCCAGTCCTCGCGAAAGTCAAGGTAGTGGGCGTCGTCTCGATCCGCGACCTGCTGCGTGAGGCGGTCGAACATCACGCCAAGATCATCGCCGAGCTTGAGCGCGAACGCATGACGATGCTCACATCGACGGTGTGAGGCTACTGGGGATTACACAGGTGCCATTGGAATTGAGGGTTTCGCCATGAATCTCCTGATCGTACTGGCCGCTCTGGTCTTCCTCATGTTTATCGCCTACCGCGGCTACAGCGTCATCCTGTTCGCGCCGGTTGCCGCCATGGGCGCCGTATTGCTGACGGATCCCTCGCTGGTCCCGCCGCTGTTTTCCAGCGTCTTCATGGAGAAGATGGTCGGCTTCGTCAAAAGCTATTTCCCAGTGTTCATGCTTGGGGCCGTCTTTGGCAAGGTCATTGAACTGTCGGGTTTCTCGAAGTCGATCGTGTCGGCCGTGATAGGAGTCCTCGGGCGGGAGCGCGCTGTCCTGTCCATTGTCGTCGTCTGCGCGATCCTGACCTATGGCGGCGTGTCACTGTTCGTCGTGGTGTTCGCGGTTTATCCGTTTGCGGCCGAGATGTTCCGCCAGGGGGACATCCCCAAACGGCTCATCCCCGCCACCGTCGCGCTCGGCGCGTTCAGCTTCACGATGGACGCCTTGCCGGGGACGCCGCAGATCCAGAACATCATCCCAACCACCTTCTTCAACACGACCACGTGGGCGGCCCCGGTCCTTGGCCTGATCGGCAGCGTTTTCGTGTTCGTCGCGGGCATTGCCTATATCGAGAATCGCCGCCGCGCCGCGCAAAGGAACGGAGAGGGTTATGGCACCGAGCTTCTAAACGAGCCGGTGCCGTACGAGGAGAAGGAATTGCCGAACCCCTGGATCGCGCTTTCGCCGCTGGTCGTGGTCGGGGTTGCAAACTTCATATTGACGAAACTGGTGCCCCGAGCCTACGGCGCCACGCATGAAGTTACCCTCGGTGGCCACGCGATCGCAACCAAGGTCGGTCCGCTGGCGGCGATCTGGGCGGTCGAAGGCGCGCTGCTGCTCGGCATCCTGGCGGTGTTCGTCTTTGCCTGGCGGCCCGTTCTGGCGAAGTTCGCCGATGGCAGCAAGGCGGCCGTCGCCGGAGCGCTGCTGGCTTCGCTCAATACCGCCTCCGAATACGGGTTCGGCGGGGTGATTGCGCTGTTGCCGGGTTTTGAGACGGTTGCTGCCGCGCTTAAGGCCATTCCCAATCCGCTGGTCAACGAAGCCGTCACTGTGACGGTGCTCGCCGGTATCACCGGCTCGGCTTCCGGGGGGATGAGCATCGCCTTGGCTGCGATGTCCGATACCTTCATCGCCGCCGCGCAGGCAGCCAATATCCCGCTCGAGGTCTTCCATCGTGTCGCGGCCATGGCGAGCGGCGGCATGGATACCTTGCCTCACAACGGGGCCGTCATCACGCTGCTTGCGGTGACCGGCCTCACGCATCGGCAGGCCTACAAGGATGTGTTCGTCATCACGCTGACAAAAACAGCAGCAGTATTCGTCGTCATCGCATTTTACTATTTGACTGGCATCTACTGAGAAAAGCAGTAGAAGGCCGGAATTTTGCAACAAGAGTTGTCTGACGCTCAGTTTTGCTGCTGTCGCGCATCTAGCATTACAGTTTCCTTTTTGATTTGAAGTGGGCGCGTTGAGCGGCAGCCTGGTGAGCTCTGCGCCAGAAGGACCATGCGATGAAGCGTGCGGGTTGAATCCGCTTTCGAGCAAGTCTGATAGCAATGCGGCGGATTTCCTGGATGGACCAACGGACCAGTGGTGGGCTGGTTATGCTTTGGCTTTTGCGGGGGGCGCCGTTTCGTTTTTTTGGGCGGTGGCGGATTAGCGCGATGTCGGATCGCGGCCATCATGGCGAAGGCGAGCATCACCAAGGACACATGACGGTGCCAGCCATGCCAGGATCTGCTCTCGTTGTGATCGAGCCCGAACTCGTTTTTCGCGGTCTCAAAGCTGTCCTCGATCGCCCACCGATGGCCTTCGACCGCGACCAGCGTTTCAATGGCTGTTCGCGCTGGGCACCAGGTGGTGAAGAAGGCGAGATCGCCATCGGCGATACGACGGCGGATCAACAGACCGCGTGTCCAAAGACCCGGATTTGCGTCGTTTGATTCTTCGACTTCCAGATCGGCCAGTTCGAGATAACACCAATCATGCAGCCGCGGCCCTTTGGTTCCGGCCCCTGCCGACAGGCATTTCCAGTCGGACGCGCGCCGCGTCTGGGCGATGTCGGCGGCCGTGCCGGCAACGGATCGACGCTTGCCCCAGGATCGAAATACATGAGCGCTGCTGACCCCGAGTACATAGCCTTTGCCTGCGCGACGCAGCTGCTGTTCGATATCGCCAACACCGTAGACGGTATCGCCAGCAACCCACTTGAATGGTACAGACGCGGCTATTGCGCGTGCGATCATTCTCGTCGCAAGCTTTGGTTTGGTCGCAAAGCCGACATCGGCAGGCACATATGCGGCTTCCAGACGATCTGGATCGTCGGTCCATTCCTTCGGAAGATACAACGCGCGATCGATGAACGCATGGCCATGACGTGAAACATAGGCAGCGAAGACGCCGATCTGGCAGTTCGTGATCTTCCCTGCCGAACCAGTGTATTGCCGCGCCACTCCACACGACGCCTTGCCCTGCTTGAGAAAGCCGGTCTCGTCGATCACCAGCACCGCATCGTCATCCGCCAAATGCTCGATGACATAATCACGGACGATATCGCGCAAGGCATCAGCGTCCCAGTCTCCACGACCCAGAATCGCCTGCTGCCGCCATGGGCCGGGATCGCCAGCCGCCTCCGCGCGCATCCAACCTGTCTTGCGCTGCTCGTCTCCGAGCAGACCTTCCAGGAACAGGCCTGCATTCGTCGCAACACGATCTTGCGTGAACAACGGACGTATCCGTTTCTTGATTTCTCGAAGCGACGCCGCCCACAACGCAAGCGTCTCCTCAACCGACGCGGCCCGCGCCCACGACATTCGAATCATGGTTGCCCATGGATTCAGAAATCCGCAAACAAAGCAACTGTAATGCTAGGCTAGAGCATGATTCCACACGCAAAAGCCGCCAAGGTCTCCCTCGACGGCTCGGCCGTTGCGTTTGCGTAGAGGTACTGTGTCGAGCGGTGCTCGAACGCAGCCCGTGCTCGCTCTTATTTGGACGCACGCGATCCTTCAATGAGGCGGTAGGTGCGTTGCCAGTGTGTCGGGCCAACGATCCCCGATCCTTATGACATGTGACTGGCGGCGATGCTCTTCAAGCCAGCACTGCTGTCCCATTCGATGAAATAGCAAAGCGGGTTTTCAATTGAGCGTCTAGCATCAACTTTGACAATGACCGCAGCCCGCCAAAAAATATTTCAGTCAGTCTGTGTGCGTCACTCAGCTAGAGCGAGAACTAACGCCGAGTTGTCGGCCCTCGCTTAGTCCTAAACTTCTCGGCGAACCAAAATAAGAAAATGCCGGCGAATGATAGGCCGAAAAGCACGGCGGTCATTGCAAAGGCTTCCTGAGCATTTGACATGACGATCCTCCCAATTATTTTTGAATCGTCATATTCGCGGGAAACGATCAAATGTCGTTGCGATGGATCAATTCGGCTGTCTGATCTCTCGCACAATTGGTGCGATGCGAAACCGGGCACCGGTTTTCCGGCTTGAGCCAGCCGCTCCAATGCGGCGACGACGTGTTGCGGATGTTTGTGACCGGCGGGCCGCCCGTGTGCGGCGGTGGCGGCATGCCCCATCGCATCATTGTCAGCTCGCGGCCGGTCTCAGTGTTGCGGACCACCGGAGCCGGATAATCCGGAAACACGCCCGGCATCGGTGCGAGGTTGCAGATGTAGCGGTTGACGACACGGAAGAGTGCGATGATCGCGGCTTGGTTCGTGGTGATGCTGTAGAAGTTACACATCGAGGAGAAAATCTTTAAAGGCCCAGCATCTTCTTCACTGTTGCGGAGCCGATATCACTGATGATCTTGATCGCGACATCGTAAGCAGATTTACCCAACCTCGACAGCATGGACTTCAGACGTTCTGCGGCCAACGGAGTGAAGCTCGTCTCGGTCATCACGTTCTGCACCACTGCCGGGACCGCCGCCTTCTCGGAGTGGTCGAGCGGCTCTTCGAGCAGACCGATCAGCTTTCTCATTTCGGCCTCCCTGTGACAGCGCTCCGGTGCGCCTGGCGAGCCATCGTGAAAGGTCATTACCGATGCGGCGAGCCTTAGCAATTCGGCACCGGCTTCAGGATCGTAGGGCCTGTCTCTCACCGCCAAACAAGCCCGCCGAAGAGCGTCGATCTCAACGCCATACTGGATCGGATAATCGGGCGCAGAATAATGGTGAACCTTTGAGGCCAATACCTCCGCTGCATCGGCGGTTGCCTGCAAAAATTCAAAGCATGCGTCGCTAAGTGCCATTCCGTTGCTCTTTGTGTGTACTTATTGACCAATGCTCGCCTTCGATGATCATAAGACGAGGCTACTGCATTGAGCACCTGCCCCCGCTGCTCGCCAAGGGCTTCCGGCGATCAGGTATACAATTCGTCCCAATCTTCGCCGAACACCCAACGCAATGCCGATAGCTTGCCATTGATCATGCCCCACTCAAATTTCGAATACGGCCCAAGATTTTCCTTGCCATATTTCTTTTCAACCCGCTGCGCCGACCGGATCGCACCGGCCAAGATGTCATCGACTATCAGCTTTCCGAGAGCGCTTGCGCGGTAATGCTGCGGTCCAAATTCCTTTCTTGGGATCACCTTGCATTTTCCAGTCTCTATCTTGTAGCGCATGACCATGTGCCGGTCGTGCCAAACTCGGTTTGTCAACTCCTCGATGGCATCTGAAATCTCGCTGGCCCGGCGAGGCTCCATCGTCAATTCGTGCTCATACATCGCCTCCGCGAACTCCTGCGGGCGCAGAGCGCGCAACGCGTCTACCAGCTTGATAAAATAGCGAGACTTGATGCGCGAGAAGTGCGCGGCGACATCGGGATGCGGCAACCGCTGATCACCATTCGGCAGACTGAAATCCCTCTTGTTATGGGTCACAAAAACGCTGCGGCCTTTCGCAGACTTACTCAATTGGCCATACAACTCGATGATCACTGCATCTGCGAAACTATTCTTGCCGGTATGGAAGGGAGCCTTCTTCTGTAGCGCGCGTCGTGAGGAAGCCTCGATTGCGGTGTTCGGATTGCCTAGCCACTCCGAAGCGGCGAATAACTTCTCGATCCGCGCTACCGCCTCTGCGGTAACATCCAACGAGCCATTGAGGCGGTGCTTGATGTCGCTGAGGACTTCGGCAGCTTTCCGACGCCGCCTCGGATTGCCGTATTTCCACAGCGCGCCCGTGGCGCGGTCGAGCGCGGCTGAAAGGCTTCGGCCACTGTCCTGCACCACCCGATCCTTGTTTCGGGCGAACTCGTCGCGGACGATCTGCGGAACGGCAAGCTCAATGACCCTCTGCTTTTTGAGGCTTTCCAAAGCGCCGAGCAGAGGCCCTCCGGCTTCGTTCACCGCCAGATCAAGCCACACGCTGGTGTCGAGAAAAACTAACGCTGGTGATGTATTATCGCTCTTTTTGTCCACCTGTCTGCCCCCTTATCAGGCCGCGAGTGCCTGTCTCCCCTACTCCCGGTAGTAAGTTTTTGAGCGCCTGTCACGCGGCACATTCACCGATCCTCGTCCGGATGCACCCATCGATACGGCGTGATCTCCGGCGTCTCCGTCAGCTTGACCATGCGCACAGGCGGCGCACACTCGACCTCAAGCCACCCCAAGCCGCCGTTGAGACATGGCGCGATGGTCGGCGACGGCTGCACCGGGCCGCCGTAGCCTTCCTCGCGCGACTTGGTGCCCATGACAGGCGATCACAGCGCCGTTGCCGCTGCTTCGCAATCCACGAAGAATCGGGCGACCGGGCGGGCTGATCACCAATTCTCGGTCAAGCCCGTGCCTTTCGCCGAAATGTTACCGTCCGCTGCAATCGGTTGGGTTCGGCTTCATATCCCGCCATTGTCCACGCGAGGCTGTGGCTGTGATTGGTTTTGTCGGGGTCTTCATTGGCCCACCAAGCGTCATATTCGTAAGCTGACTTCGGAAGGGAGCGGCCGATGAGTACCTCGATTTCTACGAAAGTCATCTTGAGCGATGAGGAGCCGTTCGCGACCAGCTTGTGCCTCAATGGGTCATAGATCGACATCGTGTCCCCCTGCCTGACGATCTCAAACTATATCGCCGTTGCGGGAGTACCTACCAATGAAAAAGCCCCCGCTCGCGACGAGGGCCTTTCAGCTTTCGGTCAGACCCGACTTAGGGCTCGCAGCTCATCCGGCACTAACCAGGACGAGCCGCGACCGCGCTGGGCCTGCCGACCAGGCGGAGGGGCTGAACAGGAAGCGAACGTTGGAAGTCGCTTTGGGACTTTGTTTGGGACTTTTCGGCCTGCCCACGCGATAGCGGAAGTCCCGGTGGACTAACTGAGGAGGCTACGTCGTAGATGGCGCAAGGTCCGTCGGGAAAGCGGCCAGCTCGTCCGGCACAGCGAGCTGGCCCTAACAATTGACAGGCCGTTGTATCGCGCCGGTTGGTAAGCGAGAGATGGCTGCTAGGAATTTTGGCCGAGGTCGAATTTCTGCTTGTCCGTCGAAGGCGTTGCAACTCTGCAATGACGATGACCTCAGCTCATGATAGGCAAGATGCGACGAGAGTTAGCTCGTTGGAGGTATATTCAACGCCCACCCAAGCATTGTATGCTCGAAATGAAACTCTTGCGGAAAAGTGGAGCGGCAATTCCTTAGTTTAAGATCGTTGGGCTGGCGGAAGTACCCAGCGTTGGCGATCCGAGAGGAGCCCCGGCGCGCCGCAGCGTCGGGGCTCTTCTTGCTACGTGCTGTGGGGGACCAGACGCGCAAGGCGCTGGCGGCCGAGCATCGGCGGCGCGCCGATTGGCGTACACGCGAAATGTCTGTCAGAGCTTTCAGGGAGAACGACGTCGCTCCGTGGGCCGCGTCGCTGCCACATTGTCCCCAAGATCGGCGGACTTAATCAGCGACCCGTTTGATCGGAAGGCGCGGCGGATGTACCCGGCCTGATGATCTTGAAAGCCCCGGCGTGCCATATCGCCGGGGCTTTTTCTAAATGACTGACGCCCTATGGCACCGCGATGTTCGCGGCCCTAGCGCTGATGACCTAAACCAATGCCCAGCGTGCGAGCCTTCTGTCTCAACGATCCTTCGGATCTCTTCATCAGCTTCGAAAGTTTGACGACAGGCGTGCAGGCTTTGGAATGTGCCTTTAGCAGCTTCACATCGTCCTTCGTATACTCTTCGCGCTTGCTCCTCGTCTTCTTCGCCACTTCATGCTCTCCAGAGTGAATGTAAGGCCGCGTAGTAGCACGCCGAACTCGTTGATCAAGCGAACGGCTGTGAACAACTACGATATGCAGCCGAACAGGCGCGCCGTCGTTGCCCGGTTATCGCCGTAAGGGTCGGACCCGGTTCTCAAGGGCCGCACTGAGAGCGGTCCCGGTATCTAAACCGGAGCTAATGAGCTAGGATGCAGCTTGGGGGCGTTGAAGACGGAGGTCGGTCAATGAGTATGATTTACCCACATCCCGTTTTGGACCCAAACGCGCAGGCCAAGTCAATGATCGACGCAGTGACAGGTCATCAGCCGAGCCCGTTGGACAGCGAATACTTATCGGAAACGCCAACAACGCCGAAGCAGAAAACCGGCGAGAAAAACGTCAAATCTCGTCGGATGGAAAACGAGTAGTCACGCGCGCAGGCAAGCAAGTAGCAGGCGATTTCACGCGCCTCGTCGCAAGTTACAAGCGTCGTGCTCGCACGCGCTTTGATCGATCACCCGGAGCTACCCTAAACGCCGCCCAGCGCGACCCGCTTCCGATGTTGGGGCTAAAACGGAGATGGTCCATTTGAGCAGGAATGTCGCAGTTTGACCCAACTCGGACATCGAGAAAATCGAGTCGAAGATGCAACTGAAAATTAAGCTATGCGTATGATGCGCGGCTGCATGTTTTAGCTAATTATACTTGTGGCTGATAAGACCGTCCTTTGCGCACTCGGGAAACATTCAGCGGTCACTCGGCGATGTTGAAAATTGTGAAGGTAGTATCTGGCATCTTAGGTGTAGTTTTCTGGTTCTCGTCTTTTTTTGTTTGGCAGTATTACGACGCTTACAGGCCGACGACCTACCTGCCGGAAGCGGGAAGGATTTTTCCACTCAATACGCATGGCTCTATCGTCTATCTTACGACCGGCGAACACTATTTGCTTTGCGGTCTGATGGCTGCCGGTATCGGGTTTTTTCTCATGACCGCCGTTTGTTACGTTCTTGGCGGGCGCAGTCGGGAACTGTATTGTTAATGTAGGCATTGGTGACACACTCAAACGATTGATGATGAGATGACTGAGCGGAATGAAGGACCTTGGGAACTGCAGTGCGTCGACGCCGCCTACCTGTTCGCACTTCGTTGCGCGGACTTGGTAACGCAAAATCCTTACAACTTCGCCGCGCCGCTAAACGGTATAATCAACGACTTGATAACTGAGCTTTGGGACCGGAATTTTAGCCAGACGGAAATCCGGACAGCTTTCGAAGAGGCCATCAAGGAGATGCCCCGCTATGCCGCAGGGGAAGAGCGGCGAAGCTCGACATCCTCTGAGTTGGCTACTGCTGATTGGCTACGGGCAGAAAAGCCATGACGTGGCGCAACGTCCGCTCCTTTGGCACAACTCGGACATGCCGCCGTGGTCGCTCTATGTCCGTTGTTGGGGGCAGAGCGGAAAACATATGCTCGCATTGAGCTTTTCAGCTTTTGACCGGAACAGACATTTACCGGGTCGCTTTCAGTGCCCGTTTACTCGATTTGTTCATTCTGCCTTAGGCTACTGCCCTGAGGTTACTGGAACGGGTGAGTTTGGCGGATGCTTCTAATTCAGACGACTCAAGCCAAACGACTGCGCAAGTTTGTGATCTTTACCGCCCTGCTCATGATCATCGTGAGCGGATGGGGTGTAGTACTCACAATGCACTGGCACGTTTTGCCTCCTAAGAAGTGACCTTCGATAAAGAACCAAAAACGGCAACTTAGATCGAGTGCATGACCCAAGCGTTGAGTGTGATCTTGGAGATCGTTTCGGGACTCATCGGGTTTGGCGCGCTCTATCTGCTGTTCTCAAATTCTACGGACAGAAATTACCGTGGTGCGGCTTCAGGCGGCTTCCAAACGGAGACATAGACGTACACCCTGAACTTGTCGTTTTCGCCGGGCTAATTATTCTCGGCGCAGTGTTTGCGATTTGGGTGACCGTGAAATCGCATGTCTGAGTTGGGCTTGGATTATGACCCTGCGATCTGCGTACTTTGCAGACTGGAAAGGCAGTCCCACCGTTCTCTTTTGGGGAGATGCAATCGGCATGCGTGAGTTACGAGATTTTCTGCGCAGCGATTGGCCGTCCTCAAATGCGCTCGCGCTTGCGAAGTTCTGCGAGGCGGTAGATGCCAGGAAAATCATCGTTAAAGCGGTCTCCGACAAGCGTGACACCGGCATGCACTTCGCGCGTAATGATCTGGGATGGAGGCTCCGATCCGATTTGGCAGAAGACTTCGCTGATAAAGTCGATGTACTTGCGTCATCTATATCTGGACATCAATACCTCGACTCCTACAGCAACGACATCACCGTGGAAGTCTCAATAGGTGAGTATCCAGACGGCTTACATCCGAACCACTGATCGCTTCCCCAACCGCACTCCAATTCCAGCTTTTGACCCCAATGCACACATAGGATCACCTGCGATCACTCCAATGAGAGATCATGTCTTTACCGGAGCATAGACCGTGAAAATGATTTCAAATTGCAAAGCCGCCATCATTTCGACTGCCTTAGCCGAAATGGCAAACTCTGCTGCATGCGGCTCACAAGCCGCTTGTATGCCCACATTGAGCCTGCGAAAATCCAATCGTTCCCAGATACGCCTAAGATCGGGTTGAAGTGCACGGACGAACTCGATTAGACCAAACAAGGTCTCTTCGAGCGAAGCGAACTCGTCGGCAAGCTCTATGGATGCGTCTTGACCGGTGTGACGAAGCACAATGACAGAGGCTTCAAGCGGTTTCAAAAAATCTACAACGTCGCGAGCGTTCCCGCGTGCGTCTAGGTCAACGTTGAGGAAGCTCGTAACGGCATCTTCGCTAGCAGCCATTGCGTGCTCGTATCAAGGCTTGCCATTTTCCCGCAGATCGTTGCCGCGCTTGATCTCTTGCGTAAGATTGTCGAAGACTTGTGCTAACGAGCGCCCGTCTTTTGTTGTCATTGACCTTCGCACCTGTCGCCCGTGCCATGCAATCGCACCACAACCAAGTACGAGCGGAAGGAACGATACGATCAAGTTCACATACCAAGGGGCGTCGTTGCCCATAATCTAAACCACTCCGCTAATTGCCTCTGCCACTTCACTACGCAAACAACCTATAATCATTAGTCAAATGACGGTGCTACTTTGGAAGTTTTTGGTTAAGCAATCGTGACGGCAAAGATGTCCGTTGTTGGGGGCAGAGCGGAAAACATATGCTCCCGTTGAGCTTTTCAGCTTTTGACCCAAAGCAGACTACATCATGGCTCATTTCTTCTGCGAAGTGCCTTCCAGAAAGTCGCCACTCTGAATGGCACAAGGATCAGAAGAAAGGCACCGACTGCAAATCCGATGAAATTCTGCACCAGCGACTTCGAGTAAAGGAATGGGGAGTACGCGCGGTCGTGGAGCCCGCCTAAAGTCTCAACGGTTCTAGTCGTGTACCAGAGATAAATTGCACTGCCATTGTACCCGGCCAATATAATGCCGATGACAACTGTCACCCATATCCCTACTTCAACCGCCCGACGTGGTGTCATAAAGCAAGTCAACACGCTAAAGGTGAAAAGCTTGTGAATGCTAACTGGCCAGATGTCGGCTTCTGGCACGAAACGGACATGCCGCGATGTCCGACTTGAGTCCGTAATGCGCCCAAAAACGGACATCGGCGAAAGCAACGGGCTTCGAGCCAGTAAGGTTGAACCGGGGCGGAGGCGGCAGCCCGCCGCGTGAGTGACCAGCTACCCACCCGTCAGATGATCTTCGATGTTGCTGGCGACCTCTTCACACGCGGACGCCAACTCAAGCAGCTCGTTCTTGACGACAGGATCGTCGGTCTGCTCGGCAAGTTGCCGATACATGGCCGCTTGGTCCCGTAGATAGTCAGGCCAATCCATGCCGCACAATACCGATTACGCGGGCGTCGTTCCAAGCAAGGCGGCGTCCACGCCCGCCAACGCGTCGCTGCTCCTATCGATGGCAGGGTCGTGTCGCACGGTGAGTTCGACGATTTTTAGACCTTATCGACCGCGCCGGTCCAATCTTTAAATCCGCCGACATTATAGACCTTGTCGTAACCCATATCCTTGAGGACCTTCCCGGCGAGCGCAGAACGACCGCCAGAAGCGCAATAGAGGATAACGGTCTTTTCCTTATCGAAATTCTTGTCGTGGTATGGAGAGTCCGGGTCGGCGCGAAATTCCAACATTCCGCGTGAGACGTTCACAGCGCCAGCGATCTTGCCGCTGGCACTGACTTCTGGTGCATCGCGCACGTCGACAACCAAGGTGTTTCCTTTTTTAATCATGTCCCTGGCCTGATCCGGCGTGATCTTCGGAACCGCCGCGTTAGCAGCTTCCAACATCTGTTTGACGCTTGTTACCATCTGATCCTCCTTTGGTCGGGGCACCGACATTTAAGCACGAAACCCAGGGGATCGGCTCGGGCTTGGTACCGCGCTCGCCTTTGAATTCGGTCCAGATGCCCGCGAAGCCGTTTTAATCGGTAACTCCCTCAGCTTCCGCACGTAATAGCCTTGCCTCTGAACCGCCGACTTAATCTCGTCACTGACTTTGAGAACCTTCTTCTTGGATTTGCGCCATCGCCCCGACTTGCCAGTGGGTATAGGAAGTCCCTTCCTAACAACGAGCAGATCGCGCTTTTCGCTTAAATAAACGTCGAACATATGCCACCCCCGAGCCAATGAACGTTATCGCTTCGGAGCGAAGTTCGGGTTGCGAGAATACAACACCAAGCCGCTTGTTCGCCGCTTCACCGCAGGGCTCGGCGCTCCGACAATAGCAGTTGGCTATCGGCTTGTGTCCTGTGAATAGCGGGGAGTACTCTCGGCAACCCCACAACCGAGCGTGGTTTTTTGCTTGGATGTTGCTCGCATGTCACGCGTGTATAGCAACAGTTTGCTAGACCAATACGAGCAGGATGTGGACGAGATCGTCGCCGCCTGTAACGGTGATCTGCGTGGCGCTGTCAAAGCTCTGATGCTCGTGAACGAGCAGTTGGAACAAAGACTTTGGCTAATGAGCGCAGAACTCGTTGAGCGGCGGCCTGATCATCGGGTGCTGAAGTCGATGCACTAAGCTAGACCGTCCCGATCCGTCGCATATTCGGCAAAGCTGTTAGCCGGGACCAAGCATCGGTTCTCCGGCTTGAGCCAGCCGCGCCAATGCGGCGATGACGTGTTGCGGATGTTGGTGACCGGCGGGCCGCCCGTGCGCGGCGGTGGCGGCATGCCCCAGCGCATCATGGTCAGCTCGCGCCCGGTGTCCGCGTTGGGCACTGCTGGCGCGGGATAAGGCATATGCCGAGCTAAACACTTACCAGCTCGATAAACCGGACAGCTTGAAGGAAGAAAACGAAGTGGTGTCTCCCGATCTAGACCCGGACAATATCCCCCTCTAATCGCGTCCTGACACTGGCTACCGGACTTGCAACGTCGGGTAGCCAAGCTAGGATGCGAGCAAACTGGGGGAAGATTGATGCGATATCTAGTTTTGGCTGTTTTGACACTTACGCTAATGAGCCCGGCGCGTTCGCAAACGGAAGGCGTACTCACGGTGAATGATGTCGCTCTGAAGGCACAAGACGCATTTAGAAAAGCGAAGACGGCCTCTGATACCGAAAGTGTAAAATCGTGGTGCACGGCTAGCATCAAGGGTGCCTCGGCAGCGCAGCGCATCACGTTCATCAAGCAAATGAAGACACTTATTGAGGCTGATAAGCCGCGAGAAGCAAATTTGGCTCTCGAAAAGATGAAGTCTTTGGATGAGCAAGACGAGAATATGGTGTCACTTGTGTGTAATCCGAGATAGCGTCTGATGTTTCAGGCCGAAAATATCGGAAGGCAGTTCGACGGGATAAAATGGGCGAACTGGCATCTTCATCTGCGCTCCCGATTGCTTTGACGTTCTCTTTCAGAAATTCATGATCCTACCGGTGGCGGATTGCCTATTTCCGCTTGCTTAAATACGCCCGCCATCATCTTGCTGTTGGCTTCCTCGCGCTCGCGTTTGTACTGCTCAATCTTGACAAGCTCATCCAAAAACGACTCTCTCGGCGCGTAATATTCGGGTCGCTCAGGTGGAGGGATTTTATACTCGCGGCACAGTGCGTCGATCAGATCAAGTGCTTCCAGTCCGAGCTTCGACCAATGCTCCCGCCGATACTCGAAAAACTCGTCAAAATTTGGCGGACCAGAAAATTCCCAAGCCGAGGCCATCCCCTCTTTGATGCCGTCCAACTTGCTTGGCATCGACATAATCCGAAACATTAAACGACGAGGCAGCGCTTTATAGTCGCCATCGGTCGGAAGCGAAAGCGTGGGATCAGCGACGGTGCTCTCGCTAATTCCTTCTCGGTCCTCCGTCAGCGGATCATGCACCGCGTTGTAGCAGTCGGTGGTCAACTCATCGAAAACAAGTACGAGACGCATCGCGAGGTATTCAGCTTCTTTCTGCCGCTTGCTTGCGGCGAACCATGCCTCCTTGCCCCATGCAATCAGACTCGCGGCGAGTTGGCCGCTTACCGCAATCGCACCGCCCAGCGCGACCTTACCGACGTCGGTCTTTAAAAATTCCAACATTTGTCTAGCTGATATCTCCTTGCGCGCAATTTTGAAAAGGTGCTGCCACTAGAGCTTTCGCTCAAGCAAGCGCCTGACAAAATCCTCGATTGTCCGACGCGGGATCGTCGCGCCTTCAAAGGCGGCAAATAACCGCTTGGTGGCATCGTCCACGAACTGCGGCAATGCGGAAAGCGGGGTATCCAACGAGAACTGTACACAGCTTTCGACTTGATCGTCGTGAGCTGTACCGCCTTCCATAATATCGTAGAAGGGATTAGCCCACGCTGACAACTGCCGATCCTTGAGCTTGTGCCAACGAAAGGCAAAGCCAAGCGTGGTCTGATCTGGCCTCCAACCTAGGGCCTTAGCGAAGGCTATACCTACGGCCATCGCCTCGGCAACTCGTAGGATCATTAAAATGGGATCGATGACTTTTCCCGGCGTTACTCTGCTCGGCACGCCGTCATCCTGTAATAGTCGATGAAGAAAAAACTCTCCCTTTGGATTAAGGCGGGCGAAGTCTATGTGATTTGAAAAGCCGTCGGAAATTGAGACAATCAGATATTCGAACGCATCCTTAATAACTTTTGGTCGGTTCTCGGCATTGCTCATAAGCCGAGCGTCAAGCCAAACCGGCCAACCCGTGTATCGAGGGTTGCTCGACCCCAATCGCTCCATAAATTCTTGGCTGGGAATGGCTTCTGCTTTAACCGGATCGATGACGAGACCGATGCTCCAGAAGCCCTGATCCAGCAACTGTTTCTCTTCTGCTGAAAGATTGCGGGTCTTGATCGCCTCTTGAAAGCGGGCTTCCCCATTATCGATTAATTTCAGCGCGCGGTCACACAGCGTTGGCGGTGGCTGGGTCGGTTGCCCGAGGAACTTCAACAGTGACGAGGCATCCATGCCAGAGAGATGGCGCCGAATGAAACGGCCTACATCAGCCTCTCGATTATCGAAACAAATCTCGACTATTTCCGCCCAGTCACTCGGCCTTGCTTCGGTCGTGCTAGGTGTGCCGTTCGAAGCGAGCGAACGAAAAAATATCGCGCCAACGCGGATCGCCGTGCGAGAGGCGTCCTTCAAATCGCGTTTCGCAGCGACTGGAACTTTGACGCCGGATGGCGCAACGATAATTGGATGTTGTCTTCCGTCGCGCTCGCTCCAAGCTATCGCGATCTCGAACGGGTCAGAGGCGTATTTTGAGATGATCCCTTGGATCACATCAACATGGAAAAGGTCTTTGGCATTCGGCGGTTCGTTGGCTACATCGGGAGCAAGGCTCTTGTCGTCGAACCCGACAACAAAGAACCCTCCATTGCGATTGCGGAGCGCAAACACTCCCTTAACGATCTTTTCTATGCCAGCAGGCTGCGATGGATCAATCCAGCGTTTCAGCTCGACGTTTAGGCTCTCGGAAGGGTTCCCGATTAGGGCATCAATTACTGATTGTTCAATCATAAAGGGTCTCAAGGGGTAAGTTGCCTCTGGGCGACGCCTGCCTCTGCCTATACGACTCAATCATCGCCGCCGTCACGTAGCTAGGATAGCAAAGCGGCGCAGCGCCGCCCGGTCGGGAATACGCGCTACGGCCGCCGCACGCGCTGCCGTTCCGCGCGGAGTCATCAGGGCAAGCGCAGGGCCTGCCGCCAGCGTGATACTGATCCCGGCTCGCTTGGACGATGATCGCCGCGATGGCTGCAGCCGTGAGCGCGCCCTCGACCTTACGCTTGGCTTCAGGTGGCGGTTGCTTTGTCTGAGCATCAACAGGCGCAGCCCTCTCGGACAAGCCGCCCTTGGCGGTTGGGGCAGGACTGCTAGAAGGCGTTGAGGACGGGACTGCCGTTGGCGGCTGTATGGGGGTCACAAAGGCTACAGGCTTGGGCGTCGGCACCGCCGTCACGGGCGCATTGCTCACAGGCGCACTCTGGCGGCCTACCGAGTAAGCCCCAAGCGCCGTGATCCCCAAAAGGACGAGAACTGCCCCTACCCGCATAAGATGCATTTAATCTTAGCCCGCGAGTGCAGGCAAGTAAGCGCAACAAGCGTTGCACTGCATCCCCGAGTTTAATATAGCATCGGCTTCGGCGGGGGAAATATCGTGAAGTTTATAGTTTTAGCGTGCTGCGCAGCGGCGCTTGCAGGCTGCGCCATTCAGCGGGCTCAAGTTGCACAAGATGCCCGGGCGCAGATGGTCGGGCTCTCCAAGGAGCAAATTCTCGGATGCATGGGGCCGCCCGGTAACAAGGCTGCAGAGGGCCAAACCGAGGTTTGGTCCTACGCTTCCGGCAATGGGTATTCTTCAACGATTGCTTCGGCTGACATTAACACGACCGGGCAAGCCTCCCGTGTGGGCAATCAAGTATACGGGTCTGCAAACTCCACGGGTTTTGGCACGGCGATATCGACGCGACGCTTCTGCACGGTCAATGTCGTTATGACAAACGGCCTCGTATCTGCGGTCAACTACCAGGGACCTACCGGAGGATTGCTTACTGCCGGGGAGCAGTGCGCTTTTGCCGTTGATGCTTGCGTCAAAAAATGACGAGGTCTTATGCCCGCGCCCATGCCGACGACGACCGGGCTGAGGAGGATCAAAACACTCAAGCGAGCGTAGGAGATGATCGCAGGCCGAAACCAAAGCCGATGAGGACACTATAGGGACACCGATTGCCTAATTATTTGAGTTATATGGAGTATTTCCGCGCTCCAGTCTCCCACAAGGGGAGAAGGGAAGAAGCTCAATTCGTCCCGAACATGAATTTGCCGTCGCCCTCGAGATAGGGGCCGGTGCGCATGTAGAGCTGCCCGTTCTGGCCGATGAAGAACAACGTGCCCTTCGGCACCTTCTTGGCGCCCTTCAGCAGCATGCCGGCATTGTTGGTCCCCATCTTGTAGGCGAACGTCTTGCCGTCCTTGCCGTAGCCATAGCCGGTGTCCGGCTTCAGCTCCCAGGGCGCCGGCTCCGCCCCTTGCGCAAAAGCGGATGTCGTCAGTGCGGCCAGTGCTGCCGCCAACAAAAAGGTTTTGGTCGAAAATCCCGTCATCGTCATCCTCCCGGCGGCCGAAAAATGCCTCTCTTGTCCACCTTCTTGAACAAATCACGAACGTCATGATTCCGTCAATGGCACCTTAGCCGCACCCGACGTCGCTCCTGCGACTTTGTGATTTCCCACGTCGCGCTTCGCGACTATGTTCCCCTTTCCGTATACAACCGTGTATTGCAAAAAACCTGATAGGGATGATTCGGATGAACCTCGTCATGAAAATCGGTTTCGGTGTTGCGCTGTCGTTCATGACGCTGGCTCAAGCGGCTGCGGCCGATGAATTCAAGCTCAGCAACAACCAGCGAATTTCGTGCAGCCGGGGCCTGAGCGCGGGCAAGCTCAACACTGCGACCTGCAGATCCTATGCATATGTCTTCAACGTCAAGACCTCGGAATATTTCCGCTGCCAGGTCAGCCTCGCGCTGACGCGGGACAACAAGGAAGTCATCAACGTGCAGACCGACGGCGGCTGCACCAAGAAGCCCCGCATCTTCGAGACCGACTCGAGCTATTCGTTCGACGCCACCGAAACCGAGCCGCCGAACACAAATTCGTTCTTCGGTCCCGGCGGCTATTCGGTGTGGGCCAGCGACAACAATGCGCTGAAGGTGCGCGGCTGCATCATCATTTCGTCCGGCCTCGGCTCCGACATTTCGAAATGCCTCGACATGTCGTTTCAGTGAGTGTTGCGGCGTGGAAACGCTGACCGGGCTCAAGCGCCGGTCAGCGCATCGCGGCCCGGTTTGCGAACCGGGCGCGCTGCTTCAGTGTCCCATGCGCGCCGAAGCCGGATGTCCCGGTACCTTGAAGCGCTTGCCGGTATCCGTGACCCTGGTGCCATTGACTTTCAGGATCGAGAAATCCTGGGTCATGTAGTTCCCGGCCAGGATGTACTTCCCGTCAGGCGTGAACACGACGGCCTCCGGCAATCCGCCGACCTCGATATCCTGGGTCTTCGTCACCTTCTTGCCGTCGATCTTCAAGATCGAGAGGCTGCCGTTCTTCTGGTAGAAGAACGCCTTCTTCATGTTGGAGCCGCGCAGGATGGCGGCGACCGCAAGATCGCCCTTCGGGGACATCGCAAGCCTCTCGGGCCCGTCACCGACCACCACCCGGTCGATGACGCGTGGCGGATTGGCGTCGAGATCGATCACGCTTGTGGTGTCGACGCTGCCGTCCGACGAGCCGGCGCCGCCATTGTCGGAGGTCAGTGCGATCTTGCTGTTGGGCGTGACGACGACATTGTAGGGCCACTGGCCGGTCGGCAAATCGACCTTGTTGTAGGATACCTTGTCGCCGACGATGTCGAGTACCGATACCTTGTGCGCGGGAAACCGTACCGCGAGCGCCCGCTTGCCGTCCGGTGTGAAAACCACATGCGCAACGCTGTCGGGGAATGAGATGGTGTCGGTGACCTTGACGTCGGTGCCGTTGAGCGAGAGCACACTGATCGAGTTATCGCCGCGATTGGCAACCAGCGCCATCTTGCCGGACGGACTGATGCTCAGTCCCGACGGCTGCTTGCCCGCGGTGATCGTCGCCGCCAGTTTGGGCGGGCTGGCCTTGAGGTCGATGACGTAAACCTTGTTGTCGGGGACCTGTTTCAGCGCGTCGCCGTCCTTGGTGACGTCCACCGAATCCGCTACCAGCGCGACCGAGCCAGATGGGTCGATGTCGACATTGACCGGCGGTCCGACGATCGAATTCTTAAGGGGCAGGGTGGCGACGATCTTGGGATTTTCGGGATCGGCAAGATCGACGATCAGAACCGTATCCTTGCCGGGCGCCGACAGGACGGTCTTTCCATCGTCGTCCCACCAGACTTTCTCGTCGTTCCCGACGATCATGAACGGCTTTGCATAAGCGGGATTGAGGCTGGAACTGCAGAGCAGGATGGCAGATCCCAAAAACAATCCATAGGACAATCCAACGGCGCGATAGAGATGCATGTGGCGTTCTCCCGGTAAAACCGGCCTCTGATGGGCCGGGATCGCACTCAGACTACGCGGGGAACCGAACTGTTGCCAGAGCCGAGCGGAACATCAATTCGTTCTTCGGTCCCGGCGGCTATTCGGTGGGCGAGCGACAACAATGCGCTGAAGGTGCGCGGCTGCATCATCATTTCGTCCGGACTCGGCTCCGACATTTCGAAATGCCTCGACATGTCGTTTCAGTGAAGGCGGCAGGTCCGGGCCTGCCGGGGCCGCTCATGGCTTCCTGTCCGGGCTGGACGCCAGCAAGGGGCGCGACCGGGCAAATTTCCTGACCCCCATCGGCTTGTTGAACAGGTAGCCCTGCATCAGATCGAAGCCCATGCCGTGCGCGGCGAGAAAATCGGCGCGGGTCTCGACGCCCTGGGCCACCGCGCGCGCGCCATGGTCGTGGGCCAGTTCGACGATTCGGCGGCACACCGTCGCTTTCAGCCGGTCATCCGCGCAGCCGGTGACAAATTGATGATCGACCTTCAGCTCGACGAACGGAAAGGTCCGAAGCCCCATCAGCGCCGGCCATTCCGCGCCGACATTGTCGATCACGATCGCAATATTATGCAGGCGCACGTCGCGTGCGACATCGATCACGAGATCCAGATTGCCGATCACCTCGGCGCAGTCGATCTCGATCAGCAAGCCGCTGAACGCAGGATGATCGGGCATCGCGCGGCACAGATCGCGTACCGCCTGCCGATCGCCGAGAAACGACACCGGCATATTGATCGAGAGATCGACCGGCCCCTGCTGCTCGAGAAGGTAGCGCCAATCCTCGATGGCGCGGCCGATCACGAATTCCGACAGGCCGCGAAAATGCGGATCCTTGTCGTCGGGGATGAAGTAGGCCGGCGGAACCACACCCCAGGCGGGATGCCGCATCCGCACCAGCGCTTCGGCGCCGCTGGGCACCAGGGTGCGGACATTGATTTTCTGCTGATACCACAATTCGAGCCAGCCGGCTTTCAACGCCTCGGCCACGTCGACTGCCGG
Organism: Bradyrhizobium erythrophlei; assembly: GCA_900129675.1. Lineage (GTDB taxonomy): Bacteria > Pseudomonadota > Alphaproteobacteria > Rhizobiales > Xanthobacteraceae > Bradyrhizobium > Bradyrhizobium erythrophlei_A. The sequence goes on along the minus strand of FSRD01000001.1, from coordinate 399,178 downwards.
GCTCGGCGCCGGTTCTGAAGGCAGCAGCGTCGCGACGCTGTCGCGCAGCGTGCCTGCGCCGAAAGGCGTCTGCAGGCAGGGCAGCACCGTGATGCCGTATTCCTCGCCAATTTGCCTGATGGCCTTTACCATGATCGACCCCGGCTGGCCGATGACCAGAACTTTGCCGGTGAAATTCTTCCTGACCAGGATCTCGAGAATTTTACCGACCTCGACCCCGTCGAAAGACACGCCAAGGACGAACAAATCGGGCTGTTGCGCGTCCAGGACGGCAGCCAGCTCGCCGGCCTGGGCGCATTCGCTGGTAATGAAGCCCAGCTCCTCGAGAGCGTCGGAAAGGAAGGTCCGAAGGTGCTTTTTGCCGTCGGTGACGCATGCGCGCGGCATTACCTTTCGTTGTCCGAACCCGACGGGTCGCGCGTGTTCGCTGGGATTGATGTGAATCATTCTCGCCGTCTCCTAAGATGCCCACGATAGTCGTACATCCGCGCGGCGGCGGTAATCTTGGAGTTTTAGGGACGCAGCGATGATTGCTTCGGTAGGGTTAAAGTCGGCATTGAGAATAAAATTGTAACGAAACCGGCAACGAATCGGGCCGCGGGATACCAAGATGGCCCCCAACCGTTGTCGGTTGCCGCCGCGGGCTTGCCCCATGAACCGACGCGCGCGCCCGCGCCGATGTCTCATCGCTGGATGCGTGTTAACGTCTGTGTTCGCTTGCCGGCTTGTCCACAGTTCGTCCACTGCCGCGAGCTCTCCGAGGCGAGAATCGCGCCTCGGATTATTTCCGCTGCGCGACGTTTCGATGCACAAGGCGGATGGCGCGGAACGCCGTGTCGGCGCATCGAGCTGCCCGATCGTCACTCGGCTCGATACCGCCGTCTCGCCGGTTCCCGCATGTGCCCCGCGCGATCTCGCATGCGTATTTGACCTTCGCGTGCGTCGTTTGGATGGGTTGACCGGGGGGCTTGCCGCGTCCAATTTCCCGGCGGAATTTTAGGGGGAGAATAATGCTCATGAATTCGAAGTCGATGGCGGCCGCAATTGTGGCGGCGGCGGTCTTGGCGGCGCCTGCCGCCCAAGCCCAATCATTCATTAACGTGCTGACCGGCGGCACCTCCGGCGTGTATTACCCGCTCGGTGTCGCCATCGGAAAAATCTTTGGCGACAAGATCCCGAACGTAAAGACCCAGGTGCAGGCCACCAAGGCGTCGGTCGAAAACCTGATCCTGCTGCAGCAGGGCCGCGGCGAGATCGCGTTCACGCTCGGCGACTCACTCAAGGCGGCATGGGAAGGCGACGAGGAAGCCGGCTTCAAGTCCAGGCTCGACAAGCTGCGCACCATCGGCGCGATCTATCCGAACTACATCCAGATCGTCGCCACCGCCGACAGCGGCATCAAGACGCTGGCTGATCTGAAGGGCAAGAGCCTCTCGGTCGGCGCGCCCAAATCCGGTACCGAGCTCAACTCGCGTGCGATCCTGGCCGCCGCCGGGATGACCTACAAGGACATCGGCAAGGTCGAATACCTGCCGTTCGCCGAATCCGTCGACCTGATGAAGAATCGCCAGCTCAATGCGACGCTGCAATCGGCCGGCCTCGGCGTCGCCTCGCTGAAGGATCTCTCGACCTCGGCCGACATCACCGTGGTGTCGGTGCCGAAGGAGATCGTCGACAAGATCGGCCCGCCCTTCGTCTCCGTGACCATTCCCGCCAACACCTATACCGGCCAGGATAAGGATGTCCCGACGGCGGCCGTGATCAACTACCTCGTCACCAGTTCCGCCGTCAGTGACGATCTGGCCTACCAAATGACAAAGCTGATTTTCGAATCCTTGCCGGAACTGGCGAATTCGCACGCCGCCGGCAAGGAAATCAAGCTTGAGTTGGCCGCCACCGGCAGCCCGGTGCCGCTGCACCCCGGCGCGATCCGCTATTACAAGGAGAAGGGGCTGATCAAGTAGGGCCCTCTGCGTCCGCCGCGCCTGCCATTACCTTTCCCCCGGTCGAACCGGTGATATAAGCGTCGCGGGCACGGGCGGGGGAACGATTCACATGGTGCAGGCCGAGGGCGCAGAAGCGCCGGTCAAGGTCGAATTCGACAATTTCGAGCACGGGTTTCCGGAAGGCTTTGGCCCGGGGGGCTGGGGCCATCTGGCCTACCTCATCGGTATCGCGTTTGCGGTGTTCCAGCTCGTGGTCGCGGCATGGAACGTGCTGCCGAGCCAGGTGGTGCGCGGCGTGCACGTCGGCTTCCTGATCCTGATGACCTTCGGCCTGATCGGCAATTTCACCGCCAAGAACGCTTTCGGCCGCGCGGTCGGCTGGCTGATCGGCGGCGTCGGATTCCTGTGCGGGCTCTATCAGTGGATCTTCTATGCCGACCTGATCGCGCGCGACGGCGATCCGACCAATACCGACCTTGCCGTAGGCGCGCTGCTGGCCGTGCTGATTTTCGAAGGCACGCGGCGGCTGATGGGCCTGGCGCTGCCGCTGATGTGCGGCGCCTGTCTGCTGTACTGGTTCTTCGGCCAGTATCTGCCGGCGCCGCTCAATCATCGCGGTTATGATTTCGATCAGATCATCACCCATCTCTCCTACGGCACGGAAGGGTTTTACGGCGTGCCGATCTATGTGTCGGCGACCTACATCTTCCTGTTCATTCTGTTCGGCTCGTTCCTCGAACGCGCCGGCATGATCCAGCTGTTCACCGATGTGTCGCTGGGCCTGTTCGGCCGCACCCGCGGCGGACCGGCCAAGGTCGCGGTGTTTGCGTCGGGCATGATGGGCACGATCTCGGGCTCCGGCGTCGCCAACGTCGTCACCGTCGGCCAGTTCACTATCCCCCTGATGATCAAGTTCGGCTATCGCCGCGCCTTTGCCGCCGGCGTCGAGGCCACCGCCTCGATGGGCGGACAGATCATGCCGCCAGTGATGGGCGCGGTCGCCTTCATCATGGCGGAGACGCTGGGCGTCGAATATTCCGCCATCGTCAAGGCCGCGGTGATTCCGGCGATGCTGTATTTCGCCTCCGCGTTCTGGATGGTGCATCTGGAAGCCGGCAAGCACGGCCTTGTCGGCATGAAGCGCTCGGAAATCCCAAGCGCCTGGAAAGCGCTGGTGGCGCGCTGGTATCTGGTGCTGCCGCTGGCGGCGCTGGTTTACATGCTGTTCGAAGGCTTTACCCCTCTTTACGCCGGCAGCATGGGGCTGGCGCTCACGGTGGCGCTGATTCTGGGTACCAGCATCACGCTCGGTTTCTCCAACCTCGTGGTGCGTTACGTGTTCTGGATCGGGCTGGCGCTGGTGGCTGCCGCGGTGTCGCGCAACGGTCTCGAGATCGTGCCGATTGCAAGTGTGGTCGGCGGGCTGATCCTGATCGCGGCGGTCACGCGCGGCGGCCGCACCACGCTCAAAGCCTGTCGCGACTCGCTCGCCGACAGCGCCAAATCGGCGCTGACGGTGGGCATGGCCTGCGCCATCGTCGGCACCATCATCGGCATGATGACGCAGACCGGCGTCGGCACCATCTTCGGCGGCTGGATCATCGGGCTCGGCGCGAAAAGCCTGTTCCTGGCGTTGATCATGACCATGCTGCTGTCGATCCTGCTCGGCACCGGCATTCCGACGATTCCGACCTACATCATCACCGCGGCGCTGGCCGCACCTGCGCTCGCCAAGCTCGGCGTGCCCTTGATTTCCAGCCACATGTTCGCGTTCTACTACGGCATCATGGCCGACCTCTCGCCGCCGGTGGCGCTGGCCGCGCTGGCGGCGGCGCCGATCGCGCGGGAAAATCCCGACAAGATCGGCTGGGAGGCGATGCGCATCGCGCTTGCCGGCTACGTCATTCCCTTCATCTTCGTCTATTCGCCGGCGCTGATGCTGCAGGCCGGCGATCCCATGGCGGCGCAACTCGGGTTCTACGGCGCGGTGGCGCTGGCGACCTTCAAGGCGCTGGTCGCGATCGGTCTGTTCGGCGTCGTCGCGATCGGCTTTCTGTTCACGCGGCTGTCATGGCCTGAAATCGCGCTCGCCTTCGTCGCGGCGCTGTGCCTGCTCGGCGATTTCCGCTTCAGCGATACGCTGGGTTTTGCGCTCGCGGCGGCTCTCGTGCTCTGGCAATGGCGGCAGCGCCCGCGCAACGCGGTGGCAGCGGCTTGAGCCTGTGCCTCGCCTCCCTGGGCGTGGTGAAAACGCTGTCGATCGCGGCGTTCACGCTTGTATGGACCCATTCGATCGAGAAGACCGCCTGGCAGGAAGATTGGCACATCACGCCACAAGGCCTCGAACTGGTGCAGGCGCGCATCAAGGGCTTTGGCGCCGGCATGGAGCCGCCGCCGGACGCGCGCCTCGTCGATGGCTGGTTTCAATGGCAGCCGAAGCGGGCGCCGATGCCGGAAGTCATCCTCGGTAATTCCGGAGCCGCCGGCGAATGGCGGTTATGCGTGGACGGAAATTGCCGGACGCTGTCGGAGATCTTCGGGCATCCGATCGGTGCTAACGTCACGACCATGCGCGCCTGCGAACGATAACGGAAAACATAGGAGACGTCGATGGAACGGCTCAAGGACAAAATCGCGATGGTCGTCGGCGCCGGCTCAATCGGTCCGGGCTGGGGCAATGGCAAGGCAACCGCGGTGACCTTTGCGCGCGAGGGCGCAGAGGTGTTTTGCGTCGACCGCAATGCGGCCGCCGTCGCAGAGACCGTGAAGATCATCACTGGCGAAGGCGGCAAGGCGACGGCGTTCACCGCCGATGTCTCGCAAGCCGATCAGGTCGAGGCGATGGTGGCCGCGTGCCTGAAGGCTTATGGCCGTATCGACGTGCTCGACAACAATGTCGGGATTGCCGAGATGGGCAGCGTGGTCGAGGTCAACGAGGCCAGCTGGGATCATGTCTTCGCGGTCAATCTCAAGAGCGCCTATCTCGCCATGAAGCACGTGATTCCCGTGATGGTGCGGCAGGGCGGCGGGTCGATCATCAACATTTCGTCGATCGCCTCGATCCGCCATGTCGGCATTTCCTACGTCAGCTATGGCGCCAGCAAGGCCGCGATGAATCAGATGACGCGCACCACTGCGGTCGAATTTGCAGCTGGGCACGTCAGGGTCAACGCTATCCTTCCGGGCCTGATGAAGACGCCGATGGTCGAACACTCGGCGGGCCTGGCGGCGAGCTATGCCAAGGGCGATGTGGAAGCGATGTGGCGCGCCCGCGATGCGCAGGTGCCGATGGGACACATGGGCGAGGCCTGGGATGTCGCGAACGCGGCGCTGTATCTGGCGTCGGACGAGTCCAGATATGTCACCGGCATCGAGCTCGTCGTCGATGGCGGGCTCACCTGTCGGGCGGGTTAACTCTCATCTCTCGTCGTCCCGGACAAGCGAGCGATAGCGAGCGCCGATCCGGGACCCATAGCCACAGGCTTTTGTGTAGCGCGAAGGCCGTCGAACAGCTCTCTCGAACCGATAAGCCGCGGCGTATCGGTCCCGGCTCCTGATGCGCAATTGCGCATATGGGCCGGGACGACGCGATCAATTGCAAATCTGCCGCTGTCCGAACGGCGGACCGCTTGCTACGATCACGCCTATATCGAAAACTTCTTGCCAGGCAGTCGATGCGAGGTTGCTTCAATATAACGAGGGCTGTTTTCGCGTCCGTCCTGTGGGTCGCGCTCTCACCCGGCGCGTTCGCGGCCGGCGCCGAGCCGGCCAGGGATTTGCTGATAGATCGCGCGCCATGCCTGGCCGCGGCCGCCGCCGGCGACGATAACGACAGGATCGTCAGTACCTGCGGCGCGCTGATCGATACCGAAAAGACTGAAAGAGCCGACCGCATCAAGGCGCTGATCGCACGCGGCGGCGCCTTTGAGCGCAAGGATATGATCGACCGCGCCATATCGGACTATGACGCGGTGCTGCGGCTCGATCCGACGCTCGCCGATATCTTCAACGCGCGCGGCGAACTCTGGCGCAGGAAAGGCGACCGGCCGAACGCGCTGGCCGATTTCGGCGCGGCGATCAAGCTGAAGCCCGATCATCCGGCCGCGCGCGGCAATTACAAGTCGCTGGCGCAGGAGCTGGAGCGGCTCGGCGCGCTGATGGCGGTTGCCGGCAGGCCGAGCTTCAATTGCGCCACCGCTCGCCGCGCGGTCGAGAAGGCGATCTGCGCCGATCCGGAGATCGCCGATCTCGACCGCGAAATCAACGCGGCGAATATCAGGGTGATCGGCGAGGCCAGGAGTCCCGGTGAAGCGCGCGCGCTGCAGCAAGAGCAGAACGCCTTTGTCGCAAGCCGCAATGCCGAGTTCGGCCGGCCGGGTTACGATCTGCGCAAGGCGATGAAGGAGCGGCTGCAGAAGTTGCTGGGCGTCGACGGCTACTAGCCGTCTGGCCCGGCCACGGGAAATGGCCAGCTTTCGAACCTCGGCGCCGACTGCGGCGACATAGCGTCAGACGCGGCATGCCCGCGCGAGGTGCCCGTATTTTGAGAGCCGGTCATGCGATCATCGATTTCGCGCTTTGCCGCCAGCGCGGCGTTTGCCATCACCATGCTGGTTTCCGCCGGCGCACGCGCCGACGCGGCGGCCGAGCCGCCGGTCACCTGCGCGGCGCTGACGGTTGCGGCTCCGGCACAACTGATTGAAAGCTGCACCGTGCTGATCGACAATCCGGCGACGCCGGACGCCGACCGCCTCGATGCCATGATTACCCGCGCCGTTGCGCGCCATGGCAACGGCGAGAGCGACAAGGCGCTGGCCGAGATCGAGGCGGTCATTGCCAAAGACCCCAACCGTGCGCGCGCGTTTCGCGCCCGCGGCGAAATCCTTCGCCAGACCGGCCAGAGGGAGGCTGCGCTTGAAGCGCTGAACCAGGCCATCAGGCTCGAGCCGGACAATGCCAACGGCTACGAGAGCCGCGGCAACGCCTTCAACAATGCCGGCAAATATGATCGCGCCATCGAGGACTATGACGAGGCGCTGCGGCTCAAGCCCGATTTCGCGCAGGCGTTTTCGGACCGCGGCGCCGCCTGGTATTTCAAGGGCGAGTATCAGAAGGCGATCGCCGATTACGACCAGGCGATCCGCCTCGAACCGCACCGGGCCCGGACCTACACCAACCGGGCCTCGGCCTATCGCAAGCTTGGCCGTTCCGAGCGCGCGCTCGAGGACGATAGTGCTGCGATCCGGATCGATCCGTCGCAGCCGGAATTCTTCGACAATCGCGGGCTGCACCTCGCCGGCAATGGCGATTACGCACGCGCGATCGCCGATTACGACGAGGCGATTGGAATTCGCCCCGACGCAAAATTCCTGACCAACCGCGGCGATGCGTATCAGGCGTTGAAAAATTACGACCGCGCCATTGCGGATTACGATGCGGCATTGAAACTGGATCCGAAGTTTCAGCGCGCCTACAACAACCGCGGTGCGGCATGGCGCGGCAAGGGCGACCGGGCCCGCGCGCTGCAGGATTACGCCGAGGCGATCCGGCTCGATCCCTCCGACAAGACCGCGGCCACCAACCATCAGGAGATTGCGCTCGAAGTTGAACGGCTGGGCACGCTGGCCTACCAGAAGAATTTGCCGAGCTTCAATTGCGCCACCGCGAAGCGTCAGGTGGAGAAAGCGATTTGTGCCGACCCCGGCCTCGCCCAGCTCGACCGCAACATCAACGAGGTGTTCCTCAGGGTAATCGCCGGCGCAGAATCCGACAGCCATCGCGCGGCGCTGGCGCCGACCCGGCAACAACGCGACTTCATCGACAAGCGCAACGCGTCCTTCGGCCGCCGCGGCTACGATCTGCGCCAGGCGATGGCGGATCGGCTGGACCAGCTCAATACCATCGCCCGGCAGTAGGGTTAGCCGAGGGCGGACCAGCGGGCGAACCGTCATCCCCGCGTGAGTGCAAGTGCGCTCATCGCTGGAGGTGTGAGCCCTTGGGCGAGCCTCGAAGGATGTGCCGCCCTTCGAGGCGCGCAAGAGCGCGCACCTCAGGGTGGCGGCTCCGCGACGTTCACCGCCCCACAGCGCCGCAATACCCTCTGTCACCATGGACCGAACATCATGGTTGACGCCCGTCGCAACGCGGGTTCGGCGGCAAATACGGAGAGTGGCGAGCCCGCTAGGCTGTTCCGGCTTGATCTGGCGCCGCTTCCCGTGACAATGGCTGAAAGAATAACGACATTTGCCCGCATCGTCATGGCCGGGCTTGCCCTGGCCATCCACGTCTTGCTTCTTCCGAGGAAACAAGACGTGGATGCCCGGCACAAGGCTGCACAAGGCCGGGCATGACGGAGGGTAGATCACGGGAGCGCGCCATGAACGTCCACGAGAAAAGCAGGTATCACGAGGTCTACGCCCGCTCGCTCCGGGATCCCGCGGGTTTTTGGGCGGAGGCGGCGGCCGAGATCGACTGGATCGAGCCGGCCAGGAAGATCTTCGATCCGTCGATGGGCCCCTACGGCTGCTGGTTTACCGGCGGCGTGGTCAACACCTGCTACAATGCGCTCGACCGCCATGTCGCGGGTGGTCGCGCCGATCAGGTGGCGCTGATCCACGATTCGCCGCTGGCAGGCAGCATCACCAAATTGACCTATGCCGAGATGCTGCACGAGGTGAAAACGCTCGCCGCGATCATGCAGGATTTCGGCGTGACAAAAGGCGATCGCGTCATCCTCTATATGCCGATGGTGCCGGAGGCTGTCATCGCGATGCTGGCCTGCGCGCGGATTGGTGCGGTGCACAGCGTGGTGTTCGGCGGCTTTGCGGCCAAGGAGCTTGCGACACGAATCGAGGACGCCAAGCCAAAACTGATCTTCTCGGCGAGCTGCGGGCTCGAGCCCGGCCGCATCGTGCAATACAAGCCGCTGCTCGACGAGGCGATCAGGCTTTCGAGCGTCAAGCCCGCGACCTGCATCGTGCTGCAGCGGCCGCAACAGGGCTGCGATCTCACCGCCGGCCGCGATCATGACTGGGCGACGCTGCGCAGCAAGGCGATGGCGGCGAAGAAATCCGCCGACTGCGTCCCGGTGCTGGCGACCGATCCGCTCTACATCCTCTACACCTCCGGCACCACGGGAATCCCCAAGGGCGTGGTGCGCGACAATGGCGGGCATCTGGTTGCGCTGAAATGGTCGATGTTCAATCTCTACGGCGTCAAGCCCGGCGAAGTCTGGTGGTGCGGCTCCGACATCGGCTGGGTGGTCGGCCACAGCTACATCGTTTACGGGCCGCTGATCCACGGCGCGACCTCGATCATGTATGAGGGCAAGCCGATCGGCACGCCGGATGCCGGCGCGTTCTGGCGCGTGATCGCGGAACACAAGGCGGTGGCGCTGTTCACCGCGCCGACCGCGTTCCGCGCCATCCGCAAGGAGGATCCGGAGGGCAAATTCATCCGCAAATACGACCTGTCGAACTTCCGCACGCTGTTCCTGGCCGGCGAGCGCGCCGATCCGCCGACGGTGGAATGGGCGGAAGCGCAGTTGAAGGTGCCTGTCATCGATCATTGGTGGCAGACCGAAACCGGCTGGTGCATCGCCGGCAATCCGGTGGGCTTGGGGATTCTGCCGGTCAAGCACGGTTCGCCGACGGTGCCGATGCCAGGCTACCAGGTCGATGTGGTCGATGAGGCCGCAAAGCCCTTGCCCGCCGGCACCATGGGCTCGATCGTCATAAAACTGCCGATGCCGCCGGCCTGCCTGCCGACGCTGTGGCAGCAGGACGACCGTTTCAAGGAGGCCTACCTCACCGAATTCCCCGGCTATTACAAAACCTCCGACGCCGGCTACAGGGATGCGGACGGCTATGTGTTCGTGATGGGCCGCACCGACGACATCATCAATGTTGCCGGCCACAGGCTTTCGACCGGCGGCATGGAGGAGATTCTCGCGTCCCATCCCGATGTCGCCGAATGCGCAGTGCTCGGCGTCAAGGATGCGATCAAGGGCGAGGTGCCCTGCGGCTTCCTGGTGCTCAAGGCCGGCGTGACGCGCAGCCCGCTCGAGATCGAAAAGGAGATCGTGGCGCTGGTGCGGGAAAAACTCGGCCCCGTCGCCGCCTTCAAGCTCGCGATCACCGTCGGCCGGCTGCCGAAAACGCGGTCGGGCAAAATCCTGCGCGGCACCATCAAGAAGATCGCCGACGGCGAGGCCTGGACCATGCCCGCGACCATCGAGGATCCCAAGGTGCTCGACGAGATCGGGGAGGCGCTGAAGGGCAGGGTGTGACGGCGAATGCCGTCATTGCGAGCGAAGCGAAGCAATCCATCGTGCCGCATAAAGGAAGAATGGATTGCTCACATGGGGAAGGTGTGTGTCAAGAATTAGCAGTCACCTTTTAGTTCGACTGCGGTCCACCTTTTCGTCGCGACCGCGGGCCCTGCAGGATGACGCGCGCAGATCAAGTCAAGGTCGGCCCTTCAGGGGCCGCGCAGCGGCTTGACCTTGAGTTGAGCGAGCACGTCATCATGCTTGGAGCGTCGGGAACGATAGGAGTTGCTCGTGTTGGCGGTTCTGTCAGGGCATCTGCAATCCTCGCATTTGCGATCCAGGGGTCGAGCCGGTTCGACGATCCGGGTTGCTTGCCAGATCAAACTCACATTCGGTCGTCGCGCGAGGCGACTGCACCACGATTCCGCTTGCGGCGGGCAGGCTCGAGAGGACGAGACCCTTCTTCGTTGCGGCGTTTCAAGCCATGCAATCCATCGGTTCGTCCACCCGGATCTTCCGAGACTGATCGGGCCTCGGCAGATGGGTTATGGTCGTTTTGTTGCGCGCGGGCGGCGAAGCCCGCCGCTCGGTGCGGTCCGGGATCAGGCGGCGGGCTTCATCACGGCCCCCTCGATGACGACGCCTTGGGTGACATACTTCCACAAGGCCACAAGAAGCTTGCGCGGCAGCGCCACGATCGCGCGCTTGCGGCCTTGCTGGCTTCGCTCTTTGAACCAGCGTGTCAGGGCCGACTGCGGCTGGTGACGTACCCACAGCCAGGCGAGCTGGATCATCGTGGTCCGCAGCCTTGGATTGCCGGCCTTCGACACGCCCTGCTTGTGCCGGATGCCCCCGCTTTGCCAGGGCGTCGCCGCAAGGCCCGCATAGGCGGCGACCTGGCGGCGGTTGGAGAACTGCCGGTAGAACGCCTCCGACCAGAGCACGGCCGCAAAGTTGGCGCCGAGCCCTTTCAAAGCCAGCAGCATCGCTACTGGATCCAGTGCGGCCTTCTCGTCTGCAGGCTTCTCTGCAGGCTTCCTGGCTGCGGCCAGCAGACCATCCCGCTCGGCCTCGACCGCCTTGATCTGTTCCAGAAGCAGTTCGATCCGATCGAGTTCGCGGCCGATCTGCGCCCTCAAATGCGACGGCAGCTCTCGCCCGTCTCCGGTGCGCAACGTCTCAAGCCGCGACCGCCGATCCCGCCGCAAGGGCGCATAGTCGGATATCCCTTGCGAGAACAGAAGCCCCTTGATCCGGTTCACATGGGTGATCCGCTCGGCGATCAATGCCTGGCACTCGCGACAAAGCCTGCGGCGGTCCTCCTCCTCGGGCGAGGGCGCAACCACCATCGCGCAGACCCGTGGCTCGCCGCGCTTGTAGGCCAGAAGCGCCCGCAGCAGCGTCTCGCCATCGAGCCGGTCCGTCTTGGCCCGTCGTCGCCGGCGCGGTGTCGCAATCGAGGCGGGATCGACCACGTGGCTCTCGATCCCCTCCTGTTGCAGAACACGGTGCAGCCAGAACCCGTCCAGCCCCGCCTCCTGGATCGTGATGATCGGATAGCTTTGGCCGGTCCGGACCTCCGTCTTGCGCTTGAGCTCCGCAAACAGCGTCAAAAGCTCGGCCATATTGCCAGCCGCGACGCTGTGCTTGGACATCTTTTCGCCTTTGCCCGGCGACAGCGACGTCACAAGCCACGTCGAACGGCTCAGTTCCAGCGACACAAAAATTGCGCCAATATAAGTGCGGATAGCGGTCAGTCCGTCGGAAGGATGATCGAGCAACATCGTCGTCTCCAGGTTGAGAGGATCAGCAACCTCAGTCTGGCTTCAGACCTGGCCGCTATCCACCCCCATGGAATCTTCGTCGCTAACGCTCCTCGCAATGACGGTGGGAGGCCTATATTCCACCTCTACCATCCGGCAATGCCTTTATTTCGATGGATTGCCGGGTCAAGCCCGATCAAGTCGGGGACAGGCCCCCGGGCAATGACGAAAATGGAACAAAGACGGACCAGGCCATGCCTAACTCCATGCGGCTCCACATCGCGCTCTTGCTCATCGCCCCGCTGCTCGCGGGCTGCCTCGAGCGGGGGCAGCCGACCATGACCATTGCGGGCGGCGATGACGACGACGCCTTCTGCCGCGCCAACAATGTCGCGGTCGGTTCGTCGGAATACATCGCCTGCCGCAAGGACCGCGACGTCCAGCGCAACAACGCCAACGCCCGCGCCGACCGCCGCCAGCGCGACCTCGGCGAATACATGTTGAATCATCCGGACCGGCCATAACAGCGGGGAGGGAATCATGAACGAGGACGTTTTCAACACCAGCCTGCGCGGCTTCCTCAAGAAGGTCGGCATCACCTCGCAGCGTGAAATCGAAAAGGCTGTCCGCGACGCTGTCGCGAACGGTAGCCTGAAGGGCCATGAGAAACTGCCGGCCAAAATGGTGCTGACCATCGGCGGCGTCAGTCTCAGTCACGAAATTTCAGGCGAGATCGAACTCGGCTAGAGAAGGCTCCGTCTTGCCCTCTTCCCTTGTGGGAGAGGGTGGCGAGATGCGAAGCATCTCGGGGGTGAGGGGTCTGCCTCCGCGGATAGAGACCCTCATCCGGCGTGGACTGCGTCCACGCCACCTTCTCCCACAAGGGGAGAAGGAAGAAGGCGCTTCACAATCTTCTCACCAGAACGCGTGAGCCAGCCCGTCACTCGGTAGGCGGCTTCTTCCTGAAAGCGCCCTTGAGCGCGTCGACGGCCTCGGAGATCGGTGCGGCCAGCACGAAGAAGGCGCCCATCGCCACCGAAATGATAATGAAGCTCAGCGAGGTTTTTTCCTCGGCATCGTGGCGATGCGCTTCCTGGTCGATCGCTGCGGGCGCGAGGTTGGCATCGGAAGAGCGAGGCCCATCGTATTTTCGCGGCCGGCGCGGAGGTGTCATCACCACCACGAACAGCACATTTAACAGCAGCCAAATCCCCAGAACAATCAGAACCGTGCGCACAAAGGCCTCTTGTCGCAAAGGGCTTCTCAAAATACGCGGAAAAGCTACTCCGGTTGCGGTCGCGGCACAAATGCGCCATCCGTAATAGAGCTTCCGGGAGGACGGTCCCGGGAAGCATTCGCCGTTCCGACCAGTCGTTTTGCGGATTAAAATCCTTGGCAGGCGCACCGCAAGCGCCTCGTCGCCGCCCCAAAACAAAAACGCGGCAGGTTGCCCCGCCGCGTTCGAAAATCTCTCAACGGGAACGCGAAATACCTTATTCGTCGTCCTGCTTCTTGCCGCCAATGGTCTTCAGCTTGGCGAACACGGCGTCGACGTTGAGGTCGTCGCGCTGCTTTTCGGTCGGCTCGTATTCCGGCTCCTTCTTGGTGGTCTCGGAGGCCGGCAGCAGAGTGGCGCCTCCATAGGCTGCGGGGACCGGCTTTTCCTTGGCGGCGCGCTGCACCTCGAAATCGAGTTCGATCTGCGAGCACAGGCCGAGCGTCACCGGGTCCATCGGGGTCAGCGTCGAAGCGTTCCAGTGGGTGCGGTCGCGGACGCTGGCGATCGTGGTCTTGGTGGTGCCGACCAGGCGCATGATCTGCGCGTCCTTCAATTCGGGGTGGTTTCGCACCAGCCACAGGATCGCGCTCGGCCGCTCGTGGCGGCGCGACACCGGGGTGTAGCGCGGGCCCTTCTTCTTGGCGGCCGGCGGCAGCGCCACCTTGCTCTCGCCGAGCTTGAGGCGGTAGTTCGGGTCCCTCTCGCCCTTTTCGATCTCGTCGCGGGTCAATTGCCCGGTCGAAATCGGGTCCATGCCCTTGATGCCTTGGGCGGCGTCGCCGTCGGCGATGGCGCGGACCTCCAATGGATGCATTTTGGTGAAATCGGCCACCTGGTCGAAGGTCAGCGCGGTATTATCAACCAGCCACACGGCCGTCGCCTTGGGCATCAGCGGTGCATTGCTCATGGCAAATCTCCTTTGTGCTCCGCCCACCTCTTTCGGAGGCGAAGTCAGTGGTCATCAGCGATGACGGGAATTGAGCCCCTATATAAGCCCGGAGGGGGGATTGGCGCAATGGCCCAGCAAAAGTGCCTTGACAGTGCCCTAAAGCAGCCCCAAGTCCTTATGCGAATTGGCCGTTCCCCGCCCGCCGGCGAGGGGTGATTCGGTCCCCGAGATAGCCCCTATGCCAGCCAAACCAGACCTCAGAATCGTGCTTTGTTCCCCCCGGGGCTTCTGCGCCGGCGTGGTCCGGGCCATCGACACCGTGGAACGGGCGCTGACCATCTATGGCGCCCCGGTCTATGTCCGCCACGAGATCGTGCATAACCGCTACGTGGTCGACAGCCTGAAGACCAAGGGCGCGATTTTCGTCGAGGAACTGGCCGAAATCCCCGACAACACCAACGCGCCGGTGGTGTTTTCGGCCCACGGGGTGCCGAAATCGGTCCCGGCTGACGCCCGCGCCCGCAATTTCTTTTCGCTGGACGCGACCTGCCCGCTGGTCACCAAGGTGCACCGCGAGGCCGCGATCCATTTCAAGCGCGGCCGCGAAATCCTGCTGATCGGGCATTCCCACCATCCGGAAGTGGTCGGCACGCTCGGGCAATTGCCGCAGGGCGCGGTGACGCTGATCGAGACCGCGGAAGACGCAAAAACCTTTACGCCGAGGGATCCCGACAACCTCGCTTTCGTGACCCAGACGACGCTGTCGATCGACGACACCGCCGAGATCGTCGCGATGCTGAAGGAGCGGTTTCCGAACATCTCCGGACCGCACAAGGAAGACATCTGCTACGCCACCACCAACCGCCAGCTCGCGGTGAAGAAGGTGGCGCCGGTGGTCGATGCGCTGATCGTGGTCGGCGCGCCGAACTCGTCGAATTCGCAGCGCCTGCGCGAAGTCGCCGAACGCGAGGGCTGTCCCATCGCCGTGCTGGCGCAGCGCGCCAGCGATCTCGACTGGCCGCGCTTCGAGGGCATCAGGAGCCTCGGCATCACCGCGGGCGCCTCGGCGCCGGAAGTGATCGTCGAGGAGATCATGGGCGCGTTCGCCGAGCGCTACGAGTTGCACGTGGAGACGGTGTCGGCCGCCGAAGAGAATGAATTCTTCCCGCTGCCGCGTTCATTGCGACCCGACGCGGCGTAAGGTGCGTCCCCATGGCGGTGTACACGGACGTTGCCGCCGAAGAACTCGCGGAATTCCTCAAGGGCTACGACATCGGCGAATTGCTGTCCTACAAGGGCATCGCCGAAGGCGTCGAGAATTCCAATTTTCTGATGCACACCAGCAAAGGCGCCTACATCCTCACGCTCTATGAAAAGCGTGTGGCGGCCGGTGATCTGCCGTACTTTCTTTCGTTGATGGCGCATCTGGCCGAGCGCGGCGTGCGCTGTCCGCAGCCGGCCAGGAACCGCAAGGGCGAAGTCTATTCGACGCTGGCGGACCGGCCGGCGGCCATCATCAATTTCCTCGAAGGCATGTGGCCGCGGCGGCCCAATGCGGCGCATTGCGGCGGGGTCGGCGACGCGCTCGCAAAAATGCATCTCGCCGGCCGCGACTTTCCGCTGTTCCGGAAAAATCCGCTGTCGGTCGAAGGCTGGCGGCCGCTGTTCGATCTGGCCGCACCGCGCGCCGACAGCGTGCAGGCGGGCCTGCGCGATTTCATCGGCCGCGAACTCGATCACCTGGAAGCGCGCTGGCCTGCTAGCCTTCCGGTCGGCGTCATCCATGCCGATCTGTTTCCCGACAACGTCTTCTTCCTCGGCGACAAATTGTCGGGCCTGATCGATTTTCCGTTTTCCTGCAACGATATTTTGGCCTACGACATTGCGATCTGCCTCAACGCCTGGTGCTTCGAGCCGGATCATTCCTTCAACGTCACCAAGGCCCGCGCGCTGCTCAACGCCTATGGACGCGAGCGCAAACTGTCGGATGCCGAGCAGGACGCGCTGCCGCTCCTGGCGCGCGGGGCCGCGCTGCGCTTTTTGCTCACGCGGCTGGTCGATTTCCTCGACGTGCCGCCGGGCGCGCTGGTGAAGCCGAAAGACCCGCTCGAATATGTCCGCAAGTTGCGCTTCCAGCAAAGCGTCTCCAGCCTGCGCGATTACGGCGTGACGCAGCCGGGATGCGCGGCGTGAGCGAATTGCCCCGGGTGACGGTTTTCACCGACGGCGCCTGCTCGGGCAATCCCGGCCCCGGCGGCTGGGGCGCGATCCTGAAATTCGGCGATACCGAGAAGGAATTGAAGGGCGGCGAGGCGCACACCACCAACAACCGCATGGAATTGATGGCGGCGATCTCGGCGCTGGAAGCGCTGAAGAAACCCTGCGTGGTCGACCTCACCACCGACAGCCAGTATGTCCGCCAGGGCATCACCGGCTGGATCCATGGCTGGAAGAAGAACGGCTGGCGCACCGCGGACAAGAAGCCGGTCAAGAATGTCGATTTGTGGCAGCGGCTCGACGCCGCGCTGAAACCGCATCAGGTGCACTGGCACTGGATCAAGGGCCACGCCGGCCACGAGGAAAACGAGCGCGCCGACCAGCTCGCGCGCGAGGGCGTCGCGATGGCGCGGTTGAAGGCGTAGGTGGAGGAGCGAAGCGGCTCGCTTCCCCTCTCCCCTTGTGGGAGAGGGTGGCCACGATACGAAGTATCGTGGACGGGTGAGGGGTTCTCTCCGCGGATAGAGACCCCTCATCCGGCGCGCTGCGCGCGCCACCTTCTCCCACAAGGGGAGAAGGGAAGCAAAGCCGGGCGACGACTTGTGGTTGGCGCGAGCGCCGCGCGCGATCGACTTACAGCTGCCCCAGCAGCGTATCGCCGCCGGAAACCTCGACCTTGCCGGGAGCGGGCTCGCGGTTGAGCTTCTTGACCACGCCGTCTTCCACCAGCATCGAGTAACGGTGCGAGCGGATGCCGAGGCCATTGCCGGAAGCGTCGAGCTCCATGCCGATCGCCTTGGTGAAATCGGCGTTGCCGTCGGCGAGGAACACCGCCTCGTCGCGCTGGTCGGTGTCGCGCTTCCAGGCGTTCATGACGAAGGCGTCGTTGACCGAGACGATCGCGATCGTGTTCACACCCTTGTCCTTGATCGCATAGGCGTTGAGGAAGATGCTGGGCAGATGCATCTTGTGGCAGGTGCCGGTATAGGCGCCGGGCACGGCGAACAGCGCCACCTTCTTGCCCTTGAAAATATCGTCGGTGGTTTTGACCTGCGGACCTTCCGCCGTCATCACGCGAAACTTGGCTTCCGGCAGCTTATCGCCAACTTGGATCGTCATCGTCAATTCTCCCTCAATGAGCGGATGCTTCTTAGACCGGGCAGGCGGCCGGCACAATATTCGCCAGGCGCGAAACGGCAACGGTGGCGGCCGTTCACGCTTCCGTCATCAGTCGGAAAAGCCGCTTTCCTCGAGAAAGGCCTGCTCGTCGAGCGTGGTCGTGCGCCCCAGGATGCGGTTGCGATGAGGGAAGCGTCCGAACCGCCGTATGATATCGGCGTGGTGCTCGGCCCACTTCAGGCCTTTAGTGTGGCCTGCCTTTCGCGATAGTTCGATGCAGCGCAACTGGTCGGGCAGATGCTCCGAATGCATGAAGGGCAGATAGAGGAATTCACGCAAAGCGGGGTCGATCCGCGCGTCCACGCCACTCTCGATGGCCCGGTTTGCCACTTCACGCGCCAGCGCGTCGCTGGCGTAGGTCTGGGCGTCGCCGCGGAACATGTTGCGAGGAAACTGGTCGAGCACGAGGACGAGCGCCAGCGCGCCGTCACCGCTCGTTTCCCATGACGCCAATTCGCCGGCTGTCGCTTTCCGCCACAGGTCGAGAAAGCGCCGGCGCACCTCCGCGTCGAACGCTTCGTCGGGCGTGTACCAGCGGTCAGGGCCGGCGTCACGCCAGAAGGCCAAAATGTCCGCCGGCGTGACCTGAGTTTCAGGCATGGACAGGCGTCCACTTGCCCCCTCAGGCCGCGGCCTTCTTCTCGTCGCGCAGTTCGCGGCGCAGGATCTTGCCGACATTGGTCTTGGGCAGGTCGGTCCTGAACTCGATCTGCTTGGGGACCTTGTAGGCTGTCAGCTGCGTGGCGCAGAACTTGATCACCTCCTCGGCGGTCAAATTGGGGTCCTTCTTGACGATGAAGGCTTTCACTGCCTCGCCCGACTTGGCGTCCTGGACGCCGATCACGGCGCATTCCAGCACGCCCGGATGGCTCGCGATCACTTCCTCGATTTCGTTCGGATAGACGTTGAAGCCGGAGACCAGGATCATGTCCTTCTTGCGGTCCACGATCCTGGTGTAGCCGTGCTCATCCATCACGCCGATATCGCCGGTGCGGAAAAATCCGTCCGCGGTCATCACCCGCGCGGTCTCGTCCGGCCTGTTCCAGTAGCCGGCCATCACCTGCGGACCCTTGGCGCAGATTTCGCCGGGCTGGCCGAGCGGCACTTCGTTGCCCTCATCGTCGCGGATCGAGAGGTAGGTCGAGGGCACGGGGAGGCCGATCGTGCCGGAGAACTTGTCGGTGTCGGCGGGATTGCAGGTCAGCGTCGGCGAGGTCTCCGACAGGCCGTAGCCTTCCGACAGTGGGCAGCCGGTCACCTTCAGCCATTTGTCTGCGACCGGCTTTTGCGTTGCCATGCCGCCGCCGAACGAGGTCTTCAGCTTGGAGAAGTCGAGCCTGTCGAAGCCCGGCGAGTTCAACAGGCCGTTGTAGAGCGTATTCACGGCCGGGAAGCTGCTGACCTGATATTTCGACAGCTCCTTGATGAAGCCCGCCATGTCGCGCGGGTTGGGAATCAGGAGATTGACGCCGCCCGCCCGCATCGCCAGCAGGAAGCACGCGGTCAGCGCGAAGATATGATAGAGCGGCAGCGCGCAGACGATGAAGAGCTGCTCGACATGCGGCGGCTTCTTCAGCGCCGGCTGCAGCCAGGCGTCGTTCTGCAGCACGTTGGCGAGGATGTTGCGGTGGACCAGCGTCGCGCCCTTGGAAACGCCTGTGGTGCCGCCGGTATATTGCAGGAAGGCGACGTCTTCGCGCCCGATCGCCGGTTTGGTGAACTTCATGCCGCGGCCGGCGGCAATCGCATCGTTGAAGGTGACGGCGCCCGGGATCGAATAATTCGGCACCATCTTCTTGACGCGGCGGAGCACCAGATTGACGATCACGCCCTTGAAGCCGAGCAGGTCGCCCATGCTGCCGACGATCACATGCTTGACCGCGGTCCTGGCGATCACCTGCTGCACGGTGGTGGCGAAATTCTCCAGCACCACGATCGCTTCGGCGCCGGAATCCTTCAGCTGATGTTCGAGTTCGCGCGGGGTGTAGAGCGGGTTGACGTTCACCACCGCATAGCCGGCGCGCAGCACGGCGGCGGTCGACACCGGATATTGCAGCACGTTCGGCATCATCAGCGCGACGCGGGCGCCCTTCTGCAGGCCCCTGCTCTGCAGATAGGCGGCGAGCGCCTGCGACATCTCGTCGAGGTCGCGGTAGCTGATCGACTTGTCCATGCAGATGAAGGCTTTGCGATCGGAAAACTTCGCAAAGCTTTCTTCGAGTAGCTCAACCAGCGATGAATACTGGGTGACGTCGATGTCGGCGGGCACGCCGGCCGGGTATTGCTTGAGCCAGATTCGCTCCATGGTATTTCCCCTCTGGTTTAGAGCCCCGTTTCTTGGCCGGGTCGCCTCGTTTTTGGCAGTATTTAGGCAGTATTTAGAATGCCGCGGCCGATGGCAAGCGGCTGCGCGCTATCGACGCATTGTCGACCAGGAACAACCGGTCAGGGAGTCCAGAAACTTGCCTAGCGAGGGTCCGACGGAGCTATTAGCCGGCGGGCTTGGTCTCGGTTTTGGGCTTGGCGGCAGCCTTGGGCTTGGCGGCAGCGTTGGGCTTGGCCGGTTTTGCTGCCGGCTTGTCGGCGGTGGCGGCGGGCTTTTCGGCCGCCTTCGGGGCGGCAATGGACTTGGCGTTGGCGTGCCTGACCGGGGCCGGTTTGGCATCGGATTTGGCTTCGGTTTTCGCTTCAGTCTTGGCTTCGTTCTTGGGCGAAGCTGCCGCGTCCGGCTTCCTGGCCGCGACCCGCGATTTCTTTCCGCGCCGCGGCGTCGCCTGCTTTTCGGAGTCCGCCGCGACCGCGGCGATCAGGGCCGCGCCGGTTCGCTTCGGGCCGGTATACACCACCATGGGTTCGGAGGCCACGGGGCCCTCCGCCAGCAGCGCCGACGGCTTCAGCGTCGGCGGCTGCAGTCCGGCCGTGAAGAAGGTGACAGCGCTCTCGCCGCCGCTCGCAGAACCGCCGGCGTTGGCGGCGGTGGTCTCTTCATCCTCGTCGCTGGCCGGCTTGTGGCGCTTGCCGCCGCACATCTCGTCGCGCAGGTTCGGCGGCGAGGCATCGATCGGCGCCAGATTGTCGACGGTACCGAGCGAGGGACGCAGCCACGACAGTCCGTTGGCGGCGAAACCGCGCTCGAGCAACTGCGCGGCTCTCACCGCGCGCATATGGCCGGATGTAGAGCCGAGCACCACGGCGATCAGCCGCCTGCCGTTGCGCGTCGCCGATCCCACCAGATTATATCCGGAGGCGCAGATGAAGCCGGTCTTGAAACCGTCGGCGCCGGGATAGCGTCCGATCAGATGGTTGAAATTGTTGATGACCCTGCGGCCGTAGCGGATCGAGGGAATGTGGTAGAAATATTCGTATTCCGGCAGATCGCGAATGATGGCGCGGGCGAGGATCGCCAGATCGCGCGCCGAGGTGATCTGACCGTCGGCGGGCAGGCCATTCGGATTGACGTAACTGGTCTGCGTCATGCCGAGCCGCTGCGCGTGCTCGTTCATGATCGCCGAGAATCCGTCGATCGAGCCGCCGACGCCCTCGGCGAGCACCACGGCCATGTCGTTGGCCGATTTCACCAACATCATCGCCAGCGCATTTTCAACGGTGACCTGCGTGCCCGGCCGCAAGCCCATCTTAGAGGGCGACTGCGAGGCGGCGACGGGCGACACCGTGAACAGCGTATCGAGCGACAGCTTGCCGTCCTTGACGGCCTTGAGCGTGGCATAGGCCGTCATCATCTTGGTGACGGAGGCGGGGTACCACGGCATCGTGGCGTTATCCGCCTGCAGGACCTTTCCGGTATCGGCTTCGACGACCAGCAACGCTTCCGCGTGCGCCATACGCGACGTAACGACAGCAAGCGCTGCGACGAAAAATATCCGGATCAATGATGAGTTGCGAAGCAGCGGTCGAAGAAAATGCACTATCCGATTCCGGTCCTTTGAGACCCGCCTTGGCAAAGGAGGTCTGACATCTGACTTTCGGGTTTCAAGCGTGTCCGGTGCGGTGGCTTACCGCAGCGGAAACCTATACCGGCTTGCCGATCCAGAACAGAGGCCCGGGGATTAAATCGTGGACGAATTGGACGCAATTTCGGCGAAATCCGACGCGTGACGATGGTCGCGCTGACCTACTTCGCCTCGATGCTGGCGCGGGCATTTTCCTGCACCATGAACTGGGCCCTTGCGAGTTCCGCAAAACGGCCGCCTTTGGCCACGAGTTCATCGAAAGTTCCGCTTTCGATCACGCGGCCATTGTCGAACACCAGGATGCGGGTGGCGTTGCGAATGGTCGAAAGCCGGTGCGCGATCACGAAGGTGGTGCGTCCCCTCATCACTTCATCGAGAGCGGCGTTGACCTTGGCCTCGGTGACGGCGTCGAGCGCGCTGGTCGCCTCGTCGAGGATCAGGATCGGCGGGTCCTTCAAAATCGCGCGTGCGATCGACAGGCGCTGCCTTTCGCCGCCGGAGAGCATGCGGCCGCGTTCGCCGGCATGGGTTTCGAATTTCCGCTCGCCGCGCTCGATGAATTCCAGCGCCTGGGCGCGTGCGGCCGCGATACGCATTTCCGCTTCGGTGGCGTCCGGTTTGCCGACGCGCAGATTGTCGGCGATCGAGCGGTTGAACAGCAGCGCTTCCTGGAACACGACGCCGATATTCCGCCTGAGCGCGGTCAGCTTCAGGCCGCGGATATCCATGCCGTCGATCTTGATGACGCCGGATTGCGGGTCGAAGGCGCGGTGCAACAACGCGATCGCGGTCGACTTGCCGGCGCCGGTCGGGCCGACCAGCGCGATGGTCTGGCCGGGCAGCGCCGTAAAGGAAAGGTCTTCGACCGCGGGACGCTTGCCGTCATAGGAGAACGACACGTCGTTGAATTCGACCAGGCCGGAGAGCCGTCCGGTATCGATCGCGCCGGGGCGGTCCCGGACCGCGGGGACGGCATCGAGTACGTCGAAGAACTCCTGCAGCCGCGGCGCTTCCATGAACACGTTGTTGATGAAACTGACCACCTGTTCGAGCTTCTGGATCAGCATGGTCGCGAAGCTGACGAACATCACGATCTCGCCGACGGAGGTCAGCCCCTGTTCGTGCAGCACGATGCCGACGGTGAAGATCGCGAGCACGGTGATGGTGGTGGAGGCGCGCGTGATGACGGTGACCAGCGCCCACCACGACAGCACCGGCATCTGCGCGGCCAACAGCTTGTCGGCGACGAAGCGCAGGCCCTGCACCTCGGCGTCGATGCGCACGAAGCTCTGCACCAGCGCGACATTGCCGAGCGCGTCGGAGGCGCGCGCCGAAAGGTCGCTGTATTGCGCCTCGACGTCGCTCTGCATGCCGTAGGTCTTGCGCACCACCAGCGTGGTCAGCACCGTGAATACCACGCACAGCACGAACAGCAGGATCGCCAGCCGCCAGTTGATGTAAAGCGACAGCGGCAGCAGCACGACCAGCGACAGGATCGCGGCAAAATGCTCGCGGAAAAAACCGAGCCAGAGCCGCCACAGCGCATCGGTGCCGTTCAGCATCACCTTCATCAGCCGCCCGGAATGAGTGCCGGTATGGAAGGTCAACGGCAGTTGCAGAATGTGCTCGAAATAGTCGGTCAAAACCGCCTGGCGCTGGCGATGCGCGAGGCGATCGGCGTTGAGCGCGACCGCGGCGCTGCAGCCGATGGTGAACAGGCCGAACGCCGCCCAGGCCCCCAGCAACGGCCATGCCGAGGACGAGGAAAGCGGACCCGTCGACGGCTTGCCGGACAGCACATCGACGATACGGCCGAACAGCACGGGTTCTGCGAACTGCGCGCCGGCCAGCAGCAAGTTGGCGACGGCGAGAATCCAGCCGAGCCGGGCCTCCTTGCCGAGCAACTCCAGGACGCGGGTGTAAAGGCGAAGCATGGACATGCCGGAATGGCTGGAGGGGGCAGCAGGCGCGAGCGGTCGAGCCGCATTCTAATCAGGGATCGCCGCGAAGAACCAGCGCAAGAACCGGCGTCCACGCCTTTTACTCAATTGATCAGGCGGCCGTTGAGCGGGGGCAGGAAGGAATCGTCGAAAATATCGGCAGCCGTCGGCCGCTTCAGGAATTTGAAATCGTCCGCGATCTGGTCGATCGAGCGCTCGAACCGCGCGGTATCGATGCCGCCGATGCCGTTGTGTTTGACTTCGCCGGTGAGGATGTTGTCGGAAATCACCGTACGCAGGCGCTCGAGTTCGAGATCGCGCGAGCCGCCGTCCATCCGGCTGACAACCTCATCCGCCGCACGCTCCGGCTCGCGGATGGCGAGTTGGGTGCCGGCAATGACCGCGCGCAAAAAACCTTTCACCGCCTCGGGCTTCCTGGCCGCGAATGCCGGGTTGACGATGATGACGAACCCGTAGGCCTCGCAGCCGTAATCGGCATATCGAAACACGGCAAGGTCATCGGCCGGAACGCCGCGATCCCTCAAATTGACCGCCGACAGATAGGAAAAGCCGGCTACCGCATCGACCTGCCCCGCCGACAAGATCGGCTCGCGCACCGCTGCGCTGATCCTGTTCTGCTTGACGCTTGCGGCCTTGATTCCGTTTTGCCGCGCCAAACCGGGCCACAGCCGGATCGAAAGGTCACCCTCGGCGACGCCGAGGGTTTTGCCTTCGATATCGGAGAGTGCGTGGATGCCCCGGCTCTTGCGGGCAACGATGGCATAGGGCGATTTGTTGAACAGCACGAACACCGCCTTGATCGGCGGCGCGCTTGCCTTGTCGTGAAAACGAATGAGTTCGTTGATATCGACCAGCGCGAAATCGCTGCTGCCGGCCGCAACCCGTGCAATGGCGTCCGGCGATCCGCTGGCGAGATTGATCGTGACCGCCAGACCTTGCGAGCTGAACAGACCGCGGGCTGACGCCAGTATGAACGGGGCCGCGCCCGCCTCGATCGGCCGATCGAGCGAAAACTGGATCGCGATCGGGGGCCGCGGTTCGTCGGCGGCCAGGCTCTGGTTCGGATCGCCGCACACGATGGAGCATAGGCCGATCAGCGCGGCGAGGATCGAGCGGATGGCTGTGGTCCGGATTACGCGCATCGGGCTTACGTCAGCATGGGGTGGGGCAAGTTGCCGCGCCGGCTATATCTGTTTCACGACATCGCGCGCGTCATTACAAGCGCCGAAGGCGCGCATTTTGCCGCATCCAGTCTGAATGGTCGATGACTGCCACGATTCCGCCAGAGATCGTTCAGCTCCCATTCGGAATGGGGAACCTAACATCGGCGCAGTGGTTAGCTATCGAAGGCCTGTCGGGCCATGCGACCACGGAGGATAATGTGATGTTTGCGCGAAAGGCTGTGTTTTCATCGATTGGCCGCGCCTGCGCGGTGGCGACGGTTGTGGCGGCCGCGCTGACGGCGGTTGAACCGTCGATGGCGTTCGCGGGCTCGGCACCTTCAGGCAAGGGCATCACGGCCGCGACGGGGACCAGTGGTGCGACCGACATCAGCGCGCGCCGCAGATATTATCGCGGCGGCGGTGCTGCGGCCGCGGCGGCCTTTGCCGGGATCGTCGGAACGGGTCTGGCGATTGCCGCGGCCCAGGACCGCCGCGACTATTATGACAGCTATGGTTATTACGGCGGCGGCCCGACCTACTACGGCGGCCCGGTATATTACGGGGGTGGCCCGTATTATGGTGGCGGCTACTACGGCTCCAAAGCGTCCGTGCCGTATTTCCGCGGCCATCCCAATGCCGGCTGGTAACGACGAAATTTTAGGAAAAACGAATCCACCGGCTGTTCCGGCCGGTGGATTTTTTTGGTTGTCAAACCGGCCGTTAACACGCTGGCCATGAGTTTCGATTAGGTTCGAGCAATGAGTGATTCGCTCGGGCGGCTTTATCAAGCGGTGATCGCGGCCAAGGATCTCGATCCGACAACGTCGCGCACGGCCCGGCTGTTTCAGCGCGGCCCGGCCAAGATGGCCAAGAAACTCGCCGAGGAAGCCATCGAAGTCGTGATCGACGCCGTCAACGGCAAGACCGACGCCGTGGTCCGCGAGAGCGCCGACCTGCTCTATAATCTGACCGTGCTATGGGCGTCGGCCGGGGTAAGGCCCGAGGACGTCTGGCGCGAGATGGAGCGGCGGGAACGCCTGATGGGCATTGCCGAGAAGCTGCCGAAGTCGACGGTGAAACTGTCCGCGGTCCCCGCTACCCCGGAAGTGCGGCGGCGAATTGTCGCGCTCGAAAACCGCCTGCGCAAGCGACGCTAAGCGCGCGGCTTTCGCTCGAAAACGCTGCAAGAAGCCTCAAAATCCCTCATTGACCGCCATGGACAAATGCGCCCGATGATGGTTCATCGCGCCCATGCTGAGACGAATTTACGACTGGTGTATCGACGCCGCCGACAAGCCCTACGCGCTCTGGATTCTGGCAGCCGTAGCCTTTGCCGAAAGTTCCTTCTTCCCGGTCCCCCCCGATATCATGCTGCTGCCGATGTCGCTGGCGCGGCCGAAGCGGGCATGGTGGTTCGCCACCATCTGCACCGTCGCGTCGGTGACGGGCGGCTTGCTCGGCTATGCGATCGGCGCGCTGCTCTATGACTCGATCGGGCACTGGCTGATCACGCTCTACGGCCTCAGCGACAAGGTCGACGCCTTTCGCGCGTCGTATGCTCAATGGGGCGCGGTGATCATCCTCGTGAAGGGTCTGACTCCGATCCCCTACAAGCTCGTCACCATCACCTCGGGTTTCGCCGGCTACAACATCGGGCTGTTTATCCTGTGCTCGATTGTCGCACGCGGCGGGCGGTTCTTCGTGGTCGCGGTCCTGCTCAACCGCTACGGCGACGTCATTCGGGCCGAGCTGGAAAAGCGGCTGGGTCTGTGGGTAGCGCTCGGGGCTGCGGTGCTCGTGCTCGGATTCTACATCGCGTTCCGGTTGATCTAAGCCGGAAGCAGCTTTGCCGGGTCCGGGCCTTCAGGTTACGTTGGCCAACATGCTCGATCGAATCGACATTCTCTTCAGGTCGTTCGCGGCGCAGGTCGCGACCGCGGGCCTGGCGTTGTCGATGCTGATGATCGCCCCGGTGGCCTCCTGGCCGCAGGCCGTGCCGCCGTCTTCGCTCGGCGTGCAGTCGCCGGCGCAGCAACCGGTGCCCGAGCAGCCGGCACCGCAGCAGATCGAGCCCGCCCCGCCGCCAGCGGCGCGCGAGGAAAATCCGGGCCTGATCAATGAAATGGGAAAACTGTTCGAGAAATCGCTCGCGATCCTGCCGAAAATGAAGAGCCCAGGCGAGACCATCGACGATCTCAACGCCCGCGCAAAGGATGCCGGCGAAAGCCTGTCGAACATGGCGAAGCCGTCGCTGATGGTGACCGGGCGCGCGGCGTGCGTGGTGGCCACCAACGGCGCACCGGACTGCAAGGCCGGCGCCGACAGGCTCTGTCAGAGCAAGGGCTACAAGGAAGGCAAGAGCCTCGACACCGATGCAGCCGAAAAATGCTCGCCGAAAGTGTTCCTGCCGGGCCGCAAACGCGAGCCGGGCGACTGCAAGACCGAGAATTACGTGATCCGGGCGCTGTGCCAGTAGGGTATGATCCAACCAGTTCATGATCCAGCGTCAAAACGCAATACTTGACAGTGGAAAGATTGGCTAGTTGGTATGATGTCTGACATCCCCAGGGCCAAACGCCTCACTCCGCTGACTAACCTGAAGGAACTCTTCGAATGTCCATGCCTTCCTTGTTCAAGGGGCGTCTGTCGGTTCCCGTCATCGGTGCGCCGCTGTTCATCATTTCCGTGCCCGACCTGGTGATCGCGCAATGCAAGGCCGGCGTGGTCGGATCGTTCCCGGCGCTGAACGCGCGGCCGGCGGCGCTGCTCGACGAATGGATCGCGCGGATCAAGGAAGAACTCGCCGCCCACGACAAGGCGCATCCCGACCGGCTGTCGGCGCCCTTCGCGGTGAACCAGATCGTGCACAAGTCGAACAACCGGCTCGATCACGACCTTGCGGTTTGCGAGAAACACAAGGTGCCGATGATGATCACCTCGCTCGGCGCGCGCGAGGAGCTCAATCAGGCGGCCCATGGCTGGGGCGGCATCGTGTTCCACGACGTGATCAATCAGAGGTTCGCGCACAAGGCGGTCGAGAAGGGCGCCGATGGCCTGATCCTGGTCTCCGCCGGCGCCGGCGGCCATGCCGGCGAGATTTCGCCGTTCGCCTTTGTCGCTGAGACGCGGCAATGGTTCGACGGTCCGATCGCGCTGTCGGGCGCGATCGCTACCGGCCGCGCCATTCGCGCCGCGCGGATTCTCGGCGCCGACTTCGCCTATATCGGCTCCGCCTTCATCGCCACCGCGGAAGCCAATGCGGTGGAAGGCTACAAGCAGATGATCACGGCGGCGGGTGCGGAAGACATCGTCTATTCGAACCTGTTCACCGGCGTGCACGGCAATTACCTGAAGCCGTCGATCGTCGCCGCCGGCATGGATCCGGAAAACCTGCCGACCTCGGATCCGTCGAAAATGAGTTTTGGCACCGACGCGTCGGGCGAACGGGCAAAGCCAAAGGCCTGGAAGGAAATCTGGGGCTCAGGCCAGGGCGTCGGCAGTGTCGCCAAGGTGCTGCCCGCCGCCGAACTGATCGCGCGGTTCAAAAAGGAATACGCCGAGGCCATCGACCCCGCGCTGTGACGTATCGTGTCCCGGACGCGGTGCAGCGTGCATAAGCGCGTTTACGCGCGTCTTCGACGCGCTATGGCTGCTCCGCAGAGCCGGGACCCACAGCTCCGCAAACATGATGGATCCCGGATCAGCAGCGCACCGCTTGCGCGCTGCGCACCAACGCCAGTAGAGACCTGGTGCCACTTGATGCGCACGCGACCCCTGTGCCACAAAGACCGGCATGGCAGCCAGCAAGCTCAACGTCGTCAACCATCCCCTGATCCAGCACAAGCTCACGCTGATGCGGGAGCGTGACCGTTCGATCAAGAGCTTTCGCGAACTCACGAACGAGATCGGGATGCTGCTTTGTTATGAAGTCACGCGCGATCTGCCGCTCGAGATGGTGGATATCGAGACGCCGCTGATGCCGATGAAGGCGCCGATGATCGCCGGCAAGAAATTGACGCTGGCGCCGATCCTGCGCGCCGGCGTCGGATTTCTGGATGGCATGCTGGCCATGGTCCCGTCGGCGCGTGTGGCGCATATCGGGCTCTATCGCGATCCCAAGACCCTGCAGGCGGTCGAGTATTATTTCAAGGCGCCGCAGGATCTGTCGGATCGCATGGCGATCCTGATGGATCCGATGCTTGCGACCGGCAATTCCGCGTGCGCGGCCGCAGCCCTGCTGAAATCGCGGGGCGCCCGTGACATCAGGTTCGTCTGCCTGCTGGCCGCGCCCGAAGGGATTGCGCATTTCCAGCGGGAGCATCCGGACATCCCGGTCTGGACCGCGGCCGTCGACGAAAAGCTGAACGACCACGGCTACATCCTGCCGGGTCTCGGCGACGCGGGTGACCGGATGTTCGGCACCAAGTGATGCCCGCTTGATGGATCCGATCTTTCACGTCGACGGCGATCGCGTCGTCACCAGCCCCGACGCGGCTGGCCCCTGGGATCCGCGCATGCAGCACGGTTCGGCGCCGGCGGCGCTGGTGGTGTGGGCGGCCGAGGCGATACCGTCGCCGGTGCCGATGCAGATTGCACGCGTCACCATCGATCTGATGCGCCCCGTGCCGGTGGCGCCGTTGACGATCGAGCGCGAAATCTTGCGCGAGGGCCGCAAGATCCAGCTTTGCGCGATCAAACTGCTCGCCGATGGCGTTGTCGTGGTTGGCGCGACCGTGCTGAAGATCAAGACGCAGTCGCTGGCGTTGCCGCCGGAGATCGCGGATTTGCCGCTCGAACTGCCGGGGCCCGATCAATCGATGGTCGAACCTGCCGACAATGCCGGCAGTCCGTTCACGAAGTGCATTTCGATGCGCGCCGCCCATGGCCGCTTCGGCATGGTCGGCCCCGCCGCGATCTGGTTTCGGATCGACCAGCCGCTGATCGCGGGATCGCCGATCTCGCAGGCGATGCGCGCCGTGGTCGCGGCCGACTTTTCCAACGGCACTTCGTCCGCGCTGGATTTCCGGCAATGGACCTTCATCAACGCCGACCTCAGCGTCAATTTTGCGCGGCAGCCGGTCGGCGAGTGGATACTGCTCGATGGCGAATGCTGGATCGGCCCCGACGGCGCGGGGCTGGCGATGTCGCGGCTTGCCGACCAGCACGGCTATTTCGGCCGTGCGGTCCAGAGCCTCGTGATCGAGAAGCGGTAACGCATCGAAGTCACGCGATGCGCTGCCAGGCGGGACTTTCTGTAACATAAACTGGCGAGGTGTCCTGCCGTCGGCGGCAAGGGCTGGGCCGACGCATCGGGCTTGACATGTGACCAAATGGTCACCTATTCTTCGCCCCATGGATGCTGTGTTCAGAGCTCTTGCGGACCCGACGCGTCGCAGCCTGCTCGACGAATTGTTCAAGCGGGATGGCCAGACGCTGAGTGAACTCGAGGCGCGGCTGCCAATGACCCGCTTCGGTGTGATGAAGCACCTGAAGTTGCTCGAGGAGGCCGGTCTCGTTGTGAGCAAGCGGCGCGGGCGCGAGAAATTGCACTTCCTGAACCCCGTGCCGATCCGGCTGGTCCACGACCGCTGGGTCAGCAAATACGCCGAACCCTGGGTCGCGGATTTAAGCGACCTGAAGCGCACATTGGAGAAGACGATGGAGAAGGTTTTCGAAATCTACATCAAGACCACGCCCGAACGGCTCTGGCAGGCCATCACCGACACCGAGATGCGGAGCAAATACACTTTTGGCGCCGTCGTCACGTCGGATTGGGCGCCGGGCTCGCGCTACGAAGGGCGTGGCCACGGCCATTTGATCTTCGAGGGCGAGAATCTCGAGATCGATCCGCCGCGCCGGCTGGTGCAGAGTTTTCGGGCGGTCTGGGGCGAGGACGTCAAAGGCGAGGGAACGTCGCGGGTGACCTGGGAGATCGAGCCGATCGGCGATTCCTGCCGGCTCACCGTCACCCACGATCAATTGCGCGAAGGCGCCAACAACCAGCTCTATGGCGGCTGGCCGATGATTCTTTCCGGAATCAAGACGCTGCTGGAGTCCGGCGAAATGCTGACGACGCCAGGATCGCTGCGCTGGGTGGAAAGCCGGAACGAGCATTTGCCCGAAGTGCGGTGATCGCAAAATTTTTGTGGGCGATCGATCACCAAACCCCGGAAGGAGCCATCAATGCCAAAGCTGGTTGTCTACAATTCGATGTCGCTGGATGAGCCGGTCGATCAATTGCGGGGGTGAGCGACACGCTCGTGTCCCGGATGCTGCGCAGCGCGCCGCTCTTGCGGCGTGGTGCGCTGCTGATCCGGGACCCAGCAAGCGGCACTGTGGGTCCCGGCTCTGCGGAGCAGCGCTAAGAGGCGCTGCACCGCGTCCGGGACACGCGAGCGCTACCCCACCATCCGCTCGCGGCCGACCCAGAAGCCTGCCTTCAGCACCTTCTTGTCGACCTTGCCGACGCCGGTCATCGGCAGCTCCTTGACGAACTTGATGTGCTTTGGCGCGTGCGCCGAACCCTTCTTCGCTTTGACGAGGTTGATCAGTTCGTCCGCGTTCGGCCTCGTGCCGTCGCGCGCGACGATCACGGCGGTAACGGCCTCGCCCCATTTGTCGTCGGGCACGCCAACGACGGCGACCATGGCGACGTCGGCGTGCTGCGACAACACATCCTCGATTTCGCGTGGAAAAATGTTGAAGCCGCCGGAGACGATCATGTCCTTCTTGCGGTCGAGGATAAACATGTAGCCGCGCTCGTCGGCGCGAGCGATGTCGCCGGTATGCAGCCAGCCGCTCTTCAGCGTCTCCGCGGTCTGCTCGGGCCGTTTCCAGTATTCCGCCATCGCGTGTGAGGCGCGCACGCAGATCTCGCCGGCCTCGCCGGTCGCGACCTCCTGGTCGTCATTGTCCAGAATCTTGACCTGGCAGGCGGCGATCGGGAATCCGCAGGACAGGAACAGTTCCGGCGTCTTGGGATCGTGGTCGGCCTTGCGCAGCACCGAGACCGGATAGCATTCGGTCTGGCCGTAGAGTTGCGAGAACACCGGCCCGAACCGCTCGATGCCCTCGACCAGCCGGCTCGGCGACATCGCCGACGCCCCATAAAGCAGCAATTCCAGCGAGGACAGATCGGTCTTGTCCAGCGCAGGGTGATCCAGCATCACATAGATCATGGTCGGCACGAACAGCGTGAAGTTGATGCGTTCGCGCGCGATGGTCTTGAACACCGCCTCGGGATCGAACCCCTTGAGCATATGCACGGTGCCGCCGCGCATCAGCGTCGGCAGCACCTTGGTGCCGGCGACATGGCTGATCGGCGCCACCGTGAGATAGCGCGGTGTCTCCGGAATTTCGAAGTCGGCCAGGATCGCACTGGCAAAGCCGCCATATTCGCGGTGGTAACGCAGCGCGCCCTTGGATTTGCCGGTCGTGCCGCCGGTATAATTCAGCGTCGCGATATCGTCGGGGCCGGCGAAACAGCGCGGGCTCGCGTGGCCGGCGGTCTCGATCGCCTGCAACAGGTCGACGCCGTAATTGGCGGGGCCGAGCGTAAAGACGGTTTTCACGCCGAGCGCCTTGGCGGCGAGATCGCCGCCGCGATCGCGGAACGTGACGCCGTCGATCACCAGCATCTGCGCCTCGGAATCCTCGATCTGGAACAGTTGATCGTCGAGCGATCCCAGGGGATGCAGCCAGGTGATCGCAAGCTGCGATAATTGCGCGGCGACGCCCGCGCACCAGGTGTCGGCGCGGTTGGCGGTCAAAAACGCGACGCACGTGCCGGGCGCAAAGCCGAGTTGCATGAACATTTTCTGGATCCGCCCGATCAGGTCGGTCGCGCCCTGATAGCTGATCGATCCGCCCGGCCAGCTGAACGCGGTGCGCTGCGGGTAGCGCGCCAGCGCCCGCAACGTCTGTTCGCAGGTCGATGGAAACGCATAGAGCGGATTGCTCATTCTCTCGTCCTCCCGCTTGTGTCGCTTTGTCTTCGGCGTTTGATCGTGCCAAAGTTGACCGCAACGCTAGCACACAAAAGCCGCTGCTCAAGCCGGGAAGAAGCCCTTTGCCAACCGCCGATCCCCTTTCGCGCTTCCGCGACCGGCTCAGCCTGCCGTTGATCGCTGCACCGATGTTCCTCGTCTCCGGGGTCGAGCTGGTGGCGGCCGCCTGCCGCAACGGCGTGATCGGTTCATTCCCGACGGTGAATTGCCGCAGCCCCGAGGAGCTCGATGGCTGGCTCGGCGAGATAGACCAGCGGCTGCGCCAGCATTCGGATGCAAGCGGCACGCCCGCGGCGCCGGTTTGCGCAAACCTGATCGTGCATCGCTCCAACGCGCGGCTCGCGCAGGATCTAGCGGTGTTGCTGCGGCACCGGCCGGAGATCGTCATCACCTCGGTCGGATCGCCGGCGCCGGTGCTGGCGCCGCTGCACGATGCCGGCGCGGTGGTTTTCGCCGATGTCGCCAGCATCCGCCACGCCGAGCGCGCCGTGGCCGCCGGCGCCGACGGGCTGGTGCTCTTGACGGCGGGCGCGGGCGGCCAGACCGGCTGGCTCAACCCGTTCGTGTTCGTGCGCGCGGTGCGGGCGTTCTTCGACGGGCCGGTGGTGCTCGCGGGCGGCATCGGCGACGGCCACGCGCTCCGTGCGGCGCAGGCGCTCGGCTGCGATCTCGCCTACATGGGCACCAAATTCATCGCCACGCGCGAAAGCATGGCGGATATCAGATACAAGGCGATGCTGGTCGAAAGCAGCGCCGACGATATTCTGCTGACCACCGCGTTCACGGGATTGCAGACCAACATGCTGCGGCCGTCGATCGAGGCGGCGGGCCTCGACCCCGACGATCTGCCGCAGCGCGGCGCGATCGATATCGGCAAGGACATCGACATCGGCGCCCGCGAAAACCGCCCGAAACGCTGGCGCGACATCTGGAGCGCCGGCCATGCGACCTCGGGTGTGACCGAGGTGCTGTCGGTCGATGAACTCGTGGCGCGGACGGTTGCAGAATATCAAGCCGCTAGCGCGCGCGTAAAACTTGGCTAGAGAAGCGTTCGATTTCGACTTTCACCGTCATGCCCCGCTTCAAGCGGGGCATCCAGTAGGCCGCGGCGTCAGTCGTGACTACCGTGCGCGACACGGAGTACTGGATCGCCCGGTCAAGCCGGGCGACGACGACTGAACAAGCTGGTATAAGTTGCGCTAGTTCGCCACGAAATACCAATCCTTGCCGTAGCGGACGAGCCGGGCCGGCGGCTTGTCGTCGAACTCGAAGAATTTTTTCGGATCGCCGCCGGACGGCACGTGCAGGAAGCCGGTGAAAGTGTGCTTCAGGCCGCGCGAGGTCAGGAACAGCACATAGGTGCCCCGGTCGGTCTGGTCGACGACGATGTCGTTACCGCCTGCGGAAACATTCGGCGCGTCGTCGCCGAGCGCGATCAGGTTTTCGTTGCTATCGACATTGGGCTTGAGATCGCCGGCCTCGACCCGCGCCACGATCCGTTCGCGCTCAGCGCGGTGCCAGTCGAAATTTCGCTGTAACGCGATCTGCTGCAGCGGCGCCCAGGCGAGGATCGCAAGCGTCAGCGCGCAAATGAAAAACGGTGCCGCGAACTTCACACCGCCGCGGCGGACCCGGATCAGCAATGTCGCCGACCACAGGCCGCAGCCGAAAAACATCAAGGCGACCAGCGGCAGGATGCCGAGCAAGACAAAGCTCGAAGGCCAGTCCGCCATCGTCAATTCGAAGGTCGCAATCAACAGCGTGACGATCGAGACGGTGGTGGCCGCCAGCACGGCGGTGCGGACCGACGGCGTTGCCGCCGCGACCGTCGTGCTCTGATGTGTAGATCCCGCCATCCAAAACCGTTCCGCGGCGCGGTTCGCGCCTTATCGAGGCTGCGCGGCCTTAACGCGCCGTTAACTACGGCAGCCCCAACAATAGTCCCGGAGGATGGTCCGCCGCCACCGCCGGACCGCCCGACAGAGAAGGGGATGCGAGATGGATTTCGAGGCGCTTTTTGCAAAAACCCCGGCGACAATCGATGAACTCAAGACCCGGGTGTTCTACGCCCTGCAGCGGCATCCGATGTGCCGCAGCGTCGAATTCGACATCGTCAGCACGCCCCGCACGCGCAGGACCAACTGGACTGTCAGCCTGCGCTCGGTCGCGCCGGGCGCGGTATGGGAAGCGCACGAAATCGTCGCGGATATCCAGGATGCCTATGATCTGGCCGCGGCGGCCTGATTTCCGGTTGCTTCAGCACGATTTTCAGCTCTTTCCCCATGCCGTG
Source organism: Bradyrhizobium erythrophlei (assembly GCA_900129675.1). Lineage (GTDB taxonomy): Bacteria > Pseudomonadota > Alphaproteobacteria > Rhizobiales > Xanthobacteraceae > Bradyrhizobium > Bradyrhizobium erythrophlei_A. The sequence goes on along the minus strand of FSRD01000001.1, from coordinate 364,245 downwards.
ACCCCTTCAGCGGCATGGTAAAGCCTTAATTGGCATCCAGTTTTCGAGGGTAGGCCGAGGCGGTCGACGCGAATGGAGACCTTTTTGACCAGAGCCATTACCCTCGTCGCGCTGACCTGTTTCCTCCTGGTCGGCGCCGCCGCCACCAGTATTCTCGGCCGCGACAGCGTATCGGCGGCGCGATACGAGGTGGCTTCCGCGGTGATCGACAAGCCCCTTGTTTCGAACAAGGAAGCTAAGAAGGACCGGCTTGCCATCGCCGCTTTGGCGCTGGCGTCGTTCGAACCGCCGCAAACCCAAATTCAGGCACAGGTTCAGGCTCAAGCCGAGCCGCAAGCCCAGACCCAACCTCAAGCCCAAGCCCAACCTCAATCTGTGCTGCTGACCGAGCCGCTGGGCCAGGCCTATGCCTCCAGCGCGCCCGCCGACAACGTCATGCCGAAGCTGGCCGACCCGGCCGCGGCGCCGAAGCCGAAGGCCGCCAGCAAGCCGCAGCCGCAAAAGACCTACGCGCTATTGAGCGACGTGCAGATCGCCGGCATCAAGGAACGCCTGAAATTGTCCTCGGCGCAGGAATCCTATTGGCCGCCGGTGGAGAGCGCGTTGCGCGCCGTCGCCCGCAAGATCCACGCCAAGCGGCAGGTCGACCCGGGCGCCACCGGCGTGCCGATCGATCCCGACTCCGAAGAAGTCCAGCAATTGAAATCGGCGGCAATGCCGCTGCTGTTCCAGCTCCGCGAAGACCAGAAGAGCGAAGTGCGCTCGCTCGCCCGCATCATCGGGCTGGAAAAAGTCGCCGCGATGATTTGAGCGGCTGAAGCCGCCACGCCGCTGTTTCCTGAAAGCTGAATCCGAACGTATCGACGCGCGCCCGCGCGGGATCGGCATCGCGATGACAGCAGTTCACCGGGTTCCAGCGCGCGCTCTCTTTCGCATCGGAACATCGGTCGGCCCCGGACGTTGCCCGCTCGAAGGAGCCGAACCATGCGCATATCGACAGCTTATTTCGCGGGAGCGGGAACCGTGATCGCGGCCATCGTTGCGGGCCTCGGCGGCGGCCTGCTGATGGCCAACATCGTCAGCCCGCATCCGTCCAGGAATGGCACCGAGATGAGCAGGCTGGAGCAACGCATGTCGGCGCGGCCGATACCTGTGATCGCAGCGCCCTCGGAGCCGGTGTCGTATCTCGCTGCGACGCAGGCGGCGGCAACGAATCCCATTGTTGTCGCGGCGCCCGTAGAGAACCAACCACAGCAAACTCAGACAGAACCGGCGAACACTTCGAAGGCCGCGGCGCAGCAGCCGGCCGTGGCGCCAGCCGCACAAGCTCCAGCACGTGCAGAGGCCGCTTTACCCGAAGACTCATCCGCAAAGGTCCGCGACGTCGACATGAAGCGGGCGGGCGCAGAGAAGCGCCGTGCCGACCGCCGCCAGCAATGGGCCGAGAAGCGCGAGAAGCGCCGGTACCTGCAGCGGCAGGAGCAGGAGCAGCGTGACGTCGAGCAAACCGAGCCGGCGCAAACTTTCGCGGCCGAGCCGGTGAAGCTCGATATGCCCAGGATCAGATTGTTCGATGCGGAGTGAATGACGGCTGGCCGGGTTGATCGCAGAATTCGTCGTAAATCCCGGCGGCGCATCGTGACCGCCTCGCCGCCGGCGCGCCAAAGCCCGCGCATCTCCCGACGGTCACGTTTCACCAGGCTTGGAAAGATCGCCCCTTCCTGATCTTATCGGGAGCTCACGAACACCCGACGAAGGGGCTTGCGATGGGCACGCGACGCGAACACGATCTTTTGGGTGACCGGGATGTACCGGCGGACGCTTACTACGGCGTCCACACGCTCCGCGCGGTGGAGAATTTTCCGATCAGCGGCACCCCGATCTCGATCTATCCGGATCTCGTCGCGGCGCTGGCCTCGATCAAGCTGGCGGCGGCGAAGAGCAACCGGGAGCTCGGGCTACTGGATGCCACGCTGGCCGATGCCATCGTCGCCGCCGCCGAGGAAGTGCGGGCCGGAAAATGGCACGAGCAATTCGTGGTCGACGTCATCCAGGGCGGCGCCGGCACCTCGACCAACATGAACGCCAACGAGGTGATCGCGAACCGCGCGCTGGAGCTGCTCGGCCGGCCGAAGGGCGATTACAAGTTTCTGCATCCCAACGAGCACGTCAACATGAGCCAGAGCACCAACGACGTCTATCCGACGGCGCTCAAGATCGCAGGCTATTCGGGCATCATGCGGCTGGTCGAAGCCATGGCGGTGCTGCGCGAGGCCTTCGAACACAAGTCCGATGAGTTCAGGGACATCATCAAGATGGGCCGCACCCAGTTGCAGGACGCGGTTCCGATGACGCTGGGACAGGAGTTCTCGACCTATGCGGTGATGCTGGGCGAGGACGAGCAGCGGCTGAAGGAGGCGGTGCTTCTGATCTGCGAAATCAACATGGGGGCGACGGCGATCGGCACCGGCATCAACTCGCACCCGGACTATGCCGGGCTGGTCTGCCGGCATTTGCGCTCGGTCACCGGCATTCCGGTGGTGACCGCGACGAACCTGATCGAGGCGACCCAGGACTGCGGTGCGTTCGTGCAGCTCTCCGGCGTGCTCAAGCGCGTGGCGGTGAAACTGTCGAAGACCTGCAACGATCTGCGGCTGCTGTCGTCGGGCCCGCGCGTCGGCCTGGGCGAGATCAACCTGCCGCCGATGCAGGCCGGCTCCAGCATCATGCCGGGCAAGGTCAACCCGGTGATACCCGAGGTCGTCAACCAGATCGCCTTCGAGGTGATCGGCAACGACGTCACCGTGAGCTTTGCCGCCGAGGCCGGCCAGTTGCAGCTCAATGCGTTCGAGCCGATCATCGCCCACAGCCTGTTCAAGAGCGTCAATCATCTGCGCGCCGGCTGCCTGACCCTGGCGACGAAATGCGTCAGCGGCATCACCGCCAACCGCGAGCATCTGCGCCGCGGGGTCGAAAACTCGATCGGCATCGTGACCGCGCTCAACCCCTATATCGGCTATGCCAACGCCACCGAGATCGCCCAGCAGGCGCTGGTCACGGGCGCCAGCGTGTACGACCTGGTGCTGGAAAAGAAGCTTCTGACGCGCGAGCAGCTCGACCAGATCCTGCAGCCGGAGGTGCTGACGAAGCCGCGGGCGTTCGCGGTGACGTCGGTGGCGGGGCAGCCGCAGGTAGAGATGGTGGTGCCGAAGGAGATCGGGTGAGACGGTTCGCTGTTATGTCGGTCGTCATGCACCGCAGACGACACGGGCGAGAACCTGCCCCCGGTTCAAGTGCGGGGCAGGCCTTCGCGTGAAAACGATCTAGAGCCTGTCCTCAATTGAGCCAAATGACTGCGGCGGCGAGATGGACTGCGGCGAGAAAGTTTCTGGCGGTCTTATCGTAGCGGGTGGCTATGGCTCGATACTGTTTGAGCTTGCAATAGAGGTTTTCCATGAGGTGGCGCGCTTTGTACAGTTCCTTGTCGTAGGCGCGTTGGAGCTTTCGATTGCTCTTGGGCGGGATCACCGGCGTTTTTCCTGCCGCAAGCAGAGGCTCGATGACACGTAGATCGGCATCGAAGGCCTTGTCCGCCAACAAGGTATCGGCCTGCATCTGAGGCAGCAGCGCGGCAGCGCCTTCCAAATCGTGGGCTTGCCCTGCGGTCAGCAGGAACGCCAACGGATTGCCAAGTGCATCGACCATGGCATGGATTTTGGTGCTCAACCCGCCTTTGCTGCGCCCGATCGCCTGGTCTTCGCCGTCTTTTTTTGGGCGCCGGCACTGTGCTGGCGCGCGCGTACGATCGTGCTGTCGATCATGGCGTATTCATTGTCCGCGTCGGCAGCCAGCATCTCGAACATCTTCTTCCATACCCCGCTCTTCGCCCAGCGCGAAAATCGGGTGTGAATCTTGATCGGGTCGCCAAAACGTTCCGGCAGATCCCGCCAGGGCATGCCGGCGCGATAACGATAGAGAACTGCTTCTACAAACAGCCGATTATCCTTGGCCGTCGCGCCGACGTGACCCTCACGTCCCGGCAAAATATCCTTGATCCTGTCCCATTGATCGTCGCGAAGGGCGTAACGGCGCATTCAGTCAACTCCGAATCAAGTTGACCTCCCATGAATCACTTGGGGAACCTCTTGGGAATCCGCTAATTGAGGACAGGCTCTAGTTTGCACCCAGCTTGTAGTTCAAGCCGGCGCGGAAGATGTCGTCGCGGAACGAGGATTTGACCGAGAAAGAGTTATAGAAAATGTCGGCGACCGCGAGCGAATTGGTCGTGCTGCCGAGATCGATATGGAGATATTCGGCCTTTACGGTCCAGTTGCCGACGAGCCGGGCCTCGATGCCGCCACCACCGACCCAGCCGCTGCGGGTCTGCTTCGAATGCAAGGTGAAAACGTCGCTGGACACCATCGTGCTGGTTTGTTCGATCTCGCCCCAGGCGCCGCCGCCGGTCACGTACAGCAGATAGCCGTCGTTGGCCCAGCCGAGGCGCGCACGCGCCGTTGCAAACCAGTTGAGCTGTTGAGCCTCGCGATCGCCGGAGATGCAAGCCTGGCCGCAGCCGACATCATCCTGATTGGTCCATTGCGCGTCGCCCTCGACGCCGACAACGACATGCTCGATCTGCCAGTTGAAACCGCCCTGGCCGCCAACCAGGCCGCCCCGCGGTCCGAGCTTCTGGGGGGCAAACGAGGAGACGTTATTGGTGATGCCGGGTCCCGGCGGCAGCACCGCAGGATCGATGAAATTGTATTGCTGGAACGTGGTGTTGCCGGTGCCATAGCCGCCGTTGATGCCGAGATAGAAGCCGGTCCAGCGCCACGCCGCGGCCGATGGATCGACCGGCGCCGGGGCCACCGCCGGCGTGTTCCAGAATCCGTAGTTCAGACCGACGCGGGCGATGTCGTCGGTGACGCGGGTCTTGGCCAAACTCATGACATCAAAGCTGACGCCGGCGACGGGTCCTCCGACGATGTGGCTCGTCGTGCTCGTGCCGTTGAAGTCGAGATGCAAATACTCGACCTTGGCGCTCCAGTTGCCCACAGCCGCGCCTCGATGCCGCCGCCCAGCGCCCAGCCGCTCAGCACATTGTTCACGGCGACTTCGCCTCGCGCGTCATCGAGCTGGCCCATCGCCGTCTCGCGCACGCCGGCCCACGCCGCGCCGCCCGTGGCATAGATCAGGTAGCCCTCGTTGGCCAAGCCCACCCGGCCGCGCGCGGTCGCGAACCAATTGAGCTCATGGCGCATCGAAAAGGCGCCGACCTCGCCGTTGAAGTTGAGAACACATTCGAGGCCGCCGCAGCCGGTATCCCGCTGACCGGTCCACTGGCCGTCGCCTTCGACGCCAAACACCACATGACCGAACTGCCAGTTGTAGCCGAGCTGACCGCCGGCCACCGCCCCGCGCGGCAGAACATGGCCGACGCCCGGGAGCTGGGCGGCGCCGACAAAATTCTCGTCGAAGGTATCGTTGCCAAAGCAGTACCCGGCGTTGACGCCGGCGTAGAAGCCGCTCCAGCTCCAGGAAGGCACAGGCGGCGCCTTGAAGAACGCCTTGACCGGGAGATCGGCAGCGTTAGCGCCGATCGCCGTCGCCAGCAGCACCGTGCCGGCCAGAACAACCTGTTTCATTCCCACTACATTCCCAGTCCGGCATTCCCAGTGCTGGCGATGTCCGATCTGCCGCCAGGAAGACGCCCTCCGAATCCAAGGCCCCGCCGTCGCATCATAGTCACAGCCGGAACGAACTGGCTGTGGCTCCATTGCAACATTGGGTTGTTTTCTGCATCGAGCAGGCCGTCCGCCGGACGTGGCGCGCTTGCGAACAAGATGATGAAGCTCTTCCGCCGTTCGAGTACCCAAGCCTCATTGCTCGCCTCGCGCCTTGTTGCGGACGTCGGAGGGTGTCGCGCCATAGCGCCGGCGGAAGGTCCGATTGAAATAGGACAGGTCGCCAAAACCCGCATCGAACGCAACCGAACTCACGGTTCGGTTCGACCATCGTTGGCCGGTCAGCATCTGATGCGCCCGATGCAGCCGCTGGGCCAGCACGAATTCGGAAAACGTCGTCGCATCGCTCTCGAGCAGCATGCTGACGTAGCGCGGTGTGATGCCGTTGCGCAGCGCGACGGCATCGATCGAGAGATCGCGGTCGGCAAAATTCCTGACAATGTCGGCCTTGATCGCCCGCGGCCGCGCGGCGGGAATGCCGCGGTGGCTTGCGATCATTTCGGCATCGCGCGTCGCACCGATCGCCAGCACCGCTAGATCCTGCAGATGGCGGCGGATTAGCGTCAGCGTAATCCGCCGCTAGAGGCCGCCGAATTGGCGGATTCCTTGCGAGTTTTGAACAGAGGCCCGTTACGCGAGCTCCAATGCGGCATTAGCCGCTCACCAACAGCGTATCGAGCTTGAACGTCAGGTATTCCTGTTGATCTCGACCTGCCTTGCGGCAGGTGATGGCGCCGCCTGAAACGGCTTCGAGTTCGTCCAGGCTAAGTTCTGCCCTGCTGGTTTGGCGGTTCTGGTTCTGATTCTGCTTGGTCATGGGGATCTCCTCCATCACTGATGGACCTTCCTTACCCCACCGCCGTCGGACCGAATGTGCGCCCGATCACACTCGACGAGCCCGCCCTGGCGATGATCCCCACCAAACAATTCTCGGTCGGTGAGGAGGCCGTTTTCCAAGCAGCACGAAGCAGGCCGGAAATGCCGCAATGGCATGGTTTCGCGTGCTGCCATCGGAGCCAGCTATGGCCTGCGGCGGGCGTGAATTTGGCGAACTAAACTCTTCCGAGCTTAAGTGTCGGGACGTTTCTCATGGCATCACCGGCGGATGATATTCTAGCGTGTAGGCCAGCGCCCACAGCAAGAACAGCACGACCGGCAGATGCACGAGTAATTGCAGGAACGTGAAACCCACGACGTCACGAGCGCGCAGACCTAGAACGCCGAGCAGCGGCAGCATCCAGAACGGGTTGATGAGATTGGGCAATGCTTCCGCGGCATTGTACACCTGTACAGCCCAGCCGAGGTGCACTTTGAGGTCGGTGGCCGCCTGCATGACATAGGGCGCTTCGAGCAGCCACTTCCCGCCCCCGGACGGGATGAAGAAACCCAGGACCGCCGAATAAATTCCGATCACCAACGGATAGAGATGCTGGGTAGACATGCTTACGAAGGCATGGGTGATCTGATCGGAAACGGTTGCGCCTGCACCATTCTTCGCCTGGGTCAGGATGGCGGCGATTGCGCCGTAGAACGGGAACTGGATCAGCACGCCGGACGTCGCCGGTACCGACTTGACAACCGCCGCCAAAAATCGCTTCGGCCGCCAATGGAGGAGAAGTCCGAGCATGATAAACATGAAGTTGTAGGTATTGAGGCTGGAAATTGCGATCATCCAATCTTGGCGAGAGAATTCGTTGATCACCCAGCCAAGCGCGAGGAGCGCGAGCAGAATAGTAAGGATGGGTGAATGTTCGAGCCATTCCCCAGGCTGCCTGGGCGGCGCCACGACAATCGCGTCTTCGCGCGAGGCATCGATCCCCATTGCTTCGGCGGTGACCGCGGTGTTGGGTCCGGGGGCCGACCGAACCGCAATGACGACGGAAATCACGAGAAGCGCAGCAGTAATCACCATCGATTGCCACAGAAAGATCGTCTCGGAAAACGGAATAACGCCGGTGATCGACAATAGGCTCTTCGGCAAGCTTGCAGGATTTGCCTGCAACTGCGCTGCCGACGAAGACAGCCCCATCGCCCAAGTCGCACCGAGCCCCAGATACGCCGCAGCCGCTGCAGCGCGGTAATCCATCCGCAATTCGCCGCGCGCCGCAAGCGCAAGCACCAACAGTCCACCAAGGATCAGGCTGAGCCCCCAGTTAAGCAACGAGGCCAATATGCTCACGGTGGCGACGAGCCCCACGGCACCAGTGCCGGTGCTGGGCAAATCAGCAAGCCAGCCGATAAGGCGCCGCGCTGGGGCTGAGGTAGCGACCACGTATCCACCGATAGCAACGAAGGCCATTTGCATGGTGAAGGTGATCAGACTCCAAAAGCCGTTGCCGAAGGCTACACTGACAGCAAGCGGCGAAGCCCCGTTTATCAGTGCTGCGAGCGCGACCACCACGACGGCAATAGCGACAAAAATAAAGGCGTCGGGAAACCAGCGCTCCGCCCACGCGGTGAAGCCGATTGCGATCCGAACCAGTGCACCTTCTTGCTTGGCTGGACCACCGGAAGATGCGGCTGTCATTGTTGTCATTGCGAAATCCTCCCAAGACCTCACGCGCGAAGCTCGGCCCTCCTGAAAAGTCGCAGGCGCAACAGGGTAGTCGCAAAAAGCGTCGGCTCCCTTGGATGGATGATGTTGACATGGATCAACGTTGTCTTCTGCCTTCGGATGCCAGGCTGGCCGCGTGGGGCCGCAATCTAGCCCTTGGCGCACCGCACCCCTCGGCGGCCCCGGCCGTAGTGTTTCAGGAGTTCTCGAATGAAGAGCGATACAGGGCGGCCAAGTCGGCACTTGAAGGCAGCTTGAAGGAGGCGGGAGCCAAATTAAGAAGTGGGTTAGAAGACTTGAAGAGCATAGGTAAGGCTGACCCGAAGCAGGTTCGCTCGACGAGCTGCGGCGGACGCAGTCGGCTCAATCCGCCCTACGGACCTACAGCAGCCCCCGATAAATCCCGGGCTCCGAGCCCTCGATCGCCACTGCGCCGACGGCTTTCGAATAAAAGTCAGCCGGCCCGACGCCGCCGATGATGGCGTAGCCGAAACCCTGTTGCCGCATGTCCTCGAGGCAGGCGAACAGCAGGGCTTCCCCGATTCCGTTTTTTTGCGCCTTCGGGTCGACGCCGGTGGGACCGAAGAAGTTGGGACAGGTCGCATCATGGCAGGCGAATCCCACGATCTTCTTTTGCTGGACCGCGATGAAGCAGGAGACCGGCTGGCGGCTGAAGGCGACCTCGGCTTCGCTGGCCCATGCCTCGCTGAATGCCTTCCGCACCCAGGCTGTGACCTTGTGCTTTTCGGGGGCGAGCGCGCGCCGCATGACAACTCCGGCCTTAAGCAATCGATCGTAGGCAGGCCGGGAATCCGGCAGCGCATAGAGCTTGACGAGCATGTCCATCGGGTGACCTTAGTGGAAAACCCGCCCGACGGGCAAATCAGTGATTTTCTGTCAAGTCCGTCTTAAGAAAATAATCCTCTTGTCCCGTCGGGCAAATCAGCGATAGAAGCTCGCCCCATCCCGGCCGGCCAGAGGGGCGTATCGCAGGTGCGATGGACCTGCGCAACGATATGCTGACGATCCCGCTCGGCCAGCGCTTCACGCTCGACGAGCAGCAAAACCTGTTCTTCGTCAATCTGGAGCGCTTTGCACTGCGCAGCCGCGCCGACATCGATTCAATCGCGCGCGCCGTCGAGGCGAGACTGGGCGGGCTCAACCGGCGCGTCTACGCGATCGTCAACTACGACAATTTTTCGATTCTGCCCGAATGGCTCGACGAATATTCGGCGATGGTGCGCAGCCTGACCGAGCGCTTTTATTCTGGCGTCTCCCGCTACACCACCTCGGGCTTCCTGCGCATCAAGCTCGGCGAAGCCCTGGAGAAGCTGGGCGTCGCCGCGCATATTTTCGAAAGCGCCGATGAAGCGCAGTCGGATTGGCGCAATATCGAAGGGGGTGCCGGCCTGCATCCGGCGCCGAACAAGCGGGCGATTTGACGGGAAGGGGTGGAACCGGCGGCCCGTCATCCGGTTATGCTGCAAATGCGCCCTTCCTCTACGGATCAGGAGAGGACAAATGGATCAGCCCAACATACCGCGCCACATCGTGGAGCAGCTTGAACGGCGCTGGGCAGCGGTTCGTTCACAGCAGGCGAGGCGACGACCGGAAGGAAAACTCCCGGAAATCAAGGACCCGTCGCCTGATCGCACCAAGCAAACGCCCGAAAAAGCATCCGCCCAGCCAATGTCCAAGCGGCCAGCCTGGAACGGTTGGTTCTAACAGTAATAAGGAGTCAGCCGATCACGATCGCCTTGCGGCGGTCCTGCGAGGGAAGGGCTCGGGGTGCCCGCCTCTGGTTGACGGCGGCCGGAGAGCCCGCCGCCATGCCGGTGCGACCAAGGGAAATCGACCCGCCTCGGTGTCTCGCAATCCGGCTCGCCCCCGGACCGCCGCCGTGCACGACGCCATTTTTTCCGCGCCCCCTTGAAGCGCAAAAATGACCCACCTAGGAGCCCGTCCAGATAGCGGTCGCGACCGGGCATTTATTGCAGGATAGTCGGCTCAGGCGGCCTTTGCGAGGGTGAACAGCTTGAGGAGGTTGTGGGCCGTGCAGATCATGGCCCATTCGGCGCGCACTTTCTCTAGGCCTCGCAACAGGAACTGGCGGAAGCCGCGCGCCTGTTTGATCTGTCCGAACACCGGTTCGACCACTTGCTTTCTCAATCGGTAGGGTGTTTCGAAGCCGCCGTCGTCGATCTTCTTTCGCATCCGTTGGGTCAGCGGTCCGCCGATTTTTCCGTTCGCGGCTGTCGGGTGCTTGGCGCGTCCGGGCGCGACGTAGCCGTCGACGCCGTGGGCTTCGAGCGCTTCGAGATTGGATTCGCTGCAGTAGCCGGAGTCCGCTGAGGCCTGCTCCGGCTTGCGGCCGAGATTGTTCTCGATGGCCTCGATCAGGGGCACCAGCTGGCCCTGATCGTTGCCGCACTGCGTCAGTTCGTGCGCGACAATGATCTGGGCGCCCGCGTCGACGGCGGCCTGGGCATTATAGGCCTGAACGAAGCCATCCTTCGACTTCATGATGCGGCTTTCCGGATCGGTGAAGTTGCGTTGCGACTTGGGATCAGGCTGGTCCGATGCCGGCGCCGCCGGTTTGCCCGGCTTCTTGCGGCCTTCGGCTTGGCGCTGCTGTTCCTTTTCGGCCTCGATGCGACGCTCTTCCTCCGCGGCCAGCCTGGCGTCGGCCTCCAGCGCCGCCATCGCCTGCTGGATCTTGGCCAGCCGCTTCTGCTTGTCGCCAGCCCAATCCGGCAGCTCGTCGCCGCGCTTGTCTTTGCCGAAAGTCTCGTCCTCCTGAGCATCCGCCGCCTCAGCGGCCGCCAGCATGCGAGCGACCTCGGCTTTCAATTCCGCCTCGCGTTTCTTCATGCGCTCATAACTCATCGCTTTATGTTTCGACGCGTTCGCTTTGATCTTCGTGCCATCCAGCGCGACATGGCCGAGTTTGACCAGCCCTGCCGTCTCGCACAACTTCAGAACCTGCAGGAACAGTGCGCCGAGCGCCTTCAAATGCCGCTTGCGGAAGTCGCTGATCGTGCGAAAATCCGGCGGATCGAGCGCGACAATCATTACAAAATCATTCCGTTCGCGGCAGGCCTTCGCGATCCGCCGCGATGAATACAGCCCACTCGCATAGCCGTGCAGCAGAAGCGCCACCATCATGCGCGGGTCGAACGGCGGCTGCCCGAGCCCGCTCACATAGCTGCCCGTGATCTCCTTGAGATCGAGGCTCTCCCGCACCAGTTCAACGATAAACCGCGAGACATGGCCTTTCGGCACGAAGTCCTGCACATTCGGCGGCAGAAGCAGCGTCTGATCGATATTCCAGGGGCGAAAATACTTGCTCATAGCCCAAGGTTGAATCAGACTCGCTCAGAATTGAACAGCGACTATTCGGACACGCTCCTAGGTCGAATACTGCAGCCCAATACTGCGGCCCAATACTGCAGGCCCGGGATCAGCCAATCGATGGCTGCGATCCCTTCATACGCTCGCAAATTCCCAGTTTTGGGAGAACAACAATGAAATTCCGTCCGCTTCATGATCGGGTGGTGCTCAAGCGCATCGAGGCCGAGGAGAAGACCGCCGGGGGCATCATCATCCCTGACACCGCCAGGGAGAAGCCGCAACAGGGCGAGGTCGTCTCGGTCGGACCAGGAGGACGCGACGAGACCGGCAAGTTCATTCCGATCGACGTTCAGACCGGCGACCGCGTGCTATTCGGCAAGTGGTCAGGCACCGAAGTCAAGATCGATGGCATCGAGTACCTGATCATGAAGGAAAGCGACATCATGGGGGTGCTGGTGCACGCCAGCGGCGGTCGAAAGGCAGCTTGAACGTTGGCCCAATGTGGTCGGCAAGAAAGCAATGACATCGTAAAGGGAGCAAGACCATGTCTGCCAAGGTAGTCAAATTCTCGGTCGATGCCCGCGAGAAGATGCTGCGGGGCGTCGACATGCTCGCCAATGCCGTGAAAGTCACGCTTGGTCCGAAAGGACGAAACGTCGTGATCGAGAAGTCGTTCGGCGCGCCACGTATCACCAAAGACGGCGTAACCGTCGCCAAGGAGATCGAACTCGACGACAAGTTCGAGAATATGGGTGCCCAAATGGTGCGTGAAGTGGCGTCGAAGACCTCCAACCTGGTCGGCGACGGCACCACCACCGCAACCATCCTGGCCCAGGCGATCGTAAAAGAGGGGGCGAAGGCGGTCGCTGCAGGAGTAAACCCGATGGACCTCAAGCGCGGGATCGATCGCGCGATCGAGGTTTTGGTCGAAGATATCCAGAAAAATTCCAGGAAAATCACGTCGAACGACGAGATTGCGCAGGTCGCGACCATCTCAGCCAATGGCGACGCCGAGATCGGCCGCTTTCTGGCCGAGGCTATGAAGAAGGTCGGCAACGAGGGTGTGATCACGGTCGAGGAGGCCAAGTCGCTGCACACCGAGCTCGAAGTGGTGGAGGGGATGCAGTTCGACCGTGGCTACATTTCGCCCTACTTCATCACCAATGCCGACAAGATGCGGGTCGAGCTCGAAGACCCGTACATCCTCATCCATGAAAAGAAGTTGTCGGGACTGCAGCCTCTTCTGCCGCTGCTGGAATCGGTCATGCAGTCAGGCAAACCGCTGCTCATCATTGCCGAGGATGTGGAAGGCGAGGCGCTTGCCACCCTCGTCGTGAACAGGCTGCGCGGCGGACTAAAAGTCGCGGCGGTGAAAGCCCCCGGCTTCGGCGATCGCCGCAAGGCGATGCTCCAGGACATCGCCATCCTGACCGGCGGCAACACGATCTCCGAGGATCTCGGGATCAAGCTGGAGAGCGTGACCATCAACATGCTCGGCCGCGCCAAGAACGCGAGCATCGAAAAGGAGAATACGACGATCGTCAACGGCGCCGGCAAGAAGGCCGACATTCAGGCGCGCATTGCCCAGATCAAGACCGAAATCGAGGAGACCACCTCCGACTACGATCGTGAGAAACTCCAGGAACGGCTCGCCAAGCTCGCGGGCGGCGTTGCAGTGATCCGCGTCGGCGGCGCCACCGAGGTCGAGGTGAAGGAGCGCAAGGACCGCGTCGACGACGCGCTGCATGCGACCCGCGCGGCCGTAGAGGAGGGCATTTTGCCGGGCGGCGGCGTTGCACTGCTCCGTGCAGTCAACGCGCTCGACAAGGTGAAAACGGAGAACGAAGATGAGCGCCACGGCATCGAGATCGTGAAGAAAGCGCTTTCATGGCCGGCCCGCCAGATCGCCATCAACGCGGGCGAGGACGGCTCGCTCGTGATCGGCAAGATCCTGGACAAGGAGACATACGCTTACGGATATGATGCCCAGACCGGCGAGTTCGGCAACCTGATCTCGAAGGGCATCATTGACCCCACCAAGGTGGTGCGCGCGGCGCTCCAGGATGCGGCTTCCGTGGCGGGCCTTCTGGTCACCACCGAGGCGATGGTCGCTGAGCTTCCAAAGAAGAAATCGCCACCGACCGCTCCCGGCATGGGTGCCGGCGACCTGGACTTCTAGATCGCGACGAGTTTGGCGCGTCTGCGATGGCGCGCCAATTTCTCTGACAATCCGGCGGATCGATCAGGAATCCCAGGATTGCGACTAAGGACAGCAGCGCCGCGCGATCGGCCGTAACAGCCGCAGGCAGCCAGGAAGGCCAATCTGAGCGCCGTTGTCGATGCGGATCGTCGTTAGCACGAACGAAAACCTACGATCCACCCTCGGACCGAATGGTCAGCCTACGCCAGTGGTTGGTAGGTCTGTTCAGAATGGTGCCCCTGGCCGGAATCGAACCAGCACTCCTTGCGGAACTCGATTTTGAGTCGAGCGCGTCTACCAGTTCCGCCACAGGGGCCTTCGGAGGCTTGCCTTAGGGGCCGGCATCGCGAAGCGGGCGGAATATAGCGGGCACGGGACGTGGGTCAACCCGCGCGGAAGTGATTGTGCCGTGCCTCGACAGGTTCATGCCCAAGAGATACGACGCCTTTTACAGGCAGGAGATTGACCGTGACGCTCGCCACCGCAAACCCGTCGCACGCCGGCAAGTCAGCCAATCCCGCGCGGACCGCGGCGCTGGCCGTGGCGATCATCGCGGCGGCGACGCTGGCGGGCGCCTGGTTCTTCCAGCTGGTGCTGGATATCCGCCCCTGTCCGCTCTGCCTCGAACAGCGCTACGCCTATTACCTGGCGGTGCCGCTGGGCGCGCTGGTTGCGCTCGCGGCCATGAAGGGCGCCCCGCGTCCGCTGCTGCTGGCGGGGCTCGCCATTCTTGCGCTTGCCGCGCTCGGAAACGCCTGGCTTGGCGCCTACCATGCCGGTGTCGAATGGGGGTTTTGGCAGGGGCCGACCGATTGCACCGGCCCGGTCGGCAATCTCGGCAGCGCCGGCAATCTGCTGGAGCGGCTCGACAGCGTCAAAGTGATCCGCTGCGACGAAGTGCAGTGGCGCTTCCTCGGTCTGTCGCTGGCCGGCTACAATGTGCTGATCTCGCTGCTGATGGCCGCGATCGCGGCGTGGGGCCTGGTCAGGTCCGCGCAACGCGCTTAATCGTCGACATCATCCTGCGGCCGTCCGAACAGATGGATGATGCCGGGCGTGGTGATGGTGACGAACACGAAGCGCGACAGATGATGCGCGCCGACGAAAATCGGGTCGATGTGCAGCGTCAGCGCCAGCGCCAGCATGGCGTCCATTGCGCCCGGCGCGAACGCCACGATGACATCGGCGAAGCGCACATGGGTGGTCAGCGCAATCACCGCGACGAAGATCGCCGAGATGATGATAGCGACGGCGAACGAGCCCAGCGCCGCATTGACGTGGCCGAGCAAGGTCGAGGCCTTCATCCGCGCGAAGCGTGAACCGATCAGGGCGCCGATGCCGACCAGCGCCACGCTGCGGACCCATGGCGGCAGGCCGCCCTCGATCAGGGCGGTGCCGTGCAGCACGCTCGAGGCGATCATCGCGCCGAACATCCAACTTGCGGGAAATTTCGCCAGCCGCAGCAACAGGGCGACCGCCACTGAGGCCGCGATCAGCGTGGCCAGTTCGAGCGGCGAGGCGATCGCCGAGATCACGGCCGGCGGCGACGACGGCGCGACGCCGGTCAGCGACAGCAGCAGCGGCAGTGCCGCGGTCAGGATGATCACGCGCATGGTCTGCACCACGGCAATCGCCGGCACGTCCGCGCCCCGCTCGGCAGCAAGGATGGTGATTTGCGACAGCGCGCCGGGGCTCCCGGCCAGGAATGCCGAGGTCTGGTCCCAGCCGTGCACGCGCTGCAGATAGAGGCTGCTGCCGAAAGTCGAGCAGAAGGTCGCGAGCGCGAGCAGCCCGATGGTCAGGGGGTAGGAGCCCATATGCTGGATCAATTGCCGCGACACCAGCGAGCCCAGGGATATGCCGAGCAGCAACAACACCGACTGGGTCAGGAGCGGCGGCACTCCGAGCGGCCGCCCGGCCAGTGCGGCGATGCCGACCGCGATCATGGCGCCGGAAATCAGCCCGCCCGGAAGGTGTGCCCACAAAAACAGCAGGCCGCCGGCGCTGCCGATGGCGAGCGTCTCGAGCGTGTTGAGAATCCTGGCGCGGCTGGGAACGGCAAGCGCGATCGTTGCGGGGATCAGGGTCACGCCGCCTTATGGCAAATCCGCGCTGGGGCGACAAATGCACCAGGCGATTGCTGCAATGCGTGCGTTTGCCTCCCCGTCAAGAGGGAGGCCGGTTTACGCTTCAGCGCAAACCGGCCGGGGATTAACCGTGGCCATGATCCGGCTCTCCCCGGCGCAAGCGGGCAGAAATCAGGTCATTTGGCTCGGACTATCTGGTTCAAATCATTTGGCCTTGTCGGTCGCGCCCTTCTTGCATTCGGAACGGAATTTCTTGCGCTCCTTGCCGTGCAGCCCCTTGGCGTCGGCTTCCTTCGAGCATTCGAGGGAGGCTGCGGTCCGCGGCTTCTCGGCCTTCTTTTCGGCCGGCGCCTTGGTCTCGGTCTTGGTGGCGTCCTTGGCTGGCGCCGCCGTCTGCGCGAATGCGGAGCCCGTCAACAGCAGCGAAGCAACAGCGGCCGCGGTCGCAAGGGAGGAAATCTTCGTCATGGGACACCTCAAATGGAATGGAACGGGACAACCGTCGCGCGGTGATGATGAACCGCGGGTGAATGAAGCGGACGATCCGGCATTTTCGCGGCTACAATATTTTGGCGAACCATTGGCCCCGCGCGTTGTCGCGAGTTCCGGTTGCGCTAGGATGGGCGCCTCCGGATCGTCAATACCCCCAGGAAGTGAAGAGGGAGACCAAGGATGAGCATTCAAGCCAAATTATTGTGTGCGATTGCGGTATCGGGCTTCGCCGCGTTCGCGGCAACGGCGCCGGCACAGGCGCTGACCACGCAGGAATGCAGCGCGAAATATCAGGCCGCCAAGACCGCCGGCACGCTGAACGGCCAGAAGTGGAATGACTTCCGCAAGGCCAATTGCGGCGCCGATGCCACCGCCGCGCCCGCGGCGGCCCCGGCTGCCGCTCCGGCGCCAGCCACGCCGAAAGAGGCCAAGAAGGAAGCCGCGCCTGCGGCCGCACCGGCCGCGCCGTCCGGGCCCGCGGTATTTCCGTCCGCCGTGGATGCGAAATATTCCAAGGAGAGCGCCGGCAAGGCCCGCATGCACACTTGCGTCGACCAGTACAACGCCAACAAGGCCACCGGCGGCAATGGCGGCCTGAAGTGGATCCAGAAGGGCGGCGGCTATTACAGCGAGTGCACCAAGAAGCTGAAGGGCTGAGGCTCTTCACCGACAAGCGCGGCCGGCTTTCAGCCGGTCGCGCGTTCTTCCTCGACCAGTTTCTCGGCTGACTTCGCGACCAGCTGCGCGCGCTTGCGCGGTCCGCGTTCGAGAAACAGCAAGCTCTGGCCGAAGATGAAGCAGTAGAACAGGAACGCCTGCGCATCGGCTTCGTCAGGCGAGAGACCCGTCGCGCGATAGAGATGTCCGACATTCCTCAAGCGCGCCGCGTCGACGCTGGCGACGGCTGCGGCGGCGGCCTCGTCGGACCGGGCCCATTGCCGGATCGCCAGTTCGACCGCCATGCCCTCGGTATTCATCCGCTCCGAATAAAGCGCGATCAGCGCTTTCAGCCGTTCGCGGGCGGTAGCGCCATCGAGGCTGGTTTGCTTTTCGATTGCGGCGATACGCCCCGCGCTCCACGCCCGCAGCATGCCCTCGAGCAGCGCGGCGCGATCCCGGAAGCGCCGGTAGAAGCCGCCCTTGGTGACGCCGAGATTCTTGGCCAGCACCTCCACCCGCACGCCTTCGACGCCGGCGCGCGCGATCTCCCTGAAACCGGCCTCGATCCAGGTGTCACCCTTGCCGTCGGTCATATCGGCCCCTTCTGATACGGTACCGTATTGCTAACCCATGACCCCCGTGATACGCTACCGTATCGGCAGTCGAAAGCGGGAGCGATCGATGGAAAACGAGGCGACCTATCGCGGCACGGTCTATCCGTGGCAATGCGATCATGTCGGCCACATGAATATCATGTGGTATGTCGGCAAATTCGACGAAGCCAACTGGAATCTGTTCGCCCGGCTCGGGCTGACGCCGACTTATCTGCGCGAATCCGGCCGCGGCATGGCCGCCGTGCAGCAGAACATCGCCTACAAGCGCGAATTGCTGGCCGGCGATATCGTCGAGGTCAAAAGCCGGCTTTTGGAGATCCGCGACAAGTCGATCCGCTTCTTGCACGAAATGCGCAACGCCGAAACCGGCGAGATTGCCGCGACCTGCGAGATCACAGGCGTGCACATGGACCGGCAGGCGCGCAAATCCGCGCCGTTTGAGCTCAAAATCCGCGACGCCGCCGCGAAACATCTCGCTCCGGCAGCGCCGGCGATGGCGTGAACGCAGATGTCGCGCTTCGTCCCCAAGAACCCGGATTTTCGCAAGGTCGCGACCGACACGTTCGAGCGGCAGCCGGCGATGCGCACGCTCGGCATTTCGCTGGCGCGGCTGGAGCCCGGCGAGGTCGACCTGTCGATGGCCTATTCGGCCGATTTCACCCAGCAGAACGGTTTCGTTCATGCCGGCGTGATCACGGCGGGGCTCGACAACGCCTGCGGCATCGCCGCCTTCACGCTGATGCCGGCCGGCTCCGACATCCTGACCGTCGAGTTCAAGACCAATCTGCTGGCGCCGGCGAAGGGCGAGCGCTTTGCGTTCCGCGCCTATGTCGTCAAACCCGGCCGCACGCTGACGGTGTGCGAAGGCCGGGCTTATGCCGAACATGACGGCGCCGAAACGCTGATCGCGACCATGACCGGCACCTTGATGGCGCTGCCGCGCCGCGAACCTGCAAAACAGCACGACAATCCTCACGCGCGGGCCTGACGGGCACATTGACAAGCGTCCGCGGCCGCCACCTGATAGGAACCTCTCCGCGCGGACGGTCGCATGATAGCAAGCCTTAGCCTGATCCTGCTTTGCCAATTGACCGGCGAAGTCTTCGTGCGCGGCCTCGGCCTGCCGATGCCGGGCCCGGTGGTCGGGCTGATGCTTCTGCTGCTGTTGCTGCTGGCGCGCGACCGCTTCGTCGTGCTCGCGCGCGGGCCGCTGCAAGGCGATGGCGTGGAAGGCGCCAGCCGCGGCCTGCTGGCGCATCTGTCGCTATTGTTCGTCCCCGCAGGCGTCGGCGTCGTGCAAAAGCTCGATCTGCTCGCCGAGCACGGCATCGCCATCCTGGCGATCCTGGCCGTCTCCGTGGTCATCACCTTGCTGGTAACGGTCGCGACATTCCGGGTCGCGAACCGCTTCCTCGCGCGCGGACAGGACGGGCCATGAGCGACAATCCGTTTTCGCTGTGGGTCTACCTGTCGCAGTCGCCGCTGCTCTGGCTGACGGTGACGCTGCTGACCTATGCGATCGCGGATGCGGTATCGCTTTGGACGCACCGCCATCCGCTGGCCAATCCGGTGCTGCATTCGATGTGGATCATCGGCGCCTTCCTGCTGCTCACCAAGACGTCCTACACGACCTATTTCGGCGGAGCGCAGTTCGTGCATTTCCTGCTCGGACCGGCGACGGTGGCGCTGGCCGTGCCGCTCTACGAAAACCGCAAATTGGTGGCGGCGGCAATCCTGCCGATGCTGGTGGCGCTCGCGGTCGGCTCCATCACCGCGATCGTTTCGGTGGTGCTGCTGGCCGAGGCCGCAGGCCTGCCGCGCGCGATCATTCTCTCGCTGGCGCCGAAATCGGTCACCGCCGGCGTCGCCATGGGCATCAGTGAGTCCCTGCACGCCGATCCGTCGCTGACGGCGGTCTCGGTGGTCCTCACCGGGATCATCGGCGCGATCATCGTCACGCCGCTGATGAACCGGACCGGAATTACCGATTTCCGCGCCCGCGGCTTTGCGGTCGGGATCGCGGCCCACGGCATCGGCACCGCGCGCGCCTTCCAGGTCGATGCGGTGGCGGGCGTGTTCGCCGGCATCGCCATGAGCCTGAACGCGCTGGTGACGTCGCTTTTGGTGCCGCTGGCGGTGACGCTCCTGGTGCGTTGATCCCTGTTGCAGTGCAGGTTTGTGCTGTAGCCATGGCAGTCCGCAGAAAATTCTTCTATAGCGGTCTCAAAGTGAGTCTTCGATTTTGATCATCTCCACAATGCAAAGCCTGCTTGGACTGGCATCGGGAATGCTGGTCGGATTTTCCCTCGGACTGGTCGGGGGCGGCGGATCGATTCTGGCCGTGCCGCTGATGGTCTATGTGGTCGGCGTACCCGAGCCGCATGTCGCGATCGGCACCAGTGCGATCGCGGTGGCCGCGAATGCCGCGGTCAATTTGTCGAACCATGCGCGCGGGGGCACTGTCGTCTGGTCCTGCGCGCTGGTGTTTGCGGCGGCGGGCATCATCGGCGCCTTCGGCGGATCGATCCTCGGCAAGATGGTCGATGGCCAGAAACTGCTGGCGCTGTTTGCGCTGGTGATGCTGGTCATCGCGATGCTGATGCTGAAGACGCGTGCGCGGATCGGGCTGCCCGACGTCAAGATCAGCCTGTCCAACATGCCGGCCATCGCTGGCCTCGGACTGGCGACCGGGACGATGTCGGGCTTCTTCGGCATCGGCGGCGGATTTCTGATCGTGCCGGCCCTGATGCTGGCGACGGGCATGCCGATCATGAACGCGGTCAGTTCCTCGCTGGTCGCCGTCACCACCTTCGGCATGACCACCGCCGCCAGCTATGCCTGGTCCGGCCTGGTCTCCTGGCCGCTGGCGGGCCTGTTCGTCGCCGGCGGCATCGCCGGCGGAGTGGCCGGCACGCGGTCGGCGCGGCACCTGGCGGAGCGCCGCGGCGCGCTCAATATTGTGTTCGCCATCGTCATTATTGCGGTCGCGCTCTATATGCTGGCGCGTAACTTATCTCTATCCTGAGCGTAGAATGACTATGGCGTTTTCGAGCGAAGTGGGTACCGGTTCGCATAGCAATCAAGTTTACGCAGATTGCGCAGACTTATCTGCGGTAGGAAACGCGTCAGAACAATAGGCTCTAGGCCGCAACGGGACCAGTCGGAACAGCCATGAATGATTTGATGAGATCGGAGCAGACCCGGCGTGACGCGCTTGGCTTGCTCGGCGCGGGCTTTGCGGCGCTCGGCACCGGCATCGCGCCGCGTTCGGCGCGCGCGGAAGACGACGAGGAGAAGGTGCTGACGGAAGCGCTGGTGCTGCGCGATCCCGAAATCCCGGTGGCCGGTAATGTCGATGGCGACATCACCATCGTCGAGTGGTTCGACTACAATTGTCCGTACTGCCGCAAGCTCGAGCCCGAGCTTCGCCAGGTGGTGCAGGACGACGGCAAGGTCCGTCTGGTGCTGAAGGATTGGCCGATCCTGGGCCCGGTCTCCAAGGTTGCCGCGCGGATGGCGCTGGCCGCCAAATATCAGGACAAGTTCCTGAAAGCCCACGAGGCGATGATCGGCGTCAATTCGAAGCTGACCGAGCCGCGCCTCGGCGAGTTGCTCGCGGCCGCCGGCATCGACATGGATCGCCTCAACCGCGATCTCACAGCCAATGCCAAGGCGATCGACGCCATCCTGGCGCGCAACAACGATCAGGCCAAGGCGTTCGGCTTTAACGGGACGCCCTCCTTCATTGTCGGCAAATTCCGCGTGCCCGGCGTCCTGACCATGGCGGAATTCGAGATGGTCATTGCCGATGCGCGCAAGGCGAAGGCGAGCAATTAGAGCGTGAAGAAAACCCGTCACTACAAATCCAGAGCATGATCGCGATCTTGCTCTGGCGTTTGCCCGACAAAAAAGCGCCCTCGTCAGAAACGAGGACGCGCCCATTTGGTGGAATCGCCGCGCGATTACTTCGACGAGATTTTCACCCAGTCGTCATGGGCGCGCCCTTTCAGGGCCTGCCAGTCGGCTGCCGCGACGTCCCAGTTAACGATGGTGCGATTGGCCTGCGCGACCTGGCCGTTGGTGACGCTCGAGGTCTGCATCGAGTCGTAGACATAGACGCCGCCGACCAGCAGCAGCGCGCCCAGAATCATTCCGAAGAACGTTCGCATGGCAACCTCCAATGACCGCTGACAACGTGGGTAGGCGAGGATGGTTCCGCATGATGCGGCGAATACGGGGCCGCGGCGTGGGCGCAATTGCGCTCATCGCGGCGCCGCGATGGCGCTCTCTGACGATCGCGCCTTCGCGGGCGCAGGCGGCGCGGGTGCTGCAGCCGTTATCGTCGTCGCCAGATTGAGCGACTTCAATTCATCCGGCTTGAAGACGAATAATTTGTCGTGTGGCGTCTCCATCGCATGCACCCAGACCTGCAGATTGACGCCCATCTCGGCGAGATAGCGCAGGCAGCGCGCCGAAATGTCTTGCGTCACGCTCATCTCATCGCGCGGCGGGCTATTGGCCGCAGAGGTGACCGCCGCCACCTGATGCACGCCGATCATGGCCCCGTCGCCGGCGCGACGCTCGATGCCGCCCGCGAGTAGCAGGGGGCACGAGGAGGCGCAGTATTTTCCGGCCTCGACTTCGGTTGAAAGCTTTTTCTCGCGAATGAGCCGTCCCATCGCCATCGCATCGGCAATAGAACCCCCCGGCGAATTCAGCACCACCGTCTTGATGTAATCGCCGTGTTTATCGATCTCGGTTGCGAAGGCTTTGGAAATTCCGGGCGTGATGGTGCCGGTCACCATCAACTTGCCGCCGCCCAGCAACTCGATCGTCATCGGGTTTGCCAGGATGCCTTCCGGCTTTGGCAGCGGCGTCAGTCGTTTGTCGCCTTCCGGCAGGAGCGGCGCAAGGATCGACGGCAGGCCGGGAAGATTGAGGGACGGCAGATTCTGCTGAATCTCGGTCGGCGCTGCCGCGAGGTCGGGATAAACGATCCATCCGTTCAGACGGGCGAGGTCGGCCGCCAGCACGACGATCGTGACGGTCACGACGCCGCGGAAAATCCAGCGCAGCACTGCTTCGTCCGGATTGCCGGGGAGCCAGGCCTGAAAGCGTCGCGGAAAGGTCGGCATCGCCGTGCTATTTGGTGTACCGGGCCGACGGCAGCGCAGTGACGTTCTCCTCGGCCGTCCCGGCGGAAGCCTCGGAATCGGGCTTCGCTACCCCTGGCTCGGAGCGCTGCGCCGCTCCGACCTCGCGGGCCATCTGCAAGGCCGCGACCAGTTCGCCCACCGTCATGTTGGACGCGCTGACCGCCGGCAATCCTTCGCGCCGGATTGCGGCGTAAACCACGCACAGGATCAGGACCAGCACCGCCGGCATCAGGTCAATCGAGATCGCGCCGGCCCAGCTCGGGATGAAATCGCCGGCATAACGCAACACCGCTTCGGCGGGCGACAAGGTCTGAAACCTGATCGGTTCGACCTTCGGCATTGCCAGGATCTTGTCCGCGGCATCCGAGAGCGACGCCGCCTGCGCGGCAATCGAGCTTTCTACCTTGCCGACAACCGCGTTCTGGCGATCGGCAAGATCGCCCGTACGGCCACCCGCGGCGGGCGCGATGAAGCCCGATGACAGCGACGTCGCGGCGCGCTTGACCGCCGGCGCAACGGAGGTCTGCTGCAGATTGGCGATCACGCCCATCAGCGTCAGAGACTCGGTTGCCAATGCATCGCTGCGCGCCGAAACCGGACCGCGGTCGGAAATCAACTCCCGCATCCTGGCAAGACTTTTACTTCCGTGCTCGTACAGGGCTGAGACGCGTTTGTCCGAAGCCTGGACCTGCTGGCCGAGACTATCGAGTTGCCCGGACATTTGCGTCAGAAGCTGCACCACAGTGCCAGACCCGGCGGTGCCCGTCAGCGAACCGGCGCGTTCGGCATCGGCGAGCTTCGCGAAGCGGGACGACGCCAGCTGGATATCCGGCAACAGTCCCTGTGCCGCGATGGCGTTGGTGTTCGCGGTGTCGAGATCACGGGTATAGTTCTGCACCGTAATGGCGAGATGTTGCTGGATCGCCGCCGCGCCGGCGAGCGCCGAGGCGTTCAGCCAGGACGACATCGCCACGATCATCAGCGATCCCAGCAATAGACAGCCTATCATCAGGCCACGGCCGCTGCGAGAGGCCACATGCGGCATGAAATGCATCAGGAACACCCAGAACGCATAGATGCCGACCGACACCGCGACCGAATAGATCACCGCGGCAAATAACACCATGCCCGGGCTGCCGTTCAACAGTTCGCGAACACCGAGAAAGGTATAGACGCCGGCCGCGAGCGCCAGGATCGCAGTCGTCAGTTTCAACGTGCCTTCGAGCCGCACCACGCCTTTCGACAGCAGCACGGAAGCAGATGAGCGGGAAGGAAGGGGTTGTTCGGCGAAGGCGTCGTTCGGGGGCATCATGAAAATTCCGTAAGGTTCGAGACCAACTGAACAGCGCCCCCGCTGCTCGCGACATGCTGGATATCTGCAGCCAGATGCAGATGAGATTATGTAGGACGCCTGCAATGATGTGGGCATCACGATGCCTTGAAACAGCGATCGGCAGTGCATCACTAACGTGTGCGATCAGCATCGGTAAGGCTTTGCTCGTGATCGCTGCCTCGCGCGGCACCGAATGCCCGCATCACATAATCGACGAAAACGCGGACACGCGGCGATAGCTGGCGGTTGCGCGGATAAAGCACGGATACCGGCACCGTCGGCGGCGGATATTCCGACAGCACCTGCACCAGCGTGCCGTCCGCAAGATCCGTTTCGGCGTGAAAGCGCGGTACCTGGACCAGGCCAAGGCCGAGCCGGGCGGCCGCCAGATAGCTTTCCGGACCCGTCACCGACATGATCACCGGCAACGGTATCTCGCGCAACGTACCGCCGATCATGAATTCCATCGGCCGCAATCGTCCCGTCGTGAGCGAGCGCCGTCCGATCATGCGATGCCCGTCGAGCGCGCCGGGATCGGCCGGCATGCCATGGCGCTCGAAATAGTCCGGCGCGGCGCAGGTCAACCGCTCCAGCACCACCACCTGGCGCGCGATCATGTCGCTGTCGGGCAAATGGCCGAAGCGCAGCACGCAGTCGACGCCTTCGCGGATCAAATCGATCCAGCGATCGCTCTCGCTCATGTTGATCTCGATATCGGGATATTGCGCGAAGAATCCCGGCAGGTTGGGCAGCAGGAAGTGACGCGCCAGCGTGCCCTGCACCTCCAGCCGCAGCAGCCCTCTCGGCTTCGCGCCGCCGAAAGCGCCTTCGGCGTCTTCGAGATCGGCGATCAACGACAGGCAGCGCCGGTAGTGGGCCTCGCCATCCAGCGTCGGACGGACCTGCCGCGTGGTCCGCTCCAGCAGCTGCACGCCAAGGCGTGCTTCCAGCGCCTTCACCGCGTCGGTCACGGTCGAGCGCGGCAGGCCGAGATCATCGGCCGCGAGCGAAAAACTGCGCCGTTCTACCACCCGGGTGAACACCCGCATCGCGTCGAATCGGTCCATCTAATTATTCGTCCTTTTCGGATTGTGATGCCGGATAATGCATAATTATCCGGAAATCGGAAGAGATTAGCTTTCTCCCATCGGATGCGGATCAGCCGCAAAACCATGAGGAGACCAGAAATGGCAAACGAATCCAATAAGGTAGCAATCGTTACGGGCGCCTCGCGCGGTATCGGCGCGGCGGTGGCCAGGCGTCTCGCCAAAGACGGCTTTACCGTCGTCATCAACTATGCCGGCGACACCAAATCCGCCGAGGCGCTGGCGCGTAAAATCGAGAGTAACGGCGGCCGGGCGCTGACCGCCAAGGCCGATGTCAGCGACCCCGGCGCGGTGCGCGGCATATTTGATGCGGCGGAAGCCGCCTTCGGCGGGGTCGACGTGCTGGTCAACAATGCCGGCATCATGAAGCTCGCAAAAATCGCCGACAGCGACGATGCACTGTTCGACCAGCAGATCGCGATCAACCTCAAGGGCAGTTTCAACGCGATGCGCGAAGCCGCAAAACGGCTGCGCGATGGTGGACGCATCATCAATTTCTCGACCAGCGTCGTCGGGGTGAAGCTCGAGACCTATGGCGTCTACGCTGCCACCAAGGCCGCGATCGAAACCATGACGGCGGTGCTGTCGAAGGAACTGCGCGGCCGTTCGATCACCGTCAACGCCGTGGCCCCTGGCCCGACGGCCACGGATCTGTTCCTCAACGGCAAATCGCCGGAGCTGATCGACCGGCTGGCGAAAATGAACCCGCTGGAGCGGCTCGGCACGCCCGAGGATATCGCCGCCAGCGTTTCGTTCCTCACCGGCCCGGACGGCTCGTGGATCAACGGTCAGACGCTGCGCGCCAATGGCGGCATGGTCTGAAGCAAATCAAGCAATCGCACAAAAGGATACGTGTCATGAAACAGGTTATCGTCATCACCGGTGCGTCCAGCGGCTTTGGCCGGCTGACCGCCAACGCGCTCGCGAAAGCCGGCCACACGGTATATGCGTCGATGCGTGAGACCACCGGCCGCAACGCGGCTGTCGTCGCGGACGTCGAGAAATTTGCGCGCGACAACAAGGTAGATCTGCGCGCGCTTGAACTCGACGTCGGTTCGCAGGACTCGGCCGACGCGGCGATTGCGAAGATCGTCGCGGAACAGGGGCATCTTGACGTCGTGATGCACAATGCCGGCCATATGGTGTTCGGGCCGGCGGAAGCGTTCACGCCCGAACAACTGGCCGAACTCTACGACATCAATGTGCTGAGCACCCAGCGTGTCAATCGTGCGGCGTTGCCGCAACTGCGCAAGCAGGGCCGGGGAATGCTGGTCTGGGTGTCGAGCAGCAGCTCGGCCGGCGGCACGCCGCCCTATCTCGCGCCCTATTTTGCCGCCAAGGCCGGCATGGATGCACTTGCCGTTGTCTATGCGCGCGAACTGTCGCGCTGGGGCATTGAAACCTCGATCATCGTGCCGGGCGCGTTCACCGGCGGCACCAATCATTTCGCGCATTCGGGTTCGCCCGCCGACCGGGCGCGCGCCGCGGAATATGAAGCCGGCCCCTATGCCGGCTTCGGCGAGCAAATCATGAAGGCGTTTTCGGCGATCGTGCCACCGGAGGCCGAGGCCGGGTCAGTGGCCGATGCCATCGTCAAAATCGTCGATATGCCCTTCGGCCAGAGGCCGTTCCGCGTTCACATCGATCCGACGCAAGACGGCGCCGAGGTTGCCTTCGCCGTGATCGACCGGGTTCGCAACGAGATGCTGCACCGTGTCGGATTTTCCGACCTGCTCCACCCCAAAGCCAACGGGTGAAATCCTGAACCGGCGGCGCATCCTGCGCCGCCGGTCTTGTCTAGAGATCGGCCTTGGTACACTATAACTTCCACAATCTAGCGTTGATGCGCTTGTTGTCTTTGGGGGGGCAAGTTTTGACGGCGATGTTCCGCAAGCATGTCTCTGCGCCGATTATTGCCGCCGGCGCCGTTGTGAAGCGCGGCGCCAAGGTCGCCCTGGTGCGTCGCAACCGATATGACGGCGATATTTCGCTGCCGAAAGGCAAACTGAAGCCGGGCGAAACGATCGAAGCCACGGCGATACGCGAAGTCGAAGAAGAGATTGGACAGCGTCTTGAGGTCCAGGGGTTCGCGGGGGTGACACGCTATCTGGCGGCCGGGGCGCCCAAGGTTGTCTTTTACTTCATTATGTCGGCGGATCGAGACGACGGCGTGCAGAAAGACAGCGAGGTCGCCGAGGTCATTTGGGCCGCTCCGGAAGAGGCAATCAGCCGGCTATCCTATCGCGAGGATCAACGGCTGCTCGAGCGGCTGCATCGACTGGAGGTAGTCTAGCCATGCCGGGCAGATTGATCGCAAGACTGGCGGATGCTTTTTTTGGTTCGGCGGAGCGGGAGCGGCTGGGACAGGCGATCGACGAGACCTGGTCAGACTTCGAGGATCAGATTCACAGGTCGGCGGGCAAAGCCCTGCAAAGTCCGTGGGCGCAAACTGCGGTCCGTAACCTGCTGGATGCGGAGCAGAGGCTGGTTTCGAGCAGATTTGAGCAAGGATGGATCTGCGCGTTGACGGCCCAGCGGGCCATTCTCGGCAATCCCGACAACAGCAAGAGAATCGAGCGCGCCGCGATCGCGCTGCGCCGTGAGGCGGACAAGATCACCGGCTGGCGTTCGAAGGCGATTTCCGACTTGATCTGCGGACCGAAGGGAGAGCTTCGTCCGGACCTGATGGATGACCCGGAACGGGTCATTCAGGCCGTCGCGCTTCGCGACGATTTCGCTCACAACAACTATTTCAAGATCGGGTTGCGGCGTCGTCATCTCCGGCAGCTGTTCCGCATCATGTTGATCGCCATTCTGGCGTGCCTCGTTGCTTCCTATTTCGGAAAGCTGCCCGCGCTCTACAATGATACGCGCCAGCTGTGCCTGGTTATCCTGTTCGGAGTCCTGGGTGCCTGCGTCAGCGTTGGCCAGGGACTCCTGAGCTCGGAAGTCTCCGCCAAGATCCCGGCCCAGCAGATCGGCGCGTTCGTGATCTGGATGCGGCCCGCGGTCGGCGCCGCCGCGGCGCTGGCGAGCCTTGCGATTCTCGATGCCAACAACACCATCAATATCTTCAATTTCAAGAATGCTGAATGGTCCGGCGTCGTCGGACTTCTCGCGTTTGCAGCCGGCTATAGCGAGAGGTTCATCGTTGGCGCGATTGAGAAGTTGTCGACCGCTCAGAAATCCTGAGGAGCGGCTCACCGCGAGAGCCAGTCCAGCATCGGCCCGTTCATCTCGCGCGGATAGGTGTGGCTGAGATCGTCGAGCTCGCGGTAGGTGACGTCGGCACCGGCGGCGGCGAGCGCTTGCTGCGTTTGCCGCGCCACCTGCACCGGGAACATCCAGTCGAGCCGGCCATGCACGATATGGATCGGGAGGCCGCGCAGCCGCTCGGCGTCGGCCATTTCCGCCATCAGCGGATGAAACGTCGCGGCGACCGGGGCGAGGTGGGTGAAGGGCGAGGCGCTCTCAAATCCGGTCACGTAGCAGAAGGTGCCGCCGTCGCTCATGCCGGTCAGCAGCATCTTTCTGGAATCGACGTTCCAGCGCGATCGCACGGAATCGAGAATGCGCGCGAGATTCGGCGTATCGGTATCGTCGCCCATCAAGGCCCAAGTACTCTTATTCGAAGTATTTCCCGTCGCCGTGGGCGCAACCAGGATCGCGCCGCGGCTGCGCGCATCGCGCAGCCAGCTCCACAGAAAGCCGCGGCCGTTGCCGCTGCCGCCGTGCAGCGCCATCACCAGCGGCCAGGCGCGCTCCGGCGTGTAGTATTCCGGTACATAGAGCGAGAAGCCGCCGCGGCTGCCGGGCTCGTTGTTATCATGCATGATGCCGGTGTTTTCGTTGCCGGGCCGGGCGAGCCGCGCCAGCAGATCGGTGTCGTCGCGCAGCGAGGGGTCGACAAAGAACTCGCTGACCGGCGGCAATTTCACCGACAGCGGATAGAGCGCCTCCTGCGCACGCGTGGCGTGGCGCAGCGCGCGAAACACCGCGACGATGTCGCCATTGCCGTTTTGCACCGCGCGCAGGCCCTGATAGGCGGCCAGCGCCGCATCGCTGGCGGATTCGAGCGATGTCCGGATGCCGGCGAATTGCTCCGGCCATTGCGCCAGCCGCGGCCGAACCGCGCGCAACGCCTGGTCCGGCGCGCCGGCGGCATCCATCACCCGGCCAAAATCCGGCGGGTTGAGATGGCGCGCAATGAAGCCAAGGGATTCCAGCGATTGCAACAGCGGCGGCAGCACGGCCACGATGTCGTCCACCACGGCCTCGCTCATCGAGGGCTCCCGTATTTCGTATCCAGTACAGCCTTGTTTAGTGCAGTCTTGTTTAGTGCAGTCTTGGTGCCTTCAGCAGTTTGGCGCGATCGATCGAGCTCAGCGTCACGTCGAAGGTGACACCCTCATGATAGACCGTGAGCGGCACGTCGACGCCGGCCGGTCCCAGCGACCAGAGTTTCCGGTAGAAGCCGGTCTGGCTGGTGACCTTGTCGCCGTTGATGGCAAGGATCACGTCGCCGGTCTTCAGTTCGGCGCGCCCCGCCGGTCCCTTCTCGGCGATGCCGACCACGACCACGCGGTGGTCGATCTCGGTCGAGTACATGCCGAGCCACGGCCGCGACGGCCGGTTGACGCGGCCGAACTTGCGCAGATCGTCCAGCACCGGCTTGAGAAGGTCGATTGGCACGATCATGTTGACGTGTTCGGCCTTGCCCTCACGCTCGCGTTCGAGCTGCAGCGAGCCGATCCCGATCAATTCGCCGCGGCTGTCGATCAGCCCGGCGCCGCCCCAATTGGGGTGCGCGGGATGGGTGAAGATCGCCTCATCGAGCAGGTACTCCCAGTAACCCGCGAATTCCTGTTTGGCCACGATCTGGCTTGCGACCGATCGCGTCCGCCCGCCGGCGCCGCCTACCACCACGCGGTCGCCGATTTTGGTGGCGGTTGAAGAACCGAGCGGCAGCGGATCGAGATCGAGGTGGCCGAGCGCCTGCACCAGGCCGAAGCCGCTTTCGAAATCGAAGCCAAGCGCGTGGCCCGACACCACGCGGCCGTCGCCGAGATGCAGCCAGACGGTTTCGGCCTCGGTGATGAGATAGCCGATGGTCAGCACCAGGCCGTCATCGATCAGCACGCCGTTGCCGGCGCGTTCGGTGCCGAGTGTCTCCGCGCTGAAGGCGTCGGGCGGGATGATCGAATGCAGTCCGACCACCGACGCAAGCGTGCGGTCGAGGTCGAAACTGTAATCGCCCGGGCGCGGCTGATTGGCCGGCGGCACCTTCCATTCGGTCAACGAAACCATCCCGAATCTCCATTCAACAAATCAGCCGGAACCAGAGTAAACAGCGGCTTTCGTCGAGAGGAAAGATCGAAACCGGCATACTGGAACCGGCGCAAAGCCGGTTCACAGTCTATCGCGGCGGCTGCCGTTCAGGAAGTGTCGATCGTCTAAAGTGAATACCGCCGGGATCAGCCTCGGCCACGCGAGCTACTTTTCCTGCATCTTGAATCCCAGATAGGTCGAACTGGCGATTCCCATCAGCAACAGCAAATTGGTGTCGAAGTCGGCAAACACGAAATTCCCGACCACGTTCCAGACGAAGATAACCGCCAGAACGCAGGTCCAGATCACCATCTGGAGCCGCTGCAGTTTTGCGCCTTCAGCGTCGCAGATCAGATCTTCGATGAAACCCATCGAGGTTCTGGCGGGTGGGGCGGCTGCCGCCTGAACACCTTGAGCGGCGGGAGCAGCGGGTTTGGGCTGGTCGATCACGATCGCCGCCAGCCCGGTGGCGCCGTTGATGCCGAGCAGCACCAGCACCGCGGTGGTGATGACGTGCAGATAGAAGCCCAGCGTCAGCCAGAGGAATATGAAGCCGGCCACCGATAGCACCAGCCACAGCGCCATCTGGGTCCGGCCAAGGCTGTAGGTGCCGGTTGGGCCATTTGGACCGAAATCGGGGGTGTCGCGCAGAACGGTGGAGTTGGCCGCGAACACCACGAACGCCACGAGCAGAATGAGCATCGCAAGGCCGCCAACCGCAAGGACCTTGGTCTTGTAGACGACCAACTCGATATTTTCCGGTGCCAGGGCGGTAGGCGCGCTGCTTTGCGTAGTAGAGACGCCGACGCTCAACGACATAACGCCGTTGACGGTCTTGCCTGCGAGCAGGCCGCGCCAGAATTTACCCTCGTCAGATGATGCATCGGTGTGCTCGCCGAATTGATAGGTCAGCATTTGCGGGCCGGGAACCGGCGCAGCCTTGGCCGAGAGCTTGGTCACCTCCTCATTCAGGAATAAATTGACGGCCACTGAAGGCGGCGGGTTTACGCCGGGCTTTTGCGCCTCGGTGGCAGCCGCGGCGACGCCGGCGACGACGACGCACAACCGGCTGCCGAGGGTGACGGATTTCGGCGAAACGCCGACAATGCGAAGGTTGCCCGCATTATCCCTGTCTTTTTGGGTTTGGTCTGCCAGTTCCACCTTGAGGCTTTCACGGCAACCGATCGACGTCACCGGCGGGGGGATTTCCCTTGCCATCCACACGATGCAACCGATCAGCAGAACGGAGCCTATGGCGGCCAATGTTTTGGCCCAGGTCATTGCGTTCATGGCGTTCCCCCAATGTCGAGGCGTCGTTCGGCGATGACGCCTCTAAAAAAATCTCGTGTCTGAAAATCGAAATTCCGCGCAAAAGCGGTGGCGCTACCAGCGAAACCGGATAAAGCAATCGCGTCGGCACTTATCTTAAGATTGTATGGTGCGAAAAAGCAACTGCCGCTGCAGCGCACGGGGGCGTTTGACCGGCGAAATCTCGCGGAGGCTGTCACTCGGCCTTGGCTGGCGCGCGCCGCGGCATCAGCCGGAACGGGCGGTTTTCCTGCAGCCACGCCGCGCGCTCGTCGCGCAGCAGGGTGCGGCGGACTTTTCCGGAATCGTCGCGCAGGCCGACTGAGACGATCTCGAAACTTTCCGGATGCTTGTAGCGGCTGAGCTGGTCGGCCAGGAAGCCGCCCATGCCGTCGACGACATCGGCGGCGTCGGCGGCCTCCGATAGTTCGAGGATGGCGTGCACACGCTGGCCGAATTCGGGATCGGGCAGGCCGACCACGACGCAGGAACGCACGTCGGGATGCGCGGTCACGGCGGCCTCGACCTCGGCCGGATAGATATTGGCGCCGCCGCGCAGGATCATGTCGGCCAGCCGGTCGCCGAGATAGAGATAGCCGTCGGCATCCAGCCGGCCGATATCGCCGAGCGATTCCCAGCCATCCGCGCGGCGCTTCGGCTCGGCGCCGAGATAATGATAGGTGCTGCCGGCGCCGTCATTGGGCAGGAAATAGATTTCTCCGGTCTCGCCGGGCGCGACATCGCGGCCGTCCTCACCGATGATCCGGAGGCCGCTGGTTTCGCCGATCTTGCCGACCGACCCCCGGTGCGCCAGCCATTCGACGCCGGAAATAACGCATGCGCCCTGCCGCTCGGTGCCGCCATAGAGTTCCCAGATCCGCTCAGGTCCGAGCCATCCGATCCATTTCTCTTTCAGCCATGGCGGCATCGGTGCTGCCATGTGAAACACGATTTGCAGGCTCGACAGGTCGTAGCGGTTGCGCACCTCCTCCGGCAGCGCCCAGATCCGGTGCATCATGGTCGGCACGAAGTTGACCCATTGCACCCGATTGGCTTCGATCAGGCGCAGCGTCTCCTCGGCGTCGAATTTGACCAGGCCGGTCACGCGGCCGCCGGCGAACAAGGCCGAGTGCGATACGATGAACGGCGCGTTGTGATAGAGCGGGCCGGGATTGAGCAGCGACGCGCCGATCGGCATTCCCAGCAGGGGCGCGGCTGCGGTGTCGACCACCGCGGGATTATGATCGAGGATCACCTTGGGCCGGCCGGTCGAACCGCCGCTGGTCATCGCCTTCCAGTAGCGCGCCACCGGGTTGTTCAGCGGTTCGTCGGAAAAACCATCGGGTACGAAATTGGCGGGCAGCGAGTTCGGCGCATTCCAGTCGGCTTCGCCGCCGACCACCAGCGCCGGTTTGAGAATCTCCAGCACCGCAGCCGCCTCGCCGCGTGGCAACCGCCACGACAGCGAGGTCGGCGTCGCGCCGCACTTCCACACTGCAAAGCTGGTTTCGAAAAACGCATTGCTGTTGGGCAGCCCGATGGCGACGAAATCGCCGGGTTTGACGCCTTTGGCGGCAAAGGCGCGGGCGCGTCGGTTGGCGCCGCGCTCGAGTTGTTCCCAGCTCAGCGTATCCGCGCCATGGCTGACCGCAACCGTGTCTTTCGGCTTGCGCTCGGCGTACCAGCGCGGCACGTCGGCCAGGGGAATCAGCATGCAGGCCTCCCGCCCGTCGTCTGGCTTTTTCCAAGCCGTTGTTTGCGAACGAGGGCGCACGTTGCAAACGTCCGAACCCTGGTCACCAGCGGGAGATGTTGTGACTCAAGACGGGCGCGGCGTCCATATGGCCGAGGCCCTCGCTTCATGCCTCTCGCGCATAGTGCGACAGCCGGCCTCTGAGCATCTCCAGCATGTCGTCCCTGATCGGATCGCGTGTTCCGCGGGTCCAGGCCGCGGCCAGCGGCAGCTTGTTCATATCGGATGACGCGAGCCGGACGTAACGAACGCCGCGTGCCGCCATGCGTGACGTCCATTTGGGGACGATCGCGACTCCAAGACCGGCAGAGACAAGATTGACGATGGTCTGCTTTTCATCGGCAATCTGGGCAATGCGCGCCTCAAGCCCGGCTTCGGCGAACAGCTTCATCGTGAGATCGTGGCTATGCGGCCGCGAACGGCGTTCGGGCACGATCAGCGGCTGGTCCGCGAGTTCGGCAATGCTGATCCGCTTCTTCGAAGCCAATGGATGCTGATCGGAGAGCGCGACCACGGCCGTTTCATGGAACAGGAACATGAACTCCAGCCGCTTGTCCGGGTGTTCGGGCGGGCGGACAAAGACAAGGTCAAGGCGGCCGGACAGCAATCGCGGCAGCAGGCGGATGGTTTTCTCCTCGGCCAACTGGACCGTCACATCCGGGCGTTGTTCCCGGAAATCGTGCAGCAGCTTCGGCAGCAGTCCCGCCGCCGCAGTGTCGATCGCACCCACGCGAACGGTTGCCGCCTGCTTTCGACCGCGCATGCGGAATTTGGCGGCCAGGGCATCGGCCTGCGCGAGCAGGGTGCGGGCCTCCTTGAGCAGAACGGCGCCGTCGTCGGTCAATGTGACGCTGCGGGTGGTGCGCGTCATCAGCCTTGTGCCGAGGTCCTCCTCGAGCAGCCGGACAAAGCGTCCCAGCGCCGAGGGCAGCATTTCGAGCCGCTGCGCCGCCCGGCCGAAATGCAGTTCTTCGGCCGCCGCCACGAAGCATCGCAACTGGTGCAGATCCATCATTCTCTCCTGGACGGAGATTATATCATTTTTTTGTATAAACGGCAGCCAATTGAGTCCTGACGGCCGGGGTCGCAGGGTGACCTCCAACGCGCCGGACGGCGCGGAAATCAAAAGCAAGACAGACCAGGAGAGGAGCCCACATGAGCGCCGAGCTCGAAAAGCGCGTGCTGCGCAAGATCACCCTGCGCATCGTCCCCTTCGTGATGCTGCTCTACTTCATTGCCTTCATCGACCGCGTCAACATCGGTTTCGCGGCGCTGACGATGAACAAGGAGCTGGGTTTCTCGCCGACCGTATTCGGCCTCGGCGCGGGCATTTTCTTCCTTGGTTATTTCCTGTTCGAAGTGCCGTCGAACCTCGTTCTCGACAAGGTCGGGGCCCGGATCTGGATCGCCCGGGTGATGATCACCTGGGGCTTGATATCAGGGGCCATGGCCTTCGTTCAGGGGCCGAACAGCTTCTACACGCTGCGTTTCCTGCTGGGTGCGGCCGAGGCCGGATTCTTCCCGGGCATCATTCTTTATCTTAGCTACTGGTTCCCGGCGCGTCAGCGCGCCGCCGTCACCGCCATCTTCATGGCCGCAGCACCGCTGTCCACCGTGCTTGGGTCGCCCGTGTCAGGCGCGCTGCTCGAGATGCATGGGCTGCTCGGCCTCAGCGGCTGGCAATGGATGTTCATCGTCGAGGCGGTCCCCGCCCTCATCCTTGGCGTCGTGGTGCTGTTCTACATGACCGACCGGCCGGAAAAAGCAAAATGGCTGCGCGACGACGAACGTCGCTGGCTGGTGAACACGATGAATGCGGAAGCGGCCAACAAGGCTGGAACCGCGAGTCACAGCGTCTGGCACGGCCTCGCCGACCTGCGCGTCATCGCGCTGTCGCTGGTTTATTTCGGGACATCGGCGGGCCTCTATACCCTCGGCATCTGGGCGCCGCAGATCATCAAGGAGTTCGGCCTCTCGTCGTTGCAGGTCGGCTTCCTGAACGCGCTGCCCGGTATCGTCGCCGTCGTTGCGATGGTGCTGTGGGCGCGCCACTCGGATCGTACCGGCGAGCGTACCTGGCACGTGGTCGGGGCCTGCGTGCTCGCTTCCCTCGGTCTGATGTTCGCCGGGTTTGCCGGCACGGTGCTCGCCGTCCTGCTGGCGCTGACGCTGGTCAATATCGGCATCAGCGCGGCAAAACCGCCGCTGTGGAGCATGCCGACCATGTTCCTGTCGGGCTCCGCCGCCGCGGCGGGAATCGCGACCATCAACTCGATCGGCAATCTCGGCGGCTTCGTCGGCCCGGCGATGATCGGCTGGATCAAGGATCTCACCGGCAGCTTCCAGGGCGGATTGTATTTCGTTGCCGGATTGCTGGTGCTGTCCGCCGTTCTCACCCTCGTCCTGGCGCGATCGCAACGCACGCCCGCCGCAACCGCCGTGGACGCGCTTCCCCAACGATAATCCCTCAAACCCGATTCACTCAAACCCGGTTCACTTGGAGAAATCAGATGCGTGAATATTCAATCGCCGCCATCCCCGCCGACGGCATCGGCCCCGAAGTCATCGCCGCCGGCACCACGGTGCTCGAAAGCCTGCAGAAGCGAATGGGCGACGTCAAGTTCAACGTCGAAACCTTCGACTGGGGCTCGGCCTATTATCGCAAGCACGGCGCCATGATGCCGGCCGATGGTCTGGCGAAACTGAAAAAGTTCGACGCGATCTACTTCGGCGCCGTCGGTGCGCCCGACGTTCCCGATCACATCACGCTGTGGGGCCTGCGCCTGCCCATCTGCCAGGGGTTTGACCAATACGCCAACGTCCGGCCCACCAAGATCCTGCCCGGCATCACCTCGCCGCTGCGCAATGTCGGCACCGGCGATCTCGACTGGGTGATCGTGCGCGAGAATTCCGAGGGCGAATACGCCGGCTGCGGCGGTCGCGTCCATCGCGGCCTGCCCGAGGAAGTCGGCACCGAGGTGGCGATCTTTACCCGGGTCGGCGTCCAGCGCATCATGCGATACGCATTCAGGCTGGCGCAGTCGAGGCCGCGCAAGCTCCTTACCGTGGTCACCAAGTCGAACGCGCAGCGCCATGGCATGGTGATGTGGGACGAGATCGCCGACGAGGTGTCGAAGGAATTTCCCGATGTCCGCTGGGACAAGATGCTGGTCGATGCTATGACGGTTCGCATGACGCTCAAGCCACAGACCCTCGATACCATCGTCGCCACCAATCTGCACGCCGACATCCTGTCCGATCTCGCCGGCGCGCTGGCGGGCAGCCTCGGCGTGGCGCCCACCGCCAATATCGATCCGGAACGCCGCTTTCCGTCGATGTTCGAACCGATCCACGGCTCGGCGTTCGACATTACCGGCAAAGGCATCGCCAACCCCGTCGCCAGCTTCTGGACCGCCTCGCAGTTGCTCGATCATCTTGGCGAGGCGGACGCCTCGGCGCGGCTGATGCGCGCCGTGGAAAAGGTCACCGGCGCCGGCATCATGACCCCGGACGTCGGCGGCACCGCGACGACGAAAGACGTGACGGATGCCGTGGTGGAGGCCATCCAAAGCTCCAATGTCTGACGGTCCGTCACCAACGCGCTGGAGCGACGCCGCGGCGCGAGCCGTGCTGCGGGATATCTTCGACGCTGCGGTGGCCAGCGCCGATCCCGGGGCGGCCGTGCTGCGGCATCTGCCGGAGAAACCGAAGGGCCGCTGCGTGGTGATCGGGGCCGGCAAGGCCTCGGTGGCGATGGCGGCGGCATTGGATGCAGCCTGGGGTGACGTCGATCTCAACGGTGTCGTGGTGACCCGGCACGGGCAGCGCGCGCCGGCGGGGCGCATCGAAGTTCTGGAAGCTTCGCATCCGACGCCCGACGCCATGAGCGAGGAGGCCGGACGCCGGATCCTGGCCGCCGTGAAGGGGCTGACGGCCGACGATCTGGTCGTGGCGCTTATCTCGGGCGGAGGATCTTCGCTGATGGTTCTGCCCGCGGGCGGGATGACTCTGGCCGACAAGCAAGCCGTCAATGCAAGCCTGTTGGCGAGCGGCGCGAATATTGTCGAGATGAACGCCGTCC
Organism: Bradyrhizobium erythrophlei; assembly: GCA_900129675.1. Lineage (GTDB taxonomy): Bacteria > Pseudomonadota > Alphaproteobacteria > Rhizobiales > Xanthobacteraceae > Bradyrhizobium > Bradyrhizobium erythrophlei_A. Next base: position 326,478 of record FSRD01000001.1, on the reverse strand, counting down.
GCAAACATCTCTCGGCCATCAAGGGCGGCCGCCTCGCGCTCGCCGCGCACCCGGCCAGGGTGGTGACGCTGGCGATCAGCGATATTCCCGGCGACGATCCCGCTGCCATCGCGTCGGGACCAACTGTTGCGGACGCCAGCACGCTGGCCGATGTGCACGAAATCATTGCACGCTACAAAATCGATCTGCCGCCCGCTGCGCAGGCGGTACTCGCCGCGCGCGAGGAGACGCCGAAAAGCCTTTCCGCGCAAAACTTCGTCCGCGTCATCGCCGCTCCCTCGCTCGCCCTGGCCGCTGCGGCGCAAATCGCCGCGAAGGCCGGCCTTGCGCCGCTGATCCTGGGCGACGCGATCGAGGGCGAGAGCCGCGAGTTGGGTGTCGTGATGGCGGGAATTGCGCGTTCGTGCCGTCTCAACGGAGTTCCCGTCAAGCCGCCCGCTGTGCTGCTGTCCGGCGGCGAGACCACCGTCACGATCGGCAAGGGACCGGCCGGGCGCGGCGGGCGCAATACCGAGTTCCTGCTCGCGTTCGCCATCGCCATGGCCGGCGAGCCCGGCATTTTCGCGCTTGCGGCCGATAGTGATGGTATCGATGGAACCGAAGACGCGGCCGGAGCATTTGTCACGCCAGACACTCTTGCGCGGGGGCGCACCGCCAATCTTGACCCGCGATCCCATCTCGTCGCGCATGACAGCTACAGTTTCTTTGCCGGGATCGGCGACCTCATTCGCACCGGGCCGACCGGCACCAATGTCAACGACATCAGAGCGGTTCTGATCACCAGAGGCGGCCAACAGGCCGATTGAACCATGCGTCGCAATCGCCGGGCCAAGATCGTCGCCACCGTCGGACCGGCGAGTGGATCGCCTGAAATGCTGGAAGCGCTCTTCCTCGCCGGCGTCGACACATTCCGGCTCAACTTCAGCCATGGCATCCATGAGGACCATGCCAAGGTCCATGCCTCGATCCGTGCCCTGGAACTGAAGGTCGGGCGGCCGATCGGCATTCTGCAGGATCTGCAGGGGCCGAAAATTCGGGTCGGAACCATCAAGGATGGGAAGTTCGCCGTCACAGCCGGGCAAGAGGTGCGTTTTGTCCTGTCCGGATCCGACGGTGACAGGATGTCGATCCCGCTGCCTCATCCCGAGATCTTCGATGCAGTCAAGCCTGGCGATGATCTCCTGATCGACGATGGAAGGGTCCGCGTTCGTGTCACTGGCGTGGGTCCCGATTTCATCGATGCGAAAGCCGTCATCGGCGGCGTCATCTCGAATCGCAAAGGCGTGAATGTCCCCAGCGCAGTTCTGAATTTGTCGCCGCTGACGGCGAAGGACCGGGCCGATCTCGCCTTCGGCCTGGAATTGGGCGTCGAGTGGGTGGCGCTTTCGTTCGTTCAGAAGCCCGGCGATGTCATCGAGGCCCGCGGGCTCATCGGGGATCGCGCCGGTATCATGGCGAAGATCGAAAAACCCGCAGCGCTGGAACAGATCGATGACATTGTCCGGCTCTCCGACGCGGTCATGGTCGCCCGTGGCGACCTCGGCGTGGAGATTCCCCACGAAGACGTGCCGGGCCGGCAGAAGGAGCTGATCAGGTGCTGCCGCCTGGTCGGAAAGCCGGTGATCGTGGCAACGCAGATGCTCGACTCGATGATCGCGGCCCCAACGCCCACGCGCGCCGAAGCGTCCGATGTCGCGACCGCGATCTATGACGGTGCGGACGCGGTGATGCTGTCGGCGGAATCCGCGACCGGGCAATATCCGCGTGAAGCGGTGGCGATGATGAGCCGCATCATCGAAAGCACCGAACGGCACAAGATGTATCGCTCGATCATCGATGCCGCCCAGCCCGGCGAGGAGGAAACCGCGCCACACGCGGTTGCCGCCGCTGCCGCCGATCTCGCAGCCGTTCTTCACGCAGCGACCATCGTCGCATTTACGTTAGGCGGCACCACGGCAGCCCGTATCGCCCGCAAGCGACCGAAGGTCTCGATCCTCGCCGTTACGCCGGATCAACGGGTGTCCCGGCAGCTTTGCCTGCTTTGGGGGGCGCACAGTGTGCTATCCAGCGACGTCCACACCTACGAGGAAATGGTTGATCGCGCGACCAGGACGGCGCTGGCCGAGGATTTTGCAAAGCCGACCGACGTCATTGTGGTAGTCGCCGGCATTCCGTTCGGCGAGGCGGGCACCACCAACAATCTTCGCGTGGTACAGATCCGCTAGGCCAAGGTCGCGCAGCTTGGAAAGTGGATCGTCGGCCATTTCGGCGTGTGCACCGTCCCTTTCATCGAGCTGCAGCGGGGGCCGGAAATGGAAGGCCTGGGAAGATTGATTAAAAGTTTTCGCAAATTGCCAACCGGCCGACAACTGCTCTGGCAAAAGCTGCGCGGCCTTAAACCCGGCCTTTATGGCGAGTGATGCATCCTTTCCTCAAAAGAAGGAGACTCGCGTCCCAATGCCCATTTTCAAATATTTTGCCGTCGTAGGATCGGCCTGTTTGTACTCTTGTTTATTTCCGACGCCTACTTCGGCGACGGCGATTTGCGATTCAACGGGTCGCTGTATGAAAGCGCCTTCTACGCACCTCGATTGGACGAAATCGCGGCTACGACGGAGCTTCGCTTTACGCGCGATGTCACGCCTGCGAACCGCGTCAAGGAGGTGTTTGCACAGTTCGTTCCCAACGAAAATTTGCGCGGGAAACGTTACCCCTCCGCTGCGACGATCATTCGTTAGCCGCATGGAGGCCTTCGCAAGGACTGCGCATGGTGCGGAATGCGCAAAACCCGGCATTTTGCGTCCGAGAGGCAAGTCAGGAGAGGCAAGTCAGGAAAGGAAATATCGGCCACTCAAATTCTGAGAGGACTACACTCCGACCTTTGAGCCGCCAACCGCAATGTCCGCCTTACCCTGACGAACTGACATCGTCAGGTCAACCCGTCACATCCGTTCGTGCCAACCGGCAAACATCGCGCCGCGGCAGGCACTGTTATCCCTTCTGGAGCACGTCAACGGGGAAACTATCGGCGTTAATCTGGCCAGTCACGTCGGTCCAAAAGCAATCCACCTGATCGCCCTTCATACCTTTGACGGTCATCAATGGTCCTCCTGAACGCAGCCGAACAAGATTGCCACTCCGAAACGCAGGAGCGGCCTGGTTCTGTGTGTTTGACGGAGCAGGGGAGGAAGAGGCCGGAGCCATTCCTACTGTTTTTGTGGAAACGCCATTGCGACCAACGATGGTGAAGCCTGGACCCGAAATCGTCTCTTGCGACGGGCCTCCGACCGGCGGATTTTGGACTGCACCAGATGATGCGGGCGCAGGCCCATAAGCACCCGTGGAGCCAGCACCGGCGGAGCCGTTAGCTGTCGCATTTTGCGCAAACGCAGACGCTGCTAAAATCAAAAAGCGATCGCGGAGAATGCCCGTTCCGTAGCGGATGCCCGTCCTGTTGCCAATCGCCGTTCCGTTGCCAGTTCCCGTCGCATAGCCAACGGCACCTCGGGAAATGCCCGCCATATAACGTCCGCCAATACCTCCGACGCGAGCTCCGCCGAAGCCACCCGCGCGAGCTCCGATATGAGCTCCGCCGAAACCGCCGATGTGACCGACGCCACCGCCTCCGTGTCCTCCGCCTCCGCGTGCCTGTGCATCAGTAGCTAGAAGGCTGCCGACAAGCGCCGCACCTGCTAAGACCACCATCACTCGTCCTCTCATGACATTCTCCTTTGGAAGGGACGGAGCCGTCCGCACCGGGGGCCTTGTTCGACGCTGGCGTGCCCAAGCAAAACAAATGCTGAGGTCGCGATAGACTGAAAATGGGGAAACCTGTTTGTTGCCTCCACTAAATTCACGTTTATGAAATGAACATCTGCGTGACAGCTCGAACCAACATCAAGCGTGAACCAAATCAACGGCTCCGATATTAATCGGAGGCGAGTGCGGACACTGTTTAGCCAACCAAGCTGTGTCCTGTAGCCCTGCGGCCTCAGCGCACTATGCGGCCTTCCTGCGGCCTCGACGCTGATCGGCTGGCCCGGCCCGGGCCGGGACAGTCGTTGCTGCCGATTTTGCATAGGCGAGACACAAATCTTCCGACAAGTTGGGGAGCCACGAAGGGAGATTAGGATGAAGCAAATCTGCCTCCTCGCAGCAGTCTGCGCCACACTGGTGCTGCCCCGCTTTGCCGCCGCCCAGACCGCACCTGCAATCCCGTCAATCACCACGCCGGACAAAGTCGAGACGCGCCTCGGCACGCTCGAATTCAAGGATGGCGCGCCGGGAAAGGCCACGTTGGAAAAGGCCTACGACTACATCGACTTTGCGCACGCCTACGACGCATTCGCCAACACGATGCAGGGTGTCAGCTTGGTCGCCGCACGCAGGGGCTTCTTGGAAGCCGGGGTTAAAGACAATGAAATCCTCATCTTCTCTGAGCTGATGGATGCCAAGTCGCTGTTCCTTACTGCCAACGCCGACACCGTGTACTTCCTCGGCTTCATCGACGTATCCAAGGGGCCAATGGTGTTCGAGGTGCCGCCCAAGGTGCTGGGAGCTTTGGACGACATGTGGTTCCGCTGGGTCACTGATTTTGGCCTGCCGGGCCCTGATCGTGGCCTTGGCGGCAAGTATCTCATCCTGCCGCCGGGTTACGACGGTCCGGTGCCTGAGAGCGGCTACTCCATCGCCCGATCCCGGACCACCCGGTTGCTAATCATGGGCCGCGCGTTTCTCGAGAACAAAAACGATCCGAAGCCTGCGGTCGCGTCGATCAAGCAGTTGACCAAGGTCTACCCGTACGAAGCTGGCGGCGTCGGCTTCCCCATCGCCGAGTTTCTTGCTGGAAAGGGCAAATTCGACAGGATCAGCGAACCACGGGCCACCGTGTTCCACGAAGGTAGTGACAAAGTTATGAACACTGTTCCGCCAAACGACTTCAGCTTCTACGAGATGCTCAACGAAATCGTGCAGCAAGAACCGGCCACGTCGCTTGACCCCGAACAGATGGGATCGGTCGCTGCCGTCGGCATCATCAAGGGCAAGCCGTTTGCGCCCGACGCCCGGATGAAGAAAATCCTTACGGAAGCGCTTGCGGTCGCCAATGCCACCTCGCGCAGTCTTTTCATGAACCCCCGCGATCCGAGTTGGTTCTACTACCCCGGCTCGGGATGGATGAACTTCCTGTTCGTCACCGGATACGAGTTCGAGACACCGATCCCAGAAGTCACACGTGAGGGCGTCAAGCCGTTTCCACCCACCGGCTACCGCCAGTTGGATGCGCGCACCGCGTTCTTCTACTACGTCACCGGCATCACGCCGGCCATGGCCATGCGCGTGACCGGCATCGGCTCCCAATATCTGCTCAACATGCTGGATGCCGACAAGGATTACTACGACGGCTCCAAGACGTACAAGGTGACGCTGCCCAAGGACATACCGGAAGCGAACTTCTGGTCATTCACGCTTTACGACAATCAGACGCGCTCGATGCTCGACACGCCGCAGCGCTACCCCCGCGCTGGTAGCCAGAGCTATCCGTCGCCCGCCGCCGAACCGGACGCCGACGGCACTACGACGATCTACTTCAGCCCGACCCAGCCTGCGGGGGTCAAACGCGGGAACTGGATACAGACTGATCCGAAAAAGGGCTGGTTCACTATACTCCGTCTTTACAGTCCGCTTGAACCGTTCTTCACAAAGGAATGGAGGCCGAGCGAGATTGCGGAGGTGAAGTAACCGCGCTGCCACGATGGTCAATGCGGTGCGACGTGCTCGATGACGTTGCGGACGTGGTGCGACAGTCTGCACCTCCTCATCGTTCGCCTGGGTCCTTTGGAGGGCGTGACCTTCCGGGGGGACCGCGCGACGGCTCCGTGCGAGGATATTTGCAATCGCGCATTCTCGGCTTTATTTCATGCGGAGCGGTACACAAAGGCGGTGCGCGATGGGACGGTGTACTTTAGAACAATGTCCTTTGATCCAATTGTGGAGACCTCCAGTCCATTGCACGTGCGGTGTCAACCCAACCGGGCGTGACAAAACCTTCAATCCGCCGACGACGGTGACAAGACGAATTCGTCGCCGGGGAGAGCACAGCATAAGCCGTAAAGCCATTGCGCAGGGAACCTCCGCTGAACCTGTATGCTCGTGTGCGTTTCTTTGCACAATTTTGCACACGAGACCGCGGGTGCAGCGCGCATCCGGCATTCCCCGCTCCCTCTTTTTGAGGGAGTGCCTTCGCAAAGCTCGGGTGCATCGCGCCGCGAGGACATGAAGTCATGTTTGCCGTCATTGCGAGCCCCCGGGTCGCGCGAATGCGCGCCCGATGACAGGCTCCGCGAAGCAATCCATCTCGCTCAGCAAAGAAAGAATGGATTGCTTCGCTGCGCTCGCAATGACGCGGATAAGTTACTGCCCTATGCCGTCATCGCGCCGCGGGATCGCTTACGCATATTCCTTCGCGCCGCCCGCATGGCTGGTGCCGCGGCCGGCGCTAGGCGGGGTCCGGCGAAGCTGATAGCATTTTTTTGCTCTCACAGGGATCGAGGACCAGAAGATGGACAACCGCAGCGACATCTGGCGTGGCGTTGACGCGATCAAACCGCGTTTCGTCGACCTCAGCGACAGGGTCTGGGCGATGCCCGAGGTGTGCTACACCGAGGCGCGCTCTTCCGCCGAACATCTGGCCGAACTGCGCCATCAGGGCTTTCGCATCAGCGAGAATGTCGCTGATATTCCCACCGCCGTGATCGGCGAATGGGGTGAGGGCGGCCCCGTCATCGCCTTCCTCGGCGAATACGATGCGCTGCCGGGCTTGAGCCAGGAAGCGGGCGTGGCGGAGCCTCGCCCGGTCGAGGCCGGTGGCCACGGCCATGGCTGCGGCCACAATCTGCTGGGCTCGGCCGCGCTGCTCGCGGCGACCGCCGTGAAGGATTGGCTGGCCGCCCACAAGGTGCCGGGGCGCGTGCGCTATTATGGCTGTCCGGCGGAAGAGGGCGGCGCTGCGAAAACCTTCATGGTGCGCTCGGGCGCCTTCGATGATGCCGACATCGCCATCACCTGGCACCCCAGCAGTTTCTGGGAGGTGGTGGTGACGCCATCGCTCGCCAACACGCGGGCCGATTTCATCTTCACCGGGCGCACCTCGCACGCCGCCGCCTCGCCGCATCTTGGCCGCAGCGCGCTCGACGCGGTGGAACTGATGAATGTCGGCGTCAACTACATGCGCGAGCACATGCCGAGCGACGCCCGTGTCCACTATGCGCTGCTCGACACCGGCGGCATTGCCCCCAATGTGGTACAGGCCCACGCCCGCGTGCGCTATTCCATCCGCGCCCGCGATTTGCCCGGCATGAACGAATTGGTCGGGCGCGTTCACAAGATCGCGCAGGGTGCTGCGCTGATGACCGAGACCAAAATGGAGATGCGGATCATTTCCGCGGTCTCCAACGTTCTGGCGAACACCCCGCTCGAGCAAGCCCTGCACCGCATCATGGAGGATCTCGGTCCGCCGCATTTCGACGAGGCGGACGAAGAATTCGCCGCAAAAATCCGCGCCACCTTGACCGACAAGGACATCGCCTCCGTCTATCACACGATCGGCATGGATCCGACCGACCGGCCGCTGGCCGATTTCATCGTGCCGCTGGACGCCCGGCGCAATCCTTTGATCGGCTCGACCGATGTCGGCGATGTGAGCTGGGTGGTTCCGACCGTTCAGGTTCATGCCCCGACGGTCGCGATCGGCACCCCGTTCCACACCTGGCAGGTGGTGGCGCAGGGCAAGAGCCCGCACGCCCACAAGGCCATGGTGCAGGCCGCCAAGGCCATGGCCGGGCTCGGCATCCAGGCGCTGAACGAGCCGGAACTGATTGCCGCCGCCAAGGCCGACCTCAACAAGCGCACCGCCCGCACGCCCTATGTCAGCCCGCTGCCGGACAATGTCGCGCCGCCGCTGGACATGTCGGTGGCGTGAAGGGGGCGGGCACGAATTTCACCGCAGAGGCGCTTGCGAACGGTTCGATTTGGGGAGACGAGTAACGATAGCTACAAAAGTCGTATTCAATGCAGCGTTTTTAGCCTGATGAGGCATTTGTCGACTGTTATAAACCACAGCCGATCAGCTGGAGTTCTGCCTAAATGCCTTTTCGACGGGCCTTTTTGTTTGGTTTCATACTCGCCCTCGTTTTCCCGCACGGAGCCCTGGCCCAGCAGCGCGAAATCTTTGAACTCTTCGGAGGGATGGTCAGGTCGGGCATCACGGCGGCGACCCAGGCAGACTGGGAACGGTTGCCGGACGCCGAAGTGGCCTGCGTCGACAGAGCGCTCCGCGAGCGCGGCTCCTCGATCAACGAGATGGTCCGTCAGGGCGTTTCGCCATCCGATGCCCGTATGGCCGGGCTTCGCAGCGGATGCCGCAATCAAGCGACTACGTCCGGGCCAAGCTTCGATTGCCGCAGGGCCAGGTTCGCCGACGAGTTGGCGATCTGTGCGGATTCGGAGCTCGCTCGCCTCGATCGGGCGATCGGAGACGGATATCAGGTCCTGCTCGAGCGGGTCGGACAAACGCCTGCTCGCGCGATAGCCGCCCCGCTGCTGGCCTCGCGTCGGGCTTGTGGCTCGGACGTGGGCTGCATCAAGGACGTCCAGATCTCCACCATCCGGGAGCTGCAGCGCCGCGGCGCGCCGATCGGGTATGCCGAGTCGGCCCCGGTGGCGGACTCGCCGTATGCCGTGGACGGGCTGCGGCTCGGCGGCCACGTCGCGATCGGCAGTCCGTCATACCTGGAGTACCGCTGCAATCCGAGCGAGCAGTTCACCGGCCTGACCTGGTGCCAACGACGCCGGCAGGAGATTGCGCCACGGGGCGCATATAACTCGACCAGCACGATCCTGCATTCGGCCGAAGGGACCGCTCTCTACATCAACCGCTATCTGGAGCCCGCGTTCTTCGCCGGAAACGAGGCGATGGACGACGTCCGCCGACTTTCGGTCAAGCACGGCGAACCGCGATTCGTGGCGGCTCCGCCCGTCGCGAATGCGCCGCGCACGCTGATGGCGACCTGGGGAGAAGTGTCACTCCAGCCGCTCGATCGTGCCCGCCTGGCCGATCTGGCCGCCGGACGCGAGGTGCGGGCCGGCATCCTCATCGATCACATCGGCAATTTCCAGCGTTCCGCCTCGATCGGACTGCCGGTCTATCGTGTGACGGGAGGCCCCGGCTACGTCTGGGCGGCGAGCTGGGATCAGGCCGGTCGGGGTACGCTACGCTTCCTGACCGTAGACCCATCGAGGCTCGGTCCAAACGTGCCGGACAACAGTCAGGACGTCGCGTCGAGCGCTGCGCCGAAGCAGCAGAATGTGCAGACAGTCAGCGAATCCTCAACTGCCGGCCCGTCTCCGATTCCGGACGCATCGGCTTCAGCCAAGCCGCCGCAGGCCACGGATGTTCCCGCAAGCCCCGACGTCTCCAGGCCGGCCGGAACAACCGAAGCCCCGGTGGCGGCAAGAGATCCTGCACCGGCGGCGCCGAGTTCGGCCAAATCGGCCGCCGCTTCGAACGTCGAACCACCCGCATCCGCGCCGCCAGTTGCAGCGGCATCGCAGACCGCGCCGCCGACGGCTCGCGTGGCCGCGCCCACGCCGGCGCCTCCTTCGGCGGCCGAGCGGCCTGTGCGCGTGGTCGGACCGCCGATCGCCAACCAGCCGGCCGCAGAAGCCGCGACAGTCGGTAAAACGCTGGAGTGGGTGCTGATGGCGGCCATCGTCGTGCTGCTGGCCGCAGTCGGATTTCTACTGTTCGAGCGACGGAAACGAACGGACCGCGCCTCTGATCCCGCAATAATCTCGTCACCAGGCGTCACGACCGACCATCAGGAAGAGCCCAAGCTGGAGCCGGTGCTGATGCAGGAACCGCCCCCGCTTCCGGTCGGGCTTGCCAACCCGTCGACGACGTCGTCGAACGCCAGGTCCGACGGCGGCAACACCGGTGCCGCAGCGATCGGCGGCGGAGTTCTGCAGAGCGGCAATGCGAGGCCGTCGTCCGGCATCGTGGAGCACAAGCATTTCGGAATCGGGCTTCTCGCCGGCTTGGTCACGCTCTTCGCGTTGATGACACCCGCCATCGGAATTGGGGGGCTGCTTCCGCTCGCGCTCGCGGTTTATCTTCTGCCGACCATCATCGCTTTCAAGGTCCGACATCACTATGCCGGTTGGTTGGCACTCATCAACGTCGTGTTCGGCGTAACCGTGCTCGGCTGGCTCGGCATTTTCGTGTGGGCGTTGACGGGCCCGCGGAAGTCCGCACTGGACACAATGGGGCAGCCTTCGGCCCTGGGCCTATCGAAGACCGCAACCAGCGATCCTGCGCTGCAGATGTCGGACTACAATCTGCGCTCCGGATGGAAGGTGCCGGTTGTCCAGGCCGAGATTTTCTCCTTCGCAGACGAAGGGCCCGCCGGCGATGCGGTCGAGGTGTTCTTCAAGAATCCGGTGGTCGGCATCTGGAGGACGGGGTCCGATCGATCCAATTGCGTGCGCTACAACGCCCTCACCCAGGTCAGGTGTGTCGCAACGATCGGTTCCGAGACCAAGCTGCGCGTCGGCCGGACGCTGGGAAGAACGGCTCTGACGGGGATTGGAGCGGCGATCTTGACCGGGCGCAGCAACGCCCTCGGCGCCGCCTTTCTCGACTATCGGTTCGCGGGAGACGAAAAGGACGAGGTGGTCGCCGCGCTGATCGTGTTTTCGGACTATTCGTCCGTCGTGATCCAGAGCGAAAGCGAGGAATTCGAGAAGTTCTGTGCGCTGCTTCCCGCACACGTTCTTTCCGACGAGCAGGTGGCGAAAACGGCCGAAGAGATCGACCGCATCAAGCGCATGGCTGAGGACGGATCGCGGGTTCTCGACGAAATGCAGGAACAAATCGCCAAGACGAAGGAAAGCATCGCGACCTTCGCCGAGCAGGCGAAAATCGGAAAAACCTTCGCGGAGCGCGACGACGGCAGAACAGGACTTGCCGAAACCGAAGCCCGCCTGATCGATGAGCTTGCCGTCCTGAACGCCGTGGATCGCCTCATCAGCTTGGCCGCAAGCCGCGGGTTGCCGGATCGGCGCATCGCATAAGCCGGCCCGGGCCGCACGCGTGGCCTTGGGCGTGGCGATGGCGTCGCGGCTTCGGAAAGAGCCGTCATACCGCCGGCCGTTTTCAGCGCGCCCTACGGATCGAGCTCGGTATCCCAATAAAGATAATCCAGCCAGCTATCGTGCAGATAGTTCGGCGGGAACAGCCGCCCGTTGCGATGCAGCTGGTGCACGGTCGGGGCGAACGGGTGTTGCCTCGGGAACATCCGGGCCTGCTGCGGGGTCAGATTGCCCTTGCGCAGGTTACAGGGCGAGCACGCCGCGACCACGTTCTCCCAAGTGGTCTGGCCGCCCTTGCTGCGCGGGATGATGTGATCGAAGGTCAAATCGTCATGCGCCGAGCAATATTGGCAGATGAAGCGGTCGCGCAGGAAGACATTGAACCGGGTGAAGGCGGGGTGCGTCGTCGGCTTCACGAAGGATTTCAGCGACACCACGCTGGGCAGCTGGATTTCGAAGGTGGGGCTGCGCACCGCGCGGTCGTAGTGCTCGACGATATTGACGCGGTCGAGGAACACCGCCTTGATCGCGTCCTGCCACGACCAAAGGGACAACGGATAGTAGCTGAGCGGCCGGAAATCCGCGTTCAGCACCAATACCGGCCAACCGCCTTGTGAGACATGTGCGTTCAAGTAACGCTCCTGGCCTCCATATCGCTGCGAAGCAGCATGCGTTGACATACTACAGGCAGCGTGACGGGATTGTGAAGGGCATTGAGCGGCTTATCCGCGTTTCGCCCGCCACGTCCCGCCCCGATTGCCTACCCCCCGCAAAGCCCGCTAAACGAGGTGGGCAGGCCCTTCCGCCGCTGACGGACCCCGAAATGGTCACCAAATCCCGCTATCTTGAGGCTCCGCGGCGGCTGCGCGCCTTCGTTCGCGCCTATGAAACGAGCCTGGTCGTCCTGGCGGCCCTGATCGGAGCCATTGGCGGGGCGGTGGTGGTTGCGATGAGCGCGGCGGTCGAAGGACTTCACGTGCTGTTCTTCGACCTTGAAATGGGAGACCGGCTTTCAAGCCAGTTCCACATCGAGCCGCTGCGCGCCTTGCTGGTGCCGAGCCTTGGCGGATTGCTGCTCGGGGTGGCGTTCCTGCTGTTGGCGCGTGTCCGGCCGGCGCGTGAAATCGATCCGATCGAGGCCAATGCGCTGCATGGCGGCCGGATGTCGTTTCGCGGCAGTGTCATCGTCGCGCTGCAGACGATCTGGTCCTCGGGCGTCGGCGCGTCGGTTGGCCTTGAAGCCGGCTATACCCAGCTTGCCAGCGGCCTTGCGGCCTCGCTCGGCCGCGGCTTTCATCTGCGCCGCGCCGATCAGCGCATCATGGTCGGCTGCGGCGCTGCGGCTGCCATCGCCGGCGCGTTCGGTGCGCCGCTGGCGGGCGCCTTCTATGCGTTCGAGCTCGTGATCGGCGGCTATACGCCGGCCAGCCTGACGCCGGTTGGTATCGCCGCGGTGGCCGGCTATTTCGTCGCCCACGCCTTTACGGTGTTGTCGCTTGGCATAAATATCGGTCCGCTTGGCGACGTGCTCGGGCGCGATCTTGCCATTGCCGCTTTGCTCGGAATTCTGGCCGCGCTGTTTGGCATCGCCATCATGCGCGGCGTGGCGCTGTGCGAGAGGCTGCTGGCGAAGACCAGGCTCTGGCCGCCGTTGCGGCCGGCATTGGGCGGTCTCGTCGTCGGCCTCCTCGCCTTGGTGACGCCGCAGGTGATGTCATCGGGGCACGGCGCGGTGCATTTTGCGGGATTTGTCGCAATTCCGTTGTCGGTGGTTGTGACCATATTTGCCCTGAAGGCGATTGCGTCCGTCATCTCGCTCGGCAGCGGTTTTCGCGGCGGATTGTTCTTCGCCACGTTGTTTCTGGGCGCGCTCGGCGGCCATCTGTTCGCTGCCGGCTTCGATGTGATCTGGCCAGGTCTCCATCTCAGCCCCAACGTCTACGCGATCATCGGCATGAGCGCGCTTTCGGCCTCGGTGATCGGCGGTCCCCTGACAATGTCGTTCATCGCGCTGGAATCCACCGGCAACCTCTGGCTCACCACGGCGGTGCTGGTTGCAGTGATGATCTCGACCCAGATCACGCGGGAACTGTTCGGCTACTCCTTTGCGACCTGGCGGCTGCATCTGCGCGGCGAGACGATCCGCAGCGCCGCCGATGTCGGCTGGATCCGCGATCTCACGGTGCGGAGCCTGATGCGGCAGGACGTCACCACCGTGAACGCCAACATGCCGATCGAGGAATTCCGCAAGAAATTTCCACTGGGGTCGAAGAACCAGGTGGTCGCGATCGACGGTAGCGGCCGCTATGTCGGGCTGGCGCTGGTGGCCGACGCGCACGCGCCGGATATCGAGGCTCCGGGCGGCCTGGTCGGCCTGCTGCATTACCGGGACGTGGTGCTGCATCCCGGCATGAACATCCAGGAAGCGATCGCCGTTTTTGACGCCGCGGAAGCGGAATCGCTTGCCGTGGTCGATACCGACGGCGAACACCGGCCGATCGGAATTCTCACCGAAGCGCACGCGATGCGGCGCTATGCAGAAGAATCCGAGCAGCGCAGGCGGGAGGTGCTCGGCGAAGTTTGATGTGGAAGAAAGGATTGCGAAGAAGTGGCGATCATCAAGCCGGAGTGAGGCAGACTAGATCTTCTCCAGCTTCTGCAGGCAGCGCACCACCCTGACCTCCGGCGGCATCTCGGTATCCGGAAAGCTGGTCTTCCAGTCGGTGACGCCGACTTCGCCGACATAGATGTCGCCTTTGGAATCCAAGGCGACGCCGTGCGGCGCCAGGAATTTGCCGGTCTCCAGCCCCGGACCGTTCTCGCCGCCGAGGCGGGCGATGCGCTTGCCCTTCGAATCGACGATGCTCAGGCGCGGGCCGAGATTGGGCACCTTGCGATTGACAGCCATGCCGGGGCCGAGTTCGCCGATGATGAAGTGCGGGTGCTTGCCGCCGCAGCAATGCAGCGCGCAGGGCCGGTGCAGATTGTTCCACTGCGCCTCGTATTTGCCGTTGCCGTCGAACACCTGCACGCGGTGGTTCTCGCGGTCGGCGACATAGACCCATCCATCCGCGTCGGTGGCGATGTTGTGGACGATGTTGAATTGGCCGGGATCGGTGCCGGGCTCGCCCCAGGTTTTGAGCAGCCTGCCGTCCGGCGTGTATTTGTGGATGCAGGCGTTGCCGTAGCCGTCGGAGACATAGATCTCGCCGTTCGGCGACAGTGCGGTATGGGTGCAGCGGTGGAACGGCTCGCCGCTCATGAACGGCGCCGGCTTGTTCGGGATGCCGATGGTCAGGAGCACCTTGCCGCTGGTCGAGCACTTGCGCACGGTGTGATCGCCGTCATCGGTGCAATAAAGGTTGTCGTCGGCGTCGATGTGCAGCCCGTGGGCACGGTTGAACAGGCCTTCGCCCCAGCTGGTGATGAAATTGCCCTCGCGGTCGAGCACCACCATCGGATGGGCGCCGCGGTTGAACACGTAGATGCGATCCTTGCTGTCGACGGCGACGGATGCGACATCGGTGAGACTCCATCCCGCCGGGAGTTTTGCAAAATTTTCCACCACGCGGTAGCGATGTTCGCCCGAGCCGAGAATGGTCGGCATGTGTGATTCCCCCCGGATTGTTTGGAGTTGTCATTCCGGGATGGTCCGAAGGACCAGACCGGAATCTCGAGAATCCGGGTTCGCTTCGCGCCCCGGAATGACGGTTGGTTGATTCACGCAAGCGCCGCGCGCGGCCCGACGTCGCGCGGCAAAAACCCTTCCTCGATCGCCTTGATCTGCAGCGCCAGATGCTTCGAGCCGATCCGGCATTGCGCCAGGCCGCCGGCGATGAACCAGAGGCCGGGCTGGCCGGTGCGGGTGTACATGTTGCGCAGTTCCTGCTCGTCGCCAAAACCCCAGATGGTGCCGACGCGCTTTTCCACGGCTTCGCCGAACAGCTTGCGCACCAGCTCTTCCTGGCGTTTGTAGCCGGTCGCGAGCACGACCAGATCGGCCGCGACGGTCTCGCCGCTCTTCATCTTCGCGCCATAAGCGACAAACGTATCGATATCGGCAAACTGCTTCAGCGCGATCTCGCCCTTGACGATCATATCGGAGCAGCCGACGTTGAAATAATAGCCGCCGCCGCGGGTGAGGTACTTGAACTGCCAGCCGGTATTGTCCTCGCCGAAGTCGAGCTTGAAGCCGACGCGCGCCAGTCCCTCGAGCAATTCCTTGTCGAGCTTTTTTGATTTCTCCGTCGTCATGGCGTGGCTCTTGCGCGCCAGCTTGAGCGGCATCGAAGTCGCGATCAAATCGTTATCCTCGAGCGTGCCGTCATTATAGGGCGCGTAGACCAGTTGCGCCGACGGTTCGATGCTGACGATCAGCGTCGGGCTGCGCTGCACCAGCGTCACCTCGGCGCCGCTTGAACAGAGATCCTGCGCGATGTCGTGGCCGCTGTTGCCGGTGCCGATGACGATCGCGCGCTTGCCCTTCCAGTTCTCGCCGTCGTCGTACTGGCTGGAATGCATCACCTCGCCCGCGAAATCCTTGATGCCGGCAATATCCGGCACGCTCGGAATGCCGCTGACGCCGGTGGCGAGCACCACATGGCGCGGATGCATGGTGCGCTTTGAGCCGTCGGCGCGGCGCAGTGTCACAGTCCAGCGGCCTTCCTTCTCGTTATAGCTGCCGCCCTCGAACTCGGTCCCGGTCCAGAAATTCAGCTCCATGGTTTCGACATAGGCCTCGAACCAGTTGGCGAGCTTGTCCTTCGGGATATAGGTCGGCCAGTTCGGCGGGAAGTGCATATAGGGCAGGTGGTTGACCTGGACCTGATTGTGCAGCGTCAGCGCGTGATAGCGCTTGCGCCAATTGTCGCCGATGCGCTGTTCGCGATCGACGATCAGGGTATCGACGTTCAATTGCTTCAGCCGGGCCGCGATGCACAGCCCGGACTGGCCGCCGCCGATGACGAGCACGGTGGGATCATGGTCGGCATAGGCCGCCGAGGCCTTGCGCAGATCGAGCCAGTTGGGGCCGCGAAAATCCCGCGAATAGGCATTGCCGCGCGGGCGCGCCGTCCCCAGTTGCTCCTCAAAACCCTTGAGTTCGCCAAGGTCCGTCAGCAGCGTCCAGGCTTTCAGCGTGTTGCCGTCGGCTTCGTCCGGGATCAGGCGGACGATGCCGCTGCCGCGCCCCACACCCGTCTCGAATTTGAAGATCGCCTCGATCGCATTGGTGCCCGCGCGCATCACCTTGCGCGGTGCCCGGCGGTCGGGATCGATCGCAAACCCTGATGGCGCGGCGCGGCGGGCGTGGGTCGTCAACTCCTTCAGGATCGCATCGGCGCCATTGATGGTCTGGATGTTCCAGCTCAGCGCCAGCACGTCGCGCCAATAACTGTCGGAATGAAACAGGGTCTCCAGCGCGCCGTCATCGGGCTCCGCCAGCGCGGTCTCGAATTGCGTCAGCCAACTATCGACGGCGAGCGAAAGATCGTCGGTTTTATCGAGCATGCGCGTCTCTCTCGGCAGCCGTCTGCGCGGCGCTTCCCTGGTCCGAACCCTATACCCATTGGGGACGGCGCAGAAAGGGCGTGAGGAGATGCCGCCTATTCCGCCAGCGACAGGATATGCCCCTGATGCGGCGGCACGCGGCCGTTGAGGGTATCGAGATAGGCTGCTTGCACGGCCGCCGGTCCGCGGCCTTCGGTCACGGTGAGCCATTGGTCCAGCTTCGGCGCGAAGCCTGCCCAGGCCGCGCCGAACCGCGCGTTGACGCCGCCCGGTCCCCATTCCCTGGCGCGGTTGCGGATCTGGTCGGGTGCGGAGAACCACATTGGCTTCGCGCCCGGCAATACCGGCTCGTCCGGCGAGGAGCTGCGATGCGTGAGCCCGATCCGTCCGGAATATTTCATCTGGTCGCCGAAATGCCGGTGCAGCCGTTCGCGCAATTTGCTGTTGCCCGCCATGTCGGCGAACGCGGCCGGTGCGTTCGACGGCAGCGAGGTCACACGATCATAGGTGACAACCTCATCGTAGCAGCCGAGCGATTCGACGAACCTCGTATTCGATGCCGAAGTCAGGCCGATCACCCTGATGCCTTCGCGCGAATGCAACAGATGGGCAAGCCCGAACGCGGTCTTGCTCGACGCGCTCGAGAGCAGCACGCTGCGCGCGCCGTAGAATTCATTCTCGGCCAGGAAATCGTCGACCAAAAACGACAGCATGAACAGCGGCCGCAGCAGCGCCTGCCAGTCGCCCTGCCGTCCGGCGAAGGCGGGGGCGCCGCTGACGCGCGCATAGGCGTTGTAGACCGGGGCGACGCCCTGGCGATGCGCGGCGGCATCGCGCAAACCGCGCTTGCTGACCTCGGCGGCCTCGATGACGAGATGCGTCGCCATCGGGTAATAGCCGAACAGGATTTCGCCCCCGGCGATGCCGGGATGCTTCGAGGCGATCACCTCGCCGAATCCCCACACCGGAATGTTGCCGAAACCGTTCGGCGCCCGAAACAGCTGCCAATATTTCAGCTGATCGCCTGTTACGGCGTAGGTGATGTTGTTGGCGGTGAGCGCGAAGCGCGTGACCTTCACCAGCAACGCATCATCGGGCAGCGTTGCGGCATCAGGCAGCTGTGTCTCGATCACCTTGCATTGCTGCAGGTCATCGCGGGCGACGACGAAGTCGGTGGATATCATGGTTTCGATCCCGGCGTTGTTTGCTGCCGCGATCTTTGCCGCCGCCGACGAGCATTTTGCAACAGTAACATTGTTTAAAACGGACGTCGTTTGTTTAAAACAACGTTCGGCTTTGGTGACTAGGTCAGCGTTTCCTTGGTTTGAATCATATCAGGCAGCCTCGGCGAGTTTGTAAGACCAGGTGTGGACGACGGGGTGGCGATTGACGTCCTTGATGCCGAGCATGATGCGCTCCTTTAGCTCCTGTTTTGATGCTACGCGGATGTGGCGCAGGACGGAGCGGGCGAACTTGGAGAAGAAGCCCTCGATGAGGTTGAGCCACGAGCCGTGTTTGGGCGTGAAGGTGAACGCGAAGCGGCCGCTCGGTTGAGTAGCGAGCCAAGCTTGGGTTTCTCGGGAGATATGTGCCGAGTGGTTGTCCAGGATCAGCTTGATCGCTGTACCGGCCGGGTAAGCGGCATTGAGAAGTTTGAGGAATTCAATGAACTCGCGACTGCGGTGGCGGTCTTTGACCAGGGCGTGGACCTTGCCGGTGAGCAGATCGATCCCGGCCAACAGGCTGAGCGTGCCATGGCGCTTGTACTCATGGTCGCGTGAGAATGTCGCGTAGGTGCCAGGCACCGGCGGCAAATCCGGCGACGTGGTCGCGATCGCCTGGATTCCCGGCTTCTCGTCGTAGGAGACAATCGCTACCGGCTTGCGCGATGTTTTAGGCTTTTTCTTCGCCTTCTTCGCCTTGGCCGCGGCCTTTTTCAGGACCTGGACCTCGCGATAGACGCACAGAACTTCCGCCATCTTCTGTTCGAACTCGGCGTCGCGGCGTTCCAGATAGTAACGTACCTTATGCGGTTTGATCTCCTCTTGACCGAGAATCTTGCACACCGTGCCCTGGACAAGATTGGCGAGGCATCCGTGTCCCGCTGCCGCCCCGTGTTCGCGCGCATGGCGCGCCAGCAGACGCGTCGTCCACAACTCGTGCGGATAGCCGTGATCCTTGGCCTTGTCGCACGCCAACGACACCAGCCAGGCCTTGGCCTCCGGCGTAATCGTTGGCTCCTTGCCCGGTCTGGGTCGGTCATCAAGCGCCATCAACGGCCCATAGGCCAGCGCCCGCTCGATGCAGCGTTGGACCGTCTGGTGATGCACCCCCACCCGCTGTCCAACGGCAAAAAAAGACGGGTTCTCGCTATAGGCCAGAAGCATCTGCGCACGCTGCACCCGGCTCGCCGGCTCGGTGCGGGACCGGGAAATGCTGATCAGACGCAAAACGTCCTCATCTGTCATCACCACCTCAAGCGCTCGCCGCCATGTTGCCATGATCTCGCTCCTCGTTCAGCTCTTCTCAAACGAGGAATCCACCAACATGCTTCCCGTTCCATAAATGCTGGCATTCTCAATGCCGGTTTCATGGAATCGATCGTCTAGTCATCATGCCCCGGTGCGAATATGGCCCTGCCAATAGGGGTCGCGCAGCTTGCGCTTGAAAATCTTGCCGGTCGCTTCGCGCGGCAGTGCGTCGAGGAACTGAATGTCCTTCGGCACCTTGAAATTGGCGAGACGGCCGCGCAAAAAATCCTGCACGGCCGCGGGCGACAGCGTAGCGCCCGGTTCGGGCTCGATGCACGCACACAACCGTTCGCCGAATTCGTCGTCGGGAATGCCGAACACCGCGCAGTCGCGCACGCCTTCCATGGCGATCAGCGCATTCTCGATTTCCGCCGGATAGATGTTGACGCCGCCCGAGATCACCATGTCGCGTTTGCGGTCGCACAGGAACAGGTAGCCGTCCTCGTCGAGGTAGCCGACGTCGCCGACGCTGACGAGGCCATCGCGGCCAGCCTCGGCGCGCGCCTCGGCGTTGCTGTGATAATCGAAGTCCGGCACCGATGTCTGCCGCATGTAGATTTCACCGGGTTCGTTGACCGCGCACAGGCTGCCGTCGGGGCGGAAGATCTTGACAATACCGCCCTCGATCGCGCGGCCGACGGTGCCGGGCTTCTTCAACGCTTCCTCGGCCGAATGCCACACCGGAATTCCGGTTTCGGTCGAGCCGAAATATTCGTGGATCACCGGCCCCCACCATTCGATCATCGCGCGCTTGACCTGCGGCGGGCAGGGCGCCGCGCCATGGACCACGAAGCGCAGCGAGGAGAGGTCGTAGCGATGCTTGATGTCGTCAGGCAGCCGCAGCAGGCGCACGAACATGGTCGGCACCATATGCATGTGGGTGACGCGGTGGCGCGCGATCAGTTGCAGCATGTCCTCGGGATCGAAGCGCGGTTCGAGCACGATGGTGCAGCCGTGCCGGAACGCCAGCATGCCGTAGGAATTCGGCGCCGAATGGTACATCGGGCCGTTCATCAGGATGACCTGATCTTCGTTCGGCTTAACGCCATAGGCGATGGCGCCGACGCGTTCGGACGCACTGAGCTGTTCCGGCCGCATCGCCTTGCGGCGTACGCCTTTCGGCATGCCGGTCGTGCCCGAAGTATAGAACATCGGCGAACTGCGGCCTGGCGGCTCCAGCGACGGGGCATGGCTGTCGCGCCAGGAATCCCACTCCGTCAGTCCGGCCGGCACTTGCATCAGCTCCGGCGCGATGTCGAACGCGGCGGCGATTTCCGGCGGCGTTGGCACCACCAGCAGCCGCAGATTTTCGGGCAGGCGGTCGCGGATTTGCGGCAGCAGGTCCGCATGGCACACCAGAATATCGGCGCCGCTGTCGGAGAGGATGTAGCGGACCTCCTCAGCCTTGAGGTGCCAGTTGATCGGCACCACCGGGCTGCCCAGCGCCGCCGCGCCGCCGGCGACCTCAAACAGTGCAAAATCGTTGCGCAGCATCATGCCGACGGGCGCGCCGTCGCGCAGGCCGAGCGCTTTAAATCCCGTCGCCGCCCGCCTGATATGGGTCTGCAGTTCGGGATAGAAGATCCGGCGTTCGCCGCTGCTGATCATGGTCACTTCTCTGTCTCCCGGCGGGCTAGCGGCTGAAATCAACCTTGCAGGCCCGCAGCACGCTCACCGGCAGCGTGGCATAGTGACAGCCGGCCGCATAATTCGAATTGCTCAGATCCGCATTCGGCAGAGGCTGTCATTTGGTGGTGGAACCGCGAGGTCGCGCGCCGGCGCTAGGCGCGCGCCCGCTGCACAAAGTCGGTTCGTGCCGCCTCGAACTCCGCCTTGAGCCGCTCGACCAGTTCGGCGACCGGTGGCGCGTCGGTGATCTGGCCGATGCCCTGTCCGGAGCCCCAGATGTCGCGCCACGCCTTGGATTTGGTGTTGCCGCCGGAGCCGAAATTCATCTTCGATTTGTCGGCGGCCGGCAGATTGTCCGGATCGAGGCCCGCGGCCACGATCGACGGGCCGAGGTAGTTGCCGTGCACGCCGGTGAACAGGTTGGAATAAACAATGTCGTGCGCGGCGTATTGGGTCAGCGCGGCCTTGTAGGCCGGATCGGCGTTGGCCTCGGTCGTGGCGATGAAGCGCGTGCCCATATAGGCGAGGTCGGCGCCGAGCGCGATCGCCGACGCAATGCTCCAGCCGTCGGAGATCGCCCCCGACAGCAGGATGGTGCCCTTGAACCATTGCTTCACCTCGCGCACCAGCGCGAACGGCGACAGCGTGCCGGCATGCCCGCCCGCACCGGCGCATACCAAAATCAGGCCGTCGACGCCCTGTTCGGCGGCTTTCCGCGCGTGCTTGACATTGATGACGTCGTGAAACACCACGCCGCCATAGGAATGCGCGGCCTCGACGATCTCCAGCGGCGGCCGCAACGAGGTGATGATGATGGGAACCCGGTGCTTCACGCAGGTTTCCATGTCCTTCATCAACCGGTCGTTGGAGGCATGGCAGATCTGGTTGACCGCGTAGGGCGCGACCTTCTTGTGCGGGTGCAGCGCCCTGTACTCGCCGAGTTCGTGCTCGATGCGGGTCAGCCACTCGTCGAGTTTTTCGACCGGGCGCGCGTTCAGCGCCGGGAACGAGCCGACGACGCCGGCCTTGCACTGGGCGATCACCAATTCAGGTCCGGATACGATGAACAACGGCGATCCGAGCACGGGCAGTTCGAGCGTATCGGCGAGCGACGCTGGCAACGGCATTCAATCCTCCTTTGGGGTCCGAGGCCGGCGAGCGGATCCGCTCAAGCCGGCGCTACCTTGTGCGGTGCATCATAGGGCTGGACAGGGTCAGCTGCGCTGTTCAATATTGAACAATCAGTTTTCAGTATTGAACAGAACGGCCGAGCCTTCCGGAGATCGCCAATGGACTGGGATCTTTGCAAGACCTTCGTCGCGGTGGCCGAAACCCGCAGCTTCGCGGCGGCGGCGCGCCGGATGCGCTCCAGTCATCCGACGGTTGGCCGCAAGATCGCGGAACTGGAAAACCAGCTCGGTATTCCCTTGTTTGCGCGCTCCCACGAAGGCTTGTCGCTGACGTCGCAGGGACGCAAGTTCCGCGAACATGTCGAGGCCATGGCGGCGGCGGCATTGCGCGCCGAAGCCGCGGTATCGGCGACCGGCGCGCAGGCCCGCGGCGTGGTCAAGCTGTCGATTGGTGCGACATTGGCTTCCCACTGGCTGATGCCGCGGCTCGGGCCATTCCTGTGCGCGCACGACCATATCCAGCTCGAGCTCATCACCCATCCGTTTCCGGCCAGCGTGCGCCGCCGTGAGGCCGATGTCGTGCTGCGCCCGGTGGATAGCGGCGAAGAGAACCTGATTGGCCGCAGGATCGGCCGCCTCGGGACCGGCTTCTTCGCCTCGCGCGACTACGCGGCGCGCCGGCGGCTGCCGGAGCGGCGCGACGAATGGAAGGGACACAGCGTCATCGGCTTCGCCGACCGGGCGTCGAACGAGCGTCTGGCGCGCTGGAGCGACTTCATCACCCGGCAGGGATCGGTCGTGCTGCGCTGCTCGTCCCAGGGCGACATGCTGGCCGCGGCGAGGGCGGGCCTTGGAATATCGGCGCTGTCCTGCTTTGTCGCCGCTGACGATCCGGATCTGGTTCGCGTCGCGCCGCAGAAGCTCGTCAGCCTGGCGGATCTCTGGCTGCTGGCGCATCCGGACCTTGTCGAACTCCCCGCGGTACGCGCGGTGATCGACTTCGTCACCGCATGCGCGCGCGAGGACCGGGTGCGGCTTCGCGGCTAGGGCTACTTTGAAATCACGCCCTCGCGCTTTTTCAGTACCCGGTAATAGCTCCACCACAGATGCGCCGCCGCGCCGCGCAGCGGCCGCCACGGCTCCGCCAGCGGTGTCATTTGTTTCGCGGTCGGGCGCGTCTTCAGGCCGAGCCCGATCTTCACGGCCTCCTGCACCGCAAGGTCGCCGGTGGGCCAGGCGTCGCCATGGCCGAGGCAAAACAGCAGATAGACGTCGGCGGTCCAGGGGCCGATGCCGGGCAGCGAGGTCAGCGTATTGTGGGCGGCGTCGGCGTCCTCGTTGGCGAGCACGTCGAGGTTCAGGCGTTCCTCGGCCAGTTCGCGCGCGATGTGCTTCAGGGTCTTGATCTTGGCGGCCGACAGCCCGAGCCGGCCGAGGCGGTCGGCGCGCGCCTTTCGGATCGCGTCATGATGAAACGGGTCGAAGGCGGCGCTGATGCGGGCCCAGATCGCCGCCGCGCTCGCGGTCGAGAGTTGCTGGCCGCAGACGATCGCGGCAAGGCCGGCGAAGCCGGCCTCGCGCTGCCGCAGCGCCGGCATCCCGGTCTGCTCGAGAATCGGCTTCAGCCGCGGGTCCTGCTCAACCAGGGCCTGGACGGCGTCTTCGAGATCGGCCTGGGTGTTGAGATGGATGAGCATGGTGAGGAATCAACTCGTTCAAATCGTCATGCGCGAGCTTGACCCGCGCATCCATCTCCTATCGTAACAGACTCTCGTAGGGGATGGATTGCCGGGTCAAGCCCGGCAATGACAAGTCCAGAGAAGGCAATGCCCTCCGTTTTCCGTTTTGCGCCAAGCCCGAACGGCTATCTCCATCTCGGCCACGCCTATTCGGCGTTGTTGAATTTCGATCTGGCGCGCCGGGCCGGCGGAAGAGTTTTGCTGCGCATCGAGGATATCGACGCGACGCGATGCCGGCCGCAATTCGAGGCCGCGATCTATCAGGACCTCGCCTGGCTCGGGATTACCTGGGAAACGCCGGTGCGGCGGCAATCGGAGCATTTTTCGAGCTATCGCGACGCGATCGAAAAGCTGGCGGCCGGAGGCCTGATCTATCCAAGCTTTGAGAGCCGCGCGGAAATCGCGCGCCTGGTCGCGCAACGCGAGACCAAGGGAACATGGCCGCGCGATCCCGATGGTGCGCCGCTCTATCCGGGCACCGCGAAATCGCTCTCAATGGACGAGCGCGCGCGGTTGATCGCGGAAGGCGTGCCCTATGCCTGGCGGCTCGACATGGCGGCGGCCTGGGCGCGTACCGGGGAACTCGGCTGGACCGAGCATGGCGAAGGTCCCGACGGCGAGCGTGGCGCCGTGACCGCGCGGCCGGGAGCCTGGGGCGACGTGGTGCTGGCGCGCAAGGAGACGCCGACCAGCTATCATTTGTCGGTCGTGATCGACGACGCCTTGCAGGGCGTCACCGATGTGGTGCGCGGCCAGGACCTGTACTGGTCGACCAGCGTCCATCGCCTGCTGCAGGATCTGCTCGGTCTGCCGCAACCCGGCTACCGGCATCACCGGCTGATTCGCGACGCCGATGGGCAGAAACTGTCGAAATCGACCGCGGCGACCGGCCTGCGGGAATTGCGGGCGCAGGGCGCCACTCCGGCCGATATTCGCGATTTGGTGGGGCTGCCGTAGTTCTACGGAGGCGGCTAAACGGCTCCGTGACTCCCGTGGCCCGGCCATGCAATTCTTCGGCAGGGACGGGGTTAAGGGGAATCATGGCAGCAAAACCGCGCGCACGGGGCACAACGCGGCTGACCAAAAAGCGGCCGGCGAAGAAGCGCACGCCTATGCCCGCCGCGAAGGCGCGGCGCAAGCGCAATGCAGCCCAAGCTGAAGCCGGCATGGTCGAAGCGGCGCTGGCGGCCTTCGCCCATGAGGTGCGCACGCCCCTGACCGGAATTCTCGCCATCAGCAATCTGCTGGCGACGTCCGACCTCGATGCGCGCGAGCGGCGCTGGGTCGACACCATCAAGGCCGGCGCGGAACATCTGGCGAGCCTTGCAACCTTGTTTGTCGATGCGGCGCGAAGCCGGGGTCCTGCCGCGGGGATGCGGCAGGACCTGTTCGATCTGCGGGTGCTCGCCCGCAGCATCGGCGATTCGCTGGCGGGGCGGGCGGCGGCGAAAGGCCTGCAATCCTCGATCGATATCGCCGAGAAGCTGCCGGCGTTCGTGGTCGGCGATCCGGTCCGGCTGCGCGCGGCGCTGGAAAACCTGATCGACAATGCGGTGAAGTTCACCGAACAGGGCGTGGTTGCGCTGACGGTCGCGCCGCTGCGCGGTCCCAAAGGCAAGGTCAGCGTCGCCTTTACGATATCGGACAGCGGCATCGGTCTCGCGCTCGGTGAAATCAAGCGCCTGTTCCGGCCGTTTTCGCAGGCCAATGTCAGCATTGCCGCGCGGTTCGGCGGCGCCGGGCTCGGGCTGTCGTCGGTCAAACAAATCGCGCGCGCGATGGGCGGCGACATCGTCGTCGCACCCCGGCGCGGCGGCGGAACCATCTTCACCCTGGCGGTGACCCTGACCCGCGCCAAGACCGCCAGGAGAGCCGAGATTGCCGACGCCGATGGATCCTCAGGTGCGGCCCAGCCGCTGCGGCTGCTCAGCGTCGAAGACAATCCGTTCGGCCGCGTCGTGCTCAACGCCATCCTCACCGAACTCGGCCATCATGCGGAGTTCATCGGCCTCGGCGAGGCGGCGCCGGAACGGCTCGCGCAAGGCGCCTTCGATGCGGTGCTGATGGACATGGTCCTGCCGGGCATCAACGGTGTCGAGGCGATCCGCCGGATCCGCGCGCTCGACCCGCCGCTCGACCGCATCGCGATCATCGGGGTGTCGGGCCGGGCTGAGGACGAGGCGGCGTCGCGCGCGGCCGGCGCCGACGCCTTCCTGGTCAAACCTGTGAGTCCGCGCGCCTTAGCGACTGCGCTGCATGAAGCGACACGTCGTGCGGCACGTGCGACTTGATGATCGCCGCGTTCAGTTCACCTCCGTACACAAAGATCGCGGCGATGAAATACAAAAACACCAGCGCGATGACCACCGACGCCAGCCCCGCATACATCGTGACGTAATTATTGGCGAAGCGCGCGAGATACTGGCCGAACACGACGCCCGAGATCAGCGAAGCGATCATGGTGAAGATGATGCCCGGCAGGATATGCAGAAACCTGCGGCGGCCGGCCGGCAGCCAGGCATGCAGGATGACCAGAGCGACAACCAGCGCCGTGATCGTGATGCCGTAGCGCGCGAAGTTGAGGATGCTCTCGTTGGATTCGACGAAGAAGGGAATATGACGCCGCGCCGCCTCGATGAAGAGGGGACCGAGCACGATCAGGAAGGCCATCGCCAGCGCCGTGATGGCCGCGACCAGTGTGTAGCCGATCGATTCCAGCCGCAGCCAGTACCAGCGCCGCGGTTCGATCACGGAGTAGGCGCGGTTGAGCGCCACCCGCAGGGCCTCGACGCCGTTCGAGGCAAAGTACACCGCGAGCACGGCGCCGATGGTGAGGATGTCTCCGCGCGTCGTCGTCAGCACGTCGTGGATTTCCCCCGAAAGCGAATCGGCGACCTGCTTCGGCCAGACCTGCAGCAACAGGCTCACGGCCTGGTCGGCCAGCTCCTTGGAGCCGAAAAAGCCGGCCAGCGACGTCAGCACGATCAGGAACGGAAACAGCGCCATCAACGTCGACAGCGCGATATGGCTCGCGATCGCCCAGCCGTCGTCGGCGAGGAACGTGTAAAACGCATCCATCACGACGTGATAGGCGTAGCGGAGCTGTCTCACATCCCACCTTGATCCGGCAATTAACGGTTCGATCCGAGAATTGGCCTAGCTTCTGATATTATTGGCCTAAAAGCCAGATCGTTAAGCAACCTGTGAGCGTGTAGCGGTCGGCTCCGCGCGGTGTTATGTAGCGCCAATGGCATCCTTCCTGAGTTCAATTGTCCTCCCCATCGCGGTTGCGGCCGTGGCGATCGTACTGCTGCTCGGCCTCATCAACATGATGCGGGGCGGCTCGCCGAACCGCTCGCAGCAATTGATGCGCTTGCGGGTGCTGCTGCAATTCGTCGCGATCGTCATCACCATGTTCGCGGTCTGGGCGATGGGCCGCTAGCGCATGATCCGGAAATAGTGGAAGCCGGTTTTCCGGAAAGATCATGCGCAAACCTTAAAGGACCCGCAAATGGTCGTGCTCAACCGAATCTATACGCGAACCGGCGATGACGGCACTACGGCGCTCGGCAGTGGCGAACGCCGTCCGAAATACGATCTGCGCGTCAGCGCCTATGGCACCGTGGACGAGACCAACGCCGCGATCGGCGTGGTGCGGCTGCATCTGAAGGATGCGCGCGAACTCGATACCATGCTGGGGCTGATCCAGAACGATCTGTTCGATCTCGGCGCCGATCTCGCGGTGCCCGAGCGCGACGGCAAGGCGGAGCGGTTGCGCATGCTGTCGAGCCAGGTCGAGCGGCTCGAGCACGATATCGATGGCCTGAACGCGCGGTTGTCGCCCCTGACCTCTTTTGTTCTGCCCGGCGGTACCCCGGCAGCCGCATATCTGCATCTCGCCCGCACCATATGTCGCAGGGCGGAACGGATCATGGTGGAACTCGCCGCCAAGCCGGACGAGCCCGTCAGCGAGCCCGCCATCCACTATATGAACCGGCTGTCGGACTTCCTGTTTGTCGCCAGCCGCGCCGTGAACGATAATGGCGCCGGAGACGTATTGTGGGTGCCGGGCCAGAACCGTTAAGGTAGCCATTTCCCGGGGGCGATTTTTGGCTTTCGCGCGTTGACCGCCGATAGCGGGACCTTTAGGTTCCGCGCCCAAGCCAACCAAATCCTACGAATTGAAGCGAAAGAGGATCGATGAAGGTTCTTGTGCCGGTAAAGCGGGTGGTCGATTTTAACGTCAAGGTCCGCGTCAAGAGCGACGGAACGGGCGTGGAACTGGCCAACGTCAAGATGTCGATGAATCCGTTCGACGAAATCGCCGTCGAGGAAGCCCTGCGGCTGAAAGAGGCCGGCAAGGCGACTGAAGTGGTGGTGGTGTCGATCGGTCCGGCGCAGGCGTCCGAGACCCTCCGTACCGGTCTTGCGATGGGCGCCGACCGCGGCATCCTGGTCAAGGCCGAAGGCAATGTGGAACCGCTGGCGGTTGCGAAAATTCTGAAAGCCGTCGTCGACCAGGAGAAGCCCGGCCTCGTCATTCTCGGCAAGCAGGCGATCGACGACGACAGCAACCAGACCGGCCAGATGCTGGCGGCACTGCTCGGCTGGTCGCAGGCGACCTTTGCCTCCAAGCTCGAAGTCGACGGCTCCGACTTCAAGGTCACGCGCGAGGTCGACGGCGGCCTGCAGACCGTGAAACTGAAGGGCCCGGCGATCGTAACGACCGATCTGCGGCTGAACGAGCCGCGCTATGCGAGCCTGCCCAACATCATGAAGGCGAAGAAGAAGCCGATCGACGACAAGAGCGCGTCCGATTACGGCGTCGATCTCACGCCGCATCTCGAAGTGCTCAAGACCACGGAACCGCCGGGCCGCAAGGGCGGCGTCAAGGTCAAGGACGTCGCCGAGCTGATCTCGAAACTCAAGACCGAAGCCGGGGTTCTCTGATGACCACGCTGTTGATTGCCGAACACGACAATGCGTCGATCAAGGACTCCACCAACAAGGCGCTGACCGCGGCTGCCGCACTCGGCGCCGACGTGCATGTGCTGGTCGCCGGCGAAAACGCCAAGGCGGCCGCGGACGCCGCCGCCAAGCTCGCCGGTGTCAAGAAGGTGCTGCTGGCGGACGGTGCGGCCTATGCCCACGATCTGGCTGAGCCGCTGGCGGCGCTGATCGTGGCGCTGGCCCCTTCCTACGACGCCTTCGTCGCGCCCGCGACCTCGCGCTTCAAGAATGTGATGCCGCGGGTTGCAGCCCTGCTCGACGTCATGCAGGTGTCCGAGATCATCAAGGTGATTTCGCCCGACACGTTCGAGCGGCCGATCTATGCCGGCAACGCGATCCAGACCGTGAAATCGAAGGACGCCAAGAAGGTGATCACGGTGCGGACCTCGACCTTTGCCGCTGCCGGCGACGGCGGCAGTGCGCCGGTGGAGAACGCCGCGTCCGCGGCCGATCCCGGCCTCTCCAGCTTCGTCGGCGAGGAGGTCGCGAAAAGCGACCGCCCCGAACTGACCTCGGCAAAGATCATCGTCTCCGGCGGCCGTGCCATGCAGAGCCGCGAGAATTTTGCCAAATATATCGAGCCGCTCGCCGACAAGCTCGGCGCCGGTGTCGGTGCCTCGCGCGCCGCGGTCGATGCCGGCTATGCGCCGAACGACTGGCAGGTCGGCCAGACCGGCAAGGTGGTGGCGCCGGAACTATATGTGGCGATAGGCATCTCCGGCGCGATCCAGCATCTCGCCGGCATGAAGGATTCCAAGGTGATCGTCGCGATCAACAAGGATGAGGACGCGCCGATTTTCCAGGTCGCCGATTACGGCCTGGTCGCAGACCTTTATCAGGCGGTTCCGGAGCTGACCGAGGCGCTCGGCAAGCTCGGAAAGTAACACACGAAGCAGCGGCCGGATGAGTACAATCCGGCCGGTGGAACGTTTCTCAGGGGCATGGACGGGCGCGATGTGCGCGCCGTTCCGGTGGATGACAAGATGACGGTGCCAATCAAGAAAGTCGGCGTGATCGGTTCGGGCCAGATGGGCAATGGCATTGCGCATGTGACGGCGCTCGCCGGGTTCGACGTGGTGCTCAACGATATTTCCGCCGACCGGCTGAAATCGGCGATGGCGACCATCAACGGCAATCTGTCGCGCCAGGTGGTCAAGAAGATCATTACCGAGGACGCGCGCAAGCAGGCGCTCGGCAAGATCGTCCCGGCGGAGACGATCGAGGGGTTGGCGGACTGCGATCTCGTGATCGAGACCGCGGTCGAGAGGGAAGAGACCAAGCGCAAGATCTTTCACGACGTCTGCGCGGTGCTGAAGCCGGAAGCGATCGTCGCTTCCGACACCTCGTCGATCTCGATCACGCGGCTCGCGGCATCGACCGACCGTCCCGAGCGTTTCATCGGCATTCATTTCATGAATCCGGTGCCGCTGATGGAACTGGTCGAATTGATCCGCGGCATCGCCACCGACGACGAGACCTTCGACACCGCCAAGGAATTCGTCACGCGGCTCGGCAAGCAGATCGCGGTGTCCGAGGATTTTCCGGCCTTCATCGTCAACCGCATCCTGCTGCCGATGATCAATGAGGCGATCTACACGCTCTACGAGGGCGTCGGCAACGTCGAGGCGATCGATGCGGCGATGAAGCTCGGCGCGCACCATCCGATGGGACCGCTGGAGCTGGCCGATTTCATCGGCCTCGATACCTGCCTGTCGATCATGCAGGTGCTGCATGAGGGGCTCGCCGACTCCAAATACCGGCCGTGCCCGCTGCTGGTGAAATATGTCGAGGCCGGCTGGCTCGGCCGCAAGACCCAGCGCGGCTTCTACGATTACCGCGGCGACAAGCCGGTCCCGACGCGCTGAGATTCGTCATTGCCGGGCATAGCCGTCCGAAGGACGGCGTCGCTTCCGCTCGCCTATGACCCGGCAATCCATCCGCTTCAAAGTGCTTTTCGTGAAGATTGATGGATACGCGGGTCAAGCCCGCGTATGACAGCTTCAATCGGCCCGTCTGTCTCCGGCCTACTTTTCCAGCATTCGTTAACCCCCGTCCGCTAGTCTCCCCCCGCGTTCGGGGGTCTTGCGTATGGATATGATGAGTATGGTCTCGAGTATTCTTTCCGCTCAGGCGGGGAATACCCAGATGCAGGTCGCGGCTACGATTATGAAATCCAACGCCGACGCCGAGAAATCCGCGGTCCTGACCCTTCTGGGCGGCCAGTCATCGCCTTCGACCGCCAATCTTGGCGCTGGTATCGGCGGTAACCTCAATATATCCGCCTAAAGCCCCGCGGCCGCCGGCTGCACCGCGGCCTTGATCAGCTTGATGGCATCGTCACTGGCCCATTCGGCGGGACCGGCAATGTTGGCGATTTCGCAGCCCTGACCGTCCACCAGCACCGAGGTTGGCATCCCCAGCGCCTTGCCTATGCTCTTAAGATCCTGAAAAACCTTGGCTTTCTGGTCGGTGAAATAGCTGAGCCGGGTCAGATTGGCGTCTTTCAGGAAGTTTTTTGGCTTGTCGGGATCGCGGGTGTCGATGTTGATCGCGACCACCTCAAAATCCTTGCCGCCGAGCCTGGTCTGCAGGCTGTCCAGCGCCGGCATTTCCTTACGGCACGGCACGCACCAGGTGGCCCACAGGTTGACCAGCACGGTCTTGCCGCGCCAGTCGGACAGTTTTCGGGGTTTGCCGTCGGCATCTTCGAAGACCAGATCCGGCAGCCGCAAGGGGGTTGTCGCCATGGTCAGGGCGGCGACTTCGCCATGCGCCAGTGGCCCGATCTTTTGGGCGAGAGTGACGGCGCCATTGCAGGCGGAATCGCCGCTCGCGCCGCGCTTGAAGCCGCCGACCCCATAAACCCCGGCAAATCCGATCAGCGCGCCCACCACGACCGCGCCGATGGCAAGCGGGACCCGGCGCGTGGAGGTCGAGGGAAGCTGGGGCGTTTCGGGCATATCGTTTGTCATCCTGTATCAGATACGGCTATGCAGTGCCGAATAGTACGGTCGAGACCGGCCCGGCGTTTCGCCGGCCCCGGCGATAAATGCAAGTTCTGGATAAGAAGCCGTGAGCGAGAAGTCATGAGCAACAAGATGTGGGGCGGCCGGTTCTCGGAACGTCCTGATGCGATCATGGAGGAAATCAACGTCTCCATCGACGTCGATCGTCACCTCTACGCCCAGGACATCGCCGCGTCCAAGGCCCACGCCGCGATGCTCTCGGCGCAAGGCATTATCACCGCGGGTGATGCGAAAAATATCGGTAAAGGTCTAGACACGATTTTGTCAGAAATCGGCAAGGGATCGTTCGAATTCAAGCGCGCGCTCGAGGACATTCACATGAATGTCGAGAGCAGGCTTTCCGAACTGATCGGGCCCGCCGCGGGAAGGCTGCACACCGCGCGCTCGCGCAACGACCAGGTCGCGACCGATTTCCGGCTGTTTGTCCGCGACACCATCGACGAGACGGATGCGGCGCTGGCCGCGTTCCAGCACGCGCTGGCGGCGCGGGCGCTGGAACATGCCGCGACCGTGATGCCGGGCTTCACCCATCTGCAGACTGCGCAGCCGGTCACGTTCGGGCACCATCTGCTCGCCTATGTCGAGATGGCCGCGCGCGACCGTGGCCGGTTTGCCGATGCGCGCAAGCGCCTCAACGAATCCCCGCTCGGTGCCGCGGCGCTGGCCGGCACGTCGTTTCCAATCGACCGGAATGCGACGGCGAAGGCGCTCGGCTTCGACCGGCCGATGGCCAATTCGCTCGACGCGGTTTCCGACCGCGACTTCGTGCTCGAAACCCTGTCGGCGGCGTCGATCGCCGCGGTGCATCTGTCGCGCTTTGCCGAGGAGATCGTGATCTGGACCTCGCCGCTGGTCGGCCTGGTGCGGCTCTCCGACAAGTTCACCTCCGGCTCCTCGATCATGCCGCAGAAGCGCAACCCCGATGCGGCCGAACTGGTACGCGCCAAGACCGGCCGGGTGATCGGCGCGCTGACCGGCTTGCTGATCGTGATGAAGGGACTGCCGCTCGCCTATCAAAAGGACATGCAGGAGGACAAGCAGGGCGCGATGGAAGCGTTCGGCGCGCTCTCGCTGGCGGTCCGGGCGATGACCGGCATGGTCGAAGACCTGGTGCCGGACCCGGCTCGGATGAAGGCCGCCGCCGGCGAAGGCTATGCCACCGCCACCGATCTCGCCGACTGGCTGGTGCGGACGCTGAAAATGCCGTTCCGCGACGCCCATCACGTCACCGGACGCATCGTCGGCCTGGCGTCGAAGGAGGGGGTGGCGCTGCACGAACTGCCGCTCGAGGCGATGCAGGCGGTCGAGCCGAAGATTACGGCCGAGGCGCTCAAGGTGCTTTCGGTCGAGTCTTCCGTGAAAAGCCGGACCAGCTATGGCGGCACCGCGCCGAAGAACGTGCAGGCGCAGGCCAAAGCCTGGCTGAAGCGGCTGGAAAAAGAGCGAAAATTGGGCTGAGGACAAAACTTTCGCTGCAATTTCATGATTATCGGGGGATCGTCAGGTCTCGCCACGGCAACGCAATCTTTGTAAGGTGCGGCCGCTTATTGGGGATTTCGTCGTGATCAGTAACTACCGCCTGACATCATCGGGATGGGCCCTCATCCTGCTGAGCGTGATCGTGCTCGCGCTGGGCGGCTGTGGACGCAAGGGCCCGCTCGACCTGCCGCCGACCGCGAACGCATCGCCTCAGGCGACTGCGGCGCCGGATTCCGACGCCGCGCGGGCCGCTCAGCCCGGCGTGTTCAATCCGACCTACGGCGCGGAAGCTCCGCCGGAGGCGCCCAAGGGCCGCAAGAAATCATTCATCCTCGACCCGCTGCTGAACAGTAACTGAGCTGATGCGGTGGATTTGACATTCGCTACAGTGTTGCCGCGAGTCCTCCTGGCGAATGTCAAATCCAGGGCCGCATCAGAGTCATATTTTGCTAGTGTTCCTGAGGTTCCAACATTCGCAAAAGTAGTCGCTGCAAGGTATTGCGAATGTTAGAACCGGAACACCAGCCATGAATCATTTCGACTATCGCAACGGCGTGCTGCACGCCGAGGCGGTAAATCTTATCGAGCTGGCGGAGGCCGTCGGCACGCCGTTCTATTGCTATTCGACCGCGACGCTGGAGCGCCATTACCGGGTCTTCACCGAAGCCTTCGCCGGCGAGAAGGCCGTGGTCTGCTACGCCATGAAGGCCAATTCCAACCAGTCGGTGCTGCGCACGCTGGCAAAACTCGGCGCCGGCGCCGACGTGGTTTCCGGCGGCGAGTTGAAGCGTGCGCTGGCCGCGGGCATTCCGCCGCAAAAAATCCTGTTCTCGGGCGTCGGCAAGACCGAGGCCGAGCTGCGCGCCGCGCTCGCCGCCGACATTCTCTGCATCAATGTCGAATCCGAGCCCGAACTCGAATTGCTGTCGCGGCTGGCGGTCGAAAGCGGCAAGACCGCGCGGATCTCAGTGCGCGTTAACCCCGACGTCGACGCCGGCACGCACGCGAAAATCGCCACCGGAAAATCCGAGAACAAGTTCGGCATTCCGATCGCGCGCGCCCGGGAGGTCTATGCCCACGCGGCCAAGCTGCCGGGGATCGAGGTCACCGGCACCGATATGCATATCGGCAGCCAGATCACCGATCTCTCCAAGATGGAAACCGCGTTCCGGATCCTCGCCGAATTCGTCCAGACGCTGCGCGCCGACGGCCACACGATCTCGCATATCGATTTCGGCGGGGGGTTGGGCATTCCCTATCACATGGACCGCGCAGTTCCCCCGGTGCCGGCGGCCTATGCCGCGATGGTCAAGCGCGTGACGCATAATCTCGGCTGCACGCTGATGTTCGAGCCGGGCCGGCTGATCGTCGGCAATGCCGGCATCCTCGTTGCCCGCGTGATCTATGTAAAACCCGGCGACGCCAAGAATTTTATCATCATCGATGCCGCGATGAACGATCTGATCCGCCCCACTTTGTATGAGGCGCATCACGACATCCTGCCGGTCCGTGAGGCCGGAAAGGATGCACGCACGATCACCGCCGACGTGGTCGGGCCGGTCTGCGAAACGGGCGATTACCTCGCGCTCGACCGCCATCTGCCGGAACCCAAGGCCGGCGATCTCCTGGCGATCATGACCGCCGGTGCCTATGGCGCGGTGCAGTCCGGCAGCTACAACACCCGCGCGCTGGTGCCGGAAGTCCTCGTCAAGGACGATCAATACGCCGTGGTGCGCCCGCGCGTCGAGGTCGAGGCGCTGATCGCGATGGACAAGCCGGCGCCGTGGCTGTGAGGCAAGGCGCAATTCTGGAACGGTTCGTTCAAAGCGAATGCCGCGTCCGCTAGAGCGTTTTCCAGCGAAGTGGATACCGGTTCGCGTCAAGAAAACGCGTCAAAAAAAGAAATGGAGCCCCGTTCCGATTCAACCGGAACGGAAAAGGCTCCAGTCGTCGCTTTGCGCGCCTAACGCGGGCGCCGCGGCAACGATCTCGGGGGTCCGGGAGCATCGGTTCCACCGGGCGTCGTCCAATTGGGTAAAACCCACTGCCTGTTCCCGATACGAGCATGAATTCTTCTTTTTGGCCCCGGACGGTTGCTGCACCTGCTTGGTGATCTTAATCTGTTGGAGTGGTGCTGGACATTTCGGGACAGCGTTGTGGCCAGCTGTTGCGCGGCCGGCTGACCGGCGAAGGCATGCGTTGATGGCAAGCGAGCGGTAGCGGAGAATTCGTACAGCTCATGATCGATCCCCTCTACGTCGTTTCGGGATTCGGCGTCGGCCTTCTCGTTGGCATGACGGGTGTGGGCGGTGGCTCGCTGATGACTCCGTTGCTGATCCTGTTGTTCGGCATCCATCCGGCGACGGCGGTCGGCACCGATCTCCTCTTCGCCGCTGCGACCAAGACCGCCGGGACCGCGGCGCACGGTTGGGCGAGGAGCATCCACTGGCCTGCGGTGATCCGGCTCGCAAGCGGCAGTATCCCGGCCAGCATCCTGACGCTCGTTGTTCTCTGGCAGCTTGATCTCAGCGGCGAATCCTCGCGCAGCCTGGTCAACCTGGTGCTTTGTTTTGCGCTCCTGCTCACCGCAGTGTCGCTGATATTCCGTAAGTCAATCATGCAGCGCTATCGTCGGCGTCTGGAGCAGATCAACCCCGGCACCGCCGCCCGCGCGACCGTGCTGGTGGGTGTTGCGCTTGGCGTGCTGGTCTCGATTTCTTCGGTCGGAGCCGGCGCGGTCGGCGTAACCGCGCTTCTGCTGCTTTATCCGCAACTGCCCATGACGCGCATTGTCGCATCGGACATCGCGCACGCGGTGCCGTTGACGCTGGTTGCCGGGATTGGACACTGGGCGACGGGCGCGATCGACTGGCATCTGATGGCTGTGCTGCTGGTGGGCTCGTTGCCCGGCATTTTGATTGGCAGCTATTGTGCGCACCGCGTACCGGAAACGGCGCTACGACTGGTGCTCGCTACAACTCTGATCGTGGTTGCCGGCAATCTTGCATCCCGCGAGCTGCATTCGTCATCTTCGAATGTCACAGCTTTCGCCCGCGGCACCGCCCACTGACGAGCATGTTCGCGGACGCTTGGCGGCGCTTGCGCTAACCCATCGCCACCGCTCCACCCTTGGCCTTGTGCGTGCGCCGGTCCAGCCAGATCGTGCCGAGCGCGAGCGCCAGCCAGCCGAAATTGTAGGCAACGCCCATCAGCAGAACGATCCAGCCCGGAATTGGGCCGATGGCAGCGCGATCGGCAAAATCCCCCAAGGTCGCCGCAGGCGTCGGATGGATCGCGATCTTGCCGTAATAGGCGAGCGCCTGGATGGCGAGAATCCAGACGTAGTTGCGACGCAACCGCCGCCCCGCCGCGCGGACGAACGAAATGTGATGGCGGGGCGCCGTGTAGTCACTCGCGAGAATCGCCTGCCAGCTATCGTCGCGCGCTTCGCCGGTGAACATCGGCGCGTAGAAATTCAACTCCAGCCAACGGGCTCGGGCGCGCCAGACATTGAAATAGCGATAGCGCCGCGCCTCCATGCCAAGAAACACCGCGAGGAGCAGCCCCACGAGCACCAGTGGCAGGGGCGAAGCCTCCGGGCTTGAAAACGTCGTCGACAGCGCAATGCCCAGCGTGACGATCGACCAGTTGGTCGTGTTGTCGAGCCGCGTTCGCCAAATCGTCGAACGATAGACTTCGCCGCGGTAGAGATGGGCGATGGCGCCCATTTCGGCGGAATCGAAGGTGTGTCGGGACTTTGCTTCGTTTGAAACCGCAAGAGA
The DNA here is from genome assembly GCA_900129675.1 of Bradyrhizobium erythrophlei. Taxonomy (GTDB): domain Bacteria; phylum Pseudomonadota; class Alphaproteobacteria; order Rhizobiales; family Xanthobacteraceae; genus Bradyrhizobium; species Bradyrhizobium erythrophlei_A. The sequence continues at coordinate 289,499 of FSRD01000001.1, read as the reverse complement.
CATGACGGGGCTCCGCTTGTCCGTTCATTCGATCACTTCGTCAACGCGGGCGAGAAATGCCGCCGGAATGGTCAATCCGATTGCCTTCGCGGTCTTGAGGTTGATGAGCAGCTCAAACCTGGACGGCAGCTCGACCGGAAGGTCTGCCGGCCTGGCACCCTTCAGGATCTTGTCGACGAAAACAGCGGCCTCGCGGTACATGTCGGCTTCTGCGGCGAAATAGGCCATGAGCCCGCCGTCGCTGACGAAGTCTCGCCATCCGCAAATGGCTGGTATTCGGTAGCTCAGGGCCAGTTCCGCCGCTCGTTTGGTCGGCAGGCTGGGCTGGACGATGACGGCGTCGGGCCGCGATCTCTCCATCGACTGAAAGGCGGCGTCGAGTTCTTCGGAGCCATGGACCAGGATCGGATCAATCGCCGTTCCGGAGGCCTGGCCGGCCAGCTGGATCTCCCTGACAAACACTTTCGAGAACGGATCGGGTGCATTTGCGAGCACCGCAACCCGGTGCACCGACGGCACAATCTCGCGGATCAGTTCGATAAATTTCGCAGACAGCTCCGCGTTCAGGCTGGAGTTGCCGGTGACATTTCCGCCTGGCCGGGCGAGGCTCTCGACCAACCCGGTTCCGATCATGTCGCCGCAGACCGCGCACACGATTGGAATCTCGCGCGTCGCCTGTCTGGCGGCAACAGCGGCCGGAGTGAACCAGGGCACGATCACGTCAACCTTGAGTCGCACCAGTTCCGCTGCCAATTCGGGAAGGCGGCTCATCTCTCCCTGGTCGGATCGGAACAGGAACTGAACGTTTTTCCCTTCGACGTAACCGATCTGGCGCAGCGCCTCGCGAAAAAATTCCCAGAATTGTTGCCACCCGGGAGCCGCGCGCACCAGGACGCCAATGGTTGGCATGCTGGTCTGCTGAGCCGACGCCGTGAGCGCATAAAGGGCCGTCACGCCGCCAATCAATTTGAAGAACGTGCGCCGCCTCATGCAAGTCCCCCTTCGGAGAACTTGCGGCATACTACTTGAAACCAGCCAGCCGCGCTACCGTTTGGCCGGACGACGGGGTGTTGCGAGCGGCCTCACTTCGCCGCGTGACTGCCGCCCTTGGCGCCGCCGACCACGACGCCCGCCGCTTTCTCGATCGGCTTGATCGCCGAGGTGAAGTCCGATTCCGGACCCATGTCGCGGATCACGACTTCCCAGAGCCGGCCGACGGCTTCGGCGACTTCCATCGACAGTCCGAGCGACTTCATCTCCTCGAGACACAGCCGCACGTCCTTCACCATCAATCCGGTGGCGAAACCGAAATCGAAGCTGCGCGGCAGCACGGCGCGCGGAAACTTGTCGCGGCTGGCGGTGTTCAGCCCGGAGCCGGCGTTGATGACGTCGATCATCACGGCCGGATCGAGCCCGGATTTGACGCCCATCACCACGGCTTCCGAGGTCGCGACCATCGCGGTGGCCGACAGGAAATTGTTGGCGAGCTTCATGGTCTGGCCGGAGCCCGGTTTCTCGCCGATGAAGAACACCTTGCCGATGACGTCGAGCGCGGGCTTCAGCACCTCGAAATCGGCGCGCGGACCCGACACCATCACCGCCAGCGTTCCCTTCTCGGCGCCGCCGACGCCGCCCGAGACGGGACTGTCGATCTGCACGATGTTGCGCTTGGCGAGCAGGCCGTGAATCCGCACCGCCATCTGCGAGCCGACGGTCGACAGGTCGACGAAGCGCTTGACGCGCGTGCCTTCTATGACGCCGCCGGTGCCGGTTGCGACCTCAAGCGAGGCCTGCAGCGACGGCAGGCTCGCCAGCACGGTCTCGCAGCGGTCGGCGATTTCCTTCGGCGACGATGCCGCTTGCGCGCCGATCTCGATCAGTTTGTCGACGGCTTCCTTGCGGGTGTCGAACACCGTCAACTGATGCCCGGCCTCAACCAGCCGCCGCGCCATCGGAAAACCCATTTTGCCGAGGCCGATGAATCCGATTTCCATGGTGATATTTCCCTTATTTCGTCATTGCGAGTGCAGCGAAGCAATCCATTCTTTCTTGCTGCGGCGAGGTGGATTGCTTCGTCGCTGCGCTCCTCGCAATGACGAAATAACGTTGCGGCGAATTCTCACGCCTTGTCGATCTCGGCGAACACTTCGCGCGCGATTCGAAAACTGTCGACGCCCGCGGGAACGCCGGCGTAGATCGCGACCTGCATGAAGACTTCGCGGATTTCGTCGCGGCTCACGCCGTTGGTCAGCGCGCCCTTGATGTGCACACGCAGTTCATGCGGCCGGTTGAGGATCGAGATCATGGCGAGGTTGAGCATGCTGCGGGTCTTGCGCGGCAGTTCCTCGCGGCCCCACACCGCGCCCCAGCAATATTCGGTGACCAGTTCCTGGAACGGCTTGTTGAAGCTGTCGGAATTCTTCAGCGCGTTGGCGACATAGGTCTCGCCGAGCACCGCCTTGCGAATTTCCAGACCCTTGTCGTGCGTTTTCTGGTCCATGACGTTTCCTCGATGTTTGTTTGGGCGGCCTTTGATGGCTCGACACCGGAGCTTTACGGGGTCGCAGCCCCACAGTCACGCCTTCGTGTTATGCGTATTTCCGGGTGTGGGTTACCGCCCGAAACGGGTGCCTCATTGCCGCCGCTGTGCTAGGCTTGCCTGTCGGCAACCCGGAGATTTTATTGAGCGGCGCCACCCCTGACCCACCGGAGCCCGCGCGCGAGCCTCACACCATCGCGCGGCTGCAGCTGACGCAGGCCCTGCAGCGGGCCAAATATGCGATCGCGTGGGAACGCGCCTGGCCTGGTCTCGCGCGTCTTTTGAGCGTCATCGGACTGTTTTTGGTGGTGTCCTGGGCCGGATTGTGGCTGACGCTGCCGTTCGTGGCGCGCGCCATCGGCAGCGGCCTGTTCGTGCTGCTGGGGCTCGGCGCGCTGTTCCCGCTGATTCGTTTCCGCTGGCCGACCCGCGAGGAGGCCCTCCGCCGCCTCGACCGCGGCACCGGCATCCGCCATCGCCCCGCCACCGCGCTGACCGATACGCTCGCGACCAGGGATCCGGTCGCGCTGGCGCTGTGGCAGGCGCAGCGCGAGCGAACGCTGGCGTCGCTCAAGCGGATCCGCGCCGGGCTGCCGTCGCCGCGGCTGGCGATCCACGATCCCTGGGCGCTGCGCGCGCTGGTCATGGTGATGATGGTCGCAACCTATGTGGCCGCCGGCGACGAACGCGCGCTGCGGGTTGCCGCGGCATTCGACTGGAACGGCGTGCTGGCGCCGGCCAATGTCAGGGTCGATGCCTGGGTGACGCCGCCCAACTATACCGGCAAGCCCCCGATCATCCTGTCGGCCGCCAACAAGGATGCCGGCACGCCCGATAGCGGGCCGTTGCCGGTTCCGGCCGGCAGCACGCTGCTGGTGCGCTCCAGCGGCGGCACCATCGATGTGGTGGCCGGCGGCGGCGTGACCGAGATCGCGCCCAGCGCCGAGGCGCCGAAAGGCACCAACGAACGCCACTTCAAGATCGCCGGCGACGGCACCGCGCACGTCCGCGCCCCCGCCGGCCAGCCGCTCTGGAAGTTCACCGCCACGCCTGACCGCGCCCCGACGATTGCGCTGGCGAAGGATCCGGAACGCCAGGCCCGCGGCTCGCTGCAGATGTCCTACCGGCTCGAGGACGATTACGGCGTCACCGAAGCCCGCGCCCAGTTTGCCGCCCGCCGCGGCGATACACCTAAGGAAACCGGCAAGGAAACCGGCAAGTCCGCGGAGCCACGGCCGCTGTTCGATCCGCCGCAGTTTGCGCTGGTGCTGCCGAATGCGCGCACCCGCAACGGCGTCGGCCAGACCGTGAAGGATCTCAGCGAGGACCCCTATGCCGGCGCCGATGTCACGCTGACCCTGACGGCCAAGGACGAGGCCGGCAATGAAGGCCACAGCGCGCCGTTCAACATGAAGCTGCCGGAGCGGCTGTTCACCAAGCCGCTGGCGCGGGCCCTGATCGAGCAGCGCCGCATCCTGGCGCTCGACGCCAATCAGAATGCGCAGGTCTTTACCGCGCTCGACGCGCTGATGATCGCGCCGGAATTGTTCACGCCGGAAGCCGGCCAGTATCTCGGCCTCTACAGCGTCGCGCGGCAGCTCGAGGCGGCCCGCACCGACGATGCGCTGCGCGAGGTCGTGGCGAGCCTGTGGGCGCTCGCGGTCACCATCGAGGACGGCAACATCACCGATGTCGACAAGGCGCTGCGCGCAGCGCAGGACGCGCTCAAGCAGGCGCTGGAACGCGGCGCCAGCGACGAAGAGATCAAGAAGCTAACCGACAATCTGCGCGCGGCGATGGACAATTTCCTGCGCCAGCTGGCGCAGCAGCAGCAGGACCGGGCGCCGATCCCCAATATGCCGCCGGTGCCGGAGGAAGTTCGCGTCATCCTCGAACAATCCAAGGCGCTGCGGGAAAAGACCGCGCATGCGACCGAAGACCAGCTGGAAGATCTGGCGATGCAGCAGGAGGCGTTACGGCAGCGCTTGAAGAATTTCCGCGATACGCACAAGCCGAGATGATCGGGCACCGATGATGATCGCAAAATTCATCTCAATGGGTCAGAAAAGCGCCGCCTGCGCGAAAGGTTGTGGGCGCGCGATGGTTGCCGCGCTGATCCTGGCGATCGCGCTCTGCGCGCCGGCGTTCTCGACCGCGGCCAAAGCCCAGGAAGCGCTCGATGAGCTGCTCGAGAATGCCGAAAGGGCGATGCGGGATTCCGTCGATAATCTGAAGAGCAAGAAGACCGACGGCAGTCTCAGCAATCAATCCGAGGCGATCCAGAATCTGGAAAAATACGCGTTCCGGCCGCGTGTATTGAGCGATCGCGATCTGAAGAGCATGCTCGATCGCCTCGAACGGCTGTCGAAATCCGGCGACAAGGATGCCGCCAAGCAATTGCTGGAGCAGTTGCAGCAGATGCTGGAAAACCTGCAGATGGCGCAGCCCGGCCAGCCCGGCGACAGCGAGATGGAGCAGGCGCTGAACGAACTCGGCGACATGATCCGCAAGCAGCAGCAGTTGCGCGACAAGACCTTCAAGCAGGGCCAGGATTCGCGGCGCGACCGGATGCACGGCAAGCAGGGCGACCAGGGCATGGCCGACCTGCAGCAGGACCAGCAGAGCCTGCGCGACCGGCTGAAGAAACTGCAGGAACAACTCGCCAAGCGCGGCATGGGGCCGGGCCAGCGCGGCGAAAAAGGTCAGAAAGGCGAGAAGGGTCAGGGCGGCGATCAGGGGCAGGGCGAGCAAGGCGACCAGGGCGACGGCGAGGACGGGCTCGATCAGGCCGATTCGGCGATGGGCGATGCCAGCGGCAGGCTCGGAGAAGGCAATGCCGACGGCGCCGTGGACTCGCAGGGCCGCGCGCTGGAGGCGTTGCGCAAGGGCGCCCAGAACCTCGCCGAAGCCATGCAGCAGGGCGATGGCGACCAGTCCGGCGATGGCCCGGGCAATCGCGCCGGCCGGCAGCAGAGCGGCGGCAACCAGACCGATCCGCTGGGCCGGCCGCTGCGCGGCCGCGAATTCGGCGACGATCTGACGGTGAAAATCCCCGGCGAGATCGACGTGCAGCGGGTGCGCCGGATCCTGGAAGAACTGCGCCGGCGCCTCGCCGATCCGTCGCGTCCGCAGATCGAACTCGATTACATCGAGCGGCTGCTGAAGGATTACTGAGGCTCAGCTGTCGTCACCCGCGAAAGCGGGTGATCCAGTATTCCAGAGCCGCCAGTGATTGAACCGAGAAGCCGCGGCGTACTGGATACCCGCTTTCGCGGGTATGACGAGTTGTGGATGCGCCGCCTTTCGGGGCTTCTTCGCCGCTAACCCTTCCTCGCCGCCAGCGCATCCGCCACCGCGGTGCGGATATCCGCCACCGAGAACGGTTTTGTCACGACATCATGCACGATCGCATCGAGGCCGGAGGCGCGTTCGCGCTGGGCGGCAAAGCCGGTCATCAGCAGAATCGTCAGCTCCGGAAAATCGCGCGCCGCCGCCAGCGCCAGCGCGATCCCGTCCATCACCGGCATCTGGATATCTGTGAGCAGCAGATCGAAGGCGCCGTTCTCGCGGGTCAAAATCTCCAGCGCTTCGGCGCCGTCTTCCGCGGTGACGGTCTGGTGGCCGTCCATGGCGATGGCGCGCGCGACCAACAGGCGCATCGAGTCTTCATCGTCGGCGATCAGCACGCGTGGCATGGAATGTTATCTCTCGCGAGCTCGAAAACGCTCTATTAATTTTACGCGTTTTCGTGACGCGAACCGGGATCCACTTCGCTCGAAAACGCTTTGTCAGGCGTGGCCGCCGGCCAAGTCCCGCTTGTTGAAGAATCGTACATCGATATTGCGGCCTTCGGGCGGCGGCGAGGCGAGGCGCGACTTGAAAAACGCCCGTTCGCCGGGCTGCAGCACCGCCTGTTCGAGCACCGCGTTCCAGGCATAGATTTCCGCGCCCTGGGCGTCGCGGACCGAAAAGCGCAACCGCGGCAGTTCGACCGGCTTGCGGGTCTCGCCGACGATGACGCCTTCGATCACCAGCACCGGCTTGCCTTCCACGGTTTCGTTGCTGATCTTGATGTCCTTGAACGCGAGCCCGCGCAGGTTCACGTCCAGTCCGACCATCCGGTAGAACGTCGCGGTCTGCGGCAAAAGGCGCACCACGTCGGCGCGCCAGATCACCAGCGCCAGCAGCAGCGCGCCCATCGCGGCGCAGGCGGTGGGCAGGCCTACGATCGGCATGAAGGGAATGCGGGGCAATGCAGGCAGCCTGAACAGCCGGGCCAGTCGCGAGGCGTGCGTCGAAACGACCTCCTCATGGGCCTCGGCGTCTTCCCGGGCGACCGACGGCCAATCGGTGGACCCTTCCTCGGGGCCTTCGTTCCCGTCCGGCCAGTCGGCCGAAATCGAGGGGCTGTCGACCACGGGGGCATCCTGGCCCTCGTCCTCGCGCGCCATCGCTTCCCATTCCGCGGCAGCGTCCGCCTCGGTGGTCGATTGGCCGGCCGCGGCCATCGCCGGTACCGGCGCCGGGATCTCGATCGCGTCCTCGGGCCGCGCCAGCCACACTTCCTTGCAACGGGAACAGCGGACCGTACGTCCGGCGGCACCGAGGGTGGCCAGATTGATGGCGTAAGATGTTGTACAATGGGGGCAAACGATGTGCATGGAGCCCGATATCCACCTTGTTCTGTCTCGATGCTACAATGCGACCGTTAACGAACCGGAAACCATAACCGACGCAAAACCGTTTTGCCGGGTTCGCGGCCGGGCCGGCGGGCTGCACGCCCAAGGCTGTTCGCAAATTGACTGTGCTCGAGGTGGCCGTTCTCCAGGTTCTGGGTTCCCGGCCACGCCCCAAATCGAACGGAGCTGAGATTGGTTCGGTTCGAAAATGTCGGATTGCGGTACGGGCTCGGCCCGGAGATTCTGCGCGACCTCTCGTTCCTGATCCCGGCCCATTCCTTCCAGTTCCTCACCGGGCCGTCGGGCGCCGGCAAGACCTCGCTGCTGCGGCTGTTGTTCCTGTCACTGCGACCGACCCGCGGGCTGGTCAATCTGTTCGGCCAGGACGTCTCGCTGCTCGGCAAGGACCAGGTCGCCGACCTGCGCAAGCGGATCGGCATCGTGCTGCAGGATTTTCGCCTGCTCGACCACATGACGACCTACGAAAACGTGGCGCTGCCGTTCCGCGTGATGGGCCGCGACGAATCCAGCTACCGCCGCGAAGTGATCGATCTCCTGAAATGGGTCGGCCTCGGCGAGCGAATGGATGCGCTGCCGCCGATCCTGTCGGGCGGCGAAAAACAACGCGCGGCGATCGCGCGCGCGGTAATCTCGCGGCCGCAGCTGTTGCTGGCGGACGAGCCGACCGGCAGCGTCGATCCGACGCTGGGGCGGCGGCTGCTGCGGCTATTCATCGAATTGAACAAGTCCGGCACCGCGGTCATCATCGCGACCCACGACATCACGCTGATGGATCAGTACGAGGCGCGCCGGCTGGTGCTGCACCAGGGACGGCTGCATATCTATGAGTAGGCTCGATGAGTGGACCCTATGAGTAGACCCGGCAACGAGCATGCCCCGCTGATGGACCTCGGGCACGAACGGCCGCAGTTGCCGGCGCGGGCGCGCAACATGTCGCCGATCGTGCCGCGCGCCTCGATCTCCGGCCGCGCGCTGGTCGCGGTCGTCGCCATCATGACCTTCCTCGCCTCGATCACGACCGGCACCGTGCTCCTGGTGAGCGCGTCGGCGGCGGAATGGCAGTCGGAAGTGGCCTCCGAAATCACCATTCAGGTACGTCCTTTGGCCGGGCGCGATCTCGACCGCGATGCGGCGGCGGTCGCCGAAGCGATGCGGGCGCAGCCCGGCATCATCGAGATCCGGCCGTTCAGCAAGGACGAGTCCGCCAAACTGCTGGAACCCTGGCTCGGCAGCGGGTTGTCGCTCGACGATCTGCCGGTGCCGCGCGTGATCGTCGCGCGGCTGCAGCCCGGAGCGACGCTCGACCTCGCCGCACTGCGCGGCCGGGTGACGCAGGCCGCACCGTCCGCCACCGTCGACGATCATCGCGCCTGGATCGAGCGGATGCGCTCGATGACCGGCGCCACCGTGTTTGCCGGCATCGGCATCCTCGCGCTGGTGATTATCGCGACCATCATCTCGGTGTCGTTCGCGACACGGGGGGCGATGGCGGCGAACCGTCCGATCGTCGAGGTCTTGCATTTCGTCGGCGCCGGCGACAGCTACATCGCCAACCGCTTCCTGCGGCATTTTCTGAGATTGGGCCTCGAAGGCGGGTTGATCGGCGGCGGTGCAGCAATGCTCGGTTTCGGCTTCTCCGAATCGATCGCGGGCTGGTTCTCGGGCACCCCGGTCGGCGACCAGTTCGCGGCCCTGCTGGGGACGTTTTCGCTGCGCCCGTCGGGCTATCTGGCGCTCGCCGCCCAGGCGGTGCTGATCGCCGCGATCACGGCCTGGGCCTCGCGGCGGACGCTGTTTTCGACGCTCGACGACATCGATTGACGGCCCGAACCGGTATCCACTTCGCTCGAAAACGAGCGTAGAATTGGTTTGGGGACGAGGATTGCCAGCATCGCATGAGTTTGCCGCCCGACGATAATTCGCCGAACGCGCCGGCCGTGCCGCCGCGGGGATGGCTGCGCGCGACCATCGTCGTTGTGCTGGCGACCCTGTTCGTCGGCGCAGGCGTCGGCTTCGTCGGCTTTCTGTCGCAACTGCGCGGCGTCGAAATCAAGCCGGCGCGCAATGCCGACGGCATCGTGGTCCTGACCGGCGGTTCGTCGCGGGTGTCGGATGCGATGGAATTGCTGGCTGGCGGCTACGGCAAGCGGCTGTTGATCTCGGGCGTGCATCCGACCAGTGCGGTCAGCGACATTTCCCGCTCGCTGCCCGACAACCAGTCGCTGCTGGGCTGCTGCGTCGATCTCGACCGCTCGGCGGTCAATACCAGGAGCAATGCGGCGGAGACGCGGCGCTGGGCCCGCGAGCGCGGCTTCAAGTCGCTGATCGTGGTGACATCGAATTACCATATACCGCGTGCTATCGTCGAATTGTCGCACGCGATGCCGGATATCCAGCTTATTCCGTTCGCGGTGGTCGGCGACAAATGGCGCGACGAGCCGTGGTGGACGAGTGGCGCGACCTTCCGCCTGTTGCTATCGGAATACGCCAAATACGTCGCCGCGGAGGTGCGGGTGCGGCTGGCCGATGCCGGGCTCGATCTCGTGCCCGATTTCGCCGAACAGCCGACCGGTTCGCCAGGGCCACGCCGGCCGGCGACGGCGCTTGCCAACTGATTCCTGCAACCGACCGGGTTTTCGATGGTTCTGATTTTCTTGCGTTCGCTGGTCTTCAACGTGCTGTTCTATCTGCTGCTGGTGTGTTGGCTGATCATCGCGATCCCGACCTTCCTGATGCCGCGCTGGGCGATCCTGGGCATTGCGAAATGTTGGGCCCGCAGCAGCATCTGGCTGCTGCGCGTGATCTGCAACACCAGGGTGGAGTTTCGCGGCACCGACAAGATCCCGAAGGGCCCGCTGATCGTCGCGTCCAAGCATCAGTCGATGTGGGAGACGTTCGCGCTGATGCCGTTGTTCGAGGAGCCGCTTTATATCCTCAAGCGCGACCTGACCTGGATTCCGTTCTTCGGCTGGTATCTGATCAAGGCCAACATGATCGGGATCGACCGCGACGCCGGCGCCCGCTCGCTGAAGGATATGGCCCGCCGTGCCGCCGAGGCGGTTCGGCGCGGCCGTCAACTGATCATCTTCCCCGAGGGCACGCGCAGGCCGGTCGATGCCGAGCCGCACTACAAGTCCGGCATCGGCATGATCTATGTCGATTGCGGCGTGACCTGTTTGCCGGTTGCGCTCAATTCGGGGCTGTTCTGGCCGCGACGCACCTTCATGCGCTATCCGGGCACGCTGGTGGTCGAATTCCTCGATCCCTTGCCGCCGGGCCTCTCCCGCAAGGAATTCAACACCCGCATTGCCACCGGCATCGAGGACGCCACCAACCGGCTGGTCGAGGCGGCACGTCGCGAGCAGGCGCAATTGTTCGGCCGGGTGAAGAGTTCGGCGCCGGCGAAGGGGTAGGGCGTTTTCGAGCGAAGTGGATACCGGTTCGCATAGCAATCAAGTTTACGCAGATTGCGTAGACTAGCGGCACCTGTTTCTGCGTCGCGCGTCCTCCGCCAGACATAGGCGAGCATCGAAAAGGCTTCGAAACTTATCTGCAGTAGGAAACGCGTCAAACAAGAGTCTGGAGCTTAGGTTCTGATTCAATCAGAACCGAAGCTCAAGGGCGCTTTGGTGCAGCGCGCTTTGGCCGCGCGGCCAAATTTCCCGCCATACAGGAGTGCGGCGAACTCCGGAGCGTCAAGGCGGACTGGATGTGCGGCATGCCGAGACAATTGCGGCAGCAGCTTCATCAGCCTGGACGCCCGACAGTTGCCGCACGAGGCAAACGTAATAGCCTTTGCTGCTTTCATTCAACAAGGAGTCGCCGTTGAGTGCGAGCCAATTGCAGGCGGAACGGATGAATTGAACGGCCAGGGATGATCTCGTATCGCGGATGGCAGACAGCTCGCATTGAGCCTGTTTTTCCGTGCTGGTTTGCGCGATGACCGATCCGGAGGAGGCAAGAAGCGTTCCGGCAACGACGATGATGGTCAGAATGGCTGACAGCGGGTGAGCCCATCCCTTGACCCTGACGGCACCAGCGCACTCATCGAGAACGCCGTGGATGCGCCAATCGGTGGCTCCCTCGGCGCCCGCGGGCGGGACCGTCCGGTTTTCGCAGATCGTGCCGTGCACAAGCCCCTCCAGTTAGCGGCGTGACAAACTTCATCGATCGGGGGTGCCTTGACCGCACCAGTCAGGCAAAGCTGACGACCGCGGGTCGTTAGAGCAAGGCGTTTGGACCTATGGCCGGAATCTGTTAGCTGGCGGGAAAGGAGTCAAGAAGAACCGTCGGCGCGCCATCGCTGTCTGAATTTCATGATGATGCGGCGCGTACATCGCGATCGTTCGCTCGTGTCCGCAGTCGCTGGTGAACATTCTCAATGACTGGGCTCTGCCGCTATGGTTGGTTAATTGCCGACCTTGACTGAGGCGGCGCGCGCCGGCGCGCCGCGGAACGGAGCAAAACATGATCATTGACCACGTCAGGCTGCGTGCGCTTGCCAACCGCATCGTCACGGCGGGCGGCAGTTCGCCAGCCGAGGCGGCCATTGTCGCCGAGCATCTGGTCGAGGCCAACCTGCGCGGCCATGATAGCCATGGCGTCGGAATGCTGGTCGCCTATGTGCGCGACCTGGAGGCCGGGACGCTGAAGGTCAACCAGACGCCGGAGATCGTGTCGGACACCGGCACGATCTCGGTATGGGATGCCCGCGCCGGCTACGGCCAGGTGATCGCCCGCCAGGCGGTCGAATGGGCAATCGAGGCGGTGCAGAAGCATGGCGTTGCGGTGAACGGGTTACGCAATGCTCATCATATTGGCCGCGTCGGCGCCTATGGCGAGATTGCCGCAGGAGCCGGAATGGTGGCGCTGCACTTCGTCAACGTCGCTTCGGGACCGCCACCGGTCGCGCCCTTCCGCGGCCGGGAGGGCAGGTTCCTGACCAACCCGGTCTGCATCGCCATTCCGGGCACCGATAACAACGAGCCGATCCTGCTCGATTTCGCCACCAGCCGGGTGGCCCTGGGAAAGGTGAGGGTTGCGCACAATGCCGGCAAGCCGATGCTTGACGGCGCGTTGCTTGACCACAAAGGCCAACCCACCACCGACCCCTCGGTGATGTACAGCGAGCCGCGCGGCGTAGTGTTGCCTTTCGGCGAGCACAAGGGCTCCGGACTGGCGCTCGTGTGTGAACTGTTGGCCGGGGCCATTGTCGGCTCGGCGAGTGTCACCACGCCAACGCCGCCCGAGCGCGGCATCATTAACGGCATGCTGAGCATCGTGATCGATCCCGGCAGGCTCTCGATGCGCGACAGTATGATGAGCGAGATCGACGCCATGATTTCCTGGGTGAAATCGGCCAAGCCTGCCGACCAGGATCTCCCGGTCCTGGTCGCCGGCGAGCCCGAGCGAATGGCCCGCGCCGCGCGCATCGCCGATGGCATCGAAATAGATGACACGACCTGGGCCCAGTTATCAGCGATCGCCGAACGCCATCAGATTCGTCTGGATAGCTGAGAGGGCCGGAGCGCACAGGCGGCTTCAATCCGCCCTGCGGGCGCCCGGGTGGGCCTGGATCACTCTGATATCGATGTTCTGCTCGAGCAGGTGGGTGGCGCTGGCGCGTCGTCATCGCCTGCACGCGGTCGCGGTGCCGACTCATGGCCTCGTCGGCCATGAGGATGCTCCCAGCAATTTCGCGCGGTGGAGCATTGGCGGCGTCGACAATGGATCCGCATGGCTCAGAACGCCGTCAATTTCAAGCCGGAATAATTTCTGTCGAAAGCCGTAGTTCTCCGGATTTTTCGATCGGAGGAAGTGTTGCTATTCACTGACCGTTGGTTGCCTCAATTGCTTTCACTTGCGCAGTCCGGATAACGAGACTTCGCCCAGGTAAATTTCATAAGGCCAACACTGATGTCTTCGCGCAAAGCGCGGGCGACGCGTGGTGCATTTAATTTTCGGGTATCAAAACCCACTAATCGATACGAAGGGCAGGCGCGCGATGCGCAAGGCAATCATTTCAACGGCGTATATTTTGGCGCTCGCTCTCGCTGGTTCAGCTTTCTGGCCGACAGTACAGCCTGATGTCGAGCGCCTTGGAGACAGCGTTTACGAGACGATCTGGGTATGGCGCATTCCCGCTTACGCAAACAATCCGTCTTGGCGCGTTCGGTGGAGTTGGAGCGATCCACTTCGGGCGCAGGCGAGATGTTGCCGCGTACTGTAACGACCTGATTTCGTACAGGGCGAAGATTTGCCACGACTGGCGCGGAGCCCGTGCGATATTTCGGACTTCGCGCTGCGGGCAGGCTCCACTGAGACATTCGAGACCGAAAAATGGCCTCCGCGCGACGTCAGCGCGAGATGACCTGCGATCCGGAAGGCCATTGGCGTTGACCTCTCACCGGGCTCGCGCCGATTTCCCATCCGGCGCCGCCCCAGATCGTGTCCACCGCCCCGAGTTCGCCTGCGGCGTCGCGAACAAAAAATATGTTTGGTACAGCGTTGGTCTGCAACGCACCGTCTTCACCGTTCGCCTGAAGTTTCAGGAAGCACCAAACGTCGGCGAGACGAGTCTCGTAGCGATCATGGAGTTCGGCGATGAGTTCGTTATCGCTTGATGCTTTGTTCAAGACATGAATTTGAAGGGCCACGTCATTTGTATCGTCTTCGATCTTGACGGCGAAACGGCGCACGAAAGTCGCGCCAAGCCACGAAATCCTGACTTCCGCCGCAGGTGAGGTGTTTTCCCTGAATCGTTGGCAGGCGATGAATTTGTGAGAAATCGCAGCCGTTACCGAAGAATCCGCCGAAGGATCTGCTGGTTCCGCCGGAGTTGCACGCCGGGAACAGCTAGCGTTGGTACCCGCACTTAAGGCGGCGGAGTTGGCAGCTGGTTCGTTCTCTATCGCGGCGAGGCGTGCGTTTCCGGCTGTGAGCAAGAGCAAAGTTGAGCAAAGGACCTGACCAAGCCGACGACGCATTTTGGATTCTCCGAGTTCGATAAGGCAAGGTAAACCGAACGTCAGTCATGTAAATGACGAAATTAACCTTTGGTTAAGGATAAACAACACATTAAATGATAGATAATATTATGATGAATACTTCAAACAAAGCAATCTATATTTGTATACAACTCGAACTAGCTCCGGATACATGGCTCGCAAATATCGTGTCGCTCGTCATTCGGCGGACTCGTTTCGCTGATGGCATCGCGCTCAGAAGCGGGATCATTCTGGATGCACATTGCGCTCGGCGACATCGCTCCATTGAACAGGCGCACTACGTTAATGGCCGTGATGAGCAAGCCGTTCCGAAAGCCGTCCTTAGTCCCAAAGACGACTGAACTGACGGAACGGCCGTTCGACGAGGTCGATGAGGCTCTTGCTTGACGAGGGTAAAGGCGATGGCGCGAAGACGCATGAGATACGTCTCCCCGCTTGGAAGATACGCTCCCGGTATGATGCACTGTTGCGAGCGGTTTGAACTTGTTGAGGTCATAGGTTAGGGCCTCTTTCGTGGGTGGCCTCTTTGTTTCGACCAACTTTATATCCTGGATGATCCCACGACCAATCGCCTCGAGCCTCGGGCTCCCCTCAAACCTTCCACATCCATTCGCGTCGCGTTCTTATGACTGTAATGGAGCGCAGGCAGGGTCCCTTTCGCCCTCGAGCAGCAAGCATCGCTGCGGGCGAAGCATGGGAGGTTGGGATGAATGTTGCAGGATCGCGTTTTCTAGCCCGGATGCCGGTTTTTCAACCGGGTTTGGCAGTAATGGTCGTTTTATCGGGCGTCGTGGGAGCAACGGTTGCTCTTGCTGATGACGATGGTGCTCAATTCAGGCCGGGGAGTTTGCTGCTGAGCCGCTCCGTATACGACAACAATCCGGCAAATGTCGCCGCGGGGACGTCACTGCCGCCCAACTGCGTCGCGCCCAATTGCGTGACCGCGACGAACGACGGCACTTATCCCTATGTCTGGAACAATTCACTCGTTGACGCCAGCTTCGGCATCACCTCGAAGATCGTGCTCGATCAACTCAAACCGTCCGGCGAGCTGATCAATTCGCTCGAAGTGCCCAACAGCTCGGACCGGGTCCCCCTGACCAAGGATCAGATGGTGACCAGCTTTCCCTCCAAATCGGAAATCGGGCTTAACCTTTCGACCGACGGCCGGGTCGTGACGTTCATGGGATACCTCGCGCCCGTCGATGCCCTCGATGTCTCGAATTCCAACACGGCCGCGGTGGTCGATCCCACCAACCCCGTTCCTGGAAGCGATTACCGCGTGGTCGCAGAAGTGGACGAACATGGCCGGTTTCGCTTCACGAAAACCAATGCCTATAGTGGCAACAACGGACGCGCCGCGATCCTGAACGACAAGGACGGAGCACGCATTGTCTACACGGCGGGCAATGCCGGCAACGGCGCAAATCCTCAGCCAAACGGGATCATTATCGGTGCCGGATTGCAAATCCTGACCGCGGAACGAAATGCACTCGTCGCGCAGAACCCGGGCCTGCCGACGCCCGTCGGCAGCTTCAACATCACGCAACTGGGGCTGACCGCGGACAAGATCGGCAAAGACACCAATTTCCGGGGCCTCTCGATCTTCCACAACGTCATCTATACCACCAAGGGCAGCGGCGGTAACGGCATCAACACGGTCTACTTCATCGATGCGAGCGGCTTCGATTCGAACGGCAGGCCGTTGGCATGCCCGAACGGCGTCGGCGTACCGAGGGCGCTCGCAACCCTGCCCGCGACCCCGATCCCTTACGACGCCTCACAGCTGCAGACGAAGGGGGTCGTCCCCTACAACATGTGCATCCTTGCGGGCTTCCCGACGAATTTGGCGAAAAAAACGACGTCGTTCCCGTTCGGAGTCTGGTTCGCCGATGCGAAGACGCTCTACGTCACCGACGAAGGCGACGGCACCAACAGCTTCGATCCGGTGTCAGGCAAGTATAAGGCGGCCGCCGCGCAAACCGGGGCGGGACTGCAGAAGTGGGTGTTCGACGCCAACCTCCGCGCTTGGAAACTGGCCTACGTACTGCAGGCCGGGTTGAACCTTGGCGTGCCATACACGGTGACGGATTATCCGAGCGGCCAAAATCCCAAGACCGGCCTGCCCTGGTCGCCCGCCAGCGACGGCCTTCGCAACATCATGGGGCGCGTCAATCGCGATGGTACCGCAACGATCTGGGCGATCACCTCGACCGTCAGCGGAAACGGCGACCAGGGTGCCGATCCGAATCAACTGGTCATGATCAGGGATAAACTAGACGACCGATTCCATGAAACCGGCATCGATGAAGCGCGAACCATGGAACCGGAAGGATGTTGGCGGATTCCTCGTTTGAGAAGAGCTGAACGAGGAGAGACATCATGGCGACATGGCGACAAGCGCTTGAGGTGGCGATGACGGATGAGGAGGTCGCGCGGTTGGTGGCCCTTTCGCGGTCTCGAACCGAGCCGGCGAGCCGGGTGGAGCGTGCGCAAATGCTTCTGGCTTATCGCGAGAACCCATCTTTTTTTGCCGTGGGACAACGGTTGGGCGTGCATCATCAGACGGTCCAACGCTGCATCGAGCGGGCACTGGCCTATGGGCCATTGATGGCGCTTGATGATCGCCCCCGACCGGGCAAGGAGCCATCGATTACGCCGGAGGCCAAGGCCTGGCTGGTGTCGTTGGCCTGTGACAAGGTCAAGGATCACGGCTATCCGCACGAGTTGTGGACGACGCGTCTGCTGGCGCGCCATGCGCGTGAGCACGGGGCGGCGGCGGGACACGGATGTCTCGCCAATCTTGTCCAAGGCACGGTGTGCAAGATTCTCGGCCAGGAGGAAGTCAAGCCGCATAAGGTGCGTTACTATCTGGAACGCCGCGACGCCGAGTTCGAACAGAAGATGGCGGAGGTCCTGTGCGTCTATCGCGAGATTCAGGTCCTGAAAAAGGCCGCGGCCAAGGCGAAGAGCAAGCCTAAGAAACCGGGCAAACCGGTAGCGATCGTCTCCTACGATGAGAAGCCGGGAATCCAGGCGATCGCGACCACATCGCCGGATTTGCCGCCCGTGCCTGGCACCTACGCGACATTCTCGCGCGATCATGAGTACAAGCGCCATGGCACGCTCAGCCTGCTGGCTGGGATTGACCTGCTCACCGGCAAGGTCCACGCCCTGGTCAAAGACCGCCACCGCAGTCGCGAGTTCATTGAATTCCTCAAACTTCTCAATGCCGCTTACCCGGCCGGTACAGCGATCAAGCTGATCCTGGACAACCACTCGGCACATATCTCCCGAGAAACCCAAGCTTGGCTCGCTACTCAACCGAGCGGCCGCTTCGCGTTCACCTTCACGCCCAAACACGGCTCGTGGCTCAACCTCATCGAGGGCTTCTTCTCCAAGTTCGCCCGCTCCGTCCTGCGCCACATCCGCGTAGCATCAAAACAGGAACTCAAGGAACGCATCATGTTCGGCATCAAGGACGTCAATCGGCATCCGGTTATCCATACTTGGTCTTACAAACTCGCCGAGGCCGCCTGATATGATTCGAACCAAGGAAACGCTGACCTAGCTGCAACCAGCCTTCCCGCAGGCGAAACCTTCACGGTGATTCGAACGGCGCGCTTTGGCGAAGTCCTCCGTGGCGTTTCGTTTACGCCGGGAACTGATCGCGATCATCTGCCCGACGATCACGATCGGCACGCCGACGCCGACTGACAATCAACGGGCTCGTGCAGTCAACGGCCGGCCGGCACAAAACTGGCGGCCGACCGTTGATGCCGATCGCGGCCGCCGTGGCACGATCGGCCGCGATACGGGCAAATCGGTCGGCGGAGCGTCATACCGGTGCTTTTGACCCGAGGCAGACCTCGCGGGATGTCGGCTCTTGCGCCGCTCTCGGAGGCACAGCGGACGTGACCGAATCGAGCATGCTGAGTTACGAGTACACGGACCAAGCCGAGTTCTGCTGCGGCTCTTGCTTTCCTCGCGGCCCTGCGCCGCCTTGAGCCCGGGCGCCAAGTCACCACAATCGACCGCGAGCAATGGCCACGGTTGGCGCGGCCTCACGTCACGCGGGTGGTCGTGCGAAGCTGGAGCGCTGCGCCTCGTCAAACGGTGATTGGATAAGGGCAACCGCCAATGCTATCGCTTTCAGCCGGATCAGACACGCCGCGGCCGCGCCCAAGCACCAATCACGACGCAGTGTTTGCGATCGCCGGCAGGGTGAATTGAAAGCTGGCGCCGCGGGGCACGTTTGCGCTGGCCCACAATCGTCCGTTATGCGCTTCGATAATCGACCGGCAGATCGACAGCCCAAGCCCCAAACCGCCCGGTTTCGTGGTGTAAAAGGCCTCGAACACGCACTCAAGAGTCTCCGGCGCGAAGCCTGGACCTGAATCTCGCACCTCGACTGACACGCCATCCGGTTCGTTACGGGTGCTGATGAACAATTCCCGCTCCTCCTCGCCGACGTCGCGCATCGCTTCGATAGCATTGATGATCAAGTTGAGCAGTACCTGTTGCAGCTGGACCCGATCTCCCTGGACACGCGGCAAGTCCTCCGCTAACTGCGTCCGCACCGAGACGCTAATGTTTGCGGCCTCCGTACGGGTGAGAGCTATAACCTCGAGGATCGCATCGTTGATCTCTACGGCGTCTTTTCGTGCGGGCGCCTTCTTAATGAGTGCGCGGATTCGCCCGACGACCTCGCCTGCGCGATTCCCCTCCTTGACAATAAGCGAGAGCGCGTCATCCACCTCATGAAGATTTGGCGGCTCCGCGCTTAGCCAGCGCCGAGCGGCTAACGCGTACGTGATTGCCGCCGTAATCGGCTGGTTCACTTCATGGGTGATCGAGGCCGTCAACTGGCCCGTCGTGGTGACGCGATTGACGTGCGCGAGCTCCATCAGGGTCTCGCGGTAGCGCCGCTCGCTTTCGCGTGCTTCGGCTTCCGCCTGCTTGAGCTCGGTTAAGTCGAGGACGAAACCAACACCGTGATTTCTGCCTTCCTCGAACATCGTACCGCCGATCAGCACGGGCACGCGGCTACCGTCTTTCCGAAAATATTCCTTCTCGAATGGTGGGACAGTCCCGACCAGGGTCAGCTCTGTCACGGTACGTGCGTCGCGGTTGCGCCATTCCGGCGGCGTCAGATCCGTGCGGTGCAGGCGACCCGAGGCGAGATCCTCTCGGTCGTATCCCACGATCCGGAGAAACGCGTCATTGGCTTCAAAAATGCGACCTTCGATATCCCAGATGATGATCCCGATAATGTTGGAGTCGAAGAGACGCCGGATCTTCTTGTCGCGCGCTTCGAGATCGCTGTAGAGCTGGACGTTCTCCTCGGTGGCTTTTCGCCGCCGTTTCGCTTCGCGCCGCGCGAGCGCCAGCGCCGTCCCTGCAAAGAGGGCGATGATGACGACGACCGCCGCGATCAGCCAGGTCTTGCGCTGTTCGAGTGCCTCGGCGCGCCTTTCCCGATCCGCGAGCAGGAAACGCTCATGGTCCACCATCCGGTCGATTTGTGAGCGAATCTCGTCCATGCCGCGTATCATCGCCAGCGCCGCCAGCCCGGACGTGCGGGCGGTCTTGAGCATGTCGTCGATCTCGCGCAGCGTTGCTGAAACGATCAGCGCCAGATGTCCGGCGCGAAGGCTCTGCAATGGATCGTTGGCTACCAGAGCCTGAAGCGTCTGAGTCTCCCGTCGCACACTTTCGTCAGAGACGCCGTAGGCCTTGAGATATGCCGGGTCGAAGGTCAGCAAATACCCGCGCCTTTCGGCCTCGAGGTCGGCGATGATCGTCCGCAGGCGATCAAGCGTATCGAGCACCTGCCGGCTATGCTCGAGCGAGAGATTTGCCGCTTGCTGCTCGTGCCAATATCGGAAGGCGAGAACCCCGGTCAAGGCAAACAGAGTCAGAAGCGCCCCAACCGCCAAAACTCGCGGACGAGCAAACCATGCCAAAGAATGGCCCGGAGCTGACATGGCCGTGGGTCTTCGATGCCCGCCTGACCGGCGCATCTTTTGGTGTCGACGTCAAAGCATTGCTAGGATATTAGCATGGACGGGTCCGCACAGGCGAGCCGGGAATCCGACATTCTCGATTCGCGCATGTTGCACCCGCTTCGGAGTCTGTCAGTTGGCTCGCGAGGGCCACAACGTCACGCGTAGCGTGTTGTGAATGACTGCCCTTAGTTGGGAGCACGAACATGGCGACAGGCAGAAACTCACTGAGCGGTCGAGCGCCGACTAGCCGACGCAACTTCGTCAAGGGATTGGGTGCGGCGGGAGCAGCCTTGCCGGCCCTGGCCGTGCTGCCGCGGTGGGGCTTTGCCGAGGATGTCGCCGCGACTTATGCCAGCGCTTCGATCGATTGGAAACAGTTTGCCGGGCAGACGATCACGCTCGCGGGTGCGGTCCGTCCGTGGTCGAATGCGATCACGCCGCTTTTGCCGGATTTCACCAAACTCACCGGCGTCAACGTCGTCACCGACTTCCAATTGGAAACCACGTTCCTGGGCGCCCTGCCGATCAAGCTCGCACGTGGCAGCAACATGCCCGACGTCTTCATGTTCCTGACCTATGGCCAGGGCATCTCGGAAGGATGGCTCGAGCCGCTGAACGCCCACTATTCCGACAGGTCGCTGACTGATCTCCGCTGGTATGACGAGAGCGACCTTCTCAAGACCGCCCGAGCCTTTCCGGTGTGGACGGACGGCGAACGCTACGCCTTTCCAATTACCTCCGAGGCGGTGACTTTGTTCGTCAACAGCGATGCGCTGGCGGCCAAGAACCTACCAGTTCCCGAGACTTTCGAAGAACTGCTTGCCACTGCGAAGGCGGCGAAGACCAATGAGATGTCGGGGATCGCCATGCGGGCGCAAGCCGGCGGCAATTCGTCGCCGGCAGCCATGAGCTACGTGTTCTCCTATGGCGGGCACATGGTCAAGGACAACAAGGCCGCTTTCGCGAGCCCCGAGGCGATCGCGGCCGTTGCGATGTACGGAGAGACCCTTAGCCAAGCCGGGCCTGTCGGCGTCGGCAGCTACGAATGGTACCACGTGTTGAACGACTTCCTTCAGGGCAGGACGGCGATGGCAATCGACAGCAGCGTCCTTGCCAGGGATATTTCCGATCCGGCGAAGAGTCGCGTCGCCAACCGGGCTGGCTTTGCTGCTTTTCCTCACCTCGACGGTCGCGCCGGCATCCCGTTCATGTCGCACTGGCAGGCGTGCATCAATGCCAAATCGCGAAACAAGCGCGCAGCTTTCTTGTTCCTGCTGTGGGCGACAAGCAGGCCGACCTCGCTGCGGACCGCCGCAGCGGGCCTGGCGACGACACGCCTGTCGGCCTGGTCGAGCGAGGCCTTCAGGCAAGCGTTCGGCGCGCAGGCCGCCGCGGCGGGCGCTGACCAACTTGCAAAACGCCGATGTCGACCGTGCCAAGGCGATCCTTTTCCATCCGCAATCGAGACCCATCCAGGACGCCTTCATGATCGGCCTCAATGAGGTGGTCTCCGGAACGAAATCGGCGAAGGATGCAATGACCGCCGCCGCCGAGAAGGCCAATGCGGCGATCCGTGGATAGCGAAGTCCTCCGTGGCATTTCGTTTACGCCAGGAACTGATCGCGATCATCTGCCCGACGATCACGATCGGCACGCCGACGCCGACTGACAATCAACGGGCTCGTGCAGTCAACGGTCAGCCGGCGCAAAACAGGCGGCCAACCGTTGACGTCGATCACTGCCGCCGCGGCCCAATTGGCCGCGATACCGGCAATTCGCTCGGCGAATGGCCCAGAGCGCACGCGTTACCCGGCCAAGCCGGCTGTACGGGTAGCATCTGAAGACAAACAGCGCTAACCAAACCTGCTAAGCCCCCGCCTGTGGCGGGGCGAAAACAGGAAGTTTTACAGCTACGGGAATAAAGTCATGAAGTCTCCTTGGGGAACCGCCAAGAACCCTCAAGGAGACCATGATGGAAGCAGAGTTCAATCATCTTAATCACGCGACCTGGGAGTGCAAGTACCACGTCGTGTTTACGCCGAAGTATCGCAAGAAGCTTCTTTTCGGCAAAATAAAACGGCATCTGGGTCAAGTGTTTCACGATCTGGCGCGACGGAAGGAGTGCCGGATCGAAGAAGGACATTTGATGCCGGATCACGTTCACATGTTGATATCGATACCTCCCAAATATTCGGTGGCGCAGATCATCGGATACATGAAAGGGAAGAGTTCGATATGGATGTGTGTCCAGTAAAGGCTAGCATGTTCAGCAGGGGACAGTCCTGCCGGGGTAGAAGTTAGAGCCCCGTAGTTCGGATAGCGGAGGAGATGGAAACAGAACCTACGAAGCCTATCGACAAAATCTCCCTGGGGGAGATTAACGAGTCACCGGGCCGTAATAACAGTGAACGCGTTGTGGCCTCGAAAAGAAGTAAGTCCGAGGGCCGAGCCCGCATCCATAGGGCGAAGGCAGCATGAACAGCCGAACACTAACCGACACGACTGTTCATCTCGGCGGGGTGGAAGCGACGGCACGGTGACAAGGACATGCCAAGCAACTGGAGAAGCCTTCCTCGTCCCGGGGAGAAATCGCCGGAGCAAGGTAGGCCGTATAACCGGCGACACCGGGAAGGCGGCCGAAGACGAGAAGGTGGCGGCCGGGTCCGTAGTAGCGACGAAGCGGAGTAATGTCCGTGGAGCCAAGGGGCCCTGCCATTTGCGATGTCTCCAACATAAGGAAGGCAAGGACGAGATGACAAAGGCGTCCATCGATTTGCAAGACCTGAGGCGGAGACTATACGTCAAGGCGAAGGCTGAACCGTCCTGGCGTTTTTGGGGACTGTACGTCCACGTTTGCAAGATGGAGACGCTGCGCGCTGCGTACGTGATGGCCAAAAAGAACGATGGAGCACCGGGAATAGACGGGGTCACGTTCGAGGCCATCGAGGCGCAAGGCGTGGAGGCTCTGCTCGAGCAACTACGGGACGAACTGACCGGGCGTACCTATCAGCCACTCCCCGCGCGGAGGCAGGAGATACCGAAGGACGGGGGCAAAGTCCGTGTCCTCTCGATTCCGGCGATCCGCGACAGAGTGGTGCAAGGTGCGCTCAAGCTCATCCTCGAGCCTGTGTTCGAGGCTGACTTCCAACCGGGATCGTTTGGATATCGTCCCAAGCGGACAGCACATGATGCGATCAAGCGAGTGGCTGAAGCAATAGTCCAACGGAAGGTACGGGTTCTCGACTTTGACCTGCGGGCCTACTTTGACAATGTCCGGCATGACCGGCTGTTGGCGAAAGTGGCGCAGCGGGTTGATGACGCGGACATCATGCATCTGCTGAAGATTATGCTGAAAGCCGCTGGCAAGAAGGGCGTTCCGCAGGGCGGTGTGATCTCGCCCTTGCTCAGTAATCTCTACCTCAATGAGGTGGACAAGATGCTGGAGCGAGCGCGGGAAGTCACCCGCAACGGCAAGTACACCCACGTCGAATACGCGCGATTCGCTGACGACCTGGTGGTCTTGATCGACGCCTACAAACGTCATGACTGGCTGATTGGAGCCGTGACCAAACGACTTCGGGAGGAGTTCGCCAAGCTGCAGGTGGAAATCAATGATGAAAAGAGCCGAACAGTAAACCTGGAACGAGGCGAAAGCTTCAGTTTCCTGGGGTTCGACTTCCGCTACCTCCGCAGCCTACGCGGAGCGATGCGGCCGCATTACACGCCCAAGCTCAAAAAGCGGACGGCGCTTCTGCGTGAGCTTAAAGAGGTGTTTCGCCGACACCGGTCGCAGCCGATTGGCAGGGTAATAAGCCTGCTCAATCCGAAGCTCCGGGGGTGGGTGAACTACTTCGCGGTTGGACACTCCAGTGAGTGCTTCAGCTACATCAAAGATTGGGTGGAGAAGAAGGTCAGGCGCCAACTGGCGCAAGCTCAGAAACGAAAGGGCTTCTGCTGGAAGCGGTGGAATAGGGCGTGGCTGTACGACACTCTCGGGCTGTTCAACGGCTATCGAGTGCGACACGACGGACCGAAAGCTGCCCCAGCCGGATAGGTCCCATAAGCCTTGGCGTGAAGTAAATGGGGGCGCGCAGTGCGGGAAATCCGCATGCTGCGTGCGACGCGGAGGGGACTGGAAACGTGGCGCGGTCGAAAGGCCTGCCGGCGCGCCAGTCCTCGACCCTACCGCGCAGAATGTCGAACGCAAGATGCGGAATTTTCTGGGCCACAAATTCTGGGCGCGCGGATACTTTGTCACGACCGTTGGCCGGGACGAGGAAGTGATCCGGGCCTACATCAGAAACCAAGAACTGGCCGATCGGCAATTGGAGCAGTTTGAGCTGAAGATTTCAGCAGCCCAAAATCCAATCAATCGTCCAAACATCCCTTAAAACCGCCTTTGGCGGTTCCCAATCAAACCTCCAGCTTTGCTGGAGGTTATTGGCTATCGGAAAGTTATACGTGGCGCTGCGATTTTGTGTGCATTTCTCGAAATGGCCGCGCCAACGCGTCGCGTTACAGCGAGGAGGGCAATCCTTGGCTCGCAATCCCTTCGCGCGTCGGCTCGTTGCGGTCTTTGCGGCCGATGTTGCCGGTTACAGCCGATTGACCGGCGCGGACGAAGAAGGCACGTACGCAAGGCTGAGGGAACATTTGCAGGGTTTGGTTGCCCCAAATATTGCTGCCGATCGCGGGGCTATTGTCAAAAATACCGGGGACGGACTGCTCGCCGAGTTCGACAGCGTTATGGATGCGGTACGTTGCGCAGTCGATATTCAGCGTAGCATGGCCGAACGCAATGCGGACGTACCACCGGATCAGCGCATAGAATTCAGGATCGGCATCAATGTCGGCGACGTGATCGAGGATGCTGGCGATATATTTGGCGACGCGGTCAATGTGGCGGCTCGCCTCGAAGGCATCGCGGAGCCGGGCGGTATTTGTCTTTCCGACGATGCTTACCGACATGTACGGCACAAACTCGACGACGTCTGCTTTGAAGACGCCGGCGAACAGAAGCTCAAGAACATCGAACATCCGATCCGCGTTATCAGAGTTAGGGATCGCGGTTTCGCCGCAGAAAAAAGACCCGCCTTGGTGCTGGCGGACAAGCCCTCGATTGCTGTCTTGCCTTTCCAGAACATGAGCGGCGATCCGGAGCAGGAGTATTTCGCCGACGGGATGGTGGAAGAGATCATCACGGCGCTGAGCCGCACCCGCTGGCTCTTTGTCATCGCGCGCAACTCGAGCTTCACCTACAAAGGCCGTGCCGTGGACGTGAAGCAGGTCGGTCGCGAACTTGGCGTTCGCTATGTATTGGAGGGCTCCATCCGGAAGGCCGGAAATCGCGTGCGCATTACCTGCCAGCTGATCGACGCGGTCAGCGACGCTCATCTCTGGGCCGACCACTTTGATGGCCCGCTCAATGATGTTTTCGATCTTCAGGACAAGATCGCCATTGGCGTAGCCGGCGTCATTGAGCCCGCGGTAGTCGCGGCTGAAATTCGGCGCTCGATTCAACGTCAGACCACCGACCTCACGGTGTACGACCTCTATCTCCGCGCCCGCGCCGACGCCATGTCGTGGGAAAGACTCCGATTGCTCCACGCACTTGATCTGCTCCAGCGCGCGCTGGAGCTTGACCCCTACTACGGACCGGCCCTCGTCCTGGCAGCCAACTGCCGCCAAAACCTTGATTTGAACGGCTGGACCGAGGACCCGGAAAGGGAACGCCAGCAAAGTGTCGACCTTGCCCGCCGTGCGATTCGTGCTTCCGGCGATGACCCCTATGTTCTCGCTGAGGCGGCGTTCGTGATCGGCTACTTCGAGAGCGATATCGATCCAGCGATCGTTCTGATCGACCGCTCTCTCGAACTCAATCCGAGTTCCGCAATTGCCTGGTTCCGGAGCGGATGGCTGAGGCTCTGGGCCGGACAGATCAACCTCGGCATCGAGCACTTCGAAAACTCTCTGCGCTTTAATCCGCTGCGGCCAGCCCCGCCGTCGTTCGGGATCGCGATCGGTCACTTTTTCGCTGGCCACCTGGAACGAGCGGCGGCGATGCTGCGCCTCTCGCTGCAGGAAAACCCGACTTGGCCGCCGTGCTACCGCTTTCTGGCCTCCTGTTGCGCACATCTGGGACGCCTCGACGAGGCGCGAGCGACCGTCGACCGCCTGCGGGATATCACGCCTTCGGTGATCCCGGGGGCCAAACACTGGCGTGTCCCGCAGCAGCGAGAGTTCTTCCTGGAGGGCCTGCGCTTGGCTGCGGGCGAAACGAAATGATCGACCAGCGCTATTGCGGCCAATGGGTCGTTATCCCTCAGAGTTCCGTGGCCCTGAGCCGCCGAACCGCAAGCTAAAGCCACCGCCGGGTGCGGGACGAGAAGCAGCAACGTTCATCCACTAGGAAGCCTGCTCGCCCCGTCGCGGAAGATGCAGCGGATGCGCGTCGTGCAGCATCTCGGCGAGCTGATGCAATTGCGTGTCGCGAAAACCCGCTGCCTCGATCGCCTTCACGGTCGCGAGCACATAGTCGCGGTTGACGCCGGACTGGCCGTGGCCCTGCAGCACGTGACGCAGCTGCTCCGCCAGCGACAGCCGTCCGGCATATTGCACATGGCCGCGATCGACCACATAGGCCAGCGCGCTGACGCGCTGCCGCGCCTCGTTCTCCAGCCACACCGAGCGCGTCACCTCGCGATAGACCGAGGTGACCTGCTCGCGTTCGCGCAAATAGGCGACGGTTGCGGCGCGGTTCTTCTCGGCGACCCGGAAGGCGATGCCGCGGCAGGCGCCGCCGCGATCGAGCCCGAGCACGAGGCCCGGCTTTTCCGGCGTCCCGCGGTGGACGAACGAGTAAACGCAGAGCGCGCGATGCTCCCCGATCAGCCGCGCCGGGACCTGTTCGAGGAATTCGAAGCCCGGACGCCACATCAGCGAGCCGTAGCCGAACACCCACAGGTCGCCTTCGGAAAACTCCGTCTCGGGCAAGGTAATCGTCGACATCGCGCGCACGGCTACCAGAAGCGCCAGGCAAAACGAAGCAAATTCAGCGGCTTTTGCTGCCGGGGCAGAGCGTTTTCGAGCGAAAGCCTGCCCCGCACTTGATGCGGGCGGATACCGGTTCGCGTCAGGAAAACGCGTCAAAACGGGAATCCAGAGCCCCGGTTCTGATACAATCAGAACCGGGGCTCTGGTCGCTTACATTTGACAAAATCGTCAGCCAAAGGACGCCGCATGGCTGACATGTCCCCCGCGCCGCGCCGGCGCCCGCTTTGGCGTCTTTTCATCATGCCCGCTCTGCTCGTGGTTGCCGCGGCGGCCTGGAGCGGATTCTGGTTCTATGCGGCTTCCGAGGTCGGCGTGCGCGCCGATGCCTGGCGGGCCCAGGAAGCCAAATCCGGCCGGGTCTATGATTGCGGCAACCGCTCGGTCGGCGGCTTCCCGTTCCGCCTCGAAGTCCGCTGCGACGATGCCAGCGTGGCGCTGGTGTCGCAGACCGCGGGATCGCAGGCGCCGTTCACGGCCAGGCTCGGCGAAATCCTGGTGGTGTCGCAAATCTACGATCCGAAATTGCTGATCGCCGAATTCAAGGCGCCGGCCACCATTTCCGAGCGCGGCCAGCCGCCGTCGATGACGGTGAACTGGAGCAAGGGCCGCAGCAGCGTGATCGGGCTGCCGGCCGTGCCGCAGCGCGTCTCGCTGGTGTTCGACGATCCCGCGATCGATCGCGTCAATGGGTCGGTGCAGACGCCGCTCGCCCGCGCCAAAAATGTCGAGCTGCATGGCCGCGTCGCCGAGGGCTCGCCGGCGGATCACCCCGTGATCGAAACCGTGTTGCAGATCGCCGGCGGCAGCGTGCAGGAGGTGCATCCGCTGCTCGCAGCGCCCTTCGATGCCGACGTGCGCACAAAACTCAGCGGCTTGAAGGATTTTTCGCCAAAACCCTGGCCCGAGCGGTTTCGCGAAATCCAGGCCGCGGGCGGCCATGTCGAGATCGTGCAGTCGCGGATCCAGCAGGGCGATCTGATCGCGGTTGCCGCCGGCACGCTCGGCCTCAATGCCAGCGGCCGGATCGAAGGCGAATTGCAGATGACGGTCGCCGGTATCGAGAAAGCGATTCCCGCGCTCGGTATCGAGAAGATGCTGGAACAGGGCGTGCCGCAGGCGACGCTCGATCGCGTCGCGCCCGGCGTCAAGAGCCAGGATATCAACGGCCTGTTCGGCGCGCTCGACCGCGCGATCCCGGGGCTTGGCAAGGTGGTCAAGCAGAACGCCAGCGTCGGCGTCACAGCCGGAATCATCTCGCTCGGCAGCGAAGCGGTGCTGGAAGGCAGGAAGGCACGGGCCTTTCCGCTGCGCTTCGTCGACGGTGCGGTGTTTCTCGGGCCGCTCAGGGTAGGCCAGGTCCCGCCACTGTTTTGATTCCTCCCGTCGTCCCGGCCAAGCCAACGGCTAGCGCGAATGCGGACCCGATGACAGGCTCCGCGCGAGCCGGGACCAAACCATCGCTGCGCGGCGTGTGCGAAGCCGGGCGGCATCGGTGTTAACGACAACTTGATCGCCGAAGTGTGATCGAGATCGCGGGAATGCCGGCGCATGAATCTCAGTCTCTCCTTATGAAGGCCCGCATATTGGCTGCGGGTCATGCGAAGGAGGGAAGTCATGACCAGGTTCAGATTGTTCGGCGCAGCCGCGGTTTTGGCGGTGTTGATTGCATCACCGGCGTCGGCGCAGGACCCGCTGGCGGAACAGGAGCCGGGGATGTGGGCGTTCTATCATCCGAACGGCGATCTCGGTAACGGATCGGCGCGGCCGTTTGCCAATGCCCAGGCGATGGCCCCGCGGCTGGTCATGAGCCACCCGATGGTGACCCGGCACGTCAAACCCCGCAAGTAACCGGCGTGTCCGGATCGAAGCGGACTCAGTCGCCCCGGCTCGAGCCCGCTTACTTTCATTCAGGCGCGGACGCGCGCGTCAAGAATTCCAACGCCCGGCCGTGAGCGAGACGTGACGCGAAATGATCGCGTGTTCGCGACTATCGATGTGCGAATGCCGCGCTCGATCCCTGCCAGAACGAGAGGTTCGTCATGCCCAACGAAGGAAACCACGCGATGCAGGACTACTATCTGATCAGCCGGGCGGCGCATGTCATCGGGCGCAGCGGTCTGGCGATGGCCGGCGCGATGTGCGCGACGTTCGTAGCCGCGCAACTGGCAAAAACCGACATCGTGGCGCTCGACACGTTCGGATTCACCGCGGCGATGGTGTTGGCCGGAATGATCGCATTCTATCTCGGGATCGATATTCCCTGGCTCCCGGCCGGCGGCGTCCGCCATCCGCCGAGGGTTGAGCCGGTCGAGTTGCTCAGCGCCGCCGGCACATTCCTCGCCGCCGTGGCCGCGCTGATCTCGGTCTGTGCCATCGTGCTCGACGAAGCGCCGCACCGCGCATGGGAGCTCGTCATTGGCTCGTGGTGGCTCGTTGGCACCGCCATGCAGATCAGCGCCGGCTCGATCGCCCGCCTGCGGCTCGCCCGGAAGTTCGCGGCGTGATGGCGTAGGATGCGCGCTAAATCATGTTTGCAATTGGGCCTCGTCATTGCGAGGAGCCAACGGGTCCGGCCTTCGGCCGGCCCGATAAACTCCGCGACGAAGCAATCCATTCTTTCTTTGCGCGGTGAGATGGATTGCTTCGCGGAGCCTGTCATCGGGCGCGCATTCGCGCGACCCGGTGGCTCGCAATGACGGTCCTGGAAAGCCCCGCTCTCAACCCGGCTTCTTCGTCAGATGTTCATGCGGCCGGCCGAAATCGGGCGCGGCCGAATCCTGGCCGATCTCGACGATGCCGCGGCGGATGGCGCGGGTGCGGGTAAAATGCTCGAACAGCGCTTCGCCGTCATTGCGGCGGATCGCACGAGTGAGTTTCGACAGATCCTCGTTGAAGGTGCCGAGCATCTCCAGCACCGCGTCCTTGTTGTTCAGGAATACGTCGCGCCACATCGTGGGATCGGAGGCTGCGATACGGGTGAAATCGCGAAAGCCGCCGGCGGAGAATTTGATCACTTCCGACGACGTCACCTCTTCGAGTTCGTCGGCGGTGCCGACGATGGTGTAGGCGATCAGATGCGGCAGGTGGCTGGTGATCGCGAGCACGAGGTCATGATGATCCGGCGTCATGATCTCGACCCTGGCGCCGAGGCCGGCCCAGAACGCGCGCAGTTTTTCCACCGCGCCCGCGTCGGCGCCTTCCGGTGGCGTCAGGATGCACCAGCGGTTGATGAACAATTCCGCGAATCCGGAATCGGGGCCGGAATGCTCGGTGCCGGCGACCGGATGCGCGGGAACGAAATGCACACCTTGCGGAAGGTACGGCGCCATCTCGCGGACGACCGCGCCCTTGACCGAGCCGACATCGGAAACGATCGCGCCCGGCTTGAGGAAAGCCGCGATCTCCTGCGCCACCGGGCCGCAGGCACCGACGGGAATGCAGAGGATGACGAGGTCGGCGTCTTTGACGGCTTCGGCGTTGGTCGCCACTACGCGGTTGACGATGCCGAGTTCGGCAACGCGCGCGCGGGTCTTTTCCGAGCGCGCGGTCGTGACGATCTCGCCCGCAAGCCCCTGCAGCCGGGCGCCGCGCGCGATCGAGCCGCCGATCAGGCCGAAGCCGATCAGCGCGACCTTTTTGAAATGCGGCGCAGCGTTCCCGTCAACGCTCACTTGACAGCCATCCTGGCCGCCATGAAGTCGCGCAGGCCGTCGACCACGAGCCGATTGGCTTCCCCGGTGCCGATGGTCATGCGCAAGGCGTGCGGCAAGCCGTAATTGTTCAGCGCGCGCAGCACCAGTCCCCGCCTGGTCAGGAACGCGTCGGCATCGGCCGACGTCCTGCCCTGCTCGAGCGGGAAATGGATCAGGATGAAATTGGCCACGCTCGGCGTCACCTTGAGCCCAAGTTTTGTCACTTCGTCCGTCAGCCAGTTGCGCCATTTTTCGGTGTGCGTCCTGGACATCTGGACATGCGCGGTGTCCTCGATCGCCGCCACCGCCGCCAGCATCGCCGGCGTCGAGACATTGAAAGGGCCGCGAATGCGATTGACGGCGTCGACGATGTGCGCCGGGCCGAACATCCAGCCGATCCGCAACGACGCGAGGCCGTGAATTTTCGAGAAGGTGTGCGTCACCACCGTATTCTCGGTGGTCGCGACCAGGTCGATGCCGAGTTCGTAATCGTTGCGCGACACGTAGTCGGAATAGGCGGCGTCGAGCACCAGCAGCACGTGCTCCGGCAGGCCGGCGCGCAGCCGCTTGACCTCGTCGAATGGGAGGTAAGTGCCGGTCGGGTTGTTCGGGTTGGCGAGCCAGACGAGCTTGGTGCGCGGCGTGACGCGCGCCAGGATCGCGTCGACATCGGCGGTGAAATTGGTTTCGGGCGCGACGACGCTTTTGGCGCCGTTCGCCATCGTCGCGATCGGGTAAACCAGGAAGCCGTGGGTGGTCGAAATCGCCTCGTCGCCATGGGTGAGATAGGTGTGCGCGAGCAGATTGAGGATCTCGTCCGAGCCGGCGCCGCAGATGATGCGGTCCGGGTCGAGTCCGAAGGCGCGGCCGATTGCCTGGCGCAGCACCCGCGATGTGCCCTCCGGATAATCCTCCAGATGCGCCGCGGCGTCCTTGTAGACGGCAATCGCCTTCGGCGACGGCCCGAACGGCGTCTCGTTGGCGGACAGCTTGAACACCTTGCGGCCCGGCTCCGCCACCGGGCTCTTGCCGGGCGTGTAGGGCGCAATATCGAGAATGCCGGGATTCGGCACGGGGCGGGACATCGTTAACTCCGGGGTATTTTGGGGCGGCTTTTAGGGTTTGGCCGCTCCGTTCGGGGGCACCGTATAGCGCGTTGCGTGGCTGCCGACGAGGGCCGATGAGCGCACCGAGGCGCCGGCCTCGATCAGGGCGGTTTTGATCTTTTCCAGGCCAATGCCTGCGATCGATACCAGCAGCGCCGCGCCGTCGAAGGCGGTATCGGGCACAGCGACGATTTCGGCGAGCGGCGCGATCGCACGCGCAATATCGGCATTCCAGCCGGAGACGCGCACGCTCCAGGTCTCGACCTCGGTCACCATCGCGCTGTCGGCGACGCGCGAGACCACGAACACCGGCAATGCCGCCGGATGATCGGCACGCTCGAGGAACGGCAGCCGCGCGATGATCTTCGGCGCACCGTCGGGCTCGAGGCCGATCCACCACGGCGTACGGCTCGACGTGGCCGAGACCAGCGCCAGATCGCCCTTCGATTTTGCCACCGCCTCGACCGCGGCCTGGGCGCTGAAATGCGCGACATAAGGCACCACGAAGCCGAAATGAAACCGCGCCGAATCCCGCATCGCGGATTCGCCGACCGAGACATCCGCATGCACCGAGAACGGCGCCTGCACGTAGGTGAACGTCGAGATGATGACGCGCCAGATGCTCTCGACGGTGTCGATCGGGAGGATGCCGCGATGACGCTCGACCAGACGCCGCATCATGTCGGCCTCGCGCGCCGGACGGAACGCCGAGCCGACCTCCTGGGTCTCCTTCACCTGGATCAGGCGATCGATGATATCGCCGCGCGCCATCAAGAGCTGATGGACCTGCTCGTCGATCGCGTCGATCTCTTTGCGCAGCACTGCCAGCGAGGGCGGGGCGGGGGGTGCCTTGGACATGTCAAACCCTAACGGCCGGACGGCCTGATGCCGCCGGCAAGCTAGGGCACTGATTAGGAAAGACGGAAGCTGAAAGCAAAGAGAAACGTCGCCGCCGGGACCTGCATGGCCCGCTTGCATGGCCCACCTGCATGGCCCGGTTAACCGTGCGCTTTGGGCCTGCCTTGACGAAACGCCAGTCCGGGACTAGCTTTAAGGCACTCCGTGGTCATTTGAGCCGGCCGGCTTGCAGCCACGTTAAACAACTCGCTAAACAGGCCGGGGACAGAAGTGATCCCGGCCGAACCTTATGTTCAGGCCGGGTTTTTTTATGGCCTGATTTCCGTTCGAGGATCCTCCGCGAGGAGGACGGTGCCGGGATGACCAAGGTGCAGTCGATAGCAAGTCCCGCGATCCACGGCGAGGATCGCGCCCATGAGGCCGATCATCCGACGTCGCAGCTCGCGAAGTTCGGGATGGATCAGCCGCTCAAACTCGATTGCGGCATCGATCTGGCGCCGTTCCAGATCGCCTACCAGACCTATGGCAAACTCAATGCCGATCGCTCCAACGCCATTCTGGTCTGCCATGCCTTGACCGGCGATCAGCATGTCAACAATCCGCACCCGGTGACGGGCAAGCCGGGCTGGTGGGACACCATGGTCGGCCCCGGCCGGCCGCTCGACACCAACAGCTACTTCGTCATCTGCTCCAACGTGATCGGCGGCTGCATGGGCTCGACCGGCCCGGCCTCGATCAATCCCGCCACCGCAAAAGTCTGGGGGCTCGATTTTCCAATCATCACCATTCCCGACATGGTGCGTGCGCAGACCATGCTGATCGATCGGTTGGGGATCGAGACGCTGTTCTGCGTGGTCGGCGGCTCGATGGGCGGCATGCAGGCGCTGCAATGGACCGCGGCTTACCCCGAGCGGGTATTCTCGACGCTGGCGATCGCCTGCAGCACGCGGCACTCGGCGCAGAACATCGCGTTCCACGAATTGGGCCGTCAGGCCGTGATGGCCGATCCCGACTGGCGCGCCGGGCGCTATTTCGAGCACGGCACGCACCCGCATCGCGGGCTGGGCGTGGCGCGGATGGCCGCGCACATCACCTATCTCTCCGACGCCGCCCTGCACCGCAAGTTTGGCCGGCGGATGCAGGACCGCGACCTCCCGACGTTTTCGTTCGACGCCGATTTCCAGGTCGAAAGCTATCTGCGCTACCAGGGCTCGTCCTTCGTCGAGCGCTTCGATGCCAACAGCTATCTCTATCTGACGCGGGCGATGGACTATTTCGATATCGCGGCCGACCATGACGGCGCGCTGGCGCGGGCGTTCCGCGGCATCAAGACGCGGTTCTGCGTGGTGTCGTTCACGTCAGACTGGCTGTTCCCGACCGCGGAATCGCGGGCGCTGGTGCATGCGCTCAATGCGTCGAGCGCGCGGGTGTCGTTTGCCGAGATCGAAACCGATCGCGGCCACGACGCCTTCCTGCTGGAGGTACCGGAATTCTTCGACATTTCCCGGGCTTTTCTGCAGTCCGCAGGCAAGGCGCGCGGCCTCGGCAACGGTGACGCTGAGCCATGAGCATTCAGCAGACTTTGCCGCTCGCGGGCGTCACGCCTGACCGTACCGGGAATTATCGCAGCGATCATCTTTTGGTCGCCGAGATGATCGAGCGCGGCTCAAAGGTGCTCGACGTCGGCTGCGGCGACGGCGAATTGCTGATGCTGCTGGAAAGCCGCGGCATCGACGGCCGCGGCATCGAGCTGTCGCGCGAGGGCGTCAACCGCTGCGTCGCCAAGGGCCTTGCGGTGGTGCAGGGCGACGCCGATACCGACCTCGTCAATTATCCCGACGATGCCTTCGACTACGTGATCCTGTCGCAGACGCTGCAGGCAACACGGCAGCCGAAGGCGGTGCTGGAGAATCTCTTACGGATCGGCCACCGCGCCATCGTCTCGTTCCCGAATTTCGGGTTCTGGAGGATGCGGCTGCAGCTCCTGGTCGGCGGCCACATGCCGCGCACGGAAAACCTGCCGGCCACCTGGTACGACACGCCGAACATCCATTTCTGCACCATCAAGGATTTCGTGCAGCTCTGCGACGAGATCAACGTCAAGATGGAGCGCGCGGTGGCGCTCGATCTCTACGGCCGCCCCTTGAGGCTCAATCTGCCCTGGTGGTTCTGGAACATGTTCGGCGAGCAGGGCGTGTTTTTGCTCAGCCGCGGCAAGGCGAAGTAGGCACTCTCGGTCATTGCGAGGAGCCAACGGGTCCGGCCTTCGGCCGGCCCGATGATAAACTCCGCGGACGAAGCAATCCACGCTTCAGCAAGTTGAGAGATGGATTGCTTCGCGGAGCCTGTCATCGGGCGCGCATTCGCGCGACCCGTTGGCTCGCAATGACGGGGCCAGACCGGCGATTACATCATCGATCTCGGATCCCGCACCGGCCACCTCCCGGCTTCGACCAGTGTGATGAAACGCTCGACCATTTCGTTGAACAGCGCCGGCTCCTCGAGATTGAGCACGTGGCCCGACTTTGGGAAGAACGACAGCCCCGCCGCGGGCAGATGCTGCTTCAGGAACAGGCTGGGCTCGATGCAATTGTCGTCCTCGTCGCCGCACAGGATCAGCGCCGGCGTCGGCACGTTCCGGATCGCCTCGGTCAGGGTGTAGATCGAGGGCCGTCCGCCCTGAAAGCTGCGCATGGTGTTGGCCGAGCCTTTGGCGTCGTGGCGGGCCAATGCGGCATAGAAATCGCCGTGACCGCGCGGGTCTTTCAGCAGAAACGGAATCCGGCTCGGCGCCTCCCGCGTGGCTTTTGCGACCTCGACCGATCCGATCGCCTCATATTGCTCGGCGTAGGCCCGGCACTGCTTGCGGCAAGCTTCGAGATTTTCGAGGTTTGAGCCGGAGCCGACCGCGGCCAGCGTCATCGACAGCGCGCGCTCGGGCGCGTTGAGGCCGATCTGCAGCGACGAATAGGAGCCCATCGACAGGCCGATGAGGTGCGCCTTTGCGATTCCGAGATGATCGAGCACCGCGAGCGCATCGGTGTAGAAATGCTTGTAGGTGTAGACATCGGCTGTCGGCGGCACGGCGGACGGTGTGTAGCCGCGCGCGGAATAGGCGATGCAGCGGTGGCCGCGCGAAAAGTAGCGCATCTGCGGCTCCCAATTGGTGTGGTCGGCCGCGAATTCGTGCAGGAAAATGATTGGAGTTCCATTTCCCGCCTCTTCGTAATGGAGACGGACGTCATCTTTCGCGACGGCATGGGGCATTTGTCATTCCTTCTCGTGGGCCGCCCCGAATTTTGCAGTTAATTTTCGCGGCCGCAATGCGGCAGGCCAGGTTCTTTTTCGCCAAACAATGATCGCGGAATGACCCCGAATTCGCTTCCGCACTGCCGCATGAAATCTTCCTCCCGCCACACCGAAAATTTCAAACCCGCCGCCGCGTTCGTTTCCACCCGAGCGCGATGGGGAATTGGGGGGTGCGTCACAGAGGATCGAGTAAGTATGGTTCAGTTGTTTGCGTTTCGCCGGTCGCTTCGTCCTATCGCGCTGGCCTTGTGTTCGATGGCCATCGCCATTTCTGCCACTCCCGCTTCAGCAAGATCTCACCACGGCGCAGGGCGACACGCTCGCGCCTATCACGCCGGCCGTTATGCGCGGCGCTACGCTCACAGGCACTATCGGCAAGTAGTGCGCGGTTCGCGCTGGGATCGCGGCGTGGCGCAAATGCAGGCGCGCGGCTTTGCCGATACCAATGCCAGTCTGGTACCGAACACCGGCGGTGTCACAACGCAAGGCAGCTTCGGTTCCTCGAACGTCGTTGCCGAAGCACGCCGCTATCTCGGCGGCAACCCGACCGGCCTCGGTAGCCTGTGGTGCGCGCGGTTCATGAACCTGGTGCTGCAGCATTCCGGCTATAAGGGCACCGGCTCCGATATGGCTGCTTCCTTCGCGCATTACGGCCAGCGCGTCTCCGGCCCGCAGGTCGGCGCCATCGCCGTGATGGCGCGGCGCGGCGGCGGCCATGTCGGCATCATCACCGGGATCGATGCCTCCGGAAATCCGATCATGATCTCGGGCAATAACGGCAACCGGGTCCGCGAAGCGCCGATCTCGCGCGGCCGGATTTACGCCTACGTCATGCCGACGGGCTGACGCTGCGGCAGGATCGTAGGGTGCGCAAAGCGAAGCGTGCCCACCAACTTTCCAACGGCATCGGTACGTCGAGTGGCGGTGGGCACGGCCAAGAGGCCTTTGCCCACCCTACAACTGATCGTCATTGCGAGCGGAGCGGAAGCAATCCATCCCTCCACTTGCGGAGGACATGGATTGCCTCGTCGCGGAGCCTGTCATCGGGCGCGCATTCGCGCGACCCGTTGGCTCCTCGCAAGGACGACAGAATGTTGCGACCAAAGCAGCACCGGCTGCTCAAGCCGGCTTGGGCTTTCGGCTTCCAAGTCGTGGTCCGGCCGGTTTGCGCTGTTTCGGGACAACTCGGCAAAACAACGTTTACTGCTTAGTCCCACTCAATTCGATTGTAGCGCAACCTTCGTCGGTCCATTTCCTCGCGAAGTTGCTCGGCGTACCGTTTAACACCCTCACCGGCAAATCGGTGCCGATTGCCTGCGCGCCGGTCAAGTTCGACTTGCTGCCTAACACTTTCATAGAACGCCAAAAGACGCTCATCTTTCGATTGTGAGAAATTCATTGAACGCCCCAATGTTCACACCCACGCTTTTTAGCCGATGACACGGTGACGTTCTGCCCGTTACCGGACTCTCGGGTTCGCGCCCGTCGCGCCGATATGGAACCAATTGGCTGAACTGCTGTTGAATCCTGCCGGGTTTCTGTTGCGATGGGATATGGCGCCATGCGTGAGTCCAACTGGGCACCAAGGATCGTGCCTTACGGCGCGGATCAAGCCGCATATCTTGTGGTCGACGGCTTCAACAGCGGTAACGCCTACCGCGAAACCGAGGTTGAGCGGACCGACCTTGAAACGATCATCTCCGATTTTCTGACCGGTCAATTCAATGACCCAATCCGGGTGATCGCCTTCAACACCCTTGAGCATTGGTCCGACGGCGTGTCGGACGAAGTCGCAGCGGAAATCCAAACCCGTTGTGACATCGAGGGCATTCCCGTTCCGGACCATCTTCGGGATTTTGTCGACCGCCATACGTCAACGTCCCGCCCGCTTTCGATGCGGCTGGCCGAAACATGAGGGGTGGCATCGATCTATTTGATCTTGGCCGGAGACCCATCACATGGTGGATCAGCATCAAGTTGATGGAATAATGGCCACCGCGATTTGCGATTGTTTCAAGGACAATCCCGACCGGCGAGTTGATCCAGAGGAAGCCAAGCACATAGCAAAGTGTATCGTTGCAGCGCTTACCGATGCGGGCCTTGCGGTTGTTGTGGCGGCCTCGCCCGCACCGCAGAGTCCGGCCTAACCCCCCGAAAACGGACATCACCTACCAAAGCTGCGATGTCCGAAAAGTGCCATTGGGCGACATCGCAGTCTCAGCAATGGGATCGGCAGCACCTACATTTATGGCACTCAATTAAAATCAGGGCAGGGAAAGAGACTTCTCCTTTGCGTTCGATCAGGAAATTTGAACCGGCGTCCGATAGATGCACGTTATCGGTAGTTATCACCTCACTTGCCGATGGGCCCAGGCGCGTCATGCACCCTTCCGAGTTGCACAGCGTGTGCCATGCCGAAATGTATTCCGCCCCGGCGGACTTGCTGAATGCTTCCATTCGTTCATCGCCCTGGGGTCCGGACATGCCTGCCGTTATCCTGTCCGGGATTGAGTGCCGCAATCGGTAGAAATTCACCAGCGAATGAGGAAGTGTGCGCTTCCAACCGGTACCGGCCCCAAAATGACGATTCGTCTAATGTTGAGAGCCTTTAGCAGCCCGATTGTTTGCCGGAGTTTCTCGAGGTCCTTAACGCCATCCCGCCACGCCTGCAGCAGCACAATCTCGGGATCTGATGATCTTATAAAACCAAACACGATGTCATTGGCCGCATCACACCAGGCATTCGATCCGGCTGCCAGGATCGGCGCGCAGCCTGCGGCCGTGAAGCGAGCCAAGCGAAACGGAACGGTTATCTGAGCATTCTTCAATCCCGGGTAAAGCGCTGCTGCGGTGGAATCCCCCCATAGAAGCACGAGTGGCTTATCGCCCCGCTCGACGCAGCTTGAGTTAAATTCAGATCCCGGTACGCCCAAGAAGCACTTGTCCCGGAATCCGGCATTGTTCTGCGGCGCAAGCTGCGCGATATCGCGAATTTCCAGGGGAAACCGAAATCCAAAGCCAGCTGCAATAGCAGTCACGATCCCCACCATGCCGACCGTCACCAATCCGAAAGCTAATTTCGGCGCTGCATTTTTCTGCTGGCGGAGTGGAATTTCGACAAAACGAAATGTTAGCCACGAGAGGACAACCGCAATGAGAACGACAGCCCAAATCTCGATGACGTTTGGAACTCCGTTCCGCACAATCCCGAGATAAGACAATAGCGGCCAGTGCCAGAGATATAGCGGATAGCTGATCAGTCCGATCAGGACCATCTGTGGGTTCGATAGAAAAGTCCTGTTCACCAAGGAGTTTGGCGAGAGAATAATCAGCACCGCGCCAAGCACCGGCAGCAGCGCATAAAAGCCCGGAAATAAACTTTCCTTGTTGAGCGTGATCGCAGCGAAGATAATTGCTACAATGCCGAGCATTGCCAGCAGATTCTCAAGTTGCGCAAAGCGCCGTTTTTTGCGTTCCCAAACGTTGGTGTAGTCGTTGGCGACAATGCCGCCGGCCAACAACTCCCACGCCCTCGATATTGGCGAGTAAAAGGACCAATCTTTGTAGCCGAAAAAGATCATCAGGCTGACGCCAAACGACGCAGCAGCGATGGCTGCCATCCAAATTCGATGTCGCTTTGATCCGAACAAGATCAAGAGAGCTGGTGGCCAGAAAATGTAAAACTGTTCCTCGATACCTAACGACCAAAGGTGCAAGAGGGGATTTTCGGTCGCGTCCGGCGCAAAATAGCCGACCTGGCTGAGTTGAAACAGATTGGATACAAACGCGACGCCGGCGGCAATGCTCTTCCCAAGCATGGAAAAGCCGTCGGGTAGAAGAACAAACCAGCCGATCAGGTAAGTAACGGCCAAGACGACGATGAGCGCCGGAAATATCCGCCGAATCCGGCGAGAGTAGAATTCCATGGACGAAAAGGTATTGGTTTTGACCTGCGAAAGAATGATGCGAGTGATCAGGAAGCCGGAAATAACAAAAAAATATCAACCCCGATAAATCCGCCAGGGACCAACCAGGGCTGAGCGTGATATCCGACCACCAGCAGAATGGAGATAGCTCGCAGTCCATCGATGTCCGGGCGATAAGCACCTGTCTCGTCTTGGTGTCCCAGGCGAGAAATTGGCAATGTTGTATTCCCCTGGCTTGCTTGCTGCGCTGCTGCCATTACCACCAAAATCCCGCATCTAGAAACCAGGATGCAAATCAGTCCGCATTCCGCGTCGCTCGATGACGAATGACCGAAAAATCCGCTGCGCGTAAACGTCGATTTACGCAGACATTTCAAAGTGATTTGGGTCGTCCAGTCCCCCCTCGCAAAAATATTTCGCTGGTCCCGTCGGGCAAATCAGCGCTACCAGCTCGCCCCGTCCTTTCCCGGCAAGAGGGGCGTATCGCGATCG
This sequence comes from Bradyrhizobium erythrophlei, assembly GCA_900129675.1. Taxonomy (GTDB): domain Bacteria; phylum Pseudomonadota; class Alphaproteobacteria; order Rhizobiales; family Xanthobacteraceae; genus Bradyrhizobium; species Bradyrhizobium erythrophlei_A. Next base: position 248,809 of record FSRD01000001.1, on the reverse strand, counting down.
TCACGAACGCGGGATGGGATGTGGTGGACGCGACAGCGTCGGCGCGCAAGGTGACCGCAGGGCAGACTTCCTGTGAGCGGTCCGCCGCGCGCAGGACGAACGACGCAGACGCGTACGGCAAAACCGTGTGGTCCTGACGCCCGTTGCTGGCGCCAAGTCCGCGGAGGCATGTCGGGCTCAACTGGGCTCAGGCAAGCCAGTCAATCCGCAGACGACGGTGACAAGACGAATTCGTCGCCGAGGAGAGCACGGCATAAGCCGTAAGACCATTGCGCGGGGAATGCCGGATTGCCTCCGCTGAACCTGTATGCTCGTGTGCGTTTCTTCGCACAATTTTGCACACGAGACCGCGGGTGCAGCGCGCACCCGGCATTCCCTGCACCCTCATCTCGAGGGTGACAACAAAAAAACTCGGGCGCATCGCGCCGCGAGAAGGCTGACGCGCGTCGTACTCCATTGTCATCGCCCGGCTTGACCGGGCGACCCAGTACGCCGCGGCCTCTCGACTAAAGCAATGCTGTCTCTGGAATACTGGATCGCCCGGTCAAGCCGGGCGACGACGAGTGAAAAGGCTGAATGAAAGAGGAGGGTAGAGCGCGCGTGCCACACTCACAACAACACCGGCTGCTCCGCGGCGATCGCATCGCCGACACTGATGCTGCCGGCGGCGATCACTTCGGCATAGATGCCGCATTCGTTGTGACCGAGCCGGCGCATCAGCGCCTGCGGGATGGCGAGGTCGCGCGCGGCGGTGTCGGGATCGACGTTGACGGCGGCGCAGCGGGTGATCCGTTTCACGATCCTGAGCCGCGCCTCGCCAATGGCGAGGGTCCGGTCGACGAGGTCGAATTCGTGCCAGGCCGGCCAGCCCTCGACATAGAGGTTGGCGCGGAAGCGCAGCGGATGGACCGGTTGTTCGACCATGTTCTCGATGGCGCGCAGGCTCGCCAGATTGATGATCGAGACGACCTTGCGGGCGACATCGGAAAAGCTGTGGCCCGGGCTGGTCAGGACCTTTGGCGGCCCCTTGATCGCCCCGGCAAAGGTCCGAGCGAAGAACTGCTCGATCGCGGCGCGGCCTTGGGCGGTTTCGAGATCGCCCTGGGCCGCGACGGCTCCGTTCCGGCGGATGGTCAGGACGTGGCTCGCATCGTCGAAATGGGTCTGCAGTGCCGCCAGCCATTCGTCCCGCTGCAGCATCAGGAAATGCGGTTTTGGCATCCATTTGGGTTCGGCCGGGTCGAAGCCGGAGGGCCCGTTTTCGATGGCGTAGCGGCGATCGGAAAGCAGCGTCTGGCCGGCGCTCAGCGTGGCGCTCGGCAGCGGTTCCGGGGTCAGGCCTTTGACGGGATAGCGGTAGATACCGGCGATTTGCGCGGATGGGGCAGGGGACATGCGGCCTTTTAGGGGATTCCCGACCACGGCGCCACCACTCGCAAAATCGTGATCACGCCTCTTCCGTTTTCCCTGTCGATGCCCACATTTGCATCAAGCCTGAAATGATGGCGACGACCACGGCCGGTTGAGGAATGTCAATGCGGTCAGTGGAAACCCAATGAAGATGCTGTCGCCATGCCTTAGCGCGTGGTCCGCGAAAGTGTGAGCGGTTTCGCGACAAGATCACGCGCCAAACTAAAATGGGGCGCGATCGGACGCAAAACCGGTTCCCACTTTTGCTGATCGCGCCCCGGGTGGTGCCGGCAGGCTGAGGGAACTCAACAATGAATATTGAAAAATACACCGAGCGTGCGCGCGGCTTTATCCAGTCTGCGCAATCACTGGCCGTGCGCGACGGCCACCAGCAGTTCTCGCCGCTGCATATGCTCAAAGTGCTGCTGGACGACAGTGAGGGGCTTGCCGGGGGGCTGATCGACCGCGCCGGCGGTAATTCCCGCGCCATCCTCAAGGCCACCGAAGACGCCCTCAACAAGCTGCCGAAAGTATCCGGCAGCGGGGCCGGACAGGTTTACCTGGCGCCTGAGCTGGCGCGCGCGTTCGACGCGGCCGAGAAAGCCGCCGAAAAGGCCGGCGACAGCTTTGTCACCGTCGAACGGCTGCTATTGGGCCTGGCGCTCGAGAAGGGCAGCGAGGCGGGCACCATTCTGAGCAAGGGCGGCGTCACGCCGCAAAACCTCAATGCGGCGATCGAGGCGCTGCGCAAGGGCCGCACGGCCGACAGCGCCACCGCCGAAAACGCCTATGACGCGCTGAAGAAATATGCCCGCGACCTGACCCAGGCCGCGCGCGACGGCAAGCTTGACCCTGTCATCGGCCGCGACGAGGAAATCCGCCGCACCATCCAGGTGCTCTCCCGCCGCACCAAGAACAATCCCGTGCTGATCGGCGAGCCCGGCGTCGGCAAGACCGCAATCGTCGAAGGTCTGGCGCTGCGGATTCTCAACGGCGATGTGCCGGAAAGCCTGAAAGACAAGAAGCTGCTGTCGCTCGACATGGGCGCGCTGATTGCGGGCGCGAAATACCGCGGCGAGTTCGAGGAGCGGCTGAAGGCCGTGCTGCAGGAAGTTACCTCGGCGGAGGGCTCGATCATCCTGTTCATCGACGAGATGCACACGCTGATCGGCGCCGGCAAGGCCGACGGTGCGATGGATGCGTCCAATCTGTTGAAGCCCGCGCTGGCGCGCGGCGAGCTGCATTGCATCGGCGCGACCACGCTCGACGAATATCGCAAGCACGTCGAAAAGGACGCCGCATTGGCGCGCCGGTTCCAGCCGATTTTCGTGCCCGAGCCGACGGTCGAGGACACCATCTCGATCCTGCGGGGCCTGAAGGACAAGTACGAGCAGCATCACGGCGTGCGCATCACCGATTCCGCATTGGTGGCCGCGACCACGCTGTCGAACCGCTACATCACCGACCGTTTCCTGCCCGACAAGGCTATCGACCTGATGGACGAGGCGGCGGCGCGGCTGAAGATGCAGGTCGATTCCAAGCCGGAAGAGCTCGATTCGATGGACCGGGAAATCATCCGGCTCAAGATCGAGCAGGAGGCGCTGAAAAAGGAAAGCGATCCCGGCTCGAAGAGCCGGCTGCAGACGCTGGAGAAGGAGCTCGCCGACCTCGAGGAGAAGTCGGCAGCGCTGACCTCGCGCTGGAGCGCGGAGAAGAACAAGCTCTCCAACGCCCAGAAGCTGAAGAGCGAACTCGACGGTTTGCGCATCGAGCTCGCCAACGCGCAGCGCCGCGGCGAATTCCAGCGCGCGGGCGAACTGGCCTATGGCCGGATCCCCGAGCTGGAGAAGCGGCTCGCCGACATCGAAGCCAAGGAAAACGCGGGCGAGATGATGGAGGAGGCGGTCACCGCCAACCACATCGCGCAGGTGGTGTCGCGCTGGACCGGCGTTCCCGTCGACAAGATGCTGGAGGGCGAAAAGGACAAGCTGCTGAAGATGGAGGGCAGCCTCGGCCAACGCGTGGTCGGCCAGGCCGAAGCCGTGCGTGCGGTGGCGACCGCCGTGCGCCGCTCGCGCGCCGGCCTGCAGGATCCGAACCGCCCGATGGGCTCGTTCATGTTTTTGGGCCCGACGGGTGTCGGCAAGACCGAGCTGACCAAGGCGCTGGCGGAATATCTGTTCAACGACGAGACCGCGATGGTCCGCCTCGACATGTCCGAATACATGGAGAAGCATTCAGTGTCGCGGCTGATCGGCGCGCCTCCCGGCTATGTCGGCTATGACGAGGGCGGCGCGCTGACCGAAGCGGTGCGGCGGCGGCCCTATCAGGTGGTGCTGTTCGACGAGATCGAGAAGGCGCATCCGGATGTCTTCAACGTGCTGCTGCAGGTGCTCGACGACGGCCGCCTGACCGATGGTCAGGGCCGCACCGTCGACTTCCGCAATACGCTGATCATCATGACCTCGAATCTCGGTTCGGAGTTTCTGGTCAATCAGCCGGAAGGCGAGGACACTTCCGCGGTGCGCGAGCAGGTGATGGGCATGGTGCGGGCGCATTTCCGGCCCGAGTTCCTCAATCGAGTGGACGAGATCATCCTGTTCCACCGCCTGCAGAAGAGCGAGATGGGCCGGATCGTCGAGATCCAGTTCTCTCGGCTGCAGAAGCTGTTGGAAGAGCGCAAGATCACGCTGACGCTCGATGCCGCCGCGCGCGACTGGCTGGCGGCCAAGGGCTGGGATCCGGCCTATGGCGCACGCCCCTTGAAGCGGGTGATCCAGCGCAATCTGCAGGATCCGCTGGCGGAAATGATCCTCGCCGGCGAAGTCGCCGATGGCGACCGCGTCGTGATCTCGAGCGAAGGCAATGTGCTGACCTTCAACGGCAAGGCGCCGCAGACCGCCGAGATCGCGCAGTTCGAGGCCCCGGTGCCGAAGCGCAAGCTGAACTGAGATGGGCAGCCGGCGATGAGCCCACGCTTGACCCGGGATGCCTAATGCCAGGATGCATTAGGCATCGCTGACGGCAGGTCCGGGTTCCTTGCCGTCCTCGTCGGCCTCGCTCTGCTCGATCTCCGCGAGGATATCGACGAGTTGGCGAACGCGACCGGTCGCTAGCGGCCGGCCGTCGTTCATCAACGGCTCGTCGTTGGCGATCCAGGCTTGAGCCTCCGCCAATTCGTCCACCGTCGCGCCGGTGCCGATGATTTCGGCGATGGTCACATCATCGGCCGGGCCAATCGCTTTGATAACGTCGTCACGTGTGACGCGCTTCATGGCTTGTTATCCCTCAGCTGGCTCCGCCCGCCAGCGGCGGCGGGCGGAGAAACGTCGTGCCTCAGCTATGCGTGGTAAGCCGCGGCGGATGTTGCGACGTGATCCAGAGTTCGATGGCCGCAAGCAGCGCCACGGCGGCGCCGATCACCACATGGACCGTCATCGCGTTGGTTCCCTGGAAGCCCAATACCCAGGGTGAAACCAGCGTCCACAATCCCACGATCAGGTTTAGCCATTCCTCCCACACGGCGAATGCCGCAAGTGCTCCGATGGCAAGCGCTGCAATCACGATGCCGGCGATGCTGGCGTTTTGCGAGGCTCGTCCAGCATCGAACCCGAATATCCAAGGCGACACGAACAGAACTGCGCCGAGGATCAAATTCGCGACGTCACATAATTTTGCGTTCGTCCATTTCTCCATGACAACCTCCATTGAGAAGGTCTCCCCGTAGAGAACAACGGGAGAACGACCGCGCCGGTTCCGCGGCCGCGCGATAAAAATTTAATGAAACCAGCGGCATGAGCGGGCGCTTTGCCCTGGCCGGCAGCCGGTGGCCACCGGAAAAAGACAACCCAGGCGCGCGCCGGTCCAAGTGCGGTTGCAAGTTCGGAGCCGCGATTTGCTGGCCCCTCGCGAGGATGCGAGCACCTGGTAGGCTGCGGTTCGATAGCGCTGCTTTCGGGTCCCGGGCACGCCGTCTGGTTCCCGCTCCTATTTTTTCGTGATCTTGTAGATCGCGTTCTCGATATCCGACGAAAAGTAGATCGTGCCCGACATGCCGACGCCGACCCCGGTCGGGATGTTGGTCGGCAAGCCGCCCGGCGCACCGGCAAGCCCGATCGGCAGATTGCCGGCGATCTCGGTGACGGAGCCCGTCACCGGATCGACCTGGATGATGCGCTTGGCGCCGACTTCGGCCACGATCAACCGGCCGTCGAAGGCCAGCGCGATGCCCTCGGGCATCTTCAGGTCCTTGGCGACGATGGTTTTCTCGCCATTGGCCTCGATTTTCGACACCTGTCCGGCAAAGGCTTCGGTGAGATAGACCGTGCCGCCAGCGCCGGCGACCAGTCCGACCGGCCCGGCGAGATCGCCGATCACGACCGTGCGGTCCTTGCCGTGTTCGCCGCTGACGCGCAGCAGCGATTTGCTGCCGAGCTCATTGACCAGGAGGCTGCCGTCATCGAGCAGGACGGCGTCATGGGGCGCCTTGAAGCCGTGCATCATCTCTTTGGTCTTGCCGGTCTTGCGGTCGATCACCTGGACCGTGCCGGTGAACCAGCTCGACAGGATCACGTTGTCGCCCTTCGCGGTGGCGCTCATCGGGTATTCCAGCGTCACGCCATCGGCATGCATGCGGGCGGGCTCGGAGACCTCGCCGGAGGCGCCGTCGACGGTGCGGTAGGCGAACACGTCGGCGACATAGATGGTGTCCCTGTCGCCGTCGGAGACGACGCCGATGCCGCCGGGCAGCGCCAGCTTGCCGGATATGATCTGTTTGGCGGCGCCGCTCTCCGGATCGACCTCCTGGATACCGTTATCGGCCATGTTGGAGACGTAGATATGGTCCTGGTCGTCGATCGCGAGGTTGTCGAGCGACGGTTTGAGCTGGGCGACCATCTTCTTCGCGCCGTTTTTCGGATCGACCCGCACCAGCTGGCCCAGCGCGGTATCGACCACCCAGAGATTGCCCTTGGAATCGAAATTGACCGCAGCCGGGACCTTGAAGCCGTCGGCAACCACCTTCAGCTCGGCCTTGTCGACATCGATCTTGGCGACCTGGCCCTTGAACCATAGCGGGCCGTACAATAGGTCGTCCGCCCCGAATTCGAAGCCGTTGAGGCCGCCCATCTTCTCCATGATCGTGCGCGGCGGCTTCACGCCCTCGACGTCGATCTCGTAGAGCGTGTCGCCGAGGAAGACGGTGCTGGCATAAAGCCGGCCGTCCTTGCGGTATGCGAGCGAGTTGATCCCCGCCAGGCCGGACGCGAGTTTCTTGATCGGACCGTCGCCCTTCCGGGAGTAGAGATCGCCGGTGAGAAATCCGGTCCACGCCATGGTGCCGTCGGGCGCGAACGCGATGTCGTCAGCCATGCCTTCCGGCGTCGGGATTGCGATCTTGGCGGCGCCGGTGCCGCGATCGACCTCGTAAAGCGCGGCACCTGCGACGCTGCCGGCAAACAATCGCCCGGCCTTGTCGATTCCGAGGCCGTGCACGCCGTGAAACGCCGAGCCGGGAACGAGTTGGGTCACCACATAAGTCTGCGCCGAAGCGCCGCTGGCGCAAAACACCGCCGCCGCGACAGCCGCACCGAGTGCAAGTCTGCTCGTCATGACGCCACCTCCCGTTGCTTATGGGAAACAGTATTCGTCCAGGATGCTCGTTTGGCAAACGAAACCTGCCGGAAAAGTCAGGCGTCGCAGCCATAAACCTGATATATGACGCCGCGCGAACGGCGTCGGATTCTCGGACGATTCGATCGAAAAGGGCTCAGCGATTGCTGACCTGCCGCACCGGCGCCGTGCCGGTGGCCTCGGAGACGCGCGCCGCGCCACCGCGATTGCTCATCTGGGCATCGAGGCGATCGCGTTCCTTCTCGAAGCTTGCCATGACCGGTCCCTCGAGCGAACGGCCGCGCGGCAGTTTGACGCGCATCGGGTCGACGAACCGGCCGTTGACCAGAATTTCGTAGTGGACGTGGGGGCCGGTCGATTGTCCGGTCGAACCGACAAAGCCGATCACCTGGCCTTGCCGTACCCGTTTGCCGACTTCCATGCCCTTGGCGAAGGCCGACATGTGGCCGTAGGCGGTCTCGTAGCCGTTGTTGTGCTTCAGGCGGACATATTTGCCGTAGCCGCCTTCCGGTCCGACTTTCTCGACCACGCCGTTGCCGGACGCGAAGATCGGGGTGCCGTAGGCTGTGGCCCAGTCGACGCCGGTATGCATCTTGACGTAGCCCAGGATCGGATGGCGGCGGCCGCCGAAGCCCGAGCGCATGATCGCGTTGTTGACGGGCTTGCGGACCAGGAACTTCTTCGCGCTCTTGCCGGTCTCGTCATAGTAATCGACCACCGAATCGTCGGGAGTCTGGAAACGGTAATATTTCTTGGTTTCACCGCCGACGGTGAGTGCTGCGAACAGCACCTCGGTTTTTTCGGTGATGGTCGCGCCTTCGTCCTCGCCGGCGTAGAACACGTCGAAGGAATCGCCCGGCTGCACCTTGCGCTGGAAATCGACGTCGTAGGAATAGATGCGAATCATGTCCTCGATGACGCTCGTCGGCACCTTGTTGCGCATCGCGGTCTCGTAAATGCTTTGATAGAGCCGCACGCCGCTGCCATCGTCATCATCGTCGTCGCTGTTGTCGGCGGTCTCGGTGACGGTGTTCATGCTCTGGACGTCGACGGCGACATATTTGCCAAGGTCGGACAAGGCGGCCACGGCTTCGATCGAGGTGTCGTTGGCGACGATCACGCGATAGGGCTGCAGCCGCGTACCGGGACCCGGCGCTGCCGGCGCCATCAGGATCCGGAGCTTCTGGCCTTCCTTCAAGCCGCCGTCGCGGCCGCGGGGGCCAAGCGTCGCCGCGATCGCCTTGGCCTCATCCGGCGTCGCGCCCTGATCGCGCAGGATCGAGATGACGGTATCGCCCTTCTTGACGACGTGAACGCGCTCGCCGGATGGATTGCCGCCGGTCGCCTGTTCCTTGGTCTTCGGCAGCAGGGTGACGTTTTCCGGCACCACGCGGGTTTCGAAGCCGGCATAGGGGTCGGCGGCGCTGCCTTCCGGGGCATAGGCCATCTTGAGGTCGGATTGAGAGCCGCTGGCGTCAGCCGTGGCATTTGCAAGGGCGGTATAGCGCACGCCGCCGGTGTTGCCGCGCCAGTTCGCGACGTCGCGTACCCGCATCAACACTTCATCGAGCGCGACCACGGCGGCGAGTTTTGCCTTCGGCAGCACCGGTGCGAGGTCCTTGGTGACGAAGGAGACCTCGGCGTCGGGCTCGGCGGCCTCGTTCGGATCGTCGGAGGGGGCCGGCGTCTCGGCGCCGACGTCGGTCAGCATGCGCTGGGCGTTGAAAGGCGGGATCTTGGCGCTGAGATCGCTGGTCGTCATCGACAGATTGCCGGAGATCCGGATGAACGGCCGCACCCGCATCACGTCGCGGTTGCCGACGCGGGTGACGGTGGACACCCGCACCACATTGCGCGCGGCGGTCGAGTCACTCGGCGGCGGCAAGCGGTCGCTCTTGTGCAGGCTGACGGCTTTGTCGCTGCCGCTGAACGCGCCGCGCAGCGCGCCCTCGACGCGCTCCGGCACCTTGGCAAAGGTCATTTCGCCGTCCAGTGACGCAAAAACGGCGCCGCCGATCAGAGCTGCGCCGCACAGACCAGTCAGGATAGTGCCGCTAAACCATTGTACGGAGACACGGCGGCGATCGATCACCGCGGCCTCGGAGCCATCGACGGAAAGTGGCGGCTCGTGACCGAGATCAATGATCCCGGTCTCGCGTCCGTAGCCGCTCCCGCGTGACGCCTTCTGGCTCAACCCTGTATCCCCCCAAATTCCATCAACATTCGACAAGACCTTTGCTCGTTCCTGACCCGGATTTGCCCTCCTAGGGGCGATCCCGGAGCATGGCGTGCCGCACGCATGGAGATTCGGGAATCAGAGGCCAGAAAGAAGACCGGCCGGAGTCTCGAACGTCAATGGTGTGCAGATCTCTCGATATGTTTCGGCCGCGTGGGAAAGGCGACGGGTTCATGGAAGATCGCCTGTCCCTGGTAGATAAACACCGGCAGCCCCCACTGGCGTCCGGCGCTTCCGTGCATACGTTATAGCCAGAACGTCGCAGGATTGTGGCTCAAGTACGGCGCAAAGTCCCCAAATATCTAGACTTCTTGGCGTCGAAAATTTCTTCCACATGATGCGACATTTTGTTGACGATGGCTGTTGACAGGTCCGATTGGGCGGGCCTATAACCCGGCCACTGAGCGCGGCGCTGCATTGGCCCAACGGCCAAGGCAGTCTTTCGCGCCCTTGATGCTCCTCATTCTGATGAGTGGATCAACAGCCGATAGGAATCGGTTGTTATTTGCCGTCGGGTAAGGGTGTCGGAACTCCCTCAGGGGAGAGGGTCCTTCGGGTCCCGGGCTGTTTGACAAGTGAAGATGAAGAAAGAGAAACGTGGACGGCGGAGTCCTTGCGTGGTCTCGGTTACTTGAAAACTTCGGTTTTCATTGATCGGGGCCGGACGAAAGACTTCGGCGGTACACGTTTACATAGGTTACACCATCGTCGTCCGCGATGTGAATCGCAGGCGATAAATATGGTGGGACCTCGTCAAACGTTGTGATCAGCCGGTTTGAAGTTTCAAGTCCAACTTGAGAGTTTGATCCTGGCTCAGAGCGAACGCTGGCGGCAGGCTTAACACATGCAAGTCGAGCGGGCGTAGCAATACGTCAGCGGCAGACGGGTGAGTAACGCGTGGGAACATACCTTTTGGTTCGGAACAACACAGGGAAACTTGTGCTAATACCGGATAAGCCCTTACGGGGAAAGATTTATCGCCGAAAGATTGGCCCGCGTCTGATTAGCTAGTTGGTGAGGTAACGGCTCACCAAGGCGACGATCAGTAGCTGGTCTGAGAGGATGATCAGCCACATTGGGACTGAGACACGGCCCAAACTCCTACGGGAGGCAGCAGTGGGGAATATTGGACAATGGGCGCAAGCCTGATCCAGCCATGCCGCGTGAGTGATGAAGGCCCTAGGGTTGTAAAGCTCTTTTGTGCGGGAAGATAATGACGGTACCGCAAGAATAAGCCCCGGCTAACTTCGTGCCAGCAGCCGCGGTAATACGAAGGGGGCTAGCGTTGCTCGGAATCACTGGGCGTAAAGGGTGCGTAGGCGGGTCTTTAAGTCAGGGGTGAAATCCTGGAGCTCAACTCCAGAACTGCCTTTGATACTGAAGATCTTGAGTTCGGGAGAGGTGAGTGGAACTGCGAGTGTAGAGGTGAAATTCGTAGATATTCGCAAGAACACCAGTGGCGAAGGCGGCTCACTGGCCCGATACTGACGCTGAGGCACGAAAGCGTGGGGAGCAAACAGGATTAGATACCCTGGTAGTCCACGCCGTAAACGATGAATGCCAGCCGTTAGTGGGTTTACTCACTAGTGGCGCAGCTAACGCTTTAAGCATTCCGCCTGGGGAGTACGGTCGCAAGATTAAAACTCAAAGGAATTGACGGGGGCCCGCACAAGCGGTGGAGCATGTGGTTTAATTCGACGCAACGCGCAGAACCTTACCAGCCCTTGACATCCCGGTCGCGGACTCCAGAGATGGAGTTCTTCAGTTCGGCTGGACCGGAGACAGGTGCTGCATGGCTGTCGTCAGCTCGTGTCGTGAGATGTTGGGTTAAGTCCCGCAACGAGCGCAACCCCCGTCCTTAGTTGCTACCATTTAGTTGAGCACTCTAAGGAGACTGCCGGTGATAAGCCGCGAGGAAGGTGGGGATGACGTCAAGTCCTCATGGCCCTTACGGGCTGGGCTACACACGTGCTACAATGGCGGTGACAATGGGACGCTAAGGGGCAACCCTTCGCAAATCTCAAAAAGCCGT